>CAWEUM010000008.1:0-19671 GCA_963812255.1 uncultured Gammaproteobacteria bacterium | reverse complement strand
CCGCCACAGTCATTAAACGCCCCCACCGGAAACGGTTGGTGCAATGGCAACGTTCAAGGAGAGAGCGCTGTACGCCGCAGTCGCTGGGGCTCTAGTCAAACTGAATTTCCGCGCGTCACCTCCTCGTCTATTGAAAGGCGAGGGAGATTGATCGGCGAAGCGGGGACCTCAACGGGATCGTTGGCGGAATCCGCGTGTCACCACGTCCTTCCGAGTCGTTTGGCAACGAGTCGACGCGACGTCAATTCAAACTGACGACCATCCGAAAGATGGAATCAGTCCCATGAACCTGGAGTTCGCTTCCCCTACCATTCCATACGATCAATTCGGCCGCATGACCCAGACCGCTGATGGTGTCGTTCCGAGGGCGGGTACTGCAACGAACAACTGGTCCCACTCCGCCACGAACAGCGATGTCCTCGCCCCAGCGGCCGTGGCAATGTGGCCGACGCGCGAGTATCCGGATTCGCGCCGTTCGAACACGTCGAGATGACCATCGCCGCAACTGACATACAGGTGTCCTCGCCGTGCGTCGAAGAACACATCGTCCGCGTCTTCGCAGAGATCCGCTGTAGATGGCGGCTCGCGACCGCCGTCCCCAATGACCAACAGTTTTGCCGGGTGACGCAGCGGCAGGATGAGCCCACCGGTATCGTCGATCGCAAGCGGAAAGTTTCTCCCCGGTATTGGAATCGGAATGCGAAGCGCACCGTCTTTCGTGTCGAGAGAGACCACCTGATGCGCGCTCGGCACGTTGACGAATATGCGATCCAGCGCTGAAGCCACCTGGAAGGATTCAGGGTGGCCGCCAAGCGGAATTGTCCGAAAGGAGTACGTGTGCGCGTTTATGACGGCAAGCCTCTCGCCGAACCCGACGAGCACCGTCTTCGCGGCGGCGTCGATACGGACGTTGTCGGCGTCCTCGCCGAGTTCGATGCGTCCTGTCGCCTCCAGCGTACCCGCAGAATAGAATCGGACGGTGCCGTCACCGCCGTTGGTGACATACAACGTGTCCGATGCTGAATCGTACGCAACGCCTTGCGGTTCGGCGAAACCCGACAAGGTGCGGACCTTTCCATCGTCGGCCAGATCGATTGCGCCGACTGAATTGTTGCCGAGTTCTGCCACGAACAGGCGTTGTCGCGCGAGGTCGACCGCGAGATGGTCGATGCGTCCGTTGACAGGACCCAGTGCGATGACACGTTCGACGCGCAGCGGCTCGGAGGCGAATGTGGTTCCACAGGCAAGGACACCGATCAGCAGCACGCATGCGCAGCGATCGATCCTGGTTCGTCCAAATGCACTCGGCAGTAATCTCATGCTTGTAGAGGTTACTACCAAGACGTAGTCTTTGCTGCATGAAGAAGACAAGCGCCTGGTCGATGTTGGTCATCAGCTTGCCGTCGGCGCATAAAACACCGCGCATGCGCGTGTGGCGTGCATTGAAGGCGTGCGGCGCGGAACCGCTGCGCGATGGCGTGTACGTGTTGCCGGAATCAGCGCGTACTTGGGCGGCGCTCAACGAACAGGCACGTGACGTGATCGCCAGCGGTGGTTCGGCGCACGTCGTGTCCTTCCCAAGCACGTCGGAAGGTCAGCAGCACGAACTCGTTCGACTGTTCGATCGTGACGATGAATACGCTGCGCTGCTCGGAAAACTCGATCGACTCAAAAGACGGATCGGAAAACTCGACGAGGCAGATGCACGCCGCGCGCTGCTCGGTCTACGACGCGACTTGGACGCGGTGACAGCGATCGACTTCTTCCCGAACCCATCGCGCAGTCAGATCGAGACGTCGCTCGCGGATATCGAAGCCGCGCTTGAGCGTCGCTTGTCGCCCGACGAACCGCACTTCGCAGTAGGACACGTCGCAAGACGCGATCTACTGAAATATCGAGGCCGCACATGGGCGACGCGCGAACACCTTTGGATCGATCGTGTGGCATCCGCCTGGTTGATCAGACGCTTCATCGATCCGAAAGCGAAATTTCTGTGGATCGCCAAGCTGAAGGATTGTCCGAAGCGAGCGGTCGGCTTCGACTTCGATTTGGCGGAGTTCACCCACGTCGGGGGTCGCGTGACGTTTGAAGTGTTGCTGATGGCGTTCGGCCTGGCGGAGGACCACGCGCTGGCGCGGCTGGGTGCGCTCGTGCACTACCTGGACGTCGGCGGTGTTTCATTATCCGAAGCGTCTGGGTTTGCGGCGATTGCGACGGGAATGCGCACCGAACGCGCGAACGACGATGATTTTCTGGCCGGGATGATTCCGGTCTTCGATGCGCTCCATGCAAGTTTCTCTCAAGCCAAGGAGGACACGCCATGAACCGAACCAAGGGGACTCGATCACGCTTCGCAGTCGCCGCGCTTGGCGTCGCAGCGTTCGGCTCGTTACACCTGCACGCGGCAACGCTCGATGCCGATGCGATTGGCAAGGCAAGTGGGACCACCGCGGCACCGCAGTCCGATGGCGTCGTCAAAATCGCATGGCCGCGCACAGACGTGAGCGTGACTGTGGACGGCACCGTGTTACCGCCACCGGCCGGGCTCGGTTCGTGGGCCGCTTTTGCACCGATGCCCAATGGTCTCGCAATGGTCATGGGCGATACGGTCGTGTTCGCCGACGAGGTCGACGCGGCCATGGACGCCGCCCTTGCGTATGGGCTCGCGGTCACCGCGATCCACAATCACTTCTTTCACGAGACACCACCGGTGTACTTCATGCACATCGGCGGAGAAGGCAAGCCCGATTCGCTCGCCATTGCGGTGAAATCAGTTTGGGATGCGATTCGATCCGTTCGCAGTGCGCAGGCGCAACCGGTTGAAACCTTCAGTGGCGCGTCGCCGAAGCCAGGGCAGATCGATGCGGCGGCGATCGAGCAGATCGTCGGCCAACCGGCACCGGTGAGCCAAGGCGTACCGAAAATTACGATCGCTCGCAACGCGACGATGCACGGCATGCCGATCGGCGGATCGATGGGTCTGACGACGTGGGCCGCGTTCGTCGGGACCGATCAACTCGCATTGATGGACGGCGACTTCATCATGGCCGCATCCGAAGTGCAGCCTGTGCTCAAGGCGCTGCGAAGAGCACACGTTCACGTCGTCGCATTGCATACGCACATGATCGGTGAGACGCCGACACTGTACTTCACGCACTTTTGGTCGAAAGGCACGACCGCCGATCTGGCGCGGGGTCTGCGCAGCGCGCTCGATGCGCAAGCGGCGGCCGCCAAGACATGAGTCGGGTCGCTTTGCTGTGGCGCGGCGATCCTCACACGCCGCCGCCGGCTCCGAAGGACACGCGATTACGTGCAGTCTTTGAGGCATTTTCGCATCGCGGAATCGACGCGATTCCTGTGGTCTACGCCGATGACATCGTCGAGGAATTGCGCGAACGATTGGCCACGTTCGACGGAGTGTTGGTATGGGTCGATCCCATCACCGATGGCCACGATCGGTCGTTGCTCGATCCGATGTTGCGCGACGTTGCCGTGCGCGACGTCTTCGTCAGCGCACATCCCGACATCATTCTGAAGATGGGCACGAAGGAAGTGCTGTATCGGACGCGCGACATGGGTTGGGGCACCGATACGCGTCTCTATGCGACGTTCGAGCAGTTCCGTGACGAGCTGCCGAAGGTTCTCGCCGAAGGGCAACCGCGGGTGCTCAAACAGTATCGCGGCAACGGCGGCAACGGCGTTTGGAAAGTCGAAGCAGCAGAGGCCCGAGCATCGGGCGCTCTCCCAACACGGATACGAGCGCAACATGCGCGGCGCGGCAGCGTTGAAGAAGCGCTTCCGCTTGCGGAGTTCCTCGAGCGCTGCGAACCGTACTTTGACGGAACGGGACGGATGATCGACCAGCCGTACCAGCCGCGACTCGTCGACGGCATGGTGCGCTGCTATCTCGTCCACGATCGCGTTGCTGGTTTCGGCGAACAACTGATCAACGCGCTCTTCCCTGCGCCCCCGGGAGCGCCGTCCAGCGAAGCACCACAACCAGGACCGCGTCTGTACTACCCGCCGACGCGAGACGACTTCCAGTTGCTCAAGCGCAAACTCCAATCCGAGTGGGTACCAGAGTTGTGTCGCACGCTCGCGATCGGTACTGACGACCTGCCGGTGATCTGGGATGCGGATTTCCTCTACGGGCCGAAGACCGGATCTCGCGAAGACACCTACGTGCTGTGCGAGATCAACGTCAGCGCCGTGCTGCCGTTTCCTGACAGCGCTCTCGAACCGCTTGCCGACGCGACGCTCGCCCAGTTGCGACGTCGACACGCGAGCAAAGCTAACGAATTAACACAGGGGCGTTAGGTCACTCGGTTTCGTTTGGAGAAGCCACGCGCGTCTGGCGCAAGATTGGCCTGCTGAGCTTCGGTGGTCCCGCTGGTCAGATCGCGCTGATGCACAAACTGATCGTCGACGAAAGGCGGTGGATCGGCGAAGAACGGTTCCTCTATGCGCTCAACTACTGCACCTTGTTGCCCGGCCCGGAGGCGCAACAACTCGCGACCTACATCGGTTGGCTGATGCACGGCACGCGCGGGGGGACTCGTCGCTGGTACGTTGTTCGTCGTGCCAGGTGCGCTCGCGATACTCGCACTCTCGATCGTCTATGTGACGCTCGGCCACGTTCCGATGATTGAGGGACTGTTCCTCGGTCTCAAGACTGCCGTGATGGCGCTGGTCGTCGAGGCGGTGTTGCGTGTGGGCCGTCGCGCCCTGCGCAGGCGAGTTGCGCGCGCAACGGCGACCGTCGCGTTCGTTGCGCTGTTCGTGTTCGGGATGCCGTTCCCGCTCGTCGTGATCGGTGCCGGCGTGTTCGGCTATGTATGGAGGCGCACCGGTCGTAGCGGGTTCGGCGGCATCAGAAGCCGCTGGCGGCCGCTCTGGCGGCGATCACTGCAGCGGTTGTCAGCGTTATCCTGAATCTCGCACTGTGGTTCGCGTTGCACGCGCTGTTCACGCAGTCGGCCGCGCAACCCGTTCCCGGCACACAACTGCATCTGCCGCTGTTCGCGAGCATCAATGTGGCGCTGGCTGTTCTTACGCTTCTGTCCACGCTGCTAATATTCGTTGCGCGTTGGTCGGCGTCGAGGACACTGCTGGTCATGGCGATCGCGGGTGTTTCGACACACGTGCTGACCAAGTATCGCCGGCGCCCATGAGCGCGCCAGCGACGATCAACTGCGGAGTCAGCGTATCTCCCATCAGCAACGCGAGCGCGGTGCCGAAGAACGGCGCGACCGAGAAGTACGCCCCCGTCCGCGCGGTACCGAGGTGGCGCAACGCGATGACGAAGAGCGTGAGACTGACACCGTACGCGAAGAAGCCGACCAGCATCGCGCTGCCGACGTCATACATCGGCGGTCTGCGCGCACCGAGCCACAGTGCAAGGGCGAGGTTCACGATCCCAGCCACCAGCCCCTTGATCGATGCGATCCACGTGGCATCCGCGAGCGAAACCTTACGCGTCAGGTTATTGTCGATCCCCACGCGAAGCCCGCGCCCAGGATCGCGAGCATCGGCCACAGGCCGGCGAAGCGCGCTTCCCCGGGCCAACTCAACGCCAGCGCGCCTAACACGATCAGCGCCATGCCGAGCGCGATGCGTCGATCGAAGTTTTCCTTGAATGCGAACCACGCGAGCAACGCCGTGAATACGCCTTCTGCATTCAAGAGCAGCGACGCGCCGGATGCGGGCATGCCCGTCAGCCCGAACATCAGCAGCACCGGGCCGGTCACGCCTCCCGCCAAGATCGCGCCGCCGAACCAGGCAACTTCGCCGCGCGGCAGGCGCGCGGACGGCGCGCGCGTCGCAACCCGATACAGCGTCAGCCCGACGCCCGAGCCCAGATATAGAAGGCCGGCGAGCAGCCACGCATCGGTGCTCGCGAGCAGCGCCTTTGCGAGCGGCGTGCCGGCGCCGAATAGGAGTGCCGCCCCCAGCGCGGCGAGCACTCCCGTCTGACCTAATCCGTCCTTCCAGTTCATTCTCCGAGTTTCAACCTGCATGTGCCTCACTGGTCCCGATACAGCGATGCAGGGTACCGCTTGCCGCGCATCAGCGCATGCGAGCGCCGTTCCAACAGATGACAACGGCGGGCTCCTAACATGCCTCGCCCACTGCGATGCAGCCGCTCGCCGCGCGTCCTTCACGACCAGTTCGCTGCGGTGATAAGTGGTGCCCACTCAGGTGCCCAATCTATCGTCACTCACCTTGACCCAACGTGATCTACGGTGGCAAGAAACCGCCGCTAAGCGTTTGCTCGGCGGACGTGCTGTTGTCGAATCCGGGGTGGCTGAGGCCCTTTTAGCAACGCACCTCGCGGGAGCTCACGCACTTTCACACCCGCGTCGTCTGTGAACACGAAGCTACCGGCGTCTGCGGCCGCCAAGCGACGGAACGAACGGGTAGCTTTGGCAGCAGGTCCGCGAAACTCGCGTTTCTCATCGTTCTTTGAATCCCAAAACGCCGACACGTCTTACCTCGTTGATAAATTGTTCCATCCTGGCTGCCGACTTGATGCCAGGCGACTCCTCCACACCTGAACTGACATCCACCGCCCAGGGTCTGACCATGGCAATGGCGGTTGTCACATTTTCCGGTGTCAGTCCCCCGGCAAGTATCAGGTGCTGCTCAAAAGTCAGGCCTTCCAGCACCGACCAGTCAAATGTTCTGCCTGTACCGCCCGGCTGGGTGGGATGCCAGGTGTCCAGCAGGATGCCCGCAGCAGTCTCATGTAGTGCAATCTGTCCGGGCAATTGTGCCGCCTCCCTGACATGGATGGCCTTCCAGTAGGGACGCCCGAATTCCAGGCACCAGGCCTGCGATTCCTGACCCTGGAACTGCAGGATATCCAGCGGGACCTGCTCCAAGATATCCCGGACAAAGCGGGCAGCGGCATTGACAAAGAGTCCGACTTTCAACGCCCTGTCACCGATTGCCCGGGTGATGGCCCTGGCCTGTTCATGGCTGACATTCCTGGGGCTGTCTGGGTAAAACACCATGCCGACGGCATCCGCGCCCAGGCTGACGGCCGTCCCGGCATCACTGTCCCGGGTCAGGCCGCAAATTTTTACCAGTGTTCCCGAATTTTTGTCCATAACAGTTGTCCTTTCAGGCGAAGCCGTGTGCTTAGCCCATTTATGCATCGGTGATACCGGGCGCTTGAACCGTCAAGGTTTCCTCGAGACCTTCCCGTAGCGATGCCGCGGCACTGGGCCTCGAGCTTCGAGTGACCTTCAGCGATGCGCTTGGCAGCATAGGCCCGATTCGTGGTACGGATGGCGCGCCGATGCGCAATCGGTAAACGAAGATGGGCAATACACGCTTCGAAGTCGCCGAGGAAGCAGCGCGTTGCCGATGGCAGCTCCGTCTCGAAGCGTTTGACGAACTCATCGCGCGTCAGACGCGCCAGCGCCGGAGATGACGCGCGGTATGCGGCATGCGCTTGATCCTTCACGTCGCCCCTCAGCTCGGCGGGTGCCTTTGCCTCGAGGTTGCGGATCCGGTGCACTAGAGAGCGTTGCCGCAGACTCCTCGGGAATACTTCGTCAACGGCTCGAATGAGTCCTGGTGCACCGTCCGCGACGACGAGCACGGGACCCCGCAGACGTCGTGACTTCAAATCGCGCAGGAACTCTTTGCACGACACCGTATCTTCCTTCGTCCCCGGCAACACGCCGAGCAATCGCTTGTTCCCTTGGCTGGTAATACCCCGAGCGGCCAGTACGGCCTCGCGTGGTGGCCCCAGATGCAGCCGCTCGGCGATGCCATCGAAGAATAGATTTACAACGTCGTGCTCGGCCGGATCCCGGCTCGCAAAGCTCTGGTAGTCCTGCCACAGCCGCTCGGTCACGACCGACACCGCGCTCTTCGACAACACACAGCGGCCGGCCTCGTCGACGAACGCCGCTACAATGTCTCTGACCGACAAACCGCGCGAGTACATCTCGATCGCGAGCCGCTCGAGCTCTTCGCTGCGACCCGACAGCGCCGACCGCACGGCACTCTTCCATCCCTCCAGGCCGCGCACCTGCGGCACTGCATAGTCGATCCGACCTTCAGCCGTATCGAGCTTGCCGCGCCGGTAACCGTTCCACTGTCCGGTCGACTCGCTGCGTGCGTAGTAATCACGCCCGAGATGTTCGTGGACCTCGCCTTCGAGGGCTTCCTCGATGATCAGCTGCGCCGCCAATTTCACCAGATCACTGCGCTGAGCCTTGCCAGTTCCCGAAAATCAGATCCTCGATCCGTTCCGTGGATCGGCTTCATCAGCCGATGCAGCAGATCACCGATCACCCGAAGCGACAGATGTTGCCAAGGTGGTAGTCGGACGTTTGCGAATTTCGAATCCAAGACATCACATCCACCTACGGTTAGGCCACGAAGCGCTCAGTCGATTACAGGGTAGGGGCCGTCGCCAAACACTTTGGCGTGGTATCCCTTGCTCCCAATGGCCACGGAGAGTGCACTCATTGGACTCCGTCCTGCTCGATGGCGCTCAAGTACGGTCGAGAAGTCGTACTTGGGCGCCCAGAATAAGTCCTGGCGGGCCGCTTCGTTCACGTAGACTCGGTCGATCCCGTCGAACATATGCCAGCCGAGCGCCTCATAAGCTCCGACGAACTCCGGCACACGACGACGCACGACCTCCGACGCATTCGAGCAAAGCTCGGTCATGTCGTCAGGGCGAAACGGCGTGGTCGCGCTCACGATGTAGCGGCCAAAACCCAGGGCAGAACTCCTCTCCGCCGCGCACAGATGGGCGCTAACCACGTCCTCAACATCGGCCCGTCGGTACAGAAACTCGTTAGTTTTTAGATTGGCATCTGTGAAGAGCGCACGCTTGCTTCGGTCGTCATCTTCTTCGGGGAAGAACCGTGACGTTCTGAGAATGATGCAATTCAACCCATGCTTACGGTGGAATAGGTAGCAAAGCTCTTCGGCCGCCGCTTTGGTGACTCCATAGATGTTCTTCGGGATCGGTAGCCTGTCTTCTGTGACCCAAACCGCTGGTTCTCCGTGTGCTGGCCGCATTGCATCTCCGAACACGCTTGTCGTGCTGGTGAATACAAATCTCCTAACGCCGTTTGCAGCGGCGGCTTCGAGAAGGGTCAACGTGCCTGAGATGTTTGTGTCAACGAACGCCTGTTTGGAATGTGTTGCGACATGAGGTTTGTGGAGGGTCGCTGTGTGAAAGACGACATCCACTCCCGCCATGCAATCGGCGACGCATCTCGCGTCAGTGATCGACCCCACGACCGTGGTAAAGGGAGAGGCTTTGATGTCGATACTAACGACAACATTTTTCGCAGGCTCAAATTGGAGAACACGAACGAGCGCTTCTCCCAGGTGACCCGCGCTGCCTGTAACCAGTACTTTCATGAATTCAATCTCAGGCTCTCTGGTGTGACAATCAAGGGCATTCAGCCGGCATACGAAATCTTGGAAGCCAAAAACGCGTGGGATCTAGCGTATCCACGGTTGTTGTCGGCTCCAGCACGTGTAGTTTCGATGATGCTTGCTGCCTGGCATGCACGATGCCTCTGCTCAGCCACTCGTCGGGACCAACGCAGCCTTCCAACAGGCCTTGGTACGTCGAGGTAATTTGTAGCTCATCGACGTCGACTGCATATCCATCCTTCGACCGAACTCTAGGATTTCCTGTCTAGGCGCGGTCGCGTCTCGCCTGTTCGAGCTGCAGTCGATCGATTTGTGCCGGGCTTTGTTTGCGATTGCTCGGCATGGTAGCCGTCGCGGCTGAGACGCCGGAAATTGTCTGCATTTCACGGTAGGGAAGCCACTTCCTGATGGGATGCTCTCCATCGGTACCAACCTCGCGCATTCGTCAAAAGGAAGACTGCGTTCGCAACGATCATAGCGACACTACCGGTCAACACGCCAATGACAACCCAACACGAATTTCCGAGCATCATCAGCGCAAAACCGCTTCTGGATTTGTTGCCGAGCCTCAGGATCGCGGCAAACGTAAACAGCATCGCCATCCAATCAATACCTAGATATTTCAACGCAGACAGTGTATCCACGAGTTCGCCTGTACTTGGCATGAAAAGTCCCAGCCTACAAATCGGTTCGCCACCGGCTCGTCATTGGTCTCTCCCTGACGTCACCAGAGACGCTCTCGATCTGTGAGCGCAACAAAACGCCGCGCGAATTCCACGACAGAGTTCGGACAACGTTTTGGCGACGCATAAGAATGCTAGATTGGGTCACACCAACCTCCCAGCAGTCGGTGTTTCACCGGCCGGCCATCCTGAGTCGCCAGGCGGCGGGAACGTTGATCTCAACGAAAATGCCTCGCTGGAAGAGCCTTTCGAACGCAGGAATGCCAGGCGATCTACAGCTTCGTCGACCGTAGGAAGTTCCCCCGCCGGGATCCACCACATCACAATCTGGGGTTCCGTCTTCGGCTCGAACCAAATCCGACCATCTCTCACCATTTCGCCATGGATCGTGGTGTAGACGAACTGGCGAAAATCCCGAATGCTTTCCCACACCGACAGATTGATGAGTATTCGCTTGTTGTTGTACGGAAGAATCGCCGTCGCATTTCCCGCAGCTGTCTTTAGCCGCCACACGAATCCCGGCGACCGGTCAGCGACGGCATTGACTTCATCAAGCCTTTCCATGAACCCAAGCATCACGGGTTCGCTAGATAGCCCGAATCCTGTGGCTACGTTGAATTGCGCCAAGTGATATTTCATTAGGCAACACTCGGTAGAAGACGATCGTCGGCGACGATTCCATAGGTATTCACGACCGACCTCCCTCCGGCGTTGGTCAGCTGCTTCAACATGCTGCAGCCTGTAGTCACGATCTCTCGCCGTCGCTTCTTGGACACTGGACGCCCGCCTCGTACCAAGAAGCGCGGTCCTGCCAATAGATCTGCTCAAATGGCGCTATGTCAATGTGGCTGTCCAGACTGCCGACCGGGACGATGTAGAATTCGTGACCTCGACTGATGTAGGGAACGACCGATCCGCAGCGCATGCAAAAGTCGAGGCAGAAGTGCTCTGCAGATGGCAGTTCAAAACGCTTCACCGCGTCAGGCGGTGAGTACCAGGTAACGGCATCCAATGGAACGAACATGCTAGTCGAAAAGGCAGATCCGGTTTCCTTCCGGCAACGGCTGCAATGACAAAGATAGAAATCGGTAACCCTACCTGAAACGGAAAACCGTATAGATTCGCATAGACAGCTACCGTGCAGATCTATGTGTACCGAGCGATCACGCGCTTCGCGGCCCATCACCACCCTCCCAAGCCAATTCGTAACGTCAGCGTACGCATTGCCTGAGCCTATAGTCCGCACTTGGTTGGCACCTTGGAGCCAGATCCATCTTCGAAGGAAAATGTTACTTCGCCGCCAGCGTTTCTCGCCGACAGCAGCCTAGAACCCCTGGGCATCTGCAAATCGATCGCGGTGATATGCCGCATCACCAAGCGTTTGTTCGGCAACCCGAGCGCGCTTCAAGAAAAACCCGATCTCATGCGCATCCGTCATTCCGACTCCACCAAAGAGCTGAATTGCGTCTGCGGCAAGCTGAACGAAGACACTAGAAGCCCGAGCCTTCGCCGCACTCGAGTAGGATCGAAATCTCATCGGGTCATCTTCATCCGCCAATTCCAGTGAGCGTCGAGTGATGGCCGCGACCAACTCGACTTCACACGCCCATTTGGCCACGCGATGCTGCAACGCCTGAAAGGATCCAATTGGGACGCCAAACTGTCGGCGTTCTTGTAGGTGAGCGATCGTCCGCGAAAAGCACTCCTCGATCCCACCCAGCATCTCTGCCGCCAGCATGGCAGCACCGCGATCGATGACGGGATCGAGAATGTCCGCAGCCTGTTCCGGCTCACCGATGATCCGCTCGGCCGCAATCTCCACATTCTCGAACGCGACATTTGCAGCGACCCGACTGTCGAGCAACAGACCGGATGCGATTTGCAATCCCGCGGAGGTGCGGTCGACACAAAAGAGCGTCAGCCCACCCCGATCTCCTGGACTACCGGACGTGCGGGCGACCGTTATCAGGTAGTCGGCCCTGTGCCCGTCTAGCACAAACAGCTTGCGTCCGGTAAGTACGTACCCAGAGCCGCAACGTCTTGCGCTGCAAGCTATGTCGTAAGCTCGAAAATCTGGGCTTTCCTGATGCGCCATCGCGAAGAATCGCCGTCCTTGCGAAATCTCGGGTAGCCATCTGTTCTTCTGAGCCGCATTACCCCCGAGTCGAATCGCCTCTCCGGCCAGGACAACGCTCGACACGATAGGGGTGGCCACCAGGTGCCTACCCAACTCCGTCAAAACTGCGCCGAATTCGACGTAGCCTAGTCCCTCACCTCCGAATTGCTGCTCAAACGCAATCCCTGGAAACCCAAGCGCTACGATGCCGTTCCAAACATGCGGGCTGAATCCAAGCTTGTTTTCTCGTAGCTTTCGCAAGTCACTGACCGCGGTTTCCGTAGAGACAAATCGTCGCGCCATTGTGCGAACCATTTCTAGAGTGTTCGTGGGAGCCATAGATCTAGCCCGGCAAGTTGAGACCACGGCGGGCAATCACGTTGAGTTGAATTTCCGACGTGCCGCCAAGAATGGAATACCCAAGCGTCCAGAGCCACTGGCGGACGGTGTCCCTCTCGTCGTCAAGAAATGTTCCACCTTCCCATCCCAAGCCCTGCACGCCCATGATTCGCGTGCGCAGTTCGGTGCGGCGTTTTGTCAGTTCGGTGCCGTAGTATTTGAGAAACGACGCACGCGCCACCGCGTCCAAACTGCCTTCTCCTGCTTGCGTTCGCGCGGCGCGAAACGCCAGATCGTCCATCTCCGCCTGCGCGACTTCATCCCGCAACAGACGATCGTTTTCCCGATGGTAGCGCCGTAGCACATCGGCCAACGCGCAGAGCCCACCCTCGCTGAGAATGCTGTTGTCGCCGGCCTGTGAAATCGCGGCCCGTTCGACTGCGAGCAGCTTTTTGGCGATGGTCCAACCTTGTTGTTCCTCACCAAGCCTGTTTTCGATAGGGACGAATACCTCGTCTAAGAAAACCTGGCAGAACCGCGAGGCGCCGTTGATCAACTCCATGGGTACGGTTGACACGCCTTCGCTCTCCATGTCGATGAGCAACAAGCTGATCCCCTCGTGCTTGGGTGCCCCGGGGTGCGTGCGGACCAGGCAGAAAATCCAATCGGCCTGTGCGCCATAGGATGTCCAAATCTTATGGCCAGTGACTCGATACCGGTCCCCATCTCTTGCGGCGCGACATTGCAACGACGCTAGATCGGAACCCGCCTCTGGCTCGCTGAAGCCCTGGCACCAGCGGATTTCTCCGCGTGCGATTGCCGGCAGGAAACAGGCCTTTTGTGCATCCGTGCCAAATTCAAGCAACACAGGACCTAGCAGGGAGATCCCAAAGTCGAATAGCGGTGGTGGACATCCGAGTCGGGTCATTTCCTGCTGAAGGATCGCGGCCTGGTCTGAATCCAGCGCTGCCCCACCATAAGTATTGGGCCAGCTTGGCACCGTCCAGCCGCGCTGCGCCATGCGATCAAGCCACAACTTCGTGTCGGCGTGCGGGTAACGAGCCTTCCGACCGCCCCAGATGACCTCCTGACTTCCGCGGAGTGACTGGGGACAGTTCATCTCGAGCCACTGAGCAGCTTGTTCTCGAAACTGTTCAAGCGTCATGGTCAGCCTCGCATGGGAGATTGAGTTGCACCCAACTCAATTGGGGTATCCGGAAACCAACGAAACCGCAGTTCGACGGACGTCATTGGGCAAATTCTTCGTCGC
This sequence comes from uncultured Gammaproteobacteria bacterium, assembly GCA_963812255.1. Taxonomy (GTDB): domain Bacteria; phylum Pseudomonadota; class Gammaproteobacteria; order Pseudomonadales; family Azotimanducaceae; genus DATJGR01. Next base: position 5,852 of record CAWEUM010000008.1, on the reverse strand, counting down.
GAGCAATTAACGCCAGGTTCTCGATCGTCCTTGTGCAGGCGTAGGCAACTTCCTCACCCTTGACCTTAAAGTGCTCCCGGAAGAAGCCTCTGTGCTCGCCGTGCTCATGGAAGGACTGTGGTGTCAGGACAGCGGAGAGAACCGGAACCTCGGTTTCGAGCTGTACTCGCATCAGGCCATCTACGACCGTCGCAGCGACGAAGTCGTGACGGTAGATGCCGCCGTCGACAACGAAGGCGGCGGCGACGATCGCCGAGAAGCGACCTGTCATTGCCAGCCGCTTCGCTTGAAGCGGGATCTCCAAGGCGCCGGGGACTTCGAAGAGGTCGATTTGGTTGCGGACAAAGCCCGCGCGCTCGATTGCCGAAAGAAATGCGTCGCGTGCCTGTTCCACGATCTCGCGGTGCCAGCAAGCCTGGACGAAGGCGATGCGTATTGAGGAGCGGTCCGATTTGCTCAGCGGATGGGGCATGTTTCGTCCTCTATGTATTGACTGGTTTACCCAAGTAGACCGACGCTCACGCGTTCTAACGGTTACGGTAGTGACCCATCCTGAGGTGCTTTGTCTCAAGATATCGCTTGCAGGCTTCTCGATCAGGAGTCATCAGTCGAGCTCGAACAGCAGCGATGTGGTTGTCATGCAGCGCGAGGAGTTTGCGCGGATTGTCAGTCAGAAGTTTGCAACGATAGATACCGCGATGACGTAAATAGCCGACAGCAGCATCGTATGACCTGGAATCTACCGGCAGCCCCAGCGCCAGATTGGCGTCGACCGTATCCAGCCCTTGTTCCTGTAGCTCGTATGCGAGCAGCTTCTTTTCAATTCCGATGCCACGCCCCTCCTGTCGCAGGTATATCACCACACCGCAACCGGCGCGGCCAATGATGCGCATGGCTTCCTCAAGTTGACCGCCACAGTCACAGCGCACGGACCCAAATGAATCACCGGTAATGCATTCCGAGTGAATTCGTACCAACGGAACGACGTCGCTGCGATGCAATCCCAACGACAGGGCTAAGTGAGGCTCCAGCCCAGGTTCCCAGCGGAAGCTCTCCATTTGGAAGGCGCCATGTCGAGTCGGAAGGGACGCACTGGCTGTGATGTGCACTCTTTCGTGCCCAGGCATCATCACACTTCCTTGATGACGGTTTCGATGTTCAACCCGAAACTCGCAATCCCCGGAAACGAAAGCTCCCGACTGGCAAGCAAGTGAATTCGCCGCACGCCCAGCGAACTGAGGATGTAACTGCCAAGCCCGACTTCGCGCCAGACCGCACCACCAAGTTCACCCTCTCGTCGGTGATGGGGACCGGGCGGTAGATAAATGAACACGCCTTGGGGGGCGTCGGTGACGAGTTTGAGCGATCGGTTGATGACGTTTTCGGCAACCACCGCGCTGCTGAGAAAGTCGCGATCGCTTTCGCCTTTGACTACACGCACCAGGGTTGGCTTGGCGCCGTCGATGTCGCCCTTAACGATTGCCATGATGTGTTTGTGGTCGAACACCGTGCGATAGACATGCGCGCGCAGTTCCACGCCGTTTAGCCGTATCGGCGTGATGGCGATCTCCTCGACCAGCGTGTCGTTCTCCACTTGGTATTTGATCAACGAGTCGATGGAGATAATCGGCACGTCGTGGGTCGTCGCAAAAGCCTGGAGGTCTGTCAAACGCTTCATCGTACCGTCGTCGTTGACGAGTTCGCACAGTGCTGCCGCCGCCTGCAACCCGGCCAAACGGCAGAGATCAATTGCAGCTTCAGTGTGACCAGAACGAACCAATACGCCGCCCGACTGGTACCTGAGTGGAAAGATATGGCCCGGGCGGACAAAGTCGGATGCGGTGGCTAGCGGGTCCGCCAGCGCGTTCAGTGTCCGCGCCCGCTCCGACGCGGAGATCCCCGTCGTCATGCGCGGCAGGTAGTCCACGGATACCGTGAACACACAGCGGTGAGGTTCCTCGTTCTGGTCGACCATTAGCGGTAGCGCCAAGGTGTCGAGCCGATCGGGCTCACAGGGTGCGCAGATGACCCCACTTGTGTGCCGAATCATGAAGGCGATGTTTTCGCGCGTCGCTTTTTCGGCCGCGATGATCAGGTCGCCTTCGTTCTCGCGGTCTTCATCATCGACGACGATTACGAAGCCGCCCTCCCGAATCTGCGCGACCGCATCCGCGACAGACGAAAAGTCTGTGGCCACCGAAACACCTATGTTTTGCGCCAGTTGACCCATCCTAGTCCCTTAGCTACTGTTCATAAATACACATTCCTTAACCATCAATGTCCGTATATGAACAATTCACTGAATTGGGATCATCTCCGCTATTTCGTCGCCGTCGTGAATATGGGCAGCGTCGTAGGTGCGGCCAGGAACCTGGGCGTCAGCCACGCCACCGTGTTGCGGAACATATCGCAGCTCGAAAACGGGCTCCGCTTACGGCTGTTCGACCGAAGGCAGGCGGGCTACCGCGTCACTGCGCAAGGCGAAGAGATCTTCGTCAACGCCGTCGCCATGGAGGAACAAGCCGAAACGCTCATGCGGCGCGCAATGGGACAGGATCCCGCGCCCGAGGGCCTGCTCAAGCTGGCCGTTTCCGACGCATCGCTGATCGATCTCTTTCCGGTACTGCGCGAGTTCCGAAGAGAATATCCGGGAATAGAGCTCAGTATTGGGCCCGTGCGTAGATTGGGCGAAGATATCCTGCATCGCAAAGTCGATGTGGCGATGGTTGCTACAAACACGCCCCCTGACGACCTCGTTGGCAGGCAACTGGCGCGCGTCAATTTCGCCTGTTATGCATCGTCCGAGTATCTGCAGGAAAAGCTGGATCCGGCAGCGCCGGAGGAGTGCGAATGGATCACCTGGAGTCTGAATGGGCTGGGTGACCTCGAACTAGACTCGTCTTTTCAAAACGGTATGTTCTTTCGCCTGGTACCAAACCAGAATGTTGCCCTTCATGCGATAAATCACGGCGACGCTGTCGCGGCCGTTCGTGCGGGCGTTGGAGTAAGTCTGTTGAGGAAGTACTCCTTCGACGAGTTGGTCGAACTGTCCTTTCGCGCTCCTTCAGAGTCGTTGGGAATTTGGATGCTGACCCATCCCGATCTGAGGCGTTCTGGTAGGGTGAGGGTCTTTATGGATTTTGTCGCTGACAATTTCTTACCAATCGTCAGCCCGAACGCCCGAGCGTAGTCAGCCCAACCACCTGAGCGCGCGTGATTTGTGGGCTCACGTATCTCACAACGTCGCGCGGCAACGGAATGCCCGTCGTTACGGCACGTCGCAATGCGACCCAGAACTTCGCGAAAAACGACGTCGTGTTCTCGAGCGCATACAACTTTTCGGCGGTGAACGGGTGACTCGATACTCTCAGATACGCGAACACGTTGTCCGCGAGTGGCGTTGGCCCGATACGGCCAAGTTCAGTGGGCTTTGTAACCCCCTCGTTTTTCCGGACCACTTGGAAGTAGCGGGTTAATGGGATTGTGCCATCAGATATTGGCGTGGCGCGATGTCGCCAAGCGACTCGTGCGGACGGATCTCGTTGTAGCGCGTGATCCAGTCTGCAGTCATACGACGCACCTCGCCGAGCGTTTCGAAGACGTAGCAGTCGAGGACCTCCTCTCGGTAAGTACGGTTGAAGCGTTCGATCAGACCGTTCTGCATCGGTCGACCGGGTTGAATGAAGCGGCGTTCGATGCCGTGCCGACGCGCCCACTTCTCGAGTTCGTCGCTGATCAGTTCGGGACCATTGTCCATACGCAACCCGGCGGGTCCGCCACGCATCTCGACGAGCTCGTCGAGTGCACGCACGATGCGTCGTGCAGGCAGACTCGTGTCGATCTCGATACGCAAGACTTCGCGGTTGTAGTCGTCGATCACGTTGAAGGTGCGGAAGCGACGTCCCGACCACAGCGCATCGGACATGAAGTCCGCCGACCAGACTTCGTTCGGTTGCGTCGGGATCACCAGCGGCATCTTCACTCGTTGCGGCAGCCGGCGTTTGCCGCGACGTTTGATGTTCAGCCGTAGCGCTTTGTAGACCCGGTACAGCCGACACTTGCCGAACCCCTGACCGCGCACTGCCGGATACAACTTGTCGAAGCCGTGCCGCGGGTTGTCGTGCACATAACGCTCGATCGTCGCGATCATCGGTCGGTCGTCCCGCGGCCGTCGTGGCGCGTAGAACGTCGATCGCGTCAGGCGTGCCGTACGGCACGCTTGACGCACCGACAGACCGTGCTCGTTCACCATGACTTTCACCAGCTCGCGACGGGCGGCTGGTGCTACAGCTAATGGAATGGTCCGCTCCCGCCTAACATCGTGGCACCACCACAGGGAGATCGTCATGGATCAAGTCATCTACACACTGGGGATCGATGTCGGTAAGACCTGGTTCCATCTCGTCGGAACCAACCGAGCTGGCAAGCCGATCTACCGCAAGAAGCTCAGCCGAACGCAGCTGCTAGCGACCGTCGTTCAACTCGCGCCCGACTTGACGGCGATGGAAGCGTGTCCCGGCGCACAGTACCTTGCTCGCGCGATGTTCGATCATGGGCTCACGGTCAAACTGATGGCTGCTCAGTTCGTGAAGCCGTACCTGAAGTCGCAGAAGAACGACTTCAACGATGCAGCGGCCATCGCCGAAGCCGCGCGTCGGCCGACGATGCGCTTCGTTCCGGTCAAGTCCCAGGAACAGCTCGACCTTCAGGCACTGCATCGGTATCGCGAACGCCTGGTACACGACAGGACAGCGATCACCAATCAGATCCGAGCGTTCCTGATGGAAAACGGGATCATTGTCACGAAGGGGCGACCAGCACTTCGCGATGCTCTGCCGGGACTGCTCGAAGATGCGGACAACACGCTGTCAGTCGCGTTACGCCGGATCCTTGATCGGCTGCAGGACCGTTGGCGCCTCATCGACGAGGCAATCAGCGAAGCCGACCGCCAGATCAAAGTTATCGCCGCCAACCGAGATGACTGTCGACGATTGCTGACGATACCCGGCATCGGCCCTCTGAGCGCAACCGCGTTCGTCGCCGCGATCGGCAACGGTTCGGAGTTCAAGAATGGACGTACCGTGGCAGCGTGGCTCGGCCTGGTTCCGCGACAGTACAGTACCGGCGGTCAACAGCGGCTGCTGGGTATCACCAAACGCGGTAACCCCTATCTTCGACGGTTGCTCATCCATGGCGCTCGGTCCGTGATCCTGCACACTGATCGCGAACGCCACCGATTGGGTGTCTGGGTCAACGAACTCGAGTCTCGCGCGCATCGAAACGTTGCGGTCGTTGCGCTCGCGAACAAACTGGCGCGCATGAGTTGGGCGGTGTTGACGCAGCAGTCGATCTATCGACCACGCAACGCCTGAGGAGGAGATACAAAACCGATCACACCGAGTTCTGCGACAGCAACTGACTGAATGGCAACAGGGCAATCCCTCTGGCGCGCAACCTGACCGAAAAAAGCGATCTTCGAGATCGAACCAATTTATGAGGACGCGCCGGATCGAAGTTCCATCAGGGCCAGGATCGAGACCGATCCGTTAACAGGCCGGATACATTATCGCAGCCCCATCTTGCCGAAGACGTCGATCCGCTGTTGCGAACAGGGAGCGGACCATACATTTTGCCAGAACGTCCTTCAGCATCGCTTTGTCGAGCTCGGCCTCCGCCAGCAGCTTCTTCAAACGCGCGTTTTCTTGTTCGAGTTCCTTCAGTCGCTTTGCATCCGAAACTTCCAGCCCGCCGTATTTGGACTTCCAGCGATAGAAGCTCTGCTCCGAAAAACCATGCTTGCGTATCAGATCGGGAATCTTGACGCCTACTTCATGCGCCTTCAGAAAGCCGAT
>CAWEUM010000007.1:0-171109 GCA_963812255.1 uncultured Gammaproteobacteria bacterium | reverse complement strand
TGGTCGGAGTGAGAGGATTCGAACCTCCGGCCCCCACGTCCCGAACGTGGTGCTCTACCAAGCTGAGCTACACTCCGATATTCCCTGGCCATGCGGGAAGACCGCGCATTCTAATCGCGGCGTATGCCGAAGCCAACCGAAACCGGTGCGAAGCGCCTGTGCGCCGTCAGTTGAGGCGCGCAACGCAGAAGCGCGCGAGGTCGGCGAGCGCATCGCAATATTCGCCGCTCGGCAGATCGCGCAGCAGATCGATCGCCCGTTGTGCCTGTACTTCGGCATCGTGTCGGGTCCGTTCGAGCGCCCCACACTGCTTCACTGCGACGATGACCTCACCGAGCGACGTGCTCGACCGCGTTTCGATCGCATCGCGAACCAAGGCGCGATCGCTCGAGGAGCCGTGACACAGCGTGTGAATCAGCGGCAGCGTCATCTTGCCTTCGGCAAGGTCGTCTCCGGCGTTTTTCCCCATCACGTTGGCATCGCCGGCATAGTCGAGCCAGTCGTCCACGAGCTGATAGGCGAGACCGAGCGTTTGTCCATATTCACGCAGCGCTACAATGTGTTTCTCGTCCTGTCCCGCGAGCACCGCGGCGGTATGCGAGGCGGCCTGAAACAGCATCGCGGTCTTCGCGCGAATGACGTCGAAGTAGTTGGTTTCGCTGATATCGGCGTTGCCGATGTTCGCAAGCTGCTGTACCTCGCCCTCCGCAATCACGTTGGTGGCGTCCGAGAGAATGCCGATGATGTCGATCCGGCCGAGTTCCGCCATCAACTGAAACGCACGCGAATACAGGAAATCGCCGACCAGCACGCTCGGCGCGTTCCCCCAGAGATGATTGGCAGTCGCACGCCCGCGGCGTAGATCGGATCGGTCGACGACATCGTCATGCAGCAATGTGGCCGTGTGGAGAAATTCGATGACCGCGGCGAGCTTGATGTGGTCGCTGCCGTTGTAGCCCAGACAACGTGCGCTCAACAGCACCAGCAACGGCCGCAGTCGCTTGCCGCCGCTTTCGATGATGTGGCGGCCGATCTCCTCGACCAGTTCGACATCGGAGGTGAGCCGGCGCGGGATCAGTGCATTGACCGAGTCGAAATCCTCGGCAACGAGCGCATATACGGCCTTGATATCCGGCGGTGTGATGATGGGTGCCGCGTCGTCCGCGTCGACCATCGTGCTGGGCATTTGCTGTGCCATGAGTTGTGCCGTTCGGGGCCTTGTGGCGCGTTGTATTGCGAAATCTTTGCCCGTAGAATTACGCGCCTTTTGCGGGCGCCCTTCGGGATTGGGGCATTGTAATACAGACTCCCAAGGGAATCGTCGTCAGGAGAGGGCTATGTTTGCGGTGTTCAAGAGTGGTGGCAAGCAGCACCGCGTCAGCGAAGGTGAGGTCGTTCGTCTGGAACTCATCGATGCCGAACCGGGAGCCGCGGTGCAGTTCGACGAAGTGCTGCTGGTCGCGGAAGGCGACAACGTGACGGTCGGCAAGCCCTATGTCGCGGGCGGCAAGGTCACCGCGGAAGTCGTAGGCCACGAACGCCACGACAAGATTGGAATCATCAAATTTCGTCGCCGTAAACACTACATGCGCCGTGCCGGTCACCGGCAGTGGTACACCGACGTGCGCATCACGGCAATCACTGGCTAGGAGTCGTCCATGGCGCATAAGAAAGCAGGCGGAAGTACCCGCAACGGCCGCGACTCGCACTCGAAGCGGCTGGGCTTGAAAAAGTTCGGCGGCGAGGTCGTCGTGGCCGGCAACATCATCGTACGTCAGCGCGGTACGCAGTTTCACCCGGGCGACAACGTCGCGTGCGGGCGCGACCATACGCTGTTCGCGACCGCCGACGGTCGGGTGCAGTTTGCAGAGAAAGGTCGCCTGAAGCGCCGAATCGTCAGTGTGGTTGCTGCCGAAGTCTAGGTAGGTCACCGCGCGGGTGCATTGCGCTAACGGCGAGACGTTTAATGCAATTCGTCGACGAAGCCACCATCCAGGTTGAAGCCGGTCGGGGCGGCAAAGGGGCGTGTTCGTTCCGGCGCGAAAAATACATCCCGATGGGTGGTCCTGACGGTGGCGATGGCGGTGATGGCGGTGATGTCATCCTCGAAGCCGATGTAGCGCTGAACACGCTAGTCGATTTCCGCAATCGATCGCGTTATCGCGCCGAACATGGCGCATCAGGTCACCCCAAAAACATGACGGGGCGCGGCGGATCGGACCTTGTGATTCGCGTGCCGAGCGGTACGACGGTGGTCGACGAAGACACGCTCGAAATTCTTGGCGACATGCCGACGCCAGGCAGTCGTCTGATCGTCGCGCGCGGCGGCCAGCACGGTTTCGGCAACACGCGCTATAAATCGGCGACGAATCGCGCGCCGCGCAAGACCACACCCGGGTTTCCCGGTGAGATCCGCCGCCTGCGTCTGCAATTGAAAGTACTGGCGGATGTCGGTCTGTTGGGCATGCCGAACGCCGGCAAATCGACCTTGCTCGCGCGCGTGTCCGCGTCGCGTCCGAAAATTGCCGATTATCCGTTCACGACCCTGACCCCGAACCTGGGTGTCGTCAGGCTCGGCGATGACCGCAGCTTCGTGATGGCGGACATTCCGGGGCTGATAGAGGGTGCGGCATCGGGCGCTGGGCTCGGTACGCAGTTTCTACGCCACCTGGCACGTTGCCGAGTGTTGTTGCACATGGTCGAACTGGCGCCGCCGGACGGCAGTGATCCGATTGAAAATGCGCGCGCGATCGAAGCGGAAATGGCGGAGTACAGTCCGACGCTGATGCGGCGGCCGCGGTGGATCGTGCTGACGAAGGCCGATGTTGTTTCCAGCGGCGATCTCGAACGTATCGTGCGGTCGGTGCAGTCGGCCTTTCCCTCGCGGCCGACGTTTGCAGTCTCCGCAGCCACCGGGAATGGCGTAACCGCGCTACTCGACGCGCTGATGCGTCACATCGAAGTAACTCGCGAGTCGCTTGCCAACGATCCGGATATATCCAGTGCCGACGTCACGCTCGATGCGGACATCGCGGCCGACGTGCTGCGTCAGTCGCTACTGCGGCGTCCGCAGCGTCCGCTGGCGGCGGATCTCGATGCCGCAACAGACGCCGCCGAATTGGAATCGGTCGATGTGATCCATCGTGCCGACTGACGCGATGGGTGAGGAACTGGTGGAGCGCCAACGGCTTGGCACGCTGCAGCGCTGGGTTGTGAAGATCGGCAGTTCGTTGTTGACGGCTGAAGGGCAGGGCATCGATCGCGACGCGATCCAACGGTGGGCCGGACAGATTGCGCGGCTGGTGGAGCAGGGCTGCGAGGTGGTATTGGTAACGTCGGGGGCGATTGCGGAAGGCTCGAGCCGACTCGGTTTTCGTGAACGCCCCAAAGCGATCCATCAGCTACAAGCGGCCGCCGCGGTCGGTCAGATGGGTTTGATCGAAGCATACGAGCGCGCGTTTCAGCGGCATGGGTTGCGCACGGCACTGGTTCTGCTGACGCACGACGATCTATCCAACCGCCGCCGCTATCTGAATGCCCGAACCACAATGCGAACGCTGCTCGAACTCGGTGTGGTGCCGGTGGTCAACGAGAACGATACCGTCGCCACCGACGAAATCCGCTTCGGTGACAACGACACGCTGGCGGCGCTGGTCACCAATCTCGTCGAGGCGCACGTCCTGGTGCTGCTGACCGATCGCGATGGTCTCCACGAAGCGGATCCGGATGTTGATCCCAACGCGCCGCTGGTCGGATTTGCGCGCGCCAATGATCCTCGGCTGGTCGCAATGGCCGGCAAGGCTGCGGGCGCGGTGGGTGTTGGTGGTATGGCGACCAAGATCAACGCCGCTCGGGTCGCGTCGAGGTCGGGTGCACGTACGGCGATCGCGTATGGCGGGCGTGACGATGTATTGGTGGCGCTGCGCGAGGGCGTCAGTATCGGTACGCTGCTCGTGCCGGATGTGGAAGTGCTGCTTGCACGCAAGCGCTGGATTGCCGGCCAGCTGAAAACCAAAGGGGAACTGGTGCTCGACGCCGGTGCCGTACGCGTGCTGAAACACGGCGGAAAGAGCTTGCTGCCGGTCGGTGTGACGACGGCGCGTGGTACGTTTACGCGCGGCGATGTCGTGCTGTGTCTAGATCCGCAGGGCAGTGGGATCGCGAAAGGGCTGGTCAACTATTCGAGCGATGAGGCCCAGAAGATCCTGGGTTGTGCAACCCGCGACATCGAGGGACGCCTTGGCTACATGCGGGAGCCCGAACTGATGCATCGGGACAACCTGGTGCTGCTTTGATTCGCTCAGCTCTTCAGGGCTTTGATCTGCGCGTTCATCCGGGCTTTGTGGCGCGCTGCCTTATGCCTGTGGATGATGCCCTTCGTGACCATACCGTCGATGACTGGGATCGCCGCGGTCAGCGCCGCTTGTGCGTCCGCGTGATTGCCGCTTGCGATCGCCGCCTGGGTGCGCTTGATGGACGTGCGAACCATCGAACGTTGACTGGCGTTCTGGCGGCGGCGTTTCTCACTTTGGCGCGCGCGTTTGCGGGCGGATGCACTGTTGGCCAAGCTGGTCTCCTGCTGCGGGGCTCGAGAAAAATGAAGCGCGACAATATGCCGTCGGGATGGGTCAGTGTCAACCAATTGGCCCGCTGACAGGCACGATCCGGGCAGATCGGACCCACCCGCGCAACCCACTCAGAATCTAGGTCGTCATGGCAGCATCGTCGCGAGTATGACGATGCTGTCGCGTATCTCCGGTCTTGCGCGAGACATGGTGCTTTCGTATTTCTTCGGCGCCACACCGGCGGCGGACGCGTTCTTCGTCGCGTTCCGCATCCCGAACTTCTTCCGCCGACTGTTCGCCGAAGGCGCTTTCTCGCAAGCGTTCGTTCCAGTTCTCGCGGGCTACCGCAATCGACCCATTGAGGTGCTGCGCGAGTTCGTCGCAGTGATGGGCGGCAACTTCATCGTGGTCATGACACTGGTCAGCCTGCTGGGCGTTGTTGCGGCGCCGCTGTTTGTGTTCGTGTTTGCGCCGGGTTTCAGCGATGACCCGCAGCGGATGCGCCTGACCGGCGAAATGCTGCGCGTGACGTTCCCGTATCTCGGATTCATTTCGCTGACGGCGTTCGCCGGTTCGTTGTTGAACAGCTTCCATCGCTACGCGATCCCGGCATTCACGCCGGTGTGGCTGAACGTGACCTTGATCATCGCCGCTCTGTTCGTAGCGCCGACGTTCGCCGAACCGGTCGTTGCGCTGGCCTGGGGTGTGTTCGCGGCCGGTCTGATTCAGCTGTTGTTTCAGATCCCGGCGCTTCGCCGCATCGGGATGCTGATTCCCCCGCGCGTCGAGTTGGGCAATCCCGGCGTTCGACGTGTGGGCCGCCTGATGGTCCCGGCGGTATTCGCGGGCTCCGTCAGTCAGATCAATGCGTTGGTGGATGCGATGATCGCCTCGCTTCTGGCGACTGGCAGTATTTCGTGGCTCTACTACTCCGATCGATTGATGGAACTACCGATCGGCATCGTGGCCGTGACGATTGCGACCGTGTTGCTGCCCAATCTGTCGCGCTTGAGTTCAACCGGTGATCTGGCGGCGTTCGGGCGCACCGTGGACTGGGGCGTTCGCACCTGTTTGCTGTTCGGCGTACCGGCAGCGGCTGCGCTGTACGTGCTGGCGCTGCCGTTGATGGCCACCGTGTTTTTCCACGGTGCGATGAAGGCATTGGACGCCGAGATGGCGTCGTTGTCGTTGCGGGCGTTTGCCGTGGGTCTGCTCGGCTTTGCATTGGTCAAAGTGGCTGCACCCGCTTATTTCGCGCGAGAGGATACCCGCACGCCCCTGCGCATCGCTGTTGTGGCCGTGGCGGTGAACATCGTGCTGAGCCTGGCGCTGTTCCGTGTGATGGGCCACGTGGGTGTTGCATTCGGCACGAGCACCGCTGCGATTGTGCAGGCCTATCTGTTGTTGCGCGGAACGATCCGGCGCGGCTTGTACCGCCCGGGCGGCGCGTTCGGCGTTTACCTTGCGAAGGTGGTCGCGGCGACCGCGCTGATGGCGATGCTGCTGCTCGCGTTGGCGCCGTCTGCGAATGCCTGGTTGCACATGCCGGTGCATGATCGAGTGATCTGGATGGTCGGATTGTGTGGGCTCGGCGGCGCCGGGTATTTCGTTGTGCTGCTGGTGCTGGGTATGCGTCCCGCGGACCTTCGCTACCACGCTTGAGTTTGTGCTCGGGTTCCGGCGCGTAAAAGTTCAGACGGGTGAGACAACTGTGCCCATGCGTATAATGCGCGTGCGCACCCGCTAACGCTTCTGTCCTTTGGATCCCTGATGGAGATCATTCGAGGTCTACATAACATTCGTCCGCGACATCGCGGTTGCGTTGCGACGATCGGCAATTTCGATGGCGTGCACCATGGTCACCAGTTGCTGCTCGCACATTTGAACGCCAAGCGCAACGAACTGGCCGCACCGAGCGTACTGATCACGTTCGAACCGCTACCGCGAGAGTATTTCGGCGGCGGTGTCAAACCCGGCAGGCTGACCCGGTTCAGAGAAAAGGTGACACTGCTGATGCGGACCGGAATCGATCGGATGATCTGCCTGCCGTTCAACGAACAGGTATCGCGGATTACCGCCACGTCGGTGATCGAGGATTTCCTGGTTGGACAACTCGGCGTTCGCTATGTCGTCGTCGGAGACGACTTTCGATTCGGACGCGGTCGGGAAGGTGATTATGCGATGCTGAAGCGCGGGGGCGACCGGTTTGGCTTCGACGTGAGTCATATCGGCACGTTGACGTTCGATCACGAGCGCGTGTCGAGCAGCCGGATCCGAGAAGCGCTCGCCGGTGGTGATATCCGGCTCGCCGAAAAGCTGCTCGGTCACAGCTTCTTCATCATGGGTCACGTCATCTACGGCCGACAGCTCGGCAGGCAACTCGGCACGCCGACCGCGAACATTCCGCTGAATCGATACCGCGCACCGCTCGACGGCGTGTTCGTGGTGCGCGTCACCGGCTTAGATCGGCCTTACGACGGTATAGCGAATGTCGGCATTCGTCCGACGATCGGCGGCAAGCAGCCGTTGCTCGAAGTCCATCTGTTCGATTTCGATGGCGATATCTACGGCAAACGACTGACGGTGACGTTTCGCCACAAGCTGCGCGATGAGCAACAGTTCGGGTCGCTCGATGCGCTGAAACAGCAGATTGCGGGCGACGTCACTCAGGCGCGTGCATGGCTGGCTGGCACGCATGACTAAGTGGTTCGTGCTGGCCGGTGTCACCTGGATCCTCGATCGCGTAACGAAATTCATCGTCAGCAACATGCTGGCGTTAGGCGAGGAAGTGCGTGTGCTGCCGGTATTCAGTTGGATCAAGGCGCACAACGACGGTGCGGCGTTCAGCCTTCTCGCGGGTCAGAGCGGTTGGCAACGCTGGGTGTTCGTGGCATTGGCGGTCGCGTTCTCCGCGTTTCTGGTGACCGAGATTCGCCGCTTGCCCGATCGGGAACGCCTGCTCGGCTGGGCATACGGGCTTGTGCTCGGCGGTGCGTTGGGCAACCTGTGGGATCGGGCATTGCATGGCTATGTCGTCGACTTCGCGCTCGCGCACTGGGGCGAGCACTACTTCCCGATCTTCAACGTCGCGGATTCAGCGATCACGATCGGTGCGACATTGTGGATCTTCGCGATGTTACGTGACCTGCGTCGCGAACGGGCCACGCGTTGAACCTGCCGATTTTTCAATGATCGTGGTTGGACCCCACACGCGCGTGACCCTGCACTTCTCTGTGCTGCTCGCGAGTGGCGAGGAGGTCGACTCCACGCGTCGAAAAAAACCGGCTACGTTCATCGTCGGTGATGGCAGTTTGTTGCCTGGCTTCGAACGAGCGATGTTCGGTTTGGCGGCCGGTGCCGACGAGCAACTGCCCATCGCCGCTGCCGACGGTTTCGGTGAGTTGCGCGACGAGAATCTGCGTTTGATGCCACTGGCGCAGTTTGGCACCGTTGCGCCGGAGCCGGGTCTGGTGGTGTCGTTCGCCGGCCCGGGGGGCGAGTTGCCTGGGGTGGTGCGCTCCATCGAAGGCGATCTGGTCGTAGTCGACTTCAATCATCCATTGGCCGGCAAGGATCTGATCTTCGACGTCTCGATCCTGAAGGTGGAGGCCGTCCCGTCCTGAGTGGATGCCCGCTCATCGGCGCAAAGCAACCGTTTGGCGGCACGCCGTTGGGCGCATCCCAACGCCTCTATAGAGTCCCGCAAGGCGAATAAAGGCATAGCGCATGCATACCCGTGGTTTCACGCTCATCGAGCTTCTCGTGGCTCTGGCGATCATGGCGATCATCTCGGCGGTCGCGGTGCCTATCTATACCGAATACAGCGTTCGAACCCAACGCACGAATGCGGAAAAGGATCTGATGCTGTGCGCGCAGAGCATGGAGCGCCTGGCGAGTGCGGCGTTCACGTACAAGGGACTGGTCGGCGGCGCCGATACCGGCGCAGTAACAGCGAATATCTGCACCCCGAGTACGACGATGTATTCGATCGTCGTGACCGCAGCAACTGACGACACGTTCACCATCCGGGCGACACCGACGTCGGGGCCGGTGATGGGCAACGGCATACTCGAGATAGACGCCAGTGGCGCGCAACGCTGGGACCGAAACAACGACGGGGACTTCGGTGACACGAACGAAACGGGGTGGGGGCACTAGCGGCACCGGGACTTTGCCGTCGCTACATTCCCGTTACACCGCTCATGCTGCAGGACTATTCCATTCATCGGCGTTCGCTTCCCTCGCGAGCGCGGTTGCCTAGACTGGCTGCACACCCGTCATGGGGCAGTAGCGATGCCGGTCTCGACCGACCCATCGAATGAGTGACGAGGATATGAATACGGCTTCGAAACCATGCCAGTCGCGGCCTCGGCGCCAGCGCGGCATCACGATCATCGAAATCATGGTGACCTTGGCAATCGCCTCGGTGCTGATCGGACTCGCGCTGCCCGCCTTCAACAATTTCGTTGCACAACGCACGCTGACCGCTCAAGTGAACGACTTCATGGTGGCGATTCAGTACGCCCGCAGCGAAGCGGGACGACGCGGGGCCACGGTCTCGGTGCAGGCGGTTGATGCCAGCGCAGGCGGCAACGAGTGGGGTCCGGGCTGGTGTGTCGTCGTCGGCACCGGCGCGTGTCCAAACGATGGCAGTGAGCTGCGCGATTTCGCCGCGCTGGATGGCAATACGCTCGACGGAGTCGGTGGCCTCGATGGTGTCGGCACGCTGTCTTTCAACTCGCGGGGCCTGCTGCTGCCACCGGCTGCGGCGGGTCTCTTTGATCTGTGTAACCCGACGCAGCACGTTGGTCGCGAGATATCGCTCGCATTGATCGGACGTGTCTCGAGCCGGGAACCTCCAGTAGCCGATCTGGACTGTGCACCATGACGAATAGCAGAACGCAACGTGGCTTTTCGATGATCGAGTTGCTGGTCGCCGTGCTCGTGATGGGCATTGGCGTGCTCGGCATCACCGGATTGCAGATGGTCAGTCTGCAGAACAACAGGGGCGCGCTCGTGCGCGGCGAGGCGGTGCAACTCGCCTACGGCATGCTCGACAGGATCCGCGCCAACCCCGGCTCGAACTATGGCGGGCTGAATCTGGCCACGGCGCCGGCAGCCGCGCAGGACTGCTACGCAGCTGCGTGCACCGCCGCGCAGATGGTTACCTTCGATCAGTCGGTCTGGAAATGTTCGTTGGGAAAGTGGAACACCAATGCGAATTGCGTCCCGCTGCGTGACGGCACCATTCTGCCGGCGGCGGACAAAGAGCCAGGTTTGCCCAGCGGTGACGGTCAGATCGCCGTCAATGCGGGCACCGGTATCATCACGATCACGGTGCAGTGGCAGGAGCCGAACCAGCCGGCACCGACGTCGATCTCGATCGACAGCGAGGGATGAGGCGAGCATGAAACGCGCACCAATCATCAAACAGCCGCGCGCCATCAAACGCCTGCAGGGTTTTTCACTGATCGAACTGATGCTGGCACTGGCGCTGGGTGTCATCGTGACCGCCGGTATCGTGACGTTGTTCGTCGGCAACAACCAGACGTACGCATTGCTGAACGGGCAATCGCGAATGCAGGAAAATGCGCGATTCGCGGTGGATTTCATCAGTCGTGACGCGCGCGCGGCCGGCTATTTCGGCTGCGACCCGGAGCCCGGCAAGCTCTACAAGACCCTCAACGGGGCGTGGAACCAGATTTTCGAATTCAATATCACGACGCCGATTGAGGCCTATCACGGCACCAACAACGGCAACAGCGTCAACGACTGGACGCCCGCGCTGACGACGTTGCCGAGGGTCGGGTCCGCGGTGGGTTACATCGCCGCCAACGGCGTCGATATCACCAAGCTGAAACCACTCAGCGACATCCTGGTCCTGCGTCATGTACAGGTTCCCGGAGCGCGCATCGCCGCGATCGTGCAGTCGGATTCGAATCCGACGGTCGAGGTCCCCGCGGGCGGCCTGGGTTTCACCGACGGCAACTTCGTCGCGATCAACAACTGTGAGCAGGCCACGGTATTTCGCCTCGCGAGCATTACCGCACCTGGCGGACCTGCCGCGACGCTGGTGCGCGATACAGCGCCCGCGGTCGGCGCTGCGCTTTACCAGAACGCCGCAGGTGCTTCGTTGTCGCCGACGGGTATCCCCTACGGCGAAGCCAACAATGCGCAAGGCGCCAGCGTCGGACGGGTCCTGACGGACGTCTACTACGTGGCGCAGGGCAGCGGTACCAACAACCGGAATCAGGTGCCGTGGTCGTTGTGGCGCAAGACCAGCGAGGACGCGCCGGTCGAATTGATCGAGGGCATCGAACAACTACGCGTCCGTTTCGGTATCGACACGACGAACGACACCGTCACCAACACCAATCGGTATGTCACGTACGACCAGGTCGGGGCGAACGCCATTCGCGCGCTGCGCGTGTCGGTAACGGCCAACAGCGTCGATGTCGTCAACGAAACCGCGGTGCCGTTAACTCGGACTTTCAGCCAGACCATCAGTTTCAGGAACTAGGTGATCGCGCCATGAAGAATCAGCGAGGAGTCGCCCTTTTCATCAGCCTCGTCCTGTTGTTGGTGCTGACGATCATCGGCGTATCGGCGGTGCAGACGACGAGCATGGAAGAGCGCATGGCGCGCAACAGTCACGACAGCGTCCTGGCGTTCGAATCTGCGGAGGTCGCGTTGCGAACGGGCGAAGCGTTCCTGCGCAACAACGTCAATTCGACGGCACTGTTTCCGCCGGGTGGTAACAACGGTTTGTGGAAGGCATCCGACTACGCTCAAACTGAGCGCTGGCAGCAGGCCAACATCTGGACCGGTGCCAACAGCGTCGAAGTAGCCGCCAACACGCTCGACGGTGTCAAGGAGCAACCGCGCTACATCATCGAATGGGTGGCCAGCGTGCAGCGCACCGACAACCCGTACTTGCAGGGAAGCTCTTATGCCTCGTTGTTCGACCGCGTCGAGATATTTCGAATCACCGCCCGCGGTGTCGGTGGCACCACCAATGCGCGAGTGCTGCTGCAGAGCACATTCGGCCTGATTTTCTAGCGTGACCTATGCGACTGAACAGCAGTGGCACGAGGAGGTTTGAGATGTATCCCCTTAGCAGAATAGGTCAGGGTAAGGTTGCGGCAACGCTGTTGTTGCTGCTGGCCTGTTGGGGCGCTGGACAGCCCGCGTTTGGATCCGGTCTTCCGCCGATCGCGACTGACCAGAGCGTGACGACGCCGGAAGATGCGCCGTTGTCGATCACGCTGACGGGGACCGATCCCGAAAGCGATCCGTTGGCGTTCAACGTATTGGCGCTGCCAGCCAACGGCACCTTGAGTGGCACACCGCCTGCGGTCACGTACACACCCAACCCCGACTTCAACGGTTCGGACAGCTTTTCTTTCAATGCCTTCGATGGAACGTCGCCAAGCGCACCGGCGACGATTTCGATCAACGTGACCCCAGTGAACGATCCACCGACGGCAGCGCCTCAGATGGTGTCGGCAGCGGAGGATTCGACCGCTGCGATTACATTGACGGGAACGGACCCGGACGGTGATGCGTTGACATTCAACGTAGTGGGCGGGCCGGGCAACGGCACATTGAGCGGCACGGCACCGAATCTGACGTACACGCCGAGCCCCAACTTCAACGGGTCCGATAGCTTCACCTTCGTCGCCAACGACGGCTCGGTAGACAGCGCGCCCGCGACGGTATCGATCACGGTAACTGCCGTCAACGATCCGCCTAGCGCGAATGCCCAGGCGGTGTCGTTGGCCGAAGATTCGACCACGACGATCACATTGACCGGATCCGATCCGGAAGGTGATGCGCTGACTTTCGTCCCTAGTGCGGCGGCGAATGGTGTGCTGAGCGGCACGTCGCCAAGCTTCACCTATACACCGAACCCCGATTTCAACGGCCCCGATAGCTTCACCTTCGTCGCCAACGACGGCTCGGTAGACAGCGCGCCCGCGACGGTATCGATCACGGTAACTGCCGTCAACGATCCGCCTACCGCGAATGCCCAGGCGGTGTCGTTGGCCGAAGATTCGACGACGACGATCACATTGACCGGATCCGATCCGGAAGGTGATGCGCTGACTTTCGTCCCTAGTGCGGCGGCGAATGGTGTGCTGAGCGGCACGTCGCCAAGCTTCACCTATACACCGAACCCCGATTTCAACGGCCCCGATAGCTTCACCTTCGTCGCCAACGACGGCTCGGTGGATAGCGCGCCCGCGACAGTGTCGATCACGGTAACTGCCGTCAACGATCCGCCGGTCGCGAACGCGCTTGCCGTAACCACCGCGGAAGATGCGCCGCAGTCGATCGTGCTGACGGCGACCGATCCCGATGGAGATCCGCTGACGTTTGCAGCGGGTGCGCCGGCAAACGGCACGTTGAGCGGCACCGAACCGAATCTGACGTACACGCCGAATCCCGATTTCAATGGCTCTGACAGTTTCACGTTCACGGCCAACGACGGCACGGTGGATAGCGCACCGGCGACAGTGTCGATCACGGTCTCCGCGGTGAATGATCCACCGGTCGCCAACGCGCAGGCGATCTCAACCGCGGAAGACACGCCGCAGGCTGTGACGCTGACCGCGACCGATACCGATGGCGATCCGTTGACGTTCACCGCCGGCGCGGCTTCCAAAGGCACGTTGAGCGGTACCGCACCGAATCTGACGTACACGCCGAACCCCAACCTCAATGGTCCGGACAGCTTTACGTTCACGGCCAACGACGGCACGGTGGATAGCGCACCAGCCACGGTGTCGATCAACGTGACGCCGGTGAACGATCCGCCCACCGTCACAGCACCAATCGCGGACATGAACCCGCCGGAAGACTCACCACCCATCGTGCTCGGGTTGGGCGCTCACTTCGGCGACGTCGACATTGCGACGAACGGCGACGTGTTGACTTACACGGTTACGTCGAATGACAACCCGGCCGTGGTGAATACGGCGATCGCGGGGGCGAACCTGACATTGACGTTCCTGCCGAACGCGAACGGGGTGGCGAACCTCACGGTGGAAGCGCGCGATTCCTCGGGTGCCACCGTCACCGACAGCTTCGTCGTGACGGTCGCTTCGGTCGACGACATTCCCGTCGCCGTCGACGACAGCGCAACCATGAACGAGGACGGGGGCTCGGTCGACATCGACGTGCTGGCCAACGATACGCACGGCGACAACCCGACCACGATCATCAGTGCGGGTACTACGCAGGTGATTGGTACCGACAGCTATCCGAACAGTTCCGAGTCACCACCGACAACCGTGATCGATGAGACAGGTACGAGTGTGACACTGCCGAACGGTTCGCTGGTGATCAACGGCAGCATCATCACGTACACGCCGAAGGAAAATTTCAACGGCACCGACTTTTTCACGTACACGATTCAGGACGCGGACGGGGAGAAGTCGACCGCGAACGTGACGGTGACCGTCAATTCGGTCAACGATCCACCAGCGCTCGCCGGCAACGTGACCTACACGATCATGCAGGGAAGCGTTCTCGACATCGTTGCATCCGGCGGACTGGTCGACCAGGCATATGACCCCGACGGCGATACGGTGACGGTAATTCAGGACACCGCGCCGGCGTCATTGGGTATGGGCTACCCCAACACTCTGCTCCAGAATTTTGCAGCGGACGGATCATTTATCTACACCCCCGACGTCAACTTCGTCGGACAGGATTCATTCGTCATCCGCTACGACGACGGCACTACGACATCGGCGCCGGTCACGGTGACGGTCAACGTGCTGGCGGCGCCGCCGCCGCCGACACCTCCGCCGCCGGGTGACGTGAATCAGTATTTCCCGCTCGCTAACGTGCCCCTCGAGGATGCCGTTAGCGCCGAGGCGAACGTGCTCGTCATCATGGACGACTCGGGCAGCATGGATTGGGGCATGATGACGGATGGCGCCGAAGGCGAGTTCTGGCTGACCAACGCGGGGGTCAAGGACAAGAAGACCGGCACGTCGACTCGGGAGTATCGCTATCTGCTGCCGTTGACGACCAATGTCTACGGCAACGACCGGATCATGCCAACCGAGGAAGGATTCGCCGCCGATACCAGCGGCGCCTTCTCCGGCAGTCCAAACTACGGCATCTACGGCGTCTGGCGCGCCCGCAACTCGCAATACAATACGATCTACTACAACCCGCAGATCCAGTACACGCCGTGGGTCGGCCTGAACCGCAGCAACGTCGACTTTCCAAACGCGCCGCCGACTGCGGCGCCGCTGGATCCATACGATGTGCCGATTCAGACGATCGACCTGACCCAACCGATCACGTTCATCTCGAACAACGTGCCGCGACTGCATGGTAGCGGCTCCAGCAGAAACCTGACCAACTGGAACATCTATCTGCCGCAGTACTACACGACGACTGCAGCGGGCCGCCCGGCGTGGAACGACCCACACACGCAGATCAAGATCCTCAACAACGGCGCCACCTACGTCGGCGGCTCCGCCCGCAAAGATTGTGCGGTCGGTGACGGAGATCCGATGACCTGTACCTACGCACAGGAGATCCAGAACTTCGCCAACTGGTTTACCTACTATCGCAGCCGAGAGTACACCGCGAAGGCGGCGCTCGGCCGGACCGTCGCCGACGTGTCGGGTATTCGGGTCGGTTACGTCGTGTTGAACAACTCGAACGAACGCACGCCGATCTCGTCGATGAATTCGTCCTATCAGGTCGGCAACAAGCGGGCGATGATGGACCAGATTTACGAGATCAGCTCGAACAACGGCACGCCGCTGCGCGGCGCATTGGACAAAGCGGGAAAATATTTCGAATGCCGCAGCGGCGGCTCGTTCGGCAGTCCCAACACGTCGCCTGGAGATCCGCGCTGCCCGGTACTGCCTTCGCCTGAAGGGCAGTGCCAGAACAACTTTGCGTTGCTGTTCTCCGACGGCACCTGGAACGGATCGTTCAGTACCAGCAACAACGGTAACGCGGCGCGCAACAACGACGGCGACAACAACACGGCGTTCGACGGCGGTAAATTCGCCGACTCGATCTCCGGCACGCTGGCGGATGTCGCGATGTACTACTACGAGCGCGATCTGCACACGAGCTTGCTCGACGGCGTGCCGACAACCGCACGCGACACGGCCGGCGCCGATCCGTCGGCATTCGGCAATGCCGGCGAGACGATGCATCAGCACATGACGACATATACGATCGGGTTCGGTCTCGAGGGACTGATCGACCCGGCCAGTGTCGAGCCGCTGCCGTATGCAACGCCGTTCGCGTGGGGCAATCCGTTCAACGACGGCCAGGCGAAAATTGACGACATGCTGCACGCGGCAATTAACGGTCGAGGCGAGTCGCTGAAGGCGAACAACCCGGTGCTGTTGTCGAGTGCGCTGCAGAGTGCATTCCGGGACTTCTCGAATGGTTCGGTGTCAGTGAGCGCGGTGGCCTTCAACTCGACTGCGCTGCGCGAACAGACCGTCGAGTACCGTGGCTTCTTCAATCTGAAATACAACACCGGTGACTTGCGTGCGCTGGACGTCGATGCCTCCACGGGTATCGTCGATGAGGCCAATCCGATCTGGCGCGCCGCGCCGCAACTCGACGGCGTATCGTCGACGAACCGGGTGATCGTTACCTTTGACCGTGTCAACGATACCGGCATTCCGTTTCGCTATGCGAATCTCAATGCCAATCAACGGCTCGTGATGAATGCGAACGAGGTCAATTACGTTCGCGGTGACCGCAGTCTAGAAGAGCCCAACGGTGTATTTCGGGCGCGGCCGCAGGTCGAAGGTCTGCTCGGCGACATCGTTCATTCGGCACCGCAGTTCGTCGGTGCACCGCGCGCAATCCGCCGCGACCAGTCGCCGTACCCGACGACCGATCTCTACTCGGCATTCAAAGATGCCTCGGCCAGCCGCGAACCGCTCGTCTATATCGCGGCCAACGACGGCATCATGCACGGATTCAATGCCGTCAGCGGAACCGAGCGTATGGGCTACGTGCCGAACAAGCTGATCGACGGTTCGCAGCGCTTCCAGAATGTGCTCGACCAGTTGACGTTGTTGACGTACCAGCATCGCTTTTTTGTCGACATCACGCCGACTGTGGAAGACGTGTACATGCCGCCGCGCATTGGTGCGATCAACAAACAGTGGTTGACCACGCTCGTCGGTGGACTCGGAGGTGGTGGTAAGGGGTACTTCGCACTCAACGTGTCGGATCCCACTACCGACTACGCGAGCGAAGCAGCTGCCAGCAATGCGGTGCTGTGGGAGTTCACCGACGCGGACGACACGTATCCGGTCGATAGTACTGGCACGCCACTCGGCGGCGCTGTCGGGGCAGTGGTCGATAAGGACGGACTGCCGGTCAAAGACCTCGGCTACACCTACAGTGCGGCGCAGATCGTCATGACCAATGCGAGCGACGGTGCTACGCCGCCGCAGAAGAAGTGGGCTGCGGTGTTCGGCAACGGCTACAACAGCACAGCCGGTATCGCGAAACTGTTCGTGCTGCCGCTTGAGAACGGCCTCGACGGCTGGCAGGCGGGCGATTTCACGAAGATCGATACCGGCGAGGGGGTCAAGTCCGCGCCGGACGTGCAGGCGGGCCTGCCCAATGGCCTGGGCACGCCAGCGATCATCGACGTCGATCTGAACGGTACGGCGGACATTGCCTATGCCGGCGACCTATTCGGCAACCTGTATCGATTCGATATATCGAATCCCGATCCCACCCAGTGGAAGGCGACCAAGCTGTTCCAGGCAACGTATACACAGGGTGCGGTCACCACACGGCAGCCGATTACGACGCAACCGTATGTTATCAAACATCCGACGCAGCCCGGCTTCATCATTATTTTCGGTACCGGCAGTTACGTTACCGAAACGGATGGTGTCTCGACGGAGATCCAGTCGATGTATGGCATCTGGGATCGGGGTGAGATCGCGCCGCCTACCGCCAACAGTAATGCGAAGGCGACGCGGCTGGTGCAGCAGGTGGTCACCAACGTCGTGGATGAAACCAACGCGAACTTCGATAAGCTGCGGATCGTGTCCGCCAATCCGGTGAATTATGCCGTCGACAACGGAGCAACACCGGGCGTGTATGGCTGGTACTTCGATCTGGCGATCCCACGCCCGACGCTGACGTTGCAGGGCAACCCGAATCCGGATACCTCCGGCGTGGCGCCTCCGGCCGCACAGTTCCCGGGTGAGCGCGCGATTCGCCGGTTCGTACCGCGTGGCAGCGAGTTACTGATCACCACCGTGGTGCCGCGGGATGCCAACACTTGTCTACGGTCGCCACCGGGTTCGACGTTCCCGATCGACGCTGTGACCGGTGGCAATCCGAAACGCGCGATTCTCGACCTGAACAACGACGGGGTCATCGACAGCAATGACTTTATCACCGTCGGCGGTGTGCAGTACGCGGCGGGGATCCTGTTCAGCACCGATGACTTGAACGGCCAGTTGGTCGATCCGTCCCTGCTACTGGGCACCGGCGACGCTGACTTCCTGTTCCTGTCGGGTGGTGACCAACAGATCACGATCCGGGTCGCAGGTCCGGAAGATGCGAAGACAGGTCGCCTGTCGTGGCGCGAACTCGATGACGCGAATTGAGGAGATGTTCATGAAGCCCGTATCCAGGCAAATTCGGTTTGGAACCTTGCGATTTCGGAGGGAGTTCGTGCGGGGTCTTGCGCTGGTCGCGGTGCTGTTGATGGCACCGTTTGCTGGGGCGGACGACGGTGAGTTCCGAATCGAATCGCGCCAGGGTACCGTGCAATCCACCGACTTCGCGGCGAACAAGATGGTCGTTGGAGGTGTTTCCTACGACGTTGCGCCCGACGCGAACGTCTCGCTGGGCGGCAGCTATGGTGCCTTCACGATGATCGAGTCCGGCATCAACGTGGAGATTCTGGTCCGACGCTATCTAACTTCTGGTCGACGCGAGGTGATCGAAGTGCGGGAACTTCCGCCTGGCGTCAAGCCCGAGGAGTACTGAGGCACTACATGTGTTTCGATCACGGGCAGCTCACGGGCTGCCCGCTCGCGTCTTCAGGGATCCCGTCGTGATTCGTGTCCGGCGCCGCGCGTGGCCTGGCTTGGGCGTTGATGATCACCTCCCGTGCGAAGCGCGGATCGCGGTCCGGTGGGCAATACAGCAGATGGCCGTTCTGCCAGTCGGTGAGTCCGGAGGGACGCATCAGCAGATAGCTTCGATTGCGAAACGAGCGCCAGTAGATCCGCGCGCCCGAGTCGAACCCCGGTAGCCACCGCAGCACCTGTTCGTTCGCGTCGCGATGCCCGTCGGCATTGCCATCTGCAAAGATCAGCGCGCCCTGGTGCCAGGTATCGCGCATGCCACACGTGGTGGCAGTGGCGCTGGGGCACAACGTGACGGGTGTGCGCAGGCTGACGGCGGCGTAGCGCGCGCTCTGCAGCGCACCGAGCAATTGATTCATTGCAACCGCAGAGCGATTGCGTTCGACGAATCCTTGAAATGCCGGTATCGCGAACCCCGTCATGACACCGACCACCGCCAGCGCGACGAGCAGCTCCGGAACGGTAAACGCCAACGACTTGCGCATGGGGCGCATTGCGCCACGGCGCCGATGGCGCATCCAGGCGAGATTGGCGGCAGACTGCGTACGCCATCACTACTGGGCCGCGCGTATCTATTCGAGACCGAGCTTCTTCAGCCGATAGCGTAGCGCACGAAATGTAATGCCGAGATTCTTCGCGGCGGCGGTCTTGTTCCAGCGAGTGGCCTCGAGCGCGTCCGTGATCACGCGACGCTCGATCTTTTCGAGAAAATCCTCCAGTGATTCTCCCGGCGGCAGGTGAACGCTTTCGTCGGTGGCCGGCGCGACACTGGGGGGGGACTCGCGTGGAGCGGCCTGAACCGTCGGCGCCGAGGCATGGCGTGCGGCCGATAGATTTAGGTCACCGGCGCGGATGGAGTTCTTTTCGCACAGTGTGAACGCGCGCTCGAGGACGTTTTCGAGCTCACGCACATTGCCGGGAAACGCGTACGTGGTAAGCGCCTCAACGGCATCGTCGGTAATCTGCGGTGCTGGCGTGCCGTACTCCTCCGCCAGGCGCGCGAGAATCTCGGTGGCGAGCAACGGAATGTCGCCGGTGCGTTCGCGCAGGCTCGGCACTGCGAGCTCGATCACGTTCAGGCGATAGTACAGATCCTGCCGGAACCTTTGTGCTTCCACCTCACCGGCGAGATCCTTGTGGGTCGCGCACAGTATGCGCACGTCGATCGTCGATTCCTGCTGGCTGCCGACGGGACGCACCATCTTCTCCTGAATTGCGCGCAGCAGCTTCACCTGCATCGGCAACGGCAGATCTGCGACCTCGTCCAGAAACAGCGTGCCGCCGCTGGCGGCCTGGAACAGGCCTTCCTTGTCGGCGACCGCACCGGTGAAACTCCCTTTTTTGTGGCCGAAGAATTCACTTTCCATCAGTTCGGATGGAATGGCTCCGCAGTTCACCGGTACGAACGGCGCATCGGCGCGTGGTCCCTGCTCGTGTATCAACCGCGCCGCGAGTTCTTTGCCACTACCGCTCTCGCCGCTGACATAGATCGGCGCCTGGCTGCGCGCCAGGCGCGTGATCTGATCGCGCAAACGCTGCATCGCCGGCGAGCGCCCGGTCAGTCGAATCGTGGTCTCCGGCGGCGTGTCGAGCCCGGACAGTTTGAGAGCGGTGTCGACCAGCGCGCGCAGTTGATCCAGATCGACGGGTTTTTGGACGAAATCGAACGCCCCCGCCTTCAACGCGGTAATGGCCGTGTCCATGTTGCCGTAAGCGGTAATCACTGCGACCGGCAAGCCAGGATGATTGGTATTGATCTGGCGAACCAGTTCGATGCCGTCGCCGTCCGGCAAATGCATGTCCGTCAGACACAAATCGAACTGCTGCGATGCGAGCAGTTCGGTCGCACCCCGCACATCCTTGGCCGCTTTGGTCTCGATATCCATACGACCGAGCGTGATCTCGAGCAGTTCACGGATGTCCGGTTCGTCGTCGACGATGAGTGCGCGCTTGGTCATCAATGGTCCTCAGATACTCAGCATCTACGCAGTGATTCGATCCGGGTGGGCGAAGGTGATGCGGAAGCAGCTACCGCCGCGAGGATCGCGCGTGTACGTCACACGTGCCTGGTTCGCTTCGCATAATTCGCGTGTGATGTAGAGGCCCAGGCCGGTGCCTGTTCTCTCCGTCGTGAAGAACGGCTCGAAGAGATGGTTCACCTGTTCGCCGGAGACGCCAGGGCCGTCGTCGATCACGTTCAAATACGCGCGATCCGTTGTTGCATCGATGCCGCCTTCGATTGTCAGCCTCGCATGGCCGGTTTGTTCCTTGCTGTAGCGCAGGCCGTTGACGGCCAGGTTCGTGACCGCTTGATTCAGTTGGCTCGGATCGACGCGCACCTCAGTAGTTTCGGGCTGTACGGCGACTCGAATTTCCGCTGCATCGGGCATCGACTCGCAAAACTCTTTCACGAAGTCGGTGACCCACGCCAGCAGATTCAGTCTAGTCGGTGAAGGTGGTTTACGCCGTGACAGTTCCAGCACATTCTCGATGACACCATTCATCCGGCGAGACTGGATGTTGATGATATCGGTCAACCGCGTGTCGCCTTTGTCGAGATTGCGCGACTCGCTCAGCAGTTGCCCCGCGTGGCTGATCGCGCCAAGTGGGTTGCGGATCTCATGCGCGATGCTCGCCGACAATCGGCCCAGCGCTGCGAGCTTGAGTTGCTGTGCCTGCTGCTGAATCTCGACGGTATCTTCGAGAAACACGATGACGTCTGCTTCAGGACGCTCGGCGCGCACGGCACTGAAGTTGGCGCGGATTTCCGGCGTGGTTGGTGCGATCGCGAACGGGCCAGTCCGTTCACGTGTGTCGGCGCGCCATCCGTGGAGTCTCTCCAGCAACGGTTCTGGCAGCGCCGGTGCCGATTCCTCATGCGCAGCGAGACCGAGCAACGAACGTGCCGACTGATTCAGCACACGCGGACGATCTTCGCTGTCGACAACGATGATGCCGGTGCGCATGCGCTGAATGATGGAACGATTGACGCGTTCGAGGTCAGCCACCTCGGCGGCTCTGGACATCGACGTGAGCTCGGTGCGACGCAAACGCGCCGATAACGTCTGGATTGCAAACGAAGTCGCAAAATAGATCGCACCGAGCACGCCGGCCTGAAAGTAGTCGCTGCGGTAGTCCGGCGGCACGAGTGACACGTAGAACTCTTCATACAGCACGACGATCGTCGCGACTGCCGCGATGAACGCGCTGACGCGGCCGGTTACGAGAACCGATCCGGCCGCGACCGCGACGAGGATCACCACGCCCAGCCCACTGCCAACCCCACCCGACAGGTACATCAACCAGGTCAAGGCCGCGATATCGAACAGCACGAACGCGGCGGCTGCGAGCTGGCGTCGAAACAACCGCGCCGGCAGCATTTGGGTGCTCACGGCGCTGAGCAGGTTGAGTCCTACGTAGCTCAGGGTGATCCACAGAAAGGTTTCGGGGTGCAGCCGACCGAGTCGCGTTTCGGTGTAGTGCTGCAGAAACATTGCCAACAGCGCGAGACCGACGAAGACCCGATAGTAGTTGTAGACCTTCAGCAGGTTGACACTGAGCTCGAAGCGTCGCTGCTCGATCTCCGCGACGATGTCTTCTGCAAACGCAGTCATGTAAGAGGACTTAATTGGGTGAGCTGACGGGACTCTGCGCAGCGGAGGACGCATCGATCGTGATGGGTGGGGGCACGGTAGGGCGATCGACGAGACCAAAGGTCATCATGTTGAGCCAGGATCGATCGCGGTCGAAACTTTGCTGGCGGAAGACGAAGCGGCCTTGCTTGTCGAATGCGGGGTAGTGGGGATCATTCGCTGCGAGCACCCGCAACGCATCGTTGGCGGCGTTGGGCAGACCGAGGCGCCAGTCGGCTTCGATGAGAATCGCCAGTCCATCATCCACCGACTGGGATTGCGAGTAATGCTCGACCACGTTACGCGCCCGGTTCGCCGCCGCTACATATGCGCCGCGTCGCATGTAGAACCGCGCCACGTTGATTTCGTATTTCGCCAGCACGTTCACGAGGTACACCATGCGTTGTCGCGCGTCGGCCGCATATTCGCTTTCCGGGTGCTTCTCGAGAAATTCGGAGAAGTCGAGGTACGCTTGCCGGATGGAGGTTGGATCACGTTTGCTGATGTCGGTCGCGGAGAAACGGTCGAGCAGCCCGCGGTCTTTGTTGAACTCCGCAAGCCCCTTGATGTAGTACGCGTAGTCGACATTCGGATGCTGTGGATGCAGCCGAATGAATCGATCCGCAGCGCTGCGCGCCGCCTCGGGTTGATACGACATGAAGTTTGCATAGATCAACTCGAGTTGCGCCTGTTCGGCATAACGGCCGAACGGAAAACGCGCTTCGAGCTTCTGCAGCTTTGTGATCGCATCACGATAGTTACCTGAGCGCAGGCTCGATTGCGCACTGCGATAGAGCATCTGTTCGGATGATTTCTGATCGTTGTCCTCGTCCTTGCCATGCCCGAACGGCCAGCAGCCGCCGAGCAGCGTCAAGACTGTGAGCAGGCAAACGATTCGTGTCATCACATCAGGGCCGAGCGTTAAAATCGTCGATAGTCTACGCGGACTTCAATGTGAATGAATCCCTCGCCTGAGCTCGGCAACATCAGTCGAACGATTCGAATCGAGGCGCATCAGGCCGGCCAGCGTGTCGATAAGGCTGCCGCCGTATTGCTGCCGGAGTTTTCGCGAACGCAACTGGTTGCATGGGTCAAGGACGGCAGTCTGACGCTTGACGGGCGCGTTGTGCCGGCAAAGCAGCGGGTGTTCGGCGGCGAACGGCTGACGTTGGACGCGCCGGCGCTGAAGTCCGCCCGTTGGGACCTGCCGCAATCGGTGCGATTCGATGTGCTCTATGAAGATGAACATCTGTTGATCGTCGACAAGCCGCCTGGGGTCGTCGTGCATCCTGGCGCCGGTAATCCCGACCACACACTCGTCAACGGATTGCTTCGGATTCGGCCAGCGCTCGCCGCGTTGCCGCGTGCCGGAATCGTGCATCGATTGGACAAGGACACCAGCGGGTTGCTCATCGTGGCAGCGAGTACTCCAGCATTGCGTGCGCTGACTGCCGCACTGGCGCGGCATGATGTATCGCGCCGCTATCGTGCGGTGGTCGAAGGCGTGCTGACGGGCGGACGCACGATCGATGCGCCGATCGGTCGCGACCCGAGCAATCGACTGCGGCAACGTGTCGCGTCTGCGGGACGGCCCGCGTTGACACGCGTAAGCGTGCTCGAGCGCTACCGCGTGCATTGTCTGGTGGCCGCAGAACTGGCGACGGGCCGCACACATCAGATACGCGTGCACCTGGCTTCGGTGGGCCACCCACTCGTGGGTGATCGACGCTATGGTGCACGTGCGCGCTTGCCACCGCGCCCCTCAGCGGAGTTGCTGGCAACGATACGTGCATTTCGGCGCCAGGCGTTGCACGCCGCCGAACTCGCGTTCGTGCACCCTGTCAGCGGCGAGATGCTAAATTTCGCCACGCCGATGCCGCCTGATCTCACCAATTTGACACGGCTCCTCGAGGAAGATCGGCGGGAAGACGCCGTAGGCGCCAGCGGACAGCGGGCGGATGAGCGCTGAACCGGTCTCGGTCGCGTGGCCGGCGCCGGCAAACGTGCGCACGGTCGTAACAACACGGTGCGGGGGGGTCAGCACCGGCCGCTATGCCTCGTTCAATCTCGCGATGCATTGTGGTGATGATGTGGTCTGCGTCAGCGAGAATCGGGCACGATTGACCGCCAGATGTGGAGCCCCGGGTGTCTGCTGGCTGGATCAGAAGCACGCCACGAACGTCGTTGACGCGAGAATCGATTACCGGGCGCCGCCGCAGGCCGACGCGTCATGGTGCCAAAACACCGGGCGTGCCTGCGCGATTCTGAGCGCAGATTGCCTTCCGGTTCTGATCTGCGACCGGGCCGGGTCGTTGGTCGCCGCGGCGCATTGTGGTTGGCGGGGTTTGGCGGAAGGGATTCTGCCTGCACTGCTGAACCGGCTCGCGGTGCCTGCGGATGATCTATTGGTTTGGCTCGGCCCGGCGATCGGTCCGCAGCACTATCAGATCGGTTCGGAGGTCCATGAAGCGCTGCGGCGGACCATTCCCGCGGTGGCGGCCGGCATCGCGCTGACGCCATCGGATGTTGCGAACAGGTGGCAAGCCGATCTATATGCGATTGCGCGCGCGCAGCTCAACGCGCTCGGTGTCACGGCGATCTATGGCGGGGGATTCTGTACGTATCGCGAGTCGCGCTTCTACTCATACCGTCGCGATGGCGAAACGGGACGCATGGCGAGCCTGATCTGGCTGGCCGAGAGCTGAAAGGGTCAGAGTGCTCTTCCCACGAAAAGCACTCCGGCCCCGTGATCTCTCAGCCGTTGGTGTTGGCGACCGCCGGAGCTTGCTCCGCTGCGCCGGGGGTGCAATTTGCGACGATCCCGCGTTGGGCTTCAGCGATCCGCGACTGCCGCTCGTCTTCCGGCATTTTAACTTCCTGACCATCCGCGTCTTTGACGCGAATGCGCCCGGCGCTGGACAGCTTGGCGAGTACTTCCTTGGAGCGGGTGCAGTTTGCCTCGCGAATCCGCGCAATTTCGTCCTTGCGCGCCACCTCGGCCTGTTTCAGTTTGTCGAGCATCGCTTGCTGCTGCGGCGACAGCGCGGGTTCGGCAGGCTTTTCGGTCTTTGGCGGCACGGCGACAACCGCCACCGATGGCGCACCGTCTACCGTGTGAATCTGCTCGCCCTTGACACCGTATGGTAGCTGCTGAGCGTACGTCACAACACCGTTGGCATCGACGTAGCGATAGATTTCGGAGCCCATCAGCACGGGGAGGGATAGCACAAAAACAAGCAGTCGGACGCGCATGGGCAGTCCAGATCCATTCGCAAAACTGGCCTGAAGGATAGCACGGCGACCGTTGTCCGAAGCGCGGCGTTTCGTGGCGTGGTGCACAATCCGTGTCGCCGATGTACAAATTGACATGGATCGTGCGTCGCACAAAAATAGCCGGCTCGCGGTGCATCCGGCCGCGGCCGAAACAGCGCGTCGACGTGGCGACGTCGTGCGCTGTTCTTTTTTGAGTTTGACGATTTCCGAGGACCCCATGACGGAGCATCTTTCCGGCGGCGACATGCTGATCCGCGCACTTCAGGACGAGGGCGTGGATTACATTTTCGGCTATCCGGGCGGCGCCGCGCTGCACATATATGATGCGATCTTCCGCCAGCAACGTGTGGAGCACATCCTGGTGCGGCACGAGCAGGCTGCCACGCACATGGCCGATGGTTATGCGCGTGCGACCGGTCGCCCCGGCGTCGTGCTGGTGACCTCCGGTCCCGGCGCGACGAACGCGATCACCGGCATCGCAACCGCGTATATGGATTCGATCCCGATGGTTGTAATTTCGGGTCAGGTGCCGACCGACCTGATCGGCACCGATGCGTTCCAGGAAACCGACATGGTCGGCGTCTCGCGGCCCGTCGTGAAGCACAGTTTCCTCGTCAAGAGCGCCGCGGAGATCCCGCTGATCGTCAAGAAGGCGTTCTATATCGCGACGTCGGGTCGCCCGGGACCGGTCGTAATCGACGTTCCCAAGGACACGACGGATCCCGCGGTGACCGCGCCGTACAAGTATCCGAAGTCGGTTTCGTTGCGCTCGTACAATCCGGCGACGCGTGGCCACACCGGCCAGATACGTCGCGCCGTCGAAGCACTTGCGCGTGCGAAACGACCGATCGTCTATGCAGGCGGCGGCGTCGTTCAGGGCGACGCGGCTGAAGCGCTGACGCAGGTCGCGCGACGGCTGAATTGTCCAGTGACGAATACCCTGATGGGGCTCGGCGCATACCCCGCATCCGATCGGCAGTGCCTCGGCATGCTGGGAATGCACGGCACGTATGAGGCCAACAACGCGATGCATGCATGCGATGTGGTGTTCGCTGTTGGCGCGCGCTTCGACGACCGTGTGACGAACAATCCGAAGAAGTTCTGTCCGCAAGCGACGATCATCCACGTTGACGTCGATCCGGCATCGATCTCGAAAATCATCGCAGCCGATATCCCCATCGTCGGTCCGGCGCGTGCCGTGCTCGAAGAGATGGCGCCGATGCTCGACCAGGAACTCGCCAAACACGGCTTACCCGATGCTGCGGCATTGCAGGACTGGTGGCAGCAGATCGATGCGTGGCGCGCTGCCCATGGCTTGAATCACCATATGCTGGATCACGCCGATCCGAATGCGGTACCGCTGCCGCAGCAGGTCATTCAGGCGTTGTTTCGCGCGACGCACGGAAATGCGTACGTCACCAGTGATGTCGGTCAGCATCAGATGTTTGCCGCGCAGTACTACGCGTTCGACGCGCCGCGTCGCTGGATCAATTCGGGCGGCCTCGGCACGATGGGCTTCGGCTTGCCTGCGGCGATGGGTGTCCAGTTTGCGTTTCCGCATGAAACCGTCGCGTGCGTGACCGGCGAAGGCAGCTTCATGATGAACATGCAGGAACTCTCGACGTGTCTGCAATATGGGTTGCCGATCAAAGTCGTCAATCTGAACAACGCGGCGCTCGGCATGGTCAAACAATGGCAGGACATGCAGTACGGCGGACGTCATTCGCACAGCACTTATCGCGACGCGCTGCCGAACTTCACGAAGTTGGTCGAGTCGTTTGGCCACGTCGGCATGCGTGTGGATCGTGTCGGCGATCTGATGCCGGCGATGACCGAGGCTTTCGGCGACAAACTCAAACAGCGTCTGGTGTTTCTCGACGTTCACATCGATCCGGACGAGCACGTCTATCCAATGGCGATCAAGGGCGGCTCGATGCGCGACATGTTCCTGTCTCGTCCGGAGGCACCCTGATGCGACGGATTATTGCGATACTGCTCGAGAACGAGGCTGGCGCATTGTCGCGCGTCGTCGGTCTGTTCGCACAGCGTAACTACAACATCGAAACCTTGACGGTTGCGCCGACGGAAGATGCCACGCTGTCGCGGCTCACGGTAACCACGCACGGTGATGCTTCGAAGATCGAGCAGGTCACCAAGCAGTTGAATAAGCTGATCGAGGTGGTCAAGGTTATGGACATCACCGATGGCGATCATGTCGAGCGCGAACTGATGTTGGTGAAACTGCGTGCGGAAGGTCCGGCGCGCGCCGAGATCAATCGCACGACGGACATTTTCCGGGGCCAGATCATCGATGTGACCGATTCTACCTACACAGTGCAGTTGACCGGTCCGTCCGGAAAGCTAGACGGCTTCATACGGGCGCTCGACGGGTCGCTGATTGTGGAGGTGGTGCGCAGCGGCGTATCGGGCATCGGTCGCGGTGACAAGATTCTGAGTCTCTAACACATCGCTCGAGGGGATATACCATGCAGGTGTACTACGACAAAGATGCAGACCTGTCGCTGATTCAGGGCATGAAGGTCGCGATTATCGGATACGGGTCCCAGGGTCACGCGCATGCCAACAACCTGCGCGACTCGGGGGTCGAGAACCTCGTCGTCGGGCTGCGCAAGGGGTCCGCATCGTGGCGCAAGGCGGAGCAGGCGGGATTGAAGGTCGCCGAGGTGCCGGCGGCGGTGAAGGATGCGGACGTCGTCATGATCCTGACGCCGGACGAGCTTCAGCCGGCGTTGTATCGCGATCAGATCGAGCCGAACCTGAAGCAGGGTGCCGCGATCGCATTCGGTCACGGCTTCAACATCCACTTTCAGCTGATCGAGCCGCGCGCGGACTTGGACGTGATCATGATTGCGCCGAAGGGTCCGGGTCACACCGTTCGCTCTACGTACGTCGAAGGCGGCGGCGTGCCGAGCCTGATCGCCATCGCGCAGGATTCGAGCGGGCAGGCGAAGGAAACGGCGCTGTCGTATGCATCCGCGAATGGCGCGGGTCGCGCCGGCGTAATCGAGACGTCGTTCCGTGAGGAAACAGAAACCGATCTTTTCGGCGAGCAGGCGGTGCTGTGCGGCGGCGCGGCGGCACTGGTGCAAGCAGGGTTCGAGACGTTGGTCGAGGCAGGCTATGCGCCGGAAATGGCGTATTTCGAGTGTCTTCACGAACTCAAACTGATCGTCGACTTCTTCTATGAAGGCGGCATCACGAACATGTGGTACACAGTATCGAACACGGCGGAATACGGTGGCTTGACGCGCGGTCCGAGGATCATCAACGAGCAGACGAAAGCGGAAATGAAGCGTATTCTCGATGAAATCCAGAGCGGCAGATTTGCGCGTGAATTCGTTACCGAAAACCAGGCCGGCGCGCCGTCCATCAAAGCGATGCGAAGGATCAGCCAGACGCATCAGATCGAGCAGGTCGGCGAGCGTTTGCGCGCGATGATGCCTTGGATTGCTGCGAAACGCCTGGTCGATCGCAACAAAAACTGACTCTCAACAGGGCTCTCGAGGCAACGCTTTGACGGATCATCCATCGCGGGAAAGCGAACCGAAACGGCCGTTGCGGGCGGTAACGCCACGGGTCCTCGACGATCTCGATGAGGCGCATGGCCCGTCGCGCCGTGGCATCTACCTGCTTCCGAATCTGATCACGACCGGCGCCTTGTTTGCCGGCTTTTATGCGATCGTCGCCGCGATGAACGGCAACGTCGTCGCCGCAGCAATTTCGATCTACGCTGCGGTTCTGCTCGATACGGCGGATGGCCGCGTGGCGCGTTTTACGCGCACTCAGAGCGCATTCGGCGCGGAGTACGACAGTCTGTCGGACATGGTTGCGTTCGGTGTTGCGCCGGCACTGGTCGCGTTCACGTGGTCGCTGTCGCAACTGGGGCAGCTGGGCTGGGTCGTCACCTTTCTGTACATGGCGTGCGCCGCGTTGCGGCTCGCGCGCTTCAACACGCAGGGCGACATGGCGTCGTTTACCGGGCTCGCGAGTCCCGCGGCGGCATGCATGGTTGTGACGATGATCTGGGTGCTGGAGGACGTCCGCCCCGTTGGTGAACTCGTGGGCGTGGTGCAGGCGGGTCTGATCGCATTGGTCACCACTGCTGCTGCGATGTTGATGGTCAGCAATTTCCGCTATTTCTCACCCAAAATGCTGACCTTGCGCGGTCGCGTTCCATTCATCGCGCTGGTCGCAGTGGTGCTCGCCTTTTCAATCGTGTTGGTGTATCCGCCGAGGGTGCTGTTGACGCTGACGATCCTGTACGCGTTCAGTGGTCCGGCGCTGTGGCTGATTCGATTGTTCAAGGGATCGACAGACGATGTCGACGACGCTGCTGGCTGACGAACATTGTGTTCGTGTCACGCGTGGCGCCAAACGGGTCTCTGATTCGGCGCGTCCCGAACTGTTGCAGCGTGTCCCCGATTGGCGGTGCCGCACGCACGATGGCATCGAGCGCCTCGAACGGGAATTTCAGTTTGCGGATTTCGCCGGCGCCCTCGAGTTCACGAATCGTATCGGCGCACTGGCCGAGACACAGGACCATCATCCGGCGATTCTCACCGAATGGGGTCGCGTTACGGTTGGCTGGTGGACGCACGTGGTCGGCGGATTGCACCGCAACGACTTCATCATGGCCGCGCAAGTGGATCGGGCCTACGGCGGCGGCTTCTGATCGTCGAACCTCATGATGATCGTCAGGAGGCCTGATCGCTGCCCGTGTGCGTGCTGGGGTTACGACGCGCGACGGCATTGGCGAGTTGATCTAGGCAGGCAACCGAATCGTCCCATCCTATGCACGCATCGGTGACGCTCTGGCCGTAAGTCAGTTGCGCGCCACTGCCGATCTCCTGGCGCCCCTCGACGAGATTGCTCTCGATCATGACGCCCATGATGCGCGTCTCGCCGCTGTGGAGCTGACGGCAGATATCTGCATTGACCTCCAGCTGTTGCTGATATTGCTTGCGG
Source organism: uncultured Gammaproteobacteria bacterium (assembly GCA_963812255.1). Classification (GTDB taxonomy): domain Bacteria; phylum Pseudomonadota; class Gammaproteobacteria; order Pseudomonadales; family Azotimanducaceae; genus DATJGR01. The sequence continues at coordinate 140,533 of CAWEUM010000007.1, read as the reverse complement.
CTGTTTGCGTGGCTCATGTCGATCATCAGCTTTGGTGTCAGTCTGGCGGCTTCGAGCGCACGTGCCGCGTGCCGCACAGATGCGCCATCGAAATTGGGTTTGTCACCGCCACCGCGCAGGATGATGTGACAGTCGTCGTTGCCCGATGTCGAGAAGATCGCGGAACGCCCCTGCTTCGTGACCGACAGAAAGATGTGTGAGTGATGCGCCGATTTGACCGCATCGATGGCCACCTGGACCGATCCGTCGGTACTGTTCTTGAAACCGATCGGACACGACAGGCCCGACGCAAGTTGTCGATGGATCTGGCTTTCGGTCGTACGCGCGCCGATCGCACCCCAACACACCAGGTCGCCAAAATACTGTGGCGAGATCGGGTCGAGATATTCGGTGCCGGTGGCAACGCCCTTGTCGATCAACGCGCGCAGCAGCCCTCGGGCAGTCTTCAATCCCAGGTTGATGTCATACGAGTTGTTCAAATGAGGATCGTTGATCAGACCTTTCCAGCCAACCGTGGTGCGCGGCTTCTCGAAGTACACGCGCATGACGATCTTCAATGTATCGCGATACGTGCTCGCCTGTTCGGCCAGGCGATCGGCATACTCGAGCGCCGCATCCGGATCGTGAATGGAGCATGGGCCGATGACGACGATCAGTCGTGAATCGAGGCCATGGATGATGTCGCCGATTTCATGGCGATGGGTGAATACGACCTGCGACGCGGCATCCGATACCGGCAGCGTCTCGATCAGCGCCTCCGGTGGCAGCACTTCTTCCATCCCGGTGATGCGGACGTCGTCGGTGTGGTATTTCATTCGCGGTTTTCAGGGCGAGCGGGCGCTTACGATACCGGGAATGCAACATTTGGAGAAGAACACGCTGCGCCGAGCCATACTGGGTTTGGCGCGCCGCTTCGGTAGAATGCGGCGATGACCACGGTATCGATCCCTCTGTCGGCTCGGCAACGGCACATTCTCGCGGAGATGGGTATCGACGTATGGATCCGTCGCAGCTCGGTGGAACCGTCAGCGGTTGTGGCGGAACCGGAGCCAGAGGCTGACCCGGAAGCTGCGAAGGTTCGGCCCATTCCAGCGCTGCCCGCGGTCGAGCCGGCGCCGCAAGGTGCCGGCAAATCGACGGTACTTCGTGTTGCCCTCGATTGCCTGGCGGCTCCGGGCGCTATCGTCATCGGTCGCTTCGCGAGCCCGCACGATCAACGTCTGGCGCGCGACATCGCGCTGGCGGTTGGCGGCGCGTCCGGCGACCTGAAGCGGACTCACTTCCGGTGGCCGCAAACGCGAACCGGAGACTCCTCGGCGGCTGCGGCGCGCAATGCGTATCGCGGGTTTCTGCGAGGGCAGATCGATCGCACGTCGGCACGCTGGGTGCTGCTGCTGGGGAACGACGCACAGGTGCTGCTCGACGCGGATGCGGACATCGAAACGCCACGGCTGCTTCGTTTGCCCGACGCGAGCGCATTGCGTGCCGATCCATTGGGGAAGAAGCGACTATGGCTCAGCGTATCAGCCCACGACCCCAGCTGACGTTCCGGCCGATGGACGCGAGCGACCTGGATCGTGTGGTCGAAAACGAACTGCGCAGCTATGCGTTTCCCTGGACGCGCGGTGTGTTCGCCGACTGTCTGAAGTCCCGCCACGAGTGCTGGGTCGCTGTCCGCGAAGGGGATGTGATCGGCCATGGCGTGCTGTCGATCGGCGCGGAAGAGGCGCATTTGCTCAACGTTTGCGTGCGGCGTGATGAGCAAGGTCAGGGACTCGGACGGCAGATCGTCGTGCACATGCTCGACCGCGCGGCGCGCCGGGGTGCTCGTGTCGTCTATCTGGAAGTGCGTCCGTCGAATCGGATCGCCGGCGCATTGTATGCATCGCTCGGATTTGTCGAGATCGGCCTGCGCAGAGACTATTATCCGGCGGAATTGGGAAACGAAGACGCGCGCGTGTTGGCCCTGACGCTTGGGTAGTGCGCGCCGCGCCGCCATCGGGCGTCAGAATGAGCGGCGGCACTGAACGACTCGCCGCGGCGGGTTCCGATTCCGTATAATCGCGCGCTTTTCGCAGCCGTTGTTCCCGTGAAACACGACACTAGCGCGCGACGCACGTTCGCGATCATCTCTCACCCGGATGCCGGCAAGACGACCGTGACCGAGAAGCTGCTGCTGCTCGGCGATGCTATTCAGCTGGCCGGAACCGTCAAGGCGCGCAAGTCCGATCGCCATGCAACCTCGGATTGGATGGCGATGGAGCGCGAACGCGGCATCTCGGTCACGACCTCGGTGATGCAGTTCGAGTACGCCGACCGCGTTGTGAACCTACTCGACACCCCCGGACACGAGGACTTCTCCGAAGACACGTACCGCACTCTGACCGCGGTGGACTCGGCGCTGATGATCATCGATGCGGCCAAGGGAGTGGAGCCGCGCACGATCAAGCTGATGGAAGTTTGCCGGCTCCGCGATACGCCGATTCTGACGTTCATCAACAAGCTCGATCGAGAGATCCGCGAGCCGATTGCGTTACTCGACGAGATCGAAACGGTGCTCGGTATTCACTGTGCGCCGATGACCTGGCCGATCGGATCCGGGCGCTACTTTCGCGGTGTTTATCACTTCGATCAGGATCGCATCTACTGTTATGCGAGCGGGCACGGACATCATCTACACGCGTTCGATGAGATCGATGGGCTGGATAGCGATGCTGCACATGCGTTCATCGGTGCCGAATACACGGCGTTGCGCGACCAGATCGAACTGATCCGCGGCGCGGGTCACGCCTTCGATCGCGATGCATACCTGCGTGGTGAGACGACGCCGGTGTACTTCGGCACTGCACTCGGAAATTTCGGTGTTGCACACCTACTAGACTGTTTCGTTGCGATCGCGCCCGAGCCGCAGCCTCGCGAATGCCACGAGCGCATTGTGCGGCCGGACGAAGACGCATTCAGCGGATTCGTGTTCAAGATTCAGGCGAACATGGATCCGAAGCATCGTGATCGCATTGCGTTCCTGCGCATATGTTCCGGCCGTTACCGGCAGGGCATGCGGATGCGTCACGTACGGGTCGGCAAGAACGTCAAGGTCTCCGATGCCGTGACGTTCATGGCGGGACAACGCACACACGCAGAAGAAGCCTTTCCTGGCGACATCATCGGTCTGCACAATCACGGCGCGGTGCAGATCGGCGACACGTTCACGGAGGGCGAGAACCTGCGTTTCATAGGAGTGCCGAACTTTGCGCCGGAATTGTTCCGTCGCGTACGTGTGCGCGACCCGTTGAAGACGAAGCAGCTCGAGAAGGGCCTGACCCAACTGTCGGAGGAGGGGGCTACTCAGGTTTTCAAACCGCTGGCGCGCAATGAGATGATCGTTGGCGCAGTCGGCGTGCTGCAGTTCGATCTCGTCTCGTTTCGCCTCAAAGACGAATACAAAGCCGACTGCATCTACGACGACGCCAACGTCTACACTGCCCGGTGGGTGTATGCACAAGACGAACGCAAGCTGGAAGAATTTCGGCGCAAGCAGGCCGACAATCTCGCGATCGACGGTGGCGGCTACCTTGCGTACCTCGCGCCGACCCGCGCCAATCTGATGCTGACGCAGGAGCGTTGGCCGGACGTGCGCTTCTCCGCAACGCGCGAACACTAACCAGAGGCCGATAGACTGGGGAAAGGGGTCAGAGCGATCCTGCCCTTTCGGAACACCACCTGACAACGCCGGATATGAAATCTCCCACCGCCCCGCCGTCGACGCCGATCGAGCACTATCTCGAGGATCCTGCGCGCGACGAACTGGCCGCCGCGCTGTTGGTTGCGCGATCGATTGAGCCCACGATCGACGAGGCGCGCGTGCGTGATCAGTTGGTCGTCCTCAGCGAAGGCTTTGCTGCCGCGTTCCCCGGCGCGATGACGCCGGCCACGCTGGTCGATTATCTGCGCGCTGAAGGCTTCAGGGCTGCGGACAGCCTGCAAGCACTCGATGCCAGCCGCATCGACGTGGTGCTGAACTCTCGCCGTGGCATTCCCATCACACTCGCAATTCCGTACCTGATGATCGGCCGCGCTTCGACTATGCGCACGCAGGGAATCAGCTTCCCGGGACACTTTCTGGTGCGCGCGAACGACGTGATTATCGACCCGCTCAACGCCGAACTGCTGACGCGCGCCGACACCGACCGCCGGCTCGAGGAGGCGAACCTGGGTCACATGGGTGAGGCTGCGTTGGCCGCCGCCTCGGCGGATGACATTGCGGTGAGGATGTTCAACAACGTCAAAGCCATCCATGTGGCGCGCGGAGATTTCGTTGCCGCGTTGGCGTTGATCGATTCTCAATTGCGGCTGGTCGCCGACGTCGGTCCGCTGCACCTCGAACGCGCAGAACTCTGGTTTCGGCTGGGTGATGCGGGGGCCGCGGCATCGGTCCTACAGGACGCGAGGCAACTCCTGCAAGGCAGCCCATGGGAAGCCGAAATCGACGCGCGCCTCAGACGCCTCGCTGGACGGCGCGATTCGACGCTTCACTGACGACTCAAAAGTGCCGCAGAACGACCTCGATCAATCGCTGGCCATGTCCGGATAGGGATCGTCGCGGTCGAGTTCGATCGGATGTGCGTAGCCTGGCACCCGGATGCGGGTGTCGGAGATGGCCAGATCGTCGGGTTCGAGCACGCCTTCGCCGAACTGGTAGATCGGCGCGACCTCGCCGCGACTCATCTTCGCGTCGTAGTCGTCGATCTGACCACGAACCGGTTCGTGGCGCTTGTCGTATGCGGTCAGCGCTGCGGCCCCATGCTTCTGCGCCAACATGCGACGCGTTGCGGTCGGTGACAGAATCAGCGCGGTCGCGTTGTTGCCGCCGAAGCCTTTCGAATTGATGAATGCGGCGTCCATCTTCGTCGGGTCGAATTCGACATGTTTCATCGAGAACTGCAGATGCTCGCGATGCACGTCGTCGGCAATGTGATCGATCGTCGTAATGCCAGGAATCCAGCCATGCCGCCAGGCACCGACGACAGCGGCCAATTGATCACCGCCGGCGGGCGCGAGCGAGTGGCCGACATACGCCTTGATGGCTGCGACCGGCCAGTTCTCGATGCCGAAGACACCGGCGAGCGTGCTCATGATGTGCGATTCGGTGACGCGGTTCTGCGGGGTGCTGGTGCCGTGCGCATGGAAATAGCTGCGGCGCCGCAATCCCTCGTCGCCCAGCAATCGCCTCGCCAGTGACATCGCCTTGGCGACCGTGACGTAGTTGCCCACTCCAGGCCCTGGAATCGACTTCTTGAAGCCGTCGGAGTTGACGTACACGCTGGCGACGGAGCCGTGGATCGGCACGCCGAGTTCGAGCGCCAGCGTATCGTCCATCAGCACGGTAAAGATTGCCGCTTCCGACAGGGTGAACCCACAGTTGTCGGAGAACGGTCTGCACGCGCGATGATTGTCGGCGGCGTCGCTGCGGCCATCGAGCGCCATCAATGCTTCGTCTTCCGCCAGCGCGCCCATCGTGCGATAACCCTCGATGATCTCGGGCGTGACGGGGGCTTCCGCATTGCCAACCATGACGACGCGGCGGCGGCCGCTCTGAATGTCTTCGATGCCCTGGCGCAGGTTGTAGAGAAACGTGGCGCATGCACCAATCGTGGCACCGGTGGCACCGAGACTGCCGAGCACGTATGCATTGATGAAGTCGGCCGGCATCTCGCACAATCCCAGCGGCAATTGCTTGGACGTGACGCGCTTGCCCATCAAAGCGGCCTGCATCATGCCGCCGCTGCCGTTGGTGTCCAACTGCCCCATCGCACTGCCGGAATAGACGGCGAACTGATCGGGCTGAACCTGTTGGCGCAGCGTGTCCCAGTCGATGCCCAACGATCGCACCGCGTCCGATGCGCCGAAAATGGTCAGCGCGAGCCCGCGAGGATGGCTGCGTGACTGATACAGACGCTCGGGGTCGAATCCGGTCGGGACTTGTCCCGCGGATGTCACCCTGGAGGTGCGCATGTCCTCGATCAGCGCATGAAACCTGCCTGGAATCGAAACGGTGACGTCCTTTTCGCCGGCGGCGCTGATTTGCCAATCGGGCGGAACGCGATCGGGGAGTTGGCGTCGCTGCATCTTGAACGTCAACGATGTCCCGGTTGGGCTCAAGGTCACGTTGCGTTGCCAGGCAATGTTCGCCGTGTCGAACAACTCGATCTTGCGTACCAGCGTGTGTGCGGCGATGTATTCGCGGGTCGCTGTGTCGTCGGTGTACTTATGGATGTTCATCAGGCCGGCCAGGCTACGGTAAGTCGACGCCGCAACCGCCGCGGGCAATACGTCGATCACCATGCGTCGATAGGCGTGATGCAACGACAGGCGACCGGCTGGGTTAATGCCGCCGAGGCCGACGATGACGGGAAGTCTGGACACGTGCTTGCTACACCGGCAGGGACTGACGGGCGATTCTAGCAGGCAGGCGCACGGCGCCGCAGTGCGCTAGACGCATTCCAGCGCAATTGCGGTGGCTTCGCCGCCGCCGATGCACAACGCCGCGATGCCGCGTTTGCCGCCGCGCTGCTTCAGAGCATGCGTCAAGGTGACGATCAACCGGCTGCCGGTCGAGCCGATCGGGTGGCCTTGCGCGCACGCGCCGCCGAAAACATTGACGCGCTCGTGGGGTAGTCCGAGTTCGCGTATCGCGATCATCGTCACCATCGCGAAAGCTTCGTTGATCTCGAACAGATCGATGTCGTCGACCTGCCAGTTGAGCTTGTCGAGCAACCGTTGAATCGCGCCGACTGGCGCGATCGTGAACTCTGACGGATGTCGGGCATGCGTTGCGTGTCCAACGATGCGGGCGAGCGGCTCGACGCCATGGCGTGCGATTGCGGCTTCGTTTGCCAGCACCAGCGCGGATGCGCCATCGGCGATCGAGCTCGAATTCGCTGCCGTGATGGTGCCGCCGTCGCGGAACGCGGCTTTCAAGGTGGCGATACGCTCGAGGCGCACACGTCGCGGGGGCTCGTCCGCGCCGATGGTCGCGTCGCCGAGCGTCAGCGGAGCAATCTCGTTGGCGAGGTCGCCGTTGTCGGTCGCCGTGCGCGCGCGTTCGACGGAGCGCATCGCGAACGCGTCCATTTCCTCCCGGCTGATCTGGTAGCGGTCGGCCGTATCCTGCGCGAATGTGCCCATCGAACGTCCCGTTTCGGCGTCTTCGAGGCCATCGACGAACATCGCATCCGCAAGCTCAGCGTGTCCCATGCGTAATCCCTGCCGCGCCTTTGCCAGCAGATACGGCGCGTTCGTCATGCTCTCCATGCCACCGGCGACGATGACGTCCGCGCTGCCCGCGCGGAGCAGATCGGTGGCCAGCATCGTGGCTTTCATACCGGAGCCGCACACCTTGTTGACCGTCGTCGCCCCGCAACCATCGGGTAGACCCGCGCGCCGTGCGGCCTGACGCGCTGGCGCCTGCTTGACGCCTGCGCTGACGACGTTTCCGATGATGACTTCGTCGATCGAGTTCACGTCGATGCCGCAGCGTGCGGTAGCGGCGGCGATGGCGTGGGCGCCGAGTGCCGGTGCGGAGAACGATTTGAGTTCACCTTGAAAGCTGCCGATTGGTGTGCGCGCCGCACCCACGATGAATACGTTGGTCTGCAACATGGCTCCGCCGAACGGTTGAAAGGCCCGATTCTAACTGCAGTACACGCCCGGTCGATATCGGAGAAGGCTCGAGCGGGTGATGTCGATCAGCGCTCGTTGAAACGCGGAATCAGCTCGACGAAGTTGCACGGCCTGAAGTTCACGTCGAGCTGGTTGTGCAGGATGCGTGTCCACGCCGTTGCGCATGCGTTCTTCGAGCCCGGCATGCAGAACACCAGGGTGCCGTTGCTCAATCCACCGAGCGCGCGTGACTGAATAGTCGAACTGCCGATTTCTTCGAACGAGACATGGCGGAACAGTTCGCCGAAGCCGTCGATGATCTTCTCCAGCAGCGGTGCAATCGCCTCTGGCGTGCTGTCGCGTCCGGTGAACCCGGTACCACCGGTCGACAGAATGACGTCGACGTTGGGATCGGCGATCCAGTGCGAGACGACCGCACGAATCTTGAAACGGTCGTCCGGTACCAGCGCGCGATCCGCGAGGCGATGGCCGTCGGCGGTGAGCCTTTCGATCAGCAGCGCGCCAGAAGTGTCCTGCGCCAGGGTGCGCGAGTCCGATACCGTGAGCACCGCGCAATTGAGTGCGCTCCTGTGTGACGCGCCAACCGGCGGATCGTTCGACGGGACGGGCGTTTTCGGTGCAGTCATGGGATGCTCTCGATGTCTGCGGTGCGGCCCTTGTAGCTGCACAGCCGGCTGCCTGGGTTTGCGGAGCAGCGATTATTTACATTAGAGTACGCGCCCAAATTCTACAGACATTTCAACGGCTTTTGCGCCGGGGACAAATCTCGCACTGATGAATAACCAGTTTGCCGAAGGTGATCGGCTGTTTCTCATTGCAGAGAGCCTGGCGCAGGATTTCTCGCTGTTTCCGTCGAGCGCCACGAGCGGCATCGAACATCACGTCCGCGGTCTGCTGTCGCGAGCGCAGATCGCCCGTCAACTCGAACTGTTGAACAACCTCGACATCGATTCATATATCGAGGCCGTGGTCGCGAAGGCCGAAGATCCCGGCCGCATCGACGCGCCGACCGTCATTCGGCAACTGGGCGGGCCGATTCACGACGAGCGGATCGACGGGCCGTTCTATTCGGCAATGCTCGAAATGGATTTCGCCGGCGAGCGCCGCACCGTCGCGTTCATTGCCCAGGATCGCTCGGTGAAGAGCGGCGTGTGGATGCCGCAGCACCATCTCGCGGCAGCTGAACTCGTTGGCGAATGCTCCAAACGCAACATCGCCATCGTGAGTCTGATGGACACACCCGGCGCCGATCCGGGCGAGGAAGCCAACAAAGCGAATCAGGCGCACAGCATTTCGCGACTGATCGCCGAAATGTGCAACGTCGACGTACCGAACGTCGGCATCGTCTTCGGTCTCGGCTATTCCGGCGGCGCCATTCCACTCGCGGCCAGCAACCTGATTCTGTCTGTGCGAGACGGGGTATTCAGCACGATCCAGCCGAAGGGTCTGGCGAACATCGCACGACGCCTGAATCTGTCGTGGCAGGAATGCGCCAAGTACGTCGGCTTGTCGCCGTTCGAACTGTACGCCCAGGGCAACATCGACGGCATTGTCGACTACGCGCCCGGCGACCCCGACGACAAGCTCGAAAACCTGCGCCTGGCGATCGTCACCGGCATCCAGTCCGTCGAAGACAGCACCAAAGAATTCGTTGCCGAAAATCCCTACATCCTCGATCACTACCGCCACAACCTCGAGCGCTACCTGAAGCCGTCGAAGCGTTTGCAGGCGATGGAGTCGAAAGCGCTGTTGCGGCTGTCCAAGACACCGACCGAGTACACCAACGTATTCGGCGTCGCGTATCGTTATCTGCGCTATCTCGGCACGCGCAAGCGGATCAAGGCGACCACGACCAAACAGTATGGTCGGCTGTCGGCACAGGAACTGCCGAAAGGCGAACTCTCCGAACGCGCCGACCGCGAGCGGCGCCAGAGTTTCTTGAAGTGGTTGCAGGATCCGGAAAAGGTCATCTACGACGACGCACTCGCCAAGGCGTCGAAGGCCTACAACGAGAAGAAACAAGCGCTGGACGACGAGCGCGGCCGCATCGCGCAGTTGTTGTTCGGCGAGCCACGCAAGAACTATGAAGCGGCCCGCGCCAACCTGCTGACCTGCGTCAGCATGTATCTGTACAACCGTTGGAAAGGCGCGGCTCAGGGAAATCTCAAGGCGTTGATTCACTACCTGCGCGACCATGCCGACTCACAGCGGCTGTTGCGCATCGGCGAGATCAGGGAACCGCGCGCGTTCGCGGCCGCGCTCGCGGCCGATCGCGTGCTTGGGCCGTTGTTTCGGGAGCGCTTCAGTCACGAAGGCAAGAAGCTGTTGAGCGTGCGGGGATTGCGCGACAAATCGGACAGCTACCTGCGTCATCAACTCACCGCGGAGATCAACCTCGCGCTGACCGACGACCGCCTGGCTGACCTGATGGACGACAACTTGCTGTCGACGCGTGTCAAGACGCTGCTCGCCGAGCGGCGTTCTGATGTCGTCGTCAATCGTCAGATCCTCGACGATCGTCATGCGTCGCAGTTGGCGTCGGCGGAGGATGCGATGCCGAACGACCCGCTGCGCGACGTCACCGTTCTCGATGTCCTGGTCGATGACGATCTGCGTGCCGACTTCGTCACCGAGTGCGAGAACCTGTTGCTGTTCGACTCCGTGTACGACCAGATCATCGAACACCTGGATACCATCGCCGAGGAAGCCGAGTCGACGCGCGCGCTGTCGAAACGCACCATCACCAAGCTACTCGATACGACGCTGTCCCAGGCCGCGCGCATGGCGGTCAACGTGGCCACCGCGACGACTGACGAGGCGGCGCTGGTGCGGCTACGGGATCAGTTCTTCCGCTGGTTCATTCGCGTCGCCGATACGCCGCGTAGCACCGATTTCTTTCGCGCGGTCGAAGAGTGGAAGAAAACGAGCTTCCCGCACTTGTCGGATACGCTGTTCGTCGTCGTCACGTTTCTGTTCGAACGGCTGCTCGGCGCGCACCTGCAATCGGAAAAGGATCGGCGCCGTTACGATGGCCGAATCTCGCCGCGCGCAATCGGGCGTCGCAAAGATTTCTGGAACCGGTTGACGATCGCGTATCGCGACCTGCGCATTCAGCAAGTGGTCGATGAGTACAAGGCTCGTAAGGCGACCGGCTATCGCGCGCTGATCGATACCTTCTTCACCGATTTCGAGGAGTTCTACAGCGACCTGCTCAGTTCCGATCCCTGCGAGTTCCCGGGCTTTCGCATCTCGATCGAGAGCGCGCTGAAGGTCAAACTCCCACCGTGCGGGATCGTGACTGGCATCGGTACATTCAACGACGGCGCCGGTGGCATCCGGGTCGGCGCGGTCGTTTCCAACATCGAGTTTCAGGCCGGCGCGTTCGATATGGCGAGTGCGGAAAAGGTCTGCAAGCTGTTGGTGGACTGCGCCGAACGCCAGTTGCCAGTGATCGGCTTCATCTCGTCGGGCGGAATGCAGACCAAGGAAGGCGCGGGAGCGCTGTTCTCGATGGCCGCCGTCAACGACCGCATCACCCGCTTCGTACGCGATTCGGAACTCCCGGTCATCATGTTCGGTTTCGGCGATTGTACCGGCGGCGCACAGGCGAGTTTCGTCACTCACCCGCTGGCACAGAACTATTATTTCAGCGGCGCCAACATGCCGTTCGCGGGACAGATCGTCGTGCCGTCGAACCTTCCGTCGACCGCGACCTTATCGAACTACCTTTCGGTGGTACCGGGGGCGATGCAGGGGCTGGTACGGCACCCGTTCTTCGACGATCTCGATGCGCGCCTGCGCAAGATCGATCCGGACATTCCACTACCTACCGAAACCGTGGTCGAAGCCGTGCAACGTGTGATGGCTGGCTCGCTGTCGACGGAACGGCCACAGCTCGGTGGACGTCGGCCGACATTCCGCGATCGCGATCTGGTGCGCCCTGTGCAGCGCGTGCTGATTCACGCGCGCGGATGCACCGCGGTAAAACTGATTCGTGTCGCGCAAAGGAATGCCATCGAAGTGGTGCTGGTCCAGTCCGACCCGGATATGGACTCCGCGGCCGTCGACATGCTCAGCGCGCACGACCGGGTTGTCTGCATTGGCGGCAACACACCGGATGAGAGCTATCTGAACGCGATGAGCGTGTTGCGTGTCGCCGAACACGAACGCGTCGACTCGTTGCATCCCGGCATCGGATTCCTGTCGGAAAATTCGGGATTTGCCGAGCTGTGCCGCAGTCACGGCATCAATTTCATTGGACCGCCGGTCGCAAGCATGGATGCGATGGGCAACAAATCGAACGCGATCAATACCGCGCTGCGCCTCGACGTGCCGGTGGTACCCGGCAGTCACGGCATCCTGACGAGCGTCGAGCGCGCCGCCGAGGTGGCCAATCAGATTGGTTATCCGGTGCTGATCAAGGCGGTGCACGGCGGGGGTGGCAAAGGCATTCAGACGGTCGAGACCGCCGAGGATTTTCACGATCAGTTTCATCGGGTGGTCGCCGAAGCGCGCGGTGCGTTCGGCAACGGTGACGTCTATCTGGAAAAATACGTGACGTCGTTGCGCCACATCGAAGCGCAGTTGCTGCGCGACGTCCACGGCAATACGCGAGTGCTGGGGCTGCGCGACTGCAGCGTGCAGCGTGACAAGCAGAAAATTCTGGAAGAGTCCGATTCGACGATGCTGCCCGAGGACCTGCGCGAAGCGGTGCTGCGTTACACCGCGGCCATCGCGGACGAGGTGGGCTACGTCGGCGCGGGCACCGTCGAGTTCATTTTCGATCTGAAGTCGAACGCCGTGTATTTCATGGAAATGAATACCCGGCTGCAGGTCGAACATCCGGTCACCGAGCTCGTCTGCGGTGTTGATATCGTTGCCGAACAGTTCCGGATCGCCGCCGGCGAAAGCATCGCGAAACTGGCAATCGGCAACCAGGGTTACGCGATCGAAGCGCGAATCAATGCCGAACGCATTGTCATCGACGGCGCAGGCAAGCTGCAGTTTCGTCCCGACCCGGGCGAGATTGCGCAGTGCGAATTGCCGTCGATGGCGGGCATCGAAGTCATTGCGACGGCCGCCGCGGGGAAATTCGTGTCGCCTTACTACGACAGCATGATCGCGCAGGTCATCGCGCACGGTGCCGATCGGCTCGAAACGATCGACAAACTACTCGACTATCTCGGCCGCGTACGTATTTCAGGGATCTGCACCAACATCGCGCTGTTGCAACGCGTGCTGGCCGATTCGGTGTTCCGCGACGGCGCTTACGATACCAACTACCTGCCAGAGTTCCTGACCCGCGTCGATGCCAACGCTCTGATCGGAGAGATCAATGCGGCCGCAGGCAAAACCAGCGTCGGCATCGATCGCAACGCGATTGCGATCGAAGGCAGCGACGAACTCAAAGTGCTGTCGCCGGCGACCGGGATCTTCTACATCACGCCGACGCCGACCGAACCGGAATTCGTCGCCGTCGGCGACCGCATCGACGCCGACACGACGCTGTGTCAACTCGAAGCGATGAAATTGTTTACGCCGCTGGCGCTGAAGGATTTCAACAATGGTGAAGAAGAACTCTATCCGTCGACGGAGCGCTACGAGGTCACACGGATCAACAACACCAGCGGTCAGCAGGTGAACGTCGGCGATCTTTTGTTCGTTGTCAAACCGGTCAACTAGACAGAGGGTCAGAGCCGCGTCGACCCCCACGGGGGTCGACCCCCATGGGGGTGACTCTTTTTCAATAAAGTCTGCGCAGACCGTCGCCGATGCAGTACAGACCGATTGCGAGGATCACGTACTCACTGATGCGAAGAAAGTCGCCGTCGCCGAAGCGATCGAGCAATCGGGTTCCGAGTCGGGTACCGATGACCGCTGCAAGCACCGCGCAGCCGAGGAACACCGGGTTGACCCCGGCATCGCCGACGCGGATCACGCCGCCGTAGTAGGTCAGTTTGAGCAGGTGACCCAGCGTCTGCGTCAGCGCCTTGCTGGCGACGATCTGGTAACGGTTCAGGCGCGTATTCAGATAGAAGAAATTGAGCAATGGGCCCGAAGCGCCGGCAAACAACTGCGAGGCAGTCACCGTAGCGCCACACACTGCTGCGGTGGTGGGTCGCGTAACGTCGACGCCGCGCAATTTCGGAACGACCAATGCGAGCCACGGCAATCCGCCGATGGCAATCATCACCCAGGCCGTGTTCGGCACCACCGTAAGGCTCACGAATGCGCCGAACGACAACGCGGCGCCGAGCAGATACGGTGGCAGAATTTGGAACACGATGTGCTTTCGTAGCAACCAGGCGCGAGAGCCGTTGGAGACCGCCTGCACGACGCCGTGAATGATCATGGCCACGGCGATGGGTTTCAGCGAAACGAGCGCGGCCATCAGCAGAATGCCGCCGGCCATACCCAGCACGCCCGACAGCAGGCTGGTCAACACGACCGCCGCGACGATGACGAGTTCGATCCACATGTCGATCAGCTTTTCGAACAGCGATTCCATCAGTTGGGGGGCGCGCCAGTGTTGGCGAAGTCGATCTATGAAAAAAGCGAATGCTCGGAATATGATGCTGACGCTTGCGGAATGAATATCTGTCGATGATCGAGAACCTCGAAACGCTCGTCACTTTGTCGAAGACCGGCACGATGATGGAGACGAGTACTGTGTTGAAGATTTCCCAGTCGGCGGTCAGCAAACGCATTGCCGCACTGGAGCGCTATTACGATCGCGCGTTGATCGAACGGCATGGCCGGCGCGTTGCGTTGACACATCACGGCACGCGCCTCGTCGAAAAGGTGACGCCGTTGATCTCGGAGCTGCGCAGCGTTTTCCTCGAGGACAAGACGTTGCAGAAGGGCAAGATCATCATCGGCGTCTCGGAGGCGATTCTCGCCAGCTGGGGCCCCCGCGTGTTCGCCACGGTGCAGCAGCAATTGCCGGAGGTCGAGTTCACCTTTCATGCCCAGCGCTCGCCGATCGCATTGGATAGGATCCGTTCCGGCGAATACATGGTCGGCATCTGTACCGGCTCCGCGAATTCGGAGACCGATCTGCAGAGCGAAGTACTGCGGCTCGAGCCGATGGTCATCGTGCCGTCCGCGCTGTCGAATATCGATTATCGGGTCGGCGACGAACTCTCGGTGATTACCATCGAGTCGCGCTCGGGCGCGTGGCAGTCGATCGAAGATGACATGCGCAGGTTGCGCCTGCATCGTTCCACGTCTCTCGAGTCGTTCTTCACGGTCGCACAGATGGCGCTCGCGGGATTCGGCCATGGACTGATACCGCTCGGTGTCGCCCATACATTGGGCGTACCGGGCGACAAACTCATTCCGCTCGGTGACGCCGGCTTGAATCGCCCGGTTCGTTTCGTTGCGCGCAAGTCGATGTTCTCCAGACCGTTGATTCAGAGCTTTTATCAGTTGATGCGCACACATGCGCAGGCACTTTGAACGAGATATCCAGAGGAGTAACGATGAACGATATTATCCTGCATCACTACGCGGGCTCGCTGTTCTCGGAGAAGATCCGGCTGATGCTCGGCTATCTGAAGCTGCCGTGGCGGTCCGTGATCACCGCACCGATCATGCCGCGGCCGCTGCTGATGCCGTTGACCGGTGGCTACCGCCGTACGCCGACGATGCAGCAGGGCGCGGACATCTGGTGCGATACGAAGATCATTGCCGAGCGGCTGGCAGAAATCGCCGGCGATGAACGTCTGCACGACGGATTCGTTTCGCGCCGGGTGGCCGAATGGGCCGACAGCCACTTGTTCCGAATCGTGGTGTCGGTGACATTTCAACCGCGCGCGGTCGCGGCGACTATGAGTACGCTTTCGTCGACACAAGTCGAGGCGTTTCAGAAAGATCGCGCCGAACTCACGAAAGGCGCACCGATCGTGACGATCGCGCCGGATGTTGCCGAGGCGCATCTGGCGCACTATCTACTGGAACTCGACGCAGCGCTAAAGGATGCGTTCCTGTTCGGGTCGGCACCGCAGATCGCCGATTTCTCGGTCTATCACTGTCTGTGGCTGATCGCCAACAATTCCACGGTGGCGCCGCTGCTTGATCCGTATCCGAACGTGACGACATGGCGCGACAGAATGGCGGCGTTCGGTCACGGCCAGCATACCGACATGACCGCTGAAGAAGCGCTTGCGATTGGCACTCGGGCGGATCCCGCACCGATACCTGAGGCGGCTACTCTCTTGCCGGCCGGATTCGGACTCGGCGGCGACGCTGCTGTCGTGCCGACCGACTATGGCTTGTTCCCGGTCAGCGGCGAACTGGTGATCTGTTCGCCGCGCGAGTATGCGGTGCGACGCCACGACCCGACCGCCGCGGAGATCGTCGTGCACTTTCCGCGACAGGGATTTGCGCTCGTCCGATGACATCGACGAGCGCCGACAGTCGGGTACCGCTGGTGATCGGAGCGATCGGTCATCGGGATCTGATGCCGAACGAAATCGATGGCCATTGCGAACGTATCCGATGCTTCCTCGCGGCGCTGCAAGGCAAGTACCCGGATCTGCGCGTCTCGATCCTGACGTCGCTGGCGGATGGCGCCGATCGGCTCGTCGCCGATGCGGCCAATGCATTGGGCATGCAGGTAACATACGTGCTGCCGATGCCGAGCGATCTGTACGAGCGCGATTTCGATCATGCGTCGCTGCGCGACTATAGATCGATCGTCAACGGCAACAGCGTGTTGACGTTGCCACTCGTCACCGGCAACACGGCGTCCAATGTGACCCATCCCGGGCCCGCGCGGGACATGCAGTATGCGCAGCTCGGCGCGTTCATCGCGGCCCACTGCCACATTCTGCTGGCGCTTTGGGACGGTAATGAAGACGGACCGTCCGGCGGCACCGCGGCGATCATCCGCTTTCACCAGGACGATTTCATGCCGGGTCTGTCGATCGGCGAGCCACGTTCCCGGCTCGACGACACCGATGACGAGAGCGACCTCGTGTATCACATCGTCTGTTCGCGAGACCGACCCGACGGCGCGCCGAAGGCGCCGCTGGAGGTTGGCGAAACGTGGTGGCTGTCGCGTGCCGCGCGTGCACCGAGAACATCTGAGATGCCGACGCGCTATGAGATCGTGCTGCAGCGGATGAGTGAATTCAGCCGCGATGCGCAGCGCCACGCGGCGGCCATCGAGCGCGCGCCGAATGCGCTGTTGCCTGGCGACGGAACCGAGTTCGACGACAGCGTTCGCACCATTGCGAACCTGTTTGGAGTCGTCGATTGGCTCGCGATGCACTATCAACGACGCTACTTTGGCGCGTTGCGTGTGGTCTGCTTTTTTGCATTCGCCGCCGGGCTGTGTTTCATCGGCTATGGCGATCTGTCGGGTCATGAGTCGATGATCTATCCGTACCTCGCATTCATGGCCGCGAGTATCGGTACCTATCTCGTCGCGAAGCGGGGCGCGTGGCAGCGCCGCCATCTCGACTACCGCGTCCTCGCCGAAGCGCTTCGCGTGCAGTTCTATTGGGCGGTTGCGGGCGTCGAGCCACCTGCGCTGAGCCGCTTCGGGCACGATGCGTTCCTGAAGCGCCACGACCTCGAACTCGGCTGGATTCGCAATGTGCTACGCGTCACCGGTCGGCGCGACGACGCGACGGAGAACGTGCCGGCCGAGACCGGCATCGTCCTGGCCGTGCGCGACTGGGTGGATGATCCGCATCGCTCACAGTTGCATTTCTACAGTGATCGTTGGCCACGGTTGCTGCGTCAGCACCGCTTCACCGAGGCGCTCGGTGTGCTGTCCTTGGCCGGGGGCCTGGCACTGGCGGCTTGGTTGGCCTTTGCGCAATTCGTGCTCGATCAGGAGCCTGCCAACGTGCTGATTGCGACAATGGGACTGCTACCGGTGATGGCGGCGATTCGCCAGGCGTACGCGTATCGAACAGCGGAGCACGAACTGATCAATCAATATCAGTTCATGGACCGCATCTTCGCCAACGCGCAACATCAGCTTCGGCACGCGACCAAGGCGAACGAACGGCGTCGGATCTTGCGTGAGCTGGGTGACGCGGCGATGCGTGAACACGGTCAGTGGCTCCTGCGTCAACGGGAGCGACCGATCGCCACGGTTGGATGAACGGCTTTCAGTGTGCTGCCGGAATACCGGGGTGAACGAATTGTTCGCTGGGCGCGGTGCACCAACCGGCAACGGTATCGATCCAAGCAGGTGCGTCGTTCAGGCACGGCACCAGGGTCAACGATTCGCCACCGGCCGTCATAAAACGTTCGCGGCCGGCGATGCCGATTTCTTCCAGTGTCTCGAGGTTGTCGGCGACGAACGCGGGGCAGACCACCGTCACACGCGTCACGCCCTCGCCTGGTAATGAATCCAGCGTGATGTCGGTGTACGGCGTAAGCCATG
Organism: uncultured Gammaproteobacteria bacterium; assembly: GCA_963812255.1. Taxonomy (GTDB): domain Bacteria; phylum Pseudomonadota; class Gammaproteobacteria; order Pseudomonadales; family Azotimanducaceae; genus DATJGR01. The sequence continues at coordinate 122,451 of CAWEUM010000007.1, read as the reverse complement.
GCAATCGTCCCAGGCGAGACTGAAAGCTGACACGCCATTGGTCTGTCGTCAGCTTGAGTCGTGCTGCCACGCGTCGAGACGTCTCGAATACTTGATGCCGATAACACGTGGCGTGCGCGGGAGATGGCATTTCGCAGCAGTCGGTCGATCGCAGGCAATGGTTCGCGGTCGGATCCGCTTTGATGAGATGTTGCTGCGGCAGTCCGTGATAGCTGAACAGCAGCAGTTGCGAATCCGCGCGAGTGGCGTTCTCGATGGAATCCGTCAGTGCCCCCAGATAGTTGGGGTCATCGAAGAACGGCGGCATGACGCGCAGGTCGACGTGTGCCTTACGCTGAGCGAGCCGGCGTTGGACCGCCTCGATCGTGGTCGTTCGGGTGGAGTCCGCATGATGCGGATACAGTGCGATGAGCAGAATCTCGCGCACGCCTGTCGCGAGCAGTCTCGTCAGCCCCGATTCGATGTCCGGTTGCCCATAGCGCATGGCCAGCTCGACGGGTAGATCCACGCGCTTCGCCAACGCCGCCCGCATGGCTACTGAGTTGGACAGCAGCGGCGATCCACTCTGCGAACCGTTCGGCACGCCATCGGGCTGCCAGATCCGTCGATACGCCTGTGCGGTGCGCTTCGGTCGAAACGGCAGAATGAAACCGGAGACGATGAGCTTGCGGATCAGCCACGGTGAGTCGATCACATATGGATCCATCAGGAACTCGTGCAGATAGCGCCGCACGTCTGTGATCGAGGTGCTGGCAGGCGAGCCGAGATTGACGAGCAGGATGCCGCGTTGGTGCACGCCGTTTCCTCTGCTGGATTGATTGGTAGATACAAGGGGATGAGATAGTATCCGCGCTCATTTTCGATGTCATGAACGATGACCGTCATCATCGACTACGACGCAGGCAATCTTCGCAGCGTGCAACGCGCCTGCGCCGAGGTCGGGCTGGCTGCCCGCATCAGCAACGATGCGCATGTCGTCGCCCGCGCGGATCGCGTGATCTTTCCTGGTGTGGGGGCCGCGGCACCGGCGATGAAGAGCCTGCGCGAGAACGGGCTCGACGTAGCGTTGCGCGATGCGATCGCTGCCGGTACGCCGGTGTTGGGCATCTGTCTCGGGCTGCAGATTTCGCTCGACCGTTCGGAGGAGGGCGACACACCGACTTTGGGCCTGATCGAAGGCCGCGTCGTCCGGTTTCATCTCGATGACCCCGCGCTGAAGATTCCGCACATGGGCTGGAACGAAGTGGTGCTGGTCAGGCCGCATCCGTTGTTGCGCAAGATGACGCCGCGAAGTGAGTTCTATTTCGTACACAGCTATTACCCGGAGCCGGCCGCGCGCGGTGACGTTTACGCGGAGACCGTCTATGAACGCACCTTCGCCTGTGCGTTGGGACGCGGTAACTACTTCGCGACCCAGTTCCACCCGGAGAAGAGTGGTCGGGTTGGCCTCGAGTTGCTGAGTTGTTTCGCAACCTGGGACGGACGGTCATGCTGAGCAAGCGATTGATCGCCTGCCTCGACGTGCGCGACGGCAAGTTGGCGAAGAGCATCCGGTTCGTCGATACCCAAGACATCGGTGATCCGGTGAGCAAGGCGCGCGAATACTACGAGGACGGCCTCGATGAACTCGTGTTCTACGACATCACCGCGTCCAGCGACAAACGCCGGATCATGCTCGATGTCGTCGAATCGGTTGCCGAGCAGGTGTTCATTCCCCTATCCGTCGGCGGCGGGGTGAGATGTGTCGCCGATGCCACCGATCTGCGGCTCGCCGGCGCCGAGAAGATCAACGTCAACACGGCGGCGGTCGAACGACCGGGGTTGATTGCAGAGTGCGCGCAGGCGATCGGCAACCAGAACGTCGTATTGTCGATGGACATCAGGGCCGTAGGCGCCGATCGGGGCTGCCCATCCGGATACGAAATCGTCATTCACGGCGGACGGACACCAACCGGGCGCGATGCACTCGCTTGGGCTCTGGAAGGCGAGCATCTTGGCGCCGGCGAACTGGTCGTCAATTCCATCGATGCGGACGGCACGCGTGAAGGCTACGAGCTGAACCTGACCCGGATGCTGGCTGAGGCAGTTCGGATTCCGGTGATCGCATCGGGCGGCGCAGGTAAGCCCGAGCATCTGTATGACGTGCTGACGGAGGGGCGCGCAGACGCTGCGCTGGTTGCGTCGATGGTGCATTACGGCGACTACCGGATCAGTGAGCTGAAGTCGTATCTGCACCACCGGGATGTCAAGATGCGGATGAGTTGGTAGCCGCCCGTAGGGAGTAAAGACGCATGAAAGCGATCGCTGTCGACAACAACACACTGCAGTGGCGCGACACCGGCGATCCGGTTGCGGCCGCGGGCGAAATACTGATTCGCAACCATGCTTCGGCGATTAATCGCGCCGATCTCGCACAGCGCGCCGGGGCGTACCCGCCACCACCCGGGGCGAGCCCGATTCTCGGACTCGAATGTGCCGGCGAAGTCGTGGCCATCGGAGACGGCGTTACGACGCATCACGTCGGCGATCGCGTTTGCGCGTTGCTCGCGGGGGGCGGCTACGCTGAACTGGTCAGCGCGCCTGCCGGACAAGCCATTCGAATTCCGCGTGGCTTGACGTTCGAGCAGGCCGCGGCACTTCCCGAAGTCTTCGCAACTGCGTATCTGAACTTGTTCACTGAGGCGCGGCTCGCGGTGGGCGAGCGGGTATTGTTGCACGCCGGCGCGAGTGGTGTCGGTACGGCCGCGATTCAACTGTGCCGCATGAACCGAAGCGAATGTTTCGTCACCGCCGGCAGCGACGAAAAGGTGGCCCGATGCGTCGAACTCGGTGCGAGGGGGGGTGCGAACCGTCACACCGGCCCCTTCGCGGAACAGGTTGCGACGTGGACCGACGGCGCGGGCTTCGACGTGATACTCGATCCGGTCGGCGCCGGATATCTGAAGGCCAATCTGCACAGCCTGAGTCTCGACGGGCGCCTCGTGATCATCGGCCTGATGGGCGGTGCGGTCGCCGAACTCGAACTTGGGCTGATGATGATGAAGCGGCTGCGCGTGATCGGCTCTACATTGCGCGCGCGATCGATCGCCGCGAAGTCGACGTTGATGGCGGAACTCGAACGCGTTGTCTGGCCGCAGATCGAAGCGGGTTCGATCAAACCGATCATCGAGTCGGTCATCCCGATCGAAGAAGTCGAGCGCGCGCACGCGCTGGTTGCAGCCGATCAGACGTTCGGCAAAGTGATCCTGTCGATCGCCTGAGGGTCAGCCCGGTGGGGGTCGAAGCGGCTCCGACCCTTCCATCCTCGCTAGTCGATTGCCACGAGCGTGCGGTGTTGCGTCGACAACGTGTCGATGGCGGCGCGTATTTCCTCGGCACGAGCTCGTTCCTTCGCCACGACATCCGCGGGCGCCTTCGCGACGAAGCTCTGATTGCCGAGCTTGCTTTCGATACGCGAAAGCTCTGTCGTGCGGCGTGCGATTTCTTTATCGAGCCGCGTCCGCTCCGCCGCCACATCGATGAGTCCGGCCAGCGGCACCATCAGCTTCAGTTCTCCGGCAAGCTGCATCGCGGCCGGCGGGGGCTGCTCGTCGTCGTCGAGCCATTCGACGCGATCGAGCTTCGCCATCCGCTTCAGCAACGTCTCCGTCGCCGCGAGCCGTTCACGGTCCGTGCTGTCGCCGCCCTGCAGCAACAACGGAATCGCGACGCCGGGCTTGATATTCATTTCGCCGCGAATGGTCCGCACCGCCAAAACGACACCCTTCAACCATTCGATTGCCGCCTCCGCAAATGGGTCGTCGGTCAGTTCGCCGGCTTCGGGGTACGGCGCAAGCATGATCGTCTCACCAGCGACTCCAGTGAGGGGCGCGACGCGACGCCACAGCGACTCGGTGATGAACGGAATGATCGGGTGTGCGGCGCGCAGCAGCAACTCGAGCACCTTCAGCAACGAACGCCGGGTGCCGCGCTGCACCGCCGCACTGGCGCCCTCATCCCACAGCAACGGCTTCGTCAGTTCCAGATACCAGTCGCAGTACTCGTGCCAGGCGAAATCGTAGATCTGGTTGGCCAGCAGGTCGAATCGATAGGTTTCTATCGCCTGCTCGGAGTTGCTCAACATCCGTTTCATGCGAGTCGCGATCCAACGATCGGCAAGCGTTTCCTCGGCAGGCCCGGTGAGTATCGCGCCTTCGGTATTCATCAACACGAACTTGGTCGCGTTCCACAATTTGTTGCAGAAGTTTCGGTAGCCCTCGATGCGCTTCAGGTCGAAGCGGATGTCGCGTCCGGTGGACGCGAGCGCGCAGAACGCGAAGCGCAATGCATCGGTGCCGTACGACGCGATGCCGTCGGGAAAATCGCGACGTGTGGCCTTCTCGATGGCCTTTGCCATCTGCGGTTGCATCAATCCCTCGGTGCGCTTGGCGATCAGTTCCTCCAGCGTGATGCCGTCGACGAGATCGAGCGGGTCGATGCCGTTTCCGCGTGTCTTCGACATCTTCTGACCTTCGGCGTCCCGCACCAGGCCGTGCATGTAGACCTTGCGAAATGGAACCTGACCGGTGAAATGCAGGGTCATCATGATCATCCTGGCGACCCAGAAGAAAATGATGTCGTGGCCGGTCACGAGCACGTCCGTCGGATGGTACGTTTCGAGTTCGACGGTCTGCTCCGGCCAGCCTAGCGTGCCGAAACTCCAAAGCGCCGAAGAAAACCAGGTTTCCAGCACGTCTTCGTCTTGTGTCAACACCACGCTGTCGGCCAGCGCATACTTGCGGCGGACCTCGGCTTCGTCGCGAGCAACGTAGATTGCGCCATTCGCGTCGTACCACGCCGGAATGCGATGTCCCCACCACTGCTGGCGGCTGATGCACCAGTCGCGAATGTCACGCATCCAGGCGAAGTACAGGTTTTCGTATTGCTTCGGCACGAATTGGATTTCGCCGCGCTCGACCACTTCGATCGCGGGTTTCGCCAGCGTTTCGATTGCGACGAACCATTGCTCGGTCAGCCACGGTTCGATCACCGCGCCAGAACGATCGCCATGCGGCACCATGAGGGTGTGATCGTCTATTTGCTCCACCAGACCTGCGGCGGTCAGATCTGCAACCACGCGCTTGCGTGCCACGAATCGCTCTAGGCCGCGATACGGGCCTGGAACGGCGTCGTTGAGGTGCGCATCGGCCGTGAAGATGTTCAGCATCGCGAGGTCATGGCGCTGACCGACGTCGTAATCGTTGAAATCGTGAGCGGGGGTAATCTTCACGCAGCCGCTACCGAACGCCGGGTCGACATAGTCGTCTGCGATGACAGGAATTTCGCGATCCGTCAGCGGCAACCGCACGCGCGCGCCAACAATACGCTGGTAGCGTTTGTCGTCGGGATGCACCGCAACGGCGGTGTCTCCGAGCATCGTCTCCGGCCGAGTCGTTGCAACGACGACGTAGTCGCGACCGTCGGCGGTGCGCGCGCCGTCGCAGAGCGGATATCTGAAGTGCCAGAGGCTGCCGCGCTCTTCGGAGTTGTCGACTTCGAGATCCGAAATCGCCGTCTTCAGTTGCGGATCCCAGTTGACCAGCCTTCGGCCGCGATAGATCAGGCCCTCGTCGTACAAGCGCACGAACACTTCCCGCACCGCGTTCGAAAAACCCTCGTCCATCGTGAATCGGTCGCGGCTCCACGCGAGCGACGAGCCCATCCGGCGCAGCTGTTCGGAAATCTTGCCGCCTGAGCGTTCCTTCCACTGCCACACTCTGTCGACGAACGCCTCACGACCCAGCTCGGTCCGCGTCACGCCCTCGGCATTCAGTTGCCGTTCCACCAGCATCTGCGTCGAGATGCCGGCGTGGTCGGTTCCCATCTGCCACAACGTCCGGTCGCCTTTCATACGTCGGTAGCGGATCAGCGCATCCATGATCGTGTGCTGAAACGCATGCCCCATGTGCAGGGAACCGGTCACGTTCGGCGGCGGAATCACGATGCAGTACGGCGTGCCGTTGCCGCGCGGCTCGAAGAATCCGGCGTCCTCCCACTCGCGGTACAACGATTGTTCGATGGCGTGGGGATCGAAACTACTTTCCATGTCGCTCTTTGTCGGTGAGTGCGCGAACGAATCGCGCCAGTTCGAGTTCGAGAACCTCGAGCAGGCAGGCCCGCAGGTCGTCGATGCGGCTGTGCATCATTTCGGTCAACCAATCGTCGAGTATCGAGTCGATCCGAGCCTTCAACGACGCGTTGAAGTCTTGCAGTTGTGAGGTCGACAATGTGCCGACACCTTCGGCCTCGGCGCGCGCATTGGCGAGGATCTCGTCTGCCTCGCCGCGCCACTGATCGCCGAGCAGCGCCTTGATCGTATCCTCGCCCAGCCCCGATCTCCCTCCGCCGGACGCTGCGTCGTCGAACGACGAGCGACTGGTCAACGTCGATTCCTCGACGGTGAGTGCGCCGTCGACCATGTCCTCGAGAACCGGCACGTCGCTGGCGTCGTCGTCGACCGGTGGTGCCTCGTCGCGTGCAAGCAACGTGCGGATCGATTCGAGATCGCCGAGCAACGCGTTGTGCGCATAGCTGTCGGGTGATGCGGGCTTCGTCTTCTTCATCACGTCTCGTCCCATTGCTCGATGTCGTGATGAAACAGAGGATAGCCGCGATCGCGATACAGTTTGTAGCGGTCACGTCCGTCTTCGCGCAGGTTCTCGACGATGATCTCCGCGACCCGTTCGAAGCGGCTGAAGAACGGCGGAATCGCAGCGGAAAGATTAATCAACAGTTGGTCGTTGCCATCCTTGCCGATGGTGTCCCCGACCGGCCCGCCGACCGGCTCTTGATGATCGATGACGACCGGCGCATTGACGCTGGCCGGCTCCCCGGCGATGCCGTGCGGCAAAAAATGATGTGCCGGATACTCCCACATCAGCGCATCGAGGTCGGCGCCGGCAGCGGCGTCGGTCACCAGCACGTACACCCGCTGGCGCATCGCGACTGCCTTGTGGGCCAGCCGACACGCGAAGCGGCGCCGCGCCTCGAGATCGACGTCGGGCAGAATGTAAAAATCAACTCGGGTCACACCGATCCTGCACTTGTCTAGATGCGATTCAAAATGTATTGGAACAACAGCGGTACTGGCCGTCCCGTAGAGCCTTTGGCGGATCCGCTGGCGTATGCGGTGCCGGCCACATCGAGGTGCGCCCAGGCGAGCTGTTTGGTGAAGCGCGACAGGAAACAGGCCGCGACGATCGCGCCGCCGTCACGTCCCCCAACATTGGCCATGTCGGCGAAGTTGCTCTTCAGTGCCTTCTGGTAGTCGTCCCATAGCGGCATGCGCCAGGCGCGGTCGCCGACGAACTCGCCGGCCGCGAGCAATTCGGCCGCCAGCGTATCGTCGTTGGCAAACAAGCCGCTCGCGTGCGAGCCCAGTGCCACGACACACGCACCGGTCAGGGTCGCCACATCGATCACCGCACTCGGTTTGTAGCGCTGCGCGTAGGTCAACGTGTCGCACAGCACCAGCCGCCCCTCCGCGTCGGTATTGAGGATCTCGATCGTCTGTCCGGACAGTGATTTGACGACGTCGCCGGGACGGCTCGCATTGCCGCCTGGCATGTTTTCCGCCGCCGCGACGAGGGTGACCAGATTGATCGGCAGCTTTGCGTCGATCGCCGCTCTGGTCGTGCCGAGCACCGCGGCGGCGCCGCACATATCGAATTTCATCTCGTCCATCGCCGGTGGCAGTTTCAGGCTGATGCCGCCGGTGTCGAACGTGATTCCCTTGCCCACCAGCGCAACTGGTGGCTTTTTCGCGGCCGCGCCGCGGTATTCGACGATGATCAGTTTGCCGGACGTCGCGCTACCTCGCGTCACCGCCGCGAAAGCTCCCATGCCGAGTGATTCGAATTCGCGTTCGTCGATCACCTTTACGCTGACCCGATCGTGCCGCGCGAGCTTTTTCGCTTCGCGCGCGAGATAGCTGGGATTGCAGACGTTCGGCGGTTGATTGCCCAGGTCGCGCGCGAACATCAGGCCGGTATCGAGCGCCTGCGCATGCTGCACCGCGCGCGCGGTGCTGGCGCGGCCGCGTTGGCCGCAGTGGAGCGCCAGACGAACGATCTGCGCGGACGGCGGTTCGTCCTGCCGCTTCTGCGCGGTGAATCGATACAACTGCGCCGACAACATGGCCAAGGCGACGCGCGCCTTCTGATAGCCGTCATAGCCGGTGACCTTGAACGTCTCGACCTCCAGCACCGCGTCCTTGACCGCCGCGCTCTTCAATGCGCCACCGATGGCGCCGAGGGCTTTGCGGAAATCACTCTGTGTTAGTTCGTCTTTGTCCCCGACGCCGGTTATCAGCAGGCGTCGAATCGGTGACGATTTCGGCAATGCGATGAGTTGGACCCGTCCGGGCTTGTCGATAAAATCTCGATTTGACGCGTCGACGTAGTCTTCCAGACCCAACGCGCGGCCAACCGCCCTCGCCGCACGTTCGGTGACAACCAGACAATCTGTGCGTATTGCGTCGAGTTTTCCGGTCTTCGTCGAATACTTCATAATCCCCCATCTCGCCGGTGCGTCAGCCGCTCAAGTCTAATTTGAAAAGCCGCGAGACACGACCTCAACACGCTCGGACTCGCATGGTAAAGGGCGGACACTGATCGAATGGGCACTGCGTTCCGATACGTCTCTCGCGAGTTGTTGTCCGTCTTTTTCTTCACGGCGCTGGTGTTGCTCGTGATCGCGCTCAGCGGTCGCTTCATGGGCTATCTGCAGGACGCTGCGCTGGGCAAGCATTCGGCGGATGCGTTGTTGAAGATCATGTCGTTGAGAGTGCCGGAGTTCCTGCAGTTGACGTTGCCGTTCTCGTTCTACATCGCGCTGGTGCTCACAGCGGCGCGATTGTATGCCGACCAGGAGATGACGGTGCTCGCCACGGGTGGCAGTTCTCCGGTTCGGGTGATGTTGTGGATGGGCATTGGCGCCGCTTTCGTTGCCGCGGTGGTGGCGTACCTGTCGCTCGTCGCAACACCGCGCGCCAATGGTGTGCTGGAACATTTTCTGCTGGCGGAGCGCGCCGAGCGTGAGTTCGAGACGATGACCCCGGGCATGTTTCACACCATGGACGATGGTGCACGTGTGACCTATTCGGAGGCGGCGTCGCCCGACAAGCGGAACCTGTCGCGCGTATTCATCGGCATGGAAGTGCAGGGACGCAACGTCACGATCTGGGCGCAGCAGGGCACGCAGTATGTCGATGCGATCACCGGCAGCCGGTTTCTGCTGCTGCGCTCTGGACGACGCTATGAAGGCGTGATCGGACAGACACCGTATCGCGTCGTGAGGTTCGAGACGCTCGGTCAGCGCATCGAACAGCGGGATCCGGACCTCGCCACGATCGAAATCGACGCGCAGCCGACAACTCAACTACGGCGCGACAATCCCCGCTCCGTGGCCGAACTGCACTGGCGGTTCGCACTCCCGTTGATGACGTTGATCGCGGTGCCGATGGGATTCGTGTTGGCGCGCGTGCGACCCCGCGAAGGGCGTTTCGCACGCATCGTGCCGGCGGTGCTTGCGTTCCTGGCCTATTATCTGGCGCTGCTCATCGACCGCAATGCGCTTGCGTCGGGGCATCTTTCGAACGCGATCGGGATGTGGCCCGCACATCTGGTGTTTGCCGGATTTGCGCTCAAGTTGCTGCAACGGCTGAACCGGCCCCATCCGGATTGACGTGTTGATCCTGCGTATCGATCGACACGTCGGTGCCACACTCGTCAAGGCGATGTGCGTGGTGCTGCTGGCGTTCATCGGATTGAGCGCGGTGTTCCAACTGATCGATGAGTTGCGCGAGAAATCGGTCGGCTACGGCATGACGCAGGCGATGGTGTATGTCTTGTTGACGTTGCCTCGACGCGCGTACGAGCTGATTCCCTACGTCGCCTTTCTGGGCACGTTGGTGGGTCTGGGCCAGTTGGCCAGCCAGGGTGAACTGACCGTGCTGCGAGCGGCGGGAATGTCGCTGCGCAGGCTGTTTGTATCGGCCGCGATGCCGGCGACCGGCGCGCTGCTGGTCGCCCTGCTGCTGGGTGAATACTTCGCGCCCTGGGGCGAGGAAGCGGCCGAGGGGTACAAGGCGCAGGCGCGCCAATCGTCTTCGACGATCCGACTCTGGGGCGGGCACTGGTATCGCGAAGGTGACCTGTTCATGGATGTCGCCGCCATCGATGCGGCGGGTCGCCTGGTCGGTATCCGACAGTATCTGCTCGATCATGAGCGGCAGCTGAGAGTGGCGCGGCGAGCGGCATCGGCGCGTTATCTACCGAACGAAGGCGCCTGGATGCTGACGAACGTCGACGAAACCGTGCTCGACGAGGAAGGTACCCACGTCCGTCATCTCGACAGCGTTCGCTGGACCTCCGATGCGACGCCGGCACTGCTCGGTATCCGCGTGCTGCTCGGACCGTCCAATCTGTCACTTCGCGGCCTCGTCACGCAAATCGCGTATATGGATCGTGAAGATCTGGACGCGAGCCGCTATCGGCTGGCGTTCTGGAACAAATCGCTGCAGCCGTTCGCGATCCTGGGTCTGACGCTGCTGGCGCTGTGTTTCATCATCGGACCGCTGCGCGAGGTCAGCATGGGCACGCGGCTCGCGGTAGGGACGCTGGTGGGGCTGACATTCAAGTATCTGGAGGATCTGTTTGGCCCGATGAGCATGGTGTATCACCTGCCTGCCGTGGCCGCGGTGGCCGCCCCCATCCTGATCTGTTGGTTGATCGGGGTGTGGTTACTGCGGCGGCAACGATAGCGTGACGCTTTCGTGGTCGTGACGGGGCGGATTTCCCCTGCCGCGGACACGCCGGACGTCCCGTCCCTGGAGGCTCGTGCTGCGCCATCCCTTGCGCAGCACGAGCCGCCGCAGGGAAGATCCGCCCCATCACGACTCGAGCGAGGCGCTTCGTTCGCGGAAGGACCGGGTCAGCAGTCAACTCCGCGGCCGGTACACGATCAACGTACGCGACAGCATATCGGGCCAGGCGCGGCGGTCCGGGTCGATGTAGATCCATAGATAGCCGAGCCCGAACGTGGCGAACGACAGCATGCCGCCGATGAAGCGCAGCAACGCCTGGGCCAGGCGCATCGGCGTGCCGTCGAGGGTTTCGACCCGCAGACCCCATGCGAGCATGCCGACGGTTTGTCCGCGCCACACCCAGAAGTAGGCGAAGAAGCTGAACATTTCGATGAACAGGATGCTCTGCACCAGTGGGCCGACGACCGGACCGTTGTGCAGCGCGACGCCGATGAACAGTGTCATCAGCCAGATCGCGAGGATCAACATCGCGTCGTACAGCATCGCGCCGAGTCGGCGCCGCAGGCCGGCGGGGCGAGGTTGCGGAACGTCCGACATCAGCTCATTGGATTGAAAGGCGTTCGGGTGCAGTGATTTCGAATGTGGCCGAGTCGATTGAGATCAGCCTGTTGCCAACGTCAATCTCGTCGCCACGGGTCCGGCGCAATCTCGCGCGGTTGTGGCAAATCCTCGAGGAGTCCCTGGCGTAACTTGATCGCGCGCCGGTAGGCTTCGATCAGATAGTCCTGCTCCCCACTGGACTGGTGAACCGACAACCGGCGCAGGCGGCGCTGGTAGTCGACGATTTCTCTGAGTATCCGTATTGCGGCGGCGCTGGCGGCTTGCTGATCGCTCGACGTCTGTGCATGTGGCGTTGCCATTCGACGATCTCCCCTGATCTTCCCTGATTCGAACTGCCTGTCCGAACGGCTGGTCCTAAAAAGGCACCAGCGACCAAAGGTCGCTGGTGCGGATGGCCATCCATTGCCATCGGCGTCGGTCGATTCGACGACCACCGGCTTCCATGCCGGCCGATGGAATATAGGTTAGCTCGATATATTAATCAATAGAGTGAATTAGCGTATCTAACTAACTGAAATAGATGACTAAGTGAACGAAACCGAACCCGCGCCGTCGAGTCGGGCCGCGCGGCCGCAAAACTCTTCGCGCGTCATCGTCTCGAGGATCGAGGTATCGGAGCAGTTGCCCCACGCTCGCCGCCCGTCAGGTAACCGGCACGCGACGTGCGCAATCGACGGGCCGTCGGTGCCGTACATCACCGCATAGCTCTCGACCTCGGCGTCGCCGCGATGGGCCGTCGCAACGTCGCGCTGTGGGGTCCCGTCAACCTGCGCTTGAAGATCTTCGTGGCGGAATGCGTTCGTTGGGGGTTGCGCGCTGTAGACGCCGAAGGCGTGCTTGGTCAGGTAGCCGCCGTTGGCGGTGACCAGCCCGGTGGCGGTGACATCGCCGCGCAATACCTCGGCCATCCGCGCGATCGAATGCATCACGTAGTTGTTCAATGGTCCGCCGCCGAACGTCAGCCCGCCTGTGACCGTCAGCGGACGCTGCTCATCGAGGCCGAGTTCGGCCGCGGCCACTTCGACTGCCACCGGAAAGCAGCTGTAGAGGTCCACGTGATCGAGCGCGGCGACTTCCACGCCGGCGAGTTCGAGGCAGCGGTTGCCGGCGAAGCGGATCGCCGGCGACGAATACAGGTTGTCGCGATTCGAAACGAAATAGTGATCGTGCGCGTCGGTGCCGGCCCACGGATAGATCCAGCGATTCTCCGCAACTCCGAACCGTCGCGCGGTTTCAGCGGAACACAGAATCAACGCCGCGGCCTGATCGACGTTGTTGTTCGAATTCATCAGCTTCGGATATGGAAACGACACCCTCCGATTGGTGGCTGACGGCGTGCGGATCTCTTCCGCGCTGTGCCGTTCTCGCAGCCAGGCATGCGGATTGCGGCTGGCTACGTCGCTGAAACGCGACCACAGTTCGGAGATCCGTCGCAGATGATCCGGAATGCTCTCGCCGCGCGCGTGACGCAGCGCGTTTTCGAACAGTGGATACAGCTGGATGGGTTGGCCGAGTCCCACCGCTTTTTCGGCCGCGTGACGCATGTTCTTGTCTTCGCCGATCAGCAGGTCAGGTGTGCCCGGTGCCTCCTGCCACTTCAGCTCGAAGCCTTGTTTGCGAGCGCGCGCCTGCGTGTAACCGCATTCGGCGCCTGTGATGACGATCACCTCATGACGCCCCGCCTGGATGTCGAGGGCGCTGCGGTTGACGACCGATTGCACGTAGTTGCCCCCGTACGGCGTCAGCGCAGTCTCGGCATTGGGAATGCCCACCGCCTGTGCGACGATGCGCGCCGGATTCTTGTACGGCCAGATGCCGCGAATGACCCGGACCGACGTCGCGTGTTCGAGCAGCGCGTTCGAACCGGCGTCCAGCGCGGCCGCGCGTACCGCCTCGATCATCAATTCGAGCGGTTCTTTTGCATGTGCCGGATCGGCCACACGTTGCTCGAGTTGACTGATGCCGACGAGCACCGGCACGGCTATACGGCGGGACGTGGTGGTGCTCGTACTGCCCGTACTGCTCTTACTGGTAGGTGCGCTGGTCATGGATGCAATGCTCGACGTTCGATGTAGCGGTCGATGATATGAATAAGACACATGAATTAGAAGCTGGTGCAGGCGGCCGGCCCAATTTCTGGCGCTGGCTGGCCCTGGCTCTCGTGCTGATCGCCCCGGCGGCATCAGCGTGGAACGACACCGGTCACATGATCGCCGCACTGATTGCCTATGATCAGTTGCCAGTCGAGGTGCGCGCGACCGCAGCACATCTGGTGCGTGCCCATCCGCGCTTCCACGAAGACATCGAGAATCGGTTGCCGCGCAGCCTCGCGAAGGCCGGCGCGGCCGCGCAGGATCGTTGGTACTTCGCGTTCTCCTCGACGTGGCCTGACGAAGCGCGGCGTTTCGAGCGCGCGCCGGCCGCCGCGCGCGAGTCCCTGATCGCGCGCTACAGCCACAGCAGCTGGCACTACATCAATCTGCCGACATACCTGCGCGCGTCGGATCGGCGCCGGATCCATCTGGATTCGCTGCCGATGACATGGGCACCGGGTCTCGACGCGTCACATCTGAACATCGTGGAGGCACTCGACATGCTGAATCGCAATTGGTGTATCGAGACGGAGGCCGAGCGTGGACTCGCGTTGATCTGGATCACGCATCTGATCGGCGATCTGCACCAACCGCTGCACACGACCGCGATGTACTCGGTACCCGCATTCGAGCACGGCGATCGAGGCGGCAACGACATCGAACTGGCAGGTGGTTCGAACCTGCACGCGCTGTGGGACGGCGCGTTGGGAAGCGATCGACGCCTGGCGAAACTCGATGCGTTGGCGCGCGATGCGGCGTTTGCGACGGCCACGGACGCCGCGCGCCAGTCCAGACTCGATTTGCCTTTCGATTTTCAGAACTGGGCCCGGCAGGGCCGACGTCTCGCGGCAAAACGTGTGTACACCGCGGACATCCGCGCTGCGGTTGCGGCTGCCACGCCGCCGGCGCCGCCGCGCGTACGCATATCCGCTGCGTATCGCGAAGCGATGCGTCCGATTGCGCAACGCGAGATCGGTCTTGCCGGCCACCGCATCGCGATGGTTCTCCAACGATTGCTCGGTGCAAAGTCAAAATCCGTGTGTAGCGGTGACGCTGTGGATCCTCGAAGAGCATTCGCTATGTGCTATGGGACAACGACGGTGTGCTGGTGAACACCGAAGAAGGCTATTTTCAGCGACACAGCAGGTGTTCGCGGAACTTGGGGTCACGCTCGAACGCGACCATTACACGCGGTTGCGTGCGAGCGTTGAAATGGGCGCGCGTTCGAACTGATCCACGGCGAACGACGCATCGTGCGCCACGGGGCTCGCATGCATGACCGTGCGCAACCGATTCTTCGGTTCGGCGCACGACTTCAGCGGTGCCGCAGCGGCATTGCGTTCGATTGACGAAGTGCCGAACGCGATTGCGACACTGATGGGCTGACGTCGATAAATATTTGGGGTATACACGAGTCTTCCTCGCGCACTTGTGCGCGTCTCGCAGGAGACAACCACCATGACGCAGTTCACTGCATGGCCGCTCGGAGGTGGTGTCTGGGTCGGCCCTTTACGTGCGCCGCGCAACGCGGCGGCCCATCTGAAAGGCAGCATTCACGACGATAGCACCGCGCAGAAGCTGGGATTTCGCGGCGGCACCGTGGCCGCATCGCTGCATATGGAGCAATTCCCGCCGCTGCTGCTACACATGCTGGGGACGCGCTGGTGGCAATCGGGCAGTCTGTCGTTGTATTTCCGCTACGCGACCACCGACCTCGAAGCCGTTCAATGTCACGCCGTCGCGCCGACGCGACCGCCCGCATCGCAAGACGTGCGCATCGAGGTCTGGATGGAACATGCGAGAGCCGGGGCACATGGATCGCAACGCGTCGCCGACGGCACCGCATCGGTAGGCGCGCCCGATCACGGATCGGCGCTGCGGCAACGTCTTGAATTCGTGCCGGAACACGGCGAGTTACGCATCCTGGCGGATCTCGATACGAACGCCCGCTGCGAAGGCGTGCCCATTCGCATTGGCCAAAGCGCGCTCGAAGAGCGTCTGAAGGTCATCACCGAGCCGCTGGAGGAGTACACACCGCGCAGCATGTGGGGGCGGCCGGCATTGCCGCCGAGCCTGGTGGTCCGGGCGATGCGGTCGGTTGAGCCTGCATTGTTAGCGCGTACCGGTCCGGTGGTGGGGTTGTTCGGCGCCATCGAAGTACAACACTTGGACGGTCCGCTGTTCGCCGAGACCGACTATCTCGCGCGCGGCCGTGTGCTCGCGATCAGCGAAACGCCGAAGACGGAGTTTTTCTGGTACGAGTCGACGCTGACCGATCCGGTTGAGGAGGAGGACGTCGCCAGCATGTTGATGATGCTGCGCTTCATGAAAGCGTCGAGTCCGTTGTGGACAACCACGCGCGACGAACCCGGCGCGGTTGACGACAGGGCCGGCGAATCCGCTGAGACGACGGCCGATACCGCCGGTGACGGCGCTTGAACTTCGTTCGGCGTTCGCGTATTTCTGCGTGCCTTTCCTGCAAACGGTTCAACGATGGACGATGAAGAACAGCGTCGTATGCGCGACGATGTGCGCAGCCAGACCGTGGTGCGCACAGTCGAGGACGCGCTATGGCGCTACAACGAGGATCACGAAGAGACGCTGTCGGTATACGACGTCGTTGGCATGGTTCTCGAGGGATTGATCGCGGAAGGCATGTGCCCGGCGTGCATTGCCGAATCCGTGCAGCTCGCGTTCGAACGTGCGGGTGTCGACCCCACCGAACACATCAGTGAAGGCGATGGCGACCGGCCGACGATGAATCACCCCGACGGCGACGTATTCCACTGATGCTGGCCGCCGCAAACGGTGCGGGAGACGCCAATTTGGGAGATGCCAATCGATGTGCCGATTCACGTTCTATCAGGGCGAACCGATTCGGCTCAGCGCGCTCGTTACCGAGCCCGAACACTCACTGATCAATCAGAGCTTCGATTCGCGTGAACGCGAGGAGCCGCTCAACGGAGACGGCTTCGGCGTCGCCTGGTACGTGCCGGATCTGACGGGCGCCCCGGGCCGGTTTCGTGGGGTATCGCCGGCATGGAACAACGCGAATCTGCACGAGATCGCGCGCGTTGTGACCAGTCCATGCGTGTTGGCCCATGTCCGCGCGGCGACCCAGCAACTCGCGGTTTCGGAGCTGAATTGCCACCCGTTCATCGCCGATCGGTGGTCGTTCATGCACAACGGCGACATCGGTGGGTTCGGCCGTATCCGGCGTGCGCTGCTGGCTGAGCTGACGAACGAACGCTTCGACGCGATCCAGGGCGGTACCGACTCGGAACATTTCTTTGCATTGCTGCTCGACCAACTCGATGCCGAAGGCCAGGACCCAGAAGTCGAATCGATTGGCCGCGCGTTCCAGCGCGCCATCGAACGCGTCAGCGAGTTGATGTTCGCGCACGCGGCGGGTGAACACCTCTATATCAATGCGGTGCTGACGAATGGCGACAATGCGGTCGCATGCCGTTACACCACCGACGATCCGACCGAAGGGTCGTCCCTGTATCTGAATCAGGGTCAGCGCTATGTCTGCGAGGAGGGAGTGTGCCGGATGGTCGACACCGTGCATCGCGGATCCGTGATCGTCAGCTCGGAGCCACTGTCGGATGACCCCGGCTGGGCCGCGTTCGAGCCGAATTCGATGGTGTTGCTGGCCAATCAGCGGGTGACTCGAACGCTTTCTTTGTGAGCGGCGTTCTGTGCCAACCGCTCAAGAGTGGGCCGGGGCGCGCCGCGTTTCGTGTTGCGCCAGCACGTCGCCCAAACGGATTGCCCCGGCGGCGAGCGATGTTTTGCGCCGTCTGTCGAGGCGTTTGATTGCGTATTCGGCGGTCAGTGCTGCGCTACGGTCGCCGACGCATTGGGAGAAGATCACCTCGATGGGTCGTCGACTTCGCAGATAGCGTGCGGCGCGGACGCCGCCGCCGAGATGTTCGCGGAGGCGTCGCGCCACATCCGTGCTGATGCCGGTGTACACACTGCCATCGTCGCAGCGGATCATGTACACGTACCAGTCAGACACCGGCGGGCCGGGCAAGCGCCTCGTGCGGCGTGCGCGTGCTCCACCAGATCACTACAAGCAACAGCACCTGCACCGCGAGTCGCAATGACAGCAACGCGGGCGACACATCCGGGAACAAATCCGGATGCAGCCACATGTGAATGTTGGCCGGCGTGACCGCGAGCGTCAGCAGGATCAGCAAATTGCCGCTCCACTGGCGTGTGGCCGGAATCAGAATGCCAACGGCGAACAGGATCTCGAACACGCCGCTGACGTACACCGCCGCCAGCGGCCACGGCACGTACGGCGGCATGATCGCCAGAAAGGAGTCGGTTTGCCTGAAGTGTGAAATCCCACCCGCGAAGAACCATACAAACACGATCGCCAGTCCGAGATAGCGCGCGTAGCGAATCATCGTGATTCTCCGGGGGGAATGCGGAGCAATGGAAAATGTACAAACCGGTCAGTCGGGGCCAGTGTCTCCGAGGCAAAGCTGGGCCCGACCGGGCACAGCTCGTTATCGCTGAATCGTGCGAAGACGCCGCGACAAGACGCCGCGGCGATTCGGTCACTCGGGATTGACGTTCTCTGCCTGCGGGCCTTTCTTACCTTGTGTCACTTCGAAGCTGACGTGCTGGCCTTCGGTCAGCGTGCGGCGCCCGGTGCCGTTGATGGCACGGAAGTGTACGAACACGTCCGGTCCGCCTTCGCGTTCGATGAATCCGAAACCTTTTGCATCGTCAAACCACTTGACGGTGCCCGTGATGCGTTGCTCTGACATATTTCCTCTCGATTTTCCGACTGTGTACCCGACGGCTTGCCTGACTGAACTGGTTACGGTTTGCGAACTATTGCTGAGGTGCTTCATCGCCCGGTTGTTCGCCTGCCCGAGCAGCCTTTTTCAGACGCTTTTCCTCCTTCTTCTTCTGCTTCGCCAGATCCTTCTGTCGCTTCTGAAATTTGTAGTTTGGTTTTGCCAACGATGCCTCCTCGAATACTCGCCGTGCGCGGAAACGCGTCTTCGCGCCGACTGAACGGTCAAGAGTATAACCAAAACTCTCGAGGTAACACCCAACCATTTCGCTGGCCGCGACCCGAACCATCGGGCCGCCGGCGACTCGGTGAGGTCGTCGGGAACCGGTTGAGAATCCGTCGGGTATGCGGTTGCATGTTGCGCAGCGCGACCGCCAGCGGATAGTGTGCCGGTGACACCTCAATTGTTCGCAGCGCAGCGTTGGGAGCACACGAAATGACCGCAGCCGAATCGTCCACCACCGCCACGCAGCCGCTCCGCCGGCGCCGCTATGCAGCGCAAGTACCCGCCGAAGGCGATCGCGGCCTGTTCACGCAATCCTGGTTTCCAATCTGTCCGTCGTACGAAGTGGAGAGCGGCGCGGTTGTCGGCAAGGCGTTTCTCGACGGACGCGTCGTCGTCTACCGCGGCGCCGACGGCGTCGCGCACGTGCTCAGCGCGTTCTGCCCGCATCTCGGTGCAGACCTCGCGGTCGGCTCGGTCATCGGCAACGATATCCGCTGTGCGTTTCATCATTGGGAATTCGCCGGCGATGGGCATTGTCTGCGCACCGGCATCGGCGATCCGGCACCGAAGAATGCGTGCCTGTTCAAGTTTCCGTCGGTCGAGAAATTCGGCTTGATCTGGGCCTTCAACGGCGACGAACCGTGGTGGCAGATTCCGGAATTTCCGGTCGCCGAGGATGCGCTCGCCATCGACGTGCGCTACGACGTGCCAACGATGCCGGTCGATCCGTGGGTCGTCTGCGCGAACACGCCGGACTGGCAGCACATCAAAGTGGTGCATCGGGTGGAATTCGATCACACCGACCTGTACGACCGCATCGAGTGGACCGACCACTCGATGCGTTACAGTTTTAGCGGACGGACGGAAAACGGCGACGGCCCGGAGATCGACTACAACGTTGGTATCTTCGGCACCAGCATCTTTCATCTGCACGGTACGTTGAATGGACAGTGGTACGCGGTGATGACCGCATTCGGGATGCCGCAGCCCGGTGTAACGCAGAACTACTTCGTGCTGTGCTTGAAGAAAGGCGACGGGTCGCCGGAGAGCGAGGCGCAGATCAAGTTCCTGCACGACTTTCTGTTCAAGCTCGGCAAGTCGATGACCGACGACGATCGGCCGATCCTGCACACGATCAAGTACGCACCGGGGACCTTGACGCGCTCGGACCGCGCGCTGGCGCGCTATCTCGAGATGGTTCGCAACTTCCCGCGGGCGCATCCGTCGGCCGATTTCATCAAGTAGCAACCGGCGAAGTTCATCTATCAACAGGAGATATCAAATGGCGCACATCAGCCAGGTACAGCACTACAACGAACCGGTCGAAAAGCAACTCGGCTTCGCGGCGATGGTTCAAACCGGAAAGGTGCTTCATCTCGCCGGCATCGTTGCAGTCGATGATGCGTTGAACGTCGTCGCGCCCGGCGACATGGCCGGCCAGGTCGAACGCGTTTACGACATCATGGAGGCGACGCTCGCCAAGAGCGGTGCCAGCCTGCTGCACGTCGTGAACGAGATGATCTTCGTGACCGATCTTGCCGCGTTCGCCGCAGCGGGCCCCGTTCGAGCCGCGCGGTATGCAGACTGCGCGGCGCCGGCCGCGACGGCCGTACAGGTTGCCGCATTGTTGTTTCCGGCGGCGATGGTGGAGATCCAAGTCACGGCGGTGCTCCCTTAGATGGACTGTAAAGAGACGTCTTTGAAGAGAACCAGACTGAAACAATCAGGAGCGATTCGTAGATGCTGATCGATGAACCCGTGGGTGGAGGTCGCGTGTCGGGTCGCTGCGCGGCGGAATTCGCGCCGGTCGGGGATGCGTTCATCGAGAACTTCGCCCAGCGCGACGAAGTCGGCGCGTCGGTGTGCGTGAGTGTCGGCGGTGAAACGGTCGTCGATCTATGGGGTGGACGCGTGTCCGCTGACGAGGATGCGAAGGCGTGGTCAGACGACACTATCTCGCTGGTGTTCTCGTGTACGAAAGCCGCGACTGCGTTGTGTGCGCACATGCTGATCGATCGCGGTGAGCTCGACCTGCACGCGCCTGTGGCGCAGTACTGGCCGGAGTTCGCGACGAATGGCAAAGAGCACGCGACCGTCGAGATGATGTTGAACCACTCGGTCGGATTGCCGGCGCTTCGCGATCCGCTCAAGGACGGTGGTTACTACGATTGGG
Source organism: uncultured Gammaproteobacteria bacterium (assembly GCA_963812255.1). Classification (GTDB taxonomy): domain Bacteria; phylum Pseudomonadota; class Gammaproteobacteria; order Pseudomonadales; family Azotimanducaceae; genus DATJGR01. The sequence goes on along the minus strand of CAWEUM010000007.1, from coordinate 101,718 downwards.
GTTACATGGTGGAGCGCCTCGCTGCGGAGCAGCCGTTCTGGGAACCGGGCACGCGCAACGGCTACCACATGATGACGTTCGGTTGGGTGGTCGGCGAACTGGTGCGGCGCGTGTCCGGCCGATCACTCGGCACGTTCTTTCGCGAGGAAGTCGCCGAGCCACTCGATCTCGACTTCTGGATCGGCGTGCCCGAAGCCCATCTGCCACGCGTGGTGCCGATGATTGCGTGGACGCCCGATGCCGGTGCGCCGATGATGCCGTTCACGCAGGCGCTGATCAGCGATCCGAATTCGATTCAATATCTGTCGCTGATGAACGCCGGCAATCACAAGTCCGATTCGCCGCAAGCCTACGCGGCCGAGATTGGCGGCGGCGGAGGGATTGCCAATGCCCGCGCTCTCGCGGGCATGTACACGCCGCTCGCCAACGGCGGCCAGCACAACGGCGTGCGGCTGCTGTCTGCCGATCACATCGTGCGGATGCGTGAGGTTTCGGTGTCGACGATGGTCGACGCGACGTTGCTGATCCCGAGCCGCTTCGGGCTTGGATTCATGCGCTCGATGGACAATCGGCATCGACCGACCGGCGAGATGGAAACGTGCCTGCTGGGTGCCGGCGCGTTTGGTCACGCGGGCGCCGGCGGCAGCATCGGCTTCGCCGATCCGAGCGAGGGGCTGGCGTTCGGTTATTCGATGAATCGGATGGGTGCGGGTATTCTGCTGAATTCGCGTGGCCAGTCCCTCGTCGATGCAACGTATCGCAGCCTGGGATTTCGCACCAACGCGCCGGGTGTTTGGATTCGCTAGCAGTTGGCAGTTCGACCACAAATGGATGCCATCGGTAGCGCTGCGCGGTAGCGCCGCCTGCGCAGGGGAGAGACGTGAAGTTCGGGATCTTCTTCGAATTGTCGACGCCGCGGCCATTCTCGGCAGCGGCCGAATGGGGCGTCTATCACAATGCGCTGGAACAATGCCGGCTCGCCGACGAACTCGGTTTCGATCACGTGTGGGCCGTCGAACACCACTTCCTGGAAGAGTACTCGCACTGCTCCGCACCCGAAGTGTTCCTGAGCGCTGTCGCCGCGCAGACGCAGCGCATCCGCCTCGGCCATGGCGCGGTCGTCTGTGTCCCGGAAATGAACCACCCGATTCGCGTTGCCGAGCGTGCCGCAGCGCTCGACATCATTTCAAACGGCCGGCTCGAGTTCGGTACGGCGCGTTCGTCGACCTGGACCGAACTCGGCGGCTTTCGTGTCAATCCGGATGATACGAAGAAGACCTGGGACGAATTCGTGCGCGTGCTGCCGCAGATGTGGACGCGCGATGCATTCGAGTGGCGCGGTCATGCTTTTTCGATGCCGTCACGCAACGTGCTGCCGAAGCCGTTTCAGCGACCGCATCCACCGATGTGGGTAACGGTCACGACACCCGGTACTGAACTCGATGCGGCGGATCGTGGTCTGGGTTGCCTCGGCGTGTCGGCGGCGGGTTACGAAGAGCAGGAACGGCGCACCCGTGAATATCATCGGCGCATTGCACTGTGCGATCCGGTCGGTGGGATCGTCAACGACCAGGTCCACACGATGAATTTTCTGTACTGTCACGAAGACTATCGACAAGCGCGCGCGCTCGGAGTGCCGATGGTCAACGCATTCAACGTCGCGAACGCGCATTTGTACTGGACCCGCGAGGCGTTTCCGACCCGCGCGTATCAGACGCTGGGTAATGTCGGTGCCGCGATGAAGGGCAAGAAGCCGCCTGCAGATGATCCGAGTGCGGCAAAAGGCCTGCCGGAAGGGGTCGGCGTCGGCGACCCCGAGCATCTGATTCGCACAATCAAGCGGTGGGAGTCGATCGGCGTCACCGGTATCAATTTTCTGTTGAATGCAATGGAAATGCTGCCGCAGCAGGCCGTGCTCGACAGCCTGGGATTGTTCGCGCGCGAGGTGATGCCGCAGTTTCGCGGCGCCGAAGAAGCCCGTGCGCCGGTGTACACGCCGGCGACGATTCCGGAAATTTCTTCGCCGCACGCGAGGTTGGCCACGACGGGTGCTGCAGGCATCGCGGACGGTGTTCGCTGATGCTCATCGGCACTGCCAAAGTCGAGGAGTTGATGCGGTTGCAGCCGACGGCGACGATCGATCGCTACCCAACCGAACCGATCCGGTTCGACGCTGTGGCGTGTTTTCAGATGACCGCCGAGATGCGCAATGGCGCACGCGAAGCGATCCTGCCGCCGAGCCTGCACCCGACGATTCCGGCCGCGTTGTCGCTGCAGGTGTGGTCGGTCGGCGACAGTCCGTGGGGTGGGTTTCACATGGCGGTTGCGCGCGCGGCATGCCGCAGCGGCGTGCGCGCCAGAGGGTTCACGTTGGCGGCCTATGCGTCCTCGACGGCAGCGTGCGAGGCGCTGCGAAGTCATTTTGGCTTCCCGGCGCGGCTCGGTGATGTCTCGCTGCGCCGCGGCTACGATGGGGCGGATGCATCGGTCGTATTCGATCGCCGCGAGATCCTCACCGTCCATGCACTCGATCCCGAGCCGATGGGTGTCGATGATGTCCAGTACACCGGCAGTTTGAATCTCGCACGGACGCCCAACGGCATCAGGCTGGTGCAGCTCGAGGCCGATCACACGGCAACTCGGATCGAACGGCTGACTGCGGATTTATCGACGTTCGACGCTACCGCGTGGGGCAATCCGTTGCTCGATCCGTATGTGGTGGTATCGGCATCGCTGGCCTTGGAAACTGTGCTGTTTCCGCCGCTGCGCTTCGTCTGCAGACCCGACGAGCTGGCGTTCTCGGGCACCGAAGCGATCGGTGCGACCGCGGGAGCATCGTGACGTGATGGTCGACATCCTGATCATCGGTGCCGGCAGTTCCGGATCGGCAATCGCCGCTCGCGCTTCCGAAGATCCGAATATGACGGTTGCGTTGATCGAAGCCGGTCCCGACTATCCGGACCCATCGCAAACCCCGTTTGATCTCGTCAACAGTCACAACAATTCCTACCGCGATCACGACTGGGGTTTGAGCTACGAGCCTACGCGCGGCCGCAGCGTGATATTTCCGCGCGGTCGGGTGGCCGGTGGATCGAGCGCTGTGAACACGACGATTGCGTTGCGAGGTGTGCCGGAGGACTACGACGAATGGGCGGGTCTCGGTAATCCCGCGTGGGCATGGGATCGGGTGCTCGGCGCCTTCACGCGTCTCGAACGTGATCTCGACTTCGGTGATGCGTCGTATCACGGCGACGCGGGGCCGATTTCGATCCGCCGCTATCCGTCGGCCGAACTGCTGCCGCAGCACGCCGCGTTTCTCGAGTCGGCGCGCGCGCTCGGCTATCCAGAATGTCCGGACGGCAACGATCCATGGGCCGCCGGCGCCGGGCCTCAACCGATGAACAAACTGGGCCGGTTGCGCGTGTCGTGCGCGATCGGCTATCTCGCACCGGCGCGCGCGCGGCCCAATCTGACGATTCGCGCAAATACGTTCGTGCGGCGCCTCGTGCTCGAAGGGAAGCGCTGCACTGGCGTCGAAGTCGAGCGCCCCGACGGCACGATCGAGGGGATCTCGGCACGGCTGGTCGTGCTGTGCGCCGGAGCGATCCTGACCCCGGCGATACTGATGCGTTCCGGCATCGGTCCGCGCGCGCAGCTCGAAGCGCTGTCGATCGACGTACAGCGCGACGTGCCGGGGGTCGGCGCGAATCTTTCGGATCATCCGGCGCTGTCGGTGACGTGCCTCGTCAAGGATCCGTCGATCATCGACTTCGACTCACCGCTGATCCAGACGATTCTGCGCTACACGGCGAAAGGATCCGAAAAACGCAACGACCTGCAGATCGAGCAACTCAGTTTTGTCGGCCGCAAAGGCGGTCCGGCGATGTTCGGAATCGCTGCGGTACTGGAGTATCAGCATGGCCGCGGCGAGCTGCGATTGAACTCCGCCGCCCCTCATGACGCACCGATCATCGAAAACCGCTTCTGCGAAGACGAGCGCGACGTCGCGCGGTTGGCCGGCTGCTTCAAGGACGCACTGGCATTCACCCGAATTGCGCCGTTGGCGGATCAGATCGAGGCGATCAGCTTTCCCGATCCGACGCGTAGCCTCGACGATAGCGACATCGCGGCGCTGTGCCGGCGTTTCGCCGGCAGCGGCTTTCATCCGTGCGGCACCGCAAAAATGGGCCCCGCGAGCGACCCGCTGGCGGTCGTCGACGAACATGGGTGCTGTCATAGCGTTGATCAACTCGTCGTCGCCGACGCGTCGATCATGCCGAGCGTGCCGCGAGCGAACACGAATCTCACCTGCATCATGATCGGCGAGATGGTCGGTGAATGGCTCCGCACCGGTGCTGCGCGATATGGATTGTAGGAAGGGGCTCAGAGTAACTCTGACCCCTTTTCCTCGGAGATGATGGCATGAACGGGACACGCCTTTGCGACAGCGACATCGTCTTCGCCAACGGTTGCGTCGGCCGCAACATCGAGATCGAAACCGCGAGCCCGGTTAACTACCATCAGGTGATCAGCATCCCGCGGGACATGCCGCGCGCGGTGATCGACGCAAAGTTGTTCCTTCCGCCCGGCGCTGAGCGCGCGGTTCCGGTTGTGATCGTTGTACCGGGCAGTCTCGGTGTCGCGCCGTCGCACCTAGCGCACGCCGAGAAGTTCACCCATTACGGCATCGCTGCCTGCGTGATCGATCCATTCGGTACCCGCGGCGTCACTTCGACGGTGGCGAATCAGGCGCAATACTCGTTCGCCGCGAGCGCATACGATGTGCTGGCAACCGTGCGCGCGTTGGCTCACCTGCCCGAGATCGAATCGAGCCGTATCGGTGCTCAAGGCCACAGTCGCGGCGGCTCCGCTGTGCTGACGGCCGCGATGAGGCGCTTCTGCGTGCCGGTGCTCGGCGATTCGCGGCGGCTGTGTGCGGTGTACGCCGCGTATCCGTGGTGCGGCCATCAGTTCCTGGATCCGGACGTTGGCGGCACCGCGGTGCGTGCGATCATTGGCGATCGCGACGAATGGTGCCTGCCGCAACAGGTGCAGGGCCACATTCAGGCGATGCGACTGCGTGGCGGCCGCGCGACGTTGCGGATCGTCGACGGCGCACATCACAGCTTCGACCGCGACACTCCGATCGAGACCATTCCCGACGCCGCCGTATCACCGGATGCGCCGAGCAACTACATCGCCGACGATGGCGCGCTGATCCATCCGTTGTCCGGACAAGCGGATCCGGATCTCGTCGATCGCGACCTGTTCGTCTATGGTCTGAAAGCAGGGTATGGTCGAAAAGGTGCGAAGATCGGCAGCCGCGACGGCGATGCGAAACTGTTTCGCGACGACATGATCGCATTCTGGACGGAGAATCTGATATGACGGACCTGGCGATACGTAACGTGCGCGTGCTCGACGGCAGCGGCGGCGCTGCTTTTGAGGCCGACGTGGAAATCGACGCTGGGCGCATCACGGCGGTGGGCCGCGCCGGTGCCGCGAAGCGTGAAATCGACGGCCAGGGCTTGTGCCTCGCGCCCGGTTTCATCGATACGCACGCCCATGACGACGGCGCGTTCTTTCGCTATCCCGGTATGGAATTCAAACTCGCGCAGGGCGTGACCACGGTCGTCAGCGGCAATTGCGGCTTCAGCGCGATTCCGGCGGATCCGGCTAAAGATGCGGTCGCGGCAAGTGGCGGCATTCTCGCCGGCGTCAGCGGCGAGTTCACCGATCTTGCCGGCTATTTCGAGGCGGCGCTCGAACGCAAGCCTGCCATCAACAACCTGATGCTGGTCGGCCACAACACCGTGCGTGCGATGACGATGGGTATGGAACAGCGCGCGCCCGATGCGGCTGAACTCGCAACGATGCGCAGCCACGTCGAACGCGCGATGGAGCAGGGCGCCTGTGGGTTCTCGACCGGGCTGATCTATCGGCCGGGACGTTGGAGCCGTACCGAAGAAGTGATCGAACTGGCAGGGATGGTAAAAGCATTCGACGGTCTGTACACCACGCATATGCGCAACGAAGGGGATCGGCTGCTCGAAGCGGTGGAGGAATCATTGCGCATCGGCCGTGAAAGCGATGTGCATCTGCACATCTCACATCACAAGAGTGCCGGCCGGCCGAACTGGGGCAAGGTGAAAGATTCCCTCGAACGCGTCGATCGCGCCATTGCCTCAGGTCAGCGCGTGACTCTCGACGTGTATCCCTACACGGCCGGCAGCGGCCGCATGATCGAGTACTTCAATCTCGAGAAGATCGATCGCGCGTTGGCGGAGGTGATTCGCATCGCCAGTTGCCCGGCATTTCGGGAACTGGAAGGACGCATGCTCATCGACGTGGCCGCGGAGCGCGGCGTCGACATCACCGAACTCGTCAGACAGGTCCTGACGGCGCCGCGTGGGGATCGCACCATCTGCATCCAGTTCATCATCGACGAAGCGGACGTCGAAACGAATCTCCGGCATGCCGACATGATGGTCGGCTCCGACGGCATTCCGGATCTGCGCGGCCGGCCGCACCCGCGCCTGTTCGGCACCTTTCCTCGCGTGTTGGGGCACTACGTGCGCGAGCGCGGCACGCTCGGGCTCGAGGAAGCAGTCCGGCGGATTACGTCGCTGTCGGCGAATACATTCGGCATCGTCGAACGCGGCCGCGTGAAGGAAGGCTATTGGGCGGACCTGGTGCTGTTTGATCCGAAGACCGTCGTAGACACGGCCACTTACGATGAACCACAGCGTGAGCCGGAGGGGATTGCCCTGGTCGTCGTCAACGGCGAGGTCGCGTACGACGGGGGGCGTCACACCGGCATTGGTAGCGGAAAGATGCTGCGCTACAAACGCACCGCGTTCGAGTAGTACTTGGAAATCCGCGCGCTACCCGATGAGCTGATTGCATTCGCGCGCGCCGAAAGCGAGCGCCTGCTAATGCCCGGCGCTGCGGTCGGCGTGCTGCACGACCGCGTCATGTACGTTGGTGGTGTCGGCGTCACGAACGTGGAGCATCCGCTGCCGGTCACGCCGCGCACGCTGTTTCAAATCGGTTCCACGTCGAAGACGGTCACCGCGACGGTGCTGATGCAGCTCGTCGAGGAGGGCCTGTTGGATCTCGATGCGACGGTGCGAACGTATCTGCCGAAGTTCAGGCTGCAATCAGAAGCCGACGCCGCCCGCATCACCGTACGCGATCTCGTCACGCACCACACCGGATACGTTGGCGACTATTTTAGAGATACCGGCCGCGGCGACGATGCGATCGCCACCATTGTTGCGAAGATGGCGAACTCGCCGCAAATGGTCCCGGCCGGCACGACGTTTTCGTACAGCAATGCTGCGTTCTACGTGCTGGCGCACATCGTCGAGACGTTGCGCGGCAAGCCATTCGAACACGTCGTCGCCGAGCGGATCTTCGCGCCGCTCGATATGAGCGAGTCCTTCTATTTCCCGGAGGACTGCATCACGTACCGAGTCGCGTCGGGTCATATCGTCACAGCCGAAGGTCCTCAGATCGCACGACGCTGGCATATGTGGCGCAGCGGCGCGGGGGGAGGCGGCGTGATCTCGAACGTCATCGACCAGTTGCGTTATGCGGCGTTGCATATCGGTGCGACTGAAGCGCCCGACGTATTGCACCGTGAATCGATTCGGGCGATGCAGCAGGCGCAGCGTCCGGCCGGCAGCATGTGCGAATCGATCGGTGTTTCGTGGATGCTCGACGATGCTGGCAGTTCTCAGCCGCTCGTCAAGCATGGCGGTGCAACCAACGGTCAGTTGTCGTCGTTCGAGCTGATTCCGCCGGCCGGCTTCGCGGTGACGGTGCTGACCAACGCCGATACCGGACGCGAAGCGCGACAGACGATCGCCGATCACGCGCAACGGTATTTTCTCGGATTCGACAAGCCGGTGCCCTGTGAGGCTGTGGGTCTCGACGTGCAGCTCGACGAATACGCCGGCACCTACCACGCAACACTCGAACATCTCGACGTTGCGGTGGACGGAGATCGACTGCGCATCACCGGTACGCCGGCGCCGAAATTCGTCGCCGATCCGAAGTTGCGGCCGATTCCGTTGCCGCCCGCGATGCTGCCGTTCACTGGGACCGACCGCCTGGCCGTGGTGAGCGGTCCGCGCAAAGGCGAACGCGTCGAATTCCTGCGCGACGATGCCGGGGTAATCGTCTGGTTGCGGTGGGATGGCCGAATTGCCAGGCGCCAGCCACCATCGATTTGACGCGGTTTTCATTCGGGCCGCTTGCGCGACATCGCGACTTCATGCGCCTGTGGGGCGCGCAAACGGTCAGCGCGTTTGGCAGCCGGATCACGCGCACCGCATTGCCGGTGATCGCAATCCTGCTGGTCACCTCCGATCCGATGCAGATTGCGATCTTGAGCGCGCTCGAAGTTACGCCCGGCATACTCGTCGGGCTGTTCGCGGGCGGCTTCATCGATCGCCACGCCAAGCGGCCGGTGTTGATTGCGACCGACATCGCCCGCGCGCTGCTGGTGTTCAGCATTCCGGTGGCAGCGTGGGGTGCGCAGCTTGGAATGGCCCAGCTCTATGTCGTAGCTGCGTGCGTCGGTGGCTGCTCGGCGCTGTTCCAGCTCGCCGACAACGCTTATCTGCCGATATTGATCGGTCGCGAGCATCTGATCGAGGGCAACTCGAAGCTGCAGGCAACGGATTCGGTTGCGGAAATCGGCGGCCCTGGTCTTGCCGGTGTGTTGATTCAGCTATTGACGGCGCCGGTGACGATGCTCATCGATGCTACGTCGTATATCGTCTCCGCGGGGTTGCTCACGAGCATCCGCACGAAAGAGGATCACCGCAACATTGCAGCCACCGCGCCGTCGTTGCTGGAAGACATTCGTATCGGAGCGCGCGCTGGCTTCGGTCATCCGGTTGTCGGGCCGACGTTTGTTGCATTCGCAATCGGCGATCTTGCCAATGGATTCTTCATGGCGCTTTACATGCTGTATGCGTTGCAGACATTACAACTCAACGTCGCCGCGATCGGCATCGTCATCAGTCTGGGCGGCATAAGCGCGCTCGCCGGGGCGTTCGTGGCGTCGTGGATATCGGTTCGCCTCGGTCTCGGTCGTGCGATGATCGCGACGCTTGCGATCGGCAAATTTGCCGGATTGTTCGTTCCCATGGCGGCCATCGAACCCACATTTGGCGTAGCGTGTCTATCGGCGGGCCAACTGCTCGGTGATGGCGCGATGGTTGCGTTTCTGATTCTCGCAAACAGCTACCGCCAGGCCGTGCTGCCGCTCGATGTGATGGCGCGCGCCAATGGGCTGCTGCAGGTGATGACCGGTGTGTTGTTGCCGCTCGGTGCGTTGGTCGCCGGGGTGCTGGCATCTGCCACATCGGTCACGTTGGCGGTGTGGGTGGGTTCGACCGTCGGATTGTTCGCGCTGGTGCCGCTTTTGCGGCGCGTGGTAGTGGGCCTTCGTGCGCCCGATCTGGCGCTCAGCGGTACAGAGATGTAGGCCGGCCACGTTCGTTAGATGTACGCGCTTCTCTAATGCACTCCGCCAGCACTGGAATACCTTCATTGATCATCTCGTCCGGCACGTGACCGAACGCGAGGCGCAGAAACGGTACGTCTTCGTTGTCTACTTGAAACGCCCGCCCGCGCGCGTAACGGAAACCACGTTGATCCGCCAACGACTCGAGCCGGTCGCGATCGATGTCGTCGGGCAAGCGCAGCCACAGAAACAGACCACCAGCCGGCGCCGACCAGCGACAACTGTCGCCGACGTGCGCCGCGAGTGCCATCGTAATCAGATCGCGTTTGTGCTTGAAGGCGGCGTTCTGTTCGTCGCAGTGCGGCCAGATCCGGCCGTCCAGGTATTCCGCCACGATCGACGCCGCGAGTGTGTTGCTACCGGCATCGTGGCGGCGACTCAGCACGCGCTGGAACAGGTCAGGGTCGTTCGCCATGAAGTAGCCGAGCCGCACGCCGGGGGCCAGGATCTTCGACAGCGAACACACGTAGATCTGCCCGGCGTAGTCGTCGAGTGCATAGAATGCTGGCGGTTTGGCGCCGTCGAAATGCACGTCTCCGTAGCAGTTGTCTTCCACGAGAATCACGCCGAAGCGTTTTGCGAGGCTGAGAATCTGCAGGCGACGCTCGCGCGGCATCGTCGCGCCGGTTGGGTTCTGATAGGTCGCTTCCGTATAGATGAAGCGCGGCGGGGTGCCTTTGTGCGCGAGTTCGTCGAGCACGCGTTCGAGTGCATCGGGGCACATGCCGTCGGCATCGATCGGTAGTCCCACTAGATCGATGCCGAGACTCCTGTATGCCGAAATCGTGCCGGGGTAGGTGAACTCTTCGGTGATGACGATGTCGCCGCGGTGTTCGATCAAGGCTTGCGCGATGAGCGTAACCGCCTGCATCGATCCGTTCGTCAGCGCGACGCGCTCGGTGGATACCGGCACGCCTTCGCGTTCGGATTCGCGCTGGGCCAGCAGCGCGCGTAGTCGCTCGTGGCCGAGCCCGCCCGGATAGTTCGCATACAGCGCGTGGTCGCGCTCGATTGCGCGAGACGCTGCAAGCTTGAATGCGTCGAGCGGAAATGTCTCGGGATTGGTGCGTCCCACCGCGAAGTCGTAGATCATGGAGGTTCCCCTTGGTTGGGGAAACATATCGGATCGCATGTTCTATCGGTAGCCTGCGGAGTACGAATGCAGCTCAAGACGCCTCAACTGTTTGCGTTCGGATTCCTCAGCATGCCGCTGGCGATGGGCGGCTTGCCGCTCGCGTTGTATCTCACCCCGTATTACGGCGGCGAACTCGGTATCGGTCTGGCAACGATCGGCGTGGTGCTGATGCTGACGCGAATCACCGATGTGCTGACCGATCCACTGATCGGCGCGTGGTCGGATCGCACTCCGGCGGGCTGGGGGCGGCGCGGCCTGTGGATTGGGATCGGGCTGCCGGTGATGGCGGTGGCGACCGTTGCGGTGTTCGATCCGTTCGTCGCTCAGCCGACCGCGCTCTACCTGTTCTGTGCCGTCGCAGTGCTTTATTTCGGTTGGACGCTGATCAGCATTCCGCTGTCGGCGTGGGCCGCGGAGATTTCCGGGGATTACAACGAACGTTCGCGAATCACCGGCGCGCGCGCGTGGGCATCGAACATCGGTCTACTGTTGACGGTTCTGCTGCCGCTGGCGCTGGCGTGGTTGGCGCATGCCGGTGTCGGCTGGGCGCAGACCGATGCGCCGAACAGCATGCAGCCGATGTTGAAAATCATCGCCTGGTCGACTGTCACGATCCTGATCGTCAGTGTGGTGTGGATGCTCGTCGCGGTGCCGCAAGCGAAGTTCGCCACGGCGCGACCGCTCGAATTGCGCAAGGCGCTTGCCTTGGTCGCGCGCAACCGACCGTTCCGGCGCCTGCTCGTATCGAACGTCATCGGCGCGGTGGGGTGGAACTGCATCAATACGCTGTTCGTGTTTTTCGTCACCTTCTACCTGCTCGCGGACGCGACGCAGTGGCCGCTGATCCTGCTGACCTATTTCGCGGGCCAGGTGATCGGCACGCCGATCTTCGTGCGTATTGCCCCGCGTTTCAGCAAGCATCGGTTGCTCGCGGTGTCCTCGCTACTCGGCGTCGGCATTTTCAGTCTGGTATTGCTGTTCCAGCCCGGTCAGTTTGCCTACTACATCGTGCTGAATTTTTTCACCGGACTGCTCGCGCCGGCCAGCGCGATCCTGGCTCCGTCGATGGCCGCGGACGTCATCGACCACGATACCGTTGAGACCGACCAACAGCGCGGTGCGTTGTTCATGGCACTGTGGGCGATGGGCGACAAACTGGCAATTGCGCTGGCGTCCGGCATTGCGCTGCCGCTGGTGCAGTTTTTCGGTTTCGATCCGCAACACCACAACGATCCACATGGACTCGCGGCGCTGAAGTACGCGTTCTGCGGCATCCCGGTGGTGCTGATGTTCATCTCGACGGCATTCATCTGGAATTTTCCGTTGAATCGCGCACGGCAAGAGGAATTGCGTTCTTCCATTGCGGCGAAGGGCATACGCCTCAACGAAGCACTCGCCAAACCACTCGCGGAGCAGGGCGGCGGATGATCGAGCTGTACACGTGGTCCACGCCGAACGGCCGCAAGATCTCGATTGCATTGGAGGAACTGGGTGTCGAGTACACCGTCCATCCCGTCGACATCGGCAAGGATCAGCAGTTCGCGCCGGAGCTCCTCGCGATCAGCCCCAACAACAAAATTCCGGCGATCGTCGATCGCGATACGGGACGTGCGCTGATGGAATCCGGTGCGATCCTGTTGTATCTGGCCGACAAGTACAATGCGCTGATGGGGCCGGACCGCTGGCAGACGCTCGAGTGGTTGATGCTGCAGATGGGCGGTATCGGACCGATGCTCGGCCAGGTGCATCACTTCCTGCATTTCAATCCCGGCAAGGCACCGTACGCTGAGCTGCGATTCAAACGCGAGGCAGCTCGATTGTACGGCGTGCTCGATACGCGCCTGCGGGATCACGAATACCTGGCCGATGACTATTCGATCGCCGACATTGCGACGTGGCCGTGGATTGCGCGATTCGAGTGGCAGCAGATCGATCTGGCCGATTATCCGCACCTGATGCGTTGGTACACGTCGATTGCGAATCGCAGTGCAGTACAGCGCGGGTATGATGTACCGGCGACGAAGGTCGGCGACATTCCAAGACCTGGGGTACGCGCGTGACTAGGCCGAGACGGAATGCCGAAATGGCGCTGATGATGACGCAAATGGGGATTCTGACATGTCCATAGAGGTGCGCGCGGCGCGGGCTGACGAGATGGTTCAGTTCGGCGGAATCGCGACCTATGTCTACGCCGGATCGTTTGGCGATGGTCCCGACAATATCGTTGCGCAGAACAATCGGCCGGAGTGGACACTGTGTGCGTTCGTCGACGGACGCATGGCGACGAGCTATTCGTGCGTGCCGTTTACGATGCGCGCGAACGGCAAGGCGGTCGCGTTGGGTGGTATCACCGCGGTGGGTACGCTGCCCGAGTATCGACGTCAGGGGCTGCTGCGGCGCATCACGACGCGTTCACTCGCTGACATGCATGAACGTGGCCAGGCGGTCGCAGCGCTCTGGGCATCGCAAGCGGCGATCTATCAACGCTACGGCTACGCGTTGTCGAGCGAACTGGTCAGTTACCGGATCGATACCGTGGATGTGGGTTTTGCCGACGGCAACGCCGGTTCGCATCGCGTTGCCCGCATCAATGTCGATACAGGCTATCCGGTCTTGAAGCAGCTCTACATCGATTTCGTGGCGGAGCGCATGGGCTATCTGCACCGCGCCAAACCGCTGTGGATGAACAACACATTGTCGAGCAATCCGACGACAGGCCCCACGCACGTCGCGATCGCATACGCCGCCGACGGTGCGCCCCGCGGGTTCGTGGTGTATCACGTGCGCAACGACAAAGTCGCGCATCCCACCCGGGCCCAGGAATTGACGGTGAAGGATTTCATCTGGCTCGATGACGGTGCATACCGCAGTTTGTGGTCCTGGCTGGCGCGCCACGACCTCGTCGGCCGCATCCAATGGACGCGCGCGCCGATCGATGATCCGGCGCCGGAGTTGTTCATGGAGCCCAGACTGTTGAACTCTCAATCGCGCGATGGCATCTGGTTGCGCATCGTCGATGCAGCCGCGGCGCTGAGCGGGCGCGGCTATCACGTCGCCGATTCGATCACGCTCGAAGTGGCACCGGATGAACTGACCCCGTGGAACGCGGGCCGCTACAAACTCGAGTGCTCGCCAGACGGTGCCACCGTGTCGCGTTCGCGGGGTCGTGCGGACATGACCCTATCGGTGAAGGCGCTAGCGAGTCTGTACAGCGGCTATCGCACGCCTCGGCAACTGGCGCAGTGGGGTATGGTCGAGGCAGACGACACGGCGCTCGAACGCGCGACACCCATCTTCGCGACGCGTCATGCGCCGCACTGTCCGGACAATTTTTAGAGGGACTCGAGGCATGCCAAGCGAACACGTCGAACAGATTCGCGAGCAGTTCACCCGTCAGGCGACGGCCTATGCGGACAGCGCGCAAGCCAAGAACACCGACGCGCACGCGAAGCTGGTCTCGCTGCTGGCGCCCGATGTCTCGGCGCGCGTGCTCGACGTTGCGTGTGGCCCGGGATTTCTGACGCTCGCGTTTGCCGTGCGGTGCGCCGACGCAACGGGAATCGATGCGACCGACGCGCTGCTCGAGATCGCGCGCCGGAATGCCGTTGAGCGCGGCATCGCGAATGTCCGATTTGAATCCGGCGATGCCACCGCATTGCCGTATGCGGACGGTCAGTTCGACATCGTCGTGTGCCGGGCGGCGTTCCATCACTTTCCGAATCCAGCGCGCGTGCTCGCCGAAATGTGCCGGGTGGTACGGGCAGGTGGCACGGTTTTGGTGGCGGATCTGGTTACGTCGTCGAATGCGCAGTTTGCGCGTGCCCACAATGCGATCGAGCGGTTGTGCGATCCAACCCACGTGCGCGCGCTGCCGCCCGAGCAGCTGCGCGCGTTATTCCTGGCCAACGATCTTGAGATCGTGATCGACCTGCCCGGTCGCATGCACTATGGCGTGACCGAGTGGCTCGCGCACGGTGGGCCGGATCCCGCCGCAGAAACCGAAATTCGGCGCCGCTTTACCGAGGCGTTGGCCAACGACGGGACCGGTCTCGAGGTGCGCCGGGAAGACGGAGAACTGCGCTTTACCCACCAGACGCTGGTGCTCGCCGGACGGCACTGATGGCTGCTCGCCGCGAACTGTACTACCGACACCGCTTGCCGGTTCGGATCATGCACTGGATCAACGTGGTCGCGTTTTTCCTGATGCTGATGAGCGGGCTGATGATCTTCAACGCGCACCCGATGCTGAACTGGGGCCAACAGTCTTACGGTGGTGCGCCAGAGGTACTGAGCATCGGCGCAGTTCGCGATGGCGCTGGCGGCCTGCGCGGTGTGACCACCGTGTTCGGTCGCTCGTTCGATACCACCGGGTGGTTTGGTGTTGCGCCGGACGCGCGCGGATCGCCGTCGATGCTGGCGTTTCCGCATTGGCTGACGATTCCGTCGACTTATTCGCTGGCCGATGCGCGGCGCTGGCACTTTTTTTTCATGTGGGTGTTCCTTGTCAACGGATTTGCCTACGTGGTCTGGTCGCTCGTCAGCCGGCATCTGTCGCGCGATCTCACGCCGACTCGTAGCGATCTCGGCTCGATCTGGCAATCGATCAAAGATCACGTGCGTTTCCGCCATCCGAAGGGTGACGCTGCGCGCGCGTACAACGTGCTGCAGAAGCTGGCGTATCTCAGCGTGATCTTCGTTTTGCTGCCGGGCGTGATTCTGATGGGATTCGCTATGTCGCCGGCGCTCGATGCGGTACTGCCGGGATGGGTGGACGTGTTCGGCGGCAGGCAATCGGCGCGCACGTTACACTTCGTGCTTGCACTCGCGTTGGTTGCGTTCACCGCGCTGCACGTCTTTCTCGTGATTGCCTACGGGCTGTGGAACAACGTGCGTTCAATGATCAGCGGGCACTTTGGGATAGAACCGCTCGACGAACCGGAGGCGCCCGATGCCTGAGCGTATCAATGCGGGTGGGTCGCGCCGTGGATTTCTGCGCGTCGCAGTCGGTGCGTTTTCGGCAGTTGTCGTCTCTGGCTGCGACAAGCTGAATGCCGCGCCGTGGTTTTCGAATCTACTGAAAACCGGCGAAACATTGACGTTGGCGAGCCAACGGCTGCTGCTCGGCCGCGATGCGCTCGCGCAGGAATTCACTGAAGCGGATATCACCGGTCCATTTCGCAGCAACGGTACGTCGCATCCGCGCAGTGCCGCGTACGACGCGCTCGCAGCGAATGCGTTTGTCGACTGGCGGTTGCGAATAGACGGGCTCGTTGCGCAGCCCACGCAGTTGTCGCTCGCGGACCTCAAAGCGATGCCGAGGCGGACCCAGATCACCCGTCACGATTGCGTCGAGGGCTGGAGTGCAATCGGCAAATGGACCGGCGTGCCGCTGTACGATGTGCTCGCTCGGGTGCAACCGCTACCGAACGCGCACTATGTGGTGTTTCACTGTGCCGACCCGATGGGCCGAGACGGCACGCAGTCGTACTACGAGAGCATCGACATGGTCGATGCGCACCATCCGCAGACGATCCTCGCGTATGGCCTCAACGACGCCGACCTGCCGATCGCCAATGGTGCGCCGATTCGCGTTCGCATCGAACGCCAGCTCGGTTACAAGATGGCGAAGTACATCATGCGTATCGAACTGGTTGAAAAGTTCGATGCGCTGTACGGCGGCAACGGCGGCTATTGGCCAGACCGCGGCTACGCGTGGTACGCCGGTATCTGATGAATGGGAGATTTGATTCGAATGCGTAAATCGGGCATTCATGCATGGCGTGTGCTCATCGCGGCCGGACTGGGTTTCGCGTTGGCGAACACGGCTCACGCGGAATGGTTCGAGCGCACCAACGACGGCATCATGGGAACGCGCATCGTCGTGGAACTGTGGTCCGATGATGAGAAGGCCGCTAACAAAGCGATCGATGCGGTGATGGACGACATGCGACGCGTCGACCGCGACATGAGTACGTACAAACCCGACAGCGAAGTTTCGCGCGTCAACGACAATGCGGCAAAGCGTCCGGTGGCCATCAGCCTGGAATTGTACGATCTGCTGTCGACCTCGCTCGAGTATTCCCGCATCACCCACGGCGCATTCGACATCACCTATGCGAGCGTCGGCTTCATGTACGACTTCCACGCCCACAAACGGCCGACGGAGGCGCAGATCGATTCGGCGCTGCCGGCGCTCAACTATCACCACATCGTGCTCGATCCGAAGGCACACACCGTGTTCTTTACCCAGCCGGGTGTGCGCATCGATCTCGGCGGCATCGCCAAAGGGCATGCGGTCGATAGCGGAATCGCGATCTTGCAATCGATGGGCATCACACATGCGTTGGTCACTGCGGGCGGCGACAGCCGCATCATCGGCGACCGATTCGGCAAGCCGTGGGTCGTCGCGATTCGCCACCCTGACGACCAGACGAAGGTGATCGCGAAGATTCCGCTCGTCGACACCGCCATCTCGACCTCCGGCGATTACGAACGCTACTTCGAGGAGAATGGCGTGCGTTATCACCACATCATCGATCCGCATACCGGCCATTCGGCGAGCAAGGTGCGCAGCGCGACGATCCTGGCGCCGACGGCAACGCGTACCGACGGTTTGTCGAAGACCGCGTTCGTGCTGGGGCCCGATGAAGCGATGAAGGTCTACAACGGGCTCGGCGACGTCGATGCGATTCTGGTGACGCCGGATGGCCGGGTGCTGTATTCGCAGGGGTTGGAACCGGCGCCGGCGCAACACTGAGGCACTTGCGTTCAGGCAATTGCATTTGGGTTGGGCGCCTCGCCGTCAATTGACCGGCTTCTCGACAATCAAGACCAGGAAGGGCCATAGAGGAACGCCGATCCGACGCTGCAGCAGCACACGCCCTCCCGCCTGTTCGAGCGCAGGCAGAACTTCGACCACCCGCCATCCCATAGAGAGATTCGGAAAGCGCCAGACGATGTCTTCGACGTTGTCGGCCAGCGCCTTCACGAAACGCCCTCGGGTCCCGTCGAATGCGCCGCGCCGATCCTGCCACCGGGTCTGGTCACTCGATACATCTCCAGCGCGCCTTTCACCGGATCGTATAGGGGGCACCACAGGCTATAGGTGGATGGAACGACGTCGAACGTGTCGTCCTCGAACGGCAGATCAACCATGTCGCCGCTGCGGGACTCGATCTTCGTGGCCAAGTGATCGCGAGCAACTTTCGCGCGCGCGACGTTCAGCATTTCATCGCTCAGTTCAAATAGCGTCACGCGGCCATTCGGACCCGCCTTCCTCGCGGCAAGAATGCCTGTCGTTCCGGTGCCGGCGCCGCAATCGAGCACAACGCCGCCGGCACGTACCGCGTGCTCGACGAGCATGGCCCGACCTCGCTGATCCGACCCGGCAGTGGTGAAAGCGTGCTGATGGTCGTAGCGCCGAGAGATGCGCGCGTAGATGGTTTTGCGCTGGGAAACACCGAGCGCTTCTTTCATGTTGGATTACTCTGTCGTCGCACTGTGTTCGCGTCCAGTTGTTCGAAATCATGCGCTCAGTGGATCAAACACCTCCAGAAACACACTCTCAACCAACTTGGACATCGCGCTTCGGTGCCCCTCGTTCGAGCAACTATTCCTCTCAAAGTTGTCGGCGACTACGCGTACCAATTCCACCTATTCGGATCCACCAGATACAGTGATTTCGTGACGTCGTGATCGATCGGGTTCGATGCGACGCGTGCATCTCGGCAACGTTGTCATCAATGCCTCCGCGTGGCGCACGTGGAAGAAGCAACTCGATGTCGCCGATTCATCGCGCCGCCGCGTTTCCCGAGTTGATCTCGCTCCAATTGGGGCTCGCCACTTTGCCCGGAAGCGGTTCGAATCTGATCACTCGATTCGACACCGGCGCGAGCGTGTGCAGATAGCTGTAAATCGCCCCAAGGTCGGCGTCGGTCATGTTGGCATACGCCCACCGGTGCATCACGGTGTTGGGCTTGCCGTATTCGATTGCCACTTTCTCACTGCCGCGCATACCCTTCACACGCGCAATGAAGGCTTCACGCGTGTATGCGCCCAGACCGGTGGCCACATCGGACGTGAGATTGGCCGATCGGATGAACCCGCGTCCCGGTAGCTTGAACTCCTTGCCGCCAATGAAAGCTGGACCTGAGTCCGGCGTCTCTCCGTCACCATGATGGCAGCCATTGCAGCCCGCGATGCCGACCAGATACGCGCCCCTCTGTACGTCCGTTGTTGTCTTCCGCGGCAACTTCGTTTCCGGGAATTCCGACGCTGCAGAGCCGACGTTGCCAAACTCGTGAGGATACGGGTCAGCAGCGATGCCCGGTATGGTGCGAAGGTACGCAATGATCGCGTACAGATCCGCCTGATCCATCATCGCGTAGACCGAGGCCGGCATCACGCGATGCAAATGGCGGCCATCCTTGCTGATACCACGTGTAACGGCGTCGACTATCTGTTGATCGGTCCAGTCGGCGAGCGCGTACGGCGTGATATTCGGGGAAACCGCATGCGGACCGATATTCCTGAAGACGATCCCGCCGGCCAACTCCCGGCCCGCTTTCGGTGGGTAGCTGCATTTGCCGAGGTCACGTTCACTGTGGCAGCCGCGGCACCCGACGACAGCTTTGACCAGGTACTCACCGCGCGCGACGCGTTCAGGCGTGCGCTCGATCGACCACGCGCCGAGTGCTTCGAGCGGCAGGATGACCAGCGACACAGCGAACAATAGACGACCCCATGCGCGTTCCCCTCTATTCCCCCACGACGGTTGTACGCTGTCGATTCCTGCTACGTCAACCGCGCCTGAGTCCAGTCGTCTTGCTTGCACCGCACGCGACGGCGCCGATACTATTGAGGGCCGAGGGGCGGCGGTCATGGCACGTTCAGAGCGTCATCCCGATGGACTCATCCTGTGGGCACTTCGATCCCACGACGCCGCATTGAAGAACCGCGTTCTGGACCCGAACCGCTACGAGAATCTGAATCGGCCGTACGCCGGGGGTTGCTAACATGTCCGAGTATGCGAGAGGTATCGTCGATCTTCTGACTGTTCGGCCATCGGCCAAACGCAATGTTTTCGTTGGTGATACGGAACCCTATGGTGTCCCCGGCCGCATCTATGGTGGCCATTTTGTCGCACAGTCGCTGTCGGCGGTGTTTGCAACGGTGGATGAAAACAAGCTGACGCATTCGATTCACGCTTACTACCACAAGACCGGCGATAGCGGCTTGCCGATCCACTACGGTGTCGAGACATTGCGGGATGGAAAGTCATTTTCGTCGCG
The DNA here is from genome assembly GCA_963812255.1 of uncultured Gammaproteobacteria bacterium. Taxonomy (GTDB): domain Bacteria; phylum Pseudomonadota; class Gammaproteobacteria; order Pseudomonadales; family Azotimanducaceae; genus DATJGR01. The sequence goes on along the minus strand of CAWEUM010000007.1, from coordinate 81,755 downwards.
TAGAGTCGTCGCAACCCAGAACGACGATGTAGTTTTTTCGATGGCGGCTTCGCTGAAGTTGCGAGACGAAGACGAACTGTTCCAATCCGACATGCCACAAGTTGTTGCGCCGGAAATCGCCCGAGCGCAGCGTGAAGCATCGGGCCGGCCAACGCCCGCAGGCCCACCGACTGCCGGCGGCCGCGTTGAGCTGGAACAAACCACCAATGCGTTTGAGTCGCGGGCGGAGTTGATCGACGGCGAAGCGCGCTCAGTCGACATCCGCAACTGGCTGAGGGTGCTCGAGTCGGAACCGCTCTCAGACAGACAGAATCAGATGATGCTGGCGTTCATCTCGGATGGCCCACTTCCGTTTTGCGCAGCAATCCTGCATGGCGATCCGTTCGGAACGCATCAGCACATGAGCCTGGACCACACTCTCTGGTTCCATCGCACCGCTGACGTCAGGCAGTGGACGTTGTTCGATGCCCACTGCATTGCGACCGCGGACGGCCGAGGGCTGAACGATGGTCGTCTTTTTTCGCGTGAAGGTGAATTGCTGGTCAGTGTACGGCAGGAGTCGCTGCTGCGGAGATTGCGTTAGCGGGAGAGCATTGATGGATCGGCTACACTCGCATTTCGGAAATTGCCGCTGACGAGTCGCATGCGATCGGTCCTCCGATTGAGATCGGGTAGTCCGGTGACACCATGGCGCTGATCGCGCAGCTCAAGCAGCGCAAGCTGGTGCAGTGGGCGCTCGCGTATGCCGCGGCAGCGTTTGCGTTGTTGCAGGGCGTCGACATCGTTGCGCATCAGTTCGAATGGCCCGCCGATGTGCAGCGCGGCATCACGCTGATTCTCGTGCTCGGTTTCTTCGTTGCGTGTCTGCTTGCCTGGTACCACGGCGAGCGGGGTGCACAGCGCGTATCCGGGACGGAGTTGGTCATCCTCGCGCTGCTGCTGACGATCGGCGGCGCGGTCATATGGTTTCTCGCGCCGGACCGAGCGTCGCCGGAGCGAGTGGCGAGTACAGCAGAGACAGCAAACCCGACGCACACGATCCGCTCGATCGCTGTACTGCCGCTCGACAATTACTCCGGCGATGCGAAGCAGGACTATTTCGCGGAAGGCATGACCGATCAGTTGACTGCAGACCTCGCGACGATCAGCACGCTGCGGGTGATCTCGCGCGGCTCCACGACGCAGTTCAAAGGTGACCATCGTCCGGCAACGCCCGAGATCGCGAAAATCCTCGACGTGGACGCGGTTCTCGAAGGCTCGGTCCAGCGGGTTGGTGACCAAGTGCGGATCACGGCACAACTGATCGACGCCCGAGCGGACAAGCATCTGTGGGCGAAGAGTTTCGATGGCAACTCCCGTGACGTACTCGCGCTACAGGCAGAACTCGCCACGACCATCGCGCGCGAGATCGATGTGCAACTGACGCCGGGCGAACGGTCGCGACTGTCCAGCGCGCCGACTGTCGAATCCGATGCGTATGACGCTTATCTTAAGGGGCGCTATTTCTTCAACCGCCCGAGCGATGAAAATCTCAGCAAAGCAATTGCGCAATTCGAACTCGCCGTGAAGCTGGCCCCCGGCTTTGCACCCGCATATTCCGGCTTGTCTGATGCGTACCTCTGGGCGGGCGTCAACGAGAGTGTCTTTACGTCGACACAAGCCAGGGCGAAGGCAAAGTCGGCGGCCGAACAAGCGGTTCGACTGGACGATGATTCCGCGGAAGCGCACACGTCCCTCGCGGTGTTCAAGCTCAACTATGAATACGACTGGTCCGGGTCTGAGGCGGAATTTCGACGGGCGCTCGCGCTCAATCCGAATTATGCGTTCGCTCATTCTCAGTTCGCTGTATCCCTCGCACTCCAGGGCAGATTCGACGAATCGATTGCGGAGACCCGGATCGCCACCGAGCTGGACCCGCTATCACCCCAGGTAGCCATTGACGGCACGTTTGCGCTTGCCTGGCAGGGAAAGTATCAGGAGGCCAAAGTGCGGGCGGCGCGGGCCGCGTACCTCGATCCAAACTTCTTCTCTGCACCATATTCAACAGGCTGGATCGACATTCAGGCGGGCCAAGTTCGCGACGCTATTCGGGAACTGGAAAGGGCCAAGACGATGGAGCCGCCGGCGTTTGCGATTGCATGGCTCGGCTATGCCTATGCGGCTACGGGCGCTGCTACCGGCGATCGAACGCGCGCCCTCGAAGCCATCAAGGAACTGCAGCAGAGATCGTTGCACGGGTACGTTGCGCCGTTCAATCTCGCAATCGTGTCTCTAGGTCTGGGCGATCGTGCGCGTGCGCTCGATTATCTGGAACAGGCTTACGAAGCCGATTCGCAGTGGCTGGGGTGGCTCAGGAACGATCGGATCTTCGACCCGCTACGGTCGGAACCGCGGTTCATTTCGTTGATGAAGAAGGTCGGCTTCGTGGGCCGCCGACTGGGGACCAGGAACTGACGACTGGCGGACTGCTTCCAGATGAAGGTGCGCGATTCCGCGGAATCGAATTGCACCCATGTCGGCCGCGTTGCAGAACTGCGGAGCCGATGGGCAGCGACACGATCGCCTTTACCCAAGTGAAGGAGGTTGGTACGGTCGTTTTCCCAGCGCGCGATTCGATGACCCATGGCCGCGAATGAAACAGAACAGCGGCGCGACCTCGCCGCGGTACACCGACTGATCGCCATGGAAGGATGGGATGATCTCATCTTCACGCAGTTGACGGCGCGTGTCCCAGGCGAACCGGATCGGTTGTTGGTTACCCCGTACGGGAAACTGTGTCGGCAGGTGACTGCATCGTCGCTGGTGAAGACGGATTTGACTGGGCGTATCGTCGAGGGTGCGAGCCCCATAGATGAACTCGGATTTCCAATCTACGGCGCCATCCACCGTGCCCGTCCCGAGATAAATTGTGTTCTTCACCTGCACACGGTCGACGGAATAGCAGTTTCCGCACAAGCGGGCGGGCTACTCGCGTTGTCACAGACTTCACTGCTCGTGCGCGACGATCTCGGATATCACGAATATGCGGGCATTGGCGACGGCGATGAACAACAGCTCGTCGCACATCTTGGCGGGTACGGCAACATGCTGCTGCGCAACCATGGCACGTTGTCTGTAGGCAAGAGCGTGGCCGATGCTTATGTCCGCCTTTATACATTGGAGCGGGCGTGCAGCAGCCAGATTCGCGCGTTAGCTGGCGGTGCGCCCGTTGCGGAAATTGCGCCGGAGATACGCGCTGAATTGGCGCCGCTGGTACGCGATTTCATGGACGGCGCTGCTGGACAGACGGCGTGGCCTGGGTTGTTGGAGAGCGTCGCGAAAGCTCACCCGGATTTCATCGATTGACTGTGTGACATCAAGACGTCTTGCAGTGCCTCGTTGCCCGCAAGCGTCAGGTTCCAGCGCCTGACGCTGCGGGTTGTTTCACGACAGAAAGGACAACCTCGAAATGCCGAGAACCTCCGAAGCGGACCCGATAGATGTTCTGATTGTCGGCGCTGGAGCGTCCGGCGCAGCCGTGGCGTGGAGCCTCGCTGATACGCGCATGCGGATCGTCTGCTTCGAGCAGGGTGATTGGACAAATTCTTCTGAGTATCCAAGCACCCGAAAAGATTGGGAAAGCCAGCAGTTTGGTGCCTACAACATCAATCCCAATGTCCGTGGTCTGAAGACGGACTATCCGATCAACAACGCTGAATCGCCCATCAACGTGGTCAACTTCAACGGTGTCGGCGGCGGTACGATTCTCTACGCAGCTCACTTCCCGCGCCTGCACCCGTCGGACTTCAAGGTGAAAACTCTGGACGGCGTTGCCGAGGATTGGCCGGTCGACTACGACCAGCTGGAGCCGTACTTCTCGCAGAACGATCGCAAGATGGGGGTTGCCGGGCTGGCTGGAGACCCGATGTATCCGCCCAAGCAACCACCGCTGCCGCCGATTCCGCTCGGTCTTGTCGGGGAAACCATCGCGCGGGGATACAACAAGCTGGGCTGGCATTGGTGGCCGTCGGACAGCGCGATCATCACGCGCCCCTACGAAGGGCGAGACAAATGCCTGAACCTTGGGCCTTGTATATCCGGCTGTTCGCAAGGCGCCAAATCCAGCGTCGACGTGACCTACTGGCCGGAAGCGCTCAGAAAAGGTGTCGAACTCAGAACACGGTGTCGCGTCAGTCGGATTACGCTGAACAATCACGGCATGGCGGACGGGGTGATCTACTACGACGCGGACGGCGTCGAGCGTCATCAGAAAGCCGAAGTGGTGGTGATGGCGTGCAACGGTGTGGGCACGCCGCGGATACTCCTGAATTCAAAATCTGCGCAGTTCCCCGACGGATTATGCAACCGCAGTGGTCTCGTTGGAAAAAACCTCATGTTCCATCCCATCTGCTTCGTGCAGGGCGTCTTCGAGGAACGTTTGGACAGCCACAAAGGCCCGCAGGGTTGCTGTATCCTCAGCAAGGAATTTTACGAAACCGATCCGACGCGTGGCTTCGTGCGCGGCTACAACATGCAGATCGTCCGCGGTGCAGGGCCGCTCGCGACCGCGATGCAGGGCTACGCGTCGGGCTCCATTCCGTGGGGACCCGGACATCACGAAGCGTTCGGCAAAACATTCGATCACGTCGCATCGATTGGCGTTCTGTGTGAGGACCTGCCGGAAGAACACAACACCGTCAGCCTGGATCCGACTCTGGTCGACTCCGATGGCATTCCCGCGCCGAAAATCAATTATCGTCTCAGCGATAACAGCGAAAAGATGTTGGCGCATGGACAGGCGCGCGCAAAGGAGGTTCTGGAGGCGGCTGGTGCCAAGACAATCGGCAACTCCGGCGTGGCCAGGGATGCCGGGTGGCACCTGCTGGGTACCGCAAGAATGGGCAATGATCCGCAACGATCCGTGGTGAATTCCTGGGGTCGCAGTCACGACGTGAAGAACGTGTTCGTTGTTGACGGCAGCATCTTCGTCACCGCCGGTGGCGTGAACCCCACCAGTACGATTCAGGCGCTCGCGTTGTATATCGCCGACACGATGAAAAAAAATCTAGCAAACCTGTTCGACTGATCCGCATGACGATCAACGATGTCATCGCCACAGACCATCCGCTGACGCCGCAGCAACGGCAGACGCTGTCGGCGCTGCTGGATACGCTCGTACCTGCAAGTGACGACGGGAACATGCCGAGTGCTCAGGTGCTGGATTTCATCGGCTACCTCAACGACAACGCAGCGGATTTCGTCGCGAGCGTAGTGGACATCGTTGGACATTTCGATGGGGCATTCGCCGGCCAGGCATTGGCAGACAGGGTCACCGCCGTAGAAGCTTTCAGCAAAACCCATCCAGCTCTGTTCGGTAACCTTCTGCTTCACACCTACGCCTGCTACTACCAGGATGACCGAGTGCTCGAAGGGATTGGTGAGGCCGCCGGGCCGCCGTTTCCGAGAGGCAACACCGTCGAAGTGGGTGATCTTTCTTTGCTGGATCCCGTGGTGCGGCAGTCACGGACCTACCGAAAATTGCGTTGAAGAACGGAGGACGCGCGACGTCGGCAACTGCATCCGGCTAAGCGCTGAGCCCATTCCCGAACGAATGGCGTGGTGATGATTGTCGGGGGGGCCATGTGGATTCAACCGGTCGATGCAACACCCTAATCTCCTGGAACGGAGAAGGAGTGTTGTCGATGAAGTACAGGACGAGGATTTACTACACCGAAGCTGACAAGACTCTGATGTGGGATCGATGGCAGAAAGGCGAGTCCCTGATCTTCCCCCGAATTTTCGGACACCGAGTTAAGGGTCATACAATGATCCGAAACGAGGTGTTAGATGACGAAGAAGCGCAGAGAGTTTGGCAAGGAGTTCAAGCGAGAAGCGGTATCGCTGGTCGTTGACCAGGGTTACAGCAACGCCGAGGCGGGCCGCAGCCTTGGCATTCGCGGCAACCTGATTGGCCGTTGGAAACGCGAACTGGAAGGACAACCGGAACATGCGTTTGCGGGCCACGGCAAGCTCACGCCGGAACAGCAACGGATCCGCGAATTGGAGGAAGAGAACCGTCGGCTGCGGATGGAGAAAGACATCCTAAAAAAGGCCACGGCCTTCTTTGCCAAGGAAAGCCGATGAGATATCGGTTTGTCGATGCGCACAAGAAGGTCTGGCCAATCAATCTCATGTGCAGTGTGTTGAACATATCGACCAGCGGCTACTACGACTGGGTGCATCGCCGTCCAGGCCGTCGAGCACTCGCCAATGGCATCCTGGATGGCCACATCCGGCAGGTGTTCAGCCAGCACAAGCAACGCTATGGCGCGCCGCGGATTGTCGATGAGATCAACGGCCAAGGATTATTGTGCAGCGAGAACCGCGTGGCGCGGCGCATGCGGGTGTTGGGCATCCAGGCGATCCAGTGCAAGAAGTTCAAGGTGACCACCGATTCGAACCACGACAAACCAGTGGCCGAGGATCTGCTCGAGCAAAACTTCACCGCGATAGCTTCGAATGAGAAGTGGGTGAGCGACATCACCTACGTGTGGACCGACGAGGGTTGGTTGTATCTGGCCGTGGTGATGGATCTGTATTCTCGCGCCATCGTTGGTTGGTCGATGAACCGGCGTATGACGCAGCAGCTCGTCGCCGATGCGTTGACCATGGCGCTGTCCCGGCGTGCCTTCCCGAAGGGCACGATCATCCATTCAGACCGGGGCAGTCAGCTTAGGTTCAAGGAGTCGTTGCAACACCGGTTGCTTGAGCTGTGGATAGTAACTCCTCGAGTGCTTCGACTGGCGCCTTCCATCCGAGGGTTTTGCGAGGCCTGCTGTTGAGAGCAGCAGCCACTGCGTCGAGCTCATGCTCGCCATATCAAGCTGAGGTCGGTACCCTTCGGAAAGTACTGCCGCAATAGCCCGTTGGTGTCTATATAGTTGGTACCCCGTGCCAAGGACTCCGTGGATCGCAGAAGTAGATCGCAAGCCGGTATAAATGCGCAACTGTGTATGTTGGGCCATCTCCGCACCCTGATCCCAAGTCAGCGATTTGCGGAGCTGTTCCGGCAACGTGGCGATCTTCGCAGCGATGGCATCGCGGACAGCTTCGGCACCATGGCCGGCCAGCGCCGGCCCGTTCTTGGCTCTGGTGCTTGAGGTATGTCCCGCCATCGGCGGCAAATGCAGCAACATCGTGAACCGTGTTGTACGTTCAACCAAGGTGCCGATCGCAGAGCTTTGCAAGCCGATGACTAGGTCGCCTTCCCAGTGACCAGGTACAGCGCGCTCAGCGACCTCGGCCGGCCGCTGGCTGATCATCACCTCAGGAGCGATGAAGTTTTTTCCGCGCTGCTGTGTTCTGGCACGTGGCACCCGCAGAGCCCGACCGGTGCGCAGGCATGCGGATAGCTCGCGCCGCAGCGCTCCGCGGCCTTGAACGTAAAGTGATTGGTAGATGGCTTCGTGGGAGATCCGCATAGTCTCGTCATCGGGGTAGTCGATACGCAGCCGGCGACTGATCTGCTCTGGACTCCGGCGAGAGTGCCCCACCGTCGGTCCGCACGGCGGCCGTGACGTCGCCCCCTCCAGGATACGTTGGGTCCCAAGATCGGTCGGCCCTTGGCATCCGTGACCGCGCCTGCAAGCCTGTTTTTGCACGTAGAGTCGCAGTGGTTCGTTCTCCACGAGCTTGGCAGTCTTGGGGCGCTTGGCAGCCCGCTCGGCTTTCCACTGCGCAACCGTAGCGCGGTACTTCAGTGTACCGCCACGAGTCTCTGCATTACGACGCAGCTCGCGCGAGATTGTCGAAGGTGATCGGCCTAAGCATCGGGCGATCTCGCGAATTCCACACCCCCTGAGCTCGCAACAATGCAAGCTCCTCGCGCTCACCAAACGACAGATAACGCTTCGAGCCCGGCGCCAAACTGATCGACGGCATTCCACCAGCCTCTCGAAACCACCGCGTCCCCACCGGCTGCGACACGCCGCACGCTAACGCGGCGGATTCACTCTGCATCCCTTCCGCGATGCACTTCCAAAACGCCTGTCTGGCTTCACGCTGATTGACGCATGGCCGACCTGGCGAGCGCATTGGCTCCCGACCTGTCTGCTGCGTTGTCCAACCTCTTGGTCGTCCCATCTAACACCTCCCATCTGGAGATGTTGCAACGACCGATGGAATCCGCCCAGTATTGTGCAACACGTTACCAACGTCTGATCCAGCGCAACGGTTTACGCTGCAGCATGGGTCGTCGAGCAACCTGTTACGACAATGCGGCGATGGAGAGTTTTTTCCACACGCTGAAAGTCGAATTGGTGCATCGGGAACGCTATGCCTCGAGACGTTCGGCCACGGCCACGATCTTTGAATACATCGAGGTGTACTACAACCGGCAACGCAAGCATTCTGCTATCGGACATCAGATCCCCATGCTGTTCGAACAGAAAAATCCTTAACGACGTGTCCGGAGAAACGGGGGAGCATCACAACAGTCACATTGCGACATTGGTTGAGCGGCACACGCGATACGTAATGTTGGCGAAGATCGATGGCAAAGACACCCAAACGGTGATCGACGCACTGATCAAACAAGCGCACAAACTGCCTAAGGAGTTGTGGAAGTCGCTGACCTGGGACCGCGGCAAGGAGATGGCGGACCATCAACGCTTCACGCTGGCAACAGACATTGCAGTGTACTTCTGCGATCCACAAAACCCCTGGCAACGAGGCTCAAATGAAAACACCAACGGCTTGCTGAGGCAGTACTTCCCAAAGGGAACGGACCTGTCGGCTCACTCATGGCAAGCCCACGATCTTTGGTCCAGCGATCAAGTTAGGGATCTCTGTTTCGTGGTTGGTTTCGAGCGTGCGTCTTCCCAATCCTCAATGAATTGGGAAGGCGAACGCCCCTCTAGTGATCCGTGTGGGCGAACTGTGTTGTATTCCTCGAGCCACTGTCTGATGACGGCTCTGGCCTCGACGACTGACTCAAATGCCCACCTGTTCAGGCAGGTCGTTCGGAAGATACTGTTGAAGCTTTCGTTGTAAGCGTTCTGCCACGGACTGCCTGGGTCGATGTAGTGCGTTCCCACCGAACGCTTCGACAGCCAGTGCTGGACGCTCTTAGCAATGAACTCCGGGCCATTGTCGCTGCGTAAACATTCCGGTCTACCGTGGTTCTTCATCAACTCTGTCAGCACGCGCACGACATCGACCGCCGTCATGCTCCGCGCACACCGAACTGCCAGTCCTTGGCGCGTGAACTCATCGACGACGGTCAGACACTTCAGCGTCCGACCATCGATCGTCTGATCCATGACGAAGTCGTAGCTCCAGACATGGTTCGGATGCTGGGCACGATGCACCCACTGCGTACTGCGGCCCAATACCTTGCGTTTATGCTGCTTCTGGCGGACTTTTAAGCCTTCCCGACGACGGATCAGTCGCACCCGCTCGCGTCCGACTGCGATCTCGGCCCGCTGCATCAGGTCGTGGATCTTCCGATACCCCCAGTAGTCGTATCGGTCGGATAGCCGAACGACTTCCTGGTGGGTCGCATCAATCGGATCGCGGCGTGCGCGGTATCGATAACTCGACCGCTGCAACGAGATCACCTGGCAGGCGCGGCGTTCGCTGACGTCGTAATGGGCCTTCAGGTACGTCGCGCAACGCCGCCGCTCGGGAAGGCTCAGAATTTTTTTGCGTTCACGTCCCTCAACATCCGATTGTCCAGCGTCAGGTCGGCGACGATCTTCTTCAGCTCGTTGTTCTCGTGCTCGAGTGCCTTCAACCGTTTTGCATCCGACACGTCCATACCGCCGTACTTCGTCTTCCACCGGTAGAACGTTTGCTCCGCAATACCATGCTTGCGGCACACGTCCCGCGTCGACATCCCAGCTTCCGATTCCTGCAATATCCGTACGATCTGCTCCTCGGTAAATCGCTTCTTCATGGGCTCCTCCTCCGAGAAACCCTAACTTATCAGCTGGTCCAATTATCAGCAGGCGAGCCACTCACAAGCGAAACTGAATTCAGTTGCGCGCCGACTCAACGAGCGTCCTAGAAAGACGTTGGACTTTAGATCACCCGCAGAGCGGTTCAATCAATGTGTTGCGTCGACCGGTTGAATCCACACAAGATAGCGGACACCACGCCGAGTCGATGCAGGCCGCGATCGACAATCAACTCCTCTTAGGCTGCAAGTGAGGCACCATGGGAATCAAGATTTCTCCGTTTCCAGTCGCCTGGTAGTACCGACGAATCGTGGTTCTGAGCCCTTCGAGATCCAGCGGATACCACGCCAGTATTTCAGGCCAAGGTTCAGCGAGGTCGGGCACCAATCCGCTCATGGAAAACACGGCAAAATCGCAAGCTGGAAGGCGTTGGACTACGCATTCACCTGGCTGGCCTTCATCGGACGTGACTTCAACTGCAGTCATCAGCGGGAACTCGCCGTCTGATGACCAATTCCATAGCAGAACAAGATATGCGTCTGGATCAACGCGATGCTTGATCTTCGATTCCAACTCGAGCTGGTCGGCCAGTTCGCCTTGGCTGCGCATATCTGCCGCGAACGTTGCAGCAGTGGTGGTCGTCTCGATACCGACAACCAGCAGTTCATAGTGCTCAATGATCTGGGGATTCATATCGCGCGATTCATTTTCGATAATGCTCTGGAACTTTGACCACGCAGAAGAGGTTGCCGTCCGGATCTTGCAGCACCACATAGTCGGAGTCACGGCCGTACCGCCACGGATACCGTGTCGCGCCAAGCTGAACCATTCGCTCCACCTCGTTCTCCTGGTTCGTGGTGTAGAGGTCGAGGTGGAGCCAACTTCTCTTTCCACTCCGCCGGTTCGGAGCTTGGTCGATCGAGATGTTGGGGCCGAAACGATGTGGGTCGCGAAGAATGACGAAGCCACCATTCGGATCGGCGTGCTCCACTTCGTAGTGTAGCGCCGCCTGCCAGAACGCGAACATGCGCTCGTACTCGTAGCACCGTATGACAATTGAGCCGACACGCACGTGCTCAAAATCGGTCTCGTCGGACCTCTCGCTATGTCTGTGCGTCGTAGTAGATGCCTCTTCGAGTTAGGCGCGCTGTCAGACCATCCAGTTCATCGACGTAGCACGCTTGGACGTTCCATCTATCGATCGCGTCCGCGATCGGCATTGTTTCGGCAGAGATTGCCTGCTGAGCGACACGCGAAATGAATTCGCCCTTCCAAACGCGCACGAAACCGTCCACTCGAAACCTGAAAACGGTCGGATGGAAAGACTCAATTTCCGTGCGTCGCGAATGGTGGGTGAAGATATAGGCCGATTTCCCCGGTACGCATCGGAGGCCCAGGTCGCGCAGCGTCGTGGCATCAACGTCGGCCGAGCGCACCCGGACCGTTCTCACGCGCGGAAACAGGTGGATGCTCACCTCGTCGAAGTCCCCCGCGTAGAGGACGTCGTCCTCGATACAGCCCTCTCGACGACGCGTCGTACTGCTCTCCCAATCCGGTGTGTGCCAGAAGGTGCTGGGATGGAACATCTTGTCGGCGCGTGGGGCCGATACCTTGTAGAGCTGCGTCCTCATGGCAGTGTCGTGAACGCGTCGTGTATCTAACCGGCCGCGGCAGGTCGAATCAGCAAGTGCTTCGGGCCGCGCAGATTGAAGTTCGCGCGATACGGAATTTCGTGTTCCGGCACTGCCAGTTCGAATTGCGGATACGCGGCAAGCAACGCGAGCATGGCTGCGCGCGTTTCCATTCGTGCGAGAAACTGCCCAAGACAGATATGAATCCAATCGCCGAGTCCAAGGTGTTTGTGCGCGGGCCGGTCGAAACGCAGTTCGTTGGGATTGTCGAATATGCGCTCGTCGCGATTGGCCGACGCAAGCACCACGATCACGTGCTGACCGGCCTTTACCGTCTGGCCGTGTATCTGTGCGTCGCGAATTGCGCGACGCGAGGTGAACTGCACGGAGCCGTCGTAGCGCAGGAATTCTTCCACGGCGGCATCGATGAGTTCCGGGTGCTCGCGCAGTTCGCGTTGTCTGTCGGGGAAAATGCACAGGGCCAGCGTTGCGTTGGAAATGAGATTCGTCGTCGTTTCATTGCCCGCCAGCAGCAGCAACGTCACCGCCGCCAACAATTCGTTGTCGGTGAGTTTGTCCGCGAGTTCGTGAGCAGCGACCAGGCGGCCGATGAAATCGTCCGTCGGGGCAGCATGGCGTTCCGCGATGCGTGCCTGTAGATAACTGCGGAACGCGACCACCTGTTCGTTGCGGGCGCGCACCTGTGCGTCGGTCGCGTCCGGTCGAAGCGGTTCGATCACCGCGTCTGACCACGCCTTGAACTGGCGCCCGAGTTCCGGGGGGATGCCGAGCAATTCTGCGATCACCGTGACGGGCAACGGCACCGCCAGTTCCTCCGCAACGTCGAAGGTGGGCCGTTGCGCGGCGTCGCGCAGAAGCGCCTTCGAGATCGCGTCGACGCGCGGCTGCATTCGGTTGATTTTCGCCGGGGTGAAATCCAGCGCCAGCAGTTTGCGCAGCCGCGTGTGATCCGGCCGGTCGGCGCCCAACATATCGAGCGTGCCGCGCGGCGCGACGGTTTCGATTACCACGCCGGAATGCTCGAGAGTGCGCCGGTCTTCGCCGCGCATGCTCGACCACTGCTCGTGATCGCGCAGAACCGCGCGCACATCGTCGTATCGGGTCAGTACCCAGGCTTCCAACTGGGGAATCCAGACGATAGGCGCTTTCGCACGCAGTTGCTCGTAGAACGCGTGGGGCCGCGCGATCATGCTTGGATCGAAGGTATCCAGGCTGGCGGCGTTCGATGCTGATGGCTCTTGCATGCAATTTTCTCTTGGGTGAAGCCGGTCAACTCACTTGGTAGATACCGAATGCTGGGGCAACCTTACTCCACTTCGTCAAAGCCGACGAACGAGGCGACCTCCGCGACGGGTCTGCGCTGGGATCGCACGTGGTTCGCAGCGAACCTGTCGTCCGGATAGCCGATCGCCACACAAATCATGATCACCTGATCATCCGAAATGCCGGCATGTTTGCGCACGACCGGCGACTGCATGATGCCCTGACTGTTCACGACCGCACCGAGCCCCTTCGACCAGGCCGCGAGTACGAGCCCGTTCACCAGCGAGCCGCAATCGAACTGCCCGATGTCGCCGCCTTCGAGTTCTTTGTCATATGTCACCACGATCGAGACGGGTGCATCGAACTGCCGGAAGCCGCGGAGCACCCAATCCTGACGGCCTACCGTGTCGTGTCGCTCGATGCCCATCGCCTGGAACAGCTGTACCGCGATCTCGATTTGTCGCTGCCGGTGTACACCGCGATACTCGCCGTGCGAGCGGATCTCTCGCGACGGTTTGACACCCGCGAGATTGCGCTCGGTATTGCCACGGCGAATTCGCTGTAAGGGTTCGCCTGCAACAACGTAGAGGTGCCACGGCTGTGTGTTCATCGACGACGGCGCGCGCGTCGCGAGTTCGATCACCTCTTCGAGGACCTTGCGCGGCACCGGGTCCGGTTTGAAGCCGCGAATGCTGCGGCGTCCTTGCACGACTTCCTCGAACTCCATGATCTCGCGCTCCTGAAAGGCAAAGGCGCCATCATGCGCATGGGCGCGCGGATCGCAAGTGCGAGACGAACGGTATGTGGGTCTTGCTGAAGCGGCGACGAGGCACGATAGTCTGCTGTCACGCAACGCTCATTGAGGGGAGATTGATGTCCGATCTGAATAAGGACCTGTTCAACCTGGCCATGTCCGACCAAGCGCAACCGCTGATGGACGCAGTCACGAAGCATATCCAGGAAAACGTGGTGCCGATCACCGAGGAGTTTTTTGAGCTCGACAAGCAGAAGAAGGATCGCTGGTCGTGGCATCCGCGTCAGCTCGAGTTGCTGGACGGCGCCAAGCGAAAAGCGAAGGAGTCTGGCCTGTGGAACTTCTTCCTGCCGGATTCGGAAACCGGTGAGGGGCTCACGAATCTCGACTATGCCTACATTGCCGCCGAACTCGGCAAGTACGCGCTGGCGTCCGAATCGTTGAACTGCAGTGCGCCGGACACCGGCAATATGGAGGTTCTCGAGCGGGTCGGCACCGAAGCGCAGAAGGAGAAGTGGCTGAAACCGCTGCTGAATGGCGAAATCCGTTCGGCGTATGCGATGACCGAACCGGGGTTACCGTCGTCGGATGCCAAGAACATCAGTACCCGGGCGGTGCTCGACGGCGATGAATGGGTCATCAACGGCGAGAAGTTCTACATCTCCGGCGCGGGTGATCCGCGTTGCAAGATCATGATCGTGATGGTCAAAACCGATCCCGAGGCGCCGCCGAGCAAGCAGCAGTCGCAGATTCTGGTACCTACCGACGCGCCCGGCGTGGAGATGCTGGAAGGGATGCAGGTGTTCGGCGAAGACCACGCCCCGCGCGGCCACATGCACCTGAAGTTCAACAATGTGCGGGTACCGAAAGACAACATTCTCCTCGGTGTTGGACGCGGCTTCGAAATCTCCCAGGTGCGTCTCGGCCCTGGTCGGATTCACCACTGCATGCGCTCGATCGGCAAAGCCGAGGTGGCGCTGGAACTGATGGTCAAGCGCGCCGCGAGCCGAGAAGCGTTCGGCAAGCCGATCGTCAAACTCGGTGGCAACCTGGAAATCATTTCCCGCGCCCGCATCGACATCAACGCAATGCGTCTGTCCGTGCTGCAGGCCGCGAAAGCAATGGACGTGCTCGGCAACAAGGAGGCGCGTGTGTACGTGAGCGCGGTGAAGGCGATGGTGCCGGAGAAGGTCTGTCAGATCATCGATGCCGCGATCCAGATGCATGGCGCGACCGGTGTGTCGCAGTGGACACCGCTGGCAGGCCTGTACACCGACATGCGCCATCTGCGCTTTGCTGACGGCCCCGACGAGGTGCACCACATGGTGGTGGGTCGTGCTGAAGTGCAGAAGTACGGCTTGTGGTAGGTCCACCGGCAGGCGAGGGCGAGATCTTCGCGTGGTAGGCCCGCAAGGAAAACGCGATCGATGAAGAAGCTGTTGTGGTTCGGTGTCGCGTTGATCGGCGCGTACGCACTGTCCGGTATTGCACTGAATCGCGGCGAGACGATCAACGCGATGTGGATCGTCGTGGCTGCGGTGTGTGTTTACGCGCTGGGCTACCGCTTCTACAGCGCGTGGGTCGCGGCGCGCGTGCTGACACTCGATGGAACGCGCGCGACGCCCGCCGAGCGGCTCGACAATGGCCGCGACTTCGTGCCGACGAATCGCTGGATCGTGTTTGGCCATCACTTCGCGGCGATCGCCGGCCCGGGCCCGTTGATCGGCCCGACGTTGGCGGCGCAGTTCGGTTATCTGCCGGGCTTGCTGTGGATTTTGATCGGCGGCGTGCTCGGCGGCTGCGTGCAGGACATGACGATTCTTTTCCTGTCGACGCGACGCGACGGACGCAGCCTCGGCAGGATGGCACGTGATGAACTCGGCCCGATCGGCGGTAACGCTGCGATGATCGGCACGCTGATGATTCTGGTGATCCTGATCGCGGTGCTCGGACTCGTCGTTGTCAACGCAATGCAGCACAGTCCATGGGCGACTGCGACAGTATTCGCGACGATTCCGATCGCGGTCCTGATCGGGCTGTATCTGCGCAACATCCGTCCCGGGCGCGTCATCGAGGCGTCGCTGCTCGGGTTCGCGCTGCTGATATTCGCGGTCGTTGGCGGTGGCTGGCTCAACGAGCAGCCGGCGTTGGCGCGTCTGTTCGATCTCGACTCGCTGTCGCTCGCCTGGTTCGTGATGGGATATGGATTCCTCGCGGCGATCGTGCCGGTGTGGCTGCTGCTGGCGCCGCGCGACTATCTGTCGACGTTTCTGAAGATCGGCACGATAGTACTGTTGGCGGTTGCGGTGGTGGCGACGCACCCACAGATCAAGATGCCGGCCGTCACACAATTCATCGACGGCACCGGCCCGATCTTCGGCGGCAAGATCTTCCCGTTCGTGTTCATCACGATTGCCTGCGGAGCGATCTCGGGTTTTCATGCGCTGGTTTCGAGCGGTACCACGCCGAAGCTGATCGGCAGCGAACTCGACGTCCGGCCGATCGGCTACGGCAGCATGATGCTGGAGTCGTTCGTTGCGGTGATTGCGCTGATCGCCGCCACGTTGCTGGAGCCCGGCGTGTTCTTCGCGATCAACAGCCCCGCCGGGATCGTCGGCACCACCGCCGAGACCGCGGTGCAGACGATTTCATCATGGGGCTTCCCGGTGACCGTCGATCAGATGCATGCGCTGGCGAGCGAGATGGGCGAGTCGAGCCTGTTCGCGCGCACCGGCGGGGCGCCGTCGCTGGCGGTGGGTATGGCGACGATATTCTCCTCGGCGTTCGGCGAGCGTTTCCTGGCCATGTGGTATCACTTCGCGATCATGTTCGAGGCCGTATTCATTCTGACGACCTTGGATGCCGGCACACGCGTGGGCCGTTTCATGGTGCAGGACTTTCTGGGCCGTGCATGGCGGCCACTAGGGGAGACGTCGGCCTATCCGTCAGTGTTGATTGCCAGCGCGCTCGTCGTGGCGGGCTGGGGATATTTTCTGTACATCGGAGTCATCGATCCGAACGGCGGCGTCAACATCCTGTGGCCGTTGTTCGGTATCGCGAATCAGATGCTCGCGGCGATCGCGCTGTCGGTTGCCACTGCGCTCGTCGTCAAACAGGGCAGGTTGCGTTATGCGTGGGTCACCGGCGTGCCGCTGGCGTGGCTTGCAATCATCACGACGACGGCCGCGTGGCAGAAGATCTTCTCGGCCGAGCCGCGCATCGGCTTCATCGCAGCCGCGAACGATCTCGCAACGAAGCTGGCCGGTGGCCTGTTGCCCGCGAAGCAAGCCGCTGTGGCGCCGAATCTGATATTCAATCAGCGGCTCGACGCGGTGCTGACGTTGATTTTCGCCGCGATCGTCTGGTTGATCATTGCTGACGCGGCGCGTGTCTGCTGGCGCGTTGCGAACGGGAGGCCGGTGATGCCGTCTACCGAATCAGCGTATGTGCCGATGGCTGCCAACGATTCCACGGCGGTGCGGGTATGAGCAAGAAGTTGGCGGGCATATGGCGAACGCTGCGCCGTCTCGCGGACGACGATGCCTACGAGCGGTACATCGAACATCATGCTCGGCGGCACCGGAACGAGACCCGGCTCGATCGGCGCGCCTTCTATGTCGCGCAGCAGCAAAGGAAGTGGAGTGGTGTACAGCGTTGCTGTTGAACTACATCCGGTGCAGCCACGGCGCGCTGGCCATCAGCCAGGGTGCCGCAAATGTGACCGCGGCACTTGCCAGCAGAATGCCGCACGCGATGCGTCGCCCGGTACGGGCGAACGCGAAACGCGCAGTGAAGCGTTGCGCGCCGAAAGCAACGCCGAGCATCGCCGGCACGGTGCCCAGGCCGAATGCCGCCATTGTGGTGCCGGCGCGCACGGGGTCGAGCTGCAGCGTTGCCATCACCAGCACGCCGTAAACCATGCCGCAAGGCATCCATCCCCAGACCATGCCGAATCCAATGGCGCGCGGCAGATTCGTGACCGGTAGCAGCATGCGTCCGAGTGGCGCGAGCTTGGGCCATACCAATCGACCGATACCCGCGGCAGGATCGCGCACGCGCCCGTATACGACGAGTGCGACTAACAGCATTGCAACGGCGCTTGCCATGCGCAGACCGGTGCGCACTACATCGATATCCAGTAGGCCGATCAGGCTACCGAATGCACCACCGAGCAGCAGGCCGGCAAGGGTGTAGGAGACGACCCGGCCGAGTTGATACCCGAGCAACAGCTCTGGCCGCGAGCGACCATCGGCCGTCTTCTGTGTCGCGATGCCAAGCGCGGTCGATATGCCGCCGCACATCACCAGACAGTGTCCGCTTGCAACGAGGCCCAGCATGAGCGCGGCGCCGATGGTCAGTGCGCCGGTCATGGGCGCGGCTCCGACGGATCGGCGTATGCCGACGGAGCGATCGAATGTGACGCCGTCGTTTGCTGCGCTGCCGTTTGCGGTGACGAGGGCGGATCCATCAGCGGCAGCAGCGCGGGCGTATCCATGTCGTCGAACTGGTCGTGCTCAACCGCCCAGAAGAATGCGATTGCGGCTCCGACCATCAGGATCATTGATAACGGAATCATCACGATGAGAATGTTCACGTCGGCGAAGCCTGTGGAGTTGCCTGTGGAGCAGGTGAGCGTGGCGACTCGGCCCGGTCGCGGTGACGTCCAATGCGCAGCGCATTCAGCACCACGACGAGGGAACTGACCGACATGCCCAGCGCTGCGAGCCACGGTGGCACGTATCCGAGCGCGGCAAACGGTACCGCGACCAGATTGTAGCCGAAGGCCCAGCGCTGGTTCTGGCGCAGGACCGCAAGCGTTTCACGCGCAACCCGGCGCGCCTGCGTCAATCTGTCGAGGTGTTGGCCGCGCAGCACGATGTCGCTGACGGCCTGAGCCAGTTGGTTGCCATCGGCAAGTGCGATCGCAACGTCGGCGCCCGCCAGTACGGGTGAATCGTTGATGCCGTCGCCGATTGCAACGACGCGTGCACCCTCCGCGCGCAATTGCGCGAGTCGCGCGAGCTTGTCAGCAGGCCGCTGGCGTGCGCGCCAACGCGCAATCCCAAGTTGTGCCGCGATCGCCGCGACCTTTCCGGCGTCGTCACCGCTGAGTATCTCGACGGTGAGTCCATCCGCCACGCACGCGTCGACCAACGTCCGTGCACAGGGGCGTAGTCGCTCAGTGATGTGAAACGCGGCGATGGCACCTGCGTCGTCGGCAAGCACTACGCTGTCGCGCAGCCCAGGCGGTACGGGTTGATCTCGGAGCGCGAAATCGGCTTGACCCAGACGCACGCGCTGGCCGGCGACGACGCCCTCCAGACCATCGCCGGCATAGCTGCGTAAGGCTTCGATAGGTGCCGGATTCGCGGTCGCGCAAGCCTGCGCGACCCATGCGCCAACGGGGTGACGGCTACCCTGGGAAAGTGCGGCCGCTAGCGAAAGCGCGTTTCCCGGTTCGCTTTCGCGCAACGTCTGGATACGCGTCAGGGTCAGTTTCGGATCCGTCAGCGTACCGGTTTTATCGAACACCACGTGCGTTGCGGTGGCGAGGTTCTCGATGGCGTCCGGTCGGACGACCAGCACGCCGCGACGTGCCAGCAACGCGAGTGCGCGCGTCAGCGAGGCGGGTACCGCGATTGCAAATGCGCACGGACACGACACCACCAACACTGCAAGCATGGCTGTAAATGCACGCGAGGGATCGAATACGGCCCAGCCGATGGCGGTGAGTGTGGCGAGTATCAGTACGCGCGCGACGAACCCGCTTGCGGCACGTTCGCCGGCACGTCCCAGGCGCGGTCGCTCGGTCTGCGCGCGCGTCACCAGCGCAATGATGCCGGCGAGCGCGGTATCGGGACCGACACGCTCAACGCGCATATCAGCCGGCGCATCGATCACTACGCTGCCCGCGATCAGCGTATCGCCAGCACGTTTGAGCAGCGGTGTTGATTCGCCCGACAACAGTGCCTCGTCCACGCGGCATTGCCCACTCAGCAGTACACCGTCGGCGGGTACGCTGGCGCCATCGGCGACGCGCACGCGGTCACCCGGTAGCAGTTCGATGGCCGCGACGCGTTCGAGGCTCTCGTCGGCGGTGCGCCGGTCGGCGGATACCGGCGCGAGTCGGGTCAACGCATCCGACAGATCGCCGGCCCGATGCCGCGCCCGCATCTCGAAGTAGCGCCCGATGAGCAGAAGGAACACGAACATGTTGACCGAGTCGAAGTAGACGTCGCCGCCGCCAACGATTGCCTGGAACAGGCTCGCTGCGTAAATCAGTGCGATCGCCAGTGCGACGGGCACATCCATACCAAGAGTACGTCCGCGCAGGCAGCGCAGTGCGCCGGCGAAGAACGGCCGCGCCGAATAGAACACCACCGGCGTCGCGACCAGCAGGCCGAACCAGCGCATCAGGTCGCGCGTCGAAGCATCCATTGTCTCGAACGCACCGCCGAAAGCACCCAGGTACAGCGCGCTGGCGTACATCATGGCCTGCATCGCGCCGAGCCCGGCCACAATCAATCGCTTCAACGCACTGCGGATTTCGGTTCTGCGCGTATCGTCGAGCGCGCGCGCATCGAGCGGCAGCGTATGGTATCCGGCACGCGAGAGCGTCTCGACAATATGCGCGATCGTACAAGTAGCGGAATCCCAGACAACTCGCGCGCGCTGCGCCGACGCATTCACCTGTACGGATTCGATGCCCGGCAGCGTGCCGAGTGCCCGCTCGATCAACCACACGCACGCCGTACAACGCACACCGTCAACCAACATCATCGCTTCATGGCGGCCATTGTCGAGATCGCGGACCACGTGCCGCGCCATCTCAGGCCGCATCCAGACGGCCGTGTCGCGTCGATCGGCTTCCGTATCGACGGGACGGGTAGCGGGTTCGCTGCGGAGGCGGTAGTAATCGGCCAGCCCCAGACCGTCGATCCATTCGGCCGCGGCGCGACAGCCGATGCAGCACACGGCGCGCGGTCGACCCGCAACAACGGCTTGGGGATTTTCCGCGGTGCGCAGCGCCTCACCACAATGCCAACAACCTGATTGAGTCGCGCTCATGGTTGCTGCGCGTGAGACGGGGCAGCAGGCGTCGAGCCGTCGCGCAGGGGCATACCCAGAATCGTCGCGCCGGTGTCGGAGAGAGGCTCATCGGCATGATGTGCGCCGAGCACAATCATCCAGACACAGCCCACCAGAGAAGCAACAAAAATCAGTGCGCCGAGCCACAGCACCGGCTGGCGGTACCATGTTCCGCTCCGCGCGACCTCACGGTGCGGCGGATGCATCGGTATGCGACTGTGCGTAGATCCAGGCGGCGACGAGGCGCACCTGTGGTTCACCGATGCGCGCGCGCCATGCCGGCATCGCGCCGCTACGACCGTTTCGAATCGTGTCTTCGATGCTGTCGAGGTCGCTGCCGTAGAGCCAGGCCGCGTCGGTGAGGTCCGGTGCACCCAGTGCGGGATTTCCTGTGCCGTCGGCGCCATGGCACGCCGAACACACGGCGAACATCGGCTTGGCTGCAGCCGCTGCGGTTTGCGAATGCGTGTCACCGGACAGGCTCAATACATAGTGCGCGAGGTTGCTCACCGTCGCGGCGTCGAAAGCCGCCCCGAACGGCGGCATCACGCCGTTGCGACCGTCGAGGATGCTCGCCATGACGGCGTCGCCACCGCCGCCGTACAGCCAGGCGGCATCCGTCAGATTCGGCGCACCGATCTCGCGATTGCCGTGACCCAGCGGGCCATGACACGCGGCGCAGTTGTCGATGAACAGGCGCCGTCCGATCTGGACTGCGGCCGGTTCGTTGGCGAGCTGTTCGATACTGCGGTTTCCGAAGCGCTGCATCGCGGCATCGAGTTTGACATTGTTGGTTGCGGTGTTCTGCGCCAACTGTTGCTCTGAACTCCAGTCGAGCAGCCCCTTGAAACCGCCAAAGCCGGGAAACAACGTGAGGTAGCCGAACGCCACGACGAACATGGCCACGGACATCAGCACCCACCACAGCGGCAGCTTTCGGACGGCCTCGCGCACCGTGCCATGAGCCCAGACGTGACCGCTGGTGCCGTCGGGCAACGTCGGAATATCGACCCGTGTTCCCCACACGAACAGAAACAGCGTGATGCCGAGATTGAACACGATCAGGACCATGATCCAAGTAGACCAGAACGGACTCACTTCTCCTCCTTGCCATCAAACTGGGCCAGCCCGTGCAACTCATCCAACTCTTCGTTCATCGGCAGGCGCGCGAGCGCGTCGAAGGAGCGTTTGTGACGGTCGCTCCAAGCCCAGATCCAGATCCCGATGAAGGTCACCATCAGAATCACGGTTACCACGCCGATCACATGTCCCCAGATCGGATTCATGGCGCCGCCGCGGTAGTCACTGTCGCCATTGGAGAGTCCACACCGAGCCCCTGCAAATACGCCAAGAGTGCGTCCATTTCGGTGCGACCATCGACGGCCGCGCGCGCGTCGGTGATGTCCGCGTCGGTGTATGGGTCACCGAGGCGACGCAACGTGATCATGCGTTGTTCGATGTCGGCGGGATCGAGTTTTGCTCTCTCGAGCCACGGATACGCGGGCATGTTGGACGCCGGCACGAAAGCGCGCGGATCGAGTAGATGCTTGCGCTGCCACTCGTCGCTGTATTTGCCACCAACGCGGGCGAGGTCCGGACCGGTACGCTTGGAACCCCACTGAAAGGGCCGGTCATAAACCGATTCGCTGGCGATTGAGAAATGTCCGTAGCGCTGTGTTTCGGCGCGCAACGCGCGGATCATCTGCGAGTGGCACAGGTAGCAGCCTTCGCGCACGTAGATGTCCTTCCCGGCAAGGCGCAGCGCGTCGTAGGGTTTGACGTTAGGCGCCGGCTTCACCGCGTGCGCCGCCATGAAGACCGGTATGATTTCGGCCAGTCCACCCAGCGAGACCATGATCGCCGTCAGGATGCCGAGCCTTCCGGCATGTTTCTCGATCGCTTCGAAGTACTTGTATCCGCGCGCCATATCGACCTCGTTAGGTTGCCGCCGGTAGCGGCGCCGGTACCTGCAGTGCATCCGGTTCCGGAATCGGCACGGGTATCGGTTTGATGAGATACGCGCGCGCGTTCGCCGCCGTGTGCCAGAGGTTCCAGGCCATCACGACCATGCCGGCGACGATGAACACGCCCCCCGTCAGACGGATCAGGTAGAACGGCTTCACCGCAATCAGGCTGGCGATGAACGGATAGCTGAGGGTGCCGTCGGCATTGGTGGCGCGCCACATCTGACCCTCCACCGCCCCGGCTGTCCACATCGCGATGACGTACATCAGCACACCAGACGTGTGCAGCCAGAAATGTACGTTGATCGCGCGCTGCGAATGCATCGCCGGTCGGTCCAGCGCGCGCGGCGCCATCGCGTACAGCGAACCGATGGTAATCATCGCAACCCAGCCGAGCGCGCCGGAGTGCACGTGAGCGATGGTCCAGTCGGTGTAATGCGTGAACGCATTGACGGTCTTGATCGCCATCATCGAACCCTCGAACGTCGATGCGGCGTAGAACACGAGGGCGATCACCATGAAGCGTGCTGCGTAGTCGGTCTGCAGCTTGTGCCAGGAGCCGTTGAACGTGAGCAGACCGTTCGCGGCCGAACCCCAACTCGGGATCAGCAGTACCAGCGAGAACACCATCCCGACCGACTGCACCCAGTCGGGTAGCGCGGTGTACATCAGATGATGCGAGCCGGCCCACATGTACACCGAGATCAGCGCCCAGAAATTGACAATGGAGAAGCGATAGCTCCACAGCGGCTGCTGGGCCTGGCGCGGCACGAAGTAGTACATCATCCCGAGGAAGCCGGCGGTCAGGAAAAACGCGACTGCATTGTGCCCGTACCACCATTGCACCATCGCATCGACGCTGCCGGAGTAGATCGGGTAGGACTTCCACAGCGATACCGGCAACACGAGATTGTTGACGATGTGCAGCAGACCGACCGCGATGATGAATGCACCGTAGTACCAGTTCGCGACATAAATGTGTCGGATGCGGCGCCGCGCCAGGGTCGCGAAGAAGACGACGCCGAACGACACCCACACGATGGCGATCAGGATGTCGATGGGCCATTCCGGTTCGGCGTACTCCTTGCTCTGGGTGATCCCGAACGGCATCGTCGCCATCGCCAGCACGATGACCAGTTGCCAGCCCCAGAACGTCATCGTGGCCAGTCGCGACAACGCCAGCCGCGTATGTCCGGTGCGCTGAACCACGTAGTAGCAGGTGCCCATCAGCGCCGAGCCGCCGAACGCGAAAATGACACCGAATGTATGGTTCGGCCGCAGCCGACTGAACGTCAGCCAATCGGTGTTGAAATTCAGAACCGGCCATGCCATCTCGGCCGCGGCGTACACGCCAATGGACATCCCGACGATGCCCCAAACGGCGGCCGCGAGCAGGAACAGGCGTACCACGTGATCGTTATAGGTTTCGGTTTGGGGCATGGCGGTCCTTCAGTGACTGACTCGGTAACGGTGCCTCGGCGCCGCTCAGGCTATCGATACTGCCGTTCCGGCATTTTGCACAACCCAATCGCAACTGCGAAGCTCCGATGAAGATCGTCGATATTCGATCGTCAAGCGGTCGGTCTCCCACATCGACCGAAAAAATGTATTCGATAACGATGACTATCGCGACCGAACTGTGGCATGCCGTCCGCGGCGGGAGGTGCTGATCAGTGGATCTGCCTATATAGTGGGGTGCGGCCGAAGCGTAAATTCCATTGCAACAAGAGCGCGCATGAGGGGAGGATCCGATGGATTTCGCCATATCCGAAGAAGGCCGGTTGATCGAGGAGCAGGTCGTCCGGCTGATCAACAACAAAATCATTCCAGCGGAACGAACCTATGCTGAACAGGTTCACTCAGTCGCGAGCGGTGATGATCCGCCGATCATGAAGAGCCTTCGCGCCGAAGCGAAACAACTTGGTCTATGGAACCTGTTCCTGCCGGATCCAGAATGGGGTCCTGGCGTTTCCAACCACGACTACTCGGTTCTTTGTGAGCACATGGGAAAAAGCCAGATTGCATCGCGCGTTTTCAATTGCCAGGCTCCGGACACGGGCAACATCGAGATTCTTGCGGAATTCGGTACGGCGGCGCAGAAGGACCGTTGGCTCAAGCCGCTGCTGGAAGGCGAGATCCGTTCCTGCTTTTCGATGACCGAACCGGACGTGTCGGGTGCCGATCCGACCGGTTTGCGAACGACTGCGGTACGCGATGGCGATGACTGGGTCATCAACGGTCACAAGTGGTTCACGAGCGGTGCCATCGGTGCCGAATTCGCGATTGCGATGGTCGTGACGAACCCGCACGGTGCCCCGCATGAACGTGCCTCGATGATCCTGGTGCCGACGAACGCGCCGGGTTTCAACATCGTTCGGCCAGTATCGGTGATGGGGCATTCCGGGGGTGGTGGTCATTGCGAAATTCAGTATCACAACTGCCGCGTGCCCGCCGAGAATCTACTAGGCCCGCTGCACGGCGGGTTCATGCTGGCGCAAGCGCGGCTTGGTCCGGGACGCATTCATCACTGCATGCGCGCAATCGGCAGTGCGGAGCGGGCGTTCGAGATCATGTGCCGGCACGCTAACGAGCGTGAAGTCGGCGGCGTGAAACTCGCCGAGAAGCAGATCGTTCAGGACTGGATCGCGATGTCGCGAATGGAGATCGATCAGGCTCGGCTGCTGACGCAACACGCCGCCTGGAAGATGGATACGGTCGGCAAACGTCAAGCACGGACGGAACTGTCGATGGTCAAGGTGGTCGTGCCGAACATGATGATGACGGTGCTCGACCGCGCGATTCAGTGTCTCGGCGCACTCGGGGTATCGGACGACACGCCGATTGCATCGATGTGGCGCAATGGTCGCGCGCTGCGCATCGCTGACGGTCCGGATGAGGTGCACAAGATGGTCATCGCGCGGCGGGAGCTCAGACGCTTCGCATAACGGCGGTGATCACACCAGCGCCGCATCTTAGAGGGCTGACCAGGCGATGATGCGTGATCGTCCGAGCGGCATGATTCGGACGATCGCTGAGATTCCGACTGTGGGCGGGGTGATCACATGACGAGTCGGGTTGTGCTGTACCGCAACGGCCGTATCAGACCCATGTATGCCAACACGCCGTCGCCAACGGACGCCACCGCGCTGGTCACGCGCGGCGACCGCGTCGTTGCATGCGGCAGCGATGCCGACATGCGTTCGGTGGCCGGCGCCGGCGTGGATGTTGTCGATCTGAACGGCGCGACGGTCCTGCCCGGATTCGTCGATACGCATCCGCACCTGTTTCATTTCAGCGTGCTCGAGTACCCGCTCGTAAAACTGTGGGATGCGACATCGCACGACGACATCGTTGCGCGCATTCGCGAACGCGCCGCGTCGACGCCGTCGGGGGAATGGATCATGGCGACGCCGATTGGTGAACCGCACTACTTCATTCGCCGCTCGTGGCGCGACCTCGCCGAGCACGTGCTGCCTGATCGCTTCGTACTCGATCGCGCGGCACCGAATCATCCAGTGTGGCTGCAGGCGTGGGGGCCGACGACGCCGAACATCTGTGTGTTCAATTCCGCGGCCCTTGCGGTGCTGGGCATCAACGCGTCGACGCCGTCACGCCAGAGCAATGTGTGGATCGAGAAGGACGCGTGCGGCGATCCGACCGGACGCCTCAGCGGCCCGGTCAATACCTACTACACGGGCGATCCGTACATGGACGAATTGCTCGGCCGACTGCCGCTGCTGAAACCCGAGATTGCTGTGCCGGCGACGTTGGAAGGTGTCGCCAACTACCATCGTCTCGGCGTGACGACGATCTATGAAGGCCACGTGATGGACGCAACGTCGATCGGGCTGTTTCGGGCATTGCGGCAATCGGATCAGTTGCGGATGAGGGTGCTGACGTCGCTCGAAGCCGAGAACTACTCGATGCCGTGGCAGAAGCCGCTGTCGGACGAAGCGTTCGTCGCGAATCTGAAGCTCGCAGCTGAAATGACGTCGCTGCACGACGATCTGCTGCGCCACAACGGTGTCACACTGTCGCGCGGCGGTCCGTTCAATCCCGGCTTTCTGCGCATGAAACAGCCGTACATCGGTCCGTACGGGGAACTGACGCGCGGCCGTGAATTCGTACCGCAGCGGCGAGAGCATGTCGCGCTCGAATATTGCACGGCGCACGACGTGCGGCTCAACTTCATTGGTGCGGGCTACGCCGATCACGATGAGTTTCTCGCCAACGCCGAGGCATTCGCGGCCCACACGCCGATCCGCGACCGGCGATGGATCCTGCAGCATAACTATCTTTGCACCGCCGAACACGCGCGCCGCTACGCCGAACTCGGCTTCGTAGTGACCACCAGCATGTCGTTCTCGTGCGCGAAGGGAGACTTGTTCGAGAAGCGTGTCGGCGCTCATGTGTGGGACGATCTGATCCCGCTGAAGCGCCTGCTCGACGCGGGCCTGCTCGTTGCGGCCGGCAGCGATTGGGGGCCGAAGAACATTTTCGAGCACATCGCGCTGGCGCAGACGCACGAGTTCTGGGGCAGCGGACGGCGTAACGATGGACCGGCGCAGAAGGTCTCGCGCGAACAGGCACTGCGGATGTGGACGTGCGATGCGGCGCGCGCGCTCGAATGGGACGGTGTCGGCACGCTCGCGCCGGGCAGCCACGCGGACTTCATTGTCGTTGATCGCGACGCATTGACGTGTCGCATCGAGGATCTCGCGGCGACCCAGGTGTTGCGCACAGTCTTCGATGGTGATGTCGTTCACGACGACGGTGCCTTGTAGCCGCCGAACGTCCCTCGTATCAAGTGGAGATCGCCAGCCGCTCGCTGCGGTAAACGCGAGCCGTGACCAGATACGCCACCACCGCGGCGACGGTTGTGCATCCGAAGCACATGCCGAACTGCAGCAGCGTGACCGGGTCGCCGCGTAGCAGACGCATGATCGCGACCTGCTGGCACAGCAGCGGGACGGTGTACATCCAGGTCTGCGTCTTCAAAGGAAACACCGAGAGCAGCAGGGTCGGGATCACCGGCACCAGCGTCAGCAGCGAGAGATACGTCTGTGCTTCGCGGAAGCTCTTGGCGAATGCGGCGGCAAGAGTCTGCAGCGTCGCCAGCAACACCACCAGCGGCAGCATGATGAACAACGTACTCAAGGCGAAGCGCGGACCGATGTCGAGCGCCATACCGAGCTTTTCGACCGGCAGGAACTGGCCGACCACCGAGAATGCGATGATGCTGAGCAGTACCGCGGTCAACGCGAACAGACTGGTCGCCCCGAGTTTGCCTAGCAGAATTCTGGCGCGCGCAACGGGATTGACGAGCAGAGGCTCCAGCGACTGCCGCTCGCGCTCGCCGGCGGTGGTGTCGATCGCCAGTGCCATCCCGCCGACAAAGCCGCCGAGGATGAAGAAGTACGGCAGCATGCCGAACAGAATCCCGCTGCGCGACTGTGCGGTGGACTGGTCGCGCGAGGCAACCACAAGCGGCCGGATCACCTCGGGCGACAGGCCGCGCGCGATCAGACGCAGCGCCCCCGTGCGCTGCGCATAGCTCTCCAGTAGTGACCGCAGCCGCGCCACCGAGCCGCTCGCGTCGCGCTGCGAAGCGTCGAAGATCAGTTCCACCTGCGCTGGCTCACCGTTGCGCCACGCTTCGCCAAAACTCGGCGGAACGCGCAGCACGAGATCGGTGTCCTGCTCGCGAACAGCGCGTTCCGGATCAGCCGGAGCGTGCTCGACGTGAACGTTCTGTTGCTCGAGTGCGGCGATCAGGTTCGGTGCATGCGCAGCGCCAATCACCGGCAGGTCGAGTGGTTTCTCGGCTTTGCCGATCTCGCGGCTGACGGCCGCGTTGATGACCAGCGCGAACACCAGCGGTGCAAACAGCGGACCGGTCGCCAGTGTGTTGATCACCGTGCGCCGGTCGCGCAGGTTCTCGCGCACTTCCTTCACGAAGACGATCAATGCGGCCTTCATGCGGCGAGTCCTTCTTCCGAACCGATGAGGGCGACAAAAGCATCTTCGAGATTTGCGTGACCCGTCTGCGCGCGCAATGCGTCGGGTGTTTCATCAGCGACCACGCGTCCGCGCGCGATCACGACGATGCGGTCGCAGAGTGCGCCGACCTCCTGCATGATATGACTGGAAAACAGCACACAACGGCCCTCGTCCCTGAGCCTGCGCATGAACGCGCGCATCGCGCGCGTCGCCATGACGTCGAGCCCATTGGTCGGCTCGTCGAGAATCACGTTGCGCGGATCGTGAATCAGTGCCCGCGCGATTGCGGTCTTCACGCGCTGCCCCTGCGAAAATCCGTCTGCGCGCCGATCCGCGAAGTCGTTCATCTGAAGCGCGGCGATCAAGACATCGGCGCGCTGCCGACGCGTTGCGGCGTCGAGGCCTTGCAGGCGTCCGAAATAGTCCATGTTTTCGCGCGCGCTGAGGCGCTTGTAGAGGCCGCGTGCATCTGGGAGGACGCCGAGCCGGCGTCGCACTGCAAGGGGATCGACCACGGCGTCGATGTCGTCGACGCGTACTGCGCCGGCATCCGGTCGCATCAGCGTGTACAGCATGCGCAACGTCGTCGTCTTGCCGGCACCGTTCGGGCCGAGCAATCCGGTGATCTCGCCGTCACGCGCAACGAAGGAGACGCCATTCACGGCTTTTACTTCGCCGAAGGCTTTGTGCAGGTCGCGAACTTCGATCATGGCGCGGCTCCGTTGAAGTCTATGAACGCGGGCATCGCCCCGAAGTCGGCAACGCAAGCCGTATCGAGTTTGCTTGCATTGAGCGTCTCGACGAAGCGATCGATCAACGTCGGGAAGCAGCCGCGCGCCATGACACTATGTCCTTGTCCTTTGGCGATGAGTTGGCGGCCGTTCGGCAAGCCTTGGAGGATCGCCGCGCCGTAGCGCGGCGGCGTGACCGGATCCAGTTCGCCGGAAAGGATCAGTACCGGTTTATCGCTGTGCACGGGCGCATGAAAATCCGGCGGTCGCGTGCCATGCGGCCAGATCACACATTGCGCCTTCAGCACATTCACGAAGACGTCGCCCAGAATGAGCCCGGCGTCCTGCGGACGATCGACCAGCAAATCGGCGTCCTCCGCACAGATCACGGAGAGCTGCATGCCGCTACCGGTGATATCGGACACCTCGTCGTTGATGATCTCAGCCTGACCGACCAGCGGCGTGGTATCTCCGTCGAGTGCGCGATCGATCACCAGCGGCAGCAACGCGCTCGTTTCCGGCGAGTAGGCGAACAGACGCACCAGGCCTGCGAGCGCATATGCGCCGAGCGGTTTGGTCTCGCTCGCGTAGGTGCGCGGATTGCGCACGCTCACGTTCTGCGGGTTTGCGGCGAGCCGGTCGCGCAGTCGATACAGGTTGGTGTATGGATCGCCGAATGCCTTTGCGCACGTCGGTGTGCGAACGCACGCAGCAAACTGCGCCTTCAGTGCAGCATCGAGATTGAGCGCGAACTCGGAACCAAGCGCGAGTTCGTTTGGCACCGGGCTGTCAAGTACCACGCTGCGGACACCTTCGGGATGACTGCGCAGATACTGCTGTGCGACACGCGTGCCGTAGGAGACGCCAACTAGATTGAACTGCGGCGCGCCGAGCGCCTTGCGCAGCGCCTCGAGGTCGTGCACGGCGGCCGTTGTCGTGTACTGCGCCGGGTCCGAGTTCTTCGCGACCTCGTCCAGGCACGCCCGCGTGGCGGCGCGAACCTTCGCGAAATCGATCGTGTTCGCCGACGGCGCAGCGGTGTCGTCCAACGCCTGCCCGCAATCCAGAGGGTGCGAACCGCCGGTGCCGCGTTGATCGAGCAGCAGTACATTGCGGTGCTCGAGTAGCCGTGCGAATCCACCCGCGCCGCGCGCCCATACCTCGGTCGCTGCCTGGCCAGGACCCCCGGCGAGCAGTAGCACAGGATCGCGCTGCGCGAGCGCAGCGGCGCTGCGCACCATTGCGAGCTTGAGATCAATACGGCGGCCTTGTGGATGGTCCCAGTCTTCAGGTACCGAAAACGGCGCGCAGAACGCCGCGGTTGTGGCCGAGGAACTGCGCTGCGTCAGTTCGCACGGCGTGAAGGCGAGCGAACCGAACTTGAAATTCGCGGAGCCGGCGCGCTGGGTGATCGCGGCGCCTTGGGTCGAGACCACGACAGGCGCATCCTGCGACGGCCACAACCATCGCTTGCCGGCGAACGCGCCGACAACGACGAGGAGCAGCGCGACGCGAAACAGGTTGGACTTGGTCATGGATGGCTATGCTTCTCCGAGGATGTTCGAGGACAGTGAAAAGCAATGGACACGACCGTGGCAAGTGGGTTCGCCTTCGGTTCGATGCACCGGCGCAGTTCGTCCGTGCGGCGCGTGAGGCGGGCGCATTGAGAAACCTCGAAAACGATCTTGCGGCAGGTCTTGAAATATTTCCGGGTGCACCCAGATGAAGGCGTGACCGCGTGAACACGCGGGCAACCAGTGAACTAGTTGAGCTCATTAATAGGAGGAAACGCTATGGCTATTGTTCGCTACAACCCGTATGGCATCGACCAACTGCAGAACGAGATCAATCGCCTGTTCAGTGGTTGGAACGACCCGGATAGCAGTGCGGCGACAGCTGGCTGGATGCCAACCGTCGATATCTCGGAATTCAGCGATCGCTTCGAACTGTACGTCGACCTGCCCGGGGTCGACCCGTCAAAGGTAGACATCACGTTGGAGAGCAGCGTATTGACGATCAGTGGAACGCGTGAGAAACCGGTGACGTCGGAAGACCAGGACTTCGTCCGGCACCGAACAGAACGTGGTCAGGGTCAGTTCTACAGACGGTTCATCCTCCCCGAGACGGTCGATGCGGACAACGTCCAGGCGACCGGACGCAACGGCGTACTGGAGATTTCGATTCGCAAGCAGGCCAAAGCGCAACCTCGCCGGATCCAAGTCGCCGCATAGCACACACTCCCACAATCCTCGCGGGTATTTCATCCGCGCTTGTCGAGGGGCCACCCGTGGCCCCTCCCGTTTCTTCAGCGTTGGAGCGCCCGGCTCGCGGCAGCAGGGAGAGAGATCATCATTGCGATGCTGATGTACGATTGCGAGCCGCGGGTCGAGGCGATTTGAATGACGTCATCTACCGTGAACACTTCACATCCGCTGGACAACCCGGCCTGGCACGCGTTGCACGCCGGTCAGGCAACGTTTGGTGAGACGAACGATCTGGCGGCGCGCTATCGGCCCGAAATATCGCCGATCGGTGCAGTACGGGAGTCCTCTTCCGGCGCGTTCGAAGCGTTGGCGACGCTGTGCGGGCCCGACCCCGTCGCGGTGATCAGTACCGAAGCGGAACTTCCGCTCAGCTCGCGTCTGCATACGGTTCGGCGTGTCGGACTGCATCAGATGGTGTGTGAGGTGCCCGCTGCGCCGGTGCCAATCGATGCGATGCGATTGGATTCCAACGATATCGAAGAGGTGCTCGCGCTCGTTGCGTTGACCGAACCCGGCCCGTTCGCCAGGCGGACCGTAGAACTGGGCGACTACCTGGGCGTTCGCAACGCCGGGCGCCTGATGGCGATGGCGGGTGAACGGCTGAAGCCGCCTGGCTGGACCGAAGTCAGCGGGGTCTGCACGCATCCGGACGGCCGCGGACGAGGTCATGCGTTGGCACTCGTCACGGCGGTCACGAATGCGATCATCGCGAAGGATGAGCGAGCATTCCTGCACGTCGCGATCGGCAGCCCTTCTCAGTTGAGCGCGACACGCGTGTATGAACGCGCGGGCTACCGCATTCGGCGCGAACTCTACCTGCATGTGCTGGCAGCAGGTTGATCAGTATCCTCGTGTCGACGGCG
The DNA here is from genome assembly GCA_963812255.1 of uncultured Gammaproteobacteria bacterium. Classification (GTDB taxonomy): domain Bacteria; phylum Pseudomonadota; class Gammaproteobacteria; order Pseudomonadales; family Azotimanducaceae; genus DATJGR01. The sequence goes on along the minus strand of CAWEUM010000007.1, from coordinate 49,240 downwards.
AACCGATCGGTCCGAGATTAGGTATCCAGCCAGTTGCCGATCCACGCGTCGAGCGGATGTCCTCAATGGGTTGTAGCCGGCAGACGCCGCGAACTCGGCGAGCGAGCGCTGTGCTTCGGTGCTGCGCCAGTCGTCTGCCACGATACTGCTGCAAGCGCAACTGCCTGTTCAAGCCCGCGATTGGTGACGCACCTCCTGCCACTATGGATTGCTGTCCTCGCCGAGGTACTTACCGACACGTTGCTTCCAATCGGTGGTGTTGATGCGCTTCAGCAGCGCGGTATCGATTGCCTCGCGTAAGGGGCTTTGTTGCGGCAAAGCGAACGCATAGTCCTGGCGCTCCAGCACCAGCGGCAGCACGATGAGCGTGCCGCGGAAATGCTGCGCGATGTCCCATTGCATCAGCGGCACGTCATAAACTACTGCATCGACACGGTTGGCGGCGAGATCGGCAAGCGCGGCTTGTAGGTTCTCGGCTTTATCGAACGCGTAGCGTTGCCGTGTCAGCCAGTTGGCGCTGGTGCTGTCAGGCACGCTCGCGATCCGCATACCGCCGATATCCGTGGCACTGTGAATGCGTTGGCTGAGTTGTCCGACGGTCAATGCGCTGGTGATCGAAGCGGTGAAGAACGACACGATCAACAATGCCGCCAGCATCCATATCAAGCCGAGCACGCGACCGCCCACCGTTCGCGGGGCGACATCGCCGTAGCCGACGGTGGTCATCGTTACCATCGCCCACCAGAAGCCGGAAAAAATGCCCTGCGCGCGCGAACCGCCAAACTGTTGCGGGTTGCGCCTGTGTTCCATGCTCCACACCAGTATGCCTACTCCCAGCAGCAACAATGTCAGCGTACCGATCACTCCGAGAAATGCCGGGGATACCAAAGCATGGGCGACCGCCAGCCAGCCGGCGCGTTGCTGGGTTCGCACCGCCACACCCAGACCGGAACTGGTGATGACGTGGGCAAAATCCATACGCCGCTCGCGCTGTGCGGTCGTCGTGATCGCACCCAGCGCAACGTCGACTTCGCCCGTGCTGACGGCGTCGAGAAGCGCCTCCAGATCATAGGCCTTGTAGAGATAACTCCAGTTGTTGTCATGCGCGACGTCCTGCCACAGGTCGATATTGAGGCCGCGATAGCTGTCGCCGTCGCTGATCACAAATGGCGGCGCAACCTTGACGCCGACCACCAGCATCGGATGATCCGGAGCGGGAGGGGGTATCGGCGTCTGCGCGACCAAGCTTAGACACGTCAAGCACATCGCGAGGAAGAATGTCGTTCGCAGTACGGCATGGGTCATATCTCGGTTCCTAATCAGATTCGCCTAAGGGGCGGAGAGCGCGGCCTCGAGCGCCTCGAGCATCGGACCGAGTTTTGGTGGTCGCGCCTCGAGGCCGACGCGAACGCCCTGCTCGCGCAGCGCGCGACTGCACACCGGCCCAATCGATGCGATCAAGGTTTCGTTCAATGCCGCGCGCAGCGTCGCTTCCCGACTGTCGCGTTGCGCAACTGCAAACAGGTTCTGCACTTGCGATGCGCTGGTGAAGAGGACGGCATCGAGTTCCGAGCGGTCGAGCGCGCCGATCAGACGTGTCAGCGGAGTCGTATCCGCGGGAAGCGTCCACCGGTAGGTCGGCACCTCGATGACGGTCGCGCCGCGCGCCGATAGTACGTCGTTCAGCGCGACGTTGACGTCGCCGTAGCGTTGCACGACGACGGTTTCCCCGGTGATATCGATCGCCGCGATCGCATCCAATACCTGTGCCGTGGTGAAAGGATCGGCTGCGCGGTAATCGATGCGAACATTTCGTTGACGCAGCGCCGCCGTAGGCTTCGGTCCACGCACCACAACGCACGTGTTGGCGAGCAGTCCGATGAAACGAGACGTTTCATGCAGGGCATCGGTTGCTGCGAACAGCGCACGCGTGCCGACGCCGGTCTGGAAAATCGCGGCTCGTACCGGCTGTTGGGCCCAGGTTTCGATCAGTTGGGCGATGGCGGCTGGATCGATGTCCGGCTGTTCCGCGAGTGCCGGCGCACTGATCGCGATGCCGCCGCGCCGGTTGATCAGTTCCGCCACATGCTCGGCGAGACGACTTTCCAGCACTGCGATAGCTTTGCCTTTCAAACTGCAGCCGGATCAGTCGGTGGTCAGATACTTGACGCGAAACTCGTCGCGTTTGAGGTTCCACTGTTCCGCGAGGAAGCGCAGTGCAGAGTACGGCCACAGCGTGAAGTTGCGATCGCTGCTGTCGGTATACCAGGCATTGCAGCCGCCGCTGAATACCATCTTGCGCATGTCCTTCTGCAGCCGTTGGTTGTAACGCGCGACGACGTCCGGATCCGGATCGATATATGCCAGGCCATGACGGTGCATGAACATCAGACTGCGCATCACGTACTGCGCCTGGGATTCGATCATGATCAGCGCCGATGTGTGGCCGGTGGCGCTGTTCGGCCCCAGCAACATGAAGAAATTGGGAAAGCCCGGCACCATGACGGTGCGGAACGATTCGACGTGATTCGACCACACGTCTCGCAGCCGGTGACCGTCGCGGCCCGAGATGTTCACGTAGTCGGTGATGTCGAATGGCTTGAAGCCGGTCGCTTCGATGATCGTATCGACTTCGTGCAGGTGACCCGACGCGTCGCGCACGCCGCTGGCTTCGATCCGTTCGATCGGCTCGGTGACGAGGTGGACGTTTGCGCGGTTGAATGTCGTCAGATAGTCATCGGAAATGCAGCGGCGTTTGCAGCCCGGCAGATAGTCCGGTGTCAACCGCGCTCGCAATCCTGGATCGTCGACGGAGGCGTTGAGATGCGCGAGTGCGGTCTGTTTCAATCGGCCGCCGAAAAAGCTGTTGCGACGCAGCGACAGCGTGCCCGCGACGTCCATCAACAACCACAAACCCCAGCGGTACAGCCGCATCAGCCAGGGCAGACGGCGGAACAGCGCCCGGCGCCGCTCCGGAATTTCGTGCGCGAGGCGAGGAAAAACCCAGGCAGCGGAACGCTGAAACACCACGACCTCTGCTGCATCTTTCGCGACCTCCGGCAGCACCTGCACTCCGCTTGCGCCGGTGCCGATGATTGCAACGCGTCGCGCAGCCAAATCCTGCGTATGATCCCACTGCGCGGTGTGAAAGCGTGCGCCTCCGAATGTATCGATGCCTTGGATCGCGGCCCGGTTCGGGACGTGCAGTCCGCCAAGGCCGCTCACGACGATGTCCGCGGTGACCTGACGACCGTCTTGGGTCGCGACGTGCCAGCGGTCGCCGTCGAATGTGACATCCGTAACGTTGCAGCCGAACCGGATGTGCGGCCGCAGAGCGTATTTGTCGACGCAGCGTTCGCAGTAGTCCCAGATCTCGCGGCCGCTCGAATATGCGTGGCTCCAATCGGGATTCAGTTCGAACGAGAACGAATACACGTGCGAGGGTACGTCGCAGGCAACGCCCGGATAGGTATTCTCGCGCCACGTGCCGCCGACACTGTCGGCTTTCTCCAGCAAAACGAAGTCCTCGATGCCCTGTTTTCGCAATGCGATGCCCATACAGATGCCGGACATGCCGGCGCCGAGGATCGCCACGCGAACGGATTCGGCTGTTGGCGCATCTGGCGCGTCGTGTGCGACGGATTCCGGATTCGCGGGCATCAAGTACACCTCATCAAAAAAGGGTGGCATCTCGGATCGGGCAAGTTATCGGATCTGATGCGCTCCGTCATCCCGCGAGGATCCATCGGCGAAACGTCAAGCCGCGAACAGTCGTCCGGTCGAGGTTGCGAGAAATGCGTCCAGGGGAATGTCTTCCTGGTGCAGGAACCCCCGCTGCGGCAATAGTTGGTCGCGCACCATTTCGATCACCGCCACGACCGATGCCGATGTCGTCCACGCGATGGCAGTCTGTTCGTCGCCAGCCAGTTCGATCGGTCTATAGGCGCGCACGAATTCGCGCCGCTGCAGGCGGCCCTCGAGCGTGCCTTCCGACGACACGTGCACGTAGACGACGTCGCGATTCACCGGTGGCTTCGCGTTTGTCAGGATCTCACCGGCGAGTTCGCGGCGTTCGCGCATCAACAGTTCATGGAAGAAGAAGTTCATTAGCCGCACGTGGCCGGGATAACGCATCGATTTGTAGTCGATGTTCGCGACCCGGCCGTGGAACGTCTCGCAGATCGTGCCGAGCCCGCCGGACGTCGTGAACGCTTCGAGCTTCACGCCTTCGACGTACACGGTCTCGATCCACTCCATCGACGACACCATCTTGCGCACGCCGTCTTCGATCACCTCGCAATCGTTGAGGTATTCGTTCACGACGCCTTCCGGCGACCAGTTGAATGCGTAGCCCATCAACCCGGTCGGATTCTGCGGCAACGCGCCGACGCGCAGGCGCAGCGAACGGCACACATCGAATACACCGACCTGCGCGGCGGCGACGATACCGACGAAACCGGGCGCGAGTCCGCATTGCGGTGCCATCAGACCACGCGAGGTTTTCGCGAGATCGATGATCGCCTTGGTCGTCGGCACGTCTTCGGTCAAATCGAAATAATGCATGTTGCGGGCATGCGCAGCCGCCGCGATCCCCGCGTTGAGACGATAAGGCAGGCATGACAGCACCGCGTCGTATTGGTGCGTGACCGAGGCGATGCCAGCGTCACTTGCAAGATCGACGGTGCGTGTTGTGAATGGCAATGCACCCCGCGCTGGGCGGCTGTCGAACGCGGTGACGGCGAAGCCCGCCTCGTGCAATAGTTTTGCGGCGAGCGTGCCGATCTTGCCGAGACCCAGAACAGCGATCGCGTTCAGCGCCATGGAACCCACTCCTCAAATCTCGAAGGAAATTCCTTGTGCCAGCGGTAACGCGCGCGAGTAGTTGACCGTATTGGTCTGCCGCCGCATGTATGCCCGCCACGCATCGGAGCCGGATTCGCGACCGCCGCCGGTGTCCTTCTCGCCGCCGAACGCGCCGCCGATCTCGGCACCCGACGGACCGATGTTGACGTTCGCGATACCGCAATCCGAACCACTCGCCGACACGAACGTCTCCGCCTCGCGTATGTCGGTGGTGAAGATGCACGACGACAGGCCTTGCGGTACGTCGTTATGCATCGCGATCGCCTGATCGAGTTCGCGATACGGCATCACGTAGAGGATCGGCGCAAACGTTTCTTCGCGAACGATGGCCGTCTGTTCTTTCATTTCGACGATCGCGGGGCGCACGTAGCACGCATACGGATACATGGCCTCCAGGATGCGCTCGCCACCGGTGACGATGCCACCCTGATCGCGCGCGCGGGCAAGCGCCTGCTGCATGCGTTGATACGCGGCCGCGTCGATCAAAGGACCGACGAGCGTGCCGTCCTGCAGCGGATCGCCAATGCCGAGGTTCTGGTAGACGGATTTCAATCGGTGCACGAGTGATGGGAGCACGTCCTCGTGGACGATCAGCCGCCGCAAGCTCGTGCAGCGTTGTCCCGCGGTGCCTACTGCCGAGAACACGATGGCGCGCAACGCCATCTCGAGATCGGCCGACGGCGCGACGATCATCGCGTTGTTGCCGCCGAGTTCGAGAATGCATTTGCCGAAGCGGGCCGCCACCTTCGGTGCAACCGTGCGACCCATTCGCGTCGATCCGGTTGCGGAGACAATCGCGACGTCGCGGTGCTCGACCAGCGCGTTGCCCACGTTGGCCGCGCCAACGATCACTTGCGATAGCGCGTCGGGCGCATCGCCGAAGCGCCTCGTCGCGCGTTTGAATAGGTTCTGCGTCGCCAGCGCCGACAGCGGGGTTTTCTCGGACGGTTTCCAGATCACCGGATCGCCACAGACGAACGCGAGCGCAGCGTTCCAGCACCACGGCGCGACCGGGAAATTGAACGCGGTGATCACGCCGCAGACGCCTGCCGGGTGCCACGTCTCGCGCATCGAGTGTCCGGCGCGTTCGGACGCCATCGTCAGGCCATAGAGTTGCCGCGACAGCCCGACCGCGAAGTCGCAGATATCGATCATCTCCTGCACTTCGCCGAGCCCTTCCTGCAGAATCTTGCCGGACTCCAGCGTCACCAGCGCGCCGAGATCGGCTTTCGCATTGCGTAGTTCGTCGCCGAACAGGCGTATCAGTTCGCCGCGCCGCGGCGCCGGGATCGACCGCCAGATCTTGAACGCATCGACGGCGCGTTCGATGGCACGATCAACGTCTGCAGTGGTGTGTGTGGGGAGCGACTCGATGATCGAACCGTCGATTGGCGTGACGACGTCGAGTGTGCCCGCATTGATTTTGGGCTCGATCCCGGGTTTACCGAGTCCGAGGCGATCCAGAAGCGATCGGTATGCTGGGTTCGAGGGTGGGCGCGCCAACAGCGAATTCCTTCATCGGGAGACCCGCCTATGATGCGCTCAGGCCTACGATCACTCCATCGGCAGCGGCAAGCTGACGTAACCTTTACTCTGCACGGTCCGAAAGAAGCATCGGGTGGCGCGCATCGATTGCCACCGGGGCACACCGCTGCGTCGCGACATCAGATAGAAGCGGCCGACGGTTCGCATAACCGATTCGTTCTGATCGACGCTCACGGTCAGCTGATTGCTGGACGGTGTCCGCGAGGGTCTGAAACACAGCGTCGAAAGCGGCGTGACGTGGATTCGATCGAAATGCATCGCTCAGTCCTGCGCCGGGTTGTGGATGTGGCCGAAGCGTGCCGGTCAGTATCGACGGATGTGCGCGTTCGTCTGTTAGGGAACATACGTATGTGAAGGGTCGTCCGAGTTCGAGTGTGCCCCGGTCGAAGCCGGAGTTCGCCGAGCAGGGTAGTCAGTCGTTGGCTCGTCGGCCGATCCGTGGACAATCTCAGCGCCTGAGCCAAAGACACTCAGGAGACTCAGGGGCATGCGGTGAGCCACCCGATGATCGCAACTGCATTAGACCGTCAGGGCGAGCCGATCACGCTCACGGGGTTACGCGTGCCTGTGCGGCGTCTTCCCGGTGGGCGCGCATCGCACGCGCGGTACCGGGTGTGTAGACACCATGCAACGACGCGCCACGGGTCTCGATCACGAAATACAGTGCGATCATGCCGATGACGCAGGCACCCATCATATAGAAGGCCGGCATCAGCGTGTTGCCGGTCAGATCGATCAGCAGGTCGTTCGCAGCCGGTGCGGTGCCGCCGAACACGGCGGTCGCCACGTTGTAGGAGATCGCCATGCCGGCGTAGCGGACGTGGGCCGGAAACATGGCCGGGAACGTCGCGGAGATCGTGCCGAGTTGCAGCACGTACACCAGGCCGAGCACGGTGAAGCCGACGACGGCCAGAACGAGACTGTGCGCCATCAGCATGAACATCGGCGCCGCCAGCACGAACAACCCGATGAGTGAGATCCACCAGCACGCTTTGCGTCCGATCCGGTCGGAGAGGATGCCGGCGACCGGCATCAGCGCCATCATGGACAACTGTCCGATCAACAACAGCATTTCGGCTTGGTTCTTGCCCATACCGATGGTGTGCGACAGATAGGTCGGCATGTAGGCCAGCAGCGTGTAGTTTGCGACGTTCAGCGCGAGTACCAGTCCGAACAGTTGCAACACCGGTCGCCAGTGCACGCCGAACAGATGCTTGAAGTGGCTGGCGATGTCGCGATGCACGTGGCCGCGCTCCTCCAGATCCCGAAACACTGGTGTGTCGTCCATCTTCAGGCGCATGTACACGCCGATGCCGCCCAATGGTCCGGCGATCAGAAACGGCACGCGCCAGCCCCAATCGCTCATCGCCGCGTCGCCGATCAGATAGCGCAGGCCGGCGACCAGAACCAGCGCGGTGGTAAAGCCGGCGATGGTGCCGAATTCGAGGAAACTGCCCCAGAATCCGCGCTTGTCGTTGGGCGCGTACTCGGCCATGAACGTTGCCGCTCCGCCATATTCCCCGCCCGTGGAGAAACCCTGCACGATGCGCAGCAGGATGAGCAGGATCGGCGCCCAGATGCCGATGCTCTGGTAGCTCGGTATCAGCCCGACCAGGAACGTCGACGAGCACATCAGAAGAATAGTTGCCGCGAGTACCGTAGATCGGCCGAGGCGGTCGCCGAGCGGTCCCCAGACAATTCCGCCGAGGGGGCGCAGAACGAACGAAACGGCGAAGCCGAGCAGCGCGCCCAGGGTTTCGTGCTTGCCGGGGAAGAAACTGTGGCCGATTTCCGCCGCGACATAGGCGTACACGCCGTAGTCGAACCATTCGGTCGCATTACCGATGGCGGATGCGGCGACGGCCCGGCGCAGCACCTTGGGTGGAACATCGGCGGCCGGCTGGCTGTGGGTACCGGTTTCACTGGAGCTTGCAATCATCTAGCGACACCCTAGTGGCATCCGCCGCCCAGTTCCACCCACGATGTACCACTGTCGCCCGTGTGGGCGTCATTCCGATCGTTCTCATCTGCGGTTAAGGTGTCGGTTCCGCACCGTTGCCGAGGGATCCGTGGGGACGAGCAGGCTCTTCTACATCCGCGAACTCGACCACTATCCCCTCGGCCGGCGTCGCCTGTTTCTGTTGTTCGTCGCGGTATTGGCCACGTTGATCGCGAGCTACGAGGCGCAGATCGCGCCGGTGCTGCCGCTGATCATGCACGACATCGGCATGACCAAAGAGCAATACGGGTGGGTCGTCGCAGCGACGGTGGTGTTCTCGGCGGTGGGCGCGATGCTGTTCGGGCCAGTGTGCGATCGGCTCGGCAGAACCGCCGTGCTGGTGCCGGCGTTGTTCGTGACGGCTGCCTGCGTGTTCGCGATGACCCGTGTGGATTCGCTCGGCAATTTGTTTGCGGTGCGCGCGATACTGGGTCTGGTGGAGGGTGCTGTCGTGGCCGCCTCGGCGGGTCTGGTACGCGATTTTTCGCCGCGTATGGGTCGCGCCGTGGCATACGGCTTCTGGACGTTTGGTCCGGTAGGGTCGAATCTGATGGCCGCGTCGATCGCCGGCAATACGCTGATGCTGTTCGATAATCGCTGGCAGTCGCAGTTTTATATCGCCGGCGTGATCAGCGTTGTCGTTGCGGTGTTCGTGATGTTCACCATTCACGATCTGGCGCCTTCGATCCGTCACCGGATCATGCAGCGCGAAGACACCGCGCACGACCAAACCGCCGGCGCAAGCGAAGCGTCGGCGCATGCACGGCCCGGCGTGACGATGGCGATGCGACATGGCCGAATCTGGTCGATGGTCGGCGGCATCACGCTGTTCCTGATGCTGTATCTGACCTTGCAGCAATTCGGCCCGTTGATCCTGGTCGAGAGTTACGGCTTCAAGGCGGACGAAGCCGCGTATATGTCGCAGTACTTCTGGGCACTGAATCTGCTCACCTTGCTTGGCGCGGGCTGGATTTCGGATCGGCTGCAGTTGCGCAAGATCGTCTCCTTCAGCGGCGCACTGCTGACCATTCCGGTGATGGTCACGTGGATTGCGCTGGCCGGCACGCATCCGTCGTCCACGATGATGATTGTGCTGATGTCGCTGCTGGGCGGCATGTTCGGGATTGCGTATGCGCCGTGGATGGCCTGGTTTTCCGAGACGCTCGAAGACATCAGCACGGCGATCCAGGCATCGGGCTGGGCGATGTGGACCATGGTGCTGCGCGTGTATGTGGTGTGCACCGTCATTCCAATGACCGTGATTTCGCAGAAGTACGGCTGGCAGCCCTGGTTGTGGGCGACCGTCGGCGGCGTGATCTTCTACTTGCTGTGTGTGCTGTTCAGCCGTACGCCGTGGCTGCGCCGAGAATCGCCCGGTGTGGCGATACGCACTCACGTGTATGTGCCGGAGACGATCGCCGAGTAGCGGAGAGAGCAGGGAATGCGCTCCGGGCCTTTTCGATGTTGATCTGGATCAACGGTACTTTCGCGGCCGGCTTCTTGTGGAACAGACCGCTGATAGCCCGAGCGCGGGTCCAACGCTTTCGGTGGGGGAGGGGGTGGGGCGGCTTCGTTGCCGCTGGTTGATTGTGACTGGTTGGACCTGGCGCACTGCGACCGACTGCGAGCGCGAAATTCGCTTTCATGGGGTAGCCGGGGACGTCCTTCATTTTCGAGTTCACATCGAGGCCCATGTTTGAGGCATAGGCGCGGTAGTAGACGAGCGCCTCCTTTTCGGCAGGGAAGCTGGGCGCTAACCGCTGGTCGTAGGTCTGGCGAAACTCGCACCGGTCTGCGGGATGTGTCTTGCCCTTGCATCGAGCCTGACGATCTCGGCCTTCGGCCCGCCATGCACGAATACGCGCATCAGGCCGGAGGCTGGGCTTGCGATCAATAATCCGAGCGTCGTGACCCTGATGAACGGTGCCGGGCGGAACAAGGCGGTTCTGGTCATGAGGTTTGTTGCTATGGTGTGTCCCGGCCACCTCGGGCCCCACGCGCAGTCGCAGCCGACGATGCAGACGATCGGCAGTGCCTTGCGAACGGCCGCTTCCAGTTCTGAGACGTGAAACAGTTGGATCACGATGCTTGAAGAGGGCGTCGGGGAGACTGTTTGATGTTTCAGAGGACAGGGGCATCAGAACGTAAATCGAGGCAGCCGAGGTGAGGCCAGTGCTCACCCGCGAACGGGGGATCGTGGAAACAGAAACGGCGCCCGAGTGGCGCCGTTTCTGCTTGCGAGGAGACTGAAGGACTAAACGCGCTGGCGTCTACGTCGCAGAGCAGCTAGGTCAGAAGTGCCGAAAAAGCCGGCTCAATGATGCACGCCGCCATCCACGACGAATTCCTGCCCCGTGCAGTAGGCAGACTCATCACTCGCGAGGAACAACGCCATATAGGCGATGTCAATCGCCTGACCGACGCGCCCGAGCGGAATGTTGCGTTCTGTGCGCGCGCGAACGTCAGCGTCGGTGAATGCCCGAAGTCCTGCCGTCATCGGCGTTTCGATGATCCCTGGATGAATGGAATTCACGCGAATACCCCGATCGCCCCATTCCAGCGCGCCGACCTTCGTGATGCCGCGCACAGCCCACTTCGTGCTGCCGTAAGCGGCGCGGCCCTTTACGCCCTCCATGCCGGCGACCGAAGAGACGTTAACGATCGAGCCGCCTCTGTTGGCCGCGATCATCGCCCGCGCGACAGTGCGCATGCCCAGGAACACCCCGGTCTGATTGATCGCAACGACGTTTTGCCAGTCTTCCAGCGTTGTCAATTCGAAGCGTTTGGCGAGGTCAATACCGGCATTGTTGATCAGCACGTCGACGTGACCATGGCGCGCGACGATGGCGTCGATCGTTGACTCCCACTCCTGTTCCGAACGCACGTCGAGATGCAGGTACTGCGCGCGTTCGATCTCAGCGGCGGTGCGGGCCCCCTCGTCGTCGAGCACGTCAGCCAGAACGACCGTCGCGCCCTCCGCCGCGAACAGACGCGCTTCTTCAGCGCCCTGTCCGCGTGCGCCGCCAGTGATCACGGCAACCGTGCCATCGAGTCTGCTCATGCTCTTCTCCTCGGGTCGCTGGGATTGTCGACTGGCTGCGCGACCTCAGGCAGCAGCGACGCGAACGCTGTACCTGAGCCGGTAGCCTGATGCTGTTGGGTGCAGGCCTCGCGTTCCTACGCCGCAAGCAAGCAGCCTAGCACTCGTCTGTCGAGAACTGAAAAGACCGGCCGCAAGGCCGGTGCAATGCGTTCGCATCACGATACCGCCGCCGTCGAAGCAGCGTAAATATCTGAGACCGAAAATTCACGTCGGCAATCCGAGCTTGCGGGCCAGCGCCGCCTAGCGCGGATCGTCATGCAGTGAGCGCAGGAACGGATCGTACTTGATGAACATCCTATGGGCTGAGCGCCCTTTGGTGCCGGTTTGCCGCGTGGTTACGACATGTTCGCGGAAGGGGGCAGAGTGACTGTTGCGGCGAAACTGACTCTGACCCCCTTCCGTTTTGCTTGGTGTTTGGTCGGTCCTGTGATTTTCAAATTCTTCGAGGCCAACAATAATGCAAAGGGGTGGGTGCAAGGCCCCGGCGGTCCCAAACGGGATAGCGCGGACGGCATCGCTCCGGATCGACACGGCGGCGCGTACGCGGTGGGCAGCTTCACCGACAGCATCCGCATTTGGGGCCAGACAATCGTCTCCGCCGGCAAGGCCGACGGCTTTCTCGTGCGGTATCGCCCGCGCGGTGAGACGCAATGGGCCAGGGCAATTGGCGGTCCCGGGTATGACGCACTCGCCGACGTGGCAAGCGACGCGGCCGGCAATGTTGACGTGGTTGGAACGATACGCGGGCCGGTCGATGTCGACTGCAACGGCACCATCGACGTCACATCGGAAGGCGAACCGGCTCTGCTTCTCGCGTGCTTCGACGCTCACGGCAAACTGCGGTGGGCGCGCGCGTCGGCTGGACCCGCTGCCGCGAGAGGTGTGGCGATCGCGGTTGGCGCGAACGGTGACATCTACATCGGCGGCGACGACCGTAACGGTGCGGTGGATTTCGACGCGGACGGGCGGCTCGACGTAGCCGCGGCTGCGGACACGTTGCCCGGTGTGGCGGTTACACCACAGACCGATCTGAACGGCTACTTCGCGCGCTTCGACTCCACCGGAGCGCTGCGATGGGCTCGCGCCGTCACCGGGCCCGCGGTGTTCCAGCGCCGATCTCCCATGGTCTTGAAATCAAAGTCGGCCATGCCATCGGCGTCAAGTCGGCTGAGGCGAGGCTTCCTGGCGCGTTTTTCACCCGGCGGCGAGCGCCGCTGGGTGCGGCGCTATGCGGCAACTGCCGGACACGTCGCTGCCGACGCAACGCGGATCGTGATCAGCGGCAGTTACACGGAGCGACTCGATCTCGATGATGACGGCACGCCCGAGCGCGATGCCGGCTTTGTCGCGATCCTCGATGGCGAGGGACGCCTTCGGCACGTCTTCACCATCTTCGGAGGCGACAGCGACGTGGCCAACGCGGCGGGATTCACGCCCGACGGCAGAAAACTCTATGTCACCGGATGCACGAAACGCCGCGCGCACTTCGACAACGATGGCACGATCGAAAGCGAATCCGCATGCCATCAACTCGGCGATGTCTTCCTCGCGCTGTACAGCGTGGAGGATTTGATGTCGCCGATCTAGGCCAGCCCGGTCATCGCTTCGGCTTGAACCCCGCCGGCACTTCGAATTCCTGCGGACTTACGGGATTCTGGTTCGCGGAAACGACCTCCGAACCGATGCTGAGCAATTGAAACAGACCATCGGGATTGGCGACTGGAGTTGTGGTCGCAGTGGTCGGTTCGGCTTGGGTCTCGGCTGGTTTTTTGTGGCCGAACAATCCGCCGATGGCACCACCGATGGCGCCACCGAACGCACGCCCGACGTTCTCGGTTGCCGATGGCGTAGTTGCGCCCGGGCTACTTGCGGACGCGGACGCTTGTGCGGAGCTTGCGCACTGCGGTCCACCCACAGCGAGCGCGAAGTTCGACTTCAACGGATAGCCCTTGACGTCCTTCATTTTCGAGACGATCCCAGACCAGATGCCGTTGTAGTGCCCGAACATCGATTCGGCCCGCTCGGTGAAGTTGCTCGAGTCCCAGTCGAGGCCCATTTTTTTTGCGTAAGCGCGATAGTAGACGAGTGCTTCTTTCTCGGCCGGAAAGTTGGGCGCAAGCCATTGGTCGAGCGTCAGGCGGAACTCGCATGCGTCGGCTGGATGGCTTTTGTCGACACACGTTTGCGAAGCCGCAATGGTGGTTCGCTCGGTCTGAAAGCCCGCGATCGTGAGCTTCTCGCCAGTCTTCGTGATGCTCGATTTCGGCGGCGACCATTCGCACTTCGATTCGTCGACGCCTGAAGCCTGCTGCTGGCGTGACGCCTGCTCCTGCTTCGATTTTGCGAGCGCCTGCTGCATCTGTTCCCGGCGCGCGGTGAGTGATGTCTGCGTGTACTGCTTTTTCTTGAGGTCGAGTTCGTAAATTGCGTCCGTATCGAGTTGGACGATTTCGGCCTTCGGGCCGCCGTGCACGAACACACGCATCAGGCCGGAATCCATCGCGAACGCGCTGTCGGTCCTCGAACGTTCGCCAGAAATGTACGTAGTGGTGTGCGTCGTCATGTTCATGACACTCATCGCGCCGCCGCCCTCCACGGATGCGTTTCGTTCGATGGTGACATCGGCGCCCGCAGTTGCACTGCCAAACGAGAGTGCGAACGCGACGGGAGCGAGGCGGATCGAAGAACCTTTGATCATGATTGCTCCTGCCGAGTTGGCCCTCTGGTGTCGACTGCTTTGTTCAACCGGCGTTCAACATGCCGTGCGTGAACGAATATACACATATCGGTTTCCTCCGGGTGTGGGCCAACGATACAGAAAGAGCACCGTCAACAGAACGTGAGAATCGGGGGCGTGAGTTCGGCTCTTGCTTGGCCGGTAACACCGTTACTGCGGTTACGCCGGAATGCCTCGTCTACCGAACCGGTGAGGTCGGTGTCGGGTTGTCTATTACCCAATGCAATCGGATGATAGTCGCGCTGCCAACCACACGAACCCTTTTGCCTGTCCCACTCGTCTATCAGGAAATGGGTCCAGTAGCAGGAGCAGAAAATGACATCGACGCAAACGGGCGAAGAGGCATTCAGCATTCAGCGCGACGTGCGCACCACGTGGCGCAGATTCCTCGACGCAATCGTGCCGTTGCGTCCGTCCCTTCATCGATATTGCTGTCGCCTCACCGGTAATGTGTGGGACGGCGAGGACCTGATGCAGGACACTTTTCTGCGAGTATTCGCTCTGTTGGGCAAGATCGATGCGGATTTGCAGAACCCACGCGCGTATCTGATTCGCTGCGCGACAAATCTTTGGATCGATCAGCAGCGCCGCCAGCACCGCGACGCCCGGTTTCGAACCCAATCGAAGCAAGACGAGGTCGCCGCGGCGAACGACAACGCCTCGCGCGAGACCGAATTACACGAAGCGGCGAACGAACTGCTGACAGAGCTGCCGCCTCGCGAACGAGCTGCGTTGGTCATGCGCGATGTGCTGGATCTCGGTGCGGAGGAGTCGGCCGCATTGCTCGGCGTGTCGGTCTCCGCGGTGAAATCGGCGCTGCACAGAGGACGCAATCGGCTGGACGCCGAGGCGGTTCCCATCCGACGCGTTGCATCAGAGGCGATGGCGCAACGTTTACTGGATGCGCTGGCCGCAAACGACTTGGCTGCGCTGCGATCCATTTGCTCCGCGGATATCCAGGTCGAGCTGGTTGGCGGTGCGCAGATGGAGAACTTCGAACAATCGCGAACCTTCTTCGCGCATGCGCATTGGGTATTCCCGGCGGGGATGGAACATATCGCCAAAGCGATGGGCTTCGGCACCGATCCCCGATGGCGCCTGCATGACTATCAAGGGGAGACCGTGGTGTTGGGAACACGCAGGCTGGGAGGAAAGACGGTGCTCAACGAAATCCACCGCCTCGAGGAGGATGACGGGCGAATCGTGCGCGTGCGCAGCTATTGCTTTACACCTGAGACGTTGTCGGCGGTGGCGCAACGGGTTGGGCTGCCCGCCGCGCCCAAGCCGCACCGCAGTCCCGACCCACGAGAGTGATAGCGAACCATTCCAGAACACGACGGCGCCTCTCATGGGCCGCCCCTACAGTTCGTTGACGAAGCTCGAACAGACCGGGACGTCTGTCGCGGCGATGATTGGGGGATGTCGCACACCAGCCGAACATACACGAGCCGAAAGGGCGAGCCGCCGAGCCTACGTCCGCGGCGCAATACACGCTGTTTCCAGATCAACTCGCGTTGGTACGTGACGACGCGCGGCGCACACTACGTCGGTCCGTTTTCGACATGGGACGCAGCGAATGACGCGGCCAGGCAGATCAGCGAGTTGCTGCAAGGCGTGGACGACGCGAACGTTGCCGAGGCGTTCGTGAGGGAATTCTCGAGGCGGCACGCAGAGGCGATCGCAGAAGGATCGACCGGCAATGGATGACGACCGAGGTGCCGAAAATGCGGAGCATCAATGAATTCACCTGGTGCCCGGGGTCGGAGCGGTCCCCGTATTCGGGACTCGGTTGGCGAATGTTCCAACAATAACCGAAAGGGGTCCCACTTCTGCGAGCCGTCCTTTGGAGCGGCCCCGGCACCCCCCAAATTCGATGAGGACGGGTCCCATCGGGGGGACAGGGTGGTTCCACGCGGGAGAAATCTCAGTGTGGCGGGGGTATCCAATCGCCATCTGGCAGCCGATCACCTAACCGAAGATGCGCGCGGGTTGCCGTCGATAGAGCGGCTGCGAGAGCGAAGCCCGGGCAGCCGCCGAACCTGGCCAGCGAGATCGATGCGCTCAAGACCGCCATCGCCCAGCTGGCTGGCGCGCTCGAAAGGGAGACTCTGCCCCTTTTGTCACGCCTGTCCCACGGGACACGGGCACACGGGACAGAGAGAGCGAGCGCAAGCGGCGCTGCCGTGCTGATCACCAACAGGTGGGTTGTGTTCCCTATCCTCTGATGGCCACGGTGGTGTAGCGATCTGCCGGGAGTAACTCCTCGGCCCGCTGCCAGATGCGCGCCGATGCCTGAAAGCCGTGGATCAGCAGCACGCGTCGGGACGATGGCCGAACTGAAAGTGCTCGAGGCGCACCTGATTGAGCTGGGCAAATGCCATCTTTATCCTCTATACGAGCACGTTATCGCCGCCATCGTCGAGCTTTGCCGGCTGGCGCCAGTAGCGGAACTGTGGCGTCCAATCAGACTCGCCCATGCCGGCCAGGCCGAGCAGATTCCACATCGAGCAGTACTGATCGCCGGGGCCGAATGCGCATGCGCTCTTGCGCAGGATCTGCTCGTCCTGGCGCTCGTAGACCACAGCGCCGGGCATATTTTCTGTGCCAGGCACGACGGTCTGCTCCCTGATGTAGTCGCCACCGCCGTGCGAGGCCAGGCGAAACCGCCAGCCGCGCGAATTAGCGAACTGCCGTTGCAGCGGCGGCGGGTCTTTTGAAACCAGCACCACCGCCATGGCTGACTCGAGATGGTCGAGCAGGCCGTTGAATCCATCGGCCCACAAGGTGCAGTAGCGGCAGCCTTGTCCCATGTTGTGAATCATCAGCAACCGCTCGGATTCGCCAAACAGATCGCGCAGGGTGGCCGGGCCGGCCAGGGTGTCGAACGTGTAGTTGCGCACCTGCGTGGTGGGTGCGCTTCTGCGCAATGCGTTCAGTTGCGCAGTGAGTTCGAAGATCTGTTGCTCGAGTTTGCCGATCGCATCGTCTGCCATGTGAACCGCCCTGGAATGATCCATTGCGCTGTGCCGGGTATGAACGCTAACGCGACCGGCGCGCGGTGTCACCCAAGCGGCTTCCCCTGCGCGCCTCCTGCGCGCAATACTCCACAGCACTTCGACTGCCCGTGTGTGAGATCGCAATGTTGGAAATCGAACTGATTGGGCCGGTACTGGCGCTGATTGCGTGGACACTCGTGATGTGGGCGTGGATGTACGCCACCCGAATTCCCGCGATGCGCGCCGCGAACATCGATGTCAACGAACTGGCGCGCACGGGCGCGCCGCTGCAGTTGCCCGCCAAGGTGTCGCGCGTGGCCGACAACTACAACCATTTGCACGAACAGCCGACGCTGTTCTACGCGCTGGCGCTGGCGGCACAACTCAGTGGCGCGGTGGATGGCGTGAGCGTAGTGCTTGCCTGGGCATACGTGGCGCTGCGCGTGGTGCACTCGCTGGTGCAGGCCACGAAGAATGTGATCATCGTGCGATTCAGCGTATTCGCTGTGGCCAGCGTGGTGTTGTTTGCGCTGCTCATCCGCACCTGCATGCTGCTGGCATAGGCTCATGACTCCACGACCGCTAGCCATCGCTGGCTTCGTTGCGTTGCTGCTCGCGTCCGCGTGCGCCGCTGCGAAGGACGTCCCGATCGATGACTTCTTCACCGACTTCACCAACGCATGGATGCGCGCCAATCCGACCCTCGCCACGATGAATCGATATTTCACCGGGGCGGAACAGGATCGACTCGAACGCGACGTTTCGTCGCCATCCATGGCGAGTAAGAAGGTGCTGATTGCGCTGGGCCGGCGCGGCCTTGCGGCGCTTGCGAGCTACCCGCGCGAGTTGCTGACATCGCAGCAGCGGCTGTCCGCGCTTTTGATGCAATGGCAACTGCAGACGATGGTCGACCGGGAGGCGTATCTGGACTACTCCTACCCGCTCGAACAGTTCGAGGGGGCCAACATCAGGCTGGTGTGGAGCTTGACGCAGTTTCATCCGCTGGCAACGCCGCGAGACGTCAATAACTATCTGGCGGCGCTGGCACAGGTGGGCGGCTTGATGATCGATGCGGTGGCGGATGTCCGCACGCTGCAGGCGCGCGGCATTGTGCCGCCGCGCTTCATTCTCGAGGCAACGATTGCGCAGATGGATCGATTCGTCGACGGTGGCGCGGCGAACAACACCTACGTGACGGTGCTCGAGCAGAAGATGCAGTCGATGGAGGGTCTGACCGCGGTGGATCGCGAACGATTCCGCGCGCAGGCGCAAGCCATCGTCGCCGGCCAGATCGTGCCCGCCTGGCGAGAGGGCATCGCTGCGCTACGCTCGCAACTGCCACAGGCGAGTGACGCGGCCGGATTGTGGCGATTGCCTGGCGGCGACGATGCCTACAGATACTTCCTGCGTTTCTACACCACCACGGCGAAGTCGCCGTCGGAAATCCATGCGCTGGGGCTCGAGCGGGTGGCGGCGATCGAGCAGCAGATGGACACGATCTTGCGTGGGCTCGGGCGCGACCAGGGCACAGTGCGGCAGCGTATCGATGCGCTGAAGGCCGAGCTCACCTACCCGGACCCCACGTCCGAGGCAAGCCGCGCGAAGATCATGCGCGACCTCGATGCAATCCTGGCCGATGCGCAGGTGCGCGCGCAGCTGCTTTTCGACAAACGCCCTAAAGCGAGCGTCATCGCCGCACCGTATCCTGCCTACGAAGAAGCCAATCAAGCCGCACGCTCGATGCCGCCGGCACCCGACGGCTCGCGCCCAGGCGTATTCATGTTCCCGCGCCGTGTGGAATGGATGACGACCTTCGGACTGCGCACGCTCACGTATCACGAAACGGTGCCAGGCCACTTTTATCAGGTGGGTCTGTTGCGGGAAAACACTTCGCTGCCGCGCTTCCGTCAGCTGGGTGCGTTCGGTTTCATTTCTGCATTCGGCGAGGGCTGGGCGCTTTATGCCGAACGACTGGCGACGGAATCCGGATGGTACGACGGCGATCCGCAAGGGCTCCTCGGCCAGCTCGATGCAGAGCTGTTCCGTGCCCGCCGCCTGGTGGTGGACACCGGGATTCATGCGATGCATTGGACGCGCCAGCAAGCCATCGACTACGGCATCGAAGCCAGCGAAGTGGACCGCTATGTGGTTCAGCCCGGCCAGGCGTGTGCGTACATGATCGGCCAGCTCGAGATTCTCGAGCTACGCGACCGCGCGAAGCAGGCGCTTGGCGCGCGCTTCTCGTTGACGCAGTTCCACAACGTAGTGCTCGACACGGGCAACGTCCCGCTCGATCTGTTGGAGCAAGCGATAGATCAGTACATCAGCGGCGTTCTGCAAACGCCAGGCAGCGGAGGTAGTGAACAATGACCCCTCGTATGGATGGCAAGGTGGCGCTGATTACCGGCGCAGCGTCAGGCATCGGGCGTGGCTGTGCGTTGCGCTTCGCACAGGAAGGCGCCGCCGTTATGGTTGCCGATCTCAACGGTGAACGCGGCCGCAACGTTGTTGCGGACATTGTCGCAGGCGGGGGACGTGCCGAATCCGTGGTGGCGGAGACCGCGTCGGAAAGTTCCTGCGAAGCGATGGCTGCCGCAGCGGTGAAGGCGTTCGGCCGCATCGATACTTGCGTGGCCGCCGCGGGGATTTCGCACGCCAACTATGTCAGCCGGGAAATCGAGGCGCAGCGCGGCGCCGATCGCCTCGATCGCGACGATATGCTGCTGCTCGACAAATCACTCGACAGCTGGCGCCGGCTGCTGGATGTGAATCTCACCGGTGTGATGCTCACCAACCGTGCTGTGGCGCGGCAGATGGTGCAGCAGGGCGACGGCGGCACCATCGTCAATATCGCGTCGGTGGCGGCGGCGACCGCATTGATGGGATCGGCCGACTACTGCG
Organism: uncultured Gammaproteobacteria bacterium; assembly: GCA_963812255.1. Taxonomy (GTDB): domain Bacteria; phylum Pseudomonadota; class Gammaproteobacteria; order Pseudomonadales; family Azotimanducaceae; genus DATJGR01. The sequence continues at coordinate 29,096 of CAWEUM010000007.1, read as the reverse complement.
TATCCAAGGCAGGCGTGTGGATGCTCACCAAATGCCTCGCGCTGGAACTGGCGCGGCATCGCATCCGCGTCAACGCGGTGGGGCCAGGCTATATCAAGACATCGATGTCGGGTGCCGTGCTCACGCATCAGCCGTGGGTGGATGCCCGGGTGAAGGAAACGCCGTTGCGCCGTCTCGGTGAACCTGTGGATATCGCGAATGCCTGCCTGTATCTCGCGTGTGATGAGTCGAGCTTCGTAACGGGGGAAATCATATTTCCCGATGGCGGGCTCAACGCCTCGGCGCGCAGCTGAACGTTCCGGGCGCACGCATGAGCATCGCGACGTGAGAACTGCTCAGCTACATCGTGACGACCGTCGGCCTGCCGCTCGCCATCGCCGTGTTCCTCTATGAATAGAAGAAGGAGCGCGACACGAAGAAGAAGAGGTCTATCAACTCCCGTCGGACAACTACCAGGGCTTTCTGAAGGTGGCGCTCGACAATCCCGATCTGCGCCTGTTTTCGCTGGATGAAACGCAGGCGCTGTCGGAGGAACAGCGTGAGCGGATGTTGATCATCTTCACCATGCTGGTATCGCTGTTCGAGCGCGTATACCCGTTATTGTTCGAAACGAAAATGTCGTCGAAGCAGCAGCGCCGCTGGTCGTCGTGGGATGACTACATGCGCGAGTGGTGCCAGCGCGAAGATTTCCGTGTCCGGCCGCCGCAGCTGCTACGCGGCGAAGACCCCGAGTTTGTTGCGTATATCGAATCGTTGGCGACTATCTCGGGATGCGCTTCAGCTACCGGGACGGCGCGTTTCCCGGGCCCCTGCGGTTGCTGCTGTCGACGCGCCGTCTCTGTGCCGGAACTCGAGATAGATCGTCCAACTTCAAATCTTTTTTTTCAGTTCCAGGTTCTCCGCGGTGATCTCCGCGATCACCGCCCGTAGGCGCACGAGCTCCGCTTCGCGCCGTGCCTCCAGATCATTTTTTTCCCGGCAGGCGCTTCGGGTCCTGCTTCAGCACACTGGCCGAACCATTCTGCGCCACGGCTCGCCACCGATAAAACACCGACGGCGCTAACCCGTTACGCCGACACACCTCGCTCACCGTCACCCCAGGCTGTTCCGATTCGCGCAAAATCTGTAGCTTCTGCTCTGCCGTAAATCGTCGATGCTCGCGTTTGCCCATTCACTTCGCTCCCTCTGCAGACACCCTGCAGCAGATCGAAGTCTCTCATTTCAGCGCCAACATTTTGTCCGCATATCGATGAAGCTACACAGACCTTGCATGATCGTACGCCGCATTTCCTGTCGGGTATGTTGATCTGAACCGCCTGTTAACCCAACGTCACAATCACCGCGATTGATCCAAGCCCTTCGCTGATCGCCCCAATCGCATCCCAGTTAATCGCATCCCCTCTTGTGTGGAAGAACGGAGATTTGATTGGGACGCGCCATCAGGAAACGGTCAGAACACGACCCGAGGGCGAGCTCATGTAGTGCAAGAGACCGAGTGTCCAGATTCGACCGAGGCTGTGTGAAAACGATTTCGCGATTTCGATTCGACCGAAAACCGCGCACGAGAGTTGAGTTGTTGGGAGATTGGGTTGGTTGAATCCGCTTCGAGGGGACTCTCTCGCGCGTTTTGTTTGGGCTTGAGAGTTTTCACACAGTCTCGACCCAAAGTGGACCTGGCTTGCATCCTGAAGCAGTCAGGGAACAGTATGCCGCAGCGGCGCAATTCCGTGTCGCGAACTGTATCGAGGGGAATCATGAAACTAGCGTTCACGACCGCGTTTCTGCTTTGCGCCGCCGCAGGTATGGCCAATGCAGAGACCTTCACGTTTAAATCGACGTCCCACACTCTCAATTCCATCAGCATTGCGACAGGTACCGGAACCAACATCGGTGCGGGGTTCAATGAGGGCGAGTCCCAGGTGGTTTACTCCTCGGGGCAGAAGGCCACCTCTAAAACCAAGTGCGCCGGTTGGAGTGCACCGGTAGGTAGCCAGTTCACCGATGAAGGTGTTTGTACCCTCACCGAGGGTGCTAACGAGCAGTCTTCGATCGCATTCAGTTGTATTGCAGACATGAAAGCTGGCGCTGCCGACTGTTGGGGCGCACTTCGAGGAACTGCGGGACGAAACAAGGGCAAGACCGGAACGATCAGTTGGCACCAGACAAACAATCCAGACGGAAATGTCGGCGCCGCGGCGGGCACTGGAATGTGGAACGACTGACTGAATATGTCCCCACGGGACACGGGCACACTGGCGCGATGTCCCACGGGACAGAGAGCGGGAGCGCAAGCGGCGCTACAAAGGCAAAGGAGGGGCTTTGAATCTCGAAAGGGGTCCCAGGTCGCGGAGATTTAGGTGGACGGCGACCCCGCCACACCGCTTTTGAGAGCGACGGGTCCCATCTGGGTCCGCTAGCTTTCGCTGGTCGAGTCGTCACAGACTCCAGGCGACGCCCCGCAGTTGGTTTCTGAACCACTCGTGCGCGGCGTCCCGTTCGTGGGCGTGCGACCAATACAGGCAGACCTCGAGCGGCGGAATCGGCACCGGCGGTTGGTAGAGCGCGATGTTCGCCGTTGCGGCAAAGCGCTCGGCTACACGTTTTTGCACGAGCGCGATCGCATCGGTCTGCTCGACGATGAGCGGCAGCAGCGAAAAGCTCGGCACCTTGATCACGTCCTGCTGCTCGAGGCCGAGCAAGCGTTCCTCCATCGATACGGTGGACTGCCGGTCGGCCCGATACGAAACGTGCGGCAGTCTCGAATAGAGCTTTCGGCCCAGCCGTTTGCGGATGGCCGGATGATCGCGGCGCGCGATGCACACGAACGGCTCCTGGTAGATCGGCTGCTCGATCAGGTGCTCGCGCTTGAGATAGCCACGCGGCACGATCACCAGATCCAGCTCCATCGCGCGCAAGCGTTCGTAATCGCGGTCCATGAGTCCGACGAATCGGACGCTCACGCGGGGTGCCTGCGTGTGGATCTCGCGGTAAACGCCCGCTGCGAGTGCCATGACTACCGGGTCCGCGGTCGCCACGACGAATTCGCGTTCGAGCTCAGCGGGCACGAACGAGCGGTGGCCGACTAGCGCCTCGGCGCCGGCGAGCACGTTCTGGAGCGGCGCGATGAGGTCGCGCGCGAGTGGCGTCAGCACCATCTCGCGGTTCTTCCGCACGAGCAGATCATCGCGAAACTGCACGCGCAATCGCGCCAGACCGTCGCTGACTGCGGACTGGCTCATATGCAGCTTCTCGCCGGCAGCCGTGACGCTGCGAGTCGACAGCAGCGCTTCGAGAATGGGCAGCAGATTGAGATTGACGCTGCGCAGATGAACCTTGGCTCGACGTCGCGCCACGGCGAACTATCCATCGTAAAAATCGATTCTAAGAATACCAAAATCCGGTTTTGCCGAATTGAGGACACATCGTAGCATGCTCGCTCGATGACACTTGGAGGGGACACATGCATTCATCGATTTGCCACATTCACGCGTCCGCCGAAGCGCTGCGCGAAGACGCGCTCGAAGGCGATCGGCGCGGGAACCTCACGGACCGGACGGTCAAGGTTCTGAAAGACTCGGGCGGCACGCGGCTGCTGCAAGCGAAGGACCTCGGCGGCTACGAGGCACACCCCAACGAGTTCCTCGACTGGGTGATGGCGGTCGGCGCCGAACAGCCGTCGGCGGGGTGGATTGCGGGCGTCGTCGGAGTGCATCCGTGGGAGATCTCGTTCATGGATCCGAAGCTTCAGCAGGAGATCTTCGGCGACGATCCCGACACTTGGACCGCTTCGCCGTACGCACCGTTCGGCCGCGCGAAGCCGGTCGACGGTGGCTTTCTGCTGTCCGGCGAATGGCCGTATTCGACCGGCACGGATTTCTGTCGTTGGGTAATCCTCGGCGGCATCGTGACGGATGCCGCTGGACAGCTGCCGCCCGGACCACCGGACGTGCGTCATTTCGTGCTGCCCCGGGGCGACTACGAGATCGTCGGCGACAGCTGGAACGTAATGGGTTTGAAAGGCACGGGCAGCAAGAACGTCCGCATGCGGGACGTGTTCGTGCCCGGCTACCGCGTGAGCGAAGCGAAGAAGGTTACCGAAGGCGTGTACGCCGAGGAGCGACGGCCGGGCAATCCGCTCTATGCGATGCGTTTCGGCATCGTGTTCTCGTCAGCGATTGCGGCGGGCACGCTAGGCATCGCCGAGGGGACCCTTCGACGGCAGCGCGAGTACATGGCCGGTCGCGTATCGGTGTCCGGCAGTGTCGCGAAGACGGATCCCACGTACCTCGGCGCCCTCGCCGTGGCCGAAGCCGACCTCGCCGCGAGCAAGTGCCACTTCAGGTGCATGGTGTCCGAGCTCCATGACCACGCCTCCGCTGGCAACCGGATCACGCACGATCAGGCGCTGGCCTTCCGCCGCAACCAGGTCCGCGCGACGGATCGCGTCTTCGAGTCGATCGCACCGCTCGCGCGACTGGCGGGGTCGGCGGGCGTTCAGGAATCGAGTGACCTCGAACGGTGGTGGCGCGACTTGCAGACCGGCATTACCCACATCTGCAACGTGCCAGACTCCGCGTATCTTGCGTGGGGTCTGCACAGCTTCGGCGGCAGCGTTCCGCCGGGCACGATGTATTGATCGATTCGAGACAGGAGCGACCGACGATGGCCAACGAATCCGTGAAGGCGCTTGGATACTTGGAACTAGGTGTGTCCAGTCTTGGCGAGTGGCGGACGTACGCGCAGAACGTGCTCGGCGTCGGTGCCGACGACGCGGGCGATGCGCTGCAGCTGCGCTACGACGACGCCCGCTGGCGCATTCGCATCGTCGAGACGGGCGAAGACGACGTCCGCTGCGCCGGCTTCGAGGTCGGCTCCACCGACGAGCTCGCGGCGCTGCGCGGGCGCCTCGAAGGGCAGGGCGTCGCGATCGACGACGCGACCGAGGCCGAAGCGGCCGCGCGTGGCGTGACGCAGCTGGTCAGCTGCCGAGATCCGTTCGGGCTGCGCATCGAGCTCTACCTCGGCGATCGAAGCACCAAAGACGCGTTCGCTTCGCCGCGCGGTGTGTCGGGATTCGTCACCGGCGAACAGGGGCTCGGTCACATGGTGCTCGCGGTCGCCGACTTGCAGCCGGCCGAGGCGTTTTACGTCGACGGCCTCGGCTTGCGTCTCTCCGACCACATCGTGCTCGGCCCGCCGGGTCGGCAGCTCACGTTGACGTTCCTGCACTGCAATCCGCGGCATCACACCTTGGCGCTGGCGCCGGTGCCGAGCCCGAAGCGACTCAACCACATCATGCTGCAGGTCGCCTCGCTCGACGACGTCGGCTACGGTCTCGATCGCGCCCGCGACGCGGGCGTGGCAATCTCATCGTCGCTCGGCAAGCACACCAACGACCGGATGACCAGCTTCTACATGCGTACGCCATCCGGCTTCGACATTGAGTATGGCTACGGCGGCGTCGAGATCGACGATGCGACGTGGCGGCCGGTGACGTACCACGCGACGAGTCTCTGGGGACACAAGGGTCAGCTCGACTGACCGAACCGAAATAAGCGAGGTCGATATGGATCTGGGCATAGCAGGCCGTAAGGCCATCGTGTGTGGCGGCAGCTCGGGGCTCGGCAAAGCCATCGCCGCGGCGCTATCCGCGGAGGGCGTGCGCGTGACCATCGTAGCGCGCGACAACGCCAAGCTCGAGGCCGCGGCGGCGGAGATCGCGGCGCAGAGCGGTAACGCGGTCGACCATGTCTCGGTCGACCTGCCGAATCCCGGCGATCGCGCGCGTCTGCTCCCGTTGTGCGGTGAGACCGACATCCTCGTCAACAACTCAGGCGGGCCGCCGGTCGGTGACTTTCGTGCACTTACGCGCGAGGCGTGGCGTGCCGCGCTCGAGTCCAACATGCTGGCGGCGATCGAATTGATCAACGCGGCGTTACCTGGGATGACGGAGCGGCAGTTCGGACGCATCGTCAACGTGACGAGCCACATGGTGAAGGCGCCGGTCGCACTGCTCAGCCTATCGAACGGCGCGCGTGCAGGGCTCACGGGTTACGTGGGTGGCGTTGCCCGAGAGGTGGCGCGCCACAACGTGACGATCAACAACCTGCTGCCGGGACAATTCGACACCGACCGGCTGATGGCGAACCACGAGCGTTTTGCCAAGGCGCGTGGCATGACCGTCGATGCGTTTCAGGAGGCAGCGAAGAAAGACATCCCCGCGCGGCGTTTCGGTCGGGCGGCGGAGTTCGGTGCATACGCTGCCTTCCTGTGCAGTGCGCCCTGCGGGTTCGTCACGGGGCAGAACATGCTGCTCGATGGCGGGCAGTATCCGGGACTGTTCTGACGCGGCGGTAGGTTGCGGGTCATCGCGGATGTCACCCGTCCGGACATCATTCAGAGAATCTTGGAACACGTCGCACGACAACGGGCGCCGCCGGAATTGAGCGCGCAGCAATATGGCAACGGTGTACTGAAACTCCGCGACTGCCGGGACAAGCGGACTCGTTTCGAAGATCGGCGACTTCCGGATCAACCACCGCGCGTGCGCGCGTGCGGCCACGACACCCGCCAACCGTTCGCGCGATTCCACATCTCAGACGCATTCAATAGCAACTTCCGCTTCGCTGGGTAGTCGCGTGATGCTCAGCCAGGTTCACCAACAGATGGGTCATGCTCCCTATCCTCGGTAGCGAAGGATGCCGATAGCGTCGTGGGTACCGGCGTGCTCGAATCGGTGGATGTCGGTGTCGCCAAGAGCGATGGCCTATCGCGTCCATATTTTCGGAGCATCCGGATCGGGCACGACGACGCTGGGCCGGTGCCTGGCCGAGCGAATCGGCGGGAGGCACCTCGATGCGGATTGCTACTACTGGCTGCAGAGCGATCCGCCGTACGCGCGAAAGCGCGTTCCCGAGGAACGTGTGGCGATGATTCGGCGCGACGTCGAAGACGTGTCGAATTGGGTGCTCTCCGGATCCATCTGTAGTTGGGGCGACCCGCGAGCAATTCATGCTTGCCGTCTTTCTGCAACTCGACCCGGCAATTCGCATGGAACGCATCGCCCGGCGCGAGCGGCAACGCTACGGCGACCGGATACTCGCGGGTGGGGACATGCGTGAGCAGCATCTCGCGTTCATGGACTGGGCGCGCAGCTATGATCGCGCCGCGGCGCCGGTGCGCAGCCTTCATCGCCACGAGCGCTGGATGCCTCGGCTCGATTGTCCGATCATTCGTCTCGACTCCGGCCGGTCGGTGGCCGAGCTCTGCGACGAGATTCTCCATCGGGCGATGCCGAGGTAGTCAGACCGGTCGCAGTTGACACCAGCGCCAACGGCTCCGGTGATCCTGCGAATACGCTCCAATCACACCAGAGGGTCCCCCAGCCGCATCAGCCGGTCAGTCGCGCAGCGACTCATAGAACGCGCTGGTCAACGACAGCGCCCCTTCGAGCATGGTGGGGGAAAAGGTCAATCCCACTAAAGCTACAGCGCTGGTGGATTGCGCCACTACTCCGCGATTCTTGCCGTTTGCCAGGCCATCAATCTCCACTGCCCGTGTTCCAGACGAGCTACCTCCAGAAATCTGTTGTTGAGCCGAACCTCGTCGTCGTTGAACATGAACGTTACTTCTATGCGACCGGTGATGGTTGCGACTTCTCCAACAATTCGAGATCTCGACTCGAATCTACCCACATCGATCCATCTGATTCTCCTCGTTCGAACGCTATCCAGTAAATCGGTCTTAGTCTGCACGCTACCATTCGAGTGAGCGTAGTGCAGGTCATCGCAAAGCGCTCTGCCGAGCGCCTCGAGATCCTCATCGACCATCGCAGCAAACCGCATTAGCTGTGCTTCCAGAGGGTCCATTTTTTTCATCGACAACACCTTCCACGACGTCTCGAATGATTCGCAATCCTTGCCGCTATTGCGACAGCGCCCAGACGATCAGCGCGATTGAACCATCAGATCATCGATGTATTCGACCAGCTCTGGATTGAGTGCCCGTTTGGCGTGTGAGTACCATAGCTGCGAAGCAGGAAGGCTACCGTCATAGCTTCGGCGAACGAGATTATCGAATTCGATTCGCTGGCCTTTCGAAAGCTCCTCAACGTTGTTGAAGATCTGTGTCTGCATCTGCCACCGTGCGAGCTGAACCCCCGCGAAGGATGTTGCTTCCTCAAACGTGAGTCCCGCTCGTTCCATGAGCGCGTTCACGGTTGGATTCGCCTGGCTGCCCAAGTTTTCGTTCGCCTTCGCATTGATCTTTGCGAAGCGTTCATCCAAGGCCACCGACAGATTGAATTCGCGTGCCGCGTCGGTCCTGTTCAAGCTCACGCCCCGCGCAGCCTCGCCCTGGGCATGTCGCACCTGAATGGCCAGGTACGCCAACGTGACGACCACAGCCAGCGCACCGATCATTTCTCCCACCGCCCCAATCGCATCCCAATTCATCGCATCCCCTCCTGTGTGGATGAAGAGAGGGTAGAGCGGAACGCGCCATCAGGGAATCGTCAGGTCGCCTGCGCAAGAAGTCGTCTATGTATCGCACTGCGTCGGGATGCGCATCCAGTTTCACCGCCTCGTAGTACACGCGACCGTGAGTCAAACTAGATCGGCGCACTGCCAGTCCTCGAACGACGAGAAGATTCGGTCAATCTGCGGCCACCAAACTGCGGGATGCAGCAGACGCGAGAGCAAAATGGGAGTGAAAAGATGCCGCACGATTGAAAGGCGGTAGTTGGCTTCCAGGCGGGCGAATTCAAAGGTGACGTTCTGGAGCGCGAGGTGCCTCTGATACACGCGTAACATGTGTTGCTCGAGACGATGTCTGCGTTCTGAAAACCAGCCAAGGCTTATCAGATAACCGAGGTCGTGAGCACCGCAGTCGACATGCCACGTTTGCCAGTCGTAGAGAACTGTTTCTTCGGTCTCGTTGTGAACGAACACGTTCCAGTGGTGCGCATCCCCATGTACAAGGGTCACGTCGGACTGGTGGAACCGGTACTTCAGAAGCCGAGGGAGAGCATCGAGGGCTCGCAAGTAGATGTCTCGCCTTGAGAGCGATAGGCGATCACCCATATTTCTGGCGAACTCGTCGAACGTCGATCGGTAGATGGAAATTGCCTCATCAATCACTGCGTCGGATACGCGAGGGAGTTCGTCTCCATCGAAATGATCGCTGTCCCACCAGTGGGCGTGGATCTGGGCGAGCGCCTCAACGGTGTTTGTGCAGGCCTTCTCTGAAGGTGGAAGGGGGAACAACGGTTCGCACCAATTCGCTGACATATCCTGTAGCAAGAGACAGTTCTGATGCCCGCCCTGATCAATGGCGCTTCCGTAGCACTCGATCAACGGAAGAGGATATCTATTCTTCCGAACCGTTTCGTAAAACGCAGGCTCCTTCTGGATGAGATCGTAGCGCTTGGCTTGCGGGATCAACTGGTATGCCGCGTAAATCTCAAGGGTTGGCTCGAAGCTCTCAGTTTCGCCAGGCTTCGCGACCTTGAGAAGCATGGATTCGGGTTTGTCGCCGCGACTGCTAGCGGAGTATCGAAGACTAAGGTGATAAAAGGTCGCAGCCGAACCTTGTCCAAGAGCGGCCCTCTGTTGGTCAGCATGAGTGATCTCACCATCATCGAGATAGCCGTTTTCCGTCAGCACCGTGGTTAACCATTCTGTCAATACTTCGTTGGTGTCGAAGTTGAACTCCGCTGTCATGCACACCCCCTTGGGTTGCTTGCGAGGATTGATGCTCACAGTAGGCGGCGACCTGAGGGATGTGCAGTCTCAAAAAAGTCCGCTAAAATGTGAACAATGTTGAGTGTTCTAAACGCCAACGCTTGCTGCGCTAATGTCCCTCCCGACTTGGGCCGTCAAGAGGAATCGTTTGGATGTGTCGTATCCCAAGAGACTGCTTTTGGCCGAGGCTGTGTGAAAACGCTCAAGCCCAAAACAAAACACGCGCGAGAGTCCCCTCGAAGCGGATCCAACCAACCCAATCTCCCAACAATTCAACTCTCGTGCGCGGTCTTCGGTCGAATCGAAATCGCGAAATAGTTTTCACACGGCCACGGCCGATAGCTGACGCTTCCACGCTGCTGCGCTAACGACCGCTTTCGACCCGAAGGGGCCTCTCGCAAGAGGGTTGGAATGAGAATCCGGAATTTCGACCCGCTCATGGGGCTTACGTAATGAGAGTGTTCTTCTATGGCCTCTTTATGGACGAGAGACTGCTTGCGACGAAGGGGATTAAGCCTGCTGACATAAGTGTCGGCTTCGTAAACGGCTACGGACTGCACATCGGTGAGCGGGCGACATTGGTACGCCTTCCAAATGGCCGCGCCTACGGAGCCATGATGGATATCGCTCCCAATGAGGCATCAGAATTGTATGCAGAGGATAGCGTCGCAGACTACCTGCCCGAACCTGTAACTGTCGAACTCATGGACGGCACGCAAGTCGAGGCGACTTGCTACAACTTGCCCAGCGCCAAAGTCACCGGGACCAACAAAGATTATGCGGAATCGTTGTTGAAGGTCGCGAACAGATTGGGTCTTCCAGATTCTTACATTGATCAGATCAGGCAGGCGAGAGCATAGCCAACAGTCTGGTCTGTCGAATTTCTCCTTCTGGCCCATAGCAGTCCTTCGCCGATCTGAGAATTTACGTTAGCCTTCGCCAACTTGGTGGAGGGATTGATTATGGCTTTGAATGAAGAAGAACAGAGGCGTGACCTCCTGGGACGACATGATCTTCACGATGCTGACCGCGCGAGTGCCCGGAGAGGCCGATCGGCTGCTGGTGACACCCTACGGCAAAATGTGCGGGCAGGTCACCGCATCCTCACTGGTCAAGACCGATCTAGACGGGACCATTGTCGAAGGTTCTGGCCCCATAGACGAGCTCGGTTTCCCGATCTATGGCGCGATTCATCGCGCACGACCGGAAGTCAATTGTGTGCTGCACGTCCACACGATCGATGGTGTAGCCGTATCCGCACAGGCGGCAGGGCTGCGTCCCTTGTCGCAGACGTCGCTGTTTGTCTGCAGTGATCTGGGATATCACGACTATGCCGGTGTCGGGGATGACAGTGCCGAGCAAGGGGCGCTTATCTCGGACCTGGGTGATCATGGAAACATGTTACTGCGCAACCATGGCACCTTGACTGTGGGTAAAAATATTGCAGATGCCTACGTGCGGCTGCACGTCCTGGAATCTGCATGCAGCATACAGGTCCGGGCGTTATCCGGTGGCGCGGCGGTCACGGAGATCGCATCTGACATCAGCTCCAATGTGGCGCAGCAGGCACTCGACTTTATGGATGGTGCCGCCGCGGAAACGGCGTGGCCTGCGCTCCTTGCGCGAGTTGAGAGTGCTTGTCCAGATTTCGCGGACTGAATGCCAGAGTTCTCGAAAATGCCGCCCTCGAATTGCTATGCCACCTGGGTAATTTTGCGGATGCAAACAACGTGCTCGAGTTTGGGTGCGGCAGTTCACCTGGCGACCCGACTGCTATCGCAACATCTGCATCGCTGCATTCGGCGATCGTTGCACAATTCATCTGAGCGACGGCGGTTTCAATTTGACAGGTTGCGGCGGTCCCTTCGACCGCGTGGTGAGCACCTACGTCCTGGATTTACTGAGCGCTGCGGATATCCAGCAATTCCTCGCGCAAGCGCATCGGGCGCTGCAAACTGGCGAACTCCTCTGTCACGCCGGGCGGACGGAAGGGACGCACCCCCTCACAGTAATCGTCAGCGGCCTGTGGCGGCTGGTGCACCGCATCCAGCCGAGGTGGGTCGGCGGTTGCCGCCCGCTGTTGCTGGCCGGATTGCTACCCGATGATCAGTGGGCGCTGATCCATCGGGAAGTGGTCACGGGCATGTTGGGCATCAGCTCCCCGGTGGTGATCACCCGGGCCCCGTTGACGAGCAGCTGATCATAGAATCGCGTCGGGGGCCGGCCCTATCGATTAATGCGAGAAGACTTCCTCGAAGAAGTTCTGCATGGCCAACCACGAACGCGCATCGGATTGCGCATTGAATTTGATGCCCGGCATCATCGTGCCGTCGGCATCCGGGTTCGTGAAGCTGTGCACCGTATTGCCGTAGCTGATCAGCTCCCAATCGGCGCCCGCCTTAGTCATCTCCTCGATAAATCCCGCCACGTGCGCGGCCGGAATCAATGGATCTTCGGCGCCGTGACATACCAGCACCTTGGCTTTCACCTGTCCGGCCGCCGCAGGACGTTGCGTCTGCAGCCCGCCGTGGAATGACACCACGCCACGCAATGGCGCGCCGTCGCGCGCCAGTTCCAGAGAAAAAGTGCCACCCATGCAATAGCCGATTGCGGCGAGCCGCGACGCATCGACCTGCGGCAGGGAAGCCAGTTTGTCGAGCCCGGCCCGTGCGCGGGCGCGGAACTTCTGCGGATCCGCCATCAGCGCACCGGCAACCTTCATTGCATCCTGCAGATTCGTGAATTCACGGCCATCGCCGAATGGATCGCCACCCAACGCAACATAGCCGAGTTCGGCCAGTCGCCGCGCTCGCTCCTTCACGTTCTTGCCAAGTCCGAACGCCTCCGGCATGACGAGCACCCCGGGGCGCTTCCCCTCAACGGCATCGTCGTAGGCGAGAAAGCCCTTAAGCGTCACACCGGCATCGGTGTAGATGAGCGTTTGCGTGTTCATGATGGCCTCCGATTGGTTAAAGACATGACGCAGCGACCTACCGCGTGTCAGTGAAATGTTAAACGTCGGTCGCGATGCAGCATCGTGGCTAGACTCTCCCCCGAGTCGGAGTGTCGGCGATTGATCTGCCGATTGCGAGCGCTTGAGAATTTCTCAATTCGGCGCAGCATCGGACACCTCGGAACAACGCATGGAGTGATCATGCAAGGGCTCAGCGATAAGGTCGTCATCGTGACGGGTGGCGCCGGCGGTATCGGCGCCGCAATCTGCCAACGCTTCGCGGCGGAGGGATCCCGCATCGCAATCTTCGATATCAACGGGCCTGTCGCGGATGCGCTGGCGGCAAAGCTTCGCAGCGACGGTGGCAATGCCCGCGCCTACGCGGTGGACATCACCGATGCGGCACAGGTTGAGGCCGCAGCGGTGCAGGTTGAAGCTGATTTGGGAGACGTGGACGTGCTCATCAACAACGCCGGGTGGGACAGCGCTGGGCGCTTCGTCGATTCGGATCCTGATCTGTGGCAAAAGATCATTGCCATCAACCTTACGGGTCCGCTCAATCTGCACCACTCCGTATTGAAGCGCATGAGCGCGCGGGGTCGCGGACGCATCGTCAATATCGCGTCCGATGCGGGCCGTGTCGGATCATCTGGCGAGTCGGTCTATTCGGCCTGCAAGGGCGGCATCATCGCGTTTTCAAAAACCATCGCGCGCGAGATGGCCCGACAGCAGATCAACGTCAACGTGGTGTGCCCTGGTCCGACCGACACAGCACTGTTCCGCGATTTCGCCGGCGACGGCGAGAGTGGCGACCGATTGCGAACGGCGCTGACCCGGGCAATCCCGTTCGGCCGCCTGGGACAGCCGACCGATCTGGCCGGCGCCGTATGCTTTCTCGCCAGCGACGACGCGGCATTTATCACCGGGCAGGTGCTGAGTGTTTCCGGCGGCCTGACGATGGCCGGTTGAGGGTGTCCCGCGTCCATTCTCGAGTTCACCCTTTCTGCGCATGAATCACCAATGCCTGCAACGGCATAACCAGTCCCAATTGCGCATCGATGGCCCGCGCCACCGCGCGAGCGATCCGCCTGTCCCACGCAGCGCGGGACAATGAAGGGGAGAGGAAGCGACGCTATTGCGCCGACCGAAATGCAAAGGACGGGTTGTGAAACTCGAAAGGGGTCCCAGTGCGCGACGATTCAGGTGGATGGTGCCCCCGCCCCCCGATTTCGAGCGCAGCCACTCGTCCTGACTACTGAAGTGACTACGCCGTAGCTCGGCAAGTCGAGCAGCCAGCGAGGCGTCGTGATCGCCGTGCGAACGCTTCGGCGATCGCGGTGACGACCTCTCGTGCCTCAGGATCCAGCGTGCGTATCTGCTGCAGGAATGAGCCTTCGTCGTCTGTCAGGCTCACATGCAGAACCGCACTTCGTGATTCTCCCAATAGAGCGGGTGTCCTGAGCCGCAACGCCAGTCACCTGTCCACGACACCTGAGTTCCTTCTCGTCGTTCGTTGAGCGTGGTCATTTCAACATCGCGAACGATGCCACGGCAGGATCGACATTCGATCTCAGCGATGCCTCTGTTGAAGAAATCCAAAACGTATGGCCGGAGTACCGCGACGAACTGTGGCGGATCGTACGACCGCGCATTCTTGCTGCAATCCGCTCCACGGAGTGCGGCAATGCCTGACGCGCCATACGTTCTCGGCATGGGACTCCGCCCACGCAAACAGACCACCTGCTTTGGCGATGACGTCGCAGCGAAAGGTTCGATCGTTGTATGCCCGCCCCACGATGACGACGTGTGCAGTGCATCGAGGAAGGCAGCCGCCCACTTCGTGAAGGATCGAGGTGGGGCGATGAAAAGGCAAAGGGGGCCGAGCGACCGATCGATGCCTATCAGGTCGGACCCCACGACCCTGCAGTGCGCGAGAGCGGGTCCCATCTGGGACCGTGGCAGGAGAAAGGCGCGTGAAGCCGTTTTGCGGGCAAGTGGTGTGGCCGCGCCGACGTGTCCGGTGTCGGCGAAGGGCTGCCGCCTATACGGTGCTGCAGATGGTCAATCTACGGGGGATGTTCATCGCCCATTGGTCGCCGATGTCTTGGTAGTCGCCGATGGCAATCATCGGTTCGAGGAGTTTCGTGATTCGGTGTCCCGCGGCTATCAGACTGTTGAGGTAAGTCGACAGCATTCGATGGTATGCACCCACGTGACCTCGAACGCCTTTGCCCCCGGATTGCCAAAATCCTTCGTTCCGGTACCGCATGACCCTGCAAGCGACGAAGTTGCCGCGCTCGTCTCGCTCAGCAATGGTTCCCGTTGTTGCGTCGAACGGCGTTTCAAAACACGGATGTAGAACAGTCAGGCAAAATCGTCCGCGCTGTTTCAGAACCCGTCTAACGGTTGCAAACAACGCGTCAATGTTTGGCATGTCCATGACCGCCATGTGGCAGATCACAATGTCGAACGTTCCACTCTCTACTGTTGCCAACGTCTGGGCGTCGCTCACCTCGAAGCAGATGGCTGCGTCAGAGCGTTCGCGAGCGATCTCGAGCAGCTTAGCCGAGCTGTCGTATCCAGAAACGTTCGCACCTCGCTGCGCCAGAATTCGCGAGAGAAAACCCTCGCCACACGCTAGATCACACACGTGAAGTCCATCGAGTGGGCCGACCTCAGCGAGCATGGCGTCGATGCCGATGCGATGCTCGTCTCTGGTGCTCACTTGGTCGACAAACCCGACGTAGAAATCAACGTGATCGTCATAGACGGTGGTCATCATTTCTCCACGAGATGACGTTGGACGGATTCGATAATCGCACCTTTTGTCATGTCGCTGACCTCACCAGATTGACGAATCGGGCTCCGTCCAGTTCGTACCGCTTTTCGACGTGGAAACCGTGATGAGTCATGAATTCGAGTAGCTTGCGGTCATCCTCAAGCTCTCGCATCCATACTGTTGATGACCGCGATTGTGTGATTAGAGCCCCCAATTCGGTCGCTGCGGCATCCTGGACCTCATTGTCCCCAGACGACCAGTCCATGACTACAAAGGCGCGAAACCCTTCATGTGAAGGGTCGACCTCAAGCCTGCAGAAGGCGACCACTTGGTCACCGCGCATCACGACGGAGTCGTATTTCTCGCCGTCGAATTCTCGTCTCCGTCGTGTCCAGTGCGCTTCGTATGGGGAGTGATCCGCTTCTTGGACTTCATTTGAAGCAAGTCGATTGATCTGATGCCAATCTTCGTTGGTCGGTGTCTTTGTCCGCAGCATCTCGCCTTCTCCTGCAGATATGCTTCTTTTGTTGATCGATCCGAACGGCCCTCACTGACTGCCCCAATCGCGTCCCAAATCATCGCGTCCCCTCCTGTGTGGAAGAAAGGAGAGTAGATTGGGATGCGCCATCAGGAAACCGTCAGAAAGCGGCCCGAGAGCGAGTTCGTGTAGTGCAAGAAACCGGTTGAATCCGCAACCCTAAACAGCCATTCGGTATCTTTGTGCGCCTCTGGTAAATTCGTTGGTAGGTTTCAGACCAAGCCGCTCAGCGAGCGCTATTGAAGGAGAATTTTCAGGCTCGATAAACGCGTCGATTTCAGATACGCCAAGACTACGTCGCCATTGGATAGCGGCATTCGAAGCCTCGGTCATTAAACCCTTCCCCCAATGACGTGGCAGCAGGTGGAACGCGATCTCGGAGCATTCGCCAAGCGAGTTGAACCCGATGGTGCCCGTGAACTCACCAGGACCAGCCATCACCATCGCCCACCGAAAGCCCCAACCATGGTTTGCCGCCCTACGCCAGAAATCAATGATCAGGTCGCTGTCAGCTTTAGTTGCTGCGGGCATCGCAATCGAGTTCCCGTCGTAATCGGTGACGGGTCCCGAGTACCGGCACACCTCAGCGTCCGACCAAAGGTCAAACATACCCTTCGAGTGCACCATCGATATCGGCTCCAACCTGAGCCGCTGCGTGGTCAGCGTTGGTATCTCGATGGGTCGTTCGCCATTTTCAAACCCTAGCATCTAGCTTCACTTTCTGCCGGTAGATCAACGCCTTCGTTCGCCGCATTGTCCGGCTGTGGCCATAGACAAGCTCGCGTGATTGCACAATGCGATGTCTGCTCCCGACCCAAACAGAGGAGGTGCTCTGAATTAGTCCGGAATGATTTTGCGTCGCTCAAACTTCCATGCTCCGTCAACTCTTACCAAGCGGTCTTCTTAGATTCCGGTTGCCTTTACGCTGTCCCCCCTTTGAAGATCACTTAGTAACAGCACGTGTGATCTGCCCGTTGAATGTCTCCACTGATTAGGTGGTTGCATGGGAAGTGCCGCTCGTTGTCGTCTCGCTCAACATTCGTAAAGAAAAAAGCTTTCAGCGCATCTCTTCCTGAATACGCATCGTCGTGCGGTTTCGAGTACGCCACTGTCAGTAAACGTACCAACAACGGCCGATGCATCCCCGGAATCCAGCGCATGACAGTATGTGGCCGCCAGTGCCGGTATCTGGAGCTTGTCCTCCGCAGTTAGATCCATCGCGGACCTCATGCGGTAATTGCGTTGCGCAGCGTAACCGGCCCAGGCACCCCGAACGCACTACACCTCCTGATAGCTGATTTTGGCCAAATGCAGACGGTCGCGCCTACCTGTTGACGCCGGAGTAAAACTGACCCCGCTCGCCGAAGTAAAATTGACCCCGTTGTAGTGGGTGAGCTGGCGTCTCTTTCGGCGACGCCGTGCACAGCTTGGAGACGGTTGTGGAGATCAAAGTGCTGGCCCGGCAGGGGAAGTCGATCAAGGAGATTGCACGGGAAGTGGGGTTGCGGGGTCAAATTAACTTCGGCGACTCAGGCGCAAGAGGGGTCAATTTTCAACCGGGTTGACAGTCGTGTCCGATCGCTGTTTTGCGCGGTCAGTGACGCAGCTGCGGCCGCGGCGATCTCAAAGACGCGGATGTACCACTGCAACCACGTAAAGCGCGCCAGCCTCGAGTCAATTTAGCGTCCGCAGCAGCGCGAGAGTGGCGGCGCGAGACGATGTTTGGCTTCATGCCTGAGTTCGCGGCGTATGTTGACGAAATCATCGTCGAAATCGAGGGTAAGGACGGGAAAGAGAGCAGTGTGTCAAGCGACGCCTAACAACTCGTTCGGGCGGCCCCGATGCTTCCTACGGTTTGGTGGACACCCTGAACTAGCAGTGGGTTTTACAGTCATTTTTCGGGGTAGGGCGGCTGTTCGCGGACGCTGCGGGACGGTCTATTGGTGCCCGGGGTCGGAATCGAACCGACACTGAGTTGCCCCAACCAGATTTTGAGTCTGGCGCGTCTACCAGTTTCGCCACCCGGGCGGCGGGCGGGGAGGGCGGGGAGGGTAGCCAACGCCTCGGTCATGGTCAATCGGTCGGCGTTCGAATCCTAGCCCCAACAACTGACGTCCCGTAAACTCGCCGCCTCTTCATTGGTCGGTCCAGGCTGGTTTTGGGTTACACCGCAGCCTGTAAGAGCCCGGATTACGCGGGCTCATCTGTTAGCCAAAGCGTCGATTCGTGCGGTATGTTGTGCCAGGTTTGTGCCACGTTTTCTCTGGGGCGGATCCAATCGTTCCAGATGATGAAGCTGACCTTTCGATCTAGTAGCAGGGGACGACCAGCCTCATGAGACTGACTTCATTTCAAGTAACCAACTACAGGTCAGTGCGAGACAGCGGCCTGATCAAAGTGGAACAGATCACGTCGCTGTTGGGGCGCAACGAAAGCGGAAAATCAAACCTTCTACGAGCGTTGCATAGCTTGAACCCTGCCGAGGGATTCGAGCGACTGAGTCCGATCAAGGACTTTCCGCGTGACCAGCCACTCGGCGAATGCACCGACGAAACGATTGTTCTGAGGACACAGTGGGTGCTGGAAGAATCCGAACGCGAGGAACTCACCCAAATCTGGCCCCGCGCAATCGCCAGCGAGACGATCAACGTTTTGCGAGCCTACGGAACAACTCGATCCATTGGGATACCCAAACATGACCTCGAACTCGCAGAGAAAGAGGTCACGTCAAAGCTGAAGAAGGTCGTAGCTGCACTTGGCGCACTGGTCGATGGGATGCCCGACGACGACCCGAAGAAGGAAAAGCTGAGCCAATCTGCGGTTGAGTTTGCAGGCACCACCCAGCGGGAAACTGGATCTGTCAGGGATTGGGCAACGCGAATCGTCGATGGAACAGCGTCGATTCGAAAAGCCTTGGCCGCATCGGATCAGGATCTTACGCAGAGCAAGAAGAGAACCTCACTGACATCGAGAATCTTGCGAACGCTGTTGTGAAGGATGAGGAGCTGCACAAGAGTGCGCGGAAGTGGGTTCTCGCGAAGCTTCCGATTTTCGTATATCTCGACGAGTACCCGAGTCTTGACGGGCATCACGATGTCGCCGCGTACCTCCAGCGAAAAGAGCAGGTCGCACGAAGGAGCTGGCCGAACTTACGGACGCAGACCTCAGCTTTGAAAAGGTGTGTAAGGTTGGGCAGGATTGGATCCACAACATCTCCAGGCACTGTCGTCAAAGCAAGACCCGGAAACTCGGAATCAACTTGCCAACCGTGCCGGCGCGAATGTAACCCGCGAGATCAGGCGATTGTGGAAAGACCGTCAACTAAAGATTCGCTTTAGCCCTGATGCGCAGTTCTTGGACATCATCGTATCTGATCCGAACGCTTTATATGACGTTGAGGTGAACCTCAACCAAAGAAGCCGTGGTCTTCAATGGTTTGTGGCCTTCTACATGACGCTGTCGGCGGATACTCAAGGGGGGGCTGCAGACGGCGCCATACTCCTTCTTGACGAGCCTGGTCTTTACCTTCATGCAAGATCTCAGTCGACCTGCTGAAGCACTTCGTCGACGATTTCCAGAACCAGATCGTCTACACGACCCATTCTCCTTTCATGGTTCCCGTTCACGACCTCGATGCGGTGCGCACGGTGAATATCCACGAGACGCACGGAACGACGGTGACCAATGATCCTACGGGAGACGCGCGAACGTTGTTTCCGCTGCAGGCCGCACTAGGATATGACCTCGCGCAGAGTCTGTTCGTTGGCCCCCACAATCTCGTTGTGGAAGGGGTGACGGACTACTGGCTCATCAGTTCAGCGAGCGCCTATCTAGCTGAACTTGGACGGACTGCACTGAGGAGCGATCTGACGATTACCCCGGCTGGGGGCGCGCAGAAGGTTTCTTACATGGTTGCGCTTCTGACGTCAGAGAAATTGAACGTCCTGATCCTTTTGGATTCTGAGAAGGATGCGAAGGGCACAGCGGAACGACTGGTAAAATCCAAACTCATTCGCGATCAAAACATCGTCTTCGTGGCGGACGCTTTTTCCTCTGCACCTTTACCTGAAGAAGCCGACATTGAGGATCTTCTTGATCCGAGCGTGTACGAGTCTCTCGTGAAAGAGAGCTACTCGAAGGAGCTGGGTAAGCGTTCCCTCAAGCTAAATGCATCCATTCCTCGGATCACGAAGCGTGTCGAGGCAGCTCTCAACGACATGGATGTCGAGTTTCACAAGACCCGTCCGATGCGGCTTCTCTTGTCGAAAGTGGGTGCGAAGCCGCAGGACATTTTCACGGACGACGCAATTATGCGTTTCGAAACCCTGTTTCAACGAATCAACGTTGCCCTTGACCAAATCAAGAGCCGAGGCGCACAGCCATTCAGGTAGCGGCCACTCTCCAACGTCGCCGACGCACATCCGTGCATGACCCGGCGCGCCACCTGTTTTGCGATGGGTCAGCAGGACCGCAGCTACAGCCGGCATGTTATGCGCTCCTCTGTTGCACGTTGCTGATCACGGTGAATGCCGTCAACTTCACCGCTGAAAACTCGCCGTACTTCTCGGCGTCCTCGCCATAGTGGTAAATGATCGCGCCAACGTCGTCTTCGGTACTGGATTCGCAAATCACGACGTCGCTCGTCGGATACTGACGTTCTAACCAGCGAATTTTCAGAGCGATCAGCGGATTTACTTTCATGCGCAGACTCTCACGTCGTTGCAATCGGGGTTCGCGCCACGCTCGCACAGCGAAACCTCTTTCAGCCGCCAGGCGTCATAGATTTTGATGCCGTTCACATGGCCTTGCAGGCGCATCGTCGAGTGATCTGCGGCACCCGAGAAGCCTTTGAGTTCGCCGCGCATCACCAACGACCATGCAAGGTCGCCAATCTCGTTGTCGTCGATCGTCGCTTGCACGTAGATCGATGTCGGCGTCTTTCGCGCATACACCACCCATCCGATACGGCCCGGTTCATGCGATCCGAGAAGCGGAACCGGCAATAGAATCGAGCAACCCTTGGCCAACAACGCATAGTTGTGCGAGTTCACCGTGGACGTGCTCGCCGTGCCGTGAATCTTGCGCCCGGCACGATCGAGCCAAAGCGTCTCGGTTTCACCGCTGCGGATGTGATGAAAATCCGGTCGCACGGGTTCGATCTGTTTCGGTTCAATCGGCGGCCGTCTGCGGCTCTCTGTCGCCTCGAGTCGGCACAGCAACTCCTGCCCTTCGGCGAGAATGTCTTGCGTGTTCACCGTTTCTTCCTACCTTTCTCCAGCAGCTCAATGCGCGCCTGCAACTCGCTGACGAGCTCGGCGAGTCGTCCGATGTCAGATTGCAAGTGCGCGAACGGGGTCGCTTTTCATCGCGTTGAGCCCGAGTTCGAGAATCGCGGCGGCCTGCTTTTCGGTTGGTTTCCTGATCACCACTGCACTCCCGTCAGAACGGCGACGCCGGATCGAATCACCTCAGCACCAAGCCAGCGTGTTGCCTTCAACGCGGCGCCGCCAGTTTGGAACATCGAGACCGCGGTCGATCCGACCGGTACTTCCGGAGACCCGGTCACCGTCGAGCGGCTCGAAGGCGTACTCGACATTTCGATTGTCGTCCGTGTCGTCGCGTCGAGCGTCAGGGTGGCGTCGTCGAAAACGATGGCGTCGGCGTCGGCCAAAATCGCTGTCGGCAGGCTCACCTCCGGCGATCCAACGACCACGTCGGCTGTTTCGCTAGACGGCACGACGGTAATGCCGGCCAGTTGACCACCGTTGACGCCAATGTCCCGATACCCAGCCGCTTGCATGCGCAGCGCCAGGCGCGCAACGGCGTCCGGCTGCGCGATCAGGAACAGCTTCGACGAGTCGCCGATGTCTATTTGTGCGAGCAGCGACGCCAAGTCAGCAACGACGTTGGTCGCAGCCGTGCCGGTCGATAGCGTCACCGCTGCGCCGCTGGTAATCGTGGCGAGAAACGTGCGATCGGTAGTGGCGATGCACGCGCGCTTCAGTTCTGATGCCAGAAACACGTTGGCCGCGGCTCCGCCAACGCGCAACAGCTCGTTCGTCAAGACGATGATCGCCGTTGCCCGGAGCGGCTCGAGCCACTGATTTGCGAGCTGCAGCTTGCCGATCGGTGTCGCCACGCCATCCGAGTCTGACGAACCCGTGGCGCCACTCGAACTCACTGCAAGGCGTGTCCGCAGCGGCACACGGCGCATGCTGGGAATCATGCTGTCGAATGCACCCAGGCCTCGTAGCGCTGTGATGAAACCATCGACCAGGCTGCCGTAGCCCGCCAGCTCGTTACCCCAATCCGGCGAATTCAGACTGGCACCGCCAACCGAAGCCTTTTCCAACACCGCGCGCGCCCGGCTGCAATTTGCTGGTACGACATCTCGCGCGCCGAATGAGCTGCCCGCAATCATCAGGGACTTGGCAAGCTGCACAAACTCGCCCGCGCTGGTGTCGGCCGGCATGCCGCCCAGTGCAACGCTCAACGCTGCTTGTGCTCGATTCAATGCGCTTCGTTCGAGTTGATCCATCACGGTTTCCTGTCGGTGATTTCGAGCGACGATACCAACATGGGATTTAATCGCTCATTTGCTGGCGATTTTACGAAGGCGCTCGATCGCCGCGGGAATGCAACTCAATTCAGGAACGCCGCCAACGTCGTGGCGCAGACGGTCCAGCAATGCCGCGGCAACTACGTACCACACGCCAGCGAACACCCCGGCAATGCGTCGCTTGTCGAATTCGAGCTCCGTTTCGTTGAATGCGTGCTCGACAGCAGCCGCAACCAGCTGCGGAACCTCACCCGCGAACGCCAGCAGCGCGGCTTCGGTGTCATTGGCATTGCGCCACGCCCGGACTGCGCGGACGTCGTACAGCGCCGCGCAGGCGCGACCGCGTCGTCCCATGCGCGCAACCGGCGCACCGTCAGCAACCCAGCGGCGCAGCGTCGACACAGATATGCCGAGTGCCGCTGCCGTTTCTATGGCGGTGCTGGCGGTCACCAGATTCCTTTGCGTCCGTCGTCTGGTCCAACGAAGAAAATCTTGTAGTCGACTGGTGGCTCCACGTTGACCAGTGGTATGACGCCACACGCCATGGCCAGACTCACCAGCGCATCGATCCGGCCGGTCGATTTGCGTTTCGTGAATTTGCGATTGCCGGCGTCATCGATCACTACGGCCGCGTTCGCAGCGCACATCCGCAATACCGGGTGATTGCCGTGTTTGAGTTTGTTTTGCAGCAACCGCGTCTCGAGTTCGCGGATCGCTGGCGCCATCGACAGAAAGCCCTGGCCGAAATCAATGAATCGTTCGAGTTCTGCATCAGTGAATCCGGCGCGCGTGAGACACGGCTTCAGAAACCGCATGAAGGCGCGGTCGAATGCGATCGCTCTGATGTCGCAACGGTTGAACAACTGGCGCATGAACGCCGCGACATGATCGTAGTTCTGCGCGCGTCCGGGGGTCGTCAACAGCAACCCCTCTCGCGCCCATTGCGTGTATTCGACCTTGTCAAGCCGCGACTTCTCGGCGAGTCCCTCTTCCGGCATCCACGCGAACGTATGGGTTGAGCCATCCACGTCATCGACCAACACCAACGCGGTCAAATCGTTGACCGATGCGAGGTCCAGTCCGCCGTAGAGCGAGCGACCATCCAGGGGCGTCGGGTCTGCACCGTTCTCCGCCCATACGCCAGGCGAGACAAACGCGGATACCGAATCAATCCGTTGATTCAAGATCAGGTTGCGAAAGCTCGCCTCCTGACTCGGCATCCGCCGCGCCGTTTCCGCTTGTGCCCGCACTTCATCGGCGTTCAGGAATGCACCGAGCGCGGGATTGGCTGATAGCCAGGTCGATTCGGTGAACGGGTCGGCTTCCGGATCTGACGTCCAAAAGCACAACTTCGTCTTCGGATCGGCGCCGGTCTCGGCATCGTCGATCAATCGCGATAGCAGATCGGCATCGCTGCGCGCCTGCGTCGAGATGATCACCGAGAGCGGCTGCGTAACGCCGGAACCGGATTCGAGCACGTCATAGAGTTTCGAATACGGACCGACTACCGCGCCGAGTTCGTCGTGGACGATGAAGAACGGCGACAGACCGAGTTGCGTTGGCGCGTCGCTCGATAGCGCACGGTATTGGGTACCCAACTCCGGGCACTTCAGCGTCTTGGTGAATTCCGCAATGTCGACCGTCGCCGACAGTTCCGGCGATAGCCGTACGATCTTCGCCGCCGCATCGAACAGGATCGCCGCCTGTTCCCGGGTCAACGCGGAACTTACACATAATCCGTTGACCTGGTGGCGTGGTCCGGCCAGATGCAGCAGCAACAGGTATGCGGCGAGCACGGTCTTGGAGTTCTGCCGGCCCATGGACACGATGCAGCGCCTTGTCGGCGTATCGAAGATCTTGTCGAGAATCTGCCGCTGGAACGGCAGCAACACCACCGGATCGCCAACCCTCGGTCCCTTGGGTATCTTGCATACCCGTTCGATCCATTCCGCCGCATCGGCGCCGGTAAACTTCATTGCCACGGCTTCCGCAACTGGTGCTTCGGATCAGAACGCGCACCAGCAGCCTCGGCGCGCGTCGTGCTCGAGATCGCCAGCCGCAACTTCGTGCAGCACGCCCGGACTTCCGCCCAGCCGGATGCGCGCGCCTGAATCAGAGGATTCAACTTGCCCTTCAGCAGCAGCCCACGGCGCGCAATACCGCGGTCACACTGCGCGACGAATGCGCGAGCCCGGCAGAGTTGCTCCAGTAGACCGAGATTGGCGCCCTGGAAGTGATCCACGGGGTACAGGGCGACGATCTGACGCCAATGCGCGCTCGCGTCCTTGGGTAGCCCACGGGGTGGCTGGGGTCGCTGTGGTAGAGCCGTTGGGGTCGAGGTGAGGTTGCTCATGGTGTTCTCCGGTCAAAATACATAGCGCGCAGCGTTAATGACCCAGCCCGGTCCTGTGGATTCGCTTCGAAAAAGCTCATTTCGGCCCCCCGGAGGTGTTGTTTAGTTCGATGCGCCAGGGGTGCGAGGGATCGAGTGGAATTCCGTTGAGATCACAACCTGAAATGTGTCCCGTCGTTTCCATCTCCTGCTTCCATCCGCTATGGCATTCGGCGCACAGGCTCTGCAGCTCGCCGTACCAGAACAGGTGTTCACTACCTCGATGCGGTATGACGTGATCGGCGACCGTCGCCTCTGTCACGCGGGCGCGCATGTCAGAGCAGAGTTTGCAGAGTGGGTGATCCTTGAGTTGCTGCGCACGTCGCCGTTGCCATCTGGCTGTGTTGTAGAGTCCTGACATATCGGCTCCTTATGCTGCGTCTGGTGGTGGTTCGTCGTGTTCGGCGCGGTGCAGTGCTTCGAGCAATGAGCGCGGCGCATACGCTGGGTTGTCCCTGTACTCGATGACAGACTGACCACGCAGCACCTTGGCCTTGTGGTATGGGAATCCAATGACGTTGTTCATTTTGTTTCTCCATTCGGTTGGCAATGACGACAGCCTTCGCCGTCGCACTTCGGGCACGTTGTTGGGGTTGTTTGTTGTCGGGACGTAGACAGGGGACGTAGGGACGTATCTAAAGATACGTCGTCCCTTACGTCCCCAAATGTCCGGGACGGATTGGTGTTTCCGTCCCGTTCCGTTCCTTCCGTCCCGTGGGCAGATTGCCCACCATTCGCGAGGGAGCTGCCCCCAACGGTGCCGACCAGGTAGCCAAGATTGCGCAGTCCGATCACCGCCGTTCGGGCACTGTTCTTGTGCATACCGAGACCGCGGGCAATCTCGCGCAGTTCGTTATCGGTCCATGCGACATCGTTCCGCTTCTCGAGCTCTGCCAACAGTGTCGACTGATTCTTGCCGGACGGTTTCGTCATCACGACGGCGGTGTCAGTCGGCACGATCACCACCGAGTTCATCGGTGATCCATCATCTCGACATAACTTTGTCGGCGCGGGGGTCACCTTGAACGAGAACGGCATTGGCCGTTCGCCGTCCTTCATCTTCTGGCATGTCACGGTGATGATGTCGTTGGCGGATGCGAGCGTGAACTCGGCATCGATACCGCCGCGCCACGAACTGGAACCGCGCCCACGCTGCGCATCGCCATGTCCGGGATGATGCAGCGTGATCGCTGTAGCCTCGCCTCGCAGCGTCTCCACCGCGTTCAGATACGCGCCCATGTCCTGGGCCTTCGACTCATCGCCAGGCGCCAGGAAGCGCGCCAGCGTGTCCACGATCAGCAACACCATTGGCCCGAAACGCTGTTCAGCCGCCTCGATTGCGAGCCGCACGCGCATCACTTCCATTGCCGACAAAAACGAGGCGCCGCACTTCGATATGACGAACGCCGCGTTGGCCAGTCCGAGCTGGTGATGTGCCTCGATCGCTTGGAGTCGGCGCGCGATGCCGTGGTATCCCTCGCCACACAGATACACGACGAGCCCGGGGGTCACTTCGCGGCCGAAGAATGGTTGCCCAGTGGAGACGCATGCAGCCATGTGTTGCACGAACAAAGACTTGCCCGATTCGGGCGATCCGATCAATCCGCAGGTGACGCCTTTCTCGAGCAATCCGTCGGCGATGTATTCCGGCGGTTCGATGTGTTCAAGAAGTTCGGCTGCGTCGATCAACGGGAATCGCATGTCCATCGTGATGGCGCCGGGAATGTCGTCTTGCGAAATATCTAACGTTTGAGCCTTCGCCTGCTTATGTCGAAGAGACACGCTCATGCGCTCGACCAGATCCGCAGATGGCAGGTAGTCGTTGGGCTCGCTCATGGCGCGCCGCTAACGTGTCGAGCGAGGTGCGCGCGGTGCGCATTCAACAGGCGCCAGTCAGCGGCGCTACGAAAAGCGCGAGCGACGCGGATGCGCGTGCAGCGCAGGCAGCGACAGTGTTGTCGATGGGCGGCGGGATGCAGTACGATTCGGTTGCTGGTTCGATTCGTACTACGGCGCGTCCCCAAAAGGTTCGCGCCGTTTTTCATGCAGTTTGCCTCGACTCAGCGATGCGCCGTTGAGCCTTGATGCGCTCACGCTCCGCACGCACCGCGCCGTCAGGGTCCGTCAGCCAGCGTGCGTATTTCGGAACGTGAATCAGGACCTTGAACCGTTGTTGGTTCGGTCTGGTCTTCAGTTCAACGACTGCGCCGCTATCGACCAGACCGTTGATCCTTCGTTTGCGCAACTGCTCGTCGATCGAGAGCGCGGTCATATCGAGCGTTTCGCCAAACTTGGCGATGAACGGATCGCGTGCCATCAGGCAGGATAGGTCGTCGGCGTTGTTGTCCAAGATGCTGCACCTGTGGTTGAAGTGGTGCAGCCAGTTCTACAGGGGTGCGCGCAATCGCGCAGAAAACGCGCCGTTAAGTCACTTCGTGGCGCACGAAGCGCGCTTGCGGATCTCAAACAGCGTCAGCTTTTGGACCTGGCCAGCGGTAATTTGGACTCGGAGGCGATGTCTGTTAGCTGGTATTCCTTAACGTCGTTCCTCCGGACGAGTCGATTGAGCGCGGCGGCGGCGCTTGCGATGTCGGCCTCGCGTTTTTCTAGGCGCCGCTTCACTGACTCTTTACCGCCGGACTGTCTCGCGGAATTCGGGCCATGTGACACGAGTTGATGCCACCGTGAACTGAGTTCGTCCGGATCGGAGTTGGTGACCGTCGCGGTGGCGATGCGGCCAATCAGATCCGCGACGAAGATGTCGAGCAGCAGTGCCAACACAATATGGCTCGATCCGTGTCGAGCCTGCCATTCGGGAACGCTTCGACTCGCTCAGATAGACCTTGATCAGAGGCTGCAGTTTCTCGCTCAGAAACGTATGCAGTTGCGGTTTATAGCCGTCGTGTGATTGCTGGTCGAGAGCTTCTCGCAGAAGTGCGGTCACGTATTCCACGCCGTTCGGTTTGAACAGTTCTCGCCAGTCAGGTTCCGTCACGACTTCGTCACCTTCGCCAACTTCGCGAGCACTGAGTGCGCCGTCGTTTCGTTGGTCTTCACGTAGCGGTCGAGGCTCGACGCTTTGGCGTGTCCCGTAACGGCCTTCATCTCGAAGATGCTGGCGCCATTGGCGGCGAGTGCGGACGCGAGCGAGTGCCTGAATGTGTGAAACACGATCGGTTCGCCCCGCGCATCAGGACCGATTCCCGCCGCCTTCAGCGCGCCGCGAAAGGCGTGGCGCAGCTGATCTTGATTGAGACGGAAGAAGCGGCCGTCAGGCGTCGGCGCGATGGACTTCAAGGCATCGACGGCCGGGGGCGTGAGTGCCACGGTGCGCGCTCTATCGGTCTTGGTCACCAACAGCCGCGCGGTGCCGTGCTCAAGATCAACGCGACTCACATCGAGTTCCGTCACCTCGGAGAGTCGCATCGCAGATTCCTTGAGTACGACGAGCAGGGGCAACAGTTCGTCGCACGGTGACCGCGCAGCCGCTGTTCGCAGCCGCTTCCATTCGGGGGCGGTGATGGTGCGCTGGCGTCCGATCGGCTCTCCCCGATTCGGAACGTAGTCCTTCGACGCAGGATTCACAGAGATGAGTTTGCGGCGCACCGCGATCTTGAGAATCTGTCGCAGACACGACAGCAGGCGATTGCACGAAACAGGCTTGTGATCGGCTGCATAGTCGTCGAGCGCGTCTGTGATCCGTTCGGAAGTCACGTTTGCGAGTGAGTAGGGGCCTAACGCGCGCCGCCAGAATGCGGCGCGCGCGGGGTCGCACGCCAATCCTTGAAGCCTTCTGTCGTCGGTAGGTAGTCGTCGATAGCTCGTTCAGCGTGGTCGTCTTCGCAGCGAGGCGAGGCGACGCGATGCCGTTCTCGATGTCGCCCTCGGTCCTGCGTTTGAACGCCTCCGCCGCTTTCAGCGTGCCGAAGGTCTTGGTGATCGGTGGATGTCCGGCGCGTCGAACCTGAACCTTGTATCGCGTTCCTCGCACGCCTTTGCGCTCGGTGATGCCTGGCGTCATGGAGTAACCTGCGCGGCTTAACGGGTCCGAGCAGTATATAGACGTGTACTACGTTGTGCCATATTCGTGACAAAACCTCTAAAACCCGCACCAGATAAAGCTTTACAGAGTCCG
>CAWEUM010000006.1:0-191728 GCA_963812255.1 uncultured Gammaproteobacteria bacterium | reverse complement strand
GCTCCGCCTGTTGGACTCGAACCAACGACCCGCTGATTAACAGTCAGCAAATAACCCCTTTCGAACGATAACGAACACCACCCGTTTGCCTCGCCAAGTCCCGCAAAACACGGGAATTCGCTCGAAATTACCCCTTCACTCGATAACATGCAATAACGTATGCTTTCAGCCGTGTCTGTTACCCAGCTGTTACCCAGGAGACCCGCTGATGCGACGAAACCTGACTCGATACGTATTTGGCGAATCTCAAACCGCCGACATCTGGACAGCTCGAAGTGTTCGATGTGCAGTTGCCATCGTTCGGAATTCGAGTCGGTGCGTCCGGCAAGAAATCCTTTTTCGTGATGTACCGGGCACACGGCAAACTGGTGCGCGAGACGCTGAAGCCGTCGTACCCGACGCTTGAAGTTGAAAGTTGCGCGCAAGCGTGCCGGCAAACTCATCGAGCAGGCCGGCGCGGGCATCGATCCGCGCGCAGAACGCATCCAGCGCGTGCGTGGCGGGTTTTCAACCGTGGCCGATGAATTCGTGCAGCGGTATGCCAAACGTCACCAGAAGCCGACGACGTTGCGCGAGACGGAGCGGTACGTTGGATTGCTGAAAGCGCAGTGGGGCAATACGCCGCTGTTGAACATCCGCAAAGCCGATGTGCTGCGTTTGCTCGATGCGTTGGTCGATGCCGGCAAGACGACATCGGCGAACCGGATGCTCGCCACGGTGCGCAAACTGTTCGGCTGGTGCGTCGAGCGCGACTACCTCGAATTGTCACCGTGTCTCGGCATCAAACCGCCAGGCAAAGAGATCTCACGTAGTCGCGTGCTGACGGCCGACGAACTCGGCGCGATCTGGCGTGCGTGCGACGCGATCGCCTATCCCTGGGGCACGTTCGTGCAGTTGATGATTGCGTCCGGCGGCCAGCGTGAGCGTGACGTTGCGCAGATGCGTTGGGGCGAAGTGAGCGGCGATGTCTGGCGCATCGAAGAACCTACAAAATCCAGCGAACCGCACACGGTGCCGCTGTCGAGTCTCGCGCTCGAAGTGTTGGGCAAGGTGCCGCGGTTCGAAGGTCCGCACGTATTCACCACGACATCCGGCGCGAAGGGCATCAGCGCATTCTCGAAGGCGAAGAAGAACCTCGACGCGAAGATATTCGAGCAGGCGAAGACGTTTCACGAGAAGCATGGTGGACCTGCGCCAGCACACCTCGCCCCATGGCGATATCACGACATCAGGCGAACCGTTAGCACCGTGTTCGGCGAACAGTTGGGCCAAATGCCGTTCGTTGCGGAACTCGTGCAGAACCGCAAGGGCGGCGCGATCCGCGGCGTTGCAGCGGTGTACAACCGCGGGCAATACGAAGCGGCGAAACGCGCCGCGCTCGAAGCGTGGGCCGAATGGGTACGCGCAGCGGCGAAGGGCGAAGACAAGGTGGTGCCGATTCGGCGGAGGCGGAAATGAACCACAACGGGCTCTCGACAATTATCGCCTGGCATTACCGGTCGACACGAACCGCGCCGGCGTGGCGGAGCTCGCGAGACGTTGCGCGACGGTCTGTCCGAACGTGTGAATGCCGCGGCCGAGGTCGTCGAACACCTGGCCGCGTTCCCGGTCGGACACGATGCGTACCACGATACGGGTTCGGCTTATGAACGCCTTTGCGACGGAATCGGGCCGCGCCGACTACTCGGCGACGGCGGAGTTGTTGGGGATTTGCGCAATGGGATGTCGATGCGACGCATTCGTTGATGCGAATCGAGGGCGCCAGCAAACGACAACGTGCAGATGCGCGCATGGTCGCGATTTCGATTTGGTCGCAGTTCCCGACTCGATTGTCGCTCGATAGTGCGGCGGTAACTCTGCTCGTCGACATTGCAACGCGCAGCGACGCCAGCCTGACGAAATCGCTGCACTCAAAGATTTACGCGAGACGAAGCCGAAGTAGGTACGAAACCGGTGCGATGCGACCTGGATAAGTACCTCGCATTTGTCGTATCGCGCTATATCTTGAGACTCCATCGCGCCGGATCGGGCGCCTTGGAGACTCGAAAATGTCAGAACACCTCGTCGATAGCGCCTATGTCCGGCGCTTGTTCGGTGGCCGTTCATCCATCTGGGTGAATCGCGCCAAGAAATCTGGACTACTACCGCAGCCCAAGAAAATTTCAGGCCGAGACTATTGGCCACGGTCAGCTGTGCACGAGATTGCAGGGATTCCGGTGCCTGCGGAGTTGGGGGCTGTCGCCTAAAGTGGCTGTCCAAATATGCGAACACCCCAAAAAAGGGGCGTCGCGGTAAATCTCGAAGCTGGCGCTCGAATCATACCGTTTCGCTCCGAACGCACACAACATGTGCCGCGATCTCGCGAAGTCGTCAACGCATGAAGCCGGGCACGATCGACGCCGGCGTGGTTCGCCAATATCGAATCGGTGTACTTCGCGCAATGCTGGTGCGAGCCACCGGATTCAACTGCGAAATCGAAGACCTGGTCGACGAGTTCGCCAACGAACTGGTGATCTCGAAGGGCGAAGCCGAAGCGCTGTTGAGCCCAACGTACAGGGCCGTGCTCGACGCGATCAGAAGCGTGCGCCCGCAATGATAAGGAAACGACGCACCAAGGCCGCAGTCGAGCAACTCGAGCAACAGATTCTCGATGTTCTTCGCGCCGATCATCCGCAGAGCGTGCGACACGTCTTCTACCGCATGACTGATCCGCGATTGCCGGAACTTGTCGAAAAATCCGAGCAAGGCTACAACCAGGTTCAGCATCGAATCGCTGAACTCCGTCTGCGTCGTGTGCTTCCGTATGGCTGGATTACCGATGCGACCCGACGCGGATATCACGTCAACACGTTTCGGAATGCTGGCGACTTTCTCGAACGATTGAACTCGCTCTACCGGGCCGACCTCTGGTCGCACGCCGATCACTATGTCGAAGTCTGGTGCGAGAGCCGATCGATTGCCGGGGTCATTGAACACGATTGCCGGGAACTGGCCGTCAGCCTCTATCCCGCCGGCGGATTCACGTCGATCACGCTCGCGTATCAGGCGGCGGAGTTCATAAGGGACGAGATCGAAGCGACGGACAAGATGTCGGCAAACGTCATCTACGTCGGCGACTACGACCCTGCCGGCGTGTTGATCGACCTCGACATTGAACGGAAACTACGCCATCACCTGGGTGATGATTTCCCGCTCGAATTCCACCGTATCGCGATCAACGAAGCGCAGATCGACGAGTACGACCTGCCGCGAAAGCCGCGCAAGTCAGGCGACATCCGTGCCCGTCATGTTCTGGAAACCGTCGAAGCTGAAGCGTTGCCGGCCGGCACGCTGCGCCAGGTGCTTCGTGATTCGATCGAACACTACCTGCCGAAACGCGCCCTCGAAATCGCCATGGTCGCGGAAGAGAACGAACGCGACGGAATGCAACTGCTCGCCCGTCACCTCGATGAAGACGGTTTATCGGGCCTGCTCGATAAGTTGGAGGAAGCGTGATGGGGACACGTCGAAACTCCAAGCGACGATCTACTGCCGGCCGGTTCGCGATGCTGCCGTTGCGAGTCCTCGAATCGCCCGCAGTGAAATCGCTATCGCATGGCGAGTTCCGCGTTCTCGTTGCATACGCGTCGGTCTACAACGGCAAGAACAACGGCTCACTCGGGCTCACGCGCACTCAGGCGCAGGAAGGCAGCGGCATCTCAAAGAACCTGCTGATGCGGGCGCAACAGATGCTCGTGGAACGCGGCTTGCTGGTGTTGGCCAGGCCAGGATCGAGAACGCCACCGCGCCCCAACCTGTACGCACTGACATGGCATGCAATTGACGAGGGTCGCCACGACTTGGCGGAGACACCCGTACCAACGCATGCCTACCGAGCCTGGTTCTCAGATTCCCCATGTCCCACGAAAGGACAACCCGTGTCCCATGAAGGGACATGGGAACGCACGAAAGGACCCCCAATTGCAGCCCACCGTGTCCCATCAAGGGACATGGTCAGCACTTTTTGATGTCCCCTCATGGGACACCTCTATAGATCTAGCCATAGGCCATGCTCAAAACAATGCATGACAACGACATGGATGAGCGAGCGAAAGAGGGGGAGTCGAAGGATGACGACTCGCGCGCGCTGGACCGCGTAGGTACTTGACCTTTTACTAATGGCAACAAAAAAGGTTTTCGATGCGAAAAAAGACTGGGGGTCACGATTTCCATTCACTGACACGAGGTTTCCCGAATGACTAACGAACCAATGCCGAGCGGCACCGTACTCTCACCCGAGCAAACGGCGATCCAGAAAAGGACGCTCGGCCAACTGACGCAAGTCGCGGAAAGGCTGCAGCGCCTGATTGGCGGCCAGGCTGCACTGGTCACGTTGTCGCAACTGATCGCACTAGCTGCCGTTGCCGAATTCCAGTCGCACGAGTTGGCGGGCCGGTATCTGCACACCGTGGCCGATCGCGTACAAGCCGGCGCTGCACCGCCGGCCGATTTGACGTTGCACTGATGACCTACGACGAGCTTGTCGAACGCGCACGCGCCGCCCTCGCGGCCGGTATCGATGTGCGAGTGATCGAATACGGGCTGCGAACGCTCGGTGCGTCCCGACAAGCGGCCAAAGCGGCGATATCTCATGCCAAACGACAAACTGCCTAGTCGTAGAGGGGTCGAGAGCGCGCTTCGGCAGGCCGGTCTGTCGCACCGTCAGGCGCGAAAATTTGTCGCTGCTGGCTGGCGCGCGCTGCAGAGCGAAGCGGAGTGCGAGACAGCCGAGCTTCGCGAAAGATTGGCCGATCTCGAGCGCCTGTTGCATCCCGATGGCGAGTCGGACGAAAATAGTCCGTCCCTATCGTTTCGAGACGAACGATAGAGACCGTCAAAGGTCGAGCCCTGCATACGTTCGCAAAGAACGTCACCGCACCCCGAGCCGCAATAGAGGCTCGTGCGCGCGTGTAAGAACAACCCCGCCGATGCCTCACAACCATGTTTTTGTGAGGTTTGAACATGTCTAACTTCGAAGATCTACAGGGCGTTATGGACAACGTCTCCGAAGGCGTCGCCGCACTGCGCGCGACTCAAACGAAAGAACTTGGAACCATTCGCACCGAACAGGCCGCATTGCTCGATAGGCTCGAGACGCTCGAAGCTGTCGGCACGCGACCGAAGAAATCGTTCGCCGATTCCGAGCTGAACTACAAACGGTATCGAACCAGCAACGGCGATGTGTACGAACTGCCATCCACTACGAAGATGCAGGACGTTCTGCCGCCGGAGAAAAAGCCGGAGATCGAGTTGCACCGCTGGCTGGCCGCCACCATTGGCGGCGAGAAATGCGGCGACGCCGAAGCCGTGCGCTATGTGCGCGAGTCGAAGGCGATGGCTACAACGTCGACTGGCGTTCTGGTTCCGGCCGAATATATTCAGCCAATGGATCGACTTGATTCGCTCGCAATCGGTACTGCAGCAAGCCGGCGCGCGCACCGTCACGATGACTCAAAAAACGCAAACAATGAGCGCAGTGACTGCCGACCCAACTGCAAGCTGGCATTCGGAGGCGGGCAGTATCTCCGCTGCGAATCCTACGTTTGCGAGTCGCGTTTTGACTTCTCAAACGCTGGTGACTCGATGCCAGGCGAGTTTGGAACTGAGCCAAGATTCTCCGAATTTCGGCTCGCAACTGGCCATGGTGATGACTGGTGCGATGGCTGCCGAGCTGGATCGAGTTGGACTCGAAGGTAGCGGCACCCCACCGGAGCCGTTGGGCATTCTCGGTACCAGCAACATCGGCACGGTGACAAGTGTCGGCACGATTGCAGACTACTCGGACATCATTACTGGACTGGGTACGCTGCTGACAGCGAACTTTCCGCTCGAAGCCGTAAACCGATACGCAGTCATGCACCCGGCAACGTGGACGCGATATCAGAACCTGGCAACGGGTATTTCGTCTGACAAATCGCCACTGGCGCGTCCGGAGGCCATCTCGCGGATGCAGTTCCTGACGACAACGAACTTGTCGAAGACGGGCACGTCGCCGAACAGCTACAACTTGTATCTCGGTGACTTCAGCAACATCACGTTGGGCACACGGATGGAGTCCAGCATTGAAGTGCTCAAGGTCGACAGCTACGTCGGAAACCTGGTGATCGACCTGGTTGGTTACCTGAGAGCCGATTGGATCGTGACGCGGCCGAGCGCGTTCTGCGTGCTGGAAGGCATCACGCCATAACGTCCCCTCAAGCGCGGCCAAGCCGCGCACCTCCCTTGGCGGCCCTTCGGGGCCGCTGTCTTTTCTGCCTGCGGATGCTGCTGCGCGCGCGTGCTGCGATGGTCAGACGTGCGCAGAGGTGGATTGCGGCTGTGCGTGTCTAAAGGGACGGTCCGAAAAGACTTGGGTGCGGAAAAATCCGCATTGCCAATCTGGCGAGACCATAGGCAGCGCCATCACGTTCTCGAATCAAACTCGCGACGAACGCTCAACTCGAGTTCACCAATTGCCCACAGATCATCGCTCACATCGACAAATTTGGATCGCCACGCATCTGTATACCAGGTAGGAGGTTCTTGAGGTGAATGCGGCCGAAAGATCTCATCGTACGTACTCAGTATCACGGCGACCCGGCCCAACCGACTAGCGATCGCCTCTCCCAGTTCTTGAGCTGGACTGGGGTATGCTGCGAGGGTGTCGTGGCCCCACCGTGCAGAGGGTTTCGCATCTCCGCGCTTGATTCGCGCAGCCTGTAGAACGACCAGGCGAAGCTCAGGAGTATGGTTCTGCGTGATAACGATTTTACGAGTGAGTGAGGCGTCGATCATTTCGCTGTGCAACCGCACTGCCTTTTCCAGATCAGCGAGTTTGAACTGCTCAACTAGCAGTTCAATTTGCGCATGCGTGTCTCGCAGTTGAGCCGATTGAAGCGCGACCGCATAAAGAAGTCCGAGAAAAGCCAAGAATCCGAAGACCGGATTTAGAATGCCACCGAAGAAGTCACCCAGCTCACCCCAGACTTGAGAGTCGCTCGTGTAGGGTAATCCCCACCTGGGGATGAAGTAGCCCAGTATCGCCAGGACGACAACGATCATCCCCCAACGGAAGAAACGAACTAGGTTCCGCGTAAGTCGGTTGGAATCGAGATTGTCGAACATCAATCCGAAGTCGGCAGTTGGTAGTCGCTCACAAACACCTGCGGCGACAGCGTATCGGGGCCGGACACGTGCGGGCGAACGCCGATGGCGTCGAGCTTTGCCAGCAAAGTAGGCACGTCGTCGCACTCGAACATCGCGAACAATTCTTGCGTGCCGTACAGCGTGACGCTGCGCTCGCCTTTGCGGCGATCACGGCGACGGGTGAGGCGAGGTAGTTTCATCTATCGTCTCGCGTTGCTGACCTGCGTGCTGACCGGACTGAGTAGGGTTGTTAGATTAGAAGATAGATTTTTTCAAAAACCCAGTGTTTTACTTGGTGCCCGGGGTCGGAATCGAACCGACACTGAGTTGCCCCAACCAGATTTTGAGTCTGGCGCGTCTACCAGTTTCGCCACCCGGGCGGCGGGCGGGGAGGGCGGGGAGGGTAGCCAACGCCTCGGTCAGGGTCAATCGGTCGGCGTTCGAATCCTAGCCCCAACAACTGACGTCCCGTAAACTCGCCGCCTCTTCATTGGTCGGTCAAGCCAATGCCCCTCTCGCGCAGCGATTTCAGCTACCTACTGCCGGAACGCCTGATTGCGCAAAGCCCGCTGGCGAATCGCACCGACAGCAGGCTGATGGTGCTCGATCCGCGTCTGGACTCGCTCCGGCACAGACGCTTCGATGCGCTGGCGGAGTTGCTCTCACCCATCGATCTGCTGGTGCTGAACGACACCCGCGTCATCCGCGCCCGTCTGCTCGGCCACAAGGATTCCGGTGGGATTGCCGAACTGTTGATCGAGCGCATCGAGGACGACCATCGCGCACTGTGTCAGGTTCGCGTCAGCAAGCCGTTGAAACCGGGCCGCGTGGTTGTGCTCGAACCCGACGGCGAACGCGCAACGATGGTCGAACGCTGCGCAGACCTGTACCGGTTCGAATTCGAACATCGCGTCGACGATGTCATCGATCGCTGTGGTCGGGTACCGTTGCCGCCGTACATCGACCGCGCACCCAACGAGATAGACGAGGCGCGCTACCAGACGGTTTTCGCCGAGCATCGCGGATCGGTTGCCGCGCCGACGGCGGGCCTGCATTTCGACCGATCGCTGCTGGCGCGCTGCGAGACGCGGGGCACGCGTGTTGCGCGGCTGACGCTGCATGTTGGCGCCGGAACGTTTCAGCCGATCCGCACCGAGGACATCGCGCAGCACTCGATGCACACCGAGCGCGTGCGCGTCGACGCGGATCTGGTCGCACAGGTCGATTCGTGTAGAGCGCGCGGTGGTCGTGTCGTCGCGGTGGGTACGACGGTCGTACGTGCGCTGGAAACCGCCGCGAGGTCGGGAACGCTCGAACCGTTCGATGGCGAGACCGACATCTTCATTTATCCCGGTTTCCCGTTTCGCGTAGTCGACGCGCTGGTCACGAACTTTCATTTGCCGGAATCCACGTTGTTGATGCTGGTGTCGGCGTTTGCCGGCCGTCGCCGGCTGCTCGATGCGTACATCGAAGCGATTCATCGCGAATATCGATTCTTCAGCTACGGAGACGCGATGTTCATCACGCGACGGGGGGACGATGCGCTTCGAACTGCAGGCACGTGACGGTGCCGCCCGCGCCGGACGCGTGTCGACGGCGCACGGCTCGTTCGCGACGCCGGCGTTCATGCCGGTCGGTACGTACGGCACTGTGAAGGCGGTGACGCCGACGCAGTTGAACGATCTCGGCGCGCAGATCGTGCTGGCCAATACGTTTCATCTGCTGCTGCGTCCCGGTGACGAGATCGTGCGCGACCTGGGTGGTCTGCATGGATTCATGAACTGGCCGGGGCCGATCCTCACCGATTCCGGTGGCTTTCAGGTGTGGAGTCTGGGCGCGCTGCGCAAGGTCAGCGAAGAGGGTGTCGATTTCAAATCGCCAGTCAATGGCGATCGCGTGTTTCTGTCACCAGAGCGGTCGATGCATGTGCAACGCAACCTCGGCGCCGACATCGTCATGGTGTTCGACGAGTGCACGCCGCATCCGTCGACGCATGCGCAAGCACAAGAGTCGATGGCCTTGTCGTCGCGTTGGGCGATGCGAAGCAAGGCGGCCCATGGTGAAAGCGATGCAGCGTTGTTCGGCATCGTGCAGGGCGGCATGTACGGCGACCTGCGCCGCGAATCGCTGGAACGTCTCGTTGCGATCGGGTTCGATGGCTACGCCGTCGGCGGACTGTCGGTCGGCGAATCCAAACCGGAGATGGCCACGGTGTTGGACGATCTGCTGCCGCTGATGCCTGTCGAGCAGCCGCGCTACCTGATGGGCGTCGGGACGCCGGCGGATCTCGTCGAGGCGGTCGCGCTCGGCGTCGACATGTTCGATTGCGTGATGCCGACACGCAACGCACGCAATGGCTATCTGTTTACGTCCCAGGGCATTCGGAAGATTCGCAATGCACGGCACCGTGATCTCCGCGCGCCCATCGATGCTGCCTGTGAGT
The DNA here is from genome assembly GCA_963812255.1 of uncultured Gammaproteobacteria bacterium. Lineage (GTDB taxonomy): Bacteria > Pseudomonadota > Gammaproteobacteria > Pseudomonadales > Azotimanducaceae > DATJGR01. Next base: position 182,121 of record CAWEUM010000006.1, on the reverse strand, counting down.
GTTATACCTGTCGCGAATTCACATGCGCGTACCTGCATCACCTGGATCGCTGCGGCGAGATTCTAGGCAGCGTGCTGATGACGATTCACAATCTGCACTACTACCAAACCCTGATGCGTCGTTTGCGGAAGGCCATCGAACTCGGTACATTTCGCACCCTCGTCGCTGCCCTGCACCACGGTTGGAACGCTCCGGATGAACCTATTTGATACCGCTGCCTATGCGGCAGAAGCCGGTCCCGCGCCGGGTCCCGGCTATATGGATCTGTTACTGCTCGTCGGCTTCGTCGGCATTTTCTACTTCCTGTTGTGGCGGCCGCAGAGCAAGCGTCGCAAAGAACAACAGGCGCTCATGGCCGGTCTGTCGAAGGGAGATGAAGTCGTCACAGCGGGCGGCATCGTCGGCAGAGTCGCGAAGGTGGAAGACGACTTCATCAAGGTTCAGGTCGCAAACAACGTCGAATTGCGGATTCAGAAGAGCGCCGTAGGCGCCACACTGCCCAAAGGCACGCTGAAGTCGTTGGACGACAAGTGAGCCGCGGCGGCCGCAACGGATCTGCGCGATGAGCCGCCTGACCGACCGTCTGATCGGGCTGTCCGAAGGGCCAGCGCGTGCGCCCAACACCTACTCTGTGGGGCGCTACATTGCGATTGCCTGCGTTATTGCACTCGGCGCGATGTATGCGTTGCCGAACCTGTACCCGCCGGACTTCGCATTGCAGATCCGTGCTGAGGCGGCCGACGCGAAGATCACCCAGGACATCGTCGATCGTGCAAAGCAAGCGCTCGTGCATGGTGGTATCCGCGTCAAGCGCGTGCAGATCGGCGCGCGCGACGCGGTGTTGCGCGTATTCAGCAACGACGATCAGTTGCGCGGCAGCGCCCTGATTCAAGCGGCGCTTCAGAGCGACCCTGCAACGGCGTCGCGCTTCGTCGTCGCGTTGAACCTGGCGTCCACTACACCGGCATGGCTGCAGGCACTGGGCGCCAAGCCGATGTCGTACGGACTCGACCTGTCCGGCGGTGTGCATTTTCTGCTCGAAGTCGACATGAACAAAGCAATCGGCGACCGCATGACGAGCGAGGAGGACAACATCCGCCGCATCTTGCGTGAAGCGCGGCTGCGCTATGTGCCGACCAAGGACATGGTCTCCGGGACCAAGATCACGATCGCGTTCAACGAGGCGGCGGTGCGCGACGAAGCGCAACAGGCGCTGCAGAAGGAGTACCGCGATTTCCAGATTCTGGCGCGCGACGTCGATGGCAAGCCGGGTTTGCTGATGACGATGAAGCCGGAGAAGGTCAGCGAAATCGAATCCTATGCGATTCAGCAGAATCTGCAGAGCTTGCGCAACCGGGTCAACGAACTGGGGGTATCGGAGCCGCTGGTGCAGAGCCTCGGCAAGACGCGCATCGTCGTCGACCTTCCGGGCGTGCAGGACAGCGCCGACGCGAAACGCATTCTGAACAAATTCGCCAACCTCGAGTTTCGCCTCGTTGCCAAACCCGACGAGCGGCCGGCCGAGACAGAGAGCTATCCCTACGAGGGCCACACGGTAGTCGTCGAGCGCCGCAACATTGTTACCGGTGATCGCGTGACCAATGCGGTGCAGGATTACGATCCGCAGAACAATCTGCCGCAGGTCAGCATCACGCTCGATGGTGCCGGCGGGGACCGCATGAACGATGCGACGAAGGACAACGTCGGCAACCAGATGGCCATTCTCTACAAAGAGCTGAAACCGCGTTCGCGCACGGTGATGGAGAACGGCAAGGAGGTCGTGCAGCACTACAGCGTCGAAGAAAAGCGTCTGATCAACGTCGCAACGATTCGGTCCGCGCTCGGCTACCGTTTCCGCATCACCGGGGTGGGTCTCGGTGAGGCTCGGGATCTGGCGTTGCTGCTTCGCGCCGGCGCATTGGCGGCACCGATGTACATCGTCGAGGAGCGCACCGTCGGTGCGAGCCTTGGCGAAGACAATATCCGCGACGGTATCCGCGCGGCGATCGGAGGCTATGCGCTGGTTCTGGTCACGATGGCCGTCTTCTACAAGATTTTCGGTTTGCTCGCAAACGTCGCGCTCGGCATCAACGTGATGCTGCTGATCGGTCTGATGTCGGTGCTCGGCGCAACGCTGACGATGCCCGGAATCGCCGGCATCGTATTGACGATGGGCATGGCGGTCGATGCCAACGTGCTGATCTTCTGTCGGATCCGAGAGGAACTGCGCGAACGACCGCCGCAGGCGGCGATTCAGTCTGGATTCGATCGCGCGTTCGTGACGATTTTCGATTCGAACCTGACTACGCTGTTCATCGCGATCATTCTGCTGGCGTTCGGCACCGGACCGGTGAAGGGATTTGCAGTGACGTTGGCGCTGGGACTCGTGACATCGATGTTCACCGCGATTACCGTGACCCGCGCCCTGGTGAATCTGTCGTACGGCGGCCGCCAATTGAAGAGCCTGCCGCTATGAAGGAGGGCAGCACGATGAAGGCGGCACGCCCGGTAATCGACTTCATGCGCGCGCGCACATACGCCGCGGTGTTTTCAATCGCCATCATCGTCATCTGCATCGGATCGCTGATCTTCCGCGGCATCAACTTCGGGCTGGATTTCACCGGCGGCACGTTGGTCGAGGTCGAATTCGCCGAACCGGTCAGCCCTGAGAGCGTGCGTGCGACCTTGACCGGTGTGGGGTTGAGCGAGGCGGTGGTGCAGAATTTCGGTACTGAACGCGACCTGCTGATCCGCGTGCCGCCGATCAAGGGTGAGTCGCAGGCGTTGTTGGGTGATCGCCTGCGCAGCGCGTTGGCGGCCCAATACAAAGGCGTCGAACTACGGCGCTCCGAATTCGTTGGGCCGGCCGTCGGCAGCGAACTGATGGAGACCGGCGGTCTGGCTATGCTTGCGGCGCTCGGCTCGATCCTGGCGTACATCATGTTCCGCTTCACGACGAAGTTCGCGATCGGGGCCGTCGCTGCGTTGATCCACGACACCATCGTCACCGTCGGCGCATTCTCCGTTTTCCAATGGAGTTTCGATCTGCCGGCGTTGGCGGCCGTGCTGGCGGTGATCGGCTATTCCGTCAATGACACGATCGTCGTGGCCGATCGAATACGCGAGAACTTTCGGAAGCTGCGGCGGGGCACACCGAGCGAGATCATCAACATCTCGCTGACGCAGACGCTCGACCGCACCATCATGACGTCGTTTACGACGGTACTCGTGGTACTGTCGCTGCTGTTCGTTGGCGGTGAAGCCGTGCGTGGGTTCTCGCAGGCGCTGATCGTCGGGGTCGCGTTTGGAACGTATTCGTCCACCTACGTTGCGGCGGCCATCGTGCTGGCCACTGGCAACACACGCGAAGAACTGATGGTGCCGGACAAGGGCAGCGCCCGCGACGACGCGCCTTGACCGCTGGGCGGCGGTGGGTTCAACCGCCCGTCAATTGTCCTGTCAGAGTCGGCCGGATCGTCTGCAGCATCGCTTTGAACACCTTCGGATTGCCGGCGACGATGTTGCCGGTTTCCATGAAGCGCTCTCCACCGATCAAATCGCCGACGAATCCGCCGGCTTCCCAGATCAGCAGCGCACCGGCGGCGATATCCCACGGCTTCAAACCCAACTCCCAGAATCCGTCGGCGCGTCCCGCCGCCACGTAGGCGAGATCGAGTGCGGCCGATCCGGCGCGGCGTATGCCGCGACACTGGCTGGTGAACGCGCGGAGCATGGCCATGTACGGATCGAGGTGTTGCGCGACATCTCTGAATGGTATGCCGGTCGCCAGCAGCGCGTCTTCCAGCCGATGACGCTGGCTGACTCGGATGCGCCTGCCGTTGAGCTGCGCCCCGCCGCCCCGCGACGCGGTGAATTCCTCGTTGCGCACAGGATCGATGATCACCGCATGCTCGAGGCGGTTCTTGTGCTTCAGGCCGATGGAAACGGCGAAGTGCGGGATGCCGTGTACGTAGTTGGTGGTGCCGTCGAGCGGATCGATGATCCAGGTGTATTCGGTGCCGCGATACGATTCGCCGCGTTCCTCGCCGAGGATGCCGTGATCGGGATAGGCCTTGTGCAATACGTCGATGATCGCATCTTCGGCGTCGCGATCGACATCCGAGACGAAATCGTTGCGCTGCTTTTCGACCACGTTCAGCGTATCGATCCGGTCCATCGCGCGCACGATGATCTGTCCGGCGCGGCGGCCGGCGCGAAGCGCCATGTTGATCATTGCGTGCATGCGTTTCGACTGCAGCGGAAGCCGCGCGATTGTAGAGGAAAAGGGGAGAGGCGGTCAGAGTGCTTTTTGCCGCGAAAAGCACTCTGACCCTTACCGCGCGCGCCATGAATCGACCGTTATAATGCCGCGATGACGATTTCTCTCGAACAGTTGCGCGTCGTGCTCGTCGAGACGAGCCATCCCGGCAACATCGGTGGCGCGGCGCGGGCAATGAAAACGATGGGGTTGCAGCACTTGTGGCTGGTGAGACCACAGCGTTATCCAGATCCGCAGGCGGAATGGCGCGCGGCGGGGGCGCTCGACCTGCTCGATCGTGCAACGGTGGTGGATTGTTTGGATGCGGCCATCGCGGAATGCACCCTGGTCGTCGGCACCAGCACGCGCACGCGACGCATTCCGTGGCCGCTGGTCACGGCGCGCGAGCTCGGTAATCACCTCAACCGGGAATCGCCGCAACAGCCGGTCGCGATTCTGTTCGGCCGCGAGGCAAGCGGGCTGACCAATGACGAGTTGCAGCGCTGCCATCTGCATTTGCGGATTCCCGCCAATCCTGAATATCCGTCACTGAATCTCGCGATGGCGGTGCAGGTGGTTTGCTATGAGCTGTATCAGGCACAACTCGACGCGAGCTACGGCCCGGCGACCGCGTGGGATCGGGAACCCGCGACGGATCGGGAACCCGCGACGGTGGCCGCGGTGGAGGGACTGTTGGCGCACCTCGAAACCGTGCTGACGCGTGTGGAGTTCATCGATCCGGCCAATCCCGGCCGTGTGATGGCGCGGCTGCGGCGTCTGTTCACGCGGCTTAGGCCCGATGCAACCGAAATCAGCATTCTTCGTGGCGCGATGACCGAGATTCAGCGGGCGCTCGGGGACCATACTGGACCAAAATAGTCGGGTATTGCATACTGCCTCGCCTCCAAGCGGTTCCATTGCCATGCGGCTCACGACGAAAGGCCGCTACGCGGTCACGGCGATGATCGACCTCGCGCTGCACAGCGCGACCGGTCCGGTGACGCTCGCGGATATCGCGGCCCGTCAGGGCATTTCACAGTCTTATCTGGAACAACTGTTCGGAAAACTGAAGCGCGGCCGTCTGGTACAGAGCCTGCGCGGTCCGGGTGGCGGCTATGCGCTGACCCGGCCGGCGCACAGCATCAGCGTCTCGCACATCATCAGTGCGGTCGGCGAAGGCATCGATGCGACCCGCTGCGGCGGCAGCGGCGATTGTCAGGACGGCTTGGTCTGCATCACTCATGACCTGTGGATGGATTTGTCCCGACGCATCGACGATTTCCTGTCCGACATCACCCTTGCCTCGTTACTCGAGCGCGGCGAGGTGCAGGCGGTTGCGCGACGTCAGGATGCGATGGCCGGCCCCGAACGCCACGATGGGCGTTTGATCGATGCACGTGTGCTGAACTGACTCATGTCGATGCGTAAGCCGATCTATCTCGACTACTCAGCGACGACCCCGGTTGACCCGCGCGTTGCGCAGAAGATGAGCGATTGCCTGTTGACAGACGGAACGTTCGGCAATCCGGCGTCGCGCTCGCACGCCTATGGCTGGATGGCCGAGGAAGCGGTCGAGGAAGCGCGCGCTCAGGTTGCCAAGCTGCTCAACTGTGATCCGCGGGAAATCGTCTGGACCTCCGGCGCGACCGAATCCGACAACCTCGCGATCAAAGGTGTCGCCGAAGCCCAAGGTACCAGCCGCCGCCACATCGTCACCAGTGCGATCGAGCACAAGGCGGTGCTCGACACGTGCGGTTATCTCGAGACGAAGGGATTCGAAGTCACCTATCTGCGCCCGGGTTCGTCCGGCATCGTCGAACCGGAACAGGTCGCTGCAGTGCTGCGACCCGACACGCTGCTCGTTTCGTTGATGCACGTGAACAACGAGATCGGTGTGATCAACGACATTGCCGCCATCGGCGAAGTGTGTCGCGCGAGGGGTGTGCTGTTTCATGTCGATGCGGCGCAGAGCGCCGGTAAAATCCCGATCGACCTGGCGGTGATGAAGATCGATCTGATGTCGCTGTCCGCACACAAGATGTACGGCCCGAAAGGCATTGGCGTGCTGTACGTGCGGCGGATGCCGCAGGTGCGCATTGCGGCCCAGATACATGGCGGGGGGCACGAGCGCGGTATGCGTTCCGGAACGCTGGCGACACACCAGATTGTCGGCATGGGCGAAGCGTCGCGCATCCTGCGCGAGAACATGGCCTCCGAGAACGCGCGGATCGCGGCATTGCGAAACCGTTTGTGGTCGCATCTGAAGCAACTCGAAGGCGTGCAGGTCAACGGCGACTATGAGCGGCGCTTGCCCGGCAATCTGAATGTCGCGTTCGCTGATATCGATGGGGAGACGTTGATGATGGCGCTCGATGACGTGGCGGTGTCGAGCGGCTCCGCCTGCACATCGGCAACGGTCGAGCCGTCCTACGTGTTGCGCGCGCTTGGATTGTCCGATGATCTCGCACATGCATCGCTGCGATTTACCGTCGGACGGTTCACCACCGAGGACGATATCGACCGTGCTGCGCGACGCGTCATCGAGGTCGTGGAGCGGTTGCGCGAGCGCAGCGCCGCCTGACACGGTCGATCGAACGCTTCGGACTCTCTCTCGGGCGGTAAAATGCGTATAATACGCCGCTTTTCGAGCTACCTATATCGTTTAAATTCAAACAGATAGCGCATATATCTGACAACATATCCAAAAGAACGGAGTTCCTCTATGGCATCGGAACGGACACTGTCCATCGTCAAACCGGACGCGGTGGCGAAGAACATCATCGGTGAGATCTATTCTCGCTTTGAAAAGGGCGGTCTGAAGATTGTCGCGGCGCGTATGCAACGTCTGTCGCGGACCAAGGCCGAAGGCTTCTATGCGGAACATCGAGAGCGGCCGTTTTTCGACAACCTCGTCACCTATATGATCTCGGGTCCGGTCGTGATTCAGGTACTCGAAGGCGAAAACGCGATCGCGGTGAATCGAAAGCTGATGGGCGCAACCAACCCAAAGGACGCCGATCCCGGTACCATCCGCGCGGATTTTGCCGAATCGATCGATGCCAATGCGGTGCACGGATCCGATTCGCCGGAAGCCGCCGCGCGCGAGATCAACTATTTCTTCGGCGCAGACGAAATCTTTCCGCGAGGCTGAAAATTCGTGCAGGAAACTGGTTCATCGCGGAGCGCTGACGTCCCCCTGGTCAATCTGTTGGGGCTCGACCGCGCCGGCGTATCCGGATTGTTCGATGCGATCGGCGAGCAGCGCTACCGAACCGCGCAGGTGATGAAGTGGGTGTATCACCGGGGTGTTCGGGAGTTCGCTGCGATGACCGACCTGTCGAAGCAGCTGCGCGATCGTCTGACGGCGACGGCGTCACTCGCGCTGCCGGAAATAGTCAGCGAACGCGTGTCGGTCGATGGCACCCGCAAATGGGTGCTGCAGGTTGCCAACGGCAACGCGGTTGAAGCGGTGCTGATACCGGATCGGGGCCGCAATACGTTGTGCGTGTCGACGCAGGTCGGCTGCATGCTCGACTGCAGCTTCTGCTCGACCGGCAAGCAAGGCTTCAACGGTAACCTGTCCGCAGCAGAGATCGTTGGGCAGGTGTTTCTGGTCTCTGCGGCACTGGGCGCGATCGGTGATGACCGCGGCGTCACCAACGTGGTGATGATGGGGATGGGTGAGCCCCTGCTGAACTTCGACAACGCGGTTCGCGCGGCGACGATTCTGATGGACGATTTCGCGTTCGGCATTTCGAAGCGCCGCGTCACACTCAGTACTGCCGGCGTGGTGCCGGGGATCTATGCGCTGGCAAAATGCTCGGACGTTTCGCTCGCTGTGTCGCTGCATGCGCCGAACGACGCACTGCGCGATCAACTGGTTCCGATCAATCGCAAGTATCCGATCGCGGAACTGCTGGCGGCGTGCCGGCACTATCTGAGCGTGCTGGGCGAGAGACGCAGCATCACGATCGAATACACGCTGATGCGCGGTGTCAACGACTCGCAGGCGCAGGCGCACGAACTGGCGCAACTGCTGCGTGGCCTGCGCTGCAAAATCAATCTGATCCCATTCAATCCGTTTCCCGCATCGGGATATGAACGTCCCGACGCCGCGAGCGTGCGAGCCTTTCAGACCATCCTGATCAACGCCGGATACTCGGCCATGTTGCGCACCACGCGCGGCGAGGACATTGCGGCCGCATGCGGCCAACTGGTCGGCGAAGTCGCTGATCGAACCCGGCGACAGGCGCGCTACCTCGCACGCGTCAAAGCTTTGGAGGCGGTATGACGCGGCGTCTGGTTTGGTTCGCTTTGCTGTTGCTGGTCGGCGGGTGTGTGACGACGGTAACCGGTGGACCCAAACCCGCGACGACGCAGCAGAAACTGACGGCATACCTCGATCTGGCGCGCGGCTATCTCGAGAAACGCGACTACACGAATGCGCGACGGCCGCTGAAGGAGGCGCTGCGAGTCGACGATTCCTCTGCCGAAGCGCACGTGTTGATGGCATCCGTCTACATCGGCGAAGGCGACACGAAGCTCGCGGAACAGGAGTACAAAGATGCGATACGCCACGAGCCGAAGAATGCGATGGCGCAAAACAACTACGGCACGTTTCTGTTTGCGGCCGGGCAATACAAGGATGCAGCCAAACATTTGAAGATCGCGGCCGACGATCCATCCTATGGTCGGCGCGGCCAGGCCTATGAAAATCTCGGTCTGACTCAGTTGAAACTGAAGCAGCCGGACGCAGCGGAACAATCGTTCCTGCGTGCGTTGATGTTGAATGTCGACCAGCCGCGCAGCGATTTCGAACTGGCGGAGCTGTACTTCACGGCGGGCGACTTTGGTCGCGCCAGACAATACTTCGACGCATTCAACAAGCTCGCGAAACCGACCGCGAGCAGCCTTTGGCTGGGGGTCCGTCTGAGCCGCGTACTGGGCGACCAGGATGGGCTGTCGAGCTATGCATTGGCGCTGAAAAATCTGTTTCCAACCTCGCCGGAATATCGCCTCTATCAGGATCGAAACTGGTGAGTGATGAACTCACCGGACCGGGTGCGATCGTGCGCAACCAACGCGAAGCACTCGGTCTGACGTGCCGCGAGGTGGCGGATTCACTGAATCTGACCGTGCGCGTCGTCGACGATATCGAATGCGAGAATTGGGCCAGGCTGCCGGCGCCCGCGTTCACGCGCGGCTATCTTCGCGCCTATGCGAAACTGTTGGAGATCGATCCGGATCAGGTTGCCGGCGCGTTCGAGGCGGCAATGGATCGCGGCAATGTTCGCGCAGCGTCGGACGTGTCGCCGATTCGAATCCGCCACGGACGCGGGGTAGCGGATCTGGCGCAGCGCCATCCGGGTGCCGTGTTGACCGGTGCGGTGGCCGGCGTGATCTGCGCTGCGTTGATCGTGTTGTGGATGGTCTGGCCCGCGCCGAAGGATTCGGCCGCCGCGGCGGAGCCGGCGGCCGCGCCGATGGTTGCGCCGCCACCGAAGCCGACACCGGCGACGCAACTCGCATCGGAAGTGGGCAAAGCGGTCGTGCCGACCGTGAATTCGGTGGATGAGCCGGTACCCGCCGCAAACGAGGAGGCCGCATCGTCTGCACCGACGGTACACGATGCGCCAGGTGTACGGCGCATCACGCGCGACGGCAATGACCGGCTGCAGTTCACCTTCATCGAGGATTGCTGGGTCGAAATCAAGGACGCGCATGGTGACAGCTTGTACAGTGAGCTCAGTCACGCCGGAGAGACACTCAATCTGGTGGGCCATCGGCCATTTCACATCCTGCTCGGCAATGCACCCGCCGTGACGTTGGCGTACAACGATGAACAGGTTGCGCTGTCGCCACACACACGCAACAACGTCGGTACGTTGGTGCTCGGTCAGTAGGACGCAGCGATCATGCAATCCATCCGAGGCATGCGCGACGTGCTACCCGCCGAAACCCGTCGCTGGCAGCGCGTCGAAGCGGCCGCGATCGACGCTGTCGAATCGTTCGGATACGAAGAGATCCGGCTGCCGTTGCTCGAAACGACGGATTTGTTCAGTCGCGGGCTCGGCGAGGCGACTGACGCGGTCGAGAAAGAGATGTACAACCTGCTCGATCGCGACGGTGAGCAGTTATCGCTGCGCCCCGAAGGCACTGCCAGTTGCGTCAGGGCGTGTCTGCAGCACGGATTGATCTTCAATCAGACGCAGCGGTTGTGGTATCGCGGCCCGATGTTCCGTTACGAGCGGCCGCAAAAGGGACGTTATCGGCAGTTCGAGCAGATCGGAGCGGAAGTGTTCGGCGCTGCCGGACCCGACGTCGATGCAGAACTGATTCAACTGACCGCAACCTTGTTTCGCGCGCTTGGCGTGTCGCGTGAGCTGCGATTGGAACTGAATACCCTCGGCTCGGCCACCGCACGGCGCGCCTATCGCGAAGCGCTCGTTGAGTATCTGATGCCGCAACGCGCGGCACTCGACGCCGACAGCCAGCGGCGTCTCGAGCGTAATCCGTTGCGGATTCTCGACAGCAAAAGTGCCGCGACGCAATCGGTTCTGCAAGGCGCGCCGATGCTCGCGGACTACCTCGATGCCGAATCGATCGCGCACTTCGACGGCTTGCGACGCATGCTCGATGCTTTGCAGATCGGCTATGTCGTGAATCCGCGTCTGGTGCGCGGACTCGATTACTACACGCATACCGTGTTCGAATGGGTCACCGATGCACTCGGCTCCCAGGGCACCGTGTGCGCGGGCGGCCGCTACGATGGACTCGTTGAACAACTCGGCGGACGGTCGACACCCGGCGCCGGTTTTGCGATCGGTATCGATCGATTGGTGTTGTTGCACGCGGCGTTAGGGCAGGATGTGCGCGCCGAACCGATCGACGGCTACTGCGTGATCCTCGATGCCATGAACGTTGCGTGGGCGATGGCGATGTGCCAAGGGCTGCGCGATGCGTTGCCAGGTTTGCGCCTGCGGCTGAATGCCGGTGGTGGAAAGCTCAAGAACCAGATGAAGCGGGCCGACGCGAGCGGGGCGCACTGGGCGCTGATTGTCGGTGAGGACGAAGTGGCAGGCGACGAGATTACATTGAAATGGTTGCGCAGTGACGCGCCGCAGCTGCGCCTGCCACTGCCGGCACTGATCGAGCGGTTGAGCGCGTGGATGAGCGCAACGACGGACGGAGGACGGTAGCGCGTGTCGGACTACATGAATGACGACGATCGGGTGCAGGTACTGCGCCAGTGGTGGCAGGAGAACGGCACCACGTTGCTGGTGACCCTCGTAGTGGTGGTCGCCGGCGTGATTGGATGGCGCTGGTATACCGATTACACAGAGAAACGCGAGGAAGCCGCTTCCACGACCTATCAGCAGTACCTCGAGGCGCGCCACCGGGATGCGATGCCGGAACAACTCGCCGTGCCGCTTGCAACGCTCGACCATGATTTCAGTGGATCGAGCTATCGGATTTTTACGCTGTTCTACCGTGCGCACGACGCTGCGAATGCGAAGCAGCCCAAGAAGGCGATGGAATACCTCACCACGGCCATCGAGGCGGCCAAGGACGATCGTCTGCGCGACATCGCGCGCTTACGATTGGCGCGTCTGCAGACGCAGACCGGTAACACCGATGTGGCGCTCGAGACGCTGCGCAAAGTATCCGGTGAGGGTTTTCGCGCGTACGTTGCGGAGTTGAAAGGAGACATCCTGCTCGGCGAGCACAAACCCGATGCGGCCCTCGAGGCCTATCGAGCCGCCGCGGCGGCGACGGACCCCGCCGATCCGCATCCAGTTCTCGACATGAAGATCGTCGACCTGACCAAGCCTCATGCGCCTGCACCGTAATCTCGCCGCGTTCATTGGCGTAACGCTTCTCAGCGCCGGCTGCAGCTGGTTTTCGTGGCTGCCGTGGGTTGACAAGAAGGTGGATCCGGACGCGCCGGCGGAGCTGACACACTACAAGGCCGAAGTGAAGATCAAGCGGCTCTGGGGCGGTTCGATTGGTCATGGTCTCGGTGATCAGTACGTGCGCCTGCCACCCGGCGTGCTCGCAGATCGGGTATTCGCGGCGGATGGTTTCGGCTACGTCGAAGCGCGCGAACGGTTCAAGGGTAAGAAGCTGTGGACCCACCGCATCGATCCGCCAAAGAAGAGCTTCCTTTGGTTCCTCAATCCGTTTGGCTCGGCGGGCGAAAATTTTGTAACCGGCGGTGTAGGTGCCGGTGAAGGCTTGGTGCTGATCGGCACCACTCATGCGGAAGTGATCGCGCTGTCGGCCGCTGACGGTTCCGAGAAGTGGCGCGCGCGCGTTTCCAGCGAGGTACTGTCGACGCCGGCGACCGGTGAAGGTCTGATATTCGTCGAAACCTCTGACGGGCGTCTGGTGGCGCTCGACGCGAAGGACGGATCGCGGCATTGGACCTTCGACACTCAGGTGCCGGTCCTGACGTTGCGAGGCACGGGCTCGCCCACCTACGACTCCGACGTCGTCATGGCGGGATTCTCCAACGGCAAGGTCGGCGCGTTTCGGGCAACAACCGGCGAGCCGATCTGGGAGCAGCGCGTGATGCTGCCGCAAGGTCGTTCCGAACTGGATCGCATCGTCGATGTGGACGGCGGTCCGTTGATCACGCCCAACGCGATATACGCGGCGAGCTACCAGGGACGCGTTTCGGCGATGCGGCCAAGCGACGGTACGGTGCTGTGGGAACGCGCGACGTCGACGTACGTCGATCTCGCGACGGGCTACGGCAACGTTTACGTCGTTGACGACAAGAGCGTGATCACGGCGATCGACGAGCGCACGTCCAGCATCGCGTGGGAACAGAGGGCCTTGTTCAAAAGGGGGCTCACCGCCGTCGCCCCGGTTGGCGCCTACCTGGTGGTGGGCGATTCCGATGGATTTCTGCACGTACTCGCGCAGAGTGACGGTCACCTCGTCGGACGGCGCAAGATCGATGGTAACGGCATCCGTTCGCGGCCGATCGTGGCGGATGGAATCGTCTATTGCATGGGCGACGGCGGCAAGTTCGCGGCCCTCGAGATCAATCCCGTCAAGGGCAAGGAAAAGTCCAAATAGGCGCGCAGCTACATGCAGAGTGTGATTGCACTCGTAGGCCGGCCCAACGTCGGCAAATCGACACTGTTCAATCGGCTGACGCGGCGTCGCGACGCACTCGTCGCCGATGTGGCCGGACTGACCCGTGATCGGCGCTACGGCGTCGCTGAATTCGGCGATCGCCGCTGCACGCTGATCGACACTGGCGGTCTGTTCGATGCCTCGGTGGTCGGTGGGTTGATGGCGCAGCAGGCTTCGGTTGCGATCGACGAGGCCGATCTGGTGTTGTTCCTCGTCGACGCGCGCGCCGGGTTGACACCGACGGACATCGACATCGCACAACAGTTACGCAAACACGATCGCACGGTCGTGCTGGTGGTCAACAAGATCGACGGCGAAACATCGGCGACGGCCGCTGCCGAGTTCGCAAGACTGGGCTTCACGCCGCAGGTTGAGGTATCCGCGGCGCATGGCCGCGGCATGGGTTCGCTGCAGGAGGCGTTGCTCTCGCAGCTTCCGCGGGCTGAAGGATCTTCCCTTGTTGACGATGCCGGCGACACAGATGCGCGCATGCGTGTGGCGGTGATCGGCCGTCCCAACGTGGGCAAGTCGACATTGATCAACCGCTGGCTCGGAGAGGAACGGCTGGTCGTGTTCGATGCACCCGGCACGACCCGCGATGCGATCGAGATTCCGTTCGATCATGACGTTGGTCGTTTTACATTGATCGATACGGCCGGTGTGCGTCGCAAAGGCAAGGTCGACGATACCGTGGAGAAATTTTCGATCGTCAAAGCGCTCGCGGCGATCGATTCCGCCGATGTGGCGGTCGTCGTCATCGACGCCAGTGAAGGGCTCGTCGAACAGGATCTGCATTTGCTCGGTTACGCGATCGAGCGTGGTGCGGGTCTGGTGCTCGCAGTCAACAAATGGGACGGGTTGCACCCCGATCAGCGCAACCATCTGAAGACGGAACTCGACCGGCGCCTCGAGTTCGCCCCGTGGGCACCGGTGCATCGCATTTCCGCGCTGCACGGTACCGGTGTACGCGGCTTGCTCGAAGAAACGCGGCGCATATATGAAACCGGACGTTTCGAAGTGTCGACGGCGTTTCTGGCGCGCGTGCTGACCGAGGCCGTTGAGCAACATCAGCCGCCGACGGTACGCGGACGGCGCATCAAGCTGCGCTTCGCGCACAAGGCCGGGGGGCATCCGCCCACGATCGTCGTGCACGGCAATCAGACCCATGCGGTGCCCGAGAGCTATACGCGCTATCTCGAGAATCGTTTTCGAGCCGCGCTGAATCTGGTCGGGATGCCGGTGCGCATCGTCTACAAGACCGGCGCCAACCCGTTTGCCGGAAAGCGGAATGAACTGACGCCACGCCAACAGATGCGGCGCAAACGGCTGATGCGCCACGTGAAGAAGTGATAACCGCGCTCGGTAGAGTAGATCCCCCATCACGACCACACCGAAGCCACGATCCAACCTATTCAAGTTTGGATTTGAACAGTGTCAGCACCGTCGCAGGATTTACCCGGTTTCCATTCAGACTAACGGACCAATGCAGGTGCGGTCCGGTGGCGCGGCCGGTCGCACCGACGCGCCCGATCTGCTGCCCCCTAGCGACGACGTCGCCGTCGTGTACGTCGATCTCAGACAGATGACACACCATGGAAATCAACCCTTCACCGTGATCGATGAAGATCGCATTGCCGTTGAAATAAAAGGATCCGGTCAAGGAGATCGTGCCGGCCGCCGGTGCGACCACCGGCGCGCCTTTGGGTGCGGCGATGTCGAGGCCCGCGTGTGGGCTGCGCGGTTGTCCGTTCAGAATGCGCCGCAGGCCGAAGTTTGAACTCACGGGTCCGCGCGCCGGCAGCATCATCGGAAACGGCGACGCGGTGAGCGCCGAAAAGCGATCGTATTGAGCGGTCATCATTTTCAGTTCACGGTCGATGCGCGCCAGATCGTCGGCCGGCGGGTTGACCATCTTGTCGTCGGACAAGGTCAGACGCTGCACGGGATAGGATTTCTTCGTGACCTGGAACGGATGTTCGGTTCGACCTGCGTTGGTCGTATAGACGACCAGCAGCTGTTTGCCTAACGCCGCGTCGAGCGAGATGCCGACGACCGCAACCGGATCCGGTCGTCGCACGATCAGCACCGGCCGATTCTCGTAAGTCGCGCGTTGTGCGTCGTGGG
The DNA here is from genome assembly GCA_963812255.1 of uncultured Gammaproteobacteria bacterium. Taxonomy (GTDB): domain Bacteria; phylum Pseudomonadota; class Gammaproteobacteria; order Pseudomonadales; family Azotimanducaceae; genus DATJGR01. Next base: position 166,595 of record CAWEUM010000006.1, on the reverse strand, counting down.
GCAGGGTGACGATCTCGATGCCGCCCGGCACGGCCGCGTACGTGTATGTCGGCGAGGCGAATGCGGCGCTCAGCAACGCGAGCAGCGCGGTCAACAGTGCGCTGTCAATTCGCATTGGGTTCGATCGCATCGACCGTGCAGCGGATTATCCCGTCCTGCAGGTGATCGATGATCTGATCGCCCACTCGGGCATCTTCGACCGACGTGATCGGGGTTCCCCAACGCTGTGACTCAGGGGCGGGGGTCGTGACGATCGCAAATCCCCGGCCGAGTGACGCCAGCGGGCTGATTGCGTGCAACGCGCGACTCGATGACGCTGCGGCGCCGCGCGCGGTGTCGAGCCGAACCCGCATCGATCGGGTCAGCGACTGCTCGAAGCGCCGCAGGTTTGCATTTGACGAATCGATTGCGCGCTGGGGATGGAACTGCCGAAAGCGTGTATCGAGCAGCGCCGTTGTGTGTGCCGCACGACTGATTCGCGCGCCGATCGTCGACGTCAATTGACGCTCCAGATCGTCGAGCCGCTGCATGCGTTGCTGCAGCGCTCTGCCCGGATGGGTCAATCGGCGCGCGATGTGGGCGAGCCCCTGGCGACGCTGATCGAGTGTTCGGCGCCAGTGCGCTTGCAGCGAACCCGTCAGCCGTGCTGCACGCTGCAGCCAATCCAGCATATCGGGCGCGATGATCTCGGCGCCGGCCGACGGCGTCGGCGCGCGCAGATCCGCCACATAGTCGCTGATGGTGAAGTCGGTTTCATGGCCGACCGCACTGACGATCGGTACCGGACACGAGGCGATTGCGCGTGCGACGGATTCGAGGTTGAAGGTCCACAGATCCTCGAGCGATCCGCCGCCGCGCGTGAGCAACACCACATCCGGCGGCGCACCGAGACCAGCAGGCCAGTTCGACAATGCAGCCAGCGCCCCCAGAATCTGCGGCTCGGCATCATTGCCTTGTACCGCGACACCGAGCAGCGTGACCCGTAATTTCGGACAGCGGCGCCGCAACACCGACAGGACGTCGCGCAGGGCCGCGCCGGTGCGGGAGCTGATCACCGCGATATGTGTCGGGAAGCTGGGCAGTTCGCGTTTGCGCGCCGGCGCGAACAACCCTTCTTCGCCGAGCTTGTGTTTGAGTGCATCGAATGCAGCGCGTAGCGCGCCCTCACCCGATGCTTGCAGATGATCGGCGATCAACTGAAACTCGCCACGCGCTTCGTACAGACTGACGCGGCCGCGCAGAATCACCTGCATGCCATCGCGCGGTTTGAAACGCACCGAGCGATTGCGATTGACGAACATCGCGCAGCGGATCTGCGCGCTCTCATCCTTCAGTGTGAAGTACCAATGGCCGCTGCCGGGCGCGCGCAGATTCGACAGCTCGCCCTCCACCCAGACCAGCGCAAAGCGTTCTTCGAGCGTGAAGCGCGCGGCGCCGGTCAGTTCACTGACCTTGAGTACGACTCGGTCTGGGCTGGGTCGGATCATCAAGGCATTCTACAGATGAAGAACGCGTTTGAAGACCGGTTGAGCAGAAGTCGTTGCCAGTCCATCGATCGGCGAGTAAAGTTGCGCGTTTAATTTCGCACAGGAGGCCTTGCCCATGTTGCGGATAGCAAACGACGCGCTCACCTTTGACGACGTTTTGCTGCTGCCTGCCTTGTCCCACGTGCTGCCCTCCGAAGTCGATCTGAAATCCCGCCTGACCCGAACCATCACTCTGAATATTCCGCTGATGTCCGCCGCGATGGACACCGTGACCGAATCGCGTCTGGCCGTGGCGATGGCGCAGGAAGGCGGCATCGGCATCGTGCACAAGAACATGACAATCGAGCAGCAGGCGCGCGAAGTGCGTTCGGTCAAGAAATTCGAAAGCGGCATCATCCGCGACCCGATCACGATCACGCCGGACCGTACGGTTGGCGAATTGCTGAACCTGACGCGCGAACACAATATTTCCGGCGTGCCGGTGGTATCGGGCCGCGGCCTGGTCGGCATCGTCACCAGCCGGGATGTTCGCTTCGAGCCGCGCATGGACGTCAAGATCGCCGAAGTGATGACCGGTAAGGACAAGCTCGTTACCGCCAAAGAAGGCGCCGATACCGAAGAGATCCGTGATCTGTTGCACCGTCATCGAATAGAGAAGGTGCTGATCACGAACGACCGCTTCGAACTCGTCGGACTGATCACCGTCAAGGACATCGACAAAGCGCGCATGTATCCGAACGCGTGCAAGGATGAACACGGGCGGCTGCGCGTTGGTGCGAGCGTTGGAACCGGTGCCGACACTGACGATCGCGTCATGGCGCTGATCGAAGCCGGCGTCGATGTCCTCGTAGTCGATACCGCGCATGGTCATTCGAAACGGGTGCTGGACCGCATCAGTTGGATCAAACAGAAGTATCCGCACGTCTCGCTGATCGGCGGCAACGTGGCCACCCGCGCAGGCGCGCGCGCGTTGGCGGAAGCGGGGGTCGACTCGGTCAAGGTGGGCATCGGGCCGGGCAGCATCTGTACCACGCGGATCGTCTCCGGTATCGGAGTGCCTCAGGTGACGGCCGTATCGCAGGTCGCAGAGGAACTCGAACCCGACGGCATCCCGGTGATCGCCGATGGCGGCATTCGATATTCGGGCGACATTGCAAAAGCGTTGGTGGCCGGCGCGAATGTCGTGATGGTCGGCAGCTTGCTGGCCGGTACCGACGAGGCGCCTGGTGAAGTCGAGTTGTATCAGGGCCGCACGTACAAATCGTATCGGGGCATGGGTTCGCTCGGGGCGATGGCGCAGCCGAACGGCTCGAGTGACCGCTATTTTCAGGACGCGTTTGCCGATGACGGCGGTCGCAAGCTGGTACCGGAAGGCATCGAGGGTCGCGTGCCGTATCGCGGCTCGATGGGCCCGATTGTGGCGCAGTTGATGGGGGGGCTGCGCGCGGCGATGGGTTACACCGGTTCGCCCGACGTGGAAACGATGCGTTCGCGGCCGGAGTTCGTGCGCGTGACGCACGCAAGTATGATCGAGAGCCACGTGCACGACGTGAGCATCACCAAAGAAGCACCGAATTATCCGGTCAGTTGACACCGATTGAACGCGCCGGCAACCAGCGATCTTCATGACGAGCGGCTGCTCGTCATCGACTTCGGCGCGCAGTACACACAGCTGATCGCGCGACGCATTCGCGAGGCAGGCGTTTACTGCGAGATTCATCCGTTCGACGCGCCCGTCGAGTTCATCCGCGAGTTCAACGCGCGCGGCATCGTACTGTCGGGCGGGCCGGAGACCGTCACGATAGATGCCACGCCCCGTATTCCGGATGTGGTGTTCGAACTTGGCGTGCCGATCCTCGGCATCTGCTACGGCATGCAGGCGCTGGCGCAACAACTCGGTGGCCGCGTGCAGAGCTCGCAACAGCGCGAATTCGGCCACGCGCGCATTCGCATCGAGAAACCGTCGGCGCTGTTGTCGGGGTTGCCGTCGCTACGCAACGGCGAACTCGACGTCTGGATGAGCCACGGTGACAAGGTCGTCGAGCTGCCGCGCGGTTTCGAGCGCGTCGCCTCGACACCCAGCGCGCCGATTGCAGCAATGGCCTGCGAGGCGCGCGCGATTTACGCCGTGCAGTTCCACCCGGAGGTCACCCACACCGCAGACGGCGCCGAAATGATTCGCCGTTTCGCCCGCGACATCTGCCGCTGCCGCGGGTTGTGGACACCGCAGAACATCATCGCTGACGCGATCACGATGGTGCGGGAGCAGGTGGGAGACGGTAAGGTCGTCCTGGGATTGTCGGGCGGTGTTGATTCGAGCGTCGTGGCCGCATTGCTGTCGCGCGCGATCGGTGATCAGCTCACCTGCGTGTTCGTCGATCACGGCCTGTTGCGCCTGGGCGAACGCGAAGAGGTCGAGCAGACGTTTTCGCCGTCCAATGCCCTCGATCTGAATCTGATCTGTGTGGACGCGGCCGATGAATTTCTCGGCAATCTGCGCGGCGCGTCGGACCCGGAGGACAAACGCAAGATCATCGGCCGCACGTTCATCGATGTATTCGATCGCGAGGCACATCGGATTCCCGGTGTCGAATGGCTTGCGCAGGGCACGATCTATCCAGACGTCATCGAGTCGGCCGCAACGAAATTCGGCAAGGCCCATGTGATCAAGTCACACCACAATGTCGGCGGCCTGCCGGCGCGGATGAAGCTGAAGCTGATCGAGCCGCTGCGAGAACTGTTCAAAGACGAGGTGCGTCGTGTGGGTCTCGCGTTGGGATTGCCGGAGACGATTGTGATGCGGCACCCGTTTCCGGGGCCGGGTCTCGGCGTACGCATCCTCGGCGAGATCAACGCGGAATACGCCGATACGTTGCGCCGGGCCGATGCGATTTTCATCGATGCGCTGCGCCGGGAGGGGTACTACGACAAGGTCAGCCAGGCGTTTGCAGTGTTTCTGCCGGTGCGGTCGGTCGGCGTGGTCGGCGATGCGCGGCGCTACGCGCACGTGATCGCGCTGCGCGCCGTCGAAACGACCGATTTCATGACTGCGCATTGGGCGCACCTGCCGTATGAATTGATTGCTGCCGTTTCGAATCGGATCATCAATGAAATCGACGGCGTATCACGTGTCGTCTACGATGTGTCGTCGAAGCCGCCTGCGACGATCGAATGGGAATAGCCCGTTTGCCGGTTGATCGCCAGAGGATCTGGCGCGAAACGACTTCGATACTCGAGCAACGCAAAGGAACTCCGATCAATGAGTCTCATCAGTTTCCTACAGGATGCCGGCGAGAAGCTGTTCAGCCCCGCGCACGCTGCTGAACCACAGGTAAAGGCGCCTGATTTAGCAGCGTTGAACGCCACGGCGGCGGAGGCGATCAAGAAATACGTCACCGTGCAAGGTCTCAGCGTCAGCAACCTCGACGTGAAGTATGACGGCGCCACTCAAACCGTCACGGTTGCGGGTATCGCAGCCGATCAGGCTACGAAAGAGAAGGTCGCATTGTGCTGCGGTAACGTCCGTTCCGTATCCAAGGTCGATGACCGGTTGACTGTCGCTGCGGCTGCGCCGGAGTCGAGCTTTCGTGCGGTGAAATCCGGCGACACGCTGTCGAAGATTGCGAAGGAAGCTTATGGCGATGCGTCGGCGTACATGAAGATCTTCGACGCCAATAAACCGATGCTGTCCGATCCGAACAAAATCTATCCGGGGCAGATGCTGCGCATTCCGCCAGCCTGAATCGGGACACAAGCAGCCCATGGACCTCGGCATCCGCCTGCGCGACGATCATCGACGGACTTAGATCGATTACCTCGATCCCACGGAACGACAACATGGCACAGATGGAAAACAAAGTCGCAATCGTTACCGGCGGCGGTTCCGGGATGGGCCGGTCCACGAGTCTGCTCTTCGCGAGGGAAGGGGCCAACGTGGTAGTGGCCGACATCAATGACAGCGGTGGACGCCAGACCGTTGCAATGATCGAACAGACGGGCGGTAGCGCGACGTTCGTGCCGACGGACACCGCGGACGAAGCCGCGATCGTTGCGCTCGTCAAAGCCGCCGCGGCCACCTATGGACGCGTCGACGCGATGGTCACCGCCGCCGGCATTTCCTATTCGAACTTCATCGAAAAGGACGAAGCGACCGATCCGTTCCGGCATCCGGAAGCGGGCTACATCCTGAACAAGCCGACCGCGCGCTGGCAGAAGGTACTCGATGTCAATCTTACCGGTGTGATGATCTGCGCACGCGAAGCAGCTCGTCAGATGATCGCCGAAGGTCACGGCGGCACGATCGTCAATTTCGCGTCCATCGCCGCTTACGGTCCGGTACCGACCATTGCGGACTACTGCGTGTCAAAGGCCGGCGTCGTGATGCTGACGAAATGTCTGGCGGCCGAAGTTGGCCGCGCCGGCATCCGCGTCAATGCGGTGGCGCCGGGGCCGATCGAAACTGGCATGACGCAGTCGCTGCTGGAGAGCGGCCGGCTGCAGCAGCAGGCGGCGGCGTTACCGTTGGGTCGGGTCGCGCAGCCGGAGGAAGTGGCGAGCGTCGTGCTGTTTCTGTCCTCCGATCAGTCCAGCTATATCACCGGCAAGACGATCGGCGTGGACGGCGGTACTTACACGGCGTAGCTGACGGCGCATGCGCGTCTCGTGACAGGGTCAGAACCGCTCTGACCCTCACGGGGATGAGGCTGAGGCTCAGGCTTCGGTCAGTGTCAGTAGAATGTCGGCGTACCAGGCGCAGTTCAGACCCAGTGCTTCGTCGAGTTCCAGGTCGCGCGCGCCGACGTCGAGGCGAGCCGAATGCACGCCGAGCAGCAACCACGGTAGATCGTCGTGGCGGCTGTCCTGATGCGGGGTGCGCATGACGATCGACGCGCCGCTCGTCCCGCGGTGCGTTCGCGCGTCGGTCAGGAAGTAGCCCTTGCCCTGGAATCGCAGGCCGAACGACGACGCATTGACCGCGTGGCGCACCACCGGCATGTGGTGCAGCGTGTCGTGAAAACCCAGTGGAAACCCGACCACCAGCAACGACGTGCCGACCTCGACGTGATCGAGCGGACCCTGCAGATGATTCGGTGTGAACGCGCGATAGACGGCGGTCTCCGGCCACGCCGCACGCTCGATTTCGATCACTGCCACATCGACTTCGCCGGCGGCGTCTACACCTTGCCGCCACACGCTTTTTCCATCCCGATACAACGGAATCGAGAATCCGGTGGACTTCGCCAGGTTGTCGGCGTCGGTATGCAGTTCGATTTCGATTCGGTTCGGCAGGTGGGCGCTCGGCTCGTCGATCATCACGTGACGGCTCGTCACCAGAAACAGCCGGCCATCGCGTTCGAAATAGAATCCACTCGCGTTGGTCAGCGGACGCTGCTGCTCGAAGGTGGAGACGCGCGCGGAGGTCAACAGCAGCGATTCAATCATGGGCCATCACCAACTCATTCACTCGATTTCAGACCTGACGCGTCACGTCGCGGGCGAACCGCTCGATCGTCGTCATCAGTCGCTCGTGCGGCAGGACGCCGTTGTACATCCACGCGAATATCCAGTCGATCGGCAATCGGGCGCGCATCGTATCGAGCTGGCGGCGCACGGTATCGACGGTGCCGATGAGTACCAGGCCGAGTTCGATCATCTCTTCGATGCTGAGCATCGTACCGGTATCGGGATCGGTGAGGCCTCTGTTGAAGCCGAATGGCGCAAACCACGCGCCGCCGACGAAGCCCGCCGATTGGCCCCACAGCGCGCGCGCCTCAGCGTCGCTGTCTGCGATGATCAGATCGCGCAGATAGCCGATGCCGTCGCCGAGCGGTCGTCCGGATTCTATCGCGTAGAGTTCGAACAGCGCGCGTTCGCGCTTCGGGTGCAGCGGCGGCAGGATCGCCGTAACGCCTTCGCGGGCGCACCAGCGAATGCTGTTCTCCGACGATGCGAACGGTTGAAAGATCGGCGGGTGCGGCTGTTGTAGAGGCTTCGGTACCACGCCGACCGCCGTCAGAGTGCCGGTTTCCGAACCTTTGCCATACAGCTTCGACGCCTCCAGGTCCCACGGCGTTCCCGCGCGGGGAATCTGCCAGTACTTTCCGTGGAACTGCAGCAGTGAATCCGACCACGCAGCCTTGACGATGCGAAAGTTCTCTTCGAATGCCTCCCGGTTCGTGGCATCGATCTCATCGTGCTGATCCGGCATCGCGCCGCCGATCCCGTGTGTCTGCTGCGCATAGACATCGACCCAACGCCGCTGATAGCCGCGCGCGAAGCCGGCATTGGCACGCCCCTGCGTCATGTGGTCGAGCATCGCGATGTCTTCGGCGACGCGCAGCGGATTGTTCGCGGGCAACACGATGCCGAGTTGACCGACGCGAATGCGTTGGGTCTGCATGCCGATGAACAGATCCAGCAGAACGGGATTGTTCGAGAGTTCGAAGCCCTCGATGTGCAGGTGATGCTCGGTAAATGAGATCGAATCGTAGCCGAGCGAATCGGCGAGTCGCGCTTGCGCGGAGACATCGTGCAACATCGTCTGGTAGAGGTCGCGGCGGGTGCCCGCCATGCCGGCCGTGATCTCTGCATGGCTGCCGACGATCGGCAGATAGAACAGCGATACCTTCATCGGCGCTCACAGAGCGGATTGTGGGGGTGGTCGCGCATTGGTAGCTCCTCTCACCGTTGGCTATCGAAAAAGGCTCGGTGAGCTTACCTCAGCGGGGCGGCGTGCGTATCATGCGCAGCCTTCCACCATGCGGCAGCCAATCGAGTGAGCGTGGATCACGAAACCTTCATGCGACGCGCGCTGCATTTCGCGGCGTGCGCCGCGCGGGAAGGTGAGGTGCCCGTTGGTGCCGTCGTCGCGCACGAGGGGCAGATTGTCGGCGAAGGCGCCAATCAGCCGATCGGTCGACACGACCCGACCGCGCACGCGGAAATCGTTGCGTTGCGCGCCGCGGCCCTGCGACTTGGAAACTACCGCCTGCCCGGCGCGACGCTGTACGTCACGGTGGAACCTTGCACGATGTGCGCGGGGGCGCTGGTTCACGCGCGCATCGCAATGCTGGTGTTCGGCGCGCGCGAACCACGTGCAGGCGCGATCGTCAGCACTGCGTCCGCGCTCGACAATGTTGCGCTCAATCATCGCATCGAAGTCGTGGAGGGTGTGCTCGCCGAACCGAGCGCTGCACTGCTGCAGACGTTCTTTCGCACGCGCCGTAAAGCGCATGTCGATGCTTCACGTATAATTGCGTCTCCTCGTTCACGGGACCACCGATGACGGACACACTGCTGGTGTTGCCCGGCCCACCGGCGTTTTCGGCGTTTCGCCTTGCCAAGGTCCTCGATCAGATGCGCGATCGCGCGCCAGACGTCACGGCGCTGTTTGCGCAATACGTTCATGTGCTGGCGCTCGATGCGGACCTGACGGAACCGGAGAGGGGAATTGCAAACGCATTGCTCGAATACGGGCCGCGATCGAATCTGCCGACCCAGGTTGGTGAAGCGCGTCTGACCGTGTTGCCACGTTCTGGAACGATTTCGCCGTGGTCGAGCAAAGCGACCGACATCTTTCGGATCTGCGGACTACGCAGCGTGCTGAGGGTGGAGCGGGGCGTGCGCTGGTACGTTCAAGGGACTGCGTCGGTCGGCGCGATTGCGCCGCTGCTGCATGATCGGATGACGCAGAGTGTGGTGGTCGAAGACGATTTTTCGACGTTGTTCCAAACCCATGCACCGCGTCCGCTGACGACGGTTCCGTTCACGGCCGAAGGCCGCACGGCGTTGCTTCGCGCCAACGAATCGTTGGGACTTGCGCTCAGCGATGGCGAAATCGACTACCTTGCCAAGGCGTATCGCGAACTCGGCCGCGATCCGACCGATGTCGAGCTGATGATGTTCGCGCAGGCGAACTCCGAGCACTGCCGGCACAAGATCTTCAATGCGCGGTGGACAATCGACGGCACGGCGGCGCCGCAGTCGCTGTTCGATATGATTCGCAACACACATCGGCACATCAACGGCGCTGGCATTCTGTCGGCGTATTCGGACAACGCGGCGGTGATCGAGGGATACCGCACCGAGCGATGGGGTGTGGAGCCGGTCAGCCAGCGCTACCGCTATGTTGCGGAGCCAGTGCACGTGCTGATGAAAGTGGAGACCCACAATCATCCCACCGCGATCGCCCCGTATCCGGGTGCGGCGACCGGATCGGGCGGTGAGATCCGCGACGAAGGGGCGGTGGGCCGCGGTTCCAAGCCAAAGGCGGGCCTGGTTGGATTCACGACCTCGCACCTGAACATTCCAGGCGACGCGCAACCGTGGGAAATCGCCACCGGCAAGCCGGACCGCATTGCCTCCGCACTCGACATCATGCTCGAAGGGCCGATCGGCGCCAGCGCATTCAACAACGAATTCGGCAGGCCGGCACTCACGGGATACTTTCGCACATTTGAGCACGCGTCGGATATCAACGATCTTACAAAGGTGCGCGGCTACCACAAGCCTGTGATGATAGCCGGTGGCATCGGCAACGTGCGCGGCGAGCATGTGAACGCGCTGCCGTTCACCGGCACCACGCGGCTGGTGGTGCTCGGCGGCCCGGCGATGCTCATCGGCCTCGGCGGCGGTGCGGCGTCTTCGATGGCATCCGGACAGAGGGATTCGGACCTCGATTTCGCGTCGGTACAACGCGACAACGCCGAGATGCAGCGGCGCTGTCAGGAAGTCATCGATGCGTGCGTGGCCCTGGGTGCGGCGAATCCGATTCGGAGAATCCATGACGTCGGGGCCGGTGGATTGTCGAATGCGTTACCGGAACTGGCAAAGGATGCCGGCCTCGGTGGTCGGTTCGAGATGCGCCGCGTGCCGAGCGCGGATCCAGGCCTCGCGCCGCTGGAGATCTGGTGCAACGAGGCGCAGGAGCGCTACGTGCTGGGGGTTGCACTCGATGATCTCGCGACGTTCGAGAAGATCTGCGAACGCGAGCGGTGTCCGTATGCGATCGTCGGCGATGCGACGCGCGAGCCACGCCTGGTCGTCGAGGACGCGGCGTTCGGCAACCGGCCGGTCGATCTGCCGATGGACGTGCTGTTCGGCAAGGTACCGAAACTGCAGCGATCGTTCGCGCGTCGCGCGCTGCCAGCGTCGCCGTTGCAATTGACGAACGTCACCATCGCCGATGCGCTGGATCGTGTGTTGCGGTTTCCGTCGGTCGGCTCCAAGCAGTTTCTCGTCACGATCGGCGATCGCAGCATCACCGGATTGGTCGTGCGCGATCAGATGGTGGGACCCTGGCAAGTGCCGGTTGCCGATGCGGCGGTGACGTCGCTCGGGTTCAAGACCGTGCAGGGTGAAGCGATGGCGATGGGTGAACGGTCTCCGCTCGCGTTGATCGATCCGGGTGCTTCGGCACGCATGGCGGTGGCAGAAGCGCTGACGAATCTGGCGTCGGTGGCGGTTGAAGATCTCGCTCGGGTCGTGCTGTCGGCGAACTGGATGGCAGCGGCGGACCGGGAAAACGAAGATCAGGCGTTGTTCGACGCGGTTTCCGCGGTCGGCTTGGACCTGTGTCCAGCACTCGGCATCGCGATTCCCGTCGGCAAGGACAGCTTGTCGATGCACACGCAGTGGCGCGAAGGCGGCGGTGAGCGCTGCGTGACGGCACCGGTCACGTTGATCGTGTCGGCGTTCGCGCCGGTACCCGACGTGCGCACGGCAGCAACACCGGTACTGCGCCTCGATCGCGACGTGGCCGGTTCGGGGACCCGTTCGGGGACCTGTTTGCTTTTGATCGATCTCGGTGGCGGCGCGAACCGGCTCGGCGGCAGCGTGCTGGCCCAAACGTACCGGCAACTCGGCAATGACTGCCCGGACGTCGACGATCCCGTAGCGCTGTCCGGGTTCTTTCGCCTGGTGCAGGAGCTGCTGCGAGACGGGACGATCCTCGCGTATCACGATCGGTCCGACGGTGGATTGATCGTCAGCGCGCTCGAGATGGCGTTCGCCGGACATTGCGGTGTCGATCTGGATCTGTCGGTGTTGAATGTTTCATCGGAGTCCGAGGCGCTCGCGCCGCTGTTTGCCGAGGAACTCGGTGCGGTGCTGCAAGTGGCGGAGCCCGATGTCGCGGAGGTCCGGCGTCGCTTTGCAGCGGTTGGAATCGGCGATTGCGTGCACGATATCGGCGCACCGGATGTCGAAAGGCGCATCGTCGTTCGACGCGGCAACGAGGTGTGGCTGGATGCGGACGCCGCGACATTGCAGGCTCGTTGGGCAGAAACCAGCTACCGGATGCAACGCCTGCGTGATGATCCGGCGTGCGCCGATGAAGAGTTTGCACTAATTGCGGCGGACGATCCGGGGCTGAGCGCAAGGTTGACGTACGTGCCGAGCGATGACGTCGCGGCGCCATACATCAATAGAGGCGCGCGACCGCGCGTCGCGGTGTTGCGCGAGCAGGGCGTCAACAGCCACCTTGAAATGGCCGCCGCGTTCGAGCATGCCGGGTTCGAACCATTCGACGTACACATGAGTGACCTGCTGGCCGGCCGGCGCCGCCTCGGTGAATTCAACCTGCTCGTCGCGTGCGGCGGGTTTTCGTACGGCGACGTCCTGGGCGGTGGCGGTGGTTGGGCGAAATCGATTCTGTATCACGCGCACATCCGCGATGCATTCGCTGCCTTTTTCGCATCGGATACGTTGAGCCTCGGTGTGTGCAATGGCTGCCAGATGTTCGCGCATCTGAAGGATCTGATACCGGGCGCGCAGCATTGGCCGCGCTTCGTGCGCAATCGTTCGGAGCAGTTCGAAGCGCGCACCAGCCTCGTCCGCATCAATCGCGTCGAGTCGCCGTGGCTCGATGGCATGGCCGGTTCGGTGATGCCGATCGCGGTGGCGCACGGCGAGGGCCGCGCAGAGTTCGACGACGCGGACGGCCCGACACGTTTGAACGGTGACCGTCGTGTGGCGCTGCAATTCGTCGACAACCATCTCGGGGTTGCGAACAGTTACCCGGCGAATCCAAATGGCGCGATCGATGGCATCGCCGGTGTCGTCAACGCTGGTGGCCGCGTGCTGGCGGTGATGCCGCATCCGGAGCGGGTGTTCCGGACGATCAACAATTCCTGGCATCCGGATGAGTGGGGTGAAGACGGACCGTGGATGCGGTTGTTCAGAAACGCGCGCGTCGCACTTGGCTAATCGAGCGAAACGTCAGCGCGATCTCTCATAGATGATGTCGCCGACCCGTACCGGAAAGTCACCGCTGCTGCGATCCCGAAAATAGTGCTGCAACGTGTCGCGGATCACCGGGAATGCGAGTTCGTTCCATGGAATGTCAGACTCCGCGAACAGCCGAACGTCGGTTGATTCCCATCCGGGACGGAAGTCCAGGTCGAGCAGGTTGGCACGAAAGAACATGTATACCTGCGAAATGTGCGGGAGGCTGAACACGGTGTAGAGCCCCTCGATCGCGACGTTGGCGCAGGCTTCTTCGCGCGTCTCGCGCACGGCGCCCTGGCTGCTGGTTTCGCCGTTCTCAAGGAATCCGGCCGGTAGCGTCCAGAACCCGGAGCGGGGCGCGATCGCACGGCGGCACAGCAGCACCTGATCCTGATGGATAGGCAGGCAGCCGGTGATGATTTTCGGGTTCTGATAGTGAATCGTGCCGCACGCCTCGCAGACGAATCGCTCGCGATTGTCGCCGTCCGGTATTCGACGACCGACCGGCTTGCCGCAACTGCTGCAGTAGTTCACGAAGCCGCGGACCGCCAGTACCGCAAGGTCAGGCAGACTCTTCGCTGGCGCGGGGAAAGCCCAGCACCGTACCGGCTTGGCGCGGCGTCGGTCGGAATCCGTTCGGCGCGTTGAGTGCGTTGTGCAGTTCGCATAGCGACTGGTGCATCAACTGTGACAGACGCACGCAGGTAGCCAGCGGGTCGTGTGTTCGGCGTCGTTCCATTTCGATACGGAATTTGAGCCCTTCCAGGCGCCGCCGGGATGCCGGGCGCGGAGCGTGCTTGATCACGTCGTCGGTCAGCAATCGGCCCAGTGCTTCCAATGCGTCCGGATCGCGCCGGGCCAGTTCTGCGAGCACGTCGAAGGCGGGTAGTGTTCTGCGGATGCGGAGCTGCTGCATGCTTCAATACTCCTCCTGTTGTAACTATGCCCGAGATGGCGCCTTGACGGCTAGCGTGAATTCGCGGCGGCCAGACCTGGGATGCCGTGGTCGAATCTGGCATCGAATGCGACAATGCACGTCGGCGGATTCGGCAGGAAGACCACATGATCTATCAGCTCGGCGAACGACGGGTGTGCGCGGAAGGGGAATATTTCGTCGCGGAATCGGCGGTGGTGATCGGCGCGGTGCTGTTGAAACGGAACGCGAGCGTCTGGTTCAACGCGGTGCTGCGTGGCGACAACGAGTTGATCACGATCGGTGAGAACTCGAACGTGCAGGATGGCTCGGTGCTGCATACGGATCCGGGCTGTCCGCTGGTGATCGGCAGTCACGTCACGATTGGTCACAAGGTGATGCTGCATGGCTGCACGATCGGCGATAACAGTCTCGTCGGTATCAACTCGGTCGTCCTGAACGGCGCCACGATCGGCCGAAATTGTCTGATCGGGGCGAATGCGCTGATCACAGAAGGTAAAGAGATTCCCGATAACAGCATGGTTCTCGGTGCGCCGGGCAAGGTGGTCCGCGAATTGACGCCGCAGCAGATCGAAGGACTGAGGATGTCGGCGCTGCACTATGTCGAGAATGCGCGACGCTTCAAGCGCGATCTGCAACCGCAGGCCAGCCTTGATTCGTGAGTGCCAATCCGTGAGGGTCGATCTGTGAGGAGCAGTCGATGACGTCCATTGGTACGCCGCTGGCACCGAATGCCAAGCGCGTGATGCTGCTCGGATCCGGCGAACTCGGCAAAGAAGTGACCATCGAACTGCAGCGCTTTGGCGTCGAAGTGATCGCGGTGGACCGCTACGCGAACGCACCGGCGATGCAGGTCGCGCATCGCGCGCATGTGATCAACATGCTCGACGGTGCCGCATTGCGTGCGGTGATCACGACCGAGCGCCCGGATCTGGTGGTGCCGGAGATCGAAGCCATCGCGACGCAAACGCTCGTCGAGATGGAACAGGATGGCCTGAACGTGATTCCGACCGCACGCGCGGTACGCCTGACGATGGATCGCGAAGGCATTCGTCGCCTCGCCGCCGAAACGCTTGGCGTGCCGACATCGGCGTACCGATTCGCCGAAACACTGGATGGGTTTCGCGCCGCCATTGCAGCTGTCGGCATGCCGTGCGTCGTCAAGCCGGTGATGAGCAGTTCCGGCAAGGGACAATCGGTGGTCCGGGGCGCCGACGGCATCGAAAAGTCGTGGCAGTACGCGCAAGTCGGGTCGCGCGCGAACACCGGCCGGGTGATCGTCGAAGGCTTCATCGATTTCGACTACGAGATTACGTTGCTGGCGCTGCGAACCCGCGAACGGACGTCGTTCTGCGCGCCGATCGGTCATCGGCAGGTGGACGGTGATTATCAGGAGTCGTGGCAGCCGCAGCCGATGAGCGATGGGGCGCTCGCCGAGTGCGAGCGGATTGCGCTGTCGGTGACCAACGAATTGGGCGGCTGCGGCATCTTCGGCGTGGAGTTCTTCATTCGTGGCGACGACGTGTGGTTCAGCGAGGTTTCGCCGCGGCCGCACGATACCGGCATGGTGACGATGATCAGCCAGGACTTGTCCGAGTTTGCGCTGCATGCGCGCGCGATCCTTGGTTTGCCGGTACCGGCCATCGAACAGCGCGGTCCGGCCGCGTCGGCGGTGATCCTCGTCGAAGGAGAGTCTGATCGCGTGGTATTCGATGGGCTCGAGCAGGCGCTCGGGGTTGCCGGCGTGCAGGTTCGCCTGTTTGGTAAGCCTGAGGTGCGCGGCAAACGACGCATGGGCGTCGCGCTCGCAGTGGGTTCCGACATCGACGATGCGCGGGCGAAGGCGCGTGCGGCGGCCGCTGCGATCAAGACGCGCCTCGAATAACACAATGGCTTGCGTTCGCGCTGCGCGCTTGGCAACAGCGCGGCCGAACGCTATAGTCTGTGCGTTACTGGCAGATGATCTGCAATTCAACGTGTACCGTGTCGATCAAAGCTCCGCCGCTCTTCTTGCTCTGCTGCGACTGCCGGCCTAGCCGGCTATTACCCCTCGATCAGGGCTCACGCCCGCCCCAATTCTCCCGACTCACCGTATCCACGCACGAGGTTTCGCCATGAGCGAACAGCAGACATTCGGCAAGCAGGCCAGCACCACCACGCAGGCGCGCCCCAGCGGCCAAGGCAGCGCCGGCAACGCCCGAGGGGCAATGCCGTTTCAGAAATACCGGGCCTTCGAGCCGATCGAATTGAGAGATCGCCGATGGCCCAACAACTCGATCACGCACGCGCCCCGTTGGTGCAGCGTCGATCTACGCGACGGCAATCAGGCGCTCATCGACCCGATGGACGTCGACGAAAAGCTTGCGATGTGGGATCTGCTGCTCGAGGTCGGGTTCGCCGAAATCGAAGTCGGTTTCCCGGCTGCGTCGCAACCCGACTTCGATTTCATTCGGCGCATCATCGACGAAGACCGTGTTCCGCCGCATGTGACCATTCAGGTGCTGTGTCAGGCGCGCCGCGAATTGATCGAGCGTACCGTCCAGGCGCTGGAGGGTGCGCACAACGCGGTGTTCCATCTGTACAACTCGACATCCACGTTGCAGCGGCGCGTAGTGTTCGGGATGGACCGCGGCGGCATCATTGATCTGGCGGTGCAGGGCACGCGCATGGTGAAGAACGCGTTGCGCGCGTTGACCGATACGAACATTACGTTCGAGTATTCGCCGGAGAGCTTCACCGGTACCGAACTCGATTTCGCGGTGGACATTTGTGCCGCCGTCGCGTCGGAGTGGGGCGCGACCGCGGCGCAGCCGATCATCATCAATCTGCCGTCGACCGTCGAATTGGCGACTCCGAACGT
Source organism: uncultured Gammaproteobacteria bacterium (assembly GCA_963812255.1). GTDB lineage: Bacteria > Pseudomonadota > Gammaproteobacteria > Pseudomonadales > Azotimanducaceae > DATJGR01. The sequence continues at coordinate 150,088 of CAWEUM010000006.1, read as the reverse complement.
CTATGCGGATCAGATCGAATGGTTCATCCGCAATTTCCCGCGGCCCGACAGCATCATCGTCAGCCTGCACACGCACAACGATCGCGGTACCGGCATTGCGGCCACTGAACTCGCGCTGATGGCCGGCGCGCAGCGGGTCGAAGGCACGTTGTTCGGTAACGGCGAACGCACCGGCAACTGCGATATCGTGACGATGGCGATGAACATGTTCTCGCAGGGTGTGGACCCCGAGTTGGACTTCCGGCAGATGCGCCGCGTCAAGGAGACCGTCGAGGCGATCAACAAGTTGCCCGTACACGAACGTCATCCGTATGCCGGTGAGCTGGTGTTCACCGCGTTTTCGGGATCGCACCAGGACGCGATCCGCAAAGGTATGGCGCTGGTCGATGCGGCGCATTGGGAGGTGCCGTATCTGCCGATCGATCCGGCCGATGTCGGTTCCTCGTACAAAGAAACCGTGCGGGTGAACAGCCAATCGGGTAAGGGCGGGGTCGGATTCATACTCGAAGAGTTCTTCGGCATCAGCCTCCCGCGCGAGATGCTGGCGCAGTTCAGCAGGTCCGTGCAGGCGCTGACCGAACGCCTCGACCGCGAGGTGAAGCCCGACGAGATCATGAAGGCGCTGATCGAGATGTATGCGATCGACACAGGGCCATATCGACTGGTCGAATACGATCTGCAGCATGGCGCAGCTGGCGCCCAGCGCTGCAGCGCGGTGGTCGAGGCGTCTGAGCAAATGGTGTCGATTTCCGGCGAGGGCTCGGGTCCTATCGAGGCGTTCGTCAACGGTCTCGTCAAAGCGCTGAACGAACCGCTGAACATCATCGACTATCACGAGCACGCGATGTCCACCGGGAAGGATGCGCGGGCGATCTGTCTGCTGGCGATCGACGACGGCGCGCAGGGGCGAATCTATGGCATCGGCGTGTCGGCCAACACGATCACTGCATCACTGACGGCGATCATCTCCGCGATGAACCGCCGTTGGGCCGATCGCTGAGGGGCAGCTCGAAGACGGGCGGATCGAAGGTCAGTGTCAGTCGCCGAGCACCTGGATCTTCACGTTGATGATCATGTTGTCCTTGATCTGCAGCGTTTCGAACAGGTAATCGCCGATTCTGATGCACAGATTGGTCTCCGGAATGAACTCGAGATGCTCGAGGATCAGACCATTCAATGTGCGCGGCCCGTCGATCGGCAGATGCCAGCCGAGCGAACGGTTGATGTCGCGGATCAACGCGGTTCCGTCGATGAAGAACGATCCGTCGGTTTGCGGGTGGATCTCCGGCATGTTCGCCGAGAAATCCGTCGTGAACTCGCCGACGATCTCTTCGAGGATATCCTCGAGCGCGACGATGCCTTCGATGTCGCCGTACTCGTCCACGACCAACGCAACGCGGCGTTTCTGCTTCTGAAAATTGAGCAGCTGCGTGTGGAGCGCGGTGCCCTCGGGGATGAAGTACGGCTCGCGGGTCAGCTGCAGCAGCTCCGCCTTCGTGAAGGTGCCTTGCTGGATGAAGCGGACGGTGCGGCGCAGGTGCAACATGCCGATGACGTTGTTGATGTTTTCTTTGTACACCGGCAGGCGTGTGTGTTGGCTCGATGAGATCTGCGCAATGATTTCGGAGATCGGGCTTTCGATGTCGATTCCGACGATCTCGCTGCGCGGCACCATGATGTCGTCGACACAGACCGTTTCCAGGTCGACGATGCGAATCAGCATGTCCCGACGGCGCTTCGGAATGCGCGCGCCCTCGCGCAGCATCGTGCGCAGTTCCGCCATGTTTAGTTGGTCTTCACTCGGCAGATCGTCGCTGCGCAGAAACGGCCGCAGGACGAAGTTGCTCATGCCGTTGACCAGTACGACGAATGGATACATCAGTTTTAGTAGCGGCGCCAGCACAAACGCGGCGGGAAACGCGATGCGCTCGGGGTTGTGCGCGGCGATGGTCTTCGGCGCCACTTCGCAGAACACCAGAAATATCAACGTGACGACGAACGGCGCGACCGCGAGCCCGGTATCTCCGAACAACTGCAGACCGATCAGTGCAGCCGCCGTTGCGCTGAGATTGTTGACGAGATTGTTACCGATCAAGATCACGCCGAGCAGCCGATCGGGCCGACTCAGCAGGCGATGCGCTTTGCGGGCGCCCTGGTGCCCTTCCTTGACGAGGTGCGCGAGCCGATAGCGGTTCAGCGCCATCATGGCGGTTTCGGACCCGGAGAAGAATGCCGATAGCAGCACCAGTATGCCGATCGATCCGAGCAGCACGGGAACTTGAAACACCGGGTCAGTCATCAGGGTCTTCCGGACAGAATCTCGATCACGAGCTTACTGCCGAAGTACGCGAACAGGAGCAGCGTGAATCCGCCGAGGGTGGCGCGCGTCGCCACCGTACTGCGCCAACCGAACGCATAGCGGCCCGCGAGCAGCCCCGCGAAGATCACCCAAGAGGCGGTTGCCAGGATCGTGTGCGACACGACCGACTGGGCAAACATGTTGGTCAGAAACAGGAAGCCGCTGCCGATTGCCAACGTCAGCGTGACGAGACCGACCCACAGTAGCTGGAACAGCAGCGTTTCCATCGTTTGCAGCGGCGGCAACAACCTGACGAATCCGATTGCGGTCTTTTGGCGCAGCGACCGCTCCTGGAACGCCAGGATGATCGATTGACCGGCGGCCATCGCCAGCACGGTGTAGGCAAGGATCGATATCAACACGTGCACGAGTAGTCCGTCGCCGAATTCTGCCCATGGAACGATGGGCCCGTTCGACGTGATCGACGCGGCGACCGTCAGCGCGCCGAGCGGCAGCACCATCACGAACAGGTTCTCCAATGGCTGCCACAGCGACCCGATGTAGACGAACAACACCAGCGTAAAACCGATCAGTGATGCGACCGCCGGAATACCGATATTAATGCCGTCGGCTTGGTGCAGAACGAGATACGCGGTCAGCGCATGCAGCATGATTCCCGGTGTCGTCAACCACAGCAATCGGCGCCGGCGCACCGGTGCTTTGCGAGCCAGAGCATTGATCTGAGTGAATGCGCCGATCAGGTAGAACGCGGCGGCGGCGAGCCCCGGGTACGCTGGGTTCATGGATGTTGGATCAAGCGTGGTTGCGCGAGAAGGTGATCCAGGAGTGTGACAGATGCGGTTCTGAATTCAAATTACGCGGTCGAAGCAGACGGCGAGCGTTCCGCTATAATCTCGCGCCGTCATCGTTGAACCCAGAGAGACAGCATGTTCGAGAACCTGTCGGAGCGCTTGACGCGGACTTTGCGTGCCGTAGCCGGCAGATCGCGGCTATCCGATGAGAACATCAGCGACGCGCTGCGCGATGTGCGCACCGCGCTGCTGGAAGCCGACGTCGCACTGAGTGTCGTCAAGGATTTCATCGAACGCGTGCGCGTACGTGCGATCGGGCATGAAGTGGCGCAGAGCCTGACGCCCGGACAGGCGTTGGTGAAACTCGTTCACGATGAACTGGTCACCTTGTTGGGCGCGGCCAACGACGAACTCGACCTGTCCGCCGCGCCGCCGGCGATCGTGCTGATGGCGGGTCTGCAAGGTGTCGGAAAGACCACGACGGTGGCGAAGCTTGCGCGATTGCTTGGCGAGCGCCAGCGCAAAAAGGTAGCGGTCGTCAGCACCGACGTGTATCGCCCCGCGGCGATCGATCAGTTACAAACCCTCGCAGCCGAGGTTGGTGCGGTATTCATACCGAGCCGACCCGATGAAACGCCGATCGCGATCGCGAAGCGGGCAGTAGCCGAAGCACGTACAAAATTCGTCGATGTTCTGATCGTCGACAGCGCCGGAAGATTGGCCATCGACGCGGACATGATGGCGGAAATCGCGTCGTTGCATGCGACGTTGAATCCGGTGGAAACGCTGTTCGTCGTCGATGCCATGACCGGTCAGGACGCCGCCGCAACCGCGAAGGCATTCAACGACGCGCTGCCGCTGACCGGGGTCGTGCTCGCGAAGGTGGACGGCGATGCACGCGGCGGTGCGGCATTGTCGGTGAGGGCGATCACCGGCAAGCCGATCAAATTCCTCGGTATCGGTGAGAAGACCGACGCCCTGGAGCCGTTCCATCCCGATCGCATCGCGTCGCGTATCCTCGGTATGGGCGATGTGCTGACGTTGATCGAGGAAGCCGAGCGAAAGGTCGACCGCGACAAGGCGGAGCGACTTGCGAAAAAGATCCAGAAGGGCGAGCGATTCGATCTGGAGGACTTTCGCGAGCAACTCAATCAAATGGCGAATATGGGCGGCGTATCGAACATGCTCGAAAAGCTGCCGGGGATGGGGCAACTGCCGCAAGCGGCGCAAGCTCAGCTCGGAGACGGCATGTTCAAACGGATGGGTGTCATCATCGACTCGATGACGCGCCACGAACGGCGTTATCCCGATCTCGTCAATGGCTCTCGCAAACGTCGTATTGCGCTCGGAAGCGGCACTCAGATTCAGGACGTGAATCGCTTGCTGAAGCAGCACAAGCAGATGCAGAAGATGATGAAGAAGGTCACCAGAAAAGGTGGCATGGCGAAGATGATGCGCCAGGTCGCGAGCCTGAAGGGCGCCACCAATCGTGGCCCGACCGGTTAGCCCGTAGTGACGGTCAGAGTGACTCTGACCCGCTTGTGTGCGCTCGGGTGATTCCCGGCTTTGCAGTGCATCGGCGTTCCAGTAGAATACCGCGCCTTTCGCACAGAGCATTCCCATGGTCATCATCCGGCTGGCCCGGCACGGGTCGAGAAACGCACCGTTTTATCACCTCACCGTGGCGGACCATGCGCATCGGCGCGACGGTCGCCATATCGAACGCGTTGGTTTCTACAACCCGATCGCGCGTGGTAAGGCCGAACGGTTGCGCGTCGATCTGGCGCGGGTCGACTACTGGCTGTCGGTGGGTGCTAAGCCATCGGAGCGGGTGGGGCACCTGATCAAGGACGCGCGTGCGGCCGCCGGAGCAGCGCCCGCCGCCTGAAGAACGGGTGTTGGCGATGGTGGTCGTTGGCCGTTTCGGCCCGCCATTCGGCGTGAAAGGATGGCTGAACGTGATCTCCTACACCGATCCTGTGACGAACCTGGCGGAATACCTTCCCTGGTTCGTCGAGCGGAACGACGTGTGGCTGCAGTTGCGCGTCGATGATCTGAGACCGCATCGTACGGGATTTGTCGCGCAGATCGACGGGGTCGACGATCGTGATGCGGCGCTGCGCTTTGCGGGCAAATCGATCGGTGTGCAGGACACCACGTTGCCGGAAGCTGGCGAGGACGAGTTCTACTGGAAGGATCTGATCGGGCTTGCCGTCGAAGATACGGCGGGTCGGATTCTCGGAGAGGTATCTGGCCTGATGGAGACCGGCGCCAACGACGTGATTGTGGTGCGAACGGATTCCCGGACGGCCTCGGGAGAACTGCTGATTCCATTCCTGCGTCACGTTGTGATGGCCGTGGATCTCACCGGACGGCGGATCGTCGTTGATTGGCAGGGCACCGAGTAGCACGGTATGTGGGTTGGCGTCATCAGCATCTTTCCGGACATGTTCCGGATCCTCAGTGGCGAAGGCGTGGTCGCGCGCGCAATCGACAGCGGCGCGCTGAATCTCGCCATCGAGAATCCGCGTGACCATACCGATGATCGCCACAACAGCGTTGATGATCGTCCTTACGGCGGCGGGCCGGGCATGGTGATGACGGTGGACCCGTTGGTGCGCGCGGTCGATGCGTTGAAGCAACGCGCTCCTGGTCCGACGCGAACCGTGTATCTCACACCGCAGGGCGAGCGTTTCGAACAGCGAAAGGTAGAGGCGTTGGCGGGCGAGGCGGGGCTGATCTTCATCGCCGGACGTTATGAAGGAATCGATGAGCGCGCGATCGACAGTTTGGTGGACGAACAGATCTCGATCGGCGATTTCGTCCTGACAGGTGGCGAATTACCGGTGATGGTGGTGATCGACGCGATTGCCCGCTATCTTCCGGGCACGCTGGGAAACGCGGAGTCCGCCCAAGCCGAGTCGTATCGATCCGGGATGCTGGATTGGGCGCACTACACGCGTCCGGAGCAGGTGATGGGACGATCGGTGCCAACGGTTTTGAAAGGCGGCGACCACGACGCGATCCGACGTTTCAGACTGCGCGACGCATTGTCACGAACGTACGAGCGTCGTCCGGATTTGTTGTCGAGGCGCCGGCTGTCGGACGAGGAGCAGCGGCTGCTCAGTGAGTATTTGGAACAGACGGATAACGGAGCGAGCAATCATGCGTAGAAACAAGATCATCGAAGCGATCGAAAACGAACAGATGAAGCCCGAAGTCCCTGACTTCCGACCGGGCGACACGGTCGTCGTTCAGGTGCGCGTAGTGGAGGGTGGTCGCGATCGGAACCAGGCCTTCGAGGGCGTCGTGATCGGTAGACGCAAGCGAGGACTCAACTCTTCGTTTACCGTGCGCAAGATCTCGCACGGCGTTGGCGTGGAACGTTCGTTTCAGACACATAGTCCGGCGATCGCGGGAATCGAAGTAAAACGCCGCGGTGATGTGCGTCAGGCGAAGCTTTATTACCTGCGGAGTTTGTCGGGTCGCGCGGCGCGAATCCGCGAAAAGGTCTAAAAAAAGTCCAGCTTGCTAGGCGGTGGGACCAAGGGGGAGAGGATCCGCCTAGCAAGCTGGGTGTTTCCAGAATTTCTGGAAGCAGTCCCGAAGCGTCAGGGGAGAGAGGTCTGGCGCTCCGTGCTTCGACATACCGAGAGGGGACGTCTCGTAGCGTATGCTGAAGCTGAGTTGGTCGTAGCAGGGAGCGTGCCAAGTTCTATTGATCTAATCTAAATCTATTTTATTCAATTAGTTAGTGATATAAACTCGATTTTACGTTCGAAAGAGATCGTCCCGCGCGCCAGGTAACAATGGTACCGACTTCGTCACCTACCGACGCTGCAGTGTCCAGCGCTGACCAGGCGTCGATCGATCGACACCTCGATGATCTCTGGCTCAGCCGTGCATTGGCCGCCAATACGCTTGCCGCTTATCGCCGCGATCTGAATGCGTTTGCCGCTTGGCTGGCCCCACGCGAACTGGCCCGCGCCAGTTCCGGCGATCTGTTGGACTATCTCGGTCATCGCCATCAGCGCGGCTTTCACGCACGATCGACCGCGCGGCTGCTGTCGTGCCTGCGCGGCTTTTACCGCGGACAGGTCGAACGCGGTTTGTTGAAGAAGGATCCCACGGCTCAACTCGAGCATCCGAAGCTCGGCAGGCCCTTACCGAAAGGATTGTCCGAAGCCGATGTGGAGGCGTTGCTGGCGGCGCCAGACGTCGAGCGCCCGCTCGGCCTGCGTGATCGGGCAATGTTGGAACTGCTCTATGCGACCGGATTGCGTATCACCGAGTTGGTCGGCTTGCGCATCGGCATGATCAATGTGCGGCAGGGCGTCGTCAGAGTGATCGGCAAAGGTGGTCGTGAGCGCCTGATTCCGATCGGTGACGAGGCGCTGGCGTGGCTGAGCCGCTATCTGGTCGAAGGACGCCCTGTGTTGACCCGCGGTGCGCCGATCGACGCGTTGTTTCCGAGCCAGCGCTCACGCGCGATGACGCGCCAGACGTTCTGGCACGCGATCAAGAAATACGTAGCGCGCGTCGGTATCGTGCGGAATGTCTCACCGCATACACTTCGGCACGCATTCGCCACGCATTTGATCAATCATGGTGCGGACCTGCGGGCGGTGCAGATGATGCTTGGGCACGCCGATCTGAGCACGACGCAGATCTACACGCATGTTGCGCAGAGCCGCCTGAAGTCGGTGCATTCGGCGCATCATCCGCGGGGGTGAATTACAGTGCGAGGATTCGGTCTAAAATGCGTGGTCTGGATGGCGGGTCGAGGTGAAGTGATGGTTTTATGCAGGTTCTTTTCGATCGGCGTCGTGGCCGCCGGGGCGTTGGCAGCCGCGCTGCTGGCCGGCGAGACGCTCGCGGCCGAGCCCGCAGCCCAAAGCGCAGCGGATAGCGTCGTTGCGAAATTGCGGGCGCTGCGTCCGGATTTGCCGATCGAAGGCGCCACCGCCTCGCCGATACCCGGCATGGTTCAGATCGAGCTGAGCGGCGGCAACATGCTGTACGCGTCCAATGATGGCCGCTATCTGATCTCGGGTGACTTGTACGAGGTAGGCAATACGCTGGTGAATGTCGCGGAGCAGGCGCGCGACGAAAAGCGCAAGAAACTCATCGCCGGTGTACCGCTCTCCGACATGGCGATATTCCCCGCTCAGGGCCACACGAAGGCCGTCATCACCGTGTTCACCGACGTGGACTGCGGCTACTGCCGCAAACTGCACCAGGAGGTGCCCGCGATGAACAAGATGGGCATCGAGGTGCGCTATCTCGCGTACCCCCGAGCGGGTCTCGGTTCGCCCGGGTACCGGAAGATGGTGACGGCGTGGTGTTCGAGCGATCGCGATGACGCCATCACGCGTATGAAGCGTGGCGAAGAATTGCCGCCCAAGACGTGCAAAAACCCGGTCGCACACGAGTACGAACTTGGCCAGCTCGCCGGACTCACCGGCACGCCGGCGATCGTGCTCGAAGATGGCCGTATGCTCGATGGTTACCTCAGCGCGGATCAGCTCAAGAAAACACTTGGCATCTAGCCCAGCGCGTTGCGTTGCGATCGAGGCGCTTGCTTCGTTGACTTGGCCAGGGTGAGCCGATAGCTTTCCCGCTCTTTTCGATCTGGATAATCCACGGTGCAGTCGCCCAATGTGCCGCCGCTTCGCATCGGCCTCTGCGGCCTCGGCACCGTCGGCCAGGGTGTGGTTTCGCTGCTGCGCGCCAATGGTAACGAGATTGCGCGCCAGGCCGGCCGGCGAATCGAAATCGTCCGCATCGCGAGCCGCACGCCGAAACCCGACGTGGTTCCGAGCGGCGTTGATTTCTCGACGTCGGTTGCGGATGTCGTGGCCGACGATCGTGTCGATGTCGTCGTCGAAACGATTGGTGGCAGCGGTGTGGCCGCCGAGCTGTTTCAGCTATGCATCGATGCGGGCAAGAGCATCGTCACTGCGAACAAGGCACTGCTGGCGACACGAGGCGCTCAACTGTTGCCGGCCGCACAACGCGCCGGAATTCGAATCGGCTTCGAAGCCGCGGTTGCCGGCGGCATTCCAATCATCAAGGCACTGCGCGAGGGCCTGGCCGGCAATTCGGTAAACTGGATTGCTGGAATCATCAACGGCACGTCGAACTACATTCTCACCGAGATGGCCGCGGGACAGGATTTTGCGAAGGCGTTGGCCGTGGCGCAGGCGCTTGGATATGCAGAGGCGGACCCGACATTCGACGTGGAAGGTATCGACGCCGCGCACAAGCTCGCGATACTGGCCGCACTTGCATTCGGCGTTCGTCTCGATGTCGAGGGCGTTTTCATCGAAGGCATCAGCCGTGTCGGCGTCGAGGACCTCGACTATGCAGCGGCACTCGGCTACCGCATCAAACACCTCGGTATCGCGCGTCGGACACCAGCCGGCATCGAGTTGCGCGTACACCCGACGTTGATTCCGGAGCGACGTCTGCTGGCGAAGGTCGATGGCGTGATGAACGCCGTGGTCGTCAACAGCGATGCGGTCGGTTCATCGATGTACTACGGTCCCGGCGCCGGCGCATTGCCGACGGCTTCGGCCGTGCTGGCGGATCTGATCGATATGGCGCGCGGCAACGCTGTCGCCGTGCCGACGGACATTGGTGTCGAACCGCTCCCGATCAGCGAAGTTGCAACGGCGTACTATTTGCGCATTCCGGCGGTGGATCAGCCCGGCGTGCTAGCGCAGGTGGCGCAGATTCTGTCGAGCAACGGCATCAGCATCGAAGCCGTCATTCAGCGTGAACAGGCGATTCGTTCAACCGGTGATGTGCCGTGGGTGCCTGTCATCATTCTGACGCACCGCGTCGTCGAACGTGCGATGGACGCGGCCGTTGCGGCCATTCAGCGTCTCGACGAAGTCGTACAGCCCATCACGCGTATCCGTGTCGAAATCCTGGACGAACATGCCTGACAAAGGCTCAGGGACGCACCGACCGCGACGCATCATTCAACGCCCGCGATGCGGCGCGGAAGCGACGCTCGGAAAATCGCTGGTGCCGCGCATGGCGCAGATCTACAGCGCCCGCGGAATCGAATCCATCGAACAGCTCGACCTTGGGCTGGACGCCTTGCTGCTACCGACCCATCTCGACGGTGCCGACCGAGCGGCAGAATTGCTCGCCGATGCGGTGACCGCAGGGCGCCATATTCGATTCGTTGGCGATTTCGATGCGGACGGCGCGACATCGAGCGCCCTTGGGATCGCCGCCTTGAATGCGATGGGGGCATCCCGCGTCAGCTTCATCGTGCCGAATCGGTTCGAGTTCGGCTACGGCCTCACACCCGAGATCGTCGCCATCGCGATGACCGACCACCCCGATGTCTTGATCACGGTAGACAATGGAATTTCCAGCATCGAAGGCGTGCGTGCGGCCCGTGCCGCCGGTGCCACGGTGATCATCACCGATCACCATCTGCCGGGTCGGTCTCTGCCGGACGCCGATGCAATCGTCAATCCAAATCTCGCCGGGTCCGATTTCGGCAGCCCAAATCTGGCTGGCGTGGGCGTGATCTTCTATGTGCTGACGTTGCTGCGCACACAACTGCGTGAACGGGGCTGGTTCGCGAAAATAGGTATTGCCGCACCGAATATGGCGGACTACCTCGATCTGGTCGCGCTGGGGACGGTCGCCGATGTCGTGCCGCTGGATCGCAACAATCGCATCCTCGTGGAGCAGGGGCTGCGACGCATTCGGGCGGGCAAAGCGCGTCCCGGTATCCGCGCATTGTGCGACGCATCGGGACGGACGATGGCGGCACTGTCGGCTTCGGATCTTGGTTTTGGGCTGGGTCCCCGGTTGAATGCAGCGGGTCGCCTGGACGACATGAGCATCGGCATCCGCTGCCTGCTCGCCAACAGTATGATAGAGGCGCGATCGTTGGCGACCGCATTGGAGGAGTTAAACCAATCGCGTCGTGCGATTCAGCAGCAGATGACACAGGAAGCGGAACTCGTGGTGGCTGGCGTCGATCTCGACGGCGAGCCGCCGCTCGGATTGTGCGTATATCGCGAGGGTTGGCACCAGGGTGTCGTCGGAATCGTTGCGGGCCGGCTCAAGGATCGATTCGGACGCCCTACGATCGCGTTTGCCGACGCAGGATCGGCGGCGCCGGACGAGCTCAAGGGGTCGGCTCGGTCGATCTCCGGAGTACACATTCGGGATGCGCTGGATGCGATTGCGACCCGATACCCCGGCCTGATCCAACGCTTCGGTGGACACTCAATGGCCGCCGGATTATCGATCCGACGAGTGCACCTCGAACGCTTCGCCGATGCGTTCGCCACTGAAGTCGGTCGTTGGGTGACGATGGACGAGATCAAAGGCGTGGTGCTCAGCGATGGCGAATTGTCTGCGCCGGAGCTCGATCTGAAACTTGCCGATGAGATCGCTCGGGGCGGCCCTTGGGGGCAGGGCTTTCCGGAACCGCAGTTTCATGGCGATTTCGACATCGTGCATCAGCGGATTGTCGGGGAGCAGCATCTGAAGTTGTCGCTACGCAAGGATGCCCGGGTTGTCGATGCAATCGCGTTCAACCAGCCGCCGCTGCCGGGCGCGCGTCGGGCTCGAATTGCCTATCGGCTTTCGCGCAATGACTACCGGGATCGTGTGACGCTGCAACTCGTCGTCGAATACATCGAAGCGCTGGGATCGTGATACGCTTGCGCGCCATTTTTCATCTGGTTTGATCGACTCTCGAGATCGAACTCAGATCGAGGTTGTCTCTTTTCGAGGTTGAACATGGCGGAACTGACATCGCTTCGCGAACAGCTGAAGGACCTGAAGGCGCGCAACGACGCGCTCAGGGGGTATCTTTGACTTCGACGACCGCAAAGGGCGGCTCGAAGAGCTAGAGCTGGAACTGGCCGAAACCGATGTGTGGGACGATCCCGAGCGTGCTCAGAGTCTGGGTAAAGAGCGCGCCACGCTCGAGCGCATCGTCGGCAATCTGCAACGCGTCGGTACAGCGTTGAGCGACATGGGTGAACTGTTGGAACTCGCCGCAGAGGAGGACGATTCGGCGACGCTCGACGAAGTTGCGCGCGAACTTGGAAGCGTCGAATCGCAACTCGGCGATCTCGAGTTTCGCCGCATGTTCGCCGGTGAGCTCGATCCGAACAATGCTTTTCTCGAAATCACTGCCGGCTCCGGCGGCACCGAAGCGCAGGATTGGGCAGAAATGCTGCTGCGGATGTACTTGCGATGGGGCGAGCAGCGTGACTTCAAAACCGAAATCATCGAACTGTCCCCCGGTGAGGTCGCCGGTATCAAAAGCGCTACGGTTGCCCTTACCGGCGAGTACGCTTATGGCTGGCTTCGAACCGAAACCGGGGTGCATCGTTTGGTGCGTAAGTCACCGTTCGATTCCGGCAACCGTCGCCACACGTCGTTCGCATCGGTGTTCGTCTCCGCGGAGATCGACGACGAGATCGACATCGAGATCAATCCGGCCGATGTGCGCATCGACACCTATCGCGCCAGCGGAGCCGGTGGTCAGCACGTCAACAAGACCGACTCGGCAATTCGCATCACGCACCTGCCGACCAACACTGTGGTGCAATGCCAGAGTGAACGTTCGCAGCACCAGAATCGCGACAAGGCCTGGAAACAGTTGCGCGCGAAGCTGTATGAGTTGGAGATGCAGAAACGCAAAGCTGCTCAGCAGACCGTCGAAGACAACAAGGCGGACATCGGCTGGGGCAGTCAGATCCGGTCGTACGTGCTGGACCAGTCGCGCATCAAGGACCTGCGCACCGGCATCGAACGAACTGATCCGAACGAGGTGCTCGACGGTGATCTGGACGACTTCATCGAAGCGAGCTTGAAGGCGGGACTCTGATCTGATGACCGAAGAAAACGACATCATCCGACATCGGCGCGACAAGCTGGCGGCGCTGCGCGCGGCCGGTGAATCGTTTCCGAACGACTTCCGCCGTACCGCGTACGCGGCCGACCTGCAGGCGCGCTACGGCGACGTCGTGAAGGAAGAGCTCGCGACGCTTGCGGTCGAAGTCTCGGTGGCGGGTCGTGTGATGCTGCGGCGTGTGATGGGCAAGGCGAGCTTTTTTACCCTGCAGGATTCGTCCGGACGCATCCAGTGTTATCTGCGCCGCGAGCAGGTCGGCGCCGCGGTCTACAAGGCGTTCGATGAGTTGTGGGACATCGGCGACATCGTTGGCGTTACCGGCACATTGTTTCGCACAAACAAAGGTGAGCTGACAGTAGAGGGCCGCGTCGCGCGGATGCTTTCGAAATCGGTGCGCCCGCTTCCCGAAAAATTTCACGGCCTGACCGATCAGGAAACGCGCTCCAGGCAACGCTATCTCGACCTCATGATGAATGAGGAAACGCGCGTGCTGTTCCAGACGCGCAGTGCCGTCATTCAGGCGATCCGCGCGTTCTTCGTGGCGCGCGGCTACCTCGAAGTCGAAACGCCGATGATGCACCCAATAGCCGGCGGTGCGGCGGCGCGGCCATTCGTCACGCATCACAATGCGCTCGGCGTCGATCTCTACCTGCGCATTGCACCGGAACTGTACCTGAAGCGGCTCGTCGTCGGCGGCTTCGAACGCGTTTTCGAAGTGAACCGTAATTTCCGCAATGAGGGTTTGTCGCCGCGCCACAATCCGGAATTCACGATGCTCGAGTTCTATCAGGCGTACAGCGACTATCGCGATCTGATGGATCTAACGGAAGTATTGTTGCGAGAGATTACCCAGAATGTACTGGGCTCCAGCGTGGTCGTCTTTCAGGAGCGGCACATCGACTTTGGTAGCCCATTCGAGCGCCTGACAATGGCTGATGCGATCGTACGGCACACCCGTCTCGATCGCGATGTTGTAAACGATGCCGACGCGTTGCGACGCGCACTGATCGACCTGAACCAGGCGCCGGACGCGAGCTGGTCGCTGGGCCGGTTGCAGGCCGAGATCTTCGAAATGCGTGTCGAGGAACACCTGATCGATCCCGTGTTCATTACCGCGTATCCCGCCGAGATCTCGCCGCTGGCGCGCCGCAACGATACCGATCCGAACGTGACGGATCGATTCGAGTTATTCATTGCCGGGCGCGAGATCGCCAACGGCTTTTCGGAGTTGAACGATCCGGAAGATCAGGCCGATCGATTTCGCGCCCAGGCGGAACTGAAACAGGCCGGTGACGACGAAGCGATGGGCTATGACCACGACTACATCGCCGCGCTCGAATACGGCTTGCCGCCGACGGCCGGCGAGGGTATCGGCATCGATCGGCTCGTGATGCTGCTGACGAACTCGACGTCGATCCGTGACGTGCTGTTGTTCCCACACATGCGGCCGCGAGAGGTGTAGTGCGCATGACCGAGTCTGCTTCCGGTGACCGCGTGGTGTTGAACGCGTCCTGGAAGCACGCGCTGCTGGATGAGTTCGACAAACCCTACATGCGGAACCTGCGTGCGTTCCTTGTGAAAGAGCGCGCAGCGAACAAGACGATTTATCCGCGCGGAAAACAGATCTTCGCCGCGCTCGATCTCACGCCGATCGAGAACGTTCGCGTCGTCGTCATCGGCCAGGATCCGTATCATGGTCCTAACCAGGCCCATGGGTTGTGCTTCTCGGTTCAACCGGGCGTTGCCGAGCCACCGTCGTTGCTGAACATCTTTCAGGAGATCAACGACGACATGACGGATCCTGCTGTGCCGGGCGGCGATGCGGGGCGGCGCCTGCAACCGGGTCGTGGCTGTCTGACGTCGTGGGCGCGGCAAGGTGTGTTGTTGTTGAACGCCGTGCTGACGGTGGAACGCGGGCGCGCAGGATCGCATCAGGGCCGCGGTTGGGAAACCTTCACCGACCGTATCGTTGCGATCCTCAACGAGCAGTGCGAGGGGCTCGTGTTCATGTTGTGGGGGACGTACGCGCAGAAGAAGGGTTCGATTGTCGACCGCAATCGTCACTATGTACTCGCGGGGCCTCATCCGTCGCCGTTGTCGGCGCACCGGGGCTTCTTTGGCTGTCGTCATTTTTCGAAGGCAAATCGGTATCTCGTGGCGCACGGCAATCCGCCGATCGACTGGTTCGCGGTCGAATAAGTGAAGTGATGATTGCCATGCGCTTGGCACTTGCGGACAATTGAGCGGCCCGTTTCTGGGGGGCTGGTGTACACGTGCTGCGGATGCTGGTTGCGCTCATCGCGCTGTCTGCCAATGCCGATCCTCTCGTACCCGTATCGGCCTATGCGCGTCTCCCCCAACTGAGTGGATTTGACGTCTCTCCGTCTGGCAACCGCGTTCTGATGTTCCAACCGGCCGCGGAGTCACAACACCTCGTGATGATCGATCTCGCGGCTAAGACCAGCCGTCTAGTGCTCGCGTCCGATCCGGACCGATTCTTCTTCAACTGGTGCAGGTTTGCCTCGGATGAGCGAATCGTCTGCGCGGTCAGGGCATACATCAAACTGGTCGCGGTTCAGAAGAACGCTTTCCAGCAGCGCCGCTACGCCGATCCTCGTGTGACCGTGACGCGGTTGTTCGCGGTCGACCACGACGGATCAGACGCAACGCGTTATATGAGGTTGGACTGGACGACTTGCGCGCGACAGGAACGATCTTTTCGGATCCGAAGTTCGATGTATTTGGAGGCCTGATGCCGTCGTCTACGATCGGGACCGCCGCACGATTGTGTGACTACGAACATACCCGTTGCTTCGAGTCGGGACGGTAACACCGTCGTGTTGGAATCGACATCGCCCGCAACTATAGCCACCTACTATCTGTACAACGCAAACGAGAAGAAGCTGACTCGTTTCGGTATCACCTACCCAGAGATTCCGTTAGCGAGTGTGGTTGAGAAGCGACCGGTGCACTACGCCGCGCGTGATGGTGTGGTCATTCCGGCGTACCTGTCGCTGCCGCACTCGAGCGAAGCCAAACGTTGGCCGACGATCATTTTTCCGCATGGTGGGCCCTATGTGCGGGACACCGACGGGTTCGACTACTGGACGCAACTCTTCGTCAGCCGAGGCTACGCAGTGCTGCAGCCGAATTTCCGCGGTTCCACCGGCTACGGATCTGCCTATCTGCGCGCGGGATACGAACAGTGGGGCGAGAAGATGCAGGACGATGTCATCGACGGACTCGATTGGATGATCGCGCAAGGCATTTCCGACCCTGCTCGGGTATGTATTGTCGGTGGCAGCTATGGTGGCTACGTCGCGCTGGTTGCGGCGTACAAGACGCCAAAAAAATTTCGCTGCGCGGTGGACTTTGCCGGTGTGGCGGATCTCAATGCGATGATTACGAATCTGTATCGCTATCAATTTGGCGCGCTGACTCGGGTGCGCATCCAGCGAGGTGACGCGTTGGCTGCGAATTCGCCAATCGAGCATGTCAGCGACATCGGCATTCCGCTGCTGATCGTGCATGGCGATCAGGATCGTGTCGTGTTCATCGAGCAGTCCGACAATCTCGTGGCGGCGCTTGAAGCAGCCGGCAAATCGTATCGATACATCCGTCAGCCGGATGGCGATCACTATCTGAGTCGTGCCAGCCAGCGGTTGGCATTTTTTGATTCCATGGATACGTTTCTCCGCGCGCACCTGACTACAGCAACGGATTCGCCGGTGCCGAAGTGAATTCGGCAATTCATCCGCCGTGTAGGTTGTGCGATGATCCGCGCCATCTCATCTTCGGAGTTCCATTATGGCCAACAAGCTGCCTCTGTTCATCGGTGGCGAATTCGTCGCCAGCGAAACCAACGAGTGGTTACCGGTCACGAACCCGGCGACGCAGGAGGTGATCAGCGACGTGCCATTTGCAACCGCGTCGGAGATCGACCGGGCCGTGGCGAGCGCCAAGGAAGCCTTTTCAACGTGGCGCGAAGTGCCGACACCGGAGCGCGCGCGTGTGATGCTGCGTTACCAGGGGCTCCTCAAGACGCATCAGGACGACATCGCGCAGATACTGTCGAAAGAAACTGGCAAGACGTTTGCGGACGCGCAAGGCGACGTCTGGCGCGGGATCGAAGTGGTCGAACACGCGTGCAATATCTCGACGTTGATGATGGGTGAAACGGTCGAGAACGTCGCCCGCAACATCGATACGTACAGCTACACGCAGCCGCTCGGCGTCTGCGTCGGCATCACGCCTTTCAACTTTCCGGCGATGATTCCGCTGTGGATGTTTCCGATGGCAATCGCATGTGGCAACACGTTCGTGTTGAAACCGTCCGAGCAGGATCCGATGACGCCCAACCGGCTCGTCGAACTGTTTGTGGAGGCCGGCGCGCCGAAGGGTGTCATGCAACTGGTGCATGGCGGACGGGCGCAGGTGGATGCTCTGTTGACACATTCCGATGTGAAGGCGATTTCGTTCGTCGGTTCCGTGCCGGTCGCGCAGCATGTCTACCGCACGGGCACGCAGCATCTGAAGCGGGTTCAGGCGATGGCCGGCGCCAAGAACCACATGGTGATCATGCCCGACGCGAACAAGGAACAGGTGATCAGCAACCTCCTCGGCGCATCGTGCGGCGCGGCGGGTCAACGCTGTATGGCCATCAGCGTGGCGGTGTTCGTCGGCGCGGCGAAGCAGTGGATTCCGGACCTGCAGGCCGCGATGGCGAAGGTGCGGCCGGGTCCGTGGGACTCGCCGGACGCCGCTTACGGTCCGCAGATCAACCCGAAGGCGAAGGAGCGCGTGCTTGGATTCATCCGTAAAGGCAGGGAGGAAGGTGCCACCTGCCTGCTCGACGGGTCGGATTGCACCGTACCGGGATTTCCGGACGGCAACTGGTTGGGACCGACGTTGTTCACCGATGTGGCCACCGATATGTCCATTTACCAGGAAGAGATCTTCGGACCGGTGCTGCTCGCGGCGCAGGTCGACGATCTCGAAGCGGCGATTGGCATGATCAACGCGAACCCATACGGCAACGGCACATCGATCTTCACGTCGAGCGGCGGCGCGGCGCGGAAATTTCAGCACGAGATCGAAGTAGGTCAGGTCGGCATCAATCTTCCGATACCGGTGCCGCTGCCGTTCTTTTCGTTCACCGGCTGGAAACAGTCATTCTTCGGTGATCAGCATGCGTACGGTAAGCAGGCGGTCCGCTTTTACACGGAAACGAAAACCGTGACGGCGCGCTGGTTCGACGAGGCGTCGGCAGTCGGGTCGAACATGACGATCAAGCTGCAGTAGTCGTGAACTTCGATCTCAGCGAAGACCAGCAGGCATACCGGAATGCCGCGCGTCAGTTCGCGGCAGGCGAACTCGCGCCTCATGCAGCTCGTTGGGACGAGGAACAGCATTTCCCGAAGGATGTGATCCGCCGAGCCGGTGAGCTTGGGTTCTGTGCGTTGTACACACCTGTCGCCGACGGCGGTCTCGGCTTGTCGCGTCTCGACGCGAGCCTGATCATCGAAGAACTGGCGGCCGGCTGCACATCGACGACGGCGTACATCACGATCCACAACATGGCCTTGTGGATGATCGCGACCTTCGGTTCGGAAGCGCTGAAAGCGCAGTGGTGTCCGTCGATGGTCTGCGGCGAGAAACTTGCGTCGTATTGTTTGACGGAACCGGGTGCCGGTTCGGATGCGGCGTCGCTGAAGACCGTCGCGAAGCGGGTCGGCAACGACTACGTGTTGAGCGGCACCAAGGCGTTCATCTCTGGTGCCGGATCGACCGAGGTGCTGGTCGTGATGGCGCGCCTCGAGGACGAAAAAGGCGTGCACGCCGGTCCCGGCGGTGTCTGCAGCTTTCTTGTTCCGGGCGACGCGCCCGGGATTGCCTATGGCCGCAAAGAGCAGAAGATGGGTTGGAACAGTCAGCCAACGCGCCAGATCAACTTCGACGGGGTTGTCGTGCCGCTGGGCAATCGTCTCGGTGCCGAAGGCGAGGGGTTCAAGATTGCGATGCGCGGCCTCGACGGCGGTCGCATCAACATCGCCACATGTTCGATCGGCACCGCGCAGGCGGCCCTCGATCAGGCGGCGCGTTACATGACGGAGCGCAAGCAATTCGGCCAGGCGATCTCTCAGTTTCAGGCCCTGCAATTCAAGCTGGCCGACATGGCGACCGAACTGGTCGCGGCGCGCAACATGGTCCGATTGGCCGCGTGGAAGTTGGACACCAGGGATCCCGACGCGACTACGTTCTGCGCGATGGCGAAACGCTTCGCGACCGACGTCGGCTTCGAGGTCTGCAATGCGGCGCTGCAACTGCATGGCGGCTACGGCTACATCAAGGAATATCCCCTCGAGCGTCACGTCCGGGACGTGCGCGTACACCAGATTCTCGAAGGGACCAACGAAATCATGCGCGTGATCATTGCGCGGCGCGTATTGATGGAAGGAGCAACCGAGGTGGTTCGATGATCGCAAGCGAAACGAAGAAACTCAGCGTCGAGGTGCGTGGGCATACCGCACTCGTCACGATCGACAATCCGCCTGCCAACACGTGGGACCAGGAGAGTCTCGATGGACTCGAAACGCTGGTGGGTTCGTGTACAGCAGCCAAGTCGATCTATGCGATCGTCATCACCGGACGTGGCGAAAAGTTCTTCTCCGCCGGTGCCGATCTGAAGCTGTTTGCCGACGGTGACAAAGCCGTCGCGGCGACGATGTCGATCGCCTTCGGTGGTGCGTTCGAGGCGCTCGCCAAATTTCGCGGTGTGACGATTGCCGCGATCAACGGTTTTGCAATGGGCGGCGGTCTGGAGTGTGCGCTTGCGTGCGACATCCGCATCGCCGAGCGCCAGGCACTGATGGCGTTACCCGAGGCGAGTGTCGGATTGCTGCCGTGTGGCGGCGGAACGCAGAACCTGGCGTGGGCGGTCGGCGAGGCCTGGGCGAAGCGGATGATTCTGTGTGGCGAGCGTGTCGATGCGGAGGTGGCGCTGAGGATTGGGTTGATCGAGGAAATGGTCGAGAAAGGCTCGGCACTCGGACATGCGCTCGCGCTCGCCGAAACGGCGGGGCGCCAGAGTCCGCCCGCCGTTGCAGCGTGCAAGGGTCTGATCCAACGCGCACGTGACGGCGACATTGCCTCCGCGTATGCGTCGGAGCGCGAAGCGTTCGTCAAACTGTTCGATACCCAGGACCAGACCGAAGGCGTCCGGTCGTTCCTCGAAAAGCGCAAGCCGGTCTGGAAGAATGCATGAGCACACCGCAGCCGCTCAATGAGGCGTCGGATGTCGTCGTGCTTGAAGAGCGCCCGACGCGTTCGGGACATACGCTTGCAATCGCGACCTTGAACGTCGAGAAGACGCTCAATTCCCTGTCGTTGCCTATGATCGAAATCCTCGCGCCCCAATTGGCCCGTTGGTGCGAGAGGGACGATATCGCTGCAGTGTTGTTGCGCGGCTCAGGCGAGCGTGCATTCTGCGCCGGCGGCGACATTCAGGCGCTGTACAGCAGCATGAGTCGCAATCGCGCTGCGGGTCGGCAGATCGATGATTATCCGGCGCGCTTCTTCGAGGCCGAATACCGTTTGGACTATGCGATTCATACCGCATCCAAGCCGGTGATCTGCGTTGGAGGCGGCGTCGTGATGGGCGGGGGTCTCGGCCTGTTCTCGGCGGCACGTTATCGACTCGTTACCGAACGCTCTCGCATCGCGATGCCCGAGGTCACGATCGGGCTGTTTCCAGATGCCGGCGCGTCGTGGATTCTGAAGGGTCTTTCCTGCGGCCACGCGGTCTGGCTCGGCATGACCGGCACGCACATGTCGGCCTCCGACGCAATGCACATAGGGCTCGGAACGCATTCGATCGCCTCGAACGATTGGCCGGTGCTCGTGGATCGCCTGCTGAGTGCGAATTGGCGTGGTGTGTCCACCGCTGACAAAGATCAGATAGAGGATTGCATCGACGCGTGCGTTCGGCCAACTCTCGCCGAGAGTGCATTTGCGGCGCATGCCGGCGTGCTCGAATCGGCGCTGCCCACGCTACCCGAGACGCTGATGGAAACCATCGTGCGGCTGACGGACCTGGCCGGCCGCGATGCGTGGATCGATAAAGGACTCGTCGCGATGCGCACTGGTTGCCCGACGTCGGTCGGAATCGTCCACGAACAACTGCGGCGCGTCGTATCGATGACGCTGGCCGATGCGTTTCGCATGGAGTTCAACGTTGCCAGTCATTGCGCAGAAAACCCCGACTTTGCCGAAGGTGTGCGTGCATTGATCATCGACAAAGACAATGCGCCCGCCTGGCGCTACGGCGCGTTGCAGAATCTGCCGCACGACTATGTCGCGGCGCACTTCGACACCACATCGGCGGTTCATCCGCTGGCAGACCTGGGAGCGTAGCGATGGCGCGGATCGGCTTCGTTGGACTCGGCAACATGGGTGGCCCGATGGTGCTCAACCTGCTTGGGGCAGGACACCAATTGACGGTATATGACCTCGTCGAAGCGGCGTTGGCACGTGCGGAACAGAACGGTGCGACGTTGGCGGCATCTGCGGCGAAAGCTGCGGACGGCGCCGAGTTTTTCATCAGCATGTTGCCGGCGAGTCGCCACGTGGAAACGCTGTATCTGACACCGGACGCCGACGGCAAGACGCTGCTCGATCGAATTTCGAGGCAGACTGTGGTCATCGACTGCAGCACGATCTCCCCGCAATCCGCGCGCAAGGTGGCCGAAGCCGCACGTGAACGCGGTATCGACATGCTCGATGCGCCCGTTTCGGGCGGCACCGCAGGGGCTGAAAAAGGCACTCTGACGTTTATTGTTGGGGGCGAAGAGCGGGTGCTCGAACGCGCCCGGCCGATTCTTGAAAAGATGGGCGCGAACATCTTCCACGCCGGTGCGCAGGGCGCCGGTCAAGTGGCCAAGATCTGCAACAACATGCTGCTCGCGATCCACATGACCGGCACCGCCGAGGCGCTCGCGCTCGGCGTTGCGAACGGTCTCGATCCGTCAGTGTTGTCCGAGATCATGCAGCGCTCGTCCGGTGGCAACTGGTCGTTGAACGTTTACAACCCGTATCCGGGCGTGATGGAAGGTGTACCCGCATCGCGCGGCTACAGTGGTGGTTTCCTGGTAGATCTGATGATCAAGGATCTTGGTCTTGCGATGGATGCCGCTGACGGGACCGACATGGCGATTCCGATGGGTGCGTTGGCGCGCAATCTGTACCGGCTGCTGAAGCGGCAGCACGCGGCAGGCGGGCTCGATTTCTCGAGCATTCAAACGCTGTATTCGAAGCAGGGCTGAGTTCGGATCACCGCATCGCGAATTCGACTTCACCGATGTGCAGCGGCGCAGACACCGCGTCGTTCAGGACGGCCAAGGCTTCACCGCGATCTTCAGACGTGGAGGCGACATTGACTAGGATGCCGGCGCGAATACCATCAGCTTGATTCAACGATTCGCCGACGCTGGGCGCCGGACGACCCCGCCACGACAGTGTGTGGAGGTGCCGTTTCGGGCGCCCCAGGTGTTGCGCACGCGCGACGATTTCCTGACCGAGATAACAGCCTTTCGTGAAGCTGACCGCGCCGAGTCGGTCGTAGTCGAGCATCTGCGGCAGGAACATTTCGGATGTCGCGGCGCTGACATGGGTGATACCTGCGAGCACGTCAAGCAGATCCCAGATCTTTGCATCGGCAGTTTCGTCGCGCGCGGCGTATTCGTTCCACACGGCCATTGCGTCCTGAAGCGGCAGCAGCAGCATTGCGCGCGGGTGCGCACCGGGTACGGTGATCGCATAGCCGTCGCGAAACGGTGCAACCGTAAATGGGTTCGACGCGATCGCCTCGTCCTGCGTCGGGTTGACGATACCCAGCAGGATCGGCGCCGAGTCTGGGCTGGTGAACTTCGAACGCGAGAATGCGAGGTATTTGCTCAGGCCCCCGATAACTGTCTCGCGCAACGACGCGTGCATCACCCAAGTCGGGTGGTCGTGCGTGAGAGCGACCGTCGCGTCGGCGACAACACGGCCCTTGATGTTGCAATACGCGCCGAACAGCGCACGTGAGCGCTCGAGTGTCGCCAGGTCACAGGTCAGATAACCTTGCAAAAACGCCACGGCGTCCGGCCCCGCCAGCTGCATCGCAATCATGTGATTGAGATCGACGCACCGCGTCGCAGTCGGACCGATTGGCGCCGGCGCGAACGCGCGTTCGACACCGAGCGCCGACTCGATCACGAACGCATGCCGTTCGAGAAACCGCTTCCAGACTGATCGCACGCGAATTGCTCACAGAGACGCCATGACGAGGCTGACGATTTTCACCGTCGGACCGTATAGTGTCGAGTACTCCGAATCGATTGCACCACAAAGATAGCCATGGCCGAGCCCTCCAACTCGTCGTCACTCGTCGAATTCAATCGCTGTTGCTGGCGAAGCCGTCGCGGATTGCTGGAGCTCGATCTATTGCTTCCACCGTTCGTACGGAGTCGCTTCGAGACCCTCTCGGCGAGCGAACGTCGAACGCTGCATCGGTTGTTGGATTGTGAAGACCAGGATATCTGGGACTGGTTTCAGCAACGACGCGTGCCTGAAGATCGCGAGATCGGCGCGCTTCTCGAGCTGATTCGCGTGCGCAATGATCGCGCCGACGTCCTCGATTGAGTGGCGGATCGGCGGCGCACGGATCGCGTTGTCAGCGACGGTTCATGGGGTGGCGACGATTGCATCTATTGTGATCGCGCTCGATTGGCGCGGGGCATGGTTCCTGCTCGGCGTAGTCGGCCTGAGTGCGGTGGAGGAAGCCGTGCGTTGGTTTCGCGAACGCGGCCAGGCACGAACGCTGGGGTTGTTTCCGGGTGGAATCGTGATCGATGCGCTGCGCTATCAAGCGCGGTGCGCGTGGCTGGGTCCCGGATGGACGGCGGTCTGGCTGACGACCGGGGCCGGTCGCCGACGTTTGCTGCACGTGATGCGCGGCGAGGTGACCGAAGCTGATCACGCCGTGCTGAGGCGTCATGTCAGATGTCTCGAATCGATGTGAGCCGAGTGTCGTGTCGGGCAGAATTCTGTGCGTCTCGCGCGACGCGGGACTGCTCGAAACTGCGTCAGCCAGCGACTGGACGCAATACATCGAGCGGATCGGTAACGCTCGGATACAGCACCGTGTCGCGCGCATCCCGGCGCAGTTCGCGATGATCGAGCGTGAAATGCAGCCCGCGACTCTCGCGGCGCGCGCGCGCGGAACGCACGATCAGGTCCGCAACGTGAATCAGATTGCGTAATTCGATCAGGTCGTTGCTCACACGGTAGTTGCTGTAGTACTCGTGCACTTCGCGCTTCAGCAGTTCGATGCGATGCATCGCGCGCTCCAGACGCTTGTCCGTGCGGACGATTCCGACGTAGTCCCACATGAACTGGCGCAGTTCGTGCCAGTTGTGTGAGATCACCACGTCCTCGTCGGAGTCGGTTACACGGCTTTCGTCCCAATCGGGAATCGTCGGCAGCAGGCTGGGTTCCGTGACCGCGTTGCGAATGTGATCGGCGGCCGCTTTGGCATAGACGAGACACTCCAGCAGCGAGTTGCTCGCGAGCCGATTCGCGCCATGCAGGCCCGTGAAACTCGCTTCGCCGATCGCATAGAGACTGTCGATGTCCGTGCAACCACTCCGATCGACCACCACACCCCCACATGTGTAGTGCGCGGCCGGCACCACTGGAATCGGCTCGCGTGTCATGTCGATACCCAGCGATGCACAGGTGGCGTAAATGTTCGGGAAGTGCTTCTTGACCAGTGCATCGGGCTTGTGACTGATATCCAGATACACGCAGTCTGCGCCGAGCCGTTTCATCTCGTGGTCGATCGCGCGTGCTACGACGTCGCGGGGCGCCAACTCCGCGCGCGCATCGAATTTCGGCATGAATCGGTCGCCGTCCGGCAGCAGTAGCACGCCGCCTTCTCCTCGCACTGCTTCGGAGATCAGAAACGACTTGGCGTGCGGATGATACAGACACGTGGGATGGAATTGGTTGAACTCCATGTTCCCGACGCGACAGCCCGCGCGCCACGCCATTGCAATGCCGTCGCCGGTCGAACCATCCGGATTGCTGGTGTACAGGTACACCTTGCTGGCGCCGCCAGTCGCGAGAATCACGTGCGACGCCTGGAATACCTCGACGTGGTCCGTGCTCTGGTTGTACACGTACGCACCGATGCATCGATTCGTGCTCGCGCCCAGCTTCGCGGTGGTGATCAGATCGATCGCGACGAGATGCGTGAACAGTTCGATGTTGGTAGCCTTTTGCGCTTCCCGAATGAGGTTCGACGCGACCGCGTGTCCGGTCGCGTCCGCGACGTGCAGCACCCGGCGGAACGAATGGCCGCCTTCCTGCGTCAGGTGGACGTCGTCGCCGTCGCGGTCGAATGCCACACCCCATCGCTCGAGTTGCGCAATCGTTTCGCGGGCGTGACATACAACCTGCCAGACGGTTTTCTCGTGGCACAGCCCCGCACCCGCGCGAAGCGTGTCCTGAACGTGTTCGTATTCGCTGTCGGCGGGATCGGTTACGGCCGCGATGCCGCCTTGCGCCCAATTCGTGGAACCCGCATCGAGTGCGTCCTTCGACAGCACCGCTACGCGTGTGCCAGCCGGTAGTTGCAGCGCCGCGGCGAGTCCGGCCGCGCCGCTTCCGATGATCAAGACATCGTGCTGATTGCGTTCACTCACTTTGCATCGCTACTCGGGAAGGGGGCGACCTGGCATCGCACTAGTATAAACCACGGTCAGACGTCAGAATATGCGGCCGCGCGCACGCTCACTCCCGTCGCTGAGTGGTCAGCATATCGTTTCGCGAACCATTGCATGAGCATGATCAGGAACACTTCGTATCGTGAGGAACCGTTAGGCGTGGCCAAGGATACGGATCAGGAACTCGTGCGGCGGGTCCAAAAGGGAGACCGGCGCGCCTTCGATCTGTTGTTTAGCCGCTATCAGCACAAGATTCACGGTCTGGTCAGCCGCTACGTACGCTCGCACGACGAGATCGATGATGTCGTCCAGGAAGCGTTCATCAAGGCGTATCGTGCACTCCCGCGGTTCCGTGGCGAGAGTGCCTTCTATACCTGGCTTTATCGTATTGCGATCAACACCGCAAAGAACTACCTGGTCGCGCGCAGCCGGCGTCCGCCAGACGTCGATGTGGATGCGACCGATGCCGAGCATCTCGATGGCAGCGACGCGTTGCGTGATAGCGAAAACCCGGAAAACAGCCTCGCGCGAGACGAACTCGAGAACGCCATCAATGCCGCGATCAGTCGATTGCCCGACGATCTCCGCAGCGCTGTAACACTTCGAGAATTCGATGGTCTAAGCTACGAACAAATTGCCGAGATCATGGATTGCCCCGTCGGCACGGTGCGTTCGCGGATCTTCAGAGCCCGTGAAGCGATCGACGATCGCATCCGTCCGTTGATCAGTTCACGTTGAGATGAAGACTTCATTGTCGGGGCTGGGTAGAGGGTGGGTAGATGACTGAACAACTCAAAGAATCGTTGTCGGCGGTCATGGACGGCGAGGCGGACGAGTTCGAGATCCGACGAGTATTGAATGAGGCGGCCAATGACGCAGAGTTGCGCGGCGTCTGGGAGCGCTATCATCTGGTGCGCAGTGTGATGCGCGGCGAAGGACGAACCCTTGCGGTTGGCGCCGACAAACTGAGCGCGCGGTTCTGGACTCTGATCGACGCGGCCGATGACGAATCCAGCGCCGAGAGCGCGGATCGATCAGGGGCTTGCACGGTACCGACAGTACGCGATCGCTGGGCAACCTTGGGCCGGCGGGTCGCGGGCGTCGCAGTTGCGGCGGGTGTTGCGGCCGTGGTGATTGTCGGCTTTCGAACCGACGAGGCCCCCGTCGCACCGTCGTCACGCGTTGCGATAGCCGAGCCCGTGGCTCCAGCGCCGGCTTCGATTGCGCTGTTCGATGACGAAGTGGGTGGCGCCATGCCGGCCGCGTTGGACGTACAGCGGGCGCACGCATATATGCTCCACCATGCCCGCCATGTCGCGTTGAACAATCGGAGTGTCGTGCCGTTCGTCAGGGTTGCCGCGTTCGAATCCAAATGACGCCAGCGAACCTGCCGTTCCTGTTCCTGTCTCTGTTCGGATTGGTGTTACTGGCGCCGTTGGCCTCTGCCGACGCGCAGCGAACCCCCGCACAATGGCTGGACATGATGAATCGCGGCTTCCTCGAGGCGAGCTACGACGGCATCTTCAGCTACTTCAGCGGCGGTGATCTGTCGACGTTGCGTGTCGTACACACGGTCACGAATGGCGTGCAACGAGAACGGTTGGTTCATTTGAACGGCAAGCCGCGCGAGATCATCCGCACCGGCGACGAGGTGGAATACATCCTGCAGCCGGGTGATGAAATCCTCGAACTGGAAAGCAGCATTCCGTCTGGTCCGTTCGCACGCGCCTTTTCACGCGCCTTTGAAGATGTGTCGGACAACTACACGATATCGTTGCATGGCACCGACAGGGTTGCGAACCGTAGCGCAGTTCGCTTGGCGGTGGTGCCACGCGATTCGCAGCGCTACGGCTTTCGATTGTGGCTCGACCGCGACACCGGGCTGCTGCTGCGTTCGGAACTCATCGGTCTGAAGGGCAACAAGCTCGAGATCTTCCAGTTCGCAACGCTTATGGTGGGCGGGCCGATCAGTGAAAAGGATCTCGCTCCCGAAGCGGGGCCGGACTCGCTGACGAGTCACATGTCGGTTGAATCCGCGCCGCCCGCGGAGACGGCCGGCCGCAAAGTGAACTGGCAGGCGGGCTGGGTTCCCGCCGGATTCACAATGGCGTCGTCGGACATCCGCCGCACGCCGAGCACCTCGAAGCCCGTGGATACGTTGATGTATTCCGACGGTCTGGCGACGTTCTCAGTTTTTGTTGAAGACATGCCGGATTCCGGGGCGAATGCGCTGGTCTCGCGGAGCGGTGCGACCGTCGCTGTTTCGGATGTCGTCAACGGTGGACCCCGAACCACGCGCCATCTCGTGACCGTTGTGGGTGAAATCCCGACGCCAACCGCCCAGCGGATCGCGCGGTCGATTCGATTCGTCGCTGAATGAGGGGGGCGACGCAAGACCTCTGACGACCGAAGTTCGTGAACGCCGCACCGTTGCGGTCGAAGTTTGGGTTGCGGCACCCGAGCGCGTGATACTAGTGTAATGCACCGCACAACACGTGCCATCGGGCAGTCGGACTGTTGAACCAAGAAGCATCGATGTGGTCGGATGCGGGTTGCCATCACTAAGACACAGGAAAGACGCAAATCTCATGAATATCGTTCTACTGGCGCGGCGCCAATTCGCGCTGCTCGGTGTCTTGACGCTGGCCTGGAGCCTGGCGGGTAGCGCATTCGCGGCCTCTCGCGCACTCCCCGATTTCACCGGCCTGGTCGAGAAGTATTCCCCCGCCGTGGTCAACGTCAGCACCACCCAGAAAGCCGAGACCCGTGGTGCCGGCGGCAATCCCGACATGGACGAGTTCTTCCGGCGATTCTTTGGCCCGAACGGGCCCGGCCAGCAGGGACCCGGCGGGGACGGCGATGGTGGGGGCATTCCGTTCGGTCAACGTCGTTCGCTCGGATCCGGCTTCATCATCTCCGGCGACGGCTACATCCTGACGAACAATCACGTCGTCGAAGACGCGGCCGAAATTGTCGTTCGAATGAATGACAGGCGCGAATTGACCGCCACCTTGGTCGGATCCGATCCGCGCTCAGACCTGGCACTGCTGAAGGTGACCGCCGAGAACCTGCCTGTGGTGAAGTTGGGCCATTCGGCCAGTCTGAAACCCGGGCAATGGGTCATTGCGATCGGCTCGCCGTTCGGGTTCGACTACTCGGTGACGGCTGGCATCATCAGTGCACTCGGCCGCAGTCTGCCAACTGAAAACAACGAAAATTACGTGCCGTTCATTCAAACTGATGTCGCAATCAATCCCGGAAATTCCGGTGGACCGCTGTTCAATCTCGATGGCGAAGTGGTCGGCATCAACTCACAGATCTACACGCGTTCCGGTGGCTTCATGGGCGTGTCTTTTGCGATCCCGATCGATGTCGCGCTGGATGTCGTCGACCAACTCAAAGCGCACGGCAAAGTGTCGCGCGGATGGCTGGGTGTGGTGATTCAGGAAGTCAATCGCGATCTCGCCGAGAGCTTCGGTCTCGACAAACCCTCCGGGGCTTTGGTGGCGCGCGTGATGGAAAGCGGACCCGCCGCGAAGGCCGGCCTGCACGAAGGCGACATCATTCTGGAATTCAATGGACACCACGTCGACTTGTCTTCCGATCTGCCGCACTTCGTGGGGCGGGCACGGCCTGGTAGCGAGGCGCAATTGGTGATCATGCGTAACGGCAAGCGCCAGACGCTCAACGTCGTTGTTGGCGAATTGGCCGACCTGAATAGTGAAGGACAAGATGCTGCTGCTTCCCCGGGCAATCCCGCGGTGCCGTCGCGAATCGGTGTTGTCGTGGAGGCGCTGGTGGATTCGATTCAACAGCGCGCCGGAGTCGATCATGGCGTCCGCGTCGTCGAAGCAACTGGCGCGGCCGCGGAGGCGGGCATTCGCGAAGGCGACATCATCACCCGGCTGAACAATCAGGAAATCGATTCGCCGGCGACGTTCGCGAAAGTAGTTGATTCGTTGACGCCCGGCCGCTCGGTGCCGGTGTTGATCGTTCGCGGCCAGGCGCCGACGTTCCTCGCGCTGCGGGTGCCGCCGAACTAGCACAGCGCTTCACCTGCGGGTGAGAGATGCCGTCACCGCGTCCCAACGAGGCGCGGCGCATGGCAAGCTCTCTCGCAAATGGGATACACTGCGCCGCCGCTCGAATCCCCAGCTGGTTACGTGTCGCTGATCGAACACATTCGAAATTTTTCCATCATCGCGCACATCGACCACGGAAAATCGACCCTCGCGGATCGGTTGATTCAGCTCTGTGGTGGCTTGACAGAACGCGAGATGGCCGAGCAGGTGCTCGATTCGATGGATATCGAACGCGAGCGCGGCATCACCATCAAGGCCCAGAGCGTGACGCTGTACTACAACGCGCTCGATGGTCGCCGCTATCAGTTGAATTTCATCGACACGCCGGGCCACGTCGACTTCAGTTATGAAGTGTCGCGGTCGCTGGCAGCGTGCGAGGGCGCCTTGCTCGTCGTCGATGCCGCGCAGGGTGTCGAGGCACAATCCGTCGCCAATTGCTACACCGCGATCAATCAGGGTCTGGAAGTGATCCCGGTGCTGAACAAGATGGATCTACCGCAGGCGGAACCCGACAAAGTCGCAACCGAAATAGAGGAGATCATCGGTGTCGATGCCAGCCATGCGCTGCGCGTCAGTGCGAAGACCGGACTCGGCATACCCGAACTGTTGGAGCAGATCATTGCGAAGGTGCCGCCGCCGCAAGGCGACCCGGAGGCACCGTTACAGGCGTTGATCATCGATTCCTGGTTCGACAACTATCTGGGTGTCGTGTCGCTGGTACGCGTATTTCACGGCCGGATCGCGCGCGGCGATCGCATCATTGTGAAATCGGTTGGGCGTACCCAGACCGTCGACGGTGTCGGCTGTTTCAGTCCAAAGCGCACCGATCGCGAGTCGCTAGCGGCAGGCGAGGTGGGTTATCTGGTTGCAGGCATCAAAGAAGTTCGCGGCGCCCCGGTGGGCGATACGATCGTGTTGGCAGCGTCACCGGACACGCCGCAGCTACCGGGTTTTGCAAAGGCGAAACCGCAAGTCTATGCGGGTATGTTCCCGATCAACGGTGAAGATTTCGAAGACTTTCGAGACGCTCTGGCCAAGTTGACGTTGAACGATGCGTCGCTGTTCTACGAGCCGGAGAGTTCTGATGCACTCGGCTTCGGATTCCGCTGTGGTTTTCTCGGCATGCTGCACATGGAGATCGTGCAGGAGAGGCTCGAGCGTGAATACGGTCTCGATCTGATCAGCTCGGCACCGACCGTTGTCTACGAAGTGCTGACGCGCGCCAATGAGTTGATTTCCGTTGATAACCCGTCACGACTGCCGGATGCAGGTCGTATCGCGGAGATGCGGGAGCCAATCGTTTCGGTAAACGTTCTGGTGCCGCAGGAATATCTCGGGAACGTGATTGGTTTGTGTATCGAGCGTCGCGGCGTGCAGAAGTCGCTGCAATTCTCTGCTGGTCAGGTATCGGTGCATTACGAAATGCCGATGAGCGAAGTCGTCATGGATTTCTTCGATCGGTTGAAATCGGTCAGCCGCGGGTTCGCCTCACTGGACTACAATTTCGAGCGATTCGAAGCCGCTGATCTGGTGCGTCTGGACATTCTGATCAACGGCGATCGCGTCGATGCGCTTGCAATGATCGTGCACCGTGCACATGCGCAACAACGCGGTCGTCAGTTGACCGAGAAGATGAAAGAGCTGATACCACGGCAAATGTACGATGTCGCAGTGCAGGCGGCGATTGGTGGCCAGATCATCGCGCGGCAGACCGTCAAAGCATTGCGCAAGAACGTCACAGCGAAATGCTATGGGGGCGATGTGACGCGGAAGAAAAAATTGCTCGAAAAACAGAAAGCAGGCAAGAAGCGTATGAAGCAACTCGGGCGAGTCGAAATTCCCCAGGACGCCTTTCTCGCGGCATTGCGAGTGGACCGCTGATGGACCTGGATTTTCCGTTGATCCTGAGTTGGGCCGTCATCATCAGCGGTGCGATCTGGCTCCTCGACGCGCTCGTCTTCAAGCCGCGTCGCATCCGAGCAGCAGAAGCGTACCGCTCCGGCGCGGGACGAAATACGAATGACGAAGCCGTCGGTCAGATCCTCAAGGAACCGCTGCTGACCGAGTATGCCCGATCGTTCTTTCCGGTACTGCTACTGGTTCTGTTGTTGCGCAGCTTCTTATTCGAGCCGTATCAGATCCCGTCTGCTTCGATGGTGCCGACCTTGCAGATCGGCGATTTCATTCTGGTGAACAAATATGCTTATGGCATTCGATTGCCGGTGCTGGAGACGAAAATCATCGAGGTCGGCGATCCGAAACGTGGTGACGTCATGGTGTTCATTCCACCGCACGAACCGGTCTATTTCATCAAACGCGTGATCGGAGTACCCGGCGATCGCGTGCGCTACCAGGACAAGGTTCTCACGATCAACGGCGAGCGTGTTCCGCAGCAGTACGTTGATCAGATCACCGTCGACGGACGGCCATACGTTCAGATCTATGACGAAGTGCTGGGCACGCACACGCATCAAATCTACCGGTATCCTGCTGCCCGCACCGCACCTTCTCAGGAGTGGACGGTACCCGCCGGCCACTACTTCATGATGGGCGACAATCGAGATCGCAGCGATGACAGCAGACGCTGGGGTTTTGCCTCGGACTCGAAGGTGGTCGGCAAGGCAATCGCGGTATGGATGCACAAAGATCCTGGACTGCATTGGCCGACCTTTGCGACAGACCGTTGGATCAATTAGCGTATTGCGCGGCGTATGCATCGCACTACACTGACATCGACTCGAAGGAGAATTTTCGATGAGATCGAAGCAACGCGGGGCGAGCTTTCTGAGTTGGATCCTGATCGCAGCCGTGGTCAGCGGGATCGGTCTGTTCGCCGCACGGATCGTGCCGGCTTACGTCGACTATCGGACCATCGTCACGTTGATCGACGCGCTGCCGGCCGACAAGGTGCACACGATGACGAAAGGCGAGATTAAGGATGCGCTCCGCAAGCGCTTTCTGATCAATAACATTCGGGATCTGGACGTCGACGACATCATCGAAATTGATCGCAAACGTGCCGGCACAACGCTGGTCCTGAAGTACGAAGTACGGCAGCCGTTGATCTACAACATCTCGGTCGTAGTCTCGTTCGATCGACGCTTCGACTACCACTAACCGTGTCGTGACGGCGTGAGCACCCAGCGAAGCACCGGCATCAGGAGTTCGTTGGACACACTCGAGCAACGCCTCGGCTACCATTTCAACGACCGTTCCATACTCGAGATCGCGCTGACGCACCGCAGTGCGAGTGATTCCAACAACGAGCGACTCGAATTTCTCGGCGACGCGGCACTTGGCTGCGTGATCGCCGCGTGGCTATGGCGCGCCTTTCCGGACTCGAACGAACACCTGCTGACCTTGATGCGCGCGAGCCTCGTGAAGAAACTTACCCTCGCGCGCGTCGCGCGGGAAATCGAACTGGGCGAACACCTGCGGCTCGGCGCCGGTGAGAGCCGGAGCGGCGGGCGCGATCGTGACTCGATTCTAGCCGATACGCTGGAAGCCATTTTCGGTGCGACGTTTCAGGATGGCGGCTACGAAGCGGTCTGCGGCGTGGTGTGGCGATTGTTCGCGCGCCATGTCGAGAACCTCGACCACGACTCGGTTCGCGACAGCAAGACGCGTTTGCAGGAACTGATACAAGCGCGGCAGTTACCGCTGCCCGACTATCTCGTGGTGTCTCGCTCCGGCGACGAGCATCAGTTGCGGTTCTGTGTCGAATGCCGAATCGAAACACTCGGTGTCGTGACGCAGGGCCATGGCGACAACCGTCGAGAGGCTGAGCAGAGCGCAGCGCGTGCCGCCCTCGAGCGCCTGGAGCCAGTGCGTGATTGAGCACACGCACTGCGGTTATGTCGCGATTGTCGGCAGGCCGAATGTCGGCAAGTCGACGTTGCTGAATCATCTCGTCGGCCGCAAGCTCAGTATCACTTCGCGCAAGCCGCAAACCACGCGTCACAGTCTGTTGGGAGTCGACACCGTAGATACTGCACAGGCCATCTACGTGGACACGCCCGGAATTCACGACGGTGGCGGGCGCGCGATGAATCGCTACATGGTACGCACTGCGACCGCGGCGCTACACGACGTCGACATCGCGGTCGTCGTATTGGAGCGGCTGCGATTGGGCGAAGAAGATCAGCGTGTGATCGATCTGGTTCAGGCCGCACCCGGACGCAAACTGTGCGTCATCAACAAGATCGATCAGCTCGAGGCGCGTGAACAACTCCTGCCGCACATTGCCCGTCTCGCCGGCCTGTCCGTATTCGATGAGATCGTTCCGGTGTCGGCGCTGCGCGGAACCGGTTTGGATCTACTGAAGGGGGCAGTACGCGCGCGGCTTCCCGAGGGGCCGCATCTGTTTCCGGCGGACCAGGTGACCGATCGTTCCGAGCGATTCATCGCCGGGGAGATCGTCCGCGAAAAACTGATGCGCCGCCTTGGCGACGAACTGCCGCATCGGATTGCGGTCGTCATCGAGAACTATGTCGTCAAAGCGCGCGTTGTTGAAATCGACGCAACGATATTCGTCGAACGTGACAGCCAGAAGGCGATCATCATCGGCCGTGGCGGCAGCTTGCTGAAGTCGGTGGGGCAGGATGCGCGGTCCGACATCGAGGCGCTGATCGAGCGGAAAATCATGTTGCGCTTGTGGGTGAAGGTGAAAGCCGGCTGGACGAACGACGAGCCTGGACTCGCGCGGTTGGGGTTCGACTGACGTGACACGGCGTATCGTCGGTGAACCGGCCTACGTGCTGCACGCAAGAGCGTATCGCGAAACCAGCGCGCTCATCGATTTGCTGACGCACACGCACGGCCGCATCAGCGTCGTCGCGCGCGGCGTGCGGCGTTCGCGTAAGGGTGGTGGGCAACCCCATCCGTTTGGGCGCCTGCTGGTTGGTTGCAGCGGCCGTGGGGCGTTGTTGACCTTGACCGGGTTCGATGCGTTATCGCATCGGTGGCTCACGGGTGCGGCGTTGTATGCCGGTCTGTACTTGAATGAATTGTTGCTGCGATTGTTGCGGGACGACGACCCGCACCCGCGGTTGTTCGAAGGTTATGAATGCGCGCTCGATGGATTGCTTGGTGGCGATACGGAACCCCCGCTACGTCTTTTCGAGCGGCTGGTGTTGAAAGAGTGCGGGTATGAAGTGACGTTCGACATCGATGCTCAGTCGGGTGACGCGATTCGAGATGCGTCGAATTACCGCTTTGTACCGGACGTCGGATTCCATGCCGTGACCGACGCGGTCGATGATCGCTTGATTTTTCGTGGTGCTACCCTGCTTGCGATTGCCGCGAACGACTACGGTGAAGCTGCGGTCCGGCGCGCCGCCAAGCAAATCATGCGACGTGCGCTGGCGCCTCATCTCGGCGACAAGCCGATCGGGAGCCGCGCGTTGTATCGGCACGAGATTGCATCGTGAGCAGGCGGTCGGGGCCACGTGTCGTAGATCTCGAGATCGAGACGCTGGGCGCAGATGGGTTCGGTGTCGCGCACTTCGAGCACCGTCCGGTTCACGTCAAAGGAGCGCTACCCGGCGAGGTCGTCAGTGCCCGCGTCGTGCGTCGCCGTCGCGGCAGCTGGTATGCGTTACCTGAACAATGGCTCGTCGCCGCCGGTGCGCGCGCAACGCCCGCGTGTGACGCGTTCATGCGCTGTGGCGGCTGCAGCATGCAGCACCTTTCGATCGACGGTCAGCTCGCGCTCAAGCAACGATGGTCGATCGATCAACTCGACGCCGCAGACATCGCAGCGCGATCGATACTGCCGCCGGTGCGCGGTCCGCAGTATTACTACCGTCGTCGCGCTCGGTTGGCAGTGCGTTCAGTGCGTGATACGCGCGAGTTACTGGTGGGCTTCCGGGAGAGCTTCGGCAGTCGGGTCGCTCGCCTGACGTCGTGTTGCGTCTTGGCGCAACCATTGTCGAATGAGCTGCCCGCGTTGGCCGAGCTGATATCGCACCTCGACGCGAAAGAAGCGATTCCGCAAGTCGAGGTGGCTGTCGGTGACGTCAGCGCAGCCCTGATCATTCGACACGTCGAGGCGCTCAGTGAATCGGACCGTCGTGCACTGGTTGCGTATCAGCGTGGGACACCCATTGCGGTGCTGTGTCAGTCCGAGGGGTACGACAGTATCGTCGACCTGAACGGTGCGCCGGCCTCGTTGTTGAGCTATCGGCTCGACGGCTTCGGTGTGACGCTGTGGTTCCACCCGGCGGATTTCATTCAGGTCAACGCTCGGGTGAATGCGGATCTGGTAGCGACCGCGGTTGGCTGGCTCGACGTCGAGCCCGGCGATCGCATCGTCGATCTGTTCTGTGGAATCGGCAACTTCACGCTGCCCTTGGCCACGCGCGGTGCAAGCGTGCTGGGACTCGAAGCAGGGGATGCGCTGGTGCAGCGCGGACGGGCGAATGCCTCGCGCAATGGTCTTGCGCAACGCGTGCAATTCGAAGCGGCGGATCTCTACGCGCAGCCGCTGCATGCCTCCGCGGTGTCGGCCGTAGCAGATGCGAACAAAGCGCTGCTCGATCCACCGCGCACGGGCGCCGGCGAAGTGCTGTCCGCGCTCGCCTCGTCGAACGTTACGCGAATCGCTTACGTGTCCTGCCACCCGGTCAGTTTTGCGCGCGACGCAGCCGTGCTGAAGAAGGCAGGATTCGCCTTGGAGAAGGTGCGGGTCTTCGACATGTTCCCGCATACGACGCATGTCGAGACGCTTGGTGTGTTCGAACGCGCATGGTGAACCTCAGACACGAAGAGCCGCGCCTCGCGGATGGACGCTTCGATGGTGGGGCGTGGATCGAGCGGGTCTGTGCCGCCGATCCGCGCATCGATTCGGAACTGCTGCAGCGCGCTGTCGATTTCGTCGCGCAGAGTCCTGGCGGCGATG
Source organism: uncultured Gammaproteobacteria bacterium (assembly GCA_963812255.1). Classification (GTDB taxonomy): domain Bacteria; phylum Pseudomonadota; class Gammaproteobacteria; order Pseudomonadales; family Azotimanducaceae; genus DATJGR01. Next base: position 113,329 of record CAWEUM010000006.1, on the reverse strand, counting down.
ACGTGTTGTTGATGATTGGCGTCGAATTCGCCGATCTGATGGCGGAACTGCGGATGGACTCTGCGTCGATTGCGACGGGTCTGACGTACCGTTGCGTTCGAAGCGGGCGACGTCAACTCGATGATCTGGAGCGCGAGGTCGACGTCGAGGTCGCTCATCTGGTCGCCGACGTCGAGCGTATTGGCACCGTCAGCCTGCTCGAACTGAACAACACACCACTGCTTGCGAATAGCGCGCGCGATCAAGTCGAGAATGTGCGGCGCATGCTCGTCGCGATGATCGACGACGTTCGTGTCGCGATCATCAAGCTGGCTGAGCGGATCATTGCGCTGCGTGTCGTCAAAAGCGACCAACCCGCGCGGCAACTGCGGGTCGCAAGGGAAGCATTGGACGTATTCGCGCCGCTGGCGAATCGGCTGGGAATCTGGCGATTGAAGTGGGAACTCGAGGATCTCGCGTTTCGGTACCAGAATCCGGGCGAGTACAGACGTATTGCCGCGCGTCTGGACGGCAAGCGGATCGACCGGGAGGAGGACGTAACGTCGGTCGGTTCGATTCTGGCTGCGGCGCTCGCTGCAGAAGGCATCGACGCCGAGGTGCGCGGCCGTGCCAAGCACATCTATAGCATCTGGCGAAAGATGGTCGCCAAGCAGATCGACTTCGATCAGGTCTACGACATTCGCGCGCTGCGGGTGGTCGTCGCCTCGATCCGCAACTGCTATGCGGCGCTTGGCGTCATTCATACACGCTGGCGCCACGTGCCGCGCGAATTCGACGACTACATTGCGAATCCGAAGGACAACGGCTACCGCTCAATTCACACCGCAGTGGTGGGGCCCGACCAGCGCACCGTCGAAATTCAAATCCGCACGCGAGAAATGCACCGCGAAGCGGAACTCGGCGTGTGCGCGCACTGGGCGTACAAGAACGAGATCGGCAAACCCGAGCCAGACAAGCACGAAGCCGACAAGGAGGACGTGTTCTACACCGAAAAGCTCAGCTGGCTGCGCCAGGTACTCGAGTGGCACGAAGAGGTCGGCGGATTCGCGTCCGTCGGTCGAGAACTGCGTTCGAACATCGAGGATGGACGCATCTATGTGTTCACCCCCGCGGGTCACGTGCTCGACCTACCGGCTGGCTCGACGCCAGTCGACTTCGCGTATCGCATCCACACGCAGATTGGCGAACGCTGCGTCGGCGCGCGCGTCGATGGGGAGATGGTGCCACTGAATGTTTCGCTGTCGACGGGTCAACGGGTCGAGATCACGACCGACCCAAATGCCAGGCCGAGTCGCGATTGGCTCGACCAGAATCTTGGCTATGTGCGAACGGCCCGTGCGCTGGCGAAGATTCAATCATGGTTTCGGTCTCTGGAACGCAGCCAGAACGTTGCAGCGGGGCGCGCGATGCTCGATCGCGAGTTCGATCGGCTGGCGATTGCGATCGATCTCTCTACACTCGCCGCGTTGCTGGGCTATGCCGATACTGACGCATTGTGCGTCGCGGTTGCGGTCGGCCAACGGCAATTGCTCGACGTGGTTGCGGCATTCGGCCGCAGCTCTGACGCGACGATCGAACCGATCGCGCTGATCGATATTTCGAGCGCGAACCGCGCCGGAATGTTGCACGACATCACCGCTGTCTTGCTGGACCAGGACGTGTCGATGGTCTCGATTCAGGCGACCTCTGATGAACAGGGCAATACTGCTACCATTCGAGTAGGGGTTGAAATTCGCGGTTTGCTCGAACTGGCCACACTGCTCGATCGCATCTGCCGCGTTGCCGGTGTGGCGCGTGTACGCCGTCGAATCGATACGTGATCGAGCGCGCCTCCGTCGTCCCAATGGGTGTAGCTAGAAGGAGTTTCCATGCGATTGATCTTGTTGGGTCCGCCGGGCGCGGGCAAGGGTACCCAGGCACAGTACATTTGCGATGCGTACGGGATTCCGCAGATCTCCACCGGTGACATGCTGCGAGCTGCGGTGAAGGCGGACACACCGCTGGGCCGACGGGTCAAGAAGGTGATGGACAGCGGCGCACTGGTATCCGATGAAATCATCATCGCGCTGGTGAAGGACCGGATAAAGCAGGACGACTGCGCCAACGGATTCCTGTTCGATGGATTCCCGCGCACGATCGTCCAGGCACAGGCATTGATCGACGCCGGTGTCGAACTCGACGGCGTGCTCGAAATCGAAGTGCCGGCCGAAGAAATCGTAAAGCGACTCAGCGGACGTCGCATTCACGAAAAATCGGGTCGTGTGTATCACCTCGTCTACAACCCACCGAAGATCGAAGATCGTGACGATGAAACGGGTGATGTGCTGGTTCAACGCAAGGACGATACCGAAGCGACGGTGCGCCAGCGTTTGGCTGTCTATCACGACCAGACGTTTCCGTTAGTCAATTTCTACAGCGAATTAGCTGAAAAAAGCGATGTGCGCTACGCGAAGATCGTAGGAACTGGATCTGTCGACGAGATTCGCAACGCGGTGCTGGCGAAGTTGACGTGCTTCGAATCGTGACCAACAACTCGCGTACGTCTCACTGTTGATCACACGCACGCTGTTCGTCGCCTCGCAAAAGCTCGCACGAAGGGGTGGAAATTAGTTTCATTTCACCTATTATCACCACCGCGCGTCTTGGGACGATGTTTGTTGCGAGACGTTTGTTTGAGTTCAACAATGCCGAGGAGATGAGAATGGCGAAAGCAAAAGCGAAAAAGAAAGCTGCACCAAAGAAGAAAGCAGCGAAGAAAAAGGCGCCTGCGAAGCGCAAGGTAGCGAAGAAGAAAGTTGCAAAGAAGAAGGTCGCTACGCGTCGCATGGCAGCCGCGAAGAAGAAGCCCGCTAAAAAATCGGCGGCAAAAAAGAAGAAGCCAGCAGCCAAGAAGAAAGCTGCTAAGAAGAAAGTAGCCAAGAAGAAGTAATCGAAAAAGTAACTGAAAGTAGCAGTAGTCGGTTGATGGCGATGGCGCCGACCGATTGAAAATTTGGGGCGAGATTAGCGGGGAGTGATCCCAGCGTCTCGCCCCGATTCATTTATGCCTGCACAAATTCGCGTTGGCCCATCAACTTGACCGCCTTCAATCCAATAATCCCGCCAGCGGCAGAATCGCAACGCGATCCCCTGCAGCGAGGTTGCCGCTGGTGCGCGGCAGTGCGATGAGGCAGTTCGCGCCGCGAAAACTGCCGATTCTGTTGGAACTCTGATCCGAGGTCGGCGCTACGAACAGCTCGGTATCGGCCGAGTCTTCGATCACCTTGCCCGCCGTTGAGTAGGTCCCGCGTTGGTATTCGAGCCGCCCCGGCTCGTGCGCGATGTCGACGTTCAGCGTAGCCGGTACCGTCAGGGGCGGAACGATGTGCGTTCCCGCGAGTAGCGCGAGAATCGGTTTTACGAGCATCAGAAACGTAACGATCGTCGAGACCGGATTTCCCGGCAGCCCGAAGAAGTGACAGTCGCCGATGCGCCCGTACGCAAATGGTTTGCCCGGTTTGATCGCGATCTTCCAGAATTCGATTCGTCCAAGCCGCGCGACGATGTCACGCACGTAATCTGCGTCACCGACGGAGACACCGCCCGAGGTCATCACGACGTCGTGACGTTCGGACGCGGCGCGCAGCGTTGCTTCGATCACGGATGGATCATCCGGCAGAATACCGAGGTCTTCAATTTCGACCGGCGCATCGCGCAGCAGCTGTGTGAGCGCGAAGCGATTCGCGTCGTAGATCTGACCGGGTTGCAATGCGTCACCGGCGTCGCGCAGTTCGTCCCCGGTAGAAAACAGCGCGAGTCGAACTCTGCGCCGCACTGCAATGCTCGTCAGCCCGCATGCGGTCAACCAGGCGAGGTCGAACGGCGAGAGCCGCAACCCGGCGTCCGCCAGCACGGCACCGCGCATGATGTCGTGACCCGGTGCGCGCACGTTGGCTCGCACGTGCGGAACGCTCGAGAGCGTGATACCGGCGCCGCTGCGCTGGACATCTTCCTGGATCACCACGGCGTCGCAGCGCGCTGGCATGACCGCGCCGGTAAAAATGCGCACTGCATGATCGATGCGCGCTCCATCGTTGAACGGCGCGCCGGCTCTGCTTTCGCCGTGCACCGCTAACGTGAACGGTGGCGCGCCGTTGAATGCCGGATCGAGTGTGCAGACCGCGTAGCCGTCCATCGAGGACGCAGCGAACGGCGGAACGTTCATCGGTGAGCACACTGTCTGCGCCACGACGCGGTTCAGCGCATCGACGAGCGGGATGGTTTCGGATGTCGCGTGCGGCGGTGTGACGCTGCGCTGCAACTGTGTCAGCGCTTCGTCGAGACCAAGAAACTGGCGCGTGTTCAAACTACAATCCGGTGCGTAATGGAATTGCAATCTCGTCATGGTCGCGAACACGCCGGTGCTACGCAAGCGCCGAACATGCTCGCGCTCGAGACGTCGACTGCGGCATGTTCGGTCGCTCTGTCGGTGCACGGGGTCGTACACGTGGATCATCGGATCGAGCCGCGGCAGCACAATCGTCTGATTCTGTCGATGATTGATGCATTGCTGCGCTCGGCCGGCGTGGATCGGCGTGAGCTCGATGCAGTGGCGTTCGGCAGGGGGCCGGGGTCGTTCACCGGGGTCCGGATCGCGGCTTCGATCGCGCAGGGCGTCAGTCTCGGTCTGTCGATTCCGGTCGTGCCGGTATCATCGCTCGAGGCACTGGCGCATGCGGCGCGCGTACAGCACCCGCGTGCCCGGGGCGTGCTGGCAACCATTCGCTCGCGCGCCGACGAAATCTACGCGGCGGGATATCGATTCACCGATCGCCAGGAGAATGTCTTCCCCGAGTCCGTCGCGACAGCGACGCAACGCGAGATGCCGTCGTGCGTGGATTCAACATGGTGCGTGGTCGGTGATGGTATCGCGCATTTCTCACCGTCGGCGGAACTGTGTTGCACCACCGATGCAGAGTTGTTGCCGAACGCGAGTGGCGTGCTTGCGCTCGCGACACAGGCTTTCGCGGACGGTCAGACGGTGGCAGCTGCGCAGGCATTGCCGGTGTATCTGCAAGGCACGCGGCCGTGGCGCAAACTCTCTGATTGATCGATGTCTGCGAAGCGCACCGTGCTGACCCGAACCGGCGATCGATTGGAATTGCACGTCGATGGCGGCACCGGCGTGTATCTGAAGCTCGAGGACGCGCAGCGACGCGCGCGTCAGGGTCGCAAGCTTGCGCTGGCGAAGGCGTGTGGCGCGCGGCCGCGACTGCGCGTCCTCGATGGCATGGCGGGTTTCGGTTTGGATGGTCTCACGCTTGCGTTGCTTGGGTGTGATGTGCTCATGGTCGAACGCAATCCGCTATTGTTCGCGCTGCTGCGCGATGCGATGGCTGGCATCTGCGCGCGTGTATCCATTTCAGGCGGGATCGAATGCCGCGAAGGCGATGTACGCGACGTACTCGCGGAGGGTGACGCGTTCGATACGATCTACCTGGACCCAATGTTCTCGGAGCGAGAGAAGGCGGCGTTGCCGCGCAGGTCGGCGCAGGTGCTTGCGGAGTTGATTGGCGCCCCCGATGACGATCTCGCCGATCTGATCGCATGTGCGACCCGTCGGGCCCGACACCGGGTGGTGGTCAAACGCCGTCGGCTCGACGCGATTAGCACCCCGTCGGATTGGCAGATCGTCGGCCGGCGCGTTCGGTTCGACGTCTATCGTGGTGTTGCGGCGGTTGAAGGTGGCTGAGCGGGAGTCTCGTGTTGCGGTTGTACGCGTAGAACGGCCAACCTGAAGTCTGCCGGCAGCACTGCGCTCGATGCCCGGGTGACCGCGTCGATGATGTCGCCGTAGCCCAGACGCCCATCCGTGTCGAGTTTCATCGCACCGCGAGCGATCAGCGTATCGACGAAGTTGCGGAACAAGCGCGCGTCGAAGAACTCCGGCGCATTCAGTCCGTATAGCCGCGACACGCGCCGAGCCAGCACGACGCAGTCCCGTTCCAGCGTGCGGCGGTCGATCCGATGCTGACCGGCCCGTTGCAGCAAGCCGACGACAATGAACAAACGTTCCAGCATTGGCATGATGATTTCCGCGAGTAGTGCGAGCCGGTATCCGTTGTTGGATGTCACGAGTGGGGGGCCAATCTCATCTCCCGAATGCTGGATGAGATCCTGGGACCCGAGGTGGTCGAGCCAACGGCGTACGTCCACGTCGAGATTCGTGTCGGCGCCGAGGTACAGCTCGCTCTGCAGGTACGGATAAACGGTGGTGATCATCTGCATCAGTTGGTCGTGTCGAATCAGACGGCGCTGATTCATCAGCAGGCAGGCGATCAACGACGGCAACGCGAATGCGTGGCACACGTTGTTGCGATACCAGGTCATCAGAATGGATCTGACGGCATCGTGACCGAGCACGTCGCCGAACGGATGCGACTCTCTGACGATCATCCCGAGCTTCTCGGCGTGATCGATCATTTCGCGTCCATTCATCGGCGTGACCGATATGTCTGAGAACGGGGTATTTGCGCGCAGCAGATTCGCCAGGCAATCGAGTTGCTCGACCAGCAAGACCTCGTCGATCGTCTGCTTCGGCATGCTCAGCGTAACCAGGGCGATCAGATTGATCGGGTTGACGTGCGCGCAGGCGTTGATCCGATTGAGCAGTTCGCCGCCGAGGTCGCGGGCGACCTGGGACCCGATGGCCGGCGTGGTCTCGAGGTAGTCGCCCAGCGACAGCGCATTGCCGAAACTGACCGAGACGCGTCCATACACCTGCCTGACCAAGCGCAGGCTGCGCACGACATCACCGATCGATTCGCGCTGCTTGTGGCTGCCGCGCAGTTCGTCGAGATAGGACGACGCCTCGATCACTTTCTCGTAGCCGATGTTCACCGGTACAAATACGATCGGACGCGGCACACCGCGCGCGTGGGTGGTGATCGTCATATTGAGCAAGCCGGTACGCGGCGGAAGTAGTCGGCCGGTGCGCGAACGACCGCCCTCGATGAAGTATTCCGACGGTGATCCGCGGCGGAACAATTGGTACAGGTACTCGGAGAAGACTGCGCTGTACAGGCGATCGTCGGCAAAGCGACGGCGCATGAAGAAGGCGCCGCCGCGCCGCAGCAGCGAGCCTACTACAGGCATGTCGAGGTTATCGCCTGCTGCAACGTGCGGGATCATCAAGCCCTGGCTGTAAAGCAGGTACGACAACACCAGGTAGTCGACGTGGCTGCGATGACACGGTACGTAGATCAGCGTTGCTGTTTCGGCGAGCAGCTTGACGCGCTCTACGCCACGGACGTCGATACCGTCGTAGATGCGGTTCCAGAACCACGTCAGCACACGTTGCCACAACCGGATCGTGATGTATGACATGTCCGAGACCATTGCGCGCGCGTACCGGTGTGCGCGCCGCGACAATCTGTGTTCGGACAGCTTGCCCTTCGCTGCTTCCGCCGAGATCGCGGCACGTACGTTGCGGCTCGTGACGAGTTGGTCGATCAGCGTCCGCCGATGCGACAGATCGGGGCCGAGCAGGGCGGTGCGCTGCTTCTTGAACTGCACGCGGACCAGTCTCGCGATGCGGCGCACCAGTCGGGAATCGCTGATCTGCGGTTCGGCGATCTCGCGCAATGCGATCGGCGCGCCAAACTGAACGGTGACATCGCGTCGATTGAACAGGATCGTGACGAAGCGACGAAAGCGCGACGTGACGGTCCAGTCTTCGGACAGCAGCACGCGAATCAGCGAACGTTCTTTGTTCGGGGCGCGACTCCAGAACACCGACACTGGTACGAGACTGATGTCGGCTTTACGGGTATCCCGAAAGTAAAGTTGCAGGCGCAGCAGGCGTTTGGAGTATCTGCGCATCAGGTTGCGTCGCAGCAGAAATCCACTCGGGCGATTCAGGAAGAAGAACCTGCGCCGCTCGGGTATGCCTTGATCGGTCAACGCGGCGCGCGGTCGCGGCAGATCGCTGGTCCGAGTGACAATGTCGAGCATCACCAGATCTGTCAGCGAGCGATTGTTGAGAACGTAGACGACGCGAAGATGGTGCGGCAGGGTCTCGGTACCCAGCACTTTCGGCTCGGTCATCCACAGCAGCGTTCGCTCCACAAGGCCGAACGACACGCCCTTCAGGCGGTCGAGGATGCGTCCGCCAAACATTGGAACTGCGCTGCTACTTGCGGCCGTCGTAGATCGTGTCGAGTGCGGGCAGCGGCGCGGAATGCGTCTTGCTGTCGTCGGAGTTGATCGTGATCTCCCAGACCTTCTGGTATTTGCGTTCGGTGACTTGTTTCACGTCTTCAGTCGATCGCAATACGGTCGGGCGCAGGAATACCAGCAGGCTCTTCTTGGTGTGCTGCTTCTGCGTGTTCTGAAACAGCTTGCCGAGCCATGGAATGTCGCCGAGGAGCGGTACTTTCTTCTTGGTATCCTGAATGTCGTCTTCGATCAGTCCCCCCAACACGATCGTCTCCTTGTCCTCTGCCAGCACCGTCGTCTTGATCTCGCGTTTGTTCGTCACGACGTCGGACAGTGTATCCGTCGATACCGCCGCCAGCGAACTCAGCACAAGATTCGATACCTCCTGCGCGACATCCAGACGTACCGAGGTCCCATCGTGAATATGCGGCGTAACGGTCAGAGTGATACCGACGTCTTTGCGTTGAATTGTCGTGAACGGATTGTCCGCACCGTTGGCATTGGTCGTGAACGTACCCGTTCGAAACGGTACCTCCTGGCCGACGAGGATCTTCGCCTCGGCGTTGTCCAGGGTGAGGATGCTTGGGGTCGACAACAGGTTCGCCTTGCTGCTGGTGGCGAGTGCCTGCAGCACTGCCGCGAACGAGAATCCATTGGTACTGAGTTTGGCCACTGCGATGCCTGGAGAGGTGAGCGCGCTGACCGCGGCGATCGGTACGATTGGGTTGCCGTTTGCGTCGGTGGCACCTTTCAGCGCGGCGATCAGTGCGGCGATCGACGGGCTGAGCGCAGTGCTGATCAAAGGTACTGCGTTGCCGCTGGTATCGACACCGGCGAAGTCGACGCCGTAGTTCAACGAGTTGTCCAGCGAGATCTCGACGATCGCGGCTTCGATCAGCACCTGCGTGCGGCGCACATCGAGCTTGTGAATGATGTCGAGGATTTCGCTCATGTCGGCCGGATCGGCGCGCACGATGACGGAGTTGGTCGTTTCGTCCGCCTGAATATTGAGCTTCGTGGGCGAGGAGACGGCGACCGTCGCGCCGCCAGCGCTGCCGCCCCCGGTGCTCGTTGGTGAGCTTCCAGTCACCAGCGAGCGGACGATCTCGGCAACATTCTTGGCATCGCCATGCGACAAATAGATGACTCGGGTCGCGCCGGTTTCGGTCGCGGGTTGGTCGAGATCGGTGATCAGTTTTCGAATCTCGGCGACCGGGCGCGTCTTGCCCCGCAAAACCAGGCTGTTGTTGCGCTCATTCGCAATGATCTGAATGCTCTGCGGTCCCTTGGCACCGCTACCGAGTTGTTCTGGCGCGAGCTTCTGCAACAGTTCTACGACGTTGCCAACCCACGCGTCTTTGAGCGGCACGACGACCACCTGTTCGTCGCCCGGCACGTCGATCTTGCGGATGAGCCGCATCAGTCGCACGACGTTGTCGGCGTGATCACTGATGATCACGACGTTGGGATTCGCGATTGCGGCGATGTTGCCGTATTGCGGGATCATCGGCCGCAACGTTTTCACCAACTCATTCGAGTCGACGTATTGGGCGGAGATGACGCGGGTTACGAGCTCTTCCCCGGAAATGTCCTTGGCGTCGTCCATTGGACTGCCGCTCTGTTTGGCGAGCGTCTGTTGCTGGATGCGTACCACGCCGCTGGTTTCGATCGCGGCAAAACCGTGCACTCGCAGAACGGAGAGAAACAGCTCGTACACGTCGTGTTCGTTGAGGCTGGCGTTGGAGATCACGGTGACTTTGCCTTTCACGCGCGGGTCGACAACGAATGTCTTGCCGGTGATCGCTGCGATCTGAGAAACGAATTCGTTGATATCCGCATTCTTCAGATTGATCTTCCAGGTTTGTTCCTGGGCGAACGTGGTGCTGGCAGGAAGCAGCATGGCGGATAGCAGCAATATGCGCAGAAGTGCGCCTATTCGCGTCGAAATGAGTGATTGCATCAGTGGGTTCTACTTCAGTGAGGCGGTCACGAAGAATCGCCGCGTACCGCGCTGTACTTCGATGCGCGCCGATCCTTGAGCCACTATGTTATCAAGCTGGGCCTGGTCCTGTTGTACGTCGCCGACCGGACGCCCGTTCACCGACAGTATCACGTCGCCTGCCTGCAGACCGGTTTGTGCCAGATACGGAGAACTCGCGAGAGTATCGAGCCGATATCCTTTTGCGCCGGCCGACGATACGGGAGCGACCCCCAACGAATTCAGTGTGCCGACCGGATCCTGTTCGAGTTTTTCGCGATAGCTCTGCACGACACTGCCGATGCTCGCGGGTGGTTCTTCCGACGACGCTTGCGGCGGGGCTTCGGCGCTGAGGTCCGGTGCTTCGGAAGCTTGATCTTCGCTGTCTGGGGCCGGGGCCCCCAGCATCATGACCGAGGACGATGGTTCGTCGTAGATCGCGGTGTCGTTGGCGAGCACCGCGGTTTCCTCGGGGAATCGAAGTGTTTCGTAGACGCCACCGCGTCGCAGCACGATTCGATCTGCGTGCACCTCCGTCAACACGGCATTGCCGGGCATCTTCCCGCCTACCAGGAACAGCTCGCCGGGTTTGCCTTGTTCTGAGACGATCGCCGCCGATTCCTCCGGCGTCTCTGCCTGGAAAACACCTTCGAGTGTCAAACGCAGTCGCGTTTCGGGCGCGTCGTACACAGTAGGTGCCGGACCCGCTGTCAGCACCTTGCCGAACAAGTTGCGCGCCACGATTTCGGATGCACTCAGCGCGGGTTTGGTTGTGCGCGTGGCAATTTTAGCTTCGGTCAGTGCCACCGGTGTCGGCCCGGATATGACATACCAGCCCGCGGTCGCGAGTGAATATGCGATTCCAATGATGATCAGTATCTTTGCGGGTTCGACGAGTCTGTTGGTGAGACTATGCACAGCAGCGGAACTCGTGGGTGGCGCGGAGTTTAGAATAGTTTCTCACCCACCTCCAGAACGACTGCGTGATCGGGCTCACCGCCTGGCCAAGGCTCACCCAACATTTTTGTGAACTGCTTGGTAATTCCCACGGTTGCCAAGCCATTCGCGGAAACCTTCGCCAGCATCAGCGGCATCTTATCGTTCACTTGATACACAGATATTTCCGGTTGACCGGATGCCGAGTCGATGAACCCGACCAACGACGGCAGCTTGACGCGGTGGTCGCGGCCGGACAATCGGTAGGCAACCTCGCCACCGGTCCACTTCAGCTGACCGCGGACCTGCGGCAGCGGCGCGCCGTACATTTCCGTGAGATTGAGGTCCTCGATCGTGATGCTCCCAGGAATGTCGAGGTCATATCGCGATAAAGTGTCGGCGAGCAGCGCGGTGTCGACGTTTCCGCTCAGATTGGCGTGAGCCGATCGCGCCGCAGCGGTCGCGCGTCCCGACACGTCTATGTGATCACCGTGCACGCGCAGATCGAAACCGACACTGCCACTCAACAAGGCCGATGGTGCGTACGACCAGTCGATGCGCCCGAGACGCGCCCCCGCCACTGCAAGATCCCCCGATCCCCGCCACACGCTGCCTGTTGGACCTGCGAGCGTGATCGGTGAGGCAGCGGGCAGCGCGTAGCGGATCAGCGACGCGGGTGCGAAGGCACAAACGCAGACTATAAAGGTGGCAACGCCGATCAGTGTCAGGTGAACGGCGCGCGACATCGCGTCAATCGCTCAGCAGACGGTGCAACACACCGAGATAGACGTCGGCAAGCCGGTGAATGTCGTCCACTGCCACACACTCGTCGACGGCGTGAATCGTCGCGTTGACGACGCCGACTTCGACGACCTCGGTGCGCTCCGACGCGATGAATCGTCCGTCGGACGTTCCCCCGCCCGTCGAGAGTTCCGGTAGGTGGCCAGTCACCTGCGCAACGCTAGCGGAAACCGCATCGACGAGGCGGCCGCGTTCGGTCAGAAACGGCATGCCCGAAAGTGTCCATTCGATATCGACGTCGAGGCCGTGCTGCGCGAAGACCGCGGCAACTGAATCGCGCAATCGATCGGGCGTCTGCTCGGTGTTGAACCGAAAATTGAACAGGATTTCCAGCGTGCCCGGCGCAACATTGCCGGCGCCGGTGCCTGCGTGCAGGTTGGAAATCTGGAAGCTTGTGGCGGGGAAGTGCGCGTTGCCGGCATCCCATTGCCGGGTCGTCAGTTCGACGATCGCCGGGGCTGCAAGATGGATAGGATTGCGAACCTTCTCGGGATAAGCAACGTGTCCTTGAATGCCCCGAATCTGCGCGCGACCGGTCAACGAGCCGCGGCGTCCGATTCGGATCATGTCGCCCAGTGTTTGCTTCGATGAGGGCTCGCCTACGATGCAATAGTCGATATGGGTGCCTTCGTGCCGCAGCCGTTCAATGACCTTGACGGTGCCATCAATCGCATCGCCTTCTTCGTCGCTGGTGATCAGCATGCCGATCGAGCCGGCGTGATTCGGCGTTGTCTGAAGCAGACGTTCGATCGCGCTGAGCATCGCGGCCAGCGCGGTCTTCATGTCCGCCGCGCCGCGGCCGTACAACATCTCGCCGCGCACGATCGGATCGAACGGTGGCGATGTCCAATGCGTCTCGGGTCCGGTCGGCACGACATCAGTGTGACCGGCAAATGCGATCAGAGGCGATGCGGTACCGCGACGCGCCCAGAAATTGGCGACGTCACCGAACGGCATTGGGGTGATGCTGAACCCCAGCCGCTCGAGCTGCGTGATCAATAGCGCCTGGCATCCAGCGTCGTTCGGGGTCACCGAGGCGCACCGGATCAGATTCTCGCTAAGCGTCAGAACGTCCATCGCACTCGACACTAATTGTGTGCGTGCAGCTGTTCGTTGAGCTTGATCGCAGCGCGATTCGTCCGGCATTCTACTTTGCTGGTGCGGCTGTTGCGGATGAACAACATATCCGAGAGTCCCGACAACTCGCGACCCTTGGCCGTGCGCACTTCATTGCCGTCCTCGTCGATCACCTCGACGATCGTTCCACCGGTAATGTAGAGACCCGCTTCGATCGTGCACCGATCACCCAACGAGATACCCGTGCCGGCGTTGGCGCCGATCAGGCAATGACGACCGACGCTCACCTTTATGTTGCCGCCGCCGGACAACGTGCCCATGGTGCTGGAACCGCCGCCAAGGTCCGTGTGTTCCCCGACAACCACCCCCTGAGAGATGCGGCCCTCGATCATGTTCGGGCCGAGCGCGCCCGCGTTGAAATTGACGAAACCCTCGTGCATGACCGTGGTGCCGTCTCCCAGATAGGCGCCGAGACGGATGCGTGACGCGTCGGCGATGCGCACGCCGCTCGGGATGACGTAGTCGGTCATCCGTGGAAACTTGTCCAGCGAGTTCACCGTCAGCTGTTTGCCGGCGCGCCGCGCGGCGATCAATGCTGCCTGGACGTCGTCGACATCGATGGCCCCTTCGCTGGTCCACGCCACATTGGGCAGTTCCGCGAATATGCCGTCAAGATTCAGCGTATTGGGCAGCGCCAGACGATGCGATAGCAGTTGCAGTTTGAGATACGCCTCGGCCGTTGATGAAATCGCGTTGTCTCGGTCGAGCAGGACCACCGTCAGGGGCGTGTCGATTTCCGCGAGCAGCGAACAGCCGCGCGCGACGTCTCTCGCTCCGACGTTGGTCAGCATGTGCGCGAGTGCGTCGGCCTGAGCGGGTTCCAGTGTGCTGACACCGATATTGAGGTGCGATCGCAGCACGTCCGCCGCCGCGTCGGACGGATCTTTGACCGGTGCCGGGAAGTAGACCTCGAGCGTTCTGCCGGCGCGACTGCGGGTCGCGTGGCCGATCCCGAATGCAAACAGTTCAGTCATACAATCCCCGACGCTGCCGTGTGGGGAGATAACCTATCACAACACATCGACGCCCCGATCACAGCGTGCGCGCAAAGCGGCCGATGCGTTCGGCGGCGTCGATGCACTCTGTCAAATCGGCGACCATCGCCATTCGAATCCGGTTCGCGCCCGGATCGACGCTGCCCTGTGGGCGCGACAGGAAGCGCCCGGGTAGTACGGTGACGTGTTCCTCGACGAACAAACGGCGAGTGAACTCGGTATCGTCGATCGGCGTCTGCGGCCAGTAATAGAACCCCGCGTCAGGTTCGCGCACGTCGAGGATCCCAGCTAGCAGGGGGGTGACTCGAGCGAACTTTTCGCGGTACAGCGCGCGATTGTCGATGACGTGCCGCTCGTCGCACCAGGCCAGTTCGCTCACCTGCTGAACATGCGCCGGCATCGCACAGCCGTGGTAGGTGCGGTACTGGAAATAGCGGTCGAGAATCGCCGCATCGCCGGCGACGAAACCGCTGCGCAGTCCCGGGAGGTTGGAGCGCTTCGACAGACTGTGGAAGACGATGCATCGGGCGAAGTCGTCGCGACCCATCCGCGCACACGCCTGCAGCAAACCGGGCGGCGGACGCGATTCATCGGCGTAGATCTCGGAATAACATTCGTCGGAGGCGATAACGAAGTCATAGCGGTCGGCGAGGGTGATCAACCGCGTCAACTGGTCCAGCGACATCACCGCGCCGGTGGGGTTGCCCGGCGTGCAGATGAACAGTAATTCACAGTCCTGCCACACCGACTCTGGAACGGCATCAAAGTTGGCCAGGTATCCAGTCGCTTCCGAACAGGCTACATAGTACGGCACCGTGCCGCGCAGCAGTACCGCCCCTTCGTAAATCTGGTAGAACGGATTTGGCAGTACCGCGCAGCTGCCGGTGCGTCCCGACAAAACGCATTGCGCGAACGAAAACAGCGCTTCACGCGTCCCGCTGACCGGCAACACGTGCCTGCTGGCTGTCAATGCGTCCGATCGCAGTGCGAAACGCTTCGTTGCCCAGTCGCTGATTGCTGCGCGCAGCGAGTCGCTGCCGCGCGTAGCGGGGTAGGCCGCGAGTCCTGAGCGCAGCCAGGCCGGGTCGCCCGCCGCGTCAAGCAGAAATTGCGCGGTTGGATGTTTTGGCTCACCGATCGACAGCGCGATGTGCCTCGCGTTGCTGCGTACGCGCAAGCCGGCCTTCAATGCGTTCATGCGCTCGAACGGATACGGCTGCAGCGCGTCGAGGAACGGATTCACGTGATCAGCTTGCCAAGGTCTCTTCGTTGAGGTGCTGGTCCAGACGTCTGCAGATCGCCTGCGTTACGCTGTCGATTCGCGCTGCGTCGCGGATCCGCGCACCGTCGCGTCCGCTGATGTAGAACAAATCCTCGATGCGCTCGCCCAGGGTCGTGATCTTTGCGCCGTGCACATCGATGCCGAGGTCTACGAAGATGATGCCGAGGCGCGCTAGCAATCCGGGACGGTCCGACGCGACGACACGCAGTACCGACCACGGCAACTCCGGGTCGTTCGACAGGTACGCCTCGGTTGGCCGCTGAAACTGTTTGAGACGCCTCGGAATACGCCGTTTCACCGTTTCGGGATAGCGATCCAGATCGGACAGCTGTGCAATCAGCGTGCGCTCGATGTGCCGTGCGCGAGCGGCGTTTGAACTGATCGAGTTCCCGGATTCGTCCAGCACGATGTAGCTGTTGAAGCAGTGGTTGCCGGCAGAGGTGTGGATGCGCGCGTCGTGAATCGAGAGATTCAGTTGATCGAGCGCGATGACGCTCGCGGCGAACAGTCGAGGTTGGTCGCGCATGTAGAGGAAGATCTCGGTCGCGCCTTCGCCGCTAACATGGCCGACCACATCGCGTACCAGTACCAGTGGCCCGGACGCCAGGTCGTGCTTCGCGACGGCCTCGGTCAACGACACGATCTCACCCACCGAGTGCTGCATGAAGAACTCCGGATCGGGGTCGTCCCACAGCGCCAGCGTGCGCGCCTGGTCGATACCATGCTCCGACAATCTCGCCAGCGCTTCGGTCTTGTGCTGGTGGATATATGCGGCGCGATCAACCGGGAGATTCAGGCCGCGACGTAGCGCTTTGCGCGTCTCGATGTACAGCTGCCGCATCAGTGTAGCGCGCCAGCCGTTCCACAGTGTCGGATTGGTTGCGTTGATGTCAGCGACGGTCAGGGTATAGAGGTAATCCAATCGGACTTCGGTGCACACCTCACTGGCGAATTCGTGAACCACGACCGGGTCGGTGATGTCTTTGTTCTGTGCCGTCGCAGACATCAGCAAATGCACCCGAACGAGCCACGCCACCAGTTCCGTATCGTCTTCGTCTAGTCGATGGCGGTGGCAGAACGCAATGACATCCGCGGCGCCCAGCGTCGAGTGATCACCGCCGCGCCCTTTTGCGATATCGTGAAACAGGCCCGCGATGTAGAGCAGTTCGATCTTCGGTAGATTGCGGATGCAATGATAGGCGACCGGAACCGTCTCCTGGCTCGATCGGTAGAACAACCGGCGCATGTTGCGGATCACCATCATCGTGTGGGCGTCCACCGTGTAGATGTGGAACAGATCGTGTTGCATCTGACCGATGACACGGCCGAACTCCGGAATGTACCGGCCCAGCACGCCGTAGCGGCGCATCCGGGTCAATTGCGATACCAACGTGTACGGCGCGCGCAACAGCTCGATGAACAATCCGGTGACCTCGGCGTCGTTGCGGAAATCGTCGTCGATCAGATCGAGGTGATTGCGAACGAGCCGAATGGTTGTTGCGCGAACGCCGGAAATGTCTCGCCGGTTCGCCATGATCACGAACAGTTCCATCATTGCCGGCGGATGCTGCGAAAAGACGTCGTCTGAGCGCGTTTCGATGTAGTTGTCGCGAATCTGGAAACGTTCGTTGATCGGTTCGACTTCGGGTTCGTAGTGCGCCCTCAAGATCGTTTCGTCGAAGTGCTGCAGCAGAATGTCATTGACTTCGCGCAGGCTCAGCACGTGCCGATAGTAGTCGTGCATGAACTGTTCGACGTCGAGCTGCGCATCGGTGTCCTTGTAGCCCAATCGTTCGGCCAAGGTGCGCTGGTAGTCGAACAGCAAACGATCTTCCGCGCGTCCCACGATCAGATGCAGACCGTAGCGCACACGCCATAGAAAGCGGCGACCCTCGGCCAGCCACTGACTTTCCTGCGCCGTCAGGAAACCGCGCCCGGTCAGATCGGCCTGTGACGTGTTGCCGAAGTGGCGTTTGATGATCCAGCCGACGGTTTGAATATCGCGCAACCCGCCCGGTGCCACTTTGATGTTGGGCTCGAGGTTGTACTCGACGTCCTGATAACGATTGTGCCGTTTGCGCTGTTCGTTGACTTTGGCACTGAAGAATCGCGCGCTCGGCCAGATCTCGTCAGTGGCGAACAGCCGTCCGACCTGGCGGTCCAGCGCGAGGGTTCCGGCCAGCAAGCGACGCTCGAGGATCGACGTGGCGGTTGCGATGTCGTCCTTCGCTTCCTGGTGGCACTCATCCACCGTTCTGACGCTGTGACCGATATTGAGTTTGAGGTCCCAGAGGTTCTGTACGAACGTCTCGATGCCGGCTCGGTAGCTGACCGATTCGCCGTCAACGAGGATCAGCAGATCGATGTCGGAATGCGGGTGCAGTTCGCCGCGCCCGTAACCGCCGACCGCGAACAGCGCGAGCCGTTCGCCGGCGCTCTCCGGCCACTCGGTCTGGTTCCACAGACCTTTGATCAGTTGATCGAAGAACGTCGCGCGGCCGTGGACGATGGCATCGATATCCTCCCCCGCCCAGAATCGTTCGGCGAGCTGTTCGTCCGACGCGACGATGCGCTGCCTCAGGTCACTCAATCGCGCCGCGGCGCTCACGAGAACTGTTCTTCTGCGCGCCGTGTCAGGATTTCTGCGCCGTCGTTCGTCACCAGAATGGTGTGCTCCCATTGTGCGGAGAGCTTGTGATCCTTCGTCACGACGGTCCATTGATCCGGCAGCAGTTTCACATGGCGTTGACCAGCGTTGATCATTGGTTCGATTGTGAAGGTCATTCCCGCTTCCAGCTTCAGGCCAGATTTGGGCCGGCCGTAATGCAGCACTTGTGGTTCGTCGTGGAATATTTCACCAATCCCGTGGCCGCAGAACTCACGTACGACGGAGAGATTGTTTTCCTCTGCATGAGACTGGATCGCATAACCGATGTCGCCGAGCTGCGCGCCGGGCTTCGCCGCACGAATACCGCGGTACAGGCACTCCTGGGTAATGTCCACGAGGCGTCGCGCCATCACGCTGGGCTCGCCGACGAAGAACATCTTGCTGGTATCGCCGTGGTAGCGGTCCTTGATGACCGTGACGTCGATGTTCAGAACGTCGCCGCGCTTGAGGCGCTTCGCCGGTGAGGGAATTCCGTGGCACACGACGTGATTGACGGACGTGCAGATCGACTTCGGAAACGGCGGCTGGCCCGGTGCATTGCTGTAGTTCAACGGCGCCGGTATCGCCTGAAGTTCATCGACGATGAAGCGGTGGCAGATGCGGTCGAGCTCCTCGGTACTGATCCCCGGTTCGACGTACGGACCGATCATTTCCAGCACGCTGGCCGCCAGACGGCCCGCAACGCGCATGCGTGCGACTTCGTCCTCGCTGCGTAGCTTGATTGTCATGGGTGCCGGACCGTCCGCGTAGTTTCGACGAAAAACGGATTATGCTATAAAGCGCGCCGCCGTGAGGCAAACCGGATATCTCGCGCAATCATACGATTGTCGCGAGTATTCAAAATTCTCACACGCATCGACACAGCCCCGCGGGTGCCATCGCGAGATGGTTCGGGTCTGGGATGCGTGGAGGCTCAACCCAAACATGACGAGGATTTATGGCAAACATCAGCATGCGTGACATGTTGGCCGCAGGCGTGCACTTCGGCCACCAGACACGGTTCTGGAATCCCAAGATGGCTCCGTTCATTTTCGGAGCCCGCAACAAGATTCATATCATCAATCTCGAGCAGACGGTGCCCGCGTTCAATGAAGCGCTCGGGTACGTCAAAACCCTCGCGGCCCGGCGTCACAAGGTTCTGTTCGTCGGCACCAAACGCTCTGCAGCAAAGGTGATACGCGAACAGGCGTCCCGGGTGGAAATGCCGTTCGTCGACCAGCGCTGGCTCGGCGGCATGCTGACCAATTACAAGACGATCCGTCAGTCGATTCGCCGTTTGCAGGAGCTCGAAGTGCAGGCGGGCGACGGCACGTTCGAACGCTTGACGAAGAAAGAAGCGCTGACCAAACGCCGTCTGATGGAAAAGCTCGAACGCAGTCTCGGCGGCATCAAGAACATGGGTGGTCTGCCGGATGCGCTGTTCGTCGTCGATGTGCAGCACGAGCACATTGCCGTCTCAGAAGCGAACAAGCTCGGCATTCCGGTGGTCGGTGTCGTGGATACCAACAGCGATCCGGTCGGTGTCGACTACGTCATTCCGGGCAATGACGATGCGATCCGTGCCGTGCGTCTGTATGTCACCGCTATCGCCGATGCCATTGCAGAGGGCCATGCCATTGCAACCGGCGAGATCAGAATCGACGAATTCGTCGAAATCGAGGCGGGCGCGGAGACCGCCGATGCCGATGTCGACGGGGCAGTTTGAGATGGCTGAAGTGACTGCATCGATGGTCAAGGCGCTGCGCGAGTTGACCGGGCTCGGCATGATGGATTGCAAGAAAGCACTGACCGAAGCCGCGGGCGACATGGAGGCTGCCGTCGAGTCGTTGCGCAGGAGCAGTTCGCTGAAGGCCGCGAAGAAGGCCGATCGGGCCGCCTCTGAAGGATTGTTGGGATTGCGGGTCGCTGATGACGGCAGCTTCGGTGTGTTGGTCGAGGTCAACATCGAGACCGATTTTGCCGCACGCAACGACAAGTTCATCGCTTTCGTCGCCCGTGTGGGGGATATCGCCTTCGAGCGTCGCTGCGACGATGTTGCAACCTTGCTTGCGGGCGGCTTGGAGACCGAACGCGAGACGCTGGTGCAGGGCATCGGCGAGAACGTGTCCATTCGTAGAGTTGCGTTACTCGACGCACCGGGTGGAAAGGTGGCGAGCTACATGCACGCCGATCATCGCAAGGCGGCGCTGATCGCACTGGTCGGCGCCGACGAAGGATTGGGTCGCGATCTTGCGATGCACGTCACCGCGATCAATCCGATGGTCGTGGCTGGCGCTGACGTATCGGCCGAGGTGGTCGACAAGGAACGCGAAATCTTCACCGCACAAGCGCAGGACAGCGGCAAACCGGCAGACATCGTTGCCAAAATGGTGGAAGGCCGGGTACGAAAGTACCTCGCAGAGGTCAGCCTGCTGGAACAGCCGTTCGTCAAGGACGCCAACGTTCGAGTCGGCGCGCTGCTCAAGCAGAACAATGCGCAATGCACGGGTTTCGTGCGCTTCGAGGTCGGTGAGGGGGTCGAAAAGGTCGAGAAGGACTTCGCGGCGGAAGTGGCTGCGCAGGTCCGCGGTCGGGGATGACACCTGATGGCCAAGCCGGCAATCCGTTGTCTGCTCAAGCTCAGCGGTGAAGCGTTGGCCGGCGAGGCGGAATTCGGTATAGACCCGGACGTGATGCGGCGAATCGGTCGGGAGATCGTCGCCACCCAACAGAGCGAGGGCGCTGCGTTTGGCTTGGTCCTCGGTGGCGGCAATTTGTTTCGTGGTGCAGAGCTTGCGCGTGCGGGGCTGGACCGAGTCACCGGCGATCACATGGGAATGCTTGCCACGATCATGAACGCGCTCGCGTTTCGCGACGTGCTACGCTCACTTGGCGCCCGCGCCAGTGTGCTGTCGGCAATTCCGATGGCAGGTATGGTCGAGGGTTACTCGCAACCGCGGGCGCTCGAACTGATGCAGTCGGGCCACGTGGTGATCTTCGCCGCTGGCACCGGCAATCCATTCTTCACGACTGATTCGGCGGCGTGTCTACGTGGCATCGAGATCGGTGCCGACATGGTGTTGAAGGCGACCAAGGTCGATGGGGTATACACTGCGGATCCACACGCCGATCCTACCGCACGACGCTTGGACCACCTTGGCTACGATGATGTCATCGCCGCCAACTTGAAGGTCATGGACATGACCGCGATCTGCCTGTGCCGCGATCACAAGATGCCGATCGTCGTATTCGACATGCACGCACCGGATGCGTTGCGACGTATCGCGGCTGGCGAGCGGGTCGGGACGCTGATCAACGATGGACCCTGAAGCGAAAGGCGCGCGATGCCATTTTGAGGATTGAGGCAGCACTGTGATCGACGATATCAAGCACGACGCAAACCAACGCATGGGCAAATCCATCGAGGCGCTGGGCCAGGCGTTCGCCCGGATCCGAACGGGTCGTGCCAATCCAGCGATTCTCGACGATATCGAGGTGTCCTATTACGGCAACGATACGCCGCTCAATCAGGTGGCATCGATCAGCGTGGAAGATGCGCGCACCTTGGTGATCTCGCCGTGGGAGAAGAAGCTGCTGGGGGACATCGAAAAGGCGATTCTGAAGAGTGATCTCGGCATCACGCCGTCGTCGTCGTCGGATGTGATTCGGATTCCATTGCCACCGTTGTCCGAAGAGAACCGCCGCGATCTGGCGCGGCATGCCAGGCACGAGGCCGAGCAGGGCCGCGTGGCAGTCCGCAACATCCGCCGCGACGCGATCGGCGACGTCCGGGAGCTGGTTAAGGAGAAGGCCATCTCCGAAGACGATGCGCGTCGTGCGGAAGAGGACATTCAGCGTCTGACCGACAAGCGAATATCTGAAATCGATCACGCATTGTCGGAAAAAGAGTCCGATTTATTAAAGATTTAAAGCTAAGATCTCGACACTGACAGCGGATTTCAAAAGAGCCATATGTCCGAGCTTCAAGCCAGTGCCGCTCAGATCGACGGCGACCTCGTGCCGAGCCATGTGGCCATCATCATGGACGGCAATCATCGCTGGGCCAAGGCACGTCACATGCCGGGCGCAGCCGGTCATAGAGCGGGCGCGCGGAACATTCGTCCGATTGCCGAACGCTGCGCCGATCTCGGCGTGCGGTATCTGACGATATTCGCGTTGTCGACAGAGAATCTCGATCGGCCGAAGCGCGAGGTTGATCTACTGCTGCAATTGATGCGGCGATTTCTGGTCGACAACGTAGAAGAATTACGTGATCGGGGCGTGCGATTGCGCATCATCGGTGAGCGCAGCCGCTTCGCGGCCGAACTGCAGATGTTGATGAAACGCGCCGAACAGATCACCCGCGACAACGATCAACTGCATCTGACGATTGCGGTGAACTACGGCGGACGTTGGGACATCACACAGGCGATGCGCGCGTTGGCGAAAGGCGTCGCAGCGGGCCAGATCGATCCCGACAAACTGGACGAACACACTGTGGGTGGTCTGTTGTCGTTGGGCAATTTCCCACCACCGGATCTATGTATTCGGACCGGCGGCGACCAGCGGATCAGCAACTTTCTGTTGTGGGATCTCGCATACAGCGAACTGTATTTCACAGACGCCTACTGGCCCGAGTTCGACGAAGTGCGGCTGGCCGACGCGTTCGAATCTTACCGCGCTCGGCAGCGAAGGTTCGGGCGACGCCCGTGATCACGGCACCTGCGCGTCGCATGTCGCCAGGCACATGCTGAAGCTGCGGGTACTGACGGCACTGATTGCGGCGCCCGCCGTGATCGCAGCGATCTTCCTGCTTCCTCCGCCCGCCTTCGCGGCGCTGTTCCTTGTGGCGGCGGGTCTGGGCTTGCTTGAATGGGCCAGTCTGGCCGGACTTCGCCCGCTCGCTGCGAAGGTTGTCTACGTCTTGGGCTATGCGGCGTTGGGCTACGCCGTGTTGCAGGTGCCGGACATGTGGCCGGCGATCTTTGTGGGCGTCATCGCATTCTGGGTGTTGGCAGCGCTCGTCGTGCTGACATTTCCGGCGAGCGCCCAAATGCTGACTGGTGTCGTTCTGGCACCCTCCGGGTACATCGTTTTCGTCGGTGCGTGGCTGGCGCTTGTGTCGCTGCTCGTCAGTGGCGGCCCGTGGTTGATCGTATGGGTGTTCTGCGTCGTGTGGGCTGCCGACATCGGTGCCTACTTCTCCGGCCGCGGCTTCGGCAGCCATAAACTCGCCGTGCTCGTCAGTCCCGGCAAGACTTGGGAAGGCGCACTCGGCGGCGTGCTCGCTTCGGGGGCCGTTGGGACACTGCTGGGCAGCGAAATACCGGCGCTGCTGCGTTTGGAACTGGATCTCACGCAGTGGGCGTTTGCGGCGTTGATCATTGCTGTCGTCTCGATATTCGGCGATCTGTTCGAAAGCGCGCTGAAACGTGCACGGGGCGTGAAAGACTCCGGCGCCCTGTTTCCGGGTCACGGCGGAATGCTCGACCGAATCGACGCATTGATTGCGGCCCTGCCGTGCGCCGCGTTGGCCGCGATTCAACACGCCTGATGGCGAGCTGCTATCATTGCGCGCCGTCGCGGTGGAGCGGATTCGAGTCGCATGGCAACTTGCGGGCGCAACGCCTGTCAAACATGACAATTGTTCGGATGTTCTGACGCATGGATATCGTGCAGTACGTAATTGCGTTTGTTGCCGCACTGGGTGTGCTGGTGACTGTCCACGAGTTTGGTCATTTTCTCGTTGCACGGATCGCCGGCGCGAAGGTGGTACGTTTCTCGATTGGTTTCGGCCCTGCTCTGTTGTCGCGGTTCGACCGACGCGGTACCGAGTTCACGCTCGCGGCGATTCCGCTGGGCGGCTACGTGAAGATTCTGGACGAACGCGAAGGCGACGTTGCACCCGAAGACGCGCACAAAACCTTCAATAGTCTGTCGCCTACGTGGCGTATTGCGTTTGCGCTCGGCGGTCCGCTGGCGAACTTCCTGTTGGCGATATTGATCTACTGGTGTCTGTTTGTTGCGGGCAGTACCGATCTGGTGCCGATCATTGCGCCGCCTGCGCCGGATACACCGGCATTTGCAGCGGGTCTGAAGGGCGGCCAGGAAATCGTTTCGATCGATGGTGCGCCGACGCGCTCTTGGCCCGAGATCAGCATGGCGCTTGCGGCGCGCCTCGGCGACTCCGGTGAACTGCGCGTCGACACCCGTGAACCGGGCACCACTTCGACCGCAGCGCACGATTTGATGCTGCTCAATTGGCAGCGTGGCGTCGCCGAGCCGGAAATGTTCCGTTCGCTGGGCATGGTGCCGACGTTGCCCGCTGTCGTGGGCACTGTGCTTGACGATGGTCCGGCGAAGGCTGCCGGTTTGCGGCCGTGGGACCGCGTGGTCGCGGTCGCAGGCAAACCGGTCGAGCAGTGGGCGGATCTGGTGGAGGCACTACGGGCGGCGCCTGACAAATCCCTCACGGTCGAAATCGAGCGCGACGGCTCGCGCGAGTCGGTCGAACTCACGCCCGCAGCGCGGGTCGCGGCCGACGGTGGCCGCTACGGGTTCATCGGTGTCTCGCCATTGATGCGCGAAGTCAGATACGGCTTCTTCGATGCGTTTCCGATGAGTATTCGCGAAACGGCGTCGAAAACGATGATGACGCTGGATCTGATGAAGAAAATGGTGACCGGTCTGGTGTCCACTCGAAACCTGTCCGGTCCGATTACGATCGCGAAGGTCGCGGGTGACTCCGCGCGGTCGGGATGGGAAGACTTCCTTCGTGTATTGGCGCTGCTCAGCATCAGCCTCGGTGTGCTGAATCTCCTGCCGATTCCAATACTCGATGGAGGCCACGTGATGTTCTGCCTGGCCGAGATCGCGATACGCCGGCCGGTGCCGGATCGTATTCAGGCATTGGGCATGCAACTCGGACTCGCACTCGTCGGGGGCATGATGCTGCTCGCGTTCTACAACGACATCACACGACTATTCTGACCCGAGGACGTCCATGGTTGGGGGAACGTTGAAGCGATGGTTCGCCATCGCGCTGCTGTGGCCGAGCCTTGCGCTCGCCGACACGTTCACCGTAACGGATATCCGCATTCAAGGGCTGCAGCGCGTGTCCGCTGGAACGGTGTTCAACCTGTTGCCGGTCAACATCGGCGATACGATCGATGCGGCCACGATCCGGCGTCTGATCCGGCTGGTGTTTCAGTCCGGCTATTTTCGCGACGTCAAAATGACACGCGACGGGGGCGCGCTGATCGTGACCGTTGTCGAGCGACCCGCGATCGATTCGATCGAGATCAAAGGCAACAAGTCGATCAAGACCGATGCGCTGCTCGAAGGGCTTGGCAAGCAGGGATTGAAAGAAGGCGAGATCTTCAAGCAATCGACATTGGAGCGGGTCGATCTCGAACTGTCCCGGCAGTACGTTGCGCAAGGACGTTATGGCGCGAGCATCGATACCAACGTCGAGGACCTGCCGCGCAACCGCGTCGCGATTCACATCAACATCAAGGAAGGCAAGACGTCGACGATCGAACACATCAACGTCGTCGGCAATCGTGCCTTCAGCGAATCGGAGCTGCGCGACGTGTTCGAACTGAAGACGCCGAGCTTCTTTTCGTTTCTGAAGAACGACGACAAATACTCGAAGGAGAAGCTGAAGGGGGATCTCGAAAAGCTCGAGTCCTACTACAAGGATCGCGGCTATGTCACCTTCAACGTCGATTCCACGCAAGTCAGCATCTCGCCCGACAAGCGTCACGTCTACATCACGATCAACGTCACCGAGGGTGGTATCTACAAGATCGCCAAAGTGGAACTGGTCGGTGAGTTACACGATGTATCGCCGGACGCGCTGCGCTCGCTGCTGCTCGTGCAGAGTGGCCAGGTCTTCTCGGGTGCGTTGGTTACGGCGAGCGAGGATCGCTTGACCAAGGCGTTGGGTAATTCGGGATACACTTTTGCCAGTGCTTCCGGCGTGCCGCAAGTGCACGACGACGGCACGGTGGACGTTCGCTTCATGGTCGAAGCCGGCAAACGCGCCTACGTTCGACGAATCGAATTCAAGGGCAATACCGTCACGCAGGACGAGGTGCTCCGGCGGGAGATGCGTCAGATGGAGGGCGGCTGGGCGTCGACGGCATTGATCGAGTTGTCGAAGACGCGACTGGAGCGGCTGGGCTTTTTCAAAGACGTCAACGTCGAGACGCCGGAGGTCGCCGGCACCGACGATCAGGTCGACGTCAAATTCAGCGTCGAAGAGCAGCCATCCGGCAGCATCTCGGCAACGCTTGGCTACGCCCAAGCGTCCGGATTGATCGTTGGCGCGGGTTATCAGGAATCAAATGTGCTCGGCACCGGCAACAGCATGTCGCTGAACGTCAGCTGGAGCCAGTATCAACGCGCCGTTGCGTTCAACTACTTCGACCCCTATTTCACACTCGACGGCATCAGCCGTGGTTACAACCTGTTCTTTCGGCAGACCGACTTCCAGCAGCAGAACATCGCCACGTATTCGACCGATGCGTACGGTGCCGGCGTGAACTTCGGGTTTCCAATCGGAGAGACGCAGCGTATCGGCTTCGGTTTGACCGCGGAACACACGAAGCTGAAGGCGGGCTACTACTCCGCACAGGAGATCACTCAGTTCATCGCCGACGAGGGTGATACGTTTCTGAACTACAAGGCCAATCTGAGTTGGTCGAGTTCGACGTTGAACAGGGGGCTGTTCCCGACGCGCGGCCGCTCGCAGACGCTGTCGCTCGAGCTGTCGCTGCCGTTGAGTGATCTGATGTTCTACAAGCTCGACTACCGAGACCAGATATTCGTGCCGCTCACGCAGACCTACACGTTGCGTCTGCATGGTGAACTGGGCTACGGCGACAACTACAGCGGCAGCAACGGCTTGCCGTTCTACGAAAACTTCTACGCGGGTGGTTTCGGTTCGGTCCGGGGTTTCAAACAAAACACTCTCGGGCCGCTGTCAACGCCCTCACAATACGATCCTTATACATCGAAGGGCCAGCCGTTTGGCGGCAATACGCTGATCGTCGGCGGCGCGGAAATCATCTTCCCGATGCCATTCGTCAAGGACAACCGCTCAATGCGGCCAGTGCTCTTCGTCGACGCGGGCAACGTGTTCAACAGCAGGTGTCCCAGCGTCAGCGTTGTCTGCGACAACGTCGATCTGAATTTATTGCGCTATTCGGTCGGTTTCAGTCTGACGTGGATCACCGGATTCGGCCCGATGACGTTCGGCATTGCGAAAGCGTTCAACTACAGCAAGACGGATGAGACCGAGTTCTTCCAGTTTGAACTCGGCAGAACGTTCTGATGTAACATGCGCGCCGTCCCGAACACCCTGTACCGAACAACCACAAAGGAGACCCCGGTGGTAAAAATGCTTCGATTGATGCTACTTCCCGGTTTGCTGTTGGTGGCTGGCAGCGCTTTTGCGGAACTGAAAGTCGCCGTGGTGAACGCGCAACGCGCAATTGGCGAAAGTGAAGAGGCCAAAGCAATGATCGCCAAACTCGAGAGCGATCTCGCTCCTGATCAGAAGACCGTCAAGAGTCTGGGTACGTCGATCAACCAGATGCAGGAGAAACTGAACAAGGATGGCGATGTCATGAGCGATCCTGAAAAGCGCAAGCTGCAGAAAGAAATCGAAGACAAACAGATCGACTATCAGTTCCAGGTCAACAAATTGCAGAAGACCGTCAACGAGCGTCAGCAGGACATCCTGCAGAAGATGGCGCCAAAGTTTCAGGCGGCGCTGAACGATCTCATTGCCAAGGGCCAGTACGATATCGTCATTCACAAACAGAATGTTCTGTATGCCGATCCAAAGTACGACATCACCGGACAGGTCACGGAGAAGCTGAACCAGAAGAAGTGAGCGAGCCGTGGCTGGAATCACCTTCACACTCGGTGATCTGGCACAGCGCATAGATGCCCGCGTCGAAGGCGATGCGGGCGCCCTCATCAGCGGACTCGGCAGCCTCGAACACGCCGAACCGGGCGATCTGACGCATTTATCCAGTCGCGCCTATCGGCCCCTGCTCGCGCGTACTAAAGCGACCGCTGTCATTCTTCGAGCCGAAGACCTCGCACAGTGTCCCACTCATGCACTGGTTACGCCGAATCCGTACCTTGCATTTGCGCGCCTGGCACGTTTGTTCGGGGATGACAGGCCACCCAAGCCGGAGGTTCACGCGTCTGCGGTGGTGGATGGCTCCACGCAGGTCGGTGCAGACGTATCGATCGGTCCCAATGTCGTCGTGGGCGCGAACTGCCGCATCGGCGAGCGGGTCGTCATCGGCCCCAACTGCGTGATCGGTGCGTCGAGCGAACTCGGCGACGATGTGCGTCTGATGGCCTCGGTGACGCTGTATCGCAGAGTCCGAATCGGTGCGCGCAGCATTGTGCACAGTGGTGCGGTGATCGGCGCCGATGGGTTCGGCTTTGCAGCCGACGACCGCGGCAGACAACATGAAATTGCGCAGCTCGGCGGCGTCCTGCTGGGCGAGGATGTCAGCATTGGTGCCGCCACAACGGTCGATCGAGGCACGATCGACGACACCGTCATCGGCACCGGCGTGAAGATCGACAATCAGGTTCAGATCGGCCACAACTGTGTGATCGGCGATCACACAGTGATCTGCGGTTGCGTGGGCATCGTCGGAAGTACGCGTGTCGGGGCGTACTGTGTGCTCGCTGGCGGTGTCGGGATCGGCGGCGACGGACCGATTCGGATCGTCGATCATGTGGTCGTCAGCGGTATGACGCACGTCAGTCGATCGATCGCGAATCCTGGCGTCTATTCGGGCGGCGTGTTACATAGTGCGACACGCAAATGGAAGCGCAATGCTCTCAGATTTGCCGAACTCGATGCGCTGGCTAAGCGGGTCGCGCGACTCGAAACGTCACGTCGATAGCGATCTTCACATCACCGAATATGCCAGAGTTGCCAACGATCGCAGCGTGGCGCGGGGGCGTCAATAGATGATGGACATCAAGGAAATCTCCGAGTATCTACCGCATCGATACCCGTTTCTGCTGGTGGATCGGGTCACCTCGGTGGAACCTGGCGAGGCGATCAATGGCTACAAGAACATTTCGGTGAACGAGATATTCTTCAATGGTCACTTCCCGGGCAATCCCGTCATGCCGGGCGTCTTGATGGTCGAAGCGATGGCACAACTCTCAGGCATCCTTGCGTTCAAGACCAAGAACCGTAAGGCCGCAGACGGTTCGTTGTACTACCTCGGTGGGGTCGATCGCGCGCGATTCAAACGCCCCGTGGTGCCGGGGGATCGACTCGACATGGAGTCGAAGATCATCGCCGACAAACGCCGTGTGATTAAGTTCGCCTGCGCCGCGTATGTCGAGGGTGATCTGGCGTGCGAGGCAGAGATCATTTGTGTCGAGAAGACGATCTGATGTCGGGTATCGGCGCGGTTCCGCGACCGCAATGATCGATCCACGCGCGATCATCGATCCGAGCGCGGTCATCGGTCACAACGTTGCGATCGGCCCATGGACGATCGTCGGCGCCGATGTCGCGATCGGCGACGGTTGTCGGGTCGCGTCGCACGTGATCCTCAAGGGGCCGACGCGCATCGGGCGCAATAACCGGATCTTCCAGTTCGCGACGGTCGGTGAAGATACGCCGGCCCTCATCTACGGCGGTGAACCGACCACTCTGCTGATCGGCGACGACAATGTCATTCGGGAAGGCGTGACGATCCATCGGGGCACAGTGCAAGGGCAGGGACGCACCGTCATCGGCAACGGCAATCTGCTGATGGCATACGTACATGTTGGCCATGACTGCGTCCTGGGCGATCACGTGATCATGGCGAACAATGCATCCGTTTCGGGCCATGTGGTCGTTGGCGACCACGCGAATTTCGGCGGCTACGCCGGCATACCGCAATATCGGCGCGTCGGCGCGTACGCGCACATCGGCGGAATGAGTCTGGTCCTAAAGGACGTGCCGGCGTTCGTCACCGTCAGCGGCAATCCCGCCGGTGCGGTTGGTCTGAACATCGAGGGCATGCGCCGCCACGGTATTGCCGAGGCAGCGGTCAGTGCGCTGCGCGACGCATATCGGATCGTCTACGGCCAGGGCCTCGGTGTGAAGGAGGCATTGGTTCAGATTGGACCACTTGCCGAGCGTCATGCCGAAGTGGCGTTGTTCAAAGCCAGCGTCGCCGAGTCGCGTTGGGGCATCATTCGCGGACGACGCGAGGGCAACGGCGATTGAACGGCAGCACCTCAGCGTCGGCATCCTCGCGGGAGAACCATCCGGAGATCTGCTTGGAGCGGGTTTGATGCAGGCGCTGCGGGTGCAGGTGCCGGAAGTGCGTTTCCGCGGGATCGGCGGACCGCTGATGCTGGCGCAGGGGCTCGAACCGCTGTGCGCCATGAGCGCGTTTTCGATGAACGGCTTCGTCGAACCGGTGAAGCGATTTCCCACATTGCTTCGTGTCATTCGAATGCTGCGCCGCGCCTTTCTGACCGAACGGCCCGATGTCTTCGTTGGCGTCGATTTCAATGTTTTCAATCTGTTGCTGGAGCGGCTGCTGAAGCGGCGCGGCATTGCGACCGTGCATTACG
Source organism: uncultured Gammaproteobacteria bacterium (assembly GCA_963812255.1). Classification (GTDB taxonomy): domain Bacteria; phylum Pseudomonadota; class Gammaproteobacteria; order Pseudomonadales; family Azotimanducaceae; genus DATJGR01. Next base: position 82,733 of record CAWEUM010000006.1, on the reverse strand, counting down.
TCAGTCCGAGCGTGTATGCGTGGCGGCGTGGCCGCGTCAAACGCATCGGCCGCGCGGCGGATCTGGTACTGACCTTGTATCCGTTCGAGCCGCCGCTGTACGAGGAACACGGCGTGCACGCGGAATTCGTCGGACATCCGTTGGCCGACGCGATCGAACCGGTCGACGTCACGGCCCAGGCGCGGGTGGCGCTCGGCATTGCCCCCGCGCAAATGACGATCGCGTTGCTGCCGGGTAGCCGCGCGTCGGAGATTCGCGCGCATGCGGAGCTGTTCTTGCAGACCGCGCAGCTCATCGATGCGGAGCTCGGCTGTGTCTTGTATTTGATTCCGTGCGTGGATGAGCGATCGTGGGCGACGATGGTCGAACTGACCAAGCGATTTCCACGGCTCGATGTGCGACTGCTGCAGGGTGACGCGCATCAGGCGCTCGCGGCGGCGAATGGCGCGTTGGTGAAATCCGGCACCGGCACGCTCGAAGCGATGCTGTTCGGCAAACCGATGGTAGTGACCTATCGTCTCGGCGCGTTAAGCTACCGGATCGTGAAAGCCCTGCTGCGCACACCATTCGTCGCGTTGCCGAATATTCTGGCCGGCCGGCGGCTGGTTCCGGAACTGTTGCAGTACGACGCGCAACCCGAACGCCTCGCGCGCGCGTTGATTGCAGAACTGGAACGCGGGCGCAATGGTGCACATCTCACCGACTTCCGCGCGTTGCACGCGTCGTTGCGGCGCGGTGCCAACCAGCGCGCTGCGGCCGCGGTGCTGTCGATGGCCGATCGCTGATGGATCTGTTCGACGACCAACCGATGCCGATCCTGATGCTCGCCGGCGTCGATGAGGTAGGCCGCGGACCGCTGGCCGGCCCCGTCGTTGCAGCCGCTGTAATTCTCGATCCGGCCTGCCCGATTGCGGGACTTCGCGATTCGAAGAAACTCAGCGCGGCGCGCCGCGCGGAACTCGCCCAGATCATCGAGTCGCAGGCGCTCGCAGTGGGTATCGGCCGTGCCGAAGTGGACGAGATCGATCAGCTGAACATTCTGCGCGCGAGTCTGCTCGCGATGCAGCGCGCGGTGGCAAATCTCTCGGTACGCCCAGACGTGGTGTATGTAGATGGAAACGTCACGCCGGGGCTGGCCATGCCGGCGGTGGCCGTGATCGGCGGCGATGATCGCATCGCCTCGATCAGCGCCGCATCCATTGTCGCGAAGGTGCTCCGCGACGGCGAGATGGATCGGGCCGCCGCGCACTACCCCAACTATGGCTTCGAACGCCACAAAGGTTACGCGACCGCGGCACATCTCGAAGCCATCGAGCGATTCGGGCCTAGTCCGTTACACCGGCGCAGCTTTGCACCGATTCGCGATTCGCTGCTCGAACCGCCGATGCTCGAGCCACCCATGCTTCAACTGGGTGGTGTGGCGATGTTCGACGACGGGCCTTGACTCGATGGATGACGGTTTCGTTCATCTGAAGTTGCACACCGAGTACTCGATCGCGGACGGTTTGGTCAAGGTGCGTGAACTCGTCGAGCGTGCCGTGGCACTCGGTATGCCGGCGGTCGCGATAACGGACCGTGCCAATCTGTTTGGCTTGATCAAATTCTACGACGCGTGCGTGAGCGCGGGCGTCAAACCGATCATCGGCGCGGATCTGAGCTATTACGACATCGATGCCGATCCTGATGCGCGCTGCCGCTGCATCGTTCTCGCCGCGGACGAGACCGGCTACCGCAACGTTATCACCCTGGTTTCGAGGGCGTATCTCGACGCCACGGAGCGGGGCTGCATCGCACGCGAGTGGCTCCAGACCTACAGCGACGGCGTGATTCTGTTGTCGGGCGGAACGCGCGGCGATGTCGGTGCCGCATTGTTGCGTGGCGACGCCCCGGCCGCCCGACGCTTTGCGTTGCGCTGGCGTGGATTGTACGGCGATCGATACTACATCGAACTGGAACGGACACGCCGCAAAGGCGAGGACACCTATTTCTCCGCTGCGGTGGCGCTGGCCGGCGAACTCGATATCGCGGTCGTCGCAACGAACGACGTGTGCTTTCTCGAGCGCGACGATTTCGAAGCGCACGAGACGCGCGTCTGTATACAGGAGGGCCGCACGCTGAACGATCCGCGTCGCGTGCGCCGCTACAGCGAAGAGCAGTATTTCAAGAGTCCAGCGGAAATGTCGGCGCTGTTTGCCGACGTGCCCGAAGCTCTGACCAATGCAGTCGAGATTGCCAAGCGCTGTAGCGTGCACATCCAACTCGGCACGTATTTCCTGCCGAACTATCCGTTGCCGGACGGTATCGAGTTGGATGCCTATCTGATTCAACTGGCGCGTGAGGGCCTCGATGCACGCCTGGCGCTTGCGACGCAGCGTGGTACCGACATATCGGACGCGCGTCGTCGGGTTTACTCGGAGCGACTCGATGTCGAGGTCGGCATCATCAATCAGATGGGGTTCGCCGGTTACTTCCTGATCGTCATGGAGTTCGTCAACTGGGCCAAATCGCAACGCATTCCGGTCGGTCCGGGGCGCGGTTCGGGTGTGGGTTCGCTGGTCGCGTATTCGCTGGGTATCACCGATCTCGATCCGCTCGAATACGATCTGTTGTTCGAGCGGTTGCTGAATCCCGAGCGTGTGTCGATGCCGGACTTCGATATCGACTTCTGCATGATCGGCCGCGATGCGGTCATCGCCCATGTGGCTGAGCGGTATGGCCACGATTCGGTCAGCCAGATCGTCACGTTCGGCACGATGGCGGCAAAGGCGGTGGTACGCGACGTCGCGCGCGTGCAGGGCAAACCGTACGGCCTGGCCGACAAACTGTCGAAGCTGATCCCTTTCGAAGTGGGCATGACGTTGCAACGAGCAGTCGCCGAGACGCCGGAACTGCGCGATTTCATCGCCGACAACGAGGATGTCGGCGAGATCATGGACATGGCGTACAAGCTGGAAGGCATCGTGCGCAACGTAGGCAAGCACGCTGGCGGTGTGGTCATTGCGCCATCGAAGTTGACCGATTTCGTGCCGCTCTACGTCGTCGACGGCAGTTCTGGTGTCGTGTCTCAGTTCGACAAGGACGATGTCGAGCGCGCGGGCCTGGTCAAATTCGACTTCCTGGGCCTGAAAACGCTGACAATCATCGATTGGACGGTCGCAGCGATCAACGAAGCGCGCACACACGGTGACGATCCGCTCGACATCGCACGGATCCCGCTCGACGATCCACACGTGTTCGATCTACTGAAGCGCGCCGAAACCACCGCGGTGTTTCAATTCGAGTCGCGTGGCATGCAGAGTCTGCTGGAGCAGGCGAAGCCGGACCGTTTCGAAGACATCATCGCACTGGGTGCCTTGTTCCGGCCGGGACCAATGGAACTGATCCCGGATTTCATCAAGCGCAAGCATGGCCACGACCGGGTCGAATATCTCGACGCGCGTATCGAACCGATTCTGTCACCCACCTACGGCGTCATGGTTTATCAGGAACAGGTCATGCAGATTGCTCAGGTGATCGGTGGCTATAGTCTGGGCGCGGCGGATCTGTTGCGGCGCGCGATGGGCAAAAAGAAGCCCGAAGAGATGGCCAAGCATCGGGACATCTTCAAGGCCGGCGCGTTGCGCAATGGCGTCTCGGAATCCAAAGCGGGACAACTGTTCGACCTGATGGAGAAATTCGCCGGTTACGGGTTCAACAAATCGCATTCGGCGGCGTACGCGATGGTCAGCTATCAGACGGCGTGGCTGAAGACGCATTACCCCGATCAGTTCATGGCGGCCGTGTTGTCAGCGGACATGCAGCACACCGACAAGATCGTCACGCTGGTCGATGAAGTGCGCCGTTCCCAGGTACCGCTCGATCCGCCGGACATCAACCTCAGTCGCTTCCGCTTTTCGGTGCGCGATGGCCGCATTCTGTATGGTCTGGGTGCGATTCGCGGCATCGGCGAAGGCTCCGTCGTCGCCATCTGCGACAGCCGCGAGCGAGACGGTCCGTTCGGCGATCTGTATGACTTCTGCCGGCGCATCGACTCGAAGAAAGCAAATCGGCGCGCGATCGAGGCGCTGATTCGCGCCGGCGCGATGGATCCGTTTACAAAGACGAACGAAGACCTCGATGCCGTGCGGTCCCGCCTGCTCGCCGAACTCGACAGCGCGCTGCAAGGCGCCGATCAGGCGGCGCGTAACGCCGCGAGCGGTATCGACGATCTGTTCGGCGAGCCGTTCGCTGCACCGGATGCAGCGCACCTGCGCGCGGCCAACTTCCGAGTGCGCGCGTGGACGCGGCGCGAGCGGCTGGACGCCGAGAAGGACGCGTTGGGGCTGTACCTGACGGGTCATCCGATCGACGACTATCTGGCGGAGATTCGTGAATTCGCGCCGCAGCGGATTGCCGATCTGCGTGTCGAACGCGGCGTACAAATCGTCGCGGGGCTCGTCTATTCGACGCGCACGATGCGCAACAAACGCGGCGAAACGCTGGCGTTCACGGTGCTCGATGATCGCAGCGGCAGGATCGAGTTGTCGGTGTTTTCCGATGTTTACGAAAAGCACAAGCAGAAGATCTTCAAAGACGCAGTACTGGTCGTCGAAGGCGAAGTGCAGCCGGATGAGTACAACGGTGCATTGAAGATGCGGGTCGCACAGGTGCATACGATGGACGATGCACGGCGCCGATTTGCCGATTGCCTGCAGATCGATGTCTGTGGCGATGGGATTTCGCGTGATTTCGCGCGCCGTCTCAAAGCATTGCTCGAACCGCATCGACACGAAGGTTGTCCGGTGGCCATTGCGTATCGTTCGCAGGCCGCGGAAGGGCGCCTCGTCCTTGGTGCGGATTGGTGTGTGGCGCCGAGCGACGAATTGCTGCAATCGCTGCGCAACGAATTCGGTGCGGGCCAGGTCGGCCTGCACTATCGCCGTTCGGCGGCGTGAGCGGACTCCCAGCGGTACCGCGATCGGTCGACGCATCGATTCGCGCGGCGCTGATGCAGGCTTCGGCAGGCGGCCGGATCGTGGTGGCCTACAGCGGCGGGCTCGACTCCACCGTACTGCTGCATGCCGCGGCGCAACGCATCGACGATCGACGCCGGCTGCTGGCATTGCACGTCAACCACGGTCTCAGCGCCGACGCAAATGTCTGGCAGCGACACTGTGAATCCGTTAGCGTCGAGCTTGGTGTTCGTTTCACCGCGCAGCGTGTCGGAGTTTCTTCACGCGGCAGCGTCGAGGCCGCCGCACGGCGTGTCCGCTACAAGGCCTTCGAAGACGTGCTTGCCGATGGCGACGTGCTGTGGCTTGCGCATCATCTCGACGATCAGGCCGAGACGGTGTTGTGGCGTCTGATGCGTGGCGGCGGTGTCGCCGCGCTGGCCGCGATGCCCGCGTCGCGGCGGCTCGGTCGAGGTCACCTGTTGCGTCCGATGCTGGACGTGACGCGCACCGACATCGAGGCCTGGGCGCGTTCGCACGATCTCGACTGGATCGACGATACGAGCAATGCCGATCGCCGCTTCGATCGCAATTTCATCCGCCACGAAGTGCTTCGCACAATGCGGCGACGTTGGCCGGATGCGGCAGTACGACTGCATCGGGCAGCGAAGCGATTCGCCGACGAGGCTGTACTGCTGCGCTACGCGTTGGATGAACAGCTCGACGGGGCTGTCGCGAACGTTGAGAACGCGTTCGACAACAGCGCTGGCAGCTCGACCGGCATCGGCGTCGAGTCGCGGCCTCTGGCTGTGAACTTGCTCGACGCGCCGCATGCGCGTCCGCTGCTGCGGCGCTGGCTGGTCCGGGCCGGCATTCACGGTGTGCGAGAACGTGTTTTGACGGAAATCGTTCGCCAGGCGAACAGCGCTCACGACCGCCTGCCGGTGGTGGAGGTCGCGACGGATTTCAACGTTCGCAGGTACCGGCAACACCTGTATGTCGTCGCGGCGGCGCAACCGGTGCTGTCGCCGCTGAGATGGTGCCTGCTGGACGCTCCGATCGACATCGCGGTCGGTCAACTCGAATCCCGCCGCGGCACGGGAGTCGGTCTGCGCGCGTCGCTGGAAGTGGTGGAAGTGCGTGCGCGTATCGGGGGCGAACGCCTCAGGCCGGTGGGTCGTTCCGGCGCGCGAAGCGTCAAGCGGCTGTTGTCCGAAGCGCGCGTGCCGCCGTGGCTGCGCGATGCGTACCCGCTGATCTATGTGGACGGTCAGTTCGCCGCGGTGCCCGGCATCGCAATCGATACCGCCTACGCGGAGACCTCCGACGATGCCTGGCACCTGAGCTTGCGCGGGTCGGAACGTCGGTGGGGAAACTGATGGCGCGGTGCGTTTCGTTTGTGCTGCCCAGACCCTTTTGCTACCCTGACTTCCCATCTTGCGCGCCTCACTCATGACTCACGTCGCGCGCGCTCACATCAAGATGGCGCACTCATGACTCGCTATGTTTTCGTAACCGGTGGTGTGGTTTCGTCACTCGGTAAAGGCGTCCTCACGTCATCGCTCGCGGCGGTTCTCGAAGCCCGCAATCTGAAAGTCAACATCGTGAAGATGGATCCGTACATCAACGTCGATCCGGGCACGATGAGCCCGTTCCAGCATGGCGAGGTCTACGTCACCGCAGACGGGGCCGAAACGGATCTGGACCTCGGCAACTACGAGCGTTTCCTGCGCACGAAGATGTCGCGCAAGAACAACTTTACGACAGGCAGCATCTATGCCGAGGTGATTCGCAAGGAACGCCGCGGCGACTATCTCGGCGGCACCGTGCAGGTTATTCCGCATATCACCGACGAGATCAAGCGGCGGATCCGCGAAGCCGGCGAGAATTTCGATATCGTCATCGTCGAGATCGGCGGCACGGTCGGTGACATCGAATCGCAGCCGTTTCTCGAGGGCATTCGTCAGCTACGTCTCGAGGTCGGCGCGGCAAGTACGCTGTTCATTCATCTGACGTTGGTGCCTTACATCGCCAGCGCCGGCGAGACGAAGACCAAACCCACGCAGCATTCCGTGAAGGAACTGCGTTCGGTCGGCTTGCAGCCCGACGTACTCGTGTGCCGTTCCGAACGCATGATCTCGAAATCTTCGCGTAGTAAAATCGCGTTGTTCACGAACGTTGAAGAGCGGGCGGTGATTCCGCTTCCCGATGCGCCGACGATCTATCAGGTGCCGGCGATGCTGCATGAGCAGAAGCTCGACGATATCGTCATCGAAAAGTTCGGCCTCGAATGTGACGAAGCCGACCTGTCGGAATGGCACCGCGTCGTCGACGCGCAGCTGCATCCGGATCGACGCACGCGCATCGCGATCGTCGGCAAATACCTCGATTTGCTCGATGCATACAAGTCGCTCAGCGAAGCAGTCGTGCACGCGGGTATTCAAACCCGTACCAGGGTCGACATCCGCTACGTTGATGCCGAAGACATCGAAACCAACGGCACCGCGGTGCTCGAGGAGGTGGATGCGATTCTGGTTCCGGGCGGGTTTGGACAGCGCGGCTTCGAAGGCAAGATCAAAGCAGCGCAGTTTGCCCGTGAGAACGGCGTGCCGTATCTCGGGATTTGCTACGGGCTGCACGCTGCGGTCATCGATTTCGCGCGCAACGTGTCGGGGCTCGAGGATGCGCATTCCACCGAGATCAATCCGAATGCGCCATATCCGGTGATCGCGCTGATTACCGAATGGGTCGATCGTGACGGTCAACTCACGCATCGCCAGGCCGGCGACGATCTCGGCGGCACGATGCGACTGGGGGCGCAGGCGTGCAGACTGACCGCCGGATCGCTTGCACGCCGAATATACGGGGAAGATGTCGTCTACGAACGCCACCGTCATCGCTACGAAGTCAACGAACGGTACCTGGAGCGCTTGCAGCATGATGGCTTGATCGTTGCCGGCCGATCCGACGACGACCTCGTGGAGATGATCGAACTGCCGGACCATCCCTGGTTTGTCGCCTGTCAGTTCCATCCGGAGTTCACGTCGTCGCCGCGAGATGGACACCCGTTGTTTCGCGGCTTCATCGAAGCGGCGCTCGCCTACGCGGCGGCCGAGAACCCGCATTGCGAGACCGCAACAGCCACCGCAACCACCTGATCAACGGAACCGCAGTTCATGCAGCTATTGGATTTCGATGTCGGGCGCGACCGCCCGCTGTTTCTGATCGCCGGTCCGTGCGTGATCGAGACCGAGGAACTGATATTGAATACGGCGGAGCGTCTGCGTGACATGAGCGCGACGCTGGGTATTCCGTTCATCTTCAAGAGTTCGTTCGACAAGGCCAATCGTTCCTCGCACGAAAGTTATCGGGGTCCCGGCCTCGAAGAGGGGCTGCGGATTCTGGAGAAGGTGAAGACCGACGTGGGCGTGCCGGTGTTGACCGATGTCCACGAAGACACGCCGCTCGACGAGGTGGCCGACGTGGTGTCGGTGCTGCAAACGCCGGCGTTTCTGTGCCGGCAGACGAACTTCATCCGCAACGTTTGCGCGCAGGGCTTGCCGGTGAACATCAAGAAGGGTCAATTCCTTGCGCCCCTCGATATGATCAATGTCGTCAACAAAGCGCGTGCAACGGGTAACCAGCAGATCATGGTCTGTGAGCGTGGTGCGAGCTTCGGCTACAACAATCTGGTTTCGGACATGCGATCGCTGGCGATCATGCGCCAGACTGGCTGTCCGGTCGTCTTCGACGCGACGCATTCGGTACAGATGCCGGGTGGACTCGGCAATACCTCGGGTGGCCAGCGCGAAATGGTGCCGGTGCTGGCAAGGGCGGCGGTCGCGGCGGGCGTCGCCGGTGTGTTCATGGAAACGCACCCGGATCCGTCGAAGGCGATGTCGGATGGCCCGAACTCCTGGCCGCTCGATCGTATGCTCGATCTGCTGCGGGTACTCGTGCGGATCGACGAAGTGGTCAAGGCCAACGGATTCATCGAGGACCTATGAGCAGAATCAAACGCATCGTCGGGCGCGAAATACTCGATTCGCGTGGCAACCCCACCGTTGAAGCGGACGTGCATCTCGACGATGGCTCCATCGGAACGGCATGCGCGCCGTCGGGTGCATCGACCGGCACGCGCGAGGCATTGGAGCTGCGCGACAACGACAGTGCTCGCTATGGCGGCAAGGGCGTGCTGCGTGCGGTGCGGGCGATCAGCGACGAAATCATGCCCACATTGATGGGGGTCGACGCGGTCGATCAGGAGCGCCTCGATCGCGCGATGATCGACCTCGACGGCACCGCGAACAAAACACGCCTCGGTGCGAATTCGATCCTCGCAGTATCGCTCGCGGCCGCGAAGGCCGCGGCAAATGCCCGTGGCGTGCCACTCTACGAGCATATCGGCACGTTGTTCGGCCCGGCCGAGGTGCGGATGCCGGTGCCGATGATGAACATCATCAACGGCGGTGAACACGCCGACAACAACGTCGACATTCAGGAGTTCATGATCCAGCCCGTTTCGATGAATCGCTTCAGCGATGCGCTGCGCTGTGGCGCGGAAATTTTTCACGCATTGAAAACGGTGTTGCGCGATCGCGGCCTGAATACCTCGGTGGGTGACGAGGGCGGTTTCGCGCCGAATCTGCCATCCAACGCGGCAGCCCTCGATGTGCTGACGGAAGCGGTGGCTGCTGCGGGTTACCGTCCCGGCGAAGACGTGGTCTTCGCGCTCGATTGCGCGGCGTCCGAGTTCTACAACGGTTCGGAATACGTACTGAAAAACGAAGGTCATTTCCGACGCATGCAGTTCTCCTCCTATCTGGCCGGGTTGACGCAGCGCTATCCGGTGCTGTCGATCGAAGACGGAATGGACGAGGCGGACTGGCCGGGGTGGAAGATGTTGACCGATGCGATTGGTGAACACATTCAATTGGTGGGCGACGACATATTCGTCACCAACACAGCGATATTCGCCGACGCGATCAAGGCGCAGGTCGCCAATGGTATTCTGATCAAGTTCAACCAAATCGGCAGTCTCACCGAGACGCTGGCGGCGATTCGGATGGCAAAGCAGGCCGGTTACGCAACAGTGATCTCCCATCGTTCCGGAGAAACGGAAGATACGACCATCGCGGATCTGGCCGTGGCGACCGGCGCGGGGCAGATCAAGACCGGCTCGCTGTCGCGGTCGGATCGAGTCGCCAAATACAATCGTTTGCTGCGTATCGAGGAGCAACTCGGCAAGAAGGCGGTGTATCGCGGCCGCGCGGAGCTACGAGGCTGACCACGACCATGCGTGTCCTGATGGTAGTCGGCGCCGTCATTCTGATCGGGATGCAGGTGCGCCTCTGGTTCAGCGACGTCGGCATTCTGGCCCGCAACGATCTACGCGCGCGCGTTGCCGAGCAGGCTCGCCGGACCGAGGAATTGGATCAGCGCAACCGCGTGCTGGCCGTTGAAGTGACGGCACTGCAGAGCGGCTCGGCCGGTGTCGAAGCGCGTGCCCGTAGCGAACTCGGTATGGTCAAGGACGGCGAGACGTTCTACCTCGTGGTCACTCCCTGAGCGTGGACCCGATGGCGCCGCCGTATGCGTATACCCCAATCTCCGTAGAGGGGATGATGCGCCGTTGCGCCGACGACTTTCTGGTCGATGAATCGGCGGCGTTCGCGCCGAGCGGGGAGGGCGAGCATCTGCTGCTGTACGTCGAGAAGCGCGGTCTGAACACATACGATGTGGCGCACGATCTCGCGTGTTCATTCGGGGTTGCGCCCACCGATGTCGGGTTTGCCGGTATGAAGGATCGTCATGCGATGACCCGCCAATGGTTCAGTGTGCATACGCAGCGGGATGCGCCGCACGTCGAAGCGTCGCCCGCCTGGCGCATCCTGGAGTCGGCCCGTCATCAACGCAAACTTCGCCGCGGTGATCTGGCTGGCAACGCGTTCCGGATTCGTGTGCGCGATCTGTCCGGTGACGTCGCCGTGGTGTCCGAACGCCTCGATGTGCTGAAACGTTGCGGGGCGCCCAATTATTACGGCGAGCAGCGCTTCGGCCACGACGGCGCCAACGTCGATCGTGCCAAACGGTGGATCTGCAACCGGCCGCGCCCGGCTATTTCGGCGTTTCGCAGAGGCTTGCATCTATCCACTGCGCGAGCGTTGCTGTTCAACGCGGTGCTTGCCGCACGTGTTTCCGCGCGGAGCTGGAACCGGCTGATCGACGGTGACGTTGCACTCGACGCGCTGCCAACGGGACCGCTATGGGGACGCGGAAGGGGCGCGGCGCGCGGTATGGCGCACGCCATCGAGACCGATGCGATGGCCGCGTATCGCGACTGGCTCGATCCGCTGGAGCATCTCGGCCTCTCGCAGCAACGGCGCCCGCTGGTGCTGCGTCCCGGCGCGCTCGAGTGGACAATCGAAGGATCGGATCTGGAATTGCGTTTCGATCTGTTGCCAGGTCAATACGCGACAACGTTGCTGCGCGAACTCGGTCGGCTTCACAACGCTGCGGCGTGGGTGCCGTGAGCCAGTTCGACTTGCGCGGCATTGGCATGACGTCGCAGCGCACACGCGACCGTCTCGTCGCGCGGCTGCGCGAGCATGGCATCACCAATGAGCGGGTGCTGGCCGTCATCGGTGAAGTACCGCGGCACATTTTCATCGATGAAGCGTTGTCGCATCGCGCGTACGAAGACACTGCGCTGCCGATCGGCCACGGCCAGACCATTTCGCAGCCGTTCATCGTCGCGCTGATGACGCAAACGTTGTTGAATCAGCCGCGCGAGCGGGTGCTCGAAATCGGCACGGGCTCCGGCTATCAGACGACGGTGCTCGCAGCACTCGTGCCCCAGGTATTCACCGTCGAACGCATTCAGCCGTTGATCGAACGCGCGCGCGAACGGTTTCGCGCGCTCAAGCTGCGCAACGTCCGCGTGAAATACGACGACGGCAACATGGGTTGGGAGGATCGCGGCCCGTATGACGGCATCATCGTCACGGCGGCGGCGCGCAACGTGCCGGACGCCCTGCTCGATCAGCTCGATGTCGGGGGGCGAATGGTCATCCCGGTCGGCGACGAGCGCGCGCAGGAGCTCAAAGTGATCGATCGGACCGAAGACGGCCTTCGCGAGGAGCGACTGGAATACGTCCGTTTCGTGCCACTGCTGCGCGGCACCATCGGTTAGCAGCGGCTGGGCGCTGGGATCCCCCGCGGCTGCAGAACCGTCAGCGTTCGAGTAGTTCCCGCTTGTTCGGTTTGCCGTCCCATTCGTCGGAATCGGGCAGCGCGTCTTTCTTTTCGGTGATGTTCGGCCAGACGTCCGCCAGTTCCCGGTTGAGGTCGAGAAAGTCCTGCTGGTCGTCAGGCAACTCGTCTTCCGAAAAGATTGCGTTGACCGGACATTCGGGCTCGCACAGCGCACAGTCGATGCATTCGTCGGGATGAATCACCAGCATGTTCGGCCCTTCGTAGAAGCAATCGACCGGACAGACTTCCACGCAATCCGTGAGTTTGCATTTGATGCAATTTTCGCCGACTACAAAGGTCATCGGAAGCCGCCTGGCTGGGAAAAGCGCCGTATTCTAGCCGCTAATCCGGCACTGTACAGGGTTCGGGTTCACGTCGGCAGATCCCGCGCCTGTTGAACGAGTTCAGCGAGAATCGCGTGGGCATCGCGCGGCGACAGAGCGTCGGGATCGAGATCTGTCAGTGCGGCACGCAACGGGTCGTTTTCGGCGTTCTGCGATGCGCTGATTGGCGTACCGGGTCGTGTCGAACTCCGGCTGAACAGATCGGTTTGTGCCGCAGACGAGTGATCGATCGCGCTCGCTTCGAGTTCCGCAAGCTTGCGGCGCGCACTCGCCAGCACCGCGCTGGGCACGCCGGCCAGGCGTGCGACCTGAATACCGTAGCTCTGACTGGCTGGCCCGTCGCGCACTGCATGCAGCAGGACGATCTGGCGGCGATGCTCGGTAGCCGCAAGATGCACATTGGCGATGCCCGGGAGTTGCTCCGACAACACCGTCAGCTCGAAATAGTGGGTCGCGAACAATGTGAAGGCGTGCAATTCATTGGCGAGATACGACGCACACGCCCATGCGAGCGCGAGTCCATCGTAGGTGCTCGTGCCGCGGCCGATCTCGTCGAGCAGCACCAGGCTGTTGGCCGTGGCGTTGTGCAGAATGTTGGCCGCTTCGCTCATTTCCACCATGAACGTCGAACGACCGCCGCTGAGATCGTCGGCCGCGCCGATGCGTGTGAAGATCCGATCGAGCGGGCCGATGCGCGCGGCGCGCGCCGGCACGAAGCTGCCGGTGTACGCGAGCAGTACGATCAACGCGGCCTGGCGCATGTACGTCGATTTGCCGCCCATGTTGGGGCCGGTCACGATCAGCATACGGCGCGCGTCGTCGAGCTGTAGATCGTTGGCAATGAATGGCGTGGTGCCCACCTGCTCGACGACGAGGTGTCGGCCGCCCTCGATCTGGAATCCGGGTTGTTCGGAGAGCGTCGGCGCGACGAGGTCGAGGCGACGGGCGCGCTCGGCCATCGATGCAAGTACGTCGAGTTCAGCCAGCGCCACGGCGCACGCACGCAACCGAGACAAGTCGGCATTGACCTCATCGAGCAAGTCTTCGTAGATCGCGCGTTCGCGCGCCAGCGCGCGTGACTGACCCGACAATGCGTCGTCCTCGAACGCTTTCAACTCCGGCGTGATATAGCGTTCAGCGTTCTTCAATGTCTGGCGCCGCACGTAGTCGGCCGGTACCGATGCCGCAGCGGCGCGATTCGATTCGATGTAGTAGCCGTGGACGCGGTTGTAGCCAACCTTCAATGAGACAATCCCGGTGCGTTCGCGCTCGCGAGTTTCCAGGTCGATCAACCACTGTCCGGCGTTGCTGGTGGCGCTACGCAATGCGTCGAGTGGTGCGTCGTAGCCATCGGCAATTACGCCGCCGTCGCGCAACGTGGCCGGCAGCTCGTCGGCGAGTGCGCGGCGCAGCAACGCGGCCATGTCTGTGAAATCGCCGATCGCTGCGGCGAGCGCGTGCAGCCGAACATCGTCGAGGTCGGCCAGTACCACGCGGATATCCGGCAACGCCGCGAGTGCGTCGCGCAACCGTGCGAGGTCTCGCGGCGCCGCGCTGCGCAGGGCGATCCGCGTCAGTGCACGTTCGAGGTCGCCGACGATGCGGAGCGGAGACGCGAGGGGTTCATCAGCGTTGTTCGCCAGCAATGACGTGACCGCTGCCTGCCGCGCCAGCACCACATCGCGCTGCCGGCGCGGCGCATTCAGCCAATCTCGCAACAAACGCGCGCCCATCGGCGTGCGGGTGGAATTCAACACCGCAAACAGCGTGTGCTCACGGTTGCCGTCGATGCCTTGATCGATCTCGAGATTGCGGCGTGTCTGGGCGTCCAACACAACGGTCGCCTCGGAGGGCATGTGTGTGAGCCCGTCTATGAAGGCGAGCGACTGGCAGTGTGTTGCCTTCGCAAAATTCAGCACGGCGGCCGCCGCGCCCAACGCCAAGGTCAATGTCTCGCAACCGAAGCCACGCAGATCGCGTGTGCCGAGATGCCGGGTCAGGGTCGCGCGTGCGAGATCGACGTCGAACTCGAGCGCGTCGCGTGCGCGGCAGAACGCGAAAGGCGCGCATAGTGCGGCCAGTTGTGGATCACCCGGTAACAGGATTTCGCTTGGTTTCAATCGCGCCAATTCTGTGCGCAGTGCGTCCTCGCCATCGAATTCCGCAACATTGAAGCGCCCGCCGGCCAGGTCGAGCCACGCAACGCCAAAACGGCCAGCAGCACGGCAGATTCCAGCCAGGCGGCTGTCACCCGCGGCGTCGAGCAACGCTTCTTCGGTCAATGTTCCGGGGGTCACGATGCGTTCGACTCTGCGCTCGACCGGACCCTTCGATGTCGCCGGGTCGCCGATCTGTTCGCAGATCGCCACCGATTCGCCACAGCGCACGAGGCGCGCCAGGTAACTGGTTGCCGCGTGATGGGGCACGCCGCACATCGGAATCGGTTGTCCGGCGGACTGACCGCGCGTAGTTAACGTGATGTCGAGCAGTTTCGCCGCGCGCCGCGCGTCGTCGTAGAAGAGTTCGTAGAAATCACCCATGCGGTAAAACAGCAGCGTGTCCGGGTGCTCCGATTTGATTCGGAGGTACTGCTGCATCATCGGCGTGTGGAGCGACGGGCTCGTCATGGGGCTGCGAGTGAAACAGAGCGCCGCGACGAGCGTCAACCGATGCTGAGCAATGCCGTACGCATGCGGTCATTCGCCCACCGACGCGTGCGTGATACACGCGATCTGCACAAAAGCGTCGTTGGAGCTGTTGCCATCATGTACTGATTAAATATACAGTATCGTTCACACGGCAGGTTCCACCCGACTTAGCTAATTGAGAGTCCATCAAGTGTTGACCAGGAGTTCATCAATGAGTGATGCCAAAACCAACAAAGAGCGCGCGTTAGCAGCCGCCTTGACGCAGATCGAACGCCAGTTCGGCAAAGGATCGATGATGCGTCTTGGCGATCAGGAACCGGATCTGGTGCCCTCTATCTCGACCGGTTCGCTCGGCCTCGACATCGCGCTCGGTGTCGGCGGTCTGCCGCGCGGTCGGGTGGTGGAGATCTATGGTCCGGAGTCTTCCGGCAAGACGACGCTCACACTGCAGGTCATCGCGGAGGCGCAGAAGCAGGGCGGCACCTGCGCATTCATCGATGCGGAACACGCGCTCGATCCTGTCTACGCCGCATCACTCGGCGTGAACACCGATGATCTGTTGGTGTCGCAGCCGGATACCGGAGAACAGGCGCTCGAGATCTGCGACATGATCGTGCGCTCCGGCGCGGTCGACGTCGTGGTGATCGACTCGGTGGCGGCACTGACGCCGAAGGCCGAGATCGAAGGTGAAATGGGCGATGCGCACGTTGGGTTGCAGGCGCGCTTGATGAGCCAGGCGCTGCGCAAGATGACAGCGAACATCAAGCATTCGAAAACGCTGGTGGTGTTCATCAACCAGATCCGCATGAAGATCGGCGTGATGTTCGGCTCACCCGAAACCACGACCGGTGGCAACGCCTTGAAGTTCTATTCGTCGGTGCGGCTCGACATCCGCCGCATCGGCGCGGTCAAGGAGGGTGATGAAGTCGTTGGCAACGAAACGCGGGTCAAGGTCGTCAAGAACAAAGTCGCGCCGCCGTTCAAGCAGGCCGAGTTTCAGATCATGTACGGCAAAGGCATCAACCTGCTCGGCGAACTCGTCGATATCGGGGTCAAGCTCAACGTGATCGAAAAGTCGGGTGCGTGGTACAGCTACAAGACCGACCGGATCGGTCAGGGCAAGAAGAACGCGTGCGACTTCCTTGCAGCAAATCCGGACATGGCAGAGGAAATAGAAGCCACGATTCGCGCACAGCTGTTGCCGAACGCACGTCGCTCGGAAGCGGGTGCATCGATTGACGGCAACGTCGAAGCGCTCGAGGTCTGACGGGAAGGTTAATTCCTGTATCAGAATTTCGCGATGCTGGGTGAACCACGCAGTTACCAGGACCACCGTAACGAGGCTGATGCGGCGCGCGAAACGGCCGTACGCCTGCTCGCGCGGCGCGAACACTCGACCGATGAGTTGCGCCGCAAACTGAAACGACGGGGCTATCGTGACGCCGCGATCGACGAGGCCATCGCAACGCTGTGCGCCGCGGAGTCTGTTTCCGATGCCCGTTTCGCCGAGAGCTTCGTGCGGGTGCGCTCGGAGCGCGGACAAGGGCCGTTGCGCATTCGAGCCGAATTGCGCGAGCGCGGCGTCGCCGACACGCTGGTCGACGACGTCCTGACGACGACGTCTGAGTTCTGGCTTGAGCGGGCGGCGCGTGCACGGGCCAAACGATTCGGCAGCGCGGCACCGATGTCACGAGACGACTGGAACCGCCAGGCACGATTTCTCGCGGGCCGCGGCTTTCCAGCCGATCTGATCTACCGCGCGCTCGGCGAAGCGAGAACCTGAATCTCTCTGTGAATCAGAGCGTTGCGCGGGTTGCGCGTGTATACTTGCGCCCCTTTTTTTGGGCCCAGAGCAGCTCGCCGCGATTACCATGAAGACCGCAGACATTCGTTCCCGCTATCTTGAGTTCTTCGCCGAACGCGGTCATCGCGTCGTCGCGTCGAGTTCACTGGTGCCTTCGGGTGACAACACGCTGCTGTTCACCAACGCCGGTATGGTGCAGTTCAAGGACGCGCTGATCGGCATCGAAGATCGTGGCTTTGCCCGCGCGACGTCCGCTCAGCGATGTGTGCGCGCCGGCGGCAAGCACAACGATCTCGAGAACGTCGGCTACACCGCCCGCCATCACACCTTTTTCGAAATGATGGGCAACTTCAGCTTCGGCGACTATTTCAAGGAAGACACGATTCGATGGGCCTGGGAATTCATCACAGAGGTGCTGAAGATTCCGCGCGAACGATTGTGGGTGACTGTGCATCCGGACGACGAGGAATCGCGTGAACTGTGGATCGACACGATCGGTGTGGATCCTCAACGCGTCGTAGCGATCGCAGAAAACTTCTGGGCAATGGGCGACACGGGTCCGTGCGGACCTTGCACCGAAATCTTCTTCGATCACGGCTCGGAGATTCCCGGCGGTCCGCCAGGTTCGCCCGACGAAGATGGTGATCGTTTTGTCGAGTTCTGGAATCTGGTGTTTCCGCAATTCGATCGCTCGCCGGACGGTACGTTGACCCCGTTGCCGAAACCCGGCGTGGACACCGGCATGGGTCTCGAACGCGTCGCGGCGATCATGCAGGGTGTCCACAGCAACTACGAGATCGATCTGTTTCAGAGTTTGCTGCGTGCCATCGGCGAGATCGCCGGAATCGGTCGCAACGATCGACTGTCGAACCCGTCGATGCGAGTCATCGCAGATCACATTCGTTCGAGTGCATTTCTGATCGCCGATGGTGTGACGCCGAGCAACGAGGATCGCGGCTATGTGTTGCGCCGGATCATCCGTCGCGCGCTACGGCACGGCCACAAGCTCGACATTCGCGGACCGTTTTTTTATCGTCTCGTCGCCCCGCTGGCCAACGAGATGGGTGAGGCGTACCCGATTCTGCAATCGCAACGCGAGCGTATCGCGAAGGTATTGCTTGCCGAAGAGGAACGCTTCGCGGAAACCCTTGCACTCGGCATGGAGCTGCTCGAGAAGAGCATCGGCAGTCTGAAGAGTAAGCAGATCCCCGGTGACGTCGTGTTCCGCCTGTACGATACGTTTGGCTTTCCGATTGACCTGACCGCCGACGTGGCGCGTGAGCGCGGCCTGACCGTCGACGTGGCCGGCTTCGACATCGAGATGAACAAGCAGCGCGAACGCGCGCGATCGGCAAGTCGATTCGACGCCGATATTTCTCAGCGCATCAGGGTGGATCGCCCTGTCGAATTCGTTGGCTACGATATGCTGGAAGCGAACGCGAATGTGATTGGCCTGTACAGCGTTGCCAACGGCGACGTCAAGGCAGTCGATATCCTGCCGGCCGGGCGGCCGGGTGTGGTTCTGCTGGACCGGACCCCTTTTTACGCCGAGTCAGGTGGCCAGGTCGGCGATGTTGGTACGCTGTCCGGCGCGGATGGAACGTTTACTGTCTCGGACACGACGTTGGCCGGTCGCCAACACCTCCATAGGGGGGAAGTAACGCGCGGACAGATTCGTATTGGTGCGCTAGTGACCGCAACGGTCGAAGGTGAACGCAGACGCCTGACCGCGTTGAACCATTCGGCAACTCATCTATTGCATGCAGCGCTACGGCAGGTACTCGGCAGTCACGTGCAGCAGAAGGGCTCGCTGGTATCGAGCGAGCACCTGCGCTTCGATTTCGCACACTCCTTACCGGTATCCGAGCGCGAACTGCGCGACGTCGAAGCAGTCGTCAACCGCGAAATTCAGCGCAACTCCGTGGTGCAAACGGACCTGCTGGGCTTTCAGGCCGCGATCGCCAAAGGTGCGATGGCGTTGTTCGGTGAAAAATACGGCGAAGAGGTGCGTGTGCTGACGATGGGTGAGGGGTTTTCGGTCGAGTTGTGCGGCGGTACGCACGTGCAACGCACCGGCGATATCGGTCTGCTGCGAATCGTTTCGGAAACCGGGATCGCCGCCGGCGTGCGCCGCATCGAGGCGTTGACGGGCCCGGCCGCATTGGCGTTCACGGAACGCGGCGAGAGCGATCTGCACGCCGTTGCAGAGCTATTGAAGACGCCGCGTCGCGAGGTCGTCGACAAGGTGCGCACGTTAGTCGCGCAGCAGCGCGAGATGCAGCGTGAATTGGACTTGTTTAAGGAACGCGCTGCGGTGGCGCGCGGTACCGATCTCGCCGATCGGGCGCGGGACGTTCGTGGTGTCCGGGTGCTTGCGGCTGAGGTGCCGGACGGTGATGCAAAGGCGTTGTTGAGCGCGCTGGATGCGCTGAAGAGCAAGCTCGGCAGCGCGGTGATCGTGCTCGGCCAGGTTACCGACGACAAGGTGAGCCTGATTGCCGGTGTCACGAAGGATGTCGTTGATCGCATCAAGGCCGGCGATGTCATTTCGATGGTCGCCGCACAGGTCGGCGCGAAGGGCGGTGGGCGTCCCGATATGGCGCGCGCGGGCGGTGGAGATCGGCCTGAGGCGCTCGGCGCGGCGCTCGCATCGGTGCATGCCTGGGTCGCCGAGCGGATCTGACGCATGGCGCGATACGTTCACAAGTACGGCGGTACGTCGGTCG
This sequence comes from uncultured Gammaproteobacteria bacterium, assembly GCA_963812255.1. Taxonomy (GTDB): domain Bacteria; phylum Pseudomonadota; class Gammaproteobacteria; order Pseudomonadales; family Azotimanducaceae; genus DATJGR01. The sequence continues at coordinate 63,026 of CAWEUM010000006.1, read as the reverse complement.
GCACGGTCGAGCGTATCAACGCGGTCGCCGCGCGCGTAAAGCGCTGCCGCGATGCGGGTCATGATGTGGTGGTGGTGGTGTCGGCGATGAGTGGCGAGACCAATCGACTGGATGCGTTGGGCAGGCAGATCTCGAAGCATCCGAATCCCCGCGAGATGGATGTATTGCTCGCCTCAGGGGAACAGGTATCGATCGCGTTGGTCGCGATGGCGCTGGAGGAGATCGGCTGTCCCGCGCGGTCGTATCTCGGGCTGCAGGTGGCGATTGCCACTGACGAAGCGCATCAGAAGGCGCGCGTCGAACACATTGATACGAGCCGCCTCGATGCGGATCTGGCCGCGGGCATCGTGCCGGTGATCGCCGGCTTCCAAGGTGTCAGCCCTGCCGGCAACGTCACGACCCTCGGTCGCGGTGGTTCGGACACCTCAGCGGTTGCGGTGGCCGTTGCGCTAGGTGTCACGGAGTGTCAAATCTATACCGACGTCGATGGCGTCTACACCGCCGATCCACGCATCGTCGAGAATGCCGCCAGATTGACTTCCGTCACCTTCGAAGAAATGTTGGAGCTGGCGAGTCTGGGTTCGAAGGTGCTTCATCCGCGTTCGGTGGAATTCGCCGGCAAGTACGGTGTGCCGGTGAGGGTGTTGTCGAGCTTCGAAGATGGTCCGGGCACGCTGATTACGACCGAGGAAAGTAAGATGGAAAAACCGCTGGTGTCCGGCATCGCGCATTCGCGCGACGAGGCCAAGGTGACGATGATCGGGGTACCGGACATACCAGGTGTCGCATCGAAGATCCTCGGCCCGATCGCCGCCGCAAACATCGAAGTCGACATGATCGTGCAGAACGTCGGCGCCGACGGCACCACCGACTTCACATTCACTGTGAAACGCGGCGATTACGATCGCGCCATCGAGTTGCTCGCGCCCGTGCGAGACCGCCTCGGCGCGCGCCAACTCACCGGCGACAACCGCATCGTGAAGGTGTCTGTGGTCGGTGTTGGCATGCGTTCGCACGCGGGCGTCGCAACGCAGATGTTCGACGCCCTCGCAGCCGAATCGATCAACATCCAGATGATCTCGACGTCGGAGATCAAGATCTCCGTCGTGATCGCGGAACGCTACCTGGAACTGGCAGTGCGCGCGATTCATGCGACGTTCGGATTGGAAAGGGTCGACGCGTTGACGTTGCGGAGCGGCCTCGATTGACCCGGATCGAGCGCCTTAGATTGTTCTTTGGAGTAATCGCGGGCACACTCGTCGGCCGGGGTAGGTTTCAAAAAAAAATATGAAAGGCGACGCTCGATCGCTGGATATCCGTCCGAGGAAGGGAAACGTAGGGGGGACTGGAAATGCTGATTCTGACGCGCCGGGTTGGCGAAACACTGATGATCGGCGACGACGTGAGCGTCACGGTGCTGGGCGTGAAGGGCAATCAGGTTCGTATCGGTGTCAATGCGCCGCGCAACGTCTCGGTGCACCGCGAAGAGATCTACCGCCGCATCCAACGCGAACATGGCGTTGAAGACGAGGTCCTGCCGCAGTCCAACACCAGCCGCTAGCCTGATACTATGCGCATCCGTTGGAGAGGTGGCCGAGCTGGTCGAAGGCGCTCCCCTGCTAAGGGAGTATGGGCCTAATACGTCCATCGAGGGTTCGAATCCCTCCCTCTCCGCCACCTTGCACCGTATGCTAATGAAATAATTAATAAATAATTTAACTGACACTCCCCGCCTACAAATCAACCTACACGGGACGAGTCGATGGATTCAGCGAGAAACGCGGTTGAGCGACTTTCGTTTGATCTCGCCGACGCGGATCCATCGTCAAGCGGTTTGCTAGACGCGCGGCGTAAACACCGCAAGTCGCGGCGGCACGAGCAAACTGGCATATGCCACGTAAACTCGGTGCGTTGATGGATCGATCGCGAGCGTGTGCGCACCATAGTGGAGTTTCACAGTGTCGAGCGTGTGATATTGGTCCGGGGAATCCTGCTGGACCACAGACAACACACCCGGTCTGCCGGTCGAATAGATTCGCCGTAGCGTCGGATCGTAGGCAACCGAATCCGGCGCGCCGCCAATGGCGACGGTCGACACGATCTTGTGATCGTCGATGTTCACCACGACCAGCAACGCGTTTCCCCTGCACACCACGAACATCCGTCGATTCGAAAGGTCGAGCGCAACGCTGGTTGGTCCCTGACAAGGGCTCAGCGACCAACGGTCGATTACTTCCCGCTTCGCCAGATCGACGACGGCCATCGTGTCCACGTCGACGAGGTTCTGATAGATGAGCTTCGTCTGCGGGTCATATGCTGCGAATTCCGGCTTCCCGCCCAGTTCAATCGTAGCGACTTTTGTTGCGGTGGAGGGATCGATCACTGCGGCCGTGTGCGGATCGCCGCTGACGGCGTAGACGAGTTGCGCTGCAGGATCGAGGAAGATGCCGTCGACGTCGTCATCAACGTCGATGCGCGACAAGGTCGCAAACGAAGACATATCGACGACGTCGACCGTGTTGACGTCGCTCCTTGAGACGAACCCATGCTGGGTCGTTGGATCAATCACGATGCCGTGCGCTGCCGGCTCGCCGCGAATGACGGTGATTGCGTCGCGCGTCGGCAACGGCCCGTCCCCGAGCGGCACCTTGAAGACGTCGCCGGAGCTTTCGTCGGTCACGTACAGGCTGCGGCCGTCGACGGTCAGATAGTCGAGCACACTGAGTACGTTTGACGCTTTGCTTTCCGGGAGCGAAATGAAGCCGACGAAGTCGAGACTGGATGCGGTTGATGGCCGCGTTGGGAAGACCAGCATGGCTACGAGACCAATGCCGATGACAAACACGGCGCCCAACACTGCGAGCACGCCGATCAGAAACCGCTTCGTGGTGGTTTTCGTCACAGCTTCAGCGCCTGACGGCTGGAAACAGCAGTTCAGCAAGCGCATCGGCGTGAGCGCTTACGACGGATTCGTCATACGTGTCGATATCGGTAAGCCGTTTTGCCTCCGGCGCCATCGAGAAGATCAACGCCGCCGCGCCCGTGAGGATGTAATAGAAGTGGTGGTAGGCCATCGCAGGGGCGACGCCGAGCGCCGTAGCTTGGTCGAACACTTGCCGGACGCGTGCGTACCAGCGCCGCACGCTGTGTTCCACGAGCCATTCGAGACGCCAATCGTTCTCCATGCCTTCGCGCACCATCAACCGATTCACCTCTGGGTGGCGCGCACAGAAGCGGACGTAGGCACGCACGAAATAGCGCAAACGCCCGATGGGATCGACGTTCGTCGCGCCACGCTCAGCGTCCTGTAGCTCGAGCGTTGCCCGCTCGCTCATCCAGGTGGCGGCTGCTTTCCAAAGATTCTCCTTGGTGCCGAAGTGATACGCGATGACGCCGCGTTTGACACCCGCGGCCGCTTCAATGTCGCGAGTTGTCGATGCGTCATACCCGGCGCTGGCAAACGTCCGAATCGCCGCGTCGAGTAGCTGATCGCGGGTGATGAGTGCACGTTCCTGAACGAGGTTTCGAGGGTTAGCGGACATTGGTATCTGTTTAACTTGTCAATTGACGATATATCATCTAATTTACTCTCCTCTTGTCAAGTTAATCTCGATGGACGCGTCAAATGAATGAAATGAACAGCGAACAGCGGAGGGCCTTTGTTCAACAGCATAGGACCTGCGTTCTTGGTTACGAACGCTCGCAGGGGGCGCCCTCGATGTCGGTCGTCTACTACACCATGGACGGCAGCGACATCCTCATCTCCACGATGGCCGGTCGCGCCAAGGCCAAAGCCGTCGACAAGCTCGGGCGAATTTCACTGTGCGTGCTCGATGAGAAATGGCCGCTGACGTATCTGGTGGTCTACGGCAAGGCGCGGTTAGAGCGCGATCTGTCGCAGACTGCCAGTGTGATGATGAAGGTCGGCCAAATCATGTCCGGCGTTGCCGTGCCGGAAGCCGCGCGCCCGATGGTGGAGGCCATGGCCAAAAAAGAGGATCGGCTAGTCATCCGAGTCAAGCCGGATGAGACTTTCTATACGCCTCCGGTTCATTTGAACGCGGGCGATGATGGTTCCAAGATGCAGCACGGCTACGGCCAACGACTTCCTTGGTAGGCGGAGACTCTATGAATAATCAAGCGAAGGCGGTCCCTGAAACCGCAGCCGCGCGCGGACGCATCGCGCCGGTCAAATTTGCTCACATCGTGTTTCGCACGGCCCAGAAGGACGCGATGGTGCAGTGGTATCGCACGGTGTTCGAAGCGGAAGTCGCACTCGCGAATCCATTCCTCACCTTCCTCACGTTCGACGACGAACACCACCGCGTGGCCATTGTCGGCATGGCGGATTTGACGCCGCAGGATCGCCGCGCGGCCGCGATGGACCATTGCGCGTTCACGTATGCGTCGCTCGGCGATCTCTTGGCTACGTTCAAACGGCTGCGCGCACAGGGCATCACGCCGTACTGGTGCATCAACCACGGTCCGAATGTGTCGTTCTACTACCGCGACCCGGACGGTAACCAGGTTGAGCTGACGATCGACGTATTCGATTCACCGGCGGCGCTGGATGAATGGTTCAACGGCAGCGACTTCGGTATCAACCCGATCGGCGTGAGATTCGACGCGGACGAGTTGATTCGTCGGTTCGAGGCGGGCGAGTCCGAGGCAGCGCTGACGGTCAGGCCCCGGATCGGGGCGGAAGAGGTATTCGCCCAACTCCCCAACAACTGAGGTTAAGCGGCGAGCGATATCGCCAGCGATTTGATGTGGCAGTTGCGACGTTGGCCGATTGCCGCGGCCTCTGGTCACAAATTTTCGAGGTCCTTCATTGACGACACGCCATATCGTCGGCGTCGGCGAAGTCATCAACTCCCAGGTGTTGGTGGTTCAGGTCTCTAAGGTGTTGGACCAGTCTGGTAAGTGTTTCTGATCTACCCGGCAGCCGTAGCTGAACGAGTTCCGTGTTAAACACGGCAATGATCGTGGGACACCACTCCCTGACCTGAACAGTGCCGATCTTCGGCGACGCAGAACCTCTTCGGTAGAAGAGAACGTCTGCGCCAGTACCAACAGACCTACGCAATCAGGTCTTACTTCGAACGTGGTTTTCTGCAGTCACCTCCTTTGGACAAATACGGCGAAGCCGCTGGGTTAATGAATGATCTCGCGATCGCGGTGGCGATCCCTCGATCTGGGTAGTGAAGATGGGCGGATGCCCGATTTGAACTATGGATCGAAGATCTTCAGTCTCGAAGATGAACCGATGACCTTGGCGGTCATTGCGACATTTCACGGTTCTACGATATCGCTGTTGCAGTGATTGAGCGTCTGCTTCGCTGTCCGGTTGGCTTGCGCCAGGCTGGATCGACCTGCCACTTTAAACGCAGTGGCCGCGTATAAATCGTCAGTGCAGGCAGTTTAGGCACCCGCAACTCTAGCGTCACTTCGAAATCCGACCGCAAGGCGGCGTGGTTATTGGTGTGTGGCCGTCGTCACTACCCCGCTTCGCTTTGTAGTGACGACGGCACCTTCGGATCGTGGCGCTCTACGTGCTGGACTTTCGTCCATCACATGCCGCGCTTCAAGCATTCACTACGACCTTCGGCGCGTCGTCCGCGTGCCCCTTCGTGACGTTGGTTTCGCTCCGGACGGCTGCGCGCTTATGAGGGCGCTCCGCCGGGAGCGGTTCCCTGGCATTTCACACCGCTCGGTGACGATTCGTCTCGCTCGCGCGTGGACACAGTTTGTCCACTGCCGGGCTTCGAATTTTGGTCCTGGCGCGAGAGGCGTCAGCTGCCCGCTGTGAACGACTGGCTCGTCATCAGCAGTCACGATGCGACACGGCGCGTAACGTATCGCGATCCTGACGACCTAATCACGTCGCACGCTGGTGAGGTTATCCGGCGACGCAGCGCCGCGTTGGTCCTAGCATGGCTGTGACTGTTCGATGGAGACCATCGTGCGTTTACTGAGAGAACGCGATCGACGAATCAAAACCGGTGTACCACGGTCGACGTGGTATGCGCTTATGGCCGAGGATTTGGCCCCTCATCCCGTCAAGCTGGGTCAACGCTCTGTCGCATGGATCGAGGACGAGCTCGAAGCGTGGATGCATGCGCTCCAAACCCGCCGCGAAGGTCGCGTCGTTGATCGTCAGGGTGGTACGAGCGAGCGGTGCTAAGGCGCTGTCCAGCATCGTCCGAGGAGTGCTTGGACTCAGTGAGTCCAAGATTTTGTCGTCCCGGCTGAATTTCTTCAGCGCCGAATGCTTGTCACGATTGCTGTCGTTCTCGGCGTGTCAATGTAGCGAGCCCAATCGGCCATCAAGCGCCGGCGCTTGTCGAGCAAGTCGCCGCGGCGATAAGCCGCCTCGGCCTGGTTCTTGATCTGGTGCGCCAACGCCATCTCGCAGACTTCGTGCGAGTAACTCGTCGACTCCGAACACCAGTCCCGGAAGGTGGAGCGGAACCCATGCACCGTCAGGTCGGCGCAATTCATTCGCTTCAACGTCAACAGCATCGCCATGTTGCTGAGCGGCTTGTCGGCGACCTGACCGGGAAACACCCATTCGCTGCCAAGATCGTGCAGCTCCTGCAGGAGTGTCAGGGCGCGCGGGGAGAGCGGGACCGTATGCGTCTTGCCCGCCTTCATGCGTTGGCCCGGAATCGTCCACAATCCTGATTCAAGATCAAACTCATTCCAGCGCGCGCCAATTGCCTCGTTGGTTCGCGCTGCGGTCAGGATGACGAACTCGAGTGCCCGCGACGCAATCCCGTCGACGGCTCGCAGGGCGGTCACGAAATCGTTGATCTCCGGGAAGGGTAGAGCAGGATGATTGCGCACCTTCTTGAGCTTGGTCGGGACTGGTAGCAGATCCTTGAGGTTGCCGTTCCAACGCGCCGGGTTCTCACCACTTCGATACCCGGATGCCGCCGCCCAATTGAGTACCGACTCCATGCGTTGCCGGACTCGGGTCGCCGTCTCGGTCTTCGTGTACCAGATCGGCTGTAGCACTTTGAGCACCAGCCCGGTGTCGATGTCCTGGACAGACAGCTTGCCGAGGATCGGCTCGGCGTAGGTCGCAAGCGTCGTTTCCCACTGATCTCGGTGCTTGGTATTGCGCCAAGAAGCCTCATAGGCGGCGATATAGCCCGAGCAGCAGTCGGCGAAGGTGACGTTTCTGGCATCCGCCAGACGCAATGCCGTGCGTTTTCGCTTGCGCTCGGCGATGGGATCGACACCTTCGCGCAACAGCGCCCGACAATAACCCGCATCGATGCGTGCCTTGGCCAAGGGAACGTCAGGAAACGGACCGAGACCCATCCAGACATCATGGCTGCGGTTGTAACGGAATAACCACGACCGTGTGAGGCGTGGCGTCACCTGCAAATACAGACCACCACCGTCGTGATACTTGCCGGATTGTTTCTTTGAACGTACAAACGTTGCGGAGAGTTTATTTCTATCAGCCTTTCGCGGCATACGAACCTTTTCGACCACCAATTCGCCTACATCTGGAGTGGAGATAGTGCAGGAAGTCGTAAGAATTGTCGAGAAGAAATACCCTGTAAATTCGTTGATAAAAACGACACGGAGTGGAACTGTTGGGAAACTTCTGGAACAGCAAAAATCGGTCTCCCTCTCCGCCATGTGCAAAGGGCCCCAGCTGGGGCCCTTTGCACATGGCGGAGAGGGACGTGTGGACGAACCCTCCGGCTCGACAAACTCGCTGAGCGAGTTTCGACGCGGTCGCGCAGCGACGGCGCCCACAGGGGTGAGGGATCGTCCCCGGACTTCGTGCGCGATCAGCTGATCGACGCTTCAGCGAGAACTCGAAATTCTGCGACTGCTGTCGCAGCCCGGTACTCGGAGGCACCAGGGATCCAAAACGCACGCGCACGGCAAACGCTTTGTTGAATGGGGCTATGAAAGCTACAGCAAAATTTGTGTCAGGTGCGCGCGGTCAGCCCGGCGATGCACTCGCCGTGATCGCTCAGCAATTGTCCGATCAGCGCCGAATACACTAACTCCGATCGCAGGCGCGCCGCGTCGCGGGCGCTCAGACGAATACTGATCGGCAGTGCGCCGTAGAGACTCACGAGAGCGGTATTGTCCGAGGTCGGACGCACTGTGATTCGATAGACGGTTGCAGAAGCTAATGCCACGGTGCGATCGATCAGCGGATCGAGCGAGCCGCGCCAGAACCGCGACGCGTTGCGAAGCCAGCGTGTTCCGCCAAGCGGTACCTGATGTGCGAACTGCGTGATGCTGAGCAGTTCGATGACGCCCCGCTCGACGGTGACGTCCAAGACGCTAGCGCACAGTTCGAGGCGTAGCTGCGGCCGGTCACGCAGGTGCAGAGTGAGCGGCCCCCAGCGGACCTTGCGATCGAGGCACCGAACTCGCGCCTGAAGCGGGATGCCAGCGAATCGGTCCGGCTGTGCGACCGCGTGTGCGATCGCGACGTCGAGAAAGTCGTCGGGGAGATCAATCTGCATGCGCTCAATCGGGAAGTCGGACGCAAAGCGACCGCGCGACGTCTGCAGCGCGACGGCTGATTCGATGCGCACCAGCCAACCGTCGTCGGTACGTGCAAACGTCAACGTGCCGGAACGCAACGACAGACATTCGTCACCAAATGACAAGTCGAGTCGATGCTTTGGGTCAAATCGCGTTTTGACTGTGAAATCGCGATCGCGGACGTGCCGAAGTCGCAGATTCGCGCGAATGCAGACCCGCTCGAACTGACGCAGAAATGTCGCGATTACTCCTGTGTCGGATGCCGGGATACGGCGCGCATCGATCGTGAGTTTGATGCGGTAGCGCATGCGGCGCCGCGACGGCCGAAAGCGCACGGACAGTTTGCGGATGCTGCGCAACGCCGGCTCGGAGACGATGTAGCGTTGCAACTGGTTGGGGTCGGTGATCGCGCGGTTCACGATCTCCATCCAGGCGAGTTCGAATGTGCGGCGCCGGCGAATAATGTCGGCCGCGCGGCTGCGGTAGATGCGCTCATCGAGCGAGATACCGCAGCGATCGCGAGAGATCGATGCTGCGACGAGTTGCGCCCACAGCAGACCGAACTGCACGCCGAGGCCGTTGCGCGGATTGCCGCATAGCGCGGCATCGCCGACGAGCACGATTCGGCTCTCGGGCAGCACATCGTCGGCCTCGGCGATTTCGACAGTGATGTCGATCGGCGGCTCGACCAGTCTGGTACGCAGACCTAGCTCGTTCAGTGCTTGCACGGCGGTTCGTACAGTGCCGCTGTTGAGTCCCACCGCGTTCACCACCGCGCTCACCGTATGGCCGCTACAGAAGATTCCGAGCCAGCCATCCTCGGTCAACGTGTTGTGCGCGAACACATCCGTCGTCGGATGTCCGAACAGCGTCACCGTCGCGTCTGATTGGGCAACAGCCAGGTTGATGCGTTCGCGGTGGTGGATGGTGCGGGACACCAACTGGCGACTGAGCGATCGCACCCCGCCGCCATCCGCGACGATGACGATGCCGGCGGTCAGCGCGCCGGTCTTCGTGTTGATGATTATGCCCTGTGGCGAAGCGTCGATCGCGTGCGCGGTGGAGCCGAAGCGAATCTCGATGTGGTCGCATCGGCGAATCCGTTCCAGCAGCAGCCGCTCCAAATCCCCCAACGACGGTTGCGCCGCCCAGTCGCGCTGCAACAGAGCCCGCTCGGCGGACAAACCTGCGGCTTCGGGTTGCACGACGCGCTGGCGCAGGGTCGCGTGAAATCTTGGTCCGTCCGGGAGTCCATTGAGATCGATGCGGGTCGGTTTTGGCAGGCCGCCGGTGTCGACACCCAGCGATTCGAGGTAGGCCAGCGAATGGCCGTCGAGCGACACATTTCGCTCATATGTGCCCCAGTACCTGTTGCGGATTCGCGCAGCCGCGTGGTATTCCGCTGCCATCGGCCCCTTTGAGGTGTCGTTGGCGCGGTCCAGCCATACTCGCGCGGCCGCCAGCTCCGTGGCGGCGTCGGGAAGCGTGGGATCTCGGCGCGCCTCGACGAGGCAGATAGAGTAGCCGGCCCGCGCTAGTGCAAGCGCAGTGGTCAGACCACACGCGCCGGCGCCTACCACCACGACGTCTCGAACCCGGCTCATCGACCCACAACCACCCTCGGTTGGTCATGCTGACGGGGCCGGTCCGCGAACTCAAGGCTGTGTTACATTGCGGCAAGAGGTGCGGCATGCACTGCGCAAATTGTCAATTCGACAATCCGGACGCCATGCGATTCTGCGGCGGTTGCGGGCAGCCCTTGGGCCTGCGTTGTAGCGGATGTGGCGCCGATATTCCAGCTGGGTTCAAGTTCTGCGGCCAATGCGGAGGGGCCGTCTTCGGCGCTGTGGCCGCCGCCTCCAAAACAGGCGAACGCCGTCAGCTCACACTGATGTTCTGCGACTTGGTCGCGTCCACATTGCTAGCGGAGCGTCTCGATCCCGAAGATTGGCACGAGACTGTGCGTGGTTACCAGCGCATCACCGGTGAAGTCGTTGCGCGCTTCGGCGGCTATGTCGCCCAGTACCTCGGCGATGGTGTGCTGGTGTATTTCGGCTATCCGCGGGCCCACGAAGACGATGCCACGCGAGCAGTTGGTGCCGGGCTCGAAATCCTCGAAGAGATCGGGCGCTACAGCAGCCGGTTGTCGAAGTCGTCAGAAGTGCTGGCCGACACGCCGATGCAGGTGCGCATCGGCGTCCACACCGGTACCGTGGTGACCGGCGATGTTGGTCACGGGGAACGGATCGATCAGCTCGCGCTCGGATCGGCACCTAATATCGCTGCGAGGGTACAGGCCGTCGCCGCCCCCGGTGAACTCTTGATAACGGCCGACACGCACGCGTTGGCGGCAAGGCACATCGACTGCGCGCTAATCGGTGAACGCACCCTGAGGAATGTTGCGCAACCGGTGACGCTATATCGCGCCATCAGGATGCGGGACGAAGAAGCACTGGATCAGCTTCACACCACGCCGTTTGTCGGCCGCGAACGGGAACTCCAGCAGCTTTTAACATTGCAGGAACAGGCACAACGGGGCGACGCACAGGCCGTGCTACTGGTAGGCGAGCCGGGAATCGGAAAGTCTCGGTTGCAGACAGAGGTCCGGCTACGGCTTGAGGGCCGGATCCATCGCTGGTACACCTGCCGCTGCTCGGTGCTGCACGAGAACAGCGCCCTGTATCCGATTCTGTTGCTGTTCAAGCGCATGCTCGATGGCGAACCCGACCAGGCGACGCTGCGTCGCTGGCTCGACGGTCTCGGGGTCGTCGGTGAAGACCATGCAAACGTGTTGAGCGTGTTGCTGAACGTTCGAGGCCACGCGCAAGTCGGCGACGTTCCGGGTACCGAGGCCTCGCAGCGAGTTATCGCCGTCGTCACCGACGTGCTGTTGCGGCTGAGCGCCGTCGATGTGGTCGTGATCGCCTTCGAAGACGTGCATTGGGCCGACCCATCAACACTCGACGTGTTGGGTTCGCTGATCCGCCGCGGCGCCCGTAACCGTATGCTGCTGGTGATTGCGGCGCGGGCGCCGTTCGTGCCGCCATGGGAGCCGACCAGCAATCAGACCCGTATCGAGCTGATCCGGTTTCCGACCGCGACGTCGAAACAGATGGTGGAATCGTGGATCGCCGACAAGCTGCCGGCGCCGCTTGTCGAGATGCTGGTGGCACGGACCGATGGGGTGCCGCTGTTTCTGGAAGAACTCACGCGCACGCTGCTGCGCAACGACCTCACGGCCGGCAACGTCGGTGCGTTAATTCCCGCGAGCTTGCGGGATTCATTGATGGCACGGCTGGACCGACTCGGGCCAGCAAAGTCGACGGCTCAACTCGGTGCACTTTTGGGGCGCCGTTTCGGTTTCGAGCTGTTGGAACACGTCAGCCAGCTGCCGACAGCGGTGGTCGAAGACCATTTGAGCCGAATCGTCGACTCGGGTCTGCTGTTGCGCCAGGGCCGGGGAGGTTCGGCGACATTCATCTTCAAGCACGCGCTGGTCCAAGAGACGGCATACGAGTCTTTGCTGCACAGCCAGCGGCGGCAGCTGCACAATCAGGTGGTGCAGGCGGTCGAGCGCAATGCATCGATCGTCGAGCTTCAGCCGGAAGTGCTCGCGCGCCACCTGGAAGGCGCCGAACGCATGATGGAGGCCGTTGAACAATATGAGGCTGCCGGTTTACGCGCGCTCAAACGCTGGGCACTGGTCGAATGCATCAGACTGTTCCGCCAGGCACTTGCGCTGCTGGCCACTCAGCCGCGCACGCAGGCGCGGGACGAGCTGGAACTGCGTTTGCTTGGAGGGTTGGCCGAACCGGTTCGCGCGCATCTCAGCTACGCTGCCGAGGAGCTAGAGGAGATATTCGATCGAGAAATGGAACTGGTGCATTCGATGGACGACGCCCATCAGTTCCCGGCGTTGATGAACATGTGGAGCATTCATTGTGTTAAGGGCAATCGAAGCAACGCAGAAGCAACCGCCAACGAGCTGATGCGGCTTGCGCACACGAGCGGCGATAAGATTCCGTTAGCGGCCGCACATTTCGCTCGCGGTTGTACGGAGGTCTACGAGGGTCTGCTGCAAGCCGGGATCGATGATCTGAACCAAACTATTGATCTCCTAGATGGTAAGGAGGCGTTCGGCGTTCGGCGGTCCGATCCGAACCAAACAGCGTTTCTTGCGCGGCTGGTCAAGGCGTGGGCATTGACGCTGACCGGCCGGGCAGACACGGCACGAGACCTGCTGCAAGGGGTGTTGCGTGTTTGTGAATCGCGCGGCGCGCCGTTCCCGCTCGTGCAAACGCTTTGTCACGTGAACGTCGTTGACCAAGACCTTGACGCAGATCCGAAGCACGTGCTCGAACGCGGCTTACGGATTTTGCGCATCGCGGCGGAACATAGTATGCCGACGTGGGCGCGTTTTGCGCACATGCACTCTGGTTGGGCGAGAGCTTTGATGGGTGACACCGACGGCGTTGCGGAGCTGCGCAACGCCGTCGATTCGTTTGGCGATGCCGAGGGGGTCACCCGTGGCCATACGTTGCTGACACTGGCGCAGGCGCTGCAGTCACTGGACCGGCATGTTGAAGCGGTTGCTGCGATCGACGAAGCCGATGCGTTTTTCGGTAGCAATCTGGCGACCTTTGGCAAACCAGAGTCGCCTCGGCTGCGCGGATTGGGCTTGGCGCGTGCCGGTGATATGGATGCTGCGAGGACGCTGTTCCAGCAAAGTCAGCGCCTGGCGGAGCAGCACGGCAATAAATTGATACAGTTGAAGGCCCTCTGTGACGAGATCGAGTTACTGCGTGACTCGACCGAAGTGAAGCACCTAAATTTGACGTTGAGCGGTCTGTATCAATCGATAGGCGAAGGTCGAGACACTCGGCCGCTGTTGCGTGCGGTCCACTTGCTGGAGACGCGTCGACGGGAAAGTGCATAGGGCCACTGATTGCGCTGCGCCACGTGCGCCAGTCACCCGCGCGGGTTTCAATTTCTGCTGTCAATGCTGTTCGACCACCGCGCGCGGCTGCTGATGGTGGCCGCCGGCTTTTGCTCAATCAGCGCGATTTACCCTGTTTGTGACCCGCAGCCAACAGATATGCGCGGATCGCCCAGCTGGAATTCACGTTGACCGTAAATAGGTCCCGCAAGCCGTTTAGACTCACGACGTCTGACATGCGCCGCGCCATGAATTGGTTGAATTCGTGACGAAAGCTCCGCCAGCTCTGCGCTGTCGCATCGATTACCTCGACGTCCGCGAATCCGGCGCGCTGCAGCTCCAGCTTGTATGCACGAGCGTCGTGCACATAATTCTCCGGCGGCACCAGCGGCGCACCGAACGCCATCACGAGATCCGACAGTACCAGGTAGCCGCCAGGCTTCAGTACTCGCCAGGCTTCGCCGAAGAACTGCGCACGCGTCCGGAAATGAAATGCCGCCTCCAAGCAGAGGACGACGTCGAAATGGTGCGCAGGAAACTCGAGTGCCGTGGCGTCCATCACTAAGAATCGGCACTTGGGTGCGCGCTTTCTGGCCGACTCGACCTGGGCTGGCACCATGCCGATTCCGGTGACGTTTCGCGTCTTGAAGATGCGGCTCAAGTAGCGCGTCGAAGCGCCGTGGCCGCACGCGACGTCGAGCACCGCGCCGCGACGCGCGGGCAGGAACTCAAGCAGTTTATCGACCAACCTGTCACCTGCATCGGCCGCGTTGTCGATGCTGCCGTCCCAGTAGCCGAAGTTTGCATATCCCGAGCCGCCGTAGAATGCCGCGAACAGTGGGTCGCTGAAGAATTCGCGGTAAAAGGAATCCAGCAATGGACCCGCGGCGCGGTTACGGCTGGTCATAGCCGTCGATGTCGTCGAGCGACGGATATCGAGCCAGTGCGTGCGCGGCAATCCGTCCCGACATCACCGCGGCCTCGACGCAACCGAAATTGAATCCGCAGTCGGTCCAGTCGCCCGCGAGCGTCAGGTTGTCATAGGTGTCGTCGAGCGGTGAGATGCGATATTTGATGCTGCCGGGCAACGTCAGCACATAGCGGTCCGTGGGATTGACGTTGGCGATCCAGAATTGGCTGTCGAACGGATGGTCCCGCTGCTCGTCAATCGCGTGCAGCAGCTTTTTCCAGCGGAACCGACCGTTTCGAGCCGCGTTCGGCCACAGGTGGCCGATGTCCTTGTCGAGGAATCGGATCGCGTTCTTGCGTACGCGGAGTTTGTGCTTCGCCGGGTATTCGGCGTTGCGCAGCGCCTTCTTCCCAGGCGCCCGCAGGGGCAGCACGCTGCAGAAGTAGGCAATCGAACCCGGGGTCTGCGGCCACGATTCGGCGTTGGCGAGGTGGCTCATGTCGGCCCACGTGTCGAACGGATCGACGAATGCTGAGAGATTCGGCGGTTCGTCGTGCCAGCCGAGCTCGGCTAGATCGCTCTTCAGCCACAGCTGGAAGCATTGAGTCGAGACGGTCTTAACGTGTGTCACCATATCGCGCCAACGTTGATCGCGGGCCAGGATCTCACGGCATACGTGCGGCACGGCGCCGATGCTGACACCGAGCACGACGAAATCGAAATCGTCAACGACGCGTAACTTCCTCGTTGCGACGCGGCGTTGGTCCCAGAACGATTCGAAATCGCGCCGCTCCGCCTGCAGCGTCGCCCCTCTGTGGAGTTGGTTCCACAACGGCGCTGCCGGCCAGCACGGCAGATGCTTGACGTCGATCAGCGGCTGATACTCGCCGCCACCCTTGACCCTCGCCTGGACGTCGAACTCGAGCCGTGTTACGCAGTGCGCGCCGCCCGTCTCACGTCCGATGCCGACGTTCGTCAACCGGTGGAAGAACTCGAATTTGACGCCACGGCGCTTCAATGCTTCGTACAACGGCGCGAACACGATGTCGCCCATGCCCGCCTGCATCTTCCAGAACAGCGCACCGCGATAGCCGAGGAACATCCGCATGCCGCCGCGCAATCCCTGACCGGCGGCCATGCCGGGTTTGGCCGGATCGCCGTCTTCGTAAGCGAACCCGAGGTCGTACAGGCCGCGAATGAAGGCGGAATCGAGGCTGCGCTGCGCTGCGCCGTTCAAAGCCAGCCATTCGCGGGTGTCGTAGTCGTTGATCGCATCGTAGCCGCGCGGATCGCTGATCAGACCGAACTTGATCGTGCCGCGGATCTGCGCGAGTACGATGTCGATGATCTCCCACAGGTACTGCTGTTCGACGTCGCCAGCGAGCAGGGGTTCGAGGCGCGCGCGCGTAGTGCGGCCGATGGCGTCGAGAAAGCGTTCGAGCAGCTGATTGGGGACGCCGGGCAGCAGAGCGACGATTGCTTCGAGTGCATGCACCGCTTGCATCACAGCCGTCAGCGATGCAACTACGCCGTAGCGTAGAAACCGGTCGATTTCCGCCACTACCGTGTCGCGATGGGCAACACCGGGCGGCGCTCCGTTCGCATACGCGGCGTCCACCGCCGACTGCAGCCCATCGACCGATTGGGCCGCCCGCAGCAGCGCAAGCAGCAGGCGGATCGCCCGGCTCACGTAGCCGGCCACTGTGGTCGGCAGTGATCTATCTCGGGGATCGCCGGGCAGCCCGGCAATCGGTGGGAAGTGCGCCATCAGCCGGCGCCAACCACCGTCCGCGGTGCGATCGGCGAGCCCGACGTACCGGTCCGGCTCGAAGGCGTCGCGCCACGTCGCGATCGGACATTTTGCCGGATCACGGTCGAGCTCCGTATAGCACTGGCGGATTAGACGAAAGGCGTTGTCATAGTGGCCCATCCACAGATGCAGGCCATGCTCCTCGATGCGGTCGTTGGCGCCACGGCCCGACGCACCCTTGCCGCCGAGACGCCAGCCAAGCTGATACACGGTAACGTCGAACTCACCGGCAAGCTGCGGCTGCGTCAGTTCCCACGCGGTCGTCAGCGCGGCGCAGCCACCGCCGATGATCGCCACTCGCTTGGGCGCGCTTTTGCGCCGTTTGTTACGCGTTGCCATCGCCGGGCGCGGGCGGCGTCCAGTAGCACGGTTCGCTCTCGTTCGCGACCCGCTCGCGATCCGGGAACAACGTGTCCTCTTCGGTTCCAACGCAGTCGGTGGGGATCACGAATGGCGGCAGCTGCTCGATCAAGGGTGGTTTATTCAGCGGCAGACCGTGGTGATTGCGTCTCAGCGACTCGACCATCGCCCGGTACCAGCGCGGATTACCGTGCTGTTCCCACTCGCCGCTCAACATTGCATGGATGACCATGTGCGGCTCGAACGGATCGCTGAGCAAATCGGTCGCATGTGGTTCGTCGATGAACAGCTCATCAGGCGCAGCATGTGCCCATTGGTCGATTTTCCGTGCGATGTTCTGCGGATTCAAATCGCTATCGGTGAATGGACTCGGCCGCAGCGTCGTCCGGCCTTCGTTGATGTAGTCGACGAAGTCGGCGCCCGGGGCGCGGATCGGTTTGCGCAGGTTTCGCATCGAGGTGCGCCAGCGTTTCGCTGCAGCGCGTTCGCAGACGTTTTCGCCCAGCCGCGTTGTGATGGCGGCTCTGATGAAGAACGGTCGGCAGGCTTGCAACAGATGGTAAGGCGCATTGGTGTCTGGATCGGGGCCTTTGCAGACCAGGCCGAGGGTTTCGACGATCGGCTGGGTCGGGAATTTGTTGATTCGGATACTCGTGCGATGGCCAAGCTCGCGAATTTCGTGCACCTTGACCGTCGCGTTGGCGGCGACCACTGCCTGGTAGCAGGCTTTCTGCGGATCCTTCGCGTCGCGCAGCTGCTTGAACGAGAACTCATTCAGTTCCTGATTGCCAGCCATCAGGTTCATCGCAAGCGATTGATGTTCCCTGAAGCGCGGCGGATCTGCTTCGGCCTGCGCATGCATCCTCGCGAGATCTTGCTTCGCCCGCTGCCCCCACTGAATGGCGGCGTATTGCCACGCCTGTCGGTCCTGCCAACCGATGACGTTGCCATCGATCACGTCGAGCAGACTGCGCCATTCGAAGGGTTGACCGCTGTTCAGGGCCACCGGCATCAGCGTGCTGACGCGCATCAGCGGCTGATTGGCTTCGAAAGGTCCCGCCCATTCCGCCCAGCTGTTGGGCAGACTCGTGATCTGCGCGAGCATCGACGGCCAGCCGTTCAACTCCCGACCGATCGTGGTGCCGAGTTCGCTGCTCGAGTAGACGAACGCAGAAACCAGGCCGAGCGACAGATTGGCCTTGCGGCCGTCGGCCTCCAGCCGGTAGCTACGTACCGGAATGCTGAAGCGCACCTCCGTGGCGTCCCACAAGCCGATATTGTTGGTGCCGGATTCCATGTCGCCGTAGGTGCTGATGATCAGGTATACCTTCGGCTCCAGCGGCTCGAAATAGATCAGCTCAGGAGGCACCTGACCGAAAAGTGCCGAACGGTCTTCGCGACCGCCCGCGTTGCGGCCTTCCAGATAGGTGGCGAGCGTCCCCGCATTGGCCAGCAGCGGCAGCACGCGAATCGTCGCGTTTGGGAAATGGAACGGCCCTTCGGGCACCTGGAATCCGGCCGAACCGGTGATGATGTAAGGTATGCCGGAGGCTTCATCAACCGCCGTCACGGTATGTTTGGCCTGCACGTATTGGTCGTTGCGCCAGCGTGTCGAGGTGCGCGCTCGCGAGCGCCAGGCGATGTTCTCGCCACGCGTGTACTCGAGATCGAGTTCCTGCCAGAAGGGCATCGTCGGCTTCAGCACGGCGGTGTCGGGCTGGTCCGGCATCCGTTCAGTGCGCGTGGCTTTCAACCCCAGACTCTCGACGATCGGCAGAGAGGGGAATTCGCGCAGCGAAATCTCGTAGCCGCCGCTCAAATCACCGCGCAGCTGTGCAACGTCGCTGAGCAACCCAGCAGCGCGGAACTTGGTGACTTGCGTGCGCGCGTTGGTGAGCGCCTGGTAGCAGGCGAGGCGCGGGACCAGCGCATCGCGGATCTGCTTCAGGTTAATCGTGTTCGCGCTGGTCGAGCGAACGAACTGGGCGAGACTGGTCGCCCCGTTGAGGAGGCGCTCCGGCGGTGAGAATGCTCCGACCAGCGTACCGTTGAGCGCCCACTCAAGCAGGTCGTTGATCGCGGTCCCCCATTCCGACATCGCCTTTGGCAGCATGACGAGTGGATTGAGCGGGTTGCTTGGGTTCACCGGCAACTGCGTGACGCTGCTCGACGGCGCCTGGTCGATGCTGATGAACGTCTCTTCCTTGACTGGCTTGTCGGCGTACAGCGCTTCGAATGCGTAGGTGGTCATGTTGAGCACGTTGCGTGGGTTCAGCGGACTCTTGATCCAGGCATTTTCTCCTTGGGTCAGCCAACCCTGCACCTTGGGCCATCCGTACACCTCGCGGCCCTCGACCTGCGAAGCCTCGTTGTTGACGAAGATGTACGGCGCAAACTGCGCCGGGGCCTTGAATACCCAATCGCCCCGCTGCGGGATATACCAGTCGAGCGGAATCGTGAACAACAGTTCGTTCGACGAGGTCCAGCCGAGATTGCCTTCGCTGACGCTCATGCGGGGGTAATTGGCAACCACGAGCAACACGTAAGGCATCGATGGCCGGAAAAAGGCGAATTCGGCGGCGATATTGATGTAGTCGTCGCAGAAATTCTGCAGCGCGCTGATATCGGCACGGAGTGGGAAGTAGTGCAGCATTACGCGATTGAAGCGGAACGGCGGCGGCGTGGTGATGAGCGCGTAGCGGCGCGATAGATTGAACGGCGGATCCTGACCGTCGCTTTGTTGGCGCTTGCGAAGTCGTTTGCTCATTCAGGTGCGCTCGAATATCCAGGTGGTCAGGCCTTCCAGAAAATCCAGGTCCCGCGACGGCGGGGCGCCGTCGAACGCCTGGGCAAACTCTTCCAGCGCGGCGCCTGCGATCCCATGCGCGACCCGGCGCGCATAGTCGATGCTGCCGTAGCGCTCCATGCTTGCGCGCAGCCAATCGATGTCTGCCGGCTGCATCGACCGTCTACTCTGACGGAGAATGTCGCCGATCCGCGCGTGCTCGTCAGTGGTGCAGGCATTGAGCAGATGTATCAGCATCAACGTGCGTTTCCCTTCCCACAGATCACCGTTGCGTTCTTTTCCATAGCTTGCGTCCGCGACCAGGTTCAAAAGATCGTCCTGGATCTGGAACGCCGCGCCGAGGAAGAACCCAAAGCGTGTGAAGCGGTCGAGGGTCACGCGACCACGGCCGCCGATCAACGCGCCGACCCGTAGCGGATAGATCGTTGCCAGCCAGCAGGTCTTTTTCAACACCATATGCAGGTAGTCGGACTCGGTGACGTCGACCACGTTGTCGTGCCGCCAGCCCAGTTCGATGGCCTGGCCTTCGGCAGACTCGACAGCCACCGTTTCGGCTTCTTCGATGAGCTGGAACGTTAGATTGGCGCCTAGGTTGCGTTGGTTGTCGAACAGCGGTCGGAGGCTCAACAGTGTCAACGTATCACCGACGTTGATCGCGATCGGCACGCCGTGCGTCTCATGCAGCGTCGGTTTGCCTCGACGTTCTTCACTCTCGTCTTCGATGTCGTCGTGGATCAGCAACGCGTTGTGCAGCAGTTCCAAAGATACCGCGCATAGCAGCGCGTCCTCCGCCGAGCCGCCCAACGATTTCGTAGTGGCGATACAGATGCTTGGTCGCATCATCTTGCCGCCGCGGCGGGGATAGTCGGCAACCAGGTCGTACAGGTAGCGCCGCGGCTCTCTGTTTGGTAAGTACTGCTCGAGCGCTGTACGTGTGAGCTCGCCGTACTCATGCAGCACGCTGTTGACGACGGAAGGCATCGGACCGCGGCGCACGCCGTCAGCCCAGTACGATGCGGATGCGTCCGACCGTTTCACCGCTGTAAGCGTCGATGATGGCGCTGGTGTGTTTGCCAGGCGGCAGGTCCTCGCGCACTGTGACACGCACGGCCAGACGGCCCTCCGCATTGGTGCGGAATTGCACGCGGATACCGTCGCGTTTCTTGAATCGCGGCGCCTTCAGGGCGACCTGGGCCGCGCGTGCGGTGAAGCGCGTCCGGACGCGGATCGGCAGATGGCTCGAAATATCGTAGGTGATGGACGCAACGTGGCTGCGGTCGCGTCGATCATCGGCCGCGTCTCCATTCGGCGTCATCCACTGGCTCGCCATGCCCAGCATGTCAAACCAGGTCGCGACCATCTCTCCCGATGCCTGCAGCCAGCGGCCCTGGATGTCCCGTGCGCCATCGGGCAGGTTGTTCAGCGGGCCGTAGGCCGCGCGGCTCAACTGTCGCGCGACGCGCTGGCCCTGCTTCATCCACGGTTCAACGACTCTATAGGCGTTGCGCACGCTCTCCTGAATGAAGTCCGGGTCTTCGTCCTCTTCGTCCCGGTCGGCGCTATTGCGACGAGGTCGCGGGCGGTCCGCCTTCGGGCGGCTGATGCGGTTGGTGGCCATAAGGATCCCCTTTTCCAACGGGCCTCCGTGCCGTGAGCTGTCAGTCGGTCGGACTGGACGTCCGGTACGGTAACGTTTCTGTGTCAATCTAGGCAAACTCGCGGTCAAGCTAAACTCACCGGGGGCGCCGCCCACGGCGACAATGTAACCGGAATACTGCGTCGCGGCCGCGGGATTGACAGGTGCACGCCGCCGTGGCCATCCTGCTCGGCAAAGGACTCCGGTGGCACGCCATGATGACGCTGCGATGGCCGCTTCTCGTCGGGATTTGCGTGTGCCTCGTCGCGGGCTGCTGTCTACGCGGTGGCATCCTGACCGGACCGTCGACGCCGGATTTCTTGGGGCCGGCGGATTTTCGCGGCTCGTACTATCCACAACGGCATGCCGTGACGTGGGGTGGACAGACGCGCTTCATCGGTGACGCGATGTTCACCAATCTGTCCCGCTCAGCGGTCGAGAGCATCTTGCCGGCCGACCTGAAGCTCGCTGACAACATCAGCAGCCATCCCCTCGAGCATCCGGTCATCGTATTGTTCGGTCGGCAAACCGAATTGACGTGGCATTTCTTCGATGATGGCAACGTACCTGCAGGCGAGCCTTACAACGAGATGATGCTGTTGATTCCGTTCGTACAGAAGAAAGGCGGAAGCGATAAATGGCACAACTACGTGGTGCGCATGTACCTCGACTGGCAGTGGGGGGTCGACGCGGGCAACGTCAATTATGGCTATCGCAAAGAATTTGCGAACTTCGAATGGCAGGATTTCGCAACGCCACCACCTGTTTATGCCGTAAAGGTCACGCAGACAGCGACAAAATTCACCGCCGACGTCAGGGCGAAGAGCGCCTGGATGTCCGATGCCGCCGCGATGGAGAACCTGGCGAACTTTGCTGCGTTGAAGACCATCTTCCGCATGCCGGTACTCGGTACGTGGCCGCCGTCGATGGGCGGAACCTATCTGTGCACCTACTTCGAGTGGGACTTCGCCGACAGCCAGGTCCGGCGCAGCGACGCAACATATCAGTTCGTCAGCGAGTTCGTGGCGGGTATGCCGTGGGTGGGGCAGCCGCTCAGCAACGTGGACGAGGGTGGCTTCGGCATCGATCGAGTACGATGGCGGCTGACGACCGCGACCTTGTGTTCGTTCTGATTTGAGAGGGGTTTCCAGGTTTCGGGGAGCGAGTTTGGACGCTGTCGCCCGAAGGGCCCGAATCAATCCCTTCCTCTCCGCGGGTCGAGGCGGGTGCGAAGGGCACACTCACTCCCGTGTGATCGACACCTTGGTATCCTTTGGCGCGACAATCGGCGTCGTCTCCGAAGTTGACGCCGATATGTCGTTCGTGGAGAGCAGCATGCCTTGCCTTGTGGCTACATCCCGCTTGATCGTCTTCGCCGCGCTGCTTCCAGGGCTGGCGTTTGCCCACGACCAACAGCCCACTCATGCATGTCTGCAACCGACCCGTCCGGCAGACAAGAACGACGCCGCCGTCTGGAATCGGTTCGTCGATCGGGTGGATGCGTATCGTGCCTGCATGAGCGCGTTCATCCAACAGAATAACGAAGCCGCAGACCGACACCGAGCCGCTGCGAACGCGGCCACGGAGGAGTGGAACGCGTTTGTGCACCAGTCCTTGAATGTTCCGGAAGACTTTCCGTGGCCGCCGCCTGCAAGGCCGGCAGACAAAGATCTACCCGAATAGGGCGCAGCTCTCGAGCAGTGGCTCAGAGCGGCTTGTAGCTGAATTTCTGACCGCCGACGGTGGCTTCGTACATCAGCCCGCCCTTGGCAACCGTGAATATCGCCATGCCTTTGTGGTAGCCGTTGCCTACAGTCGTCGCATTCTTGCTTCCGCCGCTTGCACCCGCCGATGAACCCGTCGTACTGGTTCCGGCTGATGCCGCCGCGGTGATTGCAACGGCGGCGACTTGTGCGCCGAATTCGAAATTTCCGCTCGTGAAATCATCGAACGCGCGCTTGTCCTTCAGGAAGATGATCTGACTGAATGCCTGACCACCAAGCTGAAATCCGACGGTTACCTGGTTCATCGTGGTGGTGCCCGTTTCTTTGCCTTGAGCGTACACACGACCCGACCCGTGCGCAGCGCCCAATCCGATTCCACCCTTGCCGATCGTCGGAAATACCGCATAGCCGTAGGCGTCTTTGAAGAAATCGCCGCTTTCTCCAGCCGCCTTGAATACGTTGATTGCTTCGTCGTATTCATCGGCCGCCAGAGCCGTTGCGCTGAACAGTCCGAGGAAGATGACACCAAGAATCGATTTGAACATAGCGGCACGCGTTGCGGAGTAAGGGGCGGATTACGGGTGAGATCGGCATACTTGTCAATGGCACGGAACACCCGCCGCGCTACCGAGGTTTCAGCTCTTGGGAGTACCGCGCTTTGCGCGCAGGTTGCGCATGGCCACTTCGAGGATGTCGTTACGCGCCTTATCGGAACTGTACAGCGCGTAGCTGGTATTGCTGCCGTGCAGGCGCCGGCGCACCAGCACGTCGGTGAGGATCTGTTTGGCGACGCCTGCGCGCTCGGCGCGTCCGAACCAGTCGGTGTCCTCGCTGACGCGAAGCGATTCATCGAAGAGGCCCACGCGATCGAATACCTCGCGTCGAGCCATCAGGCATTGGCACACGTAGCCCGGCTGTGCCTCGGTGAACTTTCGATCCGGCCTCGATGTGGGCTGAAATTCCGGCGCCCAGAAGTTCTGCACATGCGTCATGCAGATGGCCAATTCCGGTTGATCGTTAAAGGCGGCGAGCTGACGTTCGGTCTTTTCCACGGCCCAAACGTCGTCCGCGTCGAGGAAGGTGATCAGGTCGCCGCTTGCCAGGCGAAGTCCGTGATTCCGCGCGGCGGCCGGGCCAAGATTCTCCTGACTTACGAGCGATGCATGCTTGGAATAGCGGGCCGCTACCTCGCGCGAACCGTCGGTCGAGCCGTCGTCGACGAGGATGATCTCGTCGATCGGCACGGTCTGCGCAAGTACGCAATCCAATGCCTCGGCCAGATACGGCGCGGCGTTGTAGACTGGAATGATGCAGCTGATCCTGGCGCGCATCGTCGACATCATTGCTGGATCACGCCATTGTTCAATTGTCAGCGATAAATTTACTGGCCGCGCGCCGCGGTGGCGAGCCCCGGCAGCGGTGGATCGAGTGCAAACATTTCGGCCATGTCGGTGAATTTCTCCAACGTCGGTGGCAGGTACGGCTGGCGTGTAACGGGTGCCGGCGGAAGCGTCGGTTCGGTGACTGCTGAATCGGATACGATCACCAGTCCTTCGTCGTGCAGTTCCGTGCACAAACGCAGAACGTCCGTTTCGGCCTGTTCGCGTTCAACGTCGTAGTGCAGAAGCACGGCGCGCACGACTTCGTCGAGCGAGATGTCGGTTTCGACTACAGACCAGATGAAGCCACCGGTGGACGGTATGCTGTAGTACGCCCCAGTCGTGAGGTTGATCAGGATCGCCTCACCGTCCATGACTTTCGCGGCCACATGTTGTTGGTTTGCGGTGATGACGTTCGATAGTGCGAGCATGTCAGATCCTCATTCTTGATTTCTGCGTGTGAGTTCGGGTGGTTGTGGCTGGGGAACCGGCAGACTTTGCGCCAGCGCGCAAACCGCGTCTGGAATCAGATCGACACGGCGGCCGAGTTCGAGCCAGTAACCGGGAGTGGTCTGTACGAGCTGTACCAGGCGTTCGAAGGCGGCGCGATTAGGCCGCGGCAGCATCATCACAGATGTCGGCGCGATGGCTTTCAACGTTTCCACCGGTGTCGCCCTGCGGAACGACGTTGTTTCCGAATCGACGACCTTCGGCAATACCAGCGCGTCGATTGTGCTGCGCTCACGCAGGCAGTGTGCAAATGCGTCAGTCAGATACAGTACACACTTCTCTTCGTAGCTGTGGTTCGGCGCGTGTCCGAGCGGCTTCAGATCCGGAAACCGCTCGATGTGGTGGACGTTGAGCAGACAGGAGGCATAGAAGCCATAGCCCACGAAGCAATCGTCCTTCACGCCCAAGCCGATGAAGTCGTCGCCGAGGTAGCCCATGCCAGCGCGCAGGCATGCGATCGATGAAGTGGATTTGCCGGCACCGCCATTGCCGACGAACAGGATACCGCGGCCCGCATGGCGAATCAGGCCGGAGTGAACGAACTGCACGCCGCGGTCTTCTAGCCATGCCGAGAGCATCTTGTGGAACGGTCTTGCGCGTTCATCCAGATTGAGACGAGTGGCGCACTGGGTGAAACCGATGATGCGATTGCCGCGCCGATCCAGCCAGGTCATGCCGTGGTGTCGCTCCTCGCCCACGAAGCGCCCGTCCTGGGAGCCCCTCATCAGAATCGGTGGTGCGGACGGATCGCGCGTAGCGCGTTTCGATACGGCGATGCCGGTTGCGCCGATATCCCACACATCGATTGCGAGTTCGGGTTGAAACCCACCCGAGCCGCGGCGTTGCAGGTGGCCCATAGCGGCGGCGACTGCGTCTGCCCACTCGGAGCCGACGACGCGAATACAGACGTCAAAATCGGCGATTCGCAGCTCGAATTGGCGCCCGCCGTGAGCTCGTATGGCGCGCTCGAAGTCATTTCCCAGATCGCCAAACGGTACCTCATCGGTCGGCAATATCTGACGATGCGTATCGACTGCCGGAGTGGCCATGACGTTCAATGAATCGATCGGAAGCTGAGTCTCGCACAAACACGGGTGACGAAACTGCCCGATTACCAAGGTCTTACAAGAACCACTCGTCTTCCGGATAACGGCTTGGCAAAGTGGAGCGATGCAAAACAACACGCTCGTGAGCTGCGTGATCCCGGTCTTCAACGGGGAGCGTTTCCTGGCTGAGGCGATCGACTCGGTTTTGGCGCAGACCTACGATCGGGTCGAAATCATCGTAGTCGATGACGGTTCGACCGATGCAACTCGAACTGTGGCGGAATCCTATGTGCCACGGGTCAGTTATGTTCATCAGTGCAACACCGGACCCTCCAGCGCCCGCAACGCAGGCGTCCAGCGCGCCGCGGGGGCGGTTATCGCTTTTCTCGATT
Source organism: uncultured Gammaproteobacteria bacterium (assembly GCA_963812255.1). GTDB lineage: Bacteria > Pseudomonadota > Gammaproteobacteria > Pseudomonadales > Azotimanducaceae > DATJGR01. Next base: position 36,994 of record CAWEUM010000006.1, on the reverse strand, counting down.
CGGACGATATCTGGCGCGCCGAAAAGCTGGCGATTCAGATGAAGTACTTCGACGCGCGCGCCGACCTGGCGATCTGCACGGCCTATATGCACAACTTCTGGAGCGCCGACTTGGGCGCGGAGCGCGACTCAACGGATGCGACCACGCTGATCGCCGATCAGCCGAATCTGGGATCGACGTTCATGGCGCGCCGCGCGTTGTTCGAAGCGATTGGGTTGCTCGATCCATCTCTGAAACACCGCGATCTTCACGAATTCGTACTGCGAGCGACCGACGCAGGTTACGCGGTGCAGGCGTTGCAGGATGTGCTGGTGGATCGTCGCATTCACGACGCCAACATGAGCCGCGATCGCAATTCCGGCGGTGAGTTCGAGCTGATCGCGATCGCGCGCGCGCGGATTGCACGGCGTGGTATGCGACGCGCATGACTGCCCCGCGCGGGTTCACACAGTCGCGAACACGAGCCTACGCAGCGGCGCTGCAACACGCGATGCCGTCGCGCGCGGAGGCGTTGTTGTTGGCTGCCTGTTTGCGCGAGCCGGACGCGGCGTCGCGCGCATGGAAAGACTTCGTCGCTGTCGTCGGCGACGCGAAGCGCTATTTCGAATCCAATGGGACCGGTCTGAAGGGTCTGTTGCCGTTTGTCGAGTCTCGATTGGCTGTCAATGGGATCGATGCGGGCAAGGCGTTTCACACGTATGCGCGCGTCGCCTCGGTGCGCGAAGAATTGCGCGGCCGGATCTATCTGGAGATCCTCGCCGGTACTTTGGCTGCGCTCGATGCCGCCGGTGTTTCCAGTATTCTGCTGAAAGGCGGGGCGGTGTCGATCGGCGCGTATCCACAACCATCGTGGCGACACAACCACGCAATCGATCTGTGGGTCGATGCCGCCGCGATGCCGGCGGCAGAGGCTGCCTTGCTGGGTCTGCGATGCACGGGCGAGCCGATGCTCGCCGGCGCCGCCCAGCACCGCATCTTCCGTCATGGCACCGGTCTCGCGATCGGCCTTCACTCGAAGCCGTTCTACCTGCCGCATTTCGACCTGCCGTTCGAAGAACTCGGTGGCCGTGCGCGTGCGGTGCAGGTCGGTGGGGCGCACATGCGGGTACTATCGCCCGAGGACGGTCTGGTACACGTCTGCGGTCACGCGCTGTACTCGCGCAGTCGTGCGAACCTGCGCTGGATATGTGATGCGTACTATCTGATCGGGCATGGACGCGAGTTTGACTGGGAAGTGGCAGTGCGAACCGCGACGCGCGCGCGACTGGCGCTGCCGCTGTTCGTCGCATGGGGCTGGATCGCGCAATCACTGGCGGCGGACGTATCGGCTCAGGCGCTGAATGAGCTTGCTGCGCGCAGCAAGCGTTTGGATCGTGTTGCAGTGGAAGGGATCTATGCCTCGATGCTGCACAGCGCGAGGTCGCCGCGCGTCGCGTTGCGATGGACGCACGGTCACCTCCAAACAATATGCGGCTTCCTGAAATTCGGCGCTATGCCGTCGTTGGTGTATGTGATGTGGCAGGACAATGCGATGCGGGGCTGGATGTTGCCGTACTACTACGTCAAGCGCGCGTTGAAGGTTGCGATCCGCTTCGTGCTGCGTCGTGCTCGGCGCATACGAGTGGCCGATCACGAAGCCGATCGTTCGTCCAATGCGGGTGGTGTTGTTTGACTACGACGCGCAATGAGCTGATCGGCCTGGCGGGGCCCGAGTTCGAATTGATGTGCCTCAGCGCGCGCGTTTCGCCGGACGAATCGGAGCTGCGTCGGTTGAGCGCGTTGCTGCGGGTCGGATTGGACTGGCCCAAATTCCTGTCCCTGCTCGAACGCAACTATGTGGCGCCGTTGGTGCATCGAAACCTGAGCCGAATCGATGCCGCGGACGCTGCGCCGGTTCCGACGAAGATTCGCGAAACCATCCGAGTACGTTCACGCATCACGGCGTGGAAGAGTGAGTCGTTCGCGACCGAACTGGTCAGGTTGTTCGAACTGTTCGAGGCGAACTCGATTCAGATCATCAACTACAAGGGCGCGGCCGCGGCGGGGCAGTACTATGGCTCGGTTGCACTGCGTAATTTCAACGATCTCGACTTTCTGGTTCGCCGCCGGGACATCGCCGCGGTGGTGGATTTGTTGGAAGCGGACGGTTATGCCCTGTCGGGTGAGTTCACGCCCGAACAGCTGCAGCACTTCATCGCCGAATACAAGGAATTCGTCCTTCTACGTGGCGAGTTCTCGCTGGAGCCACACTGGTCTCTTGCCGGAAGGCGATATCCTTTCGAGACTGACTACGAAGGGTTCTGGCAACGCGCGCAGGCCTGGAACATGAGCGGGACAAGCCTCCGGGTACTCGCGCCCGAGGACGCCGTATTGGTGTACTGCCTGGTGGGTGCGAAGGGCCGTTGGCAGCGTTTGCAGATGGTATGCGATGTTGCCGAATGTTTGCGCAGCCACCCTCGGCTCGATTGGCATCCCGTCATCGAGATGGCGCGCGCAACGGGCACGGTGCGGATCCTGCACATTGGACTGCTTCTAGCATGTGAGCTGCTCGGCACAACGCTGCCGCCCGATTTAGACAGGCAGGTTCGTGCGACGACAACGGTCGTACGTCTGGCGCGAGACGTTGTTGGATCGTTGGCGGCAGGTCCGGTTGCCCGGCGTCTTCTCGCGGATTCGCCGAGCATCTTTTCACCGATGTTGTTCCGCCAACGCGAGCGGGCGCGCGATCGTTGGCGATATCTCTGGCGTACGACCACGACGGCGTCGGTGCTACACATGCGGCGCGTCCCGTTGCCGAAATGGCTTCACCCCGCTTATCGGATTGTCGTGCCGTTACACGACTACGTGGTGATTCCGGCGTGGAGGTTGATGGCGCGAGGCAACGAAGCGCGGTTGCGCCGATGAAACCGGCGAAGTTTGTCATCTACGGACAATCGAGATCCGGAAGCACGTTGCTCGTGGAACTGCTGAACACGCATCCGTACGTGCATTGCGATGGGGAACTGTTCAACGACAAGGCGACGCAGTTGTCGAACGATTCGCTGTTGAAGGTCTTCAAAGTCTTCCCATTCCCGTATCTAGGCTACAGGCGACAACGTGCCACCGGTTACACGTACGGGTTCAAACTGCTTTTCTACCATCTTCCGAGAGCTCGCTACGTGATGAGGGCGTTGGCGCTGGCCGGTTGGAGGTTCATCCACATCTACCGGCGGAACATCGTGCATCAGGCATTGTCCAGCCTCATCGCACAAGAAACCCAATGCTGGCATCGACGAGACGGTGAAGTCGCCCGCGACATTCGCGTTTGCATCTCGGTGCCACAGTTGCGGCGTGAGCTCGACACGCGCACGCGTTGGCGCATGAGAGAAAACGACCTGATCAGACCGATTGAGCACATCGAAGTGTGTTATGAGGACGACTTGGAGCGTGAAGCAGACTGGTTGAAGACGGCAGATAGGCTGGCGAGATTTCTGAATCTCACGCCGTTCGTTCCAGGGCACATCGGTCTGAAAAGAATTGTCGATCGGCGTTATGAAGACCTGATCGAAAATTTCGCCGAACTCGATGGTTATCTGGCGTCTCGCGGAGAGTTCATCGAGCGCGTCTGACGACCTCGCATAGTCGTATCCGTCCGTTTCCTTGACGGGCTCGAGCACCTTCCAGATAATACGGGCGTCGTGCGTCCGTAGCTCAGTTGGATAGAGCACCAGGCTACGAACTTGGGGGTCGGGCGTTCGAATCGCTCCGGACGCGCCATTTGTCATTGTATGAGAACGAAGATGACCCACGGCGCTACGTTCTTCATCACCACCGCGCGGGCCGGCACTCAATGGCTCGCGGCCGCGCTCTCCCGAACCTATTCCGATGTGATGGAGGTTGCGCACGAACCGTTGGATTATGCGTACCGCCCGAAGCAATACCTGCGTGCAGACGATCGGCTGGATGAGCTGCGAGCGCGCCCGGAAATTGCCTCGCACTTCGACAGGATCCATCAGGTCCTGCAAACGAAGTCTTATGTCGAGGTTGGGTTCCCCTGCTTTGCGTTGGCACCGTTGTTGTTGTCGGAGTTCGGAAGCAGTTTGCGCCTTGTGCAACTGGTGCGACATCCGGTGCGCGTTGCGGCTTCGTCCGTGACGCATCGATGGTATCAGGGCACACGCGGAGACACGCTGCCGCAAGACATCGAACTCGAACCGACCGATGCCGGCGTGCTGCAGAAGAACTATCTCGATCGTTGGGATTCGATGAGTCCGTACGAAAAGGCGCTCTTCTATTGGTCCGAAGTGCATTTGTTCGCGGAGGAAATCAACGCGCGATTTGAAGAGACACCGTTTCACTGCACACGGTTCGAGGATCTGGTGGCGCGTCGCTCCGCACGCGCAAAGCTCGCGAAGTTTCTCGGTGTTCCATATCGGGACGGCTGGGGCGAGTTCGTTGCGGAGCAGGTCGACGAATACCATCTGCGCACGGCGCAGCCCATTGATGTCGGGACCACGGGTCAGCATGCCGCCGTGGTCGCACTGGGCGAAACGCATGGCTACGATCTCACCAGCCCGGATGCCCGCGAAATTCGGACGCGTTACGAGATCTCGCGGCGCGATCGCCTCGTCAAGCGGGTACGAAACAAAGTGGCGCGCTTTGGCCAGCTGCTATCGACGCACTAGCGGCGCCCGGCCCCCCTAGTCGTGTAGGTCCTGCAGAAACCCAACCGTCATGGGACCCAGGTGCTGGTTCAACGGATTGCGCAGGTCCTCATCGGTACAGCCGTTCACGTCCCCGCAGGTGCGCCCATAGCTGGCGAAGGGCCAGCCGTAAATGGGCCCGTCCACGATCCGGTTGAGTTCGTCGCCGCCGTGGGACCGTGCTCGGTGGCATAGAGGCGTCCGTCCGGCGCGCGCGCCAATCCCTGCGGATTGCGGTCGCCCTTTGGGTACATCCGCCACACTGCAGCGTCTGCAAGTCGATGAGGATGATCTTACGTACGTATTGTCATCCTGATGCGACAGCGGTTGACCCGACACGATGCCGGTGTGGCCAAGATCGCCGACTGGAAGCAGCCAGTGATCGTCGTCAATCTGAGCCATACACCGACCGGTCTCCTCGGCCATGATCGGCGTGTCGTGCCGGTCGAGGGCCACGCACGGCGAGGATTCGAATACTTGGTTGCCAGGCGTCCGTTGCAGCGAACGCGCCATCAGGTGTCGCCGCGATCGGAACGCGCTGGACACGCGCCGTCGCGCAGGCGTTCGCTTTCTGCCAGTAAAGATACGAAGCGTACAAGTCGTAGCGCCCGTCACCTTGCGATGGCGAACAGGTCCTTGATGCCAAATCGGCGCGATACGCCATCGAAGGTACCGGGCCATCGCGACATCTGGCGCTTGGCGACGCGTTCTGCCTGACCGGGTTGCCCTTGATCGCGTTGATTCAGGTTGCTGGAAGAATTCTTTTTGCCTCTGGCCACGCCACGGCGCCAACCAGGCCGACCGCCAGGATCATCACCAGCAGCGCGGGAACACTCAGCGAGATACGCTTGCGAATCAAGAGTCGCGCGCGGCCGCCATGCCGAATAGCAGGTCGCGTACGGAGATCACGCCGAGCGCTTTGCCGTCCTCGACCACCGGCAGGTGCCGGATGTGGTGTGCCTTCATCAACGCAATGCAGTGATCGGTGGAGTCGGTACGCGTGACGCTGATGACGTTGCGGGTCATGATTTCGGAGACCTTCGTCTTGTGCGGCGGTGCGTGCCCGAGAATGACCTTGATGTAGTCACGCTCAGACACGATTCCGACGATGTACTCGTCGATCTGCACGAGCAGCGCCCCGACCTTGCGGTCGTGCATCATTCTGGCGGCCGCATCGACCGGTTCGAGCGGGTCGATCCACCAGACGGACGCGCCCTTGCGATCGAGAATGTCCTGTACCGTTGTCATTCATCCCCCATGAACTTCCCCCGGCCGGCGCCATTGTAAGACGAAATGCTGGCCACGGCGCGCGACGGCTTCGAGCGTCATTTCGTGAAGACCTCTCGCACGCCGCCGGAGATCAGCACGGTGGTGTCGATCAGGACCGCGGTCAAGCCGAACCCGCCTGGACTGGCCAGGTAGCGTGGCTCCCACTCCGGCAGGAATTTCGATTTGTAGCGGCGCAGGCCCTCGAAGTTGTAGAAGTTGTCGCCGAATCGAAACAGCAGATTGCCGAGCTTTTGCCATTGCGTGGCGAGCGGGTGCTGGCCGAGGCCGGACAACGGCGCCATGCCGAGACTGAACCACCGGTAGCCGCGCGACTTGGCGAACAGCAAGATCTCGGTGAACAGAAAATCCATCACCCCTTTGGGCGCCTTGTCGCTGAAGCGCATCAGGTCGACCGTCAGCTCCTCGTAACCCGCACTCTGCCAGATCGTCGCAAACGCGACGATCGCATCCTGCACGCGCACGACCGCGCAATCGAAGTTGGCGATATAGCTCGGGATGAACGCACCGAGCGAAAAGCCCTTCTCGTGAACGTTCTTGTCGGCGAGCCATGCGTCGGACACTGACCTGAGTTCGTCCATCACTGATGCCACGCAGGCGGCGGGAATTATCTCGAAGTGGGCGCCGTCGCGTTTTGCGCGATTGCGCGCGTGGCGCATCTCGGCACGCTCGCTGGTGTCGATGTCGAATGCCTCCAGACGGACGCGCGCTTCTTCACCAAGCTTCACGAGCGACAGTCCGAGGTCGACATACAACGGCAGTTGGGCGTCGGAGACATGGTAGAACACGCAGCGCGCATCGTGCCGGTCGGTCGCTTCACGAAACTGCCACGCGAGTTCTTCGTGGTGTTCGGGATTGCCGATCGGCCCGGACAACGCAATCCAGCTGCGGCCCGATACCTGAAACATGATGAAGGCGTCGCCCGCCGGATGAAACAGGAAGCGCTTGTCGCCGAGCAACGCCACGTTCGCGATCGTGCGCGTGGAAGCTGCCACGATCTGCTTGACGCGCGCCATATCAGTCTCGCTGGGGACCGGCAGGTCGCGCGGTGTCGGCCGCAGCAGCCGCGCGAGTCCGAACACCGTCAGTATGACCGCAGCAAGGAGACTCGCTCGCAGCATCCGAGGCGCGCCGGCATTGAATTCGAACTGCCACCACAGCGAATTCGAGTATTCGACATGCCGGTACGCGAACAATCCGAGAATCACGGCGCCGGCAATCACCATGCCGAAACTCAGCATCCAACCGGTCGTGAACGTCTGATCGAACAGTTTTGCGCCGCGATAGAACTCACCGCGCGCGAGCCACAGCACGGTCGCGGCAAGGGCGACGATCGCGCCGTATTGCATCGTCATTCCCTTGACGAACGACAGCGCGAACGCAATCAGCATCAGCACGATCGTCGCCTGGTATGCGCCGCGCAAACGTCGGAACAGGCCGCGCGATACGATCAGCAACGCGACCCCGATCGCGCTGCTGACGCTGTGCGACAACTCCAGAACGGCCAGCGGCACCAGTTCGGTGAGAAACTCGAGACGCTTGGCGGCGATGGGAATCGAACCGCCGAGAATCAGCGCGGCGCCGCTGAGAAATACCACCATCCCCGCCGCTTGAGGCGCCAGACCACGTAGCCAGCCGCCGCCGATGCGAGTGACCCGGCGCAATCGATCGCCGTGTGTGGCGAGTGCCTGGGTAGCAATCATCACCAATGCCACCGTCAGCGGGACAACGTAGTAGATGAGTCGAAACGCAAGCACCGCGCCAAGCAACGTTGCGGTCTCGCGGGTGTGCAGCAACAGCAGCAACACCGATTCGAATACTCCGAGGCCGCCCGGCACGTTGCTCAACGCACCCGCACCGATTGCCAGCAGAAACGCGCCGAGCAGCGGGAAGTATTCGATCCCGAGCTGCGGCGGAATGAGCACGTACAGAATCGTCGCGAGCAGCGATAGATCAAACACCGAGAGCAGCAGTTGTGTGGCGGCCAGCGCGGGCGTAGGCGATGTCAGCGTCCAGCTTCGAATCTGTATCGGTTCCCGCGAGAGGCGCGTCCACAGCAAGTACAGCAACGGTACGGCGATGAGGGCGCCCCCAATCACGCGCAGGATCGAATCCGGCAGGCCGAGCACCGCAAGCGTCGAATCCGGCGCGACGCTCAGCGACAGACCCACGAGCAGCGATGCGCCGATGCCGAAGGTGATCGAGACGAAACCGACGACCGTGGCGATTTGCACCGTCGACAGCCCGGCCATCGAATAGGCGCGGTACCGGATCGAGCCGCCGGACAGCGACGGAACACCGAGGTTGTGGCCGATCGCAAAGGCAGAGAAGGAAATGGGCGCGACGCGCGAGTACGGCAATGTCAGGCCAAGGTATCGCAGCGCCAGCACGTCGTGCAGCGTCAGCAATGCGTAATTGACGATGGTCAGTCCGACCGCGAGCAGAATCGACGCGCGGTTCAGTCCTCGCCAGTGACGCAATACATCGTTGAGTGCGATGTGGTCGATGCTGTGGCGAAGCACTAGCATCGCCATGATGAAAATGACTACGGTTGCCGCGGGGCCAATGAAGGTCCGCAACAGGTACGACCAGCTCTGCAGAGTGCGAACGTCAGTCAATTGCTACGGGTCGGCGCAACGTGGGGCGCTTGAGAGGTGCGCAGAATACACGCCTCGTGCGCCGTCGTCGCGGCGCTGGGTGCTGCGGATGTTACTGACGGTGCTGCCGCTGGCATCAGCGCACTGCACCGCTACCGGGGCCACCGCGCCGACTGTTCGCTCGCCGGTGGCCGGGCTGCCGTTGATCATGCGTCCCATCGATTCGAATGCCCGCACGCTGGTCGTGATGTTGTCCGGTGATGGCGGCTGGTCGACGTTGACCGAGAAGGTGACCGACGAGCTGAACGCCGACGGCTATCCGGTTGTCGGTTGGAACATGCTGAAGTACTTCTGGCGGGCCAAAACGCCGCAACGCGCCAGCGATGACCTCACCGCCATCATGCGCTACTACGCAGCCGCCTGGCACACGCGCGATGTCATCCTCGCCGGTTATTCGATGGGCGCCAGCGTGTTGCCTGCGATCGTGAATCGAATGCCGTCCGCCGAGCAGCAGAACATTCGCTCGGTGGTGCTGATGGCGCCGTCGCGTGCGACCGACTTCGAGTTCCATCTGAGCGGTTGGCTGCAGCGCGTCTCGAAACACGCGCAACCGGTGGCGCCGGAAATTGTCAACATGCCCGCCGGCATCCGGATCACGTGTATCTACGGCGGCAACGAGGGCGACCACTCGCTGTGCACTCAAATCGATGCGGCCCGGGTGGCGCTGACGTTGAAGAAACTGCCGGGCGCGCATCATTTCGACGGTGACTATGCGGCGCTGGCGCGCCTCATTCGCTGAGACCAGCCGCGATGTTGCGCGACCGATGGAATGCATCCGCGGTGGTACGATGCGCTCAGGCTTGTTGAGTGACGGCTTCGATGAACAATCCGATGGGTACCGACGGCTTTGAATTCGTCGAATACGCAGCGCCGGATCCGCAGCTGCTACGGTTACTGTTTGCCCGGATGGGTTTTCCAGCGGTCGCGCGGCATCGTTCGAAAAACGTCACCTTGCATCGGCAGGGCGATATCAACTTCATCATCAATGCCGAGGCCGACAGTTTCGCGCAGCGGTTTGCCAAGCAGCACGGACCGTGCGCGTGTGCAATGGCGTTTCGCGTCAATGACGCGCGCCGCGCGCTCGACCACGCTGTGCGATGCGGCGCCACGGTGTGCCCGACCGATCCGGGCCCGATGGAGCTGAACATTCCGGCCATCGAAGGCATCGGCGGTAGCCGTCTGTATCTCGTCGACCGTTACGGGGACGACACGATCTACGACATCGACTTCATGTTCGAGCCGGGCTGGCAGCAGCAATTGCGCACCCGCGACACTGGGCTGACGTACATAGATCATCTGACGCACAACGTGCAGCGCGGCAACATGACGACGTGGGCGAGCTTCTACGAACGGCTGTTCGGCTTTCGCGAGGTTCGCTGTTTCGACATCGAAGGTCAGCAGACGGGGCTCGTGTCGAAAGCGATGGCAAGCCCGTGCGGCAAGATTCGGATTCCGCTGAACGAAAGCCAGGACGCGCGCAGCCAGGTGGAAGAGTTCCTCGAAGATTACAAAGGCGAGGGCATCCAGCATATCGCGCTCGGCTCGAGCGACATCTATCGCAGCGTCGATCTGCTGAAGGCCGCCGGCGTCGAGTGGCAGGACACGCCGGATACCTATTACGACGGTATCGATGCGCGCGTTTCAGGGCATCAGGAATCGGTCGACGCGCTGCGCGCGCGGCGTATTCTGATCGACGGGTCGCCGGCGCGCGGGCAGGGCGTGCTGCTGCAGATCTTCACTCGCAACGTGATCGGGCCGATCTTTTTCGAGATCATTCAGCGCAAGGGCAACGAGGGATTCGGCGAAGGCAATTTTCGGGCGTTGTTCGAATCGATCGAACGCGATCAGATCGCGCGCGGGGTACTCGATCCGGACTGACGCGTGGCGTCGCGCTTTGTCAGGCCGACGAATGGAGCAGATCATGACGGATGCGGTCGGCGGCTATCTCTGTGGATTCGGCAACGAGCATCAGAGCGAAGCGTTGGCGGGCACGCTGCCGGTGGGTCAATTCAGTCCGCAACGCATCGCGCATGGACTTTACGCCGAGCAACTCAGTACCACTGCGTTCACCGCGCCGCGCGCCGCCAACCGCCGCACGTGGCTGTATCGCATTCGCCCGTCGGTGACACGCGGCGACTTCGTGCCCGCTCCGAACGTCGCGCCCCACGCACGCAGTGGGCCCATCAGCGAAGTAGCGCCACCGCCGAACCCGCTGCGTTGGGATCCGCTACCGATCCCGGATGGACCCACCGACTTCGTGGACGGTTTGACCACCTATGCCGCCAACGGCGACGTGAGGGGGCAGGTGGGGATAGCGGTGCATCTTTACGCGGCGAACCGGTCCATGTCCGGGCGTTTCTTTGCGTGCGTGGACGGCGAACTACTGATCGTGCCGCAGAGTGGCGCACTGAGCTTGGCGACGGAATGCGGCGCGTTGGGGGTCTCGCCCGGTGAAATCGCCGTCATCCCGCGCGGGCTGGTGTTCAGTGTGGCGTTGAACGGCGATGATGCGCGCGGCTATGTCTGTGAGAACTACGGCAGCGCGTTCGAGCTTCCCGAGCGGGGACCGGTCGGTGCCAACGGATTCGCGAACGATCGCGACTTCCTCTATCCCGTCGCGGCGTTCGAAGACCGCGCCGGCCACTTCGAATTGATCACCAAGTTCTGCGGCGGCTTCTTTGCGCAGCCGCTCACCCATTCGCCGCTGGACGTCGTCGCGTGGACCGGCAATTCGGCCCCGTACAAATACGACCTCGCGCGCTTCAATGTCATCAACAGTGTCAGTTTCGATCACCCAGATCCGTCGATATTCACCGTACTGACGTCGGCCTCGGCCACGCGGGGGGTCGCGAATGTCGACTTCGTGATATTTCCGCCGCGATGGAGCGTGGCCGAACATACCTTCCGGCCGCCGTGGTATCACCGCAACGTCATGAGCGAATTCATGGGACTCATTCGCGGTGTGTACGATGCGAAACCGGTTGGATTTCTACCCGGCGGGGCGAGTCTGCACAACTCGATGACGCCCCACGGCCCCGAAGCGGCGGTGTTCGAGCGCGGATCCACGCAACCACTCGCGCCCGAGCGAATCGACGGAACGCTGGCGATCATGTTCGAGTCGCGCTACGTGATCGCGCCGACCCGATATGCGCTGGAAGCGCCGACCCTGCAGAAACACTACACCGATTGCTGGCGCGGTATCACGTCGAATTTCAGCGCCGCCTGACGTATCTATCGAGGTGCGCAGCGTCCAGCACATCGCGCGCGCGCCGTTCCAGTATGCGGCGAAGCCGTCGCGGTCTGATCAACGTGGCTTCGCGGCCGAGTTCGAACAGTGTATTGACCGCAATATCTTCACGCTCGAGGTCGAGTTTGACGCGGCAGCGCTGGGCACGATCGTCGAAGGCGGCCAGTGCTTCGGCATGCCAGGCGCCGAACCGGTCCAGCACCAACCGCTTTCCGGTTGGGGTCAGCCACAGATCCACGTAGTAGCGCGCCCCGAGATCGGATTCGAATCGTTTGCACCAGGCTTGCCAGAAGTCGGCCAGATCGAATGATGCAGTGCGCTTGAACGACGCGTTGGTCACGTCGACGCGCCTGATTCGGGCCAGTCGAAACACTCGCATTCCGCGCGGCGTGTCGCCGACGAGGTACCAGACGTCGACCTTGGCGACGAGCGCGTACGGCTTTACGCGATAGCTGTTGGCGACCTTGTCGGCGCGCTCGTAATCGAGATCGCAGACCAGATCGGCCCAGACAGCGGTGCGCAACTGATCGAGCAGTGGAGGCGCTGCCGGGTTGCCGAACCACGGCGTTGTGTCGAACAGCAGCCGGTGTCGGGCGTGCTGTGCGCGCAACTGGTGCGCCGCGGGCACCGCCGCCGTGAGTTTCTGCAGCGCGGTGGCCAATTGCCTTTCGAGGCCCAGTCCGCCGACGATCGACGGCGCGCCCACCAGCGCGATTGCTTCGGCTTCGACCGGCGACAGCGCGCTCAACTGCGTCGTGTAGCCTGCGTGCAGGCGGATTCCGCCACTGCGGCCACGTTCGGTGTAGACGGGCACGCCAAGTCCGGAGAGCGCATCGACGTCTCGCAGCACCGTGCGTTTGGACACCGCCAAGCGCGTGGCCAATTCGGCGACGGTGGTGCCACCATGAGTCTGCAGACGCAGCAGCATGGCAATCAGCCGATCGGCACGCATCGAATATATGACACTGGATGACGTCTTTACGCGCGAGCATAGGCGGGAACTTGAAAGAGAACCAGTCATGCGAAGAGAGGATAGAGCGCGCGAGTTCATCTACGCCAACGCGAGGCGAATTGACCGCGCGGTGTTCGAGGTGGTGTTCGACCGGGCGGCAGCGGACGGGTTGATCGCCGCGTTGAGCGCCTACAGCAATGCCGACGGCGGCTTCGGGCACGCGCTCGAACCGGATCTGCGCACGCCGCACAGCCAGCCATTGCACACTGAAATGGGTCTGACGCTTCTGAAACAGGCAAATCTGCGTTGTCCAGACATCGCGCATGGTTGCGCCGATTATCTCGCGAGCGTCGCGCGCGCGGATGCCGCGTTGCCCGCGTACCTCAGCGGCGCATTGGATTATCCGGCGGCCGGACATTGGCAGGTCGGTACCGGTGCGGAACCGACTCTCGATCGAACCCTGGGATCGGTGGCGCTACTCGAGTGGCACGGCGTGCGTCATCCCTGGCTCGATCACGCCAGACAACAGTGTCTGCGCCATCTCGAGACAGCGCACATCAATGAAGCGCATCACTTGCTGTACGCCGTTCAGTTTGCCTCGATGCTGCCGCACGGCGAGCCTCGATCAACGCTTCTACGAACGCTGCGCGTTGCGCTGGAGGATGCTTCGTTCTTCGTAGTCGAGACACCCGTAACCCGCTACGGCGTCACGCCATTGCATTTCGTTCCGCAACCCGACCATGCAGCGCGCGAAATTTTCCACGATGCGTTGCTCGAGCGCCATCTGGACGATTTGATCGCCTGCCAATGTGCCGACGGTGGCTGGCCGGTCCGCTTCCAACCACCGAGCGAAGGGGCGATGGTCGAGTGGCGCGGCAGGTGGACGCTCGATGCGATGGCGACGCTGCGCGCGTGGGAACGTCTGTGAAAAACGGGAATGTGATGGATTGGGCCGAATTCGAGCGCGCTGCGCCCGACTTCGCGGCGGCGGGTATCCGCCTGTTGACGCAGCACGACGGTATCGCGATCGGGTTCATTGCGACGGTTCATCAGGCCCTGCATCTGGCCCCGGTTTGCCCGATCTTTTGTGAGCGGGGTGTGTATCTGAGTGTCGGCGCATCGACACCGAAGCGCCGCGATCTAGATCGCGACGGGCGCTATGTGCTGCACGCGTTTCTTGCCGCGGACGACGAAGAGTTTCGCATCGCCGGCCGCGCCGAACCCATCAACGATTCGCAACTGTGCAGCCGCGTTCATCAGGCAATACGATTCGGCGCGTTCGATCGCGACGACCCGATCTATCACCTCCGAATCGAATCTTCGATGTGGGGCTACTGGGAACAGGTCGGACGCCCCGGAACGCGGCCGGTTCGACGGCATTGGCGTGCGAGGGCCGGCGCGGTGTGAAGGTCGTGGCCGATTCGGGTCGTACCCTTGCAGAACGGCTGTTCTATTTGCGCGAAGCACGGCATTATTCCCCGGTACCGTCGATTCCACGACCGCCAGTCGCTCCGCAACCGATAGATCACTGCCATGGCCCGCCCTGCGTCTGTTCCAATGACCCGTTTGCGATTTTGCGGTCGCGGCGAAACGTTGAACAGGTTGGTCGACGCGTTTCGCGAACATCCCAGGCAGGCGCTGACGGCAAACGTGGTGGCTGATCACACCGGGTTGGCGTTTCAGAACGTTTATGACCGCCTGAGAGAGACACCGGAGCTGTTCTCGATGCTGCCGAAACGACCCGATGCGAACACGCGTTACCGGCTCACGTTGGCGGTGGAGCGCATGAGTACGGACGAAACTCGGGCGTTCATCGCTTCACGGACGCGCGCGGAGAAGCAGGTGTTTGCCGGGGTGATCTCGATCTTCTTCAGTCTCGCGGTGCTGATTGGCTATCTGAGTTGGAAATTTTGAGGGACGGACGGATATGAGTGAACAAACTCAGATCGAATATCCGTTGTGGCGCGCGCGAAACTGGTCCGCTGACGCGGGTCAGGGCAGCATCCATGACGATGCGACGGCGGCGAAGTTGGGCTTTCGTGGCGGCACGGTCGCCGGCAACATCCACATGGACCAGTACGCGTCCGCGCTCCTCGATACGTTCGGCGCGGCATGGTTCGAGCGCGGCGCGCTGTCACTGTATTTCATCAATGCGACCGTCGATGGTGAGTCCGTTCGCGTCACGAACGAGGTGCCCCGGCCGCGGCAGAGCCAGATCGGCGTTGCGATGTTCCGTGACGATGGCATGCAGGTGTCGGTCGGTACCGCTTCGATGTACGACCACAGTCGCTCGGCGCTGAAGGTCCGCGATCTGAAGCCCGCAGATCCTGCCTCGCTGCGCATCTTGAAGCCGCTTCAGATTGGACAATCGTTGGGTGAATACACGCTGGCGGTCGACGCGAAGCAGTTTCGGCAACGGTTGGATTCCGGGCTGATCAGCGCGCCGTCACCGTGGTATGCGGATGAATCGCCGTGGGGCGGCGCCATCGCACCGCCGTCGCTGCTGGTCGAACTGTTGTGGGGTCCACCGATGCGCGGCGTCACCGCGGCGATCGGCAAGACCGGTGGCGTCGGCCTGTTTGGCGCGATCGAGGTCGCGCACCATAACGGACCTGTTCTGCAGGACCAGACCTACGTGGTATCGGCTCAGGTGGTCGCGTTGAGTGAGAGCCCTAAGACCGAGTCGATGTGGTTCGACTCGAGCGCGCACGACGAATCGGGACAACTCATCGTCACGCAACGCATGATGCTGCGCTTCATGAAGGATTCGTCGCCGCTTTACCAGTGAACTCGGTCAGGATCTGAACTCCAACCCCTCGAAAGTTCCTGAACTGCGCCACTCGTCGATGTGCTTGAAGAAGGCCATCGCGCCACCGGGATGGCCTACGTGTAGCCGCGCCGCTGGTCCGGGATCCTGACCTTCGTTGTTGTAGTAACCGGGTGTGCAGTCCGGTGAGCCGATCATGCGGCCACCGCCGGTCAGCAGCAGATCAATCCACGCCTGCTCCGCCGCTTCGGTGACCTCCACCTCCCCGATCCCTTGATCCAGCGCATGCTTGATCACCGTCGCGATGGTTCTGCCCGACTCGGTGAGGTTGTGGGGCACGTTGGAAATCAGGTTCGCGCCCTGAGTGGGCTGTACGATGAATGCATTCGGGAAGCCGTGGACGTGGATGCCGTGCAGGGTACGCATCCCCTCAGCCCAATAGTCAGAGAGCTTCAGGCCGCCGCGGCCGACCATGTCGTAGCCGGCGCGCCGGGCATAGGGCGTGCCCACCTCGAAGCCCGATGCATAGATGATGCAGTCGACTGGGTACTCGTGCCCGGCCACGATCACTCCATTCTCTGTGATCGCCTCGACGCCTTTGCCATCGGTATCGATCAGATGCGTGCGCGGCGTATTGAACGCCTGCAGGTATTCGTCGTGAAAGCAGGGACGTTTGCAGAGTTGGCCGTACCAGGCCTTCAGCTTGTCGGCCGTATCGGCGTCTTTCACGATGGCGTCTGCGCGACGACGGATTTCTTCCATCTTTTCGAAGTCCGCATCCTCGTAGGCTGCGAGCATGTTGCGTGGGGTCATCTGATCTGGCGCCAGAGACGAGATACGTTCGCGGATCCGTCGCGATAGATCCGTCCAACCATCCATCACCAGATCCTCGGCCGCGTGACCACCGGTCTGGTTGGCGGTGAAGTTCTCCAGCCAGCGTGCCTGCCATCCCTCGGTGGCAATGGAATCGAACCATTTGGGATCAATGGCGCGATTGCTGCGCACGTCCACCGAGGATGGCGTGCGCTGGAATACATAGAGTTCCCGACAGGACTGAGCCAGATGCGGCACGCATTGCACCGCGGTGGCACCGGTGCCGATGATCGCGACGCGCTTGTCCATCAAGCCCACCATCGGCTCGCCATGCGGATCGCCGCCTGTGTAGCCATAGTCCCATCGGCTGGTGTGAAACGAATGCCCTTTGAACGTCTCGATGCCCGATATTCCGGGCAGCTTGGGCACGTGCAGCGGACCGGTGCCCATCGCCACGAAACGGGCGGTGAATTCGTCGTCGCGGTTGGTACGGATGATCCACACCGAGCGCGCGTCATCCCATTCGAGGTCCGTGACCTGTGTGTGAAACAGCGCGTTGTCGTACAACTGGAACTGTCTCCCGATGCGCTGGCAGTGTTCCAGGATCTCCGGCGCGTGCGTGTACTTCTCGGTCGGCATGTGCCTGGTTTCTTCGAGCAACGGCATGTACACCATCGCTGCGGTATCGCACTGTGCGCCGGGGTAGCGATTCCAGTACCAGGTGCCGCCGAAGTCGCCGCCTTTCTCGATGATGCGTACGCCCGTGATACCCGCTTCCACCAGCCGTGCGCCGGTGACGAGCCCGGCGAAGCCACCGCCGATGAACGCCACGGTAACGTAGTCGTTGAGGGGCGCTCGCTCGCTGCGCGGTGTATACGGATCGTCCAGGTAGTGAGCCAACTGTCCCCGCAACTCCAGGTACTGGCTGTTGCCGTCTGGGCGCAGGCGCTTAGCGCGCTCTTGCGCGTATTTGGCGCGCAGCGCCTGTTTATCGATGCTGAGGGTGTCTGCTGAAGTCATCGTGGTTCCGTCTCGAGCATCTGTGTTCGATTGGCCCGCTCACCAATGCGTCCGAACGCTCAGTCGGGCAGACCGAGCACGCGTTTGGCAATGATATTGCGTTGTACTTCGTTGGTGCCGCCGTAGATTGTGGTGGTGCGACTCCAGAGCCACTGGCGGGTCGCTTCGAGTTCGTCGGGTTCGAACCAATCACTGTCCCAGCCGACGCCGCGCGTGCCCATCAGATCACGCTTGAGATCTGCGCCGTCGCGCTGCAATGTCGCGCCAACCAGTTTGAAGATCGACGTTGCATCACCGGGTGTGCGGTTCGATTTGTTTTCTTCGGTAACCCGTTTGACCGTGAGGCGAAACGCGGCGCTGTCGAGGTTGAACTGCAGCACGCGCTCACGCGCGGCGACGTCGTCGATTCGGCCGTGCTTGTCGGAACCGAAATATTTGCGCGCGACATCGACGAGGTCACCCCCAAGGCTGCCGCGTTGGCCGCCGCTCAATCCACCAATTCCGGAGCGCTCGAACTGCAACAGCCGCTTGGCGACCGTCCAGCCCTTGTTCAGTTCCCCCACCAGATCCGCTTTGCTGGCAATCACGTTGTCGAGGAACGTTTCGCAGAACGGGGAGTTGCCGCTGATCAGACGGATGGGACGCACCGTGACCCCGGGCTGTTCCATCGTGAACAGCACGAAACTGATGCCATCGTGTTTCGGCGCATCGGGATCGGTGCGCACCAGTGCGAACATCCAATCGGCAGTCATACCGCCGGATGTCCAGATCTTCTGCCCGTTGATCACGAAGTGATCGCCGTCGGCCTGCGCGCGGGTGCGCAGTGACGCGAGGTCTGACCCGGCACCGGGCTCCGAATAGCCCTGACACCACTGCACTTCACCGCGCACGATCTTCGGCAGGTGACGCTGCTTCTGGTCGGCGGTGCCGAATTCCAGCAACGTCGGACCAATCATCGCCAGGCCCATGCCCATCAGCGGTGGTCGGGCGCGGATGCGCGCCATTTCGTCTTGCACGACGCGTGCCTCGGCCGGTGCCAGACCGCCGCCGCCGTATTCCGCAGGCCACGTCGGTGCGGTCCAACCGCGTTCGGCCATGCGCGACAGCCACTGTGCCACATCGGGTTCGAGCCTGATTTTGGTACTGCCGGTGGCAATCTGACCCGGGCCACGCGCGCCTTCGGGACAGTTGGCCTGCAGCCATGTGCGGGTTTGTTTGCGAAAGGCATCGAGGTCGGACATATCTGTCTCCGCGCGTTGATATGAGCGAGTCTACCTGCTACGGCGGGACGCTTCTAGCCGAGCACCCCTTAGCGCAGGTGTCAGTACCTGAGAGGATAATCGAATGAACCAGGGACTGCAGATTCCCTTTTTTCATCTCGCCCGTCACGGCAGCTCGGCGCCCGGATGGCGGAATTCGCGCCGGCTATCGTGTGGCGCCGCCGTTCAACTGCTCCATTACCAAAGTCGGTGCGCAACGCTCGAAAAATTGGCCGATCTCCTCGAACGCTTCGCGCGCCTCCGGCAGGCTGAGCACGAACGCATGCCATACATGGACCATGCCGTCCCACGTCTGCAACGTTACGGGGGAACCCGCGGCGCGCGCTTTGTTCGCATAGCGGCGCGCATCGTCGATCAGCATCTCCGTCTCACTCGCCTGAATAAGGGCTGGTGGGAGCCCGGATAGATCGCCGTAGACCGGCGAAATGCGCGGATCGCTGGGGTTGATGCGATTGCTCAGCCACGTGACCAGCAGCAGCACCGTGCGCGGCACGTGGGTGATGCGACCGAACAGGGGGCCGAGCATCGGATCGGTGGCCATGTTGCGATGCAGGCTCGGGCTCGCGAACGTACTGTCCGTTGCAGGAGACAGCGCGACTGCGCCATCGGCGGCACGCAGCCCCACGTCGCGGGCGTATGCGATCAACATCAGCGTGAGATTGCCGCCGGCCGAATCTCCGGCAACGAACAGCTTTTCGGGTGGCGCCTTTTCGTCGCCGGGACCGTTGTCGAGTATCCAGCGGTAGGCCTTGTGAGCGTCGACGATGCTATCGAGGCGTGGGTGTTCCGGCATCAGCCGATAGTCGATCGCGAGCACCGCTGCTCGCGCCGCACGCGACATGTTCGCGGTGATCGCGCGATGGCTTTTCGGGCTGCCCATGGTGAACGCTCCCCCGTGCAGATACAGCAGACGCCGTCCGGGTAACGCGTGCGGATCGACGACCCATTCGGACGGCATGCCGTCAACCGTCACCGCTTCGATGCGGACGTTGAGGTCGAGACCTTCACCCATCTGATCCATCAACTTGCGCATCCGCGGCAATCGTTCCTTACGCGGCACATCTGCGCTGTGGGGTGCGAACGACGCGAGCTGTTGCAGGATCGGCTGCAGTTCGGGGCTCGGCCGGTCTCGCGAGCCGAGTGACGGCGATTTCGGCTGGTCGAATTGCGTGAGGTCCGAACCGCTCAGGTGGAACCGCGCAACCGCCCACAAGATAACCAGCAGCGCGGCGATCGCGAATAACCACACCATGGCTTGCACTCTCATCTGGAAGAGGCGGTAGAGCGTACGACAATCCGAGGTGTCGTGCGCGCCGCAACGACTGTCGTGCTACGACGGCGATCGGGCACAATACGGCTTCGAAACAGACTTTGAACCTGGTTCGGCACCAAGAGGAAGTTGCCATGGTCTGGCGCGTCAGCGATCTCGACAAACAAGCCGGCCGCACCGTCGTCGTGACCGGTGCCAACAGTGGCATCGGTTTGGAAACGGCCAAGGTACTTGCGGAGAAGGGCGCCAGGGTCATCATTGCCAGCCGCGACGTCGCGCGCGCGGCCGAGGCGGCCGATGCTGTGCGTGCGGCGAGTGCGAGTCAGTTGGTTGAGACCGCGACGCTCGATCTTGCGTCGCTCGCGTCGGTGCGCGCCTGTGCGAAGGATCTCAGCCGGCGCTGCGAGCGCCTCGATGTACTCGTCAACAACGCCGGTGTCATGGCCATTCCGCGGCGCGATACGGAGGACGGCTTCGAGACGCAGTTCGCCACCAATCACCTTGGACACTTCGCGCTGACTGCGTTGCTGTTTCCTAGACTGACGGCGACGCCCGGAGCGCGCGTCGTCAACGTGTCGAGCCTCGCGCACCATTTCGGATTCGTCAATTTCTTCAACTTGCACGGCCAACTGTTTTACGACCCGTTCTTCGCCTATGCCCAGAGCAAGCTGGCGAATCTGCTGTTCACCTACGAACTGCATCGGCGCTGTCGCGCGGGCGGTGTGGATATAACGGCGGTCGCCTGCCATCCGGGCATCTCGGCGACCAACCTGCCCTATGCGAGTTCGCGGATGCTGAACTGGCCGCTCGGCGAATCGCTGGTCAAGTCCTTCGCGTCGATCGTCAGTCAGTCGGCCGCTGACGGCGCATTGCCGACGCTCTATGCAGGATTCGCCCCGGACGTGCAAGGCGGTGACTACATTGGACCGGACGGTCCTGGGGAGACGCGCGGCAGCCCGCGCAAGGTTCAATCGAGTTTTGTGTCGCGCTCGGAGCGCGTCGCGCGACAACTGTGGGACGTGTCCGAAGAGGCGACAAAAATCAGATTCGATGTAGCGTCAGCGGCCGATTGACAGGCAAGCGCTGCACTTCGTCAGAGAGCGTCGAGCAGTCCGTAGGCTTCCATCTGTGCCTGAAACTTAGCGACATCGTGACTCAGGATCACGATGTCGTGCTTGACGCCGTTGGGGTCACGCACGTGATCTCGCAACAGCGCTTCGACGCGAAATCCCATGCCCTCGAAGACGCTGATCGCGCCCCTTTGATCAGCCGTCATGTGGGCCACGAGCTTTTCCAGTCCCAAACTCAATGCTGCAAGGAAACTCTCCTGGATCAGCACTCGACCCAGGCCGTTCTCGCGCATGCTCGGCGCGACCACCGCGCGCAGTTCTCCGACATGGGGCGACCACGACAGTGCGTCGCAGACGACGCCGGTACAACCAACGATCTCGCCGTTGCGACGTGCGAGCAGGCTGGTGATGGCGCCGCTTTCGATTTCGTTGATCCAGGCCGTCAGCACTTTCGGCTGTGAAATATCCCGTCGCATGAACAACAGATCGTGCGGCGGCAGCTGCTGGGCGAACGACAGTACCGCCGCATGGTCCGCTGCGCTCATCAGCGTGAGTTCGATTTCAGTTTCGCCGCACGTCACGTTGCGGGGATAACGATCGAGTGTCCGCTTGTTCATACCGAACGTTCCGCAAGCCAGGCTGAAAGACGCGGCCACATCCGTTTCGCGGCATTGGGCCCCGCGATCAAGCTGACGTGGCCGCCTTTCAGCATGATCTCTTCTTTGTCGGTGGCGCCAACGCGTTCGAGCAACGGTTTGCTGGCTTCGTAGGGACAAATGTGATCGTGTTCGGCGATCGCGTGTAACACGGGCACCGTGATGTTGGCCAGCTTGACCGGTTTGCCGTCGACCACGAGTTCCGACGTGAAGAGTTTGTTGCGCCAGAGCAATTCCTTGGTCGTCTCGCGAAAGTACTCGCCCGCCAACGGCAGCGTTTCGTTGCCCCAGCGCTCGAATGCCCGATACGACTTGACGAAGTCGTCGTTCCACATCTGCTCCCACACCCTTGCGCGGCCCGCGGTGCGACTCGCGGGGCGCAGCATCTCGAAACCGTTGGCGATGAAGTCAGCCGAAATGATGCCCATCGTGTCGACGAGTTCATCGACGTCGAAGTAGCGTTCGTCCGACCAGATCCGGTTCAGTTCCATGCCGTGCCAGTTCACCGGCGTGGTCAGGCATGCCAGGTTCTTCAAGGGACCGTCGGTGTGGGTGGCGGCGTAGATCAACGACAGCACGCCACCCATGCAATAGCCGACGACCGAGATATCGGCTTCGCCGGACCGCCCCTGCACCGCGCTCACGCAAGCCGGGATGAAATCCTGCGTGTACGTTTTCAACGTCAGGCCGTGTTCTTCCGGCGTCGGCGCCTCCCAATCGATCACATAGACGTCGAAGCCGGCCTTGAGCAGGTATTCAACCATGCTCTGACCCGGCGCGAGATCGAATAGAAACGCCTTGTTCGTTGTGGCCATCACGATGAGGATCGGCACTCGATAGACCTCATCCGCCATCGGATGGTAGTGATACAGCCGCAGTGTGCCGCGGGTCAGCACGATGTCCTTCGGCGACAGTCCGACCGGAATCGGCGATGCGGTCAGATACTTGAGCCCCTTGAGATTGCGCTGCATCGCGCGTTCTACCATGTCGCGTATCCGCTTCGCGGTGCCTGGATCCTCACGCGTAGATTCGCTCACGATTTGTCCTCCCGTTTCGGTGTGGCCGCCACGGAAGGCGGACGTCTGGTGCGGGGCGGTCCTGGAACGCGCTGGTTCGGAGGTGCGAGCCCCTCTTTGTCCGCCAACCGATCGAGGAGGGCCTCCAGACGTCCGAGGCGGGTATCCATCGCGTGAAGGGTCTCGCCCAACCGAATCACATCGTCACGGCTGGCCACATTGAAGTTGGAGAGTCGCTCGCCCATGAAATCGTTGAAGGAGCGCTGGAAGGCGATCTGCGTCCGCTGCAGCTGATTCATCGACCGGCTGAAATCCTCGGTGCCCATCACCCGATTTGCCAGCGAATCGAATTCGCGCTCCCACTGGCTCGTAAATTCTCGAAAGAATTCCGCCAGGTCGAAGGGTCGTTTTTCCGCCACGGTTTGATCACCTCGTGATGTAGTTCGCCCGTCGAAGCTAGTATGGCTCGCGAGGAATGCGGCTGGCTATGCTTTACGGTCCGTCCTGCGCATCGACCCATTTTCCATACAGCGCGTGAAAGTGCCGCAGCTTGAGTTCGTTGTAATCCGCCAGGCGAATGTGCTCCCGCGCGGTGGCTTTCATGCCCTGGTAAACGAACGGTAGATTGCGTAGATCCTGGTTGAAGATTCGGGCCAGCGAACCCAGTTCGGGCGCGTGGGTCCAGTCCTCGTCGATGCCGAGCCAATGGATTTTCGATACGGGTGTATAGACACCATCTTCCGGTATCGGTGCCAGGAACATGCACTCCATGATGCACTCTTCGTGATTGTCGCCGTTCGGCCGGAAGCGGTAGTTGATCTGATTGAACGAACCCCACGGGTGCCAGTTCGGAAACACCGTGAGGAAGATCGAAGCCGATAGCTCGATGTCGGCGATGGTGTCGGCGATTGACGGGATGATGCCCTTGAGGATGTGCCGCTGTACCTCGGCATTGAGTGCGCGAGGCGACGCATCCGGGCCGAGTCTGCGTCTGATTTCGTCGGTGATGGCGAAATCCCGCATGCGCAACGAACCCGTTTCCGGCAGTTGGCATCCGCCGACCCACAGGCACAGGTGCGGGTTCGCATCGGTCAGTTCACCCTCGAGCCATTCAGCCTGAGACGTGAACGTGCCCGATACGCCTTTTGGTGTGGTGACGCGTACCTCTCCGTCACCGATATGCTCGTAGACCCAGCCGTTCAGCGGATGGCGCAAACATGTCGCGCCGTTTTCGTTCGGTACCGTCTCCCACGTCGGCATGGCCTCGCTTTCGAGCGCGCCGCAGCGAATGGCACGCGAGTAGTTACCGAATGCGTCGTACTTCGTGCACATATCGTTCGCACCGCCCGTGAGAATCTGCGGGTGTGTCATCAGCACGTGGTATGACTCCATGAAGGCATCCTGTACGGCCTTCCAGTTGGCGCGGATCACCTTGCCCACGTGCGCCTGCTTGTAGCGCTTTTCGTATGGCAGCGTTTCGAATTGCGTCGCGAGATCGCCAAGATGCGCCTCGAGTGGCGCGCAGTCGGGATCGGGATTGATGAAAATGAACCGCCCCCAGCGGCCCACCTTGACCTCCGGAAGCGATTCCTTCGTGCGGTCCAGGCCGGAAAAGTCGTACGCGCACGGAATCTGCTTCAACGTGCCGTCCAGGTTCCAGGTCCAGCCATGAAACGGGCAGCGCAACTCATCCAGGCCCTTGGCGCGCTCTTCGCGCAGCTTGCGTCCGCGATGCAGGCAGGCGTTGTAGAAGGCCTTGTATTCGTTCTCGGCAACCCGCACCACCAGATAAGAACGCGTTGCGATGTCGTACGGTACGACGTCGCCGACGTTCGGAAAATCGTCCTCGTGGGCAGCGACTTGCCAGACGCGGTTCCACAGACGTTGCTTTTCCAGTTCGTGATATTCGCGTGAGACGTAGCGTTGCACCGATACCAATGCGGGACCGGGCGGCAGCGGCGCGTTGCGGCGCAGCGTGTCCGGGATGTTGCCGGCGTGGGTATCGGCGTCCAACAGTTTTCTAAAGGCGTCGTCCATAGTGCGGACGGTAGACTCTGGCGCGGCTGCGGCCATGACGTATTTCCTCTTTGCTCGTTTGGCGTCATCATGATGTCCAAATTTGGAATCTGGTACAAATCGAACCATTGCAAATTCTGGACAGACACTCGGCCACGCGGCAAGGTGTTCGGGTACCGAAATTCGAGGAAAACAATGCAGCAAACGGCACCGATCGAAACCGGTATCTGCGTTGCGGATCTGAGTCGCATGCTGGCGTTCTACTGCGATGTGCTCGGTTGCACCGAGTTTCGCCGAGCCGAGATACCCGCGCAGTTGAGCAACCAGTTGACCTTGGCACCCAATGGGTATCTCTGTGTCTGGCTCAGAACACCCAACGGCGAGTGCATCAAGCTGATGAGTCCGCCTGGCGAACCTGAAGCGAACTCTGCGCCGGCCTACCTCACGCAGCGACGCGGGATCGCCTATCTGACGTTTTACCTGAGCGACCTGTCAGAGGTGTTGCGTAAGGCCGAAGCGGCCGGCGCCACGTTGCGATCGGACCGCTCGCTGGTGGCGCCGGATGCGCCGCTACGGCTGTGCTTCTTCAGCGACCCGGAAGGCAACATCATCGAACTCGTCGAGCCGCAGGCGCCGGGCTGAAAGAAGTCTTCGCCCCTCATCGCGCGGCTGGCAGCTTGCATGCCGCGGGCCGACCCGGGTCGGACCGGCCCTAGGTGCAGTTCGAAGAACGATCTATTTCACCAGTTCAATTTCACTGGGCCGCCAGCTCTTGTCGAAGAACGGTTCGAGCGGGCTGTACAGGCGCAGAATCGTGAACCAGCCTTTTTTCGGGTCGGTCTGAATCCAGTTGCCGCGCTTGACGCCCTTGGGCTGCTTTGGCGCGAAGTAGATCGTGGTTGAACCGTCCGCATCGGCTGCGGCGGCCGGTGACGGATAGCTCTGACTACCGGCGCGCGGATAACGCTGCGGCGTATCGAGCATTGAGCGGCTCATATTGTCGTAGACGGTGAACGACCAGAAATTGGCTTCCGGAATCCCTTTCGGCAGCGTCACCTTGTAGGTCTTGGCGCCATCGAAGTAGTTCTTGTCCGCGTCGTTCAACGCGAAAAGATACTGCGATCCGATGCGGGTCAGACGCATGGCCATGGCCGGAGTGATGCCGGTGATGCCATAGAAGAAGTTCGTGCGTGCGTTCAAGGTCCGGTACCCCGTCGGCGCGAACGGCTTGGCGCCTTCGCGCGTAATCATCGGGATCGGCGTTTCGAACTCATACCCAGTGACGAACAGGAAGTTCATCCACGAGGAGTTTGGATAGTAGTACCAGCTCGGATCGCGGGGGCTCATGAACAGGGTGCGCGACGCCGCGTTTGCAACCGTCAGCGCTTCGCTCATGATCTTCTTCATC
Organism: uncultured Gammaproteobacteria bacterium; assembly: GCA_963812255.1. Classification (GTDB taxonomy): domain Bacteria; phylum Pseudomonadota; class Gammaproteobacteria; order Pseudomonadales; family Azotimanducaceae; genus DATJGR01. The sequence continues at coordinate 10,853 of CAWEUM010000006.1, read as the reverse complement.
CGAGCATCGGGCGCGAACGGCTTGCCTTTGACGATGCCAATCGCCGCAAGCGAGCCCGCGAGTTCCGGGTCGAGTGAAGTCGCCGGTTCCTGCTGGATAATGTCGTTCAACATCTCGTAGTAGCTGAAGTCGTTGGGTGGAATGGTGTTCATCACCCGGCCGCTGCCTTCGTGGAAGATCGTCGGCGCCGGGCCCACGATCCGGCCGAGCCGCGCTTTACCGGCGAGAAACTCCGCGATGGGCGTGCCCACACCGCCTGGTTCGTATGGGTACACCTTGGTGGACTTGCGGATCGATTCGGCGACTGGTTTCGGATCGTTGTTTTCGAGGAAGTTGCGGCCGAACCAGACGACGCGGTTCGTGCGCGCGTGGGCGACGACGAAACCCCCTTCCGGCAACTCGCCTTTGTAGCCCGGCGGCACGATCAGATACTTTCCGCCGAGGCCTCGGTCGGCCCCGGGCAGACCGATATCGACGACCCAACGGAACCAGTAGTCATCGATGGCGCCGAGCATCTTCGGCGGCACTTCCAGCACCATCGGGCCTTTGGTCAGGTCGAGAAAGCCGATGCTGTAGACGGTGTCTGCGTTGGCCGTCAGGAACAGCGATCTGGAGTCCATCAAGTCGGAAAAAATGATGACCTCGTTGTCCTTCACGCCGACACTTTCCATACCCCTGTGAATCGAATGGATGCTGACGCCGGACATCGTGTTGACGAACGCGCTGTAGGCGTGCGCAAAGTCGATCTGGTCGTAGACTTTTTCCGCCGTCGCACTGTTCGGTGCGCCGTCTTTGAATTCGAGCGTGCCGATGCGTGAATCGACACGATCGGGTGTGGTGATCGACGCGGGGATCGGCGGCGCGGCTTCTGATGCGGCGTGAGCTGCGCTCGACAAGAGCGCGCCGGTCATGATCAAGGCGGAGAAGGCAGTTCGGTTCCAGTTGGTCATTGAGGTCCTCTTTGGTGCAATGCTGTTCCAGCAATGTCGGCTTGTTGACGGTTGGGCAGGTCATTTGCAGCTCGGCATGATATCGGACGCGACGCCAAAGTGGTTGATCCTTCGGCTCGGCCGGGTGATCGCAATGGACAGCCGCGATCACGGGCGCTCGGAGGACAGTCCCGGAACGCTGACCTACGCGAAGATGACCGACGATCTGGAGCCGAACATCCCTGCAAACTCGCTCGACGCCATCCAGGCGCCGACCCTGATCATCGTCGGCGATACCGATCTCGTGCGCACCGAACACGCTGTGGAAATCTTCGAGCATCTGCCGAACGGCGCACTCGCGATCCTGCCGAATGCCACGTACTTTGTGCCGTATGACGACCCCGCGTTGTTCGACGACACCGTGGATCGATTCCTCCGTTCGCCGTTTCGGAAGAAGGACCGGATCGGGGACGTTGTGGACTCCCATACGAAACTCGAGGCGGGTTTGCCTCGCTAACCGGTTTAACGAGCGCCATCTGTGCGAATGAATGTGCGCTTCATTCGGGCAGCAGTTGTGCCATGAAGCGCTGCTGCGCAGCCACCCGTTCCGGATCCGCCTCACCGAACGCCGTCAGCATCTCGCTGATCCGCACCTGTGCGGCTTCTTTCATCTCCGGATGCGGGAATAGATAAAACTGGTTGCTCTTGATGCCTTGCACGACCAGATCAGCGACCTCAGCCGGATCGATGCCGGTATTCATCGCAAGATTCATGATCTCACTGTGAGCGGCCGCAGCCGCCTGCGCGCTGTCTGTCTGCACGTCGAACTGCGCCGGTCGGGTACGTTCGCTTTCGAGAATGCGCGTGCGCACCATCCCCGGACACAGCACCGAAACGCCGATACCGTGTGGTTCGAGGTCCTTGCGCAACGCTTCGCTCAAGCCCACGACGGCGAACTTGCTTGCGTTGTAGACGCCGAGACCCGGTGACGTCGTGATGCCAGCCATTGAAGCGGTATTCACGACGTGTCCACCTTCGCCATGCCGCTCCATGCGCGCAAGAAATGTCTGCAGCCCGTTGATCACACCGCCGACGTTCACCCCCATGACCCAATCCCAGTCCGCATAAGTGACCGCATCCAGCGGACCGCCACGGTAAACGCCGGCGTTGTTGCACAACACGTGAACGTTGCCGAGTTCCGCATCCACACGTCGCGCCACTTCTTCATACTGCGCGCGATCGGTCACGTCGAGTTGCACCGCCAGAACTCGCGCGTTGCTGCCCGATAGTGCCGATTTTGCTCTGGCGAGCGCCTCAGCATCGACGTCAGCGATCGCGACGTTCATGCCTTCGTTCAGAAATGCTTGCGCCATCGAAAACCCGATGCCGCTGGCACCGCCGGTGATGAAAGCATTTCTACCGGCGAGATCCGTCATGTTCAGTCCCCATCGCAGATTGGTGAGCAATTGATGATCTGGCGCCGCGGACAGGATTTGAACCCGCTCGGCGAGTACGACTGGGTAGGATAGGGTACACAACCCGTTGATTCTACTGAGTCGGGTACGCTGGCGTATTCGTTGGCCCGAAAGGGTGCCCGCGGAAGCTATTTCGCCATTGGGAGGCGCGCAAATCTCGCACACCTCACCACGTTTTCGGCTTACATCAACTCAACTCGACCGGGTGCATGTGCACACGTCGCCCGCGCTGTTGATCCTATTCACATCAATACCTGCCCCTACGAATGCTTCGCACAGGCGCCTGATTCGCTCAACGTTTGGGACCTTCTTCAAGTAAGAATATATGTCGCCCAACGCGGCATCGTCTCCTGCCCATTCTTTGATCATGCACTCGACGCTCCCAACCATCATCCCGCCCAGAGGCGCGCAGAGGATGAATACTTGATGCGATCCCGCGTGACGGACTCGACTTCGTGCGAATTGACCAGCTCAACACGCAGTTCCAGATATATCTGGTCGTCGGAGTAAGCCTTTTCAGCGTCCACGGGCGCTTCAGTCCGATCTACACGGCCGTTCGGCCATCGTTGATGAGCTTCGCTAAGGCGTGGGCTATGTTTGCCGAAGGCCTCAAGTTGCGCGTTCAAGTTGGCAAGTGCGATGTGATCAAGCGAATGGACCTTCTCCGCATCCCGAATCACCGGACGAAAATCGATGTCGCCGGTCGATGCTGCAACATGCACATCCGCAAACCTTGGGTTTTGTGCCAACTGATTGCGAACCACCGCATATCTGAGTGTGTCTTCCAAGAGAGCTTCGATTTCTGCGTTAGAGGGCCACGTAGTTGAGCGCACCAGTGCCTGAAATAAACGAACGCGCACCGATTCGCGAGATCCCTGATGGCCTGCGCGAGGTGCGCCCGGTGCGGTTCGACATTTCTATCGAATTGACGCTGTTCCGCCAGCACTCGCGTGCGAACCGCGCACCCCAAAAAGAAAACCCGCCCCTTGGACGGGTTCTCTGCAAAACGCCGAACTCGTCAGGCAGCGCGTCTGCGGCGCAGGAGGCCGAGGCCGAGTAGACCAGCTCCAAGCAGCGCGAGGGTCCCTGGTTCAGGCACTTGCGTAGGGCTTCCTGAACCGTAGAGCTGAATATGGGAAAGACCGCCACCGTGCCGAAAAACATTCCAGAACGTCCAGGAACCAGAAGACACCAAATCCTTGAGGTCGTAGACGAACCATTCGTCTGGGTTGTTACCTGTACCGAATTTGAATCCGATCAGAATGTCGTTCCAGCTGTTCCACAGATTGGCGTCGATGGAAAAGGTGCCAGTGGTTTTGGTTTGGGTCTTGGTGCTCTGAACGAATGTCCCGTCGCCGATCCCAACATAGCCGCTGCCCGGATTAGCCAGAAAGAAGTCGTCGGTGATGACATTGCCGTTGATGTTGCCAACTCCGGAGTCGATACATGACGAGACGTAGCTGCCACTGACCTCCATGTAGTCCTTTGTCGTGGAAACACCCGTGCAATAGATACCTGCATCCGCCTGGCCAACAAAAAGCGTTGTGGTAAGTGCGATTGCGGCGGTACCCATCGATACTGCTTTGAACTTCATTTTGAGAGCGCCCCTTAGCGGACTTGCCGAGAAATTTTCGACCAAGTCAGCATACGGTGGTCTCAAGCGTTAAAGCTGTTGGCGAATCGTTGGGCTCTTGTCGGCGGAGGTAAGCGTCAGGCGTTGGTGTTGCCGTAATTCGGACAGGACTGCTGATCCCACCACGCACCCCGGTCTCGATGACGGGTGCTGCCTCTTCCCCAACCAACTGCTCGACGCATCCGCAATCCCTCACACGCACACCAGGCTTGCCACTTTCATCCGGTCGATTCGACGAGGTGAACAGTGTGCCGAGCCGCTAATCTCACGCGCTATGCGCCCGGTGCGCCGCGGCACAGGCTGGCGCAAAAAGTTCGTCCAAAAGTGGTCCGCGCAGCGTGATTGCCAGGCCGTGCCACGAAGCGGCGCTATGAGCGCCGTTTCCACAACAAAGTGTGTTACCTAAGACACTGGAGGGCGAAGAATGGGTGAAATGCCAGCAGGCGTCCGCATCAAACGCGGACGATTGCAGATCAGCTACCAGGTAAAGGGCGAGCGCGTCTTCGAAATGCTGACGTTGAAACCGACCGAGCGGAACATTGCAGAGGCGGCTCGCATTCGAAAGGAACGCAAGGACGATACGCGCTACGGTCTGCGGACCTCCGAACCAAGGTCGACGAAGTTGTTCGAACCCGTTACGCAGGCGTACCTCGACCCCGCGCTGGTTGCCGGCGACCAGTTCCGGCTCGCACTGTCGAGCCGTAACACTTCGCGCGATGCGCTTAACCAATTCTGGTTTCCGGCGTTGGGCAAGACTCCGATCGCTTGGTGTCCGCGTGCAGCGGTTGCAGGAAATCGACGACACGATCGAATGGGACAACCACAAAGACGCGAAAGAACGCGATCTTGAGCCTGCGTCAGGTTTTCGCGCTTGCGGTATTCCGGTACCGAGTTGAACGTGTACTTCGATGCCGCACACACGCAGACGGGCGTACGACGCCGTACAGGTCCGTACCCATGGCGACACACTTACGCGAGTGTTGGGCTCACCAACGGCCCGGCGCCTGCGTTCATTGCGAAGCAACTCGGTCACAGCCCGCAGATGTTCTTCACGACGCATGCGAAGTGGATCAGCACCGAGGGCGATCGCGAGCAATTGAACATTGCGATGGGAAAATGTGCCCAGAACGTGCCCGCGAAGGATGCCGAGTCGCTAACTGCTTGATCTGCCAACTGGATGTTGGCGCCCCGGACAGGATTTGAACCTGTGACCTGCCCCTTAGGAGAAAAAACTGGCGCTCTTTCCTTCTAAAAACACATATGTGAAAAAATGACATTAAATCAATAAGTTACTAATGTCATTTAATGTCGTTTCGGTCCGTTCCCGGTCAGAATCCTATGAAGATTGCACCCACGGTGGGTGCGGGGCAACCATGAAGTTTCGAATCTCTGACAGTCTCCTTCGGGCGCAAAGCAGGCCCGATGTCGCTATCGAAATCTACGACACCGTCGAGCCAGGACTCGTCGCACGGCTGCGCCCATCGGGTCACGTTTCGTTTTGGCTTTACGAAGACCGCGGGCGGAAAAAGACCAAGTTGGGGATGTGGCCGCAACTCGGTACGAAGCTGGCGCGCACGCGATGTCGAGACGAGAGGACACGCGAACGCAACGCTGTAACGATCCCAACACTCGAAGCATTTCTCACGGAAACCTACATTCCCGCGTATGCGCTCGACCACCGCAACCTGAAGCATCTGAGCAATCTCGTCCGCTTCCGGCGCGAGTTCGGAGATATGGAGCTCGTTGAGTTTACCGAGCAGCTGATTGAGGACTGGCGCGCGCAGTTAATTCGCGAAGGGATACAAGCCGAGCAGCATCAATCGCTACGTATCGGCGCTGAAGGCGGTGCTTTCATTTGCGCACCGGCGACGTGTCATCCCAGATCACCCGTTGAAATTTTTGCGAAGGCTGAAGGTTGATCAGGAGCATCGAGTCCGATTTTTGTCTTCGGATGAAGAGACGAGTCTGCGTCGAAACCTGATCGTTAGAGAGTGGCGTCTCAAACGTGAACGAGCGAGCGCCAACCAATGGCGACGGAAACGTGGCTATGGGCTGCTGCCAGAACTCAAGGGCCACAAATTCGCAGACCACTTACGACCCATGGTGTTGCTTTCGTTGAACACGGGCCTGCGTCAGGGCGAACTCTTCAGTCTGCGTTGGGAAAACGTCAGCGATGAATTCGTGTTCGTACCCGCGACGAACTCAAAGAGCCGACGCTCGCGACACGTACCGTTGAACGCCGAAGCCTCTGATGTGCTGAAACATTGGCGGCCACTCAGCGGATCGACCGGATATGTCTTTCAAGGACGCGTTGGTCGGTTTGATAACGTGCGCAAAGCGTGGGAATGCCATTTTGGCGGATGCTGGCGTTGGTGAGTTCAAGTGGCACGACATGCGGCACCATTTTGCATCCCGGCTGGTCATGAACGGTGTCCCGCTAAACACAGTGAGGGAATTACTAGGACACGCTGACCTTCAGACGACGATGAGGTACTCGCATCTTGCCCCTGATCACCTTCGTGAAGCGGTGGGTATGCTCAATGGCTGAGGAGATAGGCCTTTCGGTTTGATGACGAGACACGCGAAAACCTACTGTTGTGCTGGTGGGTACCCTGACGAAGAAGCAAGATTCATCGGCACGCCCGATCAGGTTGAGCGGTTCATCAGCGAAGTAGAGCGGTGGACCGTCATCCTGAAGAAACCGATTTCCGCACCGCGAATGCTAGATGCGGGGGAACGGAAGGCGCTCGAGCGAATTCGGTCTCACCTAGCAGAAGCCGAGAAGGAACTGGAACACCTACCGGACGCTGCGCTTCAAGTCCTGAATTCGGAGATCTTCGATTTTCAATGCCTGGAAGAAAGGGCGCGCTGGGATGACGGCCCGCCATTCGAACCCGATTACGAGGACATTGAAGAGCCGCAACCTGACCGGCACAAGAACGATACGCGATGACGCATTTCCGGTACACGCGACCGGTGGACATGTCGCGATTGGCGCTATCTGCGCGCTGCCGTCGATTCCATTTCTGCAAAACCTCATCCAGTGGGCCGGCCTGGCCGAGCAACTGAACAGACATTCGCGTTCAAGGTCGCACAGGCTTATGTGGAGGTGTTCGGACGTCTGCCTCCGAAGTCTGATCGAAGTGCCTTCCACGAAATCGTGACCGCTGCATTCGATGCGTTTGAGATCACTGCAGACGTCAGGCACTCGTTCGCAGCTGCGTGAATGCGTTGGCGAATAACGACCACAAATTCTGGTCCCGTTTATCGCCAAGCTAATTGTTGGGGGTCAGTAGTATTCAGCCTAGGCAACGAGACGTTACAAATGGCTGAAGCGACAGACATCTCTGCAAGGGCTCTTGCGTACTCCGTACCGCAGGCGGCGAAACGGACCAATCTCCCTGAAACAAAACTTTGGCGTGCGATCCGTGACAAGCAGCTGAAGTCTTTCAAATTGGGACGATCAAGACGTGTCAGCGAAGGCGCGCTGGTGGCTTTCGTTCGCGAGTTGGAGCGCAGAAGTGAATAGGTACGCGCCTCCCTCGCCGGCGAAGAAAAACATTCTGATTTGCGAGGAGTACATCGAGCGCCTGGAAATGTATCAGGGCACAGTGACAATGCCGCAACTCAAGGCCCTCTATCGCGCGATGGATTTCGGAGGGACGGAGAACGACGCCAGGGCGGTGTGTGCTTGCTGGTTTCGCGACCAGGTGATGCTGCCTCGGACATCCGTTAAGTCGGACGATCAATGAGCGCGCATCTCGGATCGGCCGGGGTCAATGAGGAGTGTCGCCCGAAGGGCGACAAGCTCATTGACGCTGGCGACCGAGATGCGAACCTGGGGAAAGTCCCGGCCACCGGCCGGGACTTGGTAAACCAGGTGGCGTCGACATCGGCTAGGTCGCGACTTCGAGCCGCCTACGCCGACTTTCTTGAGCGCTACGAGTGGCAGTGGTTGGCCACGCTGACCTTTCAGGACAACGTCCATCCTGAGGCGGCACGAAAGAAGTATGGACGCTGGATCGATTGGGTGAATCGTAGAGCCCACGGCCGACACTATCGACGCCGGACCAAGGGAGTCTATTGGGCGCTCGCGACGGAGCTGCAGAAACGCGGCGTGATTCACTTCCACGCGCTTCTCGCAGATGCGGAGGATTTGAATTTGCGAGTCTCGCGCAGAGATGCGCGTAATCGCTGGTACGAAATTGAAGGGATCGCGCGCGTCGATCCAATCACGCACGGCCTTGGCGCAGTCACCAACTACGTGAGCAAATATGTAGTGAAGGGCGGCGACCTAGAGCTCAGTGAATCGCTAAAGAACTACCGTTCCCAGCAACAGATGGATGTCTCTCGCTAGAGAGCGCGTCGCGTGGCATCTCACCCGCGGCGGAGGGCGTACCTATCCTCGTTAGCTTGATGGGATAGGTACGCCTAAAGCAACGAAATGAAGGTCGCAACTCGCTTTGCGTAGCCGAAGAGTTCGTCAAACGTGATCGCGTTGAGATTGCTTCGCCATAGTCGAGTCTCATGGTGGAAGCGACTCGCATAAGTATTTAAATTCTCGAGTTCGCTGAGTCTCCCAACCGATATCACAGGATCGCCATTTTGGGCTGCCTGCTTCGCCTGAGTAATGAATTGACCCAGCAGCTGACCAGGAGGGAACAGCTTGGGGCAGGCGACCCGAAGGAAGCTTTCCAGCAGAGGTCGAAGTAATTGCGCCACGTCTTTGCATTGGTTCTGTGTCGGCGACGCGATGAATTCTCGAAGCGCTTTGGAATCGAGATCATGTTGAGTTACTGCGGCGTCGCTGATGTCCCAGTGCCCGATTACGGACGAGTTTGATCCGGACGGTTGAATGCAAAGTGCAGCGACCTCGTCTTTGGCGAAATTCCAAATCTCACAAAGTAGTGATTGGACATGGGACAGAACGATCACCTGACTGAATCTCGAAGAAAGCGCGCGGATCTCCTGAGCCGTGACGACCGATCGCGCATCATCCAAGCTCGACGAAGGTTCGTCGATGACTACGATCGTGTCGCGGTCCAGGTCGTCAAGATGAGAGAAAAAGAACGCAAGAGCCAGTGTGTTTCGGTCCCCGGCGCTCAGTGTCGACGCGAAGTCAGGCTGATGTGGATCCCCGGACGACGAAAGAGGCACCGGATGTTCGTTGACCAAGATTTGAAATGCGCTGCTGGTGCCGCCTCGAGGATTGGTTGCCGCGAAGTCTTGTATTCGGAATCCTGCATTGAAAGTCGCAAGGTGCCGATTGATGCGTGTTTGGTAGGTCGGAAATACAGAGGATCGATACTCGTCCAAGCCCCGCCGAGCCTCAGCGCGTTCCCTTTCGAGGTTGGCCTTTCTTCGAGTCAAAGTGAGATAGGAGCGGCAGCGTTCGTCAACGTCGGGCTCGAAGCGCTTCTTTCGCGACTGCAGATCTCGAAGGGCGCCGAGAGCGACCGCGAAATCGCCGTTCGAGGCTTTCTCCTTCGCAGCTCGGATCAATTCGTTCGCGATGTGCAGCGATAGGTTGTCGGTATCAATCGACTGTTCGATATGCGCGTAGGCTTCTATCGACGCTCTGGTGTCGGCGCCTAGGTCTACCCGATCGAGCGGTGCTCGGAGCTTTCGCGCGACGATTTCGCTGATTTGCTCGCTAAATGTTGTCCACGTCGTCGCGAAAAAATCCAGGTCTGGGGTGTAGTCGGGAAGCGTGTCCACGTACGTTTGCCAAAATTGGTGGCGTTCGCGATTTTTCTGAATGGCTCGCTGAAACGTGGCCATCGTTGCCGAGCCGAAGGTGCGGTCGATTTGCGATTGATAATCCTGGATCAATTCCAAGTGTTGCTTGTAGCGCGAGGAAAAATAAGCTTGGTAGTGTTCCAAGAGTTCCACGCCGTCGAGCGACTGACCGCAGAAGGGGCAGTCCTCGCGTCCATCGGATAGTTCAACGCCACGTCTGAGCCAGTCCTCCTCTTGTTCGCCGAGCGCGGACAAATGGCGCCGAACCGCTTTTACTGCGTCCGCTTGTAACTCGTCTAAGGTCGCATTCGCCAATTGCTCCAGCTTGGCTCGATCGAATAACGGCAACCGAATGCCTTCAAATTCATCTCCATTCTTGACTACTTGAGCATCTCGAAGGATCGCAACATTCTGTTCTGCCCGTTCAATCTCTTCGTCGAGGTCTTGGGTGGGCTCAAGTGCGCAGAAACGTTCCACCGAGAATCCCGCGAGTAGCGACCGGTCAAATGCCTGCGAGGTGATCCGAATCTCGGTTTGTATGCCGTTAATTTCGTCGGTCACCTTGTTCACACGCTGATCCAACACCACACCCTGGTGACCAATGACCAGATGATGCAGGTTCTTACGGTGCTCTGGGTCAATCTGAATTCCGGAAAAGATGTTCTTATTGACGAACTGTTCGTCAAAAACCGAGATGGTCGGTAGGTCGGTAGCGCTCCATTTGCCGTGCTCAAAGACCACGTCGCCTTGACTCAGCTGCATCACCACTTTTGGGGGGGACGTCGCGCCGAGGCGTGCGCGTCTCAGCACCGCAGTTGGATCACCGGAAGCTAACGATCGAAGGATGTCGCTGAGGGTGGACTTTCCCTTTCCATTTTGGGCATAGATGAGGGTTAGGGGTGCGAACTCAACTTTCGCCGCAGCTGATTCGAATCGACCGATGCCGGCCACATATTTGATTCGTTCGAGCAAGGTTTACCTTCGTTGAGCGAGTCCGTTTTTGTTGTTCGCACCCAAGTCGCACCCACGCACGTCTTGTATTTTAAGAGTCTAACTGGTAACCATTTGATTTTATTG
>CAWEUM010000005.1:0-2403729 GCA_963812255.1 uncultured Gammaproteobacteria bacterium | reverse complement strand
GCCTAACTCACGCCCTGAGGGGCTCCGTCAAGCTCTGTAGTAACAGGGGATGGTGCGAGGAGGGATGAACCACGACGTTTGAGAGCGTTTAGGTATGTGGACTGGTCGGACGGCACCCGAGACGGCAGTGCGATCGGGTCGGCAACCTTCCTGTTGTGGCTCTTCGCGTCAGGTGACGGAATGCTGTCGAGATGACCCTAGATCGGTTTGATACCGCTAATCTGATGCTGAGGCCGTTCACGAAGGAAGATGCGAGCGCGGTCTTTGCGTACTGGAGCAGCGATTCTGCATGGGAGCGATTTAATGCCACGGTACCCTCGAATTTCACGCCATACGATGCCGAGAGCTTCGTTGCCGAGATGAGCGCGAGAAGTCGAGTAGACCGACCGAATTGGGCCGTCGTCCATTTGGGTGTCGTAGTTGGAGTCGTCAGCCTAACGTTCGAGCACCACTTTGGGATCGCTGTCATTGGATACGGTATTCATGGCGATCTGCGGGGGCGTGGCTTTGTCGTCGAAGCAGCATCGACGGTCATTGACCAGGCTTTTGCGAACTACCCGCAATTGGAAAAAATTCGCGCCCACACCGATTGGCAGAACGCGCCTTCTAGAAGAGTTCTTGAAAAACTAGGCTTCACCCACGAGGGTACTTTGCGGAGTAACCAATTCATCAAGGGCCGGTTCTGCGACGAAGCAGTCTTTGGTTTGTTGCGCAAGGAATGGATCAAATGAGACGAGAAGCCGTCTTAGTCTCCGAGAGAGGACATTTATCACCGTGAAGGTGCCGCACAACCAATCGTTGGAGCCGACGCCCCAGCCAGCTACAAATTGCCATCCGCAAACTTGTCGCCTGTCCGGTGCGCGGCCGGTGCTGGCTGTAGGCGACACAACCCCGTGGCGAGGCCATATCTGGAATATCGAACAAGGGTGGAGACTGCTGGTCAGCTCGCGAGCAGGGCGAGGATCTTTCTCGATGTCGAATGACACTACGAGGGGCGCACAACTCGGCCGGGCAGCGTCCCGCTTCAGACACGCACTACCGGACACCAATCATGAAACTTCTACTCACCTCCGCGGGCGTCAAGAACATGAGCATCCACAACGCCCTAGTCGAGCTCCTGGGCAAACCCATTGCCGATTCCAGCGCTCTGTGCATACCCACCGCCGGATACGGCTACCCAACCGGCAATCGTCCCGCCAACGCATGGCTATTCATTAGCGGCCGTGAGCCCCGGTGCCCCATGTGCGAGTTAGGCTGGAAGTCCTTGGGAGTGCTGGAACTCACTGCGCTGCCCACCATCGGCAAGGAGCGTTGGGTCCCCTGGGTACGAGAGGCCGACGTGCTACTCGTGAATGGCGGCGACGCCATGTACCTGTGCCACTGGATGCGACAGTCGGGCCTCGCTGACCTGCTGCCGTCGCTGAACCAAATCGTCTGGGTGGGACTGAGTGCCGGAAGCATGGTGATGACACCCTGTATCGGAGAGGCGTTCGTCGCGTCGAAGCCATCTATCACAGGTGACGACGTGACGCTGGGATTCGTCGGCTTCTCGATCTTCCCGCACTTGGACAACCCAGATCTGCCGCGGAACAACATGGCTGCCGCCGAAGGATGGGCGGCAGGTATCGAAGGTCCGGCGTACGCGATCGATGACGAAACTGCCATTAAAGTGGTCGATGGCGCTGTCGAAGTCGTCTCTGAAGGATACTGGAAGCTCTTTGGCCAAGGGACCAAGAGTTGAACGGATTCGCCGCGAGGTACGCCGGACTGTACGGCCCGCTCGAGCCGTTCTTCGACAAGTCGTGGCGACCGAGCGAGATCGAACTGGTGCGCTGAAGGCGCGCAGGCGCCGAAATCTGCGCCACGCACTGTTGACATGCCCAACGGCGCCGCAGAGCTGCGGCGCCGATTTCGATCAGCCCTTCGCGTCCGCTAGGCGCGTCGCGTGAATCGTTACCCAGCGCTTCAGCGTGCCGTCCGGCATTCCAACGTCGCCGGTCTGGTCGAACGAATTCGCAGTGATGTTGAAGAACACTTCGTGCCAGGCGAGCCGTTTGGGGTCCTTCGCGCTCTTGAAATCGACGACGAGTCGCGACCCGTCCCAATCGAGCACCACGCGCGACAGCGCCGCGTCGAGATCGCACCCTCGCGGCCACTGACTGTTGCATTCCATACCACCGAACGCCTGCTTCGTCGCGTCCCACCACATGTAGCCGACGATGAACACGTCGCCCTGCGGCGTTGCGTTACGTTCTTCCTCCATGAATGTGTAGCCACCAGGACCTGATCGCCACACCTCGACGCCGTGACCCGTGCCGCCGTTCGGTGTCTCGATAGAATCCGCATTCTCGGTGCTCGGCGCGAAGGTCTCGGTGATCGCCCAAGTACCGCCGAGCGCCTTCTCGAGGCTCAGCAGCGGTGCAGCCGGTTGCGGTGTGGCGGCCACAGCCATCGCGACTAGTCCCGCTGGGACGATCGAACCCAACACCAACAACACTGGTGGTACGCAGCGCATGGGGATCTCCCACGATTTTCGACGCAACAGTCAATTCCTTCGCGACGATCGCGTCAACCATCCGCCCGGCGACGTCGTCGAGAACGCCAGTTGGTATCGTGCTGCCGAGGCGCCGCTGGTTCAACCTGCTCGCCGCCATGCTTAGGGCGCGGGTCGACGCCCCGGAAGGATTGTCGCGCACTCAAGCTGAACGGCTCGACAACGCCCTCGGCCGCTTATCGACGACAATCCCTCCGATGACAACACCTTCGATAGGAAGGCATACCAACGCGACCTGATGCGCAAGCGCCGCGCTGCGAAGAAGGCATGACGGTGGAGAGACCAGTGGTCGACCTGTTGGCTGAGATCAAAGAGTTGAAGGCGCGCGTCGAACGCCTCGAACAAGACGACAGACCACTGACGCGCACCGAACTGGCACGGCTACGCGACCGCATCACGGCATGGCTGTTGAATGGATGAAAGGGCAATGATTGCCCCCATCCAGCGCCAATGTGAGGCTGCATCGTGGTGCGTGGCGATCGTGAGGCAAAGGGTGATGTTGGGCTGTGGATTGGCAAAGGGGTCCCAGATCGCGACGTTTTCGAATAGGCTCGACCCCGGCACACCCCGATTTCGAGTGCGACGGGTCCCATCTAGGACTGTGAACGCGTCTCGCGAAGATCCACGATCACGCGAGATAGGCGACGCGACGTCGTTTTTCTTTGCGATACTTTGGCGTCCAATCGTTGTTAGGCGACGCGGAGGCGTCGCGGTATGCCCAATGGAGCTTCAAGTGTCCTCGTAGGTACATCGGGACTCACGCTAGCTGCGGTCGCTGCAGCGGTGCTTGCCTATTCGAGGCCTCGAGTCGCAGCTGAGCACGTTGCTAGAGTCCGTCAAATCGCTTCCATTGCGGTTGTCGCTCAGGCGGCGCACTTCGGTGAGGAGTACCTACAACAGTTCTATCTTCGGTTCCCGGCGCAGCTGGGCTTGGCGCCGTGGTCCGAGCAGTTCTTCGTTTCCTTCAACGTCGCTTGGCTCGTTGTGTGGGTGTTTGCCATCGCAACCCTCACCAAGTTCCCGCGATTGGCCGCTTTCCCACTTTGGTTCCTCGCGATTGCGTCCGTCGCCAATGGCGTCGTCCATCCGCTGCTTTCGCTGGTGGTTGGGGGTTATTTCCCTGGCTTGTGGTCCTCGCCGGTCGTCGGCATTCTCGGTGTGGTACTCGTCAGTGCATTGGCGTCTGCCACGCAGGCAAGGAACAACCATCATGGCGTCACCTAACCACTGTATGCAGCCGACGCCCCAGCCAGTCATCAAATTTGCATGCGTAAATTTGCCGCCTGTCTGGTGCGCGGCTGATGTTGGCTGTTAGGCGCTTCCCGCCATGTCGAACCGATGCGTGTGTCCGGTTTGCGTCGTTCAGCTTCAGAGATCGTGATGCTTATTGTGAGGACTGGAAAGTTCCGGAGCGGAGCTTCGGGTGTCCGAGTTGCAGGACGTTCCTTAGGAGGGTGCCAGGGCGACTTCGTTGGAGATGGTATTTGCTATCCGTCGCGTGCAGCCTTGTCGTCTTTCTCGCGGCCATGGCCGTCGCAGCGCATTTTGATGTGGGCTCCTTCCAGCTATCCCCAAAGGTCTCGCTCAACTGGGTGCATGCTGCGTCGCTCCTAGCGTTACCGGTTCTGAGTGTCGTTCTGGGCTCGATGGTTCACCGATAGATCCGGTCCTACACTAGTGCCGTATGAGAGCCGCGCCTAACCACTGTCTATGGACTGCCCCGTCAAGGATTGGGTTTGCTGATTTAGTTTTTCATCTTGATTCTCCGCAGTTGACCGAGTGCGTGCCCCTCAAGAGATCCGGTTGCAGTCGTCTATTCGGCGTCTGAAGTGGAACAACGTGGTTCCGCGCCATCATGTAATCCGCACCCGGCAGGCCTATCGCATGCGCGAGCATGTGAAGCTCGGAGTGGTTATCGGCCTTGTGCCGGATCCGGAAGCCGGTTGACTCATGAAGCGGATGCACCGGTTGGTGGTTGGAGTTCAACGATTCAACGTGCGATTGGTAATTCTGCGGTACGTGTCCAGGTGACCCAGATGATGCGCGCCATCTTGTTGGCGAGCGCGATGGTGGCTTTGTTGTGATGGGTGCGTGCTTCGACGTCGAGTACCCAGCGTTGCAGTGACGTCAGGGTTTGATCGCCTTTGGCGGCCTGGCGATGCGCGAGCAGTAGCGCCGAGCGTGCGCCGTGGCTGAGTAACATCCGCAGATAGCCGTCGCCGCGCTTGGAGATCCGGCCAAGACGGCGGGTCTGTGCGGTGCTGTATTCCCTCGGGGTGAGACCCAACCAGGCAGCGAACTGTCGTGCACGCGTAAAGCTGTGGATGTCGGCGACAGAGCCGAGCATGGCGGTGGCGATGATGACGCCGACGCCGGGAATGGTCATGAGCCGCTGTACGTCGGGGCTCGCTTTGGCGATTGTCGCGAGCTGTCGGTCGAGCTGTTTGATGCGCTGCTCGAGTTCACCGATCTCGTCGACGACGGGCGTCAGGGCACTGAGCAACAACCGCGGGCACGCCCTCGACGACGGCCTGCAGCCGTCGCACGATACCGGCAGCGCCGACTGGGAGCGAGATACCGAACTCCGCCAGTAGACCCCGCGCCAGGGTGATGCGCTGGCGTCGAGTCGCGATCCATTGCTGGCGGATCCGATGCAGACCCTGCAGGGCTTGCTGATCGGGCGACTTGACGGCGACCGGCTTCAGGTCGGGATCGCGCCGTGCCCGCAACAGGGCATCGGCATCGGCGGCATCGGTTTTGTTGCGGCGGACGTAGGGTCGTACGTACTGGGCGTGCAGCAGACAGGGTTGATGACCGTACGCTGCGCGCGGTACGTGCCCAGTGGTGCGCACGTGGCACAGGCTTCCATGACGATCTCCGCCGGCGGCTGCTGCACCAGAAACCGCTCGTACTGCGCACGCGACAATCGTTTACGTTCGATGACTCGGCCCGCTGAATTACTCAGCGAGAGCTGGAAAACAGACTTTGAAAGATCAACACCGATGGTCGTAGCATTCATGACGTGGACTCCTCCATGCCGAATAGTTCAGGTGGCACGATGATGCCGATACAGTGGCAGGGGGAGTCCATCTCATCACATGCAGCCGACGCCCCAGCCAGTCATCAAATTTGCATACGCAAATTTGCCGCCTGTCTGGTGCGCGGCTGATGCTGGCTGTTAGGCGGCACGGGAAGCGTTGTGCCTGAAATCAAAAAGCTGTCGGGAGTCATTGGGGTCAGCGACATGCAGCCCGCCAAGGAATTCTACGTTGCCGCTTTAGGCCTTAGAGTCACGTCCGAGTCGGCGTACTGGATCGACCTCAGTTGTGGGAATGGCTCACTCGCGCTATCGCCGAACGGCGCGGATCGGCCGGAAAGGCGCCCTGGCATCGAGCGCACGAAGATCATCTTCGAAGTGACGGGTCTCGATGAACTCATTGCTCGCATCGAGCGCCTTGGGGGTAAGGTGGTGCATGTCTCCGACAACGCAGGGGCGCCGGTCAAGGTCGTGCACATCCTCGATCCGTTCCAAAACGTGTTTCAGCTAGCGGAGCGGCGTCATGGTTAGTGGCGCGCCGCCTAACCACTGCATGCAGCGCCTCGATCGAGCTCATTTCCGAATCCATGACCGATTGGGAGTGATCAGTGTTCAGAGATAAACTTCGGCAATGAATTTACCCGACGTCATCCTACTCAACGGCACCTCGTCTTCCGGCAAGTCTACGTTGACGCAGGCGCTGCAGGCGCGGCTGCCGTTCGTGCGTATGGGCATTGACGACTTCATCTGGCAGCGTGTCCCGTCGAGTTGGTACGACGCAGTCGGGACCTTGCTTCGCGGGTCACGCGATGACCAAGCTCCTGTCGAGTATGCGGATGAACCCAAGAAGCTATTTCGCGCATACCACCGCGCGGTCCGCGCCTGTGTGACAGAGGGGTTGGGCGTCGTTGTCGACGACGCCATCGTAAATCGTGAACTGCTTGACGACTGGGCGAAGGCGCTGGATGGCATTGATGTGTTCTTCGTGGGCGTGCATTGCGCTGCCGAAGAATTGATCCTGCGCGAGCGCGCTCGCGGGGATCGCGCGCCCGGCATGGCAGTGGGAGGCATCAAGCGCATGCACGCACATGCGGTGTACGACTTGGAAGTCGATTCCACAGCGACTGTGCCCTCGGCACTTGCCACACAGATTCTGGAAGCGATCGATCGACGTGGCAGCCCCAGCGCATTTGAGCGAATGTGTTTCCGGCTTGGCGCGTCACGTTGATGAACGGCGGCGCACAACTCGAAGCGATGCCTAACAAGCCGTTGCAGCTGACGCGATCGGCTGTCATCAAATTTGCTTGCGCAAATTTGCCGCCATCCGCTCGCGCAGCTGAACGGCGGCGTTAGGCGTCTAATCGAATGCTCGGCTGGCTGCAACAAAACCAAGCCATCGCGAATGTCGTGTTCAGCGGTGTCGTTGCGCTCTCGACCATTGTGTATGCGCTTCTGACATGGCGGCTGGTAGCCGAAACTCGCCGGATGCGCAGCGCGCAAACTGACCCAAGAGTAGTGACCTTCGTGGAACCAAGGGAGGAGTTCTTCAACTTTGGTCATCTCTACGTTCGCAACATCGGCCTAGGCCCTGCGTTCAAAGTGAAATTCAAGCTAACTGCTCGCACAGATGGGCCGGGTGCCCAGTTTTTGATCGCAGACTTCACCAAATCACGGTTCTTGGAGACTGGTGTAGCGTATCTCGGACCAGGGCAGCAGCTGGAATCTCATTACACGGCGTTCCATGAGAATCATGAAGAGAAGCTTGGTGCGATCATCGAGGTCGGCCTGGAGTATCAGAATGCTGCGGGACAACGATTCCAAGAGACTAGCCTCATCGACATGTCTGAATTTCGAGGGAGAGGTCGACTTGGAACGCCTAGCGCCTATTCGATGGCCCAAAGCCTGGAAAAGATCGAGAAGCACCTTAGCTCACTTGCTACAGGCTTCCTTCGCCTCCGAGTTGACACTTATGACACGGAGGATCGAGCACGTGAGCGCGAGGATTGGGAAGAAGCGCGTAGGAAGGCTGCTGAGGATGAGCCCGCCCCCTAACGCGGCCGCTTCGATGTAGCAGGTGTACAGCGCAAGGGCAGGTCTTTGATCCTGCAATTCTGGAGGCTCCATGGCTTACCGCAACAAGACGTACGTGTGCTTCGATGGCGACGAGGACATGCACTACTACCGTCTCATGACAGCTTGGAAGGCAAACGATAACTTGCCGTTCAACTTCCACAATGCGCATCATTTGAACACGGCCCGCGATACCAGTGAAGAAGAGAGCATCAAGCGCCAATTGAGGGAGCGCTTTGCAACAATGCGATGGCCGAAAGCTTCTTCGCAACGCTCGAACGTGAAGTGATCAACCGGCGCCGCTTCAAGAGCCAGGCTGAAGCACGGATGGCGATCTTCACGTGGCTCGAAGGTTGGTACAACCCGCATCGCCGTCACTCATCACTCGGCTACTTGTCACCCATCAACTACGAGCGGAGCATGCGATCGAATGCTGCTTAGGTCCCAAGCTCCAATCCGTCCACGGAAGCGGGGCAAGACCAGTCTTTGCTGATCGAACCGACCAACGAAAGCTATTTCCGTAACAGCGATTCGCCGCGGATTAGTTCCAAGTGGAATTGTGGAAACCACCTCGTCACGAGCAAAAGAACTTCACTTCGTGGTTCTCCCAATATAGCGGATGCCCCGCTCTGCAACGCCAGTCGTCTGTCCACGACACCCGAGGTCCGTTTCTTCGCTCGTTGAGCGTCGTCATTTCAATGTCGCGAACAATTGCCCCGCAGACTGGGCATTCGATCTCAGCGATGCCTTTGTTTATGAAGTCCAGGACGTACGGCCGCATCACAGCGACGAATCGTGGCGGCACGTATGAGCGGCTAGTGTCGTTTCGATTCGCTTCGCGCAGCCACAGCGGCAGCGCCTGCCGCGCCGCGTGGTCTTGTGGGTCAAAGCTCAATACGCCTTTCGCATGGCGCTCCGCCCACGTGAATAATCCATCGGCTCTGGCGATGACGTCACACCGGTAGTTTCGATCGCGGTAGGCGCGACCGACGATGACGACGTTTTCGGTGCACTGAGGAAGGTTCAGCAGGTACGTGCGGACTGCTCTGTCGATAACAAGATCTCGGGGCTTCTCGGCGCTGAACCATTTCCTTACCGATCGAATCATGACCGCTGTCGTTTGCCTGCCGCATCGGTATCGTGCTGCCGAGGCGCCGCTGGTTCAACCTGCTCGCCGCCATGCTTAGGGCGCGGTCGACGCCCCGGAAGGATTGTCGCGCACTCAAGCTGAACGGCTCGACAACGCCCTCGGCCGCTTATCGACGACAATCCCTCCGATGACAACACCTTCGATAGGAAGGCATACCAACGCGACCTGATGCGCAAGCGCCGCGCTGCGAAGAAGGCATGACGGTGGAGAGACCAGTGGTCGACCTGTTGGCTGAGATCAAAGAATTGAAGGCGCGCGTCGAACGCCTCGAACAAGACGACAGACCACTGACGCGCACCGAACTGGCACGGCTACGCGACCGCATCACGGCATGGCTGTTGAATGGATGAAAGGGCAATGATTGCCCCCATCCAGCGGCAAGGCAATGGCTGCATCGTGGTACGTGGCGATCGTGAGGCAAAGGGTGATGTTGGGCTGTGGATCGGCAAAGGGGTCCCAGATCGCGGCGTTTTCTAATAGGCTCGACCCCGCACACCTCGATTTCGAACAGGACAGGTCTCATCGGGTCCGTACAGGGTGGTGGCGTCGACCGACAGCAATCCCGCCACAAACAGAGATCCCTAACTTGATCGCTGGACCAAAGATCGTGGGCTTGCCACTCCCTATCCTCGAACGCGAGGTGTATCCATTCGCCAACGCGCTCGCTGAGGATCGGTTCGTCGTGCCGGTGGTCAAGGAGCCGGGCGATAGCGCCAACTTCGGCGGTGCGTGGCACAGCGATTCCAGCTATCTGCCGGCGCCGCCGAGTCTGACGCTGCTGTATGCCGAGACAATTCCGGAATCCGGCGGCGACAACCTGTTTGCCAACATGTACGCGGCCTACGAGTCTCGGTCGGATGGCCTGAAGCGGCAGATCGATCCGCTCGACGCCGAATTCACGGCATCGCTGGTGCATTCGGAAGACGGCGCCTATGCGGCGGTGGCCGGCGCCGACCGCAATCGTCGCAATGCCGATGGACTCGTCACCGATGCAGTGCACCCGCTGGTGCCGACGCATCCGCAATCGCGCCGCAAGAGCCTGTTCGTCAGCGTCGCGCATGTCGCGCAGATCGTCGGGATGCCGCGCGACGAGAGCCGGCGACTGCTCGACCAACTCACACGACACGCCGTGGCGGCCGAGTTCTACACGCGCCTGCGCTGGGCCGTTGGCACGCTGGCGATCTGGGACAACCGCTGCACGCAGCACTACGCGCTTAACGACTATCCGGGACAACGCCGCGTGATGTATCGGGTGATCCTCAAGGGCGGGGTTCCGACGCGGTAGCAGTTCTGCCTACCGCTGACGCAGTCGCGGCGATAAACTCATGAACCCGATCGGGAGGAGCCCATGGCCGACCGACCGCTTGCCAGTCATACCGGCGCCGCGCCGTACTTCTTCGTCAGCTACGGCCACGACGATGCCGAACTGGTGTATCCCGAGATGCGCGCTCTACAGGATGCCGGGTTCAATCTCTGGTACGACGAAGGCATCCATGTTGGGGCCGTCTGGCGTCAAGCCATCGCGGACGCGTTATCCAATGCGGCCGGGATGGTGTTCCTCGCCACCAGGTCATCGGTGGAATCCGACAACTGCCTCAAGGAATTGAACTTTGCGCTGGACGAGGGCAAACCGGTGTTTGTCGTCAGGCTCGACGACACCAAGCTGCCCGGAATGCTGCGCCTGTCGGTTTCGGACAGGCAGATGCTCGACCGCGCGGACTTCAGCGACGACGGGTATCGCATACGGTTGATGGACGCGATGTCGGCGGTGACGCCACCCGCACCGCAAAAGGATCCACGCGGTGCATCACAGCGGATGCCGACGAAGGTCGCGTCGATTGCTCTGCAAGTGCTCGCGACCGCCGATCAAGAAACCGCGTTCTGGGCACAGGGTCTCGTCGACGATCTCGCGACGCTTTTGGGATATCGCTGGTTCTCGATCTCGGTCACGCGCAATCCCGAGCGCGACCCCGCAACACTTGGTCGTTTGCTGGACGTCAGCTACGTCTTGTCCGGCAGCGTGCGTCGCAGGGATGCCCGCTATCGCGTCAATCTGAAACTGACGCGCGGCGACACTGGCACGCAGGTCTGGAGCGGCCGCTATAGCGAGACGGGCGATGCGATCGAGGCCTCTGATGCAATCTGCCGGGTCGCCGCCATCGACGTCTCGGAGGCTGCGATGCACGACGATCAAAAACGCGTGGTTAAGGTGGACGATGAGCAACTGGACGCGTGGGGACTGTGCCTGAAGGCAATGCCCGAAGGCCAGGCGCTCACGATGCAGGTGCGCAATGAGCGCATCGCTCGGCTGCGGCTTGCCATCCAGCGTGACCCCGACTTTGCGATGCCGCATTGCATGCTCGGAAATTTTCTGTGCGGGTCTGTCTTTACACTGTTCAGCCGCAATCCCGATAAGGATGCGCGTGAATCGCTGGCCCACGCGGATCGGGCGCTAACGCTGGCGCCCGGCAATCCGCTGGTGATGTTGGCGGCGGTGTTACCGCATCGTGTTTTCGGCAACGAGGATCTCGCGCTCGAACTCGCCGAGCGCGCCAACGCCGCCGGTGGATCCGATGCATTTTTTGGTGCGGCGTATATCCCGAATATGCTCTTCAGCTGCCTCATTCAACTCGGTCGCGAAGACGAAGCGATCCAACGCATGCTCGACAGCAAGCCGGCGCCGGAACGAATGCTGTACACCGCTTACGCCGTGAAGGGTGATTGGACGCAAGCCCTCATTTGGGCGCGCCGCGCGACGGCCACGTATCCATCGATGTATCTCGCCTGGGCCGAACTCGCCAATGCTCTGGCGATGTGCGACCGGCTCGACGAGGCGCGCGAGGCAATCGAACGCGTTCGAACGATCATCCCGCCATTCAGTTTCGAACTTTACGAAAGGGGTAACCGCGTCGCATGGCGCAATCGCGAAAGGGTCGTGGAGTCGCAGCTTGTAGGGCTCCGCAAACTGGCAATCGACTAGCTCAGAACTCCCAGCGGGTCGCAGCGCCGGAAAAACCTTCGCCTTCGCCGTCGAGCCATGCGAATGCCTTCACTGGTCGCACCGCAAACACGCCGCTCGAGACCTGTTCCGGCGTGAAATCCCAGCTGTATTTCGGGTTGTACAGCGCCAGGAACGCCTCGATCTCGCGGCGGTCGCCAAGTTCGCGGACGTCGCCTTCGACAACGACGACCTGATTGCCGCTCTCGAGGTGAATCGCGGCGCGCGGATTCTCATGGAGGTTGCGCGCCTTGCGCGACGCGGGGCTGGTACTGAACTGGAATTCGCTGCCGGTCCAGATGCCCCATACCGGCATCGCATGCGGCTGGCCCGCCCGATCGAGTTCCTGGCCCGACTCGCGGCGTTGGTCCCGCGACCACGGGGCAACCTGGTGAGATACCACGGTATCCTGGCGCCCAACGCCAAACATCGCAGTGCGGTGGTGCCGAACCCGGCGCAGCAGAACAAAAGACGCCGCACACGTGCACACGCTCCGGTGCCAGCGCTGGGTGGAGATCGTCAAGGCGACCCTGACGCACCGACCGCGCCGATGAGCTGGATGGAGAGGCTCAGGCGGGTATTCGCAATCGATCTGTCGATCTGTCCGGACTGCGGCGGCAGGTTGCGCGTGATCGCCGATGTCACTCGTCCGGACGTTATCAATAAAATCTTGGAACACGTGGCCCGCCAACAGGCGCCGCCCGAACTCAGCGCGATCGGTAGGATGACAACGGTTCACTGAAACTCGAAACTCCGCAACCTACGCGGTGAGCAGAGGCGTCTCGAAGATCAGCAACTTCCGGATCAACCACCGCGCGTGTGCGTGTTGGGCCACGCCAGCCATAAGCCGTTCGCGTCATTCCACATCTCAGATGAATTGAACACCCGTTTCCGTTTCGCTGGGTAGTCGCGTGATACTCAGCACAATTCAGCAACAGGTGGGTTATGCTCCCTATCCTCGATCAACTGCTCAACGGCGCATATGGGATCCGCGCTAGGTTTGCGTCCAGCGCCAGTGACGGCAAAGCCGCGACTCAACTGTTTTGTTGTGCCGTAGCAGATGCGTTCGCCTCGAATCGTCTGCAATGGAACGGCGATAAAGCGTTTCTCGACCGTTCATTGCGCTTGCCGTCCGCTAAGGTCTGGTATCCGACTGAAATCGACAACCCGACCGATGATCCCGATCCCGGATCAGTCACGTGCACGTTGTGGACGAACGCCGAACCAAACGCTGTGTTCGACGCGATTTCAACACCTACGTGGAACGCGGGGGACAAGTATCGATTTTCTTATCAGCTTGGAAGCGGACGCCGAATGCCTAAGCTCGCTGCGCTAAACGTCAAAGGCGCGTGGATCGAGCCGGAAGACGGCACGGAATTCGTAACCCCCGACAAGGTCACCCGCGCAGAGCAAATCCATCTCATCGGGTGGAGTTAGGGGGCGACTCTCCCCCAAGCGAATCTGTGCGGCGGCACCAACGACGACCGGGCACCCGACGACGAGGACTTAGCTTTAGGGTTGTTCGAGACCGCCAGTACAGACCGTTCGCCTAGCGGCTGAGTTGAGCGGACCTCGAAAGGCTGCGCGCTGTCCTTCATTGGTCCGACATTACTTGATCTGCGCACCACAAGATCAGCTCGCGTTGCTCATCAGTTTCTGCCCCAGACCCGGCGTTCTTGACCGCTTCGTGCGCGGCACGCGCGTCCGCTTGGAGGGCCAGCAGGACACATTCCGCAAATGTGCCTGTCCGACCTATTCCTGCTCCACAGTGAATCAGGAGATTGTCAGCAGCACGAAGGCGTCCTGCGATCTCTACGGCAAACGTCCAAAAGTCTCTACGATCGGAAGGCACCCCAAAGTCGGGTATCTCGTACCGGACAACCTCACATGGCACTGAGTCGCCTTCGAGTGCTTTCGCGTACGCTCGCGACTTGGAACGTATTTCCTCGGAATCCGCGAGACATACGATGGCAGCAATCTCCTGGGAATCTAATTCAGTCCAGATTTCGTCCAGAGCTTCGTACCGACCGGGCATACTGTGAAGAAGGAGCCTCCCCGATACGCCCTCTGGGAGTTTAACTTCGCGAAACATCAATCGTGCCTCCGGCTATCCCTTCTGTTAGATCGTGCCACGCGCTTCGCGCGCGCCGCCCAACAACTGAGTTGAGCGACTCGCCGAGGCGGCGCGGTGTTTGCGTCCAAGCAGGCGCCAAATTTCCGTATGCACCGGTTGGGGCGTCGGCTTCATGCAGTGGTTTGGCGTCACTGGATGTGGTCCGATTTCGCGAGATTGTGCCGCGCGCAAAGAAGCTGCACATTCGCGGCTGTCTCGGAGGTTCCGCCCTTCGAGAATGGGAGCACGTGGTCAAAGTGAAGCTCGTCTGTAGCACCACACATGACGCATCTCCCCTCGTCACGCTTCCAAACTTCAAGTTTGACATGTGAAGGAATAATTCGTCTTCGCTCCGGCGACAGCCGCACAGGTTGAGTAAGGTCCTCATCGCCTTCCACCGCCACGAGTTTGAACTTGCACACTGTCCGCTGTTCGTCCGCTTCAGTCCACGCATCGACGAGATGAAAAATGCCGTTGTAAGCCCATGTGCCGGGGCGAAGCTTTTCATACACGCGGACACGTTCCGGCGCGCGCTTCCCCGCCGCCGCGGCCTTGGCAGCGTTGTAGAACTTCCCGTTCTGCGTGGGACGCCCAGTATGTGTCGCTAGTGGCTGATCAATCAGCTTTGGATTGGGACAGGCGGTTGTTCGCGGATGGCATGTCCCTCATAAATAAGGGTAGTGCCACCATCCTCCAACCGATCGCGATACGGTGCGTTCGGGCGCACTGACATCAAGATTACAGAGTGGTTGCCCCCCAAACCGAAGTTCATACCTGCTTGGAGGCTTGCTCCCTCGCGTTGACACATCTCGGTGTACGAGAGGACGTTATCGGTCATGCCGCCACCTTGCGACGCCTTGCAGCCAGCATCAGCCGGCCGCGCCGCCCAGACCGGCGACAACTCTGCACATGCAAATTTGATAACCGACTGGCGCGGCTTCGTGTGTGGTTTGGCGACACGCCAACGTCAAGTGGGCTCCCAAAGCCAAGTGTCTAGATGAGCCGAAATCGTCCGTCTCGAAGAGACGCATGTGCCTGCCCAAGGTTGATCCGATTCGAAGCGTCTGGGTTATGGTTTGAATGGTCAATCGCGTGCTGGATGTGTCTCGGCTCATCAGAGTTGCTGACTGGCCCGGCCAGGTTTACGCCTAAATGATTCGCATAGGTTCGTCGGGCCGCAACGACTTCCGACTGATCCAGGCCATCAGGTCCCGCCGCCGCTACCACTGCGAGTTCTGCGGCGGCGGGTTGCGCGTGATCGCCGATGTCACCCGTCCGGACGTTATCAATAAAATCTTGGAACACGTGGCCCGCCAACAGGCGCCGCCGGAACTCAGCGCGATCGGCAGGATGACAACGGTTCACTGAAACTCGAAACTCCGCAACCTACGCGGTGAGCAGAGGCGTCTCGAAGATCAGCAACCTCCGGATCAACCACCGCGCGTGTGCGTGTGCGGCCACGGCACCCGCCAGTCGTTCGCCTGATGCCACAGCCCTGGCGAATTCATTAGCTGTTTCAGCGCCGAGTGTGAGGTGCGATGCTAATGCTCGTCTTTTGCGGGAGTCGATTTTCTGAATCGCGATGGGATCGTAGATAGCGTCATTTCCCGCATCGCGCGAGAATGACAACGACTCGGATACAAGGAAGTGTTCCGATGGGCCGACCGACGAAATTCAACGACAAGACTGCTGAAGGAATCTGTGCGCGTCCGAGCAGATAGCCTGCGACGAATCTGCAAGTCGCCGGACATGCCTTCACTGTCAGAACTCTGTTGAAACTGGGCAACGGGCAATGATTGCCCTACGCAAGGTGAGTAGTGCATTGATCAAACAATTCCACTAGGGGGTGAGAAATGGAAAGCTCGACGAAAAAGCGCAAAGCGACAGGCAAGTTACCCCCAGCACCACGTCGTACAGGTGCAGCCCGAAAACGCCTCAGCGCCACAGCTCGTAAGACGTTGAAGGCAGTTCCCAAACGACCAGTCGGTCGCCCGACGAAGTATTGCGCGGAGATTCTCGAGCTAACCCGACGGTACCTCGACGGGCACAAATCACTCGGCGATCCCGTACCAACAATCGGGGGGCTGTGCCTCGTCTTGGACTTGGATTACGACACGATTGCGCGTTGGCGCAACGATCCTGAGAAGGAGGAATTTTCCGGACTAGTAGAGGAGCTGATGCTTCGACAGGAACGCACCCTGGTCAGCGGTGGGCTACGCGGAGAGTTCAACTCGTCGATTGTGAGGTTGATGTTGCGGCGGCATGGCTACATTCCCGCGATCGCTCAGGAGATCAGCGGCAACCCTCAAGGACCACCGGTGACCGTCGTCGGCGTGAATGGCGGGACGATGACGGTAGATGAGGCGGCTCGGCTGTACTTCGAGTCGATCAGGGGCATCCGATAGCGTAGTCTCGAAGGCCTCGCCGTGCCTTCGACTCTCGCCAACCGAGCAGCATTGGGGGCAACTTTGGGGGCAACTCGAATGACGTCGACCCAAGAGCGCCAATGATTGCGCGGTCTGCGGGCGCTGATTAGAGGGACCTCGGCCCCACGCAATCCAACGCAGTCCCACCAAGTCCGGAAGGCCCAGCAAACATAAGGCTTCTGGCCTTTTTGTTGTCCAACGCAATCCAGATGAGAACATTGCGATCCGGGGACAACTGGGGGCAACCGACGTAGCCCCAGTGCCAGTTGCCCCCAATGCCTCTGACCGACACCGCGATTCGCAAGATCAACCCCGCCGAGAAACCCATCAAGCTGTTCGACGGTGGCGGCCTGTATCTCGAAGTCGCACCCGCCGGCGGCAAGTGGTGGCGATTGAAGTATCGCGGTCCACCTCGTACTCCAGAATATGCCGCGGTCGTCACCACTAGGCATACATCACGCTGCTGCGCAGCGTGCCCGCCTCCGGCCAGGGATTTGTCACGCACCTCACTGGTCGCTCCTTCATATCCATACCGGCGCGAGATCGAAAAGGGGTCCCACTTCCGCAATCGATCCATTAGGGCGACCCCCGTCACCCCGATTTCGGGGAACGATGGGTCCCACCAGTGGCAAAGGGCGTGCTCGTGCGCCGGGGTCTCGCGCTCCTGCGCGACGAGCCCGCGGCATTGCGCAGGCGGAGGCGGACGGCGCCCGCTGCCTCCACCTGCGGCGAGCGGCCCACGAGCTCGAGGTGCTCGCAGCCATGAGCACCGCCTTAAATTCTTGACCGATCGTTCTTGACTGATCGTTCTAAGATGAGGCAGGCTGGGGCCGATGGGCCGCAACCGTGGGTTCGACAAGGACGAGGTGCTCTCTGCCTCGGCAGCCGCGTTCCGGGACCGTGGCTACGAAGCGACGTCGGTCGACGACCTCGTACGCGTCACCGGCCTGCACCGTGGAAGTCTCTACTCTGCCTTCGCCAGCAAGCGGGGGCTCTTCGTCCGCGCGCTGGAGCGGGCGTGCAGCGACGTGGACGGCTCGGGCGACGCCGGGCAGCAGGAGCGGGAGCGACTGGACCTGCTCCTCGTCGCCCTGCTCGAGCTCGCCCCGCGTGACGAGCAGGTCCGGGCGATCGTCGGCGAGGCCCTCGCAGGTAGCCCCGCTGGCGACGGCAGTGCGCGGGCCCACTCAGGCTCCCCGGTGGATGCTGGGGTGCTGGGGAGGCGCCTGCTGGTCCGAGCCGGACTGGCCGACGACGACGGCGACACCACGACAACCAGTGTCACGCGTGATCCCAGTGAATCCAGTGAACCCTGCAAGAGGACGACGAGATGAACACGGTGACCATCACCGACACGATGTTGGAGGTCGAGCCCCAGGGTCTCGACAAGATGTGGTCCTTCACCCGGCGCCTGCGCATCCCGCTCGAGCACGTGCGCGGCGCCACGTTCGACCCGGGCGCCGCCGACGACCGCAAGGGACTGCGCGGTCCGGGGCTCGGCGTGCCGGGCAAGTGGTCCGGCACGTGGACCCTCGAGGGCGAGAAGCACTTCTGGAACGTCAGCTCAGCCCAGGACACCATCGTCGTCGAGCTGGAAGCGGAGCACTACACCCGGCTCTTCCTCACCGTCGAGCAGCCCGGCGAGGTCGTCGATGCCATCAATGCCGCCCTGTCGGCCGGCCCGCCACGGGACTGACCTCGGGCGCGGCGCTGCCCGGCTAGCGCTGGGCGGGCTCGCCGGCCAGAGCGGCATACCCCGGCTTGATGACGTGGTTGATGATCGCCAGGCGCTCACCGAACGGCAAGAAGGCCGAGTTCATCGCGTTGATCGTCACCCACTGCAGGTCGGGCAGGTCCCACGCCGCCTCCTCGCCGAGCAGGGTCGCCTCGCGGCTCATCGTCGTGCCACTCGTGAGCCGGTTGTCGGTGTTGAGGATGACCCGGAAGCGCTGCCGCTTGAGCAGGGATTGCGTTAGGGGGACAGGCAAGTTACCGCCGGCCGACACGCTGCGATCGATCGAGATAGCGCCATTGTCCCCATCGCGCCAAATACGAACCACGCGGATACAACGACATATCCCGATGGGCCGACCCACCAGAACTTCGGCGAGAAGACTGCCGAAAGGATCTGCGCACGTCTGATGCGCGCAGAGAGCCTGGGGA
Organism: uncultured Gammaproteobacteria bacterium; assembly: GCA_963812255.1. Taxonomy (GTDB): domain Bacteria; phylum Pseudomonadota; class Gammaproteobacteria; order Pseudomonadales; family Azotimanducaceae; genus DATJGR01. The sequence continues at coordinate 2,385,218 of CAWEUM010000005.1, read as the reverse complement.
GGATCTGCAAGTCGCGGGACATGCTTCACCGTCAGAACCGAATCGGAACCTGGCCGACATGGGTAAAGGGGAACAGTCCCCCCTACGCAAGATGTGTAGTGAATTGTTTAAACAATTCCGCTAGGGGGCGTTGCGATGATTCTATGGGAACGTACAGCCTTTGGAGTGTTGAGGCGTGCCTCCCCCTCTTGGATCGGTCGTCGCCGGAGCATCAGCCGTCGAACGGATCAAAGCGCTGGAGCGGCACGGGGCAGAGTCTGCCCACAAATCTGTCGACAACGTGTCGACACCTGGGGGTGGGCCCCGAAAGGGGTCCCAGCTCGCGACCTTTCCTACGAACGCGACCCCGGCACACCTGCTTTGCGCGAGAGCGGGTCCCATTCGGGTCCGTACAGGGTGGTGGCGTCGACCGACAGCAATCCCGGGTGGTGGCACGGGCTACGCCAACAGCTTGTCGGTGTAGTTGACTCCGGCATGCCTCACGCCGCAGCGGGTTCCTCCATCCCCTCCAGCGTCGCGACGGCTTCGGTAACACGGCGTGCCCAATCGTCCTCCACTGATACGCCGAGGCGTTGCCTCGCCATCAGCGACGCTTCCAGCTGTGTCCGCCAGATGGTGTACGCGGCAGGATACGTTTGTAAGAACAGCGCCAAAGCAGTAACGTGAATCCCTTGGCGACCAGTGGCCTGCGCCACACTTCTACGAAACGCAAAGAAATGGTTGAGAGCACACAACTGCACAAGCTCTTCGAACACAAACTGCTCTGACGCACTCAATTCGCCACCGGCATTCCCCTTTACCCACACGTCGGCGTGCTCCATGAACTGACCGCGAAATTCGTTGTTCTGCCCTGAGCTTATGGTATAGAGATTCGCTTCCGACTCTCTTGTCGATGCCCTGATCTGCAACGCCAGATAGGCCAACGTCACGACCACCGCCAGCGCGCCGATCATCTCCCCAACCGCCCCAATCGCATCCCAGTTCATCGCATCCCCTCCTGTGTGGATAGGTAGAGCGTAAAACGGAGTGCGCCATCAGGGAACGGTCAGGCGAATCTAGGCCTCCACGGCGGGCTGTGGCGTGAAACTGAATGTCCGCGTCCGACCGAGGCTGTGTGAAAGCTATTTCGCGATTTTGATTCGACCGAAAAAGGCGAGAGTTGATTTGTTGGGAGGTTGCCTTCGCTGAATCCGCTTTGGGGGGACTCTCGTGCATGTTTTGTTTTGCGCCTGAGAATTTTCACACAGCCTCGGCAGGCGGCGTGAACCTGCGACCAGGTGGCATCGTCCAGATGCTCGATGTCGTCGTTCGTGACGACGGCGCCGAGCGTGGTGTCGACGGGCTGTAGAGGGATCGACATGGCGGAGGCGAATGGGTGGACCAAGCATACGCTTCTGCTGTGCTCGCGCCACGATTTCTTCAAGCCCCGCCCGCACCCCTTCGGGTGCTCGTTAGTCACGAATCGGTCGACCGCGAGGCAGATAGCCGCCTATCGTTCAGAAGCGAAGTCCGACCACGAACGGAGGAATTGTCTGTTCAGGACTGGCACGATCATGTACAAAAAGACATAACGCTGCTAAGAGGTGGGACGATGACGGCCCAACGCGCGTACGTACCCGCCGCCGGGCATGACCGATGGCTGCGATTCTACGATCCACTGACCAGGCTGCTGGGCGCCCCGTCGGCGCTGCGGACGCTGATCGAGCAGGTTGGCCTTCAATCCGGCCATCGGGTGCTCGAAATAGGCTGCGGCACCGGCAATTTGGCGCTGATGTTGATGCAACGTCGTGCCGACGTGGAGGTCTGCGGACTCGACCCTGATCCGAGCGCACTCGAACGGGCACGGCGAAAAGCGGACCGCGCGGCGATTGATATCGAGTGGGTTCTCGGGTTCGCGGATACCATTCCCTATTTGGACGCATCGTTTGACAGAGTCGTGTCCTCGTTCATGCTGCACCATCTGAGCCGCGCCGAAAAACACGCGACGCTGGTTGACGTGCACCGCGTATTGAAGCCCGGCGGATCGTTCCACCTTGTCGATTTTGCGAGACCCGATCATCCGCGCGGCGTTGTTGCGCGTCTGTTGCATCGTGATGATCACCTGCGCGATCACACAGAAGGCGGCATCAGCGCCATGCTCGATGCGGCGGGATTCACGTCGGCGATCCGGGTCGGGCTCAAGGCAACGCTGTTCGGACCGATCAGCTTTTATCGCGCGGACCGTTAGCGACTATCAATCAATCTTCGATTCAGCGAACGTAGCGCGGCGGCTCGCCTGTGCTCCAAGGCTGATACTGCGCGGCAAAACGAATTCGATCTGCGATGTTGCGATGATGCGAACGCTCTCGAAGTCTTCCTGCTCCGATCCAAGCGGATACGGCGGAAGACGTTCAAACGGATCGTCGCAAGTGGCAGAGGCGTCCTCGATGAGGCACCGATGGCGTGGGATGGTCACGCTTTGCCTGCTCGCCGCACAAGGCGCAGGTGCACAGGAGGTCAACGGGCGCGTTGTTGGAGTCGCCGATGGGGATACGCTGACGGTCTTGGTTGATCGGCGGCCGGTGAAAGTACGCTTGGTTGAGATCGACGCGCCGGAGAAGCCGCAGGCATTCGGCAACAAGCCCAAGCGGTCACTGGCAGACCTCTGCTACGACAAGACCGCGACGCGCATCGACAAAGGGCTGGATAAATACGGTCGGACATTGGCGCTGATAGATTGCGCCGCGATGCTGCGCGGGATCCAGTCAGCAGTCATACGGCGCACATCGCCGAGCGTTTCGAAGACGTAGCAGTCGAGCACCTCCTCTCGATAAGTACGGTTGAAGCGTTCGATCGGACCGTTCTGCATCGGTCGACCGGGTTGGATAAGGCGACGTTCGATGCCATGACGACGAGCCCACTTCTCGAGTTCGTCGCTGATCAGTTCGGGACCATTGTCCATACGCAACCCAACGGGTTTGCCACGCAGCTCGACGAGTTCGTCGAGCGCACGCACGATGCGTCGTGCTGGCAGGCTCGTGTCGATCTCGATACGCAGGACTTCACGGTTGTAGTCGTCGATGACGTTGAACGTGCGGAAGCGACGCCCCGACCACAGCGCATCGGACATAAAGTCCGCCGACCACTCTTCGTTCGGTTGCGTCGGGATCACCAGCAGTATCTTCACCCGTTGCGGCAGCCGGCGTTTGCCGCGGCGTTTGATGTTCAACCGCAGCGCTTTGTAGACACGATACAGCCGACACTTACCGAAGCCCTGACCACGCACTGCCGGATACAACTTGTCGAAGCTGTGCCGCGGGCTATCGTGCACATGACCCTCGATCGTCGCGATCACAGGTCCGTCGTCCCGCGGCCGCCGCGGGGCGTAGAAGGTCGACCGCGTCAAGCGTGCCGTACGGCACGCTCGACGCATAGACAGACCATGTTCGTTCACCATGACTTTCACCAGCTCGCGACGGGCGGCTGGTGCTAAAGCTTTTGTTCCACGGCGTCCTGCAACGCGTGATGCGCCAATGAAAGCTCGGCGAACATTTTCTTGAGCCGAGCATTCTCGACCTCGAGTTCCTGGAGCTTGCGGAGCTGCGAAACATCGAGTCCGCCGTACTTGGCTTTCCAGTTGTAGAACGTCGCCTCGCTGATGCCGTGCTTTCGAACCAGCTCCGCAACCTTCACGCAGGCTTCAGTCTGCTTCAGCACGCCGATGATCTTCTCTTCGCTGAATCGGGACTTCTTTACTCAAGAGTTCTCCTCTCGGAAAACTCTACCTCCACCTGGTCCGGTTCGTCAGGGGATTACAGTAAGACCGAGCCAGGCAGCGAACGGTCGTGCACGATGGAAGCGGTGGATATCGGCGACTGAGCCGGCCATGGCGGTGGCAATGATGACGCCGACCCCCGGAATGGTCTGGAGTCGCTGCACGTCGGGATGCGCTTTGGCGATCACTGTGAGCTAGGCGGTCGAGGTGTTTGGTGCGCGCTTCAAGCGTAACGATCTCATCGAGGATCGACGTGAGCGCAGCAACCAACGTTGCCGGTACCTGGTCAACGACTGCATGCAGGCGGCGCGCGATGCCGGCGGCACCGTTGGGTAGAGCAACACCGAACTCCGCCAACAGGCCACAGGCGAGGTTGATGCGTTGGGTGCGGGTGGCGATCCATTGCTGACGAACCCGGTGCAGGCCCTGTAGTGCCTGCTGATCGACCGACTTGACCGCTACCGATTTAAGATCTGGATCGCGCCGTGCCCGCAGCAGCGCATCGGCGTCGGCGGCGTCGGTCTTGTTGCGGCGGACGTAGGGTCGTACTGAGCGTGCAACAGACACGGTTGATGACCGAACGCTCGCGCGGCACGAGCCCAGTGATGGGCAGTGGCGCAGGCTTCCATGACAATCTCCGCCGGGGGCTGCTGTACCAGAAACCGCCCGTACTGCGCACGTAACAATCGTTTACGTTCGACGACTCGGCCTGCTGAATTACTCAGAGAGAGCTGGAAAACAGACTTTGAATGATCAACACCGATGGTCGTAGCATTCATGACGTGGACTCCTCCATTGCCGAACAGTTCAGGTGGCACGAACGATTCCGTTGGGCGGGGGGATTCCATTTCATCGCATGCAGCCGGAGCGACAATGCCAAAGATCGACGTATCATCCATCCCGGTACGTGTCGGCACCGGATACCCTGACCCGTTCAATGCTGCCTGTGCTGAGCGCACGCGCCGAAGGTTGGGTGACGCGGGAGGACTTCGTGACTTCGGTGTAAACCTTATGACGCTGCCTCCCGGAAGATGGTCGAGTCAACGTCATTGGCACAGCCATGAGGACGAGTTCGTCTATGTTCTCGAGGGCGAGCTCACGCTCGTCGAAGACGAAGGGCAGACAGTGCTACGTCCTGGAGATTGCGCCGCGTTCGCAAAGGGCACCGAGAACGGTCACCATCTGAAGAACCTTGGTTCTAAGGTGGCCGTCTACTTGGAGGTTGGCTCACGGCAGCCGGACGACCTCACCACGTGCTCGGACATCGACTTGAAAAGTCACAACAAGGACGGACGGTTCGTTCACAAAGACGGCGCGCCATATCCGTGAGGTCCTTGCATAAGATAGCTGCAATCGGTTGCGCGCAGTGCTCAGCGAAGCCTAACCCCTCGCTCAACCGGACCCGCTACGGCAGCGTGCCGAGGTCACCGAGCAAGCTGTCGCCGCTCTGGACTTCCGATGCCTTCCATCCATCATCGGTGCTCTGCCCGAGCCAGGCGTGAAGATAGGTGCTCGGCTGCGCCGCGGCATCGGCAGCAGCAACCGGCAACGCCAGCTGCAGACCGATCAACGCAATGAGTGGTCGTTTCACGCACCGAGACCTGATCACGTCGCATCACCATTTTCCAACCAGCGCACACAGTCGGCCGGCAGCGTCTTGGCCATCGCCGCCTCGTACAGCGCCAGGTCGTCCGCCGTCAGCACGTCGCGCCAGCGGCCGTTGGTAGCTTTGTTGAAGAACGCGTTCGCGCCGTCCTTCCAGAGCATCTTCATACCACCGTCGTTGCGCACGCCCACCAGGTTTTGCAGTGATGCAGATCGACCAGTACGGATACCCGTCCGATTCCCACGCAAACCAGCCGCGCGTGATCCAGTCACGCCAGCGTGCCGGGATGTCGTCCGCGATGCGTGCCCGGCACTTACAGCCCCGACAGTTGTTGCATCTCGACCAGGCGGCTGTCGGCGAGCGCCGCAGATCGGATCGGCGCGATCTTCTGATAGTCCGGGTCATTGATCATCGCGACGAATTGGCGCCGCGTCGGGTAGCGCACCAGCAGCACCATGTCCCAGGATTCGGCGCCGATGATCGAGCGCAACGCGCTGCCGACCCACACCGGCTCACCGCCGAAGCGTGGATGCAGTGTCGCAAAGCGCTGGCCGTAAACACGATAGGCGTCGCGGCCGCTCATGTCGTCGACGCCGTGATCCGATTCGGCGACGTCGCGGAAACGCAACAGATTCAGCATCACGACCGGTTCCTCGGGATTCGAAGCCGCCATCGCCGCCAACATGTCGCGGTTCGGGTGCACACTCGTCATGCTCAGCCTCGCTCGATCGCTTGCGGGATGACGGCAGTGTGGCCACGTGCAGTGCCTGACGCAACGCCGTCCGACCTGCGTCGCGGTGTACGATCGCTGCCACGGCAATGCGGGGGATCGCCACATGACTCAGCCACGTCCCGGCATCGATTTCGGACTCGACGGCAAAGTCGCACTGATCGCTGGCGGTGGCGCCGCCGATGACGGGATCGGCAACGGCCGCGCCGCCGCGCTGATGTTTGCGCGCGTCGGCGCCAAGGTGTTCGTCGTCGATCGGGCCTTGGAACGCGCACAGCGCACCGCGCAGATGATCCTGGCCGACGGCGGCGACGCGACGGCATACGCCTCCGATCTGACGCACCAGGCCGAAGCGAAGCGGCTCATCGACGCGGTCATTGCTCGCTACGGCCGGCTCGACGCACTCGACAACAACATCGGCATCGGCAGTCGGCGCAGCGTCGTCGACGAAACGCTGCCAGGCTGGCAGAAGGTCATGCAGGTCAACGTCGAGACGATGTTTCTGACATCGAAATACGCGATTCCGGCGATGATCGACACCGCGGGTGGCGGCGCAATCGTCAACATCTCGTCGATCTCGGCGCTCCGGCCGCGCGGACTCACGGCCTACTCGACGTCGAAGGGCGCTGTGATCGCATTGACACAGGCGATGGCCGTGGATCACGGCGGCCAGGGCATTCGCGTGAATTGCGTCGCGCCGGGACCGGTGTACACGCCGATGGTCGCCGGCGGTGGCATGAGCGACGTGGCGCGCGAACAGCGCAAGAACGCTTCGCTGCTGAAGCGCGAAGGCACCGGCTGGGACATTGGCAGCGCCGTCGTGTTCCTGTGCTCGGACTGGGCGCGCTATATCACCGGTCAGATCCTGGTGGTCGATGGCGGCACGACGCTGTCGAGTGCAGCGCGCGGGTAGCAGGAGGTGGGGCGGATACGTATCCGACCCCATGGGCCATCGGGTTATTCTGCACTGACGTTCATCCACCGCGGGGGCCCCATGACGAGCCGACTGAAACCCAAAGCCTTCGACGAACTCACGCCGCAACAACAGGAACAGTACGAACGTATCAAGCGCACCCGCAAACCCCGTCCCGATGGTCAGTTCGGCGGCCCCTTTGATCCGTGGCTGTTGCGCCCCGAGGTGGCGCAGCGTGCGATGAGCCTCGGCAACTACATCTGGGAGCGAACGTCGGTTGGCCGGCGCATCGTCGAACTGGCGATCATCGTTACCGGCCGGCATTGGCGCAGCAACGTCGAGTGGGTTGCGCATGCGCGAATGGCGCGCGAACAGGGCGTATCCGACGCCGTGATTCAAGCGGTGTTCGATCGGTGCCTGCCGGAGCACGCACCGGCCGATGAGAAGCTGACGATCGAGGTGTGTCGCGCGCTGCACGAAACGCAGGATCTGCCCAAGCCGCTCTACGACCGGGCCATCGCAATGTGGGGCGAAGCCGGCCTGATGGACATCATTCAGACGATTGGCTTCTACACGTTCGTGTCGATGACACTGAATGCGTTCAATATCCCGACCGGAGCTGACGATCCGACGCCGTTTCCGCGCGGTGACTGACATGGCGACGGCGCTGTCCCCACTCGCGCACCATTTCTACACACAAGCGTGCAACAACGCATGGGCAAATCATCGCTTGTTGGCGGCGTGCAGCCGGCTCTCACACGCTGACTTTGCCGCACCGCGAACCAGTTTCTTCCCAACCATCAAGGCGACGCTGAACCACAACCTGACCGTCGATTGGTTTTACGTCGATGCATTGGAACGCGGCTTGCGCGGCGAGCCGGCCAATCCCGCCCCGGCAGCGTTTTTTGATCCCGCGGAGCCGTTCGATACCTGCACCGCGCTCGCCGTGGCACAGCGTGCCGTGGATCGGCAGCTGATCGATGCCTGCGCCGGATTGACCGGCGCGCAGCTCGGGCAGCCGATCGGCATGTTGCGCCGGGAAGGCATCAAGTACGAGGTGGCCACGCGGTTGCTCGCGCACCTGTTCCAGCACCAGATCCATCACCGTGGCCAGGTGCACGCAATGCTCGCCGGTACGGCAGTCGCACCACCGCAGCTCGACGAGTTTTATTGCGCGAACGAGGCGCATCTGCGCGCCGCCGAGCTGGCGGAGATCGGTTTAGCCGAGGCCGCCATTTGGAACGCCACACCGACACGGGGACAGAGCAATTGAGCAAGCAAGCGTTGCTGGTAGGCATCGACATCGGCCCCGCGCGGCGTGCCGTAGCCGTTGGTCGATCTTGCGGCACACGACGTCATCGGCTTCGACCATATGTCGCCGGTGCTCCAGCGTGGGTAAAAACGTTTTCCTCTGCAGCGCTCGATGTTCGCTAAGGGTGGATGCGGGGTGACGCCTGCCGCAGATCCCCTGCATAATCGCCCCGTGCGCGAGGACTCGAAATCAAGGGAACGCAACAAATGAGAACAGGAATCGTTGTGGGGATTGGAGCGGCGCTGCTCGCCGCGTCGGCGATCGCGGACGACAAGCATCCCCAACGTGAAGCGTATTTCGGCGAGACGCATATTCACACGAGCTGGTCGGTCGATGCGTGGATCCTCGGCAATCGCCTGACCGGGCCTGACGATGCGCTGAAATACGCGCAAGGCGAGACGATCAAGCATCCGCTCGGTTACGACATCAAGATCGACACACCGCTCGACTGGATGGGCGTTACCGATCACTCGGAGTACGTCGGTGTGACGAAAGAGGCGAACACGCCGGGTTCTGCGCTCAGCAAGCTGCCGGAGGCGCAGGGCCTCATCGTCAAGGATCCGAACAACCCCGAAGACGTTTCGAAGGTATTCCTCTACCTGCTGTCGCTGACCAGCAAGCCGCCGATCAAAGCGTTCATGACCCCCGAAGTAGCAGGGTCGATCTGGAAGGAAAACGTCAAGATCGCTGACGCGAACAACCATCCGGGCAAGTTCACGGCGTTCTGCTCGTACGAGTACACGTCGCAGTTCAACAACCGCAACCTGCACCGCAACATCTTCTTCCGGGACTGCGCGAAGGTGCCCGCGATGCCGTTCTCGATGCTCGATTCGTGGCATCCCGAAGACTTGTGGAACTGGATGGACACCCAACGCAAGGCCGGCAACGAGCTGCTCGCGATCTCGCACAACGCGAACCTGTCCGACGGCTGGATGTATCCGACCGACGTCGACAGCCTCGGTCGGCCGATCGATGCGGCGTGGGCGGCATCGCGTGATCGCAACGAGCGCCTGATCGAGATCAAGCAGATCAAAGGCACGTCGGAGACGCACCCACTGCTGTCGCCGAACGACGAGTTTGCGAACTACGAGATCATGAGCATCCTGCTCGGGCTTCCCGAAGATTCCGGCCGGGTACCGCACATCGTCGGCAGCTACGCGCGCCAGGCGCTGAAGGACGGCCTGACGATGCAGGACGTGCGCGGTTTCAACCCGTACAAATTCGGCTTCGGTGCGGCATCCGATTCGCACAACACCGGCAGTCCGTATCGGCAGAACAACTTTTACGGCGGGCACGCGAGCACCGACGGCACGATCGAGCAGCGGATGGCGGGACACATCTTCAACGGTATTGATGTTCGTCTGGAAAGTCCCGCGGGCTTGACCGGCGCATGGGCGGTGGAGAACACGCGCGCGTCCATCTGGGACGCGATGTACCGGAAAGAGACGTTCGGCACCAGCGGCCCTCGGATCAAAGTGCGGTTCTTCGGCGGTTGGAATTTCAAGGAGTCATTGGTCGGCGACCGCGACTGGATCAAGGACGCATACAAAACCGGTGTAGCCATGGGCGGCGATCTGCCGGCAAAGACCGCACAAGCGCGTGCACCGACCTTCGCGCTATGGGCAATCAAGGATCCGACGTCGGGCAATCTCGATCGCGTGCAGATCATCAAAGGCTGGTCGAACAGCGGTCAGAGCTTCGAGAAGGTCTACGACGTCGTCTGGTCGGGTGATCGCAAAGCTGATAAATGGACTGGCGTGCTCCGCCCGATTCAAAGCAGCGTCGACATCGACAAGGCGACCTACACGAACACCGTGGGCTCTTCGGAATTGAAGACGGTGTGGACCGACCCGGATTTCGATTCATCGGTGCACGCGTTCTACTACGCTCGCGTGCTGGAAATTCCGACGCCGCGGTGGACGACGATTCAGGCGCACGAACTCGGCGTCGCGCCGGCGGATGTGGCGGCGGCAACGGTTCAGGAGCGCGCGTGGAGTTCGCCGATCTGGTACACGCCGAGCGCCGATGCGCGCAAAGCCGCTGTCGCCGGCATGACCGTCGCGAAGCTGACGGCGGAGGGCGCAGCCGCGCTGACGGATGCGCAGCTGAAATCGCTGGTCGTCGGTAAGGCGCCGTGGGTTCGCAACACGGTCACCGGCAACTACACGAAGGTGCGCTTCGACGAGACGGGCAATGCGGTCGCGTTGTACATCGGCGACCGCGCGGCCCAGCCGAGCGAGATGGGTGACCTTGCATCGCTCGCCTATCAGACGGTGCCGACGCCGTATTCGATCGCGAACGGTAAGATCGTCACGATGCTCGCGAATACGCCGTTCGAAATGGCGATCTACAAGGCTGGCGACCAGTACTTCGGCGCGCGCAGCAACGAGTTCGGCTACGCGAACTACGAGTTCACGACGAAGGGACCGGCCGATATGGTCGACCTTGGCAAGGCGGCCGCGAAGGTGCCAAAGGATCAGGCAGCCGAAATGCATGCGAAGGAGTGAGCTGTTTAGCCCTTCGGTTGAATCGCAAACCGGCGAACCTGCATCTGACGGGATGATCCCGCCGCGAACCGACAACGGACGTTCATCGTTTGCGGCGGCGATAGGACGCACCGCGAGACGGCTGCTCACGGAACCGCTGGCGCAGTTTCTGTTGATCGGCGTCGCGCTGTTTGCGATCAGCGCGTACGTGCAACGAACCGGAACGAACACGAGCGCGCCGAAGCAGATCGTGCTGAGCCTCGACGACTTGCGGCAGATCGAGATGGTGTTTCAATCGCAATGGCGCCGGCAGCCCACACCGCAGGAATTCGACGCGCTTGTCGAAGCCAAGGTCCAGGAGGAAATCCTCTACCGGGAAGCGCTGGCGATGGGACTCGACAAGGACGACGAGATCGTCAAACGCCGCATGGCGCAAAAGATGCAGTTCATCGCCGAGGACGTGGCCGCGGCGCACGCGCCGAGCACGGCGGAATTGCGCACCTGGTTTACGGCGAATACGGCGAAGTTCGCACTGCCGGGTCGCATCAGCTTCCGGCAGATCTATTTTTCGCCGGATCAGCGTGGCACACATGCGCGTGACGACGCAGTGGCAGCGCTGAAGGCACTCGACGGCCAGCCGATCGACTCGCCGCGCGCAGTCGGTGACCCGACACTGCTGCAGGACTACTACGGGGATCGTACCTCCGAACAACTCGCGAAAGACTTCGGCCCGGTGTTCGCACAGGCGGCCTCCAGACTGGCGCCTGGTTCATGGCAGGGTCCGATCGAATCCGGATTCGGCTGGCATCTGGTCTTCGTCGATACGGTCATCCCCGGTCGCGTGCCCGGCTTCGAAGAAGTGGAGCCGGACATCAAGACCGCATGGCTCGGGGAGCAGAAATCGCTCGCGTGGAAGACATCGTACGATGCGCTGCGCGCGAAATACGTCGTACTGTTACCCCGCGTCCCGCCGGCTGCGTCCAGCGGCTCGCCAAATGGCCCGCGCGAAAGCGCGCCGCAAAACCCGCCGCAAACCACCTCCCAAGGCTCGCAGGACGCCTCCCCGCTATGACGCGGAGTGTTCGGTACACCATCGTCGTTCTGCTGGGATGGTTGGGTTGCGTTTCAGCTGCGTTGGCGCACGAATCGCGCCCCGCGTATCTCGACATCAAGGAAATCGCGCCCGGCCGCTACGACATGCTGTGGCGCACGCCGGTCACTGCGGGGATGCGTCTGCCAATCGCGCCGACGCTGCCTAAGGGCGTCGAGACAGTGAAGGGACCGGTCGTCGAAGAACTCGCCGACTCGGTGATCGAACGCCGCACCATCGATACGCAAGGGAACGGGCTTGCCGGCAGACGTATCGAATTTCGCGGGTTGCAATTGACGATCACGGACGTGCTGGTGCACATCGAGACGCTCGACGGCCGTCAGTTGGCGATGTTTGCCCGCGCATCGCAACCCTGGGTCGAGGTTGCCCCTTCGCAAACCCGTTTGGAAGTCGTTGGCGCTTACATTGCTGAAGGGTTTCGGCACATCCTGTTCGGCGCCGACCATGTGTTGTTCGTGCTCGGTCTGCTGCTGATCGTCGACGGCCGCTGGATGCTGCTAAAGACCGTGACGGCATTCACGGTGGCGCACAGCATTACGTTGACGGTGGCAACACTCGGCTATGCACAGGCGCCGCCGCTGCCGCTGAATGCGGCAATCGCGCTCAGCATTCTGTTTCTCGGGCCGGAAATCGTGCGCGTGTGGCGGGGTGAGTCGAGCTTCACGATCCGCCATCCGTGGGTCGTCGCATTCGCGTTCGGCTTGTTGCACGGCTTCGGCTTCGCAAGCGCGCTGACCAGTGCGGGCCTGCCGCGCGCGGAGTTGCCGATGGCGCTGGTCAGCTTCAACGTCGGTGTCGAGTTGGGTCAGCTCTGCTTCATCGGACTCGTTATTTGTCTCGAACGTGCATTCCGCGTGTTGCAGATCCGTTGGCCACAGTGGGTGCGGATGCTGCCCGGATACACGGTCGGCATACTCGGTGCGTTCTGGACGATACAACGCGTGGCGCTGCTGCTCGGGGATTACACGTGACGGGGCGACTACGTGTCGCCGCGTTTGCGTTGTTCGCCGCGCTGTACGCCCAGAGCGCGCTCGCCCACTTGGTCAACGGTGAGGCCACCGGCTTTCTGACCGGCTTTCTGCATCCGATCTCCGGGCTCGATCACGTGGCTGCGATGGTCGCCGTCGGACTGTGGGGCGCGCAGCTCGGTGCGCCGGCCATCTGGATACTTCCGGTGGCGTTCCCGCTGGTGATGGCATTCGGCGGCATGCTGGGTTTCGTCGGTGTGCCGCTGCCGGGTATCGAGTTCGGGATCGCGGCATCGGCGATCACGCTCGGCGCTGCGGTGATGTTCGAGGTGCGCCCGCCGCTCGTCGTCGCCGCACTGATCGTTGGATTCTTCGCGATCTTTCACGGCTACGCCCACGGCACCGAACTGCCGGCCGGACAAAGCGCACTGCTGTACAGCATGGGATTCGTCATCGCCACCGGTTGCCTGCATGCGCTCGGCATCGGCATCGGTACCGTGCATCGATGGACATGGGGACAGCGGTTCGTGCGCGGCGCCGGCGCCGTGGTTTCTTTCGGCGGCGTGTTTTTCCTGTGGCAAGCGCTCGTGTGAATCGGGCTCGATTGTGGGTCACCGCGGCGTTCGGGTTGTCGATCGGCCTGTTTGCCCCGGCGGTAGACGCGCATCTGAATTCGACGGGCATGGGGCCGCTGTACGACGGTCTGATGCATTTTTTGCTGAGCCCGGAGGACCTCGTGCCGCCATTCGGCCTCGCGTTGCTGGCGGGACTGCGCGGACCGCAGCAGAGCCGCCGCGTGTTGCTCGTGCTCCCCTGCGCGTGGCTGTTGGGCGGAGTGCTGGGGCTACATGCAGCCGCGACGGTAGGTAGTCCCGTGGTGGCTGCGGCGTGGTTTCTACTCGCGGGCGGATTGGTGGCAGCCGATGCCAGGCTGCCGTTGCCGGCGACCACGATGTTGGCGGCGTTGCTCGGTCTATATCACGGCTATTTCAACGGCACTGGCTTGGGCAGTTCGTTTACGTCGCTCATCACGGTTGTTGGGATGGTATCGGCGGTTTTCGTGCTAATCGCGCTCGCCGAAGCATTCGCTGTGGCTATGCCGCAGCAATGGGCGCGCGTCGCGGTGCGGGTCGTCGGTAGTTGGATTGCGGCGAGCGGACTGCTGCTGCTGGGTTGGTCGCTGCGCGGACAGGGCATCTGAACGCGATGAAGCCGGTGTCCTAGCCCATCCTGGAGGCCGCCAAGTAAAGGGCTGTCGCTCTCGGTGCAGGATGTGGCGGCGCATTCTCGCCCCATCGCAGGGTTGTTGGCGATACGCTTGTGGAATCGAGGCCGGATGCAGTCATTGGCGCCCAAGAACCTGAGGCGCCGACGCCGTTCTGAGACGAAGGCAGCTGCCGAGTTCGATGATCCAGAACAAGACTATCCGAAGGCTCGAGCGTACGACTTTCGGTCCGCTTCGTAGCAGCCGCATGAAGCTGCTCTGAGTCCGCGGCGGTCCAATACATTAATGGTGCCGCGGCTGTATCGGATCAAACCAAGTTCCTGCAATGCACCCGCCGCCTTCGTGATGCCGACCCGACGGACGCCAAGCATTGCTCCGAGTAGTTGATGGGTGAGGAAGAACGTATCGGCGTGGGCGCGGTCCTGGGTCATCAACAGCCAGCGCGCCAGACGCTGCTCAACGACATGGAACCGCGTACAGGCGGCCAACTGCGCGAGTTGGCTCAGCTGAACATAGACGTAGCGATCGATGAGGCGTGCCAGTGGTTTGCTGTCCGTGAGTTGACGCGCAAACGATGCCGTATCGATGCGCAAGCCCGACCCGCCGCCCTGCACCACGGCCCGCAACGGCGATTGGTCGACCCCCAGTGCGAACTGGAACCCACACACGCCCTCATCGCCAATCAGACCTACCTCGAGAGAGGCGGGGCCATCGATGGTCATGATCAACGAAATGAAGCCACTGGTCGGGAAATAGATCCAGTTGAGATTGCCCGTCGTATGGACCGCTTCGCCGTAAATCAACCGCACGGCCTCACACTCGCCCAGCATGTGGCGCCGGTCACGCGCTGGCAACGCCTCCAACAGACGATTCGTCGAGCGTGCTTGCTGACTTGATGCCATGACGCGACCATAAGACAACGCTACGGCTCCGTCTGCGCGCCAGCGTACAAAGCGCGGCATGGAAACCGACCGGGCAAAGGTCACTCGCTTATGTTCGGTATCGAACGGATATGACCAATCACACGGCGTATTATTTGCCGGATTGCGTTGGGACATCTTCCCCAATCCTCGAGGCCCGCCTCCCCCAAGGTGTCGACTCGACCCAGCGCAACTTCGCCACCAGCGCGGATCGTCCGCGCCGGGGGTGCCTTTTTTCTTTGGCCGAACCCTGCGCATGCTCGTTAGGACGTTGCGCCGACTGACGCGCGCCTGTGCCAGGGCAGCAGGCGATCGAACTCGTCCTTCACCACCTGGTAGCACTCACAGCAGCGTGCCTCGAGTTGAGGCCGATCCAGCACAGTGATCTTGCCTCGGCGGTAGCGAATGAGACCTGCTCTCTGCAACGCCCCTGCCGCCTCGGTAACGCCCTCGCGGCGCACCCCCAACATGTTGGCGATCAATTCCTGGGTCATCGACAGCTCGTTGGTCGGCAAGCGATCCAGACTCAGCAGCAGCCATCGGCACAGTTGTTGGTCGATCGAATGATGGCGGTTGCAGACCGCGGTCTGAGCCATCTGCGTAATCAACGCCTGGGTATAGCGGAGCAACAGCTGCATCGTGGGACCGAAGAAGGCTGAATTCCTTCTTCAGCAATTCGCCCTTCAGCCGGTAGGCGTGCCCACCGCTCTGCACCACCGCTCGACTCGGCGTGGTATCGCCGCCCATGAACAACGATATACCCAGGATGCCTTCGTTGCCGACGATGGCTATTTCGGCTGACGCGCCGTCCGCCATTACGTACAAGAGCGACAAGATTGACGTCGTCGGGAAGTACACGTGGCGCAGCTGGCCGCCGGGTTCGTACAAGACCTGACCGAGCTTCAGCGGTATCAGTTCGAGATCCTTCGCTATGCGCGCGAATTCGGCCCTAGGCAGCGCATCCAGCAAGTGATTCTGGTGGGGATTCGTCACTGCCGCCTGACAGACTGACTGATTGTGGGGTTTTGGAACATCCTTGGGCATTGGCCTCTCAGGCAAGCGAACTCTTGCCAATCAGCATACGCTCAAGTGTCCCACACCGCACATTGCTGGGGGCCCGTCCTACTGTTGGTCGTGCTTAGCCGCATCCTCCATCTTGTCGCCGGCCTTTTCGATCTGCTGACCCGTTGTGTCGGCTGCCTGGTCGACGTCTTTGCCCACTTTTTCGACCGAACCCTCTTGTTTGCTGCAACCAGCCGTCGCAGCAATCAATACGCCGATGATCAACGCGTCCCGAAGATGGGCTTCAAATTTGAACATGTGTAGATCTCCTGCTTGGGCCCCGATTGTCGGGAGCCGACGATTCATCTCTCTGGTCAGCTGCGTGGCGTGGGCCACGAAGCTGGTCCGAGACTACGGGATGCATGCCGCATGACTCGGTGCGATAGCGTACGGACAGATGACTGACGGCGATCTCTACTGCGTGAGCGCCGGCAATCGGCAAATCAGAGGAATTGACTATGACCAGGACCACTCATCCGTTCGCCTACTTCGTCGCCGCGCTGATCATCGCGTTGGGTACCGGCTGCGCGGCCACACCCACACATGAAAGTACCGGGCAGTACGTGGATGACAGCACCATCACCACGAAGGTGAAAGCCGCCATTTTCGCCGAATCCACACTGAAGTCGGCCGAGATCAATGTCGAGACCTACAAAGGCGTTGTGCAATTGAGCGGCTTCGTCAGCTCGGCCAACGCACGCGACACTGCGGTCCAAGTTGCCCGAAGTGTCGACGGCGTCAAGTCGGTGAAGAATGCCATGCAATTGAAATAGCGCGGCCATTCCGCAGCCGCGCTATGTACGCTATCGACCACGTCCGGCTCAGCGGTACGGCCAGACGCAGGAAGCGGTGACCCGAACCGGTTGAGCCGATGCCGCGGTGTTCACGGGGGAGCCACTGCACCCGAATAAAATGGCTGACAGGCATCTTCGTCCAGCAAATCCTTGCCCTGTTTCAGCAGCGAAATGGCCGGTCCTGCCAGGGACCACAGGATGTTCGGCTCTTCGACCGTCGGGTTGTCGAAGGGTCCGCTCAAAACCTGCTGCACCTTTACACAGCCGTTGGGGTCGACAAGCGCGACAACGATGTCGTTAAATCGCGCGTTGACGAAATCCAGCGAGCCCTGGGCCGCGACCCGGTTCAGTTTCGTCGTCATCGCTACATCTTGGGCTCGCATGATGCCGTTCTCGATGTGCCAGTCCGACACGAGTGTCTGGATCTCGCTGGTACCGCCTGAACCTTGCAGGATGCTCGCGAAGTTGTACCCCTTCGTAACCAACAGACCCAGCGGGCCGGCTATGAAGACGGCGCCGACGTCCACGAGATTGAAGTTCTGACTCGACTCGAAGCGCGCGAACTCCTGGTCCAGATCCATGTCGTGGAGCGTGAGACCCTTGCCTCGCAGAGAGACCTCACCCGCAATGGTGTGCTTCATCTCGGCGACGGAGGTGCCAAGCATCGTCAGCGTCGCGGAGAAATCCACGGCGCCGTTGCGATCTGGCGCTGCGACGGCAGCCTCTGAAAGAATGACTCGATCGGAAACTGCGGCAGTGAGAATTGGACATTCCATCGTGCCGGCACGGCGGAGAAATCCACCACGATGCGTCCGGCGCCGCTCGCATCGAGCGTGCGCAATGTGATCGGATCGAATTCGAACGTCCCGTCGTTCGCGGCCACCGAAGCTTTGAGATCGGATGCCGAGATCTCGTCGGAGGTGACCTGGCCACACAGGATGTGACCGCTGACGGACAGATGCCGCATGAAGTCAGCGTGTTGCGGATTCGAAGCTCGCAGGTCGCGTAGATCGAGTTTGCAGTCGCTTGCCTGAAACGCTTCCCAAGGCTCCTGGGCCTCGAAGTGCAGCGAAGCATTGTCCAGAGACAGCGTTGCCAGTTCGAACCCTGCCGTCTCACCCCCACTCGGCCCGCTGTTCTGGAAATTGAAACGGCCGTCGCGATCCCGCTGAGCGAACATACCGACATCCTGCAGCGCGACCCGATCGACCGAAAGTTCCCCGTGCAGCAGAGGGATGAGCTGGATCTCCAGTGCGGCCTGTTTGGCGGAGATCACTTTGCCGCCGTTTTTGCTAATGCCCACGTCCTCGAGTTCGAGATGGGGCCGCGGGGACAAACCGATGGCAATCCGACCGCCGACCGTCACCTGCATGCCCATCGCCCGTGAGCCGGCCGCTTCGATCTGCTGCCTGAATGCTTCGGGCTTTACGAACAACCACACACCAACGACGAACAACGCAATCAAGCAAATCAGGCTGGCGACAATGACGAACACGATTCTGCGTTTAGGCATTGGACCATACTCGTCTCAAAGCAGCTGGGTGATCGGCGCGGCGTTGCGAAGCGATCGCGCCGAGCGACGTCGCGCGTAAAGTTCAGCGGCCGCGCGGTAGCATTCTGCTTATCACGAACAGAAAGGCGCCTACTCCAACCCAGACTGGATCGTTGACGTGTTCCTTTTCTTCGACGGACGTGTGGATGGGGCCGAGGTCGGCGTTGTGTCGCTCCGATGCGTAGCTGAAGCCGCCGTAGCCCAGGCCCAGCGCTCCTAACACGATCAAGACGATCGCGGCAATCTTCTGTGCGTTCATTGCCACTCTCTCGTCACTAAACTCTTCGGCCTTGCATGACTCGAATGGCGATCACAATCACTGCCAGCACCAACAGAATATGAACGAGTCCACCCATGGTGACCGAGGAAACCATTCCCAGGGCCCACAAGATGATCAATACGACCGCAATAGTTTCGAGCACGATGTAGTTCTCCAACGACAGGCAAATAGATCTTCCAATACGGCTTCAGCATAGACCGCGGCACTGGCCACCTCGGTACGCTGACGAACACAAGGGGGTCGAAATCCGGGCGGCTTCCCAGCGGCTACAACGAATGCGCGACGATGCGCGCAAGCAGTTCCTTTACGCTTCGGACTCGGTGGGGAGAACGAAAAAAAGACCGCCGCATGGTCCCAAAGATCCGAATACGCGGCGGCCTTTGAAAAACGTTAGATGATCAGACCCTTTGACTCGACGCTGTGAACACCGCGAATGTTCTTAGCCAGTTCGATGGTTAGAGCGCGTTCGACGCCACTGTCGACCTTGCCGCTCAGTGTCACGATGCCTTTGCTCGTGCTGACATCGATATCAGAGCCGTCGACATTGCTGGAGTACATCAACGTCGACTTCACCTTCGTCGAGATCCATGCATCGGTCACGGCATTGCCGTCCGGTTGCGGCACGGTCTTTGCCCCGCCCTCGACATTTGATTTCGACTTGACGGTGAGCTGGTTATTCACCGCGACGACACCACTGGTACTCTTCGCAAGTTGCCCCGCGAGTTCCTTGGCCTGTGCAGTGTCGGCGACGCCTGTCAGCGTGACCTTGCCCATCTTCGTGTCGACTTCGGTGGCCAGACCATCGGCGTAGGTACTCCACACGAGTTTCGATTTCACCTTCGCCGTCACGGTGGCGTCGTCGATCATTTCGCCGTAGCTGCGTTCGGCACCCCGCGCCGGCGGAACATAGTCGGCTTGCACGACGATTTGGTTATCGACCGCTTTGATGCCTTTGACGCCCAGTGCAATTTGCTTGGCGAGATCCTTGTTGGCGCCTTCTTCGACCTTGCCGCTCAGCGTGGCCTTGCCGCCGTGCACCGACACCCTGAGTTCGTCGTCGCGCAGATAGGGACTCAGTGCGTAGGTTGTCCAGATTTGGGTCTCTTGGCGAGCATCTGTGACTTGTTGCGATTCAGGGTCAGCGGCGAACGCGTTGGCGCCGCCCGTGACTGCCAACGCGATGCTCGATGCGAGAAGGAGTTTACGTGATTGCGTGTACATAGATGTTTTCCGTGCCGTTGATTCGACGCTGTAGCCATCGTCTCCGAACGATCGCGAGACCGCTCGTGCGTGGCGTGCCGTCACCTTCTTCAAGATGTCAGCGTCTTGAAGAAGCTCTTCGCCTGGCGGTCGGCTTCGTCACGCGTAATCGCGTAACGTTCCTGAATTGCGCCGGCCAACTTGTCTTGGCGGCCTTCTACCTCCAACAGCTCATCTTCGGTGAGTTCACCCCAGGTGAGCTTCGCGGCGCCCACGTGTTGCTTCCATTTGCCCTTCATCTCATCGACGCTGGGAATGATTGGTTTTTCCATGCTTACCTCTGCAGTACCACGTCGGCGTCGGCAAAATTGCCAAGACGTTTGACTGGAACTGCGAGAAGGATAGTGATGCGGCACAACAGTATCGGTACGTTGGCGCGCATACGCCGTCGATCCGCATGAGTTCGTTGCGCGAATCGTTTGTCATTCGCGCTCGCGCAAACAAATACGGTTGGCCGTTCACAGGAACGTTTCGTTCCGGCGCCACGCCGCCGTGGCGTTCGCTAATCTATTGCGTCGGCCCAGACCTTGAAGCTTGCAAGGATGTTCTGACCGAACGTATTGCTGATCGCCACGTCTGCCGCGTCGCGGCCGCGCGCGACGAGGATTCTGCCGATGCGTGGCGTGTTGTTACGGGCATCGAACGTAAACCAGCGGCCGTCGAGGAACGCCTCGAACCAGGCGGCGAAATCCATCGGCGCATCGGTGTCCGGAACACCGATGTCTGGTAGATAGCCGGTGCAGTAGCGCGCCGGAATGTTCATGCAGCGGCACAGCGCAACGGCGAGATGGGCGTAATCCCGACAGACACCGGTTCCATCGAAATACGCCTCCAGCGCGGTGCGCGTCATGCGCGCGTGTTCGTAGCCAAACACGATGTGTTGATGGACGTAGTCGCAGATGGCCTGCACGCGACCCCAACCGGTCGGCGCCTGGCCGAAGAGATTCCATGCAATATCCGATAGACGGTCGGTTTCACAGTAGCGGCTGCCGAGCAGGAACAGCAGCGTTTCCTCGGGGAGATCCTGTACCGCAAGCTGTTGTGCGTCTGGTGCGATCACATCGGGCTCGCCGCCGTCGTTGACGATCGCGTTCGCGAAAACGCGCGTTTTCCCCACCGGCGCCACGATACGCGTGCACCAGTTGCCGAAGGTGTCACGGTATGCAGCCATTGGCACGGGCGGATCGACCATCAGATCGTCTCGCCCGGCGAGGTCGGACACGCGCGTGAAATGCACGTTCAGGATGAAAATCATCGGCGTGGGTTGAGGACAATCGTAGATCAGTTCGTAACCGACGCGAATCTGCATGGACTCTTACACTCAATGATTTGGGGCGGGACGCCGCGTCGCTGGCGCAGAGACCCCACTGCATCAGTACGCGGCGCAATGACACCAGTGCGCGGCGCGACGATGCCGTGAACGGCGTATGTCAGCGAACGTCGCCCTGCGAAAGGCAGCCGCGCTCGTCCTTACGATAAGGCTGGTCACATTCCCAGCTGTCCCCCGAGTAGTTGAGGTGAGCGTTCTTCGGCACATCGAATCCAACACACGCCCCGTTGCGGGCTCGATAGCCGCGATCGCACTCCCAACCCGGTCCGTATGACACATCGGCCAGATACCCGTTGGCGGGCACCTTGATCGCCACGCATGCGTCACGGTCGGCCTTGTAGCCGCGATCACACTGCCAACCCGGCCCGTACGACGATGCCTCGACCAGATACCCGTTGACAGGTACCTTGATCATGCGGCAAGCCTCCTGGTCCACCCGGTATCCACGGTCGCATTTCCAACCCGGCCCGTATGTCGCTTCGGTCATGTATCCATTTGCGGGGACCTGGATCGCTACGCACGCGTCGTGTACGGCGCGATACCCCCGATCGCAACTCCATGCGTCACCGCTGGAGGAATTGAGATAGGAATGCGCAGGCAACTTCATGGCCTCGCAAGATTCGTTGCGCATCTGAAAGCCGCGGCTGCACTCCCAACCGCGACCGTACGACTTGTCGGAGAGGTATGCGTTGGCAGGCAGGTTGATAGCGACGCAGGCACCGCCTTCCTGCCGATAACCGTGTTCGCAATGCCAACCAGACCCATAGTCATTCGCGCCGGCATTCGCAGGTAATCGGGAGCCATCTGCAGCGACTGCGTGGCCGGTGACTGCAGCCAGCAGCGCAAACAGAGCGGCGTGCGGGACGCGGATGGCGATCGATGATCTTGGCATTGTAGTAGTCCTGTTTCGGGCCTTCCGAGTAAAACATTCTTATCAGGACCGTGCCGCCGACGTCTGTGCGATAGCGTACTTTGAAGCGAGTTGTACCGTTGGGCTCCCGACGAATCGTCATTGCGCTCGGGTACGCTAGCGCACGGAAGTCTTTGACGCAGACGATGATGATGTCGGTTGTTCGATCGCAGCCCTGGCCGCGGCCGTTCACCAGTAGGGACCCGATGACGAGACCTACGCGTAACGCTAAAGAGGGCTATGACGCAACGATGGTCCCGAGAACAGACTGATCCTGGAAGTACTGCGAGAGACGTCAGCGAGACTGCGAATGTTGAACTTTCCGAATCCAAGTCGAAGTTACGATCCCACGCGAAGCCGCGTTCGCTTCTGGGGATACGACAGCACCATCGAGGTGTCTTTCTTCGTCGAAGGGAGTGCGCTCAAGAAGCTGTGCCCGAAGATGAACAGCGTCGAGGCGGGATACCTCGGTGCGTTCGATGCGACGATAAATCGGATCCACAAGGCCGCGGAGAAAGTCTATCTACGCATTGGAAGGGGTGCGACTGGATATATCCTGGCGGCAGACGACGTTTAGCCATTTCCCCTTTGTACAACTGTTAGGGTCGAAGCCTCCATACGTTGCTTAGGCTCGGCAATGCGTATAGGGTATCCAGTCTCGTTTCGTGTCAGAGCACCGCAACGCCGTCAGAACCAAACCCTCGGTTCTGCTTGATCCTCGCTTCTCTGGACTTCGCTTCTCGAGCGGCCGGCTGAGTCTCGCTCGCACTGATTTCTTTCACTGACTTGTTCATATGTCAGCGCGAGGGTGCGCTGACACGCGCCACATGCGTGCGAATGTCTCATCACTGTACCAAGGATCGATACGAATGAACGCACAACTGAAGATACTCGACGCCGCTTTTCTCTATGCCGAGACTACGAATTCACCCATGCACATCGCCGGCCTGCAGATCCTGGAGGTCCCGATAGAACGACGCATGACCTTCTTTCGAGAGATGCAGCAGCACGTCGCCGCGCGCGCCTCGATGATCGGCTTCATGACACGCCGCCTGGTTGCCAGCCCGCTGGGACTCGATCACCCGTATTGGGAAACAGTCGATGAGTTGGACATCGACCAGCACGTACGACGGGTGATGTTGCCGAAGCCCGGCTCGATTGCCCAATTGCAGAATCTGGTGGCGCGCTTGCATTCCCGGCGGCTGGATCGCAGCAGACCGCTGTGGGAGTACTACTTGATCGAAGGCGTCGAGGGCACCCGGTTTGCGTGGTACACGAAGATGCACCACGCGTGCATCGATGGCGCAGCCGGTCAGATGCTACTGGACATATTCGGCAACGCAACGCCGGACGATTCGCCGATCGGGCCGAGCGTGCCGGATGTGACTGCGCCGGGATGGTTGGAACGTTTGCTGCGAGCCGGTGTGCGCCGGAACGCGCAGCCGCTCAACGATCTGCAGACAATGCGCGAAGGACTGGCAAGCTTCGCGCGTCTCGCGGCCCGGGCATTGAATGGCCGCTCGTTCGGCGCGTACGCTCAGCGGGCACCTCACACCCGCTTCAATCGGGCGATCGGCTCCGATCGCACGTTCACGGTCGGTACGTTGTCCTTGTCCGAGGTGAAGGCGGTGGGCAAGGCTTACGATTGCAGTGTCAACGATGTGTTCATGGCGGTATGCGCCGGCGGGTTGCGCAGTTACCTCAACGACTTGAATGAGCTGCCCGAACTGCCATTGATTGCGGGTGTGCCTGTGTCGTTGCGAAAAGCCGGCGATCGGTCGATGAGCAACCAGGTCACCATGTTGCTCGCGAGTCTCGAGACTCAGCAGGCCGATCCGGTGAGTCGTTTGATATCGATCCGCAACAGCGCGCGCGCGGGCAAGGCGATCGTCGAGGCGATTGGCCCGTCGATGCCACAGGACACACACGCGCTGGGACTGCCGCTGGTGGCGCAATCGGCGATGGCTTCGATCGAACTGTTTCGCCTCGGCGACAGCATGTCCATGCCGGTCAATCTCGTGATATCGAATGTCGCGGGTCCGCGTGACGCGGTGTTCATTCACGGCGCCAAAATGCTGACGCACTATCCCGTATCGATTCCGGCACACGGTATGGCGCTGAACATCACCGTACAGAGCTACCAGGATCGAATGGATTTCAGTCTCACGGCATGCCGGGATGCGCTGTCCGACGGCGACAAGTTGCGTGACGACATGCTGACGGCCTGGCTGGCGCTGAAGGCGACCGTCCTGCCGACAAACGACAGCGCGGACATGCAGCGCGACAGCCCGGAGTATCGGTCCGCGGCGTGAGGCGACCGTCAGGCCGCGTACCACAATACGGCGAAGTAGTGGAATGCCGTACCCGCCATGACGAACAGATGCCAGATGAAATGCCCATACCGCAACCGCGAATCCGTCGCGAAGAACGCGACGCCCACGGTGTACGACAAACCTCCTGCAAGCAGCCACAACAGTCCGGCGGTGGGCACCCTGGCAAGCAACGGCTCCACCGCAAGGACGATGAGCCAGCCCATCGACAGATAGAGTGCCGTGGATAGTATCGGATGGGACATCGTTGCCGCCGCCTTCAGCAACACACCCGCGACTGCAAGGCTCCACACGAGTCCGAAGAGCGTCCATCCCCATGCGCCACCGAGTACTCCAAGCGTGAACGGCGTGTAGGTACCTGCGATGAGAAGAAAGATCGCGGAATGCTCGATGATCCGAAAGACGCGCTTGGCCTTACCAGCCGGAAGGGCGTGATACAGGGTCGAGGCGAGGTAGAGGCACATCGCCGTCGCGGCGAACACGCTGGTTCCGACAATCAGCGCGGCGCCTCCGTGGCGCGCTGCATTGACGATCAGAAAGGGCGTTCCAATCAGCGCCGCGACCACTGCGATGCCATGGCTGACGCTGTTGGCGATTTCTTCACCTGGCGACTGTGCGCGGCTATTGCTGAGAGTCGATGTGCACACGTCGTTTCTCGTTCAGCCGGGTCGGGATCTTATTCCGTTTCTATGGGTCTTAGCATCGCGCAGCGGTAGGGACTGATCAGTGTAAAATTAAGTTATGTGTCCTAGCGAACAGAGCCACTGTGGCTGCGTTGGCTAGGCTGCAGCGGTTGTGGGGGCCCCATACGGCCACCCCGGCGTCGACTGAATCGAACCAGCGGGGAGAGGTATCTGGCCATGGGGCATTCCAAGTTTTGGATATGTGGCGTTGTCTTGACACTGACGAGCGCGGTCACGCTGCTCGCGCCGGGAACGGCAAACGCAGTACCGAGTTTTGCGCGGCAGACCGGCCTCGCCTGTGAGGCCTGCCACACAGTGTTCCCCGAACTCACGCCGTTCGGAAGGCGCTTCAAACTCAACGCGTACACGATCGACAACCTGCCGCAGGTGAGCGGCACGAGCACGAGCCAAGACAAGACGCTGCTGCTCAACGAGCTGCCGCCGCTGTCATTCATGTTTCAGACTTCATACACCGATACCAGCAAGGCCGTGCCGGACATCAACGCCGGCGGCACCAACGCGAGCGGTGTTCCCGTCCCGGCCGATGCGCTCGCGAAGAACGGTCAGGTGTTGTTTCCGCAGCAGGCGAGCCTGTTCTACGCCGGCCGGATCGCTCCGAACTTCGGCGCGTTCGTGCAGATGACCTACGACGGCACCGAAGGACAGTGGGGCTGGGACAACACCGACATTCGCTACGCCAAAATACAGAATCCCAATTTCACGTGGGGTATCGACTTCAACAACAATCCCACCGTGCAGGATCTTTGGAACACCACTTCGGCCTGGCAGTCGCCGTTCGACCAGCGCAGTTCGACCGCCCCGATGCCCGGCGCAGGGACGATCATCGACGGCGGGCTCGCCGACGCAGGGGTGGCGGGCGTCAGTCTCTATGCCTATCTCTACGACTCGATCTACGTGGAGCTCGGCGGATACCGCTCGGCACAGGCCGCCGCACAGATCAACAGCGACAGCACAGACGTGGTGAGGGGCACCGCGCCGTACTGGCGCCTCGGCTATGAACGGCAGTGGGGCCGCAACTCCTGGGAGGTCGGTACCTATGGCGTCCAAGCCAAGATAGCGCCCGGCGACGGTTCGCTGTCGGGTCCGACCAACGAATACCGGGATTGGGCGCTCGATTCTCAGTATCAGTACATCGGCGACAGGAACATGGTGACGGTGACGACCACCTACATCGATGAGCAGCAGACCCTCGACGCGTTCTATGACGACGGTAGCGCCTCCGGCAAGTCGCAAGATTTGCAGACGTTCAAGATTGCGACCAGCTACTTCTACCGGCGGACCTACGGCGCAGCACTCGGGTATTTTTCCACGAGCGGTTCCAGCGACGCGCTGCTGTATGAGCCCGGGACCCCGCTGGACGGTTTTGCGCACAACAGCCCCGACAGCGACGGCTGGATCGGCGAATTCGACTGGGTGCCGTACCAGAACACCAAGCTGGCACTGCAGTACACCCTGTATACGAAATTCAACGGCGGCAACAACAACTATGACGGTGATGGCCGCGACGCGTCCGACAACAACACGTTCTATCTTCTCGGCTGGATCAACTTCTAGGCAACCCACCATGAAACTGATCATTGCGATTACAGCAGCAACGATTCTCTCAGCGGGTATGGCCGTTGCGGCAGAACCGGTCGCGAATTCGCTCGCCACCGACGTTTGCTCCGCGTGTCACGGCCCGGGCGGCCAGAGTATCTCGCCCGTATTCCCCAACCTCGCCGGTCAACAGGCGGCGTACACCATGCTGCAGCTCGATGCGTTTCGCAGCCATCAACGCGGTGATCCGAATGCGCAGGCCTACATGTGGGGCATGGCATCTCAGTTGAGCGACGAAACGATCAAGGCGCTCGCGAACTACTACGCCGCGAAAAAACCTGCAAAGATCCCGGCCGGCAAGAACGCGGCACTGCTTGCGCGGGGCAAGATGATCTACACACAAGGGATCAAGGAAGAGGACGTGCCAGCGTGCGCTTCGTGTCACGGTGCGAACGCTGAAGGCGCAGCGGCGTTCCCGCGGCTCGCCGGACAGCACATCGACTACCTGGCCGCACAGCTGGAAGGCTTCAAATCGGGGCTGCGGTCGAACGCGCCGATCATGCTGGGTATCACCAAAGCCATGAGCACTGAGGACATGACTGCGGTGGCAACCTACGCCGCGTCGAGATAGCCGTCCCGTGCAAGCGCGGCGTATCGTGTTGGCGACAGCAGCCGGGGCGCTGATTGCAACGGCACAGGCCAGCGCCGCGGAACCAGACCCTTCGACCCTGCAACAGGAAGTACAAACGCTCGAGGGGATGGTGCTCGAATTGCAGTTGCGTGTGTCGCAACTCGAGGCTCATGCGGCCGATTCACCGCAACCTGCGACCACAGCACCGCAGGCGACACCCGCCGCTGTGCAGGTGGCCCCGGTCGCAGCGACCGTTCCAAATGCCGCACAGATGGAGGCGCCGGCGCCGGTGGTGCCTGCCGGTTCCAGCTACATGAGCCCGGAAGCCGCACTCAAATCGAACTGGTCCAACGTGATGGAGGGCGTCGATCAGGAAGAGGTGACGAGGCTGCTGGGCGCCCCGTCCATGAAAACCACGCTCGACGGCCGAACCGTGTGGTACTACACCTACCCGGGAACGGGACGCGGCTCGGTGTTCTTCACTGACGCGGGCAAGGTCTCCAGCCGCCAGTCACCCTTCGGGTTGGGCTGGTAAAGCGCTGCCGAATCGCCCACGGGTGACCGGGTTGACTTCAAACGACGGCCCCGAACGACCGCGGCTTCGCCGGCGTCTCCGCTATCGCTCGCTCACCGCGTGAACCACCGGCCGTGCCGCTCCGACACTCTTCGCCCCTTGAGAGAGCCGTCAGGCGGAAGCAGACGGAACGGGTTCGAGGAAGATCCGCTTCATTCGGTCCTTGCCGTGGCACGTCCCAGTTTCGCGCAGCGTGCGATACGTGAGAATCAACCAGAACAGCAGGATGTGTACGGCCCAGAAATGTGGCCAGATCATCTTCGCGAGCAGATCTTCGTTGCCGGCGATCACGCCACCCGCTTTGCGCGAAAAAGCAATCAATCGCCCTTAGGTCGTCGTTTGGGAATGGTTTTCTCAATAAGCCAAAGTCAAGGACGTCTGACCGCGAGGAAGTAAGGAACTCCACCGGGTGCCGAAAAGGTGGTCCCTCAGGCGGTCAACGCATCGTCATTCGGCCTGAGATTTCAACGACAGAGATGCTTCCCGACCGACGCACGAACCCGCCAGGGCATGAGCGGCGCGCCAGTCGCGAAGCATCAACGATCATCAGAGCGCCCTGCGTCCGCCGAGCAACTGCAGCACGATTGCGATCAACGCGACGACCAGAAGAATGTGAATCAAACCGCCCATGGTAAAGGACGTGACCAGGCCCAAAGCCCAGAGGATGACGAGGACAACGGCGACTGTGTAGAGCATGTTTGCTTTCGTCCACTTTGGCGGTCCTGGAAATTCAAGCCCGCTCATTGCATGAATATCCGTTTTGGTTTCCTGCTCGTCTGTTCGCTGGCGTACTTACGCCCCACGCGATTGATCGCATCAGCGAGTGCATTTGCGTGCGGTGGCAGACAGACGCTCGCGCCTCGCGCGAGCATAGTGGCCGCTACATGAGTTCACGATGCTACCCATGTCGATCGCTGCTGTTCCGATCGAGGCTCCCGCGTTCGAGGATGCGACGGCAGCGACGCTGCACGAACGCCCGCGAACACAGTTCGAGGATGGCCGGTTCGAACAACGCGTCGAGACGCCCATCGCCGAGCTCGCACGGCACCTGCAACTCGCGCGTGAAGACGAACGCGGTCGCCTGGCGCGCGCGCTGCACGACGAACTCGGCGCGCTCCTGACCGCCGCAAAACTCGACGTCGCGCGAATCAAAATGCGCCTCGTCGCCGGGCCGCCGGAGACGCTGGAGCGCCTGACTTGTTTGAACGAAACGCTCAACAGCGTGATTGCACTGAGCCGCACCATCATCGAGGACCTGAGACCCTCGACACTCGACAACCTCGGCCTGGTACCGGCGCTCGGGATTCTCGCGCACGACTTCGAATCGTGCAGCGGCATCCGCGTCGATTGCTTCCTGAACGCGGCATCTCTGAGCCCGCAGAGCCAGCTGACGGTCTTTCGCCTCGTCCAGGAGGCGCTGACCAACATCACCAAATATGCGAACGCGGGCTCCGTACAGTTGTCGCTGACGTGCGAAGGGTGCGACGCCGTGGTGTGCGTCGAGGACGATGGTGTCGGGTTCGATTTGAGCGAACGCCGTTCCGGCTCGTATGGCTTGCTCGGCATGCGCCACCGCATCGAAGGCGATGGCGGTTGCCTCTCGATCGCCTCGATTCCCGGCATAGGCACCCGCATCTGCGCGACGCTGCCGCTCGAGCCGCTTGTATGAACTCGAATAGAGGCTGCCGGGATGTCGGAGCGGTCCTACAGTCGTTCGCCCGGCGGGACGACATCGCAAGGCGTCGCGCGCCGATGACCCTCCAGGCGCGCGCTGACTAACCTGTTTTCACCGCGGCGCACCGCGGATCGATCAGATTTTTTGGCTACGCCTTTTGGAGACCGCCACCGTGTTGCACTACGCAGTCGTCTTTTTAGTCATCGCCCTGATCGCCGCGATATTCGGCTTCGGCGGAATCGCGTCGAGCGCCGTCGGTATCGCGCAGTTTCTGTTTTTGGTCTTTTTGGTCCTCGCCGTTGCGAGTTTTCTGTTCGGACTGATCAGACGTTGATCCGCAAACACTCTTTCGCCCACCCATCGGAGAAGCCAACTTGACTACGACAAACCCCAATTCGAATCCCAGCGCCGCCGCAGCGGCCATCGTCGATTCAGCCGCGAACACCGCGGATCAGGCGATCCGTTCGACACAGCGCGTCGCAAACGAGACGCTGAACCAGATCGCCGACGGTGTCGATAGTGCGCGCGCCCAAGCGGTTCCGGCGCTGAATCGCATCGCGGTCGATGCCGAACAGTTCACACGACGAAGCGTCGAGAAGGTTCGTGAGGGCTCGCAGCAACTTCGCGGACAGGCCGTGCGCGCGACGAATACGACGTTGAGTTACATCAAGGAAGAACCGGTGAAATCCGTGTTGATCGCCGCCGCAGTGGGTGCCGCGTTGATGGTGCTCGTGACGCTCGTCGGTCGGACAAGTTCGCGCAGCTAGCCGAAACCTCGTGGCTCATCCGCTCGCTCGTCTCATCGCATCGCGCCCGAACATGCTCACAGAGCATGTCTCGGCTTATGCCGAGTTGCTCGCGGAAGAGATGACTGCGACCGCTGTGCAAGCGAAACGGCAACTGGTTCTTCAGGTTCTGGGGCTGTGCAGTTTCTCGGCCGCAACCGTCCTGATCGGCGTCGCCATGTTGCTGTGGGCGGCGCTGCCGGCCGGCAGTCTGCATGCGCCGTGGATGTTCGCAGCGGTACCGGCAGTGCCGGCAGCGCTCGGTATCTGGGCATTGAGCGTCGCAAACGCGCTGACGCCGAGCGATCCCTTCGCAGCGATGCGGCGTCAACTGTCCGCAGACGCGGCAATGCTGCACAACGCAAGTCACGCAGGTGAATCATGAGCGCTCTAGCGTCCGACCCGACCGTCAATTCGGCGATCCCGCCATTCGGGGCACCCGATGCCAATGCAGGCGTCTCAGCCCGCGAACGGCTGGCCCAATCCCGGCAACGAATGTCGTTTTGGCTTTCCGACGAACAGCGCGACTCGAACAGCGCAGCTACCACGGATGATCCCAACGGCTCTCCCCGGCCGCATGACGCGGTGAAGAATCCAGTCGCTGCGATCGCGATCGACGTGATGACCGAATGGTGGAGTCAGCATCCGCTGCATGCGTCCGCTTCGCTCGCCGGTGCGGCCGCGCGAGGAGCGATCGTACCGCTCGTCCGGCGCCATCCGGCCGCGGTGCTCGGCGTGGCCGCCCTTGCGGGCGCGGTCGTGGTGCGCTCGCGCGCCTGGCGTTGGCTGCTTCGACCTGCGTTGGTCGCCGGCGTTGCATCACAGATTGCGTCACGGCTGCTGGCGCGCACGGCCACCGCTCAGATCGTCAACTCGCGCTAACGTGCGAGACGCTTCGAACATGATGTCGAGCGACGCTATTCGACTCGGAACTGGTGGCTGCATGCAGCAAGCCTTCGAATTCGATCGATCTGACCCCACTCATTTGCGCGATCACCTGCGCCAGTGTGCGTTTGCGTGTGGTCCGCTGCATCGGATCCTGTGCACTCTCGAAACGTTCGATGCATTTTTGGCCCGTCGGTTCGTCACCACCCTGACGCTGATTGCGGCGGTCCTATACGTCGGCATTTCGCTGCCGGTTTGACGTCGATGAAAAACGCACGCCTGCGTCGGCAAGTGCCCAACGCAGGCACTGAGGCGCTGGCGATTCTTGATCCCTCGCGCGGCGTCATCGAACCACCGATCCGTGCAGAGATCTTCAGCGCCAGCCGCTTCCAGGAACACGGACGCAGCCTCGGCGAAACACACGCCGCGAAGATCAACGCGCCGCGATCGGCAGCGTTTTTTCCGCGACTGCACGCCAACATTGCCGTGCTGCGCGAGGCGTACCGGTATATCGGCCTGCAGGAACGCTCCGGACATCACGTCAGTCCCGCCGGCGAGTGGCTGCTCGACAACTTTCACATCGTCGTCGCCCAGATCAAACAAATCCACGACGGCCTACCACGGGGTTACTTCCGAGATCTGCCCGTGCTCACCGACGCACATCTGGCAGGACTCCCCCGCGTTTACGGCGTCGCCTGGGCGTTCATTGCCCATACCGACAGCGCATTCGACGAAACGCTGCTCGTCGAATATCTCTGCGCGTACCAGCAGACCCGCGATCTGACATTGGGCGAACTGTGGGCGCTGCCGACGACGATGCGCGTGGTATTGGTCGAGAATCTCCGGCGCCTGTCGGAGCGCGTGGCAGTAACCAAGGCCGCGCGCGAGGTCGCAAACCAATGGTGCGATCGGCTGGACGAACACGCGGACGTCGATGTGACGAACGTTTTCGACCTGATGAACTCCCGCGGCATCCTGCGACCCTTTGCACTTCAGGTATTGCAGCGTGTTAACTCTGACACCGGCGCGCGACTGCTCGACGCAGATTCCGAACGCGACGCTGTGCGCGCGGCGCTCACGCTCGCCATTCCAAATCCCACCGCGGCGCAGATCCAACAACAGACCGAAGAATCTGCAGACAACCTGAGCGTCAGCAACGCGATCACGTCGCTACAGCTGCTCGGAGACACGCAATGGCGAGAGTTGGTCGGACGCACCAGCGCGCTGATGCAGTTGATGCAGGGATCGTCGACGTTTTGCGCCGAACGCGACGATACGCAGGACGCGACGCTGCACTCGATCGAGCGACTCGCACGCAAAAGCCGCACCAACGAATTGTCCGTGGCGCGCGAATTGCTCTCGCTGATGCATTCACACTCGACGAGCACCGTCATCGACTTCGCGACACCCAATGAATCGCCGAGCTACTGGTTGCGCGGCGCCGGCCGAAGCGCGCTCTGTCGCGCGCTCGGCGTGCGTGCCGGAGCCATTCCGCAATGGTCGGTTGTGCTGCGCCGTGTCGCACTACCCGCGTACCTGGCGACCGTCGTGCTGGGCAGCCTCGGCCTCACACTGTGGTTCGTCACTCACCATGCCACCCAGACCACACCGATCGCGTCGTTTGTGCTCCTCGCGTGGCTCGCACTGTGGCCAGCGAGCGAAACGGTCATTGCGGTCGTCAATCGGTTGATCAGCGAGTCGGTGCTGCCGCGCCGCCTGCCGCGCCTCGCACTCACGGACGGGATACCCGTCGAGCACCGCGCGCTCGTGGTCATTCCAGCGATGCTCACGAACGCGACCAACATTCAGGCGCTGGCGAATCACCTCGAGCGCCATTACCTGGCCAATTCCGAACGCAACGTGCAATTCGCACTGCTGACCGACTACGCCGATGCCGACACGTCGCATTGCAAAGGTGACGCGGTGCTGCTGGGCGCGGCCGCGGCTGCAATGGATGCGCTCGAATCCCGCTATCCGCCTGCGGCGGATGCGACACGACGTTTCCTGCTGCTGCATCGCGAGCGGCGCTGGGCCGAAACCGAACAGTGCTGGATCGGCTGGGAGCGCAAACGCGGCAAGCTCGAACAGCTGATCGAGCTGCTCGCACTACAGGGCGAATCACCGTTCATCGATCTGGGCGAGCGTTCGCGCCCGGCCGCGAACATCCCATACGTCATCACCCTCGACAGCGACACCGTGCTGCCGCCCGGCACACTACGCGAACTCGTCGGCATTGCGGCGCATCCGATGAACCATCCGCGCATCGACACGACCCTGCGGCGAATCGTCGCCGGTTACGGCATTCTGCAGCCGCGAATCGCCACACCGCTGCCGATGCAGAACCTCGCAACCCCGTTTCATTGGTTGTTTGCGGGCCAATGCGGCGTAGATCCGTACAGCGTGACGACGTCGGAGGTGTATCAGGATCTGTTCGACGAAGGGACCTTCACCGGCAAGGGACTGCTGAACGTCAACGCGATGCAGAACGTGCTGACGGGACGGCTGCCGGAAGGACAGGTGCTCAGTCACGATCTGATCGAGGGAGCGATTGCCCGCTGCGGCGGCGTCAATGACATCACGCTGATCGAAGACGCCCCTCTGGACGCGGACGTGGCCGCGTCGCGCGTGCGCCGGTGGACGCGCGGCGACTGGCAACTGCTGCCGCTGCTATTGCGCGCGCGACACTATGGACTGTGCACGATCAATCGCTGGAAGATCGTCGACAACTTGCGCCGTTCGCTGGTCGCACCCTTTTCGGTCGCATTGATCGTCGCCGCCCTCATCGGCGGCCCGATTTCCCCGATCGCCGCACTCGCTCTCGTCTGCGCTGCATTCGGCGCAGGTCCAATGCTCGGCGCCATCGCGGGTCTCGCGCCCAGCCGGGACGATATTGCGTTGCGACACTTCTTTCATCACGCTTTTTCAGATGTGAGTCGCGCTACCGGCGGCATGTTGTGGAACGTCACGCAGTTGGTCGAACACGCGCTCCTCCTCTGCAACGCAATCGGCACGGCCGTGTATCGAATGCTGATCAGCCAACGAGGATTGCTGCAGTGGACCACGACCGCGTCCGCCCAGTCCGCCGTTCGTCACGATCTCGCCGGGCTCGCGCGGCGTCACCTGCCGGTTACGCTGGTGGCCGTCGGACTGCTGGTGTGTTTGCTATACGTCGATACGCGATCGGCTCCACTCGCCGTTGCGTTGTGTTCATTGTGGGCGAGCGCGCCTTTGTGGACCTGGTGGGCCAGCCGAACCGGCCCGGCCGTGCATCGGGCGCATCGCATCGAGACCGCCAACGAGGCCGACCGCGATTATCTACTCGGCGTTGCGCGCGATTCCTGGCGTCTCTTCGAGCGGCACGTCGACGCGTCGAGTCACTATTTGCCGCCGGACAACGTGCAGACCGTCCCACACATGATGGTCGCGCAGCGCACCTCACCGACCAACATCGGCCTTTACCTTCTCGCGACCGCGTGCGCCCGCCGCTTCGGATGGATCGACACACCGGAAATGTTGACCCGTTGCGAACAGACGCTCGCGACGCTGCGGGGACTGCCGCGTCATCGTGGTCATTTTCTGAACTGGTACGACACATTGACGCTGGCACCGCTGCCGCCGACATTCGTATCGACCGTCGACAGCGGCAACCTATGCGGCCACCTGATCGCACTCGCGGGTGCCTGCGACGAAATGCGCCGCGAGTCGAGCGCCAATTCCGGGACCACACGCCGATTGCTCGAACTTGAGCGGAATTGTCGCCGCCTTGCGATCGAACCCGATTTCCGATTTCTTTACGACCGGCGTCGGCGGCTGTTCCGTATCGGTTATCGGGTCGCCGAGCAACAACTCGACCGCAGTTCATACGACCTGCTCGCGTCGGAATCACGGCTCGCGAGCATCTGGGCGATTGCCAAAGGCGACGTCCCGGTCAGCCACTGGGCCGCGCTCGGTCGGCCCTTCTATGCGATCGCCACCGACGTCGGATTGCGCTCGTGGTCCGGGTCCATGTTCGAATACTTGATGCCGTCGCTGGTGCTCGACGAACCGCGAGGGAGCGCTCTCGCCTGTGCATCACGCGCCGCGCTGCGCGAGCAGATGACGTTCGTGAACGGGCTCGAGGTGCCGCGTAAAACCCAAACCGACGCGCCAACGAACGTGCCATGGGGTATTTCGGAGTCGGCCTACGCCGCGTACGACGATACGCTCGCCTATCAATACGCGCCGCAGGGTGTGCCGCGCCTGGCGTTGCGTCGGACACCGCCCGACGAACTGGTTGTGGCGCCCTACGCGAGCGCACTCGCTGCGATGTTCGATCCGCGCGCCGCCGCCGACAACTTGCGCGGCCTCGAAGACCTGCAGGCCCGCCGCGCGATGGGTTTCGTCGAAGCGCTCGACTTCACGGCTGAACGCCAGGCGGGCAAGAAAAAATACACGGTCGTCAGCACGTTTATGGCACATCACCAGGGTATGACGATCGTTTCACTGGCCAATCTTCTGCTCTCGAAAGCGCCGAGGCGCTGGTGCATGAGCGATCCGAGGATCGGCGCCGTGGATTCGTTGCTGCAGGAACGGGTGCCGCGAGAAATCTCGGATTCCTTCGAGCCGCCGCCGGGCCCGAGTCGCGACGGCGTTCGCGAACCCGTACATGCGCGGGGTCTGGTCCCCGGCTCGACCGCGTTACAACCGACTCACCTGTTGTCGAACGGCCGGTACAGCGTCTCGCTACGCGCCAACGGCGCCGGTTGGAGCAGGTTCGGCGCGGCCGACGTGTCGCGCTGGCGTGACGATGCGCTGCGCGATGCACACGGGACCTTTTTGTACGTGCGGCGCAATCCGGCCGCGTCACCGGTGTCGATCACTCAGCACCCCGCCCCGGATCCGGCCGCGACGTACCACGCGAACTTCCACGCGGATCGTGTCGAGCTCGACGCGCAATGGTCCGATCTGCGAACGCGTTGCACGGTATGGGTCAGCGCCGAAGATGACGTGGAGCTGCGCCGAATAGAACTGTGGAACAGTTCGGCGCAACCGATCCGTCTCGAACTGATGTCCATGTTCGAAGTGTCGCTGATGGACGCACGCGCGGACGAGATGCATCCCGCGTTCGCTAACCTGTTCGTCCGCGCCGACTGGGATGCAAAGGCGCAGGCATTGCACTTCGTCCGTAAGCCGCGCCTCGTGGCCGAAGACGGCCTGTACGCAGTCCATTTCATCGCCCACGCGGAAGCGCAGACCAGTGGTATCCGAGCCCAGGCCGACCGTGGCCGCTGGCTGGGCCGCAATCGCGAGGCTGCGCACCCGCTCGCTCGATACGACTCCTCGACGCTCGAGACCGAGGAGCGCGCAACCGGTCTCGATCCGCTGGCATCGCTGTCGATGCAGATCAGCGTACCAGCGCACGGCACCGCCCAGGTTACGATCGGTACCGCGGCCGCGACCAGCCGCGCCGTACTGGAATCGTTGGTCGAGCGCTATCGTCAGCCATCGATCATCGAACGCTCGTCGCTGATGTCGGCGACGTTCATCGGCATCCGCCTGCGCGAGATGCGCATCCATGCCGACGAATTGCTGGCAGTGCAGACGCTGACGACCGCGCTGACCCTGCTGCTCTCCCGTCCGGAACAGCCCGACGGCACCGATGCGTGCGACCAACGCGAGTTATGGCGCTTTGGCATTTCGGGCGATCGTCCGTTGATTGTCGTCGGCGTCAACGACCTGCACGGCATGCGCCTGGTCCGATCGCTGGTGCAGGCGATGCGGCTATGGTCGTGGGGTGCATTGACGTGCGACCTGGTCGTGGTCAACTCGGAAGCGCGTTCATATCAGATGCCGCTGCAGCTGGACCTGGTTGCGCTGCGAGAGCGATACGCGCGCGAGGTGATCGAGACCGAGCCTGCGCGCGCGTGCAGGCTGAACGTGCTGCACGCCGACGAATTGTCCACCGTCGAGCGTGCGACCCTGATGACGTTTGCGCGCTTGCGATTGGAAGCCGACGGGCGCCCGCTGTCGCACCACGTACAGGAGCTCGTCGAATGGCACAACGGCGCGCTCGACACCCGACGTGAGCGCAGCGCCGCGTTAGTGTCGGCGGTGCCACGCGCCGCCACCGATCTACCGCCGTGCGGCGAGTTCCACGCGGCAGACGGCTTCCGTTTCGACGTCACACCGACGAGCCGGCCTCTGCGACCGTGGATCAACGTGATCGCGAATCCGCAGTTCGGCGCGCAGGTTTCCGAATCGGGCGCCGGCTTCACGTGGGCCGGTAACAGCCGCCTGCATCAGCTGACCTCCTGGTCGAACGACCCGATCACGGATGCGAGCGGCGAAGCCATATTCCTGCAGGATCTTCGAACACGCGAGGTTTGGAGCGTGGGCAGCGGCGCCGGCGCGGCGGATGTCGTCTATTGCGTTACCCACACCCAGGGATCGACGTCCATCAGCCATCGTCGCGGTACGCTGGACGTCAACGCCACGTGGTGCGTCGATTGCAACCACTCGGCCAAACACGTTCGGATCGCCCTGCGTAACACGGGCACACAGACGCTGCGCATTCGGGTCGTGGGTCTTTTCGAATGGGTGATGGGGGCACAACGTTCGGATCGTCTGTCCGTACAGACGAATTTCGAGTCACTCGCGTTCGATGAGGCGCACCGGCTCGACGTGCTGTTCGCGACACAGATCAACTGCGACGGCGGCTTTGGTGGCAGCACCGCGTTCGTCACGATGCGCAACGACGCCTCGGCCGACGCGTCGCTCGATGAATGGACGTGCGACCGTCGCGAACTGTTCGACTCCGCAGGTACACGGGTGATTCCCGACCGCCTCGGCAAACTCGCCGGCGTCGGATTGGACCCCTGCGCCGCAATCGCCGGCACCTTGATGCTCGCCCCGGGCGAAGCGCGCGAATGCGTGATCATTGTCGGACACGCCGCAAATCTCACGGACGCCCGAGCGTTGGCGCATAGTGCCACCGCGAATTCCGCGACGTTGCGGGAAGTGGCCGCGCACGCGCGCTGGAACGAGCTGCTGAACACGGTAACCGTGGCCACACCCGATCCGTTGTTCGACGCGCTCGTCAATCGCTGGCTGCTGTATCAAACACTGTCGTGTCGCCTGTGGGCACGAGCGGGCTTCTATCAGGCCGGCGGCGCATTCGGATTTCGCGATCAGCTGCAGGACGCGATGGCGATGGCGGTTCCCGCTCCGGACCTGCTTCGCGCGCAGCTGCTGCTCGCGGCCTCCCGACAATTCGTCGAAGGGGATGTACAGCACTGGTGGCACCCGCCGACGGGCGCCGGTGTGCGAACGCGGTTTTCGGACGATCTGCTATGGCTCGCGCATGCGACCGCGCACTACGTCGACGTCAGCGGCGACGATCGTGTGCTCGACGAGCCGGTGCCGTTCCTCGAGGGCGAGTCGATTCCGGTCGGAGCGGAAGATGCCTATTTCATTCCCAACGTCAGTCAGGAAAGCGCAACGCTGTACGAGCATTGCGCGCGCGCGATCGATCACAGCCTCGCAGTCGGCGCGCACGGATTGCCGCTGATGGGTGGCGGTGACTGGAACGACGGCATGAATCGTGTCGGTATCGAGGGCCGGGGTGAATCCGTCTGGCTCGCTTGGTTCCTGTACCGACTAGTGAGTGACTTTGCGCCGATTGCGCGCCGTCGCGACGACCTGACGCGAGTGAACCGATGGGAAACCGCCGCGCACGGATGGCACACGGCGCTCAAATATGCAGCGTGGGACGGAGAGTGGTTCGTGCGCGCGTT
The DNA here is from genome assembly GCA_963812255.1 of uncultured Gammaproteobacteria bacterium. GTDB lineage: Bacteria > Pseudomonadota > Gammaproteobacteria > Pseudomonadales > Azotimanducaceae > DATJGR01. The sequence goes on along the minus strand of CAWEUM010000005.1, from coordinate 2,346,113 downwards.
CTTCGACGATGGTTCGCCGCTGGGATCCCACGCCAGTACCGAATGCCGCATCGACCTCGTCGCGCAGACCTGGTCGGTGCTGTCGGGTGCCGCAACGTTGTCGCAGCAGCGCTCCTCGATGGCCGCCGTTTCACGTCTGCTGATCGACGACGCCCACGGTCTGATTCGTATACTCGATCCGCCGCTCGCAACGGCGAGACCGGACGCGGGCTACATCCAGGCCTATCCGCCCGGCGTGCGCGAAAACGGCAGCCAATATTCGCATGCCGGTGTGTGGGCTCTGATGGCACAGGCTTCGCTTGGCGACGCAGACGCTGCGTATCGCAGCTTCACCTATCTCAGCCCGGCACATCGATCAGCGAATGCCGAGCAGTGTCCGGCCTATGCGCTCGAACCTTACGCGATGGCCGGCGACGTCTACACGCAAGCACCATACATCGGACGCGGCGGTTGGAGCTGGTACACCGGAGCGGCCGGGTGGATGCATCGTGCAGCAATCCAATCCATTTGCGGGCTGCGCGTGCGCGGCGGCAGCGTCTGCATCACGCCACACCTGCCGTCGCATTGGCCAGAGATCCGCCTCACGCTGCAGCGGGCCGGACAGACGTACGAATTCGTTATCTGCGCCGCAAGTGCCGACGCGAAGATCGCTCAGGCACTCGAGCGCGGTGCGGTCCCACTGCAGCAAGGCGACTGGCTCGCCCTTGCCGATACCGGCGGTGCGAATTGCCGTCTGGTGATCGTCACGCGCGACGAAGAACGCACGCACGTCGCGCACTCCGCGACTGTCGCTAGCTAATCCGCCCTGTGGTATTGAAGTGGGTGCGACAGTGAAGAACGGGGACCGCCCAATGAGTGCATTGTGAACGGCTTCGCCCGCGTCGCGTTCGAGGTGCTTTCGATCTCGGCGATCCTGGTTTTGACCGGCTGCGGTCAGATCGCGCGCCTGCCTGTCGCGGCCGGTACCGGTCCAGACCCCACGTTGCCGCCCCCCGACAAGACATTGTTTCCAACGGTCAAGGTCGCGCCCGCCAAGGGTTGGTCCGCAGGCCGAACTCCTATCGCGACTGCTGGCACCCGTGTCGGTGCGTTCGCCCGTCACCTCGATCATCCGCGCTGGATCTACGTATTGCCAGACGGCGACGTCCTCGTGGCCGAGACCAACGCGCCACCGAAGCCCGACGACAGCAAAGGCATACGCGGCTGGTTCCAACGTATTGCCATGAAACGTGCGGGTGCGGCAACGCCAAGCCCCAACAGGATCACGCTGCTGCGCGACGCGAACGGAGACGGAACCGCGGAGACACGCACCGTGTTCATCGACGGGCTGTCGTCTCCGTTCGGAATGACATTGATCGGTGAAGATCTCTACATCGCGAATTCCGATTCGCTCGACCGTTACCACTATCACTCGGGTGACGAGCAACTGAACGGCCCTCCAACACGAGTGACCGAGCTGCCCGCCGGCCGGATCAATCACCACTGGACAAAGAACGTCATCGCAAACACGAACGGCACGAAGCTGTACGTCAGTGTCGGCTCCAACAGCAATGTCGGCGAAAACGGCGCAGCCGCCGAAGAGGGCCGCGCTGCGATCTGGGAGGTCGACGCGAAGACCGGCGCCCATCGAACATACGCCTCGGGTCTGCGCAATCCGAACGGCATGGCCTGGGAACCGGAAACGGGAGTCCTATGGGCCGTGGTCAACGAACGCGACGAAATCGGCAGCGACCTCGTGCCCGATTACCTGACGTCCGTGAAAGACGGTGCCTTTTATGGATGGCCCTACTCGTACTACGGGGGACACGTCGACGAACGTGTACAACCCCAACGGCCCGACCTCGTCGCGAGCGCGATCGCCCCCGACTACGCCCTCGGTCCGCATACTGCTTCGCTGGGACTGACATGGTCGGCCGCAAACGCGCTGTCCGACACATTCGGCAACGGCATGTTCGTCGGCCAGCACGGCTCGTGGAATCGAAGACCCTTCAGCGGCTACAAAGTGATCTTCGTTCCGTTTCTGCACGGTCAGCCAAACGGCCCCATGGTCGACGTCTTGACTGGATTCCTCAGCGACAGCGGCGACGCATACGGAAGGCCGGTCGGCGTCGCGATCGACAAACGCGGCGGATTGCTGGTGGCCGACGACGTCGGCAACGTCATCTGGCGGGTGACCGCTTCAGTGCCCGCCGCCGCCCAGGGCCAGCGGCAAAAGCTGACGAGTCAGTGCGCCGCCGGTGGTTCGGCACCGACCGGCACCACCATGCCCCCTTCATCCTCCCAACGCTGCACGTCAGGCCTGGGTTCGGTCCCGCGATCCTGAACTTCGACGCGCCGCACGATCCACCGCGCCGCAGCCACGGTAGCGCCAGAGGCAATCGCCATCAAAATCAGCTTTTTCAACATGGGAAACGTCCTCGCGGCAACGCAGGGTCTTGTCCGGGAGGTCGCATTCATCTCGCTCCGAACGAGGGGTGTCTGTTGTTGAAACGCGTCCCAACACGCGAAATGGGGGGCGTAGATGCGTCGCGTCCGCGCGCGTACATCGACACGCCGAATTGGGAAATCAAACGCACCCAGATCGGATCGAGACCCTTTTCGTCAATCGCCTCCCGGATCAGATCCATCTCTGCGCTGTCGTCAACGATGCCGCCGACGTCTTCGCGGATGGCCCGCGTCGCTTCGGTCAGTTGGAAATCGTTGTTGGTCATTGCGTCACCTCGCACTGTGAAAACCGGCTTGTCAGCGGCCGGCCGAGACCGTCGTCACGAGTATCGATGCGGCGTCCGATTGGTCCTATCGGACGAGCCCGCGATGGCGCGTAGTAGCACTCCTACGAAGAACCCGATGGCAAGAGAAAGCGCGCGCCTGGCGGGTCTTCAGCCCATAGAGCGTCAGAACCCGGGAGCGCCGGCCACCATTTGCACCGTCCCGGCATCCCCATGGATGGCAAATTGTAGGACGCATCCCACATCCGGCCGCCACGCCTTCCGATGGCAGTTGCCCGACATATACGTGATGGTGTGACCGGGTTCATGCGTGACGAGCCCGACCGCAGTCATCGGGCCAGATATCATTGAGCACACCAATTCGCGCCTATCTCGTCGAAGACAGTCCAATCATTCGTGAGAACCTCATTGCGACGCTCGAAGAGATGCTGCCACTCGAGGTCGTGGGCGTTTCCGAAGAAGAGTCCGTGGCTGTCGCATGGCTGAAGGATCCGAACAATGGCTGCGACCTCGCGATCATCGACATTCTGCTGAAGCGTGGAACCGGACTCGGCGTTCTCAACGCAATTCGCGGCGCCAACAGATCCGTTAAGCTGGTTGTAATGAGTAACTTCGCCACGAAGGAAATGCGTCGAACGTGTCTTGCCCTCGGCGCCGACGAAGTGTTCGATAAATCGCACGATATCGAGGCACTCGTTCGCTATTGCGCGCAATTGGCGGAGAGAGAAAGCGTGGACATACCGCTCGACGCACGATTGTGAAGGCTATCGGATGAGACCGTTCTTCAACGCGTAGTACGTCAAATCGCTGTTCGACGTGAGATTCATCTTCTCCATCACGCGTGACCGATACGTGCTGACCGTCTTTACGCTCAACGACATACTCGATGCCATTCGGCCGATCGTCTCGCCGTTTGCAAGCCGCAGAAACACTTGAAACTCCCTCTCAGACAGCTGCTCGTGTATCGGGGCCATACCTGCGCCGTCGAGTCCATCCGCCAGCATTTCCGCCAGGCGCGCCGTAATGTATTTACGGCCTCGATTCAACGTACGGATCGCCTTGACGATCTCGTCAGGATCGCACTCTTTGTTGAGATAGCCGCTCGCACCGTGTTTGAGCAGCGTCGTTGCGTAGAATTCTTCGGCATAGCCGGACAGGATCAGGACAGGCAACTTGGGCGCACGCGCCTTGACCGCGGCCAGCGCATCCACACCGCCGTGGTCCGGCATCGACAGGTCCAGCACCAGCACATCGAGTTCGCCTTTGCGGACTAGGTCGACGGCTTCGCGGCCGTCCGCCGCCTCACCGACGACGCGAAAGTCCTCTTGTTCGGAGAAGTACTGGCGTAAGCCCGCACGAACGATTGCGTGATCGTCGACGATGGCGATTCGGATCATGATTGAGACCACTCACATAGACCTGAGGCGCCTAGTGTAGGAACAACCCTACGCCATCTCGGTGCGCTGACAGACAGACTCTCGCGGCGTGCATTCGGACACTCTCTCCTACACCAAATCACGAGTAATCCGATGAATCGCCAAGCATCCATTGAGACGCGGGAAGCTCCAACCCAGGCACCTGCAAAACACGTTCTTCCGCCGCTCCCATACCCCCATTCGGCGCTCGAAGCATGCATCGACGCCCATACGATGATGCTGCACCACGACAAGCATCACGCGGGTTACGTCGACAAGCTCAACGAACTACTGGCACCGCACGCCGAACTGCGCAATCGCTCCGCGCGCTGGTTGCTGCTGAATGGCGATTCAGTTCCCGAGGACATTCGCACCGCGGTTCGGCACAACGCGGGGGGCCACATCAATCACAGTCTGCTGTGGCGCGCGATGTCGCCAACAGGTGGCGCCGGACCTACAGGCTCGCTGGCTGGCGCGATCAACACGATGTTCGGCAGCCTCGAGCAGTTCAAAAAACGCTTCGACGAAGCAGGTGCCGCGCTGTTCGGTTCGGGCTGGGTATGGCTGGTGGTCGCCAACGAAAAGAATGCGAACGCGGCGCGCCTCGAAATCGTCACGACCACCGGTCATGACAACCCGATCCAGAAAGGCCAGTTTCCATTGCTAGTCAACGACGTCTGGGAACACGCGTATTACCTGAGATACGAAAACAAACGCGCCGACTACCTGAAGACGTGGTGGTCGGTCGTCAACTGGAAGGACGTCGTGCGCCGCTACGAACACCCCAACGATCCCAATGACTTCGAAACCGCAGACGGATATCTGCCCGGGCGATCGTCATGAACAAGCCTTTTAAACCGACCGACGTCAAGACCCTGCGCAAACGCGCGCGCCAACGCATCGAAGAAGGCGCTGTCACCGAAGGCTACAACGCGAATCGTACGGGTGTTTTGAAGATGCTCAACGACGCGCTCGCGACGGAGCTCGTTTGCGTGTTGCGTTACCGCCGGCATCATTTCATGGCACGCGGCATTCACTCACAAGCGGTCGCCGCCGAATTTCTCGCGCACTCCAACGAGGAGCAGGGGCATGCGGACCAGATCGCCGAACGCATCGTCCAACTCGGCGGCGATCCGGATTTTTCCCCATCCAGCCTGCAGGGCCGCAGCCACGCCGAATATGTCGAAGGTTCGACCCTCGCCGACATGATCAAAGAAAACCTCGTCGCTGAACGAATCGCAATCGACAGCTATCGCGACTCGATTCGAACGTTAGACGACCAGGATCCGACGACACGCCGCATGCTCGAGGCGATCCTTGCGGTTGAAGAAGAGCATGCCGATGACCTGGCCGATCTGCTCCAGGAGATGCCGGCTGCTTAGACCGGTATGGAATTTTAAACCACAGAGATGCACATCATGACCACCATCAAAAGAATCACGTTCGGCGCACTCGCTCTCACCGCGCTGATGGCAACGACAGCCTGCGACAGCATGTCGCATCGTGACAAGGCCACCGCTCTCGGCGCCGGTGCGGGTGCCGTGGGCGGTGCCGTACTCAGCGGCGGCAGTGCCGTCGGCACCGTCGGCGGCGCAGTTGTGGGCGGCGTCATCGGACACGAAGTCGGCGACAAGGACAAAAAGAACTAGCCTGTAGCACTCATTCTCCCCCGGCCGCGGCGGCACAGGTACGACGAGGTGTTTTCGTGGCGCGGCGGCAACGGATGAGCCCAGCGCCGGGTAGCGCCGAGCCTCCGCGGAAGCACGGACTGCGCCGTGCTCTGAACGGTCGTGCCGCTCAGAGCAGATGGAACCAAAGCCCGGACAACCACTCCTTCGTACGCATCGCGATCGAACGGTGGTTCCAGCTTGTCAGATCGATCTGGCTCGACGCAGCGAGATCCGTCGCATACGCCGCCTGCATCTGTTTACCGAATTCCCGCCCGAGAATCACCGCGTTGATTTCGTTGTTGTCGAGCGCGCTGCGCCAGTCGAGATTGCTCGACCCCACACACGACCACACGCCGTCGACCAGTGCGGTCTTCGCATGCAGCAGCGCGCCTTGACGTTCGTAGATCTTCACCCCGCCCTTCAGCAGTTCCGTGAAGTGCCTGCGCCCCGCATAGAACGCGGATGACGAATCGGAATGGCTCGGCAGAATGAGGCGAACGTCGACGCCCCGCGCGGCGGCATCGAGCAGCGCTTTCAACAGCTGCGGATCCGGCACGAAATACGCGTTGATCAGCGACACCTGAATCTGCGCGTTGGTGATCGCCGATATCAGCGTGAGATAGATCAGGCTATACGGATCGTCCGGCGTGCTACCGATTGCGCGTACGATTTCTTTGCCGGTCGGCGCGATGACGACAACCGCGCGTTGCGGCAACGGCGGCCCGTGCTGCTTGCCCCAGGTTTCCACGAACAATTTCTCGAACTCGGCGACGGCCGGACCGTCGATACGAATATCCGTATCGCGCCACCCCTTCGCCGAGTTGGCGGGCGGATCGCTTTCCCGAACGGAGGAGCCCGTCGAATACACGCTACTGATGTTGATGCCGCCCAGGAACGCGGTATGCCCATCGACGACCAGCAGCTTGCGGTGGTCACGATTGTTGACGACCCAGCCTTTTTTCAGGTCGAGCGGGTTGATCGGATTGAATTCGACCACTTGAACGCCGGCCTGGGTCAGACGATCGAAGAACGTTTTGGGCGTGTTCAACGCACCGATGCTGTCGTAGATCATGTTGACCTGCACACCGTGCGATTGTCGCTCGATCAGCAGGTCAGCAAACTTCAGGCCGACCTCGTCATCATCGATGATGTACGACTCGACATCGATGTGGTCGGTGGCAGCGCGGATCGCCGCGAACATCGCTTGATACGTCGCCGAGCCGTCCTGCAGCAACCTCACCGAATTGCCGACGATCAGCGCGCTACCTACGATGTCCTGCTCGAGTGCGATTTGCTTATCGAGAATGTCGAGGTCGCCGGACTTGCTTTTGAGTTCATCGACAATCGCGGCGCTACGTTTTGCCGACAGCGGACCCCAGGCGTTTTCGAATTGAGCGGATTGGGCGACATAGCGGTCCGAAAGGAACTCGGTATCCGGCAGCGACGCGCACCCGCTCGCGAACGCCAGACAGATCGTGGTCGCGGCAAGGAATTTCAAATTTCGGAAGTTCATCGACATCTCGCGGCATTTGCCATGAGACGACAATGTGCCGGTCGAATGACCGACACACCCTTCATCTGCTGCTACGAGTGGTTCTTACCGACTTCCTGACCGATCAGGCCGCCCAACGCGGCGCCTCCGACCGTTCCGATCGCGCTGCCACCAGTGAGCAAGGCGCCGCCGAACGCGCCCATGCCGGCGCTCTCCGCGGTGACCTTTTGCCGATGTGACATGCTGTCACACGCACCGAGTCCCATCACGACCGCCGCAACCCACGCGCCGGTCGCAAATCGCCCGGAGGTTCTCACTTCAGTCTCATGTCGTTTTTGACCGACACGACGCCGTGGACACCTTCAGCCACCGCGACAGCCTGATCGATGTTCGCTTGCGAGCGTACGAAGCCGCTCAACTGAACTTTGCCTTTGAACGATTCGACGTTGATTTCGCTCGACTTCAGCGTGTCGTCTGCGAGGATCGCAGCCTTGACCTTGGTGGTGATTGCGGAGTCGTCTACATATTGACCCGTGCTTTCGTGCGTACGCGTCGACGCGCAACCGGCCACTGCGGCCAAGCCCAATACAGCAACGAGTACCGTCGTGCGACTGAAGTGTTTCATCATCTGATTCTCTTGAGGTTCCAAATAAGCAACCCGTTGGGTCCGTTCGAAGGAACGTTCGGGTTTACTGATCGGTACACTAGGCTTCTGGCCCATCGAGGGTCTGTGCGCTGACGTACCGATAGATCACGAATGGAAGGACCGACACACATGGCGAACCCACTGGCAGGCAAACCCGCTCCAGCGGAATTGTTGGTCAACGTTGCGAGATTGATCACGCAGTACTATGCCGCGACACCTGATCCGTCGGTTGCGGCACAACGCGTCGCGTTCGGCACGTCCGGACACCGCGGTTCTGCTTTCGATCACAGCTTCAACGAACAGCATGTACTTGCGATCACACAGGCGATCTGCGAATACCGCAAATCCAAAGCCATCGACGGCCCGTTGTTCATCGGCATCGATACGCACGCCCTTTCGGAGCCCGCGTTCACAAGCGCGCTCGAGGTACTGGCCGGCAACGGGGTTGAAACGATGATCGCAACCGCGGGCGAATACACGCCGACACCAGCGGTATCACTTGCAATCCTGACGTACAACCGTGGACGACGTGACGGACTCGCCGACGGTATCGTCGTCACGCCGTCGCATAATCCGCCCGACAGCGGCGGCTTCAAATACAACGCAACGAACGGCGGCCCCGCGGATACCGATATCACCCGCTGGATCGAAACCCGCGCCAACGAATTGTTGACCGCGAACCTCGTCGGTATCCAGCGCGTTTCTTTCGAGCAGGCACTGAAGGCCGACACGACGCATCGATACGACTATCTGCACGCGTACGTGAACGACTTGGGCAACGTGATCGATATGGACGCCATTCGGGGCTCTGGGATTCGGATGGGTGTGGATCCGCTTGGCGGAGCCGGTGTGCACTACTGGGCCGCAATCGCCGAGCACTATCGCGTCGACCTGAGCGTCGTCAGTGAGCGCGTCGATCCGACGTTTGGATTCATGACGCTCGATTGGGACGGCAAGATCCGGCTGGATCCCTCCTCCGCATATGCGATGCAGCGGCTGATCGGCATGAAGGATTCGTTCGACATTGCGTTTGCATGCGACACCGATCACGACCGCCACGGGATCGTGACGAAAAGCGGCGGCCTGATGCAGGCGAACCAGTATCTTGCGGTCGCGATCGACTATCTGTTCCGCCATCGACCGCAATGGGCGGCACGTGCCGGCGTCGGAAAAACGATCGTCAGCAGCACGATGATCGACCACGTTGCGGCAGGATTGCCTCGTGAGCTGGCAGAAGTACCCGTCGGATTCAAATGGTTCGTCGATGGATTGTTCGACGGCTCGCTCGGGTTCGGCGGCGAAGAAAGCGCCGGCGCGTCGTTTCTGCGACGCGACGGGCGCGTCTGGACCACGGATAAAGACGGCATCGCACCGGCACTGCTGGCCGCGGAAATCACGGCGACACTGCAGCGCGACCCGGCCGGCGCCTACGACACGCTGACGCAGCAATACGGGAACCCCGTGTACCAGCGTTTCGAAGCACCGGCAACGCCTGCGGAAAAACAGAAGTTGTCGCGTCTGTCGGTCTCGCAGATCGCGTCGCGCGAACTCGCGGGCGAATCCATCGAAACCGTGCTGACGAACGCGCCATACAACGGCGCCTCCATAGGCGGCGTCAAGGTCATCGCCGCAAACGGCTGGTTCGCGGCGCGACCATCCGGCACCGAAGACATCTACAAAATCTACGCGGAGAGTTTTCGCGGCGGCGACCACCTGCAGCGGATCATCGCAGAGGCGCAGGCAATCGTCAGGGAATCACTCGATCCCCGCTAGCTGCTGGCTAGCAGATTCGTGCAGGCGCCCACGAGTCACGCATTCTCCTCCACGCGGAGGACGGCGGACGCGATCCGCCGCCAGCCGGCCACTGTTTCGAAACGACGCGCCCGATAAACCAGATCCAGCGGCACCAACCCCAGCAAAAACAACACCGCCGAATACTCGAAGAAGGAATCCATGGTTGCCACGCGCAGTTTAGGGCTGCGACACGAGCCCAATGCTGCAACGCCAAGCGGCGGCTAGATCAGGATCATCGGCCCGGCCGTCAAAGCGGCGTCAAACGCAACGTGAAGCGGGCGGACGTGGGTTTCCGCGCAGCGTGGTGATCGCAGTGTGTGCGCTACCGAACGGATTCCCGATTCAAGTGCGCTCAGTGTGTCCGCCATCGCATTGGCAGTCGAATCGGGGGGCGGATGAGCACACGCAGAGCGGGTCAAGACGCCATGGCCGTCGCGCAGTCTGGCGACGATGCAACGCTGATCGCCGAGATTGGCAGCGCCATGTGCAGCGAGTTGGACACAGGCAACGCGGTCGTGTCGATTGTCTCCGGTACCCATCGAAGGTTGCTCGAAAAGCACCTGACCATGCAGGGCATCAATGTCATCGCCGTACTCGCTAAGGGACAGTATGTATCCTTGAATGCGCTAGACGCTCTTTCGACGATCATCGTCGATGGTCTGCCCGATGTGAGCCGCTTTGCTCAGCAGGTCGGTGCGCTCGTAGATCGGACTGCAGCCCGCTTCCGTCGCGTCCTGATTTTCGGGGAGCTGGTCCCGCTGATGCACGCTGACGGCAAACACGCTGGCGCAGCCGAACTGGACAAACTGTGGCGGTCCTTCATCGCGTCGCGCCCGGTATTCCGAGAGTTCGAATGCCCTGACGACGTGATCCACAGTTCCGGTTCGAGTTCGTTTGCCCGTCAGGCGTTCGGCCCAACGATCCCACGGGGGTGGTCAGTGGTTCGAGCGGATACGAACGTGGGTACCGCGTTGCGTTGAACCCAATCGATACGCGGGGATTCGAAGGCGTCACCGGCACGATACCCTTCAGCGCCGAAAGCCACGTCCGATTGAAGAGCGTTTGCATCATTGCCGTCCGGATCGGTGCCGCCGCCGATTCTCGATGCACCCTGGTTCCCGAGTCACACACCCCCCTTACTCTCTCGTTGAGTTGTCCGCGGATGCCCCGGCGCGTCATTGAGCGCCTTCGAAAACGCCTCTGCCGCGCCTTGCGAGACCCTCAAGAGGAGGGCTTGAAACGATGCGTCGTAGCGACCTCTGCGGTCACGAATTCCCAGCGGCGGCATTGACGATACGAAATAGCCGTTCGCGTCTGCACTGGCACCGGCTACCTTACGCACGCCGATCGGATTCAAGCGTCGATCGCCGCCGTCTACGGCGCTGCTCATCTGGGCGACGACTCGTTCGGCGTCGCTCGTGTGATCCGCGGTCCAGACGAATTGGCCGTGCGGCAGAAATCCCATCTCGAGGTTCAACCGGAACACCAGGTCGAGTTCTTCGAGCGTCGGAGCGCGCCAGTTGTCACGATCATCTCTTCGGTGGTTGTTCAGTGCGGTGATCTGATTGTCCGCTTCGGATCGAGTCGCCAGGAAAAGTCGGGCCGATTCCGCGTCGACGCCGTTGCCGATCCGTCGCCAATCCGTGGGGACAAAAATGACGGTGTCGCTCGAACGATCACACAGGTACAGAGAATGCTCGACATAGTGCTCTGTCACGTATGTCGTTGGATCCCACACCGGCGACGCACCAGGCCCGTCCGATTCGAACGACTCCGTGGCGAGAAGCTGAGACGTCTTTAGCTGCCCGGGATCAGGGTGCAGTTCCGATAGCGGGAATACGCCAGTGGCCGTAAAGTCACGGGCCAGCATGTCCCGCACCGCGGCTTTCCCCTGCCGTTTCTCCATCACGTTGGCCCAGCTCACGAACAGTCGTCGCATGAAATCGGACCAACGCACCGATAGAGATCGGTCTTCGCCGCGAGCGAGCGTGCAGACGAACAAGTACTCGAGCACCGACCGGTGCACAAACCTGAAGCGCCCCACCGCGTCTCGATTGACGAGAGATCGCGCACCCGGCTGCCATAGTTCCAACTTCGGTGACTCGAGGCCCGCGATCTGCGCCAGCTCGCTCATTTCAATACGGTCACTCCCACCCGCCGACAACCGCAGATATAGCTCGACCGCCAGTTTTTCGGATATCGATCGCAGCAGGGTCGGCTCGATCCATCCGCGTTCGCGTTCGAACCCACTCTCGACCATGAACTCATACAGTTCGAACGGCTCGGAAATCGTGCGTCCGGTGCTGACGAGTTCGGGCACCAGCGCCAGCAACATCGGTCGTGTGGCCAGATCCGGTATGGAAGCGATAACCGCGTTCGCGCGACGCCTGCGCCGCCACTGAAACCACGGCAAGCTGCGTCTGAGATAGTCGTTGATCTGTCGTTCCGAGAACGGCGCCAAATGGATTTTTTCAAATGCGTAGCCGCGCGGCTCGGTCCTGCACGAGATCACAACGCGCTTGAAGTGGGCACAGGCCGCCATGATCTGCTCGATTCGTTGGTCGCGACCGCCGGCGCCATCCGCGTCGGCGTCGAATCCATCGAGAAACGCCAAGGTGTCCGTCGGGTGTTGCACCGATTCGAGTTTGCTCAGCGCATCCGGACGGCCGAGCGGGATCATCACGATCCGTAGGCGCTTGCTCGCTCTACGCTGCTGGTTCCGATAACAGTAGTTCAGCAGAAACGTCGTCTTGCCCATGCCCGAGTCAGCGAGCAGCAAATAGTGCTTGGGGCCGTCTGGACGGGACAGCAGTTCGTCCATGCGCGCCAGCAGCGGCGACGTCGGTTGCGCCCCGATACCAGACGCATCGAGTTGGAGGCAGTCGGGTTCGACGTAATTTCGGGTCGCACGGAGAATCGTGTCGGGATCGAACGAGCCTGCACCAAGCGCCCGCCCGAGTCGGCGTCGGCCCATCACCGATCCCAGGAATTTCCGGACGGCATAGGCCACCAACACGAGCGCACCGGCCAGTGCAACGACGGGCCACCAGAGCTCGGAACTTGCAAGCGGGTCGCTCATCAGAGCCTTCGTCCGAAGTGTAGCGCGACCGAACACGCAACAATCAGTAAGTGATCGCCCGAGGGATTCGAATCACTGGAATTTAGGCGAGTAGCCCGACCGCGACATATGCGGCGAAGAACGCCAACGCGGCCAAGCTGAGGGGGTCTATCGTCGTGGAGCGGATCGTCATGACTGGGCATTCTCTTCACCCTGTTGTGATCTCGGAAGGAACCATTTTACCTATCGTTATTCCAGTCAAAACAACGTCACTGCGGCAACCCACATTGCCGATCCGGCAGCGACCCAGAGCAGGAGCGCATGCGCTAGCACGCGGCCACGCATCAGCTTCAACGTCGTCCCAGTGATTTCGGTACCAATGAAGAACAGCGCCACCACCAGCATGGCCTTACTGGCACGACCCGCGTCCTGGCCGACCCAACTCGGCAGTGAAACGACGCTCGTCAGCGTCGACGCCGCCAGGAACGCTAGGATGAATCCCGGTACGCGTACCCGTGCCGTCTTCTGCCCGAATGCCAGGCTCACGATCAGCGCAAGCGGAATCAGCCACAGTGTGCGCCCGAGCTTGACTGTCGTCGCAACCTTCAGCGCTTCGTTGCCGTAGATGGCGGCCGTCGCGAGCACGGAACTCGTATCGTGGATCGCGAGCGCAACCCACACGCCGAATTGGGTCTGGCTCATTCCGAGTGCGTGACCGATGATCGGAAAGCCGAACAGCGCAATTGCATTCAACAGAAATACGATCCCGATGGAGACGCCTACCTGATCCGGGCGAGCGCCGATCAGCGGAGCGAGCGTAGCGATCGTGGTGCCGCCGCAAACGGCGGTACCGGCCGCCATCAGCAAACCGCTTTCGCGTTCCAACCGCAACGCCCATGCGAGCACGAGCCCGACGCTCAGTACGCCCAGGACATAGGCCGTCACCAGCCCCAGGGTGTCGCCGCTGACCTCGGCCACGCGCCGGATGCTCAACGAGAACCCGAGCAGCACGATCGCGCTCTGGAGTGACAAGCGACCCCAGCGATGTCCGCCGACACCGAGCGGCGTTCTCCACGACAAGCTCAGCACGATGCCGGCGAGCAGCGCAACCGCCGGGTTGCCGTACCAGACCAGGGGCACCAGAAGGACGATGACGATGGCCCAGGCGTTCGCCAATTAGCGATGCCCCCGAGGCGGTCCTGCCACCGGCCCATTCCCCCTCACGAGGTCGTCAGCGATCCGGTCTCCACCGGATAGCCCGCGCCGCGCCACGCCTTCATACCGCCATCCAGCGCCACTGCACCGAGGAAGCCCATCTCCCGCAGCGTCGCCGTCGCAAGTGTCGAGATACGCCCGAATTCGCAGCACACCAACACTCTGCGCGTGGGGTCCGGAAGCTCATCGTTCACCCGCAGTTCGAGCTGCCCCCGCGGCAGCAGGCGCGCGCCCGCGACATGCCCTTGCTCGAACTGATCACGCTCACGAACGTCGAGAATAATCAGGTCGTTGGCGCCGGACTCGATGCGCAACTTCAGATCCTCCAGCGACATGAACGGCACCTTCGCCGCCGCATCGGACAACATCTGTGCGATGCTTTTGCCGCCGCTCATGTTGGTCCGTAACGCCTCGGTCACGTGAGTCGGCATACTCAGATTGAGGCTGCGCATCATCTGCGCGAACTCGGCGCGCGTGCACGGCTGCAGCCGAGGATTCGACGCGATTTCCTCGCCGATGCTCGAATGGCGGCGGCCCTTGTAGTCGTGTGCCGGGTACACCATCAGGGCCGGCGGGAGCCGCAGCAGGCGATCGAACAAACTGTCGTAAAGGGCATCGGGGTCACCGCTCGGCAGATCCGTCCGTCCGGTGCCGCCTATCAGCAGTGTGTCCCCCGTGAACACCCGGTCTTCGGTGATCAGGCACATCGAATCCCGAGTGTGCCCGGGCGTATGCATCACCTTGAGACGCAATTGCCCGACCGCCAGCATGTCGCCATCGTCGAGCCGCATATCTACAAACGGCGCCGGACTGGTGCGGTACATCACCACCGGCACGCCAAGCTGGCGCGCAAGTTGCCGCGTGGCCGAGAAGTGATCGGCATGGGTATGGGTGTCGATTACATAGCGGATACGCAACGCATCCCTCGCCGCCAACGCGAGATATCGATCGACGTGACCGATCTCGGGATCGATGAGCACCGCGATCGACGTCTCCTCGCATCCGACGAGATACGACTGGCAACCCCCCACGGTGACTTGCTCGAAGATCATCTCGCCTCCTTTGACATGCGGCGCTGCCCGAACTCTACCTCATAGGCAGCCGAACGCCATGCCGCCACGCGGTTCGATACCCCGACACATTGCGCTAAGCTTCAGCAGAGCGTGAGCGCGTCTCTCGATGATGGCTCAGAGACGTTTGCGGGCATGGTTGATGACGACTCCAGGCCGATCCTCGTGGTCGGTGCCGGCCCGACGGGGCTGACCGTCGCGATCGAACTCGCACGCCGAGGCATCCCGTTCCGCCTGATCGATCGAGACCCGGCGCCCGCGCACTGGAGCCGGGCAATATTCATCAAGTCCCGAACGCTGGAGATCCTCGCGGCGCTGGGCCTGCGGGATCGGTTCTACGAACGTGGCCAGATCGTCACGCAGGTCGAGGTGTGTTCGAACGAGACAAGCATGGCCTCGTACCGTTTCGATGGTCTGGACACACCGTTCCCGCACATCCTGTCGATTCCGGAGGAGGACACGATCCGGATCCTGACGAATCACCTCGAGACGTTGGCTGGCCGTGTCGAACGCGGTGTCGAATTCGTCGCGTTGTGTCAATTCGATGACCACGTCCGTACCACACTGAAGTGCAAAGAGCGCGGAGAGTTCGAACACGAAGCACGTTTCATCGTCGGTACGGATGGCGATCACAGTGCGGTTCGCAGTGCGATTGCCGATGATTTCGAGGGTCGCGACTATCCGCAACTGTGGGGCGTCTTCGACACGCAACTGCGCAACTGGCGCCACGGCAGGAACGCGGTGTGTGCCCAGCTCGCGGCACCGATCGCCATTCCATTTCCGTTGGGGAATCGCTTTGGCGTGCCTACTTTCGCACCGATACGTCGGACGGCGACGTGCTGCGACGGGTCGTGGAAAGGCTGCGTGTGCTCGCGGCAAATGTCGAGCTCGACGCCGTCGGGCGCGATGGCCTCTGACATCGCAACCTCCGGTTGATGCAGTGCCTGTCGGATGGACGTGAGGACGATCGCAGACCCGACCCGCGTGGCGGGCAAGTCTGGTGACGTTCCCCTTAACACGGTCGTTGTGCATCCCGGTTGACGCCCAGTCGGACTTCCGCAAAACGATGGTTGCTCTATGCCCGCGTTCGTGGCGCGGCACTGTAAACTGCGCGTTCTGCGCACGGGGACCTCTGTAGATAGATGGCGACGTCGACGACATCGGAGAGGATCTGCGTCGGCCGCGACCCTGAACTGGAATCGATGAATGGCCAGCTCCGAGCGGCGATCGGCAATGTCGGCGGTGTGTGCGTCATCAGAGGCAGTGTCGGTTCCGGCAAAAGCACGCTGATGCGCGAATTTGTCTCGTCGCTGGAACGCACCGGCTCGGACCTCGTGGTTGCATGGGGGCATTGCTCGATCTGTTGCGGCGCCTGTCGAGACGAACAGCAACCAAGCCCTTGCTGTTGCTGACGGCTACACAGGACGGTCCGTATGAGGCGAAGCTCGCCGAGACCATCGATGCGATCTGCGGTCACCTCGATGCGACGGTCGTCGATCTGGACCTGGCCATGCGCACGCGGGGCAGCGAACTGGTGGCTGCGTATGCGCGTGCCGTCGTGCCCGGCGTCAGCGAGCAATTCATCGCACAACTCGCGACCCATACCGGGGGGCACCCTCTGTTCGTCGTAGAACTGGTCAATCATCTCGTCGCTGCCAGCTATGTTCATCGCGCGGGCGGCGCGTGGCGGGACAACGCGCGCATCGATTGGCACGACCTACCGACGCAAGTGACGAAGGTCTTGGATACACAGATCATGGCGCTCGGCGCCGACGTGCGGGAAGTGTTGCAGACGGCCAGCGTGGAAGGCGATCAGTTCACCGTAGAAATCGTCGCTGGCGTGATGGAGCGCAGTGCGATGTCGATCGTGCGTGTACTGTCGCGACGCGTGCCGAAGAACCTGATCGAACCGCTGGGCCACGTGGCGGTCGGCGGTCACCGCACGACCCAGTACCGCTTTTGCCACAGCCTCGCGCGACACCACTCTTACCAGAGCATCGACCCAATCGAGCGAACGTATCTGCACGAGGCCGTCGGCGAACGCTACGCGGCGCTCGCCGATGATCCGCCCGGCCCCCTTGCAGCGCAGTTGGCGTTTCACTACGACCAGGCAAAGCTCAGCAACCGAGCCCAGCCTTTCTACGTGCAGGCAGCGGCCTATGCCGAGTCGACCGGGTCGCTCACCGAGGCTGCTATCCATCTCGAGCGCGCGATTGCGCTTGCGTCAGAAGATCAAAACAACGCGACGCTCCATGCGGAACTCGCGAAGGTGCGTGCCATGACCGGCGACCTTGGCGGGGCCGCCGCGTCGTTCGATCGAGCCGTCGCGCTGGCCGAACAGGCCGACGGGGCCACGCTGGCGGACATTCTCGTGAACCAGACCCATACGTTGGTGCGTCTGCATCGCTTCGACGCCGCACTCGCGGCCGCCACCCGAGCATTGCGTTTGGCATCGGGCGATGATCGCGGCCTTCGCGCTGCCGCGCTCGACGCGCTGAGCAACGTGTGCCGCAAACGCGGCGACCATCGCCGAGCCCTGGGCTATCTGGACGAGGCCTTACAGTGCTGCGAGGGGCTCGACGACGACGAGCAACACGCGCAAATCCTCTACCGCCGCGGCTGGTGTCTGAAGGAACTCGGACGTTACGACGACGCGTCGACATCGCTGCAGGAGAGCCTGGCGATTCAGGCGCAGGACCGGCCGAACTGGTGGCGTTTTGCCGACACGCACAATGCGCTGGCCGATCTGAGCATCAGCATCGAGCACTATTCAGAGGCACGCGCGCATCTGCGTCACGCCATCGATGCGTGGCGGAAATTCGATCAGCACACCGACATCGCGGTCGCGCTCACCAGTCTCGCGAATCTCGCCAATCGCGAGCAGATGTTCGACGACGGGCTTGCGTACAGCCGAGAGGCATATGCGCTGGACGCTGGGCACCTGGGCGAGGGCCACCCCGATGTTGCGTTTTCGTTGACCTGCATCGGCGAGTCGAACATCGGACTCGGTCGCTTCGATGCCGCCATCGAGGCACTGGCCCGTGCCGATCACCTGCGAACCGCCAACGAGGTGCCCGAGGGGAACAGGGCGTGGACTCGCTGGCTGCTCGGCCGAACGCTCACCGATTCGAATCGCGATTCGGCCACGGGCATGGCACTCGTGCACAAAGCGCGTGCGGTGTTCGAAGCCATGGGACCGGCGGCCGCCAGCGAGTTGAAGGACGTCGATGCCTGGCTCGCCGAACGAGCGACATGACATCGGCAAGACCCGTCTCAGCGAATCGGGTCGGTTTCAACCACCCTGCAACTCCCGTCTCGCGTCGTGCGCCACCGCCACCATACGCGCCAACGCCGCCTCGGTTTCGCTCCAGCCGCGCGTCTTCAATCCGCAATCCGGATTGACCCACAGCCGCTCTGCCGGCACGACCGCGAGCGCGCGGTCAAGCAATACCTTCATCTCGGTCGCGTCGGGAACACGCGGCGAATGGATATCGTAGAGACCCGGACCGATTTCGTTCGGGTATCGAAAAATTGCAAACCCATCCAGCAGTGCCATCCGCGACCGCGACGTTTCGATTGTGATGACGTCGGCATCCATGGCCGCGATCGCCGGCAGGATGTCGTTGAACTGCGAATAGCACATGTGCGTGTGAATCTGGGTCGCATCGGCAATGCCCGACGCGCAGACTCGAAACGCCCGCGAGGCCCAATCCAGATAGTCCGGCCACTCGGCTTGCCGCAATGGCAGGCCCTCGCGAAACGCGGGCTCGTCGATCTGGATGACGCGGATGCCCGCAGCCTCCAAGTCGCAGACTTCGTTGCGCAGCGCAATCGCGAGCTGCAACGCGATCTCCCGGCGCGGCAGATCGTCTCGGACGAAACTCCAGCACAGCATCGTGACCGGGCCGGTCAGCATTCCCTTCATCGGCTTGTTGGTGAGGCTCTGCGCGTAGCGCGCCCAGTACACCGTCATCGGATTGGGTCGCGAAACGTCTCCGAAAATCACCGGTGGTTTGACACAACGCGAGCCGTAGCTCTGTACCCAACCATTTTCGGTCAACGCAAATCCCTCGAGGTGTTCACCGAAGTATTCGACCATGTCGTTGCGCTCGGCCTCACCGTGCACCAGAACGTCGAGTCCGAGCATTTCCTGCTTCTCGATCGCTTGGCGGATTTCCTTTCGCATCGCGTCGCGATACTCGGCGGCCGAAATTCGCCCGCCTTTATGCGCGGCACGCGCCGCGCGGATTTCGTGGGTCTGGGGAAACGAACCGATCGTCGTCGTCGGCAGCAACGGCAGGTTCAGAGCCTCCCGCTGACGTATGGCGCGCGCTGAAAACGGCGACCGGCGCCGGCCATCGACGGCACGCAAGGCAGCAACCCGATCACGCACATCGCCACGGTGTGTCGATGGCGCACTTTTTCGAGTCCGCGCTGCACGTTCGGCATCCCGCAGACGTTCCGTGTCCACCGCTTTCGATTCGGTTAGCGATCGCTCGAGCAGCGAGACCTCGTCCAGCTTCTGTACTGCAAATGAAAGCCAGTCCTTCAACGCAGGATCGATCTTTCGTTCGTGCGACAAATCCGTCGGTACGTGCAACAACGAGCACGACGCTGATACCCAAACGCGATCGCCAATCGAAGCGCGCGCGGTGTTCAAGACCTGTAGCGCGCGGGTCAAATCAGACCGCCACACGTTTCGGCCATCGATGACGCCCAACGAGAGTACTTTGTCGCGAGGCCAGCCTGACAAAAACGCTTCGAGTTGCTCCGGCGCGCGGACCAGATCGAGGTGCAGCCCGGCAATCGGCAAACGCTTCAGCAGCGGTGCGCGTTCGGCAACGCTGCCGAAGTACGTGGCGAGCAACAGCGGTGGACCAACGTCCGACAGCGCTCGGTAGGCAGCCGGATAGACGTTCAACCATTCTGCGGGCAAGTCGAGCGACAGAATCGGCTCATCGATTTGCACCCAATGCGCGCCCATTTCCTTCAGCTCGATCAGCAACGCGCGATAGACGCGCAACACAGGCGACAACAGGCGCAACTTGTCGAACGCGGTGACGGTCGCTGTCAGCCACAGCCACGTCAGCGGACCGAGCAGTACGACCTTGACCGGGTATCCGAGCGCCAGCGCCTCGCGCACCTCGGGCAACAGCCAATCGCGATTCAGTTCGAAGCGGCTGTCCGCAGCGACTTCGGGCACGAGGTAGTGATAGTTCGTATCGAACCATTTCTTCATCGCCAGCGCGGGTTCGTCGGTGGTGCCGCGTGCCATCGCGAAATAGCCGTCGAGATCGACACGCTCGCCCAAGCCAAAGCGCGCCGGCGCGCCACCGAACAATGCGGTCGAATTGTGTACGTGGTCGTACCAGGCAAAGTCCCCGACGGCGACGTAGTCGAGGCCCGCCTCGGCCTGCAGCGCCCAGTGGCGTGCGCGCAGCTCGCGCCCGCGAGCGCGGAGTTCCGCCTGGGTCGATTTGCCCTTCCAGTACGCTTCAACCGCGGTCTTGAGCTCGCGACGAACACCGATGCGCGGAAAGCCGAGAACGTGCGCGACAGTCATGTCGATGCATCCAAATCAGACGCGTCGCATCGTCGACCGACATCGTCGGTCGATCAATCCAAGCGTTTTCCGATTTTGCATGAGTGAAATTCAACGTGGGCGTGGAACGTCTCGGGCATCGAACTCCTGCGAAGAATTACGTCAAGGTGTTGAAGACCGAGCTGCGACGCCAGTTCTAAAGGACGTGACGCGCCTTGAACATCGATCCTCCAGGCAACGCACAGCCCGAGGAACGTCGGCCGCGCGTACCTTGCCGGCTCCATGGACCAGGCGTAGCGTTGAACAACTCACAAGACGAACAGAAAGGGGGCACCATGACACTGCGAATTGCGCCGACGCTTTGCGGCGCCGCACTGGCTGTACTGTTCATGGCCAACCCGGCGAGCGGGGAGCCGGGTGGTCACAATCGTTTCCGCGCAACGATTCCGGACGGCGCCGAAGGTGAAGCCGGCGAACTGCGCACGCCGCTGGAATTCGAGGAGGAGGCCGCCGACAACCCGCAGGCCGGCGCTCAGATCCTGTTCTCGCGCTGTCGCGCCGCGCCGTTCTTCGGAGACACGTCGCTGTACCCGCCGCTGGCTGCGCCGGAGTACGACGCGATCGTCGACGACACGCTGTTCTACTTCGCCGACGGCACCAGCTGCTACAACCCGCAGAACGAGCAGAACATCGTCATCAATCCGACCGATTCGACGAACGTCGCCACGTCCGCCAACGAATACCGGGACAACGTCCACGCGGTGTACTATTCGAACGACGGCGGTCAGTCCTGGGGTAACAGGTTCCTGCCGGGCTGGACGCGCTCGTCCGCCGGCAGGGGCGTGTTCGGTCATCTGGATTCGTGCGGCGATCCGGTGCTCGCCTATGCGCCGGACGGGACGCTTTACTACGCCGGCCTGGTCTGCAATTTCGATAAATTTCCGCGCACGCTGTCGGGCATCGCGGTAGCCGCATCACGCGATGGCGGTGCGACGTGGTCGGCACCGACTATGGTCGACTACCGTGCCGCGGGCAATTTCTTCGCCGACAAGGAGTGGATCGGAGTCGGCCCCGACGGCACGGTGTATGTCACCTGGACGCGCTTTTATCAGGGCCCGCAAGGACTCGGCTATCAGCGCTCGCCGATCCTGATGTCGAGCTCGCGCAATGGCGGCAAGTCGTGGTCGGCGCCGAAGGAAGTTTCCGATGCCGCACATCTGTACAACCAGGGCTCGCAGGTCGCGGTCGCGCCGAATGGCGTCGTATACGTGGCGTACGAGGGCGCTGATCCCGACACCGGTTACAACACCGATCAACTCGTGGTTGCGCGCTCCGACAACGGCGGCAAATCGTTCACGACCAAACAGCTTGCGCGCGTCTACGACGACCTGGATTGCTATCCGATTCAGCTGCCCGGCGGCCAGAATCGGCAGACGCTGACCAACGAGCAGTTCCGCATCAACAGCTATCCGTCGATGGCGATCGATCCGAGCAGCGGCAAGATCGCGATCGTGTGGGCCGACAATGAAGGCAGCGGAACGTGCGGTCAGGGTGGCGCCGCGTTCGACGGCACGACGTCGAATCAGGTCAAGCTGGTACAGTCCGCCAACGGCAAGAACTGGTCGGCGCCAGCCAAGCTGACGACCGACGCACCCGACAAGGTGTATCCGTCGGTCGGCGCCGACGCGGGCCGCGTCGTCGTTGGCTACTACACGCGCGCGTACTCGTTATCGCCGAACCTCGACCCCGACTGCGGCATCATGGAGCTGGACACTCAAACGCTGCAGCCAGTGAAGCCAATCGACCCGCAGCGCGCCAGTGCGGCAGTGTGCCTCGACTGGGAGGTGCGTTCATCGGACGACGGTTTCGCCGCCCCGACTCGCGTGACCCACCAATCGTCGAATCCGTACACACTGTTCGCGGGTTCGTTCATCGGCGACTACACCGGCACGGCGGTCGACGCGGCCGGCCACGCGATAACCGTGTGGACCGACTTTCGCGGCGACCCCCAGGTCACGTCACCGAACCAGGATGTCGTCGTCGGCTTGCTCAACCCCGCGCCGTAACGGTTGCGTCTACCGCCTTACCATCACCTGCGCGCCGGTTGCCGGCGCGCGGGCCCGAACGGCTGCGGTTACGCAGTCGATTGCGGTCGCTTACCACGTCAGACTGCCTCGGCGAGACTGAGAGCCACATGCTCCTGGGCATGCCGCGCCGCAAGCGCATTGCGCAGCGTCGCGGTCGCGTCGTCCACGGTCGTCCCGCGTTGAAACCGCACTGGAGCCAGTACATCGACACCTGCCGGACCGGCCTTCGCACGCAACGCGCCCTTCGGTCGCATCTCACGCAAACCAGAGAGATAAATCGGAATCACCGGTACGTCGAGCTCGAGCGCGAGAATCGACACGCCGGGCTTGAAGCGGCCCAACTCGTCCTTCGTCGTGCGCGTACCTTCCGGAAAGATGCAGACACACTCGCCTTGTCGCAGCAGCCAGCCCGCGTACTCGAGCGCCTTGGCCCCGCCGCCACGCACGATCGGAAAGTTGCCGAGCACCATCGACTGATACCAGGGTTGCAGTACGAGCTTCTTCTTGCCTTTGACGAACCAGCGATCCGCGGCCGCGCCAAAGTACAGATTGCGTTTGATCCGCTCCGGCATCGCTTCGAACAACACCAGCGTGTCCATGTGACTCTGATGATTGGCCACGAAGATCGCAGGGCCTTCGATGGACCGCAAATTCTGCAGACCGGTCACCGACAGCGGATCGCAGTATCGATCGACCCATCGCGTGTACGCATAGGTTCGCATGACACGGCGGGCGAGTTGAGCCCACGGCTTGATCTGCCAGGGGTGAGGACCGGCGTACGCGGGCTCTGCCGCAGCGGTCGTCGAGTGTGTTGCAGGATGTGTTGCGGCATACGGGGGCATGATCCGATCCTCTGCGCTGTGCGACGGGCACAACTGCGTCATGCAGGGAACGCGCCAAGCGCGTGACGCTTCGAAGACAGCGCGAGATTCCCGGACGACGGCACCCGGCTGCGTTCGCGACCGCCGCGGCGCTTCGACCGTGCGGTGCCTTGGTGCGCGGGACACACCTGCGTGCACCGTGATCAAACGTATCGTGCAACTCGATCGTAGTTGCGGGCCCGCTACGGTTTCGGTGGCGGCGCGAGAAACACCTCGATCTCCACCTGCATGCCCGGCGCAGCGAGTCCGTTGACGAACGGTGAGACCGCAACGCCGAACTCGCGGCAATACTCAGCGGGCGTTCGTGCGTGCTCGAAATGCGAGCGGGACCGGCATTCAGATACAAACCGGATCATCGTCGAATGGACAGGTCTGCGGGTTACCGAGTTCGTCGACCTTGTCGCCATGGCGCAGCGTCAGGTTGCGACCGCCGACTCGGTGCGACGCTTCGAGTACGGTGCATTGGCGGCCGGCGCGGCCGAGTTCATGCGCCGCGACTAGTCCGCATATGCCCGCGCCGAGAATCACGGCTGTCCTGCGACCCGCCGTTGGCACCAATGTGGGCGCGCCGCGGCGGCGAAGCTCGGGATGATGCCGAGGGCCGCGCCAAGCAGCGTGGCGCGCCTCGTGACGCCTAGCCGTCGTCGTCGAGCAGAACGGTCCGCACGTCGTTCAGCACGGTATCCGCATGCAGGAAAGACACGCTGTAGATGTTGCGAACGCGGCGCTGCGGATCGATCAGCACGACTCGGAGGATGTGTGACAGCGCGCCTGATTCGTCGCGAAAGACCGCCTGGTCGTACGCGTCGAGCAACGGCTGCAACTGCGCCTCCGATGCACTCGTGAGGAATACCCAGTCGAACCCGGGCGCGCGCAGGTTTGCGCCGTAGGTGGTCATGACCGCCGGCGTGTCGTGGCTCGGGTCGAACGAGATGCTGACGAGGCGCAGCCGGCCTCGCAGCCCAGGTTCGGCGAGCGCTCGATCCTGTACGCGCTTCAAGACGTGCGCCGCCAGCGGACAACCGTTGACGTCGCTGCATGACGTGTAGATGAAACTCAGAAGCACCGCGCGATCGCCGAGGTAGTCGTACAACGCGTGCGGCCGGCCCGTGTCGTCGAGGATCGGACCATCGCCCGCCACCCGGATCGGCGGCAGTCGATACGTACCCGGCGCGGGCGCTTCGAATTCGAGGTCGGAATAGCCCGGCGCGAGCACGACGGGGGCCGTGTGTTGGTGAATGGCCGCTCCGGCACCGAGGGCACCGATCAACGCGGCCGCTGCCACGGCCGCGCGCATCTAGCGGCCGCTCACTTGGGTCGTTGGAGCCGTCTTGCCGTACAGCGCGTACGCGCCGAACCGCATCTGATGTGGCGAGCCCAGTTTTTCGGCGACGAAGTCGATCGCGAATTCAGGCTTCAACGCCTTCCCGTCCCAGTGATAGAGCTTGAAGAACTGCAGCTCGGGGCCGGCCGGTTCGGTCTTGTCCCAGTTCGCCAGCAGCGACGAGGTGAAGTAGACGCGCTCGCCATCCCAGCTCTCCGAAACCATGTTCAGCTGTTCGCCGATCCGCTGCTCGAAGATCTGCTTGGGTGCATGCGGATCGCGAATGTCGTACAGGTGAACGGTGCCGTCGTTCCACGTATCGACCCACAACAGATCGCCCTCTGCCGATATCGAGATATCGACCGGAAGTGGAATCTTCGATGCATCGCCGATATCGGCCACGGCTTTGGCCTGCCACTCGCCCGCGGCGTCTTCGTAGATGAGCCAGATCTTCGACGTCAAAGCCGTAGCCGTGAAACAGTAGTTCTGCATCGGTCCCCATGCGCAGCGGATCTCGAGCGGCGCGCCGGGCACGTCGAGGATCTTCTTCGGCTGCAGCGTGTGCAGATCCCAGACGACCACCGTGTTGCCGAAACGCTTCATCGCCTCGGCGTCACCCATCAATTTGCCGAGATTCATCATGTAGTTGTTCCAACCGGTGAACGACGATGAGACGAGCACGTTGCGACGCGGCAGCGCGCGCGCATCGTAGCCGTATCCGTCGGCAAACTTGCCGGTCTTCACCGCACCACGCAGCGCATCGTCGGTCGGCATCCAATACGTCGCGACGTAGTCACCGTCGTTGGTGTACGCGACCATCGCGGTGCGCCCGCCGTGATCGCGGTTGTTCGAGAGCCCGGTCAGCAGCATGCGTCCGGGCAGCGCGTAGTTCGTGTGGGGCCCGACCACGCCGCCGCTCTTGGATACGAAGTCGTCGATGGTCTTCACCAGTTTCGGCTTCGCTGGATCGCTGTAGACGTCGAAGATGAAGATACGGCTGGTATCGAGCCCCGAAGCCCATAGGAAACGACGGTCGTCGGTCAGCCCTGTGTGGTGGGCTTCGTTGCGGCCCCCCACCGAAAGCTGACTCACGACCTTGCCATAGGTCTTCGAAGCAGGATTGACGTCGATCGTGACGAGCTTGTCCTGCTCGTCGCCGACGCCGACCATCCCGAGGGTCCAGACGTAGACGAAGTCTTCCTGACCGACGATCTTCGCCATGTACGGCGACATACAGGTCTCGTCGGCGATTGCAATGCCGGTACCGAGAACACCCGCCACGACACACGCAAATAGCCACTGTCCCTTCATGATCCTTCTCCCAATCAGGTCGTTGCATACTACTCGCGATGAATCGTAGGTCTACTATCTGCCGGGTCTGCGCATACGCCTGCATGCTGTTGGCGGGATTCGCCGCAGCGGCATCACCGTCCTCGACGACGATGGCCTCCGATGAATCGCCTCAGCGGCCATCGGATCTGCACGCGTTGATCGCAGAGCCGCCGCTGGGATTGCCACCCTTGCCCGGACCCGCGCCGACGCGCGCGATGATCGATCTCGGTCGACGCCTGTTCTTCGATCGACGGTTATCGTTCAACGCAACGCTCTCGTGCGGCATGTGCCACGTTCCAGAGCAGGGTTTCACGCAGAACGAAGTTGCGACGCCAGTCGGTTTCGCCGGTCAATCAGTGCGACGCAACGCCCCGGCGTTGTATAACGTCGCGTACCGCGACGCGTTGTTCCACGATGGCCGCGAGCGAGCGCTGGAGCTGCAGATCTGGTCGCCGTTGCTGGCGACGAACGAGATGGCCAATCCATCAATCGGGGCACTGCTCGATCGCATCGCCGCGCTGCCGGATTACGTTCGAGCCTTCGACGCGGCGTTCGGCGCAGCGCCCGATATCGTCAACGTCGGTCAGGCATTGGCGGCTTATCAGCGCGGCCTGCTGTCGGCGGACTCGCCGTTCGATCGCTGGTATTTTGGCCATGATGAGTCGGCGCTGACAACCCAGGCCCGCCGCGGATTTGCGCTTTTTCGCGACCACGGCTGCGTCGCCTGTCACACGATTGCCGACGATCACGCGCAGTTCACCGACGGTCTTTATCACGATACCGGAATCGGCTACGACGCCGCGATGCACCCGCGATCAGTCTCACGGCTGCGGGTCGCGCCCGGCGTTGTCGTCGACCTCGCGTCGGCGAGCGTGGCACCGGTGGCAAACGATCTCGGCCGCTACGAAGTCACGCTGCGGCCGGAGGATCGCTGGCGCTATCGAACGCCCTCGCTACGTAACGTGGCGGTGAGCGCGCCGTACATGCACGACGGCAGTTTGGCGACGCTGGGCGACGTCGTCGCACATTACGTTCGCGGCGGCGTGCCTCACGACGGACTGGATCCGCTCATTCAACCCATACCGATCACCTCGAAAGAACAGGCGGACCTCATCGCGTTCCTCGTGTCGCTGACCGGGTCGAACGTCGAGGCGCTCGCGGCCGACGCGCGCACCGCTCCAATCGGTGACCGCTGATCCTTGAGGTAGTTCGGGTCAATCCCGCCGGGCCGCCATACCCGACGCAGTAGCACGCGCATCTGCAACTTCGCTCTGCTCGAAATGGGCTTCGATGAACGCAACGAATGAAGGCGTCGGTAGAGTTGATAGGCACCGTTGAATCCGGCACCAATGATCAGTGCATCGAGCACCACGGCCCGTTCAGCCATCTCCGTCTCCCTCGGATTCACATCGCGATTCCGAGGCAGTGTAGGGGCTCATTGCGCGATGCATCCATTTGGCGTGGAGATCGACGCTTTCTTCCGCGCGCATGCGATCAGGTTTCGGCTTTTTTCGTCAGCGCCCGGATCTGTCGGTCCTGAATTCCGGAAAACAACAATAGGGCAACGATCGCACCGATGAGCGCGCAGAACATATCCGACTGAGTGTCCCAGGGGTCGCCTTGCGTGCCGAGGAATTCTTCAGCGCCCTGCCCGAACGCCACCGCAGCGCCCCATTCAATGAACTCATAGGTCGCGCTGACCGCCAGAACGATACACACGACGACGAACGTCAACATTCGGGCACCCCGGACGTATCGCCCGCGTATCAGAATCTCGCGAGCCGCAAGGGCCGGCACGAAACCCTGAAAGAGATGACCGATCTTGTCGTAGGGATTTCGCTGAAGCGCGAACGCGTTTTCGATCAGAAACCCCAGCGGGACCCGTGCGTACGTATAGGCGCCGCCCAACATCAGGACCAATGCGTGCACCAGGATGCAGGCATACAGCAGCGTCGTCAGCGGAAATCGGCGATAGGTGAACCACAGAACCGGAAGCACGATGAAGATCGGGAACACTTCCAGCATCCACGTCATGCGGTCATACGGACGGATGCCGGACGCCACGAGGCAAGCGAGTCCCAGCACGATCGCGAACCCGATGAATCTCGTCCGATCTCGACTGTCTGGCGCCATGCGTGTCAATTCAACCCGCGCTCCCCACACGACACATCGGATTCCGGGTCTTCCTAGAACGACAACCCATCGAGCATCTCGACGCGCGCCGCAGCCAGCTTGTCAGGTTCGAAGTTGCGCGCGTTGACGCCCATTTCGTTGCCTTCGGCCGCAACCAGTCGTTGCCAGAACATCACGCAGCCGCACGCGCTGCACCGACCGAATCGCTGCTCCTTGCGGCCGCGGACATATTCGTCGATCGCGCCGGGCTGCGCGAGCACGTGAACTTCCGACTCGCTGTAGTACGCCCACAACACGCCGTAGCGACGACAAAGGGTGCAGTTACAGTCCGTCACGCTGTCGGGTCGACGCGGCACTTCGACACGGACCGCGCCGCAGTGGCAGGTTGCAGCAATCATACGACGCACTCCAAGCGTGGCGAGTCGCTCAACGGTATCGAATGATCGACTTGGTTTCGATACCCGAACGTCAAACCCGTTCGAGTTTGCGGTGTGGTCCGGTGGGCAACTCGACCGCAATCGGATCGCCCGGCTGCACTAAACCGCTGGTGACGACGATGCTCATGACACCGGCCTTGAGGATCGGCTCCCCATCGGCCGCGCGTTCGAGTACCGCGGACATCAAACCCGACTTGAAGCGTTCGATCTGTTTGCAGGGATTGCGCAGACCCGTCAGTTCCAGAACGGCGGTATCGCCAATGCGAAGTCGCGCTCCGACCGGCAACTCGAGCAGACGTATTCCGCGCGTCGCAATGTTCTCGCCCATCTGGCCCGGCTGCACGTCATAGCCCTTCGGCAACAACTCTTCGAACAGTTCCGTATGGATCAAATGGACCTGTCGAAGGTTCGGCTGCGTCGGGTCCTGCGCAACGCGCGAGCGGTGTTTGACGGTGACACCGCAGTGCGCATCGCCTTCGACTCCGCGGCCTGCGAGCAATCGGATCCAATCCTGAACACCCTTCGAAAACGAATGCGTAGCGCTCGAACCGACGCTCACGACCACCCCGTTCATACGTTGAAACCGGTCTGACCGCGGCATTTCGAATCCGATGCCACACGTTCTCTGCTCATGACCGAGGATCGAGCCGCACGAATGATCTAGGCGGAAATCCGCTCAGGAATCTAACGATCCACGGCAACCTGTAGTCCATACTCACGCGCTCGCGTTCTTCACCGTTGACCGGAACCGCGAGATAAGGTTTCGTTTCACCGCCGCGCGTCACCTCCACGTCAGGATGTTCGATCGCCCGTTTGTACCAGCCACGCGGCCAATGATTCGCGGAGACATACAAATGGCCGCCGCTTTCCACGCCGGCGATGACGGTTTTGGCGGGATTTCCATCGGCGCCTGTCGTCGTGATCACGACCCACGGTTCGCCCGGCTCGACACCCTGTTCGGCCTGCCGTTTTCCCACCACACCGACCAGCACTTCGAACGCAACGATCACGACGAGATAAGCCCCGCTACGATCGCAAGCATCTTGACTATCTTCATTGCCTGCTCGGCGCCTTGCTAGATTCGCGCGCCGCCGGGCGTGGCGAAGTCCGCGTCTTCCGCCTTCTCAGACCCGTTGGTTCGTCCCGGATGGCCGACCCACATCATCGCGATGTTGAGTTCGTTGATCACGTTCACCGCCTCAATCGTCGTACCGTTGCCGAGGTCCATTGTGCCGGTCGGATGCGCGTCCTTGATCAGCGTCACATCGTAGCCGCGCCCCAGTGCGCCATAGGCCGTCGCGCGAATGCACCAGTTGCGGACTGCCGAACACCAATTCGTCGTCCGAGTGTTGCGCGATTGGCAGAGTAACCCGGCCTATGGATGCGTTGCATGCGTCGGAAGACCGTCGGCGATCGAAGCCCACGGCACCTTCGACTGCGTCCAGACGTGCATCAGCGGAGGCGCAACGCCGCGATCGTCGATCGCCCCGAGCGGAATGCCTCTGTATTGCGGCAGGCCCGCCGGTTCGTACCAAACGGGAGAACCACACACCGTGCAGAATACTCTGAGTCCGCCGCCGGAATCGTATCGGGTCACGGCGGCACACGGCGCAATCGTCAGCCGCTCAGTCTGCACCAGGCCCCATGCCGCAGTACGACGTCCCGGAGAACTTTCGGCAGTTCGTACAGTGACAGTATCGGGCGTTGTGTATCGACCCTTCGATCTCGTACCAAACCGCTCCGCAGAGACAACTCCCCTTCATGATGACCTACCTTTTTGATGTCACCTGACGATTCAGTTCAGCCGCGCCGCGCATTCATGAACCCTTTGCGAGATCGATCTGAACCAGCGTTCCGGTGAATTTCGGCGCCGTCGGCCGCAGACGATCGAACATCGCGGCACGACGATCGGGTTCGTCTTCGATGGCGCGCGCCCGGCCGATCAGTGTCTCGCCGCGCACCAGAAGCTGGACGGGCGCCCCCTGACCGCGCAGTTCGCGCCACCAACGACCATCTGCGCCCGCATAAACCACATTGCCGTCGCGCAAATAGTTCACCGGAATGGTTCGGCCGCTCGGGAGCGTTATCAGCATCACCCTGCGGGCGCGCTCGCCGTTGGGTTGCTCGCGCAACTCGCGCTCCACGCGAGGATTTGCGATCAACGCGGCATAGGCGAGATAGCTCACGACAATCACGAGCAGCGCGCCGATGACGATCAGGACGTACTTCATCGACAACTCGACCTCACTCAGCACGTTCGTCGCTGGCTCCGGGTGGATCGCACCGCGGAATACCGGCATGACGCGTCCGCAGTTTCAGCCGCGCGGTGATCTCGCCGAGCATGTGATCGACTGCGGCTCGCGGCCTCAATGATCGGTCGAATACGATCGCGTTGCTATTGCCCCATGCTTCCATCGTGTCGGCATCATTCAGCAGGGCATCGACGGCTGCGACGATACTCTCGGGAGTACGGTGCGCAAACTGTTGGTCAAAATACGGGTTCGACATGAGCTCTTTACGGCAATTCGCCAGAGCTTGGCCAACGATGGGCTTTCCGAGCGCCAAGAGCTCTCCGAATTTGGAGGAAATGCCGTCATGCGGTCCTCTGACATAGATGGCGACTTTCGATCGTTGCAGCCTCGAGAAGTAGTCTGAAATGTCGAATCTGGAAACATGAAGTGCCGACCACTGTGACGGCAGCGCAGAGTCACTGACCAGCCCCGTTTCGATCTTTCTGCCTCGCAAGGTCTTCAGACCCAGCATGACTTCGGCGCGAAACCTGGATACTTCCGCGTGGTGAGCTTGATGGTAGTAAGCCGCAACGAAAAACACGTCCAGATCACTTGGCACATGACGCTGCCTGCAAAACACGTCCAGGTTTGGTTCTGTCGGCCGAATCAGGTACCTGAGGCGGTTTCGCGCATTCTTTATCGACCAATCCGTCTGGGCAGGTAACGTGTTGAACACATAGCGATTGGCCTGTGTTAAGGCAATCGGAAAGCTGTGTGAGACGGGTACCAGCCTGTCGCGAACGGAATGGTCCGAGATCTTCGAATGAATGTTCTCCGGGTGATAGTTCGCCTTGAAGACGATATCGACGGCCGAAAGTGCCGCCAGATCGGGCGGACTAATCGAATAGTTGGAATCCGTTCGGTCGATGCAAAAGAACAGCTGTTCACCATTTGACGCGTATCGGAAAAAACCGATCGCCAACGATTTGCTTTGCGCCTTGGTCAGGCCAAGTGTCTCGGGTATCGCGCGCTGGATCTGGAACGTATACCGAAGTGCATCTTGATTCTCCATGAAGCCGTTCAGGTAGAAACTCAACGACTTCAGATTGGCCGCGTCAGTGCGTGTATCGTAAAAAGTGATCTGTGGTCGGTCGCCAAGCCGCGTCATCTTGACGCTTCAACATTTGCCCATGACATCGATGTTGGCGAACAGCACCGACAGCACACCTCGGCAATCATCGGATAGCACATGGACAGCGTCATAGAGGTCGATTGCGACGTCGAGGTCGACCCAGCGATGCGAGTCGCTGAGTGATTCGTTCATTGCAACCGTATCAACGTTGGATAGATCCACGATTCGATATTCATTGATCGAACGATAGAATCGACCGCCTTCCTCGGAACAGTGGTGGGACGCCAAACGCCTTGCTGACCGATCGGCACATACCGCATGTATCTCAGGATGTCTGTCGAGGTGCGCGACATTGTTCAGACTGAGACTGGGTCCGAGTAACACGCCTTTTTCATTGCCCAGTTCGCTTTTGAACTCAAGACAAATTTCATAGGAATTGTTGGCTCGTCTGATCATCAACAGGACCAGGCCGGTGTCCAACGTCTGGATCATGGGCTGGTCCCACAGCATCACTTCTCGATCCGAAGCGCGAACGCGGAGCTGAATCACTTTGTAGCCCGCGTCGTCGCACGGAACGATCGCACCGTCGCCAATGGTCCAGCGCGCGAGTTGATTCAGCGGAGTTCTTTCTACGTCATCCTTCCAGTAATTTTGTCTTTGTTTGAGCGCGTTCAGCAACTCATCGCGTCGATTCGATTGAACCACGAGCCGGGATTGGACCATCGTTTTGATGAGCAAGCCGAAGACCAGGCGAGCGTCGTTGTTAACGACGTGATCATGCTGGAAGAGTTCGATCATCGTTGAAAGAGGTATCCATCGAAAGCGCTCGGACGCAAAGCCTTCTGGAGACGCTACGCTGATGATGATGTTCCGGTTGTATTTCCTGAAGAAGAATGAGCCGAGCTCGGGCAATACGACGTCGGCAAGGACGGTGACGTCTTCGCTGTCGTGCTCATGAAATAGATCGAGAAAGAGTGTTTTTCGACCCGCATGCGCACGTGAGTAGTTGCTCCAAGTCGCCTGAATGGTTGGTCCAAGTTCGACGACATGGAGATTCCCCGGTTCGGTTCGAGCCTGAGCCAGAATCTGCAACTCTCCATCAAATTCACACACGACAAAGCCCTGCGTCCCCACTTCGGGCTGGTCGATCATCGGGCGACTTTCGCAATCCTTGCTGAAACCCACGATGGAATAGAACTTTCCCTTGTGGTGTGACAGGGCAGCTTTGGGTTCCTCCCACTGCCATTGGCCCGACTCGGCGAAGTCGATGGTCGATTCCTCGAACGTGAGCGCCGCTCGATAGCGTTCGAGCCATGCTTTGGTGTGCTCTACAGTCGTGCAACGTTCTGCGTGGTCAATCACTTGCGTTTGCGTACCTTGGCTCATGAGTCACTGCCCCATAATGCTTGATTCAAGATAGTGGTGAGACATATCAGCACTTTCCGTTGTATTTCACGTTCCGCGTAGTGAAGGCAAACTTGATCTTGTAAGCGACTTCATGTGTCCACGATATTGCCGACAGGCGAGCTGAACCGCACGGCGCCGCGCGGTGGGCGCGGAACTGACCAACGGGCCCACTCTGGGGCATTGGCGGCGCGTATGCCGCAAGCTCATCCCAACAGATTCTGGAAGGTTCTCGGCGACATGCGATCACGAAGCCGCGCGAACGAGAACCGCTCGTAGATACCACTCAGGCGCCTGGTTCGCCGGTAGGCGTGCGACGTGACTTCTTTCGTTCGGTAAATCGTTGCACCACCACGAAGAACGCCGGGACAAACAATACCGCGAGACATGTCGACGCCAGCATGCCGGTCGCGACCGCAATGCCGAGCGAACGGCGCGCATTGGCACCGGCACCGCTGGCGAACACCAGCGGCATCACGCCGAGAATGAAGGTGAACGAAGTCATCAAGATGGGGCGGAACCGGACGCGGGCGGCCTCCACGGTTGCATCGATAATGCTCTGGCCGGCGGCGCGATGCTCGCGCGCCATTTCCACGATGAGGATGGCGTTCTTGGCGGACAGCGCGATAAGCAGCACGAGTCCAATCTGCACATAGATGTTGTTGGCGAAACCGATGGCCAGCATGGCGCTTACCGTGCCCAGGAGTGCCAGCGGTACGGCCAAGATCACCGCCGCAGGCGTGATCCAGTTTTCGTACTGGCCCGCGAGGACGAGATAAACCAGCAGCATGGCCAGGCCGAAGATGAGATAGACGGAGTTGCCGACCAGCTTTTCCTGATAGGACATGGCGCTCCATTGATAGGCCATACCCGGACCGATGTCTTTGTCGGCGATGGATTCCAACGTGCTCAACGCCTGGCCGGAACTGTAGCCTTGATTCGCCGCACCCTGAATGGTCGCCGACGGATACAGATTGTAGAGCGAGATGATACTCGGGCCGACGGTAGATCGGATGTCGGCCAGCGTGCCGAGCGGCACCATTTGTCCCGTCTGGCTGCGCACGTAGTAGCGCTTGAGGTCGCTCGCCGTGAGGCGATCTTTTGCATCCGCCTGCGCAAACACCATGAAGGTACGGCCGAACTTCGTGAACAGGTCGACGAAGCTGGAGCCGAGATACGTTTGCAACGTTTCATACACGTCGCCGATGGGCACATTGAGCGTCTCTGCCTGGGTGGTACTCACCGTCATCTCGATCTGCGGCACTTGCGAGCGGAATGGGGTGAATGCCTGCCGGATGACTGGATCGTCCATGGCCTTCCCCGCAATGGCGTCTGCCGCGCGCTGCAAGCGGACGAAATCGTAGCTGCCGTCGGTCAATTCCACCTGCATCTGAAAGCCGCCGGAGAGGCCGAGTCCCTGAATGGGCGGTGGAACGAGCACCAGCGTGGCGGCGTCCTGAAACGTCGCCAGCGCGTTGTTCATGTTTTCATAGATGCTCAGCAGATCCTCGCCGCTGCCGCGTTCACTCCAGTCTTTGAGCATGAAATACGCGATACCCGCATTGGCCAGAGACGCGCTGCTGTCCAGCGGCGAGATGCCGCCAATGACGATGGTCTGCGCCACACCTGGAACTTCGCGCCCGATCGCGACGATTTTTGCCATGGCCTTCTCGGTGCGTTCCAGCGACGCCCCATCGGGCAACTGCACCGCGACCATCACGTAACCTTGATCCTCGGTGGGAATGAAACCGGTGGGCACGTGCATCAGACCCCAGCCGGCGAGCGCTACCAACGCCAGCGCGATGGCCGCCATCAGCCCGCTGCGCTGCACCATTCGTCGAATCAAGCCCGTATAAGACCGTTCCGCCGGTTCGTAAACCCTGTCGAACCAGCGGAACACGATATTCTTCTTGCGGCCGGGATCGATTGGCCGCAACCAAAGGGCGCACTGGGTCGGCTTCAGCGTCACCGCGTTCACTGCGCTGATGAGCGCCGTTGCGGCGATGACGAGCGCGAACTGCCGGTACATCTGTCCCGTGATGCCCGGCATGAACGCCGGGGGCAGAAACACGGACATCAACACGAGTGTAATGCCGATCACCGGCCCGAACAGGTCGCGCATGGCGTCGATCGCCGCCTGTTTGGGCGCCTTGCCGCGTTCGATGTGTTGCGAGGCACCCTCGACAATGACGATGGCATCGTCCACGACGATGCCGATGGCCAGCACAATGGCGAACAGCGTGAGCAGATTGATGCTGAATCCGAGCAGCGCCATGCCCGCGAACGCACCGACGATGGTCACCGGAACGGTCGTCGCGGGAACCAGTGTGGCACGCCAGTTCTGCAGAAAGATCATGATGACCAGCAGTACCAGAACGCCTGCTTCGATCAGCGTCCGATACACCTCGTTGACCGACTCGCGTACGAAAGTGGTGGTGTCGAACGGAATGGCATACGACATGCCCGCTGGAAAATCCGCCGCGTACTGTTGCATCGCGGTTCGCACAGCCTGGGCGGTGTCCAGCGCATTTGCCTCGGGCAATTGGAAGATCGCGATACCGCCGGCGGGCTGACCATCCTTCTTGAAAAACTGGCTGTACGTCTGGGCGCCCAGTTCCACCCTACCAATGTCGCGAATACGGGTGATCTGGCCACCGCCGTCTGCGTCCGATTTGATGATGATGTTAGCGAACTGGTCCACATCGGCCATTGCACCCCGCACATTGACCGTCAATTGAAAATTCTGGCCCGGTGGCGTGGGCGGCATGCCGATCTGACCGGCGGCGACCTTGGCGTTCTGCTTCTGAATCGAGAGGATGACGTCCCTTGGCGTCAGCGAGCGCTCGCGCATCAGTTCCGGGTTCAGCCAGACCCGCATCGCGTATTGCCCGATGCCGAAAACGGTTACGTCGCCGACGCCTGGCAGTCGCGCGAGCTTGTTCTGCAGCTGAATTGACCCGTAGTTGCTGAGGAACAGCGCATCCTGGTCCTTGTTGCTGGAGGTCAGCGTGATGATCTGCAGAATGGCGGTGGATTTCTTCTTTGTGACGACGCCCTGTTCCTGCACGGACGAAGGCAGTTGGGACATGGCGGCGGCAACACGGTTCTGCACCAGTACCTGCGCAAAATCCAGATCCGTGCCGACCTCGAACGTGACGATCAACGAATATCGACCGTCGGAGGTGCACGTGGACTGCATATACAGCATCTTCTCCACGCCGTTGACCTGTTGCTCGATGGGTAGCGCCACCGTTTCGAGCAACGTGTTCGCACTGGCCCCGGGGTAGTTCGCGGTGACCTGCACGGTGGGCGGCGTGATCGGCGGA
The DNA here is from genome assembly GCA_963812255.1 of uncultured Gammaproteobacteria bacterium. Classification (GTDB taxonomy): domain Bacteria; phylum Pseudomonadota; class Gammaproteobacteria; order Pseudomonadales; family Azotimanducaceae; genus DATJGR01. Next base: position 2,309,195 of record CAWEUM010000005.1, on the reverse strand, counting down.
TATTGCGCGACCGGCAGCGAAACGATGGCCACGCCACCCAACAACATCATGATGATGGCGATCACGTTCGCCAGCACGGGTCGCTCGATGAAGAATTTGGAAAACATTTGCGGTCGCGCGCCGACGCTCAATCAGCCGGAGTCGCCGGCTGACGCTCGGTCTGCACACGCACCTTTTCGCCCGGCTTGGCATTGTGGAAACCATTCACCACGATGCGGTCCTGCGCCGTGATGCCGCTTCTGATTGAACTACCGTGGTCGGTCGCCGGACCTTTCTCGACGGCGCGTCGGCTGACGACATCATCCGCACCCACGACTAAAACATAGTCGCCTTGCTGATCGGTCGCGATCGCGTCACCGGGGATTACCGGCAGCGACTGCGGCGCGCCGAGCGGAATCTGTACACGCGAAAACACGCCCGGGAAGATTGTGCGGTCTTCGTTTTGATACTGGGCCCGCAACTGGATGGTGCCGGTGGACGTGCTGACGCCATTGTCCACGAAATCGAGCATACCTTCGTGCGGATAGCCGGTTTCATCCTGCAGCCCAATCCAAACGGGAACATTGCCGACGTTGCCGTCCGCGTTCCGGCCCAGCTTTCGCATCGCATCGCGAATGCGCAGCGCATCGCGTTCGTCCAAGGTGAAATAGACGTAGATCGGGGCGATTTCCTCCACGGTCGCGAGTTTCGTATCCCCGCTGACACCTACCATGTTGCCGACATCCACCAGATGACGTCCGATCCTTCCGGCGAACGGCGCCCTGACGCGCGTATAGCTTAGATTCAGTTTGGCTAGATCGAGTTGCGCCTGGGCTTGGTCGCGCTGACTTCGCCAGCGTTCGACACTGGCCTCTGAGGTGGCATTCTCCTTCACCATTTGCTGCTGGCGCTGATACTCGGATTCGGCCTGGGCCAGTTGCGCCTGCGCGGCTTTGACGTTCTGTTCGTAAGGTGCCGGCTCGATGACGAACAACAGTTGGTTCGATTCGACAAATGTGCCGTCCTTGAAGTGGATGGACTGCAGATAGCCCGGAATACGCGCGACCAAATCCACCGATTGCGACGCCGCGGCAGTGCCCGTCAAGTCGAGATAGTTCGTCACGGACCGGATGCTAGGAAGGCTGACGGTAACCAACGGCAGCGTCGCCTGCGGTTCTTCGAGCGACCTGCGGCAGCCGGAAACGAACAATGCAATGGCCGCGCATCCGATGCACAAGACGAGTTTCGATTTCATGGGTCTGCGTTGGGGCCCCAGCTGGTTTTCGGCTCGAATTGCCACGCCGCTAATTCGATTTCGGCAAATGACGTGACGGCTCGAGCATATTGTCCCAGTCCGTCCGCCGCGCCATCTCGGCCTTGACCTGTTCGGAAACGACATCGTGTCCGTCGCGAATCTGCCATCCGCCGCCGAGTGCGCGATACACGGAAATGAGTCCCAGCACGACGTTGCCCTGTGTTGCCGTCACGTCGTTCTCCACGTTCAGCTGTGCCCGCTCCGCCTCGAGCACCGTCGTGAAGTCCGTCTGGCCTTCCTTGTATTGCACCATCGCCAGATACGTGGATCGTCGCGCCGAGTGAGCGGCATCGCTCAAGGCAGTTAACGCGCTGCGTTGATTGGCAAAATCTGCGAGGCCGTTTTCGACCTGCTGCTGTGCCGTCAAGACGGTATTCTGGTAATTGAGCAGGGCCCGCTCGAATTGTGCGTCCTGCACGCGCACCTGGTTGATCAGTCGTCCGTAGTTGAAAACCGGAAACACCACACCCGCTGCGGCGTTCACCACGCGGTTCTGCCAGTTGAACATGTCGCCGAGGTTGTTATCGAACTGGTTGTTCGAGCCGTATCCGAATTCACCCGACAGCGAAAAGGCCGGATACATATTTGCCTTGGCGACGCCGATGAGCGCTGAGTACGATGCGGCTTGTAGTCCGGCAGCCAGTACGTCCGGCCGGCGTCGCAGCAGATCTTTTGGTATGCCGACCGCCACATCGGCAGGGGCGGCGGGTATTTTCCCCGGTTCTGTCAGGTGTCGGTCGATTTGATCCGGGGTGTCGCCGAGCAGCACGGCAAGGCCGTTCTTATTCTGTGCGAGTGACGCATTCAGCAGCGGGATCTGCGCCTGGGTCTGTGCCAATCGTGTGGCGGCCTGCTCCACGTCGAGTTCGCTGGTTGCCCCGGCCCTGAATCGCGCCGAAGCGATCCGCAAACCTTCCTGTTGCGTCGCGATGTTCTGGTTGGCGACACCGATACGGGCCTCCAGCGTACGAATGTTGACATAGGTGCTGGCCACATCCGCTATGAGCGTAACCATCGCGTTGTCGTAATCGGCAATGGTGCCCAGATAATTCGCGCGCTCAGCTTCGATCATGCGGCGATATTTCCCCCAGAAATCGATCTCCCAGGTGGCACCGAACAAAATCTGGTCAGACCAGTAGTCGGACGTGACGCCCGGAATCTTGTTCAGCACCTCGCTGTTGAGTTGCGAATATTTCACGCCACCGGAAATACCCTGCTGCTGGGGAAACAGATTGCCAATGGAGCGGTTTAGCCGTGCCCGCGTCTCCAGAATGCGCGCGCCGGCAATTTGCAGAGAGAGATTGTTGCTACACGCCGTTTCGACGAGCCGATTCAAAACCCCGTCATTGAAATTGCGCCACCAATAGATCTCCGCGTCGCTGAACGGGCGGTTGGTGGTCACCGAGCTTGGCGCCCATTTGCCGGCAGCATCGGCCTCGGGCGTGTGGTAATCCGGCCCAACCATGCATGAAGTCGCGAACGCCGAGAGTCCGACCGCCAGCACTGCTGTTTTGAATGTCATCGCATGCCCCCACCGATGCATCGCGTTTCTCGAGTCGCTGCAGCGCACCTTTCTTTGTCAGGCGATCGGTCAGGATCGAAGTGTCTGGAATATGCTGCCGCGGCGCAACGTCATCGTCGAGGGCGGCGTTTGGCTCGGAGAGACGCGGAGCGATCTCGGCGCCGCCATTTCGTGATCCCACCTGGTCGGCTAATCTACTCACTGCCACTCTCATCCCGCTCGGGGACTTCCAAATCGCCATGAACGTTGATACAGCCGCCATTCGTCACTTGCGTGACCATCTGCTTTCAACTGTCGCCGGCGATGACGCTACCATTCGGGACAGCGCCTCAGAGACGGTGTCGCGCGACGCAATCAGGCAACGTGTCGAGCCGTTTGCCGAGACGATGTACCTCGTCATGGTGGCCGACGGTGATCCCGCATCGGTGGAACACAGAGCGCTCATGGCCGCCATCGACGTGTTGACGGACAGCCAACTGAGCGCAGCCGACGTAGACATCATGGTGACTCAGTTCGAACGCAACGTGCGCCGGGACGGGGGCGAAGCGCGCCTCGCCGAGATCGGCGCGCGTTTCGGCGGGGATCGAACCGACCGCGAGACGGCCTTCATGCTCGGCGCGGTGGTCGCGCTGGCAGATGACCGGATTGATGTGCGAGAGAATCTTGCACTCGAATGGATCAAGGACTATTTCGGAATCTCGAAGGGCCGAATGGATGCGTTGCTGCAGACAATCGCCTAGCTAGCGCTCCGATTCCGGCACGAAAACCTCGTTTGCCTGCGCCCCGCCGGAGGAGATGACCAATTCGACGTGATGACGGTGGACGTCTTTGTCATCAGCGAATATCCGCGGCACTCGAGCCGCATTGATGTATCGGACCCCGTCGCGTTCCACGCACCAGGGCCGTTCCCGGCCGCATTTGGTGCGCAGGTGCATGTGGCCGGCGACCACCGCGAGCACCCGCAGGCCACGGTCTGCTGCATAGTCGATCGCCGCCGTCAGATCAGGATCACCCCAGTCGCCGCCATCGGTCTTGAAGTCACAGCCCCACATGTCGTTCGGCGCGTCGCCGAGCCCTCGAGGCCCATTGTGCGACAGAAACACGACCTGCTCCGTCTCGACCCGATCAACGAGTGCGCGCAACCGTTCCGCCGACTGTTCGACGCTGTCGATGCCATACGTCGCGCGCATGTGCTGCGGAAACGACAACAAGGCACCGCCCATGCTGTGCGGACGCGCGGCGATCAGCGTCACGTCGGCAGCGGCCGACAGGCGATGCGTGCTGTAGCCACACAGGCGAACCGGTACCTCGACTGGAGCCCCTTCCTCGCGCATCGCCAACAGGCGCCTTATGCCGCCCTGGTGTGAAAGTTCGGCCGCAAGCTCGGCGATGTCCCCGGTATCGTTGTTGCCGGGCATGACCAGCGTCGGCGTCCGCAAGTGGGACATCTCCTTGGCGATCCGCAAACTGCTGTCCGGCGTTCCTCCGCCGAGATCTCCGGTAAAGAGCAGCAGGTCATAATTGGCGCGGTTGAACTGGGCAACGTCCACTGCATCCCAGTGCGTGTGCAAGTCACCGATTATGCCGATACGAATTTGCATCACGTGCGCACCGATTCCATGAGCCGATGATGGTCAGAATTCCTTCGCCGCACAATCCAGGACGAATTAGAAAGTTCAACCGGATGATTCCACTGACCGAATGACCAACATTGTGGTGTTGGGTGAGCACCCGCAACCGCCCGCGTTGACTCAGCACCGCCCACGTCCATAAGCCATCATGCGCCGTTCGGTTGGACGACGCGGCCGAGCTCGCCTATTGTCCGGTCCATCTGCGCGGGACACGCCGATGTCTGCGATCGCCAAACTCACGCTCCTGTTCGTGGTCTTTGTCGACCTGATCGGTCAGGGCCTGGTTTTTCCAATCATCGACGCGCTGATCATGGAGCCGAACACCGGTTTCCTGCCCGCACAAACTCTCATCGCGCAACGCCATTTCGACTACGGACTCGTGATCGGGGTGTTCTTTCTCGCCTGGTTCGTCGGGGTCGTCTACGTTGCCAAGTTGTCGGATTCGATCGGGCGCAAAAGCGCTCTGTTGATCTGCCTCGGCGGAGCGCTGGCGGGGTACGTCCTGACGATCGTCGCGCTGTTCGCCAACAGCCTGTGGCTGCTGATTCTCGGCCGAGCGGTTACGGGTTTCACCGCCGGCAATCAGCCGGTTGCACAGGCCGCGATGATCGACGCCAGCACCGACGACGCTGATCGCGACCGGAACATGGGCTATATCGTCACCGGCGTCAGTTTCGGCATGGTCGGCGGGCCCATCATCGGCGGCATCCTTTCAGACAAAGCGATCATCGGTCACGACGCGAGCCTCGAGCTGCCGTTTTATGCCGCGGCCTCGCTCGTGACCATCGCAATCGCGCTCGTGCTCATCTTCTTCAGAGACATAAAGCAGCAGCGCGAACCGTTCGTGTTTCGGCCCTTCGACGTATTCACCAGTCTTTGGCAAGTCACCAAGCACCCGCTCGTGATGCTGATCATGCCCGTCTACAGCCTCTTCATGATCGCGAACGTCACCTTCTACATCTTCATCGACAACTATCTGAACAGCGCCTTCGGATACGGCGTGATCGGGGGCAGCGCCGCGATGCTCGTGATCGGAATTTCGCTGGCGCTTTCCAGCACGTTTCTCGTCAAGCCAACACAGCAGAGATTCGACAAGAAACAGATCGTCCAAGGCAGCGTAGTGGTGATGCTGGTGTGCTCGTTCGCCATCGTGCTCTCGCCGGTCGCTTGGCTGTGTTTCGTGCCCATTTTCTTGTTCTACTTCGTGTTCGGGGTGTCGTACCCGACCATTCTCGGGGTCTTTTCGGGTAGCGTCGGCGCAAAGGATCAAGGCTGGGTGATGGGCGTCACCACCGCAGTGTTCTGCCTCGCCGGGGGGGTGATGTCGTTGATTGGTGGCGAGCTGATGAACTTCGACATCAGCTCACCGTATTACATTGTCGCCGCGGCGGCACTGGCGGGGCTGATCGTCATGCAGCTGACCTGGAACAGCCGGGAGGTGAGGCGCCTGACCGGCCGGACGCTGGAATCGATCTGATGCAGCGTCGCGAGCTGTGGGCTCTCAAACACGCGTGACGAAGAAACGGGCTACCGTGCACCGCGGATCCGCGGCGGATACCGCGGTACAGTACTACCCATGACGAGCTTGCTGACAGACGCACACCGCGCGTGGATCGGCCACGAAGACCCACCGATTACGGTCGAAGTCAGCCGTCGCGACATCGTGAAGTACTCGATCGCGACCGAACAGGTGCTCGAGAAATACCTGAACGGCGACGAAGCGCCGCCGATGTTCATCTTCAACCTGTTCGGCGCATTGCGGCCGATCGCCGAATTGCGCGCCGACGGATTGCCGCGCGGCCGCGGCGCCGGTCCGGCACTGCCGCTCAAGCGCGTGATGGCCGCCGGCACCGAGCTGATTGTGCACCGCCCGATCCGCCCTGGTGATCGGCTGACCGGCACCCATCGCATCGTCGGCATGTATGAGAAGCAAGGCAGCCAGGGTCCGCTGATCTTCACGGTGCGATCGCTCGCCGTAACGGATGCCGGTGGTGCACCGGTGCTCGAAGAAATCCAGACGAGCATCGCCCGATGAGCCTCACGATCGACAATGTGTCGGTTGGCGATGCGCTACCGGAACGCGCCCATACGCCGACGAGCGTCAGCCTGTTCCTGTACAACGCCGCGGTGTGGAACCCGCACCGCATCCACTACGACGCACCGTACACGACCGACGTCGAGCGCCACCCGGCGATCGTCATTGACGGACCGCTGCAAGGCGACTGGCTCGCGCAGTGCGTGACGACGTGGCTCGGCGACGCGGGCGTGCTGGTGCGCTTCAACTACAGCAATCGGCGCGCGACGTATCTCGGCGAGATACTGACCTCCGGCGGACGCATCACCGCGATCGATGTACCGACCCGCACCGTAGCGCTCGAACTGTGGGTGAAGAACGCGTCCGGCGACGTGACGTCGCCCGGCAGCGCGACGGTGCGAATCGACCGGTAGCAACGTCGTGAGCCACTCATATCCTGTGCCATCCATGCGGCGCGACTTTGTAGAATGCGGCAAACCAAAGAAGGATCGCGAATGGAGTTCACCGAAGAACGCGTCGACGAAAACGTCCGCCGCTATTCGTTCAATGTCACTGTGGCGGGCGACACCGTACCCGCCGCGCTTTGGGCTCCCGACGGCGCCAAAGGGGCGCGCCCGCTGGTGCTGATGGGGCATGGCGGCTCACAGCACAAGAAGACGCCCGGCATCGTCGCGCGCGCCCGTCAGTACGCCAGGCGCCTCGGCTACGCGACGCTCGCAATCGACGCACCGGGCCACGGCGATCGGATCTCTCGCGAGGAGGCAACTGCTCTAGCCAAGAGCGTCGGCGCGCGGGTACGCGGTCAGGCGACGGCACAAATCGCCGATCCGAAATGGCTTCGCCAGATGACGGAGCGTTCTCGCAAGGCGGTCCCCGAGTGGAACGCAGCGCTCGCCGTCGTACAGGAGCTCGATTTTGTGGGCCGGAGCGAGTCCGTCGGCTACTGGGGCGTATCCATGGGCACCGCGATCGGCGTGCCGTTCGTTGCTCAGTGCCACACCATCACGTGCGCCGTGTTCGGGCTTGCGGGCCTGCGCCCCAACTCGCCGGAGTTCGAAGCCGCGGCCAAAGCGATCACGATCCCGGTGGAGTTCGTCTTTCAGTGGGACGATGCAGTGGCGCCGCGCGCCTTTGGTTTGGCGCTGTTCGAAGCGTTCGGATCCAAAGAGAAGACCCTGCACATCAACCCGGGAGGCCACCTGCACATTCCCCGCTTCGAGGGTGCGAGCTGGGAACGTTTCTATGCGCGCCATCTCGGCGTGGCCGCCGATGCACGGCGCGCGATCTGATCTACCCCAGCGGGACCGATTCCTGCGGACCGCGGCGATGAACTCTACGCGGACAATCGATAACTTCGGCTGCGGCAGCCAGGGCGACAGGCAACGATGAATCAGACCATCACGCATGAAGAAATCCCGCTGCATTACGAAGTGAACGGCAGCGGTCACGCGCCGTTCATCTTCGTCCATGGCTGGTGTTCGAATCTCGCGCATTGGCGCAATCAGGTTCGGTACTTTGCGCGACGACACCTGACGGTTGCGGTGGATCGCCGCGGGCATGGCCGCTCCGGCGTGCCGGACAGCCCCCAATTGTTCAGTCCAGCGCTGCATGCAGCGGATATTGCCGCAGTTGCCCGTAAAGAAGGCATCAGCGGTGCGGTGGTAGTCGGGCACGCCGGGGGTGGGCCTGCGGTACTCGAACTCGCGCGAGCTCACCCGGAATTGGTGCGGGCGCTGGTCATGGTGGATGCGGGCGTATATCCGAAGCCTCGAATCAATGATCCCAACGATCCATTCGGGTCGCGCCTAGGACAGATGATCGATGCACTTTCCTCGGCCGACGGGGTGGATCGATTTCGCGAGATCTACGCCACCTTCTTCGCACCACACGCTGCTGGATCGCTCGTGAAACGTGCAGTCGCCGACGCGCTCCGAACCTCACTGTCGGTGGCCATCGCCGAGCTGCGCCGAACGATCGGCACCAGTACGCAAGCGATCGGCAAAGCGGTCAAGCAGCCGGTGCTGTTCGTTACTGCGACGGCCGCGGATCAACGCTATGTGCGAAGCGTGCTGCGCGACGTTCAGTTCGGCCAGGTCGTCGGCTCGGGCCATTTCGTACAGCTCGAAGTGCCGGCACAGCTCAATGCGATGATCGAAACGTTCGTGGATCAGCTGGAATGATCCCGCGGCAGCCGATTCTCGTTCGCGCGTTCACTCGAGCGATAGAACCCAGTTGACGATGATTTTCAGATCAGCGTCGCTGATGTCCGGATGTGGCGGCATCGGAATCTGACCCCATACGCCAGAGCCACCGTTCTTAATCTTCTTCATCAATACCGCCTGTGCATCCGCAACGTCTCGATACTTTGCCGCCACGTCCTTGTACGACGGCCCGACCAGTTTGGTGTCGACGCTGTGGCAAGCCGTGCAGCCTTTCGACTTGGCAAGAGATTCGGCCTGCTTCGCATCGATGCCATTTGCGTCTCCGGCATGTGCGGAACCGGCGAACACGTTGCAGAGCGTAGCGAATGACAGGAATACAGCAGTTCTCATTCAGCGGTCCTTGATGAGCAAATGAATTCGTGCGCACTTGTGCTGTCGTCAGCTATCGGGGCATCGCCAAGTGTGCGCGCGGACGATACAAAGTCCCCCAGAGGGACAATACGGCGACCAGGATCCCGTCGAAGAACACGAACCAGAATACGAACAGATTCGCGACCGCGGTTGCCCATAGCAGCAGACCGAACAGAAGCAAACTCACACCCAGCACGATACTGGTCGCGGAGAACCATCTCATCGCATCTCCGCGACGCGACCAAACTGCCAATACGACGATGGCGACGCCGGCAACCACGAGGTGCCACCCGCGGCCTTCGATCAATGCCAGGTGCAGTACGGACAGGTAAACCAGCGCAAGACCGACGAGGGTGTTCAGAATGCCCGGTATCATGATTCGTGTCCGAAGGGTTGGTGTCTGAATAGTTGATGGGTACGCTCAAGATGACGCCAGGTGATCGGCGGAATGCCCGCATAGATCACGAAGCTCGCGACCAGAAACATTTTCCAGCCCATTGCCAGCAGCGTATGCATAACCAAAACGGCGGTTACGACGCCTTGCAGTGCATATGCACCGAATGCCAGCGACGTGACCGCACGGCTACATCTGAGCCGGCCCAGCGTGTACAGCAGGCCATAGCATCCCGCGCAGAGCACGAACGCGCCGAGCAGGACCGCGGTCAGCAGGAAATCCTCGGCGCTCATGTCGCGTCGGTCCTCGCCGGCAGCGGGCTGCCCTGACGGGCAATTCGGATGAGGTCGTAGACGAGGATCAGAAAACCGACCGCAAACAGGATTCCAAAGCCCAGACGCGCGTACATGCCTTGCACGAACCACGGATTGGCTTGCCCGGCCATGAACGCCTCCAGGGTGGAGCCGCCCAGCGCGCGTTCATAGAACGACTGCGCCATACCGGAAATCAGCAAGCCGCCGACCATACCGACCATGCCGAGGTTGAGGAACCCAAATGCCCACTTCCACAGATCGCCGCCCACTTCGCTGATCTGCCGCGAATGCTGCACGGCGATATAGATCACGGCCAGGATGCCGGTGACATAAGCGCCGTAGAACGCGAAGTGGCCATGCGAGACCGTCCATTGCGTGCCGTGCGAGAACAGGTTGATCTGAGGCAACGTCATCATGAAGCCCCAGATTCCGGCACCGATGAAGTTGCCGAACGCTTCGGCCAGCAACCAGAAGAAGGCCGGTTTGTTGCTGGTCTTCATCTCGTGTCTGCCGGCGTCGTATATCGCGTGCACCACCATGCCCAACAAAGGCAATGGTTCGAGCGCGGAAAACACGCCACCGATACTCAGCCAGTACGAAGGCGTGCCGATCCAGAAGTAGTGATGCCCCAGGCCGAGAATACCGGTGCCCAGCACCAATGCCACTTCCAGATACAACCAGATCTCGACGATGCGGCGCGGCGTGTCCAGCAGTTTCATCAACGCCAACGCCAGGATGCAACCGATGATGATTTCCCAGGTCGCCTCCACCCACATGTGCACCAGCCACCACCACCAATACAGGTCGACTGACATGTTCGTGATCGCCGGGAATGCGATCAGGTAGACCAGGGTGAGCGGCACCATCGCGGCAATCAGCACGCCCGTCACGCCGGTCATCTTGCGGGCGCGCAACGCGGTGGCGACGATGTTGTACGCCAACGCGCACAACACGGCCAGGATACCCAGCGCCGCCCAGCGCGGCGCCTCGACATACTTGCGGCCCTGGTTGATGAACCACAGCGCGGTCTCGTTGCTGCCACCGTGCTGAACGACGACAAACACCACGACCACCACCCCGACGGCGGCGCACAGCACATAGAACAGCGCGGTCGCCAGCCCAACACCAACGGTCTCATGGCCCAGTTCGTCGGGCAGAAACCAATAGATCGCGCCGAGGAAGCCCATCAGCAGTGAAATGACCAGCGCGTTGATGTGCAACATCTTAGCGACGCTGAAATCCAGCACGCCGAGCAGAAACCCGAATTTCACGTAGTAGATTGCCGCCAGCAGGCCGGTTGCCACCAGCAGGCCGAAAACGGACAACGATGCGGTGAAGTATTTCAGCGCAAGCTTTTGCGACTTGTACATGGTGTTCCCCGGTGTGTGACCGACTAGCGTCGTTCTTGCATGTGACCGAAACCGGCCGGAAACCCGTTGGTCTGCACCGATGACATCCATTTCAGGTAGGCGGTCATCGCCCTGGCTTCCTCCTCGTCGATGCCTAGATTGGGCATCTGGCGGGCCCATGTCGGGTAGCGATCCGGATGCATGAGGAACTTGACCATCGCCTCCTCGCGCGTCTTGCTCTGCGTCATCGGCATCCACATCTTTTCCCACACCGGATCGAGCCAGGCCTTGGTCAGGTCCGGTCCGTAGTAGGCGCCATTGCCGAAGAACGTGTGACAGTTGATGCAATTGCGGCTCTGGATGACCAGCTTCGCCTTGTGCATCAGTGCTTGCGCTTCCGCTGCTTCATACCTGTGGCCGAACAGCAACTGTTCTTCACCGACGGTCGGTATCCACGTGTTGCTGTCGGAATCGAGTTGATAGCCGATGGCCTGATTGATCACCGTATAGGGCGGCACATGGGCGCCGCCGGCACGGATCACGTCGAGGCTGTCGATGGTGAGCACGATCAGCACGATCAACATGACTGCGGTGGTGCTGATGGCGCCGTCCCGCCAGAAACGGGGGTCCTGCGCGCCGGTGAATATCGCGTCGGAAGGCTCGGGCATGGAATCTCCCCTTGCTGCATGGACACAGCATTGGCGCTGTATACCTCTGCCCGATGTTCGACTCCTTGACCGAAGTCAAGTGGGCTCGTGCATCGAAGGCGCTTGCGCGTGCCAGCAAGCGTCCGGCGCTGTTACCGCTGCAACAGGTTCTTTGCCACGGCCATCAACGCGGTTGCATCGAGGATCCGCAATTCGCGACCATCGACTGCGAGAAGCCGGCTGTCCTGCATTCGTCGCAGCACGCGGCTGATGGTCTCCGCGGCAAGGCCGAGATAGTTCGCGATATCGCTGCGCGACATCGCCAGGTGCAGCACGCGCGCGTCAATCCCGCGAGCCGCGTAGCGTGATGACAAGTCGAGCACAAACCCGGCCAGCCGTTCGTCCGCAGCCGATTCCTGTTTGCGCAGACTGGCATCACCGATGTCCTTGCTGAGCCGGCGGAACAGCTCCTTCTGGAGCTCGGGCATGCGGCGAGCGAGTGTCGCCAGCGCCGGAAACGAGAACCGGCAGACCTCGACCGTATCGAGTGCGACCGCATCGCACGGATAGACCTCGGGATGGATCGCGTTGAGTCCAATCAGTTCGCCGGGCAGATGGAAACCCAGAATCAGTTCGCGCCCCTGCAGATCGACCAGACGCGTCTTCACGGTGCCGGAGCGCACGGCATAGATCGCAGTGAATCGGCCGCCGGTGCGGAAGATCGACCCGCCCGCCCGATAGGCACCGACGTGTTCGACCAGACAATGCAGTTCGCGCAGGTCGGCCTTTCCCCGACCACTACACAGCACCCCGAACGGACAGGTCGAACAGAAGTTGTCGCCGTCGTCGACGCCTGCACTCGCCGTAGCCCGGCCGCCGGCGGCCGCCTGATCATGTCCCATGTGTCCCCCTCATCCTCCGCACTGGTCGAGCGAACGCCGCAGACGGAGCGCAAATTCTACAAGACGACTTGTCTCGAGCGTTTACCGTGTGTCCCGGCGCCGGTAAATCGCCGCATCTGCTACGCCGACACTCGCGAGCAGCAACAGCAGCAGCAGAAACCGCACGTCGCTCAGGTACAACTGTGGTTCAACCGGGAAAGCGATCGTCTTTTCGAGCGCCGCCATCTTGAATTCATGGCGCCCGCCGAACTCGGGATTGGTCGCAATCTCGAGGGCATCGCGACGGCTGCGATAACGCATCAGCGCGCCACGCGACCAGTGTTCGGCTCCAGCGATGCCCGAGACGTCCAATGCCGGCGCCACGGCATCACCGACAAACACCGGATGGCACGCGCGCTTCAGCAACGCCGACCACATGTATTCCATGTAGCGCGCGAGCAGCGCATCCGCGCTCTCACCTGACGCCACGCCCGCCACCGGGGGCGGATCCCGCGCCATATCGATCACGTTGAGCATGATGAACTGACGCCCGGTGTCCGTTTCCATGAAGCGCCGCATCTGGGCGAGGCGTTCGGGTACCGCCCCGTTGCGCGCCAATATCCCGGTGTAGTGCGCGATCTCGGCATCGCTGAGCGGTCCCGACAGATTCGTGTACCAGCAACAGAAAAGCACATAGAACGCGGTCGGTACCGTCCACAAAAGTATCCGCGCACGCGTCATCGCACATTGCCACCGCACCGATGCGACCAAGCTGAGTCGGCTCCCCTCGATAAATCAGTTGGGCCAGTAGATATATTCATCGCCGTCGACATATGCATCGGCACCGGTTTTGTCAATCAGCTGAGGCGATTCGATGACGCTGGGCCACGCAGGCGCTCTCTGTTCTGCGTTGTGCGCGTCCAGCAACGACTGCAGTTGCGCGACGACTGCCGGTTGCGCGGCCGCCCGATCATGATGCTCGGTCGAATCGTCGTTCAGATTGAACAGCCAGCGCTTGTCCGGCCTGCCCGAGACGATCAGTTTCCAGCCGTCGTGCAGCACCACCTGGTGGTAGCCCTCGCGCCAGAACAGCGTGTGGTGCGGAATGCCTTCATGTTGCCCGGTAACGAACGGCAGCAGGTCGACGCCATCGATCACGCGATCGTCGGGCAGCTTGGCGCCGGCGGCTGCGGCCGCGGTTGCGAAGATGTCGATGTGGCCGACCGGCGCGGTGTACCGCGAGCCGGGCGCGATGTGGCCCGGCCACTTCGCAAAAAACGGCACGTGAGTGCCGCCCTCGAACAAGGTCAACTTCCAGCCGCGATAGGGCTTGTTGACGTTCGGTAGCCCGAGGTAACCGGCGCCGCCGTTGTCGCTGGCGAAGATCACCAGCGTGTTCTGGGTGAGCCCGTTTGCGTCGAGCGCATCGAGTACCCGGCCGACACCCCGGTCGAGCGCCGTGATCATCGCCGCGTAGACGCGTAGCCGGTGATCTTCAATGCGGCTGAGCGCATCGTAGTCTTCCTTCTTCGCCTGCAACGGGTTGTGAATGCCCCAATGCGCCAAATACAGAAAGAACGGACGGTTGCGGTTTGCCTCGATGACGCGCACCGCTTCATCGGTGTAGTAATCGGTGAGGTAGCCCTTCGGTTCGAAGGTATGGCTGCCGTTGAACTGCACCGCATAGCGCATCACCGTCCATACCATCCTGTCGATCGGATCGAAATCCTGTTTGACATTGACGACGTCGGGCGAATCCTCCGGCAGGTACGCGGCGCCCGCCATGTACAGACTCTCGTCGAAGCCCTGATCCTCGGGGCGCATGCCGTTGGTGCCGCCCAGATGCCATTTGCCGATGTGCGCCGTCTGATAGCCTGCCGACTTCAACACCTCCGCAATCGTGATCTCGGACGGCGGCATGCCGAGTTCCGCCATCGGCCGCATCGCGTCGACGGCATCATCGTGAAAGACCGGTTTCAACGGACTGGAATCGGCCTTGCTCATGAGTTTCATGATCGGCACGCCGATCTTGAAGAACGGTGTGTATTCGAAGCCGAAGCGCGTCGAGTAGCGGCCGGTCATGATCGATGCCCGCGACGGTGCACACACGGCGTTGGCCGCATAGCCGTTGGTGAAGACCACGCCGTCGCGCGCAATCGAGTCGATGTGTGGTGTCTGGAGCGTGCCGTCAGCCGCGCCGCCGTTGTAGAACGAGACGTCGTTGAAGCCCATGTCGTCGGCGAGAATGACGATGATGTTCGGCGGACGGGCGGCGGGTGGCGTCGCGGCAGTCGCTGGTCCGGCACTCCAGGTGACCTCCCGGTGCGGATCGATCGGATTGGTCATCGCGGTGATGCGCGGCGCCGCAAACAATATCAATGCGAGCCGATTCTGGTACGCGACAACCGCGATCACGAGCATCGCAATCAGCACGACGGCGAGCTTCTTCATTTGATCCGTGCCATGCACTGCTGCTCCTTCCACCTGCCGCCACCGAAGCAAAGGTTGGCGCTTCGATCATGTCCAATGCGCGGCGCCCTCCGAAGTGTATACACCCGCGCGCCGCCGGCAACGCCCGCCGATATCGCATCCCACCGACCCTGTCGAGCCGTTGGTGAGCAGCGGCGCCGATCCACGCGGCTGAGAAGCCGCTTCCGCGCCGCATCGCCCCTCAACGAGCAGGTTGGGCGCCAACGGTGTCCCGGACACCGGCACTGCAGTAGAGTGACGCAATGGAAGCGCTGAAGCTGCATGATGCCGTCGTGTTTCTCGTTGTCGCCGGTATCGTCATTCCCCTCGTCAAACGCTTCCGCGTCAGCCCGGTGCTCGGCTTTCTGCTGGTCGGCCTCGCGATCGGTCCACATGGACTCGCGCGGCTGACCGGCCAGTGGCCGTGGCTCGACGCGTTGGTAATTGGCGACGTGGCCGGGGTCCACGCACTGGGCGCGCTCGGTGTGGTGTTCCTGCTGTTCATGATCGGATTAGAACTCTCACTGGAGCGGCTCTGGGCACTGCGTCGGCTGGTGTTCGGGCTGGGTTCGGCACAGATCCTCGTGACCACCGCCATCATTGGCGTGATCGCGCATCGCTTTGGCAATTCGCCCGAAGCGTCGATCGTTTTGGGTACGTGCCTGGCGCTGTCGTCGACCGCGGTGGTGATGCAGTTGTTGGCGGAGCAGGGACGCTTCGGTACCAACGTCGGTCGCGGCAGCTTCGCAGTGCTGTTGGCGCAGGACATTGCCGTGGTACCCATCCTGCTTCTGGTCGGCGCACTGGGTACCCCCAGCAACGGCTCGCTGGCTGCGTCGATTGGGCTCGCCCTCGGCACCGCAGTGATTGCAGTGAGCGCGATTCTCGGCGCCGGCCGGCTACTCGTTCAGCCGCTGTTCCGCCTTGCCAGTCAGGCGCACAGTCCCGAGCCGTTCATGGCGATGACCTTGCTGGCGATCCTCGCGACTGCTGCACTGACCGCGACGGTCGGACTTTCAGCTGCGCTCGGTGCGTTTCTCGCCGGTCTGCTGCTCGCTGAGACCGAATTTCGCCACGAGATCGAGGTCAATATCGAACCGTTCAAGGCGCTGTTGCTCGGCCTGTTCTTCATCAGCGTTGGCATGAATATCGATTTGGTCGCGATACTCGCCGACCCGCTGGCAATCGCGCTGTCCGTGCTTGGGTTGCTGGTGACCAAGACCGTCGTCACCGCAGTGTTGGCGCGCTGCTTCGGCTTCGGCTGGGCAGACGCCGCCGAAATGGGGCTGCTGCTCGGGCAGGGCGGCGAGTTCGCGTTCATTGTGATAGGTCTTGCCACCGCGTCGGCGCTGCTGCCACAGCCGACCGCTCAGTTCATGTTGGTCGTAGTCGGCACGACGTTGCTGTTGACACCCGTGATATCGCGACTGGCGCGCCGGCTCGCCACGGCGCTGCAGCGCGACGCCGCACAACCCGCGCCGGCCGAATTCGTGGCCGACGCGATCAGCGGTCACGTGGTGATCGTCGGCTTCGGTCGCACCGGCCAGCTGGTGGCCGATCTGCTCGGCCGTCAGCTGATTCCGTTCATTGCGATCGACCTCGACGCCACTCAGGTGGCCCGTTGGCGCAGTGCCGGCGCACCGATCTACCTCGGCGACGCCAGCCGCCCCGGTGTACTGGAGCGGCTCCGCCTGGGCGCCGCCAGCGCGTTGCTGGTGACCACCGATGATCCCGCCGCTGCCGAACGCGTGCTGGCGCGTGCCCGAAAGCTGGCGCCGGACTTGCCGATCCTCGTCCGCGCGCACGACACCGAGCACGCGCAAGCACTGCTCGCAGCGGGCGCGCATGACGTGATTCCCGAGGTGCTCGAAGCGGGCCTGCAACTCGGTCAGATACTCCTCCAGCGCGTCGGCTTGCCGGCGGATGCGGTGCGCGAGATGATCGAGACGCAGCGCGCAACAAGATTGCACGCGTTGACACCAGAACGAACACCGCCTGCCGAGTGATGCCACCCGCGATCGGTGCCTTGCGTACCCACAGCTGAAACAGCTACGGTCGGTGCGGGTCGCTATTCAATTTCATTCTCTTATGCGCGCAGACACCGACGCCGCGATCAGTCATGTGTAATCGCACGATGCCACCGCGTCGTCGTACGTGCTTTCCGGAGCGTATAGCCGGGTGAGCAATACCTCCGAGACAGCGACGGTCGGCCGCACCCGCATGGCGTTGTATGGCCTGGTGAACCTGCCGACTTCGGTCGTCGGCCTGCCGATCGCGCTGTATATCCCCGCGTTCTATTCCCAGAACCTCGGCTTATCGCTGGCCGCCGTCGGCGTGTTGATCGCGCTGTCGCGGATCACCGACGTGTTCACCGATCCCCTCATCGGCATCGCGTCGGATCGCTGGCAAACCCGGTTCGGCCGCCGCAAGCCATGGATGGTAATCGGCATGCCTCTCAAGCTGCTGTCGCTGTGGATGTTGTTCGTACCGAACAGCGAGTTGGCGACTGCACTCTGGCACGCCTTGGGTGGCGAGACGGTCACCAACCTCTATCTGTTCGTGTGGATCAGTCTGCTGTATCTGGGGTTTACGCTGGTAGATCTGCCGTATCGGGCCTGGGGCGCGGAGTTATCGCCTGACTATGACGAACGCTCCCGCGTCACGGGTTGGCGGGAAGCATTCGGCTATGGTGGCACGCTGATGGCGCTGGTCATCCCGCTGCTGCTTGCGACCGTTTTCAACCGCCCCGGGCCGGCCAATGCGTTGTTCGGCGTTGCAGTCATCGTCGTCGTACTGATGCCGACGCTGGCGATACCAGCGCTTGTGTTCGTGCGTGAGCTACCCGTCCGCGCGACCACCGCGTCGCGCGTTGCCTGGCGGCGCGGGCTGAAGATCGTCTGGGCGAACGGACCTTATCGGCGCCTGGTCATCAGCCTGGTGTTCCTGGTCGCCGCGGTCAGCATGACCGCGTCGCTGTCGTTTTTCTTCGTGGCCAGCGTCATGGAGGAAACGTTCGAGCGGTATGCGGTGTTCATTCTGGCCTACTATCTCGCCAGCAGCGCGGCGATCCCGATCTGGTTCGCTGTGTCGCGCCGGCTCGGCAAGCACCGCACAGTGGTGCTCAGCATCATCTGGCTGTCGCTGTGGAGCGCCTTTATTCCGCTGTTGGGGCCGGGCAACTACTGGCTGTTCTTCGGCATCATGATGTTGAAGGGCTCGGCGATCGGTGCGCTGGTGTTTCTACCGACGTCGATGGCCGCAGATGTGGTCGATCTGGATACCTTTCGGACAGGCGAGCAGCGTACCGGCTTGTACTTTTCGCTATGGGGCATGGTGAACAAGGGTGCCGTTGCATTTGGCGTACTGCTGGCGACCAGTGGCGCGGCGTGGTTTGGCTTCGTCCCGGGCAGCGCCACGAATTCGCCCGAAGCAAAGCTCGCCGTCGCGTGCCTCTACAGCGTCATCCCCGCCGCACTGGCCTGCGTCGCATTGCCACTGCTGTGGAACTACCCGTTGACACGAGCGCGCCAACAGCGGATGCGTGACCATATCGAGCGGCGAGACCGCCGGCGCGCCGGGGCAGTGTCGCTCGGGCACGGTTCGACATCCGTCACGGGGTCACCACGGGAAAATTCGCCGTGATCGGTTCGACCAGCCTGGTCAGCGATTCATACAGCGATCGATCTCCGTCGATGACGATGTCGCCCGACTCGATACGCGCGTCGGCCGGCGCTCCGGCGAGCAACGTCATCAGCAATTCGGGGCGTTTCATGCGCACCGTTGCGCCCGCGTTCGCGTCGTGGACACCCGACTCGTGAATCAGCACGCCGTTCGCAACACTGATCAGCAGCTTCTCGTTGCGGTCGGTCAGCTCGATGTTGAGCTTGAATGCGCGCTCGCCGGCTTTGTCGGGATTGACGCGGACCGCGGCGAAATCGAGCAACATCGCCGTCGTAGTCGCGCTCAACACGTCCACGCTCATGCCACCCGGCGGCAAGCGCGCAATGCCGTGCAACAGTTCCTGCGCACCAGTCAGATAGATGTTGCGCCAGGTACCGGCCTCCGATTCGAAGCCGAGTCGCGTATAGATCTCCGCCAGCCGCTCCCGCGCGGCGGTGTTGTTCTCATCACTGAAGACGACGTGATTGAGCAGCGTGGCTGCCCATCGCAGTTCACCTTCTGCCTCGGCTTTTTCCGCGAGTCCCAACACCGCGGCCGCACCACCCATCGCCGCGACGTAGCGCCTGGCAGCGGGTTCCGGCGGCAGTGGATTGAGATTGGCGGGGTTGGCGTCGTACCAGCCGAGGTAACGCTGATAGATCGCTTTGGAGTTGTGACTGATCGTGCCGTAGTAGCCTCGGTTGAACCATTGCCGGGCGAGCACATCCGGCAGCTTCAGCACTTCGGCGATCTCGGCCGACGTGAGGCCGCTGTTCATCAGTCGCACGCTTTGATCGTGCAGGAATTTGTACGCGTCGCGGTGATTGGTGAGAAACGCAACGATCTCGTCCATGCCGAAGCGCGGAATTCCGTGCGCGGCGAACATCACGTCACTCTTGTCGCCGAACAGGCGGATCGATTCCGTCAGATAGTCGGCCCAGGCTTTTGCATCGCGCACCAGCGCGCCACGCGCCGGCAAAAGATTGTGCATCGTCAGATTCGCGTTCTCCGCCATGAAGACGGCGCGGAACTGCGGCAGGTAGAAGTTCATCTCGGCCGGCGCTTCGGTGCCGGGCGTCAACTGGAACGACATCGTCACATCGCCGACGGTCACTTGCTGACCGGTCTGCGTGATCAGCAGATTCGGCGCGATCAGCGAGCCCGAGCCCAGCGACGGACACGGACCCAGGCCTGACGTCATTTCGCCTTCGCTACACCGCGGCAACGTCAGGCCGAACTGAAACCGGGCGCGCCGCAGCATCGCGGGCCCGGCGATGATGTTTTCGGAAACGGCATGTTCGAGGAATCCATCGGGCGCGATGATCTTGATCGCGCCCGACGCCGCTTCGGCGGCACGCGCGACGCCGCCTACGCCGCCGTAGTGGTCGACGTGGCTATGTGAATAGACGACCGCCAGCACCGGCTTCTCGCCGACGTGCTCGGAGATCAGGTCGAGTGCCGCCCGCGCAACCTCGACCGTGGTGAGCGGATCGACGACGATCCAGCCGCTCCCCGCATCGATGAACGACACCGTCGATACGTCGAAACCGCGCACCTGATAGATACGATCGGCGACTTTGAACAGGCCGTGCTTGGTCAGAATCTGCGCCTGGCGCCACAGGCTCGGATTGGCGGTGTCCGGCGCCGCACCACCGAGGAACGCATACGACGAAAGATCGTATGCGGCGCGTCCATCGGGGCGTTTGATGATCGGGTCTTTGCGCGTTGCAATGAAACCGCGTTCGGCGAATTCAAAATCCTTGCGATCGTCGTCTGCCACCAGCAGGCGGGCTTCCTCGATGGTGTTCATCTGGTTTTGCTCCTTGGCTCGGCCGCAATGAGTGTAGTGCGAATCGGCGACATCGTTTCGGTTAAGCTTGAGCACGGCTTGGGCACGGACAAGGACATGAGCAGCACACGCGTCAAGGCATTATTGGAACAACTGCGACAGGAACTCGACGCGGCAAAGGTCGATCCGGAGTCTTTGGCACTGATGCGCGAACTCGATGCCGATATCCGGCACGTGCTCGACTCCGATTCCGCCGAAGGACCGATCGACACACTGATGAGCCGCGTCAAGGCGATGGAGGTCGAGTTCGCGGTGAAACATCGCGTTGGCGAGGGAATTCTGCGGGAACTGATCGATACGTTGGCGGAGATCGGCGTGTAGCGCGTGCCGCCGTTCACGTGACCGGTTCCTCAGCGACGAAATCCGCCACCGCCGCCGAAGCGGCCGCCGAAGCCACCGCCACCTAATCGGTCACCCCCACCGAAGCCGCCGCCCGAGCGGTCGCCGCCGCCAAATCCTCCACCATCGAATCCACCGCCACCCAGACCGGAGAACGATTGCGCTCGACCGCCGCCTTCGCTACGCGCCTGGGATTCGGCATCACCCCATGACGATGCGCCGGGCGCCTTGTCCCAGCCGTTGGCGGTGTGCTGCTGCCAGCCATCACCACTGTTCTGGAACACGTTACCGTCTTTGTCTGCATAGCGGTCGTTGGCCAATTGGCCCGAGCCCGAAGACCAGCTGTGCGATTCACCCGTTTGCGCGTTGTAGACGCTGGTCTGCGCCTGTCGGTTGATGCCATCCGGGCCGGCCGTTGCATCCGCGCTCCGCTGGATCGTGCTGCCGTCGGCGCCTTTCGCGGACAGACCCGACTCGTAGTCGCGCTGACCCGTATAGGCATTGTAATTGCCAGTGCGCGACACCTTGCCGCTGGCGCCCGACGGATTCGAAAAGTTGCGGTCGTAGCTGCGCGTGGCGTTGCCGGAATTGGCGTTGTAGCTGCGGCTGACCTGATATTTTCCCTGCGTCCCAGTGCGTTGATTCTCGTAACTACCCTTCGCCGTTGTGCCTACGGCACCCGGTTGCGTGGTCCAGCTGCGCGTCCCCGAATACGACACGTTGCCCCAACGACCGTACACGTTCGCGCTCGCGGTCGCGCAACATCCATAGCCGCCGTAATAATAGGGGTGGTAGTAGTTGCCTCCGTTCATCCACGCGGCCGTCGCAAGACCCATCGCAAAGCCGAACGTCAGACCGACCGCCGGGTTGTACACCGGTGCCGCCGCGACGCCGTAGGTATAAGGCGCCGCATACCAGACGCTGCCGACCCAAGGCGTGTACGCGTATCCGGTGCCGTAGACGACGACACCCGATGGCGCCACCACTGTGCCGAGATAGCCCGGCGTATAACCCACGTAGACCACCTCGGGCGTTGCGCCGTACACACGCACGTAGGTGACGTAGTAGATCGGCGAGGAGATCGGGATCGCATAAATCACATCGGGCACCGACGTGGCAACGCGCCAGGGTCCGTTGACGTTCGACGCCGTGAACCAGACGCCCGCGTCGACCGCATAGTAACTATCCCGCGCCACCTGGATGATAGGTACCGATGAGTTCACCACGTACTGCAATGACGTATCCGCGATCGGTTCGAATTGCGGTGCGCCATCGAGATCCGGCGTGAACTTGGGACCGTTTCTGATTGGCACCGTGGCGGTCTGCGGAACCGAATTTGCGATCTTCGCTTCGTTCGCCTGTGGCGTACCGGCCACAGACGGCATCACGACCGCCGCCGGCGAGTGCGCGGGAATTCTGCGAAAACCGGCCGGCAATGCATTGCTTGCCACAAACGCCCACGGCCCATCAAGCGACGACGCCTTGAACCAGCGCCCGGCCAACAGCACGTAGTAGGCGTTGTCGTTGCTGTCGACGAGCACATCGTTGGTGGTGTTCGACGCCCACAGCAACGACGTGTCGCTCACGGGTATCAGATCGGGTTGGCCTTTGAAGACGATCAACTCTGCCGGGACCGTTGGCGTGTAGATCGTCGGCACGCCTTCGTTCAGCGACGGTGCGTTTCCATCGAGCGTTTTGCCCGACAGCAAATCGACGGTGCCCGACGCCTGAAATTGCTGCGCGATCTGATCCAGACCCATGATCGGATCCTGCGGTCGCGTCCACGGTCCCGCCATCGAATTCGCCACCAGCCAACCGTCATAGACGTGCAGATAGAAGCTCTGCAGCATCATGTTCTCCACGATCAGCGCACGCGTGTTGATCACCCGCTCAAACCGTTCATCGCCTTCAATCGGTTGCAGCGAT
Source organism: uncultured Gammaproteobacteria bacterium (assembly GCA_963812255.1). Classification (GTDB taxonomy): domain Bacteria; phylum Pseudomonadota; class Gammaproteobacteria; order Pseudomonadales; family Azotimanducaceae; genus DATJGR01. The sequence goes on along the minus strand of CAWEUM010000005.1, from coordinate 2,286,312 downwards.
GGATCGCCATCGACGGGCACTAGAATCGCCGGCGAATAGCTGACGTATATCTGCGGTGGATTGTTTTGTACCGCAAAGGACGGTGGCTCGATCCCGGCCGCGGCCATTGATGCCTCCAGACGATCCAACGCAATCTCGCTGGCGTGGGACGCGATCTGATCGCGCATTCCGTCCACGTACGCGGCACCGTTGTCCGGCAAGGTCGGAAACCGATGGCTGGTGATCGTCAGGTCGTGCAGCACCACGACTCGCGCCGCTTTGTCAACGTCCGTTCGCGCGTTCGCGGTGATCGAACCAAACGTCTCGTTTTTCGCACCGGTCGGCCTGACCGCAATGGCACAACGAAACACCAGCTGATTGTCGCGCCAGCTGCTCACCTGCGGCTGGTAGACCAGGATCTCGGCATTCGCGAGCGTCAGCGGATGCGGCCAGGTTTCAGCGTCAGATTGGTCCGGCGCAACTGCGGCGTCGACGAACCCCGACATCGCGATCACGACAACGAGTACGCCGGACCAACGGATCTTCATCTAGACGACTACACGACGCCGTACGCGATCATCGCGTCCGCCACCTTGATGAAGCCCGCGATGTTGGCGCCGCGCACGTAGTCGACGTAATCGGTTCCCGGCACGCGGCCGTATTCGACACAGCGTTCGTGGATACCGCTCATGATCTCCCGCAGCAGTTTCTGCAATTCCGCTTCCTTCCACGTGATGCGCGCGCTGTTCTGGCTCATCTCCAAACCGGACACAGCGACTCCGCCCGCGTTGGCAGCTTTGCTCGGCGCAAACAACACCTTTGCATTCGTGAACGCATGGATGCCGTTCTGTTCGGTCGGCATGTTCGCGCCTTCCGATACGCCAATGCAGCCGTTGCCGATCAACGTCTTCGCTTCGGCTTCGCTGACCTCATTCTGCGTGGCGCAGGGGAAAGCGAGTTCTGCCGGTACCCGCCATGGACGTTCACCCGCATGAAACTCGGTCTTGTACTCCTTGGCATACTGGTCGAGACCACCACGGCGTTTCGTTTTGAGATCGATGACGTAGGCCAGCCGTTCCCCATCGATGCCATGCTTGTCGTAGATGAATCCCGAGGAATCCGACAACGTCACCACCTTGCCGCCGAGCTCATTGATCTTCTGCACCGCGTACGTGGCCACGTTGCCGGCGCCCGATACCAGGCAGGTCTTGCCCTCGACGCCGTTGCCCACACGTTCGAGCATGTCCTGCATCATGTAGACCGTGCCGTAGCCTGTGGCCTCGGTGCGAATGGGACTGCCGCCATACTCACGACCCTTGCCGGTGAGCACACCGGTGAATCGGCTCGTTAGACGCTTCCACTGCCCGAACATGTAGCCGATCTCGCGCGCGCCCACGCCGATATCGCCGGCCGGGACGTCGATGTCCTCACCGACGTGGCGGTACAGTTCCGTCATGAACGACTGGCAGAAGCGCATCACTTCGCTGTCCGATTTGCCACGTGGATTGAAATCCGAGCCGCCCTTGCCGCCACCCATCGGCAGGCCGGTCAGGCTGTTCTTGAACGTCTGCTCGAAGGCCAGGAATTTCAGGATGCTTTGATTCACGCTGGGGTGGAATCGGATGCCGCCCTTGTAGGGACCGATCGAGTTGTTGTTCTGCACCCGGTAGCCCCGATTCACGCGGATGTTGCCGCTGTCGTCTTCCCAACAGACGCGAAAGCTGATGATCCGATCGGGCTCTGCGATGCGCCGCAGGATCTGCATCTGGTGATAGATCTCCTTGTCGGCGATGAAATCGAAAACATTGGCGGCAACTTCGTAGACCGCCTGATGGAATTCCGTTTCGCCGGGATTGCGACGCTTCAGGCCCTCCATGAATTTGTCGAGCCCAACGTGATCTGAAACGGCCATGTGAATGCTCCCCTTAGGTGGACTGGATACTGCGCCACAAGAATGCACCCGTCATCGGCCAAGGTCGACAGGTCGCGCGTATTGGTTGAGGCGGCACGCGCGACATCGTATCTCAGAAGGCCCTGCGCGCGGGCAGCGCACGAGGCACCCGCCGCCCACTACCCGTTCACAGGCGTTGTTCTATTCGCTGGCCTTGTTGTTGGTGTTTGCCTGTTTCAACTTCTCGATGTCGGCGGGCGACAGCTGCGGACGATCCACCGTCAACGTGAGCTTGTTCAGCGTCCCCGTGAAGGGGAATGGCGGCTTGTAATCCGCATCGTTCACGCCGGTGAGCGTGTCGGAACCGATATCGAAACTCTCGTCCCACTGCAGGATCATCGGCAATGTCTTCGGCATCGTCTTGGTATCGACCACCTTGCCGTCTACCTTGAGTGTGCCGGTGCCGGGACGTGCCAACCCGCTCATACTGTTGAATGCGAGCGTGCCGACCCCGAGACCGTCGTACTTGAAATCGAACTCGACAACGTGCCGGCCGGCCGTGAGCGCATCCGCGCCCTGCCACTTGATGCGTTCCAGATCGATCAGGTTCCACAGGAACACCGGCTTGTCGTTGAGCAAATAGAAGCCGTAGCCCGCGAAGCGGCCACCCGATGTCAGGATCATCCCTTTCGCACCACCTTCCGGCACGTCAATGTCCGCGCTGATGGTGTAGGAGCTGTTGAGAAGCGAAGGCGAATCACCCTGCGGCAGACCGACCATCGGGTGCGTGTAAACGAATTCGGTGCGGCCGGCGGTGATGTTCGGACGCGGCGCAACGAGCCGCGCTGCCACTGACGCATCCATCGGGAATACCTCGTATTTCCTGGCTTCGGCGATGAATTCTTCCTTTAGCTTCTTCACCTTGTCCGGATGAGCCGCAGCGATATCGTGCGACTGACTGAAGTCGGTATTCAGGTCATACAGTTGCAGCACCTGGTTGTTGAGCGGGTCGGGATTGGCGGCACCGAACGCTTCCCACGGCGCGCGGTTTACCTTGGTGCTGAGCAGCCAGCCGTCGTCGTACAGCGCCCACTGGCCCATCATTTCGAAATATTGAATCTTGTGACGCGATGGCGCCTTGGCGTTTGCCTTGTCGAACGTGTACGCGAAGCTGGTGCCTTCGATCGGCGCCTGCTTGATGCCGTCTACTGTCTCGGGCGCGGCAATCCCGGTCACTTCGAGAAGTGTCGGCACCAAGTCGATGACATGTATGAACTGCTCACGCAGCGCACCTTTGTCCTGGATGCCGGCGGGCCATGAAACCGCCATGTTCTGCCGGATGCCGCCCAGCTTCGATGCGTTCTGCTTGAACCACGTGAATGGCGTGTCGAACGCCCACGACCAGCCGGCGGACATGTGGTTGTACGTCTTCTCCGTACCCCAGACGTCATACCACTTCATCTGTTCCTCGGCGGGCATCATGTTGACGCCGTTGAAGAACGCAACCTCGTTCGGCGTGCCCAGCGGACCGCCCTCGGCGCTGGTACCGTTGTCGCCATTAATATAAATGATCAGCGTGTTGTCGAGCTTGCCCATGTCGTCGATGGCCTGAATGACGCGTCCGATCTCGTGGTCGTCGTAGGCAGCGTACGCGGCGAAGATTTCAACCTGCTTGATGAAAAGCTTCTTCTCGACCGGCGTCAGATCGTCCCAATTCTTCAGAATCTGGGTGGGCCAGGGCTCGAGCTTGGTGTTCTTCGGGATCACGCCGAGGCGTTTCTCGTTCTCGAAAATCTGCTCGCGCAGCTTGTTGTACCCCTTGTCGAACAGGTGCATCGCGCTGATCTTGTCCACCCATTCCTTCGTCGGATGATGCGGCGCGTGTGTGGCGCCCGGTACGTACTGGATGAAGAACGGCTTGCTCGGCATCGTCTGGTTCATGCGATTGAGATAGTCGATCGCGTCGTCGGCCATGCCGGTGATCAGGTTCCAGCCCGGTTTGCCCCGGAACGGAAAGATCTGCGTGGTGTTGCGGAACAGATTCGGCTGCCACTGGTTCGCATCGCCGCCGATGAAGCCATAGAAATATTCGAAGCCCATGCCGGTGGGCCATTGGTTGAATGGGCCGGCCTGGCTCGCGGCAAACGCAGGGGTGTTGTGGTCTTTCCCGAACCAGCCGGTCGCGTAACCGTTATCCAGCAGAATCCGACCGATGGTGGCTTTGTCTTCGGGGATGATGCTGTTGTAGCCGGGGAAGCCCGTGGACTGCTCGGAGATCACACCAAAACCGACCGAGTGATGATTGCGGCCGGTCATCAGCGCGGCCCGTGTCGGCGAGCACAACGCGGTGGAGTGAATGTTGTTGTAACGCAGACCGCTATTGGCGATGCGATCCATTGTCGGCGTCGGAATCACGCCACCGAAGGTACTCGGCACGCCGAACCCGGCGTCGTCGGTCATGATGAGCAGGATGTTGGGCGCCTGCTTCGGCGGCACAATACGCGGCGCCCACCAGGGTTTCGATTGAAGCGCGTCCGCTTTGATGTCGCCACCGAACTTCGGCTCGGGTGCAGGCAGTTGTTTGCCGCTGATCGTGGTGGTGGCGCTCGGCGAACCGGGGACACCCGTCGTCTCTATCTTATCGTCGGCTCCAGCGGAAGCCGCCAAGAAAAACACGACTCCGGCGATAGTTGCTCGGCTTCGAAAACACATCGGATTCCCCTTAATTACTCTGTCAGGCGTTCGGCTCGCAGCCTCGACAAGGCTCTCGCGCCGAGATGAATGCGGCCACTCCCGGACAACAGTAACCGAGTCCGATGTTTCGCGCCAATGCAAAGGGCATCCCGGCTTGATACCCTTTTGGTTATCCTGATCACCCAACGTCGTGTACAGCACGCGCTCAGCGTCGTGGAACATGCCCGGGCGCGCGGTCGAAGCAATCGTAATGAAAAAAGAGCGGAAGCTGGTCCGAGCCTATCGACCCGCGTTCGCACCCATGATGCATGAAACCGCTTCATTAACCTCCGGTAGAAAGGAATACTGACGATGGATTTCAAAATTCCGAAAGAACTGCAGGATTATCTCGACGAACTCGATCTCTTTATCGAGAAAGAGATCATGCCGATCCAGAACCGCGACGATAACGTCCGCTTCTTCGATCACCGCCGCGAACACGCGCGGACCGATTGGGACAACAACGGCTTGCCGCGTGCGGAGTGGGAAGCCTTGCTCGGGGAAGCCCGCAAGAAAGCCGACGAGGCTGGACATCTGCGTTTCGCGTGGCCCAAGAAATACGGCGGCAAGGGCGGATCGAATCTATGGATGGCGGTGATTCGTGAACACCTCGCTGCGAAGGGCTTGGGCCTGTTCAATGACTTGCAGACGGAACACTCGATCGTCGGCAACAACCCGTTCATCGTGATGTTCGAGGAGTTTGCGACGCCGGACCAGTTCAAACGTTACGGCGACGACGTGATGAACGGGCGCTTGCGTACTGGATTTGGGCTCACCGAACCGAACCATGGTTCCGATGCGACGTTCATGGAAACGCGCGCGGTGCCACAGACGAAGGAGGGCAAGCCCGGCTGGCTGATCAACGGCGAGAAGATGTGGACCACCGGGATGCATCACGCCAACTACATCATGACGTTCACGCGAACGAGCGGTAACGACGGCGACGCGCGCGGCATCACCTGCTTCATCGTCCCTGCCGATTCGCCCGGCGTGAAGGTCGAAGAATATCTGTGGACGTTCAACATGCCGACGGACCATCCACGTGTGTCGCTGACGAACGTGTGGATTCCCGAAGACAGCTATTGGGGTGAAATCGGCGGCGGGCTCGCGATCGGTCAGAGCTTCGTGCACCAGAACCGCATTCGACAGGCGGCCTCGTCGCTGGGTGCGGCGGTGTACTGCATCAACGAAAGCGTTGCGTATTCGCGGCAACGCAAACCGTTCGGCAAGCCGCTATCGAACAACCAGGCAATTCAATGGCCATTGATCGAACTGTACACGCAGGCGCAGATGCTACGGCTGCTCATTCGCGAAACCGCGGTGGCGATCGACGAGATGCCGCACCGGGAGGTCGAACGGCAGATCTCCGACCGCGTCTCGATGTGCAACTACATCGGCAATCGGTTGTGTTGCGATGCGGCCGACCAGGCCATGCAGGTGCACGGCGGGATGGGTTATTCTCGGCACAAACCCTTCGAGCACATCTACCGGCACCATCGGCGTTATCGGATCACGGAGGGGTCGGAAGAGATCCAGATGCGCAAAGTGGGCGCCTATCTGTTTGGCTATGCAGGCCCGAAAAAGAACGACTTTACGCAGCTGTACGGACCGGCGAAGTTGTCGTGAACGGTTACCGAGCGGCGGCGCAGACACACACGTCTTACTGGACCGAAATCACCGACTGGCGAGGTAGGCGATCGTGAAAAAACTCATCTGCCTATTGTTGTCGTTCGTGTTGTCGTTCGCGTTCGGCGTCGCGGCCGGCGCGATGGACGGCGGCGCGGCGAATACCGACGGACCATCGTTCGCATGCGACGACGTCAAGGATGGCAGCATCGAGCAAATCATCTGCGGCGACCCCGCGCTCGCCGCGCTCGATCGCAACCTTGCCGATGTCTACGCCAAGGCCAAAGCAATCGCCGTGAACGAACATCCGCCGACGCTGAAGGCGGAGCAGCGCGGTTGGATCAAGGGTCGCAATGAGTGCTGGAAGAGCGAATCGGCGAGCACCTGTGTGAAAGATGAGTACCTGCATCGTATCGCCGAACTGCAGGCACGTTACCGCCTGGTAGCGAGCAAAGGGCCAGTAACGTATTCGTGCGACAACGATCGGCGCAACGAGGTGATCGTGACGTTCTTCACCACCGATCCGCCGACCTTGATCGCAGAGCGCGGCGATTCGACATCGCTGATGTACCTGCAACCGAGCGGCAGCGGTACGCGGTACCAGGGCCGCAACGAATCCTTCTGGGAGCATCAGGGAGTTGCCGCTATCGTTTGGGGATATGGCGCACCGAAGATGAGCTGCACTGTCCGCCGTTGAACCCGGCCCAGCGTCACCCGCGCCGCACGGGCATACTCCGCGATGTGAACCCATGAACGGTCGCACGCGCAACCACCTGCCATGCTCCCTATGGAATCGTAGCGAGCAGCGTGGCGTGCAGAAGACTTTGATTGCGATCGCGGCTTTGTACTGCATGGTCGTTGTGCTTGCCGGCTGCCAGCGCCAGGACGCCGACGCTCGGCAACCCTCATCCAGTGCAGCGCCGAAGGCGACCGTTGAGAAGGCCGAGGCGCTCGAGCAAAACGTCGCCGCTGGCAACGACGCGGCGCCGTCCAACTCCGAAATCATCGCCCGGCCAGAAGCGCAGGCACTCGACCCGACCGGTGCAAAACCGTTGGACGACGCTTTGACCTGTCTCGCGCGCACCATCTATTGGGAAGCACGAGGCGAGTCGCCGGCCAGTATGGAAGCCGTCGCGAATGTCGTCATGAATCGACTCGGCCACAATGGCTTTCCAAACACCGTTTGCGCCGTCGTCAAACAGGGCAACGAACGGGGCGCCTGCCAGTTTTCCTGGTGGTGCGACGGTCGTTCGGATCAGGCCTGGGAGGACACGCCCTACGCGAGCGCCAAGGAAATCGCCAGAAAGGCGCTCAACCAACAACTACCGGACCGCACCAATGGCGCGACGTATTTTCACCAAAACAGCGTAACGCCCAGTTGGGCCACGACCTACGTCAAGACCGTGGAGATCGACGACTTCATTTTCTACAAACCCTCGGGGAGTTAGCCGGCGCGCGAATCGTTCAATCGTTGCCCGACGCCTTGTTCACCAATTCAATGAACGCGCGCTCTTTGTCGCTGACGCGTACGCCGCCGAAGCCGAGGAAGCCGCCCTCCTTCGATGCATTTGCCGCGCGCTCAGCGACGCGGGAAAGCAACCTACGATAGGCATCGACCTCCTCGGGAGACGCCTCGCGCTTCAGCAACGCGATGGCAGCGCCCACTCTCGCGAGCGCGGCGGCTTTGAAGTTCTGCATCTGCGATTCATTGGAGCCGCGGCCGACCAACGCATCGACGTCGGGCAGGTCCGGGGGGTGGGGTTCGGCCATCAGGGCCGAAAACAACTCGAGCTCGCGATTCGCGGCGAGCGCCTCAGTCATCTCGTTCGAACCGGCGAGCGCCTCTCGGATCGACGAGAACAGACCCGACGCATCCGCAGCGACGACGCCGACCGCAACGAACAACGGCGTCAGCCGCAGCACCGTCCACTCTTCGTCCGTGAATGCGGTTCGGTCAGTCATGTCTTGTGGTCCATGGCGCCGCGATCATCGCGCGACTCGACGCGCGACGCCACCCTACAAACCGTCGTCGCGAGCTTCGCGTTCATCATGTATGCGTATTTCGCCGCTGCAAAGACTACCAGCGGATTGTTTGCGTCGCGCATTCAGCGACAACTCACGCGTCCTTCGGGGGTTTGACTGCAGAAGTCGCCCCAGTTCCCGGTTTTCCGCCAAGCCTCCACCAGGCCGAGCTCCGTCACGAACTGCGCGAATCCGTCGGAGGCGCGTACCCGCCGTAACGCCGGATGCCACATCAGGTAATAAGCCCCGAACCCCGGCGGCAGGAAATCTGCGCGCAGCAGGCGCAGCGCGAGCGCATCGTCACCATGGATCGCCGCAAACATCGCGAACGTCGCCCGAACGCCACGCCGTAACGGTATCTGCGGATTGGCAGCCGGTTCAAGCAACGGCAGGAGCTGTTCCGGATCCCCCCACTTGCCGGTGAGTGGTGTACCGATGAGCTCTTCGTTCATCGCCGCAGGATCCGGGTTCTCCATCGCAAACCACTGCTGGAACTGTCGCTTGGAGAACGGCGTTGCCCCGACGGCCTCGGCTTGTCGGAACGCATCGATCGCTTCGTCGCGACGACCGAGCAGGTACAGCCAGGTCCAGGCGTCGGATGCAGACGGCGACAAGGGATCGCTCCGCTGCATCACCAATGCCTCAGCAAGCGCATCCGACACGCGCCCGATTTGCTGGAAATAGCACGCAACGGGGCAGTTGATATGCTCAGTGATCGGGCCGTCGCGTGCGCGCATCTCGATGGCAACCGCCATCGATCGCTCGGCGTCGAGAAACGAGTGCCGCGACATCTGAACCCAGGCAATCAACGCTGCCACTTCCCAGAAATCAGGGGCCAGCTCGGACGCACGCTGCGCTGCCCGCTCCATCTCGTCGAGCGCGGCGGCAGTGCGACCCACCTCGCGCGAGCGCGCTCCATAGGCATAACCCAATCCAATCCATGCGCGCACGAAGCCCGAATCCAACTTCAGCGCCTCGAGGTACTCGCCGATGGCCCGCTCGTTCATCTCACGCGTGTGGTTCCAGAACAGCGCTTGGCCACGCAAGAAGTGCGCATATGCGCGCCCATTCGTCGTGCCGGTCTTCGACGCGGACGACACACCAAGCTCCACCTGCAGCGCATTCGATACGTCCCGCGCGATGTCCCGCTGCACGGAGAACACATCGTCCAGCTCGCGCACATAAGTCTCGGACCAGAGATGGAACCCATCGGCCGCGGAGATCAGCTGCACTGTAATGCGCAGTGAGTTGGCGTCCCACCGGACGCTGCCTTCCAGCACTTCGTCGACATTGAGCGCATCGCCCAGTTCCGCAAACGAGGGATTCCGATTCTTAAAGGCGAAACTCGACGTGCGGCCCGCGACGCGCAGTTCGGGGCTGCGGCTCAGTTCGCTGATGATCTCCTCTGTGAGTCCATCCACGAACGGATCGTTGTCGGCATCGGTGGAGAGATTGAGGAACGGCAGCACCGCCAACCGCGGGGCGGGGTCGCGGCTGCTGAAAACGCCCGCGCCACCGGACATCACCCACCACCACGCGAGGGCAACCACCAACAACAAGCCCATCCCCAGCCCAACCATGACCCCCCGCCGTGAGGGCGCGCCGGCCAGATCCGATGTGGGTTCACGCGGCAACGGTCGCACCCCGACGAGCAGGCGATAGCCCTCGCCACGCACCACGCCGATGTACTTGGGTGACGTTGCATCGTCACCGATCGCCTGCCGCAGCAGCTTCACTCGCTGCGTCACGGTCTCGTTGCTTACGACGCGACCGGACCACACGATTTCGATGATGCGATCCGTGGTCAGCATGTCAGGCGCGGCATGCACCAGCGCCATGAGGAGTTGGAATGACAGCTTCGGCAGCTTGATCTCCCGGCGGTCGATCGCCACCCGATGCATGCCTGCATCCACGGTCAGGTCGCCGACTGCGAACCGCTGCTGGATCTCTACTGAGTCCTCTGCCATACACATTGACCGCGACAGCAATCGCTGTCGCCATGCCCCCGCTCCCGTTCGAACCGAATACCACAGACAACGCCGCTCTCGCCAATCTTCACGGCAACTTCAGTCAACCTTCACACGACGACGGGCGCTGCCTTCTAGCCTCACACCACGGTACGCGGGGGCGTGCCATTTTGGTAACCAGAGGAGCCGCAAACATGAACTGCCACTTCAATGCTCGACCAACGATTGTAGGCCTGCTTGCTGCCTGCCTGATCCCGCTCTCGACTGCGGCCTGGGCCGGCGGCCCTGGTCCTAGCGGTCTCAACTTCGGTCCCGCCGAACCCGTGACGGCCGTGAACGATCCCGCCGCAGCGGACGGTTGTCCGATCGAAGCCCCCGACGGGCTCAGCCTCGTGATCGCCTCGCGGCGCGACGGCGGCGACAACGACATCTGGTCGGCCGAGCGCGACAGCATCCAATCGCCCTGGCACGACCCAGAAATACTGCCCGAGCCGATCAACAGCGCGGAAGACGACTTCTGCCCGACCCCGGTCGCCGATCGGTTGTTGTTCTTCGTATCAAACCGGCCGGCCGCCTGCACCGGCGGCAACATGTACCTATCCCGGCAGGGGCTCGCTGGAATCTGGAGCCAGCCCGCACTGCTGCCCTGTGCACCGGACGGGCCAAACTTCAATGCCGACGTGTTCAGTCCTTCGCTCGTCGAGTCTCGACAAGGCACGTTCCTCTTCTATTCCAGCCCGGGCGACCAGGGTGACCACGACATCTACGTCAGCAAGCTCGGCAGCAACGGCCAGTTCGGGCCCGGTCAGATCGTGCGTGCGCTGAGCAATCTCGTCGACGACGATCGCATGCCGAACGTGCGTGCCATGGACAATGGCGGCTTCGAGGTAGTGTTCAGCTCGACCCGCGCCACGTGGGGCCGGCACAATCTCCCGAGCTTCGGCGGCCACGACGTGTATCGTTCCGTCACCTACTCGCTGCCGTTTCGTTGGACGGCGCCCGTCAACCTTGGCCCCAACGTGAACAACGGGGGCAGCGAGACGCGTTCGACGCTCTCGCGCGACGGGCATCGCCTTTACTTCGGGCGCAACGGCGACATCTTCGTCAGCGAACGGCCCTGAGAGCGAGCCGAGCACCGTTCAGGCAGGCTGGCGGGCTGTAACGTCGCCCGTCAGCGCGTGCCTGCGCGTCGGCGCATCCGCAGCGCTGCCTCCTTCGCATGGCTCATGTCGAGCAACTGGTCCTTCTTGTCGAGTAGATCTTCGTACGTGACGTCCGCACCGAATTCGATGTCGTCGTTGGTGAAGATCGCCGAGCAGGAAAAGCGACCGTTGCCCGCGTGAATGACCTTGCCGGTCGGTGCGTCTTCGGCGCACATCAGGATCACCGCGGGGGTCACGATCTTCGGGTGCCGCATCGGATCGGGATTGTCGGGGTCCACCTTGACGCCCGGAATCGTCCCGATGAGTCGCGTCTCCGCGGCGGGCGCCAGCACGTTGACGCGGATGTTCTTCGACGCGCCTTCTTTCTCCAGCACATTCATCAACCCGAGCATGCCCATCTTCGCCGCACCGTAGTTGGCCTGGCCGAAATTGCCGTAGATGCCCGACACCGAACTGGTCAGCACGATGCGGCCATAGTTCTGGTCGTACATGATCGGCCATGCAGCATGCGTGACGTACGCTGTACCGTTCAGGTGCACATCAATTACGATGTCCCAATCTTCCAGCGCCATCTTCTTGAAGCTCTTGTCGCGCAGGATGCCGGCGTTGTTGACGAGGATGTGCACGGTGCCGAACGCCTTCATCGCGTCGTCGATGATCGATTTCGCGCCCTCCTTCGACGACACCGATGCCTTGTTTGCGATCGCCGTGCCGCCGGCCGCCTGAATTTCCTTCACGACCTGGTCGGCCGCGTCGCCCGCGCCGGTGCCGTCACCCTTTCCGCCGAGGTCGTTCACCACGACTTTCGCGCCGCGCTTGGCGAACTCGAGTGCGTGCGCCTTGCCAAGGCCGTTGCCGGCGCCGGTGATCACCACCACTTTGTCTTTGAATTCACTCATCGATCTGTCCTCTCCCATCGTTCCGAAATCATGCCGTGCGGCTCACGAGGCGAGCCTTCGGGCCGATCAAGGTACCGTTTCCACACTCGATCGTCTGCCCCTTTCGTGTCGTATCTCGTGTGGAACCGGTTGCCAGGTGGCGTGCGTGCCGTCGTTTGGGCTATGGTCCGGCCCCGGCTTGCGGTGTTCCGAATGACAGTCCTCGTGCGACCCTTTGCGGCATTGCGGCCGCGTGCCGAGCACGCGATCGACGTGATCGCGCCCCCTTACGATGTTGTGAGCACCGAGGAAGCCCGCGCGCTTGCACATGATCAACCGAACAGTTTTTTGCACGTCTCGCGTCCCGAGATCGACATGCCGACCGACACGTCCCCGTACTCCGACGAAGCGTACGCGCGCGGCGCGCAGAACTTCGAGGCACTCCGCGAGACGGTGCTCGTGCGTGACCTGCGGCCTTCGTACTACGTCTATCGAATGAGTGTCGGCGGGCGCGAGCAGACCGGCGTCGCCTGTGTGGCAGCCGTCTCGGAATACGAGGCAAACCGCGTCCGGAAGCACGAACTCACGCGGCCCGACAAGGAAAACGATCGCGTTCGCAATATTGCCACGCTGAACGCGCAGACCGGACCCGTACTCTGTGCGTACCGCGCCAACGACACGCTGCGCGCGTTGCTGCGCGCATCGGCCGCTGACACACCTACGCTGCAGGCGCCCGGTCCGAATGATGTACTGCACACGGTGTGGCGCGTCGACGACGAGGCGCGTGTCGCACAATTCTCCACGGCGCTGAACACGCTCGATGCGCTGTACATCGCGGACGGTCATCACCGAGCGGCCGCCGCCGCACGCGTGGCGCGCCAACGACGTGTCGATGGCGCGAGCGACGCGAGCCACGAGTCTTTTCTCGTCGTGGCGTTCCCGCACGACGAGATGCGCATTCTCGATTACAACCGCGTCGTGCGCGACACTCGGGGCTTGCCGGCAGCAGACCTGCTCGCACGTATTGGCGATGCGTTCGACATCGAACCGAGCCGGGTACCGGTTGCACCCGAGTCACCGGAATCGTTCGGCATGTACCTCGCCGGAGGCTGGTATCGGCTGCGCATCCACGCCGCGCTGGTACCGCGCGCCGATCCCGTTGCGCGTCTCGACGTCAGTCTGCTGCAAGACCACGTGCTCGCGCCGATCCTGAACATCGGCGATCCTCGCACCGATCCTCGGATCGACTTCGTCGGCGGCGTGCGGGGGCTGAGGGAACTCGAGCGACGCGTCGCAGATGGCGCTGCCGCCGCTGCATTCTCGCTGCACCCGACCGGCATGGATCAGTTGATGGCCGTCGCCGACGCGGGGCGACTGATGCCGCCCAAATCGACCTGGTTCGAACCGAAACTGGCGGACGGCTTGTTGAGTCATGTCCTGGACTAGCGCGACCGCAGCGGGGCGCGCGGTCGATCTACGACGATACGGAGGTGGACAATGTACGACTTGAACGGGAAGGTAGCGATCATCACCGGCGGCGCGAGCGGCATGGGTCGCGCCGCATCACTGCTGTTCGCACGCGCCGGCGCGAACGTCATATTGGCCGATCTCAACGTCGAGGGTGGCGAAGAGGTCGCAAAGCTTGCATCCGAAAGCGGCAATCGGGCCGTTTTTCAGCGCACCGACGTGTCGGCCGAGGCCGAGGTGGCCGCATTGGTCGCGCGCGCGACGACGCTGTTCGGACGGCTCGACATCATCTTCAACAACGCCGGCATCGGCGGCGCCGTGGGGCCGTTGGAAGGCATCTCGGTGGAGGACTGGGACCGTACTCAGGCCGTCTGTCTGCGCGGCGTATTCCTCGGAATCAAACACGCGGTGGCGCCAATGCGCGAGGCAGGTGGCGGATCGATCATCTCCACGGCCTCGATCGCCGGCCTCGAAGGCTACCCGAACCTCCACGCATATAGCGCGGCGAAGGCCGGTGTCGTCAACCTCACTCGCTCCGCAGCGCTGGAATTTGCGTGCGACCGCATCCGTGTGAATTGCATCGCGCCGGGCGGCATCTCCACACCGATCCTGTATGGATTCGCCGGCAACAACAAAGCAGCCGTCGAAGAAATGCTCGCAAAAGGCCAGGCGTATCCGCGCGCCGGGCAGCCCGAAGACATTGCGAATGCGGCGTTGTTTCTTGCCAGCGACGCGTCGGGATTCATCACTGGGCACACGCTCGTCGTCGACGGCGGCGCCACGGCGGGCCCCAATGCGCTGGCACCGAAGGTCGGACAAAACCGCCCCCCGTCGGAGCGTACGTTCGCCGGGCCTTCTTTCGAACAGTAGCAGGGATGCCACCCAGTCGGGTCGTTGGCTCGCGCCGGTTCCAAAACCGGATGCGCGGCTGTGTGGTACCCAAACACGTTGACTGAGGTGTGCACCATGGAGCAGCGCGCCGCCCTGCGACATTGCACGCCTTGGCACGGAAATCGCGTTGCCCGGCATGACCGCCGGCGCTTCGTTGGCGAGCCTGCTGCTCGCCGCGGCAGTGTCGTTGCCGATTCTGCTCGCGGCCGGCATGTCGTTGATGGACACCACCGACGGCGTGTTCATGGTGCGGTTGTACGACTGGGCGCGCGTCGAACGGGTACGCCGAACTCTCTTCAACGTGACGACCACGAGCTTTTCCGTCGCGATCGCGTTCTCGATCGGCACGATCGAGTTTCTGCAATTGGCGATCCGAATGCTGGCCGCCGAGGCCCGGTCTACGATTTGATAGCTGCGCTCGACATCAACGCGTTCGGATTTCTCATCGTCGTATAGTTCTTACTGGCGTGGCTGACGACGCGGCTCACGATGGTCGGCGCCCGGGTCTCAGGCTCACCGCAAGCACACCCGCTAGCACGAGCCCAACACCGACGAGTTGTACCGGCGTCATCACTTCCTCGAGTCCGAGCCAGCCGAGGATGATCGTAGCAACCGGTCCCAACGCGCCAACGATGGCGACGCTGTTGGCACCGATCCGGCGCAACGCTTCGGCAGTCAGGAACACAGGCACGACCGTGCTGACGACGGCCATCACCGCCGCATAGCCGAACACCGGGGCAGGTATCGCGAGCGCGTCGAACGGCCGCAGTACGACGAATTGCAGCAAGCAAGCGATCGTCGCCGCAACCATCGCATAGGCACTGAATCGCAACGAGCCGACCCGTGCGATCACTTGTGCGCCGGCGACGAGGTACACCGCGTAGCAGACGGAACTCCCCATCGCGAGCGCAACGCCGAACCAGACGTTGCGACTGCCGGACATCGTTCGCAACAGCACCAGCGCGAGCCCGGCGTAAGTCAGCACCAGCGCGACGAGTTCGCGCGCAGTCATCGGCCGCGCCAGAAACAGCGCAGACAATACGACCACGATCGTTGGATACAGGAACAACACCAACCGACCGAGACCGGCACTGATGTATTGCAGCGCGAGAAAGTCTAGGAAGCTCGCGAGGTAATAACTGAGCAATCCGAGCGCGACGACGAGCGCGAGGTCGCGCCGCGCGAGCGGATGGGCGGCTTCGTTGTGGCTGCTCCAGTACGCGACGCCGACGAAAACCGGCGCGGCGAACGCCATGCGCAGTGCGAGCAACGTGACCGGATCCTGCGCCCACGCGTAGGCAAGCTTGATCAGGATCGGCCGCAACGAAAAGCACAATACGCCTGTGACGGCGAACCACAGACCCATCGCCGAATGCCGCGACGACGGTACATTCATCGAATTCGGCCCAGCAACGCAGACTCGGCGCAGTGACGGTTCGTCAAAGCAGGCTTTTGAACACAACGGTGCGCGCAGTCAGACGCACGCTGTCGCCTGAGCGTTCGAACACGGCCCGGCAAAGCCGTCGCTCGAACGGCACATGATGGCTAATCGCCCGCCGGACATGCGTCTCAAGCGCCGCCGACTTTGTGCCAATGTTCGCTGATGCCGTAGCCGATCATTCCGTCCGCGCGAAACTCCGCAAGTCCTTCGTTGACGAACGTCGTGCCGCCCGGCATCGGGATCTTCGTCGGACAAACGGTGAGAATGCGGCCATCGACGAGAATCGTGCGACCACTCGCAGCCTGCCCGGTCAAACGAACGGACGTGTGCAGAATCGAATCGGGCTGGTAGCGACTCTCGATGACGACATCGTTCAGATCTTCGGTACGTCCTTTGTGGTGGATCCAGCCTGCGCCACGCATCGCGCCATCCGCGGCTCGACCGCACGAACCGCCAAGCGCGAGTGCTTCACCGAAGTTCATCGAAAACCAGTTCACGAACGGTGCGGGACCGCGCGACGATTCCGAAGCATGGGTGGCCGACACCGGCGTCGCTGCCCCCCAATCACGTGGCCCCCAGGATTTGTCGCGGACGCCATAACCGGCCACCTGTGTCGTGCGACCCCCGATCGTGATCTCGCCCCTCACCTGACCCGTTTGCTCGAAGTGTCCACGCGACGAGATGCCCATCGTTGCGTAATGAGGTTGTGTCAGTGCGCGAAAATCGACCGACATCGAAAGGGTCGCGTCCCGGTACCACCCCTCGGGTCGCAACTTGCTGCGCTCCAGCAGGATGGCCGCGTCCGCAATGTCCTGCGCGGAGCCCGAATAGCCGACGCACCACAGACCGAACGGCTCGACGCATTCGAGTCTCAATCCACCGACCGCGAGATCGACGTCGTATCGTGAGAGATCGCGCTCGATGCTACGACGCCCATAAGTGAAGGCGACGCGATCGCCGCCGAGATACACGACGTGCAAACCGTCCGCCCACCCGTCGCCGGGCCGGAAGCCCATGCGCGTGAACATCGCCAGCTTTGTGTCGGGGTCGACGAAGTTGAAGTAGTAGCTCTCGCTCCACGCCGGCTCGTTGCGAACCGGGTGCATACGCTCATCGATTGGATTCATTCTTCATACTCGGTTTGGATCTCGAAGGATTGCGTCATAGGGCCAGCGCATCGAGCACACTCAGATCGGTACCCGACTTCGACCGCACGCCGAACGGCATCACGATCACACGGGTCGCGCCCGCTTGCTCGAATGCAGCGACGCGATCACGCAGCACGCGCTCGTCGCCCCACGCGACGAGTGCGTCGATCAAACGATCGCTGCCGCCGTCTGCGAAGTCAGAGTCGGTGAAGCCGAGCTTGCGCCACTCGCGATGGTAGTAGTCGAGACCGACATACACCTTGATTCCCGCCCGAGCTTTGGCGCGGGCGGTATCGGGATTCTGCTCGGCAAGGAACATCGCCACGACGTTCAGCTCTGCGCTCCGCCCGATTCGCTCACGCGAAGTGCGCGTGTGCTGTGGTGTCATCAGGTAGGTGATGATGCCGTTCGTTCGCTCCGCGCCCAACTTTTGCAGTCCCGGTCCATGCGCGGCGATATATGTCGGCCCGGAATGCACCGGTGCCGGTGCAGCCACCTTTACAGCGTCCATCGCATCCAGATACGCCGTCATCTTCTTCAGCGGGGGTTGCCAGGTATGTCCGCGCGTACCGTTCAACTGCGCATTCGACACCCCGAGACCCAGCATGAAACGTCCGCCGGACAGTTCGTTCAGCGAGTGGCGCGCCTGCGCGGTCGCATGTGCATCCCGTACGTACACGTTCGCGATCCCCGTCGCAATTGAGATGTTTCGCGTCCGGCCGAGTAGATAGCCGGCGGTGCCGATCGGTTCCCGCCCGAAGAGTTCGGGCAGCCACAGGCTGTCGTAACCGCGCGCCTCCAGCGCCTGCGCAAACTCGACCAGCGCCGCGCCTTGAAACTGTTCAGTCGCCGTTAGAACACCGCGTTTCATCGCACCCCCTTGGATCCCCTAGCCACCCGGTATGGGTGCAGCTGCACGCTCCACATCATCCTCGATAACGCCGTCGTCACGCGCCATCTCTGACGCCCGCCGCCGCGCGAGTTCCTGCAGAACCCGCGCATGCCGTTTGCTGTTCAACGAATACGGCAGGAACACCCAGATCGACGCGATGATCAACAGCGCGATCAAACCATACGACGCACCGAACCGATTCAACACCTCGGCCGGCACTTCGCCCGGCTTCGACAGCGGGTCGAGCCCGATCAGATCGATCGCGACCCCGGCAATCATGTTGCCGAAAGCGCCGGTGCATTTCGACGAGAAACTGTACGAGCCGAAATAGACACCTTCCTGGCGTGCGCCGTGTTTGAGTTCATGCTCGTCGGCCACGTCACCCATCATCGACGCGACGGTGATCGACGCCTGCACGCCGAAGAATGCCCCCAAGGCCGACAGCGCGATCAGCACCCGCGAGAGAATGGTCGGGTCGTGGGGCATTACACCTGCGAGATTCAGCATGATTGGCGTGTTGTCGCACACTGCCGCGATCGTCACGCCGACGATGACGGTCCACTTCTTGTCGAACCAGCGATTGAACGACGGCGCAAGCGGAACCCCGAGGATCGCACCGGTGATGCCCGCATATTGAATCCACTGAATGCTCTGCGTATCCAGCTGCCAGTAGAACGTCATCAGATGCATCCACAGTGCACCTTGCGTGCCGGCATAGATGAAGTAGATCAACGTGCCAACGAACAGCGCCCTGAACGAATCGTTGCGCAGCGCTTCATACAGGTCCTCGTAAACGCGACGAACGCCGAACTCGCGCCGCGGCTGGCGTGATCCGGCGAGATGCGGAATGGCGCGCGCGGTGAACAGCGTGGATGCAGACAGAACGACCACCATCAGCACCGCCGATGCCACCGCGTACGAGAAATAGGGGTCGCGTGTGAGTTGTGGCGTCGGATTGGCGAGTGTGCCGACGAAAAAGAAATTCCAGCCGATCGCCGTTACTCCGAGAATCGAGATCGCGCCGACGACGATGCGCACGGCAACGATCTGCGTGCGCTCCTGATAGTCCTGCGACAACTCTGCGCCGAGCGATAGATACGGCACGTTGAAGAACGACAGTGCGGTACGCACCAGAACGCTGAACAGTGTGAACCACAGAAACAGCTGCAGTTGCGTCAGCCCCTCGGGTGGCCAGAACAGGCCGAAAAACATCAACCCGAGCGGCAGGATCGCCGCGGCCATGAACAGATGGCGCCGGCCCCACTTCGACTGGAAGCCGTCGGACCAGGAACCGACCGCCGGATCGAACAGTGCGTCGAAGAACAGTGCAACCGCGACGCCGAGCCCGGTATACGACCCCGACAGCCCCAACACCTGGTTGTAGTAGATGAACAGAAGCGTGCCGAAGCCGAAGTCGGTGACGGACTGGCCGGTCTGCCCCGCCGCGTACCATAGCTTGACAGGCCAGGCCACCCGACCGTCGGACCGATACATGCTTTGAAGCGCAACCTTGCTGCCGTGGCGCGGCAGCGTACCGCCGAGGTACGTGTTGCCACAATCGCACGGCCCGCCCCAAGGGCATAAACTAGCATCCGCACAAATCCACCCTGGCACACCGCCCGCCCTGAAGCCTCCGCCCTGGGCCATCGAGGACAGATGTACGCACTCATCGATGCGGCGATCCAGCGATCGCGCACCACACTGCTCGTCCTGGCGATGATCATCATCGCCGGCGTGGCTTCGCAGAGCGCGATCCTGGTCGAGTCCGAGCCGCACATCGAAGTGCCGTTCTTCGTGGTGACGATCCCGCACGAAGGCATCTCCCCGGAAGACGCCGAGCGGTTGCTGGTGATGCCGATGGAAACCGAGATGCGCTCGATCGAGGGCATCAAGGAGCTGACGTCGTATTCGTCCGAGGGCGCCGGCACGCTGGTGGTTGAATTCAATGCCGACTACCCACTCGCCAAAGCGTCGATCGACGTGCGCGATGCGGTGGATCGCGCCAAGGCGAAACTGCCGAGCACGACGAAAGAACCGATCGTGCAGGAGCAGAACGCCAACGATTTCCCCATCATCCAGGTCAACTTGCTGGGCGACGATGTACCCGAACGGGTGCTGTACAACGTTGCGGTGCAACTGCGCGACGACATCGAAGCGATTCCGGAAGTGCTTTCGGCTGAACTCAACGGTCAGCGCGAAGAGGTACTGGAAGCATTGATCGACCCGGCGGCGCTGGAGAGTTACCACATCTCCAACGAGCAGTTGCTGATGAACATCGTCAACAACAATCGATTGATCGCTGCCGGGGCGCTCGACACCGGCCAGGGCCGCTTCGCCGTCAAAGTACCCAGCGTCGTCGAACGCGCACAGGACATCTTCGACATTCCAGTCAAGGTCGACGGCGACACCGTCGTGACGCTGCGCGACGTTGCGCAGATTCGGCCGACGTTCAAGGACCGCGTCAGCTACGCGCGCGTGAACGGCAAACCGGCAATGTCGCTGAACGTCAGCAAACGCACCAATGCCAACGTCATCGATACCGTCGCCAGGGTACGTGCCGTCGTGGAGGCCGCACGGCCGCACCTCCCAAGCAGCGTGCAGATTCTCTACACCCAGGATCAAGCACCTTTTGCCCAGCAACAGGTGACTGAACTGCAGGGCAACATCCTCACCGCGCTCGCGCTGGTCATGGTCGTCATCGTCGCAGCGATGGGGCTTCGCAGCGGCGTCATCGTCGCGATGTCGGTGCCGGTGTCATTCCTGTTCGCAATGACCGTGATCTATGTGATCGGCTACACGTACAACTTCATGGTGATGTTCGGTCTGCTGCTCGGGCTCGGTCTGGTCGTCGATGGGGCGATCGTCGTGACCGAATACGCGGATCGAAAGCTCATTGAAGGTTTCGACCGACATGCAGCCTATACGCTGGCGGCGAAGCGGATGTTCTGGCCGGTGGTCACGTCGACGTTGTCCACGCTTGCCGCGTTTCTGCCGCTGATGTTCTGGCCCGGTATCCCGGGCAAGTTCATGCGCTATCTGCCAGTCACGGTATTCGCGGCACTGGCAGGCTCGCTGCTGTATGCGCTGGTTATCGGGCCTTGTCTTGGTGCGCTGTTCGGCAAGGCTGGATCGGTGGACCCCGAGACGACCGAGTCATTGCGCGAACTCGAAGAAGGCGATCCCACGAAACTGAAAACCCTGCTGGGACTGTACGCGCGCGTAGCCGAGCGGGCCGTGCGTTATGCGCCGCTCACATGTGTGCTGATGGTCTGCGCGCTGATCGGCTCGTTCATGCTGTACGGCGCATACGGAAAAGGCATGGTGTTCTTCAACGAAGGCGAGACGCAGTTCGCCTCGATCACGATCAAGTCACGCGGCAATCTGGCGTCCGAACAGAAGAATCAACTCGTCAAGGAGGTCGAATCGCGCATTCTCGACGTGCGCGGCATCAAGAGTCTGAACAGCTGGACCACAATGTCGGGCGACACACGGCGCGGCCTCGATCGCATCGGTCAGATGTTCGTCGAGGTTGTGGATGAGAACCAGCGCGATCGCCCCGGTTCCGCGATTCTCGAAGAGGTTCGCGAGCGGACGGCTTCGCTTGCGGGTGTCACGGTCGAAGTGAAGGCCATGGAGCAGGGGCCGCGCGTCGGCAAAGCAATTCAGCTCGAGCTTCGCGCGCGCGATCGCAGTCTGCTGGAGCCGGCAGTCGCGCGCGTGCGGGAGTATATGGACACGCAGGTCAAAGGCCTGCGCGACATCGACGACACCCGTTCGATGCCCGGTATCGAATGGAAGCTCGAGGTCGACCGCGCGCAGGCGGCATTGTTTGGCGCCGACGTGTCACAAGTCGGCATGGCGGTGCAACTGGTCACGAACGGCCTGAAGGTCGGCGAATATCGTCCCGACCGCGCCCTCGAAGAGGTCGACATACGAGTGCGCTATCCCGCCGCCGAACGTGGGCTGCTGGCGCTGGACGCGCTCAAGATCAATACCGCCAACGGACTGGTGCCGATCTCCAGCTTCGTCAAACGCGTGCCGGCGCCTCGGGTCGATACGCTCGAGCGCATCGATGGCGCTCCGGTGCAGCTCATCAATGCCGACGTTGCCAAAGGCGTGCTGGCCGACACGAAGGTCAAACAGATGCAGGCGTGGATCAATTCGCAGACGTGGGACCCCGGCCTGCGCATTCGGTTCCGCGGCGCGAACGAAGAACAGTCCCAATCGATGCAGTTCATTTCGATCGCGTTCATCCTAGCGGTACTGCTGATGTTCGTGATCCTGGTTGCCCAGTTCAACAGCCTCTATCAGGCCTTTCTGATCGTCTCCGCGGTGACGATGTCGACCGCCGGCGTGCTGATCGGTCTCGTCATCATGGGCAAACCGTTCAGCGCGATTCTCAGCGGTGTCGGTGTCGTTGCGTTGGCAGGTATCGTCGTGAATCACAACATCATCCTGATCAGCGCCTACAACCATCTGCGGCGCGAACATCCGGAGCTGGACTACGTGTCGTTGATCGTGCGCGCCGGTGCCCAACGCGTTCGACCGGTGATGTTGACCACGATCACCACGGTGCTGGGCTTGCTGCCAATGGCATTCAACATGTCGATCGATTTCGTCCACCGCAGCATCATGTTCGGTAGCCAGATGTCGCTGTTCTGGGTGCCTCTCTCGCAGGCGATCGTCTGGGGCCTGACGTTTGCCACGGTGCTGACTCTGGTCTGTACGCCGGCCATGATGGCGCTGCCGCACATGCTGAAACGCGCGCTCGCGCGCGGACCACGCGCCGCGTCGAACAGCATTGCGGAACCCTCGTGAATGAGACCCGCCGCGTTGTGACATCGCCTGAGCGCAACGCATGATTCGCGAATTTCTCGATTGGTATCTCGGCGCGCTCGATACGGGCGGCTACTCCTTGATCGCCGCGCTGATGGCGCTGGAAAGCTCGATCGTGCCGTTGCCCAGCGAAGTCGTCATTCCGCCGGCCGCGCACCTGGCCTACACGCGCGGCAATATGACGCTGACCGGCATCGTCATCGCGGGAACCTTGGGCTCCTGGCTCGGCGCGTCGGCGATGTATTGGGCCGCGCGGCTGCTGGGTCGGCCGCTGCTGATGCGCTATGGCCGCTTTGCAATGCTTGGGCCGCAGAAGATCTCAGCCGCGGAAGCCTGGTCGGACCGGTTCGGCACACCGGGTGTGTTCGTCTCTCGTCTGCTGCCTGTGATTCGCCATCTGATCGGATTGCCCGCCGGCATCGTGAGGATGCACTACGGTTGGTTCTCCGCGGCAACGCTCACTGGGTCGGCCATCTGGTGCATTGTGCTGTCCTGGGTCGGCGTGACCGCGGGTCAGGACGAAGCGCTGATGCAGGGCAGTTTGTCGCGCATCTCGTTGTGGCTCGGCGGCATCGCGGCGGTGCTCGCGACGCTTTACTACGTCTTCGTGCATCGGCATATGCGCCGAGACGCGCACGATTGACCCGCCGACAGCGCCTGAGGATCGCGTTCCTCACTTCTTCGACAGGCTGGAACGCTCCTCGGCCGTAAGCTGTCGGGCCTCCTGTTCGAGCATCACGGGGATGCCATCGCGAATGGGATACGCGAGTCCGCTGGCGCGACACCACAGTTCGTCACGGTCGGCCTTGTACACGAGCGACGCTTTCGTCACCGGACAGACCAGAATCTCCAACAATTTCGAATCAATCATTCGAACTCCTGACGGGTTCCTAACCCGCGAACGGATCCCGCAGAATGATCGTTTCGTCGCGGCCCGGTCCGGTCGAGATGATATCGATCGGCGTGCCGACCGTTTCTTCGATGCGTCGGAGGTAGTTGCGCGCGTTGATCGGAAGGTCGTCGAGGCGTCGCACGCCGACGGTGGATTGCTGCCAGCCCGGCAGTTCTTCGTACACCGCCTTCACCCCGGAGTAATACTCGCTGCCGAAGCGTACCAGGCCGGCCTCGCCGTCCGGGCCTTCGTAGTCGACGCAGATCAACAGCTTGTCCAGGCCATCGAGCACGTCGAGCTTCATCAGGCACAATCCCGAGATGCTGTTAGTCTGCGCGGCGTGGCGTAACGCGACCGCGTCGAACCAGCCGCACCGCCGCGGGCGCCCGGTCGTGGCGCCGAACTCGGCGCCGCGACTGGCCAGGCGCTCGCCGACGGAATCGAACAGCTCGGTTGGGAATGGGCCCGATCCGACGCGCGTCGAATAGGCTTTCGTGATGCCGAGAATGTAGTCGAGATAGCGTGGGCCGAATCCGCTGCCGACCGCCGTTCCGCCGGCAGTCGTATTTGACGAGGTGACGAACGGATAGGTGCCCAGATCGATGTCGAGCAGCGCGCCCTGGGCGCCTTCGAACAACAGATTCGCTCCCGACTTCCGCAGCCCGTGCAGCAGCGGGACGATATCGGCGACCATCGGTCGAATCTGCTCGGCAATTTGCAGCGTTTCATCGAGCGTCTGCTGAAAATCGACGGTGGCAACCTGGTAATAGTTGGCGAGCATGTAGTTGTGATAGTCCATCACTTCGGCAAGCTTGGCCGCAAATTCCTGCTGGTAGAACAGATCGCCAAGCCGCACGCCGCGGCGCGCGGCCTTGTCCTCGTACGCGGGACCGATGCCGCGTCCGGTCGTGCCGATCTTCTGGTTGCCTCGATGCGTCTCCCGCGCGAGATCCAGCGCCGCGTGATATGGCAGGATCAGCTGACACGCCGGACTGATGCGCAGGCGCTCGCGGACCGGGACCTGCTTCGCTTCGAGTTGCGAGATTTCGGCCATCAACGCGTGCGGCGCCAGCACCACGCCATTGCCGATCAGACATTGCACACCCGGGCGCAGGATGCCGGACGGAATGAGGTGCAACACCGTCTTGACGCCGTCGATGACCAGCGTGTGTCCGGCATTATGGCCACCCTGAAAGCGCACCACTGCCGCAACGTTCTCGGTGAGCAGATCGACGATCTTGCCCTTGCCTTCGTCACCCCACTGGGTGCCGATGACGACGACGTTACTTCCCATCACGAGCTGCCATCACGAGCCGCCATCGCGAGCCGCCATTACGAGCTGCCACCACGCATCATGCCTTCTTCAGCCTTGTTTGATCGTCCGAATCCGCCACGTATCGCCTTGCCACACGAGTTCGCGCGCGCAATCTCGCGCCGGCTGCTCGTTCTCGTCCAACGAGCAGATGACGCATTCCCCGGCATCACGCAGCACGCGAATCTTCCGCCACAGCGCGCTGCGCCGCGCAGCATTCAACGCATGTGGCGCCGGCGCCCAGATTGAATTGCCGGGATCACTCGCAGCGCGTGGCAGCCGCTTCAGATCGACATCGAAACCCGTCGCCAGGCGCGCGCGACCGAAGGATACGCCGACGCCGTCGTAACGTCCCCCACGCGCAACCGCACGGCCGAAGTTTTCGCTGTACGCCGCGAACACCGGTCCGGTGTGATAGGCGTAACCGGTCAGCTCGCATAGATCGAACCGCAGTTTGACGTGCTCGCAGCGCGCCTCGACGGCCGCAGCGAGATTCTGCAGTTCATCGAGCGCCTCGTGCACCGGCTTCGGCAAACCAGCGAACGCAGTGCGCGCGCGATCGAATACATCGCCGCCACCCAGCAGCTGCGGCAACATCAGCAACGCCGCAACAACCGGTTTGCGCAGCCTCACGGCGTCCAGCAGTTCCTCTAGGTCCGGGGTTGCCTTGCGTTGCAGGGCTTCGAATACCGCCTGTTCGCGCGCGCTATCGAGCTTCCCTGCGGAGGCGATGCCGCGAAATATTCCGACGTGCCCCAATTCGATGACCGGGGAATCGATCCCAGCACATCGCAGTGCATCGACCATCAGCGCGATGACTTCCGCGTCGGCCTCGACGTTACCGGCGCCGAACAGCTCAGCCCCTGCCAGCAGCGGTACTCGCGATTCGAGCACGCCTGTCGGATTCGCATGAACCACGGCACCGGCATAGCAAAGGCGCCGGCTGCCGTCGCCGCGCAGGCTCGCCGCGTCGATGCGCGCGGCCTGCGATGTCATGTCTGCGCGAATGCCGAGCATGCGGCCGCTGCGTTGGTCGACCATGCGAAAGGTCTGTAACTCGAGATCGTGACCCGATCCGACCAGCAGGGAATCGAGATATTCGACCAGTGGCGGCTCGACGTATTGATAGCCCCAGGCGACGAACAGATCGAGCACCCGCCTGCGCAACTGTTCCAACGACCACGCGTCGGGTGGCAGCACCTCATCAATGCCGTCAGGCAGGCGCCAGCTGTGTCGGTTCACGAAACGCAGGCCCGCTACTTCTGCTCGCTCTGCTTCATATACTTGAAGAATTCGCCGTTCGGATCCAGCACCAGCAGATCGGATTTGTCTTCGAACACATTCACGTACGCGTTGATGCTGCGATAAAACTGGTAGAACTCGGGATCCTGGCCGAATGCCGCGGCATAGACGGCTGCCGATTTTGCATCTCCGTCGCCGCGGGTTTCCTCGGCCTGACGATACGCATCCGCAGAGATGACGACAACCTGGCGATCCGCGTCACCGCGAATCTCGAGCGAACGCTCCTGGCCGGTCGCGCGAAACTGGCGCGCAAGAATCTGACGTTCGGAATTCATCCGGTCGTAGACGGCACTGCTGACCTCAGGCGGCAAATCGATGCGCTTGACGCGAACGTCCAACACCTCGACGCCGACATCGCGGCGCATGATTTTGTTGAGCTTCGTGGTGAGATCGGTCATCAGCTCGTCGCGGGCGCCCGAGATCACTTCGTGCATCGTGCGGCCGCTGATCTCATTGCGCAGACCTTCGTTGACGCGTTCCGACAGCAACCGCTCGGCCTGTCGTTCGTCGAACGACGTCGCGGTGTAGTACTTCGACACATCGGCGACACGCCACTTCACGAACGAATCGACGATCAGCGGCTTTTTCTCCATCGTGTAATAGCGCTCGGCTGGTGAGTCGAGCGTCAACACGCGCGCGTCGGTGATCTTGATGCTGTCGGCGATGGGCCATTTGAAATGCAGCCCGGGAGCCACATCCGCGCGCTCGACCGCGCCGAAGCGAAGCAACACGGCGCGCTCGGTTTGTTTGACTTCATAAATGCCATCGAACGCCAGCAGCAGGACGAGCAGAACGACGACGGTAGAGACCAGATTGCGCATCGTCAGCTCCCGTCAGCGACTTGTACGCCGCGTCTCGGCGCGGTCGTTAGTTGGCGCGGGGGTCCGCACGTTCGCATTGTCTACAGGAGCCGCCGGCGTTTTGGACATCTGCTGCATGAGCCTGTCGAGCGGCAGGTACAGCATGTTGTTTGCACCCTTCACGTCGACGAGGATTTTCGTCGAACGCGACAGCACCGACTCCATCGCATCGAGGTACAGACGATCACGCGTGACCTGTTTGGCAAGATGATACTGCGCGAGCAGCTTCGTGAAGCGCTCCGCCTCCCCTTGGGCACGCGCAGTAACCTGATCACGGTAAGCCTCGGCCTTCAGTATTTCCTTCTGCGCATTGCCTCGCGCCTCCGGAACGACACTCTCGCGATACGCAGTGGCTTCGTTGATGACACGCGCTTCGTCTTCCTTCGCGCGTTGTACGTCGTCGAAAGCGTCCTGAACCTGCTTTGGCGGCACGCTCTGATCGATGTTCGCCTTACTGACGAGAATACCCGTGCCATAGCGGTCCAGATACGTCTGCAATCGTCGACCCACTTCGACCGCGATTGCCGCCCGCCCTTCGGTGATGACCTCGTCCATCTTGGTACTGCCGACGACGTGGCGCAGCGCACTCTCTGCCGCATTCTCGAGACTGTTCTCCGGATCGCGCACCTTGGTGACGAAATTGATCGGATTGTTGATGACCCACTGCACCGTCAACGTCACGTCGACGATGTTTTCGTCCTGCGTCAGCATCAGCGCCTGGTGCTTGATGGAGTTCACGCGCGTGACGTTGACGGTTTCCACCGTATCGATGAAGCGCGGATACCAGTGCAGGCCCGGCATCACGACGTCCTTCTTGACTGCGCCGAACCGGAACACGACACCGCGCTCCTGTTGGTCGATCTGATACAGACCGGACAATGCATAGACGACGACCGCGGCCACCAACACGAACAGCAAAGTTCGCGGATTCAGCGATGTCGATCCTGAGCCGCCGCCGGAGCCGCCCCCGCGACCACCGAAAATTCCAGCGAGCTGGTTCTGCAGTTTGCGGAACGCTTCATCGAGGTCCGGTGGGCCCTGATCCCCGCCCTTCTGGCCCCAGGGGTCTTTGTCCTTGCTACCCCCAGGTTCATTCCATGCCATTCGTGTCAGCCTCTGAGATTACGGTCCGGGCGAGGGCGAGATTCTATGTACGCCCCGGGACCCTGGCAACAAAACACCCGGTTGCGCGGCGAGTTGCGCAAGCGATTGCGCGTTGAGTCGAACGGTGAGCTCCACGCCACCGTCATCGGATGGCCGCTCATCGAGTACTGCACCCAGACGATACAGCCACGAACGGGTCCTGCCGGCCGATGGCGCGAGCTTCACTCGCATCGGTGAACGATCGACACCGAGGCGTTGGGCAATCGCGTCTACGAGCAGATCGATGCCGTCGCCGCGCTGTGCACTGAGCCAAACCGCAATCGGCTCGCCATGGGCACCGCGCTCGATGCGCGCCGGCTCGTTCACCCGATCGATCTTGTTGTATACCTCGAGTAACGGCTGCCGATCCGCGCCGATCTCGGCCAACACCGAGCGCACCTGCTCAGCCCGCTCTTCATCTCCGGCCATTGTCGCATCGATGACGTGTATCAACAGTTCGGCGCGCGTCACTTCCTCTAAAGTCGCTTTGAAGGCGTCGACGAGGCTGTGCGGCAGCGCGCGGATGAAACCCACCGTGTCGGCAAGTACCACATCACCAAATCCCGGCAGGCTCAGCTTGCGCAAGGTCGGATCGAGCGTTTCGAACAGCCTGTCGCGGGCGACGACATGCGCCTGCGTCAACGCGTTGAACAGGGTCGACTTGCCGGCATTCGTGTAACCCACCAACGCAACCGTTGCGACGTCCGCGCGGGCTCGGGCGCGCCGCCCTTGTTCTCGCTGCTTGCGCACTTTATCCAAACGCTTGTCGATGGTACGCGCCCGCTCCGACAAGATGCGTTGGTCGAGTTCGATCTGCGTCTCACCCGCGCCGCGCAAGCCGATGCCGCCCTTCTGTCGATCAAGGTGCGTCCAGCCCCGCACCAAACGCGTTTCCGCATGACGCAACTGCGCCAGTTCCACCTGTAGCTGGCCCTCGTGTGTGCGAGCCCGCTGCGCGAAGATGTACAGAATCAGCTCTGTCCGCGTCACCACGCGACACTTCAGTTCGGTTTCGATGTTGCGCTGCTGAGCGGGTGTCAGCTCATGATCGAACACCACCAAGTCCGCTGCCTGGCTCGCAAGCAACGTCCGCAGCTCGGCCAGCTTTCCGGTGCCAATGAACCATCGCGCATGCGGTCGCTGCCGTCTTCCGCTGAGCAGCGCCAGGGCCTGAATGTCAGCGGCCCGCACGAGCTCTTCGAATTCGACGATCTCCTCTTGCTCGTCGAGCCGAGAAAATCTGATGTGCACGAGGACCGCGCGCTGTCCGGTTTCCGGTCTTTCGAAAAACAATGGCACTACCGTGGCGTTTCGAATGCCGCCTCGCGCCTCGCGCGAGACACGGATCCGTGGATTGCTTACATGAACAATGTGAAGTGCGGGCCGCTACCGCCCGTGCAAGGTAACACTACCCGATGCAGCGTTGCTCAGCTTTCTGATGCATCCTCATCGTCCGATGTTGCACTGGGTAGGCGAATGTTGCGCGCGGGTACCACCGTCGAGACGGCGTGCTTGTAAACCATCTGACTCACCGAGTTGCGCAGCAGGATCACGAACTGATCGAACGATTCGATCTGTCCTTGCAGCTTGATCCCGTTGACCAGGTAGATCGAAACGGGGACACGCTCCTTTCTCAGGGTGTTCAGATAAGGGTCTTGTAAGGAATGCCCTTTCGACATCACAACCTCCTGCGCCCGTTATTTGGGCGGCGCCCGCGCCTTCTCTGTGTATAAGCGCGCCGCGCCCGTCATTCTTATGGCGACCGGGTAACTATGCGTTCCCCCTCAATGGATTGCAAGATTGGCTCAAGGCTCGCCTCTGCAGGGTCGTTCAGCACCAATTTATCCGACCAACTACGCAGCCAGGTGCGTTGGTGTTTCGCGAGTTGGCGCGTCGCCGCAACCGCCCGCTGGACCATCGTCTTGTGGTCGATCGATCCGTCGAGGTGTTGCCATACCTGGCGATAACCCACCGCACGCATCGATGCCAGGCCCAGCGACAGATCGCCGCGCACCCTCAACGCGCGCACTTCGTCGAGCAGACCAGCCTCGAGCATGTCGCCGAAGCGCCGCTCGATGCGCGCATGAATCACCTCCCGGGGAGGCTCGATCGCAAACTCGATCAGCCGACAACCCAGCGCGCCCGCGACACCGTCGCGGCTCTGCCGTGACCCGTCGCCACGGAGCGGCGGAGCGGCGCTGTGCTGCTGCGCCCAGTAGTCCGAGATCGGCCGACCGGACGTCACATAAACCTCGAGCGCCCGCAACAACCGCTGCGGATTATTGGGATGGATGCCGGCCGCGGCGACCGGATCAACGCGCCGCAGCTCCACATGCAACGCAGCGAGCCCCTCGCGGCGCGCGCGTAGCTCGAGCGCCCGGCGCACATCGGGCGAGGTCGGCGGCAGATCCGCCAACCCCTCTTTGAATGCTTTGAAATACAGCATCGTGCCGCCGACGAGCAACGGCAGTCGGCCAGCGTGGAGCGAGGCCGCGACGCTGGACCTGGCGTCATCGATGAATTCGCCCACCGAATACGACTCGGCTGGATCCTTAAGATCGATCAGCCGATGCGGGTAGCGCGCGAGCACCGCAGCCGTCGGCTTAGCGGTACCGATGTTCATATCGCGATACACCATCGCCGAATCGACGCTGATGATGTCAACCGGCAATCGCTCCGCGATGCGCAAAACCAGATCGGTCTTGCCCGATGCGGTCGGCCCCATCAACGTGACAATGGTTCTGCGCGGAACCGGCAACACGTCAGTGGTCCGTACTCAACGGCCGCGCAGAAACCACTGGTCGAGGTCACGTAGACTCTGCACCACGAACGTCGGTCGACCATGGTTGCATTGCCCCGCATTCTCGGTCACTTCCATCTCTCGAAGCAGCGCGTTCATCTCAGCGATCGTGAGCCTGCGGTGCGCCCGAATCGATCCGTGGCATGCCATCGTCGCGAGCAGATCGTCTTCGTACTGACGTATCCGATCCGTCGAACCATCCACACCGAGATCCGCGAGCACGTCGGAGGCGAGCCGCGCTGCGTCTGCGGTCGCCAACAGGGCGGGTATAGCGCGAACGATCAGGCTCGTTGGGCCGCCTCGATCGATCTCGAGACCGAGCGAGGCCAGCCGTTGCTGATGCTGCATGGCCAGCTCCGCTTCGGCAGGACTGACGTTCAATACCTCCGGCACCAACAGACGCTGCTGCTGAACGGAACCGGCAGCCCCGCGCGACGCCTTCATCTTCTCGTACGTGATTCTCTCGTGCGCAGCGTGCATGTCCACCACCACCATGCCATCCGCATTCTCCGCGACGATGTAGATCTCGTGCAGTTGACCAACGGCATAACCGAGGGGTGGGATCGGTCTATCACGGGATACGTATGCGTCCGCTTCGTGTTCGTGCACAGATTCGGCGATCGATGTCGATGCGCTCGACAGGGCCAACAATTGCTGCAATGACGGTCTCGGAAGAAGCGTCTCCGGATGATGCTGATGATTGTGCGTGTGGCCGATTGGTTCGGGAATGCGCGCGGTGTCGTTCGTATCCGTACCGGCACGAAGACCACGCAGCGCGCGATTCAACGATCCGAAGACGAAATCACGTACGCCACGCGGGTCTCGAAACCGTACTTCATACTTAGTCGGGTGTACGTTCACGTCGACCTGCCGCGGATCGAGGTCGAGATACAAGATGAAAACAGGGTGGCGCCCGTGGAAGAGCACATCGCGATATGCCTGCTTCACCGCAAATGCGACGAGCCGGTCCTTCACCGAACGACCGTTGACGAAGAAATATTGCTGATCGCTTTGTGCGCGCGAGAACGTCGGCAGACCAACCCAGCCGTGCAGGCGAAATTGATCGTGCGTTGCATCGATCGGAACCGCGGCGCCACTGAATCCCGCGCCGAGCAGTTGTGCAACTCTACGAAGGCCGTCGCTGCCAGTCGGCGGCAGGTGCTGCGACGTAGCGCCGATTCGTGTCTCGAATTCGACGTCGAGCCTGCCGAGCGCGAGACGTGTCACGATATCGTTCAGATGCGCGACCTCGGTGCGTTCGGTCTTCAGAAATTTGCGGCGAGCGGGTGTGTTGTAAAACAGGTCGCTGACTTCGACCGTGGTGCCACGCGGGTGTGCGACAGGTTCTATGTTCTTCGCATCGCCGTTCATTTCGATCCGCGAACCATTTTCTGCGTCGCCCGTTCGCGTGCTGATCGACAGCTTCGCAACCGAAGCGATGCTGGCGAGCGCCTCGCCGCGAAAGCCGAGCGTAGCGACGCCGTCCAGGTCTTCCGCCCCGGCGATTTTGCTGGTCGCATGAGGACACAGCGCAAGCGCCAGATCATCGGCGTGGATGCCGCCGCCGTCGTCGGTGACACGGATGCGTTTGACGCCGCCTTGTTCGATCGTCAGCACGATTCGGCGCGCAGCGGCGTCCAGACTGTTCTCGATCAGTTCTTTTACGATCGATGCGGGCCGCTCTACCACCTCTCCGGCCGCAATTTGATTGGCGACGAAGTCGGGCAGCCTCTTGATTCGATTCGGCATCTGCGTGGGGCGTGTTCGGGATGCACCGGATCATATCACCGGCGCGTGCGTTCCCTACCGAGAGTCGGAACGCTCCACGAGACCGCCCGTTGTCAACGCGATGCGAGCGAGGTGCCCGGCGGGGGGTGACGTTGCGCGTAAGTCGTCACGCCTTTGAAGATTGCTTGCGCAATCTTGCGTTGATACGCCGTCTGCGACAGCTTGTGCGCCTCACCGGGGTTCGACAGATAGCCCGTCTCGACGAGAATCGACGGAATGTCCGGAGACTTCAACACGACGAATCCGGCCTGCTCGACGTGGGCACGGTGCAACTGCGTGAAGCCGTTCAGCGCACCCAGTATCGCGGTGCCGGCTTCGATACTGGCGGAGCGGTTTGCTTCCATCGACAAATCCAGCAGCACGTGCGCCAGCAATGCGTCCTTGTCGTCGAGGCTGACGTCGCCGGCGCCGCCGATCAGATCGGACGAGTTTTCCTTCGCCGCGAGCCAGCGTGCGGTCTCGCTGGTCGCTCCTTTTGCCGACAACGCATAAACCGATGCCCCACGCGCGTGAGAAGCCGAGAACGCATCTGCATGGATTGACACGAACAGATCGGCGCGTGCGCGGCGCGCCACAGTGGTGCGCTGGCGCAACGTCAGGTAGTAATCGCCTTTGCGCGTCAACGCGCCGCGATAGCCGGACGCTCCGCGGAACAGCAGTTCGAGTTCCTTCGCGATCGCCAGCGCGACGCGCTTTTCCTGTATTTTGCCGACCCCGATCGCGCCCGGATCCTGTCCGCCATGGCCGGCATCGATGGCGACGATGAAGTCGCGTCGCGCGGCCCGGGTGACGTTGGCTTCGCTGCGCGCGGTCGTGCGGTTCGCCGGCTTCGGCGCCAACGCCACCGCGGTTTGCGCCGACGGCGATCCGCCCCGCAGTTCCACCACCAGCTCGTCCCCAGAGGACTCCGCCGAGGCGATGATGTAGCCCTTGGGTTGCAGTGCCTGGCTCGCATCGAGGACGACGCGGTAACCGGTGGCTCCACGCGGACCGCCGCGCACCCCGGTGACGTCAGCGCCTCGGACCGGCGCGTCGGAAATCCTGACGCCGTTACGGGGGCGCGCATCAGCAAGGTCGATCACAATTCGGTGCGGGTGTGCCAGCGTAAAAACGTGAAACGGCACGCGCGTGGACAACCGCAGCACAACGCGAGTGTTGTCCGAATTGGGTTGCACACTGACCGCATCGATCGTCGCGGCGGAGGCCGCAAACGAAAGCGTCAGCAGTACAGCTTCAATCAGGTGTCGGAGCCGAATCCCCATCCGCCGTTTCAATCACTGTTATTCGATTTCGATGATCCTGCCGTCGCCCGCTGCCTTGATCCGAATAGCATGGTTCGGTTGCGGCAATCGGCCGAACGCCCTCTCCGGCCATTCGACGAGCTTGATCGCTCGCTCGGCCAGCAAATCGTCCAAGCCGACGTACTCTAGCTCTTCAGGATCTTTGATTCTATAAAAATCAAAATGATACACATGGATTAAATCGAACTCATAAGGTTCAACGAGCGTGTAGGTGGGGCTCTTTACATGCCCCGGAAAGCCGAGCCCCCGCAAGATCCCCCGCGCCAACGTCGTTTTGCCTGCCCCCAGGTCGCCTTCGAGGAAGATGAGTTCGTCGCCCGCCAGCGACGCTGCTATCGCCGAGCCATAGGCGAGCATCGCCTCGGCGTCCGCGACAAACTCACGCTGCGCGGTCATTCAGAACCACGCGCAGTTCGCTCAACAGGTCGGTTGCCAGCAGACCGCGCATGCCCAAACGATCCGCCGCACGATCCCCGGCGAGGCTGTGCAGGCACACGCCTGCGGTCGCCGCCGTCATCGGATCGAGCCCCTGCGCGGTAAGGCCCGCGATCACGCCGGTGAGCACGTCGCCCATACCGGCGCTGGCCATGCCGGGATTGCCGTGCAGGCATACGCCGAGCCCCTCGAGATTCGCCACCAGCGAGCCCGCGCCCTTCAGCACCGCGGCGCCGCCAGGCACGCGCGCGGCGAGTGCCTCGGCGGCTGCGAACCGATCGCGTTGCACGTCCGCGACAGTCGAGCCGAGCAACGCCGCTGCCTCGGCGACGTGCGGCGTCAGTACCGCTCTGCCGTCGATGCGATTACTCGCACCGCCGCGCAGGCGATCCGCCAACAGGCGCAGGCCGTCCGCATCGATCACCAACGGCTTGCCCGTGCCGATCGCCGCGTCAAACAATGCCCGTCCCCAATCGTCGCGACCAAGCCCCGGACCGATTGCGACGACGTTGGCGCGCTCGATCAGAGCGCCGATCGATTCAAGGTTCGATGCATCGATCCGCGCCATCGAATCGACGCCTTTGACCATGATCTCCGGACAACGCGTGAGAATCGCCGCAACGTGCGCGGATCGGGTGACGACGCTGACGAGGCCGGCACCGGCGCGCAATGCCGCCTCGGCGGCCATTGCGACGGCGCCGCCCATCCCGTGATCGCCGCCGATGATCAGCGCGTGGCCCGCCTGGTGTTTGTATGCGCTCGGCGCACGAGTCGGCAGCACATGACGCACGCCATTCCACTGCAACGCGGCGACACCCCCGATTTCGGCGTGGCAGGCAGCGGGCACCGCCAACGTATCGAGTACGACCTGACCGGCGTAGTCCGTGCCATTGCCGGTCACGAGCCCCCGTTTCATGCCAATGAAGGTCACGGTGACATCGGCCCGTACCGCACACCCGAGCACCCGGCCGGTATCGGCGCACAGGCCCGACGGGATATCCAGTGCGACGACCGGCAACCCCGCGGTCCGAATGCGATCAATCGCCTGCGCGAATCCGAATCGCACGTCACCGTGGGTGCCCGTCCCCAGTAGCGCATCGACGACAACGCTTCCACGCACGTCGAAAATCGGATGCTCAGCATCGACTTCATCGATTGCCAGTCCGCAACCGACCGCCCAATCCCGCGCGCGCGCCGCGTCGCCCTGCAGCGCGGCGGCTCTCCCAAGTTGAATCAGTTGCACACTCACGGCATTCGACAACGCGCAGCCGGCGACGATGTAACCATCCCCGGCGTTGTTGCCGCGGCCGCAGACAACGGTGATCGCACCCGCGTTCGGCCAGCGTTGCCGCAACACGGTCCAGGCCGCGCGCCCCGCCCGTTTCATCAGCACGATGCCGCCTATCGCATAGCGCTGTATTGCAAGCCGATCGAGCGCGCGCGATTGCGCCGCGTCGAACACACGGTCGAATGGCGCGCCAGCGAATTGATCGAGTGACACCTGTGAATCCCTATGTGATCGCGCCGTCGGCGCGCCAATCTATATTTCATTATAGTGCGCACAACGCCAACCATCGGCGCCCGGGCATGGGATCGCTGGATTGAATCTGGTTGCACTCGCCGACGACATCAAGGGCTGGGGCCGCGCGCTCGGCTTCCAGCAGATTGCGATCACTGACCTCGATGTCGAGGCCTATCGCGAGCGCTTCGAACGCTGGCTCGCCGCCGGTTGCCACGGCGAGATGGGATATCTAGAGCGAAATCTCGACCTGCGCTTCGATGCATCGCGCCTGCTGAGCGGCAGTTGTCGCGCCATCGTCGCGCGCATGGATTACCTTCCGCACGACACAGAGCCGATGAAGATTCTCGAACGCGGCGAGTTGGGCTATGTGTCGCGCTATGCGCTGGGGCGCGACTATCACAAAGTCGTACGGGCGCGGCTGCGCAGCTTGGCCCGAAAAATAACCGCACATACTGGAAGTGAGCGGTTACGTGCGTTCACGGACAGCGCGCCGATTCTAGAGAAGGCGCTGGCCGAAAAAGCCGGGCTTGGCTGGATCGGCAAACACACACTGCTGCTAAATCGAAACGCGGGGTCGTGGTTTTTTCTTGGCGAGGTGCTGACCGATCTACCATTGCCGGTCGACTCGGGTGATGGCAACGACCACTGCGGCCGATGTCGTGCGTGCATCAGCGTGTGTCCGACGGCCGCCATAACCGGCCCGCGCCAGCTGGATGCACGGCGCTGCATTTCGTATCTGACCATCGAACATCGGGGCGCAATACCGGTCGAACTGCGCGCGCCGATCGGCAATCGGATATTCGGTTGCGACGACTGCCAGCTCGTCTGTCCGTGGAATCGCTTTGCGCAACCGAGTGCCGAGGCCGACTTCGTGCCGCGCCATGCGCTCGATCGCACCCCGCTGCTGGAATTGTTCGGCTGGTCTGAGGCGGAGTTTTCCGAGCGCACCGAAGGCAGCGCGCTACGGCGCATCAACTACGCGCAGTGGCAGCGCAATCTCGCGGTCGCCCTGGGCAACGCACCGCACGATACGCGGATCGTCACCGCGCTCGCCGCGCGGCGCGTTGGTGCCTCACCACTGCTCGCCGAGCACATCGATTGGGCACTGGATCGCCAACGTGAGCGAACGCTTACTCGACCTTGAAGAAGCGCGATCGGTAGTACGCGAGTTCCGCGATCGACTCGCGGATATCCGCCAGCGCCAGATGCTGACTCTGCTTCGTGAAGCCGCCCAGAATGTCGGGCGACCAACGCCGTGCCAGCTCTTTGACGGTGCTGACGTCGATCATCCGATAGTGCAGATATCCTTCGAGGGTCGGCATGTAGCGCGCCAGAAATCGACGATCCTGCCAGATCGTGTTGCCGCACAACGGCGCTTGACCTTTAGCCACGTGACGTTCGATGAACGCCAAAGTCATCGCCTCGGCTTCGGCCTCGGTGACACTATCGGTCCGCACCCGATCCACCAGGCCAGATGCGGTGTGGTGTTTGGTGTTCCATTCGTCCATCGCCGCGAGTTTGGCTTCGGGTTGCGATAGCGCGAGTGCAGGTCCTTCGGCGAGGACGTTGAGATCGGCATCGGTGATGATTGTTGCCATCTCGAGAATCACGTCGCGCTCGGGATCGAGGCCCGTCATTTCGAGATCCATCCAGACCAGGTTGCTGATCACATCGACATCCGAGACGGCAAAGCCGCAGGATAGATCAGTGCCCCGCCGATTACCGGGGTCGTTGTATCATCCGCGCCCAATTCGAGTTAAGGATACGCCTTGGCGCACATTCTCGAACCGTCCGAGCTTGCCGCCAAGCTCGACTCGTCAGACGACATGCTACTGGTGCACGTCGCAAGCGCCACAGCGTACGCGGCTGCGCATCTGCCGGGCGCCGTTCATGTCGAACCGACGGAACTCGTCTGCGGCATTCCACCGGCTACGGGCCAGCTACCGGACAGCGCCCGCCTCGACGTGCTTTTTTCGCGTATTGGCTACCGCGAGGATGCCACGATCGTCGCGTACGACGACGAGGGCGGCGGTTGGGCCGGACGATTCATCTGGACCTTGGATGTCATCGGCCACCGCGACTGGGCGTATCTCAACGGGGGCATCCATGCGTGGGCGTCCGCCGGCCTACCACTGCAAAGAACACCGGTGCAAACCCGGCCGACGCAGGTGCGCGTGTCGATCGACCGCGGCCCCGTTGCGGACGCGCAGGACATCATCAACCGCCTTGGCGATCCGAACCTGGT
This sequence comes from uncultured Gammaproteobacteria bacterium, assembly GCA_963812255.1. Lineage (GTDB taxonomy): Bacteria > Pseudomonadota > Gammaproteobacteria > Pseudomonadales > Azotimanducaceae > DATJGR01. Next base: position 2,247,778 of record CAWEUM010000005.1, on the reverse strand, counting down.
GGTGTGGGATTGCCGCAGCGCCGACGAGTACAGCGGGCGGCGCCCGACCGCTGCCCGCAACGGACATATTCCCGGCGCGGTGCACCTCGATTGGCTCGACCTGATGGATCGCGAGCGCGCGCTGCGAATCCGTCATGACGTTGCGACGTTGCTCGAATCGCACGGCATCACCCGCGACAAGGACATCATCGCGCACTGCCAGACGCACCACCGCTCCGGCCTCGCGTACCTCGTTGGACGCATTCTCGGTTACCCGAAGATGCGCGGCTACCATGGTTCGTGGGCCGACTGGGGCAATCGCGACGACACACCGATCGAGACCGGGCCTTGAGCAGCGCCTTTGTCGCGTTGCAGCGCGTGCTGCCACAGCACACCCTGTCGCGCCTGCTCGGCAGGATCGCCAACTCGCCACTGTTGAGCCGACCGTTGATTCATGCATTCAGCGCGGCATACGGCGTGAGTCTGCAGGATGCGCGACGCGGTGCGATCGACGAATACCGGACTTTCAACGACTTCTTCACACGCTCACTGGCGGCGGGCGCGCGGCCGCTACCCGAAGATCCGACTGCGCTTGCGTCGCCCGCGGACGGTGTCATCAGTCAACTCGGTTCGATTGCCGACGGGCAATTGCTGCAGGCGAAGGGCATCCGTTATCCGTTGCCATCGTTGCTTCGAGATCAATCAGCCGATCGCATATTCGATCGAGGCTGGTTCGCGACGATTTACCTGGCGCCGGCCGACTATCACCGGGTGCACGTTCCGTGCAACGCCAAGCTGGTTCGTTCGGTCGCCGTGCCGGGCGAACTATTCTCGGTGAACGCGAGCACCGAAGCCGGCGTTGTGCAGTTGTTCTGTCGCAACGAACGTCTCGTGATGCAGTTCGACACCGCCGTCGGGACGATGGCGCTCGTGATGGTCGGCGCGCTGATCGTCGCGAGCATCGAGACGGTATTCGGTGCACCCCAGTCGCCGTACGCGAAGCAAACAGTATCGAGTCACGATCGGCACTTTTCACGCGGCGAGGAAATCGGCCGATTTCTGCTCGGCTCCACGGTCATCCTGATCCTGCCGCGCGCCGCGATGCTGTCGGCGCCGCGCCTCGTCGCGGGGCAACGAATTCGCATGGGCGAAGCGCTCGGCATGCTTAGGCGCGGGTAATGCCGAACGGAAGCACCGCGTCGATCGAATCGACGCCGAGCTTCAGCATCATCAACCTGTCGAAACCCAATGCGACACCCGCGCAACTCGGCAGGCCGTGGCGCATTGCAGTCAGCAGACGCAAATCCGCAGCCGGTTGGTCGCGACCGGCGAGCGCTCGAACCGTGTTGTCCGTGGCCATACGATTCGCGAGCGCGTCGGCGTCGATCAATTCGTCGTAGCCGTTGGCGATTTCGATGCCGTTGACGACCAACTCGAAACGCTTCGCCACCCGGCGACCTTCAACATCGATCTCGACTCGCGCCAGTGCTGCCTGGTCATCCGGATAATCCGTAATGAACATGCGCCGGGGGGCTGTCGCGCCGATCGCGTGCGCAACCAACAGATCGAGCATGGCGCGACGCTCGAGGCGTATCCCACTCGACAGCGCCACACCCATCTGATCCAACGCGGCTGCAAGATCGCTGTCCGACGCGCAGAAGGCGTTTATGTTCGCCCCTTTGTTCAGCAGTTGGGCATATGTGAGCCGGTCATAGTCGGCCACACCGAGAACAAGATCGACCAGCGACTCCACCTCAGCCATCAGCCGCCCAAGATCGAAGCCGAGACGATACCACTCGATCATCGTGAACTCGGGGTTGTGAAGTCGCCCTGATTCGTTCGCGCGAAACACCGGACCGATGCGCACGATCGACGGCGCACCCGCCGCAATCAGCCGCTTCATGTGATATTCGGGAGACGTCTGCAGATAGCGCCGGTGCCCCCCGTCCAACAACGACAGCGATTCGATTTCGGGCTCGGTGACCGTCGTGCTCGATAGAACCGGCGTGTCGATCTCGAGCACCCCGAGGTCGGCGAAGAATCCGCGTATCGCCCTCAGCGTTTTCGATCGTTCGATGAGCGCATCGATCGAACAGGTTGGACGCCAGCCATCTTCACGCACAACGAAAGTCTCGAAGGGCGTGATCACGCCCGGCTGACGTACATCCCGGTCCGGGTGTCGATCTTCAACACGTCGCCAACGGAAATGAAGAGGGGCACCTTTACGGTCGCACCGGTGGTTACCTTCGCTGGCTTCGTGCCACCGGTCGCCGTATCGCCCTTGATGCCAGGATCGGTTTCCGTCACTTCCAGTATGATGAAGTTCGGCGGCGTCACCGCGATAGGCACGTCGTTCCACAACGTGACGATGTAGCTATCCTGTTCCTTCAGCCAATCCTTCGAATCACCGAGCACGTCTTCGCCGGCGGCAAGTTGCTCGAAACTGCCGTCCGTCTTCATGAAGTGCCAGAACTCCCCGTCGGTGTAGAGGTACTCCATGTCGACATCCATGATGTCGGCGCCTTCCAGACTCTCGCCGGATTTGAACGTACGCTCCCACATCCGACCGTTCTTCAGGTTCCGCAATCGCACGCGATTGAACGCCTGGCCTTTGCCCGGTTTGACGAACTCGTTTTCGACAATCGAGCACGGCGCTCCGTCGAGCAGAACCTTCATGCCGGGTTTGAACTCACTGGTAGAATAAAAGGCCATTCTCGTGCGTAGCACCTGTGCAAAAAAGCGGCGCCATGATACAGCCGAAGTTGACGCCTTGGCAGTCCGATGTCTGGAGACGCGCACTCAGCGAAGCGATCACCGATCCACGAGCGTTGCTCGAGCGCCTCGGTCTCGAAGGCAGCGCGGTGGACTACGCACCAGATTTTCCACTGCGCGCGCCGATTTCGTTCGTCGAGCGCATGCGTCCACACGACGCCAACGATCCACTGTTGCGGCAAGTGTTGCCGTTGACCGCTGAGCGCGACGTGGTGCCGGGATACAGCGATGACCCGCTTCGCGAAGGCGCCGCGATACGCTTGCCGGGGGTCATCCAAAAATATCGAGGACGCGTACTACTGATTGCGGCACCCGCATGCGCTGTACATTGCCGATATTGCTTCCGGCGCGCATTTCCGTACGCCGATCACCAGCAAGCGCTGCCGTTCGGATCGCTCGACGCTATCGAAGCTGATACCAGCATCAGTGAAGTCATTCTGTCCGGCGGTGATCCACTGATGTTGAAGGACGCGCCACTCGAGCAGCTGATGGGACGCCTCGACGGCATTGCACACCTGCGTCGGATCCGCATTCACACACGCTTGCCGGTGGTGATTCCCGAGCGCGTCACCACCGAACTGATCCAGGTGCTGCGTGGAACCCGTACTGTGACGTCGATCGTACTGCACGTGAACCATCCGAACGAGATCGCCGGGTCGTTCGTCGAGGCACTGGCAGCGCTGCATCGCTCGGGTATCACGATGCTCAATCAGAGCGTGCTGCTGGCAGGGGTCAACGATAACGTCGAGGCGCTCGACGAGCTGTCTCAGCGTCTGTTCGACAACCATGTGCTGCCGTACTACCTGCATCTCGCCGATCCGGTGCTCGGCACCCACCATTTCGACGTGCCGCAGCGGATTGGAGCGTCGTTGATCACGGCGCTTCGCGCGCGGTTGCCGGGTTATCTTGTGCCGCAACTCGTTCGTGAGGTGGCCGGCATGGATGCCAAACAAATCGTGAACCTTACATGACCTCGACGCGGCCGCACGCGTGAACGTGGTCCGAAAAACCCACACCTCATCCCCTATACTGCGTTTACTGGCGCCTCCTGCACTGTCATGAGCGATCACTCGCTAAGCCTGATTGTCCCCGACAGCACTTTTGCTGGTCTGAGCATGTGTGAAACCAACCCTGCGGCGCTGGCCGACTGGGTTGCGCGGCTGCCGATGGCACACACGTCGGAGGCGGCACAGCAATTGCTGAAGGGTGCTACCGAACTCGCGCGCGTTAGCGCCGCGCCGGACGTCCGTTTCAATTGCCTCGAGACGATTCGCCCGCCCGCACATTACATCTGCGCGCGGCTCGATCGAACCGCTGCCGGCGCATCGACGGCTGGCGAAGACCATGCACAACTCGCTCAGTCGCTGCAGCGGGAGCTGGTGCTCGGCTACAAAGCAGTCGTACGCGACGCGTTCGCCTCAACAGACCCAACGGATTCGACAAAAGACCTATTGGCGCACGCGATACATCGGGTGATGTCGGAACTATCCGGTGCATTGTTGCGAACGTACGGGTTCTACACCGACGCGCCGCCTCGCGCCTGGTACGAACTCAATCGGCTGTACCAGCTCGCAGAGAAAACCGGCGTCGCGACGAATTCCTATGCAGACGAACAGAACCAGCCCGCTGGCGTACTGACGATCGCCGACGCCTATCTGAGGATCGCGCTTTTGGCAGTGGCGAAGCCCAATCAACTCCGGCGCAAAGACCTCTCTGCGGTGTACAACGCGCTCGATCAGTGGACACCGTGGATCACCATTGGCGCACCCGCTGACGACACGATGTTCGTCGTCGATCTCGACGCCGATTCGCCACCGGGTTATCGCGAGTTCGGAAGTCACACTGGGGGCGCGTCACGCGGTATCCGTACCGATGTGCTCGTGTACGAACTCGAAGCCTACCTGGCCGACATGGAGTGTGATGTTCCTGTGCCAGATTTTGTGGGACCGGAACTCATGCGCCATCTCGCGCACGCCTGGGGTGCGATGAAGCAGCGCTCCTTTCGGCGTTCGCGTTCGTCCGGGCCGATGAAGATCTGCGTCGGATTACGAACACTGCACTACTACATTTCTGGCGGCGTCGAATTCGCCGACCAACTCGGCACCACCGAGGCATTGCTGCGACGCGAACTTAACCCGTTCATTTACGACAACCAGCGCCCTGGCACCGGTCCTAGTCCGAAGAGCGATGTCTGGGACGACGCATTCGACCTGCGTGGATCCCGCATCCCGGTGAATCCGAATATCGATGATCCGAGCAGGATTCTATTGAACGCACGCCGACCGCAACGGCGTGACTCAACCGAGACCAGCTACCCGTGCTACGACACCGAGATCATCGACACGAGTCCGTCCGGATACTGCGTTCGCTGGCCGAGGTTGCCGAATCAACTTCAAGCCGGCGAGCTGCTGGCGATTCGGGAGCGCGACGATGCTCGTTGGTGCATCGCCGTATCGCGCTGGATCCGGAACAGCGACGAAGCATCACTGATGGGTATCGAGCTGCTCGCACCTCGCGGGATTCCGATTGCGCTCAGAATGCTGCAAAAGAAAGGCAGCAATAGCGACTACCACCGGGCAGTCCTGCTACCAGCGCTCGACGCAATCGGCCAGCCAGCGATGCTGATTGCGCCGCGGCTGCCTTATCACGAATCGCAGAAGGTGCTGTTGCGCCGCCACGGAGTCCAGGCGACCGGGCAGCTGATGCGTCGCGCGCAGATGACCGAAAGTTTTATCCAGTTCACATTCCGAATGCTGGATGGTTACTTGGAAAACACGCAGATCAACCTGAACATGGACTCGCTGTGGGAAATGATCGGTGCCGACCGTGCCAAGCAGTCCCCCAAGGGATCTCCGGGCGGGTTGCCGAGCGGGTCCGTCGAAGGGAAGAAGTAGGGAAACTGTCCAACAATAGGGATTGTGACGAGGTATGGCCACGCCGTCTCCGGTCCGTCTACTCATTGCCGATCGATCCGAGAATCGCGCCCATGAGCTTGACTCCGTGCTGCGCAATGCCGGCATTGCAACGCGCTCGGAATTCTGTGGTGACATCTCCGACGACTCCGTTTCCGAACAAGCCATAGACCTGCTCGTCTGCCGGTCCGGCTTCGACCACCTCGAACGCGTATTACCCGAGTTGCGCAAGCGCAAGCCGGATCTGCCGATCATCGTGCTCGACGAATCCTCGGAACCGAAGAACCTGACGCGTGGCCTCGCAATTGGCGCCACCGACGTCGTTTTCGACGACGACAACGAACGCCTGCTGTACGTGGTCCGGCGCGAACTCGAAAACGTCTGCCAGCGGCACCGCTTCTCACAGACCCGTCGCGCGCTCGCCGAAGCCGAACGCCGCTGCGAACTGTTGTTGGCAAATTCGACCGCAGCAATCGCATACGTGCATGAAGGCATGCACATCTACGCAAATGACGATTACTTCAAATTGTTCGGATTCCATGATGGGGATGAGCTGCTCGGTGTCCCACTGCTGGATCTGATGGACCCGGCGTTCGCAGACGAATTCAAGGCAAAGATCAAAACGTTTCGCGACGACTCGGCCGAGGATCTGTCGTTCGCGTTCGAAGGCCGCTCCACCTCGAAAGAGCCGATTGTGGGTCAGATGACTTTGACCGGCGCCGAGTACGAGGGCGAACACTGCACTCAGGTGTTGGTGCGCTGCGAACCGGTGCCGGTTCTGCAGGACCGTCTGCCAACGGACGAGGAAATCGATGAGTCATCGGCTCCACCGCACGCCGCCAGAAACGGCCACGACAGCGCGGATCCGTTCCAATCGGGGGACTTGTTCATTGCCGAGATCGAACGTGACCCGACGCGACCTGGTGCAATGCTGGTCGTCGAAATCGACGACTTCGACGGCATGCAGGTGGAACTTGGGTTGCAACGTACCGAGTCCCTGGTCGCTCAACTGATGGAATCGCTGACGGCAGAACTCGGCGGCGCCAAGCTCGCCCGAATCGCCAACCACCGCTTTGCTATCGCCGCAATCGGCAGCGAAGCCGGCGGTGATGTTCTGGCCGAACGGCTACGCGAGACGATCGAAGGTGCATTGTTCGAGATCGACGGCAAAACGGTTCGCCGCACGATCACGGTCGGCGCGGCAGCAGTAGCCGATTCCGGCAGCGTTGCAGATGCAATGAACCTCGCTTTTCGAACGCTCGTTGGCGCGCGGGCCGCGAGCAAGACCAACTACATTCAATGGCCGAGCGTCACGGCGCTGGAAGCCGAGGGTGATACCAACGGCTTGTCGGGTGAGCAGAAGCGCATATTGAAACTGGTCAACGATGCCATCGAGAACCAGACGTTCGTGTTGCTGTTTCAGCCGATCATCAGTCTGCGCGGCGATTCCGATGAACACTACGAAGTGTTCCTGCGCCTGCTCGACGACAAGGGCCGCCGTCTTCCGCCCGATGAGTTTCTCGAGCTTGCCATCGACAACGGCGTCGCGGCGAAAATCGATCGGTGGGTCATTCTGCAGTCGATCAAGCTGCTTTCCGCACATCGATCCAATGGTCACAACACGCGTCTGACCATCAACCTGACGCGCAACAGTATGATCGACGTCGAGTTCATTCAGTGGCTCGCCGTCGCGATCAAGGCAGCGCGGCTGCCGAGTGATGCGGTGATATTCCAGATTGCCGAACCGGATGCGGCCAGTCACGTCCGCCAGGCGCGCGAGTTCGTCCAGGGCCTGAAGACCATGCATTGCCGTACCTCGTTATGCCACTTCGGCGTAACCGAAAATGCGTTCGAGACATTGCGCCATTTGCCGGTCGACTTCGTGAAGCTCGACGGTAACCACGTACAAAAGCTCGATGGCAGCACGACCAAAAGGGACGATCTGACGAGCATGATTCGTGAATTGCAGCAGCATGGGAAGTTGACCGTGATTCCGATGGTCGAGAGCGCGACCGTGCTTTCGGCACTCTGGCAGGCGGGTGCGAATTACATTCAGGGCCACTACCTGCAAGAACCGTCCACAGAGATGAACTACGACTTCGCCGCCGACGATTGATCGTTGCCTGCCGTGTGTCATGCGTCATGAACCACAGCAGGGCCGATATGGGGCCGTGAACTTGATAAGCGGCCGACGTCGATGTCAACATGGCCGCAGCGCGGGTTCGTTCTCGCTCGATACTTAAACCAATACGAATTCGCCGGGCACAGCCTGACCGCGCGAACCAAAGCTTCATGCACGCCAAATCAATGTGGCCCAGCGTCCGCGACGCGCTAACGAGACGGCGTTGGCAGGCGACCGCGCTCGCTCTGGCAGCGTCACTCCTCACGACGCTGCTGGTGGGCGTGTCCTGGTACCGCTCAGTCGAAGACGCGCGCAGCGCGCGAATGGCACAGTTCGGCAACGCGGCCGCAGCGCAATTGGCAACGCTGGCGATCGAACCGCTCATCACACTCGACAGAATCCGTCTCGGCGTGCTTGCGACGCGTATGAGCGAACTGCCTGAACTCGAATCGGTGACGATCGTTACCGTCGACGATCGAATCGTCGCCAACGCGGGGACGCGGCCGCTTGCGGACACGCCGCTGTTCACACATCCAATCGAGTTCGAAGGTGCCGTCGCCGGATACGTGCAGATCGCAATCGCGACGGACGCGCTCTCGGCCGGTGGCTTCACCGCACCATATCTGCTGCTTCCCGCATTGATTGCGGCACTTTTGTCTGCGGTAGCCGGCTACTTGCTTGGATTGCGACTCGATGCCTCGCCAGAGGGCGATTCTCAGATCGATTCAAGTGAGACCAGCACCGAAGCCGACCACGGCACAATGGAGTGGTTGCTGGCGGTGAACCTGCTCAACCTGATGCAGATACCCAGCAACGAGCGTGCGGCGGTGCTGAGCGATGTCCACGGGCGCGCCGCGCTGGTGGCCCGCCAATACGCCGCAAGCACCGGAGACCTCGCGAACACCGGCATTCTATTGACGTTCGGGGACAACCACCCCGATCAGTGCTTCCGGGTACTCTGCGCGGCGCTGCTCCTCGCCGAAACGCTCGACGACCTCAACGAAGCGCGCCATCTGGCCGCGCGCCGTGAATTGAAGTTCCGCTTCGGCGTTCATGTCGTCGCGCGAAATCCCGACGGACCGACGAACGCTGACGCTATTCAAGATACCGTCGTGCTGAGCGCGGTCGCACCTGAAGGTTCGATCGCGGCGAGCCGCGAAGCATTCGAACGGCTGCCGCGTCCCGAGCGCTTCATCGTCGATGAGCAATCCAATCCGATTCTGGCAACGCTTGCTACCGCGGCGCACGACAGCTGCGTGATCGTTTCGGCAGTCGCCGACGCATACGGCGCCGCGCTGGATCATCAGGCGGAATTACTGCGCGCAGAAGCGGATTCAACCTCAACACCATCGACCTTCTGAAACCCACGCGGCAACATGCGACCGCGCCGCGCGCGCTCACCTACGTAGTGCTCGAGATCTTTTGACCTCAGACGTAGATGTCGCGCTCCGGCGCGAACCAGCAGCTGATCGGATTGTGAAACCACCGCGATCGCGACCATCGTCTCTTCACCCGCGTTGAACGCGGCGCTCGGAACATTGATCAGCTTGTTGCCCTTGCCACGCGCCAGCTCCGGTACTTCGGTAATCGGGAACGCGAGCATCCGCCCTTGACTCGTGATAGTGACGACGAGCTGCGCGCTCTCTTCGGCAAGCAGCAGCGGCGCCAACGCCAGACCATTCCTCGGCACGCTCAGCATTGCCTTGCCAGCACGATTTTTCACGACCAGATCCTTGAGATGCGTGACGAAACCGTACCCCGCGTTGGATGCCAACAGTACCCGTTGATCCGTTTGGCCAATCACCATACCAACGAATCGCGCACCGTCCGGTGGGTTGAGCCTTCCGGTCAGCGGCTCGCCTTGGCCACGCGCCGATGGCAGTGTATGCGGTGCCAACGAGTAGGCTCGGCCGCTCGAGTCGACGACAGCCAGCACGTCGTTGCTGCGTCCCTTCGCAGCCATCAGAAACGCGTCGCCCGTTCGATAGTTCAATTCGACTACGTTGACCTCGTGGCCCTTCGCGGCGCGTATCCATCCTTTGTTGGACATCACCACCGTGATCGGTTCGTTCGTCAGCAGGTCTTCATCGGTGAACGCCGCCGCTTCATTGACGCGCGCAAGCGGCGAACGGCGCGCATCGCCGTGCGTTTGCGCGTCGGCCAGCAATTCTTTCTTGATCAACGTCTTCAACCGCGCTTTCGACTTAAGCGTCCGTTCGATATCCGCACCTTCCGCCGCGAGCTCGTCACGCTCCGACGTGAGTTTGATTTCCTCGAGCTTCGCGAGTTGCCGCAAGCGTAAATCGAGAATCGCGTTCGCCTGGATTTCTGACAGCGCGAACCGCGTCATCAGCTCAGCTTTCGGATTGTCTTCCTCGCGAACGATGCGTACGACTTCGTCTATGTTCAGGTACGCGACCATGAGCCCCGCGAGGATGTGCAGCCGCTGCTCGATCTTCGCTAGGCGATGTTGCAGACGCCGCGTGACCGTGATCTGTCGGAACTCGAGCCATTCGCGCAGCAGATCTACCAGACCCTTCACTCGCGGACGCAGATCGAGCCCGATGACATTGATGTTTACACGGTAGCTGCGCTCGAGGTCCGTGGTCGAAAACAGATGGCTCATCAGACGTTCCGCGTCGATGCGATTCGAACGCGGCACCAACACCAGCCGCGTGGGATTCTCGTGATCGGATTCGTCGCGCAAATCGACCAGCATCGGCAGCTTCTTCGCCTGCATCTGCGCCGCGATCTGCTCGAGCACCTTCGCTGGTGATGCCTGATACGGAAGCGCAGTGATCACGATCTCCCCGTGTTCCAGCACGTACACCGCGCGTGATTTGACGCTACCGCGACCTTCTTCGTAGATTTTCGCCAGTTCTTCCTCCGGCGTGATGATCATCGCCTCGGTCGGAAAATCCGGGCCACGGACGTGCTCCATCAGATCCCGCGTCGTCGCTTTCGGCTCCTCCAACAATCGAATGCAGGCGCTGACAACTTCGCGAAGGTTGTGCGGTGGGATGTCGGTGGCCATCCCGACGGCGATCCCCGTACTGCCGTTCAGCAACACGATGGGGACGCGGGCTGGCAGGAGCGACGGCTCCATCAGTGTAGCGTCGAAGTTTGCAACGTACTCGACAGTGCCCTGATCGACTTCCGACAACAGCAATTCGGCGAACCGAGACAAGCGCGCCTCGGTATAGCGCATTGCCGCGAACGACTTCGGGTCGTCCGGTGCGCCCCAATTACCTTGTCCGTCCACCAGCGGATAGCGATACGAGAACGGCTGCGCCATCAGCACCATCGCTTCGTAACACGCGGAATCCCCGTGCGGATGAAATTTGCCGAGCACGTCACCGATCGTACGCGCCGATTTCATGAACTTCGCCGCCGTGTTCAACCCCAACTGCGACATCGCGTAGACGATGCGCCGCTGCACCGGTTTTAGCCCATCGCCGATGTGAGGCAACGCGCGGTCGTTGATGACGTACATCGAATAGTCGAGGTACGCCTTCTCGGCAAACGCCTTCAGCTCGACCTGTTCTGAATCGCCTGGTTCTGCACGGGTGGTCATGCGATCGTCGCCTGGTCACCTTTGGTCTCGAGCCACGCGCGCCGGTCGGAGGCACGCTTCTTGGCCAACAGCATGTCCATCAACTCCAACGTCTCCCCTGGCGTCGCCAGCGTGAGTTGCACGAGCCGCCGCGTATCCGGATCCATCGTCGTCTCGCGCAATTGAATCGGGTTCATCTCTCCCAATCCTTTGAAGCGCTGCACGTTGACGGTACCGCGCTTTTTCTCTGCCGCAATACGATCGAGGATACCTTCCTTTTCGGCCTCATCGAGCGCGTAGAAAACGTCCTTGCCGACATCAACCCGATACAGCGGCGGCATCGCAATGTGGACGTGACCCGCATCGACCAGACTCCGATAGTGCTTCAGGAACAGCGCGCACAGCAGTGTGGCGATGTGCGATCCGTCGGAATCGGCGTCGGCGAGGATGCAGATCTTGTGGTATCGCAGACCCGACAGATCCGCGGATGCGGGATCGACGCCGAGCGCCACACTGATGTCGTGCACTTCCTGCGATCCGAGGATCTCGGAAGATGAGACTTCCCACGTGTTGAGGATCTTGCCACGCAGCGGCATAACCGCCTGGAATTCGCGATTACGTGCCTGCTTTGCCGACCCACCCGCGGAATCGCCCTCCACGAGGAAAAGTTCGGCGCGTGCACTGTCTTGAATAGAACAATCCGCGAGCTTTCCGGGCAGCGCCGGACCGGCGGTGATCTTCTTTCGCTCGACCTTCTTGGCCGCCTGCAACCTTCGCTGCGCGTTGCGAATCGCAATCTCCGCAATCTTGCCGCCTTCCTGCGGATGCTCATTGAGCCACAGGCTGAATGCATCTTTCGATACACCGGAGATGAACGCGGCCGACTGACGCGACGACAGGCGCTCTTTCGTCTGTCCCGAAAACTGCGGGTCGGCCAGCTTTGCCGACAGCACGTAGCTGCACTGATCCCAGAGGTCTTCGCCGGTGAGCTTGAGCCCCCGTGGCAGCAGATCGCGAAATTCGCAGAATTCCTTCATTGCCTCGGTCAAGCCGCTGCGCAGCCCATTCACGTGGGTACCGCCGAGCGGCGTCGGAATCAGATTGACGTAACTTTCGGTAACCAGTTCTCCACCGTCCGCAACCCACGCGAGCGCCCAATCAACCGCCTCGTGGTTGCCCTGCGCGCCATAGCAGAACGGTTGGACCGGAACGATGTCGGCGGCGCCGAGTTCCTGCATAAGATAGCCCGCGAGGCCGTCTTCGTAGAGCCATTCGTCTGTCTCTGCTTTGTCGCGCACCTGCACAGTCAGACTGACACGCAGCCCGGGGCACAGCACGGCCTTCGCGCGCAAAAGATGCTTCAGGCGCGACAGCGCGATTTGCGTTGTATCGAAGTACGACGGATCCGGCAGGAACCGAACCCGCGTGCCCGTGTTACGTTTACCAACGCTGTCGATGATCTTCAGCTTCGTGACCGGCGCGCCGTGCTCATAGCGCTGGTGATGGACAGCGCCGTCGCGGCGTACTTCCACTTCCAGCCACGCCGACAGCGCATTGACCACAGACACCCCAACGCCGTGCAATCCGCCCGAAAACGCGTAGGTATCGTTGTCGAACTTACCGCCTGAATGCAGCCTCGTCAGAATCAGTTCGACGCCCGGCAGTTTGTAGTCGGGATGAATATCGACCGGCATTCCGCGGCCATCGTCGATGACGTCGATCGAGCCGTCCTCGAACAACGTAACCTTGATCTCGCGTGCGTGGCCGGCTAGTGCTTCATCGACACTATTGTCGACGACTTCCTGCACGAGGTGGTTCGGCCGCGACGTATCGGTGTACATGCCGGGTCGTCGGCGCACGGGTTCGAGTCCAGACAGCACCTGAATGGACTCAGCTGAATATTTTGTTTCCGCCATGTGGGTCGGGTCGCGTCCTGCGTACTACATTGGTGTTAATGGCGTTGGGACCGAGACAGATCGAGCGTCACTTCAAAGTCGGTCGCACGACCCACGCGGGTCGCAAGGTTACCGTCGACGGAGAGTTCGAGCCAGCGCCAGCCCGGCGGTGTCGTGTCGACGGCGAAGCGCACGGAGTTCGCGACGAACTGAAAGCACGTCGATGGCGTAGTCAACAGCTGCAATCCTCGATGCATCGTCGCCGTCGCCTGATGCACGTGTCCACAGATGTACGCCTTCACGCGGGCATCCGCTGCGAGCACATCCAGCAAAGCTTCGCCATTGGTGATGCATATTGTATCGAGCCACGGCGTTCCGATCGGCAGCGGCGGATGATGCCCGGCCACGATGATGTGTCTCGCGGGGGTGCTGGCCAGCGATTCGCGCAGGTGGTCGAATTCGGCGTCCGCCACGAAGCCGCCCACCATGCCATCGACATGAGTATCGATCGCGATGATGCCCCAACCGGACATTTCGAGTGCGTCGCCGCCCGGCCGCGTCGCTTGCAGCGGTGCCGTCAAATCATGGTTGCCCGCCAACCACAATGTCGGGCCGCGAAAACGAGCTTCGATCAAAGCGCGTACACGGGCGTAGGTTTCCGGCTCCGGTGCGTGCGCGATATCGCCGGTCACGACCAATGCGTCAGGAACATGTTCCGACAGCGCGGCATTTAGCACCGCGGTCAGGCTCTGCGTGGTGTCGACGCCCAGCAAGCGCGAATCGGCTGATTGCAGCTGGTGAAGGTCGGTAATCTGAAGCAGCGAAATCGACCCGACGCTATTCATCGCCCCACCCGCGAACGGGTTTCAACCGCCGCCAGCCACCACCGCTTCGTCCTCGGCAACCCCGTGGTAGAGACAGGCAGACAAGTACTCCGCGAGGAATCGATTGATTTGCGCCTTCTCGTCGCGTTGGCGCATTTCTCCATTCGGATACGCATACACCGGATGGAACCGCCGACCAGCCTGAAACTCGACGACTTCAGCAGAACGCGCATCGTGATACATCCGCACCGTCAGCCTCGGCGCGGGCAAATGAAACGCGAGACCCTCGAGCCACGGGTGCTGCGACACTTCGATCAGCGAGGTGTACGGACATCGTTCGAGCAAGCGAATCCGCACGGTCACTCGGCGCTCCGCAAGCAGCAGCACCAATACGCGCTCTTCGCGGTCGTCCAGATCGGGCGCCAGCTTGACCAGACGTAAATAGTTCGCATCGCACTCCGCCATGTGCGCAGAAAGATCGATCCGATACCGTTGAATAGCCACGTTTTCGCGCTGATTTATTGACGACACGAGCGGGTCATTCTAACGATGCACCGGTCAATGTCGAGCACAGACTCGGCGCACTTCGCTGCAACGCCGACCGCTTGTCAAAGTAGATTCGAGATCGAGTCGAATGCGTCACTTCGTGCAGCGCTGCAACGAGTATCTGCTAAACTGCGGCGCTCGTTTTACGTAGGTTCACCATGGGGAAAATCTCCGGCATCCTCGCCACGGCGCTCATGTGCGCCGCGACTGCACACGCCGCGAACGTCACCAACGTTTACCAGGCGGCGGTCGAAAACGATCCGGTCCTCGGCGCGGCCAAGCAGGACTACGCTGCACGTGAGCAGATCGTTCCGCAAACGCGCGCTGCACTACTGCCCAATATCGCCTTGAACGGCTCGACATCGTACAACCGGCTCGAGTTTCCGGGGTCGACGACTGTCGACACGAATCCCACGAGCCCAACCTTCGGACAGTTGCGTGGCGTACCGGGAGACGAGTTCAACCAACACAGTTGGCAGGCACAGTTGGTCCAGCCCGTGATCGATGTCGCCGCGTACTACACCTACAGCAGTTCGAAGGCGCTCAAGGCGCAAGCCGCGGAGGACTATGCTGCGTCAGAGCAGGATCTCATCGTGCGGGTGGTTTCCGCCTATCTCGAGGTGCTGCGCAGCCAGGCGGCGCTCGATTCGACGAGCGCCGAGGAGGCCGCTGTCAAACGCCAGCAGGAGCAGGTGCAGCAACGCTTCGATGTCGGCCTCGTTGCCATTACCGACGTGTTGGATGCGACCGCCGCGTACGACGACGTGGTGGTTCGCCGCATTCAAGCCGAACGCGACCAGGGCATTCGATTCGAAACGCTGTATACGCTGACCGGAACGTCGTACCAGGAGTTGGATCAGATCTCGACGAGTCTGCCAATCGTGAATCCCGACTCGGTCGATGAAGACAAATGGGTTGCCATCGGGCTCGCCAACAATCCCAATGTGCTGGCCGCGCGACAGGCGGAAGTCGCCGCGCAGCGCGATCTCCGCGCACGTCAGGCGGGGCACCTGCCGACAGTGGACGCCATCGCCAGTTACAACGACGCGGTCACCGGCGGGCCCAGCTTTCTCGGTGGTAAAACCAAAACTCGAACGTATGCGTTGCAGTTCAGTATGCCGATCTATCAGGGCGGCTTCACCACTTCAAGAGTCCGTGAAGGCCGCGCGCGCCTGCTCCAGTCGCAGGAGTTGCTTCGCGATCGCGAATGGACCGTCAGCCGCAACATACGCAATCTACTGCGCGCGGTGACGACCGACGTGATTCGCGTGCAGGCACGCATCAAGGCGATCAAGTCGAGCACGTCGGCTCTCGATGCGACCCAGACCGGATACGAGGTGGGTACCCGCAACATAGTCGATGTGCTGCAATCACAGCAGCGCCTGTACCTGTCGCAGTTCGACTACGCAGACTCGCGCTACAACTACGTTCGCGATCTGCTGCTGCTGAAGCAGGTGGCCGGTACGCTGACCGCCGAAGACGTGGCCAGACTGAACAGTTACACGGATCCACAACAACCGGTAAAGAGGCTAGGCGCCGTCACCAACCCTGCTACCGCTCAGTGAGCGCTCGATCATCACGAGACGTTCGACGATCCGCTCGGTCGCGCCCGAATTGCGCGCCACGACCTCGCGCGCGCGGCTCGATTCGACATCACGACGCGGCGCGTCCTCGAACAGCGCCTTGACAGATGCGGCGAGGCTCGCGGCATCTGTCACACGGTGCAGGCACGCCTGATTTTCGAACGCCGCAACGACGCCCGCGAAATTGGCATCGTGCGGTCCCATCAACAACGGCATTCCCGTTGCGGCCGCTTCAATCGGATTGTGGCCGCCGTTGTCGACGAGGCTGCCGCCAATGAACGCGATCTGCGCAATACCGAACAGGTAGATCAGTTGACCCATTGTATCGCCGACGATCACTTGCGCCCGGCTGCTCGCCGCTGCGGTCATTCGAAACGCAATCAATTCGTTGGCGGCGAGCCGCGCAACGTCATCGAATCTCTCGGGATGTCTCGGCACGAGAATCAACAACGCGTTCGGTAACGCCTGCAGCACTCGCCGGTGGGCGTCGAGAACGATCTCGTCCTCACCCGCATGCGTGCTTGCGGCGATCCACACCGGGCGGCTCTTTGCGCCCCAACGAGCCCGCAGCGCCGCTACGCGTTCCGGGAGATCCCGTGGCAACTCGACATCGAACTTCACACTGCCGACGATGTCGACGATCTCGGGTGGCGCCCCGAGGTCGACGAATCGCCGCGCGTGCTCCGGATACTGTGCAGCAATCCAGGTCAGCCGAGTCAACATCATTCGCATCAGCGGCGCGATGCGCCGATATCCATGAGCAGAGCGTTCCGATATCCGCGCGTTGATCAATGTGACAGGGATGCGCCGGGCTGCACTCATCCGCACCATGTTGGGCCACAACTCGGTCTCGATCAGCACCAGCATCCGGGGCCGCACGCGTTTCAGGAAGCGTCGCAATGCCCAAGGAAAGTCATACGGCGCGTAACAGTGCGACACGCGATTTCCAAGTAATCGTCTGACCTGATTCGCGCCGGTCGGCGTCATCGTCGTCACGAGCACGCGGATGCTCGGCAACCTGGCGATCAGCTGTCGGATCAACGGCGCGGCGGCGATGACCTCGCCGGCGGACACCGCATGTACCCAGATCACGTCTCGCGGGGCCGCCGCGTACATCCAGCCGTACCGTTCCCGTCGTCCCGCGCGATACACCGGATCGCGGATGCCGCGCCAGATCAGCAGCATTACGACGAATGGATAAGCCAGAACCAACAACGTTGCATACAACGCTCGCCAGATCATCACGGGCCAGTCCATTGCGCGCGGTTTCATCGCCGCTTACTCACCGCCACATCATGCTCACCAACCGAAGCTGCCAATCTGTCCCGCCAATCTGTCCCGCCAATCTGTCTAAGGCGCGCCGCTTGATATACTCACTCAACTCTATGAGGTACCCATGAGTACACGCAACCTGATCCGCGTGGAAATCGTCATCGTCGGTGGCGGCATTGCGGGATTGTGGTTGCTCAACCTGCTGCGCGGCCGAGGCCATAGTGCGATCCTCATCGAACGTAGCGCGTTCGGCGACGGTCAAACGATCCGTTCGCAGGGCATGATTCATGGCGGACTGAAATATGCGCTGAATGGACGGCTGACCAGCGCATCCGAGACCATCGCGACGATGCCGCAGCGATGGCGCAGCGCCCTCACCGGCTCGGGTGGTGTCGACCTGCGCGGTGTTCGAGTGTTGTCGGATCGCTGCTTTCTCTGGAGCACCAACAGGTCGTCATTGGGGCGCCTCGGTGGATTTCTGGCCAGTAAGGCATTGCGCGGCAGGGTGCGTCACCTCGACCGCACCGAATTTCCGCCGCCGTTCGACGCTCCCGCGTTTCGGGGCACGGTTTACGAACTCGACGAACTGGTAGTCGATACGGCGTCGCTGCTGGCGCATCTGGCGACTTCGCAGCGGGCGCATATCCTGTGTGGCGACGTGACCGCGCCGCAGCTCCTGTTCGGTCGTGAAGGTGCACTCGAATCTATTCGCATGCAGCGCGTCGAAATCACTGCATCGCGCTTTGTGTTCGCGGCTGGCGCAGGCAACCAAACCCTGATCGACGCGCTGCCATCCGGAACTGCACCGCATCCCGACATGCAACGGCGCCCACTACATCAGCTGATACTGCGCCGCGCGCAGCTGTCGCCACTCTACGCGCACTGCGTCGAGCACCTCGCAGGCTCTCAGCCGCGTTTGACGATCACGTCTCACATCGACCGCAGCGGCGCGCGAGTGTGGTACATCGGCGGACAACTGGCCAACGACGGTGTCGAGCTCAATACCGCGGCGCAGATCGGCCGCGCACGCACGGAGCTCGCAGCCTGTCTGCCGTGGATCGATCTGTCGACGGCACGCCTCGAGTCGGTTCGCATCGATCGCGCCGAACCGCGACAAAGTGATGGGCGCCGCCCGGACCAGGCATTCGTCGCCACCGTGGCGAACGTGTTGATCTGCTGGCCGACCAAGCTCGCTTTGGCTCCCGACCTCGGTGACAAAGTACTCGCTGCACTATCTGCGCTGCCGGCTTCGGCGCCGATTCTGTACTCGACGCCCAACGCGGCATCGATTTCCGACGCAGCGGGACTCCTTGTTGCCAATTCTCCATGGGATCGTTGAGATGCAGTATCGGCTGCTCGGCGATACCGGAATTCGCGTTTCGCTGATCGGTCTCGGCACGGTGAAATTCGGTCGTGCCGATGGTCTTAAGTATCCAACGAGTCCTGCTCTGCCATCGACGCGCACCCTGACGGATCTGTTGGCTGTCGCGCGCGATCTAGGGATAAACCTGGTCGACACCGCACCGGCCTACGGAACCAGCGAACAACGGCTCGGGGAGCTGATTTCGGGGCGGCGCGACGAATGGGTCATCTGCACGAAGGTCGGCGAGACGTTCGAATCGGGACGATCGCACTACGACTATACCCCCGAGCATACGCGACACAGCGTGGTGCGCTCGTTACGGACGCTGCGCACCGATTATCTCGACATCGTGCTGATCCACTCCGACGGCAGTGACGCCGACATCATCGAGCACCACGGAACGCTACAGGCGCTCGCCCAGCTAAAGGGCGAAGGGCTGATCAGGGCGATTGGCATGTCCCACAAAACCGCAACCGGCGGGATGCGGGCCGTGGAGGTCTGCGACGTCGTGATGGCGACATTGAGCTTTGATCGCCGCGACGAACTCGACGTGATCGCGCGCGCGAGCGAGTTGGGCTGCGGCGTTCTGATCAAGAAGGCGCTTGACAGCGGTCTCGAGGCTCACGACGATCGTCGGCGCCGTCTCAGCCTGAAGTTCACGGCCCTCACCCAAGGCGTCTCGAGCGTCGTCGTCGGCACCACGAACGCATCGCATCTGCGCGACAATGCGGAGGTGCTCGCCAAGCTACGGCAGGCTACCCGACGATGATGCCGAAGCGACCGTTCAGGATCATCTGGACGCTTTCGCACTGTCGATGATCGCCGAAGTCGACATATTTGGTACGTGGTCGAGAACGCGCACCTCACCGCCATAGCGGCGAACGATTGTCGCTCCGACGACTTCGTCGATCCGATAGTCGCCGCCCTTCACCAGCAGATCGGGTCTGACGACTTCGAGCAGCGGCTCGGGTGTTTCGTCGGGAAACACCACCACCCAGTCGACGCTCGCGAGTGCCGCCAACACGCGCAACCGCTGCGCGATGCCGTTGATCGGTCGGCCCTCGCCCTTCAACCGCGCGACGGATGCATCGTCATTCACCGCAACGACGAGGCGATCGCCGAGCGCGCGGGCGCTTTCGAGGTATGCCACGTGTCCCGCGTGCAGGATGTCGAAGCAGCCATTCGTGAAGACGATGCGCTGTCCGGCATCGCGCGCGGATTCGACCGCTTCGAGCAACTCTTCGCGCGACAGCACGCCGCGGTCCGCGTGTCGCCGCAACGTCGTTTCGCGTCGCAGTTGATCGACCGTAACGGTCGCGGTACCGGATTGGGTCACCACGAGGCCGGCCGCGAGATTCGCCAGCATCGCGCTCTCGTGGATATTGCAGCCGGCGACCAGACCCGCGGCCAGCGCGGCGGCCACCGTGTCGCCAGCCCCGGTTTCATCGAAAACGTCGACGGCTCGCGCAGGCACGTGATGGTGCGCGCCGCCGCGCTCGACGACTGTCATGCCGTGTTCCCCGCGCGTCACCACAAGTGCGCCGAACTCGAATCGTTCTGCCAGTTCGCGGGCGCGCGTGACGAATTCGTGATAAGCCGGCCAATCGCCGGTCGAATGACCTCGCAAATCACCCGTCTGATCGCCGGGTGCCTGAGCCTTCAGCGCATGTGCGAACTCGGCGCTGTTCGGCTTGATGACATCGGCGCCGCGATAGGCGTCGAAGGATTTGAATTTCGGATCGACGACGACGCGCTTACCGTGCGCATGCGCGATGTCGATGTAATTACGCGGCCGCACCAGTGTGCCTTTGTCGTAGTCTTCGATAACGACGGCGTCGGCGGCGCCGATGTGTTTACGAAACACATTCTCCAGCGACGTCTGCAGTTTGTATGGGACAGGTTCTTCGAAGTCCATGCGCAGCACTTGGTGACGCCGACTGACAACGCGTATTTTCAGAATCGTCGGCCAATTCGCGAGCGTAACGAAGTCAAAACGGATGTTTGCCGCGCTGAGCTTCTGCCGAAGTATCTGCGCCGCCTCATCTTCGCCAACGACGCCGATCAAAGTGACATCGATTCCCAGCGCCGCCAGGTTCAATGCAACGTTGGCGGCCCCACCCGGTCGGTGCTCTGTAGATTCGACGTCTACCACAGGAACCGGTGCTTCCTGAGAGACGCGATTGGCGCTGCCGTACCAGTACCGGTCGAGCATGACGTCGCCGATCACCAGAATCCGCGCGCCGTGAAAGGAAGGAATGTTGAGTCGCATGCGTGCCTCGCCGCGCGATGGTAGCACAGCGTATCGATCCGCCCGGCCGGGCGCCGACACGCGTGGTGCTAACATCGCCGCCCCATGGCATCGACGATCGCATCGCCGCGTTACTGGCCCACCTGGATCGGCGTCGGCATGATGTGGGCCGTCGCGCGTCTGCCGCTGCGCATCCAGTTCACACTGGGCCGAATGATCGGCGCGCTCGGACATCGGTTTGCGCACGCTCGGCGTCACATTGCAGAAACCAACATCGGCCTGTGCTTTCCGGAACTGAGTGGCACTGAGCGCGACGCACTCGTTCGCCGGATCTTTCGGTCGACGGGGATCGGTGCGGTCGAGACGGCGATCGCCTGGTTCGGCAATCTCGAGCGGTACCGCAACCGAACGTCGATCGAGGGTCTCGAATTGCTGACGGCAGCACAACGGCGCGGTCGCGGTGTGCTGCTCGTCGGCGCGCACTTCGCGACACTCGACCTGGCGGGCGCGCTGCTGTCATGCGCCATCGATTTTGACGTGATCTATCGTCGCAGCAAAAATCCCGTCATCGAACGCGTCATGCGACGCGGCCGCGAGCGGCGCTTCGCCGGCGTAATCGAACGCGGCGGCCCACGCGGAATCCTCAGGGGACTGAAACAAGGTCGCATCGTCTGGTACGCCGCCGATCAGGACTACGGAAACAAGGTCTCGGTGTTCGTACCGTTCTTCGGCGTTCCGGCAGCCACGATTACGGCAACCACACGGTTCGCTCGATTCAATGCGTCATCGGTCTTGTTCATCAGCCATTTTCGCGACCCCGAAGCGCAAACATGGTCGTTGCACATCCGCCAGATCGCATCGGGCTATCCGAGCCATCACGAGATCGAAGATGCGCGACGCATCAACGCCGTCATTGAAAGCGAGATCCGCCGCCATCCGGATCAATACCTGTGGCTGCACCGGCGATTCAAGACGCGACCGCTCGGTGAGCCGCGTCCGTACTGAGCAATTCCCGATAGATCTCCGCGACCGCGGAAATCGAGAACTCGCGCTCGACGCGCAGCCGCTGCCGCCCGGCCAATCGAGCGCGGTCTACATCCGATAGCTTCGCGAAGCGCTCCAATGCCGCAATCAGATCTGCCGCGCCGATCGATGCGGCGGTAAAGTACAGTCCATCGTCACCCAGCACGCTGCGCGGGCCGGGCGCGTCTGCGCAGACGACCGGCACTTCCGCAAGCATCGCTTCGAGCAGCGCCATGCCGAATGCCTCCGTCTGCCCTGGCGCAAACAGCAGCACGTCGAATGCCTTGAAATACCGGGCGGCGTTCGGCACGTGACCGGTGAAGCTGACCCTTTGTCCAACGCCGAGGCTCACCGCCAACGATTCCAACGGGTCTCGCAGCGCGCCATCGCCAACGAACAATAGCCGGGCACGGTCCGGCAACGCGCTCGCGGCAAATCCCTGCAGCGCCAATAACGGCTGCTTCTTGGCATGCAGACGGCCCACCATCCCAACTACATAGTCGGCGGAAGCGATTCCCAGATGCTCGCGCGCCGCCGCACGTGACAGGCGCCCGGCATCGAGACGCGCGACATCTACTGGATTCGGTAGCACCAGCGTACGCGACAATGCTGGATGATCGCGTCGCATCGCATCGACGACACTCTGTGACACGCCGGCAAAATACCATTGGTTCGCAGTCACGCGTTGACGCCAGCGCCGGCGCCGTCGCGCGAACAGGCCGAATTCGTGCGCAACGGCGACACGCATAGCAGCGCTCCGACGACTGGTCGACGCTCTGGTTACCTGTCCGATTCTGCCGACGACCTGATAGGCGCGATAGCGATGCGCGACAACGAGCTCATACCTGCGTTCGGCGCAATGGCTCCGCAGGGCATCCGCCATGCGCCGCGTGCCGCGCTCGATGCCGAGATAGGTCGCCTGCATCCAACGTATCTCACGGGGCGCGCCGAGGAACACCGTATCGACGTCCATGCCGATGCTCTCGAGTGTCGCTGCGTGCCCCCTGCACACCTCGAGAAACGGCGGCTGATCCGAGGGGCATACTTGCAGCACTCGCGGTGGCCCGGTCACAGCTTGTACACGGCCGAAGTCACGGCTTGGTCACGAGCAGGTCTTCGATGACCAGATATTGAAGGTCCGAGCCGACGAACATTTCGAGCGCGTCGCGAGGTGTACACACGATCGCCTCGCCCTGGCGATTCAGCGATGTGTTGAGCACGACTGCATCGCCGGTCAGTCCTTCGAGCTGTTCGAGCAGTGCGTAGTAGCGCGGATTCGTCTGCCGTTCCACGACCTGCACGCGCGCGGTGCCGTCTCGATGCACGACTTCTGGAATGCGATTCCTCCACGCCTGCGCGACATCGAACGTAATCGTCATGAACGGCGCGGGGTGGTTCGATTGAATGATCTGCGGCGCGACGCGGTCCAGCAAGCTCGGACAGAACGGCCGCCAGCGTTCACGGAATTTGATCTGCGCGTTGATACGGTCGGCGACGCCCACGATACTGGGGCAGCCGAGAATGCTGCGAGCGCCGAGCGCGCGCGGGCCGAATTCCATCCGTCCCTGAAACCACGCGACCGGATGACCGGCGACCAGCAGCCGAGCCGTTTCGGCCGCCACATCGTCGAGGCGCCGCCACGCTAACGGCACTGGAAAGGCGCGCACGGCGCTCGAGCACTGCTCGGTGGTGAAGCTCGGGCCAAGGTATACGTGCCGCATCCGCGATACTTTGCCGCCGCGCGCGGCCGCCACATACGTCGCGGCCCCCAGCGCGGTACCGGCGTCACCGGCCGCTGGCTGCACGAACAACTGCTCGACGTCGCCGCGCGCGACGAGTCGCTGATTCAGCTTGACGTTCAGTGCGCCGCCGCCGGCAAACGCGAGCAGTCCGGTCTCGGCGAGAATCGCGCCCAAGTGGATGTCGATCAGTTCGAGACTCACGTCCTCGAACAGCTTCTGCAACGCAGCCGCGTAATCGACGTAGGGTACGTCGATCGAGTCGCCGCAACGTCGCGGGCCGAGCCAATCGACGAGCTTCTGGCTGAAATAGTAGCCGCGGCCGGAGGGACGTTCCTTGTAACGCCTCAGTCCGACGGTATTGACGTAGCGCGTATCGGCGATCACCGAGCCTCCACGCGTAGTGCGCAGCAGCCGCGATAGATCGTACTTGGTGCGGTCTCCGTACGGCGCCATGCCCATCACCTTGTACTCGCCGTCGAGCATCTCGAAGCCGAGATACTCCGTGAGCGCCCCGTACACACCCGAAATCGAGTCCGGATCGTAGAATTCCTTGATCTTGTGAATCCGACCCGCTTCGCCGTAGCCGAAGAACGTCGTCGCGTATTCGCCTTTGCCGTCGATCCCGAGTATGGCCACGCGTCCATCGAATCCCGACAGGTGGTACGCGCTCGACGCATGCGCCAGATGGTGCTCTACCGGCACGAACTCGGTGGCGGACCAGTCGATATCCAGCTCGTTTCCCAACGCGATCACCCGCGCGCGGTTGCGACGATAGCGGCGATTGCCGTTGAACAGCGCATCGAGCGCGCGATCGGGGGCATACCAGTGGCGCTTCGCGTAGTGCCAACGCGCCGGGGATGACAGACCGATGGGTGCATACGGAAACGCCACCGCATCGATATCGCGTGCGGAGATTCCGGCATGCTCGAGACAAAACCGCGCAGCCTGCAGCGGCGTTCGATTTCTGGCGTGCTTGTCGCGAACGAAGCGTTCCTCTTCCGCGGCGGCTGCGATCTCGCCATCGATGAGCAGCGCGGCGGACGCGTCGTGATTCAGGGCGCCAGACAGACCCAGGATGATCATCGCCGCGAACGAACCTCGGTCACGGTCGGCTCAAGCGCGGCAAACGCGCGTATCAGCAACGCTCGAATTGTTGCGTTGTCTGCCCAGTTGGCGATGAATCGTTCGATGTCGCGGACAATGCCACGACGCGCGGCGCGCCGCGTTCGAGGTGCGCGCATCGAATCGAGATCGATCAGATGGATGCGTCCAGACGCGTCAATGAAATTGGTCGCCTTCATGTCACCGTGCACGAGTCCGGCGCTCGACAAATCCCGAAACAACGCGACCAGCTGCGCGATATGCCTGTTCTCGAAACGATCATGCAGATCGTTCCCTCTCACATCGCGCATCACCAGATACGCGCCGCGCCGCAGCGGCCCAAAGCGCCGCTCGATCAATGCAATCGGATGGAATGTCGCAACACCGAGCATTCGCAACCGATGCGCGTTCTGCCACGCGCGCCGCGCGCGCGTCCTCCGTCCCATTCGCGTCAGGCCGTGGCGCCACGACTTGATGTTGTAACGTTTGATAACCAGCGTCTCATCGTCGATACACACACGCGCAACGGTCGCGGTGTTGCCGGCTTTGACGATGGCGCCACGGTCGAACTGCGTCTCGATGTCGTCGATCAGCGCCTCGATCGCCGGCTTGAACGACGCGCGCTCACACACCAGGAAGTAGTCGAAGCGCTGCTCGACGTGAAATTCGCTGCAATCGCGCAGAACTTTCCGCATATATGCGCGAAGCCGTGCGCGACGCGCCCGGTGGATGGCTCTGAGCAGTACGCGGCCATCCGCGTCGATCGTCGTGAAGCCGCGTGCAACGCAGTACACATGCCAGGCAGAGACGAATCGATCCTCTGCGCGGATATCGAATTGCGCGAGAAACAGCGCCAGATTTCGAACGCTGGCACGCGCGGATAGCGGGGCGTCCTCACCCATGCCACTGACGCCGCCGCCATCGATCAGGAATAACCCATGCGCCGTGCGCAACAGGTTGCCGAGGTGCAGATCACTCTGCACGACCCCGTGCGCATGCAATCGCGCAAGGATCGACATCGCCTGCGGTAGGTCGGCCTCCGTCGCAGGTGTGGCGTCTTCGAGATACTCGAACAGCAACGCCTCGCCTCCGCCGGCGAGCGTTCCGGCTGAAATGATCGCCGGGGTCGCGACACCGGCACGCGCGAACGCGGCGTGTCCGCGTTCTTCCCACTGACGTTCGACCGACGCGCGTGGCCCGACGAACATTTTTACTACGACCGTTCTCGCAGCATCAGTGTCTCGGACCCCGGCGTCATCTGCTCCGGTTTCTTCGACCAGAGCGCCCGTATCGCACAGCGCGCGCGCAACGATGCGCCGCCCCGGCAGCACCCGCAGCATCTCCCGACAGCGCAATGACACTGTATGCGCAGCGCCGGCAAACTCGATATCGAACGTCGCCGGCAACGCGCGACCAAGACGCGCGAGCTCGGCGCCGGACAACCTCGGCACATCGGCGCCTTCAGGCGCCAGCGCGCCGATTGGTTCGCCGCCGAATTCACTTAGCTCGCGCGCATCACTCATCGAACATGCCCACCGGGCGGCGACTCGCCACCAGCCCTTTGCGCTCGCCCTTGCGGTACAGCGCAATCGCACGCCGCTGAACACGGCTCCAGAAAGCGCCATTGTCCCCGATGGCCGCGCGCAACGGCCGATCTTCATACGTGCGAATGAATCGCAGCCGATCGCCACGCGTGATCGGCAGATCCAGGCACCAGAACAACAACGCGCCAAGATCCCTGACGAGCCAACGCGGGGGAATGCGGCGCCGCAGCTGCGCCCTGTGCAGATCGATCAGCGAAAGCGCGACGATACCGCGCGCCAACTGCTTGCGATCGACGAGCAGGTGATACAGATAATAGTCGCGATGCACCACCCCGGCGCGGTGCATCGCCCGCGTCAACTCGGCGACCGACGCGATCAGCTTTCGTTTGAACGCCAGCGTAGGTGGCGTTTCGCGCCAGGTCTCCGCCAGCATCGACAGGCTGATATGGTCGGCGAGTTCGTCGCAGACGATGAACGAACACCGCGACGCCGGACTACGGCCGCGCACGCCGAATGCGGCCGGCGCGGGCGTGGACACTCCGAAACGCGGCAACAACAGACAAGCGCGGTATTCGTTGCTGGCATCGATCACCGGCCGTCGCAACACGACGAGATTCTTGAAGATCTCCATCCAGCCGACGCCGGAATGCACTTTCGCGAAATAGCCGCGACCGGCGGCTTCGAACCTCAGTGTCCGGCGCGCCGCGACATCGCGAAAGACTTCGCCTTCGAGCGCTTTGACGCGCTCGAAAGGATCATCACCGCCCCACTCCGCGGCGAGATCTTCGCGCACATACAGCGCGTCGGTCACTGCGTCCTCCGGCGGGTACCGCCGGCCCCTTCGCGCACGCTCCCAAACGCCTCGAGATAGTCGACGGCGGTTTCCACGAGCTGGTAGATCTCCTCGCGATCACCGAACGCACGTCCGTTTCGCCGCCAACGATCGCGCTCCGGCGATGTCAATATCTCCGCAAGGCCTTCGTTGAACGCGTGCTGCGCGTAGGGGACCGGCACCACCACGCCGGCATTCGCCTGACCCACGTAGTGCGCATAGCCGCAGTTTTCGGTGACTAGAACGGGCAGCCCCGCAATGATCGCCTCGAGAATCACGGTGCCGGTGTTTTCGTCGTACGCCGGCAACAGCAACGCATCGGCGCCCAACAGAAACCGCGGCACATCGTTCCGGCCGCGGAAGAATGTGATGCGAGGCGTGAGTTTCAGCCGCGCGATCCGCCCCGCAAACGGTTTGGCGTTGTCTTCGCCGACGACAAACAGCCGCGTACGCCCGCGCAGTCCGTCGGGCAGCGAAGCCAGCGCCGTGATCGCTCGATCCAAACCCTTCTTGATGAATCCCGAACCGACGAACAACAACAGCTGCTCATCGCACCCGACACCGAATTCTTCCCGGAAGACGCGCCGCAGTTCGCCGCGATCGGCAGGCGCGGCTCGGCTGCGGTCGATGCCCGGCGG
Source organism: uncultured Gammaproteobacteria bacterium (assembly GCA_963812255.1). Classification (GTDB taxonomy): domain Bacteria; phylum Pseudomonadota; class Gammaproteobacteria; order Pseudomonadales; family Azotimanducaceae; genus DATJGR01. The sequence continues at coordinate 2,219,829 of CAWEUM010000005.1, read as the reverse complement.
CAACGCATGCAGACGCTCCGGCTGGGTACCATAGTAGCGGCGAAACAACGGCGTCTGCACGTCGGAGATCGTCAGAATCTCGGTCTCGCTGTCGCGCCCGAACACGGCGCGCTCGAAGCGCGAGAACAGCCGATAGCGAGGCGAAAATCGATACAGTGCACGCCGCTGTGTACGCGATTTTTCCTCGTAACACGAGTCTCCGGCGTAATACACATCGATGCCGGGCATCTTGTTCATGCCGACTACCAGATCGACCGGATGTGAACACAAATGGTTCGCGGTCCATCGTGCAAAGCGTTCGTAGCGGGTATGGTTCGCCAGCCCCTTGACCGGCGCGATCACGATCTCGACGCCATCCAGCGGCGGTGCGTTCCATTTCAGCGCATACACCCGTACCGAATGACCGCGCGCGCGACACTCTCGCGCAAAGCGTTCGAGGTCGCGCGAAATGCCGCCGAACGGGAAGTACTTGAACACGCAGAACGCGAGCCTCATGTCCGACCCATCGACTGGTGCAGCCGCTGCCAGACTATTTCCGGCGTGATATGCGAAAAGCACGGTGGCTCGATGCGGATCGAATCGATGCGCACAGGGGCGCCGCGATAACCGCAATGTCGCTTCAGACATGGCGAACATTCGAAGTCGGACGACAGATTGATGATCGAGTCACCGCGGCAGCCTGTCAGCATCGCATCCGTTGGCCCGAACAGTGCCACCGTCGGCGCGCCGAGCGCTACCGCCAGATGACCGATGCCGGAATCGACGCTGACGACGGCAGCGGATCGTTCCAACAGATCGACGATGCCGCTCGAGTCGAGACGCGCGGCGACGTCCACGCCGGGCGCGAGTGCGGCGATGCGTCGCGCGCGGGCGTGCTCCTGCTCATTTCCCCACGGCAACGTGACCGCTGCGCCTTCGCGCAATGCGCGATTCGCCAGAGCGGCCCAGAAATGTTCGGGCCAGCGTTTGTTGTCCCATGTCGTGCCGTGCGCAAATACCAAGCCGGCTGCGCCGATGCGATCGCGGCGAATACCGTAGTCGATCGGACACGCCGGCAACGCATAATCGAGCGCCGCTGCGAACAGCGCCCGCTGCCGATCGATCGCATGCTGCGACTTTGCGACCCAGATGCCGCGCCGATATCCCAACGACGCAAGTCGCTCGCGCGCCGAATCAGCGTCGAGTCCGACGTGACGACCGCGGCCCACGCGCGCGACCAGTGCGCTCTTGATCAGGCCCTGTGCATCCAACACCAAGTCGTAGCTCGATTTCCGCAGCGCACGAACGCTGCGCGCAATCTCCGAACCGGCACCCCGTAACCTGCGACGCCAACGTCGAAGCGCCACGGGAATCACGCGCGTCACCGCCGGATGCAGCGCGGCAACCGCCTGATACTGTTCTTCGATGACCCAATGCACCTCGAGTCCAGCGCGCGCGCGCGCTGCGTCGGTCAGCGCCGGCAGCGTATGCACGACATCGCCCAGCGACGACAATTTCACCAGCAGCAGGCGCATCGCAACGGCTTCGCTTTCACATCCCACGTAATCACATCAGCGCCCCATCTCCGCCAGCACCCGTTCCGGCATCAAACGATTCAGGCAGTCCGTGTGGCCGAGCGGGCATGCGCGTTGAAAGCAGGGACTGCACGGCAGCGCGTCACGGACCACTTTCGCCGTGTTGGACAGCGGCGGCGTATACGCGGGACTCGACGAACCGAACACGGCGATCACGTGGCGGCCGAGCGCGCATGCGACATGCATCAAACCGGAATCGTTCGTGACCACACGCGCGGCGAGGCTGAGCAGATCGAGCGCATCGAGCAGTTGCGTGCGACCGGCGAGATCGAAAACCCGCGCCCGCGCTTCGCGCGGCAGTGCGGCAATGATCGCCGCGCAGCATGGTGCATCACCGCGCGCACCAAACAACCAAACAACACCACCATAGCGAATGTGATCCCTTGCCACCGCCGCATAGTGCGCGCTCGGCCAGCGTTTGGCAGGCCCGTATTCGGCGCCGGGACACAGCGCCAGCACTTCGCCGTCGGCGCCCAGATTCAATTTGGCCACGAGGGTACGCGCCCGGGTCGGGTCCGCAGCCAGTTGCGGTTCCGTGGCGTACTTCGGCATCGCCGCATCGGGTTCGCCGGCCAGCGCAACGAAGCGATCGATCAGGCGCGGATACCGGGTTGTGTCGAGGCGGCGCATGTCATTGAGCAGGCCGTGGCGCCATTCTCCGCGCCAGCCGGTGCGCCGTGGAATCTTTGCAAAGAACGGCACCAGAGCCGCTTTGAAACTGTTCGGCAGCACGATCGCCCAATCATAGGCGGTGCGGGCGAGGGTTCGACCCAGACCGCGGCGCACGCGCCAGCCGAGTTCGCCATGTGTCAGCGGCAGCACGATCGACGCGCCGACACCCCGCATGCGGCGCGCAAGCGGCTCGGTCGCTGGCGGTGCCAGAATATCGATTTGCGCCAGAGGATCGCGCGCGACCAGCGCCCGAACCAGACCGTGGGCGATCACCATGTCGCCGACCCAAGCCGGCGCCACGATGAGAGTCTTCATTGGCGCGGCAACGCAGCGGCTCGCGTCGGCTAAGCGCCGTCGGCAACCGGTGTGTGCCAGTGGCTGTGGACGTTGCGCTTGCCGCGAACCTGATCGAAGTACAACGCCTGCAGCTTGGCGGTAATCGGCCCGCGGCCACCGGTACCGATGCGGCGGCCGTCGAGTTCGCGAATCGGTAACACTTCCGCGGCGGTACCGGTAAAGAATGCCTCTTCGGCGATGTAGACCTCGTCTCGCGTGATGCGCCGTTCGAGAACCTTCAGCCCGGCCTCATCGGCCAACGTCATCAACGTTCGGCGGGTGATGCCGTTCAGGCACGATGTCAATTCGGGCGTATGCAGCACGCCGTCCTCGACCACGAAGACATTCTCGCCACTGCCTTCGGCGACGTACCCTTCGGCGTCGAGCAGCAGCGCTTCATCGGCGCCACTTTCGAGCGCCTCGCGCAGCGCAAGCAATGAATTGATGTAGTTGCCGTTGGCCTTCGCCTTGCACATCGTGATGTTGACGTGGTGCCGGGTATACGACGACGTCCGCACTTTGATACCGCGCTCGCGTGCAGCCGGGTCCATGTACGACGGCCACGGCCACGCGGCGATGCTGACATTCACCGACAGACCTTCGGCGCGCAGCCCCATCGCCTCGGAACCCAGAAAGCACATCGGTCGCAGATAAGCCTCGTCGAGCCCGTTGGCTTTCACGACCTGGCATTGCGCAGCATTGAGCTCTGCCTGGGTGTACGGGATCGTCATGCCGAGAATATGCGCCGAGTCGAACAGCCGGCGCGTGTGGTCCTGCAGGCGGAAGATCGTGGCGCCACGCTCCGTGGCATAGGCGCGTACGCCCTCGAAGACGCCGAGACCGTAGTGCAGCGTGTGCGTCAGTACATGGACCTGCGCGTCCCGCCACGGCACCAGTTCGCCGTTCATCCAGATCCAACCATCGCGATCCGCGAATGAAGGTGCACCCGCCATCGATCTACTCCTTTGACGTATCGGGCGTATCAGGCATCAGCAGCGCGTTCCACTGCTGACGAATCAGCACACCGTAGCGGTCGAGAATCTCACGGGCGCGACCGTCATCGGGGATATCGAGCGCTTCACGGTGGCGCTCTGCGCGTAGCGCCAGATACGCATCTTTCAGCGCCGTTGCTGTCTTCGCCTCGAGCAACCCCACCCCCGCCGCCGCCTCGAGGATGCGGACGTTGTCCGTCCAATCCGCGAGCGCTGGGTGTTCAGCGGCCCAAGCCAGTACGAGATATTGGACCATAAACTCTATATCCACGATACCGCCCGGCTCGCGCTTGATGTCGACCAAGCCATGCGCAGAATCGGCGATGCGGCGTCGCATATCGATGATCGCGGCGCGCAACTGTTCACGGTCGCGTACCCGGCACAATATGTCGCGACGGATGCGAACGAACTCGGCGCGAACAGCGGCATCACCGGCCACCGGGCGCGCACGCACGAGGGCTTGATGTTCCCACACCCACGCGTCCCGGCTCTGATATTGGGCAAACGCGGCCAGCGAACTGACCATCGTGCCAGCCTGGCCCGACGGACGCAGCCGGGTATCGATTTCGTACAACCCGCCCGAATGGGTGCGCGCCATGAGGACGTGCAACAAGCGCCGCACGAAGCGATGCAGAAATCGATTGTGCCGCGCGTCGAGGTCGTGGACGAAGACGATGTCGAGATCGGATCCGGGGCCGAGTTCGAGCCCACCGAGCTTGCCGAATCCGACGATCGCGAATGCGTCAGGAGGCGCGCTCAGCGTTTCCGCGGTGCGCCGCCACGCGATCTGCAAAGCCTCCTGCAGAATCACTTCGGCGAGGAAGGTCAAGTAGTCGGATACGTTCATCAGCGGCAGGATGCCGCGTACTTCGCATGCCGCAGCGCGGAACTCGTGCGCTTCCTTGAATGTGCGCAGTACTTCGAGTTGCGCCTCCTCGCCGTCGTCGGCAACCCGCAGACGGGCACGCAGGTCGAGCCGCAACGCATCGATGTCCGGAACCGTGTACAGCAACGCCGGATCGAGCAGCTCATCCAGCAGCGCCGGATGCAGCGCCAGTGCATCTGCAAGCCAGCGGCTGGCCGCGCAGATCTCGACCAGCAGCCGCAACGCCGCCGGATTTTCCAATAGCAGCACATAGTAGGCGGAACGCCGCAGTGTCGCTTCGAGCAGCGGCACGAGTCGCGCCAGTGCCAGTGCGGGTCGCGCGGTCTTCTCGGCTTCGGTGAGCAAACTCGGAATCAATGCGTCGAGCCGCGCGCGTCCTTCGCCCCCAACCCACGGACGATCGCGCGTCGTACATAATCCCCTCAGCAGCCCGGTCAACTCCCCGGCGTCGCCGAACCCGGCCGTGGCCAGTTCGCCGGCGAGAGCGGCCGCATCCCCGGCCAGCCACGGTTGCCGCCAACGCTGCGACGGGGGTTCAGCGTCCTGAATCAGCGACTGGAACGCGTCCGAGACGTGCGATCGATGTACGTCGAGTGCGGTGACAAAGCGCGCAAAATCGGCGAAACCCATGCCCGCCGCGACGCGCGCCCGATCGAGGTCGCTCACCGGCAACCGCTGCGTTTGCTCATCGCGTATCGCCTGCAGGCGGTGCTCGACGTTGCGCAGAAAGCGGTATGCCGCCGCCAGCCGATCCGCCCGGTCGCGCGGCAACAGCCTCTGTGTCGCCAGCGCTTCCAACGTCTCCACGACGCCGCTGCATTGCAACGCCGGCTGGCGACCCGCCCAGATCAGCTGGTGCATCTGCGCGGTGAATTCCACTTCGCGAATACCGCCCGGCCCGAGCTTCACATCGTCGCGCATGGCCGCGCGACTGCGTTCGGCATCGATGCGGCCCTTCATCTCGCGCAGCGCCTGGATGGCGCCAAAATCGAGATAGCGACGGAACACGAACGGTCTCAGGTCGTCGATCAGTCTGCGTCCCGCTGCGACGTCGCCCGCGCACGGCCGTGCTCGAATCCACGCGTAGCGCTCCCAGTCGCGACCCTGCTCTTCGTAGTAGCGCTCCAGTGCATCGAAAGACAGTACCAGCGCGCCGCTGTCGCCATAGGGTCGCAGCCGCATATCGACCCGGAATACGAATCCATCGACGGTGATCGCATCGAGCACCTGCACCAGCTGCTGCGCCAGGCGGATGAAGAACTGCTGATTGGTGCGTTCACCGGTGCGTGTCTCCCCGTCTTCGGGGTAGGCGAAAATCAGATCGACATCAGACGACAGATTCAGCTCGCCTGCGCCCAGTTTACCCAGCGCAATGACAACCAGGCGCTGTTCGACGTCATCCGCACCAATCGGCTGCCCGTCTCTGGCGACAGACCAGGCGTACAGGCGCGTGACCGCCGCATCGATCAACTGATCGGCGAGCCGCGTCAGCGATTGCGTCGTCTCTGCAACGTCCGCCCGCCCGTTCAAGTCGTGCCAGATGATGTGCAGCATCGCTGCGTTGCGAAGCCGCCGCAGTTGCGACTTCAGCGCGTCGACGTCGGTCACCGGGTCGAGCGCGCTACCGACGAAATCCACCGGCGGCGACCGTTCGTATGCGCCGGATTCGAGCAGCGCGACGAACGCGTCGGGCCGGGTGACCGCGGTTTCCGTGGCGAATTCGCTCAGCGCCAGCGTGCGGGCGAGTTCGCTCGATGCATCACGATGAGCGGCAACCCACGACAGCAATCGCGCATCCCCATCCGCGTCGAGTACGCCGCGCAATCGCTGCCATGCCAGGCTGGCCGCCTCGGCAAGCGGCGTCGGCAGAAAGCCCACGTCAAGATCTGGGGGGGTCGTGCGCAACACGCGCGACTCGCGCTACCCGAGATCTTGGCTGGATGGCGTGACTCTGAGCACCTCCGCGATTGTGGTCAGCCCGGCGCCGACTTTCTGCGCGCCGGACAACCGCAAGGTGCGCATGCCGTCCTTGATGCCTTGCCGCCGCAGTGTGTCCATGTCGGAATCGTCTCGAATCAATTCACGCAGTGCCGCAGTCAACAGCATGATCTCGTACACACCCATCCGGCCCTGATAGCCCGTATCCCGACATTCGAGACAGCCAACGGGCTTCATGAATTGCTGCGGTGGGCGCGCCTTGAACGGTCTGGTCAGCAGGTTCCACGCATCGACATCGACGTCTTCGGGCTGCTTGCAGTGTCGGCACAGTGTGCGCACCAGCCGTTGCGCCATCACGCCGATCACGGTCGCCTTGATCAGATACGGCGGCACACCAAGGTCGATCAATCGGGTGACGGCGCTCGGTGCATCGTTGGTGTGCAAGGTCGAGATCACCAGATGTCCCGTCAGCGCGGCCTGAATCGCCATCTCCGCGGTTTCGAGGTCGCGAATCTCACCGACCATGATGATGTCGGGGTCCTGCCGCAACAGCGAGCGCACGCCGGAGGCAAACGACAACTGGATGTTGTGCTGCACCTGCATCTGGTTGAACGAGGGTTCGACCATTTCGATCGGATCTTCGATCGTGCAGACGTTGACCTGCGGCGTCGCCAGTTGCTTCAACGTCGAATACAGCGTGGTGGTCTTGCCCGAACCGGTCGGTCCGGTGACCAGTACGATGCCATTGCTGGCGCCCACCATCGTCTGCCAACGTTGATTGTCGTCACCGCCGAGCCCGAGTTCGGCAAAACTGCGCAGCAGCACGTCGGGGTCGAAGATCCGCAGCACCATCTTTTCACCGAACGCTGTCGGCAGCGTCGACAGCCGCAGCTCGATCTCCTCGCCGTCCTGACTCTTGGTTTTCACGCGGCCGTCCTGCGGCCGGCGCTTTTCTGCAACATCCATTCGGCCGAGGATCTTCAGTCGGCTCGTTACCGCCGCATTCACTGCCGCGGGCAACTCGTAGACGTGGTGCATCACGCCGTCGATGCGAAACCGCACGTGACCTTTCTCACGTCGCGGCTCGATGTGAATGTCGCTGGCGCGCTGGTCGAACGCGTACTGCAGCAGCCAGTCCACGATGTTGACGATGTGCGCATCATTCGCATCGGGTGACTTCAGCTGGCCAAGTTCGAGCATCTGCTCGAAGTTCGTGATGCTGGACACTTCCAGACCCGCGTCGGAAGCTTTCGCGACCGACCGCGCCATCGTGTAGAACTCGAGCATGTAGCGCGTGAGATCCTGCGGATTCGTCACCACCCGCTGGATGCGTCGGCCGCGCAATGTCTGGCTCAGCATGCCTTCCCACGCCGCCATGAACGGTTGCGTGCTGGCAACGACGATGTCTTCTTCACGCACTTCGACCGCGAGAATGTTATGTCGCTGCGCGAACGCGTACGACATCACTTCGGTCGTCTTGTTGACGTTCACCTGCAACGGGTCGATGCGGTAATACGGCTGGCCGGACATTTCACACAACCAGTGCGTCAACTCTTCGAGGTCGAGCTTCCTACCCGGGCGGCGCAGATCGTCGAGTTCCCGCTCGGCAATGACTTCGAGCGGATGCATGTGCAACTGTTTCTGCGTACGCGGGGCAATCAGGATGTCTTCGGCGTCGCGCTGCGTGACGATGTTGGCGCGTACCAGATCGTCCAGTACGCCGCGCAAATCCAGAAGTCGTTCCGGGGTGAGACGTTCCTTGAGCGGGGACTCGATGGCCGCCATGGCATTCCTGTGCGCGATCGGCTGACTCACCGCAGTTAACGGCATGAGTTGCGCGTTTTCAACCGCTCCCCGGCAATATTAGACCGCCTTCACGAAACCGGGCATGATGCGCCGGATAGCCTGTGAACGCCGACATGCAAGCGCCGAAGCTCCTCGAAATGTTGCAATCGCTGATCGAAACGCCATCCGTCAGCTGCACCAGCGCGGCGCTCGACCAGAGCAACCTTGGAGTGATCAATCAACTCGCCGGCTGGTTGGACTCGCTCGGTTTCAAAACCACCGTGCACCCGCTGCCGAACGCGCCTGGCAAGGCGAATCTGATCGCGACACTGGGGCCTGGCAGCGGCGGGCTGGTGCTCGCCGGACACACCGATACTGTTCCATTCGACGACACGCAATGGTCGCAGAGTCCTTTCACGCTGACCGAACGGGACGACCGGTTGTACGGTCTCGGTACCTGCGACATGAAGGGCTTCTTCCCGATCGCCATCGAGGCCGCCCGTCAGTTCGCCGCATCCGATCTGACTGCGCCACTGACCATCGTTGCGACGTCCGACGAAGAGACCTCGATGGCCGGTGCGCGATGTCTGGAAGCTGCCGATATTCCGAAGGCGCGCTATGCGGTGATCGGCGAACCGACCGATTTCCGGCCGGTGTTCGCCCACAAAGGCTTTTCGATGTTGTCGATCTCGCTGCAGGGGTCTTCGGGGCATTCTTCGGATCCGGATCTCGGCCACAATGCGCTCGATGCGATGCACTGTGTGATGGGCGAGCTGTTGACGTTTCGCGCGCAACTCGCCGCGGCGCATCGCAACACGGCGTTCGTCGTGTCCGTGCCGACCTTGAACCTCGGCTGCCTGACCGCCGGAGACAACCCGAACCGCATTTGCGATCACGCCAACCTGCAGATCGATCTGCGCCTGCTACCCGGCATGGATACCAGTGCCACGCTGGCGGCGCTCGAAACGCGTCTGGCGCGTTCGGCCGAAGCGCACGGCACCACGATCACGATGCGGCCCGTGTCGCCGCCGGTGGCGCCGTTCGAAACGCCCAGCGACGGCACGCTGGTGCGCACCCTGGAACGCCTGTCGGGTGTATCGGCCGGAACCGTGGCATTCGGTACCGAAGGTCCGTTCCTGCAGGCGCTCGGCATGGAGACCGTGATCTTCGGACCGGGCAGCATCGACCAGGCGCATCAGCCCGACGAATATGTGGCCACCGATCGTATCCAACCCGCAGTCGACGTACTGACGCGGTTGATTGCAGAAGTCTGCGTACACGCCTAGCCGATGATCGACTCGACCCAATACGCGCGCTGGTTTCGCGATTCGACCCCGTACATCAGTGCACACCGCGACAAGACGTTCGTCATCCTGCTCGGCGGCGATGCGATCGCGCACACCCATATCACGCACATGGTGCACGACCTCGCGCTGCTGTCGGTGCTCGGGGTCCGCGTCGTGCTGGTTCACGGCGCGCGTCCACAGATCGACGCCGCGGTGGCGGCTGCCGGTCTCGAACCGCGCTTCCACGCGCACCGACGCATCACCGATCAGGCCACCATCGAGCAGGTCGCCGGTGCGGTCGCGCGGGTGCGCATGCGCATCGAAGGCCTGTTCTCGATGGGTTTGCCGAATACACCGTTGCACAACACCAAGATTCACGTGCTGTCGGGCAACCTCGTCACCGCGCGACCGTTCGGCGTGATCGACGGCATTGATCACCTGTTCACCGGCCGCGTCAGGCGAATTCACAGCGAGCGCATTCACCAACTGCTCGACGAGCGCTGCATCGTGTTGCTGTCGCCGCTCGGCTACTCGCCGTCGGGGTCGCCATTCAATCTGTCGAGCGAAGAACTCGCCGCCGACGTGGCAATCGCGCTCGGCGCCGACAAATTGATAATCTTCGACGACATCCCTGTGGTGACGGACGGCGACGGCAACGCGCAGTCGGACCTGTCACCCGACGAGCTCGAAGCGATGCTCGCCGATGGAACCGCATTCGATGCGACGACGCGGTTGCGGCTGAGCGAATTGTTGCGCGGCTGCCGCGCCGGTGTGCCACGCACCCACCTGATCGGCTATCGCGACGACGGCGCGCTGTTGCAGGAGTTGTACACCGCAGCCGGTCGTGGCACGCAGATCACCGATGACGGCGTCCAGCACATCCGCCGCGCGACGGTCGAGGACGTTGGCGGCATCGTCGAACTGATCCGACCGCTGGAACAATCGGGCGCGCTGGTGCGGCGCGCGCGCGACCGTCTCGAACGCGAGATCGACCGGTTCTTCGTCGCGGAACTCGACGGCAGCATCATCGGCTGCTGCGCGCTGTACCCGTTCGAAGATCTGGCGATCGGCGAGCTGGCGTGTCTTGCGACGCATCCCAGTTACCGCGACGACACCGGCAAGCACGGCGCCTCACTGGTGCGCAAGATCGAAGCCGAGGCACGCCGGCTCGGCCTGGAACGGTTGTTCCTGCTGACGACCCAGACGCGCGACTGGTTCAAAGAGCAGGGGTTCGTCGACGCATCGATCGATGCGCTGCCGGCGCCGCGCAAAGCGATGTACAACAACCAACGCAACTCGGCGGTGATGGAAAAGACACTGAAGAATTCAGCCTGACGCCGATCCACCTGTTTTTGCACGCGCATGCACAAGTAAGAGGTAGCCATGGCCACTGACAAACGTCGTCATTCATCGATCGTCGTCGACGGTCTGACCAACGCACCCGCGCGCGCCATGTTGCGCGCGGTCGGCTTCACCGATGCGGATTTCACCAAACCGCAGATCGGTATCGCGTCCACCGGCAGCAGCCTGACGCCGTGCAACATGCACATCAACGCACTTGCCGACGCGGCGGCGATGGGAGCCGACGAAGCTGGCGGCAAGGCGGTGATCTTCAACACCATCACGGTGTCCGACGGTATCTCGATGGGTTCGCCGGGCATGCGCTATTCGATGGTGTCGCGAGAGTTGATCGCCGACTCGATCGAGACGGTGGTCGGCGCTGAAGGTTTCGACGGCTTCGTCGCGCTCGGCGGCTGCGACAAGAACATGCCGGGGTGCGCGATGGCAATGGCGCGCCTCGACCGGCCGAGCGTGTTCGTTTACGGCGGCTCGATTCAAATGGGCCGCGAGCGCCGCGACATCATCTCGGTATTCGAAGCGGTCGGCGCGCGATCGGCGAACACGATCTCCGACGCTCAGTTGAAAGAGGTCGAAGCGACCGCGATTCCTGGGCCGGGTTCGTGCGGCGGCATGTACACCGCGAACACGATGGCGTCCGCGATCGAGGCTTTGGGACTTTCTTTGCCGAACAGCTCTGCGCAAGAGGCCGTTTCGGACAACAAGCGGCGCGATTCTTACAACGCCGGCGCCGCAGTTCTGAATCTGCTCGAACGCGGCATCAAGCCGTCGGACATTCTGTCGCACGAAGCGTTCGAGAACGCGATCACCACCGTCATCGCGCTGGAAGGATCGACCAACGCGGTGTTGCACCTGATCGCCATTGCGCACGCCGCGCGCATACCGCTGGGGCTCGATGACTTCACCCGCGTCGGTGCGCGGGTTCCGGTGCTGGCGGATATGCGGCCCGCCGGACGCTATTCGATGTCCGAGCTGGTCGCGATCGGCGGCATTCAGCCATTGATGAAAATGCTGCTCGACGCGGGCCTGCTGCACGGCGACTGCATGACCGTCACTGGCCACACGCTCGCCAACAACCTTGCAAAGGTGCGGCCGTATCCCGACGACCAGCAGGTCGTACGACCTTTGTCGAACCCGATAAAATCGGACAGCCATCTGGTCGTGCTGTACGGCAACCTCGCCCCCGAAGGCGCTGTCGCGAAGATCACCGGCAACGAGGGGCTGACATTCACCGGCAGCGCGCGCGCATTTCACGGCGAGGAAGCCGCGATGCAGGCGATCATCGACGGTAAGGTCGGCAAGGGCGACGTCATCGTCGTTCGCTATGAAGGTCCCAAAGGCGGACCGGGCATGCGCGAGATGCTGTCGCCAACGAGCGCGATCAGCGGCCGCGGCTTATCCGGCGACGTGGCTTTGATCACCGACGGACGCTTCTCCGGCGGCTCGCATGGATTCGTCATCGGTCACATCACCCCGGAAGCGTTTGTCGGCGGACCGATCGCGCTGGTGGAAGACGGCGACCGCATCACTGTCGATGCGCAGACACGCACGATCACGCTCGATGTAACGGATGCCGCACTCGCGGCGCGGCGCGCCCGTTGGCGCGCCCCGGCACCATACGCCGACCGTGGCGCACTGGCGAAGTATGCGAAGCTCGTCAGCTCTGCGAGCTTGGGGGCGGTGACGGACGGCTAGACGCCAGAAGAGGGTCAGAGTGACTCTGACTGCTCGGCTGATCCTGCTTGCGGGAGAACAACCGAACCACCACCCACCGGTAGGTGGCCAGTCCCAGCGCAATGCCGATCGCGTCGACCACCAGATCCTTGAACTCTGCATCGCGGGTCGGTTCCAGCGATTGAATCAGTTCGATTGCGATGCCATAGGCCATCATCCACACCGCGGGCTTCCAGCCCCTGTCGCCCGCGTGATGCGCGAACCACAACGCGGCCGTCAGATACGCGAACGCCGACGCGTGCAGCACGATGTCGCTGACCTGAAACGGCATTGGAACGCCATGCGGCGCAAAGGCTGCATACGTGGTAAACACGAACGGCACCCAGAAGCCGACGACGATCAGCCAACGCGGCAATGGAAGCATCAACCGCGCGCCGAATGTTCGTGCACGTAGTCGACGAGGTATTTGACATTGTCGACCGGCGTCTCGGGCACGATGCCGTGGCCGAGATTGAAGATGTGCCCGTTGCGCCCGTTCACTTCATCGAGAATGGCCTGAGACTGCGCAGCGACCGATTCGCGATCGGCGCACAACACGATCGGGTCGAGATTGCCCTGCACAGACGCAGAGCCGAGTCGATCCCACGTTGCCCGCAGCGGCGTACGCCAGTCGAGCGCCATCACGTCTGGACCCGCCGCATACATGTCATCGACGAGATGCGAATTGCCGGTGCCGAAATAGATGATCGGCACGCGTCCCGTGATCCGTTCGATCAGCAAAGCGCTGTACGGCGCGACATAGCGCCGGTAATCGGCGACCGATAGGCAGCCCACCCAGGAGTCGAACAACTGCACTGCGTCGACTCCGGCGTCGATCTGCAACGTCACATAGTCGGTGAGCGTCTGCACCAGCTTCGTCATCAATACGTCCCACAGTTGCGGCGCGCAATACATCATCTTCTTGACCGAAATGTAGTTGCGCGAACCACGACCCTCGATCGCATACGAGGCGAGTGTGAACGGCGCGCCGGCAAAGCCGATCAATGCGGCTGATGTGGGCAGGTCTTCGAGAATCCGTCTAATCGTTTCGCGTATGTACGGGGTACCCTCTTCGGCCGGTACATATGCGAGTCGCGAAACGTCCTTCGCACTCCGCACCGGATTGGCGAACACCGGACCGGTACCGGGCTCATAACTCAACTGCATGCCCATCGGTTCGAGCACCGGCAGCAGATCGGCGAACATGATCGCCGCATCGACACCGAGGATCCTTTGCGCATCGAGTGTCACGCGCGCCGCGAGATCCGGTGTCTTGAAGAATTCGAGACTCGACAGTGTGCCTTTGACGTCGTGGTATTCGCGCATGTAGCGGCCGGCCTGGCGATTCAGCCAGATCGGCGTATGCGGCACGGCCTCGCCACGGCACGCCTTTAGAAAGACGCTGTCTCTACGCGCACCATCCGACATGAAGTCCGACATGAATTGGCGTCAAAAGGAAGTCCGCCGCACCTTAGATAGCCGCCCTGCCCGCGTCAACCGAACGCGTCACGCTCAATCGAAACGCATGCACCGGCGCATCGAATCCCTTCACTTCGAAGTCACCGAGCGCGTCGAACGATTCGGCACCGACCAGGTCGCACGTTGCTTGCGAAGCCCATATCTCGCCGGGTGCGGCAAGACCTTCCAGCCGGCTGGCGAGATTCACGGGCGCGCCGATCATCGTGTATTCGATGCGATCATCGGTACCGAAGTCACCGACCGTGCAATAGCCCGACGCCACACCCGCACGGACCGCCAACACCGAGGAAACGCCGCGCTTTCGCGCGGCCGCGTTCAGTCGCCCGACAAGCCAGGCCAGTTGCCCAAGCATCTCGACACAGGCCAGCGCGTCGTCCCGGCGTTGCTCGCGACGCGACTCACCGAAACTAATCAGCGCGCCATCGCCGAGGAACTTGTGAACGTTGCCCTGATAACGTGCCGCCAATGCCGACAAGGTTGCGAAGAACTCATTTAGCAGCATTGTCAGGTCCTCAGGTTCGAGGCGCTGAGTGAGTGCGGTGAAATCCGTCATGTCGACAAACGCAACAGTCAGCCAACGACGCTCGAGCGGCGCCTTGTGGACGCTCGAGTGTTCCGAACGCTCTACGCGCGTTGCAACCGGCTCGGCCACGTATCGCGACAATCGATCGCGCTGCCGCTGCAGGTCCACCGACACCACGCGCAATCGCTCCCGGGTGCCGTGCATGCGCATCGTTTCCTCGTAACCCATCGCGCAGAGTGGCGTTGTGTACAGCACCATGAACGCAAGGCATAGGCCATCGACCAGCCGACTCGATTCATAGCTGATCTGCGGCGCCAGCAACGCGCCCGCGCACCCACCAGCGATGACGCGCACCGTGCAGCGTGGTAGACCGCGCCAGCCATGTTGCGCGACCGTACCCGTCAGTAACGCACCGATCACGGCCGCGCCGGGCAGCAACGGCAGCGCGAGCACGGTAATCAGCAACGGGGTGACGACGTTTTCGATGTCGTCCGCGGCGACGCGAGATCGGTTCGCGAACGTCAACAGCCATGGAATCGCAGGCAGCAGTAACGCGCCCGCCCATGCCGGCTCGGACGGAACCGCATCACGAGCAAGCAATGTCATCAGAAGCGCGAGCCATGCGTATGCGGCATATCGAAACCGTTGGACCCGCTGATTGAGACCCACATGCCGTGTCATGCGGGGGAGTGTCGCCGAACCCGTGGCGCGCGCGCAGCGGACGGCGCCGGAACGCGCGTGCGCTCGGGCTTACAGCGCCGTCAAGGCCGGATCGAGGTCCTCGTCGTAGTCGACACCCGATAAACCAAAGCCGAAAATTCGCAGGAAATCCGACCGAAACCCTTCGAGATCGGCCAATGTGCCGAGATTTTCGGTGGTGACGATCGGCCAACGCTGCTTCACCTCGGCCTGAATCGCATCGCTCAGCTCGACCTCGTCCATGCGAATCCGTGCTGCATCGTCCAGTCGTGGCGATGTCGAAGCGTAGAGTTGTGTACGAAACAACCGATCGATGTGCTCGATGCAGGTTTCGTGCACACCGGCGTCTTTCATCACACGAAACAAAAGCGACGCATACAGCGGCACCACCGGGATCGCCGAACTCGCCTGGCTGACGATCGCTTTGAGTACTGCGACCCGTGCTTCGCCGTTCAACGCCGACAACCGCTGCGTGATGGCGCGCGCTGCGCGATCGAGATCTTCCTTAGCCTTGCCCAGTGTTGCGTGCCAGTAGATCGGCCAGGTGAGTTCGCTGCCGATGTACGTGTACGACAAGGTGCGGAATCGGGGCGCCAGAACGCCCGCCGCCTGCAATGCCTCGATCCAGAATTCCCAATCTTCGCCGCCCATGACCGCGACAGTTGCAGTGATCTCGTCCGGCGTCGCGGGCTCCAGGTCGATCTCATGCACGGCCCCACGATCGACGTTGAGCGTTTTGACGTGATAGACATCGCCGATCGGTTTGATCGCCGAGCGATACAACACGCCGCTGCGCGGATGTTGTCGCACTGGCGATGCAATGCTGTAGACGAGCAGGTCGATCTGCCCCAGATCGTCTTTGACGCGCTCGATGACCTGTGCCTTCATCGGATCTGAGAACGCATCACCATCGAGGGTTTGCGCATACAGTCCCGCCGCGTGCGCACGCGCCTCGAACGCGCGATTGTTGTACCAGCCGGCCGTCGCGGTCCGATTTGCCTCCGGCGCCTTTTCGAATGAGACCCCGAGCGTCGCCGCGTGCGAACCGAACGCCGCGACAATGCGTGAGGCCAGTCCATAACCACCCGACGCGCCGATCACCAGCGCCCTTTGCGGCCCGTTGGCGATCGCGCCGCGTGCCTTCACGCTTGCAATCTGCTCGTCGACGTACGCGGCACAGCCTTTCGGATGTGCGGTCGTGCAGATGAAGCCTCGAATGCGGGGTTTGATGATCATCAGCAATCTCGTTGGGTGTCAGCGCGTTGCTAACCGATCATACCGTGGCGCACCGCATGACGCATCGAAGCGGCGACGTCGAATACCCACGGACCGTCTCGTTCGATCGAGATCTGCGCGCCCGAACCGGCAGTGAGCTTGTGATCCCGATCGCCATCGAGCGCCAGCACGCCGGGCTCGGCAAACACCACCGGCATGCCGAGTGGAATCCGCGTGTGGCTGGCAACCGACACCTCGCGAAACATTCCGGGCGACAGGGGTGCGGCGAACGCGCGGCCCGGACCCATTTCGAGCAGCAGGCCGCAATCCTGGGCAGCGTCTATCGGATCGATGAAGCCGCCAATCGGCGACATACCGACCGAATCGGGTTCGGCGCGCGTCAGGAGAATCCGTTGCAGGCGCAGCGCATCGTACGGCAACAGATTGCCAACGAAGTCGTCCCGCAGCAGCGCCGCATCGATCAAGCCGACGTCCGTGGTGCCGTTGGCGAAGTGCACGCGCAACACTTTGGAGCGGCGTGCCAGACGATCGCGTGGCAATCGCTGCGCCGCAGCGAGTCCGGCAACCATGCCGCCGATCGTCGGCTCGAGCAGTTGCGGAAATACATTGTTGGTGCCGGTCGATAGCGGCACCAGATTGATATTCGGTGCGGCGCGCGTGATAGCACGATTGGTGCCGTCGCCGCCGAGACTGACAACGGTGTCGCAGCCAGCTTTCAGATACGCAGCGATCGCGGCCTCGGTATCGCTGGCGTCGTTTGCGAGTGGGTGCTCTACCACGTGCACGCGCGCGCGCAGATTCATGTGCTGCAGAGCGAGCGTCGCAATTCGAAATGGTTCACGCGCGACATAGATGTCGGTGACACCCACCGCATCGGCGCCTGCGGCAACGCGGGCAACGGTGTCGCGTTTGGCTTCGTGGGTCATGTTCGTCGCGCGCGCCGCGAGTCGGCGCACGTCGCGGCCCGACATCGGGTTGACGCAGATGGCGAGACGAACCGGCTTCAACGCATCGACTCGAGCGGATCGTGTTGTAGCAACTGCATCGTCACCTGCATATCGGAAGCGCTAAGCTATGGGCTCTTTTCGACCGAGGCAAGCGCATTGGCCAAACCGGCGCGCGATAACACGGCGTGCACGCACCTGCTCGACGCCGCACCCGGTCCCTTGCCTTTTTCGATCGAGATCGTGCTCGATGGCCAATCCGGATTCACCGATGCGATCGCTCGATGTCGCACCTGTGCTCAGGCTTATCTGATTGAAATGCTCGCCTGGACGGGCCGAGGCTTCGAGCGTAGAACATTTCGCACCTCGTTGCTCGACGACGCCGTGGTGGCGCGTTACGCACATGACCGCCAAAGATCCAGCTGTGATCTCACCCGCGCCGCCGCCGAGTGGCACGCGGTGCAGACGCAGGGCCGGCTCACGAATCTGCAAATCGTCGTCGACGTCGACGCAATGGCTTTGATCGCGGCCACCCAACTGCCGTTCGACACCGACATACCCATGGCGCATTGGCGCGAGCGGATCGACGCCTAGAGAGATGAAAGGTCAGAGTGCCTTTCCGCAAAGCACACTGACCGTTTCATCTCTCAAGCACGCGCATCGTGTATGCGTAGGCATGCCGGACGTCGGCGTCGTGGGTCTCCCGGCTGACTTCACGCCAGCGCGACTCGTCGAACTCGGGGAACCAGGTATCACCGTCGAGTTCCGCATCGATCAACGTGCAATAGAGGCGGTCAGCGCGTGGCAGCGCGAGTGCATAGATCTGGGCGCCGCCGATCACCATTGCCTCACCGCTGTCGCCACAGACGTTGCGAGCGCGGTTGATCGCATCATTCAGCGTGGACACCACGACAGTGCCGTCGGGCGAAAATCCGCTGTTCCGCGACAGCACGATGTTCTCCCGTTTCGGCAGCGGCTTGCCCATCGATTCGAATTGCCTGCGTCCCATGATCACCGGCTTGCCGATCGTGGTACGCATGAAATGGCGCATCTCGTCGGGCAGACGCCACGGCAACGCGTTGTTGCGGCCGATCACGCGATTGCGTGTCATCGCCCAGATCAACGACAGCCGCATATTCAGACTGCAATCGGCGCTTTGATCGCAGGAAGGCTCTTGTAGCCGCGCAACGTGAAGTCCTCGTACTTGAAACCGAGGATGTCGTGCACGTCGGGATCCAGTTCCATCCGCGGCAACGGCAGCGGCGCGCGTGTCAGTTGCTCGTCAGCCTGCTCGAGGTGATTCATGTACAGGTGCGCATCGCCCAGCGTGTGAATGAACTCACCTGGCTTCAACCCCGTGACCTGGGCAATCATCATCGTCAACAAAGCATAGGAGGCGATATTGAACGGCACGCCGAGGAACACGTCGGCACTGCGCTGGTACAGCTGACACGACAGGCGGCCGTCGGCAACGTAGAACTGGAACAGCATGTGGCACGGCGGCAATGCCATCCGATCGACTTCGGCCACATTCCACGCGGAGACGATCAGCCGGCGCGAATTCGGATTGGTCTTGATGTCGTTGATGACACGACCGATCTGATCGATCGTGCTGCCGTCGGGCGCCGGCCACGAACGCCACTGCGATCCGTATACCGGCCCGAGATCGCCCTGATCGTCTGCCCAATCGTCCCAGATGTGCACGCCATGATCCTGCAGATACTGCACATTGGTACTGCCCGCAACGAACCACAGCAATTCGTGGATGATGCCCTTCAGGAACATCTTCTTAGTCGTAACCAACGGAAACCCCGCGCCCAGATCGAAGCGCATCTGGTGGCCGAATACGCTCAGCGTCCCGGTACCGGTGCGATCGTCACGGGCTACGCCGTGCGTTCGGATGCGCCGCATCAGATCGAGGTATTGCTTCATGCAGGCCTTTTCCGATAGGCGAGAGCCAGCAGGACGATACCAAACAGAATCATCAGGATCGACAACAGCTGGCCCATCGTGAGCCAGTTCAGCGCGATGAAGCCGAGTTGCACGTCCGGCTCACGAAAGAATTCGGTAATCACGCGCAGGACGCCGTAGGCGACCAGAAACACACCCGATACAGCGGCCGTCGGACGAGGCCTGGCTGAATACAGCCAGACGATCGCGAACAGTACGATACCTTCCGCGAAGGCCTGAAACAGCGGCGACGGATAGCGCGCGAAGTCTTCCCATTGGCCGGTGCACAGCGGGTTCATCGCGCGGATCGCATCAGCGTGACACGGATAGACGATACCGAGTGCGGAGTCGGTCATGCGACCCGGCAGCTCCGTGTTGGCGAAGTTGCCGAGACGGCCGAAACCGAGTCCGGGCGACACCAATGGCGCTACGAAGTCGCTCACCTGAAAAAACGTCCGATGGGTCGCGCGGGCAAACAGCACGAATGCCACCATCACACCGATCAACCCCCCGTGGAACGACATGCCGCCGTCCCAGATGCGCAGCAACCACGCCGGATCGGCCATGAACTGTTTGAAGCCATAGAAGATTACATAACCGATGCGCCCGCCGAGCACCGCGCCGAGTGCGCCGTAGAACACGACGTCGGATACCTGCTGCGGCGTCCAGTCGCTGTGCAGACTGCGCGCGCGTTTGTTGCCGAGCCACCACGCGAGCACGAACCCGGTCAGATAGGCGAGGCCGTACCAACGGATTGCCACGGGTCCGAAGCCGACGATGACGGGATCGATGTGAGGATAGTGCATGGTGCTCCGTTGCCAGCAGGTGAAGAAGTCGGTCTGCTACACTGCCGACCTCTCTTTCAAACACTGCTCGGGCATGTGCCTGATTTTGTTCGCCTACAGGGTGCGTGCCGACACGCCGCTGATCGTCGCGGCGAACCGCGACGAATTCTACGCACGTCCGGCGGCGTTGGCACATCGCTGGTCCGACGCGCCGCAGGTGTTGGCCGGGCGCGATCTCACCGCGCGCGGCACCTGGCTCGGCGTCTCCGCCAGCGGCCGCTTCGCCGCGGTGACGAATTTCTCCGAAACGCCCGAAGGTCCGATACCACCGGGCACGCGCGGCGATCTGACGGCGAATTTCCTGCGCGGCGACGCAAGCGCCCGCGCTTACGCGCAAGCCGTCGACAACGAACGCTACCGCGGCTTCAGCCTGCTGCTGTGGGACGGCAACGAGTTGATGTACACGTCGAATCGCAACGCCGGCCCGCGCGCGCTGTCGAGTGGCGTGCACGGGCTCGCCAATACGCACCTGGACGGTGACGCATGGCCCAAAGTTACACGCGGCACGCGCGCGCTGAGCAATCTGGTGAACGACGGCGATTACTCGGCCGACGATCTCATTGGGCTGCTCGCCGACGACAGCGTACCGGGCGATGAGGCACTCCCGCAGCGCGGCAACGAGATAGAGTTCGAGCGCCGCGTGGCGCCGCTGTTCATTCGCGGCGACGAATATGGAACACGCGCGAGTACCGCGGTGACGATCACCACGACGCAGGTACGGTTCAGCGAGCAGACGTTCGGACCGCAAGGGGTGCCCCTGCAAAGGGTCGATCACACGTTGGCGCTGCGATAGGGATCAGAGCATTGCAGTGGTCGGAACCACGGCCGAACCTGCGAGGGCTCTGACCCTCAGGCCGCCGGCGTGCCGTCGTAGCTCGGTACGACGCGGCCGAGTCCCGCTTCGATCAACGCCTCACGCATGAATTCCTCGATTTCTTCCACCTGGCTCATGCGCAATACGCTGACGAGCCAGCGCCGCGCCTGCATCATCGAGATGTTGCGGATGACCCACTTCACGCGCGGCAGGTTGGTCGAGTTCATAGACAGCACATCGAAGCCCATTGCCAGACACAACACCGCGCCAGTTGGTGTACCGGCCAATTCGCCGCAGATGCCAACGACTTTGCCTTCACTGTGTGCCGCCGTCGCGACCTCGCGCAGCGCGTGCAGAACAGCCGGATGCAGGTCGCGGTAGAGCGGCGCCACGCGTGGATTGTTGCGGTCGACCGCGAGCATGTACTGGGTCAGGTCATTCGAGCCGACTGCGAGAAAATCCACCTGCTTTGCGAGTAGTCGCGCCTGATAGACGGCCGCCGGGACTTCGATCATCACCCCGATCTCCGGCATCCGGACACCAATGCCTTCCTCTACGACCTCTGCGTGGGCGCGTTGGATCAGGCTCTTCGCCTCGATGACTTCCTTCAGGTTCGAGATCATCGGCAACATGATGCGCAGACGATTGCTGAGCCCGGCGCTCGATTTGATCATCGCGCGCACCTGGGCGAGGAAAATCTCCGGATGATCGAGCGTGATGCGGATGCCGCGCCAGCCGAGGAACGGATTGTCTTCGTGAATCGGAAAATACGACAACGCCTTGTCGCCACCAATGTCGAGCGTGCGCATCGTGACCGGGTGTGGGGAGAACGCTTCCATGAGCTCCCGATAGATGACGCGCTGTTCCTCTTCCGTTGGGAACCGGTCGAGCGTCATGAATGGCATTTCAGTGCGGAACAGACCTATGCCTTCCGCACCGCGATCCAACGACCGAGAAAGGTCGCTGCTCAGACCGATATTCACCCACAACTGCACGCGCCGACCGTCGCGGGTCACGCTCGGTGCATCCTTGAGCTCTTTGAGTTCTTCCGAGAACTCACGCTCTTCCTCCATCAGGTCCTGATAGTGGTTCGTCAGGTGGGTCGACGGATTGACGAATAGGTGGCCGAGGAACCCATCGACGATCAGCGGCCGACCATCGACGCCGAACAACGGTAGATCGAGCGCACCCATGACCGCCGGAATGCCAAGCGAACGCGCAAAGATCGCCACGTGCGAGTTACCCGAGCCGCGCTGCGACACCACCCCTTTGAGTTTTTCCGGCGGTATTTCCGCGATCATCGCCGGCGTCACTTCCTCGCCGATCAGAATCGTCGCATCGGGGAAATGCACTTTCTTCTGCCGTAGATCCTGCATGTACGCGAGTACCCGCTGGCCGAGTTCTTTGACGTCGGCGCCACGCTCGGACAGATACGAATCTTCCATGCTGTCGAATGCACGGACGTGTTCCATGATCACCTGACGCAACGCACCCTGCGCCCACTGTCCATTGCGAATGCGGTTGCGCACGTCGCCGGCGAACGCCGCATCGTCGAGCATGTGCAGATATGCATCGAACAGCGCGAGTTCCTCCGGCGGCAACGTCTGCGCGAGCTGTCTGCGAATGCTCTGGATATCGTCGCGCACTTCGGTGATCGCGCGGTCGAACAGCATCAGTTCGACGGTCACATCCTCCGCGTCGCGGTCCGGCACACTCTCCAGGATCGCCTTCGGGTGAATGACGACGGCGGTACCCACGCAAATGCCGGGAGCGCCCGGCACTCCGATGAATCGTGCATCCTGCCGTTCCGCCGGGCCTTCCCCGAGGTGCGCAACGTCGCCGGTTGCTTCGGCGTGCGCGATGACGCCGGCCAACTGCGCCGACAGCGTGACGAGGAACGCTTCTTCGCTCTCATCGAAGCGGCGCCGATCGCGTTGTTGAACGACGAGCACGCCGAGCACCCGCCGCTGCTGAATGATCGGTACACCGAGGAAGGCATGAAACGGCTCCTCGCCGATCTCGGGCAGGTAGTGGAAGCTCGGGTGGC
The DNA here is from genome assembly GCA_963812255.1 of uncultured Gammaproteobacteria bacterium. Classification (GTDB taxonomy): domain Bacteria; phylum Pseudomonadota; class Gammaproteobacteria; order Pseudomonadales; family Azotimanducaceae; genus DATJGR01. The sequence goes on along the minus strand of CAWEUM010000005.1, from coordinate 2,196,751 downwards.
GCGTCGCATCTTCGAGGTTGATCGGTTCGGCGCGGCTGCCCACGAGCGCGACGAGGCCCTGGCCGTTTTCGAGGTACAGATGACCGATCGCGTCCTTGTTGAGACCCTCGGTCGCGCAGAACAGGTAGCGATCGCGGGCCGGGTCCGCGAGATAGATCGAGCAGACTTCGGTGCCCATCGCCGCGCGCACGCGCGACACGATGACGTCCAGCGCATGACCGAACGTCGGCGCCGAATTGACGTCCTGAACGATGCTGCGCAGGGTTTCGAGCATGGAGGCGCGTGTCCTTTAGCGGCGAGCGGCTACGACCAATCTGGGTGCGAGTTCCTTCAACGCCTGGCGGTAGACATCGCGCTTGAATTCAACCACTTGACTGACAGGGTACCAATAGCTCACCCAACGCCAGTCATCGAACTCCGGCTTTCCCGAAGCCGTCACGCAAACGCACTTGTCGTCTGCGATCATCTTCAGCAGAAACCATTTCTGCTTCTGGCCCTTGAAGTCAGGCGCCGAGTTGTGTCGGCGCAGCCGCTTCGGCAGCCGGTAACGCAACCATCCCGACGTGCATGCGAGGATTTTTACGCACCGCTCGTCGAGCCCCACCTCTTCGTGCAACTCCCGGAACAGCGCTTGCTCTGGCGTCTCGTGTTCCTGAATGCCGCCTTGTGGAAACTGCCATGCGTCACGACCGCCGATGCGCCGCGCCCACAGCACCTTGCCCAAATCGTTGGCAACCACGATCCCGACGTTCGGCCTGAACCCATCGGCATCCACCACTGTGCCGATCTCCCGCACCAATTGCTATTGGAAGTCTGCTCAATTCCGGCAGGGCTGGCAAACTGGATCGTGGTGGAATGCGGCGGAACGCTAATTTGCACGCAGAAACACGCACTTCAAATACTCGCTTTCGATGATCAGCGGATGCACCGGATGATCCGCCGGCATACTGCCGCGACCGACAACGACGAGGTCGCGCCGCGCCTGACGCGCGCCCGCGCGCACGATACCGAGATGCGTTGGCGCATCGAGTTGCGCGGAGCACGAACACGTCACCAGCAAACCGCCCGGCGCCAGACATGCGATCGCGGCTCGATTGAGGTGTCGGTACAGGGAACTGGCGCCTTTGAGATCCTTTCGGCGCCGAACCAGCGCGGGTGGATCCAGCACCACGACATCGTACTTTTCCTTATGATCGGCCAGATAATCGGATACATCCGCGCGAACCGCTGATACGGAACTACCCACTCCGTTACGTTGCGCATTCGAACGAGTGGCCGTGACAGCGGCTTCGGACGAATCGACACAGATGACCCGATTCGCGCCGCGCAATGCTGCGCGCACCCCCCAGCCACCGACATAGCTGTACAGATCGAGCACGCGTGCATCGCGATACATCTCCGCAAAACGCGCGCGATTGTCGGCCTGATCGAAAAACCAACCGGTCTTCTGGCCCTCGGCCAGGTGCACCGCGAAGCTCGCGTCGCCCTCGACAACCAGCGCCTCGGGAATGCCGCGACGGACATCGACGTAGGCCGGCAAACCCTCGGCAATGCGTGCACTATTGTTGTTCTTGACGATCAGAGTCGCCGGTGCCGCGAGCGCATCGACCGCCGCAACGATCTGTTCAAGCGCCGCCTCCATGCCCCACGTCGACGTCTGAATGACGCAGGCATCACCGTAGCGATCGACAACGAGTCCCGGTAACCCGTCGCCTTCGCCGTATGCCCACCGATAGTAGGGTCGGCGATAGAGGCGCTCGCGCCAGCGCAATGCGCGCTCGAGATGCCGCGCAATGAGATCATCGGCCAACACCGGTTCGCGGCTGAGCAATCTCACCGCGATGAGGTTCGCCGGACTCGCATGGCCATGCCCGATCAACGTACCGTCGCTGTCGAGCACGCGTACCGTCGCGCCTGGTGCGACGTCTTTCAACGGCGTTGCGGCGACATCGATCTCGTTCGAATAAACCCATGGATGACCGCGCTTTGCGCGTCGCTCGTGGGCGGGTTTCAGCTTCAGGGTGTCCATGGTCCGTGTCAAAAACTGCGCCGCGGGCAATCGGCTATTATGTGCGATGTACAAGCGCCGCAGGACAGCGTCACGATGGCATCCGGCAGGAACCGGCTGGCCGATGAAACGAGCCCGTATCTGCTACAGCACGCAGCCAATCCCGTCGACTGGTATCCGTGGTGCGCCGACGCGCTCACGAAGGCGCGCGACGAAGCGAAGCCCATTCTGTTGTCGATCGGCTATTCCGCATGCCACTGGTGCCACGTGATGGCGCACGAGTCGTTCGAGGATCCAACGACGGCGCAAACGATGAACGAGCTGTTCATCAACATCAAAGTCGATCGCGAAGAGCGGCCCGACATCGACAAGGTGTACCAGACCGCGCATCAGCTGATGACGCAACAAGGCGGCGGCTGGCCGCTGACGATGTTTCTCGACCCAAAGACGCTCATTCCGTTTTTCGGCGGCACCTATTTTCCGAAGACACCGCGCTATCAGTTGCCCGGATTCGGCGATCTGCTGAGGCGCGTGGCGCAAGTGTTTCGCGATCAACACGATGAACTCGCTGCCCAAGGCACCAAGTTGACCAACGTACTCGCCGGCCTCAATCCGCAGACCGCGCCGGGCAATCTGAAGGACGACGTGCTGCTGAAGCTGGGGCGCGATCAACTCGCGTCTGCGTACGACGCGCGCGAAGGCGGATTTGGCGGCGCGCCGAAGTTTCCGATGCCGGCGACGATCGAACGGTTGCTGCGCTATTGGGCATTCACACCCCCAAAAGATCGCGAAACGCTCGAGATGGCGATGATCACGTTGACCCACATCGCGCGTGGCGGCATTTACGATCATATCGGCGGCGGCTTCTGCCGCTACTCGACCGATGCGCGGTGGATGATCCCGCACTTCGAAAAGATGCTGTACGACAATGGCGCTTTGCTCGGTGTCTACGCGGATGCGCTGGCGATCGGCCCGGACCCCCTGTTCGAAGGTGCGGTGCGCGAAACGGCCGCGTGGCTGATGCGCGAGATGCAGCACCCCGACGGCGGCTATTTCAGCGCCATCGATGCAGACTCCGAAGGCGAGGAAGGCAAGTTCTATGTCTGGCGTCGCGACGAGATCAAACGGCTGTTGACGGCCGATGAATATCTCGTCATCGAAACGCTATATGGGCTCGACAAGCCGGCGAACTTCGAAGGCAAATGGAACCTGCATCGCAGCGACGCGTGGCACGCGGTGGTCGACCGCCTCGCGATGGCGCGCGACGAAGCCGATACACTCCTATCGAGCGCGCGAGCGAAACTGTTCGAGACGCGCAGTCGGCGAGTCCCACCCGCAAAGGACGACAAGATCCTGACAGCCTGGAATGGCATCGCGATCCGCGGAATGGCGCGCGCCGCCCTGGTGCTCGGCGAGCCAGACTGGGTCGATTCGGCGACGCGTGCGGCGGACTTCATCCGCAACCGGATGCTGATCGGCGGACAGCTGTTCGCCACCTGGCGCGACGGCCTCGTCCGCCACGCGGCCTATCTCGACGACTACGCGAACCTGCTCGATGGACTGCTCGCACTGCTGCAGGCGCGGTGGCGCAACGCCGATATCCGCCTCGCAAAACTGCTGGCCGATACCGTCATTGCGCGTTTCTACGACACCGACGCGGGTGGCTTCTTCTTCACAGCGCACGATCATGAGCATCTGATTCATCGCCCGAAGCCGTCCGCCGACGATGCCATGCCGCCCGGCAACGGGGTGCTTGCACGGTCGCTGAATCTGCTCGGACATCTGCTGGGCGAAACGCGCTACCTCGATGCCGCGAGTGGCACATTGCGCTGGGCGCGGACGGCGATGGAACAATATCCGGCCGGCCATGCGACGCTGTTGTCCGCGCTCGAAGATGAAGCGACACCTCCGGAACTCGTCATTGTCCGCGGACCGAGGGTAGAGCTTGAAGATTGGCTGCGTCCGATTCGCTCCGGCTACAAACCATGGCGACACGCGTTCGGGATTCCGTACGAGGATTCGGGCGTGATGCCGAACTACATGCCGCGACTGGTTTCAGCCGAGAAGCAGCGGCAATGTACTGCATACATTTGCAAGGGACTCGCCTGTTCGCTGCCGATCCACTCGCACCAGGAACTGATGGCGGCGCTGAAGACGAGCTGAAGGAGGACTACGCGGCACTTCGGGTCTTCGGCGCGGGTTTCGGTCGCAGAGGGACGTTGTCGCTCAAGCCCCCGCTCACGCCACCTTCAATGTTTGATCGAACAGCGCGAGCATTTCGTTCCAGTGCCGTTCCGCGGCCGTCTCGTTGTAGACCGGCATGTCCTTCATGGTCCAGCCATGCGAGGCACCTTCCCAGATTTCCAGGCGATGGTCGACGTGCGCGGAGGTCAACGCGCTGCGGAGCGTTTCCGCCTGTTCCGGCGGAAAGCCTTGATCGTTGTCGGCGCCCGCGACCAGCACTCGTGCTTTGATGTGCGCTACCAGTTTGTGCGGACTGTCCTGCGCGTCGGTCGCCAGACGCCCGCCGTGAAAAGTCGCGGCGGCCGCGATTCGATCCGGATACGTCGCCGCGACGGTCAGCACCATGCCGCCGCCCATGCAATAGCCAGCCACACCAATCGCTCGGCCATACAGGTCGTCGCAACCATCCAGATAGTCGATGAACGCACGTGTGTCGGCAGTGGCCTTGGTATTGTTCGTGCTCGTGAAAAGGCGGCCGTGAGCGGCGCGCTTTTCGGGATCGGCGAACAATGTCTTGACGTCTACCGGGGCGTACGGACCGGCGCGATAGAAGAGGTCGGGCACCAGCACGAGATACCCGCCGGACGCGATTCGCTCGCCCATGTCCAAAAGCACTGGACGGATGCCCGGCCCATCCATATAGACGATGACGCCGGGCCATGGACCACGGCCGGCGGGACGAAAGACTGACGCAGGGCACACACCGTCCGGGGTTTGGATTTCGACCGACGTACGACTCACGTTCTCTCCTCATTGGACCCATATCGCCGCCGGAAAGGCGGCATCGAATCGAGCGCCGGTCAAACGGCCCGACCATTCCCACATGCAACCATGCGACTCCACCTATTCAGGTCGTCTGGCATCAGATCGGCATGCCGGTGCGCGCCATGAGGCCTCCGTCCGCGACAATCGCCGAGCCATTGATGAACGACGAATCGTCACTTGCCAGAAACACCGCAAGCGACGCGATGTCGGTGGGACGGCCGATGCGTCGCAGCGGCGTCGACTTCTCCATCCGCTCTCGCTGCGCGTCGCTGAACGTTTTGAGGATGGCCGGAGACCCGATCACGCCGGGGCAGATACAATTCGTACGAACGCCGCGCGGACCGAAGTCGACTGCCATAGAACGACTCAGATTGACGATCGCGGCCTTGGCTGCGTTGTACGCCGCCATGTTGCGATCGCCGGTCAGTCCGTCGACCGAACCCATGTTGATGACCGCACCGGAGCCGCGCTCGAGCATATGCGGCAGTACCGCACGCGAAAAATTGAACGTTCCTCGCAGATTGACGTCGAGCACCATGTCCCAGTCTTCCACGGACACGCTCACGACATCACCCGGCCGCGTGGTACCGGCATCGTTGAACAGCGCATCGATGCGTCCGAATGCTGACAGGACATCGGCGACGGTTGCTTGCACCAACTCTAGAAAACGCACGTCGCACGTAAACGCTCGGGCGTTGCCACCCTCATCGCGAATCAGTCCCGCCGTTTGCTCGGCTCTGGGTCCGCGCACGTCGACGACGGCGACGGTGGCGCCTTCGCGCGCAAAGGCCAATGCGGAATCCCGGCCGATACCCGCGCCGGCACCTGTGATCAACGCAACCCTTCCATCTAGCTTGCCCATTCGACTCACCCTTGGATTTCAACCAGCGAAGCGGGAGTCGCAATCATACGGCGACGCAAGGGGCGGGGCTCGCCCGTTGGCGCTGTGTGGCGCAGCGCCACGGCAGCGTGGTCGGCACGCTCTCGCCGCAATCGAATCCCTGCGGGTGATCCCGGGGGCCCGAGGTTATGATCCCACGGCCCAGGTCGGACTCGAAGGAATCGCAGGAACATGCACCAGGTCGGAGTGACACGAATCGCGCAAACGATTCTGTTCGCACTGGTGGCCATCCACTCGCACACCGGCTCGGCCGAATGTAATCCCAAACCCGGTCTCAGCCACTTCTATTCCGACGGCTGGGGAATCGATCTCGACAACCAGCGTCTACAGCGCGACACGACAATCACTCGCGCCAACGTCAGTCGCCTGAAACTGGCGTGCTCGTACGGCTTCGCGAACATAACGCCGCGCTCGTGGCCGCGATTTCGCCCGTCTTCGCTGCGCACCAACATCGGCGGTGTTGTGAAGGCGTGAATCGACGCAGCCATGGGCACTCCATGCTTTTCGAATCGCGTCAGTCGCGGCCCGACGATCTACGTTCTCTTTGCATTTCTGATCGCAAGCGCGACGGCTCGCGCCGACCCCCATGGCGCATCGATCTCCAATCCGTATTTCGCGACGGTCTTCGCGGTGCCCTCGCAGTTGAGGGCCCAGGTCGTGGAGACGATTCCTCTCGAGATCCGGCGCCTGCCACTCTATGAGGGTCGAAAAATTCCGGACGCACTCAAATACGGCGCGCGTCTCGAGTACTCCTACGCAAAGCAGCAGGGACCTGCACCGCTGATTTTCGTCATTGCCGGCACTGCCGCGGCGCACCACAGCGAACTCGTTCAGTTCCTGATGCGCGCATTTTACGCGGCAGGATTTCATGTTGTCGGCATCACGTCACCGACCTATCCGACGTTCATCATCGCTGCATCATCGACGATGGTGCCGGGGGAACAGCGCCACGACGCGCAGGACATCTACACGGCAATGCAGAAGATCTGGGCCGAAATCGGGCCGCACATGCACGTGACGTCGTTCTATTTGACCGGGTACAGCGTCGGGGCTACCAATGCCGCGTTCGTGGCGATGCTCGACGAACAACGCAGAACATTCAACTTCGCAAAGGTCCTGCTGCTGGATCCGTGCGTTCATCTGTACGACTCGATTTCGAAGCTCGATCGGTTTCTGGAGAACATTCCCGGGGGCATCGATAACATCAACGTGACGTTGCGGAAGATCGTTGCGCAAATCGGTGCGACCTATCGCAGCTCGAATTTCGCATCGCTGACGCCTGAACTCGTGTATTCAGCCGTTCGGAACGACCCGCCGCGCAACGAGGAACTGATCGCATTGATCGGAGTTTCCTTCCGTATTTCCGCATCGGCGCTGATCTTCACTTCGGACGTGATGACCAACTTTGGGTTCATCAAGCCCGCGAACCAAATCCTCACGCCGAATACCGAACTCGACGACTACGCGGAAGTCGCGTTCCGCGTAGGGCTCACCGACTACTTCCACGAATTCATGTGGCCTTACTTCGAGCAAGCCAAATCGACCACGGCGACAACGCGCCAGGAGTTCGCCGCGCTTCAGAGCCTCGTGTCGATCCGCAGCTACCTCGCATCAGCTCAAAAGATCGGCGTGGTGAGCAATCGCGACGACATTCTTCTATCGCCTGGAGACACCCAGTTTCTGATCGAGACCTTCGGTGCACGCGCGAAGATCTATCCAAGGGGTGGGCATCTCGGAAATCTGGAACAACGCGAGACGGTGGCGTATATGGTGGACTACTTCAAGCGGCACCCGGAGCGCGGTCAATGAACCTGGACGAACTGGCACAACGCATCACACGTCTCGAAGACATCGAGGCGATTAAACAGCTGAAAGCACGCTACTGCTCGATCTGCGACGACGACCACAACCCCGATCGCATCGCGGAGGTTTTCAGCGAAGACGGCGAGTGGGAAGGCCGAGGCATCGGTCACGCCAAAGGACATACTGCGATTCGCGAACTGTTCGTCGGATTCCAGAAGTCGATCAGCTATTCGCAGCACATGGTGATGAATCCGATCATCGACGTGAACGGCGACCGGGCGTCGGCGGTCTGGTACTTCTTCGGTCCTTTCACGATGCGCGAAGGCAATCAGGCGAAGTGGCTGACGGCGCGCTATCACGAGGACTACGTGAAATCGAGCGGCGAATGGAAGATTCGCCACCTCCGCGTAAAAGGCCCCGCAATCAGCGCCAACTACGAGACCGGCTGGGCGAAGAAGAGCTGAGTCGGCGGATCGTGGCCGGACCGCCACGCGCACGAAGACATCAGTCGGCGAGGAATTTCTTGACGCGCCACGCGGCGGCCAGCATGCTTTTTTCTTGCTCGCGTTGCGGGATCAACAACAAACGGGAGGACGTCAATGCGGTTAGCACAACTCACCATGACGCTGGTGCTTTTTGTTGCAGCACCTTTCTCAATCGCGAAAGACCAGGACGACTATGCAAAGACGATCGCAGTGTTCAAATCTGCGGGCGAAAGCAGTGAGTTCTTCAAAAAGGCATACGGCTATGCGGTATTTCCAACGATTGGCAAGGGGGGCATCGGGATCGGCGGCGCGCACGGCTCGGGCAGAGTGTATGTCGGCGGTAAAGAGGTCGGCACGACGAGCATGACGCAGGTTTCAATCGGCTTTCAGCTGGGCGTGGAGGCTTTCAGTCAAATCATCTTTTTCGAAGACAAACGCGCGTTCGACGAATTCACGAACGGCAACTTCGAATTCGGCGCTGAAGCAAGCGCCGTTGCGATCACCGCGGCCGCCAACGTCGGTACTTCCACGACGGGCTCTTCGGCCGGCGCGAGCGGCGGCAACAAAAACGCAACCACCGCCGGCGTTTACTACAAGGGCATGGCCGTGTTCACCGTCGCGAAAGGCGGTCTGATGTATCAGGCGACGGTTGGCGGACAGAAGTTCAGCTACAAGCCGCTGTAAGTCCGATTCGATCCGGCCGGTTGCGACTCAGTGCCGGCCGTTGGTCGACGCGCGCGCCGCCAGGTAGCGCTCGCGATCAGCGTGCGTCGCGGGCTGGTGCGCCACATCGTCGGCGCGGAACGCGCGCGTATACGCCGCGAGTTCCATCGCGATGCCGCTCGGATCGGCAAAATACATCGAGCGAATCCAGGTACTGTCGGTGACGCCAACCGTGTAACCTTCGGGGTTGTCTGCGTGATTGATCACGTGCACCTTGACGCCCTTCTCCTTCAGCCGCTCGACGTACGAATCGAATTTTTCGAGCGGAATCGAAATCGCAAGATGGTTCATCGACGCGTGCGCGGTGGTGAAGTTCGAGCCCGGCCGTCGATCCTGGGAGGCGATGCCCGGTGCGGCTTCCGGCGCATCGGGGAACCAGAAGAAGGCTATCGTCGCGCCGCTGCCGGCGTCGAAGAAGAAGTGCTGACCGTGATCGCCCAGTTCGAGCGTCTTCACAAGCGGCATCTCGAGCACGTTCGTGTAGAAATCGACCGTCTCCTTCATGTCTTTGCAGACGAGCGCCACATGATTGACGCCCAAATACTCGAAGTGTTCCGTCGTCATGCTGCCTCCCAAGTTCGTCCCGCCATCGTAGATTCTATGCCGTGCCCCGCGGTCATTGAAATGTCTTTGGTATCTCTTCGACGTCAATCATAGAACTGTGGCGCCTTCTTCAGCGTGTCGGCCAGCGCCTCGTCGTGCTCGATCCAAAGCGTCGCGCCAGTCTCTTTGATCAGCGCCTCGACCTTGTCGATCGACTGCAGCGACTGCGTCGCGTCGTAGTTGAATGTCGGCACGCGCCGCAGTGTGCGGCTCTCGCGGAAGTGATAGAGATCGCCGGAGAGCACCACTGGACCTGTCTTGTCGAGGCGGATCAGCAATGCTTGATGGCCAGGCGTGTGGCCCGGCGCGTAGATGAACTTCACGCTACCGTCGCCGAACAGGTCGTAGTCGCCATCGATGATCGTGAGCTTCGCTTTTTTGAGCTTCGCGAAGACATCGGACGGTTCGAACTCCGGATTACCGGCGAGTGCGGAATCCCATTCGGCCCTCTGCATCAGCACGTTCGAACCGGCAAACGCATTCGCGCCACCGGCGTGGTCGGAATGCAGATGCGAGAACGCAAGGTATGTGATGTCGGAGGGTTTGATACCCATCGCCGCAAGCTGATCGACGATCGAGCGCTCGTACACGATCGAGTCGCCGCCGTTCAACGCAATCGGTCCACGACCGGCCGCATTGAGGGGCAGGCCGGTATCCCACAACAGGCGCTCGTTGCCGTGTTCGATCAAGTAGCACGGCACGAAGAGTTTGCGCACCTGGGTTTCGTTTGGCTGCAGGCCGAACATCGTGACGTCGCTCAGATTGATCGCACCGCAATCGAAGACGTACAGCTTCGGCGCTGCGACAGCGATCCCCGATAGCAACAGCAGCACCGGAGTTGTGAATATCTTCATCGGCTGGGTTCCGTGCGGGTCACGCTATTGTCCATGTTTTGCGCGCGCCGTGCCGCAGCGCTAGCATCCGGTGCCATCGTGCCCGATTTTGAAACAGAGCGATTTTGAACACAGCAGGAGAATCCACGTGACTGAGCCTTTCGTCGATGCCGAAGCGCTGAAGCGCTATTCGTTCAACGTCTGGAGCTACAAACAGGGCGAGATGGTCTCGCTGATGATTCACATTGGCGACCGGCTCGGCCTCTATCGCGTGATGCAGGACGCGGGTCCGGTGACCGCGGCCGACCTCGCCGCGCGTACGGGTTTGAAGGAGCGTTGGCTGTTCGAATGGCTGCGTGGGCAATCGGCCGCGCGGTTGCTCGAATATCACGATCCCGACCGTTTCGAGCTGACGCCAGTCGGCGCCGCCGTGCTCGCCGACGAGACCGGCAGCCTCGCATTCGCGGCCGGCGCATTCGCGCCGTCGATGGCGCCTGAGATCGTCGACAAGCTGTGCGATGCGTTCCGCACCGGCATCGGGCTCAGCTACGAACAACTCGGCGCGAACGCCGCGCACCGCACCGAACGTATGCTCGGCCCATGGGTGCGGCAGGCGCTGGTGCCGAAGATCATTCCGGCGCTCGACGGGGTTCAGCAGAAACTCGAACGCGGCTGCACCGTGGCCGACGTCGGCTGTGGCAGCGGCCTCGCGCTCGCGAGTATGGCAGCGGAATTTCCGAACTCGAAGTTCCACGGCTACGATCCAAGCAGCCATGCGATCGCGAACTGCAATACGAAGGTGCGCGATCAGAACCTCGAGAACATGAAAGCGTTCGTCGCGAGCGGCGAATCGTTGCCTTCGGCGCCAACGTACGACTTCGTGATCACGTTCGACTGCTTGCATGACATGACACGACCGGCGCAGGTGATCGAGGCGATTCGCCGGGCGCTGAAGCCCGACGGCACGTGGCTGATCAAGGACATCCGCAGCAACGCGGACTACAAGAAGAACATGCGCAATCCGATGCTCGCAATGTTCTACGGCTTCTCGGTGTCCGCGTGCATGTCGTCCGCGTTGTCCGAACCGGGCGGCGCGGGCTTGGGTACGCTTGGGTTCAATCCGGACGTTGCAGAGCAAATGGTTCGCGCGGCGGGCTTCACGCGCTTTTCCCAGCACGACTTCGAGGACCCGAGCAATCTGTACTATGAGGTGCGGCCGTAGGGGCTGCACTGAGGCGACGCACCGCGCGTTTGATTGCCCCGGCGACATCTCCTAATGTTGCGCGACTTCCGCTGGACGGTTACTCCATGCGACCGTGGACAATCGACGCCGACGACATCCACATTGCCACCGACTACGACGACGGGGTGCTGCATAAGACCTCGTGGATTCAGAACTTTCTCGACGCGGGACGCGACGACAAGTTCATCGTCGTGGGGCCAAAGGGCTTCGGAAAAACACTTCTGCTGAAGGCAAAACGGATCCGCTATCAGCAATCTGGCCAACAATGCATCCCCCAACATGCGCTGTTGGACAAGCCTGTCGGCGATAAGGTGTTCAGCCGGCGGCTGCTGAGTCTCTACGAAGATATCGATCCTTGGAACAAGGTCTGGTTGACGGCGATCGCGAGCGCCGTTTTGAAACAGACGGGACTTCCGGACCAGCTCGACGTTTCTCCGCGGTTCTCGAACCTGTTGCGCAATACTCAGCTGCGCAGTGTGCTCGATCATTTCGTAGTGCTGCTGGATTTCGCGCCACGCGATGTGCATCGCTGCGCACAAGAGACGAACTCGCTGCTCGTACCGTTGCTGCGCACACTGAACACGCCAGTGGGCGTATTCATCGACAGCGTCGATGAATACTTCAACAAACACATTCATGCGCCGATCTGGCGTGCGAGCTTTTCGGGCGAGCTATCGCCCAACGTCTGGTTTCTGTCGCAGATGTCGCTCGTCGAGGTGGCGTATCAACTGCGTCGAGTGACCAAGCATCTGAAAGTCTTCGCGACGGTGCGTAAGGAAGCATTCGACCGGCTGGCCGAGACGAGCCCGATGGTGCAGCAGTATCGCGGCAGCGCAATCGAAACGATCTACACGGAGTCCGGGCTCCGACAGATCTTCATCAACAATATCCTGCGCGAACGTAGGAGCAACCTCTCGATGCCGGAGCGCCTCGACTCGTCACCTATTGAAGCGTTCGTCGGTCGCCGCTCGACAGTGCACGGATTCACCGGCGTGGAGGAAGAAGTGTTTGGTTACATCGAACGGCACACGTTGCGTCGTCCGCGCGACTTGATGAGCGTTGGCCAGAAGCTCACGTCTTTGGAGCCGGAGGAACGCCGGATCGAAAGTCGATTCAAGCGAGCTGTCAACGACGCGGCAAAGGAAGTGGCCCAGGAGTACCTCAACGAGATCGCGCCGCACATCGGAGACGTGGACTTGAGCGGCCTTCTGACGTTGATCTCAAACAACGTGCTGTCGGCGGAAGCGCTCGACGTGCTTTCGGACCAGTACGATCAAGCGCCGGAGCATCACGGCAACGCCACGGGTCGCGAAGCCTTCGCCGCGTTGTATCAGGTGGGGTTGCTCGGGATCGTTGTCGCCGATGCCATTTCAGGGCGCCGAATGCAGCGCTTTCTCGGTCCCGGCGAAAGTAGGTTTGGTACCGCGCGTACGCTGCCCCCCTCGTCTCACTACGTGCTTCATTCGGTGCTGTCGGAGCACATCGCCGCCATCAATCCACGCTATGCCGACGAAGTCGACCGGTCGAACATCATCGGCCATGGCTTGGAGTGGCGTGATCCGATTCCGGCTATCCGCAGCGCACGCGTTCCGTCTTACCGCGGTGACGATCCGTTCGTCTACGTCAGTTATTCACACGACGATGCGGCGATTGTTCATGCGGAGGTCGCGTGGCTGACCGAGCGAGGCATCAAGGTGTGGTACGACGAGGGGATTCCGGCAGGGTCGCGATGGAGCGATGAGCTGGCGGCTGCAATACGTCGCGCACCGGCTTTGCTCATCTTCATTTCCGCGAACTCCGTGCAATCCAACCATTGCATCAACGAGGTGAACTTCGCCTACGATCTCGGCAACACGGTACTCGCGGTCCACATCCAGGAGACGGTACTTCCGGACGGCCTGAAGCTGATGCTCGGCTCCACACAGACGATACGCCGGCACATGCTGGAAACGGCGGTCTATAGGCGGCAGCTTCTGGAAGCACTCGAACGCGCCGCGCAAGGCCGCGGATAAGCGATCGACAGCAGACCTCGAGGTCGCCGGTCGCAATACTCGCGTGCTCCGCTGCCTAGAACGTACGCGCCGCCGGCACGTCGGCAACATCGCGGTCGAACGCGCCATTTTCCGTGAAAGCCATCTCCGGCGGCATCGTCCCGGGCGTGCCGGGTACGAACTTCGGCGGCGCGTAATAGCCGAGGCCGTAGTTGGCCATCGTGTAGCCGAGCAACGCGCGTAGTTCGGGATCGAATTCGCGGGCGATCTCGGGAGGGCACGACATGTACTGGTTCTCCTCCTGTCGCAACCACGCATTGCTGTACGTCAGGTTCAACCCGATACGATCGGCATTCGAACGATTCTCGCCACCGCTGTGAATGACGCTGCCGGTATAGAACAGCACGGAGCCACGCGGCATCACGGCCTGCGTGATCTCGTGATGCTGCGCGATGCGCTCCCAATCCCAGCGATGACTACCCGGTACCACGCGCGTGGCGCCGTTGTCCGCCGAGAACTCGGTGAGCGCCCAGATTGTGTTCAGCTGCGGCTCCACCTCACGCGACAGATACTTGCCCCAGATGAAGCGGTCGCGGTGAAGCTCCTGCGCGCCCTGGCCCGGCAGCAAGCGGATGATCTGCGTGAGGTTGAGCTGAACCTTGTCGGTATGCGGCATCAGAAACGCGTTTGCCGTACCCAGAATCACGGGGTCGACCAGCAGCTTGCGTACCTCTTTCGACCGCCCAACGAGACCACCGGTGCGCGATGTCTTGTGCCCGGAGAAATCGTCCGCGATCGGCACCGTTTGCTGTATGTATGGTCCGAGTTCGGCAAGGATGCGGTCGACACGGCCGGTGGACAGGAAGCGCTCGACGATGACGCCACCGTCGCGATCGATCGCATCTAGGATGTGTTCGATGCCGGCAGTTGCAGGCACGCGGGTCAATTGCGCAGCCATCGTCGTTCGCTCCACGTTCGAGTTGGTGTACGATCGTACACAATTTGATGGACGTTTGACCAGTGAACAGTAAGAGGCGCGGCAAACGATCGGCGCGCGAGCCTGCCGAGGACCGTCGCTCGACCATTCTCGATGCGACACTGCGGCTGATTGCGACCGACGGCGTCGATTCGATCACGCACCGGCGCGTGGCGACGGCAGCGGACGTGCCGCTTGGTTCGACGACGTATTACTTCGAATCCCGCGAGCAGCTTCTGCGCGAGGCGTTTCGCCTGTATCTCACACGCATCAGAGCGTTGCAGATGCAGCTGCTTGGAACGTTCCGAATCACGAGTGCCGCGGATCTCGTCGACTATCTGGTGGCGCTGACGAAACGGACGTTCGAGGACGAAGCAACGATGCTGGCGGAGTACGAACTGACGCTGTTCGCCGCGCGCGACAGCGAAGTGGCCGATGCGTTGCACGCGTGGGACGCGATGATGATTGCGGAGCTGGCGCGATCGCTCGAGCCGCTCGGATGCGCGCGGCCATTCGATGCGGGCAAGACGTTACTGCACATGATGCGCGGACACGAACTCGACAGCCTGAGTCGGCATGGCGTGGATGCCGAAGATCTGCGCCGCCGATTGCACGTCGTCATCGCGGCGCTCGTCGGCGAATCAGCGACCGCGCAGAAGGCGCGAAAGCCACGCTCGCCGCAGCGGCGCCGCTGACCTCCATCGGCGCAGTTGTCATCTTTCAAGAACGAAACGGCCAGGATTCAGGAACCTGCCGCCTCGCGCAAGCGAAGATCCCTCGACCTCTTGTCGATCGATCGCTCGGAGACTTCGCGAATGACCCCCCTCAGCCACGCCAACAGCGGATCGCTGGCGCGCTCGCCCGAGCACACGAGCGTCGACACCAGCGCGCCGTCGCCGAACGGCGGCGACTTCATCACCAGACCCAGCGCGCCGGCGTATCGCCCCGCGAACACCGCCGAGATCGTCGTGACCGCATTGGTCGCCGCCACCGTGGTGAGTGCCGCCATGAAGTACGGCGTCACCAACGCCATGCGGCGCGCGACGCCTTTCGCCGCGAGCAACGTGTCGATCTCGGTGCGGCCGTCGCCCGCCAACGCGATGCCGACATGCGGATACCTGGCGTAGTCCGCCACCGTCCATTTCTTCTTCGCGGCCGGATGCGCGGCGCGCATCACGAGCGCGAGTCGATCGGTGCTGATGACTTCGCTATAGGCACCCGTCGGCAACGGGGTGTTTGCGAGCGCGAACATGAAATCAACCGCGCCGCGTTCGAGCCGCGCCAACGTATCCGAACGATACGGCTCGACGCGCAGATCGATGCCGGGCGCTTCGATCGCGAGCCGCGCTGTGACCTCAGGCAAGAGCACGATGGCCTGCGCATCGGCGGCCGCTAATCGAACGACGCGCTGCTCTTGCGACGGATCAAATGCGTGGCGGCGGAACACCTCTCGCAAGTTGCGGATCGCGGACGCGACCTGCGGCTGGATTTCCTTTGCTCGCGCGGTGAGCACGTAGCCGGCGCCTTTGCGCACCAGCAGCGGATCGCCTTGCAGATGACGCAAGCGCGCCAGCACTCGACTCATCGCCGGCTGACTCAGATGCATCTCCTGTGCCGCGCGCGTGACGTTGCGATGTCGCAGTAGCGCGTCCAGCGCCGGCAGCAGTTTCAGATCGACGCCCGAAATATGCGTTTTTTGCATGCCGCGAATACTAACAATGCATTTCTCATATGACGAGCGGATGCCTAACCTGGCGTTCGAGTCGCGTCCGGCCATCCGGATGGCACGCAACTCGCGGCCTCGATTCACCGATCAGGAGATCCGCCTTGACACGCATACGCAAAGCACTCATCACCGCGTTCGGCGACGAATCAACCATCTCCGTCGTCGAGGCCGACATCGCCCCGCCCGGCGCCGACGAAGTGCAGATCGCAGTGGAGTACAGCTCGTTCGGCGGCGCCGACATCAACATGCGCAAAGGCAAATATCCGATGCAGCGCAAGGCGCCGCTGACCCCGGGCTACAGCATTCTCGGCACCGTGCGCACGAACGGCGCCGGCAGCACGCGCTTTGAGATCGGCGAACGTGTCGCGTGTTTGACCGTCTACGATGGGCAGGCCGAACTGGCGAACGTGCCGGAGGCGTTCGTCGTCGCGGTCCCCCTTTCCGTCGACGCGCGGCAAGCGGTCGCGCTGATCAACGAATGGGTGACGGCGTATCAGATGGTGATGCGCGCCGCACGCGTCAAAACAGCGGACCGTGTTTTCGTGCACGGACTCAGCGGCGCCGTTGGGCAGGCGATCGTCGCGATCGCGAAACTACAAGGCGCCGACGTGTTCGGCACCGCGTCGATACGCAATCACGACGCGCTCAAAGTACAGGGCATAACGCCGTACGCATACACCGACAAGCGTTGGATCGACGCCATGCAGCGCCTCGGCGGCGTCGATGCAGTATTCGATCCGCTCGGCTTTCGAAGCTTCGACGACTCCGAATCGATCCTGCGACGCGGCGGCGTCCTCGTCGCCTACGGCATGAATGGCCCGGGATTCGCGCAGCAATCGCCGCCTCGGCATTTCCTCGTCGAGTTCTTCCGCGTATTCGCGAAGAACTTGAAGGTGTGGAGCGGCAAGCGCGCGACATTTTTCGGGGTCAATCGGAAGTCGAAACACTACCTTGCTGACCTGCGGACGTTGCTCGAGTTGCTCGAGCGCGGCGCGATTTCGGTGCCGATCAAGCGCGTGTTCGAACTCGATGCGATTCGCCAGGCACATGTGGCGTGGGCGAAGGATGCGGGGATCGGCGCCACGGTGATTCGGGTGGGTGCGATCGCATCAGCACCAATCCCATGATTGCGCGCCCATGATGCGCGGACACGAACTTCGACAGCCTCTGCTGGCACGATGCGGGATCCGCACAACCTGCGACGGCGTTTGCGGGGGGGGGGGGCGTTGCAGCGCTCGTTGAGGCATCTGAACAGGCGCAGAAGCGAGCGAACGGTGCGAAAGGGCCGTTGGTGATAACGCGGTAACACGAACGAACCGAACGTCAGGTACCACGCGTTGTCGCCGTCGAACGTGTGCCCGTAGCCCACCTGCAAGGCGCCGATCGGCAGATCGACGCCGAAGAACAGACTGATCGCCCCGATCAGGTCGTGAAACGACACGTCGTCGTAATCGCTGCAATGACACAGCCGTTGGCAGAACAACTCGCCGGCCGCGGCAGAAGGACGCGCAGGTTTCTGCTACTCGATGCCGAGCTTGCGAAGCCCGCAGAGCTGGGACTCGACGACCCGTTCGCGACTACGCCATGCGATGCGCACACCTTTTTCGTAGTAGCCGAACGTGAACGTCGACACCATGCTCCGGACGCGTGTGATCGCCTCGCGCGCCTCGTCGAGCCGGTTCAACATCGCCAACGCGTTGGCGAGCTCGGCCCAGCGCAGATACACCAATGGCGTCGTGGTGACTGCACGCTGTGCCCACACCAGCGCTTCCGGCCAGTCGCCTTTGACTGCGTACGCCATGTAGAGCATCCACTCGGGTGGGGGTTTGCTGTCGCGCATCCGCTCGATGGCTTCGTCTTCACGGCCCGCCTGGACGAGGCAACCGAACAACTGATTGCCCAAAGCTCCGGCCCCGAAAAACGCATCGGATCCGCCGGTCGTGTTGGATCGCTCGGCCAGGTTCAGCGCAAGGGCTTCATCGCCGAATACGCGGTGCGGCATCACTGCCGATTGCATGACAACCGGATTTGTCGGAGCCAGCGCCAGCGCCCGATCCACATGTGCGAGCGCTTCCCGGACATCCTCTGCCGGGGTGCGGCTGAACATCGTCATGACGGATATGCTCAGGGCGCCACCCAGGATGCAGTGGGCCATCGGGAACTCGGGGTCGCGCTGGACGGCGAGCCGGAGTCTGTCCAAGCGCTCCTTACGCACCCGCACCGTTGCCGGCGCATTGAACGTTGCCAGCGTCTTCAGACACAGTCCAAAGGCGTCTAGATGCGCGTCGTCGATTTTCACGACGCGCTCACGCTCGCTTTGCATGATCGCTTGAGACACCTCGATTGCAGCAATTCGGCAGATCGCGTCCGACGCTTCCATCGCCTCACCAGCTTCGTCGTAGCGACCGCTCCACGCCTGAGTGCCATCATCACCGTGAGTCAGCTTCAGATTGACGCGACAGCGCGCGTCGGAGCGACGCACGCTGCCCGACACGACGTAGCCAACTTTCAATGCGCGGCCGAGGGTGCCGAGATCACGCTCGCGATCATGAGTGATCGAAATCGAGATCCAGCGATGTCCCAACGACGTAGCAAGATCGTCGATGAGACCCTCGGCCCAGAACGCCGTTTGACCGTCGTCGGTGGCGAGCATCTGCAACGCGATCGATGGCACCTTGGTGGGAATCCGCTGCGCTTCCGGGTCGCGATCCGCGCGTGGCGCGGGCGCAGCGATCGCCGACATCGCGTCGATCAAGCGTTCCCGGTAGTCGTCGTCGCCGAAATCTGCGCGATCGAGCATCTGCCGGTCCGACAGCGAGAGACGCAACGTGCCCGGCAGCTTCGTGTCGTCGAGCTTGACAGCGAATATCGGTTTGTCTTCGTCGAGGGCAAAGTTGAGCTCTTTGAGACAGTTGTCGGACCCCACCGAGGAGCGGGTCGCAAAGAACACGATTCCGGCAGCGTTGGACAGCGCGTCGGCGATCGCTTGACGCCAGACCGCACCGACGTGGATGCCTTCGTCATACCAAAGGTTGAAGCCGGCGTCCTGTAACGCACGCATTTCGGGGTGCACAAGCGCCCTTTCGTCGTGGCCGTAGCTGACGAAGAAGTACAGGGCATCGCCGCGGTAGCTGGCAAGTGGTCGGTCGGTCACGGCTTCCTCCCGAACGAAGCGAAAGTCTATCGCCGCAGTCTAGTCGGCGGTAGGCGAAGCGCGGACGCGCAGCGCGCACGGATGAGTGACAACTACCGCAACGGGCTCGGGTCGGTCATCGCCAATCGTCGCCCGGCGGGTCCATCTGCGCATGATGGCTCGGGTCCGGCGGCGCGTCGGAGCGCGTCCAGAACCAGCCGGTGTGGCCGTTGTCCTTCTGCCGGATGCGCACGCTCGCGGGATCGAGCGCAGGAATCATCCGCGCGTTGATGCCGTAAATCAGCGGCGGGTTCTCGTTGACGGCCTCCATGTACATGACGCAGCCACATTCCTTGCAGCGATGGAACGCCAACTCGCGATCGCCCCAGAGATACGTCTCCGTTGCATCTTTGCCCTGGACGATCTTCACTTGCCCGGCTTCCGGGTACGCCCACATCGCGCCGTAGCGGCGACAGATCGTGCAATTGCAATCGAGCACCCATTCCGGAAGCTCGGCGATTTCGAATCGAACGGCGGTGCAGTGGCAGGCGGCGCGGACCATGGCGGCGACCTTCGCTCTGTTGGGCTGGTCAGTGTACGTGGCTGACGATGATCGGCCCGTCTCCATGCTCTAGATGGAAACCGGCAAACACAGATCCGAACTCGGGCAATGGCAGACGGTTCAACGCTCTGTCGATCTGCGTCCACGCCCCTACGTCCACGGCTGCTTCGCGAGTTCGAGCCACCCTCGCGTGCCGGTTCAGGAGCGCCACCTCCCGTCGACCGAAGTGCCGCTTCTGCTGATTTTCGGTGCGCGCCATCGACGCTTGTACACCGTGGGCCGGGGCGAATGGACCACGCGCGACGGTGTCTGGGTGGTTGGACTGAACCCGACACCAGCTCACGCAAACGGTGGGTGGGCGGCACTTCATGGTCGTGCGCTTAACGCCGATCGGCGCGCATCTGTTCCTGGGGCCGCCGATGCACTTGATCGCCAACGAGGCGATCGATCTCGGACGGATCGATGCGGTCCTGGCACGCGCACTCGTGCGGCACACAGGGATTCGTTGCACCGGGCTTTGACCGCGATCCTGTATGGATGAACAGTATCGCGAAATCTGCAGGTTATTCCAAACACCAACGAGGTGATTAAGGGGTGGTTTCCTACAGCACCACGACCTACCGGACGACCGGAGCGGTGACAGGCTATGATTCGCCCGCCGGGCCGAAGGCTCGTCACCATCACGTCCAGCATGCGTTATGTCGAAGGCAAACGAATCACCCAGGCGGCACTGTTCGCGCTCGCAGCGCTGCTCTCACACACGAGCGCGGCGGAATGCGATCCCAAACCCGGCCTCACTCACTTCTATTCCGACGGCTGGGGCATCGAGCTGAACAACCAGCGCCTGCAGCACGACACCACGATCAATCGCGCCAATGTCAGCCGGCTGAAGCTCGCGTGGGTGTATGGGTTCGCCAACAAAAAACCGCGCTCGTGGCCGCTGATCACCGAAGACACGATCTTCATCGGCGATTCCGGCCGTGGTGTCGTGGCGCTGGACCGCGCGACGGGGTGCACGCGTTGGGTTCACGGCCAGAAGGGCGAGATTTCGAGCGCCATCCTGCACGCCAAGATCGGCGAGCGTGCCGTGCTGCTGTATCTCCACCGCACCGAGGGTCTCTACGCCATCGATGCCGCGACCGGTACCGAGATCTGGCACACGCACGCCGCTGAAGCGGTCACGCCCTTCTACTCCGGCACACCAGTGGTCCACGACGGCGCAGCGTACGTGCCGTTGTCTTCGTTCGAAGTGGGCCTTGCGATGAACCCGCTGTACGGCTGCTGCACGACGCGCGGCGGCATGGCTGCGTTCGATGTGCAGAGCGGAAAAGAACTGTGGTATCGCCCGACCATCGACGAGCCCGCGAAGCAGACCGGTCGCCGCTGGCTGTTCATCGGGCAGTACGCGCCGAGCGGCGCGCCAGTGTGGGGCGCACCACTGCTCGACGCCGAGCGCGGCCTGGTGTTCTTCGGCACCGGTGAGAACTACAGCCGACCCGCCACCGACACGAGCGATGCGATCTTCGCCGTGGACGCGACGACCGGCGAGAGACGCTGGGTTCACCAATTCACCGAAGGGGATGCTTACAACATCGCCTGCGACATGCCCGGCATGCCGAATTGCCCGCAACCGCGCGGGCCGGACCTCGATTTCGGCGCACCGCCGGTGTTGGCGCACGACGCCAACGGACGCGCGCTGCTGATCGTTGGACAGAAGTCAGGCGACATCTACGCGCTGAACCCCGACGACGGCGCCATTCTCTGGCACCGGGACATCGGCCGCGGCGGTGCGTTGGGCGGCGCGCACTGGGGTTTGGCCGCAAACGAACAGAAAGGGATGCTGTTCGTGCCGATCAGCGACATCGAAACGTGGACCGACAAAACGGTGCCGCCCGCAACCGGCTTGCATGCACTCGACATCGCGACAGGGTCCACCCGTTGGGAACACCCACGCGATAACCGCTGCCCCGATCGCGACTGTTTCGGCGGGTTGTCTTCTGCGATTACCGCCACGCCGGAGCTCGTTGTAGCGGGCAGCCTCGACGGCTTTCTGGAAATCTACGACGCCGACACCGGCGCCACGCTGTGGAGCGACGACAGCTGGAAGCCGTTCGAGACCGTCGATGGCAGGAAGGCATCCGGCGGCGCCTACGACGCGCACGGCCCGATGGTGGCGGGCAATCAAGTGATCGTCTCATCCGGCTACGACAGCTTCGGACAGAAACCCGGCAACGCGTTGCTGGTGTATCAGCTCGAAGGTGAGACCGCGCCATGACACAGCCGTTGGAAGAACGACTCGCCGGCCGCGGCCGACGCCTGGTTGCAACGCTGATCGACATGCTGCTGGTGCCGGCGCTGACTGTGCTGCTGATCATGATCACCGGGGTGGTGGAACACGCGGAGGACTATCGCAACGCGATCTGGCTGCTGAACGTGTTTCTGCTCGCGGTGCTGAGTTATCTGATTCTCAACGGGTATTGGCTGTTCACGCGCGGACAGACTGTTGGGAAACGCCTGATGGGGATTGCGATCGTGGCGTCGTCGGGTGAGCGAGCGGCGTTCTGGAAGCTCGTCTGCATCCGCGCGTTGTTCTTTCCGCTGTTGTTCGTCGTGATCAGCCCGGTGTTGGCTTGGATGCCGCTCATCGATCAGCTGTTTGTGTTCGGGAAAAAGCGGCGCTGCGTTCACGATCTCGCGGCGGGGACGTCGGTGGTGGTGGAGGCGTAATCAGACGTTGTCGAGACCATGACTTCCAGGTTCTGCTTGATCGCGCCTTCGGCGCGTTTGTTGAAGGCGCTGAACTGACGATCGATGAATTCCGCATTCACAGGAAGTTAATGGCGGATAGTGCATGAGCACAGCGGCTTCGGGACCCAAAGACAGGTTTCCAAGCCGGAAGAGCGATCCGTATCTAGCGTGAGGGAACAGCGGCGCCTTCAGCATCTCGGACATTGCGAGCGCGGCGGCGGCAGTCGCTACTAAAGGAACGGACGGTCTGAATCCTTCAACGGCTTTTTGAGGCCCAACCTTCAATCGGCTCAACGAGCCAACAGCGTAGACAACTACGCTCGGCCTCTTCGAGGCGATGCTGAATCCGAATATGACGTAAACGAAAACGCTCCGTACTTGTGACGCACGAAGTCATAGATGGTCTGCGACGACTCCTGACAATACAAGAAAAGCAATTTCTGAAAGTCCAAGTTGCCAACCCGTCCACCGAGTGCGTTGAGCAGCATGAGTAACTGTCTGCGTCGGTCACTGATCATGCGCAGCTAACACCACTGCATGACCCGAACAGACAGCTAATTGGCCTTTGTCTTGTCGGCCGCACCGTTCCACCTCAAATTCAAATCCCTAGCCGCCTTCACATCATCCAACCGTCTCACCGGCATCGTATGCGGCGCACCCTTCACCATCTCCGGATCCGTCTCCGCCTCCTTCAGAATCGCAATCAGCGCTTCAATGAAGCCGTCGAGCTCTTCCTTCGGTTCCGTCTCCGTCGGCTCAATCAGAAAACACTCCGGAACCAGCAACGGGAAATACGTCGTTGGCGAGTGATACCCGTAATCGAGCAGCCGCTTCGCGATATCCATCGCCGTCACGCCAATCGTCTTCGCCTGTTTGCTGAACGTCACGATGAACTCGTGCCCAGCCCGCCGCTTCGGATACGCGAGCTGAAACCCTTCCTTCGCAAGCCGCGCGGCCATGTAGTTCGCGTTCAACGTCGCGTATTCGCCAACCCGATGCATCCCTTCACGCCCGAGCATCAACGCATACGACAGCGCGCGCACCAGAATCCCGGCATTCCCCATGAACGTGGACAAGCGCCCGATCGTTTGCGGCCGATCCGCTTCGGTCAGCCACCGATACCGCTCGCCTTCCTTTCCAACCATCGGAATCGGCAGGAACGGTACCAGTCGTTCGGCTACACCAACCGGACCGGCCCCCGGACCACCGCCGCCATGCGGCGTGGCAAACGTCTTGTGCAAATTCATGTGCAGCACGTCGAAGCCCATGTCGCCCGGCTTCACCTTGCCGAGGATCGCGTTGAGGTTGGCGCCGTCGTAATAGAGCAGGCCGCCAGCGGCGTGCACAATCTTCGCGATCTCCACGATCTGCCGGTCGAACACACCGCACGTGGACGGGTTCGTCATCATCAGGCCCGCGGTGTGCGGACCCACCGCGGCGCGCAGCGCTTCCACATCCACGTCGCCGTCGGCTTGCACAGGCACTTCGCGCACCGCGTAGCCGCACATCGTGGCGGTGGCCGGGTTCGTGCCGTGCGCGGCGTTCGGCACGAGGATTTCGGTGCGCGCGTCGTCGTTACGGCTTTCGTGATACGCGCGGATCATCGCCACGCCGGCGAACTCGCCTTGGGCGCCGGCCATCGGAGTGAGCGATACGGCGCGCATACCGGTCACGTCTTTCAGGATTTCCTGCAGTTCGTAGAGGCAACTCAAGAAGCCCTGACTGAGCGACTCGGGGGCGAGTGGATGGCGGCCGAGGAAACCCGGCAGGTTTGCGGCGCGATGTGTGCCGCGCGGGTTGTACTTCATCGTGCACGAGCCGAGCGGATAGAACTGCGTTTCGATCGAGAAGTTCCGGCGCGACAGGTTCGTGTAGTGGCGCACTGCTTGGAGTTCGGAAACCTGCGGCATCACCGGCGGTGTTTTGCGCAATTGCGGCGCGGGAATGCCCGTCAGTGGAATATCACTCGGCATTTGTGCCGGTGCCGTTCGGCCGGCATGGCCGATGTCGAATATCGTTGGTTGTTCGTGCTTCATCGTGCACCCCCGAGTGTGGCCGTCAGCGCTCGAGCTGCACGCTCGATCGCGTTTGCGCCGTACTTCTCGGTTGCACACACCAGCACATGGTTCGAGAGCTTCGGATATTCGCGTCCGAGCGGATGGCCGATCAGGATGCGTTCGGCCGCAAGTTGTTCCGCTACTTTCATTGCGTCGACCGGCAACCGAATCACGCGTTCGTGGAAGAACGGTCCGTCGAACGCCACCGTGACGCCGGGAATTTCCGTCAGCGCATCGGTCAGCGCTTGTGTGTTCGCATGACAGCGCGTTGCGACGCGGCGCAGGCCCTCGGCACCCAGTATGCTCATGTAGACGGTGCCGGCGGTGACGAGCAGACCCTGGTTCGTGCAGATGTTCGACGTCGCCTTCGCGCGGCGGATGTGTTGTTCGCGCGCCTGCAGCGTCAACGCGAAACCGGTGCTGCCTTCGAGGTCGACCGTGCGGCCGATGATGCGGCCCGGCATCTGCCGCACCCATTCCATCTTGCAGCACATGAAACCGAACGACGGGCCGCCCGACGCCATCGGAATGCCAAACGGCTGACCGTCCCCGCAGACGATGTCGGCACCCCGTCTGCCCCATTCGGATGGTGGCTTCAGCACGGCGAGCGACAACGGATTCACGGAGGCGATCAACGCAACATTGCGTTCTGCGGCCCAGTCCGCCAGCGCATCGACATCTTCGAGGCGGCCGAAATAGTTGGGATGTTGTACGACGAGTGCGACCGGTACGTCGGTGATGGCGCGCAGCGCCGCCAGGTCGATCGTGCCATCGGCCGTCATCGGCAGCGCGGCGAGGTCGATCTGCTGGTTGCGCACGATGCTGCGCGTCGCATCGCGGTAGCGCGGATTGACAGTGTCGGGCACAAGCACCCGGTGCGACTTGTTCTTCTTGTTGGCGCGGACCGCCATCAACACCGCTTCGGCAAGGCCGGAACCGCCGTCGTATACGGACGCGTTCGACACGTCCATGCCGGTCAGTGCCGTCATCATCGACTGGAATTCGTAGATCAGCTGCAGCGTGCCTTGGCTGGCTTCCGCTTGATACGGCGTGTACGCGGTGAGGAATTCACCACGTTGCGCCACGTCCCACACCGCGGCCGGAATGTGATGGTCGTAACTGCCGGCACCCATGAAACACAGCTCGACGCGATCGCGTTCCGCGCGCTCCGCCAAGAGTGCGATCATGTCCATCTCGTTGCGCCCGGGTGGCACTTTGGTCAACGAACCGGTGCGCAGTTCCGGCGGAATTTCATCGAACAGGGCATCGATGCTTGCGACGCCGATCGCGGCCTGCATGTCGCGTACGTCAGCGGCGGTGTGCGGAATGAACGGCATCCCTCAACTCCTTCAAAAGCGTCCTGCGAAACGCGTACTTCAAAATGAAATCGGGCCGCATGACGCGACCCGACAAAATCGACCGCGAACGAACTTAGTGCTCGTCGTCTTCGCACACCTCAGCATAACCGTCAGCGTCGAGCAGCTGGTCCAGGTCCGCGGCGTCGTTCGGCGCGATGCGGAAGAACCAGCCGTCACCGTAAGGATCCTGATTCACGGTTTCCGGCGCGTCTTCGAGCACCTCGTTGATGGCGATGACGGTGCCGCCGATCGGTGCGTAAATGTCGGACGCGGCTTTGACGGACTCCACTACTCCCGCTTCTTCGCCACCCTCGACGACCACGTCGACTTCCGGCAACTCGACATAGACGACGTCGCCGAGTGCATCCTGTGCGTGGTCGCTGATGCCAATGGTGACCGTGCCGTCTTCCTCGAGCCGCGCCCACTCGTGGGTTTTTGCGTATCGCAGCTCGGTCGGAAACTCGCTCATTCGTCGCTCCCTTCTGTACGTGTTATTCGAAGACTTTCTGGCCATTGCGAACGAACGGCGGACGCACGATTCGAACGGGTAGCAGCTTGCCCCGAATGTCCACTTGTGCGGTGCCTTTTGCGAGTTTGGGCAACCGCGCCAGCCCAATACTGTAACCCAATGACGGTGAGAAAATACCGCTGGTGACCTCGCCTTCGCCTACATCCGTGACGATGCGCTGCCCGTGGCGGACGACGCCTTTTACGTCGAGCACGACACCGGTGAGCTTGCGGTGTACCCCCGCCGCGCGACGCGCTTCCAATGCCTTGCGGCCGACGAAATTGCGATCGGAGGGGTCCCACGCTACGGTCCATGCGAGGTTCGATTCGATGGGATCGTTCGTTTCGTCCATGTCCTGACCGTAGAGGTTCAGGCCCGCTTCGAGCCGCAGCGTATCCCGCGACGCGAGACCACACGGCGCGACGCCCGCCGCCGCGAGTTTCGTCCACAGCGCAATGCCTTCGGCGGCTGGCAACATTACTTCGATGCCTTCTTCCCCGGTGTAGCCGGTGCGGGCGATCATCCAGGTGTCGCTTTCGAATTCATTGAACGGCTTCATCTGCGCGGCGCCTTGAATGCCGGTGACACGCTCGAAGATTCCTATCGCCTGCGGACCCTGCACCGCGATCATCGCCAAGTCCGGGCGCGGTTGAGTCGAAGCTTTGAAATCCTTCGCGTGCTTCGCGAACCAGGTCAGAACCTTCGCGCGGGTCGCCGCGTTGACGACCGCGCGATAGTCACCGCCGCGGCGATACACGATCAGATCGTCAACGACGCAGCCGGCGTCGTTCAACAACACGCCGTATTGCGCGCGCCCCGCGTCGGTCAATCGCGCCGGATCGTTCGCGGTCAGGTAGCGCAGGAAATCGAGCGCCTGCGGACCGTCCAGATCAATGATCGTCATGTGGGAGACGTCGAACATACCGGCTGCGCGACGCACCGCATGGTGTTCTTCGATCTGCGAACCGTAGTGGAGCGGCATTTCCCAACCGCCGAAATCCACCATCCGCGCACCGGTAGCGACGTGGGTGTCGTAAAGGGGTGTCCGCTCCAGCGGCATCAGACATTTCTCAATGGCGTGGCATGTTCGCGCATTCTATCGACCCCTTCCCGTTGCGGTACAGGCTGCACTGATTGCTGCCCTCGGAGAGGATCGATAGTCTGTTTCGCCGATCGCTCGAGGATTCCACGTGAACCTGCCGCTTTCCGGGAAGGTCGCAGTCGTTGCCGGTGCCACCAGAGGAGCCGGGCGCGGCATTGCCCGTATGCTGGGCGAGGCCGGGGCGACGGTGTACTGCTCTGGACGAAGTACCAGCGGAAATCCTTCGCCCATCGGTCGTCGGGAGACCATCGACGAAACCGCAATGATGGTCTCGGCTGCTGGCGGACGAGGGATTGCGGTCCGCACAGATCACAGCAAGACCGAGGATGTCCTGGCTCTGTTTCAACGCGTGCGTTCCGAATCAGGTCGCTTAGACGTTCTCGTCAACGATATCGGTGGAGAGGAACTCGCAGAATGGCAGCCGATCTGGAAGGCCGACGTCGAAAAGGGGTTCGCGTTCCTGGATACTGCCGTTAGAACGCACATTCTGACGAGCCGCTACGGTGTGCCGTTGATGGTCGAACAGCGATCGGGTCTCGTGATCGAAATCACGGATGGCGATCACTCCGGTTACCGCGGCGCGTTGTTTTACGACCTCGTCAAGAATCAGGTCATTCGTCTCGCATTCGCAATGGCGACCGAACTCCGGCGTAAGGGGGTGACCGTGATTGCTGTGACCCCCGGGTTTCTTCGCTCTGAAGCGATGTTGGAAAACTTCGCCGTCACAGAAACGAACTGGCAGGACGCAGCGGGCAAGGCGCGTGGCTTCAGCGAGTCCGAAACGCCTTGTTATGTGGGCCGCGCGGTAGCGGCTTTGGCCGCCGACCCGCACGTACATGAGAAGACGGGAAAGGTGCTGGCAAGTTGGATGCTTGCAAAGGAATACGGCTTCAGAGATATCGACGGCAGGCAGCCGGACTGGTGGGCGTATGTGGAACGCTCGATCAACGAGATACTGGATCGCGGTGGCCCAGCCGACGCCGACGAGCAGCGGTGGATCAGTGCGTGGCAGATGCAGTTGAAAGACGAGCCGCGATGGAACGCACTTGCGAAGCGACTGGGGTCTATCCCGGGCACGACGAGACTCTGACTGTTCCTCGCACCGCCAATTCAACGCGGCGGCGCGAAGATCCCGAATCCCATCGCCTCGCGAATCAGCTGGCGTTTCAGCAGTGGCGCGGCATTCAGCAGATCGACCGTGACATTGCGCAGCCAGTTCAGGGTCGGATCACTGATTCGATACGCCATCGCGAATGCATCCATCGCGCGCACCATCACGTCAGCGCGCAATTGCCGACGGCGTGCGAAGCCGCGCCAGAGCGCTTCGTCGCCGAGATCCTTCGGCGCGACCGTACCCACAACGCGCAGCACTTCGCGCAGGTCTTCGAAGCCGAGATTGACACCTTGGCCCGCCAGCGGATGCAGCACACGCGCCGCGTCCCCGACGAGCAGCACACGCGCCGCCGGCTGGAATGAGCTTGCCACCATCTGCTCCAGCTCGAACGCATAGCGCGCATCGAGCGCACGAACCCCGCCGAACCGGTGATCGATCGATCGACCAAGGCGCAGCGTGAACGCGTCGTCGTCGAGCTGCATCAATTGCTGTGCCGAAGCGTCTGATTGCGACCAGACCACCGAACTGTAGAACCGCCCGGCGCGCGTCGGCAGCGGCAACAACGCCAGCGGGCCCTCCCGCTGAAAGCATTGCCACGCCACGCCGCCGTGATCCCGCTCGGTCTCGACGATCGTCGCGATGGCCGTTTGTTGCGTCTGAAAGCGTGACGTGTCAACGCCGAGTTGCGTCCTGATCGACGAGTTGGCCCCGTCCGCGGCGATCAATAGCTGCGCCATGACATAGGTTCCGCCAACCTGCACCCGCACCACATCGGTATTCGCGGTAACACCATCGATGTTGCCTGTGACAATCGACAGGTTGCTCTGGCATTTCAGCGCTGCCCACAGCGCAGCTACGGAATGACTGACCTCGACGATCCAACCGAGTTCGGTGCGGTCCACTTCGGCCGCACGGAATTCGATATGCCGGGTTCCGCGTTCTTCGCAGACATAGACGGAGCTGAACGGACTGGGGGCAAATGTGCGCCACACATCGAGTTCCGCCAGCAGCTCGACTGAGGCCGGGTTCAGGGCGACAGTGCGGATATCGAATCCGAGCCGGCCGCGCGTGATAGGTGGTTCGCCGCGATCCACCAGCACCACGTTCAGTCCGCGCCGCGACAATGCCAGCGCCGCAGCGGCGCCGATCAATCCGCCGCCGGCAACGAGAATCTCGCAGCTCAGCTCACGCATTGCCAACTCGCATCCTGTCGCCTCGAGGCGTTCAGCCCACTCGCTCGAGTGGTTCGCGCATCACCGCCTCGATGTCCTCGATCAGCTTCGGTGCGGCAGCGGTCAGTACCTCGTGGCCATCGCGCGTGACCAGCACGTCATCTTCGATGCGAACGCCGATCCCGCGGAATTGCGCCGGTATCGACGCGTAATCGGGTATGTAAATCCCAGGTTCGATTGTCAGCACCATACCGGGCTCGAGCGCTCGCCACGCATCGTCGACGCGGTAATCGCCGACATCGTGGACGTCGAGACCGAGCCAATGCGAGCTCTTGTGGACGCAGAATTGTTTGTAGCGCTCCTCGGCAATCAGTTCATCGACATTGCCGTGCAGCAGGCCCAGTTCGACTAGACCTTCGACCATCGTGTGTACCGCAGTGTCGTGCGGCTGGTTGAACGCCGCACCGGGACGCATTGCCGCGATCGCGTCGAGCTGCGCCCGCAGCACCACCTCGTACAGCGCGCGCTGCACGCCACTGTAGCGCCCGTTGATCGGAAACGTGCGTGTCACGTCGGCTGCGTAGTAGCGGTATTCGCACCCTGCGTCGATCAACACCAGATCACCGTCCTTCAGCGGACCGTCGTTGCGCACGTAGTGCATCACGCACGCGTTGCGACCGGCGCCAACGATGCATGGATACGCCGGAAAGCGCGCGCCGTTGCGCATGAATTCGTATATCAGCTCCGCCTCGAGCCCGGCTTCGGTGCCGCCCGGGCGCGCGCACCGCATCGCCCGAACGTGCGCACCGGCGGTAATCTCCGCCGCGCGCCGCATCAGCTTCAACTCATGCGCGGACTTGTACAGACGCAGGTCGTGCAGTAGATGCGACAGCACGATGAATTCACCGGGCGGCGTCGCACCGTGAACTTGCTTCGCGCGAATCGCCTTCACCCACCCGAGCATGTCGCGATCGAAATCCGGATGCTCACCTAGATTGGCATAGACGCGTTCACGACCCTCGAGCAGCCCCGGCAGAATGTCTGGCAGATCACCGATCGGGAACCCGTCATCGACGCCCAACATCTGCGACGCACGATCCGGACCCATGCGTTCGCCGGTCCACTGTTCGAGGCCTGCCTCGCGATCCTGGCAGAACAGAATCACTTCGCCGTGCGCGCGCCCGGGGGCGAGCACGAGCACCGCGTTCGGTTCGTCGAAGCCGGTCAGGTAGTAGAAATCGCTGTTCTGCCGAAACAGGTGTTCGGTGTCGCGATTGCGATTGACGATCCGCGACGCGGGCAGTACGGCAATCGAACCCGGCATCATCAACTTCATCAGCTGCTGCCGCCGACGCTGATACTCACTCAGGCTCATCGTCCGGCTCCTCTTCGGCTTGCATTCGCTCGACAACGGTATCGTGGATCAGCAGGACAGCCACTTTGAGATGCTCGGCCACATTGAAGTAATCGAATTCATCGTCTTCGATATCTCCACCTACGTCGGCGATGCGGGCAATGTCTTCGAGTGCGTCGGATGCGTCGTCATCGAGATCCCCGCCGGCTTCGTCGAATCCGTTCACGAAACCCGCACTCCACTCCGCGAGGCCCTCGACGCGATCGACCATGCCGTATTCCTCGCCTGGCAGCAGCGGCTCGAAACTCAGATCGGGTGAGGCGAGATCGTCCGCGGCGAACTCGATGAAACGGTCCAGTTCCGCCTCCTCCACCTGCAGCGCATGTTCCAACAGACCCGTCAGGGCGCGTTTGTAGTTCGCCACCGAGTCCGCCGGCGATCCGCACAGCAGCCCACAGACAGCGCCGTGCAGCAGTGACTCACTCAGACCGGCAGGAAGATTCCAGAACTGTTCGTTGAATGCGCTCACGAGCCTATCAGCGCTATCTCAGGCCGGTCATGCTATCACCAAACGTTTGAATTGACGGGCTTTGCGGCGTTGGTCGCGTTGACCGGCATATGCGCAATCACTATAGTCGCAACGGTTGTGCAACCGTCCCGAAACCGCCTAGTCAACTGCATATCTGTCCATGGCCATTACCGAACTGGATGCGCTCGAGCGCAAAGTGAACGAGCTGATCGAGCTGTGTCACGTCCTGTCGCGTGAAAATCGTGCCCTGCGCAGCCGTCAGAACACCTGGAGCACGGAACGCGCCAAGTTGATTGAGAAGAACGAATTGGCCAAGAGCAAGGTTGAATCGATGATCAGCAGATTGAAGTCACTGGAGCAGGATTGATGCCGCGACCGCCCACGACCGTTAGCGTCCGGATCCTCGAGAAGGAGTATCAGGTCAACTGCCCCGAAGAAGAGGTCGACGAGCTGAACGCGTCGGCGCGCTATCTCGACGCGCAGATGCGCGGTATTCGCGACTCGGGAAAGGTGCTCGGGCTCGATCGAATGGCGGTGATGGCGGCGTTGAACATTGCCAACGATTTCCTGCACATCAAGAACGACCGTGCAACGGTGGTGACGACGATCGAGCGAAAGGTCGGCGAATTGACGCAGCGTGTCGCCACCGCGCTGGACGAAGCCAAGCAACTCAGTCTGTAGTGCGGCCGCTGCGCGCAACACCGCGCTCGATCTGTCCGCAAACGCGTACATTTAACTCCGTCACGTCTTCGGTGCAACGGCGATCGTTGCAGCCCGATTCGGCTATACTCTTCTCGTCTCCTGGGGTGTTCGCCAGTCGGGGTCGTCCTTGAGCCGTTATAGTAACTAAGGAGATTTCGACGTTGGCGTCTGTGTGCACGTCCGCTCACGCGGGAAGCCTATGACGCCGCTCGGGTCTCCGCCTTGAACCAACACGGTTCAGGGCAAACCGAACAGCGGCACCTCCGGGAGATTCTTCCTATGAATCCACCGTCTCGCGCATCGTTGCGCCGATATTACCGGGACGCGCGTCGGGCACTCACGCCCGCCCAACAGCGCGAACACGCAAACGCCGTTGCGCGGCACTTCGCGGTATCTCCATTGATGCTGTGTTGCCAGCGTTGCGCCGTCTATGTGCCAAGCGACGGTGAACTCGATCCGAGCCCAATTGCGGCGCACCTGCTCGCGGCGAACAAAGTGGTCGCCTTACCGGTGGTTGAACGCTCACGACGGCTCGATTTCTATCGTTACGATGCGGACACACCGTTCGTTCGCAATCGATTCGACATACCTGAGCCGGACACCCGATTGGCTAGAGCCGTGCCGGCGCGGGTCCTCGATGTGGTGATGCTGCCTCTGGTCGCATTCGACGACACCGGCAACCGGATGGGTCGCGGCGGTGGCTACTACGATGCAACGTTTAAGGTGCAACGGCGCACTCTGCTGATCGGAATCGGCCACGAATTGCAGCACCACCACAGGCTGGAGAATCGGGAATGGGACGTTCCGCTCGACGCAGTGATCACCGAACACGCTGCACGAGGGTTTACGATACGTGGACGCCGCTTCTTTGCGCCCCCGGAGATCCGTGAACAGGAGATCTCAGAGTAAATGGCTGTCCGCAAAATCATTCGCATGGGCCACCCGACCTTACGCAAGGTCGCGCGGCCGCTGACACCGGACGAGCTGAGTCACCCGGAAACGACACGGCTCGTTCAGGACATGATCGACACCTTGGACGACTCGGGTGGCATCGGGCTGGCGGCTCCGCAGATCGACGAACCGGTTCGTCTGGCGATCATCCAGATTCCAGGCGGGCCGAGCCGTTACGGCGATATCGAATCGATGCCACTGACGGTGTTCGTCAATCCACACATCCAGGTGGTGGACCCGAAGGCGCGCGGCTACTGGGAGGGCTGCCTGTCGGTGCCGGGATTGCGCGGCTACGTCGAGCGACCGCAATTCGTCCGAGTGACCCATCAGGATCTGAGCGGGACGACGCACGTGCTGGAGTTGAAGGGCTTTCTCGCAACGGTATTCCAGCATGAATTCGATCATCTTGACGGCGTGCTGTACGTCGACCGGATGAACGATCCAACCAAGCTCGTTTTCGAAGAAGAGTACGTGCGCTACGTGTCCGGCGACACCTGAGCGCGGCCTGCGATCGTCGTCAAGGTCGCGCATACCGTTTCGCATACCAATCTGTACCGCCGTGGCTCGTCGAGCAGCCGTTGATTCAATTCGACTTCGACACCGAGATAGGCCGCCGCACGATACCTGCGCCGCAACCACGTCGTGAGACCGTCTGCCTTGCCCCGATATGGATAGTTGCGCCGAACCCTCAGGCCTGGCAAAGCGGTGGTGAGCGCACCCACCCATGCGCGGCACAGCGCGGCTTCGCCGGGGCGAGCCGGATCGTAGAGAAGTCCGACATCCGCGTTGCGGACCTGTCCATCCAGCTTCGGCACGAACGAATGCGCCGATACGTGCAGCACCGTTCGACCCTCAGCGATCATCGCGTCGGTTGCGGCAGCGACACGGCGCCGATACGGGGCGTAGTGCAACGTGAGAATCCGGTCGCGCTCGGCGCGCGTCAGGTCGCGTGTGATCGGTGAAAACAGAGCCCGATGGTGCTCTGATCGGTTCAGGTCGATCAGCATTCTGGACGTACGACTTTCGATCAACGCAGCGTTCAAACCCTTGGCAAGCACTCTCGCAAGACCGAGCGCTCCGGGATCCCAACCGCGATGCGAATTCAACAGCGCCGCGTAAGGCGCGAACAACCTCGACCAGCGATGGGGGATTCGATTGCCGCCGTGCTCACACGTGATCAGATATCCGACGTCACGCGGTCGCATGGAACATGCGTCCCTGCGCGAGGCAGTCGCACAGGCGTCGATACGTCATCCTCAGCGCGGCCGCGTCGGCCCTCGCTCCGACGCTGCGCAGCAATCGGGTCGCCAGCGTGCCCTCTTGCAGAATCACCCCCAACGCGTTGCGGTGCGGAGCGATCTGCTCGCGCGCAAACTCGGCGAGAGACCGCCACACATCACCCGCGGTAAGCGATCGCCCCTGAATTCCCAGAATCCGTAGGTAGTCCACGTTGTCGATCAACGCATTCTCGCCGCGCTCGACGCAGCGTCGCAGCATGTCGGCGAGTGCGTCGGTATCGAGCGCGTCGGCAGCGTCCAACGTCGCGGCTGGGCCGCGATAAAGACGTTCGACGACCGCGACGACCAACGCCGCAATCGCCAGATCCGCACCTGGCTGCTCTTGCGTATCGATCAGCCGGATCTCGATCGCCTGGCGGTCGAAGCGCGCGATCGCGCCGCGCGAATTCAACCATTCGAAAGCGAGAATGCCATCGGGATCGTGCGGCGCAATGTCGCGAAAGATCGGCGCCAGAATGCGTTGCGCATATTCGGCCTCCGATCTGACCGGTTCCGGAATGATGCGGCCGGTAATCGATGGGATGCGACGTTGATTGCGCGCGTATGCATCGATGCGCGCATCGGCAAGCCCCGTGCTCTTGCCGTCGAGAAACGGCGTGCTCGCCGCGAGCGCCGGCAGCAGCGGCAGCACGCAGCGTATAGCGCTATGCAGAGGGCCGAACTCGGAGTCGTCGCCAAACGGCAGATTGATATGCACGCTCTGCAGATTCGACCAACCATGGCCCTGGCAGGAGAAGATCCGATCATATGCGCGATAGATCGCGTCGTCGCCGTGCGGCCACAGTTTCGTATCCCGGCCCGGATCCATCCAGGGATGCGCGCCGCCCGGCATCAGGCAACCGTTCCACGGTTCGAGCAGCGCATTGATGCGCTTTACGGCTGTCTGAAAGTCACCGACGACTCCATCGAGGCGCGGCTTCGGCCCGTTCGTCTTGGTTTCGATGACATGTAGCGCGAGTTCGTTGCTCCATGAAATCTCGCCTTGCTCGGTTTCCTGTGTCAGCTCACCCGCCGCCGCAGTGAGCAAACGGTCGGATAAAGGCGCCACGTCGAGCGTCGTTCGGTCGACGATCATGTATTCGATCTCAACGCCGAATACCGAAAAAGCCGAGTGAAATGTATCGCTCAAGTCGGCGAGCGTCCGCGCTTTTTCGCTTC
The DNA here is from genome assembly GCA_963812255.1 of uncultured Gammaproteobacteria bacterium. Lineage (GTDB taxonomy): Bacteria > Pseudomonadota > Gammaproteobacteria > Pseudomonadales > Azotimanducaceae > DATJGR01. The sequence continues at coordinate 2,160,704 of CAWEUM010000005.1, read as the reverse complement.
GATGCGCTGTAGGAACACGCTCATGATTTCACGATATAGCGCAGATTTTAGAACGGCGTCTTCGTAGCCCGTGTCGATGCTGGGATTGTCGTTGACCTCGATGATGGACGGCTGACCGTCGACCTCTTTCAGATCGACTCCGTACAGCCCGTCGCCAATGAGATTCGCTGCTTTCAATGCGATTTGGATGACATCCTTCGGCGCTTCGCCAACCGCGAGCGTCTTGCAGTTACCTTCGACCGTTGTCTCTCCCGACTCGTCGCGACGAATGATCTGCCAGTGGCGTCTCGCCATGAAGTACTTGCACACGTACAGTGGCCGACCGTCGAAGATACCAACGCGCCAGTCGAAATCCGTTGGGAGAAACGCCTGCGCGACGATCAACTCCGATTGTGCAAGCATCTCTTTGACCGTTGCGCGCATTGCATCTTCGGTCTCGACCCGCGTAACGCCCTTCGAAAACGCGCTATCCGGTTGTTTCAACACCACCGGCAGACCCAGGCTCGGCACGATCTCGTCGATATTCTCCGCGTGGACGACGAGCGTTTTCGGACACGCAATCTTGTGCCTCGTCAGCAGTTCCGCGAGATACACCTTGTTGGTGCATTTCAGAATCGAGTTCGAATCGTCGATGACGACGAGGCCTTCCGCTTCCGCGCGTCGCGCGATACGGAACGTGTGGTGGTTGACCGCGGTCGTCTCACGAATGAACAGGCCGTCGAACTCCGCAACCCGTCCTACATCGTCCTTCGTGATGAACTCGACGCCAAAACCGAGCCCCTCCGCGGCGTCCTCGAACCGTTCCAGCGCCTTCTTGTCCGACGGCGGTTCCACTTCGGCGGGATCGTGCAGAATCGCGAGATCGTAACGCGATTGGGGGCGCCGGCGGACCCGGCGGCGCTTCCCGGAGAAGTAGTCGCCCGCCGCCGTGAGCAGGAAATCATGATCGCTCGCCTGCACATCGTTGGCGTCCATCGCGCGAATCGCCTTCAACTGCCACTCCGAATCGCGCAATACGAAATCTGCACGCAGCAGCGGAGTTTCGAAGATGCCGAACAGGCTCCATGCGAGCTTGTCGTAGGCGGGGTCCCCGCTGCGTCCGAAGAAGATGTTCATCGAAAATTGAACGACGTCCAGAGGTTTCAATGTCCGCTGCATCAACTCGTCGAGATCTTCCGACAACAGCCGCGCGACGCCCGGCGAACGCAGATCCTGAATCGTCGACAGGCTCGGCAGAGGATGATGCCCGCGCGCGGCCGCGAGCAACGAAACGTAGTATCCAGCGCTCTGATATTTGTACGACCTGCACAGATTGAACACGCGTGCCGAGCGGTCCTCGAAGTACTGCGCATCGGTCAGATAGGCGCGCGCCGGCACGACGGTCACGCCTGGAATCTCGAGCAGCCAATCCTTGGGATTGTTGACGACGAAGAGAAGGTTCAAGTGTCGCCGACTCCATTGCGTTGCGTGATCAACAGAATGTTTGCATCGAACGTCAGGTTACCCAGCAGTACCGACGAAATCAGCCGATTGATGTTCACCCAATAATGCACTTCCGTCGATACCGGATTCGCCCGATATGGATCGCTGACGCGAACCAGTCGATCACGACGGTGATAGCCGGACAGTACGACGAAGTGTCCCGCAGGTTCACCGCGCACGTCATCGGGCTTGTCGTCGTCTCCATATTCGCGACGCGTGCGATACAGATACGTCGAACTCAACCCTGCCAGCATCGGAATCCCTCGACGCAAAATGCCGCGTACGAACGGCGCGGTCAGATCCCGGAATCGAATCATTCCACCGAGCTCGAGGAATTCGCGGCACGCGTGCGACACTACGTGCACGTGGCGATCCTTTTTGAACTCGGCCTGCTGCATCAACCGGTCCGCAAGTGGCAGCGCACCGGGGACGAACCAGCTCGGGTCGAAGACCTTCAGATCCCAGGTGTACAACGTCGCGGCATAGCCGCGCTGCAACGCGTGGCAGCCGAGAAACGGTGCATACGTCCCACCGTTGTCGATGGTCTGAGTTTCCGCAATGACCTGGTCCAGCGGCGTATCGTCCTGATAGTAGTCGTACACAGCGTGCAGACAGGTCGGGCCGCACGTCGTTTCATTCGGCTGGCGCCGCATCGTTACGTCGAGTTCGATATCGAGGGGGAGCCTTCGCATCGCCTTCATCAGCGCAGAAACATCTGGTACGCCGAATTGTCGGTCTCTTCGGCGTAGCGGTACCCGATACGGTCGAGAAATCGATTCAACTCACGGCGCGCCTTCGCACCAGCCTCGAAGCCGATCAACACGCGACCCCAGGCGGAACCGTGGTTGCGGTAGTGAAACATCGTGATGTTCCAACTCTCTCCCAGCCCGAGCAGAAACGTGAGCAAGGCGCCGGGGCGTTCAGGAAACTCGAATCGATACAGAATTTCGGGTTTGTCGTTCATCGCGCGGCCGCCGACCATGTGCCGTACGTGCAGTTTGGCGAGCTCGTTGTCGGTCATGTCTTCCACCGGATAACCGGCCTGCGTGAGGCTCGCGATCAACTCGCCGCGATCGCCATTCGGCGCAATCTGCACGCCCACATAGACGCGCGCGAGTGACGCATCCGAATAGCGGTAGTTGAACTCGGTGACCGCGCGCTTGCCGAGCGTCCGGCAGAAACTGCGGAAGCTACCCGCTCTTTCCGGAATCGTCACACCGAGAATCGCCTCGCGCTTTTCACCGACCTCCGATCGTTCCGAGATGTGCCGCAATCGATCGAAATTGACGTTCGCCCCACTGTCGATCGCTATGAGATCCAACCCCGTCAGCGCAGATGCTTTGACGTACTTCTTCATGCCGGCAACCGCGAGCGCGCCAGAAGGTTCCGCGATAGAGCGTGTATCGTTGAAAATGTCCTTGATTGCGCCGCAGATTTCGTCGGTGGATACGACAATCACTTCGTCAACGCACTGGCGCGCGATTTTGAACGGCTCACGACCCACTTGCGCCACCGAGGTACCGTCAGCGAACTGATCCAGTGATTCGCTCGGCAGCACCACCCTCCGGTTGGCTGCCAACGCCGCGGCCATGCAGGCAGATCCATCGGCTTCGACGCCAACGATCCGTACGTCCTTGCGCAGATATTTCACATATGCAGCGATGCCGGAGATCAATCCTCCGCCACCGACCGGGACGAAAATCGCATGCAGCGGTCCGCTGTGCTGGTTCAGGATCTCCATACCGATGGTGCCCTGCCCGGCAATCACATCGGGATCGTCGAACGGATGTACGAACACATGGCCATGTTCGCTCATCAAGCGCATCGCGTGATCGCGCGCATCGTCGAAGTTGTCGCCGTGCAGAATCACCTTCGCGCCCAGGCTGCGGACCGCCACCACCTTGATCTCCGGCGTGTTGCGGCCCATCACGATATGCGCGCGAATGCCGAGCCGGCTCGCTGCCAGCGCGACGCCTTGTGCATGATTGCCGGCCGATGCGCAGATCACGCCGAGCGCGCGGTTCTCCGGCGAGAGCTGCGCAATCTTGTTGTATGCTCCACGCAGCTTGAACGAGAACACGCTCTGAAGGTCTTCGCGTTTGAGGAACACCTTATTGCGCAAATCGCGCGACAACGCAGGCGCTTCCTGCAACGGCGTTTCGATCGCGACGTCATATACGCGCGAAGCCAGAATTTTCTTGACGTAGCGTTCGAGCATGAAGTGCCAGCGGCGAGGGAGACGCGTTTCGATGAAGCGGCGTCATACTAAAGGGGCGTCGCCATGTCGTCCACACGAGGGTCGTACACGCAGAGGTCTTCGAAACGTGATCTGTCCAAAGCGAGCAAATCGGTGAGCGCTGAATCATTCAAACGCGCTGCCGCCAGAGCCGCGATCGAACTGATCAAGCCGCGCTTGCGCAATGACAGCGTCGTCGGCGTCGGAACGGGTACGACCGCGAATCTGTTCATCGATGCGCTCGAAGCGCTGCGGGGTCACTTCGATGCAGCGGTTGCGAGTTCCGAAGCGTCGGCGGCGCGGCTGCGCGCTCACGGCATCTTGGTGTTCGATCTCAACGCGGTGCCGCAGGTGCTCGTCTATGTCGACGGCGCCGACGAAGTGAATCCCGCAAAACAACTCATCAAAGGTGGGGGCGGTGCGCTCACTCGGGAGAAGATCGTTGCAGCTTCGGCCGACGAATTCGTCTGTATCGTAGATGAAAGCAAACTCGTCCCTACGCTCGGCACGCTTCCCCTGCCGGTGGAAGTGATACCAATGGCCCGTGGCCTCGCGGCGCGAGCGCTCGTGGCGCTCGGCGGGCAACCCGTATATCGCGAAGGGTTCGTCACCGACAACGGCAACATTATCCTGGACGTGCACGGCATCGATCTGACCGACCCCGCGACGATGGAGCAGCGCATCAACAACATCGTTGGCGTCGTCTGCAACGGAATCTTTGCAGCGCAAGCCGCGGATTCCGTCATCGTCGGCGGCGCGAACGGCGTCCGGACTCTGTAGCTACCTAGCGCCGCGCACGACGCCCACACCGCTATCGCATCAGCAGTTTTCCCGGATTCATCACGCCGTTCGGATCGAACACCGTCTTCAATGCACGCATCGCCGACACTTCGTCGGCGCTGCGGCTGTATCGCAGGAATTCGCGCTTCAGCAGACCCACGCCGTGTTCCGCGGAGATGCTGCCGTCGTGTCGCGCGACAACCTCGAAGATCCGCGGGCTGATATCGTGGCAACGGGCGAAGAACGCGTCGATCGAGAGTGATTCGGGCTTGAGAATATTCAGGTGCAGGTTGCCGTCACCGATATGGCCGTACCAGCAGACTTCGAGATCGGGGTACGCATCCGCCACGATCGCATCGATCTGCGCCAGGAATTCCGGCATCGCAGAGATCCTAACCGAGACGTCGTTCTTGTAGGGTGTGTACGGCGCGATGCTCTCCGAAATGCCCTCCCGCAATTGCCAGAGTTCCGCCGCCTGCGCCGCGCTCTGGCTGACGACGCCGTCGCCAACCCAGCCGTCGGCCACGCTAGATTCGAACGCCTGCAACGCCACGTCGAGCGCGTCAGCATCGAATTCGATCAATGCATAAAACGGCGCACTGCGCTCCAGCGGACGCCGCAGCTTACGGTGCGCCGCGACCTTTTGCAGAGCGAGTTCCGAGAAGAATTCGAACGCCGACAGCGTCAGCACACTGCGAAATCGCGCCAACACGCTCAAGATGTCTCGAAATTGTGAGATACCGAGCACGATCACCATTTGCGGAGCAGGCGCCGGTGCGAGCCGAATCTGCGCCTCGACGACAAAGCCGAGCGTTCCTTCGGATCCGACGAACAGATGGCGCAAGTCGTATCCGGTGGCGTTCTTGATGAGGCCGTGATTCAGATCGAGCACGGCGCCGGTACCGGTGACCACCTTCAGACCCGCCACCCAGTCGCGCGTCATGCCGTGACGGATCACGCGAATGCCGCCGGCATTGGTCGCAATGTTGCCGCCGATCTGACTCGACCCGGACGATGCGAAGTCGACCGGATACGAGAGGCCTTGCTCTGCCGCGAACGCCTGCAGATTTTGCGTGATGACACCTGCCTGACAGCGAACGATGCGATCGGCTGCGTTGAAATCCAGAATGCGATCCATGCGGTCGAACGACACGACGATTTCGCCGTTCGCGGCTACCGCTCCGCCTGACAGACCCGTCCGGCCACCCGACGGCACCAGCGACCAACCGCGCTCGTTGGCGTTGCGAACCAGCAACACGACATGATCGATCGTCTCCGGAAAAACGATGGCCGATGGCGCGGCGACGAAGCTGCGCGTCCAGTCTCGTCCCCATACCGACAGTGATTCCGCATCGCTACGCACCAGTCTCGGTGAAAGCAATTCATTCAACGCTTCAATCATGTTCCAAGTGCGCAGGATGGCGGAGACGTTAGTATATGCGCCTTTTTCGCAGCCACTTTCAAAACACCATGAGTCAAACCTCTTTCGATAAGGACAAGATCAAGATTCTGCTGCTCGAGGGGGTGCACGCATCGGCCATCGAGCGGTTCCACGCCGCGGGCTATCACAACATCGACCATCACCCCGGCGCGCTGCAAGGTGATGAGCTGGCGCAGGCACTGTCGGACATTCACATGCTCGGCATTCGCAGTCGCACACAACTCACCTCACAGGCTCTCGCCGAGGCGCATCGCCTGATCGCCATCGGTTGCTTTTGTATCGGCACGAATCAGGTGGCTCTGAAGGACGCGATGTTGCGCGGCGTCCCGGTGTTCAACGCGCCATTTTCGAATACGCGCAGCGTCGCCGAACTGGTCCTGGCGGAAGCCGTGCTGCTGCTGCGCGGCATTCCTGAGAAACACGGACTGCTGAAACAAGGCGTCTGGCAAAAAAGCGCAACGGCGAGTTTCGAAATCCGGGGTAAGACGCTGGGTGTAATCGGATACGGCAACATCGGTTCGCAACTCGGCGTATTGGCCGAAGCACTCGGCATGCGGGTACAGTTCTTCGATATCGTCAAGCGACTGAACCTGGGCAACGCGCGGCAGCTCGATTCGCTCGACGAATTGTTGTCGACGAGCGACGTCGTGACGCTGCACGTCCCCGCCACATCTGCGACGCGCGACATGATCGGCGCACGCGAGCTGGCACGTCTGAAATCCACCGCCGTGTTCATCAACGCATCGCGTGGCAACGTCGTCGATCTCGATGCGCTCGCTGCTGCGTTGCGCGACAATCGCCTGCTCGGCGCGGCGATCGACGTCTATCCGAGCGAGCCCAAGTCGAACAACGACCCGTTCGTTTCGCCGTTGATTGAATGCAGCAACGTGCTGTTGACCCCGCATATCGGCGGCAGCACCGCTGAGGCGCAGGAGAACATCGGCGCAGAAGTCGCCGACAAGCTGATCCGATACAGCGACAACGGTTCGTCTCTGTCGGCGGTGAACTTCCCGGAGGTTTCGTTGCCACCGCATCCGTCCAGCCACCGTCTTCTGCACATACATCGCAACGTGCCGGGCGTGCTGTCGCACATCAATCGCGTATTCGGCGAAGGCGACATCAACATTGCGGCCCAGTACCTGCAGACGAACGCCGATATCGGCTACGTCGTGATCGACGTCGAGGCAGAGCACAGCCGGCTTGCGCTGGAAAAGCTCCGCGCCATCGACGGCACCGTCCGGACACGCGTTCTGTTTTGAACCGCTTACTCTACCGATTGATCGGAATGCTCGCGGCGGCGTCGAGGCGTTCGCGCAGGATGCGCGCCCATTGCGTAGCCGTGCGCTGCACGGCATCGGCTGCAGTCGTCGGTGGAGCGCTTGGGTCGTGCGTCGCTTTGACCCGTTCGATCGCGCGAACCATGATCGAGTCCGACAGCGAGTCGTAAAGCTCCATCACCAGCGTGGCCTCGCCGATCTCCGCAACCGTGAGCAGATCGTTGCGCCCGTTGGCACTCGGCGGAACGAACGACGTGACATCCAACAGATCGCCTCGAACGATGAGCACGTCGGAACCGGGCTCTGTCGTCAGCGTGAACGACTTACTTTTCGCAAGCTCGGTTTCGAATGCCTTGCTGAGGATTTCGTAGAGCGAATCCTTCTGCCGCTTTGTGAGCGCGAACCCGGATTCAGCGCTCTGGCCGCTATCTTTCATCACCGGCCGATATTCAATATGTGGCGCCATGAATATGATCTTGCGATAGCTGCGCACGTCGAAATACTGGCGCACCCACAGGTGCTCGAACACCTTGCTGTCTCGACGCTGCAAGCCGTCGTAAGACATCTCGACGCTCGCTGATTTAGCTTGCGCCTGGGCGGCGCCACACACACAGAAGAACAGCGCGATCAATACGGACGTACGGATCATTGTTTTTCCTCTATCGCAAACGCGACCTTGGTTTCGAGCACATGCCTATCAATCGTCGCAAAGAGCTGCTCGCGCAAAGCCGGCGACTCGTTGACGAGATGATGGCGGGCTTGCGGAAGATAAACGATCTGCGGTTCGAATAACCGTTCGATCGCACGCATGTTGTAGCGCCAGTCGACCGTCTTGTCGGCCTGGCCCTGTATCACCAGCGGTGCAATGTCGGTTGGACGATAGCTTTCGAACCGACGCATCCACGCGACCATCGCCGTCACCCATTGAACCGGTAGCGTCTTCGCCTGCAGCGGATCTCGCTCGCGCAGGAAGGCGAGAAACTCGGGATTGTCTGCGTTGTCGGTCAGGCCGCGAGGCCGTTCGGTAAACAAACGCCGCGCGACCTGATACGCGATTTGATTGAAGCGCCAGTTCGCCGGACGCACCAGCGGCGCCAGCAAAATGACGTCGCTGAACGGCGACGTAGCACGTGTCAACTGGTTCGCAAGCAGCCATTCCATTGCAATCCCACCACCGGTGCTCTGGCCAAACAGGCTCCAAGGCTTCGGTAGATGCGCTCCGAGCGCGCGCACGCACACATCGAACGCAGCGACGTAGCGGTCGAAGGTGTCGATGGTGGCGGCCGCTCCGCTCGACAATCCATGACCGGGCAGATCGAACGCCAGCACTGTCTGACGGCGATCGAGCAGATGCCCGATCAGGTGACCATACAAGCCGACATGGTCATAGTAACCGTGCAACACGATCGACGTGCCGACGGCGTCGCGCGGGCGCCAGACATGAGCGGCGAGTTGATGTGCTGGACTGTCGACTCGACCGAACCAGTGCTCCAGTGCCGGGTTCGACTCGCTGAAGTGAATACCGTAGTGGCGCAGATACCGATCCTGCTCCGGCGTCAGAATCGTCGGTCGACCGGGAACCAACGGCTTCAGTGCGCCGCGCAGCAGGTGCGGATCGAACGGCACCTGCTGGTCAGTTGACAATCGGATCCAGGTCGCCGCGTTCGTAGCGTTTGAACATGTCTTCGAGTTGTAGCGGCTTCAGCTTCGACGCCTTGCCCGCGGTGCCGAATGCCTCGTACCGAGCGATGACCACCTTCGTCATCGCCTTCGTCGTCTCCGCGAGATATTTGCGCGGATCGAATTCCTTCTTGTTCTGCGCGAGGAACTTTCGTATCGCCGCGGTACTTGCGAGGCGCAGGTCGGTATCAATGTTCACCTTGCGGACGCCGTTCTTGATACCTTCCTGAATTTCCTCGACCGGAACACCATACGTCTCACCCAGATCGCCGCCGTATTCGTTGATCGTCGCCAGCAGATCCTGTGGAACAGAAGACGAGCCGTGCATCACGAGATGTGTATTGGGAATTCGGGCGTGAATCTCCCTCACGCGATCGATCGCAAGAATATCGCCGGTCGGCGGGCGGCTGAATTTGTACGCGCCGTGCGACGTGCCGATCGCGATCGCCAATGCATCGACGCGCGTTTGCTGAACGAAGTCCGCGGCCTGTTCGGGATCGGTGAGCAGCATGTCCATCGACAACGAGCCCTCATGACCGCCACCGTCCTCTTCACCGCCCATGCCGGTTTCCAGCGAGCCGAGGCAACCGAGTTCGCCTTCGACGGATACCCCGCACGCATGCGCCATGTCGACGACGCGTCGCGTGACATCGACGTTGTAGTCGTATTCGGCCGGCGTCTTCTGATCATCGCGCAACGAGCCATCCATCATCACCGACGAGAAGCCGAGTTGAATGGAACGCTGGCACACCGATGGCGATGCACCGTGGTCCTGATGCATGACGATCGGAATTTGTGGAAACTCCTCGATCGCGGCGAGAATCAGATGGCGCAGGAACGTGGCACCCGCATACTTCCGCGCACCCGCTGACGCCTGCACGATGACCGGGCTGTCAGTCGCGGCAGCGCCTTCCATGATCGCGCGCATCTGCTCGAGGTTGTTGACATTGAACGCCGGCACCCCGTAATCGTGCTCGGCGGCGTGATCCAACAATTGGCGCATACTGATCATCGGCATCATTTACTCCTTGGCTCTACCCATCCGATTACCGTACATCCGCTCTGAGGGTGCGAGCGCGGGTTTCGAGGACTTCGACCGCCGGTAGCTTTTTTCCTTCGACGAACTCCAGGAACGCGCCGCCGCCAGTCGATATGTACGAGATTGCATCGCCGACGCCGTATTTGTCGATCGCCGCCAGCGTATCGCCACCACCTGCAATCGAAAACGCCGAACTCGCCGCGATCGCTTCTGCCAGCACGCGGGTCCCTTCACCGAACTGGTCGTACTCGAAAACGCCCACCGGGCCGTTCCATAGGATCGTTCCAGCGGCCTCCAAACGTTTTGCAAACCGGCGGGCCGCTTCCGGCCCAATGTCGAGAATCATCTCGTCGTCCCGCACGTCATCGACCAGACGCAGTGTGGCCGGCATCGACCCATCGAGCTTCGGCGCGACCATGACATCGACCGGCAGCGGCACCTCGACCGTCTCGGCGATCCGGCGCGCGGCGTCCAACAGAGCCGGTTCGAATAGCGATCTGCCGACTTTGTGGCCGCGCGCCGCTATGAACGTGTTGGCGATGCCACCGCCGACTATGATCACATCTGCAACCTCGGCCAGGCGCGCCAGTGCCTCGAGCTTGGTTGACACTTTCGAGCCGCCAACGACGGCCAGCATCGGCCGAGCAGGTTTAGCGAGCGCCCGCCCAAGCGCATCGAGTTCGGCGACGAGCAGTGGACCGGCGCACGCAATCCGCGCGTACTTCGCGATTCCATGCGTCGACACCTGCGCACGGTGGGCCGTACCAAACGCGTCCATGACGAAGACGTCGCATAGTTTTGCCATGCGTCGCGCCAGCGCATCGTCGTCAGCAGCTTCGCCTGACAGCCAACGGACGTTTTCGAGCAGCTTGATTTCTCCGGCCGCGATCTTCACGCCGTCGATCCAATCGCTGACGAGCGGAACGTCTCGACCAAGCAGATGCGCCAATCGATTCGCGACCGGTGCGAGGCTGAACTCGGGTTCCCTGTGCGCGTCGGCGCCTTCGGTCGGCCGACCCAGATGCGACGCGATCATGACGGCCGCGCCAGCCGCCAGCGCACGTTCGAGGGTCGGCAGCGCCGCGACGATCCGGGCATCGCTGGTCACTTTGCCGCGGTTCACCGGTACGTTCAGATCCTCGCGTATCAGTACACGCTTGCCCTCGAGCGACACATCGTCCATGGCCAGCACATTCATGGAACGACGCTCGAGATGCAGCCGCGCACGGCTGCGACAACGTGCCCCACGGTCATGCCGAGCGCCTTCATCGCCTCCATACCCGGAGCCGACATGCCAAAGCGCTCGATACCGACGACGGCACCATCGAGCCCAACGAAGCGATACCAATAGCCCGGATGCGCCGCTTCGATCGCAACGCGCGCCCGAACGAGTTTGGGTATGACAGACTCGCGATACGCATCATCCTGCGCGAGAAATGTGTCAGAGCTCGGCATCGAAACAACCCGCACACCGAGATCCTCGCTGGCAAGCCGCTTCGCCGCTGCAATCGCGAGTTCGACCTCCGAACCGGTCGCGATGATGACCGCCTGAAGTACGCCCCGCTCCTTGGCGAGTATGTAGCCGCCACGCGATATCGACTCGTATGCTTCGCCGTCGCGTGCTTGTGCCTCGGTTTTCTGACGGGTCAGCACCAGCGCGGTGGGGCCGTTGCTGCGCGCCACGGCGGCCCGCCACGCAAAGGCAGTCTCGACGGTATCGCAGGGTCGCCACAGCGACAGGTTCGGGGTCATGCGCAGATTCGCGAGCTGCTCGATCGGCTGATGTGTCGGTCCGTCCTCACCCAGCGCGACCGAATCGTGCGTGTAGACGAATATATTGCGCAAACGCATCAGAGACGCCAGCCGCACGGCGTTGCGCGCGTACTCCATGAAGATCAGAAAGGTGCCGGAGAACGGTATGAATCCGCCGTGCAATCCGATGCCATTGCTGATCGCGGTCATCGCGAATTCGCGAACGCCGAAATTGATGTAATCGCCGCCGTGCGTCGCTGACACGTCCCGCGCACCACCCCATCGCGTATTGTTGGATCCGGTCAGGTCGGCCGACCCGCCGATCAGTTCCGGGAGCACCGGGCCGAGCGCGTTCAGGCAGCGCTGCGACGATTTTCGCGTCTCCAGATCCTCGAGTGTGTCCTGAGCTGAGCGCGCAACCTCTTCGAGACCGGCGCTCCAACCTTCGGGCTGCTGCCCGGAGATGCGGCGGTCGAGTTCGCGCGCCAGATCCGGGAACGCTTCACGGTAACGACCCACCAACGCTCGCCAGGCTTCCTCGCGTTGCGTGCCGGCGGCGCGACAATCCCACTCGTCATAAATGGATTGCGGCACTTCGAACGGGGCATAACTCCAGTTCAGTGTGCGGCGCGCCAGATCGACTTCGTTGGCGCCAAGCGGCGAACCATGCGTGGCTGCGGTGCCCTGCTTGTTCGGTGCGCCGAATCCAATCACCGTACGGCAACGTATCAAGGTCGGCTTATCCTGCTGCCTCGCCGACGCAAGAGCCGCGGCGACCGCGTTCGAATCGTGGCCATCGACGTCACGGACTACGTGCCAACCATACGCTTCGAAGCGCGCGCCGACATCTTCGTTGAACCAACCGTGCGTTTCGCCGTCGATCGAAATCCCGTTGTCATCGTAGATACAGGTCAATTTGCTCAGCGCCAGAGTACCAGCGAGTGAAGCCGCCTCGTGCGAGATGCCCTCCATCAGGCATCCATCGCCGACGATCACCCAGGTACGGTGATCGATGACGTCGAACCCATTACGGTTGAACGTTCGCGCGAGTTCACGCTCCGCGAGCGCGAACCCGACCGCATTGGCAAATCCCTGTCCCAATGGGCCGGTGGTGGTCTCGACACCCGGGCATTCGCCGAATTCCGGGTGTCCCGCAGTCTTCGAATGCAGCTGCCGGAACTGCTTGATGTCGTCGATCGTCACGGCATAGCCGGACAGATGCAGCATCGCGTACAGCAGCATCGACGCATGGCCGTTGGACAACACGAAGCGGTCGCGGTCGAACCAGGCCGGATTCGAAGGATTGTGCTTCAGCACGCTCCGCCACAGCACTTCACCGACGTCGGCGAGTCCCATCGGCGCACCGGGGTGACCGGAGTTGGCCCGCTGTACCGAGTCCATTGCCAAGGCGCGAATCGCGTTGGCTCGTTCCGTTGGGGAAGGCATAGGCGGTCGTGGACAGCGAACGGGGCGAATATTGTCGTTGCTTGGCCCTGGTAACGCAATTTGGGCAACGCGATCTGGGTGACCCCAATAGAGGCAACGCAATTTTTTACACCATCGCGCGCGCTAAGCACTTAGAATTCTCCGCCTTTGGGCGAGCGGATTCTTCATAGTGGACTACAGCGTGTTTACATCCGAGTCGGTCGGCGAAGGCCACCCCGACAAAATGGCCGACCAGATTTCCGACGCGGTGCTCGACGCAATGCTCGCACAGGATCCCGAATCACGCGTCGCATGCGAAACGCTGATCAAAACCGGGATCGTGGTGATCGCGGGCGAAACGCGTTCGAATGCCGACGTGCACCTTGACCGACTCGTTCGTCAAGTGATCAAAGACATCGGCTACGACGACATCGCGTGCGGCTTCGACCCTGACGAGTGCACTGTGGTGAATGCGCTCGGCCAGCAATCCGTCGATATCGCGATGGGCGTCGACGAGACGGGTGATCACGAACAGGGCGCCGGCGACCAGGGATTGATGTTCGGCTATGCAACGAACGAGACGGATGTATTCATGCCGGCGCCGATCACGTACGCGCACCGCCTGATGCAAAAGCAGGCGGAAGTTCGCCGCAATGGCAAGTGCTCGTTTCTGCGACCCGACGCGAAAAGCCAGCTGACATTCCGCTACGGCCAGGACGGCAAGCCGCTAGGCATCGACGCGGTGGTGCTGTCGACGCAGCATGACCCCGACATCTCACAGAAGGATCTACACGAAGCGGTCCTTGAAGAGATCATCAAGCCGACCTTGCCCGGCAACTGGGTGACGAAGACGACGAAGATCTACATCAACCCCACAGGAAAATTCGTCATCGGCGGCCCGGTCGGCGATTGTGGCCTGACGGGCCGCAAGATCATTGTCGATACGTACGGCGGCATGGCGCGCCACGGTGGCGGCGCATTCTCCGGCAAGGATCCCTCGAAGGTCGATCGCTCGGCGGCGTATGCGACACGCTACGTCGCCAAGAACATCGTTGCATCGGGCATCGCCGAACGCTGCGAGATTCAAGTGAGCTACGCGATCGGTGTCGCCGAGCCGACATCGATCAGCGTCAATACGTTCGGCACGGGCAAGCTTTCCGACGAACAGATCATCCGGTTGATTCGCGAACATTTCGACCTGCGCCCGCGCGGTCTCATCGCCATGCTGGATCTGAAGCGGCCGATCTTTCGCCAGACCTCCGCCTACGGACATTTCGGTCGGACCGAGACGCAGTTCACGTGGGAACGCACCGACAAAGCGGCGACCCTGGCCGAGGCGCTTCGCGCCGCCTGATCATGACAGCGCGGCGCGCGTTTCGACTCAGTTTCGAATTCTTTCCGCCGAAGACCGACAAAGGCCAGGTCGCGCTACTGCGAACCGCCGCCGCGCTGTCGAAGAACCATCCGGTGTTCTTCTCGGTAACCTACGGCGCCGGCGGATCGACCCGCGACCGTACGTTCGAGGCAGTCTCAGGCCTCGCGGCAGCCGGCCATGAGGTGGCGCCGCACCTCTCGATGGGTAGCGATGGAGAGCGCGCAATCAAGGCACTGATCGACCGCTATCTCGAACTCGGCATCGCGCGCATGGTTGCGTTGCGGGGTGACACTCCGTCCGGTTTTGGCAATACGCGCCACGTGAGCTACGCCATCAACCTGGTGACACTGTTGCGCGGCCATGCAGGCGACAAGTTGGAAATCGAAGTTGCCGGCTATCCGGAAGTTCATCCAGAGGCACCTTCACCCGATCAGGACATCGAACATTTCCGCCGCAAGGTTGCTGCGGGGGCGAATGGGGCGATCACCCAGTATTTCTACAACGCGGATGCGTACTTCGATTTCGTCGAACGGGCCAACGTCGCCGTGCCGATCGTTCCCGGCATCATGCCGATCACGAGCTACGCGAACCTGGTTCGCTTTTCCGACAGCTGCGGCGCCGAAATTCCACGCTGGATCCGCAGTCGACTGGCCGCATATCAGGACGACAGCGAATCATTGCGGTCATTCGGCACCGACGTCGTCGCGACTCTGTGTCAGCGCCTCGTCGACGGCGGCGCGCCTGGCCTGCACTTCTATACGCTGAATCAATCCGCGCCGACGCAGGCGGTGCTCGACCGGATGTCCTTGCCCAACGGCAATGACTGAGCGACGCCTGTACATCGGCGAACGATTGACCGCTGGCATTTCTCTGACCCTGGACCCGGATCGCTCGCACTACCTATGTCGCGTACTCCGCCAGCGCCGTGGTGATCACGTGCTGCTGTTCTGCGGCGACGGGGACGCGTACGAAGCAGAGATATGCAACGCCGATTCCCGTGCATGTGAAGTGCGCGTTGGTCCGGTGGCCAAGTCCGAACCTACGCCGCGTGTGAGGTTGCACCTCGCCCAGGCACTGCTCAAAGGTGACCGCCTCGATTTTGTCATGCAGAAGGCAACCGAACTCGGTGCAACGGACATCTGGTTGATCGATACCGAACGTACCGAGGTGCGCTTCGATGGCCCGCGTGCCGGTCGTCGCGAATTGCACTGGCAGCGCGTTCTTGCGAGCGCCGCTGAGCAATGTGGCCGACTACGTCTACCTACACTGCACGCACCGGCCCCACTCCCGACTCTGCTGGACCAACCACGCGCCGTGCAGACGTTTCTGCTAGACCCGGGCGCGCCGCCGGTCGACCGCGCGCTGGCGTGCGTCGATACGATGGTGCTGGTGGGGCCCGAGGGTGGTTTCAGTGACGTGGAGCGCTCCAGCGCGCTCGCCTATGGTGCGTATCCGATCGGTCTTGGAGAATTGATACTACGTGCAGATACCGCTCCGCTCGCCGCGCTGGCGATCGTGCGCCAAGCCTGGGGATGGCGCGTCCCGTAGCTAGCAGCCGTTGCGCTCAGCTGCGCAGGGTTGCCAGTTGCTCTTCGATGAACGACAGGTTCGGAACCACTGCGGGCTCGGTTCCTACTCGAAGCGAAGCAACCTCAGCTGGCCCCAGACGCACAGATCGATTCTGCAGATCGTCGTCCGACAGATGCACGATGCGAGGCAAACCAGACGATGCGAGAGCATAAAAGGCGCGCCCGGTCGAACGCCGCGCGCGGTTCATGATCAACAGACATCTATGGCGGCCGGCGCCGACGAACTCACCGCCGTTGAGCGACTCGAATTGAACGACCGGGACTGTTTCACCGCGCCAACCAAGCATCCCCAGACACCATTTGGGCCCACCCGACAACGGTTTGATGCGGCGCCACGGGAGAATCTCCGCGATGGTCACGTTGGGCAGCAGCAGGTGCGTCTCTGCGAGCGGGATCATCACACATGCGAGTTCCTTCGTTTCCACTGCCAACAGCGCCGCCATCTTCGTATTTCCTGGTACGAACTCTACCGAACGAGCTCTTCAATCGTCGCGAGCAACTCGTTCTCCTGGAACGGCTTACCGAGGAAGCGATTCACGCCGAGTTCTTCTGCGCGCTCCTGATGCTTAGCGCCTGTGCGCGAGCTGATCATCACGATCGGTAGATTCGCCAATCGCTCGTCGTGCCGAATCTGGCGCGCCACTTCGAAACCGTCCATGCGCGGCATCTCGATATCGAGCAGCATGATGTCCGGTCTACGTTCTTGCAACATCGCGACCGCTTCGACGCCATCTTTGGCGAGTATGACGTCCATACCCTGCCGTTCGAGAAGCCGCGACGTGACCTTGCGCACCGTGACCGAATCATCGACGACCATCACGCACGTCGGCCGGTCGGCTACAACCGTCGGCGTTCCGTTGGCGTAAACCGGCGCCGTCTGCGCGCGGATCAGCGCGAGCAGGTCGAGAATCACCACAACGCTTCCATCGCCGAGAATAGTCGCGCCGGAAATCCCGCCGACCCCGGCAAACTGCGGACCGAGGCTCTTTACGACGATTTCGCGGCTACCCTGCACACCGTCGACATGCACCGCCACGGCGCGATCACCGGAACGAACGAGTACCACTGGCACCGAGCCACGATCTGACAGCGCCACGTAGTCGCGCCCTATGAAGCTGCCGAGATAACGCACGCGATACGGCACGCCAGCGTATTCGAATCCACCGCCGTCAGGACGATACAGCCTTTCGAGTTCCGCACCAGATACGCGGACAATGCCTTCGATCGTATTCAACGGAATCGCGTACTGGTCTTCTCCGACGGACACCATCAACGCGCGGTTCACCGAAACGGTGAACGGCAGCCGCACCGTAAATCGTGTGCCTTTGCCGGCAATCGACATGATCGTGATGCTGCCGCCAAGCTGTTTCACCGCGCTGTGCACGACGTCCATTCCGACCCCTCGGCCGGAGATCTGCGTAACCGACTTAGCCGTACTGAAGCCGGGCGCCAACACGAACTGCAAGATCTCATCGTCACGCAGTTTCGCGTCGGCGGTCATCAAGCCTCGCTCCAGTGCTTTCGCGCGAACCGACTCGACGTCGATGCCGGCCCCGTCGTCGGAGATCTCGATGACCACATCACCCGCTTCGCGCGACAGCCGAAGGTCAATACGACCGACGTCGGGCTTACCGAACCCGCGTCGAAACTCCGCTCGCTCGATACCGTGGTCTACCGCGTTGCGCAACATATGCTCGAGTGGCGGGACCATGCGCTCGAGCACGTTACGATCGAGTTCGCCTTCGGCGTTGTATGCGTGGAAATCGACTTCTTTCGCCAGATCTCGCGATACCTGGCGCACGGTACGCCGCAGCCGCGGCAGAAGCCGGTTGAACGGCACCATCCGCGTCCGCATCAAGCCTTCTTGCAGCTCTGTGTTGACGCGTGCCTGCTGAATCAACAACGTTTCAGATTCGCGCGCCTTGAATGCGAGCGTTTCCTTCAGGTCCAGCATGTCCGACGCGCTCTCCGACAGCGATCGCGAGAGCTGCTGCAGCTGCGAGTACCGATCCATCTCGAGTGGGTCAAACTCTTCGTAGTCTTGTCCCTGATTGACTTCATGGCGGAACAGAACCTGTGTTTCCGTTTCGATCTCGAGCCGACGCAACTGCTCACGCACGCGCTCGATCGTGATCTCCATCTCTTCGAGCGATGTGCTGAAATCGTTCATGCCCTGCTCGACGCGAGAGCGAATGATGCTGCTTTCACCAGCGAGGTTGACCAACTGCTCCAGCAACCCAGCGGATACGCGGACCATCTCGCGCGGGTCCTGCACAGTCCGACCGCGAGCCGGCTCGTCTTCGGGCGCATCGGGCTCCACTTCGATCGACTTTTCGACTGAGACTGGCTTGCGCGGCCCCGCCGCGGGCGGCTCCAGTGGAGTTGCGCTCGTCGGCGTGGCGGGAGACGGCGAATTCGATTTCCGAATCGGCGCCGTCTCAACCGGGTTCGTTGCTACGGTGACATCGAGTTCGGCGCCATCACCACGCACAACGCCCTTAAGTGCGTTGACGCCGACCACCATTTCGTCGTGACGCAACTGCAGCGAATTGAAGAATCCGTCGGGCAGCGTCGGTTTGTCCTGCACACCGATCAAGAACGACTCGAATCCATGCGCGTCGTCGCCCAGTATCGATAAGCCGGCGAGGCGCGCACCGCCTTTCAGCGTGTGCAACGCTCGCAGCAGGTTTTCGAGATGAATCCGGTTTTCCGGCGCTTCCGACCAATCGTGAACGCTCTGATCAATCGCTTCCAACAGCTCCTCGGCCTCTTCGAAGAAGATCTCGAGGATCTCGTGGTCCGCGTCCGCCGGCAGTGTGATCGTCGCACGCGATACCGCATCGGGAACGCGAGGGGGCGCCGAAATCTCAACGCGTTCCTCGAGCACCGGCGCATTCGACTCGTCAGGCACGACTTGCTCGGCGATTTCTTCGAATGTCGGCTCTGCAGAGATCGATTCCTCGGCCGCGAGCGATTCGTCCTGTGACTCAGGCGGCCGTATGAACGTCGGGAAGTCAACCACTTGCGCCGATCGAGGTACGCGGTCGCCTGGCTCGGATAGGTCGATTTCGTCGTCGACGACCTCGACAATTCGCGCTTCCGACAATGCAGCAATCTCTGCCGCTGCGTCCGTCGCGGTCTGTTCCGCGGCGATCGCATCGAACATGCTGAGCAGGCGTTCGTGAGCATGGCTCAGTGCCATATGTGCGGCATCGTTCAGCGGATGGTCTTCGAGACGCTCATAGGCGCCAATCAACGCATCGCACAAGCTCGCAATCGATGCCTGACTTTGACTTTCCGCTTCGTTGCGCAACTCGTGCAGCGCTGCGACTGTATCGGACAGCGCGCCCAGGTCCATCGCTCCGTCACGCCAACCGGTCAGGAATTCACTTGCACTGAGCAACACCGGCGCGCCGTCCAGACTGAGGAGCGCAGAGGCACCTGTGCCGACCTTTTCAAGTGCTGCAACAACGCGCTCCGCCTCGGCCTCAAACGACGCAACATCCTCGCGCGGCTCGGAACCCTCCGTCACTGCGTTCAGCGTGCGTCGCAGCGCAAATATGCCTTGCTGAACGAAGTCGACAACGTCGGAACCAACCCGCGAGCCGCGGTCGCGAACCTCGCGGACAACTTGATAGAGGGGGCCGGCGATGCCTGCGACGCTGTCTACTCCTGCCATCGACGCGCTGCCACGCAAAGTGTGAAGCGCTCGCACCACATCGTCGTTCAGCGCATCCAGGCCCACTGTATCGGTCCGCAGGAAGCGCTCTTCCAGCACTTCGAGATGGATCGCCGCCTCCTGCTGGAATAGCGCAAACGTTTCAGCATCGTCAGTGGTGCTTTTTGCTGCCTTCGCCGATTCGATCGGCGGCGGCTCATCGGACAAGCCGTGACCACTCTCTTCTACAAGCTGACCCAATCGTGTCGGGCGGGCAACTTCATCTGAATGCTCTTCGATAAGTTCTTCGAGGCGTCCACCCGATGCAAGTACATCGGCGCGTTCCATGATGCTCACGAACTGGCCGTCGGCAACCGACTGGCGGCTTTCGAACGCACGACAGAGCTCAGGCACCGCCGATCGCGCTTCTCGCGCTACCGCACCAATCTGGTTATTTGGCGCTACGGTGCCATCCATCACGCGATTGAGCATGTTTTCGACCGACCAGGCGAGTTCCCCGATCAGGTTTGCACCGACAATGCGACCACTACCCTTCAGCGTGTGGAATGCGCGTCGTACCTCGGTGAGCGCTTCGTCGTTGACAAAATCACTCGTCCATTGCGGCAGCCACTCATCGACTCGCTGGAGTACCTCACCAACCTCTTCGACAAAAATCTCGAGGATGTCGTCGTCGATATCGGTGGGCACTTCGGCAACGTGGCGCTGCGGCACGTCGGCCGCTTCCATCTCAAAATCCCGCTCGGATCCCGGCTCATCGTCCGCGATCGTCTGCATGTCCTCGTCGCTGAAATCGATCGAATCAGATTTACCGAGGGATGCCGAGGATTGCGGCGGCGCGGCGCGCATCGGTTCGGTGCCCGACTTCGGTTCAGTATCGAACAGGGCGTCATTCAGATCGAACGCTTCGTCATCCAGTTCATCAACGCTGACCGGCCCGCTCGAAACTTCGTCCGGGTCTTCGATGACGAGATCGAAATCAGTCGGGGTCGCGATGGGTTCTGTCGGAAGCGCCCCCTCGTGGGTTGGCGCGGCTTCTAATGCGGCCTCGTCTGCGAATTGCGAAGTTTCGGTGTCGAACTGGCTATCGTCCGGATCCGCAGCGTCGACGACGCTCTCTTCCACTGCGAGTTCGACCGTCTCCGCCTCGGCGGGAGCGCGCATTTCCGATTCGTTCTCACTGGGCGGCAGCACGATCGGCCGAAGCGCCAGTTCGCTACCTTCCCCGTACCCGAGCTGCACCAGGCTTCGTTCGACGATGCCCAGGATTTCGTCACCTGGCTGCGCTGCGTCGTCGCTCAACCGTTCAAGATAATAATCGATGCCGCTGATCGCGTCGGCGAACGCATCGAGCCCGCTCCAGTCCGGCGCGTTGCCGGCAATCAGCTCGTTGGCAACGAACTTCGCGCAGCGATTCAACTGTTCCGCCGGCTCCCCCAGCGGCACCATCGCCAGCGCGCCCCGCACCGCGGACAGCAATGCAGGCACGTCGATCAGACGGCTCGGATCCCACTGCGCCGATACATAGTCGACCACCGCTTGCTTGACTTGGTCGAGTCCGGCACGCGCTTCGCCCAACACCGCGACTTGCGCTTCGCTGACCAGTCCGGACGCGTCCGAGGCGCCGCTCATGCCGCCGCGCTGTTTCGCAATGGCCGCGAGATTCTCATCCACTTGAAGCAACGCGGACGCGACTCCCAACAACAGCACTTCGTCGCACGAACCGCCTTGAACAGCGCCTTGCATCGCTTCGATTTGATCCGCAACGACCGCACGTGAGCTCTCGAATCCGAGAATCGACAATGTGCTGCCGATCTGCTTGAGGGGCGCAATCAGCTGCAGGAGTTGTTCGGTCGAGCGCTCGTCGCCCCGCACGAACAGATCGAGTGCATCTTTGACAGTTGCAAGTTCTTCTCGAAGCGCCGCTGCGGCGGTATGAATAGCTTCGCGCTTCGATATCGCGACGCGTTCCTCCGGCGGCTCTTCGGCGATTGCGTCGCCCAATTGCTGGATGTCCGGGCTGGTGTTGCCGTGCTCGCGCGCGGCATCGACAAGCTGCTTCACGAGGTCCAACGACAACGGACGTGTCAACGCCCCCGCGCCATTCTGCGCAAGGGCTTTGATCTCGGCATCTACACGGCGCAACAAACGAACGGTGTCGCCTCCCAACTGCGCCTCATCTTCGGAAAGCGCTGCGACAAACGCCGAGAATGCGCGCCAGAGCGAGACATACGGTGTATTTTCGCAAATTCGTTCGAGCCCTGTGGCGACCTTCGCGAGCGTCGAAAGTGCTTTGCGCGAGCCTTCTCCTTTGAGAACCGATAACAGCACCTGTTGATAGGCCGCGCGAATGCGGCGCGCCTTTTCGGTGCCATCGATCTGATCGAACCGCCTCAGAGTTTCGCTCGTTGCGGCTCCATGCAGCGACGCGCCGGCGCGTGTGGAGGCGTCCGCAAATCGTTCCGCGCCTCGCGCCCCACGTAGCTCGTTTGCCAGCGGGAGCACTGTCCGACGCGAGTCCGGCGATCCCTTCTGGATCTCCTCCAAATAGGCGGGCAGTTGCAGAATGCCTTGCATCAGCAGCTGTTGCGCATCGGTCACGTTGCCGACGGAACCTTCGAGCAGCGCCTGCGCCAGCTGCTCCATTTCGTCGGTGAGCAGCGTGACACCTTTCAGCTCCAGCATGAGCAGGGTGCCGTGCACTTGATGCAGATACGTCAGACACGCACGCATCCGCGTTTCGTCGCGATCTGTTTCCGCGTAGGCCTCCAATGCCTGACGCGCCGACTTCAGCGTTTCGTCGATCTCGCGCTTGATCCAATCCAGCGCAAAATGTTCTCGGCTTTCGGTCATTCACCTATCCAGTCAGGCCGTTCGATCAGAGCGCCGCGTTCTGCGTCGCGTCGCTCAACGAGATTTCGATTCGCCGGGCAGCTTGAAGAACTCCACCGATACGCGCATTTCGTTCGCCATTTCCGCCAGCGCGCCAACCGATTTGGCGGTTGCTTCGGTGCCGTTAGCAGTCTGCGACGTGATCTCCTGAATAACGCCCATCGTATTCGATACGTGGCCAGCTGAAGCCGCTTGCTGGCGCGCGGCATTGCTGATGTTCTGAATCAGCTCTGCAAGCGATGTCGATACGCTCTCGATCTCCTCGAGTGCAACGCCGGCATCCTGCGCGCGTTTGGCACCGCTGACGACTTCCGTCGTCGTCTGCTCCATCGAGATGACCGCCTCGTTGGTATCGGTTTGAATCGTCTTTACGAGCGCCGCGATCTGCTTCGTCGCGGCAGACGATCGCTCCGCGAGCCGCTGGACTTCGTCCGCAACCACGGCGAAGCCGCGACCGGCATCGCCGGCCATCGACGCCTGGATCGCGGCGTTCAAGGACAGGATGTTCGTCTGATCCGCGATGTCATTGATCAGTGAAACGATATCGCCAATTTCCTGGCTGGACTCGCCGAGGCGCTTGATCCGTTTTGACGTCTCCTGAATCTGGCCACGAATCGTATCCATCCCACCGATCGTCGCCTGCACCACATCCGCGCCTTTGTTCGCAATCGCGACGGCGCGTTCGGCTACGGCGGCGGATTCAGCTGCGTTCGACGACACGTGGTCGATTGACACCGCCATTTCGTTGATGGCTGTCGATGCCGCAGTGATTTCACGAGCCTGATTGTCGGATGCATTGGCCAGGCCACGCGCAGTTTGTTGGGTTTCCTCCGCGGCTCGCGCGACACGTACAGACACACGATTGATGTTCGATACGAGCCCGCGCATCTGATCGATTGCAAAGTTGATCGAATCCGCGATTGCCCCCGTGAAATTTTCGGTCACCGATGCGTGCACCGTGAGATCGCCCTCGGCGAGATCGGCCAATTCGTCCAGCAGTTGCAGAATGGCAGCCTGATTTCTTTCGTTCTGCTCGGCCTGTTCAGTGAGTCTGTTGCGGGCATCGCGCAGCAACAACATCGCAATGATAGCCACCAACACGATGCCACCAACGGCGAGCATCAGCGGATTGTTTCCGGTCACCGGCCGGTCGTCCGTGACGATCACGAAAATCATCGCACCCAGCGTCACCGTGAGGAGCACGATCAGCGCACTCAACAATGGGCTCGCCGAAACCTTGTTCGTCTTCATATCCCTATTCCGTTATTCCGCTACGTTTAAGAACCGTTCGTCCCGAACGAGTGCTGTCAGACTGACTACGTAGAACACCCGGCCACCATGTCGATACGCGCCCTTGATGAACGGATGAATTGCATCGAGCCCTTCAGGTTGGCCGCCTTCGAAGCTGTCCTCCTGAAAGTGCTGCATGCCCAGCGATTGTTCGACGATGAGACCGCAGCTTATGCCATCGCCCTCGACGATCAGCAATCGCCATTGCAACCGTTGCACCGTAGCTGTGACTCCGAAGTATCGATGCAGATCGACAACTGGAATCAACCGTCCGCGCACATTTGCGACACCCGCAACCCAGTCGCGCACCCTAGGCAACGCCGTGACGCGAGGCAATTTCAATATCTCGCCAACCTCACCAAGCGGCGAGACCAGGCGCACCCCACCCAACTGAAATCCGATGCCTTGCCACTCCGGTCGTGCATCGCGCTTGTGGGGTAACGGCGCAGCATTGCGAAACGTATCCGCTTCGATGTCGCGCAGAATTTGAAGTACCTGACTCGCTGCCATCGCCGCTGACCTAGTCGTCTTCCAGGACGCCATTGACGGCTGAGATCAGTGTCTTTTCGTCGACCGGTTTCGTCAGATAGCCCGAGGCGCCCTGCCGTTCGCCCCAAACGCGATCGGTGTCCTGGTCTTTCGACGACACGATAATCACTGGGATGTGCCGAGTCTGCGTGTCGCGCGTCAGTTGGCGGGTCGCCTGGAAACCATTGATTCCCGGCATGACCACATCCATCAGGATGACGTCGGGCAGCTCTTCGTTCGCCAAGTCGATCCCATCGGTGCCCGACGCCGCAGTCAGCACTTGATGTCCATACTTCGCCAATACATTGACGAACTGATGTGTTTCGGTCGGGGAATCGTCCACTACAAGAATACGAGCCATCGTCGCTGCCTCGAATCCGTTTCCTAGCTCACCAACGTACGAATGGTGCCGAGAAGCTCTTCCTTGCTGAACGGCTTCGTGATGTACCGATCGGAGCCGACAATGCGCCCCTTCGCCTTGTCGAACAGCCCGTCCTTGCTCGACAGCATCACAACCGGCGTCGATTTGAATTCGCTATTGTTCTTGATCAGGGCGCACGTTTGATACCCGTCGAGGCGCGGCATCATGATATCGACAAAGATGATTTCGGGGTGCGAGTCGGCGATCTTCGCCAGTGCATCGAATCCGTCGGTTGCGGTGATGACGTCGCATCCTGCTTTCGACAACAAGTTCTCGGCGCTGCGCCGGATAGTCTTACTGTCATCAATGACCAACACCTTGACGCCCTGAAGTTCCTCTTCCATGGTACGGTCCTTGTTAAACCCTTGACGGGCCACTTGCGGTGTCTGAATTACTGCGCCGGAGTGCCCGGCCAACAGAACGCTCGCGTTGTAACACGATTTCTGGAGTCGATCCATAAGTCGCCGACAGTAAAGGGAATTCCGTCTCATTCTGCTTGCTCGCAAGATCCCATGTGAGTACTTTGACCGACATCACATTGGGGCTCGAATTCGATGCGAAGAGTTGCGTTCGTCATGGATCCGATCGACGAACTCAACTTGAAGAAGGACAGCACCCTCGCGATCATTCGCGCGGTCCAGCAACGAGGGTGGGATGTCCACTATACCCTCCAGACCGACCTTTTTTTCCGAGACGATCGAGCGTTCGCATTGACGCAAAGTCTGGCGCTCAGTGACGCGTTTCTCGAACGACTCGATCCCGCTGTCGCGGGATCGGATTGGTACCGTCGCGGCGCTCAGACCGTCAGCGCACTCGGCGAGTTCGACGTGATCTTCATGCGCAAAGACCCGCCTTTCGACATGGAGTACATCTACACGACCTATCTGCTGGAACGGGCGGAGAACGAAGGGGCGCTAGTCGTGAACCGACCCGGGAGCCTGCGTGATTGCAACGAAAAGTTCTTCGCAACCGCGTTTCCACAATGCGGGCCACCATTGATCGTGTCGAGTCGCGCCGATGTAATCCGCGAATTCCACACGCGGTACAAAAGCACCGTCCTCAAGCCGCTCGACGGGATGGGCGGCGCATCGATTTTTCGCATGATGGGGGGCGATCCAAACTTGTCGGTCGTTATAGAAACGCTGACCCACCACGGTGTACGGCCGATCATGGCACAGCAGTTCATTCCCGCAATCAGTCAGGGCGACAAGCGTATTCTCATCGTTGATGGTGAAGCGATCCCGTATGCGCTGGCGCGAATCCCGAAACCCGGGGAGGCGCGCGGCAATCTCGCGGCCGGGGGAACCGGCGAGGGCCGACCGCTGACGGCGCGCGATCGTTGGATCACCGAGCAAGTCGGGCCAGAGTTGGCGCGACGCGGTCTGTATTTCGTCGGCATCGATGTGATTGGTGACTACTTGACCGAGGTGAACGTCACGTGCCCGACCTGTATTCGCGAACTCGATACACAGTTCGGGCTCAATATTGCGGGTAAACTCGTAGACTGCATCGACGCAAAATTCACCGAGCGGCGTAACCCGGCGCCGAAGGCAAGCTAAAGAAGACCGACGATGGATGCCGTCATCACTCCGCGGGACCGGCTGTCGTTCACCGTATTTCTCGCGGTTTCCCTGCACGCCGCCGTCATTCTGGGCGTCGGATTCGCGTGGCACGTGGAGCGAGCACGATCGCCGACGATCGAGGTGACGCTCGCCCAACATGACGATCGCGTCGCACCGAACAAAGCGGACTTTCTCGCGCAATCGAATCAACTCGGCAGCGGCGATGCGCAACAGATTCGCGAAACCACAACTACCGAGACGGCCGCGTTTCACGACAGCACCTTTCACCCGGTTACATCCAATCCCATCCAGGAGCAACGTCAGGTCGAATCGCGCGCCACGTTAACCACCTCCGCAGCGCGCGAAGAAACAGCGACCATCGAAGCTCCCCAAACCAAGGTCGAGCCGAGGTTGACACCAACCGACCAGAAACGTTTGCTCGATTTGAGCCAGGAGATCGCAAGCCTAGAGGCCCGCCCCGACAGCGAAACCAACACCAAGGCCAAATCGCCGCGGGTAAGACGGCTGACCAGCGTCTCGGCCCGCCAGGCCGTCGACGCCTACTACCTTCAATCCTGGCGCCGCAAAGTGGAAACAATCGGCAACATGAACTATCCGGAAGAAGCGCGGCGCGAGCGTCTGTACGGCAGCCTGAGGCTCATGGTGTCGATCACACCGGACGGCGCGCTGAAGGAAGTTCGCATTCTCGACTCGTCTGGCTTCAAGGTTCTGGACGACGCAGCAATTCGAATCGTTCGTCAAGCAGCGCCGTTCGCACCATTTCCGGAACAGATGCGCCAATCGACCGATGTGCTCGAGATCGTGCGCACTTGGGAATTCCGCAAGAATCACTACTCCTCCTCCTGAGCTCGTACTTCGCAGCTGTTATGATGCCCGTCCCATGGCGCTCGATACCTGTTTGAAGCATCACTTCCTG
Source organism: uncultured Gammaproteobacteria bacterium (assembly GCA_963812255.1). Taxonomy (GTDB): domain Bacteria; phylum Pseudomonadota; class Gammaproteobacteria; order Pseudomonadales; family Azotimanducaceae; genus DATJGR01. The sequence goes on along the minus strand of CAWEUM010000005.1, from coordinate 2,133,322 downwards.
CTCGCAATGCCGGGTCGTGCAGGCGAATATTTCGGCAACACGATCACATACATCTGCGAACACAACGAGGAAGGCGCTATGGGTCTGATGGTCAATCGCCCACTGCGGCTGACCGTCGGCGAACTGCTCGATCAACTGGGTATCGGTGCAACGCTGCTCTCCGAGCGACCGGTGCTCGAGGGCGGTCCGGTCAAGACCGACCGCGGGTTCATCCTGCACAGCGACGAAGTGCAATACGACGCGAGTCTGACCTTGGGTAACGGGTTGATGCTCAGCACTACGCGTCAGACCCTGGAAGCCATAGGCGCCGGTAGTGGACCAAAGCGCTATATCGTTGCGCTCGGCTACGCCGGATGGGGGGGCGGGCAACTCGAAGCCGAACTGCTGCACAACGCCTGGCTCAGCTGTCCGGCCGATGTCGACATTCTGTTCGACGTGCCGTTCGACCAACGGGTCAACAAGGCTGCGGCATCACTGGGGATCGATTTCCGATTGATGTCGACCCACGCCGGCCACGCGTGACCGTCGCCAAACCTCGCACCGTTGTCGCATTCGACTTCGGATTGCGCAACATCGGCATCGCGACCGGCCAGTCCGTCACCCACACTGCCAATGAAGTCACCACGTTGCGCGCGCGGGATGGCATTCCTGATTGGAGCGCGGTCGACGCGATCGTGAATGCGTGGCAACCAGATGTGCTGCTGGTTGGACTTCCGTTGAACATGGACGGTTCGATCGGCGATATGGCTAGTCGCGCGCAGCGTTTCGCGAAGCACCTTGGCGCGCGCTATCCAATGACGGTGGAACTCGTCGACGAGCGCTTGACCAGTTTCGAAGCGAGAGGCCTATCCCGGGACCTCGACGCGCAGCACGCGATCGCCGCACGGTTGATCGCCGAAACCTACCTCAGCGAATGTCCAGACAGCTGACGCCGCGTTCACCGACGATAGCTGAACGCGGATTCGGTGTCTTCCAGCGTGAGATTTCCCACCCCCGCCATCGGGTCGCTTCCTGCCGCATCGGCACCGAGCTTGATCATCAAGCGCAGATCGTTCGCCGAGTCTGCGTGCGTAAGCGCGGCGTCGTAGGAGATCTCGCCGGCGCTGTATAGGCGATATAAGCCTTGATCGAACGTCTGCATGCCGAGCTCAGTCGACTTCGTCATCAGTTCTTTCAGTAGGTGCACTTCGCCTTTGCGAATGTGATCCGCCATCAGGGGTGTGTTGATCAGTATCTCGACCGCGGCACGGCGCCCCTGACCATCGACCGTTGGAATGAGCTGTTGCGCGACGATGGCTTTCAGGTTCAGTGACAGGTCCATCCAAATCTGGTCATGCCGGTCACTCGGAAAGAAGTGGATGATTCGATCGAGCGCCTGGTTCGCATTGTTCGCGTGCAAAGTGCATAGACACAAGTGTCCGGTCTCGGCAAAGGTCACCGCGGATTCCATCGTCTCCCGCTGACGCACCTCGCCGATCATGATGACGTCCGGCGCTTGGCGCAGTGTGTTCTTCAGCGCGACTTCGAAACTGTCTGTGTCCATGCCGACTTCACGCTGAGTGATGATGCAGCCATGGTGCTGGTGGATGTACTCGATCGGGTCTTCGATGCTGATGATGTGGCCGGTCGAATTTTCGTTGCGGTGGCCAATCATTGCGGCCAGCGACGTCGACTTTCCGGTTCCGGTTGCACCGACGAAGATGATCAGGCCGCGCTTCGTCATCGCGAGTTGTTCGATGACTGGCGGCAACCCGAGTTCCGCAACCTTCGGGATGTTCACTTCAATACGCCGCAGTACCATACCGATGAGATTGCGCTGATAGAACGCGCTGACTCGAAACCGGCCAAGGCCGCGCGTATTGATGGCGAAGTTGCACTCGTGATCTCGCTTGAAGGCGTCCTGTTGGTCCTTGTTCATTACGCCGAGCACAATTTCGCGCGACTGCTCCGGGGAAAGTGCGTTCTTCGACGCGGCGAACAACTTACCGTTGATTTTGATCGTCGGCGGGCGCCCCGCGGTGATGAAGAGGTCGGATGCCCCCTTTTCGACTACCAGCTTGAGTAACTTATCGAACTCCATCGGTCACCTCAGAAGCTCTCGGGGATCTTTGCGATCTCGCGCGCTGCATCACGACTGATTACGCGACGCTGCACCAGACCTTGTAGGCATTGATCGAGCGTCTGCATGCCATTTGCAGCGCTCGTCTGAATGGCGGAATACATCTGCGCGACCTTGCCTTCGCGAATCAGGTTACGAATTGCCGGTGTAGCGATCATGATCTCGTGCGCCGCGACCCGGCCGCCGTTCACGCGCTTGAGCAATGTTTGAGAGATAACGGCCTGCAGCGACTCTGACAACATCGACCGAACCATGTCTTTTTCTTCGGCAGGAAACTGGTCGATGATTCTGTCGATCGTCTTCGATGCCGAGGTCGTATGCAGCGTCGCGAATACCAGGTGCCCGGTTTCAGCAGCGGTCAACGCAAGGCGCGTGGTGACCAAGTCGCGCATCTCGCCGACCAGAATGACGTCTGGATCTTCCCGCAGCGCGACGCGCAGAGCCTCTGAGAATCCGTGAGTGTCGCGATGCACCTCGCGTTGGTTGACGAGGCACTTCTTGCTTTCATGAACGAATTCGATCGGATCTTCGATCGTCAGAATATGCTGGTAACGATTGTCGTTGATGAAATCGACCATCGCGGCCATCGACGTGCTCTTGCCTGAGCCCGTAGGGCCGGTCACCAGCACGAGTCCCCGTGGCGCCATCGAGATGTCTTTGAACACCTGGCCCATGCCGAGATCTTCCAGCGTCAGCACCTTGGAAGGGATGGTTCGAAACACTGCGCCGGCGCCGCGATTTTGATTGAACGCGTTGACCCGAAAGCGTGCAACACCCGGCACTTCGAACGAAAAATCGGTCTCGAGGAACTCCTCGTAGTCCTTTCGCTGCTTGTCGTTCATGATTTCGTAAACGAGCGAGTGAACTTCACGATGTTCGAGGGGCGGCAGATTGATGCGTCTTACGTCGCCATCGACGCGAATCATCGGCGGCAAGCCCGCGGACAAATGGAGGTCGGAGGCGCCCTGTTTGGCGCTGAACGCCAGGAGTTCGGTGATATCCATAGCAGTCCCTTTCTGCTCGCGCTCCCCGCAAAGAGAGTCCATGGAGAGAGACGTATAGTATTACCTCCCCTTTCGGTTGCCCATGGCCGTTGGATGACGCACCCCTGCTGCATCGCTAAACTGCGACGCCGTTTACACAAGCACCATGTACTCGATCAGTAACTCCGTCGCCGACATACGCAAACGCATCGCGCTTGCCGCGCAACGAAGCGGCCGTCAGCACGATTGCGTGCGCCTGATCGCGGTGTCGAAGACGCACAGTAGCGACGCGATTCGCGCTGCGATCAGCGCCGGGATCAACGACATCGGGGAAAATTATCTCGACGAATCGATTCCCAAAATCGACGCCTTGCGCGACGTGCCGTTGTGTTGGCATTTTATCGGCGCGGTTCAATCGAACAAAACCCGCGACATCGCACGTCACTTTCAATGGGTACAGACACTAGATCGGGAGAAGATCGCGCGGCGACTGTCCATTCAACGTCCCGCGGACGTCGATCCTCTCGATATCCTGATCCAGATCAACATCGACGACGAACCGCAGAAGGCGGGTATCGCCCCGATGGCTCTGGCAGAATTCGCCGCACGAGTTTTTACTCTGCCCAGGTTGCGCGTGCGTGGACTAATGGCGATTCCTCGACCACAGATCGATCCCGAGGCGCAACGCATGGCGTTTCGTCGCATGCGCGCTCTGTTCGACGACGCAAAACCCGCCGGTGCGGCGCATTGGGATACGCTGTCGATGGGAATGACTTCGGACTTTGAAATCGCGATCGAAGAAGGCGCAACGATGATCAGAATAGGTTCGGCCATATTTGGACCGCGAACACCTCTACCCAAGGTAGCAATCAGTGGCTGATTCCATCGCCGGAAAGGTAGCGTTCATCGGTGCAGGCAACATGGCCAGATGCCTGGTCGGCGGCCTGATACGGCACGGATATCCCGCGACATCGATTGTCGCCGCTGATCCGGATGTCGGCCAACGATCCAACATAGCCGCGCTGGGTGTGGCGACGTTCGACTCGAATGAACGTGCGGTCGAAGGTGCGACATCGGTCGTGCTGGCGGTCAAGCCGCAGTTGGCCCGTGTCGTCGTCCAACGTCTGCAGTATTCGCTGAGCGAAGCGCAATTGCTGATTTCGATCGCCGCCGGCGTTCCGAGCTACGCCTTGGCGAAATGGTGTTCGAGTCCCATCGGAATCGTCCGCTGCATGCCGAATACACCGGCGTTGTACGGCGCCGGCGTGACCGCGATGTTCGCAAACGACTGTACCACGCCGCAGCAGCGCATTGCCGCCGAATCGATACTCTCGGCGGTCGGCGACGTCATATGGGTCGAAGGCGAATCTGCAATCGATGCGGTCACCGCCGTTTCGGGCAGCGGACCGGCATACTTTTTTTATCTGATGGAGGCAATGATCGACGCCGGTGTTGAACTCGGACTCGATGAAGCGACGGCGCGCGCGCTGACACTGAAGACCGCGTATGGCGCAGCCGTGATGGCAAACGAAGGCGACCTGGCACCCGGTGCATTGCGACGCAACGTAACCTCGCCGGGAGGTACCACCGAGCGCGCTATCTCTGTGCTCGACGCGGGTGGCTGCAAGCCATTGATTGAGCGGGCGGTGCGAGATGCTGCGCTGCGATCGGTGGAACTGGCGGAAGAGTTCGGCGGTACCGAATAACTTGGGTTGCAGCTCCCGCGTTGCGATGCGTTGCAACACATCGACGGCGTCAATATAAAGGCAACGTCGGAACACATAAGAGATGAGTGAGGACACCGCATCAAATGAATAGCCCGTTGGTCTTCATCGTCGACACCATTTTCGAGTTCATCTGCTTTCTGTTTCTCGCGCGATTGATTCTGCAAGCCAGCCGAGCGGACTTTTACAACCCGATCTCGCAAGGCATTGTCAAAGCGACAGACCCGATCTTGCGCCCGATGCGGATGGTGATTCCGGGATATCGCAATCTCGACTTTGCGGCCTTCATCGCGGCGTGGCTCATAGAAGTACTGTCCCATACGCTGGCGTTCGGCATTCAGTCGCACTACATACCCGGCGTCGCGTACCTATTCGGAATAGGTCTGTTCGATGTGCTGCGACTCTTGCTGACGGTGTACTGGTTCGCGTTGATCGTCGTGATCGTGCTCAGCTTTCTAGCGCCTGGCTCCTATCATCCGGCGGCCGCATTGCTTGCACAGATCACCGAGCCGATCCTCGCGCCAGCGCGACGACTGATCCCGCCGCTCGGCGGCCTCGACTTCTCTCCGATTCTGGTCTTCATGATTCTGATTCTGATTCGCGACTATCTGCTACCGGCCGTGTTCACTACACTGCTGACGTGACGGGTGTGCCGCGCTCCGTCGCGCGGCCGCGAAGCGGATGATCGGCATTGCTGGTGATTTGATCGTTGCTTTAGACTCCGCCGTCCTATGTCAGCCCGCATCTCCGCCGACTCCGTAGGCTTGGTCACACCTCGCCTGCAGGTATTCGACACGTCCTTCACATTGTTGTGCGGCCGCGTGCTGCCGAGCATTGAACTCGTGTACGAAACCTACGGCGAGCTGAATTCGGCCCGGACGAACGCCGTGCTGATTTGCCATGCGCTGTCAGGACATCACCATGCGGCGGGCTATCACAGCGTCGACGACGATCGGCCGGGCTGGTGGGATTCGTGTATTGGCCCTGGCAAGCCCATCGACACCAACCTGTTTTTCGTCGTGAGCCTGAACAATATCGGTGGTTGCAACGGTAGCACCGGGCCGCGTTCGATCAATCCTGAGACCGGCCGGGCATACGGACCCGACTTTCCCCCCGTAACCGTCCGTGATTGGGTTGCCACTCAAGCAATGCTTGCCGACGCACTCGGAATCGAACGGTGGGCCGCCGTCGTTGGCGGTAGCCTTGGCGGTATGCAGGCTATGCAGTGGGCAATCGACCTGCCAGACCGCGTCAAGCACGCACTGCTGATTGCATCAGCCGCACGTCTGTCGGCGCAAAACATCGCGTTCAACGAGATCGCGCGTCAGGCGATCGTCTCTGATCCAGAGTTTGCAGGAGGTCGATATCTCGAAACCGCGACCAACCCTGCGCGCGGATTGATGCTCGCGAGAATGCTGGGACACATCACATATCAGTCGGACGACGGCCTGCGGGACAAGTTCGGCCGCGACGTGAAGTCTGGCGATCTCGCCGTGGTGCGCGACGTGCAGTTTCAGGTCGAAAGCTACCTGCACCACCAGGGTCGATCGTTCTCGCAACGATTCGATGCGAATACCTATCTGCTGATGACGCGAGCACTCGATCATTTCGATCCGGCGCGTGACTTCGGTGATGATCTTGTCGCCGCACTGCGCGGTGCGGAAAGTGATTTCCTGGTCGTCTCGTTTACATCTGATTGGCGCTTCGCGCCGGTGCGCTCCAAAGAAATCGTCGACGCGCTGATCGCCGCCCGTAAGAACGTTGTCAGCGTCGTCATCGACACGCCGCTGGGCCATGATGCGTTTCTGCTTCCGGTTGAACGCTATTTCAACGTACTCCGCGCGTATCTGCAGCGCGCATTCACGCGCCTCGATTCCGGACGATGATCATCAGGCAACGCTCATGAGGCCGGATATCTCGATCATCGCGGATCTCGTGACACCCGGGGCGCGGGTGCTCGATCTCGGCTGTGGCGATGGAGAATTGCTTGCGCACTTGGGACGCACAAAGGGTGTCAACGGATACGGCCTCGAGATCAATGGCGACATGATCACGAATTGCATCAGTGTCGGGGTCAACGTCATTGAACAGGATCTCGATCGAGGTCTTACAAACTTCCCAGCCGACAGTTTCGATCTAGTCGTGATGACGGACACGCTGCAAAGCGTCAAACGGCCCGACGTAATGTTGGACGAAATGCTGCGGATCGGCCGCGAATGTATCGTGACCTTTCCGAATTTCGCGCATTGGCGTTGCCGCCTGTATCTGGCTTCGCGCGGCAAAATGCCGGTTGCCAAACATTTGCCGCACCGGTGGTTCGATACGCCCAACATTCACTTGTGCACGTTCGCCGATTTCGAATCCTTGTGTGCCGCAAAGCGCTTGACGGTGATCGAACGGTTTGTCGTGAACAGCGAATACGCAAATCATCCGATGGTGAGCAGGTTCCCGAATCTAATGGGCACCACCGCGTTTTACCATCTGGGACGACGGCGATGAAAAGGTTCGTTCTGGCAATCACATCGTTACTGATGGCGCTCACAGCCGTAGCCGACCAGTTCAAGGATTTCGACGGCGTCGAAGTGCATTACGCCGTCGTCAACACGCTGTTCCTGCAACCCGGCGTTGCCGCTCGATATGGCGTCGCGCAAGGAAAGGATCGCGCAATCGTAAGCGTGGCAGTGCTCGATCGCGACGGCGCCGCATTGTCAGCAGACGTAACCGGCGAAACGGTAAACCTGTTGAGCACCCGCGCGACGCTCCAATTCTCGAGGTTTCGAGAGGGCGGTGCGCTTTACCACATCGCTCAGATTCGCTACACGGATCAGGACGTTCTGAGGTTTCGGATCGCCATCGATGTGCCGGGTCGCGCACCGATGCACCTCGAATTTCAGCAACGAATGTATGTGGATCCGTCATGAAGGTCGTTCTCGCGAGCAACAACGCGGGCAAGCTCGCCGAATTGAACGCGCTGCTGGCACCGCTCCGCGTGACGCTCGCAACGCAGCGTGAATTGGGCGTCGACGCGGCGGACGAGACTGCAACGACGTTCGTCGAGAACGCGTTGATAAAGGCTCGCCACGCGGCGGCGACATGCGAGTTGCCGGCGATCGCGGACGACTCTGGCCTGGTTGTGAGCGCGCTCGCTGGCGACCCCGGGGTGCGATCCGCGCGCTATGCCGGTTTGCCGTCGAATTCGGCGGCAAACAACAGGAAACTGATCGATGCAATTTCGCAGCACACCGATCGGACCGCATATTTCTACTGCGCGTTGGTCTTCATGCGCAGTGCTGAGGACCCCGCGCCATTGATCGCCACTGCCACGTGGAGCGGGCGCGTCGTCGATACCCCAGCCGGGCACGGTGGCTTCGGCTACGATCCTCATTTTCTCATCGACGGCTTGGATCAAACGGCCGCCGAGCTATCGGCACCGCTGAAGAATCAGATCAGCCATCGAGGCAAGGCGACCGCAATGCTCATCGGATCGATGCGACGCGCCATCGAAGAAATGCGTCGTCTCACGTGAGCGGCATACCAATATCTCTGTACATTCACTTCCCGTGGTGCGTACGCAAGTGCCCGTACTGCGATTTCAATTCGCATCCCGCAAAAGGACCGATTCCGGAGTCCGAATATCTCGCACAGTTGCTCCACGATTTCGAGCGCGATGTCGAACTCGCCGGCGAACGAAGGATCGAAACGATCTTCATCGGCGGGGGCACGCCGAGCCTGATATCCGGTCGCACGATTGCTGCGCTGTTGGACGGGGTGCGTAGCCGGGCTATCGTCGCCGACGACGCGGAGATCACTTTAGAGGCCAATCCCGGCGTGGTAGACGAGAAGAATTTCGCGGCGTATCGCGCCGCCGGAGTGACTCGGCTCTCGATCGGAGCACAGTCCTTCGATCCGGTGCATCTGAGGCGGCTGGGTCGAATTCACAGCCCCGACGAGACCGAACGCGCAGTGGCGACGGCAGTACGTGTCGGGTTCGAGCGCATCAATCTGGATTTGATGCATGGATTGCCGCAGCAAACTTCCGAAGGCGCCGTTGCGGATCTGTCCCGCGCCTTATCGCTCGGCGCTTCGCACATCTCCTGGTACCAGCTCACGATTGAGCCGCGGACCGAATTCGCACTGCATCCGCCCGTGTTGCCGGGCGACGACGCGCTCGGCGACATCGAGGCGGCGGGCCTAGAGCTACTCGCAGCAGCTCAGTTGCAGCGCTACGAAGTCTCGGCGTTTTCTGCGGCCGGACACGAGGCCAGACACAATCTCAACTACTGGATGTTTGGCGACTATCTCGGAATCGGCGCGGGCGCGCACGGCAAGATCAGTAGCCTTTCGCGCAATCGGGAAGTCATTCGCACCACCAAACCGTTGGCACCCGCCCGCTATCTGTCATTGCCAGCCCGCGCATTGCGTTCACAGGTGGCGATTTCTACAAGCGCGCTGCCAGGCGAGTTCCTATTGAACGCCCTGCGATTGATCGACGGCGTTTCCGAGACGTTGTTCTGCGAACGAACCGGGTGCCAAATCGAGACAATCGAAGCGCGGTGGCGGCGCCAGCGGAACCGTGGACTGATGCGAGCCGACCGGCTCGGGACCACAGATCTCGGTCTGCGTCATCTCGATACCGTGGTCAGCGAATTTCTGTAGGCGTTCGGCGGCGGTACACCAGGTCCCACACCTGATGTCCGAGGCGCACACCGCGCGCCTCGAATCGCGTCGTTGGGCGTTCGTCGTGGGATAGCGCGAACCGGCCCGTGCCGGCAACGTTGACCAAGCCCGACTCGTTATCGAGCACAACGCGCATCATCTCGGCGTAGTGTTGCCAATCGGTAGCCAATCGAAGCTCTCCATCCGGCGCCAATCGGCTCGCCAACAGGGCCGCGAATTCAGCGTTGATGAGGCGCCGCTTGTGGTGTTTCGATTTGGGCCAGGGATCGGGAAAGTATATCCACACTCGCAGCAATTGCGCCTCGCCCACCATGTTGGCAAGCACATCGCGGGCGTCGCCTTCGATGAGCCGGACGTTGTCGAGTCCAGCAGCCGCAACGGCGTTCACCAATGCGCCAATCCCCGGACGGTAGACCTCGACACCTACGCAGTTCCATTCAGGATGCCGTTGCGCCGTGGCGAACAACGCATGGCCCATGCCGAAGCCGATTTCGAGGCACAGCGGAGCATCGCGCGCAAATCGCGACGACCAACGCTCAAGGTTCGGCGATATCGGAATCTGGTAACGCTCGAACAACGTATTCAGCGCACGCGCCTGCGCGTCCGTCATCCTGCCTTGCCGGCGAATGTAGACGCGGGGTCTCAAATGCGCCATGCGCTCCAAGCGAATCCTGTCCAGCCTACGACGAATGCCAGCCCGCCCAGCGGAGTAAAAGGCCCCAGCCACCGAAGTCCGCTCAACGACATTCCGTACAGGCTTCCGCAAAACAGAATGATGCCGACGCAGAAGGCGATTCCGGCAACTGCCGCGGGGTCACCTATCGATGAGCCTCCGCCGAGTTGGCGCATCCAGATCGCCACAAGACACAGCGCAAGGCTGTGATAAAACTGGTACGTGACGCCAGTGTGAAGTACGCCGAGCATCTCCGCATCGAGGCGCGTCTTCAGTGCATGTGCCGCGAACGCGCCGAGCACGACGGCGATCCCGCCGCTCGCCGCGCCTATCGTGAGAAACAATCGGTCCAGTGGCACGAGACATCCCTCAGCGATTGATGCCCCAGCCAATTTCAAACCGGCGGGCAGCGCCCGATCAAGCCGCGGTGAATTCGCCTTGCATCGCACGCTTCAGCTTTCGCAAGGCGTTCTTCTCGAGCTGACGGATACGCTCTGCGGAGACTCCATAGCGCGCTGCCAGTTCATGCAGCGTCGACTTTTTATCGGTGAGCCAACGATTTTCGAGAATATCCCGGCTGCGTGAGTCGAGGCTTCGCATTGCAGTCGCTAAACTATCGCTCGACGAGGACGCGTGCTCACGATTTGCAACCAACTCCGCGGGATCCGCAGCCACGGCCTCGAGATACTGCGAGGGCGCCGACCACGCGTCGCTGTCATCGTCGGATTCACCGTCGAACGCCATATCGTGCGCCGACAAGCGACCTTCCATTTGTGTGACGACCTCCGGCGCAACACCGAGGTCTCGCGCCACCGCTTCGGTCTCGGCCTGGTTCAGCCAACCCAGCTTGTTCTTGCTGCTCCGCAGGTTGAAGAACAGTTTTCGCTGCGCTTTCGTCGTCGCCACTTTGACGATCCGCCAGTTTCGCAGGATGAACTCGTGCATCTCCGCCCTGATCCAATGCACCGCGAACGACACGAGACGAACCCCGACCTCGGGGTTGTATCGCTTCACAGCCTTCATCAGACCGACGTTGCCTTCTTGGATCAGATCCCCATGCGACAAGCCATATCCGGAGTAGCTGCGCGCCAGATGAACTACGAATCGCAAGTGGCACAGAACGAGCTTGCGCGCGGCATCGAGGTCGTTCTCGTAGTAAAAGCGCTCTGCCAATGCCTTCTCTTCTTCCGCACTGAGGATCGGGAAGCCGCTCACCGTCTGGACATATGCATTCAAATCGCCGCCCGGCGACAGGCTATTGAACGCCAACAAATTGGTGGTCATCGTTGCTACCTCCCGTAACACTCGGCCGCTGATATTAGCAGTCATGGCCTTAGAGTGCCAGGTATCCGATCGGTTCCCAACAGGGAACACCATTTCCGGGAACCCCGTACGTCAGTCACACCACCTGCAACGCCGAGAGTCGTTGCCGCGCCGCTAACAACGCCCCGACGAGGCCGAGGACTCCTCCACAGAGCACCAGCGCCGCGAAGAACACCAGATTCAGGCCTGCCGGTTCGACCGTCTGACCGTAGCTGCCCAGCAACGTTGCGAGTGGTGCTTCGAGAATCGCCAGCACCGCGCTGATCAACATCGCCCCGACCACCCCGCCGCCGAGCCCGTAAAACAACCCAAAGTAAAGGAACGGCCGCCGCACGTAGCCGTCTGTCGCCCCAACGAGCTTCATGACGCGCAATTCCTCGAGTCGCGCTTCTATGGCAAGCCGCACCGAAGTGGCGGTCACCAGCACCGCGCCGATCGCAAACATCGCTGCCAGAACCCAACTCAAGCGTCGCACCACTGCGGTCATCGCCTGTACCCTTTCGATCCACGTCGTTTCAACATTGACCTCGTCAATGCCGGCGCGGGCCCGCAGACCCGTCGCAATGGCTTCGAATCGGTCCGCCCCGGTGCCGCTCTTCAAAACCACCCGAAGTGATGACGGCAGTGGGTTCCGCTCCAGATGCGCCAGCGCATCACCCACACCGGAAAACTTCCGGAATTCCGCCAGCGCATCGTCCGCAGTGATCAGCGTGACGCGCTCCACGTCCGGATTTTTGACAAGCTCGTCGCGTAACGTCCGAGCCAGGCGATCGTCTGCATCGACGCGCAAATACACGCTGATACCTGGTCGTCCCTCCCAACGGTCACTCATGACCGCAAGATTCGTCTGGAGGAGATACAAACCACCCGGGAGTGCAAGTGCAATACCAATCAGCAACCACACGAGCGTACTGGTTCCGAAGCGCTGACTGACATACCGCAAGCTTTCGCCAGCGACACGCCGATGATCGCGCAGCCAGCAACCGATACGCGCTACGGTGCCGCCCCTGGTGGCGGCTGAACGCCATGGGTCAGTTGTCGTATCGCGCCGTCTCGCCATCGCCTTCACTCACCGCCTGAGCCAGAGCGCCACGAGACAGTTCGACAATTGGCTTTCCCATCTCGCCGATGAGTTCACGCTCGTGGCTCGCGATGATCACAGTCGTGCCGACTTCCTGGAACTGCTCGAACAGCCGCATGATATCGCGCGACAGTTCGGGGTCCAGATTGCCGGTCGGCTCATCCGCCAACAGCAGCCTCGGGCGGTTCACGACGGCACGCGCAATCCCGACGCGTTGTTGCTCACCGGTCGACAGCAGCGGAGGTAGGAGGTGCTCCTTTTCGAGCAAACCCACTCTCGACAAGGCCGCTCGAGTTCTGCGCGCAACATCCCGAGCCGCCATCCCGCTCACCTGTAACGGCATTGCGACATTCTCATAAACCGTACGATGCGCAAGCAGGTGATGGTCTTGAAACACTGCGCCAATGTTCTGCCGGTACGCGGGAATTCGCCGATTCATAATTCGGGCGATATTGACGCCGTTGATGAAGATCTGACCACGCGTCGGAGCTTCGAGTCGGAGCAACAACCGCAGAAACGTGCTCTTGCCCGCGCCCGAATGACCGGTCAGAAACGTCATCGAGCCTTCCTCGAAGCTCACCGACACACCGCGCAGCGCTTCGGTGCCGTTGTTGAACCGCTTGGTGACATCGCGAAACTCGATCTGGCTCATCGGACGCTTTGGTTCGGCTCGTCCACGAGCAGTGCCGCAACGAAAGCCTCGGGTTCGAATGGTCGCAGATCATCTGCCGCTTCGCCGATGCCGACAAAATGCACCGGAAATCGGTTCGTGTTCGCAATTGCGAACAGGATGCCGGCCTTTGCGGTGCCATCCAGCTTGGTTACGACGATCCCCGTGAGTCCGACTGCCGCGTCGAATTCCTTTACCTGCGACAACGCGTTCTGGCCGACCCCGCCATCGAGCACCAGCAGCACAGCGTGCGGCGCGTCCGGGTCGAGCTTTGCCACGACGCGTTTTATCTTCGCGAGTTCTTCCATCAGGTTCGTCTTAGCCTGTAGTCGTCCGGCGGTATCGGCGATCACCACATCCACACCACGTGCCTGTCCTGATCGGACCGCGTCGAAGACGACAGACGCGCTGTCCGACCCCTGCGCCTGCGCCACCACTGGTATGCCGCTACGATCGCCCCAACTCCTCAGTTGTTCAACAGCCGCGGCTCGAAACGTATCACCCGCGGCCAAGAGCACCGACTTGCCCTCCGCTTTGAGTCGCTGGCCCAGCTTTCCGATCGTTGTCGTCTTTCCAGCCCCGTTCACGCCCACGACCAAAATCACGAAGGGGCGCCGCTCGTCGCGTACAATGAGCGGCTTCGCGATGGGCCGCAGCAGCTCGACGAGTTCGGTGCGCAGTGCATCATGAAGTGCAACGGTGTCGTTGAGCTGTTTGCGCTTTACGCGCTGGGCGAGCGAATCCATGATGCGCTGACTCGCATCGACGCCCACATCCGCTCGCAGCAAGCCAGCCTCCAGCTCTTCAAGGACTGCGTCATCGATCGCCTTCTTGCCGAGCAACAGATTGCCGATCCCGCTTGCAAGCGTGCTGCGGGTCTTGGTGAGGCCGCCGCGCAGGCGGCGAAAGAACCCTCGCTCGGTGTTGGCGTCATTTTGGCCCAAAATCGTTCTCTTTGATGAGGTTGCACTTGCTCGACCTACGAGGCCAGCCGTGAACGAGGTGCGCATTATCAGTGGTATGTGGGGACGACGAAAGCTCGCATTCCCAAACCGCCCAACGCTTCGCCCGACACAAGATCGCGCACGCGAAACATTGTTCAACTGGTTGACGCCGTCGCTCGACGGCGCCCGATGCCTGGATTTGTTCGCCGGGTCGGGTGCGCTGGGATTCGAAGCATTGTCACGTGGCGCCGGGGCGGCGACATTGATCGACGATGATCCGGTTGTCGTCCGAGCCCTGCAGCGTAATGCGCGGAAGCTCAATGCTGCGAACTGCACGATCCGCAGATCCTCGGCGGTCCAGTTCCTCAGTACCGAAAAGGCTTGCTGGGACATCATCTTCCTCGATCCGCCGTTCACGTCGAATCTGCTCAAACGCTGTCTGCGCGTGCTCGAAGCCGGCTTGCATTTGCATCAGGATTCCATCGTGTACGTCGAAACCAGCATTCGCGAACCGCCCGACCTCGGCCGCTGGCGAACCTTGAAGAGCGCGCGTACCGGCGACGTTCAGTCCACGCTGGTGGTGCGTCAAGTTTGAGATGCCCCCCGGTTTTCCGATACCATCGCGCCCTTCCTGGGGACGGTCTTTTTTGGGGATGGGATATTGAAAACAGTGATCTACCCGGGGACCTTCAACCCGATCACCAATGGTCATACGGACCTGGTGAACCGCGCGTTGACACTGTTCGACCACGTGGTCTTAGCGATCGGGACATCCGCACAGAAGGCGGCGTCTGATCAACTCAAGGATCGAATCGAACTGTGCGAGCGCGTGCTCGCACCATTGGGCAAACGGGTGACGGTGGAGCGTTTCAACGGCTTGCTCGTGGACTACGCCAACGCAATGGGAACCCGTTTCATACTGCGTGGCTTGCGCACGATGGCGGATTTCGAATACGAATTTCAAATGGCCGAGATGAACACCGAACTCGAGCCTTCCATCGAGTACGTGTTTCTACTCCCGTCGAAGAGTTGTTCGTTCATCTCATCGACACTCGTCCGCGAGATCGCTTCTCTGGGTGGCGACGTCTCAAAGTTCGTCGACCCAATCGTCGCCGAGGCGCTGAAAAAGAGTCGGGCCAGCGGCGCGGCGAAACCCTAGAGGCCTGCCCCGGTCAGCGGGCTACCTCATTGGGATCCACATAGCGGCCCGTCGGGACGCAACCGAGACAACGAACGAATGTCTCCTTGGCGGGGCCCACAACAAGCGTGTCCGCCGCCTGTTTGACATTGCCACCCAGTGCCGTGAACGGCAGGCTCACGACAAACAGCGCCGATCCGGCAACCGTCCATACAACCCCCAATGGTCGGGCGATCAGCAGATCTCCAGCCATGGCGAAGTCATTAGGGTAGTCCCCTGGATCCGCAAACGCGGGCAGACTGATCGCGCCGACAACCAATGCCAATAGCAGCCGACCCTGGATGAATTTCAGCATAGCGACACGTCTCAATTTCACTGGACTCCGCGACTCTAGCACTACCCATAGTGACATTTCGCGTCATCGTTGGCAGTTCGGGCAGTAGACCGTCGCCCGCTGACCGAGCCGCAACCCCTTGAGCACGCTGCCACATTGGTAACAGGGTTGATTCTGCCGACCATAGACATTCAGTGATTGGCTGAAGTATCCGGGTCGGCCAGACCCATCGACGAAGTCTCTCAGCGTGGTGCCGCCTTGCCGGATCGCCCGAGTGAGCACATCGCGCACCGCTTCGGCGAGTATGTCGCAACGCTGTCGACTGATACCGCGCGCCGCGCGCCGTGGCCGGATTCCGGCGCGGAACAGTGACTCGTTCGCGTAGATGTTTCCCACGCCAACGACAACCCGTGCGTCCATCAAAAACTGTTTGATGGCGACGCGGCGACCGCGCGCGGCAAGATGCAGGAAATCGCCATCGAAACGCGGGTCCAAGGGTTCGATTCCCAAGTCCTTAAGCAACCAGTGCGAGCGCCAGTCACCGTCATGGTAATGAATGCTGCCGAATCGCCGCGGGTCGGTCAGCCGCAACACGAGATCCTCGTCGAACTCGAGATCGACGTGATCGTGGCGACCCGGCGCGGCTTCCCGCGGCACCAGTTGCAGACTGCCCGACATACCCAGGTGCATAATTAGCGCGCCCTGTGCCGTTTCGAGCACCAGATATTTGGCTCGCCGCAGGACGCGCAGCACGCGTTCGCCCCTAAGGCACGCCGGCAACACAACGGGCCAACGCAGCAGCGGTTGCCGCAATTGCCAATCGCTGATCCGACGGCCGACAATGACCGCCCCGACGCCCCGACACGTCGTCTCGACTTCCGGCAATTCAGGCATCCGCTACACTCTGTCTTTCGCATCGCTTGGCAATCACACCTCGATGTTACTCGGCGTCGATACGGGAGGCACCTTCACGGACTTCGTACTGTTCGACGCAGGGCAACTGCGGTTGCATAAGGTTTTGTCGACCCCGGACGATCCGTCGATTGCGATCCTGCAGGGAATCGACGAACTCGGATTGAGCGACGACGTTTCCTCCGGACGCCTGGCGATCGTGCACGGCAGCACCGTTGCGACGAACGCTGCACTGGAAGGTCGCGGGGCACGCACCGCCTACGTGACAAATCGCGGCTTCACGGACCTGCTCCGGATCGGCCGGCAAGCGCGCAGCAACATCTACACGCTGACACCACAACCCCCGCCAGACCCTGTTCCTGCGGAGTTGCTCGTCGGTACCGGTGGACGGATTGCGCCGAACGGCGATGTGATCGAAGCCCTGACCAGCGCCGATCTCGACGCCTTGCGCAATGCAATCATCGCTTTGCGCCCCGAGTCGGTCGCAATCAATCTGCTTTACAGCTACATCGACGATCAGCACGAGCGGGCAATCGAAGCGGCGCTTACAGATCTCGCGTTTGTCTGTCGCTCATCCGAGGTACTACCACAGTACAAGGAGTATGAGCGCGGCATCGCGACGTGGTTGAATGCGTGGCTGGGGCCGGTCGTGGACCGTTACGTCCAGAGGCTTACGCAGGCCGTGGCGCCGTGCCCGATCGTCGTGATGCAGTCATCGGGCGGAACGATCGGAGCGGCTCACGCCCGGCGTCGGGCGGTCAATCTGCTGCTGTCAGGCCCCGCCGGTGGCCTGGCGGCGGCCCGCCACATCGGCGCGCCAACGGACGAACGCAACCTGCTGACGTTCGACATGGGGGGCACCTCGACCGACGTCGCTCTGATCGGTGAGCGCGCCACCATCACCGACGAAGGTTCGATCGGGCACTATCCCGTGGCCGTACCGATGGCTGACATTCACACGATTGCGGCGGGCGGCGGCTCCATCGCGTTCGTTGACAGCGCCGGGGCGCTGCACGTCGGTCCCCGATCGGCTGGCGCGCGACCGGGCCCGGCTTGCTATGGCCTCGGCGGAGTCGAGCCGACCGTCACAGATGCCAACGTCGTGCTGGGACGGCTTCCCGCGTCCTTGCTGCTCGCCGGTAGACTTCCGCTGCGCGCTGACCTCGCGCTGCGTTCGGTTGCCCAGATCTCGGGACCGCTGCGAACGGATCCACTCAATGCCGCCCGTGGCGTGATCGACATTGCGAATGAACTCATGGCGCAGGCGCTGCGGCTGATCTCGCTGGAACGCGGTCACGATCCGAGAACGTGTTCGCTGATCTCCTTCGGCGGCGCAGGCGGTTTACACGTCTGCGCACTCGCAGACGCGCTCGAGATACCGAGGGTCATCGTCCCCGCGCACTGCGGCGTCCTCTCGGCATTCGGCATGCTGGTGGCGGACGCAACTCGACAACTGATCAAGACGGTGGGCGCACTGATGCAATCGCTGACCGCCGACGAGATCGACGCCCATTTCGATGCATTGTCGAACCCTGGCCGCCGGGAGTTGATCGAAGACGGCGCGCACGCTGACCGCATCCGCGAGACGCGAGCGCTCGATCTACGGTACCGCGGACAGAGCTTCACGTTGACTGTACCGTGGCGGACGCCGGAAAGCTCCAGCAGCGCGTTCAACGAAATGCACGAGGCGCGCTATGGTCACGCCCTCGATCTACCGGTCGAGCTGGTCAATGTCCGTTGCGAACTGACCGCACCGCATCCGACCGTCGTTCTGCCCCGCTTGCCGGGGCGCGCAGAAGCGAAGCCAAGAACTACCGTGCAGACATCCACCGAGGAGGCGGTTGCGCTCTACGAGCGCGACACGCTCTGTGCGGATCAACAGATTGAGGGTCCAGCGTTGATTGTGGAAACGATGGCGACGACTTTCATCGATCCATCGTGGCGCGCTACCGTCGATGCCTGGGGCCACCTGCATCTGGCCACGAATCGCACGCCGACGACGAGGTCGCAGAGGCGCCAGCACCCAACGCGGGACGCTACTTGATCTTGGCTTCGCGATAGATGACGTGCTTGCGCACGACGGGGTCGTACTTCTTCAGTTCGAGCTTGTCAGTCATCGTCCGCTTGTTCTTGTCGGTCGTGTAGTAGTGACCAGTTCCAGCGCTCGAAACCAACTTGATTTTGTCTCGCATCGTCCTAGACCTTTTCACCGCGTTTGCGCAGATCGGCAATCACCGCATCTATGCCTTGCTTGTCGATCAACCGCATGCCGGCCGCAGATACACGCAGGCGCACATAGCGCTTCTCGCCGTCGACCCAGAACCGGTGATAGTGCAGGTTTGGCAGGAATCGACGCCGAGTTCTATTCTTGGCATGCGAGACGTTGTTGCCGCTGATCGGGCGCTTACCTGTCACCTGGCATACTTGCGTCACGGCGAATTCGCCCCTGCCCAAAAATGAGGCGCGTTTATACCAGAGGCGCCCGGACTACAGCAAGCCGCGCTCGGCCATCGAGATGGCATCGGCGCCGGACACCACGATGTGGTCGAGCACGCGAACATCGATCAGTTGCAGCACGTGCCGCAGCCGTTCGGTGATCTTGACGTCGCTGGCACTGGGCTCGGCGACGCCCGACGGATGGTTGTGTACGAAAATCACCGCGGCCGCGTTGAGTGTCAATGTCTCACGCAGCACTTCCCGCGGATGCACGGTAGCGCTATCGACGGTGCCGAGGAAAATCTCTCGAAATGCGATCAACCGGTGTTGTGCATCGAGAAAAAGCGCGCCGAACACCTCGCGCGAACGTCCACCGAGGCGATGCCGCAAATAGCGTCGAACGTCAGCCGACGCGCCAAAGACCTCTTCGCGGACCACCGCACACGCCAGGTAGCGTTCGGCCAGAGCGACCGCCGCGGCGAGCGCTGCCGCCTTCGCGGGCCCAACACCGGGTCGACCGGCCAATTCTGCGACCGGCGCGTCGAGCAGCGCTCGCAGCGTTTTGTAGTCGCGCAACAAGTCGCGTGCCAATTGCACCGCGTCACGCGAACGGCTGCCGGTACGCAGCAACAGCGCCAATAGTTCAGCATCGGACAATCCATCGGCGCCGCACGCGATCAACCTTTCGCGTGGCCGTTCGCTCGTCGGCCATTCGCTGATGGTCATGCGTCGAATCCCTTAACGCTGCACGACCGACCGGGTTAGTGTGCGCTCGCCGTGAAATGGTATGTTAGCGGCCCGATCCAACGGATTGGACGATGTCGCTCCAAGGCAAACACATCTTATTGGGGATCACCGGCGGAATCGCTGCGTATAAGACCCCTGAGCTTGTGCGACAACTCGCCTCACACGGTGCGGTGGTACAGGTCGTTCTGACGAGCAACGCCCGCCATTTCGTGACGCCAACCACCTTGCAGGCGGTTTCGCAGCGCCCGGTGCGAGACGATCTGTGGGACGCCGACTCGGAAGCTGCCATGGGCCACATCGAGCTCGCGCGTTGGGCCGATTGCATCCTGATCGCACCGGCCACCGCACACAGTCTGGCACGGCTCGTCCTCGGCCTCGCGGACGATCTGCTCAGCGCAATCTGTCTCGCAGCGGACTGTCCAATCGCCGCCGCGCCCGCCATGAACCAACAGATGTGGCGGCACGCCGCGACGCAGCGCAATCTGGCACAGCTCGAGCGCGATGGCATATACATCCTCGGACCTGGCGAAGGACCGCAAGCCTGTGGTGAATTCGGCCCCGGGCGAATGCTGGAACCAGACAGACTATGCACCGAACTCACCAAGCTGTTCACTGGTCGATCGTTAAACGGCGTACGGGTCGTCGTGACAGCGGGTCCCACCCGTGAACCGATCGATCCCGTGCGTTACATCAGCAATCATAGTTCAGGAAAGCAGGGCTTCGCTGTTGCGACGGTCGCCAGAGATGCTGGCGCCGAGGTAACGCTGATCTGCGGCCCAGTCGGACTTGCAACGCCGCAGGGTATCACCCGGATCGACGTCACCACCGCCCGGGAGATGTACGCTGCGGTCGCGGCGCAACTCGACACCTGCGACATCTTTTTCGGCGTGGCGGCGGTCGCCGACTACCGGCCAGTCAACGTACAGTCGCAAAAGATCAAGAAGACCTCCGACACCGGCATGCGGCTCGAGCTCGAGCAGAATCCGGACATCATCGCGTCGGTCGCGCAGACCAAACGGGCCTATGTCGTCGGTTTTGCGGCTGAGACCGAAGATACGATCGCCAACGCCCGCGCCAAACTCTCGCGCAAAAAGCTCGACATGATCGTACTGAACGATGTGTCGGATCGACGCATCGGCTTCGACAGCAGTGACAACGCCGTGACGATCATCACGCGCGACGGCGAAGAGCGCATCGCAATTAGCTCAAAGGCGGAGATCGCGCGAGTGCTGGTGGAACGGGTTGCGACTGCACGGCAGACGACGCCTTCGCGGCAGCGTACGAATAATGGTCAACCGACGAACCCGGCCGACAGTGACTCCGGATAGGCGACGCAGCGTGACTGCTGGTCAGCATCCGTGACCGGCACTACCATCACCTGAAATCAACAACAAACGAATGAACGTGGCGAAAGACACTTCCGAGGATCCAAGTGAATCGCTGAACACCCCCGATCGCGCGGTGGTCGGCGAAGGGTTGACGCGAGGACTCTGGTCGTACCCGCTACTTGCAATCGGCGTGGCGCTGGTCGGCGTCTTCGTGGCCGCGCTATTGGTGTGGTCAACTGTGATGCGCCCCGCCGATGCAAACCATCTGAAGCAGATTCGAGACCTGCAGGCGCAGAACTTCGCGACCTTCTTCAACGTGCGCTTGGCCGCCATTCAGCGCGAACTGAGCGACGCGGCCGCCTCAACAGAAACGGTCACAGCGCTGAAGACCTACGACCCGGCGACCATCGCTGCGGCAAGTCAGCGATTGCGGGCGTTGATCTCCAACGCGGAGCGCGTCGACATCGTCCCGAAGGGCGAAGCTGAAGTCGATCTGAACGCCGAGACGCCGATTTCGTTCGCTGCGTTGGATGTGATCAAACGCGCTGAGACACAGGAATACGTCGGACCGGAAGCGTCACAGGTCAATCAGCGGGCCGTATTTTACGCAGCGAAGCCGATCACCGACGCGGGCGCCGTTGACGGAGTGTTGTTCGCCGCCGTATCCATGGAGTTTTTCAACCAATCGCTGAAGCGCCTACCGGCTGATCTCGGTCAGATCGACGTCGAACAGCAGTTCGAAGGTGCCGCTGCCCGAACCGTCTTGCAGTATGGACAGCCCGGTGACGGGGGCGCCGCACCGATCCGGGTCAAACTCGATGCCCCCACGTGGACACTGGTTTTCAAACCACACGCTGCCGCTTCGGGTCTGGTTGGCGCCGCCTGGCTGTGGACGCCCCTTGCGGTCGCCATCGCAATGATTCTCGCCGGGGTCTATTTGAGCTACGCCCGTCTGTTCCGTGCTCTGGAACGCGACAGTTTGACCCTGATCGACTACGTCACTCGGATCGTTCGGGGGCACGGCGGTAACGTCGACCGCTATGGTCTGGCACTGTTCCAGCAGATCGCGATGGCGGCGAATCGCAATGCGAAGCGACGGCCAACTGATAGCGAACGACCGCGTCCGCCGCAACGCCCGACTGTGCCCACAAAAAGCGCCACAGCAAAGGGACCGCGCCCCTCCGCGAAGAAAGCGATTGCCAATGTTCCGGAGGTGCCGCCCGACCCCGACGGTCTAGACGCGGAGGACGATTTTCTCGATGTACGTGGGTCTGATCGCAAGGACCACAACTTCGGCATCGAGGTATCCGAAGACGTGTCGCCCATCGACATGGGTCTGAAGCTCGACCCGCTCATTTTTCGCGCCTACGACATTCGCGGAATTGTCACCACCAATCTCACCGAGGACGTTGTCTACTGGGTTGGCCGCGCCTTTGCCGCCGAAGCGCGGCAGCAAAATATGTCCCGCGCGGTCATAGGCTGCGATGGTCGCCTGTCCAGCCCGGCGCTGAAGAAATCGCTGGCACGCGGACTGACCGAAGGCGGCGTCGACGTAACCGACATCGGCCAGGTCCCCACGCCGTTGCTGTATTACGCGACGTATGCACTCGATACGGGCACCGGCATCATGATCACCGGTTCGCACAACCCGCCGGAATACAACGGTCTGAAGATGATGATCGCCGGCGAAACGCTGGCCGAAGACAAAATCCAGGGGTTGCGCGAACGCATCGAAAAGAATCAGCTGAGCGAAGGCGACGGTGCGTACGACGAAATCTCGGTCATCGATCACTACCTCGAGCGCGTGCTCAACGATGTTGCAGTGGCGCAGCCGATGAAAGTGGTTGTCGATTGCGGCAACGGCGTGGCCGGAGCGATCGCGCCGAGGCTGATCTCGGAGTTGGGTTGCGAAGTTGTGCCGCTGTACTGCGAGGTCGACGGTAATTTTCCGAATCACCACCCCGATCCAGCTGACCCCTCCAACCTGCGAGACCTGATCACTGTAGTCAAGGCAGAGAAAGCCCATCTCGGCCTGGCCTTCGACGGAGACGGCGATCGCCTCGGGCTCGTCACCGAGCGCGGTGAAATCATCTGGCCCGATAAACTACTGATGCTGTTTGCACGCGATATTGTGGGCCGCAATCCGGGGGCGGACATCATCTTCGACGTCAAATGCAGTCGCCACCTCAACTCGCTTATCAGCGAGTATGGCGGTAGACCGATTATGTGGAAGACCGGCCATTCGCACATGAAAGCGAAACTCAAAGAAACCGGTGCCCTGCTCGCGGGCGAATTCAGCGGCCACATCTGTTTCGGCGAACGCTGGTACGGGTTCGACGATGCGCTGTACAGCGCGGCACGACTTCTCGAAATTCTTGGCGCCGAGTCCAAATCCGTCAGCGAGCTGTTTGCGGAGTTTCCGGCCACGTTCTCAACGCCGGAGCTCAAGATCAACACCACGGATTCGGCGAAGTTCGCAGTGATGGATAGGCTGTCCAAAGAAGGCAATTTCGGCGACGGGACGATCACTGCGATCGACGGAGTTCGCGTCGACTACCCCGACGGCTGGGGTCTGGTGCGCCCATCCAACACGAGCCCGGTCCTGACGCTTCGCTTCGAAGCGGATGGCCAGACTTCGCTGGATCGCATTCAGAACATATTCCGCGAGCAGCTTAAGAAGATAGACCCGAAACTCGCCTTCTAGTGTCGGAGGATTCGATGCCGATTTCATCGACCGAAGCGGCGAGTGTCGCCAGCGTACTCACCGAATCGTTGCCCTACATTCAGAAATTCCACGGGTCGACGATCGTCGTGAAGTATGGCGGCAATGCGATGATCGCTGACGAACTGACGCAGGCGTTCGCACGCGACATCGTTTTGATGAAGCTGGTCGGCATGAATCCGATCGTCGTCCATGGCGGTGGTCCGCAGATCGGCGAACTGTTGGAAAAGCTGAATATTCCAACACGCTTCGTCGACGGCATGCGCGTCACTGATGCCGCGACGATGGATGTCGTCGAGATGGTACTCGGGGGACTCGTCAATCAGGACATCGTCTCGCTGATCAACGCCGTTGGGGGGCGAGCAGTCGGAATCACGGGAAAGGACGGCCAACTCATCCAGGCGCGCCAATTGCGCATTCATCGCGACTCCCCTGAACTGAAGGCCACCGAGATTATCGATATCGGTCATGTTGGTGAGGTCGAAACGATCAATCGTGGCGTCGTCGATACGCTGATCGGCGCAGGATTCATTCCGGTCATCGCGCCTATTGGCGTCGGCGTCAAAGGCGAGTCTTACAACATCAACGCCGATACGGTCGCCGGCAAACTCGCGTCCCATTTGAACGCGGAAAAGCTGATGCTGCTGACGAACACCGCGGGCATTCTCGACAAGGCTGGACAACCGTTGACGGGGCTGGCGCTCGAAGATGTCGATGCACTGATCGCAGACGGCACCATCTACGGCGGCATGCTGCCGAAGGTGCGATGCGCGCTCGACGCGGTGGCACAAGGTGTTCGTAGCGCGCACATCATCGATGGTCGAATTCGCCACGCCGTGCTGTTGGAAGTATTTACCGACAGCGGCGTAGGCACGTTGATCCGCCCCTCGAACGTGTAGTCCAGCGATCATGACGCGGACAAATCGTCGCCAGGAGATTCTCGAAGCCTTCGCGATGATGCTCGAAGAAAGTCCCGGAGCCCGGATCACCACGGCTGCACTGGCCCGCCGCGTTGGCGTATCGGAAGCCGCGCTTTATCGGCATTTTCCGAGCAAAGCCAAAATGATCGAAGGGCTCATCGAGTTCATGGAAGCGAGTGTGTTTACGCGGATCAGCCGAATTCTTGAAGAAGAGCCTACCGCAGAAGGTCGCTGCCGCAATCTGGTCTGGCTACTACTGTCATTTGCGGAGCGCAATCCAGGATTCGCACGGCTTCTCGCGGGGGATGCACTGCAAGGCGAAACCGATCGGTTACGAACACGCATGCGCCAGTTCTTCGACCGATTGGAGACTCAGTTACGCCAGATCCTGCGCGAGGGAGGCGCTCGAGGCGACTTTGTCGAGGGGGCGCCACCCAACACGGTCGCGAACCTGTTGCTCGCGGTGGCCGAAGGGCGAATCAATCAATTCGTGCGCAGTGAATTCAAAGCAAAGCCGACGTTCGAATGGACCCAACACTGGTCGATTCTGGCCGGCGCGCTGTTTGTCGCATTGCCGCTGTGATCAGCGCACCGCGTCGAGCTTTACCGCCGCGTTGGCCGGTGCTTTGGCCGGCGCGATGCCGTACAACAACCTGATGCGATCCAGGTCCAACGCGAACTGATCCTTGACGTGCTGTTGTTCCGCCTTTCGCGCCTCGACTTCACTTTCTTTTGCAGTGATCTGGGTTTCCAGAATCTTCAGGTTGTCGAGAATCTCCGCGGAGGGCGCCAGACCCTGCCGCTCACGATCCGCGGCCTGCTCTTCGACGCGCTGTTTCTGAACCTTCAGCCGCTCGATGTTCGACCTGGTGGTCGCAATGGCGGAGTCAATGGATGCGATCTTGCGGTCCCTCGCCTCTTCAACATCCTGTGGCGACGCGTACAGCTTCATCAATTCTTCGTCATGGCGGGCTTTCGCGGCACCAGCTTCCTCGGCTGCTTTCTCGGCCGCACGTTTCCGGTCTCGTACCGCCACTTCCGCAGGTGTCAGCTGTCTAGGGACCACGCGCAACACCGTTCCGTCCTCGCTGACGACCGAATAGCCCTTGTAGACGAGATTAGGCGGTATCGAGTGCGACAACACGACCACACCGTCTTCGTTCTCGAAGCGATACAGCTCTACGGCTTGTGCGCGCGCGTACGCCGCGCCGAGGCCCGCACAAAGCAGCAGCAATGTCAGCCTCGTCTTCACGTGACGCAGTTGTCCCGTTGATAGGTACGCATTCGGGCCAGAGAATCGACATCCCACCCATGAGTGTCAAGGTACGCGATCACATCCGCGAGCGTGGCGATCGAGAAAACCGCTGCTCCCAGCGTCTCTGCCATCCGCGCAACCGCCGTGACTCCGGGCGCAACGGCTTCCTGACGGTCGAGCGCAACCAGTACGCCGTCCAATTCACACCCCGATTGCCGGACCAGATCCGCCGCTTCCGTGACGGCTGTGCCTGCCGTCATGACATCATCGACGATCAGCACTCGCCCACGCAGCGCGTGGCCCACGAGATGCCCCCCCTCGCCGTGCGCTTTGGCTTCCTTTCGATTGAAGGCGACGCCAACGGAGCGACCGTGGCGGCGCTGCATCGCGATCGCCGTGGCGACCGCGATTGGAATGCCTTTGTAGGCCGGTCCGAAAATGACGTCGGGCAAGGGTCGGTCAGAGGCCACGATTGCATCTGCGTACGCGGCACCCAGCATCTCGAGGCCAGCACCGTCGGCGATCTTCCCTAGATTGAAAAAGTATGGGCTGCTACGACCCGATTTGAGCGTGAACTCACCGAACTGCAGCACACCCCGCTCGATCAGCTGGGCGACGAACCCGGTTGTCACGATCCACCCACCGCCAGCGCCGCCCGCTGGTGTTCGAACAACACCCGCGTACCGTTTCGGGCCAGCGTGAGCATCGCCGAAAGTTCAGCCTCCGTGAATGCTTCGCGCTCGGCCGTGCCTTGAATTTCCACGATACCGCCGGAATCCAGCATCACCACATTCATGTCCGTATCGGCTGAAGAGTCCTCCGCGTAGTCGAGGTCGAGTACGGGCAGGCCCGACCAAACGCCGACGGACACAGATGCGACCAAATGCCGCACCGCTTTGGATGCATCGCCGGGCAGCGAGCGCACCGCGTCGTGAAGCGCAACGCAGCCGCCGGTGATCGACGCGGTGCGGGTACCGCCATCGGCTTGAATGACATCGCAATCGATTCGAATCGTGCGCTCGCCGATCGCCTTCGCATCGACGATGCCACGCAGCGCCCGCCCGATGAGCCGTTGAATCTCGATAGTGCGGCCGTTCTGCCTGCCGCGCGCGGCTTCGCGATCGGAACGCGTATGTGTCGCGCCCGGCAACATCCCGTACTCGGCGGTGACCCAGCCACGACCCGCGCCGCGCATGAAGGGCGGTACTCGGTCTTCGACGCTCGCCGTGCAGATGACCCGCGTATCACCGAATTCCACCAGCACCGAGCCGGCAGCGTGTTTGGTGAACCGGCGCGTGAAGCGCACTTTGCGCAACTCATCTGGCGCGCGACCGCCGGGGCGTTGCGGGTTCGTCATGCTGTTCTCCGAATGTCATGCGAGAGCGGATTATACCCGCGCCGCTCGGAGATGCCGGCGCCTCCAAAACCTTGAGGTAGAATGCGCCACCGAACGATCGCGTTAGATCGAGCCAAGGGGCCTGCCGATGATTCACAGCATGACCGCCTTCGCGCGCGTAGACGTACCGCTCGAAGAAGGGTCGCTGCAGTGGGAAATTCGGTCGGTGAACCACCGCTACCTCGACGCCCAGTTTCGACTCCCCGACGCCTTTCGAGAATTCGAAGTGCCGCTGCGCGAAATGCTCCGAGAGAAGCTCAAACGCGGCAAAGTGGATAGCACGTTGCGCGTTACGGCGGCGGCAGCATCGGCGCATCTGGAGATCGATCGCCCGGTTCTGCTCCATCTGCTCGCTACACTCGAGCAACTTCGCCGCGATGCGCCGGAGGCCGCACACCCCGATCCGCTCGAACTGCTGCGTTGGCCCGGTGTGTTGATCGAGTCGACCCGCGCTGCGCCGCCGATAAGGCTCGCAATCGTCGATGGGTTTCAGAGGGCGCTGCAGGCCCTGGAAGCCCACCGGGGCCGAGAGGGCGACATGATGGCCGCGCTGATCGGGCAGAGGCTCAACGAGATTGATCGGATAACCGACGATCTGCGGCGCAACGTCGCGGGTCTCGCCGACATGCAGCGCGACCACTTACGCACACGGATCGAAGAGCTGAGGGCATCTGTCGCTACAGATCGACTGGAACAAGAGCTGGCGCTGTTGGTGCAGCGCGCCGACGTCACAGAGGAACTCGACCGCCTGACCATTCACGTAGCGGAAACCCGCAAGCATCTCTCTAATGATGGCCCGCATGGCCGGCGACTGGATTTTCTGCTCCAGGAACTGAACCGAGAGGCGAACACCGTCGCATCCAAATCGCTACTCGCGGAAACCACACAACGCGCGGTCGAATTGAAGGTCGTCATTGAACAGATCCGCGAACAGGCGCAAAACATCGAATGATCGCGCAACGCGTCGAAGAGGGTCTCCTGATCGTCATTTCAGCACCTTCTGGTGCCGGCAAGACCAGCCTCGTCAATGCATTGGTTTCGTCCGACGACAACATCAAGGTGTCGGTGTCGCACACCACGCGGCCGCGACGCGGCAACGAGCGCGAAGGAGAAGACTACTTTTTTGTTGCCGCATCGGCATTCGCTACTCTGCTCGACCACGATGCCTTCCTCGAACACGCGGTGGTTTTTGGGAACCACTACGGCACCTCGCGGGGCGCCGTGGAACGAGAGTTCGCAGCGGGACACGACGTGCTCCTCGAAATCGACTGGCAGGGCGCGCAGCAGATTCGACGTTCGTTCCCGTCGGCCGTTTCGTTGTTCATTCTGCCGCCGTCGAACGATGCGTTGCGGGAGCGGCTGCGCCGGCGCGGCCAGGACGACGAGGACGCGATCCGCAAGCGCTCCGCCGAAGCGATTATCGAAATGTCCCACCACGACGAATATGACTATCTCATCGTAAACGATCGCTTCGACGACGCCGTGAAGGACCTTCAGGCGATCATTCGCTCCGAGCGACTTCGCACCGCGCGGCAGGCCCGGCGGCGCACAGTGCTGCTCGACGATCTCTTGTCACACGGCAAGCCGATCCCGTAAAATCCGCCGCCCCGCGACCATGGATCCCACAGATGGCCCGAATAACCGTCGAAGACTGCCTCGACCACGTCGATAACCGTTTCTCGCTGGTCATGGTCGCAACGCGACGCGCACGGCAACTTGCCCGCGGCGCGGATGCCCTCGTCGTCGAGGAAAACGACAAACCCACGGTCATCGCGCTGCGTGAAATCGCTGACGGGGTGATCAACGACGAAATGCTTGACGCCCAAGATGCGAGATCCGAGGATGAACGGCTTGACATACCGTTCACGTTCTCAAATGAAGGAAGCGGCGACCTATGACTCGTACTTCGGGTCGCGGCTGGCAGCCCAAGCCTCGGGCGACGACGTTGCCGCGCCGACCACGATCGAGTCGCTCGCCGAAAGCCTATCGACCTACCTGACGCCGGATCAGGTTGAACAGGTTCGCGCGGCGTACGAATACGCGCGCGAAGCGCACGAAGGACAATTCCGGCGCACCGGTCACCCGTACATTACTCACCCGCTCGCGGTAGCGGGCATCCTCGCCGACATGCGCATGGACCATCCGACAGTGATGGCGGCGTTGCTACACGACGTCATCGAAGATACCGGCATCGCAAAGCGTGCGCTCGGAAAGAAGTTCGGGCGCGAGGTTGCCGGACTCGTGGACGGCGTCAGCAAATTGACGACGATGTTCCGCTCACGAGCCGAAGCGCAGGCTGAAAACTTCCAGAAGATGGCCATCGCAATGGCTAAGGATCTGCGGGTGATCCTTGTGAAACTCGCGGATCGGTTGCACAACATGCGTACCGTCGGCGTGCTCAGTGCGGACAAGCGGCGTCGAATTGCCAGGGAAACGCTGGATTTCTACGCGCCCATCGCAAACCGGCTCGGCATCCATACGCTCAAGATCGAGATAGAAGATCTGGCGTTCAACGCACTGTATCCACTCCGCTCAGATCGCATCCGGCGCGCGGTCGCCTCGTCTCGCGGCAACCGTAAGGCCCTGATGCAGCAGATCCATCGCTCGCTGGCTACGGCACTCACGCGTGAAGGCATCGACGCGACCGTGACCGGGCGCGAGAAGCACATCTACTCGATCTATCAGAAAATGAAGACGCAACGTAAGTCGTTCAACGAGATCATGGACGTGTTCGGTTTTCGCATCGTCGTCGATCAGGTCGATGCGTGCTATCGGGTGCTGGGTGTCGTGCACAACCTCTACAAACCCGTCGCCGGGCGCTTCAAGGATTACATCGCAATTCCGAAGGCCAACGGCTACCAGTCACTTCACACGACCCTGTTTGGCATGCACGGCGTGCCGATCGAAGTGCAGATTCGAACGCGGCAAATGGAGTCGGTGGCCAACAACGGCATCTCGGGTCATTGGTTGTACAAGGCTGACGAAGCCTCGTTCGCCGGCAGTCAGGCGCGCGCGCGCCAGTGGCTGCGCGACCTGCTTGATCTGCAACAACGTGCCGGCAGTTCGCTCGAGTTCATCGAAAGTCTGAAGATCGATCTGTTTCCCGACGAAGTCTACGTATTCTCGCCGAAAGGGGAAATCTTCGAGCTACCCCGCGGCGCGTGCCCGGTAGACTTCGCATACGCCGTGCATACCCACATAGGCAACAGCTGCGTCGCCTGTCGTGTCGACCGTGATCTGGCGCCGTTGAGTTCGCAGCTACAGAGCGGTCAGACGGTGGAGATCATCACGGCCAAAGACGCCAGACCAAATCCGGACTGGTTGACGTTCACGGTCTCAGGCAAAGCGCGCACCGCGATTCGCCAGGCGCTGAAGGATCAAAAGCGATCTCAGTCGATCGCGCTGGGCCGCCGTCTGCTGAACAGGTCGCTGGCAAACGCCGACACGTCGATCAACGATCTGGATTTTCGCCGGCTGCGCAAGGTGTTGAAGGAATTCAACGTGCGGCGATTGAACGATCTGCTCGAAGCGATCGGTCTCGGCAACTACATGGCGTATGTCGTGGCCCAACGATTGCTCGCACCGGACAACCCGGCCGCCGACGCGATTTCCATACAAACCGGCGGGCCGGTCGCAATTCGAGGCACCGAAGGGCTCGTCATCAGCTATGGGCGCTGCTGCTATCCTGTGCCCGGCGACCCGATCGCGGGACATATGTCTTCGGGCAAAGGCTTCGTCGTCCACATCGAAACCTGCAAAAACATGGCGGAGATTCGGCGCCGCGCCGCCAACGAGATCATCCCGGCGCGGTGGTCCGCCGACGTCGAGGGCGACTACGTTACAGCGTTGCGCATTCAGGTCGACCGGCAGAAGGGCGTTATTGCAGAGATCGCCGCCACCATCACGGAAGCCGACGCGGGGATCGAGAACATCAAAGTGGACGAGAGAGACGCCGAGCTGTCGACCGTCGCCGTGGAGCTATCGGTGCGCAGCCGGACGCACCTTGCGCGTGTCATGCGGCGGTTGCGCGTACTTACGAACGTCCACGGTATCAGCAGGATCATCAAATGAGCGACGACTCGCGCGCAAACATCACCACATCGGATGCGCCGGCCGCGA
Organism: uncultured Gammaproteobacteria bacterium; assembly: GCA_963812255.1. Lineage (GTDB taxonomy): Bacteria > Pseudomonadota > Gammaproteobacteria > Pseudomonadales > Azotimanducaceae > DATJGR01. Next base: position 2,101,821 of record CAWEUM010000005.1, on the reverse strand, counting down.
TCGGCACCTACTCGCAAGCCGTTCGCGTTGGCCGCACGGTATATCTCTCTGGTCAGATCGCGTTGAACCCGACGACGATGGAGTTGGCCGGCGACGACATCGATCGCCAGATCCATCAGGTGCTCGACAATCTCCATGCGGTCGCAGGCGCCGCCGGCGGCGACCTGAATGACATTGCGAAGCTCACGGTTTATCTGACGTCGATGACGAATTTCGCCCGCGTAAACGAAATTATGGCGCAGTACTTCACGCCACCGTATCCGGCGCGAGCCGCGGTCGGCGTCGCGGAGTTGCCGCGCGGAGCACAGGTGGAAATCGACGCCGTCATGGTGCTCGCGGCCGGGTAGACCGTGAGCGAGCGATCGCCGACGGATTCGATAGAAACGCTGCGGGGGGTCGGTCCGGCACTGCGCGACAGATTCGCGAAGCTGCGCATCCATACGCTGCTCGACCTGCTGCTGAACCTTCCCTTCCGATATCAGGATCGCACCCGCGTCGTTCCGTTGATCGCCCTGCGACCGAACTCCGAAGCATTGATTCTGGGTCAGGTCGTGGCCAGCCGGGTTGCCTTCGGGCGCCGGCGCAGCTGGGTGCTCACGTTGTCAGACGAGACAGGTTTCGTGCGGCTGCGCTTTTTCCACTTCAACGAACGCCAGCGTGCCTCTATTGCGACCGGAATGTATTTGCGCTGCTTCGGTGAGGTTCGCGGCGGCGCTAACGGATTAGAGATGGTGCACCCGGAGTACAAAGTCTTTGCGGCGCCGCCGGATCCGCCGGAGCCCAAACTGACGCCGGTGTATTCGACGACGGAGGGTTTGACGCAGGCGCGCATCGCCAGCCTGGTTTCCGACGCGCTAGTCGCGCTGGACCAGTGGACAACGCCCGATCTGTCGCCATGGCTTGCTGAGTCGCCTGATGATCTGGCCTCGGCGTTGCGCTTTCTGCATGCGCCGCCAGCGGGAGCTACGGCCGCGCAACTCGCCACGGCGCGCAGCCGCGTCGCGCTCGACGAGTTGATCGCCAACATTATCGTCCTGAAGCGCCGACAGCGGAAACGTGCCTCGGAGCAGGCGATCGCCCTACCTCAATCCCAGCACCTTGGTCGCATGTTGCTGAAGCGCCTCGACTTCACCCTGACGGGTGCACAGAGGCGCGTAACGCGCGAAGTGCTGATGGATTTGGAGCGGCAGGTGCCGATGTTGCGTCTGATTCAGGGTGATGTCGGCAGCGGCAAGACCGTGATCGCTGCATTCGCCGCCATCCGCGCGGCCGAGCACGGTTGTCAGACGGCGATCATGGCGCCAACCGAGATTCTCGCCGAACAACACTATCTCAATTTTTCCTCATGGCTCGAGCCGTTGGGGATCGCCGTTCGTCTGCTGACCGGACGAATGACTGCGGCCGAACGAGCGCGTGAGCGAGCCGTGATCGGCAATGGCGAGGCGCTGGTTGTCATCGGGACGCATGCGCTATTCCAGAAGGACATCGAATTCGCGGAACTCGTACTTGTCATCATCGATGAGCAGCACCGCTTCGGCGTTCATCAGCGCATGGCATTGCGATCAAAAGGCGCTGTGCCGCATCAATTGATTATGACCGCCACGCCGATTCCGCGCACCTTGACGATGGCGCTGTACGCCGACATGAACGTGTCGATTATCGACGAAATGCCACCCGGGCGTGCTCGCATCGACACACTGGTAGTCAGCGACGTGCGCCGGGCGGAGATCATCGCGCGCATCGCCCGGGCGTGCTCGCTTGGCCAACAGGCGTACTGGGTGTGCACCTTGATCGAAGACTCGGACACGTCGGATTTTCGTGCCGCCGAATCGACCGCGGCAGAGCTCGCGGCCGCATTACCAAAGCTGTCGGTCGGGCTCCTGCATGGGCGGCTCGCCGGCCGCGAGAAAGCAGCAGTCATGGCCCGCTTCAAGGCGGGTGAGATCGATCTACTAGTCGCCACCACGGTCGTCGAAGTTGGCGTCGACGTACCGAATGCAACGCTGATGGTCATCGAGAATCCGGAGCGCCTCGGCCTTGCGCAACTGCATCAGCTGCGCGGACGCGTCGGCCGTGGTCCTCAGCCGAGTCGCTGCGTTTTGCTGTACTCGCCTCCACTCGGCGTACAGAGTCGCGCTCGCTTGAAGACAATGCGTGAAACCCAGGATGGATTTCGAATTGCCGAAGAAGACCTGCAGCAGCGCGGTCCCGGCGACGTGCTCGGCACGCGTCAGACCGGCGAACAGCAGTTCAGGGTGGCAGACCTGGCCGTTGATGCCCCACTCGTCGGTCGCGCTTCGGATGTTGCAGCGCGCATCATCGCCTCGCGTGAAGACATCGCGGATGCGGTAATCGCGACGTGGTCTGCGGAGGCTGCCGACTATACTCAGGTCTGAGGAATGGACGTCAACCGACCTCGATCATCTCGAAATCTTCTTTGCTGACGCCACACTCGGGGCAGACGAAATCGTCTGGTACTTTGTCCCATGGCGTTCCCGGAGCGATGCCTTCATCGGGGTATCCATCGGCTTCGTCGTAGATCCAGCCGCAAACGATACACTGCCATTTCCGCATCTGGGCGCGCTCTCACCGGTCGAAATTCGAGGCGCAGTAAGCTACTTGCGCGATGGCGAAAATGCAAATGACGCGATGGACTCACATAGCGTTCACGAGGTCGTCGACGCGAACGGCGCGCTGTTCCGGCGCGATACGAAACCGTTAGACTCCACGCGTTTCAGGCGAGTTTTCCAGGTGTCCAGTCTCACCCGACACATTCACCCATATGTGCGTTTGATGCGCTTTGATAGGCCCGTTGGGACATTGTTACTATTGTGGCCGACGCTGGCGGCGTTGTGGATCGCAGCCTCAGGGCGCCCTTCATGGTCGCTACTCGTGGTGTTCACGCTCGGCACGATCGTGATGCGCGCGGCCGGGTGCGTCATCAACGACTACGCTGATAGACATCTGGATCCACACGTCGCGCGAACGCGCGATCGCCCCCTCGCCACCCGCCAGATCACCGAGACCCAGGCGCTGACCCTGTTCACGGTGCTGCTGGCCATCGCGTTGCTGCTGATTTTCTTCCTGAATCAGCACGCGCAATGGCTCGCGATCGCCGGTGCCGGGATCGCAACGCTGTATCCGTTCATGAAACGCTGGACATATCTGCCACAAGTCGTACTTGGGGCCGCCTTCAGCTGGGGTATCGTCATGGCATTCGCGGCCACGGGCGCCGGTGTTTCCGAAGCCGCCTGGTTGATGTTCGTCGCCAGTGTGCTGTGGATAGTCTCCTACGACACGCTCTATGCGATGGTCGATCGCGAAGATGATCTGCGCGTCGGCATCAAATCGACCGCCATTCTCTTTGGCCGTGCCGATCGCGCGATGGTCGCGGCACTTCAGGTATCGACAGTGGTCGCGCTCTCCATGCTCGGATGGCGGCTTCACTACGGTGTCGGTTACTTCCTCGGCGTTGCCGTCGCGGCGGGTTTGTTTGTCTATCAGCAGGTTCTGATCAGCGATCGCAGCCCAGCAAGCTGTTTCGCAGCATTTCGCAACAACGTCTGGGTCGGATTTGCACTGTTCGCCGGCACCGTCGTCCAACTTACTCTTGGCGTGCCACTTACACGGGGGTCTTGATGCGGCGTTTTGTGCCTTTCATCGGAGTCATATCACTGTGGCTGATTACGACGTCTGCGGCCATCGCGGGCATGTCTTGGTGGCCCTCGATCGTGTTGTCGGCACTGGTGCTGCTCGGCATCTGGGATCTGCTGCAACGCGAGCACAGCCTGTACCGGAACTATCCGCTCAGCGGACATCTGCGCATCATGGCGGAAGCGATTCGGCCGCAGGTCCACCAATATTTCGTCGAAAGCGACACCGACGGTACGCCATTCGATCGCGAGCACCGCTCGCTCGTTTATCAGCGCGCCAAAGACGTCGTCGACACAATGCCGTTCGGCACGGAGCGTCGTGTGATGGACGTCGGCTATGAATGGATCAACCATTCAATCGCACCGCGCCCGACATCTGCGCAACCACCGCGCATACAAATCGGCAACGGCCAATGTTCTCAGCCGTATTCGTCCTCGGTGTTGAATATCTCCGCGATGAGCTTCGGATCGTTGAGTCCAGCGGCAATACGCGCGCTGAACCGCGGCGCAAAGTCTGGCGGATTCGCACACGATACCGGTGAAGGTGGCTTGAGCGACTATCACCTCGAAGCCGGTGGCGACATCGTCTGGGAGATCGGCACCGGCTATTTCGGCTGCCGAACGAGCGCCGGCCGGTTCGATCCCGAACAATTCAAGGCGCGTGCGAGTGCCGACGCCGTCAGGATGATCGAGATCAAGTTGTCGCAAGGCGCCAAGCCCGGACACGGCGGCATCCTACCGGGCGCCAAAGTGAACGCAGAGATTGCGCGGGTGCGCGGCGTTCCCGAGGGACAAGATTGTGTATCACCGTCATTCCACCAGGAGTTCGATTCACCGAAAGGGCTGCTCGACTTTGTTGCCTCGCTTCGCGAACACAGCGGCGGGAAGCCCACCGGATTCAAGCTTTGCATCGGACACAATTGGGAGTTCCTCGGCATCTGCAAAGCGATGATCGCCACGGGAATCTTTCCTGACTTCATCGTCATCGACGGCAAAGAAGGCGGTACCGGCGCCGCGCCCGTCGAGTTCTCTGACCATGTTGGCATGCCGCGACGCGATGCGTTGTGTTTCGCGCAGAACGCCCTGGTTGGATGCGGCGTACGCGATCATCTGAAGCTAGGCGTCAGCGGCAAAATCATCACCGGGTTCGACATCGCCGTCGCCATGGCAATCGGCGCCGACTGGTGCAACTCGGCACGCGGATTCATGTTCGCGCTCGGCTGTCTGCAATCGCAGAAATGCCACACCAATCAATGTCCGGTTGGCGTTGCGACGCAGGATCCACTACGTCAGCGGGCGCTCGTCGTGGCAGACAAAGCGACTCGCGTGGCGAACTTTCACCGCCACGCCGTTGGTGCAATGGTGCAGTTGGTGGCCGCCGCCGGCCTCGACCATCCGTCGCAGTTACGTCCGCAACACATCAATCAGCGGATGTCGTCGCGCGCTGTGGCAACGCTCGATCGAGCACTGGACTGGCTCGCGCCTGGACAGTTGCTCGAGGAGCGCGCCGGCGCGGAGTGGGAAAGCGCATGGCATCTCGCCAGCGCAGACAGCTTTCGTCCAGCCACCTGAACAGGCCGCCATCACGTTTCGTGAGCAATCCGCGCTACGCGTCGGGCACCTGCCAACGCGGCGATCGCTTCTCGACAAACGCCGCGACGCCTTCGGCATAATCCGGCTGGCGCGTCATCGAATCGAGCAGCGCTTCCGAATCACGCACTGAACTCGCGATGTCCCGGTGCAGATCGCGATAGATCTGCCAGCGCGTCTGGCGTAACGAATTGGGCGATACCGTCGCGATCAGATTGCGCGTGAACGCATACGTTTCCGCCTGCAGCGCCTGCGCCGGGTGCACCGCGTTGACGAGCCCGAAGGCAAGCGCTTCTTCAGCGAGAAATACGCGGCTCGTCAGCAGCAATTCGTTGGCGCGCGTCAGGCCGATCATTCTCGGCAACAGCCACGACAAGCCGTACTCCGCCGGCAGGTTCAGCTTGCCGTGTGCCGTCGTCAGCTTGATACCCGCTGCTGCAAAACGCAGATCCGCAAAACACGCGAGGGCCAGACCCACACCCGCGGCCGGCCCGTTGATGGCTGCAACCACCGGTTTCGACAGGCCGAAGTGATACGAAAAGTTCGCGTCGAACTCGGCAGCCGTTCCAAAACCCGGCTCCGCCAGAGTCGAAGGCGTGCCGGGATCGTAGCCGCCTTTTTCGACGTGGCCCTGCAACGCGACCGCGTCACCCCCGACACAAAATCCACGTCCCGCGCCGGTCACGACGATCGCGCGCACCGATGCATCGCGCTCGGCGAGATCGAGGCAATAGCGGTATTCGGCGTGCATACGCCCGGTCCAGGCGTTCATTCGCTCGGGTCGATGCAGTGTAATCGTCGCGATGGCGTCCTCGACAGCATAGCGTGTGGCTTTGTGATCCATTGCATCGGCCTCTTAAACGGTATCTATCGTGTCTGCCCGTGAATCAATCCAAAGGCTGCAGCTTTGCGAAACCGAGCATCAACCATTTTGATCCGTCCCGCGCAAAATTCACCTGCACGCGCGCGCGATCGCCATGCCCTTCCGCCTGCAATACGATCCCTTCCCCGAACTTGCCGTGCAGAACTCGTTGACCGATACGCAACGCGCCATCGTCCGCGGGAATTCGCGCGACTCCACGCGCGCTGTCGGTCGAGGCATTGCTGCGACTCCCACCGAGAGCGCGGGACGAATCATACGGGCGCGCGACCGCACCACGCATGCGAATCTCCTGCAGCAGCGCCCGCGGAATTTCGCTGATGAACCGCGACGGACGATTGTATGAGTCGCTGCCGTGCAGGCGCCGCGTTTCCGCGAACGTGAACGTGAGTTGGCGCATTGCCCGCGTGATGCCGACATAGCACAGGCGCCGCTCCTCCTCCATTCGGCCCGGTTCCTCCGCCGACATCCTGTGAGGGAACAGACCCTCCTCCATGCCAGCCATGAAGACGATCGGAAACTCGAGCCCCTTTGCCGAGTGCAACGTCATCAACTGGACGCAGTTGCCATCAGCCTCATTCTGATGCTCGCCGCTTTCGAGCGCGGCTTGATCGAGAAACTCATCGAGCATCGACGTATGCCCTTCACGCACCTCACCTGTCTCGTCGAGCGGCAGTGCGACTTCACCACTGAATTGTCTGCAAGCGGTGATCAGTTCCTCGAGATTTTCTTTGCGCGCAAGACCGCGCTCGCCTTTTTCGCGGGTGTGGAACTCGAGCAGTCCGCTCACCTCAATGCAGTGCTGTGCGAGTTCGTGCAACGGCAGGCCAGCGACCGCGGCAGACATCTGCTCGATCAGCGTGATGAACGCCAGGATCGCATGACCGGAACGCGCGTACGAACCGTCTGCCACACCCTCCTTTGCCGCCTGCCACATCGACACGGCGCTGCCACGCGCGCGATCTCGAATAGCACCGAGGGTCTTATCGCCGATCCCTCGCGGCGGCATGTTGACGACGCGTTCGAACGCCGGGTCGGAATGCGGTTGCGCCGTCAGTCGCATGTAGGCGAGCGCATTCTTCACTTCGAGCCGTTCGAAGAAGCGCACGCCGCCGTATATGCGGTACGGAATCTGTGCGCGCAACAACGCTTCCTCCAGCACCCGGCTCTGCGCATTGGATCGGTACAACAGCGCGACATCCATCGCGTTGCCGCCCTGATCGACCCAGGTTTCGATACGGTCGGCAATGAAGCGCGCTTCATCGAGCTCGTTGTAAGCCGCATAGAGCGCGATCGGATCGCCCTCTACGTCGTCGGTCCACAGTTGTTTTCCGAGCCGGTCGGTGTTGTGATCGATCAGCGCATTCGCCGCCTTCAGAATCGTTCCCGTCGAGCGATAGTTCTGTTCAAGACGAATGATCGCGACATCACCGAAATCCTGTTGGAAGCGGTGAATATTCTCGATGCGTGCACCACGCCAGCCGTAGATCGACTGATCGTCGTCGCCCACTGCGACAACGCGCGCGTGGGCGCCGGCGAGCACCCGCAGCCACGCATACTGTATCGTGTTGGTATCTTGGAACTCGTCCACCAGCAGATGCTGGAATCGGCGCTGGTAGTGCGCGAGCAGATCGGGCGCGTCGAGCCAGAGTTCGTGGCTGCGTAGCAGCAGTTCCGCAAAATCGACCAGCCCACTGTTGAAGCAGAGCTCTTCGTATGCTTCGTAGATGCGCCGATGGGTCACCAGAAACAGGTCTTCACCCGCTACGATCTCTCGCGCGCGGCGCCCTTCATCCTTCTGGCCGTTGATGAACCATTGCGCCTGCCGCGGCGCCCACCGCGTTTCGTCGATGTCGAGCGCGCGCATCACTCGCTTGACGAGACGCAACTGATCATCTGAGTCGAGAATCTGAAAGTTCTGCGGCAACTTCGCTTCGCTCCAGTGGGTGCGAAGCAATCGATGCGCGATGCCGTGGAACGTGCCGACCCACAGCGAGCGGCCGGGCATCTGCAGCAGCGATTCGGTGCGATTGCGCATCTCACTCGCGGCCTTGTTGGTGAACGTCACCGCGAGAACACCATGCGGCGATACGCCTTCGGCTTCGATCAGCCACGCAATCCGATGCACCAGCACCCGCGTCTTGCCACTGCCAGCCCCCGCAACGACGAGCAGATTACCGGGTGGCGCTGTGACCGCCCCGCGTTGGCGATCGTTGAGTCCGTCGAGAATGCGGGAGACGTCCACGCTACTCGACGGTGACGGACTTCGCGAGGTTGCGGGGCTGATCGACGTCGGTACCTTTCAACACCGCCGCGTGATACGCGAGCAGTTGCAGCGGGATCGTATAGACGATCGGTGCGAGCATCTCGTGTATGGACGGCACCGGAATGACCGTGACGCCCGGCTCGTTGACGAATCCAGTCTTTTGGTCCGCAAAAACGAACAACTCGCCGCCGCGGGCGCGAACGACCTGCAGATTCGATTGCAGCTTGCTCAGCAGATCGTCATTTGGCGCAACCGCGACAACCGGCATGTCTTCATCTACCAGCGCGAGCGGACCATGTTTGAGTTCGCCGGCCGGATAACCCTCGGCATGAATGTACGAGATTTCCTTCAGCTTCAACGCCCCCTCCAGCGCGACTGGAAAAAGCGAACCACGCCCGAGGAACAGCGCGTGTCGGCGATCTATGAACTGTTCCGCCAGCTTTGCGGTGGCGCAATCGAGCTCGAGTGTCGCCTCGACAACGGCGGACAGTCCGTGGAGCGCGGACACAAGTTCTGCCTCGCGCTCGGCTGACAAGCCCTGGTGCCGCCCCAAAAGGATTGTCAGCAACGCCAGATCGACCAGTTGGGCGGTGAATGCTTTCGTCGATGCCACGCCAATCTCTGGGCCGGCCTCCAGCATCAGCGCCAGATCGGATTCGCGCACCAGCGAACTCGTCGCGACATTGCACAACGTCAACGTGGCCGAATAGCCGGCACTCTTCGCCATTCGCAATGCCGCGAGCGTGTCGGCGGTTTCACCGGATTGGGAGATCGTCACGAACAGGCTGTTCGCAGGCACCGCCACGCGGCGATATCGATATTCGCTGGCGATCTCAACCTGGCATGGCAGACGCGCGATACTCTCGATCCAGTATTTCGCGATCGATCCGGTGTAGAAGCTCGATCCACACGCGACGATCGTTACCGCCTGCACGCGTCCGAAGATTGCACCCGCTTTGACACCGAAAGCAGGCTCGAGGACGCGGGTCTTCGTCAGCCGACCTTCGAGTGTGTCGCGGACGACCTTTGGCTGCTCGTGGATCTCCTTCAGCATGTGGTGCCGATACGTACCCTTATCGACATCGTCTGCGCCGAGTTGTACCCGCACCGTCGCGCGAACCACACTCTCGTTGGCGACACTCCACACGGTCAGGCCCGTTGCAGTAACTTCGACCAGGTCGCCCTCCTCGAGGAACACGAACCGATCCGTCACCGGACGCAGCGCCAGCGCGTCCGAAGCCAGAAAGTTTTCGCCAATGCCGATGCCAACGACCAGCGGGCTGCCGACACGGGCGCCGATCAAACGATCCGGTTCATCGCGCGACATCACACCGATCGCATACGCGCCATCGAGTTGTTTGATCGCGAGCCGGACAGCGTCGAGCAGGCTTCGTCCATCCGTCAGCTGCGATTCGATCAGGTGTGCGATCACTTCCGAATCGGTATCAGAATTGAACTCGAAGCCCTGTGCCTGCAGCGAGATTCGGATCTGTTCGAAGTTTTCGATGATGCCGTTGTGCACCACGCAAACACGGTCTCGAGACATGTGCGGATGGGCATTCCGCTCAACCGGTGCGCCGTGCGTCGCCCAGCGTGTGTGCGCAATTCCGATGTAACCATCTAGCGGATCGGCGCGCAGGCTTTCCGTCAGTTCTCTGACCTTGCCAACCCTGCGGCGACGTTCGATGCGTGCGGAGCCATGCGGAATGACGGCGAGTCCCGCGGAGTCATAACCGCGATACTCGAGCCGCTTGAGCCCTTCGAGCAGAATTCCAGGAACATCTCGCCGTGCGATGGCGCCTACGATGCCGCACATATCTTCAGTAATCCGATTATTGAGTCGTTTTGCTGCGCTTCGCGGGAGGCACCCAGCCGGCAATGTTGCGTTGACGCGCTCGGCCAACCGCAAGTTCGCCTGCTTCGACTTTCGTTGTCACGCTCGAACCAGCCGCGACATAAGCGCCATCGCCTACTTCTATTGGCGCGACCAGGGTTGAATTGGAGCCGATGAACACTTCGTTACCCAAATGCGTTTCATGCTTCGCGAATCCATCGTAGTTGCACATGATGGTACCCGCGCCGATGTTGCAGTTCTCGCCGGACGTGGTATCGCCAAGATAGGCGAAGTGGTTCGACTTGGTGCCCGCACCCAGACGCGTCTTCTTGGTTTCGACGAAGTTCCCGATCTTCACACGTTCACCAAGGTCGCTGCCCGGACGCAGTCGCGCGAACGGGCCTAGTTCGCACCGCGCACCAATCACTGCCCCCTCGATGACCGTATGGGAATGAATCACCGCAGCATCGCCTATCACGGCATCTTTGATTACACAGCTCGAGCCGATCCGTACGCCGTCCCCTAGCGTTACGCGCCCTTCGAAGACGACGTCGATATCGACGACACAATCAACCCCGGTGCTGACCACGCCACGGACGTCGAGACGCGCGGGATCGCGTAGCGTGACACCGCCTGCCATCAACCGGGCCGCTTCCCGTTGTTGGTAGATACGCTCCAGGCGGGCGAGGTCGGCGCGGTTGTTTACGCCGGATACGTCATCAGCAGAGTCAGCCAAGTGGGCAATCACGTTTACGCCGTCCGCCGCAGCTAGACCGACTACATCGGTCAAGTAAAACTCGCCTTGCTCGTTGTTGCGGCCGAGCCGCGCAAGCAGTTCGCGCAGCACGCCCGCCGGTGCCGCCATGATGCCAGAGTTGATTTCGGTGATCGCGCGCTGCGCCGGGGTTGCATCGCGCTCTTCCACAATGGCGACCACGCCGCCACGTTCATCGCGCAGTATTCGGCCAAGTCCCACAGGATTCGACACATCAGCGGTGACCACGCGGAGCGCTTCGTTGCGCGCCGCCACGCAGATGGACAACGTGTCACTCCCCACCAGAGGCACGTCACCGAACAGCATCAACACCGTAGCGTCAGCCGCGACACCAGGCATCGCCTGCGCGACGGCGTGTCCGGTACCGAGTTGTTGGGTTTGCTCGACCCATGAGAGATCGCGTGCGTCGGCAAATGCTGCGCGAATCTGGTCGGAAGCATATCCAACGACGACGTGAATTCGGCTCGGCGTCAGTGCGCGAGCGGCGCTCAAGACATGCTCGAGCAATGCTCGGCCTGCGAGGTCGTGCAATACCTTCGGCAACTTCGAGCGCATGCGCGTGCCTTGTCCCGCAGCCAGCACGATGACTTCCAGGCTCATAGCTTAGGAATCCATTCCGGAGTCTGTCGAGATTATAAATCCGCGCATGGCAAAAGGGGTGATCATGCTCACCCCCGCTACGTGCGTGCTTCGATGCAATTCGCTCCAACGCAAACCAAGCTGACACTGTTGCGCTGCGGCGCCCCGCTCAGCGACGACGCTTCTTGAGCTCCTCTACTGTTCGCAGTCGCGCGGACGCTTCGGCCAATTGCGCCGCCGCAATGGAGAATTCGAAATCCGCCGTCTGATCGTGTAGCAGTTTTTCCGCATGTTCCTTCGCCTGTTGTGCCGCCACCTCGTCGAGGTCGTCGGCGCGCAAAGCGGTATCCGCCAGAATGGTGACCGTTCCTGGCTGTACCTCGAGATATCCGCCGGAAGCGAAAAAAACCTGCTCCTCGCCATTGTCGAACTTCAATCGCACGGGCCCGGGTTTGATTCCGGTGAGCAGCGGCGCGTGACCCGGCATGATGCCGAGTTCGCCCAAGGTCCCCTGCGCGACGACCATCGTCACGCGACCGGAGAAGATTTCCTTCTCCGCGCTGACGATGTCGCAGTGAATGGTCATCGCCACAACTTAGCCCTTCGCTTCCAGCTTCTGGGCCTTTGCAACAGCGTCCTCGATAGTACCGACCATGTAAAATGCCTGTTCCGGCAGATGATCGTATTCGCCGTCGAGAATCGCCTTGAAGCTGCGCACGGTGTCTTCGCGCGAGACGTACACGCCCGGGTTTCCGGTGAACGCTTCGGCAACGAAGAACGACTGGGAGAAGAACTGCTGCACTTTCCGCGCACGGTAGACCAGCTTTTTGTCGTCCTCCGACAACTCGTCCATTCCTAGAATGGCGATGATGTCCTTGAGTTCCTTGTAACGCTGCAACACCTGTTGCACCGCACGCGCGACGCGATAGTGCTCATCGCCAACGATAAGGGGATCGAGCTGGCGACTCGACGAGTCGAGCGGATCCACCGCCGGATAGATGCCGAGGTCGGTGATTGCGCGGGACAGCGTAACCGTCGAGTCGAGGTGCGCGAACGTCGTGGCCGGCGATGGGTCGGTCAAGTCGTCTGCGGGCACGTAGACCGCCTGCACAGACGTGATCGAGCCAGTCTTGGTCGTCGTGATGCGCTCCTGCAGCAAGCCCATCTCTTCGGCAAGGGTCGGCTGATAGCCCACCGCCGACGGCATGCGTCCCAGCAAAGCAGATACCTCGGTGCCGGCGAGCGTGTAACGGTAGATGTTGTCGATGAACAGCAATACATCACGACCGTCGTCGCGGAACTTTTCCGCCAACGTCAGTCCGGTCAGGGCAACGCGCAAACGGTTGCCAGGCGGTTCGTTCATCTGCCCGAACACCAGCGAAATCTTGTCGAGGACCTTGGAGTCCTGCATTTCGTGATAGAAGTCGTTGCCCTCACGGGTGCGCTCGCCGACGCCGGCAAATACCGACAGACCGGAGTGCTCGGTCGCGATGTTTCGGATCAACTCCAGCATCGTCACCGTCTTGCCGACGCCGGCTCCACCGAACAATCCGACCTTGCCGCCGCGGGCGAAGGGACAAATCAGGTCGATGACCTTGATGCCGGTCTCGAGAATTTCGTTGCCGCCCTTCTGGTCCTCGTATTTCGGCGCCTTGCGATGGATCGACATCCGCTCCTTCGCATTGACAGGTCCCAACTCGTCGATTGGATCACCGAGCACGTCCATGATCCGACCGAGCGTTTCTTCGCCTACCGGAATGGTGATCGGATGACCTTCGTTTGCCACTTCGAGCCCCCGGGATAATCCGTCCGAGGGTCCCATCGCGATCGAACGCACGATGCCATCGCCCAGCTGTTGCTGCACTTCGAGGGTCAGGCCTTTTCCGGTGACTCTCAGCGCGTCGTAAATGTTGGGCACGTCTTCGCGCGGAAACTCCACGTCGACGACGGCGCCGATCACTTGAACGATTCGTCCGCTACTCATACCTTTCTCCACCTTCCTCAAGCTTGTCCGCCGGGCGTCAAACGGCTGCTGCGCCGCCGACGATTTCCGAGATTTCCTGGGTGATCGCCGCCTGTCGGACGTTGTTGTACAACAGCGTCAGATCATCGATCAGCTGCTCCGCGTTTTCGGTCGCATTCTTCATCGCGATCATCTTCGCGGCCTGCTCGCAGGCCTGGTTCTCGACAACAGACTGGTACACCTGCGATTCGATAAACCGGGTGACGAGACCTTCGATCAGATCCTTCGCATCGGGCTCGTACAGATAATCCCACCTATGTTTCAATTCGTCCGCGCTCGCTGGTTCCAGCGGCAGCAGCTGCTGCACCTTCGGTCTCTGGGACATCGTGTTGACGAACGAATTCGTGGCGATGAACAACTTGTCGATCCGGCCTTCCGTGTACGCATCGAGCATCACACGGATTCCACCAACCAGCGACTCCACCGTCGGCTGTTCACCGATGTTGTTCAGCGCAGCGTTGACGGTTCCACCATAGGAACGGAAGAACGACGCCGCCTTGTTTCCAACCAGCGCAAACTCGTGGCCAACGCCGCGCGTCTTCCACTCCTGCAACTCTTTGACCAGCGCGCGGAACAAGTTCACGTTGAGGCCACCACACAGCCCCTTGTCCGTCGAAACCACGATGTAACCCACGCGGCTGACTTCGCGTTCGGTCATGAAGACGTGGCGGTACTCCGGATTCGAGTTCGCGAGATGGCCGATCACGTTGCGGATTTTCTCCGCGTACGGTCGGCCTTCGCGCATCTTCTCCTGCGTACGGCGCATTTTGCTGGCTGCAACCATTTCCATGGCTTTGGTGATCTTCTGCGTGCTCTTGACGCTATTGATCTTCTTGCGGACTTCTTTGCCGGCGGCCATCGATGCGATCCTCTTAGAATGTCTGGGTCGCTTTGAATTTCTCGATGGCTGATCGCATCGTCGCCACGATGTCGTCGTTGTACGCGCCGGTCTTCGTGATCTCGTCCATGAACGCGCCGTGTTCGGCCTTCATGTACGAAAGCAGCGCCGCCTCGAACGCCAGCACTTTGTTGACCTCTACATCGCGCAGGAATCCTTCGTTCGCGGCGAACAGCACAACGCCCATTTCGGCGACCGTCATCGGCGCGTATTGCTTCTGCTTCGTCAATTCGGTTACGCGTTGACCGTGTTCGAGCTGACGGCGTGTCGCTTCATCGAGGTCGGACGCAAACTGCGAGAACGCCGCGAGTTCGCGATATTGCGCAAGCGCGAGTTTGATGCCGCCGGAGATCTTGCGCATGAAAGGGACCTGCGCCGAGCCACCGACTCGCGACACGGAAGTCCCCGGGCTCATCGCCGGACGAAGCCCCGCGTTGAACATGTCCAGTTCGAGAAAAATCTGCCCGTCGGTGATCGATATGACGTTGGTCGGCACGAACGCCGCGATGTCGCCCGCCTGAGTTTCGACGATCGGCAGCGCAGTGAGCGAGCCGGTTTTTCCCTTCACTTCGCCATTGGTGAACTTCTCCACGTACTCCGCATTCACGCGCGAGGCACGCTCGAGCAAACGCGAGTGCAGATAGAATACATCGCCCGGATACGCCTCACGGCCCGGCGGGCGGCGTAGCAGCAGCGAGATCTGGCGGTACGCCCACGCCTGCTTCGTCAAATCGTCGTAGATGATCAGCGCGTCTTCGCCGCGGTCGCGGAAGAACTCACCCATCGAACAGCCCGAATACGGTGCGATGTACTGCATCGGCGCGGGATCGGAAGCACTCGCGGCAACTACGATCGTGTTGCTCATCGCGCCGTGTTCTTCCAATGTCCGGACGATGTTCGCGATCGTCGACATCTTTTGGCCGATCGCCACATAGATACATTTGATGCCTGAGTCTTTCTGGTTGATGATCGCGTCGATTGCAATCGCGGTCTTACCAATCTGGCGGTCGCCGATGATCAGCTCACGCTGGCCGCGGCCGATCGGCACCATCGCGTCGATCGACTTCAAGCCGATCTGGACTGGCTGCGTAACGGATTGCCGCGCGATGACCCCCGGAGCGACTTTCTCCACTGGCGAGGTCAGTGTGGTTGCGAGCGGGCCCTTGCCGTCAATCGGATTCCCAAGCGCGTCGACGACACGTCCGAGTAGCTCGCGTCCCACCGGTACTTCGAGGATGCGGCCGGTGCAACGCGCCGTCATCCCTTCGGACAGATTCAGGTAATCGCCTAGCACGACGACGCCAACGGAATCGCGCTCCAGGTTGAGCGCCATACCGTAAACGCCGCCGGGGAATTCAATCATCTCGCCGTATTGCGCTTCTGCGAGTCCGTGGATACGAATGACCCCGTCCGAGACGCTGACGATCGTTCCCTCGTTCTGAGCTTCCGACTTCGGATCGAGACCTTCGATCCGTGATCGAATGATGTCGCTGATCTCGGATGGATTCAGTTGTTGCATGTCGTGTCCTCACACTCAATTCTGTTGGCGGCGGCCGCGCCGGCTCGTTCGACTCAGGTCCGCTGTATCGATTCCGATAGTTTGTTCAGTTTGCCTCTGACCGACCCGTCGATGACGGTGTCACCGGCACGAATGATGGCGCCACCCAGAAGCGACTCTTCGACGCGGCTCGTCACTTGAATGTCCTTCTTGAAGCGGCGCGTCAAGGCCTCGACCAGGCGTTTCTGCTCTGCGTCGTCCAGCGGATATGCGCTGACGACTTCCACGTCGAGCGATGCCTCTTCCTGTGCGCGCAATGCTTCGTATTGAGCGCTGATTTCGCCCAGCGCATCCAAGCGGTCGTTGTGCGCCAGTACGCGCAGCAGCTGTCTGCCTTCCTCGCTGAGCTCGTCGCCGCAGACACGCGCGAGCGTGTCCGCCTTTTCGAGACTCGTTGCTGCCGGCGACTCGATGATCTCATTGACCGAAGCGTCGGCGCACACCAGCGCCGCCAGCCCCAGTTGGTCAGACCACCTATCGAGCGTGCGGCTGCGTTTGGCTAGCTCGAACACTGCATTGGCGTACGGGCGTGCGATCGTCGCGAGTTCAGCCATGGCGTTGGATCAGAGCTCAGCGGACAGCTTGTTGAGCAATTCCGCGTGCCGCGATCGATCGATCGACGCCTGCAGAATTTTCTCCGCACCCGCCAATGCCAACGCAGCGACTTGGCCGCGCAGCTTCTCTTTTGCGCGGTTCACATCCTGATCGATCTCGGCGCGAGCCGCGTCCCTCTGGCGTTCACCCTCGGCGCGCGCATCGTTCTTGGCCTCTTCGATCATGATGACCGCGCGCCCACGAGCCTGTTCGATGATCTGCCGAGCCTCTTCTTTCGCCTGGCGCAGATGCTCGGCGGCGCCTTCTTTTGCCAGCGCGAGATCCTTCGCGGCACGCTCGGATGCAGCCAGACCATCCGCGATGGTCTTCTGCCGCTCTCGCATCGCGGCGATCATCGGCGGCCAGAGGTATCGATGGCAAACCCAGACGAAGACGAGGAACGTCACCGACTGCGCTAGGAGTGTTGCGGTCATGTTCACGGGTGCGGTCTCCGTTGACTATCTTCGACGCGGCGTCATCAGCCGCCGGCGACGGCGCCAGGCGCCACCGCAAAGAGTACGAACAGCGCAATGCCGACGGCGATCATCGGGACTGCGTCGACCAACGCCAGCACGATGAACAACTGCGTCCGTAGCATCGGCAGCAACTCGGGCTGACGCGCAACACCCTCGAGGAATTTGCCGCCGAGCACGCCCACGCCAATGGCTGCGCCGATGGCACCGAGGCCCATCATCAGGGCGCCTGCCACATACAAGAAAACTGCGAGTTCCATGATTGCTCCTAAGTCTTGTTTAGTGATCTTCTTCGACGTCGTGGGCCTGCGCCAAATACACGACTGTCAAAACCGAGAAAATGAACGCCTGTAGCGTGATGATCAGAACGTGGAACAGTGCCCAACCCAACTGCATCCAGACGCCCAGCAAGGTCCACCAACTCGAGAACATCAACGCAATCAGGATGAAGATCATCTCCCCTGCGTACATGTTGCCGAACAGACGCAAGCCCAGCGAAAGCGGCTTGGCGAGCAAGTTGACGACCTCGAGGAACAGATTGAATGGCGCAAAGATTTTGTTCGGTAGAGGATGAAACGCTAACTCCCCGAGGAACCCGCCCAGGCCCTTGCGCCGAATGCTGTAGTACAGCACGAGCACAAACACCGTCAGCGCCATACCAAGCGTGACGTTCGGATCGGCCGTCGGCACGACCCGCATGTGCTCGATACCAACAAAACCGGCGACCTGTGGCAGCCAATCCACCGGCAACAGGTCCATCAGGTTCATCATGAAAACCCAGACGAAGATCGTAAGTGCCATCGGCGCAACCAGATCATTCTTGTGATAGAAAATGCTGCCGACGATGTCTTCGATGAACTCGATAATCATTTCGACACCATTCTGCAGACCGCCCGGCACGCCCGCTGTCGCGTGCCGCGCGGCGCGACCGAATATCAGCGTGAACGCCAACCCGAGCACAATCGCCCATCCCATCGAGTCGACATTGATGGACCAGAACCCCATCGACGTCGCTTGCTCGGTGCTGTGTGCAAACCCCCAACTACCGTCCGGCAGATGGCCATAGGTCAAGTTCGTCAGGTGATGCTCAATGTATTCGCCAGTGGTCTCGGCCATCCAACGTTCCTTCACAGCGTCAAAGCAAACCGCTCTTGTACGACGACCCCTTCTCCAAGGGTCGCTATGTGTCTGAACCCGACAATGGCGCCAGCATGTGCGCCATCTGCACGCCGAACATCGTGACGAAAAACGCCACCGGTTCGGGGTGTGCCCAAGCAAATGCGGCGACCAGCAGTCCGAACGTCGCGATCACTTTGGCGATGCCGCCGCCAAGCAATCGTCGCGCGGCGTCCAACTCCTGCCCCACTGGGGCGTTGATCGTTGTCACCCGCCAAGCGAACCAAAGGCTCGGTACGATCACGACGACCGCACCCAACAGCGCAGACACCGCGTCCGAGCGGCCGACCGTCAGGAACATCGTCGTGAGCATTGCGGCAACAGCGCCCTGCATCGCCAGGATCCGAAACACCAGCGGCACGCTGCGTTCTCCGGTCCTGATTCGTACCCCTAGGTCTGAAATTCTTGTTCTGATCGGGGCATTCGCGCGATCCACTCGAGCCCCCATACGCAAGGCGCGCGTAGTATAGAGATGGTCATGCTGCCGTGCAATAAATCGGCTGATACGTACATCAACGTAGCGTTCTACCAACACCCGTCCATCAACGCAGGTGCGTGAGAATTCCTTCGAGTTCATCGACCGTCGAGTATCGGATCACCAGGCTACCCGTACTCTTACCGTCGAAGTTGATCGATACCGGAGCACCAATTCGCTCCGATAGCTCCACTTCCAGACGCTCCGTGTCCGGATCCTTGCGACGGACCGCGGCGAAGGGCGTCAACGGGGCGGGGCGAGTCCGTTGCCGGACCAATGCCTCCGTCTGCCGAACCGAAAGACCTTTCGCAACAACTTGGCGAGCCGCCTGCTCCTGCTCGAGTGGCGCCAGCGACAGCAACGCGCGTGCGTGCCCCATTTCGAGTTCGCCCTCCGACAGCATTTCACGCACTGGTGGTGCCAAATTCAGCAAGCGCAGGAGATTGGTCACCGCGACGCGCGATTTCCCCACTGCATCGGCTGCCTGTTGCTGCGTGAGATGGAATTCTTCCGATAGCCGTTGCAAAGCCAGCGCCTGTTCGAGCGGATTCAGATCTTCGCGCTGAATGTTTTCAATCAGCGCCATCGCGACGGCACGCTCGTCGCTCACGTCCTTGATGACGGCCGGGATTCGCTCCAGGCCGGCGAGTTGCGATGCACGCCAGCGACGCTCTCCAGCAATGATCTCATACCCGCCCATTGCGCGATGGCGCAACACGATCGGTTGCATGACACCCTGCGCCTTGATCGACGCCGCGAGCTCGGCGATGCCTTCGTCGCGGATGGTGCGGCGCGGCTGGTATTGGCCAGGGTGAACCTGATCGACGGCTACCTCGGCGAGATTCGTGGCACCCGCGTCGGACTCGGCTATCTCATTGGAGGCCGGTTCGCTGGAGCCGAGCAGGGCATCGAGACCGCGTCCGAGCCCCCGTTTCTTCATCACGCCATGCCCTCCCCGCCGATGCTGTTGCGCTTCAACTCGCCCGCGAGCGCCATGTAGGCAACCGCGCCGCGGGATTGACGATCGTAGAGAACGACGGGCAACCCATGACTCGGCGCTTCGGCGAGTCGGATGTTCCGAGGAATGACAGTTCGGAACACCTTCTCTCCAAAAAACTTCAACAGCTGTCGTGACACATCTCGCGTCAGGCTGCTGCGCGGATCATACATGGTGCGCAGAATGCCCTCTATGCGTAGCGCGGGATTGGCTCTCTGTTTGACGCCTTCGATGGTATCGAGCAGTGCCGATAGTCCCTCCAGCGCGTAATACTCACACTGCATGGGAATCAACACGCTGTGGCTCGCGACGAGCGCATTCAGTGTCAACATGTTCAGCGACGGAGGGCAGTCGATAATCACGAAGTGGTAGCGGCCGTCGACCTCGCTCAACACGCTCTTGAGTCTCTGCTCGCGCTGATCGACCTGCAGAAGCTCGACCTCGGCCGCCGTCAGGTCGATGTTCGAAGGGGCCAGCTCGAAGCCCGTCGGACAACGTTGGACCAAGTCTGCAAGTGGTGCGCGCGCCATTAGCCAGTCGTAGACGCTACGTTCGAGCGCACCCTTCTCGATGCCGCAACCCATCGTCGCGTTACCTTGCGGATCCAGGTCGACGAGCAGCACTCGACTGCCCGACAGTGCTAGCGATGCCGCCAGATTCACGCTCGTCGTGGTTTTACCAACGCCGCCCTTCTGGTTCGCTACGGCAATGATCCGGGTCATCGATCAGCGTCCTGTCGCGCCATGTTGGTGGTTTTCGCGCCGGCTCACTTGCAAGACATGGCGTGGCTCCGGGAAGCCTGGAACACGAAACAGCACCGTCTGCACGCCCGAGTCGAAATCAACAGCATCGCGCTCGTGAATGCCGATCTGAAAGAGAGCGATCCCATCGTCGGCGAGCAGATTCGAAGCAACGCTCCAAAGCGCCGTCGGCTTGGCAACCGCCCGGGATATCAAGGTATCAAACAAGGTGTCGGGGCGGAAATCGGCATAATCCAACGCTACAGGCATAACGTTTCGCAGGCTGAGTTCGATGATCGTTTGGCGAACGAATCGGATGCGTCGTTCGCTGCGATCCAACAGCGTGAACACTAGGTCGGGGCATGCAATTGCAAGCGGGACGCCGGGCAACCCAGCGCCCGTGCCGAGATCCAACACACGCTCGCCGTGCAGCATCGGAGTGAGCGACAACGCATCGAGCAGGTGTCGCTCGATAAGCCGCGTGGCGTCGCGACGCGACACCAAATTGAACGCACGATTCCAACGGCGCAACAGAGCCGCAAACTGCAACAAAGCGGCGACCTGCTTCTCGCACAACTCGACGCCCAGCGCCGCCGCGCCCGAGCTTAGTTCTTCGGCCTCTGTCACGCCGTGGTGCGCGCCCTGCGAGCATGCACCAACAGGATCGACAACGCCGCGGGCGTGATCCCTGGAATGTGGGATGCGCGTTCGAGGTTGTCCGGACGCGTGGCTTCAAGCTTCTGCTTCAGTTCGGCCGATAGTCCCGAGATCGACGCGTAGTCGAAGTCTGGCGGAAGACGAACGCCCTCGTGGCGCTTAAGTCGATCGATGTCGTCGCGAGCGCGCGCAATGTAGCCCGCGTATTTCATTTCGATTTCGATCTGGCTTGCCGCCGCGCCACCATCAGTGTCGAGTTCCGGAAGCAATCCTGACAGCGATCCAATCGTGATCTTTGGCCGACGCAACAACGTCAGCAGATCCGTCGGCCGGTTGATCGGTTCGCCCGTCCGCTGCTGAATCTCCACTGCAACGGTGTCGCCGGGCACCACCTGGTGTCTAGCCAGCGACTCGCGCAAGGAATCGATGCGAACGCATTTCTCCCTAAATGCACGCCACCGCTGGTCACCCACCAGACCGAGCTCGCGGCCTTTCGTCGTCAACCGAAGATCCGCGTTGTCTTCTCGCAGCACGAGTCGAAATTCGGCGCGGCTGGTGAACATCCGATACGGCTCGTTGGTACCGTTGTTGATGAGGTCATCGACCAACACCCCAAGATAGGCTTCGTCCCGGCGCGGGCACCAGGCCGGCTGTCCGGCAACTTTCATCGCCGCATTCGCGCCTGCGAGCAGCCCTTGTGCTGCAGCTTCCTCGTAGCCGGTCGTGCCGTTGATCTGCCCGGCGAAAAACAGACCCTCGATGGCTTTGGTTTCCAACGAATATTTCAAGTCTCGCGGATCGAAGAAATCGTATTCGATCGCATATCCTGGGCGCGTGATGTGTGCCTGCCCGAAGCCCTTGATGCTGCGCACGAGATTGATCTGTACGTCGAACGGGAGGCTCGTCGAGATGCCATTCGGGTACAGCTCACAGGTTGTGAGCCCCTCCGGCTCAACGAATATCTGATGGCTCGTCTTCTGCGCAAACCGCACCACCTTGTCCTCGATCGACGGACAGTAGCGCGGTCCGACGCCCTCGATGACGCCGCTGAAGAGCGGCGATCGATCCAAGCCGTTGCGGATTATCTCGTGCGTTGCCGGGTTGGTATGCGTGATGTGGCACGGTATCTGATGAGGATGCTCAGCCACGCTTCCGAGCAGAGACATCACCGGGACCGGATCATCGCCTGACTGCATCTGCATGACCGAAAAGTCGACGCTGCGTCCATCGATGCGCGGCGGTGTTCCGGTCTTCAATCGATCCACGCGAAACGGAAGCGCGCGTAAGCGCTGCGCAAGCGCATTCGACGGCGCATCGCCAGCTCGCCCACCGGGGTGGTTTTCCAGCCCAACGTGTATCCGTCCGCCAAGAAAAGTGCCGGTGGTCAACACGACGGCCTTTGACAGAAAGACGAGACCGGATTGCGTGAGCACGCCCGTCACCTTGTCATCCTGCACGACGAGATCGACGACCGACTGTTGGAACACCCATAAGTTCTCGGTCGACTCGACGATCTGACGCATCGCTTGTCTGTAGAGCACCCGGTCCGCTTGCGCACGGGTCGCGCGTACTGCAGGGCCTTTCGAACCGTTCAGAACCCGGAATTGAATGCCAGCTCGATCGGTCGCACGGGCCATCGCGCCGTCCAGTGCATCGATTTCGCGCACAAGATGGCTTTTGCCGATGCCGCCAATGGCTGGGTTGCAGGACATCTGTCCGATCGTCTCGATGCTCTGCGTGAGCAACAGCGTCCGCGCGCCAATCCGCGCGGACGCCAGCGCCGCTTCGGCACCCGCATGACCGCCGCCGACAACGATGACATCGAAGTTCTCCGAAGCGTTCATGTGGTGACCGGCATGTGCCCGCAAAGATAAAGGAGTTGCGCAAGTATAGGCCTTGGACGATTGCCCGTCCGCGCGATCGCGGCCGGTCAGCTGCTTCCTGGCCCCCATGGAGTGAACTGCGCGCTGCCAGCGAACACGCCACCGTCCACCGGTACGATTGCGCCGTTCACGAACGACGCCGCTGGCGACGTCAGAAATGTGAGCACCGAGCCGATTTCTTCGGGCTCACCCCAGCGCCCCAGCGGAATGTGACGACGCAGTTCCTCGTGGACCGGCGACTGCAGGATGTCAGCGGTCATCCCTGTGTGGGTCGGTCCGGGGCAGACGGCGTTTATCCGGATTCCATCGCGACCCAATTCCAACGCGGCGGCGCGCACGAAATTCACAACGCCTCCTTTTGCCGTGTTGTATGCCCACATGCCCGGATCACCGCCGAGGCCAGAAACTGATGCCGTGACAGCAATAGCGGGTCCGTTCGCCTTGCGCAGCAACGGCAGACCTGCACGTACACCCAACACCACCGCACGCAGGTTCACGCCGATGACGTTGTCGAACACGTCCATGCCCAGGGATTCGATGGTGCCCGAAACAACCTTCCCCGCATTGAGCAGCATCGCGTTCAGCCCACCAAGTTCTTGCGCAGCGGCCACCGCGGACGCATAGGTGAATTCCAAGGTGACATCGCCGACCACGACGCGTGTGCGCTCGCCGGTTGAGTCGCTGTTCGAAAAAAACTCGGTGTCTGGACGGCGCTGATCAACCAGTACCACGCTCCCGCCTTCAGCAAGAATTTGCTTTGCTGCGGCGCGACCGATGCCGGACGCCGCACCCGTCACGATTGCCACCCGCGCTACCCAATTACTCATTCCAACAGTCCCCCCAATTGACTACTTGCCGATGCAAAAGCGACTGAAGATTTCCCCGAGCAATGCATCGCTGGTAACCGCGCCGGTGATTTCGCCGAGTTGGTCGTGCGCACGACGCAGGTCATCGGCGAGCAGCTCGCCCGCACCCGACTCTTGGAGTGCGTGCGCGCCATGCTGCAGCGTCCTTCGCGCTCTGGTCAACGCGTCAAGATGGCGCCGTCGCGCGGAGAACACCCCGGCATGTTCGCGGTGACCAATCGACCACAGCACGTGCTGCTTAAGTGTCTCCATGCCCAAGCCAGTCAGCGCAGAGATGCGGATCTCCGGCAAGTCGCCGATGGCCCCCTCGCCAGGTTCATCGCCAGTCAGGTCGATCTTGTTAGTTACCACTGTCAAACGATCGGTCGGTAAAGAATGCTCTGCGATCAACTCATCGACCGGTTCGCCCGAAATCCGGTCCCGGACCAACAGCACGCGATCGGCATCGAGGATCTGTGAACGCGCACGGCGGATGCCTTCGCGTTCGATCTCGTCACCGGAAAGGCGCAGCCCGGCCGTGTCGACGATGCGTACTGGCACCCCCCCGATATCCATCGTTTCCGCAAGCGTATCACGCGTCGTCCCTGCGGTATCGGTGACGATCGCGCGATCGAAACCCAGCAGCCGGTTCAATAAACTGGATTTTCCAACGTTGGGTCGACCTGCCAAAACCAGACTGATGCCCTCGTTCAGGATCGCACCCTGAGTCGCGCCGTCGAGCAACGTCGACACCGACCCGATCAATTGTTCGAGACGGTCTTCGACGCGGCCTTCAGCTAGAAAATCGACGTCGTCTTCTGGGAAGTCGATGGCACCCTCTACGTAGATGCGCAACTCCAACATGCGGTTTGCAAGATCACGTACGTGCCTCGAAAATTCGCCAGACAACGACCGCTGGGCGCTGCGGGCGGCAGCCTTCGAACGGCTGGCGATCAGATCGGCAACCGCTTCGGCCTGAGCAAGGTCCATTTTTCCGTTTAGAAATGCGCGTTCGGTAAACTCACCCGGATTTGCAAGTCGCGCGCCGCGCCGAAGAACCTCATTCAGCATCATGTCGATGACGACGGGTCCGCCATGACCGTGCAGTTCAGCTACATGTTCTCCGGTATACGAACGGGGCGCCGGAAATGCCAGTGCCAACCCTCGATCGATCGGACAACCCGTCAGATCCAAGAACTGAGCGACAGTCGCGACCCGCTCGAGGATCTGGCGCCCACACATCTCGGACAGAATATCTAGCGCGCGCGGCCCGGAAATGCGCAGGATGCCAACACCACCTCTTCCCGGAGGTGTCGCGGCGGCGACGATCGTATCTCGTTCGAGAACACCGCCCTCGTCAAGATTTGGCAGCGTTCGCGGCACCTTCGATCTGACGTGTGATGAACCATTGTTGCGCGAGCGACAGAAGATTGTTGACCAGCCAGTAGAGCACGAGGCCAGCCGGGAAGAATAGGAACATCACAGTGAACATGATGGGCATGAATTTCATCACGCGTGCTTGGATCGGATCCGGAACGGGAGGGTTGAGCGTCTGTGTCAGAAACATCGATCCGCCCATCAATATCGGCAGCACGAAATACGGGTCCATGACTGCCAGATCACGAATCCACAGGAAGAATGGCGCCTGTCGGAGTTCCACGCTTTCGAACAGAACCCAGTAGAGGGAAATGAAGACCGGCATCTGCAGCAGCATTGGGAGACAGCCGCCCAGCGGGTTGATCTTCTCCTTCTTGTAGAAGCTCATCATTTCCTGTGACAGCTTCTGGCGATCATCCGCGTACCGCTCCTGCAAACGCTTCATCTGAGGGCCGACACGACGCATGTTGGCCATCGACCGATAGCTGGCTGCGGAGAGCGGAAACAGAACGAGTTTGACGATCAGCGTCAACAGAATGATCGACACGCCCCAGTTGCCAACGACGCTATGCAACCATTTGAGCAAGTGAAACAGCGGGATGGCGAGCCACCACAGAAAACCGTAGTCCACCGTCAGATTCAGATTCGGGGCAATCGCTTCGAGTCGCGCTTGATTCTTCGGACCGGCATAAAATCTGGATGTGAATTCACCTGTCGCACCGGGCGCTATCGTCTGCACCGGCCCGGAGAATCCGACGACGTAGTTGCCGTCCTTCCTTTTGTCACCATAGTAGTGATTGTCGTCGCCGGGGTTCGCGACCCACGCGCTGATGAAATAGTGCTGCAGAATCGCGATCCATCCGCCCTTTACGTCCTGCGCAAACTTCCCGTCATCCAGCGTAGAGAATTTCAGCTTGTGGTAGCGCTCGTCGTTGGTCGTCAGGGCCGCACCCAGATACGGACGGGGACCGAGCGTGTGACTCTTGCCGCCGAGGTCCTTGCTGTCGTGTTTGAGCTGCGCGAACTGGCGCGCTTGGAATGGATGATTGGAACGATTGGTGATCTCGTAGTTCACGGTCACCACGTATTCGTCAGACGTAAAGGTGAAGACCTTCGCGATCGCGACCGAGTCGGTAACCGTCGTCAGGCGCAATTTACCGCCGTTCTGAAAGTCGAATGCCGCATGCGCCACGTCATACAGCGGACGTCGCCCGGCACCGTCAACGCCATCGCGCCCTCCCAAGCCACTCTGGGCGACATACACATGGTCCGCGCGATTGTCGAGCAGCAAGAAGGGATCATCTGGCTTATCTATGCTGACGGGGTACCGGGGCAGTCGAACGCGTACGATGTCGCCCCCAAGCCGATCAATCCATACCTCCATCGCACCCGTCGTGACTTTGACGATGCGGTCTGCGGCCGCTTGTACCGTCGCCGGCTCCCGATTCCTAACGCCTTGTCGGGCCGGCGCGGTGCTCGACGAGGTATCGCTCGACGTTTCTTGCGCTTCAACGAAAGTATCTGGTGCCTCCCTCTCGGGAGCGGTTGCAACTGGTGCAGCCGTATCTCCTGAGGGAACACGACCTTTGATGTAATCATCATTCCACGCGAGCACGAGCAGATACGCGGTTGCGGCCAGCGCGACCAACAGAAAAATGCGCTGCATTTCCGCAGTGATCATCTCAGGCTTCTTCCGGCACTGGATCGAAGCCGCCCTCATGAAGGGGATGACACCGACTCAGGCGCCGCAACGCAAGAATGCTGCCTCGCAACGTCCCATGCGCTTCAATTGCCTCGATTGCGTACGCGGAACAGGTTGGGTGAAACCGGCAATGCTGGCCGAAGAACGGGCTCAGAAAATACCGATATCCCCTTATGGCGGCAATCGCGATTCGTTCAGGTATTCCGTCAATCATGCGCGTTCCCAATGGCTACGACGAGATTCGGCCACACCGTTCGTGCGTGCGTCGTAAGAGTCGTAGCCAACGGCTTCTCCGTCAACTGGACCACTATGTCGATCGACGGCAGTGTTTCCCGATTGAGGCGAAACGCCTCCCGTAGCATGCGCCTCACACGATTGCGATCGACGGCACGCTTGAGTTGCCGCTTGCCTACGATCAACCCGAGACGCGCTCCGTCTCCACCATTCCTGGCAGCAAACAATCGAAAGCACCCGCTCCGCAGGTGGATCATCCGATTAGACAGGACGAAATCGAATTGGTCCTTATGGAGCAAACGGTATTCGCGTGGAAATCGGGCAGTCTGGCCGATTGTGCTATACCGACAGGCGCTTGCGGCCCTTGGCCCTTCGTGCGCTGACCACCTTCCGACCGCTTCGAGTTGCCATGCGCGCGCGAAACCCATGCGTGCGTTTGCGCTTGAGCACACTGGGTTGAAATGTGCGCTTCATCGTTTGAGGCCACCGACGGAAAAGGGAGCGGGATTCTATGTAGCAGTATCCGGGCTGTCAATTTTCAATCGTTTCATTGAGTTGATGGAAGAAAGATTGTTGTTGCTTGTTGAGAGGAAAGAAAGTGTGGAGAACTCGGTCAATGCAGCATGGTGTCTGTCGTTCAACGTATGTCGAGCCTGTGCATAGCCCGATCATAAGCATCAACCAACGCGACGAATTGTCGACGAATCCGGTGTGGCGAAAGTTATCCACAAGCTATGCAAGCACTCATGCACAAGTTCCGCACAGCACGGACGAGGCTATTGATAATTTCCTAGGCCAAGCGTGACGTCTAACCGATTGATTGCCCAAGTAGTTGCACGTCGCGTGAGAGTTGCGGACGAAAGTCTTCATAGCTGGGTGTTGCGCGAGCCAGTAGAATGTGCCGAAAAATAAAGCCTAAAATAATTTATCCGGGGGGCTCAGTTCGGTGGCTAATTCGGTTTGGCAGCAGTGCCTGTCGCGACTCGAAGAAGAAGTTCCGTCCGATCAATTCAATACCTGGATCCGTCCGCTTCAGGTTCGCCAACGCGAGGAGCAGTTGGTGCTGTTCGCGCCGAACCGATATGTGCGGGACCAAGTGGAATCGTTGTTCTGGGGACGGATCAACGAGCTGATGAATCAGCTCGGCGACCCAGCCAGTCCGGTCGGCGTATCGCTGGATATCGGTAGCGTAGCCATCGATCCAGCGCCGATGCGTGCCGAAGCCCAGCGCCGTGGCGCCGTGGATCTCAACAGAGCATTCACGTTCGACACGTTCGTCGAGGGAAAATCTAACGAGATCGCTAAGGCGGCCGCTCAACAAGTAGCGGAAAACGCTGGTCGGTCCTACAACCCGTTGTTGCTGTATGGCGGTGTTGGTCTGGGGAAGACCCACCTGATGCATGCGGTCGGGAATCAGATTCTCAAGAAGGATCCCGATGCGAAGGTGGTTTACCTACACTCGCAGCGGTTCGTTCAGGATATGGTGAAAGCACTGCAAATGGGCACGATGCAGGACTTCATGCAGCACTACCGCTCTGTTGATGCGCTGTTGATTGACGACATACAGTTCTTTGCAAACAAGCTGCGTTCACAGGAGGAGTTCTTCCACGTCTTCAACGCGTTGCTGGAGCGGGATCACCAAATGGTGTTGACGTGTGATCGCTATCCGAGCGAGATCGGTGGACTGGAAGAGCGATTGAAGTCGCGGTTCGTCTGGGGACTCACGGTGGAAGTGGAGCCGCCGGAACTCGAGACACGAGTGGCCATCCTGATGAACAAAGCAGCGATCGAAGGTGTAGATCTTCCGCCGGATGTAGCGTTCTTCATTGCCGAAAGGGTTCGTTCAAACGTGCGCGAACTCGAGGGGGCGCTGAAGAGAGTCATGGCGAACTCACGATTTACGGGTCGGCGGATCTGCATCGAGCAGGTGCAGCGTTCGCTGAGAGACCTGCTCGCGATCCAAGATCGGCAGGTGAGTATCGAGAACATCCAGAAGACTGTGGCGGAATACTACAAGATCAAAATCGCCGATCTGTTGTCGAAGCGGCGCAGCCGAACCATCGCGCGGCCGCGGCAAATGGCTATGTTTCTCGCAAAGGCGAATACTAATCACTCGTTGCCTGAGATCGGCGATGCGTTTGGCGGCCGCGACCATACGACAGTACTGCATGCGTGTCGAAAGATTGCCGAACTGAAGGAGTCGAGTGCCGATGTCTCAGAGGACCACCGCAATCTGACTCGGCTGCTCACAAGCTAACAAAGGGAAGCTGGATCGGATGAAATTCACCACCACCCGCGACACCCTGTTGCGTCCTCTCCAATTGGTGACAGGCGTGGTCGAGCGCCGGCAGACGCTGCCAGTTCTTTCGAACCTGTTCGTGGACGCGGCCGAGGACGGGTCCGTTTCATTTACTGGCACCGATCTGGAGGTCGAACTCGTCGCGCGCGCCGGTGAGGGCGTGGATGTGGTGGAACGAGGCGAGGCGACGATTCCCGCTCGGAAACTTGCCGATATCTGGCGCTCATTGCCGGAAGGTGCGTCAGTAACGGTGGAAGTCGAGGGTGACAGAGCGATCGTTCGGTCTGGTCGCAGCCGATTCACATTGGCGACCCTTCCGGTGGCGGATTTTCCGCGGGTCGAGGGCGCCGAGAGCGACCTTGAATTCGTGCTGTTGCGCGCTGAAATGCAGCGATTGCTGGGTCAAACCTCCTTCTCCATGGCTCAACAGGATGTGCGGTATTTTCTCAACGGCATGTTGCTCGAGGTCACCCCGAGACATGTGCGTACGGTGGCGACCGACGGGCATCGATTGGCGATGTGCACCTTGGAGCGTGGGGTGCCGTCATCGGACCTGACGCAGGCAATCGTGCCGCGGAAAGGGGTGCTCGAGATGACAAGATTGCTTTCCGACGGCGACGAAGAGGTGCGTGTGTCCGTGGCGCGGAACCATCTCCGCACTGCTCATGCCGGATACACGTTAACCACAAAACTGGTTGACGGACGATTTCCCGACTATGAAAAGGTGATTCCTAAGGAGAGTTCGAACCTGGTGAGTGCTGATCGGGAGGCGCTTCGCCAGGCGTTTGCGCGGGCATCGATACTTTCGAACGAAAAATACCGCGGGGTGCACATTACCCTCGAGAGCGACCTGATGACGATTCGCGCGAACAACCCTGAGCAGGAAGAGGCGGAAGAAGTCGTTGCAGTGGAATATTCGGGCCAACGCCTCGAGATCGGGTTCAATGTGAGCTATCTGCAGGACGTCCTGAGCGCACTTTCGACCGACACCGTCCGATTCTCGGTTTCCGATGCGAACAGCAGCGCGCTTCTCGAAGGCCCTGGGGCAGACGATTCCATTTATGTCGTGATGCCGATGCGCCTTTAGTCCATGGATCCTCGATCCCATGCGGCTGATCAGGTTGGAGATTTCGGGCGTTCGTAACCTGGCTTCTGTTGCCATTGATTGCGCCACAGGACTGAATCTGTTCGTTGGACCAAATGGCGCCGGAAAGACAGCCATCCTCGAGGCTATTCACATACTCGCCCGGGGCCGCTCGTTTCGGTCGCCGACAGCCGAACCGGTGATTCGACGCGGCGTGGACTCGTTGCTGGTCCGAGCTAGGTTCAACGACGAGCACCGAGGGCTTCTGTCTGCGGGTGTTCTCCGACAGCGTGGTAATCGAGTAGAGCTGCGGCTCAATGAGTTGCCGGAGCGGAGACTATCGGAAGTGGCGACCCTCATGCCGATTCAACTGATGCTCCCGGACTCAGCCGATCTCGTGTTCGGCGCGCCGCAGGAGCGAAGGCGGTTCGTTGATTGGGGTGTGTTTCACGTGGAACCATCCTACCTCGATAAATTGCGCAGCTATCAACGCACACTTCGGCAACGCAACTCACTGTTGCGGGCACTTAAGCGACCGCGATCTTCGGCAGTGGAGCTGGAGTTGGCCACCTGGACCGAGCGTCTGGCGATTCAGGCCGGACACGTAGACTTAGCGAGGCAACATTATCTGGCACGGCTTTTCCCTTCTGTGTTGGATGTGCTGGCCCAACTCAACCCGACGATCGAGCTTACAATCTCCTACAGGCGCGGGTGGCGCGAGGATTCGACGCTCAACGATTGTTTGCGCGAAGGGGCCGCGCGCGATGTAAAATTCGGCTTCACGCATTTTGGCCCTCATCGCGGCGATCTCAACCTGGCGGTCGCCGGCGCTCCTGCCTCGACGACACTGTCCAGGGGACAGGGCAAGGTGGTTGCCAGCGCCTTTCGATTGGGACAAGCGGAACTCACCAATCGCATGGCTGGTAGGCAAAGTCTCTTTCTGATCGATGATGTGGGGGCGGAGTTGGATGCGGCTCACAACGAGCGCTTTTTCCGTGCCCTCGAGGTTGCGGGGAACCAGGTTTTCGCCAGCGCGACCTCGGTGGCGTCGCTCGGGTCCGCGTTCGCTGGCTGTCGGCAAGTGTTCCACGTGGAACAAGGGTCGTGTCACCCGATTGACACAAAGGAGTGATGATGTCGGAAGGGAAGTATGACTCTGAGAGCATAAAGGTACTGCGTGGCCTGGATGCGGTACGGAAACGACCAGGGATGTACATCGGCGACACCGAGGATGGAACCGGGTTGCACCACATGGTCCAGGAGTTGGTCGATAACAGTATCGACGAAGCGTTAGCGGGCCATTGTGATGAAATTCAGGTGATCATTCACCCCGGGGAAGCGGTCACGGTGAAGGACAACGGGCGCGGTATACCGGTGGATATCCATAAGGAGGAAGGTGTGTCGGCGGCCGAGGTCATCATGACAACCCTTCACGCCGGTGGGAAATTCGACGAGGATAGCTACAAGGTCTCCGGTGGGTTGCACGGCGTAGGCGTCTCGGTAGTCAATGCGCTGTCGGAGACATTTCGTTTGACGGTGCGTCGCAACCAGAAGGTCTACCAGCAGACATATCAGCACGGAATACCGGAAGAACCGCTCAAGATGGTGGGTGAGACGGAACGTCGCGGTACCGAGTGCTACTTCAAACCGTCGGCGGCGACCTTCCGCAACATTGAATTCCACTACGACGTTCTCGCAAAACGGCTTCGAGAGCTCGCGTTCCTGAACTCTGGCGTCAGAATCCGTTTGACGGACGAGCGTTCCGGCAAGGAAGACACTTTTGTCTACGAAGGTGGGTTGAAGGAGTTTGTTAAGTATTTGAATCAAAACAAAAATTCGCTCAACGAGGTATTCTACTTTTCGCACGAACGCGAAGATCGGATTGGTGTGGAGGTGGCGATGCAATGGAACGATAGCTTCCAAGAGCAAGTGTTCACTTACACCAACAACATCCCCCAGGGCGATGGCGGAACGCACTTAGCGGGTTTTCGCTCGGGGCTCACTCGAACGCTCAATCAATACATCGAGCGCGAAGGGCTGGCCAAGAAGCTCAATGTCGCCACCACGGGCGACGACGCCCGCGAAGGACTCACTGCTGTTGTATCCGTGAAAGTACACGATCCGAAGTTCTCGTCGCAGACGAAGGACAAACTAGTCTCCAGCGAGGTCAAGTCGGCGGTTGAACAAGAACTGACAAGGTTTTTCACTGAATATCTTGACGAACATCCACAGGATGCGCGTGGTGTGGTGACCAAGATGATCGATGCTGCGCGTGCGAGGGAAGCGGCGCGCAAGGCGCGCGAGATGACTCGGCGGAAAGGTGCGCTCGATATCGCTGGACTGCCGGGAAAACTGGCGGATTGCCAGGAGAAGGACCCAGCGCTGTCGGAACTCTACCTGGTCGAGGGGGACTCGGCCGGAGGTTCGGCCAAGCAAGGACGTGACCGCCGTACTCAGGCCATTTTGCCGCTGAAAGGAAAAATCCTAAACGTTGAGAAGGCCCGATTCGACAAGATGCTGTCGTCGCTTGAGATTGGTACGTTGGTAACGGCGCTGGGTTGCGGCATCGGTAGAACCGAATTCGACATCGCGAAGCTTCGCTATCATCGCATCATCATCATGACCGACGCCGATGTGGACGGCTCGCACATTCGAACGTTGTTGCTGACGTTCTTCTTTCGTCAGATGCCCGAGCTCATCGAGCGTAGCCACATCTATATTGCCCAGCCACCACTCTATAAGGTCAAAAAGGGCCGGCAGGAACGCTACATTAAAGACGATGACGAGTTGAGCGAGCATTTCCTCCAGATGGCGCTGGATGACGCAGAGCTGTACGTAAATGATCAAGCGCCCCCTCTAAAGGGCGAGCCACTTGAATCGCTGGCGCGAAGCTACCGGACCGTCCTCCTTCGTTTGGAGGCGTTGACGCGCATCTACCCGATTTATCTGACGCGATTCTTGCTTGATGGTCCGCCATTGCAGCCCGAAGAGCTCCGGGATGCCGCGCTTGTGACGAACTGGGTGAACGCGCTACAAGCTCGATTCCAAGCGAGCGCAGGTCAGGACGTGCGCGTCAGTGTGACCTTCGATCCGGAGCACCAAGCGTATCTGCCGACCGTTGCAATCAACTCGAGAGGTGTTGAACAGCGTGTGACTTTCGGCCAGGACTTTTTCCTCTCGGCCGACTACCGCGGTATTGCCAGTCTCGCCGAGCGCCTTTATCAACTCGTTGGGGATGGCGCGTACGTTAGACGTGGCGACAAGCGAGCTGCAATTGAACGGTTCGGTGAGGCGCTGGAGTGGTTGATGGATCAAGCGCGTCGCGGGGTCGACATCCAGCGTTACAAAGGTCTCGGCGAGATGAACCCGGATCAACTCTGGGAAACGACCATGGATCCCGAGGTACGGCGCATGTTGCGCGTGACCGTTGATGACGCGATCGCTGCCGACCAGATGTTCACGACGTTGATGGGCGATCAGGTCGAGCCGAGGCGCGACTTCATTGTATCCAATGCGCTGTCGGTGGCGAACCTGGACGTTTGATCTCCGCTCCGCCCCAAATCTGCCATGGCCGCCGCCATCGCTGCTTCGGCCGAAGAATTGAGCAGTTTTCGATTGATGCCGTGAGGGCTGATGGGTGGAGACACGATGACGCGAATTGTTCCCGCATGTTTTCCGAATCGGTGCGCTGGCCAGAACTCACCTGCATTGTGCGCAACTACGAGTACAGGTCGTCCACTCGACTCCGCCAGTGCCGCGCCACCTATTTGAAAATTGCGTGACTCGCCGAGCGGCACGCGAGTCCCCTCTGGGAACAGCACGACCCAAATGCCTTCGTCGAGCCTCGCCTGGCCTTCGTTGATCAACGTGCGCAGTGCGCGACGCGGGTCGGTGCGGTCGATCGCGATCGGCTTCAGCAGTCGAAATGCCCAGCCAAAGAAGGGGATGTGCAGTAATTCCCCTTTGACGATGGTCGCTTGAGGGGCAAACAGCGTTTGGATGAATAGAGTTTCCCAGGTGCTCTCGTGTTTTACGAATACGATGCAAGGCTCGCTCGGAACGTGTTCGCGACCCTCCACTCGAACGCGGATTCCGCAGCATATGCGCAGCCAACTCAACACCATGCGGGTCCAGCATCCGATCACGAAATGGAAACGAATCCGGAACGGGAACATCCATGCAATCAGAACCGACAAGGATCCCCATACAATCGTGACGCAGACGTAACCGATGTAGAACGTCAATGCGCGGACGTTTGCGATGGTTGAGCCGATCATCGATCGATCAGCCAGTCTGCGGCGTTGGCGAGATTGTCGAATACCCGAACGACGCCAATTGTGCGCGCACTGGCCTCGCAATCCGCACCCTGGCCCGTGCGCACCAGCGCAGGTGTGCATCCCGCCGCGATTGCGGCCTGCATGTCGCGCAGCGAGTCCCCGACGAAAGTTGTCTCATCGGGCGTGGCGCTCAGTTCTCGCATTGCGCGCAGCAGCATTCCTGGCATCGGCTTGCGGCAGGCACAGTGCGCATCCGGCGAATGCGTGCAGCAAAAGACGGCGTCGATGTGCCCGCCCGTCCGAGAAAGCGCTTCGAGCATCGTCCGATGAATTGTGTCGAGATCTTCATTGGTGAGAAGACCGCGCCCTACACCGGCTTGGTTGGTGCAGATTGCGACCCCCCAGCCGGTTTGGTTGAGGCGCGTGATGGCTTCCAAGCTGCCCGGTATTGGCGTCCATTCAGACGGACGTCTGATGTACGCGGAGGAGTCTTCGTTGATCACGCCATCGCGATCGAGCAGTACGAGCGGCATGCCATATTCGTGGGTAAAATCGGCGCAATCTTGCGGCAAATCGTGAACATGGTCAAAAACGCGCGATGCACGTGGTGTGGTGAGGATCCATTGTACGTGCGCTATCACGACCTCGAATGGGGTGTGCCGACACGCGACCGTAACATGCTGTTCGAACTGCTGATTCTGGAGGGGATGCAGGCGGGGTTGAGTTGGATCACCGTGCTTCGAAAGCGCCGCCACCTGCGCGGCGTGATGTTCGCATTCTGCCCGGAGACGCTCGCGCGACTAGGTCCTCAGGACCGAATCCGGCTGCTTGCCGATCCCGGCGTGATACGACATCGTGGCAAACTCGACGCGGTGCAAAGCAATGCGGCACAGTTTCTCGTATTGGAACGCACTGGAGACGTAGTGGAGTTCCTGTGGTCGTTCGTTGGCGGTACGCCTCGCGTCAACAGATGGCGAGTCGCCAGCCAGATTCCGTCGACCACAACGGAGGCCGAGTCGATGTCCCGCGCGCTGAAATCCAAAGGGTTCAAATTTGTCGGCCCCACGATCTGCTACGCGTTCATGCAGGCGGCAGGGATGGTGAATGATCACCTCACAAGCTGTTTTCGACACGCGCAGTGCTGCGAGCCGGGCGCCAAGCGTTGCGTGATCGCCTGATTGCACTGGCGCTAAAGGCACTGCTGCGCTGGTTGAGCTGGCCCTCGTTCGGCGTCGTTCAGCGCCTCGGTAGGATCGTAGGAGATTTGATGTGCGTCTACGATGGCGCGCTTCGGCTAGTCACTGCGACCAACCTCGCCTCGAGTTTTCCAGAAATGCCGGAGGCCGAGCGAGATAGTCTCGTTCGCGACAGCCTGCGCCATACAGGTTGCTTGGCGGCGGAGCTGGGCATTCTGTGGCGGCAGGGCGACCAGCGCTGGAGAGACTTGATCCGAACGGTTGATGGAATCGGCGCGATCGACGAGGCGCAACGCGTGGGCAGGGGCGTACTCATCCTGGCGCCGCATTTCGGAAATTGGGAAATATTGAACTTGTACTTGGGGGATCGATACGGCCTGACGGCACTCTATCATCCGTCGCGAATACCAGGCCTCGACGCGATCGTACGCGAAGCGCGTGCGCGGACCGGAAGTCTGCTGGTACCGAGCGACGCCGGTGGTATCCGAAAGCTGTACGCCGCGTTGAGAGCGGGGCGAGTCGCGGCCGTTCTGCCGGATCAGGTGCCGGTTGCGTCGGCCGGCGCCTTTGCACCATTTTTTGGCAAACCTGCGTGGACCATGACGCTGGCGCAACGGCTTGGTGACCGGCTGGGACTGCGGCTGGTTCTGGGGCACGCGCGCCGTTTGCCTGGAGGCGACGGGTTCAGTCTGGGGTTCGAAGTCTTGAGTGAGATGGAGCGCGCGGCCGGTTTGGAGCATGCCTTGGTGGAAATGAACGCCGCGATCGAACGGCTCGTTAGAACCGATCCGGCCCAATATCAATGGGAGTACAAGCGCTTCAAGCATCCGAAGCGCCCGCAGACAGAATCTATTGGTCTGACTGCTTCTCGAGCATCGAGTAGTAGAATCCGTCCGATCCATTGATCGTAGGCAGCAGTTGCCGTCCGAATCGTGTCGGTGTCCCGCAATCCGCTTCGATTCCGACCACCCGAGCGCTCGGCGAGCGCTCTACGAATCGCTCGACCACGAGGTCATTTTCGCGCGACAACACTGAACACGTGCAGTAGAGGAGCCGCCCACCAACCCCGACGACGCGCCACAAATTTTCGAGCAGTTCGAGTTGGATCGTCTCATATTGACCAATGTCCGACTCACGCTTGAGGAGCTTGATGTCAGGGTGCCGGCGCAGGGTGCCGGTGCCGCTGCAGGGTGCGTCCACGAGCACGCGATCAAATGGTGAGCCGTCCCACCAATTGAGCTGGGTGGCGTCACCAAGAACCGCGATCGACGGGTCGAGTCCGTGGCGGCGGCACGCGTCTCGCACCAAATCACAGCGAACGGGGTTGATATCCAGAGCCTGTAGTTCAACGCCCGGTGTGCGCTCAAGGATATGCATCGCCTTACCACCCGGTGCGGCACAGGCGTCAAGGACCCGTTCGCCCGCAACCGCCCCAAGAATCTGTGCGGCCCACATCGCGCCCGCGTCCTGGACGCTGGCGTAGTTTGGCGGGAGGGACACCAGGGCGCCCATCGATGCGGGTGGAACCAGCACCACGCAGTCATCTGGCTGTCCTAAGTGAGCGCTCACACCGTTTGATGCCAGCGCTGCCACTAGATCCTCTCGCGTGGTGAGAGATCCATTCACTCGAACCGTAAGTGGCGCGCGCGTCAGGCTCGTAGACAGGATCTCCCGCCACGCCCCCGGATAGTCTCGGCGTATCAGCTCGATCAACCACTTGGGATGATCCAGCATGGCCTCTTCCGGCGCTGCTGCAATCGGGGGTTCGCAGGCGAGTCGACGCAGTACATTGTTGATCAGGCCGCGTGCCCAGGGACGACCGATCTGACGTGCAGCATTGACGGTCTCACTGACCGCTGCGTAGTGCGGAATTCGTGTGTGGCGCAGCTGATAGGCGCCAACGAGCAGAAGGCACAGGATGATCGTGTCGCGCGGCTTCAATGCCGTACTGAGTCGCGCGTTGATCTCCTCCGATAGCGAATAGAAGTGTCGTACCGTTCCGATGGTCAACTCGTGGATGAGTGGCTGGTCTCGATCGGGTGGCGTTGCTTGTAGGAGGACGCGATCCAATGATCGCTTGCCATAGGCGACTTGATGTACGAGCTCGGCGGCGTATCCGCGCGGGTTAGGGCGATACCGCAAGCGACTGCCCTACCCGAATGAGGCTGGCATAGCCATTGATGAGCGATGGGATGTCCATCGGTTTACCTTTGCCTCGGGAGAGGGCGATGCGCGTGACAAGCAAGCAGCCGAGGCCGCACGCGATGACCAGCCCACTGCGATCAATCGTGACCACCGTTCCGGGGGCCGCATCCGTTTTGGATGTGAGCGCTTCCGCGAAGAGCAACCGGACTCTTTCTCCGCCTACCAGACAGGCCGCCGGCTGACGCGAGTTCAACGCTCGAACTTTCAACGCGATGTCGATCGCGCTAGCAGTCCAATCAATCCCTGACTCGTCAGGTGACAGCTTGCCTGCATAGGTTACACCCGTTTCTGGCTGGGGCTCGGCGACCACGACGTCGAGTTGTTCAAGGCATGCGGCGAGGGTTTCCGCGCCGAGCCTCGCGAGACGATCGCGGAGGGCGTCACCCGTGTCGTCACGGCGAATTGGGCATTCTGCGCGCCGTAACACCGGCCCTGTGTCCAAGCCCTCGTCCATCTGCATGATCGATACCCCTGTGACAGTGTCACCGGCCATGATCGCGCGCTCGATCGGAGCCGCGCCGCGCCAGCGCGGTAACAGCGACGCGTGGACGTTGATGCAGCCATACTGTGGCGTTTCGAGAATACGCTTAGGCAAGATGCGTCCGTACGCGGCAACGATCAGGGCGTCGAGTCGATCAGCCTGCAGCCGGTCCGCCTCGCCACGCAGAGTCGTCGGCGTGCGTACCTCGATGTTTTTCGACCGCGCGAACGTGTCGACGGCTGAGCGAGCATTCCTGCGACCACGCCCGGTCGGTCGAGGCGGCTGACTATAGACCACCGCGACATCGTGGTCGCTGAGGAGCGATTGCAGGACGGTAGCCGCGAACGGTGGCGTGCCCGCGAACCCTAGTCGACGCCGGCGGGTGCGGATAAATGCCATCCTTCAGACGCCGATGCGGTGCTGCTTTTCCAGTTTCTTGCGGATGCGCTGTCGCTTCAGCCCTGAAATATAGTCGACGAACAGCTTGCCCTCCAAATGATCGCATTCATGCTGGATACAGACTGCCAACATACCGTCGGCTTCCAGTTCGAACGCCTCACCTTCGCGGTTCAGCGCGTGTACCCGTATGTGTTCAGCGCGTTTGACCAGTTCATAAAATCCGGGAACGGACAGGCAGCCTTCCTCAGACTCCTGTTCCCCCTCCAAGACGTCGATGGTCGGGTTGACGAAAGCGTAGGGCGTGTCACGTTCCTCTGAGACATCGACGACGATGATGCGCTTGTGCACGTTCACTTGACTGGCGGCCAGCCCCACCCCGGGAGCGGCATACATCGTTTCGAAGAGGTCATCGATCAGACGCCGCACCGAGTCGTCAACTCGATCGACAGGCGTGGCCTGGGTTCGCAGTCGGGGATCGGGATACTCGAGGATGTTTAGCAGTGCCATTGGGGTGTGATCTATCTCTAGTATTGGTGCAATTTGTGCTGCTAAGATTCAGAACGCTAATGATTTTCCGCCTGTGGATCAGCCGTGCCTAGCGCGCTACCCCCGTATCATAAAAGGATTCAAAACATGTGGAAATCGGTCCCTGTTTTGCTCGGCGCGGCGTTGTTCGCGATGGCAGCTTGGGCACAGTCCACCGGCAATCTTGAACCCTATCTGCGGGCGGACCATCCCGATTCCTACACCGTAAAAAAAGGTGACACGCTATGGGGCATTAGCGGTCAGTTTCTGCAGAAGCCTTGGCAGTGGCCGGAACTGTGGCGGGCCAACCCGCAAATCGAAAATCCGCACCTGATCTATCCCGGCGATACCCTACGATTGGTCTATATCAATGGACAGCCAGCGCTGGTGCTCGATCGTGGTGATGCATCTCGAACCTACAAAGCGTCACCTTCGACCGATGTCAAACTGTCGCCGCATGTTCGCGCGACGCCGCTCGAGTCGGCAATCCCCGCAATCAATCTCGATGCCATTCAAGGGTTCCTCGTACAGAATCGGGTGGTGGCGCCCGCGATTTTGGATGCGGCGCCTTACGTGATCCAAGGCGATAGTGAGCGCTTAGTTGTTGGCGGTGGGGACCGCCTGTACGTACGTGGCGAATTGCCGGAGAGCGGATCGTACAGCTTCGTGCGAAAGGGGGATCTCTACCGTGATCCGAAGACCAATGAAGTGCTCGGTCTCGAAGCAACATATATTGGACTTGGACGGGTGGTCGCATCAGACGGCGACATTTCGACGTTCTTCGTCAACAGCTCACGCGAGGAAGTTCAAATCGGCGATCGTGTACTGCCGACCGAAGAGCGGAAAGTCGAATCGACGTTCTATCCAAGCGCCCCTTCCGCGCAGGTCGACGGTGAGCTGATCGCGGTGTTCGGTGGCGTGACCCAGGTCGGTCAATACGACGTGGTCGTACTCGACCGCGGAGAGCGCGAGGGTCTGACGTCCGGGAATGTGCTTGCGATCTACAAACGTGGCGCGCTTGTCAGAGATCGCATCGCAAAAAATACTGTGAGATTGCCGTCGGAGCGTGCCGGATTATTGATGGTATTCCGGGTGTTCAACAAGCTGTCGTACGCGCTGGTGTTGGCCACCGAGCGACCGCTCGCTGTTGGCGACGAGGTCAAAAACCCCTAGTCGCGCACGGGCACGGCGGCGACGCACGCGCGAATCCGCTTCGTCCTACATCTTAGCTGTCGGCGGTGCGCTCTATTCGATCGACCTGATGGGTCGATGGCCTCCCCCCTTTGCAGTCGAACGAACTCGCCGCGCTGCTTGCGTTGTTGTCCAGTCGTGGCGCGGATCGCCGGCTGGTGCGGCGTATCGTTGCCGATACGTTGCGAGCGGGCGGTACGTTGGGCGACGCAACCGCTCGTCTGGAAGCGGATTTTGGTGTTGAGCCATCGCGCGGAGCGGAACTGTTGAATCAGCAACGCCTGCTCGAACGCTTGAGTATCCGTGCGGTGCGAATCGACGAAGCCGAGTTCCCGATGCAGTTAGCAGCGGCACCCGATCCGCCGATCGCGTTATTCGTACAGGGAAGCGTTCCCATCTTGACGAACCCGATCTGTGTTGCGGTTGTTGGCAGCCGACGCGCTTCGCAGTCGGGTCGGACGTTTGCTCGAGCGCTGGCGAGAGATTTGGGACGCGCCGGCATGGTCGTCGTCAGCGGTCTGGCGGTCGGCATCGATGGTTGCGCTCATCGCGGTGCGCTCGATGGCGGCGCCCCAACGGTCGCAGTGATGGGCGGCGGCCACCGCAGCATCTATCCAGCAAGCCACCGGGGATTGGCATCGCAGATCGCTGCGGAATCCGGCGCTGTGGTGAGCGAGTATCCGCCGTCGTCTGCGCCGATGCGGGCCAACTTCCCTGAACGTAACCGGATCATCAGCGGACTTGCGGCCGGCGTCGTCGTCGTCGAGGCGACGCTCAAGAGCGGCACCTTGATCACCGCGCGGATGGCGCTGGAGCAAGGACGGGAGGTCATGGCGGTGCCAGGGTCGGTGGCGGACGGGAGGCATGGCGGCTGTCATCGGTTGATCAAGCAGGGTGCAGCCCTTGTTGAAGACGTCGCGGACGTACTCGAAGCTTTCGGACTGCGGCGCGCAAATGCCGCCGAACCGGATGCGCCAGCGGATATCAGACTAGCGATGATTCTCGCAGGCGTGCCGTTCACGGTGGCCCCGCTGGACGCCATCGTGGCGTCGTTGGCAATGCCCGTTGACGAAGTTCTCAGCGCACTCGTTGAACTCGAGATGGACGGGTTTGTGGAGACGTACCGCGGCGGTTATATTCGGCGGCCTCGGACGACTGGGGGTACAAGATGACGTGGGTCGCCATACTGATGGGGTCGGAATCTGATTGGCCAGTCATGCAAGGCGCTGCCAACACGTTGGAGTCTCTGGGAGTCCACTATGAAGCGCGTGTGACTTCGGCGCATCGAACCCCTCGCGCCACCGCCGAGTATGTGGTCGACGCGGAAGTGCGTGGCTGCAGCGCGTTCATCTGTGGCGCCGGCATGGCGGCACATCTCGCGGGGGCGGTCGCAGCCGTTACGATCAAGCCGGTCGTCGGAGTGCCAATCGACGCAGGGCCATTGGCAGGGTTCGATGCCCTGCTCTCCACGGTCCAGATGCCGGGCGGAATACCCGTCGCAACCGTTGCCATTGGCAAAGCCGGGGCAAAGAACGCCGCCTATCTCGCGGCTCAGATGTTGGCGCTGCAAGACGAAACCCTGGCAATGCGTCTCCGCGCGGATCGAGAGGCCAACGCGACGCGCGTGGAACAGCAGAACGCGGCACTGGCGCAGCAGCGGCGCGAGGTCTGAGGCGTCAATTGCGTCCTCACGACGCATTTCACCTGGCTGTGGCCGCAGACGTACTGCGCGCAGGGGGTATCGTTGCACATGCGACCGAAGCGGTTTGGGGCCTAGCGTGTGATCCGTTTGATGCCGACGCCGTGGCTCGGCTGCTGCAACTCAAACAGCGCTCTGCCAGCAAGGGTCTCATCGTCATCGGCGCTGATGAATCCTATTTTGCGACAGAGATCCTCGCCATGAACGAACTCGACGCTGCGCGTGTTCGCCGCACGTGGCCAGGGCCGGAGACGTGGCTCGTTCCGAATCGTCGATTTCCAGCATGGATCACCGGCGGGCGCGAACGCGTTGGAGTGCGAGTTCCCGGCCACGCGCAGGCGCGCGCCCTCTGCTCGGCTTTTGGCGGTGCGCTTGTATCAACGTCGGCAAATCCGAGCAATCGGCCCGCGGCCCGAACCGAATTGGCTGTCCGACGCTATTTTTCCGGCCAGATTGATTATCTATTGTATGGAATGGTCGCCGGCGAACCCGGCCCGAGCCGCATTCGGGATGCGACCTCGGGCACACGTTTTCGATGACGCCCCGATACGCTGTCATTGGCCATCCGGTCGGACACAGTCTGTCGCCGCGCATTCATCAGATGTTTGCCGGTCAGACCGGCCGAAAGCTCGAATACGAAGCGGTGCTCGCGCCCCTTGATGGATTTGTTGGGACCGTGCAGGCATTCTTCGAAAACGGAGGGAGCGGAGTCAACGTTACGCTGCCGTTCAAAGAGGCGGCATTCGACTGGGTAACCGAGCGGGACGAGTACGCAGGTGCGGCGGGTGCGGTGAATACGATTGTTGCGTTAGGTGGTAGATACCGTGGATGCAATACCGACGGTATCGGATTGGTGCGAGACCTGACGATCAACCTGCTCTGCCCCATCGCGAACAAGCGAGTGTTGATTCTCGGCGCGGGAGGGGCAGTACGCGGTGTTCTCGGCCCGCTGCTCGGAGCCGGCCCAGAAAGCGTGGTGATCGCGAATCGCTCTGCCTTCCGTGCGGAATTGTTGCTCGAGCGTTTCGAAGATCCGCGGGTGCGGGTTGCAGATACTGGGGCGCTCTCGGCGCCTTTCGACATCGTGATCAATGGAACGTCCGCGAGTCTAGTCGGCGCATTGCCCCCGGTGCCCGACGCTGTCGTTCCGGGCGGCCTTGTGTACGACATGGTCTACGGTCGCAACGCCGAAACCTTCCTTCGCTGGGCCCGCGAGCGTGGCGCGAAGCAAGCTGTCGATGGCTTGGGCATGCTGGTTGAGCAGGCTGCTGCTGCGTTTCAACTTTTTCACGGCGTTCGCCCTGACAGCAGCGCAGTGCTGCGGCAGTTGGCTGACACACGATGAGCGGTGCGCGATTCATCGCTGGCGCGACATGCCGCATCTGCGCGGCAGGTGATCGAATCGTCGTTGAAGAGAGAGGAGGCCTGCGTCTGAGGCGATGCGTTGCGTGTGGTGACGAGCATGCGATGCCGATGTCTTCCGCGTTGCGGGTCGAAGCGGATGCCTCTGTCCCGGAAAGCAGCGTCCCGGTGAAGATCATGCGGATGAGGTCCAGGGAGAACCATATCGACTAGGGGGTGTCGGGCCCGGTTCGTCGAACGCATCCGCGTTGAACGGTGCGTTCAGCGTGAGGTTTCAAAGTGCGCCGCTATCGCTATAATTGCGGCGCTTCCGAGTGGCTTGATGTCTGGTCGCATGTCCGGACGAGTCGCGATGGGCTCAAAGGGGCGTTACGAACCCACGAGCCGAAAGGTGTGGTGCGCATTCTCTGCAGGATTGCCGAACCGATCTCGGTACGGAGTCGGTCAGTGGCGTTCACCGCGACAAAGGCAGTGATGCTGGGTCGGGCGGTTGCCGTTGACCGTCGGCATTTCAAGAGCAAGGTATCAAAGTGAACATGAATCTTCTGGTGCGCAGTCTGACGGGGGTTTGTATTGCGGCGTGCGCCGGCGGGGCGTCAGCAGAGCAGTACAATCTGCGGCGCGGGGCCACGGCAATTTCGCATGCGATATACGACCTGCACATGTTCGTGTTCTATATCTGCTGCGTCATCGGCGTGGTCGTCTTCGGCGCGATGGGATATTCGATCTACGCGCACCGCAAATCAGTCGGAGCCGTTCCGGCACAGTTTCACGATAACACCCGCGTCGAGATACTCTGGACGATTATTCCGCTGTTGATCCTTGTTGGGATGGCCATTCCGGCAACTGCAACGTTGATCAAAATGTATGATACGGGCGGCCAGGACGTGACCGTCGAAGTGCGTGGGTACCAGTGGAAGTGGCAGTACAAATATCTCGATGAGAATCACAAGGACACACTGTCGTTCTTCAGCAACCTAGCGACATCGCAGGACGAGATTCAC
The DNA here is from genome assembly GCA_963812255.1 of uncultured Gammaproteobacteria bacterium. Classification (GTDB taxonomy): domain Bacteria; phylum Pseudomonadota; class Gammaproteobacteria; order Pseudomonadales; family Azotimanducaceae; genus DATJGR01. The sequence goes on along the minus strand of CAWEUM010000005.1, from coordinate 2,056,890 downwards.
AACAAGGTCGCAAAGGGCGAGTACTACCTGCTCGAGGTCGATCGCCCACTGGTGATTCCGGCGAAAAAGAAAGTCCGATTCCTGGTCACCGGCAACGATGTCATTCACTCGTTCGCGGTACCTGATTTCGGCATCAAGCGAGATGCGATTCCCGGAATCCTCAACGAAGCATGGGCAATCGTCGATGAGCCGGGCATCTACCGCGGTCAGTGTTCTGAACTGTGCGGTGTCAACCATGGCTTCATGCCGATCGTCATTCGCGCCGTTCCGGAGGCGGAATTCGAGACCTGGTACAGCGCGCAGCGAACCGCGTATGCGGAACGAGCAAAGATGGCGAGTAAAACATTCACCGCAGAACAGCTCATGACTTTGGGTGAACAGGTCTATGCGAAGAATTGCTCGGTCTGCCATCAGTTGAACGGAGGGGGCTTACCGCCGGCGTTCCCTGCGTTGGCGGGCAGCAAGATTGCGACTGGTCCCCGCAACGACCATATCCATCACGTCTACTACGGCGTCACGGGCACCGCGATGCAGGCATTCGGCACGCAATTGAATGCGGCGGAAATTGCCGCGGTGGTGCAGTACGAGCGTCACTCCTGGGGCAACTCGACGAACGACATCACCCAGCCCAAAGACGTTCTTGATTACGTTGCAACGCAGACGAAGTAGGGGTTTAAGGCATGAGCGCAGTCATCGAGACATACGATCATTCAGATCACGACCATGGCCCCGCCAAAGGGATAACCCGGTGGCTGTTCACCACCAACCATAAGGATATCGGCACGCTGTACCTCTGGTTCAGCTTCCTGATGTTCCTGATCGGTGGTTGCTTCGCGCTGGTCATTCGAGCCGAACTGTTTCAACCCGGCTTGCAGTTCGTCGAACCCGAATTCTTCAACCAGATGACCACGATGCACGGCCTGATCATGGTGTTCGGCGCGATCATGCCGGCGCTGGTAGGGCTTGCGAACTGGCTCATCCCAATGATGATCGGAGCGCCCGACATGGCGCTGCCGCGGCTGAACAACCTGTCGTTCTGGATCTTGCCGTTCGCGTTCACGCTAATGCTGTCGACGCTGTTCATGGACGGAGGCGGGCCCAACTTCGGCTGGACGTTCTATGCGCCGTTATCGACGACTTACGCGCCGCTCAGCGTCACGTTTTTCATATTCTCGGTGCACATGGCGGGCGCCTCGTCGATCATGGGTTCGATCAATATCATCGCCACCATTCTGAACATGCGCGCGCCCGGCATGACGCTGATGAAAATGCCGTTGTTCGTGTGGACGTGGCTGATCACCGCGTATCTGTTGCTCGCAGTGATGCCGGTGCTGGCGGGTGTTTTGACGATGATGTTGTTCGACGTGCACTTTCATACCAGCTTCTTCAATGCGGCCGGCGGCGGTGATCCGGTGATGTTCCAGCACATTTTCTGGTTCTTCGGGCACCCCGAGGTGTACATCATGATTCTGCCGGCATTCGGTGTCGTGTCACAGATCATTCCAACGTTCTCTCGAAAACCGCTGTTCGGCTATGACTCTATGGTGTATGCGGTTGCGTCGATCGCGTTTCTGTCGTTCATCGTCTGGGCGCACCATATGTTTACCGTTGGGATGCCGCTTGCCGGTGAGCTGTTCTTCATGTATTCAACGATGTTGATCGCGGTACCGACGGGCGTGAAGGTTTTCAACTGGATCGCGACGATGTGGCGGGGTTCGATGACGTTCGAGACGCCGATGCTGTTTTCGATCGCGTTCGTCATCCTGTTCACGATTGGCGGCTTTTCGGGCCTGATGCTGGCCATGGCGCCGGTCGACTTCCAATATCAGGACACCTATTTCGTCGTGGCGCACTTCCACTATGTGCTGGTTCCCGGGTCGCTGTTTGCGATCATCGCTGCGGTCTACTACTGGTTGCCGAAGTGGTGCGGACGCATGTATGACGAATCGCTTGGCAAACTGCACTTCTGGCTGTCGTTCATCGGTGTCAACGTGCTGTTCTTTCCGCAGCATTTCTCCGGCCTGGCCGGCATGCCACGGCGGGTGCCCGATTACGCGTTGCAGTTTGCCGATTTCAATATGATCTCGAGTATCGGCGCGTTCTTCTTCGGCTTTTCGCAGGTGTTCTTCCTATTCGTCATCATCAAGACGATTCGCAGCGGCAGGCCCGCGACCGATCGCGTCTGGGAGGGTGCACACGGTCTCGAATGGACGATTCCGTCGCCGGCGCCGTATCACACGTTCACGCATCCTCCCGTCATAACGGAAGCCGAAGCGCATTCGTAGGCCAAATGGAGTAACCGCGTCATGGCGACACACAATCACGATCACGATAGCTCGGTGTACTTCGTACCCCACAATGGTTGGTATCCGGTCTTCGCGGCGCTCGGCATCTTCCTATCGCTTGCGGGCCTCGGGCACTGGTTGAATCTCATCGAGGTCGGCCAGCCGCCAAGCCACACGATGTTGTACATCGGCGCGACGATTCTCGCGCTGGTGTTGTTCTTCTGGTTCACGAAGGTGATCCAGGAAAATCACGCTGGTATTCCGAACGCGCAGGTCAAGCGTTCGTTCGTCTGGGGAATGAGCTGGTTCATTTTCTCGGAGGTGATGTTTTTTGCCGCGTTTTTCGGCGCGCTGTTCTACGCGCGCCACTTCGCGGTGCCGTGGCTTGGCGGTGAGGGTAGCAAGGGGATTACCGGCGAATACCTGTGGCCGAACTTTTCACCCACGTGGCCGGTGATTCACAACCCTAATCCGGAGGTTTTCGTCGGTCCACATGAGTCGATGGCGTCACCCGGAATCGCATCGTGGCTCAATTATCTTCCGTTCTGGAACACGGTCATCTTGTTGTCGTCGAGCTTCACCGTCCATTTCGCTCACAGCGCGGTCAAGTCAGGCAACCGCGGCGCGCTGATGTTCTGGCTGCTCATCACGGTTCTCGCCGGTGTGCTGTTTCTGACGCTGCAGGGCTATGAATATCACCATGCGTACACGGAACTGGGTTTGACGCTTGGTTCCGGCATCTACGGCTCCACGTTCTTCATATTGACCGGATTCCACGGTTTCCACGTGACTCTCGGTGCGTTCATCCTTTTGATGCAATTGTTCAGGGCGATGCGTGGCGATTTCAAGCCGGACGATCAGTTCGGTCTGGAAGCGGCCTCGTGGTACTGGCACTTCGTCGATGTGGTCTGGGTGTGCCTGTTCTTGTTCGTCTACGTACTCTGAGGATCTTTGGCATCTAACGACCCATCCAGGGCGCGTGCAACGCCAACTGTCCTGTCGCGAGGCCGTAGCCGACGGTAATCAGCAGTGCGGCCGCGAAGCCGATCCGCACGCCCAGCGCATACAGCGTACGCTTCGACCCGGGTCGGCTGCTGTCCCTGAACAGAAAACCAAGGCTCGTGAACAGGCTCACGAGCACGCCGAGCAGCAGAAATACGATGAGGGCCTTGAGGAACACGCAGGTACCGGGCCGCGGGAAGTGGAGTCACTCTAACTCAGCTGCGCCGCCGCGGTAAGGACAGCCTCGTGACACACTTTCGTCCGGGCCTGAGGATGACCATCCTGGTGGCATTGTTGATTCCGTTGACCGTGAGGCTCGGCTTTTGGCAGATCGATCGGGCTGCTCAGAAACGCGCGATTGAGAATGCGCGCCTGGCGAGCTATGGCGCGCTTCCGGTCGATGAGAGGCGGTTGGCGGACGCGCCGAGTTTCGCGCGTGTGCGACTCGAAGGCCACTACGACCCGACTCGCCAGTTTCTGGTAGACAACTACACTCGCCATGGGGTGCCAGGATACGTTGTCGTAACGCCATTCCAAACGTCGGGTGGCAAGCGGATGCTCGTGAATCGGGGTTGGATCGCGGCGCCGCCGTTGCGCAACGAGTTACCGGATGCGCCGCCACCGGTTGGCAAAGTGCGCATCATTGGCGTCCTTTGGTCGTTGAGTGTCGCGACGACGGATGCAGGTATTTGGGATGACGGGTGGCCTAAACGGATTGAACATTTTGATGGCGCACGGATGGCCAAGGTGATCGGCGGGTCAATGCCGGAGGAATTCCGATTGGAGGAAGGGCAGCCAGGGAGTCTGGAGCCGATCGTGCTGGGTGAAGAAATGTCCGCCACGCGTCACATGGGTTACGCGGTGCAGTGGTTCGCAATGGCGATCGCGCTGGTGATTGCGTTCGTTGTGTTGGGTGTGCGCGGGGGCAGGGAGCCGTGACGACGGAAGAACGACTGATCCGTCGCAACCGGACGATTTTGGTGGGCCTGTTCGCGATCGCGCTCGTGCCGCTCCTCGGGGCGTTCTGGCTGTATGAATCCTCACGCTCGGCCGCGCCCTGGGCGACCATCAATCATGGCGAGTTGATGAACCCGATCAGGTCGATTGGCGATCTTCGGTTGATCGCCACAGATGGCGCGACATCGATGCTCAATAGTGGCCAGTGGTGGCTGTTGGTGGCCACGACCGACGGTTGTTCGGACGCGTGTCGGATGGCTGTGCATGAACTGCGTCAACTGCACATCCTGCTGGGTCGCGATGCGCCCCGGGTGCGGCGCGGTATCGTTGAGTTAGGCAACGAACCGATCGACGCTCGGCTCAATGGGTATCCGAAACTGGTCTATTTCACAGGCAGCGCGGAACTAAGTTCCGGCGTCTACATCGTCGATCCATTGGGAAATCTCGTGTTGCGCTACGGCTACACGGATGCCGGCAAACCGGTTCTGGAGGATCTGAAGAAGTTACTGAGAGTGTCGCACGTTGGTTGATCGATCGGCAGATGCAACCTTGACGTGGCTGCGCCGGGGCGCCGCGCTTGGCACTGCCATGGCATTTGTGGTTGTGGTACTCGGCGCCTTCACGCGTTTGTCGGACGCCGGTCTGGGTTGTCCCGATTGGCCCGGCTGTTACGGTTTTCTGTCGGTGCCCGGCGCCGCGGCGAACGTCGAAACCGCCCAGGCACGGTTTCCGCACGCACCGTTCGAGGCACGCAAAGCGTGGCCCGAAATGGTGCACCGTTATTTCGCCGGCGGTCTTGGGGTCCTGATTATTGGTCTGGCGGTGATCGCTGTTCGCGCTCGTTCACCACATGTGCCGCTGAAATTGTCCTTGGCGCTTGTTGGACTGATCATGTTGCAAGCCGCGTTCGGAATGTGGACGGTCACATTGAAGCTGTGGCCGCAGGTAGTGACGACTCACTTGCTCGGTGGTTTTGCGACGTTGAGCTTGCTGTGGTTGCTGTACCTGCGGTCGCGCTCGATACCTCCGCTCGAAGCCCGCTTTCGCCCGCACGCCGTCGTCGCGCTGATTGCGGTGGTCGTCCAAGTGGCACTTGGCGGCTGGACGACCTCGAACTACGCCGCGCTCGCCTGCCCCGACTTTCCCACTTGCCAACGTCAGTGGTGGCCTCCGATGAATGCGGCGGCTGGATTCGACATCTTCCAGCACATCGGTCCCAACTATCTGGGTGGACTGTTGGACAATAGCGCCCGAGTCGCAATTCATATGGGTCATCGGATCGGCGCGCTGGTGGTGCTGCTCACGGTCGGATCGTTGGCACTGCGTCTGATCCTGCATCGCGACGCCACAGTCCTGGGTTTCACGGTTCTCGCTTTGCTGACCGCTCAGATCTGCCTCGGGATCGCGAATGTCGAGTTCACATTGCCGCTGCTGGTCGCAACGGCGCACAACGCGACGGGTGCGCTTTTGTTGCTCGGAGTCGTTGCAGTAAACTATCGCTCCTTCCGTGCGGGGCCCCCTGATGAGTGAGCTTGCAGCGCCGATCGCTCGCGCGACATGGCGTGACTATCTCGAAATGTGCAAGCCACGTGTCGTACTGCTGATGCTGCTGTGCGCCATCGTGGGGATGTTTCTCGCAACACCCGGCATGGTACCGATCCACACGCTGGTGTTCGGAACGCTCGGTATTGCATTGGTCGCCGCTTCCGCGGCCGTCGTCAATCATATTGCCGATGCTGAGATCGACGCACGAATGGCACGTACACACGATCGGCCGGTCGCGACCGGCAGAGTCTCGGCAAGGCAGGGCGTTGTGTTCTCAGCCTTGACCGGCATTGCGGGCATGGTAGTCCTCTACGAATTGGTCAACCCGCTGACGGCGTGGCTGAACTTCGCGTCATGGATCGGCTACGGCATCGTATATACGATGTTCCTCAAGCGTGCGACACCGCAGAATATCGTGATCGGCGGATTGTTCGGTGCCGCGCCTCCGTTGTTCGGTTGGGCCGCAGTCAGTAGCAGTGTCGAGCCGGGTGCATTGCTGCTCGTACTGATCATCTTTGCGTGGACGCCGCCGCACTTTTGGGCGCTTGCCCTCGACCGAAAGGAGGAATACCGAAACGCGAAGATTCCGATGCTGCCCGTCACGCATGGCGATGTTTATACTCGCTGGCACATTCTGTTCTACACGCTGATCCTGATCGTCGTCAGCATGTTGCCCTTTCTCATTGCGATGTCCGGTTACATCTATCTCGCGGCGGCGGTGTCACTCGGAATCGGATTTCTGTACTGGTCGGTCGCGTTGCTGCGCGACAAGAACCCGCGCGCCGCGATCGAGACCTTCCGTTATTCGATTCTCTACCTGATGTTGCTGTTCGTTGCGTTGCTCGTGGATCACTACTTTCCGACCGGTCTTGCGGCCCTTCATTCAGGGATCAATCTCGAGGTGATTGGCGGAATCGCCGGAAATTCGATGTGAATCGAGGGGTTCGCCAGACTGTCGCGCTGTGCGTCGCGTTCGTTGTGATCGTTCTTGGTGTCCTGGTCTACAGCGTTACACGTGAGCCGCTGCTAGATGAAGCGGCGCTGCGCGAACACGGTACCTATCTGCTGCCGGCGCCGCGGGACATTGCCCCGTTTCACCTCGTCGATCAGAGCGGCTCCAAATTTGATAACGCGAGTCTTCTTGGACACTGGTCGTTGTTGTATTTCGGATTTACGGCGTGCCCGGACGTTTGCCCGGTAACACTCGCCGCGCTCGCGCAGTTGGAGAACAAGCTGGCGCAAGCGAGCCAGCATGATCTGCTGGATCGATTGAAGATCTATTTCGTATCTGTGGACCCGGAACGCGACGATCGGGAGGTCATCGGCAGATACGTCACGGCATTCTCGCCGCGCTTCACTGGGATCACGGGTTCGCGGGATGCACTCGGGGAGTTCGCCAAGCAGCTGAATGTCGCGTTCATGAAAGTCCCGGACGCGAAAGGCGGCTATACGATCGATCACACGACAAACATCGTCATCGTAGATCCGAAAGGACATTACGTTGGCTTCATGAAGCCGCCACATCGCCCCGACAGAATTCTCATCGCCTATGAGTCGATTGCTCGACGATTCTGAAAGAGACGTTGGGGCTCAGTAAATGCTCATGCGAGAAGGCGCGCGTCCAGATAGTAGAAGTGCGCTGTGTGCTGCTCGACAACTCGTTGAAACTCTTCCGGATTGTTGACGCGAGCCAGAGCGGGCGATTTGTGCCTTGTGGCGACCGTGAGGCGCGACAACCAAAATGCTGTTGCTGCATACAGTGCGAACATCGGAAACTGCCACACCTCGCCAAGCGTCAGCGGTCGTATTGCGTGATACGCACGCAGCAACGCCAACGTTCTATCCGAGTCTAGAACGCCGCTGTTATCGTTGCACCAGTCGTTGGCGACGACCGCCAGATCATAGAGCCAGTAGCCCCCGGCGGCGTGATGGAAGTCGAGCACGCCTGTCAGTCCGCGCTCCGAGAAAAGCACGTTGTCTCTGAACACGTCGCCGTGAATGACGCCTCGCGGAAGACGCTTGACGTCTTCACGACGCAACATTGAGCCGATGCTCTCGACGGTATCGCGCGCCAGGCGAAATTCCGCATACGGAATATTGCCTCGGACGAGCGCTACCTGCTGTGCCAGCCAGGTTTCGTTGCGGGGATGCTGCGGTGCTCGCGCGCTCAGCGAAGCGGTTGCCTTGTGAAAGCGCGCCAGAAATCTCCCAACCGACTCACACTGTCGCATCGTTGGGTTGACGACATGTCTTCCGCAGAGCCGCGGCGCCACGATCGTCGGCTTGCCGTTGATCTGATCGTTCGACGCGCCGTAGCGGTTGCGAATGGGCGGCGCCACCGGTAGCCCCGCGTCTGCGCATGTGTCGAGCAGGTCTACCAACATGGCCCCAGAATTCGGCGGACGCTCCAGCATCGTCACGACGATTTCCCGGGGACCGCGGCTCGACGCTACGCGGACGAAATAGTTGGAATTCTCGACGCCATTCGACGCTGGCCAGAATCGTTCCAGCCCGCCCAATTCGTATTTGGCGAGCAATCCTTCCAGATCGACCTCGCTGAGTGAAGTTATCGCCGCCACTGGCTTTGCCTAAAATTCGATGATCGTCCAACTCGGGATCAGCGTATCAGCCTTGTCTAGATCACCGAATCCTCGGGTGCTATCTCGCGGCACGAGGTAGTAGGCCCTGCCGTGTTTCGGAACGACTTTGATCATCCGAAGCTCGCCCGCTTGCCGATACTCATACACTGTTCGTTCTTCGCCAGCGACGATCGTAACGTCGGGCCCCATCGCGTCGCGTCCGGCATCGGCAGCGCTTACCTCTCCGATCGCGCTCAAGATCAGCGCGGCGGCTATCCAGCGGTGTCGTTTCCGGGTTCGGGCCACTGAAGTTTTCGTGCTGTGATAGAGTCGACGATGACCAATCTTGACCCAATTCATGACCCACGACAAACCTTTGGTGCTGGTCGACGGTTCGTCGTATCTGTTTCGCGCCTTTCACGCATTGCCGTCGCTGACGACATCGGGCGGGTATCCCACTGGTGCAATCCGCGGCGTCATCGGGATGCTTCGAAAGCTTGCGAAAGACTATGTGGGCAGTCCGATCGCGGTGGTGTTCGACGCCAAGGGTCGGTCGTTTCGCAACGAGCTATTCGCGGAGTACAAGGCCAACCGTCCCGCGTTGCCGGATGACCTGCGCGCCCAAATCGCGCCAATTCACGACATCATTCGGGCGATGGGTCTGCCGCTACTGATCGTCGAGGGCGTCGAAGCCGATGACGTGATCGGGACGCTGGCACGCGAGGCGACAACCAAGAGGCGCGACGTCGTGATATCGACGTCCGACAAAGACATCGCGCAATTGGTTAGCGACCATGTCACGCTGATCGATACGATGACCGACAAGCGGCTCGATCGTGAGGGGGTGATCGCGAAGTTCGGCGTACCGCCGGAGCGAATCGTCGACTATCTGGCGTTGATGGGCGATGCATCCGACAACATTCCCGGCGTACCGAAGGTCGGCCCAAAGACCGCTGCGAAATGGATCAGCGAATACGGCCATCTCGAAGACGTCATGGCGCGCGCGCAGGATGTCTCGGGAAAGGTTGGTGAGAATCTGAGGGCGAGCCTCTCTTTGCTGCCTTTGTCGAAGCAACTCGCAACGATCAAGTGCGACGTGAGTTTGGACGTCGGCATCGACGCGCTGACTCCCAATGCGGTCGATGTCGCCGGGCTGAAGGAACTATTCGGGAAGTTCGAATTCAAGCCATGGCTCGATGAGCTAACTGAAGACGATGTCGCGAATCGCGATGAAATGGATGCGGCCGAGCATTACGAAACCATCGTCGATTGGCAGGCGCTCGAGCTTTGGATCAAACGCATGCGCGCGGCGCGGCGGCTGTCGCTCAACGTGGAGACCACCGGACCTGATTACATGCAGTCGGATCTGGTCGGAATTGCCATCGCGACCGAGCCAGGTCACGCCGCATACATCCCGGTTGGGCATGATTACCCTGATGTGCCGGTACAGCTTCCGCGCGATGAAGTAATTCGGCGTCTCAAAGTAGCGCTGGAGGATGGCCAACTCGAGAAGGTTGGACACAATCCGAAATTCGCCAAGAACGTGCTGGAACGCTATGACGTCGAGCTCAATGGCATCGCGTTCGATACAATGCTTGAAAGTTATGTGCTCGATAGCGTGGCGTCACGCCACGACATCGTCGACCTCGCGCAACGACATCTCGGCCTCACATGCGTCAGTTTCCAAGACATCGCCGGAAAGGGCGCGAAGCAGATCACGTTCGATGCGGTCGAGATCGATCGCGCGACGCAGTATGCGGGTGAACGGGCCGACTTTGCGCTCCGGCTGCATGAAGTGTTGTGGCCGAAGCTCGAGGCTGAACCTCGGCTGAAATCGGTATTCGATGAAATCGAGATGCCATTGGTTGGCGTGCTGTCACGAATGGAACGTACCGGCGCGATGGTCGATGGAGCATTGCTCAGCGCGCAAAGCGGTGAGCTGGCGAATCGTATCGAGGCGCTCGCAGGTGAAGCGTTCGAGCTTGCCGGCGAGCGATTCAATCTCGATTCACCGAAGCAACTTCAAATAATTCTGCACGACAAGCTTGGCCTTCCTGTGTTGCGCAAAACACCGGGTGGACAACCGTCTACCGCGGAGCCGGTGCTCGCGGAACTGGCGCTCGACTATCCCTTGCCACGCGTCATCCTGGATTATCGAAGCCTCACCAAATTGAAGTCGACGTACACTGACAAGCTCCCGCTGCAGATCAATCCGCACACGCACCGCATCCATACGTCATATCACCAGGCGGTCGCCGCGACGGGGCGATTGTCTTCGGCGGACCCCAACCTGCAGAACATTCCGGTGAGGACGGCGGAAGGCCGACGCATTCGACAGGCGTTCGTCGCGCCGGCGGGCCGAACGCTCGTCGCAGCGGACTATTCGCAGATTGAGCTTCGGATAATGGCCCACCTGTCGGGAGACGTCGGCCTGCGGCGCGCCTTCGCAGAGGGGCAGGATGTGCACCAAGCAACGGCCTCAGAGGTATTCGGCGTGCCACTGGATGCCGTCTCCGCAGACCAGCGCCGCAGCGCGAAGGCGATAAATTTCGGACTCATCTACGGCATGTCTGCATTTGGGCTGGGCCGTCAACTCGGTGTGGGTCGCGGAGTTGCCCAAGAATACATCGAAAGGTATTTCGCGCGTTACCCGGGCGTCAAGGATTACATGGAGGGGGTGCGCGCTGGCGCAGCGCAGCGTGGCTACGTCGAGACGGTGTTCGGTCGGAGGCTGTACTTGCCCGAAATCAACGCCGCCAACGGGATGCGGCGTCAGGCAGCGGAACGGACCGCGATCAATGCACCGATGCAAGGTACCGCTGCCGACATCATCAAGCGCGCGATGATCGTCGTGGATCGATGGATCGGCGAGGGAGGCATCGGTGCGGTAATGATCATGCAGGTGCATGACGAGCTGATCTTCGAAGTGGATGATGCGAACATCGAAGCACTGAAAGCGGGCGTCGTTGCGCGCATGGAGTCGGCTGCAGAGCTCGATGTGGCGTTGGTTGTCGACGTCGGATGCGGCCGAAACTGGGACGAAGCGCACTGACGCGCATCTGACCGAGATCAGATCGGCGCGCTGTCTTATCCGGCGGTCTCGAGCGTATCGGTGATCGGTGTCAGCCAGAAGCTCAGCTTCTCGATGGCCTGTTCGCGACCGAGCCCCGATTGCGCGGAAAACAGCTGCACTGAAAACTGAGGCGATCCCAGACGTTGCTGCGCGGTTCGAAGCGCCTGCCTGCGTGCGCCATGCTTGAGTTTGTCCGCCTTGTTCAACAGTACGTGCAGCGGCAGGTCGGTTTCGGTGGCCCAGTTGATCATCATCGCATCGAACGGCTCGAATGGGTGTCGGATGTCCATCACCAGCACGACCCCAACGAGACTCTCACGTCGCGCCAGGTAGTCTTCGACACTGTTTTCCCAGACACGCTTCTGGCTTTTCGCGACGCGCGCATAGCCGTAGCCTGGCAGATCGACGAGACGCCCACCGAGACTGGTCTCGAAAAAGTTCAGCAGTTGCGTGCGGCCTGGGGTTTTGCTGGTCCGCGCGAGCTGTCGATTGCGCGTCAGCTGGTTCAGCACGCTCGACTTCCCCGAATTGGAACGGCCCGCGATCGCGACTTCCGGCGCGCTGGCGTCAGGACACTCCTCGAGCGTCGGCGCGCTGGTCGAAAAGCGCGCCTCGATGCGGTCGGGGTGACCACCCATTCCAGCCACGTTGGTATATAATCCGCGCGCCTTTTGAGAGTCGTTAAGTCTAACAAAGCTATGCTCACGAAGTGGTTCCTCATGGGATTGTGTGTCCTTATCCCGGCACCTGCACTGGCGGGAGGCGACGCAGAAGCGGGTAAGGCTCTGGCGACGCCCTGCGGGGCCTGCCATGGGCAGGACGGGGTGGCATTGGTACCGGGCACGCCGAATCTCGCGGGACAGAATCAGCGTTATCTGAAGGCCCAGTTGCAGATGATCAAGTCTGGCGTTCGCGAAGTGGCATTGATGGCGGGTCAGCTGACGAATCTGTCCGAGTCTGATCTGGCCAACCTGGCTGCATACTTTTCCGCGATGCCCGCGCCGGTCGGGCAAGCAGAAGGCGAACTGATTGCAGCCGGTGAGCAGATCTATCGGGGCGGCATCGCACAGAAATCGGTTCCCGCCTGCACGGCGTGCCACACGCCGACTGGGTCAGGCAATGCACCTGCGGGTTTCCCTCATCTGGGCGGGCAGCGATCCGATTACGTCGTTCCCCAATTGGTCGCATACCGTGAAGGCGCCCGCAAGACCGACGAAGCCTATGGCGAGGCGATGCGCCAAGTCGCCAACGGCCTCACCGACACCGAAATCAAGTCTCTCGCGAGCTACATTCAGGGTTTGCACTAAACCGTCGCGTTTGTGGTCAAACCAGCTGAATCTGTGGCTCGCTAGTCCTGTCTCGAGGAATTGTGAATGACGAAGATCGTTGCTGGGCTCGCCGTATTAATGGCTCTGTCGGCGCAGTCTGCGCTGGCCGATGCGTTCGAGGTGGGCGATAACTATGATCTGTTGCCAATCCCTGTCGAAACGGCGGACCCGAAGAGGATCGAAGTCGTGGAAATATTTTCCTACGGCTGCCCTCATTGCTTCGAATTTGAACCGTCGATTGAAGCGTGGCGTGCGCGACAGCAACCGGACGTCTTGTTTCGGCGTATTCCTGCGGTGTTCCGCAAGGACTGGGTGATTCTCGCGCAGGCATACTATGCCGCGCAAGCTCTCGGCGTCGTCGACAAGGTCAACGAACCGATCTTCGAAGCGATTCACTTGAAGGGCCTGAATCCGGAGGATCCGGCGGTGCTTGCAGGCGTGTTCAAGGAGTCGGCCGGAATCGATAACGAGGAATTTCTGAAGGTGCTCAACTCCTTCGGTGTTCGCAGCAAAGTCCAGCAGGCGGATGCACAGGGACGCATGTATCGTCTGACAGGCGTGCCGACGCTGATCGTCGATGGCAAATATACGGTGTATGGTCAGCACTTGACCGGAGGCAACGTCGATCGCCTTGCGGTCGTCGATTTTCTGGTCGCAAAGGAGCGAGCGGCTCGCCAAACGAAGAAGGATCATGCAAGCGCACAATAGTCGCCCGTCGTACTCGACCGAACTGCTGCCCACGCCTCAGTGCAGTCCGAGCCGGGCTGCTAAACTGCCGGAGAGCCTCATCGAACGCAGTCTGGCAGCAGGTATGAGAAGCGCTGGCGCATTGGCAAGCTTCCGATTCAATCGAAAGTTCGAACGACAGTGCGAGTCGGTTCGGCCGTTGATCAATCCGAGGGGCACGCCCGTCGCCGACATTCAAGGCGACGAACTGCGTCTGCTGAGCTTCAATATCCAAGTCGGCATCAGCACCGGACGGTACCGCCACTATCTGACGAATGGCTGGAAACATGTGCTGCCTCATGAAGCACGCGCCGACAACCTGCGCCTGATTGGCGATCTCGTGGCCGACTACGACGTCGTTGCGCTGCAGGAAGTCGATACCGGAAGCCTGCGCAGCGGCTTCGTCAACCAGGTGGAATATCTCGCCTATCGAGGCCACTTCCCATACTGGTATGCGCAGCGCAATCGTGATCTCGGCCCAATCGCGCAGCACGGGAACGGTTTGCTGTCGCGGCTCGAACCCGCCGCGTTGGAAGACCACAAATTGCCGGGCACGTTCGCGGGTCGAGGTGCGATCGTTTCACGTTTTAGATTTAGCGGCGCGGACGTATTGGTTGTCTTGCTGCATCTGTCGCTCGGCGAACGCTCCAGGCACCAACAACTGTCCTACGTGCGGTCGCTGATCAAAGACGACGCGCATGTTGTGGTGATGGGTGACATGAACAGCCATCTGAGCGGGCTTTTGTTCGACTCTCCTCTGGCCGATACGTCGCTGATGCCCGCCGCCAACTCCAAGCCGACGTATCCCAGCTGGCGCCCGGCGCTGACGTTGGACCATGTTCTGGTGACGCCGAGCCTGACGATTCGGAGCTGCGACGTGCTCGATTGCAACCTCTCGGATCACCGACCGCTGGCCGTGCGGATCTCGGTCAATCGTCCGGAATCGGCGGCAGCGCGCGGGTTACAGTAGCCTCATTCGGAACCTGCTTCGCCGGCCTTGGGTGCATCCTGTTGCGCACTCGGTACCGCCTCAGCCACCTCTTTGCGCACATCGGCGTCCGTCTGCGTCGGACCGATGCCGACCGGCAGCAGCGAGCGCAGGAAGGTGATGTTCTGGTCGGCGAGTCGCTGCATCAGCTTCAGAGGATTCGCGTTCAACACTTCCCGCATGCGTCGCTGATAGAGTTCCTGTTGTTCGAGGAAGGTCATGATGCTCTGCTCGAGGTACCGGCTGAGCACGTTCTGCATGCTGTCGCCGTAAAACCGTACGACCTGTTCCAGCACGCGGTTGGTGAGCAGAGGTTCGTGGCCTTCGGCTTCCTGCTCGGCAATGATCTGCAGCAGCACCGATCGGGTCAGGTCTTTGCCGGTCTTCGAGTCTAGGACTTTGACGGGATCCTTACCGAGGATCATCTTGCGGACGCCGTCGAGGGTGACGTATTCGCTCTGCTGGGTATCGTAGAGTCTTCGATTGGGATATTTCTTCAAGATCCGCACCGCAGCATGCTCCTAAGGATTACTATCGCGACCAGTTGGCACCCATGGTATACGGTTTGACGCGATGCGGAAAAGCGGCGCAGTTTTTGCGGTCGTCGCACCCGCAGCAAACGTGGAGGAGATTCGATGAAGGTATCGGTCGATCTTGATCTGACACCGGAGGAACTGCGCCGCCTGTTCGGACTGCCGGACCTTTCGCCGATTCAGGCACTGGTAGTCGAGCGGATTACGCGGCAGGTCGAAAAGGGCATGGACAGCAATCTGATCTCGGGGATCACCCGATCGATCATCACGGGCGGAGTTCAGTCCTGGGAGGCGTATCAGAAGCTGCTTTCCGGCATTCTGAACGCATCGAAACCGAGCGAAGGCAAGAAGAATCCGACCGACAGCGCCGACGTTTCGGGCTAGAGCGCTCGCAGGCCGCGCGCGGCGTAGATCGCGTCAGGATAGACAAAGCTGCGCGCACCGGTGCGCGCGAATTTGCGCCATTTGTCAGCCGGTTGCGCCAGCCGATCGCCAATCACATAGTAAATCGCCGGATTGAAGCCCATGCCGCAATGGCTCGCATAAACTTCGACATTGTCGGTATGCGGGGTTTCTTCCTCGATGCACGTTTTCCAGTTTGCGATGCCGTCGGTACGGCTGTAGATCGCAGTCGAGGCAACCGGCGCGGGTCGCGAGATATCGCCGAGGTCACGTTTGAGTTCATCGGCATTTTCGCCAGTCGTCATTTCGAACAAACGGATGACGGCCGGTGCAGTACCATTCGTTTCGGTCTGTCTGAACGGCGAGCCGAGCGTGATGACCTGACGAATATGCTCGGGGATGACTTTCGCGATTTCGCGAGCAAACACACCGCCAAGGCTTTGTCCGATCAGCGAAACGGATCGGCCATGTTCCCGCGCGATATCGCCGACAGTCAAGATGAGGCGTTCCATCAGTATCCCGCGTGGACCCAGGTTGCGGCCGAATCCCCAGGGCATCGCAGCATAGCCGAGGTTGTTCAGCCAACGACGCAACATCGCCGTAGATTGGCTGTCGGCCATGAAGCCCGGCAGCAGATACACTGGGTGTCCGTCACCCCGCGGCATGCTCCGCAGAAAAGGCATGCTGGGAATCAGCGTTGACGCTTCGAGAAATGCGCGCCACCCCTCGGACAGCGCCAATAGGGTTGACGGAGGGCTCACCTTCGTGGTGTCGACCTGTAGTGCCATTGCTCACTCCGGATAACAGCCGTTACAAGTAGCACAAAGCGATCTGTGGTGTAAATGCGCCCATTGAGCGCGTTGTGACTGGGTATGCGGCCGGGGCCGGCTGCTACGCGTCGACTCCGGCGGTTGCTAATGTGTTGTTAACGACCACGTAGAGTTAACGACCACGCAGAGGTGCTCCATGCGGTTTGCAAATCTCGCCATCTTGGTGATTCTGAGCGCGGCTTGCGCGCCACAGCACCAATCAGCCGATCTGGTGTTGCACAACGGGATGATCTACACCATGAATGCTGCGCATCCTAAAGCCCAGGCGCTTGCTGTGGTGGGCGGACACATCGTTGCCATCGGCAGCGACGACGCGATCGGTCGACACTACGACGGCAAGATCGATATCGATCTGAAACGGCAGATGGTGTTACCAGGCTTCCATGATTCGCATGTTCACCCGGTGGCCGGCGGCGTTGAACTGGGGCAGTGCAATCTGGTCGATCTCGAGACGATCGACGCCATTACAGCGAAGGTGGGTGCGTGCAACCGGGACACCCAGGGTTCCGGATGGCTGCTCGGGGCCGGCTGGGATCTGAGTCTGTTTCCGCAGGCCAATCCGAACAAGCGTCTGCTGGATTCGATTTCCACCGAGCGCCCGATCTTTCTGGGCGGTGCGGACGGACATTCGTCGTGGGCCAACTCTCGCGCGTTGGAGTTGGCGGGCATCGAGCGTGAAACGCCCAATCCCAGTCACGGCGTCATCGAGCGCGACGCCCAGGGCGAAGCCACGGGCACGCTTCGCGAATCTGCGCAGGACCTCGTAAGGGCCATCATTCCGCCGCTGACACCCCAGGCGCGCCGCGAAGGATTGCGGCGTGCCTTGAAGATGGCGAATGGCTTCGGCATCACCTCGTTCGTCGCAGCAGCGGTCGGCTCGGACGAACTCGCCGCCTATCGCTCGCTCGTGCGCAGCGGCGAACTCAGCGCCCGCGTCGTCGCATCGATTGTCGCGACGGACCCCAATGCGGATGCCCTGATGCATGCCGGAGATCGCGGCAGCAGCGCGAGACTGCGCACCGACTCCGTGAAGATCTTCGTCGATGGCGTTTTGGAAGGTGAAACGGCCGCATTGCTGCAACCTTATCTAGACCGTCCGGGTCTTCGTGGCGATCTGAAAATCCGACCGGAAGCGCTGGCGGCGCTCGTGATCGACCTCGATCGCCGTGGCATTCAAGTCCACATGCATGCGATCGGCGATCGCGCGGTTCGAGTCGCGCTCGATGCAGTGGCGGCGGCGCGAAAGGCCAATCGGCCGTCGGACAACCGACATCACATCGCGCACCTGCAATTGGTCGATCCCTCCGATCGTCCGCGGTTTGCTCAACTCGGCGTCATAGCCAATTTTCAGGCGCTCTGGGCGTTCCCCGATCAATACATCACCGAGGTCAATCTGCCGCAGGTCGGCCAGGCGCGCGTTGAACAAATGTATCCGATCGAATCGGTGCTGCGCGCGGGCGGGCGGATCGTCGGTGGAAGCGACTGGCCGGTGTCATCGATGAATCCGTTGCTGGCAATTGAAACTGCGATCACGCGCAGCGACCCCAGTGGGCGCATCGCTGGCGTGCTGAACCCGGCCGAGCGCGTCACGCTTCCCGATATGCTCGCCGCGTACACGATCAATGGCGCGTACCTGATGCATCAGGAGACGCTTACCGGGTCACTCGAGATTGGCAAAGCCGCCGACCTCGTCGTGCTCGAACGCGATCTGTTCAGTATTCCGGCGCGGGAGATCGGTGAGGTCGCCGTGACGCGCACGATACTGGATGGAATGACGGTTTATTCGCGCTGAACCGATGCGATGCGCGCGGCGACTTGTCGCGGGACCCTTCATGAAAGGTCGTTCACCGCGCGATACCCCGCATCGATCGCCGCATTCGCGTAGGCCTTGCCTTGCGCATCGGAATTGGCGATCGCGATGCGGCCGTAAGGGGCTCGAGCTCGAATCCACGCGGGCGTCACCACGCCTGGGGGCGGATCGAACAGTTCGTTGAACTCGCGCGCGTAACCATGCGGCCAGCGATTGATCGTCAGGCCGACGATGTCGCGCGCCGGATCGAATCCATGGTTGGCCAGCATGTCGACCATTTGACGCCGCGTTTCGCGCTCGAGCTGTGCGAAGCTCGCGCCCAGCAACTCGTAACGTCCGGCGCGAAACTGATCCACATCGCGTCTGCCGTCCCCCGGGACCGGGGCGCGCGACAGATGCACCACAATCGGATCGTCAGGGGACCGCGGGAAGTGGTAGGCCCCAAGCGACACGGGAAAGTCGAGCATGCCGGATGAGTAGTATCCCGTCGGACTATAGAACTGGTGTACGCCCGCAGATACGAATGCACGCCAATTGCGCAGCACCACGTTCGTGTACACCAGCGGTGTTTTGATCGCTTCAGCCAATGCTTCGCGTTGTGCCGGGGGCAACTCGGGAAGCAGGTACGGAATCATCACGTTGTAGCACGCCAGCACGCATTGGCGAGCGCGAATCCGTTCGAGCGCGCCGCCGCGCGCGTAGGTCACGACGACGCCAGCATCACTGGGTCGCACGCGCAGTGCGGTACTGTTGAGACGAATCCGGACCGGTGAACCCGTCTCGTCCAGCCGCGCATAGTCGAAATGCGCGGTGACGATGTCCTCCATCGTGTGTCCTGGCGCAACGGCGGGAATCAGCTTCCGCACCAGCGAGCGGGCGATGCCGGCGTTGCCGTCGGGAAAATGAAATATGTACGGCTCGTCGTCGGGATAGGGAGCGTCCACCGCCTCGAACGGCAATCCGGTGAATCCCGGCTGACCGAGGCGATAACCTTCCAGCGCGGAAAGCGCGTCGTAGTTCAGGCCCCAGAATCCATTTGGAATGTTCTTCAGCAGGGTCGCGGTTTCGTCACCGACGCCGACGGTACTGCGGATGTAGTCGAGATAAGAGGTGCGTCGCAGGAATTCCACGCGCTGTTGTGTCGTTTGGCCAGGCAGAAAATCGGTCTTCGAGTACAGGCGCTTCAGGTCGGCGAGGCCGTTGGGCGTCATCGGCATTTGCGCAAGAGCAACTGCCGACGGTTTGCCGTCTGACAATTGAATCGGCAGGATCGCATTGCGGGTAAATACCCCGGACGTGAAGTGAACGCCGCGCGACAGACCCAGCCCAGAGTAAAGCTTCCGATCGAATGCGGCGTAGAACCGTTGCGTATCGATGCCGAGTGCCTCCAGCAGGTCTTTGGCGACCTGGCTATAGTGAGCTGGCCCGTCGATCGACTGGCTCCCGCCGTAGCCGATCAGTTTGCGACCCAATACATCGAATTCGTTGCGCTTGGCGTGCCCGCCGAAATCGTCGTGATTCTCCAGTACCAGAATTCGTGCGTGCGGAGTCTTCTCCCGAAAGAAGAACGCGGCGGAGAGTCCAGAGATGCCGCCGCCAACGACGACGAGGTCATACTCCGAATCGATCACGGGTGCCTGGGTCGAGAAGTGCCCGTGTTCGCGCGCCAGCGCATGTGCGGCTTCGAACGATCCGACGTGGCTGCCGCGGAGCCCCGTCAGCGCCGGCGGATAGTACTCGGCCGCGGCGGCGCCCTTCGGGCCTCCGAGCGTCGCGCCGGTGACCAACATTCCACCTAAGAAATCGCGACGCGTGATCGACGCCGACATTCCGAGCGCCTTATCGTCGCCGGTTTCACGCATGTCATTGGCCTCTAAAAAAAGCTAACATTTCCAGTGATGAGCGCGACCCTGTTGGATCATAGGACACATACTCGCTTCGCGTCGCATCATCCAACCACTCAACGAAGGAGCGCGATCATCTGGTGCTTGTTGTCGGTACGCCGCTGTCTGCTGGCGGGGGCGGTGATGCTGTCGTGGCCGCTCATCGCGGCCACAGGCGGTGTGGTGAACGTGTTCAGTTGGACGAACTACATCGATTCGAAGGCGATTCCATCTTTCGAAAAGGAGACGGGCATTACCGTCAACTACGATGTGATGGATTCCAATGACCTGCTCGAGGGCAAGTTGCTCGCCGGAAACTCCGGCTACGACGTGGTCGTTCCCTCTGCAAGTTTCTTTGGCATGCAGGTCAAAGGCGGGCTGTACCAGCCGATCCCCAAGGACAAGCTAAAAGACTACGCCAATCTCGATCCGGTGCTGATGAAACGCATCGCGAGGGTCGATCCCGGCAACGTCTATGGTGTGCCATACATGTGGGGAACCACCGGTGTCGCGTTCAACGTCGATGCGATCAAGGCGCGCATGCCGGATGCGCCGCTCGATAGCTGGAAGATGGTCTTCGACCCTGTGGTTGCGTCGAAGTTCAAAGACTGCGGCATCTCGATGCTCGACGCCGGAGATGAGGTTGTTCAGTCGGCGTTGATCTACCTCGGACGCGATCCGGACTCCGAAAACCCGGACGATTTGAAAGCAGCGATCGACGTCATCAAAAAGATCCAGCCGTTCGTGCGCTACTTCCATTCGACGAGCTATGTAGACGATCTCGCCAACGGGGAGATCTGTCTGGCGCTGGGTTGGTCGGGCGACGTCTTTCAGGCCACCCGCAACGCGCGAAAAGGCGTGCACATCGACTATCGCATTCCGAAGGAGGGCGCGATCATCTGGTTCGACATCATGGCGATTCCGAAGGATGCGCCGCATCCCGATGCCGCCGCGAAGTGGATCGATCACATCCTCGACCCAGCGGTCGTTGCCGGGATTTCCGACGCGATCTGGTACGCCAATCCGAACAAAGCATCATGGCCGCTGTTGAATCCGGTGATTCGTGATAATCCGATCGTCTACCCGCCGGCCGACGTCATGGCACGGCTGGTGGCGATCGGTCCCAAATCCCAGCGATTCGTTCGGATGCGCAATCGGGCATGGACTCAAGCCAAAGCGGGCGACTGACGGGCGAACCGCTGGTGCGGTTCGACCATGTCACCAAGCGTTTCGGTGATGTGGTCGCCGTCGATGACGTTTCGATCGACATTTCCGAAGGCGAATGTTTCGCGCTGCTCGGCGGATCCGGCAGCGGGAAAACGACGCTGCTGAGACTGCTGGCCGGCTTCGAACGTCCGACCTCGGGCCGGATGTCGATCGCCGGAGAAGATGTGACCGACGTCCCGCCACACCGGCGTCCCATCAACATGATGTTTCAGTCGTATGCGCTGTTTCCGCATATGAACGTCGAGCGCAACGTCGGCTTTGGCCTACGCCAGGAAGGTCTGCCCAGGGACGCGATTCGCGAGCGCGTCGTCGCCGCGCTGAAGCTGGTGGAAATGGAGAGTTTGATCAAACGTCGTCCCGATCAACTATCGGGCGGTCAGCGCCAACGGGTCGCGCTCGCTCGCGCACTGGTGAAACGCCCCCGAGTCCTATTGTTGGACGAACCGCTCGCCGCGCTCGACAAGCGCCTGCGCGAACAGACGCAGTTCGAGCTGATGCGCATTCAGGACGAGGTGGGAATTACGTTCATCGTGGTCACCCACGACCAGGAAGAGGCGATGACGCTCGCGACTCGCATCGGTGTGATGAACGCCGGCAAGATCGTGCAGACGGGTACGCCGCGCGAGGTCTACGAAGCGCCGGCGAATCGGTTTGTGGCGGACTTCGTCGGCTCGGTCAATCTTTTCGAAGGCCGCGTGGCGCGTCAGGCTGACGGCATCGTAACGCTCGAGGTCGCCGATGTTCCGGGTGGCGTCACGGTGCGCCATGCGCAATCTCTGCCGGCGGGTAGCCTGTGCGCCGTGGCGCTGCGACCGGAGAAGCTGCAGATCTGGCGCGATGATCCCGGGGCAGATGCAGAGAATCGTCTGCACGGTGTGGTGCACGAAATCGGTTATCTAGGCGCTTCGTGCATCTTTCGGATTCGTACCGATGCCGGGCGCACGGTTCAGGTCGTACAACCGAATCACTCTCGCGACTTGTCGCTCGCCTACCAATGGGGCGAATCGGTCTGGCTGTCGTGGGCGCCAGAGAGCGGAGTGCTGGTAGTTGGCTAACGGCGATCGCGCCTCGTGGGGTCGACGGTTCGTGGTCGGTGCGCCTTATGCCTGGCTGACGCTGTTCTTCCTGGTTCCGTTCATCCTGGTGCTGAAGATCTCTCTGTCGGAGCCGGTGCTTGCGCAGCCACCATACGGACCGCTGTGGGAGACCAACGCGGACGGTCAGGTCGAGGTGAAAGCAAATGCCGAAAACTACGCGTTTCTGGTGGAAGATCCCTTTTACAAAGATGCGTATCTGAAGTCGGTCAAAACCGCGTTCGTCTCGACCTTGATCGCGTTGCTGATTGGCTACCCGATGTCGTACGGCATCGCACGGGCGTCGCCGACATGGCGCAACACGATGCTGATGATGGTGATTCTGCCGTTCTGGACGTCGTTCCTGATCCGCGTGTACGCCTGGAAAGTGCTGTTGCAGGGCAACGGTCCATTGAATGCGCTGCTGATGTATTTTGGCATCGTCGACAAACCCGTTCAGATTCTGTACACCGACTTCGCGATTTATCTCGGCATCGTCTACTCGTATCTGCCGTTCATGGTGCTGCCGCTGTACGCGGCGCTCGAGCGGCTCGACCTGACGCTCAACGAAGCGGCAGCGGATCTCGGGGCACCACCATGGCGTGTGTTCGTTGCGGTGACGTTACCGCTGTCGTTGCCGGGGATCATCGCCGGTTGCGGCCTGGTGTTCATCCCGGCAGTAGGTGAGTTCGTCATCCCCGAAATGCTCGGCGGGCCGAATGCGGCCATGATCGGGCGCGTTCTATGGAACGAGTTCTTCGCGAATCGCGATTGGCCGGTGGCGAGCGCGGTTGCGATCGCGATGCTCGTTTTCCTGGTCGTGCCGATCGTCTTGTTTCAGAGATATCAGGCGCGGGCCGAAGGACGATGAGGGTACGTCTCTACACCACGGTCGCATTGGCGTTCGCGTTTCTGTATCTGCCGATCGTTGCGCTCGTCGTCTATTCGTTCAACGCAAGCCCGAGGGTGACGGTCTGGAAGGGTTTCTCGACCCATTGGTACGGTGCGTTGCTCGAAGATCATCAGATCATCGATGCGGCTTATCTGAGTCTGCGGATCGCGACGATGAACGCGACCGTGTCGGTCGTTCTCGGCGCCCTGGCCGCGTTCGCACTGGTGCGCTACACGAAATTTCGCGGCCGCACGGTCTTCACCGGATTAGTCGCAGCGCCGCTGGTGATGCCCGAAGTGATCACCGGGTTGTCGCTGCTGCTGTTGTTCGTCGCATCGGAATCGCTGTTTGGCTGGCCCGCCGAGCGTGGCATCACGACGATCACGATCGCCCACATCACGTTCTCGCTCGCGTTCGTCGCTGTGCTCGTGCAGGCACGACTGTCGACGTTCGATCGTTCGCTCGAGGAGGCGGCGCTTGATCTCGGCGCGCCACCGTGGCGGGTCTACCTCCTCATCACGCTGCCGCTGATTGCGCCGGCGCTGATCAGTGGCTGGTTGCTCGCCTTCACGATGTCGTTGGACGACCTGGTTATCTCGAGCTTCGTTTCCGGCCCTGGCTCGAACACGCTGCCAATGGTCGTGTTTTCCATGGTTCGACGTGGACTGTCGCCGGAAATCAATGCGTTGGCGACGCTGTTCATCGCTGCGATCAGCGTCGGCATCATTGCGTCGATCGCGATTGCGAGGCGGGGACCGAAAGCGCCTGTGCAATAGTGTAGTCGGGTCCGCACATGCTGATCAGAGCCGATCCCGCATTGCGAAGTAGAGCATACCCAGCACCATTCCCGGCCAGCGCAGCCAGCGTCCGCCCGGGAATCGTCTCGTCGGCAGAATCGCGAACGCCTCAAGGCGTTCTGGATCGCCTCCGATCGTTTCGGCGAGTAACTGCCCGGCGAGATGCGCCAACGCAACACCCTGACCGGAGTAGCCGTGCGCGAAATACACCTTCGGACTCAACCGACCGAAATGAGGCATTCGGTTCAGCGTAATCGCCAGGGTTCCTCCCCACGCGTAGTCGATCCGCGTTCGTTCGAGTTGCGGGTAGATCTTCAGCATGTATGGTCTGACGAATCCGGCGATGTCTCGCGGAAAATGACGACGGTAGTTCTCACCGCCGCCGAACAGCAAGCGTCGGTCACCCGACATACGAAAGTAGTTGATGACGAAGCGTGAGTCGCCTGCTGCAATGCGCCGCGGATTGATTTGGTTTGCCGTGCTTTCATCGAGCGGTTCGGTTGCGATGATGAAGTTGTTGATCGGCATGATCCTGCCCGCCAGCTTCGGGGCCAGGTTGTCGAGATGTCCATTGGCGGCCAGGATCAGGTGCTCACTGGTCGCTGTGCCATCGGCGGCGGTGCGCACGGTAACAACGCCTTCATCGGTGAAGCTGACTGCGCGGGTGTCTTCGTAAATGCGTACGCCAAGTTCGATGCAGCGGCGCGCAATGCCCAGTGCGAGATTGAGCGGGTGCAGGTGTGCAGCGTCCCAGTCGACGTAGCCGCCGTAGTACGCATCGGTGCCAAGCAGACTACGGACCTGGCGCGCATCAAGCTTTTCGATCGACTGGCGCCCGTATCGAGATATCAGTTTGTCGGCGAGCGCGTGGTATTGCGCAACATAGCGCGGCTTGTGAGCAACCGCGGCGATCCCCGGGGCCAGATCGCAGTCGATCTCGAGATCCGCGATCAACTGCTTGACGAGGCGCTTTGCCGCCTCGCCGAGTTCCCACAATCGACGTGCGCGGTCAGGACCGAGCCGAGCCTCCAACCAGTCGACGTCTTGGCGCTGGCCGCCATAGAGTTGCCCGCCGTTGCGTCCAGATGCACCCCAGCCGATACGTTGGCACTCCAGCACCACGACACTTCGACCCGCGCGCGCCAGATGCAGAGCCGCGGACAGTCCGGTGAAGCCTGCGCCTATGATGCACACGTCGGCCCGCACCGACTCAGCGCCGAGTGGCGCCTGTTCCGGCAATGAACGGGCCGTCGCCGCATAGTACGAATTCGGATCCATCTAGCGTTCTCGTTGGCCAGCGGGAAGTGTTGCGGTGGGCCTCGTTGGGGTCAATGCCGTTCCCCTGTAGACTGCTGTGGTCTACCTGAACTGTTGGCACGTTATGTCTAGCGACGCCCAGAAATGGCTGCTCGAGCACAAGATCGACGAAGTCGAGGCGATCGTTCCCGACATTGCCGGTGTCGCCCGCGGCAAGTTCTTTCCGGCAAAGAAATTCCTCAAACATAATCTGCGGATCCCGGAATCGATCTTCATTCAGGGTATTACCGGCGACTACGGAGCGGTCGAAGGTGACCGCTTCGAGATCGATCCTGATCTGCTGCTGGTTCCGGATTTCGCAACGATGCGCTCGGTGCCGTGGGCAAGCGAGCCGACGGCGAGCGTCATCGTCGACTGCTATCGCCAGGACATGGTGCCGCTGGACCACGCGCCGCGACAGGTGCTCAAACGCATCCTGAAAATGTATGCGGACAAGGCCTGGAAGCCGATCATTGCGCCGGAGGTGGAGTTCTACCTCGTCCAGCAGAACAAAGATCCCGACTATCCGCTGGAAGCGCCTGTCGGGCGGGCTGGCCGCAAAGAAGGAGCCGGCCGCTCGTACAGCATCGATGCGGTCAACGAGTTCGATCCGGTCATCGAGGATATCTACGACTATTGCGAGGCGATGGAGGTCGATGCCGATTCGCTGTCGCATGAAGACGGCGCCGGCCAACTCGAGGTCAATTTCCTGCATGGCGATCCGCTGGAACTCGCGGACCAGGTGTTCCTGTTCAAGCGAATCGCGCGAGAAGCGGCGTTCAAGCATGGCATGTACGCGACGTTCATGGCCAAGCCGATGGGCGGCGAGCCCGGCAGCGCATTGCACCTGCATCAGAGCATCATCGACGCGCAGACGGGTCAGAATCTGTTCGTCATGCCGGATGGAGCGGATAGCCCGCTGTTCCGGTCATTCATCGGCGGATTGCAGCGTTATGTTCCGAATGCGCTGGTTATCTTCGGCCCGTACGTGAATTCGTATCGACGCTTTACGCGTCATCTGGCAGCGCCGATCAACGTGAAATGGGGTTACGACAACCGCACCGTGGGTTTGCGCGTGCCGAATGCCAATCCGGAGAACCGACGGATCGAGAATCGCATTCCCGGCGCCGACGTGAATCCGTACCTCGCCATCGCGGCGTCGTTGGCGTGCGGCTATATGGGCATGGTTGAGAGTTTGACGCCGACCGAACCGACCACGGGCAGCGCCTATCGCTCGGAGCAGAGCTTCGCACGCGACCTGTTTGCGGCACTCGATCTCATGGAAGCGTGCACGCCGCTGCACGACATCCTCGGCCACGACTTCGTCAAATTGTATTGCGCGATCAAGCGCGTCGAGCATGAAACCTACTTCCAGGTCATCAGCCCTTGGGAGCGGGAACATTTGCTCTTGAACGTCTGACGGAGTCATACAGTGGCGATAGAACAATCGATTGAACACCGCTCGTTAGAAGACTGGCAGCGCGCCGACGCGGCGCACTACCTGCACCCGTTTAGCGACAGTAAGGCCCTCGCCGCGAAGGGCACGCGTGTCATTACGCGCGGCGAGGGCATCTATATCTACGATGCCTCCGGTCACAAATTGCTCGATGGTATGTCGGGCCTTTGGTGCGTCAACCTAGGCTATGGACGCCGGGAACTGATCGATGCCGCCAGTCGGCAGATGGGTGAGCTGCCGTTTTACAACAGCTTCTTTCAGTGCGCGCATCCGCCAGCGATTCGCTTGACCGAATTGCTCGCCGAGGTTACGCCGCCTCAGCTCAACCATGTCTTTTTGACAAGCTCCGGTTCGGAAGCGAACGACACCGTCATTCGGATGGTGCGCCACTATTGGAAACTCGCAGGTCGACCCGGGCGAACCGTCATCATCAGCCGCCAGAATGCTTATCACGGCAGCACGATGGGTGGTGCGAGCCTCGGCGGCATGGCCTACATGCACGAACAGGGCGGTCTGCCGATCCCCGGCGTCGAGCACATCGCGCAGCCGTATTACTTCGACTATCGGGGCAATCTGTCCGCCGAGGAATTCGGTCTCGAGTGCGCCCGCGATCTCGAACGACGGATCGAGTCAGTCGGTGCCGACCGGGTTGCCGCGTTCATAGGCGAGCCGATTCAAGGCGCGGGCGGTGTCATCATTCCACCGGCCAGCTATTGGCCGGAGGTTCGTCGCATCTGCGCGAAGTATTCGATCCTGCTCGTCGTCGATGAAGTGATCACCGGATTCGGTCGCACAGGGCATTGGTTTGCGTCGGAATATTACGGTCTCGAACCCGACCTGTTGGTGATGGCCAAGGGCATGTCGTCGGGCTATCTGCCGATCGGCGGGGTGATGGTTGCGGACCGCGTCGCGAAGGTGCTCGCGGATGGCGGCGACTTCAATCACGGCTTTACCTACTCGGGACATCCGACATGCGCCGCGGTCGCCGTGCGCAACATCGAGCTACTGCGTGACGAGCGCGTCGTTGAACACGTTCACGATGTCGCAGCACCGCATCTCGCGAAGCGCTGGAAGGAGCTCGAGGACCATCCGTTGGTCGGTGAAGCGCGCACACTGGGCTTGCTCGGCGCGATTGAATTGGTTGCCGACAAAGTAACTAAGGCGCGCTACCAGCCCAAGGGACGCGCTGGCGAGATCTGCCGCGACCTGGCGGTTGCGCATGGCGTCGTGATGCGCCACGTCAACGAGTCTATGATCATCGCGCCGCCGCTGATCATCACGACGGAGCAGATCGACGAACTCGTTTACAAGGTGCGAGAGACGCTCGATGCGGCGCTGAACACCCTTCGGGCGTGACGCGCAGCGGAGTCATACTGCAACGGCCGAGTCAGCCGGGCTCAGATTCGTCGCCGGATTGGCGCCTGATCAGCCCTCTAAACGCCTGACGCGGGGTACCGCCCTCGTGCACCACGCGGTACACCTCGCGTGCGATCGGCATCTCGACGGCATGGGCGTCCGCCAGCGCGATGACCGCGGGTACGCTCTTCACGCCCTCTGCGACCATGTGCATCTTTCTGACGATTTCATCCAGGTGCAGACCCTTGCCGAGTTGCTCTCCGACAAATCGATTGCGGCTGTGAACGCTGGTGCAGGTTGCCACCAGATCGCCCATGCCGGCGAGCCCCGCGAAGGTGTCGGTTCTGCCGCCTAGCGCGGTACCGAGCCGCGTGATTTCGGCGAGGCCGCGGGTAATCACGGCTGCACGCGTATTGTCGCCGGCGCCCAGTCCGTCGCCCATGCCGGCGGCGATCGCAACGACGTTTTTCAGCACGCCGCCGAGTTCGCAGCCGATGACGTCGGTATTGGTGTAGACACGGAACAAACCGGACCGAAACAGCTCCTTGAGGCGACGCACGATGGTGTCGTCGTCCATCGCCAATACGCTGGCGGCCGCATCGCCAGCCATGATTTCACGCGCAAGGTTTGGCCCGGTGAGCACGCCGGGCGGATGGCCCGGCAGCACCTCGGTGATGATTTGGGTCATGCGCGCCTGACTGCCGGCTTCCAGGCCTTTGGTGAGACTGATGACTGGAACCCATGGGCGTATGCAGCATCCGACGTCGGTCAAGGTCGCCCGAAAGGCGTGTGAAGGTATACCCATTACGATCACGTCGGCGTCGCGAACGGCTTCCTCCAGATCAGCTGTGGCCGATAGTCGTGCGGATAGGCGCGCATCGCCGAGGTAGCGCTGATTCGTATGCTGCCCGTTGATTTCGGCGACGGTTGTCGGATCGCGCGCCCATAGAACGGTGGGCGTATTGCGCGACACCATTGATGCGATCGTCGTCCCCCACGAGCCGCCACCCATGACCGCGACCCTTAGCTGCATCGCCACCTCGCTTCCCGCCGGACGGAGTCTCCCAGCGGGGCAATACTACACGCGCGCGTCCGCCCCCGCGCCGGCCACCCGTATGCCATAGAATTGAGATGTCGCGATGAGACCTGCCTAACCGAATTTGTGCCGCGAAATGGTGAGGATTGCAGCGGCGTCGTCTGTTCGGGGCGCTAGCGGGGCATTGAAGAATCCCCCCGCACCGTCGATGCACTGGGACTGCGACAGGGACTGCGATGCGTATATCTCAGCACGGCCATTGTTTCACGTCGTCGCATGAAAATGGGGGGCGGCCTTGACGTTCTCGCTCGCCCAGATTGTGGCGCTATTGATCCTTGGATGCTCGAGCTTCCTGAGCGGCTGGATGTTGCGTCGCATCCAGGCGAAGAGCCGCGAGGCCGCGCTGATGAAGACGCTCGTCGAAGCACAGACATCGATCCCATCGCTGGAAACCAACGTTCGTCACAAGGATCAGCGCATCGCCGCGCTGTTTGTCGAGTTGACGGAGTGGAAGGCCAAGGTTCCAACGCTGGAAGCGGCCGCCAAACGCAAGGACATCGAAGTACTCGCAAAGGACCGCGAGTTGCAAGTGGCGCGGGGCGAAATCCGTGCGTTGAAAACGGCTGGTGAGGCGGCACCTGCGGTTCCGGCATTCATCGCGCTGCCGGTTGCGCCGGTGACCGAGACTGAAGCAGACCTGCGCCTGAAGATCGAAACGCTGACTTCCGATATTGCGGCGCGCGAACGACGAATTGCCGAACAGAAGGTGCGCGTGGACGAAGCGGCCGCGCAGCGCGACGCCATTGCTGCGGATCTGAGCGCGCGCGAGACCGAGATGCTGCGCATCAGCGCTGAGGCGGCGAAATGGCAGGCCCGCGTTCCGAAGCTGGTCGCGACGATCAAGACGCGCGACGCGGCCCTTGCGCAGCACGATGCGGCACTCGCAGACAAGACCGCGCTGCTCTTGCAAAAGGACACGCTGCTTGCGCAGCGGGAGACCGGGATTGCTGGCCGAGATGCGTTGATCGCCGAACGAGATGCGCTGATCGCCGAACGGGACGCACGGCTTGCAGAACTCGATGCGGCACTGTCCGCGAACGCGTCCGAGGCAGCTGAGCGTCAAGCCGAACTCGAGCAACAGCGCGCGACGAACGAGTCGCTGTTGACGGCATCGCAAAGCAACGAAGCCCGAATCGCCGATCTGTCGATGCAGCTCACCGCGTTGGCCGCTGATCGCTCCGCGCAATCGCAATTGGCCGACGAACGCGGGCGCCGCGTTGCGACACTCGAGGCGGAGCTCGAACGACAGCGTGTCGCGACGGAGGAACTGCACGCCGCTTCGGCCCAGCATGCGGCAAAGTTCGCAACTGCACTGCGACTTGAGCGCGAAGAGGTCGACAGCCACCATGCGGAGCTCGAGCGCGTCGCCGCTGAGCGCGATGCGCAGGCGGCCCGAGTCGTCGCGTTGGAGCAAGAGCTCGACGCGCAGCGCGCGCGCAATGCCGAAGCCGCTGCAACGGCCGCCGAGGAGGCGCGGCGCCGTGACGCCGCGCAAGCCGAGCAGGAATTGCGGCAGGTGGCCCTCACGCAACGGCTGACTGCGATGGAGGCGCAACTCGACGCATCGGATTCACGCAGCGCCGCCGTTGAGAGTGAACGCACTGCCCTGGAGCGAGAGCTCGCCAAAATGCGCCGCGAATCGGCCGACGCGTGCGGCGCGCTGGAAGCGCGGATTGCGCAAGCGGACGAACAGCGCGCGGCATTGGAACAGCGTATCGACGCCGAGCAGCGCCAGCGTGCCGAAGCGGCGACCAACCTGGAGGCATTGCGGCAAACATTGTCGGCGGCGCAGTTGGATCTCGTAGAATCGGATACCGAGCGCACCGTGCTCGAACGGCAACTGGGCGAACTTCAGTCCGAACGAGCCGCTCGCGAGCAGGCGCTCGACGCCGAACGCGCTTCGAGCGCGCAAGTCGCAGCAGATCTCGAGGAACAGACCACGGAACTCGTTGAACTGCGCGAGCAAGTGAGAGACCTCCACACGCGCGTCGCGCCGCTCGAGTTGCTGCTCAAGCAACGCGACGCGGCCTTGTTCGAACGCAACGGGCAGATCGAAACACTGGCCGCACAACTCAGCGCGATGACGACTCAGAACGAGTCGCTGCAGACAACGCTGAAGCAACGTGGCGAACGTATCGCGATGCTCGAGCGCAAGTTCTCCGATCAACCGCCCGCGCCGGTTGTGCCCCCAGAGTCGACCGGCCGGCGCGCCGATCATATCGAGCAGCGCCTCGTTGCGCAGATCGAGAAGAACCGCGAATTGACGAAGACCGTCGAAGAATATGAACGTGATCTGGACGCGGCCGTGAAGTCGAGCGAACTGAACGAGAAGTCGCTGGTGGTTCTGAAGCAGCAACTCGATGACGCGCGTGCCAGCGAAGAACGGCTCGCGTCACAGGTGCGGGAGCTGAAGGCAATCGCACAGCGCGAACCGGAGCCGGATGGCAGCGATGCCGAACTCGCAATGTCGAAACCGAGCGGATTGTTCGAGCTGCCGCCCGAGCGCGTGGACGAACTGCAGCAGATTCGTGGTATCGGCGACGGCTTCGAAAGGGGGCTCAACAAGCTCGGCATCTACCAGTTCGGTCAGCTCGCGGGGCTCTCTGCCGCCGAAATCACGTGGGTCGAGGCGCACTTGCCGACGTTTCACGGACGCGTCGAGCGCGATGACTGGCCGGGCCAGGCGGCTGCACTGATGGCGGCGTCGGAGCACGCGGAGTGGTCGCTGCGTGCACGCACCATGCCCTCGCTTTCGCCGCACTGAAGGCGTCGAACTGAAGCGCTGCAGACGGAGCCTTCGAGAGTTTTTGTGCGTCGACGGGTAGACTCGTTCTAATCCAATGTTCGCCGGGCGTTCTCGATGACGAACTACCTGATTGCTGCGCTGAAGGCGGAATTGACGCGTTCTAGCGTCCAACCCAATGCGCGGTCGTGTGCGCAGACGGGCTACGTGCACGGTGGCACCGGCTGATGGGGCTGCGGCGGCTCGGATTGATCGGTGATGTGCACGCTGAGCATCGCCGGCTCGAAGCTGCTTTGAATCATCTGTTCAGGCAACGCATCGATGGGATCTGTTGCACCGGAGACCTCGCCGACGGCAGTGGCAGCATCGATGCATGCTGCGAACTGTTGGCAGCGGCAGACGTCCTGTGCGTTGCCGGTAATCACGACCGTTGGCTGCTTGCCGACCGTATGCGCAATGTCCCTGACGCGCATCAGCTTTCTCACGTCTCGCGAGGGAGTCGCGAATACCTCACCGCCTTGCCAAGGATGCGCCGTATTGAAACGCCGCTCGGTACGGCACTGTTGTGTCACGGCGTGGGTGTGAACGATTTGCGCAAGGTGTGGCCCGGCTCGGAGCGTATGCCGATTGAACGTAGCCCGGAGCTCGACGAGCTGATCGCTGGGGGCGAAACGCGGTTCGTCGTCAATGGTCATCTGCACTACCGCGTGATTATCAACTTCGATCGTTTGACGTTGCTGAACGCGGGCACACTGAAAGGGGTTCATCGCCCCGGCGTATCGATTGTCGACTTCGACGAGGGTAGTGTCACCGCATTCGAATTCGACGCTGATTTGGCGCTGCATCGAGTAGCCGAGCGGCGGATGCTTGAACCAGACGGCCGCCGCGTGTGGCGCAACACGCAGGAATTCGACAGCGGCTGGACGCCTGTTACGCTTTATGCGACATGAGTATCGATCACGGTTTCAACGCTCGATACAGAAAAGGCAGGCTCACATCCATCCGGTAGTCGATGCTCGAGTGGGTATCGTCGAATTCCTCGTAAGTATGCGCGATACCGTGTGCTTGCAACGCGGCGGACAATGCGCGGCATCCGTAATGAATGTGAAACTGATCGCGCCAACCGCAGTCGATGAAGATGCCATGTAGCGATCGCAGCGCGTCGCGGTGGCGTGCCACCATGTGTATCGGATCGTGGCGTAGCCATGCGCGCCAACGGGCTGGCAATGGCGCACCGGTCTCCAGGTTGAACGGCAGGCTGAAGCCGTTGGGTGCGTCTGGATCAGGATCGTACGTCGCCGCCATGCACACCATCATCAGTGTCATGGATTCCGATTCGGTGAGCTTCTCCTTCGTCCAGACATGCTCGAGGAACCGTTTGACGCGACCGTCATCCATGCCGTCGACCAGATTTGCCGTTGCGCTGACGACGTCGTATGCGCCGGTGGTTCGCGGCGGCAATCGGTGCTTGGCAAGTTCATCGAGGGTATGGGGCCATTCGCTGCGATAGACGAAGTTGAAATCGGCGTCGCCGGAATGATCGGCGACTGCCCCCCAGTATTTGGCGTATTTCATACCGTGCACGATCGCGCCGTAGCCGCCAGATGATTTGCCGAAGCAACCGCGATGGTCACGGCTCGCCAGAGTGCGGAACTCACGATCGATGAACGGGATCAGTTCGCGTATCAAGTAGTCCGCATAACGGCCGATCGCCGAGGAGTTGATGTACTGATTGCCGCCCAGTGCATTGAAGCAATCAGGGAAGACGATGATGCACGGTCCAATCCGACGTTGATGCAGCAGGCGCGCGCAACGCTCCGGCACGTTCTCGTCGAAGTTGCGCCAGTTGGTGTGGGAAAACCCGGAGCCGGAGTAGCCAACGAGGTCGAACAACACCGGAAAGCGACGGTGTGGGAAGCGCGCGGCGTGGTATTGCGGCGGCAGCCAGACGTCGAGGTTGCGCACGTGCGGATCGCCCAACGGGTTGTCGGACAGCACCGTAGAGGTGTGTTCGAGCGTCACGCGCTGCCCTCGTGCCCAGTTCGGGCGCTTCAATGTCATCCATATTCCTCCGACGTTCGTGGATGGAAGGGAGTCTACCGCCACCGCGCGCGGTGGTCGGTGCCTGAAAGCGTCCGGGCACAAAGCGGGCATTTGGGGGCTGAACCCCGATATACTCTTCTGTCATTCCAGCCACGAGAAACCTGCATGGCGATCAAGCCAAAGACCCCGTCTTCCCCGGAGGCGCGCAAACAGATCGAGAAGGACGTTGCCGCGTTCTTGAAATCCGGCAAGAAAATCCAGCGGATTCCGTCCGGCGTCAGCGGTCAGGACGGCTTGGGTAATCGTAAGCAATTGGTACTGGGACCAAGCTCGAAATCCAAACGATAGCGCGCGCGGTCGCGTGCCGAGGGCGACATGACCGGCATACCCGACTACCACCGATACGATGCACTGAGGCTGGCGGAGCTG
This sequence comes from uncultured Gammaproteobacteria bacterium, assembly GCA_963812255.1. Classification (GTDB taxonomy): domain Bacteria; phylum Pseudomonadota; class Gammaproteobacteria; order Pseudomonadales; family Azotimanducaceae; genus DATJGR01. The sequence continues at coordinate 2,022,541 of CAWEUM010000005.1, read as the reverse complement.
ATCCGCCGCGGTGACGTGAGCGCCGCCGAGGTGCTCGAAGAAGCCGTTACGCGGACCGAAGCGGTGAATCCCCGGCTCAATGCGGTGGTGGCGACGTGCTACGACGCAGCGCGCGCCCGGGTGCAACAGGCGCTGCCGGATACACCGCTTGCAGGTGTGCCGTTTCTGATCAAAGACATCACCTACCTGAAGGGCATTCCGTGTACCTCGGGCAGCCGGCTGTTCGCCGACATGGTGCCGGATCACGACGCAGAGATCGTTGCGCGGTACCGTGCCGCGGGCCTGGTGCTGTTCGGCAAGACGAACACACCCGAGTTCGGCTTGAATGTGACCACGGAATCGGTGTTGTTCGGTGCCTGTCGCAATCCGTGGCGGCTGGACAGGACCACTGGCGGTTCGAGTGGAGGTGCCGCGGCGGCGGTGGCCGCCGGCGTCATTCCGGCCGCACATGCGACCGATGGTGGTGGTTCGATCCGCATCCCGGCGTCCTGCTGCGGCCTCGTCGGACTCAAGCCAACCCGTGCGCGTAATCCGCAGGGTCCCGATGTGGGTGAGGGCTGGGGTGGTATGTCGACCGGGCACGTCGTTTCACGTTCGGTGCGCGACAGCGCCGCGTTTCTCGATGCGACTCACGGATCAGCACCAGGTGACCCCTATTGCGCACCATCCTTCGAGGGTTCGTTCCTGGGGCAGTCCGCGGTGGCGCCGCGCCCGTTGCGGATTGCACTCGACCTGCAAGCGCTGACGGGTATGCCGACGCATCCGGACTGCATCGATGCCGCCCGGCACGCGGCAAAGCTGTGTGAGTCGCTTGGTCATCGTGTCGAAGATGCATCGCCGGAATTCGACCGGGATGCATTTCGGATGGCGACCGGTGTGGTGGTGGCGGCAAACGTCGCCAATGCGGTGGATACACGCCTCGCCGCGCTTGGCCGCGAACTCGGTGCGGGCGATGTCGAGTCGAACACACGCGCGAACATCGAATATGGTCGCAGTCTCACGGCGCCGCGCTATACGGCCGCGTTGCAGACAATCCACGGCATCAGCCGCGCAATCGCGCGGTTCCATCAGACATACGACGTCATGCTGACGCCCACCTTGGTTGCGCCGCCGGTTTCGCTCGGTTGGCTCGATACGATGAATCTGGACATCGCGACGTTCAGCGATCGGTTTGCCCGCTTCTGGGGATTCACCAATCTGCAGAATGCGACCGGACAACCTGCGATATCCCTGCCGTTGTTCTGGAACCCCGAAGGACTCCCTATCGGCGTGCAGTTCGTCGGCCGCTTCGGCGACGACCTGCCGTTGCTGCAATTGGCCGCCCAACTTGAACACGCACAGCCGTGGATCGATCGTCGGCCTGAAGCGATGTAGTGAGTTCGACGGACCCAGTGAGTTGTGTTGCGAACCCTGACGATCTCGATCTTGACTAATAGTAAGCAATGCTTATGATGTGTCTGGTCAAGATCCAGGTGCCGTCGCGTGCCCGAATACAGTCCGTCCAATGCCAATTCGACTTTCGGATTCCTCGTTTCCGACGTGGCTCGGATGCTGCGCGAAAACTTCCGAACCACGACACCGGATCTCGGTTTGACCCTGGCACAGGCGCGGGTGCTGCTGCACTTGTCGCGGAATGAAGGCATCAGTCAGGTTGCGCTGTCGGCAATTCTAGAGATTCAGCCCATCACCTTGCTGCGGCAGATCGACCGGCTGGAAAAAGCGGGATTGCTGGAACGGCGCGCGCATCCGAGTGATCGGCGCGCGCAACAACTCTTTCTGACGCCGCGCTCACAGCCACTGCTTAACAAGATTTTCGATCGCGGCGCGCAGATGCAGGATCACGTCATGGCGGGCCTCGATCAGAGCGAGCGGGATCAGTTGATCGCGGCGTTGACCCGCGTGAAGGCCAATCTGTCGCAGATTGCGGCGGCGCCGGCCGTCGACAAGGCGCCGTCGTCAGGCACCAAGCCGCGCCGCTGAGGCACTCGCAACCATGTCATGTTGGTAGCCTCCAATGTCTGAGATCCGCAACATCACTGCCGAGGGTCGGGTCGCGCCCGTCACGGGATTTCCGCCGCCGGACACCGCGCGCCCACAGGTTGAGGCACCCGCGAAGACCGACCCGATCGAACCGCGCAGGAGCTTGAAGCGCCCGCTGCTGTTGTTCGGAGTACCGCTGCTGGTGGTGCTCGCCTCGTGTTACATGTACCTGCACAGTGGCCGCTATGTCGATACGGACAACGCGTATGTGAAGGCCGACAAGGCGATCATCGCGGCCGAGGTAACCGGCAAGATCGTCGAGGTAGACGTCGAAGAAAACGAGCATGTCGACCGCGGTCAGCTGTTGTTCCGTCTTGACGACGCGCCGTACAAGCTGGCGCTGAATCGCTCGAATGCCGCGCTGGCTCAGGCCGCGCAGGACGTTGCCGCGCTGAAATTGCAATACCGCGAAGCCGTTGCCGAAATCCAGCTGGCGCAGAACAACGTCGCCTACGCGAGAGTGACGTACAAGCGCCAGGTCGGCCTCGTCGCGCGCCAGATCGGCTCCGTCTCGGATCTCGACGATGCAAAACACAATCTCGACACGGCGCTGAAGCAACAGGAGCTCGCGGGTCAGCGTGCGTCGAAGATTCTGGTCGATCTGAACGGCAACGCCGACATCGCGTTGGAGGATCACCCGCGCTATCTGCAGGCCAAGGCGGCTCGCGATCAGGCGGCGCTGGATCTGCAGCACACTCGAGTTACGGCGCCGTTCTCCGGTGTTGCCAGCAAAAAACCAGAAGTGGGCGCTTACGTCGAGCCCGGCAGTCCGGTGATGAGCCTGATTTCGGACGGAAACATGTGGGTCGAAGCGAACTTCAAGGAAACCGATCTCACCTATCTGCGGCCCAACCAGAGCGTCGAGGTGCGCATCGACACTTATCCGGATCACGAGTGGCACGGCACGGTGAAGAGCCTCAGTGAAGGCACAGGCGCCGAATTCGCGTTGCTGCCGGCACAGAATGCAACGGGCAATTGGGTCAAGGTGGTGCAGCGCGTCGCGGTCCGCATCACGCTCGATCGTAACAAGGACGATCCGCCGTTGCGGACCGGCATGAGTGCGACCGTAACGGTCGACACCGGGCACGAACGCAGTCTGAGCGACCTGTTGCCGGGTTGAGATCCCGCCGCGCTAAGGCGGCTTTCGAACATTCAGACCAACGATGAGCGAAACCCCAACTCGTGCCATGCGCGCGGTCATCTCCGGGACGATCATGCTCGCGACGATCCTGCAGGCGCTGGATTCGACGATCGCCGCGGTCGCGCTGCCGGACATGCAAGGGACGTTCTCCGCGACACAGGACCAGATCGCCTGGGTGCTGACCTCGTACATCGTCGCCGCGGCGATCATGACGCCCATGGCCGGATATCTGGGCGACCGTCTGGGGCGCAAGCGCCTATACCTGATCTCCGTCGCCGGGTTCATTCTGACGTCGATGGCCTGTGGGCTGGCCACCTCCATCGAAGAGATGGTGCTGTTCCGCTTCCTACAGGGATGCTTCGGCGCGCCGTTGGTGCCGTTGGCGCAGGCAACGATGCTCGATACCTATCCGCCGCACAAACACGGCTCCGCGATGGCGATGTTCGGCATGGGGGTCATGCTGGGTCCGATTCTCGGCCCGAGCCTCGGCGCGTACCTCACCGAGTACTACGACTGGCGCTGGGTGTTCTTCATCAACGTGCCGCTGGGTGTGGTCGCGCTGGTCGGCATTCAGGCCGCCATCAAGGATCCTGAGCGGGACCGCGAGCGCCCCTTCGACCTGAGCGGCTTCGCGCTACTCAGCGTTTCGATCGGCGCATTGCAGCTGATGCTCGATCGCGGCAACTCGCAATTGTGGTTCGAGTCGACCGAAATCGTCATCGAAGGTCTGGTGGCGGTGACCTGTTTCTACATGTTCATCGTACACATCCTGACGCGGCCGCGACCTTTCATCGAACCGGCGATGTTCAAGGACCGTAACTTCAGTGCTGGGATGATCTTCATGTTCGTCGCGGGCATCAATCTGCTTGCGACGATGGCCCTGATGCCACCGTTTCTGCAGCGCCTGCTCGGCTATCCGGTGCTGACGACCGGCTTCATCCTGGCGCCGCGCGGCCTCGGCACGATGCTGTCGATGTTCATCGTCGGAAGGCTGGTGAATCGTGTCGACGCGCGCCTGCTGTTGCTGACAGGGTTGGCCGTGTCCGCTTATTCGATGTGGGAGATGTCGCTGTTCAACACTGACGTCGGCCTGGCTGCATTGGTCGGCACCGGCATATTACAGGGTGTCGGAATGGGATTTCTGTTCACCCCGGTCAGCGTGCTGAGCTTCTCGACACTGGACCCGAAGTACCGCACGGAGGGGTCGGGGATCTTCGCGCTGTCTCGCAACCTGGGCAGCAGCATCGGCGTGTCGATCCTCACCGGGATGCTGGCGCGCTACATTCAGATCAATCGTGCCTGGCTGGTCGAGCATGTCACACCTTTCAACGACGCGATGCAGAGTTCCGCGATCACGAGCTACATGAATCCGCATTCGCTCGAGGGCCTCACGATGCTCAATGCAACGGTCACGCGTGAGGCGATGATGCTCGGCTACGCGGACGACTTTCGGGTCATGGTGTTGATATCGCTGGTTGCCATTCCACTGCTGTTGCTGTTGAAGCCCGTTCGCCATGCGGTGGATCCTGCGACGCAGCCTCTGATCGAATAGGCTTCGGCTGGGCGGGTAGAGCCGCGCGGCCCGCCGGCGCACAATTCCCCGATGCGCGTACGCGGTTTCATTCTTCAGGCAAGCTATCGGATTCACGCCGGGGTCCCGGTCGTACACCTATACGGGCGCCTCGACACCGGCGCGACATTCCTGGTCCGCGACCACCGCCAGCGCCCGCATTTCTACATTGCCGCGACCGACGCCGCGCGGGCGCGAGAAATCACACGGATCGACCCGCTGCCAACCGATCGGGTCGATTTCGAGCGGAACGCGGTGTGTCGCGTGAATGTGGCGGTGCCGCCGGATGTTCCAGCCATCCGCGATCGGTTGCATGAAGCGGAGATCGAAACCTACGAGGCGGACGTTCGCTTCGCGACCCGTTTGTTGATCGACCGCGACATCAAAGGCGGCTGTGAGATCGACGGCGAGCCGATCGCCCGTGCAGCGGCGCCTTTGGATCCGACTCGGACGAAGATCGATTGGATCTTCGACGATCCGAGCATTGTCCCGGCGGACCTCGAGGTGCGCCCCTCAACGCTTTCATTCGACATCGAGACCGACGCAACTGCATCGCGGTTGTTGGCTATCTCACTGTACGGATGCGGTGCCGACGAAGTGTGGATCGTCGATCCGGCGGTGCGATCGATGCCCGACCGGGCGACTGGCTGTGCCGATGAGTTCGCGGCGATCGATGCATTCTGCCGTCGCGTCCACGAGCTGGACCCGGACGTATTGACCGGCTGGAATGTCGTCGACTTCGATCTGTCGGTACTGGCGCGGATCGCCCAACGGGTACGTCACCCATTCGAGTTGGGGCGCGGGCCGGGCGCGTTGCGCATTCGCGCGGCGCGCGGCTATTTCGGCAGCGGTAGCGCGAGCATTCCCGGCCGGCTCGTACTCGACGGCATCGATCTGCTGCGTGGTGCGTTCGTACGCTATGACGACTACTCGTTGGACGCCGTTGCGCGCGAAGTCCTCGGCGAGGGCAAGGCGCTCGAAGGTGATGTGCGCGATCGCGCCGGTGAAATCATGCAGCGCTATCGGGACGACCTGTCCAGCTTTGCGTTGTACGCGCGAACCGACGCGCGCCTGGCCCTCGAGATCACGCAGAAATTGAATCTGGTTGCGCTCGCCGTCGCACGCAGCAGGCTCACGGGTATGACGCCGGACCGCGTCGCGGCCAGCATCGCCTCCTTCGATTTTCTGTATCTCGCAGAACTCAACAAGCGGCGCATCGTTGCGCCGAGCGTCAAGAGTACCGATTCGCGAGTGTTCGCGGCGCAGGCGGGCGGCCACGTGCTCGAACCCGTCACCGGAGTGCACGACAACGTCTGGGTGTTCGATTTCAAGAGCTTGTATCCGAGCATCATTCGCACCTTCAACGTCGACCCCCTCGCGTACGTCGCTACGCCATCGAGCGACGCGGATACCATAGCGGTGGATTCCGGCGCACGCTTTGGACGTGAACCGGCGATCCTGCCACGCCTGCTCGACGAGCTGTTCCCCCGCCGCGAAGCGGCCAAACGCAGCGGAGACTCGGTCGCCTCGCACGCAATCAAGATTCTGATGAATTCCTTCTACGGCGTGCTGGGGACACCGGCGTGCCGGTTCTACAATCCGGCGCTCGCGAACGCGATCACGTCTCAGGGACGGCATTTCCTGCTGTGGTCGAAGCAGTGGTTCGAGCGTGCGGGATTCAAAGTGCTGTACGGTGACACCGACAGTCTGTTCGTGCAGTCGGATGCTGACGATCCGATTAAGTCGGCAGACGATGCAGAAAATCTGGCAGCGCGGCTGAACGCGGACGTGACCACGTACATCGCTGCGCGCTGGCGAGTCGAGAGTCGGCTCGAACTCGAGTTCGAGAAGCTATACGTGAAACTGTTCCTGCCGTCGGTGCGCCACGGCGTTGCGGGGGCGCGCAAACGCTACGCCGGCATCGTTCATGGCGCGGATCCAGCGGCAATCGAATTCGTTGGCATGGAAGTCGTGCGGCGCGACTGGACGGACCTCGCCAAACAGGTGCAACGCGAGCTGTATCTGCGCTTGTTTACCGGACGGCCGGTCGATCGATACCTGGCCGAGGTGGTGGCGCAGGTGCGTCGCGGCGACCTCGATCACGCGTTGGTGTACCGCAAAGGACTGCGCAAGAACATTCGTGAGTACACGGCGAGCACGCCGCCCCACGTCGCAGCGGCGCGCAAGTCGAATGTCCAGCCGGGCCGCTTGATTGCGTACATGATGACGACGGCCGGCCCGGAGCCGCTCGACAACCTCACCCATCCGCCTGACCGAATTCACTATGTCGCAAAGCAGATCAGACCCGTCGCGGAGCCGGTACTCGGCGCACTGGGACTCGACTTCGATCGGGTGATTGGCGACGATCGCCAGATCGGTTTGTTTTGACGTTGATTGGAGAAATTGCGAATGAACGACGAAGGCTGGATCCTCAACCAGACGATGTTGCGGATCAAGGATCCCGAACGCTCAGTGTCGTTCTATCGCGACGTGCTCGGCATGACCTTGCTCGATCGATACGATTTTCCGCAGATGAAGTTCTCTCTGTATTTCATGGGCTACCCCGATAGCAGCGACGGGACGGTCCCAACGGATCCGGCCGAGCGCGCGAAGTGGGTATTCGAGCGCAAGGCGCTGCTAGAACTGACGCACAACTGGGGGACGGAGGAGGACGCGTCGTTCGCCTATCACGATGGCAACGCCGAACCGCGCGGCTTCGGCCACATCGGCATCACGGTGCCGGACGTTTACGCCGCATGCGAGCGCTTCGAACGCCTCGGCATCGACTTCGTCAAACGACCCGACGACGGCACGATGAAGGGGCTCGCGTTCATTCGCGATCCGGACGGCTACTGGATTGAAATCCTATCGTCGCGGGGGCTGTCGAGCATGATCACAGGATCTTGATCAGCCCGCAGCCTGCATACCCTGCTGGTTCGCCTGCGCATCCTGCATGCGCTTGAGTTCCTCCCAGCCGAGGTATGACGTGAAGCCGTTGTCGTCGAAAAACAGAATCGCGCCATCGCAGATGAACAGGTACTGGGTGTCTTCGAGCGCGGTGGTCGCGCCGTGCAGTACGCCGTTGGGCTCGTAGACGTAGTCGCCTGTATCGAGTACGGCGTCGCGCACCTGCAGCTTGCCCGACAGAATGAATGTGTGCGATGCGGCCAGGTGTTTGTGCGGCGCGGCGACATAGCCTTTCTTCCAATCGAACAACACGGCCCAGCGGCCGCTCTCGGCGCCCAGCCACAGAATTTTCATGTAGGCCTTGCCGGGCTCGGTTTCCATCCACGGCATCTTGCTCGCCTTCACCAGCGTATCGGCGAGATCCACGTTTACAGGGGTGATGTCTTGGGGGAGTGCCATGTTCTTGCTCCTTTTGATTTACAAACGATAGATGCGTGCGGCGGTGCCGTAGAACATCTGATCCTTCTCGGTCTCGGAAAATTCCGCAACGATCTTCTTCAAGCCATTCCACAACACCGGATATGAAATCGACCATTTGTCGACTGGAAAATTGCTCTCGAACATGCAGCGCTCCGGGCCGAAGCATTCGATCGTGTGCAGGTAGTAGCGCTTCTGCGCCCGCACGAACTCGTCAGATGTTGGTGGTGCCGCGCGCTCGTTCCAGCCGAAGCCATTGTCCGGCATCGCGAGCCCACCCAGCTTGGCCACGACGTTCGGACACTTCGCGATGTCGGCGATGTCCTTCTTCCATGCGATGAAGATCGCCTCGCGCTGATCGCGGTAGCGGCCAACGCCGAGCGGTGTGCCGAAGTGGTCGAGCACCATTGTCGTGTCCGGCACCGCGCGCGCAAGATCTGCAAACGCTGCGTTCTGATGATGGTAGTGCCAGGTGTCGTATGTGAAGCCGAGACGCCCCAGCACCCTCACGCCGTCCCGAAATTCCTTGCGCGCATAGAGATTTTCGGGCGCCTGCCCGGCGATCATCAGATCTTCCGGATATGGATCGCGCGCGCCTGCATGGCGAATGCCGCGGAACAGTCCGCGACCGGCGTCTACATGTGCGCTCAACACCTCCTCGAGCACGGCGCCCTGCGTCAGATCGGCGTGCGCGACGATCGCGGATATCACCGCCTTGCCCTCGCCTCCCTTCGCACTTTCCGCCGCGATCCGTGCAACGAACTCGGTCTCCCCGATGCAGCGCAGATGTTCCGGCCCGTCGGTGCGGTAACTTGAGCCGCACTCGACGAACACTGTCTTCTCCACGTTGTGTCCCGAACCGGTGTCGGCCCATAGCTCGTCGAGAGCGTAGTTGCCGATGTCCGTGCGACGCCACAGGTGATGGTGGGGATCGACGATTCGCCTGGCCGGATCGATCGCGGGTTCCGTGACTTGGTTGAGCCAACTTGTGTCGATCGGCTTGATGCTCGGCATGGCGATAGTCTCATTGCGCTGAACACCAACCCTAACGCGCAACCTTGTATTGCGGAAGGGCAATCGATAGCCTGATGCGGCTCTTACGCCCAAGGAGGTTGCGATGCCTGGATTCCACGACCTGACAATGCAGTCGATCGCCGGCGAGCCGGTGAAACTTTCGAGCTTCAAAGGCAAAACCTGCCTGATCGTCAATCTCGCGAGCCGCTGAGGGCTCACGCCTCAGTACGCAGGTCTGCGTACCCTTCATGAAGAAAACGAGTCCAGGGGATTCACCGTGCTCGGCTTTCCGTGCAATCAGTTCGGCGCACAGGAACCCGGCACCAACGACGAGATCCTGGCGTTCGCCGCATCGAAGTATGGCGTCAAGTTTCCGATGTTCGCGAAGATCGAAGTCAACGGCGACGGCGCGTGTGAGCTCTACAAGCTGCTGAAGTCAGCGCAGCCCGGTGACGACGGTAATGCCGACATCCCGTGGAATTTCACTAAGTTTATCGTCGACGGAGCCGGCAACGTGGTTGCACGGTTCGGTCCGAAAACAACACCCGAGGAGATCGGCGCAACGCTGTCGCAATATCTCGCGTAGCGCGATGATGGATGATTAGCGCCGCGCAATCCCCAGCTTTGCGCGGCCGCGTTCGATCGCTAGATTCGACAGGTTCTTGTTACCGGTCTGCCATGTCACATGCAGACCCATTGCATGAATGCACCACGTCTTCGCCGTGCGGATCAGATCTACCGTGTAATAGCCGCCGATCGTCCAACGGTTATCCGCAGGGGCGTCGTCAATGATGAAGTGCTCGGCGCGCATATAGACGACTGCATGTGCTTTGTCGCCATCGAATGTTAACGCGTGGTTGGTCAGCGTGTGTTGTGTCGGGCCGAATCCGGCGAACAGCACTTCGGAACTACGCACCCATTTGTCTGCCGAATAACGGCCCGGCTTGATGCCGACCGACGCGTAGTCCATGTCGATTTCGTCGGTGAAGATCGATCGAAGTAGCGACCAGTCGCGCCGGTCGAGGCCCGTGGCATAGCGATTCACGACATCGGTGATCGTGGCCCGATCGAGTAGTTGCGCCAGACTCGACATACTCACCCTCCTCCGCGCCTCAAGATATCCAGACCATTGTTCACGAGATCCGCCATCGATCGCCAGCCCAGTTGTGCCGCATGATAGCGGGCGTTACCGTCTTGGAGCGCCAAAATATCGACGGATGGGGTGGATCTGATGAAAGCGGTGTACTGCGAAAAGCTCGGGGGTCCGGATGATCTGGTCGTCCGCGAAATTCCCGAGCCGGGAGCGCCTGGCGAAGGCGAGGTGAAGGTTGCGCTCGAGGCGCGCGGTGTCGCGTTCACCGACGTACTGATGGTTGCCGGGCAGTATCAGGTCAAACCGGAGTTGCCGTTCATCGTCGGTGGCGAAGGGGCCGGACGCGTAATCGCGGTTGGTTCCGGTGTGGCGGACTTGCGCGTTGGTGATGCGGTGTTGACACCCGGTGGCTGTGTCGAACAGGTGATCGTTCCGGCTTCACGGGTAACTCGGCTACCCGATGGCGTGAATCTGGAGGCGGCGGCTTCGTTTCGGGCGAACTACGCAACCGCCTATTACGCGATGCAACGCGCGAATTTGCAGGCGGGCGAGACGTTGCTGGTACACGGCGCAGCGGGCGGCGTTGGCCTCGCCGCGGTCGATATCGGCAAACTCTATGGTGCCACGGTCATCGCAACCGCCGGCTCCGACGCCAAACTCGACATCGTGCGCCAGCTCGGCGCGGATCATCTCATCAACTACTCGGATGGGTTTCGCGACGCGGTGAAGGAGCTGACCGGCGGACGGGGCGCAGACGTGATCTACGATCCGGTCGGTGGCGATGTGTTCGATGAATCGATGCGCTGCATTGCGCCGTTCGGGCGGATCCTGATCGTCGGCTTCACCAGCGGCCGGGTCGGTCTGGCGAAGACCAATCATCTGTTGATTAAGGACGCGTCGGTGATCGGTTTCACGGTCGGTGGCCTGCAGCGGCACGATCCGGCATGGGCGAGGCGCAATTCGGAAGTTCTACTGGGCTGGCTGGCCAGCGGCCGCATCAAACCTTACATCTCGCATCGAGTCCCGCTCGAACGCGCCGGCGATGCATTGAAGCTGATCATCGAGCGAAAGGTCATCGGCAAGGCAATCGTTGTCTGATCCAACGACTCGATTGCCTCGCGACGGTCAGACGGTGTTAGCATCGCGCTGCACTGCAGCATCCGAGGACCGATGTCGAGCCCCAACCCGGAACGTATCGCGGCGCCCGCTCGCGAATTGAGCACGGTCTTCGCGAAGGAAATTGCGCCCGATGCGAGTGTCGAAGGTATCCGCCTTTTGTTCAATCGCCTGGCCGGATTGCTGAACCGAAACCTACCGAGCGTCGGCGCGTTTCATGAGGCGATCGAGATTCGCGCGGCGCCTCGGAGGATTTCGGTAGACGTGATCGTGCCCGCTGGTGAAGGACCGTTTCCGGTCCTCGTTTACTTCCATGGCGGTGCCTGGGTTGCCGGAAACCCAGCCAGTCACCGCAAACTGACGTATCGATTTGCCGAGGGTGGCTGCATGATAGTGAGCGCCGACTATCGACTTGCGCCAGAAAATCCGTTCCCAGCTGCATTCGACGATTGCGTTTCTACCATTGAATGGGCCGTTGATCATGCGTACGAATTCGGCGGCGATCCGTCTCGCCTGGCGGTAGGCGGCGATTCTGCGGGCGGCAATCTGGCTGCGGCCGTGGCCATCGATCTGGCGCGGCGGGGACGCGGGCCTCGGCTCGCGGCGGCGGTGCTGATCTACGGAGTTTTCGATTTTGCTGAAGTCGGCGGTCCGATGTTCTCGCGCGCAATGCACGAGGCATATCTCGGAGGCGACGCTTCGCCCGAACTGTTGCGGGATCCGCGCGTCAGCCCGATCCACGGCGCACGCTGGCTGCCTCCGAGCCTGATCATCGTCGGCGGGCAAGACCCTCTGATCAATGATGCACGTGCGTTAGAGGTGCGCCTGCTGGAGGCCGGCGTTCGTCACGAAATGGTCGTCGCGCCGGGTATGCCGCACGGGTTTCTGCAGATGGAGTTCTTCGGCGACGCACGCCGCAGCGTCGAACGCATCCAGGCCTTTCTTGCGCGTGAACTGGCGGTGTCGAATCGATCCGGGGCGCGACGGCTGTGGTTGCATTGGGTGACCGCATTTCGACGCGCGACGCGCGCCGTTGGACGGCGGCTGCGGTTCGCTCGATGAGTGGTCATCTGTTGTCGCTGGCCGCCGGGGTACTGCCTGAGTTTGCGCCTGACGCAATCGTCGCGGCGGCGGCTGACGCCGGCTATCGGGCCACCGGGATCTGGTGCGACACCGAGACCTGGACAGAGGCGACGACGCGTGCCGTTGCAACGCAACTGCGCGACGGAAGTTTGCAGGCGCTCGACATCGAAGTGATCTGGATCCGCGCTGGGCGGGAGATGTCCGACGCGGCGCGCAGGTTGATCGACATCGGCGGAGAACTCGGCGCGCACAACGTGCTCATCGTCAGTGCGAATCCGAACCTCGCCGACACCAAGCGTCAGTTCTCGGCGCTGTGTGATCGCGCGGCGGCAGCGGGCATGCGGGCAGTTTTGGAGTTTCTGATGATTGCCGAAGTGAAAACGTTGGCTCAGGCGCTCGACATCGTTGCCGATGTGGGACATCCGGCCGGAGGTGTGCTCATTGACGCGCTGCATCTGGCGCGTTGCGGTGGCTCACCGGCCGACGTTGCACCGCTTGATCCATCGCTGTTGCCGTACGCGCAGTTGTGCGATGGTCCGGCAAGTCTGGCGCGAACCGACTATGAAGGGTTCCTGACCGACGCGGTCGACGGTCGCTGTGCAGCCGGCGAAGGCGAACTGCCGCTGAGAGAGCTGCTCGCCGTATTGCCGAGTAAAGTGCCGCTCAGTCTGGAGGTGCGCTCGAAGCGTTATCGTGAGCGCTACCCGAATGCCGCTGAACGCGCCCGAGCGGTGTTGGCCGCGACGCGCCGATTTCTCGATGAGCGCGCTCCTGTCACAATCTAGCCCGCTGGCAGGGCGCGCTGGCCCCCTGGAACTGGCAGTGCCATCATTCTCGTCAAATGTGTCATCGAGGACTACGCCATGCTGACATTGACGGTCAATGGCACCGAACAGCTGATCGACGGAGTCGATGCGTCGACGCCGCTGCTGTGGGTGCTGCGCGACAATCTGGGTCTGGTCGGCGCGAAATATGGCTGCGGCATCGGCCAGTGCGGGGCCTGCACGGTCTGGGTCGATGGCCAGCCGGTGCGCTCATGTTCCTACAGCGCAGTTGCTGCGGCGGAACACGCCGTGACCACGATCGAAGGGTTGTCGAGCGGTGATGCACCATTACATCCGCTGCAGCGGGCGTGGATCGATCTGGACGTGCCGCAGTGCGGCTATTGTCAAGCCGGTCAACTGATGTCCGCGGCGGCACTGCTGAAAGCAAACCCGAATCCGACCGATGCCGACATCGATGCTGCGATGGCGGGCAATGTGTGCCGTTGCGGTACGTACCTGCGGATACGCCGCGCGATCCAGACGGCAGCTAAAGCGCTCCGCGGTCCGGGAGAGACGTCATGAAGCAGACCGGTTCGTTCCACGACACGTTTCTATCCGACTACGCCGAAGCCGCGAACAACCCACGTTCGTCGGGGCTGACCATTGGCAAGATCGGCCGCCGTACGTTTCTGAGGGTGACCGGCATCGCCGGTGGCGGCCTGATCCTCGGTGTGAGCGTGGGTGCGTCGCGGTCGGCGCTGGCCTCCGCACGCAAAGCCCGCCCATTCGAGCCCAATGCGTATGTCCAGATCGGGATCGACGCGATCGTCATCTTTGCGCCGAACCCGGAGATCGGTCAGGGCGTGAAGACCAGCTTGCCGATGATGGTTGCCGAAGAACTGGATGCAGACTGGTCGCACGTGCGCGTACAGCAGGCGCGCATCGATGCGAAGGACTACGGCGGTCAAGTTGCCGGCGGATCCCGTTCGGTGCCGTCCAGTTGGGATTCGCTGCGGCGCGCCGGGGCCGTGGCGCGCGCGATGCTGATATCCGCAGCGGCCGCCCGCTGGGGTGTCGAGGCGAGCGCCTGCCGTACCGAAAACAGCACAGTCATCCATTCCGGAACCGGTCGCCGCGTCAGCTACTTCGAAATCGCCAACGATGCTGCAAAGTTGCCCGTACCGGACGCGAAGACGATTCCGCTGAAGAAGCGCGACCAATATCGTCTCATCGGCACCCGCGTCTCCGGTGTCGACAATCACGCGATCGTCACAGGCGCACCGCTGTTCGGCATCGACCAGACGTTGCCTCTGATGCGCTATGCGGTCTACCAGAAGTGTCCGGCGACTGGCGGCAGCGTGGTCGATGCCAACCTCGATGAAATCAAAAAGCTACCGGGGGTGCTCGATGCATTCGCACTGAAGGGCAACGGCAAGGTCTCCGAATTGATGCCCGGCGTCGCCATCGTCGCGAAGAGTACCTGGGCGGCGATCAGCGCGAAACGGCAACTCAAGATTACCTGGAACGAATCGAGCGCGGCGAAGGACAGCTGGACGGCGTCGTTGGCACAGGCGAACGAGCTGTTGAAGGCGCGCGGAAAGCTCGTTGTCGCCGACAAGGGTCATGTCGATGCGGCGATCAGCGCTGCAAAAGCCACCGTCGACTCGGTGTACCGCTACAACTTCGTGTCCCATGCGCAGCTCGAACCCCAGAATTGCACCGCGTGGTATCGCGACGGCGCAATCGAACTCTGGGCACCGACTCAAACGCCGCAACGAGGCGTCGATATCGTGGCGTCGGTGCTGTCGATTCCGGCATCGAAGGTCACCGTTCACCAGACGCGCGCCGGAGGCGGCTTCGGCCGGCGCCTGGCGAACGATTACATGGCCGAGGCGGCGGCGATCGCTCAGCGCATCGACGCGCCGGTCAAACTGCAGTGGATGCGCGAAGATGACATGGCCCACGACTTCTATCGGGCCGGCGGTTTTCACGCGGTCAAAGGTGCGGTCGATGCCGAGGGAAAGTTGTCCGCGTGGCGGCACCACTTCGTCAGCTTCGCAAACGACGGTACGCCGGCACCCGGCGGGAAAATGTCCGAGCAGATCTTTCCGGGCGAGTTGATCGCGAACTATCAACTGATGCAAACCGATCTACAGTGGGATTCACCCTGCGGCGCCTGGCGCGCACCGGGATCGAACGTGTTCGGCTTCGTGGTGCAGGGTTTCCTGGACGAGATGGCCGCGGCCGCACAGCGCGACAGGGTTGAGTTTCTGCTCGAAGTATTCGGTGAACCGCGTTGGATGGTGCCCGGCGATGCGTGGCGGCTGAACACCGCGCGTGCGGCGGCGGTGGTCAAGCTCGCGGCCGAGAAGGCGGGTTGGGGTAAGCCCATGCCAGCCGGACGTGCGCTCGGCATTGCGTTCTACTTCAGCCATGCGGGTCATTTCGCCGAAGTCGCCGACGTCAGCGTGGCCGCGGACAAGAAGATCACAGTGCACCGCGTGACTGTGGCGGGTGATGTCGGTCCGATCATCAATCGCAGCATGGCGGAGAATCAATGCGAGGGCGCGGTGATCGACGGGCTCAGCGCGATGCTCGGGCAGAAAGTGACGTTCGAGAATGGCCGGGTACAGCAACATAACTTCGATGAGTATCCGCTGCTGCGTATGCCGCACGCACCGCAAGTCGACGTGCACTTCATCGACAGCGACTATGCTCCGACAGGCCTCGGCGAACCGGCGCTACCGCCGTTGGCGGCGGCGGTGTGCAATGCGATTTACGCGGCAAGCGGTATGCGTCCCCGCACGCTGCCCATTTCGGATGAAGGGTTCTCGATCTAACGGTTGCATCGAGGTGACATGAATCAGGTCGTGATGCCGAACAGTTTGCGCAGGTAGGGGTTCAGCAGGCGTCCGGTGGGATCGAGCGCTTCGCGCATCTCCAGAAAATCGTTGAACTTCGGATACAACCTGGCCAGTTGTTCGTAACCGAGCGTGTGCACCTTGCCCCAGTGCGGGCGGCCGCCGTATTTCCAGAAAATCGGCTCGATGATGTCGAAGTAAGGACGATAGTCGAAGCGCGCGTCGCGGTGCACCGAGATTGCCGCGCGGGGTCCACCCGAGAACATGCTGAGCCACAGATCATCGCCCGCGGCATAGCGATACTCCAGCGGGAACACGACGTCGATGTTCTTCTCTTCGATGGTGCGCAGGATCTCGCTCACACATGCTGCGCCGGCGTCGAGCGGAACCGAATATTCCATCTCGTTGAAACGGTAGTTGCGCACGTTCGCGAGGATCTTGTACGACGCATCGACAACGGGCTCCGGTTTCGGTATCACCGCGACGGCGGCCGCGATGATCGCGCGGCGCGCCGACGGAGGCACGTGCGTCATGCCGCGCATCAGGTCGTCGTTCAGGTCGCTCTGGTCGAGTGGAACCGGCGGGTTGTGAATGGGTTCGTCGGTTACGTCGGTGACCTGCACGCTGGCGTATTCAGAATGCGTCAACGGGAACATCTCGTAGTGCCGGTGCGCTTTCGCTTGCGCTTCGAAATCGCGCAACGCGTCTTGCGTCGGTTGAATGGATACCTGCCGCTTCAATCGATACGGCGCCACGTTACGCAGGCGTACTTCTGTGACGAACCCGAGTGCGCCGAGCGAAACCTGCGCGGCCGGGAACAGCGAGGGCTCTTTGGTCGCGTCGAGCTCGAGAACATGACCGGTCGGCGTGACCAGCCGGAGCGCAGTCACGTATGCGGACAACGTATTCAGCGTCAGGCCGGTGCCGTGCGTCGCAGTCGAGAGCGCGCCGGCCAATGTCTGCCGATCGATGTCCGGCAGATTGGCCATCGCCTGCCCCACCGCCTCGAGCGCCAGCCCCGTTTCGGAGAGGCGGATGCCAGCGCCGAGCGTTGCTTCGAGCGTCGCCGGATTGTGACCGCGAACGCCGGTCATCCGATCGAGCACAACGAGATAGCCGTCGGTCGGTACCAGCGCCGAGAACGAATGGCCTGCTCCCACCGGACGCAGCGGCGCAGATTCACGCCGGAGAAATTCGATCAACTGATCCTCGGTCTCCGGCGCGAAACGTCCAGCAGGCAGTGCGCTTTGCGCGCCGGACCAGTTGTGCCAGGGCAGAGGCCCGTCGGTCGGTGCTGTGTTGGCGGCGTGGGCGATGCGCGGTGTCAGACCGGTGAACAAGCCCCCAAACGATCCGCCAGCCAACGCCCCTGCAAGCAGTCGTCGGCGGGAGATGCGTTTCACACGGCATCTCCGCTCGCCATGAACTGTATGTCGGCGCGCAGGTCCTCGCGTTCACAGTCCATGCAATAGCCGAGCGGCGGCATGTTGCCGAATCCATTGATCGTATGGTCGAGCACGATCGCTTCGCCCTGTGCCAATCGTTTTGCCCACTCGGCTCGATCGCGAATCTTTGGCGCGCCACCCTCGCCTCTGACGTGGCACATCGCGCAGGTACGTGCCCAACGTTGCCGGCCTGCGTCGGAAATCCGGGCATCGGCAAAAGGTTGCCGTGAAGTGGCAACCGGCTGATCGTGCGCCGACTCGCCGGCACCGCAGCCGACAAGCATGGCGCCGGCGAGCACCACTGAACCGATGATAGCGATGCGCATACGCGGGCCCCAACAGACGCGCGACAGTTTAGATCGCGGCTGGGACCTCACGCCATTGCGGCGGCGTTGAGAGGGTGGGTAAAACGGCTAGAGCGGCTTGGACTGCGGATCGTATCCGGTATTCCGTGCCGCCAGGTAAGGTGACGGTGACGGCAGTTCGTCACGTTCGCGCTTGAGGTCCACGATCTGTTGATTGCGTTCGTCGACGCGCGCTTCGAGGCGCGTCAGTTGATCCTGCAAATCTTCGATGCGCCGTGCGCGTTCCGTCAAGGTCGCGTCCTTGCCTCGCAACAATCCGTCCAGAGATGTACAGCGTGTTTCGACTTCGGCGAGTTGAGACTTCAATGTCTTCATTTCGCGCATCGTCGAGCTCAGCTCCCGCTCGGTACGCTCCGCGCGAAGATTCGCGGCGGCGACTTGCTCATCGACTGCGTGCGGCGGCAGCTCGGCGGGAGGCGGCGCAGACAACTCATCGTCTGGCATCGACGACGATGCTGTTTGATCGGTCACGTAGACCGGATTCGGTTCGAGCTGGTTCGTCGGCAGGGCTGTCATGTTTGATCTGAGCACGTCGAGCTCGTCGCCTCGTGCCGCCAGTGCACTTCGCAACGATTCGATCGTCGCGGCCTGTTCGCGCAGTTTCGTATCGGTTTCCTGCAGTTGCGCGTTGCGCTCCTCGACCGCGGCGCCGCGTTGCTGCGCCTCCACCTGTGTTGCCTGTGCCGCGCTACTCGATTGTGCGAGTGCGGCATTCAGTTCGGCAATGCGCTGCTCAGACTGGCTCAGATCGTGTTTCAGCGCCTGACTGCGCGCGAGCTCGTTCGCAACCTCGTCGCGGGCGGCGCTCGCCTTGGCTTCTGCGCCCCCGAGCCCGGTCGTCAGCATGTCGATCTTCGAATCACGATCCCTCAACAGCTTCTGCATGGATGCGATGGTGTTGCCTTGTTCACGCAGTTTTTCGTCGATCGACAGCAGGCGCGCATCCTTTGCTTCGATTGTCGCATCGCGTTCGCGTACCAGGGCCTGCGATTCCTGCAGTGCCTTCGCAGTCTCGGCAGCTTCGTGTGCCAGCATGTCGATGCGTTGTTCGAGTTGGTGTTGCGTCTGCTTCTGCGCCTGATGGTCAGCGACGTGCTGCGCGATCTGCTCACGACCGGCGGCGAGCTGCGCTTCGAGATCGGCGATTGTCGCATCGCGTTCGGCCTTCTCGCCGCGAATGTGCGCGAGGTCGCCGTCGAGCAGCGCGATGCTGGCTTCGCGTTCGGCAATGATGTCGGCGCGTGTCTTCAGCATCTCCATCAACTTCGGCAGTTTCGCCTCGAGTTTTGCGTAGTTCTCTTTAAGGGTGCGGTTCGTATCGCCCCGCCGCTTCGTAAGCGCTTCGAGCAATTCGCGCTGTTCGATGTCCTGCTGCAGGCGCGTCTGAAGTTCTTGAACTGTTGCGTCACGGGCGGCGAGCGTCGCCTGTGCCAGCTCGGCGGCCGCCTGCAGATCCGCGATTTCCTGTTCCAGGATTTCTGTCGAGCGTTTGCCGGGGCCTCCGGCCAGTTCCTGCTCGAGCGCGGCGATGCGGTCGTCGCGCTGAATGAGGCCTTTCTTCAGGGATTCGTAGCGTGCTTCGAGGCGCTTCATCTCGCCGGCGACCTTCGGATCGCCACCGGAGGGTGGTGTGTCGAATTCAGTACCCTCGACGACGTCGGGATCCATCCCGCCGATCGAACCGTCCTTGACGATCTGCAGTTCCGAGCGGGCCAAACGAATCTCGCGATCGCGTTTCACGATCTCGGCGTCCTTCTGGGACGCAGCCGACTCGACTTGTGTCAACCGATCACGGAGCGACTGCGTTTCGGTCGTCAGCATGGCGATGCGCTGATCGCGATTTCGCAGCGTCGATTCGAGTTGCGGAATCGCACCCTTTGCTTCGTAGACGTTGCGCTTCAGTTCGACTTCGCGGCCGCTGGTGGATACGCGACGCGCCGTCCAGCCGAGTGAAAAACACACACCTGCGGTGGTGGCCAGGAGTGCGATGGTGATGATGGAAAACGTCACGAGATCAAAATCCCTTTGCGCGTCTCGCGGACTTCGTAACCCCGGGGTCCGACGACCCGGCTTGTGCAATATTGAGGGTGATGCCCACAAAAACAGTTAGATGCGTCGCGCTTCGGTCAGATCTTCGATCGGACCGATGCGCGGCCGACGCGATCTGTGAGACGGATCACGGGAAGCTATGGAACGAAGCTGTGGCGCGCGCGTCGTGTGGTTGTGTAGACGCTCGAAGGCGGGCTGGTATCATGGCCGCCCTCCCAGCGCCCGTAGCTCAGCTGGATAGAGTGTTGGCCTCCGAAGCCAAAGGTCGCGCGTTCGAATCGCGCCGGGCGCGCCATTCAGTAGCAAATCGTATCAAGCTCTTGCGCGCCGATCGGCGGTGTAAGGTTTGCCAAGGGTTCGCGCGTCGCCACAATCCTTCCCAACGGCATGAAGAGGGTCAAATCATGAAGCTGCGCGCCGGCAAATCTGTCGACGTCGAGGCGTTGCAGGCTCTTCAGCTTCGGGCTGGTGCGCTTTTTCGCGACGTCGACATGCACGCCGTCGCAGATAGCCTCGTGGCGCGCCAGGCCATCGGTAGCGAGCTATTGCGGCATCTGATCGATCTGGCAAGGGCGCGAGGCTATCATCGCGTGGCACTGTCGACGTTCAACCACCTCGCCTGGAACGGCCCATTCTATGAGCGGTTCGGATTCTCCTACCTGGGCGCGGCAGATCTGACCCCCGCGCTCGTCGAGGTACGCAACAAAGAGGCGGCCGCGGGGCTCGACATGCGCCGGCGGGCGATAGAGACGGCGCGTTGTGCCGCTCTCACACCCTCGTAACGAAATCGTAAAGCCCGACTCCCTGAACAACCAGATAGCGCGCAACTACAGCGTCGTTGTTCCGAACTCGATGCTTCACGCCGGCGGCGATCTCGCACCGATCGCCCGCTTCGACGGTTGCCGGCTCCCGCTCGTCGATCTCGATTACGAGCCGACCCTTGAGGCAGTAGCAGTGCTCAGACACGTGCGAGTGAAAGTGCCACCGGCCGTCGGTTCTTGGTTGCAGCTCGAACTCTGCGACACGCACCCCGCTGGCGTTGATAAGCTCGATCATCGACTGAGCCGAGATGGCATCGGCTTCAAGACGATGGTCGTCGGCGACTTCATCGCGTGTTGCCGATGGTTCGTCGCTCGCCCCGCAGGCGGACCCAGCGAGGAACCGTATCGCGGAAACTGGCGCAGCGGCGTTCAAGCCTCGGCGGCGGAAGCATGTTTCGGCTCGATCGCGAATGGGCTGAGCCCGAGCCACGACTGCATCTTTGCGGCGATGTCGCGACTTCCGGTTAAGGTGACTTTTGAACTTTCCTTTGCAACGGTGGTAAGTCCCATCCAAATTGCCGTCATCGTGCGCAGGTCCGTCGAAACATAGAGATCGACATCGAATCCCGGATCTGATGAGCAAAGATCGACATCGCCACGCGATTCGACGACCAGCCACCAGCTCCGCTTCGATTGCGGTAGTTCGCGATACAGGAACTGAATCACGGTGCGCCGCTTGGGCAACGGCGACGGGTTGAGGTTGCGGCGCATGTCCCACATGAGCAGCGACGGATCGAGATTCCTCAGAGACAATCTCGCCTCAACCCACTTTTGACCCCAAAAGCCCATTGCCTCGACCACCGCCCGCAATTCCATACCAGACTCGGTGAGGTGGTATTCGAACACGCCTTTCTCAGCGTCAAGTGCCCGGCGCTCGATGACGCCTGCGGCTTCAAGCTCCTTGAGCCGTTGCGATAGCAGCGTCGGAGACATCCTGGGGACACCACGCCGCAAGTCGTTGAAACGCGTCGAACCGGCCATGAGTTCACGTAGCAAAACCATGGTCCAGCGCGTGCACAGCAGCTCAGCGGCCATGGCAACGGGACAGAACTGCTTGTATCCGGGTTGGGTCATTCGTGTCGTCGCGCGAGGCATTGGACGCGAGATTGTAGGTGGCCGTACGCAACGCAACCAGTACAGAGTCTGTACCGCTCGCTACAGGTTCTGCACTGGATGGCTGTCGTGCTGGCTTGCCAAGCTGTGTGTACGGCGCCGCGAACGAACACGGCGCTGGCCATTCCAACACCGGAGACAGGCGATGACCGTCTATTTGATTGCAGACATCAAGATTACGAACGATAAGTGGGTGCCAGCTTACGCGGCATCGGTGCATGATCTGGTGCACAAGCACGGGGGCAGGTACTTGTCACGCAGCGCGAACGTGAGGACGCTGGAGGGCGAGCCTCGGGAGACGACGCTGATCGCGCTCATCGAGTTCCCATCAGCGGAGGCCGTCGAAGCCTTCGCCACGGACCCGAAATATGCGCCGCATCTTGCGGCTCGGCAGGATGGCAGCGACAGCCAGTTCCGATTGATCGACGATTCCGATGTGGCCGGAACCATCCCTTATCTGGCGAAGGGGTGACAACGGCGATCAGCGCTGCCGCAGTGAGGAAATGGCCGCTCGATGGTCGGCACACGATCATCGAGCGGCACGATTCGGTGGCGCCCGACGAATCCGACACATCGCGCGCGTATCGCCCCGCAAAGGTTGCAGCGATCATCGGGTCCCGTCGGTGACGCGTCATCCGTGCAGGCCTTGCTGAAGCCAGCCGCATCGATCCGAGCTCGACTTCCAAAGCGAATCGTTGCGCCGCTGTCGGAGTGGCACCGGTTCGACACGCAGTCCCGAACTCGCTCGCCAGCGTCTCGCCATAGAGCCGCAGGTACAGCTCTTGCCGCATCATTCTGCCGCAGGTTGATTAGCCGATCCTGCTCGGCCAGTTGCGCGAGTGCATCCGATAGTGCGCCTTTGTCGGCCTGTTGGCATGGAACGATGACGGTTTCGAGTGTCGGTGCAACGAAATGATGTTCAGTAGCGCTTCTCCCCTGCCCGATTGCGTCGCCGATCCATATGTCGCCGGGGCCTCAAAAAAGTTTACCGAACTCCCCGGCGGCGATTGATCCGGCGACGAAATCGGGGCCGCCGGCCGTATCGATCAGATTGACGGTGACGTCGCCTACGACGAACGACACAGATGGCCGCCCCTTGGGTCAATCGGTTTGTCGGGTAGTATGCGTCGTTGCGCTAGGAGGACCTTCGATGTCGATCGCTGCACGCCGTTTGGCCCTGCCGCCAATGATTGCCTTCGGCGTCGGCCAGGCCGCTGAAGGCATCAAGAACACCGCGTTCAATACTTTTCTGTTGTTCTTCTATCAGCAGGTGGTCGGGGTCTCGGGAACACTGACCGGCATCGCGCTCGGCATCGCGTTGTGCTTCGATGCGATCACCGATCCGATCGCCGGTACGATTTCGGACAAGGCAAACACGCGTTGGGGACGACGGCACCCATTCATGCTCGCCGCCGCGCTGCCGCTCGCAGTATCGTTCTATTGCCTGTTTAGTCCGCCGGCGGCATTGACCGAGTTCGAGAGTTTTCTTTGGCTCACGTTGTTCGCGGTTCTGGTGCGCGGGTCGTTGACGTTCTTTCACATTCCCCATCTTGCGCTAGGCGCCGACCTGGCGCGCGATTACACGCAGCGCTCGACGATCTTCGCCTTCAGCACGTTGTTCAGCGCCATCGGCGGTGCGTTCACGGGCTTTTTCGCTTACAGACTGTTCTTTCCCACGACGCCGGAGTACAACCCAGGGCTTCTGAATCCAGGCGGTTATGTCGGCTTCGGTGCGACGTTCGGCATCGCGATGGCCATCGCGATCCTGACGTGCTTCCTCGGTACGTTCCGCGAGATTCCGCATCTGAGGCGGGCGGTACGCGTGGAGCGCTTCGGTTTGTTGAAGCTCGGTCGCGAACTGCGCGACGTGTTCCGCAACAAATCCTTTCGCGCGCTGTTCTTCGGCATGTTGTGCTCGACGTTGGTGCTGTCGATCGAAGGCGTCTTCACGCCCTTCATGGGCGTGCACTTCTGGGGGTTCACCACCGAGCAGCTTTCCGCGTTGCCGCTGACGGCGCTGGTGGGGCTGCTGCTGTCCGTGCCGCTGACGCCGCTCGCAACACGGTTGCTCGACAAGAAGCTTGCGGTATTGATTCCTGCAGCGATCGCCATCATCAACGCCAACGTGCTGGTGGTGTTGCGACTGCTGGACGTACCTTGGTTTGCGGCAAACGGCTCGCCGTGGATGTTGCCACTGGTGATGTGCAGCACTTTCGTGGGTGCGCTGATCGCGCCGGTCATCTTCTCGAGCTTGAGTTCGATGTTCGGCGATATCGCCGACGAGCACGCGCTGGAAACCGGCGAACGCCGCGAAGGGGTGATCTATTCGGCGCGCTCCTTCGTCGTCAAGGCAACCGGCGCGGTCGGGGTGATCATCGGTGGGGCGCTGCTCGAATACATCGCATTTCCGCGCGGTGCGGCGGCGGGCACCGTCCCGGCAGAGACCATCTGGACGCTCGGGCTGATTCAAGGACCCGCGACGTCGGTGTTCACACTGATGGCCCTTTTCCTGTACGCCGGCTATCAGCTCGACCGCGCGCGCCATGCCGAGATCATTGCCGAGTTGGATCGCCGTCGCGTCGATTGACGCGCCCGCGCTGTCGGTCGGGTGTGTTCCGCCCTTCGACGCGCGTGCGGAGGGCGGCCAGGCTGCGTGTCTGCATCGTCCCGAAACGCGCGAGCCAGCCGTCTCGAATATCGGCGAGGGGTTTCGGATTCAACGAGTAATTCTGCGTCTTACCAGCGCGTTCCACCGTGACGAGATCGCATTCGCGCAATACACGCAGGTGACGCGAGATGCCGGGTCGCGACGCGCTCGAGAAGCGATTGGCGATGTCGCCGGCGGCAAGACACCCGTGGCCCAGCAGCAGATCGAGAATCTTGCGGCGCGTCGGATCGGCGATCGCGGCAAACGCGTCGCGGCTGCGTGTTCTACTTCTCAACGATCATCCGCAGCGCTTTGAGATGTTTGATGTCCCAACCCTCTTCGTATCCCTGCAGGTTGTCGGCCGCATCGGCACCGAGGCGCTCGAAGCCATGGTGGAAAAGTTCGACGAGGGTTGCCTCGTACAGCGGCGTCAGCCGAATCGTGATGAACGTTGGTACGGGCCACGCCAGCGGCGCATCGTGCCAGTTGTTCTCGAATGTCAGCTCACGTGCGGATTCGTAGACGATCACCGATCCGCCATAGCCGCGTTGCATGCCGTCGATCTCGACGCTCATCTCCACCCGCCCGCGCATGCGCGGTTCGAACGTATGCAACCGATGGCCGCGCCCGAACCATGCGTTGATGCCGTCGAACGATTGAAACTCCTGCCACACGCGTTCGGGCGATGCTTGGATCAGAATGCTCCGGCGCACATTCAGCAGACTGATTTCAATGCCCATGGCCCCAGCTCCTATGGTTCGACGCCGAATCTTATGCGTAACATAAACGTTACGCAACGAGCTGCGACATTTTGATCGCAAAGCTCACTAACAAGCATGCGCCGGCCGCCGTTGCGTGTGCCTTCGTGCCGTTGTTCGGACTGTTGGTCCTCGTCCGCGGTCACGATGCCGACTGGGATTTCCTGAACTATCACTGGTACAACGCGTACGCGTGGTTGACCGGGCGTCGTGGTTTCGACGTGGCCGTTGCACATCACGCCACGTACTACAATCCGCTGCCGGACGTACCGGTCTACGTCGCGGCGCAAGTCCTGCCGGCATGGAGCGTCTTCTTCCTCACCGGCTGCATGCACGGTCTCAACCTGTTGTTGCTGTATCGCCTCGCGCGAGCCGCGCTGCCGCTCAGCAATTGCTCGGCCGACGATTGGCTGGCGCTTGCGCTTGCTGTGGTCGGCATGACCGGCGGCATGGCGTTGATGATCCTCGGCAGCGCCAGCAACGACATGATCGTGAGCTTGTTCGTATTGCTGGCGTTGCTACTACTGGTTCGCGCCGTGTCTTCCGGCAGCGCGGACGGCTGGCGATATGCGGCGGCAGGCCTCGCCGGTGGCATCGCCGTTGGGCTTAAGCTGACGATGGCGCCATTCGCGATCGGTCTGGCGATCGGCGTCATCGCGGTCAACGCGCCTTGGCGGATACGGTTGGCGCGCGTGACGATGCTCGGCCTCGGGGGCGCTGCAGGTGCGGCGATTTTCGGCGGCGAGTGGGCGTACGCGCTGTGGCGCGAAACCGGAAACCCTTTCTTCCCCTACTTCAACCACATCTTCGAATCGCCGCTCGTTCTCGACGCGTCGTATAGGGATCCGCGCTTTCTGCCGCACGGCGTCCTGGAAGCCCTGGTGTACCCGTTCCTGTTTGCGTGGGACGGCAGCAGGGTCAACGACATTCCATTCCGTGACATCAAGATCGCGCTGGCGTACGCGATCGTGCCGCCAACGCTTTTGTGGGCGGTGATCACGCGGCGGCCATTGACGCAGCCGATGCGTCTGTTGTTTACGGTGTCGGCTGTCAGCTACGCCGTGTGGCTTTCGATGTTCGGGATTTACCGATACGTCGTCACCCTCGAACTGCTCGCACCGCTGTTGATCGCGCTCGCGCTGTCCCTGTGGCCGTTGTCCAGGCGACATCGCCTGGTCGTGCTCGCGGGACTCTGGTGCGTGGTGCTACTCGGTACTGGCTGGGGCGCGATCGCCAAGATCGGTGACGGCTGGCGCGATGAGTACGTCGAGGTGAGCGTGCCGCCGATCGCCGATCCGGATCACACGCTCGCGCTGATGGCCGGAATCGAGCCGATGGGCTACATCGTGCCCTCGTTTCCGCCGCAGATTCCGTTTCTGCGAATAGACGGTTGGCTCGACACGCCCGCGTTGCACACCGCGTTGGGCGCCTGGATGCGTGCGCGCATCGATGCGCACCAGGGTCCGATCTTCGGCGTCTTCATCGAGCGCGAACGCAAGCGGGCCAGCGCCGCGTTTGCGGCCGATGGATTAGTGCTGGCGCATCGCGATTGCGCGACAATCCGCGCGAATGTCGGCGAACCGCTGTTGTGGTGCCCCTTGAAGCGAAAAGTATCCGCGCCATGAGTACGTCCGCGCCGGTGGCGGCGCCATCGGTCGCGGTGCTGTTGCCGTGTTTCAACGAAGAACTAGCGATCGGCCTGACGGTCGAAGCGTTCCATCGCGCGCTGCCGGCATCGAAGATTTACGTATACGACAACAATTCGAGCGACCGGACCTCGGAGGTCGCGCTGGGAGCCGGTGCGGTCGTGCGGCGTGAACGCGTGCAGGGCAAAGGCGCGGTCGTGCGGCGGATGTTTGCAGACATCGATGCCGACATTTACGTGCTGTGTGACGGCGACGACACGTACGACGCAGGTGCCGCAGGGCGCCTCGTCGATCGAATGTTCACCGGTCGTCTCGACATGATCACCGGAGTACGAAACGAAGCCGACGTGGCCGCGTATCGGCCCGGACACCGCTTCGGCAATCACCTGCTGACGGGACTGGTGCGCTGGGTATTCCAGGCGCCGGTCGCGGATATGCTGTCCGGTTACCGGGTGTTGTCGCGCCGGTTCGTCAAGAGCTTTCCCTCTCAGGCCACCGGCTTCGGCATCGAGACCGAGATGACCGTGCACGCGCTGCAACTGTTGATGCCGACCGACGAGGTTGCTACCGACTACCGACAACGCATGGCCGACTCGGCGAGCAAATTACGAACCTATCAGGACGGCTGGCGCATCCTGATGCTGATCGTCACGCTTGCCAAGGAAGAGCGACCGCTTTGGTTCTTCGGCATCATCGGCGTGATGCTCGCGTTGCTGTCGGTCGGCATCTCGATTCCGCTGTTCATCGAGTACTTCCAGACCGGACTCGTGCCGCGCTTTCCGACCGCGATACTGGCGACCGGACTGATGCTGCTCGCATGGCTCAGTTTCGTGTGCGGATTGATTCTCGACACCGTCACCCGCGGACGCTGGGAGTTGAAACGGCTGCGCTACCTGGCCTTGGCTGCGCCCGGCGCCGACGGTTGAAGCGACGTCTCTGGCACATCGAGTTCACCCGCTTTGCCGCGATTGGCGCGGTGGCGTTCGTGGTCGACACACTCGTGCTGTATGCGGGTCTGGCTGTCGGACTTGGCCTCTACTGGGGCCGGCTGCTGTCGTATTTCGTTGCCGCGACGTTCACGTGGTACGCCAATCGGCGCATCACATTCGGGGCGACGCGCGCGCATGGCGCAACCGCAGCCACCGCCGAGTGGATGCGCTTTCTGGCCGCCAATCTGGTCGGTGGCATCGTCAACTACACGCTCTATGCCTGGCTGGTGAGCGCGTTTCCACTGGTGCGGACCTATCCCGTGTTCGGCGTTGCGGCGGGGGCGATCGCGGGCCTCGGCGCGAACTTCACGCTGAGCAAATTCGTCGTGTTCCGCGAGCGGTTCGCGAACCGCGAATCATTCGATGAATCAGACCGGTAGATCTCCCACCGCGTGATTAACGGAGCCGGTCTCGTTGTACGAACGCATCACCATCTCGGCGATGCGCATCAGATGCACCTCATCGGAACCATCGGCGATGCGTGCCCAGCGCGCGCTGATCAGCATTTGCGCCAGCGGCGTGTCGTTGGAGTAGCCGAGCGCGCCGTGTACCTGCAGCGCTCGGTCTACGACCTTCCACAGTGTATTGGCGACGTGGTGTTTGGCCATCGACACCTCGGCGCGAAAGTCCATGTTGTTCTCGATCTTGTACGCGGCGTGCAGCACCATCAGCTTCGACGAATAGAGTTCCAGCGCGCTCTCCGCCATCATCCATTGAATACCCTGCTTTTCGGACAGCAGTGAGCCGTGCGCGAAGCGCTTCTGCGCTCGGTCGACGAGCATCTCCAGCGCCTGTTCGATCTGTCCGAGCCAGCGCATGCAGTGCGCGAGCCGCGCCGGACCGAGCCGCACCTGGCCGAGTTTGTGGCCGGCACCGCGCTCGCCGAGCATGTTCTCTTTTGGGATGTGCACGTCGGTGTAGCGCACTTCGGGATGGCCGCCGCCACCGCCCATCGTCTGTACGTCGCGGATGATTTCGAAACCCGGCGACGACAATGGCACGATGAAGGCGCTGTTGCGCGCCTGTGCGATGTCGGCATCCGGATCACTGCGGGCGATGACGATCGCGAAGTCGGCGCCATGCGCGCCGGACGTGAACCATTTGTGCCCGTTGATGACCCACTCATCGCCATCTTCGACGGCGGTGGTTTGAATCTGAGTCGGATCGGAGCCGGCGACTTCCGGTTCGGTCATCGAAAAGCACGAGCGCATGGTGCCCTCGCACAGCGGACGCAACCATTTCTCCTTCTGATCTTCGGTGCCGAAGTGCAGCAGCGTATGCATGTTGCCCTCGTCCGGCGCCTGACAGTTGATGATGTACGGCCCCCACGGTGTCTTCACCGCCTCGGCGGACATCGCGGCGACGGCTGTATGTCCCAGGCCCATGCCGCCGAACGTTTCCGGCATGTGTGGGCACCACAAGCCGCGCTCCTTTGCAGCATTTCGTAAACCCTTGATCGCCCCGCTCCACTCTTCCCGCTTCGCCTTGCGCGCGCGCAACTCGGCCATCTTCGGGCGTACCGTGTCACGCATGAATTGGCGCACCAGTAATCGTGCGTCTTCGATTTCGTCGGGAAACGTGAAGTCGATGGCCATCGGATTCCCCCATTGCTCTGTCTTGGGTATGGGGCGGGAGCATATCAGGGACGTGCGGGACATCGCTTCGCACAAGAATTGAAGTCGACCAGCGATGCCGATGCTACGATCTAGACTCACATGACCGCATTGAATTTTACGCTTTTCGATACCCCGATCGGCCGCTGCGGCATCGCGTGGGGTGCGCGCGGGCTCGTTCGCGTGCAGCTTCCGGAAGCCCGCGAAGCGGACACGCGCGCGCGGCTGACGAAATCGTTCACGGATACCGCAGAGGAGTCGCCGCCGGCGGACGTGCGTCGGACGATCGACGACATCGTTGCGTTGCTGCGCGGCGAGTCGCGCGACCTCTCGAAGATTTCGCTGGATACGCAGCGCGTGCCGCCGTTTCACCAACGGGTCTATGAAGTGGCGCGGACGATCCCGCCCGGCGCGACGCTGACGTACGGCGAAATAGCGGCTCGCCTCGGTGACCGAACTGCGGCGCGCGCCGTCGGCCAGGCACTCGGCCGCAACCCGTTCGCGATCGTCGTGCCGTGCCATCGCGTACTGGCGGCGGGAGGCAAACTCGGCGGTTTCTCGGCGGCCGGCGGTATCACGACAAAATTGCGCATGCTCGCAATCGAGGCGACGCATGCGAATTCCGAACCCGATCTGTTCGACGGTGACCGGTACGGTTTCGATCCGCTGGCCGCGATCGCGCATCTGAAAGCGGTAGACCCGGTGCTTGGCCGCATGATCGATCGCGTTGGCGTGTTCGACCTGGAACTCAGGAACACGCCCAGCATTTTCGCCGCGCTTGCAGAGGCGATCGTCTATCAGCAGCTCAACGGTCGCGCGGCCGCGACGATTTTTGCCCGCGTGTGCGCGCTGTTTCGGAACGCACACCTTGGCTTGGCGCCGGAGCAGATCTTGCGCGCGACCGACGCGAAGTTGCGTGGCGCGGGGCTGTCACAGGCGAAGATGCTGTCGTTGCAGGACCTGGCGCGGCGCGCTGTGATCGGTGAGATCCCGACTTTGGCCGAAGCGCATCGGCTGACGGACACCGAGTTGATCGAGCGGCTAACACCCGTGCGCGGCATTGGTCGCTGGACCGTCGAGATGCTGCTGATCTTCCGCCTGGGGCGTGGAGACGTGCTGCCCGCCGACGACTATGGCATCCGCAAAGGTTTCTCGATTGCGTTCAACAAGCGCGCCACGCCGTTGCCGAAGGACGTTCTCAGGCGTGGCGCGAAGTGGGCGCCCTATCGGACCGTTGCGAGCTGGTATCTATGGCGCGCGGCGGACCTGGACACTTAGCGAACCGCGTCGATCGATGAGCGTCTCGACGAGATCGAACAGCATGCCGGCAGGGCGATTCACTGGACGTCAGGTCGCGCTTGGCCGCGCCGCCACGTGCCAGTAGCGTACGTCGCGCACACCGCCGTCCGAGTTCGCCTTCAACTGATACTTTGCGGCGTACGCGGCCTGCACTCGCGCGATGGTGCCGGCGTCTTCGACCGGCGTGAGCCGTACCGCATAGATGTTGTCGCCGATGCGAAGACGTACGTCCGGATTACGATCCACCCAACCCGGCCAATGCTTCGTCTCCGGCGCGCTTGCGGCCACATAGAGCTGACCGTCCATTTCGGCACACCAGATCGTGACGGCGTGCGGGATCAGATACGGCGTGTGGACCTGAATCGCGATTTCCTTGTATGTATCGGTGAATCGCCAATCGGCCGGCACCGGAGTCTCGGTGCCGCCCAGTATGAATCCAGCCCGCTGTCCCTGCGGTCCGCAGCCCGCCAGCAATACGATCAGAAAAACAAACCAAAACGCTGATATCCGCTTCATTGACCCTCTCCCGATCAGTTCGACCTTGCAACCTGATAAATGGCGGTGTGGCGCATGACGGCGACAGACCCGTTCGTGTCGTCGAGTATCTCGACATCGTTGACGATGTATTGATGCCCCTTCCGCTCGAACGCATCGACGCAGCGCCCGAGCACCAGATAGTCCCGATCGACGCGCGCATCGCGCCGGTGTTGAATGCGGCTTGCGGTGTGAATCGCTGGGCCGTATGCGAACGAATGATGCAGCCAATAGATCGGTTGATTCGCAAGCCACGCAGGATGCACGCGTGCTGCGTCGCCGTAGAAGCATTGCAACGTTTCAGACTGCTTTTCGCGGCAGAACGCTTCCGCGTCCAGGCGCGGCAACGGCACGCGGCGCGCGAGCAGGTCGCGACCGACGGGCACGTTGTGCGGTGACAAATCTGGCAGCGGGTTGGCAGCGGGCTGCGCTGCCTTGTGTGTCGGCGGCGTCAGCTCCGTCAGCCACGTCGCGTCACCCAACCCGACATGCCCTTCTATGCGCACGCGATCGTCCGGACCGCGTACCTCGAATGTGCCGTTGGAGTCGATGCGAACCCTGAGCGAATCGTTCGGAAACACCGGCCGGCGAAACGCCACGTCCACCCATCCGTGTTCGAGCCAGCCCATGCCGGCCGCGTCGATGATCGCGGGTACGCACCAGCCGTAAACCGTGGCGCCACCGACGAGCGCGGCGCGAAATCCATAGTCACGCGCACCGTCGCTGGAATGAATCGGGTTGCCTGGGTTCGGCGCATCCGCCTCGGGCATCGCTGCGATGAGGGTGTGCTCGACTGCCCGCATGATCAAATGACCGAGTCCGCGCGCAGCGCGTCGATGTCGGTGTCCGAATAGCCGAGTTCGGCAAGGATTTCGGAAGTGTGTTCGCCCAGCTTTGGTGGAGGGCGCTGTAGTGCAGGTCCATCGGGCGTGGCGACGTAGCCGGAACCCACCACCTTGGCGCGACGACCGGGCTTGTTCGGCAGTTCGATTTCCATCAGCGCGTTGCGGCCGTCGAATTGCGTATCTGCAACGACGGCTTCGAAGTCCCGAATCTCGGCAACCGGAACACCGGCATCGATCAGCCGCGTCAGCCATGTCTGGGTTGCTTCGCGACCGAATCGACTCGTCAGGAGCTCGTTCACCGCGGCGGTGTGGGCCACACGTGCATCGGCGGTGGCGAATCGCGCGTCCGCATACTGCTCGCCGCAGCCGAGTACGTCGAAGAGCTTGCGCACCTGCGGCTCTTTCAACGCGACCACTTGAATATGGCCGTCCGCCGTTGCAAAGACGTTCGCGGTCGGCTGGCGTGTGGGTGATCGGTTACCGAATAACTCCGGCTGCACGCGATTGACGAGATAGTTACTCACTTGTGGCGCCTGCACGACCATCGCGGTGTCCATCATCGCCACGTCGATGCATTGTCCGGCGCCGGTGACGTTGCGGCGATACAGCGCGGCGGAAATCGCAAACGCCGTATTGAGCGCCGTCGCCATGTCTACCGGCATATAGCCGGTGCGTGTGGGGCCGGTTTCGGGATGACCGGTGATCGCCATCATGCCGCTGGCAGCCTGGATCGCGCCGTCGTACGCCGCATATCCCGACTTCGGGCCGCTCTGGCCATAGCCGGAGATCGAGCAATAGATGAGATCGGATTTGATCGGCGAAAGTGCTGCATAGTCGAAGCCCAGACGCTGCATGACGCCGGGCGTGAAGTTTTCGATCACAACGTCGGCGTTGCGCACCAACGCGTGAACAATGGCGCGCGCCTGCGCTGCTTTCAGGTTCAAGGTGAGGCTGCGCTTACCGAGGTTGCAGGTCAGAAACGACGGCGACATGCCCGCGTCATCGGTGCCGGGCATCAGGCCCCGCGTCTGATCGCCCGTAACGGGTTGCTCGATCTTGATGACATCGGCGCCGAGCTGCGCGAGTTGCTGCGTCGCGAATGGTCCGGCGAGAACCTGGGTAAAATCGATGATTCGAATGCCGTCGAATGCACGTGCCACGGGTTCGGCTCTATTGAGACTTACGCTCGATGAAAGCGGAAACGCTCAACAGACGCAATGGAGAGATCGATTCGGTGGGCAGCTCACTCGACCCCTCGGGAACCGAATCTGGATCATTCGGGGGGGTATCGTCCCACTGCGTTTCTTCCGTCGGCACCTTGCCGTGCTCGATCCAATCGATCAGCGGCGTCCAATGGGCTTGATCGATACCGATTCGCGAACCGGTCATCTCGTGCAGACCGACACCCGACTCCGCGGCGCGGATGTAGTTCTGGGAATCGCGCAACGCGGCAACAACTGGAATCTTGAGCGAATCCAGGAAGCGCATCAGCGAACGGAAGATCAGCGTGTTCCTTTTGACGCGGTTCGCGACAACGGCGATGCGATTTTCGCTACGCGAGATCTTTGCGTGCAGCAGCAGATCGGCGATGCAACGCGTAACCGCCTGGATGTCGATGTCGGACGGCAACACCGGAACGAGGATTCGATCGGCGTCGCGGGTAAATTCGATGAACTGGTGTTTGCCGATCGCTGCAGGCGTATCGACGACGATGCGCGCGACCTCTGGTGGAATACGCATCGCGAACGTCCGTGTGACCTTGGCGGGTACGTTGAACGGCGATACGCCATGGATGCGCGGTGCGTCTTCGCTTCGTTTCGCGAGCCATCGCGTGCTCGACGCCTGCGCATCGAGATCTCGAAGCGCCGGGAACTGGCCGCGCTGAGCGTAGAACGCCGCGAGATTCGTCGCAACCGTGGTCTTGCCGGACCCGCCTTTCGGGTTCAACACCACGATCTTCAGCGTCACGAACATCCGTCTCTATAGCGAGCAGCGAGCGCGACGCTATCGCATCGCTGCAATGAGATGCAACCGTCGGCGACCAGCGATGGAACGGGGTCGATATGTCGATTGGCGCAGATACCCGATCTACTCAATAGAATCCTGGGGGGTCTGTTCCGATGCCAACGCATCTGCGAGTTGGCCCGACCGACGCAAAACCTCGGCGCGCGCGTGCCAGATCCGTGCAAATTGATCGCTGACCGCGGGGTACTCCTGCAGCACGTGCGCGACAACGTCGCGCGAAAGGCGAATGACGGCGACGTCGGTTACCGCGTCTATATGCGTTTCGCTCGCCTGAGCTCGCGCGAGCGACGTCACGCCGAGTACTTCGTTGGCGCCGAATCGAATCGAGCCGGTCCCGCCGGCATCGGCCGGATAGGTGCCAAGCGCTTCGCCCGACGTGATCAGGTAAACGCTCTGTGGCACTTCGCCCGCAGTGATCAGCCGTTCTCCGGCCCCGAACAGCACGCGGTCGGCGGCTTCGGCGAGGCGTGCAATCGCGTCGGCCGGCAGAACCCGGATGCCTTCGGCGCGACGCAACACCGTTTCGTATGGCTCGTTTGCATGGGAACGACCAGCGCTAGGGTCGTGAACCCGCACTTCGATCGCATGCGGCAGCGGCAATGGCAGACCCGTCCGACGCGCGGCATACCACACCGCGGAGGTGAGTCGGTCGGTTGCAGCCAGCCGGTGGCGGCCGTGTTCGATGTGGGCGCGTACCTCGTAGCGAATTCGGTCTGCCAGCACTTCGCGTGCGACAGCCCAAGGCGGCGGGTCCGCCAGGATCAATGGCTGGCCGCGCGCGACGTCGACCAGCATGGCTTTGACTCGATTCGGTGGTGCATCCAGACCAAATGCAAACGACAAGTGCAGTGCTTGCTCATCGGACGGTTGCGAATAGTTGGTGATCGTCTCGCGGCCCATCGCGGAGTTGGGCAGGATCAACAGGTTCTGTTCGCTCGTACGCAGATGCACCGATCGCCAGGTGACCTGCACGACTCTGCCGTGCTGGCCGCCGACCGAAATCCAATCGCCGACGGAAAACGGCCGCTCGAAGAACAGCGCAATGCCCGACATCAGGTTGCCCAACGTTTCCTGCAGCGCGAGGCCGAGCACGATCGAACCCACACCCAGCGCGGCGATCAGGCCACCGAGGTTCTGGCGCCATACGACCGACAAGACAATGGCCGCGCCGATCACGACCAGCAGCAGCCGAATCAGATCCTGGAACAGCTTCGGTGCGCGACTGCGCCATGTTCCCTGGGCTGCGTTCTCGAATACCAGCACGTTGAACACCAGCAGCACCGCGTAGACGACGCTGGTCCACAGCGCGGTCTCCACCAGCCGCACCCAAACGGAGTCGCGTTCGACCTCGAGCAAGCGCGTCATGAATACGAACAACACCGCCAACGGCAACACAATGTTGCGCAGCGCTCTGAAGATGCCGCCGATCGGCAACGTGCGGCGATCGGCGCGATAGATTGCTTCGCCCAGCAGAACGACGAGCAGCTGAAACCCCAGAATGAGACCGATTCCCCAGACGAACCAGTCGGCAGTGAGCAGCTCAGACACGGTCGGCGAGGGTCCACAGCGGGGCGCCGGCCTTCGACGTCTGCAGGGATTCGAAGGTGTACTGATCGGTGAGACGGTCGCGCACGTTGCGCGTCACGACGATGTCGTTCACCTCGCCATTGTCCATCGCGTGATCTGCGGCGATCACCGGCGTGCCCCAAATTTGGAACAGGAATTGTCCCTGCCCCATCACGTCGGCGACCACGCTGCCGCAGTCGATGCCAACCGTCAGGCCGAGCTGCGCATTCTTCTCGTGGTTGAAATCGGCAACGATCGCGCGTGCCGCGACCGCAAACGCCACGGCTCGAGAGACGTGGTCTAGCAGCGGCTGCGACAAGCCGACCACCGCAAGATACATGTCGCCGATCACTTTGATGCGTTCCACGCTGTGCTGTGCCGCGACTTCGTCGAACGCCGAGATCAGCCGCTTCAGGACTGCCACCGACTCGTTGTCGGATGTCGTATGGGTATATTCGGCCAGCCCGCGCAACTCGGCGAACACGACCGTCACGTCTTCGATGCGCTCGGTGATTTCCGCCTGCCCGATGCGGACTCTTTGAGCCATGCCTTTGGGCATCAGGTTCTCGAGCAACTGGTGATTCTGGTGAGTCACTTCTCCCAGCAACCGGGTCTGTTTCTGCACGCTGCCGATCAGTTCGCGGAATGAAGACGCCAGGTCGCCGATCTCGTCGGTCGATTCGGTGGCAAAACTCACGTCGGTCTGACCGGCGCGCGCCTGTCGCACCCGCGCGATCAGATCGTTGACGGGCCGCACGAACGAGGTTGCCAGAAACATCACCGCCAGCGTAATGACCAGCAGCACCACCAGCGTCTGGATCAGCGTATCGCGCGCCATACGCTGCATAGGTGCGTAGGCTTCGCTGCGGTCGATCTTCGAGACGATGCCCCAGTCCAGTCCCGCGATTCGCAACGGTGCCCACGAACTCAACGCTTCGACGCCGCGATAGCCGACGCTGACACCGGTGCCTTCGTTGCCGGCGATGGCCTGTTCGGACGCGTAGCTGTGCACCTTCTGCGTCAGGATTGTCGACTTGTGGCGCAGAATGCTCTTGATTTCCGCCTCGGACATACGCTGCTCACGCAGCTCTTGCGTGTATCGAACGGGGTCCTCGATCATAAATCGGGAATTCGATCGCATACGAAAATCCGGTCCGACCAGATAGGTCTCGCCGGTCTTACCCAGTCCGTCTCGCTCCCATGCGTTGCCGCCGGTCATCACCCGATTGATCGCGTTGTCCGACACCCGCAGAATCAACACGGCGATTGCGCGCCCGTTGTGCAAGATGGGTGTGCCGATGAATGCCGATGGAGCACCGAGCGCGGGCGCGTAGGGCTGAAAGTCCGCGATCCCGACCAGGCCCCGATCCGGCGATCGCTGCAGGGTGCGGAACAATTCAGCCAGATGACTGTGCGCATAAGGACCATCGGTGAGACGCGTCGCGAAGTCCGGTTGTTTCGTCTCGCTATAAACGATTGTTGCGGTGTCGATGTCTACGATGTACGCATCGGCAAAACCAAGTTCGTGCAGGAACCGTTTGATCAAATGGTGGTACTTGGCGTGGCTTTGGCTGTACGCAGACCCATCGTCCGCACCCAGCAGTTCGGATTTTTCCGCGATCGGGTAGGGATTCCTCGCGAGGTAGTGGGCTTGTAGATAGCGCGACGCCGACGACTCCGGTATCAGCGTGTCGACCTCCGGCATGTGTCCGGTGGCGCTGTCGAGTTCCGGCAGGAACGTACCCTCGTAGTAATTCCGCAGCACCAGGTCCGAATCGGGGTCGACTGGGAGGCTTTCGAGTTGTCGAAACGTGACCATGAACTCCTGCGCCGCGGCTACGATCACGCTGCTGCTGCCGACGACGCGGGTTTCACTGCGCAGCCTGTCGACGAACTGCTCAATCTGATCCGCGCGCGAAGCACGCACGCTCGTCAGATGAGAAAACACTTCGGCCTGCAGGGTTCGATAGCTCGTGTAGTAGTTGAGTGAGGCGACGACGCCGATCGAGAACAGACTGACGGCCAGCAGCATGACCAGCAGTTTGGATTTGATGCTGAGATGGGTCATGCGACGCGTGGCGGTGTGTTTTACTCAGCCCGGGTAGGGGTAGAGCAGCGGATAACGTGCGATATCCGGGGGATACACCAAACTGATGTGGCCTTGCTGGCATTGCACGAGGTCGGTGGTCTTTGCTGTCTGCAGGCCCGATGAATCGACCCGGTAGTTGCCGAGAATGGAGCGAAATTTCAAGCTCTGCAGTTGGCTGCGCACGGCAGCGCGATCGGTCGTACCAGCTAGCCGTACCGCGGCTTCGATGACCTGTCCTGCCGCATATCCGCCGGCAACGTCATAGGACGGATACAGGTCATAGCGCGCCTGATATCGATACGCAAAATCGAATGCGCCCGGCACGCGGGCGCCGCGGCTCCATTGCACGGTCGAAATGACCCCCTGCACGTTTGCCACGCCCACTTTTTCGACGAATTCCTGCAGTGCCGGCGCGCCGCTGAACGCCATCAGCTTCGGGTGCACCCCGGCCACCTTGGCGGCTTTGGCGAACGCGACGGCATCGTCCATGTATGAGCCGACGATCACCACGTCGGCGTTTGCCGCCGCCACGCGTTTCGCGAGCGCGGGCATGACCGTCAAATCATTCGAATACGACTGATCGACCACTACCGTCATGCCGTCGGCCGCTGCCTTGGCCCTCACACCGTCCGCGACGTAGCGAGGAAAGTCGTCCTCCATGTAGATGAGTGCAATCGTCGTCAGCCGGTGCTGCTTGGCGAGATCGATCACCGGATCCATGTTCGCGTTGGCGGGCGCATACAGGCCGAAGACGTTCTTATAACCCTGATTCCAGATATTGGGAGACGATGCAACCGAAACCATTGGCACGCCGTACCGTTCGGCAACCGCCGCGGCAGCCAAGGTCAGATTGGACGAGTAGGGGCTGATCAGAAAGTCGACTTTGTCCTGCGCGATCAGTTGTTCGTAAAGCGCGCTCACTCTCGCTGCGCTCGAGCCGTCGTCGTAGACGATGAGCTGCACGGGCCTGCCGAGCAGTTCGCCACGGTCGTTGAGATCGTCGGCCCACATCTGCATACCATTGCGCTGCAATACACCGAAGTTGGCGAGCGAGCCGGTCAGCGACGTGGAGACACCAATCCGAATTGGTTCCGGAGTCGGCTCCACTGCGAAGGCGGCCGATGCGATCAGCCATAGTGCAAAGAAGGTGGCAGCAACTCGAGAAACGTTGGACCGGTACATGCTCGTGCCCTCTAATTCTTCTCGATTTCCAACTGGCGCTTCGTCGCCCACAGCAGTCGCACCAGTTCGTATTCGAACGGCGAGCCGGTCTGATAGTACTGGAAGGATGTCGTGGCACGCGTGTTCAGGACCAGCGGCACATAGTAGATGTAGGTGTACAGCTCCGGGCTGTCATCCAGACGCAACGGATCGATCAACGTCAACACCTCATAGTCCACGAGGCGCCCGGTTGCGCCCCGGAGGAACGAAGGACCAAACAACGGCAGCACGAGGTACGGTCCTGTGCCGACACCGTATCGGCCGAGGGTTTGACCGAAGTCCTCCAGATGCTGGGGAATGCCCATCGGTGTGGCCGGATCGAACAAGCCGCCGATACCGATGGTGGTGTTGACGACCAGCCTGCCGGTCGTCTGCAACGCAGAGACAGGGTGCAATTGCAGTACTTCGTTGACGATGGTCTGAATATTGTCGAAGTTGGTGAAGAAGTTACTGATGCCGGTGCGCACGAATCGCGGCAGAATGAATTTGTACGCGTCGACGGCCGGGTTCAGGAAGTAGCGATCGACGTATGAGTTGAACCGGTAGAAGGTTCGGTTCATGCCCTCCCACGGATCCCAGATTTCGAGCGGCGCGTCCACGTCGTCGATTCTCATTCTGTCGCGCTCGTAGTAGGCCTGATCAGGCGGCTGGCCGGACTTCTTCGAAGGCGCGGTACTGCATCCGACAGTGCACAACATCAGTAGCGTCAGGCAGGCGACGGCTGTCGTTTGGCGTTTCATCGTTTGAAATAGTCCACGATGTAGGCAGTCGTCTGGCGTTGTTCGAGATTTCCCAGATGTCCGCCGACAGGAAATATCTTGGCTCGCGCACCGAACGTTTTCTCGAGGAATTCGATCTCGCCCGGCACGAGGATGATGTCGTCCCGATTGTCGACGACGCCGATCTTCTGCGCGCTGCTGAGGTAGTCCTGGATCGATGTCAGGCTCTGTAGTGCGGCAAATGCCTGGCGTGATTTGACCGTCGACGTCGGCTCATAATAGGGCCATGCATATTCGTGGAAGTAATCGGTGAATCCGACCCGCAAGCTCACCTGCGCGTAGTCGTCCATCTCGGTGTTGCGGGTGAGGATCACATTGGCGGGCTTGATGAAACCATAGTTGGTCATCACGTCGGACGTGAACACCAGGGCTGAAGCAGACATTCGGAACGAAATGCCGATCAGCGCGGCGAGCTCTTCGTTGCGTGGCGGATTGTCCTTGAACGCTTCAAATACGAGATCGGGCGAAAACGCGACGGTGGTTGATTTGTTGTACACGGCGCCAAGCTGATCGACGATGCGGCGAAACATTCTGTTGAAGTTGTCCACGCCGCCGGGAATGTTCTCGAGAAAGCGATCGAGCTTCGAGATCGAGTTGTAGATGTTGACGGACGGGTTCAGCAGCAGGACCTTTTTGAAGTTGAAGGCCTTGCGTTCTTCGTCGAGCTTGGCGACGAATGCGGCATTGGTGCCGCCGAGGCTGTAACCAGTCAGGTAGAACGCTGTCACGTTCGCGTGCGGTTGAAGGTGGGCCCAGATCTTCTGCATCACAGTGTAGATGTCGCTCGCGTCGTCGCGCTGCTCACCCGGAACCATTGTGGTGGACGCTGCGATCACGAACGTTGGATACGTTGGCGAAGTGATGCCGACTACGCTGAATCCCGCAGCGAAGAAAGCCCGCATCAGAAACTGATTCTTTTCGCTGTCGTGCGACGCGCCGGTTCCGGCGATGACGAAAATGAGCGGTGCCGGCCCTTTCTGCAATGCGTAGGAGTAGCCGAGCTCGGCGCCGTACCAGAGCGCGTCGGGAATCTGGCGGCCCTCGTAGCGCGGCAACTTCCTGGTCGTCAGCGGGATTGTATCCGGCACGTCGGCTTTCACCGAATCGGGCGTGCCCAGCACTGTTGCCATATAAGGGTCTGTGTAGGGGTAGTCGTAGGTGTCGGCGAAAGCGAACGCGCTCGTAAACAGCACGGCCAAGGCGGCTAAACGCAGCATCGAGTGGAACCCCGTTTGGATGTAGAAGAATCGATCGCGGGCGAAGAACGTTACCAGCTTGCAAACGAAGTTGGCAACGATGCGCGGTGCGAAGCCGCGCGTTTGAGCCTCAGGGTCGGCATGCACAGAATTGTACTCGACGATTCGGATCGCACGGGATTATGCTCAAGGCGTGCGCGGCATGTTGCCCGCATATGACAACCCGCCGGGTGCGACTGCCCTGGCGAAGGAGATCGATATGTTCATGTTCCATCATGCGTGGCGCCACGCCTACGCGACGTCCTGTCGGCAATCGGCTTGTTTCGGTTCCAATGCTCAACCACGCGAGCGATCGCGGCACGCGATGTACACGTGGTCCTCTGGCCCCGCGTTCGGGGTGCGTCGGCCGCTGCGGCATCTGGCGTGGAAATTGAATCTGGATGAGACGCAGATTCGCGATGTCGTAGATGTGCTCGATCGATTGAAGACGGCGTACAACCAGGCACGCCTCGATCAGGATCGCTCGACCTCGGAGATTGCGGCCGCGTTTAGCGCGTCCGAGTTCGACACAGAGCACGTCAGTTCGGCACTCGGAATGCGGACCCGGGCGAGTGAAGCCTTGAACGTGGAGTTGCTCGCTGCCGTGCAACGCATATTCGAGTTGCTTAACTCAGATCAACGGCGCGAGTTTGCGTATTTGCTTCGGTCGGGTGCTTTCGTGCTGTAGCGGACATCGGGGCGGCTTCGGCCGCCCCGATGTGTGCATACGCCATCAGGTTTCGATCGTCAGCACTTTTCGACAACCAGGCTGCCGATCGAATAGCCGGCGCCGAACGAACAGATCACGCCGCGATCGCCGGACTGCAGATCTTCGTGATGCTGCGCGAATGCAATGATCGATCCGGCTGATGCGGTATTGGCGTAGCGATCGAGCACGATCGGTGCGACGTCATTGGACGGATCGGCGCCGAGCAACTTGCGTGAGATGAGCTGGTTCATGTTCAGATTGGCCTGATGCAGCCACCAGCGCCGAATATCGGAAACCGACAGTCCGACGGTGGCGACCTGGGCCTGCAGATGCGCCACGGCCATTGGACACACTTCCTTGAAGACCTTGCGTCCGTTTTGATGAAACAGTCGGTCGGCGTCATATGGATCACCGCCTTCGGCGCGTGCGACGTAACCGAAGTTCGAGCGGATGTTGTTCGAATACAGCGTGACGGCGCGGCTGCCGAGAATTCGATAGCGGTGTTGCGCGGTAGACGTCGATTCGTTTTCCAGAACGACGGCGGTTGCAACGTCGCCGAAAATGAAGTGACTGTCGCGGTCGCAATAATTCACCTGCGGTGACGTGAGCTCCGGATTGATCACCAGCACGCCGCGCGCGCTGCCGGCCGCGAGCGCATCGTATGCGCGTTGCAACGCGAACGTCGCCGCGGAACAGGCGACCAGCATGTCGAAACCGAAGCCGACGATGCCGAGCGTGTGCTGCACTTCGATTGCGATCGCCGGATACGAGCGTTCCGTATACGCGCACGACACGATCACCATGTCGATGTCGTCCGCCTGTTTGTTCGCGGCCGCGAGTGCCTTGCGCGCGGCGTGCAGCGACATTTCCGCCTGGTGCGACAGCGCGTCGTCGGCGCGACGCAGAATACGCGGCCGCATGCGGTCCGGATCGAGAATGCCGTCTTTGACATAGGCGAAGCGGCTTTTGATGCCGGACGCCTTCTCGATGAACTCTACGCTCGAGTGCGGTTTCGCCTCGACGGTCCCGGCGGCGATCTCGGAATCGTGCGCTGCGTTGAATTGATCGGCGTAGGCGTTGTAGCTCGCCACGAGTTCAGCGTTGCTGATCGAATGCGGTGGGGTCCACTCGCCCACTCCGCTGATGACGATCGCCATGATGTTCGCCTCCTGGCGCGGGGGGTTCGTGACCGATTGGTGTGGGAAAAGACTGGGACGATGCCGTGTTTAGATTCCACGTGCAAGTCGTTGGTGACCATGTACTTTCCGACGGAGAGCGATATATTACGGGAGTCCTGACCGAGGGAACGGTGATTAATGGACGAAGACATTTCTGTTGAAGCGCGCGAGCAAGCGGACTGCCGCTCTGGAGGAGACCGCAGAATGCCGTGGCCACGGCGGCGCGGAAAGCACAGGTTACTCGAGCTGTATGCGCGCCGGGGGGGTGAAGAGATCGATCGCAGACAACGCGAACGGCGAGGCAACGACGCAACATCTCGTCTGAGCCTCCTACGGCGCTGGCGAAAGATCAACGACCCGAGGTAACGCATCGTGCAGCGATGCGTGCGGCGAGCGGCCGGCGCGCATACACTCTGCCGCTTCGAATTTCGGAGCGGTACATGCGAGCGATGCAAGTGATGTTGATCGGGTTGGTCGGGTGCGCGAGCCTGTCGGTATCTGCTGCCGATGTTGCGGCCGGCAAGGCGGCGTACGCGGTTTGCTCGACGTGCCACGGTCAGAATGGCGGCGGCAATCAGTCGTTGAACGCGCCGCGCACCGCCGGTCAACTCGCCTGGTATCTGAAACGGCAGATACAAGCGTTCAAGGATGGCGTCCGCGGCACCGCAGCGGGGGACGTCTATGGCGCGCAGATGCGGCCCATGGCCATGACGCTGACCACGGATGCGGTGATCGAAAATGTCGTTGCGTATATCGGCACGCTGCAAGCCCCGCCACCGGTGGCATCGGTTCAGGGCGACGCGACTGCTGGCAAACAACTCTATGCGACATGCGCGGCGTGCCACGGCGCGAACGGCGAAGGCAACGTGCAGGTCAACTCACCACGCCTTGCCGAGCAGGACGATTGGTATCTCGTGCGTCAACTGAAAAACTTCAAGAGCGGCATTCGCGGCAGCAACCCGAAGGACATTTACGGCGCGCAGATGAAACCGATGGCTGGGATACTCCCGAACGATCAGGCGATCAACGACGTTGTCGTCTACATTCGTTCACTGAAATGACGGCTCGAGGCGGCGTGTGGCGAGTCGCCTGACGGTCGACCTCGGTGCGCTGTCGCGCAACTACCATACGCTGAAGGCGCTGGCGGCGCCGTCCGAGTGCGGCGCGGTAGTCAAGGCCAATGGTTATGGACTCGGTGCAGCGGCGGTTGCGTCGCGTCTGGTCGCCGAAGGCTGCTCGACATTCTTCGTTGCGACGGTCTCTGAAGGCATCGAGCTGCGCGACGTGATCGATGTGCCGGAGGTCTACATACTCGGTGGCGTCTCCGATATCGAAGCGCCTCGCGCTGCCGAGTATGACCTGGTTCCGGTCGTCAACACCCAGGCGCAGCTCGATGCCTGGCGACCGTATCGGTCCCGACCGATTGCGGTGCAGGTCGATACCGGCATGAACCGGCTCGGATTCTCTTCTGCCGATGTGCGTGCGGAACAGTTCGAGCGCTTCGAAGTAGCACTGTTGATGACTCATCTGGCGTGCGCCGAGGAGCGTGATCATCCGCGCAACGCACTGCAGCTGGAACGCTTCGAAAAGGTTGCCGCGCATTTCCAGGGCGT
This sequence comes from uncultured Gammaproteobacteria bacterium, assembly GCA_963812255.1. Lineage (GTDB taxonomy): Bacteria > Pseudomonadota > Gammaproteobacteria > Pseudomonadales > Azotimanducaceae > DATJGR01. The sequence goes on along the minus strand of CAWEUM010000005.1, from coordinate 1,977,936 downwards.
TGCGACCAGCATTGCGAATTCGGCTGGTCTGCTGCTCGGCCCGGACTATCGGGGCGACGTGTGCCGGCCGGGGATCGCGCTATATGGTGCGAGCCCGTTCATTGACCCTTTGAACATGCTGGCGACCGTCGCGACGCTCGAGGCGCGCATCGTGCAGTTGCGGGTCGTGCCGGCGAACGAACCGGTCGGCTACGGCGCAACCGGTATCGCCGATGCGCGGCGCACCATCGCCACACTCGACGTCGGCTATGCGGATGGCATCCCGCGAGTTCTATCCGGGCACGGGTATGCGGCGGTCCTGGGTGCTGGTGTGCCGATCGTCGGACGCGTGTCCATGGATCTCACGACGATCGACGTCACCGGTCTAGGCGATGCGGTGCGCGTTGGCGAATGGGTCGAACTCATCGGTGCGCAGGTGCCGATCGAGGACGTCGCGGAGCTGGCAGGTACCAACGCCTACGAAATCCTCACCGGCCTGGGTCCGCGAAGCGAACGCCGCTACGTCGGTTGATACGCTGGATCTGTCGAGGGCGCGCGCCTTCGTCCGATCGTTAGCCCGATACGCCTGATTTGCTCGATGGAGCGGACGCGCCCGGGGCGCCGCGATGGTTGAGGCCATCGAGCATTTGCTTATACGTATCGGGCGCGAGCGCTGCCGCCTGTTGCAGGTCTTTCCGTGCGGCGTCTTTGTCGCCGAGCGTGACATGGAGTAATCCGCGATTGAAATACGCTGGCGCCAACGTCCCGCCCGACAGCGAGATGGCCTTGGTGTACTCATCGAGCGCCTTCTGATGCTGCTTTGCGCGGTAATAGGCGTTGGCGAAGTTGTTGTGCACGCGCGGTGATGAGGGATCGAGTTTCACCGCGGTAATCTGGTCCTGGATCGCTTCGGTGAGGTGGCCATTGTTCGCCAGGATGATGCCGCGATTCGAATAGGTCGCGGCGAGATCAGACGGTGACAGGTGTCCGTTCTTGATCGCCGATGTGCATGTGGCGACATCGGCCGATTCAGGGTGGACGGTGGCACCTTGATAGCAGGCAATCGCGTCGCGGTTCGAGCCGAATAGAATGGTTTCCGCACCGTACGCTTGCGAACAGGCCACAAAAACGAGCGAGATCAGAGCTGATCGCATGATCGATCTCCGCAGCCATGGGGCTGCATCATAACGCTTGCGTGTATCGCGTTGTATCATCGCGCAAAGTGCGAGATTTCGGAGGCGGGGATGGGGGTGATCAATCGCAATGGCGTACTGGCTGGCCAGGTGGCCGTGGTCACCGGCGCAAGTCGAGGTATCGGCGAAGCGATTGCTCGCCGCTTCGCGATGGAAGGCGCCAGGGTGGTCGTCAGCGCGCGCACGGTGGAGGCTGAAGATCACTATCTGCCCGGCACCATCACCGATACGGTCAATCGTATCAATGCGTCCGGTGGCGACGCGATCGCGGTGCGCGCGGATCTCGCGGTCGCGGCGGATCGTAAAGCGCTGATAGGCGCCGCGATGCAAGCGTTCGGCGCGGTGGACATTCTGGTCAACAATGCCGCGATCACCTATTTCATCCCAGTCGAGGATTTTCCTGAGAAGCGCTTCCGTCTGATGATGGATGTGCAGGTGTGGGCTCCGTTCGAGCTGGCGCAGCTGGTGTTGCCCGGCATGAAAGAGCGCGGCAATGGCTGGATTCTCAACATTTCCTCGGGCGCAGCGATTCATCCGCAGAAAGGCGTGGCAGGCCGCGGCGGTACGGTCTACGGCATGTGCAAAGCAGCACTGGAGCGGTTCACCACCGGTCTCGCGCAAGAGGTCTATGACAACGGCATCGGCGTCAACGCGATCTCGCCAGGTTTGGTTGCGACGCCTGGGGTCATGCACCACAAACTGATCAACGAGAGCAACAAGGAACGTGTGATGCCGGTCGAGCACATGGCCGAGGCGTGCCTGCGGTTGTGCCATGGCGATGCAAAACAGCTTACCGGACGCATCGACTACGCCGACGCTCTGATCAAGGAGTTTTCGCTGGAGCCGGTAGACCTCGTGTAGCCGGTCTCCGTCGGCGCTGACGCTGAACCTTCAACGTACGGGTATCTCGGTCTTTTTGATCACTGTGCGTAGCGCGAAGCTCGAATGCACCCGATCGACCCCGGGGAGTCGTGTCAGATGCTGGCTGTGGACGCGCTCGTAGTCGCGCGCATCGGCGACGATTACCCGTAACAGGTAATCGGCGTCGCCGGACATCAGATAGCACTCCATCACTTCCGGAATATCGCGAACCGCGGTTTCGAATTCCTTCAGATCGTCCTGCTGTTGACTGTTCAGCGTGATACGCACGAAAACGTTATCCGGATAACCGGCCGAGAATTGATCGACGAGACCGACGTAGCCGCGGATCAACCCGCTCTGCTCGAGTTGCCTGACGCGACGCAGACACGCCGACTCGGACAGACGCGCGCGAAGCGCGAGCGCGGCATTGGTCAGGCGACCATCCAGTTGAAGCTCGTGGAGGATAAGCCGGTCCTTTCGGTCAATTTCAGCAGATAATTGCGCCATTGATCTCTAAATTGGCTAAATATTTCGCACATTGGGCCCGGTGCCGAATATTTGCAAGGAACTGTTGCGGCGATTCGCCTATTGTGATCGTAGTCATTTGAGGATCGCGAACATGCGTATCGGAGTCCCCGCTGAGATCAAGGTGCATGAATATCGGGTTGGGTTGACCCCCGGATCCGTGGCGGAACTGGTGGCTGCGGGCCATCAGGTGGTTGTACAGAGTGGTGCCGGCGCCGGCATCGGATTTCACGATCGTGACTATCAGCGCACTGGAGCGACGATTGCTAATGATGCCGCGTCGGTGTTCGGTGCGGCGGAGTTGATCGTCAAGGTCAAAGAGCCCCAACTGAGCGAGTGTTCAATGCTGCGCACCGGCCAGATTCTGTTCACTTATCTGCATCTGGCTGCGGATCGCGCACAAGCCGATGCATTGATGGCCTCGGGCGCTTCGGCGATCGCCTACGAGACGGTTACGGCGGCGGGCGGCGGCTTGCCGCTGCTGGCGCCGATGAGTGAGGTGGCGGGCCGCATGGCCGTGCAGGTCGGCGCGAAATGCCTCGAGAAGGAGGCCGGTGGAATCGGCAAACTGCTCGGCGGAGTGCCCGGTGTCGCGCCGGCCAGGGTCGTGATTCTGGGTGGCGGCAGCGCTGGCGCCAATGCGGCGCTGATCGCGCTCGGGATGCAAGCCGATGTCACGGTCCTGGATACATCGGTGAATCGGTTGCGCTGGCTGGCGGACCGGTTCGGCGCCGGACTTCGCGCGGTCATGTCGAATGCGCACACGGTTCGCGAATACGTGACTGAAGCTGATCTGGTCATCGGCGCGGTGCTGCTTCCCGGTGCGGCGGCGCCGAAGATCGTCAGCCGCGAGATGGTGCGCGAAATGCGCGACGGCTCGGTCATCGTCGACGTTGCGATCGATCAGGGCGGCTGTTTCGAAACGAGCCGCGCGACGACGCACGATGCGCCGACCTACATCGAAGAAGGGGTCGTGCACTACTGTGTCACCAACATGCCGGGTGCGGTCGCGCACACCTCCGCGCTCGCGTTGAACAACGCGACGTTGCCGTTCGTCAGAGCGCTTGCCGATCGGGGTCTCGCGGCACTGAACAGCGATTCGCACCTGGCAGCGGGGTTGAACGTGCATCGCGGCGCGATCATGCATTCGGCGGTCGCGCAAGCGCTGGGCTATGCATTGGGGAGGCTGCCGGTCGCCGCATAGACGCGGCGCGTTGCCGCGACACGACACGCCGCCGCACCGCTTTGCCGCAAGAGAGTCTCGTCTGGTCGCAAGCGCGTGGCTCGCCCGTCGCGCAGCGCAATAGTCTCCACTCAGATGATTTGTCTGGTGGAGAGCGGCGATGCACCTGCGCCAGCCTTTGGGCCAACTCTTGGCGACTGCACTGTCGTGCGTCGCCTTACAGGCTGTCGCTTCGCCCGGATCCTGCAGCGTCGTTGCGACGGCGATTGATCGGCAACGCAGCTATGCGAATGTGGTCGCCGCGGTCGATGCGATGCGACAGCACTATCTCGACGCATCCATCCATTCGGATCGCGAGTTCGTGGGGGCCGTCGTCACGAATCGCAGTGGTGGATTCTGGGCCTCGGTCGGTTTCGGATGTCCGGGTCAGGACAAGGTGACGTTCTCGGTTTCGATTCCGGTGGAGATGCAGGTTGCCGCGTTCTGGCACACGCATGGCGCGCCCGCGCTGTTTCGCGATGTGTTCTCTCCCGAGGATGTCGATCTGGTGCGCAGCACCGGGCGCGATTTTTATCTGATCACGCCGCGCGGCCAGCTGAAGGTGCTCCGTCCAGCCGAGTTGGGGGCAGTGCACGCGATTGCTCGAGGGCGGTTTGGTCCTGCGCCGCCGAAGGGTGCGGCGCTCGGTCGTTCGATCATCGTGCCGGTCGTGGAGCGTGAGTGCGTCGCAGGATATCAGGACGCACTGCAGACCATTTCAAGGCACGATTCGCACCTCGGCTGATCGATATCGGCAGATGAACGTTTGCGAGCGGCGCACTACACTGCCCATCGGGCAGCGTTAGGTGCAGGTGACGACATGGCGGCAAGGGAGGCGGAGGCAGTTCGAAAATTGTCGCATCCGGATCGAGCCGAACTCGAAGCCTTCTGGATGCCGTTCACTGCAAATCGTGAGTTCAAAGACAACCCGAGGCTGATCGCCGGTGCGCAAGGTTGCCACTACATCACGAGCGACGGCCGTCGCGTGCTCGATGGCTTGTCGGGCCTGTGGTGTTGCGGCGCGGGCCACAACAGGCCGGAGATCGCCGATGCGGTGGCGCGCCAGTTACGCACGCTCGACTACTCGCCGGCATTCCAGTTCGGCCACCCCCTGGCGTTCGAACTCGCAAACAAGATCAAGGCGCTGACGCCGGCGGGACTCGACTACGTCTTCTACACGAACTCTGGTTCCGAGGCCGCCGATACATCGCTGAAGATCGCGCGCGCCTATTGGCACAAGTGCGGTATGCCGTCAAAAACGCGCCTGATCGGTCGGGCCAAGGGCTATCACGGCGTCAACTTCGGCGGCATCTCGGTCGGCGGTATCGGGGCCAATCGGGCATTGTTCGGCGAAGGCATCGCGACGGACCATCTGCGTCATACGCTGTTGCCGGAGAACGCCTTCAGCAAGGGTATGCCGAACGCGGGTGCCGAACTCGCCGACGATCTCGAAGAACTCGTCGCACTGCACGATGCGTCGAACATTGCCGCGGTCATCGTCGAACCGTTTGCGGGATCTGCGGGTGTGTTGCCGCCCCCGAAGGGCTACCTCGAGCGTCTGCGCGCGATCTGCGACAAGCACCAGATCCTGCTGATATTCGACGAGGTGATCACCGGGTTCGGGCGCGCTGGCGCGCGCAGCGGTGCGGAAGCATTCGGCGTGGTACCCGATATCATGAACTTTGCTAAACAACTGACCAATGGCGCGGTGCCGATGGGCGCCGTCGTTGTGAAGGACGAGATCTATCAGGCGTTCATGGCAACGGGCGGGCCTCGCTACTTGCTCGAATTTCCGCACGGTTACACCTATTCCGGTCATCCGGTTGCGTGCGCCGCGGCGATCGCCGCGCTGGATGTGTTGCTGGACGACAAGCTGGTCGATCGTGTCGCCGCTCTCGCACCCTACTTCGAGACCGCCATTCACGGGCTCAAAGGCCGCCAGCACGTCGTCGATATACGTAACTACGGTCTCGCCGGTGCATTGACCCTGGCGCCGCTACCGGGTGAGCCTGCCCGACGACCATACGAAGTCGCAATGCGCTGCTGGGAACGCGGGGTCTATGTACGTTTCGGGGGCGACACGCTGCAGTTCGGCCCGCCGTTCGTCATCGACGAACGTGATCTAGATCTGCTGTTCGATGTGGTCGCAGAAGCGCTCGACGATCAACCCTGACGAACGGACATCTGACGCCATTATTGTCGAGAGGAATCCATGATTCAGTCACTGCACAACGTTGCACCGCCGGGCTCACTCGAAGCCAAAGATCTCGAGCATCTGCTGCATCCTTCGACCAATCTGAAGCTGCACCATGAGAAAGGGCCCATGGTGATGATGCGTGCGAAAGGGGTGTACATCTGGGACAACCACGGTAAGCAATACCTCGAAGGCATGGCGGGTTTGTGGTGTACGGCAATCGGATACGGCGAAGAGGAACTCGCACGCGTCGCGGCCGAGCAAATGCGGAAACTGAACTACTCGCATCTGTTCGGGGGCAAGAGCAACGAGGCGAGCGTGCTACTCGCCGAAAAGCTGAAAGCGATGATGCCGTTCGAAGCAGGCCGCGTGTTCTTCGGTCTATCCGGCTCAGACGCCAACGACACGCAAGTGAAACTGATGTGGTACTACCACAACGTGATCGGTAGGCCCGAGCGCAAGAAAATCATCTCGCGGCACCGGGGCTATCATGGCGTAACTGTGGCGAGCGGCAGCCTCACGGGGCTTCCGGCATTCCACAAACACTTCGATCTGCCGATCGCCGCGGTACTGCACACCGATGCACCGCATTATTACCGCGGCGGGAATACCGGCGAGAGCGAAGCCGCATTCGTCGATCGGATCGTCGGCAATCTCGAAAAGCTCATCGAGTCCGAAGGCGCGGAAACGATTGCTGCGTTCATCGCCGAGCCGGTGATGGGCGCGGGCGGCGTCATCGTTCCACCCGCCGGCTACTATGAAAAAGTGCAGGCGCTGCTCGATCGATACGGCATCTTCTTCATCGACGATGAAGTGATCTGCGGCTTCGGCCGTACCGGCAATCCTTTCGGCGCGCAAACGCTTGGCATTCGGCCGACGACGATGAGTGTCGCCAAAGCGGTATCGTCGGCGTACCTGCCGTTGTCCGCGGTCATTATTCCGGAGTTTTTCTACGAACCGTTCATCGAGGCGTCGGGTCAGGTGGGCACATTTGGTCACGGTTTCACGTACTCGGGTCATCCGGTGTGCGCAGCAGTTGCGCTGCGCAATCTCGAACTCATGGAAGAGCGTGATCTGTTCGGCCATGCGGCGCGCATCTCGAAACCGTTTCAGGCGCGGCTGCGCACACTCGGAGATCACCCGCTCGTAGGTGAAGCGCGCGGTGTCGGTATGATCGGCGCGGCAGAGATCGTTGCCGACAAATCGACGAAGGCGCCGTTCGAATCGAAACGAGGGGTTGCGGCGTATTGCGCCGGACGGGCCGAAGAACATGGCCTGATCGTGCGCAACATCGGCGAGACGATTGCGGTGTGCCCGCCGCTGGTGATCAGCGAAAGCCAGGTGCACGAGCTGTTCGACAAGCTGTCTCGGGCACTCGATGACACGCTGGCGTGGACCAGGCAGCGTTGATGGACGCATGATGCGTACGGGAATCTGATTGCGAATCGACGTGCGGCCGGATCGAGGGGGAGAAGATGAGTAGAACGCTAGGGGTGGTTGTGGCCGGTCTGGTCGTGATCGGTGCCGCAACGGTGGCGGCGGCGCCCGCGAAGGTAGCAGCGCTAAAGCCGGAGCAGGCCTCCGCCGAGAAGTTGGGGGCGCCAAAGGCTCATTGGTTCTTCGTTTACGACAGCAACTTCTTCGGCTATCTGGACAGCAAGGTCTATCTGTTCGACGGCGACACTGGATCGATGCTCGGCATGCTGTCGACGGGTGCTTTTGGCAATGCGGTGGAATTTGCGCCGGACTTCTCGGCGATTTATGTGCCCGAGATGTACTACAGCCGCGGCAGCCGCGGCGAGCGCACCGACATCGTTGCAATCTACGATACGCAGGACCTGAAACCCGTGGGCGAAGTCGTGATTCCGCCGAAGCGGGCCACCGGTGTTCCGCTGCGCGCGTATCAAGGGCTGAGCGACGACGGACGCTTCATGTACGTGGCCAACATGACACCGGCGACGTCGGTCAGCGTCGTCGACGTGCTGGCGCGAAAATTCGTTGCGGAAATCGAAATGTCGGGATGCAACCTCGTCTACCCGATCGGCGATCGCGCCTTTGCGTCGCTGTGCGGAGACGGCACGGTGCAGGTCGTTTCACTCGATGATCAGGGCAATCTGGCATCGCGAAGCCACAGCAAGATATTCTTCGATCCAGACAAAGATCCGGTCACCGAAAAAGCCTCGCGCTACGGCAATACGTGGTTGTTCATTTCGTTCGATGGTTACGTGCATCCGGTGGCATTTACCGATGGCAAGGCAACTCCGGGCAAACCCTGGTCGTTGTTCAGCGACGCGGACAGGGCGAAGGGCTGGAAAGTCGGTGGTGGCCAATTCGATGCCGTACACCAGGGCCTGGGGCGTCTGTTCGTCATCGTCCATCAGGGCGGAGCCTTTGGCCACAAGGATCCTGGCGGCGAAGTGTGGACGTATGATCTGGAATCATCGAAGAAGCTGGCCGCACTGTCGATGATCGCCCCAATCACCTCGTTGGGCGTCACTAAGGATGTGACTCCGCTGTTGATTGCCGACGACGCTGCGACGCCCGCGGTTTACGTGTATGACGCGATGACCGGCAAACACCTGCGCACGATCAAGGGGCCGCCGATGGTGCCGACCTTCATTCAAAGTCCATGAACATCGATCCGGTCATCGCGACGATTTTGCGTTTCGCGCTGGGGTGGCTGTTCCTGGCGGCAGCGGCGCACAAGCTCGCCGACATGGCGGAGTTTCGTACGGTGCTGACGACGTATCGTGTGTTGCCGAACGGATTGGTCGGCGTCGCGACGTGGTGTGTGGTTGCAGTCGAGTTCGCGATCGGGATCGGAATGCTTTGGCAGTATTCCGTCGCGTACGCTGCCGCGGCGGCCGTCTTGTTCGGTTATGCCTGCGTCATGGCGATCAATCTTGCGCGCGGGCGCCGATTCATCGACTGTGGTTGCGGTGGTGTGGCGCAACCGTTGTCGGTCGGACTGGTGGCGCGCAACGGCGTACTGAGTGTTGCGGCGCTAGTCGCGCTGATGCCAGTGACGTCGCGGCCACTTGGCACGCTGGATGTGGCCAGCATGATCTGCGGTGTGTTGGTGGTCGCGTTGCTCTATGCCGCAATCAATCAATTGCTCGCGGCGCGCGCGCGCCTCGAAGAGTGGGTGTGATGGATGCGCTGATCGTCTCCAATATTGTCTTGTGGTTGCTCGTCATCGGCCTCGCGCTGGTCGTATTCGCGCTGACGCGGCAGATCGGGGTGCTGCACGAACGCGTCTCCCCGGCGGGTGCATTGACATTATCGGGCGGCGTCAAAGCCGGCGAAACGCCGCCACCGCTGACGTTGACGACGCTCGACGAAGGCAGCGTGAAGCTCGATTCGTTCGCCGCGCGTAAGCGTGGCGTGCTGCTGTTTTTTCTGTCGCCGACGTGCCCACTGTGTCGTTCGCTGCTACCGGTGGTCATGCGTATTGCGAAGGAAGAGCGCAAGTGGCTCGACCTGGTGTTTGCCAGCGACGGCGGAACACGCGGCGAACACGAGGCGTACGTGGCCGAACGCCAGATCCAGAACTATCCGTATGTCATTTCGCAGGAGCTCGGTGTTGCGTTTCAGGTCGGCAAGCTGCCTTACGCAGCGTTGCTCGATGAGCGCGGCGTGTTGGTTGCCAAAGGGCTGGTCAATTCGCGCGAGCACCTCGAGAGTCTGTTCGAAGCAAGAAGGCTGGGAGTTTCGAGCGTCAACGAGTACATGAGCGCCAGGGCGCGCGATGAAACCGAGGTGAACGCATGAAATGGTTCGACAACTGGATCACGCAAGGGACTCGACGAATAGCCCGGCACACGTCGCGGCGCGATTTTCTTTCGCGGGTCGGATTTGTGCTGGTCGGCAGTGCGGCCGTGCCATTGTTGCCGGTGGCCCGCGCCAACGCGGCTGATTCGCCACGCGCGCCGCAGCCACAGGAACAAGGCGATCCGCTGAGTTGCGAGTACTGGAGATTCTGCGCGCTCGACGGATTCCTGTGCGGCTGCTGCGGCGGATCCGCCAACAGTTGCCCACCGGGCACGGAACCTTCACCCGTGACGTGGATCGGTACCTGTCGCAATCCAGTGGATGCGAAGGACTACATCATTTCCTACAACGATTGTTGCGGAAAGACCGCGTGCGGCCATTGTCTGTGCAATCGCAACGAGGGTGACCGGCCCGTGTATGAGCCAGCGAAGAGCAATGACATCAACTGGTGCCATGGCACCAAGACGAACATGTACCATTGCTCCACGTCGGTGGTTCTCGGACTCGCGGTTGCGGAATGATTTGCGCACGCTGATTGCGGCGGTGCTCGTTGTCCTCGGCGTGAACGCGTGGTCTGATCCACACCAGGACTACGTTCTGCATTGCATGGGGTGCCACCTGGCCGATGGCGCGGGCCATCCGCCGGCGATTCCGAAGCTGGCCGACCGGGTCGGCTATTACCTGACGGTTCCACAGGGACGCGCCTATCTTGTGCAAGTGCCGGGCGCGGCCAACTCGCTGCTCGATGATCGTCGTCTGACCGCGGTACTGAACTGGATGATCGATGAATTCGCGGGGGCGTCGCGGCCGCAAACGTTGGAACCGTTCAGTGTGGAGGAGATCTCGCAGTATCGGCGTCGGCGCCCGAACGATATCGATGCGCTGCGGCACGCGTTGAATGCCGAGATTGCACGCAGATATCCCGCCGCGGAAGGTTGGTAGCGATGGCGGTACTCGACAGCAAAGTAGATCCGAACGGAAACGCCTTTCGGGCGAACGACACCCACCATCGCCAACTCGGCGCGCAACTGCGTGAGCTGACGGCGACGATCGCGCGGGGCGGCGACGAACGATCGCGCGCGCGGCACCTCGAACGCGGCAAGCTGTTGCCGCGCGCCCGCCTCGAACGGTTGCTCGACCCGGGCTCGGCATTCCTCGAGGTTGGCCAACTCGCTGGCCATGAGTTGTACGATGACAGCGTGCCGTCGGCCGGCATCATTACCGGTATCGGGCGGGTCACCGGCCGTGAGTGCGTGATCGTCGTCAATGACGCAACGGTCAAAGGGGGTACCTATTATCCGATTACCGTGAAGAAGCACCTGCGTGCGCAGGAGATCGCGCTCGAGAATCACTTGCCGTGCATCTATCTGGTCGACTCGGGCGGCGCGTTCCTGCCGATGCAGGAACAGGTCTTCCCAGACAAGGATCACTTCGGCCGGATTTTCTACAACCAGGCCAATATGTCGGCGCGCGGGATTCCGCAGGTCGCCGTCGTCATGGGTTCGTGCACAGCCGGAGGTGCGTACGTTCCGGCGATGTGCGATCAGTCGATCATCGTTCGCAACCAGGGCACGATCTTTCTCGGCGGCCCGCCGTTGGTCAAAGCGGCGACGGGTGAAGATGTCGATGCGGAGAGCCTCGGCGGCGGCGACGTACACGCACGCATCTCCGGTGTCGCGGATCATCTGGCAGCCAACGACGAACATGCGCTGGTGCTGGCGCGCGAGATTATCGCGGCGAGCAACGTCGCGTATCGCGATACCGTGGTGCGGCAACCTGGCACGCAACCCGCATACCCCGCCGAGCAACTCTATGGTGTGCTGCCACGAGACACACGCACGCCGTACGATGTGCGTGAGGTCATCGCTCGGCTGGTCGACGCATCGGATTTCCATGAATTCAAATCCGTGTACGGCGAGACGCTGGTCACCGGATTTGCCCGGATCGACGGAATGCCGGTCGCGATCGTTGCCAACAATGGCATTCTGTTTTCCGAATCGGCCCTGAAGGGCGCGCATTTCGTTCAGCTCGCCGACCGCCGCGGCGTGCCGCTGCTGTTCCTGCAGAACATCACCGGCTTCATGGTCGGGCGGAAGTACGAAAACCAGGGCATCGCCAAGGATGGTGCAAAGATGGTGACGGCCGTCGCCTGTGCGCGCGTCCCGAAGTTCACCGTCGTGATTGGCGGATCGTTCGGAGCGGGCAACTACGCGATGTGCGGCCGCGCCTATGGTGCTCGGATGCTTTGGACGTGGCCGAACGCGCGCATCTCGGTGATGGGCGGCGAGCAGGCGGCGCACGTTCTGGCGACGGTACGTCGGGATGGGGCGCAGGTTCGCGGTGAGGTCTGGCCCGAAACGGAACAACGTCAGTTCATGGATGAGATCAGGTCCACCTACGATATTCAGGGGCATCCGTTCTATGCGAGCGCGCGGCTGTGGGACGACGGCGTCATCGATCCGGTTGACACACGGCGGGTGCTGAGCCTGGCGCTGTCGGTGGCATGCCGTGAGCCGGCGCGTGAGGCGGGCACGCCGTTCGGCGTCTTCAGGATGTGACATGTTCAAATGCTTGCTGATTGCCAATCGCGGTGAGATCGCGTGTCGCGTGATCCGCACCGCGCGACGAATGGGCATCGAAACCGTCGCGGTCTATTCGGATGCCGACGGCGACGCCCTGCACGTGCGCAGCGCCGATCGGGCAGTGCGCATCGGTCCCGCGCCGGCGCGTGAGAGTTATCTGAACATCGAAGCGATTCTCGAGGCGGTGAGGCGTAGCGGCGCCGACGCGGTCCATCCCGGCTACGGATTTCTCGCCGAGAACGCCGACTTTGCATCGGCCTGCAACGCGGCGTGCACCTTTGTTGGCCCGTCAGCGGATGCGATCCGAGCGATGGGATCTAAAATCGAAGCGAAGCGGATCGTCGCCGCGGCCGGAACACCGGTCGTACCGGGTCACATTGGCGATCAGGACCCGACGCAGCTGGCGGCGGCGGCGGAGGAGATCGGCTACCCGCTGCTGATCAAGGCATCTGCAGGCGGTGGTGGCAAAGGCATGCGGATCGTGCGCTCGGCGCCTGAATTCGCAGCAGCACTGGCCGCAGCGCGGCGCGAATCGCAGGCGGCGTTTGGCGACGATGCGGTATTGCTGGAAAAGTATCTGACCACACCGAAGCACATCGAAGTGCAGGTTCTGGCGGATGCGCACGGCCGCACGCTGTACTTGTTCGAGCGCGATTGCTCCGTGCAACGCCGGCATCAGAAAGTCATCGAGGAAGCGCCCGCCCCAACGATCGATACCGCTGCGCGAATCACTATGGGGGAGGCGGCGGTGGCAGCGGCGGCCGCGATCGGCTACGAGGGTGCGGGGACCATCGAATTCATCACCGAAGCAAGCGCGTTCTATTTCATGGAGATGAACACGCGGCTACAGGTCGAGCATCCGGTGACTGAGGCGATTCTCGGGCTCGATCTGGTCGAATGGCAGCTACGCATCGCCGCGGGCGAACCGCTGTCGTTCGTCCAGAGCGATCTCGTGATGCACGGTCACGCGGTCGAAGCACGCGTGTACGCGGAAAATCCACGCCGGAAATTTCTTCCGTCGACGGGCAGACTCGCGCACGTCTGCTTCCCGGACGACGTCCGTGTCGATACCGGCGTCGTCAGCGGCGCCGAAGTCACGATGTATTACGATCCGATGATTGCGAAGGTCATCGCGCATGGCGCGACGCGCGATGAAGCGATCGATCGTTTGAATGTCGCATTGGGACACTGCGAAATCGCGGGTGTCGAGCACAATGTCGCGTTTCTCCGCAAGGTCCTGTCCGACGAAGTCTTCCGCAGCGGACGTTACGATACCGGGCTGATCGAGGCGCGCGGTGAAGCGTTGATTCCGGCCGAGGATTCACGCTTGACGGTCGCGGCCGTGTTGATTCTGCTCGATGCGCAGCGTAGCGATTCGCCGTGGCAGCAAGGCGACGCATTCCGTGTGAATCTGCCGGCGCGTCAATCGTTGCGGTTGCGTCGACGCACTGAACAGACTGTTGTGGAAGTCGGCCACGATGGTCGCGAATATCGGCTCGACGTCGGCGGACACACGCACACGGTGACCCGTGTCGAGATCGGTGAACGCGACGTATTCTGCTTCATCGATGCGCAACCGTTCGGGTGCAGGTTTGTGCGTGACGGTGACGATCTGTATGTGATCAGCAATGGTGCGACCGAGAAATACGGCATCCCGAAGATCGATACCGCCAGTTTTGCCGCCGATACGCTCAGCGACGGGCGCGCGACGGCGCCGATGCCGGGTCAGATCATTGCCGTATTCGCGCGGGTTGGCGATTTGGTGCGGCGTGATCAACCGATCCTGGTGCTCGAAGCGATGAAGATGGAACACACGATCACAGCCCCGATCGACGGTACGATCGAGCGCCTCGCTTTGGCCGTTGGCGACCGGGTGATCGACGGTGCGGAGTTGTTTCAGATCGGCTGATTGGCGTGGCCGCAACGTTCGCGTGAACAGCATCCATGGTGGCGGTATCATCGCAACATGACGCAAACGCTGCCCGCTTTCGATTTCGGCCTCGGCGAAACCATCGAGATGCTGCGCGATTCGATTTGGGCGTTTGCGCAGAAAGAAGTCGCGCCGCTCGCGGCGGAGATCGATCGAAACAATACGTTCCCGCGCGCGCTGTGGCCCAAGTTTGGCGAACTGGGAATTCTGGGCATGACGGTCGAGCCAGAGTACGGCGGCGTCGGGTTGGGCTATCTCGCGCATTGCGTTGCGATGGAAGAATTGAGCCGAGCGTCCGCGGCGGTGGGGTTGTCCTATGGCGCGCATTCGAATTTGTGCGTCAATCAATTGCGTCGATTCGGTAGTGCCGAACAGAAGAGCAGGTATCTGCCCAGGCTGGTATCCGGCGAACATCTCGGTGCACTTGCCATGAGTGAACCGAACGCGGGCTCGGATGTAGTCGGCATGAAACTTCGGGCCGTTGACCGCGGTGACGAGTTCGTACTCAACGGCTCCAAGATGTGGATCACCAATGGACCGGGCGCGGACGTGCTGGTAGTTTACGCGACCGTCGATCCGGCGCTGGGGCCGAACGGCATCACTGCGTTTCTCATCGAGCGGGATTTCAAGGGCTTTTCGACCGGGGTGAAACTCGACAAGCTCGGCATGCGCGGCTCCGACACATGTGAGCTGATCTTCGAAGATTGCGTCGTGCCGAAGACTCAGGTGCTCGGTCGGGTGGGTCAGGGCGTGTCGATCCTGATGAGCGGGCTCGACTACGAGCGTGTGGTGCTGGCGGGCGGTCCGCTCGGCATCATGCGCGCGTGTCTGGACGTGGTCATGCCGTACGTGCACGACCGTAAGCAATTCGGAGCGTCCATCGGTACGTTTCAGCTGATGCAGGGCAAGATCGCCGACATGTATACCACGATGAATGCATGTCGCGCGTACGTGTATTCGGTGGCGCGTGCATGCGACGACGGTCGCACGAGCCGCTTCGATGCGGCGGGATGTATTCTCTACGCGGCAGAGAAGGCCACCTGGATGGCGCTGGAAGCGGTGCAGTCGCTCGGCGGCAACGGCTACATCAACGACTTTCCAACAGGCCGGTTGTTGCGCGATGCGAAGCTCTATGAAATTGGTGCCGGCACCAGCGAGATTCGCCGAATGTTGATTGGACGGGAACTGTTCGACGCGACCACCTGAACCGGTTGCATCCTGTTTGGCATGGCGCATGGGTGCCCGGATGGGTTGCCGAATGAGTCGCCCGGATCGGTCGACTTGGCTATAATTTTGCGCGCCTCGTTTCCGCCGACCCGATACATTCCACAGGAAGTAGATCGTGAAGCAGTTCTTTGCCCTCATTGCACTATTCGCCGCCGGATTCGCTTTCGCCGAGCGGGTTCCACCGGGGACCGACGCCGAGATGAGTGCGCGCCTGAAGCCCGCCGGCGAGTTGTGCAAGGCCGGAGAAGCGTGCGGTCAGGCGACGGCGGCCGCGGGTGGCGGCGCGGCGCGCAGCGGTGAAGACGTGTACAACCATTTCTGCTTCGCATGCCATGCTACGGGTGTCGGCGGCGCGCCGAAGAAAGGTGTCGCGGCCGACTGGAAACCACGTCTTGCCCAGGGCGAGGACGTGATCTGGAAGGCAGTGACCCAGGGCTTGAACGCGATGCCCCCGAAAGGCACGTGCATGAACTGCAGCGATGCCGAATTGAAGGCGGCGATCACGTACATGTCGACGTCTCAGTAATCGAGGCGAACCTCGCGAAACGCAAGCGCTTCGCTCAGATGCGGTGATCCGATTTGCGTGTCGCCGACCAGATCCGCGAGCGTGCGCGCGACTTTCAGGACCCGGTGAACACCGCGAGCCGATAACCCCAACCGGTCCATCGCCTTGCTGACGCGTGTGCGGTCGGCTTGGCTGAGCGCGCAGTGCACGTCGATCTCCGACGCCGCCAGTGCGGTATTGAGCTTGCCTGCACGCGCCAACTGGAGGCGGCGGGCGGCGTCAACGCGCGCGCGGATCTCGAGCGTTGACCGGTTGCCGGATGATGTCGAAAACAAAGCGTCACCGTCGAGCCGTGGTACGTAGACGCGCAGGTCGATACGATCGAGTAGCGGCGCGGAGATGCGGCTGCGGTAGCGACGCTGCTGCTCGGTTGAACAGACGCACGTCGATTCGACGCAGCTGCGCCCCGCAGGACACGGATTCATTGCTGCAACCAGCTGAAACTGCGCCGGATAACGAACTCGCGCACGCGCCCGAGCCAGTTCGATGGAGCCGGACTCGAGCGGCTGCCGCAGTGACTCGAGCACGCGGCGGTCGAATTCAGGCAACTCATCGAGAAACAATACGCCACGATGCGCCAGCGATATCTCACCCGGCCGTGGAATGCGACCGCCGCCGCCGACCAGTGCCGCTGCGGAGGCGGTGTGGTGCGGGGTGCGGATCGGCCGCGCGCCAAACAGAACGCGCTCATCGAAACTACCGTGCGCCGAATGAATGCGTACGACCTCCAGCGCATCACTGTCGTCGAGTGGCGGCAACAGGCCGATCAACCGCTCGGCCAGCATTGTTTTGCCGGTGCCGGGAGGCCCGATCATCAGCAAGTGGTGCGCTCCTGCGGCCGCGATCTCAATGGCACGCTTGGCGGCGGCCTGTCCCTTGACGTCAGCGAGTTCGAGGATTGGCGGCCGCGGTGGTATGGGTACGGGCGGATCGCTTGGCCTGCCGATCGCTCCGTCGGATGAGTTCAGCAATGCGCATGCTTCGTCGAGATGTCCGACTGCACGCACATCGACACCTTGGGCGAGGGTGGCTTCATCGCAGTTCAGTTTCGGCACGATGATGCCGTGCCCGGCCAGTCCTGCAGCGATTGCGGCGGATAGCGCGCCGCGCACTGGACGGACCTCTCCATACAATCCGAGTTCCCCGATTACTTCGAATCGATTCAGCCGGGTCGTCGGCAGCGCGCCAGTCCGCGCGAGTACGCCCAGCGCGATGCCGAGATCGAAGCGGCCCCCCTCCTTCGGCAGATCGGCGGGCGCCAGGTTGACGGTGATCTTGCCCTTCGGGAATGTGAAACGGCTGGCCTGAATCGCCCCCTTTACCCGTTCGCGCGCTTCGCGGACCGCGGTCTCCGGCAGCCCGACCATGGCGAAGCCTGGCAGGCCGCCCGACAGTTGCGTCTCGATGACGACCTCGGGCGCATCGATACCGCGCTCGGCGCGGGACACCACCGCAACGCAATCGGCGTTCGACATGATCGTTGATGCGCAGCGCTAATGCGGCTTGCCAGCCTCCAACCCAGCGACACGTGCTTCGAGGCGGGTGACGTCTCTGGTCAGGCGCTCGAGCTGAACGCGTTGGCGCTCGAAGTCTTCGCGAGGCACCAGTTCGAGGCGCTTCAATGTGGCTTCGATGACGGGCGTCAATCGTTCCTGCCAGTCGGCGCCGGCCGGTAACACCGCGGCCAGCGCGTCTGACAGGCGCGCCGTCAACGATTCGATTGCATCCGAAACAGGGCGATCAACGGACATGACTGAGATCCAACGCATTTGTGGGTGGATATGGTATCCATGTCCTTCGACCGCGCCCAATAGGCAAATGCCTGCGCCCAAAGCGAGCATTGTCGGCCAGTAGATTTCGCTTCTCCGGCGCCGCTCGTTCGCCCTGTTTCGGTGCGACGGGCTGGAATCCTATGGGCAGGATGCCCCGCTATGGCGCGCGGTGCTCGAGTTCTTCTTGCATTGTCGTTTCAAAACAGCCGGTTAGTCGGGTGGCATGAATTCTGCTCCGCGCCAGGTGGTCCAGCCGCTGTCCCGCATCGGGCGAGTGGTGAACGACGAACGCATATCTTTAAGGGGATTCAAATGAACAGAGTGGTGCTATTTATTTTCTGCGCGGCCCTGACGGGCAGTGCACTGACGGCCAGCGCGGCCGACGTTGCCGGCAATGTGACGCTCGCGACTGACTATCGGTTTCGCGGCATATCGCAGCTGACCGGAAAGTTTTCTCCTGCGATTCAGGGCGGGTTCGATTACTCGACCGATCTGGGTTTCTACGTGGGGACCTGGGCTTCGAACGTTAACTTCACGGGTGGCGCGATCGAGGTCGATCTGTACGGAGGGTTCAAAGGCGCCATCAACGACGATCTCGGCTACGACATCGGCGTGCTGTACTACGGCTATCCGAAGGACTATTCCGCGGACCTGGGCTACACCGAAGTCTACGGTAGCGCTACGTTCAAGGGGGCGAAGGTCGGCATCAACTATTCCAACGACTATTTCGGTGGCACGGGCAAATTCTACTACCCATACATCGAATACGGCTTCGATGTCGTGAACAATCTCAGCTTGAGCTTCCACTATGGATACAACTCGTTCGACAAGGAAGAGTTCCTCGGCAACAACGACAGCTACTCCGACTGGAAGGTTGGGCTGTCGACAACTCAGCTCGGCGTCTCGTGGGGGTTGGCCTATGTCGATACCGACCTGGATGACGACAAGGATTGCTTCGGCGACAAGAACCTTTGCGCCGCAACCGTCGTGTTCTCGATTTCTAAGAGCCTTTAGTTAGGAGAGAATCCGGGGCAAGAGGATCCAGGGTGCGCGGTCAGTTACGGCAACAGTTGAAAAGCCCCGCGCACCTGCGGGTCACCGAGGCCTCCGATCACCAGGGCCTCTGATCACCAAGGAGAAATAGGTTATGAAACTCGTTACTGCAATCATTAAGCCGTTCAAGCTGGACGACGTGCGGGAAGCACTATCGGAAATCGGTGTGCACGGGATGACGGTGACCGAGGTCAAGGGCTTCGGACGTCAGAAGGGGCACACGGAACTCTACCGCGGCGCCGAGTACGTGGTCGATTTTCTGCCGAAGGTCAAGGTCGAGGTCGCGATCGACGATAGCGCACTCGAACAATGTCTGGAGGCCATTACGAAGGCGGCGAACACCGGCAAGGTCGGTGACGGCAAGATTTTCGTCGCAATGCTCGATGAGGTGGTTCGCATTCGAACCGGCGAGACGGGCCCGGAAGCCGTCTAGCGGTGACAGCAGCGATCGGGAGCGATCGCGGCGGCGACGCCGACGGCATCGCTGCGCGATCGGGGGCGCCTGACGGCGCCCTTTTTTCGTTCTTGCACCGCAGTGAATCTTGTCTATAAATACGCCGTCATTGTGGGGCCGATACCAGTGTAGTGCGCCGCACTACTTTAGGTCGGCAACGAGGTGCGGCATGAGTGACGACGAAGAAGACTTCGAGCAGGACCAAGAGGAAGAACTCGGCGACGCGGACGACGACGAGATCGTATCGGATGCGGATATCGATTCGGATACCGATGCAGATACCGACGACGAGGCCGACGCAGAGGAAACGGTCGCGGTTCCTCGGGCGCGCAAGACCGAACAGGTAGAGGTGCATTCGGCGGAGGCACGCGCGGCGCTGCGCAACACGCTAGCGGCCGATGTCGAAGCATTTCTTGCGCGCGGCGGTTCGATCGTGAAAGTTGCGGACGATCGTCATGCGGACGATCCGCCAAACTGATGCGTTATGTGAGCACGCGGGGGCAGGCGGCGCCGCTCGGGTTTCAGGACACTGTGATCGAAGGGCTCGCCGATGACGGCGGTTTGTTCCTGCCGGAGCGCATTCCCGATGTGCGCGACGAACTGACGCGGTGGCGCGGTCTCGGATTTGTCGAACTGGCTGCACAGGTCATGGCGCACTTCGTCGATGACATCGAGCCGGACACATTGCGTACGCTGCTGAAACGCAGCTATGCGAATTTCGACGCGGCCGAGATCGCGCCGCTACGCAGACTCGATGACGTTTGTGTGCTGGAACTTTTCCATGGTCCTACGCTCGCGTTCAAAGACATCGCGTTGCAGTTTCTCGGCAATGTATTCAGTCACATCCTCGCCCAACGCGGCACCTCACTGAACATTCTTGGTTCCACCAGCGGCGATACCGGTAGTGCGGCCATTGCGGGTGTGCGCGGCAGACACGGGATCGGCATCTTCGTCATGTATCCAGAGGGACGTACCAGTCGACTGCAGGAGTTGCAGATGACCTCGGTGCTCGATCCGCATGTCCACTGCATCGCGATTCAGGGCAGCTTCGATGAGTGTCAGGCGATCATGAAGGAGATCTTCAACGATCTGCCCTTCAAGTCCCGCTTCCGTCTCGGCGCCGTCAATTCCGTCAACTGGGCGCGGTTGCTTGCGCAGATCGTCTACTACGTTTATGCGACCCTCGCACTCGACGATGAGGGCCGCAAGCGCGTGTCTTTCAGCGTTCCAACGGGGAACTTCGGTGACATCTTCGCGGGTTATCTCGCGCTGAAGATGGGTCTGCCAATCGAACGGCTGATCTGCGCGACCAACGACAACGATATTCTGTCGGTATTCTTCAATACGGGCGTGTATCGGCGCGGACGGGTGCATCACACTATCAGCCCGTCGATGGATATTCAGGTTGCGAGCAACTTCGAACGATTCCTGTATCTGCGCATGGATCGCGACAGCGCCAGACTCGGCGCCTTTATGGAGTCGTTCGCGCGCACCGGCGAGGCCAAGCTGGACCGCGGGCTACCCGTAGATGGGCACATCGTTGCGACTGCCGTGAGCACGCGGGACACACTGGCCACGATCGCCGATGTGTATCGACACAACGACTACGTCGTCGATCCTCACACCGCGGTCGGTATCGCAGCGGCCAGGCGCCTTTCCATCAATGGTCCGTTGGTTTGCCTCGCCACCGCCCATCCGGCGAAGTTTCCCGAGTCGGTCGATGCGGCCATCGGCAAGCCGTTGGCGCGGCATCCTATGCTCGATGCACTCGAGCGCGCGCAGCACCGCCGAACCGTGCTGCCGGCACGTGCCGACGCGGTCAGGTCGTTCGTCGCGGCACACGCGCTGTAACGCGCTCCATAAAGCAACTGTCAGCCTGCGCGTTCGATCTCATCGATCGCATTCGGAATGTCTCTCAGGCGATGCACGGTTCGCGTTGCCGGCGGTGATTCCACGTTGCAACCGTCGAGGTTGATCCAGATCGTGGCGATACCCACGTCGTGTGCACCCCGGATGTCATCGATCGGGTTATCGCCGACATGAATCATCTGATGTGCTTCGATGTCGGTGTGGGCGAGTGCCGCATGGAACATCTGTGGCGATGGTTTCGCGGCACCTACGTCTGCGGCTGAAAATGCGAAGCGAAAGAACCGGTCCAGGCCGAGTCGCTCGATATCTGCATTGCCGTTGGTCAATGCGCCGAGTTGATGTCGTTGCGCCAGCCGCTCCAGTACATCCAGCGCGTCGTCGTAGAACGCGACCTTATGGCGTTCTGCCAGGAAAAGTTGAAACGCCTCCTCCGCGAGCACTCGCGCCTCCGCCGCGTCGCGTCCCACGTTCAGAATTGCCCGCTCGAACACCGCCTGCCGGACACGCGACAGATCGTGCGCCAGTTCCGGCCGCTCCACGATGATGCGCTGGCGAATGTCGAGCAGGTGCTGGGACGAAAGTGTCGTGTACAACTCCGGGATGTGCACGTCGAACCATTCGCGCGTCACGCGTTCGGCGCTGCGAATCACCGAATCCACGTCCCACAGCGTATTGTCGAGGTCGAACGTGACGACGTCGATGCGCGACATCAGCTTCGCTTCGCGCGCGCGCGCGGATGGCTCGCGTCGTACACCTTCGCGAGGTGCTGAAAGTCGAGATGTGTGTAGATTTGCGTGGTCGATATGTCGGAATGACCCAACAATTCCTGCACCGCCCGAAGATCGCCGCTCGATTCGAGCAGGTGGCTGGCGAAGCTGTGCCGAAGCATGTGTGGATGTACCGCGTTCGTGCCGAGTTGCCGGGCACCGCAGATCCGCAATCGCTGTTGCACGGTGCGGCGGCTGATCCGTGAGTCGCCGCGTGCGGAAAATACCGGGGCGGACGGATCTGCTCGGGTGCGCTGCGCGAGATAGTCGTGAAGCGCACGAATGCACTGCGAGCCCAGTGGTACCTGGCGCACCTTGCGACCCTTGCCGACGACGGTGACGAACCCTTCGGCAAGATCCAGATCCTTGATATCGAGCGCAACCAACTCCGCCAAACGCAACCCGCTGCCGTAGAACAGCTCGAACATGGCCGCGTCGCGCCGTTCGAGCATGCTCTTTGGTTCGAAGTTCAACAGCTGCGCAGCCTGATCGGTGTCGAGTAGCTGCGGCAGCTTGCGCCGCGACTTCGGTGCGCGAACGGCGCTGGCCACGTTTGCTTCGACGACGCCGGCGCGCCCCAGATAGCTCAAAAACGATCGTATGCACGACAGTGCGCGCTGGACGCTGCGTGTGGCGGCACCGCATCGATGTAAGGCGCTCACATGGGTTCGGACATGTGCCGCACGCACCAGATGCCAGTGGCCGACATCGAGTGACGCGGTGAATTTCTTCAGGTCGCGACGATAGGCCGCCAGTGTATGGGGCGAGTACTGCCGTGCACGTTCGAGGTGCTCGATGAAACGAGCCACGTCGGCTTCCAGATGCGTACCGTCAGCGACCGTCATCGTGCAGCAGTAGTCGCGCGATGACGCGTGACAGTACGTCACCGATGTACCGGAGGAAAAGTGTGCCCATCTCCGGCGCGAAGCGCATCGGATCGCGGCTGCCGATTGCCAGCACGCCCGCGAGTCCACCGTGGCGCAACTGGATCAACGCTGCCGATCCGTCGCCGCCGGCCGTGTTGCCGAACAGTCTTGTGAATTCGTCGGCGCGCAGCAAACCGCATGAGAACCCGGTCGCCTGCGTCAGCTGAATCAATGGCAGTTCGTGGGCGGAACTCGAGTAGATCAGGTGGCGTCGCGACGCGAACGGATGCCCATACGAAATGTAGCAATGCGCGTGGTCGGCCGAAAAATCGTCGATGAGCGTTTGACCGAGGACGTTGTCGAGCGCATCGAGATCTTCGCAATCGAGAACGGAAAGCGTGAATCGCCGGGTCTTTTCGAACAACGTGTCGTTGGTAGTTGCCGCGCCAACGAGATGATTCAGGCGGCGGCGCATATCGATGTTGCGTTCGCGCAGAATTGCGACCTGTCGCTCTACCAGCGAGATCGCCTGGCCGGAATCGTGAGGCAGGCTCATATCCGTCAGCAGCATCGGATGACGGCCGAAGAAGTCGGGATTCTCGCGAAGGTACCGCATGATGGTGTCTTCATCGCGCGGATCGATGGCACCGACATCTGCATTCATACTTCGAGATGTCCTT
Organism: uncultured Gammaproteobacteria bacterium; assembly: GCA_963812255.1. Taxonomy (GTDB): domain Bacteria; phylum Pseudomonadota; class Gammaproteobacteria; order Pseudomonadales; family Azotimanducaceae; genus DATJGR01. Next base: position 1,954,426 of record CAWEUM010000005.1, on the reverse strand, counting down.
GATAGACGAGGCGGGCTGGTCCGAGCATGTACAGCCGTTCACCGATGCCGGCCCATTTGATTTTCATCTTCCCACCGGGCAGGGAAATCTTGACGCGTTCTCCGAACCGTCCGGTCAACGCCCCGGCCACTGCGGCGGCGCATGCACCGGTGCCGCATGCACGTGTTTCGCCCACACCCCGCTCGAATACGCGCAATCGGGCGAATCCTGAGTCGACCACCTGACAGAATCCGACGTTTGCGCCTTGCGGAAACTGCGGATGGACTGCGAGTAACGGACCCAGGGTCGTGACCGGCGCGTCATTGACCGAATCGACGAACAGCACCGCATGCGGATTGCCCAGCGACACCGCAACGAGTTCAACTTCTTGGTCGCCGACGGTGATTCGATACACGGTGCTCGCGGCGTCGGTCACGAATGGAATCCGTTCCGGTGCCGTCGATGGCACACCCATGTCGACCTCGACCATGCCATCGTCGCGCAGCAGGGTGACGATGGTGCCGGTATTCGTCTGCAACCGCAGTTCTGGTTTGACCGAAAGGCCGCTGTCGATGACGAACTTCGCGAAACAACGCGCGCCGTTACCGCATTGCTCGGCTTCGGCGCCGTTTGCATTGTAGATGCGGTAACGAAAGTCGCAGTCGGGATCGGTGGGCGCCTCGACACACAACATCTGATCGAAGCCGATGCCGGTGTGGCGGTCCGCGAGTCGTGAGATCAACTCCGGAGAAAGATGCACGTCTTGGCTGATCGCATCGATCACCACGAAGTCGTTGCCCAGACCGTGCATCTTGCTGAATTGGATCTGCATGGGACCGAAAGCCTACCGATCAAGCCTTGTATTGCAAAGGCAGGGTATCGTGATGCTCTGTAGTGCTCGAAGCGATTTCGCCGCGTAGTTGATCCGCGATTGTTTCGCGTCTGCGCACGACCGTGAAATCGCGGCCGTCGACGAGCACTTCAGCGGGGCGATTGCGGCTATTGTAGTTCGAACTCTGCACGAACCCGTAGGCGCCCGCGCCGCGAATTGCGAGCAGTGTGCCCTGTGCGAGCGCCATCTCACGATCGTGCGCCAGGAAGTCACCCGACTCACATACCGGACCGACCAGGTCCCAACGCGCTTGCAGCCCGTTGGCCGGTGTCTCAACCACGATGACGCCGTGCCACGCCTGATACAACGTCGGCCGTATCAGATCGTTCATTGCGGCGTCGACGATTGCGAAGTTGCGCGCGTCGCGTTGCTGTGCCGGTTTGAGATATTCCACGCGGGTCAACAGAATGCCGCCGTTTGCAACCAGAAACCGGCCCGGCTCAATCGCCAATGTCAGTTCGCGGCCGCGCATCAGACGCTTCAGCTGAGCCGCGTAGTCCGCAATGTCAAAGACGGCTTCGTCGCGATACCTGACGCCGAATCCCCCGCCGAGGTCAAGATGTTCGATGCGTATCCCGTCCGCGGCAAGGGCATCGACGAGTTCCAGCAGGCTTCGGGCCGCCTCGATGAGCGGACCCGGCGTCGCGATCTGCGAGCCGATGTGGCAGTCGATTCCGATCACGTCGAGCCACTGCGAGTTGGACGCGCGCCGATACATCGCCAGCGCTTCGTCGCGCGGCACTCCGAATTTGTTGGTCTTCAGCCCTGTGGAAATGTACGGATGAGTGCCGGCATCGATGTCCGGATTGACGCGTACCGAGATGCGTGCGCGACGTGAGAGGCGCTGCGCGTGCGCTTCGATACGTTCGAGTTCCGATGCGCTCTCGATGTTGAAGCACCCGATTTCGAGCTTCAGCGCGAAGTCGATTTCACTACCCGACTTGCCGACACCCGAAAAGATCACCTTGCGTGGGTCACCACCCGCGCGCAACACGCGTTCGAGTTCACCTCCGGAGACAATGTCGAAGCCTGCGCCAAGCGACGCGAACAGTCTAAGCACCGCGAGATTGCCGTTGGCCTTCACCGCATAGCAGATGCGATGCCGCAACGGCGCAAGCGCCGCATCGAGCATCGCGAATTGGGACGCAAAGTGGCCGCGGGAGTAGACATAGGTCGGTGTGCCGCAGCGTTGCGCGATTTCCGGCAGCGCAACATCTTCACAATGGACAACCCCGGCGCGCGATGAAAACGGATCGTTCACAGCAGTCTCGTCGGCGCCGGTGATGTCGCGTGCGTTTGATCCGGTAGCCGCAGTGGGCCCTTCTGGCCGCACGTCGCGACCATCAGCAGCAACACGCAAACCACCAGCAATCGCATGTTGAGACGTCCATTGGGAAAGCGCGCAAGTATACACGGCGATACCGGTACCGCCGTGCCCACATCGATTCGCGAACGCGTGTGGGACGCCTGTTGAACGTCTGGTCAAACGGGCGTGGCCCCTCAAACGCGGGCGCGGCCTCTCAAACGCGGGTGCGGCCTCTCAAACGCGGGTGCGGCCTCGGACGATGGCGGCTTTGACCTGTCGCGGAGCGGTGCCGCCGATGTGGTTGCGCGCATTGACGGAACCTTCGAGTGTCAACACCTCGAACACCGATGCATCGATGACTTGGCTGAAACCGTTGAGCTCTTCGAGACTCAAATCGCTGAGGGCGACGCCTCTGGCGAGCGCGTGCGCGACGCAACGTCCGACGATTTCGTGCGCGTCGCGAAACGGCACGTCCTTGCGTACCAGATAGTCTGCGAGGTCGGTTGCGGTCGCATGACCCTGAGACGCAGCGGCGCGCATTGCTTCGGCGTGCACGTCGAGATGTGGCAGAATGCCGAGCATTGCGGTCAAACAATCACGCAGCGTGTCGACGGCGTCGAACAGCGGCTCTTTGTCTTCCTGATTGTCTTTGTTGTACGCGAGCGGCTGGCCCTTCATCAACGTCAGTAGTCCCACCAGGTGGCCGAATACGCGTCCGGCCTTGCCGCGCACGAGTTCGGGTACGTCGGGGTTTTTCTTCTGTGGCATGATCGATGAGCCGGTACAGAAGCGATCCGGTAATTCGACGAAGTCGAACTGCTGCGAGGACCACAGCACGAGCTCTTCCGACCATCGCGACAGATGCATCATCGCGACACTCGCGGCGCCGCAGAACTCGATTGCGAAATCGCGGTCGCTGACCGCATCGAGCGAGTTCTCGCTGACCGCATCGAAGCCGAGCTCACGCGCGGCGAACGCGCGGTCGATCGGGAAGGTCGTTCCGGCGAGCGCGGCGCTGCCGAGCGGCATCACGTTGACCCGCGCGCGCAGATCGGTCAGGCGATCCCGATCGCGCAACAGCATCTCGAACCACGCCATCATATGGTGGCCGAAGGTCACGGGTTGCGCCGTTTGCAGATGCGTGAAGCCCGGCATGATCGTATCGGTGTGCACGTCGGCGAGGTCGAGCAGCGCCGTCAGCAATTCGCTCATCAGCGCTCGCAATCCGTCAATTTCGTCGCGTAGATACAATCGAATGTCGGTGGCGACCTGATCGTTGCGGGAACGCCCGGTGTGCAGGCGTTTGCCGACGTCTCCAACGATTGCGATGAGGCGGGACTCGATGTTCATGTGGACGTCTTCGCCCTTGATCGACCATACGAACGAACCAGCATCGATTTCGCCGTGAATCTGCTGTAGAGCATCGACGATCACCTGGCATTCGTTGCCGGATATCACGCCAACGTGCGCGAGCATTCTGGCGTGGACGATGGAGCCTTGAATGTCGTGGTGGTATAACCGCGCATCGAATCCGACCGACGCGGTAAACCGCTCGACGAACTCGTCGGTGGGCTCGCTGAAGCGGCCGCCCCAGAGTTTCTCCGAGACGTCGGTATCGTGGGGCATCGCTGGCTTCGACGGTGGTGAGAGGCCAGCCGAGTATAGCAATTTGGCGTTGCGCTTCGGCGGCACCACAACGACGCGCAACGATGCACAAACCGGGGAGCGCGACACAATTGGCCGCAGCACCGATCGATCAGGTCCGACCAACGCGCTTCGTCATCCCGGATCTTTGCAACGCGCCGGCGCTCAGCATCGTCGTATTAGTCGGCGAGTTGCTCGTGCTGGTGCTGCTGTTTGCCGATGGACCGCTGACCTGGGAAGGGCTGGCGCTGAAATCTCTGTACGTTCAGTGGGTGGTGTTGATGAGCGCGGGTGCGTTGTGTGGCGCGCGGCGCTGGCTGGCACAGATGGGCCTCACGCGTGGCGCGCTGCTCGCGTTCGTGATGATCGCGCTACTGACATTGCTGGTGAGTCTCGGCGCGGACCGGGTGGTAGCCGGAACGATGAGCTACCACCTGGTCGGCATAAACTGGATCGCTGTGGCCAAGCAGCTCGGGATCGCCTGCATCATCGCCGGCATGACGTTGCGATATTTCTATGTTCAACAGCAGCTTCGCGAGCAGGAACAGTCCGAGTTGCAGGCTCGGATCCAGGCGTTGCAGTCACGCATCCGTCCGCACTTCCTGTTCAACAGCATGAACATCATCGCGAGTCTGATTTCGGTGGACCCGGAGACGGCGGAATCGGTGGTCGAGGACTTGTCGGAGCTGTTTCGCGCGAGCCTCAATGATGCGGGCAACCAGGTGCTGGTCTCGCAGGAACTGGAGCTCTGCGAGCGCTATGTGCGCATCGAGCAGTTGCGTTTGGGTGAACGCCTGAGACTGTCGTGGGACATCGGCGAATATCCCGACTCACTGAAGATTCCGCTGCTGACCCTGCAGCCGTTACTGGAGAACGCGATCTACCATGGTATCCAGCCGCTGCCCGATGGGGGCACGATTTCGGTCACGCTGCGTTACGATCGCAATGTGGTGAGCGTGCGAATCACGAATCCGCTGCCGAGTGTTGCGTATCGAACGCACTCTCAAGGTAACAAGATGGCGGTCGACAACATCCGCAGTCGGCTCAACGTGCTGTACGGCGACGGCGCGCAGCTGACGACCGACGCCGAAGGCGATGCCTACGTCACGATGCTGCGCTATCCGCACCATGTGTCGGATGCGTTGGACGAGTGAGCACACCAGGCACGAGCAGATGAGGGGGGTTGCGCAAGCGGTGAAAGTACTCATAGTCGATGATGAACAGCTCGCGCGCGATCGTCTGGCACGTATGTTGAACGACATTCCGGGCTATGACGTTGTCGGTCAGGCCGGGAATGGCATGCAGGCGGTCGAGCGATGCGAGTCGACGCAGCCGGACGTCGTGTTGCTCGACATTCGGATGCCCGGCATGGATGGCCTTGAGGCGGCGCGACACATGGCCGGCATGGATCAGCCGCCCGCGGTGGTGTTCTGCACGGCGTACGAAGAACACGCGGTGGAGGCGTTCAAGGTGCAGGCCGTGGGTTATCTGCTGAAACCGGTACGGCGCGATGATCTGATCAGCGTGCTCGGCTCGGCGGCGCGGACCAATCGGGCTCAGCTAGCGGCGCTCGCGCAGGACGAGGGATCGCAGCGTAGTCACATTTCGGCGCGCACACGAAAGGGAATCGAGCTGGTGCCGGTGGACGAGGTGCGGTTCTTTCAGGCGGATCAGAAGTACGTGACGATGCGACATGCCGGCGGCGAGCTGCTGATCGATGAAACGCTGCAGGAACTCGAGGCGGAGTTCGGCTCACGATTCGTCCGGGTGCATCGCAACGCGTTGGTCGCCTCTCGACATATCGAGGGGCTGGAACGCAACGAAGAAGGCCAATACCAGATTCGTCTGCGTGACGTGCCCGGCGGCATCGATATCAGCCGCCGCCATGTATCGTCGATTCGCAAGTACATCCAGAAGCTGTGACCATCACGACGCTGCGCATCGCCACCCGCAAGAGCCACCTCGCGCTGTGGCAAGCGGAATTCATCAAAGCGCGCCTTCAGGAAGCGCACGCGGGACTCGACGTCCAGGTGGTCGGGATGACGACCAGCGGTGACCGCTGGTTGACGTCGCCCCTCAGCGAAATAGGCGGTAAAGGACTGTTCATCAAAGAGCTCGAAGCTTCGCTGAGCGATGGGCATGCCGATATTGCGGTCCATTCGATGAAGGACGTTCCTGCGGAGCTGCCAGTCGGCTTCGCGCTGCCCGCGATCGGATATCGCAACGAGGTGCGCGACGTATTGGTCAGCCGTGTCGCGGCGTCTGTGACCGAGCTTCGCCGCGGCGCGCGTGTCGGGACGTCGAGTTTGCGCCGTCAGGCGCAACTGCTGGCGCGTCGGCCGGATCTCGCGATCGCGCCGGTGCGCGGCAATGTCAATACGAGACTCGACAAACTCGATTCGGGTGAATTCGACGCGCTGCTGCTGGCGGGTACTGGGTTGCAACGCCTGGGACTCGCCGATCGGATCCGGGAATTCATCTGCGTCGAGGCCAGCCTCCCAGCCGCGGGCCAGGGCGCGCTGGGAATCGAATGCGTCGCTGAACGTACTGACATCGTAAGCCTGTTGCGCCCGCTCAACGATGCGACGGTGGCGCGCTGCGTCGCCGCCGAGCGTGCCGTCAGTCGTCATCTCGGTGCAGATTGTTCGCTGCCGATTGCCTCGTATGCCGTTTTGCGCGACGGACGGCTGCAGCTGCGGGCGCTCATTGCGAACAGCAGCGGCAGTCGGGTGCTGCGCTGTGCCGCGGCGGGTGATGAATCCGAGGCGCTCGGTGCGGATGCCGCAGCACAGTTACGCCGTCAGGGCGCCGATGAAATTCTCAGCGAGCTACGCGGGGAGCTTCGCGGTGCCGATCGCTGAAGCCGGCGGGATTCTCGTCACGCGGTCCGAACCGGGTGCCACGACGCTGGCCGATGCGCTGCGTGAAGCAGGCTATACGGCTCAACGGTGCCCGGTAATCGATGTCGTGCCAGTCGACGCGCCGGCCTTGCAGCACACCGTCGAGACGCTCGATCGATTCGAGATTGCGATCTTTGCGTCGGGTCACGCCGCGCGTTTCGGTCTCGATCGGATCGACGCCGTGTGGCCAGATCGGCCGCGGCTGACCTGGATCGCTGTCGGTGCTGCGACCGCCGCAGTGCTGGCTCAGCGGGGCATCGCCGCATTGACGCCGGTGCTCGAATCGTCGGAAGGTGTGCTCGCATTGCCGCAACTGAATCGGATAGCGGGTCGACGCGTGCTGATCTGTGCCGGTCACGGTGGCCGTTCGCTATTGAGCGATGAACTGCGGCGCCGCGGTGCACAGGTCGAACGCGCAGAATTGTACCGCCGCGAGCCGGTTCCGTTGGCGCGGGCAGCGCGATGCATTGCATCCGGCGGATCGATTGCTGCAGTTGTGATCGCGAGTGTGGATGGAGCGCGGGCGTTTGCGACGGTCTGGCACAATGTGGGAGGCGACCATGCCGTTGTGGTGATTGCACCCTCTGCTCGCGTGGCGAAGGAATTGAAGCGTCTGAAATTCGAATGCGTGACCGTTGCGCGCGGTGCGAGCCCCCCAGCAGTGATTGCGGCGCTTGGGCAGGTCCGGCCGACGGCACATGGGGAACAAGATGAGCGATGAGGTATCCAGCGCGGAACGAGATCAACGCGAAGAACAACCGGACGCGCAGGCGCCGTCGCGTCGCGGCGGCGGACTGGCGATCCTCGCGCTATTGCTTTCGCTGATCGCGATCGGCCTCGCAGGATATCCGTATTACCAGCGTATGGCACAGCCGGCTTCGCCGCAGTCGAACGGCGAATTGGACGCCGTGCGTCTCGCCCAGCAGCGCCAGGTCGAAGCGTTGAAGCGCCTTGACGGGGACTTCGCCGAGTTGGACGCGGGATTGAAACAACAACAAACACGCATCGAAGCGCTGGATGCCCGTCCAGACATCGTCACGCCGCCCCCGGCTTCGCCGGTGCCCGAACGCGCACTGAAGCTCGGTGAGGCCGAGTTTCTGTTGCAGAGCGCCAACGACCGTCTAGTGGTGACCCGCGACCCACGTGCAGCGTTGGCGACGCTGCTGGCTGCTCAATCCCTGGTGGGTCAGTCCGACGATCCGTCACTGAGCGACGTGCGCACGGCGCTGTCCAGTGAGATCGCGTCGCTGCGTGATGCGTCGAGCGTTGATTTCGATGCGACGCTCCAGAGCCTGCAGGACATCGAGCGCGCGATCCCCGAATTGCCGGTTCGCGGTGCGCGGTTCGCGCCGACTTCATCCGCGCCGCCGAGCGAACCCACCGTCGATTCGACATGGGACACGGCGTGGCGGAAATTCTCGTCGCTGTTCGAATTTCGCCGACAAAATGCCTCGCGTCCGCCGCCAGGCCCCGACGAAGCGAGCTATCTGCGACTCAATCTCGAGCTGATGGTGCAGATGGCGGGGCTCGCGCTGGTTCGTAGCGACGGCGCTGTCTATCAGCATAGTCTCGAATCGATGGCGCGTTCGCTCGACGACTATTTCGATACAAGCTCAGCGGACGTAGCGCAGATGAGGAGCGAGGTCGATCAGTTGCTGACGGTCCGAATCAACCGATCGCTGCCGGACATCAGTGGATCGTTGGCCGCGCTGCGGCGGGTCGATACATCCGCGCCGCCCGAAGGCTCGGCCGAATCCGTAGCACCTGTGCAGCCGGCCGATTCGAACTCCAATTCGAGCGAAAGCCCGTGAGGCGCGCGCTGACCATTCTGGTCGTCGCGCTGGTCGTCGGGGGTGTGTTCGGCACGCTGATGACGCGCGATCCGGGCTATGTGCTCGTGACTTACGAGAACATGAGCTTCGAGAGCAGTCTCTGGTTTGCGCTGTTCGGGTTGATCCTCGGCTATTTCGTGCTGCGTCTGATGATTGGCATCGTGCGGCGACTCCTTCGCGGCGGATCTGGCGTTGCGGTGTGGCAGCAGAACCGCCGTTCACGCCTGGCGCAAGCCCACACAGTGCGAGGCTTGCTGCGTGTGGGTGAAGGTGACTGGGCAGCTGCCCGAAAGTCACTGCTGGCGGATGTCGAGCACGTGGACTCGCCGTTATTGAACTATGTCGGTGCCGCGCGCGCAGCCAATGAGCTTGGTGACGGCACTGATCGCGACGCGCTACTGGCGAAGGCTGAAGAATCGGTACCCGGTTCGACCCTTGCGGTGGCATTGACCAAGGCCGAATTGCAGATGTCTGTTCGGCAATATCGAGAAGCCAACGGAACCCTGCTGTCGGCGAAGTCGGCAGCGCCAAATCATCCGCGCCTGTTGCGCCTTCTGGCAGACTGCTACGAACACCTGCACGACTGGAAGTCGCTGCTCGCGCTCGCGCCGGAACTGCAGCGGCGCCACGCTGTCACGCCGGACCAATTGCGCGAGTCTCGATTGCGTTGGTCTGCGCGCTATTTCGCAGAGCCTGGAACCGGTGCAGAGCCGGAGATCGCGCGGCAGTTGCTGGTCGAATGGAACGGTCTGGACAAGGAACTGCGCTCGGATCCATCGTTGGCGGCGGCCTGCGCTCGGGCGTTGATCGCCGTCGGCGCGAACGACGATGCTGAATCGCTCTTGAGCAAGACGCTCGAGCGGGTCTGGAATGACGAACTGGTCTCGCTGTATGGCTGCATTCGTGTCGACCGGAGCCACCGCCAGATTTCCCGTGTGGAAGGGTGGCTCAAGGATCATCCAAACGACGCAACGCTGCTGCTCGCGCTCGGCCGTGTTTCGCTGACCAATCGGGATTGGGCGAAGGCGCGCGAATACTTCGAAGAGAGCCTCAAGTGTCGGCGCGGCGAGGAGGTCTACGGCGAGCTGGGCCGTTTGTGTCTCGCGATGGGAGACCGTACGCGCGCGACAGAGCTGTTGGCGCAATCGATCGCGTTGGGAAGCCAGTTGCCGGCATTGCCATTGCCGGACGTTGCCCCCCCAGACGCTAGCGCGGCGCGTAGCTGAATACGTCCGATTCGATGTTCGCATCCGCGACGCCGATCGCGCGCAGTACGTCGACTGCTGCATAGACGAAGCCCGGCCCTCCGCTGACGATGATCCGATCGGCCAAAATCGCTTTTGTGCTGCGCAACCAGGTGACGGCAGCGTTTTCGGCGCCCGGCACGTCGACGACGGCGACGTAGTCCAACCACGCCCCGAAGCGGCGAAGCTCGGCATCGCAGTACAAGTGGCTCGCATCAGTCACGCTCCACACGAGCCGCACGCGGCGATGCTGGCCGGAACAGTGCAGGTGATCCACGATCGCGCGGCATTGCGCGATGCCGGATCCGCCGGCAATCAATAGAAGGTTTCCTGCGTGCGGACCGTCGAAGCTGACATCGCCATATGGCCCGTCGATCGTGACTTCATGCGTTGTCCCGGAGGCCCGGGAGAGCAACTCGTTCATCAGCAGCGCTTCGGGAACGCCGGGCTGCGCGCGATAGTGCAGCTGTATGTGTGGCAGATGATCGGGAGCGCTGGCAATGGACATCGGTATCCGAGCACCGCTCGGGTGAACGATGTTCAGGTATTGTCCGGCAAGGAATCGAAACGAACTGGTCGATGCCAGCGTGATCAAGCTGACGCCCGAATCATGGCGCGCAATCGATGCGATGCGCGCGGAGACTTCCGACAATCAGCGACTGCCTTTCATCGACGCGAAGAATTCCGCGTTGGTCTTGGTCGTACGCAATCTATCCAGCATGAACTCGATCGCCGCGATGTCGTCCATTTCGTGGAGCAGCTTGCGCAGAATCCATGCACGGTTGAGTTCTTCTTCCGACATCAGCAGATCTTCGCGGCGCGTTCCAGAGCGACGTATGTTCATCGCCGGATAGACTCTCTTCTCGGCGATTTTCCGCTCGAGATGCAGTTCCATGTTGCCGGTACCCTTGAACTCTTCGTAGATGACTTCATCCATCTTCGAGCCTGTTTCGACGAGCGCGGTTGCGATGATCGTCAGGCTGCCACCTTCTTCGATGTTGCGCGCTGCGCCGAAGAACCGTTTCGGGCGCTCCAACGCATGTGCATCGACACCGCCGGTCAACACTTTGCCCGACGACGGCACGATCGTGTTGTAGGCGCGTGCGAGACGCGTGACCGAATCGAGTAGAATGACGACGTCCTTCTGATGCTCGACCAGGCGCTTCGCCTTTTCGATCACCATCTCGGCGACTTGAACGTGGCGTGACGGTGGTTCGTCGAAGGTGCTCGCGACGACTTCACCGCGTACCGAGCGCTGCATCTCGGTGACTTCTTCGGGCCTTTCGTCGATCAACAGCACGATCAGCACCACCTCTGGATCGTTGGCGACGATCGCTTTGGCCATGCTCTGCAGCAGGATGGTCTTGCCGGCTTTCGGCGGCGACACGATCAAACCGCGCTGACCACGGCCAATCGGCGCGATCAGGTCGACAATCCGCATCGACAGGTCTTCGGTGCTGCCGTTGCCGCGTTCCAACGTCAGGCGTCGGTTCGGAAACAGCGGTGTCAGGTTTTCGAAAAGGATCTTGTGTTTCTTGGTGTTCGGTTCGCTGAAGTTGATCTCATCGACTTTCAGCAGCGCGAAATAGCGTTCGCTGTCTTTCGGTGGCCGAATCTTGCCGGCGATGCAGTCGCCGGTGCGCAGGTTGAATCGTCGCACCTGGCTGGGCGACACATAGATGTCGTCAGGGCCTGCCAGGTAAGACGAATCGGCCGAGCGCAGAAAGCCGAAGCCGTCCTGCAGAATTTCCAGTGTTCCGTCACCGTAGATGTCTTCGCCGTTTTTCGATTGCTTTCGCAGGATCGCCGCGATGACTTCCTGTTTTCGCGAGCGGGCAAGATTTTCGAGGCCCATTTCACGGGCCATATCCACGAGATCGCCGACGGGTTTGCGTTTCAGGTCTGTCAGATTCATATGATTAAAAAGCCACAAAGTGCGGGTATGAGAAGGGGATTGGAAAGGCGCCGTGCCGCTTTCGCCAATCGCTCGAGAGATGTTCGTGGGAACGGAAAGGCAGGCGGCTGGAGCGGGTACTGCGAAGGGAATCTACCACCCCCCTTTGGGGGCGTCCAGAGACAAATTCGACATGTGTGTCTCGAGGACCGGGTGGCGGTCCCCACTCGTCACGTGCCGACCGCGCGGAACTAAGACTCCGATCAGATGTTGCTTTCCAGGAAAGCCGCCAGTTGTGATTTGGACAATGCACCGACTTTGGTCGCCTCGACCTCGCCATTCTTGAACAGCATCAACGTCGGTATGCCTCGAATGCCATATTTCGGCGGTGTCTGCTGGTTGGCATCGATGTCCATCTTGCAGACCTTGATCCGGTCGCCATATTCGCTGGCGATCTCCTCGAGAATCGGCGCGATCATCTTGCAGGGCCCACACCACTCCGCCCAATAGTCCACCAGCACCGGCTTGTCGGCGCCCAGCACGTCGTTGTCGAAGTTCGCGTCGCTGGTGTGAACGATCTTTGCGCTCATCGTCGAAACTCCTGTCTTGTTACGCGCGGGGTGCGCGGGGTCCGCCGAGTGTATCACCGTCGTTCCGGCGCACGCAGCCGGCGTCACCACGAACTGCTCTGCTATGCTGCGTTCGATGTGACTGCGTTCGAATTGTTGGGTCGGATTTGGAAAAATCAAGCGTGGATGGTCTCGCGGCGGCACTCGATCTCGGATCAAACTCCTTTCACCTGATCATCGCGCGAGTCGACCACGGCGAACTGATCGCGGTTGAGCGACTCAAGGAAAAGGTGCAACTCGGCCGCGGATCGGCCGATGGCGTCATGCATGTCGCCGCGGTCCAGCGCGGCCTCGACTGTATCGCCCGCTTCGCGCAACGACTGCGCTGCGTGCCGCTCGATCGCGTCGCCGTCGTTGGCACTGCCGCGCTGCGCAACGCCCGCAACAGGGATGCATTCCTCGTCCCCGCGTCGCAATTGCTGCAGCATCCGATTCGGATGCTGAGCGGAGAAGAGGAAGCCGAGCTGATTTTTCTCGGTGTTTCGCACGCGCTTGCCGCCAATCGGGACATTCGCCTCGTTGTCGACATCGGCGGAGGCAGCACGGAGTTCTGCGTTGGCGGCAGCTTCGCGCCCAAGTGCAGTGCCAGCGTGAACGTCGGCTGCGTGACGTTGACCGATCGTTGGCTCACCGACGCGGCTTCGCTCGCCAAGGGCTACGTCGATGCACGCCGAGATGCGTGCGAGTTGCTGCGCCCGATCGCGGCGACGTGGAAGGCTCACGCGCGTAACGCGATCGCGATCGGAACCTCGGGCACAGTCGAATCGGTGCAGAGTGTATTGGCTGCCAACGGGTTCGACTCGGGATCGATCACGCGGGACGGCATCGCCGAGCTCGAGCGCGCCATCATCGACCGCGACTGGGTGTCGAGCCTGACCGTGCTGGGGCTCGAACCCGAGCGGGTCGACATATTTCCCGCCGGATTGGCGGCGTTGTCGGCCACGCTCGACATGCTCGACATTGCCCGCATCGAGTTCGTCGACGCGTCATTACAGCATGGGTTGCTCTACGACATGGCGGCGCGGCGCACGTTGGAAAACGTGCAGGCGCGAACCGTAGAAGGGTGGCAACGCCGTTTCGCGGTCGATCGAGATCAGGCATTGCGGGTGCGTCGAAAGGCGTTCGACTTGCTCGACGACGTGTCCGCACAATGGGACCTGAGCCACGCTTCGCAGCGCGCATTGCTCGGTTGGGCCGCTGAGTTGCACGAGATCGGCCTGATGGTATCGGCGCGCCAGCCCGATCGCCATGGCGCCTATCTGGTCGAGAACGGCGATCTCCCCGGGTTCACGGTAGAGGAGCGACGCTCGATTGCATTGCTGATTCGAAGCCATCGCGGGGGCTTCCCGTTGTTCTCTTTCGCGTCGTTCGCGGCGCCGACAGCGCAGCGTCTGAAGCGAATGGCGATTCTGTTGCGACTTGCGGTGATTTTCGAACGCACGCGAACAGATGCGGACTCTCCCGATGTGACGATCGAGGCAAATGCAGAGACGATCGATGTGCGGGTCGCTCGGGATTGGCTCGACGAGCATGCATTGACCCGCGCGGATTTGGAAACCGAACGCGAACGCCTCGCCGCTGCAGCGATGACCTTGAACGTAGTCTGCGTCGGTTGAACTTCAGCGGTCGTTCAGGGTTTGCGCCACGCGCTTGGCGAAGTACGTCAGGATTCCGTCTGCCCCTGCGCGTTTGAGGCAGACCAACGACTCGACGATGACGGAATCGCTGAGCCAGCCGTGCTCGATCGCCGCCATGTGCATCGCGTACTCGCCGCTGACCTGGTAGGCAAATGTCGGCACGCCGAACTCGTCCTTCACGCGGCGCACGATGTCGAGATACGGCATGCCCGGTTTGATCATCACCATGTCGGCGCCTTCGTCGATGTCGAGGGCGATCTCGTGCAGTGCTTCGTTGCTGTTCGCCGGATCCATCTGATAGTTCATCTTGTCGGCTTTACCGAGATTCGTCGCCGAACCGACCGCATCGCGGAACGGGCCGTAATACGAGGATGCGTACTTCGCGGAATACGCCATGATCTGCGTGAGGGCAAATCCGTGCGTATCGAGTTCCGCGCGAATGGCGCCGACGCGACCGTCCATCATGTCGGACGGGGCGATCACATCGGAACCCGCGGCGGCGCAGGTTTGTGCCTGGCGACGCAGCGCGACGATCGTCTCGTCGTTGAGCACATAGCCGTCTGCATCGATGATGCCGTCCTGGCCGTGCGTCGTGTAGGGATCCAGTGCCGCGTCGGTGATCACGCCCAGTTCCGGGAGGGCCGTCTTGACAGCGCGGATCGCTCGCGCAATCAGACCTTTCGGATTCCACGCTTCGGCGCCGTCGGCCGATTTCAGGCTGGGGTCGATCTTCGGAAACAGTGCAATTGCGCCAATACCCAGCGTTTTGATGCGTTCGCACTCCCCGACCAGCTCATCGATCGTGTAGCGCTCGATCCCCGGCATCGACGCGACACGCTCACGGCGCGATTCACCGTCGATGACGAACATCGGATAAATCAGGTCATCGGTAGTGAGTTGCGTCTCTCGAACGAGGCGGCGCGAAAATTCGGTGCGGCGGTTTCGGCGCAGTCGCGTCGTTGGGAACTTCCGTGGCACGATCGACTCCTTGGGTTGGTGAAAGCGGTACGGAACCAAAATGTTACTGTACGCGCATCTTCCGCGTAGTCGACCTTGCACTGGATCGATGGGATGAACGTGAAGCGCCTGATCGTCCTTGTCATCGTGGTCGCCGCGATCGCTGCATTTTTCGCATTGGGTCTGGGGCAGTATCTGTCGCTCGACTACCTGCAGGCGAGTCGGGGGCGGGTGCTCGAGCAACTCCATCAGGCACCGTTGACGGTATCGCTGGTGTTCTTCGCGATCTATGTGGTGGTGACCGGGTTGTCGCTGCCGGGTGCCGCGGTGATGACCATCGCCGCTGGTGCAATTTTTGGCGCGGTGTGGGGCGTTTTGCTGGTGTCGTTTGCGAGCGCCCTCGGTGCGACGATCGCGTTCGTGATTTCGCGCACGTTGCTGGGTGAGTGGGTCGAGCGGAGATTCGGCAGGTACCTCGAGCCGATCAACCGCGGTCTCGAACGCGAAGGCAATTTCTATCTGTTCAGTCTTCGAATGGTGCCGGTGTTCCCGTTCTTCGTCGTCAATCTGCTGATGGGCCTGACGCGCATCGGCGTCCTGCCGTTCTATCTGGTGAGTCAGATCGGCATGCTCGCCGGTACCGTCGTGTTCGTCTTCGCGGGTACGCAGCTTGCGCAGATTCACACATTGGGCGACGTGCTGAGTCCGGGTTTGCTGATCGCGCTGACATTGCTCGGCGTATTTCCTCTGATCGCGAAGAAGCTGATCGATCAGTTCGCGCAGCGTCGCGAGCGAGTCTCATGAAATACCGCAAACCAAAGCGATTCGACGCGAATCTGATCGTGATCGGTGCCGGATCCGCCGGCTTGATTGCGTCGCTCATCGCCGCAACCGTGCGTGCGAAAGTCACGTTGATCGAGAAGGGGCGCATGGGCGGCGATTGTCTGAACACCGGTTGTGTGCCAAGCAAGACACTGATTCGATCCGCAAAAATCGCGCACTACATGCGCGACGCGCAGCGATACGGGTTGCGAGATGTGACTGGAACGGTCGACTTCGGCGCGGTCATGCAGCGTGTACGCGACGCGATCGCTACGATCGCGCCCAACGATTCGATTGAGCGGTACGAATCGCTCGGCGTCGATTGCGTGATCGGCAATGCGCGGATCAGGGATCCGTGGACCGTCGAGGTGGACGGCAAGCTGATCACCGCGCGTAGCATCGTACTCGCGACCGGCGCGGTTCCATTCGTGCCGCCGATTCCGGGCATCGCCGATGTCGGTGCATTGACGTCCGATGATGTGTGGCAGCTCGACGAGTTGCCGGGCCGTCTTGTCGTGATGGGTGCCGGGCCGATCGGCTGCGAACTGGCGCAGAGCTTCCAACGTCTTGGCAGCCGCGTCACGTTGATCGACATGGCGGAGCGCATTCTTCCAAGGGAAGACGCCGACGTTGCGGCACTGGTAGCGGACGTCCTGCGCGGCGAAGGCGTGGATGTGCTGACCGGGCACAAGGCGGTGCGATTCGAATCGGGTGCAGACAAACAGCTGATCGCCGAACACCACGGACGCACCGTTTCGATTCCCTTCGACGAGGTGCTGGTGGCGGTCGGCCGCCGCGCCGATACCCAAGCGCTGGGATTGGAAGAACTGGGTGTCGAGCTGAATCGTGACGGCACAGTGGTGGTCGATCGGTACCTTCGCACGAAATTACCCAACGTCTTTGCTTGCGGCGATGTTGCGGGGCCGTACCAGTTCACGCACATGGCGTCGCACCAGGCGTGGTATGCGGCGGTCAACGCGCTGTTTGGTCGAATCCGCAAGTTCAAGGTCGACTACTCTGTCGTACCGTGGGCCACGTACACGGATCCCGAGGTGGCGCGCGTGGGTCTGTCGGCCGACGAAGCCGCAGCGAAGGGCATCGATGTCGAGATTACCCGCCACGAATTGGCGCACGTCGACAGGGCGATCGCCGACGGCGAGACGCGCGGCTTCATCAAAGTTCTCACGTCGCGCGGCTCGGATCGGGTATTGGGGGCGACGATCGTTGCACCGGCGGCGGGTGAATTGATTGCCGAATACGTGCTCGGCATGACCCACGGACTGGGCCTGAAAAAGCTGCTCGGCACAATCCACATCTATCCGACCAGTGCGGAGCTGAACAAATTTGCTGCGAGCGGCTGGCGAAAGAATCATGCGCCGACCGGGTTGTTGAACCTCGTGCAGCGCTATCACGCGCTGTGGCGTTGACGGCGCCGCCAGTCAACCGGATTGCGCTTCAGCCGTGAACCCTTTACGCAGTCGTTGGGTGGCTTGAAGGAACGGCTTCGGGTCGTTCAGCAGCCGAGCAACCACCAAAGCGCCGTACAGCGAACTGAGCAGTTCACGGGCGCGGCGCCGCGAACGCTTTTCGCTGCTGCCGGTTTCGCCGAATACAGCTGAAAGTTGGCGCAGCCAGAGTTCGGTTTGCAGCTGGATCTCTTCGCCGAACCGGGCACGCGCTGCGGTTGCCGTGAACTCTGCGATCAGGCAGTTGCGGGTGCCGCCAGCACAATATTCGGCGAACCCGTCGACGAAGCCACAGAGGCGCTCGCGCCACGGTGCCGGCCGATCCAGATGGCGGTACGCGAGATCGTTCAATTCCGCGATGGCTCGGCGCAGCAGGAGGCTCGCCATCTCCTCTTTACCACCGGGGAAGTGATGGTAGAGGCTCGCCTTGCCGAGACCGCAGGCGCGTGACAATTCCGACAGGGTTGCGCCTTCATAGCCGCGGCGCCGGAATACGTCGTCGAGAATCGCGGTCAGCTGGTATTTGGTGGTTGATTCGGACATGCCGGTGCAGCATACCAAAACGAGCGTTCGGGACCGGTTTTGCGATGTGCATTGCTTTTGATGTGCCCTTGGCGTCGTCGCGTAAAATGATCAGACTTTACGCACCTATTTCCGATCGAACCTGACACCAACGGCCACGGAGAATCGAATGAAATTCGGTATATTCTACGAACACCAGTTGCCCCGACCCTGGACCGACGGCGCGGAGCAGAAGCTCTTCAACGACGCGCTCGAACAGGTCGAGGTCGCAGATCGTCTCGGCATCGACTATGCGTGGGAAGTGGAACATCACTTCCTGGAGGAATATTCGCACTCGTCGGCGCCGGAGGTGTTCCTGGCGGCGTGTGCGGCGCGAACCCAGAACATACGGCTCGGCCAGGGCATTCGGCAGGTCATTCCGCAGTACAATCATCCGGCTCGCACCGCGGAGGTCATCGCCACACTCGATCTGGTGTCGAACGGGCGCGTCGATTTCGGCACTGGTGAATCCTCAGCCGCACTCGAATTGGCCGGATTTGGCATCACAGTCGAAGATAAGCGCAAGATCTACCTCGAATCGACCGAGCAAATCTGCAATATCCTCGCGATGGATCCCTATCCGGGCTATGTCGGCAAATACTTCAACATGCCGTGCCGCAATCTGGTGCCGAAACCGGTGCAGAAGCCGCATCCGCCGGTATGGGTCGCGTGTTCGCAGCGCGAGACGATCCGGATGGCAGCGCGACTCGGCATCGGCGCGCTGACGTTCGCATTTGTCGATCCGTTGGAAGCGAGTTCCTGGGTCGAGGAGTATTACGACATCATCAAGAGCGATGCGTGTGTGCCGATCGGCCACGCGGTCAACGCGAACATCTGCATGGTGTCGAGCTTTTCCTGTCATCAGGATCGCGAAACCGCGGTCAAACGCGGGCTGAAAGGGTTCGAATTTTTTGGTTATGCGCTCGGCAGTCTGTATGGTTTCGGCGCCCACAAGCCAGGTCGCACGAACCTGTGGCGGGAGTTCGAGACGGTGTTCGACAAGCGTATGCGCGAACTGCCTCCCGAGTTCGGCGAAGCGTTGTCCGGCGGCGCGGGCGGTATCGGCACCCCGGATGACCTGCGCGGCCACCTGCGCAAATTCGAGGCAGCCGGAGTCGATCAGGTGACGTTCATTCAGCAGGCCGGCATGAACCGCCACGAGCACATTTGCGAGGCGCTCGAGTTGTTTGCGTCCGACGTGATGCCGGAGTTCAAAGAACGCGCCGCCGAACGCGAGCAGCGCAAGCAACGGGAACTTGCGCCGTACATCGAAGCCGCGCTCGCGCGTAAGGTGAAGATGGCGCCGCTGCGGGATGCGGACATTCCGGTGTTTCCGGCGCTGGGTCGGCGGATTGCCGAAGAGGCGAGCGATCAGCCGTCGATTTACGAGAAACCCGCCGCCGGCTGATCAGTTCGTGAAGGCAGGTCGATTCGGGCGCCTTGCGCCCTCGTTCGGGCCGTGCTCGCTGGTGGGATCTCTACGGTGGCGACGTTGTCGCGTCGACCTGGTCTGGCGCGGCCGCCGCGATCATTGTTTCCAACCGTTCCTGCATCTCCAGCCACTCGGCCTCCGCGGCAGCGAGGTCGCGCAGTCGATCGGTGCGCTGCTCGATCACGGCTTGCAGCGCTTGGGTCGACAACGTCTCGTATGTCACGGGGTCCGCAAGCGTTGCCTCGAGCGTCCGCAACGAAATGCCGATCGTATCGATGCGCGACTCCAGCCGCGCGATCGTATTGCGCAAGGACTGCGTGCGTCGACGATGCTCGGCCGATGCCTGACGGCGTTCCCTGCGACTCGGTGTTTCGGTCGACGACGTTGACGTCACGCCTTCGCGAACGCCATTTCGTTCGCGAAGATGATCGGCGTATTGCTGCAGATCATCGGCGTAAGGATTGACTCGACCCTCCGACACCAGCCAGAACTCATCCACGCAACGTCCCAGCAGATCGCGGTCGTGGGACACGATCACCATCGCGCCTTCATAGGCCTGCAGTGCGATGGTCAGCGCATGACGCATCTCTATGTCGAGATGGTTGGTGGGTTCGTCCAGCAGCAGCAGCGCGGGTTGTTGCCACGCGATCAGTGCCAGAACGAGGCGCGCCTTCTCGCCGCCGGACAGAGAAGCGGTGGGTCGCATGGCCATGTCACCGGCGAATCCCCAGCCTCCGAGGTAGGTACGACGATGCTGGTCGGTCGAGTTTGGCTCACGCAGGCGAAGATGCGCGAGCGCGCTGAGTTCGCCTTGCAGCAGTTCGAGCTGATGCTGCGCAAAGTAGCCGACATGGCTGTGCTGGCCACGGAACAAGTCACCGCCAAGAACGGGTAGATCACCGGCGAGGGTCCGCATCAGCGTGGTTTTGCCCGCGCCGTTGGCGCCGAGCACACCGATTCGAGCGCCCGGGGTAATACGAATCGATTTCGCGGTCACGATCGGCTGATTCGGGTACCCGAGCGTGGCGTCGTCCATCTGGATCAGCATCGGCGACATCTGCACTGGATTTGGGAAGCTGAACTCATACGGCGAATCCACGTGCCCGGGCGCCGAAATCTGCAGCTTTTCCAGCGCCTTGAGGCGGCTTTGGACTTGGCGAGCTTTGCTCGACTTCGCCCGAAAGCGATCAACGAAGCGCAAGATCTCCTCGGCTTTGCGGGCCTGGCGTTGGGCGAGCGACGCCTGCCGCGCGAGATTTTCCCCGCGTTGCCGTTCGAATGCGCTGTAGTGACCTCGGTAAACGGTCGCTCTGCCGGACTCGAGGTGGACGGTGTGATCCGCCACGGCATCCAGAAACTCTCGATCGTGAGCAATCACGACCAACGTCCCCTCATAGCGATTCAAATGCCCCTCCAGCCATAGCATCGCGTCCAGATCGAGGTGGTTGGTCGGTTCGTCGAGCAACAGCAGGTCCGATGGGCACATCAAGGTTTGGGCAAGGTTCAACCGTATCCGCCAACCGCCGGAAAATTCCTGATAGGGACGATCGAAGTCGCCTGCGGCAAAGCCCAGCCCGTTCAACACCTCCGACGCTCGGGCTTGCGCGGAGTAGCCGCCGAGATCGTCGAACTCGGTGTGGAGGCGCGCGAGCGCTTGATCGTCGTGACGTTGTTCCGCGGCAGTGATCGCTCGCTCAACGGTGCGAAGTGCAGTATCGCCGTCGAGCGCCCAATCCAGCGCGCGTCGCGTAGACGGCCGCGTCTCCTGTTCGAGGTGGGCGATACGCCACCGTGGCGGTAGCCGAACTTCACCCACCTCTGGCAACAAGCGGCCTCGCAACAACGAGAACAGACTGGATTTGCCGACCCCGTTACGACCGATCAACGCGACTCGATGGCGGGGATGCAGCGTAAGGTCGAGGTGCTCGAACAACACCTCACCACCGCGCTTCAGCGTGACATCGGACACGACGATCATGATGGATGGGACAGCGAACGCGTGGGTCGGATCAGGCTTTTGCCGATACCGTGTTGCGATGGTGAGGCGCAGCCGCCCGGGGTCCGTGTTGACGGGAACCGGCGGGCTTCGACGTCGTGGCGTCGATCCAGCGCATCAATTTGCTCCATTCGTGCGCTTCACGTTCCGTGTTCGAGTCGGAAACCTCGTCGAAAATGCCTGTGCCCGCGTCCGCCAGCCGCGTATACAGCGTGCTGTCCCTGAATGTCGCAATGGTCGGAACGTCCAGGCTTTGCAGAAACTGCATCAGTTTAGTGTGCGTCGTGGTGTTCTGGCGAACGCGGTTTGCGATCGCGCCGATCGGTACGGGGTGCGCACGATAGGAGCGATGGGCGAGCAATTGCGCGATGAATCGTGCGCCCGCGCGGATATCGATCGATGAAGGCAACAACGGCACCAGAATCACATCGATTCTTCTTAGCAGCACTTCGAGATCGCGATCGCCGACCGCCGAGGGCGTGTCGATGACGATGCGCTCGACATCGTTCGGCAGGCGCTGCTGAAAAGCGCGCGTGGTGTACATCGCCGTGCGCCGGTGCGCAGCAATCAGATGAATCGAAGGTAACGGCGCTGGACGTTGCTCCAGCCAATGGCTGCTCGAGGCTTGGGCGTCGTGGTCGGTCAGCGCGACACAATACCCGACGCGAGCATATGCCGCGGCCAGATTGGTCGCGATCGTCGTCTTTCCGCAGCCTCCCTTTCCATTTACGACCAGGATGCGAAGAGCATTCGGCTCAGCCATCGTCGTGCACTTTGTAGTTATAGATGCCCGAGGCACTATATACCCCGGCCAAACGACCACTCTAGTATTTCTTTGTGACTGGTAGGGGCTTGCGCGGGCTTTGAGGAATCAGCTTGAGGTTGCCGACCGCGGGCGCAGCGAAATCACCCAGCAAGCGAGCGAGGCAGCCAGCACAATGAACCCAAGCAGGGCCCAGCCGGCAATGCCGACACCGAGCAATGTCCACGTCACTTCAGCGCAGTTGCCGGTGCCCAAAGTCATCGCGCGCAGGATGTCGCTCAGAGGAAATGCATCGATCATGTAGGCCATGTCCGGCCCACACGCGGGCACTGCGTCGGCCGGAAGACTCTGTAGCCACAGTTGTCGTATCGAAAATCCAGCGCCAACGACGCTGCAGGCCAGGGCTGTGATTGGATAGGCCGACAGCCGCGGGTTGTGGGCGAGCCCCGCGAGCACACATGCGCCACAGAGCATGGTCCAGAGGCGCTGCATCAGACACAGCGGACACGGATCGAGTCCGATGACGTGCTCCATGAACTGCGCGCCGCCGATCATGGCCCCGCAGATCAGCAATGCCACGGACCCCCATCGCAAGGGTGGATTCATGCGCCGACCTGCAGCACGATTTTGCCGATTGCAGCGCGCCCCGATAGGCAACGAAAGGCATCGGCGTAGTCCGCCAGGGGATATGTCCGACCGATCAACGGATTGATGTGGCCGCGCGCGAACAGTTCGAGTATGTCGCGAAAGTTCTGGTCGTTGAGATCGGATTCGCGCGCCGCGAACGAGCCGTAGAAGACGCCGATCACCTGACAGCCTTTCAGCAGAATCAGGTTGATCGGGACCTTGGGAATGTAGCCGCCGGTAAACCCAACGACCAGCACGCGTCCCTTCCATGCGATGCAGCGCATGCATTGATCGAACAGATCACCTCCAACGGGATCGTAGATCACGTCGACGCCACGCCCATTGGTCAGCGCCTTGACCTTGTCCTTCAGTTCACCGTCCGAATAGTTGACGAGGTCATCCGCACCCGCGCGACGGGCGACGCCGAGTTTTTCATCGGTACTCGCGGCCGCAATCACTCTCGCACCCATCGCCTTGCCGAGTTCCACAGCGGCGAGGCCAACGCCACCCGCGGCCCCCAATACCAGGAGCGTTTCGCCAGGCTGAAGATCCGCGCGTTGCTTCAATGCGTGATACGAGGTGCCGTAGGTCGTGCTGATACCAGCGGCCTGCTCGAAACTCATGCCCGGCGGAATCAGTCGCAGGCGCCGCGCATCGATTGCGATGCGTTCGACGAACGCCCCATGCCCGGAACTGCCGAACACGGCTTGTCCCGGTGTCAATGTCTTCACGTTTTTGCCGACGTCACGGACGACCCCGGCGAATTCAGCGCCGGGAACAAACGGGAACGGAGGCTGACTCTGGTATTTGCCCTCGATCATCAGCACGTCTGGGAAATTGAGCGCGGCGGCTCGCACCTCGATGATCGCGTCGTCGGGCTTGGCAACGGGCGCGTCGATGTCCTGCAGCGACAGAGATTCAGGCGGCCCGAAGGCATGGCAAGTTACGGCTTTCATCGGCCCGGCTCCACTCGAGGGGGTGCAATGGGTTGCTGAGATTACCGGGGAGACCGCATGCGTCAACTGGTCGTGCCGGACGCGACGCGCGGAGCGTGGCTCAGCCAAACTGCCGCGTGCTCACGCAGAGCAGGGTAGTAGCGCGAGAAATCGCACTCGAACTCCTGATAGCGGCCCCTCAGCGCAGTCATACACTCGCCGACCAGCGCATCGCGGCCCAACCGCCGCGCAATCCGGCCGAATGCGCGTTCGACCGGATCGAGATCGACATAGCGACAGAACAGATCGTGGTCCCGCATGAATCGCGAAAACCGCAGCGCTGGCGCGGGGAAGTAATCCTCGTGGTCCGCGAGGATCGCATAGGTTCGCCGGGCAAATGCAGCCAGCGATTGCCCATGCTCGGCTTCGAAATGTCGCGCGAGGAAGTGGTCGGCGAGAAGATCGATGAACACCGGCGCAAGCCTGCGTGCCGTGGCCGGAAGCCTGACGACGCTTGTCTTGATGTCGCCTTGCACGGCGCTGAACGCGTCGATGCGGCGGTGCAGGCGTATCCCGGTTTGAAGGTCGAACGGCAGATGGACCGGTACTTCACCTTTGACGAAGTCACCGAGAAAGCCACCGACGAGGTAGGGTGGCTGCGCGCTGCCCAGGGCGCAATGCGCAAGAAAGTTCACGTGTCTGCGATCGATGGTGCGGCCATGTAATGCGCGAGGTAATCATCGAGCCCTTCGGTTTCGGATGACTCCATTTCGCGCTGTGCTTCGAGCGAGCGTTCCGCCAGTGCTTCGAAGTGGGCAATCTTGTCCTGGCTCAGTGGGTTGGCTTCGAAAAAGCCCTTGTGCAGAATCGATTGATTCATGGCGAATCGAAAGAAGGGTATGCGCGCCTTGTGCATGTTCGCGAGAATCATTGCCGATGGGGTTCGCTCAGGCTCTTCGAGTCGACTTCGTTGTTCGATCCATGAAGCGCGGTGGTCGTCTTCCCCAACAACGACGTCCAACAGATCGGCGATGGGGCGCAACTCGTTCATCAGCGTCATCGCCCAGTCGCGCATGAGCATTTGCTTGCCGCCTCGCGTCAATTCAAGGCCGGGTTTACGACCGGCCTCGACTATCGTTCGCTGATTGGCTGCCAGTTCGCGCGACTCGGCCCGGCTGTCGGGCGGACTGTGGCTGAGTAGACAATGCAACAGAAACAAATCGAGAAAGCGGATCTCGGGTGCGCCGATGCCGACCGGCAGAAACGGGTTCAGGTCCAAACATCGCACTTCGACGTATTCGACCCCGGCAGATGTCAGTGCCGACAGCGGTCGCTGACCGCGGTGAATGGTCCGTTTGGGCCGAATCGTTCCGTAGAACTCGTTCTCGATCTGCAACAACGCCGAAGAGAGTTGCCGGTATTCGCCTGCGACCTTGACCCCGATGCGTTCATATGCGTGATAGGGTCGCGTCAGCGCGTCGCGCAAGGTCCGAGCGTAGTCCGGGAGCGAATTGTAGGAGACGTGAAGACTGGACTGTGCGTCACTTTGGTATCCGAGGCCCCCCATCCGAATCGATGTGCCGTAGGGCAAATACAACGACCCTTCATCGAGGTTCTCGAGGTCGTGGCGACGCCCCTTGACGAACGATTTGCATAGCGATGGCGAGGCGCCGAACAGGTAGATGAGCAACCACGAGTGGCGGCGAAAGTTGCGGATCAGCCCGAAATACGCGTCGTCGCGAAACGCGCGTGTGTCGGCTGTACCGTAGATCGCCGCGATGACCCCCCACAGTTCTTCGGGGACGGAGAAGTTGTAGTGAATGCCGGAGATGGTTTGCATCAGCGCGCCGTAGCGGGCGGCAAGACCGCGGCGATAGATCTGTTTCGTCCGGCCGACGTTCGAGCGACCGAACTGAGCGATTGGCACGTCATCGTCCTGCCCGAGCATGCACGGCATGCTCGAAGACCACAGCAACTCGTCGTCGAGCGACCGATACACAAACCGATGAATGTCACAGAGTTCGTCCAGGCAAGCCTGGACATCGCGGTGCACGCCGGTAATCAGCTCCGGCTGAGACTCGCTGAAATCCGTCGTGATCAATGGATGCGTCAGCGGCGATCCCAATGCAACCGGGTGTCTGGTCTGCGCCAGATTGCCGTTCGGTAGTACCCTCAGACTTTCTTTCTCGATGCCGCGCGCAAGCCGGCTGAGCAGGTGCCTGTCCTGGCTCGTGGCGAGCGCGTCGAGACCGTGTTCTAGCCGCGAATTCATCGCCAGCTACTCGCTTGTGTTCGGGCCGCGAAGAGTACCGCCAACCCGGCCAGATTGCCTAGACGGGTGGCGAGGCAGAGTGACCTATCGAGTTACCGACGGACCGGCGGAGACTATCCGCGCGTCGACCGAGAAGCGCTTGAAGTTGTCGACGAACTTGCCGATGAGCCGCTTTGCGGCCTCGTCGTACGCGTCCTTGTTGCGCCAGTTCTGGCGCGGATCGAGCATCTGCGAATCGACACCGGGCACGTTGGTCGGAATCTGTAGATTGAGGCCGGGCAAATGACGCGTCTCGACCTGCGCGAGAGCGCCGTGCTGAATCGCGTGGATGATCGCGCGGGTGGTCGGAATGCTGAATCGTTTGCCAACCCCGTAACCACCTCCAGTCCAGCCGGTATTGACGAGGTACACCCTGGAACCGAACTCTTTGATGCGCTTCATCAAAAGGTCGGCATAGACGCCGGCAGGTCGCGGAAAGAACGGCGCACCGAAGCACGTGGAGAATGTCGCTTTGTAAGCCTCGGTCGATCCGACTTCGGTCGATCCAACCTGGGCCGTGTAACCAGAGAGGAAATGGTACGCAGCGGCCTGCGGTGACAGGACCGATACCGGTGGCAACACGCCGCTGACGTCGCAGGTCAAAAAGATGATCGCGTTGGGTTCGCCGCCACGATTGGCGACGACGCGCGCAGCCACGTTCTCGAGTGGGTAGCAGGCGCGGGTATTTTCGGTGAGGCTCGCATCGGCGTAGTCCGGCTCCCGGGTCGTCGAATCGATGACCACGTTTTCGACGATCGCGCCGAAGCGGATCGCGTCAAAAATGACGGGTTCGTTTTCGCGCGTCAGATTGATGCACTTCGCGTAGCAGCCACCTTCCAGATTGAACACGGTCCCCTTGCCCCAACCGTGTTCGTCGTCGCCAATGAGGAACCGCTCAGGGTCCGCAGATAGGGTTGTCTTTCCGGTTCCAGACAAACCGAAGAAGAGTGTGACGCTGTCATCGTCGCCTACGTTCGCGGAGCAGTGCATTGGCAGCACATCCGCTTCCGGCAGAAGAAAGTTCTGCACGGAGAACATGCTCTTCTTCATCTCACCGGCGTAAGGCATGCCCGCAAGCAGGACCTTGCGCTCACCGAAATTGATCATGACTGTGCCGTCGCTGGCGGTGCCGTCGCGCTTCGGCACACATGTGAAGCCCGGCGCATTGATTACCTGCCACACTGGGCGACTGTCGGGATTTAAAACGTCGGGGCGGATGAACAGCGCGCGGCCGAACAGCGCGTGCCAGGCAAACTCAGTGGTCACTTCGATCGGAAGATAGTGTGCTGGATCGGCGCCGACGTGCAGGTGCGATACGAAGGTTTCAGTCTTCGTGAGGTGGGCCTGCACTCGATTCCACAACGCTTGGAAGATCTCAGGCGAGATCGGCTGATTCACAGTGCCCCAATCCACTGTGGTCTCGGTCACCGTATCGCGAACGATGAAGCGGTCTTTTGGTGAACGGCCCGTGCGTTTTCCGGTTTTGACGACAATCGCGCCGCTCGCCGCGAACTGCCCCTCACCTCGCAACACGGCCAACTCGACAAGTTCCGCCGCCGACAGGTGTGAGTACGTGACCTTGCTGTGTGTGGTATCGATATCTACTGCCATGGCGAATGGTTGCTCGTTTGCCCGAAGGTGGAGGCGTTGGAGGCGCGTATTATGCCAAAGCCTCCCAATGCGTGCGATTGACGGATGTAAACGCTTCCGCCGCCCGAAGTTGCGGACATCAATGCGTCGCGCTAATCCGCATCCGACTGTTTGAGGCGCATCAACTCGCGTCGACCGCGTCGGTCCGGTCGCGTAGCCGGTGCCGCGGACGGGGCCCAAAGGGCTCTCCCCCGATCGGCGGCCGCTTCGCGCTTCGCAATGCTATCGGCCGTTTCGCGATACAGCCGCGCAGCATCGGTGGCGGTTCCGCGGCGTTCACCGATGCCTGTCACAACCACGGTCTGCAGGGCGCTGCCGCGATTGATCACGAGTTCGATCCCGATACCGATTTCCTTCGACGGTTTGGCGCGCTGCCCACCACAGTGCACCTTGCCGCCTTCGATAGCCGCCTTTGCTGCCGAGCGCGTCTTGAAAAAGCGCGCGGCCCACAGCCAGCGATCGAGCCGCACCCTGGCGGTGTTGTGATTTGCGTCGTTCACGGCGGCATGATCTCGTCGAAGGCATTGAACGCAGCGTGAGCGAGACCGGTTCGCGGCGGGCGCGCCGAATCTGGCTGAGTGACGGTCATCAGGTGTGCAATGCCGAACCGCTGGGCCGCCGCGAGGACCGATGCGTTGTCGTCGATCAGCAAGGTCCGCGTCGGATCGAACGGCAATGCGCGCTCGAGGTGGATCCAAAACTCCGGCGACTCCTTCGGCGCACGAAAGTCGTGCGACGAAAAGGCATGGTCGAGTCGAGCGGTCAGTCCGGTCAGCGCGTTCTTGATCGACAGGCTGTCGCGATGTGCATTGGTCACAAGTACCGAGCGGCGGCCGGTTGCGCGCAGTCGATCGAGGAAAGCTTCCCCGTAGGGTCGATAGCGGATCAGATGGCGCAGTTCGTGATGCAACGCCAACATGTCCAGCTTTGTGAACCGTGCCCAGTCATCGAGGCAATAGTGTTCGATGGTGTCGCGCGTTTCGACGAAACGACGCATGAGGGTTTCTCGCGCAATATTCGTGTCTGTGCCGTGGTGTGCCGCGTAGCGTTCCGGCAGGCGTTCGTTCCACAGCACGTTGTCGTAATTGAGATCGAGCAAAGTGCCATCCATGTCGAGCAGCACTGTATCGACATCGTCCCAGTCAACCCGCTTTGGTATCACGAGCGGCGGCGTCTCGGCATCGTTCGGAGTGCCCTATATAGTGTCGCGATAGTGTACGCGACAACCCAATAGACACGGAGAGCGCATGCCTCAATCAACGGATCACAGAGACCTCATCGATGAACTGGTCGCAATCGCCGATGCGGCGGGCCAAGAAATCATGCGGGTTTATGAATCGAACTTCGATGTCGCGACCAAGGACGATGCATCGCCGCTGACCCAGGCGGATCTGGCGTCGCATCACCTGATTCTCGATTCGTTGCGAAAACTCACACCGGACATTCCGGTGCTGTCCGAGGAATCCCGCGCACCCGACTTTGCGACGCGGCGATCGTGGCGCCGGTACTGGTTGGTCGATCCACTGGACGGGACGAAGGAGTTCGTCAATCGCAACGGCGAATTCACGGTCAACATCGCCTTGATCGAAAACCATCGCGCGGTACTGGGCATCGTCGGCGTGCCTGCGCAGGGTGTTACGTATACCGGTGATGTTGCAGCGAGCCGTGCCGAGCGACGTGATCGACGCGATGTGCGCAGGATCGTTGCGCGCACGATGAATCAGGAGCGTCGCGTGACTTTGGTTGCGAGTCGCAGCCACGGTGGCGAACGGCTAGAGTCGTTCATCAGCGAATTGTCGAAGCGGTTCGATTCGGTCGATCGCACCCCGGTCGGCAGTTCATTGAAGCTGTGCATTCTGGCGCAGGGTGATGCCGACCTTTATCCGCGGCTCGGACCGACTTCCGAATGGGATATCGCCGCCGCGCATGCGGTACTGCACGCTGCAGGTGGTGCGGTGTGGACGTTCGATCGCGAACCATTGCGCTACAACACGAAAGACTCTTTGCTCAATCCGGAATTTCTTGCGGTCGCCGATGCTGGGTTCGACTGGTGGCGTGTGTTGCCGGTGGTTGCACCTGCCTGATACACCACGGGTTGCGAGCGCCAGAAATGCTCTGAGATACTCGCGCGCCAGTCGAGAGGCCAAACATGACGAAGCACAGCCGACCGCTGCCACAGCCGACTCCGGAAACGCAACATTTCTGGGATGGCACGCAACTTGGTGAGTTGCGGCTGCAACGCTGTGACACCTGCGACCAGGTTTACTTTCCTCCGCGACCGTTCTGTCCCGCGTGCAGTTCCCGCAAAGTCAGTATCTTCAAGGCCGCGGGCCGCGGACGACTACTCAGCTACGTGATCAACCATCGGCCGCATCCCGCGTGGGATGCGCCTTACTCGATTGCCATTGTCGAACTCGACGAGGGTCCGCGAATGATGAGCAATGTCGTGGGCTGCGATCAGACGCCCGAGGCGTTGCAGTTGGACATGCCCCTGGTTGTCGAGTTCGAAAAGGTCTCCGATGAAATCACGCTGCCCCTGTTCAAACCGGCGGGTGGCGGCCGATGAGTTCCGTAGCGATCGTCGGCGCGGCTGAGACGACTGAAATGGGCGTGATCCCTCAACTGAGTCAGCTGCAACTGCACGCGGATGCGGCACTGAATGCGTTCGCGGACGCTGGGCTGTCAGCGGCCGACATCGACGGTGTTGCAACCGCAGGAGAATCGCCGACCGGCGTCGCACATTATCTCGGCATCACACCCACCTGGGTCGACGGCACGCAGGTGGGCGGCTGTTCGTTCATGATTCATGTGCGCCACGCGGTTGCGGCGATTCAGCAGGGGTTGTGCAAAACGGTGCTGATTACGCATGGAGAAAGCGGACGGTCCGGCGTCGGTCGCGGGAGTTTCCGCCGGGGCGGGGCTGGCGGTTCCAGCTTGGCCGGTCAGTTCGAAGCACCCTATGGCGTTGTCGGTCCACCGACGATGTTTACGCTCCCGGTACTTCGGTACATGAAGCAGTACGGGATGTCGCACGAGCAGCTCGCGATGGTGGCCGTGGTGCAGCGCGAATGGGCATCGAAAAATCCCCGCGCGAGTTTTCGCGAGCCGATCACGGTCGACGACGTGCTGAATTCACGCATGATCGCTTACCCGTTTCATTTGCTCGAGTGTTGCCTCGTCACCGACGGGGGCGGTGCGCTCATATTGGTGTCCGGTGAACGTGCGCGCGATTTTCCACGTAAGCCGGTATACGTGATTGGCAGTGGTGAGAGCGTCGAGACGCCGATGGTAAGTCAGATGGTGGACCTGACGAGTTCGCGTGCGTTCCGGGTGGCGGGACAAGCGGCGATGAAATCTGCCGGCATCGGTCATGACGACGTACATCACATGATGATCTACGACGCGTTTGCGCATCTGCCGATCTATGGATTGGAGGATTTGGGATTCTGTCAGCGAGGTGAAGCTGCGGGATTCATCTGGGAAGGCAACACACGTCCCGGTGGAAAGCTGCCCCTCAACACGAATGGTGGCGGGTTGTCGTACATGCACTCAGGTATGTATGGCATGTACGCGTTGCAGGAGTCGGTTCGTCAGTTGCGCGGCGTGGCTCCAGCACAAGTACAGGGCGCCGAGATTTCGTTGTGCTTGGGCGTTGGCGGAATGTTCGGGGCGAGTGGTTGTGTCGTGATGAGCAACATCGGCCCTTGAGGCACGCAGACGATTCTTCAGTGATCGAGGGGATCGAACGGAAAGCCTCACCAGCCGAGCTGTACGCGTGCGTTCGCCCTGCCGAGGAGAATAACACTGTATGAACATACAGCATCGACTGGTGAGGCTGTTAAGAATAGCGGCATGGTTGGGCGATTAAAAGAGCGATTCTCGGATGATCTTCAGGGCCGTTAGAAAAGGGTCTCAACATCAACGCGTTAACGTTCTCGGTTCCATATTCTCTTCACTTTTGGGCGATCCCGGGCGCATCCGACCGCGTCTCGAGTCTGGTCACTGCGAGATCCTCGATCGTGGGCCCGCCACACTGATGCGTTACAAACGAGCCACAAGATAACCAGATCACATCTTTGCCGTGAACTGGGTCACCGGGTTACAAAGTGGTCGTGTCCTCGTGAGGGAGATGTCCATGAATGGTCACGATCAGAATGGCCACAGCGAGTCGTTTGCGCGGTTGGTGGCTTACTCAAGCCCTTATTTGTTCTGGATGTTCATCACCGTGATCTCGGCCGGGGTTATGTGGTTGCGATGACAGCGCCGAGTTCGGCGTCGCCCAACTGGTGCGCAGCAGCCATTTGATCGCCAGAGCGTAATCATCGAAGACTTCGGTATTCGAGAGCTTGCAGGCGAACTGATACACACCGGCGCAGAATTCGTCGTCCTTTGACCCGTCGAATACCACCGCGATGGGTGCGCCGACGAGAGGCCGATACTTGGCGGTCACGTATCGCAGGAACGGTCGCATTGCTCCACGCTTGAGGTTGAGCTGGACACTTCGAAGATCTGCGAGCTGAGGCAGTTTCGGATCGAAGCGCGGGTCCGCGAGCAGCGACTGACAGAGTTCGTAGACGTCGACGAGATCGACCTCTCCGTCGAGTCGCAGCGCAACGAACTCGTCATCGTGATTGATGTGATATTGGGCGGCCACGCGCGTCCATGTGCTTGGAGACTCCCAATGATGGTAGATGAGCAGCCTTACGCGTAATGTGCGCAAAGTATCAGCGAAACGTGAGCTTTCCCAGGCGCAAAGAAGCGCGTATGAACCTGGAATCAGAATACCCGGATCTGCTGGCTCGCGTCGATGCGATCGCACCGGTAATTGCTGCGCATCGTGACGAGGCCGAGCGCGACGGTGAGTTGTCGGCCGAGGTAGTCGATGCATTGATGCGCGCCGAACTCGTCAACCTGCTGCTGCCGAAATCGTTGGGGGGGATCGAATGCAACCCAATGGAGTGCGCTAGAGTCGTTCAAGCGGTGGCTCGGCTCGATAGCAGCGCGGGATGGTTTCTGATGGTTGCGAACGGTGCCCGACTATCCGCCGCAACCTGGCCGAAGGCCCTCGTGGAGGAGCTTTGGAGCATCCACACGAACTCGATCGTCGCGGCGAGTTCCAACAAGCCGATGAAGGCGAGACGCGTGGCGGGTGGCTTCGAGGTGGAAGGGCAGACGTCATTTGCAAGCGGTTGCCGTTTCGCGGACTGGTTCCTGACCCCTGCGATTGTCGCAAGCGACGGCGCGGGCAACGATTCCGACGAGCGGGTTGCTGTCATCGTACCGATGGCAAAATGCGAAATCGTTCCGAACTGGTCTGTCATGGGCATGCGCGGAACCGGCAGTCACGACATCCGAATCGCAACGTTTGTGCCCGAACGCCACACGATTATCGGCGTCGGTATGGACGCGCAACGCAACTCCTACTACGACGGCCCGCTGTACAGGTGTCCGCACCGGATCGTGTTCGCGACCTATGTGCCGGTGGCGCTTGCGGTCGCGGAGGTAGCGCTCGAATCCCTGACCGATCTGGCGCAAAGTAAGACACCCTATGCAGGCGATTCGAAGTTGAAGTTCCGATCGCTCGCACAGATCAAATTTGGGCGCGCGCTGGGAATCTATCGCTCGGCACATGTCTACTTCATGAGTGCACTCGACGACGCCTGGCAACGAGCCCGACGTGACGATACACCGAATCCTGCCGAGCGCGCGGCGTTGTATCTGGCCGGCACACACACCGTGCAGGCTTGCGCCGAAGTGGTACGGCTGGTTGCGGAGGCGGCCGGCTCGAGCGTCATCTACACCTCGAGTCCGCTGGAACGGGCGATTCGAGACATGGAGGTCTTGCGCCACCATGGATTCACCAATGAACAACGATTCGGAAGCGTCGCGCAGGTGCTGTGGAATGCGCCGCTCGACTATCCCCTGCTGCTGCGCTGATTCGTCAGTGGTTGTTTGCGACGGCCTGACGCTGCCAGACTCGTTGTTCTGATAGCTGTTCTGACAGTTGCGATTTGCGCGCCGACAGATCGGCTTCGAGTTCGTCGATTTCACGCGTGATCTGGCGCTGGCGGGTCGTTAGCGAAGCCGACTGGGCGAGCCGACGCGCGCGTGCTCCGGAGTCGAGGTCGCCCCGCGAGAGATCGCCGTTGGCGACATCCAGCATCGACCAGATATGCTCCAACTCGGCCGATTTGGATTCGATCGCGCCTTCGGTTGCGTCGATTTCCAATCGCGTCAGATAGATCGAATACCCGGACTGGTATCCGTCGAGATAAGCAAGCGCCAACGGATCCGGACAGACGTTCGTCAGTTCCGCTCCTTCATAACCGAGTCGATATCCGTTGGCCTGTGTACAGAAGCGTGCCATACCTTGGTCCCAAGGCTTTGGATTGGTCATGCACCCGCAAAGCAACACGCCGATGCAGACTGCAATACACTGCCGACAGAAGAACGGAATCGCCATCGCATGACCATCGGATGACCGCGATGCTAAGGACCATAGAGGTGCCGGGAGGAAGCGGCACGTGCCGAGTTCACGCTCTTTGGGGAATAGACATCCCAGAGTCGGCACAACGATCCACCGCATGACGGTTTCATCGGCTTTTGCCGCGTTGTAGTTTGGTTAAACGGAAGGTGTCAGGAGCGCGGCAGTGGGTTCGATTCGTTACATCATCTATGGTTGCGGCGGAATTGGCGGAACGATCGGTGCTAGATTGTTTCAACGGCACGAGTCTGTCGAGTTGATCGCGCGTGGCGCGCATCTCGGGGCGATTCAGCGCGATGGACTGACGTTGATTGCGCCCGACGGCGAACATCGATTGCCGATTCCGGCATTCGCTCATCCGAACCAGATCGAATGGCGCGACGGCGACATCGTGCTGCTGTGCGTGAAATCGCAGCAAACGCTCGCCGCGCTGAATGATCTTCGCGACGCCGCCGGGGATGGGATTCCGGTGGTCTGCGTTCAGAACGGTGTCGCCAACGAGGCCATGGCGCTGCGTCGTTTTGCGCATGTTTACGCGATGGTTGTGAATTTGCCTGCCGCGCATATGTCGCCCGGTATCGTAATCACCTACGCGCATGACCCGGGTGGCATCCTCGACATAGGTTGCTACCCGACTGGAATCGATGAATTGTGCGAGCGCATCGCAGAAACGTTCGAGCGCGCGGGATTCAGCGTCCGGCCAGACCCGACGGTGATGCGTCAGAAATACGCAAAACTGCTGATGAACCTGAACAACGCGCTGCAGGCTGCGACCGACATGGCTGAAGGCGCCGCGGAGATCTCGCGAATGTTGCGGGACGAAGCGCTCGCGTGCTATGCGGCGGCCGGGATCGACGCGGCCAGCGCGGCGGAAGTCAAGGCGCGCCGCGCGGAGGGCCTTCGCTACGTCGACATCCCGAGTCATCCCCGGCACGGCGGTTCGTCCTGGCAAAGCGTCGCGCGTGGCACCGGGGACATCGAGACCGACTATTTGAACGGTGAGGTTGTCCTGCTCGGTCGCTGCCATGGCATTCCGACACCGGCGAATGCCGTGGTTCAGCTACTAGGCAATCAGCTCGCGCGGCGATCGCTGCCCGCGGGCAGCATCGACGTTGCAACGGTGCGAGCGATGATCGATGCGCGCTAGGTCTGCCCGACACTAACCAAGGCTTGCCAACCACTCGTCGTCGGAGCCCTCGGCGATGCCTTCGAAGAGGATCGTCGACAGATATCGTTCACCGGTATCCGGCAGCATTGCCAGCAACACGCTACCCTTCGGCGCGCGCTGTGCCACTTCGAGCGCGCCGGCGACCGTGGCGCCGGCAGAAATGCCTACGAAGATCCCTTCCTGGCGCGCGAGATGAAGCGCTGTGTCGCGCGCGACAGTGTCGTCGACCGATACGAATTCGTCACCGACACCTTTGTTCAATACGGCAGGAATGAAGTCGGGTGCCCAACCTTGAATCTTATGTGGATGCCACTGTTCACCCGCCAGCATCGCGGCGACGGCGGGTTCGACCACCACGACTTTCGTTTCGGGGCGTGCAACCTTCAGCATTTCGCCCACGCCCGTCAATGTGCCACCGGTACCCCAACCCGTCACCCAGTAGTCGAGACGCTTGTCGGCGAAGTCCCGCAGAATTTCGGCCGCCGTGGTGTTGCGGTGATACGCCGGATTTGCCGGATTTTCGAACTGCCGCGCGAGAAACCAACCATGCTGCTTCGCCAGTTCCTCGGCGCGTCGCACCATACCGGTACCACGCTCGGCTGCGGGTGTCAGAATCACCTTCGCACCCAACGCGCGCATCAGGCGACGTCGCTCGATCGAGAACGACTCGGCCATCGTGGCCACGAAAGGGTGTCCGTACACCGCGCACACCATTGCCAATGCGATGCCGGTGTTACCGGACGTGGCCTCGACGACTGTCTGGCCCGGTTTCAGCGCGCCGGAATCGCGCGCATCCTTGATGATCGCGTAGGCCAGACGATCCTTGACCGACGCCATCGGATTGAATGACTCGACCTTCACGTACAAGGTCACGTGCTCTGGGCCGGTGCGATGCAGCCGTACGATCGGCGTATTGCCGATGGTGTCGAGAATGCTGTCGTAGATCATGTGGTACCTCCCGATGTCGTCTAGTTGAGTGACTCGTAGTCCCATGTCGCCGCTTCATCGAGGGTCGTGCGTAGTCGAATCGCCCATCGGCGAGCGAGTCGCTTGACCTCGGACCAGTTCGCGACTGAACTCGAACGCATGGCCGGTGGCGTGGATTGTGCTAATTGCGCAGCGCGGCGATCGATCACCCGCAGCAGCACAGCATTGCTCTCGGAATCGCGCAGCTCCACGACCAGTGTTGCTTGACCGACCGATGTCAGATAGATACTACTGCGTCCGGTGGGCGTGGGCGGCACGTGTGACACCACATCCACCAAACCGCCCCAGATCGTCACGACATCGGGACCGGGTTGATCGACGAGCTGAAAGCGTTTCGATTGCGCAAGCTCGTTCTTGAACGCGTCGCTGACGATCGAACGCAGGCGTGCCTTCTGCTGGAGTGTCAACGGAAATTCCGTGACCGCGGCACTCCGGACCGCCGTTCGGCTGACCGGCTGTTTGACGGGACGGTATTCGATGCCGGCGCCGACCAACATGATCTTGGTGTAACCCGTCAGCGAGAAATCGGGCCGCATCCACGCGTCCAAAGCCTTCCGATCCTCGACCTTTGCGAGCCCGTCGTAGGTCAGCTTTGTGCCGAGCTCCGGCGGATCCTGATGATCGGCGACGCAGCCTCCCAGCATCATCAATGCACCCATCGCAAATGCACTCGCAGCGATTCGCATCACCCCCCCTTCGTTCGAGACGTGATTCTAGCGCGACATCGACGGTTTGGTCGTGGTCAACGGCCGTCGCTATGATGGCAGCGAATATGGCGGCAGAGACATTTGGGGGACGATCATGATTGCGGCACGTAGAGTGTTGGCCGGATTCGTCGTGGTCTCGGCGCTGTCCTGTGTCGCGTCGTACGCTGAAGAGGGTAGTGCACGGTCGAACGCTGTTGCCGCGCCACCAGCGCAACTGGGTGCCAGTGAGGCGCAGCGAAAGAGCTTCATTGCGGCAACGATTCCGTTTGGCAAGGACGAAGGCGACGGGTTCTGGCCGCTGTATCGCGATTACCGACGTGATATGAGCAAACTGGAGGATAGACGAGCGAAGATCGCCGCCGAATACGTCGAGACGTTTCGCACCATGACGAGCGGGCAAGCGAAATCTATCGCCGACGGCTATCTGCAGATCGACGAGGCCGTCGTCAAGCTGAAGCGTGAATACCTGAAGAAGTTTCTCAAATTCCTGCCCCAGACCAAGGCCACTCGGGTCCTCATGATCGACGCCAGATTCGACTCGGCTGCGCTCGCCCGATTGACTGCGAAAATGCCCGTCACAGGTATGTCCCCGACACGGAAAGTGCCGCAGCACTGATCGTTCGTGCGGTGCGGCGCACGCCGCCCAGATCTAGTCGTGGTCGTCGATCGACGAGTTACCGAGAACGTTCCCGATCCGCACGAAATACGCTCGGTGTCCGCCTTGCGCGAATCCGTAGCCGATGTACAGCGGACCAAGCGGTGAGTTGAATCCCATGTAGGCGCTCGCGTTGACGAGGCCCTCGTCGAGAATGTCATCCGCGTCGGTGGCTACGTTGCCGTACTCGAGCGTCATACCCACGTACGGTGGCAGCCAACCGGTCGCAAACAACTTGTAGCGATAGCCGAGCAATGCCATACCGAAATTCTGGCCGCTCAACTCGTCGGGTTCGAAGCCCGACAAACGAAACATGCCGCCGGCCCGAAAGAGGTTCTGCGTGGGGGCTTCACCATGGCGTGTCAGTCCGAGCCGGCCGCCGAGCAGCACGGTATGCAGCCCCCATGTCCTGGCAGTGAACATCTGGCCCGCGAACTGCTGAAACTCGGTGTCGGCGCCCAGCGCCGTCCGCGACCAAAGATATTCGAAATCGGCAAACGTGCCATGGGACGGGAAATAGCGGTTGTCGATGCGATCCCATGCGCCGTGGACGAACCATTCGCCGCCGTCGAATGGCCCCTCGGAAAGCGTTGGCTCGCCAATCCGCACGTGGGTGCTGCCGGCGTAACGCCGCACGCCGGCGAACAACGCGGCGCTGCGCCAGAACTCTCGACCCATCGACAAGGAGGCGCCGTACTCTTCGATATCGACCTGACCGAGCTTGTCGCCCTGATCGCTGAACTCGGTCAGGCTACGGCGCTCAGCGTACGCATTCGGGACGACGATCCATTTCAATTCGGGACCGATGGGCTTGTACAGCTCGGTGAGGAATCCCTGGTTTTCCCCCAGTTGGATCATGCCGCGAAATTCGCTGCCGAGTTCGTCGACATTGGTCTTCAAATACGCCAGACGCAGATCGATGGTCGACGAATCGCTGACGCCGGTAAAATCCATGCCGGTCTCGATGAACGAATTACCGCGCTCGTCCTGTTTCACTGTCACGAGCAGGCCGAATTGACCGTTGTCTTTGACGACTTCATATGTCGCCCGATCGAGAAAGCCCAGCGCGTAGATCTGCTGAATGTCCTTCTCCAGCCGTACCTTGTCGAGTGGTTTACCAATCGCTACGTGGAGCCGTTCGTAGATCACTGCGTCGGAGAATCGGGAACGATTGTTCAAGTGAACGAACTGGATGACCGGTGGGCCAGCGACGCATGCGGCAATGCGAGCGCGGTACTCTCTGTAGGCTTCCTCAGAGATGCCTAACGGCGCGAGCCGGTCGCGTAACGCCTGCGCCGCCTCGTATCCGATCGGGATGGTCTGATTGACCTTGGCGAAGTCGATCCAGCTGATCTCGTTGCCGAGCGGCGGGACGATCAGCACATCCTTCGGGGTCAGCATTGCCTCCTGACGTTCGGTGTTGTTGGCCACCATGATGCCGGTCAGCTGGCTCGTGATGGACACGAAGTCGGTGAGCTCTTTGCGTGTATGCAACGGCGTACCGACGTCCACCGCAATCAGAACGTCCGCGCCCATGCCTAGGACGACGTTGACCGGCAGGTTGTTGACGATGCCGCCGTCGACGAGCAGATGTCCCTGGAAGTCAATCGGCGAGAACAATCCTGGAATCGACATGCTGGCGCGCATTGCGGTTGCGAGGTCGCCGTGTGAGATGACCACCGGCTTACCGGTCACGAGATCGGCGGCGATGGCGCGGAAAGGAATGGGTAATTCATCGAACCCTTTCTTTTGCACGCGCTCGCTGGTCACGGTCTCCAGAAAGAACTGGATCTTCTGCCCGCTGATCGCGCCTCGCGGCAGCAACGACGATTTTGCGCCGACACCGAACTTCGGTCCGAACAGCGCGAGATCGTCGTCGCGTTTGCGCCGGTATGGACGTTCCGCACGGACCGTGTCATCGGCAAAGATATCGTTCCAGTTCAACTGGTGGAGCGTGTCCTCCATTTCCTTGGGTGTCATCCCCGCCGCATACAATCCACCGACGATGGAACCCATGCTGGTCCCGGCGATGTAGTCGATCGGAATGCGCAGTTCTTCGAGTTCGCGGATGACACCGATGTGCGCGATGCCGCGGGCGCCGCCGCCGCCCAACACCAGGCCAATGCGGGGTCGATCGGTCGCGGGCGTCTTGCACTGGTCGCTAGCGTGCGCGGTGTTCCCGGCGACGCACATCAATAGGGCGCTCAGCAGGATCGCCGGAAGTTGAGACGAATGAGCGGGACGGAGGATCATATCGACGTCTCCGAGCGTGATGTGACGATGAAAAAAAGCGGGGGATACGCAAGCGCCGCGAGCCTACCCGCTGCGTCCCCTTCGATCAACGTCACTTCGGTTAACATGCCAATCCACGCGATGAAAGTGCCGGATCGAAATGGTTGGACACGTTGACGATGCGGCGCTGTCCAGTTGGCGCGAAGAGAAGCAATCCGCTTGGCTGTATCGGGCGCTTGCGCGCACCGAGTCGCGCGCGACGTTGGCGGAACTGTTCGCGACGCTGGCTCAGGAGGCAGACGAGCAGGCATCGTTGTGGGCGACCAAAATCACCACGAACGGCGCGACGCTGCCGCAGTTCACACCAAGCGTTCGCGCGCGACTGGTCGCGTGGCTGGCACGTCGTCTCGGCGTAAAGCCCATTCGCCAAATCCTCGCAAGTATGAAAGTCCGCGGCATGTCCGCCTATTCCAGCGCGCATCCCGGCGGACACGTGATGCCGGAGACCGTCGACGAAGTTGGACAATCGCATCGCGGTGTCGGAGGCAATTTTCGCGCAGCGGTATTCGGCGCGAACGATGGTCTGATCTCCAACGCCAGTCTGATCATGGGCGTGGCGGGCGCGTCGTCCGACAGCCGCATGATCCTGCTGACCGGCGTTGCCGGTGCATTGGCCGGCGCGTTGTCGATGGCGTCCGGCGAATTTGTATCGATGCGTTCGCAGCGCGAACTGTATGAGCATCAGATGCGGCTCGAGCAGCACGAACTCGACGAATATCCGGAAGAAGAGGCTGAAGAGTTGGCGCTGATCTATGCTGCACGCGGCATGAATCTAGACGAGGCGCGCGTGGTCGCGCAAAAGATGCTGGCCGACCCGAAGCATGCACTGGACGTCCTGGCACGAGAAGAACTCGGGCTCGACCCCGACAACCTCGGTTCCGCTTGGGGCGCGGCGGGGTTTTCGTTCGCATGCTTCGCAGTCGGCGCGCTGGTGCCGCTGGTTCCGTTTCTGATCGGAGTTGGTGGCTTGTTCGCGTCAGCGACGCTCACCGGTGTTGCACTGTTCGGCCTCGGCGCGTCGATCAGTCTCTTCACTGGCCGAGGGGCGGTGCGCGGCGGTGTGCGCATGTTGGGCATTGGTGCAGCTGCCGCGAGCATCACTTACGTGCTGGGCTATCTATTCGGCATTTCCATGGGATGATCGACGCCCCCCATTATTGTCGTTGGGTAGTCACTGGTAGTGTCTTCAAGACCCCGAGAATCGAGCGGGACGACGTTCCAGGAATGCCGCAACGCCCTCTCTGTGATCGTTGGATTTGAAACATTCGGCAAGTGCACCGGTGTGGCGCTGCATGTGGTCCGATATCTCTGCACCGAGGCCTTCATATACCAAGGCCTTGATGCGGCTCTGTGAAAACGGTGAGCCTTCGGCGATTTTACGCGCGAGCGTCGTTGCGGTAGCAAGAAGCGCGTCGCTCTCGACCAGCTGATCTATATAGCCGATCTCGAGTGCCTGCTCGGCGCTCAAAAAGTCGCCGCTGTAAAGAAGCTTCAGTGCGCGCTGAACGCCGATCAATCTCGGCAATAGCCAACTGCCGGCGCCGGTATCCGGCACGAGCCCGCGATGAACGAAATTCCACGCGAAACGCGCCTTTGGTGTTGCGATACGAATGTCGCACTGTGAACTGAATTCGGCCCCCATCCCGACGGCGGGACCGTCAATGGCGCCGATGACCGGCTTCGGACATTCGATGATCGGCCACCATCGCTCGCGTTCCTCAGAACTGCCGCGCAGACCGCGCTCGGCGCCGGGGATCGTCGCCAGGTCGGCAAGGTCGGTGCCGGCGCAGAACGCACCCGGTGCTCCGGTGATGATCAGCGCCCGAGTGGAACTGTCGGTACCCGCCTCGGCAACGCGCTCGAGAAACTCGCCAAGCATCGCATAGGTCATCGCGTTGCGCTTTTCCGGGCGGTTGATCGTGATGACGCCAACGGCGTCTTCGGTTTGGTAGCGGATCAGGTCGGTCATCAGCAACTCTCCTCGCGTTCGGATGGCCGGGTAACGTAACCGAGATGAGCCACGCAATGAAAGTCGCTCGAGCACGAACTGCACGACTAGAGGAAACGCGCGATACGATCTCGATAGCCGCGGCTGACCTTTAGACGTGCGCCTTGTGTCAGTTCGATGAAGTATTCGCCGTTGGTGTGTGCGGTGAGCCGAACGACATGTCCGACGTTGATCAGCGTCGATCGGTGAACCCGCAGAAACAACATTGGATCGAGCTGCGCTTCGAGCTGTTTCATCGTTACGCGCATGACGTGCGTCTTTTGCTGCGCATGAACGCACATGTAGTCCCCCGCCGCATCGATCCACTCGATTTCGGATACCGGCACGAGCGCGATGCTGGCTCCATCTCGAATCGTCAGTCGCTGCGCAAAGGACTGCTCGCCGCTTTGTTCGACCAGGGTGCCGATGGCGGACTCCGAATGCCCCGTCAACGAAACGATCAGGTTCATCAGACGAGGTTTTTGATCGACCGCAGTTTGCGCGGCGCGCAACGATCGCGCGCGTCTGACGGATTCCTCGAGGCGCGGTTGCTCGATCGGTTTGAGCAGATAGTCGATTGCGTTCACCTCGAAGGCGCTGACAGCGTACTGATCGAATGCGGTGACGAAAATGATCAAGGGCATCGAATCGCTCTGCAGTTCGCGCACCACGTCGAATCCATCGAGTCCGGGCATTCTGATGTCGAGGAACACAAGGTCCGGCGATTCGTCGGTAATCGCGGCGAGTGCTTCGCGCCCGTTGGCGCATTCGGCGACGACTTCGAGGCCCTCGATGGCGGCGAGGCGCACCTTGAGTCCGCGTCGCGCCAGTGCCTCGTCGTCGACGACCAGCACGCGCAGCGGTGCATTCATGTGGTTTCGAACGGAATCCGTACGCATACGCGCAACCCTTGCGGGAGTATGTTGGTCATCGAGAACGAATGATTGCGCGAGTAGATCTCCTCGAGGCGTTGCCGTGTGTTGATGAGTCCGACCCCGCGCGACCCATTGCCCTCGCGGGGCGCATTCCGCACCGCGCGCGAATCCGAAAGGCCGGGTCCGTCATCGGTGATGTCCACGCACAACTGCGCGCCGCGAACGTGGGCGTCGATGCGGATCTTGCCGCCGCATTCGCGCGGTGCGATTGCGTACTTGACTGCGTTTTCGACGATCGGCTGCAACAGCAGGCTTGGAATCAACGCGCGGCGGGCCAGAGCTTCGATGTCGGTCTCGATCTTCATGCGTTCTTCGAAACGAACCTGCTCGATGTCGAGGTAGAGATTCAATGCGATCAGTTCCTGTTCGAGCGACACGCGCTGCATCGGATCGTTGTCCAAGGAATAGCGCAGAAAGCGCGACAGGCACGTCACCATTTGATTCGCGTGCTCCGTATCGCGTTCGAGGATCAAAGTCGAAATTGCGTTCAGCGTGTTGAATAGGAAATGCGGGTTGAGTTGATAGCGCAGCATTTTCAACTGCGCCTCGTGCGCCATCGCGGTCACGCGAAGAACTTTCTCGGTTTCCCGCTGCAGCATCTGGTAATACTTGATGCCGAAGTAGAAGGCGCTCCAGCCCAGCATGACGTAGAACGAGGCTTGGATTCCCTCGAAGTAGCCGAGCCAGCCTTTCGGTTCGAAGTCGTGGAGCAGGCGCGCAACAACGAGGTTCTTTGCCGCCTGCCAAACACCGGCCATCAGATACGACAAAACCACTGCCGTGCCGATTCGAAGCGTCAGCGGTCGCGCCCACTGCGCGCGGTACACATAGCGCAACACACTGGATACCGCGATGCCGGCGATGGCAGCGAACACATACAGTCTCACCAGATGCGGCCGGTCGGGCACGTCCATCCAGTACAACCAACCGATCGCGCTGGCGAACGCCCAGCCGGTCCAGCCGACCAACTGGACCGACCAGAACTGCACCTCCCGATTCGTCAGTC
This sequence comes from uncultured Gammaproteobacteria bacterium, assembly GCA_963812255.1. Lineage (GTDB taxonomy): Bacteria > Pseudomonadota > Gammaproteobacteria > Pseudomonadales > Azotimanducaceae > DATJGR01. The sequence goes on along the minus strand of CAWEUM010000005.1, from coordinate 1,910,728 downwards.
GTTGTGCCCACTTGCCGGGACGCGTGACGGGTAATGCTGGCGGGATCTCGGTCATCAGCGGATTCTAGTGGTGCAATCTCCTGCCCCCCGACGCCGCGGATGTCACTCGTCGCACGTCAGGCTCGGTTCGTCGCAGGCAGTCAGTTCGCGGGATTCGGGATCACCGTGACAGTCAATCTTGCAATACAGACCAGACGCGCGTCGCGCGCGCGCATTTCGATGCCCCAGACATGCAAGCTCCGGCCCAGATGGACCGGCTGCGCGATCCCAGTGACGATGCCGTCGCGTACGCCACGTACGTGGTTGGCGTTGACGTCGATGCCGACGCAGAGCCACTGGGCGGCATCCACGCAACACATGGATGCTGCGCTGCCGAGCGTCTCTGCGAGCAGCACCGATGCACCGCCATGCAAAAGGCCCCACGGCTGCTTCGTGCGCTCGTCTACTGGCATTGTTCCGCTAAGTGAGTCCTCACCTACGGACGTGATCCGGATGCCGAGCGCCGACACGGCGGTGTTTTCATGGATCCGGTTGAGCTCATCCAGGTTGGGGGGTGTAAACCAGATGCTCATACGCCGTCTCGCACTTTGGAATATTCGGTGCCCGGCTCAGCCAGATGCTCGCGATTGAACCCGGCGAGCCTCTTGTAGCGCTCTGCGATGTCTCGAAGCTCAGCCTCGCTGAAATGATCGTGGATGTCGCGGAAGCCGTCCGGACAGCGTTCCTCGACCATCTGCAGAACGCGCTCCGGCCCGGTTTCGCGATTGTCTAACGTCAGTTTCGCGGTCGGTTCGAGGCGTTCGGCTTCGTATGCACGCAACGCGTCTTCGACCGTTTTGGTAGACCGCAGCGCCTTCGCGACGGCAACGCCGTCGAGAATGCCTTGCGAGGCGCCGTTCGATCCGTTGGGCCGCATCGCGTGCGCTGCATCCCCGAGCAGGGTCACGCGGCCGAACGACCACCGCGACACCGGCGAACGGTCGACCATCGGAAATTCGAAGATCTGCGGCGTCGCTTCGAACATCGCAGGTACGTCGAGCCAATCGAAGCGCCAGTCGGCGAAGGCGCCGGCGAAGTCGGCGGGATCGCCGCGGCGGTTCCAGTCGGCCCGGTTCCGCGGCAGCGATCCGGGCAGGCGCCGCTCGGCGACCCAGTTCAGTTCCGTCCGGCCGCGTCGCCGCGCCGCTTCGGAAATCGGATAGATCACCGCTTTCAGGTCGTTGTGCCCGACCATGACGCATGAGCGCCCATCGAACACCGGATCCCAGTCGGCAACGCCGCGCCAGAGCATTTGTCCTGAATAGACGGGATTGCCTTCGTCCGGATAGAACGCTGCCCGTACCGTGGACATCAGTCCATCGGCGCCGATTAGGCATTTGCCGCGCCGGCTGGCGTGAGGCGTGCCGGTTTTTCGTCGAACGAAGTGAGCCATTACTCCGCTGGAATTCTGCTCAAACGCTGACAGGGCGTGTCCAGTGGCTACCGCGTCGTCGCCCAACCGCGCACGCACCGCATCGAGCAGCACCCTCTGCAGCGCGCCGCGATGAATGGAATACTGTGGCCACCGATATCCCGCCTCGACGCCGCGTGGTTCGCTCCAGATGAGTTGTCCACGCTTTGAGTGAAACCGCAGCGTGCTCGTTTGAATCGCGGTTTCCTCTAGCGCGTCCTTCAGTCCCAACGACCAAAGGACTTTGACCGAGTGCGGCAGAACGTTGATGCCGACGCCGAGCGGACGAATCTCGTCGACCGCTTCGAATATGCGTGCAGGAATGCCCGCCTCATGCAGGGCCAACGCGCACGTCAGGCCGGAAATGCCGGCCCCAATAACCAACGCTTCGTTGCCGGTCTCGGTCATTCGACGAGGTTGCTATCGATGTAAAGGACATTAGTCTAAGGATGCGATCGCTCACCGCAATGGGACGATCCCAACGAGTCAGTCAACACCGGAGCATTCGAGGAGCAATAAGAAGTGGCAAACGAAGGCTATCACGAGCCGATTGACGAGATTTCCAACGAAACGCGCGACATGCATCGCGCGATCACATCGCTGATGGAGGAATTCGAAGCGATCGACTGGTACAACCAGCGCGCCGATGCATGCACCGATCCGGATCTCAAGGCGATCCTCGAACACAATCGGGACGAAGAAAAGGAGCACGCGGCGATGGTGCTCGAGTGGATACGTCGCCGGGATCCGACGCTCGACCACGAGCTGAAGGACTACCTTTTTTCGACGAAGGTGATCGCCCACGCGAAGAAATAATCTGGCGATGCTGGGGGCGGGATGGACAACGAGCGCAAAATCGTCGAAGTGACGCCGGTGTTGCGGGCGGGTACCACCGACCATGACCAGACAATCGGAGATTCCGTCGCGAATACCGCGCACACGGTTCACATCGGTCCTTACAATGCGTTGCCGGCAGTGAACACCCAGCTCAACGAATGGTGCGCGCAGCAGGCGCTGCAATTGAGCGGTGTGTCCTGGGAAGTTTACGGCGACTGGAGCGAGGATCAGTCTAAACTTGTCACTGAGCTCTTCTTCCGACTGAAATAACAGTTACATGCACAGAAGCAAACTCGCTGGTTTCATTATCGACTGCGACACTGACGACCTGGCTGAGGCCGCGGCGTTCTGGAGCGCAGCGCTCGGTATGCGGACTCAGCGGCTTGGACCGGGCGAAGAGAAGTACGTGGGCCTGAAAGGTGGTACGCACGGGCTGCACATCGAAGTTCAGAGTGTCGACCATACGAGCCGCGTGCATTTGGACATCGAATCCGACGATGTCGATGCGGAGGTGGGGCGTCTGGAGGCGCTCGGCGCGCGACGCGTCGAGCGGGTCAAATCCTGGTGCGTGATGGAAGCGCCAACCGGACAGCGGTTTTGCGTCGTTCGTAGTGACGGCGAGAATTTCGATGAAGCCAACATCTGGCCGTGACGTCCAAGCGGATCTTTCGTCCGCTCTCGTACTCGATGCCGAACTGATCGGTGATGCGTGCTGATCTTGGCTCGAGTCGAGAAGGGTTGAGGACAACGTGCGCGAGACATCGGCGACCTACACAGCAGAGATCCTGTGGCTTCGCGGCGATCAGAACTTTCTCGACAACCGCTACAGCCGCGCGCACGTCGTGAGGTTCGATGGCGGCGCCGAGATCGCCGCGTCATCTTCACCCCATGTCGTACCCGTTCCGTACTCGGACGCCACGGCAATTGATCCAGAGGAAATGTTCGTCGCGTCGATCTCGAATTGCCACATGTTGTTCTTCCTTTCCATTGCCGCGCAAAAAAAATTTCGCATCGACCGGTATCGTGACAATCCGATTGGCGTCATGGCGAAAGATGCGAACGGCAGAATGGTTGTGTCCACCGTGACGCTCACGCCCGAGGTGCAGTTTTCCGGCGAACGTCTGCCGTCGCGCGCGGAGATCGACTCGATGCATCACGAAGCACACGAACAGTGCTTCATCGCGAACTCGGTCAGAACCGAAGTGCGATGTGAGCCGAAATAGAGTGCGCGTCGGGCTGGATGAGCGAACAGTCATCCGAAAAGTTTCGCGAAGGCTGATCCCCTTTCTGTTTCTGTTGTACGTGGCCGCGTATCTCGACCGCATCAATGTCGGCTTTGCGCAACTGCAGATGAAGAGCCAACTCGGCTTCAGTGACTCCGTGTACGGACTTGGCGCCGGCATCTTCTTCATCGGTTACTTCATCTTCGAGATTCCGAGCAATCTGATTCTCGCTCGAGTCGGCGCGCGGGTGTGGATCGCGCGGATCATGATCACTTGGGGGCTCATTTCTTCGGCCATGGCGTTCGTACACACGCCGATGAGCTTCTACGTGTTGCGCTTTCTGCTCGGCGTTGCCGAGGCCGGATTTTTTCCGGGTGTCATCTACTACCTCGGGCTGTGGTTTGCTGCCGATGAGCGTGCCTCGGCGGTGTCGCGGTTCATGACGGCGACGGCGATTGCCGGTGTTGTCGGAGGTCCGATGTCCGCGGCGCTGTTCGGTTTGGATGGAGTCGCCGGATTTGCCGGCTGGCAATGGATTTTCATTGCCGAAGGCATACCGTCGGTCGTACTCGGCGTCATCGTGCTGGGGTATCTCACCGATCGGCCCGAGCAGGCGCGGTGGCTGACGCCAGACGAGCGCGTATTTCTGAGCGAACGGGTGCGCACTGGCGCCGATGCGATCGCAGCGCGCGGCGAGACCCTGCGCAGTGCGTTGCTGCATCCCATCGTCTGGCGCCTCGCGTTATTGTATTTCTCGCTGGTCATCGGCTTTTACAGCATCAGCTTCTGGTCGCCGCAGATCATTCGTTCGTTCTCGACGCTCGACAACGTCGGAGTCGCGCTCGTTTCGGCGATTCCGTATATGGCGGCGGCGGTCGCGATGGTGATCGTCGGTGCGCGATCGGATCGGACCGGCGAGCGCCGCCTGCACATCGCCGCGTCGGCAGGCGTCGGCGCGTTTGGCATGATCGCCAGTGCTTACGTGCATTCGCCGGTCATCGGTGTGCTTGCACTATCGATCGCGGCGGTCGGTGTGTGGAGCGCGGTACCGGTGTTCTGGTCGCTGCCGACGACCTTTCTAACCGGTACGGCGGCGGCGGGCGCGATCGCGCTGATCAATTCGCTCGGCAATCTCGCCGGCTTTGTCGGTCCGTTCGTGATCGGGCGGGTTCACGATGCGACGGGGAGTTACACTGCGAGCCTTCTGGTCGTGGCGTGCTGCTTGCTCGGAAGTGTGGTGCTTGCCGTGAGCCTGCGCGGCACGCCGGCCGATTCAAAAGCAATTGCGGGAGTGTCTCGTTGAACGCGGCCTCGTAGATTGAAATCTCCCGTCGCGACGATCGCGACGTCGCGGAGAGTACAATGAACGCATCCATCTCACGCGCGCCAGCCAAGGCGCCAATGTTCGACTCGGACGACGAGCGTTGGGCCGCCGTCGCGCGCCGCGATGCGCGGGCCGACGGCGTGTTCTATTACTCCGTTCGAAGCACCGGCGTGTATTGCCGCGTCTCGTGCACTTCGCGATTGGCGCGTCGAGAGAACGTGCGCTTTCATGCAACTTGCGCGGACGCCGAGCACGCCGGCTTTCGGCCATGCAAACGTTGTCGCCCCAACGAAGCGCCGCTGGCGGAGCGCCAGGCTACGGCGGTCACCAGCGCCTGCCGACTGATCGAAGAGGCGCCCGAATTACTTGCGTTGGACCGTCTAGCGAGTGCCGTTGGCATGAGCCGCTTCCATTTTCATCGCGTGTTCAAATCGATCACCGGCCTCACTCCGAAGGCGTATGCGAATGCGCATCGCACGCGTCGGGTTCGCGCCGAGCTGCCTCGAAGCGCGACAGTGACCGATGCAATCTACGCGGCGGGCTTCAACGCCAGCGGACGGTTCTACGAGGGGGCGGCGAAGACGCTCGGCATGCAGCCGCGAAGTTTTCGCGCCGGCGGCAAAGGTACGGCGATTCGATTTGCGGTCGGCAGGTGCTCGCTCGGCGCAATACTGGTAGCCGCCACCGAACGTGGTATCTGCGCGATCTGGCTCGGCGACGATCCGGATACGTTGGTACGCGACCTTCAGGACCGTTTTCCAAACGCGGATCTGACCGGTGGCGATGCGGGTTTCGAACAATGGGTTGCGACGGTGGTTGGCTTCGTCGAAGCGCCGCGCATTGGCCTCGATCTGCCGCTGGACATCCGTGGCACAGCGTTTCAGCAGCGCGTCTGGCGGGCGCTCTGTGACATACCGGCAGGCTCGACGGCGAGCTACGCGGACATCGCAAGCAAGGTCGGCGCACCGAAGGCTGTTCGCGCCGTGGCTCAGGCGTGCGCGGCGAATGCGCTCGCGGTCGCAATTCCGTGCCATCGCATCGTGCGTAAGGACGGCGGTTTGTCCGGATATCGCTGGGGTGTCGAGCGCAAATGCGCGCTGCTGCAGCGCGAGGCCGGGTGAACTGGGCGGGTATCGGCGAGGGCCTCGACGAAGGCCTCGATGCCGACGGTTACGTGGTGTTGCCGTCCGCGCTGTCGTCTGCGGAGTGCGACGCGTTAGGCGCGAGTTTTTCTACGGACACGCTGTTTCGCAACCGCGTGGTCATGTCGCGTCATGGCTATGGTCGTGGCGAGTATCGGTATTTCGATTACCCGTTGCCCACACGTGTTGCCGAACTGCGGACGAATCTGTACCCGCCCCTCGCGAAGATCGCCAATCGTTGGAACGAGGCGTTGCGCATCGATGCCCGATATCCGATCGACCATGCCGAGTATCTGGCGCGATGCCATCGAGCCGGCCAGACGCGCCCGACGCCGCTGCTGTTGAAGTATGCCGCCGGCGACTACAACAGACTGCACCAGGACCTGTATGGCGAGCACGTGTTCCCACTGCAGGTCACGTTTCTGCTGTCGGATCCGGAGGCGGATTTCAGTGGCGGGGAATTCGTGCTGACCGAGCAGCGCCCCCGTATGCAATCGCGAGTCGAAGTTGTGCCGTTGCGATGCGGCGATGGCGTGGTGTTTCCGGTGCGGAACCGTCCGGTGCGTGGCATGCGAGGTACGGTTCGTGTGACACTTCGCCACGGCGTGAGCCGAATTCGATCCGGCAATCGTTTCGCGCTCGGGATCATCTTCCACGACGCAGTTTGAGGCGCGTATGACCGACATCGGACGCGTGACGCTGCGGCTGGGCAAGTTCGCGACGGCGTTCGGCAGCGGCGTTGCTGGAACCGCGACGAGAGCCGCCTCGATGTGGCGTTGGGATGTCGACACGCGGTGCATGTGGAAGTGAAGGCGCAGTACAGCCTATCTAATCAAGCCGGGCGGGAGATCGATGGCGAACATCTGTTCGCTGCAAAGCTTGTGATCTGGGCTCTAACGGGTAATGAAGAATGCAGGTAGTCGACTTTTCGCGCGATCGTGCACAGTCCAGCGAGTTGTTCGAGAATGTCTCCGCATCGAACGTTTCGCGCTGCATCCGACCGCGAAGGTGAGGCGATGATCTCTGCCGAGGAGGCGCTCGATCGTTTGCGCGAAGGCAATCGCCGGTTTGCATCGCACGTCGAAGGCAACCAGACGCTTGCGCATCGCCCCCCACGTGGCGAACTGCCGATGGAACAGATGCCGTTCGCAATCATTCTGGGTTGTTCGGACGCGCGGGTGCCGGCCGAGATCGTGTTCGATCAGGGGCTGGGCGACCTGTTCGTCATTCGCGTGGCGGGCAACGTCGTCGCGCCATCGCAGGTCGGCAGCGTCGAGTTTGCGGCCGAACGGTTCGGCACGCGGCTCGTTGTGGTGCTCGGACATTCCCAATGCGGAGCGATTCTGGCGACCGTCGAACAACTTCAGCAACCGGCGGAGAATCAGTCGCGCAACCTGAGTTCGATCGTCGACCGCATCCGACCGTCTGTCGAGGTGCTGATGCGGACGGAGTTGCGCAATGATATGGACGTGTTGGTCAAGCATGCGGTTCGGGCAAACGTCGGCGCGTCGGTCGATCATCTCAGACACGGCTCCGAAGTCCTGGAGCAACTGATCCTCACTCGCGGGCTGCGCATCGTCGGCGCCGAATATTCGCTGGAAACCGGCGTGGTCGAGTTCCTCGACTACATCAATGAACCCGTGCGGGTGCCGGCCGAGTAGAAGAAATGTCGCGCGGCGGGTCGAATTGGGGGCTCGTCGTTCGTCGTCATCAGAACGCAGCTAACCTAATCGGAGAGAGACGTGAAGATATACTGGTTCAAGGCCCAGGCGCCGTTGCGCGTATTGGCGCTGGTCAAGCATCTCGGCGTCGAGGCACAGTTGATCGAGGTCGACATGATGGCCGGCGGGCTGAGGGTGCCGGACTATGTTGCGCTCAATCCAAATATGAAGGCGCCGACCTTGGTGGATAGCGATCTGGTGCTGTGGGAGGCCTCGGCGATCATGGCGCATCTGTGTATTCAGACGGGATCGGACATGTGGCCCGCACATGCTCCAGCCGAGCAGGTCGAGCTGCTGCGCTGGCTGTCGTGGAACGATTGCCATTGGTCCGCTGCTGTCGCACCGTTCTATTTCGAGCACATCGTCAAGTCGACGTTCGATCTGGGACCCCCCGACCATGAGTTGCTGAAAACGAGCGCCGCGAATGCGCTGCGCTATGCAGCGGTTCTGGACGGCCATCTGACGGATCGGACGCATGTCGCCTGCGGACGCCTGACGATTGCTGACTTTCAGCTCGCCTCGATGGCCAGGTACTGGCGAGAATCGGATATGCCGCTGCAGCGGTTCGACCACATCTCGCGCTGGCTCGACGAGCTGATGCGCATACCCGCCTGGGCCGATCCCTGGCCGGCGAGTTGACAGCCGCCGGCTCGCGTCTCGGACCACTCGTCTTCAAAAACTACTTGGCCGTGTTCTGCTGCACCATCATCGCCGTCAATTGACGCGCCATGCGCATGAAGTCGTGCGGATACGGCAGATGCGGTTCGCTGGCCGCGTCGATCCGCTCAACGGTATCGTTGGGAAGCGTCACGTCGAGCGCCGCGAGGTTGTCTTTCAGTTGTTGCTGGCTCTTGGGTCCAATGATCGGCGCGACGATGCCAGGACGCGCGAGATTCCACGCCAGCGAGAGCGCGATTGGTGAGACATCGAGCTTGCCGGCTTCTTCGAGCACGACACCGACCACCGCGTGATTGCGCTCGTTCATCGCCCGCGTGCGCCACACCTGCTGAAACGGACCCGGTGCGGCGAAGCGCGTGCCTTGCTTCGGCTCTTCGCCGGCTTTGTACTTGCCGGTCAACATTCCGCCAGCCAATGGGCTCCACGGAATCACGCCGAGACCGAATTTCCGGCATGCAGGCAGAATCTCCACCTCGATGTCGCGCGTCAGGATACTGTATTGCGGTTGCAGGCTGACAAGCGGTTCCCAGCCCTTCGCTGCGATGATCATGCAGGCTTCGGTGATCTGCGATGCGGTCCAGTTCGATACGCCGAGGTAGCGCACTTTGCCCTGACGAACCAGATCGTTCAGCGTAGAGAGCGTTTCTTCGAGCGGCGTCGCGTCGTCGTAGCGATGCATCTGATACAGGTCGATGTAGTCCGTGTCGAGTCGTCTCAGGCTGTCCTCGCACGCCTTCACGAGATGCTTGCGGCTCGAACCCGAATCGAACGGACCCGCGCCGAGCGGTGATGACGCTTTCGTCGCGATGACGACACCGTCCCGACGGTCCTTCACCGCCTTGCCGACGATCGTCTCCGACTTCGTACCGGAGTACACGTTCGCGGTGTCGATGAAGTTGTGCCCGCCGTCCAGATACGCGTGAATGATTGCGATCGAGGCTTTCTCGTCGCAGCCGAACTGTTCGTTGCCGAAGTTCATCGCGCCCAGACAGAGGGGTGATACGCGCAACCCGGAGCGTCCCAGGTTTCTCAATTCCTGTGTTGCCATGATCGATCCTTTTCGAACTGACGTGTGACGCGATCATACTGCAATCGCTTGCGCCGACTGGCATGTGGCAGGAGAGACCGCCTCGATGACGCTCTCGAAAACCGATATCGCGCGCATCGTGCGCGACACCGTGGCTGAAATCACCGGGCAGTCGCGCCTCGGTGTGCCCGGTGTGCGCGCAATTCGCAGGCAGGTGAGTGCGCAGGTACGGTCGGCCGATGCGGCCGATGTCGTTGCGATTGGACTGGCGCTTACCAATACGCGATCGCTGAAGGCGGCTCGGGCGCGATGGGTTGGCTGGGAGTTGATCAATAAACACAAGTCGGCGCTGGCCAGCCTCGATTTGGCGACGGTCGAGGCGCTCGGTGCCGGCAACAGTTCGTGGGACGAAGTGGACGGCTATGGTATCAATATTGCCGGAGCCGCTTGGTTGAGCGGCCAGATCGGCGATGCCGACATCCGAGGCTGGGCGAAGGACGCCGATTTATGGTGGCGTCGCGCCGCGTTGGTCGCAACGGTCGTGTTGAACTCAAAATCGCGCGGTGGCCGTGGCGACACGCGCCGCACGCTGGACATCGCGATGCGTCTCATCGACGACCGCGAAGACATGGTCGTCAAGGCAATGAGTTGGGCGTTGCGCTGCCTCGTCGCGTGGGATCGGGCGGCGGTGGAGAATTTCCTGACACAGCACGAGGGTCGGCTCGCTGCACGGGTGAAGCGGGAGACGCGCACCAAACTGCGAACCGGAAAGAAGAACGCGAAGCCGGGCGCCGCGAAATCATGAACCGCCTGGTCCGCGCTGATATCCAGCCAGGAGCGCGGGCCAATCCACGCTGAAGCAGATCGCCGGTACCCGGGCCGCCGTCACATGCGACATACGTGTAGCGATGGTCACGGCCCGTCGTGCGCTCGTCGATGCGCGGATAGTCGCAAACAACCTCGTTGAGGCGCGTCGCGGCGAAATCGCTCGATTGCGACGCGTGAATCGTCCAACGTGTGAGATATTGCCCGAGAGATCTTTCGCCCGGCGCGGACGCGAAGTTGGCAAAGAACAGCATCTCGCCGGTGCTGCGGTCGATCTTTGGATGTGCCGTCATGTTGCCAGGTAGCTTGCCGTCAAAATCGCAGGGTCCGAGCGTTTCGATTATTCCGTCGCCTTGCAGCGGGTTGTATCTCGTGGCGCGAACTGGGGATTGGGTCCGATCCGGGGAGGGTACCGTTCAGGTCACTCGGAATGCTGCCTCGACGACGACGTTCGCATAATCACACTCCATGCGGAATCGGCTCGAATCCTGCGCGCAAGGGGTCGTCGGGCCGATACGGCGTGGCCATGTCAGCTCTCCGGTGAATGAACGCGCGGATGCGACGAGCGAACAAAGCGAAAATGCAGTCCTGTTTGCAGTCTCGGGATCAGCCGCTCGACGGGGTATGCTCTGCGCGAGGGCCGCGGAGCCGACTGGGAGACACGAATTGAATGGCGTATTGGAGCAACGGCTCGACATCGAGCTTCCGATCATCCAGGCGCCGATGGCCGGCGTGCAGGGTAGTGCGTTGGCCATCGCCGTTTCCAATGCTGGTGGGCTCGGCTCGCTGCCGTGCGCGATTCTCGGCCCGAAGGCGATGCGCAAGGAACTCGAGACGATTCGCGCGGGAACCTTGAACCCATTCAACGTGAACTTCTTCTGTCACGCGCCACCGACGATCGATGCGGAGCGCGAGGCGGCGTGGCGGTCCGCGCTGTCGGGGTATTACCAGGAATTCGGCATCGACCCCAACGGTATCGAAGTGGGGCCGGGCAGGCGACCGTTCGATGCGGAAACAGCCGACATGCTGAGTGAGGACGCACCGCCTGTGGTCAGCTTTCATTTTGGTCTGCCGGCGGCAGATTTGGTCGAGAAGGTTCACGCATGGGGCGCCACGATCCTCTCATCGGCCACCACCGTGGATGAAGCGCGTTGGCTCGAAGATCATGGTGCGGACATCATCGTCGCGCAGGGCGCGGAGGCCGGCGGACATCGCGGCATGTTCCTCTCCACCGATCTCAGCACCCAGATCGGCACGCTTGCGCTGGTGCCGCAGATCGCGCGCGCCGTGCAGGTGCCGGTTGTCGCGGCCGGCGGCATCGCGGATGCGCGTGGAGTGAACGCTGCGTTGTCGCTTGGTGCGGTAGGCGTGCAGGTCGGTAGTGCCTATCTGCTGTGCCCGGAGGCGACGACGAGCGCGGTGCATCGCGCGGCGCTGAAAAGCGACGCTGCCCGCACTACGACCTTGACCAATCTGTTCACGGGCCGCCCCGCGCGGGCCATCGTCAACCGGCTGATACGCGAGCAGGGCCCGATTCGTGGATCTGCGCCGGAATTCCCGCTGGCCGGCGCGGCGCTGGCGCCGATTCGCGCAAAAGCGGAAAGCGCGGGCAGCGGCGACTTCTCGCCACTGTGGTGCAGCCAGAATGCCAGCGGATGCGTTGAATTGCCGGCGGCGGTCGTCACACGGGAACTGATGGCAGGCGTGATCGCGGCTGGCTAGTGTAGTGCGGCGCATGACACTGGCGTCGTAGCATCTAACGGGGAGATTGAGGTGAATCCAACACCGCGTGCGCCACTTCATGGCGACATCGAGGCGGCTACGCTTGCCAAAGTGACGTGGCGGCTGATCCCATTTCTGCTGCTGCTGTACATCGTTGCATTCGTCGACCGCGTGAACGTTGGATTTGCGGCATTGCAGATGAACCAGGATCTTGGCTTCAGTGCCGCCGTGTACGGTTTCGGCGCCGGGGTGTTCTTCGTCGGTTACGCGTTGTGCGAGGTGCCGAGTAATCTGATTCTTGCGCGCGTCGGCGCGCGGCGCTGGATCGCGCGAATCATGGTCACCTGGGGCATCGTCGCGGTGGCGCTGATGTGGGTGAAAGGCCCGACCGGTTTCTACGTGCTGCGATTCCTGCTCGGCGCGGCCGAAGCGGGGTTCCTGCCCGGCATCATCTATTACCTCTCGAGCTGGTATCCGGCCGCCCAACGCGCGCGTGCGGTATCGCTGTTCATGGTCGCTATCCCACTGTCGATCGTGATCGGCGGTCCGGTGGCGGGCCTGCTGCTCGGCATGGACGGTGCCATGGGACTCAGAGGATGGCAGTGGTTGTTCCTGCTCGAGGGCATCCCTGCGATCGTGCTGGGCATGCTGGTGTGGCGCTTTCTTCCTGACGACTCCACGCAGGCGCGCTGGCTGACACCGGAGCAGCAGCACTGGCTGGGCGCCTGCATCGCTGCGGAACAGACCGCAACCGCGCAGCGCCATGGCATTGGCCTGCGCAGAGCGTTGGTCCACCCGACAGTGTGGCGGCTCGCGTTGATCATGTTCGTGTGTCAGACCGGCAGCTACGGGCTGTCGTTGTGGATACCGCAGATCGTCAAGGGGTTGTCGGGCTTGGACAATCTGGAAGTCGGTTTGATCTCCGCGATTCCGTATCTTGGCGCCGCGGCAGGCATGATCTGGATCGGCGCCAGCTCCGACCGGACCGGCGAGCGCTTTCTGCACATCGCCGTGCCAAGTTTCGTCGCAGCGGTCGGCTTCACGGCCAGCGCATTAATCAGCAGCCCGATTCCCGCGATGATCGCACTGACCATCGCGGCCATTGGTGACCTCGGCAGCCGCGGACCGTTCTGGGCGCTGCCGGGGCGTTTTCTCGCCAGCAGCGCATCCGCCGGTGCGATCGCGTTGATCAACACAATCGGTTCGTTGGGGGGGTTCGTCGGACCGTATGCGGTCGGTCTGGTGAAAAATGCCACGGGTAGTTTCGCCGGCGGATTGCTGATGCTCGCGCTGCTGCTGCTGATGGGTGGTATCGCAACGCTGCTGCTACGCAATACGCCTGCGCTCGCGGAACCGGATGTGGTCGCGCCGCCGTTCGCATCGAGGACGTAGCAAATGAAACAGCCTGTACACGTCTCACAGATCCCGTGGGAGACATGGTATCCGGATACCGATCGCGAGATCCGTGGCAAGGCGCTCGGAGATGTTGGCGGCGCGGCGAAAATCGGAATCGGCCTGCTCGAACTTCCGCCGGGCTCGAATACCAAACCGGGCCATTGGCATACCGATGAAGAAGAGCACCTGTACGTGCTGAGTGGTCAGGCGACCTTGCATCTCGGCGATACACGAGTTCCGTTGCATGCCGGTAGCTTCGTCTGTTTTCCGGCCGGGCAGTCGGAGCCGCACTACATCCACAACAGTAGCACCGAACCGTTCTCTTACATCATGATCGGCGAGCGCATCGAGCGCGACCGCGTGATCTATGCGTCGGAAGTATCCTGATGGGCGATGAATGAAGGCACCGAAACTGGTTGTACGTCGACTGACGATAGCGCGCTGGCCCGATCTGGAAGCGGTCTTCAATGCGAAGGGCTGCTCGATCGCCCGCGGCTGTTGGTGCATGTACTACCGGCGCAGCGGCGAAGGCGAGCCATTGTCTGCAAACATGACCCGTGCGCAGAGCAACCGGGCAGAACTGTTGGGGCTGGTGGAGGCGGGTACAACACCCGGCCTGATCGGCTACCGCGGCAGGACACCGGTCGGATGGGTGTCGCTGGGCCCGCGCGAACACTACGCGAAGCTGAAGCGCTCGCCGGTGATGAAGGCTGTCGATGATCGACCGGTCTGGTCGATCATCTGCTTCGTGGTCCCGGCGCAGTATCGAGGTGAAGGCGTCGCGCGCGAACTGCTCGGTGGCGCGATCGCCTATGCAAAAAAACGCGGTGTGAAGTTGCTCGAAGCTTATCCGGTAGACAAAGGCGCACCGTCGCGTGACGACTCGATGTGGTTTGGCGCAAAGTCTATGTACGACGCCGCTGGCTTCGAAGAGGTTGCGCGTCGCAAGCCGCACCGGCCGATCGTGCGCATTCGAACCGCCTGAACGATGCCGGCGCCGACGTTGTTCCTGACGTGTGGATTGCCCGATTCCGGCAAGACCACGCTCGCCAGACAGATCGAGCGGGACCGGCCGGCGTTGCGATTGACTGCGGATGAATGGCTGTTCCAGCTGTTCGGCCCGGAGCCGGAGCCGCCGGAGATTCAGAAAGGTGCATCCAGCGAACGGCGCAACGCGGTGAAGTCGTTGCAATGGGAGATCGCCGCCCGCGCCGTTGCACGCGGCGTCGATGTGGTCATTGATTGGGGGGTCTGGAGTCGACGCGAACGCGACGACTATCGGGCGCGTGCCAACGCACTCGGCGCGCGAGTCGTAAGCTGCTTTCTCGACGTTCCGCGCGACGAGCTCGCGCGGCGACTCACGGCGCGCAACGAGAACGTCTCATCGGGATCGTTTCACATCAACCTGCAATACCTCGATCTGTGGCGGACCTGGTTCGAGCCGCCGACCGAGGAAGAACTACGGAGCGAATCGTGATGGGGTGTGGTGTTGCGTATGCGTGGCGCGTAGCCGTTGTGATGGCAGTAGTGGTAGCTGCGTCGGATGCGGCGGCGACCACGTCGAGCGACCGGTACGTGCGCAAGATCGGTCTGCCCGACGGTCAGACTGTGGTGATCGCCGAAGGTGACTACGAAGCCCGCTCGACGGGCACCTACACGGTGCGCCTGTATGCATCGCGCGACACTGCGTTCTACGCTTCCGGCGTCATTCTTCCACGCGACGGAACCATCGAAGACGTGCGCCTGGCCGACCTCGACGGCAGTGGCGTTCGTCAGCTGGTTGTCATCATCCGCTCCGCCGGAACCGGCGGATACCTGTCGGCACAGGCTTTATCGTTCACTGGAAAACGCATCGAGGTACGTTCACACGTCTCGGGTTTACCGAAGGACGCCGACGCGGTGGCTGCGCTGACGCGCACGACGCACGTCGATACCGTAGTGGGCAAGGGAAAATTTCACGATCCGAACGGCGGCGCGCGTTGAGCCATGATTGCGCCATCGGAGCACAATGGAGCAAAACGATGATCAGCTACGCAACCCTTGGCACGAACGACATGACCGCATCGGTCGCCTTTTACGATGCAGTGCTGGCGCCGCTTGGCGGCGCGCGCGAGTCGACCAGCGAAACCTGGACGGGCTATGCCCGTGCCGATGATCGCGGCAGGTTGTTCCTGACGCGTCCGTTCGACCGCGGCCAAGCGTACGGCGGCAACGGCGCGATGCTGGCTTTTCTGGCGCCCGACCGTGCGGCGGTGAATACGTTTCACGCAGCGGCGCTTGCCAATGCTGGCGTTTGCGAAGGCCCGCCGGGTGTACGCGAAGGTATGAACCCGGTGTTCTACGCGGCCTATGTCCGCGATCCGGATGGCAACAAGCTGTGCGCGTTCGTGCGCAAGTGAGTAGAGCCGCGCGCGGGCACGACGCTCGTGTGGTGCGCCATTCTGTTTGAAACTCGATCGGCGCTTCTGAGCAACAGCGTGGAGATCAGCGCCGGTGGAGCGGGCGGTTGTACCGATCCTCCGCCACAACCGTCCGATTCCATCGCGCAGTGCCAGGGGCTACACGATTCTCACAACGCGCCAGAACACACAGCGCACGCTAGATCAGATCGGCGAACACCGGTGCGTGATCGGATGGCGTCAGTCCGTCGAGTTTCTTGCGGAAGTCACGATCGATCTCGACCGCATCGACGCGTTGCGCGGTGGCTTGTGTGCCCAACACCATGTCGATACGCAAGCCCTGACCGCGATGGAACGCGCCACCCCTGAAATCCCACCACGAGTACGCACGTTTGTCGGGATGTCGCTGGCGGAACAGATCGATGAGGCCCAGGTCGAGCAGCGCGCTGTATCGATCGCGTTCGGCCTTCGTGTGAAAGATCTTGTCGCTGGTATCGCCGCTGAGCCAGCTGTCGAGTTCGGCGGGCACGATGTTGAAGTCACCACACAGAACGGCCGCAGCATCGCGGTCCCTGGCCCTCCAAAACTGCAACAGCGAGTCGAACCACGCGAGCTTGTTCGAGAAGTCGTCGTGACCGAGGTCCTTGCCGTTCGGGCAGTAGACCGTCGTGAACTCGAGACCCTCGACCCGCACGCGCAGCAGCCGTGAACCGAACGCATCTTCACCGGGCAGACCGCGGTCGAGCACTTCGGCCGGGATGCGGCTCAGCACGGCGACGCCGTTCCATGCCTTCTGACCGTAGCTCGTAACATGGTATCCGAGGTCGGTGAAGAAGGCGGTTGGAAATTCTTCGTCGGTGATCTTGATTTCCTGCAGGCCGACGACGTCAGGTTTACGCGCGTCGAGCCAGCGAGCCATATAGTCGAGCCGGGCGCGCAGTCCGTTGATATTCCAGGTGGCCACTCGCATGCGAGCAAGTGTGCGATCATCGACTCGGGTGGGGCAAGCATTCAGACAGGAGAACCTCATGAAATTCGAAGGCGGTTGTTATTGCAAAGCGGTGCGCTATGAGGCCGAGGGCGAACCGATGTTCAAAGGCCAGTGCCATTGCCGCGAGTGTCAGTATCTGACCGGCGGCCATCCGAACGTGATCATGGCGATGCCGGAGGCCGGTTTCACATACACTAAGGGCGCGCCGAAAACGTTCAAGCGCAAAGATCTGCCGAATGCCGTTACGCGCGAATTCTGCGCCGAGTGCGGCACCCATTTGACCACGCGTTCGGCCGGTTTGCCCGGTGCCGCATTGATCAAGGTCGGCACGTTCGACGATCCGTCGCTGTTCGGCACACCGCAGATGGCGATCTTCACGATCGACAAACAGGCATTCCATCACGTGCCCAGCGGCGTTCCCGCGTTCGAGCGCGTACCCGGCTGATCAGCGGGTCGGACCGACATGCTCCAACTCAGGCCCACGTGCGAACACTGCAATGTACCTTTGCCGGCCGACTCCACCGAAGCGCGCATCTGTTCGTTCGAGTGCACGTTCTGTGCGCGCTGCGTCGATGAGGTGCTGCGTAATGTGTGTCCCAACTGCGGTGGCGGATTCTGTCCGCGGCCGATCCGGCCGGCGAACAATCTGAAGGGCAGAAACTTTCTTGGAACGTATCCGGCCTGTATCGACGTGACACATCGTCCCGTCGATACAGCATTGCACGCGCGCTTCGCCGACAAGATCGGTCAGACGCCGCCGGCGCAACGCTAGGCGCAGACGGTTTCACCCTGGGAGCGTCAGTGTCGCCCGACAATCCATCGGCGTCGTTGGTGATCCCGGAGTCGCTCGCCAGGGCTTGCGAAAAAGCGCCAGATCGGACGGCTTGGTTGCAGGAACTGCCGTATACGGTGCGCGAGTTACGACGGCGCTGGTCGCTGGAACTCGGCGAGCCGTTCGCCCAACAGGACAGCAGCGCCGCCTGGGTCGCTCCGGCGCGCCGGAGCGACGGGACCATGGCGGTTCTGAAGCTCGGGATGCCGCATATGGAGGGCGAGGCGGAAATCGCCGGTTTGCGGTTCTGGGCGGACGATCCGACGGTTCGACTGATCGATGCCGATACGGCCCTCAATGCGATGCTGCTGGAACGGTGCGTGCCCGGTCACTCGCTGCGCGTGGTGGCCGAGCCGGAACAGGATGTCGTGATTGCGTCTCTGCTGCGCAGGATGTGGCGCCGTCCGACCGCGCCGCACCCGTTCAGGCCGTTGTCGGTGATGATTCGGCATTGGATCGAATCGACGCTCGCCGATGTCCAACGCTGGCCTGATGCCGGGAAAACGCGAGAGGGCTTGCGCTTGATGGAAGAACTCGCCCGCGCAGCGCCGCACGACGTGCTGCTCGCGACGGATCTGCACGCGGGGAATGTCCTGGCTGCGAAGCGGGAACCGTGGCTCGTGATCGACCCGAAGCCGTTCGTAGGCGATCCGGCTTACGACGCCACGCAGCATCTGTTGAACTGCAGCGCACGGTTGATGGCGGACCCGCTCGGTCTCGTTGGGCGCTTTTCGGATCTGCTGTGCGTTGACGCGCAACGCGTTCGGCTATGGACATTCGCGCGTCTCGTCGCCGCACCGCGCGATGACTGGCAGACGACGGACGCGGCCGCGCGCATCCTGGCGCCGTCGTGATCGCGCTCGTCGCGTCGCGACTCGTGTTGGCGATGCTGCTGTTTATGCCGGCACAAGGTTCCGTGGCGTCGGCGACGGATTCCGCGCCGGTGTCGATTCACGAATCCGAATATCTGAACGTCGACGGCGCACGGCTGTTCCTGATGATCCGCGGCGCCGATCGCACCGCGCCGGTTTTGCTTTGGCTGCATGGTGGACCCGGCGGCGCAGAACGGCCGTTGTTTCGCTATTTTAACGGCGAACTCGAAGACCATTTCGTGGTGGTGTATTGGGATCAACGCGGCGCGGGCCGCTCGTACGATGGCGACGCCGACCCGCGCAGTTTGACGATCGCGCGGCACCTGGCTGATCTCGAGGCGGTGATCGATCATCTGAAGCAGCGTTTGAACGCCGCCAAGGTTGTACTCATCGGTCATTCGTGGGGTTCGGCGCTCGGGCTGCTCTATGCACAACGCCATCCGGAGAACGTTGCCGCCTTCATCGGTGTCGCCCAGATGGTGTCCACGCGTGAGGCGCAGCAGGCACAGTACGATTTCCTGTTGGCACAAGCGTCACAGCGTGACGATACCGACGCGTCGCGGCGTTTGCGGAAAATTGGACCGCCGCCGTATCGGTCTGCCGATCAGGTTCTGGAAACCGAGCGGCTGGCGGATCGGTATGGCGCGACGTATCACCAGGCGCCGCGCCAGATGTGGGTCGCGCTGCGCGGCCTGCTCGAAGGGTTGGTGTTGCCTTGGGAAATCCCCAAGATCATCAAGGGCAACAACGTGTCGCTCGAAGCGATGAATGACGACCTGCTCGAACTCGACCTCGCGCGTTCGGTGCCAAAGGTCGACGTTCCGGTGTTCTTCTTTCTCGGCCGCTACGACCGGCATGTGGATGCCAGGCTGGCCGCGGCCTATTTCGCCAAACTGCAGGCGCCGCTCAAACGGTTGGTCTGGTTCGAGCATTCGGCCCACGGCGTTCCATTCGAAGAACCCGATCTGTTCAATGCCACCGTCGTGCGCGAGCTACACTCGATCGGTATCCCGAAATCGAATCACAACTGACCCGTCAATGCCGACATGAAAATCAAGTACCCGAGAACGCTCACGCATCGCGCCGCTACGCGGATCCTGACACTGTTGGCCCTATTGTTGCTGATCCCGCAGCTGGCAAGCGCTGATCCGGCCGTCGCGGCCCCGCCCGGACCCGGGCTTGGCGAGATCATGAGCGCGCAGCAGATGCGCCATTCGAAACTCTGGTTTGCCGGCGAGGCGGGCAACTGGCTGTTGGTCGCGTACGAAGTGGACGAACTCGAGGAAGGTTTCGACGACGTGGTTCGATTTCATCCCACGCACAAGGACTCGCCGATGCCGCTGCGCGACCTGGTGCCCGAAATGATGACCGCACCGCTGAAGCAGCTCAGGTCCGCCATTGCGGCGAAGGACGATGCGCGGTTCAGCCAGGCTTACGATGCATTGACCGGCGCGTGCAATGCCTGCCATCAAGCGACGCGTTTCGGCTTCAATGTGGTGATTCGCCCGACCACGAATCCGTATTCGAACCAGCGCTTCGAGCCTCGGTAGGCGGCTGCGGCAGCATGGAAGCTAGTGCAGGGAGCCATGCCGGAGACCCACGTCGATGACGAAACGGTGGCTTTCTGGCGACCCGACCTCTGCGTCCGCTTCGACGCTCGCGAGCGCTATCCGAGCGAAGGAGATCTCTGTCGTCGAAACAGTGGATGCCCACCTCGTTCGGATCGATGCCGTGAATCCGCGCCTCAACGCGATTGTTCAGCGGTCCGATGCCGCGCGGACCGAAGCGCGAGCAGCGGACGATGCGCTTGCACGGGATGCCAATGTCGGTCCGTTTCACGGTGTCCCGTTCACGGTGAAGGACTGGATCGAGACCATCGGGCTGATCTGCGCAGCGGGTCGCGATGAGCGGCGCGAACACGTACCGAAGCGCGACGCAACGGTGGTCGCGCGAATGCGCGCGGCAGGCGGCATCCTGCTCGGCAAGACCAAGCCGGGCGCAACCGCTGACGTATATCCCGCGCCGCACAATCCGTACGACCTCGCTCGCACGACTGGCGGCAGTTCCAGCGGCGAGGCAGCACTGATCGCCGCGTGCGGTTCGCCGTTGGGACTGGGGAGCGATTCGGGCGGCAGCATCCGTTGGCCGGCGCATTGTTGCGGTGTGGCCGGCCTTAAGCCGACGAATGGGCGCGTGCCGAACACTGGCCACGTCCCGCCGATTGCGGCGCTGGCCGATCCGCGCACGGTGATCGGTCCGCTAGCCCGCAGCGTTGACGATCTTGCGCTGGCGCTGTCGATCATCGCCGGTGTGGATTGGCACGACGCATCGGTGATGCCAATGCCGCTCGGCGATCCGGCGTCGGTTGAAATGCGTTCGCTTCGCATCGCGCATTTCACCGAGTTCCACGGCGCGAACGCCGCGGCCGACGTCACCGCGACGATCGCAATGGTTGTCGAAGTGCTGGCACAGGCGGGTGCGTCGATGCGTGCCGCACTTCCGCCGCGGATCGAGGAATCGCTCGGCATCACGCGCGCATACTGGGCGCGCCCCGAATCGATTTCGTGGAAGACCTGGCGACCAGACAAGGCCAGCAGGTTGCCCGCCGACGACATCGAACGGTCGCTGTTCGAATGGGATCGACTGAGGCGGGCGTTTCTCGAATTCATGGCGGACGTCGACGTGATCGTGTGTCCGGTGGCGGGTTCCGCGGCCGCGGGTGCCGGCGACTGCGGCGAAGCCGAGTACCTCTACACGCTGCCGTTCAGCCTCACCGGCTACCCTTGCGTCGTCGTTCGGGCGGGTACATCGGTTGACGGAATGCCGATCGGTGTACAAATCGTCGCGCGGCCGTGGTGCGAGCATGTTGCGCTGGCGTGCGGAAGAATCGTCGAGCAGACACTGGGGGGCTGGCGGCCGGCGCCGATCGAAATTCGATGATGGTTTCGGGCAACGCGCAGTTCATCGTAATCTTCGGGCCACCCGCGGTCGGCAAAATGGCGGTCGGGAAAGAGATCGAAGCGGCCACGGGTCTGGGGCTGTTTCACAACCACATGGCGATCGAGCCGGTGCTGCGGTTTTTTCCGTTCGGGTCCGAACCGTTTGGTCGCCTCGTCGACGGGTTTCGCCGTCGATTTTTCGAAGAGGTGGCCGATAGTGACCTGCCAGGTATGATGTTCACGTTCGTGTGGAATCTGGACGACCCGAACGACACGAGCTTCCTCGAGCGGACGTGTGGCATGTTCCGCCAACGGGGACATAACGTCGCGTTCGTCGAACTCAAAGCGTCGCTCGATGAACGATTGATTCGCAATCGCGCGGCCGACCGACTCAGCGAGAAACCCTCCAAGCGCAATCTGGAGGTTTCGCAGCGGAATCTGCTCGATCTCGAGCGCTACCGATTGAACACCGATGGTTTGATACCGCTTGCGTACCCACACATTCTCATCGACAACACGACATTGCCGGCCAAGTTGGTCGCGGACCGGGTGATCGAGCACTTGAATCTTTTGCGGCGGTGAATATGCCGATGGCCTTCGGAGAGCTGCATGAAGTGTGACGACACCCGGACGTAGACCGGAATGCCGTTCCGAAGGCCGATCGCAGATGTGGTCGAGGCTTTCGTGAATCCCGACCTGACAACCGTTCCGGTTCACCCATAGCGGCGGTCGATTGACGGTGGGTGCGATGGCAACACGGTGGTTGCCTAGCGCTCGACTCGGTGGAGGGATTCACTTTTCGGCCGATCGCGCCGGCGTTGCGATCTGATTGGATGTTGACATGCGCGGCTGTCGCGCTAATGTAGCGGCACTTTGTCGAGGCCTGCTGATGTCTCGACGCATATCAAGACGCCCTCACGGCCCAGCGCCGCGAGGGCGTTTCTCTTTGTTACCGTCACAACAAAGAGATCGAGCCATGAGCAATACCCAATCGACGACTGAATTCAGCGCGAACATCGCGTACACGCTGTACGGCACCGGACCTGAAGGCGTGCTCGTACTCCACGACTGGCATGGTGACCACACCGGCTACGATTCGGTTCTGCCCTATCTGGATGGTACGGCGTTCACCTACGCGTTCGTCGACCTGCGCGGCTACGGCCGTTCCAGAGAGATCGCCGGTCAATTCACCGTTGAAGAGATCACGCGGGACTGTCTCAGTGTGGCCGACGCATTGTGTTGGTCGCGCTTTCACGCGCTGGGACACTCGATGACCGGTATGGCCGTGCAGCGCATTGCCGCGGACGCGCCCAATCGGGTCAAGAGCGTGGTTGCGGTGTGTCCGATTTCGGCCGCCGGATCACAGATCGACGCCGCGACATTCGAATTCTTTGCGAGCACCACCACCGATGACGAGCGGTTCCGCGCGCTTTTGCGTTACATGAGCGGCGGCCTGTCCGAACAATGGGAACTGGCGAAGTTGCGGCATAGCCGTGCCACGGTCAACGCCGGCTGTCGTCTGGGCTATCTGAATATGTTCGCCCGAACGAGTTTCGTCGATGACGTGCGCGGACTTCAGACGCCGTTTCTGGTGGTGATAGGCGAGCATGATCGCGGTCTCGACCTAGACGCGATGAGCAAGACGTTCCTAGCGTGGCATCCGAATGCCGAACTTGTGCAGATGCCGAACTGCGGACACTATCCGATGCAGGAATGCCCACCGTACTTCGCGACGGTGATTGAACGATTTCTACGCCAACGTGCAGATTGAGGGGCGAAGGCGGAAAGGAGACCATGGCGGAATGCGTGGATCACGAGCAACCCTGCACATCCGGGATCTTCAACAGCAGGACATAGCGGCGTGCGAGACGATTCTGTATGCGCTGCCTGATTGGTTCGGGTTGGAGGCGTCCAATCGTGCCTATGTCGAGAGCCTTCGCAGGCTGCCGGGTGCGGTCGCCATACGGGAAGACGAAATCGTAGGTTTCATCGCATTGATCGAACACACTCCGGACTCGTACGAGATTCAGGTGATGGCGGTCTCCGAGGCGTGCCATCGACTGGGTATCGGAAGTGCGCTGATCCGGTGGGCCGAATCCTGGTGCCGACAACGGCAGATTCCGTGGCTGCACGTGAAAACGCGCGGTCCGTCCACTCCCGATTCCGGATATGAGCGCACGCGGCGGTTCTACATCGCGCAGGGATACGCGCCGCTGTTCGAATCGCTGACGTTGTGGGGTCCGGAAGACGCCGCGCTGATTCTGGTCAAACATCTCGATTGCGCTGGGATGCGCCAGCCGCAGTGAGCCCGGCTGTATTTCATCTGCTCGACCTGCTGGGGGTGGCCGTGTTCGCCGTGAGCGGCGTACTCGCAGCTGGACGGAAAGGTCTGGATCTGTTCGGCGTGCTCGTGATCGCCAACCTGACGGCCATTGGCGGGGGCACGATACGTGATTTGCTGATGGACCGTCATCCGATCTTCTGGATCGCGCAACCCATCTATCTGATCGTCATCTGTGTCGCCGCGCTGCTCACGTTGATCTATGTGCGCCTTCGACGGCCGCCTGGAAAAGCACTGTTGTTTGCCGATGCGATGGGCCTTGCTCTGTTTACGATGTCGGGTGCGCAGATTGCGGAGACGGCTGGATTCTCGCCGCTGATCGTGGTCCTGATGGCGACGATTACCGGCGTTGCCGGCGGAGTGCTACGCGACGTTCTATGTGCCGAGATTCCGCTGATACTGCGTCGCGACATCTATGCCACCGCTGCGATTGCGGGCGCCTCGTTGTACGTGCTCGCGAAAGGAATCGACCTGCCACGACCCTGGGCCGTTGCGTCGGGAATGACGGCGGTGGTTTCGTTGCGCGTGGTGTCGATCGTACACGGACTCAAACTGCCGACGTTTGGAATGCCGGAATAATCAGGAGATTCCGCGAAGCCGGGATTCGTCAGGAGATGCCGATACCGCTGACGCGTACCCATGGAAACACGCCGGAACCAAAGTCGGCGCGCTCCGACGACACTGCTACGATGTGCATCAACAGTTCAGCCATATTGCCGCTGACCATCGTTTCGGAGATCGGAAACGCGATCGCGCCGTTTTCGATGTAGTAGCTGTTCTTCGCAATGCCGGAGAAATCGCCCTTGTCGTTGGGCCGTCCGCCGGAGAAGCGCGCAATCATCACGCCGGATTTGACGTCGCGAATCATTTCGGCAAGCGGTGTCGTACCGGCGTCGACCACCCATGCGCCGCCGCCGGTGACCGCACGCTCGAGTCCGGTCTTGCGCGCACCGTACTGATCGAGCAAAAAGCTCTTCAGCACTCCGCGTTCGACGATGGTCGCATTCTGCGCCTCGTAGCCATCACCTGTGACGAAGTATCCGCCAACGAGTTCCCTCGGGCGCGAATGTAAGGTCAGCGCCTCGTCTGCAACCGGCTTTCCGAGGCTGCCCTTGTACAGTGACGTGCCGGAAATCATTGCCTGGTCTCCGATACGGCCGATGAGGAAGCTCAAGAAATCGCTGATCGAATCGGGTGTGATGATCAAATCGCCGGTGAACTTCTGCGGCACCTTGCGGGTGCGCACCTGCTCGGTGGTCTGCCGCATCAACGTATTCACCGTTGCGAGGGACGCGAGCGGCGTGTCGAGATCGGCGAGCGTCACACCGGTGTAGTTGAACGACGATACGGCGTCGCCGTCACGCGCGGTAAACATGGCGCTGGCGTGATAGACGTTGCGCGTCGTATCGAAGTCGACCCCGTTCGAATTGAGAAACAACGCCTGATCCGAGCCGAATGTGACCGCTGCGGATCCCATCTTCAAGGTCGGGTAATGTGTCTTCGCGTGGTCCAGCAGTTCGGCGACGCGCTCGTACATCCGATCCAGATCGGCCTCGGATGAGCCGCTGATGAACGTGCGCTTTGGTTGCGCCTGCGCGATGTCGTTGGCCGGATCGGCGCGCGAACCGCCCGCCACGTCCCAGAGATTCTCGACTGCCTCGGCGAGCCCGTCGCCGGTGACGTTGTTCAAGGTTAGGCTGCCTTGTTTTTCGTCGACGATGCCGAGCAGCGACAGTTCGACGTTGTGCGTGGTGCGCAGCAGATTGGTGTGCCCGAACTCCGCCTGTAATTCATGCTGATCGTGATGCGCGAGGCGCACGCGGGCTTTCTGAAAGCCTCGCTTTTGCAGCGCATCGAGGCAGCGCTCGGCAAATACGCGATCGGGCATGTCAGACGCCCCCGAGGTGCACGCGACACTTGATCGACGGCCCGCCCATGCCCACTGGAATCGGTGTCTTCTTGCCGCACATACCGGCGCAGGTCCAGTTCATTTCGTCGGAGACCATCGAGATGGTCTTCAGCAGGTCGAAGGCGACTCCGGAAATCGTCGTATCGGAAATGGCGTGGCCGAGCTTGCCGTTCTTGATCTCGTAACCGAGCGTCACGCCGAACATGAACTCGGAAGTCGAATCCGCCTGGCCGTTGGACGGACGCAGCAGGTAGTAGCCGTCTTCGATGCTCGCGATCATGTCGTCGAGCTTGTCGTTGCGCGGCAGGATTGCCGTATTGCGCATGCGAATCAGCGGTTCGTCGGAGAACTGGAAGGCGCGCGCGTTGCCGGTGGGCGGCACGTCGAACAGTGCCGCGCTTTCCTTGTTGTGCATGAAGTTCTTCAAGATCCCATTTTCGATCAGGATCGTGTCCAGGCTCTCGACGCCTTCGTCGTCGACATACACTGGCACCGGCAGTGCTTCGCCTTTGTAGGTATTGGCGAAATCGACCAACGTCACCAGCGGACTGGCCACGAGCTTGCCGATGTAGTCACCGGCCACCGATCCTTCCTGGACGATGTCGGCTTCGGTCGTGTGGCCGATGGCCTCGTGCGCGAGGATCCCGGCGAGATCGGAGTCGAGTACGACATCGTGCAGACCGGCGCGCGGAGCGACCGCCTCGCGTTTGTTCATCAGGTGGCGATGAATCTCGGCGATGTCGGCGAACAGCGCACCTGGTGCGCTGAAGACGTCTTCGAACTGACCGCGACCGCCGAACACGTTGCTGTACTCGACCGGCTGGCCGGCGTCGTTGGTCGTCGTCAGGCGCACCTGGATCAGCGACCGCGTGGTGTTCGAGTAGCCCTCGGATGCATCGGCGGTGTAGAGATGCTTCTCCATGTCGAGATCGAATCGGGTCACGCTGCGCGATTTCAGATCCGGGTAGGTGCGTGCGATGTGCGCGTCGAGCGCCTGCAGAAAGTCGATCGATTGCTGTTGCGTCAGCCGCGGTTGCTGGGTGGCGAAGTCGCTGTCTTTGAAGGTCTTGGCGCGCGGCAACACGATGTCGGGTCGCGCCGCGTGGCGTGCGAGCACTGCGGCGTTTCGCTTGGCCTCCTCAACGGTCGCAATCACCGCGTCGTTGTCGAACTGCGGACGGGACGCGAACCCCCACACACCGTCCTTGAACACGCGTGCCGAAACGCCGCCGCCCGATGACTGCGTGTTAGCCACGACATCGCCGTTGAGCAGCGAGATCTGCGTGCTGCGATTGCGCTGCAGGCGCAGTTCTGTATACGCATCGAAGCGGTTGCCGTAGACGGTCAGATTGGTTTCGCGAATCGACATGGCGATGTCCTCGGGCGAGCAGACCGCCATTCTAACTGCGTCCATGACGAGGATCGACGTAGAAGCCCTGATTGATCGTTGCCGTGGAGTGCGGTGCACACGTTGTTGGTCGGACGGGCGTCAGTGGAGTACGGTGATCTCCATGCCGCGGTTCGCGGCGGCGCGCAGCGTTCGACGCTGTCGTTGAGCGTGCCGTTGAGTCTGCGATCTGCGCGCGCAACAGGAACAAGCCGGGAGATCGCCATGCCAGAACACGTCTACAAGACCATCGAGATTACTGGATCGTCACCGAAATCTATCGAAGCCGCCGTCGAGGTGGCGTTGAGTCGTGCAGGTGAATCGCTGCATAGCCTGAGGTGGTTCAAGGTCGACGACATTCGCGGCCACCTCGAGAACGGCAACATCGAAAGTTGGCAGGTAACCGTCAAGATCGGTTTCACAATGGATCCGGCGCGGTAAGACCCCCGCGAGCGCAGGTGCCGCCTAATCGGGTAGACCGAGCACCCGTTTCGCGAGAATGTTCAACTGTACTTCCGAAGTGCCGCCTTCGATCGAGTTGGCCTTCGAGCGCAGCCACGCGCGCGTCGTCGTCAGTTCGTCGGGTGCGAAGTTGTCGCCCTGCCATCCGAGCGCCCCGGTGCCCATGATCGACAGCAGCAGTTCGTATTTGGCGATGTTCTGTTCGGTCCCGTAGTACTTGAACATCGACGACGCGGCCCCAGGCGCGCGTCCCGACTGTGATTCTTCGATCGTGCGCCGCAAGGTCAGGCCGAAGCTGCGGTCGTTCATCCGATGCGCGATCACGCGTCGCCGCGCTGCCACGTCGGCGATTCGACCGTCTGATTCGCCGAGATAGGTCTTGGCGATTTCTTCCAGTTTCGCCGTGGCTTGAGTGCCGCCGCCGATGCCACCGATCGACGTGCGCTCGTATTGCAGCAGCCGCTTCGCGACAGTCCAGCCCTTGTTCACTTCGCCAACTACGTTCTTCTTCAACGCGCGGGCATTGTCGAAGAACGTCTCGCAGAATGGCGAGGCGCCGCTGATCAGGCGGATCGGCTTGACGGTGACGCCCGGCTGATCGATGTCGAACAGGATGAACGTGATGCCATCGTGTTTCGCCGCCCGAGGATCGGTGCGTACCAGGCAGAAGATCCAGTCGGCCTGGTCGGCGCCGGATGTCCAGATCTTCGAACCGTTGACGATGTATTCATCGCCGTGTTCGATGGCGCTCGTCTTCAGGCTGGCCAGATCGGAACCGGCGTTCGGTTCGCTGTAACCCTGACACCACCAGATCTGACCACGGGCGATCTTCGGCAGATGTTCGGCTTTCTGTTCGTCCGTGCCGAACTCGAGCAGCGCCGGGCCGATCATGCTGATGCCCATACCCAGCAACGCCGGGCGCGCGTTGATCCGGCGTAGCTCCTCTTGTAGCACCGCGTTGCGCGCCGCATCGAGTCCGGCGCCGCCGAACTTCGCCGGCCAGCTCGGCACGGTCCAGCCTTTCTCGGCCATGCGATCGAGCCATACTTTCGTGGCGGGATTCTTGTACTGCGCGCGGCGCCCGCCGCCGGGCATCTCGTCTTGGGGCATCGGTGTGCGCATGCTGTCCGGGCAATTCTTCTCGAGCCAGCCGCGCACGTCCTGGCGGAAATCATTCATTTGAGCAGGCCCTCAGTTTCGGCAGCGTCACAGTGCTTTGACGAATATGATCTTCGAATCACCCGGCGCGTAGAAGTCCGTGAGCTCACCGGCGATGGTGTAGCCCATTGCCACATAAAACGCGCGGGTACGTTTGTAGTTCTCCCGGCCGGCAGTCTCCACCCACAATCGCGTGCACCCGCCGGCGCGACAGCGCGACTCGACCTCGCCGAGCAGCAGACGCCCGATGCCGGTCCCGTGGCACTCCGGGTCTACGGCGATCCAGTGCAGATCCCAACTCGACTGGGTGACCGAGTTGAAGCTATAGATCGCATAGCCGAGCGTTGCTTCGCCTTCATCGACGAACAGGAATTGATAGTCGGAATGTTTGCCCTTGGTCAGGCGATCGTCGACAACCTCAACGGCGACCGCGATTTCGGGCGGCAGGAACACATCGGTGGCCGCGGTGATCTCGGCGATCCGCTCGCGATCGCGGCGCTCGACCTCGGTGCGCAACGTCAGTGCTTGCATGTGAATTCCCGATACGGTGTTGGTCGGCCAAGCATCAGCTCTCCCCCATAGCGGCAGCGGATGATACGTTCAATCGCATCGTTGTGGATACCGCGTTGGCGTCGGAATGCGCCTCGCTCATGTCGCGTTTGGGACCGGACATCGGTAGTATGCGCCGCCGCCGGAAGGGCAATTTTCCGAGCAGTGTCACGGAGGACGGTTGGAGCAGATCAATGGGTTCAAACGAGGTGTGCCGCGGCTGCGATGGCTGACGATCCTGCTTGGCGTCGCGGCCATGTCGGCGCACGCATCCAAGTTCATTCTGCCGGAGCCGAACGACGGTCTGGTGGGTGAACCGGTGGCGTTGCAGGTGACCTATGCGGATCGCTTCTCCTCGCTCGCGATCAAATACGACTTGGGCTTCGAGGAGATGCGCGACGCCAATCCCGGTCTCGATCCGTGGATTCCCGGCGAAGGTGCGCGCGTGGTTCTGCCCACGCAGTTCATGTTGCCGCCCGGTCCGCGCCGCGGCGTCATCATCAATCTGCCGGAGTACCGCCTCTACTACTATCCGAAGAACGCGGGAACGGTGATGACGTTTCCGATCGGCATTGGCCGGGTAGGCTTTCAGACGCCGTCGGCGACGACCAAGGTAGTCGCCAAGATCATCAACCCGGCCTGGTACCCAACCAAGTCGGCGCGGCTCGAACATGCCGAAATGGGCGATGACCTGCCAAGCGTGGTGCCACCTGGCCCGGACAACCCGCTCGGCCATCTGGCGATCCAACTGGGGCTGCCTGGCTACTTCGTGCACGGCACCAACAAGCCGGCTGGGGTCGGTCAGCGGGTCAGCCATGGTTGCGTGCGTCTGTATCCGAACGACATCCAGTCGTTATCGGACGCGGTGCCAATCGGCACTGACGTGCACATCGTCAATGTGCCGGTGAAGGTTGCCTGGCATCAAGGCACACTCTGGATGGAGGCACATCCGCCGCTGGAAGGCGAACCGGACATGGCCAGGATGACTCAGATTATCAATGCAGCGATCGACGGAACGGACGTGGTAATCGACTGGACGCGGGCAGAGGAAATGGCCCGGGCACCCACGGGGATGCCTGGGCCAATATCAGCTCGACAGCACTAACGAGCTTACTTGCGGGTGCAGCAGGTTTCGCTGATGCGCGTGGCGCGTTCGCCGGCTTCCTGCGCAGCAGCCAATGCCTTGTCGGCGGTGGCTTGGGCATTGGCGGTGGCTTGCGTATCTGCGTTCTGTGCGGCTTTCGCAGCCGACATCGCGTCCGCTGCAGCTTTTTCATTGGCTGCGACGCGCGCGGACAAGTCGGCGAATTCTTTCTTCGTCGCGCCGCTCTCGCATCCTGCAAGGGCGACCAGCAATCCGATAATCAGCAGTTTTTTCATGAAACGTCGTCCTTAAACGATTGTGGTTGGTGGGCGGGCGGTAGGGTATCACATGGAGCGCCGCTGTTAAGGGGCAAAACCGAAAACGATGGCACCACCCCTCCCGCGCGCTCCACACACCCTGTTGGTCCAGATCGGATCGTTGTTGGGAACACCTCCCGCGTGACACGTATACTGCGGCACCCTCTGATTGCGGTGACCAGAACCGATGGCCATTGACGTAGACGATCGCAATCTTGCCGTGTTCTGCGACTTCGAGAACGTTGCGCTCG
Organism: uncultured Gammaproteobacteria bacterium; assembly: GCA_963812255.1. Lineage (GTDB taxonomy): Bacteria > Pseudomonadota > Gammaproteobacteria > Pseudomonadales > Azotimanducaceae > DATJGR01. The sequence continues at coordinate 1,879,893 of CAWEUM010000005.1, read as the reverse complement.
GCGTTCGTGATGCGAAATATTCGAAGTTCAACATCGGCCACGTGCTGGAACGGCTGCTGTTGAAAGGCAGCATTGTCGTAAAGAAGGCGTATTGCGACTGGGAACGCTACAAAGAGTTCAAGCCCGTGATGCACGAGGCGGCGTTCGAACTGATTGAGATTCCGCACGTGCGTCAGTCCGGCAAAAACTCAGCCGACATCCGCATGGTCGTCGATGCGCTGGACCTCTGCTACACGAAGGCGCACGTCGATACGTTCGTCATCGTCAGTGGCGATTCGGATTTTTCTCCGCTGGTCAGCAAGTTGCGCGAGAACAACAAGACGGTAATCGGTGTCGGGGTGAAGAACTCGTCGTCCGATCTGCTGATCAGCAACTGCGACGAGTTCATCTACTACGATGATCTAGTGCGCCAGGAAGAATCGACCAGCCGCAAGCGCCGCCGCCGATCGCCGAAGAAGGTTGCGGAGCCCGATACCGAAAAGTCCGCAACGAAGACGGAGGACGCGCCGCCCGCGCAGGAGGCATTCGATCTCGTCATTGAAACGGCTGATGCCCTGAATGCAGAACGGGGCCACACAGACAAGCTATGGGGCTCGATGATCAAACAGGCGCTGCGCCGTCGCCGACCCGGTTTCAACGAGCGCTACTACGGATTTGCGTCATTCAGCGATCTGCTCGAGGAAGCTCAGAACCGGGGTTTGCTGGAACTCGAAGCCGACGAGCGTTCCGGCGGCTATACGGTTCGACGGATCACTGACGAGGACTGAGCGGTGGGGTCGGCGCGACGGTTTGCGTTGCTCCTCGCCGGGGCTGCGATACTTTCTGGATGCGGTGATCGCTCGCAGCAATCTTCTACTACTACCCCTTCCACTACGCCGGTGGATGATCGCAACGTTGCGACGCTTGCGCCCGCTCCGCCCAGATTGAAGTTGCCCGCCGGGGTGACGCCGCTTGGGTACCAACTCGATCTGACGGTCATGCCCGACCGCGAGCGGTTTTCGGGCCGGGTACGCATCGACATTCGATTCGACGCGTCAACCGATGGTTTCTGGATGCACGGCCGCGGTCTCGATGTCGAGTCGGTGCGTCTGATCGCGGGCGGCGCGACCGTCCCGGCGACCTATCGGCAGATGACGGCAGACGGCGTAGTGCGCATTGCGCTGGCGCAGTCGATCCCGCCACAGACGGCGCAACTCGACATCCGCTATAGCGGTCGCTTCAGCGACTTGCTCGAAGGTTTGTTTCGCGTGCGCGTCGACGGCAACTGGTACGCGTTCACGCAGTTCGAACCGGTCGACGCGCGTGGCGCATTTCCGAGTTTCGATGAACCCCGCTTCAAGACACCGTTCACCTTGAGTATCGTGGCGCCGAAGTCGGTGACCGTCGCTGCCAACACGCCGATCTCTGAAATCGATTCGCTGCCGGATGGCACCCGACGCGTGCAATTCGACGCAACGCCGCCGCTGCCAACCTATCTCGTTGCGTTCACGGTTGGTCCGCTCGATGTCGTGGATGGTCCGCCGTTGGGAAAAGGCCCACACCCGCGTGAGAGTGGGGCGACGTCGGTCCCGCTGCGCGGACTCGCCGCAAAGGGGCGTGGGTCGGAGTTCGGCTCTGCGTTGTCGAACACGCCGGCTCTGGTCGCGCTGCTCGAAGACTACTTCGGCCTGCCGTATCCGTTTGCGAAGCTCGACCTGGTTGCGGTGCCTTCGCAGCAGGGCGCGATGGAGAACGCCGGCCTGATCACGTACGGCGAATACATGATGTTGCTTGGCGAGCATGCTCCGTTGAATCAGCAACGCGCCTACGCGTACGTCAACGCGCACGAACTCGCGCACCAGTGGTTCGGCGATATGGTCACGATGCGGTGGTGGAACGATCTGTGGCTGAACGAAGCATACGCGACGTTCATGAGCAACAAGATCGTGCAGGTGTGGCGACCCAGCTATCACGCGGCGGAAGCTCAGGTTCAGTCCGCGCTTTCGGTGATGAATGATGATGCGCTCGCCAGCGCGAGGCGCATTCGCCAGCCGATCGAGAACACCAACGACATCAACAACGCATTCGATGGCGTTACCTATCAGAAGGGCGCCGGCGTGTTGAACATGATCGAGGGGTTCGTTGGCGAGGCGGCGTTTCGCGATGGCGTTCGTGCCTACCTTCGCGCGCACGTCGGTGGTTCGGCCGACACGAGCGACTTGGTTGCGTCGTTGGGGGCAGCGTCGGGACGCGGCGACATTGGGGGGATCGTGGGCACATTCACCGAACTGCCGGGAACGCCACTCATTGACGTGCAACTGCATTGTGAGGCACAGCCGCCTACGCTGACGTTGACGCAGCAGCGCTACCTGCCAGTGGGTTCGCATGCAGATGCCGGGCAACTGTGGGACGTGCCGGTGTGCATGCGCATCGGTGTCATGGGTGGCGTGCAAGAGCAATGCGTCGTGCTGGATCAGCCGATGCTCGATGTCACCCTCGAAGATGTTACGGGCTGCCCGATATGGCTGATGCCGAATCGAGGCGGCCGCGGCTACTACCGATGGCGGCTCGACGATTCGCGCCTCGATCGGCTGACGACGGTGATGGATAGTGCGCTCGATGGCGGCGAACGCCTTTCCCTGGCAGACAGTCTCGTGGCAGATGTCGAAGCAGGCGGGGCGGATCTATCGGCGTTCTTTGCGCGCCTGCCGAAGTTACTGCGCAGCGGCGATCGATACCTGCTGATGAGTCCGGTGCCGTTGTGGCGGACCCTGCAAACCCATTTGCTGGACGGGGCTCAGCGATCCAAGTCGCGCGCGAAAATGCGCGCGCTGTACGGAACTGAACTACGGGATCTCGCCACGCGAGGTATCGTCAGCGACGAGGATCGATTGACTCGGGCCGCGCTGACGAATCTGCTGGCCGTCGATGCCCGGGATACTCGGTTGCGCGCCGAGCTGACCCGCAGCGCGCTCGCGTTTTTCGGCTACGGTGGCGATGAGCAACTTCATCCCGACACAGTCGACGTCAATCTCGTTCCCACTGCGCTGCGAATTGCGGCGCAAGATGGCGATCCGGCGTTTGCGCGCGATCTGGTGACCCACTTGAAGGATACCGACGCCCCGGCGCTGCGCTATGCGCTGTTGAGCGCGATCGGCACCGCCAGCGATCCGACCCTGGCGCAACGGCTCGCGCTCGATGATTCGATTCGCGGCGACGATTTCCTGAATCTGATCGCAGCGATGTTTCAACCCGAGCAGGCATCGCGCAGTTGGCCGTGGTTCTCCGCCAACATCGATACACTGCTCGACAAGGCACCGACATTCGAACGCAGCTATCTGATTCGGTTGGCCAGCACGTTTTGCACGAAAGAGCGCGCGTCTTCGGTGGCGGCGTTGTTCGAACCGCGGCTGAATCGAATCGAAGGCGGGCGTCGCGAACTCGATCAAACATTGGAACGCGTCGAGCTTTGCGCGGCGTTCAACGCGGCTTATTCGGTGCAGGCGCAGAATCTGTTTCGCTGATCTGTTTCGTTAGTCTGTCTCATTGACGCAGGAAGCGCAGGCGATGATCAAAACGCTGTCCCTCGAGGACATCTTCTTCGTCGTGATGCTGATGATCGCGACACTGGGATTTCTGTGGATCGTGCAGGATTTCCTGGAACCAGTGTTCTGGGCGGCGTTGCTCGCGAGCCTGTTTCACCCAGCGCATCGCTGGCTTCGGGTGCGCCTGGGCGGCCGTGCATCGCTCAGCGCGACGCTGACGTTGCTGTTGATCGTGTTGATCGTGATTCTACCGCTGGTGTTGGTGGGTCTTGCGGTCACCGGTGAGGCGCAAATGCTCTATCAGCGCGTCACCAGCGGGGAGATCGATCTGAAAGGGCCACTCGAGTGGTCGTCGAAGGCGATGCCGATCGTCAACGAGTTGCTCGCGCGCATCGGCATCGAGGCCGACAAGATCAACGAGTGGCTATCGAGCGGCGCAGTGACGGTAAGCCGCTTCGTCGCCGCACGCGCGCTCGGTATCGGTCAGAACACGCTAGGCATCGTCGTGCAGTTCGCTCTGATGATCTATCTGGTGTTTTTCTTTCTGCGGGACGGCCCGGCGTTGCTGGACCGACTCGTTCGGGTGATACCGCTGGGTGATCAACGCGAATGGCGCTTGGTGCACAAGTTTGCAGAGGTCTCACGCGCAACGTTGAAGGGAACAGTGATCGTTTCCATCATCCAGGGCGCGCTCGGTGGCGCGTCGCTGGCTCTGGTCGGCATCGATGGTGCGGTGTTCTGGGGGGTGGTCATGACGGTGTTTTCGATCGTTCCGGCCGTCGGCATCTCGATCGTCTGGTTGCCAGCGGCGATCTGGCTGTTCTCGACCGGTGCGCTCGGCAAAGCCATCGTGCTGGTCGTGCTCGGGGTGCTGATCGGTTTCGTCGACAATCTGTTGCGACCGCTGCTGGTGGGCCGCGATACGAAGATGCCCGACTATCTCATTCTGCTGTCGACGCTCGGCGGGATCACTGCGTTCGGTCTGTCTGGCTTCGTGATCGGGCCGACGATTGCGGCGATGTGCGTCGTCGGCTGGCAGATGTTCGCCGACGACTTCGGCGAAACCCGCACGACCGAGTAGCATGCGCGACTGTGGAGACGACCGGCATACGGCCCGGAGGGATGTATGAGTGAGCTTGCCTGGCTGGAGGAGAACCACGGGGATGGATTCCTGCAACGCGAATTCACGCTGAGCCGGGCAGACCGGCAGGTGCCCGGGGTGCTGTGGTCGCCGACGAACGCGTCGCCGGGCAAGCCGTTGATCCTGTTCGGGCATGGCGCATCCGGCGATCGGTATCAGTCGCCGATTCCATACGTTGCCCGCAAACTCGTCGTGGAGTCTGGATTCTCGGCGCTTGCGATTGATGGCCCGGTGCACGGTCGGCGCAAAGTGGGCGACGGTGCGCGTGGCGCGTTCGCGATCGAATGGCGCCGCGAAGCCTGTGTCGAGGACATGGTCGCCGATTGGCGCGCCGTACTGGATGCGGTGCAGCGCCTCGATGCGGTGGGTGCGGGACCCGTCGGCTATTGGGGTTTGTCGATGGGGACGATCTTCGGCGCGCCGCTGGTTGCCTGCGAATCGCGCATTCGGGTGGCAGTATTGGGACTCATGGGCATCGTCGGGCCGACCGAGCACTACCGCCAACAAATCCAATCCGCCGCGGAACGGATCACCTGCCCGGTGCTGTTTCTGATGCAGCTGCACGATGAGTTGTTCACGCGCGAGCAGTACCTCGATCTATTCGATCGACTCGCCTCGGATGACAAACGAATGCATGCCAATCCGGGCTTGCATCCCCAGGTTCCGGTCGAAGAGTTGGATTTCTCGGCAGCGTTCCTGAAACGCTATCTTGCTGGCGAAGGCAGATCAAAACGGCAAATCGGCTTCAACGTTTCGCAGTAGCCGGATTGGATGGTTTATCCTGATCCGGCCGCGTGCGGTTTGCGCTGCGCGGCGGGCGCGCTACATCATCGACAAACACCGTCGGTCCGTGGCCGCTGGGCGAAACCGTCAAGTGAGAATCGAGTGTCGTGAGCGCCGCGTGAAGCAGCTCGGCTGGTGTGGCTTTCGGTGCCTGGCCGAGCGCTGTCCGATTGCGGCGGAGAATGGCGGTCAGTTCCGTGCCGAGGGTGCGTTCGGCCGCGCGCCAGTCGGTCATCCACTTTTCTGTGCTCGGCACCGAGCGGTAGCGTCGCTGACGCTGCGCGCTTTTCAAGCGTCGCCAGACCTGCGTGTACTTCGGAAGTGTGGCTGCGGCCCATTCGGCCACCGACTCAGCGCCGCGTCCGCTTGCCATGCGAAACTGCATGCGCTCTGCCGGTGCGAGCTTATCGAGCGCATAGTTGCGAATGTAGATCGCGACCCAGGGCTCGGCCGGTACGGTAGGAGTCTTTGCCATGACGGGACTCTATAGTGTGACGTGACCGCTGCCAGAAGGCTTTTGTCCCCACTTTGTAGTGACGCAGGAACAGCGCGCCTCAGGCGCACCGAGGCGAGCGGCCATCGCAAACGGAACCTTGGCGTCGGTCGCGGCATCGAAGATGGACACGCTCTGGTGAACGTCGGAAAATCCCGCCTGCAATGGAGTGTCTCGATGGCCGGTGCGAGTCTGTTTTCGAATCTCGAAACGAACAAGACGTTCGATCGGATCTTCAACGTAGGGATGCTGCTGGTCATTACGCTGTTCGTGCAGGCCGTGTACGCGATCTACGTGCGACCGACAGCCGAGCAATGGCAGATCGACCAGCAGAAAATGGTCGACGCCGACCCGAAATATCAGGCCAAACGCTCCATTCTGGTCATCATTCGTGAGCCCGAGCCCGAGGCGGCCATCATCATGTGCCTGTGGTCGCTGCTGCTCGCCGGCCGTCAAGGCTTCCGCGTATCGCGCTTTCGCAACCTGCTCGATCAGGATCTGATGCAGATGCCACCCGGCTCGTGCGTGCTGCCGGACGATGTCCGCGATCACCTGCGGCAGCTCGATCAGATTCCCTCGTCGCTGACCGAATCCGTCGTACCGCGCGTGCTGCGCTCCGCGTTGAAGCGGTTTGGTGCCACCCAGAACGTGCAGGACGCCGCGACGACGGTGCATCAGGTCTGCGAGATCGAAGGCGCGCGCATGGATTCGGAACTGGCGATGATCCGTTTCGGCGCGTGGTCGATTCCGGCGATCGGCTTCGTCGGTACGGTGCGGGGCCTGGGTGAGGCACTTCAGAGCGCGCAATTCGCGTTGAGCAGTAACAATCCAGGCGCGCTGACCGGTGGCCTGGGCGTGTCGTTCAATTCGACATTCACTGCGTTGACGCTGTCGATTCTGGTGATGTACGTGATCCACGAGTTGCAACTGGCGCAGGAACGGCTTGTACTAGATACGCAGGAATACGCGGAAGAACATTTGATCAGCAACCTGCGTACGAGTCTCGTCGGGGGGGGCGAGCGACCGATCGTCTCGACGCCGATTACGAACGAGCGTATCGCGCGCCAGCGCTGAGGGTGCCATGAACGGATTTGTGGTCCGGCTCGCCATATCTGCATTCGGCCTCTGGCTTGCCTCGCAACTTGTGTCCGGTGTCGATATCAGCGGTGGCTGGACGTTGCTCTTTGCGGCGTTGTGGCTCGGCATCGTCAATGCGCTGGTGCGCCCGATCGTGCTGCTGATTACGCTTCCGTTCACCCTGATCACGCTCGGACTGTTCATTCTCGTCGTCAACGCGGCGATGTTCGGACTCGTTGCTGCGTTGCTGGACGGATTCCGCCTGAGCGGATTCGGCGCCGCGCTGTTCGGCGCACTGGTCGTCAGTATCACGTCGTGGCTGGCGTCGTCGTTTATTGGACCGAAAGGTCGCTACGAAGTAATCGTCACGCGCCGCTGAGACCAGAAGGGGTCACTCTGGTCAGTGCTGCTTGTCTTTGACGACCTGCTTGACGTGCTTGGCGAACTGCCGCATGCGATGGCGCTGCTGCGCGATCGTCATCGTGTGGCGGGCTTGCTCGCGCAGTAGTTTGCGGTAATTCAGCAGGCGCCGTTCGTCGAGCCCGCCGGATGCAATCGCTGCGCGCACGGCGCAGCCCGGTTCGTCTTCGTGAGCGCAGTCCGAAAAGCGACATTGCATCGCCAGATCGCCCACGTCGTTGAACATCTCGGTCACGCCGAGTTCGGCATCGACGATCTTCAGTTCCCGCATACCCGGCGAATCGAGCAGCAGCGCGCCGTTGCCGAGCAGGTGCAAGGACCGGTGCGATGTCGTATGGCGACCGCTGGAGTCAGACTCGCGGATGCCGCCGGTGATCTGCTTGTGTTCGCCGGCGAGGCTGTTCAGCAACGTCGATTTGCCGACACCCGAGGAACCCACGAGCGCGATCGTCTGGCCGGGCAGGCACCATGCGCGCGCGCCGGCGATGGCGCTCGAATCGAGCGCGTTGATGCATTCGATCGCGACGTTCTTGTGGATGCTGCGCACGGCATCGACGAACGGATCTGTAGCGTCGCACAAATCGGCCTTGGTCAGGATAACGACCGGTTCGACACCGGCCTCGAGTGCGATCGCGAGATAGCGCTCGAGTCGAGACGGGTTGAACTCCTCATTGCACGACGTCACGACGAACAACGTATCCACGTTTGCGGCGACCACCTGCAGGTCTGCTTTGATGCCGGCGGTCACCCGCGTGAATACGCTGCTGCGCTCGAGAACGCGTTCGACGGCGTCGCCGCGCTCGCCGAGCAATACCCAATCGCCGATGGCGGGGCGTTGTTCTGCCGGAACAGCGAACCACTTGTTTGCCAGCGCAATGTGCCGTTCACCGTGGGTGTCACCGACGGTGATGCCGCTGCGCTGAACCGTCAGCACGCGCGCGGGACGCGCGTGATCGACTTCGTCGATGCCGATCTGCTGTTGGAAAAAAGCTCGCCAGCCGAGGCTGGCCAAAGTGTATTGCCTTGTCATCGAACCCTTCCTCGATACCGACTGTGTCGGCGACGACCAAATCAGGAGTCTCCGATCAGTCGGAGCGCTTGTTGATCACCACGGCGGGAGGGAAGGAATGAGCAGGGGAGAAGAATGAAGAAACGCGACGCCGGCCTTAATCTACCGCCCCATCCCGCGATGGACCCACTTCAATGTGATGACACGCATGTAAGTCCTCCTTGTGGATTGGCGCTGTAAAGTATTCGAGCGAGCGCAATCTTGCGCGGCTTGCGGCGCGTTCGCAAGCGGTCGCGTGCGGTCAGCCGCGCTGCTTCGTGGGCTTCCTGGGTTTGGTTTCCGGCTTTTGCGCCGCGTTGCTGCTGCGTTTCTTAGTCGCCTTCGTTCCTCTGGGCACCGGAGCGCTTCCGATACGGCTGATCTCCAACTGACGTCCGGCCACCCAGACCTTCTTCAGCAGCCGGAAAATCTCCTTCGGCATGCCTTCGGGAAGCTCGATGGTGCTGTACGCGTCGTAAATCTGTATCCGGCCGATGTGTGCGCTCGCAACACCTGCTTCGTTGGCGATGGCCCCAACGAGGTTACCGGGTTGCACGCCGTGGCTGCGGCCCACTTCGACTCGAAACAGCTCTTTCTGAGCGTTCGCCGGCACCGCAACCGTGGGGGCGCGCGCGGTCGTTGGTTTTCTTTCGCGGCGCGCGTCGTCGCGCGGCGGCCGCTTGTCGAGCTTGATGACGTCCTTCACGAGCAACGGTTTGTCGCCTTGCGCCAACTGAGCCAGCGCCGCGGCGATGTCGATTGGATCTGCATCGTGTTGCTGTTGATAGCGCACGATGACGTCGCGAAAGAACGCGAGATCACGGGTCGCCAGAGTATCGGTGATCTGCTGCGTGAACTTCGCAATGCGCTTGTCGTTGACGGTTTCGGCCGATGGTAACTCCATCGGTTCGATCTGGTGCCGCGTGGCGCGCTCGATCGCTCGCAGCAGGTGCCGCTCGCGCGGGGCGACGAACAGGATTGCCTCACCGCTGCGGCCCGCGCGACCGGTGCGACCGATTCGGTGCACATATGCTTCGGTATCGTTGGGGATGTCGAAGTTGACGACGTGGCTGATGCGCTCCACATCGAGGCCACGCGCGGCAACGTCGGTAGCGACCAGAATGTCGAGCTGGCCGGTCTTGAACCGCGTCACCGTCTGCTCGCGTTGTTTCTGTGGCATGTCGCCGTTCAATGCCGAGGTCGCGTAGCCGCGCGCCTGCAGGCGCTCCGCGAGTTCCACCGCCGCGATGCGCGTGCGGACGAAGACCAGCATGCCGTCGAACGGTTCGGTTTCGAGCAACCGCGTCAGCGCATCGAGCTTGTGGACACCGGTGACGATCCAATAGCGCTGATGGATCGTCTCCGCGGTGGTGGTACGCAGCTTGATCGTTATTTCGGCAGGATCGCGCAGATAGTGCTGCGCGATGCGGCGGATTGCGACCGGCATCGTCGCGGAGAACAACGCCACCTGACGTTCGGGTGGTGTCTGGCTGAGAATCCACTCGACGTCTTCGATGAAACCCATGCGCAGCATTTCGTCGGCTTCGTCGAGCACTACGGTACGCAGGCTCGTGAGTTTCAGCGTCCCGCGGCGCATGTGATCCATCAGTCTGCCCGGCGTGCCGACGATGACGTGCACGCCGCGCTTCAATTGCCGCAGCTGAACCGCATAATCCTGGCCGCCGTACACGGGTAGCACTTGGAAGCCGCGCAGGTGACTCGCGTACGACTGAAACGCCTCGGCGACTTGAATGGCGAGTTCGCGCGTTGGAGTCAGCACGAGAATCTGCGGCTCGGTGCGGCGCAGGTCGAGCCGGGACAGCAGCGGTAACGCGAACGCGGCGGTCTTGCCGGTTCCGGTCTGTGCCTGACCGACGACGTCGCGCCCCGCCAACAGATGGGGAATGGTGGGCAATTGAATCGGCGTTGGGGTTTCGTAACCGACGTCGTTGACCGCGGCTAGGACCTCCGGGAGCAGATTGAAATCGGCGAATGTTTTCGGGGCTTCTTCGGTCATGGTTTTTCGATGTGCGAGAGTCGATCGGTCCGATCCGGGGTAGTGCGCCGCACTACGCCAGCCCGACAGACTAACCCACTCCCACGACCAAATCAGAATCGGCGGCTACACTAGGGTCTAATTGGCCTTGGGGGACGATTCGAATGACCGGTTGGAACTACGGCGACATCCTGGATGCAGTCGGTGCGATCGTGCCGTCGGAACGCATCGCGCTCATTCACGGTGATCACGTTGTGCGCTGGCCGGATTTTTCGCGGCGTACGAACAATCTGGCGCGGGCGTTGCTCGACGGCGGTGCGCAACCCGGCGACAAAATCGCGTTCTATATGCGCAACCGCGCGGAGTACAGCGAAGCGATCGCTGCGGCGTTCAAGGCGCGGCTGACACATGTCAACGTCAACTATCGCTATGTCGATCATGAACTCGTCTACCTGATGGATAACGCCGACGCGGCGGTCGTGGTGTACGCCGCGGAGTTCGCGCAACGCGTGGCCGCGATTCGTCCGCAGTTGCCGAAGGTACGGCGTTGGATCGAGGTGGCCGATGGACACGCCAGTGCCGGCGACGTCATCGACTACGAAACGTTCGCAGGTGTCGGAAACGGCTTGCCGCTCGACATCGAGCGATCCGGCGACGACATGCTGTTTCTCTATACGGGTGGTACCACCGGTATGCCGAAGGGGGTGATGTGGCGCCACGACGATCTGTGGCGAGGCACCGGCGCCGGCGGCAATCCACGGATCGGCGTGCCGCCGTCGCCGGATCTGGCGAGCTATGTCGCGCGCGTGCGCATCGAACCGCCACCGGTCAATCTGCCATTGCCGCCGATGATGCACGGAACCGGTCTGTTGTCGTCCGTCTCGGCAATGACACATGGCGGCACTTGCGTCACATTGCGCTCGCCCAGTTTCGATCCGGATGAGGCGCTCGCTGCGATCGAACGCCATCGTGTCACCGCCGTGACAATTGTGGGTGATGCGTTTGCGCGCCCCCTTGTAGATGCGTTGGATCGCGGAGAGCCCGAACGGGATATCTCTTCGCTTCGCTTCATCAATTCATCCGGGGTGATGTGGACGCGCGAAGTAAAAGCTGGCCTGCTGCGCCACAATGCGGCGCTGACCTTGATCGACGGCTTTGCGTCCTCGGAGGCACTCGGACTCGGCAGTTCGGTGATGACGCGCGATCGGGCGATCGACGTTGCACAGTTTTCGTTGGGTCCCACCTGCAAGGTATTTACCGAAGATCATCGCGAGGTCGCGCCGGGTTCGGGTGAAGCGGGCATGGTTGCGGTCAGCGGACCGCTGCCGACCGGATATTTCAAGGACGCGCAGAAGACGGCTAAGACGTTTCCGATCATCAACGGCGTGCGCTACTCGATTCCGGGGGATTGGGTGCGCGTGGAAGCGGACGGAACGCTGACGTTGCTCGGGCGCGGCAGCAACTGCATCAACACCGCCGGCGAGAAGGTCTATCCGGAAGAAGTCGAAGAAGCGCTGAAGGCGCACCCGAACGTCGTCGATGCATTGGTTGTGGGCATCGCGGACGCCAAATGGGGTCAGGCCATCACTGCGGTGGTTCAATTGGAAGTCGGCACCGAACTCGACGAACGCGGGTTGAGGGATTTCGTCAGGACGCGGATCGCCGCATACAAAGTGCCGAAGCGGATTCTCGCGGTAGCCGATCTGGCGCGGGCGCCGAACGGCAAGGCCGACTATGCACACATTCGCGACTACGCGCAGGCGAGGCTGCATGAGTGAGGAACAACCGGGGTCGTATGTTCGTCGGAACATCACCCTCGCGTTGATCGCCGCCGTTTTCGTCGTCGCGGCGATATTCCGGCTCGTGCAAACAGCGCAGCCCGTCATGTCTGGCGATGGCGCGTCGGCCGACGTCGTGCCGCCCAATGCGGCATCGAGCGATGCCGCAACGCCGGATCCCGCCGCGGCGGCCACTCGAGACGTCCATTTGCAAGTCCGGGTAGCGCTCTCGCCTGACGTCTCTCTGCCGCCAGGTACCACGGTGTTTGTGATCGTGCGCGCGAGCGACGGCAATCCGATGCCGTTGGCGGTGAAGCGCCTCACGGTCGCGGATCTGCCGAAGGAGGTGACGCTATCGGACGCCGATGCGATGGTACCGGGTCGATCCATTACCGCTGCCGGGCGCATCGAAATCGTCGCGCGCGCGTCTCTGAACGGCGACGCCAAGCGTGCTGCCGGGGACTACGACGGCCAGTCCGGCCAGTTGAACGTCGCCGCGATTGCGGCTCCGATTGCGCTGCTGATCGACCATCGGCTGTAGCGTTCTATGCACAGCCCCGTCTGACACCGCGCCCGAACGTTCGTCATCTTCGAGCTACACACTCGCGACAATCGCTCCTAGCGAACCGTGGAAAATGGCCTGTATGGGGTCGTGGTTCACACCGTTTTGGCCGACTGGGTCACACGGCTTGGGTGCCCGCGGCTTTGTAACCGATTGACGTACTGGCTGATCCATGAGTGCGCTCGCGCGAGACATCGATAGGCTGACACGACAGGCGCCGCCGCGGCCGCGCGAGCCGCTGGTGATCGTGGCGCCACGATTCGTGCACGCCGATGTGCCGGTGCCGATCAACCTCGGATTCAACGCCGGTTTCGAGGATCCCCGCGCGATCGAAATCCGCGGCAACGCGCCGCGCATCGGACCGCGATTCACCGACCGCCAGTTGTTGTCGTTCTGCGCGGTGATTGCGCTGTTGGTCATGGCATCGCACGAACTGCGTTACTCATCGGTGCAGGCCGAGTGGTGGGCGCGGGTCGCGCGGCCACTGCATTTCGAACTCGCGCCGGGACCGGGTCCGACATCGGTCGAGCCGGATGCGGGTCCATATGATCTGCGTCTCGGCTATACGCAGTTGCCGGACCGTGTTACACGGCTGCGTTCGGTGGGCTTCGTGGTTGCGGATCAAGCTAGACCGTCGTCGCAGCTGCGCGGCCTCGCGGCGCACGGCCTGGATGTGATCTATCCGGAAAAGGCGCAGGCCGGGCTGACGGTGCTGGACCGGTCCGGAAATACGATGTACGGCGCGCAGTATCCGCATCGCGTGTACGACGCGTTCGATTCGATTCCGCCGGTCGTCGTCGCGAGCTTGCTGTTCATCGAGGACCGCGACCTGCTCGATGGCCGGTGGAACCGTAATCCGGTCATCGCTTGGGGTCGCCTGTCGAAGGCAGTGGGTCTGCGGCTGCTCAGCTACGCCGGCGTTGACGATGCGGTGATCGGGGGCAGCACGCTGGCCACGCAGCTCGAGAAATTCCGGCACTCTCCCGGAGGACGTACCGAATCGGTTGACGACAAGCTGCGTCAGATGGCGTCGGCCAGCGTCCGAATCTACCGCGACGGTGTCGACAACCGGAAGACGCGACGCGGTCTGGTTAGCGATTACATCAATTCGTTGCCGTTGGCGGGTCGATCCGAGCAGGGCGAGGTCATTGGTCTCGGCGATGGGATGCACGCCTGGTACGGTGCCGATTTCGATCTCGCCAACGACCGCCTGATGGCTGCCGAAACCGATCCGGAAGGCGCAGCCCTGGCGTACAAGCGAGCGCTGAGCCTGCTCGTTGCGGTGCGCCGGCCTTCGTACTATCTCGGCCAGAGTCCCGCGGCACTCGAAGTGCTGACCAACAGCTACCTGCGGGTATTGGCCGCTGAGGGCGTCATCTCGCCCGCTTTGCGCGAAGCAGCGATCGAACAGCCGCTGACGATGCTCGGCGATGGCCAGTCACGCACCGCGGTAGCCACAAACTTCATCGCGCGGAAAGACGTGACGCTCGCGCGCGTGCAACTGGCGAAGCTCATCGACGCAGACGGTCTCTATGCGCTCGACCGAAACGACATGAGCGCACGTACGACGATCGATGCATCCATTCAGGATTCGATTGCCGCGACGCTCAACCGTTTGAAGAATCCCGCGGACTTGCGGGAACTCGGTTTGCTCGGCAATCATCTGCTCGGTGCCGGCGATCCCACCAAGGTGATCTACAGCTTCACGCTTTACGAACGCAGTGGGCACGGCAATTTGATTCGCGTCAACACCGACAGTCTCGATCAGCCGTTCGACATCAACACCGGCGCGCGCATCGATCTCGGCTCAACGGCGAAACTGCGCACGTTGGTGACCTATCTCGAGTTGATCGCGGACACCCGGGCGCGTTACGTCGCGATGTCCCCGCAGCAACTGCGCGCGTTACGGCTGCCGGAGAAGGACCGCTTGTCGGCCTGGGTGGTGGCCTACCTGATCGAACATCCGGGCGCGGGCCTGCGGTCCATGCTCGACGCTGCGATGCAGCGCAAATACTCCGCGAGTCCGTATCAAACGTTCATCACCGGCAGCGGCACGCAGCGTTTCTCGAATTTCGATCACGGCGATGACGACCGCGTCATCAGCATCGAGCACGCGCTGCAAAATTCCGTGAATCTGGTGTTCGTGCGGCTGATGCGCGAAATCGCCGATCATCTGACGTATCAACCCACTACCGGGCAATCGACGTCGGACGCCATGGCGCTGCTCGAAGACCCGGGCAATCCAGATCGTGCGCGATATCTGGCGCGCTTCGCCGATACCGAGGGGCGTCAGTTCATTCGCAGGTTCTATCGCAAGTACGCTGGCACCACAACGGACGCTGCGCTCGAACTTGCGTTGGGCGATGCCGGCACATCGCCGCGGCGGATCGCGACGATTGTCCGCTCGGTACGCCCCGACGCGCCGCCCCGGGTGCTGGCTACATTGCTTGCCGAGCACGCGCCCGCTTCGTTTGCCCGCTCGGACGAACGCTCGTACGAAGAGGTAGTGAAACTCTATGACAAGTATTCGGCCGAACGATTTTCGTTGAACGACCGCGGATATCTCGCGCGCGTGCATCCCCTCGAGTTGTGGCTGGTGGCGTATCTCGGCGCGCATCCTGATGCTTCGTTGCGTGAAGTACTCGATGCCAGCGCGCAAACACGACAGAGTGTCTACGGCTGGCTGTTGAACGGGCGCCGGCAGCGTGACCAGAATCGCCGCATTGCACAGCTGTTAGAGAGCGATGCATTCCTCGAGATTCACGATCGTTGGCAACGGCTGGGTTATCCGTTCGCGTCGTTGACTCCGTCGCTTGCGACGGCACTCGGCGCATCGGGCGACCGGCCCAGCGCGTTGGCCGAGTTGATGGGCATCATCGCCAATGACGGCGTGCGCTATCCGAGCGTACTGATCGACGAGCTGCAATTCGCGGTCAACACGCCGTATGAAACGCATCTGGTGCGCGACGAATCGAGCGGTGAACGGGTACTGTCGCCGGACATCGCCGAGGTGGTGCGTGCGGCGTTGGTGAACGTCGTGGATCGCGGCACAGCCATTGCATTGAAGCCGAAGCTTTCTCTCAATGGCATCACGCATGTCGTGGGTGGCAAGACCGGCACCGGTGATCGCCGCATCAAACTGTTCGCCGCGAACGGACACCTGCTCGAGTCACGCGCGGTCGACCGGGCCGCGACGTTCGTGTTCATGATCGATGATCGCTTCTTCGGCAATATCACCGCGTTCGTTCCCGGCGCGGACGCGGCGCAGTATCAGTTCACCAGCAGTCTGCCGGTGCGCGTATTGGGACTGCTGATGCCGCAACTCGAACCGTTGCTGGAGCACGGAGACGAAGGGTCGAGACGGTGTGCCGATCGCCGCTGTGATCTCGTCGCACGCCGCTGAACAATCGGGGTTTCGTGATTGAGGTGGGGCGGATCGACCATGCGGCGTGTCTGGCGCAACACACAAACATCTCCCTCCACCGTGAACCGTAGCCATGTGCCTCCACATGTCCGCGCACATGGTCCACAATCGTGTGGCGTAGTCCCGCGCCGAACCGCCATCAGGAGATGCCTTCAATGCAAGCCAATCGCTATCTGATCGACAACTTCGGCCCGGTGGCAGAGGAGATCACGACGTCGAATCTGCGCGTGACAGGGACGATTCCAGCGGAACTGAACGGGCGCTATCTGCGCAACGGACCGAATCCGCTCGGTCCGATCGACGTCGCAACACACCACTGGTTCACCGGTGACGGCATGGTGCACGGCGTGCGACTCGGCAACGGACGCGCGCAGTGGTACCGCAATCGCTGGGTACGCAGCGAGAGCGTCGTCGAGGCGCTCGGCGAAGACCTCGCGGGGCGTGAGCTGGGCGGCGCCAACAACACCCATGTGATCGGCCACGCTTCACGCACGTGGGCACTGGTCGAAGCGGGCTCACCGCCGGTGGAATTGACGCAGGAACTCGACACGCTGGGTGTCAATGCGTTCTTCGGCACCCTCACCGATCGGGGATTCAGCGCGCATCCGAAGGTCGATCCGGATACCGGCGAGCTGCATGCCATGTGTTATCACTGGCCGGATTGGGGCGATCACCTGCAATACGTGTGTGTTGGTCGCGACGGACGCGTCGCGCGCACCGTGAACATTGCCGTGCCCGGCATGCCGATGGTGCACGACATGAGCCTCACCCAGAACTATGTGGTCATTTACGACCTGCCGGTGACGGTCAGTTTCGAGATGGCCAAAGCGGGATCGCGTTTCCCGTTCGCCTGGAACAACGACTATCAACCGCGCGTCGGCCTGCTACCGCGCAACGGCGAAGCGCACGATATCCTCTGGATCGAGGTCGGGGCCTGTTACGTGTTCCATCCGATGAACGCGTACGAAGACGCCGAAGGCCACGTGGTCATCGATCTGTGTCGCTATCAGCGGATGTTCGAACGCGATCACACAGGCCCGTTCGGTGACAGCCTCGCAACGCTCGATCGCTGGACGATCGACCCGAAGACGCGCCGCGTGAACGAAGAACGCATCGACGACCGGGCGCAGGAATTTCCGCGCTGCAATCCGAGCCGCTCGACGAAACCGTATCGATTCGGCTACAGCGTCGCGGTCGAGGCCGGCGGCTTTCCGTCGATCATCAAACACGACCTCACCGCCGGTACGTCCGCGACATTTGCATTCGGCGCCGGACGCCAGGGCGCAGAGGCGTACTTTGTAGCGCGCGACGGGGCGAAAGCCGAGGACGACGGCTACCTGATGACGTTCGTGTTCGACGCCGCCACGCAGAAGAGTGAACTCGCGATCCTCGACGCGCAGGATCTCTCGAGGGGTGCGGTCGCGACGGTGCATCTACCCGCGCGCGTTCCGTACGGCTTTCACGGCAGCTGGATCGCGGACGACGAGGACGGTCCCAGTGTCTGACCTCGACAGTCCCAACGAGACTATCGAGTGGCAGAACTGGTCGCCGACGTCATTGCGCTGGTGCGTCGAGCCGCGACAGATCACCAGCACGTTCGGTGTGTCGGCAGTTCCCATTCGTTCGTGGCGTTCTGGACCGACGACGCGATCGTGTCGCTCGATCGGCTGGCCGGTGTGCCATCGGTCGACCGCGGCGCCGGCACAGCTACGATTGCAGCAGGTACCAAACTGTATGATCTCGGGCCGCTGCTGTGGGCGCACGGCACGTCGCTGCCAGAGCAGGGTGACATCGATCGGCAATCGCTTGCCGGCGCGCTGTCTACCGGCACACACGGCACCGGCCGCACGCTGCGGAACCTGTCGAGCTATCTCATCGGCGCGTCGATCGTCACGGCCGATGGTGAGTTCAGGCGCATCGATGCCAGCGGCTTCCACAGTTGATCGATACCAACCGCCATTTCGAGTTTTTCTGGGCTGCGCGAGATGGGCTGTGTCAGATGAAGACCTTGAACAAGAGCGACGCGCCACCGATGCGCATCGATGAGAACGAATACATGGCGCCGGCGTACGAGACTTTCCCCAGCGATCGCGACATCAAGTTCAACGAGATGGAATATTCGATACCGTTCGGGCGCGGCTGGCAGTGTTTCGAGGAGTTGCGCGCGTGGCTGTCGAAGGATCATCCGAGGCTGGCATGGCCGCTCGAGTTCCGTACGCTGGCCGCCGACGATGCGATGCTGAGCCCGGCGTTTCAACGCGAAACCGTGACGATTTCCGTTCATCAAGGAGCCGAGCGCGACTATCGGGCGCTGTTCGATCCGGCGGAGGCGATCTTCCGCAACCATGGCGGATGCCCACGCTGGGGCAAGCTGCATAGTATGGATGCTGAGGAACTCGCGCTCACCTATCCGCTGTTCGAACGGTTCCAGTCGATCCGCGCGTCGCTCGATCGCCACGGTATATTTTTGAATCCATTTCTCGAGTCGTTGTTCCTCGGCTGAGGAAAACGCATGGCCACGCACGCGTTTCGTTTCGGCATCCAGCTGTCGAACCTGCCGGCCACCGAGTGGACCGACCGGGTACGTCGGATCGAGGGGCTGGGGTTTTCCACGCTGTTCGTCCCGGATCACTTCACCGCGTCGCTGTGGGACCCAACGACCATGCTCGGGGGTGTTGCAGCCGTCACGCGAACGCTGCGTGTGGGCACGCTGGTGTACGGCGTCGACTATCGACATCCGGTCGTCTATGCACGTCAGGCAGCGACGTTGCAGGTGATGTCGGGTGGACGACACGAATTCGGCATCGGCGCGGGTTGGATGGCGGAGGACTATGAATGGTCGGGCATGCGCTACGACAAGCCGAGCGTGCGCATCGAGCGCCTCGAGGAGGCGTTGACGATCATCGAGTCGATGTGGGCAAACAAGAAGACCACTTTCTCGGGCGCGCACTATCGCGTCAAAGACGTGCCGCTGAAGATCGCGTTACCCGGCGGCGTGCCACCGCCGATTCTGATCGGCGGCGGCGGCGAGAAGTTGCTGTCGGTGGCCGGGCGCCACGCGAACATAGTCGGCATCAATCCGAAGATCCCGGAGGGACGCATCACAGCCGAGACAGCGCGCGACATCACCCCCGAGTCGATCCGTCATAAGATCGGTTGGGTGCGCGCCGCGGCGCTGGCGGCGGGGCGTGATCCAGACTCGCTGGAACTCAGCGCGCTGGTGTTCGCCGCGGCCGTCACCGACGACCCGCAGCCGATCCGCGAAATGGTGGCAGCCAGTACCGGCATGCCGCCGGATCAAATCGGCGGCAGTCCGCTGTTTCTGATCGGATCCGGCACCGAATTGCGCGATACATTGGAACATCGTCGCGAACAGACCGGGATCAGCTACGTGGTGATCCAGGGGCAGGATCCGGGGCAGATTGAACGGTTCGCGCAAGAGGTGGTGGCACCGCTCAACGGCCGCTGACGCGCCGCAAAAACGCGGCGTGTGTGGCTGTCAGTCATTTCTGACGGGACATTGCGGTATCCATACGGTGTTACCTATTGACCCAACCCGAAGGAATATGGATATTCGATCAGGCATTCTTCCGAGGGGCGGAGTGAGATGCAACGCCAGCGCCACGCAACGGCACGTGACAGCCGAACTGTCCGGCAAGCGACCCACAAAGTCGCTCGAGGTCGCGTGTGAGCTGGATTTCGGAGCTGTCGGCGTTCTTTCAGGTCATTCTGGTCGACCTCGTGCTTGCCGGCGACAACGCGATCGTGATCGCGATGGTGGTGGCCAGTTTCCCGTCCAAACAACGTGCCCAACTGCTGATG
This sequence comes from uncultured Gammaproteobacteria bacterium, assembly GCA_963812255.1. Taxonomy (GTDB): domain Bacteria; phylum Pseudomonadota; class Gammaproteobacteria; order Pseudomonadales; family Azotimanducaceae; genus DATJGR01. The sequence continues at coordinate 1,859,825 of CAWEUM010000005.1, read as the reverse complement.
ATGGGCATCGGCGCTGCAACCGTCGTGCGCGTCATTTTCGCGGTCGCGACGGTTCATCTGATGCAGATCGTCGGTTTGATGCTCGCCGGCGGGCTGTTGCTATTGTGGGTCTGCTGGAAGCTCTGGCGCGAGATCGAGGCGGTTCGCGCAATGGAACTGAGTCCCGCCGGTATCTACAGCGGAGCGGGATCGGCGCCGACCAAAACCGTCGGGCGCGCCATCGTGCAGATTGTCGTGGCCGATATTTCGATGTCGCTCGACAATGTCCTGGCGGTCGCGGGCGTGGCGCGGGATCACACCTGGGTACTGGTGTTCGGGCTGACGTTGTCGATTGCGTTCATGGGATTCTGCGCGACGGTGCTGGCTCGCTGGCTGCAGCGTTATCACTGGATTGCATACGTTGGCCTGATCACGATCCTGTACGTTGCCTGCGCGATGGTGTGGGACGGCTCGATGGAAGTGGCGCACGGCGTTGCGGTCGCGCTCCAATAAAACCCGGACGCCGCGTCCGTTACGACAAAGGCCATACATACATGTCCATCAGCCAGCAGGATCGTATTTCCCTTTCGTATCCCGAAACGTTCCAGGATCTCGCGAAACCGCACGCGATCTTCACGCAATTGCGCCGTGAAGAGCCGGTGGCGTGGTGTGAAGAGCCGTGGAATGGGCCGGGATTCTGGTCGATCACGAAGTACGACGACATTCACGCCATCTCGAAGTTGCCACAGATTTTCAGCTCCGACGCGCGCCTCGGAGGCATCACTTTGCCTGATGCGACGATGATTGCGACGCGGCAGGGACTGACGGTCGAACAATTGTCGGAGCGCGATGCGCGGTTCTCGCAATTCGAGAATGGTCGCAGCATGATCATGATGGATCCGCCGGAACATGTGCAGCATCGGCGGATGGTGGCACCAGGTTTCACGCCGCAACGCCTGGATGCGCTCACGCCCCGCATTCGCGAGCGGGCCCACGCAATCCTCGATGCGATCGCGAACCAGTCCGAGTGCGAGTTCATCTCGAGCGTTGCGGCGGAACTTCCCGTACAGATGCTTGCGGAACTGTTCGGCGTGCCACAGGAAGACCGGCACAAGCTATTCCAGTGGTCGAACATCATCATCGGTGGTGAGGATCCCGACATTGCCGTATCCCGCGAGCACGTCGCCCAGGCGTTCATGGACCTCGCGGTTTATGCGATGCAGTTGTACGCAGCACGCAAGTCGCAGCCGGGTGACGATCTGATCACGATGCTCGTCAATACCGAGGTCAACGGCGAGCCGATGAGCGTGCCCGATTACCTGTCCGCATTTATCTTGCTCGTCGTTGCAGGTAACGAGACGACGCGCAATTCAATTTCGGGCGGAACGCTGGCGTTGTCACAGTTTCCCTCCGAGCGGCAAAAACTCATCGACGACCCATCGCTGATAGGCGGTGCGGTCGATGAGATCATCCGCTGGGTGCATCCGGTGATCTACATGCGCCGCACCGCGGTCGAGGACTACACCCTGCGCGGCGTCACGATCAAAAAAGGCGACAAAGTTGCGTTGTGGTACATGTCGGGCAATCGCGACGAAGAAAAGTGGGCCGATCCATTCACGTTCAACGTCAGCCGTGGCGGCCCGCGCCATCTGTCTTTTGGCTATGGGCAACATTTGTGCATCGGCTGGCGCCTGGCCGAGATTCAACTGACCGTGCTGCTCGAAGCAATGCTCGCGCGTTATCCCCATATCGAGGTGACCGGCGGCATCACCCGCATGCGGACGAACTTCCTCAACAGCATCAAGACGATGCAGGTTCGACATCGGCGGCCGCAGGCGGCCTGAGCCGTAGTGCCAGAGCCGGCGCCAACGGATGGAGTACGTGGCGCCCCCGACTCGCATTCGGCGGTCGAGTTGGGCGACAATTGCGGCTCTTCTGCATAAACCCATCTCGCCAAATCGAAGCAACTGAGGACGGCAGTGTCTCGACTTCTTCTCGCATGTCTTTCCGCCCTGACTGCTGCGATCCCGAATCGTACTGGGTATGCCGTTGCGCGTGGTCTTGCGCGGGCGCATTTGTGGTTTTTTCCGCGCCGCCGGCACGCCGTGCTGGTCAATCTTGCGACGATTCTGCCGGGCAGCTCGCGCCGCGAACGCATGCGCGCTGCGTTGAAAGTGATGGCGAGCTACAACTGTATGTTGTTCGAGTTCTTTCGGCTGCCTCGCCTGGAGCGCGAGCAGCTGCTTCAGAGTGTCGAGATCGAAGGTCATCAGAACGTGCTCGATGCGCTGGCGCGCGGCAAAGGCGTCATCATCACGTCGAGTCATATCGGCAATTGGGAATTGGGCGCAGTGGTACTCGCTCACCTCGGTCACCAGGTACACGCGGTGGCCGGCGTGCAGCTCGGCCGCTGGCTCGCGCCGGCAGTACGGGATGCGAAGAGCGAACTCGCCGTGCATACGATTCGGCCGGAAGACGGTTACCGCAAACTCTGGCGCGCGTTGTCGCGCAACGATCTGCTCGCGCTGATGGTCGATGGTGACATTTTCGGCCAGGGCACCGAGATTTCGTTCTTCGATCGAGAGGTGCGCTGGCCGGCGGGGCCGGGCGTGTTATCGAAGCGGACCGGCGCCCCGGTTGTCAGCGGCTATTGCCGACGCCTCGCACCGGGCAGATTTCGCCTCGTGCTCGAACCGATGCTCGATCCCGAACGGTACGACAGCGCGGATACCTTGAACGGCGCGATCGCCGCCGCCACTCAACGGCAGATCCGCGAGAACATCGAGCAGTGGTGTATCTTCCGGTCGTTCTGGGGAGATGCGGCGGATTCACCGCATAGCGCTGCCGCCGATGCCGACGAGCGTGAGATCGCCGCGTGAAAATCGGCATCGTCACGCAGTCGTACTATCCGCGCTTCGGCGGTGTCACAGAGCACGTCCACGCGACCGCAACCGAACTTGCGCGGCGGGGTCACGATGTCAGGGTGATCACCAGTCGTTTTAACGACGAGCGCGATGAGGGTCTCCCGGTTGAACGCATTGGTCGCAATGTGCTGATTCCGTACAACCGTGCGTACGTCGATTACACGATAGGCTGGCGTCTCAAACGGCAACTCGAGACCTTGTTCCGCCGCCATGCCTTCGATGTGATCCACACGCATTGCCCGGCCGCGCCGAGTCTGCCGTTGCTCGCGGTGGCGGCGGCAGAGTGTCCGCAGGTCGGCACGTTTCACATGACGGGCCGCAATCGACTGCAGGAGATGTTTCGCGGCGCGCTCGCACGCCGCATGCAGCGGCTCGACGCGCGCATCGCGGTATCGCCAACCGCGCAGGAATGCGCCGAGCATTACTTTGGCGGGACTTATCGGTTGATTCCCAATGGGGTCGATGTCGAACGATTTCATCCCGACAACGAACCGTTCGATGAGTGGAGGTCGGCCGACAAAGTCAACATCGTTTTCGTCGGCCGGCTCGATCCGCGCAAAGGCGTCAATCATCTGATTGCCGCGATTCCGCAGGTGGTGGAAAAAACCCGTGGTCGGGCGCGTTTTCTGATCGTTGGCGACTCCTATCTGCGGCGAAAGCTCGAAGCCCGTGTTCGCACCGATATGCGCGAACACGTGACCTTCGTCGGCGCAGTGCCGGCGCGCGATCTTCCGCGTTGGTATGCGACTGCCGACATCTTCGTATCTCCGGCGACCGGCAACGAAAGCTTCGGCATCGTGCTGCTCGAGGCGATGGCGTCCGGGCGCCCGGTGGTGTGTTCGGACATTCCGGGCTATCGCTCGGTGGTTGTTCCAGGCTGCAACGGCGTGCTGCATGAACCAGGAAATGTCGATTCGCTGGCGCGGGCTCTCTGCGGCCTGGTTCAGAACGACGATCGGCGTACCACGCTGAGTATCAACGGCCGCAAGAGCGCGCTCGAATTCGCATGGCCGCGCGTCACCGATCAGATCGAGACTGTGTACCAATCGCTGCTGGCCCATTCGGCCAGCGTGCCGGCCGATGCGGATGCCGATACGGATTCGGCAACTCGCTCAGCGGCGTGAGCGGACCCAGTTGAACAACCGTTCGGAGAGCCATTGACGAACGGTTCAGCGAGCCGCTCGTTGCTCAGGCAACGCAGCTTCGCATCGTTGTGGTGGGGTCAGATCTTCTCCATCACAGGTGATCGATTCACTTACCTGGCGCTTGCGGGTCTGCTTTACGAGCACAGCAAGACCGACGCGAGCGCGAGCTACGCAGCGCTGCTGGCACTGTTTGCAAATGTTGTCGTTGCGCCGGTGCTGTTGTTCGCGCCGTTCACCGGAGCCTGGGTAGATCGACACAATCTAAAGCACGTTCTCGCGGTCAGTGATGCCTTGCGCGCCCTATTGGTAATGTTGGTGCCGATACTATTCCATCTCACGCATTCGGCGGATGTCGTGTTCGTGTTGGTGTTCCTGCTGTTCACCGTGAACGTCGTGTTTCTGCCTGCCAAGAGCGCGCTGCTGCCCGAGGTCGTGCGCGTCGACCAGCTTTTGGCCGCGAACTCCTTGCTGGCAGGTGCCGGCATTATTGCGACGGCGATTGGTGCGTTGGCTGGCGGCTACATCATCGATCGCTGGGGCTGGGCACTCGCGATGCGGTTGGATGCCGCGAGCTATCTGATATCGGTGGTTGGTCTGACGATGATCGTGTATCGCGCCGATGCGCATCATGCGCGGTCTACGCGGGTCAGCGTGCGTGGCTACCTCGACGAGGTCGGTGCGGGCTGGGGTGTCGTGCGCCGTAGTGGGTCCGTTGGCATGGGACTGATAGCGCTCGCGGCGGTGTGGTTTGCCGGTGGCGTGTTGCACGTCGCGGGCAACCAGCACATCCAGGCAATGGCGAGCGCGCCGGGCATGTCGCGCCTGGGGGGATTGCTGTTTGCGATCGGCGTCGGTAGCGGTATCGGCACCTGGTGGATCAATACGCGCGGCAAACGGTTGCCACGGGCGAGAGTGCTTGGGGTAGGCTTGATGCTCGCAGGGTGCGCACTGGCGATGTTCGCGCTGAGCCGGCTGTTCGCGGTATTTGTCGGCTCGGCCCTGTTGCTGGGACTGTTCGCCGCGCCGGCGCTGGTTCTGACGGAGACGGTTCTACAGGAGGAGACCGACCTCGCTCATCGCGCGCGGGTGTTCAGTCTGCGGGACTTTCTGATGCGGCTGACGCTGTTGATCGCGGTGACGGTGTCGGCGTGGATGGTGAGTCTGACCGACCCACGCATGACGATGCTCGCGTGTGCCGCCGGCCTGGTTCTGCTCGGAGCACTGACGGCCGGGGCCGCGCGGCAAGGTGCTGCGAGCGTAGCGAATGCGGTTGCGGCGAAGCAACGCAAGGGAACCTGACCCGGGAAATGCACCCGCTGTTTCGTCGATAAGCGCTTTGCGCCGTCACCCGTTCAGCTTGCCATACGCGGCTCGAGATCGTCGCGTACGATCGAAAATACAATCTGTGGCCCCGTGAATGCCGGCGCACTACACTGGTGCTGCGCCGGCACAAGTGCTTGGTAAGCGCATCACGAGTGCTGCCACCGCGCTTCGCAATCGGTCTGATTGAGGTCGTTGCACGATGAGCGAACAACCCGTCCCGCCCGGCTCGCGAGCGTTCGAACCGCTGAGTCAGTCCGACCATCGTGCCACGGCGATACTCGACGGCCTGACGTTGCTCGTCGGTACGAAAAAGGGTGCATTCTTCCTGACGGCTTCCGCGCAACGCGACCGATTTTCGCTGAGCGGACCGGTGTTTCTCGGTCACATCGTGCATCACGCGGTGGTGGATCCTCGAGACGGTCGTACGGTATTGCTGGCATTGCGCACGGGTCACCTCGGACCGACGGTGTTTCGCTCAACCGACTTCGGCACGACATGGCTGGAGTCGGCGAAGCCGCCGGCATTCTCGAAGCCGAACGATTCGCGCCGCTCAACGAGCGTCGAGCAAGTCTTCTGGTTGACACCCGGCCACGCCAGTGAGCCAGGTGTCTGGTACGCGGGCACGTCGCCTGAGGGTCTGTTCAGATCGGAAGACGGCGGTGTCACATGGCAGGGCGTAGCGGGTTGGAACGATCATCCGAAATGGATCGAATGGACCGGCGATATGCAGCAGCGTAATCCCGACGGTTCGCCGATCCATTCGATTCTGATCGACCCGCGCGATGCGCGGCACATGTATTTCGGTACCGGTTCCGCCGGCGTGTTCGAATCCACCGATCAAGGTGCGAGCTGGCATTTGCTCAATACGGGAATGGTGTCTCCGATCGGTCCTGATCCGCATCCGGAGTACGGCTACGATCCGCACTGCATGACGTTGCATCCGCTTGCACCGGATCTGTTGTTGCAACAGAACCATTGCGGGATCTACCGGATGCATCGTCCGGAGGCGCGCTGGGTTCGTATCGGCGACAACATGCCGCGCGACATCGGCGACATCGGTTTTGCAATCGGCCTGCACCCCCGTGATCCGGATACATTCTGGGTGTTTCCGATGGACGGAACCGATGTGTGGCCGCGCACCTGTCCCGGGGGTAGGCCGGCGGTGTATCGCACCCGTGACCGCGGTGAGAGTTGGACGCGCCTGGACCGCGGATTGCCGGAACGGGCGTGGTACACGGTGCTGCGTCAGTCGCTGGCAATCGATGCGCAGCCGCTGGTCGGCGTCTATTTCGGTACCACGAACGGCGAAGTATGGGGGAGCATCGATGAGGGCGAAAACTGGCAGTGTCTCGCCGCCCACCTGCCGCACATCTACTCACTCGAAGCGGCGGTATTCGCGCACTGACGATGGCGTGACATGAAGGTAGGCATTCCATCGGTGCTGCAGTCCTACACCGCCGGCGCGCGCGTCGTGGAGGCGCATGGCGGGACGGTCGCCGCACTGCTCGTCGATCTGGATCTGCGCTATCCGGGCATGCGCTTTCGAATCGTCAACGAAGCCGATGCGCTGCGGCCGCACGTGCGGGTATTCGTCAATCGCGACGCCATCGCGGAACTCGATCATGTACTCGGACCCGACGACGAAGTGATGATCCTGCAGGCCTTGTCCGGCGGATAGGGTACAAAGGTGGGGTCAGAGCGACTTGACCCCGCCACAGGAGATCGTCTTCGTGGGACTGGCGGGCCGCGTCCGCATCATCTATAAGAGCCTGATCGACCCCCATGAGTACGTGATGGCCGCCGACTTGATGAACGAAATCGAAGCGCTTCGCAGCCAGATCGATGCGCTGACTAAGCAGTTGCCGCCTGACTCAGGTGCACCGTCCGATAACTCGGCGGAAAGCGGCGTCGATTCGTCGCATTCGGGTCCGTTGGGCCTCGAATCCGAAACGGTGGACAAGATCAAGGAGCAGTTCGATGGCTTCGTCGATTTGATTGAAAAGCAGTTCGAGGACATTCCAGCCGGCACGGCGATTGCGATCTTCGCGCTCGGCGTTCTGCTGGGGCGGCTGCTGCCGCGCTAACGCATCGGGATGGACCAAATGGACGCATTGCTGCAACGGCTCGCGCTGTTAGCGCGTACGGAAGCGCTGGCGATTCGGATTCGCGCCAAGCAGGCTGCGCGAACCGCCGCCTTTTCTGCCGCCGCGTTTGTCGCTGCGGTATTGGCATTCGGCCTGATTAATCTGTGCGCATTCAATTTGATTGCAGCCGCGTACACGGAAACAACGGCTGCGATGGCGATGGCTGGATTCGATGCGCTGTTGGCGCTGATTCTGTTACTGCTGGCGCGGCGACGAACGCCGACGGCCGAAGAAGCGATGGTAAACGAACTGCGCGAGTTGGCGTTGGCCCAACTCGCCGACGACGCAACACAGCTGAAAGCTCAGCTGGCGCATTTGCAGCTCCAGGTGACGCAGATCGGTGAGAGCATTTCCCGTGTGGCGAAGGCTGATCCACTGCAACTCGGGTTGGCGAGCGTCGGGCCAATTCTGTCGATGGCGTCGAGGTTCCTCGACCGCAAGAAGGATGCCTAGCCGAGTGCAGCGCGCCAAAGTATAGCGCGCACTAGACTGCCATCCGCGTATGGCTCCGGTTCATCGGCGTGATGGGCTGCGAGTATGATTGACGGGCGGTTTCGTTGGCGAAGCCGCATGCATGTATCGAAATCGGCCAGGAGCGAGGGACGTGAGCAAGGAACATCGGAACAAGAAGGAAGGCAAGAAGAAGGCTGCAAAGAGCCTGACGGAAAAGCGCGCCGAGAAGAAGGCCAAGAAGCAGTCGCGGATGTCCGGTATCTGAGGCCCGCATGACGGCGGCTGCATCCGGACGGGTCCGGCGCTCATTGCGGCGTCATGCCGACGAGCGCCCCGCCGTGTTGCCAATGGAACGGCTAGAACTGATACGTCAAACCAGCCGAGAGCATGTACAGGTCATCGATGTTCGAGACGTCGTACGTTGTGTATTCGGTGCGAACTTTCAGGTTCCCAAAGCCGAACGCAGCGCCCACTCCGTAGGCGCCGACCTGGTCGCTGTCTGAACCTGATCCAGCGGTCGAGCCGCCGAATCTGATTTTGGAGTCGGTGTTCACCCACAACACGCCGGCTTTCGCGAACACGTCGATCGGCCCCAACGGCAGGTTGCCCACGACGAATGCGTCCCAGCCGTCGACGTCGATGTTCGCGTTGACGGTACCGACTGCGGTGTTCTTGTACGTTTTGTTGGGCGTACCGAAGTTCGTGTAGCCGGTCTCCACGCCCAGGAACGGCAGCAGCATGTATCCGCCAAAGAGTCTGTAGCTCGTGTCGCTCTCGTCGAAGCTGATCTTCTGGGTATTGAAACCGTCGCTCACGCGGGCCGAATCCTTGAACGTGCTTTGACCTACGCTGCCGCCGACGTAGAGCCCCTCATCTCCGGCTTGTGCTGTAGCGGCAATGGCCAGAGAGGCCAGGAACAATGAAACGATCGACGCCTTCTGGGTCATAGAAAACCTCTTGGAGAGAACCTCGAACCGATTGTCTTCAACGGGACGTGCTCCTCGCCTACAAGCATCAGGGCGTCGAGCGGCGCGCATTTTCCGGGCTGTATCGTGCAGTGTCAATGAATTCGGCCAGGTGCAGCGCGTCCGAAAATTGCGGCGTCGCACCCTGACGCGTAACATGCGCCGCACTCGCAGACGAGGACAGACCCCTCCGAGAGGCTCTCCCGAACCGGAAGCGCAGCACATTGCAGCGCAGGCCCTACTAGGATGAGACGGAAGCGCTACGAAACAGCGTCATTGAGTGCCGACGTTCGCGTCGGAAGCTGGATGGCACCGCCGTCTTACGGTTCCAGCAGATTTCCAACCACATGGAAAGCTGTCATGGAACAGGAACATACATTCGAAGTGCGCATCCCGATCGGCGCAATCGAACCGCACCTCAGCGGATGCGTTGTGCTGAGAGGCTGGATATACCGGTTGCGTGTTCTAGCCAGCACGACGTTCGTCATTTTGCGCGACAGCACCGGCAAGGTTCAGTGCGTTGCCGATACGAACGTGCTGACCCCACTGCATTTGAAGGTCGACGACGCGATCGAGATCATCGGCTCGGTCCGCGCCGATGCGCGAGCGAAGGGCGGCTACGAGATCGACATCGAGCATCTCCGTGTGCTGAACCCCGCGTCGAATCGATTACCGTTCAATTCGTCGAGCGACATCTCCGCTGTCGGCAGCGACGCTCGGCTCGAGTACCGCCCGCTCGCCGCGCGCAACGACTCGGTGGGCGAGGTGTTCCGCATTCAGGGTGCTCTGCTTGCGTACTTCAGAGATTTCCTGCGCGGACGGGGGTTCACTGAAATCATCACGTCGAAGATCGTCGCCTCGGCGACCGAGGGCGGAAGCAACGTGTTTGCGATCCGTTACTTCGACCGGCTTGCATACCTTGCGCAGAGTCCGCAGTTTTACAAGGAACACTGCGTCGCCGCCTTCGAACGTGTGTACGAGACAGGCCATGTGTACCGCGCGGAGCCGCATGCGAGCGCGCGGCATTTGACCGAGTACTATTCGCTCGACCTCGAGTTCGGTTTCATCGACTCGGCTGAAGACGTCATCCGGCTCGAGAAGGAACTGTTGACGTCCATGTTCGCGAAGCTGACCGAGCAGCATGGCGAAACACTGGGTCGTCGCAACGCCGCGCCGTTGCCGTCGATGATGGACGCGCCGGTCTGGGAGTTCGATGCCTGCCTGGCGAGGCTCACGCGCGCGCACGGCACCACGCACCTCGTCGATGACCTTGATCCGGAGGCAGAACGCCGGCTGTGCGCGATGGCGGAGCGAGAGACGGGCGTGCCGGCGGTTTTCGTCGTTGGGTTTCCGTTGTCGGGCAGGCCATTCTATTCTGCGCCACGCGGTGCGACTGGCGCTGCGCAAAGCTTCGACCTGCTGTTTCGCGGCGTCGAGATCACGACCGGTGGGCAGCGCCTGCACCGGCGCGCCGACCTCGAAGCGGCTTTACGCGCTCGTCAGATCGAGCCGGCCGCGTTCGAAAGCCATCTGAAGATGTTTGAACTCGGCATGCCGCCGCACGGCGGCCTGGCAATTGGGCTGGAACGCCTGACCGCTTCGGTTCTCGGACTGGCCAATGTGCGCGAAGCCGCGTTGTATCCCAGGGACCGCGACCGACTGACACCCTGAGCGCGCCGCTGTAAGCTCGCACACGGGTAGATCGGAGTCAGCATGCGCGTACGTCGCCTGGCCGCACCGCTCGGTGCGATTGTCGAAGACCTCGACGTTCGTCGTGTCGACGATGCGGTGTGGCGGAAGCTGAACGCGCTGTTCTGCGAACACCACGTGCTCGCGTTTCCGGCGCAGCAGTTGACGCCCGAGGATCTGATGTCGTTCGCGTGTCGTTGGGGTGCGCTGGTCAGACATCCGTATTCGGGCCTCGACGCGTATCCTGAAGTCATCGAGTTGCGCAATCGCGGCCGGGCGCGAGACATCAATCAGCATTGGCACTCGGATATGACGTATAACCCGGCGCCGCCGAAGCTGACGATGCTGTATGCGCTCGAAACACCGGGTATCGGGGGTGACACAGCGTTCGCCAATCAGGAACTTGCCTACGATGCGCTGTCGGACGGGTTGCGCGATGTCGTCGATGGTCTGAAAGCCGTGCATTCTGCCGAAGGTCTCGCGGCAGTGTACGGTGAGAGCGCGCAGGCCGCGCCGCGCGCGGAGCATCCCGTCGCCCGCGTCCACGACGAAACCGGGCGCAAGTCGCTGTTCGTATGTCGCGCGTTCACACAGCGGTTCGTCGGCTGGTCGCGGCAGGAGAGCAAGCCGTTGCTCGAGTATCTGTACGGTCATGCGACACGACCGGAATTTCAGGCGCGCCACGTCTGGAAAGTTGGCGATGTCGTGATGTGGGACAACCGCTGTCTGCAGCACTTCGCAGTGCATGACCATGACGATGCGCCGCGCGTGATTCACCGCGTGCAGGTGGAAGGTCCGACACCGATCTAGACAGGTGCTTTACACGGGTCCGCCGCCGAAACGATCGGTGAACACCATTTTATCCAGTGGCTTGCGCGCCAACGGGCCGTGTCCACCACCCACCGAGTAGCCGATCGGTACATGTGCGCACGTGTACCAGCCTTCCGGCAACTCCAGCAACTCGCGCACCCTGGGTTCCTCGAGACACAGCAACGTCGTCAGCACGCAACCGAGTCCTTCGTTGCGGCACGCCAGCAGCAGATTTTGTACGGCGGGATAAACCGATCCACCTCCGACGACAGACGGCCGGGCCTGGTCTTTGTCGGTGATCGTCATCATGACCGGATTGAAGCAGAAGACGGCAACAACCGGGACTTCGTGCATGTGATGTGCGAGGTGATTGCCGGCCTCGATAGCGCGCGACGACGTGCGCTGTTCGTCGGGAAGCATCGATTCCATATGCTGGCGGTACGTGATCACGTATTCCGTCCAGTACGGACGATACAGATCTTCGAGGATCTGCTTCTTGCGTGGATCACGCACCGCGACGATCCGCCAGGGTTGGCGGTTGCCGCCGGTCGGTGCCCAGGTCGCTGCAGTGAAGACGCGCTCCAGCACCGCATCCGGAATCGGATCGGGGCGCAGCCGCCGGACCGCGCGCAGCGTGCTCATCGCGTCATACAGATCCATTCGAGTCCTCCCAGAAAAAAACAAAAGGCGCGTCCTGGGACGCGCCTTCATTTGCGGAACGGGTTCATCGAAACCCGCCGAACAAATCGATCAGGCCGCGTTGTAACCCAGGATGGCCTTGGTCTCGAGGAACTCTTCGAGGCCCCACTCGCTGAATTCGCGGCCGTTGCCGGACTGCTTGTAGCCGCCGAACGGCGCAGCCGGATCGACCCCCGCCCCATTGACATGAATGTTGCCGGCGCGAATCTGCCGCGCCACGTTGCGAGCGCGTTCGATATCCGACGATTGCACATAGCCGGACAAACCATAGAGCGTGTCGTTGGCGATCTTGATCGCGTCGGCATCGTCCTGATAGCCGATGATCGACAGCACCGGTCCGAAGATCTCTTCGCGCGCAATTGTCATGTCGTTGGTGACATTCGAGAACACCGTCGGCTTGACGAAGTAGCCATTGTTCAAGCCGTCGGGCAGTCCTTCGCCGCCGCACTCGAGCTTCGCGCCCTCCTCGATCCCCTTCTTGATGAGTCCCTGAATCTTGTTCCATTGCACTTTCGAGACGACGGGGCCGACCGTGGTATCGGGTTTGGAAGGATCGCCCACTTTCGCGCCCATCGCAGTGGCCTTGGCGATTGCCGCAGCTTCGTCCATGCGCTTCATCGGCACCAGCATGCGCGTCGGTGCGTTACACGATTGGCCACTGTTCATCACGCACGAACCCATGCCCTGCGCGACCGCCTTCGGGAAGTCGGCGTCGTCGAGCAGGATGTTCGCCGACTTGCCGCCGAGTTCCTGCATCACCCGCTTGACGGTCGGGGCGGCATTCTGAGCAACCGATACACCCGCGCGCGTGGAGCCGGTGAACGACACCATGTCGACGTCGGGATGCGAGGACAATGCAACACCGACGCCGGGACCGTCCCCGTTGACGAGGTTGAACACGCCCGGTGGTACACCGGCCTCGTCCATCACCTCGGCGAAGATGATCGCGTTCAACGGTGCAATCTCGGTCGGCTTCAGCACCATGGTGCAGCCGGCAGCGATGGCCGGCGCAACCTTGGCCGCGATCTGGTTCAACGGCCAGTTCCACGGCGTAATCAGCGCGCATACGCCGATCGGTTCGTGCACGATGCGGTTGCGGCCTTTGTCTTCTTCCCACTTGAATGATTTCATGGCGTTCAGCGTGTAGGCGATGTGGCCCAGCCCGGCCGGCGCTTGCGCCGCGTTTGCCAACGACAGTGGCGCGCCCATCTCGGACGACACAGTGGTTGCGATGTCGGGCATGCGCTTCTGATACGCGGCGATGATCTTCTCGAGCAGCGCGGCGCGTTCTTCGACCGTGGTCTTGGAGAACGTCTGGAAGGCTTTCTTCGCCGCCGCGACCGCGCGATTGACGTCTTCCTGATCGCCGAGCGTGATCGTGCCGATCACAGCTTCGTTGGCCGGGTTCAGGACGTCGAGTGTCTGTTTGCTGTGCGGCGTGACCCATTTGCCGTCGATGTAAAAGTTGCGTTCGTTCTTCATGCTCACTCCCTATCTGTTCAGACCCATCTTCGTGGGCGGTTCGTGGCGTCGGCTGCCGGACTCGAAAGAAGAGCGCGACGACTGCGCGGCGCGTGAAGGAGGGATTGTCTGCCATCTGGGAACTGCCGGCTAGTGTCGTGCGCCGATCGGGACTCTGATCGTCGAACGTCTGACAGAGGCTCTCCAGACCGCATTTCTTCCGCTATCAGCTGCGTGCGCGCACGCTGTTCGGGAGATGCTCGTGCCAAACCCGATTGGCGGCGGTGCTGCGATTGCTGTTTTGTTCGAGCCGAAACGGAAACGCGCGCGTCGACGGTGGCCCGCTCAGGGTTGTCCGCCTCGCGCCGATGTCGATGGCGCCAGCGCCCGCGCGATGATGCTCAGGATCAGCACGAACAGCGTGATGATCAACGCCCCTGACCAGGCCAGCGACCGCCAGTCTTCGTAGGGGCTCATGGCGAACTGAAAGATGACCGTCGGCAGATTGGCGATCGGTGCGTTCAGATCGACGCTCCAGAACTGATTGTTGAGCGCCGTGAACAGCAGCGGCGCCGTTTCGCCGGAGATTCTCGCCACCGCCAGCAGGCAGCCGGTGATCAAGCCGCTGCGCGCGGCCGGATACACAATGCGCAGAATCGTCCGCCATGGTTGCGCGCCCAGCGCGACCGAGGCTTCGCGAATGTCCTGCGGGACGCTGCGCAGCATGTCTTCGGCCGTTCGCACGGTGACCGGGATCGCAAGGATCGCCAGCGCGACCGCCCCGGCAATGGCGGAAAAGTGGCCGGATGGCAGCACCAGTACCGTGTAAACGAACAAGCCGATGATGATTGATGGTGCGCTCAGCAGCACATCGTTGATGAAGCGGACGGTCGCGGCGAACCGCGTCCCGCTGTACTCGGCGAGATAGGTCCCGGCGAGCAGTCCGATCGGCGTACCGATCGCAATCCCGATCGCGGTCATGATCGCACTGCCGACGATCGCGTTCAGCAATCCACCGGCGCTGCCGGGCGCGGGGGTCATCTGGGTGAACACGGCGAGTGACGAGCCGCTCAGCCCGCGTGCGAACAGCGTCCACAGAATCGCACCCAGGACCAGCAGGCCCGCCGCGGTCGCGAGAAACGTTGCGCACAGAGCAACCCAATTGACGATGCGGCGCCGTCTGAGGTGGCGACGCGATTGCGCGGTCATCGCAGTCATAGAAGCCGCATCCTCACGCGCGCTTCACACTGCCGCGCTCGAGGCGCATCAGCATCAATCGTGCCGCCGCGATGATCAGGAACGTGATCACGAACAGGATCAGTCCGAGCGCGATCAGCGATGACGTATACAACTCGCCGTACGCCTCGGTGAATTCGTTGGCGATCGTCGCGGAGATCGTGGTGCCCGGCGCCAGCAGCGATGCGTGAATCCGGTGCGCGTTGCCGACCACGAACGTCACGGCCATCGTTTCACCCAACGCGCGTCCGAGACCGAGCATCAACCCGCCGACGGCGCCTGGGCGCGACCATGGCACCACCACGTGCCAGACCACCTGCCATTGGGTGGCACCCAGACCGTAGGCGGCCTCGCGCAATGGTTGCGGTGTCATCTGGAAGATCTCTCGCATCACCGCGGTGACGAATGGCAGCACCATCACCGCGAGCACCAGACCGGCGGTAAACAAGCCTATGCCGTACGGTGGACCTTGAAACAGCGCGCCGATGATCGGCCACGGACCGATGTGGTCGATCAACCAGGGTTGCACGGTGTGCTGCAGGATCGGCCCCAGCACGAACAGGCCCCAGATGCCGTAGACGATGCTGGGTATCGCGGCCAGCAGCTCGATGGCGGTATTGATCGGTGAGCGAAGGCGGTTCGGACAGATTTCGGTCATGAAGACCGCGATGCCGAAACTGATGGGTACCGCAATTGACATCGCGATGATCGATGTGATCACTGTGCCGTAGATCGGCGCCAATGCGCCGAAGCGTTCCTTAACCGGATTCCACGATTCGGTGACCAGGAAGTTCCATTTGAACTCTGCGAGTGCCGGCCAGCTGCCGATCACCAGCGACACCAGCACGCCGCCGAGCAGCAGCAATACGATGGCCGCTGCCGCTCGGGAAACGTTTTTGAAGACGCGCTCGATGCCGGCCTGCCGGCGCAAGTGATCGGTCAGATCCGGCGCGATGCCGAACGGACTGATCTGCCGAGTCGATTCCATCGAGCGCGAGGTCCCTGTTGCCCAATCGGGCGCTAGTGTAGATCAGCGCGTTGCACTTAACGTCCTGTCCAGACCGGCTTTCCGCCAGCCGTGATCTTCGACCAGGATTTCTCGACGAGGCCGACGACGTTGGCGGGCAACGGTACGTAATCGAGCTGCTCAGCCAATGCCCCGCCGTTCTTGTACGCCCAGGCGAAGAATTTCAGCGCGATCAACGAATCCGGACCGACTTTGGCGTGAGTGTGCATCAAGATGAAACTTGCGCCGGTGATGGGCCAGCTATCCTTGCCAGGCTGGTTGACCAGCACCAGGTAATAGCCCGGCGCGTGCGCCCAGTCTGCATTGGCCGCGGCGGCCTGGAACGTTTTGATCTCGGGCCCAACCACGCTGCCCATGTGGTTCTTCATCTTCACGAACGTCATCTTGTTCTGTTTGGCATATGCGTATTCGACATAACCGATTGCACCCGTCGTTTGTCCGGTCATGCTGGCAACCCCTTCGTTGCCCTTGGCACCGATTCCGTTGGGCCATTCGACCGCGGTTTCCGCGCCGACTTCGTCTTCGAACGTCGAACTGACACTTGCCAGGTAGGTGGTGAACAGGAAATTGGTGCCCGAGCCGTCCGATCGGTGCACGGTCGCGATCGCACTATTCGGCAACGCCAAACCCGGATTGAGTTGCTGGACACGTGGATCGTTCCACTTGGTGATTTCACCCAGGTAAATGCTCGCGAGGGTCGGACCGTCGAGCGTGAGTTCGCCGGGCTTGACGCCTGGCAGATTCACCACCGGCACGACACCGCCGATGATCATCGGAAACTGAGTGAGCCCCGATGCAGCCAGCTCTTTCTCCGTGAGCGGTTTATCGGATGCACCGAAGGTGACAGTCGATGCCTGGATCTGCTTGATTCCGCCCCCAGAGCCGATCGACTGATAGTTGAGGCGAACGTCTGATACCTGCTTGTAGGCTTCCGCCCACTTGGCATAGATCGGATAGGGGAACGTGGCACCGGCTCCGGAAATATCCGAAGCGACAGCATGGGATCCGAACACGATTCCGACGAGCACTGCGCAAAGGCGTGCGGTCCAATTTCTCGACATGACCATCGACATCTAAGCAACCTCCAGGGTAGCAGCGAGTTGAGCGCGACATTAGATACGGCTTGTATGACAGCAGCGTGACAGTCCGTTGGCGGTGCCCCGCGCCGTCAAACGTCGTTTGAATCAGTGTCGGATGCGTCCGGCGATTGCGCGGCAAGCTGCTGCACCTGCCGCTCGCGGTCTTCGATGCTGACATGACGCACGTCTTTACCCTGCACCATGTAGATCAGATATTCGCAGATGTTCTTGGCGTGATCGCCGGCGCGTTCCAGCGCGCGCGCGGCCCACACGAGGTGCAGCGCCCAGCCGATCGCGTTTGAATCCTGTGTCATCAAAGCGGTCAACTCGCGCATGATCGACTCGTACTCGATATCCGCGGCAATGTCGGCGCGCTCCACTTCGAGCGCGAGTTCGACGTCCATATCAGAAAATGCGCTAAGCGCCTTTTGAACCATGTCGCCGACCAGGTCGCCCAGGTGTTGCAGCTCCACGGTGCGGGGATCGCGCTCGACCGCGGCCATTTCGAGCGCCATCTTGGCTACGCTCTTTGCCTGATCGCCGATGCGCTCGATGTCGGTGACGGTCTTGATCACCGCGAATATCAGTCGCAGATCGCCCGCTGCCGGCTGTCGCCGCGCCATGATGCGGCTGCATTCCTCATCGAGATGGACCTCGAGCGCGTTGATGTGCGGGTCCGCGCCGATTACCGCTCGCGCCATGTTTTCGTTGCGGCTCTCGAGCGCGGTGACCGCATCGGCAATCTGCTGCGCGACGGCGCGACCCATCGCGAGCACACGGCTGCGCAAATCCGCGAGTTCCTGATTGAACTGGCTCGAGAAATGCTGGTTGAATTCGCCCTGTTCCGCCATCTCAGCCGTATCGCCCCGTGATGTAGTCTTCCGTGCGTTTCTGTTTGGGGTTCGTGAAGAAGTCGTCGGCGTTGCCGAATTCGACCAGTTCGCCGAGATACATGAACGCCGTGTAGTCGGACACGCGCGCCGCTTGCTGCATGTTGTGGGTCACGATCAGGATCGTCACGCGGCTGCGCAGTTCCGCGATCAGTTCTTCGATACTGGCGGTGGCGATCGGGTCGAGCGCGGACGTGGGTTCGTCGAACAGCAGAATCTCTGGTTCCACCGCCAGCGCCCGCGCGATGCACAAGCGCTGCTGCTGGCCGCCGGACAGATTGGATGCCTGATCCTGCAGCCGGTCCTTGACCTCGCTCCACAGTGCCGCGTCGGTCAGCGCGCGCTCGACCTGCTCGTCGATCATGCCGGAACGCTTCACACCGCGGACCCGCAACCCGTACGCGACGTTCTCGTAGATCGATTTGGGAAATGGATTGGGACGCTGGAACACCATCGATATGCGCATCCGCATCTCGATCGGATCGACCTTCGGATCGAGCACGTTGACGCCGTCCGGATGCAGGATGAGTTCGCCGTCGTAGCGATTGCCTACATACAGATCGTGCATCCGGTTGAAGCAGCGCAGCAGCGTCGATTTTCCGCAGCCGGATGGGCCGATCAACGCGGTGACTTTGCTTTCCGCCAGGCTCAGGTCGACCTGTTTGAGCGCCTGGACGCCGGAACCATAGTAGAAACTCAGCGAACGCGCTTCCGCCTTGATCGTTTCATCGGCAATGTCGATGGATGCGCGGGCGTTGGGACGCAGGGGTGCGTTCATGCTAGGCCCATCCATCTGGTCACCATCTGGTTTTCGATCGGGTACCCGCTGGACCGTCATGGGCAAGCCGGCGGCCACGGAGCGGGGAATGATGCCGCGCGACGTGCCGCCGGTCGAGTCGCGCGTCCTAGAACTTCGCGATCATGTCGATCTGCCAAGTGTCGACGTCGGACCCCGGCACGGCGGTGACGGCGTTTGACTGGGCCATGAAATAGGTCGTGGAGAACGTGAAGTTCTTCGCGATCTCGTAGGTGGCTTGAAACTTGGAACCGCGCGAAGCTGTGGTGCCGTTCGCGAAGTCGGAGTCGGTGAAGGCGCCGACCACCGCGTTGCGCTGCAGGTTGCGATAGTTGTAGTTGAGGCCGATCAGCCAGATCTTAGTCTTCAAGCCGGCCAGCCAACCCATATCTTCGTCGCTCTGCGGTCCATTGGCATTGGGATTCTTCACGTACTGACCGTAGATCGTCAGCGGCACAGGCAGGCCGCTCACATCGAGTTGGCCGAACCCCTCGTACAATTGGAATTGCGTCGTGGTGTTGCCGTTGGCTTCGAGGGCACCGGCCGGGGCCGCGCCATCCAAGTGATAGTGGTACAAGCTTCCACCGACCATGATTTTGAAGTTGTCTGCGACGACGAAGCGCATCCCGAGTTGACCCGAGATCAGGCGCAAGTCGTCGGTGAATTGGTTGCCGTTGCCGTTGACGTTGTTTTTCAGGGTGAACGCGCCGGTCGATCCGAACAGTTCCATCCCGCCGAATTTGGTGCTGTACAGAGACGCAAGCCCCTCTGGGTTGACGTCGTCGTCCCAGATCAGTTGGTCTTCGCTGACCCAGGGTTGCGCCATCTTGCCGCCGATCAACTGCAAGCCCGGCACATCCGAGGGATGCCAATTCAAATAAGCCCGATCGAGCCACAAGTCCTTCTTGACAAAGTAGTTGTCGAGATCTTGGTTCGTCGAACGTGCGTCGTTGCTGTTACCGGACGCGATACGCACACCGGCTTCGACGTCTGGATTCACCTGCGAGACGAACCCGATTCGCGCGCGAATGCGCTGGCGGTCCTGGGCGCGCTCGGGGTCGCGATTCTCGATGCTGATGTTCTCCTGCCGTACCCGCACGTCGCCAGACACGACTGTCTTGGTGGCCCATGCAATCTTCTGCTGCAGGTCATCGAAGTCCTTCTTGTCGACGGACTCGGTGGACACCTTCGTCTGCTGCTCTTTCGTCAGATCCGCACTCAACTCCGCGTACTGCGCCGCAGTGATCGAGCCGTTGTCGCGCAGCATACCCAGCAACTTCGCATCGACGGTTTCGGCTGCGACGAAAGGTGCGATTGCGGCAAGCGCCACGCCCGCACACACGGTAAGTGTTGTTCTCCGCATGAGTGTCTCCTAGTCATTGGATTGGTTGTTCGATTCGCGGCGAATCGCGAGGCGGGCAGTGTCGCCCCTCTGTATGACAATTCTGTGACAGGTCGGCAAAAGTCTGCGCGCGACCCCATTGTCGGGCGCCAAACGTATCTGTTGGTGTGCGACAAAATGTGGTCGTTAGCGGCGGTGTGGACACCGTAGCGTCATCTAGACGGAGGATGCTTCGCATGGGCAACCATCCGGTTGCCACGTCCGGCCATGTATTGGCCGAACGTGATGCCATATCCCTTTCGCCACTTGGAGAATCTGTCTTGCGACAACAACCAATCGTTCCAGCAATTCTTTTCGCGGCCATCCTTGCGATGGCCGCTACGTGTGAGGCCCACGGAAATAAAGACGAAGATAACCACGGTGTCCTCGCGATCGCCGTGTTTGGTGACTCGCTTTATGGACTTAACGATGCGGACACGGCGCAGTTCGATGCGACCCCCGCATTCATCCTTATCGCGGTCGTCGCAGAGCAGTGACCCACCGCATCTGCAGCTATTTTTCGGCAACGATATATGCAATCCAGGCGAGATCCGCGTTGCCTTTTTTTTCTGGCTTGAACTCTCCGTTGGCTTCACCGTCCTTGTCCTCACCTTCCCAGTAGACAGTGGCACTGCCGAACCCCGCCTCCTGCAGAAGTTCACGCAATTCCGGGGCCGACCACAAACGCCATTCGTAAGTAAACGCCTTCTTGATCTTTGAGCCGTCACCAAAGCTGAAGTGGATATGACAGCGGATGTAGTGGGTGACCGGATGAAACTTTGCCTGATGCCAGATGTAGGTGAACCCCTTGTGCTTGGTCTTTTCCTTGGTCTCTTCGTGGGCCTCCGGACCACCGAACAGATCGATGAAGAACATGCCGTCGTCGACCAGTGCGGCATGGGCTCGCTTGAAATAGTCGCGCAGCTTTTCGCGCGTATCGAAGATGAAATAGCTGAAATTCAAGGCAACCATCAGGTCGACCGGTGGCGTCTCCGCAGTCATGACGTCGGACTGGAGTAGTTGCACACGCGTCCGGTCGGCTATCGGCAGTTGCCTGACGCGATGGAGGCGCCCCCAGGCGAGGACCTCCGGATCGATATCCACACCGATGGCCTGAAACTGCTCGCCCTGGCGAACCCATTGGCACGAGGCGCTGGCGGTGCCGCAGAAGTCTTCGCGCAGACGGTACGCCTTTCGACCGCGAATACGCTCAAATGTCGTCTGCGTGAACTCCACCTCGTGCTCGACGTTTTGCACAGCCCTTTCATACAGTTCGTGTATATCGGCTCGATCGGCCATCGTGCGTTGGCGGGCAGTCGCCTTCTTGACTTTCATTGTATTGGGCACCTCCTGAGCTGAACGGTAGCGTATTCGTTTCGGAATGGGGATTGATCGCTATGGCGCAACTGTCATCCGTTATTCATTTCCAGGACCTGATGTTCGACTGGGACGGGCGACCACGGTTGGCTTCCTATGATTGATATCAACGCAAAGATGGTCGTTCACGCACTTCCGACGAACGCGCACATTGGCCGACAAACCCGTTGCTATTGCGCCAGACGAAGGTCTTGTTCTGGGAAATCGAGCGTCCCGCGCGAGACCAACGAGCCGGACGAACTTTGGTTGCAGCTTCAAGCGACCCTGCCGTTGCTCGGGAAGCGGTGATCCCGGCCTACCGGCGGATTGTCGAAGATCACGTCACCCAACTACGCGATCTCCACCAAGCCATAGCCGATGAGCAGACGCCGGTCCTCATCCATTGCGCCGCCGGAAAGGACCGGACTGTGTTGCGGTTGGAGTTCTGCTCGATCTGCTCGGCATCGAACGTTCGGAAATCCTCGATGACTACGAATTGAGCGAACGGTATCTCGATTGGAGCCGCATGGATCTCGCTGCGACGCTGGGCATCGGCGGGCACGCGGCGGCCATGGACGTTCCGGCAGAGGTATTGAACGCGATCGTTCCTCAATTCGTCTCCATCTCATTGAGGGCTAGCGGCGTGGCCATGGGCTGATCGAGTGTCCTACCGACACGGGGGCAGCAAGGGTGATCTCGATGTGAACGGCGTTTCGACGCCCGTCTTGTCCCCTTCCTTGACGATTTGATGATTGGTTCGAAGGGGTCGAATGGTTGAAGGGCGGTTGATCAATTCATCATTTCTGGAATAATCGATCCATGAAATCGGATGTCGCCATCAAGCGCCTCGCTGCGCTCGCGCAAGATTCTCGGCTTGCGGTCTTCCGACTGCTGATCAAGGTGGGACCCCACGGCATGGCCGCCGGGTACGTTGCGCGTAGTCTCGAGATCACACCGAACACGCTGTCGGCTCAACTCAACGTCCTCGCCAACGCCGGATTGATCCAGAGCCGGCGCGACGGGCGTTCGATCATCTACAGCGCCAACTACGAGGCGATGAGTGAGTTGCTCGTGTACTTGACCGCGGAATGTTGTGAAGGGCGCCCCGAGGTTTGTGCGCCGCTCGCCGAAGTCGCCAATCGCCTTGCCTGTTGCCCATAAACCGCGAAGCACGAGCAGTGAGCATTCGAATCGGCATCAATGGCTTTGGGCGCATGGGTCGGCTGGCATTGAGATCCGCGTGGGGCCGAGAGAATTTCGAATTCGTCCACATCAACGAAATCGCCTGCGACAGTGCAGGCTCGGCCCACTTGCTGCAATTCGATTCGGTGCACGGCACCTGGCCGCATGAATGTGGCGGAGGCGCTTCGACGCTATCGATCGATACCCACTCGATCGGCTACAGCCGGAACGTGGCGTGTGCTGATACGGACTGGTCCGGCTGCGACATCGTTATCGAGTCGACGGGCAAGCACCACAAGCGCCCCGAGATGCTGCAGCGTTACTTGGATCAGGGCGTCAGGAAAGTGATTGTCGCGGCGCCGACGGAGGGCGCGCTGAACATCGTCTATGGCGTCAACGATCACTGCTATGAGCCGCAGATGCATCACGTGGTTACAGCGGCATCCTGCACGACCAACTGCCTGGCGCCGGTGGTCAAGGTCATGCACGAGCGCGTCGGTATCGTGCACGGCTGCATGACTACGATTCACGACGCCACCAACACGCAGACGATCGTCGACAAGGGTCATAAGGATCTGCGTCGAGCCCGCGCCGGCGGCCTTTCGCTGATTCCGACGACAACAGGCTCTGCGAAAGCCATCGCCAAGATTTTTCCAGAGCTGACCGGGAAGCTGAACGGACATGCCGTACGGGTGCCGCTGTTGAATGCATCTTTGACGGATTTCGTGTTCGAGGCGGCGCGGCGGGTGACGGTGGACGAAGTCAACAGCTACTTCAAGGACGCTGCCGAGGGCGAACTGAAGGGAATCCTCGGCTATGAAGAACGCCCGCTGGTGTCGATCGACTATCTGAGCGATCCGCGCTCTGCGATCGTCGACGCCCTCTCCACGATGGTGGTCGACGGTACGCAGGTCAAGATCTATGCCTGGTACGACAGCGAGTGGGCCTACGTGTGTCGGATGATGGATATCGCCAACAAGATTGGAGAGGGGCTCTGAAGCCCGGCATGGATGAGAACCTTCGCAACTACCTCGTAGTCACCGGCGGCTATTGGGCGTTCACCATCACCGACGGTGCGATCCGAATGCTGGTGGTGATGTATTTCTATCTCCGAGGTTATTCGCCGTTCGAGGTAGCGATGCTGTTTCTGTTCTATGAATTCTTCGGCGTCGTCACCAATCTGGTCGGCGGTTGGTTGGGCGCGAGAATGGGTCTGAATCTGACGATGCACATCGGCATGGGCATGCAGGTGGTTGCGCTGACGATGTTGACGGTGCCGGATGCCTGGCTATCCGTGCCGTATGTGATGGCGGCGCAAGCGTTGTCTGGAATAGCCAAAGACCTGAACAAGATGTCGGCCAAAGCCAGCGTCAAGACGCTGGCCGGCGACGGCGCCGAGTCGAAGCTGTTCAAACTGGTGGCCTTACTCACCGGGTCGAAGAATGCGCTGAAAGGGGCGGGCTTCTTTGTCGGCGCGGCGCTGCTTCAAATCATCGGATTTCGCAACTCGCTCGCTACCTTGGCCGGCGTATTGCTGGCCGTCCTCGTCGTCACGGCTCTGATGCTGCCGTCGGGCCTCGGCAAGATGAAATCGAAGCCCAGGCTCATGCAGATGTTCTCGAACCAACCGGCAATCAATTGGCTTGCCGCATCGCGATTCTTCCTGTTCGGTTCGCGCGATACGTGGTTCGTGGTGGGTCTTCCGGTATTCCTGTACTCGGTGCTCGGCTGGCGCTTCACCGAGGTCGGGGCCTTCCTCGCACTGTGGGTGATCGGCTACGGCGCCGTGCAGGCTCTGGCACCGCGGCTGATACGCCGTAGCCAGGGTCGGGGACCGGGCGGCAGCACTGCTTGGGGCTGGGCGTTCGTGCTGGCGCCGTTGCCCGCCGCCATCGCATTGGCTCTGCGTCACGGCGATCCGACAATCGTACTGATAAGCGGCCTGGTTCTGTTCGGGGTCGTATTCGCGATCAACTCGGCGGTGCATTCCTACCTGGTCCTCGCCTACTCGGACCCCGACGAGGTGTCGATGAACGTCGGCTTTTACTACATGTCCAACGCCGGTGGTCGCCTGGCAGGGACACTTTTGTCCGGGTGGGCGTATCAATCCCACGGGCTGGAGGGCTGCCTCTGGTGGTCCGCGGGTTTCGCGCTGGCCGCGGCGCTGTTTGCTCTAAGGCTCCCCGAGGTTGTGTCCCGCGGTACGCTGGCGCTTGCTCGAGATGTGCGGTAGAAATGCGTCGCAAAATTGGGACACCGATTCGCTGTCGACACAATTAGAAAGGGAAGGACTGCATAGCCATGGTTGCCGAAGATCGTTCCAAATCGATACCCCCGGATTCCGTAGCCCAATGGCGGATGTCCCACGAGCGTGACACGGATTCGTTTGTTCGCTCGCATGGCCGCAAGCCGAAGTCGCTTCTCGAATTGGCGCAGTGGCTGAAGCCGGCTCCGGTGGGCGGGGAACGCACCCGCTAAGTGCTCCCCATCAGGTAGAGCTGGCAGATGTGGACATCGGATCCTGCGACTTGCCTTCTCCATCCGGGCCGTGGCAACGGCCCGAGCGACCAGCCATGCGCGGGGCGACACGCACGACTCCCGCGGGTCTACGACGTGTGTTTACTTTTCTTGTTGCGCCCCGCGTCCAGAACGAGCTGATCGGGGTCGAGGTCGCGCTTCTTCAGATCCTTCAGTAGCCCGGCGTCGCTGAGATCGATCTTGTGCGAAGCCTCCCAGTCGCGGTGCGCGGTCTCGTGAAGACGCGTGACCGCGTGCGCATGATCGGTTTCGATTGCCAGTTCACGACGCCCGTCGAAACTGCCGGGCGCGAGATTGATGGAACCGACGATCGCGCGCTCGTCGTCGGCGAGCATCATCTTCGCGTGCAGCTTCAGGCGCTTCATCGTGTGCACTTTCACGCCGACGTCCTGCAGAATCCGCAGGCCCCCAACACCTTCGATCAGCTTGTGCGCTTTCAGTGAGTGCGGCCGTTTCGTCAGGATATGCACTTTGACACCGCGGGTTGCTGCGCGGACGAGCCGTTCGATGATGACGGTGTCCTGATAGCGTTCGTTCTGTACCCAAAGCGACTTCTTCGACGCGTCGATGAATTCGGCGACGCGCGGGCGGCCATTGTCGGGGCACCAGATCAGTCGTGATTCGGGATCCGGTGTGAAGTCCTCGTGTGCCCAATCGGCTTCGAAGCAGGCAACCATTTCGCGCGTTTCGAGACCGTGCGTCGTAACGATCGCGTAGTCGCGCGTCTGGGTCAGGTCCTTCGGTTCCCAGTTCAGCGATTCGACGAAGCCAATCTCGTCGTCGACGACCATCGACTTCTGGTGTGTCAGTGCGAACTTCGGGTTGCTGTCGCGCACCTCCACGCCCGCGTCGGTCAACCGCGTTCGCGATGCCTCGTTCTCCGTCTCACCATTGCGGCGCGCCGGATTCAACATCACGCGGACTTTCACGCCGCGGCGTTTCGCATCGATGACGGCGCCGAGCAGCGTTTCATCGGTGAACAGGAACATGCGGATGTTCAATGCGCGCTTTGCGCCATTGATCGCGTCGAGAATCGGCTTGGCGGTGTCGTCGGGCAGAACGATCAGCGTGTGCGACATGGCGACTACCCGCGCGCTTGAGATTGGAAGCCGCGAAATTTGAGCCTAGAAGCGTGCGCATTGCAAGGCGCGGGCTCTGTCAGAATGACGTCGTGAAACGCAGGTGCCGCTTGGCTATCGCAAAACACGCATTGCGTACGCGGCTTTTTTTTGCGTGTTTGCTTGTCCTGATGGTGACCTGTGTGGTCAACCATGCGCAGGCCGCGGCGGGGCCTCGAGTGGAAATACAAATCAGTCTGTGCGATGAGCCGGGCGCGATCGAGGCTGCGCTCAAGTTGCGTGCGCGGGGAAGGCCGATTGACGTGTGGCTGTTCGACAATGCTTCGCTGGCGATGTTTGCCAAAGGCGTGCGGCTTCGGTTGCGCGTCAGTGGCAGCACGTCGAATCTGACGGTAAAACTGGCGAACCGGGATTGCGCACACCTCGCGGCAAACATTCCGCCGAAGGATGGCAAGTGCGAATACGATCTGCATGGTGAAACCCGGGCCGGCGCGGTGTCATTGTCGCGCCGACTCAATGGGGCGGACACACGCGCAATCCTCGCGGGCGACAAGACGGTTTCCGATGTGTTGAACACGACGCAGACACGTTATCTGCGTGATGTCGTCAGTCTGTGGCCGTTGCCGGCGGACCTTCGCGCGCTCGGTCCGATCAAAACCCGGCGCTACCGCACGGCACATAAACCCTACGACGTTGATATGTCGCAGTTGCCCGATGCGTCGCGCTACGCGGAGATTTCGCAAAAAGTCCCTCTAGTCGAGGAATCGAACGCGCGCGCGAAACTCGAAGCCGATCTGATGGACGCGCACGTTGCGGCGTGCGCCGACCAGTCCGCGCAGGCGATGCAGAAGTTGCGCAGGCTGCTTGTCGCGTCGCCCGAGTAAGCATCGCGTATCCGTCTGACGAATCAGCCACCGCGTCCCGCCAACGCCCACGCTGAGGCGACCAGCGAAATGGCTGACGCCCCGCACAAGAGCTGCCAAATGGAGCCGAGCCGCCGGATATCGAATCCGGCCGATACGGCGCCGCAGCCGAGACCTGCGGCGAAACCCATCAGGTGCGCGACGACGTCGGTGTTCTCCCCGGCCAGTCCGGTGAACGCGAGCATCGCGAGCGCGGCAAAGATCGGCGCGAGACTGCGCCGCCAGTCGATCGCCCGATAGTAGCCGCGCCGCCAGACGAACGCGCCAACCAATCCCACCGCGCCGAACGTTGCGGTCGATGCGCCGATTGCACGGAAGTCATCTGCCTGGATCGATGCATCGAGCGCGTTGCCGAGCGCACCGCATGCCAGTATCAGCAGCCAGCCGAGACCGGAGCCGAGATGACGGCCGGCGAACAGACCGAATACCGCGCCGAACAGCGAGTTCCCCATCAGATGGCCGAGATCGGCGTGCAAGGTGAGCGACGTAATCGTGCGCCACCATTGACCCTGCATCACGAGTCCTGCGTTCATCTCGCCGATGTCGCGCCAGTGCCAGCCGAATATCGCGGACCCTTCGAGTGACGGCAGCATCCAGATGATCAACAGGAAGCCGACGACCCCGCTCCAGCCGCTGTCGATCTCGATGACTCGGGGACGCGGATCGAACCGCGCGCGATTCTCTTGCGCGTATTTCTCGAGTTCGGCGTTGGCACGGATCGCGAGTTCCGCAGGCACCCACAACCGCCATTGGCCATCTTCCGCCTCGATGCCGTGATCGATGCCGATTGCAGCCAACACCAGGCCCGCGCGTTCGAGCGGCATGCGGTCCGGATCTCGGCGGATCCAGGTGCGCAGCAATGGGTCGTCGGAGGTGTCCATGGCGGCATGGTATGGTCGCCGTTCAAACGGGTCTATTGAACGCGGCTGTTGTTCAAGGCCGACGCGTCGGGCCAGGTCGAGCGCTGCGCTGCGCTGCAACAGGAGGCAATCGTGATCGTCGAACAAATCTGGACGGGAAACGCGTACCGGAACTTCAATTATCTGATCGTTTGTCCGGACACCGGCGAAGCATTGGCGGTCGATCCGCTCGATCATCGCAAGTGCCTGGCGTGCGCAAGGGACAAGGGCTACACGATCACACAGATCGTGAACACGCATGAACACGGCGATCACACCGGTGGCAATGGACCGATGATCGAGGCGACCGGCGCGAAGCTGCTGGCGCATGCGAATGCCGGCGCGCGCATCGACGGCGTCGATCGCGGGCTCTCTGCCGGAGACGTCGTAAAAGTGGGGAAGAACGTGGAACTGCTCGCGCTCGATACGCCCGGTCATACGATGAGCCACATCTGCCTCGTCTCGAAGACCGACACGCCGGCGCTGATCTGCGGCGATACGTTGTTCAATGCCGGCGCCGGCAATTGCCACAACGGCGGCCATCCTTCGGAGTTGTACGAAACGTTCGCGCAGCAGCTCGACAAGCTGCCGGACGCCACGCTCGTGTATCCGGGCCACGACTACATTGCCAACAATCTCGGTTTCACGCTCGACCGCGAGCCGGACAATGCGAAGGCGGCACAGTTGCTGGCCGACATCGAGAAGAACCACGATCCGGAGCACCCCCTGGTCACGTCGTTGGGGCTCGAAAAGCAGATCAATGCTTTTTTCCGCCTGACCAGTGCCAGCGTGATCAATCGGTTGCGTGAAGCGTTTCCGGATCTGCCCGACGCACCCGCCCCAAAGGACGTCTTCGTTCGGTTGAGACAGCTACGCAACAGCTGGTGAACGTAAGGCCGCCTCGTCTGCAACGATCTGAGCGTCGGCGCATTCCAGCACGACGCTGGCTGGCCAGCTTGGATCGTAGCGGTGTAGCGAGGCCACACGCTGCAGTGCGACGGTCTTACCTGCGCCTAGCAACATCAACAGCGCCGCGCGCGAATGGTGAGCGATCGTTGCCGGCCCGACACTCACACCATGGCGCGGCACCTCCGCCAACGTGCGAAACTCGGGGAACGTATCGAGATTGTCGCGTCGGGTCGCCTCGGACAGTTCGATGACTCGGGTGCGCTCGTGCAGCCCGCAACCCTGCGGATTGAACGCGACGTGGCCGTCGGATCGCCCCGAGGCGAGCAGGAACACGTCGATGCCGCCAAAGCGCTCGATCAGCGTTTCGTACGCATCGGGTGCATTCGGATCGGGAACGTGCAGATTTTGCGCAGGCATCTGCAAGGACGTGTCGATGTTGGCATTGAGCGACCGGCGGATCTCGGCATCGCCGAAGCGGCGGCAACTGTAGTGTGCGTCGCGTGGACACAATGCCCAGCGCGGGCCATCGGGTTGGACGTATTCATCCATCATGAAAATGTGCAGCCCGCCGAGATCGGCATTGCGCGCTGCGGCGAGTCGCGCGAGTGCGGCATAGGTGGTGCGCAACGAGCGTCCCGAGGGGCAGCCGAGTGTCATGTATCCGCGCGCCAGGCGAGCGCGTTCGAGGCGCGCGATCACCTCGTTCGCGGCATACTCTCCGGCGATCTCCGGCGTTGCAGCGACATGCACGGAGATCCGGGCTTCGGTCGCGCCGCTCAATGAGTGAGTCGGCCGATCAGCGCGTTGGCGATGATTTCCTCGGCGATCACCACTTCGGACGCACCGGCACGTTTGAGCAGCTCGGCCCGCTGGCTGTTCCGTCCGGTCGCGACGATCTGCAGCGATGGATTCTGCGAATGCGCGATCAACGTGATCGCCAGTTTGCGATCAGCCTCCTCGATGGTCAGCACCAGCGCACCGGCGTTGGCGATGTTTGCGTGGCGCAGCACGCCTTCACCGGCGCCGGCATCGCCCTCGACGACGTCATAGCCTTGGCTCGACGCGTTTGATGCGAAGTCGGAGTCGCGTTCGACCACGACTACGGTGCGCCCGGCGTCGCGCAACTGCGCCGCGACCAACTGTCCCAGCGGGCCGAAGCCGATGACGACGACGTGGTCCGTCAAGTTGGTGAGACTGCGTTGCGCCAATCGGTTCTCTCGGTGATTCAGCGCGGCTTCGCTCGACAGAAGTCCGGTGAGTTTCGATATCGAGAAGCCGGCGATCGAAATGAAGACGAACATGGCGAACACCATGAACACCTGCTGGCTGAGGTTGAGCTGCTTGAAGTCGCCGAGCGTTGTAAGGAGGTTGGCGGCATTCCAGATTCCCCGGAGCAATCCAATACGTAATGGTTCGCCGGTCGAGTCCAGCACGGTCAAGCCGATTGCGCAAGCAGCCAGCGCCGCGAGCAACATGCCAATGGTTCGAAGCGCGCTGCGACGCCATTCCTTTACGCGTTGTTGACCGAGCTCCGATTCGAGTACGCGATAGATTGGCACGATGCATTCGAGGTTTTCGGTGCCGCATGATAGCTTCGATACAGTCTTCGTCGTTTACATTCCTGAGCGACGGAGAGACACTCGCCCCGGTGTCGACCGCCATTCAGTTGTCCCGCTGACGTCTATGAAGGCCCGTTCCGTGCTCGCGTGCCACGAATGTGATGCGCTGCAACGGATCCCGCAGACGCTCCACGATGCCACCGAAGGATCCATCTGCTGTTGGCGATGTGGCGCGCGCCTGCATCGGCTCGGGCGCTACGACTTGAGTCGGCCGCTGGCGCTCGCGTTGGCGGCTTCGGTGTTGTTGGTGATCGCCAACGCGAATCCGATCGTCGTGTTCGAGATGCAGGGCACGCGGATCACGACGTCGTTGTGGCACGCGGTCGGTACGCTGTGGGGCAACGATGTGCAGCCGGTGGCGGCGCTGGTGTTTCTCACCGTGATCGCGTCACCAGTGATTCAGATCGGCGCGATGCTATACGTGCTGCTACCGCTGCAGTTCGGTCGCGTACCGCCTTACGTGGAATTTCCGTTGCGGGCATTTCGCGTTGCGCGACCCTGGGGCATGGTGGAAGTCTTCATTCTCGGCATTCTGGTCGCGCTGGTGAAGCTGGCTCACATGGCGCAAGTCATACCCGGGATCGCGTTGTGGGCATTTGCGACTCTGGTGGTCGTGTTCGCGGCGCTCGGAAGTTCGTTTGACCCAGTTCGGCTGTGGGCCCGAATCGAGCGCCTCTCGTGAATGCGGCCCAGGCGGGATACGTCACTTGTCACGCGTGCGGTTTGCTCAGCCGTGCGTTGGATCGTGGTGTTCGGGCGCACTGTCCACGCTGCGCCGCGGTCCTGCACAGCCGCAAACCGAACAGTTTGTCCAGGACATCGGCACTGTTGATCGCGGCGGCCATCATGTACATCCCAGCGAACGTTCTACCGGTGATGCAGACCCGTTCGATACTCGGCTCACAGGACGACACGATCATGAGCGGAGTCGTGTTCCTGTGGACGAGCGGCTCATGGCCGCTCGCGGTGCTGGTGTTCTTTGCCAGTGTGACGGTGCCGCTGCTCAAACTGATCGCGATGACGGTGCTGGTCGTGACCGCGAGGCGGCGCTCGACTTGGCAGCCGATGCAGCGTCTGCGTCTCTATCGCCTCGTCGAATTCGTCGGCCGCTGGTCGATGATGGACGTCTATGTGGTCACGATACTGGTCGCGCTGGTGCAGATGAAAACGCTCGCCACGATCTCTCCCGGCCCGGGGGCCGTAGCGTTTGGTGCGGTGGTCGTACTGACGATGTCCGCGGCGATGACGTTCGATCCGCGGTCGATCTGGGATCCGTTGGGAGACCCGCGTGCCTGACGCCGACATTCCGAATGCGCTGCCCGATGCAGTGGTGCAGCCGCCTCGACGTCGCATCCAACTCGTCTGGATCATTCCGATCGTCGCGGCGCTGGCGGGTGCATGGATCGCGGTCACCTCAGTCCTCGCGCAGGGTCCGACCGTGATGATCAAGTTTCGCACCGCGGAAGGTATGGAAAGCGGCAAGACGAAGATCCGCTACAAGGACGTCGAGATCGGCGTGGTCAACCACGTCGGTCTCGCGCCGGATGGCACCGGCGTGATCGCGCAAGCACAGTTCAGCAAAGATGCAACGAATCTGCTCGTCGACGACACGCGTTTCTGGGTCGTGAAACCGCGGATTTCGTCGAGCAGTGTCACCGGCTTGGGCACGCTGTTTTCGGGATCGTACATCGGTGTCGACGTCGGTCACTCGGACCGCCCGCGTCGACGTTTCACCGGGCTCGAGGTGGCACCGATCGTCACCAGCGGTGTACCGGGCACCCAGTTCGCGTTGCACAGCGACGAGATCGGATCGCTGGGAGTCGGTTCGCCGATCTATTACCGACGTATTGAAGCGGGCCAGGTGGTGTCGTTTGCGCTCGACCCCGACGGGGCCGGCGTGACCTTGCAGGTATTCGTCAACGCTCCGTACGATCGGTACGTGACGACGGACACGCGCTTCTGGCATGCGAGCGGTGTGGACATGTCCGTCAGCGCGACCGGCGTCAAGATCGATACTGAGTCACTGGCTGCGATCATCGCAGGAGGCGTTGCATTTCAGAGTCCGCCGGACCTTCCGTCGGCCAAACGTGCCCCGCCTGAGACGACGTTTCCGCTGCTTGCGACCCGCGCCGACGCGATGCGCCGCATCGACACCGAAGTGCAGCCGTTCCAACTCTCTTTCGAAGAATCGCTGCGGGGACTGGATCCGGGCGCGCCGGTGGATTTTCACGGCATCGTGCTCGGCCAGGTCAAGTCGGTCGATCTGGAGTTCAACCCGAAGACGCAGCGCTTCAGCTTCCCGGTCATCATCGAGCTGTATCCCGAGCGCCTGCGTTCGAAGGTGCGGAATGGAGAGCTGCGGCAACCACCGACCGTGGCAAAGGAACGCGCGCGCATGGATGCGTTGGTGGCCCAGGGTCTGCGTGCCCAGCTACGCACCGGCAACCTCTTGACGGGGCAGCTCTACGTCGCGTTGGAGTTCTTCCCGCGCGCCGCCAAAGCGTCGCTGGATTGGAGCGAGACGCCGCCGCGATTGCCGACGACCCAGGGCACTTTCGGCGAGTTGCAGGCGATGCTCGGCGCGTTGACGCAAAAGCTCGACCGCGTTCCGATCGACCGAATTGCCGCAGAGTTGGAAGGCACACTGGTCGATGCGCGCAAACTGGTGAATCGGCTCAACTCCGACGTTGCGCCGGCGGCGAAGGACGTCATGGACAATGCCAGCCGAACGCTGCGCACCGCTCAGGCAACGCTGGCGACCGATGCGCCATTGCAGTCCGATCTGCGCGACACGCTGCAGCAACTCAGCCGCGCGATGGCATCGATGCACGATCTGCTCGACTACCTGCAGCGCCATCCCGAATCATTGATTCGCGGCAAGGGCAAGCAAAAGGAGCCCAAACCATGACGGTACCGCGATGCGCGTGCGGCGCAATCTTGTTGGGTGTGCTGCTGTCAGGATGCGCGTCATCGCCACCATCAACGTTCTACACGCTCGTGCCCGAGTCGTTCGGTGACAGCGACACATCGAATGCGGTGGCGTTTGTGCACTCCGTGGCGATCGGTCCGGTGTCGCTGCCGGATCTCGTGGACCGGCCGCAGTTCGTCGTCAGGGCGGGGCCGAATCGGGTCGTGATGCTCGAGACGCGCCGCTGGGCCGAGCCATTGAAGAGCGGCGTCGCCGCGGCGGTCGCCGGCTATCTCAGCCGCGATCTGCACGGCGCGCGGGTCATGCCGATGACGCAGAGCGCGGCCAACGAGGCGGAGTTCGACATCTCGCTCGATGTACAACGGTTCGAGATGATCGTTGGTGAGACTGCGATCATCGATGTGGTGTGGACCATCAAACGTCGCGACGCAGGCGCAAAACCCGTTTCGGGCCACGGCATCGAGCGCGAGTCGGCGCAGCTGTCTACCGATTCGGCGGGTGATGCGTACGCAGCACTCGTTGCCGCTCAAGGACGCGCGTTGTCGAGTATCAGCCGCGCGATCGCGGCGGACCTGACGCGAGCGCGAGCGCCCGACAAGTAGTCGCGCGAGGTTCAATCGTTTCCGGTTGCCGCTCCGTGACACTACACGGTGAGGCGCTCGAGCACGTCGCTGTAATTTCCCGCGGCGTCGATCGTAATACTGAAGCGACAACGTTCTGAGTTCCGGTCCGTGCCGTGCAGGAATTGTTTTGAAAGTCGACTTCGAAGCGATGTACCGGGACCACTACCGTCGTGTTTTCGGGTTGTGCCTGCGGCTGCTTGGCCGCTCCGCACAAGCTGAGGACGCGGCACAGGAGGTCTTCGTGCGTGCCTACCGAGCGCTCGACCGCTACGACACGCATCAGCCGTTCGCTGCGTGGATTCTGGGCATTGCGAGTAATCACTGTATCGACCTGGTGAGGCGGCGGGCGCGGGGCGCCAAGCTGTTCGACCACCTCGATACGGATGTCGCCGAGCTCGAAGCACCCGCGCCAACGGCGCTCGACACGCTCGTCGATGCCGAACGCGCCGCCGAAATCCGCGCCGCGATTGCCGCGTTGCCGGATAAGTATCGGCTACCGATCGTGCTCGCCTACTTCAACGAGTCGAACTACGACGAGATCGCACACACGCTCGGGGTGACGCGCAATCACGTGGGTGTGCTGCTGCTGCGCGCCAAACAGTTGCTGAGGCTTGGGCTCGCGCCGGAGGAAGAGTCGTGACTGACCCTTGTCCATCCGAGCTGACGCTGTCGATGCATGCGGACCGCGAACTGGCCGCTGCCGATGCGGTGGCAACCGAGATGCATCTTGCAGGGTGTTGGAGCTGCCGCATGCGGCTCGCGGGGCTGCGCAGCGAAACGAGCATCGTCGCAGCCGCGCTCGCACACGACGCCGAACCGCTGAAGACGCCGGCCTATCGGCGGCCGGTGTCGCGATTCGCGATGGCGGCGACTGCGGC
Organism: uncultured Gammaproteobacteria bacterium; assembly: GCA_963812255.1. Lineage (GTDB taxonomy): Bacteria > Pseudomonadota > Gammaproteobacteria > Pseudomonadales > Azotimanducaceae > DATJGR01. The sequence goes on along the minus strand of CAWEUM010000005.1, from coordinate 1,824,889 downwards.
TGGCGGCGTGTTGCTGGCTGTTTTGGTAGCCGTGGTTCCGAGCGTGATCACCGGTTTGCTGTCCGGTCCGATTCAATGGTTCAACCCGTTCGATAAAGGAACGATCGCCGATATCGGTGTCGAGGCGGCGATCTTTCTGGCCAAGCAAGGAGGTGCAATCATGACTTCGATCGGCAAAACCGTGGCGATGGCAATGTTCACGACGTTCATCGGATGGCTCGCGTTGGCAAGGCCAAGACGCAACCGCGCGCATCTGCCGCTGATCATCGCCGCGCTGTTCGGCCTCGTCGCGATGCAACCGACGCCGTCGCAGGCGCTCGAGATTCGGCACGAAAAGTCCGAGGTGTTCATCCCGGCTGGCGAAACGATCGACGACACGCTGATCGTATCCGGCGAAACGGTCGAGGTGGCCGGCGATGTGACCGGTGATCTCATCGCAGTGGGGCGTCGTGTCACGGTCCGTGGCCACGTAGGCGGACAGGTGTTCGCATTCGGGCAGACCGTCAACGTCGAAGGTGAAGTCGGGGGCAACGTAACCTCAGCGGCCGAGACACTCGGCATCTCTGCACTCCACGTAGGCGGCAACCTTTACGGCGTCGGCTCCACCGTCAACCTGAACCCGGCGGCAAATATCGACGCGAACGCGGTCTTGGGCGGCGAACACCTGCGGCTCGCAGGGTCGGTCGGTCGCGATGTCCTCTCGGCCGGTGAAAACGTCGATGTGAGTGGCACCATCGGCGGCGCGCTGACCGCGTATGCGCAGGCGTTGAAGGTATTGCCACCCGCACGCATCGCCGGGCCCGTCACGGCTTACGTGCAGCATGCGGACGACTTGACGGTCTCTCCGGGCGCGGTGATCGGCGGCAAAGTCGAGACGAAACTCGTCGAGGGTCACCTCGAAAAGAATAGATACCTGACCGGGGGGTTCTATCTGAGTCAGCTGTTGCGTTTCGTGGCGGCACTCATCACCGGTACGGTGCTGCTGACGCTGCTGCCGGGGCTGCGTAGCGTAGGGGTCGACGATGCCCGCGGTGCGTTGATCGCAGGCGGAGTGGGCATCGTGACGCTCGTTGCGATGCCGATCATCGCGGTGATCGTTGCGCTCACAATCATTGGCCTGCCGCTCGGAGTTCTCGGCCTGCTGCTGTGGATCGTCGGCCTTTATCTCGCGAAGCTGGTCGTCGCGAATTTCATCGGCATGCGACTCAACGCGGACCGCGACGAACCGCGCCACTTCATCGTCTCGCTCGCCGTTGGACTCGCCCTTGTGATTGTTGCGGTGAACCTGCCACTGATCGGCCACGTACTCAGCTTCGTGCTGACGATCGTCGGTCTGGGGTTGCTGGTGCTGTTTGGCTGGCGCGGGTACAGCGGCCGTGCTTGGAGCGACGACTGAGGCGACTGGCCCGAGGTGCATTGCACTCCGAATCGAGCCCGCGCATTCTCGGCGGCAACTGGGAGATGAGGCACCATGATGATCCGGATCGTATTCGTGGTTCTGATGTGGGCTTCGTCGGTTGCGATGGCCGCATGTGAATCCGACAGGGATTGCGAGCTGGGCTCGCACTGCTCGGCGCGGCCCGGTCAGGGTGGGGGCGTGTGCACCGGCGGGATGCTGCCCGCACTTCCTCATGATCGAGACTCGGATCCGACGCAGTCCGCCAGACCGGCCGCGAACAAATGCACGGCGGACGCCGATTGTGGGTATGGCGGACACTGCCGCATAAGCACCGGTCAGGTTTTCGGCACTTGCGTGGGCGGAATTACCGGCGGGATCCACGTGCAATAACAATTGAAGCCCACGGATCGGCGAATGCACACTGCTGTGAAACCGTGAGTTCGAGCCGCGGCACGTCGACCATTCGACACGATGCAGTTGTCGAGGTAGTTTCCCCGGGACGTTCCCGACAAAGTTTGCGCAGCGGAGTTGCGAAGATGGCGCGTGACAATTTCTACGGCTGGATGTGGTCCGAAGCAGTCGCGGTGCTGACGCGTGCCGAGCATCTGCAGCAGCAGTTTTTTCGCCCGCTCCCCGCATCCGAGAACATTGCCTGGGAGCCGCCGGTCGACATGCTCGAACTCGAGGACATGGTTCTCATCATCGTCGCATTGCCGGGAATCGATCCGGACCACGTCGAGACGGTGATCGAGGACGGTTCGCTTCGCGTGTCGGGTCGGCGCGAGCACCCGCCGGAACTGCGTACCGCGGTCATCCATCGGCTCGAACTTCCCCAAGGCCGCTTCGAACGCCGCGTACCGCTACCGCCCGGGCGCTATGCTGCGGTACGGCGCAGCGCATCGAATGGCTGCCTGCTCGTCAGCCTCCACAAGACCGCCTAGCTTTTCAGGATGACATCCATGTCAGACGACGATGGGGCGCCCCGCGGCAACGACGCCGAGAAGACCGCAAGCGCCGAGCCCGCAGCATCCTCGAGTGTGCCGGCGGACGCGCTGATCATCGTTCCGGTTCGCGACACGGTTCTGTTTCCGGGCACCCTGTTTCCGATCGCCCTCACGCGCGAGCTTTCGATCAAAGCCGCTCAGCAAGCGCTTCGTGAGCAGCGGCCGATCGGCATTCTGATGCAGCGAAACGCAGAACTGATGGAACCCTCGGCAGACGACCTGCACCGCGTCGGCACCGTCGCGAGCATCCTGCGCTACGTGAATGCGCCCGACGGCAGTCACCACCTCGCCTTGCAGGGCGAGCAGCGCTTTCGCGTCGTGGATTTTGTGCAGCAGCAGCCGTTGCTCGCCGCGCGTGTGCTGCGCATCGAGCAAACCGACGAAGCGCTCACACCCGAGGTCGAAGCACGCACGATCCACCTGCGGCGGCAGGCCGTCGAAGCGCTCGAACTGTTGCCGCAAGTCCCGCAGGAACTGATCGCTGCGGTCCAATCGGCCCCATCAGGCGGACATCTCGCCGATCTGGTTGCTGCGTATCTCGACATCACCGCCAACGAGAAGCAGGAAATTCTCGAGACGATCGATGTCAGCGAGCGCATGGACCGGGTCACACGAATCCTGGCTAAACGGATCGAAGTGCTGCGGCTCTCACAGGAAATCGGTCGGCAGACCAAGGCGTCGCTGGACGAACGCCAGCGCGAAGCAATCCTGCGCGAACAGATGGCGGCGATCCAGCGCGAGCTCGGCGAAGCCGACGGCAAAGGGCCCGAGATCGCGGAACTGAATGAGGCGATCACAAAAGCGCAGATGCCTGAGGAAGTCGAAGAGGCCGCACGCAAGGAACTGCGTCGATACGAACGTATGCCTGAAGCGGCCGCGGAAGCCGGCATGGTTCGCACCTACATCGACTGGCTGATCGAGCTGCCCTGGGCATTGTCGGAAGAAAAACCGATCGACATCGAAGCGGCACGGCGCATCCTCGACGCGGATCACTTCGGGCTGGAAAAAATCAAACGCCGCATCGTCGAATACCTGGCGGTACGGAAACTGGCGCCCAACGGCAAGGCGCCGATCCTGTGCTTCGTCGGCGCGCCGGGAGTTGGCAAAACCTCGCTCGGTCAGTCCATCGCGCGTGCGATGGATCGGCCGTTCGTACGCTTGAGCCTGGGCGGCGTTCACGACGAGGCCGAAATCAGAGGACATCGCCGCACCTACATCGGCGCACTGCCGGGCAACGTCATCCAGGCGATCCGCAAGGCGAAGGCGCGCAACTGCGTGATGATGCTCGATGAAATCGACAAGATGGGCAGCGGTGTTCAAGGCGATCCGGCCGCGGCGATGCTAGAAGTGTTGGATCCTGAACAGAACGCGACCTTCCGCGACAATTACCTCGGGGTCCCTTTCGATCTTTCGCGCATCTCGTTTCTCGCCACAGCAAACATGCTGGACACGATTCCAGCACCACTGCGCGATCGCATGGAGATCATCAGTCTTGCCGGCTACACGGAAGGTGAAAAGCTGCAGATCGCGCAGCGGTATCTGGTGCAGCGTCAACTCGAAGCGAACGGGCTGACGACGGAGCAGGCCGAGTTCGACGAAGACGCGCTCCGCCACATCATTCGCGACTACACCCGCGAAGCGGGCGTGCGGGCGCTGGAGCGCGAAATCGGCCGCGCACTGCGAAGCGCCGCGGTTCGCGTCGCAGAGGGAAATACGGCGAAGGCACTGATCACCGCCGAAGATCTCGCAGCGAGTCTCGGGCCGCCACGGTTCGAAAACGAAGTTGCGATGCGCACCAGCGTGCCGGGGGTCGCCACCGGGCTCGCATGGACCCCATTCGGCGGCGACATCCTGTTCATCGAGGCCAGCCGCGTTCCCGGCAAAGGCTCGCTGTTGCTGACGGGTCAACTTGGCGAGGTGATGCGTGAAAGCGCCCAGGCTGCCCTCAGTATCGTCAAGAATCGCGCGGCCGCGCTCGACATCGATGCGGATGTGTTTCCGAACAGCGACATTCACATCCATGTTCCGGCCGGCGCTACCCCCAAGGACGGGCCGAGCGCGGGGGTCGCGATGTTCACGGCGCTCGTTTCGCTCCTCACCCGCCGCACGGTACGCAGCAACACGGCGATGACCGGAGAAATCAGCCTGCGTGGTCTGGTCCTGCCGGTCGGCGGCATCAAGGAAAAGGTCGTCGCGGCCGCCGCTGCCGGAATCACCCGCGTTTTGCTGCCAGCCCGTAATCGCCGGGATTTCGAGGACATCCCGAGCGATGTCCGCAACAACCTCGAGTTCATCTGGCTCTCTGAGGTCGACGACGCCATCGCCGCGGCGTTGGAACCACAGCGCGACTAGCCCGCGTTTTTGTGTAGGTGATTGCTGACCCGCCCGAGGGCGAAAACCCGACGTGATTTTTCGGCGGGCGCGCGTTCCGCCGGCGGGTGGTCGAGCGTATCAAAGGCCCATGGATGAGGGACTCACAATACGTTCGGACGGAACCGTCGACGACGTCATCGTCTTGCAACGTGGCGTGGTGTGGTTGCGAGCGAAGAAGATGCTCCGGGCTACAATCCGGACGTTGTTGCTGGGACTGGTCGCGCTCGGGCCGATTCGCTGACGTGATACTGGCGCGGGTTCGCCGCCGATTGTTTGTTGTCGGTGTGGGTATCCGGATCGACGCAAAACGGGTCTTATTGGGTTAACAGGGTGCTAAGCACTCATTGGGAACCCGGGCGTCAGACTCGCCGCCATGAAGATACAGCGCGACTACACAGCCTTAGTCGAACGTGCCCAGCGGGGCGAGGCTGCTGCGTTCTCCGAACTGGTGATCGCGTTTCAGGATCTCGCGGTCGGCGCGGCATTCGGCTGGCTCGGGGAGATCGAGATCGCGCGGGATGTATCTCAGGAAGCATTCCTGGAGGCACATCTGAATCTGCATCAGTTGCGCGAGCCGGCGGCATTTCCGGGCTGGCTGCGCAGGCTGGTGATCAAACATTGCGACCGTGCCACACGGCGCCGGCGGATGAGGTGGGTGCCGTTGGATCAGGCGCTCGACATCACCGCGGCGACACGCGACATCGTCGAGAGCCTCGCCGATGTCGAACGCGCGCAATGGCTGCGGCTGGCCGTGGAAGGTTTGCCAGCCGCGGAACGTATCGTCGTCGCGTTGCATTATTTTGCTGATGTCTCGGGTCCCGAACTGTCGCAATTCCTCGAGTTGCCCCTGACGACGATCAAGCGACGACTGCGGCGCGCACGTGCGCGCCTGCGCGATGAAGGAGACCGACTCATGCAGGACACTGTTGATAAGTTCCGTCCGTCCAAAACCCATCAGTTTTCCGACACCGTAGCGTTCTTCATTGCGCTGCGTGCCGGCGATCGATCGGCCGTCGAGCGGATGCTGAAGCGCTCGCCTGAACTGGTTCATGCGCAGCAGGAGTGGGATCCGAGCCTCGTCTACGACGGCGTTCTGCCGTTTGCATCGCGGGCAACCGCGTTGATCACCGCAATCGAGCGCGACGATCTGGCAATGCAGACGCTGTTGCTGGATGCCGGCGCCGATGTCGATGGCGTGTGTGGCTGCGTCACGGGCGAGTCGCCGCTGTGGGCGGCGGCGGTGATGAACCGGGTCGCGCATCTGCGCGAACTGCTCGCCCGTGGCGCGAATCCGAACGTGGTCGCGGCGGCAGGCAATACGCCGTTGCATGTTGCGGCGATGCGCGGACTGCGGGATATGGCGGCGCAATTGCTTGCGCGGGGTGCCCGAAGCGACGTGCTCGACGCACACGGCCGCACGCCAACCGACTGGTCAGAGTTGAACGGCCACACGGAACTGGCAGCAATGTTGGCAACGCGCGCGCCCGCGATCGACCGTAAGAACGCGTCCTCAAACGGTGAACATTTCGGGAACGATCCATCCGCCGGTGTGCTGTGGAGCGGCATCAAGGCGCTGGATCTATTCGTGCCCCTGCGTCGTGGGGGTCTCGTTCGATTCCCGTTCAAGGCCGGCGTCGGAATGGTCGTATTGCTCGGTGAACTTTCGAAGCGCGTGACGTTGCGTGGCGGCGCACGTGCGCTGTGGACCGGGTTCACCCAGCGTCCATTCGATCTGCGCGACTGGCAAGCGGAAATGGCCGAGCTGGGTATTGCGGACCGCGTGGAACACAGTCTGGTGAGCTTCGAAGCGACCGCGGCGCAACGACGCGATGTGTTTGCGGCCGGACTCGCTCGCGCGGACGCGATGCGCGATGCGTGTGGCGAAGTGCTTGTTGTGCTGCTGTGCGAGTCCGGCTTCGAAGCCGATGTCGAGGCAAGCCTGGTGCGATTGTCGAGCGATGGTGGACCGGGCCGGATTACGACCATCGTCGTCACACCGTTTCCGGAACGGGCCGAGGACATCTGGCGCGAAATATCGCCGCCTTATGCGGCGCAGATCGTTCTCGACCGGCGACGCGCGAAGCAGCGTCTGTTCCCCTCGATCGATCCGTCGGCGTCGCTGTCCGACGCATTGACGGCCCAGTTCGTCGGCAGCCGCCACGTCGAAGTCGCGGCGCGCGCTGCCGCGTTACTGGGCGACTATGCGCAGATCGATCCAATGTTCGACTTGTTCCGTGAACGGTCCCGCGCGAGCGAGGACCCGCAAACCGAAACCGATGTTGCTCGCGCGCGTAAGCTACTCGATTACCTCACCCAACCGTTCCTCGTTGCCGAACCGTTCTCGGGTCATCCGGGTGAGTGGGTTGGCCAGGCCGAACTGCTCGATGGAGTCGAGGCGATTCTCGATCAGTGATCCCGCGGCCGCTCGAGTTGCCACGTCAGATGCGTCTTCACCGTCGGCCACTCGGTCGCAATGATGCTGTATACACACGTGTCACGAAGCGTGCCATTTGCGGCGAACTGATGGCTGCGGAGAATTCCGTCGAGCTTGGCGCCGAGGCGCTCGATCGCCCTGCGGCTGGCATGGTTGAAGAAGTGCGTACGAAACTCAACCGCGATGCAGTCGAGCGTTTCGAACGCGTGCGAAAGCAGCAATAGCTTCGCCTGCGTGTTCAAATCCGTGCGTTGTGCGCTTTTGCGGTACCACGTGCCGCCGATCTCGACCCGTCGGTTGGCGGCGTCGATCGCCATGAACGTGGTCATGCCGACGGCCATGCCGAGCGCGTTGTCGATTACCGCGAATGGCAGCATCGCACCTTCGATTTGCGCCTTCACGCGTCGATCGATCTCTGCAGCCAGACGTTCCGGCGTAGGGATATTCGTGTACCACAGCTTCCACAATTCGCCATCCCGGATCGCATCGGCGAGCGCATCGTGATGGCCGACTTCGAGCGGTGTCAGTGTGACGCGGCTGCTCTGCAAGGTAACGGTCTTCAGCCACGTCATCGTCGCTGGGCCATGCTGATTGCGGGCGGCGATTATATGTAATAGTTCCGCTCATGAGCATCGATGAAGGTCGATTCGTTGCGGTCCACGGTGTTGACCAGTGGGTCACGCTGCGTGGCCGCGATACGAACAATCCCGCGTTGTTGATCGTTGGCGGACCTGGCGCTGCGCTGAGTCGTATGGCTCCGTTTTTTGCATTGTGGGAATCCGACTTCACGCTCGTTCAGTGGGATCAGCCGGGCGCCGGTGCGACCCAAGCCAAAAACGGTGACGCGAATACCGGCGCGCTGACGTTCGACCGCATCGCACTCGACGGCATCGCTGTGGCACAGTTCGCTTGTCGACGATTGGGTATCGCGAAGCTTGCGCTGCTCGGTGTGTCGGGTGGTTCGATCATCGCGTTGAAGATGGTCAAAGAGCGTGCTGATCTGTTCTTTTCGTACATAGGCACTGGACAGATCGTCGATTGGGCATGCCAGGAACGCGAGAGCTACACGATGGTGGTTGAGCGGGCGCGCGCGGCAGGTGATCAGACGGCGATTCGCGAACTCGAGGCGCTCGGTCCGCCGCCCTATCCGGATGCTGCAACCGACGCGATCAAATCGAAGTACGCAGGGGCGCTGACGCCGGCCGAGCAGGCGGCGTTTGCTGCACTCGATCCGGACGCAATGGCCGCGCTCAACGCACCGCCGGCCGGCGCGCACTACGTTGCGCCGGACCTGCCGCAACTCGACGTGTTGACGACAGCGATGACGGCCTATTCGAAACTGCGCGACGAACTCGTCGAATTCGACGCGCGCACGCTCGGCCTGGACTTCGACGTGCCGATGTTTTTCTTCCACGGCGACCGCGACGCATTCACGGTGCTGTCGTTGGTTGCGGCCTATGCGGCCGAGATCCGTGCGCCGCGCAAATCGGTCGAGCTGATCGAAGGCGGCGGGCATTCGGCATTCTTCGTGCGCGATGCTTTTCTTTCGCTGCTGGTCCGCTTCGTGCGGCCGTTGGCCGGTGTCGGGAAGCGGGGTCAAGGGATCGACCCACCGGCCGCCGGCTAGCGACGGGCCATCAGCGCCCGACGAATTTGGGTTCGCGCTTTTCCAGGAATGATCGTACGCTCTCTTTCGAGTCCTCGGTCTTGCGCAGTTCGGAGATCTGCCCGATGGCCCACGCGCCGACGTCGCGCCAGTCCGGGTCAAGTGTGCGGCGCAACCCCGCTTTCAAAGCCTTCACCGCAAGCGGCGGATTGGCCGCGATCTTCCTGGCGATGCCAAGAGCGGTCGGTAGCAGCTCGTCATGCGGCACCACACGCGACACCAGACCGATGGCGCGCGCCTGTTCGGCGTCGATTACTTCGCCGGTGAACAACAGCTCTGCCGCCCACTCGCGGCCCACGATTTGTGCCAGACGGCCGAGCCCGGCCGCGTCGCAACATAAGCCCCGGACCACGAACAACTCCGCGAACTTGGCGCGCTCGGATGCGACGCGGATGTCCGCCATCAATGCGAGTTCCATGCCCCAGCCGACGGCGGGTCCGTTCACGGCGGCGATAACCGGAATGTCGGTGTACAGCAAGGCGTCAGCCGCCGGGGTCAGGCCGCCGGTCTTCCGGCCACGGTCGATCGCCTCCTGCGGGGGTCCCTGCGTGCCGCCGAGAATCTGTTTGACGTCGTCGCCGGCGCAGAATGCGCGGCCTTCACCGGTGATGATCAGCGCCGCCGCATCGCTGGCGCGCACCGTATCTTCGAGTTCCATGTACAGTGTGTACGTCAGTGAATTCATTGCTTCAGGACGACGCAGTGTAATGATGCCGACCGCACCATCCTTTTCGTAGCTCAGTTCTTTGAGGCTCATCGTGTTGCTCCCCTGGGTGCGGACTATTTGGGTCCCAGAAAATACCAAAGGATCGGCCCGAGCAGCGGCAACAGCAGAATGACAACCACCCACAACACTTTCGTTCCGGTGGTCGCATTGCTCGATACCACGCGGACGATCGCCCATACGTCGAGCACCAGAATGAGCAGTCCCAACAATCCGTTGACCGATACCATCGTTGTTCTCCTGCGTGCGGCAGCGGACTGTACCATTACACGGCCAAAAGGTGCCTAACCCATGAGCGCTTGTATTGCACCAGAATCGCGGTTCGTGCCGCGGCATGTCGATCCGCCACAGGAGATTTCATGAAGAAGCTGATTCTCGTCATGTTGTGCGCCGAGTTCCTGTCAATCGGCTCGGCGCGAGCTGAATCGATCGGAGAGGTCGACACGGTGTTCAAATGGTTTGGACCCGACCACAAGATCGTCGTCGATGCATACGACGATCCAAAGGTGGCTGGTGTGACCTGTTACGTGTCGCGTGCGAAGACCGGTGGTATCAAAGGCGCTGTCGGTGTTGCCGAAGACAAGGCAGAGGCTTCGATTGCCTGTCGGCAGGTCGGACCGATCTCGTTTTCGGCACCGCTGCCGCATCAGGAGGAGATGTTCAGCGAGCGCATCTCGCTGGTGTTCAAGAAACTTCGCGTCGTGCGAATGGTGGACGCGCAACACAACACGCTTGTTTATCTGACCTATTCCGACCGTGTGATCGAAGGCTCGCCGCAGAACAGCATTACCGCAGTCGCCGTCGACCGCGCCACACCGATCCCTGTGAAGTAATTCGACGCGGCGCGCCTTTGCCGGTTTGACTCCGCGGATTGCGCTGGCAGCCGCATCGTGGAACCATTGCCGCGAAAATTCCGGATGGCCTTGATCATGCGCAGCCCCGTACTGTCGCCGCGCGCGGCCTTTCTCTCGTGGCTGCTGGTTGGTGCCGTCGTGTTGGCGGGTTGTTCGAAACCGAACGATTCGAACGAGGCGCCGCAGCAGAATGCGGCAGCCGCCGGAGATCCCCAGCCGCCACCCGAGGCGCCGCCACCGCCTCCGACCGAAGACGCGGCCGCGTGGAGCCCCAGTGCGCTCGACGAGCTGCTTGCGCCGGTTGCGCTGTATCCGGATACGATCCTCGCTCAAGTGTTGGCCGCGTCGACGAATACGCAGGAAGTGCTCGACGCGGGCAACTGGCTGCTCGATCACCAGTCTCTCGAAGGCGATGCGCTGACGAAGGAAGCGGCCGCCGCGGATTTTTCTCCGAGTGTGCAGGCGCTGGTTCATTTTCCGACGGTCGTCGACATGATGTGTCGCGAACTCGATTGGACGCGCCAACTGGGCGATGCATTCAGTGCCGATCAGAGCGCGGTGCTCGCCTCTGTGCAGCGCCTGAGAACGCAAGCGCAGGAGGCCGGCAATTTGAAGTCGTCGCCGCAGATGATGGTCGAGAAAACCACGACGCAGGGCACCGATGCGATCGAAATCAAGCCCGCCGACCCCAAGGTCATCTACGTGCCGCAATACAACCCCACGCAGGTCTACACTCCGCCGCCGGTGACGACGACTACGACTACGACCACCGGCATCACCACCGAACAGGCAGTGGTGGGGGGGTTGCTCGCGTTCGGCGCTGGAATACTGGTCGCTAACCTGTTCGACGACAATCACAACGATCATTACTACCCCTATCCGAACTGGGGTTACGGTGGGGTTTACTACGGACCGCGCCCGTACTATCCGCACAATACGTTCGTCTACGCGCCGAGATATCCGGGCTACCGGCCGGCCCCATACTATCGGCCGCCGGCGTCGTATCCGCACCGTTACAACAACTACAACCACTACGGCAACACGAACGTCAACGTGAACGTCAACAATTCCAAAAATTACTTCAATCGCTTCGACAAGAATCAGAATCGGGTGCCGGGGTACAAGCCGCGGTCGCCGGTGGCGCCAGGCGCCAATCCGACGGCGTATCGAGGGCAGTCGACGTACAACGGCGCGAACCGTCCGCGCCCCAACAGCCTGCCTCAGGCGGCGCCGCGAACGGCTAGGCCACCGCGCGCGGGCGCTCAACCCGTACCGAAGGGGGCGTACCAGGGCGCGCGAACCGCGGCCAGTCAGGCGCCTCACCCCGCCGGATTTGCCCAACGACCGACGTCGGGGGTCGATCGCGGCTATCCGAAGGCATCGGGCAGCCGGCGAGATGCCTCCGCGGAGACCCGACCGCGGGCGAGTTCCTTTAGCGGCGCTGGCCAACAGCAGGGCGCCATGGATCGAGCCGCCAGCGCGCGTGGGCGCGCGAGCATGAAATCCGCGCCGCGTCCATCGACCAGCATGCGTCAGACACACGCCCCGCAACGCAGCGCGCCGCGTGCGCGGCAGCAATAGGCGCGGCGAGGCGATCATGAAATACCTCGTTGTTCGTCGTGCACAGTTGTTCGGAATCGGCATGCTGTGGGTTGTGATCACCGCCACGGTGTCCGGCACGATTGGGATGGCCGCCGGGCCCGCCGAGTCGGCGGATCCGATGACCTTCCCGAGCGCCGAAGCCGCCGTCGCAGCGTTGGTGAGTGCTGCGCGCGAGCATGACGTCGAGGCGCTGATCGCAGTGCTGGGGAAGAACGCGAAACCACTCGTATCGTCAGGCGACGATGTGGCTGACGCGACGGCGCGCGAGCATTTTGTTGCGCAGTACGACGTTGCCCACGAACTCGTTCCGGATGGTAGCAACAGGTTCACGTTGGAGATCGGCGATGGGGCGTGGCCGGTTCCGATACCGATCGTCAAGGTCGGCGACAAGTGGTCGTTCGACATCGATGCAGGCATCGACGAGATGGTGTATCGCCGCATTGGCCGCAACGAAATCGGGGCGATCGAATCCTGTCGTGGAGTCGTGGACGCGCAGAAGGAGTATGCCTCGGAAGGACGCGACGGTTTACCGGCGGGCATTTACGCGCAGAAACTCGTCAGCGCTCCTGGCAAACATGACGGCTTGTACTGGAAATCGCTGCCCGATGAACGTGCAAGCCCGATCGGACCGTTCATTGCCACCGCTGCCGCCGAAGGGTATGGACAGGCCAGCGGCGAAAACCGCCAGCCGTACCACGGCTACGTCTATCGGCTCATGACAGCTCAGGGTCCCAAAGCGAAAGACGGCGCGCGCAGTTACCTGAAAGACGGCAGGCTGACCGGCGGCTTCGCCGTCATCGCCTATCCGATCGCATACCGGTCGACTGGCGTCGAAACCTTCATCGTCAACCAGGACGGCATCGTGTATCAAAAGGATCTCGGGCCGAAGACCGACAAACTGGCCGCGTCGATCAAGGTATTCAACCCGGATTCCAGTTGGTCGAAGGTGGAATAACGGCTGTCTGCAGCGGCGCGACCCGTTGTTATGGATCCACCGCCAGCTCTGCGTGCCCGGGCCCTTGTCCCGGACGCGCAAGATATTGCGACGGAGTGAGCCCTGAGAACTCTTTGAACTCGCGGTTGAAGTGCGGCTGATCGGCATAGCCGTGCAGATACGCGATCTCGGTCCAATCCACGCTCGATGCACCGTACACGCGATCGAGTATGCGATTGAACCGCAGCAGCCTCAGATAACGCTTCGGTGTGAAGCCGACCTCCTCGACGAACACCTCGATGAACCGGCGCCGACTGAGTCCCGAAGCCGACGCAACGGCCCCGACGCGCGCACTCACCGTGCAGTCGAACCGAGCCAACGCCAATGCGACCGCGGGATGGCATTGAAGCGACCGCGGCATTCGCGCGACCAACGCATCAGTCAATTTGCGGATCTTGACTTCGACCGTCGGCACCTCGACGAGTTGCTGATGCAAACGTCCCGCGTCCGCCCCCCAGATGTCTTCGAGCGCGACATGCTCGTTGCGCAACAGCCGCGCCGACGGTGCAAAGAAGGGGTATGCACCGCCTGCTTTGAACTGCACGCCCATGATCTTTCTTTGCAGCGCATCGATCGCAAAGTGTCGGGTACTCGCGCCACTCAGCGCGATGCCGCGCGAGCGATGCACAACGCCGAATCCGTCGCCGTCGTAGTGGCGCAGTTCGTCCTCGTCCAGATTCACCAATAGTCCCATCGAGGCGGTCGCCATGATCAGTTCCTTCTGATGTGGCAGCGGTTCGCCTTCCCAATACCAGAAGCTGTCGATGAATCGATCGAGGGGAGCCGCGGGACGAAAGGTTCGATACAGCATGGGGCGGTCGATACGCGAACGTTCTAACCGAAGGATGCATCCCGTGATGATGAGTTGCCAATGTTTCGTTCGGCACCCGCTTTGGCCGACGATCTGGTGAAGAAGTCGACGCGCTTGCGCCGAAGAGCCGATGTTCGATGTATGCTCGCGCCGGACACGACTACGGGGAGATTCATGAGCACACCGACACGCGTTCTGGCGGAGGGTATCTATTTCGGGGAGGGGCCGCGTTGGCACGAGGGCCGACTCTGGTTCAGTGATTTCTACGAGTACGCGGTCAAATCGGTATCGCTCGCGGGCGACATCCGCATCGAGTTTCAGATCGAGGACCGCCCGTCGGGTCTCGGCTGGATGCCGGACGGATCGCTGCTGGTCGTCTCGATGACGAAACGTCAGGTGTTGCGCCGCACCGCCGCCGGAAAAATCTCGGTCCATGCGGACCTGTCGGGGATCGCCACCTTCCACTGCAACGACATGGTCGTCGATTCACATGGCCGCGCTTACGTCGGCAACTTTGGTTTCGATCTCGATGCTGAAATGAGCGCTCGCGGCATTGCGGCGGTAATAGCCGATCACGGCACCGCAAAGCTCGCCTGCGTTCTGCCGGACGGCACCATACGGATCGCCGCAACGGACATGCACTTTCCCAACGGTTCGGTGATCACACCCGACGGCAAAACGTTGATCGTTGGCGAAACGCTCGGCGCCACACTGACCGCGTTCGACATCAACGACGTCGATGGCTCGTTATCGAATCGCCGCGAGTGGGCGCCGACGCGTGCTCGCGTGCCGGACGGCATCGCGCTGGACGCCAACGGCAACATCTGGATTGCAAACCCGGTGGCGCCGGAGTGCGCGCTGATCGCACCGGGCGGCGAAGTGCTCGACGTCGTCGACACGCAGCAGCAGTGTTATGCGTGCATGCTCGGCGGTGACGATGGCCGCACGCTTTTCATGCTGACGGCGCTGACATCGATTGCCCATGAAGCCGCAGCAGCGCCGAAAGGCAAACTGCTGATTGCCGAGGTGGATACGCCACATGCCGGTCGCCCCTGAGACGGGTCGCTGGTAAGAGTCGCCGGAACCTCTGTCACCTACGCGGCCGATGCAGCCTTCGCGCCCCTTCGATCAGCCGTTTGATCGGCTGGCCAGATCGCCGAGTATTTCCATCGTCGCCTTCTGTACGTCAGCAGACGCCGCCGGCACCGCGGCGACCAAATCCGTGACGCCGATATCGGCGAATGCCAGCACGCCCGCTTCGATATCAGTTGCCGAACCGACGATGGCGACATCTGCAGCGGTCGCGGCGCCGCCGCGTTCGAGCGCGGCCTTGTACGACGGAATCTGACCGTACGGGCGAAATGCGGCGTCGATCGCATCGCGTCCCTGTCGATCGGTTGTCGCGTGCACGATGGGGACCATTGCCACGAAGCGCGGTGCAGGCCGCCCCGCGCTTCGCGCCGCGGCCGTCATTGTCGGTATCGCGACATCGCGCAGGTAGGTGACGCCGCCCATCCAGGTAATGGTTCCGTCAGCCAGCCGTCCGCATAGTCGTAGCATGTCTGGCCCGAGCGCGGCCACGAGCACCGGCGGTGGCTCTGCGCCCGCCACGCTGACGTGCGCATTTACGCGGTACATTGTTCCTTCGTAGCTGACATGTTCGCCCCTCAGAAGACCAGTCAGAACGTTCAGGTAGTCGCGCATATGCGGGATCGGCTTCGAGTAGTCGAGCCCAAGGCCGTCCTCGATCATGAATCGATGGCTGAGGCCGATGCCGAGCGCGAGACGGTTGCCGGTTGCGTCCTGCGCCGTGAGGGCCTGCGCGGCCAGCACGGTAGGATGCCGAGGGTAGGTGGGTACCACCGCCGTTCCCAGTTCGATTGTTCGCGTGGCAGCGCCAGCCAGTGCCAGCACCATCAGTGCGTCGATGGTGTCTACTTGCGGCAGCCAGCACGACGCGAATCCGGCGTATTCTGCTGCGATCGCGCGATCGACGAGCAGGCGCGTGCCCGCGGCGTCACCTGGCATCGAGAGCATCGTTCCGATGCGCATCGGTATATTCTCCTGCACGAATGAGTGTCGCATGGTAGCGAATTCGATCGATCAATCCTGAGGAACAAATGATGAAGATCAGTCAGTATCCGGCTCCCGAGCGCCTGGCCGCATTCACCGGGAACGCCGACCCGACTCCGGTGGTCATGGTGAATCTGCTCAAGTTCAAGGCCAACGCCGATGCACCCGACGAAGGCATCAGCGGCATGGAAGCGTATGCGAAATATGGCGCCGTGATGCGCGGTATCGTCGAGGCGGGCGGCGGTCGATTCATCTGGGCGGGACGTGTCACCGAGATGGTAATCGGGGAGTCCGACGTTGACTTCGACATGATCGCGTTGGTCGAGTATCCGTCGCGCGCCGCGTTCGTGAAGATCGTCTCGGCCGCGCGCGTTCAGGAGATTGGCGTACACCGCGCAGCGGGACTGCTCGGCCAGTGGCTGATCGCGACTACGCCGACCAGCATGTAGGCGAGGTCATGATGTCTCGCTGGCCTTGTTGACCCGGGTTGAATCGGCGGTGCGCTCGTCACGCACTCAGCGCTCGAACACCTCCGGCGTGAAATGCCCGTGAGACTGATGCGGAACATGATGCGGCAACCACATGCGGCAGACGCGTTCCGTGACGTCTTCGCTGCCCCTTGTCACTGTGGCGGCTCGAAGGCGCCGACGACGGCGAGATGTGCGGACGATGCCTTGAATCGATGCTGCGCCAGCGCCTGATATTCGTCCGACTGATACCAACGATTGAACTCCGCCTCGGATGGAAACCGCACGATGACCGTTCGCGTGAAGTTCCATTCGCCTTCCTTGACTCGTGGTGCTTCGTCGACCGCCAGCAACTCGCCCTGATACTTCGAAAAGACTTCGAAGAAGCCTTGCTCGTACGTCGAGTATCCGTCGCGATCATCGATGTTGATCAGTGCGATTCCGTACACGGCCATTTGCGGACCCCATTTGTGTAGTGGATTCCACGCAGTTTAGTGTGCCGAACCGTGAACGCGCCAGAACGTACAGCACCGGCGAGGCAGAGGTGATGGACCAGTTCATCGACAGACGTGAAGGTAGGCATCTTTTCGGGTTGAATCCCGAGCACTACGGCGACCCTGTTGACCTGCGAATGATCCACCACGCATTCGAAGACGCCGAGCTTTCGCCGCATGCGTTCGATCTCGTGGTGGCGGCGACATCTTTTCATTGGCTCGATCCGGACACGGCGCTCGACAAGATCGCGGACGTACTGAGGCCCGGTGGCCATGTAGCGTTGTGGTGGAACGTGTTTTCGGATCTCGGGCAGCTCCTGGCGCAACTGATGGAGGTTGCGCAGACGCGGTTCGGAGGTCGAGTCGAGCGCAATATGACTTCGCCGGTCTACCTTACGAGGCGAAAAGATTCGTAGAATCCCGATCTCCGCTGGATTCGAACGCGCCAGGAGTTCCGCCATGATGAGACGATTGATCTTGGCCGCGCTGATCGCGAGCTTTGCGAGCCCCGCGTTTGCGGTCAGCGAAACCTATGTCATCGATCCGATGCATACCTACCCAAGCTTCGAGTTCTCGCACATGGGGGTCTCGGTGTGGCGCGGAAAGTTCGACAGGACCAGCGGCACGATTACGATCGATCGCGCCGCGAAGACAGGCGAGGTCGATATCGTCGTAGATACCGCCAGCATCGATTTCGGTCTCGATGTGATGAACGAAAAAGCGCGTTCGGAAGACTTCTTCAATGTCGCGCAGTACCCGAAGGCAACCTACAAGGGCACGTTGAAGTTCGTCGGCGACACCCCGTCGAGTATCGAGGGTGAGATCACGCTGCTGGGTGTTGCGCGACCGCTGACGCTGACGATCAACAGTTCGAAGTGCGTACCCAATCCAATGACGCAGAAGGAGTTCTGCGGCGCCGATGCCCAGGGTGAAGTGAACTGGTCGCAGTTCGGCATGAAATGGAGCAAGTTCGGCGAAGGTGAGGCAGGCCAGACGCTGCTGCGGATTCAGGTCGAGGGATCGAAGCCATAGGGGCCAGAGTCACTCTGACCCCTATCCGGCTCCCCTTATCGCTGCCGCTGAGCATATCCGGGCGGGCGACGACCGTTCTCGTCGACGATGTCGAACTCGTTCGCCAGATCCTCGACCCACTGGATCGTGCCGCTGCGCGCCATCAGGTTGTCGTCGGCGAGCAATGCTGCGGCAGTTCGGCCGACGAACAGCGGAGTCTGCGACTTCGATAGATCCATTTCACGCACCTTTGCCGCGTCCTGGATGAATTCCGTCGCGACGGATCCCGGATACAACACCACTGCGGCGACACCTTTGGGCTCGAGTTCGATCGCCATGTCGGCGGTCAGCCGGTCGAGGCCAGCTTTGCCGGCGCCATAGGACGAGGAGAAATGATAATTCTGCCCGCCTGGCGACGAGACGTTGACGATCGCGGCACCTGGACCGGCGGAGAACAGCAATTGCGCAGCGTGCCAGCTCGCAACGTAGTGTGCGCGCAGGCCGATGCCGACCTGATCGTCCCAGATCTGGATCGGATGGTCCCAGAAGCCGCCGCCCCACGCCGGCGGATCGGGAATCTTGTAGACGTTGTTGACGAGATAGTCGATGTGATCTACCTCGCTGCCGATCCGCTCGAACAGCGCCGCGATGTCGGCATCATTGCCGTGATCGCAGGCGATCGCGCGACCCTCGCCGCCGGCTTCGGTGACCAGCCGCGCGGTGGTGTCGATGGTGCGTTCGCCCATTCCGGTGGTGCGACCAGTCACGTACACCACGCAGCCCTGTTCGCCGAGCGCGCGCGCGATCCCCTTCCCGATGCCGCGACTGGCACCGGTTACCACCGCGATTTTGCCTTTCAACGTCGTCATGGAAACTCCTTTGTCGTCATTCCAAGGTTGCGTAGTTCGTAGACCGATCGTCACCGCGCGTTCCGCGCACCTGCGCGACGCATGTGCGTAGGTCTGCGAGGTACTGATCGATCATTCCGGTGTTGCTGTTGCTCACCGTCGAGTGGAGTGAGTCCGGCGGTGTTTGGCGGTCGTGAAACCAGCCCTTGGTGCGCAGTGCGTCGCCGAGCGCGAACATGTCGAGTGCGGGACTCGAAGCGGGATCTGCCGCCAGCGCGACCAGATGAAACCGGCCAGCGCCGAGCACGCGCACGCCGTCGATCGATTTGATGCCGGCGCGCATGCGATCGGCGTGATCGAGTGTGGTGCGTGTCAGCTCGATGTAACCTTCGATACCGAGGTGCTGCATCACCGCCCAGGCGGCCGCCATCGGCAGCCCCGAACGAGAACCCTGCAGATTGGGCGAAGCGTAAAAGCCGCCGAGCCAGTCGTCGAACACGAACGTCTGATAGCGGCGCAGCGCCTTCGTTCGATGCAGAATCACCGATACGCCCTTCGGCGCATAACCCAGTTTGTGCACATCGGCGGAGATCGAATGCACGCCGTCGACGCGAAAATCCCACGGTGGCACTTCACGCCCGAGCATTTCGGCGAACGGCAGGACGAAGCCGCCCATACAGGCATCGACGTGGCAATTCGCGTCAACCGACCGGGCAAGTGCGGCAATGTCAGGGATCGGATCGACTACGCCCTGCGGGTACTGTGGTGCGGAGCCGACTATCAACACGGTATTCGAGTTGACCGTGCGCGCCATTGCGTCGACGTCGGCGGTCCAATCGGCCCGCACAGCGGTCTTGTGTGCCTTGATGCCGAACAGGTGCGCGCCTTTGTGAAACGCGGCATGGGCGCTCTCAGCCAATACCATTTCCGGTTGCGTGATATTGCGTTCGGTGCGACCGCGCTCACGCGCTGCGAGCACCGCGCAGAGAATCGATTCGGTGCCGCCGCTGGTTAGAAACCCGGACGCGGTGGCAGGCCCGTGCAACAGAGCGCTGGTCCAGCCAACGACGTCGGCCTGGATTGCGCCGAGCGACGGAAATGCGGAGGTGTTCAGCGCGTTTTCGTGCAGATACAAGCTGGCGGCCCGTTCGGCGACCGCGTGAACCGACGGTCCGCCATTGTAGATCATGCCGAACGCGCGCCCGTCCTGCCAACGCACGTCGTTGCGACGCTTTTCGCCAAGATCGGCGATCACGTCGTCGATCGGTCGGCCGTGTTGCGGAAGTTCCATGCGAGATTGCTCCACTTGCAGATAGGTATCGCAGCGAATCGGTGCGCTACGAAACCCGCGCCATGACGCGATGAACAATCATCCTATGGTGTTGCGCGTGCTGCGACCAGTGGACGGTTGGGCCCGAGCCACGGCAACAACGTCAGGCACAGCATCCCCACGAGGGCATCGAGCCCGAGCGTGATCGGGTAACCGTAGTGGACGGCGGCGAATCCCTGCCACGTCGATGTATACGACGTCGCGAGATTGCCCAGCGCCATGTACGCAGTGAATTGTGTTGCGGCGACGGCCGGTGTCGTGATGTCCATGAACAGCGCCGTCGAAGATCCGTACGTCAGCCCCTGCACGAAGCTGTACGCGACGCACAACGTCCAGAATGTCCTGACGAGCGCAGGATCACTCGAGATGCCCGCGGCCGAACCGAGCGGCATGATGTGACCGACATGCTGCATCGCAACGGCGAGACACAGCGGCGGGATCGCGGTCAGCACGACGAACAACGCGATCATGCGACGACGCCCATAACGGTCGGAAAGCCAACCACCGACCACGCAGCCGATCGCGGATGTCAACGATGTCTGCAGATTGAGCGTTCCGATTTGACGGTCGTGCAGGCCCAACTCGACGGCGAGATTCGACTGCAGCGCCAACGCCAGCGCATAGGCGCCTAGCGGCAGTGCGGCGAACACCACCCCGAGCGCCGCCGCACGCGTGCCGGTGAACGCGCGTCCAGCGGCACTCACGAATTCTCTGAGTTCTCCGACAATCCGCAACCACGGCGCGGTGGAGCGTGCAGCAGCCGACCAGAGCGCGGTCGCAGGGATGTCTTCGCGCAGACGCCACGACACCGTGACGAGAACCAGTCCGATCAGCGCGACCGCGATTAGATAGGTTGCCGCGAACGGCAGCGCTGCGCCGAGCAGCAGAATGGCGCCGCCGCCGAACGCCTGGCCGACGGCCTGCCCGGCGAACATGAATCCGTTCGCGGTGCCGCGTTCGTCGCTCGGCAGCACCTGTACCGCCAAAGCATCGATCGCGACGTCCTGCGTGGCGGCGCAGATGTTGTGGACGAAGATTATGGCTGTGAACGTGCCGATGGCGCTCGCGAAATCGATTGGCGTCGCGGCCAGCAACGTCAGCATCATTGCGATCTGCGCGCCGACGATCCAGGTACGACGTCGGCCAAACTTCACGGACGTGATCGTATCGACGATCGGCCCGAATGCCCATTTGAATGCCCACGGCAGATACAACGACCCGACGTAGGCACCGATCACCGCCGGGTCGAGTCCCTCGCGACGCATGTGCGTCGCGATGACGATCGCAGTGAACCCGAGCGGCACGCCTTCGGACACATACAAAAGAAAAAAGCTCGTCAGGCGTCCGATACGCGTGGCGAGCGGATCGACCCAATACGCGAGCAGCGCACGTTGGGCATGCGCGAGTGTGTGAGTCAGAGAGCGCTCCGCAGCAGGACGAACAGCACGCGACGACACGCGACGATACGCGACAGGATGGTAGCGACGAGCACTGCCCGTCAAGGGTGCACGTGCGCCGCCTCAACACCAAAGAAAAACAAGGCATCACCAAGGGGAGAGGATGAGATGCCTCGATTGCCTCTTCGGCGAACGATTTGAGAAAACGGGTTGGAAAGCGGGGCTACGGAGCGTGGTCCAAACAGGCTCTGGGTGGGTTTACGCTCAATCTGAGTCCGCCGGCGTGCGTGTGTTGCGGGCATTTTCAGCTTGCGCCTGTGCGGTGGCGAAGGCCGCGGCGGCGCGGTCGCGACAGGTCTTCTGTTGGTCCATCGTCATACCGTCGCATTTCATCATCGCGGCATCGCGCTCACCCTCGGCCTGCTCCATCGTCAGCTTGTAGTTGGCGTCGGCGGTCGCGGCCAGCAGCTTGCTTGGTTCCTGCGTCGTGCCGTTGTCGGGACTCTGCAGGGTCTGCTGCGCGCCGCGGCCGGCGGCCATGTCGCTGTTCGCGTTTCCACTGCGTGCGGATTGGAATTGATCTGTCTGCGTGTGCGATTGCTGCATCGCGCTGCGATCCTGTGGGTTGGGCTGGTCTTGTGGTTCTCCTCGATTGCATGCGGATAGCAACGCAAACAGGCCGATAACGAGTAGAGGGTGTCGCATTTCCATCACTGCTCTCCTGGACTGGTCTGAGTGACGAACCTTTTTAGCGTCCTCCCGACCTGGAAAGCAGAGGTGGCCGCTGATGTTCTCGTCAGAAGCCTTGAACGATTTCGTCGGCGGCGTCCTACGCCAGTGCGTTTGTAGGACGAACTCTGACGAAGGAACTCCGACAGTCCGACGGCGACATCGGCTGACGCCGCTGACGTCGGCAACGCGGTCGCGGTTACATGGAACCATGCAGTCTTTTCATACCGGCGAAGTGCGCAACACGGTGCGTAGCGATGCGCAACCAGGAGCGGCCACGCGACGCACGGTCACGCGGCCAGGGGCGAACAAGATGGATGATGTGATCGAGATGATCGGAGAGTCGGCGGAGATGAAGACGGTACGGGCGTTGGTTGCGCGCGTGGCGCCGACCGATGCAACGGTGCTCGTATCGGGAGAGAGTGGCACCGGTAAGGAACCGGTCGCTCAGTCGATCCATGCGCAAAGCAATCGCTCTGAAGGACCATTTCTGGCCGTCAACTGCGGCGCCATTCCCGCGACACTGATCGAATCGGAATTGTTCGGTTACGAGCGTGGCAGTTTCACCGGTGCTACGCGCAGTCATGCTGGCGTGTTCGAGCGCGCGTCGGGCGGCACGCTGTTCCTGGATGAGGTCAGCGAGATGCCGAACGAAATGCAAACGCGGCTGTTACGATTTCTCGAGACCCGACGGTTCTTTCGGGTCGGTGGAGCGCGCGAGATGGACACCGATGTTCGGATCGTGGCGGCAACCAATCGCTGTCCGATCCGGGCCGCACAGGACGGCGTGCTGCGCGAGGATCTGTTGTACCGGCTGGCGGTGTTCCCGATAGAAATTCCACCGCTGCGCGAACGTGGTGAAGATGTGGTGATGCTTGCCAACCATTTTCTGGATGCGCTCAACAGACACGGTGGGACGCAGCGGACGTTCGCGTCATCCGCACTCGACCTCCTGATTCGCCATCCGTGGCCGGGCAACGTGCGCGAGCTGAAGAACGCGGTTCAACGGGCGTTCATTCTGTCGGATGGCGAGTTGGAACTCGAACTGCTGCCGGTGCAACCCGCGACCGACCGGCGGCATTCGGTATCGGCAATGGGTGTAGAACTGCCGCTGGGAACCACTTTGGCGCAGGCAGAACGCCGGATCATCGAAGCAACACTGGCGCATTGGAACGGCAACAAGAGTCGTTCGGCGCGGGCGTTGGGCTGTAGCCTGAAGACGCTGTATAACAAGCTGGCGCTCTATCAAGAGGACGCGCAACCGGGACGATTGCGGGCGGTTGGCTAGTTGGTTGGCGCGCTCCGGCTGCGAATCGACAGGACATCATGGTGAAGACATCGATGAGGAACGCGACTCGAATCCTGGTGGCCGATGACCACGCCGTGGTGCGCGCGGGTTTACGCCAGTTTCTCGAGGAAGATCGATCCATTCGAGAAATCGGCGAAGCCGCAAGCGGCGGCGAGACACTCGATCAACTCCGGGCTGGGTCGTGGGATCTTGTGATTCTCGACATCTATATGCCCGATCGCAGCGGTCTCGACATTCTCAAGCAGATCCAGGCGAGCTATCCGAATACCAAAGTCCTGATCATCAGCGGTCTGCCGGAACGACAATACGCGTTGAATGCGATCAAAGCCGGCGCAAGCGGCTATCTCGCCAAAGACAGTGCGCCCGAAGAACTATTGAAGGCCGTGCATACGGTGATGCGGGGCCGACGCTACGTCAGCCCCGTGCTTGCGGAACTGCTGGTCGATGATCTGAATCACGACAGCGATCAACCACCGCATGCGCGGTTGTCCGAGCGGGAGTTCCAGATATTCTGCAAGTTGGCGGCCGGTCGCAGCGTGTCGGAAATCGCCGGTGAACTGTCGTTGTCGGTGAAGACCATCAGCACCTACCGAAGTCGGGTACTCGAGAAGATGAGCTTCTCCACCAACGCCGACCTGACCCTCTACGCCGTTCGCAACGGCATGATTCAATAGACGACATGATTCAAGAATGAGACTTGAGTGGTGTCGCGTAAGGTTCGTCTTACATACATGACGTTCGCAGCGGCGAATAATCGTCGACGCCATGCTTGAAACGCCGCTTGAAACGTCGGATCGAAACCTATCCGTGCTGCTCGTTGAAGACTCGGCGCTGCTTGCCGAACGCTTGAGCGAACTGGTGCATGGAATCGGGGGGCTCGATCTCGCGGGCGTGGTCGACAGCGAGGCGGCGGCGATCGCGTTTGTCGGCGATCGCGCGATCGATGTGATGCTGCTCGACCTGCACCTGCGGCAAGGAACCGGCTTCGGCGTGCTGCGTGCGCTCGTCAACGATATGGCGCGCCCCATTGTCGTCGTGTTGACGAACTACGACCTGGCCGAATATCGGCGGGCCGCGACGGCGCTGGGCGCCCAATACTTCCTGGACAAGGCACGCGACATGGATCAGTTGCCGTCGGTGCTGGACACCATTCGGGCCGCTATGAATTGAGCGTCGTGATGAGTGGAATTGATTTCGCTCAATCGCCGCTGTCTGTCCCCAAGAGTTGTTCATCGATGCGTTGCCACGGTCCGCAGATAGACGGCAAAAGCAACCGCGATGACAAACGCAATGCCGGCCGCCCTCAGACACCACACATACTATTGGCGCCGAAGCTGTTCCTTTCCCTCAGGGTTGCGTCGGAACAGCTTCCGCTCCAGTAGGCTGGACAGCAGCAACACGGCGACCATGCTTACAACGATGATGATGATGTGTGCATGGCTCACGCGGCGGTGCGGATACGTGAGAGCGGCAACGTGATATCGATCGCGGTGCCGCCACTCGATGGTGCGGTGATGCGCCACGTCCCGCCGAAGCTCTTCACGCGGTGCTGCATGCTCGCGAGTCCATGGCTGGCACGCGCCGCGTGGCGTGTGGCGATGCCGACCCCGTTGTCGCGAATGTGAATCTTCAATGCGTCGGCATTCAATGCCATCGACAGAGCGACCTCCGATGCATTGGCATGTTTGACGATGTTCGTCAGTGCCTCTTGAATCACACGAAACACGGCAATCGCTGCATCTTCGTCGAGATGTGGCACCCGATCGGGATACTGTTCGGTGAGTTTCAATCCCGCGCGTGAGCAGGTCTCCTGACAGATCCACTGTACCGCCGGGACCAGTCCCATGTTGTCCAGCAAAGTTGGACGCAACGTTTCGACGACTCGGCGTTTCAGATTCAGACCATCGTCGAGCAACGTGCGCAACCGCGCCCAACGCTTCGTGAGGTCGTCGTCGGTCGCGAGGCGCTTCTGCAGCCACGCAACATCCATCGTCGCGGCCACCATGATGCTGCCGAGCTCGTCATGCAGTTCGCGCGCGATGGCTGCTTTTTCGCGTTCGGCAACGTTTTGCAGATGACTCGATAGCGCAGACAGTTCCGCAGTGCGATGGTGCACCTGAAACTCGAGATCCTGAGTGTGCTGCGCCAGTTGCTCGGCGATGGCCTCGCGTCTGCCCAGGTCGCGATTCAACAGCAACGCGACCAGCATCACGAGGGCGATGTTCAGCAATGTGCCGCTCACCAGCATGATGCGCGATGTGGAAATGCCGCCGCGCCATTGCCGAAATGCATTGGCGATGCGCCGGTCTTCATTCGCATCGAGGTCGTCGGCGATGGCGCGCAGCGCATCCATGGTCTGCTTGCCGAAGTTGCTGCGTACCAGATCAATTGCGTCCTGGTGGCGGTTCGTCGCGTTCAATGTCAGCGAGGCGGCGAGTTCGTCGAGCTTCGCGGTTCCAAATTCACGCAACCGGCGCAACTGCTCGCGGATCTCGGTGCTCGGCGGCGCGACATCCTCGAACATGTAACTGTTGGTGATTCGGTCGAGCAACGCTGGCGCGCTGTGACGTGTCCGCTCGTACAAATCGAGGTAGTTCGAGTCCTGCGTCAGCAGGTATCCACGCTGGCTGGTCTCGGCATCGACGACGAGCCGCACATAACGCGCGACGTCGGCCTTGCGCGTTTGCGCCGTTGCGAGGACCTTGATATCGGAGACGAGCTTCTCGGTGTTCAGTTCCAGCATCAGTGCCGCGATCAAAAGGCCGATCACCAGCGCGGCAGCACCGCCGATGTAGAGACGATTACCTTCGAACATGACATTTCCCCGCGTGCAGCGGAGGAAATCTACCACCGTGGGCGTGGCGAACCGGAGAAAATCGGCGTGGCCGCCGCTGCGCACGCCGCAGCGACGACCGCTTTGAACAGTCGCTGTGCGTGGACGCACCGTTTGACGGTTTCGGACGGCTCCTGACCGGAAGTTAGGCGGGCTTATCGACCGTCAGATTGTTCTTGACGGTTTTTACACCGGCCGTGTCTTTGGCGATCGCCACGGCCTGATCGATTTCTGCCTCGCTCGCTGCTGTGCCGCTCAGCCAAACGATGCCGTTCGCGTCCGTATCAACCTGAATTTTGGCGACACTCGATAGATGCTGGGCGGCCAGCTTTGCCTTGATCTTGGTGGTGATGGCCGAATCCGATACGAACGTCCCGGGTTGGCTCCGGTCGACGTCGGCGTCGTCGGAGGCGTAGCTGTAGATCGGGGCCATGACCGAACCCAATACGAGACACGTGATGGCTAATTTCGCGTTCATCTGTATTTCCCATGCATGAGCAGATTGCTCGGTGATGCAGATGTTGGGCACACCCGCCACCGAAGACCATTACCACCGATGCCGTGTTTTGGTAGGTCGTGTCCTACGCATCATGCCCCAACAGTTCCACTAAAGCGTGTAGGCGTCGGCACGTTTGAGAAGAAGGGTTCGTTCGCGCGCATTGTTCGTAAGCGAAGCGGCGCGCCGGAATTCCGAATGAGCTTCCTCGATCCGGCCGAGCCTCGCCAACAGATCACCCCGAACGCTCGGCAGCAGGTGATAGTTGTCGAGCGCTGTGGTTGCGTTGAGTGCGTCGATGAGTTCGAGGGCGGCCGCCGGACCGAACGCCATTCCGACGGCAACGGCCCGGTTCAGCTCGACGATCGGAGTGGGTGAGAGTTGTGCCAGCGCGTCGTACAGCGCGACGATGCGCGGCCAATCTGTTTCGTTGGGCGTCCTGGCGCGAGCATGGCATGCGGCGATCGCCGCCTGCACGGCGTAGGGTCCGAGGCCATCGGTTGATGCGAGCGCTTCGGCGCGTCCGAGCGCAACGAGCCCGCGACGGATCAACAGTGGATCCCAGCGCGAGCGATCCTGGTCTGGCAGCAATACCGGGTCTCCGGTCGGCCCAACACGTGCCCGAAGACGCGACGCCTGAATCTCCATCAGCGCGACCAGACCGTGCGCTTCCGGTTCGTCGTGGGCGAGTTCTGCAAGAATTCGGCCCAGCCGCAGGGCTTCTTCGCAAAGCGAGGGCCGTATCCAGTCGTCTCCCGTTGTCGCGGCGTAGCCTTCGTTGAAGATCAGGTAGATCACTTCGAGCACCGATGCGAGTCGCGCAGCGAGATCGGCGCCCAGCGCGACGTCGAATGGCACCCGCGCTTCGGCGAGAGTTCGTTTGGCGCGAACGATACGTTGCGCGACGGTGGGTTCCGGAACAACGAACGCTCGGGCGATCTCCGGAGTGGTCAGGCCGCCGAGCAGGCGTAGCGTCAATGCGACGCGCGCTTCGCGCGACAGCACTGGGTGACACGCGATGAACATCAACCGCAGTACGTCGTCGCCAATCGGATCGTCGAATGCGGCATCTACCGACGCCTCGAGATTCGTGCGCGCGTCGTCGAGTTGTGCCTCGATCTCATGCGTCAGCGAATCCTGTTTGCGTTGTTGCATCGACCGATGCCGGATCCAGTCGATTGCACGGTGTTTCGCGGTTGCGCTCAACCAGGCCGCGGGCCGATCCGGAATCCCGCGCTCCGGCCATTGTTCGAGCGCGGCCACCAATGCGTCCTGAGCGAACTCTTCGGCGAGCCCGACGTCGCGCAGTACGCGCGCGAGGCCGGCGATGATTTTGGCGGATTCGATCCGCCACACAGCTTCGATAGTGCGATGCGTCGCCTCGGCGTCGGTCATCGTCGCCCCTTTATTTGTGCGTCAGGCTCCGCGTCGGACCAATCAAATCATGGTTTTCAATCAGGTAAAGCACGGGCCGAACGCCCGGACCTCCACCGTCGCCCATGCCGCAGCGGGGCACTCGGCGGCGATTTGGACGGCTTGATCTCTGCTCTCGCAGTCGATCAGAAAGTAGCCGCCGACCATCTCCTTCGCTTCGGCGAACGGTCCGTCGATCAACGTCGATTTGCCGTCGCGCACCTGTACGCGAACGGCGCTCGCGTCCGATTCGAGCGATTGGGTCGACAACAGCAGACCGCGCGAGTGCAGATCTTCACCAAAGCGCTGCATGCGCTCGTACAGGCGCCGGCCGTCTGCTTCGGACCGCTCGCGGCGCTGTCCGACGGGTTCCACAATCAACAACATATACTGCATCGCGTTTGTCTCCGGACTGGGTTCAGGCCACTACGTTGATCATCCACGCCACACCGAAGCGATCCTTGACGATGCCGAAGCACGGCGACCAGAAGGTTTTTCCAAGCGGCATCTGCACGGTACCGCCGTCGGCGAGCGCTGCATACACCCGATCGGCCGCCGCGGCGTCCGGCACCTGCAACGACAGATTGAAGCCGGCGAAACTGGCCGGTGCTGCGGCGCTGCCGTCGCTTACGAGCAGCACCGAATCACCGATTTTCAACGCGGCGTGCATGACGTTGTTCTCGGCCCCCGATGGTATCGCGCCCGGTGGGTGCGGCTCGGGACTGTCGCTCATGCGCATGATCATCTCGACCTGCGCCCCTAGCGTGTGTCGGTAGAACTCGACCGCCTCTTCGCAGCGGCCGTTGAAATAGAGATAGGGTTGAATGTTCATATCGTTTCCTCGCCTGGTTGTGAAATCGATCGCCGATCGATCAGTGTGATCGTTTCAGAAGCGTCTCGGAACGCGCGCGGACGCGCGCTTCCTGCTCGCGTAGTTGCGGGGTCAATTTGCCGAAGTCGTCCATCTCGTGGACCCGCCGGAGTTCGATCTGTGCCTCGTCGCCGGTCGGATTCGGGCACCGCTTGACCCATTCCACCGCCTCTTCCATCGATTTGACCTGCCATAGCCAGAACCCAGCAATCACGTCCTTCGTTTCGGTGAATGGTCCGTCGATGACGGTGCGCGTGCTTCCGGAGAACATCACGCGTTTGCCCTTTGCGCTGGGATGCAGGCCCTCACCGGCGAGCATCACGCCGGCCTTCACGAGCGCTTCGTTGAACTGTCCCATCTCGGTGAGCAATTCGACGCTCGGCATCGCGCCTGCTTCGCTGTCCTGATTGGCTTTGATCAATACCATCACTCGCATCGCTGCACTCCATCTCGTGAAGAGGGTGAGCCCGCATCGCGTGGCTCTTGGACGTACGTCGAGCGAAGGTGTTGGAAATCGACAGCGGGAAGTAGAGCGGCGTACGTTCTTTGCATCGACCCATGGCAGTTGTGTCATGTCCCGGTCGGCATCGCGCAGCTGCGGCGTGCACAGGCGGGCGTTCCGGATATTCAGATAGCGCCGCGCGGCGCAACGTGAGCACGCGTTGAGCGGTGCCGAAATTTACCGTATAACGCGTTATATAAACTTTCCGACCCGAGGTTGCCATGGCTCATGACACGGGCGCCGCTGCGCCGCAATTCGATCCGGATGCGCGCGATGCAGGACAGCGCTTCGATGCCATCGTCGTTGGTGCTGGCTTTGCCGGCATGTATCTGTTGCATCGATTGCGCGGCTTGGGTTTGACCGTGCGCGTATATGAAGCGGGCGACAGTGTCGGCGGCACCTGGTACTGGAACCGCTATCCCGGTGCGCGCTGCGATGCCGAGAGTCTGGCGTATTCGTATTCGTTCTCGCGCGAACTCGAGACGCAGTGGAACTGGTCGGAGCGCTACGCGACGCAGCCGGAAATCCTGCGCTATGCCGAGCATGTCGCCGAGCGGTTCGATCTGAAGCGCGACATCCGTTTCGAGCGCCGTGTCACCCGCGCGATATTCGATGACGAAGGTGGTCAATGGACGATCGAGACCGACCGTGGCGATCGCGCGGTGGCGCCTGTCTGTGTGATGGCCACCGGGTGTCTGTCGGTGCCGCAGGAACCGCAGATCGAGGGCCTCGAGACGTTCGCGGGCAATCTCTATTGGGCGGGCCGCTGGCCGCACGAGCCGGTGAACTTCTCCGGGCAACGCGTCGGTGTGATCGGCACCGGCTCTTCGGCCATCCAGGCGATTCCGGTGATCGCGCAGCAGGCGGGACACTTGACGGTGTTCCAGCGTACGCCGAACTTCAGCGTGCCGGCGTGCAACGCGCCGCTCGATCCGGCATTCGTCGAGGCTTTCAAGACGAACTATCCCGGGCATCGCCGCAACCATCGGCTGGGTATGGGCGCGGGCTTCGGCGATCTGCAGATCGAGCCGCACCCGGGCGGTCCCAAGCTCGAAACCGCGGCCGGCAATTCCGCGGCCGAGGTGCGTGCGTTGCTGGAGAAGCATTGGCGCATTGGCGGTGCGAACTTCATCGGTGTGATCGCCGACACCGTCATCAACCGAGACACGAATCGCGTCGTCGCCGACTTCGTCCGCGACAAGATCCGTGCCACCGTCAAGGACCCGGCGACGGCGGATGCATTGTGCCCGACGTCGCATCCGATTGGCACGAAACGGATCTGTGTGGATTCGGACTACTACGAAACCTACAACCGCCCCAATGTGAAGTTGGTGAGCCTGCGGGGCAATCCGATCCAGGCGATCACGCCCGACGGTATTCGGATGGGTGATGGCAGTTTCCATGAACTCGACACGCTGGTACTCGCGACCGGTTTCGATGCGATGACCGGTGCATTGCTGCGTATCGACGTGCGCGGCGTCGGCGGAACGTCGCTCGCCGATGTGTGGGCCGCCGGACCGCGCAGCTACCTCGGCCTCGGTATCGCCGGCTTTCCGAATTTGTTCACGATCACCGGACCGGGCAGCCCTTCGGTGCTCAGCAACATGCTGGTATCGATCGAACAGCACGTCGACTGGATCGTCGATTGCATCCAATACATGAATGAACACCGCTATCGACGCGTCGAGCCCGAACTGGCCGCGCAAGATCAATGGGTTGCGCACGTCAATGAGGTCGCGAGCGCGACGTTGATGCTCGAAGGCGGCTCATGGTATCTGGGCGCCAACATTCCCGGTAAGCCGCGTGTGTTCATGCCGTATGCGGCAGGCGTCGGTGCCTACCGCGAGGTATGCGAGCGCGTCGTTGCGAACGGCTACGAAGGATTCGCGTTCTCCGCCTGATAGGTTGTAATGTGTCGTTGGGCATGGATTCGGAATACGCAGTTCCAGCCCTCCTCACAACAGAAATGGGAGATCGGACATGCACACGGTTTTGCGTCATTCGGGGATCGCCGTGGTCGTCACGGCGCTGCTGGCCACGTTTGCGATGCCTGCGTCGGCCGACGAGGGCTTCAAGGCGAGCCTCAGTGGCGGTCTGGAAGTACCGCCGGTAGACACAAAGGCGTCCGGCACCGCGAAGTTCGTGGTGAAGAAGAACGGTGCCATCAGCGGCAAAGTCCAGACGAAGGGCATCAAGGCAGTTGCGGCGCATATCCACGACGGCGCGCCCGGCGTGAACGGCGGCGTTGCCATTACGCTGAACCAGAAAGGCGATGACGGCTGGGTCGTGCCGAAAGACTCGAAGCTCAGCTCCGAACAGATGGCGGCCCTAAAGGCTGGAAATCTCTACGTCAACGTGCACAGCACCGCGCACCCCGGCGGTGAGATTCGCGGACAGCTGCGCCGCGGCGACTGACCGGGGAAGGGGTCAGAGTTGCTCTGACCCCTTTCTTCTCGGCCGGTCTCAGCGAGCGATGTTGCGCACGACCTGGTTCGCCAAATGGCCGGCTTCGTACGATATCGAGCCGATCTCGAAGGTACTGCTCCGGCCCACCCACACCAGTTTCTCCGATCTCACTTCGTAGATCGATGTGGTCAACATCACGGTGGTCTTCGTATCGACGTATGAATCGCGGGTCATCGTGATGGTGTTGGCGTAGTTGTTCCAGAAACCGTTGTAGGTCGGGTAGTACGGCCCCGTGTAGTACGTTCGGACAGACTCCGGTACCTGCTCGTGAGTCACTTCGGCGCCGCCGAAGCCGGTGGCCACCACATAGCGAATGGCGTTTTTCTTGACGTACGTGGTCACCGAATCTTTGGTCGGAGTGGAGTTGCCGATCGCGTCATAGCTCGCCGTCGCGGTGATGCCGTTGGCCTTCAGCGCATCGACAAAGCCACGCTCGAACAGAATTCTGTTAGTGATATTGTCGGTCATGGCGACCACCAGCACGTTGTTCATCTCATTGCGATGCAAGGTCGGTGCTTGCCACGAATCCGTGAGCTTCGTGGCGCTGCAGGCGGATAGCGTAAGCAGCGCGATGGCGCAGACGAGGATCGACCGAATCATTTCTTCACCCTTCTTTTACCTTGGGGGGCGTACGCCGTCATTTGGAACGACGGTATTGTCGCTTTAATGGCGGTCTACACAAACCGCCGTCCACGCCGAGCTCGATGGTCCGAACAGCGCGCGCGTGACACTACCACGTGTACGCGCACGGGCGGTGGTGGCGTCCACGGCGGGCGCATTCCGCTAAATCGTGTGTCGCCGCTAGAGCTGTTGCGACAACCCGAAGAAAATGCCGCGACGGGGACCGTATTGTGGCGCGCCGACACCGACGCCGGTTCCATCGCGAATCTCGTAGACGTGATCGAATACGTTGATGAAGTCGATTCTGGCGGTCAAAGCGGCCCCTGCGGCGAATTGAAAGTCGTGACTGACGCCGAGATTCACCTGCGTGTAGCTTGGCAGATGGGCGCCGTTGGGAACGCTGCGGCCGTCCGGCAGCAATAGATCGGCGCGCAGTCCCGTGCCATAGAGCGCGTCGGCGCTGAAGCGCGTCAGATTCCACAGGTAGGAAACACCCGCAGAAGCGGTCACACGTTGTTCGTGGTCGAGGTCGATGTAATGAGAGGCGATGTAGTCGAGATCGTCCCGCGCGAAGTTGAACTGCGACGATTCGATGTTCCGCCCGTCGGCGTTTTGAAAGGCCAGGTTTCCGTACGCAGTAAACCCGCTCATCGCATAGTTCGCGGTGAAGTCGATGCCTTTGATCGTCCCTTTGTTGTAGTTGAACGGCGTCTGAATGATTGGTGCGCCGAATTGTCCTTCATCGATCAGGTGCAGAGACGTTCGATAGTAGCTGTCGATCCCCACCGTCAGCGTCTCGAACAGCTGCTGCTGCAGCCCGACGTCGTAGTAGTCGGCTCGCTCGGCCTTGGGGGGCGTATCCAGGAACACTTCCGGCGCAGCGGTGGTATGGGCGAATTTCGCGATCGACTCCGTGCCAACGAGCTCAAACGGGGGCGGCGTGAAATATCGCGAGTAGCCGGCATGTACGGTGGTTTCGGGCGTAGCCAGCCAGACGGCGTTGATTCGAGGGCTGACCTGATCGCCGTGCGAAAAGCCGTCGTAGTGGTCGAAGCGCAGCCCGTAGTTGATAGTCAGTGACTCGGCCGCGGTCCATTCGTCCTGAACATACGCGCTCTCGATCCATTGAACCTGCGAGCCGATCTCGTCTATCGAAATCGGTACGTCGCTCGTTTGATTGCCGGCGTCGTCGGTCGGCAGCACCAGCGAGGTGGTATCGGTTCTTGCGTCGTTACGCTGCACGTACCACCCGACGCGCAGCGTGTGCGAGTCGTTCAGCGCATATGCGGCGTCGGTCTGCCAGCCGAGCGCAACGTCGCGCTTGTACGCATTCTGGGCGATCCCGTTGTACAGCAGATCGCCGACCGGCGACGGCGTGAACGCCAGCCGCGAGTAGCGCGTCGTGAATGACGTTTGCCAATCCAGCGCACCTTGCGAATGTTGCCAGCTGACGATCGCGAAGTTGGTCAGTTCGCGTTGGTTCTCATCCAGTGCTTCGCTCGGAAAGTCGGTCACGCCTTGCACGGTCAGCCCCAACGATGGCTGCACGCCGCGCTGGTTTGGAATCTCAAACTTGCCGCTGGATGTCCCGACAATCAGCGACACGCGGTTGTCGGGATCGAGAATGTCTTCGAAATAGCCGAAGCCGTGATACTGCGTCGTGTCGTCGTGCAGCGGTTCGGTGCTGCGATCCGGTGACTCGATTCCCATGTTGCTGCTCAGGTAGTCACCGGTGACGAAGTAGTTGCGATTGTCGGCGCTACCCCCATAGACGAAGCTCGGCTGAATGGTAGCGTGGCTGCCGCCATAAACGGCGATCGAGCCACCTGGATCTATGACGCCGCTCTTCGTAGCGATGTCGATGACGCCTGCGGTTCGAAGCCCGTACTGGGCCGGCAAGGCGCCAGTGATGAGGTTCAGCGACGAGACCAGGCGCGGACTCAGC
The DNA here is from genome assembly GCA_963812255.1 of uncultured Gammaproteobacteria bacterium. Taxonomy (GTDB): domain Bacteria; phylum Pseudomonadota; class Gammaproteobacteria; order Pseudomonadales; family Azotimanducaceae; genus DATJGR01. The sequence continues at coordinate 1,790,223 of CAWEUM010000005.1, read as the reverse complement.
GATTGTCCGAACACATTGCTGCCTTCCGGCAGGATGATGCCGTTCAACCGATACTGCAGATTGTTGTGATCGCCACGGACATGGAACTGACCGAACGAATCCTGCGCGACGTCGGGAGCCTGCAGAACCACCTGATTCAGCAACGTATTGTCGCCGCCGGGTGTTGCGTCGATGGCGGTTGAATCGATCGAGTACGTCGACGCGCCGGTCTGCGTGCTGATCGCGGCGCGCTTGTCGTTGAGCCGCTTTGCGGTGATCTCTATTGTTTCAACACCTTCCGTTGACGGGGAGTCGGCGACCATCGTGTCGGCGGTTGGATCGTTCGATGCAGCATTGCCACGCGCTGCCATCGCGCAGGCTATCGCCAGCGCGACCATGTATTTCCGTTTCATCGGGTCGTCCCTTCAATTGCTTCAAAATGCAGTGCTCACCGAGAGCGGTGAGCTGCGTTACGAGAACCGGAGCAATCAGAGGAACTTAGGTGGCGCGCGAGGGGCGTGCGGGGAAAAGATGGAGGGCAGAACAACCGCACCGAATTCTGCATGTGCGGAGGCGACACTGAAATGGATCGCGGCGATCGGGGCCGTCGCCGGGGCGGGCGGTGCCGCAGCGTGTCCTATTGCCTGACAGATCTGACAAGGTGCGCCGCTGTCGTGCAGCGAGGCGTCCGCCATGTGCGCCAGGCTGATTGTCTGCCCGATCGCGAACGCGCACAGGGCAACGATGGCAAGCGCATGCCATCGGCCAAGTTGTTTGCGCAGCCGCCGAATCACCGCGGCAGCCTAGCGCCGCGGTAGGAGCGGTGCAACACCAGTTGCGCGCAACGGTGCGTCCTTCATCTGCACCACACGATGCGCATCCTTACCACGCGTACGCCTCCGGAGCGGACCCGCCCGGCCCAGGAAAGAGTTCATCGATGCGCTTCATCACGCTCTCGTCGAGGCTGACGTCGAGCGCGGCGAGACTTGCGTCGAACTGGGCCATTGTCCGCGGCCCGATGATCGGTGCCGTGACCCCCGTTTGCCGTGCAAGCCACGCCAGCGCGACATCGCCCGGCGTGTGTCCGATCGAACGGCAGAACTCCTGAAACGCGGTGATCGCCGCGGATTGCGGCAGCGAAGCACGGCGCCCTTTTTCGTTGTCGGCCGGCTTTCCGCCGAGCATCCCGCCGCCGAGCGGGCTGTAGGGTAGAAATGCAAGGCCGTATGCGAGACACGCGGGGATCACTTCCAATTCCACGGTGCGTCGCAGCAGGTTGTAGATACTCTGCTCCGACACCAATCCCATGAAGGCGCGTGACCGCGCGAGTTCCTGCGCCTGCGCGATGTGCCAGCCGGCGAAGTTCGAACTGCCGATATACAGAACCTTGCCTTGGGCAACCAGTAGTTGCATGGCCTGCCAGATTTCCTCCCACGGCGTGTTTCGGTCGACGTGGTGCATCTGATACACGTCGATGTGGTCGGTCTGCAGTCGCTTCAGGCTTGCCTCACACGCGCTGCGTATGTTCTTGGCCGACAGACCTTTCTCGTTGGGGCCGACCCACGTTCCCATGCGTTTGACCGGATCCTTCGAGCCCCACTCATTCGGCGGCGAATACACTTTGGTGGCGAGTACGGTCTTCTCGCGCCGGCCGCCACCTTGTGCGAACCAACGACCGAGCAATGTCTCGGTTTGTCCGGCGTTGTAGTTGTTCGACGTGTCGATGAGGTTCACGCCAGCTTCGAACGCCTTGTCGAGGATTGCGAAGCTGTGTTTTTCGTCGGTGAGCCAGGAAAAGTTGACGGTGCCGAGGCCGATCGGGCTGACCGACAATCCGGTTCGCCCGAATTTGCGATATTCCATGGGGTCCCTTTGGATTGAGGATACTGAGGCGCACTAGCTCGCGATGGCGAGTTCCGACTCCGGTTCGCCGGCAATTCGAGTGTGGCGCATCACGCGCGGCTCGCGGTGATCGAACGGACGCGCGCGATGCAGCACACAACGATTGTCCCAGATCACGATGTCGCCGGGTTGCCACGCATGTTTGTAGGTGCGTGGTGGCTGGCACGCGAACGTCACCAGATCATCGAGCAGCTTTTCGGATTCGTCGGGCGTGAGACCGACAATGCCGTACGCGTGGCGTCCGATGTACAGCGATTTACGAAATGTCACCGGATGCACCTTCACGAGCGGGCGCAGCGGAGGCGCGTCGTCGTGAAATCCGTAGCTCGCGCCGACGGTCGCTTGGTGACCGATACGCGCTTGCGAGTAGCGGAGCGAATGGTGGGCGGCGAGGTTCGCGATGCGCGCCCGAGTCAGCTCGTCGAGCGCATCATACGCGGCGCGCATGTCGGCCCATTCGGTCTCCCCGCCGCGTGACGGCACCACGTGCGCCGACAACACCGAAGCCTTTGCGGCGAGCGGCATATAGGAACTGTCCGTGTGCCAGCCTTCATTGCCGCGCATGACCTGCATGCCGTGCTCGTCGTCCTTCAGTAACGTACCGTCGGAGCGCTGATTGCTGATCGGTACGATGTCGCGATCGGCGGCCAGCCGCTCGATGTTGCCGAACCGGCGGGCGAATTCGACCTGGGCCTTGTCGCTGAGATGCTGGCCGGGAAAGATGAGCACGGCGTGCGTGTGAAATGCGCGCTCGATGTCTGTCCAGGCTGCGTCGTCGAGCGTCGCCAGATCGACGTCAGTGACGGTTGCACCAAGCGTGGCGTGGGTGGGCGCGATCGTGAGCAGCATGACGGACACCATTGGGTCGAAATAGCGCGATCGAACCACCTTATTGCATGCACGTCCAGATTCGTAGAACACTCACCGGCTCATCAACGGAGGAAGTCACATGACAACGGTTACCGTATCTGAAGACATCAAGGCGAACGCGGCCGCGGTTTGGGCGGCGCTCAGCGACTTTGGCGGCCTCGAGGTCGGTGGCCCGATCACGTCGTTCGAGACGACGGGCAGCGGCGTCGGGATGCTTCGCACGATCGGCTTTGGCGGTGGCAAGGTGGTCGAGCGGCTCGACCGTCATGATGCGGCCGCGATGGTTTTTGGCTATTCCATCGTCAACGAGGATTGTCCGTTGCCGGTCAGCGGTTATTCGGCAACGGTGAAGATCACCGACAAAGGCGATGGAAGTTGTAACGTCAACTGGTCGGGCTCCTTCGAGCCGAAAGGCGCCGAAGCCGATGCGGTGAAGGTCGTCGAGGGTATTTATCGCGGCGCAATTGGCGGCGCGCGCCAGACGCTGGCCGGCTGAGCGTATCGCGGTCTGGCGGTTAGGCGCCTGGCGCGTCACGGACAGGGTGTCGAAATCGCCACGGTCCGCGCGTCATTGTGATGGCGGCGCATGGTGCCCGCCGATGACCACCAGATGACCACCGATAGTGGAGACCCGACATGCAATACCTATTGATGCTCTATTCGGACGAATCCGGCTTCAATGCCATGACGCCGACCCAGCAGCGCGAAGGCGTGGCCGCGTATACCGCATTCACCGAAGCGCTGACGAAGGCAGGCGCGCTGAAGGGCTCGAATCGGCTCGCATCGAGTGCCGTTGCGACTACGCTGCGGATCGAGAATGGCAAGACGCGGGTTCTCGATGGACCTTTTGCCGACACGAAGGAACAGCTCGGCGGCTACTACCTCATCGATGTGGCGGATCTCGACGCCGCGCTCGCGTGGGCCGCGCGGTGTCCGACCGCGAATCATGGCGTCGTGGAGGTCAGGCCGCTGTGGGGCGAGTCGTGACCGAGGGCGAGGTGACGCGGCGCAACACGACGCGGGCCGACCGACGAGATACGTCGCATGAAGCGGGCGCGGGGCGACGACATGGTGATTCTCGGTAGTGGCACGATCGTCGCGCAGTTGGCGGCGGGACTGATCGATGAATATCAACTGGTCGTCGTACCGATTGCGCTCGGCGGCGGCCGGACCTTGTTCGACGGCATGGCGGAACAACTGCGGCTCGGGCTCGCCGACTCGCGCAGCTTCGACAATGGCAATCTCGTGCAGTGTTACCACCCCGTGGCGTGAGCACCGACGCGCAAGTACAGGGTACGGGGGCTGCGGTCGCACACCGCACGGCGGCTGAAGTCGCGCGCCGCAGCTACGGCAAACTCGTTGCATTTCTCGCGGCGCGAACGCGCGATGTGGCGGCGGCTGAAGACGCGCTATCCGATGCGTTTGCGGCGGCGCTGGCAAACTGGCCGGCCAGCGGCTGTCCGGCAAACCCCGAAGCGTGGTTGCTGACGGTTGCGCGGCGCAAGCTGATCGATGCCGCGCGGCGCCGGCACAGCGCAGAGAGCGCGGCGGCACAGTTGCAGCTGCTCGCCGACGATATCGATGAGACCGGGATAGGCATACCGGATCAGCGTCTCGCGCTGATGTTCGCCTGCGCGCATCCCGCGATCGAATCCGGCATTCGCGCGCCGTTGATTCTGCAAACGGTGCTCGGTCTCGACGCGGCGTCGATCGCATCGGCGTTTTTGTTGGCGCCGGCAGCGATGGCGCAGCGGCTGGTACGGGCGAAAAACAAGATTCGCCGTGCCGCGATCGCGTTTCGAATCCCGGAGCCCGAAGAGCTACCCGGGCGGCTCGAGGCGGTACTCGATGCGATCTATGCGGCATTCGCGGAGGGCTGGAGCAACCCGGACGGAACCGATCTGGCGCGCCGCGATCTCGCCGCAGAAGCGCTGTTTCTCGGCCGTCTCGTGACCGAACTGCTGCCGGATGCGGCAGAAGCCCTTGGATTGCTCGCGCTGATGCTGCATGCCGAGGCACGCCGCGGCGCGCGCCGCAACGCCAACGGTGACTACGTGCCACTCGCCGAGCAGGACATTGCCGCGTGGGATGGGCAGATGATCGATGAGGCCGAGACACTTCTGTTGCGTGCCAGTTCAATAGGCTGCGTGGGTCGCTATCAACTCGAAGCGGCGCTTCAGTCCGCGCACGTAGACCGTCGTCGTTCGTCACGCGCCAACTGGACGGCGGTGGTGCGCTTGTATGACGCGCTGCTCGAGCTTACCGGCTCGCCGGTCGCCGCGATCAATCGCGCACTGGCAATGGGTGAAGTGCACGGAGCCGCCGCAGCGCTCGAAGCAATCGACGCCCTCACCGATCCGCGATTGCAGCAATATCAACCGTATTGGGCTGCGCGGGCGCAACTGCTCGCGAAGACCGGCGCGCTGGCAGCAGCGCGCGACGCATACGCGATGGCGATTGGTCTCGAACGAGACCCAGCGGTGCGACGCTTTCTGCAGCAGCGACAAAAGAGGGAGTCAGTGTGACTCTGACTCCCTTCATTCTATTGCAGTACCCGCTGCGCGTAGGCGAGCACGCCGTCGGCGTCGACGCGCTTCTGGTAGCCTTCCAAGAAGACCTTGCCGACGATCTGATGCGCCCGATTCACGACGAATACGCCGGGATAGGGGATGCCGTAGTTCGAGTCGCCCGGTTGGTATTCGGTGTTCAGGATCCGCAGATTCTTGACCGATGTTGCCTCGACATCGGACAGCATCGGGTACGTGATCGAGAATTTGTCGATGAACTTCTGTTGCAGCGCCGGTGAGTCGTACGTCAGCACGACGACGCCGATGCCAGCCTGGCGAAACTGTTCCAGATGACCTTGCAACTGCACGAGTTGCTTGATGCAGAACGGTCACCAATCGACGGAACGATTGACGTAGACGACCATGCCATTGGCGCCGGCGAACTGGCCGAGCTGGGTCACTTCGCTGTCTCGGTACGTCGCGCGCACGGCGGGCAGCGGCTGGCCGACCGAGACGCCGGGATCATATGTGTCGTCGTCTGTTGCAACGAACATGTTTGAGGTCACCCGATCCATCGCCGCGCTCTTCAACGGCTCGCGAAACGCGTAGATGCCGATTCCGGCAACGACCAACACTGCCACTGAGATACCCAAAATTCTCTTCATGATGCGCCCCCTAAGCTGCGTTCGGATGCTACCAGCGCAACAGCCGCGGACCTACGAGATAGCCGATTGCGGAAGGAATCAACACGCCGATCAGGTACCAGATCGCCAGAAATGGTGGTGCGAATTCCGAACAGTGCAGTCCGTAGACGCACGCACCTATGGCACCGGCCCACAGGCCTGCCGCAGCACCGGCGAGGTGTGATCGGGTGGGCGCGAGACCGCGAAGTGCCCAAATGCCGGCAAGCAACGGCGGCAGCGACAGCAGCGCAATATTGAATGGACACTGATTCCACGTATCACCGAGCACGAGATGCGCCCGGGCAGTGGGCTGCGCATCGAGCAGCACCACGATGGCCAGGATCCACATCGCCAGTATCGGCAGCGCGACAAACCATTTCAGCCAACCAACGGTTGTGCCCGGCCGCGCGAGCCGCTGCGACAGCGACAGGCCGGCCACGGCGAGCGCGAGCGTGAACGACATCTTGATCCAGAAGCTTGCCGCCGAAGCATAGTCGGACAACTGCGGATTGATCCCGAACGTCGCCAGCAGCAGCAGCAACGCGGCCGTGGCGCCGACCACCGTGGCAGTTACAAAGCGCTGCGTCACGGCGTGACGTTGCGTGGGGCCCGCGCCGGTTGCGAGCAGATCGATCAGCGCGTCGGTTTTCACACCGAATTCCGAACGCTTTTTGCCAATGCCTTGAGTCCGCGGTGGATGTTCACCTTGATCGCCGACACCGACATGCCCGTCAGACGCGCGGCTTCGGCAACCGAACGGCCGTCCATCTTGACGTATCGAATCGCCGCGCGTTGCCGTTCCGGCAGCGCGTCGAGGAGTTGCAACAGATCACGTCGCGCTTCGCTGGCCGTCGCATCCTCGGGGGCCGGCAACTCGTTCACGTCGTCGAGTGTGTCGGTGAGCATCTCTCTGCGACCGCGGCGACGCAGCAGGTCGATGAGCTTGTATCGCGCAATCGCATACACCCACACCGTCAGCGGTCGCGCCTGATCGTAAGTGTGCCGCTGATTGTGTATGGCGAGCAGCGTTTCCTGCACAAGATCCTCGAGTTCATCGGTGATGTTCTTCAGGCGCCGCCGATAGAACACCCGCAGACGTTCGCTCAACTCGATGAGCAAACGCCGATAGGCTGATTCGTCTCCGGTCTGAGCCTTCAGCATCAGCGCGTGCAGGTGCCGTTCACCGGCATCGAGATCTTCCATCGATAAGTTCGCTCAAGCGCCGAGATTGGTTACAGATCCAGACGAGACCGTTGTGACCACGCAATTGTGCCTTTGGTGTAACCAACAGCCAAACTTCGACGAACTCAGCAACACACCGCGCGACTGTTGGCTGATTTGGCCCTAACCGTTCCAGCGCGGCGCCATTCGAACTTCAATGTACCAAAGCACGAAGAGGACTATTCCATGAATCGCCGATCCTATGCCGCTACCGCTGTAGCACTGGCCGCGCTTTCCACCGGTGCGGTGCGCGCCGCCGAGAGCTCGATGAGCGATGGCAACGGCAGCCCTGACAAACCATCGATGGAAAAGTGCTACGGCGTAGCGCTTGCCGGCAAGAACGACTGCGCCGCCGGCGCTGGTACCACGTGTGCCGGAACTTCCAAGGTCGACTACCAGGGCAATTCCTGGAAGCTGGTGCCGGCCGGTACCTGCACGTCGATCAAAACGCCGAAGGGGATGGGTTCGCTGACCGCGCAGCGCTGATTACAAGGACTGTTCGCCGTGGCATCGGGCACACCGTCGCCGGCTGAGCCGCCCCGATGCGGGACGGCGCCAGCGCGCGACACGGTAGGCGGCAACACCGCGGGAATCGGTCTCAAACCCGAACACTATGGCGAGGCGGTGGATTGCAACGACGATGGGCTCTGGTTCGAGGTCCATCCGGAGAATTACATGGTCGCGGGCGGGCCGCGCCTGGCGTGGCTGGAGAGGGTTCGTGCGCGACACGCCCTGTCGCTGCACGGGGTCGCACTGTCGCTGGCGGCCGATGCAGAACCCGATCGCGCGCACCTGGCGCGCCTCGATGCGCTCGTTCGCCGATTCGAACCGTTCGCCGTATCGGAGCACCTCGCGTGGTCCGTGTGGCATGGTAACTACCATCCCGACCTGCTGCCCATTCCACGTAGCGACGAGGCGCTGCGGCGCGTCGTCGACAATGTGCAGCGAACCCAGGACGCCTTGAAACATCGCATTCTGATCGAGAACCCGTCGCACTATCTCGTGCTCGACGGTCACCAGCACGGAGAGATCGAATTCCTGACGGAATTGTCTTGTCGCACCGGTTGCGGGTTGGTGCTGGACGTCAACAACGTTTGGGTCAGCGCCAACAATCTGCGATTCGATGCCGAGCGGTACATCGATGATTTCCCCGCCGAACACGTCGCCGAGATTCATCTGGCGGGACACCACATCGACGCCGCGCAAGGCGGTACATTGTTGATCGATTCGCACGACGCGCCGATCGCGCCCGAGGTATGGCGGTTATATGCGCGCCTTCTCGCGCGAGTCGGCCCGCGTCCAACGCTGATCGAACGGGACGCGAATGTGCCGGCGTTTGCCGAGTTGCTCGAGGAACGCGCTCACGCGCATGCAGAGCTTGCACGCGCGCATGCACGACCGCGAGTTGCGTCGTGAGGGGGCGAGAGGCATCTCCGGCTTTTCCGCCTCTGGCTGCGTTCCAGGATGCGTTTTCCGCAGCGCTGAACGACACGACCGACGGTGTTGGGCCGCTAGCCGGGCTCACTGCGCAACGGGGATTCGCGGTGTACCGCAACACCGTCATGCGCGGCTGCATCGATTCGCTGCAGGCGAACTTTCCGGCGGTGTTGCGGCTGGTCGGAGAAGCTTGGTTTCGCGCCGCTGCCGCGGAGTTCGTTCGCGCTTATCCGCCCCGCACGGCTTCACTGGTCGAATACGACGAACGATTTGCCGCGTTTCTTGCAACGTTCGAACCGGCCGCAGGGTTGCCGTATCTCGCTGATGTTGCGCGTCTCGATACATTCTGGACACAGGCGCACTTGAGCGCCGATCAGGCGTGCGTCGCCGCCGTGCGCGTCGCGGCGATCGAGCCGCAAGCGCTCGCGCATTGCGTATTGCATCCGCATGTCTCGGCGCGCTGGCGAGCGTTCGACGGGCCGATATTTTCGATCTGGCGTAGCAACCGCGACGCGGCGCCGGCGGACCTTGCAGAACTCGAATGGCGCAGTGAAGCCGCATTGGTCGTGCGCCCCCTCGAGACGGTCGAGACTCTGGAACTCACTGCCGCGACATGTGCGTTTCTGGACGTGTGCGGCCAGGGAATGTCGTTAGCCGACGCCGGGAGCGCGGCGCTTGGCGTCGATGCGGACGCGGACTTGGCAGCAATGCTCGAACGATTGTTGCGAACCGGCGCATTCGGTCGCCTCGACAGCCCGCCGACTTACCATCAGGAGAGACAATGAACACGCCGATTGCGACGCATCGGGAGCCGGCACTACGCGGCGCGTGGAATCGTATCGCCACGCAATCGACCCGTTGGATTTCAGACGATCTGTTGGGGCTGATCGCACGGGTATCGATTGCTGCGATCTTTTTGCAATCCGGCCGGACCAAGGTAGATGGCTTCCTGCACGTCACCGACAGCGCGGTGTTTCTGTTCCGCGAGGAATACAAACTGCCGCTGCTGTCGCCGGAGGTGGCGGCGCACGCCGCAGCGTATTCGGAGCATGTGTTTCCCGTGCTGCTGATCCTGGGTCTGTTCACGCGCCTGTCGGCGTTCGCGCTGCTTGGCATGACGCTGGTGATCGAAGTCTTCGTCTATCCGGAGGCATGGCCGACTCATCTGTCGTGGGCGGGACTGCTGCTTTATCTGATCGGGCGCGGTGCAGGCGCCGCATCGGTGGATCGCCAGCTTGGCATCAAGTGACTGAACCTGCCTCGAGCCGGGTCGTGTTCCTCGTAGCGCGGGGCTAGTCTTGCGCTACGACCAGCTCGCGGGTGGCGATGAGCATCGACTATGCGGGATCGCGTTATTGCATACGGAGCAGTCTACACAGGCGTTGCGACGCGATGCCGCCATGGACAGTTTCGAATACGCGGCGAAGAGTGCGCGCTTACACGTGACACCTGCGGCAGCTCGACCGCGTTAGCGGTGTCGCACGCCTGCACCCGTACAACCGGCGGGTGATCAAAGCAGATCGAGCATGCTGTCGACGTAGCGCTGCGTCCAGGCGCCAAACGTTCGCCCTCTCGTCCATTCCGCGATTGCGCCGCGACGGGTAAAATATTCCCACAGCTTGATGCGGTCGTTCGCGATGTACAACGGTAGACGTTCGCGGAGACCCTCATCGTCGCCGCTCGCGCGCAGATAGGCTTCCAGAAACGGTTTTGCCAGCGCGGTGTCGGTATCGAGATAGCTGCACGTCTGTCGCACGAGATCCGCGGCACCGTTGCCGAACCGGGACTCGTGCAGATCGAATACACCGCTGACGATCCATACCCCGTCGCACGGCATCACGGTCAGGTTATTGAGCTTGAAATCGCCGTGCACGTAGACGTTTCGCGGCGAGTCGCTGGTGGCGAGCGCGCGCGCTTCGACACGCTCCAGCCATGCATCGTCCCAGGCTGTGAATGCATCATTCGCGCGCGCGTTTGCGGCGTACAGTTCGGTTTCGTGGACCAGGTGCTGCGTATCACCGCGCGGATACGGCCGCAACGTCACATCGGGATCGAAATCTCCGGAAAACGCCCAAGTCAGCCGCTGCTGCTCAGTGAGTCCGCCGGCCAACGCAATTGCAATGGCGTGGCGCTCGTCGATCCCTAGTGCCTTCAGAATGGTACGTTCGTTGAAGCACGATCCCGGCATGCGCGGCATCACGAGGTATGGCCAGCCGAAGATGTCGGAGCGCTCGTCGTGAAGATGCGGCCACGGCACCGCCGTGCGTGTGTGTTCGTGCAGGCATCGTGCGAAGAAAGCTTCCTTCGTGAATTGCCAGCGGTCGTTGCGCTGCCCGTTTACCCAGTGTGGGGCACCGCGCAACACGAACTCGCCTTCGCTCGTCGTCATGAACACGTTCTGACCGAACAAGCCGCCGACGGTCGGTTCGGCGGCCAGAAATCTGCCGAGATTCAGCCGTGCGGCGACCGCTTGAAACTGGGCATCGTCGATCGCGCCGAGGCGCCGGGAATAGATCCTGGGTTCGACCATTGGCGCTCGCGAGATGGTCACGCCCCATCGAGAAACTGTTTGAATCCGGACGGCGCGTAAGGGCCGATGCAGATCTGCTCGAGCACGCCTACGCCGGAGCGCCTTCCGTCGCTCGCCTTCACGACCTGCTGCACGTGGATGTTCTCGCGCGCGAGCATGTCGAGCTGGCGCGGGTCGAAGGACTCACCGCCGACGACGGACTCGCCCTTCCACATGCCTTGCCCCCATTCGGGATGACCGTAGCCCAAACCCTTCATCTGGAACTTCAGGATCGGTTCGAGTGAGATCGTGCGGATCTCGCCGTCGAGCGGAACGAGATCGATCTCCGCGGCCGCCGCCAGTCGCGTTCCGGCGTGATAGGAGACGCGGTGACGCGCGGTCGCCATGCGTTCGTCTGTCGAGTCGGCAACTGCTGGGACCGATGCCTCGTCGGCATACAGCGGCGCCACGATGCCTTCGCGAACCAGTGCTTCACCGCGCGGGCCGTCGAAGAAGATCGCATGCGAGATGTGGTCTTCCCAGAACAACGGCGCCCACAGAAAGAACGCGCTCGGTGTCTGTGTCGGCGGCGCGCCGCCGCGTTCGGGTTCGCCGACGCCGCGCGCGCCCCACGAGCGATCCTTGGTGCCGTGACAGACACTGTCGTCGACCAGAATCGTGCCTTCCGGATGTTTCACCCAGCCCGACCAGCAGCCGAATTGGTCGAATCGGGTCGCGTCCATCACGCGCCGCGCGCCGCTCCATAACGTTTGCCGCGCTTCCTGGATCGCGCTGGTGCGTGCGCTGAACAAAAGATCACAACCGACGCCGCTCGAGTTGTCGTCGAGTGTCACGCGGGTGCGCAGCAGCGGTTCGATCACCTCGATGCGAAACGGTCCGACTTGCATTTCCGTTCGCTCGATCGGCGCGCGCCGAGACCCGTAGAAGCAGTGCTGCCGCATGCCGGGCTGCACGACGCTGAACGCACAGTCGAGAATTCCGCGGTGCGGGTAAACGGCCATACCGATGCCGAAGTAATACGAGCCGTCCGGTGCATAACCGTTGAACCAGGTCCGGTCGTAGACGTTGCGGTCGCTGGTCGCCGGATGCGCCAGCGGCTCCGGCGTCTGGTGAACGGGATAGTCGTCGAGTCTGTTCAGCATCGCTCGCCCCGCTGCGCGCTTGTCAGGTCTTCATCCGCATCGGACCCATGTAGTCCCGCTTGCCCAGCGGCACGCCTTTCGTACGCAGAATGTCGTACGCGGTGGTCGCGTGGAAATGCAGGTTCGGCATCGAAAACGACATCAGAAACCCTTCGGCCGTGAACGGCAATTTGCGGTCGCCGAGTTGGAACACGACATCTCGACCCTGCAATGCATCGATGGAGTCGCGGCTGAGACCTTTCAGCGCGTCCCGCGCGTCGGCGATCAGCTTCTGCAGGCCGGCGTAGTCCTGGTCCATCGGTCCCGACGGCGGCTTGAAGGCGCCTGCCTTGACACCCTCGATTGCCCCGAGCGAATGATGCGCAACAGCGATGACCTGGAAGCGGAATGGCAGCATGTCGGCGTAGAGGCGCGTCTCTACGATCTCATTCAAGTCGATCTTGTTCGCGGTACAGTGCGCGAGGCCTTTGTCGAGGAACCCGGCAACACCGGTGAGCACCTGCTGAAAGGACGCCACGCTGACGTCGTATAGAGGAATCGCCATGATCTGAACTCTCGTGTTTGATTGTGGGTAGCAGTGTCGGCCAAAAGGCCCGGTTTGCGCCAGCGCTGGTGACGCTTGATCTTGAAGGACCTGGCGGCGCTGGGCCTGGAAGTCTTTGATCCCCAATGGTCCGGCGCCCTGCATTCTCGAAGCCCGGATGACACACGCGGATTCCGATCTGCAGGCTTCGAGCGTTGACAGCTTACCGGACGTCGTCGTTGACCCAGTCTTGCGGCGTGGCAATCGCGAACAGCCCCGCCTTGCGCGTGCGCCGCGCCAGCTTCAGCAGCGCTTTGTCTTTGGTCAACAGCCATGACGCCCGCGCGCCCCATGCGAGCTGGATGAATTTCTGATCGTCGGCGTCGCTGCACAACGGCAGACGCACTTGATCGAACGAGTGTAGCGCCGCCGTGTGCAGCAACGTGCACTGCGCATCGAACTCGTCGGTTGCGCGCCGACGCGCGGCGGCGTCGAGATCAAATTGCGGATAGTGCAGCACGTGTAGCCATTCCTGCCGGCAGGCGTCATCGGTCACGGCTGTGGCCCGGCCGGCCTGCAGCGCCGCCATCAGGGGCGCACAGCCGCGATCGCGGTACACGAACAGATCCAGGCAGACATTGGTGTCGAGCACCACGCGCGATGCGGGTTCCGCCTGGGCCGCGAAGCGACCCGCGCGGATCAATGCGCGGGTTTGCGGAAGCGGTAGATGAACTGGTCGGTATGGCCGCGAATGGCAGGGTCGAACACTTTAGTGTCGTGGGAATCGGCCTGGTTTTGCAGCGCGTCGCTGTCGCCGGCGAAGACGAACCCCGCAGCCTCGACGTCCTTCTTGACCTGAGCGGGGTCGATGCGATGCAACGTGTCTGTATCCATCGTGCCCGAGCCGATCGGCGCTACGTGGTCGATGATGACGAAGCGTCCGCCTGGTTTCAGCGCCGCGTAAACCTGCTTATTGAATGCGGCGATATCCACGGGACCCATGAACGGATCGTAGTAGTCATGATAGTTCAGCGCGGTGAACACCAGGTCTACCGGTGCCGGCGAAGCCAACTGCGCGGCGGGTTGTTCCAGCACGCTGACATTGGTGTAGGGGGGCGCCTTGACCAGTGTGCGCCAGTTCGCGAGCGACTTGGCCGCGTACTTGCCCATCTCGTTCGGCCATACCGTGTACACATGACCGGTGGGGCCAACGATGGCACTGAACACGCGTGTCCAGTAGCCGCTGCCGGGCACCAGTTCCAGCACCCTCTGGCCGGGTTCGATTCCGGTGAAGATCATCACCGCAGCCGCCTGGCGCCGTGCATCTTCGGCTTTGTCCACTGCTCGCGTCGAATCATTCAGGGCTGCCGTGACGTAAGCAGGCACCGCAGCGGATTCTTGCGACGGCGTCGCGGCGAGGGCGGTTGCCGGCAAGGCCAGGACCGCGAGCATGACAAAGGAAAGTGGACGCATGGCGGAATCTCAAGTTCGGTGGCGGGTGGAGAGTTTGGCGCGGAATGGATGCAAAAAACAGCGCGTCGTCTTCGGTGTAGGCGGCTCAGTCTGCCGCAACGGGCGCGCCGCCGCCAAACGAACGTCGCGCCAGCCAGACGACCCCGATCATCGCGCACGCGCCACGAACCGCGTCGCGATCGGCGTCAGACGTATGGTCGACCGGTGCGCACTGAAACGGCTGAGCGGTTGACGGAGCATTGTTCGCGGAGCGATGGTCGCGTCTGTCGAAAGTGAGTTTCGTGGCGGGGCGGAAGTGGCGGAGACGGTTGGGTGTACATGTGACTGAGCGCGTGTATCGATACAGGGCCGTACGCATCGATGTCTGAGCGGCCTGGCGCGAGTTCGGCGAGCGAAGAGCGGCGGCGCGCATTGGTTGTTGCGAGTGAGTGCTGCTCGGCGCTGTTTCCGCAGAACACGATTGTCGGTTTTCGGTATGGCCTCGAATCGGGCGTGGATGGCATCGAGTTCGACGTCCATCTCAGCCGTGACGGCAACGTCGTTGTGCAGCACGACTATCGGCTCAATGGTCGCATCACTCGACGCCGAGACGGGACGTGGCTCGAGACAGCGGGCCCGGCAATCTGTCAGTTGACACTCGACGAGATCAAGCGGTTCGACGTTGGGCGCTATCAGCCCGACTCGATCGAGGAAAAAACGCATCCGCGCTACCAGCCCTCAGCGCAACCGATTCCGACGCTGGCCGAGTTCCTGGCAGAGTACGACGCTCAGGCATCGCGTCCGATGCTGTGGATCGAGCTGAAGACATCGCCTTTTCAGCGAAACATCTCTTCCGATCCACGCGGTCTCGTAGAGCGCGTGCTGGCGACAGTCGACGCCACCGGTCTGATTGAGCGCGTGGTGCTGCTCGCATTCGAGTGGAATGTGCTGCAAATGGCGGCGGCGGCATGTCCGGGCATCCTGACCGACTATCTGACGCTGAACTCGCAAGCTATCGTCGCGCTGAACGCGCGACACGGTACCGTCGACCCAACGCGGCTGTTTGGTGCCCTGCAACCTTCGCGATTCAGCGGCAGCCTGCCGCGAGCAATACACGCTGCTGGCGGCGCCTGGTGGGGTCCCTACGTCGCAGACGTCAGCCGAGACGACGTTGCCTTTGCTCACGACCTCGGTATCGAGGTCAACGTCTGGGGTGTGGAATCAACCCGTGAGGGTATCGACGCCGCACTGGCCCTGAACGCTGATGCCATCACACTGGCAGATTCGGATCTGCTGATGAGCAGATTTGACAGACGTGCCGGCCAAGGGGCCGCCTGAACGTCTTTTCGATATCGCCAGCATGGGTGGTTCGTTGCCACGTCAGCGGCGGCGCGGTGTGCGACGCAGACTCGCAACGAAGCGCGTGATGCCGGCCTCGAACCGCCGATCCATTCCGGCTGGATCGGCGGCCGGCCGATAGCGTGCGAGATTCGCAAACTCGCGGCCGCCCGTAGCGCCGCGATAACGTGCGGTTCCGGGCGAGGTCGCCTCCGCGGCGACGAAACCGAACAGATACGTCGTCAGCGCGTAGTAGACGTCCGCGACTTCGTCCTTCGGCGTCGGACTCTCGCCGATCAGACCGATCATCTCGTCGGCGACACGCAGGGTCTCAGGGCCGAGCTGCCAGCCGGAGCGCCAGATGACGTCGATCAGTGCCGGTTTCGCACGTAGTGCGCGTCGGCCGACACGCAGCAGTTCGAGCAGCCGCTCGTCCCAGCGTCCTTCGCGCGGCGCGTGCACGTCGCGCATCGCGTCTTCGAGGATTGCGCCGAGCAATTCGCGTTTGTCGTGCACGTGCCAATACAGCGTCGCGGCACCGGTGCCGAGCAGCGCCGCAAGCTTGCGCATCGAGACGCCGTCGACGCCGACGGCATCGAGCAATTTTGCGCCGGCTGCAACGACGTCGGCACGAGTCAGCGACTCGCGCCCCTTTGCGCGCGCCGACTCGGACCGCCGGCCGCGCGCAGTTGTATTCTTTTCGAACGATGTTCTTGACACTCGAACACTGTTCGATCGAGGATTTCGCATGGTCTTTTCGATCGTCTGGTTGAAACGGAGGAGGAGATTGTAATGGCGACTGCGACGTGCGTCCTGGTCCACGGCGGTTGGCACGGTGGTTGGCATTGGGACGACGTCGCTCGGCGGCTCCGCAACGCCGGCGTGCGCGTGTTCGCGCCTACGCTGCGCGGCCTCGCGGAGCGCGCCGCGGAGGCAACCGAGTGGACGTGTCTCGCCGATCACGTCGCGGACGTCGTGCAAGTGCTCGACGACTACGATTTGCGCGACGTCGTGCTCGTCGGGCACTCGTATGGCGGCGCGGTCGTGACTGGTGCGGCCCACCAACGATCCGACCGTGTTGCCGAACTGGTCTACCTCGACGCGTTCGTACCGGAAAATGGCCAATCGCTCGCCGACCTGCTCGGGCCGCAGTTCGCCGCGAATGCGCGCGAACGAGCGCGCGCGTCGGGTTCCCATTTCCTTGCGCCGGCATTCTCGATGGAAGAGGTGCTCGGCGTCGGGCCGGACGAGGCCGCGACACACGCCGCGCGCCTGTCGCCGCATCCGCTCGGCACGATGCTCGATCCGCTCGACGCGAGCGGACCGTCGTCGGCAGCGCGCACCTACATCTGCTGCTCGCGCAACCCGCTCGGGATGTTCGACGCGTACGCGCGCCAGGCCCGTGTGTCGAACGATTGGCGCTACTTCGAGCTGCCAAGTCCGCACGACGCGGTCTATGCGATGCCGGCGGTGATCGCCGGAATCATCGAGCATCTCGCGTTCGGCAACCGTCGCGTGCGTATCGTGGACGAACGTGCGGCCGTGCTCGACGCCGATCGAGCGTTCTTCGACGCGTTGCTTGCAGCGGACGTCGTCGCGCTGGAACGCACGCTGTCGCCGGCGTTTGCGATCGTCGACGTTGCTGCCGGTGCCGTTACCGAGCGAGACGCGTTCGTCGCGATGATCGGCTCCGGCGGCGCGCGCTTCGACGCCATCGATACCAATTCCGGCGACGCGCGTGTACGTGTGCACCACGACATGGCGACCGTGATCGGCCGCACCGCGATGCGTTTGCGGCTGCCGGACGATTCGGCGGTCGAGGCGCAGAGCCGCTACACGCACGTGTTCGAGCGCGCGCCGACCGGCTGGCAGCTCGCGTCGGCGCAAGGCACGCCGATTCGTTGACCCGTGCTGGACAGCGCGGTGCCACCGCGACAGTCTGTGGCAAAGATCGAGGGAGGCGGGCATGAAGGCGTGGCAGATCCGGGGCGAGTTCGGCATCGAGAATCTGCGCTGCGTCGACGTGGTCGAGCCGAAGCCGGGAGACGGGCAGGTCGTCGTGGCGATGCGCGCGGCGTCGCTGAATTACCGCGATCTCGCGACCGTCCGCGGGATTCCCGGGGCCAAGGCGCCGGCGGCGCTCGTGCTGTGTTCCGACGGTGCGGGCGAGGTCAGCGCGGTTGGTGCGGGTGTGCGGGATCTGCGTGTTGGCGATCGCGTCGCGCCGACGTTCTTTCAGAGTTGGGTCGATGGTCCGGTATCCGCCGAAGCGCGCTCGCTCGCGCTCGGCGGCACGCTCGACGGCGTGCTGCAGGAGCGCATCGCACTCGACGCCAACGGCGTGATCAAGCTACCGGATGCGCTGAGTTTCGAACAGGCCGCCACGCTTCCGTGCGCCGGACTCACGGCGTGGCGCGCGGTGGCAGTCGAGGCGCCCGTCGGTGCCGGCGACACGGTGCTCGTGCAAGGCACCGGTGGCGTATCGATCTTCGCATTGCAGTTCGCAAAGGCGCGCGGTGCGAACGTTATCGTCACGTCGTCGAGCGATGCTAAGCTCGATCGCGCGCTCGCGATCGGTGCTGACCACGGCATCAACTACGTGACGACGCCGGACTGGTCGGCGGAGGTGCGGCGCCTCACCGACAACCGCGGCGTCGACGTTGTCGTCGAAGTCGGCGGCGAGAACACGCTGACGCAAGCGATGCAGTGCACGCGGGTCGGCGGTCGCATCGTCGTGATCGGTGTGTTGAGCGGCTTCGGCAGCTCGATCTCGCTACCGTTGCTGTTCTCGAACAACTTGCATTTGATCGGGATCTCGGTCGGCAGCCGCGCGCATTTCGCCGACATGCTGTTGCACATCGAACGATGGCAGTTGACGCCGGTGATCGATCGCTCGTTCGGCTTCGACTCGGTGCCCGAGGCCCTGACGACGATGCAGAGTGGCAGATTCTTCGGCAAGCTGTGCATCCGATTCGGTCACTGAAGCGTCACGTTAGGCGGGTCGTTGCCTGCGAAAGTGTTCTTTTGCGAACAGGGGCATGTCTACCAGAGCCAGCCGCACAGAACCTGATCCGACTTCCAGGTCTCGCTATCCCTGAAACATCAGTAGCAGATACGCGACGAACAACAGCAGGTGAACAGCGCCCTGCAGTACGTTCGTGCGCCCGCTCGCGAAGGTGACGACGCTGACTCCGAGGGTCAGCAGCAGCATGATCAGATCCGTGCCTTGCACGCCGAGGATCATATTCAGGCCCGTCACGTCGCTGATGACGAGCATCGCCGGTATCGTGAGACCGATCGTTGCGAGCACGGAACCGAGGAAGATGTTGACCGCGTGCTGCAGGTGATTGCCGATCGCCGCCCGGATTGCGCCGATGGCTTCCGGCGTCGCGACCAGCACGCCCAACGCGATGCCACCGAGCGCCGCGGGCGCGCGGAGCGTCTCGATCAGATAGTCGATGGGCAGCGCAAGCTGCTCGGCGAGTACCACGACCGGCACCAAGTACGCGACGAGCAGGACAGCGTGGCGGTAGCCCGGACTGGGGATTAACGCATCGCCGAGCGGAGATTCGTCGTGCTGCTCTACGAAATATCCACGATGTCGCCCGGTTTGGATCGCCAGGAACGCGCAATAAAGTCCCACCGCCATCAGGCTGAGAAAGACCCCTTGGGCCGTGGACAGCGTCGGATCCTGGGTGGTCCGGGTGAAGGTCGGCATGACCAGGCTCAACACTACGAGAGGAATGATCACCCCGAGGTAGGCGTTGGCGCCCTGCAGGTTGTAACTCTGTTCGCGATGACGCCAGGCGCCGATCAGCAGCGACGCCCCCACCATGCCATTGAGCACGATCATCACCACTGACATCAGGCTGTCGCGGACCAATGTCGGATTACTCTCGCCGTGCATGATCACCGCTGAAATGCTGATGATTTCGATGAACGCGACCGCCACGGTCAGCACCAGGGTTCCGTAGAGATGGCCGATCACCTCGGAAAGATGTTCGGCATGACGCACCACGGCGAGGGCCGAGCCCAAGATCACCGTAAACAACACCGCAAACAGCAACGCCATACCCGCAGGGTTCGTGAGCGCGGCGATCATCGAATGCCCGAACACCAGGGAAATTGCGCTGACAACGATCCCGACGACGAGGAACCATTCCTGTCGCGCTGCCGTGGCGAATGACATCGGTAGGCCGAATTTGAGTTTTCAGAAGGGTACAACAGTTGCAGTGACGAACAATCACGATCGCGGCTGCGGTTACGGCCACTCAGACCGGAATCACGATAGGCGTTCGGGTAATGGCCGCTCCGACCGGGGCGACAGTTCGAAGCAAGGGTGGCGCCGCCGGGGCTGGTGGCGGAAGCCTATTGGCGCCCTAGTGGGGCTCGCGTATCGACAGCGTCGCGATGTAGGTCGGTGCGTACCGATTGATTGACGGCGCGGCCGGATCGGTTCGTCGGGATTCGAACAATCCCGCAAGCTGCAACCCCGCCTTCATCTGTCCCCCAAGAATGTCTTCGAGACTATGACTCCACGTCAACATCATCCTGCGTTCGATTGCCATTTCGACTTCAGCGGCCGAAAGGGTATCGATCTCGACGAATGGCAGTCCAAAGCGAACCGCCAAGCCGGAATCCGAGCTGCCGTCGTTTTCCTCGAACAGATATGCCAACGGATTGATCGAGCCGGCGATCAAACGACCACCATGCTTCAACACGCGCGCGCATTCGCGCCAGACGCGGTGAATGTCCGCGACGTAGGGGTTCGATACGGAGTTGAAGATCAGATCAAACGAACTGTCGTCGAATCGGGCCAGATCCAACATGCTGCCCTGTTCGAGGCGAACCGAAAGTGCGTTGCGCCCACACACGTCGCGATCGCGTTCGAGTTGTTCGAGCGAGAAATCACAGGCCGTGACGTGCGCGCCCGCCGCGGCGAGTATCGGTACCTGCTGTCCGCCGCCGGACGCGAGGCACAAGACCGACTTGTCTTTGATCGCGCCGAACCAGTCTCTGGGGACCGGCCGCGGACCAGCGACCGTCAATTCCCAGTCGCCGTTTCGCGCACGAACGATGACGTCGTCCGTGACGGGTGTGGACCACTGACAGTTCGTTCTGGCCGCGCGGTCCCAGGCTTCGCGATTGTGTTCGATGAGATCTATCACTGCCTAAGTCGACAACTAGGCGGCCGTGGCTGAATCGCTGCTATGGAAGTAATGGATACCACGAACCTCGATCCGCCAGCCGAACTGTTCTGCCGCATTCACTCGCAAAGTCGGATGTAGCGAAGCCAGACGGATCGCCTCTTCGATGTGGGGTGCTTCCAGGATAAACACGCTTCCAATGATTTCCTTGGCCTCGGTGAATGGGCCGTCGGTCATGCTCACAGACCCGGCAACGCGACGTAAACACTTAGTCTCCAACTCGAGGCCGGCATCGACGATCACGCCCCCGGTGTCGTACAGATCCTTCAGTTGAGGCATGCACTCTTTCATCACGGCGTCGACTTCCGCCTTCGGCCGAGAGTCCATCTTCGCTGGATCCAGGTAGCCTAAACACAGGTATTTCATCGCAAACGTCCTAAGCAGATTCGGGTTTCCTCACCAGCACGACGAACGAGGAGGCGTGCTATCGACATGTCGATGGACGCGGGGGCATAGTTAATCTCAAAATCGTCCGTGTGCCGAGCGGGGAACTGCAATGATCCACACATCGCCCACCCGGCGCCGCAGTCGTGCGCTCCGCTGAAGCGCCGAAGTCTGGCATCGTGGGGCGTTAGGCGCATCATGTCCGACATGGAAGGGCAGCGAGATCCGGTTCGTGGCGGCCGCAACGACAACCTTGCGTTTCGCGCGCATCCAGCCCTGTCATCCGTACTGTTTTTCGTCATGTTTGCGCCAGCCGTCGCCGCAGAGATTGGTTTTTGGGCGTCTGCTCGTCCACTATTTTCCGCGACCCAATGTGCTTTCCGTTCTGGCCGCAGCACCGTTGATGTCCGCCCTGTTCATGCTCGGCATGCTCTCCGGTGCAACGCTCTGGCTGTTGATCATGAGGGCTTTTTGTTCCGAAGCCGATACTGGCGAGCTATTTCCTCTACCCGAACCTTCCGGGCTTCTCGAAACTCCGTTGTGTTTCGAGTCTCGTCGAGTTCTTTTCTGGTGGCCCTGATGCAGAGCGCGTCGGACATCGTGGTAGAACTTCTCGCGGGCGCCGAGCGCGTGGTCGGGAGAGCCTCCGTCCGATGAGATGCGAATCGCTGCGCTGACGATTGTGTTGGGGTGAGACGCGGATTTTCGCATCGTCAATCCATTCGTCTCGTCGGAGGCCTCGCCTGCGCGACCGGTGGTCGTGATCGAACGCATGTGTGAACGCGATGGAATCTTACGGCCCCGATCTCGTATCCTGCTACTTCCCACAGCTACTACCGAGGATTCCCAATGAAGGCTTGGATACCGCTCATGCTGACGTTCGCGCTCGCCGCCGTGGCTCATGCAGAACAAGCCGCCTGCGTCTATCCGCAGGCACCCAGTTCGACTCCCGATGGCAACACGGCGACCCAGGAGCAGATGATCGCCGGACAGAAGGAATTCAGCCGCTACAACTCGGAGATGAACGCGTATACGGATTGCTTGAAGCGCGAATCGGACGCGTTGACGCCCAAGGGTTCGTCAAAGCTGACCGCTGAAGAAAAGCAAAAGATCAAGGATGAGAAGCAAGCATTGATCCAGAAGAACAACGCAGCCGTCGATGAACTGCAAGCGGCGGTCGGAAACTTCAATGATCAGATCAAGTTGTACAAGGCGAAGCATCCGCAGTAATCGGCGGGCGCCTCGGAGGGTCGATTCGCTGACGGATGTGCTGAGGTGGTGCGCGGTCTCAATAACCGTTCAGCGCCGCCGAAAACACTGTCCTGGCGTTTTCGCATCGGGCCAAGCATGCCGTAGACTTCGAAGTTTGAATCTCATAGCGAACGACGGATGACAGTTTCGACCACCGCCCCCGAGGACGTTGCGATCTCGCGCCGCCAGATCACTGCCGCCGTCATCGGCAATGCGCTCGAGTTCTACGATTTCACGACGTACGCGCTGTTTGCGGTGCAGATCGGCCGGACCTTCTTTCCGAATCAGACGCCGTTCGAGAATCTGATGCTGTCGTTGCTGACGTTCGCGGTCGGTTTCGTCGCGCGGCCGGTCGGCGCGATCGTGATCGGCGCGTTCGGCGATCGGGCGGGCCGCCGGCCGGCGATGGTATTGAGCTTTTCGCTGATGGGCGTGGGCGTGCTCGGTGTGGTGCTGACGCCTTCGTACGCGATGATCGGCGCGGCCGCACCGGTGCTGTTGCTGCTGTTCAGGCTCATTCAAGGATTCGCGCTCGGGGGCGAGGTGGGTCCCACCACGGCGTTTTTGATCGAAGCGGCACCGCTGAATCGCCGCGGCCTGATCGGCGCATGGCAGAGCGGCAGTCAAGCGGTTGCATCGTTGATCGGCGCAAGCGTCGGACTGGCGCTCACTTATGTGCTCACCGCGCAGCAATTGCAGGAATTCGGCTGGCGAATCGCGTTCGGCCTCGGCGCGGTGGTGCTGCCATTTGGATTGATCATGCGGCGCAACCTGCCCGAAACGCTGCATCGGGTTGAAGCCGCATCGAGCATTCATCCGACGACACACGGTCCGTTGAGTCACGCAAGACCGATTCTGTTGGGCCTGGGTATGATCATGAGTTTCACCACGTCCACGTACGTGTTGCTGTACATGACGACTTACGCCTCGCAGACGCTGCACATGTCGGAGTCGGATTCGTTCAGCGCGTCGGTCGCCAATGGTGTCTGCGGTGTCGTCTTCGCACTGCTGGGCGGCGCGCTGTCGGACCGATTCGGACGCAAGCCAATCATGATCACCGCGCGGGTGCTGTTTCTATTGGCCATCTTCCCGGCGTTCACGTTGATGGTGAGTAATCACGACACACTGACGTTGATTGTCGCGACGGGTTTGCTCAGCGCGCTCAGCTCTACCAGCGTCGGCGTGGCGCTGGTGTGTCTTACCGAATCGCTGCGCAAGGACGTACGCAGCACCGGTCTGGCGATCGTCTATGCGATCGGTGTAGCGGTGTTCGGCGGCGTTGCACAGCCTTACGTCACGTGGCTGATCAAGGCAACCGGCAGCCCGATGGCGCCGGCGTGGTACATGATGGCGGCCGCCGTCGTCGGTATCGTTGCTATGGCGCTGATGAAGGAGACGGTGCCGGCCAAGGCGACCGGCACCCCCATCGGTATCGAGATTGCCTGAGAAGCGGCTGCCGTGTGGCCTGACCCATTGACAATGGCGCGCCGAAATTCGGCTCAGTCTTCGGACTTCTTCTTCGGCATTTTCACGGGCGTGCGAGTGTCGTAGTCCAGCTGCATTCGTTTGAGGCGCATCACGCCGTAATACACCGTGACCGCCATCGTTACGACCAGTGCGCCGACAGCCAGGCGTTCTTCGCGGTACATCGCCAGACGGTAAGTGGTGTAACTGATGATGATCAAAAAGAGAATCGCGATGTTGAGGATCCAGTTGGTTCGTTTCGACACCACGTAGTGCAGGGTGCCGAAGCCGGCCAGTTGGTAAATCATGAACGGTAGAATCGCGACTGCCGGCAGCAATTCCGATGGTCCGAGTGCAACATCGACGGAGTTCGGTGCGCGGGCGTGCAGCAGTGTGCTGTTGGCGAGTTCGTGAAACAGCGCCGGCACCGCGGCCAGAAATGGCACCGCGGCGAGCAGTTCAAGTACCAACGCACCGCTCCAGACGCCGATCTTCGACGCAGTGTCCGCGCCACTCGACGATTGCGAGCCGATGAACAGGCCGCCGACGATCGCCGCGCCGCTCGATAGCATCAGCAGTTCTACCGTGATGCCGAAACTCGCCGGCTCGCCGGCCTTGATGAGCAGCAGACCAAGGAAACCCGGCGTATAGAACATCACCCGGATCAATCGCGCCCAGACGCGCGCGTCGCGATCCGGCGGAAGAACCGGTAGCGGCGCTCCATCTGTTCCCACGGTTGACCGTGCTTGCTGTTTCGACATCAGCCCCCTCCCTAAGAAAGAAATGAACCCCAACGAAGAGCGCGATTGTGCAATCGGACGCACGTGGCGTCGAGCGGCGTATCATCGTGTGCGAGTCCGACGAGTATCCAACCATGCAAGAGTCGATCGGCTGGGACGCTTTGACGCCCCCCAACGAAACGGTTGACGAGGACGGCAATCCGGCGGAAACCGATCCCGGTTTCGGCATTGCCGATCCGCGCGCGCCGCGCCGCCGCGTTCACGACGGTTCCGATGTCGTTGTGCTGCGAAACCACCTGCGCGAACACAATGGCCTCCACGGTCTCGAAATCGTCCGCCCCGATGAGGTGGAACGCGCGGCGCGAATCTTTCGACGCGACGGGTTCGTCGTCGTACGCGATCTGCTGGATTCGTTTCAGATCGAGCGTTTTCACCGTGGCTGCATGCGCGCGCTCGACGCGATCCTGTCGATTCCCGGATTGCGCAACCAGAAATATCTAACCGAGACCCAGCGTCTGCCGCACCGGTACAGCTTTGGCACCAGTTCGGCGTCGCGCCACATGATGCATGACGCGGGTTGGACATCGATGATTGATTTGCCGACGACAACGCCGATCCTCACCAAAATCTTTGGTACTGCCGACTATCTCGTCCGCGGTGGTGGTGGTGACGTGTGTCTGCCCGGCGCGATCGAGTACCAGCATCTGCATTCGGACCAGAAGGATTCCCTGCAAATTTCAACAGGGCGCCTGGAGCACGCTGTCGCGTTAGGTATCGAACTGCGCACGCGACCCGGCAGCAGCGAACTCGATCTGGCGACACAACGATTGGTCATCGAACGCACGGCGCCGTTTGTCACGATCAACTTTCTGCTGTCCGATATGACTTGGCAAAACGGACCGATCCGTCAGATTCCCGGATCACACGCCGCGCAGGGCTCGCCCCCGTTGCCAGCCGATGAGCCGGAGTGGATGCGACTATCTACACTCGTTGGAGCCCCGGCCGGCGCCGGGGTGTTCCGCGACATCCGCGCGTGGCACGGCGGTACGCCGAACCTGAGCCGGGAGGTTCGCGCGATGCCGAACATCGAGTACGTTGCACCTTGGCATACGGGCATGCCTTACGCGCAATGCATGCCGCATGCGCTGTGGCTCGAACTGTCGTCGCACGCGCAGCGGCTGTGTCGCCACATCAAATGTGAGCCCGGTGTGTGGCCGCGCGGAGCCGGCGTGATGCATCCGTTGGCGAGTGCTCGCAAGATGGCGTTCGAACGCGCTGCGCCCGATCAGGACCCGGTTTGACCCGCCGGTTGCTGGAGCCGCGCCCGGTACGCTGTCATGTCCCAGTTCGGATAGCGCACCTGCGCACGCGCGAGCGTCTTTGGCGTCCAGAACGGATGCCCCGGAGGGTGCACGCCAAAGCAGGCGAGCTGTTCGGAGCTCGCATGGTCGAAAATCCGGTGCCAGGGCTTGGTGTGATGGAAAGGCCACGCGTGATAACCGATCGCGTCGTTGGTGGCGTTCTTGTAGCAGGCCATCATCGCATAGCGATGACCGCGCGGCGCGGTCATGTTGGTGCCGCGATGATAGATGTCGATGCCATACGGGAAAATGCTGCCGGCGGGCGCTGCGCTCGAGCGTTCGTATCGTTGCAGCTTCTTTTGCAAGAGGGCATCGCTGTGCAACGTCGCTTCGGGCCCCGCGACTCTGTCCGCATCGGGCCGCGAGACGTAGTGCGCGGGGCCGTGCGCTTCGGTGACGTCGCTGAAGTAGCACAGAATGGTGACGCAGTTCAGCCGTTCGTCTTCAGCCGGTGCGGTTAGCGTGTGATTGACGAAATCGCAGTGAAACGGCTGATCGTAATCGGCGTCGCCGGTGAACTTCGCCCATGCCTGACATTGATACAAATGCACGCGGTCGGTCTGCATCGCGCATCGCGCGAAATCGATCAGCGCGGGATGCACGCCGATCAGATTCAGCGCCGGTGAACAGTCGAACGGAATTGCGTCGAACGTCGTGAACTGCGCCGGATTGAACTTGCCGATTTCGTCCGCTTTCTTCTTGACCAGTGGCGCGTCGGCGCCGGACGCTCTGCCGAACACACGTTCGAAGTCCGCGCGCACCGCTGCAACCTCGTCGGCGTTGAAGAAGCGTTCGATCAACACGCCGCCGTCGTGGCGCCATGCCTCGACGTGCGCGGCTGTGAATCTCTCGCTCACGCCGTGGGCGTCGCTGCGCGGGGCCACAACCAGCGCAATGAATCGGCGAACAGCGCGCCACCGTGACGCAGGCTGTGGCCGCCGTTGCCGAACTCGAAACGATGGTCGTAGCCCGCGTACGTCAGCGCATTCGCGATCGTCTTGTTCGCGAGTGGCCAATCACCGGTCAGGGTCTGCGCGTCGTTGCGCCCGCTCGTCAGAAACACGCGCATGGGTTTGCGCGGCGTGGTGCGGATCAGGTACGGATAGTTGTGGCCGCCGCGAATGTTCGTGAACGAACCACAGTGGCTCAACACCGGCCGAAAGTGATCGCTATGCTGCCACGCTACGGTGAACGCGCAGATGCCACCGCTACTGATGCCGCAGATCATCCGACGCTCGGGATCGTCGCTGATCCTGATCTGGTGCTCGCGCGCGACGAACGGCAGCAGTTCGTCCATGAGGAAGCGTCCGTAGTCGGGTGTCAACGAATCGTATTCGAAGCTGCGCTGACGCATCGCCTCTTCCCGTTGAGCCGGATCCTGCACCTCTTCGATATCGTTCGTGCATCCCGGGTTGACGAAGACCGCGATGGTTGCATCGATCTCGCCGCTGGCGTGCAGACTGTCCAATACCTGCGTCGCGCGTACCGGCCCGCGGCGGCTCACATAGCCGTATCCATCGTTGAAGACGATCAGCTGCACGGGATGTGCGACGTCCAGATTCGCCGTGGTGTACACGTAGATGTCGCGCCACGTGTTCGGATAGATCCGCGAGTCGCGCCAGCGCGCGTGCTTTTTGATGATGCCGGGCGGGATCGCGGGGTCGGGAAACGCCTCGGGACAGGGGTGGTACGGTGCGTCCCCGGCGTGATTCAGCGAAGCGACGATGTCGGCATTCGAGCGATCGTTGACCTGTCGCGGTAGCGGGCGATCGAGGCCGAGGGCGATATGGGTTTCGACGTTCATCGGCATGGCATAAGGTCGCCTCAGTAGCTTTCCAGGTGCGACCCCGCACGACGGCTTCTCGATCGGGCGACGGCCGGGTCGGGTAACATCACGTTCGATCGAACGGAGGATCTCATGAAACCAGGTTTCGTTGCTCTAGTCGCCTCGCCGGCGATCTGTGTGAGCCACGCGCAATGCACCAAAATATGCGGCGCATTGCACTAGGCCGACTCGAGTGAATCGAACGATCAAAATCATATTGAACGGCGCCCCGATCGCACTGGAGGTGGAAGACACGACCTCGTTGCTCGACGTGTTGCGCAGCGAGCTGCGGCTGACGAGCCCGCGGTATGGCTGCGGCGCCGGCGAGTGCGGTACGTGCGCGGTGCTGATAGACGGCGCGGATCGCGCGTCGTGCAGCGTGGAGATTGGGCACGTCGACGGAACATGCATCACTACGGTCGAGGGCATTGGTACGCCCGAAGCGCCGCATGCGATCCAGCTCGCGCTGCTCGAGAAACAGGCCGGGCAGTGCGGCTATTGCCTGTCGGGTTTGATCGTCGGTGCGAAGGCGCTGCTCGATCGTAATCGCTCGCCCACGCGACGCGACATTGCCGAAGCGCTGTCGTGGCATCTATGCCGCTGCGGCATTCACAATCGCGTCATCGATGCCGTTCAGCTCGCTGCCCAACGGCTGCGAGAGGGGGCGCGGTGATTCCCGACACGCTGCAGGCCAATCCGATCCTGGCGCGCTGGGTGCAGATCGAGCCCGACGGATTCGTTCGCATTGCGTTCGGCAAAGTCGAATATGGCCAGGGCATCATCACCGCGCTCGCGCAGATTGCCTCGGAGGAGTTGGATGTGCCGCTGGAGCGATTGCGCGTGACGAACGCCGCGACCGATCGTGTACCCGATGAAGGTCTGACGGTTGGCAGCATGTCGATCGAAACGTCGGGCGCCGCGGTGCGGGCGGCGTGCGCGGAGGTGCGGGCGCTGTTCATCGCCGAAGCTGCCCGCCGGCTCGGTTGCGCGGCGGAAGCACTGAGCATCGTTGACGGTGCGCTGCTTCGCGACGACCAGGCGACCGGCGAGACCTACTGGACGCTGGCGGACGCAGTCGATCTACAGCGGCCGCCTACCGGCAAGGCGCGCTGGAAAACGCCCGATCAGCACCGGCTCGTGGGCCGCGGTGCGGCGCGTCTGGATCTACCCGCGAAGGTTTTCGGCGGCGGGTTCATTCAAGACCTGCACTTTCCGGGGATGATCCACGCGCGAGTGCTGCGTCAGCCCGGGCCGAAGGCGCGACTATTGGAAATCGACGACGCTGCGGTGCATCGCGCGGTGGGCCAGGACGAAGTCGATATCCTGGTGGACGGCTCGTTCGTGGCGTTGATTTGCAACACCGAACGCGCCGCGGTGCGCGCGCACGCAGCAGCCGAACGCAACGCGCGTTGGGAGAATGCCCGCGCATTGGATCTCGCCGACGGCGAGGCGATTTCGCTGAAGTCGCTGCCTGATGTCGAATACAAGCTCGGTGACCCGGTTGCCCCCTCCAACCGCCGTCAGCATCGCGCGACGTTTTCGCGTCCCTATATTTCACATGGTTCGCTGTCGCCGTCATGCGGCATCGCCCGGCTCGTTGACGGCCGGCTGCGGGTCTGGACACACGCTCAAGGCGTGTATCCGTTGCGGCTGAACTTGCAGCGGATCACCGGGCTTTCATTGGACGCGATCGGCGTGGAGCACGTGCAAGGTGCAGGGACATACGGCAACAATGGCGCCGACGATGCCGCCTACGATGCGGCGGCGATCGCGATGCGTCGTCCCAACGAGACGATCCGGGTTCAATGGCGTCGCGAGGACGAGTTCGGCTATGCGCCCGTTGGGTCTGCGATGCACATCGAGCTGACGGCGGAACTCGACGACGACGGCAAGCTGGTCGATTGGACGAGCGAACTCTGGAGCGGGCCGCATCCGAACCGCGGCCGTGCGCTGGCCGAACTCGCGTTGCCGCACGCGCTGTTGTCTGTCGCCCCGGACGCGGTGAGCCCGCCCGATCCGGCGGTGATGACGAGATTCAGCGGCGGACGCCTCAATTCGGTGCCCGCATACGACATCGCGACGACACGCATCACGGAACACCTGATTCAGCGAACGCCGATCAAGGCGTCGTCGCTGCGTGGACTCGGCGGACCGCCGAACATATTCGCCGCCGAGTGTTTCGTCGATGAACTCGCCGAAATCGCCGGGCGCGATCCGCTCGCGTATCGTTTGGCGATGCAATCCGATCCGCGCGCGCGCGTCGTGCTCGAACGCGTTTCGGATGTTGCGCACTGGTCGCGTCGGAACGAACTCGAGCCCGGACGCGGACTCGGAATCGCCTACGATCGCCACCGTGACCGCGGCGCCTATTGTGCGGTCGTCTGCGAATTGCACGTCGACGACGAGGTGCGTCTCGATCATTTGTGGTGCGTCGCCGATTGCGGATTGATCGTCAATCCCGACGGTGCCAAGAACCAACTCGAAGGCGGCATCGTGATGGCGGCGAGCTGGACGCTGAAGGAGCAAGTTCGTCTAGGTGATACGGGCATCACGTCGGTGACATGGGGTGAGTATCCAATTCTGCGCTTCGATGAAGTGCCACCGATCGACGTCGAACTGATCGCAATGCCGAACGCGACGCCGTGGGGTGTCGGCGAGATTTCGCTGGGCGCGACGATGGCCGCGATTGGCAACGCGGTCGCGCAGGCGCTCGGTGCACGCATTCGTTCGATGCCGTTCACGCGGGAGCGCATCGCGGCGACATTGTTGGGCGATTGACGGCGCTGAATCGCGTGATGTCCGGAAAGGCTCGCTGAGTATGGCTGTTGGGAGGGACATGCGAATATGCCTGGAGGTTCGATAGTCGGATGTACAGCCGCGGTTTTTGCCGCCAGGCATGGGATGTCTGAACTGCGCAGAGAACGAAGAATGAATGCCGTTTTGGAATTTTCCCACCACAATCCGCTGCGAGTGATCATCGGCGCCGGGAACCAGACCTACGATGGCTGGATCGCTACACAGCGCGAGGATCTCGATCTTCGGGATGCAGATTGCTGGGCGCGGCATTTCGGCGAAAGGAAAGCAGATGCGTTCCTCTGTGAGCATGTCTGGGAACATCTGAGCGAACAGGAAAGTCGAGCCGCCGCCCGATATTGTTTCGACGCGCTCAGGCCGGGTGGATACCTGCGGTGCGCGGTTCCGGATGCATTCTTTCCGAATGCCGAATATCAGACGAATGTTCAGATCGGCGGCCCGGGGCCACGCAATCACCCGGCGGCCGATCACAAGATCGTTTATGACTACCGCCTGTTTGCGAGCATATTCCGTGACGCGGGATTCGAAGTGGATCTGCTGGAGTACTGCGATGAGCGAGGCCGCCTTCACTACAACCAATGGTCATTCGAGCGAGGACGCATCTACCGTTCGCTGCTGTCCGATCACAGAAACCAAGGCGGCGCCATTGGTTTCGTGTCTTTGATCGTCGACGCTACCAAGCCGCTTTGACGGACGCTACGTTCTGACCTCGATGTCGCGGCTGGTCTGCGTCACCATCTCGGCGCCCGTATCGGTGACGATCGCAGTATCCGACAGGAACGAGTCGCCGTGTTCGCTGCGCAGCAGCCATGACATCAGATGAAACACCATGCCGGATTCGAGTTGCAGGTCGGATCCGGAGCGCAACCCAACCGGTACGCCGCCGCCCGACCAGCTTGGTGGGTAACCGATGCCGGTGGTGTAGCCGCAGTGGTGGCGCGTGTAGTTCGCCAGACCGTGGCGGTTGAGCACCGCCTGCCAGGCCTCGTAAACGTCGCCGGCCGCGACGCCGGCGTGCATGGTGTGCAACGCCGCCGTCTGTGCCTCGAGGCAGATGTCCTGCGCGCGCGCGGCGTTGGCCGGCATCTGATCGATGAATACCAGCCGACCCATCGGTGCGTGGTAGCGGCGCACACAACCCGACATTTCCAGGAACAACAATTCACCGGGGCCGAGTTCGTCGTCATCCCAGGTGCCGTGTTCGTGCGTCAGATTGGCGGAGGACCGAACCAGCGGCACGAACCCGGGGTAGGTGCCGCCGCGGCGGAACAGCGCCTCGTAAATCGCCGCCATCACATCGCGCTCGTTCACGCCGATTCCGGCGGTCGCCATTGCCGCGCGCATCATCGCATCGGAGATCACCGCCGCGCGCCGGGTGCAGGCGAGTTCGAGATCGGACTGCACCACGCGGCACTTGTCGATGAGTCCGGTCGCGTCGTGCCATGTCGCGTCGGGCAGGCCGCGCTTGATGCTGTCGGCGATGCGATAGGTCAGAAAGCTGCCGCCCTCTTCGAGCGCGAGTTGGCCCTTTGCGAGGCCAGCATCGGTCACGGCGCGGCATGTCTCGTCTACCGACGCGATGTAGCCGGTGTTGTGGTTGCTGGACCGAATGGCGGGCTCGACGATCAGGCTGAACGGCTCCTCCAGATCGATCCGCCCGTCCGCATGCGCGGCTTGCGGTGGCGGCGGCAAAGGCCGGCTGCCATCCGCGTAGCCGTAGTGAATCAGGTCTGGCACCTGGTCGCGCACCGTGGCCGTTTCCATCGCCCGCGTCACCAGAATGGGCGTGCCGCTCAACGGCAGGATCAGCATCTGATAGGCGAAGTAGCCCATGTGATCCAGACCCGAGAGGTAGTAGATGTTCTCGGGCGTCGACACCAGCAGTGCGTCGAGGCCCGCGTTCGACATCCGCGCGCGGACATTGCGAACGCGCTTCGCGTACTCTTCGGGTGGGAATGCGGCGACTTGCATTTACAGCAGGTCGCCGCCGCATGCACCGGCGGTCGTGCCGGTTGCCTTGAAGGCCTTGATGACATTGCGCCCGGTGGTCCACCGATGCACTTCATCCGGACCGTCGACGAGGCGCTGCGAACGGATGTGTGTGTACCACGCTGCGAGCGGCGTATCGCGTGAATAGCCGAGCGCGCCGTGCAGTTGAATCGCGGTGTCGACGACCTTGTGGACCATGTTCGCCAGAAACACCTTGGCGATACCGTTCTCCTGACGGATGTCCATCTTGTTCTCGGCCTTGTAGGCGATATGCATCAGCATCAGCCGGGCGATGTAGAGCTGGCTCGCACACTCGGCGAGCATGAACTGCACCGCCTGGCGTTCGTCGAGCTTCTTGCCGAACGTGGTGCGGTTGGTAACGTGGGCGGTCGCCATGTCGAGCGCGCGCTGCGCCATCGCAACGTTGTGCATGCCATGGCGCAGACGTCCGTACGCCAGTCGATGCTGGCCCATGTTGAAGCCGTTGCCTTCACCGCCGAGCAGGTTTTCAGCGGGTATTTCGAGGTCCTTGATCTCCACCTCCGAGTGGCCGCCTCCGAGGATGTGCGACAGCGGACCTTCCAATGCCATGGTCGGGATGTCGCGCTTGATGTTGTAGCCGGGGTTCGGTAGTTCGACGAGGAAGGTCGAGAACTGTCTGTGCCGCGGCGCGTCGGGATCGGTCTTGGCCATCACCAATGCGATGTCGGCGACGCTTGCTGCCGACGAAAACCACTTCTCGCCGTTCAACACGTAGGCATCGTTGCCCTTGCGCACGGCACGCGTCTGCATGCCGGTGGCGTCGGCGCCGGCAGCTTTCTCGGTCATCGAGTAGCAGATGCGCTTTTCGCCGTTCAGCAGCGGCTTCAGGAATTTCTCTTTCTGATGCGGCGTGCCGTGTTCGAGCAACGTCATCATCGTCGCGTCGTCCGGCCCCTGAGTATTCATTGACAGCGCGCCGAGATAGCTCTCGCCGAGTTCCATCTGCACCAGCGCATTGGCCAACGGGCCGAGACCCATGCCGCCGTATTCTTTCGGAATGAATGGACACCACAGCCCCTGTGCGCGCGCCTTCTTGCGCAGTTCACCGAGCACTGTCTTGTAGTCTTCGCCGGCCAGCAGCCGTTTCTCGGCCGGCATACATTCATCGTGTACCCACACGCGGATGCGTTCGCGGAGGGCTTTGGCTTCGTCGGGAATCGCGAAATCGATCGTCATGGAATCTTTTCTCCTGGTCGAATTTTCAGTGCCGGTGGTGCTGCCTATCTTGAAGCATGTCGGCTCAGGTGTGCGAGTATTTGGCGAGAAAGCGCTTCTCATTCGCAAGGCTACCGACGATCACCATCGCGTCGTCTGCGAGCAACGGCGCATTCGGGTCCGGGTTCATGTCCATCTGTGTGCCGCGTCCGATGGCCACCAGATGACAGCCGGTCTCCTCCAGCAGGGCCTGTTGGGCCTGCGCTTTGCCGATGAGCAGTCGCGGCACGCGAACGCGGGAGACGTTCAATCCTTCCGCGAGGATCAGCACGTCGCCGCGCTCCAGGTAGTTGAATATCGTCGTGGCACCCATGCGGGCAAGAGACATCACGAAGTCCGCGCCAGCGCGGTGCATGGTGGACACATTTCGCTCCAGGGTAGCTCGACTGATGATCTCGATATCGGGACGCAACCGCCGCGTGTAGATCGTCAGGAACGAATTGATTTCGTCGTCATGTGTGGTGACGACCACAGCCGGTGCGTCGGCAATGCCGGCGGCGTCCAGCACGCTGCGGTCCGTTGCGTTGCCGAGCACGCTGTACTGCGCGCCAACGAGCCTTTCCGGCGACTGATCGACCAGGCAACACTCGACACCGCGTTCCGCGAGCGTGGCCGCCGTTGCGCGGCCAACGCGTCCGGAGCCAAGGATGACGACGCGCCCCCGGGCGACGTGGTAGATGCAGAACATCGCATCGTAGCGTTGCACCTGTTCGATGCTGCCGGCGAGCACCAGCATCGTTGCGTCGTTGATTATCGTCTCGGGCGAGGGGACCGAAAAGTCGCCGCGTTCCCAGATGCCGATGACGCGAATGCCAACGAGTTCTTCGAGGCGACACGCCGCCAGTGTCTTGCCGACGAGCGGTGTTCCCGCGGCGGCCGCCTCGGCGATGATCAGATTGTCGAACTCGCCGATCACATGTGCGCGCGCGTCGCCGGCAATGATCCGCCGCGCCAGCGCGACGCCGAGCATTTCGCCGAGTTTGAGCACCATGCTGGCACCGGCCAGGTCGAGAATTTCCTCGGTCTGCGTATCCCGCGCGGTGGTCACGATACGGACCGTTGGGTTGAGTTCGCGTACGGTGAAGGCGACGTTGGTGTTGCTGATGTCGCCGCCGGTGGCGACCACGAGCGCGGCATTTTCGATGCGCGCGTTGCGATAGCTTTCCGGATCGTCGGGCGCGCCCACCAGCACGCTGATGCCGGATCCCGCCATGTCGAGCGCCGCTTCGACGTGCTCGACCAGCAGCACGTAGGGATAACCGTAGTCGCGCAGCATGCCGATCAACCACAGCGTGACGGGATCGCTGTTGGTGATGATGACGTGGCCGGTGATGCGCTCAGAGAGTCGGCGCGGCGCCCGTGCGCGCGTTTGCGCCTTTAGAAAAGGGTCATAGAAGAATTCGATGAAGACGAAAGGCAACACCACCAGCAGCGCTACAATCCCGCTGAGCAGCACGACGATGGAGAAAAATCTGCCGATGTCGCCTTGAAACGTGATGTCGCCGAATCCCAGGGTCGACATGACGGTCAACGTCCAGTAGACCCCGGTGATCCAGGAATGGTGTTGCCCTTCCGCCGCCATCAGCACATGGAACAGGACACTGTAGACTGTGATCAGCGCAACCAGAAAACCCAGATACATGAACACCAGCCGAAGGTCTTGCCGATTGCTCGAATCGCGGCGTGTGGTCAGCAGGGAGCCCAGTGATTTCATGAATGTCCGACTGCGAGTGATTGAGGATGCGGGAGAATGCTCGGACGGACAGTTTAAGCGCGCGAGTCCGCGATCGGCCACTTGGCTGCCCGTTGGCCCGGCACCGGCTAGATAGACACGACAGTTCCATGTTTCTGCACGAACTCATCACCCGACCCGAGCAGATCGTGATCGATCTCCAGGCGACCGATCGTTGGAGCGCGATCGACGAATTGATCACTGTGCTCATCGAGACGGCCGAGATACCCACCGACGCTGCGGCTGCGGTCGGCGTCGCCGTTCGCGAACGCGAACAGACCATGAGCACCGGCATCGGACATGGCATCGGCATCCCGCATGCACCGACGGATCACGTGGATCGCGTCGAGGCGGTGCTCGGCATCGCCAGACACGCCGTCGATTTTTCGGCGCTGGACGACCAACCCGTCTACATCATTCTGCTGTTCGTCGTGCCGAAGGAACAATTTCAGGAGCACCTGAATACGCTGGCGAACATCGCCCGGGTGTTGAGCGACGGCGACACGCGCCAACGCCTGCGGGCGGCCGCCAGCGCGACCGATGTGCTGGCCATCATCGACGAGGTAGATCGCTAACGGTTTTACGCGGTTGCGACGCAGATGGAGCTGCGCCTACCGCTGCCTTGTCCTTGCGTGTGCGATCGGCTTACTCTTTGCGCTCATCCGTTGCCCCGAGGAGGCGAAATTTTGTTGGATAAAGTACTGAGCGGTCTCGACAAGGTGGTCGATCCGGAACTGTTCGGGCCGATCCTGCTCGATTGGACGGGACGCCTCGTCGCATCGATCCTGATTTTCCTCATCGGGCGTTGGATCGCGGCTGCATTGACCAGTTGGTTCGGCAGAGCCGTGCAGCGGGCCGGCGTTGAAACCACGCTCGCGAGCTTTCTCGGAAATCTGATCAACATGACCTTGCTGGTGTTCGTTTTATTGACGGCGGTCAGCGCGCTTGGGGTCCCGACCACCAACTTCCTGGCGATCGTCGGTGCCGCGGGTCTCGCGGTCGGGTTGGCGTTGAAGGATTCGCTGTCGAACTTTTCCTCCGGCGTGATGCTGGTGTTCTTCCGGCCGTTCATGGTCGGTGACTTCGTCGAAGCTGGCGGTGTTTCCGGTACCGTGAGCAGCATCAAGATATTCAACACGGTGATCAAGACACCTGACAATCGTGTCATCACGATACCAAACAGCCTGATTTACGGTTCTGCGATCACCAACTATTCCACTGAGGCGACGCGGCGTATCGATCTCGTGATAGGGATCAGCTACGACGACGATATCGCGTGTGCCAGGACACTGATACAGCAAGTCCTCGCGGCCGATGAACGGATTCTCGACGAGCCGGAACTCAAGATCATGACGCTCGAACTCGCCGACAGCAGCGTCAACATCGCGGTCCGCCCGTGGGTGAAGTCCACCGACTATTGGGCCGTTCGCGGCGATGCGTTGGAGCGGATCAAAAGCGCGCTAGAAGCGAATGGCCTGTCCATCCCCTATCCGCAGCGCGATCTGCACCTGATCAACCAAGCCAGCTGACAATCGACCTCCGCAGGAACAATCATGATCGAAGTCCATCACCTCAATGCATCACGGTCACGTCGGATCACCTGGCTTCTCGAAGAGTTGGGGGTCGATTACGAACTCGTCATGTACCAGCGCGATGCCGCGACGAATCTAGCGCCACCGGAACTGAAGACGGTTCATCCACTCGGCAAGGCGCCGGTGATTCGCGACGACGGGAAAGTCGTCTTCGAATCCGGCGCGATCATCGAGTATCTCGTGCGGCGCTACGGCGACGGACGCTTCGCGCCGGATGTTGGCACGGCAGACTACGACCGCTACATGCAGTTCCTGCACTACGCCGAAGGCTCGGCGATGCTGCCGTTGATGCTGCGACTGTACGTCGGGCGTCTGGGCGATGCCGGTGCAGTGCTGCAGCCTCGTATCGATAGCGAAACGCAGAATCACCTTGGATTCCTGAACGACGAGTTGAAGGGGCGGGATTACTTCGTGGGTGATCATCTCACCGGTGCCGACGTGCAGTTGTCGTTCGTGGCCCAGGTTGCCGTCATGTTCGCCGGGCGGGACGCGTTTCCGAATCTGACGGCATTCGTCGATCGCATCGAGGCGCGCCCCGCGTATCAGCGGGCGATGACGAAAGGTGGCGCCTGACCTGGAAAGGCTAGTACTGCAACACTGAACGCAGCAGCGGCGCCACGCCCGATACGCCGCTGCCGCCGAGGATCTCGTCTGCTGCCGCGCGTGCATATCTATCACTATGCGGCATCGCCACGCCGCGTCCGGCCCAGCGCAGCATCGACGCGTCGTTGACACTGTCTCCGATCGCGAGCACCGCGTCGGCCCCGATGCCGAGTTCGGCGGCGAGCAGTGCCAGCGCGTTGGCCTTGCTCGCCTCGGGAGAATGCGCCGCCGTGACGGACGGAAAGTCCAACAGGTGTACGCGTTCGCCGTAGTACTTTGCGAGATATTCGTGCACGCCGTTGGCGTCGGCAGCCGTGCTGATGATATCGACTCCGGTCGGTATGACGCCGGCGCGGTTGGCGTCGCTGCGATATTCCGGTGTCACCCCGGATACCCGGCCGTACTCATCGGATGCGCTGTTGGGTTGCGAGGCGAGATAGCGCACCGCGTCGAACCAGGCGAACGGCCAGCCTCGCTCCTGAGAGAACGCGACGAGTTCGTCGGCGATGGTCGCATCGATTGAAAACCGGTGCAGTTGGCTGCCGTCGGCGCGATGCACGCTGGCACCCTGCTGGCAGATCAGCGGACTGTCGAGGCGCAGATGCGCAGCGATTCGCGCGGTGCCCGGATACATCCGGCCGCTCGCCAACACGACCACGACCCCCGCTGCTACCAGACGCGTCACCGCCTCGGTAATGGCGACGTCAGGCATGGCGTCGTGTCCCGAGCCTGGCTCGATCAGTGTGCCGTCGATGTCCAACGCGATCAGTCGTATATCCGGCGTGCTCATGTAGCGCTCAGTGCGAATCTCGCGTCGCAACCAACGTTCGAATCATGGCGCGCGGTGGCAGAATGCATGCCGTCCACGTGGCTTCGTAGGCCGCTGGCTATGGCAGGCGTTCGACAGAATGCTGATGCGGCTGGCGATTGAAGTCTCTGTGCGTACGTTGCTGGTACGCGTCGTTCGGGCATTCGTACTCGGTCTGTTCGTCATCATGGCGCTGCAGAACCTGGGTGTGGAGCTGTTGCCGATGATCGCGGGCCTCGGTGTCGCCGGGGCTGGGATCGCGCTGGCCATGCAAGGCGTGCTCGGTAACGTTGCCGTGGGATTGACGTTCATTTTCACGCGGCCGTTCAGGGTGGGCGAGTACATGTCCGTGGTGGGCGTAGAAGGCAATGTCGAAGGCATCGGCTTGTTCAATACGGTGCTCGGTCACACCGACCTGTCGCGGGTGGTCGCACCAAATCGGTCGTATGTGACATCTTGCACAACTACGGCAAGCTGCGGCAACTGGATATCCGCGTCGGTGTAATCCGATCAGTACCCGCGCAGCGCCGATCGCCACACTGCCAGACGGGTGCAAGTGTCTATGCCAGAGTGCGCAGGCCTTCCACCACGCTCTGTCGCGCCGCGCGCAGGGCGGGCATGAGGCCGCCGACAAATCCGATTGCCAGCGCGACAGCGATTCCCGAGTACACCAGTCCCGGCGTGACGGAAAAACGAAAGGCAACCTGCGAATACGTCGCACCGACCGACGCCATGTTGAGGCCATCGAACACGAGCCAACCGATAGTGGCGCCCAATAGACCGCCCGATAGCGACAGCGCCAGCGACTCGCTCAGTACCGATACGACGATCGGCGCGGCCGAGAAACCGAGCGCGCGCAATGTCGCGATCTCGCGGGTGCGCGCCGATACCGCGGCGTACAGCGCGTTCAATGCCGCAAACGTGGCACCCAGCGCCATGATCGTCCCGGCCGTGAAGCCAACGATTTTCATGAGGCGCGTCGCTGATTCCGATTGCCCGGCGTAGAAATGGGATTCGCGAAACAGGCTGTTGGAGAGCCGTCGATCTGCATCGATTGCGGCTGTCAACGGCGCCAGCGCGTCGGGCGATTCGAGCCGCACCAGCACCGATTGCAGATACGGCCCTCGGCTGAACACATTCGCCATCACGTCGACGTCCATCCACGCCTCCGATTCGGTCGCGTGGCCCGCAGCGCTGAAATGTCCAACCA
Source organism: uncultured Gammaproteobacteria bacterium (assembly GCA_963812255.1). Taxonomy (GTDB): domain Bacteria; phylum Pseudomonadota; class Gammaproteobacteria; order Pseudomonadales; family Azotimanducaceae; genus DATJGR01. The sequence continues at coordinate 1,750,402 of CAWEUM010000005.1, read as the reverse complement.
CGCGAAACGATGTGCCTTTGATCGAGACTGGGTCACCAACGTCGAGACCCTTGAACACGCGGGCGGCGCCGTCGCCGACGATCAGTTCGAAGCGCCCCGGTTCGAGCCGCCGCCCCGCGGTGATCTGCACCTCTGGCCGCACCCGGAAGGCATCTGCGCTAACGCCGCGTAGCGGCAGCCCGGCACGATGGCCGTCTTTGCGGCGCGGTAGATTCACCGTGGCATAGATCTCCGCGGATGCGAGCGGGATGCGCCGGCCGTCCGACGAATGCGTCGCCGCGATGCCGGATAGGCTGACGATGATTGCCGCCTGATCGCGGGTGATCGAACCGTTGATCTCCGAATGCGATCCCTGGCCAAGGATCAGCGCGCGGTCGGGCTCGCCGGTGGCCCGTAACGTGTGCATCAATCCGTTCGCCATGGCGAACAGTGCGGTGAACACGAACACCACGCCCGCCACGCCAATGATCACGACAATGCCGGCGCCGAGGCGCGTGCGCAGCGTAGCGAGGTTGATCAACGTAATGGCCATGGACTGACGCAGCATGACGGTCTGACTCCTTACAGCGCGCGCAATGTATCGACGATGCGAAGCCGGTGCAGCCGCCAGGCAGGCTGGCACGCCGCGAGCAGCATCAGCACGGTGGCAACCGCTGCGGCCCGTGCGACTGTGTCGAGCCCCATCGCGACTCCGCCGAGCTGCGGCAGCCACTGGCGGCCGGCTTCGATCAATGCCGAGGCGCCCAACAGTCCGGGTATGGCGCCGAGCAGCACCAGCAACAACGCTTCGCCGGTGACCAGCAACTCGAGCGTGCGGCGCTGGAACCCAAGCGCGTGCAATACCGCGAACTCTGCCATGCGTTCGCGGATGCCTTGCGCCATCGTGTTCGCAGCCACCAATGCGATCGCGAACAGCACGGAGCCGAGAATCACCGACAGCATCAGCCCGATGTCGCCAAGCTGATCGACAAACTGCATCGCGTAGTCCCGTTCCGAAGACGTGCTCGTGGCATCGGCAGAGTTCGCGAAACGCGCATCGATGGCAGCGGCAACGTCGGCCGCCCGCGCGCCATCGTCGAGCCCAACCAGCACGTAGCCGATCAGCCCGTTGCCCCAGGTCCGATATTCGTCGAAGTAGGCATAGTTGATATACATCGCGCTCAGGTCGACTGTGGGGTCCGTGCCGTCGAATATTCCGACGACGTCGAATTCCCACGCCTTGGCGTCCTTGTTGGACCAGATATCGGGGATCAGCGCGATGCGGTCGCCTATCTTCAGAGCATACTTCGAGGCGGTCTCGCGGCCTATGATCGCGCCGGTGCGCGCCTCGACGAACGCTTTGCGTTGCGGGGCCTCGAGCAACATCTCGGGGCGCAATGCGAGATAGCTTTCCGGCGGCACCGCCCAGCGGGGAAAGTTGTTGGCCGGATCGCGGAACGTACCGCCGAACCACGTCTGATGCGTGGTCATGCGAACGCCCGGGAACGCGCCAATGGTGGCTGCCTGGCTCACCTGCAGGAAGTCGGTAATCGAATAGCGCGGCTGCACGATGAGCCGCTCCACACCTGCGAGGTCGTTGCGGTGCTCGAACACCAACATGATCGGCGCGAGCAGTCCGAGCAGCAAAAACGCTGTTGCAAGGCTCGCGGCTGTCAGCAGCGTACGTAAAGGCTGCCGCCACAGACCCACCCACAACAAACGCAGCCAACTCATGTCGCGATCCGGACCGCGTCGGCCGCGTCGAGCAGCACGCCTTTGTCCATCTGCAGCACGCGCTGCGCGTGCCTGGCGGCCTTCGGATCATGAGTCACCATGATCACGGTCTTGCCGTGTTCGAGGTGCAGTAGTTCGAGGAGTTCCAACACCTGGTCGGCGGCGCCGCGATCGAGCCCACCGGTGGGTTCGTCACAAATCAGCAGGGTCGGATCGGTGGCGAGCGCTCGCGCGATCGACACGCGCTGCTCCTGACCGCCGGACAATTCGCGTGGTCGATGCGCGGCGCGATCGGCGAGACCGACGATCTCGAGGGCGGTTCGCGCACGCCGCTGGATCTCGCCGAGTGCGAGGTCCGTCAGCAGCAGTGGCAGCGCGACATTCTGCTGTGCGGTCAGCGCCGGTAGGAGGTTGTACGACTGAAAAACGAAGCCGACATATGCGGCGCGCCAGGCAGTCAGTTGCCGATCGGTGTAATGCGCGATATCGCGCCCGTCGATCAACACCTTCCCGGCGTCCGGTGTGTCGAGTCCGCCGATCAGGTTCAGCAGAGTACTCTTGCCGGAACCCGACGGACCCATGAACGCGACGAACTCACCGCACGCCACCCTCAGATCCAGATCGTTCAACACGTTCACGACATGCGTGCCACGCTGGTACCGTTTGCCGACACCCTGCAGGTCCACGAGGCACTCGTTCACTGCCGCGCTCCTTCATATGAGTCGTGTTGAGGTGCTCACCCTGCGGCACGGCTTCAGTGGTGTCTCGTCATCCCTTCTACGTGGTGGTCGATTCCTCGAATCGGTGCGAGATATCAGGATCCGGTGTGGAATTGGCGAGTGCGTTTTGCCGAAACGCAGACGGTGTGGTGCCTTTCAGTTCGCGGAATGCGCGGTTGAACGGATTGATCGACTGATACCCAACCGACAGTGCGATCGACAGAATCGGCAGGCGCCGTTGTGCAGGATCGGCCAACGCTTCGCTTGCGTCGGCCACCCGGTAGGCATGCAGCATCTGATTGAAGTTGCGGAAGCCGAGCTGAACGTTGATCAGCCGCCGCAGCCGGTACTCGGGCATGTTCAGCCGCTTTGCCAGCGATGCGATCGTTAGACCGGCCTCGCGGTAGACGTGCGCTTTCATCGCCGCGTCGAATGCGGCCGCATCGAAAGCGGAGCAGTCGAGATCGACCGCGCGATGCGGGTCGAGGACAGTATTGGGGGCAATCTCCACGGACGGCGCGTTGAAGCCGAGGCGCGTCAAGAACAGCAGCACGATTGCGTTCGTCAGCGCGTTGAACGCGGTGTAGCTCTCGTGCACGTACAGCAAACTGATGTCGTGGGGGTCCAATATCAGCCGGGTCAGCAACGTGTACGAGACGATGTTGACGCCGATCACGACCATCAGCACGAGGCGCTGCAGGCGTCGGGTTTCGACCAGATCCGCACGCCAGTCCTTGATTGTCCAGTACAACGCTGCGCCGATGAAGAGCGTCTGCAGCGCTGCGGGCAATGCTTCGTAAATCAGAAATAGCATGATGTTCGCGTCCGTCGTCGTTGGCACGAGGCTCGGGTGGGTCGTGACGCCGAACAGATAGGGAATCAGATCTTCGAGCGCCACCTGCAGCGCAAACAGTGCGATCAAGGCGCGTGGAAAGCGGCGGTTCGATTCGTCGAACAGGCTGAAGCACAACAGCATGAACGCGCCCGGCGTGGTGTTCATGAGCACTTGCAGTGTCAGCATCACGCTCTCGCCCGGCGCAACGCGGAACGGCGCTGGGATCCAACCCGTGAACATGACGCGGCTGAACACCACGTAACCGGCCGAGACGATGACGATGAACGCCGCGATCCGCGCGGAGACGCTACGCGGGTACACCGCCAACAGGCCGACGGCGAGCAGCATCGCGACGAACATGCCGACACAGTCGATTGCGAAGAAAGCAGCCGGGAGCGTCATGCAAGCTAGTGTCGCACGGGGGCAGCCCTTTAGGATGCGCGCATGGACCGCGCCGTTCGCAACATCCGCCTGCTCGCGTGGTTCAACTTCTGCAACGATTTCCGCATCTACGGCCCCGTCATGGTGGTCTATTTTGCCCAGGTCACTGGATCTTACGCAGACGCAGTGCTGCTGTTGGCAATTGCCAAAGTCTCGTCGTCGCTGTTCGAAGTACCCACCGGTGTGTTCTCGGACCGGGTCGGGCGCCGGCTGACGATGCTGGCCGGCCAGCTTGCGAACATCGCCTGCATCGGCGCGTATGCCGTCGGAGATTCGTTCGCAGTGCTGGCGATCGGCGCATTGCTCGAGGGTCTTTCGTTTGCGCTTTTCAGCGGCAACCAGGAGGCATTTCTCTACGACACACTGAAGGACGATGGTGCGGAGCAGTCGTTCCCGGAGTATCAGGGTCAACTCAGCTCGATGTTCCAGATTGCGCTGGCACTGTCGGCGCTGACCGCGACCGTCGTGCTGTTGTGGTCCGGATTCCGGACACTGTTCTGGCTGTCGTTGATTCCGCAGGCGATCGGCCTGGTCATCGGCTACTTCACGGTCGAACCATCGCGCCACGAGAGCGCCATCCAGACCAACCTGCTTGCGCACCTGCGCGACGCGGTGATCGGGTTTCGTCACGACGCGCGGCTCCGCGGCGTGAGCATCGCCTCGATCATCGGATTCGCGCTCGGCGAAGCCAAGCACATGTTCTATCCGGCGTACTTTGCGACGTTGTGGTCGCCGTCGGGATTGGGTGTCGCGAGCACGCTCACACATGCATTCGCTGCGCTCGGATTTCGCGCCGCGGGCCGCATCATCCGGCGCTGGCGCGAGTTACCGGTGCTGTTGTGGGCCAACGCCGCCAGCATTCTGTTCGGGGTAGCGGCCACCGCGACGCCTACCGTGGCGAGTCCCGCGATTGCCTCGCTCGCCGCGATGCCGTACGGCCCCAGCGTGGTGGCGCAGGGCAGCCTGATGCAGCAGGGCTTCAGCGACCGTCAGCGCGCCACGATGGGTTCGCTCGTGTCGCTGGCAGGCAACCTGTTGTACGCGGTCGTGGTATTCGCGTTGGGTTGGTTCGCCGACCGCGTTGGGCCGCGATATGCGTTGCTGGTCGCAGAAGTCGCGACGATTTCGGTGTTGCTTCTGTACTGGCGCCTGTTCGGTCGCGAAGTGCGTGGTCGCGATCGATCGGATTGTTAGACGCCGCCCGCTACAGTGATGTCATGGAGATGTAACTTTGCGATCGATCACAAACTTTTGAAACTAACACTTTGACAGAGGGGCGGAGCGCGCCTAATGTCGGCCCGTGGAACCCGCAGTAAAAAAACAGGGAAAACCGAAGGAAGCACCAAGGAAGGGCATGCAGTGAAGTTCGAACGCCTCCACTTTCTCTTCAGTCTTTGCCTCGCAGGTGGCGCCGCGCTGTGTATGTCGAACGCGGCCAACGCGTCGGTCGATCCGATGACGCAGGACATCCAGGTTCGCGCTGAACTCGACGCGCTCGGCCCCGATCCGCTGGTCACGGCAGCCAACACCGCTCTGGGGTTCGCGACGGCGCAGAACGGCAATGTGATGCGCCGCATTGCGGCATTGAGAAGCGGTGCACGCGGTTTGGATCTGGGAGGGCTCGACGTTCAGTTTGGCGAGCGGCACATCGCAGGCAATGCGCTGAACGCAGTGTCCAAGCCCACGCTCGGCGGTATTCTCGATGGCGTGTTGAGCGAACGCAGCGCCGCTGATCGCATCGGCCTGTTCGCCAACGGTAGTGTGGTCACGGGCAATGCGTACGGGAGCCACAACGCTGCCAACGATCGCGCCGATGTGACCACCGGCATCGACTATCGACTCAGCGACCGGTTCGTGCTCGGCGCGAGTGTCGGCTACACCAATCTCAACGGCCAGAGCGACCCGGCCCGTGGTGCGCTCGATGTCGAGTCGTGGCGCGGCACGCTGTTCGGTAGCTACTACACTGAACAGTTTCATCTAGACGGCTTGTTGGCGTATGGCGACGCCGACTACTTATCGCAGCGGTGCATCGCCGATCCGCAGCAGAGCATGCAAGCGATCGCGACAGGCAGCACCCGCGGCCGACAGCTTTCGGGTCAGCTGGCCGGAGCATTCGACTTCAAATATGGCGCGTGGACATTCGGGCCGCACATCGGTGCATCTTTCCTCGACGCCGAGGTCGATCCGTTGGATGAATCCGGTGCGGGCGACTACGATCTGCGGGTTGGTAAGCAGAGCGCGCAATCGATTCGCTTCAATGCCGGTGCGCACCTCGCGCTACCGTCCGTCGCGCTGCCGTTGATGCCTGTGCCATGGAACCTGGTCGTCACGCCCCACGTCAATGCCGACTTCGTGCGCGATGTTCAGAGCCGGGCCGGCGCCGTCGAGGTTCGCCTGGCAGACGATCAGCTTTCGAATGTACCTGTGGTGCTGCGGCCGGACCGGCCGGCGGCGGGATATCTGGTGTGGTCCGTCGGCGCCGCGGCCAAGCTGGCGCGCGATCTGTCCGGGTTTGTCGACTACCGGAGTTTCGCCGGTGTCGGGGACCTCGCCTGGAACGAGCTCACATGGGGCGTACGCTTCGAAGCGACGTTGTAGCTTCCACGGAAAAGAAATGGGGAAGGGGGTCAGGGCGAATCTGACCCCCTTCCCCGCGCCCGTCCGCGCACGATAACGAAGAATACCGGCACGAAGAAGATCGCCAGCACGACGCCGGTCATCATCCCGCCGACCACGCCGGTGCCGATGTCGTTCTGGCTGGCAGCACCCGCGCCGGTTGCTACCACCAGCGGAAACACCCCGGCGATGAACGCGAACGACGTCATCAGGATCGGCCGCAGCCGCAGCCGCGCTGCGTGCAGCGCCGCTTCGAACGCATCGACTCCCCGGCGCAATTCCGCTTCGGCGAATTCGACGATCAGAATGGCGTTCTTCGCGGCCAGACCCATCGTCGCGAGCAGTCCGACCTGAAAATAGATGTCGTTGTAGAGGCCGCGCACGGTCGCGGCGAGCACCGCGCCGACAATGCCGAGCGGAACGACCAGCAGCACCGCGACCGGCACAGACCAGCTCTCGTACAACGCCGCGAGGCACAGGAACACCACCAGCAGCGAGACGGCATACAGCGCCGGTGCCTGCGCACCGGACAGCCGTTCCTGGTACGACGCGCCCGTCCATTCGAGCCCGAATCCCTTCGGCAGCGCGGCGACCAACTTCTCCATTTCATCCATCGCGCTGCCCGAACTCACGCCCGGCGCACCCTGGCCCTGGATGTCGATCGACGGCCGGCCGTTGTAACGCTCAAGTGCCGCCGGCCCCTGTTGCCAGCGCCAGCTCGTGAAACTGGAAAAAGGCGCCATCGTTCCCGAGGCGGTGCGCACGTACCAGCGATTCAGATCCTTCGGCGCCGAGCGAAACGGCGCATCGCCCTGCATGTACACGCGCTTGACGCGGCCGCGGTCGATGAAGTCATTCAGGTACATGCCACCCCATGCGGCGGACAACGTCGAGTTGATGTCGGCAATGGAGACGCCAAGCGCGTCGGCTTTCGCCTGGTCCACGTCCAGGTGCAATTGCGGCGTGTCGTCGAGGCCGTTCGGGCGCACCTGTGCGAGCAGCGGGTCACGATCTGCCGCGCGCAGCAACTGATCGCGCGCTGCGATCAGCGCATCGTGACCCAGGTCACCGCGATCCTCGAGCTGCATCTCGAATCCCGTCGAATTGCCGAGTTCGCGAACCGGTGACGGAATCAGCGCGAAAATCTGTGCATCGCGCATCTTCGAGAACGCTTTCATCGCCCGCCCCGCGATTCCCTCGGCGCTGTTCGCGTAGCCGTGTCGGACACTCCAGTCCTTCAGATCGACGAACGCCTGGCCGGCGTTCTGCCCCTGGCCCGCGAAACTGAATCCGGCTACGACGAATACCGTGTTGGTGTTGCGTTTTTCGTCGACGAGATAGAAATGCTCCACTTGTTTGGCCACTGCTAGCGTGCGCGACTGCATCGCGCCCGCGGGCAACGTGATCGGCGTGAACAGACCACCTTGATCTTCCTGAGGCAGAAAGCCGGTCGGCAGGCGCACCAGCAGCATTGCCATCAGCGCGACGACCACGCCATAGGCGAGCAACGTCGATTTGCGCCGATTGAGCAGGCGTCCGACAGCGGCGCCGTAGCGCTGGCGACCGCTCTCGAACATCGTGTTGAACCGGGTGAAGAACCAGCCGTGCCGTTCGGCGCGACCTTCGGGCAGCGGTTTCAGTAAGGTCGCACACAGCGCTGGCGTCAATACCATTGCGACGAAGATGGACAGCACCATCGCCGACACGATCGTCACCGAAAACTGGCGATAGATGACGCCGGTCGACCCGCCGAAGAACGCCATAGGCACGAAAACCGCGGACAGCACCAGTGCGATCGCAACCAGCGCGCCGGTGATCTGATCCATCGATTTGCGCGTGGCCTCGCGCGGCGCCAGACCTTCCTCGCGCATGATGCGTTCGACGTTCTCGATCACGACGATCGCGTCGTCCACCAGCAGCCCGATCGACAACACCAGCGCGAACAACGTCAGGGTGTTGATCGTAAAGCCGAACACCGCCAATGCGCCGAACGTGCCGAGCAGCACAACCGGCACGGCGATCCCCGGGATCAACGTCGTGCGCCAGTTCTGCAGGAACACGAACATCACCAGGATCACCAGCGCGATCGCTTCGAGCAACGTGAAGATCACCTCTCGGATCGAAATCCGGATGAAGCGCGTGTTGTCGACCGGGAACGACAGTGCCATGCCTTCCGGCAGCGACGCTGCGAGTTCGGTCGCCTTGGCTTTGACGGCGTTGATCACCGTCAGCGCGTTGGCGCCGGGCGCCAACCGAATGGCCATACCGGCCGACGGGCGGCCGTTCAAACGACTCGACACGAGGTAGCTGTCCGCACCGATCTCGATGCGGGCGACGTCGCCGAGCCGCACCACCGCACCGCCGGCCGAACTCTTCAGGATGATGTCGCGGAACTGTTTGGGAGTCTGCAGCCGGCTTTGCGCAGTCACGGTTGCATTGAGCTGTTGTTGCGCGGTTGCCGGCTGCCCGCCGATTTCTCCGGCTGAGACCTGCGTATTCTGCGTGCGCACCGCGCGAGCCACATCGTCGGGCGTGAGCTGGTACGAAACCAGCTTGTACGGATCCAGCCAGATGCGCATCGCATACGGCGAGCCAAATGCCTGTGCATCGCCAACCCCCGGCACGCGCGAGATAGGATCCTGCAAATGGCTCGCGATGTAGTCGGATATATCGACGTTGTTGTAGCGTCCTATCGTGTCCGACAACGCGACGATCAACTGGAAGCTCGACTGTGACTTGCGCACCGTGACGCCCTGTTCCAGCACTTCCTGCGGCAGCCGCGAAGTGGCCTGCTGCACCTGGTTCTGCACCTGCACCTGAGCGATATCGGGATCGGTACCGGGTGCGAACGTCGCGTGGATCTCGACCCGTCCTGACGAGCTGCTCGACGACGAGAAATACAACAGATTGTCGAGGCCGGTGAGCTGTTGTTCGATAACCTGCGTGACCGAGTTCTGTGCCGTGGCGGCCGATGCACCGCGATACGATGTCTGGATCGAGACCGACGGTGGCGCAATGCTCGGGTATTGTTCGACCGGCAGCTGCACGATTGCGAGCGAACCCGCGAGCACGATCGCGATCGCAATGACCCACGCGAAAATCGGCCGGTCGATGAAGAAGCGCGACAACATCGCCTTTATTTCACTTCGGTGCCGTGGCGGAGGCCGCCTCGGCAGCGGCGGGTGCATCGGTGTCGGATGATTTGAACGGAACTGCCTTGGCCTTCTCGCCGGGGCGCGCGTATTGCAAACCTTCCACGATCACGCGATCGCCGGCATCGATACCGTCCTTTACAAGCCAGTTCGAGCCTACCGTTTGCGCCACGACCAGCATGCGCTGCTGAACGACGCCGTTGGCATCGACGACGAGTGCCGTGGGGTTGCCTTTCGCGTCGCGGCTGACGCCGCGCTGCGGGACAAGCAAAGCGTGCGGCTCGACGCCCTCGACGATCGTCGCGCGAACGAACATGCCCGGCAGCAGCACGCCGTCGGGATTGGGGAATTGGGCGCGCAGTGTGACCGTACCCGTCGTCGAATCGACTGCGACCTCACTGAACTGCAGTGTGCCATCGCGCGAATAACGCGTACCGTCATCCAGCGCCAAGGTCACGTCGGCGGTGTCGATCGGCGGGCCCGATACCCGTCCGCCGGCGATCGCCTGTCGCAACGCGAGCGACTCGCTCGCCGATTGATTGATGTCCACATAAATCGGATCGAGCGTCTGAATCGTTGCCAGCACCTGGTCCTGGTTGGCCGTGACGAGTGCCCCCTGGGTCAGATACGAGCGGCTGATCTTGCCTGCGATCGGCGCGGTGATGCGCGTGTAGTCGAGGTTGATGCGCGCGGTTTCGACCTCGGCCTGCTGCTGCGCGACGTGTGCTTGCGCTTCTTCTAGTGCAGCCTGCGCGTCGTCGTCGTCCTGTTGGCTGATCATCTTGTCTTTGCGCAGCGACTTATAACGCTCGGCCTTCAGCCGCGCCGTCGTCAAGGTCGCTCTGGCGCTGGCAAGTTGTGCTTTGGCGCTGTCGTAGGCTGCCCGATATGGGGCAGCGTCGATCTGGTACAACGGCTGGCCTGCCGTAACCCGGCTGCCTTCCGTGAACAAGCGCTCTTTGAGGATGCCACTGACTTGCGGGCGTACGTCGGAAATGGCGAATGGCAACGTTCTTCCCGGCAGCTCGGCGGTCAGTACGGCGCGCTGCGGCGTGATCGTTACGACGCCGACCTGGGGTGTTCGGTTCGACTGTCCGTCCCGGTTGTCGTTGGGGCCGCAGCCGCTCATCCCCGAGGCCAGCAAAGGGACGATGACTGAAATAAAGCGACTCAGCCGCCGCATGGGCGCTCCTGTATAGCCGTGGAACTTGCAATCTGCCGCGGTTCCGACGCCATTGGCTTACGGGGCGACCGACGAAGTCGTCGACCCGCATCGATGCGGGCGCGGATGGCAGGTGCGGGCGGACAGATTAGCGGTGAGTCGCTGCAAATGGAAACGCCCGACGGACGATTGTGTCCGTCGGGCGTTTGGCTGTGAAGACCTATCTAGCAGGTCGGCAAAAGCAGCTTAGTAGGTCGAGCCGCTCGAGCGACTATGCATGCTGCTGCCAACCGAGTTGTCCGGGATCTTTGACGCGCTCTTCGATGCTTGGGCGAACTCGGCGCTGTCGAGGCGACCGTCTTTGTTGGTGTCGGCATTGTCGAAGTTCGTCACATTGTTCTGCGCTTCCACCGGCGACAGATAGCCATCCCGGTTCGTATCCAGCGCATGGAACGCGCTCGTCGTTTCCGGTGTCGTCGCGTTTGTCTGATCGTCACCCGTGCTGTCGTGCATGGCGCCGGTGCCCGCCAATGCGGCCCCCGCGCTTGCAAGTAGTGTGATACCCAGTATGTGGTTGAGTTTCATGATTCGTTTCCTCGTTGAGTGGCGGCCAGTGTGCGTTATCCCGCACCCAACGGTTGTAGGAGTATGGCTAGACTTCGGGTTCAATCTATCCGACGTGTTCGCTCGACGCGCGCGCCCCTTTGTTCGAGCGTTAGGTTCGAACCTCGGGGCTTGCGGATTGGGACCAGGCGTTGGAAGGAATTGCCTGTGAGGTGCCCCTTGCTGGTCGAAGAGAATCTATGCAGGATTGCCGGACGAACAGGGGAGTGAAACGAACGATGAGATACGAAGCGCCTTCGAGCGTCAAAGAGGCGGCAGGACTACTGGCCAAGGCCAAGGGCAACGCCTTCGTGCTCGCCGGCGGTACCGACCTGCTGGTGCGTATGAAAGGCGGCCTGGTCGAACCGGATCTGGTGGTCGACATCAAACGCATTGCGTCGATGCAGACGGTGACTCGCAGCGGAACCGGGTTTCGGATCGGCGCCGGTGTGCCGGCAGCGGCGCTCGGCGAGAACGCCGCGTTGAAAAAGGCGTGGCCGGGCGTGGTCGAGGCAGCGAACCTGATTGGCTCCGACCAGATTCAGAGCCGCTGTACCATCGTTGGCAATCTGTGCAATGCGTCCCCCGCTGCCGACAGTGTGCCTGCGATGGTCGTGGCCGGCGCCAAGGCGCTGGTAGTGGGGAAGAAGGGCCGCCGCACCGTCGCGGTGGAGGATGTCGTCATCGGTCCGGGCAAGACGTCGCTGAAGAAAGGTGAGGTCATCGAGGCGATCACGTTGCCGAAGCCGGCAAAGAACAGTTCCGACGCCTACCTGCGATTCATTCCCCGCACCGAGATGGATATCGCGGTGGTCAGCGCCGGTGTCTGTTTGACCTTGGGACCAAAGGGCGTCGTCAAAAAGGCACGGGTGGCGTTGGGGGCGGTGGCGCCGACGGTGTTGCTGGTGCCGGCTGCCGCGGCGGCGCTGGTCGGCAGCAAGCTGGATGCCGAGGCGCTCGAGAACCTCACGAAGGCCTGCGAAGCCGCGTGCAAGCCGATCGACGATAAGCGCGGTACGATCGAATTCAGAACCGAAGTGGCCGGCGTGCTCGCGCGTCGAGCGGCGAAAATTGCGTATCAACGCGCAGGGGGAAAATGATGTCGGGCGTTCATGTCACCACCACCATCAACGGCGATCCGATCGAGTTCGTCTGCCAGCCGCACGAAACGCTACTCGACGTGTTGCGCAACCGGCTGGGATTGACGGGTTCGAAGGAGGGCTGCGGCACGGGCGATTGCGGGGCCTGCAGTGTCACGGTTGATGGCCGGCTGGTGTGTTCGTGTCTGGTCCTCGGCGCGGAAGCGCAGGATCGCAAGGTAACGACCATCGAAAGCCTCACCGATGGCGATACGCTGCATCCGCTGCAAAGCCAGTTCATCAAACATGCAGCGTTGCAATGCGGTATCTGCACACCCGGGTTTCTGGTGGCGGCGAAGGTGCTGTTGGATCGCAACGCCGATCCCAGCGAACAAGAAATCCGCTATGCCCTCGCCGGCAACCTGTGTCGCTGTACCGGTTACGACAAGATCGTGCGTGCCGTGACCGCTGCGGCAGAGGAAATCAGATCGCAACGCACTTCCAGGCAAGGCACTTCAAGGAAAGGCACCGCAACGAAACGCACCACAACGCAAACCAGTAGGGAGGCGTAGATCAGTGGCACTCGATACCAAGTTCACGAACCAGACATTCAACGTGGTCGGCACGCGCCCGCCGCGCCCGGACGGTGTTGACAAAGTCACCGGCCGTGCCCGATACGGCGCCGATGCGTCCGCACCCGGTCAGCTCGTGGGGCTGGTGCTGCGCTCGCCGCACGCGCACGCGAAGATCCGGAAAATCGATACGAGCAAGGCGGAAAAGCTCAAAGGCGTGAAGGCGGTAATCACCAGCGCAGATCTGCCTGATCTGACGAACGGCGATCGTGCCATGCTCGACATGCTCGAGAACTGCATGGCACGCGGACGCGCGCTGTACGATGGTCACGCAGTGGCCGCGGTTGCGGCGATCGATGCCGAGACCGCGCGGCAGGCGTTGAAGCTGATCAAGGTCGACTACGAAGTGTTGCCGCACGTCACCGACGTCGACGAAGCGATGAAGCCCGGCGCGCCGATCGTGCAGCCGCATATCCGTACCACGGGTGTCGAACCCAAGCCCGGCAAGGCGTCGAACATTGCCCAGGTGTCCGAGTTCGGACACGGCGACGTGGAGGCGGGGTTTGCGCAAGCCGACGTGATTGTCGAACGCAGCTACAAGACCGAGCAAACGCACCAGGGCTATATCGAACCCCACGCATGCCTCGCGAGCGTCGGTCCCGACGGGCAAGGCGAGCTGTGGGTCACGACGCAGGGCCACTTCACGTTCCGCAACGTCTGCGCCGCGCTGCTCGGCATGGACATTGCCAAGCTGAAGGTGACGTCGTCCGAGATCGGCGGCGGGTTCGGCGGCAAAACGCACGTGTGGATCGAGCCAGTAGCGCTCGCGCTGTCGCGCAAGGCCAATCGCCCGGTCAAGCTCGTGATGACCCGCGACGAAGTGTTCCGCGCTACCGGTCCGACCTGCTCGACATCGATCGACGTGAAGATCGGCGCCAAGAAGGACGGCCGCATCACGGCGGCGAAAGCGGTGCTTCGTTATCAGGACGGCGCGTTTCCGTCGATCTGGGGCATGCTGGGCGCAATGACGTCGTGGGCGTGTTACGACCTCGAGAACGTCAAATCGATCGGCTACGACGTGCTCGTCAATCGGCCGAAAGTGGCCGCGTATCGCGCGCCATCGGCGCCAATGGCCGCGTTCGCAGTCGAGAGCACGATAGACCAGGTCGCCGCGCAAATCGGCATGAACCCGGTCGAGTTCCGCATCATGAACGCCGCGAAGGAAGGCACACGGGCATCGTACGGTCCGACATACGGACCTATCGGCATCGGGCCGACGCTACAAGCGGCGATGAATCATCCGCACATGCAGGCGCCGCTGAAGAAGAATCAGGGACGGGGCATGGCCTGCGGGTTCTGGTTCAATTTCGGCGGTCAGACCTGCACCGATCTCAACATCGGCGCGGACGGCACGGTGTCGCTGACGGTAGGTACCGTCGATGTCGGCGGGTCGCGCGCGTCACTGTCGTTGATCGCCGCCGAGGAACTCGGCATTCCATACGAGAAGGTCAAGTGCACGATCGCTGATACCGCCTCGCTCGGTCACAACGACACCACAGAGGGGAGCCGCGGTACGTTCTCGTCCGGTATGGCGACGATCTTCGCAGCGCGCGAAGCAATCCAGGTATTGCGCGAGCGGGCGGCGAAGACGTGGGACATCGACGTCGAGGACATCGCGTGGAAGGACGGCAAGGCGGTTACGCTGCGGGCCGAACACGGCAACCTCGATTCGCTGACGCTGGAACAGCTCGCCGCGAAGGCGGCCCAGACCGGAGGACCGATCGCGGGCCACAACGAAGTGGTGGCGGACGGTGCCGGCGTTTCGTTCGCGACGCACATCTGCGACATCGAGGTGGATCCGGAAACCGGCAAGACGCGGGTCATTCGATACACGGTGATTCAGGACGCGGGCAAAGCCATTCATCCTGACTACGTCGAGGGTCAGTTCCAGGGCGCCGCCGCGCAGGGCATTGGCTGGGCGTTGAACGAGGAATACGTCTACGGTGCCGACGGCCGCCTGCAGAATGCGGGATTTCTCGACTATCGCATCCCGGTCTGCTCGGATCTGCCATTCATCGATACGCAGATTCTGGAGATCCCGAACCCGAACCATCCTTATGGTGTGCGCGGCGTGGGTGAAACGTCGATCGTGCCGCCGCTGGCCGCCATCGCCAACGCGGTGTCGAACGCCGTCGGCGTGCGCATGACCCACATTCCGATGTCGCCGCCGCGGATTCTCGCCGCGATCAAGAACGCGCGGCCCAGCCGCGCGGCCTGATGTGAGTGTAGTGCGGCGCACTACACTGGACGTCAAGCTGTCGGCATCGCTGCGCGAATGCGCCGACGGCGCGGCTTCGATTGCGGTGGAGGCGAGTACGGTGCGCGAGCTAATGCGCCGGGTCGTTGAGCGGTATCCGCGCATGCAACGCCGCATAGACGAGGGTGTCGCCGTGTCGATCAACGGTGTGATTTTTCGTGACGATTGGCGCGAGCCGATTCCGGAAGGAGCTGAAGTGTTTCTGTTGCCGCGGATTCAGGGAGGTTGAGTGCTGCCGACGCCAACGAGATTTATAAGGGGTGCCCGGCGATACGGGGTTTTCGCAATTGTCACGCCGGCTCACAAGGATTAGGCTCGCGCTCAATCTAGTTGCCCATCGAGATGAGTATGGCTGGTTACAAGAATGCACTCGTGGCGGTCGATCTCGCAGGCGACACAGAGGAGGCACTGCAGCGTGCGATCGAACGTGTGGCCGCCACTGCAACACTGTCGATCCAGCATGTGCTCGAGCCGTCGTACTACTACTATGGGCTGGAACCGGGGATCGGTACGGTGCCGCCCAGTTTCGAAGACGACATGCTGGCCCGAGCCAAAGATCAGCTTGCTGAAGTGGCGAGCCGGTACGGCATTCCGCCGGCGCGTCAGTATCTCGAATTGGGTCACGCGCCGACGCAGATTCTGCGCCTGGCGCAAGACAAGGGCGTTGATCTGATTATCGTCGGCAGCCACGGCCGTCACGGTTGGCGCCTGTTGCTCGGCTCGACGGCAAACGCCGTTTTGCACGGTGCACGCTGCGACGTACTGGCGGTTCGCATTGCCATGCCGAAGTGATCGATTTGCGTAGACCCATTCGCGAGACCTGACTTTGCGCTTCAGCGGGGGTAGGCCGGTGCGAAGAGATACGCGCGTATTCCTCGTTGGTTCCGATGCGTCCATGTCGAATGCCTTGACGGCGTTGCTCAACCGTTACGATATCCGCGTGCAGACTTTCTCCGATGCGGCCGATTTCATCAGTGCATGGTCGAGCGAACACATGACGCATGGCTGTCTGCTCATCGACGTCGAGCGGACGGGAGAGACGGGATGGTTGCTGGTGCGGCACCTGCGAGACGAGGGTTTCACCCTGCCCGTGGTCATCATCAGCGATGTGTGTGATCGCGCGTTGCGCGGACGAGCCGAGCAGGTCGGTGCTACCGACGTGATCGAAAGACAATTGATTGACACCTTCGTCGGGCAACGGCTGCTGGAGTTCGTGGACGGCCCGTTCCGGCCTGCCGTCGAGTCGGCAACGCGGCTCAGAGACGGTACACCCGCGACATTTCGCGTGATGCGCCCCGAAGACGCCGAAATCGAGCAAGCTTTCGTACGCAGCCTGTCGATATCCTCGCGCCATCTGCGCTTCTTTTCGGGGCTGAACGAACTGCCGCCCGCGTTGTTGCACACGTTCACGCATCCGGATTTTCCGGCGAGCTATGCGCTGATCGCGACGATCGAAGATACGGGCGCCGAGCAGATTGTTGGCGTGGCGCGATATAACGCCTGCGATGCGGTCGGCGTTGCGGAATTCGCCATCGTCGTCGCCGACGCATGGCAGGGTTTCGGAATCGGGGGTCGGTTGTTGCGCGGGCTGACTGCGGTTGCCGCGATCGCCGGGTTTGAACTCCTCGAAGGATTTGTGCTCAAAGAGAATCGACCGATGCTGCGGCTCGCCAGGGCGCTAGGGTTCACCCGGGCGGGCGCGACAGATGACCCGACGATCGTGCGCGTGATCAAGACGTTGCGGCTCGAACATCCAGTGCCGACGACACACCCATAGCGAAAACCGCCATGGCGGTTGAACAATTGGCTGCTATGGGTTTGGCCCGATTCGTGCCTCAGAATGATTGATCAGGGCGTGAGTGCGTCTGAGGAGGCTTCCGTAAAACCCAATCCGCTTCCCGGCAACCAAACATCGAAGGGCTGCACGTGACCGCGACGAACACACGCGCCGACGATACGTTCTATCGTCTCCTATGCGCCGACGTCGAAGGAATCGATTCTCTGGTGGAGCTTGCCCTGGACCTGCGATCCTCGTGGAATCACGCGGCCGACGAGGTGTGGCGCCGGCTGAATCCGGTGCTATGGGAACTCACGCGCAATCCGTGGGCGGTTTTACAGACGGTCTCGAGGGATCGCATCGAAGCGTTTTCCGAAGATGCCGCGTTCCGAATGGCGGTCGACAACCTGGTACAGGCTCGCCGCAAGGCGGCGGATGCGCCGGCGTGGTTTCAGCAGACCTATCCAGACTCCATGCTCGGTTGTGTGGCGTATTTCAGCATGGAGTTCATGTTGAGCGAGGTTTTGCCGATCTACTCCGGCGGTCTCGGTAATGTCGCGGGCGATCAGCTCAAGGCGGCCAGCGATCTTGGCGTGCCGGTGATCGGCGTGGGATTGCTTTACAGCCAGGGCTACTTCCGTCAGGTGATCGACCATGACGGCGCGCAGCAGGCGCTGTTTCCATACAACGATCCTGGCCAGCTGCCGATCTCGCCGTTGCGCGACGAGAGCGGCGAGTGGTTGCGTCTGGAAATCTCGCTGCCGGGTTACTCCCTGTGGCTGCGCGCCTGGCAGGTGCAGGCCGGCCGCACCAAACTGTACCTGTTGGATAGCAACGATGTGGCAAATCCACCGGTACATCGCGGCATTACGGGCGAGCTGTATGGAGGCGGGTCCGACCTGCGCCTCAAACAGGAAATGGTGCTGGGCATTGGTGGTTGGCGGCTGCTGCGCGCGCTCGGCCTTCGCGCGCAGGTCTGCCACCTCAACGAAGGTCATGCAGCATTCGCGGTGCTGGAACGTGCGCGCGACTTCATGGAAACCTCGGGGCAGCCGTTCGATGTCGCGCTGGCGGCGACACGAGCAGGCAACCTGTTCACCACCCACACCGCTGTCGCCGCGGGCTTCGATCGATTCGAGCCTGCACTGATCGATCACTATCTGGGCGGATATGCCGAGCAACAGCTCGGCATATCGCGCAATGAACTTCTCGCACTCGGTCGCTGCACGCCGACCGACGCAACAGAATCTTTCAACATGGCGTATCTGGCGATCCGCGGCAGTGGTGCCGTGAACGGCGTCAGTGCACTGCACGGCAAGGTGAGCCGACGCCTTCTGCTGCCATTATTCCCGCGATGGCCAGAGGACGATGTGCCGGTCGGACATGTCACCAACGGCATTCACGTGCCGACATGGGACTCTGCGCCGGCCGACGCGCTGTGGACTCGATCGTGCGGCAAAACCCGCTGGTTGGGGGAGATGGAGACGCTCGAACGGGACATACGCTGCGTCCCCGAAGGCGACCTGTGGCAGTTTCGCATTGCAGCGAGCCGTTCGCTGGTCGACTACGCGCGCGCGCGGCTGTCCCGACAACTGGCCGCCTCCGGCGCGTCACCGGGTGACGTCGCACATGCCAAGACTTTGTTTGACCCTGTCCGACTGACGCTGGGCTTTGCGCGTCGCTTCGCCACCTATAAGCGGCCGAATCTGCTCCTGCACGATCCGGAACGGCTGGTGCGACTGCTGAGAAATCCGAGCCATCCGGTGCAACTGATCATGGCAGGCAAGGCGCATCCTGCCGATGCCGCGGGTCAGGCGCTGATTCAACAGTGGACGCAGTTCGTTCGGCGACCCGATGTGCGGGATCATGCGATATTCCTGGCGGATTACGATATGTTGCTGACGGAACATCTGGTGCAGGGTGTCGACGTCTGGTTGAACACCCCTCGTCGCCCGTGGGAAGCCTGCGGCACCAGTGGAATGAAAGTACTCGTCAATGGCGGCGTCAACGTCTCCACGTTGGACGGTTGGTGGGCCGAGGCTTATGCGCCGGACGTCGGTTGGGCGTTGGGCGACGAACGCGAGTACGGTGACGACCCTTCTCGCGACGCGGCAGACGCTGTGGCGCTGTACGAGTTGCTCGAGAATGAGGTCATTCCACAATTTTATGCGCGCGACGAACGCGGTATTCCGGTCGCGTGGCTCGCGCGGATGCGAGAGAGCATGGCGCGACTGACGCCGATCTTTTCGACCAATCGGGCGGTCCGCGAGTACACAGAACGATACTATCTGCCGGCAGCATCAGCCTACGCCGCGCGCGCCGCCGACCGCGGCGCGGCGGGAGAAGCCACCGTGAACTGGCTCCGAAGCCTGAACGAATTGTGGGGCTCGGTGCGGTTCGGCGACGCCAAGACGGAAGCGCGCGGCGATGAGTACCGGTTCGAAGTGACGTTGCATCTTGGTGGCCTCGCGCCGGACGCGGTGCATGTCGAGCTGTATGCAGATGGGGTGGACGGACGAGATTCGACACGGCAACCGATGCACCATCTGCACGAACTCACCGACAGCCGCGGCAGCTATCTCTATGCCGCGGCTGTATCCTCGGCGCGACCGGCATCGGATTACGTCGCGCGCGTGATGCCGTGCCGCGATGGTGTGGCGCTCCCCCTCGAAGCGGCACACATTCTGTGGCAGCGGTGACCGTAGAGCGCGCGGATTCGCGGCGTAATTCCGTCCATGGTGGAATCGGGCGGCACGCCGTCAAGCACTGCACCGAAGACATCGGCTTCTGGCAGTGGGCCAGCAACGATCAGACCGAAGCGCCGCCGGAGGTCCGCGACTGGAAATGGCAGGCGTGACGATCACTCACGATACCGTGTTCCTGCTCGACGTCGACAACACGCTGCTCGACAACGATCGCGTGCAGGCAGATCTGCGTGAGCATCTGGAGTGCGAATTTGGCGCCGCGGAGCGGGATCGATACTGGGACATTTTCGAGGAGCTGCGTGCCGAACTCGGTTATGCAGACTATCTCGGTGCACTACAGCGCTATCGTTCGAGCGCGATGACCGATCCTCGGCTGCTGCTGATGTCAACGTTCCTGGTGGACTATCCGTTCGCACAATGTCTGTATCCGAACGCGCTCGATGTCATCGCCCACCTTGGCGCGGCTGGGCTGACCGTCATCCTCTCGGATGGCGATGCCGTGTTCCAACCGCGCAAGGTTCAGCGTTCCGGGCTATGGGACGCGGTCGAAGGCCGGGTGCTGATCTATATCCACAAGGAACAGATGCTTGATGACGTCGAGCGGCGCTTCCCGGCACGCCACTACGTTATGGTGGACGACAAACTGCGTATTCTCGCGGCGATGAAGCAGGTCTGGCGGCAGCGTCTGACGACCGTTTTTCCGCAGCAGGGACATTACGCGCTGGATCCGCATACATCATCGACATATCCACCTGCGGACCTGAAGATCGAGCGCATAGGCGATCTGTGCGACATCGATGCGACCGGGTTGGTCCGTCTGGACTCAGAGCCGCCGCGACCATCGACCAGGTTGCGCGAAGAGGCACCCTGAAACCTGCGGCCGAGCAACGTTCGCGGTGTTGCGTAAAGAGTGTATAGCTGCGCAGAAAAATCAGATCGGTGGGGAACAGCGACGTCGCGCCAGCGGTTCAAACGTCATTCTCGATCACCCAATGAACCGCGCTCTGAACCAGATCGTTGGCCGACTTCAAGTTCAGCTTGCGCTTGATCTTCTCGCGGTGCGTTTCGATCGTGTGAACTGAACGATTGAGTGCCTCTGCGATGCCTCGAGTAGACAAGCCTTCCCCAAGCATCTGGAATATCTGCAATTCACGATCCGTCAGCGCATCGACGGGGTCGAGATTTGGCTGATTGTTCTGTGCGATTCGCGACAGCACGCGCTGGGTCATCTTCTCGCTCAAGTACACGGCACCGGACAACACGGCGTGGATGGCTTGGATCAAACGCTCCTGGGGCTCTTGTTTGTTGAGGTAGCCACGCGCGCCCGCACGCAATGCACGTTCCGCGTAGAGTGTCTCGTCGTGCATCGACAGCACGAGCACGTAAGTGGCCGGCATCTCGGTTTGGATACGTTGGACGAGTGCGATGCCATGCCCCGCCTTCAGGGACAGATCGGCAATCACCAGGTGAGGCTGCGCGTCGCGAATGAGACGCAGTGCTTCGCCTTCTTCTTCGGCCTCTCCGCAGACGCGGAGGTCCCGTTCGCTGGCGATGCGCATCTTCAATCCCTCGCGGACCATTGGGTGGTCGTCTACGATGACGATCTTCGCGGGGCTTTCAGCGGAAAATGCGGTCAATGACATATCCTCGACCACCCAGAACGGTAGCCGTCATTTGGCCAAGCATGACGGTGGTGCGCATCGTGAAGCCAACGAATCCTCACTGGTGGAAACTGCTACTTGACGGAATCCGGTGCTGAGACATGAACGCGCATAGGATGGCAACAGTACGCAATATTCTGATCGTCGACGATCACCCTGTCGTCCGGGAAGGTCTTGAGCTTTTGATCGAAGGGCAGGCGGATCTGGTCGTGTGCGGCGAGGCAGCAAGTGTAGATGAGGCGCTCGCGTTGATGAGCGAACAAAAGCCCGATCTCGTGATTGTCGATTTATCCCTCAAGGACAGCCATGGGATCGATCTGGTACGGCGCATAGCTGGCCTTGATCGGAAGATCCGTGTACTGGTCTATTCGATGCACGATGAGGCCTTTTACGGCGCAGCGGCGCGCGATGCGGGTGCTGCGGCCTATGTCTCCAAGAATGCCTCTGGCGAAGAAACGTTGAAGGCCATTCGGGATGCTCTGGACGGGGACGCTCCGGTGAATGCCAGACGAGGCTTGGGCCGCCGTCGCGCGAACGCCCACCTGACGCCGCGAGAACGCCAGGTTTTTGAACTGATTGGTCAGGGATTTGCGACACGCCGGATCGCCGCGCGACTGAAGATCAGTGTCCATACCGTTGATTCGCATCGCGAGAGTATCAAAAAGAAACTGGAACTCGATAACGCCGCTGCGCTGCAGCGTGCAGCGACCGAGCACGTCATTAGAGATTGCGGATCGGCCCATAGGGACTAACCAGCGGACGTATCGCCTCGTGATGTATTGGGAACCGTGCATTCAATGCCGGTTCCGCCCCCGGTGGCTTGTGTCACGAGGAGTGCGCCGCCAATCATTGCTGCGCGGTAGTGCATGATTTCCAACCCGAATCCACGAGAGACGCGGGGCGAACCGATGCTGCGGATTGCATGTGGATCGAATCCGATGCCGTTGTCAGTGACGGTGAGTACGATATCGGCACGCACACGGCGCAGTGAGATGCGGATGTGATCGCCGTTGCTGTGAGTCAGCGCGTTGTTCACAGCTTCCTGAGCAATTCGATACAGGTGCGTAGCCGTTGCGGCGTTCGCCACCAGCACCGGCGCTGAATATTCGAAGTCGCATCCGATGTGGTCCAGCGCGTCCGTTTCAACTGCAAGATGTTCGAGTGCGGCACCGAGACCTTCCGGTTCGATCAGGACAGGCAGAATGCCGTGCGATAGCTGCGTGACGTGCCGGGTTGCCTCGCGCAGCCCCTGCAACAATCTGTCCGATATATGGCGCATTCGCCCCAGCTCGATGGCATTGATTTGCCATGTCCAATAGTTGTCGGTCGACCTCTGTGGGGCTTTTTTCAGCAGATCGGTCAACGTATCCGCGAATAGCGCGAGGGCGGTCAGTTCCTGTCCTGTGCCGTCATGGAGCTCCTGACCGATGCGGCGCTGTTCTGCGTCCGAGATTTCCAACACGCGGCGCTGCAGCGCCCGTCGCGACGAAATATCTCGGATGATGCCGGTGAAAATGTTCAAGTGATCCACTTCGCTCACCGCGAGAGCGATAGGAAATTCGACGCCGTCTTTGCGTCGCCCGGTCACCTCTCTGCCAACTCCGATGATGTGAGGCACCCTTGTCGTCCGATACCGGGCAAGGTATGTGTCGTGCTCGTCGCGATAGTGCGGCGGCATCAACATCTTGACGTTGTGGCCGACGAGTTCCGACGCCGCGTAGCTGAACATTCGCTCCGTGGCAGGATTGGAGCTCAAGATGATGCCTCGCTCATCGATGGTGATGACCGCATCGACCGCGGTGTTCAGCACGGCTTGCAGGCGCTGTTCGCGTTCGCGCAGCGCAATGTCGGCCTGGTTTCGCTCGGTGATGTCCTGACCGGTGCAGAGCACACCAACCGGTTCTCCATTCCGCCCTGTGAGCCGGGCGTAATGCCATTCGATATCGCGCAACCGGCCATCTTTCGTCACGATCGGGTTGACGTTGGCGCGTGTCGGCCCGTCAGTCAGCGCCCGTTTGAACCGGTCGCGTATCGAAGCGCGGTCCGCTTCGGGTAGGAACGCATCGAACCAGATTTGCCCGCGCATCTCGTCCAGACGCCATCCGGACACCTCTTCCAGATGCGGATTGAACCGCACAATGCGACCGTCCGTGTCGAGTACCAGCAAGATGGTCTGCGCTGCGCTGATGAGTTGTTCGAGAAGCTCGCGCTCTAGTTTTTCATCTGTCGGCTGCAGCTTTTTGCTCATCGGCGCTGTTTCTTCGTTTGATGCGTTGAACCGAAAGTTCGAGTGCTGGGCAACCCGGACGCTTCGCTGGCGGAATCCACCACAGCCGACCGCGATCTGGAGCCGGCGCCGATGGATGTTAGACGAAAGTCACCGTGCCGCGTGTATGTGCTGGATGACGCTCCCGGCCGTGGAGATGGCGGATTCCACTATCCCTGAAACCACGCGGTCCGCGATGTTGCGAATCCCGTGACAAGCGCAGAATCACTCTTTTAACGAAAAGCGCAGGCGTTTTGATGAGTGGCGGCGGAGACACCTGGGTCATCGTGCTTGCGGCGGGTGAAGGCCGCCGCTTACATTGTTTGACGACGACGAGTGTCGGTGTCGCGGTGCCTAAGCAGTTTTGTTCGCTCTATGGCGGGCGGTCGCTGCTGCAGGAGACCCTGCGCCGCGCGGCTGCGATTGCACAACCTGATCATGTCTGCGCGGTGGTAGCGGAGCAGCATCGGCACTGGTGGCGCCGCGCGCTGAAGTCGCTCGAGAGTGGCAACATCATCGTGCAACCGCGCAATCGCGGCACCGCGAACGGAATCCTGTTGCCGCTGCTGCACATCGTGCGGCGCGATCCGGATGCGCGGATCGTATTGCTACCGTCGGATCACTACGTCGAAGACGAGGCCGCGCTCGCCGCCGCGCTGCATGGCGCGCTCCACGCGCTCGATACGCGCCAGAACGACATCGTGATGCTGGGCATCGAGCCCGATCAGGTCGATACCGAGCTCGGTTACATTGTTTGCGGAGCGCCCGACACGACCGGCACATGTTCGGTGGAACGCTTCGTCGAAAAGCCGTCGGCCGCCGTGGCACAGTCTCTGCTGACTGTCGGCGCGCTGTGGAACACCTTCATCGTCGTTGTGCGCGCGCAGGCGCTGCTGCAAATCTATGTCGAGCGATTCCCGCGAGTGGTCGCCGGGATGCGGAATGCCGTCGAAGCGGATGCAGATCGCCCTGACGATCCTGTTGCGGCGCATCGGTTGTACAGGAATCTGGCCGATATCGATTTTTCGCGTCACCTCCTCGAGGGTGCCGAAGCAACGTTGCGGGTGTTGCCGGTAGCGGCGTGCGGCTGGAGCGATCTGGGAACACCGAAGCGGGTCGCCGAGACGCTCGGACGACTCCCGCCGCGATCGGGTGAACCTATGGAGCGGAATGAAGTTCTAAGCCTGGCGACACGATGCGCGGCGACTGACGCGGTCCATGTGGCTGCATAGCGACGGTTTGGTGACAATAAGGAGGTCAATCATGAGTACGCGAAATTCTTCGAAACCGAAACGCGACAAATCCAAGATGCCGGTAGCGGTATCGGTCGAACCGCTCGACCCGGAACGAGATGTCATCATCGATACCCAAAGACAGGAAGCGATTGAGTTGGCGGCGTACTACCTCGCTGCCGAACGCGGTTTCGAACCAGGTCATGAGCTGGAGGACTGGTTCGAAGCCGAGATGCAATTCGACGCGACTCGCGCGTCGTAGCCGATACGCGAGTTCGATCGGATGGCCTGAGTCCGCGGGTGCGCCTGCCCAAATGACGCGACGTTTGCTACGCCTGGGTTTCTTCGGCCGAATGCACCATTAGGACCGGAACTGAAGATTGGCGAAGCACCATTTCGGCGTCGCTACCCAGCGCGAGCCGACGTATGCCGCGACGGCCATGCGTGCCCATCACGATCAAATCCGCTGGCCATTCAGACGCCTGGCTCACGATCACATCTGCCGCACGGCCGCCAATTGTCTCGACCAGTTCGGTTTCGTAGCTGACGTGCTGTTCACGCGCGAGGCGTTCGCACTCACTGAGGATCCTCTTGCCGCCTTCGCGCAACCCGTCGATAACCTCGCTGAAGTACAGCGCTCCTTCGGTGGGATAGCCACCAGCGAATTCATTGATGACGTGTACGAGGCGAAGCGTTGCCCCGGTGACGTTTGCGAGTTTGATCGCTTCATTGAGACCGCGAAGCGAGGTATGGCTACCGTCAACGGGGACGAGAATCTTTCGATACATGGCTCTCAAGCTCCTATACAAGCGTGTCTGGGTCGCTTCAATTCGGTGACGGCAAAGAACTCATGTAGGTCTTCCCACCTCACGATGTCGGCTACCAAGCTTAGTCTGATGCGGTCACGCTGTTCAGCGGCATCGCTAAAGGTACTCTTTGTGGGATGGTGGAATCCGCCACCGCGCGACGGTGCATTGGTGAACTCTGCGATACCGTCGCGCCGTGGGACATCATGAGTCGACGCGAGCTGGCTATTCGCGACAACCCGGCCGGGTGTTTACGCCGTCAGTCTGCGCCCTGGTACAGAATTACTGCGAACCAACCTTTCGGGTCGAGCCACGCACGACGCTGCGCGAAGCCGGCAGCAGCGGCAAGAGAATCGAACTCGTCGACGTGGTATTTGTAGGAATTTTCAGTGTGAATCGCCTCGCCGGCGCGCAGCGGAATGCGTCGCCCGTCGATCGTCACCGTCTGATCGGCAAGACTCACGAGATGGATTTCGATGCATCCCTTGCGAGCGTTCCAGCGCGCGCGATGGGCATACTTCGATAGGTCGAAGTTGGCGTCCAACGCTTCGTTGAGATGATTGAGCAGGTTCAGGTTGAATTGCGCAGTCACGCCCTTTGTGTCGTTGTAAGCGCGTTCAAGCACTTCCGGATCCTTCTTCAGATCGATGCCGATCAACAATTGCCCGGCGGCACCCACCACGTCGGCGACGTGGCCGAGAAAACGCACCGCGTCGTCCGGATCGAAATTGCCGATGCTGGAGCCCGGAAAAAACGCGGTGCGGCTACCGGCGCGAGCGACCGTCTGCGGCAGCGAGAACGGTCGACTATAGTCGGCGCAGACTGGCACCACGCGCAGCGCGGGATAGTCGTTGCGAATCTGCTCGGCGGCACGCTCCAGCGAATCCCGAGAAATATCCACAG
This sequence comes from uncultured Gammaproteobacteria bacterium, assembly GCA_963812255.1. Lineage (GTDB taxonomy): Bacteria > Pseudomonadota > Gammaproteobacteria > Pseudomonadales > Azotimanducaceae > DATJGR01. The sequence goes on along the minus strand of CAWEUM010000005.1, from coordinate 1,723,843 downwards.
GCACATACGCCGCGCTCTGCAACGCGTCGAGCAACAGCCGCACCTTTTCGCTGCTGCCACTGCCGAACTCGATCAACACGTGGCCGGGTCCAACTTCGTTGGCAATGTCCGGCGCGAACCGGCGCAGGATGTCGATCTCGGTTCGGGTCAGATAGTACTCCGGCAGCCTGGTGATCTCTTCGAACAGCGCCGAGCCGCGGTCGTCGTAAAGAAATTTTGGCGCGATCGACTTGTGAGCCGCGTCGAGCCCCTCGAGCACTTCGGAGCGGCTGATCGAGGTGGCCGGCTTGAGGTCGATGACGGACGGTTCGGACATGTCACAGATCCCGGGCAAGGCGAATGCCGGAGAACTGCCACCGGTCGCCTGGGTAGAAGAAGTTTCGGTAGCTGGCGCGGATGTGGTCGCGCGGCGTCGCGCATGAGCCACCGCGCAGCACCATCTGGCTGCTCATGAACTTGCCATTGTATTCGCCGAGTGCGCCGGATGCGGACTGGAATCCCGGGTAGGCCGCATAGGCGCTGGCCGTCCATTCCCAGGCGTCTCCTAGCAGTTGCGCGAAAGGGCTGGCGGTTGTCGCGGGCCGAGGATGGAAGCGGGCATCCTCGGCAAAGGCGCCCGCGTTCGTCTTCGAATCGTGCAGCGTCGCTGCGTGTTCCCACTCGAACTCGGTCGGCAAACGGGCGTCGCGCCAGCGAGCAAAGGCGTCAGCTTCGAAATAGCTCACATGGACCACCGGCGAGGCGAGTTGCAGCGGCGCCAAGCCACCGAGTGTGTATTCGAGCCATTGATCGCCGTTCGATTGCCAATACAGCGGTGCGGCACCAAGTTGTCCGGCGCCGAGCCGCCCCCAGCCCTCGGAGAGCCACAGCTCCGGACGCCGATAGCCGCCGTCGGCGATAAAGTCGACATATTCGCCGTTGGTCACCAGCCGTGAGCCGAGCTCGCAGGCGCGCACGTACACGCGGTGCCGCGGCTGTTCGTTGTCGAATGCGAATTCGCCTGGCGAGGGCGCTGCGCCGACTTCGATCAATCCACCCGGCAGCGCGTTGAAGCGATGCACGGCCGGTGTGATGTCGGAATCGACCTGCTGCGCATCACTAGGGCGGTACGCGGGATGCAGCGGATTCGTGCCGAGGTTGTTCTTCAGATCGGTGACGATCAGTTCCTGGTGTTGTTGCTCGTGATGCAGGCCCAGGATTGCTCGCTCGAATACGGTGACGTCGTCTGTTGCGGCCAGCAGGTCCGTCATCGCCGCATCGACGTGGCGGCGGTATTGTTCGACCTCCGCGATGGTTGGACGCGACAGTCGACCGCGTTGGGCGCGAGGAAACTGTTCGCCGACGGCGTTGTAATACGAGTTGAACAGATACTCGAAGGCATCGTTGTACAACCGGTAGTGGGGGAGAAACGCCTTCAGAATGAAGGTCTCGAAGAACCAGGTGGTGTGTGCCAGGTGCCACTTCGGCGGGCTCGCATCGGCCATGGGCTGGACGCCGTAGTCGTCCGGTTCGAGGGGCGCGCACAGCTGAGTCGTGCGCCGTCTGATGTCGAGATAACGCTCCGTCAACGAAACGTCATCACGTCGAGGCGCCACTTTCGCCACGAGCACCGTCCGATAGATTTCGGTCGAGGATACGGTCGGGGAGAAGAATTGCAAACTGCGTTGGCGCCGACGGGGGACGTTGACGCCTGCTATGCGATGCGCTCGGCCGGTACCGGATGCTCCGGGCGCCGTGAATAGATGAGCAATACGGCCAGCAAGCCGATCAGCATCGGGGCGGTCGCCCAGAGCACCGTACTCCAGCCCCAGTGGTAGATCAGCGAACCGGCGAGCAGCGATGCGGCGGCGGAAACACCGAACACGCCGAAATCGTTCACGGCTTGCGCTTTGAAACGTTCGGTGGGTTGGTAGCTGCCGACCAGCAGCGTGGTACCCCCGACGAACAGAAGGTTCCAGCCGATGCCGAGTAATACGAGTGCCCACCAGTAGTGCACCACGGCGTGGCCTTGCAGGCCGAACACGATCGTTGCCAACAGCGCACAGATGCCGACCGCGAGGATCCGCACGACACCGAGACGCGCGATCAATGCGCCCGAAAAGAATGACGGCGCGTACATCGCCAGCACATGGCTTTGAATGACCCAGGCAGTGTCGTGCAATGACAGTCTGTCGTGAACGTGCATGCTGAGGGGCGTGGCCGTCATCACGAGGCTCATCACGCCGTAACCGACGACGCTGGCGAGCATTGCGACCAGAAATGTCGGCTGTAGCACGATCGCCGCAAGGCTTCGTTCGGCGGCTTGCGGCAATGTGGCCGACGGCTGAGTGGGGTCTTCGAGACGCGCCAGCAATGCGATGGCAAGCGTCTGCAGGCATCCGATTGCGAGCATCGAACCCATATAGAGGTGCCCGGGCACCCAATGCTGGCCACGTGTCGCGAGCAATGGTCCGCAGATTGCGCCGCCGATCGCGCCCAACAATACCAACGCGATTGCGCGGCTGGCGAACGGCGCCGCAACGCTCTCCGCTGCGGCAAAGCGATACTGTTGTACGAACGCGTTGTTGATTCCGTACAGACCGATGCCGATGCAGAACACGACGAAGCTCGCCGAATACAGGCCGTATGCCGAGACGAAGCCGGCCGCCGCCGCGATCGCGGCGCCGATAGCAAAGCCGAGACGGCGGCCGACACGCCGCATCAGTAACGCAGCGAACACCGTGGCGGTTGCGGTGCCGACGATCATGATCGACAGCGGCAACGTCGCGAGCGCCGGGTCGGTCGACAATCCGGCGCCCACCAGGCCGCCGATCGTTACGATGAGCACCGAACCGCTGACCGCGATGGTCTGACTGACGAGCAGGATGACGAGATTGCGATTCCACATGTGCCGATGATAAGCGCGGGCCGCGGCGCAAGATCAACGGGACAGAGTGCTTCACCACAACAGGTAGCCGCGGCTCCACGTTGAATGAAGCACTCTGACCCGGTTGCCACGGCTAACGCTGGGAACTGGCAGCGACAACGTACCGGATGGTTAAATGCCAGCGTGGCGGTTGGATGTTGCCTCGGCAAGCCACCTTTGATGCCCCGTCTAGACTTCGAATTCGAGAGTGTGAGTGATGGCCAGCGAGCCACCTTCCGAGCCATTGGCTGCTGGCGCGATCAGCCATCGTCTGCGCGGTCCGGGCATCGACCGGCCAGTCCCTGCGGCACCTGAAATCGACGAGGACGACATCGCTCGAATCGGGTTGCTCGCTTTATCGGTTCTGGCGCTGATCGTGGGTGTGGTGACCGGTTTCGGCGCCGTTCTGTTCCGCGACCTGATCGGGCTGCTGCACAACATGCTGCTTCTCGGGCAGTTCGACTTCCACTACGACGCCAATGTGTTCACCCCGGAGAGTCCCTGGGGCCCACTGGTCATCCTGGTGCCCGTCATCGGTGGCCTGGTGATTACTTTTCTGGTCGACAGATACGCCCCCGAAGCGCGCGGGCATGGCGTACCGGAAGTGATGGACGCCATCTACTACAAGGGCGGCGTGATCCGTCCCGTGGTGGCGGCCGTGAAATCGCTGGCGTCCGCAATCGCCATCGGCAGTGGCGCGTCGGTGGGGCGCGAGGGACCGATCATTCAGATCGGCTCCGCTCTGGGCTCCACACTCGGCCAAATCATCCGTATGCCGGCGGGTCAGCGCATCATCCTGGTGGCCGCCGGCGCTGGCTCCGGGATCGCGGCGACCTTCAATACGCCGATCGGCGGGGTGATGTTCGCCATCGAGCTGATGATGCCCGAGGTGAGCGTACGCACATTCCTGCCGGTTGCGTTGGCGACTGGCACAGCGACTTTCATCGGCCGGCTGTTTCTCGGCCCCGACCCGGCGTTCGACGTGCCGGTGCTCACACCCATGGCCGTGGATGCCTCGTCCGCGCTTATCCTGTGCCTGTACGCGCTGCTGGGCGTGGTGACCGGGGTAGCTGCCGCGGGCCTCGTGCGGGGACTGGTTCTGGCCGAGGACATCTTCGCGCGGATCAAGAGTACCTATCTGCGGCACGCGCTCGGCATGCTGATGCTCGGCGTGTTGATGTACAGCCTGATGCGGGCGTTCGGGCAGTATTACGTCGACGGTGTCGGCTATGCCACGGTGCAGGCGATTCTCACCGGACAGCTGTCTGCCGCGTGGCTTCTGCTGGCGCTGTTCGTCTTCAAGCTGCTGGCAACGTCGCTGAGCCTCGGCTCCGGTTCGTCGGGCGGCATCTTCTCACCGTCATTGTTCATGGGAGCCGCCATTGGCGGCGGTTTTGCGGCGCTGTTGGTTTCATTGCATCTGCCGGTCACCATCAGCATTCCGTCTTTCGCGATGGTCGGCATGGGAGCGATGGTCGGAGGCGGCACGGGAGCGGTAATGACCGCGGTCACGATGATCTTCGAGATGACCCGCGACTACGACATCGTCATGCCGATGATCCTGGCGGTGGCCGTTGCAGTCGGCGTCCGCCGACTGCTCTCGCAGGAGAACATCTACACGCTGAAGCTGTTTCGCCGCGGCCACGTCATCCCCAAGGCGCTGCATGCGAACATGTTCCTGGTTCGCCGCGCGCAGGAGGTGATGGACACCTCGGTGGTGCTGGCGCCCGCGGACATGAGCTTCGATGCGTTCCTCGCTCACCCCGATCATGCCGGACGGATGCGCCATGTCGTCGTGACCGAGCGCAACCGGCTGCTCGGGGTGGTGCGCGTCAATACGGCATTGCGTCACGCGACCGGACGACAGGCCATAGACGGCAACTCTGGCGTGACGATGCGCGACATCGCCAGTCGCAACTTCACCATCGTGCGTGAGAGCGATCTGGTGTTCGATGTGATCAGGCGCATCTGGCGGCGCCACGCCACCATGGCCGTGGTGGTGACAGGCACCGGCACGGTGCCGCGCCCCGACAGCGTGCTCGGCGTGATCACCAAGGAGCATGTGGCCGACTCGGTTGCCAGCAGCGTGAAGGTCTATCCCAGCGGGGGTTGACTCGGCGCTGTCTCCTGCGGAAGCGGCCTCGTACCCGCTCGCATCACCACCAGTGCCTCGATCGCGAATCCGCTCAACAATATCAACGCGGCAGTGACATGGTTCAGCGCGCCGACCCGCAGCAGCGCTTGCGAGAACACGAGGATGCCGGCCACGCGCAGAATGCCACCGGTCGCCATGCCCAAGGTGCGGCGCTGTACCAGCAATAGCCCATGAAAGTAATTGCGAAAGACGATCAAGGTCGGCAAGGCACACATGATTGCAATCACCTGAACAGATCGCGAGCGCACCGCCTCATCGACGCCGAGCCCGCGCGTCAGCACCCATTCGGACAACGGTGTAAAGGCGACGCTCAGCATGATCAATGTGATTCCGATGCAGACCACCGCCATGAAGCGCCGCTTTCCGCGCAGGTCGTCGAGACCGAACGTAACGAAGAAGTGCCGGAACTGATTCGCTGCCTGCTGAAACATCATCGAGAAATCGAACCCGACGCGCAGCGCGGCGATACTGAGAAGTGCGTCGGGAGTGCGTCCGATTGCTGCGTACAATACCGGCCGCGACAGCGCGAACATCACACCGTTGGTGGTCACAGGCAGGAAGAAGCGCGCCAGTTCGCCCCAGCGCAGATCGGTGTGTTCGGAAACTTCAGGCCAATGGTAGTAGCGACGGCGCACCGTCAGGCACGCCAGCAGATGTGCGGCCGCGGCGCTGGTCTGCGCACCGACTACGGTAACCGTCACCGGCCAGCCGGCGTGAAAGCCGATCACCAGCACCACCACCGTGGTGCCGAGATAGAGCACATTCAGCAAGGTCACCAAGCCGGTGAGCCGCGCCTGGACCAACGTGCCATTGAAGTAGAACCGCGCCGCGTTCAGGAACAACACCGGCATCAACGCACCGAGATAGCCACGCACTCGGGCCAGCACCGCCGGGTCCTGATGGTAGGCGAGCATCAGCAGCCGCTGGCCCATATCGGTGAAGGCGATTGAAGCCTGCAGCAACGACAGGCAAGCGGTGGTCGTCATGATGAAGGCGAAACTCGTGCGCAGACCCTGGCGGCTTCGCGCGTAGACATTCGACAGTTGCGGCGTGAACCCGAGCGCGGCGTTGAAGAATTGGAATGTGCCCTGCGCCAGCGCGAAGATCGCCAACTCCTGCACCGCGTCCGGATAGCGCGCCAGGGTGGCGTTCTGGAACTGCGTCGACAGCACCATTGCGAAACCGGTGAGCGCGAGTGGCCAATAGAAGCGCCAGTACGTCAGCATCGTGGGCGCAGGCCCGTGCTGAACGATCTCGCTCTGCGGCTGCGACAACCGTTGCATCAGGGGATGGTCACGTTGCTCGATTGCCCGTATCGTCTCACGATGTGCCGGGTTCGCTCGGCCGGCCCGTCAGTGATGGATGAATAGCATGGCAAAAATGCGGCATTCCGATGCCTATTACGCGGACATCAAAGAGAGATTCGCGCGTGAGCGCGACCTGCGCCTCGACTATCGGCCGGAGGGCACGCAGCAATTCACGTCCGAGTTGACCGGCGAACTGGCTCGCTACGAAAGCGACCCGTACGGCGGCGAAGTCGAACCGCGTGAGCCGATTCACGACACCGTCGAGGTGCTGTTCATCGGTGGCGGTTTCTCTGCACTGTTGACCTCGGCACGGTTGCGCGAGAAAGGCATTGCGAGCATCCGCATTGTCGAGCGCGGGGCCGACGTCGGTGGCACATGGTACTGGAACCGCTATCCAGGCGCCGCCTGCGACGTAGTGTCGTACGACTATCTGCCGCTGCTCGACGAAATGCGCTACGTGCCCAAACATCACTATTCGCGGGGACCGGAGATATTCGCGCATTGTCAGGCGATCGCGCGGCGCTACGACCTGTACGAGTTGGCCGTGTTTCAAACGACGGTCACCACGACGGTGTGGAACGAAGCGGAACAGCTGTGGCACATCGATACCGATCGCGGCGATCACATGCGCGCGCAGTTTGTAATCTGTGCCAACGGCACGCTATCGAAGCCCAAGCTGTCGCGCATCTCGGGCATGGCGACGTTCGCCGGGCATTCGTTCCACACATCACGCTGGGACTACGACTACACCGGCGCGGATCTGTCGAATCTGAAGGACAAGGTCGTCGGCATCATCGGTACCGGCGCAACCGCGGTGCAGGCGGTGCCCGCGCTGGGAGAAAACGCCAGGGAGTTGTACGTATTCCAACGTACGCCTTCATCGATCGACATACGCGACGACTGGCCGACCGATCCCGAGTGGGCTGCCAGCCGCAAGCCGGGGTGGCAGTCGAAGCGCCGCGCGCGTGCGCTCGCGGAACCGCAACTCAGCGATGAGCAGAAGGCCCGCTTCGCGGCCGAGACGCGCGAACAGAAGATCCAACGCCAGGAGCGCGGCAACATCGACTACATGATGCGCATCCACGCGCGCATCGAAGCCGAGGTACACGACAAAGCCACGGCCGAATCGCTGAAGCCGTGGTACATGTTCATGTGCAAGCGGCCATGCTTTCACAACGACTATCTGCCGACGTTCAACCGCCCCTCAGTGCATCTGGTGGATACGCACGGTAAAGGTGTCACCGAGATCAACGAACTCGGTCCGGTGGTCGACGGCAAGCAGTACACGCTTGATCTGTTGATTTACGCCACCGGCTTCGAAGTGCAGAAGACCGGCATCTATAACAGGATCGTCGGCGCGGGCGGTCTCGATCTAACGGAAAAGTATCGCGACGGGATCAGGACATTGCTCGGTATTCACACCAGTGGATTTCCCAACCTGTTCATCATGGGCGGCTACCAGGCGTCGTTTCAGTTCAATTTGACCGACATGCTGCAGACGCAGGGTGACCATATCGCCGCCTGCATCGACTACGTGCGAAGCAAGGGCTATCGCACCATCGATCCGACAGATGCCGCAGAGCAATGGTGGGTGGACGAGGTGATTGCGCATCGCGGCAAGACGTCGCGAAACGAAGACTGCACACCCGGCTACTACAATTTCGAAGGTGAATCGCAGCGCCGCCAGGACGGTAACTACAACGGTGGATTCAGGCAGTACTTCGAGCACCAGGGTGCTGTTCGAGCGCGCATGCAGCAGAACTTCAAATTGGGCTCGTAGACACTACGGCTGCTCCAGGCGCAACGAAACGAGCAGCAGCAGATAGGATGTCGCCGCGAAGCTGCCGGTGATGATGATCCTGAGCCGGCCGCGCTGTTCGTCGTACACGGTGTCGATCCGCAGCGGCAGGTCCTCCTGCGGATGGTTTTTGCTGGCTGCCAAGAGATAGTTTGTCATGCGAGACGCCGTGTCGGCGTCGATCGCATCGCCGCAGCGGAGCCTCGCCGATATCGTGCAGGCGTACGCGTGCATGCGCGTGGCGGCGGATGCGGGCATTGCGCCGCCTCTGCGCCACACCGATGCGGAGGCGGGAGTGGCGATCATGGATTTCGTCCTGCAGCGTCCGCTGCAGGCGTTTCCAGGCGGGCCCCAAGCGCTGGCGCGCGCGCTCGGTGACCTGCTGGCGCGACTGCAGCAAACCCCTGCGTTTCCGGAAAGAGGCGACTATCCGGTCATCCTCGCGCATATGCTGCAGATGCTGCGCTCGTCGGGCCTGTTCGCCGCCGGCCTACTGGATCCGCATCAGGCTGCGTTCGAGCGTATCCGTGAGGCCTACCGATGGGACGCTTCGGCGCTTGTCTCCAGTCACAATGATCCGAATCCGCGCAACATACTTTTCGACGGGGAGCGCTTGTGGCTGATCGACTGGGAAACGTCATTTCGCAACGACCCGCTCGTCGACATCGCGATTCTGACGCATGAGTCGTGCGCTTCGGCTGACTTGTCAGAGATTCTGCTGGGCGCATGGCTGGGTCACGCGCCGGATTCGTTGATTCGTGCGCGCCTGGTGTTGATGACGCAGCTCACCCGTCTGTTCTATGCGGGTTTGATCTTCGGTGGCGCCGCCGGATTGCCTCCACCGACGCCGATCACGGAGTTGAGTGCGCCGACTCCGGCCGAGTTCGGAGCGGCCGTCATGGAGGCGCGATTGAAGCCCGGTGGATCCGAGATGCTCTACGTGTTGGGGAAGATGTGCTTGGTTGGCTTTCTCGCCGGTGTCGATGGACCCGGCTTCGAGCGCGCATTGGAGGTCGTTCGACACGGCTGAGGTGGGGCAGCCGGCGACGGTGCGTCTGCCGAGATGGTGGGTTTCGCGATTTGCGGTATCGTTCTAGCGACGGCGGTACAGGAAGACTTCGTGCTGGGTAGGAAGGCGACATAGTGGGTTGGTCCGTCAACCGTCCGACCGGACTGACGTTTCACCGTCCGGGGCTGTCCACGAAAGGCTATACCTTGCTCACCCCGCACGGCGACACCTGCTGCTATCTGATCGACATGGCTGGCCGCGTGGTGCAGCGCTGGAAATTCGGTCATATAAAACCCGGCTACGGACGGCTCCTGGACAATGGCAACCTGTTGATGACGGGTTCCGATGTGAATTTGCCGCAACCGCCGGCCGACGAGCCGACGAAGCCGCCACCGCCATTCGAGCAGCACGTGACGCGATTGGGCGGCTATCACACCACGCTCGCCGAAGTGGACTGGGACGGCAATGTCGTTTGGGAGTACGAAAACCGTTTCCAGCATCACGACTTCTATCGCCTGCCCAACGGCAACACGCTGGTGCCCGAGTGGGTGGAGCTTTCAGCAGAGCTGCACAAGAAGGTACGCGGTGGCTACAAGATGCCGCGCGAGCGGTTGCCACGCCTGATTGGCGATGATCTCGTCGAAATCGATGCCAATCAGAACGAAGTACGCCGGATTCATACCTGGAAGCTGTTCGATCCGGTGAAAGATCCCATCGGACCGACGCGGCGGCGCTGGGAGTGGACGCACGTGAACGGGATTGACGTGAACCCTGCGGGCGATATCGTCGTTTCGGCACGCAGCAACAATCGGGTTGTGGTGATTGACGGAACATCAGGCGAGCTGACGTTCAAGTTCAGCCAGTCGTTGGGCCAGCACCATACGACCTGGATTGCAAACGGCAACATTCAGATATTCGACAACGGCGATGACGGTTCGCGCGTGATTGAGGTGGATCCGAAAACCGGTGACATCGTCTGGCACTACCGTGGCATTCCGTCGCAGCAGTTCTACAGCGGACACATCTCGGGTGCGTCGCGATTGAGCTCTGGCAATGTGTTGATCTGCGAGGGCACCAGCGGACGGTTGTTCGAAGTGACGCGCGCGCACGAAGTGGTGTGGGAGTGGATCAACCCGTTCGTCAACAACAACCGTCGCGGCGAGATCACGGTGAGCATTTATCGTGCGCATCGATACGAAGTGGATCATCCAGCGCTGTTGGATCGCGATCTCGATCCAGCGCGCTTCGCAAATCTGAACCGGTTGAACGGTCTGATGTGAGCCGTTGGTACTTCGCGCGTGGAGTTGAACTCCGGCGGAGTGGGCAGTTGTTCGCGCCGGACACGCTGTAAGACCCGTCCCTGGGGGCTCGTGTTGCGCCATCCAGGCGCAACACGAGCCGGCGCAGACAACCGCCCACTCCACCTCTGTCGCGGTCCACCCCTCCGCCGAACGGGTTGCAAGATGTACGTGTTGCCAGCATGACGCCGACATTCGCATAGCACCGTCCCCATACGACCGAAGCGCGCGCTCGAATGACGGTTGTGGCGGAGGATCGGTAGGCCGGACCGTGTTGCGCCAGGGATGGCGCAACGCGAGCCCCCAGGGATGGGTTCATGGCGTGTCCGGCGTACCGATCCTCCGCCGCAACCGTCAACTCCATCGCGTGACACCTCAGCACTAAAGCTCACAAGGCGTGCAACACAGCCAGCGCCTCGCGAACTCCAAATGCACCAAGATATGTGGCGCACTACATCAGTCGCTCGTCGGAATCAGCGAGAACTCGAGCCGATTATTGCGCTCCGCGATGCGATTCCAGTCCCCCGAAACGCTCACATCGGACGGAAACGGTACTCGCCGCAACGAGTGCGCGCGGTCGTACGCGACGAGTTGCACAACGATGCCCGAGCCATTCATCAGAGGTGAGTCCTTCAAAAACTCCGCGAAGCCCAACGACTGACGATCGGCGACGAAAGCCGAGTCGTCGAGCGGGTGACCAACATAGGAGCAGGCTTCGACCGGCAGATCCGCCGGGGCGAGCCGGTAACTGGCGGCATCGTCGCCGACGAGGCAGAACTCGCCGAGGTGGGACTCGATGCGCACGCGGCCGCGAAAATTCAGCGCCACCAGACGTTCGAGCAGACCGCGCACCTCCACCGCACGCGCGTCGTTGAACGGCAACTCGTCGAACGGCGACCCCGGGTCTTGATTGAGCGCCCATTGCAGCGCATCGATGCCCGCGAGATAGCGCATCTGTGCTTGCGACTGCTCGGCGCGAGCCGCACCTTCGAGCTCGTCCAGCTTCGTCTGCTGAGACGGGACATCGACCGCCGGTGCCGGCGCTTTGCTCGAGCGTGCGATCTCCAAACCCAGCAGAGCAAAGATCAACGTCGTGGCGGTAAAGAACGCAGTGAGGCCGATCCAGATTCTGGATGTTGGCGATGACGATAGCGGCGGTTCCGGCGGATGCGCCGACTGCTGTGCCTCGATTACTTCGGCGGCGACGCCGCGGGCGAGTCGTGCGCGTTCCTCGCGCAGTTCTTCGCGCAGCGCCGCTTGGTCGTCGATGATGCGAGTGACCAGCGAGGCGAGCGCGAAACCGGGTGGCTCGGTCCGTCCTTCCCCGTCCGCGTGCGGGTCGGTTGCGCGTCGCTGCGGCACACTCCAATCGGGTATCGCAACCGTTGGGGTAGCCGTCGCGGGCGTGCGCTTGTCTTTGACGAGGCCCAGTTTCAGCAGCATGTCGAACAGCACCTGGGGATGCACTTCCTTTGGCAGCACGCCGATGCCGCCGAGCGCGCGTGCCTGACCCACGTACACTTCACCTTCCATCGTCGTGTACATCATCACCGGGATCATTGCGGTGCGCGGATTGCGTTTGATGGCTTCGAGCGCCTGGAGGCCGTCCATACCGGGCATCGTGTGATCCATGAAGATGACATCGACGGTCTGGTGTTTGAGGAGTTCCAGCGCCTCCTCTCCAGAATCCGCCAGCACCACGACCAGATCGTGCAATTCCAACTGCTTCTTCAGCGCGAACTGGGCCGATCTGGAATCATCGACCACGAGTGCATGCTTGATGGACATGGTGCGGCCTGCGCGACGGTGTCTCTGCGACCGATTGTCGGCCGATTCGCGGCGGATTGTTGCGCAGTTATTCCCACAGTGGACGGGAATTTCGCCCGTGAGCCCCGGTCAGACACTCTGACTCTGGGGTTCACGCGGCTTGCGGGCAGATTTCGGATCCGGATGGGCTCAATCTCGGAAGTTCGTCAAATGCCCGGCGACGCATCACACCGCTGTCACGAAATGCCGCAACATCGAGACCAAGAAGTTCGCGAAATGCGGCACCCCGGGAACTGAGCCAGTACCCGCCGCAACGGCGGTCTCTGGAAAGTGTCGCAATATTCAGACGAAGCAATTTGCCAAGTGCGGCGAGCTCGGCACCGGGCCCCAAGGGGAGTTAACGCTCGACTGACACCCTCTCCTGCGAGCGCCGTTCGCGTATCGAATCCGCGCCTCAACCGTGCCGTTGGGAATTGGCCCGATGGTGCCCTATACTCAGGCGAAAATCACAGAAGCCGCCACCATGCTCCAACCCGCATCGATCGTCGAAGCGTTCGCGCCGCTGTTGCCCGACCTGGCTCAGGACGAGATCCCGTTGCTGATCGCGATGCTCGAGCGGCTGGCCGCCGATCGCTACCGCGCGTGGGCACGACAGACCGACGATCACGTCGAGCGCGCCGGTCTGCTCGCGTGCGCGCTGCGCGAAGACGAGATCGCCGAGTTCATCGAATCGCTGGATGCGGATGCGCCGGCGCGCATCGATCGGCTCAACGGTCGCTTTCCGGATCTGAACGCGCGATACGATGCGATCATGCTGGGTCGGTCTCGCGTCGAACAGCTGCGCATTCAGGCGGATGGCGAGCTCGGTGGAGCCGACTACATGCGGCAGTTCGCGGCCGCCAGTGAAGGCGCCGTGGCGGCGCGGTTTGCCTCGCTCGCATGCTGCGAAGAGGCCAACTCCCGATACCTGAGCAACTTGATCTCGTGACCGACCTCGGGTATCAAAACTGGTTGGCCGCCAATGGCCGGAGAAGGTGACATGTCGATTCGCATCGATCCCGAGAGTGGCCTGAAGATCTTCGATACGCGCGCAGCCAAGGCGACCGATCGGATTGCCGGCAAGGGTTATTCGATCGTCACCGACGAATCGCTCAAATCGCTGCCGCAACTGCCGGCCGGTGCAACCTTCAATGCCGAGGAACAAGCCAGGTACCGTGCATTCAAGGAAGCGCGCCGGGGCGCCGCCGACTACATGGCGATGGAGGGCACGTTTGCAAAGTATCTGAGCGATGTGTACTCGGCGGACCCGGTTCCGCGAGAAGCGTTGACCGACGAATGCGAGATTCTTGTCGTCGGCGCCGGTTTCGCGGGCCTGCTGCTGTGGCACAAGTTGCGCGAGGCCGGATTTTCCGACGTGCGTTTCTGCGAGAAGGGTGGCGATGTCGGCGGTACCTGGTATTGGAATCGGTATCCAGGCATTGCCTGCGACGTTGAAGCCTACAGCTATCTGCCGCTGCTCGAGGAAATGGGCTATGTGCCGACGATGAAGTTCGCGTCGGGATTCGAGATTCTCGAGTACTGCCAGACGATGGCCGAGCAGTTCGGCTTCTACGAACACTGCTTGTTTCACACCACGGTCGAAGCCACGACTTGGGACGAAGCGTCGGGTCGGTGGACCGTCACCACGAATCGCGGCGACGCGATGCGGGCGCGGTTCGTGATTCTCGCCAACGGGATCCTGACGACGCCGAAGCTGGCGCGCATCGAGGGTATGGAGACGTTCGAAGGCGATGCCTTCCATACCTCGCGTTGGAACTACCACATCGATCTGAAAGGCAAGACCGTTGGCATCATCGGCACCGGCGCCACGGCGGTACAGGCGATTCCCGAACTCGCAAAAACGGTGGGTGAACTGTTCGTTTTTCAACGCACGCCTTCGTCGATCGATGTGCGCGATCAACGCGCCACCACCGAAGACGAGCGACGTACATGGGCGCGGGAACCGGGCTGGGCGCGCGCCAGACGCGCGCGCTTTGCGAAAATCTCGGCGGGCCGAACCGCCATTCAGGCGAACGACGATTATCTCGCCGGCCGGGTCGCGGATTTCAAAGAACGCAAGCAGCACGCGCGGCCGCTCTCGCCGCAGGAGATGATCGAGAAGCAGCTCGACTCCAACTTCCGCATCATGGAGCAGATTCGCGCCCGCGTGGATGCGATCGTCAAGGATCCGAAAACCGCCGCGGCATTGAAGCCCTACTATCCGTATGGCTGCAAGCGCCCGACATTTCACGACGAATTTCTGCCGACCTTCAATCTCCCTCATGTTCATCTGGTCGACACCGCCCCTGTCGGTGTTCGTCAGATCAATGCGAAGGGCGTCGTGCACGGTGGCACTGAATATCCATTGGATGTGCTGATCTACGCGACCGGCTTTCAGTGGATGGCGACATCGACGTTCAACATGATCACCGGCCGCGACGGTCGTACCCTCACGCAGAAGTGGCGTTCGGAAGGCACCAGTACGTTTCTCGGCGTGCACAGCCACGGATTTCCGAACCTGTTCATCGTGTCGGGACCACAGGGCGGTGGCGGCAGCTTCAATTTCACCGACGCAATCGATGCACATGGCGAATACATCGTGTGGTTGCTCGAAACGATGCGGGATCGCAGCGCGCGCACCGTCGATGTCCGGCGGGACCGAGAGAAAGCGTACGCGAAGCACTGTCGTGAGGCCGATATCGCAACCGCCCCGCTACGCGATTGTCTGTCCTACTACAACGGCGACGGCAATGCAGAACCGGGGAGCCTTGCCTACTACGGCGGCAATCGCTGGCACAAATACCGTCAGGAAGCGCAGGCGACGCTCGCGCCTTACGCGTTTGAACCCGAGTTGCCGGTCAAGCGCGAAGCCGGGGGATAACCGCCTCGGTCAATCGCGTCGCGGCCAGCAGCGCCTCGGGCGACCGGGCTGCGAAGTTGGGCCCGGTCACCACAAACTTATCGATGCCCAGCTCCGCGATCTGTTCAAGCCGGGCGATGCAGTGATCGACACTGCCGATGATGGCGTAGCTGTCCATGAACGCGTCGGTCAACGCTTTGGTTTGCTGGCCGCCGGCTCGAGCGTGCGCATTCATGTCGTAGGTGGAATGGATGTTGCGGAAGACGCGGGTCTGAGCCTCGTCTGCGGGTCCGGAGACCGTGCCGTGCATCACCGAGAAGCGCGCGAACAGTCCGGTGCTGGCGCGGCCCATTTCTCGCGCGATGCCGAGATCGTCGTGGCATACCACGTTGACGTAGGCGCCGAACTTCAAAGAAACCCTGTCGCGTCCGGCATCGGCTGCCGCGCGACGCGCCATTTCGATGCCCCAACTCAGCCGCTTCGGATCCGCGCCGAGCGCGAACACGATGCGATCGGCGTGCCGGGCAGCGATGCCAATGACTTTCGCGCCAGTCGCCGCCACTTCGACCGGCACTTTGGGCGTATTCGTCGACCACTGGATGCTGCTCGACGACGGCGCATCCGCAAGATGCAGGTTCGCAACCGGCGCGGCGACCGCATCGTAAATGCCGGTCGCGGCAAACGGCACAGCGTCGCCGCTCAAATATGCCTGTACGTTTGCGAGATAGTTTTCGAACCAATCTAGCCGTGCCGGTGCGCGGCCGAGGTGCGCCAACGCGCTGTCCCCGCGGCCGATTCCCAAAGTCATGCGCCCAGCGGAAAGCGTCTGCACCGTCAGCGCGGAACTGGCGGTGACGGCCGCGTGGCGAGTCACCGGATTGGTCACTGAAGTCTGTAAACCGAGTGTTTCCGTCGCGGCCGCCGCCAGCGCCAGGCACACGTACGGGTCGCCGGACAGATTCTGAGAATCCACAATGCCCATACCATCCCATCCGCAGGCCTGTGCCCGTGTGGCAAAGTCCGCTGCGCGCCGCGGTGCCGCAGTTGTCGAGGTCCAGAATTCCATTCGATGCCTCCAATCAAATCGGTTCGTCGGCATCAGGCAGATGCCAATCGAGCCCTCACATGTGATGCTACCGAGGATCGCATCTTGAGCAACGGAAACTTTCGAAAGGAACCTTCAGATGAGCCTTAAAGATAAAGTAGTCCTGATCACTGGCGCCGGCCGGCCCAACGGCATCGGCGCCGGCATCGCGCGCTGTTTCACCAACGAGGGCGCTAAGGTGGTGATCACCGACCTCGATGGCTCGCCGCTCGACGAAACGGCGGCGGCGATTTCCGATCGCGTCACCGGCCTGGTAGCGGATGCGGCCGACCAGGCCTCGATGTCGGCGGCCGCTGAGCGAGTGCTGACACTGCATGGACGACTCGACGTGCTGGTAAACAACGCCGGTATCGGCGGCCCGGTGCTCGGCTTCGAAGAAGCCGCGCTGGCGGAATCGGTTCTCGCGATGAGCGACGCGGCGTGGGATGCGCAACTCGCATCGAATCTGCGGACGACGTTTTCCTCCGCTGCCGCGCTGTCGCCGCACATCGCGCAGCATGGCAGCATCGTCAACATCGCGTCGATCGCAGCACTCGGACCGACGCCGCAATTGCCAGCGTATGGCGCGGCGAAGGCGGGCGTCGTGCATCTCACCCGGACGCTTGCGATCGATCTCGCGCCGCGGCGCATCCGCGTCAACTGCATCTGTCCCGGATTCTTGTGGACGCGGGCGTGGGAGATGTTGGCGGCGCGCATGAAACAGCGCAGCCCGGAATTCGCAAACATGACCGAACGGCAGGTGTTCGAAGCGATGGTGGCCGCGCAGACGCCGCTCGGCGGCGAGCAGACGCCCGAGGATATAGGCAACCTTGCGGTGTTCTACGCCTCGGACAACGCGCGAATGATCACCGGTCAGGTGGTAGCCGTCGATGGCGGCATCTCGGTCGCGTAGGCGTCATCTGCGAGGGCCTAGACCTTCATGCGGTGCGTAATGCGTTTGACGCGTGCGGTGTGCTGGCTCAGCAGCGCGATGCGCCCAGGTTCATCGTTCGCCCAGATGCGAAGCTTTTGCCAATAGTCGGGGTATTGCGACAGTTCGAACGGAACGAAATGCAGAATTTCGAGGTTTCGCTCTCGCTGCGCCCACCACAGCATGTGTTGTTCGTAGTCGCGGAGCGTGTAGTACGCGTGTGAGATGGGTATCGCGCTCGCGTAGTGCTGTGCGCGGTCTGCCACCGCCGTTTCAACCCACTTCGCGAGTAGTGCGGGTTCACCCTCCAGACACGCGATGGCCGCTTCCGGCCAGCCCTGGAATATGGGCTTGCCCTGCCAGAGGTCCAACACGCGTTTCGCGCGTTCCGGATCGTCGGCCAAGATGCCGTGGAATATCGCGATGTAAAAATTGAATCGGTTGTGCGGTTCCAACGCGAGCATTTCATCGAACCGGGCGTAGGACGCCGCTCGCTCGCCTAGTAGGTGGTGACAGCGTCCCAGCAGATCTTTCAGATGCGGGTTCAGGGGATCCAGCGGTTCCGCCTCCCGGAGAACCTCGAGACCCCGTTGCGGCTTGTCGGCGTTGAGCCAGATGGCCGCGCGCCAGACGGCCAGCTCGGCTCGCGGTAGCCCGGCACGTTCGGCCGCATCGAACGCCGCCATCGCACAGACAAAATCCAGATCCAGCACTGCGTGAATTCGTCCCAACAGATGCAGCGCCCACGGCTCCTCGGGCAGGCGTTCGAGGATCTCGAGTACCTCCTGGCGTACGAATTCGAAACTGGCCTTGGTTGGGCCATATCCCAACTCTGCTTCGAAGAAGATCCCTTCCAGCCGCATGAATTGCGCCTCGAGCGAGGTCGGGTCGAGTGCGAGGGCGCGTTCTGCGTGTTCCAACAGTTGCTGAGGATTGCCGGTCTTCTCGTACTTCGACACCCCCGCCATGTGGATCTCGTGCGCAATCAGGTTGCCGGTCGACGGCGGCCGCAACGGTGCTTCACGCCGAACGCCTGCAATCGGCAAGAGCGCGGTCCGGATGTCATTGGCGATCGAATCGTACAGCGCGAACAGATCACCGGTGGTCTGCAGGACACGCTGGTAAGTTCGGGTCAGCCTAACGGTCGCGTCAGCCGTATCGACGAGCGAGAGGTGTATGCGGATGTGCTGGTCCGAACGGTTCATGCTGCCTTCGAGCAGATAGTCGGCACCGAGCTGACGGCCGATCGCGCGGGCGTCGAGGTGTGCACGCCCGAAGCGTGCCGCTGACGTGCGCGCAATTGTGCGGATGTGTTCGAGTCGGGCGATTTGCGCCTGAATCTCGTCGGTCAGCGCAGCGGCGAAGTGCTCGTGATCGGGATCACCCGAGACGCTTTCGAGCGGCAGTATCGCGATGGTCGCCATTGCGCGCGCCGCGTGGGTCACCACCCGCGCACTCAGGCGATACCCGCGCCGCGACAGCGTCTCGATGTAGCGGGAGTGGCGCGCGTCGTCGCCGAGCGCACGGCGCAGATTGCCGATGACCCGGTGCAGCGCGTTGTCGATCACCACGGTGTTCGCCCAGGTGCGCGCGAGCAAGGCCTCCTGGCTGACTGCGTCGGGCGCGCACTCCACCAGGTGCAAAAGCACGCCGAGTTCCTTCGGTTGCAACTGCCGCACTTCGGAATTGCGCACGAGCCGTTGGCTCGCGGCATCTAACGTCCAATCGTCGATCGCGATTGCGCTGAATTCGGCCATGTGCACTCCCCCTCGAGCGCCACGATGAGCATCGACGCGTACAGAAATCAGGTCAAGCGCAGCGAATGATCAGATGGACCGCAGAACTGTTTGCGCGAGCCTCGTCACAGTCGAGCCTTCCGCTGCAAGGCGGAGTTCAGGAGGTGCCGCGCAGGGACCTCGACTTTCCGGAAACCTTTGGAGGTGTGACGATGCGACGAATCATGGCAATCGGTGTGGCGGCAGTGCTTGCGCTACCGCAAATGGCGACGGCAGAAAACAGCAAGCAAGACCGGGACGGCGGGACGCAGCATGTTCGACAGACGTTTTCCGGCTGGTCCTATTTTGTCGAGGAAGCCGACTCGGATGGTGTGCCGGGCGGAAGCGAGTCTCGCGCGTATGTCGTCGGCGAAGGAACAGGCGGTCGCGTGGAAACCAGCAGTCAGTCAGACATCGCGCCGTGGGACGAGGTCAGTTTTTGCAACTCTGACAGGGGAGTGGTGCTGTACTACGTGTCGACGTCTCTCATCACGCGCTACCCCCGTGGAGATCTGTTGTACAGCAAACTCGCGAACTCGCCTCCAAGCAACGTTTGCTTCGATTACACGGACGAAACGTTTACCGCGACCATTTACGCAGATGTGGTAGGGGGCACCGGGAAGTTCGCAAATGCCACTGGCGCGCTCACCTACACATTCTCCGGTGGACCCTCGCTACTGCCCGGACACACCGGTTTCGAGGGACAGGCGAAGGGCGTGATCTATTCGAACCGCTAACGTTGGACACGCGATGCCTGGCTCTGCTGGGCATCCCATGGCATATGCGCGAGCATCCCTCGCATGGACACGTTTTTTTCGTCGGATCTGTTCCGCTTCAGCGCACCGCTGCTGGGTATCATCATTTCCTGCTGCGTGATCATCGCGCGGCTCGAAGTACGAAACATCGGCTCGGTGCTCGAAGTGATCACTATGGTCACGTTTGGCATCGGAGGTTTCAGCAGCATCGTGTCCGCGTGCGTGCACTTCTTCGCACCTGACATGGTCGCCAGTTCAATCGGCTGGCCGCTCGGTAGTCCGTTTCAGATGGAAGTCGCCGGCGCGAACCTGGCGATCGGCTTGATCGGCTTCGGATGTTTCTGGCGTCGGTCGTTCTGGCTGCCTTACGTCATTTCCAAAACTGCATTCCTTTGGACTGCCGGCGTGACCCACCTGTTGGATCTTCTCGAGCATCAGAATCTGGCACCGCGCAATGCCGGGGCGACGCTCTATCTCGATTTCGTCACGCCGATGATCTGTATTGGACTACTGTGGTTGACGGCCCGATACGGTGATCGCGCACCGGAGGGCTTCGAGTATCGAAGGCCGCGGATATAGGTAATCTTGCGAGCATGACGCAGCAATCAGATACGACTGGTTAAACTTCACCCACCCGTACGATCGTGGTCCCGATCGTTTCGCCGTTGAGCAGATGTACGAAAGCTTCGGGCGCGGACGCCAATCCCTGGAACTCCGTGACGCGCGGCGTCAGTTCGCCTCGCGCGATCCAGCCGGACATGTCCTGTCGCGCGGCGTCGTAGCGGTCAGCGTAGTCGAACACCAGAAAGCCTTCCATCCGAACCCGGTTGTTCACGAGCAGGCCCGGAATGCCACGCGGGCTGCCGGCGGGGTTGGCGGTATCATATTGGCTCACGGCGCCGCAGCAGACGATCCGGCCGTGCGGATTCATTCGGAACAGTGCGCTGCCGAGGATATCGCCGCCGGTGTTGTCGAAGTACACGTCGATGCGATCGGGGGTTGCGTCCTTGAAATCGGCGCGGAAGTGGGCGCTCTTGTAGTTGATCGCCGCATCGAAGCCGAGCTCGTCGACGAGGATGCGGCATTTCTCGTCCGAACCTGCGACGCCGACGACGCGGCACGCCAGGCGTTTTGCAATCTGGCCGACGATGTGGCCGACCGAGCCCGCCGCGGCGGAGACCACGACGGTGTGCCCCGGGCGCGGAGCGCCAATGTCGATGAGGCCGAAGTACGCGGTGAGTCCATTTGTGCCGAGCACGCCGAGGTGCAGCGCGGGATCGGCGCCGCTCGGGACTTTTCGCAAGACGGCGGGCTTTTGGACCGACAGCGTCTGCCAGCCGGTCGGCCCCACGACGAGGTCACCCACGTCAAAGCCAGCCGCGTTCGATCGTTCGACGCGGGCGACACCTGTGCCGCCCATCACCACGCCCGCTCGCGGCGCGCCGGCGTAGCTCGCGCTGCCCTGTAGCCCGGCACGCTGACCGGCACCGATCGTGATCGCCAGCGTTCGGCACAGCACCTGGCCGTCGCCGCAGTCCGGGGCGGCGTCGGCGCGCACTTCGAAGTGGTTCGCCGCGAGCGGTCCGTTCGGTACCGAAGCAATCAATACCCGAGTGTTCTGTAGCATTGCTCTCTCCGAGTTGTTCTCCCAAGGATAAGCCAAAGTCGCTCCGCGCACAGGTTCATGACCCGCGCGCCCGAGCACGCACGTTGGGGAAGGCGCAGCAGTCGGCGCACCGTCGTCGCCGCGAACTGCGCTCGTGTATCCTGCTGGCAACGTGGCATCGCGAATGTACCGATGCGTGTACTTCTCGTTGAAGACGACCGAATGATTGCCGACGGCGTGCAGACTGCGCTGCAGCAGGACGGCTACAGCGTCGATTGGGTGCGCGACGGTGTCTATGCGTCGGAAGCACTGCACGCGTCGACTTTTGATCTGGTGCTGCTCGATCTTGGTCTGCCGCGGCGTGACGGCCTTGCGGTGCTGCGCGAATTGCGCGGCCGGCATGATCAGACCCCCGTGATCATTCTCACCGCGCGCGACGAGGTGCGCGATCGCGTCGCCGGCCTCGATGCGGGTGCAGATGACTATCTCGTCAAGCCGTTCGATCTCGACGAAGTCACGGCGCGCATGCGCTCGGTGATGCGACGCGTGGCGGGGCGTGGCGAGCCGTGGATCGAACACAACGGCATTCGCCTCGATCCGGTGAGCCATGAGGTCCATTGCAACGGCGAGCCGGTGCAGTTGTCGGCGCGCGAGTTCGCAGTGCTCGAAGCGCTGCTGCAACGACCCGGCGCGGTGCTGTCGCGCGCGCAACTCGAGGACCGTCTCTACGGTTGGGAAGACGTCGTCGAAAGCAACACGATCGAGGTCTACATCCACGCTCTCCGGCGCAAGCTGGGCGCAGACGCGATCCGCACCATGCGTGGTGTCGGCTACTGTGTGCCGCGCGAATGAATTCGTTGCGCGCGCGCCTGTTGGCGGGCTTGCTGGCGCTGGTCGTCGCGGTATCGCTGCTGGCGGGGCTGCTCACGTATCGCCGCGTTCTCGACGAAACGTCGACCTTGTTCGACTATCAGCTACGCCAGATGGCGCTGTCGTTGCGCAGCCAGATTCCGCTGACGCCACGAATCGAACTGCCGCCGGATCATGGAGACAGTGATTTCGTCATCCAGATCTGGGATCCGTTTGGAACGCGGGTGTACCTGTCGCGCCCCGGTTTGCCGATGATCAATCGCGCCACTCTCGGCTTCGCCGACCAGACGCTGCAGGGTGAGCTTTGGCGCGTCTACAGCCTGCAGACCATCGACGGGGTGATCCAGGTAGCGCAGCCTTGGCGAGTGCGCGAGCAACTCGCGAGCAACGCCGCATTGCGCGTCGCACTGCCGCTGCTGTTGCTGCTGCCGCTGATGGCGGGCGCGGTCGCGTGGATCGTCGGCCGTAACCTGCTGCCGCTGCGACGCGTCACAGCGGAAGTGCAGCGGCGCGATGCGCACAGCCTGTCACCGATCGAAGCGCAGGACCTGCCGCGGGAAGTGGCACCGCTGGTCGCCGAACTGAATCGGTTGCTGATGCGGCTCGGTGAAGCGTTCGATGCCCAACGCGCGTTCGTCGCGGACGCCGCGCATGAACTGCGCTCGCCATTGACCGCGTTGCGGCTGCAGATGCAATTGCTGGACAGGGCACCCGACGAGGCTGCGCGAAGCGAAGCGCGCGGCAAACTCGGCGCCGCGATTGATCGCTCGATTCATCTGGTCGAGCAGTTGTTGACACTGGCGCGCAACGAGCCGGAAGGCGCACGCGATCCGTCGAATTCCACTTTCGATGAAGTGGCACTGGATGAAGTGGCGCGCGCCGGCATGGCCGACGCATATCCGTTCGCCGCTGCGCGTGGCACCGAGCTGAGTCTGGACGCACCGGCGAGTATCACCGTGCGGGGCGATGCCGACACATTGCGGATTCTGGTGCGCAACGTAGTCGACAACGCTGTGCGCTATACGCCTCCCAACGGACACGTGAAGGTGCGCGTGGTTGCCGAGAATGAAGCTGGCGCGAGACTCGAAGTGGACGACTCCGGGCCAGGCATCGCGCCCGCAGATCGCGATCGCGTCTTCGATCGTTTCTTCCGGCGTAGTGATTCGGCCGAAGGGGGCAGCGGACTGGGACTCGCAATCGTCAGGGCGATCGCCAACCAACACGGTGCTGCGGTGACGCTCGACGCATCGCCCTCTGGGGGCCTGCGAGTGGCTGTGTCATTTCCGGGGAGTCGAACTGGTGGAACCGCTTAAGGTTGGCTTAAGTGGGATCGCCGAGGCTGTCTGCTCGTTGATGACATTGGTAACAGCCCGGGAGACTCTGATGACACTAGGAAAAACCACTGCAGCCGTTGCCGCGATTGCGCTGTTCACCGCCGGCGCTGCCAGCGGCTGGTCGGCGCCGTCCCTTTTGAAAGCAAACGCGCAGCCTTTGGCGGTCGATTCCGATACACGGGTTCCAAGCGGGCCAATCCCGCTGGGTACTGCGCCGAACTATGGCGCCATCGTGAAGCAGAGCGGCCCGGCCGTCGTGGGCATCACCACCGAAAGCGAAGTCGACGTCAGCGATTCGCGAAGCGGGCGCAGCTTCAGCAACGGGCCGTTTGCCGGCAACGGCCCATTCGGTAACGATCCGTTCTTTCAATTCTTCCGCCAGCTACCGATTCCACACGGCAACGTCGAGCAGCACGCGCTCGGCTCGGGCTTCGTCATCAGTGCCGACGGGCTGATCCTGACCAACGCGCACGTGGTGCGGGATGCCAAGCGGGTGACGGTCAAGCTCGCGGATCGCCGCGAGTTCAAGGCGAAGGTGCTGGGCGTCGATGCGCCGACCGATATCGCGGTGCTGAAGATCGATGCACAGGGTCTGCCCACCGTACGACTCGGCAACTCCAATCAACTGGATGTTGGTGATTATGTACTTGCCATCGGTCAGCCCTACGGCTTCGAGGAGAGCGCGACGGCAGGCATCGTCAGCGCCAAAGGCCGCTCATTGCCAGGCGATTCCTATGTGCCGTTCATTCAGACCGACGTCGCAGTGAACCCGGGCAACTCCGGTGGTCCGCTGTTCGATTCGAGCGGCGCGGTGGTCGGCATCAACTCGCAGATCTACAGCAACACCGGCGGCTACGAAGGCGTGTCGTTTGCGATTCCGATCAACGTCGCGATGCACATCGAGAAACAGATCGCTGACCACGGCAAGGTCGAGCACGCGCGCCTCGGTGTCGAGGTCCAGCCAGTGACGCAGTCGCTGGCCGCATCGTTCAATCTCGATAAGCCGTCCGGTGCGCTCGTCGCCAAGGTCGAACCGGACAGCGCCGCCATGCGGGCTGGCATCAAGCCCGGCGACGTGATTCTGAAGGTGAATGGCGATCCGGTGAGCAGTGCGGGCGACCTGTCCGCCAAGATCGGCATGGCCAAACCCGACGCAACCGTTACCCTCGATGTCTGGCGCGGCGGCAAACACCGGACGATTACTGCAACGCTGGGTACGGCTGAACAGGTGGTCTCCCGCGACAACAACTCGGCCGACAACAACGGCCGCCTCGGTCTCGCGGTGCGTCCGTTGACCCCCGAAGAGCGCGACCAAGTCGGCGTATCGGGCGGATTGCTGGTCGAAGACGTCAGCGGACCGGCCGCGGATGCCGGGATTCAACAGGGCGATATCGTGCTCTCGGCCGACGGATCGCCGGTGCACAGCGCGAATCAACTGCTCCACATCGTTCATGAGCACGACAAGCAGGTGGCGCTGCTGATCCAGCGTGGCGATTCGCGAATCTTCGTGCCGGTGGAACTCAGCTAGCGGCGATCGGTATCACGGGTCAGCTGCTACCATCGGCCTCTAAGAACAGGGGGAACGCTCGATGGGACGACTCGACGGCAAGATCTGTCTGATTACCGGTGCGGCGCGCGGTCAAGGCGCCGAAGAAGCACGACTGTTCGCCAGCGAGGGCGCCACGCTGTGGCTCACTGATGTGCTGGATGACGTTGGCGACACCACCGCGCGGTCCATCGAAGGTACCTATCGTCACCTCGATGTGCGCAGTGAGTCGGACTGGGCGGCACTCGTCGCCGAGATCGTGAGACGCGATGGCCGAATCGACGTGCTGGTGAACAATGCCGGCATCTTCCGCTCCAATCGCATGTGCGATACATCGCTGGATGAATTCAAGACCGTGATGGAAGTGAACTGCGTTGGAGTGTTCCTCGGCATGCGTGCGGTGGTGCCGTCGATGCGCGAGGTAGGCGCGGGCAGTATCATCAACATCTCGTCACTGGCCGGCTTACAGGCGGCTGCGGGTGCTTTCGCGTACGGCACCTCGAAGTGGGCAGTGCGCGGCATGACGAAGACTGCAGCGGTGGAACTCGCGCGTCGTGGCGTGCGCGTCAACTCGATCCATCCGGGCCTCATCGAAACCGATATGTTGGATCAGCTGCCTACGGACCTCGATCGGATGACGCGCGGTGTACCGCTGGGCCGCACCGCTGCAGCCAGCGAAGTGGCCACGGTGGCGCTGTTTCTTGCCAGTGCGGACAG
Organism: uncultured Gammaproteobacteria bacterium; assembly: GCA_963812255.1. Classification (GTDB taxonomy): domain Bacteria; phylum Pseudomonadota; class Gammaproteobacteria; order Pseudomonadales; family Azotimanducaceae; genus DATJGR01. The sequence goes on along the minus strand of CAWEUM010000005.1, from coordinate 1,698,087 downwards.
TTCGTACTGCACTGGCGCAGAGTTCATCGTCGATGGTGGCCTGCACGCGACGTAGTCGCCGACTGCTCGACGATAGGCAGTTCAATTCGACACGGCGCGTGCAGTGAAATCGTGCGCGGACCCTCGGCCGGAACACGCTCGAACGTGTCGGCGTCCGCCCCCGCGAACGAGACGCGCAGTGCAAAGCCTGGCGGCAGTTCAAATGCGATCGGCCGTAGCCGAAGGTCGAGCGGACCGCTACGCACCCGCGCGACACCTTCAGTGAGCAGTCGAACCGGTCCGTCCGGCGCCTTCGCTTCGAGGTACGCGAACACCGCGGCCGAGTCGCCATCGAGTGAGACCCGGCAGTGCGTAATGGGCGCTCCGAACACCGACAGCACGTTCGCCAGCGGTGTGCCGTCGAACGACATCAATCCGCGTGCTTTGGATCGGTCGCCGCTGTCCACCGGATGCAGCAGGCCGGCCGTCCATCGGTTGTTCGTTCCGGTCGTGGCGGAGAAGTCCACGTCGAGCCGCGTGTCGAGCGGCGCGTCCTTGGCGGAGAGCCCACCGCTCGAGCCAATAGACAGTGTCATGGGTGTGGTGTTTGGCCAGGAATCGCCATCGCGCCACAGCCCGGCACCTGCGACCCACCAGCGGCGCCTCGGTGCGGGCGCGGCGGTGCCTTTCAGGTAACGATCGAAGAACGCGACGACATCGTCGAAATCAACCGTGGACGCCGCGTGCAAACCGAACGGGCTCGCCGATTCGTCCCCTTCGTGTGTCCACGGCCCGATCACGGCTTGGGCGAGCGGCATCGCGCGATCGGCGCGCAGGACCGCATCCGCGGTCGCGCCATCCCACCAGCCGCCCCAGAGGCCGACGGCCGCGTGTGTCTTCGCAAGCGCCATGGCATGCGCCGAAGGCCCGACGGAGGATGCGGGAACGCCGGCGAAAAGATCGCCGTCGCTGCGCACCTCTTTGGTGTCGTCAGCGACATCGGCGATGCGCCGGGCGGCGACGATCGATGCAAGACGGGTGCCTTCTGCGTCGCCATCGACCGGATGCACGCCCGTGACGATGAACCGTGCCGCTGTTGGAAAGAACTCCGGCGGGTGGTTGCGATCGAGTTCACCGACGCCGCGTCCCCACGCCGAAACGAACGACAGGTTTCGCACGCCGCCGGGCGCGATCAGTTCGTCGACAACGTCCCACTCGATTTCGCGCGCGAGCACCGCCTTCAGCGCCGGGTTTGTCGTTGTCGCGGACAGCAACGCGGTCGTGCCTTCGTATGACAGTCCAGCGGCGCCGACGCGTCCATCACAGAAGGGTTGTGCGGCGATCCATGCGATGAGATCACTCGCATCGGCCACCTCTTGATCGGACCACGGCCGCGGCCAGTGGCCTTCCGATGCGCCGGTGCCGCGCACGTCGGCCACGACCACGCCGTAACCGGCTGCGATGAGGCGATCGACGCTGGCGTCACGCGGGCCAACCGGTGGCACGCCCGGTTGATCGGAGAACCTCAGCGCAAAACTGCGCCAGTAGCGGGTCTGGTAGAGCACCACCGGCACGCGCGACGCCGGCATCGGTTCCGGCAGAATGACGTCCAGCGCGAGTTTTACACCGTCGCGCATTGCCACTTGCGGTCGGCTGACCCGCGCTGCCGGCCGGTCGGGTTGCAGCATCTGTAAGACGACTGCGCCCCCGATGAGTATGGTTAGCGCCACCCCGAGAAAACCCGCGATCTTCGCCACGCGCTTCATTGCTTCGCTCCCAATCCGACACCGAGGGCCCCGGTGACATCATTGGTGAGGCGTTCGGCTTGGGCGGAGCCGATGTCGCTGAGCAATCCGTCGGTGATCATTCTTTAGCCAGACCGTAGGTCCGGCCCGCGGCCGGCATTCCGCTGCTGCGAGAGACGATATCCGGGCGCGACGCGCCTTTGTGCCGTCGTCGGAGGACCGTGGCGCGGCTGCCTGTTATCGTGCGCTGACCAATGCGGGCTGCGCGACATACAGCTTGGGGTACACGCGCTGCAATGCCTCGACCTTCGGTGCGTCATTGAAGACGATGTACGGGTTGTTCGGATGCTTCGTTGCGTAGTCTTGGTGATACGACTCCGCGCGATAGAAGCCGCGCAACGGCGACACCGTCGTCACGATCGGCGAACGAAACAGCTTTGCTGCGTCTAGTTGGGCGATGTAGGCCTTTGCAACGCGCGCCTGATCTGCATCGGTCGTGAAGATGGCCGATCGATACTGTGTCCCGCGGTCCGGACCCTGACGATTCAACTCGGTCGGGTCGTGCACCACCGAAAAGAACACCCTCAGCAGATCGCCGTAAGAAACCCGCGCCGGGTCGAATTCAACCTCGACGGATTCGGCATGGCCCGTGCGTCCCGAACTGACGATTTCATACTCCGCGTCCTGTCTGCTGCCGCCGGCGTAGCCGGAAATCGCCGAATGAACGCCCTTCAGGTGCTGGAACACCGCCTGAACGCCCCAAAAGCAGCCGCCGGCGAACACCGCGGTCTGCAGCCCACCGGCGGGACCCGGTGCGACATCGACGCGCGGTGCTGGTATTGCGGTATCTGCGTCGACGGCGCGCGCCTGCCCGCAACCGAGCAGCGAGAACCACACCGAGACTGCAACAGCGATCCAACACGCGCGGTACGATCTGATGGGTGGCAACGACAATTGCATCGACATTCTCCAATAACGAAATCTCAGCGAACTACATAGCAAGTTCGCTGCAATGCGCTACATGGTTACATGTCGGGCGCATCGCGATAGGCGGATCAATCGGGCCAGTGACACGTCGGGTCAGCGGTGAGCGATAGTTGCTGATCGCGAGCGTGTGCCGCATCGTCAGAGTTCATCCAAACGTGAAGGAGTCAATCGGTGCAAACGTACGACAGATGGTCATGGATTCAAACCTATTCGTCAGCGCCCGGCTGGCTGGTCCTCCTCTTCAGCCTTCTGCTGATCCTCACTCTGATCCTTTGGATATTTCTGCCGTTCGCGATCTACGGAGTCAAGACGATCCTCCGCCAACAGGCTGCGAGCCTCGCGGAGAGCCAACGGTTGCTCGGAGAATTGCTGGCGGCGACTCAGGCCGGTGGATCGCGCGTTGCAGAATCGTCGGACGAGCCGCCATCGATGCCGTAGCCTAGAGTCAACAGCCGACCCGTCGAAGAGGAGACGATACACAATGATCGCACTGAGCGACGACCTCAAATACCGCTTCGTGAACGCCTTGAACGATGGCGTGGCGGTTGTCGTGGGATATGTCGATCGTGACGGCGATCCGCACGTGTCGCCGTACGGTAGTCTCCACGCGAGCGGTGACGATCAGCTCGCGTTGTGGGTACGCAATCCGAACGGCGATCTGATTCAGGGTATTGCCCGCAATCCGAAAGTCGCGGTCTTTTATGCGCAGCTGTCGTCGCGCACGTTCGTGCGAATGCGCGGGCGCGCGCACCTGGTAGAAGGCGATGCCGAGCGCGCCAAAGTATTCGAAGGGATGCATCCGTTCGAACAGAGCGGCGATCCGGAGCGCAAAGGCGTCGCCGTCGTGATCGACCTCGACAGCGCGGCCGGGCGCGCGGCCGACGGGACGATGTTCAACATGACGCGCTGAATGGAGTCTTGGATTGCGCGGCGCCTGCGCCTCTGTTCCATCTTCAGCGCGCGGACCCTGCAGCGTCTATCGAGCCGCGCCAACAGGCGCGGTGCGCGATCGAGAGCCTTCGATTGACTGCCATTTCCAGGCGTCGCTAAAATGACCGCGCTCACATTTGACTGGAATCATTTATTGAGTCGGAGGAGGTTGCGATGTCAGCTCGTACGGGCGCTGAGTTCCTCGGCGCGCTGAATGACGGTCGTGAGATCTGGGTGGGTGCCGACAAGGTGGGTGACGTCACCGGCCATCCGTCGTTCGCCGGTGCCGCCGAAGGACTTGCTGGCGCGTTCGATCTGCAGCACGAATACGCCCGAGACTGCCTGATCCCGGACCCCGAGACCGGCGAGCCGATCAATGTCAGCCACATCATTCCGCGCTCGCAGCACGACATTGCGCGCCGCCACACAGGCTTGGCGCGCACTGCCGAATACACGGTCGGCATCATGGGCCGCACGCCTGATTACATGAACGTCACCTATGCCGGTTTCGCCGGGCGCTGCGATGAGTGGGCCGCCAACGGCAACGAAGCGGGCGCCGAAAACCTGGTCAACTACCAGAAATTCCTGCGGCGCAACGACATCGCGCTGACCCATACGATCATCCAACCGACCATCGACAAGGCGCAGGGGGATGTGCCGAAGCCGGGCAACGATGTGGCGTTGCACAAGGCGGGCGAAACGCAGTACGGCATCGTCGTGCGCGGCGCACGCATTCTGGCGACGTTGGCACCGTTTGCTGACGAACTGGCGGTGTATCCGGGACATCCATTGCCGCCCGGTGCCGACGACTACGCGCTGGCGTTCTGCATTCCGATGGCCACCCCGGGGTTGAAATTCATTTGCCGCGACAGCTGCGCCTCGGCACGCAACCTGTTCGATCATCCCTTGTCGGCGCGTTTCGACGAGCAGGACGCGTTCGTCATTTTCGACAACGTCGAAGTGCCGTGGGATCGCATCCACATCAACTGCAACACCGCGGTGTACAACCAGGTGATGGCGACCGGCTGGTTTCCGAACGTGATGCAGCAGACCATGATCCGCGCCCAGACCAAACTCGAGTTTGCCTGGGGTCTGGCGACGCGCATGACGGAATCGATCAACGACAAGCAGCCGATTACCCTGCAGATGCTCGGAGAGCTGTGGACATTCAACGAGTTCGCGCGCGCCTGCGTGGAGTCGGCAGAGCGCAATGCATTCGAATTCGGCAATGGCGTCTGGTTTCCCAACGGTGCGCCGCTCACCGCGTTGCGCGCGACGTTGCCGTTCTGGTTTCCGCGTGTGAACGAGATCGTCCGGTTGCTCGGCTCGCACAATCTGTTGGCCGCGCCGAGTGCGGCGCAGTTTGCGGATCCGTCCTTGCGGCCGCTGATTGAACAGTACATGCGCGGTGCCGGCGATGTGACGGCGGAAGCGCGTGCGCGCGTATTCCGTCTGGCGTGGGATTTCTCGGGCAGCGCGTTGGCGAGTCGCGGCGAACAGTACGAACGCTTTTACCTCGCCTCGGGTGCGCGCAACCGCGAGGGCGCGCACCGCTCCGGTAATCGCGAACGAGCCGACCGGCTTGTGGATCGATTTCTCGATGAACCACTAGCGGGTCCGCTGCCGGGTGCGGACGAGCGCGCGAAGGAAGAACGGGCGGCGGGAGCGTCGCGATGACTCGAAACACCGTATCGATTGCAGGTGTCGAGGTATCGACCGATCACTGGATTGGCGATGAGCGCATCCCGGCATCTCACCGGTTCGCGGATCTCTCGCCGGTGGATGGGTCGCATCTCGCCGACGTCGCCGCCGGCGGCAAAGCCGAAATCGATCAGGCTGTGGCGGCGGCACGGCGCGCGTTCGCCGGATGGGCGGCACTCGGTCCGAAGGGGCGCTTACCGATTCTCAAACGGTTTGCCGACGGGATACGCGCCCGGGTGAATGAACTCGCCGCGGTTGAAACGTTGGACAATGGTTCACTGCTGCTCGGCAACGTGCATCGCGTGGTGCCGCGCGCGGCGCAGAACATCGAGTTCTTTGCCGGCTGGGCGTTGACGCTCGAAGGTCACACGATCGATTCGGCCGATGTCGTCAATCACGTGCGCTACGAGCCGGCGGGGGTTGCCGCGTTGATCACGCCGTGGAATGCGCCGTTGATGTTGACCACGTGGAAGGTCGGCCCGGCGCTCGCGGCCGGCAACACCGTTGTCGTGAAGCCGCCGGAATGGGCGCCGCTGACGTGTTCGTTGATGGCGGACATCGCGCACGCGGCCGGTATGCCGCCCGGCGTATTGAACGTTGTGCAGGGGATCGGCGAAGAGGCGGGCGATGCGCTCGTCAATCACCCTGATGTCGACCGCATCAGCTTTACCGGTTCCACCGACACTGCGCAGTTGATCGGTCAGGCGGCGGCGCGGTCTATCACGCCGATGAGCGCGGAGCTCGGCGGCAAATCGCCGTTCGTGGTCTGTGCCGATGCGGATCTCGATGCGGCTGCGCAAACGGTCGCGGCGCAGTACGCCAATGCGGGTCAGGTGTGCCTGGCCGGAACGCGCGTGCTGGTGGAAGGTTCGATCGAGACCGCGTTCCTCGACAAAGTGCGTGCTGCCACGAGCCGAATGATCGTCGGCGATCCGCGTGCGAAGGAGACGCGTGTCGGTCCGCTGATCACGCAGGCGCATTTCGATCGGGTTGCCGGCTTTGTCGAACGCGCGAAGGCGGATGGCGCAACAGCGCTGTGGGGCGGCCGACGTGCAAACAGCATCGGTTCGCTCTACTTCCAGCCGACCTTGTTCGCGAACGTGAAGACGTCATCGGAAATCGCCCAACGCGAAGTGTTTGGCCCGGTGCTGACGTGGCACACGTTCACGTCGGATGCGGAGGTCATCGAGCTCGCGAACAACACCCGTTACGGTCTGGCCGCAACGCTGTTCACCCGCAGCGAATCGCGTGCCACGCGCATCGCATCGCAAGTTGTCGCGGGCACCGTTTGGGTGAACTGCTTCTTCGTGCGGGATCTTGCCGCGCCGTTCGGCGGCAGCCGTGACTCCGGCATCGGTCGCGAAGGCGGTAGCTGGAGCTTCGACTTCTACACCGACATCAAGAACGTATCGATCCGCAAAGGATCGTTCAGTTGAGAACGCCCGTTCACTCGAGAAGGAGGATCCGATGTCCGTTTTGAAAGGCCCGCGCGAAGAATGGCGCCGCATTCTGCATCAAGGTACGCCGACGTGGGTGCGGCCCGACGGAGATATGCTGCATCTGGGCGACGGTCGTTCGGTGCCAGATGCCGACGCCGTGTATCTGACGCCGTGCGATCCGACCAAGATCATCTGCATTCATCTGAACTACGACTCACGTCGGGTCGAGTTCAAGGCGCCGAAGCTGGTGACGCCAACCTATTTTCAAAAGCCGCTCACGGCGCTGAACACACACCGCGGATATCTGAACCGTCCGGCGAATTGCAAATATCTCAACTACGAAGGCGAGATCGCGGCGATCGTGGGTAAACCGATGCGCAACGTCGCGCGCGACGATGTCTGGGAATATCTGGCCGGATTCGCGCCAGCCAACGATGTGGGCGCACAGGACTTTCGAGATACCGACGCCGGCTCGATGTTGCGCGTGAAAGGCCAGGACGGCTTTTGTCCGATCGGCCCGGGCATCGTGCGCGGCATCGACATCCGCGAGCAGACGGTGCGTACGTTCATCAACGGCGAGCGCGTGCAGGACGGGCCTGTCAGCGATATGAACTTTTCGATCGACTACATTTTTGCGGACCTGTCGCGCCACATCACGTTCCTGCCGGGTGACATCGTGCTCACCGGGACCCCGGCGAATTCGCGTCCGATGCAACCCGGCGATGTAGTCGAGGTGGAAGTGACCGGGCTCGGCCGGCTGACGAACACAGTGCAGGAGGTGCCGTCTCCGATGCACAAGATCGGGCACGAGCCGACCGACACCGAGGCCGTGCGTCGGGTCGCGCTCGGGCGCTTCTAATAGTCTGTTTGGGGGGCGAATGAACGCACCGATCACAACGATGCGGAACATCGAGCAAGACGAAATCGAACGATACGAACGCGACGGCGCGATCTGTCTACGAGGACTCTTCGAGCAGCGATGGGTGGAGCGTCTTCGCGACGCGATCGACCGCCTGCTCGGCAGTGAACGAGGCAAGCGCGGCGATTTGACGGCGCTGGGCGGTACCGGACGTTTCAACAACGGCAGTCTGATGTGGCGCTTCGACCCGGATTTCAAAGCATTCGTGTTCGAATCACCCGCCGCCGAGATCGCTCGTCAGATGATGCGCTCCCGCACCAGCCGGTTTCTGTACGATCACATGTTCGTCAAGGAACCGGGCACGAAGGAAGTGACGCCGTGGCATCACGATCAGCCGTACTGGCCAGTGCGGGGTGAGCAGATCTGTTCGGTGTGGCGGTCGCTGGATACGGTCACCCGGCAGACGAGCGGGCTCGAATACGTCAAGGGATCGCATCGATGGCCGAGCCGCTACCGACCCCAAGTGTGGGGCAATGGTGCGGAGACTTGGCGCATGCTCGGACTACTCGATTCGCAGGAAGAAACCATTCCGGACATCGATGCCGCGCGTGATCAGTATGAATTTCTCAGTTGGGACGTGGAGCCGGGTGATTGCCTGGTGCATCACTCGTTGGCGATTCATGGTTCGGCGGGTAATGCATCTTCGACGCAGAGGCGCCGCGCGCACGCGACGCGCTGGCTCGGCGATGACGCGGTGTACGCGCCGGCGCCCGGGTCGTTCAATCTGCTGCTGGACGAGACTCTGACGCCGGGGCAACCGATGAAATCGCCGCGGTTTCCGTGTGTGATTGGGGGCTAGTTTATGCGCCCCATATCCTGTGCTTGCGCGATGGAGTTGACGGTTGTGGCGGAGGGTCGGCCCGAACAACCGTCCGCTCCACCGGCCTTCAACTCCGCACTGTTCTTCATCACCGCGTGGCGCCGATGTCAATCTTCGATTAAGTTCCAAACAGAATGGCGCACAACATTGGCGCGAGGACAAACGAGGGGATGAGCATGGCCACACCGATGATCGCGACGAACCAAACAGCGTGGTACGACGTTGAAACCGGCATCCTGGACCGTCGCATCTTCTCGGATCCGGAGATCTATCGCCAGGAACTCGTGCGGATCTTTGCGCGCGGGTGGAACTTCATTTGTCATGAGTCGCAGCTGCCGCAATCCGGCAGTTTCTTCATGAACTACATCGGTGAAGACCAGGTGATCGCGGTGCGCGATCGCGAAGGTCGGGTGAACGTGTTGCTGAATTCGTGTGCGCATCGCGGTAACTCCGTGTGTCGCGCGGAGCAGGGTCATGCGAACAGTTTCATGTGCTCGTATCACGGCTGGAACTACGGCCTTGATGGCCGGCTGGTCGCAATACCTGGGCAGGATGCGTTTTACGGCAAAGATTTCGACAAGAGTAAGTGGGGGCTCGGCAAGGCCGCGCAGGTCGATAGCTATCGTGGTTTCGTGTTTGCGACGCTCGATCCGACGGCACCGCCGCTCGAGGACTATCTCGGCTGGGTCGGCCGCCTCGGCATCGACATGCTCGCCTCGCACGGCGATCTCGAGGTGCAGGACGGTATCCACAAGAACCGGCTCAAGTGCAACTGGAAACTTGCGGTCGACAATCTCTACGACTGGTATCACGTGAAGGTCTCGCACGGTTCGGCACTGCGCATCGGCTTCGCGCCTGAGGAGGCCATGGCACCGATGAGCCAGATGGTAATCCTCGGCGAATACGGCCACGGCATCGGCGGTCCGGGGGTGACGGAGGCACAGCTTGCCGAGTTCGAAGCGCGCTCGAAGGCTGGAACCGGCGAGCCGCAGTGGTACGACGTTCAGGCCGCACATCGAATCAACCCGCGCGTTCGCGATCAGCTTGGCCCGGTCGGCTCGCGCTCCTTCGGCCATCCGAACATCTTTCCGAACTTGTGGGTGACGCAGTTCAATCAGGTGTGTCTGCGGATTCCGCGCGGTCCATTCGAGACGGAGCTCTGGTGGTTCACGCTGTTGCCGAAAGAAATGCCGCCCGAGCAGCGCAAATTTTCGATCTACATGGCGAACCACGTCTTCGGTCCGGCCGGTTTACTCGAACAGGACGACGGCGAAAACTGGAGCCACTCCACGCGCGGCGCGATGGGTGCATTCGCACGCACGCTGCCGCTGAACTACGCAATGGGACGAGGTCGCGACCGCGTCGAGCAGGACCCGTCGGGACAAAGCCGCATCGAAACGGTGGTCAACGAACACGGCCAACGCTGGACCTATCAGTCGTGGCAGGAGTGGATGCAGGCGGACAACTGGCAGGAGCTGATGGCCAACCATTCACCAGCTCCCAGCGGCACCGTCTGATGTCCGCGTACGAGGACCTCGACCTGCAGCAGCGCATGCTGCTGACGTTCGAGGTTCAGGAATTTCTTTACCGCGAAGCCAGTCTGCTCGACGAACGCCGCTTGGACGAATGGTTGGCCCTGTGTACGGACGACATTCATTACTGGATGCCGATCCGCCGAACGACCACCGCGAAGGAGATCGACAACGAATTTACGAAGCCTGGCGGCATGGCGTTTTTCGATGACGACAAACACACACTCGGGTTGCGCATACAGCGGCTGCAGATCGGTCGTGCATGGGCCGAAGACCCGCCGTCGCGCACGCGCCACACCGTCGGCAACATGCGCGTGCTGAGTGTCGACGGTAACGACATTCTCGTCGCGCTGAATTTCCACCTGTATCGCACGCGCCTCAACAGCGAAGAGGACTCTTGGATCGGCCGCCGCGAGGATCTGCTGCGCCGTGAGAGCGGCGCATTGAAGCTGGCACGCCGCTACATCTATCTCGACCAGACGGTCATCCTCGCGCAGAACATGAGCAATCTATTCTGAAGCCATGAACAGACTCACAAATCAAACGGTGCTCGTAACGGGCGGTGCGTCCGGTCTGGGACTGGCCATCGTCGAGCGCTTCATTGCAGAAGGCGCCAATCTGGGTGTCCTCGACCGCTCCGAAGACGGTTGCCGAGCGCTACGGACCCAATTCGCCGACCGGATCACCTGTGTGGTGGGCGATGTGCGCTCGTATTCGGACAATGCACGGGCGGTGGCCGCTTGCATCGATCGCTTCGGTCGCCTCGACTGCGCCATCGGCAATGCCGGAATCTGGGACTACTCGATCTCGCTCGTGGATCTGCCGGCAGAAAGGATCGATGCCGCGTTCGACGAATTGTTTCGGATCAACGTACTCGGCTACATCATGCTGGCCAAAGCGGCGCTTCGTTGTCTGGTGAAATCAGAAGGATCGCTGGTCTACACCGTCTCGAATGCTGGATTCTGGCCCAGCGGGGGTGGTGTGCTGTACACCGCCACCAAGCATGCGGTGGTGGGGCTGATCCGTCAGCTCGCCTTCGAGTTGGCGCCGCATGTTCGCGTCAACGGCGTCGCGCCCGGAGCGATCGCCACGCACCTCAAAGGCCCCGTTAGCCTCGGCATGGAGAATCGGGAATTTCCCGGTCGGGCGATGGCGGAGGGCGCGCCCGGCTTCGTGCCGATTGGCCGGATACCCACACCTGCCGAATACGCTGGCGCCTATGTGTTCTTTGCGTCGCGCGAGGACAACGCGCCGGCCACCGGCACGGTGCTCAATCACGATGGTGGCTTCGGTGTTCGAGGGCTTGGGCCGACGCCACGCGGCGGAGACGATCTGGCGAGACGATTCGAGTAGTGGATCAGAAACCGCCTGACTCGGGCGCGTGGGCGAAGAAATCTTCGGTGTAGTACTCGGACTGATGCGTTGCCGGTCGCGCCCCGAAGCCGTACTCCACCATCCATCCCGAAGGACTCTGCATGTAGAACGAGTACATGTGGTCGTTGGAGTGTTTGCCGAGTTGGATGTGCACGGGAATCTTGGCGCGCCGCACCGCATCGTGTGTGAGTCCGACGTCATCGAGACTATCGACTTCGATCATCACGTGATTGAGCCGTTTGTCCGGTGAACCGATGCCCCATGCGACCGAGTGATCGCGATCGTTGCAATGCATGAAGGTCAGTTGCAGCGAACGTTTTCCGGCACCGATCTTGTATTCCACGCCGCCGCGCATCCCAAGCGCTTGATAGAACCGCACGCCCGCTTCCGAATCGCGCTGCCGAATGATGCAGTGGCCGAGTCCGCCGGTTCCGGTGACGAAGCGTCAATGCATGCCGCGGCCCGGGTGGAACGGTTGGCTGAACTTCACCAGCGGACCGTGAAAGATCTCGATCGGGTTGCCGTCGGGATCGGCGAGCTTCAGGACTTCGAGCACGCGGCGTTGTTCAGCCTGTTCGTCCGAGCCGATTCGAAACGCGATGTGCGCCTCGTCGAGTTGCCGTTGCATCTGCGCGAACTCGTTGGGACCCGCTACCCGGAAGCCGAGATACGCAAGATCGTCGCTCGTGTCGCTATGCAGCACGAAGCGGTGATGCCAGTAGTCCATGCGCAGATAGCACCGATCCGGTTCGCCGTCATCCACCACCTCCATCGCAAGGATGTCGCGTGCGAATCGCTTCCACGCGTCGAGGTCCTTGACGCCGAGGCCGATGTACCCCAGTTCGGTCACCTGAATCATCGCGTTTTCCCCTTGCCGGATTCTCGATCGATTGCGCGAGCGCCACGCAGTTGCAGTTCGAGTGCTGATGCAAGTGCGGGTTGCTCCAATCCTGCGACGCGCGCGCCGAAGCGCATCTGCAAACGCTGGAAGTAGATGCTGTACAGGTTCTGCGCGAGTAGTTTGGCGGGTACGTCGGATGCGATCTCGCCGCGCGTCTTCGCGTGCTCTATCAGTTCGGCGAGACGTGAGATCATCGCCGCCATGAAGTGCGTCACGCCGTGACGGCTATCTTCCACGAACGGCAGTTCCTTCAGGAACACGCGCGCCAACGCCGGATCGTTGGCGTGATGCGCGGTGATTGCGTCGAACACATGAACGATCTGTGCCAGTAACGGCTTCTTTGGAATGGAATCGAACGCTGCGTCGACCGCGCGCCCCACTTCGTCCTGGAAGATCAGCACCAGCAGATCCTCTTTGGTCGGAGCGTACAGAAACAGAGTGCCGGCGCCGATATCGGCGTCGGCGGCGATCTGCTTGGTGGTGGTGTTCTCGAATCCCTGGGACGAGAACAGCCGGTGAGCGGCGCTGCGGATGCGTTCGAGCTTTTCTTCCTTGCCGCGCTCTCGACGCGTCATTTCCGTAGCCACCGGTACGGACTTCAGCCGAGATTTCGGTTTGTTCGGCACGTATGACTGGAATCAATGCTGAGTGCGGTGACTATTCTGAAACGCAGTCGCCGTGTCAAGCGCTCGGCCAACTACCCGATTGCCCACGAACGCACGCGTTGCGGGCGGATGCGCAGAATCACGCGCTCATCTGCGTCGGTGAGCCGCCCGCGCATCTGTGCTGCCGCGTCGGATCCGAGATAACGGCAGACGATCGTATCGATGATCGCACCATCGGTGTCCATGATGATGTCCGCCATGCCTTCGATGGCGACCCCTCGATAAGGCATCTCCTTAGTATCGACGATGAAGGAGATGCGTGAGTCGCGCCGTACATTACGGGCTTTGTTGCGTTGCGCCGGCGTCGACACCACGACGTCGTCGGCGACGAACCCATACCAGGTCGCGGAGGTGATCGGATGACCATCGGCGCGTAGCGTGGAAATCACACACGGCACGCGCATGCCTTCAAGGAAGGTTCGAATGTCGGGCGTGATCACAGGTTGTGCCATTTGCCAATCTTGCCGGCGAACTCGTCAAACCTCTACTCTGTGATGAACGCTCTCATTCATGTCTTCATTGATGGCGATCACGTCCGATACTTCCGGTCCCGCGATTCGAACGCTGCTGCTGTGCGACCTCGTCGCCAGCACGCAGCTCGTGGAGCGTATCGGCGATTCGAGCGCGGCCGATCTGCTGGCCCGTCACGACCGCGTCGCGCGGGACCTGCTGGCCGCTTTCAACGGTCGGGAAGTCGACAAGAGCGATGGCTTCCTGCTGCTGTTCGAACGGCCGATCGAAGCGGTACGTTTCGCGATCGCCTATCAGGGCGAGCTGCGCGTGCTTGGCGATGCTTTCCATTCGGCGGTCACATCGCGGGTTGGTATTCATCTGGGCGAAGTCGTGCTGCGCGCGAATTCGCCGGAAGATGTCGCGCGTGGTGCAAAGCCATTGGAAGTGGAGGGACTGGCCAAGGCGATTGCGGCGCGGGTGATGTCGCTCGCCGGCGACGGGCGTATTCTACTCACGCGTGCAGCATACGACTTCGCACGGCGCGCTGCGGTGGGGATGGAAGATTCGGCGCTGCTGCGTTGGGTGGTGCATGGGCACTATCGCCTCGCCGGGGTCGAGGATCCGGTCGAGGTGTGCGAGGTCGCTGCATCGGGGCAGTTGGACCCGACGCCGCCGCCGGATTCGGAAAAGGCGCATCGCGCAGACAACGAGGGCGGATCGCGTGAGCGCGTCGTTACCGCAGCCGACGTGATTCTCGCGGTGCTCGCGTTCGACAATCTGTCGAGCGACCCGGAAATGCAGTTCTTCTCCGATGGAGTCAGCGAGGAGATCATCGCGCGGCTGTCGCGAGGGGCGCAGCTCAAAGTGATCGGCCGTGCGTCGAGCTTCCAGTTTCGCGGGGAACGCAAAGCCGACGCAGCACAGCATCTCAATTGCTCCCACGTGCTCGACGGTTCGATCCGACGCGCGCTCGATCGCGTGCGCATCAATGCGCACCTAGTGGAAGCTGCATCACGGACGACGCTGTGGTCCGACCGCTACGACCGCAGTCTCACCGACATCTTCGCGGTTCAGGACGAAATTTCAGAAAGCATCGCGGGCGCGCTCAATCAGACGTTTTCCTGCTTCGCGACGAATCCAATTGACCCGGCGGTGTATGACCTGTATCTGCGGGCCAGCCCGAAAACCTACGCACCAGCGGAACTGCGCACCAATATGGAGCTGTTGGAGGTGGTTACCCGGCGCGCGCCGCATTTCACCGAGGCCTGGGGACGGCTCGCCTACTTGCGGGCCTGGCTGAATTCCTATCAGCCATTTGCCGAGCGCGCCACGATTGCTGCGCAGGTAGAACGCGAGGCAAAGCACGCATTGGCACTCGATCCGCAGAACATCGACGCGATGGTCGCGCAGCTGCTCGTGATCGCGCCGTTCGGACAATTCCTCGAGGCAGACGCAATCCTGGAGCGGATTAGATTGCCCTCGGGTGGGGGCGACGGGCGTCGATACGTCGGCTGGTATCTGCGGACGATGGGTCGAATTCGCGAAAGTTTGGAGGAGACGGAGCGCAGCTATCGATTGGACGCGCTGGACCCAATGTCCGCAAACCTCGTCGCGCTGGCGAGGATGGCTGCCGGACGCGTCGCGGAGGCGGTGCCCGTGTATGAAGATCTCGTGAATCGGATGCCCGATATGAGCTTTCCCGTCTCGAGCCTGCTGCGCGCTTACGCCTTCCAGCGGGATTGGGCAGCGGTCGACCGATTGCTGGCGCTTGCGGCGAAGCGCCAGTTGCGTGAGTTCGAGGAGGGTCTGCCGTTCATTCGCGCCAAGCGCGACCCGACACTCGAGAATATCAGCGGTTGGCAGCGCGCTCTTGACGCCCATATCGCGAAGACCGGGTGCGTCGATGTATCGCGCCTGGTGTATTGCGCGCACCTCGGTCTCATCGAGGAAGCCTACCGCGCGGCCGAGTCCGCTCGTCTGGGACCGGCCGGAACGAACGACGACATCATGGGTCCGGACCGGTACCGTACCTCGCTGATGTTTCAGGCGGATATGCCAGAACTGCGCAACGACCCACGCTTCGCACGCCTGTGCGCGCGGCTCGGGCTGGTGGAGTTCTGGATGACCACGGACAAGTGGCCGGACTGTGCCGACGAAGTTCCGTACGATTTCAGGTTGGAGTGCACCAAGGCGAAACATATCCCGAAGGAAGATTTCGGGTTTTGACGAATTGCAGAACAGCCTGTTCCTGAAGACTTCGTCGGCTTGTGTGGTGCTAACAAAGGTGCGTGCGGTGATGCGCCATTGGTCTGGCTGCGATATAGGCTCTGTTGGTCTGCGCTTCGACGTCGATGCCATAAGGCGCGCGCAGTTCGCGACGAATGATCTCGAATCCCACATTGGAGAGTTGCTCGCAGATGCGATCTACGGGGTGCAGGACGAAGTTCAGGCACGCGCTGGTTCCCCACCAGTTTTCGACACGCAGCCGCTCGTCGCCGCAGTGGAAGGCCACCGTCGCAAGACCGCCGCGGCGAATCACGCGGTGGAATTCGTCGAACGCAGCGGCGCAGTCGCGTTCTTCCAGGTTGACGATGGAATAGAACGATACGATTGCGCTGACACCGGCGCCGACGAAAGGGAGTTCGCGCATGTCACCGACGCTGAAACGCAGTCCGGGATAGGCGTTGCGCGCGACCGCGATCATATCGCTAGACACGTCCAAACCCTCGACGCGAACGCCCCGACCTGCGAGATATGCCGCCACGTGGCCGTCTCCGCAACCCACCTCGACGGCGCGATCGTCCGAATCGAGCTGTGCCGCAAACCAATCGAGCCATTCGCAATCGAAAGGCTTGTGCCGCAGCTCTTCACGCAACCGGGTGTGGTACTGGCTGGCCACGCTGTCGTATGCAGAGCGAACTTCTTCGATGTCCATGGGAGCACCATACAGGCGCGCGTCGGTCGACCGATTGCGAATGCATCAGCGCGATGCTGAATCGTTTGCATATGCGGCGCGGCTGAACGGCGTTCAACTTCGAAGGTCGCAATGTGCAACTCGTCGAACGCGCAATGTTTGTAAAATCTAAACGGCGCGGCGAATCACGCTTTCGTAACGCCAACGAGCAGTCTCCCAACGAGCAATAGCATGGATATCCCCCTCGCGTTCAAGTACTTCGGCGTCGATTGGATTGCAATGGCATTGACGTTTGTCGCGATCCTCAAACTCGGCAACAAATCCCGCTCCGGTTTTGCCGCGATGATGTGTGGCAACACGTGCTGGGTGATCGTTGGCATACTGACAGGCAGCATCGCGATGATGGTTGCGAATGCCGTCTTCTTCGCGATGAACGCGCGAGGTTGGTACCGATGGACTGCAGACGTAGCGCTGAGAGAATCCGATTGAGGTGAGGTCTTGGTTGGGGCATCGATGCTGCATATCCGATCGTTTCGCCGGTGTGACCAGGTCGCGGCGCGGAGTCTCATCGAAGCCGGATTGGGTGAACACTTCGGCCATATTGATCGCGGCGCAAATCCCGATCTGATCGATATCGAAACATCGTATGCCGCACGCGGTCACGCATTCTTCGTGGCGGAGTTCTCAGGGCGACTCGTGGGGACGACGGGCATGCTCATTGACCCGCCGTGTGGACGGCTCGCGCGGGTCTCGGTGGCTAAGAACCAACGCCGCCGGGGTGTCGCATCGGCGTTGCTTCGTCATTGCGTCCAGTATGCGCAAACGCATGGGCTCGCGATTCTCGAAGCGCGGACACAACCCGAGTGGATCGGCGCCTCGAGTTTCTATCTGCGCCACGGATTTCGCGTGTATGATAAAGACAGTGTCGATGTTCACTTGCGTCGCGACGTGACGTGATCAAGCCGGTCTTCACGCCGCTCGCCCCCGATTCATCTTCGCAATTTCGCGCAGGCCCGTGAGAATCAGTTCGCGTACCAGATGATCGAACAGACCGGCGCGTGCGAAAACCTGGGAGAAGCCGCCCGTCGCAACGGTGAGCGACGCTTCGCCGGAGAACGCTTCTGCAGCGAGACGCTGCGTCAATTCTTTGATCATGCCGACGTTGCTGAAGAACAGTCCGCTCTGAATGCTTTCGATCGTAGAGCGGCCCAGTGCGGTCTCGACCGGTACGATTTCCACGTTGGGTAGAGCGGCGGTCTTCTCTTCGAGCGCCTCCATCGCCAGTCGTACGCCGGGCAGAATCGCGCCGCCGAGAAATTCCCGGTCGCGCGAAACGGCCGCCAGCGTGGTCGCGGTGCCGAAGTCGGCGATGATGAGGTTGTGGCCGGGAAACAGGTGCAGAGCGCCCACTGCGTCCGCGATGCGATCTCCGCCGACCTCCTTGGGTTCCTTGTAGCGAATGTGCAGGCCGGTGCGCACGCCGGGCCGCAATACCAACGGCTCGACGCGAAAGTACTTCTCGCAGCACGCGCGCAGCGAGTAGACATAGTCCGGGACCACCGAACACATGACGATTTCGTCGATCGCGCGCGGATCGACATCGTTCTCGCGCAGCACGCTGCGCAGGAACAGGCCGAGTTCGTCCGAGGATCCTCGCGCGGCCGTCGAACGCCGGAACTGCATCACCAGATCGTCGCCGTCGAACACCCCGCCGTAGAGTTGCGTGTTGCCGACATCCAGACACAACATCATGATGCGACCGCCACGTTGTCGATCAACCGTACGGCACCGTCGGTGGTGCTGACGCGCACTGCACCGAGGCGCCGGCCGCGCGTTGTGACCACATAGTCCACGTCGAATCCGGCCGATCGCAGTTGCGCTTCGGCGTGTTGGTCACAGTGCGAGCTGGAGAGGATTCGATAAAGCTGTGGCGCAACGCGTCGCGCGTCTGGATCGAGCCGCACGTTGCGCGAACTCAGCGCCAACCCGTCGGCTTCGCGAACGATCGGACACGGCACGATCGTGGTGTCGAGGAAGAACGCCGCGGCCATGTCGCGAATCAGCAAGTACTGCTGATAGTCTTTCTCGCCGAAGTACGCCTTGTCGGCGCGCACCAGATTGAGCAACTTCATCACCACCGTCATCACGCCGGTGAAATGTCCGGCCCGGTGCGCGCCGCAGAGTTCTCGCGATAACGCGGTCTCCTCGATGCGAAAGCGAAACCCGTCTGCATAGATCTCGTCGTAGGTCGGCGTCAATACGTAGTCGACGCCGAGTTGCCGTAACATCGCGAGGTCCGCGCCCAGCGGCGTCGGATACGCGGCGAGATCGCTCGATTGATCGAACTGCGTGGGGTTCACATAAATGCTTGCCACCACGATGTCGTTCTGCTGCCGCGCGCTTCGCACCAGCGATGCATGTCCGGCGTGCAGCGCCCCCATCGTCGGGACGAACCCGATGCGCCCCGTCAACGATGTCCGCAGCGCGCGCCACTGCGCCAACGCGTCGATGACCTTCATGCATAGGCCTCGCTGCAGCGTGGGTAGCGTCCGTCGACCACATCCGCGTGGAAGCGCGCCACCGCGTCGGTGACGAACTCCGCCCCCTTGCAGTAGTGGCGCACGAACTTGGGTTTGAAGCCGACCTGCAATCCCAACAGGTCATGCAACACCAGAACCTGGCCGTCGGTACCGTCGCCGGCGCCGATGCCGATGGTCGGTATGTCGATGCGTTGCGTGATTTCGCGCGCCAGCGGTGCCGGCACGCACTCGAGCACCAATGCAAAGCAACCCGCTTCGGCGAGGCGTCGGGCGTCGTCGATGATCCGTGACGCCGCGACAGGATCGCGCCCCTGCACGCGATGACCGCCGAAACCGTGCACCGATTGAGGCGTCAATCCGAGATGACCCATCACCGGCACGCCCGACTCGGCGATGTGCGCCATCACGTCGAGTTGCCCTGCGGCGCCTTCGATCTTCACCGCATGGGCACCGGCCTGCATGAGGCGTTGCACCGCGTCCATCGCCGGCACAAGTCCTTTGCGCGCAGCGAGGAACGGCACATCGGCGACGATGAATTTTTTCGGTGCACCGCGCGCGACGGCGCGGGTGTGCAGCGCGATCATCTCCACATCCGCGTGCACGGTCGACTCGAAGCCGTGCACCACCATCGCGACACTGTCGCCCACGAGCAGACAGTCGATCGGGGTTGCGTCCAGAATGCGCGCGGACCAATGGTCGTAGCAGGTCACCATCGAGAGCCGCGTATGGGCGTGTTTGCGCGTCGCGAAGTCGAGCACGTTCATAGGAGTAGCCTCCGATCACGCGCGCACAGGAGCCGACCCGCAGGGGATGCCGATCCGGTACCTGTCCGCAGAGCGTGGATCAAGTCCGTTATTGAAGTAGAGCCATCACCGTTGCGCCGATCCACCTCCTCGCGGATGGCGGTCTAAACGGACGCAGCGGCCGATGGCGAGTTTAGCTGCACTAAACCCGGTTTTGGAAGGCCGTTGACCGCACGGTGTTGGCCATCAATCTGTTCGTGTTGCTAACAAACCAGCGCCAGAAGCTCCGGCCGACTGGGGTCCGGGGATCGCGGGCGGCGGCAATTGCCGCGTAGTTTCCGTTGGACAGTCGCGCCGGGCGGAGTGAACAGCCGACTCAGATCATGCGCCAAGATCGCTCGAATCGTGCCGCTCCGGTACGCGCAGCTCTTCGGGCCCCCAAGGCTTGTTGACGCGGCGACCGCGTTGCACGGCGGGCCGTTGTTCAATCTCCGTCGCCCAACGTACGACGTTGCCGTAGGACTTCGCGTCGAGGAACACATCGGCATCGTAGATGTTGTGCAGCACCGCAGCGCCGTACCAGGGATAGGTCGCGATGTCGGCGATCGTGTATTCGTCACCTCCCAGGAAGCGTCGCTGCGCCAGGTTTCGATCGAGCACATCGAGTTGGCGCTTCACTTCCATCGTGTAGCGATTGATCGGGTATTCCAACTTCTCGGGCGCGTAGGCATAGAAATGGCCGAAGCCGCCGCCGAGGTATGGCGCGCTGCCCATCTGCCAGAACAGCCACGATAGACATTCCGCGCGGGCTGATGGCGCCTTGGGTAGAAAGGCGCCGAACTTTTCGGCCAGGTAGACCAGGATCGCGCCCGACTCGAAGACGCGGGTTGGCGGCGATGTGCTGTGGTCGGCCAACGCGGGGATTTTGGAGTTGGGATTGATTGCGACGAAGCCGCTGCCGAACTGATCGCCTTCACCGATGTTGATGAGCCAGGCGTCGTACTCGGCCTCTCGTTTGCCGATGGCAAGCAGTTCTTCGAGCAGCACGGTCACCTTTACGCCGTTGGGTGTCGCGAGCGAATAGAGCTGAAGCGGGTGCTTCCCGACGGGCAAGTCCTTGTCGTGGGTTGACCCGGCGATCGGACGATTGATGTTGGCAAAGCGCCCACCGCTTTCAGCGTCCCATTTCCAAACTGTCGGCGGTGTGTATGAAGTGGGGTCGGTCACAGTGAGTTCCTTTGAATCCGAGTGGTTCAGAATCACGCACTATTGTGGCACGCAAACACCCATCGAACATCGCTTTGGGTGAGACAAAAGCGGGTAGACCATACGACATCGCGGACAGGAGAAGACCATGACGAACAGACTGGCGGGAAAGGTAGCTGTGATCACCGGCGGCACCAGCGGGATCGGGGCGGCCACCGCCGAGCTCTTTGTAAAGGAAGGCGCCGCGGTGGTGCTGACCGGGCGTTCGCAAGAGAAGGGCGCAGCGCTGGCCCAACAATTTGGTAAAGGGGCCCTGTATTGCCATGGCGACGTGACGCAGGAATCAGATATTCGGGCGGCGATTGACATGGCGAATGATCGGTTCGGCGACCTGGATATCCTGTTCAACAACGCAGGTGGTCCCACGGTTGGCGCCCTGCAGGACATCACTTCAGAACAAATCGACTATGGTGTGCGCCTTTTGCTGTCCAGCGTAATCCTCGGCATCAAACACGCGATCGAGCCGATGAAGAGCCGTGGTGGCGGGGTGATCATCAATTGTTCGAGCGTCGCCGCGATCCGCTACAACCAGGGAAATATCCTGTACTCCGTCTTGAAGGCTGCGGTGTCTCACTACACGCGCCTTGCCAGCGTCGAACTTGGGCCTTCGGCCATCCGCGTCAACGCGATCTCGCCAGGGGCCATTGCAACTCCGATATTCTGGGGCGGCTCGGCGCGAGCAAACACCTTGTCCGATGAGGACAACGCGAGAAAGCTGGAGAAGCTCAAGGCGAATCTGGCCAGGGCCACTCCGTTACCAAGGGCGGGTCTGGCGCAGGATATCGCTGCCGCGGCATTGTATCTGGCGAGCGACGAAGGCAGCTTCGTCAACGGCCACGATCTGGTGGTAGATGGCGGGCGCACGCAGATGTTCTCAGGCTAGTCGCCAAGGTGCCGGGAGCCCGCTGCCATCGTGCGGAAGACCGGGCGAGGAGCGGACTGGTACATGCAGCATCACCATCCTCCTCAGCCCGGTACGGTCGTCAGGCGCTGAACTGCAACCCTTCGAACTTGCCGTCTTCGCGCCATTCTTTCAGCAGTTTGAAGAAGCGGATCGAACCGCCGCCGTATGGAGACGACTGTTTCGCCAAGGGATTTGGCTGGCCTTCGTTGTTGTAGTAACCCGGTGTGCAACTCGCTCCACCGAGTCCTCCGAGCGGACCGCCCAATGCCAGCTCGACAATAGTGTTCACCCAAGCAGCTTCGGCTTCCGGCGTAACTTCCACAGTCTTGTAACCCGCCTCGAGCGCGGTCGCGATGATGTGCGCCTGATGCACGGCGCTCTCATCGAGCAGATGCGGGAAGTTGGCCGTGAACCCCCCCTGGGACGTATTCATGATGAACAGGTTCGGAAAGCCATGACTGCCCATGCCGTGCAACGTACGCGTACCGTCGCGCCAGTGGTCGCTGAGCGCGATTCCATCGCGGCCGATCACGTCGTAGCCGGAACGGCGCGTATAACTCGTGCCGACTTCGAAGCCGGTACTGAAGATGATGCAATCCACTTCGTACTCGACGCCATTCACGATGAGACCCTTCTCCGTAATGCGTTCGACCCCTTTGCCGTCGGTATCCACCAACTGGACGTTGGGGCGGTTGAACGTCGGCAGGAAGTCGTCGTTGAAGGTCGGGCGTTTACAGAACATCTGATAGTACGGCTTCAGCTTTTCCGCGATCTCCGGATCGTCTACTAACGAATCGACTCGGGCGCGAATCTCTTCCATCTTTTCGAAGTTCGCCATCTCCATCAGCTGTTCCGGGCTCATGTTGGAATCGCCGTTGGCTTTGCGGAACTGGTGAATGATCTTGCCGATCAGGTCGGTCCAACCGTCCGCCACCAGATCCCGCTCCTGCGGCACACCGGATACCAGTGCGTTGAAATTTTCCATGCGCTCTCTCTGCCAGCCAGGTGTAAGGCTTTTCGCCCACTGCGGATCGGTCGGAGAGTTGCCGCGCACGTCGACGGACGACGGCGTACGTTGCACCACGTACAACTGCTTCGCGGTCTCGCCGAGGAACGGCACGCACTGGATGGCGGTGGCTCCGGTGCCGATGATCGCGACGCGTTTGTCGTGCAGTTTGTCGAGGCCGCCATCGGGTCCGCCGCCGGTGTAGTCGTAGTCCCAGCGGCTGGTATGGAAGGTGTGGCCTTTGAAGCTTCGGATACCTTCAATGCCAGGCAGTTTCGGCCGGTGCAACGGGCCGTTCGCCATCGATACGAAGCGCGCCTTGATCGCATCGCCGCGATTGGTGGATACGATCCAGCGGGCGCTTGCGTCGTCCCACGCGAGGCCGGTCACTTCGGTTTGAAACAGCGCGCTGTCGTACAGATTGAAGTGTTTGCCGATGTTCGAGCTGTGGAAGAGGATTTCGCGGGCGTAGGCGTATTTTTCCTGCGGCACGTAGTTCAGTTCCTCGAGCAGCGGCAGGTAACAGTACGACTCGATATCGCACTGTGCGCCCGGATAGCGGTTCCAGTACCACGTGCCGCCGAAGTCGGCGCCTTTCTCGATGATGCGGATGTCGTTCACACCGGCATCGCGCAGCCTCGCGCCGGCCTGCAATCCGCCGAATCCGCCGCCGATGAGAACCACATCTACCTCGTCAGTAACCGGATCGCGTTCGATCTTCTCGGTGACGTACGGGTCCTCGAGATACCTGGCGTACTCGCCGGTCATCTCCACGTATTGCTCGTTGCCGTCGGCACGCAGACGCTTTTCGCGTTCGATGCGATACCGTTCGCGCAATGCGTCTGCGTCAAACGACACGTCGGAAGACAGTTCGGTTGCAGTCTGGCTCATGGTGGGTCAGTCCTCGTTTGAATGGGTTGTTCTATGGCGCCATCGCGCCGCGCAGAGAATTGATGAACGACGTCACCGTCGAGGCGTCGCCGGGGTAGTGTTCGTCTTCCAGAAATCGGTCGAGAAAGGTCAGCGTGCCGAGCATGAAGTGTGCCTGGGCGCGGACCGTCTTGCTGTTCATTGCGCGGAGGTCGCCGCGCTGCATGCCGCGCCGGATTCGGCCGCAAATGTGCTCGATGTTGGCTTGGGTGCCTTCCTGATACAGATCAGGGTCGTGCAGGCGGACTTCTTCGGTCAATCGGACATAGTTCGGGTTGGCGTGCAGAAACGTCAGGTAGATCGTTAGGATCCGCTGTTCATAGTCGAAGAAACTCTCTGTGTTGGTCGCTTCCGTCAGTTGCGAGATGAACTCGCCGGCCTGGGATGCCATCAGCTCACGCAGCAGCTCCCGCTTGCTGCCGAAGTGATAATTCAGAATGCCGACCGCAACTTCGGCGCGTGCCGCGATCTTCGCCACCGACGTGTTGTGGAAACCGGACTTTCGGGCTTCGGCCAACGCCGCATCCAGAATGCGCGCTCGTGTGTCTTCGGAGCGGGCGTACTGACCGCGGCTGGCGTTCCGGGTTTGAGTGGCTGTGTCCGGCATGCTTGAATACTGAATCACTTTTCAGTTTAATGCAATTGAGTTGATCACTTGGCGGTGGAGGCGACCGACATGGCTAGCGAACGCGAACGACTGCACAACTTGTTTCCGGACCTGGACTTCGACCCGGGCGCGCTGCGTGAGAAATACCGGCGCGAGCGCAACAAGCGGCTTCGTGAGGACGGCGAGAATCAGTATCTGGAAGCAACCGCCGAGTTTGCGCACTACGCACACGATGATCCTTACGTGGATCCGGACTACGAGCGCGAGCCGCTCGAACTGGAAGTCGACGTCATCGTCATCGGAGCCGGCTTCAGCGGCCTGATGACAGCCGCTCGACTGAAGGAGCGTGGCATCACCAACTTCCGCATCATCGAATCCGGCGGTGACTTCGGCGGTACCTGGTACTGGAACCGCTATCCGGGTGCCCAATGCGACATCGAGTCGTACTGCTACCTGCCGCTGTTGGAGGAAACGGGCTACATGCCGAAGGAGAAATACTCGTTTGCGCCGGAGATCTACGCGCACACGCAGCGCGTCGGCAACTATTTCGGCCTATACGACAACGCCATCTTCCAGACCCGGGTCACCGAAGTGAAATGGTTGGACGATGAGCGGCGCTGGCGAATCTCGACGCATCGCAACGACAACATCCGCGCGCAGTTCGTCATCCAGGCGACGGGGCCGGCAAACCGTCCGAAGTTACCGGGTATTCCCGGCATCCGTGATTTCAAAGGTCATACGTTTCATACCTCGCGATGGGATTACGACTATACCGGCGGTGATCACAATGGCGGCCTCACCAAGCTCGCCGACAAGCGCGTGGCCATTATCGGGACCGGCGCGACGGCGATTCAGTGCGTACCCTTCCTCGGAAAACACGCCAAAGAGTTGTATGTCTTCCAGCGCACGCCTTCTTCGGTCGATCTACGCGGCAATCGACCGACCGATGCGAACTGGTACAGCGAACTCGAACCCGGTTGGCAGCGCGCGCGTCGTGAGAACTTTGCCGCGGTGCTCACCGGACAGAACTTCACGGAGGACCTCGTCGCCGACGGCTGGACGGACATCGCCCGCCGCATCGGCATTGCATTGATGAACAGGCGCCAGGACGCGGGCGATCTCGACATGGAAGAAATCACGCTGCGATCCGAGATCGCAGACTTCCAGAAGATGAACGAGATCCGCGCCCGCGTTGACGAGACGGTCGCCAAGCCGGATGCAGCGGAAGGACTCAAGCCGTGGTACCGGCAGTTCTGCAAACGCCCGACGTTCAACGATGAATATCTCGATACGTTCAATCGTCCGAACGTGAAGCTCGTTGACGTTTCCGACACCAAGGGCGTTGAACGGATTACCGAGAACGCGGTCGTGGCAAACGGCGTCGCCTATGAAGTGGACTGCATCATCTATTCGACCGGCTTCGAGATCACGACGTCTGCGCATCGACGCGTCGACTTCGACACGATCGGACGCAACGGCCAATCGCTGTACGATCACTGGGCAGATGGATTCAGGACGCTACACGGTCTGTGCAGTCATGGCTTTCCGAACTGGTTCACCATCGGTATCAACCAGAACGGACTCTCGCCAAACATGACCGCCATGTTCGACGATCAGGCGGTGCACGTCGCCTACATCATCAACGAGGTCAAACGACGCGGTAAGCAAGTGGTGGAGGTGACCGCCGAGGCGGAACAGGCGTGGGTTGAGCAGATTGTCGCGCTCGCCGGTACCGGGGCAACGGCGTTTCTCGAACAGTGCACCCCCGGCTACTACAACCGTGAAGGGGCGGGTAGCGGCGGCAACATGCAAAACTCCCCCTATGCGCCAGGCATCAACGAATTCAATTCGCTGCTCGCGCAGATACGCGAACGCGGTGGCCTGGACGGAATGGAGTTGCTGTAGACCGTTCGCAGGCGCCGCTGTCGTTCCGAATCGAAGCGAGAGGGCTATCTGCGTTGAAGAATTGGTTGGTCGTCGGCTTGATTGCGTGCCTGGGCGTAGGCGGGTGCGCCTCGCCGTCGCCGGCGATCTCCGCACGCGGGTCGAGCCGAGATGCGCACGGGTGCATCACATCGGCGGGATATTCGTGGTGTGCCGATACCAACCAGTGCGAACGCCCGTGGGAGCTTGCTGAGAAGCACGGTCTGGAGAAAACGCAGGAAGCGTTCGATGGCTTCTGCAAAAATCCTGCAGCTTCGCAGTAGCGCAGAACTCACCATTTTTCGGCCCATGGCTGCAGCACGACTTCGAATGCCCAGGTCGATCGATGCTGCCGATGCAGCTGCAGATAGGTCTCAGCAATGCGATCCGGATCGGCCATGTTGTCATCGACGGCGGTTCCCGCGGGCCGATGCGCGCGCGTTCCGTCTTCCTGGGTCCAGCCAATCGCGGCATCGATCGGTACGTTTGCGATGTGGATGCCTTCGGGCATCAGTTCCCTCGCCATGCTATGAGCAAGCCCAGACTTGGCGTGACATGCCATCGCGAAGGCGCCGCTCATTGGAAAGCCTTTGAGCGCGGCGCTTGCGTTGGTGAAGATGATCGTGCCCTTCGCCCCGTTGGCGTCGGGTTCGTTCTCCAACGTTTCCAACACCGGTTTGTCCGGACTTCTGGCGGCGATGCCGACTCGCATGCCGTGCGTCGTGAAGAGCCTCGCGCAACTCGCGCTAATGGTGGTTTTATGCAACCAGATTGTGCGGACGCTCCGCACACGAACCGTCGGAGGAGTGATCGAACATGAAGCCTGTCTGTCTGGTTATGGGCGCTGGCGCTGGCATTGGCGGGACGGTCGGCCGGCGGTTCGCCCAAGAGGGATATCACGCGTGTCTGTGTCGGCGCAGTGATCTGGACGGGTTGAACTGGTTGGTGAACGCGATCGAGGACGATGGAGGCTCGGCAACCGGACATTTGCTCAATGCCGTCGAGCCAGGCACGATCGAAGATCGAGTAGCCGCGATCGAAGCCGATATCGGTCCAATCGAAGTTGTCGTCTACAATCTCGGTGCCCAGATTGGCGATCGCGCGCTGAAGGACACGTCTGCCAAGGCATTCGAGATGGGCTGGCGCATCGGCACGTTCGGCGGCTGCGATGGCCGGTCGACGGATGCTGTGCCAGTCGCTGAACGCTGAGTTCGCGTCGAAAGGCATTCACGTCGCGCACATCGTCATCGACGGTGCGGTGGATGCCCCCGACACATTGGGAAAAATGTTCGGCCCGGAGCGCTTCCAACAGTTGAGGGAAACTCGCGGTAACGAACATGATGGGCTGATGCTTCCAACGAAGATCGCGGACACTTATGTGCACCTCGCACAGCAGCACCGATCCACGTGGACGCACGAACTCGACATGCGGGCGTTTTCCGATCGTCCATGGTGGAATCACTGAGAAGGCGAGCGTTCTTATGGGTCGCAAACGTTTTGACGACATGAACCGCGGCGTTGCCCAGGCGCTGGAAGCGCTTGGCGATTGGTGGACGTTGCTGATCGTGCGCGACGCCTTCTTCGGCGCGCGCCGCTTCGGTGAATTCGAAAGCAGCTTGGGTATTTCCAAGAACATCCTGTCGGCGCGCCTGCAGCGACTGGTCGAGCACGACATTTTCGAGCGCGTCGACGTCGTCACCATGGGCGCGCGCTTCGAATATCAGCTCACGAAAAAAGGTGAGGCGCTGTTGCCGGTGCTGACTGCGATGCGGGAATGGTCGGACGAGTGGGTGTTCGGACGCGGCAACGAGCCTCTGATCGTTCGCGATCGTAAAACGGGCCATCGCATTCCGCGCATGCGGGTAACCAACCGCGACGGTGTTACGCTGAGGTTTGGCGATCTGCGCGCAGTGCCCGGACCGGGGGCGTCGGCGGACACGCGACGACGGTTCGAGCTTCGCGCGCATGCGAAAAGAAGGCGAAGTTCCGGTGAATTGGAGACGAGGCCATGAAGCTATTGACGGTAACCAGCCAGGTTTTGGGCATCCTGCTGCTGATCCCCGCAGTGGCGCTCGGCACGCTGCGCTATGAGTATCGCAACGCTGATGGCCCGTCGATCCTC
The DNA here is from genome assembly GCA_963812255.1 of uncultured Gammaproteobacteria bacterium. Taxonomy (GTDB): domain Bacteria; phylum Pseudomonadota; class Gammaproteobacteria; order Pseudomonadales; family Azotimanducaceae; genus DATJGR01. Next base: position 1,669,687 of record CAWEUM010000005.1, on the reverse strand, counting down.
TTTCCCGGCGGCAAGCTGGTATCCGGAGACCTGTACGCCGGGCCGGAGCCGGACTGGCGCTTTACAGATCAGATACGGACTGTCGAATTGCAACTCGACGATCCTGTCAGCTCGCGACTGATCTGGATCTTGCAGAGCAACGGCAGGATCTACATCGCATCGGGTTACATGAGTTCTTTTCTCGGCAGATTATGGAAGCACTGGGCGGTGCAGGCTGATGCAGGTGACGGCCTGGCGGTCGTCCGCATCAACGGCACGCGTTACGAGCGAAAGCTGGTGCGGATCAAAGAAGGCCCGGCGTTGGACGGAGTGGCGGCAGCGATGACGGCCAAATACGGCGCGCCGGCGACGCGACAGGACATCGAGGCGGGTAATGTCTGGGTATTCGAGCTGGCGCCGCGCGGGAATCGACTATGAAAGCCAGGAACTATCTGATTCTGTGTGTAGTGGTCGCCGTCGTCGTTGCGCTGACGGTGTTGTACGTGCCGGGTGTTGCGGAAACCATTGAAACGCAACTGCTGACGTTCCTATCCACGAACGCGCGCTGAGAACGACTGGCCATGCTGGCTGAAGACCGGGCTCAGGAAACGGAGGTCCGCGATGACGGACGTTCTGATCCCGGCTGCTGCTGACGCATTTCGGCGGACACGGGTTCATCGAAGACTCATGAGTGTCGCAACCCGATCTTGAACGAAGTCATGCCATTTGGAGTCACCCACGAGGCGCGGCAGAAACGTTTCTTTGCAGTGGTAAATCATATTTACCTGGACGCCGGAAGCGATCGCGGCGTTGCTATAGGAGACCAGACATGGATCGAACCTGTGTCGTCACCGGGGCCGCCTCCGGCATAGGTGCAGCGACTGCCGCCTATCTTCGAGAACGAGGAAGCCGGGTCATTGCTTGCGATCTCCATCGTGCGGACGTGATTGGCGATCTAACGACATCAGTGGGGCGTGCGGCCATGGTCGACGGCGTGATGCGCCTGTCGGGCGGTAGGGTCGATGCGGTCATTGCCAATGCCGGAGGTGGGCCGCCAGAGACCAGCCTTTCGCTGAACTTTTTTGGCGCAGTCGCAACCCTGCAAGGGCTGCGGCCGCTCCTCGAGACCAGTACTGCGCCTCGTGCGGTTGCAGTGTCCTCGGTAGCATCGTTGAGCCACCCGAATCCGGCACTCGTGGAGGCTTGCTTGGATATGGACGAACCCGCAGCAATCGCTGCTGCGAGGAGCACACTCGCGGCGGATCTGTATGGCAATGCGAAATATGCGTTGCAGCGTTGGTGTCGAAGCGCAGCAGGAAAACCGCAATGGGCGGGTGCCGGAATCCTGTTGAACGTCGTCGCACTGGGCTTTTACGACACACCCGCTGCTGCGTATGTTCTGTCGGATCCCGACAACAGGGCGGCGATGGGACGGATGGTACCCGTGCGCGGCGCATATCCGGGCCGCCCTGAGGAAGCCGCGGCCATCCTTGCCTGGTGCGTCAGCGCAGAGAACTCCCAGATGACGGGACAGATTCTCTTTGCGGATGGCGGTCTCGAGTGCTTGGCACGCGGAGAGCATGTTTAGTGAGCTGAATCCGGCGTCGCCAGACGACAGGCAATGCGATTTTGGCGCTCCGCAAGAACGTTAATTTGGGCCGGATGGGCACCGCGCCGTAGTTGGGCCGTTGGCGATCTGTGTACGCAACTGATTTGCATGGCGGCCAGGAGCAGAATTGAACCGAACCTCTGATCCGGGTCGACATCCGCAGTCGTTGGAACGATGACCTCCGCTCGACCGGCCTGCAGACCGCTCGCCTTCGACGAGAGAATGTTAGATGCTGCCGTATTGCACCGTCCACGGCAGCGGAACCTTCAAGGAGGAGGCGGCGTTGGCCGGCGGGGTACGCAGACACCAGATTTTTCGGGGAAAAGATATGAGCCGCGCGCTTTCCGACAACACCATCACTGTCATTCGAGGCGGCACGGTCGTCGATGGCACTGGATCTGCCGGGTATCGGGCCGACGTGGCCCTCCAGGGTGATCGAGTGGTCGCCATCGGTGAAGGGCTCACCGGCGATCGCTACCTCGATGCCGCCGGTCGCGTGGTCGCGCCGGGGTTTATCGACATCCACACCCACTACGACGCGCAGGTGTTCTGGGACCCGGCGCTCACGCCGTCCTGCTATCACGGCGTAACGACCGTGGTCGCCGGCAACTGCGGCTTCACCATCGTGCCGACGAAGCCGGCCGACCGCGGCCTGATCGCCGCGACGATGGAGAAGGTGGAGGACATGAATCCGGCCACACTGAACGCCGGTATTCCGTGGGAGTTCGAGACGTTCGGGGAATATCTGAAGACGGTTGGTGCACGCGGCATGGCGCTGAATTTTGCGGCGTACATCGGCCATACGCCATTGCGGTTGTATGTGATGGGCAATCAGGCTGCAGGACGGCCTGCCAATGCGGGCGAGATTGCCGAGATGAAACGCCTCGTGTGCGAGGCGATGGAGCAGGGTGCAGCCGGATTCGCGACCAGCTTCGCGATCACCCACCTTGGCGCCGACGGCAAGCCGATCCCCAGTCGCTGGGCGGAGCGGGACGAAATCGATGAGTTGTGCCGGGCGGTCGGCGAAACCGGGCGGGGTGTGATCGGCGTGAACGGCGGAACCAACCTGTCGCTGGCCGATTGCTACGACCTGCAACCCGAGATCGGCGTGCCGTTCACGTACACCGCACTGCTCACCACGCCGCAGGGTTTCCACGTCAAGGGCATCGAAACCCACAAGGCTGGACGCCAGCGCGGTGCGAATGTCTGGCCGCAGGTGTCGTGTCGTCCGCTCACGTTCGCGCAGACAATGGTGGAGCCGTTCACGCTGAACACATGCACCGTGTTCGCGGAACTGATGCCGAAGTCGCTCGAAGAACGTCGCGCCGCGTATGCGGATCCGCCGTGGCGCCGGCGCGCGCAGGCCGCCTGGGATGCCGGCGACGGCTTGCCACCGAACTGGAACAACCTCGCGATCATGGACGCGCCGAGCAATCCGGCGACTGAAGGCAAACGCGTGCTCGACCTCGCGAGCGAGGAGAACGTAGCGCCGTTCGACAAGCTGATGGAACTCACGCTGGCCGAGCCGAACCTAGCGCTTCGCATCAAGACAGTGATCGCCAACGATGACGAGGACGGCATCGCGATGCTGCTCAATTCCGACCACTGCACGCTCGGTCTGTCCGATGCGGGCGCGCATGTGGGTCAGCTGTGCGATGCGGTGATGTCCACCGACCTGCTGGGCGGGTGGGTGCGCGACCGGGGTGTGCTCACACTGGAACAGGCCGTGAACAAATTGACGAAGGTGCAGGCGGATCTGTTCAAGTTCACCGATCGTGGCGAACTGCGCGTCGGCGCGTTCGCGGACGTGGTGGTGTTCGATCCCGCCACCATCGGCCCAGGCCCGGTACGCCGCGTGCGCGACTTCCCGGCCGACGGCGAACGCCTGAATGCCGATCAACCAACCGGTGTGCACGCGGTATTCGTCAACGGTTCGCAGATCGTCGAGGACGGTATGCTGCTGGACGCCGCGCTTTCGCTGCGGCCTGGGCGATTGGTGGCGCCGGCGTAGGCGACGAGCCAACGCGCAGTGCTCGGCTTCGCGCCGTCGGCGCAGCCGAGCATTCGCTGTTCCACGTCGACGCTGCCGCCGCCGCGCCAGTCGGATCGATGAAAACTCAGAGATCGCTGGCGCCATCGGCGGCCTGCACGATGCGCATCTCGTGGTGCCGCACCAGTTCCGCCAAGTTGTCGAACGCATCGTGGGCGGGCGTGGCTTCCACCGCATCGGCTGCCTCGGCGAACAGCGCGATCAGGGGTCGGTTGACCTCGAGCATCCACTGCGTGAGCGCGTCTGGCGTCAACGGCGTAACTGGTTCGGGAAACGCCTCCGGTACCGGGATGGAGGCTTGCGCGAACGTATCCAGAATCTTCGGGGCCGCTTCATGAGCATAGTGCCTGAGCGCGGACGTCAGCTTCGCCTGTTCTTCGTTGAACGCATTTTGCATGAGCGCTGCGCGTGATTCGCTGCTCAGTCCGTGCAGTTGCCCAAGGTAGTTCTCGATCTTGGATGAGTATTCGGCGGCGCGCGCGATCAAATCGCGTGCCGGAAGATAGGTGTCTCTGTCGTGCGTCATCGAAATGCTCCTCGAGCGCGGCCTCTAAGCCGCCGCAATGCAGTGTTGTCTTTCATCCGGTCGATATTCGCCAAATCATACTTCGACTTGGGTCGACAATCGCCGAAACCCGCCGCCGCGAACGTGGACGTCGTGCGGTCGCCGCGAGAGTCGGTACGGCCCGCCGACCAGGCATCGATACAGGACCCGGCGCGAAGCGCGTGCGGGTCATCCGAACGCATAGAGCGCTGCCAGACCGCAAGCCAAGCCGAGGAACGGACCGGCGAACGCGCGCGCCGTCGGTTTCCACAACGCCGCGCCCGCGACCGTGGCGACCAGCGTGGTCTTCATCATCAGATTTGCTCCCACTGCGAGTGTGATTGCCGTGGCGGCGTCAATACCGCGAATCGCGCCGGCCCGGAAGAGCTGCAATGTAGACAGCGAAATGGGATCGACATCGGTCAAGCCCGCAAGCGCGGCAAGGGCGAATAGCCCGTTTCGGCCGAGTGTTTCGGACAACCACGCCGAGACCAAGAGCACCACGGCGTACCCAGCCACGAACGCGAGTGCAACCGGAAGATTGGTCGGATTTCGATACGGTTCGTCGCTGCGTAACCCGTCCGGCCCGGCGCGACGCCACGTGATCCACAGTGCCGGTGCCGCGAACAACACCGCGGGTAGCAGACATGACGCGACCGATAACGCGGCGCTCGGCGCAACGACCGCCGCAAACAGCAGCACCCGCAGCAGCATGACGGCGTTGGCGAGCACGATGACGACGAGTGCGGAAGACGATGTCATAACTCCCGTCTTGACGTGACGCGCGAATACGAGCGTGGTGGCCGTGCTCGAAACAACGCCCCCTAAAACACCCGTCAGCAACAGATTCGTTCGCCACGCTCCGTCGCCCCGCTCGCGCATCAACCGCCACGCGATGTAGCCGGCCAAACTCACACCCGAGATCAGCACGACCATCAACCACATCTGAAACGGATTCAGCACGCCATGCGGCCCATACGGCTCGTTCGGCAGCAACGGCAGAATCACTGCGGTCAACACCGCGAACTGCAGCATCGAGCGCGTGTCCTGAGGCGTCAGCCGGCGGGTGATTCCTTCCAGTTCCGGCTTGAAGTGCAGCAATGTGGTAATGACGACGGCGAGCGTGACGGCGAGTAGCCAATCGCCGAAGTAGACGATGACTCCGAGTAGAAACACGCCCAGCGCCGCGGCCACGGTCGTGGTTCCAGAGTCATCGGCCGTGGTACGTGGATCGACGAAATAGGCGCCGGCCAGCGCGACCGTCAACGAGATCGCCGTGGCGGCAATGATCCAGGCGGAGTGCAATGTCTCCGATATCAACCCCGCGAGGGTGCCGAGCAGCGCGATCAGAGCAAACGTCCGCAGTCCGGCTTTGGTGAGCGCATGCTGTTCGCGCTCGAGCCCCACCAGCAGGCCGATCGCGAGGCTGACCGCGAACGTCAGGAAATGCGATGTCAGAACCTCGGTCGGTTGGGCCAGCGTGTGAAGTTGCGGATCGGTCATGTGCATCGGATCAGGATGGTCTCTTCTGGACCGGCATTTGGGTTCACGCTGGACCGGCGTCCCGCGTTGACTCGGCACCGGCGACGACGTCGAAAAGTTCTTCGTCGATCGAACTCTGTCGCACGCGGTGGAGTGTGCCTAACAGAGTTTCGAGCAAATCCTTGATATTTCGATCGGCGCGCTCCATTGCAGCCAACCGGCTCGTATTTTCACTTGCGAGCGACTCCGCGCAGGCGCGGTACAACGAGATGAACAAGTACTCTCGGAGGAGTGCGCGCAGCGTGATGTCGTCGCTGCACATGACTTCCGGCAGGTTTTTAGTTGGCCAGGCGACGTCGATCAGCGCGCGTTGCCATTGCGAATCCAGCGGCAACAGGCGTTGGCCGATCGGTTCGTACAGCGTCCCGGACGTCGGGCGATTGTGAAAGACGTACAGGCTCGTTCGATTGGATTGCGGGCGATGCGCTTCTGTATCCATTTGGATTCGGGCGACCAGCGAAGTGATCGCTTTGACCGAGTTGGGCACGCCGAGTACCCCGATGACCGGCACGCCGACGTCGGTCAGGCGGGCGTGAACACGCGCGCCGACTGCCCAGACCATTGGCGTGCCGTGCAGATCGTTGAGCGTCCGCACCGCATAGTCGACCACGACGTCGTTGAACTGTCCGACCAGCCCCTGATCCGACCCGAACACCACAGCCTTGATGTCATTCGAATCGGCGCCTTGTTCTGGAATTTCGGATGCTGGTGTGGACGCCTTTCGAAGGCACGCGCTCAACCCAAGTTCCACCGCACGGTAGTAATCGGTCAACGCGCGCACGGATTTTTCGTATTGCCCGATGCTTGATGCGGAGAGCGCTTTCATCGTGCGCACGACCGACTGCAGATCTCCCGCGCTGTCGATCTTTCGACGCAGACTGACGGTGGTATCAGTCACCGGATCGGCTCGCCTGCGCCGTTGTCGAATCGTTAGCGGTGGTGCTGTCGAGGAGCGGCGCGAGCGCCTCCCGCGCGATTGCCAGTATCGTGTTTTGGTCGGATTCGTCGAGCGTTGCCGACGTTTGCAAACGGCTGGACACCGCCGCGGGAATTGTAGCGGTGGCCTGCTGCAAGGCTAGCTGAGCGGCGCTCATGCGCTCGATGGGTATCGTGGCGAAGAGTTTCGCCGCCAACGCCAACAGGATGGTAATTTGCACGGGCACCGACACCGGTGCCGATTCCGCCTGCATCAGGCAGGCACGGATGCGTCGGCCGTGCTCGATGATCCGACGCGAGTCTTCATCGAGGCGGGCGCCGAATCGCGCAAACGTTTCGAGTTCCTCGAACTGCGCATACGCGAGTTTGAGGTCACCGGTAACCATCCGGTAGACCGCCCGTTGCGCCTTGCCGCCAACGCGTGAAACAGACTTGCCGACGTCGATTGCCGGCAGCACTCCAAGTTCGAACAGCGACGGCGACAGGTAGATCTGCCCGTCGGTGATCGAAATCAGGTTCGTCGGAATGTACGCGGAAATGTCCTGTGCTTGTGTCTCGATGATCGGCAACGCCGTGAGGGAACCACCCCCGCGTTGGGCGTGCAGATGCGTTGCGCGTTCGAGCAGGCGTGAGTGGATGTAAAAGATGTCGCCTGGAAACGCCTCCCGCCCCGGGGGCCGGCGCAACAGCAGCGAGAGTTCACGATACGCACGTGCGTGTTGGGTCAGGTCGTCGTAGACGATCAGCACGTCGCGACCCGCCTCCATGAAATGTTCTGCGATGCTGGTCGCCGCATAAGGTGCGATGTAGGCGAGGCCGGGCGGATCGTTGCCCTCGGTCACGACCACCGTGGTGTACGCCATCGCACCGGCCCGCCGTAGAATGGCCACCGCCTTGGCGACGGCCGCGGCCCGTTGACCGATGGCGCAGTACACGCAAACGACGTTCTGGTCGCGTTGGTTGAGAATCGTATCCATTGCGATCGCGGTTTTGCCCGTCTGGCGGTCACCGAGAATCAGTTCGCGCTGGCCACGTCCGATTGGAATCAGCGCGTCGATGACTTTGAGGCCGGTTTGCAGTGGCACGACGACCGGTGCGCGGTCCATGATCGCGGGGGCGGGGCGTTCGATCGGTAGGCGCGCGCGAGTCGTCGGCGCGCCACCGCCGTCAAGCGGTCTCCCGAGCGGGTCGACGACGCGTCCGAGCAACGCGCTGCCCACCGCGACGTCCATCACTCGACCGGTGCGCACGACTTCGTCACCGGCGTTCAGGTGCCAGTGATCACCCAGCAGCACGACACCGATCTCGTCCTCGTCGACATTGAAGGCAATGCCGAACACCTCGCCGGGAAACGCCAACAATTCTTCGAAGCCGACGCCAGGGAGCCCCGATACCTTCGCGATGCCGGTAGCGATACTCGTGATCGTACCGATTTCGCGCGGCATCAGTTGTGGCGCGAAGTGTTGCCGCGCCTCGGTCATCGCGGAAAATGTCCGGTCGACGGCGCGCTGCAGGTCCTCAGTTTCCATCTTCGCGAACGTCCTGTTGCCGCGCAGGCACGTTCGGGCTCCCGTTCAGGCCCCCCTCCGTCGGTTTCAAGAGCTGACCGACGTTGGCTCGAAGTGACGTCAGGTACTCCCCGATGCTCCAGGCGATTTTTTGTCCGTTGCGCGTAAGTTCAATGCCGCCGCCGACGTCCGCTCTGGTCTCGAATCGAACGGGAATGTCGGTGGCAAACGTTTCGTTGAGCGCATCGACGATCATGCTCCGTTGAGCCGACGGGAGCTCGAAGGCGCTGCGCAACAACGCCGGCTCGGGGCCGCTGCGTAAGGCGGCGGCGAGCGGTGCCTTAGCGTCGTCGTCCAGGGCGCGCAGGCGACGCACAAACACATCGGCGATGCGCTCTTCGAGGCTCGTCGTCGCGAGGTCGGTCAGTGCCTTGCGAGCGATCGCGAAGACTTCCTGCTCGGTTGCGCGGCTGAGCACCCGATCGAAATCCTCGGCATCGTTTCGGAGCGATTCCGCGCGCGCAGTGCGCATGTTGTCGGCCGCGTTGCGTGCAGCCTCGAGGAGGCGGTGACCTTCAGCTTCGGCCGCGGCCACCGCCTGCTTCAGCAACGCATCGCGCTGCGCATCGAGCGCTTCGTTCTTGTGCTTGAACGTTTCCTCGGCTTTGACCGCATCGGCCCGCTTCGCATCCGCATCGGCCAGTTCTGCGGCGATTCGGGTCTCGCGTTGGTCGAGGGCGTGGACGATCGGTTGATAGAGGTAGCGCTTCATCAACCACACGAGGATGAGGAAGTTGAGCGCCTGTGCGCCGACGGTGAACCAATCAATCAGCATCGACTACTGTCCTGCAGCTTGCTCGATGACGTGATTCCAGAAGGGATTGGCGAAAATGAGGATCATCGAGATCACGAAGCAGTAGATGGCAGTGGACTCGATCATCGCGAGGCCGACGAACAGCGTTCGGGTGATCGTGGCAGACGCGTCGGGCTGTTGTGCCAGCGACGTCATCGCCGACGCGAGCGCGCGCCCTTCGGCTAGCGCGGGACCCGCCGTGCCGAACCCGGTGGTGAAGCCGGCGATGACGATCGACGCGACCGCGATAATGGTCATGCTATCCATGGAACGCCTCTCATTTGATTCATCAGGTTCAAATCCGTGCCGGCCCACCGCTGATTTTCCGGGTGCGCGTGGCCGCCGCAATGTAGACCGCGGCCAACATGCTGAAGATGTAAGATTGCACCATGCCCGTGAGCAGACCGAGCACTGTCATCACGATCGGAAAGACGAACGGTGTCACGGTGAGCAGAATCGCAACGGTCATCGCGCCGCTCATCATGTTGCCGAACAACCGAATCGCGAGCGCTAGCGTGCGCGATACCTCGCTGATGATGTTGAATGGCAGCATGACCCATGTTGGCTCTGCGTACGAACCGAGATAGTCGCGCACACCCTGATCCTGGATGCCATAAAACGGTACAGCAATGAATACACACATCGCGAGCGCGGCGGTGGTCGACAGGGATCCCGTTGGCGGATCGTAGCCGGGCACGATGGTCGCTAGACTGGCTGCGGCAACGAACAGGAACAGCGTGCCGACGAAGCCGACGTATCGCCTGGGATCGCGCAAACCGACTTCTTCGAGCTGGTTTTCGATCGCGGTCACGACGATTTCGAGGAGGTTCTGCCAACGCGAGCGATTCAGATCCGTGGACAGGTTCCGGGTGATCAGTTTGGAGCCGATCGTCAGCACCGACATCAACGCCCACGTGAACGCGATGGTGGCATTGAGCTTCACGAAGCCGTACTGCCAATAGATTATCGAGTCGGGGCTGAGGCGCACGGTCCGTCTCCTGTTCCGGATGCGCTCGCGCTCGAGTATCGGGTCAGCCGTATCACGATTGCGCGCGCCATAACAAATCCGATCAGGCACAGAAGCAAACGCTGCCAAGAGCCGGCGGATACGAAGCCGAATCCAGCGAGGACGATGCTGGTCCGCAGCAGCAGACTGCCGACGAACCACAGTGCCGATCGCCGCGACGACAAGTGCCTGCGCACCGTCCACCACAGTCCGCCGAAGAACAGCGCGCCAAGCGCCGACCCCGCTAGCCACGAAAGCAAAAGCATCTGAATGTCACTCATTCGGATCGTCCTGATCGTCGCGCATGGCCCTCTCTTCTTTACCAACCCAATGCCATGCATTGAAACACCCGATCGCAAGACCGGCCACCAACAGAGCCAAGGTCCAGTTGTGGCCGCCAGGGTAGTGGCTGTCGAGCCACGCACCGAGCGCGGCGCCGAGCAGTGTCGGAAGGACCACCGACCAGCCGATGAGCCCCATCATGCCGAGGCCAAACCAGATGCCCGGGGTCGGGTTGCGACGCGCCTTGAGTTTACGCGCTGCATCCGCACTCACCTGGCGTGCAAATGTCGGATCAGGATCCGGGGTCTTCTGGGGTGGTTCGTCATTCATGATGCAGCTTGGCAAACCGGCGCAGGAATCCGGTCTCCAGTTTCGCGGTCACCGCGCGTAGGCTTCGTTCGTCCGCGTCGAGCGTCAGAAATTCCTGCTCGACGATGTGGCGCAGTTGTGCGAGATCTTGGCCGCCTATTGCACGCCGTACCGAAACCAGCACGTCCGGGCCGGCCTTCACGAGCACCCCATCGTCTATGGCCACATACGCCTCGCCGTCTGCTTGCGTCTCGTAGATCAGAATGCCGGGCGTGAGTGCCGCAACACAGTCGCGTCGTTGAGGCAGGAGCCCAAAGGAACCCTCTCGAGTGGCCGCGACGATGCGCTTCACCGCGCGTGCGTCGGCGAAGATTTCGAATGGCTGCAGAATCTTAAGGTTCATCGTCGTCGGTGGCATGTGCGACCTCCGATATGTGATTCGCCGGCGGCTTTGACGCGAGCTTCGCCTCGTCCAGGGTGCCGATCATATAGAGCGCGCTTTCCGGCACATCTTTGAGTTCGTCGCGCAGTATGCGTTCACATCCGTCGAGGGCGTCCGCGAGGCTGACGAACTTGCCGGGTATCCCGGTAGACGACTCGGTGGAAAAAAAAGGCTGAGTGAGAAAACGCTCCAAGCGGCGTGCCCGTCCGACCAGATTGCGGTCGTCCGGCGAGAGTTGCTCGAGGCCGAGCATTGCGATGATGTCTTTGAGTTCCGCGTATTGTGCGAGCGTGCGCCGGATATCCTGCGCCAGGCTGTAGTGGCGATCGCCGACGACGCCCGGGCTGGCCATCTTTGAGCTGGACTGCAATGCGTCGATCGCCGGAAAGAACCCTTCGCTGGCCCGTTTTCGAGACAACACGATGGAAGCCGACAGATGTGAAAACGTATGCACCGCGGCCGGATCTGTGAAGTCGTCCGCCGGCACGTACACGGCCTGGATCGACGTGATGGCCCCCGCGTCCGTATTGGCGATGCGCTCCTCCAGTTCGGCGAGCTCCGTCCCCATCGTCGGCTGATATCCGAGACGTGATGGCATCTGTCCCATCAATCCCGATATTTCCATACCGGCCTGCACGAAACGAAAGATGTTGTCGATCAGCAGCAGTACATCGCGGTGCTCATCGTCGCGGAAGTATTCGGCCATCGTCATCGCGACGTGACCGACTCGGAAACGGGCACCGGGCGGTTCGTTCATTTGTCCGAACACCATCACCATGCTCGGCAGCACGCCGGCGTCCTTCATCTGCTGATGAAGCTCTTCGCCTTCGCGGCAGCGCTCGCCGATACCGCAGAAGATACTCACACCCTGCTGTTTGCCGACCATGTTGTGGATGATCTCGGTGAGTAACACCGTCTTGCCGACCCCGGCGCCACCGAACAGGCCTGCTTTGCCGCCGCGTTCGAGCGGGGCCAGTACGTCGATGAGTTTGATGCCGGTTTCGAAAATCGCTGATTGAGTGGAGCGGCGTGCCAGCGGGGGCGGGGCGCTATGCACCGATCGCCACTGAACATCGGACACCGCGGGCCCGCGATCGATCGCATTACCGAACACGTCGAACATTCGGGACAGCAACGCGCGCCCCACGGGCGCCTGCAACGACGAGCCGGTGTCCTGCACCGACATCCCACGCGCGAGGCCCTGGGTCGGCGTCAGCGCAATCCCCCGAACGTGGTGGGCGTCGCGTTGCGCAAGCACCTCGATGACGATGGCGCCAATCCGCAGAACGGAGCGGATTGGTGGTAGGTGCGAATCGAACCGCACATCGACGACGCTCCCGCGCACGGACGCGACAGAGCCGAGATTCGGTGATGTGATGTCGGTTCTCAAAAAGCTCGCCTCCGGCGCCGAGGTTCAGTGTGCGAGTATGCGTGTCTGAACGCCAATCGGAGTTTACCGAATTGACCTGCGTGCACCTCATACGAACCGTTGGACATGCCCGATGGGTCCGGCACCAGATATGCTTGCCCGCACACGAACCGACCTGGAAGATGGGTGGCGCACATGTGCGTCCGTGAAATCGCATCCTGGGATTGAGGTCAGTTCATGAATGAATCGAAGTTGCTCCGCCGGCGCATACCAGCGCCTGCTCACCCGGACGTACGCCGAGAACCGCTGCCGTGGCGGCGGCCGAAGCCGCGAGAAGAGGATCCGCATGCGCTCGAGCGGGTCGAGACTCTGCTTGCGAGTCCAGGCTACCGCCGCGCCGACGCCGACCTGGACTTCCTCGGGCAGGACGATATGCGCGGCGTAAGGCTGCAGCTCGATTACATGAAGGCCGAGGTGTCGCTGGAAGCGCAGGGCATCGAGCACACCATCGTCGTGTTCGGGGGCACCCGAATCGCCGAGCCAGATGCGGCCCGGCGACGCGTCGTGGCGTTACGCGCAGCGGTGGCCGCAGGCGACACCCAACTGACGCGTCAGCTGCGCATCGCCGAACGGATCCTCGAAAAGAGTCGCTACTATGAAATTGCGCGCGCTTTCGGGGGCCTGGTCGGCGCCGCCGGCAGCGGCCCCAGCGATTGTCGTATCGTGGTGATGACCGGAGGCGGCCCCGGTGTCATGGAGGCTGCAAATCGCGGCGCGTTCGATGTCGGCGCGAAAAGCGCCGGGTTGAACATCGATCTACCGCACGAGCAGTACCCGAATCCCTACATCGCACCGGACCTGTGTTTCCGCTTTCATTATTTCGCGCTGCGCAAGATGCACTTCCTGCTGCGCGCCAAGGCGCTCGTCGTGTTTCCGGGCGGGTACGGCACCTGCGACGAGCTCTTCGAAACACTCGCGTTGATTCAAACCCGTAAGATTGCACCGCTGCCGGTGGTGTTGGTGGGCGAATCCTTCTGGCGCCGGGCACTCGACGTCGACTTCATGGTCGACGAAGGCGTAATCGACGCGGAAGACGTCGAGCTGTTCTGGTATGCCGAAACGGCAGAGGAGATCTGGCTCGGTATCCTCGATTGGCATCGTGCGTGTGGTCGGCCGCTAATGTCGGCTCAGCAGGAGTAACAAAGATGAAGATATCCTTTCATGGTGCAGATCGCGGCGTCACCGGATCCTGCCATCTCGTCGAGTGTGCCGGCAAACGCCTGCTGATCGACTGTGGCCTGTACCAGGGCGGCCACGAGATCGACGAAGAGAACGCGGAGCCGTTTGGTTTCGATCCGGCTGAAATAGATTTCCTGCTGCTGACGCACGCGCACCTCGATCATTGCGGCCGGATTCCGTTGTTGGTTCGACGCGGCTTCGAAGGCGAGATCATCACGACTGCGGCTTCGCGTGAGCTGGCGCGGCTCGTGCTGCTGGATTCTGCTCACATCAACGAAGAAGAGGTACGGCGCAGGATGCGGCATCGATCGAACCGCCACGGAAATCATCGAGTTTCCCCGTTATTGTATTCGGTGGTCGATGCGATGCGCAGCTTCGATTATTTCGGCCGCACGGCGGCGTACGGTCACGCGATGGATCTCGCGCCGGGCGTGCGCGCCACGTTCATTGATGCTGGCCACATCCTAGGATCTGCCTGCGTCCGCCTCGAGCTTACAGAGCCTGGCCGACGTCGCAGCGTGTTGTTCTCCGGCGATCTCGGGAACTCCGGTCGTCCGCTGTTACGCGATCCCACGGTGCCGCCGAAGAGCGATGTCGTCGTCATCGAGACGACGTACGGCGATCGCCTCCACAAGCGGATCGGCCCCTCAGTGGAAGAGTTGTACGACGCGATCGGCGCGACATTTGCGCGTGGCGGTAACGTCGTCATTCCCACATTCGCGCTCGAGCGCGCGCAGGAATTGCTGTTCTATCTGCGCGAAGGGAGTGAATCGGGGCGGTTGCCGCGCAATATGCAGGTATTTCTGGACTCCCCGATGGCGATCTCCGCCACCGAGATCTTCGGACGCCACCCGGAATGCTACGACAGCCATACTGCGGAGTTGTTTCGCGAGGGACGAGACCCAATGGATCTACCGGGACTGCACATGACGCGCGAAACGTCGGAGTCGATCGCGCTGAACAAGATCTCCAGCGGCGCGGTGATCATGGCCGGGTCGGGCATGTGCACCGGCGGCCGCGTGCGCCACCACCTGGAGCACAATCTCGAACGGCCCGAATCAAGCGTGGTCTTCGTGGGCTTTGCTGCACGGGGCACGCTCGCTCGAAAGATCATCGACGGCGCGAGCGAGGTGGGTATCTTCGGACGGCAACTGCGTGTTCGCGCGCACTTGCACACGATCAACGGATTCTCGGCCCACGCCGATCGCGATGAGCTGATCGGCTGGCACGCCCATGCCAAGCCCGAGCTCACCTTCCTGGTGCACGGTGAGGAAGACACGATGCAGCGCTTCGCCCCGCAACTGCGAGACACGCAGATCGAACGGCCCGAGCTTCATCAGTCCTTCGATCTGTGAAGGCGTGAAAGGTGATCGCCGGGATGTAGTCAACCGCGATCGTTCGCCGCCTTCCACCGTGATGGTGTTCGGATCCGCGATTCTGGTTGCGCCGTTTTGCCACGCCGATGCATGCTTCGCGTTGGTCCCGGAGGTCGTTTCAGTGCGTGACCCGAGGCGTTGGTCTGGCCGGCACGCATGAAGGTCGCTGCTGACTAAACCAAAACGCAATCAACGTATCCACTGCCGCGGAAGATCACCCGCAGCCAGCGCCAGGAGCCCATCATGACGACAGAGGACCCCTCGACGATCGGTCGTCGTGAACTTCTCCGGCGTGCTAGCGCCACGGCGCTCGGCATCATGTTCACTCGCGGCGCCGACGCAGCCGACTTGAGCAAGCCACCGCCAAAGCCCGACAACGTATTGTCGCCGGACGCCGCGCTCGATCGACTGATGCAAGGCAACGCGCGCTATGTTGACGGGGTTGCGAAGCGCCACGATTTCAAAGCGGAGCGCGAAGCGCTTGCACACGGACAAAATCCGTTCGCAGCGATTCTCGGCTGTGCGGATTCGCGCATCGCGCCGGAATACGCGTTCGATGCGGCGCGTGGCGATCTGTTCGTTGTGCGTGTCGCCGGCAACTTCGCGAACACCGATGCGATCGCGAGCCTCGAATACGCGGTCGCCATGCTCGGCGTGCCGCTGATCATGGTGCTAGGCCACGGTTCGTGCGGCGCGGTCGATGCGACGATCAAGTCGGTCGATGGCGGTCCACCGCTTCCGGGCCATCTGCCGTCGCTCGTCAAGGCGATTGCGCCGGCGGTCGACGCCACGCGCGGCAAACCCGGCAATCGACTCGCGAATGCGATCGACGAGAACGTCGTGCTCAACGTGCGCGCCGTCGCCAGCGCCACGCCGATCTTGAGCCAAGCCGTTGCGAACGCGACAGTGCGCGTCGTCGGCGGGGTTTACGACCTCGCGACTGGAAAGGTCCGGATGCTTTGAAGCCATCGGCTGCTGCTCGATCAGCCTCACCAAGATCAGCAGAGCCGCGCTGCGGCGTAGAGCTTCTTGCAGGGTCGGCGATGGTGGGGCTATTTCCTTGCTCAGATGCTCCGGAACTGGATCATATGGCTCAGCCTCGCGCAAGATCAGGCTATGCCGTTCCTCGCCCCGGCAACGTGCGCATGAACGCGCCGAGCATGGCCGCGGACGGGTCCGCGAAGTTCTCCTCGTCCTTCGCGATAACCTCGGCAAAGCCGGGCACGGTCAGATGCGGAAGGTCGGCGACCTTGGCGAGCGCGCACTGCAATACGCCGTCGTAGTACATGCGCTTCGCACCTGCCAGATCAGTGGCACGTGCGGACGCGTCCTCGCTTGCATGGATCTGTTGGTAGCCCATTTTCGCTTTCTGTTCGCCGCTGAGCATCGAGATTGCCAACGTCGCGTGAGTGTCCAGCCAGTATCTGGCGAACGTTGCGTGATCGATGGACGGCAACCGGGTCGCGGCAAGTGTCAGCAGGATCGCGTCCGATGTGGTGGGCAATACTTGGTTGACGCTGCCCACCAAGACGGTCGATGCCGGCCAGTCAACTGCGTTTCGCATTTCGATGACGATTTCCTGAGCAACGCTGAGCAGTGGTTCGGGGTCATCGTCTTCGACAGTCAGCTCGATGAGGCCGCGCGGTTGCACGATCACGCGGGCGCCGCGTGCGGCTTCGGCCGACATCGGGTCCGCTTCGAGTTGTAAGGCAAGTCGCAGTTGCGCGCCCGTAGATGCAGCGATGCGCGCCAGCGCAGACTCATGCGCGCGCAGCTCGCCCTCGAGTGCGGCCGGTTCGTCGGTTGCCAGAAGCATCAATAGCCGTTGCACGCCGGCATCTCCGCGTGCTTCACCGACGACGGCCGCCGGTTTTCTCAGTTCGAGAATTGTCAATGCGGCTCATGGCCCCTTCAAGTTTGAGTATCGAAGCGAAGATGTACGATTTCAGATGCTCGCCTCCGTCGCCGGACCGATTCGACTTTCTTGGGCTGAACCAGAGCTGGAAACCGTCCGTGAGGGCACCTGCGCCTCTGCGAATAGGGGTGCCTTTGGAGTCCCGAGCGCTGAATTTTCTGGGCAATCGCAAGGACCCGCAAAGCGCAGGACGGATTCACTCCTGGAGATATGTTCGCGAGACTTCGAAGTTCGTCGCAGAGCACATTCAACCGTTGGTCGTCCATCGAGATACTCAAGATGCTGCGCGAGGCGTCGGTGTGCCATCGCCGGGAAGCAGAATACATCCCGCGGGCTCCCCCTCGGGAATTTATCAGGTTGTCGCTGACACGCGTTAGCCCGTCACTCATGACGTCGAGGACTGGGATGGCGCGGCATGGTTTTTCCTGTTCGGACTGAGAGCGGCCGTACGCTCGATAGCAGTCCGTTCGTACAGAAACTGCAGCGCGGTCGAAGTTCGACGTGAGAGGCCGGACCCCGGTTAGCCCGCCGAACTGATCGGGGGGCGCATGGTTGTTCGAACGTTCCATGCGATCGATTCTGCGCCAACGAACTGTACCGATCGCGGCGCCGGCGGCAGAATGGCCGTTCCGTTCGAGTGCACGCGTCTACCGCCGTGCATCACCGTCACTTTGGAGCACGCGCACCATGCAGAATCTGACCGGAAAAGTGGCTGTGGTCACAGGCGGCGCCAGTGGCATCGGCCTCGGTATGGCGCGCGCGTTTGCGGGCGCCGGGATGAAGCTGGTATTGGCGGATCTGGACGATGCCGCGCGCGAGGCCGCAGTGGCGGAGTTTCGCACCGTCGGAACGGAGGCGGTGGGCCTGCGCTGTGATGTCTCGGTGCACGAGCAGGTACAGGGCCTCGCGAAGCTTGCGACAGACACGTTCGGCGGCGTGCACGTGTTGTGCAACAACGCCGGTATCGGCATTCCCACCGCCACCTTTCCGATGAAGTTGAGCGATTGGCGCTGGATTCTGGACGTGGATCTGTACGGCCCGATCTATGGCGTGGAAGTCTTTTTGCCGATCATGGAGGCGCAGGGCGAAGGCCACATCAATTCGACGTCGTCGATGGCGGGCTTGTTCGCGAGCGGGTTCATGGGCGCATACAACGTCGCCAAGCATGGCGTGGTCGCACTGATGGCGACGCTCGCGCGGGACCTGCACGGCCGCAGGAGTCCCGTCACCGCCTCGGTGCTGTGTCCGGGTCCGATCAACACGAACATCAGCCGGCATTCGGTGGCGTATCGTCCGGGGCGCGCGAAGCCCGCGGCGGATGGTGCGGGCGCGGGCCGAGCGGCGTCCGGCATTCAGAAAATGCTCGAAGAACAGGGCATGGATCCGAACGAGGTGGGCCACTTGGTGCTGGGCGCCATACGTGCTGGCCAGTTCTGGATACTCACCCATCCCGGCATGGCGAAGATCGTCACCAAGCAGGCCGCGGCGATTGCGGCTGATCAGTCACTGACGGGTATGTAGAGGGGTTGTTCGCGATCAGGGGTGCGCGGGGACGTGCATCGCGCATCTCTTCAGCCTGGCCTCCGGAACGAGGTCGTTGGCGCGATGCGACTAAACGCCGCGCGATGCCAAGTGTGTTTCGTAGCGGCGATAGCCTTCTTCCACGGATGCGATGATATCGATGAGTTCGAAATACGGATGGGCGAATAGCGGGCTGTCGCGCAGCCCCTCCATGAGGTTGTTGTACGCGTCGATGTCATCTGCTTCGACAAGCAGCAGATCACTGCAGCGCGCGGTGAAGATTTCGGCGTCGAAGTAGCGCATCGACACCGCGGGATCGGCATCGAAGCAGGGTTGGACGTCGCGCCGCCAGATGATCTGCCGCTGCGCGCGCGTCTCGCGCAACCAGGCGGGTAGTGCGCGCACCAGGATGAAGAACGCCAGACGAACGGGCGTGTGCGCGCGCGCTGTCGCAGATTCGGTGGTCCCAATCGGCGCGGTATGAGGCAGTTCGGATGGGTGATCCATAGGAGCCTGTTTGGTGTGGTTATCAGGAGTTGGTATTATTCGAGTAATTGCTCGATTTCAGTACTCGTATTCACCATGCACCCGCGCGTCCGCGAAATTTCCCTGAAAAAACAACCGGTCCAGGCTCGCTCCAAAGCCACGGTAGAGGCCCTGCTGGAGGCCGCTGCTCAAATTCTGGAGGCCGAAGGGCTCGTCGCGGTGAATACGAACAGGATTGCGGAGCGGGCCGGGGTCGGTATCGGATCGCTATATCATTACTTCCCTTCCAAGGAAGTCATTCTGGCGAGCCTGTTGCGCCGCGAACGCGCTGAATTCAGGGCGCGCCTGGAAGACGTCGTGAACAGCAGCGCCAGCCAAGACCTGCAACAGGTGACTCGACGCCTGTTGCAGGTTGCGGTTGCGCATCAGCTGGATCGGCCACGCCTCGCCCGCGCGCTCGAATACGTCGAGTTGGCGCTGCCGGTGGAAGCCGAAACAGATGCGCTGAACGCCGAGATCAGCCGGCTGGTTTGCAGCGTGTTCGAGCGACTTTGTGTAGACCACCCCGCGTTGGTTGCACGCGATGTCGTGGCGCTGGCCCGAGGGATGGTGGACGCGGCCGGTCTGGCGGGAGAGACCGAGCACGCGGCGCTCGTGGAGCGCCTCGAGCGAGCCGTTAGCGGATACCTTCGATCGTAGTCGGGCGGATGAGCCACGCGGCCCGCTTCAGCGTCCCTCCGGTCGGTCGTCTCCGGACCGAAATGCCCGGGTCGCGCCCGCGATCGGGGCGGCTGGACGAGCGAGGGCGTTAATTGTCTCCTGGCCGACCGCGCCGGCGGGCCATATGCTTGGCGATAGACTCAGCAAACGAGGGTCGGGCCGAAACCATGACAATCCCACGGTTCTCTGACACCGAGCGCGCATCGGAGATTGCCCACGCCCTGGGCGAGGTCGGTTGCGTCGTCGTCACGGGTCTTCTGAGTGCTGCCGATCGCGCTGCGGTTCGAGACGAACTGGCACCGTACATGGAGAAGGTGAAAGTCGCGCAGGACGATCCAGCGGCCTTCTATCCGGGACTCACCCGTAGATCGACTGCGCTCGTCGCCAGATCAGAGGCGGTCGGTCGAATGGTGCTTCACGATCGCTCGATCGAACTCTGCGATCACTTCCTGAAGCCGAACAGCGAATTCGGATATCAGCTGCACGTGTCGGCCGCGCTCGACGTGGGGCCGGGGGCGCGCGTTCAAGTGCTTCATAGAGAGCACGATGCATTCACGTTCTTTCCGCATCCGCGCCCGAATTTGATCGTTGCGAGCATGTGGGCCATTACAGACTTTCGGCCAGATAACGGCGCGACACTTCTGGTTCCGGGCAGCCACACGTGGCCTGCGGATAAAAAGGCTATGCCCTCGGAGATCGTCGCGGCTGAAATGTCCGCTGGTTCGGTTTTGTATTGGCTCGGCGGCACACTTCACGGTGCGGGTGCGAACACGTCTCGGGATTGGCGCTACGGCGTCATCCTCACTTACTCTCTCGGGTGGCTGCGACAAGAGGAGAACCAGTACCTGGACGTACCCCCGGAGATCGCGCGGTGTCTCTCCCCTGCATTGCGGGACATCATCGGTTACAAGATGCATCAGGCGCTGGGGTTCTCGGTGAATCGCGACGTTGGCGTTCGTCCCGACTAGACGACCGTCATCGTCGCGCCCCTTCACATCGTTGTGCGGGGCTCCTGATCGAGGGCACGCCGGAGCATTATTTGTCAGTAGAACAAAGCGCGAGGAACTGACATGACCATTCGGTCCGAAGACGTAACACGCCTCTGACGGCGTCGACGTGATCGTCTGCCCCGGCGGCGGCTGGCGTATTCTGGCGCGCGGTCGGCACGTCAAATCGTCGATAAGGTGGATACTCATCTGACGACGAGGGGCGAAGAACTCACGGCTTAACCGTTGGTTAAGTAGCGAGTAAACAGTGTCGCAAGCTCATCGGCGCCATGTCGACGGTAGAATTCTGCACTCGCATTCATTGCGATACCTTCGGCGGCCGCGACGATTACGAACGCCGACGTATCCAAGTCGCGCAACCGCAATTCGCGACGGTGTGCCGAAAGAAATTCGCGTACCCATTCAACGACGCTGCCGCGCGCTTCCGATACGCGTCGTCGAAATAGCGCGTTAGGCACTTGTTCCAGCGCGCGATACAACGCTGGTGCTTCCGGTCGCGCAGTTATGATCGACGACAGTAGATTCCGCAGTGCTTTGGCGAGCGGCACTTGCGGATCCGGCGCCGCATCTACGAGGCGCTGCTTCAGATCGTCAATCTCGCTGCGGATCAATGCGTCGAAGATAGCGTCCTTGTTGACGAAGTATTGATAGATCGTGCCGACGCTGATGCCGGCGACCTCCGAGATCCGATTGGTGGTGGCCCGGGCATAACCCTCGCGCAACAAAACCTGAGCCGCAGCTTCGCGTATGACCGATATCGTTTCGCGAGCGCGTGCCTGTTTCGCACGTCGTCTCAGGGGTGCAACGGGTTTTGCAGCCAAGGCGACGGGACCTTTGAAATGTGAGTAGCATAATATGAGCAAAAGCTCAGAATATGTACAACAGGGGCAATCTGCCGCGGATGTTTCGAGGTCAACCATGTCTGAGACGAACTACGCCTACTCGACCGCGCCGACACGAAATCCGCTTCGATTTGCGCTGGCGCTGTGGAGAACCGTTCGCGATCCCACCGATACGCGGGAAGTCGCGATTGTCGAAATGGGATTTGCCCGTTCTCGGATGGGGCGGCGGTTCGCTCGCTGGGACGAGGTCATCGCGGCATTGCGAAGCGATCCTCGGACCGCACCGGCGATGCGCGACCAACGTGCGCGCGAGCCGATCGACCTCGTGTCACTCGGTGGGCTACCCGAGAAGACGCTAGGCCGCGTCTTCTTCGAGCATTGTCGCACACGCGCGCTGAATCCCAACCTCGGCTACATCGCGCCGGACAACGACGCTGACTGGTTGCTCAGCGAACTTATCTATACACACGACATCTGGCACGTGACGACCGGATGGGGCAATGACGAAATCGGCGAGTATGGTCTCGGCGGTTTCTACATTGCTCAACTCGCAGGTGCGAGCTTCTTCGGTTTCCTTCTAGCTCTCGCGGCATTCAGCACAGTGTTCAGACGCAGGTCGTTCGCCGAATTCATCGCTGCGGTAACGGCGGGATATCAGATGGGCAAACGCAGCGACCCTCTGTTCGGCGTCGACTGGTCGCAATACTGGGCCATGCCACTGATCGAGGTCCGTTCGCGCCTCGGGCTCAGCGGCGAATGTGTACTGGGCGAAGGAATCCGCGCTGCCGCGTGAGATCTCTGCACGGCCCGATGACGATGACATTCCGTTCTGAAAACAGTCGCGGATCGGTACTTTGGGCGCCAAATTGGCACCGCGCCGTAGTGCGGCCGTTGGCGATCGGGGATAAGTGACGCTCGTGGAGAAGCTCCATTCTCACGGTTACGCGGACGGGATCGGCCGGCGCAGCGAGGGCGTTGGGCAGGCAAGCTAGATCGGAAGCGTTACAAGCGGCGCCCTTGAATGAGACGAATCACAATCACGACAATGGCGATGACCAAGAGGATATGAATGAATCCGCCCATCGTGTACGAACTCACCAGCCCCAAAAGCCAGAGAATGATCAGAATGACGGCAATCGTTTCGAGCATATTTGTTCCCCTTCTCTTGCTAGCAGGAATCAGAACACGCGCGGCGTTGGGCATCCAAAGGCCGGGACTCAGGCAACCGGATCTCGGTGTGGTCGTTGGATCGATGCGCCACTCGCGCCGGCGAACGTTGCGGGCCGGCATGGCGACTCACGTCGTCCGACCGACATTGTCGTTCATACATGGATCTGACGACTGCGTAGCACTCGCAGCACCGCGCCTCCAGACCTGCGCGATCGAGAATCTCGATGTGACCGCGATGGCAAAGAATGAGCTCCGCCTTTTGCAGGTTCCCAACGGCCATCGTGACGCCTTCGCGGCGGACGCCCAGCATGTCGGCAACCAAGGAATGCGTGATGGTCAGCTCGTTCGAAGGCACCCGGTCGAGGAACGACAAAATCCCTCGGCAAAGCTGCTGTTCAACGGAGTGGTGCCGATAGCACGCCGCGTTCTGTCCAATTTCCGCGATCAGCGCGAAGGTATAGCGCAACAGCAAATCGGCGAGTGCGCCGTGGCGTTCAAACTCGCTCTTCACCAGATCGCCCCTCAGCCGATACGCCGAGCAGGCATTCACCACGACCGTTTCGCTCGGCAAACTGAGGCCACTCAGAAACGATGTAACGCCGAGGACGCCTTCGTTGCCCGTGACCGCGAACGCAGTCGCCTTGCCGTTCTCCATCAACTGTACGCGCGCAACGATGCCCGCCGTTACGAAATGCAGGCAGTTTTTGCGATCACCCGCGTAGTTCGTCCACCCAAGCGGTAGAGAAACTGGCTCGAGATGAGGCAGCAGACGCTCGTAATCCTTCAGCGGCAACGCAGCGAGTAGACGATTTTGCTTCGGCGCTTGCTGTAAGGCTGCAGCACCTCTGGTGCCGACCGGGGCGGTGTATTTGTCCAGACCCGCCTGATCTGAATGGCGTTCCAACATGGAGTTACCCTCCAGTCAGCGGCATGTCTATTGATGCATGCAACTCTTTGTGTACGGTAACGCACCGAATATGCGGAGGGCCATCCGTATGTTTGCGTAGGTACTCGATCGGCCTTGATCGAGCTTAACCCGACATCGTCAGCCGCGATCTCCAACGAACCGTCGCTGAAGTCGGCTGAGATCAACGTCGAGACGTTCAAAGGCGTCGTTCAGCTCAGCGGGTTCGTCAGCTCCAGTAGCGAGATCAGCAAGGCCACTGAATTGGCACGCGGCGTCCAGAGCGTGAAATCAGTCAAGAATGACATGCGAGTGAAGTGACCACGACACACCGAGAGGCGGTGTGAGTTCGAATCAGCGCAAGGCGCAAGCAAGGTATCTGCAAATCAAGTCACGGAGAGTGCAATGAACTGGGATCGTATCGAAGGTAACTGGAAGCAGATGAAGGGCACCGTCAAGGAAAAATGGGGCAAGCTCACCGACGATCACCTCGATGTGGTTGCCGGCAAACGCGACAAGCTCGCCGGCCAAATCCAAGAGACATACGGAATCTCAAAGGACGAAGCGGAGAAGCAGATATCCGCCTGGGAGAAGACGCTGAAATAGATCGCATCACCTGAAGAACATTTGGGGCGGTGTAGGATTGTTCGCAATGCTGGCGTCGCGGATTCATACCGCCAGTCGTTCGGCGGACTCCTTTCAACCTCGATCCCTGGGCTTTGTGCGAAACCGCCAACTGCATCGGGCTGTCGGTCGCGGCAGTTGCGTTACCGCACGGACGCCCGCGAGCCTACGGTGCCCTCGAATTGCTCTATGGTGTCAGGCCTTCGAGGAGCTTTGGGCAGGCGGCAGCGAAGTTTGTTCTGGAGAACCAACTGTCTAGGGTGAAAGGCGGCAGCGGCGGGCTGAAGGTCGCTAGTGTCACCGGGTGAGGCACGTCTCGGTGCAGGGTATCCGGGCTGGATGCTAAATTTGGTGATCCGCTGACGTGAGAGAGCGATCTGGGGTACCCGTAGCTTTGGCCTCAGCGGCCGCCAGGGTCGCAGCGGTGGTGCTCAAGCATGCGTCCTTATCAACCAATTTGAGTTCGCTGCGGTCGCGCTGTGAACGGAGTGCGGGCTGAGAAAAGAGTGCCCGCGACGCATCCGATGCTTGCGGTGTCAACAAGCCGACCAAGCACAACTCGAGTGGCGCCGTGACTAGTGATCAACGATTCCGGCCGAAGCGAATTTGCTTCGTTTGCGAACCGATTCCGCTTCTCTAAGGCCTCGCAGGTACATCGCTGATCCGAACGCACGGATCAGGAGCAGCCAGATCGGATCCAGCCCCTTTTCGTCGAGCAATTGTCTGACCGAATCGAGTTGCGGGCTGTCGTTGACAATCCGGTGCGCAACTTCTTCGAGCCGTCTGGAGATCCTCGGCGGCTTCGACCATTCGGAATTGGAGGTGGCGTCGCTGTACGTCTGGTTCTTCGTCAATTCGATATCCTCGCCCGGTGCCAATCACCTGGTGGTCGCTCACAGGAAAGCGTCGTCAAGCCAGTGGCGACGCGGACGCTGTGCAAGTTCAGCCCGATTGCCAACGATTCCGAACGGTGCGTACCGATGAGCAACGACATGGCGGACGCCGACACTTGCAAACAACCGGAGCAGTATTCCCGCTGCGCTGGATGCCGTCGGTTCGGTAACGCACACCTCGCTCAAGGGAATTGAAGGAAGGAAATGAAGCGACGTAAGGCATTGATCTAATGGAGGCCAGGGGCAGAATTGAACTGGTCGTTGCACAGTGCCGGCACGCGGATTTTCAGTTGGATGGAACCACGGTAACTAACGATTAGAATCAGTCACTTAGCGCGTTTGCGGTGTGACAAAATCGTAATTCAGCGTGTGTTCGGCGCATATTGTCCTTCACTCTCGGTGAACTCGGACTCGCTGCAGTTGATGGTTGGCTTCACCTCGGTGAACCACCAGAACACCGGGGCTGATCGCCCACGCAGGCTATCGCCTCGCTGAACGCCTGCGCCTGTTGCTGCGAAAACAGTGTGGGTCTGCCGCCGCTGTTTGCGTAACCCGGCATGTTCATGTCGACCACCGCATAGCCAGCGGCGACCCAATAGTTCGGATCCGGTCGCAACTCGTCGGCGTAACATCACCACAGACACGGGCTCGCTCGCGGCGGCGGCGCGCTCCACTGCGGGCGATACCGTCCGCCATAGCCGCTGCAGTTGTTCCGTCATTTGCAAATGGTTTGGTTTCCCGCCAACGAGCAATCAGGGCTGCGCCATGCTGCGCAGGATGTGTCCGGCAACGACTGCGCCGTGGGTATTCTGCAGAAAATGCCCCGCGTCCTGAACGGCGTCGAAGGTCGCATTCATCCGGCTCGCCCATTGCCGGCCCCAGGCTTCCATGAACACGTCGTCTGCGCACCCCCAGATGAAATTGACGGGCTTGTTCCACGCAAGCAGCGTGCAGTAGTGGTGAGTTTGTGCGGCGCCATTGCCGTTGTCGTAGCTGTCGAGGGGAATCGACAACGGAAGCCGGCGCAGGCCATTGTAGGCTTCGTCGGGTAGATCTCGAAACGGCGCGGAGAAGCCCTCGTAGATCTGCGCGGCCGGACCGGTGAACTCTGGCCGACGACCTTCCGTCAGAACGGTCGCGGCTCGATCCGTTCGCGATTTCCGGGCGCGTGGCATTGGCGCTGCTCGAGGAGCTGATCAGTACCGCGGCCATTGTCAGTCGCGGACAGTGAGATCGAAGGTGCCAGGCGTTGCAGTATTGCGTTATCGCTCGGCGCTGAGTGCGCCATGTCGCGCTGATAGTGGGCGATGCCTCTGCTCAGGGTCGATTGTCGCCCATCGAAACGGTTCGCGGTGTTGGTGAGGTTCACAGTTCCGCGGTCCTGCGCGGACCTGAGATCGCGCTGCTGCGTCCGGATTTCCGTGGCCCCCGGCGTCAGATTCTCATCGCAAATCAGCCACCTCGTACAGCGGCCGGATTTCGATCTCGCTCGGTCCCGACATGGGATTGGGGCAGCGCTTCACCCAGGCGACCGCCTCGTTCATGTCCTTGACTTCCCAGAGCCAGAAGCCGGCGACTAGCTCGCGGGTCTCAGCGAAAGGTCCGTCGATCACCGTACGGTCGGGACCATCGAACGCAATACGCTTGCCGTGCGAGGAAGGCTTGAGGCCGTCGGCGACAAGCATGATGCCGGCATCGACTAGCTCGTCATTATATCTGCCCATTGCCTCGAACATCTCGGTTGTGGGGAGAATGCCCTTTTCGCTGCCGTGGGTAGCCTTCACTAACACAATCACACGCATCGTCAGTCTCCTTGTTTGAGCCGACCTCATCGGCCTGGAATCGGAACTGACCTTCCCCCTTCGGGTACCCAGGTTCATTGAGAGTGGCTGCCATGGTATCAAGCCGCCCGCTCTTCGAATAAAACGGGCGACATGTACATCATGCATAGATCGTCCGCTGTGTTCGGTAGCACACCGAACTGCACGTACCGCGCTTCTATGATCGTTGATTACACGTGCCCAGAGGATTCCCCGTGAAATGTTCGATGTTGCTTTCGGGGGTGCTCGTCGCAGTTAAGCGCGTGTTGAAAGGCCCACTACCGTCGTTGTCCTGGCCGGACCCGCTCCCACCGCTGTACCTGGACCCGCGGGTCCGCGCGGCTTCACCGACAGCGAAGGCGCTCAAGGTGCAACCGGCAACCAAGGCAATCAAGGCAGCGATGGCACTCAGCCGCCGAGCCGACCCCGCCGGCTAATTGAAACTGACGCAACCTCCGGAGAAACGCCATGAGTCTGGGAACAATCCTATTGATCGTACTGGTCCTGCTGCTGGTCGGCGCGATACCGACCTGGCCGCATAGCCGCAGTTGGGGTTATGCGCCGAGCGGCGTGTTGGGCCTGGTGGTCATCGTCGTTCTCGTGCTGCTGTTGATGGGGCGGCTATAGCGGCGCCCCTTTACGCGGTCGGTTTTGATACGACTTCCGGGCGATCCGGCAACACGCACCGTTGATCGTCGTCGTGCAAAAACAGAGCCGCACGCGACTCTGGATTCCCTGGCGTGTTTCTACTGGCGACCGATTCGAAGAGAGTTCATCTTTGAAAGAAGCTCGTACTCCCAACGTTCCTACAAAGGGGTATCAAGGGTCGCAGCAGGCGATTTTTGAATGTCGGGATTGCAGGGGATCACCTATATACGGTCGTGCATTGTCGGGAGAGCCATTGATTTAGCTAACCCTACTCATTTCATCCCTAGACAGAAAATCCGCGTGTCGGCACTGTGCGACGACCGGTTCAATTCTGCCCCTGGCCGCCATGTCTGCTTTCCGACACACACCGGACGTTCCCTTGGCAACATCAAAAAGCCGCTTCCGACCCGAAGCCGATGCGCTACCTCGACAGCCTCCAAGGCCTCACGTTGGCGCACCGGGATATGCGCCAACAGTCCCTGTCGGGAATTCGGTCGCCTGCGGCTCTCAGCCCACGGTTCGACCCACGGCCTCGTAGTCGATCGCACGGCATGCGTGTCCTGACGGAGGATAGGACGTAACGCCTGTTCGCTCACGCGCCTCGGCGCAAGAGACAGGATCAACGTCGTGCCGGCGCGTGCCTGAGCCGAACTCGCATAGGCCGGCGGCTCGATCGTTCGAACTCGCGATGGTGCGCCAGCAGACAGACGCGCCACGACCGCGTCGCGGAAGATGCTCAGCTGCCGCGCCGCACTCTGCGGGGCGCTTGTGGAGGCACCACCATGAATCCTCTCCCCATGATCCGCACCGCAATTGGCGGTAGCGCGTTGATTTTGGTTACGACGCTCGGCTGCGCGAGCACGCCTGCTCCACACACGCAGCTGGCGATTGCCGATGCGGCAATTCAACACGCGAGCACGAGCAGCACCAGTAAAGACGCGCCGGCCGAGCTGCAGATTGCTATCGCCAAGCTGGCCAGCGCGCAGCAAGCCGAAACCAGCAAAGACTACGAGCGGGCCATTCAACTCGCGGACGAAGCCGTGGTCGACGCGAAGGTCGCCGAACTGACGGCCCAATCGGCACGTTCGCGCAGAGCCGCGGTTGAGTCACAGGAAGCAGCCCACGTGCTGGTCGAAGAAATCGATCGTCAGAACCACCGTTGAGCAGAGCAGGAAATCACATGAATATTCGTTCGATCACCCTCGTCGCCCTCGCCGCGTTGTTCGCGGCCTGCACTTCGATTCCGAAACATAACACTGAGCTGGATCAGGCGCGCAGCGCCGTCAATGCAGCACAGAACGATCCGCAGATCGCGGCGCTCGCACCCGAAGAGCTGAGCCAAGCGGCGGAATCGCTGCGCGTGGCGGAACACGCCATGGCGGACCACGCTGCGACGGCCACCGTGAATCATCTCGCGTACATGACAGTGCAGCGCGCTCGCATCGCCAACGACACAGCGTCGAGCAAAGCTGCGCAAGCGGTCGTCGCCAGCGCCGCGGCCGAGCGCGACAAGCTCCTACTCGCCGAACGCACCAGCGAGGCCGAAACTGCCCAGGACGCGACCGATACGGCGCGGAAGCAGCTCGCTGCTTCCGAACAAAGCAATACCCGCATTGCGAGCGAACTCGCTGATGCCGACGCTACTGCCATGCGCAACGACGCGCGCGTGAGCGATCTAGAAACACAGCTGAAGGACCTCAATGCGAAGCAAACGGATCGCGGCTTGGTTGTGACATTGGGCGATGTGCTGTTCGACACTGGTAAGGCGCAGATCCTGGCCAGCGGCAGCAGCAACATCACCAAGCTTGCCGACTTCTTCAAACGCAATCCCGAGCGTACCGGCTTGATCGAGGGCTTCACCGACGACGTCGGCACCTCTAGCGCGAACTTCCAGCTGTCGCAGCAGCGCGCGAACGCCGTGATGTCTGCGTTGATCAGCTTGGGCGTTCCAGCGGACCAGCTGACAACGCTGGCACACGGCGAAGACAATCCGGCCGCCGATAACAGCACCGCAGCTGGACGCCAGATGAACCGTCGTGTGGAAATCGTGATAGCCCCACGGAGCGCCGACGTCGTTTCACTGCAATAGCCGGAGTTCCGCAGTCCATCGCCCCGCCGTGTCAGCCCGGCGCGCCGGCCGATCGAAATCTAGGCACCAAACGGGCACCGCGTCCCAATGAGAGTGTTGGTGGTTCGCCTAGGCCTATGATTTATAGTGGCCAGCGGCAGAATGCACAGCAATCGCTTCGAGCACGCGGCATGCGAATCTGACAGAATAAAGTGGCACTCGTCACCGGCGCATCCTCCGGCATCGGTCGAGCATTCGCCCGACGCCTCGGCGCCGACGCTTGCAATCTCGTGGTCGTGGGTCGTTGTCGCGATCGGCTTGAAGAGCTCGTCGCCGCGCTCCCAAACGTCACGGTTCGCCCCATCGTCGCTGACCTAGGCACCGATGCTGGTGTTGAGGCGGCAGCCGAAGCGTGCGCACGCGAGAACCTCACCATGCTCGTCAACAACGCTGGCGTTGCGCACTACATGCCCTTCGTCGAGCTGCCACCAACAAGGCGAAGGAGCTTATTCACGTGAGGATCGTCGCCCCGACCATGCTGAGCCACGCCGCGGATCCGGGCATGGGCGCAGGAGGCGAGGGCACAATCATCAACGTGTCGGGCACGCTGGCGTTCAGCGGACCGGCGGCCATCGAAAAGCTGCCGCTTCGCTGGGCCGTGTACACGCGGCGCTGGGCCACATCGTCGCGCTGTCGCAAGCGCTACACGAGGAATTGAAATCCCAAGGCGTGCGGATACAAGCGCTCTGCCCAGGTGTGGTCGCGACGGGGTTCCACCAACGTCAAGGGCTCGACCTTAGCGCGGTGCCTCGCATGTCAGCGGATGACGTAGTGGCCGCGAGCCTGCGAGGGCTCGCCCTCGAAGAGGTCGTTTGTGCTCCCGGCGTCGAGAGGTCCGATCTGCTCGACGCGATGTTCAAAGCCAACCTCGCGGCATTTGCGGCCCAGGCAACACAACTTGCGGAGCGTTATTGCACGCAATGAGCAGTGTGTCGGCACACGGATGCAATGCGGACATTCAACGCGTAATCTCCTGGGCTGCTCTCGGCCACAATCGGCCTCAAACCCAGATGGAGAATGTTCCCAGGTTTTCGCACCGCAGCCTCGAACAGGCATAGCCGATACCAAGTGGCCAAGGCCAGACCCACGCGCACCTTTGATAGTCATAGGCGGCGAATGATGGAGCGCCTACCGCTGCAGGAACGGACGATCAATGCCGGTATGCCATAGGTTCTTCCGCTGGCTCGCCGTATGCCTGATCGGTGCGGCGGCACCTGCCGTTGCAGCACTCGACGCTGCGGCCGTCGAGACGTTTCTCGACGGCTATCTACCTGGCGAAATGGCCGCGCGGCACATTCCGGGCCTCGCGATCACGGTCGTCGATGGCGGGACGCCGATCGTGACGAAGGGTTACGGCGTGATGGACGTGACGACGCAGCGCGCGGTTGACGCGCAGACGACGCTATTCGACGTCCAATCGGTCGCCAAGCTGTTCGTCTCGATGGCCGTGCTGATCGCGACCGAACACGGACTTGTTCGGCTCGACCGCGACATCAATCCGTATCTGAAAGACTTCAAGATTCCGGATACGTACGCCGCGCCGATCACGCTTGCGTCGCTGCTGACGCACACGAGCGGGCTCGAAGACCGCGGCATCGGCATCTCGGCGCCGACGCCAAAGCAGGTCCAGCCCCTCGGCCCGTATCTCGCTCGCTCGTTGACTGCGCGCGTCGCGCCCCCCTTCACAAACCTGTTGTACTCAGATCAGGGCATGACGCTGGCTGCCTACACGGTCCAGTCGGCCACCGGAGTGCCGTTCGACGTGTACGCGCGGGACACCATCTTCGCGCCGCTCGGCATGGACCACACGTTCTATCGGGAGGTGCCGTCCGCCTGGAGGGAACATCGCGCCTCGGCGTATTCGTTCGAGCACGGCCAGCTCGCACGGATTCCGCATGAGTACTACAACATCTGGCCGGCTTCGTCGCTGTGGACCACCGCGGTGGACATGAGTCGGTTCATCGCCGCACAGTTGCGGGGTGGCGAACTTGACGGCGTACGAATCGCGAGCGCTGCAACCATACAACGCCAGCACACGAAGCAATTCAGCTACGACCCGCAGATGCCGGGCGTGTGCTTCGATTTCTTCGAGCGCTTTCGCGCCGGTCGGCGACTACTGACCCATTCCGGCGGCGGCAGCGGTTTCGTCAGCGAGCTGGCGCTGTTGCCCGCCGAACGCATTGGGTACTTCTTCACGTACAACGGTTACGACGGATCGCTGATCGATGCCCTGAGCGACGCGTTTCTGGCGCGGTTCTTCCCCGTGGCGCGGCCTCCAGCGGTTGCGACCATCCAACTGGAGGTCAACCAGTTGGCCCCCTACGCGGGTTGGTATTGGTCGACGCGGTACGACCACCGCACGATCGGCAAATTGACGTCGCTCGTCGACGGCTACGTGGAAGTCACCCCGAGCCAAGACGGCCTGCTGGTCGGCGATCGATCGTACGCGCCGGTGACGCCCACGCTGTTCGTCAATCAGGACGGTGACACACCGGAGTACGTCGCGTTTCGACACGACGATCGCGGCCGCGTGACGGTGTTGTTGTCGGCCGCCGCTGAGGCGCCGTACCAACGCGTATCCTGGCTCTATTCGCAGCCCGTGCAATTCGCGATCGTCGCCGCGGCGTTGCTCACGTACGCCGTCGTGCTCGGCTGTTTAGCGACCGCGATCGTGCGTCGCGGATGGCGCGAACTCTTCGGAAATTTCAGTCGCCCTTTCTTCGGTGTCCTCGCTGCCGGCAACCTGCTTTGTCTCGTGGCCTTGCTCGTGCAGCTCGCAGAGTCGTCGACGCCGTCGGGTGCCGTCGCGTTCGAATTCGGCATCGGCGCCGGCCTGCGTGCGCTGTTCGGCACGATGTCGTTGATCGCGGCGCTAAATCTCGCGAGCCCAGTCGTGCTCGCGTTCGCGTGGTCGTCGGAACCGCGTCAACGTCCGTGGCTGCTGTTGGCAACGCTCACCAGCGCCATCACGATCGCGTATGTGTGGTTTCTGTACGAGTGGCGCATCATCGGCTTCATCAGTTGATGGCGGCTTTCCACAGTTCCAGGCGATAGCGACGTTCGTAGGGTTCGTGACCCTCTGGAACGCGATGCTCGCGTGTTTCGATCTGGAGTTTCGGCGGAAAAGATCGCGCGGCCCGCGCTAACGCGCACCGTCGATGATCTCGCGAATCTTCGCGTTGTGCATGAGCGCTACGATCTTGGGGTTGTTCAGCAACGCGGCGTAGTCGCCCGCTGCCATCGCCTTCGTGATTTCCGGATCGGCCAGAACCGCCACCACGTCCGGGTCGTTTTGCACGGCTAGTACTGTCGCGAGCAATTTCGGATCTTGCATGATCCGTGATTTCGTCGCATCCAGCTCGCCCGCCCCGGGTGAAGATCCATGTGTGGACGATTCGACACCGGCTGCGCTCGTGGGTTCGCCACCCTCGTCGATGGAGCGGACTTCTTGTTTGCGCACGCGGATCATGCCGAGCGAATCGGTCTGGAGGGTATAGACATCGTCTTGCAGCGAACTTATTTCACCGCGAATCACAGTGCCGTCTCGGAGCACGACGGTCGCCGCGAACGACGCCGCCGAGAACGCCAACAAGCCCGCCATCACGAACGAAAAATGAGCGGCCGCCGGGCCGCGCGTGAAGCCGCGCATTACGGTCTACCAATTGGACGTTTTCCGAGCGTACATCGTACAGCTCGAACAGGAGAGGGGTCGTCTAAAAAGACTCGAAGTCCGGATGCTGGAAGCAGCGGACCAACAGATCTCTTTGACGGACCCTGACGCTCGATCGATGGTGACCAGCGGTCGTGGTACCGGGATGGTGGGCTACAACGTACAAACCGCCGTGGATGCGAAGCATCCATCATCTCATCGTGACTCACGAGGTCACCAATGTCGGTCACGATCGAACGCAGCTGGCGACCATGGCGCAGCAAGCCAAAGCGGTAATCGGTGAAGAGTCCTTGGAGGTTGTTGCTGATCGTGGCTACTTCTCGGGCGAGGAGATCCTGGCTTGCGACAAGGCTGGCATCACCGCATATCTACCGAGACCACTGACCTCCTCAGGCCCGAAGAACGGGCTGTTCAGCAAGCGAGACTTCCACTTCAAAGCAGACGACAACGAGTACGAATGTCCCGCCGGCGAACGACTCATCTGGCGTTTCAAGGCCGAAGAAAAAGGTCTGACGATCCACAAGTACTGGTCATCGAACTGCCCGACTTGTGCGATCCGCGATCAATGCACGACGAGCAAGTATCGACGTGTCTCGCGTTGGGAGCATGAGGAGTTTGTTGATGCGATGGAAACGCGACTCGATCGAGAGCCTGATCGCATGCGGATACGGAGACAGACGGTCGAACATCCATTCGGCACATTGAAAGCTTGGATGGATCGACTCACTTCCTGATGCGGAAACTCGACAACGTGAAGACCAAAATGAGTCTTCATGTGTTGGCGTACAACATGAAGAGGCTGATCACGATATTCGGTGTTGCGACTCTCACCAAGGCGATCACGGCCTAGTGTCGACCATTTTTGCTGGGTTTTTGCGGCCAACAAGTGGTCTCAAAGACTTCCTGAGGATCATCGTCGCTCGCACGCTCACGAAAATGAAAAATCCCAGCCAAAACATCGGAAGTGTGTGCGCCTTGCCAGGTCCCTTCGGGACTCACCAAAACGCCGACGACTTCACCGGCAAACGACTTGTCACACAGCCTGGGTCGGAAGCGGACATTCTGATTTCCCACCGGACACGCGGATTCTCAGTTGGACTGGTGAACTAGGCAACCGCCAGATAACGCTTGTGAACGACAGCCGGTGAGGCACAAATTTGACACATCTGGATGTCCGCTTCGCTGCACTAAGCTGACGTGCGATTCCTAGCCCCTTACTCCCGCTTTCGGCGATTAGCAGTCGTTCGACATCTCATCGAACATGCCGTACGGTCACGCGCTGCACGCTAACCGTGGAGGGCGATCGATGACCGGCGAGCCCATCGTTGGCGGCTGTCAGTGCGAATCACTGCGTTACGAGCTGAAAGCACGACCGCTTTTTACTCACGCTTGCCACTGTTTCGACTGCAGGCGTCGGAGCGGAACAGCTTTCGCCATGGCGACGACCGTTCTGCGAGACAACCTGACTGTGACTCGTGGTGAGGTGATAGCGAAGCAGATCAGTCCTCGAACTACGATCTACCGGTGCGCGGCTTGTGAAACGACGATCTACTCGGGATCAACCCGATTCCCATCGACGTACATCGTGCGTGGCGGCACATTCGACGATCCAAACATCGTTGAGCCGGGCGCTCACCTGTGGGTCAAACGCAAGCATCCGTGGATCGTGTTGCCGGACGATGTTCCCCAGTTCGACGAAGACTACGACATCAATACCACATGGCCCCGCGAAGCCCTCGACCGCTTGAGCGCAGCAAACG
Source organism: uncultured Gammaproteobacteria bacterium (assembly GCA_963812255.1). GTDB lineage: Bacteria > Pseudomonadota > Gammaproteobacteria > Pseudomonadales > Azotimanducaceae > DATJGR01. The sequence continues at coordinate 1,634,535 of CAWEUM010000005.1, read as the reverse complement.
AGGCGCTTTTGTCCGGTTACGGTCGAAAGCAGAAGACGTAGCGGATCCATTAGTAACCGGTTTGTGCGTAGAGCAGACAAGGCCGTGGCCTGGGATATGAACTAGCGACAGAGCGCGCGGCGCGCACCCGAGGCCAGTTGTTGGGCGACGAAGATAAGTAACTGACCAACATGGTGACCAGGGGCAGAATTGAACCGGTCGTCGCACAGTGCCGACACGCAGATTTTCAGTTGGACTGGTGAGCTAGGCAGTACCAACCAATTCAGCACTTAGCCCGATTCTGAATGTGCCAGTAACCCCGCCAGATAACGCTCGTTAGCGTTTCCGGGTGAGGCACAGTCTCGGCACACCGATGCAAAGCGGACATTTGGGTCCGGTCTCCTGGGTCCGCTTTCGCCTAAGAACGGACGTCACATCCTACCGGCTCTTCATAAGGCCGGCGCAACAACCACACCCGCCTAGACGACAAGCGGCGTTGCCAGATAGAGCTGAACAACCAGCAGGATGTGTCCAGCCGAGTGCGCAAGAATGACGATCCATAAGTTCCGGCCGCACAGCAGATAACCTGCGCCCCACACCATTCCCATGATGACCGTTACGATCATGCCGCCGATGCCCCACTGAAAATGGACTGCGCCGAACACAAGCGCCTGAGTGAGAACGGCTAGAACGGCGCCACTAGTGTTCGCGCCGAAGATGTCCGAAAGGCGCCCGATGAGGAATCCGCGGTAGATGACCTCTTCCGGGATTGATGCGGTCAGCGGCAACACGAGCGCCATCGTGATGGCGGCGCGGAGATTGCCGGAAATCGAATCGTATCGAGACAGGTCCGGTGCCGGGATGGAAATGAATGATGAAACGAGCAGTGGTACCAGGCTCTGTGCGGCAATGAAGACAACGAGGATGCCCGCGACCTGGAAGGGAACCGTTGCCCAGCGTTCTGGCCGTCTGAAGCCCAGATCGGAGAGGGTTCCGCCGCGGGCCAACACAACCCCCACTGCAGTAAAGGCCCCGGCGAGGACAGAACTGACGCCGCGCGCATCTGTTGGAACCACTATCCAGCCTCGGGTATTGGCCAGATCCTCGAGCGCAAAGGCGAGGGCGGACACCGCAAAGACGATCAGGATATCGATCAGGGGTTTGATCTGCTTCGCCTCGGAAACTCGGCGATCTGGGGGCATAGCTGCATCGATCATATTGGACACCTCCCTCATGTCGATGTATTGTTAAAATAACGTCGATATACACACAAATAACACTGTTATATGTCCCGGGTCAACACCAAAGATCGGATCATGCAGGCGGCCCTCAAACTGTTCATCGAACAGGGCTATCAGAAGACCTCGATTGCGCGCATCGAAACGGAAGCGGGTCTGGCGCCGCGCGCCGGTGCGCTTTATCGCCACTTTGACAGCAAGGAGGCACTCCTTCTGGAGATTGCCAAAGAGTATGTCTCGGAGACGCCGGAAGAATTTGGCCTCGACCGGCTGGCGGACTACGGAGACACAAGATCGGAGCTGGTCGCGATCGCGCTCAAATATGAAGAGGCCATGATCAGGCAGAAGCCGTATGCGCGGCTGATCGAGGAAGTTCGCCTGCTCGACTTCGGGGCTGACCTGCAGGACGAGCTCAACGAAGACATGCGGATTGCGCTGGTGGCTTGGATGAGGGGGAAGCCGGCGGCGAAAGGCTTGTCGAGAAAACGGGTCTCCGCCCTGGTGATCAGTGTGTTCGGCGGCTGGTTGTTTTACCTGTCTATCCTAAGGCAGGGCGCGGCCGTGGAGCCCCTCCGCGACACCCTGCTCGACGAATGGGCGACGCTCTGGGCGTCCATCCTTGACACAGCGCGGTGACAACGGATGCATTTGAGCTTCCGTTCTTCGGTGAATCGCTACGCGGAGACGTCGCGTGCCGTGCTCCGATGGTCAGCTATGTCCAGCGAAAGCAGACATGGCCTTGTGCGAGGCGTCGGGGGGGGGGGCGCGTCTCCCAGCGGTTGCTGCAGGTATCACGGCCCGCGCCGCAATTTGCGTCGCATCCGTCCGCTTTCGGCTCGGTCGCCGCACAAGGTTCGGATCGCGATCACCTTGGACGAGTCGTTGGTGGCCGAAATGAATACCGTGTGCCGCGAGAAGGGCAGTGTCCGACGTGCTTAGTCCGTGATTCGATTTCTCGCGTTCGGGGACGAAGACCACGATAGCTGGAGGATGAGCCCGAGAAGGCAAATCTCGCCCTTCGGTCGTTCATGCAGCAGCTACGCAGCGATGAGAGCAAAGCAACGTGAACAGGCCGAGTGCCCGCGCGTTCGCTAACGGTGCCAAAGCTAACGACTCTAATCGGGCGCATCTGCGCACTCGTTGCCTCGGCGCTGGCGCAGCGCGACCGGAAGGAAGACCAGAAGGGCAAGCGCCGAGCCCGCGGTCAGGACGACGGCAAGGGAAACTGAGGGCGGAAAAGGCAGTGCGCTGGCGAACGACGCGCCGATAGCTGCGCAGCCCGTCTGCAGAAATCCGAGAAGCGAAGATGCCAGCCCGGCCTGGCGTCCAAAAGGATTGAGCGCAATCGCAGTACCTAGTTGGATTGATCAAACCCATGCCGAACAGATACAGCGCGATGGCTATGGTGAAGGTCGTGAAGGCCGGTGCGGCGGCGAACGCGAACATGGCGACGCCGCCAGCGAGCGCGATGAAGATGCCGAGAATGCTGACGGTACGCTGGCCCAAGCGATGAGCGAGGCGCGGTGCGAGAAACCCCGCCACGAAGACGATCAGAACCGTCGTTGCGAAAGACAGTCCGAGCTGGAAGGCGGTCAGCCTTTTCGTTCATCAGCACGCCCGGCGCGGCAGCGAAGAAACTGTAAAGCCCGCCGATGACGAGGCTCACCGCAAGCGCAGGCAGTAAAAAGCGGAGATCGGCGGCCAGACAGGCCCGCAAGGATACTGCCGAGCAAAGGCGAGAATCCTGGTGCGGCGGCTCCGGCAATCATGGTCAGCGCCAAAGCCCCGCCGAGCGCCTATTGCAAGGCCTCCCAGAACCAGCGGTTTGCGGCCAAAGCGATCGGAGAGCGATCCGACCACAAGCTGCCCAGCGCGAACGCAACGAAGAAGCTGCTCAATAAGAGACCGAGTTCCGCTGAGGAACTCGCAAGTTCGGCGCCAATCTGCGGAAAGGCCGGGAGGATGATGTTGGTAGCGAGCGCGCCGAAAGCAACCAGACCGGCGAGCAGGAACAGAATCCCTCTAGTCACGCGACGCTCGGAAGGCGCTGACCTTATGCCTGACTCAGGGATTGCAATAGTTGCGCAGCGCGCCTCGGCCGAAGACATCGTCATTGGCGCGGTCCTTGCCGGGCATCGCCCGCAGGCGACCCTGTCAGTACGCTCTCGGCGGCCGCTTGCAGCAACCGCTTCGACAGCCGCTCGTCGTTGACGGCCCGCGAGAGGAGCAACGCACCGACCATTGTCGAGAGAATGGCCATGGCCTTGCCGCCGGGCTCCTCGCCGTCGGCCTCGCCAATCCAACGACCGAGCATATCAAGGTATTCCCTGATCCCGGCTTCGAATGGCGCCTTCACGTCGGCGCCCTGCCTGGCAGCATCCGAGCCGAGCGCAACGACCGGGCAGCCGTCCATCCTTTCTGCGCGATGCGCCATGCTGAGATAGAACGCGATCACCGCGCCAAGCGGGTCCTTCGGATTGGCCGCAGCTGCGGCTGACCATCGGTGGGAGGCACTCTCCAACGCCCGCCTGGACGCCTGCGTCGCCAGGTCGTCCTTTGATGCGAACTGCTTGTAAAACGCGCCTTGAGTCAGCCCGGCACCCTTCATCAGATCCTTAACGCCGATGCCCTCAAAGCCGTGCTCCCGAAAAAGGCGACTTGCCACATTGATTACGGTTTCGCGGTTTTCTGCGGCCTGAATGCGACTCACACGCATGGTCAATCTCCTTTTTAGCTTGCGATCGAAATCTATACTGCCTATATTAGCGTACGAGCGCAATCTATTCCAGAGGAGGCGATGGCATGAAAAAGAGACCCGCTATTGTGCTGGGGGGCGTTCTGATCGTGGTATCAGGGGCGGCGGCACTCGCCACACTTGCCATCCCCACGCGGGAAGCCTCTGCCGTGAGCGACCCGAGGCAGGAACCACCGATCGTCGGATTGGCGACGCCAGCGCAGGTGACCGGATCCGAACGTGGGTTCACGGGCATCGTAGCCGCGAGGGTGCAGAGCAATCTCGGTTTTCGCGTCGCCGGTAAGATCGTGGAACGGCTAGCGAATGCGGGTCAGCAGGTCAAAGCCGGTCAGCCGCTGATGCGGATTGACGAAACCGACCTTCGCCTGGCGCTTACGGCGCAGCGCAACTCCGTTGCCGCAGCGCGCGCATCTGCCGTTCAGGCGGACGCAGATGAACGGCGATACGCCAGTTTGGTCAAGGATGGATCGGTTCCCCGACAGCGCTACGAGCAGGCGAAAGCCGCGTCGGATACAGCCAACGCGCAACTCGCTGCCGCCGAAGCGCAAGCACGGGTCGCCGCGAACGAGGCGACCTACTCTGTCCTGGTGGCGGACGCGGATGGAACGGTCATCGAAACGCTTGGCGAGCCGGGAGAGGTCATCTCCGCCGGCCAGACCGTGGTTCGGCTTGCCCAGGCCGGTCCCCGCGAAGCAGTGGTCGCGCTTCCCGAAACGATTCGGCCGGCGATCGGCTCGGTGGCCGTGGGCAGCGTGTATGGGAGCGATGGGCGCCGCAATACGGCACATCTGCGGCAGTTGTCGGACTCCGCCGATGCCCAGACACGTACCTATGAGGCCCGTTATGTGCTTGACGGTGAGGCCGCGGCGGCACCGCTTGGCGCGACGGTAACCATTCGGCTTGCAAGCCAGGCAAGTCAGCCGGAAGTTCAGGTGCCGCTGGGAGCCGTGTTCGATGACGGCGAGAAGACCGGTGTTTGGGTCTTGGACCAAGCCACCTCGGCCGTGCACTTTCGGCCTGTCAAGCTTGTTCGGGTGACCAGTGAAACCGCCGTGGTCTCCGGATTGAGCTGTGGTGAGCCGATTGTTTCGCTCGGCGCTCAGCTCCTGCATGAAGGCGAACACATCAGGACTGCGTCTGAAAGCATGGGCAGCTGATGAGCCTCAATCTCTCCGCGATCGCCGTTCGCGAACGGGCCGTCACCCTGTTCTTCATCCTCCTGCTAGTGGCCGCCGGCGCCTATGCCTTCCTCAGGCTCGGACGGGCAGAGGACCCCAACTTCAGCATCAAGACCCTAACGGTCACGACGGCATGGCCGGGTGCGACGGCGCGCGAGATGCAAGATCTCGTCGCCGAACCGTTGGAGAAGCGGCTTCAGGAGCTGACGTGGTACGACCGGGTGGAGACGACCACACGGCCCGGTTACGCGTATATGACGGTTACGCTGCAGGACAGCACGCCGCCATCTGTCGTGCAGGATGAGTTCTACCAGGCCCGCAAGAAACTCGGGGATGAAGCCCGCAACTTGCCGTCCGGCGTCTTCGGCCCCTTCGTCAACGATGAATATTCGGACGTGAGCTTCGCGCTCTATGCACTCAAGGCCAACGGCATGCCGATGCGGGAGCTGGTCAGGCAGGCTGAGGTGATCCGCCAGGACCTCCTGCACGTTCCGGGCGTCAAGAAGATCAACATCCTCGGCGAACGTCCCGAACAGATATTCGTCGAGTTTTCCTACGCCAAGCTGGCGACCCTCGGCGTGTCGGCACAGGTTATCGTTGCCGCCTTGCAGCGGCAGAATACAGTCACACCGGCCGGCTCGATCGACACCCGGGGGCCGAAGGTCTTCATACGCGTCGACGGTGCTTATGACAGTGTTCAGGCGATCGCCGACACGCCGATCGTCGCGGCGGGGCGGACCCTGAAGCTCTCCGACATCGCTGAGGTTCGCCGCGGCTACGAGGATCCTCCCACCTACATCGTCCGGCACCAGGGTGAGCCCACCATCATGCTCGCGGCGGTTATGCAGGAGGGCTGGGATGGCCTCGCGCTTGGCAAGGCGCTGAAGGACAAGGCTGCGGCCATCGCCCAGACGCTGCCGCTCGGGATGTCGCTGGACAAGGTGACCGATCAGGCCGTCAACATCACCTCGGCGGTTGACGAATTCATGATGAAGTTCGCGATGGCCCTCGGTGTGGTGCTGGTGGTGAGTCTGCTCAGTCTTGGCTGGCGCGTCGGCATCGTCGTGGCGGCTGCCGTGCCCCTGACGCTTGCCGTCGTGTTTCTCATCATGCTGGGAACTGACCGATTTTTCGATCGCATCACGCTTGGCGCCCTCATCCTGGCGCTTGGTCTTCTGGTGGACGACGCCATCATCGCCATCGAGGTGATGGTGGTGAAAATGGAAGAGGGCATGGATCGCATCGAGGCAGCGGCCTATGCGTGGAGCCACACCGCTGCGCCGATGCTGTCCGGAACACTTGTCACGATCGCCGGGTTCCTGCCGGTGGGCTTCGCGCGCTCGACTGCTGGCGAGTACGCCGGCAACATCTTCTGGGTCGTGGGGTTCGCCCTCATCGTCTCCTGGATCGTCGCGGTGGTCTTCACGCCCTATCTTGGCGTCAAGATGCTGCCCGCGATCAAACCGATCGAAGGCGGTCACCACGCGATCTACGACACGCCGAACTATCGGCGTCTGCGACGGCTCATCACCTTTTCCGTGCGCCACAAGTTTGGAGCCTGCGGTATCGTTGGCATCGCCTTCGCGCTTTCTGGCGTCGGCATGGGCGCCCTCAAACAGCAGTTCTTTCCGACATCCGACCGCCCCGAAGTTTTGGTGGAGGTTCGTCTGCCGGAAGGCACCAGCATTGAGACGACGACCGCCACGGTCAAGAAGCTCGAACGCTGGCTGAAGCACCAGCCCCAGGCCAAGATCGTCACGAGCTATGTCGGTCAGGGCGCTCCCCGCTTCTTCTTCTCGATGGCGCCGGAACTGCCTGACCCTGCCTTCGCCAAGATCGTCGTACTCACACCGGACGCCGAGGCACGCGAGGCTTTGAAGCATCGGCTCCGAGAGACGGTGTCACAGGGGCTTGCACCTGAGGCCAATGTGCGCGTCACTCAGCTCGTGTTCGGCCCTTACACGCCGTTTCCGGTCGAGTTTCGGGTCATTGGCCCCGATCCGGCGCAATTGTCCGCTATCTCTGAAAAAGCCCTCGACATCATGCGGGGCGTTCCGGACGCGCGGCAAGCCAACCGTGATTGGGGTAATCGCACACCCGTGCTCCGTTTCATCCCGGATCAGGATCGATTGAACCTCCTCGGCCTCTCACCAGCGGAGGTTAGCCAGCAGCTCCAGTTCCTCCTCACCGGCATCGCCGTTACGCAGGTCCGCGAGGACATCCGCAATGTCCCCATCGTGGCGCGCAGCGCCGGCGGCGAGCGGCGGGACCCGACGCATCTAGCGGATTTCACACTGATGAGCCGGGACGGCCGCCAGATTCCGCTCGGCCAGATCGGCCATTCGGAAGTCCGTCTGGAATACCCGGTCGTGAAGCGCCGCGATCGAACGCCTGTCATTACGATCCGCTCCGACATCAACGAAGCGACGCAACCTCCCGAGGTATCCAAACAAGTTATGAAGGCTCTTCAGCCGCTCATTGCGTCTCTTCCGCCTGGTTACGACATTGAAGAGGGCGGATCCATCGAGGGGGCGGCCAAGGCCAACGCCGCGCTGGGCAAAGTGTTCCCAGCCATGATTGCCGCCATGCTGATCGTCATCATGCTGCAGGTACGATCCTTCTCGACCATGGCCATGGTAATGCTGACGGCGCCGCTCGGTCTCGTCGGCGTCGTGCCGATGTTGCTCACCTTCAACCAGCCCTTCGGATTCAACGCCATTCTGGGCCTGATAGGACTCGCCGGCATCCTGATGCGCAATACGCTGATCCTGACCGAACAGATCAAGGAGAACCGCGCGGCCGGTCTTGACGATTATCACGCCGTCATCGAGGCCACGGTGCAACGCGCGAGGCCGGTGATCCTGACGGCACTTGCCGCCGTGCTGGCCTTCATCCCCCTGACACACTCTGTCTTCTGGGGATCGATGGCCTATACGCTGATCGGCGGCACCTCGGTCGGCACAGTGCTGACCCTGCTCTTCCTTCCTGCGCTCTATGCCGCGTGGTTCCGGATCAAGCCGACCGCTGATGACATCCATGATGACTCGACAGAGGAACCGGAACTGCGGACAGCAAAGGCTGCCGAACATGGCTTTGTTGCGGGAAGAGACGGTTCAACTTCTCGCCCGCTGACTGCCCATCACCTTACCGCTTAACGCCTATGCCGGCCGGCCCAGCTACCTCTACCTCGCGCGCGAACGGCGCATTAGTGCGCTGCATCTGCGCTGGCGTTGTTCGCTACGCGGTCGGGATCGACCGGTACAGGGAAGGGGGTTGGGCTAGGGCCTTCGCAGTGGCTGATCGGGCACGAAGTTTTTGACCTGGACCTTCCACGCTTGCTCCCGACGAGACCCGCCCAGGCACCCCCCCTCCCCCGAGGCACTCCTTCCTGGCGCGCGCATGCGGAGCGGTGCGCAGCTGAAGTCTCCCAGAACACCAGTGCGCTGCTTCGGCGCAGCGTCGCGTCCGCCGTCTCCGCTGGTGCGCTCGGATCGACCGAACGGTAGGAGAGGCTTGGGGCCCCATGGGCTCGGTGGGCCGGCAGACGGTCCATGACCTCAAGCATACGTTTGGTCGTCGCTTACGGGCGGCCGGGGTGTCCTTCGAGGATCGGCAGGACCTGTTGGGTCACCGATCCGCGGATGACCACGCATTACTCTGCCCCCGAGCTGTCTCGTCTGCTGATATCGGCGAATCAAGTGTGTGAACGGAAGGGAACGAAGCCGGAGTTGGTACTGTTGAGGCGGCACAATGCGGCGTGAATCCCGACAAAATCCCCACATGGACGTGGCCAACGGATCTGCGCGGGTGCGTAGGTCACTGAAACACATGGTGGCCAGGGGCAGAATTGAACTGCCGACACGCGGATTTTCAGTCCGCTGCTCTACCAACTGAGCTACCTGGCCTGGAGGAAAAACTGGAGGACAGACATCATCGAGCCACTTGCTGAAATAGGGCGACGACGTGCCGGTCGTAAGCGGGCGGTATTAAATCGACTGCCCCCAACCCCGTCAAGGCAACGCGGTCACGAACTCGTGGGCGGCACATAGCCTTCAGCACTCTCGACATCCGCGTTGCTGAGGAACTTTTCCATCTGGTCCGCCAGATACTTGCGCGCTTCGGGGTCGATCAGGCTGAGATGCTTTTCGTTGATCAGCATCGTCTGGTGCTTCTGCCATTCGGCCCAGGCTTGTTTGGACACGGTCTGATATATCTCCTGACCGCGCACGCCGGGTAGCGGCGGTGTATCTAGACCCTCCATTTCCCTTTGATACTTGCGACAGAAGACCAGTCGAGTCACAGCGCCGCCGACGTCGAGTGTGTGGTTGCCAACAGTTTAACGGCCACTGCGGAAAGCCCAAGAGGTTCGTTGTCGTCGTCGGCATACCAGCGCCAGCGGTCGCAGTCGGCCACAGACAACGTGGGTGCCAGTAGCTCGATCTGCAGCGGCTCGATGTCCAGGTGGAAGTGCGTAAACGTGTGTCGGAAGGCAGGGAGCGCGTGATGCCCGGCCGCGTTCGACGGCATCATCCCGATTTCGTCGAGTATCGCGTCAACTCCAAAATCTGCCGCGCGCTCCGGCGGGTTCCAAAGTCCGCCCCAGAGGCCGGTCGGCGGTCGACGTTCGAGCAGACGGCGTCCGGCCGGATCCACGAGCAGGAACATTCGCGCGCGCCTGACCGGTAGCTTTTTGCGCGGCCTGGGTGTCGGGTAGCAGGCGACCGAATCTTGGATGTATGCGGAACACCGTGCGGCGATGGGGCATTCCACGCAACGTGGTTTGCTGCGCGTACACAGTGTGGCGCCGAGATCCATGATCGCTTGCGTGTAGTCGGCGACGCGCGCACGTGGCGTGCTCGCGTCGGCGTGGTTCCACAGCGCATCGCTGACGGCACGATCGCCGGGATAACCGGGCACAGCGAAAAAGCGCGCCAGTACGCGTTTGACATTTCCGTCGAGAATCGCTGCGCGGATGCCGTATCCGGCCGCGAGGATGGCCCCGGCTGTGGAGCGACCGATCCCGGGCAGTGCGATCAGCGCGTCGAGCGATCGCGGCAACTCGGAATTATGCGCGTCGACGATGCGTCGGGCGGCGGCGTGGAGATTTCGGCCGCGTGCGTAGTAGCCCAGTCCGGTCCACAGGTGCAACACCTCGTCGATCTCCGCACGCGCCAGTGTGTCGACGTTGGGAAAGCGGGCGATGAAACGCTCGAAGTAGGGAATCACGGTTGCCACTTGCGTTTGTTGCAACATGACTTCCGAGATCCAAACGCGGTATGGCGTGCGTGGATGTTGCCATGGCAGATCTTTGCGGCCGTGCGTATCGAACCACTCGATCACTTGGTTGGAAAGCCAGGTCACGTGTCAGGGCGTCTTCGATTTCGATTCGCTGCCCTTGTTCAGCATCTCGAGCAGGGAACGGGCGGCATCGCGATATTCCTCGGGCACCTTCTCATCGATCGCCTTGTCGAGCTTCTCCTTCATTGCAGGGTCCTTACCCGATAAGGCTCGTGCTATGAGTTGCCGCGTTCCGTCTTCGTCGGCACCACATTTCGGTGCGGCGATCGAGCCTTTACAACGGATCGGCAACGGCAGGCCCATCATCGCCGAGCCTACCTTGAAGCTGTCGTACTTTGGATCGTCGTTCACCGTCGCGGTGGCGCGCAGATTCATGTCGTCAGCGAGCAGGTCGACTGTGCCGGTGGCTTTCAGGGTCAGATTGTCGAGTGCGACATCGAGGTGCTGTTGGTTGCCCTTTGCATCCCACACGCCGGTAAAGCGCTTGTATTTCAGTCGATCCGGCCACTTCTCGACCTTATCCGTACCGCCTGCAATCTTTGCGATAGCCAGTGCGGCATTCTTGATCTCTGCGACATTGATGACGCCCTGACCACCGTCGAAGGTGGTGTGGCTGGTCATCGATGCGATCAGCTCGCGGCTGGAGTTTCCGCTCATTGCAAATTCGCCGCCCGCGAAAACCGTTGCGATCCAATCGTACTTCTCGCCGAGCCACGCCATCAGTGCCTGACTATCGACGTGATTCATTCTCGGTTTCAGCGTCCATTGTGGTGCGCTGCCGTTGGCGTCGATTTTCAGTTGGGTGTTCGCCGTGCCGCCGAAGAAGTGCGGCAGGTCGATCGCGGTGTTACTGACACCCGCAGTGTTGCTGGACGCAACGGTCGCATTGCGGAACGTCGCTCCGTCCTGCACCAGTTCGCCAACCGCAAACTTGCCGTCCCAATCGGTTCTGCGTATCAACTCGAGCGGCAACAGCGGCTCGTCGAGTGGTGGATCGAGCGAAACGGGTGGCGCCGCGAATGCGAGCGCTGCAAACGTGCCGGCACCGAGCGTCGCAACCGCGGTTTTCTTGGAAGGTACGATGAAGCGATCGGTGGCGAGATCGAAACTGATGTTCGGTCTTTCACCGATCGCGGCACCGATCTTGCCGGTCACCAGCGACGCACCGTAGTGCAGTTCGGCGTTCGCCAAATCGACGCGGTCCGCGGTCGCCGTGAATGCGGCTCGAATGCCAACCGGTACATCGACTTGTGTACCGAACGTCGCGGTCACGCTGTCGAGCGATTGTTGCGGAAGATCCACGTGGCCGCTGTAGTGTGGCGACTTCAGTAGATCGATCGCCGCGACGTCGAATGTTGCCGACACTTTGCCTATGTCGAGGTGTGCATCCTGGAGATCGGCTGTTCCTGCGGCGGTGTTCACGTGCGCAACACCTGCCAATCGAAACGACGGGCCGGGGTTGCCGTAGACGCCATTGATGTCGATGTCGTCGATGTCCCATTTCGCGACGCCCGCGTCGAACGTCAGTGCCGCCGCGATCGTCAGTGGGATTTGGCGTTGCGAATCCTTGATCACGAGCTTTGCATGCAGCGGAAACCGGTGTGTCGGCTCGATGTCTTTCATCTGGAGAGCATCGATGGCGACCTGTGTCGATGCTTCGTCCTTCACGTAATCGATCAGCGCGTCGTTGAGCGAAATTCTGGCGACGAGCCAGGGCGTCTCTGGATCGGCTGCCGTCGGCGGCGGTACAGGTAGCGGCGGCGCTGGTTTTCCTTCATGGCCCGGCGGCATCCAGTTCGCCACGTCGCCGCGTTCGACGAGACGCGCGCGCAGTCCATCGATTGCGATGCCTTGAATCACCAACTTCGGATTGCGCGATAACAGCGGCAGTACATCCGCATCCAGCCGCAGCGCACGAGCGGCAAGCAACGGTTGCGCGGCTTCCGGGGTCCAATCCGCGGTCACATCCTCGGCGACCAGTTGCACCGGTGGCCACAGACGCCATTTCAGATCGCCGCGGATGGCGACGTTGAGACCGGTACGGGATTGGATCAGTTCAACGATCTGAGGTTTGTAGCGATTGGCATCAGCCAACAGCCACCAAACCACGCCGGCGACCGACATCAGAACAAGGAGCGTTATCAGCAGGGCTTTGCGCATGCAGCGCAGTATACGGTAACGGCATGGCGGCCCCGCGCCTGCCGACGAACTTGTCGGGCACGTGAGCCGTTAGCGGATCGAAGCTCGGCGGGGACGCGCGGTTCCAGTTTGAACGTCGCTGACCTTACGCGCCCAATGGCGCACATGCAGCCAGCGCGGCCACCGGAAGCTCAACTCACCTTGGCGCCTGCACGACGCGACATAGCGTTGCAGGCTCTGATCTGCTTCGCGGTGGGTCGAATAGGGCCCCATCGTGGTGTCCCCGCGGATCCGGAAATACCAGTTGCCGTCCGGCTGTTGGAATATGCGCTCCGATTGCATGGCTGAAGCACCTGTATTGGTTGCGAACGGATTGGTTGCTTGCGTCTCGAATTGGTCGTCTGAGAAAGTGTCTGGTGGATTCATCAATGAATTCATTGCAACACAGGCTCCTGGTTATGTTGTGCCAACCTTGTAAAGGACGGTAGGCTGATCGCAAGTTGTGACACCGTGATGAACGATGGCTGACGTTGGAGTCTGGCAACCCGAAGAGGTGCCGTTGGATGCGCCGACGCTGGCGCGACTGTCCGACGTGGCAGATTCGTTGGATGAGCCGAACCTGGGTTTATCGTCCGAGCAGGTTTCGAAATGGGCGGCTTTGATGAAGCTGCCGCCGGACGCTTGGTCGCCGCTTCTGGAGCCAGAACCGGATGCGCGGCTGGTTCGCCTCGTCAAAGCGCTCACGATCGCCGAAATGCAGCTACCCGGATGGGAAGCCGGCGCGCGCTCACCGGTCATCGTGATCGTCCGCGAGTTGCAGCGCCGAAAGACCTATCCGAAAGCACTCACGGCATGGATCAAGGCGCACACGACAAATCGGTTCCTGCCGCATGGGAGTCTGCTGGACCGGCTGTAGACGATATCTCGAAGGGTCGCCGCGACCGCACTGCTATACTGCGCGGCCTTGCGACCCACGAAGGACGACGCATGAAAGCGCGCACGGCGCGCGTCGCGCGCGATACGCTCGAGACGCAAATCGAAGTCGCGGTCGATCTCGACGGTACCGGGGTTGCCACGCTCGCGAGCGGAATCCCGTTTCTCGACCACATGCTCGACCAGATCGCGCGACATGGTTTGATCGATCTCACGGTCAAAGCAACCGGTGATCTGCAGATCGATCCGCACCACACCGTCGAGGACATCGGCATCACGTTGGGCCAGGCGGTTGCGCAGGCGGTTGGTGACAAGAAAGGTCTGACGCGCTACGGCCATGCCTACGTGCCGCTCGACGAGGCGCTGTCGCGTGTCGTGATCGATTTCTCGGGTCGTCCGTCGCTGCAATACCACGTGCCGTTCACGCGTTCGCGCGTCGGCGAATTCGACGTCGACCTGTGTCACGAGTTCTTCCAGGGGTTCGTGAATCACGCAATGGTCACTCTGCACGTCGACAATCTGCGGGGCGACAACAGCCACCATCAGGCAGAAACGCTGTTCAAGGCGTTCGGCCGCGCGTTGCGCATGGCGGTGGCGCTCGATGCCCGCCTGGGCAACGCCACACCCTCAACGAAAGGCTCGCTGTAGAGCGCGATGCTGCTCATCCCTGCGATCGATATCAAAGATGGGCAATGCGTCCGGTTGCGACAGGGACGCATGGACGATGTGACCGTGTTCGGTGCCGACCCGGTCGCGATGGCGCGGCGATGGTTCGGCGAGGGCTGCCGGCGATTGCACTTGGTCGATCTCGACGGCGCGGTCGCCGGTGCGCCGCGCAATGCGGGCATGATTCGCTCGATATGCGCCGCCGCCGGAGACGTACCGGTGCAGGTCGGCGGCGGTATGCGCGAAATCGATACGATCGAAAGCTACCTGGACGCTGGCGTCGACCAGGTGATCATCGGCACGCGCGCGGTGCGAGACCCGGCGTTCCTGGCGCAGGCGTGCGCCGCGTTCCCTGATCGAGTTCTGCTAGGACTGGATGCGCGCGATGGCATGATCGCAACTGACGGCTGGGCAGCGACGACGACCGAATCAGCGGTGATGTTTGCCAAGGGGGTCGCGCATCTGCCGCTGGCCGGCATCGTCTATACCGACATCGCGCGCGACGGGATGGGGCGCGGACTCAACATCGACTCGACGATTGAGCTCGCGGAGCAGTCGGGGGTCGCTGTGATCGCGTCAGGTGGCGTTCGCGATCTCGATCATCTGCGCGACCTCGCGCGTGCGGCGGCGGCGAGCAGTGGTCGCGTGTTGGGTGTCATCACAGGGCGGGCGTTGTACGAGGGGACGCTCGATCTGCGCTCAGCACAGGCGTTGTTGGCGGAGCCGTATCCGGCGTAAGGCGCTTGATGAGATCCACCAACCGAGCCTGAATCACGCCTCGTGTCGCCAGCGTCGGCAGCGCGCGTTGGAGAAAACCGAGACTGACGTCGTAAGGGTGTGCAATCAGCACCGCGTGCCCCTGGCGGCGAGCAATCTTTATGGCCCGCTCGAACTCTGTTTCGATGTCGCGCGCGTCGGCAACGTGGTCGAGAAAGACATCGCGTCGTGTGGCCGGCACGCCGTTCTCGACTGCCACAGCGCGTGCAACTGTGTCCGGGGTCGTGCGGCTGTCGAGAAAGAACAATCCGTGCAAGCGCAACTCACGCATCAGCAATACCATCGCCGGGCGCTGTGCGGTCAGCAGACTGCCGGTGTGGTTGTTGACGCCGATCGCTTGCGGCACATCGGCGAGCGCGCGTTCGAATGCGTCGGACAGCGCGCTGGCCGACATCGCAATGGTCAATGTACCGGGATCCGTCGGCAGTTCGTGGCTCGCCTGCATCGGTTCGTGCAGGATCACGTCCGCACCGTTCGCGGCGGCGAATTTTGCGAGCGCCGTGGTGTGCGGTGCGAACGGCAATATCGCAACGGTGACGGGACCCGGCAGCGCAATTGCGCGGCGTCCGCGTTCCAGGCCGTAGCCAAGATCGTCGACGATCACGGCAAGTGATGGTTCCTTGCGGTGCATTGAGTGCGCGTGTGGGGCTATTGGCGGCTCGGCCGCTAATGTCGTCGTTGCCATCAGCACCGCGGCGATGAACCACAGCGCGCGACGATACCGCAGTGGGCGATCAGCCACGTTGTGCGCGCTTCAATTGCCGGACGGCTTCGGCGAGTAGCGCAACGCCGTCTGCCTCGAGTGTGCTGTCGGCATCCAGGGCCACATCCGGCTGAATGCCTTTGGATTGGATCGAACGCCCGTTCGGCGTGTAGTACAGCGCGGTCGTCAGCTTCAACGCGCGATGGTGATCAAGAGGCAGCACCGCCTGAACGGAACCTTTCCCGTAACTCGGCGAACCCAAAATGAGTGCCCGCCGGTGATCCTGCAGCGCACCGGCGACGATCTCAGATGCGGATGCGGAGCCTTTGTTGATGAGGACGACCAGCGGTGCGCCGTTCAGCATGTCGCCGCCGGTTGCGACAAAGCGCAGATCGGACGAATGCTGGCGTCCGTGTGTGTAGACGATGAGCCCGTCTGCGGCCGTCAGAAAAGCGTCGGCCACCATCACAGATGCCTGCAACACGCCGCCAGGATTGTTGCGCAGATCGAGTACCAGACCCATCAACTGTGGCCCCAGCGGCCGCGTCAGCAACCCTTTGATTGCATTGACGAACTCAGCTCCGGTACCGGTCTGGAACTGCGCGATGCGTGCATACCCGTAACCCGGTGCGAGATACCGCGTGCGGACGCTTGCGATATCGATCGCGACACGGCGCAACGCGAAATCGAGATTGCCGTTGTCACGATGCACCGCCAGCCGGATTTCGCTGCCGGGTTCGCCGCGCAGCGCATCGGTGACTTGCTCCAGCGTGCGGCCGCGCACCGGCGTGTCGTCGATGCTGATCAACTCGTCGCCTGGATAGATGCCGGCGCGCTGTGCTGGTGTGTCGTCAATTGGCGCGATGACCTTGAATGCACCGGCCTCGAGTGCGACTTCGATGCCGATCCCCCCAAAACGCCCGGTAGTCTGTTCGGTCAGATTCATCAGCGCGCGTTCGTTGAGAAATACGGAGTGCTCATCGAGTGCGCCCATGACGCCGCGGATGCCGTCGCCGATCAGTTCGTCTGCCGTTTTTGGTTCGACATAGTTGTCGCGAACTTCGCCGACGACTTCGGCGAACGTGTGAACGTCGGGCGCGATAGCCGGCTGGGGGTGCTCGAACAACGGTCGCATCGAGAAGCCGATCAGAACGCCGATGAACACAGCGAAGAGGGTCGGTGCGAATCGATGTTTGGGTCTCGGTGTGTCCATCGACGTGATTGATCGGTGCGTGGATATTGGTTGCAGCGTCAGCGACGCGACAGCCAGACGAGCGGATCGGTCGCAGTACCCTTGGCGCGAATCTCGAAATACAGACCGCTTTCGCTCTGGCCGCCGCTGCGTCCGGCGGTCGCGATCGTTTCGCCCGCCTCGACGCGATCACCCACCTGCTTGTACAGCACATCCGAATGCGCGTAGAGGCTCATATAACCACTGCCATGATCAATGATCGTCAGCAGCCCGAAGCCGCGCAACCAGTCGGAGAATGCCACTCGTCCGCTGTGTACCGCCGCCACCGGCGTGCCCTCGGCGGCATCGATGAAGATACCCTGCCATTTCAAAAGACCTCCGGCGCGAAACTCGCCAAATCGGTGTGCCAGTTTGCCCTTCGTCGGCCACGGTAGCTTGCCCTTTGCGAGCGCGAACGTGGTGGCCCCGGCGCGTTCCTTCGCGCGGCGCTGTAGTTCGGCAACCAGCGCTGCGAGGCGTTTGCGATCTGCGGTGAGGCGCGATTTCTCCTGAGATTTTCCTTCAATCTCCGTGTTCAACGCTGCTAACAGGTTTTGACGCGCGCGACGCTTCGAACGCAACTCGTTGCGCTCGTCATCCAGATCGTGTTCCTGCGCGGCGAGTTCCTGTTCGCGTGCCTGTGTCGCGGCCGCGTTGGCTTCGATTGCGGCTAAGGTCTTCTGATACTCCACCAACGCTTCGGTGCGCGCGCTCGAGAAGTAGCGGTGGTAGCGAATCATCCGATCGAACTGATCGGGGCTTTGCTGATTCAGCAGCAGCTTCAGAAAATCTTCGCCCGACAAGCGATACGCCGCGGCGAGATGGCTGGCTATCAACTCCGCTTGTGCATCGCGTTGCTTGTCGAGCGCGTTCTTCTGCGAAATGAGTTGCGCGAGCGCCGCAGCGATGCGCTTCAGTTCTTCTTCGATCTTTCGGATCTCACTACTGGTGGCGGCAATCGATTGATCTGTGTCGCGCAGTTCCTTCTGCAAATTCCGCTGCCGCCGTGTTGCGTCGGAGAACCACGCATCGAGGTCGTTGAGTTGCTTGGTGATGCCGCTGATGTCGCGCTGTGCTTTAGAGATATCTTCTGCGGCGTTGATCGGTAGCGTTGCCAACGCGATCGAGATCAAGGTCAGCCAAGCAAGCCCCTTGCGCCACTGCATGAGTGTCCACTACGCGCTGCGGCGCGCGGGCTCGTAACCGTCGATCAGCGATCGTCCGGTCATCTCTTTCGGCACCGGCAGTTGCATCAACGTCAACAGTGTGGGCGCGACGTCGGCCAGCGTTCCGCCGTTGCGGAAACGCAATGTGCGCGCGCCGACGTAGACCAAAGGAACAGGCTCGCACGTATGGGCCGTGTGCGCCTGTCCGGTCGTCTCGTCCGTCATCTGTTCGACATTGCCGTGGTCTGCGGTGATCAAACACTCGGAATGTGTTTCTCGGACTGCGGCGACGACTCTGCGAAGACAGGCATCGAGCGTTTCGACGGCCTTTACGGCAGCGTCGAAGATGCCTGTGTGGCCGACCATATCGGCGTTCGCGAAATTGCAGACAATCGCATCGTAGTGCCGGCAGCGGATCGCCTCGACCAGTCTGTCAGTGACTTCCAACGCACTCATCTGCGGCTGCAGATCATATGTCGCGACGCGCGGTGACGGAATCAGTATGCGATCCTCACCGGCGTACGGCACTTCGCGGCCGCCGCTGAAGAAGAATGTCACGTGCGCGTACTTTTCGGTTTCTGCAATACGCAGTTGAGTGCGTCCCAGCCGCTCGAGGTATTCACCGAACGTATTGGCCAGATTGTCCGGCTCGAACGCGCAGGGTGCTTCGATATCGTCAGCGTAGCGCGTCAAGGTGACGAATGCTGACGGATTGATTCGGGTGCGCCGGGTGAATCCGGAGAAATCTTCTGCGATGAACGCTCGGCTCAGTTCGCGCGCGCGGTCGGCCCGGAAGTTCATGAACACGATCGCGTCACCATCCTGGATTCGAATCGGCAGCTCCGCGGATGAATGCACAGCGGTCGGTTGAACGAACTCATCGCTCTCGCCGCGCTGATAGGCCGCCGTCAGCGCGGCTTGCGCATCGTCGGCGTGGAACGGTGCTTCGCCGCGAACGAGCAGGTTGTAAGCGCGTTCGACCCGATCCCAGCGTTGGTCCCGATCCATCGCAAAATAGCGTCCGACAATCGACGCCGTGCGTCCGACGCCTAGTCTATTGAATTCGGCATCTGCTCGGGCGAGTGATGCCCCAGCGCTCTTCGGTGGTGTGTCGCGGCCATCGAGGAACGCGTGCAGGTAGATCTTCGTGACACCGCGAGCGGCGGCGTGCGCGATCAACTCGAAGAGGTGATCTTCATGGCTATGGACACCCCCCGGCGACAGCAGCCCAAGCACATGCAGCGCGCCGTCCTTTGCTGCGTCGAGTGCATTGTTGATGACCGTGTTGGCGGCGAACTCCCCGGTTTCGATTGCGCGGCTGACGCGGGTGAGATCCTGGTAGACGACGCGGCCGGCGCCGAGGTTCATATGCCCCACCTCGGAGTTGCCCATCTGTCCCGATGGCAGGCCCACGTCCTGGCCGGAGGCAGATATCAATGTGTGCGGCGCGCCGGCCCACAGCGCGTCCCACGTTGGGGTCTTCGCTGCGGCGATTGCGTTGCCGTCGATGTTCGGGCTGTAGCCGAATCCATCCAACACGATGAGCAGACCGGTGCGACGCGGTGTGTCTGACATGGGCGAAACCTCGGCGCGCGGGGAGCGCGCATTCTAATCAGTTTGACCACCAGCGAACACCGCGATGGCGGCTGTGTATAATGCGCGCCTTCTCGATACGCCGCCTTCAGGTTCTCGATGGCCCAGCTGCTTGAATTCATTGGACATCATCCAGTCCTCGTTGGGATATTCGCCGTCCTTCTGGCATTGTTCATCCGCAATGAAACCCAACGGGGCGGGAAAGGGGTGAGCCCACAGGAGCTGGTGAACCTGGTCAACAAAGAAGGTGCTGTCGTGCTCGATGTGCGTGAATCGAAAGAGTTCGCCGCCGGCCACATCGTCGATGCCGTGAACGTTCCGCACACCGTGCTTGCGAACCGGCTGAGCGAACTCGAGAAATACAAAGAAAAGCCGGTAACGATCGTCTGCAAGATGGGTCAGCATGCGGGCGCCGCTGGAACCGTGTTGCGCAAAGCCGGCTTTGCGTCAGTGTCGCGGTTGAGCGGTGGCATGACCGAATGGCGCAACCAGAATCTGCCGGTTGTGAAAGGCTGATCCGCTGATCCATGGGCACACCACCTCCCGAATTCGCCCTCGAACGAATCTATGTCAAAGACCTCTCATTCGAATCGCCGCGCGCACCGGAGGTTTTTCGCGAGCCCTGGCAGCCGCAGGTCCAACTCGAAATCAACACCCGCACCATTGGACTCGGCGAGGACCGCTTCGAGGTCGTGCTGATGGTCACGGTGAACGCGACGTCGAGCGCGGGGCAGACGCAGATGATCGTTGAGGTGCAACAGGCTGGCGTTTTCCGCATTCGCGGCCTGGCCGAGGATCCGATGCGCCGGGTCCTCGCGACCCAATGCCCCGGCATACTGTTCCCGTACGTCCGCGAGACGATCGACAGTCTAGTCGTGAAGGGCGGCTTTCCGCCGCTGATGCTCGCACCGGTGAACTTCGACGCCATGTTCGAAGAAGCGGTCAAGCGGGGCAATGACCCCAAGCAGGTGCAGCACTGACCCGTTCGTTTCGCTGAGGCGCTAACAGCCGCCGACGTAGCCGAACTGGCGCCACGCTTCATAAACGACCACCGATACCGCGTTCGAGAGATTCAGGCTGCGCGACTGCGGGCGCATCGGGATGCGGATGCGCGCATCCGACGCGAACATCTCCAACACCTGCGTCGGCAGACCGCGCGCCTCGGAACCGAACAGCAGCGCATCACCATTGCTGAAGCGAACATCCGCATGGCTTCGGGTTCCCTTGGTCGTCAACGCCCACACGCGTGGCGACGCAAGTGAGGCGAGTGCAGCGCTGAGGTCTGGGTGGACCATAACGTTCGACCAGTCACCATAGTCGAGTCCGGCACGTCGCAGCTTTGCGTCGTCGAGGGTGAAACCGAGTGGCTCGATCAGATGCAGGCGGGCACCGGTGTTGGCGCACAACCGCATGATGTTACCGGTGTTCGGAGGGATCTCGGGTTGATACAAGAGGACGTCGAGCATCAAACGCTTTGGTCGTTGCGGCGCTCAATCTTGCCACGAACCTTGCGCCGGCGAAGCGCGTCTGTTTCGATAGGTGCTACCCCAGACGATAAGAGCCTGCAATGAAGTTCGGTCTGATTCCAGTCAATATCGGTGTCGAGAATGCGCAGCAAATGACAGGGCTCGCGCAGGTCGCCGAGTCCGTCGGTTTCGAGTCGGTGTGGACGTTCGAACACGTGATCGTGCCGGTCGACTACAAGTCGAAATATCCCTATAGCCCCAACGGCAAGATGGGTGCCACACCCGAAACGAACTTCTTCGATCCGCTGATCGCGCTAACGGCGATTGCGGCCCAGACCAAGACGATCCGGCTTGGTACCGGCGTGAACATCCTGTCGCAAACCAGCCCGCTGTTGCTTGCGAAACAAGCCGCAAGTCTCGATGTGGTTTCCAACGGACGTTTCATGCTCGGCGTTGGTATTGGCTGGTTGCAGGAAGAGTTTGTGGCGATGGGCACGCCGTTCGCACGTCGCGGTGCGCGTTTCGATGACTATGTCGTGGCGATGAAGAAGGTGTGGTCGGGAGAGGTCGTCGAGCACACCAGCGAGTTTCTCGATTGGCATGGATTCAAGAGCTACCCGGTGCCTGTGCAACGGCCGCACGTGCCGGTGATCATCGGTGGCGCCAAGGGCAAGATCTACGAACGCATTGCCAAGGTCGGCGATGGCTGGTTCGCGCCAGTGGCCGATCCGGAGGAACTTGGCAAAGCACTGGCACAGTTGAAATCGGTTTGCGGAAACCTCGGGCGCAACTACGAGGAGATCGAAATCACGACGATGTGGATGCCACAGGCGGGACCCGACTCGATCAAACAGCTCGAAGATCTCGGCGTGACCCGGGTGACGACGTTCGCGGATCCGAGCGATGCGGTCAATTCGATCAAGCGTCTCGGCGACGAGGTGATCGCGAAGGTCTGACGGTGTCAGCTGCTGCCGCGGAAGCAACTTTGTTGATGACCTGGGTCGGCTGGAGCGCTGTCAACCACCTTCGTCCGAGTCGGACCCTTGGGCGTCGTCCTGGCCCGCTGAGCTCATGTCGAGCTCCTTCATCTTCCTCGTCAGGGTGTTGCGGCCCCAGCCCAACAATACTGACGCGTCGCGCCGACGTCCGCCGCTGCGTGCGAGCGCTGCTTCGATGACGATTCGCTCGAAGCGTGGGATCGCTGTGGCGAGCAACGGCGTGCCGTCGTCCGGCACGATGCGTGCGAGTTGGTCGTGGGCCCAGCGCGCCAACGCCGTCTCCCAGTCGCTCGTCGATGCCGCCGCGCTTTCGGCGGCGCGTAGTTCCGGCGGCAAATCGTCAACATAAACCTCGCGGCCCGCTGCCATCACCGTCAACCAGCGGCAGGTATTTTCCAGTTGGCGAACGTTGCCCGGCCACGGCAGGCCGGCGAGATATTTCTCCGTTTCGGCACGCAGCGTCTTCGTTTCGCCACCGAGTTCGACCGCGGCGGCCTTCAGGAAGTGGCGCGCGAGCAGTGGGATGTCCTCGCGACGTTCGGTCAGGCGCGGCAGGTGGATACGGATGACGTTGAGCCGATGATAGAGATCTTCGCGGAACGCGCCCTGTTCGACGAGCCGTTCCAGATTCTGATGAGTCGCGGCGATGATGCGTACGTCCACGCGAACCGGTGAATGGCCGCCGACGCGATAGAATTCGCCGTCTGCGAGCACGCGCAACAGCCGGGTCTGCGTGTCTGGCGGCATGTCTCCGATCTCGTCGAGAAAGAGTGTGCCGCCGTTGGCTTGTTCGAACCGACCGATGCGCTGTTGCGCGGCGCCCGTGAAAGCACCTTTTTCGTGACCAAACAACTCTGCTTCGACGAGGTCTTTCGGAATAGCGGCCATGTTGAGTGCGATGAAAGTTGCCGATGCGCGCGGGCTGTGGCGATGCAGCGCGCGCGCGACCAGCTCCTTGCCGCTACCCGATTCGCCGTTGATCAGAACCGTGACATTGGAATGAGACAATCGTCCTATGGCGCGAAAGACCTCCTGCATGGCGGGCGCCTGACCGATGATTTCCGTGGGTTCGACATCGTCAGCTATCCGTTCGGTGCGCTGTTCGCGTGAATGTGTGACTGCGCGCCGAACCATAGCCATCGCGTCGTCGACATCGAATGGCTTCGGCAGGTAGTCGAACGCGCCGGTTTGATAGGAACTGACGGCACTGTCGAGATCGGAATGCGCGGTCATGATGATCACCGGCAAGCTCGGCATGTCTCGGTGCACGCGCTCCAGCAGCGCGATACCGTCAATACCCGGCATTCGAATGTCGCTGAGGATGACGTCAGGCTGCTCGCGACTCAGGCGTTGCAGCATCGCGTCGCCGTTGTCGAACGTCATCGTGGTCATACCGGCTTGTTCGAGCGCGCGCTCCAATACCCAGCGAATCGATCGATCGTCGTCCACTACCCAGACGTTGCTACTTGCCATGTGGCTGCTCCAACGGCAGATAGATGCTGAAAGTGGTGGCGCCCGGTTGCGTTTCGCACTCGATCAGACCGCCGTGTTGACCGATGATGCTCTGTGCGATCGACAAGCCCAAGCCAGACCCGTCCGCGCGTCCGCTGATCATCGGGTAGTACATTCGATCCATCAGATCCGGTGGGATACCCGGTCCGTTGTCGGCGACTTCGAGGCACAACACGAGCCGGTGACACGTAGTGCCGATCGTGAACGTCCGGATGATTCGACTGCTGAGGCGAATCTGGCCGGACGGCGTGGTCTCGAGCGCCTGCTGCGCATTGCGGACGATGTTCAGGAGTGCCTGGATCAATTGCTCGAGATCCGCTTCAACCTCCGGAAGGCTCGGATCGTAGTCGCGCACGAAGCAGACTTGACCCGGCGCCTCGGCCTGCAGGAGCTGCACCACGCGCTCGAGCGCCTGATGAACGTTCACGGACGCAAATCGGGGGACCTGGCTCGGGCCCAGCATCCGGTCGACGAGGTTACGCAGACGGTCTGCTTCTTCGATGATGATGCGTGTGTAGTCGCGCTGGTGTTCTGTCTCGAGCTCACGCTGCAGCAACTGCGCGGCACCTCGAATGCCGCCCAGCGGATTTTTGATCTCATGCGCGAGGCCGCGAACCAGCTTGCGGGTGGTCGCCTGGACGGACACGTGGTGATCGTCGCGGTTGATGCGCAGCAAACGATCGAGGGGTTGGATTTCGATCAGTAATTCGGGCGGCATTTGACTCAGCATGGGCGTCACGGTGTAGTCGACCGATACCATCGCACCTGAAATTGTTCTCGCGATGGCGCTGCGTTTGGTGAAGGCCTGGCCGTTGTTCAACGCTTTCGTAAAGGCCGCGGCGGGCGTCGCGGGATCATTGAACGCGCGTGCGAGCGGTTCACCGAGCAGCCGGTGACCGCTCGCCTCGATCAACGTTTCGGCCGCCTGATTCAAATACAGAACGAGCAGATCCGACGACACCACCATGACGGCCGTGTTCTGTTGGTCGAGGAGGTCGTCGGGCGATCGCATATGTGTAGGCGGCTCCGGTTTGGTGCGAGAGGTTGGAGTGTGTGAGCTGCGCATCTGGCGCCATCATGGGGTGCCGAAAGCCAAGGCCCGTGATCCACAAGCAATTATTGAACCAACGCTTAGGCGCGAGCCGGTATCAGGGAGTAATTACTTACTTTCCAACAACGGTTGCGAACCGGTGTTCACGGGCGAATTCGCAATTGCGGCGAGGCCTCAAGTGCATGCACGAAAGGCCATGTCTCGAGCGCACGCACTAAAGTAGTGCATGCGGGGTTGCCGATCAAGGTGTGTTGGGGTGGGGTGTCACGCGTGGTCGGCTGTCGATCGAGACCCGCATCAGATGGAACGTGACCGGATCGCTCTCGCTGATCACATCGCCCTGTCCGTCGACCACGCGGGCGGCTGCGGTGTGGGTGCCCCGATCGACGTTGGAAAGTTCGAACACGCCGTTGACCGCTCCGACATCGACCGGTGAGCCGTCAAGCAGCAGCAGCAGGTGGTCACTGCCGCGCAGCGGGGGGTTGATGGCGACTTCAACTTGAACGTTACCGGCGTTATCGCGAATGCTCTCGTCCTGCGTCGGCGAGATCACATCGATCTGTGCATAGGCGGTTGGTGCCGTTGGCCCCGGGGCCGTGCCGGCCGTTTGAGCCGGTAGCGCCGGTGCATCGTAGGTGTTCGTTGGCGGTACCGTGACCGGCTGCGATTCCGGCTTTCCGGCGGAGCGGTCAACGGGTGCGATGTCGGTGAATACGACGTTTCCGTTCGCGTCCACCGTCTTGTAAATCTGCGCCAGCGCCGCGGATGAGGCGGCGGCAAGCGCAATGACGAGTGCCAATCGGATACCCATGAGACAGCCCGCGGTGACGTAGGTCTCTAATATGCGGCTGCACGGTGTATAAAAAAACCCCGGGTCCGTAAGAGCCCGGGGTTTCGTGACGTGTTCGACGTCGCCGCTGCCGCGCAGCCGGGCGCCGCCGGAGGTTCTGTCAGACGCTGTAGTACAACTCGAACTCGGCTGGGTGCGTCGTCATGTTGATCAGCGCAACATCCTGACGCTTCAGCGCAATATACGAATCGATCATCTGATCGGAGAACACGCCGCCGGCCTTCAAGTATTCGCGGTCCTCGTTCAGGCTGTCGAGCGCGTTCTCCAGGGAGGTTGCAACGGTCGGCACGCCTTCCAGTTCTTCCGGCTCGAGATCGTACAAATCCTTGTCGAACGGATCGCCGGGGTGAAGCTTGTTTTTGATGCCGTCGAGGCCTGCCATCATCATGGCGGCGAAGGCGAGATAGGGATTGGCGGTGCTGTCGGGGAAGCGGACCTCGATGCGATACGCGCGCGGATTTGCAGCGAGAATGTACGGAATTCGAATCGATGCCGATCGATTGCGCGCCGAATATGCAAGCAATACAGGGGCTTCGAAGCCGGGCACGAGGCGCTTGTACGAATTCGTGCTGCAGTTGGTGAACGCGTTCAGCGAGCGTGCATGCTTGATGATGCCGCCGATGTAATGGAGCGCCATTTCCGACAGCCCCGCGTAACTATCGCCGTGAAATAGGTTCTTTCCGCCCTTCGCGATCGACTGGTGCACGTGCATGCCGCTGCCGTTGTCGCCGACGAGCGGCTTTGGCATGAAGGTCGCGGTTTTGCCATAGGCGTGTGCGACGTTGTGCACGACGTACTTGTAGATCTGGAGTTCGTCGGCTTTCTTCACCAGCGTGTTGAAACGTACGCCGATTTCGTTCTGGCAAGCGGTGGCGACCTCGTGATGATGTACCTCGATCGGCAAGCCCATCGTCATCATCGTGCTGCACATCGCATTGCGGATGTCGGCCGCCGAGTCGATCGGCGGGACAGGGAAATAGCCACCCTTGATGCGCGGCCGATGGCCCATGTTGCCGCCTTCGTACACATCATTGGATTCCCAGGCGGCTTCCTCGGATGAAATCGAGTACGACGCGCCGGACATTTTGACCTGCCAGCGTACGTCGTCGAATATGAAGAATTCCGCTTCGGGGCCGAAATATGCGGTGTCGCCGATGCCGCTCGACTTGAGGTATGCCTCGGCTTGTTTGGCGATGGATCTCGGGTCGCGGCTGTAGGGCTGCATCGTCCCGGGCTCGATGATGTCGCAGCGAAGGTTCAGCGTGGTCTCGTCGCGAAAAGGGTCAATGACCGGGGTGTCGTCGTCGGGCAACAGGATCATGTCGGATTCATTGATCGCCTTCCAGCCGGCGATCGACGAACCGTCGAACATGAAGCCTTCCTCGATCGTGTCTTTGGTGACGGCGTCGGTCGGAAAGGTGGTGTGCTGCTCCTTGCCGCGGGGATCGGTAAATCGCAGCGAGACCCATTTGACGTCGTTGTCTTTGATCATCTTGAGAGTGTTTTCGGACATGAGCTACCACTCCTGAATTCGGTATTGAGGTTGAGGGCTGATGTTTGTGCGGCCCGCCCCCCGTTGGGACCGTCCCCGATGGGCCGGCTATCTTAGCGGGTTCCGGCAGCAATAGTCATGCCACGGAGATGCGTCGCGCGGGAGCGGCCCGCAGGGTAAGCACACACTTCCTGACGCTTCTTATTGGTGCGGTTTTCGGCTCGCGCACCAAGATCGCCCGGCGCGCGCGTTATCGTGGTCAGGTCGTGCGCCGCACCCGAACCCTGATGTGTATTTCCCGATCGCATCGTTGGATGCCGATGATTTCGTGTCCGTGCACCCTGCACCAGGCGGGGATGTCGTGCACAACGCCCGGATCGGTCGCCACGATGTCCAAAAGCGCGCCGGAATCAAGGCCCTGGATGCGTTCCTGCGTGCGAATGACGGGCAGCGGACAGATCAGGCCGCGCGCATCGAGCCTGTTGTCCTGGTGCGCCGCAATGTCGTCAGACATGCCACGCCGCCGGAACCTGATGCGGCTTGATCGGGGTAACTTGGAGTTGTTCCACCACACCGTTGGGGTGGTGGGCCGAAACGGTCACGAAATCCGCGTCGCGGCCCTGGCTGTAGCGGGCCGTGACGCGCGCGGCAAGTTCGATGTCGCTCGCCGATGCGGTGCCATCGATCAACGCCAGCGGGCCTTCGTGGCTCTCGGTTCGCAGATGCACGAATTGCTTGCGATAGCCCTCCAGGAAATTGTTTTCGCCGTCGTCTCGGGCGACGATCACCTTGAAGTGGCTGGCGAGGCGCAAATGTCGCCCGACTTTCAGCAGCATGATGTCGTCGAGGCTGTAGTCTCGCCGTCCGCGCGCACGCCAGAGATCGGACAGCTTCGCCGAATACGTCGCGTCGGTCAGAAAGCAGCAGCCGCCGGCGGGCTGTGCGTAGTCATCGAAGCCGAATTGCCTGGCGAGGGCGATCTGCGGCTTTCGGTTGCGTCCATGGAATCCGTAAAGGTGCTCGCGATTCACCCAGCCTTCACGCTCCGGTAGCGACGGCGCCAGATTCAACGCGGTCAGGGGTCGCAGCAGGCGATCTTCGGCGCCGGATTCGCGGGCGATCAGCGGCATCGTGTCGCGACGTTGCGATTTGGGTCGTTGGCCGACGACTTCGCCGGTGACGATGAAGTCGCAGCCGGACTCTTCCATAAATCCCCAAGCGCGTGCCTTCTCAACCATGAAAATCTTGCAGTCGAGGCACGGATTCAGATTTGCACCATAACCGTGCTTCGGATTCAGCACGATGTCTTTGTAGGCTTCGGAGATGTCGATGATGTGAAGTTTGATGCCGAGTTGTTCGGCGACCCAGAGCGCGTTGTTGCGCTTGGTCTTGCGCTGATCGTGGTTGCGGATCGCGTGCGTGTGTCCTTCGACGCAGAAGCCTGTGAAGAAATTCAACCCTTCGACGTGAACACCCTCATCGATCACGACCTTGGCCGCGAGCATCGAGTCGAGTCCGCCGGAAATCAGCGCGACAGCTTTTCTGCGTTCAGCCATAATGCGCGCCCGTTTGGGCCGGTGCCCGTTCAGTCATGCCCATCGAGGGCCGCGAAGTCTAGCACGAAGCCTCTGCCCGTTCGTTTCGAAGCTCGCTGAGCACACTCATACTATGAATGCACAAAAGCTGCGCAACGTTGCCATCGTTGCGCACGTAGATCATGGCAAGACCACCTTGGTGGACCGACTGTTGCAGCAGACCGGGACGCTCGACGCGCGCAAAGCGGCGCCCGATCGCATCATGGACAGCAACGAGCTGGAGCGCGAACGCGGCATCACGATTCTCGCCAAGACAACGGCGATCCGCTACCAGGATTATCAGATCAACATCGTCGACACACCCGGACACGCCGATTTTGGCGGCGAGGTCGAGCGCATCTTGTCGATGGTCGACTCCGTTCTGTTGCTCGTGGATGCGGTCGATGGACCGATGCCGCAAACGCGGTTCGTAACGAAAAAGGCGTTCCTTGCGAATCTGAACCCCATCGTGGTGATCAACAAGGTCGATCGACCGGGTGCCCGGCCGCATAAAGTCGTCGATCTGGTATTCGATTTGTTCCATTCGCTGGGCGCGACCGAACAGCAACTCGATTTCCCGGTGATCTATACGTCGGCATTGCTGGGGACCGCCGGACTGGACCCCGACGATATGGCGTCCGACATGAAGCCGCTGCTCGATTCGATCCTGGCGCGCGTGCCGGCTCCAGACGTCGATGCCGAGGGTCCGTTTCAAATGCGAATCAGTTCGCTGGACTATTCCAGCTACGTCGGCGTCATCGGTATCGGCCGCATTGCGCGAGGTTCGGTGCGCACCAATACGCCCGTCAGCGTCGTCGACCGCCACGGTGGGGTGCGTTCCGGGCGCGTTCTGTCAGTGTTGGGTCACCTTGGTCTTGCGCGCGTCGAGATGGACAGTGCGCGCGCCGGCGATATCGTCTGCGTCACCGGTGTCGATGAAATCAACATCTCCGATACGTTGTGCGCCAGGGATTGCCCTGAAGCGTTGCCGCCGTTGACGGTGGATGAGCCGACGGTGTCGATGATGTTCTGTGTCAACACATCGCCGTTGGCGGGCATCGAAGGCAAATTTCTCACGAGTCGACAGATTCGCGAACGACTGCTGCGTGAGGCGTCGCACAACGTGGCGTTGCGGGTAGAGGAAACCGCAGATCCGGATCAGTTCAGAGTATCGGGTCGCGGCGAACTGCACCTCGCGATTCTGATTGAAACGATGCGCCGGGAAGGTTATGAACTCGCCGTCTCCAGACCTCGAGTGATCACCAAGGAGGAGGGTGGCAAGGTTTACGAGCCGTTCGAGGAGCTGACGCTCGATATCGAGGAAATTCATCAGGGTCGCGTGATGGAAACGATGGGCGCGCGCCGCGCCGAGTTGCTCGATATGCAGAGCGATAGCCAGGGCCGGGTGCGCCTGAGCTATCGAATCGCCTCACGCGCCTCGATGGGCTTCCGGCCACAGTTCCTGTCGATGACCTCTGGCACCGGGATCATGTCGTTCGGATTCGCCGGCTATGACGAAGAGATTGCTGCACCGATCGGGCAACGCGCAAGCGGCGTGTTGATCTCCAACAGTCGTGGTAAGGCGGTCGGTTATGGATTGTTCAATTTGCAGGAGCGCGGGCGCCTGTTCATTGGTCCGAACGATGACGCCTACGAAGGCATGGTGATTGGTATCCACAGCCGTGAGAACGATCTCACGGTGAATCCTCTGAAAGAGAAAAAGCTGACAAACGTTCGCGCTTCGGGCAGCGACGAGAACGTCATCCTGACGCCGCCGGTGCGCTTGACGCTGGAGCAGTCGCTCGAATTCATCAACGACGATGAACTCGTCGAGGTGACGCCGCGATCGATTCGAATTCGTAAGCGCTATCTGACCGAAAATCAACGCAAGCGCGAGGCGAGGGCGTAGTGTCACGGGCGGCTGGCAAATCAGGACGGCATTGAACGCGCTGCTGCAGCGCGTCAGCGAGGCGAGTGTCAGCGTCGACGGAAAGCGCATCGCCGTGATCGAATTCGGTTTACTGATTTTCTTAGGCGTGTTCCCCCAGGATTCGCCGAAGGTCGCGGAAAGGCTCGCCGATCGCGCGCTGGATCTCAGGATCTTTGCAGATTCTTCCAAGGCAATGAATCGGAGCGTCGTCGAAGTCGGCGGCGAGGTGCTCGTGGTTCCGCAATTCACGCTGGCTGCGGACACTGGCAGAGGCAGGCGGCCCAGCTTCATTTCAGCGGCGCCACCGGCGCAGGCGCGCACGTTGTACGACGCATTCGTCGATCGCGTTCGGCAACGGATGGGCCATGTTGCGTGCGGGCGTTTCGGCGCGGATATGCAGGTCGCCTTGACCAATGACGGACCGGTTACTTTCCTGCTGAACTGACTGGTCGAATTCGTGGCCGGCTCAATCTGCCTGTTCGGAATGGCTGGTCGAATCGCGCTCCGCCATCCGCGCGAAGAACACACCGAGTTCGAACAGCGCCCACATCGGTACCGCGAGCATGCACTGGGAGACCACGTCGGGGCCCGGTGTGAGTACCATTGCGACGGTGAAGATTCCAACGATTACATACGGTCGCTTTTGCTTGAGACTCTTCGTGGTGGTCAGCCCCGTCGATACGATCAGGAACGTTGCGATCGGAATTTCGAACGTGAAACCGAACGCAAAGAACATCCCGAGCACGAATTCCAGGTACTTGTTGATGTCCGTCATCATTGAAACGCCTACTGGTGTCACGCCTGCGAAGAACTTGAACACCAATGGAAAAACCAGGAAATACGCGAAGGTCATGCCGAGGTAGTAGAGGATCACGCTCGAGACGAGCAAAGGCAGCGCGAAGCGCTTCTCGCGCATGTAGAGCCCCGGTGAAATGAACGCCCACATCTGATGCAGAATCACCGGCATCGCCAGAAAAAAGGCCGCGTACATCGATAGTTTGAACGGCGCGAGAAACGGTGAAGTCACCTCGGTGGCGATCATGTTGCTGCCGATCGGCAGATTCTTCATCAGTGGCGCGGCGATCCACTCGTAGATGTCATTGGCGAAGTAGTAGAGCGGGAAGAACAACACCAGGACCGCAAGTAATGCCTTCAGCAGGCGCGCTCGCAATTCGATGATGTGATCGATAAACGGCCGCTCGTCGGAGTCCACTGCGACGTCGTGTTCTTCCGCGCGCTTCGGGGCGTCCTTCGAGCTTGCCATTGGACTCAGTGGCGCGATTGCTCTTGTTCGGTCTGTGAGGCGGCCGCTACGGCGGGAGGCGCCGTGGTCGCAGCATCCGTTGAGGCAGCGTCCGCGGAATCCGTATCGGAGTGGGAGACGGCGGGTTTCGTGCCGTTGGCCGTTTCGCCGCGGACGTCCTGCTCGAGGCGCTTGATCTGATCCATGACGGCTTCGTTATGGAGCTGCCGGCGGATTTCATCCATACCGATTTCGCGTTCGATCTCGGTTTTCAGCGCCGAGAAAGTTCTCGACATTCGGCCAACCCACAAGCCGAGCGTGCGCAATGCGCCCGGTAAACGTTCCGGCCCCAATACCAGCAGCGCGATCACGCAAACGACGACCAGCTCTGGAAAGCTGATTTCAAACATTCGTGTCCTGTTTGCGGTCTTCCGTGCCACGTGGCGTGCGCTCGAGTTCGCCCTCGATAACGCGTTCGTTCGGAGCTGGCGCGGATTCCTCTTCCTTGATCGCCGACCTGAAGCCCTTGATCGCGTTGCCCAGATCGCCACCCAGAGTTTTCAATCGTTTCGTGCCGAACAGCAGAACGACGATTGCGAGGATGACGAGCAGTTCTCCCATGCCGATGCCGAACATTTCATTCTCCATATGAGACGGCGTGCCTGGCGAATTATACGCCCCAAGCCTCAGTCGATCTGCGAATTGGTTCGGACCGCTTTCTCGTCGTGCCCTGAGACGCCGAGACGGCTTGCAAGTTCGTCCAACACCCAGACAGGTTCTTGCTTCAGGTGTACGAGCATCACCAACGTGTGAAACCAGAGATCGGCCACCTCACCAATCAGTGCATCGTTGCGCGTCGTGGCGTCGACGTTTTTGGCCGCTATGACAGTCTCGCCAGCTTCCTCGGCGACCTTCTTCAGAATTCGATCCAGACCCGAGTCATAAAGCGAGGCAACGTACGATGATGCAGGGTCCGCCGTGCGTCGCTGCTCCAGTACCTTCGTCAATGCTTCGATGATATCCATCGGATCAGGCCCTCGCGATCAGCATCGAGCCTAGCACAGCGGCGAGTACGCCGATGGCGATCGGCATCGGTTCGCCGATCCGCAATGCATGCGCCACCGGATCCCACAGCAGCGCCCCGCTGATCAGCAGCAGGACCACGCCGATCCAGCGCCGCCCGCGACCCTTGCGTTGCTGGTCTTCGATCAGCAAAGCAAGCCGGTTCATCACCATGCGCTGCTCACGCGCGACCTTGTCGAGCCGGCGCAGCCCCTGGCTGGCGCCGATCAGCAGTTCCGGAAGTCGAGGCAACTGCTCGATCAGTTCCGGTGCGTAGGTGCTGAACTGCCGCAGTATTGCGGTGGGTCCAACGCGCTGCTCCATCCAGCGTTCCATGAACGGCTTCGCCGTGTGCCAGAGATCGAGGTCGGGATACAGCTGGCGGCCCAGACCTTCGATGTTCAACAGAGTCTTCTGCAACAGCACCAGCTGCGGCTGCACTTCCATGTTGAATTCGCGCGCCGTTTGAAACAGCGTCACGAGGAAGTGACCGAACGAGATTTCCTTCAGTGGCTTTTCGAAGATCGGCTCGCACACGCGTCGAATGACGCTCTCGAACTCGGTGACCTTGGTTTCCTCCGGAATCCAGCCACTCTCGAGGTGCAGCCGAGCGACTTCGCGATAATCCTGATTGAAGAACGCGAGCAGATTGCGGGCGAGGTAGTTCTGATCCTCATCGGTCAGCGTGCCGATGATAGCGCAGTCGACTGCCACATAACGTGGACTGTTGGGGTCCGTGACGTCTACGAAGATGTTTCCTGGATGCATGTCAGCGTGAAAGAAGTTGTGGACGAAAACCTGTGTGAAGAAGGTCTCGACACCGCGCTCCGCCAGCAGCTTCATGTCGGTGCCGCAGGCTCGCAATTGCTCGACATTCGCAATCGGTACTCCCCGAATCCGTTCCAGCACCAGGAGATCTTCACGGGTGTAATCCCAATGAACCCGAGGAACGTACAACAATGGTGAATCGGCGAAGTTACGCCTCAGTTTGGCTGTGTTGGCGCCTTCGTGGATCAGGTTCAGTTCGTTGAGAATCGTGGCCTGGTAGTCCTCGACGATGGTCACCAGATGCAGTCTGCGCGCGTCGCGCGACACGCGTTCGAGCAGTCGCGCGATCGTGTGCAGCAGCATCAGATCCTCGCGGATCACCGCCTCGATGCCTGGACGCACCACCTTGACGACGACGTCTTCGCCGCTGAGAAGCCGCGCTGCATGCACCTGGGCCACGGACGCCGAAGCGAGTGGCTGTTCGTCGAAAGCTGCGAAGACTTCGGCAAGCGGCTGCCCCAGGCTCGTTTCGATTTTTGCGCGCGCCTCCGCTCCGGGAAACGGGGGAACGCGATCCTGCAGCTTGGCGAGCTCCTCGGCGTAATCCGGCGCAAGCAGATCACGTCGCGTCGACAGAATCTGGCCGAACTTGATGAACACCGGACCCAGCGTTTCCAGTGCGAGTCGGAGCCGATGCGCGGGCGGATCCGCAGGCGTCGGCAGCCAGCGCGTTGGCGAGACACGCCATAGCAATCGCAGCGCGCCCGGTAGCTGTTCCTCCGCGACGCCGGTGCGGTCGATCAGTTCGTCGAGGCGATGACGCAGCACGGTCGCGCCGATTCGCGACAGCCGCATCAATCTACTCATCGTGATCTCTTGGATGTTCGAGGGCGTTTGTGCGTACGTCCAGTCGATCGATACGGATGCGCAGGGCCTGCATGGAGTCGAGCAGCGAATCGAACTCCGGTGTCGTCAGATAGCGCTGGCGAACCCCTTCGCGTGCCAGGCGGCCGCTCTCGTCGTTGAGGCTGCGGGCGATTGCCGACAGCGCCGCAAAGCCGAGTTCGACCGCGCTTGTGACTGCTTTCGATATCTGTGGCCCGACGATATCGTAAAGGGGAGAAAATATCTCGGGCCGATAGTCTCTGACGATGCTACGGAATTGGCCGAGGACGACTTCATCGCCTTCGATCGTGATTGAGCCGCCGCGAATGTCCGCGCCGATGAATGCCGCCGCCAACGCGCTCGGTGTGCCGCGCACGATGACGGATGGTGTGGCGATACTGCCGGCCTGCACCCGGATCGATCTGCCGTCGAAACTCAGTGTCGTGGTTTCTCCCGGTGGCCTGAGTTCAATCGCGATGCTGTGTCCGGCTAGTGCGCCGAGGCGCTTTCGAGTCAACGGGTCGAGGCGCGCCGACTCGTTGGCAATCGTCTCGACCCAACGCGTCAAGACGGTCGTGAATGGTGTCACGATGGTGCAGCCTTGGTGGCGTGATGGATGGCGACGATGCCGTTCAACAGATTCTCGTACGCGGCGCCGTCGAATCCGACGTCGGAGATCATTTGTTTTAGCGCCTTCTGCGCTGGATGCATTTCGATCGACTCTACGAGATAGCGATAAGCGCTCGCGTCACCGGTTACCAAGCGGCCCACTGCCGGCCACAGCGACTGAAACGCGCCGTATGCCGCGGCGATCATTGGATTTTCTGGCTTGGAGAACTCGAGAACCAGTAACCGCCCGTTCGGACGCAATACGCGAAGCATTTCCGCAAGCGCACGTTCTTTGCGGGTGACGTTGCGCAGCCCGAAACCGATCGTGACACAGTTGAAACTCGCGTCGGCGAACGGTAGTGCCTCTGCGTCGGCCTGACAGACCGCGACGTTCATCAGACCACGATCCGTGAGCCGGTCGCGCGCGACATCGATCATCGCGCCGTTGATGTCCGCCAATACAACGCGGCCGCCCGAGCCGACGAGCGGCGCATACAGGGCGGCCAGGTCGCCTGTCCCGCCCGCCAGATCCAACACCGAATGTCCGGCGCGCACCCCCGACAATTCGACCGTGATGCGCTTCATGATGCGATGCGACCCGAGCGACATCAGGTCGTTCATCACGTCGTAGCGTTGCGCTACAGACGCGAACACGCGGCCGACGCGCCGAGCCTTTTCGGCTGCCGGGATGGTTTGGAATCCAAAGTCGACCGGCTCGTCGTCTTGCGTCACGTCGTTGGACCCTTGCCTGGTTGCCAGTGACCGATCGGGATGCTTGGCAACCGGCTCGCGTTCGCCACCTTCAGTTCCTCCAGATAGCGCTGCCAGTACTGTTCGAGCTGTTCGCCGAGCTCTCGAAGATAGTCCCACGCGTAGATACCGGTGTCGTGTCCATCGTCGAATGCGATGCGAATTGCGTAGTTTCCAACCAGATCGATCTGTTCGATGTTGACGTACTTCTTCCCCGTCATCAGTTTGCGCTCACCGGTGCCGTGGCCGCGTACCTCTGCCGAGGGCGAGAACACCCGCAGCAGTTCACAAGGCAGCCGAAATTTCGCACCGTCGGGAAAACCCACCTCGAGTTCGCGGGATTGACGGTGCAGCTTGAGCTCGGTTGGCGCCGTGGTCACGGCGTCAGAGTATGTAGCGCGACAGATCTTGGTCTTGTGCGAGTTCGTCCAGGCGCGTATCGACGTATTCCGCGTCGATCTGCAGGCTGGTCTCGTCGCCGGAACGTTCTGTTGCCGAGAACGAAATCTCTTCGAGCAATCGTTCCATCACGGTATGCAGGCGCCGCGCGCCGATGTTCTCTGTCGATTCGTTGACTTGAAATGCGAGCTCTGCGATGCGACCGATCGCGCTGTCCGAGAACTCGATCGTGACGCCTTCGGTGTTCATCAACGCACGATACTGTTCAGTGAGCGAGGCATCCGGCTCGGTGAGAATACGTTTGAAATCATCCGCAGTCAGCGCGTCGAGTTCGACTCGAATCGGCAGTCGTCCTTGCAGTTCCGGGATCAGGTCCGATGGTTTTGTCAGATGAAAGGCGCCGGATGCGATGAACAATATGTGATCGGTCTTCACCATGCCGTACTTGGTGGACACGGTGCATCCTTCGATCAATGGCAGCAGATCGCGCTGCACACCTTCGCGAGATACATCTACACCCATCGCCTCGCCTCGTTTGGCGACCTTGTCTATTTCGTCGAGAAACACGATACCGGTCTGCTCGACGCTTTCGATCGCGCGGGCCTTGATTTCCTCCTCGTTGACCAGTCGCAGCGCTTCTTCTTCGCGAGTCCGGCGCAGCGCATCCTTTACTTTCAGTCGCGCCGTGCGTTTGCGCTGATTGGTCAGGTTCGAAAACATACTCTGCAGTTGATTGGTCATCTCCTCCATGCCGGGCGGCGCCATGATTTCGACGCCGACTGGGGCCGCAGACAGCTCGAGCTCCACTTCCTTGTCGTCCAGTTCCCCTTCTCGAAGTCGTTTTCGAAACAGCTGCCGCGCGTTCGAGTCGGAGCGTTGATCCGTCTCGGCGAAGCCGACCGAACGCGGCTCGGGCAACAACGCGTCGAGGATGCGGTCCTCGGCAGCATCTTCCGCGCGCGGTTTGACCTTCTCGAGTTGCTCCTGCCGCAGCATCTTGACTGCGGCGTCGGCCAGGTCGCGGATGATCGATTCGACGTCCCGGCCAACGTACCCGACTTCGGTGAATTTGGTGGCCTCGACCTTTATGAACGGCGCGCCGGCGAGCTTCGCGAGGCGCCGCGCGATCTCGGTCTTACCGACGCCCGTGGGGCCGATCATCAGTATGTTCTTCGGCGTCACTTCGTCGCGCAACGATTCGCTGAGTTGCATGCGTCGCCAGCGGTTGCGCAGCGCGATCGCCACCGCGCGCTTCGCGGCATTTTGCCCAACGATGTGTTTGTCGAGTTCGTGGACGATTTCGCGCGGAGTCATCACGCTCACGATGAGGCCGCCTCGAGCGTTTCGATCGTTGTGCTGTGGTTGGTATAGACACAGATGTCTGCCGCGATCGCGAGCGATCTTTCGACGATGCTGCGCGCATCGAGATCGGTGTTGTCGAGCAACGCCCGCGCAGCAGCTTGCGCAAAGCTGCCGCCAGATCCGATCGCCAGCAGGTTGTTTTCCGGTTCGATGACGTCACCGTTACCCGTGATCATCAGCGACGTATGAACGTCCGCGACGATCAAAAGCGCCTCGAGACGACGCAGCGCGCGATCGGTGCGCCAGTCTTTGGCGAGTTCGACCGCAGCGCGAGTCAGGTTGCCGGAATACTGCTCCAGTTGCTTTTCGAAGCGCTCGAACAACGTGAAGGCATCTGCGGTACCACCCGCGAATCCCGCCAGGACATTGTCTTTGTACAAGCGTCGCACTTTGCGCGCGTTGCCTTTCATGATCGTTTGTCCCATCGACACCTGACCATCGCCACCTACCACGACCATGTTGCCGCGACGAACGCTGACAATCGTCGTTCCTCGATACTGTTCCAAACATTTCTCCAGCTGCGGTGGAAATGCAATTTGACGAAGAGTTGGATTGGGACCGTGCTCAACTGGCAATAGTGGGGACCGGAACCGGCGAATTCAACCGCCCACGGGTTTGCGCGCCAGGACCAGTGCGTCGACGTCCTGTTTGCGCAGTTTGGATATCGCGCGTTGGGCGTCTTGCGAGGATGAAAATGGCCCGACGATAACGCGATGTCGAATGGCGCCGCTGGACAAACTCACGCTGGCGGTCTCGACGCGCCAGCCTGTCTGCGAAAGCGATTCCCGTAGTTGGTCGGCGTCTTCCTTTCGTGTGAACGATCCGACTTGCAGCAGGTACTCGCGCGAATTGTCGGTGGCCGCGCGCGTGGCTGCGTTATCGACGGGTGCTGACTCGGATTCGGGATGGGGCGAAATCTTCTCGTTCGGCAGGCGATCGAAGAACTCGAAGCGAGTGATCGGTGTCGGATCGCTCGCATTGGGTTGCGGAACCGGCGCGTCGGCGTGACTGCCCCACCAGGCTGGAAGCAGCGTACCGGTGAGTGTGAACGCGATTCCGAGCGCGATGCCAGCGCCGAAACTTCCCCAATGGAACGCGGACTGGCGAGATCGCGGCCGGTTGCGCGACTCGTTGCGGGGTGTGCGTTTGCGGCGCTGTCCGCTGGCAAAGTCTTGCGACATCGTCGGGCTGCCGGTGAACCGACCTACAGAAAATCACGCGCATCATAGCGGCGGGTTCAGCGTGCTCAAAACATATCGTATGGATCGACGTCGATTGACCATCGAACGCCGGCGAATCGGCTCGCCGCGTGCGCCGCAACGAGATCATCGAGTGCGCGACCCAGTGTTGCGCGATCATCGGCCAGCAACGCGGTCTGACATCGATAACGTCGCGCGCGCCGGGCGAGCGGTGCTTGCACCGGACCCAGTACATCGATACCGACGCGACCGCGCAGCGGCGCGTCGAGTGTCCGCAGGCAAGCCAGCGTCCGCTGCATGTCCACACCATCTGCCTTGAGCAATGCCATCGCGCGCATCGGCGGCAGCCCCGCCTCGGCGCGATGCGCCAGTTCGGTCGCTGCAAACCCCGAATAGCCCTGTTCGACCAGCGCGCGCAGCAGCGGATTGCCCGGGTTGTAGGTCTGAATCCAGACCTCGCCCGGACGTTCGGCGCGGCCGGCGCGGCCCGCTACCTGGATGATGAGCTGAGCGGTGTGCTCGGGGGCGCGAAAGTCGGGGCTGGCAAATCCTGCGTCGGCGTTGATCACGCCGACCAATGTCACGCGTGGAAAATGGTGGCCCTTTGCCAGCATCTGCGTACCGACCAGCACGGCGGGCTCACCGCGGCCGATCATTTCCAGGTGGGATGCCATCGTACGCGCACTGCGCGTTGTATCGCGATCGACCCGGATGACTGGTACGTCCGGGAACGCGCGCGCAATGCCCTGTTCGCTGCGCTGGGTTCCGATGCCCACACCGCGCAGCGCCGGTTGACCGCATTCGGGGCAGCGCGATGGCAAACGTGAACCGAAGCCACAGTGGTGGCAACGCAGTCCCACCGGCGTCTGGTGCAGTGTCAGACGACTCTCGCAGCGTGGACAGCCGGCACACCAGCCGCAGCGCGTGCAGAGGTAGGACGGCGAGTAGCCGCGGCGATTGATGAACAACAGCGTCTGATTGCCGTTTGCGAGATGCGATGCAATCGCCGCTCGTAGCGGCTCACTGAGGCCGTCGTCGAGCCGCAGGCCGCGGACATCAACGAGCTTGATCGACGTTGCCTTGGCCGCACCGGGACGTGTCGTCAGGCGCAGATGCCGATAGCGGCCGCGTTGGGCGTTGTACAACGTTTCGAGTGCGGGCGTCGCGGTGCCCATCAGCAGCGGTATGTCGAGCAACTGCGCCCGCTTTATCGCCAGATCGCGCGCGGAATAGCGGAAGCCATCCTGTTGCTTGAATGAACCATCGTGTTCTTCGTCGACGACAATCAGAGCCAACGCTGCAAACGGCACGAAGATGGCGCTGCGTGTTCCGATCAGCACACGCGCTTCGCCGCTCCGACATTGCAGCCATGCAACAGCCCGCTCTCGCTCGGTGAGGCCCGAGTGATATACGACCGCGGAACCGAAGCGTTGCGTGAATCGTTCGAGCGTCTGCGGTGTCAGCGCAATTTCGGGAATCAGTACCAGTGCCTGACCACCGCGGTCGAGCACGGACTCGATCGCCTGAAGGTAGATTTCGGTCTTACCACTGCCGGTCACACCATCGAGGAGCAGGCATTCGAAGCGGCCCAGCGAGGCGCGAGCCGCATCGCTGGCTGCGCGCTGTTCGGCGGTCAACTCGAAGCGCGGAGAACCGTTGATGTGATCGAGTGGGATTGCGGAAAGGTCGGGTGGTGAGGTCTCCTCGACCAGGCCTTTCCTTGCAAGTTCGCGCACCACACGTACGTCGATGCCAGCAGCGGCGAGCGCTGTATGACCGATGCACCCACCCGCGGCGCGAAACGCCGCGATGGCAGCCTGCTGGCGAACTGCACGCGCTGGCAGTTGCGCGCCTGGGCTTTCGCTTAGACACCAGTAACGTTGCGCGAGAGACTGCATTGTGCGTCCTTTGCGCAATGCGACGGGAATAGCCGAGAACAACGCTTCTCCCGGTGGGTGGTGATAGTAGTCGGCGGCCCATCGGATCAGTTCGAGCACGTCGGCGCGCAATACCGGGTCAGCATCGATGACATCGATGATCTGCTTGAGGTCGGAGCCGTTGTGATCGCTCTCGTGTGTGTCCACAACGAGACCGATCAACTCGCCCGCGCCAAATGGAACGCGCACCCGAACACCTTGCGGCGGGGTTGGCGATGCATCGGGCAAGAGGTAGTCGAACAGAGTCCAGAGTGGTCTGGGGACTGCGACACGGACGATCGGGTTCATGGCCACGATGGTACAGCGATGTGCTGTCGATCGATCGAACCGGGTGCGCGCCGCATGCGCTTGCTACACCGGTGCGCTCTGGTAAACTGCGCGGCCTTCAGATTTCGGGTCCAGGCATCATGAAGCCAGATATTCATCCTGCATACACCGCGATGAAGGCCACTTGCAGCTGCGGCAACGTTATTGAAACCCGGTCGACGTTGGGTGCGGACACGCACTTGGACGTCTGTTCTAAGTGTCATCCGTTCTATACCGGGCGTCAGAAGGTCGTTGATGCCGGTGGCCGCGTTGAGCGCTTCCGCAAACGGTTCGGAACGCGCGGCGTCGGTTGATTCCTCGTCGATCCTTCTGCTCTCCACACCCTTCGAGAGGGCGGCACTCCTACGAGGCTAGCGACTCTAAGGGGTTGTAACCTCACCGCGTGTGCGGTTTGGTAGTCTTGACGTGTGAGGGAGTCCTGTCGTGCGACGAGCGTTGATCGGCCTATTGTTCGTCGGCGCGCTCGTCACCGCGCCGGCTACAGCGCTCGCCGGCCCTGGCAAGAAGGCGTACGACGAATTTGCCGAGAAAGGGCAGATCTATGATGATCCGCGTTGGCAGGCTTACGTACAGAAGATCGGCGACCGTCTGGTTGCGTACACGTCCGAGCCAAAGTCCACATTCCACTTCACTGTACTCAACAATTCAGACGTCAACGCGTTCGCGTTGCCGGACGGCTACATTTTCGTCAACCGTGGTCTTCTCGCCTATCTGGAGAGTGAAGATCAGATCGCCGCGGTCGTGGGCCACGAGGTTGGCCACGTGGTCGCCCACCACGCGGCGAAAAGGAATCTGCTCAGTGCGTTCGGTAGCGTTGTGGGTTTCGTCGGCGCTGTCGTAACCGGTGTTGGCCAGGTGATGGACACTACGAACGAAGCGACGAACACGCTCGTCTCGGGATATGGCCGCGACATGGAACTTCAAGCCGACCAACTGGGCAGTGAATTTATCGCGAAGGCCGGCTACAACCCGTTTGCGATGATCGAAGTGATTCAGGTTCTGAAGGACGAGGAGATGTTCTCGACCGAGATTGGCGGTCAGCAGAAGACCTATCACGGTGTGTTCGCATCCCACCCTGAAAACGACAAGCGACTGCATGACGCGATTGGCGAAAGCGCCAGTTATCTCCCGGCAGAAGCCGTCGAACCGATCGGCAATTTCTGGCAGATGATGGACGGATTGGTGTACGGGAATCAGGCAGCCGCCGGGATCGTCAAGGACCGTACCTTCTACCACGAAGGTCTCCGCGTCGTGGTGACCTTTCCGAAGGGATGGGACGTGACGAGCTCGTCGTCGACTGTGACCGGTATATCGCCAGCGGGACATATCGCCGGGCACATCACGTTTCAACGTCAGGCGGCGCCGAAGAGTAAACAGACTCCGCGGCAATATCTGACCGACACGTTGAAGCGCGACGACATCGTCTCGGGTGAAGCGATCAAGGTCGGCGGCTACGAGTGCTATGTTGGAAAACTCGATCTTGCCAAGGGCAAGTGGAAAGCGAACATGATCGCCGTGGTCTTCAAGGACGGCGGCGTGTATCTGTTCAAAGGAGAGGCGGGTGAGGACGGCAACGCAGAGACATTCGAAGCGGACTTTCGCGCCACCGTGCAGTCGTTCAGGGCGATGCAACCGGCGGATCTGAAGGTCGCCAACAATCAGCGCATCAAAGTCATCGAGGCAAAACCGAGCGACACGTACGCGGCGCTCGCAACAAAGTCGTCACTCAGAAATCACGCTGAGGAAACTCTGCGGCTTCTGAACGGCGACTACCCGCATGGGGAACCGCGCGCCGGAAATCCGATCAAGATAGTTCAGTAGCCTTTGGAGCCTAGAAGATGTCAATTGGCTGGATTGTTTGCGTAGTGTCCGACTCGGTGGCCGTTTGATCCGTCTGCCGGCTCGCAGGGACGTGGCCGGCCAGAAAGTACTCGAAGATCGCGTGGTCTTGATCAGGTGGGGCCGGTTGACCAGTCTTTGGATCGATCTTCAGCGTGACAACATCGGGAGGTTGAAGGCGCGTCGCTTCCGGCACCCCGTCCAGTGCCACCTTCATGAAATCGATCCAAATCGGCAGCGATGAGTTTGAGCCATACTCATTGTCGCCGACGGGACGATGGTCGCTGAAACCCAACCACACTGTGGCAACCAGATTTTTCTGGTATCCGTTGAACCAGGTATCGGCTTCGTTGGTGGTCCCGGTTTTGCCGGCCAGGTCACTGCGATTCAAACTGCGCGCGCGCGTCGCCGTGCCGCGCCTGATCACGTCTTGCAGCATAGAATTCATGATGAACGCGTTGCCTGCATCGATGGCGCGTGGGGCCGGAATCGGCGAATCCGAATCGACTGAGTCGGTCGCGCCAGACTGCACGCTCGCCGTAGACGGATCGTTGCCAGCAGGTTGATCGCTTGTATCAGACACGTCGCTGGGCGACGCTTCCGGCGTTGGTGGACAATCATCGCAGACCACCGGATAGCGCGCTCGATAGATCGTTTTACCGGCCATGTTCTTCACTTCTTTGAGGATGTTCGGCTCGACGAGATAGCCGCCGTTTGCGAACGTCGCATAGCCGCGCACCATTTGAATAGGCGTGACCCCCATCGTACCGCCGCCGATCGCCAGCTGCGTGTTATGCGGAAAGTCGGTGGTGTCGAAACCGAATCGCTTGACGTAATCGATCACTCGTTCGGCGCCGACGGCGAGCAAGACGCGAATCGAGACCAGATTGATCGATCTGTACAATGCTTCGCGCAGCCGAGTGGGGCCGTTGTAGCGCGCGCCGTCGTTCTTCGGTCGATAGGTCGTTTCGAGATTGTCGTCCTCGAACACCAGTGGGGCATCCATGAAGATCGATGCGGGCGTCACGCCAGCGTCCAGTGCTGCCGAATAGACGAATGGTTTGAATCCCGAACCCGGTTGTCGCGCCGCCTGCAACGCCTGATTGAATTGGCTGGCCGAAAAGTCGAACCCCCCCACCATCGCTTTGATCGCGCCGTTGTTCGGATCCATCGCAACGATGGCGCTCTGAATGTCGGGCATTTGCGATAACACCCAGCCGTTCTGTTGATGGAGTAGCCAGAC
Source organism: uncultured Gammaproteobacteria bacterium (assembly GCA_963812255.1). Classification (GTDB taxonomy): domain Bacteria; phylum Pseudomonadota; class Gammaproteobacteria; order Pseudomonadales; family Azotimanducaceae; genus DATJGR01. The sequence continues at coordinate 1,590,383 of CAWEUM010000005.1, read as the reverse complement.
AATGTCTCCGGGCGCGACGATGTCGGAGGCTTTCGAAGGCGGCGCGCCGGCATTGTTTGCGTCGATGTAGCGGCGCGCCCACTTGTAGTTGGTGTGATCGATCTGCACCGTGTCGCCGCCGGCCCGCATCACTGAGAATTGATCCTGGCCGACCGCGACGACCACGCCCGCCTCGAGTCCCACGCGGGTCGAAAATGGCACCAGCGCCTGCTGGACAGCGAAGCGCGCCGCATCCGGATCGCTCGGCAGGTCGATGTGCGCCGCGGGTCCGCGATAACCGTGACGCCGATCGTAGAGAAACACGCCGTGGCGAAGCGCGTCCGTAGCAGCGTTCTGCAAACGCGCATCGATCGTAGTCGTCGCTTCGTAGCCGCTCGAGTACACGTCGGTGCCGTAGCGCGACACGAGCTGTTGGCGTACCCACTCCGATGCATAAGGTGCCGCGATATCGAGATCCCGTTCGTGGACTGTTGCGGTGTTCGGCGAGTTGACCGCAACCTCGTATTGTGCCCGTGTGATTGAGCCCTGATCGAGCATTCGCGAGAGCACAAGATTGCGACGCTTCATCGAGCGTTCCGGTCCGTTGACTGGGTTTCCGGCGGTTGGTGCCTGCGGTATGCCGGCGAGCATCGCGAGTTGCGCGATGTCGAGTTGATTCAGTGGCCGCCCATAGTAGGTAAACGCGGCCGCCTGTGCGCCGTATGCGCGTTTGCCGAACGGCACGACGTTGAAATAGAGCTCGAGGATCTCATCCTTGGTGAGCTCGCGTTCGATCTTCAGTGCCAGCAGCATTTCCTTGAACTTTCGAATGAACGTCTGTTCAGGTGAGAGCGAGATGTTTTTCGCAAGCTGCATTGTGATCGTGCTCGCGCCGGAGCGGATCTCCCGGTGCAGGGCGAGTTCGATCGAGTCGTTGAGAAGTGAGATGAAATCGATTCCGCCGTGGGAGTAGAAGCGCTTGTCTTCGGTGTCCAGCAATGCGTCGACGAACAACGGTGGAATATCGGCGAACTTGATCGGAATGACCCTGCGTTCTCCGAACTCTGCCATCAGCTCACCGCCCTCGGCGAAAATTCGCAATGGCGTCTCCAGCCGAACGTGGCGGTATGTCTCAGCTGACGGAATTTGTGGGTTTAGATAGAGAAATACCCCCGCGAGACTGAGCACTGCACCACATACAGCCGTCCAGACCAACCACATAATGCTGACGAATTTCGTACGCGACCGCGAATCCATGGTTTCTCTGATATTGTTGAGGTGTTACCTGCAATGTCGGACCCTAAGTCGTGATCCGTACGGCTTTTTTCTTAGGGTACCCGATTGCTCTGACGATCAGACTGGTATTTAATTCTGAATCGCACGAAACGGACGTAAGTGCCCGCGCCTGTAAGGAAAAATTACCGTGTTTGGCCTTCTCAAGAAAAAGTCGGAAACGCTGCTGGGGCTAGACATCAGCTCCACCTCGGTAAAGCTCCTGGAACTGTCGAAGGCGGGCGGCCGCTATCGAGTGGAAGCATACGGCGTTGAGCCGCTGCCACCGAATGCTGTAGTCGAGAAGAATATAAGTGATGTCGAAGGGGTTGGTGAAGCCATCAAGCGGCTTGTGACTCGTTCGAAGGGGAGTTCCAAGTTGTCGGCAGTAGCGGTTGCGGGCTCCGCCGTGATTACCAAGACGATTGAAATGGATTCGGCGTTGTCCGACGACGAACTCGAAAACCAGATCACCGTAGAAGCCGATCAATACATCCCCTATCCGCTGGATGAAGTCGCGATCGATTTCGAAGTTCAAGGCTTGTCGGAGCGCAATCCGGAACAGGTTGAAGTGCTGCTCGCGGCGTGTCGCAAGGAGAATGTCGAACTGCGCGAAGCGGCGCTGGATCTTGGCGGGTTGAAGGCGCGTGTTGTCGATATCGAAGCCCATGCGATGAAGCGTGCGTTCGAGTTGATCAAATCCCAGTTGGGCGAGAACGCCAACGATCTAGTGGTTGCGATCATCGATATTGGCGCCACCATGACGACGCTGTCGGTGCTTGCTGACGATCGTTCGATATACACACGTGAGCAGCTGTTTGGCGGTAAACAACTGACCGAGGAAATCCAACGTCGTTATAGCCTGTCGTTTGAGGAGGCGGGGCTTGCCAAAAAGCAAGGCGGTCTACCCGACGACTACGAGACTGAAGTGTTGCAACCATTCAAAGAGGCGGTGCTGCAACAGGTCACTCGCTCGCTGCAGTTCTTCTTCTCATCGAGTCAGTACGATGACGTTGACTACATCGTCCTCGCCGGTGGTACGTCGTCGATCGAGGGGCTGGCAGAGATGATCGAAAACAAACTCGGTACGCCCACGGTCATCGCAAATCCGTTCGTTGATATGTCGATCGCGTCGAAGGTTGACGCAAATGCGCTCGCCAATGACGCGCCGGCGATGATGATTGCCTGTGGTCTGGCGATGAGGAGCTTCGACTGATGGCGCGCATCAACCTACTTCCGTGGCGAGATTGGGAGCGCGAGCGGCGCAAGAACGAATTCCTGCTCAGGCTCGGCGGCGCGGTGCTGTTCGCCGCGGTTCTCGTACTGGCAGGGGGCTGGTATCTGGATAATTCGATCGATCGGCAGAACGCACGGAACCAATTCATCAAGGACAAGATCGCGGTTCTCGATCAGCAGATCGCCGAGATTCGTGATCTGCGCCAAAAGCGCGAGCAATTGCTGGCTCGCATGAGAGTCATCCAGGAACTACAAGGAAATCGCCCGGTCATCGTTCGGGTATTCGACGAGATGGTCCGCACTCTGGCCAAGGGGGTGTACTTCACCTCGGCGAAGCTGGATGGGCATGTGTTGTCCATAGAGGGTACTGCGGAATCTAACAACCGCATTTCATCGGAGATGCGCAATCTCAACGCGTCCGAGTGGTTCAAGGAGCCCAACCTCAAAGGCATCAAGGAGAATTCTGCAGCAGGTGCTCAAGCGAGCAATTTCCAGCTGACGGTCGTGCAGACCAGTCCGAAGAAAGCTGGGGCGGCGGCGGAAGGGGAGGAGTAACACATGGCGCTTCAGGACACGCTGGATCAACTGCGTGGGCTCGAGGTCAGTGACCTCGACGTCAACAACATTGGAGGCTGGCCGGCTCCGCTCAAGGCGATCATTCTGCTGCTGTTGTTCGTCGTGGTTCTCGTAGCAGGATACTTTTTCTATCTGACGGATAAGCAAGCCGTACTCGAAGGTGCGCAGAAGCAAGAGGTTGCGCTGCGGTCCGAGTATGAGTCCAAGGCATTTCAGGCGGCGAATCTGCCGCAATATCGTCGGCAGAAGGAAGAGATGGAAGCGTCGTTCGGTACGATGCTGCGTCAACTTCCAAGCGACACGGAAGTGCCCGGGCTGATCGAAGACATCACGCTGGCTGCTCTGGACAATGGTTTGGAGATCGAGAGCATCGATCTGCAGCCCGAGCACAAGGCCGAGTTCTACGTCGAGTTGCCGATGACGATCGTGGTGAGCGGCGAGTATCACGACATCGGCGCGTTCGTGTCGGCGGTTGCGAATCTTTCGAGAATCGTGACGTTGCACGACTTCACCATCAAGCCCGTCAAATCGCCGACCGACCTGAAGATGTCGATCATAGCGAAGACGTATCGGTACTTGGGCGAAGAGGATAAGTAATGCGTACGTTCACACGAGCATTGCTGACCTTGGCCGGAGCGGGATTGATCGCAGGCTGTTCGGCAAACAACGATTACCAGGACATCAAGGCGTTCATGGACAAGGTGGACGCGCAGGGTAAAGGCCACATCGAACCGCTACCGGAGTTTCTCCCGTATCAGGCCTTCGCGTACGGCGCCAGCAACATGCGTAGCCCATTTGAACCGCCAGTTGTGGTTAAGCCGGTTGATCCGAACAAGAAGTCGGCCAACGTCAAACCCGATCCGAATCGGGTCAAACAGTTCCTGGAGCAATTCAATATTGGTGCGATCGCTATGGTTGGGACACTGTCGCAGGGCTCGAGACTGTACGGCCTCGTACGCGACCCGAACGGCGGCGTGCATCGTGTGCAGATCGGAGACTACATGGGAACGGATAACGGCAAGATTTCCGCCATCAATGAAAACCGTATCGAGCTATTGGAAATCGTTTCCGACGGAACCGGGGGTTGGGTAGAGCGCGAACGCACGGTGAACCTTGGAGGCGCTCAGTCATGAGGGTGAAGCATATGGAAACAAGAACTTCAGCATTGCGCGGGGCGCAGCAGCGCGGCGCAATGGCTGGGCTGATCGCGATCCTGTCATGGCTCGCTGCGGTGCCCGCGCTCGCGACAACGATGGAATCCATCGAATTTTCGTCGCTGCCCGGTGACAAGACCGAGATTCGGATGAAATTTGACGGTGCGCCGCCCACTCCAAAAGGCTACACGATCGAGTCACCCGCTCGCATTGCGCTCGACCTGATGGATACGAAGAGCGCATTGGCGACCAAGTATCACAGCCTCGGCATCGGCAACGCTCGCGAAGTCACGGTGATCGAAGCGAAGGACCGCACACGCGTCATTGTCAATCTGACGCAACTGGTACCGTACGAAACGAAAGTCGAAGGCGACACGTTGTTCATGTACGTCGGAACGGGCAGCACCGCACAGAACGTTCCGTCGCCGCAGAAGTATGGAGATGCGGATGTGATGCAGGCTCAAGCCGCGCCGCGCAGCGATTCGCACGTAACCGATGTCGACTTCCGTCGTGGTGAGAGCGGTGAGGGGCGTGTGGTGGTGACACTCTCCGATCCGAAGGCGCCGGTGGATGTGTCCAGCGAATCGGGCAAGATCAAGATTCAGATTCGGAACACGAAGCTACCCGACAATCTACGCCGCCGTCTCGACGTCACCGACTTCGCGACGCCGGTGCAGATCGTCGACGCGGTTCAGACCGGGCCGAACATTACGATAACGATCAACGCGAAGGGCAACTACGATTACCTTGCGTATCAAGCCGATCAGACGTTGACGGTCAACGTCAATCCGATCACCGAGAAAGAGATCGCGGCCCGTGACGACGTGTTCAAGTACAAAGGTGAGAAGCTATCGCTGAACTTCCAGGACATCGAGGTGCGATCGGTCCTGCAGTTGATTGCCGATTTCACCGATCTCAACCTCGTTGCGAGCGACACGGTATCCGGTCGCATCACATTGCGGCTGAAGAACGTTCCGTGGGATCAGGCCCTCGAACTGATCTTGAAAACGAAGGGCCTCGATAAGCGCCAAGTGGGTAACGTGTTGTTGGTGGCGCCGGCAGCGGAAATTGCTGCGCGGGAAAAACTCGAGTTGGAAAATCAGCGGCAGATTTCCGAACTGGCGCCGCTGAGAACCGAGTTCATTCAGGTGCGATACGCCAATGCCAGTGAACTCTACAAGCTCTTCAACACCAGCGCCGGTGGTAAAGGTGTAGGCGGCGCGAGTGGTGCAGGCGCGGCCACCGGCGGTCGAAGCTCGATCGTGTCGGCTCGCGGCAGCGTGATTGTCGATGAACGCACGAACTCGATCATCCTGACCGATACCGCCGATCGACTCGAGGACTTCCGCAAGGTGATCGCGCGGCTCGACGTTCCGGTCCGGCAAGTTCTGATCGAATCGCGGATCGTCACAGCAAGCACGAATTACGACCAGGAGTTGGGGATTCGTTGGGGAGGCGCCAGCGTCGCCAACTCGAACGGAACGACGATCAAGACAGGCGGCAGTTTAACCACGTTGGAGAACATACCTCCGGTCTCGGGTTCCACGTCGGCCGACAATCTCGTCGTGGATCTGGGAGTGGCCGCAGCCAACTCGAGCTTCGGTATCGGCTTTGCCGGCTCGGACTATCTTCTGGATCTGGAGCTGACGGCTCTGCAAGTCGATGGGCGCGCGCAGGTCGTCGCACGGCCAAAGGTGATCACAGCCGACAAACAGACTGCCACAATTCAGTCGGGTACCGAGATTCCTTACCAGGAGGCTTCCAGCAGTGGCGCTACATCCGTGTCGTTCAAGGAAGCCGTCCTGTCGTTGGAAGTAACGCCTCAGATCACACCAGATGATCGGATCATCATGACGCTGAAGGTCAATCAGGACTCGGTTGGCCAGGTCTTCAACGGCGTTCCGAGCATCGACACCAACCAGGTCAAGACGCAGGTGCTGGTGGACAACGCGCAAACGGTCGTGCTGGGTGGCATCTTCAAGGATCAGCTAACTCAAACGACCGAAAAGACACCGTTTCTGGGTGATCTACCCTACGTTGGGCGATTGTTCCGCAAGACGCTCGACAAGACCGACAAACAGGAGCTGCTGATCTTCATCACGCCGCGGATCATTCAGGAATCGCTGACGGCGCGGTAATCGAAGCTCGGGGATAGACGACTTACAAATGTCCTCGTATTAGACTGAACGGCGCCCAGGTGGCGCCGTTCGTCGTTATGGTCACGAAACATCACAACGTATTTCTCATTGGGCTGATGGCAGTCGGCAAGACGACGGTTGGCCGTTTGCTTTCCGAAGAGCTGGGCCTGCCATTCTTCGATACCGATCGCGTGGTCGAAGAGAAGGCGGGCGCCGACATTGGATGGATCTTCGATAGGGAAGGTGAAGCAGGCTTCCGAGAGCGCGAGTATCTTGTGGTGGACGAGTTGACGCAACGTGATGGCGTCGTTCTGGCGACCGGTGGCGGTGTCGTATTGCGCGATGAAAATCGCCGCAATCTAGCGGCCCGTGGCATCGTCGTATTCCTCGACTCACCAATCGAAAAGCTGGTCGAGCGTACTCGACGTGACAAGCGTCGTCCGTTGCTGCGGCAGCGCGATACAAAGGCGACTTTCGAACGCCTCGCACAAGAGCGCGCCCCGCTGTATGCGGGCATCGCCGACTACCGGTTCTGTGCAGATCGACACTCCGCCAAATCGCTGGCGCGCGAGATCGCCGGAAAGCTTCGGTGCGACGGATGCATTGCGTGACGGCAGAACTGTCGGTCGAGCTTGGCACTCGAAGCTACCCGATCATCGTGGGCACGGGTTTGCTGGCTGATTCGGCGCACTTTGTACCGTTCATAGGCGGGCGCCAGATTTGCATCGTTACCAACGAGACAATTGCGCCGCTGTATCTGGACGCACTATCGGCTGCGCTTGCAGCCTATCAGGTCGATACTTGTGTGCTGCCGGATGGCGAAGAATACAAGACGCTCGAAACCTATTCGGGGGTGATGAATCACCTGATGACGCGGCGTCACAACCGCACGACCACGTTGGTTGCACTCGGCGGCGGCGTGGTCGGAGATATCGCCGGGTTCGCTGCTGCGACGTATCAGCGCGGCGTGAACCTGATTCAGGTTCCGACAACACTGTTGGCGTTGGTGGACTCGTCGGTTGGGGGAAAGACGGCCGTAAATCACCCGCTGGGAAAGAACATGATCGGCGCGTTCCATCAGCCGCGTTTGGTGCTCGCGGATCTGGACACGCTGCGTTCGTTGCCGGCCCGGGAGTACCTGGCCGGCATTGCCGAGATCATCAAGTACGGAGTGATCCGGGACGCACAGTTCTTCACGTGGCTCGAGGCAAACGTCGAGCCGCTGCTGCGCCGCGATCCGAAGTGCCTGCATCATGCGGTGCTGACCTCGTGCAGCATCAAGGCCGAAGTGGTTGCGAACGATGAACGCGAGTCGGGCGCGCGCGCGATTCTGAACTATGGCCACACGTTTGGTCACGCCATCGAAACGCTGACGCGCTACGAATACTTGCATGGTGAATCGGTCGCCATTGGCATGGTAATGGCGGCGGATCTATCCACGCGAATCGGGCTGCTGAACGGAGCCGACAGTCGACGTATCAAGGCGCTGATCTCCGCGTTCGGGTTGCCGGTGGTGCCGCCCGGAAACATCGGAGCCGACTCGATGGGTACCTCGATGGGTATGGACAAGAAGGTCATCGATGGCCGGTTGCGCCTCGTTCTTGCGCGATCGATAGGCGACGCCATCGTCACCGATGAATTTGAGCCGGCGGCACTTTCGGCCACACTCGCAGCGCACGGAATGCTGTGTGAAGGCTGACCCGCATCCCACGCTGGCAGGGTTGGGTCTGTCGAAGGACCCGTTCAAGGAGATCACGGACGAGTTCTTCGGCGCGGGCGAGCGGGGTCGTCAGCTCGAGGAGTTGCGCCATCCTGCGCGATGGACGCACCGGTTGCTGGTCGTGACGGGCGAGCGCGGCGTCGGAAAGTCCACGCTTTTCCGAGCGTTGTCGGGTGGTCTCGATCCCGGCGTCAAGGCGGCGCGAATCAATGCGAATCTAACCAGTGACACGCGCGAGATCCTCTCTGGAATCATCCACGGGTTTGGCATGGCGGCACCGGCCAACGCAGATTCCCGTTTGCTGATCGAACTGATTGCACTGCACGTTCACGAGCAGATCGGCGCCAAACGTGATTGCCTCGTGATGGTCGATGATGCTCATCTGCTGGAATTGCGCGCACTCGCCCAGTTGTTGAAGTTGGTCAATTCGGGTGCCGACGATGGGCTGCGCATCGTGTTCTTCGCGGAAGCCTACTTCGTGCAATCGCTGGACAAAGCTTCCAAGCGCAGCGAGCCCGCGCAGAAGTGGCGTGAGATACGATTGATGCCGTTCGCGGACGATGAGTCGCGCCGGTACATCGCGTTTCGCGTTTCACAAGCGGGCGTGCGAGATCGCTCGGTGTTCGCGCCGAACGAACTGTCGGTCATTGTTGGAGGCTCGAGTGGTGTGCCGGGGCGTATCGATGAACTCGCGAGCGCGATTCTCTCCGGCAAACTGACGGTCAGCAACACGCGCCGGTGGTTGCCGCGCACGCACCGAGCGCTCGCCATACTCGTTCTAATCGCGGCGGGTATGGGTTGGCTGATCTTCAATGACTACTCAGGAAGCGCTCCTGCGGACGAGCCGATCGTGACCGACGATGCCCGGCCGTCACCACCGTCTGATCTCACGGGAACACAATCCATCGCGTTGCCGACGAAGGAGAAGAGCGCCTTGGCTACGTCTAGCACTGCTTACGGTCCGATACCCATAGAGCGGGATACCGTATCGCCGGATGTTTCGGTTGATTCGACTCCGGCCGTCCCGAACAAAATCCCCGCGACTGAGCCCGAGCCGCCCATCAACGCGGCTGAGCCCGCCGTGACGACTACCAGACGCACACCGCAAGCGACGACGAAGCCGACGCTGCCGCCGGTGATCTCCGCAACTCGCAAGTCCAACTCGGCACAGTGGCTGCGCGCGCAGCCACCGAAATTCTTTACGTTGCAGTTGTTCGCGACTACCAATCGCGCGAATCGCGACAGCTTCATCGAACGGCAGGATCACGCGGAACGATTTGCCACGTTCGAAACGAAACGCAACGGCTCGTCGTTGTACGTGGTCACCTACGGTAGCTATCCAACGCGCGCGGAGGCGACGTCGGCGTCGTCTTCATTGCCGCCCAGTGTGGGGCGAGTGCAGCCGTGGATCAGGTCGTTTGCCTCGATCCAAGCGATACTCAACTGACGCGTCGGCACGGCTGTGCCGCCGTCAGGGGAGCAGCGTCGTACCCATCAAGGATCGGTCGATCTCGCGCGCGGCTTCGCGGCCTTCGTTGATAGCGCGAACGACGAGTGATTGGCCGCGACGGCAGTCGCCGGCCGCAAATACGCTTGCAACGTTCGTCGCATATTTGCCGTAGTCGGCGCGCAGATTGCTGCGGGCGTCGTAAGCGAGGCCGAGCGGATCTGAAGCCTGATGTTCCGGCCCGAGAAATCCCATCGCGATCAGGATCAAGTCGGCGTTCCAGACCTTCTCGGTATCGGGGATCTCCTGCACGGAACCGTTGACGAATTTCACTTCGCTCGTACGTATGCCGGTGAGTTGACCGTCGCCTTCGAACGCCTTGCCGGAAATACTGTAAACGCGCGGATCCTCGCCCAATTGTTGGGTGGATTCCTCGTGGGCGTAATCGACCCGGAAGATTTTCGGCCAGGTCGGCCATGGATTGTCGTCGGCGCGTCCGGACGGCGGTTGCGGAAGGATCTCGAAGTTCACCAGCGAGCGGCAGCCGTGGCGCAGCGACGTGCCGATGCAATCGGCTCCGGTATCGCCGCCGCCAATGACGATGACGCTTTTATCCTTCGCCGAAATGTAGTCGCCGTCGGCATGGGCGGAATCGAGCAGGCTCCTGGTATTGGCACGCAGGAAGTCCATGGCGAAATGAATACCGGATAGCTCTCGTCCTGGAATCGACAGATCTCTTGGTACCGTGGCGCCGGTCGCGAACAGCACGGCATCGTTCGCCTCGACCAACCTGCGCGTGTCGAACGTGCCGTTGCTGCCGTCTCCAACGTCGGCGGACGTGATGAACACGACGCCTTCCGCGCGCAACAGATCGACGCGCCGATCGACGATGCCTTTGTCGAGCTTCATGTTCGGGATGCCGTACATCAGCAGACCGCCAATGCGGTCGGCGCGCTCATAGACGGTAACGAGATGACCGGCCCGGTTCAGCTGAGCTGCGGCGGACAGCCCGGCCGGTCCGGAACCGATTATCGCGATTCGCTTGCCGGTACGCGCCGCGGGCGGATTCGCAACCACCCAACCTTCGGCAAAGCCACGGTCGATGATCGCCATCTCGATGTTCTTGATGGTCACGGGCGGGTCGGTGATGCCGAGCACACACGCGCCCTCGCATGGCGCTGGACACACGCGGCCGGTGAACTCCGGAAAATTGTTGGTGAGGTGCAGACGATCGAGCGCTTCGCGCCAGTGCCCGCGATAGACGAGATCGTTCCATTCCGGAATAAGGTTGTGGATCGGACAACCGTCGTTCGACTGACAGAATGGCACGCCGCAATCCATGCAGCGGGACCCCTGCACCGCGAGTTTCTTGGGATCGTGTTTGGTATAAATTTCTTCGAAATCGAGAAGTCGTTTCGCGGCGTCTCGATATGGTTCCGCACGGCGCGGAAACTCTTTGAACCCGGTGTGTTTGCCCATGGCGTCGTGTGCCTACGCTTCGACGGCGAACGGCAGCGGCTCGCCGGCGTTGCGAGCCTGCAACACGCGCTTGTAGTCGGTCGGCATCACCTTTACGAACTGGATCAGCGAACGGCCCCAATCCTGCAGGATTGATTTTGCGACCGTCGATCCCGTGAACGCGAGATGATTTTCGATCGACGATTTCAATTCGCAGATGTCGGAGTCTTCCTCGAGCCCCTCGAGCGCGACCATTTCGGTGTTGCAGCGTTGCGGGAACACGCCGTCCGGATCCCAGACGTAGGCGATACCGCCGCTCATGCCGGCGGCGAAATTGCGCCCCGTCTCGCCCAGCACAATGACTCGACCGCCGGTCATGTATTCGCAACCGTGATCGCCGACGCCTTCGATCACCGCGGTCGCACCGCTGTTGCGAACGGCGAATCGCTCTGCGGCGATGCCACGAAAGTACGCGTCACCGCTCGTCGCGCCATAGAGCACGACATTGCCAATGAGAATGTTGCGCTCGGCGGCGAAGGAGCTTGCCCTTGGAGGATAGATGATGATGCGGCCACCGGAGAGCCCTTTGCCAACGTAGTCGTTTGCATCGCCTTCGACTTCCAACGTGACACCTTTTGCAAGCCAGGCGCCGAAACTCTGACCTGCACTGCCGTAGAAGCGAAAGTGGATCGTACCGTCCGGCAGCATCTGTGGACCGACGCGCTTGATGATCGCATTCGACAACATGCCACCGACGACGCGGTTCGTATTGACGATGTCCAGGCGATGCTCGACTTTCTCGCCGCGCGCGAGCGCGGGTTCCGCAAGGCGGATCAGTTCGTTGTCCAGCGCGATGTCGAGATCGTGGTCCTGTTTGTGCTGGGCGAATGCACCGAGAAAATCTTCCGGCTTTTCTGCTGGCGCCAGCAGGCTGGAAAGGTCCAGCCCCTTGGCTTTCCAATGGTTCACCGCCGCAGCCACTTGCAACGCGTCGACTCGTCCGACCATCTCGTTGACGGTACGAAAGCCGAGCTCTGCCATGATCATGCGCAACTCTTTCGCGACCATGAACAGATAGTTGACGACGTGCTCGGGCTTGCCGGAGAATTTTCTGCGCAACTCCGGATCCTGCGTCGCGATGCCGACGGGGCACGTGTTGAGATGGCACTTGCGCATCATGATGCAGCCGAGCGTGATGAGGGGCGCAGTCGCGAAACCGAACTCCTCTGCGCCGAGGAATGCGGCGATCGCAACGTCGCGGCCGGTCTTCAACTGCCCATCGGTCTGCAGCACCACGCGCGAACGCAGGTTGTTCATGACCAGCGTCTGGTGCGTCTCGGCAATACCGAGTTCCCACGGTATGCCGGCGTGTTTGATCGACGTCAACGGTGATGCGCCGGTACCACCGGTGTCTCCGGCAATCACGAGATGATCGGCGCGCGCCTTGGTCACGCCGGTTGCAACCGTGCCCACGCCGATCTCCGCGCCGAGCTTGACGCTGATTCGGGCTTCGGGATTTGCATTCTTCAAATCGTGAATCAGCTGCGCGATATCTTCGATCGAATAAATGTCGTGATGCGGTGGCGGGCTGATCAGCCCGACGCCGGGTGTCGAATGACGAATGCCGGCGATGTATTCGTCGACTTTGCGGCCGGGCAGTTCACCGCCTTCGCCCGGCTTCGCGCCCTGCACGATCTTGATCTGTAGCTCGTCGGCATTGGTCAGGTAATTGATGGTCACGCCGAAGCGGCCGCTCGCGACTTGCTTGATCGCCGAGCGCTTCGAATCACCGTTCGCAAGCGGAATGAAGCGAATCGGGTCTTCGCCGCCTTCGCCGGTGTTCGATTTACCACCGATACGATTCATCGCGATCGCGAGCGTTTCATGCGCCTCTTGCGAAATCGAGCCGAAGCTCATCGCACCCGTGACGAATCGTTTGACGATTTCGGCTTCCGGCTCTACCTCTTCAATCGGTATCGGGCCACCGTTGACCGCGGTATTGAATGTGAGCAGTCCCCGCAACATCGCGTGGCGGTTGACGGCTTCATTCGTATGCTTCGAGAAGCGCCAATACGCATCTTCACTGTTCGCGCGCGCCGCAACCTGCAATTCGGCGATCGCGGTTGGATCCCACATGTGGCGTTCACCAGCGTCGCGCCAGTGAAAGTCGCCGGGATTCGGCAACACCGGCAGCGAGACGACGTTGCGTCCCGGATAGCCAAGCGCATGGCGCCGCTGCAGTTCCTCGGCCAGCACGTCGAATCCGACACCCTGGACCCGGCTCGCGGTGCCCACGAAGCATCGATCGATCACCTCCGAGGCGAGGCCGATCGCTTCGAAGATCTGTGCGCCTTTGTAGGACTGAAGTGTGGAGATGCCCATCTTGGCCATCACCTTCAGAATCCCCTTGGCGGTGGCTTTGCGATACGCGTAAACGATGTCGTGGTCGTTCGTCACGTGCGCCGCGTCTGCCAGCAGACCATCGGCGCGCGCCCGCCACAGTGCTTCGAAGGCGAGATACGGGTTGATCGCATCGGCCCCGTAGCCGATCAAAAGGGAGTGATGATGAACCTCCCGCGCCTCGCCGGTTTCGACGATGATGCCAATACGTGTACGCGCGTGGTTTTCGACCAGATGATGGTGTACCGCGGCGGTCGCAATCAGTGCGCTATGTGGAACGCGTGACGCCGATACCCGGCGGTCGGACAGCACGATGATGCTCATGCCGTCGGCTATCGCTTCGGATGCGTCGCGGCAGATTCGATCGAGTGACTTCGTCAGGCCCGCGCTGCCGGAATCCCGCGGAAAAGTGATGTCGATCGTGCGCGATTTCCAGCCGCGATGATCCAGTGTCTTGAGTGCCGCAACCTCCTCGTTGGTCAGGATCGGATGCGGAACATGCAGGCGATGTGCGTTGGCGGCGGACACCTCCAGCAGGTTGGCTTCCGGGCCGATATAGCATTCCAGTGCCATGATCACTTCTTCACGGATCGAATCGATTGCAGGGTTCGTCACCTGCGCGAAGAGCTGCTTGAAGTAGTCGTACAACATCCGAGGCTTCTCGGACATCACCGCCAGCGCCGCATCGTTGCCCATCGAGCCGAGCGGATCGCGCAACTCGCGAACCATCGGCAGCAACATGAACTGCATCGTTTCCTGCGTGTAGCCGAATGCACGCATTCGCTGCATCAACGTGTCTGGATGAAATCCGTGCGCGTCGCCGTGCGGCTTCAACTCGCCGAGTTCGATGCGTTGATCGTCCAGCCATTTCCGATACGGGTGGGCCTTCGCCCAGGTGCTTTTGATTTCCTCATCGGGAATCATGCGCCCCTGTTCGAAGTCGATCAGAAACATCTTGCCCGGCTGCAGGCGACCCTTCGCGACGACATGCTCGGGATCGACCGGCAATACGCCGACTTCCGACGCCATGATGCACATGTCGTCGTCGGTGATGTAATAGCGGCTCGGCCGCAGTCCATTGCGGTCGAGCACCGCGCCAATGTAGTTTCCATCGGTGAATACGATCGACGCAGGACCGTCCCACGGTTCCATCATGCAGGAGTGGAATTCGTACAGCGCGCGCTTCTCGTCCGACATCGTCGGGTGCTGTTGCCACGCCTCCGGAATCATCATCAGCACCGCTTCCTGCAACGTGCGACCGGACATCAGCAGGAATTCCAGGACGTTGTCGAATTCCCCGGAATCCGAACAGTCCGGCTCGACGATTGGAAACAGCTTCTTGATGTCGGCGCCGAACAGGCTCGACTCCACGACGCCTTCGCGCGCGTTCATCCAATTCTTGTTGCCGAGCGCGGTGTTGATCTCACCGTTGTGGCTCATGAATCGATTGGGCTGCGCACGGTCCCACGAAGGAAACGTGTTGGTCGAAAAGCGCGAATGCACCATCGCCAGGTGCGATTCGTAGTCGAGATCGTCGAGGTCGCGGTAGAAAGGAAACACCTGATGCGGCGTCAGCATGCCCTTGTAGATGATCACCTTGCTCGAAAGGCTACAGACGTAGAACATCTTGCGCTCTACCAGCGCAACGTCGCGACGCAACAGGTGCGTCGCACGTTTGCGAATTAGATACAGCTTTCGTTCGAACGCATCGTTGTCGATTTCGGCCGCAGCGCCTATGAAGAGCTGTTCGATCGTGGGCATGGCGCGCCGTGCCGCTTTTCCGATGGCCGCGCCATCCGCATCGGTGGGCACGGTGCGCCAGCCGAGCAGAACTTGCCCTTCCGCCTCGATGCGTTCCTCGATGATGCGCTTGCAGTGTTGGCGTTCGTCGATTGCGCGCGGCAGGAATACGTTGCCGGCGCCGTAGCGGCCCGGGCTCGGCAGCTCCCGATCCAACTGGCGCCTCGAGAACTTCGCGAATAATTTGTGCGGCAGCGCGGTCAGAATCCCCGCGCCGTCACCGGTGTTCTTTTCGTAGCCGACGCCGCCGCGATGGACCATGCAGCAATTGATGTGTTCCGCGGCCCGGACGATCTGATTCTTCGCTACCCCTTTGATGTCGCAAACGAAACCGACGCCGCAGCTGTCGTGTTCGAACCTGGGATCGTACAGGCCGCGCTCACGGGGCATTCCGAGGGCAAGCTCCTCCTGCAGTGCACCGGGCCGGCGGCTCGTCATGGTGTGTCTCCGTGAATGCCGTCTCGTACAGCCAAGCCGGCCCCAGTCTCCGTCGATCAACGAAAACTCATTTCATTCCAATAGATTGCGGCGGCGCAGACCGCCAGAGCGACCGGCGAATGTACCACCGGACTCTCCAATGTCAACCGTCTCAAAATCGCCTCGGTGAATCAAGCGAGTGCCCACGCAGTGGATTCGTCATGGCTCGATGCGATACCAGTAATCGTAGAGGTTTTCGAACCCGAGCTGTGCGTAAAGGGCGCGCGCTGGCTGATTCGATTCGATCACTTGAAGATACGCATGACGCGCACCACCGCGTTGACCCCAATCGATCAATGAGGTCACCAGTGCCCGGGCATGTCCAAGCCTGCGCGCCTCGGGGTGCGTGACGATATCGAAGAGGCCGACCAACTCGGCCTCGATCACCGCGAGGCCCCATGCGACCGGCGTACCGTGCGCGATGATCGCGCCGAAAACGTGTGGGGTGCAGATCCCTGCCAGCAGCGTCGCATGCAGCCGCCGACCGGCGTCGGGCATATCGGTTGCCTGTGCATAGGCATCCAGCCACCTGTCACGCGAGATTTCGCGAAAATGCGGGGTGGTCGGGAAACGGGTCGCAGTGAGCTCGCGGGCGAGCACGCACGTCGGATCCACGCGCTGATAATCCCGCCGGGCAAGCATCGCATCGAGCGGGTCCGAGTCGATGACCGTCGTCAATCTGAAGATCGTCTTCAGCCGTTCGCGCGCATAGAGATTCTCGCAATAGCGAACCTTCTCGAGCGGACTTTGCTGCGCCGGATAAAGAGGCACGATCGAATTCGCGCGTTTCGTGAAGCCCCGCGAAAAGCGCAACACCCAGCCGTCGTACAGCGATTGCTGAAACGCCGGCCACGCGTTCAGCGAAGCCTCTTCGACCCGACGACACAGCTGAGGATCGGACATTGCCGGGATGCTAGCCGTTCTTCGCGCGCAGTTCACTGCGCGCGCTAAGATGCCGGCAACCGGGAGGGGTGATGCGCGACCTGTTTCCGATCGTTGTTCATACGCTGCTGTTGCGACGCGGTGAAGTGCTGCTGTTGCGTCGTGCTCGCACCGGTTATCTCGACGGCTGGTACGCGTTGCCTGGCGGTCACCTGCAGAGGGGGGAAGGCGTCGTCGAGTGCGCGCTTCGTGAGTGCCTCGAGGAAATCGGTGTAGTGCTCGACGCCGCACGGCTGCGTCCCGTTGCGGCCATGCCGTACCGTTCAGACGAGCAGCAGGGCATCGATTTCATCATGCGATACGACGATGTCGTTACCGAGCCCCGGCTTGCCGAGCCCGATCACTTCGATGATCTTCGTTGGTGGCCCACGCAGGCGTTGCCGCCGAACGCGGTACCGTATATTGCGCGCGCTCTCGCAATGGCGGGCAGTGATGAATGGTTCTACGAGGTGACCGGCTGACGCAGCCCCTCTGCGTCGTGTGGGTCCAATCGAATCCGGCGCACCGCTGCTGCTACAATCCGTGCCCGTTGCCAAATGTCTCGGCATTACACCTTCAGAAAGCACGAGGAACCTTCGATGAAACCACCCGTTCGGGTAACGGTAACCGGCGCCGCCGGTCAAATCGGCTATGCACTGTTGTTTCGCGTCGCGTCCGGCGCAATGCTGGGGGATGATCAACCCGTTATATTGCAGTTGCTGGAAATCACGCCCGCGCTCGGCGCATTGGATGGCGTGATCATGGAAATAGAAGACTGTGCATTCCCGTTGGTTCACGGGATGGTGCCAACCGACGATCCGAACGTTGCGTTCAAGGATGCCGACTATGCGTTGCTGGTCGGTTCACGTCCCCGTTCGAAGGGGATGGAGCGAAAGGACCTGATCGAAGCCAACGCGGCGATTTTCTCGGTGCAAGGCAAAGCCTTGAACGATCATGCATCGCGCGACGTGAAGGTGCTCGTCGTCGGCAATCCGGCGAACACGAACTGTCTGATCGCGCAACGCAATGCGCCGGATCTGAATCCCCGGCAGTTCACTGCGATGACCCGGCTCGACCACAATCGCGCGGTGGCTCAACTGGCACGTAAAACCGGTAAGCACACCACCGAGGTGAAGCATGTCACCATCTGGGGGAACCATTCGGCGACGCAGTATCCGGATGCGCATGCCGCGACGATCTCGGGCAAACCGGCGATGAGCCTGTTCGACATGAACTGGTATGCGAAAGAATTCATTCCAACGGTCCAACAGAGGGGTGCTGCGATCATCGAAGCGCGTGGTGCGTCGAGCGCTGCGTCTGCGGCGAATGCCGCGATCGACCACATGCACGATTGGGCGCTGGGCAGCGCCGACGGTGACTCGGTCAGCATGTCGGTATTTTCGGACGGCAGCTATGGCATCGAGAAGGGCTTGATCTACTCGTACCCGACGGTCTGCCGCTATGGCGATTGGCAGATCGTAAAGGATCGTGAGATCAGCGATTTCAGCCGCGAGAAAATGAAAGCGACGGAAACAGAACTACGCGAAGAACGCGACGCGGTTGCGCATCTGCTGCCGAAATAGCTAGCTGCCCTTGAAGCTCGGCGGGCGTTTTTCGCTGAACGCCCGCCGGCCCTCGGCGCCATCTTCGCTGTCGCGAACCTGCAGCAGGTGTGCGCGCGCAAGTGCCGCGGCCTCCGCTGGACTAGCATTCAACGTTTGCAATGCGAAGCGCTTCAGCGTTTCGACGACCAGCGGCGCGGAGCGGGCCAGGATGCGAGCGCAGGCCATCGCGGCTTCGCGCTGAACACCGGTGGGCACGACCTGATTCACCATGCCCACTTCGTAAGCGCGCTGGGCCGTCAGATCCTGGCCGAGCAGCATGAACTCCATCGCGATCTTGTGTGGCAACCGTGCCACCGCGCTGGCGATCAGTCCGCCGGTGAAGCCGACCTGAGCTTCCGGATACTTGAATACCGTGTTCTGCGCCGCGACCACGAGATCGCACATCTGCACGATCACGTACGCGCCACCGATACACCAGCCGTGCACCGCGGCGATCACGGGTTTGTGCAGCTCGACGCCGACGCTCGGAACCCCCTGCCACATCTCCCGAGGAGCGTCGTTGATGTCTGCGCCGACAGAAAATGCACGATCTCCAGCGGCGGCGAGTATGGCGACGCGTTCATCGCTGTCGGAGAAGCGTTGCCAGGCGCCGCGCAGTCCCTGGATCACGTCCTCGTTGAGCGCGTTCATCTTGTCCGCACGATCGATGGTGATCAGCGCGATGCCGGGTTCGGCGACTGTGTAACCGACGAGATCGCTCATTGATGTGAAGACTTCGCCTTGGGATCCAGCCATGCGTTGAACGCGGCAGCACGCTTGTCCCGAAATGCGGCGACTCCTTCGCGTGCATCCGGATGATGATCGCTGATTGCAGTCTTTGACGCGATCTCGTCGAGCGCCTGTTCGAACGTGAGATCCGCGGCGTTGTAGACCGAACGCTTCAACAAACGCATCGACACCTGCGGGCCGTTTGCGAGTTCGGTGGCCATCGCCATCGCGGCGCCTTCGAGCTTGTCTGCATCGACTACTTCGCCGACGAGCCCCAGCTGCAATGCCTCGTTTGCATCGACGATGCGCTTGCGCATCAGGAAGTCCATGGTTCGTGCGACGCCGAGCAACTGCACCAGCAGGTACTGGCCGCCTTCGTCGGGCAACAGACCAAAACGCAACGTCGCGCTACCCATGCGAGCGGCGCGCGATGCGATTCGGAAGTCACACGACAACGCGAGGGAAAAACCGGTCTGGATCGCGACGCCGTTGATCGCTGCGATCGTCAGTTTGTCGAGGCCGCGCACGACGGTATTGACTCGTTGCGAAATGGTCCGCAGACCGTTGTAGGTTCCGATCGCGTTGTCGTGCCCCGGCGGTATTTCCGGCACGAGCGGTTTGCCGCCGAGTTCCGCGTCGCGATACGCCTTCAGGTCATCTCCCGCGCAGAATGCACGGCCTGTGCCCGTGAACACGACGATGCGCACGCGATTGTCCATCTGCGCCTGGGTGACGGCTTCGATCAGATCGCGTTTGATCGCGGTCGTCATGCCGTTCAGACGTTCTGGTGTGTTGAATTGAAACCACGCGATGCCGGGATCGCGCATCGACACTTCGAAGCCGGAAAATGTGCCCGTATCCATATGCTCCCCTCCATCGATCGGCTCCGATACTATCGGAACGTTTCGATCGAAAAGCAAAAGCGATGAAAGTGAAGATGCTGCGCGAGTTGACGTTCTTGGGCCTGTTGCTCTCGGGTCTGTTGTTTTTGGGTTCCGTATCGGCGAGTGATCGCGACGCGGTGTTCGGCGAGTGGGCCGGCGATACATCGATTCTCGAAGTTGGCGAGGCGAACGGTACGTTGTATGCGCGTGTGGTCAGCATTCTCGACCCGGTGTATCGCGAAGGCGAAAAGGACGGACCCGTCGGCGCAACGCGCGTGGATGTCCACAACCCGGACGCGTCGCTGCGATCGCGGCCGATCGTAGGCATCGATCTACTCAGCGGTTATCAATATGACCACGGCAAATGGCAGGGACGGCTCTACGACCCGGAATCCGGCAAGACATATCAGAGTCAGATGAGCGTCGACGGCGACGGCAATCTGAAGCTGCGCGGCTACATCGGCACGCCGATGCTCGGCAAAACCAAGATCTTCAGGCCGGCATCGACCTGCGACGATGGCATCAAAAAAATGTTGGCGCAGGCGAACATTTCGAACATCTGCGGCTGACAGGTCAACCCATCACCTGCTTCCAGGTATCGAGGTCGTCGATCCGCAGATATGGGTTGTGGCGCTTGGTTTCACCGATTGTCGCGTTCGGGGCTTCGCTGTAGTGATGTCCCGGCAGCAACAGCGTATCGTCAGGCAGTGCCGCCAGTTTGCGCAGGCTGCGGTACATCTGCTCGGGATCAGAACCGGGCAGATCGACGCGACCGCAGCCTTGGATGAACAACGTATCGCCCGATACGAGTGTGTTGCGGATGCGAAAACACTGCGATCCGGGCGTGTGGCCCGGGGTGTGCAGAAATTCGATCTCGATGTCGCCGACGTTCATGCGATCGCCCGAGTCGACCCTGACGAGATCGCTTTCCGAGATGCCGGTGACTTTGCGCACCCCATCAGCCTCGTCGCGGTGTGCGTAGACCTTTACCGGATGTTTCGCCAGCAATTCTGCGAGTCCGGAGATCTGGCGGCTGCCGAAGCCGCCGCCGATGTGATCCGGGTGATAGTGCGTTACCAGCGCTCCGGTCAGTGTGTAGTCGCGCTCCGCGAGGTGCGCGGAAAGCGCATCGATGTCCCACGCCGGATCCACCAGCACGACTTCGCGTGTCGCGCGTGAACCCACGATGTAGACGAAGTTCTGCATCGGGCCAATCTGTAATTGCTCGATGATGAGTTCCGAGCTGAGATCCGAGGTGCTCATGGCGGCTCCAAAAAGCTGGCGAAGGTCGGCGAAGCCCCAGTGTACCTGACGACCCGGCCCGATCTGCAGAGGCGCGGCGCGCGGTGATAGACTCGACCGCCCCGTAGATTTCGGTGGCAGAGTGGACAAGCGGACACTGCTGGATGAATTGAAGATCGATCGCGGCGCCGCTGTCGCCGAGACACCGCGCAGGCCGTTGCGCTGGCTTGCTGTGATCGGCTGCCTGGGCGTCATCGCAATCGCTGTCTGGTTCGTCATGGCGCGCGAGCCCGAACCGGTCAAGACCGCGGCGCCGGTGACGGCCGCGCCGGTCGTTGTCGACAAGTCCGCCGCCGAAGGTAGCGTTCTGGACGCGACCGGATACGTCGTAGCGCGGCGAGAGGCGACCGTAAGCGCAAAGGTCACCGGCAAGGTCGTCGAAGTCTTCATCGAAGAAGGCATGCGGGTAGAAGCGGGTGAGCTGCTCGCGCGACTGGATGCCAGCGTGCCGCGCGCCGAACTCGCGTTGTCCGAAGCGCAACTGGCGTCGGCGCGCGCGGGTCTGGAGGAATTGAATGTGCAGATTCGCCAGGCAGAACTGGATCTGCATCGCACCCAGGAGCTCGCGGGGCGCAAGCTCGCAAGCACTGCCGACCTCGATCGCGCACGACTCACACTCGACGGCCTGCAGGCCCGGCTGGATCGGCAGCACAGCGATATCGTGGTCGCGCAGCGAGCTGCCGCAGTGCAGCGGCAGTTGCTCGACGATATGGAAATTCGCGCCCCGTTTACCGGCATCGTCGTTGCAAAGGCGGCCCAACCCGGTGAGATGATCTCGCCGATCTCGGCAGGCGGAGGTTTCACGCGCACCGGTATCTGCACGATCGTCGACATGGATTCGCTCGAGGTCGAGGTCGACGTCAACGAGGCCTACATCAATCGCGTGCAGCCGAAGCAACGGGTGTCGGTGACGTTGAATGCGTACCCAGACGATCGCATCCCCGCTGAGGTGATCGCGATCATTCCCACGGCGGACCGCAACAAGGCGACGGTACGCGTGCGCATCGGCCTGCTTGCGAATAATCCTCGCGTGCTGCCCGATATGGGGGTCAAGGTGGCGTTTCTCGAAGACAGTGCCGGTGTAGGGCAAATGAAAGGGGATTTGTAATGAGCGCAATCGTTTCACTGTCGAAAGTTTCGAAGCGCTACACGCGCGGCAAGCAGCAGGTGGCGGTGCTCACCGATCTCGATCTGAGTATCGAGGCCGGCGATTTCGTGGCGCTGATGGGACCATCCGGTTCCGGCAAGACGACGTTGCTGAACCTGATAGGCGGTCTCGACCATCCGACCTCGGGCAGCATCACGGTGGCCGGTCAGGAACTGCAGAAGCTGAACTCGAAGGCGTTGGCGCAATGGCGCGCCCGCAACATCGGCTTCGTGTTTCAGTTCTACAATCTGTTGCCGGTGTTGAGTGCGCAGCGCAATGTCGAATTGCCGCTGCTGCTGACGTCCTTGAACGCCGCTCAGCGCAAGAAGAATGCGGCCACGGCACTCGAGATCGTCGGCCTTTCCGATCGAGGCAGTCACAAGCCCGGCGAGCTATCGGGTGGCCAACAGCAGCGCGTTGCGATCGCACGTGCGCTGGTGGCCGATCCGACGCTGCTGATCTGCGACGAACCAACAGGTGATCTCGACCGCGATACCGCGGATGAAATCCTCGATCTGCTCGCGCTGCTGAACACCGAACACGGTAAGACGATCGTCATGGTGACGCACGATCCCAAGGCTGCCGATCACGCACGCCACGTATTGCATCTCGACAAGGGCAGGCTCGTGGAGGAAGCGCGCGCGTGAGCTTCGTATCACTGATCTGGGCCGGCTTGTTTCGGCGGCGCACGCGCACCGTTCTGACGTTGTTCTCGATCATCGTTGCGTTTCTGCTGTTCGGCTTGCTGCGCGGCATTGGCGGTGCGTTCGATGTCGGCGTGGATGTCGCCGGGGTCGACCGACTCATCGTGCAGCCGAAGTATTCGATCATCGATCCGCTGCCGATATCGCATTTGAACGCCATTCGCCGCGTACCCGGCGTGGCGATGGCTACACACTACAGCTGGTTCGGAGGCATCTATCAGGAGCCGAAGAACTTCTTTCCCAAGTATCCGGTGGCACCCAAGGAATGGTTCGCGGCATATCCGGAGCTGCGTATCGAAGAGGCGCAGCTCGAAGCCTTTGCGAAGACGCGAACCGGCGTCGCTGTGCCGGCTGAGATGGCGGCCAAATTTGGGTGGCAGATCGGCGATCGGATTCCGATCGAAGCCGATATCTGGCCGAAAAAGGATGGCAGCCGCTTGTGGGAATTCGATCTGGTCGGCATCTATCAGGCGTCCTCTACCGAGTTCGGCCAGAATGCGTTCCTGATCAACTATGACTATTTCGATGAGGCGCGGCAGTTCGGGCAGGGCAGCGTCAGTTCGTTCGTCGTGCGCGTTTCCGATCCGGCGCATGCGGCCGAAGTGGCACGCGCAATCGATGCGGTCTTCGAAAATTCGTCGTATGAAACGCGTACCGCCACCGAGGCCGAGGTTGCGCGTCAGTTCGCCAATCAGATCGGCAACATCGGATTGATGATGGGCGGCATCCTCGGCGCAGTGTTCTTCACCATCGTACTGCTCACCGGCAATACGATGGCGCAGGCATATCGCGAGCGCGTGCCGGAACTGGCGGTACTGAAGACACTCGGCTTCAGCGATGCGCTGGTGTCGTTGATCGTCCTCGGCGAGGCGGTGCTGCTGTGTGCTGTCGGTGGCGCGCTCGGGCTCGGCATTTCGGCGCTGCTCGCGCCGGGAATCGCTCACGGCATCAAAGACATCCTGCCGGGCTTCGAGATCGCCTGGCAGACGATCGCGGGCGGAATCGCCATTGCGGTGCTGTTGGGATTGGTCGTCGGGGCGGTGCCGGCGTTAACCGCACGCCGGCTGCGCATCGTCGATGCGTTGCGGGAGCATTGAGAATGCTCGTTCCGAATCGGAAGACCAGTCTGATGATTCTGACGGAGCGTTGAGATGCTCGGCCAGATTCGCGAAATTACGCTGATGAACCTGCGCAACCTGCCGTCGCGGCTCGGCGCGTCGTCGGTGATCGTGGTGGGTATCGCCGGTGTCGTCGCGGTGCTGATATCGATTCTGGCGATGGCGACGGGATTTCGGGCGGCGCTGGAATCGACCGGCGCGCCGGACCGCGCGATCGTGCTGCGCGGCGGTTCCGGAGGCGAATTGTCCAGCGGCATCGGCCAGGAGGCGATCAACATCGTCTCGCAGATGGACGGGGTGGTGGCCGCGAGCGGCGAGTTGTACACCATCGCCGACGTTCCCAAGCGCGGCAGCGGCACGCCGGCCAACCTCGTAGTGCGAGGTGTCCAGCAGAGTGCGTTCGTCGTGCGGCCGGAGATACACGTCGTCGCGGGGCGCCTGTTCGAGGCGGGCAAAGGCGAACTGATCGCCGGTCGGAACGCGGCTGCGGAATTCGCGGGCATCGATCTCGGCGCGACGGTTCGATTTCGCGACAGCGACTGGAAGATCGTCGGCATCTTCGAGGCCAACGGTGACGTCAACGAGTCCGAGGTCTGGGCCGACGTCAATGTCGTGCAGTCAGCTTTCCGCCGCGCCGGCGGTGTCAGCACGATGCGGCTGAAGCTGGTGAGCGATCCGGCGGTGATCGGCGCGCTTGCCGAGCGCATTTCTAAAGATCCACGGCTCGATCTGCAGGTCCGCACCGAGCGGGATTTCTATGGTGAGCAGTCGAAGCAAATGTCGTCCATCATCACCGGATTCGGCTATCTCGTCGGGGTGATCATGGCGGTCGGTGCGATCTTCGCGGCACTGAACACGATGTACGGTGCGGTCACGGCCCGTACCGTCGAGATCGCAACATTGCGCGCGATCGGTTTTGGCACGACACCGATCGTGATTTCGGTGTTGATCGAAGCGTTGCTGCTCGCAATGCTGGGCGGTGTCGTGGGTGCGGTGCTTTCGTATCTGATCTTCGACAACCTCACGGTCTCGACGTTGAATCGCGCATCGTTTTCACAGGTCGCGTTCGACTTCGCCGTGACCCCGAAGCTGATCACACAGGGGTTGGTCTGGGCGCTGGCACTCGGTTTCGTCGGCGGACTGTTTCCCGCGCTGCGTGCCGCGCGTCTGCCGATCACCGTTGCGCTGCGCGGCGAATAGCCTCTGCTGAAATGCGCGCTAGACGAATTCGAGCAGCGTGATCTCCGAACGCGATCCGATCCTGAGGATCGGTCCCCACGTGCCGGTGCCGGGTGAAACGTAGAGGCGCGAACCGTTCAACTCGAACAGACCCCGCATGCGCGGATAGATGCGCCGGACGAGAAAGTTGAACGGAATCAACTGACCTGCGTGTGTGTGCCCGGCCAGCATCAACGGAATACCACGATCGGCGGATGCGTCGAAACCATCGGGACGGTGGTACAGCAGAACGCCGTAGTGCTCGCTGGACAGGTCGATGCGGCTGAGCGGAGCCGGTATTCGTGCGGCGGAATCGACGTCGTCGATGCCAATGAACTGGAACGGACCCTGTATCGTGGCTTCGTTGCGGAGCACGATCACGCCGAGGTCGCGCAGGCGTTCATCGATCGCCGCGAGATCCACGTAACGCTCGTGATTGCCGATTGCGAACAACGCCGGCGCGCGGAACTCGCCGAGTGGTGCGAGTTCGGTGCGGGAGATGCCCGCGAAATCGATCAGATCGCCGGTGATCAGCACGTAGTCGGCCTCGAGTGCGTTGACGCGTGCCACGATCCGATTCAGCAAACGCGGACTGCGCGAACCGATGTGTACGTCGCTGATCTGCACCAACGTGCGGCCGGCCACATTCGTTGGCCCTGGAACCGCGACGCGCGCCACGTGCAGGATCTGGGCGTTGACGAAGCCGGCGATGCTCAGCGCGACGAGAATCGCCGCGATCACGACGCCGGTGGGCTGCGGTGGCAGCGATATCACGGCATTGACGATTTCGAACAGCACCATCAGCGTAAACAGTTGAAAGCAGATGCCGAGCCACGTCAGCGCGATCGCCGAGAGCGTTCGGGTTGCAGCATTCGGATAGCGTTCGTACAGCACGCGTCCAACGATCGGTGCCACGATGATCGCGAGCAGCTCGATCGTGGTGGGTGTCCAATTCGGCGCCAGCAGGTCGATCAGGCGGATGATCGGATAGACGAGGATTCCGAAATAGAGAACCGCCACAACCGCAGTTCGCATGATGCGGCGGCGCAGGCGCAACCGTGACGAGATCGGCGCCGCCGCGACGGTCTCGGAATCGGAACTCACAGGCCGGGACCGGACAGCAGGCAAACGGCCTCGTGCGCCCCGATGTTGACCAACGTGCGTTGCGTGGCGGAGTTGGGAACCAGGCATGCCGTTTCGCGGGCGATGCTGACGTTGCCGAGGGACAGTTCACCGCTGATGCCGATACACAGCGCGTACGGAAGACCTTTCGACAGGGTCAGCTGTGCCGACGGCGCGAGCCGCACACGCCGTGAACCGAATCCGTCGAATTCTGCGACCCGCTCAACGGTGCAGTCGGGTTCCTGCAACAGCACGCGCGGCTCGAGCGGCGGCGGGCTGTCGAGTCGCATGCGTTCCATTCCGGCTTGTGTGTCCCAATGGTCCTGCGTCAACACCTTCTGGGTGAATGACAGGATGCGGCGTTCGAATGTCGGCGTCTGCAATTCGACCACGCGTACTCCGTGTTGCAACGCGTGCGGAAGCCCACACGGTAGTTGCACGATATCGCCTTCCTGCAGCAGGTGCACCTGCGTGAACGCGTTCATTGCCTCGCGCCGAACGCCCTCGGCTTCGATCAAGGCGGGCTCGATCTCATCCAACCAGCGCCGCATCATCGCGATTGGCACCGGCGCGTCGAGTTCAATGCCCGTGGCTGCGCGCTTCTGATCCAACAGGCGATCGATGGTGCGGCGTACCGCCTCGTATTCGCGCACGGCGGCGAGGTAAGCTGCGCGAAAACGGTCGTCGTCGCCGAACTCAGCGCGCCGCCCGGGATGCATACCGAAGCGAATCGCTCCGCGGCCATCCGGCCAAGCGTGGCGATCGACATGTGTAACCACATAGAGTTCCTGTTTGGTGTCATGCAGCTCGAAGTACAGATCACCGAGCACGGGATCCGCGGCCGGTTCCAGAACCTTCAGCAACACGATCGGTGCCGCACCGCATAGACGCCGAGGCGCGGTGGCCAGCACCCACGGCAGTGGAGTGCTACAGCGGCCATCGGTGACACCACTGGTGCCGCGCGCCTCGATGCCGGTGTACCAATGTTCGCGCCCCCAGGGCTTCGCGATGGTCACCGGTGCGAGGATCAGCGGTTGATCGAGCGAGAAGATCGCTGCGTGGCAGCGCGTCGCGGTTGCGTGAAAGTGTCCGGGTTCTGGCGCATCGAGAGGCCGGTCGGTGACGAACGCATGGATCACTTTGCGTTCGATCAGATACACCGCAGTCAACGGGATGCGCCGTTCGGGTCTGGCCCAGGATTCGTGCAAATCGATGTCGATCGCTTGGGTTTGCGGGGCATCGGACCGGGCCAGGGCCCGATCGAGTGCGGTGTCGATATCGATGGCGTGCTGGGTGACGATCTGAATACGCCGGACAGGTAAGATGGCGTTAGTGTAGTGCGCCGCATAGTCCGGTGCATGCGGTGTGCCCCACGGGGCCAGTGGCTGTGATCGATGAGTAATTGTGTGGTCCAGGAGAGCCCGACGAAACGCGCGCGCCTTTCGATACGTGCGCCGTTCGATGCCCCCTGGATGATCTCTTTTCTCGGCAGGCGCGTGATACCCGAACTCGAATCGGTGCGCGAGTCGACCTATTTTCGTTCCCTGGACGGGTCTGCCGAACCGCTCGCGATGCGCGTGACCGACGGCGGAGTGTCATTGTCGATCCCTGCCGTGTTGGGTGATGCGGCTGCGTTGAAGGCGCACGTGCGGCGCGTGTTCGACGTCGATGCCGACTCGAAGGCGATCGACGCTCATCTCGGCGCCGATCCGCGGTTGCGCGCCGCAGTGAGCCGGTGGCCCGGCGTGCGCGTGCCTGGCGCATTCGACGGATTCGAACTCGCGGTGCGTGCGATCCTCGGTCAGCAGGTCAGCGTCGTGCGCGCGACCGCATTGGCGAGCCTGCTGGTGCAGCGCTACGGCGCGCGCGGCAACGGTCAATGGGCATTTCCATCGCCTGACGTTCTGGCCCGCGAGACGCCTGCGGAACTCGGCATGCCGTTTCGACGCGGGGAAGCCATCCGCCTTCTCGCGGAAAGCGTGGCACGTGGCGATCTCGACATCTCGGCGGCGATGCGCCCTCGCGATCTGCGCAGCGCGCTGACTGGCATCGATGGCATCGGGGAGTGGACCGCGCAGTACATCGCGATGCGCGCCGGGCGCGATGCCGACGCATTTCCGGACAGCGATTGGGTGATATTGAAACAGCTTCGCGCGACGCCGGCGGGCGCACGCCGCGTAGCCGAGGCATGGCGGCCGTTTCGCGCCTACGCAGTGATGTACATCTGGGCGTCGGCAGCGGCATCTCGCACAAAGGCGGCGTGATGTACTTCAGTTACATGGACAGTCCGGTCGGAACGCTGCTGCTGGCGGGTAGTCGTCACGCATTGAAGGTTATTGGCTTTTCGCGCGGCCACAAAGCGCGCGAAGCAGAGCCTGATTGGGAACGTCTCGACGAGCCGTTCACACGCGTCAAGCGCCAGCTCGACGAGTACTTCGCCGGCGAGCGTCGCACCTTCGACGTGCCGTTGGCACCGGACGGGACCGACTTTCAACGCGCGGTCTGGCACGCGCTGACGACCATTCCATACGGTACGACGCGTGCGTATAGCGATATCGCCAATCACGTCGACCACCCGAAGGCGGTTCGCGCCGTTGGTGCGGCGAACGGTGCAAACCCGATTCCGATCATCATTCCATGCCATCGCGTGATCGGGCTGGACGGATCGCTGACCGGCTTCGGTGGCGGGATCGAAACGAAACGCTGGTTGCTCGATTTAGAACGCAGTCGTTCGGGGCTCTTCGGATGAGAAGCTCGGCTGAGGGATTGCCGTGCGAACTTCAGGGTTTATCGATCTTCCAGTATTTGTTGCCTTTGAATGACAGGTCGAACATCAACCCCTTGTCGTCGAATATGAAGCCGATGATCGGTTCGCGGATGTTGTCGGTGTCGATGCTGTTGCCGACTCCGAAGGCCAGCAGCGCAATGCTGCCGTCGACACCGGCTTGCCAGCCATTGCCGGCCTGAAAGCGGTCGAGCGCGTCCTGGGTCATGAACAGCACGATTTCGATTCGCGACTGCAAGCCGGCCTGGAATCCCCAGGAGATCGCCGTGGTGCGGTAATACTGCGCCGTCTCGCCGTGAATCTGCAGTGCACCCTCGCCGTAGGCGCCACCGAACATGAAGCCGGCTTTGAGCACACTCGGAAAAACCAGGATACCGGCGGCCTTCTGCATCAGTTGCGGTGCCGCCGGGATTTTCTCGGCGAAGCTTGCCAAGGCAGTCTGCACATCGGCGTCGAGCGTATCCTTCGAGGCCTGGGCATTGCCCGCGAGCAACGCAGCCATTGCGACCAGCATCACTGCGATGCGACGACCTGCGGATCTCTGCATACTGTGGGTGTCCCTTTGAGCGGCGGGCGCCTTTTATAGCAGATGTGCAGGCCGAATTCCGTTGGCGGGGCGGCGACTGCATGCAAGCCGCGCTGCGTCAGGCAGCGAACAATCCATCGGCGTCCACATCCATCAGCGACGTGGTGAATACGTCGATCAACGAATCGACATCCCGTGTCGTATGGGCCGCGGACAGGAACGCGCGCTGCGTGCCGGGGACCAGCACGCCCCGGTTCAATGCGTGCAGATAGAACGCTTTTTCGGCCGCCGGATGATGCGTGCGGATATCGCGAGCGCTCTCGACGGGCTCGCGCTGAAAGTATAGGTGGAACATCGAACCGACGTTCTTCATCTGCACCGGCAACTGCCGCGCGCTGCAGAAATCGTTCAGCGCGCGCGCGAGCCGATCGCCTTCGCCGTTCATGTACGGGTAGATCTCCGGGTGCGCCTTCATGTAGCCGACTGCGGCCGTTCCGGCGGCCATCGTCATCGGATTGCCGGAAAACGTGCCGCCGGAAAAGATGCCGCGTTGCGCGCCGAGTCCGGTGAACACGTCCATCACATCGGCGCGTCCAGCGATCGCCCCAATCGGCATACCGCCGCCGAGTGCTTTGCCGTAGGTCGCCATGTCGGGCTCGACATCGAACAGCCCCTGCGCGCCGGCGTAAGTCAGCCGAAATCCGGTGATCACCTCATCCATGATGAACAGCACGCCGGCCGCGCGGCACGCATCGCGCAACTCACGCAGGAATTCGCCGGCACCAGGCTGCGGATTCGAACTCTGCACGCCCTCCACCATCACGGCGGCGAGTTCGTCTTTGTGGCGGCGGATGAGGTCGAATGCCGCGGCGTGGCGATACGGCAGCAGCATCATCAGCGACGTGATTGCGTCCGGCACGCCGCGACCCATCGGCAGCGGTCGCAGCGCCTCGGGTGGGCTCGACGGATCGGCGACGATCATCGCGTAGTCGTGAGCACCGTGATAGCAGCCGTCGAACAGCGCGATCTTGTCGCGTCCGGTGAATCCGCGTGCCGCGCGCATCGCGTAGAACGTTGCCTCGGTGCCGGTATTGCAGAACACGACGCGTTCGGCGCATGGCGCCGCCTCGTGAAACAGCGTTGCCAGGTCCATCTGCGCGGTCGTGTGGATGCCGAACATCCAGCCTTTGTCGGCGCGCGCCACGATGGCATCGTGAATTGCCGGATGCCGATGGCCGAGCACGTGCAGGCCGAAACCGACCGATGTGTCGATGTAGCTGTTGCCGTCGGCGTCGTTCACGCGCGCGCCACGACCGCTGTCGATGAAGATCGGATGCGGCATCTCGAGATTCGCCGCGAGCCCGGAGTTGAGAATTTCCGAACGGGTTGCCGAGATCTCGCGGCACTTCGGCGTCTTCTCGATCAACTGGCTGCGTGCCGCGTCCAGGCGCGGTGTTGCGCGGGCCTCAGTCACGGCATGAGACCGACGCGAACACGTCGAAGTAGTCCGGGAAGGTCTTGGCGACACAATCCGGGTCGATGATGGTCACGGGTACGCCGCCGAGCGCCGCCAACGAAAAGCACATTGCCATTCGATGATCTCCATAGCTGTCGATCTCCGCTCGAATGAATCGCGCGGGCGGGGTGATCTCGATTGCATCATCGTGCTCGATGACCTGCGCGCCGACCTTGCGCAATTCCGTTGCCATCGCTGTCAGACGATCGGTTTCTTTCACCCGCCAGTTCGCGATGTTGCGTATTCGCGTGGTGCCCTGCGCGAACAGTGCGAGCACGGCCACCGTCATCGCCGCATCGGGGAGCGCGTTCAGATCGAGATCGACGGCTTGCAGGGGTGCCGCGCGCACCTCGACCGATTCGTTGTGAACACGTACGTCGGCGCCCATTTTGCGCAACACGTCGATGAATGCGATATCACCCTGCGCGCTGTCCACTCCGATGCCATGCACGGTGATGCTGCCGCGAATCGCCGCGGCCGCCAGGAAGTAGGTCGCCGAGGACGCATCGCCCTCGACGTGGATCGATCCGGGTGAACGATAGCGTCCGGTCGGAATGACGAAGCGGCGGTAGTCGTCGTGGCTGCAAACAATGCCAAAACGGTGCATCAGTGCCATCGTCATGTCGAGATAAGGCTTCGAGACCTGCTCACCGGCGATGCTCACAGTAACCGGATCGTCCGCCAATGGGGCAGCCATCATCAGCGACGTCAGAAACTGGCTCGACACGTTGCCGCGCATACAGACGTTGCCCCCGCGCAGGCCCGTACCGGAAACGCGCAGCGGCGGATACCCGTCGCGAGCGAGGTATTCGATCGATGCTCCAAGTGTGCGCAGCCCGTCCACCAGGTCGGCGATTGGACGCTCGGTCATGCGAGCGCTACCGATGAGTGTGAAAGTACCGCGGCCAAGACACAGCGAAGCTGTCAGCGGTCGATAGGTGGTACCGGCCATGCCGAGGTACAGTTCGCGTTCGACGTCCTGCGTCACCAGGACGCCGTTGCGGCCGACGATCTCGATGTCGTATCCGGTTCGCGTAACGTCGACGCCGAGCGTGACGAGCGCGTCGAGCATGTAGCGGGTGTCGTCACTGTCGAGGACATTGGTGATTCGCGTGGTACCCTCGGCCAATGCGGCCAGCAGCAATACCCGATTCGATATGCTTTTCGAACCGGGCAACTGCACCATGCCTTCGACATGGTCGATCGGATCCAACGTGAGAGAATTCATCGCACGTGCATTTAACGACATAAACACAAGACAAGACAGCCGTGTCAGACGCGTTCGACGATAGCCCCGGGACGAGTGACGTCGGCACCGAACTCGGTGGGTTCGTGCACCGCTATCTGGAAGCTTTTCCAACGCTGGTCAATTCATACGATGCGCAATGGCGCTCGCCTTGCGAAATCGGCCAACCCTTTCGCGCCGTCGACGGCACGGAAATGATCTCGTGGCGTCCGTTGCGCCGCGCGTTCGCTGACGACTTCGCGGGGTTGGAGCGCGCGCTCGACGCAACGATTCACGAAGACGTCAAGGCGTATTACGCCAGCTTCTGGTCCGGCGGACTGGAGGCTACCGCCCAGCAGGGTCACGTCAGCCTGATTCTGTTGTGGAATCCGGCGGATGCGGAGCGGCTTGTCGAGAACCTGATCGGGCACGCGCTCGCGAAGCGCCGTGCTCGCGCGCCGCTGACGGTATTCTTCGCCTGCACTGAGCCGGATTCCGACCTCTTTCTGTCGATCGACAATGCGACCGGTGAAGTGGTGCTGGAGGCGCCCGGTGCCAAGCCCATGCGCACGGTCGCGGCGTCACTGACGGTCTTCCTGAGGGGGTTGGTCCCCGCCGCGCCCGGGTTGCATCCCGAGCGGAGCATGCTCAGGGTGCCCTGATTCGTCTTTGCGGTGTGAGCGATGGTGCATGTGCGGTGGGCGCCGCATGGCGCGCACGAGTGCTTTGCGCTCGTCGCTTGTCAGCGACTTGGCCAACGTAACGAACGAACGATGGCTCGCAACCTGGGCGGCTGCCAGATTGATGCGCAGGTCGGCCAACGCTGCTTCCAGTGCGGCAGGGTCGAACGGATCTGCGTCCAATGCGTCGAATACATCTTTCTGATTGCCGTGTATTCGGCGCAGCATCGGGACGACTTCACGCATCTGCTTGCGCAATGCAGGTGTGATCGCAGCGCGCCGATCGTCACTCAAGAACCCGAGCAGCCGGAAAAATCCCGCCGTCGGATCGGGTCCAAAGCCATGTGGCGGCCCGAAGCCGGACATGCGCCCGGCGAAGAACCCAACCAGCAGCAGATTCGCCACCAGTGAAACCACGAGAGCGCCAACCAACCATTTGTTAGTTCGCATCGGAGTACGTCTCGTAGTCGGTGAACGCGAACAGGCTGACGTCCGAAGCCAGTTCGTCGGTGACGCCGCTTTGATAGCCAATTCCGATCGCATAACCGAGGAACAGCGGAATCAACGCCGCGGCGAACGCGATTGGCCGGAGCATCCGGCGACCGTTCATCCATCCGCGCTCGAGCCACCACCATCTCTGCCCGCGTTTCAGCATCGGCCGGTTTTGACGAGCGACCTCCGCGAGGATCCTGCCACGCAAGGTACCGGTCGTCAGCGCAACCGCCGGCATTGCTCCCTCCAACAGTGTCTCCAGGGTGCGTGCTTCGGCCAGCAGATCGTGTGCGCGGCCCGACGAATCCAGTAGCGCGCGTCCCTGTTTCGCTGCGTGAGTCGGCCAGGCGTCGACGCTTGCACCATGTCGATCGAGGTGCGACTCGAATTCGTCCAGTGTCATCGATGTTTCGTGCATGGCTGCGTCTCGGGTTGATCCAGTTGTGGCCGCAACGTCGTCTTCAGAGTCCTGCGCGCGCGCGCGAGCAACGATTCGAGTGCCTCGACGGTGACGTCGAGCACCGCGGCGGCATCCTGATTGGACATGCCGTCGAAGTGGCACAGCAACAGCGCCGTGCGCTGCCGTTCGGGAAGGTTTGCCACGGCCCCGCGCAGGATCCGCTGACGCCTGTCCACGTCGATCGTGTGCGCGGCGTCGGGTGATTCGTCGACGATCATCGTGATGTCCACGGCATTCGTTTCACGCTGCTTGCGATGTCTATCGATCGCCAGATTTCGTGCGATGCGATACAGCCACGTGGTGAACTTGGCGCGTTCGGGCTGCCAATGTGCCGCGTGACTCCAGATGCGCAAGAAGGCTTCCTGGGATATTTCATCGGCGTCGGCTGCGTTGCCGGTCATCCGCAACAGGAACTTCTGCAACGAGGCGAGGTGTTGATCGAGGAGGCGTGTGAACGCCTCCTGATCGTGGCGCGCAACACGCGCCATGAGTTCCTCGTCGGTCGCCTCGGAGGTCGGCAATCGCAATACTCAATGCGGCATTGGGTCAGTTTGAGAGCGATCGGTCTTCGCCGCGTGTGCCGCCTTCATTTCGTCCCGGCTTACGGTGCCGTCGCCGTTGCTGTCCATCGCCGATAGTTTTGCCAAGTAAGGCGGGAACTCATCCTTCGTCAGTACACCGTCGCCGTTCTTGTCGAGTTTGGCGAATGCCGCCTTTTTCATCATCGTCTGCGCGGTGGCCCACGCCTTGGAGAACTCGGCCTGCGACAGCTGCCCGTTGTGGTCGGCATCGAGCGCCTTGAACAGATCGTTCTGGAACGCTTCCATTCTGGCTTCGCGCTGCTGCTGATCAACTGCGCCATGACGATGGCCCGTTCCGGCCATCTCCATGCCCATATGTGGCCCGCCCATTGGGGGGCCGCCCATGCCGGGACGATGTCCGGCTCCGCCGTGCGGGGGTTTAGCCGCGAGGAACTCCGCCTCGGTAATCTTACCGTCGCCGTTGCTGTCGACCGACGCGAACATTTTCGCTGCGCGTTCGTTCATCTTTGCGAGGTTCATCTCGCCGCGGTGCCCGCAACGTGCGGAATCGGCTGACGACGCTGTCGCGCCGGGAGCGGGCGCATCCGCGCCAAGGGCCGAGCCTGCAGCGATAGTTGCCGCGATACCCGCGAGCAACAGCGCGCTGGCAGCCAGTGTTCGATGTGCGGGCCGGAAGGTCGTTTGAGTCGAGAACATTGGAAATCTCCTGATGTGTTTCCAAAGCTTCATACGCATGATCAATGTCGATCCGTCGCAGGGCCTTTGAGCTCCACGGTGTTTCCATCCGGATCCTTGATGTAGATGGACGGGCCGGTGCCGTCTGCGCCGTAGCGCTGCGCCACGTCGCCGTGTTCGACGCCACGCGCGTCGAGATGCGCGAATATCACACCCGCATCGAAGCGCTCGACCGCGAGCGCGACGTGATCCATGTTGTGGCCATTGGCGCCCGGCGGGGGACCGCCAGTTCGGCCGAGTTCACTGGATACCGGCACAAGATCGATCAGCGACGACCCGGCGCGCAGCTGTACGAGCCCGATGTCGAGTTCGCGTTCGATCGCAAGTCCGAGCACGTCCCGGTAGAACGCCAGCGACGCCGCGAGGTCAGCGACGCGTAATACCACGTGGTCGATCGCGCGAATCTCAATCGGGTGCATCGTAAGTAATCTCCGTGATCACATAGCGAGCGACACCGTCGGGGCGCTTCACTTCGACCTCGTCGCCGCAACATTTCTTCAGCAGCGCCTGCGCGACCGGCGAATCGATGCTGATGAATTCCGGCTCGCGATCGAACTCATCCGGACCGACGATGCGGTACCGCTGCCGTGTGCCGTCGTCGTTCTCGAGCGTGGTCCACGCGCCGAAGTAGACGCGCGATCGATCTGTCGGGATGCGGTCCACGACCACGAGTTCGTCGAGGCGCTTGGCCAGAAACTGAATACGCGCATCGATTTCGCGCAGCGCCTTCTTGCCGTAGATGTACTCGGCGTTCTCCGATCGGTCGCCGAGCGCCGCGGCCTCCGATACCTTGCGTGTAATCTCCGGGCGTTCGACTTTCCACAGATGCTTCAGTTCGTCGGCCAGCCTGCGCTGTCCCCTTGCGGTGATGAACGCGGTGGATTTTGGGCGCGGCGGGCGATAGCGGCTCATCGCGCGACATCCGACGCGTGCATTGTCTGCATTCGCAGCAGTGACTGTTCGAACGGTGGCGTCAGCAAGCCGGTGTCCGTGATGAAGGCGGTGACCAGTTCATGCGGCGTTACATCGAATGCGGGATTGCGCACCTTGACCGCGGACGGCGCAGTCGGGTGACCGGCAACGCTGCGCACTTCGTCCTCACCGCGTTCTTCGATCGTCACCACCGCGCCGGTCGCGGTCGCCCAATCGAATGTCGAGGACGGACAGGCGACATAGAACGGAATCCCGAAATGTCGCGCGAGAATCGCGATACCGGCGGTACCGATCTTGTTGACCACGTCGCCGTTGCGCGCGACGCGGTCGGTGCCGACGAGTACCAGGTCGATTGCGCCCTCGGCCATTATGGCGGCCACCATCGTGTCGCAGATCAACGTGACATCGATGCCGGCCTGCAGCAGTTCCCATGCGGTCAGTCGGCTACCCTGCAGCAGCGGACGCGTCTCGCCGGCGTAGACACGAAACGCTACGCCTGCTGCGTGTGCGACGTACATCGGCGCAGTGGCGGTGCCGAGTTCGGATACCGCAAGCGCCCCGGCGTTGCAGTGTGTCAGCACGCCGCAGCTCGGCTTGATCAGAGGTTGTCCGGTGTGTCCGATCGCGCGACACATGCGCCGATCCTGCGCATGGATGTCTTCGGCGGCCGCCTTGATCCTTTGGTAGCAGCTTGCGCCATGATCAGCCCGTTTGGCCGCCGAAACGATTCGATCGACTGCCCAGCGGAGATTGACGGCGGTCGGTCGGGCCGCACGCAAGCGATCGGCGGCGATTTGGAGTTCGCGCATGAACACATGGCCAGGCGCGTCGCGGTGAGGCTGCATCGCGACGACGAGACCATACGCCGCCGCGATCCCGATGGCCGGCGCGCCGCGGACCTTCAGACTGCGAATTGCAGCAAACACCGATTCGAGCGATGTCTGACGTTCGAATGAGGTGTACGCAGGCAGCAATGTCTGATCGAGCAGGTCGAGTTGTTCGTCGTGCCAGCGAATCGGTTCAGGGGCGCCGCTCATGCGTGCGATTCCAGCAGCGCTTTTGCCAGAACGCGGACCAGCGCGGCGCCGGTGGTATCCGCCGTCTCGCCGCAGGCAAACACACCGTCCTCGTGTCCGAGCGTTGCGAACAGCAACGGTCGTGACCCCGGCAGAGATGAAGGGTCAGAGTCGCTCTGACCCTCTGCGGTATGACGCCTCGCCAGCGCTGCGACGGCGTGTGCCATCGCGGGTGAACCGTAGGCGACGTCCGCCGCGGTGACCGGCAAGGCGAGACGTTTCGTGGCGTGCCAGATCGCAGCCGAATGTACGTGCATGATCCAGGCGATCGCTGGATCGGCCGCATACACCATGCCGTGCGTGATGCTCTCGGAAGACGGCGGCTGCACCCCTGTGGCATCGACTTCGAAACGCGTCGCATTCCAGCGGTCGATGCGCGCGATGTCGCGCGCGATCAGCCGCGGCGCGCCGCCGGTCTGACTTGCCGTGACGAAAAAGCGCGTCGGCACCCTGGTGTCGCGGACGCTGAGGTTGCCATAGGCGAATCCACCGTAGCGTCGCAGATCTCGGCCAACCAGGTTCAACTGCTTCAGGACGCGCCGCCACGCAGCGAGGCGTTCGAGCTGCGGCGCGTCGAGTACATCCGAAGGCGCCGGATCGGTGAGGCGATAGTGAAACCTGATCGTGCCTTCGTCCGGTGTGGCCATTGTCATGGGCGATATATCCATGCGGGTGCCGTTTCTGACGCCGTTAGATTACCTTGAGCATGCATCATGAACGAGTAGACTCGACTGACCGAATGAGCAACCGAATGAAAGAAAGGGGGCATTCATGGCTGATCAAGAGGCGAAGAACCCGTGGCCGAACCTGGATGTGAGTGAATTGCTCAAGCAGTTCCAGATCCCGGGTGTCGATGTCAACAAGGTGATCGAAAGCCAGCGCGAGAACATCAAGGCGTTGCAGGAAGCGAATCAGACCGCGCTGCAGGGTTGGCAGAGCCTGATGACGCGGCAGACGGAACTGCTGCGGGAGGCGTTCGAATCGTGGCAAGCCTCGATTGGCGACACGGTTAAAGCGCCGCCGGCCGAGATGGCGCAGAAGCAGGTCGAACACGGTCAGAAAGCGATCGAGAAGGCGCTGTCGAACATGCGGGAGCTGGCCGAGATGGCGATCAAATCGCAGTCCGACACCGCCGACGTCATCCGCAAGCGCTTCGAAGCGGCGCTGAAGGAGATTCGGAACCGCTAGTGTAGCGCGCGCACTGCACCTGTTGCAGCCCGGGTAGGACGCTGATGCGCGTGGAAAAAGCGGCAGGCGCGCTCGGTGCCTTCGTGCACGGCCTCGATGTCGCCGACGCGATCGACTCGAATGCGCGATTCGAAGAGATCCAGCGTGCCCTGCTCGAGTATCAGGTGCTGATCTTTCGCGATCAGCATCTGTCACCGCAACAGCTACGCGCATTTGCCGCGCGTTTGGGCGCGATCGAGCCGCATCCGGCCTATGAAGTCGTGGCCGGTACCCAGGACGTGCAGATCCTCGAAAGCACACCGGATAGGCCGTCGAAGATCGAGCGATGGCATTCCGATATGACGTTCAGACCGTCGCCACCGAAACTGACCATGCTGCATGGCAAAGTGATTCCGGCGTTCGGCGGCGATACGTTGTTTGCCAGCATGACAGTGGCCTACGACGCGTTGTCGGGTGCGATGCGGAATTTCCTGGGCACCTTGACCGCAACGCATGATTTCGCGCACGGGTTTCAAGAGAGTCTGGCCGAGCCGGGTGGGCGCGAGCGTCTGGCCGCGGCGCTCGCCGCCAATCCGCCCGTGACCCATCCGCTGATTCGCACGCATCCCGAGACCGGTCGCAAAGCGATCTATGTGAACTCACTGTTCACCGTGCGCATCAACGAACTCGAAACGAACGAGAGCCGCACGCTGCTGGAAATGCTGTTCAGGCACGTGACCGTCGACGAATTCACGTTGCGCGTGAATTGGGCGCCGGAGACGCTGGTCGTCTGGGACAACCGTTCGACTCAGCACAAACCGGTCAACGACTTCTTTCCGCAGCATCGGCTCATGCATCGCATTACGGTGGCGGGAGACGCGCCGTGCTGATCGAGCCAATGGGCGGCGCGCTGGGTGCACAGATCAGGGCAATCGATGTGCGCTGTGTCGGCGCGGTACACATCGCGACGATTCGCGAGGCGTTGCTGGAACATCACGTCCTGGCTCTTCGCGACCAACAGCTTGACCCGGCCGCACTGTCGGCGTTCGCAGCCCGGCTGGGCGAACGCGAGATTTATCCGTTTGCGGAGTCGCTGCCCGAGGATCCATACGTCGTACCGATCGTCAAGGAACCACGGGACGCCTCGAACTTTGGTGGCATGTGGCACACCGATTCGAGCTATCTGCTACGGCCGCCGAGTTTGACGCTGCTGTATGCGGTCGCGTTGCCGAAAAGCGGCGGCGACACGCTGTACGCCGATATGCACGCGGCGTACAAGGCGTTGCCCGAAGCGATGCGCGCGCAGATCGATGGCATGACCGCGTGCTACACGTCGGCGCTCGTGCACGATGAAGACGGCGCCTATGCGTCAGTGGCGGGAGCGAATCGAAATCGACGCGTTGCGGGCTCGACGCCGACGGACGCTGTTCATCCGGTGGTTCGAACTCATCCGCAGAGTGGATCGCGTGCGCTGTACGTCAGCCTCGCACACACACGCTGCTTCGTCGGCCGGTCGCGCGCCGAGAGTCTGCCGCTGCTGACGCAACTCGCCGAACACGCGGTGCGCGCCGAATTCTGCACGCGTCTGTGCTGGAGCGTCGGCACGCTCGCGATCTGGGACAACCGCTCGGTGCAACACTATCCGTTGAACGACTATCCGGGTGAGCGCCGCGTGATGTACCGGGTGATCCTGAAAGGAGAGCGGCCCGTCTAGCGCGGCCGGTGGTGTCTCAAAGAAACCTCGGCATCACCTTTTCGGTGAACAATACGAACGACTCGTGACTGAGCGGCGTGCACATCAGATATTCCAGCGGTAGCTGGTCTTCGAGCCCGTGAAGTTGATCGACGACGGATTCGGGCGTGCCGCAGATGACGCTGTCGTCGACGTAGCGCTCGATCGGATCGCCCACTTCGCCGGGCGGCCGCGGCGCGCGTGACAGGTATGAGCCGAACATGAATTTGGCACTGCGCTTTGCGACCTCGCGGGCTTTCTGCGTCGTCGTCGCCAGGGCGATGTTGCGCGCCATCGGAATCACGCGGCCCGCCGCGCTGAATCCCGCCGTTTCGAGTTCGGTCTGATAGCGGGCGCGCTTGGCCGCGATTTGCGCATGTGAACTGTGCGGATCCATCAGGATCGAATAGCCGTTACGGGCCGACCAGATCACCGCATCCTCGGACGACGCGGCGAGCCACACTGGTGGATGCGGCTGCTGCAACGGTTTCGGCAGCACCTCGACATCGTCGAAGTGGCAGAAGCGGCCGTGAAATGTCAGCCGCTCGTTGCGCCACGCTTCGAGCACGACCTGCACATGCTCGCGGAACAGCGGGTAGCTGTCGTCACGCGCGACGCCGAAGTTGCGGTATTCCGTCGCGTCGAAGCCACGCCCCGCGCCGAAGTTGACGCGACCGTCGGACAGGACGTCGAGCAGAGCGATTTCTTCGGCGAGACGTAGTGGCTGATAGAACGGTGCGAGCGAAACTGCAGTACCGATGCGCAGCCGCCTGGTCCGCGCGGCAATGTGCGCACCCATCATGTGGATCGATGGACAGACGCTGTAGGTGCTGAAGTGGTGTTCGGCGAGCCAGACTGCGTCGTATCCGGCACGTTCCATCATGTCGATGCGTTCGAAGGCGCGTTGATAGACCTGCGGCAATGGAAAGCGCCGATTCGGCCAACTGAAGAATTGAAGAACGCCGAATTGCATGTCGCCTTTTGCCCCGCGGCCTCCGAACGCTCAAGCCGGATCCAGTCGAACCAGTCGCCGCGGCGGAAAGCCCGTCAGAATTCGTATCACGATACCCAGCGGGTGCTCGGCATACACGCGTGCGCGTTCCTCGCCCGTGATAGGCACGGCGACATACGCCGACGTCTTGTCGTCCTGGGTGACGCGTACGTTGGGGTGCGCCAAAACCTCGCTGTACCAGCGTCGAGGCCAGTGGTTGGCGGCCACATAGAGTCTGCCATCGCTTTCGAGGCGGGACACGACGCGTTCGTTGGTTTTGCCGTGGTCGTCCTGTGTGGTGATCACCAGCGTGCGCGCGCCCGATGGCTGGGAGTATCCGAGCCATGATTCGAACGCAACGACAACGCCGACGTAAACCAGGAATAGGATTCCGATGATCTTGACCGTCTTCATGTGCACGCTCCTTCTCTTACCCATCAGTGAGGTTATCCGGTTCCAATTGCACCGGTTGCGTCTCCGACGCGTGCGCGGGGCAGAAGGCGCGCCGCGTTCGCGATCGACGCCGGGTCGATACGGTCCTGCAGTCCGATCAATACGATCTGCGTGCGCGTTGAAGTCGACGCCGGCGCGTCGTCGAGCGTGGCGCGCCGTCCGACCCGTTGCAACAGCAATGTGTGCCCATCGACAAGGCGAACGAACCCTTTCGCGCGTAGCACCGAATTGGGTAATGCGTCGATGAACCGCGCTGCGTCGGTCCGGCTGCAAAGCTGTTCGCTCTCGATGAGAAAGCTCGCGTAGTGCGGATGGTGCGAGAAATCTGTGCGCATCCTCGTTGCCACTGTTTCGAAGTGGGCGCCGAGCAGGACAGCGACCGGCACATCACCGCGACGGCTCGGCACGATGCGCGCGCCGGGGATCAAGTTCCCGAGCCAGCCGGATACGGCTGCGAGCGAGTCGGTGTCGAGCAGATCGATCTTGTTCAGCACGATGACGTCGGCGGCTTCGAGCTGGCGGCGAACAGTTTGTGCCACGTATTTGTCGCTGGCTTTGGCGCGCACCGTCTCGGCGTCGGCGACCACGATGACGCCGTCCAGGACAAGCGGCGGCCGGTGGCCGTACTCGGCAACAGCCGCTACGTCGGCTACACCGCTGGCTTCCACGACAACGTGATCCGGCCGCGGCGTGCCGGCCAGCAGTTCGTCGAGCGCCGCATCGACGCCGTCGCCCATCCCGCAACAGATGCAGCCGTTGGTGAGATTGATCCGTTGCGCGCCATTGTCGGATTCCCGGATCAGTTGCGCGTCGACGTTGATCGCGCCGAAGTCGTTGATCAGCAGTCCGATTCGAAAATCCGCGGTCTGTTGCAG
The DNA here is from genome assembly GCA_963812255.1 of uncultured Gammaproteobacteria bacterium. Taxonomy (GTDB): domain Bacteria; phylum Pseudomonadota; class Gammaproteobacteria; order Pseudomonadales; family Azotimanducaceae; genus DATJGR01. The sequence continues at coordinate 1,547,789 of CAWEUM010000005.1, read as the reverse complement.
CAGATGATTGAGCAGGGTCGTCTTGCCGGCGCCGAGATAACCGCCGATCACGGTCATTGGCACGGCGGCTTCGATCATCCGGCTTGCTTCGGCGCGGCCGGGTACGAATGCCCCCCGAGCACTGTGCCCCACACGCCGATATCACGAATCCGCATCGGATCGACCTGCAACGGATCCTCTTCCAACACTGCGAAGTCGGCGCGTTTGCCGGCTTCCAGCGATCCGATCTCGTGATCCATGTGCATCTGAAACGCGGCGCCTAGCGTGACCGCCCGCAATGCGTCGTAGGCGCCGATTTTTTCCGGCGCGCCGAGCACGCGGCCTTTTGGGGTGAGTCGATTCACCGCGCACCACATCGTATGCAACTGTCCCAGCGGGGTGACGCCGGCGTCGGAATGAATCGACAGCGCCACCCCTTCACGCAATGCCGACGCGCACGGTTCAAGGCCATGCGCGCGCTCCGGCCCGACGGTCTGCTCGTAGTGCTGGTCGCCCCAATACCACAGATGATTGGCGAAAAAATTCGCGCAGATGCCGAGCCGCCCCATCTTTCTCAGTTGCGCCTGCGTGGTGAGTTGCGCGTGGGTGATGGTGTGCCGGTGATCCAGCCATGGATCGGCGCGCAGCAGCGCCTCGATCGTTTCGATCGCCAGATCCTGCGTCTTGTTGCCGTTGCAGTGCAGATGCGCGTTGAGCCCGCGGCGGTGAAATGGCGCGAGCCAGTCGCGAAACTGCTCGGGTACCGTGAGCAACTGGCCGTGATCTTCGCCGCTGAAGTAGCCTGGGGGATTCAGCAGCGCGGTCCAGCCCTGGATCGAGCCGTCGAGGATGAATTTCACGCCTGGGAAACGGAGTTTGTCGGATTGCTCCGCGCGCAGCGCGAGGAACGCCTCGGCCAGTGCCTCGAAATCACCGCCGTCACCAGGCATCGCGGGCAGGTTGTACATCACGATCCGCGCCGGAAAATCGGCGTCGTTGACGATGCGTTGCCAGTTGGCCAGGCTTTGCGGTGCGAGGATCACGGTGCCGGCAAGGTCTGCGGTGGTGGTGATGCCGGCGTTGCGCGCGCACCGCGCAAAATTCCAGATGGCCTCGTCCTGCGTGATGGCGCGCATCACCGCGCGATAACCGGTCTTGCACAATGACATGGCGGCGGGCTCGCGCAGTTCACCGTCGAGGTTGCCCTCGGCATCGCGGCCGAGTCCCGCCGACTTCAACGCCGCAGTGACGCCGTTTTCGTCGAGCATCGCCGTGTTCGCAGTCGCCAGATGACCGCTTGCGTGGTAGAGGTAAATGGGTCGCGTACGCGATACTTGGTCGAGATGGTGTCGTGTCAGCCGTGGCTCCTCCGCGAAATAGATCGGGTCGAAACCGCAGGCGATGATTGGCTCGCGCGGATCGGAATGTGCGGTGTCGACGCGACGCAGCGCCTCGATCAGTTCCGCGTAGCTCTTGATGCCCTTTGCAATGCGGCCGTCAGGCATGGGCCGATCGAAATAACCGAGGTACGGCAGCAGCGCCATTGCGCCTTCCATCGTATGCGCATGCGCCTCGACGAAACCGGGTACGATCACGTGATCGCGAAACGACTCGTCGAGTTCGTAGTCGCCCCAGCCGGCGACTTCGGCGAGATTACCGACGCCGAGAATCGTGCCGTCGCGCACGGCGATGTGGGTGCCTTCCGGGTTGCTCGGGTTCAACGTGACGATGCGCCGCGCGCGAAAGACCGTGATCGTTGATGCGCCAGAACTCATCTCAAATCTCCGGGTTCAGCATCGGCGTCCAGTTGTCGAGGTAGTAGCCGCCGTCGGCGATGATCGACGCGCCATTGATGTACCGCGCCGCGGGCGAGCACAGAAATGCGCAGATGCCGGCGACTTCGGATGCCTCGCCGAGTCGATGCGCCGGAATGTCCTTCACCGCAACACTTTCGTAGTCGTCGATGTCCGAATGAGCAAACTCTTCCTCGCGTACGCCTGCGGTCGCCACCGTGCCGGGGGCGAGCGCGTTGATCGTGACGCCTTTGCGCGCCCAGTAGTAAGCCAGTGAGCGCGTCATGTTGACGACTCCCGCGCGTGCGGCGCCGGAGTGGACGAACGGTGGCGCGCCGCGTTCGAATGAATAGATGTGCACGATGCTGACGATGGCGCCGTAGCCGCGCTCAACCATGTGGCGGCCCACGCGGCTCGTGACGTTCCAGGTGCCGTTGAGATTCAGATCGACGACCGAGCGCCAGCCGTTGTCGCTGATGTCGAACGGTCGTGCGGGAAACTGGCCACCGGCATTGTTGATCAGGAAATCGATCTTGCCGAACGTCGCCACCGCGGCGGCAACGAGCGCGTCCACTTGTTCCGGTTTGCGTACGTTGGTGACCTGCGCGAGGCAGCGGCGGCCGAGCGCTTCGATGTCGCGCGCGGTGGCAGCGAGATTGTCGGCGTTGCGGCTCGCAATGATCGTGTCGGCGCCGAGACTGGCGAACGCCAATGCGATCTCACGACCGATGCCTCTGCCACCGCCGGTCACGAGCACAGTTCGGCCGGCGAACAGATTTGGTGCGAAGGTCGACAGCGGTGCGAATTCCATGGATATTCCCGACTCCAACGACGCCACGATGGTACCGCAACGATGCTCCGGTCGATTCAGTTCCTGCTGGTCTACATCATCGAGCGCAGCGCCGGCAAATGGGGTGTGTGGGCGCGTTCGAGCTTTGCGCCGTAGCCGGCGCATTCACCGGAGAAGCGACTATGGAATGGTCTGACGACCAGTTCGGTTTCGAGACGCGGGCCGTTCACGCGGGCCAGGCGCCGGACCAGACGACCGGCGCAATCGTCACGCCGCTCTATCTGACGTCGACGTACGCACACTCGGCACCCGGTGTGCATCAGGGCTACGATTACACACGCAGTGGCAATCCCACGCGCCGCGCGTTCGAGGACTGCGTGGCGAATCTCGAAGGCGCACGTTTCGGCTTCGCAATGGCATCCGGTTCGGTCGGCACCGCCACGGTGGTGCATCTGTTGTCGGCGGGCGATCACGTCGTTGCGTGCGACGATCTGTATGGCGGCACGTCGCGGTTGTTCGAGCGGGTGTTCAAGCAGCAGGGCATCGAGTTCAGCTACGTCGACATGACCGACACCGACAAGCTTGCCGGGGCGATGCGCGAAAGCACGCGACTGATGTGGCTCGAGACGCCGAGCAATCCGCTGATGAAAGTCGTCGACATTGCCCGTGCGGCCGACATCGCGCATGCGCACGGGGCATTGCTCGCGGTCGACAACACATTCATGAGTCCGTATTTCCAACGGCCCGTCGCGTTCGGGGCCGACATCGTCATCCACTCGACGACGAAGTACATTAACGGCCACAGCGATCTGGTGGGCGGCGTGGTCATCACCGATGACGAAGAGCTCGCCGAACGCTTGAAGTTCCTGAGCAACGCGATCGGCGGCATTCAAAGCACCTTCGATGCGTTCATGTGCTTGCGCAGCCTGAAAACGCTGGCGGTACGCATGCAGGCGCACGAATCCAACGCGTTCGCGGTGGCGCGGCATCTGGAAGCACATCCGAAGATCGCTTCGGTCAGCTACCCCGGCCTGCCGAGTCATCCACAGCACGATCTGGCAGCGCGGCAGATGTCCGGCTATGGCGGCATGCTGACGTGCAACGTCGCTGGCGATCTGGATGCCACGCGGCGCTTCCTGCAATCGGTGCGCATCTTCGCGCTCGCCGAAAGTCTTGGCGGCGTCGAATCGCTGATCGAGCATCCGGCGATCATGACGCACGCCAGCGTGCCGCAGCCGGTGCGCGACGCGCTCGGAATCGACGACACGCTGGTGCGGCTGTCGGTTGGCATCGAGGCGCAAGCCGACCTGCTGCACGATCTCGATCGCGCGCTGGAAGCCGTATGACGCCCCCGTGTCGGTGATCATCGACGATCTCGACGCACACATCGACGCAGGTTCGATCGACCGCGCCGCGCTGGTGCCCGGCATGTACTTCGCATGGTGTGTGAATCTGCAGTTGATCGCGGCACCCTTCGAAGCGGCGCACGACCGCGACGTGCTGCGGCTGCGCTATCGCGAACTCACGCCGGCGGCGTTCTTTCTGAAGACCACGCATGGACGCTTGAGCGGCGATCTGCTGTCGGAGCGGGGCCAGAGTTTCGCCGCAGCGCACTATGGGCGGTATCGTGCCGACGCGGCCCGGACGCTGTATGACGCGAAAGACGACTGGCATACCTACGACTCCGTTGCACCGGCGCTGACGAAGGCGTATTACGCATTTTCGGAGGGTGGCCACGCGCGGGCGGCCAGGCACTGGTGGCAGAAGTGGCGCTCATGATGAGCGTGTTGGAACATCGATATGCGGCAAACCACACCTGAAATCGAGGCGGCGCGACGGCGCTGGCGCTATCGCGGCGAAGTGCGGCCGGACTTTGCCCATGCGGATGCCGCCCACGAAGAATCGGTATGGGACTATCCGCGGCCGCCGATGATCGTCCCCGATACGCGGCTCGTGCAGGTGTTCGCCGAGGGTTCGCTGATCGCCGACTCGCGCGACTGCGTGCGGGTGTTGGAAACTGCGAGTCCGCCGGTGTTCTATTTGCCGCCCGACGATGTCGAATGGGACACGCTACAGGCCACCGACGTGCGCACCTCGTGCGAGTGGAAGGGCACCGCCATGGCCTACGATGTGCTCGTGGACGGCGAGCGCGTGGTAGGCGCCGCATGGAGTTATGTCGAAGTGTTCCCGGACTATCAGGATCTGCTCGGCTGGGTTGCGTACTATCCCGGGCTCGTCAGTTGCTTCGTCGACCGCGAGACGGTTTATCCGCAGCCCGGTGGTTACTACGGCGGCTGGGTCACGCGTGAAATCATCGGTCCGTTCAAAGGGGCGCCCGGCACGGAAGAATGGTAAAGCCGTTCGAACCCCGCGATGCGCGCTTCCTGCGTCCGTATCCCGAGGAGATACCCTGGGGATTGTTGCTCGACGCAGATCCGTCGCGGGGTCGCGTCGAGTCGTATCTATCGGATTCGTTGACCCGCATTGCGAAATATGAAGACGCCGTCGTCGGCGTTTATGCGTTGCAAAAGGAGGACGCGACGACATTCGAACTGATGAACATCGCAGTCGCCGAAGCGTATCAAAACACCGGCCTCGGTCGCCGTCTGCTCGGCCACGCGATCGGTCTCGCCGAATCCAAAGGTGCGCGCGTCGTCGATGTCGGCACCGGCAACTCGAGCTTCGCCGCGCTGCGCTTCTATCAGCGCGCGGGATTCCGCGTGATCGGCGTCGTGCCGAATTTCTTTGCCGATCACTATGATGAGCCGATCGTCGAAGACGGCATCGCCTGTGTCGACATGATCCGCCTGCGTCTGATGCTCACGCCGGAATGACGCCGATGTACTTCGCTGCCGGGCGGATGATCCGGTTGTTGATGCGGCTCTCGATGAAATGCGCGAGGTAACCGTACACGCGTGCCATGGCGAATGCTGCGGTGAAGTAATCCGCCGGTAAGCCCGCTGCCCGGTAGACGATGCCTTTGTAGAACTCGAGGTTCGCGTGCAGGCTCGTGCCGCGCTCTGCCATCCGCTCACTGATGCGTGCTTCGATCGCTTCCAGGGTCAGATACAACGCTTCCAGCGAGGTGCCCTTCGCAAGGTCTGCCGCGAGCACCTTGACGAACCGCGCGCGCGGATCGAGCACCCGGTATTCCCGATGTCCCATGCCCATGATCTTGCGACCCGTGGCGAGGCACTCATCGACAAAGTCGGCAGCGCGCTCGGGATCGCCCACTTCGATGGCCATTTCGAGCGCGGCCTGATCGGCGCCGCCGTGCAATGCGCCGTGCAGCGCGCCAAGTGCGGCGGCCAATGCGTTCTCGACCGGCGCCAACGTACTCGCAACGACGCGCGCGGCGAATGTGCTCGCGTTGAAGCTGTGTTCGATCTGCAGGATCTGCGTGACGTTGAACGCGCGAGCCAGTGCAGGGTTGGCGGCGAATCCCATCTGCGCGAGGAAGCGCGCGTTCGGATCGAGCAAATCGCTCGGCGCGGGCAGCGATTCTCCGCTGCGCAGGCGGTGCAATCCGGCAATCAGACTTGGCAGTTTCGCTGCCACTGTAAACCCCTGCGCGGCATCGCCGTATGTGTCGAACTCGCCGCTACGCGACAGCAGTGGTACGAGTCCCTGCAGCACCGCCATCGGGTGTGTATCGGTCTTCGCCGCCAGCCTGAGCAGGGCTGCGTCGTCGTCCGACAAACGCGCCGCGCGTGCGAGCGCTACCTCGAACCGATGCTGTTCGGCCGCCGTCGGTACGTCGCCCGTCAACAGCAGCAGCACGACGCAAGCGAACGGCGCCTCGATCAAGTTCGCAACGTCGTGGCCGCGGTAACTGAGACGGCCGCCCTCGCCGTCGACGAGCGAGATCTTGGTGACGTCCACTTCGACCCCTTCCAGACCCTTGGGCACTTCGACCGCGGATGCGCGCATCACAGATGTCTCCGATTGATGTGCATCGACGGTACGCAAATGCGACATGCCGGGCGAGCGCGATCTGCTAATGCCGCGTTCCGATTCGCTTAAGTATCAGCAAGCCTGATGGTGTGATAAGTGGTGCGTTGCGCGACAGTATGCTGTAGTCGGCACGCGAATGGAGGCAACTCATGCAGATCGAGCGTCACGAGATTCGCGTGCTGTCCGCGGTGATCGAAGAGGGCGGCTTCAGCCGTGCCGCGGAACGGCTCAACGTGTCGCAGTCGGCCGTCAGCCAGGCGATTGCGAACCTCGAGCACAAACTGAACACGTCGCTGCTGGTACGCGGACGCGTGCCGCATCTCACCGAAGCCGGTGTACGGCTGTTTCGTTTCGCGCAAACGATGATCAACGAAGAACGCAATGCGCTCGACGACATCCAACAGATCCGCCAGGGCGCGCTGTCGACGTTGAATCTGGCGATGAACAGCCTGGTCAACAAGTTTTACGCGAAGTCGTTGTTGTTGAAATTCTGCGAACGGAATCCGCTGACGAGGCTGAAGCTCGATGTCGCGCCGAGCCGCGAGATCGTCTACGGCGTGGACGAGGATCGCTGGGAACTGGGCTTCGGTCCGTTCCAGCATCAGATGCCGGGGCATTTCGTGTTGCGCGGCTGCTTCGACGAGCAGCGCGTGCTGGTCGCGCACAGATCGCACCCACGCTACGAGGCGCTGATGGACGACCCAATGAAGGTGCTCGGCGAGGTGACGCTGATCACGTCATATCTCGACGAAGCCACGAAGCGGCCGGGGCATGAACGGCTGCGCGACTGGTTCGCGAGCATCTGGGAAGTCAGCCACCTGGAGTTGCGGCTCGCGCTGCTCGAAGCCGGCAAGGGGGTCACGTTTTTGTCCGACCGCCTGATGGGCGAACTCGACGGCCTCGTTGCATTGCCGGCGCTCGAGTTCGGCGCGATCCGCCGCACAGTGGGTATCTACTACAAGAAGCACAAGCCGTTGTCGGAGGCGGCGAAGCGGTTCCTCGCGATCGTCGAGGGGGAGTTCCCGCCGCCGGAGACCGTCAGATCGCCGGGCTGAGCCACTGACACAAGGCGTCCCGGTATCGGACCTTGGCGTCGGATCAGAGCGGCCCAGACTCGATCCGATCAGCAAGCTCCTGGATGCCGCTGCGCCGCGTCGGATCCGGTGGAGCGCCCGCCATCAGTCCACCGTCAATGACGAACTGCTGACCGGTGACGAAGGTCGATTCGTCGCTCGCCAGATAGGTGGCTATCGCAGCGATGTCGGCCCCGAGTCCGGCGCGGCGAATCGGCGTCATCGCTGTCGGGAATTTCTCGAGTTCTTCGATGAAGCGCTGGCGCGTTTCATAACTCCAGTTGCGCGCGCCGGCGAAGATCGCGGTGGCGATGAAGCCCGGACAAATCGCGTTCACGCGGATGCCGTGCGCGCCGAGTTCGAGTGCCGAGGTGCGCGACAGCGACAGCACGGCGGCTTTCATCGCGCTGTAGACATGCGGCCCGTAGCCGCCACGCAATCCTGCCACCGACGCGGTGTTGATGATGCTGCCGCCGTGTCCCTTCATTGCGCGCGCCGCGTGTTTCGTGCCGGCAGCAACGCCGGTGAACAACACGTCGATCGTGCGCCGATAGGCATCGCCGAAGTCGAGGTCGACCAGTTCGCCGCCGATACCGCCGAAGCCGGCATTGTTGAACATGCAATTGAGCTGGCCGAACTCGTCGACCGTGCGCGTGACCAACGCTTCGATGTCGGCTTCGCGTGACACATCGGTCAGCTGGAAACGCACCGCATCGCCGAGTTCACGCGCAAGCAACGCACCGGGTTCGCCCTGCACGTCGCCGATCACAACGCGAGCGCCGTCGGAGACGAATTGCTTGACCGTTGCGAGCCCCATGCCCGACGCGCCGCCGGTCACGATCGCGACTTTGCCGTCCAGTCTTCCCATGTTCGACTCCTCGCATTTGCCGCGCATCGCACCAGCCGAAACGTCCGCTTCGATTGCGCGGTATGGATGCATCGACTATACAGGCGCGCCCGGCGCCGCGAGCACGCGGCGGTGACTGAACGAGTATGCAATGCCTTACAGGGTGCCGAACAGAAAGAAGCGCAAGCCGAAGCCTTTTGCACGCGTTCGTCGCGCTTTCGTGGCGCTGGTGCTTGGGTGGTTCGCCTGGTCGATCGCGAGTGTCGTGCTACTGCGATGGTTCGATCCACCGACGACGGCGTTCATCGTCGCCGATCGCGTTCAGGCGTGGGTGGACATGCAGCGCGGCTACACTTTCAGGCAGCAGTGGGTCGATTGGGCGCACATTTCGTCCAGCGCGAAGCTCGCGGTCATCGCATCCGAAGATCAACGATTCGCGGAACACTTCGGTTTCGATTTCGTCGAGATCGAACACGCGCTGTCGCAGCGCTTGCGCGGCACGTCGATGCGCGGTGCGAGCACGATTTCGCAGCAGACGGCGAAGAACTTGTTTCTGTGGGCCGGGCAAAGTTGGGTGCGCAAGGGATTCGAAGCGTACTTCACATTGCTGATCGAGACGTTCTGGTCGAAGACCCGCATTCTGGAGGTGTATCTGAACGTCGCCGAGTTCGGTCCGGGCGTGTTTGGCGTTGGCGCGGCCAGCGAACACTTCTTCCGGCAATCCGCGGCGAGATTGAATCGTGGTCAGAGCGCGCTGCTGGCGGCGGTGTTGCCGAACCCGATCCTGTTTCGCGTCAATGCACCGTCGCCTTATGTGCGTAGCCGGCAGGCGTGGATCCTGCAGCAGATGAGTGCGCTCGGCGGCGAACGCAGCGTGACGGAACTCGATGACTAACTGTTCGTCGACGGTCAGGTGACGGCCGCAGTGACCCGTGGGTAGTAGTGTCCGAGTGTCACCGCGCGGGCGACATAGAACAGCAGCAGCGACGCCCACAGACCGTGATTACCGAATGCCGATGAGAGCGGCCACCACACGAGCAGAAAGGTGGCCAGGGAGAGCGCCATGGCGTTGCGCATTTCACCGGTACGTGTGGCCCCGATGAAGATGCCATCGAGCAGGAAGCAGGCGACCGACGCAACGGGGCCGACGGCCGCCCACGGAAGATAAGTCCGGGCCGCGGTCCTGACGGCGGGATCGGTGGACAGCGCATCGACGAAGAGTCCACCGAACACGAGGAACGCGGACGTCAACCCCAGCGCGATGCCGCAAGCCCAGAGCGTCACCAGGCGCACGGTGTCGCGCAGCCCTGCATGGGACCGGCCGCCCACAGACTTACCGACCAAGGCCTCTGCGGCGAACGCAAACGCATCCAGCAGGTAGGCCGAGAGCGAGACGAATTGCATCAACACGACGTTGGCTGCCAGGATCACGTCGCCGGCGCGTGCACCCTCCGCGGTGAACCAACTCAAAACGAAGATCAGGCAGAGGGTGCGCAGCATGATGTCGCGGTTCACGGCCAGGCTGCGCGAGATGCGGTCCGGCCGCTTCACAAGCGCCCAGTCCCACGCACCATCCATTTTAGCCAGTTCGCGGCCAGCCAGGACCAGACCAAGCAGTGCCGCAGCGACCTCCGCGATGAGGGTTCCGGCCGCGACCCCTTGCACGGCCCAGCCGAAGCCTAGTACGAAGACGACGTCCAGGAGGATGTTCAGGCCATTCATGAATACCTGGACGACGAGCGCGGTGCCGGCGCGTTGGCGGCCGATGAACCAGCCGAGCAGCGCATAGTTCGCCAGCGTGAACGGCGCGCTCCAGATTCGGATCGCGAAGTAGCGATCAGCGAGCCCTTCCACCTCCGGACTTCCGTGCACCAGCGCGAGCGCCGCGGCTCGAATGGCCCCCTGGAGAAGAATCAGAACCAGTCCCAGCACACAAGCGATCAACAAGGCGCGGCCGAGAGCAGCGCGCACTTCGTCGCCGTCGCCGGCGCCGTGTGCTTGGGCGGTGAGGCCGGTGGTGCCCATGCGCAGAAAGCCGAAGCCCCAGTACACGAAGTTGAAGATCATTGCACCGACCGCGATCGCGCCGATGTACGCCGCGTCCGGGATCTGTCCGACCACGGCCGTGTCAGCGAGTCCCAGCAGGGGAGTGGAGAGGTTCGAGATTACGATGGGACCCGCGATACGCAGCACGGCGCGGTGGTCGATCAGGGTGGCGGTACGTCGGGACACGGGTTGCGGATACTGTTGCGGTTAGGCGAGACGGAAACGGCGCAGCAGCATAGACGGAGCGGCTGCACCATGGCAAAGCTGCCGCGCGGCGTGAGAAGACCGTTGGCGGATGCCGCGCTGTGGAAAAAGACCTATGTCAGCGTGAAGCCGCGTCGGCTCCTGGACCTGGAATTGCTCTGACGTCGCGCGGCCGCAGCACTCGGCCGTCGGCGCTGCGCACCGACATCGGTGCGATCGGCTCGCCGGTAGCGCGTTCGACGAAGACGACGCGCTCGCCCTTTTCGTGCGCCTTGTGCCGGTCGCCCCAATGCGTCATCGACAGCAACACCGGCTGCAACTCGAGCCCCCTCGGAGTCAGCACGTATTCGAATCGGCCCGCTTCCACGGGACGTTTCTCGAGAATGCCCTCGTCAACGAGTCGATTGAGGCGCGAGGTCAGGATGTTGCGGGCGACACCGAGGCTCTTCTGAAACGCCTCGAAGCGCTTCCTGCCGAAGAATGCATCGCGCAGGATCAACAGTGTCCACCGCTCGCCGATGACCTCGAGCGTCAGCGCAAGCGAGCAATTCATGTGGTCGAACGATTTGAGCTTCATGCGACGGCATTGTAGCGACACAGTTGCATCACGCAACTTGCGGAGATACAGTAGGTTTCATCATGCAACTTATGCCGATGCCGTCAGATGAAACAATGGAGGGAGCCGTGGCCGAGACGACGCTGGATACCGGAACCGACCAACTGCTGTGCCGGATCGAGAGTGGCGTGGCAACGGTCACGCTGAATCGCCCGGACAAGCGCAACGCACTTTCGAACGAACTGACCCCGGCCCTTCGCCAGACATTGCTGAGGGTCGAAGCGCATCCGGCGGTGCGTTGTGTGGTGATCACCGGCGCGGGTAAGGCGTTCTGTTCGGGCGGTGACGTGTCGGGCATGGGTGGCGGCGCGTCGGCGCCGACCAGTGAACTACGTCCGACGGTGGAAGACGCGATCCGCAGGCTGCAGCACGGCCAGGAAACGCTGACCTTGCGGCTGTTCGATCTCGCAAAGCCGACAATCGCGGCGCTGCCTGGCGCGGCGGCCGGTGCCGGTATGTCGATCGCGCTGGCGTGCGATCTGCGCATCGCGGCGTCGAGCGCCTTCATCACGTCGGCGTTCGCGAACATCGGCTTGTCGGGTGACTACGGCGGCAGCTGGCTGTTGACCCAGCTCGTCGGCGTCGCGCGCGCAAAGGAACTCTATTACACGAGTCGGCGTGTCGGGGCGGAAGAAGGTCTCGAGCTCGGCCTCTTCAACGAAGTGGTCGCCGACGAGGCCCTGATGGCGCGCACACGCAGCCTCGCCGAATCGATCGCTTCGGGGCCGCCGATTGCGCTGCGCTACATGAAAGAGAACCTCAATCGAGCCGTTGGTCTGGATCTGCGCAGCGCTCTCGCGCTCGAGGCGGACCGCATGGTTCGCTGCACGCGCACAGAAGATCACCGCGAAGCGGTTGGAGCGTTCGTCGCCAAACGTAAACCCACCTTCCAGGGAAAATGACATGACTACCAGCAAGGTTGAATTCCTGTTTGATTTCGGCAGTCCGAATGCGTATCTGAGCCACCTCGTGATTCCGCAGATCGAAGCGCGCACCGGTGTAGAATTTCACTACGTGCCGGTGCTGCTGGGCGGCGTGTTCAAGGCAACGAACAACGTCTCTCCTGCGGTATCCCTGCAGGGAATCAAGAACAAACCTCAATACTCGCAACTCGAAACACGCCGCTTTCTTACACAGCATCGCATCACCCAGTACGCGCCGAATCCGTACTTTCCCGTGAACACGCTGACGATCATGCGTGGCGCCGTGTTTGCGCAGCGCGAGGGGTACTTCGAGCGCTACGTCGATGAGGTGTATCGTCATATGTGGGCCGAGCCGAAAAAGATGGATGAGCTCGACGTCATTGCTGCCGCTCTGAACGAATCCGGACTGCCGAGCGAAGCGATCCTCGCGGGTACGCAATCGCCGGAGATCAAACAGCAATTGATCGCCAATGTCGAAAATGCCGTTGCGCGCGGTGTGTTCGGCTCGCCCAGCTTCTTCGTTGGTGACGAATTGTATTTCGGCAAGGACAGGTTACGCGATGTCGAAGAAGAGATCGAGCGGCGTAAGGCAGAGTCCAAATGAGCAGCATCAACGATACAGGTGAGGTGCGAACCCGGCAGGACGACCACATATTCACGATCACGGTCGATCGCGCGGCCAAGATGAACGGTTTTACGCCAGAAATGTTCGATGCGTTGTCCGATGCGCTGACGCAACTCGACACAGATGCGCAGCTGTGGGCCGGCGTCCTCTCGTTTGCAGGTCCGCACACGACGGCAGGTCTGGATCTGCCGCGCTTCGCCGCCGCGTTCGCGTCCGGTGACAGTGATGCCCGGACCGACGAGCGCGTCGATGCATTTGCGTTGAAGAGGCGTTGCAGTAAGCCGCTTGTGATGGCGGTGCAGGGCATCACGTTCACGATCGGCATCGAAATGCTGCTCGCCGCCGACATCGTGGTTGCGGCAGACGATTGCCGCTTCTGCCAGATGGAACCGAAGCGCGGACTCGCGGTGTTCGGCGGTGCGCACGTCCGCTACGTCGAACGGGCGGGCTGGGGTAACGCGATGTACCATCTGCTGCGCGCCGACGAGTTTGGCGCAGCGCGCGCGTTACAGCTCGGATTTGTTCAAGAGGTCGTTCCGGCCGGACAACAGGTCGACCGCGCGCAAGCGATCGCCGCCGAGATATGCGCGCTGGCCCCGCTGGCGGTTCAGGAAATCAAACGTGGCGCGCTCACCTACCTCGCGCATGGCGAACAAGCCGCATTCGCCGAGATCCCAAAGATGCGGTCGCGAACGGTCGAATCAAAGGACTTTGCCGAGGGCCTCGCGTCGTTTCGCGAGAAACGCACCCCGCATTTCGAAGGTCGCTGAAGATTTTATTTTTCGATCGTCTAAACCAATTGCTCACTTGCGGCCGTCTAAGCTGACAATCACCGGCATTCGGCTGACGCAGTGGGCTTGGCAATCGAACTGGATCGACCACCGGACAATCGTTTCGCAGCCGACAACGGCGGCGAAGACGCGATATGGGTCGAGGCCGCCAGTAGCGGCGACCGGCGCGCGTTCGAAGCACTGTATCGTCTACATGTGGGCCGCGTTTACGCGCTGTGCCTGCGACTGACGGGACGCAGCGACGCAGCGGACGAGTTGACCCAGGAGGCGTTCGTTCGAGCCTGGCAGCGACTCTCGAGTTTTCGCGGCAACAGCGCGTTCGCGACATGGTTGCATCGCCTGACTGTCAACGTCGTCTTCGATCATTGGCGATCGCAGAAACCCTGGTTTCGTCGTACGGCCCGCATCGACGACGATGCCGAAGTCGCCGGGCTCGCGCACAGAGATCCGATTTCCGATGCCGACCATCACGATCTGGAATCGGCCATTCGGCGACTGCCGCCGGGCGCGCGGACTGTTTTCGTGCTGCACGACCTCGAAGGTTGGCAGCACGAAGAGATTGCGTCGCGCGGTGGAATCGCGGTCGGTACCAGCAAAGCGCATTTGCATCGGGCGCGGCAGCTCTTGAAGGAGTGGCTCTCGGCATGAACACATCCGGCGGAAACCTCGATCAGTTGATCGGCAAGTTGCCGCGCGACATCGAACCGGCGCGCGATCTCTGGCCGCTGATTGAAGCGCGCACTGCCTCGCCGCGGCGCCGCTCGCGCGCATGGGATATCGGGCTCGCGGCGGGTATCGCCGCAGTTACGGTCGCAGTGCTGTTCATGGTGCTGTTTGCGACGCGGTTCGAGAAAGCGCCGCGCAGCGAAACCGCGCAGATACCGGCACCGTGGGCGTACCAGCAATTGGACTCGACGTATCGGACGATGCGCGATGCATCGCTCGAACGCTTCCGCGCCAGCGCGGATCGGTTGGACCCGGCGCTGCGCGCAACCATCGAATCCAATCTCGCGATCATCGATCGCGCGTTGAACGAGATCAGGCTCGAGCTCGCGCGTCACCCCAGCGACGCCGCGTTGGGACAGATGCTGCAGCACACTTATGAACAGGAACTGGCGGTCATTGATGCGGTGATACCGCCACAGGCGAAGATCCCTGACCGGACCCACTACCGAGGTGCACTATGAGACCGTTGTTGATTGGTTTGTGGATGACGGGCGTTGCCACTGCCGCTCATACGCCGGCGGTCTATGCGGGGGAGAAGATCGACAAGACGCTGGCCGTCGATGCCAGCGGGTTGGTGCGGATGGCCGCTGCGCGCGGCCGGATAGACGTGCTGGGCTGGGATCGGAACGACGTGTCGGTGGCGGGGACGCTCGATGACCTGACGAAATCGGTGACGTTCGAGACATCCGGATCGACGACGACGTTCAGCGTCGCGACGCCGGATAACCTGAACCGTGGAGAAGGTTCGAAGCTCCTCATCCATGTACCGGCAGCAAGTCGCTTACGCGTCGAGGTCGTGTCCGCAGATGTGTCGATGAAGGGTGTGCGTGGCGGAATCGATTGCAATAGCGTCAGTGGCGATGTCGATGCGAGCGATCTGCCCGGTCGAATCGACATCGCGACCGTCAGTGGTCATATCGAGCTCGCGCGTGCGGAAGCGGCAGAAGGCGCGACGACGCTGAGCTCCGTCAGTGGCGATATCGAAGCCGAAACCGATGCGGAGGTGCTCACGGTGAAGACCGTGTCCGGCGATGCCGACGTGCGTTCCGGCAAGCGTGTGAAGGCGTTGAACTTGAATGCGATATCGGGTGACATCGAAATCAGCGCCGACCTCGCCGATGGCGCGCGGGTCAAAGGTTCGACGACCAGCGGCGACATCAAGCTGTCGCTGAATCGAGACGTCGGAGCCGTCGTCGAACTTCGCGCGAATTCAGGGGATATCCGGAACACGTTGACGAGTGATCGGGCGAAGCAAGGGATGTTTGGCGGCAAGGAGCTTCAGTTCACGATGGGCAATGGAACCGGTACCATCGAAATGACGACGATCTCCGGCGACCTTCAGCTTCTGGCGCGCTAGTGTAGTGCGCCACTCTGTTGGAACTTGATCGGCGACTGGCGCGGGTGACGTTTTCGACTTTCGAAAGCAAGGGTAAGGTTGAATGTCGGCAGCGCGAGCCGCGTTCCGCGCCGGACACGCCATGAACCCATCCCTGGGGGCTCGCGTTGCGCCGCCCCTGACGCAACACGGTCCGGCATGGAAATCCGGCCACCCACCTCTGTCGCGTGTCCACTCCTTCGCCACAGTTGTCAACTCCATCGCCTGCTGACAACGCGTGCAGCACGCGCACCAACACTAGCCGACGAAGCGTTTGAACAGCCCGCCCCAGAACTTCGATGGGGTGCCGTGCGCAAATTCGCTGCGATCGGCGCGATCGCCAAAGCGCTCGATCGCTTTGGCGCCGATGAAGCGCAACGGTTCGGGTTCCCAGCGGCGCGCCACGTCGTTGATCCATGGCAACTGCGTGAGCTCACTACCTCTCGATGTCACCAGATCAGCCATCGCACGGCCGGCGAGGTTCGATGCCGCAACGCCCTCACCCACGTAGCCGCCGGCCCAGCCGGTGCGCGTCTGCGCATCCCAGTGTACGCATGGGCGCCAATGCCGAGGCACGCCCATCAGGCCGCCCCAGCCGTGCGTGATTCGGTGGCCCTCGAGCATCGGAAACAACTTCGTCACCAGGTTCTTCACACGCACCACTTTCGGATCGTTGGGCGGAATCGAACGGCGTCGCCTCGAGCCGTAGTAGTAGCCGGCGCGACCGCCCAACACCAGCCGGTCGTCGAGTGTGCGTTGGCCGTAGATGACGACGCGGCGGCTGTCGCCAAACGTTTCGCGTTGCTTCAATCCGATCTGTTGCCAGATCTGGTCGGGTAGCGGTTCCGTGGCCGTTACCATCGAATACAACGGCATGATGCGACGCCGTTCGCCGGCAATCGTGTCTGTGTAACCCTCCGTCGCGCGAATGATGGACTCCGCCTTCACGACGCCGCGCCGCGTCGTCACACGACCGGGTTGAATTGCATCGACGGGTGTGCCCTCATAGATTCGTGTGCCCTGCCGGCGCACCGCGTCGGCGAGGCCCAGCACGAGTCGCGCGGGGTGCAGCGCGGCGCAGTGTTCGAAATACACTGCACCGTGGTTCGGCGTCATCCCAAGGCGCGCCACGGATTCGTCGGCGTTCAGCCAGCGATAGTCGCTCTCGTCGAACCCCGCGCGATGCATGTGTTCGACGTGGCGTTGTAGCTGCGGTACCTGAAACGGAATCGTCGCGACGGTCAATGTGCCGCCCTTCGCGAAATGCGCGTCGATGTTCTGGGCCTGGCAGACGCGGCCGACCTCGTCGACGCTATCAAACAGCGCGCGCGCCAGCGCGACGCCACGGCTGCGCGTTTGCGGGTCTCGAAGCATCGATTCGACACCCCATGCCATGCCGACACACCAGCCGCCGTTGCGTCCGCTCGCGCCGAAGCCGACGCGCTCGGCTTCGAATACGCCGATGCGCAGCGTTGGCTCGCGTTGCTTCAGGTAGTAGGCGCTCCACAATCCTGTGTAACCCGCGCCGACGACTGCGACGTCGAGCTGTTGCGGAAGCGGCTCGATTTCGAGGTGCGGCAATTCGGCGATCGAATCGAACCAGAAGCTGATGTCGGAGAGTGCATTGCTCACGCGACGTTGCTCAGGTCTGTACCCAGAAATGCGTCATGCGGCGAAACCCGGGCACCGATGCGAACGCCCAGCCGCGTGTGCTCAAATCCAGCTGCGGAAACTGAACGACGATGCCGAGCAGCGCCTCCCGCGTCACCGCGCGTGCCAACGGCGCGCCCAAGCAGAAATGTCGCCCGGCGCCAAATGCGTGGTGGTGCGTGTATGCCCGGTCGATGTCGAAACGGTCCGGCTTCGGATAGATCGCGCCATCGCGATTCGCGGCTGCCAGCGACACGGAAATCGTCTCACCTTTCGCGATCGGACATTCGCCGATGACGATGTCGCGATTGGTGATTCGGGTGGTATCGACGACCGGAGAATCGAAGCGTAAAACCTCTTCGACGGCGTTGTCGATCAACGCGGGGTCGTCACGCAGCTTGGTCATGTTTCTGGGGTTCTGGACCATCGCGCGGATACCGTTTCCGATGAGATCGGTCAACGTCACGCTGCCAGCGAGCAGCAGCAGGTGGCAGATCGCCACGACCTCGCCATCGTCGAGCGGGTTTTCGTCTTCGGCCCGTAACAGCCTGCTGACCAGGTCGGCCGCCGGGGCAGCGCGGCGCGCCGTGACGGCCGCGCTGAAGATTGCCTTGATTTCTATATCGGCGGAGGCACCGGCGAGCCCCTCGTCTTCGCTGCAAAATGGATTCGACCAGGCGGTGAATGATGCGTCCGCCCACCGTTTCAACTGCCGGTGTTGCTTCGGATCGAGGCCGAGAAACTCTGCAGTGGCAATGGTTGCGACGAGCGCGGCATAGCGGCCGATGACTTCGATCTCGAACTCTGACATTTCCAGTTCATCGAGAAGGCCTCGAATAATCGTCTTGATGCGGGGTGTGAAAGCGTCGACCGACGCTTGATCGAGCGCAGCGCTGACGATTTGACGCAGGCGCGCATGCTCGGGGCCATCGATGAACAACATCGACGGCGGCTGTCGATCCAGCCGTGCGCGGCGATGCGCGTACGTGTCGGGATTGGCCCGGCGCGGATCGGTCCACAGCGCATCGTCCAGCAGCACCGCGTGAACGTCGTCGTGCCGACTCAGGAAATAGCGGTTGAACTCGATGTCGTGATGGACTGGTTCGCGCTCGCGCATCTCCGCGACGGTGGGGTACGGGCTACCACGGAATGATCGATCGAGCGGTGTCAGCTCTAGACCGGTCGGTATCGGCGGCGGCGGTTCTTCCTCCGGCGCGACCTGTTCTTGCATCGGTAACCCGGTTTCCGGATCGATTTCATGGGAATCTGGTTCGGCCATGCCGCGATACCAACCTGAGCGGCTCTAATGTCAGTGTGGCAGGTTGTCGGTTCGCGCCATGCGTCCGAGATAGCCGCCATGATGACGTTTGCCCCAGTCCGCCTTCGTCACGCCCTTCTGTTCCATCAGCGCCACCGCCACCGCATCGCTGATCGCAAGCATCACCGCCATGCTGGTTGTCGGGGTCAGGCCCAACGGACACGCTTCCGCGACTTCGCCCATATTCAGAATCACTTCGCAGTGCCTGCGCAGTTCAGAATCCGGATGCGACGTGACACCAATGATATGGGTGACGCCCAGATGCCGCGATAGTTCGAGAATCTCCAGCACTTCGTTGGACTTGCCGCTGGTCGAAAAAGCGATCATCACATCGTCTTTGCCGACGAGGCCAAGATCGCCGTGCGCCGCTTCGGCTGGATGAACGAAGTCGGCAGGCGTGGCGGTGGAACACAGGGTCGCGGCAAATTTGCGCGCAATATGACCCGCCTTGCCGATGCCGGTTGTCAGCACCTTGCCGCGACAGGCGAGCAGAATCCTGACGGCCATCTCGAAGTGGTCGTCGATGACGATCGCGCGGATCGCATCCGCTTCTGCTTCGACCACGGCGCGCATGCGCTGCTTGATTTCCATGTCGGAGGCCCTTCGTGGATCACCCATGTGTCCGGCCGGCATGGTGTCAGATGCGCCCGCGCCGCTCAAGCCAGCGTCGTGCCACGGTGATATCAGCATTGACAGAGTCAGATGCGTCACCGAGAGTCGGCGCGAATCACCCGTACGACACGTGCAGATGAGTGAGTCCCTGGCATTGATGCCGTGGCCGCGGCGCGTCACGCGCACCGACGCTGCGCTGGAATTGTCGGCGCCGCGCTGGTCGGTGAACTGGTCCGGCGTATGCACGTTGCGGCTGGAACGCATCGCGGCGAGAGTCACCGAACGCATGACGCGCAGCACCGGTAGCGGGGCGCACCTGTCGATCGATTGCGCATCTGCATCGTCGCCCTATCCGGATCTCGACGATGACGAATCGTATCTGCTGGAGATATCTTCGGAGCAGGCGCGCCTGACGGCTGCGACCGAATGGGGTGTACTGCGCGGGTTGGCGACGCTGGCGCAGCTCAGTGTGGCGGGCAGAACGTTGCCGGGTGTCTCGATCGCCGACGCGCCGCGTTTTGCATGGCGAGGCCTGATGGTGGATACCGCACGGCACTTCATCGCTGTCGCCACTTTGCTGCGCACCTTGGATGCGATGGCGCTGGTCAAGCTCAACGTATTGCATCTGCACTTCACAGACGATCAGGCGTTTCGGTTCGGCAGTCGCGCCTTTCCGGAATTGGTAGGGCGTGGTAGTGGTGGCCAGTACTACAGCGAAGACGAACTGAGAAAGATCGTTGCGCATGCCGCCGAACTCGGCATTCGCGTGGTGCCTGAACTCGATGTGCCCGGCCACACGACGAGCTGGCTCGCCGCGCATCCTGAGTGGGGCGCTGGCCGGGTGTCGCAGGCGCCGTCGTCGAACTTCGGCGTACATTCGGCGTGCCTCGATCCGACGCGGGACGACGTGTACGTAGCGCTGGCGCTTCTGTTCGACGACGTCGTGCGTGTGTTTCCCGACCGCTTCGTGCACATCGGTGGCGACGAGGTGAGTCCGAAGTGGTGGCGCGACAGCGCCGTCGTTCAGCAGTTCATGCAGTTGCACGGCATCGTCGACATCGACGCACTGCAGCGTCTGTTCAACGAACGCCTCGCGGATTTGCTGCTCGAACGCGGGCGCATGATGGTTGGCTGGGACGAGATCGCGCACCCCGATCTGCCGCGCACTTCGGTGGTGCAAAGCTGGCGCGGCGGCCCTTCTCGTGATCGCGCCGTCGCGCAGGGATTCGATTGCATCTTTTCGGCTGGCTATTACCTCGATTTGTTCTATCCCGCGGATCTGCACTACGCGTATGACCCGCAGAGTCCGGCGGTGGATCTGATCGCACTGGATCAGCGGGTTCGCGCCGATCCACGCCTGGCGCACGTCCGCGACGGACTCGGTTGGGCGAGTGAATTCGCCGGTCGCAGTGCCGTCGACGTCTCACCTGGCGATTCGCCGGAAGGTCGTGTGCTCGGCGGTGAAGCCTGCATGTGGGCCGAGCTGGTTACCGACGATATCTTCGAGGTGCGTGTATGGGGACGCCTGCCGGCGATCGCCGAGCGATTCTGGTCACCGCGTTCGATACGCGACGAAGCCGACATGTATCTGAGACTCGCACACTCGAGGCCGATGCTGGCCGAACTGGTGGGCGTCGATATTGAGCAGCGCCGGCACGCATTGTTCGCCGGAATCGGCGTCGACGGTGCGGAGCTCGAAGCGTTGCGCGATCTGTTCGACGCGATCGAACCAACGAAGTGGTATTCGCGCCTCCTCGGTGAGTCCGCATTGCGGGCGCGCGTCGCAGGTTCGAACGTCGCGGTCGAACGACCGTACTCCGTAGACACGCGGCTGAACCGAGTCGTCGACTATATCGACCCAGCCAGCGCGTGGGTACCGCGCTTCAACGCCGCGGTGCGAGCATCGATCGATGGGTCGGCGGATGACCGTGACACGGCTGTGCTCGACGCGGCTGCGGGCCGATGGCGTCGTCAGCGCGGTGTGGTACGAACGCTCTCTGCGCGCATTCCCGCGATCGCCGAACTGGATACGATTTCGGCGAGGCTCGCACGGCTCGCCGACGTCGTCGACGCCGCACTTGCAGCTGAGCTGACCGAGGCGCATCGCGAGATCCTCGCGGAATCAATGGCACCGGTCGGCGAATTGATCATTGCCGTGACGCCAGTACTCGATGAGTGGCTGCGAGCATCGTTGGATGCGGTCAACGTTGACCGGTAATGGCTGACGGGGCCGGCGATCTGCTTGCGATCGCGAACCGCTTTGCGGTGGCGGGTGTGCCGAATCGTATCGAGGTCCACAACGGCGGGCATATCAACGATACGTGGTTCGTCACAACCGACCTCGACCGGCGCTATGTGCTGCAGCGAATCAATTCCAGGGTGTTCCCGGATGCGATCGGGGTGGTCGGCAACACCGAGCGCGTGATTGCCGAGGTCGAGCGGTGCGCCCGCGGGCTGGTGCCGCCGTTCGTGGTGTCCCGCGACGGCGCAGCGGTAGTGGTCGATGGCTCGGTGTTCCGAATGCTCGGCTTCGTCGCGGGCCGTGGGCTCGACGGGCTCGAATCGGTTGGTCAGGCGGCGGCGGCCGGCGTTGCATTCGGGCGCTTTCAGAGCGCGCTCGCGCGCTACGACCGAAGTAGCCACGTGGTCCCGATTGCGCGCTTTCACGAGCTGGCACTCCAGCTCGAACGCTTCGATCGGGTGCTCGACAGCGCGTTGCCGGATCGCGGGGAAACCGCGGCCGAAGACATTGCACAGGCTCAGCGCCGCAGGACCCGCATCGTCGCCGAATCGCTCGGTCCGCGCGGCATGATCCACGGCGACGGCAAGGTGACGAACCTGTTGTTCGACGAACACGACCGTGTCGTTGCGGTGCTGGATCTCGACACCGTGATGTGGGGCGTGCTGGCCTGGGATTTCGGCGATCTGGTGCGTTCGGCTGCTGCGATCGGTGGAGAGGATTCGTCGCACATCGGCTTTTCGATCGAACGCTTTCGGGCACTCGCAAACGGTTATGTGCGCGGCGCCGGCGACCTGGCGACAACCGAACTGCGCGCCGCGCTCGGCGCGGTGCCGGCCTACATGGCCTATATGCTGGCGCTGCGGTTTCTGATCGACTATCTCGACGGCGACAAATACTTTCGCGTGGCGCATCCGCAACACAATCTGCTGCGCGCGCGCAGTCAGTTTCGCCTGTTTCATTTGATGGCCGATGCGCGTGCCGAACTCGATCGCATTGCAATGAAGGTGTAAACATGTCCATCGAAATCAACGGCGTCGCGCATGTCTACGTCACTGTGCCGGACTTCCCGCGCTGCCGAGCCTTTTATGGCGCTTTGCTGCCGTTTCTCGGCATGGTCTGCCTCGTCGATACCGACGAGTTGTATTACTGCATCGGCGGGCGGACCGGCATCGGTGTTCGGGCGGCTTCCGATAAACACCGAAACACGTCATTCGATCAATATCGGGCCGGCCTGCACCACCTGTGCCTGCGTGCGCGCAGCGTCGAGGACGTGGATTCCGTGGCGCGTTTCGTTGCCGAACAGGGCGCGCGCATCGTGCACGGGCCGCAACAAGATGCATGGGCCCCTGGATACTACTCGGTACTGTTCGAAGACCCGTGTGGTACGCGTCTGGAGGTGAACCACGTGCCGGGTAAAGGGCATCTTGCGGAGAAGGCGCAGACGCCCCTCGGCGCGGGCGTGCAGCGGCAACTCAGCGATCCGTGACGATCCCGGTAAGCCGTGTCAAGGCGACGGGCCGCCGGGTGGCTCCGATTCCGGATAGCCGCGTGGCGCTGTATGGATCGCGTAACCGGGAACGCCGACCGACAGGTAGGCGGGTAGCGGGTTCAGCGACTGCCATACGGTGAAAGGAGAAACGCGATTGTGCCGCGCCGTGAATAGCGAAATCACGGTTCCGTGCGCGACCACACCCACCCGCTCATGTGAGTGATCCTCGACGATTGATTGAAGCGCTCGCGCAAAACGCTCGCATGCCTCATCTGCAGATTCGTTGCCGATCACACGTCGTGCGGGCCGCGCGAAGAACTCGGCGAATCGCTGCTGCCACGCATCCGAGTCGTCGATATAAGGCAAGCCGGTTCGATCGTTCTCGCGCAGGTCTTCCAGCGTCGTGCATACCAGACCAAGCCGGCGGGCCGTGATTTCCGCCGTTTGGCGCGCTCTCGTCTCGGTGCTCGAGTAGAGGACGGAAACGCCGAGTCTTGCCAGTTCTTCCGCCAGCCAAACGCAGCGTGAGATGCCTTCGTTCGAGAGAATCCAATCGCGCGCAGGGCGCGACCGTACAATCTCCGGCAGCGAGTGCTTGATCAGAACCAACCGAGTCATCGGGCGATGGTCGATCCAGTTGATCAATAAAACAACATCGGACTCTTGCGAACGAACGTGGTATCGATGACCTGCTTCAACATGAAATCGGCTACGTCGGCTCGGGAGATCTGTGCGTTGATGGGTGGGCGAAGATCGCAGCCGCAGCGATACGTGCCTGTGTGCGGGCCGTTCGTGAGCCGTGGCGGACACACGTTGATCCAGTCGAGATCACTGTTGCGGATCAACCCGTCCTGGTTTTCCCTGTCGCGAAATGCGTGGCGATCCAGCATGCGGCGGCCACCGGCGAGGACGCGTCCCACCGTGCTCAACCGGTCGCGCGTCTCGCCGGTGGCCACGCCCGACACGTTGATCAACCGCTGCACGCCGAATTTCTGCATGGCGGGTACCACCGTTGTGGTGGCGATCGTGCAGACCTTATCGGCGGCGCCCGGTCTGGCGCCCAGTGCCATCAGCACGACATCCTGGCCGTTGACCACGCGCTCGACATCGTCCGAATCTGCGATGTCGCCAACAAGGATGTCGAGGCGCGCGTGACGCATCGCCAGCGAACCGGGAGTACGCACGAACGCGGTCACGTCGTGGCCCAGCTCCAGCGCCTGTGACACGAGACACGTGCCTGTTCGTCCCGAGGCGCCGAATACGGTCAACTGCATCGAGGCAGCCGCAGCGGTGAATTCATGAACATTCCCGGCTAATGCGCGTTCCTCAGCACGATCTGCACCACTGTGGCCACACCCAGCACGAACACGATGGTGAACACGATACCGGCGATGATGAAATGCAGCGGCTTGCCGCGTGCGAAGTCGCGCTCTCGATTGGCACGGTTCTGTACACCGAACGCGGCAGCGATCGTGCTACCGACGATCTGCCAGAACGTCAGCGGCGGTTCGTTGCCTGGTGGGATGGGCGGCGGGGTCTGGTCTTCCGAGTTACTCATGCCTGTATGCTCCGGGCGGGTTCGTTCTCGATCCGCGTCAGCCAGTAATCGGCATCGAAGCGCTCGTCGCCGAGCAGATGGCGCCACATGCGGATCCGATTCAGGTATTCCAGACGCCCCGTGTCGGCTTCGAACCATGGCTCGGGTGTGGTCAGGATCGTGTGAATGTTCGTTGGGTCGGGTGCTTCCTTGATCAGAAAGATCGGCCGCTGTTCGTAGTGGTCGTTCGGCAGGTCCGAGGTATCCCACAGACGCTGCTGGCGCACCGTTGGATTGAGGCGGATCTTGAACATGTAGCGCAATCGATCGGAGCGGTTCACGCCACCACCGTGCCAGATGCCGTGATGCAGAACCATCAGTGTTCCGGCGGGACACACGACGTGCTGCTGGCCGCGAATGTTCTGATAGCGCGCAACCGCCGCTTCGCTGACCCGTCGCAGATGGGTACCGGGTACGTATCGCGTGCCACCCATCTCGCGGGTCACCTCGTGCGGGTAGTACATGATCTGAATGTCGAACGCGCGGCGCGGATCGATCGTCGAATCCTGGTGCGTGTGCTGAGATACATTCGGCAGTCCGCGCGCGGTGTAGAACTCTGGCGGGAACGTCACGTGGAGGAAATGGTGATCGAAACGCGGGTTCGGCCCGACGAGGCTTTCGATTGCACCGCGTACAACGGGCAGTTGCAGCAACCGCGTCACCGCCGATTCCTGCGGATAGCTCAATGCGAGCGCAGTGCCCGCCGCGACAGCAGGGATTCCACTGCCCGACAGGAATTTCGCATACGCCTTGCGCAGGCTCTCGCCCGGTTGCGGCGGTCGTCCGACCTGATCGAGAAACTGCTGATTGACATCATCCGGGACCACGCTTTCGAAACGCAGAAACCCCCGCGCGACGAAATGGGCCATCTGTTGCGATGTCAGCAGCACGCGTTCAGTCATCGGTGTCCACCCATTGCTCGAACAGAAATTCGTACTTGAGATACGCGGTCGTAAACTCGGCGCCCGGCGCATGCGCCTGCATCGGTGCCATTTGAATCAGTCGCCAGCCGTCTCGCAGTGCCGCGAGGCCGCTGCCGTACGGTGGCTCTTCGGCGTCGCCGGCCATGTGCTCGGTCTTTGCGGTGCCATCGTACTGCGCCCACGCGATCACGTTGGCGTCGAGCGCCGAATCAGCAAGGTAGAGCACCAGTACTTTCTGTCGCTTCATTGCCCTTCCGCATATCGCGCTTGCGCATCGTGTTTCCGGTATTTCGCCTCCCGGACGCGGTGGCCGAGGATAAACGAAAGCGGTCGGCCATTGCATTCGCCCCGACTTTGCATCGATGGCATTGCATCGTGAGATGCCCGCCTTCACGCTACGGCCTTTTTCGAGGACCCGATGCTTCGGGCCGAGACGATGCCATCTTCCGAAATGCCTCTCTGGGGAATGCCCCTCTGGGAAATGCCAGAGTGCGTTGCGCTGAACCGGTTGCCGATGCGGGTGCCGTTGACCGCGTATCCGACCGCGGATGCTGCGCGTGAGGGTGGCGAGGCGCCGTGGCGTGTGTCGCTCGATGGCGCGTGGCACTTTCGACTCGTCGAGTCGCCGCTTGCCGCACCGGCACAATTCGCAGCGCCCGCGTACGACGATTCGGCCTGGTCCGAGATTCGTGTGCCTGGGACGTGGGTGCGTCAGGGACACGACCGTCCGCACTACACCAACGTCGTCATGCCTTTTCCGCACGAGCCGCCGGCAACCCCGCGACGCAACCCGACCGGACTGTACCGCAGAGTCTTCAAGCTGCCCCCAGCATGGCGTGGTCGCCGCATCGTGTTGCATGTCGGCTCGGCGGACAGCGTGCTGCTGGTATACGTCAACGGCAGCTTCGTGGGGCTGTCGAAAGATTCGCGCCTGCCGGCGGAGTTCGATCTGACACCCTATGTAAGGCGCGGGCAAAACGTACTGGCGGCGATGGTGATCCGCTGGTCCGACGCGAGTTATGTAGAAGATCAGGATCAGTGGTGGCAGCCGGGCATTCACCGTAGCGTCGAGTTGTACAGCACGGCGGCCGCGTACATCCGCGACCTGCGCATCACCGCTGGCCTCGGCGACGATTTCGAACGCGGGCTGCTGACGATCGAAGGCGAGGCCGCCGGCATCGACGTGCAAGGCTGGCGGCTGCGCTATCGCGTCGAGACACTCGCGGGTCGAGCATTGGTGCGGCGCGCACTCGGTGGTGAGCTACACGTGTACCGGCATCATTCGCATCGCGCCGCCTCCGTGTCGTCAGCGATCTTCACCGGATCCACGGTACGCGAATCACTCGAAGTGCGCGGCATCAAACCGTGGACGCACGAGACGCCGCAGTTGTATCGCGTCGTTGCGGAACTGATCGCGCCGGACGGCGGCGTCGTCGAAGCGGTCGCGCAGCGCTTCGGCTTTCGGCGTATCGACATTCGGGACAAGTCGTTGCTGATCAATGGCCGCCGTGTGTTCATCCGAGGCGTCAACCGGCACGAGTTCCACCCGATTCACGGCAAGACGCCGAGTGTCGATGACATGCGTGAAGACCTGGTGCTGATGAAGCGCTTCAATTTCAATGCGGTGCGCACCGCGCACTATCCGAACGATCATCGCTTCTATGACCTGTGCGACGAACTCGGTATGTACGTCATCGACGAAGCGAACATCGAGACGCATGCGCGGCTGCGCAGTCTGGTCCACGATCCACGTTACGCAACCGCCTTCATGACGCGGTTCCAGCGAATGGTCGAGCGCGATCGCAATCATCCCAGCATCATCCAATGGTCGCTCGGCAACGAGAGCGGCTACGGTGCTGTCCACGATGCGATGGCCGCGTGGGCACGCGCGAGCGATCCGAGCCGGCCGCTGCACTATGAGGGCTCGTTGTTCGTCGCCTGGGGTCAATTCCAGGGTCGCGCCTTCGAGACGTCGTTGGCCGAGCGTTGTGAACTGGACGTGCCCGCATCGGATGTCATCGCGCCGATGTATCCGAGCATTGCAGAACTCGAGCATTGGGCCAGAACCTATCGAGGCGACAAGCCGTTGATCATGTGCGAGTACTCCCATGCGATGGGTAACTCGAACGGCAGTCTTGCGGACTACTGGAAGCTGATCGAATCGCGTCCGGGCCTGCAGGGCGGCTTCATCTGGGATTGGGTGGATCAGGCGTATCTGGAGTGCGATGAGAGTGGTCGAGAGTACTACGGCTTCGGGGGCGACTACGGCGACGAACCGAATGATGCCAACTTCTGCTGCAACGGTCTCGTGTGGCCGGACCGCACGCCGCATCCCGGCATCTGGGAGCACCATCGCATCGCGCAACCGCTGCGGGCGCGGCTGAAGAGGCGTGCGCCATTGCGGATCGAAATTTCCAACCAGAGCGATTTCACCGACAGCGACCGCTATACGGTGCGCATCGTCGCTCTCGTGGACGGTATCGCAGTGAAGGAGCAACGCCTGGCGGTGCCGCCCGTCGCGCCGGGCGCGCACAGAACGATTGAGCCACCATTTCGCCCTCCGAACCTCGATGCCGGTCAGGAACTGGTGATTCGGCTCGTCTATGAACTGAAACGTGGCTGCAACTGGGCGCCGGCGGGCCATCAGGTCGGCTTCGATGAATGGGTGATCGGTCGCGGCAAGGTGGTCCGGCGTCGACGCAGGGCTGTCTCGCCGATGGTCGAGCGTAGCGGTTCGCGCATCGACGTTACCGCGAAAGATCTTGCGTTGCGTTTCGATGCCGAAACGGGCGCATTGCTGCAGCTTACGTACGCCGGCCGCAAGCTGCTGGCAAGCGGACCGCGTCTGTCGCTGTGGCGCGCGCCCACCGACAACGACGGTGTCCGGCTGGCGCCACGTGTCGGTGGCGTGTTGCCGAAGTGGCAGCGCTGGAATCTCGCTGCGCCGCGAACGCAGGTTGTGCGGGTGCGCTTCGGATCGATCGGTAGCGGCGCGTTCGAAATCGAACGGATACTGACGCATCACATTCGTGACGTTGCAACACCGGTTCGCCAACGGGAGAATTGGGGGTGTCGGCCGACGGAGAGACGCTGCTGGCGCAGGAAGTCGACGTACCTCGCGAACTGGACGATCTGCCTCGGCTCGGGCTGCTGCTGAGGTTGCGGGGCGGTCTCGAAGGCTTGACGTACTACGGGCGCGGACCGGAGGAGAACTACTGTGATCGGAACTTCGGCTATCCGCTGGGTCGCTATGCCTCGACTGTGGACGACCAGTACGTGCCGTACATCACGCCGCAGGAGCACGGCAACCACACCGATGTGCGGTGGTTTGCGCTCGCCGATGATGCAGTGGGCTTGTTGTTCCAACCGGATGAACCAGCGCAGTTCTCGGTCAGCCACTTCAGGGCGAATGACCTCTATGCGGCCCGTCATACCATCGATCTGGTGCGCCGCGACGAGATCGACGTACACCTCGATTGGCGGAATCGCGGGCTTGGCACCGGTGCGTGCGGTCCGGATGCATTGCCGCAGTATCGGATAGGCGCAGGCGCGTATCGTTTCGCGTGGCGTCTGCGGGCATATCGATGCGATACCACCCAACCGGAAAGTCTTGCCCGCGAACGGTTTACAATCGTCCCGAAGTGAAGCAACGACGAAGCAACGATGCGCTACGAACTGCATCCCCGAAACACCGATTTCAAATGGCCGGACTTTGAACGGCGGCGGCCTGAGCAGCCGCTGAGGCGACTGACCGTCTCCGAACGGCGCGCGTATGACCACGACGGCTACTTGGTGGTGCGCAAAGCATTCTCAGCCGACGAAGCGGCGGTGGTGATCGCGGAAATTGATCCGCTGGAGGCTCAGACTGAAGCGTTTTTGCGCACGCGTGACAACGGCGCGCTGGGCATTGCGCGCGCCGGTGAGATCACGTTTCGACCGCATCTGGTCACTGTGTCCGCCGAACTGCGAGCCTTTTCGCGCCATCCCGTGCTGCTCGATCTGTGCCACGACCTGATTGGTGCAAACGTGCGTCTTTACTGGGATCAGTCGGTGTACAAGAAACCGGAGGCCCGAGTGGAGTTCCCGTGGCATCAGGACAACGGCTACACGTATATCGAACCGCAACAGTATCTGACCTGTTGGATCGCGTTGACCGACGCGACGATCGATAATGGCTGCCCGTGGATCGTGCCTGCTCTGCACCGCCTCGGAACCCTGAAGCACACTTGGACGCCTCTTGGATTCCGATGCCTGGAAGATGTAGCGGGCGCGCTGCCGGTGGAGCTCGAGGCTGGATCGATCGCCGTGTTTTCGAGCCTCACGCCACATCGCACCGGCCCCAACGCGACGGCTGGGGTGCGCAAAGCGTACATCCTGCAGTACGCACCGGAAGGCGCGGTCGCCTATCCCCACGACAAAGCTCCGACATCGTGCGATGCGACCCAGCGACAGTACTTCGTGCTGCGAGACGGGGTAGCGGCATGAAGCGTATTGCGTTGATCCGTATGGCTTTGATCACAGGCATCGCACTGCTGGTGGCGGGTTGCATGACCTCGTCGAACAGACCGCCACAGATCGTTTCGGCCGATGGGGTTGTATATCCCGAGGAGGCGCGGCAGCAGCGCGTCGAAGGGTTCGTTCGTGTCGAGTACGACGTAACCGTCGACGGTACCGTCGCAAATGCCCACGTCATCGAATCGAATCCGCCGGGAATCTTCGATGCAGCCGCGTTGAAGGCGGTGCGTAGTTGGCGGTTTCATCCGGCGGTGAAGAAGGGTGACATCGCGTCGATGCAGAATCTCGTCAGCCGAGTGAATTTCAAGCTGGGCGAGAGCGACGCGTATGCGCGTTGACGGCGCGCTGCATGTGCTGATCGTCGTTCGGCACCGGTCGATTTGAGAAGAATGCGGCGCTCGATGCGCGTGCTCGTGATTGGGTTGTTGGTCTGCGGCGTCGCTGCGTGTTCTTCGTCAGTCACGCCGGTGGTCGGTTGCCAAGCCGCGGCAGGCATCGAACCGATATGCGCGTTCCACAATCCCGAAGACATCGCAGCGGTGGCGTCCGGGGAATGGCTTCTGGTCAGTCAGATGGCCGATGCGAACGGTCGGCTTGGTAATATCGCTGCTTACCAGCCCGATAGCGGACGGGTCGAGGTGTTGTTCCCGGTCGGTCCGTTCGAGGACGTGCGAGACTGGGCAGATGCGACCTGTGCGCCGCCGACAATTCGACAGTTCGCGCCGCACGGTATCGATCTCGACACGCGACCCGATGGCGTGCAGCAGCTGCTCGTCATCAACCATGGCGGCCGTGAATCCGTCGAATTCCTGAGGGTCGAGCAGAGCGACGTCGGCCTTGCGCTGCACTGGCGCGGCTGTGTGGTCGCGCCGGAACATGCATTCTTCAACGATCTTGTCGCGCGCCGTAACGGCGGCTTCTGGGCCACCGACATGATGCCGAAGAATCACCCCCTCTGGGCCATGTTCACCGGCGCATTATTCGGCGTAGACACGGGTAAGGTCTACCGATGGACACCGCGTGGCGGGTTCGTCGTCGAACCGGGCAGCGCGATGCCGTTCCCCAACGGAATCGAAAAGGCGTCGGACGAGGCGACGCTGTACGTGGCGAGTTTCCTGGCCAACGACGTGCGCCGGTTGGATTTGAAGCGCGGTCAGGTGACGGCACGCGCGACGATCGAACGGCCCGACAACATCACGTGGAGCCCCGACGGCAAGCTGCTGGTTGCCTCTCACACCGATTCTTCCATTGAACTGATGCGTTGCCGCGAGGTTCCGGTCGGTGCCTGCGGAGCCGCCTTCGAGGTCGTCTCGCTCGACCCGCAATCGATGGGCCAGTTCGTCACACTCGCGCATCGCGGCGCGCCGATCGGAGGCGTGTCGGTGGCGCTGCGTATCGGAGACGACGTATTTCTGGGTGCGTTCGCCGGTGACCGAATCGCGCGCTGGCGTGTTGTCGGTGCCACGCCGTGATTCTGTCAGAGAGCCTCGCCGATCCGGAGCCAGAGCTGCTGCTGCGTCAACGTCAGTAGCGCCGACGTCGCAACGGGAAACGAGCCGTAGCCGATGATCATCAGCGCGTTTTCCAGATCGAACCAGGCGAACTGTCCGTGAATACCGAGCATCGCGAACTGGCCAAGCTCCGGTTCGGTGACCCAGAACTGATTTCGATAGTGGCCGCGCGGAAAGCGGGCCGAGCGCTCGGCCGCGTTGAACGCGCGATGTGCAGCTGCATTCGGCGCAGACGTATCGGCAACAAACGATGCCGGAACGATGGTTTCACCGTCGAGATTGCGACCGTCATTGATCATCACGCTGGCCCAGCGGCCGAAATCGGCCAGTGTCAGACTCAGCTGACCTTCGGCGATCGGATAGCCGCGACCGTCGGTGTTGAACCAACCGAGAGATCCGGCGCCGATGCGGCGATACAGTTGCCGCTCGATCAACTGCAGAATCGGTTCTCCCAATGCCGTCTCCACAGCCATCATCAACGCATTCGTCAAAGGCGATGCGTAGTTGAACCGCGTGCCGGGCGGCTCGGAACGTTCGGTCATGCGCTCGACCAACCAACGCCGCGCGCCGATCAGCTCGTCGTCGGCTGCCGGGTAGTAGCCGACCGCGCGCGCGTAGGCGTGATAGTCGCAGTTGCGGTCTTCATAGGACTCGACGTAGCGAAGACCGGTGCACATGTCGAGCACGTGCTGCAAGCTGACACCGTGCCAGCCGGAAACAGAACGCAACTCGGGGATGTGTCGATCGAATGGCGCCTGCGCGTCCATACACCCCGCGTCGATCGCTTGCGCGATCAACATCACCGTCAACGATTTGGTCGTCGAGTGCTGTACGTGATGATCGCTCGCGGTCATACCGTTGCGATACGATTCGTGCACGACGCGGCCGCGATGCATCACCATCAACGCGTCATTGAACAATCGGCGGTTGAGAAACGTGGCGCCGTCCATCGGCGCACCGCTCAACGGATCTTCGAACGTGAGCGCATCGACGTCGAGCGTCTGCATGGCGCGTGGTAAAGCAATTGCTCGATCCGGTTCCAGGTGAACCACCGGCATCATGCGGTCCATGTGGAGCTGACTCAGCGAGAGATGCGCTGGGTGGTCCCAGTTCGAACGATCGATGGCGAGGTTCGCATCGATGATGCCGTCAACAGGTCCGGCATGAACGACGCGGACCATCGTTCAATCGCGCCGATTGATGCGCACAGCATAGTCGCCGGTGAAGCGCGCGGCGTCATGGCCATTCGCGCGAACGACGCATTCGAGGATGAACCGGGACTTGCCGTCGCAGCCAAGCCGCTCGAGCGCCTTGGCTTGATCGCCGGCGATGAAGCGACAGGTCGCGACGATGGGTTCTTTGACCGGCCGGTCGTAGTGGATGTGTCCATCGGCGATGACAATGCTGCCGTCAATACGACGCGATTTGAGCTGCAGCCACGTCATCCCCCAGCCGCACAAGGCTGCAATCGCATACAGGCTGCCAGCGAACGCGGTGCCGTGAACGTTCACGTTCGGTTCCAGCTCCGCGCGCACCACGAGCTGATCGTTGGAAAAATCGGCCACTCGGATACCCATCGCCTTGCTGATCGGGATTTCTTCGTGCCAGGTCCGTTCCAGTACTGTGCAGAGGTTCTTCATCGGCGCGCAGTATAAAGGGGTCAGAGCGACTCTGACCCCGTTTTCTCGGCGTGGTGGGTTGCGGCCTCGACGGTTTTCGCGAAGGCGAGCAAGCGTGCCTCGGCGCGTACCGGCGCGACGATCTGCATGCCGATCGGCAAGCCGGCAGCGCTGAACCCGGCTGGCAACGATAGCGCCGGACAACCGGTCACCGTGATGCGCGCGCAGCTCTGCATCCACTCGAGATAGTCGTTCATCGCAACACCGTCGATTTCTGTGGGATACGGCTGGTTCACATCGAACGGCAACACCTGCGTCGTCGGGCCGATCAGAAAGTCGTAGCGCTCGAAGAACGTCGTGACGCGGTCGTACACGGTGCGGCGCGTTGCCCACGCGCGATCGAGATCGGCAACGGTCAGCGCCTCACCGGCCGCGAGGTTCCAACGGATTGTATCTTTCAGTTCCGCGCGCGACTCCGGGGGCAAGGCTGCGAATCGGGTACGAAATCCATTGGCGCGCAACACGTGGAAGACTTCAGTTGCGCCGGTCAGATCGGGACACGTGAGTTCGACCATTGCGCCGAGCGATTGCAGCAGTTCGCCGACAGCACTGATACACGCTCGGATCTCTGCCTCCACCGGCAGACCGAAATCCGTCGTCAGCGCGACGCGCGTGCCACGCAGGCCGAGCGGCGTCACGGGATAGAACGCCGAGCCAGGATCGGTCAGTGCGATCGGCACGCGGGGATCGTCGCCGACCATCACCGACAGAAACAGCGCGATGTCGTCGACGCTGCGCGCCATCGGCCCGAGCACGGACATGTCAGACCACGGATTCAATGTCGGGTGAGCGGGTACGCGACCGGGCGTCGGACGCAGCCCGAGCACGTTGCAGAAGCTCGCAGGATTGCGTAACGACCCGCCCAGATCGCTGCCGTCGGCAAGCGGCAGCATGCGCGCGGCCAACGCGACTGCCGCGCCTCCACTGCTGCCTCCGCACGTGCGCCCCGGATCATACGGATTGCGCGTCGCGCCGAACACGCGATTGAACGTCTGCGAACCGGCACCGAATTCCGGTGTGTTGGTCTTGCCGATTGCGATCGCGCCAGCCGCGCGGATGCGTTCGACGATCAGATCATCGCGATCGGGCACGTTGTCGGCATGCAACGTCGAGCCGAACGTGGTGCGGATGCCGCGCGTCTGCAGCAAATCCTTGTGAGCGGTGGGGATACCCCACAGCGGAGGCGGGACGTCCGGCGGCTTTGCGTCGAACGCCGCGGCTGTAGCACGCGCTTTCTCGGCCACGAGCGTGACAATCGCGTTGAGGTGCGGATTAACCCGCTCGATCTGCGTGAGATGGGCATCCATGACGTCCACGCAACTGATGTCGCGCGCGGCGAGCAGGTTGACGAGGTCTACTGCGCTTTTGCTACAAAGCTCATTCATCTACGATCGAATATTCAAAGCGCGCTCCGGCGTGCGTCGAATCGCATCACTGTAATCACCGGCCCAGCCGTTGCGTCATCTCGTCTTCGAACTCCGGGAAATAGCGGTTGATCACCGACAGGTCGAACTCCTCGAGAATCGACGTATTCGGTTCTCGCTCCAGCAGGAACTGAAACGCCTGCACCAGCACCCATTCGTGCGTTACGGTGGCGCCGCTGAGTTTTCGGTAGTAGTCGGGCGACATGCGAACCCGATGGGCGGTTTCGGTGTCACCCGACACGATCACCTCGTAAGTGTTCGCGTCGACCAGCGAGACGCTGATCATGTCACCAGGTATTGAAGTGCGTGATGTTCGATACCGGTGGGCGCTGTGCACGTTTGAAGTCGGTGCCCTTCGTGTAGGCGACCGGCAACAGCGCAATCTGCATCACGTTGTCCGGCACGCCGAGAATCTCGGCGGCTTCCTTCTCGTGGATCAGGTGCAGCGTCGTCAACACGGTGCCGAGACCACGCGACCGTGCCGCGAGTTGGAAGCTCCAGACGGCCGGAAAAATCGAGCCGAAATAGCCCGCCAACATCGGTGTCGGTGTGCCTTCCGGCGGCCGGCCCTCGAGACACGGGATGACGTGCAGCGGCACCTTGTGCAGGATATCAATGAGGTACATCGCCGAGTCGTACACGCGCAGCGTCTGCGCATTGCCGGATTCCTTGGCTTGCTCGGCGGCTGTCGATAGATACGCTTCGCCGCCCTTGCGATACAGATCGGCGAGCGCCTGTTTCTTGGCCGGATCGTCTACGATCAGCCAGCGCCAGCCTTGCGAATTCGATCCGGTCGGTGCTTGCACCGCGAGTTCGAGGCACTCCATGATCACTTCTCGCGGCACTTTTCGATCTAGGTCTAGTCGCTTGCGGACGGCGCGTGTGGTGGCCAGCAACTCGTCGGTCATTGCGAGGTCGAATTTCATCGTGTCACCCCATCTTGGTCTGGAAGGAAAGACAGGCAGTGTATCCGACTCGTCCCGGAAGGCTCCACCTGATGCTGGGTGTCGGAGCGCTGATCGTGTTGTTGTTCGCGCAGCAGCAGCAATTGATCAAACTGCCCGAGTTAGGACGTCTCTCGGGCGCGTTGCCGGATGCGGTGCACGGATCGTGGTTCGCGTGCGTCACCTGGGTGTTGTTGCAGTTCATTCGACGCTGGACGCGCGGTGGCGCCACGGTCGCAACGACCGCACTCGTCGGATTCAGTCTCGCAGTCGGCACTGAACTGCTTCAGGCGGCGACCGGCGGCGATGCGGAGGCTTCAGACGTGTTCCATGACATGCTCGGCATGAGTGCGGCGCTATGCATCTGGGGCGCGCGCGAGAAACTGATTCCGCATCGTCCCGGTATCGCGGCGGCCGTGCTGTTGCTGATTGCTTCGCTGTGGCCGGTGGCCCATGCGTTGCTGATCGAACGCTATCGCGTGTCGCTCATTCCTGCGTTGGTGCGATTCGATTCGATATACACGCCGTATCTGATCGGCAGCAGCGACACGACGGAAATCGTCGCACCGCCGGCGGATTGGCGCATCGACGGACCGGTCATGAAGATCACTCTGGGCGACCATCATGATTACCCGGGCGTCTGGATGGGCCAACCGATTGCTGACTGGCGGTCCTACTCTGCGCTGCTCGTGGACGTGTACGTTGCGGGATCTGCGCCACTTCCGATCACGATCTCGGTGCGCCTCGACCATGCCCCAATGGATCATGTCTATCGTACGTTCGACTGTGGCCCCGGCCCATGTCGGATCACGTTGCGTCTGGCGGGACTGTTCGATCAGGACGTTGCGCGCGTCAACGCGGTGGTCATCTACTCGACCCGACGCTATGCCGGTCGGACGTTTTATCTCGGTGGCGTCACGTTGGGGAAATAGAGCTACGATCTCAACGACATCTACGAAATGAACGTGAGCACTGAGTAGACGACGTATCCTCTACTGACCGAAACGACTCGCATCACGTAGAAATGCGACCTCAGCATCGGTCGACGCGCGTCCCAGGCATTCATTGCGGTGCGGAAAGCGACCAAACCGATCCACAATATCGCGGTGATTCAGCGCGTAGCGAAGCGCGTTGTCTGCGACTGCGCGGTGGGCAGGCCGCGTTTCGTCTGCGAGTTGCGTGAACAGTTCGACGGATGTGTGCTGGTCGACAAGCGATTCCGAGTGTTTGAATGGCATATAGAAGAATGAGCGCTCGTCGATCGAAAGCAGCCGGTCGTGGCGGAGATCGATGCCGTCGCGCGCGGCCGCTACCGCGAGCTTATCGGTCTCGAACGCTTCGCGCAGCCCTCTGTGGATCTGTCGGGAAAACTGATCCGTTACGATGATGAACGCAAGGCGACCGCGCGCTTCTGCCAACCAATGCGACAGCGCGCCACCCGCAGCGCCTTCCAGTAATGGGGCGAACCGTTCCGTGATCTCCCGATCGAACGCAGGATCCGCGGCGAACCAGCGGCGTCGTGTGGCGGCGCTGCAAACCCCGTCCGTCATCGTGCCGAACCAGAACTCGAGCACGTCCTCGGTTTCGACGTGCGTGCGGTCGTGCGTCTGATTGTGTTGACTCATGAGGTGGGCAAGAATGCGTTCGCGTACATACTCGCCCGAATTGTGGAAGCACTCCGAACATCGATCAAGCAAGGCTGGGAACGGCTGACGCAGGGGCTCGTGGCCATGCTCGCAGCATGCGGCGTCACGCCGAACCAGGTGTCATTCGCGGGCCTGTTCGTCACCATCGCCTCGGCGCCGCTGTTCGCGCAGGGCTGGTTGTCGCTGGGTGCGTGGATCTTTGCCGCCGGCAGCCTCACCGACAGCATAGACGGGGCGCTTGCGCGGCGCACCGAGACGTTCAGCGAGGTCGGTGCGTTCCTGGATTCGACATTCGACCGCATCGGCGAGGCGGCGGCGCTGGCGGGTGTGGCGATCTACCTAGCCGGCCGCGGCTCCGATCTCGCCGTCGGCGCGATCGTCATCGCATTGCTTGGCGGGAGCCTGACGAGCTATGTACGCGCCCGCGCGGAAGCACTAGGGATCGCGTGCACGGTGGGTTGGTTCAGCCGCACCGAGCGGGTGATCATCATGGGCGCATTGCTGGTCGTACATTTGCCGGAGTTGATGGCATACGTTCTGGCACTGACGACGTGTTTTACCGCGGGGCAGCGCATCGTGCATGTGCACAGGGCGCTCGCAAATGCACCGCCGAGTTCGGCCTGAGCGCAATCAGGTTCCGTCGCGCCGTTGCAGTAAGAACGCGCTCGCGATCCGCGCCGCGGCGTCCGCCCCGCGACCCACCGCGGCGCGCTTCCCTGCACGATGATAGAGATATGCGGCAAAGAATACGTCGCCGGCTCCGGTTGGATCGCAGTTTTCGACTGGCGGCGCAGCCGACCAGCGCACGTCGCGCTGGCCGCTCCGCAGAAGAATTCCGCCGGCCGCCCCGTCGGTGACCAACGTTTCCGTTGAGGCAGGTTCCGGACACTCCGGCGGCGCGAGGTTTAGATGTGCCTGCAACGTGCGCCATTCCGTGCGAGATGCTTTGAGCCAGGTGATGCACGGCAACAACTCGACGACGCGCGGATCGATCTCAGGAATCACACTTCCTCCGTCGATACGCCGAGCGAAGCCTTGCAGATCGATGCCGATGGGTATCTCGCGAACGCCGAGCCAGGCTGCGTTCAAATCGAACGGATGTAGCGGCCCGAGGTGAAGCCAGCCGACGTCCGCAATGTAGTCCGTGTGATAAGCGATTGGCGCTGCGACTGCGGTTACCCGTTGGGTTCGCTCGTCGGCGCAGCCATAGTCGTTCTCGAATGCCGTCGTGACCGCGGATGGCTGGGCAATCAATTCGACACCAGGTAGTTCCGCGGCAATTCGATCGTGATCGGCGGCTGCGATGCGGGTCACGAGGCGGACATCCACGCCCAGCGCGCTATATGTGCGCGCGGCAAACAACGCGGTCCCGCCAAAGGCGTGCTGGGCGAGGCCGTCGTAGATATTGGTGTCGCGCGTGATCGATCCGACGATGAGGACGCGCATGGTCGGCTGCGTCAAAGCGCGTCGATGCTGGCAATCAATGCATCGGCCCTCGCTTCATCGGGCATCCGCCAGTCGCCGCGCGGCGACAGGCTGACAGTACCCACCTTCGGTCCGGAGGGCAGGGTCGTGCGTTTGAACTGCTGCGTGAAGAATCGCTCGAAAAACAGTTTCATCCAGCGTTTCACCTCGTCACTGCTGTAGGCATCGGCGAAACTTGCGCGAGCGAGCGCGTATGTCTTGCGCGGGCCGAAGCCGTTGCGCAGGTAGTGATACATGAAGAAGTCGTGCAGCTCGTACGGCCCGATGATCGATTCGGTCGTTTGACTGATCGCGCCGTCGTCGCCGGGTGGCAGCAGCTCGGGGCTGATCGGTGTACTCAGCACCGTTTCGAGCACCTTTGCGAGGTCGTCGGTCGCCCGATGACGCGCGTACCAGCGTACCAGATAGCTGATCATCGTCTTCGGCACGCTCGCGTTGACGTTGTAGTTGGCCATTTGATCGGCGTTGAACGTGCACCAGCCGAGCGCGAGTTCGGACAAGTCGCCAGTGCCGACGACGATCCCGTCGACTTTGTTCGCGTAGTTGAACAACAACTGCGTACGCTCGCGCGCCTGCGCGTTTTCGAAGACGACATCACGCAACTCGAGGCCGTGTTGCAGATCCTTCAGATGTTGTTTCACGGCCGCAGCAATGGGAATTTCGATCAATGTCGTGCCACCGGATTTGGCCAGCGCGCGTGCCGATTTCAGCGTCCCGACACTGGTCCCCGGTCCAGGCATCGTCACCGCGTGCACGGTTGACGACGGGCGATCGCGCTTGGTGAGCGCATCGAGGCAGACGAGAAATGCCAGGGTCGAGTCGAGTCCGCCGGATAGTCCGATCACCAGCGTCTTTGAACCCGCCGCGATCTGGCGCCGTGCCAGGCCCGTTGCCTGAATCGATAGAATTTCCTGCGCGCGCGCGTCGAATTCGTGTTCGTCGTCGGGCACAAATGGATGCGACGGATATTGGCGCGTCAACGTCGTCAACGGCGAGGGCGTCACACCGGTGTCGATGAGCCGATACGCCGCCGGACGCGCCGCAGCGGCAAACGTGTTGTTGAAGGCACGGTCATGGCGCACCTTTTCGCGATCGAACTCGACGATGAGCCGCGCGGACGCCAGGTTGAATCGTTCCGATTCGGCGAGCAGCACTCCGTTTTCACTGGCGATCAGATGGCCGCCGAATACGACGTCTTTTGTCGATTCCATCGGTCCGCATGACGCAAACAGATAACCGCAGACGCGTTGGCCGCTGGCCATGCGCACGAGGTTGCGCCGGTAGTCGGCCTTGCCGATCAGCTCGGTGCTTGCGGATGGATTCAGGATCAGATCGGCGCCGGCGAGCGCGTGCCGGTTGCCGATCGGGTCCGGCGCCCACAGGTCTTCGCAGATCTCGATTGCGAACCGCGTGGCGCCGACTGCGAACAACTGATTCGTTGCGAGCGCAAATGTCCCGAACCGGACATCGTCGATCGCTTGCTCGATATCGGTGCCAGA
Organism: uncultured Gammaproteobacteria bacterium; assembly: GCA_963812255.1. Lineage (GTDB taxonomy): Bacteria > Pseudomonadota > Gammaproteobacteria > Pseudomonadales > Azotimanducaceae > DATJGR01. The sequence goes on along the minus strand of CAWEUM010000005.1, from coordinate 1,507,513 downwards.
GACGAACCAGCGCTTCTCATAAAACTCGCCATAGTTGGGCTGTACCGATTTCGGCACGGCGCCCAACAAGCGACCTCGCGCCGCGACGAACGCACAGTTGATCAGGCGGCCGTCGGCGAGCAGCCATGGCGCGCCGACGATCAGGACGGCCTGAGCGCCAGATGTGGCTCGCACCAACGAATCCAGTGCGTCGCGGGTCGCGTCGAGCAGGGATTGCGTGAAAAACAGATCTTCGCAGCTGTAACCGGTGATCGACAGCTCAGGAAACAACACGACACTCGCCCCTTCGGCGGCCAGTTGGTGGAACTCTGCACTGATGCGAGTGGCATTTTCGGCCGGATCGGCCAGCGCAACCAGGGGTGCACAGGCGGCGGCGCGCAGATAGCCAAACTCGGTCATGTCGTTCATGTTTTGGAGTGTAGCGCGAAAGGCGGCGGACGATCCTCGCGCGGGTGTGCGTTTGCAACGCACGACCAGGAGGAAGGAGGGGAGGAAGGAGCGAGCAAGGAGCGGAAGAAGGAGGGAGGAAGGAGCGAGCAAGGAGGGAAGTAGCGGAGGTCGGTTGCGGCAACCGCGAAAGCGTGGACAATGGTAATTCGCTTGATTTACAGACTCTTTTACGAGGGTGGGGGACAACGATGAATTTCGAATTTTCCGAAGAGCAAAACCTGCTGCGGGAGCAGGCGCACGGATTTCTGAAGGACAACTGCCCGCCGGCGGCGGTTCGGAAAATTCTGGACGGCAAGGCGTCGTACGACGAGAAGCTATGGCGCGGAATCGGTGAAATGGGTTGGACTGCAACCACGATTCCGGAGCAATACGGTGGCCTGGGGCTGGGCTACCTCGAACTCTGCGTCATCGCCGAAGAACTCGGGCGCGCCGTTGCGCCGGTACCGTTCTCGTCGTCGGTGTACCTTGCCACCGAAGCCCTGCTGCTCGCCGGCAACGAGGAACAAAAGGAGCGCTGGCTGCCTCGGCTCGCCACCGGCGAGGTGATTGGCACATTCGCACTCGCTGAAGGTCCTGGACGGCCGACGCCGAAGAGCCTGAAGGTTGGTCTCGCTAAGGGTCGGCTGCGCGGTACCAAACTCGCGGTGCCGGACGGCGACATTGCCCACTTCGCCGTGGTTGTCGCGAAGAGTCGCGTGGGCGACAAAGCCAGCTGTTATCTCGTCGATCTGACGCAGCGCAATGTCAAACGCAGCACGGTGTCCACGCTCGATCCGACCCGTTCGCATGCGTCGATCACGCTGCGCAGTGCGGATGCAGAACTGCTCGGCGGCGACGGCGAAGGTTGGGCGCTGACGCAGAAGCTGCTCGATCGAGCCGCAATTCTCTTTGCGTGGGAGCAGGTCGGCGGGGCGGATGCCGCGCTCGACCAAGCCAAGGAATACGCGTTGGGCCGCTACGCGTTCGGCCGCTCGATTGCGACCTATCAGGCGATCAAGCACAAGCTCGCCAACGCGTACATCAAGAATACGCTGGCGCGCTCCAACTGCTACTACGGCGCGTGGGCGCTGAACAGCGATGCAGCTGAACTCGCTCTCGCCGCGGCATCCGCCCGCGTGTCGGCGATTCAGGCGTATTACTTTGCATCGAAAGAAAACATTCAGACGCACGGCGGCATGGGCTTCACGTGGGAGTTCGATTGCCAGTTCTTCTATCGTCGCGCGAAGCTGCTGTCGGTGAACATCGGTAGCGAGGGCTTCTGGCAGGATCGGCTGATCACTGCAGTGGAACACAGCAACGCCGCCTGATTCGAATCACAACGCACCTCCGGAGCACATCATGGATTTCAACGACACCCCGGCCGAAGCAGCCTTTCGCGACGAAGCACGCACCTGGCTGAAGGCCAATACGCCGAGCGCGAGCGAACTCGATCGACTCGACTACATCGGTAAGGCAAAACTCTGGCAGAAGCGCAAGTTCGATGCGGGTTGGGCGTGTCTGCGCTGGCCGAAGGAGTACGGCGGCCGAGGCGCGAGCGCGATGGAACAGGTGATCTGGGGTCAGGAAGAAGGCAAGTACGAAACGCCGCAGAGTATTTTCACGATCGGTCAGGGCATGGCGGCGCCCACGTTGATGAGCTACGCCAGCGACGAGCAGAAGAAACGCCATTTGCCGAAGCTTGCGAGCGGCGAAGAAATCTGGTGCCAGTTGTTCAGTGAGCCGGCGGGTGGTTCCGACCTGGCGGCACTGCGAACCCGCTCGGAAAAGCGCGGCGATGAATGGATCGTCAACGGCCAGAAGATCTGGACGTCCGGCGCGCACTATAGCGACTGGGGCATTCTCGTGACGCGTTCCGATCCGACCGTACCGAAGCACAAAGGCCTGACGTATTTCTTCCTCGATATGAAGTCGCCCGGCATCGAGATCAAGCCGATTAAACAGATTTCCGGAGGGGCGAATTTCAACGAAGTGTATTTCACCGACGTGCGGATTCCGGATTCGCAGCGCCTTGGTGCGGTAGGCCAGGGCTGGCAGGTGGCGTTGACCACACTGATGAACGAGCGCGCATCGATCGGCGCAGGCGGCGCCGGGGTCAATTTCAATCTCGCCTACAAGCTCGCGCAGAAAGTCTTGATCGACGATCGACCGGCGATCGAGGACCGCGCCGTTCGGGCGCGATTGGCGAACTGGTACGTGGAAGAAGCCGGCCTCAAGTACACCGGCTACCGCACCATGACGGCGCTGTCGCGCGGCCAGACGCCGGGCCCGGAAAACTCGATCGGCAAAGCGGTCGGCGCGCCGAAGACGCAGGACATGGCGTCGTTCTGTATGGACCTGCTCGAGATGGCCGGCGCGGTCAACGACCCGGAAATGGCTGAGGCGGCTGGATTGATCCAGCTGACGTTCATGGCATCGCCGGGCGGCCGGATCGCCGGCGGAACCGATGAGATCCTCCTGAATATCCTCGCCGAACGCGTCCTTGGACTACCGCAGGATGTGCGCGTCGACAAGGGCGTGCCGTTCAACGAAGTGCCAACCGGTCGCGGCTGATGGGCGTGGCGGGAGGCGGCAGTTTCGATGCACGCGCCGCGACGTGGGACGAGGATCCCGGCAAGCGTCGCCGCGCGGAGGAAGTTGCGGCGGCGATTCGCGCCCGAGTGAAATTGTCATCGGATATGAGAGCGCTGGAGTATGGCGCGGGCACCGGACTGCTCTCGTTTGAACTGGCCGATGCGTTGGGACCGATCGTTCTGACCGACAACTCAATCGGGATGCTCGACGTCGCGCGGGCAAAAATTGCTGCGCACTGCGCCGATCAGATGACCGTGCGTCCATTGGACCTGACGATTGACCCGCTACCGGTGGAACGCTTCGACCTCATCTATTCGATGATGACCTTGCATCACGTCCCCGACACGACCTCGCTACTGGATAAATTGCGCGCGCTATTGCGGCCAGGCGGTTGCCTGTGCATCGCGGACCTCGACGCCGAGGATGGATCGTTTCATGGTGCTGACGTGGCGGTGCATCACGGCTTCGATCGAAACGCGCTGGAGACTGCGTTGCGAACGGTCGGCTTTGGAGACGTGCAGTTCAGCACCTGTTTCGAGATTCCGCGCGGCGAGCGTCGCTATACGGTGTTTCTGGCCGTCGCGCGCACCTGACTGATCATCCGTCGGCCATCGTCACGTGCCGCGGATGCGAGGCGACGCGCGCGAGCCAGCGATTGACCGCGGGATACGGCGCCAGCGAGAAGCCCCCTTCGTCGGCGACGTGTGTGTAGGCGTACAGCGAAATGTCGGCAATCGTGAAGCGCTCGCCAACGAGATATTCGAGGTTCTCCAGGTGCGACTCCATGACTTGCAGCGCCGCATGGCCGCCAGTCTGCTTGGCTTCGTATTCGGCGCGGCGCGCATCCGGCAACCCGAGATACACGGCGATGTAGCGCGCGGTCGCGATGTAGGGTTCGTGGCTGTACTGCTCGAAGAATTGCCACTGCAGAATCTGTGCGCGCGTCCACGCGTCGTCCGGCAGCAGCGCGGTGGCGCTCGCGAGAAAGTTCAAGATCGCGTTCGATTCCGCCAGGTAGCGGCCGTCTGGAAGTTCGAGCAATGGAATTCGACCGTTCACATTGCGGGCGAGAAACGTCGGCGTACGCGTCTCGCCGCGCATGATGTCGGTGTGCGTCCATTCATACGGCATATCCAGGTGCGCCAGCAGCAGCTTGATCTTGTAGCAGTTGCCGGAACGCAGATCGCCATAGACGCGCATCATGGGTTGTTGTCGGGTGGCGATGGTCTTTGGCCTACTTTCGCTTCTTACCGGCGCCGAGGGTCACGACATTGCTTGCGGTGGTCGTCAGACGCTCCTCGCGCAGCACCATTTCCCACGTCAACTGGGTCTTTTGCGAGCGGCTGAAACCGCGGAAGCCACGGCCCGCGCTTAGATCGAACAGTGCGCAGGACACCTGGATTTCGCCCCGCGTTCCCCACAGCATGCCCAGATTCGGATAGCTCTCCATCTTCGCGGTGCCTTCGAGATTCGCCGTGCCGAACCGTGCGGCGACATCGTAGGTACCGGTGTCGTTCGGTGTGATCCACACTGCAAACGGATGGCGGGCATTGCCGTCGCGCAAAGACAACTCCCCTTTGATGTGCGTGCCGACCTGCTCGGATGCAACGTCGAATGTACATTCGATCGTCGTGCCGAGCGATTGACCTTTCTCGAGGAAGCTGCCCCGGCCAATCCAAGCGCCAGGTGTGAGCAGATGTTTAGTCATCGATCGCATCTATCGGATCTTCGATCGGGGAGTACACATTGCAAAAGTGCAAAACCGTTGGGAACGGATCGTAGAAGTGATGCAGCAATGCTTTCCACTGCTGATAGTCCCCCGATTCGCGAAAGCCGATGGTATGGGCTTCGAGATTCGTCCATTCCACCAGCAACAGGTAGCGGCTGGGATGTTCGACGCAACGATCGAGCCGGTGCGAGATGTAGCCGCGCGAGGCGCTGACGATCTTCTGCGCCTTCGCGAATGCGGCCTCGAACGCCTGTTCCTGCCCGGGGCGGATTTCGAGCATCGCGTGTTCGAGTACATGAACGTTCATGAGGCTGCGTGGCAGACGGCTTCCACGTTGTAGCCGTCGGGATCCAATACGAACGCGCCATAGTAGTTGGGGTGGTACATCTCCCGGACGCCGGGTTTGCCGTTGTCCTTGGCGCCTGCGGCCATCGCCGTTCTATAGAAATCATCCACCTGCGCACGCGATGTGGCGGCGAATGCGATATGTGTCTTGTGCACACCCACGTCACCCTGCGCAAACCAGAACTGCGGTCGGTCTGCGCCCATGCCGGCGAAGCCGCTGAACTCGGCGAGCATCGTGATACCGAGCGGCTTCAACGCGCTCTGATAAAAGGCTTTTGCGCGTTCGAAATCGGAAACCGAAATCGTCAGGTGATCGAGGATCATGTGCCGTGCTCCGCTGGGTCCGGCGGCCATGGTACTCCGGTCACTTGCGGCTCGTCAGAGCTGCGAGGGGCTGCGTTGCGCATGCGGACCATCGAAAACGCGAGGCTCGAGACAGCGATGGCATCGCGCAGCGGCCACAGCGAAGACAAAACGCGCAGTTCGACGTTGCGCCTGAACAGTTCCTTTGATGGATCCAACACCGCGTGTTGCGCGATCGGCGTGGTCTCGCGAAGACACACGTAGTAGGCGGCGATCGCATCCTCGAGCGCGAACTGGGTCGCGTCGAATTCGTAGACGTGCAACCGCGTGGTCCTCGCCGCCTCGAACCACGCCTGTTCGATCGCAACCACCGACTGGGTGTCCGAAACTGAAAAGTAGGTGCGCCGATCCGCAGCTGTCGTGGTTGCGGTTGCATAGTAGGTCACGCGCGGACAATCGCGTGGCAGCAGATAGTTCTGCAGGCGCGAGTCGCCAATCGCCCAGACACGCAATCGGCCTTGCGGATCTGCGCGCGGTTCGAAGCGTTCGATGTCGGATGATTCGCTGACGTGAAAGATCCGCTCGCCGGTTGAGCGGTCGCGACGGTTCATGGCGCCCATGGATTCAGAAATGTCGAGAACTCCTGCCAGTGCTCGGCCAGGGATCGACGCGTGCCGGTGCGAGCGACGATTTCGAGACGAATGCCGTCCGGATCTTCGAAAAACGTAGCGTAGTACTCCGGGTTGTACTCGGGGTACAGCTCGGGTGGGGTGGCCTCGATTCCGAGCGACTTCAGTGAACGGTAGGCGGTGTCGACATCGACTCTGGTTTCCGCCTGCAGACACAGATGATGCAGGCCGGGCGAGTATGGATCGTGTCTTGTATTGCTGCGCGCCGGGCGCAGCGAGATCTGCAGCGTTGGGCGCAGATAGTGCGCATGCGGTTGGTCGTGCAACCACTCATCGGATTTCTTGAAGCCGAGCGATTCCATCACAATGTCGTAGAACGCTTCCGAGTGCGCGAAGTCGCTGACTGTGAGATATATGTGGTCGATGCCGACGATATTCATCGCGACCGTCCGTCAAAAGGAACCCGTCAGACGAAAAAGCAGTACGCGACTTTGCATATCACGTGCAGGGCCTGATCCTGATGGAAACCGATCCGGCGCTCGCACTTGGCGAAATCGATGGCCGAGTGCAGCACCACTTCGATCAGCCCGAGTATCGCGCTTCCGGTGAACAGATACACCGCGCCTCCATGCACCAATGCGTGCGCACCAAGCCAGTAGTACCAGGATGGGAAATTGGGACCGGCATTGGCGGCGAAATCGCTGTGCCGGTTCTTTGCTCGTGCCATGGTATCGGATTGGAGTACGAAATCGGCCAACGCATGGCCTATCAGCAATTTAAAGAACAGGGTCATGCTCGGCTGGGTTCCTGAATTGCGCCCAAGGCCAATGGTGCCGGTTATTGAGCGCGCTGTCGCGCGTTCGAATGGGCCCGATTGAGAGGGTGGCTCATCGCGCCGTACCCTGCCCGTTGGGGTATCGACAAGGCTCGCGCGCAATCATCGCGGCGCGTCGCGGTGCGGCCGGCGGGGTCGGTACAATGTGTGGTGCGTCGTGAAGGAGTCCTGATGCCGAAGTCGATTGGCCGTTATCGCATGCCGCCGGAGTGGGCACCACACCAGGGTACCTGGTTGTCGTGGCCGCACAATCGTGAAACGTGGCCGGGATGTCTTGCCGAAGCCGAAGCCGCGTTGGCGGATGCGGTGGTCGCGTTGGCCGAAGGCGAAACGGTGCACATCAACGTGCTGGATGCGGCGCATCGCGCAGTGGTCGCGAAGCGATTCAGCGGTACCGTCGCGCCCGAACGGCTTCGATTCCACTTGATCGAAACCAACGACGCATGGTGTCGCGATCACGGCGCGATCTTCGCGTATGACGCCGACGACGAACTCGTGGCACTCGATTTCCGTTTCAACGCGTGGGGCACGAAGTATCGTCCCTACGATGCCGACGATGCGGCGGCGCGACGCATGGCCGATGTGATCGGCGTGAGGACGGTCCGCATCGAACGCGTGCTCGAAGGTGGATCGATCGAGGTCAATGGCGCGGGCGCACTACTGACCACACAGCAGTGTCTGCTGAACCCGAACCGTAATCCGCAGCTGGACCGCGCCGACATCGAAGCGATGCTTGCGCGATTCTTCGGCACACCCGACGTGCAGTGGCTCGGCGACGGCATCGTCGGCGACGACACCGATGGCCATATCGACGATCTCACGCGTTTTGTCGACGAGGTGACGGTGGTGAGTGTTGTCGAGCCGAATCCGGATGATCCGAACCACGCGCCGCTCGCAGAGAATCTCGAGCGATTGCGGCGACTGCGGCTCACCGGTGGGCGCGCGCTGACGATCATCGAACTGCCGCTGCCGGACCCGGTGCTCGGCGCCGGCGGCAGACTGCCGGCGAGCTATGCGAACTTTTACATCGGCAACGACGTCGTCGTGCTGCCGGTATTCGACGCCCCGCAGGATGCCCGTGCGATCGCGGTGTTGACCGACTGCTTTCCGACACGCCGCGTCGTTCCGATCGACTCCCGGGCGCTCGTCGTCGGCCTCGGCACGTTCCATTGTTTGACGCAGCAAATTCCCGTGCAAGTCGCAATGGCATAACGCGCGACGGCGTCAGCGCGACCGGGTCAATTGATCGGACTTTGCTCAGCACGTAAGCTGTGCGGCCTTTGTGGTACCGGAGCATTCGATGGGCAACGTCAGCGAGTTCATGCGCCATCACTACCGGCACTTCAACGCCGCAGCATTGATGGATGCAGCCGACGGTTACACGCGCCACATCGATCAGGGCGGCAAGATGTTCGTGACGCTCGCGGGTGCAATGAGCACTGCGGAGCTCGGATTGTCGCTCGCCGAAATGATTCGACGCGACAAGATTCACGGGATCTGTTGTACCGGCGCGAATCTCGAAGAGGATCTGTTCAATCTGGTGGCGCACGATCACTACGTGCGGGTGCCGCACTATCGTGAACTGACGCCGCAACAGGAAGCAGACCTGCTGGCGCGACACTTGAATCGCGTCACCGATACCTGCATTCCGGAAGAAGAGGCCATTCGACGTATCGAGCGGGCGATCGTCGAAGACTGGCGCGCCGCCGAGCGGGCAGGCGAGCGGTACTTTCCCGACGAGTTCATGTACCGGCTGCTCCGCTCCGGCAAGCTCGACGAAAGCTTTCAGATCGACGAGAAGGACTCGTGGTTGCACGCGGCCTGCGAACGCGACCTGCCGATCTTCGTGCCCGGCTGGGAAGACTCGACGCTCGGCAACATTTTCGCGGCGCGCGTGATCGATGGCGATATCAAGAACGTGCATACGGTGCGTGGCGGAATCGAATACCTGATCCGGTTGGCGCAGTGGTATCGGCAGGTGTCGGCCGACGCATCGATCGGCTTCTTTCAGATTGGCGGCGGCATCGCCGGCGATTTCCCGATCTGCGTGGTACCGCTGTTGCGCCAGGACCTGCTGATGCAGGACATTCCGCTGTGGGCTTACTTCTGTCAGATCAGCGATTCCACGACGAGCTACGGCTCGTACTCCGGCGCGGTGCCCAACGAGAAGATCACGTGGGGCAAACTGGCCGCCGATACGCCCAAATACATTATCGAGTCGGACGCGAGTATCGTCGCACCGCTGGTGTTCGCCAGCGTGCTCGGCCAGTGATCACCGCACGCTTGCCAGGGACCGGGAGCACGACATGACAGAGGACAATGGGGCGTCATCGAATCCCGGCGCCTGGTCGGTCGACAGTGCCGAGGAGCTCTACGCGGTACGTGCGTGGGCCGATGGTTTTTATTTCGTCAACGAGGCAGGTCACGCGGCGGTCAAACCGCTGCTCGACAACGATCTGTCGATCGACATTCTCGAAGTCGTGCGAGCCGCGGCCGCTCGCGACGTGGTGCCACCGATGTTGGTGCGCTTTCAGGACGTGCTGCGCGCCCGAGTGCGACGGTTGGTCGAAGCGTTCGACGCGGCGATTGTCGATGCGGGGTACGGCAGCCCTTATCAGGCGATCTATCCAATAAAAGTCAACCAGTTGCACGAAGTCGTCGAAGAGGTGCTCGACGCCGGCAAGGCGTACGGTCTGGGCCTCGAGTGCGGATCGAAGACCGAGCTGATTGCGGCGCTGCCGCACATCGGCGACGACCGGCTGTTGTTGTGCAACGGCGTCAAGGACCGCGTCATCCTGTCGCTGATTCTGTCGGCGCAACTGCTCGGTCAACGCGTGTTGCCGATCATCGAGAAGTACACCGAATTCGAACAGTTGATGACGCTCGCGGACCGGGCGAATCAGGTGCCCCGGCTGGCGGTCCGGGTGAAGCTCGCGACGCGCGGTGCGGGCCGTTGGTTCGAGTCGGGGGGCGAGCGTTCGAAGTTCGGCCTCACGGTGCCGGAACTGGTACGTCTGGTAAAGGAACTCGAACGGCGTGGTATGTCGGATCGGCTCGAATTGCTGCATTTTCATCTAGGCAGTCAGATCACCGAGATTCAGGTGCTCAAGCAGGCGGTCAAGGAAGTCGCGCAGGTGTATGCCGATCTGCACCATCGCGGCGTCACGGTACGCTGTCTCGATGTCGGGGGCGGCCTCGGTGTGCATTACGGCGGGGGCGTTGGTGCCGACGAATCGGCGATCAACTACAGCCTGCAGGAATATGCGAACGCGGTGGTTTTCTCGGTGCAGGAGATTTGCGCGTCACGCGACGTACCCGAGCCGGTATTGATCTCCGAAAGCGGCCGCGCGATCACCGCACATCATTCGGTGCTGGTGGTGCCCGTGCTCGGCGCGCATGGACATGCGCTCGACGTCGCGCAACCGCTGCCCACCAGCCGCGACGGTCTCGTGCAACGCATGCTGGCGGCGCTGGAGGAGGCGCGAAATGCCGAAGACAATGTAGGCGAACTGCTCGAAGCCTTTCACGACGCGCAGGAAGCGCGCGCCGAGGCGGACACGGTGTTTCGTCTCGGCTTTCTGGAGCTCGAACAACTCGCAACCTTGGAAACATTGTACTGGGGCGCGTGCCGGGAAATTCTCGACGGTCTCGTCGCGGCGAATCCCGAAACGCCACCGCCGGTGCAGGCCGAACTCGAAGCGCTGCTGACGGATCTGTACTTGTGCGATTTCTCCGTGTTCCACTCGATGCTCGATCACTGGGCGATCCGCCAGTTGTTTCCGATCATGCCATTGCAGCGGCTGCATGAACGTCCCGATCGCCGCGCGGTGGTTGTCGATCTGACCTGCGATTCCGACGGCAAGGTGGCCGAATACGTCTCGTCACTCGAAGACCGCAGTCATCTGCCATTGCACACGTTGCGCAAGGGCGAACCGTACTACCTCGGCATATTTCTCGTCGGCGCGTATCAGGACATTCTCGGTGACGCACACAACCTGTTCGGGCGATTGCCCGAAGTGCATGTCTACGCGGACGACGAGGAGACCGGCAACTTCTGGATCGAGAAGGTGATTCCCGGCATGTCGGTGCACGAGATGCTCGCGCAGGTGCAGTATTTCCCGAACGATCTGAACCGACGCATGAGCGAACTGGTGCGGCAGAAGATCGACGCCGACGAAGTGCGTCCGAATATCGGCATGCGGATCCTCAATGACTACCAGAAGCGATTTAACGAAACGACATATTGCGCCACCGATTTCACGGACGCGACGCCTGCAGCGGTGAACGATGATGCCGGCTGAATCGGGACGCGCGTCGCCGAGTGTGGTGTCGGTTGGACTGGTGCAGATGCAGATGTCTGATGTGCCCGACGATAATCTCGCGCGTGCGATTGACGGCATCCGTGACGCGGTGGCGAAGGGGGCACGGTTGGTGTGTCTGCCGGAGCTGTTTCGCAGCCGCTACTTCTGCCAGGAGGAGAACGCCGTGCACTTCGCGCTCGCCGAGGCGGTGCCGGGGCCAACGACCGAGGCGCTGGCGCGGCTCGTGGAAGAGCTCGACATCACATTGATCGCGAGCCTGTTTGAAGCACGCGCGCCCGGTCTGTATCACAACACCGCTGCAGTACTCGACGGCAATGCCGGTTATGTCGGCAAGTATCGCAAGATGCACGTTCCGGACGATCCCCGCTATTACGAAAAATTCTACTTCACGCCGGGAGATCTGGGCTTCAAGGCATTTCCGACGCGCGCCGGTGCGCTCGGCGTATTGGTGTGCTGGGATCAGTGGTATCCCGAAGCGGCGCGCCTCACTGCGCTCGCCGGGGCGCAGATGTTGTTCTATCCGACGGCGATCGGCTGGCACCCCGAAGAGCGCGAGGACGTCAATCTCGCTCAGCACGATGCCTGGGAAACCGTGCAGCGCGCCCATGCGATCGCCAACGGCTGCTATGTGGTCGCGGTGAATCGCACCGGCTTCGAGCCGGATCCGACCGGTGTCGGCGGTATCCGGTTCTGGGGCCAGAGCTTCATTGCGGCGCCCGACGGATCGGTTGTGGTGCGGGCGTCCAGCGACCGCGAGGAAGTCATCGTCTGTGAGCTCGACCTGTCGCTGGTCGGCGCGCAGCGGGTCGGCTGGCCATTTTTTCGCGATCGACGCATCGATGCTTACGAGAATCTGACCAGGCGCTTCATCGATTGAGCCGACGACGGCGCTGCCGTTGTTGTTGCTGCTACTGTTGCGGTGATTGTGAGTGTTTCGCGAGGAATCGATCCAGTGCGTTGGCGAATGCCTGGCGCTCGACATGACCGAGAGGCGGCGGGCCGCCCGACAGCGACCCCGCATCGCGCAACGTCGCCATCAGATCGCGCATTGCGAGCCGCTCCCGGATGTTCTCGACGGTGTAGAACTCGCCGCGCGGGTTCAGCGCAGTTCCGCCTTTTTCCACCGCGCGTGCGGCGAGCGGAATGTCGGCGGTCACCACCAGATCACCCGCCGCCATCCGCTCGATGATGGCGTCGTCCGCGGCGTCGAAGCCGCTCGAAACGGTCACTGCCGTCACCCAACGCGATCGTGGTGTTCGAGTCGGCTGACCCGCGACCAACGTCATCGGCACCTGCGTTCGCTCGGCAGCTCGGTTGAGGATGTCCTTGATCACATTCGGACATGCGTCGGCGTCCACCCAGATCCGCATGGTCAGCCCCAACCGAGCGATCGCAGCCGCGATCGCAGCCACGGCGTGAAATGATCGGGATTCGCCGCGATGGCAGCCGCGAGCGCAGCGAGTGACATCCGCTTCACATCGGCGACTTCTTCCGGGTCGGCAACGATGGCGCCGTCGTAAACACCGTGAAAGGTCTGCTGCAACTCGCGGTCCCGAATATCGAACTCCGGAATTTCGATGCAGCCCCGGACGACCTTTCCGATGGAACTCAACGAGACGTCCCGGACCCCAAGCTCTTCGGCAAGGCCGCGATGCGCGGCCTGCTCGAAGGATTCGCCGGGCTGCAGATGTTCGCCGACGCTCAGATCCCAGGCGTTTGGCCAGACGTCTTTGCCGGCCGCGCGTCGCTGCAGATAGAGTTGGCCGTCGGGGTCGAACAGCAGCACGTTACTTGCGCGATGCCAGAGTCCACGCCGGTGTACGTCGTGGCGCGGCACCAGACCCAGGGGCTCTCCGGCGTCGTCGAACGTTTCGAACAGTTCGACCGAGGTATCCAACTCAGGGCCGAATCACGATCAAGGTACCGTCATCGACGGCGCTCCAGATCGTGTCCATCGCGGCGTTGCTGACGGCGATACAGCCATCGGTCCAGTCGTCCCAGGAGAGCCGAGCCTGTATTGGGTCGTTGGGCGAGCCGTGGATCATCACCATGCTGCCGGGGGCCATGCCTGTGTGTTGCGCCTGGGCCACGTCGTGTGGATTCGGGTAGGAGATGTGTAGCGATCGGTAGAACCGGCTATTGGGATTGCGCCAATCCAGGTAGTAGCGGCCTTCCGGTGTGCGTGCGTCACCCTCATGCGTTTTCGGTCCGATCGGGTTCTTGCCGAGTGAAATGGGGAAGTGCGCGATGATTCTACCGGAACGCAAAAGCATCAACAGACGCTCGGATTTGTACACCAGCACGGCGTCGGCCTTCACGGGCTCGGCCTTTCCCGGCGTGTCGGCCCGGCTTGCCGTCGAAAATGCGAGGGTGGCCGCCAACAGCAGGAGAACACGCGCCGGTTTGAAGGTGCGCGGTCCGTGCGATCCACTCAAGCGTTTGTCTCTCTTCCATGAAAACGTGCGCATTCTGTCCCGTTCGTGACGCCGTCGTCGAGTGTTGCCCGGCGGCGCCGTAAGCCGCAGGCGGCCAGGGCCGGCTCAGTCATGGCGTGGGGATGCGTATGAAAGTGGCCTCGAAGATTGCGCGATCTTCATCACCTGCGATCGCATCGGCTGCGGCACGCGCGGCTGCATAATGTTTGCGGTGAGTGGATGTGTCGTTTGCCGAGGCGGCTGCATGAGCCATCACTGCATGTGAGAAGGCGATTTCCCAATCGGGGCTGTCGATTGCGGTGAGGTATGAATGGCTCGCGCGGGCGTAGCGTTGCGCGAGCGCGCCGTTGCCAACGAATGCATGGACATGGGCGAGCAGCATCTTCGCGCGGGCGTCGTTCAACTCGTTGCCAACCGCAGCCCAGTGCAGTGCGGCGGCATGCGCGGCATTGAGCATCTCGTCGTCTTCGGCGGTACTGCGCGACGATCGTGTGGCGAGATCCCACGCCCGATTGTTGGCTTCGATCGCGAACCATCGGTGCCCGCGGGAAAGCTCTTCTGCTGTCGGATCGCTGCGTGTTGTCGTCTTCGACATGGACCGAGCCCAATCATGCTGCTGGCATTCGCCGATGGCATAGTGTAGCCTGCGATCCGCCTAGGAACTGACCCGCCCCGATTTCCCCTCTAAGTTTCACATCTTACGTTAGCAAGTCGGTCATCGAATCCGTTTCGAAGCGGTCGTTGCGGCATCTGCCGTGGCGAGTACTTAACCTGTGCAGGCCATTGCGTTGAGCGGGCGCCTAAGCACCTTGTGAGGTCCGGACAATCCGGACGCGGAGTAAATTAGTGAAGAAGATCTATGTTGGAAATCTGTCCTGGGGCACCACGGATCGCGACCTGGAGCAGCTGTTCGCGGCTCATGGCGAAGTTCGTTCCGCCACCGTCATCACCGATCGCGACACCGGCCGTTCGCGCGGCTTCGGTTTCGTCGAGATGGAAGACCAGTCGGCAAACGACGCCATCAGCGCGCTCAATGACAAAGAAGTCGACGGTCGTCGGCTGAAGGTCAACGAAGCCAAGGATCGTCCGGCGAAAGACCGCGGCGGCGATCGCGGCGGCCGCGCCGGCGGCGGACGCTGGTAACACCAGAACCATAAGCAGGTCGCCCGCCGATCTGCGATTCGAAACGAGGCTCGCTCCGGTGAGCCCGGCTCGACCTTGGACCCTTACCGCACGGGTATCGGCTTGCGCCGGTGCGTCGCGGTAAGCGGTCGATATTTTCGGCTCGGACCAACCACTGCTCGCGCTACACGCGCTTCCCGGGCTCGTGGTAACCCGCGTCCCCGTAGGGTTGCAGTTTGTCGAGCCATAGTGCTTCCAGTACTGCGAGATCGTCCTTCGGGTCGTACGCGGCGTTGTCCGTCGGTTCGAGGCTATCCAGCGTTTCGAAAACGAACGCCTCCGCCCCCAGTTGCTGCCAATCGCCCAACAAAGGCTTGTTCGGATGGATGCCGAGTTTCAACTCGGCCAGATGCCGGTTCAGCCGCGCCCGGATATCGCGTGACGCGCCGACGAGCGATTTGCCGCTGACCATGTTGTACACGCGATAGACGCCGCATTGCTTCGGCGTCTCTTTGTACGCGCGGATCAGTTCCTTGCGGCGATCCGAAGGGGCCAAGCGCTTCAGGCTTCCGCGGTCGCCGGGTCGATCATCTTTCGTACCGGCGTGATCTTCGTTGCCGGAAAGCCGCTGCGCTTGGCGTGCTCGTGAATCAGTGCTTCGCTGCCGGCGTGATAGATGCAGAAGGTCTTGTCGCCGGCCACGTAAGAATGTTCCCACTGAATGGCTTTCTTTTCGGCTTGCATTTCTGCCAGCACACCGTTGGATTTCTGGGCGGCCTCGCGAAGCGCTTCCCGCTCGGCGGAGCCGATTTGGGGAATGTCTCTTTCGATGACGTATCTGGGCATGGCGGTGTCCTTGGTCTCACGGAGGGGCGGTTAGATTACGCCGCGAGCGGTATCGTTGTGTAGTACCTCGCGACGCCAGATTCGCGCCTTTTCCGGCACCGGGATCGATGCGTTGGCGGGACTCGTCGAAGGCAAGCGAACATAACGCATGGTCCGTGCGCAAGCCAATCCGGGTAGCACGTGACGGCGATAGAACACCTCGGCCGCCGCACCGTTGAAACAGACCTTCGAGATCTGCTGGTGCCGTGCAAAGAATCGGCCGAAGTCGTTCGCGACGATCGATGTCGGCGTGATCCTGGCATCGAGGCTGCCGTGTCGCTCGCACGAACGCAACACGTCCCACACCGCGATCCCGGCATCGACGAGATGCCGCACGCGCCTGGGGTATTCGAGGCACGGATCGAAGTCGAGCAGCTCTGCGAGAATCCCCCAGAATGCGTTGCGTGGATGTGCGTAATACTGCTGCGCGCGCAGTGATGCCGTTCCCGGCATCGTGCCAAGAATCAGCGTCCGTGCGGATTCGCTGACGATCGGCGCGAAGCTGTGGAGGCGCGCCATCCGAAGTATTTCAGCAGAGTGACAGCAACGATTTGTCGATCTTCGAGACCAACGCGCGCTGCTCCGTGCGCGTTGTGGCGCGCAGGCGCGTGAACTCGACGAAATCGAGTTTGACGTCGGCGAAGATACCGGCCGGATCTTCATGGAAGTGCAGGTAGCCTCTCGATTTGACATAGAACGAACCGGGCGTTCGTTCACGCAACTGTGGACGCTTGCGCACTTCGCGAAGTAGATCATCTAGTTGCGCCAGTGTGGCGGCCCCCGCGTGCTTCATATCGACTCCGTGACTCTCGAGATCATCGATCGTGCCTATCCGAGTCTATCCGCCAGCATCGGCGTCAAGTCGATGATCCGGTCGATGATTGCGCGCACATGCGCTTCGACCGCGGCCGGATTCGTTGCGTAATCGGGGACGGCCTCGTCAACGTCCGGTAATGGTTCGTCTGCGAGTCCGCATGCGGTAGTGAACAATTCCGCATGTCCGTAGTTGTACCGACCGCGCAGCGTGTCGATGTGCTCCGTGCTCATCGCAATCACCCGTGAAGACTGGTCGAGCATCTGTGGTGTCAGCGTCCTGCGCCGGTGTGCGCGTACGTCTAGACCTCTGGTCAGCAGGTAGCGTGCGACATTTGGTTTGACGACGTGCGGAAAATCCTCGGTGCCGGCCGATTCGACCACCAATTCGCGGCCACTGCCGCGCAGGGTTTCGCGCAGCGCATACTCTGCGGCGAGGCTGCGAAAAATATTTCCCGTGCAGACGAACAACACGCGATTCATCTCGGCGTCCAGAAGTGCGGCGCGATGAGCGTATCAGGGAGCGCCAGTGGCGGCATCTCGCGCTACGCTCATGGCCGACGTGGAGGAAAGTGGACCGCGAAATGGCGATTCTCGATTGATACCCTGCTTACGCAGACGCATTCGAAAAGAGCTTCGTCGACGACGACTGGTCACATGTCGAGTCGCGTCAGGGGGCGAGTGAGCAGAGAGCAGATTACGAGGCCCCCGATCATCACGACTCCACCGCGTTGCTTTGGAAATGAAAGTACGCCCAGGCCTTGCCGTTCACGATCCGCCGTTCTTCGGTGTGGGCGCCTCTCGCATAGCGCGAGACGATCTTGCGCCAGAACGGAATCGCTGGGAGGTTGCCTTCGTAGACGCGAACCAGCCACCGTCCGGAGTGCGTATTCCAGATCGCGTTTGCGAGCATTTCGCCGGTACCGGTGTGGCGGTAGCGGCGAATTACGAAGAATTCTTCGACGTCGAATCCGTCATCGTCATCGAGAAACGGCTTCGCCGATGCAACGAGCGCGAACCCGGCAAGTTTGCCGGCACAGCGTGCGATGTAGACTTCGTCGCCGCGCTGCCAGTGTTTCGACATGTCGTAGCCGTAGTGGCCGGCGTCATCGGTGTCGAACAGAAACCATTCAGCCATGTCGTGGAGATAGAGCTCGAACAGGTTCGTCATCAGCGCGTTCGACGCTTCATCGATGCGTTCGACCGTGAGATCGGCTTGGTTCATGAGTTTGTCACTACGCTTAGGCTTCCCGGTAAACGGACTCGATCAGCTCGGGCGAATACATACGCTCCAGCTTTCGGATCGTGAAATGGCCTTTCGCCATCTGTTGATAGTGGCTGATGAAGAGCCAGTTCAGCACCGCGCCGCCGGCTGCGCCGATGATCGGCACCGCCTGCGCCGCTGCTTTCTCCGATACCTGCAGACTGAAGCGCGCCGCGATTCGCTGAATGAGATTGATCAGCGGCGGCGCGGCACCCTTCACAGCGTGTTTCGACATGAGATGGTGCGCGGCTTCGGCGACCGCATTCGCGAGACTCAGGCGCGCCAGGTAGTAGGCCGACTCGGTCGCGTCATCAGACTTTGCACGACCCCCGAAGGCAAATACCGACAGGCAAGCGAGCTTTGCGTCGGCAGAGTGAAGGTCCTCGCCTTCGGCGCGCGCGATGTCGGCAATCGAGCGCAACATGACGGTGGTCGAAAGCGGTAGCTCCAGCACCAGCGCCGATGCGCCGAACGCGCCGCCGGCGGCACCCGTGCCGGTGGCGGCGAGTTTGTGAAGCAACTCGTTCGCCGCGCGGGGTCGTGACGCGTCGATGCTCCACAACGCGATATCTGCCGCGCGTTCCAGCGCGACCCGGCTGATCGACAGGATCTTTTCGCGCCAGTCCACAGGCAAATGCGTGATGCCCAGTTCAATTGGAACGCCGATGAGATTCAGCGCCTGAATTGAAAAACGCGGACTTTCCAACGTCTGCTTTGCCGCACGCAGTTCGAGCAGATGCTCCGGAGCGAGTTTTGCGCGTGTCAGTGCGGAATCGCTCATGGAGCGTGCTCGGGTGCGTTCGAGAGCGGTGCAAGCCGCAGCGCATGTTCAGGGCACGCCGCCACGCACAACTGACACGCATGACAGTCGAGCGGATTGACGATGAACGCCTGCTTGTAGCCGTGTACCCAGGCCTTGGCGCGGCCAACCAGCGACAGCTGGCGGCGTTGGGGTTTCGTCAACATGCCGATTTCGAACACGTTGAATGGACAAACGCGAACGCAATCGGACTTGCCTTCGCAGCGATCGCGATCGACGAACGGTGCGACGCGGCCCGATAGATCGCTGCATTCCGGCGCTACCATGTCGCTGGGGAGATCCATCACATCACGCGCGTTCGGCAGCGGTAGGCGATGCACCAAACCGTTTTGCTGCTTTGGCGCGCGCCCGTGCGATCTCTTCAGCCCGATTCTTTGGCGGCGCGTTGGTCTCGAGCGACTTCAACAGGTCCGAAGAGATCCGTGCGATTTCATCTACGCTGAACAAGAACGCTGCCTCATTGGCCTTTGACGGTTTGTTGAATCCACTGACCTTGCGGACGAACTGCAGTGCAGCGGCGTGAATCTCCGCATCGGTCACCGGTGGGTCGAAATTGAATAGGGTCCTGATGTTCCTACACATTTGAGTTACCTCGATCCGGGGCGTGTTCGAGTCTCTCGATCGCGTTGGCGATGTTCAGCCGCGCCTGCGCTTCGTATCGATCGACGAAGGTGGCCGTCGAATAGATCCGCGCCCGCTCCAGGAACGCACCTAACACCGACACTCTCCCCTCGACGTACCGCGGCCACGGTACCCAATGGTATTCCCGACGTATGTCGTTGTCATAGCGTTCGAACACGTCGGGCGGCTGGCCCAGAATTCCGAGATCGATGTCGACGAGCAGTTGCTGGTCGAGATCGCTGACGAGTGCGCTGTGCCGCGTTGCCATGATCAGCGCCTGAATGCGCTCGACGGAATGGCAATCGGCGTGCTCGCTTTCGAGATAGTACTTGGCCCAATCGGCACTACGCCGTTCGTTGTCATTGCGCCGCGTGTCGTATATCGCGTCGTGGAACCATAGCGCGATCTCGATCTCCGCCGGGTGTATCGCGAGGACACGGTGGCTATCGAATTGGGCAAGACATTGGTCGATGTGGTGTGGTCCGTGGTAGTGCCGGTGAGGTTCCAAGTATGCCGCATGGAGTTCGGCGTAGATGTCTTGTGACGGTCGAATCGCCAGTTGCTCCAGGCTCGATCGAAGTCTTGCGTGCGTGAAGGCGTTCACCGGGGCAGAACTCTCAGGACTATCGAAGTCGACTGTTGGTCATTGGATACAGCCCCGCTGCGAACAGCGGGATCACCCACCATGCCCACTCGCCCAGCAGCAACGCGAAGCTCGTGTAGCCCAGCCACGGCAAGCCGAGAATCGCGAGCAGCATGGCCAATCCGAATGCACCTGTGAAGCACGCGAAGACCACCCAGAACTGGCGCGGCAGGCCGCGGTGTCCATCCGTCGCGAGATCGCCGCGAACCACCAGGGTCAGAAAGGCGATCACCACCAGCAGAACCGAGAAGGAAACAAGCGAGACGATGTCGGGCGAACACCATTCCGGCCGCCACAGCGCCAGACCGACGTAGACCGCCAATACGACGACCAGAAAGCGAAGCAACAGGCGTTGGCGGGCAGGCATGAATTCTCGGTTCTCATCGTCACGTTGAACCGATGCCGAACTACATGAAGCACAGGTACGCGAGGCACAGACAACCGACAATCTGCCCCCGGCGTCGCACCCTGGTCAAGCGCGCGACCGGTGTGTCCACATGCGGTATTGTTCGGGTGCGTCATGATCGTTTGAAACCCGCGAGAGAGAGCACGTCCATGATTCGTTTGATCTTCCTGCTGCGTCGCAAACCGCGTCTGTCATTAGCTGAATTTCAACAGTACTGGCGCGAGGAGCACGGACCACTCGTTGCAAGTCACGCGCAGCGCATCGATACGCTGCGCTACGTACAGGTGCATCGCGTCGAGGATGCATCCAACGAGCGCATGGCCGCCGCACGCGGCGGCATGGAACCGCCGTACGACGGCGTCGCAGAGTTATGGTGGGACTCCGAGCAAGCGATCGCTGATGCGCTGTCGACGCAAGCCGGCGCCACCGCCGCCGCGGCGCTGCTCGAAGACGAACACCGGTTCATCGACCTGCCCAGCTCGCCGCTGTGGCTGGCTCATGAGTACCCACAGGTAAACCCGACTCCGGAAAACATCGTCGCGCGCCCACACAGCAGCATCGTGAAGTTGTATTTCCCGTTGCGCGCTCGCGCGGACCTCACCGAAGAGGCGGCGCAGCGCTACTGGCGGACGAGTCATGGTCCATTGATCCGCTCGCAGGCGAGCGCTGCCGGCATCCTGCGTTATCAGCAGGTGCATCGTTTCGAGAGTCCGTTGGAAGCGGAACTACGCGCGTCGCGCGCAACGTCTGTGGCACCTTACACCGGCCACGCGGAGGTATGGTTCGATCGCGGCGTGCGAAGGACGGGCCCGGAGGCCGAAGCGTCCGGTGCGCGCGCGATCGAGGACGAGAGCAAGTTCATCGATTTCAAACGTTCGTGCATGTGGCTCGGCAAGGAGCACGTGTTCATCGACCGGATGTGAGTGCCGTGCTTCGTCGTGGTTGCCAGTGCGATTGATCGATCACTCGTAGTGGGCGAAGTCGAATCTCAGTTCGAGCCCTAAACGCTCCTCGACGTTCGCTACTTGGAAGCGGTCGCGCCCCGTACGTGCACCGACGATGTTCAGAATCTCGAATTTGTCCGGATCGGGTGTCGCGTCCAGCGCGGACGCGCATGCTGCGACGACATCTTCGAGAGCAACCCATCCACCACGACAGTAGTCGAGTTCAGTCAGCGGCGTGTTTCCGGCGAGATCGGTTTCCTTTTCTCCGCAAACCATATGACCGAACCGCAGGCACAGGACCGGCAACCCGTGCACGTGGAAGTCTCGTGCGATGACTTCCTGGATGGTCTTGGTGAGATCGTAGACGTGGTCGCGGCCTTCCGACGTCCGAAGCAAAAGGCCGTCGTCCAGCGGACCTGGCTGCAGATGTACCGGTGCTGAACTCGCGACGATCGACATGAAAAACTGAGCACTTTCGGCTGCAGACAGGAATGCGTACACCCCGGCGACGTTTACCGACATGATGTCTTCGGCCGAAGATTCCCCCGCCAGCACGGCCAAATGGATTCCGGCATCGCAGCCTGCTGCCGCTGCGCGGACGGCGGCAGTGTTCCTTACGTCTCCCGGCACAAAGTCGACACCGGAGGGCAAGTGTTCTGCTCGCTCGACGTCGAACACAACGATGTCGTGCCCGGCATCGAGAAGCTTTTTGCAGAGCGCTTGCCCGAGTTCACTTGCATCCACCGGTAACAAAATATTTGATTCGCGTCGCTCCGTCCAAATGTGAGATGCGTCGCCCACATCCGGGCAACCACCGTCATCAGGCGAGAGTTTTTGAGTGAGATGCGTCTTCTCTGCCGAGGATCTCGCGGTAGCCGAGTTTAGAATAAAAGTTCGCTGCATCGACGGTGTCGGTGAAAAGGTGCAACTCACGGAATGAGAGTCGCGCTGCAGCTTCGATTGCGTCCATGAGGGCGATACCGATTCCCTCCCCACGGTGTGCGGGCTCGACATAAACCCGACGCACCCGACCTACGGTCCCCGCGCCAACGTAGGGGTCTCTGTTCAAGCCGCCAACGCCGACGAGTTTGCCTTCGTCCCGCACCTCGAAGAACGCCTCGCCGGGAGCGGAGAGCGTATTCGTTGCAGAGTAGAAATCGGCGGTCAGTCGATCAAGGAAGCGAAAACCTTCTGAACGGGCGTGCTCTGCCAACTCGGCCAAGTCGTCGGGCAGAACGTTCACGCGGGAGATTGTGATCATGCATGCTCTCGTGCGGGCGATCTGCGAGCAATTCAGCGGTCGTCATTTCGTCCGCTTCGCGTGAAGCGAATATATCGCATCGCGGGGCTGATTGTGCCTCGCCGGAAGCGGACATCGTTTCGGCTGAGTTGAATCGTCAGCGACCCGACGGAAGCGGACGTGTCACCCCGCCGTCGGCCACCTTCACTCCGGCGGAAGTCTCTCCCCAACCATCACAACGTCAAGGCGCAAGATGACTTATCCTTCCCATCCGTCCGGGTATTGGACGAAGTTGCGGAATGCGCGATTGTTTCGTTGACCGCTGGTGGGCCAGAATCCCTCGAAGTACCACGGTAGGACCCAATCATGGCATCCATCGCAACGTGCCGTTCCGGCAAGCTCGAAGGTCAGGCACGCGACGGCGTGCACGTGTTCCGCGGCATTCCGTTCGCGACGCCGCCAGTCGGCGCGAAACGCTGGCGCGCGCCGGAGCGCGAGGCGCGGTGGTCGGGTGTGAAATTCGCGCACACAGTCGGCAACGCATCGCCGCAGAACCCGCTCGCACTCGACGCGCTGGCTGCGTTCAAGATCGACGAGCCGCAGAGTGAGGATTGTCTGTATCTGAACGTATGGACACCTGGAATCGATGGTGCGCAGCGGCCGGTGATGGTCTGGATTCACGGCGGTGCGTTCACGATCGGTTCCGGCGCGCAGTCGCTCTACGATGGCTCGGGGCTTGCCAAGCGCGGCGACGTGGTGGTCGTCACGATCAACTATCGGCTCGGCGCGTTGGGATTTCTGCGCCTGGTGGACGTTACCAACGGCCGCATTCCGTCCACAGGCAACGAAGGCATCCTCGATCAGATCGCGGCGCTCGAATGGGTGCGCGACAGCATCGCTGGGTTTGGCGGCGATCCGGACAACGTGACGATCTTCGGTGAGTCGGCCGGCGGAATGAGCGTTGGTACGCTGCTCGGGGCACCGAAGGCGCGCGGGTTGTTCCGCAGAGCGATCCCGCAGAGCGGCGCCTGCAATACCGCGAACCCGAGTGAACGGGTCGGACACATTGCCGAGCGGTTTGCCGAATTTGCGGGTAGCCGCGACGCGGACGCGCTGCTCGCGCGATCGACCGTGGAACTGCTCGAGATCGCAAATCGTCTGACGCCGACACCCGGTCAACAGGCCGACCCGCGCCTCGGGGGCATGCCGTTTCAGCCCGGAATCGACGGCAGCGTAGTGCCGCGGCGTGCGATCGAATCGGTCGCGCAGGGTTCCGCCGCAGGCGTGGATGTACTGGTCGGTTCCACGTTGGAGGAGTGGAAGCTTTTTGGTGCGGTGGATCCGAACGTCGCATCGCTCGACGACGCGCAACTCATTGCGCAGGTGGAGCAGCGCCTCGGCGCGGCCGCGCGGCCGCTCGTGCAGACTTACCGTGGTGCGCGTAACGCGCGCGGTGCCGCCGCGACACCGGCGGAAATATTCATGTCGATCGAGACCGATCGCATCTTCCGCATGCCCGGCTTGCTGCTCGCCGAGACGCAGGCGCGCCACGGCGCGCGGGTCTACAACTATCTATACACCTGGCCGTCACCGATGCTCGGCGGCCTGTTCGGCGCGTGTCATGCAATCGAACTAGGCTTCGTGTTCGGCACCCACCGCGCGCCGGGCGTCGCCGAATTTTCCGGTGAGGGTGAGGCCGCGGACGCGCTCGCAGAAGTAACGATGGATGCATGGCTGTCGTTCGCGCGTAGCGGAGACCCCAGTGGCACACGGGTCGGCTGTTGGCCTGTGTACGACGTTGATCGTGCGACGATGTTGTTCGGCGAAACGTGCCGACTCGAACACGCGCCGTTGGATGTCGAGCGCGCGGCATGGGACGCGGTGCCGGGGCACCTGCTCGGCGCCATCTGATCGGACGATCAATCATGCGGCTGCCATGCAGCGGCGAGGCCGATCGCCGGCTCTTCGTCGCGAGCGTGGCGCCAACGCAACGCGATCGCGGATTGCGATGCGCGGTCAACTCGTCACGTCCTGTTGTTCACTATGCCTCCCGGTCCGTCGCGCCGCGGTATAGATTTGAAGTTTTCCATGGAGGTTGAGCCGGCGCGGGGAGATCGCATGCGTCTGCGATGGGTCGAGAACGGACGTGCCGGAGCCACACGGTTCGGGTCAGTGCGACGGGCCGGCGTCCAAGGACGATGAACGCACTCGTCGTGCATTGCCGTGCGATGACCAAGAACTTCGGCGCCGGAGCGGCCAGGGTGCTGGCGCTCAGAGGCGTCGACCTCGATGTTTTCAGCGGTGAACTGATGATGCTTGTAGGCCCATCAGGATGCGGCAAGACTACTTTGATCTCGATCATTTCGTCGATCCTCGACCTGGACGATGGCGTATGTGAGGTGCTCGGCCAGGATGTTCAGCGCATGACCAAGAATGAACGCGCTCGATTTCGCGGCGAGGTCATCGGCTTCATCTTCCAGGCGTTCAATCTGCTGCCCGCGCTGTCGGCGGTGGAAAACGTTTCCGTACCGTTGTTGCTCAGAGGTGTGAAACGCAACCAAGCCGAGGCGAGGTCACGGGCGTTGCTGGAAAAAGTTGGGCTCGCTGCCCGAGCCGACGCGACCCCATCCGCGCTGAGCGGAGGCGAGCAACAGCGCGTCGCCATCGGTCGTGCGCTGGTGCACGATCCGAAGCTGATCATCTGCGATGAGCCGACCAGCAATCTCGATACGCTGAGAGGGCACGACATGATGACGATTCTTCGCGACGTCGCGCGAGCGCCCGACCGGACGATCATCGTCGTTACGCACGATACCCGGATGCTCGAATACGCCGACCGAATTGCACGTATGGAAGATGGCAGGGTCGTCGAGGTCGGCGCCGGTCCGCGTCAACAGAACCCGTGAAGCGGATCTACGTCTTGCTAGTCGTCGCAATCGTCGGAGTGGCGATCGCGTTACACGCGGTGATCGACAGCAATCGCTCGCCGCCAGCAAACATATCCGCGATGCCCGCCCAACGCATGCCGTTCGCGTCATACGTGGCGGGTTCCGGCATCATCGAAAGCGGGGGCGGGGGCAATGTCTCGGTTGCCACGTCCGTGTCCGGTGTGGTGCGTGAAGTGGACGTTCACGTGGGGGATTGGGTCAAAGCGGGCGATCCTTTGTTCAAGATCGACGATCGAGATCTGCAGTCCCGACTCGTCGTCGCCCGGGCCAACCTTCGACAGGCGTTGGCCGCGCTGGCCACTCCCAGGCATCGGCTTGAATTCCTGACGGATTTGCAGCAGCACGACAAAACGGTGACCAGCGTGGAGGTCCTCGCTGCTGCACGTGACGCCGTTGCTGTTGCGGAGGCGGCGGTCGATGTCGCAAAAGCCAGCGCCGCGCAGATCCAATCGGACATCGAACGTCTGCTGGTCCGCAGCCCCGCGAAAGGCCGCATCCTGCAGGTCAACATTCGTGTCGGGGAGTTCGCTGCGACCGGTGGCTCTCAGAAACCTTTGATGCTGCTCGGCGACGAAGGGCGCATGTATCTGCGCCTGGACGTCGATGAGACAGATGCCGGCCGTGTTCGAGCAGACGCTCCGGCCGTCGCGTACGTGCGCGGTCACCCACGGCTTGCGATTCCACTGCGCTTCGAATACATCGAACCCTATGTCACGCCGAAGACGTCGCTGACGGGCCGGCCCACTGAGCGTTCCGATCGGCGCGTGTTGCAAGTGATCTACAGCCTCGAACCTGATGCACTGCCGGTGTATTTCGGCCAGCAGATGGATGCGTTCATCCAGACAGCGCCCGTCGGGCAGGATACCGCGACGGAGGCGCATTGATGCTGCGCATCGCGCTGCAGATGCTCGTCGCGGACCGTGCAAAGTTCGGCGGACTGTTGTTTGGAATCGCATTTACGTCTTTCCTCGTGACCTTCGCTGCGTCGTACTTCTGTGGCTTCATGACCCGGGGGTTCTCGCTGATCTCGGAGAATCCGACGGTCGACGTCTGGGTAATGGACCCGGCGGTCGACTCCGTCGAGCAGACGATCAACATGCCTACGTCGGCGCTGTATCGAGTCCGCGGCGTGGACGGCGTGCGGTATGCGGTTCCGCTCGCACTCGGCACCGCCGATGCGCGCTTCGCGAATGGTAGCTTCCAGACGTTCCAGGTTGTCGGCGTGGATGACGCGACGCTGGCGGGCGCACCGTCGCTCTCCGGGGGAAATCTCAGCGGGCTGCGCACTCGCGACGCAGTGATCGTGGACGCGGGCGGTACCGAAGGAAAACTGCAGACACCGGTGAGTCTCGACGACCAGTGGCCGCACGACGGCGCGCATCTCGGGGTTCTGACTCGTGAACTCGCGAAAGGCGACGAACTGCTTATCAACGACCAGCGCGTGCGCGTTCTCGGCAAATCCGACGGACTGGCAAGGTTTCCGCCGCGACCGTTGCTCTATACGACGTGGTCGAACGCGCTGCGCATCCTGCCCATCGAAGCGCACATGTTGACGTTCGTACTGGCTCGGGCCAACGCCGGCGTTTCGCCGCGGGAGCTCGCGAAGCGCATCGCGGAACACACTGGCCTTCGTGCGCGTGCCGCCGAAGATTTCAAATCGGACACCGTCCGCTGGTTCCTCGTTAACTCCGAGGACGTCGGCGACATCGCCGCAATGCTGACGCTGGCGATGACAATGGGCTTTGGCGTAACCGGCGTGATGCTGTTCATGTTCACCCACGAAAACCAGAAACAATATGCCGTGCTGACCGCTCTGGGTGCATCGACCCAAACGCTTGTCGCCATGGTCCTGGGACAGGCGGCGGTGTGTGCATTGCTTGGCACCGGTATCGGACTAGGCCTATGCGGCATCGCCGGAGAAGGCGTCATAGGCCTGGGATTTCCATTCCGCATGATGTGGTTTACCCCATTGGTGGGGATCTTCGGTGTACTGCTGGTCGCAGTAGCGGCGGCACTGATCAGCATCCGGCCCGTTCTGGCGCTGCAACCCGCCGCGGTCTTTGCGGCGCGATAGCGGACGGCCAAACGGCAGATCCCTGTAGCAGGGAGAGGTGCCTACGACAACCGCAGCGCCTTTCCACCGCGAGAGATCGGCGTTTGTCCTTCGATCAAGTGGCGCCAAAAGAGGCGCGGCTCGCCCATCGGAAAGTTCCCACTCGCCTTGTGCTGCACTGACGCGTTGTCCCAGACGAGAACATCGTGAGCACGCCAGCGGTGGTTGTAGCGAGGTGCGCGTTGTTCTGCGTGATGCTGCAGCGCTTGAAGCAGGGCGCGACCGTCGAGCTCCGGCATGCCCTCAATATGGGTTGCGCGATCCAGATCGAAGTACAGCGCCGGTTCCCCGGTAACTGGGTGTGCGCGGACGATCGGATGGCACACGTCGGCCATCTGCTCCAATGGGCCGGTCGCAGACGCACGCGGTGGAAAGGCGCTGCGGTTGTTGTAGGCATGGACCGCCGATAGATCTACAAGCGACTGTTTCAGCGCCGCTTCGAGGAGTTGGTAGGCAACACGCATCTCGATGAACTGCGTGTCGCCACCGCGCGATGGCAACTTGCGTGCATGCAGCACGGTTGCCGCAGCTGGACAGTCGACGTACGAGTCGTCGGTGTGAAAAAACTCGAACAGGCCGGGACGTAACGAGTCCCCACCGAAGGAACCGTTGCCTAGCCGCGTGCGCATTTCTTCCGTGAGGACGAAGCCCGCGTCGATGATTTGGCGATCCTTCCCATAGCGCAGCGCACTGCCGTCGCGCGCGCGTGCGATAGGGTCCTTGATCGGACCGAACATGGCTGCAATCGCCCGAAGCTCAATGTCTTCGAGTGCGCGATCGAACCGCAGGCAGACCACGCCGTGCTTTGCCAGCGCAGCGCGCAGGTCTGAATGGCGCGATGTGCTTTGCGGATCAGACCCCGGATCCAGACCTCCGATCTCGAGTGCCTCGAACGTGGATGAGTGATCGAGTCGTTTCACGAAGTCACCTTCGGCCGAGCGCCTCGCTGAACCTCAACCGATTGCCGAACGGGTCGGCGATCTCCATCACGTTGGCGTTCCAAGGTGCTTTTTCAATGCTCGGATTCGCATAGCGGTAGCCTTTCGACGTGATCTCACGATGGTATGCGGAGAGCCCGTCTGCAACGCGCACGAACACGGTTGAACCGGGGCAGCAATCGCCGTGATGCTCGGTCAGATGCAGCGTGCAGCCATTCCGCGTCACCTGAAGGTACGCTGGCGCGCCGTCGTCGAGGTGGTGTTGCCAATCGATCGAGAAGCCGAGAAAGCCGACGTAGAACTCCTTGGCCTTCTCGAGGCTGAAGATTCGCAACATCGGGATGGTCTGCTGGACGTTCATATGTAGCTCCTGCCTTCAGCGCGATTGACATTTTACGCGCACGTGGCGCGAACCCATTGCGCACGCGTTGCGAACGAACGTTCGAGACGCTAGGAATGCGCGCGCTGCAGATCTTCGTTGCGCATGAAACGCTTCTTGCGGCGGTACGGAAATACGTCCATCACCTCGCCGCTCTCGATCGATCGTTGCAAGCTCTGCCAGTATGCTGGATCGAACAGCTCGCCGTGCATCTGCGCGAACAGCTTCTTGATTCCCGGGCGGCCGAAGAGAAAGCGTCTGAATTCCTCCGGGAAGACGTCGCGCGGACCGACGCTGTACCAGGTCTCAGCGGAGAACTCCTCCTCGATCGTATGCGGCGTCGGCAGTACGCGGAAGTTCACGTCGGTCAAGTAGCAGATCTCGTCGTAGTCGTAGAACACCACGCGGCCGTGGCGTGTCACGCCGAAGTTCTTCAGCAGCATGTCGCCGGGGAAGATGTTCGCGGCCGCGAGCTGTTTGATCGCGTTGCCGTACTCGTCGAGTACCTCGCGGATCTGTTCGTCGGTCGCAGATTCGATGTAGAGATTCAGCGGCGTCATCAGACGTTCGGCATACAAATGCTCGATGATCACGAGGTCGTCGGTCAGCTTGAGCGACGATGGCGCGACCGCCTGCAGTTCGTCGAGCAGGTCCGCCGAGAAGCGCACGCGCGGCATCGCAAAGCGGACAAACTCCTGCGTATCGGCCATGCGGCCGACGCGATCGTGAGTTTTGACGATCGAGTATTTGTCTTTGACCTGCTGGCGCGTAATGTCCTTGGGCGGCGCGAATCGATCCTTGATCACTTTGAAGACGGTCTGGTACGACGGCAGCGTGAACACCGTCATCACCATGCCCTTCACGCCGGGGGCGATGACGAACTGATCCTTGCTGCGGGCGAGATGCGTCAGGAATCCGCGGTAGAACTCGGTCTTGCCGTGCTTGTGCATGCCGATCGCCGCGTAGAGCTCGGAGCGTTTCTTGCCGGGCAGCAGCGCGTTGAGGTATTCGATCAACGCGTAGGGGTGCGGTGCGTCGACCATGAAATACGAACGCGTAAAGCTGAACACCACCGACAACTCGTCTTCGTCGCAAATCAACGTATCGACGTACAGCTTGCCTGCATCGTCGACCAGAATCGGCAGCACCACGGGCCAGGCCGCGCCCGAATAGCGCAGCGTCCCCACGAGATAGGCACCTTTGTTGCGGTAGAAGACCGATTCGAGAATCTCGACGTCGAGACCGGCCGGGCGGCGGATCTCCGGACGCGCTTCCGCTAACGAGCGCAGTATGTTGCGCACGTCACGGTCGAGATCCTCCCAGGGCAAATCGAAATCGACGTCGCGCAGAATCTGCGTCACAGTTGCGACCATATCGCGATGCATCGGATAGGTGCGATAGATCGGTCGGGCCGGTTTGATCGCCGGTTGCAGACTGTCGCTCCAGATGAACGACTGCGTCTCGTCGATACCGGCATCTGGCGCGATGCGTCGATGGATTGAATTGAAGTATGTCTCGGCCAGTTCGAAGTCCGGCTGCGACGCGATCAAGGTGGCGTACGCGCCTTTGATTGCGCGGAATAGCGCTGGTGTCAGTGGCGCGCCCCGGAGTCGCGAAACGATCTCGGCCTGCAGTTCACCGACGAATTCCTTGTAGATGGCGAGCCGTCTGGCGCTGGCAACCTGCACTTCGCCCCAGGCCGCGCGTTCGAATCGGGTTTTCGCTGCCAGCGTGATGTTGCGAAAGCTCGCCCGATAATTGCGAAAGTTGGCCAGGATCAGATTCGCCACGTCCACCGGATCGACGTCGGCTGACGGCGGGGTCATTGCCCGATCTGCGACAACGAACCCGCGAGCATCGACATCACGATCAGACCGATCAATACCAGATAGGGCACTTGGCCGTTCACGCCACCCTGCGCTTGTAGATAGCGGTTCTGCGATTCGAGCTGATTCGGAAACTTGGCGCGCGCCCGTTCAATTTCGTCGCGCGCCCAACGGTAATAGATGCCGTTGGCGTGCAACGGCAGCCAGACGAAGCCGAAGCCCATCACCGAAACTGCGAGCAACGGTCTGCCGCTCCCTGGCAGCGCGGAGTCGATGAGCGCCGCGACGATCGCAGCCGCATACGGGATGCCGAACACGATCAACGCGAAGCGGTATTGCTTGCGGTACAGCAGCCAGAACAGACCGATGACGAATACCGGCCAATGCCATGAGATCGGCGGATAGCCGCGACTGTCGGCGCGTCGGAAATAGCTTAGGTAAAACGCCTGACTGGGTTCGCCGATGATCGCGCGGTAGAGATCGTCTGATGGTGTATCAGCCGCGGTCACGACCCTCTCGGAATCTCGTTGAATGGCACACTCTTATCGACTCGGATGTCGCTCGGCAAACCCAGCACACGCTCGGCGATGATGTTGCGCAGGATTTCGTCGGTGCCGCCGGCGATGCGGTAGCCGGGTGCACCCATGAAGTTGTGCTGGAATGCCAGATCCGCCGGCACCTTCTTCGGGTCCATCAGGATGCCGCCCATGTCCATAAGATCCATGCCGAACGATCCGATGTCCTGCTGCTTCTTTGCGCTCACGACCTTGGTGATCGAATTCTCCGGTCCTGGCGTCGCACCGCGCGACAGAGCGCTGATGACGCGGTAGTTGGTGAAGCGCAGGCCGCTCGATTGACAGTACCAGTCAGCCAGCTTCTCGCGCACCGCCTGGTTGCGTATCGCTGGCACGCCATCGAGTTTGACCTGGGTCGCGAGTGCCAGCGCTTCGTCGAAATCGGCGCCGCCGGCGTTGCCGACCGCGAGGCGTTCGTTCATCAACGTCGTCAGCGATACCTGCCAACCCTGGCCGACGGCGCCGAGGCGCTGCGCATCCGGAATCCGCACGTCGGTGAAGTACACCTCGTTGAAATTGGCGTCGCCGGAAATCTGCTTGATCGGTTTCACCGTCACACCCGGCGAATGCATGTTCACGAAGAAGAACGTCAGGCCCTTGTGCTTCGGCACCGTGGGGTCCGAGCGGGTGACTAGGATGCCCCAGTCGCTATAGTGCGCACCCGACGTCCAGATCTTCTGCCCGTTGATGACCCACTCGTCGCCGACGCGTTCGGCTTTGGTGCGCAATGCGGCGAGGTCGGAGCCCCCGGCCGGTTCACTGAACAGTTGGCACCAGATGTTCTCGCCCGACGCCATGCGTGGCAGCAGGTCTCGCTTCTGTTGCTCGGACGCGTAGGCAATCATCGTCGGACCGCACATGCCCAGGCCGATTGCGAATGGACCGACCGGGACGTCGTAGCGCGCCTCTTCCTGATTCCAGATGATCAACTGCATGGCAGTCGCGTCCCGCCCGCCATATTCTTTCGGCCAGTTCAGGCACGCCCAGCCGTTCTCGTACTTGAGCTTCTGCCACGCCTTCGCGCGGGTGAGAGACTCGGCCTCGGTTTCGTTGCGCGGCTCCGATTCGGATTTCAGTTGCGCATGCGCGCTCAAGAAATCGCGGGCTTCGGCGCGGAACGAACTCTCTTCGGCTGTGTCGTTGAAATTCATCGTCTGCTCCCGTTGGTCTTTCGAGCGTGTCTGTGCGGCAGTTGTGAGTAGGTTATCGAGTGGCTTCGATTGCCGTGATCAGTCGATCCTTCCAGCGCGGCAGCGCGCCGAGATTCACCGACAGCAGCTTCGCGCGGCGGTAGTAGAGGTGGCAATCGAACTCCCACGTGAAGCCCATACCACCGTGTGTCTGAATGTTCTCCTTCGATGATTCGTGGAACGCCTCGGTGGCGCTGACGCGGGCGGTGGCTGCGGCGATCGGCAGTTCAGCGGCATCGGTTGAAAGTGCCCAGGCGCCGTAGTAGCAATTCGAGTGCGCCAAGGTGTTGGCGATATACATATCGGCGAGCTTGTGTTTGATCGCCTGGAAGGACGCGATGGGCCGGCCGAACGCGAAGCGGCCGAGCGCGTACTGTTTCGCCATCTCCAGTGCCGCTTGGGCGCCGCCGACCTGCTCGAACGAAAACAGCACCGCGGCGCGATTGAACAGCCTCTCGGTTTGCGGCCAGCCCTTGCCTTCTTTTCCGAGCAGCTCGGCCGGCGCGTCGCTGAATCGAATCGAGGCATGGGACCGCGTTGGATCGAGCGTCGGAACCACCGCGCGTTTCACACCGGCGCCCGTCAGATCGACGATGTACATCGACGCGTGCTTTTTTTCTTCCTTCGCGAGCACGATGGCGAAATCGGCAACGTCGCCGTCGGGGACCGGTATTTTGGTGCCCTTGATGGTGTTCTTCTTTGCCTTTGTTTTGAGGCTGAGGCCCGGTTCGCCTGGGCCTTCGGCGATTGCGAACGTACCGATCCATTCCCCCGCTGCAAGCTTCGGCAGATAGCGCGCCTTCTGTTTGCTGCTGCCGAAGGCGAGCAGGGCTTCGGTGGCGAGATAGACGCTGGACGAGAACGGCGTCGGCGCGAGGCTGCGGCCGAGTTCCTCCGCGAGCACACACAGTTCGAGGTAGCCGAGTCCGATGCCACCGAATTCTTCGGGAATCGACGTCGCCGTCCAGCCCAGGTCGACCATGCCGCGCCACACCTGCGCATCGTTCGGTTGCTCGCCGTCGAGCACGCGGCGTACCGCCGTGAGCGGACATTTGTCCGCCAGAAACGACTGGGCCTGCTCGCGTAGCAGGTTCTGTTCCTCGGAAAATTCGAAATTCATGCTCGCATCCTATCTATGTAAGGTGACTGCGGTGGGGCGGAATACGGGCCCGGCCCCGAAAGGGCAGTGATTCAATCTCATTAGCACGAAGCTGGCAAGAACGCGCGCGCTGAGAGTCGCTTCAGGTCAATACGCCGAGTGCACCGCCGTCGATGCGGATGTTCTGGCCGTGAATCGCGTCGGCGCGCGGGCTCGCGAGGAACGCGATCAGATCGGCCACCTCTTCTCGCTTCACGATGCGTCGAATCGGTATCTCGGCTGCGACATGTGGTTCGACCTCCGCCCACGTTTCGCCCCAGCCGTTGCGGCGCCCTTGGGCGAGGTAGCTGGCTTCAACTTCGGCGGTGTGGATGAGCCCGGGCGAGACCAGATTGACCGTGATGCCGCTGCCGGCCACTTCCTGCGCCAGGCTGACCGTCAGGGTAGCGAGCGCGCCCTTGGCCGCGTAGTAGTGTGGCATCCGAGCCGCGGGGCGGGTCGAGCCGACGGTACCGAGATTGATGATGCGTCCCCAACTGCGCGCACGCATCGCGGGCAGCAGAGCCTGAATCAGTCGCTGCGCGGCGAGCACGTTGCGCTGATACATGTCGAGCCACGCCGTTTCGTTGGTATCGCTCCAGCGACCGGGGCTGGCCGTCCCATAGTTGTTGACGAGGATGTCGATCGGCGGCGCGGATCCGCAACCGGCGAGCAGGACATCCGTGCCGGCGCGTGTCGCGATATCGCCGTACACCGGCGTGCCGCCACCAATCGACTCGACGGATCGGTCGGCTTCGGTACGCGTGAAGCCGTGCACCAGCACCGTCGCGCCTTCGTCGATCAGGCGCGCGGCGATGATCGCGCCAGTGCCGCGATGGCTGCCGGTGACCAATGCCGTCTTACGTGAGAGTCCCAAGTCCATGCGCGGTTACGTTAGTGGATGACGATGCACAACGCCATGCGCCGACGTAGAATGTGCCGCGTTTACATTCCTGTCACTTCGCAGTTCGAGGCGCTTTGCTAATCTGCGCACCTGTTTCGCACACACCAGAACAAAAGACAAAAGGATTCACACGTGTTTACCCGTATTGTAATCGTGACGGCGTTGACGTTCGCCACGATCGGGGCCAGCGCAGTCGCCATTGGTGCGCTCAAGGTTCCCGATCCGAGCTTCTATGTGCTGCTCACCGCTGGCGTGCTGGCGTTGGTGATGCTGCGTCGTCGTACGCTGTAGCTTTTTTTTCGGACCATGCCCCTGTGGGCATCCGGAGCGTCAAAGGGGTGCTATGCACCCCTTATTTTTTGCGTCTTGCTTTGTGAATCTTCGCCATCATGCCGAATAATGCGGCTGTGTCGTTCGGCGTCGTGTCGCGCGCAAACTCCTTGAACAAGGTCGCGACGTTGACCACGATGCGTTCGGCGTCGCCCCACGAGTCGTAGTCTACGAGCGAAATATCCAACGCCGCGTCGTATGCATTCATGCCGGCGTCGAACCGCGCCCGCGCCTGATCACGAACGTAGACGAGATAGTCGCGCACTGCGCGCACGCCGCGTTGATCGGTGATTGGCCCGTGGCCGGGCACGACCGCGTCGACATCGAGCGCAGCAATGTGATCGCACGCATCGATCCAGTTGCCGACCGGCCCCGCCCACAGGATCGGATGGCCCTCGATGAACAGAATGTCGCCGGTGAACACCAGCCGATCCGCGGGTATGTGCACGATCGTATCGCCACGCGTGTGGGCAGGCCCAACCTGTTTCAGATGAACGCGCTTGTCGCCAACGGCTAGATCCAGTTCGCCTTCGAACGTGCGCGTTGGCAGGGTCTGGGTGACCTCCTCGAAGTGGAAGGCGCCAAAGCAGTACAGAAAAAACTCGCCGACCTCGCCCATGCTTGGCGCCTGCTTCATCAGCGACGCCATCATGCGTGGTGATTCGTGGGCTAGCTCGTCCGCGGTCGCCTTCGACGCGATGATCTGCGCACCGGATACGAGTTCGTTGCCATTGCAGTGATCGCCGTTCGAGTGCGTGTTGACGAGTTGCCCGATACGCGCCCTGGGTGAGGCGGCGTGCATGGCGGCGAGCATCTCGGCGGTGAGCCGTACGTCGAACAACGTATCGACCAGAAGGGCCTGGTCGGCATCCGTCACCAGACCGGCGTTGCTCCAACCCCAACCGCCATCGGGTTGCAACCAGGCGTAACCGCCGCGGCCGAGATCGAAGAGTCCCCTTTCATACGGTCGAATGCCGAGCGAGGTCATACGCGCGTCCCTAAACCATCCGGACCCGGAATGTTAGATGAACGTGGTGCTTTTGTGGCGGACGGCTTTTGGCTAGCCTGCAGCACCGGTTTAAACTGGCCGCCGTTCGAGATGCGATGCGAGAAGCGCTGACGGAATTCGAAGAGATTCGTCCGTATCGAGACGATGAAATCGGTGCCGTGCTCCGACGCCTGGGACGCGATGCCTCGTTGCGCGGAGACCTGGCGCGCTACGCGATGCCGGCGCTGAGTCGTTGGGCACCGCCGCTCGCTCGCTGGCTGATCGGCAGCAATCTGCGGACCGCGTTCGCGCAAATCGATTCGGTGGATGCATTCCAACGGGCGCTCGCGGGTGTGTTCCAACGCATGATCGACGACACCACCGACGGCTTCACCGTGTCCGGCCTGGACGCACTCGAACCGGATCTCGCACACCTCTTCATCTCCAATCATCGCGACATCACACTCGATTCGGGCTTCATGAACCTGGCTCTGTTCCGGGCCGGACATCCGACCACACGGATGGCGATTGGCGACAATCTGTTGCGGACCGGTTATGCGGCCGACGTGATGCGGCTGAACAAAGGGTTCGTGGTGCATCGCGGGCATCGCGGCGCGAAGCTGGCCTTCGCGTCGATGTCGCTGACCTCCCGCTACATTCGGCATTCGCTGGAAGCGGGACAATCGGTTTGGACGGCGCAGCGCGAAGGCAGGGCCAAAGACGGTCGCGACTTGACCGATCCAGCGTTGATCAAAATGCTGTCGCTGGCGTATCGAAAAGACATTCCCGATCTCAACGAGATGATCGAACGGCTGTCGATCGTGCCGGTGGCGGTGTCGTATGAGTTCGATCCGTGCGACCAACTGAAGGCGCGCGAGCTCGGCGAGATCGCCGAACACGGCATCTATCGAAAGGCGCCGGGCGAGGACCTTCGCAGCATCATCACCGGCGTGACCGGACGCAAAGGCCGAGTGCACCTGAGCGTCGGAGGAACGCTGCGCGGTCCGTTTGCCGATGCCGATTCGGTTGCGGTCGAGATAGATCGTCAGATCGCGCTCGGCTATCGCTTGTTTCCGAGCCACCTGTTGGCCGCACGACTGGCGGGATTGAGTTACGCGGTACCTGATGAAGGTGGCGAACCGTCGCGTGAGTTCGAACGACGGCTCGAAGCGACTCCCCCGACATTGCGCGAACAGCTCATCAATCAGTACGCGAACCCCGTGGCCCGAGCGCTGGAATTGGATGCACTGCACGGACAGTTGCTAACGCACCGTTGAAACCAACCTGCTAAGGCGCCAGTGGCGGCTCGTCGAGCGTGGCAAGTTGCTCGCGCAAATGCAGCACGTGCTCTGACCAGTAGCGCACGCTGCCGAACGCAGGAAACCCGAGCTGAAATGCCGGATCGTGCCAGCGCCGCGCGATCCACGCGGCATGGTGCATGATCCGCAACGTGCGCAGCACCTCTATCAGGGCGAGTTCGCGCAAATCGAATTCGAGAAATGTTTCGTAGCCCTCAAGCAGCTTTGCGAGCGAACGCGTCTGCTCGTCGCGTTCACCAGACAGCAGCATCCATAGATCCTGCACCGCCGGGCCCATCACCGTATCGTCGAAGTCGACGAAATGCGGCGCGTCATCGCGCCACAGGACGTTGCCGGGATGACAGTCGCCGTGGATTCGGCCGCGTGTGGCGAGTGTGTGCGACTGTAGCCGGGCGAGCAGGTGTGTCGTCACCGACGCGTAGGCATCGATCAACTCGGCTGGTACGAAATCGTGGGCCAGCACGAAATCGCAGGATTCCACACCGAGACGTTCGACGCTGAACGCCGGACGGTGCTCGAAACGGCCGGCGCGGCCGATGCGATGAATACGCGCCATCGTACGGCCGAGTACGCGCAGATTGTCGGGTGATTCGAGATTCGGTGCGTGACCCCCCTGGCGCGGAAACAACGCGAATCGATAGCCACCGCCGCACAGCAGTGTGTCGCCGGATTCGGTGCGCAGCGGCGCGACGCACGGCAACTCCGCTTCAGTCAGCTCGGCGAGGAAGGCGTGCTCTTCGGCAATCGCGGCGTCGGTCAATCGATCGGGCCGATAGAATTTCGCGATGATCTTGCTGCCGTCCTCCAGGCCGATCTGGTAGACACGGTTTTCGTAGCTGTTCAATGCGAGCAGATGACCGTCACATGGATATCCCGCCGCTTCGATCGCGGTCAGGATCTGATCGGGGGACAGGTTTGCGTAAGGCGTTTCGTTGTCAATGTCGCTCATGATGGCGTCGCCAGCGCAGCGGTTTTGATCAGCGCGACGACGCCTTGCCCGGGCTGCAGCCGCAATTCGTCCCTGGAAAAGCGGGTGATCCGCGCGAGCAGGCGCTGACCTTCGCACGCCAGCGTCACGATGCATGCGCCATGTGCATCGTCCGTCAGCGACTCGATGGTGGTCGGCAACCGGTTCAACACGCTGATGCCGGCGACCGAACCGAGCGCGAGACTAACGTCGCGGGCGGGCACCAGAACCCGCACGACGCTCTGCACGGGGCCGATTCGGCCGCGAAGATACATCGAATGCTCGCCCAGTTTGAGTTCGGTCAGATCGTAGTGCTCGTCATAGCGCACGACCTGGCAGCGTAACACGCTGCCGCCGCGGGAAGCTTCGTCGATCGGCAGTGTATCGCCGAGCGCCTCAATCGCCTGGTTGGCGACCACTCGACCCTGCTCGATGAGCACGACCGTGCTGGCCAGCGCCAACACTTCTTCGAGGGCGTGTGTCACGTAGAAGATCGGCAGTTGATGGGTGCGGCAGATCTGTTCGAGATAGGGCGCGATCTCACGCCGGGCGGATGTGTCGAGCGCGGCCAGCGGCTCGTCGAACAACCACAGACGTGCAGGTGTCAGTAGCGCGCGACCGAGCGCGACCCGTTGGCGCTGTCCGCCGGAGAGCGTCTGTGGCAAACGGCCGAGCAGGCTCGTGAGCGCCAGTTGTTCGACGACCTCGTCGAATTCGAGACGAAATCCGCGGCGTTTCGGATATCGCAGCGGAAAGCGCAGATTCTCGGCAACGCTCAGATGCGGAAAGAGCCGCGCGTCCTGAAACACGAGACTCACCGGACGCAGATGTGCGGGCAGTCGATGCCCGGCCGCATCCCAGGTTTCATTGCCGAGCTGCAGGCGTACCGTCGCGTCAGGCTCCAGCCCCGCAATCATCCGCAGCAGTGTCGATTTCCCCGATGCGGACGGCCCGAGAATTGCGGTAACGCCTTCGAGCGGGACGGTTACCTCGAAATTCGCCCGAAACCCGCCATGGCGATCGAGTTTTGCCGTCAGGACGAGTGTGTCGGTCATGCGATTCGGATCATGACACCGCACTACGCTGTGCACGATATACGAATGTCAGCGCGGCGATCGACAGGACCACGAGCACCAATGCCGTCGCGTGTGCGTCCGCGTACCGAAGTGACTCGACCTGATCGTATAGTGCGATCGACAATACGCGCGTTTCGCCCCGGATGTTGCCGCCGATCATCAGCACGATGCCGAATTCACCGACCGTGTGTGCGAAACCCAGCACGCCGGCGGCGATCAACGCGCGGCGATTCATCGGCAGGGCCAGCGCGACGAACCGTTTGACTCGACTCGCCCCGAGCATCGTGGCGGCTTCGAGCAATCCTGGATCCATCGTGCGAAAGCTTGCCGTCAACGGCTGCACGACGAATGGCAGCGAATAGATCAGCGAACCGACTACGAGCCCGGCAAATGAGAATACCAGCGAATGGCCGGTGAACGAGTGCCATGCGCTGCCGACGACGCTGGTCGGCGACAATGCGAGCAGCAGGTAGAAGCCGATCACCGTCGGTGGCAGCACCAGCGGCAGCGAGACCAACGCTTCGACGAAGGGGCGCGTGGTGGCGTGGCTGCGCGCCAGCCACCAGGCCAAGGGGGGCGTCGTCAACAGCAGAATGACCGTGGTGGTGGCAGCCAATGCCACCGTGACGGCCGCGGCCGTCATGAGCTCACCGTTCAAGGCGTCTGAGCCAGCACTTCGTACCCACCCGCTTCGATGATTGCACGCCCATTGTCGGATTTGACGAACGTCATGAATGCCTGCGCACGACCCGCTTCGGGTGTGT
Organism: uncultured Gammaproteobacteria bacterium; assembly: GCA_963812255.1. Lineage (GTDB taxonomy): Bacteria > Pseudomonadota > Gammaproteobacteria > Pseudomonadales > Azotimanducaceae > DATJGR01. The sequence goes on along the minus strand of CAWEUM010000005.1, from coordinate 1,467,681 downwards.
TCAGAACGACGGCTTCCTGGACGATTGGCGTGTACATGCTCTGTGGCACGAGCCAGACATCCGTCACCGGTGCTGCGCCGTTACGTGAATCATGCGCGCGATGGGCGAGCAACTGCGCCTGAGCGACGAAGCCGCCCGGCGCGGCGCCCGTCGCGATGAATTGCATCGTCTGGCCGACGCTGTTGCCGGTCACGAGTCGGGACTGGATCTGATCCCACAATTTCATCGACGTCAGCGTCTGCTTCGCAGCGAGACCATAGGGCGCCAGTTCCGGGTTCGCGATGGCCACGCGGTGCTGCGCATCTTCGAGCCACTGAGTCGGTGCCGAGGATGCGCCGGGGGTCCACAGCACCAGCCGACCGATCGCGTAGACGAAGCGGCTGGTCGCCGTCGCACGACCTTCCGCGACCAGCCTTCGGGTCCGATCGCCGTCGGCGGCGAGTAACGCAGCGAACGGAGCGCCTTCGGAAATCTGCGTGTACAGCATACCCGTGGATCCGTAGCTGGCTTCGATGCGTTCTTTTGATTGCTTCGCATACGCGCTGACCAGCGCTTCGAACGTGTTCTGGAAATTTGCCGCAACGGCGATGCGCAGCGGCGCAGCCTGTGCGAATCCCGCGACGCTTGCGATGATCAAAGCGCCTAGCAGACGACCCATCGGCACGCTCTCGTTGAAAGGCCCGTTCATTCTAGTGCAGTGCGCCGAACCGATTCACACGTTCGCGATGTCGGGTTCGGGCGTGCGTGCCGCGACCCAGATATGGACTTCCGCCGCGCCGGCGGTGAGCAACGCGTGCGTCAGCGCAACTGCGGTGCTGCCGGTCGTCATCACGTCGTCCACCACGGCGACGCGCAGGTCGTGCAGTGAATGATGCGCAACGCTGAATGCCGCGCTGAGATTGCGCAGCCGCGCGGCCCGATTCAGGCCGGTCTGTGGAGGAGTGTGGCGGATGCGGCGGCATCCGCCGTAGTCGACTGGAATGCCGATTTCGCTGCCGACCCAACGCGCGAGCAGTGCGGCTTGATTGTGGCCCCGGCGCAGCAGCCGCTCGCGACTGAGCGGTACCGGAATCACGACACTCGGCCAGGAATCGCCTCGATACGCGTCGCACAGACGCTTGGCGAGTAGGCTGCCAACCACCCGTGCATCGACGCGGCTACCGGCAAACTTCAGTCGGTGGATCATCCGCGTGACGGGTTCGGCGTAGCGCAGCGCCGCCACCGCTCGCGCGTAGGGCGGCGGGTGGGCCTGGCACTTCGCGCAACGCGTCGCATTGGCGGCCGCCACCGGCAGCGCACAGCGATCGCACGGTTGTGCGATCCGCGGCAATGCCAGGCAACACATCCGGCACAAATCCGCAGTGACGCCGCTGCGCGCATTGCAGAGGATGCAGATGCCCGGCAGCAGCGCCCAACCGAGCGCGTCGAGGCGACGCCGAACACGCGTCAGGTGATGCATTGGCCATTTGGGCGTGCGCGACACGACGCCGCCCAGTGTGCGATGTCGCAACATCGCGTGCGAAAACGCGCTGCGAAGCGAATCGATCGGCGCGCCGTTTTGACACTTTCGATACCGCGACGGTATCGTGCGCGTCCGCGGTCGCTTGCGTTCAGGCGACCGGGACCGTGATCGAGGTCAGTGATACCCATGGTGGACATCCGCACCCCGCTGCGCGACATGCGCTTTCTCGTTTACGACGTGCTCGATTTCGAGGCGCACTACGCGAAGCTTTCCGACCGCGAGCGCGTGACGCGCGATCTGCTGGACCCGATTCTCGATGAGGCGGCGCGTTTCGCGGAAATGGAACTGCTGCCGGTGAATCGTGGTGGCGACGAACAGGGATGTCATTTGGCGGATGGCGTCGTGACGACCCCAAACGGCTTCAAAGAGGCGTACCGAACTTATGTCGCCAATGGCTGGACCGGCATGACCGGTGATCCGGCATACGGCGGTCAGGGCCTGCCGCACAGCATGAGCCTGGTCGTAGAAGAGCCGATGACGATCGCGAACATGGCCTGGACGATGTATCCGGACCTTTCGCATAGCGCGATGAATGCGCTCGAACGCCACGGTACGCCAGCGCAGAAGCAACGCTTTCTGACCTTGCTGTTGTCCGGAGCCTGCACCGGCACGATGTGCCTGACCGAACCGCAAGCCGGGTCCGACGTCGGCATTCTGCGCACCAAAGCGCAGCGGAATGCCGATGGCAGCTACGCGATCACCGGCACGAAGATCTTCATCTCGGCCGGCGAGCACGATTTCGTCGACAATATTCTGCATCTGGTGCTCGCGCGGTTGCCGGATGCGCCGGCGGGTACGAAAGGTATTTCGCTGTTCATCGTGCCGAAGTTCATCCCCCGCGAAGACGGTACCCCCGGTGAGCGTAACGGTGTGCTGTGCACAGGCATCGAAGAAAAGATGGGCATTCACGGCAATGCGACGTGCGTGCTGGATTTCGACGCGGCGACGGGATTTCTGGTGGGCGCGGAGAACGAGGGCATGCGGTGCATGTTCACGATGATGAATGCGGCGCGTCTCGGCGTTGGTATGCAGGGTGTCGGAGTTTCTGAAGCCGCCTATCAGGCCTCGCTCGCGTACGCCCGCGAGCGGTTGCAGATGCGCGCGATGTCGGGACCCCAGAACCCCGATGGACCGGCCGACCCGATCATCGTGCATCCCGACGTCAGGCGGATGCTGCTTACGCAGAAGGCGTTGCTCGAGGGCGGGCGGGCGCTTGGCTACTACACCGCTCAGCAGGCGGATCTCGCCGAGTTCGGTCCGGCGGCCGAGCGTGACCAAGCCGAAACGATGTTGAGTTTCCTCACCCCGATCGTGAAGGCGTTTCTGACCGAGACGGGATTCGAGAGCGTCAATCACGCGCTGCAGATCTTCGGCGGCCACGGTTTCATTCGTGAGACCGGCATCGAACAATATGTGCGCGACGGTCGCGTGACGCTGATATACGAAGGCACCACGCAGATTCAGGCGCTCGACCTGCTTGGCCGAAAGGTGATGCTGACACAGGGCAAAGCGTTGCTCGTGTTCGTCGAAGAGATGCAGCGGATTGCCAGGTTGTGCGCCGGCCCGCTGCCGGACGTCGGCGCCGCGCTGGAGCGAATTGCCGGCGAGTGGGCGGCCCTGAGCATGGCGACCGGCGCACGCGCGGCAACGGATCTGAACGAACTCGGCGCTGCGTCGGTGGACTACCTGATGTACAGCGGCTACGCGGCGCTCGCGTATTGCTGGGCGCGCATGGCGCTGGTGGCAACGCGTCAGCTCAACGCGAGATCCGACACAGGCGTGCGCGCTGCGGCGGATCCGTTTCTGACCGGAAAGATCGCGACGGCGCGATTCTACATGGCGCGGATGCTGCCGCGCGCTGAAACGCACAAGCGTGCGATCGAAGCCGGCGGCGGCGTGTTGATGCAGATCGACTCCGCCGCGTTTGACCACAACTGAGAATTGAATATGGCGCGTCCGTCAGATGCCTGATTACGCAGCCCCGACCCGCGACATGGCGTTCGTGCTGTTCGACCTGCTCGATGCCGAATCGACCTGGCGGCGGATTCCGGCGCTGGCCGACGTGACGCGTGATCTGGTGGCGGCGGTACTCGACGAGGGTGGCCGGATCGCCTCCGAGCAACTGGCGCCGCTGAACCAGGCGGGCGACCGCGAAGGCTGCACGTGGAACGACGGTGCGGTGACGACGCCGACCGGATTCAAACAGGGTTTTCGCGCGCTCGCCGATGGCGGTTGGCTCGGCGTCTCCGGTGATCCGGCATACGGCGGACAGGGTCTGCCGAAGATGCTGACGGTCGCGCTCGAAGAGATGTTCTACGGCGCGAACACCGGCCTTTATTTGTGCGGCACACTTACGGTAGGTGCCGCAACGTGTATCGCCAACCACGGCAGTGAGGCGCAGAAAGCACTGTACCTGCCGAAACTGTATTCCGGCGAGTGGGCCGGTGCCATGGCGCTGACCGAGGCGCACGCCGGCACCGATCTCGGCATCATGCGCAGCCGCGCGGAACCCGTGGCGAATGGCAGTTATCGCATTACCGGCACCAAGATCTTCATTACCTACGGCGACCACGACTTGACCGCCAACAGCATTCATCTGGTTCTTGCGAAGTTGCCGGACGCGCCCGAAGGAACGCGCGGCATATCGCTGTTTCTGGTGCCGAAGTATCTGGTCGATGACGACGGCTCGATTGGGGCACGCAATTCTTTCGCCAGCGGATCCATCGAACACAAGATGGGTGTCAAAGGTAGCCCGACCTGCGTGATGAATTACGACGGCGCCGTCGGCTATCTGGTCGGTGAGGAGAATCAGGGACTCGCCGCGATGTTCACGATGATGAACTACGAGCGGTTGTCGGTTGGGATACAGGGTCTGGGGACCGCGGATGCGGCATATCAGGCCGCGAAAAGCTACGCATCGGAACGCCTGCAAGGCCGATCTCCGCTCGGCGTCCAGCAGCCGGATGCGGCCGCCGATGCGATCCTGGTGCACCCCGATGTGCGCCGTATGTTGCTGACGACGCGCGCGTACAACGAGGCCGGCCGCGCCTTTGCCGCGCTGGTGGGGCGCGAACTCGACCTGGCGAAATACGCGCAGGACGCACTCGAGCGCGAACGCGCGGAGCGACTGGTCGGCCTGCTGACACCGATTGCCAAGGCGCACTTGACCGATCGCGGATTCGAGGCGTGCGTCAGCGCGCAACAGGTTTTCGGCGGTCACGGCTACATCGCAGAGTGGGGCGTCGAGCAGTTCGTGCGCGATGCGCGAATCGCGCAGATCTACGAAGGCACCAACGGCGTCCAGGCGCTGGATCTGCTGTCGCGCAAAGTGCTGCGCGACGGTGGCGTGACCGCGAACGAGTTCATCGACTCGATGCGCGCGCACGTGAACGCGGTTGCGGTGAACTATCGTGATGCGCTCGAACTGGCGATCGAACGGTTGTCGGACGTCACGCAGAGGTTGCTGTTCCGCGCCGCGCGCGATCCGGCGCTGGCAGGGGCCGCGTCGGTCCACTACCTCGATCTGTTCGCGCTGACGGTGTACGCCTGGCTGTGGGCACGCATGGCGAGCGTCGCGCCCGATGATGCGTTCGGGGCCGCGAAACGCCACACCGCGACCTTCTTCTTCGCGCACCTGCTGCCGCGCTCGCTCGCGCTGGCCGAGGCCATCGATGCCGACTCGGCCGCGATCATGGCGATGCCGGATGCATCATTCTGATTTCTTGCCTGGCGCGTCGGCGGCCTTTGCAGACGTGGGGCAGGGATGCCGAGGGTCGGCCGCGTTACAGACGCTGATTGCGTGCAGATAGAGGGACCACTCCGCAATCTCCGCCTGTGTGGCCTTCGAAACTTCACTGTCGGACTGGAGCGGCGGGACACGCTTCGCGCGCGTGATGACGAAAAAATGTGTGTCGCCCTCGATTGTCTTGACGAGTGTGAACTGGCCCTGCTTGGTGAGTGGATTCTCGTAGCAGACGAACAGCCTGACCGATGTCGGATAGTCGTTCTCGAGCCCGGAGAAGGTATCGTGATCGGAGAACTTGCTGCAGGTCTTGCGTTGGTCCGCCGCGATCGACTTCAGCAGCTCGATCGGATCGGGCAATGGCGGGTCGCTGAACGACTCGAAAGATAATTTCTCGGTCCACGCATCCGGGTCGCTGTGTGGCGGCACGAACTCCACCATGCGGATTGCGGCCCCTTCGGTGCGGAAGCTCTGCTGCCATCCCTCCGGCGGTTGCGCCAGCAGGTGTTCGCGCGATGCGTCCGGCGCCGGCGTCGCACGCGATGCGGTCGATTGCGGTGGTGCAGCGGCCTTGGCGCCGGTGGCCGATGCAGCCTTCTCGGAATGACAACCGGCCAGGCCACCGCACCCGATCGACGCGACCAGGAGAATGGACGCCACGCACCATTTCGACATCGTTGGGCTACCTCCCGAATGGATTAGCTGTGCAGCACGCGTCACCGTCGGCTTCAGTAGACATTGCCGACGATCTCCGCAACGAATCTCTCGGCGCCGCCGGCAGCGAAGCCGGTGCAGTATGTGACGGTTATGTCGGTATCGGCGTTACCGGGAACTTCATTGCACTCGAGCCGCGCCGGTGATTTACCCCACGGTGGCAGGATTCGCGCGTGGCGTTGCTGCGTCGTGAACAACTCTGGGTGTGTGATCCATGCGATCGCCGCGGAATCCCACGGATGAAACCCGCGTTCGGTCGGGAACTGTTGAGTCCAATGAGCGAACCACGCCAGCGAGTTGCGATGTAGATAGCGGGCGGTATCGGTGCCGCGCCCCTCGATCGTCGCGAGATCGACGTCCGTGATCACGACCTGACTGGTCAGTTCGAAGCCCGCGAGCACGATCGGAAAGCGCTGTTCGACTGGTCCGTGCGCTTCGAGCAGCATCGCCATTGCGCGGACATCGTTTTCGAAATTGAAGTCGCTCACCGGACCGGCCTCGCCGATGTAGAACGACCGATTCGGGCTGCGGCCCGCGACGATGATCATCTCCTCGATGTTGGCGATGCACTCCGGAAAGTAATGCATCAACAAGCCCATGTTCGTCAACGGACCGATTGCGGCGATCGTCAAGCGTTGCCGTCGCAAAAGCTCGGCGAGCCGGACAACGGCCTCGTTGGGGGGTGGCAATGCCCCGTGCTGCGGCAGCGCGTTTGCGGCACCGCGCCAAACCGGGATCTCTGCATGTTTGAGTTCGATGAGTTCGCGGGCAACACGATCGACATCGGCGAGCGGAGCGTTTCCATACACGGTTGTCACCGCGAGCAGGTCGATAGGCTCGAGATTGATCGCCTCGACGACAGCAAAGCCATCATCGATGTCGCGCGGCCGCCCCTGATGCCAGACGCCCAGAGCGACGTCGGTGTCGATGACCAGCGATCTCTTCATGCGGAGATCATCCACTGCCGGGCGATATCGAGCCAACGCGTCTTGGTCGTCAAGTCGGACGACAGCGGCAGTTGCGCGACGCCCAACAGACGACGTATCAACTCGATGCCCGCGAATGCGCGCGCGAGCGAGAACGAGAAATCGCTGGGGGCGCGATAGCCGCCCAGCACGCTCTCGGTTTCGGCCTGCGCGAAGCCTGCAAATGTGAAATGAGCAATCAACACGCCGATGTCGAACTCGGGCGGACCAATGAACGCGAACTCCGGGTCAATGATTGCGACACCGGTGCGCGCATGGCGAAGCCAGGATCCCGGGTAGTAGTCGCCATGGAGGAGCGAGGGCGTCGAGGCGTGAGGCGCATTGCCGAGATACATCTCGCCCAACGCTGCGGCACGTTGTCGAAGCGCCGTGTCGCGTGAACAGGTGCGTGCCGCTGCAGCGAGTCCCGGGGTGACGTCATCCAGGTCGAGCCCGTTGTCGCGGCGCAGCGGAATATCGAAGATGTGCGCATGGTTGAGCGTGCGCATGGCGCGGTTGGCGAGTTCCGGAAACTGTGTCGCTTCGATGCGCAGTGCGTGCAGCGCGCTGATCCAATCCACCAGCGCCGCCGTGTGTTCCGACGCGATGCTGGCACTCGCCGCCGCTTTCACCGTGCTCTGCGCATACGCGTTGGTGAAGTCTGCCGACGAGCCCAGATCTTCGAGCGCCATCAGGCAATTGTCGGCATCAAATCCAAGCACGCTGGGAAGGCGTCTCGATAATGCGGGAGTTGCTCGCGTTGCGCGATAGAACGCGAACTCGACGGTGATGCGCTCGGCGGGGGCGGCAATACTGGGGTATTTGGCGACGAACGGTATTGATTGCTTCAGCACCAAGGTGCGCTTTTGCAGGCGCGCCCGGAGCGTGCGGTTCATGTTGCCGGGCCCCGCGGGTTCGAGCGCGCGCAGCGATTCGTCGGGGTTGATCCAACCCAATTGCCGAAGGCGCGCTTCGATGGCTTCGATGTTCTCGGGGAGCAGGTCGACGATCACGGCACAGGCTGGGCGAGTGCGGTTGCGAGTGAGCGATGAATGCCGCCGAAGGCGCCGTTGCTCATGATGACGATGTGCCGCCGATGCTTGGGGGGCGGCAGCAAGGTCAGTGTGCGGATCAGGTGATCGAGGTCGTCCTGGATCGTTGCGGGCACCACGCTCGCGTGCACGACCTCGGTGAGATCCCACTTGATGTTCTCGCCGCGGAACCAGTACACGCTGTCGGCCGCGGCGCAACACGTTGCCAGTTCGTCTCGCAAGGTACCGAGAGACATCGTATGGGAGCGCGGTTCGATTACCGCGATGATCTCGTCGCTGGCGAACCGATGTCGCAGTCCCTGCAAAGTCGTGCGGATCGCAGTCGGATGGTGTGCGAAGTCGTCGTAGACACGGATGTCACCAACCTCCGCGATCAGTTCCAGCCGTCGTGTGACACCTTGAAACGAACGCAACGCGTCGATGGCAAGCTCGGGCGGCACGCCGGCGTGGCGTGCTGCCGCAATCGCGTTCAAACCGTTCGCCACGTTGTGCTGGCCGAGTTGATTCCAGGTGAGTTCGCCGAGCGGTGTTTCGTTCAGGTACGGTGAGAACGTAGAACCGTCGGATGCAACCTCTTCCGCGTGCCACAGTTCGCCGGTGTCAGTTGCGATTCTTGCCACTTTGCGGGGTCGTTGGTTGCCCCGGACGCGCGCCACCGGAGTCCAGCAGCCGAGTCGCAGCACTTGATCGACCGCCTCGTCGTGCTCGGGAGCAACGATCAAACCCGTCGCGGGAACGGTGCGCAGCAGATGATGGAACTGGGTCTGGATGGCCGCCAGATCCGGAAAGATGTCGGCGTGATCGTACTCGAGGTTGTTGATGACGAGCGTGCGTGGCCGGTAGTGCACGAATTTGGAACGCCGATCGAAGTACGAAGTGTCGTACTCGTCCGCTTCGACGACGAAGAAGGGCGTGCGACCGAGGCGCGCCGAACAGCCGAAGTCCTTCGGCACGCCGCCGATCAGGAAGCCCGGATCGAGTCCGGCGCGATCGAGAATGTGCGCGAGCATGCTTGCGGTCGTCGTCTTGCCGTGGGTACCGGATACCGCAAGCACCCAGCGCCCGTTGAGGATCTGACTACCGAGCCATTCGGCCCCCGATGTGTAGGGCAACGCGTTTTCCAGGATGTACTCGACACCGGCATGGCCGCGAGGCAAGCCGGCGTTGCCGATCACGACGAGGTCGGGTGCTGGACTCAGTTGCGACGGATCAAAGCCCTCGTATACAGCAATGTCCGCAGCCGCGAGCTGATCGCTCATCGGTGGATACAGCGCGCTGTCTGAGCCGCTGACCCGAAGCCCCGACTCTTTCGCCAACAACGCCAGACTGCCCATCAGGGTGCCGCCGATACCCAGAAAATAGATGTGCTGCGTCACGGCATCGACCGGCTGTTTGCGCACCGCCAACAAGGCGCCACTACCTGCGCACCTTCAAGGACCACCCGATGCCGCAAATGACAGGGCCGCGGCGAGGAAGGCGGTGCCGAGCGCGAGCAGGATGCCGATGAAAACGGTCACATTCATCGCACGATGCAGAATGAAGCCGTTGACGGCGATCGACCAGATCACGATCAGGTCGACGATCCCGACTCGGAGCGAACTCGCGTCGCCGACAAGCGGCACCAGCAACGCGCTGAGCAAGGTGAACAACAGATCGCACCCGAACAACGCCGTGATGGTGGCTGGGAATCGGCCGATCACGTCCCGCATCGACAACATCATCCACGTGGCGGCCGCCATCGCCGCCATCGAAACGAGCACGCGGGTTGCGATCTGTATCGCGCTCAACTCGTGGCTGAATTGAATCGAGACGAAAAAACTCAACAGTACGTCGGCGACGATCACGGCACCGACGAACAACGGATGTGTGGGGACCAGTTCCGGTCCGCGCCGCAACAGACAGATGTTCCAGAACACCGCGAGGATCGGTTTCATTGCAGAGGTAGCGTTCGGCCAGCGGGAATTGTCGCATAAAAGCCTTTACCATGGCCGCCGCTCGCAAATCCTGCAAGGAAACACATGCGCAAGCGCAACGCCTTTTACGCTCAGTCCGGCGGGGTGACCGCCGTCATCAATGCCAGCGCCTGCGGCCTGATCGAAACCGCGCGCCGTCACCGCGGCGTCATCGGCAAGGTCCTTGCGGGACGCAACGGTATCATCGGCGCACTGCGCGAAGAGTTGTACGACACGGGTCTGGAATCGGCCAGCGCGATTGCCGGTCTGCGCAGCACGCCAGCGGGCGCATTCGGTTCTTGCCGGCACAAGCTGAAGCCATTCCACGACGATCCACGTGAGTACCGACGCCTGATCGACGTATTCAAGGCGCACGATATCGGTTACTTCTTCTACAACGGCGGCGGCGATTCGCAGGATACCGCCAACAAAGTGGCGCAATTGAGTGCCAGCCTGGACTATCCGATTACTTGCATCGGTGTGCCGAAGACCGTGGACAACGATCTTCCGTTCACCGACACGTGCCCCGGCTTTGGATCGGTCGCCAAGTATGTTGCGGTGTCCATTCGCGAAGCCGCACTGGATGTCGCGAGCATGTTCGAGACATCGACGAAAGTGTTCGTGATGGAAGTGATGGGTCGGCACGCGGGCTGGATCGCCGCCGCGGCGGGCCTCGCGCAACGGGCGAGTGGCGACGCACCGCACATCATCTTGTTTCCAGAAGTTGCGTTCGAGCCGGCCGCGTTCATACAGAAGGTGGACGCAACGGTCAGGCGCGCAGGCTACTGCGTGATTGTGGTATCGGAAGGCGCGCGCCACGCGGATGGCAGCTTTCTCGCTGAGGCCGGGACACGGGATGCCTTCGGCCATGCGCAACTCGGCGGTGTCGCACCAGCGGTGGCCGAACTCGTCCGTTCGGAACTCGGTTACAAGTTCCATTGGGCGGTTGCCGACTACCTGCAGCGCGCCGCGCGTCACATTGCGTCGAAAACGGACGTCGAGCAGGCCTATGCGGTAGGCCGCGCGGCGGTCGAGTTTGCGGTCGCCGGCAAGAACGCGGTCATGCCGATCATCGTGCGCAAATCGTCGAAGCCGTATCGCTGGACGATTGGCGAGGTAAAGCTTGCGAAGGTCGCCAACGTCGAGCGGAAGATGCCGCGCAGTTTCATCACTCGCGACGGGTTCGGTATCACGCAAAAGGCGAGGGACTACCTCGCGCCGTTGATTGCCGGCGAGGACTACCCGCGCTACCAGCAGGGCCTGCCCGACTACGTGACCTTGAAGAATCGGCTGGTGCCGAAGAAGCTGCCACCCTTCTGACGAAGCGGGTGCTGCAGAAGGGGTCAGAGTGCGTTTCGCGGCGAAAGGCGCTCTGACCCTTTTCTCCTAATTCATACGATCGAACCGATGACCGGCACCATCAACAACGCAACGATGTTGATGATCTTGATCAGCGGGTTGACAGCAGGACCGGCCGTGTCCTTGTAGGGATCGCCGACCGTGTCGCCGGTGACGGCCGCCTTGTGGGCTTCCGAGCCTTTTCCGCCGAAGTGGCCGTCTTCGATGTATTTCTTGGCGTTGTCCCAGGCGCCGCCACCGGTCGTCATCGAGATCGCGACAAACAGACCCGTGACAATTGTGCCGATCAGCAGTCCGCCGAGTGCTTTGATACCGGATGATACGTCCATCGCGAACGTCATCACGATGAACAACGCGATCGGAACCAGAATCGGCAACAGGCTTGGGATGACCATTTCTTTGATCGCCGCCTTCGTCAACATGTCGACGGCGCGCGAATAATCCGGCTTGCCGGTACCTTCCATGATGCCCGTGATCTCTTTGAACTGCCGCCGCACTTCATTGACCACGGTTCCGGCGGCGCGGCCGACGGCTTCCATCGCCATTGAACCGAACAGATAGGGCACCAGGCCGCCGACAAAGAGACCGATGATCACGGCCGGATCCGACAGGCTGAAGTCGACCAGTCTTCCGACCGCTTCGAGGTTGTGCGTGTAGTCGGCGAACAGCACCAGCGCTGCCAGACCGGCGGAGCCGATCGCGTAGCCTTTGGTGACTGCTTTCGTGGTGTTGCCGACGGCATCGAGCGGATCGGTGATGTTGCGAATTTCGCTCGGCAATCCCGCCATCTCGGCAATGCCGCCGGCGTTGTCGGTAATCGGCCCGTAGGCGTCCAGGGCCACGATCATTCCGGTCATCGACAGCATCGCGGTCGCAGCGATCGCAATTCCGAACAATCCGGCCAATGTGAACGACGCCCAGATTGCGACACACACCGCGAGCACTGGGAGTGCCGTCGACTTCATCGACACGCCGAGGCCGGCGATAATGTTGGTCGCATGCCCGGTCTGTGATGCGCTGGCGACGTGCTGCACCGGCGCGTATTCGGTCGCGGTGTAATACTCGGTAATCACCACCATCGCGGCGGTCAGCAGCAGACCGACCACCGCTGCGCCGAACAACGGCAGCACGTGCTCGGGCGGCAGCATCCAGGCCGTGATGAAGTAGAAGGCGATGCCGGCGAGTACGCCGGAGACGATCACGCCCTTATAGAGCGCGTTCATGATCTTGCCGCCTTCCTTCGCTGATACGAAGAATGTGCCGATGATCGAGGCGACGATCGATGCACCGCCGAGCACGAGCGGATACAGCACCGCAGCGGAACCCGCATCTTTCATCACGAGCCCCGCCAGCAACATGGTCGCCACGATCGTGACCGCATAGGTTTCGAACAGGTCTGCGGCCATCCCGGCGCAGTCGCCGACGTTGTCACCGACGTTGTCGGCGATGACCGCAGGGTTGCGCGGATCGTCTTCCGGAATGCCGGCTTCGACCTTGCCGACCAGATCGGCACCGACGTCGGCGCCTTTCGTGAAGATACCGCCACCCAGACGCGCGAAGATCGAGATCAGTGAACCACCGAAGGCGAGACCGACCAGTGCGTGCAGTGCCCGTTCTTCGCCAATGAGTGGCAGGATCGCAGCAAAGTATCCGGCGACGCCGAGCAAACCCAGACCGACAACGAGCATGCCGGTGATCGCGCCACCGCGAAACGCTACCGCGAGTGCCGCATTGATGCCGTTGTACGCAGCCTGCGCCGTACGTACGTTGGCGCGCACCGAGATGTTCATGCCGATGAAGCCGGTCAGGCCCGACAGCACGGCGCCGATCAGGAACCCGATTGCGGTGTACCAGTTCAACGCGATCCCGAGGATGATGAACAACACGCCACCGACTATCGCAATGGTCCTGTACTGGCGGTTCAGATAGGCTTTGGCGCCCGCCTGGATCGCGGCCGCAATCTCTTGCATGCGCGGATTGCCGGCCGGCTGAGCGAGAATCCAGCGGATGGAAACCAGACCGTAGGCGAGTGCGACGAAGGCGCAGGCCACGGCAAAGATCAGCGGTGTAGACATGAATCCCCCTGTGAGGCTTTATTGTTGAGACGCTGGGCTTGAGTGGGTGAGACGGCCCGTTGGGTTCGAAGCAGGAACGCGTGGCACGACCCGCGCGCGGCTGACCCCCCGACAAAGGCGGCGATTCTACAACAAATACCGGGACATAGAAGCGCGGTATTGGTTGCGCTCGCTACCCCTGCTGCAGCAAATTCCGCAGGTCGATGATTGCGGCGTTGGCGCGTGCGATGTACGAAGCCATGACCAGCGAGTGGTTGGCGAGAATCCCGAATCCGTCGCCGTTGAGTATCACCGGGCTCCAGATCGTCGCTTGAGTCGGCTCCAGTTCACGGATGATCTGCTGCAGACTGACCCGCGCGTTCTTTTTTTCGAGTACGTCTTTGAAGTCGTGGTCGATGGCGTGCAGCAATTCGATCAGCGCCCAGGTCTGGCCGCGTGCCTCGTAAAACACATCGTCGAGCTCCAGCCACTTGGTCTTCACCTGCGATTCCGCCGGCGCGGCGGTCGCCGATGTAGCCGCGCTGTCGCCAGCCAGGCCAGTGTCGAGTTGGCGCTTGCCAACGGCACTGCTGAGGCGCTGCGACAGGCTGCCGAGGCGTGTCGACACGCCGGCCAGCCAATTGCGCAGATTGTCCGCGCGCGCATAGAACTGGGCGTCCGGCTGATTCGGATCCGCGAGCCGCTGCATATAGTGTTCGAGACGGGTGATACCTTTGCGATACTCGCCCTCGGTATCGGGGAACACCCAGCTCGAGTGGTCCCAGAAGAATTGCCCTTCGGCTTCCGACAGGTCTGGATCTTCCGCTGATTGGCTCTGCGACCGGCTGAGATCGAGCCGCATCTCGCGGCTCATGTCGCGTACCTGCACCAGCACACCGAACTCCCAGTTGGGCACGTTGTCCATCCACACCCCTGGCGGAAAGACGTCGTTGGACAGGTATCCACCGCGCTTATCCAACAACGTTTCAGCAATCCGCGCGAGCGTTGCTGCCGTTGTGTAGCCGGTGACAACGGTGGTGCCCTGTCGCGAGGCGAACGCTCGGGCGTTGTCATCGACCGAAAACGCGGCGGGCTCCTCGTCCCACCACCATCCCAGCGCAACACAGGTGAATAGGTACGAAACGAGGATGGCAGTCAGAACACGGCCAATCCAGCTGGTGGGCGCGTTATCCGAGTTTGTTTGCCAGAACTTCCAGTTCACTGTGTGCTCCAGTCAATGCGAAGGCGATGCAGTCGATGGTGCGTCGCCCAGGGTCGGGTCAATCTGCAACAAATCCACGCCGGGCGGCGCGCCGAGTGTCAGCTCCGCGCGAATCCTCCTGTCTCCCGGCGAATCTGCCATCTGCTGGTAGATCCAGCGCCCCTCAGCATCGTTGCGGGCGCGGATGATGACCCAGGCATCGCGTGCCTTTGCCTGCGTACCGAGTTGCTTCAGGCGAAGCGAAAGTTCGCGGCTGCGCGTCGAGAGTTGCTCGGCGTCGAGTGTTTCATGCCTTCGCTTCGCGGTGCTGCGCATGTCGATCTGCGCCTCCGCGGCGGCAATGCTCGCGAGTTGAGGGTCGACGATTCGGGCCCGTTTGAGCATCGCGCGGGCGGTGTCGAAGCGACCCTTTTCCATCGCTTGTTCGGCCCATGCCACGTAACGTTCCGCGACGCGCTCCAAACCGTGAAGTGCGGCGGGATGGTTCGGCGCGACCTGCAGCGCTTCGCGGTAGAAGTCGTAGGCACAGTTGTCGATCGGCGTCAGCAGCCGGTTGTCCCTCAACGCACGATCGCCCTGGTCGAGCAGCCTGTCGAGTCGGTCGATGTCGACCTTCGGCGGCGGCTTGGGTGTTGGCTTGGGTGGCGCGGCCGGTTGCGGTGGCGGTGGCCGAGGTGGTGCGGGCGCCGGCGCGGCGCAGGCACATACCGCGACCAGCACCGCGACCGCTCCGCAGCCAAGCAGGCGGTGATTCACGTTTCGATCCAGGCGGATACGGGCTTTGCGTCTGTCACGCGGACTTCGTCACGTCCCATGCAGTGGCGCACCTTATAGTGATCGGCCCGGCAGTTACAATGGAACCGCGCCCGCCGTACGCAGTCTCTCCAAAGCGCGACAAGAAGAGGGCGTTCGACAGGTGGCCACTTCTATTTGCCGCGGACGAACCCAGGCATGCAAAGAATCGGATGGATGCTGTTGTCGTTGGTGCTTTTTGCACCGTTGGTGCTTGGCGCGGAAACGCTTTACGCGGAAACGCTTTACGCGGGAACGCCCGACGCGGGGACGCTTGGCGCAGGATCGAAAGGTCATGCGACCAATCTGCTCGGCGACGAGCCGGAATTTCTGACCGCAGACCAGGCATTCGAATTCTCCGCCAGCCTCGACAACGGCGTTCTGCACACACATTGGAAGATGCCGGACGGCTATTACCTGTATCGGCATCGCTTCGGCTTTACGATGCCCGCCGGAAGTGCGTTCACATTGGGCGAGGCACAGATTCCGCACGGCAAGACCAAAATCGACGAGTATTTCGGCGAAGTGCAGGTCTACTATCACGAAGTATCGGCACGGGTGCCGGTAACCCGAACCGGAACCGGTGAAGGCCCGTTCGAAGCCGTCGTCACGTACCAGGGCTGTGCGGATCGTGGCCTGTGCTATCCGCCGCAGACCAGGCGGGTCTCGTTTTCCTGGCACGGCGGCGCAACTGGCGGACTGGGGTCAACGGCAACGCGTGCCACCGCGCCCATTGCGGTGCCGGTCGCGGAACGAACAGAAGAACAGCGGCTGGCGGCGCTGCTCACGCGCGGCAACCTGTTCTATGCGCTGGGCATCTTTTTCGTTGCCGGTATCGGACTCGCCTTCACGCCGTGCGTGTTGCCGATGGTGCCCATATTATCAAGCATCATCGTTGGACAGGGCAGTTCGGTCACCCGCTTTCGCGCCTTCTCGCTGTCGTTGGCGTATGTGCTGGGCATGGCAGTCACCTACGCGGCGCTCGGCGTGGTGGTTGGGCTGTTCGGGGCGAGTATGAACCTTCAGGCGGCGCTTCAATCGCCGCCAGTGTTGATCGCGTTTGCGATCGTATTCCTGCTGCTGGCGCTGTCGATGTTCGGTCTGTACGAATTGCAGCTACCGCAAGCCTGGCAGAACCGCGTCAACGCGGTGTCGCAGAATCAGCGCGGCGGCGAGTATGTCGGCGTCGGCATCATGGGCAGTTTGTCCAGCCTGGTGGTGTCGCCCTGTCTTTCGGCGCCGCTGGCGGGCGCGTTGATTGTCATCAGCGCCACGGGCGATGCGCTGCTAGGCGGCAGCGCGTTACTCGCGCTCGGCCTTGGTATGGGCGTTCCTTTGCTGCTGATCGGTTCGAGCGGCGCGCATTGGTTGCCTCGGGCTGGCGCCTGGATGAACAACGTCAAAGCGGTGTTCGGCGTGCTGCTGCTTGGTGTGGCCGTATGGTTGCTCGAACGCGTGATCCCCGCGACCGCGACGCTGCTACTCTGGGCGATCCTTGCGATCGGCGTCGGCGTGTATCTCGGCGCGCTGGACTTCTCGCCGCGCCAGGGCTGGGGTCAGTTGTTCAAGGCCACGGGTGCGTTCAGCTTTATCTATGGCGTGCTATTGCTGATCGGTGCCGCGAGTGGCGCGCAGGACCCATTGGCGCCGTTGTCTGGCCTGACGCATGACGGTGTCGCGCAGCATGATAGCGGCGACGTGAGATGGAAACGCGTGCGTGGCATGGCGGCGCTTCGTACCGAACTGGCGGCCGCAGAAAAAGCCGGCAAACCGGTTGCTCTCGATTTCTATGCGGACTGGTGCATCTCCTGCAAAGTGATGCAGCGAACGGTCTTTTCCAATCCCGACGTCGCCGCTCAGTTGCGTCGCTTCCACCTGCTGCAGGCAGACGTCACTGCCAACGATGCGTTGGATCAGGAACTATTGAAGAATTTCGGTTTGTTCGGCCCGCCGAGCATGCTGTTCTTCGGTCTCGATGGGCGCGAGATCAGTGCGCTGAGAATGCAGGGCGAAATGGATCGGCCCGCATTCGAACGTCACCTTCGGCGGGTTCTCGCCGGCGCCTGAGGGTGAGCCTGGCACCATCGGTGGCATTCGGCGACAATCCGCGCGTCTTTCGAATAAGCATTGTCGATGGCCAAACTCCTTGTTCTGCACGGCCCGAACCTGAATCTGCTTGGGTCCCGCGAGCCTGAGATCTATGGCACCGATACGCTGGCCGACATCGATGCACGCCTGACGCAAATGGCGACGGCACGGCGGCATCAGCTCGACACGTTGCAGAGCAATGCCGAGCATGTGCTGATCGAACGGGTCCATTCCGCGAAAGGTGAAGGCGTTGGCTACATTGTGCTCAATCCCGGCGCGTTCACGCACACCAGCATCGCCTTGCGCGATGCTTTGCTCGGCGTTGGCATTCCGTTCATCGAAGTCCATCTGTCCAACGTTCATGCTCGAGAGGCGTTCCGGCGAAGCTCGTATCTGTCGGATGTGGCGCGCGGTGTGATCAGCGGCCTGGGCGCGAAGGGATACGAGTTCGCGCTGAGCTTCGCAATGGATGCGCTGGAGGCGTGATGGATCTGCGCAAGATCAAAAAGCTGATCGATATGGTCGAAGCATCGGGCGTGTCGGAACTCGAGGTACGCAGCGGCGAGGAAGCCATCCGCATCTCGCGTCCGCTTGGGTGGGCGAGCTCAACACGCTCTCCGGCGCCCGCTATCGAACGCGCATCGACCCCGGTGCGCTCGGCTTCTCGCGCCTCTGGCGGCTTTACGGTTCGCGCGCCTTTGACAGGTACCTTCTATTGCGCGCCGGCGCCGGGGGAAAGGCCGTTCGTCCAGGTCGGTCAGACCGTCGCGGTCGGCGACGTGCTGTGCATCATCGAGAGCATGAAGATGATGAATCAGATCGAGACCGAACGCGCCGGGCGCGTGGTCGAGGTGGCGGTGGACGACGCGACGCCGGTCGAAACCGGCACGCCGTTGTTCCGTATCGAGTAGCCCAGGTGGCATGGCTGAGCGTCCGGCTGTCGATGCCAGCAGCTCGGATCGACGCGCTGTGCGACGCGTTGACGGAGGCAGGGGCGCTGTCGATCACGTTGCGTGATGCCGCTGATACGCCGGTGCTCGAGCCCGGTCCTGGAGAAACACCGATCTGGCCAAACACGGAACTCGATGCGCTGTTTGCGCTCGACATCGATCTCGGCGCGGTACGCGCACGGCTCGGAGCCGAACTGGGCGAGTCGTTTGGACACGTGGCACCCGATGTGCGGTTTGTCGAAGACGCCGATTGGTCGCGAAGCTGGCGCGATCATGTGGTCGAATATTGCTTTGGCGACCGACTGTGGGTGGTGCCGCGCGATTCGACGTTGCCCCACGATGCCGCGGCGATTCTGCGTCTCGACCCAGGACTCGCGTTCGGCACCGGTAGTCACGCCACCACCGCGATGTGCCTGGACTGGCTGGCCCAGCATGCGGTCGACGACTGGTCTGTGGTGGATTACGGCGCTGGTTCCGGCATTCTCGGCATTGCCGCGCTATTGCTGGGTGCCGAAACTGCAGTCGCGGTCGATCACGATGAGCAGGCGCGCCTCGCGACGCGTGCGAACGCCACCTACAATGGCATTGCTTCGAATCGGTTGAGGGTCGTCGCACCCGATGGACTGGCAACGGCGCCGCACGATCTCGTGCTCGCGAACATTCTGGCGGGACCCCTGATGGCGCTGGCGCCGACGCTGACGGAATTGGTACGACCGGGCGGTGTGCTGGTGATGTCCGGGATGCTGGCGCGTCAATTCGACGATGTCTTGACGCAGTATCCGGAGTTCGATTTCGCACCTCCAGAGGTGCGCGACTCGTGGATCATGGTCGAAGGAATTCGAGCGGGTGGCTGAGGACGCGTTGGAACCGCTGATCACGCAATGCCCCACATGCCGCACACGGTTTCGGGTAACCGAGTCGCAGCTCGATGTCGCCGCCGGGCGCGTACGATGTGGTGCGTGTCTGTCGGTGTTCACCGGCATCGAACATCTCGTGGCGGCACCCGGTTCGCAATTGAGGACCGGCGAGACGCCCAGCGAAGCCATCGACGCATTGCTCGAAGAATTGCGCAAGGATCCGGAACCCGCCGCCGGCCGCACCGGGGCTGCACGTTCGCCGACGAACGATCGGATGCCGGGCGCGTCAGCGGGGCATGAACGCCCCAGTACGGAACCGTTGGCGAACGCGCAGTCTGGTGTGGGCAGCGCGCCGATCGATCAGACTGATGCTGAGGAATCTGCCGGGCATTCGAAGTCGAGCGACGCGCCGGGCGCGACACTCGACGCGGTTGCGGCGCGACGACTGCGGCGATTGGCATTGGCGGGCTCGAATGTTACGAACCCCGAGCCGATACCTGTCCCTGTCGATCCGGCGGGCGAGTCCACCGCGGCTGAACCGGTACGGGTTGTTCCCACGACAGAACTCGACATCCGTCTCGAGGATCTGATCGAACGGCCGCGTCGGCGGCGCCGCTGGTGGCTCCCCGTTGCGGTGCTGCTCGGGATTGTATTGTTGAGCGCCCAGGTGCTGTATCTTCAGTTCGATGCATGGGCGAAGAACCCTAGCATCCGACCCGTTTACGAGTGGTTGTGTCCGGCGCTGCGCTGCGAGCTGCCCGTGATGCGTGCAGTCGACGAGATTCGATCCAAAAACCTTGTCGTACGGGCGAACCCCGACGTGCCCGGCGAGTTGACGGTCGATGCGCTGATCATCAATCAGGCGCGGTTTCCGCAGCCGTTTCCCGAGATCGAGTTGCGTTTTTCGTCGATGGACGGCCGACCGATCGCTGCGCGACGGTTCAAGCCCGAAGAATATCTGGCCGGCGAGTTGAAAGGCGCAACGATGTTTGCGCCGCTGACACCTGTGCACATCGCGTTGGCGATCGAAGACCCTGGCTCGGATGCAGTGAGCTACTACATTCAGTTTCGCTGACGTCGTTGCGTTTTAGTTCAGCCGCGGTTGCGCCGTGTCGGCGCGGCGGTATCATGTCGACCCCTTTTCGCGTCGAGCCCGCATTGATCTCCATTGGCGCGCACACGTTACGTAACCCCGTGGTGCTGGCGCCGATGGCCGGGACCACCGACGTACCGTTTCGCGAACTCGCGTGGAAGCTCGGCGCCGGCCTCGTCGTCGCAGAGATGACGAGTGCCAACCCGCAGCTGTGGCACACGCGAACTTCGCGCTTGCGGCGTGAGCATGTCGTTGGCGCGCGTCCGCGCGTGGTGCAGATTGCTGGAGCCGATCCCACATGGGTTGCAACGGCCGCGCGGCGTGAAGCCGATTCTGGCGCCGACATCATCGACGTCAACATGGGATGTCCCGCAAAGAAAGTCTGCAATCAGGCCGCGGGCTCGGCCTTGTTGCGAGATGAAAAGCTGGTCGAGCGCATCCTGCGCGCGGTCGTTGATGCGGTGTCCGTGCCGGTCACCGTGAAGATCCGGACTGGCTGGTCGACCGAGCAACGCAACGGCGTGACGATTGCGCGGATCGCAGAAGACGTCGGTGTTGCATCGATTGCAGTTCACGGCCGCACGCGCGCTTGCCGGTTCGTTGGCGCCGTCGAATACGAGACGATTGCGGCAATCAAGGCGGCCGTGGGCGTCCCGGTCTTCGCCAACGGTGATATCACCTGTGTCGCGGACGCTCGCCGGGTACTCGCGCGGACCGGAGCGGATGGCGTATTGATCGGTCGCGCGGCATTGGGTGCGCCGTGGCTGGCGGGCGACATTGCCGGTGCGCTTGCGAGTGGCGGGTTGCCGCGGGTGCGCTCCACCAGCGAGGTGTTCGACATCGCCCGCGCGCATCTCACGCACATGCATGCATTCTATGGCGATGAACAGGGCGTACGGGTGGCGCGCAAACACGTCAAGGCATATTTGCAACGTTTGCGTGTCGATCCGCTACGGATTCGTGCTTTCAATATGCTGCCAACGCCACGCGATCAGCTCGATTCTCTTTGGAGATTGGAACTCGATCAACTGGAACTTTGGGAAACGAGACCAATGGGCCAGGTGCTTGCCGCGCGGACGAGGGCCGCGTGAACAAACGGGCCGCAAAACGTCGCAAGCGTGCCGGCGCGAAGGCGGCGGGTGCGCATGCACTATTGGAAAATGGCAGTGTGTCATTCGTCGACTTCGACGACCGCCCGCTGCATCGCTGTGTCGAGAGTGCGTTGACGGCGTACTTCGACGCGCTCGATGGGGCGTCTACGTGCGGACTGTTCGATCTGGTGATGGCAGAAGTCGAGCGCCCGATGCTCGCAAGCGTGATGCGTCATGTCGGTTGCAACCAGAGTCGCGCCGCCGAAGTGCTTGGCCTCAGTCGAGGCACGTTACGCAAGAAGCTTCTCCGACACGGCCTATTGGACGACTGAGATCATGACCGACGAGTCTCCGCGTCCGATTCGCCGGGCGCTTCTGAGCGTTTCTGACAAGACCGGTATCGTCGATTTGGCAACGACGCTCGCGGCGCACGGGATCGAGATTCTATCGACGGGACGCACGTATTCAGCACTGAAAGACAGCGGCATAGAAACGCGCGAAGTAGCCGATTTTACCGGTTTCCCGGAGATGATGGGCGGCCGCGTCAAAACATTGCACCCGAAGATCCATGGCGGAATTCTGGCGCGGCGCGGCATTGACGAGGCTGTGATGGCGCTGCATGCGATCGAGCCGATCGATCTGGTCGTGGTCAATCTATACCCGTTCGAAGAGACCGTTGCGGGGACCGACGTCACGGCGGAAACTGCGATCGAGAATATCGATATCGGTGGGCCGGCGATGGTACGCTCGGCGGCGAAGAATCACGAGAGCGTTCTCGTCGTAGTCGATACCAACGACTACGGCGAGGTGCGCGGCGCGATCGAATTGGGTGGCACGAACTTCGCCTTGCGTCATCGATTCGCGGCAAAGGCTTTTGCGCATACGGCGCGCTACGATACGGCGGTTGCCGCGTATCTGGCGGGTGCGGGCGAAGCTCTTCCAGACGTGTTGACACTGCAGTTCGACAAGCGCGAGGAGATGCGCTACGGCGAGAACCCGCACCAACGTGCGGCGCTGTACGCGGACCGGCGCGGAACGTCGACCGGTACCGTCACAGGCGCCAGGCAGCTGCAGGGACGCGCGTTGTCGTACAACAATGTTGCCGATGTCGATGCCGCTCTAGAGTGCGTCCAGGCGTTCGATGATCCGGCCTGCGTGATCGTAAAACATGGCAATCCATGCGGCGTTGCGATTAGTACGGATCTGCTTGCGGCGTACGAACGCGCGTACGCAACGGATCCGACGTCGGCCTTCGGCGGCATCATCGCCTTCAATCGAACGCTCGATGCCGCGACGCTCGATGCAATGGTTGAACGCCAATTCGTCGAAGTCGTCGTTGCGCCCGAGATCGATGCCGCCGCGAGTGTGGTCGCGAAGCGCAAGAAGAACGTACGCCTGCTCGCATGCGGCGCTTTCAAAACGGTATCCCGGGGATTCGAATTCAAGCGCGTCGGTGGCGGCCTGCTGGTGCAGACATCCGATGAGCAGTGTCTCGATGAGGCGGCCTTGCGGGTCGTGACGCGCCGCGCGCCATCCGAGCGCGAGATGACCGATCTGCTGTTTGCGTGGAAAGTTGCTTGGTTCGTCAAGTCGAATGCGATCGTCTACGTGAAGGACGGTGCCACGATCGGGGTCGGCGCGGGGCAGATGAGCCGCGTTGTGAGCGCGCGGATTGCTGCGATGAAGGCGGCGGACGAAGGCCTCGAGGTTCCAGGTTCGGTGATGGCCTCAGATGCATTCTTTCCGTTTCGCGACGGCATCGATGCGGCCGCACGGGCCGGCGTCACCGCGGTCATTCAGCCCGGTGGCTCAATGCGCGACACCGAGGTCGTCGATGCGGCCAATGAGCACGGTCTTGCGATGGTGGTCACCGGAGTGCGGCACTTTCGGCACTGATCCTGAAACGGCGTACCCGAGATGAAGCTATGAAGGTTCTGGTTGTAGGCGGCGGTGGACGCGAGCATGCGCTGGCGTGGAAGGCCGCGCAGGGCGCGCGCGTCACGAAGGTGTTCGTAGCGCCGGGCAATCCCGGCACGGCGCGCGAACCCAATGTCGAGAACGTCTCGCTGGACGTGCTCGATTTTGCAGCGCTCGCCGATTTCGTGCGCGATGCCGGTGTCGAATTGACGATCGTCGGTCCCGAAGTGCCTCTGGTTGAGGGTATACGGGATTTCTTCGACGCCCGTGGTCTGGCGTGCTTCGGTCCATCGCGCGCAGCCGCGCAGCTCGAAGGATCGAAAGCCTTCACGAAGGCGTTTCTCGCGCGCCATCGGATTCCGACCGCGGCGTATCGCGCCTTTTCGGATCTGTCGGGAGCGGAAGCATACATTCGGCAACGCGGTTCGCCGATCGTCGTCAAAGCCGACGGACTGGCGGCGGGAAAAGGCGTTGTCGTAGCTCGCACCATGTCAGAAGCGCTGGATACCGTGCGTGAAATGTTGTCCGGCGCAGCATTCGGCAGCGCTGGGCGCACCGTCGTGATCGAAGACTGCCTGGTGGGTGAGGAAGCCAGTTTCATCTGTATCGCCGACGGGCGCCACGCGGTGCCGTTTGCGAGTGCGCAGGATCACAAGACGCGCGATGAAGGCGATCTCGGTCCCAACACCGGCGGCATGGGCGCGTACTCGCCGGCGCCGGTGGTGACGCAAGAGATCCACGAACGCATCATGGCCGAAGTGATCCGACCGACGATCGCCGGAATGGCCGCCGACGGTGTCCCATACACCGGCTTTCTGTACGCCGGGCTGATGATTGCCCCGGACGGCACACCCAACGTCATCGAATTCAATTGCCGGTTCGGCGATCCAGAAGCGCAGCCCGTTCTGGCGCGCCTGCAGACCGATATCGTCGAACTCTGCGCGTCTGCACTGGCCGGACGCCTGGATTCGGTTCCATTGCGCTGGGATCCTCGCGTTGCACTCGCGGTGGTGATGGCAGCTGGCGGCTATCCGGGAAGCTACTCGAAGGGAGATACGATCGAAGGTCTCGACGATGTCGTTGGCAGCGACGTGAAGGTGTTCCACGCAGGGACCCGAATCGACGGTGCGCGGACCGTTACCGACGGCGGCCGCGTGCTGAGCGTGGTGGGGCTGGGTGACGACGTCGTCGCGGCACGAGATCGGACCTATCGGGCCGTGGATCAGATTCGCTATGCCAACCGCTACTTTCGACGCGATATCGGCTATCGCGCGGTCGCGCGCCTTGCAGACGCATAGAACAGGTACAGGCGGCGCACTGCGCTAGAGGCCGATCGCCTACAGCACACTCAGCTACCAGCGAATTGTCGAGGCACGGTGGCGTTGTAAAGCTTGCCGCATGCTTGCCCGATTGCTACGACGATTCGAACCATTTTCCGCGTTGGAGTGGACGACGTTGTGCAGCATCGCTCGCCACGCGCGTCTGTTGCGTTGCGCGGCGCAGCGCACTCTGGCACCGACCGGTCGCAAGCAGCATGGCAGTTGCTATCTTGTGAAAGGGGTCGTGCGCCGCTGTGACAAGAATGGTCTCGACGTTCAGATTGGTGATCAGGATCCGGCCGCGCGTCACGCGCTGCTGATCGCAGGCGATGGCACATCGATCGAGACGATCGGGGCGGTCACGTTGTTGTGGATCAATCTCGACCCGGTGGCGTTCATGCTGGGTGCTGGCACTGCTGTCGGCTACGCCGTCGAACGGCTGGATGCGACGCCGGATGACTACTGGATGCATCGTTTTCTTGGCCCAGGGCTGGTCGAGTGCCTGCCGCCGGCGTCACTGCAAGCGGTCTTTCGTGCGTTCGAGCCGATTGCGATATCGGCCGGCGAAGTGGTGGTTCGGGAAGGCGATTCGGCGGATCTTTTCTATGTCATAGCGAGCGGTTCTGCCGAGGTGCGTCGAGACGGTCGCCGAACGGCCGCGTTGATCGCGGGGGATTCGTTCGGTTCCGACGCGCTCGTCAGCGGCGCCAGACGCAACGCAAGTGTCGTGATGTTGAGCGACGGCCGAGCGATGTGTCTGTCCGCGGAGATCTTCCGCTGTCTCGTGGGTGAGCGATTGGTGAGTTGGATCGACGGAGCCGCTGCGGGCGCGCACACGATCGATCTCTCGCGGCGTATGCGCGGCCCCGACGCGCTGCGCCGGCTCGCTGGTGAACTTGACCTCGGGGCAACGTATGTTTTCGAGGGGGCTGCCGAGGGGGACCGCGCTTTGGCGGCATTTCTTGCGACGCAACGTGGCGTGCGTGCGTTCGCGCGGCGCGGACGGTCCCACTGAAAGGTTCGGCTCAAGTCTGTCGAAGCCCGACGGAGCCCGAGCCGCGCGTGCGAAAGTGTCAGGCGGGTACGGTCCGCTCCTTGGCCCAGGTGCGTAGCGCCTGAACCGAGTCGGCGCGCAGCACCGAAATCGGATACGTGCGGTTGATGGCGGCCAGCACATCGTCGGTTGTGACCGGCGCCTGACGTGATGCGGACAGATAGCGCGCCGACACGATCGCTTCTTCGATCTCCGCGCCGGTGAAGCCATCGCTGTGCTCGGCGAGTTGGTCGAGATCGAACGCGGTCGGGTCGAGATCGCGTTTCACCAGATGAATCCGGAAGATCTCGTGTCGCGTTTCGAGGTCCGGAAGATCTACGAAAAAGATTTCGTCCATGCGGCCTTTACGAACCAGCTCCGGCGGCAGCTCGGTGATGTCGTTGGACGTTGCGACGATGAAGACCGGTCGTTTGTTCTCCGCCATCCACGTGAGCAGCGTTGCCAGTACTCGCTTCGATGTCGCATTGTCCGAATCGCCGGTCGCGATGCCCTTTTCGATTTCGTCGAGCCACAATACGCATGGTGCCATCAGCTCCGCCTGACGCAAGGAATTGCGCAGATTGCGTTCCGTCTCACCGAAGTACTTGTTGTACAGCGTTCCGAAATCGAGGCGCAGCAGCGGTACGCCGAAGAGCCCGGCGACCGACTTCGCGGCGAGGCTCTTGCCGCTGCCCTGCACGCCGAGCATCAGCAGACCCTTGGGCCGGTCCTTGCCGTTGGGTCTCAGCAACTCGTGCTCTCGCAGGCGCAGCCAGGCTTTCAGATTCTTGAGCCCCGCGACGTTCGCGAACGACTCGGTATCGTATTCGTAGTGCAGCACGCCTTCGGCATCGAGCAACTCGAACTTCAGCTTGTTGATCTCGGGAATGTCGCTGTCGCTGATGGCGCCGTCGGCAAACACGGCACGGCGGATCAGAATCTGCGCATCGGAATGGGTGACACCTCGCAGGTTGGCGATGAGCTTGTCGAGTGTTCGACTGTCGGTGGTCACCTTGCGGCCCTTGTGCAGGCGTGCCCACTCCTGCGCCTGTTTGCGGACCATCGCGAGGAGCTCTTCGTCGCTGGGTAGCCTCAGGTTGAACGTTGCAGTGAGACGACCGAGCTCCTGCGGGATGGTTAGCGCGTGGCTGACGAGTACCAGCGTATTGCCGAGACGTTCGTAGTCGAGCGCGATGTCCTTGATGTAGCGGATTGTCTTCGGCTCGTTGGCCAGATAGGGATGTATGTCGCACAGCGCGTACAGCGCGGGACCGGGTGTGGCGCCAATATGAACCAGCGCTTCGTTCGGCTCCGCATGTCTGATTGGATCGTGGCTGTCGCTGACGAGTTCGGTACGCCGCAATCCACGTGTGATCGACCATTCATTGAACGGCAATCCGCGCTGCAGCGCGAACTGGAGTAACAGTGTGAGCACGCGACGTTCGTCCGGCGATTCGATGACGACGATCGGGATCCTCGTGTCGAGGATCAGCCCGAGATCCCGGGTATCGCTCACGTATGCCTCCTTGCTTTCATGGGCGAACTCGATCCGCTAGAGTGGCTGGGTTGTCGAGGGTGTCGCGTGAAACCGGATTGTCTGTTCTGCAAGATTGCTGCCCGGCAACTGCCGAGCGAGATTGTCTACGAGGACGATAGCGTGCTCGCTTTCAACGACATCAGTCCTCAGGCGCCGACGCACGTTCTCATTATTCCAAAACGTCACATTGCTACCGTGAACGACGTAGCAGCTGCGGACGCGGGGGTATTCTCGACGTTGGTGTTGTGCGCGCGAAGTATTGCGACTGACCTCGGCATCGCATCTGCAGGTTATCGGCTGCTGTTCAACTGCAATGCGGAGGGTGGTCAGACCGTATATCACCTGCACTTGCATTTGCTCGGTGGCCGTCAGCTCAAGGGGCTCGGCTGATGGCCGCGGCGTCACTGCTCGATCTCGCTGTGATTGCCGCGGACCGGGTGCTCAAGACGCTGGCGGGTGAGCACACGCCGCAGCGCGCATCGCCGGCGCGGTCGATCGCTGCAGTGCCGCTGGACGATGCGAGCAGAGCACATTCGGCCGGCCTCATGCGTGTGAATCATGCCGGCGAAGTGTGCGCTCAGGCGCTCTATGAGGGGCAGGCGCTCGTTGCGCGCGATATGCGGGTGCGCGAAGCACTGCTGAGCGCGGCCCGTGAGGAAGAGGATCACCTGGCGTGGTGCGGCGAGCGCCTGCGGGAACTCGACAGTCGGCCGAGCCTGTTGAATCCACTTTGGTACGGGATGTCGTTTGCGATCGGCGCTGCGACCGGACTGATGGGCGATGAGATCAGTCTCGGATTCGTGGCGGCGACGGAAGATCAGGTGTGCCGGCATCTGAATCGGCATCTGAACGACTTGCCGGCCGATGACGAGCGAAGCCGCGCGATCGTGGTGCAGATGCGTGATGACGAAGCACGTCACGGAACGGCTGCGCTGGAGGCGGGCGGGGCGAATTTTCCGCAGCCTGCGAAAGACGCGATGACGCTGATCTCGCGCGTCATGACGACGTCGGCTTACCGCGTATAGGTCTCTCCCTAAGAGCTGGTTTCGGCGATCTCGAAGTCGTGCGTGATCTCCACGCCGCCCTGCTGCAGCATGAGCGTCGCGGAGCAGTACTTTGTTGCGGACAGTTCGATTGCGCGCTCGACCTGCCGAAGTTTCAGGTTCCGGCCGGTGACGATGAAGTGAATGTGTATGTTCGTGAAGACTGCGGGAATGGCTTCTGCCCGCTCCGCTGTTAACTGCGTCACACAATCGGTGACGTCCTGACGAGATTTCTTCAGGATGTCGATCACGTCAATCGATGTACAGCCCCCCAGTCCGATCAGTACCATTTCCATTGGTCGCGGGCCGAGGTTCTTGCCGCCGTGACTCGGTGGTCCATCAATGATCAATGCGTGGCCACTGTCGGATTGGGCAATGAATTGACTGTCTTTCATCCATAGGATATCGGCCTTCATTGCAATCTCATCGATGTGATCTCGTGACGGTCTAAGAGGAAGCGATGTTAACTCCGACCGTTCAGCCTCCCAAACTGTGCCACTCGTCGAGCGACGCTCGTCTACCTGTTCACGCCTGTGCCAGAGTCCAAATCGACAGGCACGTCACCAAGGAGCGTAGGAAATGCTTGCAATGAAAAGTACTCAGCCAATGGGCGTCATACCGAAGCGCCCGATGGTCAAAGGGTATCAGACCACGATGTTGAACACGGACAGTTCGGAGAACACCCATCTCGATGCTTTTCTAACCGCCGCGCATCGCCGGAAGTATCCGGCAAAAAGCACGCTGATCTACGCCGGCGACAAGTCTGATTCGATTTACTACATCACGAAGGGCTCGGTCACCGTCCTGGTGGAAGACGAGTCCGGCCGCGAGATCATCGTGGCATATCTCAACAAGGGCGACTTCTTCGGCGAAATGCCGTTGTTCTTCGACGCAAGTTCGCGCTCCGCGTGGATCAAAGCGAAGACGGAGTGCGAAGTCGCTGAACTGTCTTATGCGAAGTTCAAAGAACTGGCAGAGAAACACACCGAACTGCTTTATGCGGTTGGTCGCCAGATGGCCGAACGGTTGCGCAAGACCACCCAGAAAGTCAGTGACCTCGCATTTCTGGATGTCACGGGTCGTGTCGCGCGCACCTTACTCGATCTGACAAAGCAACCCGATGCGATGACGCATCCGGACGGCATGCAGATCAAGATCACACGTCAGGAGATCGGCCGAATCGTCGGTTGTTCGCGGGAGATGGTGGGCCGAGTTCTGAAGACGCTGGTCGATCAGGGACTCGTTTCAGTGAAGGGCAAGACGATGGTGGTGTACGGCACTCGCTGATCGTTCGGATGAGCCCTCGAAAAAGCCCGCAGCCGCGGGCTTTTTTTCTGGTGCCGCGCGTTTCGAAATCGGGCTTTCAGAGATCCAGCAGTCCGACGATACGGCTGGCGGCCTGTTCGACGTTGATCCGGCTGGTATCGATCGTCACCTTCGGCGTTGGCATCCTGCGAAATTCGAAACCGCCTTGATCCCGTAGCCGACGGTACGTTTCCAGTGATGCGAGCTTGCCGAGTGCGCGGCGATCTTCGTTTTCAATCCGCGTTTCGATCACGGCTTCCGGGCACGTCAACTCGACGAAGATGATCTCCCCGCCGAGGCGTTCGATGATGACGCACGCGTGTGAGATAAATGAGCTACGAATCGAAGCCTGCGGTTCGAAGGTGAAAACCAGCGAACGATTGGCGTGTACCGATTCGCGCAGTACTTCGGTCCATGCCCACTCGCGAATACGAATGAACGGGTGGGTGTCGGCATCGAACACGCCATTGACGAGATTCACCGCGAGGTGATCAGGAAACAGCCGAAAGCCCGTTTTCTGCGCAACTTCGCGAGCGATGGTCAGCTTGCCCGAAGCGGTTGGGCCGAAGATGAAGACAACTTGCACGCAGCAACTCCACGTCGTGTTGATCGATGCCCCTTAGACGAATGGGCGAATAGGTGAACGTGGTCACCACGAGGCGCGCTATCGTGCCGTTGCAACGAAGCCAACGCAACCCGATCATCGCGGAGCGACGGGCTGTGGACGACCGGTCTCTACGTATCGACGCAACCTTTCGAGCTGCCCCAGCTGCACCTGATCGACAGGCTCGGCAAGTCCTTCGAGCCCGTCTGGCGAATAGCCGCCGACCTCGTAACGATACTTCAGTTGTGTCGCGCCATCGGACGCGTCGCTGAGACTGAAGGTCATACTGCCGGTCACGGCCATCGCCTGGAGCGGGCCGAGCGCACCGACCATGCGCAATAGCGAATTGCGCTGCACGAATACGACGAACATGTGCGCGACGCCACCATCGCTGATGCGCTCGCAGAAACAGCCGCCGGGTCGCGCGTCGATCGAGAAACTCGCGGCGTCGCCCGAATACGAATGCAGCGGGTCCCACCATCGCCCCACTTCATCTGTTAGCGCGTGATACACCTTCGCGCGCGGTGCAGCGATGATCAGCGTGTGTTCGGAGACGAAGCCGTCTGCGGAACGCGACGTGACGTCGGCGACCGCCGGCGGCAGGATTCCCGAGCACATGACGATGGCGATGATCGATCTAAACATTCGCGTACTCCAAGTGACGAGGCGCCGGGATGCTCGCGCGTGGGACAGCGTGCGTCAATGGAACCCCCGCGGTGTGTCATCATCAGCGAATGGCGAAACCGGTGAAGGTGGCGATGGAACTGCGGCCCGCAGGTCCGTTCGCGCGTGCGCTTGCGCTCGCCATCGATGAAGTCTTCCGCTGGATGTTGATTGCGCTCGGGCTGTATGCGCTGGATGCGATCGGTGCATTGAACATCGGCGCATCGGTGGCGACGATCGTCTTCGTCTATTGGTCGTACGGTGTGATGTTCGATGTTTTGGCCGGCGGTCAGACGCCGGGTAAACGCGCACAGAGAATCGGCGTGGTGAATGCGGATGGTACGCCGGTCCATCTGGGTGCTTCGTCGATCCGCAACGTTCTGTTGCTGGTTGATGCTTTGCCGTTTGCGTATTTGGTCGGTCTGGTGACGATGATGCTGACCCGTCGCTTTCGCCGCGTCGGCGATGTCGTAGCCGGAACGTTGGTAGTGTATCGAGAGCCCGCGTGCGAGCCATGGGAAGCCGCTGATCGGGGTTGCATGATCGTGCGTCGTGCGCCACAAACGCTGTACGGTGCGTGGATCGTCACCGCGGTGCCGGTCTTCGCGCTGATGGTCGTTGCGTTGTGGTCGTATCCGGGTACCGCGGGTTTCCTGTTGTGGTGGCTGAAGCCGCTTTATGAGCGCATGCCAATGTGGATCGTTCGGCAGCGCAAGCACGACAGAATGCCGAAGGTTCTGGAAATCGTGGCGGATTGGCGCCGATTCAGTGTGGGATTGCCGGCAATGCTGACGTACCGACGTCTCTCGCCGACGCGCTCGTTCGACGTATCCGTCGATGTCCTCGAAGGCGTCGCGGGTTCGAGACGACGTGCCCGAGTCGCGCTGTTGCATCAATGCAGCGGATCGCCTGCGCTTTGGCTGACGGTAATCTGTGCGCACGTCGAGGCGTTCCTCGTTACCGCCGCGACCATTGTGTTGTTGTGGCAGGCACCACGTCATTCGGACCTCGATTTGATGTCTCTCATGTCCTGGGTCGGCAGCAATCAGTTCGGATGGACATCGAACGTCGTCTACCTGATCGTGATTGGTCTAGTCGGGCCGGTCTACGCGGCGGCGGGATTAACGCTCTATGAGAACAGGCGCCGTGAACTCGAGGGTGATGACGCGCCTTTTCCGCGGCATGCGGCGCCGACGCCAGAGAATGCCGAGGTCAATCGAAGAACAATCGACTGAGCGCTGCGCCCGGATCGCGCTCGCGCATGAACGCCTCTCCGACCAGGAACGCGTTGACACCGCGAGAGCGCATCTCGCTGACCTGCGCGCGCTCGTGGATACCGCTCTCGGTCACCACAATGACGTCGTCAGGGATGTACTCCAGGAGATCGTAGGTCGTCGACAGTTGAGTACCGAATGTGCGCAGGTCGCGGTTGTTGATACCGATCAGCGACGGTGAAAGCTCGAGCGCGCGCTCCAATTCAGCCAGATCGTGAACCTCGATCAATACATCCAAGCCGAGATCGAGAGCCGCAGCGTGATAGTCGCAGAGTTGTCGAGTTGACAATGCCGCTACAATCAGTAGCACACAATCCGCTCCCATCGCGCGCGCTTCGACGAGTTGATACGAATCGACGACGAAGTCCTTGCGCAATGCAGGTAAGGGCGTTGCGGTACGCACTTCGACGAGGTATCGGTCGTGACCGTGAAAGAACACCTCGTCGGTCAGCACCGACAGACAGGCGGCACCGGCCGCGAAATAGCCGCGGGCAATGCTGGCCGGATCGAAGTCGGCCCGGATGATGCCCTTCGATGGCGATGCCTTCTTCACTTCGGCGATAACCGCCGCGCTACCGGCGTGGATGCATGCGGATAGCGCTGCTACGAATCCGCGCGCGGGTGGCGCCGCTCGTGCCAGGGGGGTGAGTTCGGCCAGCGGTAGCGCGCGTTTGCGATCGACGACCTCGCTGCGTTTCTGCGCGAGGATTCGATCCAGAACAGTTGCCGCCATCAGCATTCTTCCATCAAGGACGTGATCCGCACGAGTTCCTCGAAGCGCTCGTTGGCGAGGCCAGCGGCGATCGCGTCCTGCGCCATCTTCACGCCGTTGGCGAGCGAAGTGGCGACGCCCGCCACATAAATAGCGGCGCCCGCGTTCAACGCGACGATCTGTGCCGCAGCCGACTCCGGCTCGTTGAGGGATTGAATCAACAGTGCAAGGCTGGCAGCGGGCGAATCGGCACAGAGCCCGGCCAGCGACGCGGCTTCGATTCCGAAATCCGCCGGTCTGACCACATAACGCGATACGGCGCCCGCGTGGAGTTCCGCGACTTCGGATGGTCCCGCGATCGACAGTTCGTCGAGGCCGTTGGCGTGTACCAGCATAACGTGTCGACTCCCCAACCGATTCAGCACGTGGGCCAGTGGTTCGAGCCATTCTCTGGCGAATACACCGATGACCTGATTCTGCGCAGCCGCCGGATTCGTCAGTGGTGCCACCAGATTGAACATGGTTCGTGTGCCGAGTTCACGGCGTGCACCGGCCGCGTGCTTCATTGCGCGATGATGTGCCGGCGCAAACATGAATCCCACTCCGACTTCACTGATGCATCGCGCGATCTGCGTGGGTGTCAGATTGAGATTGATCCCGGCGGCTTCCAGCACGTCCGCGCTGCCGCTCTTGCTGGTCATGCCGCGATTGCCGTGCTTCGCGACGTGGGCGCCTGTCGCGGCCGTCACGAATGCCGCTGCCGTTGAAATGTTGAACAGTTTTGCGCGGCCGCTGCCGCCGGTTCCGCAGGTGTCCACCAGATAGTCGAGCTCGACAGTCACTTTCTCCGACAACGCGCGCATGGCTTCGACCGCTCCGACGATCTCATCGATCGTCTCGCCCTTTAGTTTCAGTGCCATCAACGCACCGCCGATCTGCGCGTCTGTCGCTGCGCCGGTCATGATAGATTCGAACAGTTCGCGCGCTTCCAAACGCGACAGGTCGCGGCCGTCGCCGAGTTGAGCAATGTGCCGCTGAACACTCTCGTTAGTGTTCATCGCGAATCAGGCTGCAAGGGGTGTTTGCCCCAGGAAATGCCTCAACAGGTCGTGACCGCACTGCGTGAGGATCGACTCCGGATGAAATTGAACGCCTTCGATTGCAAGCGTTCGATGCCGCACGCCCATGATTTCGTCGACGTTGCCGTCGTCGCTACACGTCCATGCGGTGACCTCGAGACAGTCCGGCAACGATTCGCGCTCGAGGATCAACGAGTGATATCGGGTCGCTTCGAAAGGCGTCGGCAAGCCCGCCAGAACGCCCGAGTTGGAGTGATGGATCATGGAAGTCTTGCCATGCATGACTTGGCGCGCTCTGACGACAATGCCGCCGAACGCCGCACCGATGCACTGGTGTCCCAGGCAGATTCCAAGGATCGGTAGCCGCCCGGCAAACGTGCGAACGATGTCCATCGAGATGCCGGCTTCGGTCGGCGTGCAGGGTCCTGGTGACATGACAATGGACTCGGGTTGGAGTTGCTCGATCTCGGTCAGGGTGATCTCGTCATTTCGATGTACCACCACGTCTGCCCCGAGTTCCGACAGGTATTGAACGATGTTGTAGGTAAAGGAATCGTAGTTGTCGATCATCAGCAGCATGGCATCGAATCCTTCTCAACAATCAATGGAATACACGAGAATCAGATCCAGTCCGGGGACGTGCATTCAAACTTCCGCCGGGAACATCCGCAAAGGTTTCGTCTTGCAATGTTTTTGCTCGCGCGATGGTAACAGGCGGTAACACACTGATACAGCAACCCGGCGATTGAGCGATCGGAATATCTGGTTGCGTAGGTGCGCCACCGCTATACTGGGTCCCCGTCACGAACAACCTGAATCGACGCCCACCAGCCAACGCCCGCAGCTTTTGCGTCATGCGAACCCGCGGTAGCCGAGCAAGGCGCCATAGATCTCGACATACATGAAAATTCTGATTGCGCTCGCCGTGGTGTGTTTAGGATCGGTGGCCTTTTGGGCCTCGTTCGATCATCCGTTGGCCGCACCGGACTGGACCGGCAAACTCGGTGGAGTGTCGTATAACCCCAGCGGGATCTACGATCAGAAGGGTTTCGCGCAACCGGTACCCGAGTCGGTGATCCGCGCGGACATGAAGCAGTTGTCGAAGGTGACCAATCGGATTCGAACGTACTCCGTCGACCGGGGACTCGATCGCGTGCCCTCCATCGCGGGCGAATTCGGCTTGAAGGTCACGCTAGGCATCTGGCTGAGTGATGACCGGATGTTAAATGAAGCCGAGCTGGCTCGAGGGGTCGAAACCATTCGTGAAAATCCCGACGTCGTCGACCGCGTCATCGTCGGGAACGAAACTGTGTTGCGCGGCGAGCTCACGGCGAGTGACGTTGTCGCTTATATGCACCGCGTTCGGAATGCGATCGGCAATCCAAAGATCGAAGTCGGCACAGCTGACGTGTGGAGCGTATGGCTCAAACATCCAAATCTGGCGCAAGGCAGTGCGTTTGTGGGGATCCACTTGTTGCCGTATTGGGAAGGCATCGCGGCAAATCAAAGCATGCGCTACATCACCGATCGCATGGCGATGATCAAAAAAGCATTCCCAGGCAAGAAGATCGTCATAGCGGAAACCGGGTGGCCGTCGGAAGGACGGGTCAAAAAAGGTTCGGTTCCGTCAGCGTCGATGGAAGCGTTCTTCGTGCGAAAGTTCCTCCGATTGGCGGCCGCGAACCGCTACGACTACTACATCATCGAAGCCTATGACCAACCGTGGAAGGCTGAGAAGGAAGGTGCGGTCGGTGCGTTCTGGGGTCTGTTCAATGCAGATCGCACGCCGAAATTCGAATTGACCGGGGGACTCTCGTCGTTCCCCGAATGGCCGACGTTCGCAACGTCGGCGGCACTGGGAATATTCGCAGTCGGCGCCTCGGTGCTGGGCGCGTTGCCGGCGGTTGCGTTGTCCGGATATCTGTTGCTCGGCGGTATCGTCGGAGTGATCGTGTCCGGCGTGTTGTTCATCATCGATGCGTTGTCGCTGCGCTACGTCGACTGGAGCGCGGTCGGTGGGGCATTGTTGATCATGCCAGCGGTGTTGTTCACAGCTTTGGTGCTGCTGACCGAAACCGCCGAATGGGCACTCAGTCTCTGGCGCGTTCGCCGCAAATCGATGCCAACGGTCGATTTCGGGACGCCGCAACGCGTCTCGATTCACGTTCCGATTCACAACGAACCGCCGCAGATGGTGATCGAAACGTTGGATGCACTGGCGCGTCTCGATTATCCGGATTACGAAGTGATCGTGCTCGACAACAACACCGCAGAGGAAGCGGACTGGCTCCCCGTTGAAGTCCACTGTCGCGCATTAGGTCCCCGGTTTCGCTTTTTTCACTTCGATGGCATGCAGGGTTTCAAGGCTGGCGCGCTGAACAAGGCGCTGGAGTTGACCGACCCGGCTGCGAGTTTGATTGGCGTGATCGACAGCGACTATCAGGTATCGCCTGAATGGCTGGAGACGATCGTGTCGGCATTTTCCGATCCGCAGGTCGCATTGGTGCAAGCTCCGCAGGACTACCGGGATTCCAACGAAAGCCTGCTGAAACGGTGCTGCTACGAAGAGTACCGAGGGTTCTTCCATGTCGGTATGGTCGAGCGCAACCAGCACAACGCGATCATTCAACACGGCACGATGTGTACGGTGCGCCGCAGTGCGCTCGAAGAGGTCGGCGGCTGGTCACCCTGGTGTATCACCGAAGATACCGAACTGGGTCTGCGCCTGTTCGAGGCAGGCTACGTTGCCCACTACACTCCACAGTCGCTCGGGCGCGGCCTGATGCCGGATACCTATGCTGCATACAAGGGGCAGCGCTATCGTTGGGTTTACGGCGCGATGCAAATCCTCAAGCGCCACGGACCGATGCTGTTCGGCCGTTCCGGCAAGTTGTCGCTGGCGCAGCGATATCATTTCGTCGCGGGCTGGCTGCCCTGGTTCGCTGACGCGTTCGCGTTGATTTTTTCGGTGCTCGCAGTCGTGTGGACTGCGTTGATGATTGCGGCACCAAGGTATTTCGATGTGCCATTGACCGCGCTGTCATCGACGGCGCTCGCGTTGTTCACCATTAAGACGGTCAAGACGATCGTTTTGCATAGGACCAAGGTCGGCGGCGGCATTCGTGGTTCAATCGCCTCGGCGATTACCGGCTTGTCGCTGGCCTACATCGTCGGTAAAGGTGTGCTTTGGGGTCTCGTAACGTCCTCGAACCCGTTTGTACGCACACCGAAATGCGAAAACGCCGCGCCGCTATCGACCGCACTGCGCATGAGCGCAGCGGAATCAGTGATGCTGGTGGCGATCCTGTTGGCGCTTGTCGCCACTGTGATGATCACGCGCGTCGACGATCCGGCTGAGCAGATCTGGGCAATGGCGCTTGCGGTTCTGGCCGTTCCGTACGCCGCTTCGTTGCTGGTTTCCATCGGATCATGCGTGAAAACTTCGCCGCGTGGCGGCTTAGCGGCTCGGCCCGATCCCAGCTATCGAAGCTCCGACATGGATCTGGCCGCCTGACTCCGAGCATGGGCACGCGAAAAGGGAAGGCGCGATGATCGGTAGCAAGCTGTTTCATTGATGGGACCCGATCGCGGTTTGGGCTATGGGCTGGGATTGCGCCCGCCATACTACGACGCGATTCTCGCCGAGCATCCGGCAGTCGACTGGTTCGAGATTCTTTCGGAGAACTACCTCGTCCCCGGCGGCAAGCCGTTGTACTACCTTGATCAAATCGCGGAGCGCTATCCGGTCGTGATGCATGGCGTATCGCTGTCGATCGGCGGCACCGATCCACTCGATTTCGACTACCTCGACCAATTGAAGGCGCTTGCAGATCGAGTACGGCCACGGTGGATTTCGGATCATCTTTGCTGGACGGGTATCGGCGGACATAATCTTCACGATCTGATGCCGTTGCCGTACGACGAGGAAGCGATCCGCCATGTCGTCGAGCGCGTCAACCGCGTCCAGGATTTTCTCGGACGACAGATCCTGCTCGAGAATGTGTCGAGCTATCTCGAATACCGACATTCGCAAATGCCGGAGTGGGAGTTCGTCTCGGCCGTGGCGTCTGGTAGCGACTGCTTGCTGTTGCTCGACGTCAACAACATCTACGTCAGCTCGGTCAATCACGAATTCGATCCGCTCACGTACCTGAATTCAGTTCCTCGGGAGCGAGTCCGACAGATCCACCTTGCCGGGCATCGCAATCACGGTGACTACATCATCGACAGCCACGATCAGCCGATCGTCGATGCGGTGTGGGATCTGTACGCGCGGGCGCTCGAAGTCGTAGGTCCGGTGCCGACAATGATCGAACGCGATGACAACATGCCGCCGCTGGCGGATTTACTGGCGGAGCTCGACCGGGCGCGAAGCATCGGACGCGGCCTGTCCGTTGTCTCATGACGCTCGAACAACTGCAGCAGGGCTTCAAACGCTATCTGTTCGATGGCGATGAAGGTGTCGGCGCGGCGGTTGTCGCAACCCAACGCCTGGATGCGTCTTCACGCCTGCAAATCTATGGCAGCGCCTATCGCGCGCGACTCGTAGATGTGCTGCTGAGTGACTATCCGGTGCTCCAATCGGTGTTCGGCGAACGCACCTTTGCAGACCTGTCGGGGAGATACGTGGCCGCGTTTCCGTCGATTTCGTACACGCTGCGGGGATTCGGAGCGCGACTTGCCGCGTTTATCGAATCCATCGCGGACCTGCCGAACCGACCGTTCGCGGTTGAAATGGCAAGGTTCGAATGGGCGTTCGTTGAAGCGTTCGATGCCCGCGACCAGTCTGTCGCCTGCATCGAAGACATGGCGCAGATTTCGGCCGCGTCGTGGCCGACGCTGTGGGTCGACATTCATCCATCTGTGCAGACCCTCGACACGCGGTTCAATACGCTCGGCATTTGGAATGCGGTGAAGGCGAACCGGGACATGCCAGCACCGGCCGCACTGGACGAGCCGTCGGGATGCTTGGTTTGGCGCAAAGACCTGACTACGGTGTTTCGTTCGACCGAGCCGGACGAACTCGTCGCATGGCGCGTTCTGGCGGCCGGCGGCGACTTTTCGGCGCTGTGTGAATCGCTGCTCGACCGCAAGACCCCGGAAGAGGTGCCGATGCGCGCGGCCGCGCTGCTGCAAAAATGGCTTGGCGAGGGATTGATCAGCGCACTGCACCCGTCTCGAGATCGCGTTCGATGAACGCGGCGTCGGGGGTTCGGGCGATCAGCGCGGCGCGGAACTATCGGCGATCCAGGCGCCGATCAGCCAACGCGATGGCCCGATCTGCACGGCAATGGCATTGCCGCCCTGCTCCGCAGTCTTTTGTAACCAGGTACTCGCCGCTTCGGCCGAGTCGAATTGTTTGGGCAGAATTGCGACAGCGCGAACGCCCGGGAAATGAGTGTGGGAGGCGGCCGGTGCTGCGAGACTGCGCGACAGGAACAGGCCGCGAACCATACCGTCCGCTCCGGTGATCTCATGAGTGACGAATCGCATTTGATGATCTCGTCGTTGAAGCCCGGTATCAGTTCGAAGCGCCCGGCGTATCCCACGGCTCATTGCCGGCAGGCCGCGCGCCCTTGTCCATCAAGTACTGGGTCAGCGCGTGCATCGCTTCCGCGGCCGACGCATATGGCCCTTCGTTGCTGCCTTCGCGCGTCGTGAAATACCACTTCCCGTCAACGACGAAGTAGCGGTCGCTGCGAAACCGGTTCAGATCCTTGGTATCGGAAGTGCGTTTCATACCCACAACGCCTCACGAGGGTACCGCCAAGTGTAACTCAGCCTTCTCGCACCTGAGTATGCTTCTCAGCGGGCGATCCCTACGCTAAGGTCAGTCGCGTCAATTCTGCTCGAGGGGGAGATCGATGGCAGACTTCATGGCACCGCTGAACAACTACACCTATGCGGCACTTCGAATCGTTACGGGTCTATTGTTCCTGTTTCACGGCTCACAAAAGCTGTTGGGGTGGCCGCTCGAACCGATAGCGGGATTGCCCGCATTCGTCACCTACATTGCCGGCCCCATTGAGCTGATCGGCGGTACGTTGGTGATGATCGGCTTGATGACACGGTGGGCTGCATTCGTCTGCAGCGGACTGATGGCCGCTGCGTATTGGATGGCACACGGCAGCAAAGGACTCTATCCGATGATGAACGGCGGCGAATTGGCGATTATTTTCTGCTTCGCGTTTCTGTACATCTCATCGCATGGTCCCGGCATCTGGAGCCTGGATGCGATGCGTCGAAAGCGGTGATTCGCGGATGTGCGGGAGCGGACGACCGTCAGATCTGGATCGTCGGATCACGGGGTTCGGCGGACGAATCGCCTGGCGCCGCCGACTGCAGCCGTAGCGAGCCAACCAGCGCGCCTGCCAGATCCAGTCGCACGGGCACCGTCAATCCATCGATGTGTTCGAGCCAGACCGTGGCGTCGATGCGCTCGTTGTCCGGGTTGCTGACGACGAATGTGCAGCGCTCGGTAGCATCGTTATTCGACGATGAGACTGTCTGCTGTCCCGTCAGCCGCAACGAGAACTGATCCTTGCCGTTGTGCACTTTGGCGCCGGCGGAAGCGCAGTTGCGTGAAACGAACAGCGTCGACAACAGATCCAGGCTGGTTGGCGCACGCGGCGACCTGACGTGGCCGTTCTTGACGTACGTCAACTGACCATCGCTGAGTGTCAGCTCCTTGACCTTGTTGCGGGTTCGTTCAATGTACCGGTAGCCGTCGTTGACAGGGCCACGGTCGGCGATTCGGCCAGTGGAACTGAACACGCCCTGCCACTGCGTGACCAGATTGAAAAACCCGACTGCCCAAGCCCGGCCGCTGATCTCGTAGCGCGCGTCCTCGGTGTTGATTTTCACCTCCGCCGCGCCGACCTTGGCCCCGCCGATGAAGGCGTCGTATCCCAACGTCGTCTGCTGCGCCATGACAGGTGCGGCGGCGATTAGCAAGGCGGTGAAGACAGCGGCACGCATCGCGGGTCCGATAGTGGAGAAAAAGTGAATACAAAATGGACCGTCGTCGATGCCTTGTCAAGGCCGGAAATCTCAAATTGTTCAGTCATCATTCAGGTATCCGAGAGATCCTTGAAGCGTCGCTCTGCCATCGCCGCGGCGTGAAAGATCGCGCGGGCCTTGTTCATACTTTCCTTCCACTCGAGGCGGCCGACGGAATCAGCGACGATTCCGCCGCCCGCCTCGATGTAGATCTTGCCGTCCTTGACCACCGCGGTGCGTATTGCGATCGCGGTATCCATATTGCCGTTCCACGCCAGATAGCCTACCGCGCCACCATAGATGCCGCGTTTCACCGGTTCGAGTTCGTCTATGATCTCCATCGCGCGAATCTTCGGCGCGCCGGACAGCGTGCCGACCGGTAGCGTTGCGCGCAGTACGTCGATCGCCGTGGCGCCGGCCTTCAATTTGCCCACGACATTGCTCGATATGTGCATGACGTTGTGAATAGCGTTCGATCACGAATCGCTCCGTCACCTCGACGCTACCGGTCTCGCGCCACGCGACCGACGTCGTTACGGCCAGGTCGATCAGCATCAGGTGCTCGGCGATTTCCTTTGGATCGGCGAGCAACTCCGCTTCCATGGCTTTGTCTTCCGCTTCGGTGTACCCGCGCCGCCGCGTTCCGGCCAGCGGTCGATTGACGATGACCCCGTCTTCCACGCGCGCCAGGATCTCCGGCGACGAGCTCACGAGGTGAAAACTGTCGAGGTCCATGTAGTACATGTAAGGCGACGGATTCAGGCTGCGCAACGCGCGATACAGATTGATCGGTGCTGCGCTGAATGGCACCGACATGCGCTGCGCCAGCACGACCTGCATCACGTCGCCTGCAACGATGTACTCGCGAATCTTCTCGATCGCGGTCATGAACGCCTCGCGACCGAACTCCGAAACGAAATCCGATTCATCGAGTGGTTGGTTGGCGCTCGATGCGGCAATATCCGGAACCGGTCCGGCGAGGCGGCGCGCGATTCGGCCCAAATGTTCCTGCGCGCGGACCAGCGAGTCCGGCATCGAGGGATCGGCGAGCGTGATGAGCTGCATCCGGCCTTTGAGGTTGTCGAAGACGATGACGTCGTCTGACACCATCAACAGTATGTCTGGCGTCCCCAACGAGTCGGGCGGGGCGCTGTGGGCC
This sequence comes from uncultured Gammaproteobacteria bacterium, assembly GCA_963812255.1. Classification (GTDB taxonomy): domain Bacteria; phylum Pseudomonadota; class Gammaproteobacteria; order Pseudomonadales; family Azotimanducaceae; genus DATJGR01. The sequence continues at coordinate 1,425,584 of CAWEUM010000005.1, read as the reverse complement.
AGGCGCTTCTCGACGTAGCGGACGGTGTCGTACCCGAAGTAACCGACGAGCCCGCCGTAGAATCGCGGTAGGCCGGGTACGTGCGCCACTCGAAACCTGGCCATGTAGCCTTCGATGAATTCGAGCGGATCATCGCTGTCGGTTTGTTCTGCGAGCTTACCGTCGGTGGATACGGTGATTCGCGTGCCGGATACCTTCAACACAGTCCGCGCCGGCAGACCGATGATCGAGTAGCGGCCCCATTTCTCGCCGCCGTGAGCCGACTCGAGCAGGTAAGAGTTGGGCCCCGCGGCGAGCTTCAGATAGGTCGACAACGGTGTGTCGAGGTCGGCCAGCACTTCCTCGACAACGGGGATGCGGTTGTAGCCTTCGGCGGCGAGTTGGGCGAACTCTTCCGGCGTCATGACAGTGGCAATCGGGAAAGGCCCGGCAGGCTAAAGTAGCTCGATCAGGGAATCAATCACGGCGTCCGCACCCAGCTGTTCCGCGGGCGTGCCGCCGTTGTAGCCGTCGCGAACGCATACCACGGCGCAGCCGGCGGCGCGTGCGGTTTCGACGTCCGTGATCGAGTCGCCGACGAACAACGCATCCTTGTTGGCGCAATTCAGCGCCCGACATGCCTGCGTAACCGGCGCAGGGTCCGGCTTGCGCTGCGGCAGTGTGTCGCCGCAGACGAGGACCTCGATGTAGCAGTCGAGATGCAGCGCAGCCAGCAGTAGCTGTGACAGCGCTGTCAGCTTGTTCGTGACCACCGCGAGTCGCGCGCCGCGTGATTTGAGGGCTTGCAGTGCCTCAACGACGCCGGGATAGGGTTTGCTCGAATCGGCGATGTGCGCGCTGTAATGATCGACGAAGCAATCCAGCAGTCGCGCCATCGCCGCATCGTCGATCTTGGCTGGCGCGCCGAAGTGGCCCAACGCCCGCTCGAGCAGCACGCGCGACCCGTGCCCGATCCAAAGTCGCGTCAACGCCTCATCCACTGCCGGATAGCCGACGCTGCGAAGCGCGACGTTCAGCGCGCCGTTGATGTCGGGCGCGCTATCGATCAGGGTACCGTCAAGATCGAAAAGGTAGGTGCGATAAGCACGCGCCAGCACCGCTTTGTCAGGCATCGAGCGCGCGTCTCATCGAAGCGATCGTCGCCGTGTAGTCGTCACTGCCGAAGATCGCAGATCCCGCGACGAACGTGTCGGCACCGGCTCGCGCGGCGGCTGCTATATTGTCCGGCTTGATGCCTCCGTCGATTTCGAGCCGGATGGAGCGTCCGCTGCTGTCTATGATTTCACGCGCGTCGGTGAGCTTGCCGAGGCTCGAATCGATGAACTGCTGGCCGCCGAATCCGGGGTTCACCGACATGATCAGAACCAGATCGACGAGATCGAGGACGTATGCGAGGTGGTCGAGCGGCGTCGCGGGATTGAATACCAGGCCCGCTTTGGCGCCGCCTTCGCGAATCAAACCGAGTGAACGGTGAACATGCCGGGTCGCTTCAGGATGAACGCTGATGTAGTTCGCGCCGGCGTCGAGGAAGTCGGCGATGAGGCGGTCGACCGGCTCCACCATCAGGTGCACGTCGACCGGCACCCTCAACCCGTGTTTGCGCAGCGACCTCAACACCGGCGGACCGATCGTCAGATTCGGCACATAGTGGTTGTCCATCACATCGAAATGGATCAGGTCCGCACCGGCAGCGACGACCGCGTCGACCTCGTCACCGAGCCGCGCGAAATCCGCGGCAAGAATCGACGGTGCTATCCAATGGTCGCTCATGCACGCACATTCTACGGGGTTTGGTGTGCTACGGCTCAGGTAGATCGTGCCGCACGACGGAGGGCGAGTCAGCCCGCGCGATGCTGCAGCGTTTTGAACTGCGCGGGCGTACCGATATCCGTCCAATCGCCGCGCCACAGTTCGCCGCCGAGTCGGCCAGCGGAGATCGCCGCAAACAGCAGGTCGCGCAGTGGGAAGGGGCCTTCCGGCGCTTCGTCGAACAGCGTCGGCGACAGAAGTGAGATCCCGGCATAGGTGTACGGGCGCTCGACGCCCCGCGTGACGCGGTCGCGATCGAGCCCGAAATCGCCTTCGCTCGCATGGGCCGGTGTCGGTACCAACACGAGATGCGCCAGATCGTTGCCCAACGACTCGATCAGTCGCGCGAATGGATAGTCGGTCCAGATGTCGCCGGCAACGACGATGAAAGGCGCATCGCCCAGCAGCGGTCGTGCGTGGACGATGCCGCCACCTGTCTCCAGCAGAGTCTCCTCGCGGCTGTACGTGATGTGCACACCGAGATCGCCACCGGTTCCGAGCGCTGCCGCGATGGATTCACCTAGATGATGCAGGTTGACGACCACGTCGCGAATGCCGGCCCGCTCGAGCCAGCGCAGCTGATGCACGATCAACGGCTCACCCGCAACGGGCAGCAGCGGTTTTGGCGTGTGATCGGTCAGAGGTCGCAGTCGTTCACCGCGGCCGGCCGCCAGAATCATTGCGCGCAAGCGACACCTCGCGCCGACAGTGCGGTGTGTGCAGCCGGCCGGATCGACTGCGCGAGCCATTGCGAGAACGCCGCGAACTCCGTGTGCTTTGCCGCGACGTCGATCAGGTGATCGAGCACCGGTGCGATATCAATTAGATGGCTAGGGCGGTGATCGCGTAGCTCCAGCCGCGAGAAGATGCCGATGGCCTTCAGTTGACGCTGCATCGCAGTCAGATCGAGCTGTTGGGCGAATCGTGCCGGGTCGGGTTCCAGCCGCATTCCGGACCGCTCGGCGCGCACCCGAAAGCGGTCGCGCCAACGGGCGATTTCGGTCTCGTCGAATCGCACGTAGCAATCGCGCAGCAGCGACGCGAGGTCGTACAGCGCGGGACCGTAGAGCGCATCCTGAAAGTCGACGACACGCGTGACGCGATCTTCGGCCCAAAGCAGGTTGCGTGAATGAAAGTCGCGGTGAACACAGACTTTGGGCTGCGCATCGATGCAGTCGATCAACGCGTGCCAGACACCTTCCAGCATGCGCTCGTGTGTTTTCGTTAGCGTATGACGCAGCAACTCTTCGATGAACCAGACTCTGAACAGTCCGAGTTCGTCTCGAAGACGCTGAGTCGTATAAGGTGGCACGATCCCCGCGCCATCGCCGACACGGGCGATCCGCGTCATCGTGTCGAGCGCGGCATCGATGGCGGCATCGCGCTCCTCGGTTTCATAAACAGAGTGATACAAGCGATCTCCCAAATCCGACACCAGCAGGAATCCGTGTTCGATGTCGCTTGCGATCACCTCGGGGACACGAACGGAGGCGCTGCGAAACAACTTCGACAACGCAACGAACTGCACGTTGTTCTCCGTCTCCGGCGGCGCATCCATCGCGATCAGGCTGCCTGAGTCGGTGTAGATTCGATAGAAGTGCCGGAAACTCGCATCGCCGACGACCGGCTGCCATTCCCCCGACACGCGCCTGCCGGTGTCGGCGACGACGCGAGCAACCCATCTTTCGAGCGCGTGTCGACGGCTGGCTGGCTGGGCGGTGCGCATTGCGCGGATGGTATCATCCGCGCGCAATTCCACGATGCCATCCATGCGTTCAGCTCTTCTACTGGCCTGCGGTACAGCGTTTGCGCTATGCGTCCACGCCGACGATCGCTGGGTGTGCAGTCCGTCGCCGGACCACGACGGATGGCAATGCACCGGCGTTGGCGAACGCCAGGGCGCGGCGCTGGACGGCGCGAGCGGCGCAGCGAAAAACGCTGCGGTCGCTACGTCGTCTCATGCGAAGCCGCGTACGCTGGATTGGGTGCCCCGAGCCGAGCTGCCGGCGGGCAAGCTGAGGACGATCCCGGAATACTGTGATGGCGCTTACGTCGAGCCTCCATTCGCCGCGGTGTCGAGCGGTGAACTGGACAAGCTGCCGATGCATGTGCAGGCACAACAGCTGCAGTACTGGTTGCGCGATCGCGCCGAACTCAGCGGTTCGGTTCACGTGACACGCGGCAACCAATCGTTGTTGGCATCGAAGGCGACTTATCTGGAACCCCAGCAGACGATCAAGGCGGACGACGGCGTCACGCTGCGCGAACCGGGTATGCTGATCGAAGGTCGCTCGGCCGAGTTCAAAGTCGACACCGGTGCGGCGTCGGTATCGGATTCGCAATTCGTGCTGCAGCCGCGGGCACTGCGCGGCACCGCGGACGCGCTGAGTCGAAACGACGTCGGGGACCTTCACGTCACGCGCGGTTCGTTCACGCGCTGTGAGCCGGGCAACCAGGAGTGGAAGGTTACGAGCAGCGCCGTAGAGATCGATGACGGCGCGAAGTTCGGTACCGCACGCAACGCGGTGTTGCGCGTCCACAACGTTCCCGTCTTCTACACACCGTATCTGCGTTTTCCGGTGACGGATGAACGTATGTCTGGTTGGCTGTTCCCTGACATCGGGATCGGACAGAACAATGGCGTCGACATTGCAACGCCGTACTACCTGAATCTTGCACCGAACTACGATGCGACATTGACGCCGCGGTACATCTCCGATCGCGGTACCGATTTGGAAGCCGATTTTCGTGAGATCTCCCGATACGGCAAAGCTGATTTCGGCGGCGCCTATCTGCCGAAGGACAAGGAATACAACGGCACGTACTCACGCACGGATTTCGACAACTTGGGTCTGACCGGGTTCAAACCCGCCGATCGGTGGCTGTTCACCGCGCACCAGAACGCCCGGTTTGGCGTCTTCAGAACGCAGATCAACACGACGAAGGTCAGCGATTTCGATTATTTTCGTGACCTAGGCAGCAACCTCGCCTCGTCCAGCCAGGTGCAACTGCAGCAGTATGGATTGGTTGGGTACGACCACGGCGGTCTGTCCAGCAGCATCTGGGTGCAGGATTTCCAGCGTCTCGATGTTGCGGTCACGGAACCGTATCGGCGATTGCCCGAAATCGACCTCAACTATCACGCGCTACCGATCGGGCCGGTCTGGTGGTCGGTGAATTCATCGTGGGCGCGCTTCGACCGGCCGAATGGCCAATTCAGTGGTATAGCGCGGATCAACGGCGATCGATTGGACATTGAGCCGCGCATTCGTCTGCCGTTCGATTGGGCACCCGGATTTCTACACTTCGTCGGAGGCTACCGTTACACGCGCTACAACCTGGAAGATGTACCGCTTGGTGGTGATCCGGGGCCGGACCGCAAGATCTGGCTCGGGTCGGTGGATAGCGGATTGTACTTCGAACGCGACACGAACCTGTTCGGCAGTCGAGCGATTCAGACCCTGGAGCCGCGTCTGTTCTATCTGTATCAGCAGTACAAAAATCAGAATCAGCTACCGCAGTTCGACGTCAGTCAACTGTCATTCACGTTCGACCAGCTGTTTCGCGACAATCGCTTCGCGGGCATCGACCGTATCGGTGACGCAGATCAACTGACGGCGGCGATGACGACACGCTGGCTGGATCCGGACACTGGCCAGGAGCAATTCCGCGCGAGCCTCGGCCAGATTTTCTACTTCGAGGATCGCCGAGTGACGCAGTCGGGTATCGTGACGGCGGACGACCGTCATCAGAACTCGGCGCTTGCGGGGCAGCTCGCGGCGGCGCTGACCCGCAATTTAAATCTTCGGGCAACCGGAACCTGGGATCCGAACGACGGCGAGTGGGGCGAGATCGGTACGGCGCTGCAATATCGTTCCGATAATCGCCACATCTTCAATATGGGCTATCAACGTCGCAACGATATTCAACCGTTGTTGAGACAGTCCGACATATCGATCTACTGGTCGCTCTTCCGACAATGGAGCTTGATCGGCCGGTTCCAATACGATCTCGAGGAACACAGAACTATCGAGGCGCTTGCCGGTCTTGAGTACAGTGACTGCTGTTGGCAGATTCGCGTGGTCGGTAGACAGTACCTTTCCACACCCGGTAGCACGATCACGCCGGACGCTCAGTCGGATAAGGGTGTGTTCTTTCAGTTTGTCTTCAAAGGTCTCGCCGGCTTCGGCGGAAGAATCGATTCGATGATGCATTCCGGCATCCCAGGGTATGTTGCGGAGGAGTTCTGATGTCGTTGAAGTGGTTGGTCGGCGGGTTGCTCATGTTGGTGACCCTGACGGTGAGCCTCACGGCGAATTCCGTACCGACAAATCTCGACTACATCGTCGCGATCGTCGACGACGACGTGGTGTTGGCTTCGGAACTGGTAGACCGATTGACGTCGGTGCGAACACAGATGCGCGCGGCCCAGATGCAGATTCCACCCGACAAGGTACTGTTCAATCAGATGCTCGAGCGTTTGATCATGGAAAGCATCCAGTTGCAGATGGGCAAGCGCGCAGGCATCCGGATCGATGACGAAACGCTCACCAATGCACTGGAGGGAATCGCGAAGCAGAACAAGATGACGCTCGATCAGTTCACCACCGCACTGGCTCGCGACGGCATGAGCTACGGTGACTTTCGCGATGAGGTGCGTCGCGAACTGATCATTCAGCGGGTCCAGCGCAGTTCGGTGAACCGACGGATTTATCTGTCGGACGAAGAGATCGATGCATTCCTCGCATCGCCGCTCGGCAAACAGACACTGTCCGACGAATATCGCGTCGGTCACATACTCATCGCGGTCGATAGCAACGCCAAACCCGAGACCGTCGCAAAAGCGGAGGCGGAAGCGAACTCGATCTACGAGCAGTTGAAGGCTGGCGCGGACTTTCGACAGATGGCGATCTCGCATTCATCGGACTCGCGGGCGCTCGAAGGTGGCGATCTCGGGTGGCGTAAGGCCGGAGAGCTGCCGAGCCTGTTCGCCGAGCAGGTGTTTGGGCTCAAAGTGGGAGAAACCGCACCGCCGATTCGCAGCGGCAGCGGATTCCACATCGTGCAACTGCTCGAGAAGCGTGGTGCCGGCACGGAAGTCGTCGAACAGGCAGACGTGCGCCACATTCTGGTCAAGCCATCGGAGATTCGCAGCGAAGCGGACACCAAGGCGTTGATCGACGACATCCATCGGCGACTGGTTGCCGGTGAGGATTTCGCCGCGCTTGCGCGGTTGTATTCGGAAGACCCCAGTAGTGCATTGGCGGGTGGTGACCTGGGTTGGGCGGAACCGGACAAGTTTGCGCCGGAATTCGCCGATGTGATGCGTGAGACGCCGACCGGAAAATTGAGCCCGCCGTTTCACTCGAAATTCGGCTGGCATGTGCTGCAGATCATGGGGCGTCGACAACACGACATGAGTGAAGACGCGCGTCGCAATCTGGCGATTCGTGTGCTGCATAATCGTCGCTACGAGGAAGAGCTGCAGGCTTGGCTGAAAGAAATTCGCGACGAAGCCTATGTCGAAATCCGGGTAGGCAGTGACGGCAATCCGAAGGCAACAAATGGCGCGGCAGATGAATCCACCGTTGGCACTGACGACCGGTGAGCCGGCGGGGATCGGACCCGATCTCGCGGTGATGTGGGCGCAGCGCGCGCGCGACGTACCGGTCGTTGCGCTCGCTGACGCGCAGTTGCTCTCGGCCCGCGCGAGGCAACTCGGTTTGGAACTCGCGATCAGACCGTACCCCGGTACCGTCACCGGGGCCGCGGGCGAACTGTCTGTTCAGTCGATTCCGCTCTCGGGCAACGTGGTCGCTGGAACGCTTGATCGCGCTAATGTGCCGTATGTCATCGAAACGCTGACTGTGGCTGCCGACGGCTGCCTCGAGGGGCGATTCGCGGGGATGATCACGGGCCCGGTGCAGAAGTCGATCATCAACGACGCCGGCATCGCATTCTCCGGTCATACGGAGTTTCTGGCGCAGCGGTGTGCGCGCACAACGGTGGTGATGCTGCTGGTCTCGGGTGAATTGCGCGTGGCGCTCGCGACGACGCACGTCTCTCTCGCGTCGGTTCCCGCATTGATCACGCGCGACAGGCTGACGGAGGTGCTGGAAATTTTGCTCGGGGACCTGACACGCCGGTTCGGGATCGCGCGGCCACGGGTGCTGGTGGCTTCGCTCAATCCGCATGCCGGTGAAGGCGGCCATCTGGGACGCGAGGAGATCGACGTGATTGCGCCGGTCTGTCGGGCGTTCGTGCGCCGCGGCGTTGTCGGGCCATTGCCGGCGGATACGTTGTTTACGCCACGGATGCTCGCGGACGCGGACGCGGTCCTGGTGATGTACCACGATCAGGGCCTACCGGTGCTGAAACACGTCGGTTTTGGCAACGCAGTCAACGTCACGCTGGGGCTGCCGATCGTGCGAACGTCCGTCGATCACGGCACGGCGCTCGATCTCGCCGGGCGCGGAGGCGCCGATGCGGGCAGTCTCATCGCCGCGATTACGCTTGCCGCGTCACTCGCACGCACGTGATTCATCGTCCTCGACGCCGGTTTGGCCAGCACTTTCTCCATAACGAAGCGGTGCTCGAGACAATGGCCGAGCGGATGGCGTACGCGCGCGAAGATTCGATTCTGGAGATCGGTCCGGGCGAGGGCGCGTTGACGCGGCACCTGCTTGCGGCGTCGGACAACGTGACGGTCATCGAGATCGATCGCGACCTCGTCGAAATGCTGCGGTGGCGGTTTGTCGGCCTGCACATCATCGAAGCCGATGTGCTGCGTCTGGATCTGGTACCGCTGCTGACTCACGGGCGTCGCATCGTGGGTAACCTGCCGTACAACATTTCGACCCCTCTGTTGCTACGTCTGCTGGAACAACTGGAAGGCATTCGCGATGTGCATTTCCTGTTGCAGAAGGAGGTCGTCGATCGGCTGGCGGCATCGCCGGGCAGCAAGAATTGGGGCCGACTTTCACTCCACGCGCAGTACGCCGCGCTGGTGGAGCCGCTGTTCGATGTCGGCCCGGAGAGTTTTCGGCCACCGCCAAAGGTCACCTCCACGTTCGTTCGGATCACACCGCGTGAAGCTCTGCTGCCCATGCGATCACGAGATGCCTTCAACAGGGTTCTCCGCGCGGCGTTCCAGCAGCGCCGAAAGACGTTGCGCAATGCACTACAATCACTGGACATCGATTGGTCGCGAGCAGGGGTTGATCCGGGTGTCCGTCCGGATGCGGTCGATCTGGCGGGATATGTGCAACTCGCCAACCAGGTTGCGGAGCAACGTGATAATCAGTGAGTCGTACGGGCGTGATTGAGATGTTCGAATTCGGCATCCCGGCATGGCTTGCCGGGCGGGTCCATTGATGTCCGTCTACGCAATCGGTGACGTTCAGGGTTGTTACGAATCACTACGACGTTTGCTCGATCAGGTGGACTTCGACGACACGCAGGACCGGCTATGGTTCGTCGGCGACCTGGTCAATCGAGGCCCGGCGTCGCTTGCAACCCTTCGATTCGTCAAATCATTGGGTGATTGCGCCATCACGGTACTGGGCAATCACGACTTGAATCTGCTTGCGATGTCTGCCGGAAAACGTGCACCGAAATCGAGCGATACGCTCGCCGGAGTGCTTGCCGCGCCCGATCGTGATGCACTGATCGATTGGCTGCGCCGCCGACCGTTGATCCACGTGGATGAATCGTTGGGCTTTGCTATGGCGCATGCGGGCATTCCGCACATCTGGGATATCGATTTCGCGGGCGCCCGCGCCCGCGAAGTGGAGGCCATTCTGTCCGGGGATGATTTCGTCGAAGTGCTTTCGGCCATGTATGGCAACAATCCTGCATGTTGGAACGATGAACTCAAAGGAATGGAACGTCTGCGATCGATCATCAACTATCTGACGCGAATGCGACTGATCAATGCCGTTGGAGAGTTGGAGCTGGCGTATGACGGTCCGCTCACCAACATTCCGAAAGGGTATCGGGCGTGGTTTCATTTCTATCGAAAGGCGCCACCGCCGCTCCCGCTGGTGTTCGGTCATTGGGCGGCGATCAACGGTCAGTGCGACGTCGATGATCTGTTTGCGTTGGATACCGGATGCGTGTGGGGCAACAGGCTCACCGCGTTGCGTCTGAATGATCGTGAACGGTTCTCGGTCAAATCTGTCGAATGATTAGTGGATGGACGGCGTGGATGAACCGACAGGCTGCGCCTGAGCCAACTGGCGCTTTAGCGTGCGCTGTACTACGGTTACTCATCGCTGGACCAGGCGAGAGGCTCACGGCAGGGTGCCGTAGTGTGAGACCTCCGTCATGTGGTTCGATCCCCTGATCGAACGTTTACATGGAGGAGAACACATGGGCGTTTTCGAGCACTTCCGCAGTCGTTACGACGCATCCCAGCAAGAACACTATTCGCTGAAGGAATTCCTCGAGATCTGTCGCGACGATGCGACAGCGTATGCAAGTGCGGCGGAACGCCTGCTGCTTGCGGTAGGGAAGCCGGAGTTCGTCGATACTTCGAAAGACGCGCGCCTGTCGCGCATTTTCTCCAACAAGGTCATCAAGCGGTATCCCGCATTCGATGAGTTCTACGGCATGGAGGAAGCGATCGAACAGATCGTTTCATTCTTCCGCCACGCGGCTCAAGGGTTGGAAGAGCGTAAACAGATTCTCTATCTGTTGGGACCGGTCGGTGGCGGCAAGTCGTCTCTGGCGGAACGATTGAAGTCACTGATGCAGCGGATGCCTTTCTATGCGATCGAGGGGTCGCCAGTGAACGAATCGCCGCTCGGCTTGTTCGACGCGGCCGAAGATGCAGGCATTCTCGAAGACGACTACGGCATTCCGCGCCGCTATCTGCGCAGCGTGATGTCACCGTGGGCGACCAAGCGCCTCAAGGAATTCGGAGGTGACATCTCGCAGTTCCGTGTCGTCAAACTGTTTCCGTCGATTCTCGATCAGATCGCGATTGCGAAGACAGAACCGGGGGACGAGAACAACCAGGATATCTCCGCGCTGGTCGGAAAGGTCGACATTCGCAAGCTCGAGGAGTTCGAGCAGAACGATCCCGACGCGTACAGCTACTCCGGTGCGCTATGCAAGGCAAACCAGGGCTTGATGGAATTCGTCGAGATGTTCAAGGCGCCCATCAAAGTGCTGCACCCATTGCTGACTGCGACGCAGGAAGGCAACTACAACGGCACCGAAGCGATTGGTGGCATTCCGTTCGACGGTGTGGTGCTCGCGCACTCCAATGAAGCCGAGTGGCAGAATTTCAAATCCAACAAGAACAACGAAGCCTTCATCGACCGCGTTTATATCGTCAAGGTACCGTATTGCCTGCGCGTTTCGGAAGAAGTGAAGATCTACGAGAAGCTGATCAACGGTTCGTCGTTGAGCCAGGCACCTTGCGCGCCAGATACGATGCGCATGTTGGCGCAGTTTTCGGTGCTGTCGCGGCTGAAAGAGCCGGAGAATTCGAATCTGTTCTCGAAGATGCGTGTCTACGATGGCGAGAATCTGAAGGACACCGACCCGAAGGCGAAAACGCTGCAGGAATATCACGATGCTGCCGGCGTAGATGAAGGCATGCAGGGCCAGTCGACCCGGTTCGCTTTCAAGATTCTGTCGAAGGTGTTCAACTTCGATGCCAGCGAAGTCGCGGCGAATCCGGTGCACCTGATGTACGTGCTCGAACAACAGATCGATCAACAGCAGTTCCCGGAGGAACAGCGCAGCCGTTACCTTGGCTTCATCAAGGAATACCTGGCGCCGAAGTACATCGAGTTCATCGGCAAGGAGATTCAGACCGCCTACCTCGAATCGTATTCGGAATACGGACAGAACATTTTCGATCGCTACGTCATCTACGCGGACTTCTGGATTCAGGATCAGGAGTATCGCGATCCGGAAACCGGCGACATCCTCAATCGGGCGGCGCTCAATGAAGAACTGGAGAAGATCGAGAAACCCGCGGGAATCTCCAATCCGAAGGATTTCCGCAACGAGATCGTGAACTTCGTGCTGCGCGCTCGGGCGAACAACAACGGCCAGAATCCGTCGTGGCTCGGCTACGAGAAACTGCGCACAGTGATCGAGAAGAAGATGTTCTCGAACACCGAAGATCTGTTGCCGGTGATTTCGTTCAACGCGAAAGGATCGAAGGACGAGCAGAAGAAGCACAACGACTTCGTCGCCCGGATGGTCGATCGCGGTTATACGGAAAAGCAGGTCAGGCTGCTCGCCGAGTGGTATCTGCGGGTTCGCAAGGCCCAATAGGCGGCGCGGGAGGTACCGTGTCCTACGTCATCGATCGGCGACTGAACAGCCGCAACAAGAACGCGGTGAATCGCCAGCGGTTCATGCGGCGCTACAAATCGCATATCCAGAAGGCGGTGCAGGAGGCCATCAAGCAGCGCAGCATTACGGATATGGAACGCGGCGAGGATGTGTCGATTCCGGCGTCCGACGTCGACGAGCCGTCGTTCAGCCACGGTGGCGGAGGCCGACGCTCGGTCGTGCACCCCGGAAATCGTGAATTCGTTGCCGGTGATCGCGTGCCGCGACCGTCCGGCGGTAGCGGAGGCGGTGGCAGCAGCGCGTCGGATAGCGGCGAAGGCAACGACGACTTTGTATTCCAGTTGACGCAGGACGAGTTTCTCGACGTGGTGTTCGAAGATCTCGAGTTACCGAATCTGGTGAAACGTCATCTGCGGGGGGCCGACAGCTTCAAACGGGTGCACGCGGGTTTTGCGCACGATGGCGTGCCGGCAAAGCTGAATGTCGTGCGCTCGTTGCGCGTCGCCAAGGCACGACGCATCGCGCTCACCGGTGGCACGCGCAATCGGATTGCCGAGCTCGAAGACGATCTCGTGCTTGCCGAAGGCGCCGGCGACGAGGTGACGTCACGACGCATCAAGAACGAATTGTCTGAGCTGCGCCATCGAATCAAGCGGGTGCCTTTTCTCGATACTTACGATCTGCGTTACAACCTGCACCTGAAGCAACCGGTGCCTACATCGAAGGCGGTCATGTTCTGCCTCATGGACGTGTCCGGTTCGATGGACCAACACATCAAGGAACTGGCGAAGCGCTTTTTTTTACTGCTGTATCTGTTTCTGAAGCGGAACTATGAGCGCACGGAGATCGTCTTCATTCGACATCATACGGTGGCGAAGGAAGTCGATGAGCAGGAGTTCTTCTACTCGCGTGAGACTGGCGGTACCGTTGTGTCCAGTGCGCTGAAGCTGATGGCGGAGATCATTGCCGAGCGCTACTCGCCGAGTGAGTGGAATATCTATGGCGCGCAGGCGTCCGACGGCGACAACTGGAACGATGATTCGCCGTTGTGTGTCGACGTCCTGAAGAAGGGTATCCTGCCACACGTTCAATATTTCTCGTACGTGGAGATCACGCGGCGCGATCCGCAGGCGCTGTGGAACGAATATCAGAACCTCGCCGATGCGCTGCCGGAACGATTCGCGCAACGGCGCATCGCAGAGGTGGCGGACATCTACCCAGTCTTTCGGGACCTGTTCCAGAAGAAAGTGGTGGCGGCATGAGACAGGCGGTGCCAATCGATCGCGGGCCGCGCGTTCCGATCTCGACCGGCTCGGAATGGACGTTCGAGCTGATCGATCGGTATGACCAGGAGATTGGTCGGCTCGCGGCCGAGTTTCGGTTGGACACCTATCCGAATCAGATCGAAGTGATCCGGTCGGACCAGATGCTCGACGCATATGCGTCGATTGGTATGCCGCTGGGATACAGTCACTGGTCATTCGGCAAGCACTTCGTCGAGTCGGAGCGCGACTATCGGCGCGGGTACATGGGCCTCGCATACGAAATCGTCATCAACTCGAATCCGTGCATCGCGTATCTGATGGAAGAGAACACGATGACGATGCAGGCGCTGGTGATTGCGCACGCATGCTATGGACACAATTCGTTCTTCAAGAACAACTACCTCTATCGGACCTGGACCGATGCGGGCTCGATCATCGACTATCTCGTGTTTGCGAAACAGTACATCAGTCAGTGCGAAGAGCGTCATGGTGTGGAGGAGGTGGAGAAGATCCTCGACTCGTGTCATGCGCTGATGAGCCACGGTGTCGACCGCTACAAACGTCCGGACCCCGTTTCACCTGAAGAGGAGCGCCGCCGTCAGCGCGAACGTGCCGAGTACATTCAACGCAACCTGAACGATCTTTGGCGCACCGTGCCACGTGCGCGAGAGATGGACGAGCGGGACGACGAACGATTCCCGCGGGACCCGCAAGAGAATCTGTTGTATTTCGTCGAAAAGAACGCGCCGCTGCTCGAGCCATGGCAACGCGAGATCGTTCGGATCGTGCGCAAGATGGCGCAGTACTTTTACCCGCAGCGTCAGACTCAGGTCATGAATGAGGGTTGGGCCACATTCTGGCACTACACGCTGCTCAATGCACTGTACGACGAAGGCAAGGTGACCGATGGCTTCATGATGGAGTTCCTGACGTCGCACACCAGTGTGTTGTCTCAGCCCGGCTTCGATCACCCGCACTACCGTGGCATCAATCCGTATGCGCTCGGATTCGCGATGTATTCGGATCTGCGCCGCGTATGCGAGAACCCGACCGACGAAGACCGCGAATGGTTCGCCGATTTCGCCGGCGCGCCGTGGCTCGAGGTGCTCGATCACGCGATGCGCAATTTCAAGGACGAGAGCTTCATCCTGCAATTCCTGTCGCCGAAGGTCATTCGAGATCTACGGTTGTTCGGCGTCGTCGATGACGACGAAGAAGCCGAAATCGAGATTGCAGCGATCCACGATTCGGGCGGCTATCGGCGGGTTCGCGAACTGCTCGCGAGTCAGTACAACCTCAGTGACCGCGAGCCCAACATCCAGATCATCTCCGCCGACATTCGCGGCGACCGCAGCCTGACGTTGCGCCATACCCAGCACCTGCGCCGTACGCTGAACGGCGGAACCGACGAAGTGCTGAAACACCTGCACCGGTTGTGGGGCTTTCCGGTGCATCTCGAATCCGTCATGAACGATCAGGTCGTCAGCAAAACCAGCTGTCCGGCGTAGCGTAGCGGTTGACGCTTGTGGGTCGTTTCGTTGGCTTCACCGCGTGTTCGTGATACCACAGCGCGCACATACCGAACGGCATCACCAAAGTGGAAATCTATCTGGTCGGTGGCGCGGTCCGTGATTCGCTGCTGGGCCTGCCGACTCATGAACGCGATTGGGTGGTTGTCGGCAGCAGCCCCGAAGAAATGCTGCGTTTGGGATATCGTCAGGTGGGACGCGATTTCCCGGTGTTCCTGCACCCGCAAACGCACGAGGAATACGCGCTCGCGCGGACCGAGCGCAAGGTCGGTCCAGGCCACACCGGATTCGTCTGTCATGCCGGACCGGACGTTACACTGGAAGACGATCTTCGCCGCCGGGATCTGACGGTCAACGCGATCGCACAAGCCCCCAATGGCGTGTTGATCGATCCGTGGCGTGGCGCCGAAGATCTTGCGGCGCGGCGGTTGCGTCATGTATCGGACGCATTCGTCGAAGACCCGCTGCGGGTGTTCCGCGTCGCTCGATTCGCTGCCCAACTCGGTGCGTTCGAGTTTCGCGTCGCGCCGGAGACACTACGGCTGATGGCCGACATGTGTCGTCACGACGTCGTTGCAGAGCTCGCCGCAGAACGCGTCTGGCAGGAGTTGCGCAGAGCATTGCAGACTCGCTCGCCGGGTACGTTCTTCAATGTATTGCGCAACTGCGACGGCTTGAGCCGGTGGTTTGCGGAACTGGGGACGAATCACGGCGTTGAGGCTTTCGTTGATGCGCGAGCACTGCAATTGCAAGCGCCACGCCAACGCTTCGGTGCGTTAGGCTGGCTGTTGGATGCGCATTCCGTATCTGCGCTGTGCGACCGAATGCGCGCGCCCAACGACTACAGACGTGCCGGCGTCGACGTGGCGCGTTGCGGACGCACGCTGGCCGGTTGGCGCACAACTTCACCTGAAGCGCTGCTCGAAGTGATGAAATCGACGGGCGCGTTGCGGCAACCAGACTGGTTCGCCGAAATCGTCTCCATCGTCGCCGACTGTGCAGTGGTGGATCTGTCCGAGTTGCTGCTCGTTGCTCGGGATGTCGCGGCGGTCGCGTCGGAGCCGTTCCGCGCGGCCGGGCACGACGGGCCCGCACTTGGAAAGGCGTTGGACGATGCACGCACTGACCTGATTCGGACGGCGCGAGGCAAAACGGGATCAGAGTGACTTTCTGACCCTGGAGGCAATGGGTTCGGAGCATTTTTCGGGTCGGAGAGTGACCCTACCTACGCTGCCCCCTTTTTCTTTGGATCTCGATGCTGGTATCCAGCGCGCCGGGTACGGCGCCCGGCTTGTGAACGACGACGCTGAGGCGCTCGATCGGAAACGTTTCGAGCAAAAGGTTGGCGATCCGTTCGGCGAGTGTCTCGATGAGTCGAAATCGAGCGGTGGCGACGAATTCGACGACGCTGCGTGCGACCGCACTGTAGTCGAGCGCAGCAGCAATATCGTCGCCCGCCGCAACGCGTTCGGCATCGGTATCCAGTTCGAGATCGATGGCTAGACGCTGGCGTACCCGACACTCCCAGTCGTGCATGCCGATCAGCGCCGACACCTCGAGCCCTGTGACACGTAACTTATCCATCGACCGATCCATCCATCGACCGATCTTCATCGAGAGGGGCCAGTTCATTGAGCGGCCACCGCGCGCGGGTTTCGATGGCCAGCCCCGACTGCTGCCCGGCCGCGAGTCGCAGATAGCCCGCATAGGCAACCATCGCACCGTTGTCGGTACACAGAGCGCCCGGCGCATAGAAGACTTGCCCCGGCATCTGTCGATTCATCGCAGCACGCAAGCGCGTGTTCGCGGCCACGCCGCCCGCCATGATCAGCCGTGTCAGTCCGGTGTGCTGCAAAGCACGGCGGCATTTGATGACGAGCGTGTCGACGACCGCGTCTTCGAACGCACGCGCGACGTCGGCTTTGTCCTGCTGGGTCGGCTTGTCGATGCGTTGCAGCGTATTCCGCGTGAACGTCTTCAATCCGCTGAAACTGAAGTCGAGGCCGGGACGGTCGGTCATCGGCCGCGGAAATTTGAAGCGCGCCGAGTCACCTTGCTCGGCAAGTCGTGCGACTGCGGGACCGCCGGGGTAGCCGAGGCCAAGCATCTTGGCGGTCTTGTCGAACGCCTCACCGGCGGCGTCGTCGATGGATTCTCCCATAATCTGGTAGCGCCCGATTGCATCTACCCGCACCAATTGAGTGTGCCCGCCGGAAACGAGCAGCGCGACGAACGGCAGCGCGGGTCGTGGATCGCCGAGTAGCGGCGCCAATAGATGTGCTTCCATGTGGTGGACCGCGATCGCGGGGATCTGTAGCGCCCACGCAAGCGATCGGCCGATGCCCGCGCCAACCATCAATGCGCCGATCAAACCAGGCCCGGCCGTGTACGCAATGCCATTGAGGTCGCCGAGTTCGATACCGGCACGGTCCAGCATGTCATTCAGTAACGGCGTGGTTTTGCGGACGTGATCGCGGGAGGCGAGTTCGGGTACTACGCCGCCGTATTCGGCGTGCATCGCGATCTGACTGTACAGCGCCTCCGCGACGATCCCGTGCGCGCTGTCGTACAGCGCCACGCCGGTTTCATCACACGATGTCTCGATGCCCAACACGCGCATAAGGCCGCGATGGTAGCACCGCTCCCGGATTCTGGCTGCGTGTCCGACCGACCCACCAGAAGAGATCGGCTCGCCCGACAGGCGCGGCGCGCGTGGCGGGTCTTTGCGCGCGTCGA
This sequence comes from uncultured Gammaproteobacteria bacterium, assembly GCA_963812255.1. Lineage (GTDB taxonomy): Bacteria > Pseudomonadota > Gammaproteobacteria > Pseudomonadales > Azotimanducaceae > DATJGR01. The sequence continues at coordinate 1,407,931 of CAWEUM010000005.1, read as the reverse complement.
TCGAACTGAGTAGAATCCGCCTCCCTTCAGATTGCCCGGTTGAGAGGATAAGTCCCGTTGCCATCAGTCAAGGTTAGAGAGAACGAACCCTTCGACGTCGCGCTGCGACGTTTCAAACGCTCCTGTGAGAAAGCCGGCATCCTGTCGGAAGTGCGCCGACGCGAGTTCTACGAAAAGCCGACATCGGTGCGTAAGCGCAAGGCCGCGGCGGCAGTGAAACGCCATCAGAAGAAGCTGCAACGCGAATCGCGTCGATTCGAGCGTAGTTTCTAGCGATTCCGCCGATGTCCGACGACTTACGCGGACGTATTGCCGAGGCCACCAAAACCGCGATGAAGGCCCGGGAAAAGCCGCGCGTCGCGGTGCTGCGCCTCATCGGTGCCGAAATCAAACGCATCGAAGTCGACGAGCGGCGCGAACTCGCCGACTCCGACGTCATCGCGGTTCTGAATCGCATGGTCAAACAGCGTAACGATTCCGAAGGTCAGTTTCGCGCGGCTGGCCGTTCGGATCTGGCCGACCAGGAAGCGTTCGAGATCGAGCTGATCAAAGAGTTCATGCCTGAGGCACTGAGTGACGCCCAACTGGACGAGCTGATTCGCTCGGCGATTGAATCATCGGGTGCGACGTCGATGCGCGACATGGGCAAAGTCATGGGCGCGGTGCGCGATGCGGCGCAGGGTCGAGTCGATATGAGCATTGTCAGCGCGCGGGTCAGGGCGCTGCTCGCCGCCGGCTGAGTTCCCCCAGATCAGTCTCGCCTGGGAAGACCGTCAACGCGCGAGATACACTGCCCCATGGCTGGCCGAATCCCCCAAGATTTCATCAACGATCTGCTGTCGCGGATCGACATTGTCGATGTAGTCGATTCGCGTCTGGCGTTGCGCAAGACCGGCCGGAATTTTCAGGCGCTGTGTCCGTTCCACGATGAGAAAACCGCGTCGTTCAGCGTGAACCCGGAAAAGCAGTTCTATTACTGCTTCGGTTGTGGGGCGACTGGAACTGCGTTGACGTTCCTGATGGAGCACGATCGGCTCGAGTTCGTCGCCGCCGTCGAAACTTTGGCGTCGATCGCCGGGGTCGAAGTGCCGAGAGAGGCAGGCGCGCGTGGCGATGACGCACAACGCGGCCTGCTGTTGAAGGTGCTGGAAGGCGCGAACGCTTACTTCCGCACGACGCTGCGTAACCATCCGGATGCCCCGCGCGTGGTCGAATACCTGAAATCGAGAGGGCTCACCGGTGTGATCGCACGCGATTTCGGCATCGGCTTTGCGCCGTCGGGCTGGGACGGGCTGAAAACTGCGCTGCGCGATGTCGACGAAAGTGATCTGATCGCGGCAGGACTGCTGGTGAAGAACGATCAGGGCCGAACCTACGACCGATTCCGCGACCGTGTCATGTTTCCGATCCGCAGCACCCGCGGTCACGTGATCGGCTTTGGCGGACGCGTGCTCGGTAATGAGCAACCGAAATATCTGAACTCACCCGAGACCGAGGTGTTCCACAAGAGTCGGGAGCTCTATGGTCTTTACGAGGCGCGAATGGCGCTCAGGCGGATCGAGCAGCTGATCGTGGTCGAAGGCTACATGGATGTGGTGGCGCTGGCTCAGGCAGGCTTTCCGAACGCCGTGGCCACGCTTGGCACCGCAACCGGGACTTACCATTTTGAAAAGCTGTTCAGGCATGCCCCTGCCGTGGTGTGCTGTTTTGACGGCGATGCGGCCGGTCGTGACGCAGCCTGGAAAGCGTTGACGGTTGCGTTACCGGCGCTGACGGCGGGGCATCAACTCGCATTCATGTTTCTGCCCGATAACGAAGATCCCGACTCACTCGTCCGCAAAGAAGGCAAGGCGCGCTTCAGTGAACGCATTGCGGGGGCCATCAGTGCGGCGGAGTACCTGTTTCAGGGGCTCGGTCGGGGACTCGATCTCAACACGTTGGATGGACAGGCGCGGCTCGCCGATCTGGCGATGCCGTACGTTCAATCTATTCCAGATGGTGTGTTGCGAGAACTTACAATGGAACGTCTCGCGTCAATGGCAAAGACGTCGTCGGAGGCGCTGCAACGCGGTGCGAAACTCTCTCGAGCGCCGGCCAGGCAACCACGCGTCGGCGCGTCCGCGCGAGGTGGCGCAAGTGGCCGCTTGAGCGAACGGCTGTTGACAATCCTGCTGAAACACCCTGAGTTTCTGGCGAAACTGGACGATCGACGCCGCGCGCGTTTGATCGGCATTCCCCCGGGTCGCTTGGATGCTTCGGAGCAGGGTACGTCGGAGCGGCACGCGGGCGCGGTTGATTCGCTCGTGGGGGAGGTGGTGAGGTACCTGGCGGCGGCGCCGGATGCCGACCTCGCCGCACTGCTCGGCTATTGGTCGGGTCAGTCCGGTCACCAAACCCTGGTGGAACTCGCGGATCGCACCCTGGTCTTGAATGATGATGCGCTGGCGGCGGAATTCGACGATGCGGTCACGCAGTATCTGCTGGCGGTTGAACGCGCCAATCGGCGCGACAGCCTGCGAATTTTGAAAGAACAAGGGTCGGCCGAGGCGCTGGCGCAATACTGGCAACTCAAGCGGAAAGCCGACTGAGGTGGGGTCCATGCCGCCGAGACCGCTTGTATCTCGCTGGTTGTACCCCATTAATCTCGATATACTGCCGCGTTTTTTCGCGGCGGCGCGTTGCGCGACCGTGTCCGTCGCGTATCCGTAGCCATCGTAGAGGTCCCATGAGTACTGACACCACGCAGCAGCAGTCCCGTTTGAAAGAGCTGATTGCCAAGGGTAAGGAACAAGGATTCCTGACTTACGCCGAGGTCAACGATCACCTGCCGGACGATATTTCCGATCCGGATCAGATCGAAGACATCATCGGCATGATCAACGACATGGGGATCACGGTCTATGAGATCGCTCCAGACGCCGATGATTTGCTGACGGGTGGTGAAAGCACTGCCGACGAACTGGCTGCCGAGGAAGCCGCGGCGGCTCTGGCGGCAGTTGAGACCGAAGCCGGACGCACCACCGACCCGGTGCGCATGTACATGCGCGAAATGGGCACGGTTGAACTGCTGACGCGCGAGGGCGAAATTGCGATCGCGAAGCGCATCGAAGAGGGCATTCGGGACGTGCTCACAGCGCTTTCCTACTATCCCGGCACGGTGCAGTACATTCTCGATACCTATGCCGAGGCGACGAAGGAAGGGCGTCTCTACGACATGCTCGTCGGCTATCTCGATCCCACCGACGAAGTGCCCGAGGCCGCGCAGGTTGATCTCAATGCTGCACCGGTCGAGAAGGACGACGAAGAAGAAGAGGAAAAAGGCCCCGACCCGGTCGAAGCTAAGCGTCGTTTCAACATCCTGAAACGCCAGTACTCGAAGACCCTCAAGACGCTTGCAAAAGGGCGCACCAGCGCCGCCGCGAAGAAAGATCTCGAACGCCTCGGCGAGGTGTTCTGCGTATTCAAACTCGTTCCGCGCCATTTCGACGAGATCGTCCAGATGCCGCGCGAAACGTTGATCCGAGTTCGCCGCCAGGAGCGCGCGATCATGGTGGCTTGCGTGCGCCGCGCGAAGATGCCGCGAAAGATTTTCCTGAAGGAATTTCAGGGCAGCGAGATCAGCATCGCGTGGGTGAACAAACACACCAAGGCGAAAAAAGACTACAGCGCCGCGCTCGAAGAGCAGCGCGACGATATCGTTCGTGCGCAGAAAAAACTGAAGGCGATTACCCAGGAGACGGGCCTGAGCGTCGGCGAGATCAAAGACATCAACCGGCGTATGTCGCTGGGTGAAGCGAAAGCGCGGCGTGCGAAGAAAGACATGGTCGAGGCGAACCTGCGGCTGGTCATTTCGATCGCCAAGAAATACACCAACCGTGGTCTGCAGTTCCTCGACCTGATTCAGGAAGGCAACATCGGCCTGATGAAGGCGGTGGACAAGTTCGAATACCGGCGCGGGTACAAATTCTCGACGTACGCAACCTGGTGGATTCGTCAGGCGATCACGCGGTCCATTGCCGACCAGGCCCGGACGATACGAATTCCCGTGCACATGATCGAAACGATCAACAAACTCAACCGGGTGTCCAGGCAAATGCTGCAGGAGATGGGGCGCGAACCGACGCCGGAAGAACTCGGCACGCGCATGGAGATGCCGGAGGACAAGGTACGGCGGGTGCTGAAGATCGCCAAAGAGCCGATCTCGATGGAGACGCCGATAGGCGACGACGAAGACTCGCATCTGGGCGATTTCATCGAGGACATCACGATCGGTTCGCCGATCGATCTGGCCACGGGTGAAGGCTTGCGTGAGGCGACCCGGGAAGTGCTCGCAGGGTTGACCGCCCGCGAGGCGAAGGTGCTGCGGATGCGCTTCGGCATCGATATGAATACCGACCACACGCTGGAAGAAGTGGGCAAGCAGTTCGATGTCACCCGCGAGCGGATCCGTCAGATCGAAGCGAAGGCGTTGCGTAAGCTGCGTCATCCGAGCCGCTCCGAGCACCTGCGCAGTTTCCTCGACGAGACCAATTGACTGGTCCGGCGCGCACTCGTTCAGGGCCCATAGCTCAGTTGGTTAGAGCAGTCGACTCATAATCGATTGGTCCCAGGTTCGAGCCCTGGTGGGCCCACCACACATGGCGGACTCGGATTTGGAAACAGGCGATGGGCTCGAGCGCAGTCCCCAGGCGACGACTATCGATCGCGTCGTCGCATCGCTGGCGGGAATATCGTTGGCATCGGTGTTCCTGTTGCCATCCCAGAGTGGTGCGAGTTTTTCGACGTATGCCCTCGCGTTGGTCGTATTTTCGGCTGGACGTGATCGTTGGCGAACATTTGGCCAGGCACGCCTGCTCGCGGGCTTCATGATTGCGTTGCTGATCTACTTTTCGTCGTCCGTCTGGTGGTCGACCAGCCCGTCATTGCGCGGCGCGCTGTCGATCTACTCGCGATGCGCGTTGATTCTGGCATTCGTCGTCGCGCTATCGTCGGCGCTCTGGCGGGTGACTGATTTCGCACAATGGTTGTGCCGCGCGCTTGCTGCCTGCGGCGGCGTCGCGGCGCTGGTGGCGCTGATCCATTTTCAGCTGCATCCGACGTTCGACGACCGACTCGGCGGGCTGGGCCAGCTCCGCAACAGTGTCGTAGCCGCTCTGTCGTTCGATGCGGCAATGTTGTTCGCCGTGCATGTCGTGATCGTGGATTCCACGCGGTGGCGGGTCGCGGCCGGAGCGTGCGCCGCGATGCTGGCGTTTGCGATCGCGGCGACCGGTTCCCGGTCCGGATATCTCGGAGGAGTTGTCGGCGTCTGGATGTTGCTGCTGCCGTCTCGGTCGACGCGACGCCAGACGTTGGCATGGTTGGCATGGCCGCTATCGGGTGCGGCCTTGATCGGCGCTGTTGCGTTTGTGCGTCCCGAGCTTTTGTCGACGCTGTTTCCGAGAGGCGACAGCTTTCGCCTCGAAATCTGGAGCGGCGAATGGCAGCGACTGTTCGCGCATGGTCCGCTATTCGGGCTGGGTATCCTGACCCGCGATGACATCGCGATTGGCGGGGTCGAGTTTTCGCATCCGCACAGCTTGTATCTCGCGAGCGCGTTGCAAGGTGGACTGGTTGGCCTGTTACTCTTGCTGGGCTTACTGACCTGCGCAGTATGGCATCTTCTGCGCAACGCCCGTCGGCATGTGTCTCGGTTGGGATTAGCGCTGTTGGCCACGGGGATGAGTGCCTACGCATTCGATGGCTGGGAGTTGATCGATAAGGTGAGCGTCAGTTGGCTCGTGTTGTGGGTGCCCGTCGCCGTCGCGGCGACTGTACCGCAGGTGGAGCGGTCATGACGGCGCCAGGATCGGTCGCAGTCGTCGTCGTGAACTTCAATGCCGGAAGGTACCTGCGGCGCTGCCTCGCTGCGATCGATGGCCAATTGCGTCGACCTGATCATGTCATCGTCGTAGACAACGCAAGCAATGATGGGTCCCTTGCTGACGCGCAGACTCGGTTCCCAGCGTACCGGTACATCGCGAATTCAACCAACGTCGGATTCGCGGCGGCAAACAACCAGGCCTTCCAACTATGCGCCGTCCTGGGCGTCGAATATGTCGCGTTGTTGAATCCCGATGCGTTCGCTGCGCACGAATGGTTGTCGACCCTGATCGATGCAGCAGAGATCGATCGCGGCTGCGCATCGTGGGCGTCGTGTCTGCTGCGAGCCGATGCGCCAACAGAAGTCGATGGCCTGGGTGACGCCTACCATGTCTGCGGAGCTGCCTGGCGCCGCCGCCACGGCAGGCAGCTCGATGTCTCCTGGCTCGTGGATCGCGATGTGTTCTGCGCATGCGCTGCGGCGGCGCTCTATCGGCTCGATGCGGTGTGCGCCGTCGGTGGCTTCGACGAAGATCTATTCTGCTACATGGAGGACGTCGATCTCGGCTTCCGGCTGCGTTTGATGGGCTACGGCTGTCGTCTGGTTGCGGGTGCGAGGGTTGAGCACGTGGGCTCCGGTGTCACCGGCGTGCGCTCGGCGTTCGCGACCTACTATGGCCAACGTAATCTGGTTTGGGTGTTCGCGAAGAACATGCCGGCGGGTCTGCTGTGGTTGATGCTTCCGCTGCACATCGCGCTGAACGCGATGGCGATTGTCGTGTGCGCGGTGCGTGGTCAGTTCGGTGTGGTGATGCGGGCAAAGGTGGATGCGTTGAAAGGTCTCGGTGATCTACCTGCGAAACGGCGCGTGGTGCAATCCGGCGCCGTCGCGCCGACGCGCGAGATCTGGCGCGCGCTCGACAAATCGTTGGTGCGCGGAGGCTGACACCAGTGCGCGTGTCCATCAGCATCGTGACGTTTCGCTCCGACGTCGGCTTGTTTCGAACGCTATCGGAGAGTCTGGTTTGTGCGCTGCAGCAGGCGCGTCTCGCGTTCCCCGTGGAGGCCGATCTGATCGTCGTGATCAACGACACCCGCGAAGCGGACGTCGCCGCCATCGAAGGCGTGGTGGAGTGCTGGCGGGCCGTCGCGTCGCCGCACGTGCGCTGGCGGGTTTTGAAAGGTCATGGGAACATTGGCTATGGTGCCGGCCAGAACCGCGCGCTGAAGACGGTCTCGTCCGACTATCACCTGATATTGAATCCAGACGTGTTCCTCGAGCAGAACGCGTTGTTGGAGGGGCTGCGTTACCTGAACGAACACGCCGAGGCGGCGATGCTGGTGCCTCAGGGCTTCGATCCACACAACGAATACGCCCGGTTGTCGAAGCGACATCCTTCGCTATTCGTGCTGCTGCTGAGGGCGCTCGCCGTGCGCGGCTCAGACGGTGTGTTGGGACGACGCGTGGCACAATATACCTACGGTGGAGAGCTGCCGTGCGATGCCCCGAAGTCGGTTACGCTCGCCAGTGGTTGCTTCATGCTGTGTCGCACAGACGCCCTGAAAAAAGTAGATGGGTTCGACGAGCGCTACTTCCTGTACTTCGAAGACTACGATCTGTCGTTGCGAATGAAGAACTACGGGGCCATCGTCGAGTTGCCGAAGGCGCGCATCACGCACTATGGTGGTCATACCGCGCGGCGGGACCTCCGCCGAGTCGTTCATTTCATTCGATCGGGCGTGCGTTTTTTCAACCGTTACGGCTGGCGGATCGTCTGAGCGAATCCGTGGGCGAGGAGCAGGTTCAGTCGTGTCAGTGCTTCCCGTGATTCTTGCCGGTGGATCCGGCACGCGCCTCTGGCCGTTGTCGAGAGAACTGTATCCCAAGCAATTTCTCGAGCTCATCGGTGCGCGCACGATGCTGCAGGAAACACTGTCTCGTCTCGATGGGCTGGACGCCGCGCTGCCTTATCTGATCTGCAACGAATCGCATCGGTTCATCGTCGCGGAGCAATGCCGTGCGCTCGGCGCCGAATGGGGCGCGATCGTCCTCGAGCCTGCCGCACGTAATACGGCTCCGGCGATTGCGCTGGCAGCCTTGCTGGCGATGCGCAACGGTGACGACCCAGTGCTGCTGGTGCTCGCAGCCGATCATCACATCGCGAAGCCCGACGCGTTTCGCGCCGCGGTCACGTTGGGAGCCGGCCTGGTTCAGCAGAATCAGTTGCTGACGTTCGGCGTCGTGCCCGAAACGGCCGAGACGGGTTACGGCTACATCAAAGCGGGCGCGATCGTCGATGGTCAGGCGCGCGAGGTGGCGCGGTTCGTCGAGAAGCCCGACGTCGCCACCGCCAGGACGTATCTTGCGGACGGCGGCTACTACTGGAACAGCGGCATGTTCATGTTCAGGGCGAGTACCTACTTGAACGAACTCGAAGCGCATCGGCCGGATATCTTCGAGGCGTGCCGAACATCCGCGGAGAGCATGTCGATTGATCTGGATTTCATGCGTCCGGGTCCGGAATTTGCGGATTCACCTGCAGAGTCGATCGACTACGCGGTGATGGAGAACACCAGCCGCTCGATTGTGCTACCGATCAGCGTCGGCTGGAGCGACGTCGGCTCCTGGAAAGCCCTTTGGGAAGTGTCCCCCCGCGACGCGACAGACAACCACGTTCGCGGCGATGTCGTGGCGGTGGACACATCCGGCTCGTTGTTGATTTCCGAAGGACGCTTGCTCGCCGCGGTGGGGCTGCGCGATCTGATGGTGGTCGAGACTGCCGATGCGGTGTTGGTCGCCCAGCGCGATCGCGCTCAGGACGTCAAACGCATCGTCGAGGCGTTGCGCACGTCGAACCGCACGGAACACCTGACGCAACGGCGCGTATACCGGCCGTGGGGCAGTTACGAAACGGTCGAACAGGGCGAACGTCATCAGGTGAAATTACTCAGCGTGAATCCCGGCGCAACGCTGTCGCTGCAGATGCACCATCACCGCTCCGAACACTGGATCGTCGTGCAAGGCACCGCGACCGTCACCTGTGACCAGAGAGAATTCGTCGTGCACGAAAACGAATCCACATACATACCCATCGGCAGTAAACATCGGTTGGCGAATCCCGGTAAAATCCCGCTGCATCTGATCGAAGTTCAGGTCGGTTCGTATCTCGGCGAAGATGACATCGTTCGATTTCAAGACGCATATGGCCGGGGGTAGCCGAACACAATGTCACTGCAGGTTCCCAAGCGGGTGTCTAGGCGAGTCCCAATGCGTGTAGTGGTGACGGGCGGTGCCGGTTTCATCGGCTCCGCGCTGGTGCGTCACCTCGTGCTTGAACGCTCTGCGCAGGTCTGCACCGTCGACAAACTCACCTACTCGGGCAGCTTGGACAACCTGACCGAGGTAGCGGACGGGACGGCGCACGAGTTCCGGCAAGTGGACATCTGCGATGCGGCGGCGCTGCGTGCAGCCGTGTTCGATTTCGGCCCCGACGCGATCATGCACCTCGCCGCCGAAACGCATGTCGATCGCTCGATCGACGGCCCCGGTGATTTCATTCAAACCAACGTCGTCGGCACCTACCGATTGCTCGAAGTCGCGCGCGAGTACGCGCAGATGAAGGGCGATACGTTTCGGTTCCTGCATGTGTCCACCGACGAGGTATACGGGAGCCTCGGTGCATCGGGGCGGTTCAACGAAGACACGCCGTACAGTCCCAACTCGCCGTATTCGGCTTCGAAAGCGAGCTCCGATCATCTCGCGCGCGCGTGGTTTGCGACGTACGGCCTGCCGGTCCTCGTGACGAACTGTTCGAACAACTATGGTCCCTATCAGTTTCCGGAGAAGCTGATTCCGCTGACGATTCTGAAGGCGATGCAGGGTCAGCCGATTCCCGTGTACGGCGACGGACAGCAGGTACGTGATTGGCTGCATGTCGAGGATCACGTGCGCGGACTCGTCCGTGTGCTCGAGCGCGGCACGCCGGGCCGCACGTACAACATCGGTGGCGCGTGTGAACGCACCAACCTCGCCGTGGTGGAGGCGATCTTGCGCGCGATCGCGCGACACGCCGGGGGCAGCGAAAAACAGTTGTTGAATCTGATTGAATTCGTTGCCGATCGACCGGGGCACGATCGTCGCTACGCGATCGACGCGGCGCGGATGCGCGACGAACTCGGTTGGGAAGCCGAAACGGACTTCACAGCCGGAATCGACGCGACGGTCGCGTGGTATGCCGAGAATCTGTCGTGGTGTCGGCGCCGGAGCAACCTTTACGCGGGACAGCGCCTGGGTACGGCGACCGGGCAGGACGACCGAATGCGTGTGGGAACGTTGTAGTGGCAGGGACAAACAAGGGCATCATTCTCGCGGGTGGCCACGGCACGCGCCTGTACCCGGTCACGCGCAGCGTCTGCAAGCAGCTGCTGCCGGTGTACGACAAACCGATGGTCTATTACCCGCTGACAACGCTGATGCTGGCGGGGATACGCGACATCCTGATCATCTCTACGCCAGTTGACACGCCGCGGTTTGTCGAATTGATGGGTGACGGCAGTCAGTGGGGGGTGTCGCTGAGTTATGCCGTCCAGGACGCGCCACGGGGGCTCGCCGATGCCTTTATCGTCGGCAGGTCGTTCCTCGGCAACGACAGCTGCATGATGATTCTCGGGGACAACATCTTTTTTGGCAGCGAACTGTCGCGACTTACCCAAACGGCGCTGCGCGAGAACCGCGGCGCGACGATTTTCGCGTACCCGGTCAAAGATCCGGAGCGGTTCGGGGTCATCGAGTTCAACAGGGATGGACGCCCTACCAGCATCATCGAAAAACCGAAGAATCCGAAGTCTCACTTCGCGGTGACGGGGCTGTACGTTTACGACAACGACGTCGTTTCGGTTGCGAAGGATCTCGCACCATCTGCGAGAGGGGAACTCGAAATCACCGAGCTGAACATGCGGTATCTTCGAGCGGACCGGCTTGACGTCAAGCACATGGGACGCGGCATGGCATGGCTCGATACCGGAACGCACGAAGCGCTTCTGGAGGCCAGCCACTTCGTGCAGACCATCGAGCATCGGCAAGGGCTCAAGGTCGCCTGCCCGGAAGAAGTTGCGTGGCGGTTGAAGTGGATCGATGACACGACCCTGGCACGAATCGCGAACGAGATTGGGTCTTCGAGTTACGCCGATTATCTGTTGGAACTGGTGCGCGATGCGGAACTCGATGGCATCGAAGCGGGTCGTGAGGGACCCGACAGAACCGGCTCAGCGTTCTGGGATGCGATGATTTCGAATGGCTGAGGACGTTCGGCGATGAATGTCCTGAAGACCAAGTTGGCTGGTGTGCTCATCGTGGAGCCAACCGTGTTTCGCGATGAGCGCGGTTCGTTTCGCGAGTCGTATCACAGGCAACGGTACGAAGACGTTGTGGGCAGCGGCGTGGAGTTCGTGCAAGACAATCATTCGCAGTCGCGCAAAGGTGTTCTGCGCGGCTTGCACCTTCAGCAAACGCGTCCCCAGGGCAAACTCGTCAGCGTGGTCACCGGTCATGTCTGGGATCTGGTGGTCGACGTCAATCCCCAATCCGCGACGTTCAAAGAATGGGTCGGAGTCGACATCACCGCAGAAAACGGGCGACAGGTCTATGTTCCGCCCGGCTATGCACACGGCTTCTGCGTGCTGTCGGAGTTCGCCGATTTTATCTACAAATGTACCGAATACTACGATCCCCACGACGAAGCGGGGATTCTCTGGAACGATCCGGATCTTGCGATCGGCTGGCCGGTACCGGCACCGGAACTTTCCGTCCGTGACGCCGGCAACATGACGTTGAACGATTTCCTGAGACTCCGCTAGTGCGCGTGCTCCTCACCGGGGGCAGCGGCCAGGTTGGCAATGCGCTGCAACGGGCTACCCCATCCGCCATCGAGATCGTGGCACCGTCTTCGCGGGAGCTTGATGTTCGACAATCAGCCTCGGTGGAAGCTGCGTTCGCTGCCATTCGACCGGACGTGGTGATCAATGCAGCGGCGTACACCAGTGTCGATGGCGCCGAACGGGAACCCGAACTCGCGCGACAAGTGAATGCGGAGGGTCCGGCGCACGTCGCCAGGGCGTGCCGCATCAGCGGAGCGTATCTGGTCCATCTCTCGACAGACTACGTTTTCGATGGAACCAAGACGACGCCGTATCTTGAGAGCGATGCAACAAATCCCCTGGGGGTATACGGACGCACCAAGCTGCAGGGCGAATCGACAGCCGTGTCGATCTGGCCGCACACTTTAGTGCTGCGGGCGAGCTGGATATTCAGCGAAACCGGGACCAATTTCGTCAAGACCATCCTCCGCCTCGCGGGCAGCACCGACGAGTTGAGAGTTGTCGACGATCAATGGGGCACGCCGTGCTCTGCACGCTCGATCGCGGCTGCCATCCTGAACGCGATTGCGCAGCGCGAGAACGGCTCCGGCCTGGAGGGCACTTATCATTTTGCTGCGGCGCCGCCGACAAACTGGTGCGAGTTCGCGCGGCAGGTTGTGGCCTTTGCCGGTTCCATCGGGCTGCTGAAGGAACGCACATCGATCAAGGCGATTACCACTCAAGAGTTCGGTGCGCTTGCACCGCGCCCGGCCAACAGCGTGCTTAACTCGGAGCGCTTGTGCCGTGAGCTCGGAACTGTGGTGCGAGATTGGCGAACCGAGCTGAAGTGGACGGTTGAGCGTCTGGCATCATCATGACCGTTAAATATGAGTCCGCGAATCTCTCTGTCGGTTGTCCTTACCAACTGTGAATTCCAATTCCTATTCGATGCGCGCCAAGCGATTCATCGAGCGCTTCGTCCCAGCCCATGCGCTCAAGCGACTTGGACGGATTCACCTCCTTTGGATCATTCTCAGACGACTGCCATACCTCTCGCGACGACGCGGCCTACAGAACATTGCGCGTGTGGCGTGGCGATTTCACAGAGACGGAAGCGGCAGCGCCCGCTTCGCCCTGTGGTGTCTCGAGACCCTGGCGTATGAACGGCGTGATGATCCGGCGGCGTATCGGGATTGGATCGCTCGCGTCGAGATGCCTCGGCGGCGCGCGTTCGACGCTGAGACCTCGAGTTGCCATGCCAACTTGCTCTGCATCTCATTGCCCATCCCGGACTTTGCCAGGCAGCTTTCTGCAGTCGACGAACCTTATGTGCTTCTCACGCACGACGATGCGGTACTGGCGCCTGGGACGGTTCAGCAGCTGCTCGCGTCCGCAATTCGAACGGATGCGGACATTGTCTATTGCGACGAGGACGAAATCCGCCGCGGCGAGCGCTGCCGCCCCTTTTTCAAGCCCGATTTTTCCGTCGATCTCGCGCGTTCACAGGACTACATCGGGCCGGTCTATCTGCTGCGCACCAGCCTCGCGCAACGGCTGCTGCCCGACGCAGGCGATGACCTCGCCGCGTTCGCATACGAGGTCCCGCTGCGACTCTACGAATCGGCCGGTCGCGTGGTCCATTTGGCGGAAGTCCTGGTACATTGGCGTGCCAGGCGTGACCGTCAACTCTCTCCGCGTCAGCTGTTGCGTCGGATTGCGCATCTATCGCGCTGTTACGGCGCGGACCTGGCAAAGCACTTGATCGGTCAAGGTGGCTCGTTTGGCGCATGGACACCACCGCAGCAGGCGCTGGTCTCGATCATTATTCCCACGCGAGATCGAATTGATCTGTTGGCAACGTGTCTCGACAGCATTTATCGCAGCAAACCGACAGTTCCGTTCGAAGTGGTCGTTCTCGACAATCGTTCGGAACTTGCTGAGAGTCTGGCGTGGTTCGAATCGGCATCGAGTCGATATCCCAATCTGACGGTCTTGAAGGCGGACTATGAATTCAATTGGTCCAGACTCAACAACCAGGGCATTGCAGCCTCGAATGGCCGCGTTCTGCTGTTGCTGAACAACGACGTTGAGGTGATCAGCCGAGATTGGCTCGAGCGAATCTCGGCGCAGGCATTGCGCCCAGACGTCGGCGCGGTCGGTGCGTTGTTGATGTATCCCGACGGAACGACACAGCACGCGGGCGTCGTAGTGGGTGTCGGCGGCTTGGCCGATCACATCTACAGTGGCACGCCCCTCGACGCGCGAGATCAACATATCTTTGTCCACCCGGCCACTACCCGAAACGTTTCGATCTGCACCGGTGCGTGCCTGGCGGTAGAGCGCTCCAAACTTGCCAAGGTATCCGGATTCGACGAAACACAGAAGATCTGTGGCGACATCGTCGTGTGTGTCCGGCTACTCTCGGCGGGGTTCCTGAACGTGTACGAAGCGAACGCGCGGTTGACTCATCATGAATCGGCGACGCGGTCGAGGGCGCCCTTGTTGCGGGAGGAGATCGATGCGGCGATGCGAGCTTGCGCGCCGTACGTCGAACGCGGTGATGCGTTCTACAATCGCAACCTGTCGCTGCGGTTGCGGTATCCGACGTTGGAGGGGCCTTAGCCCGGGGATCATCCTGTGCAGTGAGATGTGGATGCAATATTCCGAGCCAGTGTTGATACCAGTCTGCATCTCGCCGATGACATGAAATCTGCCCAGCCAGGCGAGTGCGTCTCCCGACTGTTTAGGCTGAGGAAATTGCCACCGTATAGTGGTTCATCTCCCCTCCCGCCAACGATTGATCCAGCAGCAGCAGGGCTTCGAGTAGCGACGAATCCTCCTGCGTGAAGTTCGCGATTGCGTCGTTGAGCGCAAGGTTGTAGATGGCGCCTCCGCTCGGAATGACGCGCGAATTCGGGAAGACCCGCGCCCATGCATCGATGATGGCGCCGCTATCTGCAGCCTCACTCGGATCGAGTTGCGCGAGCCTTGTTGGATCGGGACGTTTGATTTGTCGAGGCAGGAGGGCTCCTGGCGAGGCAGGATTTGCGAGCAGCCGATCGGGAAGCGCTTCGCGCACCCGCGACGCGAATTCCAGGTTCGCATCCGTCCACTGAAAGCGTGTTGGCCCGGTAAAGTCGTCCATCGCAATGGTGCCACCCGGGCGCAGATTTTCCCGACTCCAGATCAGCGCCTGTTCAGCATCCATCATGTGATGTAGCGAGTTGTTCCAATAAACCAGATCGAGTTTGTGGGCGAAACTCGTTTCAAATGCATCGGCCAGGCGGAAGTGCATTCGATCGCCAACGCCCGCCTTTTCGGCAGCGGCGCGGCCAAGTTCAATGCGCTGGGCGCTCAATTCAAACAGTTGAAAATGACCGACGACATTGTTGCGAACCAACGATAACTCCTTGCCACCGAGCCCGCTGCCGACAGACACCGCTCTGGCGAAAGGTTGGCCGTTGGCCTTTTCCTTCAGAAGTTCGTGAAACCCCGCGTGAAGTCCTGGAATGCGTCTGCCGCATACCAATCTGTTGATGTGCGAGACGATTGTGCCGCTTTGCCACCATCGAGTGACGTTTGGTTGTGTCGTGCGCGCACGCTGGTCCCAGTACTTTCCTATCTTGTCGTTTGACACCGAATCACTCCGCTAGCTGGTTTCCACCAAAGTGAAACGCGAGTCGTCTCGGGCCGCCACGCCATCGCCGCCTTCACTGCGTCATCAACTTGGCCATCGTCTCGCTGATCGCATTTTCGGATGGCTCACCAATTCCGGAAACCACCTCCATGGCAGCGTTTGGCCCTCCGAGGAATCCGATTCTGCCATTGCTGAAGCTGGGTAGAAGCCCAAAAGCACGCTCGAATGCGTGTTCGAGCGCTCCGTCCGTCGCACCACCTTCGGGTTTGAACTGGAGACCCATTTGCTCGAATTTCAACAGCGGCGCAAACAGACTGCGTCGTGCCCAGAAAATGGTTCCCGCGAAGAAACCCCACTTGTCGAGTTGATATCTATTCAGAAGCGCATCCCTGATCCTGGCGAGGTTTTCCCGGTTGCCGTACATGAAACGGTCGGCCGAGAGGTAAGTCAGCATGGGTCCTGCCATCATCAGCGAGGGGTCCTGCTGGAAGTGTTCCAGAATCGAGGTGAAGTTTCGGGCGTCTCCGATGACGGAGTTGAGGCAGACTTCCCGCCATACGTCACCGACATCGGACGAACCCTGCTTGGTGTGCAGCTTGACGACGAGTTCGAAGGGTTCGATCGCGGGGTGAGAAAGACAACGCAGGAATGGCAGTACATCGCGCCCTTTGTTTTCCGTTGGGATAAAGTGGATGTCGCGATCCAGCGACCCCAGACGCTGCGCAAGCCACGGCTCGAGACGATCGAAATACGTAACGAACAGAGTGTAGTCGGTTTCCAGTTTGGCCAGGCGATCGACTATTTCGTGGGCGACATTTGCATAGAAAACATGCAGACACACCGCCACCGGTGGTGGCTTTGAAAACAAGCGCGACAGGATCGGCCGCTTCCGCTGGTAGCAGTATGATTCCATGTGTCTCGATTGCGCGGTGGGGGACGCGACCCGTGTCGATTACAACCGTTTTGGGCTCCGAGGGGAACAGCCCAACGAGGAGGAAGCCTTCCAATGCTCAAAACCTGCAACCTGTGCGGAAGCGAACGATTCATGGACATGAATGGCCGGCCTCAGGCGCGCTGCGTTGCGTGTGGCTCGCTGGAACGCACTCGTGTCATGAAGCTGTTTATGGATGCGCGATGCGTACTGAAAGCCGGCTGTCGAATCCTCCACCTGGCACCGGAAAGAGGTATCTATGACAGTATCCGCGGGACCAAAGGTGTGGACTACGATGTTGTCGATTTCGCTCCGGAACTCTATGGGTTCGCGCCCGTCAGGAAATTCGATGTCACCGTGGACGTCGAACAGCTCCCGTCAAGGCACTATGACGTCGTGATCCATTCCCACGTCATGGAGCACGTTCCATGCAACGTGTCTGCAGCGCTGTTCCATCTTCATCGGTCGCTCAAGGACGGCGGTAGCCACCTGATTTCGATTCCGATCATGGGATCGACCTACGAAAGCGACCTCGGACCCATTGCCGACGAAGCGAGGGTGCAGCGCTTCGGACAGAAGGATCACTTTCGTCGTTTTGGCGCGTCCGATCTTCAACGGACGTTGGGAATGATCTTCTCTCTGGCCGAACGCTATGAGCTTACCGATCACTTCACCGAAGAAGTGCTGGATAGGCACAACATCCCCGCTGCTGCGCGAAGCGGATATACGTCGCATTCGGTATTCTGCTTCGGTAAGAACGATCTGAAGTTGCGGAGCAACGATTGACCCCCGATTGAGTCACTCGAGCGAATCGTCCAGTTTCCTGACCGTCTGCTCGAGGGGTGTCGATGGCGTCCATGCCAGATCTCGTCGCGCCTTGGATACGTCGAGCACAGCGTATCGCAAGTCGAAAGTCCTGGCCTCGGCATATTTGAAACGTACCTCTCGGCCGACGATACTCTGAACGAGGTGGATGACATCTCGTTCGGTCATTTCGCGGCCCGAGCCGATGTTGAAGACTCCCGGAACCCGGCGCGTGGGTTCGGCGAAGCTGGCGAGGAGCTGCGCAAGATCATCGACGTCGAAATAGTCCCGCACGTTGAGACCGTCACCGAATATCGTGAGTTCTTCACCGGAGCGAGCAGCGCGAATCGCCGCCGCGACCAGACCATGGGCACGATCGAGCTGCCATCTTCCGACCGGATTGGCGATTCGAAGAATCGTCGTACTCGCGCCGGTCACTCTCGCAAAATACGCGATCGCGTCTTCGATCATCTGCTTACCCAGACTGTACGGGGTCGTTGGCGCCGCCGGGGCCGTCTCGGGAATCTGGCTAGTATGCCCCGGGCCATAGATCTGGCCACCGCTGGATGCATACACCAGATGGCAGCGAGGATTTGCATCGAAGATCTCTTGGAACAGTCTCACTGAGTCGGCAACGCTCGACTCGATTTCAACGTGCGCCGCATCCCTGTTGGACGAGGGTCTCGATCGATGGGCGAGATGGATGACAACGTCGGCTTCGGAAAATGCCGCGCGTGCATCGGCGCCGCCGAGTTCGACACCACGTATCGAAGGTGCCCACTCACGCAGAAACGAGAGACTGGGATTGAAAGACATCGTCGCGGCGCGGATGGCGCGCTCGTGCAATCGAACGCAGAGATGGCGGGCAAGGAACCCTGTGCCGCCGAGAATCAACATCATCGTTCGTATTCCATCGCCTTGGCCTATGCGCCCGCGTCGGCGCTCACCAGACGTGTGACGCCCCGCCAATCGAAGCCCAGTCGCTCGCTGGACACGTCGAATTGCTGCACGACCAGATTCAAGCCCTGGATATCGCCCCCATCGTTCGGCAACAAAATTTCGCCGTCGGGCCCGAGAGCCCTGACGATGGGTTCGAGCTGGTGAGGAGTGATGTGCTCCTGCTCTGTGGTATCGAGCACGATGCAAGCGAATCCGGAGCCTGCATGATGCAAAGAAGCTGCGAACGACGTGGGATCCGACTCGTGCACGTCCAACTTGAACATCTGATTCGATAGCGCAGCGGCAAGTCCGGGATCGTGCGACAGCAAGGCACAGCGTCCATCGCGATAGATCCGGTGATCGTTGGCAAGCACACGAAAAGCCAGACGACCATACGGTGTCGAACCACACTTCGGGCAAGTTGATTCGTCGCTGCGAACATTCGCCTGGAACGCGCTTCCGCTCCAACCGCAAAGGTTGCAGTGACACAGTTTCGCGTCGAGCAACACGTCGAGTTGCTCCTTGACCGAGTGATTCGTCAGTGGATGTGCAGCGACCGTCCGTTCGTCGAGAATTGCGAACAGCCTCGGCAGGGTCTTGACAGTCACGGAGGCGAGCTCGGGGATTTCACCGAGTGAGTGGCCTTCGCTCTCGAGGTAGTACGACATCTCGACATCCATGTTCGCCTGAGGCGTATCGGGATTGAAGCCGCCGAGATCGAGAAATGGCTCGCGCCGCGCAATGAATAGACCACCTTGAACGTGGCCGAAAGGCCTGACCGGATGTGTCAGCGCGAATTCCGGATTGCGGAACTTCGAAAATTCAGGATGACGTGCCAACTCAGCACCGTAGGTGAACTTTGGCAGGTAGACCTTGTGGCCGGCCATCACAACGTCTGGATGGGCGCGCATGTACTCGATCAACTTGCGTTCCCATCCGTGGTCCTTGACGAACCCTTCTTTGCTGCAGACGTAGATCGCCAGTTCCCCGGTCGCCATTTCGAGCGCGGTGTTCGTCGCCGGGCCGCACAGCGCATTCGTATGGCGTCGAACGAGCCGTACATTCGAGTTGCCTCGCGCGCGTTCGACGACTCCCTGCCAAAAGTCGTCGTCGCTGTCGTTGTCGATGATGGTGAGGGTGAACGCGCTGCTCGTTCGTTCGAGGAGCCGGGAGATGATCGAAAATGTTTCGTCACGATCGTCATATCCCTCCTGGTTGAATGTCACCAGGATCAGGTCCAGCGAATAGCCACTCCATGTATCGAGCAGCCTCTGAACGGTTTGTCCGGTACCCACACTGCTGCGCAGGAAGCTGTGGGCACGTGCGATCATTGCCGTGCGGCGTTTGGGTGACATGTCGAGCAAACGTCCGACCGCGCGACAAAGATCGTCAGGGTCTGCCGGTTTCGCCAGGATCGCTTCGACGCCGTCTCGCAGGTAGTCCGGTATCGCCGAGATGCTCGTCGCGATCACGGGAATCCCGGCCGCCATCGCTTCAAGGATGACGGTGGGAAATCCGTCCATGTCGCCATTCGTTGCCTCAACGCACGGTGCCACCAGGAAATCAGCGTCTCGGTAGACGCGTGCGAGCTGATCCTTGCCGCTCACCGCGCCGCGGAATCTCACATTGCTCAATCCGAGTTCCTGAGCGTGCTGTTTGAGCTGCGACTCGAGCGGACCGTAGCCGTAGATGTCGAACGAGACGGGTCGCTCGACGAGGCGCTTCGCCGCGTCCAGCAGATACCGAATGCCTTTCTTTTCAATGAAGCGTGCGAAAACGACGCCCTTGAGGGACGCGCCGATCGGTTTCGGGAGTCGATTTTCGTCGAAATCCTCCGGGTCGATCGCCTGAAACGCGTATGCGATCTTTTGCCGCGGCACGTCCTTCGTGGCGAGGAAGTCCCGGTGGTGATCGCCGTAAACGAAGACCTTCAGGCACAGCACATCCCTGGCGATCTCGCCAATCAGGTTCCGCTTCTGGTTGTCGTGATGAAAGATGTCGACTGCGTGGGGCATGAAGGTGAAGTGTATGCCTGCCTCGTCGCAAGCGGGCCAAACGAACCGGGTGACTCCCGGATAGACGAAATGGCTGTGACAGATATTGCGTTCATGAGTCCGAAGCAGCGCGGCGAACGACGCAGCATCGGCGACGCGATGTCGTTCAATATCGAAGTCGAGGACAGCCGTCGCATCTGGGTCTGCAGCATAGTAGACCTTGATGTCGTAGCCGTTGCGCACGAACCAGCGCAGTTCGTTCATCACGAACGTCTGAGACAGTGCCGGAAAATCGTACACGAAGTAGGCGATGCGAAGCTGTTCCAATCCCAGCGCCACGCGTTCGACGAAGTTGCGGTGGTATATCTTGTTTCGGTTGTCGTCGAGCGGGGCCGAGTAGGTGATGTTCTGCAGAGTCTTTTGACTCAAATGGTAGTCGACACCCAGAAACGGAATGAACACCGGCTGGTAGAGTTTCGTGTATCGAATGATGAGTTCCCAATCGACCAGCCTGTCCAATGACTCATCGAATCCGCCCAATTGATCAAAGACGCATTTTCGATGTGCAAAGACGTTCAGGTCGATGAAATTGGCCTCCAACAACGCAGCGCGCTCGTACGGCACCCCGTGAACGCGTCGCCGACCGGAGTCGAGTTCGTGCCAGTTCAGAGCGCTGTAGCAGGTATTGAGTTCTTCGCATTGCTGAAATGCTGCCGCGACGATCAACAGGTAGTGGGCTCTCCATGCGTTGTCGCTGTCCAGGTAGCAGAATAGATCCCCCGACGCGACCTGCTGCGCCGCATTGCGCGCTGCGCTGACTCCACGATGGTTGTTCGAGATCAGCTTGACGGCGCCGGAGCGGATCTCATCGGCATAGTGGGTGCGGACTACCTCCGACGTATCGTCGGTGCTGCCATCGTCGGAAACGATGATCTCGAATGGCGCGAGGCTCTGCTTCAGCGCGGAGTCGATCGCCGTCCGAATGACCGAGGACCTGTTCCATGCGGGCATGATCACCGAGATGCGCGGAACATTTCCGGCGATCGCTCGCTTTGCGTGGTCGACCACGGCGCCCGGCAGATCTTCCGCAATACCCGAACTGGATCGAAGGAGTTCGTCGAGGATCGGAATATTCGGCCGCCATCTCGAACGAGCGCCGGTTGGTTGCTCATTGCCATCCGGCCCGACGCGAAAATCGAGTGGCCGCTTGCCACGGTGGACGCGACGTGAAACGGGACGCGTGTCGCCCGGAAAGCATCGCCTGCCTTCGGCGCGGCCGTAAATCAGAAAATGCACCAGCGGATTGATGCCGCTGTGCGCTACGTCCGGATTGGCCGCAAGATAACGGTGTGTGCTGAAGCCATGGCTTGGGTCTCTGTTCAGATGCCAACCGTATAGAAGGTAGTGCTCCGCAGCGTCAACTCCGCTTCTGGCCACATCGGGATGGGTACGCAGATACCAGTCCGAGTCGAACAGTGACGAGGCGCGAATCAGTTGTTTCAGTTGCCCCAGTTGTGACACCAGATTCTCCGTCCAGGAAGCGTATTGATCGCCGCGTTTACGACGCAAGATTTGCAACGACACGAGTTGTTGGTTAGATCCTGCGATGCTCCTTCTGTCCGTGCCGCACATAGTGGACGAGTGGGTTGAGGCCTGCCGCGGCCACGTCCGGGTTGAGCCCGATGTATCGCATTGTGCTGAACGTGGGGCCGGGGTCTCGTTCTTCGGACGCACCGAATCGTAGATAGTGCTCAACGGGATCCATTCTGCTTGCCAGAACGTCCGGATACTGGGCGAGATACCACGCCGAATCGAAGTACTGGGATTCGCGGAGGAGTGCACGATCCGAGGCGAGCCTTCGCGCGGCTTTGCCGAATCGAGAATTGAGGACACGGTAAGCCACACGTATGGGCTTCATGGCGCCCCATAGGCCAATCGATTTCAGCAAAACAATGGGCCGTCGATACCTTCGAAGTTCTTCGGACATTTGGTGGGCGGCCAGATCTCGCTCCCTCAACATCCGCGTGATCTTCGCCAGTTCGTCGAAACGGTGATCGAGATTCGCCTCGAGTTCACGTGCCCGCCCTTCCAGCCTTTGGCATTCCTCGTTGTGGTTGCGCTGCGCCAGCGACTCGAGTTCGGCCTGCGCGGCAGCCTCGACATGCAACCGATCGATTTCATTCTGGAGACTGGTTCGAGATCGCTCACTGGATGCCAGTGATGCCTCGAGGCGCGTGCGGTCGGCTTCCAGCGCGTCGCGGGAAGCCTCCAGCAGGTCACGGGAATCGGAGAGTGCCTGCTGATTCTTCTCGAGATCCGCAACCGACACCAGCAGGGCGTCGACCTGATTATCCTGAGCGCGCGCAACGGTTCCGAATACCGATGCGCCCGCGTCGAACCGCCGTCGGATGTCGTCGAGTGTGTCGTAAATCTGCCGGGGATCGGATGGGTCGTCGGCGAGCTGCCTCAACGCCCTGTAGGTGCCGCCGATCCACTCGTAGAGCCCACTGCGAACCCGCAGCGGGTCGTCAGGCAGGCTATGGTGGCGTAACTCATTCGCAAGAAATGCGTCGATTTCCACCTGAGCGCCGGCCGACCATTTTGGCCACCGCAAATCCAGAGCTGTTCCGATCCTCTGGACAGTCGCGCGCCAGTCCTGCAGCAAGGAGTCGAGTGTCACAATGCATCTGGGAACATGACGGGTTGCAGCTTCTGCATCGAGGACGTGGCGTAGCCACATCAGCAGGGCGCGTTCAGTGGTCAGCCTATACCGGGCGTTCAGAGAATTTGCAACTTCCAGCGGATTTCGAACCGGCATGACGACATTGGGCGCAATGTTCAGCAGTTCGAGGCCCCGCAGGCACACCTGAACAAATCGACAGATGCGCGGATCCTTCAGAACGAAGAGCGGCGCCGTGCCGAACTCCTGGACGATAAGTTTTCCGAACTCTTCGAGCAATTGCGCGGCGACCGGGGATTCCAGCCAGTCTTGATTGAAACGGTCCCAATCCATCCAACGCGAACCTGCCGATGTGAGCAGCCGATCGTGGAAGTATCGAATCGGATCCGATTCCCAGTAGCCACGCGGATTGTCGTTGGTCGGGCGCATCAGCGATCGAGGCGCCGTGGCGCCCAAACGGACGAGCACGCCGGCCAGGGCTGACGTGCCGCTACGGTGCATTCCGAGCACGAGCACGGCCGTGCGAGGCAAATCCGATTCGATCGACTGCGATTGGGGCGTATCAGCCATGGGCGCGACTCGCTTCTATCTGATACTGGCGGTAGGCCTTGATGACCTGATCCGGTGGCCCTACAGCGTGACTGCATCCATGCTCGATCCACACGACGCGATTGCAGAGATCCTGAATCGTTGCCAGGTTGTGGGACACGAGAATGACGGTGCGGTGCGAGCGAATGGTTTCTTCGATCGCAGCGGCCGACTTGGCCCGGAAGTTCTCATCTCCCACCCCGAACACCTCGTCGATGAGTATCAGTTCCGCGGTGGAGTAATACGCCACCGAGAATCCCAACCTCGCACGCATGCCAGCTGAGTACGTCTTCAACGGTTGGTCGATGAAGTCACCAATGTCCGCGAATGCGATGATGTCGTCCATGCGCTCAATCGCGTCGCGTTTGCTGAGTCCGAGCAACATGGCGCTGAGCAGTGCATTTTCTCGTCCTGTCAGATGAGGCAGAAACCCGACCTGCAGGGATAACAACGACACGTTGATGTCGGCGCGTCGAACTGAACCTCGGTCCGGACTGATGATGCCCGCGATCACCTTGAGCAGAGTCGATTTGCCTGAAGCATTGTGGCCGATGATGCCGATGGTTTCGCCTGGTGAAACGTCGAAAGTCACGTCCTTGATTGCCCAGAATGGTTTCTCCGGACGGAACAATCGTATTGCTCGGCGTGCATACGTGACGCCGACGCCGTTCAGCGAGACGATCGATGTGTGTGGTGAAGGGGACATCTGGCGGCCTAAGGCGCGTCAACTACGCTGGCAGCTTGGCGTAGTGCGTTTCATAGCGCCGCATAATGGCGAGTCCGACAATAGCCAGCGCGATGCCGAAGCCGGCCAGCACCAACACGTTCCAAAGCGGCGGTGTCTGATGCTGTATCAGAATCATGCGCAGGTCGCGAATTGCCATCGCAAAGGGATTGAGATGCATCCACTTTCTGATCGTTTCCGGCATCGAGTCGATGTCGAAGAATATCCCCGAGAAGTAGAACAACGCACGAAGCACGTTGTCGATAATGATTCTAATGTCGGGCACCATAGGAGTGATCGCAGCGGCGAGGTAGCCGCAACCGGCGATCATGAGGAACACCGTACCGAGAAGTACAAGCGACTCGAGCCATATCCACGACGGACCGTTTCCCGAAAAGCTCAGATAGATCAGGAGTATCAGGAACACCACCAGAAACTTGACTGAATTGGTGAGCATAATCACCGTCGGAAATACGAACTTCGGTACGAATACCTGGTTGATGAGAGGATAGTTGGCAATGATTGCGCCGGAACATTGCATCGTCGTGGCCTGTATCCAGTGCCACGGCGTCAGACCGACCAGCAGGAACGCGATGAAGCCCTCGGTCCCTCGGCGGAACAGAACACCGAACAGAAAGTAGAAGATCGACATGAAGATGATCGGCTCGATCAACCACCACAGCACGCCAATATAGGTGCGTTGGGCTTCCGATTTGAGTTCGGCGTATGTCTTGAACAGGATCAGATCGACTACACGCCGCCCGTGGAATTGTGTGCGCGTACCCAATTGCGTTAGCACTCAGAGGCTGAGAACGCGTAAAACCGTGTATGTCCGATGCTGCCGCACCACCATTTCGAGCGATTGTTCTCAGACAAATCCTTGGCCAATTTCGTGGGTCGCGAGATGGTCCGGATTCAACCTCCCGAAGTCAATGTCGGCGCAGGTTCCGGGTCCTGAGTGAATGGCCTGTGTGTGAGACACCCGGCCTCTGCGGCCCGATGCCATTGTCAGAGAACGCGTGATTCCGGCGCGGAGGCCTGACCTAAATGAGCGACTACGAACCCCATCAGTGCATCTATGCTCGCTTTCACCGATTGCCGGTTCGTGTCGATGACAATGTCGGGATGCTCGGGTTCTTCATATGGCGCGGAAATGCCGGTGAAATCCTTGATTTGCCCTGCACGCGCTTTCTTGTACAGTCCCTTTGGATCGCGCCCCTCGCACGTCGCTAGGTCAGCCGCAACGTAAACCTCGTGGAACGCGTCGCGCGCCGCGCGCCGCGCTAGCGCACGATCTTCCCGATACGGGGAAATGAAGGCGGAAATGCAAATCACCCCCGCGTCGGCGAACAGAGCGGCGACCTCGCCGACCCGACGGATGTTCTCAGTGCGATCTGCATGCGAAAAACCGAGATCCGAATTCAGCCCATAGCGAACGTTGTCGCCATCGAGCACGTACACGTGATATCCACGCTCGAAGAGTGCCTCCTCGAGGGCAAATCCGAGCGTGGACTTACCCGCGCCGGACAGCCCCGTAAACCAAAGCACCGCACCCTTGTGGCGGTTGCGCAATTCGCGATCCTCCGTCGAGATGCGGTGCTCGACGCGGGTAATGTTCTTCGACTTGCGATCCACCATGTGCGACTCGTGGGCAAAACTCCGGATGTTGGGGAAATGGTGTTTTGAAGTCAACGCGCCGGCACACACCCGTTGCACTGTGACGCATTCAGTTGGCGTTCGGTTGAAATCGGTTAACAATGGCGCGCCGCAATTATTCGTGCTGAGGATCTGCAATGAATCGAAAATCATATCCGCTGGTTTTGGTGTTGGCGGTTGGCGTGTTGGTGTCCGCATGCCAATCGACAAATCCTTACACCGGGCAGCAACAAACCAGCAACACGACAAAGGGTGCAGGAATCGGTGCTGCGGCGGGTGCCGTGATCGGCGCGCTTGCGGGTGGAGGCAGTTCGAAGGAGCGACGCAAGAAGGCGCTGATCGGTGCCGGCGTGGGCGCTCTGGCAGGCGGCGGCGTCGGTGCTTATATGGACTCACAGGAAAAGCAGCTACGCGAACAGCTCGCTGGAACCGGCGTCAGCGTCACCCGCAATGGCGATGACCTCGTACTGAACATGCCGGGAAACATCACCTTCCCGACGAACCAGTCCGACGTGAACGCAAGTTTTTATCCGGTGCTCAACTCAGTGGCACTCGTGCTGAAAAAATTCGACAAGACCCTGATCGACGTTGTGGGCCACACCGACAGCACTGGGACCATGCAACTCAATATGCAGCTGTCACAGCAACGCGCAAATTCCGTCGGGCAGTATCTGCAGAGCCAGGGTGTGGCGTCGATGCGCATTCAGACTCAGGGCGTAGGACCGCAATACCCGATTGCATCCAACGATACGCCCGACGGGCGTGCGGCAAACCGACGGGTAGAGCTGATATTGCGACCGCTGACGGCCTGAAGAACGTTACGCGAAGAAGTCCGTGACGTAGTCGGACAGCGCGTCCACGTGGACGCGCTGCTGCGCCATCGAGTCGCGATCGCGGATCGTCACGCTGGCATCGCCTTCGATCGTTTCGAAATCCACGGTGACGCACAACGGCGTCCCGACTTCGTCGTGACGCCGATAGCCTTTGCCGATATTGCCGGTGTTCTCGAATAGCACCCGCCCAATACCGAGCTTCTGCAGCGATTGTTTGATGCCGCGTGCCTTGTCCATGATCCCTTCGTGGTTGCGCTTCAACGGCAACACGGCAACCTTGATCGGCGCCAGATGGGGTTTGAGCGCGAGCACGGTGCGTTGGGTCGAGTTGTCGAGTTGCTCAACCTGATAAGCCTCGTTGAGCACCGCGAGCACGCCACGGTCGACACCTGCCGACGGTTCGATGACGTACGGCACCACCCATTGTTTGGTGTCCAGATCTTGGATGGCGAGTTTCGAATTTGAATCCGGATTCGGCATCACGTTGGCCGTGAGATTGAAGTCGCCCTGGCTTCGCGTATGCGAGCCAAGATCGAAGTCGGTTCGGTTGGCGATGCCTTCGAGTTCCTCGATGCCGTGCGGAAAATGGTACATCACGTCGAAGGTCGCCTTCGAGTAATGCGCAAGTTCTTCGCGTGGCACCTTGTACAGCTGCAGCCTGTTTCGGTTCACACCCTGGTCTGACCACCAATCGAGGCGTCGCTCGACCCACTCTTCATGCCACGCCTCGTCTGTCCCGGGTTTGACGAAGAATTCCAATTCCATCTGCTCGAACTCGCGCACCCGGAAAATGAAGTTGCGAGGCGTGATTTCGTTGCGAAATGCTTTGCCCATCTGCGCGATGCCGAACGGCAGCTTGCGCGAAGTCGAATCCAGCACGTGTTTGAAGTTCGTGAAGATCGCCTGTGCGGTTTCCGGCCGCAAATAGGCGAACGAGCTGCCGTCGTCGACGGGCCCGACCGCGGTCTTGAACATTAGATTGAACGGACGAGGGTCGGTCAGGTCGGCGGAACCACAGTTTGGGCACTTCATTTCATCGAGATGATCGGCGCGCCAGCGACTCTTGCATTGGCGGCAATCGACCAGCGGATCGGAGAAGGTCGCTTCGTGGCCGGAGTAGCGCAGAACCTTCGAGTTGGTGAGAATCGCGGCATCCAGACCTTCGACATCATCGCGGTCATAAACCATCGAGCGCCACCAGGCAGCCTTCAGATTGTTCTTCAGCTCGACACCGAGCGGGCCGTAATCGTAGACGCCTTGCAGGCCTCCGTAGATGTCGCCGCTGGGGAAAATGAAGCCGCGCCGCTTACAGAGCGAGACGATTTCATCCATGGATTGTGCTGGCATTCGTCGCGTTGGCTGAAATTTCGAGCGGCGACTATACCCGATCTGATTTGCCAAATGGCGCGGTCGCGATACAAGCGACATACAGCCACCTACAAGCCGGCGCCACGTTGCGATTCAGGATCTGGTCCAATTGCATCGTACGAATTTGCCAACCCGACAATGCCGGCCATGCGTAGACGAGAAGATTGCAGTGAAAAGACCTACTTTCGTTCAGAGCGGATTTTCGCGATGAACGGACAATGGTATTTCGGATCGCGGGAGGGCGATTGCGGCCCCTTCAGGACACCCGAACTCGCGCGCGAGGCGTTGGCTCGATTCGTCACCGAGAAGGTGGAATTGGACAACTTTCAAAAGTCCCGCGAGCGCGCGGTCTGCAAGCCCAAACTGACGCTGGCCGAGCGTCTGAAGATCGCCGACGTGATCGCCGACCGTCCCCGCGCCGCATCGAAGCTTTTGATCTGACTGTTACTCGTCGGTTCCGAAGAACCGCGGCGGGCGCTTTTCCCGCTGCGCATTGCCGCCCTCCTTGGACTCATCGGTATCGTAGTACAGCGCGACGGATTGCATGCCGAGCGCGCCGATACCGCGCTGATGTTCGGTATCTGCATTGAATGATTTCTTGGCGATGGAAATGGCCGTGGGGCTGCGTTGAATCAACTCGTCACACCATCGTGCGACCTCCGCATCGAGTTGGTCGGCAGCCACGACGACGTTCACCAAACCCATTGCGAGCGCTTCGGCCGCGGTGTATCTGCGGCACAGGTACCACATTTCCCGCGCTTTCTTCTCTCCAACAATGCGCGCGAGATAGGCGGTTCCATAGCCGGGATCCACTGATCCCATCTTTGGCCCGACCTGACCGAACACCGCATTCTCCGACGCGATGGTGAGGTCGCACAACGCAGCAAGCACGTTGCCGCCGCCGATTGCAAACCCTTGAACACGGGCAATCACCGGTTTGGGACAGTCGCGTATGGCGGTGTGCAACTGCTCGACCGGAAGCCCGATCGTGCCGCGGCCACCGTATCCTGAACCGGCTTCGGCGTGAGATTTCTGATCCCCGCCGGTGCAGAACGCCCGATCGCCCGCGCCGCTCAGCACAACCACCGCTACTGAGCGATTCCACGATGCGGCTTCGAACGCCTCGATCAACTCCTCGCACGTTTGCGCGCGAAAAGCGTTGTAGACCTCGGGGCGGTTGATCGTGATGCGGGCGACGTTGTGCTCAGCTGTGTAGATCACGTCTTCGCTGAAAGAAGGGGCAGCCATGATGAGTCCTATTCCCTAATTGTCCGCGTTACCCGATTTTGCGGCCAACGGCCAAATCGCAGGCTCCCCTGTAGCAGGTTTGCAGATCCAGGATCTCAAATCCCGCGGCCGATATGGTGGATCTAAACTCCTCTGGTGAGTGCAGCCAGTAGCGCCCATGGTCTTGCTCGCGGCGTATCAGGCGATTCTGTCCGATCGCCTTCCGACCTTTTATGAACGACTTGACGGTGGCGCCGACCCCGCGTTCCTTGAGGCTAGACCGCACGATGTATTGCGACCAATCGGTGACGTCCATTGGTCGCCCTAGATCGATCAGAAACAGGAGCGCGGACGGTTTCAACCAGGACCAAAATTTCTGGAGGACAGTCTCAGTGCCGGGGAGTGTATAGAGCGCGTTGACGCACACGATCAGATCGAGGCTGTCTGGATCCAACTGCGCGTCCTCGGCCGTCGAAGCTTTGAACTCGACATTTTCGGCCCCGGCACTTCGGTATTTCTGTGAAGCGGTTCGGTTCATCATCGGATCGCTATCGAGATGGATTACCCGCGAGTTCGGGAACCGCCTCGCGAGCTCCAAGGAGTAGTTCCCGGTGCCGGCGCCGACGTCGCATATCACCGGAGCCTCTGGCATGCGAGTCGCATCGATCCACGTTCGAAAGAGCTTCAGGTTGTTCTCATAGGCGGGGTTGGCGGAGCACATCACGTCATATGCTTGCGCATACTGGTCCCATCGGACGTTACCGCGGTTCCGAAGGGGTCGAGCCGGTGCTTGCGTAGCGCTGGCCGATCTCGCGACAACGGAATCGAATTGCCTGTTGGCCCGGGTCGTCAATCCAAGTGACTGCGCGCGTGCAGTCAGTTCGGATTTGGCCCTCTCGAGCAGAAGCGCCGAATCGAGATGCGGAGAGAGAAACCAATTGATGGATGAACTGTCCGAATCCAACCATTCGAGTTCGCATACGACTTCGTCGCTCAATCGTCCAACGAGTTTCAGCTTGTCCGCTGAACGTGGAGTCTCGTCGTGTTTGGTTCGGGGAGGATTCGTTTGCCTTAAGGCGGAGAACTCGACCAAGTCGATCCATCGGGACGAAAGAAGATTCTCCCTCTGGAGATCCTTCAAAGCGTTCGACGACAGTGGGCGAGCAAGACAGGAACAAATTATTTCTCGCGCATGGCGGTCCTCCCCGACAAACTCCGCTGAGATACGCAAGGTTGCCGACGATTCCTCGGTGACTACGCCTTGAATGACTAAGGTGGCGCGAAACGCTCCAATTGAAGGCGCCTCGAATCTGCAGTCGATGCGCATGCCTGCGACGAAGGCGAAGTCGGCCTCGTGGCAAATCAGAGATGCCCCTCCATTCGATATGTCAATCGTACGAAGCCTCGCTAGTCGGAGCGTGAATGGATGATTCGCAAAACAATAAAGGGGAAACAACGGACTCAGTTGGAACCGGGTGTTGCCGCGCCGTTGGACATCGTTTGAAACCCGGTTTTGTGCCATCGAAGTTTGGAATCGAACAACTGTAAACGATCCGTAAACCTGCTCGATGCTGCGTATGGTCGCTGTCATGCGCAGAACCTGGGAGTCTAGAGGAATCGAGACCTCAGCCTCATCGCCCAACCTAGGATGTTCCGCGCCCAGTGGAAGTAGTAGCTGCAAATCCGAACCTTTGAAGGACCACACGGCCGCAGAAAATCGTTGTTTGCGCCATACGACGGATGCAGCGGGTGGTTGGTCTGCCGTACCGCGCATCATTGGCGAGGGGTATCTGGCGGGCAAGGTGGTCTCCTTTTTGTTCGTAGAAAAGGTCTTGGCGAGGGCGCGTGTGGATGGCGACCCGACCGAAGTCGAATAGAACCTATCAGGCGGACGAATTCAGCCCGCAAGAAGTGAAATGCTCGATCAATGGATTACCCAGCCAACAGTTTGAAGTGGGACACCTCTTTGTACAACTTGGCGGCGGATCTGGTTTTAGCGCCATTTCGCCTGCTACGATCATGCGATGCCGAACAGCCGCCCGCCAGTCGACTACATTGAGCGTACCCGCGACCAATACAGCGCGCTGGGCTATCCACCGTATCAGTGGGTCGAGAGTCGAGCCGCACCCGCGTGGGCCGAACTGGCCAAGCCGTTGTCCAAATGCCGGGTCGGCCTGATCGGTTCTGGCGGCATCTATCAGACCGGCCAGGTCGCGTTCCACTACAAGGATGACCTCAGTTTTCGCATCATCGATACGCGCTCGTCGACGTCGACGTTGCGCGCAACGCACTTTGCATACGACCTCACCGATGCGCGCAACGATCCCAACGTCGTGTTCCCGATCGACACACTGAATCAACTTGTGGCCGAACGATTTATCGGATCGCTGGGCGAGCATGCCTATGCGTTCATGGGCGGCATCTATTCGTCGCGCAGGGTGCGCGAGCGACTCGCACCGGCGCTGGCGGATTACGTGGCGCGTGACGAAGTCGATGTCGTGCTGTTGGTGCCCGTCTGACCGGTGTGCCATCAGTCCGTTGGACTGATCGCGCGGGAAATCGAAGCTCGGGGCGTGCCGACCTTATCGATGTCGAGCGCGCTGTCGATCACCCGCGCGGTGAATCCGCCGCGCAGTGTGTATCTGGATTTTCCATTGGGTCACACGTCGGGCAGGCCGCATCAACGAGCGCTCAACCACGATATCGTTCGCGACGCGCTGACGGCGTTCGAGACGCTGAAGGAACCTGGGCAGACGGTCATGCTGCGCTACGAATGGGCCGACGATGATGCGTGGAAAGATGACGTGATGCGGCCGCGCACGAGCGGCAGTGGAGACGGCGACTCACGTGTCGAGCGCACCGCGCAGCCGCAATATCAGACCGATTCGGACAGAACGTCTGCCGAAGCGGCGTTGGCGAGCGGCGGATGTCCAGCCTGCGTTTGGCTCGACGATGCACCGTCCGAACGGCAGTAGTCATTCGTTGGCTGACGGAATCGCGCGGGATCGGTCGTTGCGCCGTAACGCGACCGCGGCGACCAATGCGACCGGGGCATAGACGACATCGAGATACGGCAGGCTCGCCAAGGTCACGTTGTTCATCAGGTGCACCAGAACACCAGACGCGAGCACGTCACCGCCGGTACGCTGATACAGCCAGGTCATCATGACGGACACCAAGGTCGTGCCGAGAATCAGCCACACGATGCCCATGCCTTGATCGTGTTGAGCGGTACCCGAGATGACGAACGCCGGGACGTGCCACATGCCCCAGATCACCCCCAGCACCAGTGCCGCAGTCAATGCCGAGAAATTGCCGCCTAGCAAACGTGGCAGTGCGTAACCGCGCCAGCCGAGTTCTTCGCCGAGCGGGCCCGCGTCCAGCGCGAGTCGCATCAGCAGGAATCCGGGCGCGAGGTACCAGTGAACATAGTCGATGGAGGCCGTAGTTCCGCCCGTGATCGCGGCTTGCGCCGTCAACGCGACGGTATCGAGAAGCGGCCAGCCCAACAGCACGGCAGCGTAGTAGGGAGCGCTCGACCAACGGGGCCGTAATGTCGCGAGCAAGCGGACGATCCCGACGGTCCCTTCGCGTGTACCGGTCAAGATCAACGCGGTGATGCCTGGCGCGTAAACGGCCAGATAGTAGATGGGTGATTCCGTCGAGAACGGCCCGAACAGGCACGCCATCAACTCCGGCGCAAGCAGCAGCAGGGCTGCAAGGCCCCACGTAATGGCATACGTGCCCCCGAAGTACAGTGACAGTTCGCGGCGCCGATGCGGTGTGTCGATCCGAGCGTTCGATTGCGTCATTCGGCGCACCTCATGCGATAGTCGCTGCGCGACCGCAGATCGCAGCCGAGTCGACGCGCATGCCGAGATAGACCGCTCCGACGACAGACCCTTCGGTGAATCCGACGACACGCGGCTGTTCGATCTGTCCGTTCTCTGAAACGCTGGATACAACGTGCTCCTCGGCGCGAACGGAAAACCTAAGGCATTTCTACTGCGCGCGCGTTCGCCACCTTGCGATCGACGAACAGCGCGATGATGTCGGTCAGTTGCCGGCCGAATTCCGGCAGTGCGTCGAACGCGTGCGGCGCGCCTTCATAGACATGCAGTTCCACCGGCGCGCCAGCGTCGAACAGGCTGCGGTACATCGCGAAACTGGCCTCCACCGGCACCACGTCATCGGCGTTGCCGTGCACGAGCAACGTCGGCGGGAAGTGACGGTGCACATAGGTAATCGGGCTCGCGGCATCCTGTGCTTCCACGCTTGCCTTGCCGCCGAACAGGTTCGCGATGGCGTCGCCCACTTCGCCGATACGCAGCGCCGTTGGCGGATAGATCGCGACGACCGCGGCACAACTCGACGACACCTCCGTGTGACCGCCTTTGCCATCGAACACCGGCACGTTCGGCGTGGCGGCCAGCATCAGCGCCAGGTGCGCACCCGCGGAGTTGCCGGAGACAACGATCTTGTCGGGATTCACGCCCAGCGCCGCGGCGTTCGCGCGCAACCAGCGCAACGCAGCCTTAACGTCGTGTATCTGCGCCGGCCACACCGTTTCGCCGGACAACCGGTACTCCGGACAGACGCATAGATAGCCGTATCTGGCGAGTTGCACACCGTAGCCGCGCAACTCGCCGCGGTCGCCGTTCTGCCAGCCGCCGCCATGAATCAGCAGCATCGCGGTGCGATCGGTGCGCGCGTCGGGCGGCGTATAAACGTCACAGCGCAACTCGCGTCCGCCGCCGCTGCCGTAGACGACGTTCTCTTCGATTCCGACTCGGCCGGGCAGCTTGGCGATCATCGCGATGTTCTCGTTGTTGGTATCGGTGGATTCTACGATGGAAACGGCCAACCATCCCGGCTCCTCCCGCCAGCGTCAGCGCAGCGACCAACCCAGCAGCAGGATGCCGCTCGCCGCGATCCAGCTACCCGCAACGCGGGCGCCAATGTGTGCTGCGTGTGACCGGCCGGAGATCACCAACGCACCCGGCACCAGTGCCGTCGCGAACGTCGTCGTCACCGACACGCTATCCGCGTGTCGAATCTCGCATTCGGGAAAGGTGTGTATCGATCGCACGTCGCCAGGCCGGCGCATCTTCGTATTGAGGACAGTGAGCGGCGAGCGGGATCGTTTCCAGACGCGCGTCTTCAATCGCCGCTGCCATGCGCGCCGACGGCTCTACAAAGGGGCTGTCGTATGCGCCAACGATGACAGTCGTCGGTACCGCGATCGAGGCGAGTTCGCCGAGCAACGACATCTGTTTCGACATCTCGTCGCCGAGCGCGACCCAGGCCTCCGGGTCCATCTGAGACAGTTTCAGTTCGATACGACGCCAATGCTCGTCTTCACCGAGAAAATCGCGGCCGCGCGCTTGCGCATCGCTCATCGGCATCGCGCGCATCGCCTCGAGGCGGTACGCGCAGCCGTTCGCGCGCACGCCCGCGGCGAGTTGCTCGCGCAACGCGGCCGGGAACAATGTCAACGGTTCGGCTGCAGTATCCATCAGGATCAACGACGCCAGGCGCTGTGGGTGACTCAGCGCAAAGCGCAGCGCCACCATGCCGCCCATCGAATGACCCAGCAGGTGAACGCGCTGCACGTCGAGCGCGTCGAGAAATCCGGCGAGGTCGCTGACGAGAATGTCGAGACTGTATGCATCGGCGCGACCGAGATTGGAGGTTTCGCCGTGGCCGCGTTGATCCGGCACGAGCACCCGATGCCGGTCGGTGAACCACGGTGTTTGATCGTGGAAATCGAGCTTCGATCCGGTGAAGCCGTGCAGCAGCAACAGCGCGTTGCCACTGCCTTCGTCGTGGCATGCAGTGAGGATGTCGCCGTTGCGAACGAAATGTGATGTCAGCATAGCTGCGAAGTCGGTATGGATTGCCTTTCAGGTTGGGGAATCGGATTCGAAGCGCCAGCGCGTCGCGGTGCCGCCGAATGCTTCGCCTTCGCTGCCGAGCCACGCAAAGGCCTGTTCGGGCCGCACCGCGAATACACCGCGCTGGAGTTGGTCCGGTGTAAAGTTCCAGTCGTATTTTGGATTGTACGAGTCGATGAACGCCAACAGGTCCGTTGGATCGCGAACCTCGACACCGTTGCCTTCGATGATGATGACGGCGTCGCCGTCTTCGAGATGCACGGCAATGCGGGGGTTTTCGAGCAGGTTGCGCGCCTTGCGCGATGCAGGACTCGTGCTGAACACGAAACGATCGTCGAACCATACCCCCCAGACGGGCATCGCATGCGGTCGACCTGCTTCTGAGGCTGTGTTGACCCAGTAGTTTCGCTGCGCAGCGAAGCGTCCAACGACCTCGCTCCAGTCGAGCAAGCCGGCGCCATCGTGTTCGGAGAGGAAATATACGGCCGGCGCGGGGCGCGATCGACTGCGAACGAGAAGTGGCACGGCTACGCCTTCGCGTGTGGATCGTAGCGGCCGGCAGCGCTCAACGACTCGCCGGCGGTGTAGCCGAAGATGCCTTTTGCCATCAACGACGTTTCATTGTCGCGCCTGCGCTGATAGACCTCCGCACGGATCGCATGAATGGCAACGTTGTCTGGCTCAGCGCGCATGGCGAGTTCGATCAGGTGACAGGCGAGCCTTAGATCTCCTTCATGCGCAAGCGTCTGCGCGCGATTGGCGAGCCGCTGTGCGCCGCCGGCGAGTGCGGCGATTTCTCCGGCGAGCGATGCGTCCGTGGCGGGCTTCAGATTCGCAGGATTGCCGTCGTACCAGCCACCGTACATGCGCCACAGATTACGCACGACGAATTCAGGCTCGTCGTACAGCGGTCGCAGATACGGTTTTTCGAGCATGTCCGGCGCCACCTTGACGCTGTGGATGATGTCGTTCAGCGGCGCCCCGGCGTTCATCATCGTGAGCGTTTCGCCGATCAGCTTTTCGAGCGCCTCGGCTACATCGAGCAACACGCGTTTGATGCGCTGCGCGCCGGCGATCGGTAAACCATGTGCAGGCAGAAACAGTTCGGCGTCGGTGCCGGCCATTGAGCGCATCGCCGCGGCCCATTCGACCGGGTAGCGTTGCACTTTCTGCGGGTTGCCGGCATTCGGAAAGTTCCAGATGAAAAAATCGCCTGCGCAGATCGCCTTGTGCCTGGGTATCCATGCCCACGTGTGGTCGTCCGTTTCGCCTTTCGCGTGGCGCAGATCGAACTCCAGACCGCCGACGCTGAGCGCGAGTCGGTCGCCGTAGGTGACATTCGGTCTCGCGCTGTCACTTGGTAGGAATCGTCCCGATTCGCCGCCGAGCGCGTAACCGCGCCGCGCGAGGCCGCGGAACTGCCGTGCGTTGATGGTGAGGTTGTAGCCGTTGGTCAGATTGTAGCGATCGAACCGGCGCGGCACGTTTTCGTGGCCCGCTATGGTGGGCCGGGGTGACCCGCTGTTCGTCGCATCGGCAAGAAAGGCACCGCAACCGCCCACGTGATCGATGTGACCGTGTGTGTAGACGAGTGTGTTGAAGCGCGCCTTCGACCAGCCGCGAATCGCATCGACGACGCGTGTGCCGCCCTGCGCGCCGCTGGTATCGAATACCACCAAACCGTCATCGGTATCGAACAACACAGAATGTGAAAACGCCTCGACCATCGCGATACCTGGCGCGATCTCGGAGAGTTCGTGGTTGATGCGGTTGACCGGCCCCACCGGCGCATCGTCGCTGTCATCGAGGATGCGTGCCGACATGCCCAATAGATCAGCCATGGCGCGTTCCCGGCGTCAATGCTCGAATTCCAGAATCGCGCGGCCGCTGATTTTGCCCGCCGCGAGCGCGTCGGTGGCCTCGTTGATGTCGTCGATGCGGTAACGCTGCGTAACGATCGCGTCGAGATCGAGGTCGCCGTTCTTGTGCCAGTCGAGAAACTTCGGGAAATCCCGGTCCGGCGCGCACGATCCGCCAATGCTGCCGATGAACTTCTTCTCGGTGATCAGCATGTCGAGCGCATTCAATTCGACCGGCGTGCCAGGGACGCCGACCAATACCGCGGTGCCTCCGGCGTGAACGCCGAAGTGCCCACCGCGGCACGCGGGTACGATCTGCTCCATCGTCTTCTTGATACCGATGCAATCGAAGGCATAGTCCACACCCGACACCGGTGTCTGCAGGATCGTGAACTCGTGCTTGCGTGGCGTCAGCGCGTGGATCGCTTCGATTGGATCGACTTTTTTCGCGTTCACCATGTGGGTCGCGCCGAAGCGTTCCGCAAATTCGAGTTTCCCGTCGTCGAGATCGACGGCGATGATCGGATTCGCGCCGGCCATGCGTGCGCCGACGACGGCCGAGAGCCCGACGCCGCCCACACCGAATATCGCGACGCTCTGGCCTCGTCGGACGCCGGCGGTGTTGATCACCGCACCGGCGCCGGTCATCACGGCGCAACCGATGATCGACGTAACGTCGTGTGGGGTCCGCGGATCGACCTTCACGACGTACTGCTCGTCGGCCAACGTGAAGTTTGCCCACGTGAAGACATTCTCCGATTGTGCGACGCCGTCCGAGACGTTGAGCGTGGCGCGTACGGGCAGCGCCTTCGCGCGCGACGCGTCGCGCGGTACCCACGTCACCAGTACCAGATCGCCTTCGTGTACGTGGCGCACGCTCGAACCGCATTTCTCGATGACGCCGGTCGCCTCGTGACCGAGGATCACCGGCGACTGCCGAGGGCGATGCATCTGATGCAGCTGCGAATGACAGATGCCCGACGCGAACTGGCGCACGACTACCTGAGTCGGACCCGGATCGGGCAGGTCGATTTCTTCGATACGCAACGGTGCCTGTTGTTGCGGCAACACCACAACGCGCGCGCGAGTACCCATGGGTGTCTCTACCTCCAAACGATTGCAGATGCGTTGCAAGTATTGATCCGGGTCACCGATCGTGCAACGCCGCTCGAAGCAGTGCACCCGACGCCTATGGTTAAATTCGAGCATCGAACTGTATCGGATCGCGGCGCCATGTCTGAACGATATCGATTGATATTCCGCGGCGAAGCGCTCGAGGGACAACATCCGGCGGTCGTGAAGCAACGTCTCGGCACACTGTTGAAACTGGACGCGGCGCGGCTGGATGTGCTGTTCACCGGCAAAGCCGTGACGATCCGCAAGGATGCCGACGCTGACACCGCCGCGAAGTTTCAGATCGCGTTCAAGCGCGCCGGAGCGCGGTTGCGTGTCGTTTCGATCGATCCCTACATCGGCGCGCAGACGGATGCGATGGTGAAATCCAAAACAGATCGCGTCGCCGAATCGGCACACGCCCAGGCAGCGGAACCGGAAGGGGGTGGTCTGCGTCTGGCGCCTCGCGGCGCGACGCTCGCCGAGCCGCGTCCCGCCGAAACGGCTCCAGCCACCGTGGACGTTTCGCACATGACCCTGGCCGCACCAGGCGCGCTGCTCGGGACGCCGTCGACCGATTCCGCCGTTGCACCGGATGTCGCACATTTGACGGTTGCCGCACCGGGCGCGGACCTCGGTGCCGTCTCGCAGCCGCCCCCGGTGCCCGTCAATTCGCCCGAGTGGGAGATTGCGCGCGTGGGTGTCGAACTGGTTGCGGCGTCGCCGGCTATCGATCCACCGCTCGACGCGGATGCCATCGAGTTCGATCTGGCGCCGCCGGGCGCGCTGATGGCGGATGCCGACGACGAACCGGCACCCGCTGCACCCGACATCTCACACCTGAAGCTCGAGTAGTTGCCCGATCGCTGCGGCGGTCTCGAGTCAGCGCACGAAGTGGTAGTACTCGATTCCGCGATCGTCGAGGCTGCCGGCTGCCTCGACGGCGCCAATGCGTTCGATGACGAACGTCGTGGGACGCGGCGCGACGGCCGCGTCGAGTTCGAGGCAATCGTGGAGCTGTTGGTAGCCGGCCTGATCGAGGTCGATCGCACCGGACATTGCGGCTGCAAAGCCGATGTGCCGCGCTGCGCCGCGCCAGTCGTCGACGACGCGCATCGGAATCACCTCGGCGGCATCACCGCTACCGTACCCGAACGCCAGAATCGAGCGTCCGCCGAGCGACGCATCCTGGATGAACGCTTCTTCGAGTCCGCCTGCGAGCCAGCCCGGCATCGACGCGGTATACAGGTTGCCGCATGCCTGCATCGCCGCATCGCCGAGACGCATCTTGTCGAGTACGCGGCTGCGGTAGGTTTCGTGGTCCCGCAGGTGCCGCAACGCCGCCAACGTGTTCGGGTAGGGTTCTACTGCGCTGTCACCGTGACGCACCCGGTCGTAGAGCTGCGGCGCCTCGCTCAGTTCGTTGGCGAGGGCGGTCGGATCGACTCCCGCCGTGCGGGTGAGGGAGGCGAACCCCGCGCGGTCGCTGCGTGCCAGCGACAGCAGATAGCTTGCCGCGAGCCCTGTCTCCGCCATGCGTCGATACGGTCGGTGCAGGAATGCGGCAACGGTGTCGTTCCAGCGCGTTGCGGCGGACACCTCGGCGGCGTGGTCCTTGTCGAACACATTGGACATCGCGAGCAAGGTTTCGTCGAGATAGCAGCTTGTCGAATATTTGCCGTTGAACAGTGGGAAATCGCGAATCTGTCCATGTCGCGACGGGGTCTGGCCGACGTATCGGGTGAACGGCTTGCGAAAATCCGGGCCACGATAGTCCGACGCGCTGCCGGCTCGCGCCAGGTCGAGTTCGAGCAACCGCGGCCGAGCTTCGATCAACATCGCCACGGCACCGGCGCCCTGTGTGGCTTCGCCTGAGCTGCCGCGCGCGTATTCAGCGATGTCTGCGCAGACGACGATGGCAAGGTTGTCCATTCCGTCCAGCGCGACATATCGCGCGGCACCCTTCATCGCGTAGACGCCGCCAAGGCAGGCGTGCTTGAACTCGGGCACCTCGCAGTGGCGCGCCAGCGGCGGTGAGCCCAGCGCGCGGAGTGCGTCGTTGACCATGCCCTTGACGATGACGGCACCGATCGAATTGTCGGTACTCGATTCGGTGCCGAGCGCGAAATAGCCGACGCGACCCGGATCGATGTCGTATGCCTGGATCAAACGCAGCACAGCGGTGGCCGCCATCGTGTACGCGTTCTCGTTGGGCGCGCGCATCCGGAAGCTGCGACCGACGACGTTCGACACTTTGTCCCAGCTGTCGCCTGTCCATCGGCACCAGTCTTCGAGGTTGACCCGGTAGCACGGCAGGTAGGTGGTGAATCCGCTGATCCCGACCGCTGTGCCGGTTCCCTGCTGGGTCATTTTTGTGCAGTTCCTCCAGACAGGTCGTGGGCACGCTGTCGGCGTGCCACCCATTGCGGCTTAGTCTACGCGAACAGTGGCCCCGCCGGACCTCCGTTGGTCGGCAATGTTGCAGCAATTCGTCTGTTGCGGTCAGGCGGAGAGAATTTGTTCGAGGCCGATTCGGTGACTGCTGCGCAGTGCCTGCCATTCGAGCTTGAACCAAGGCGTGAATCGCTGAGGTGTGGCAGCGAGTTCTGCGTCGAGTGCATCCGGCGCGATCCAACGCCAGTCGGCGATCTCGGTCGCGTTGATGACCGGCTGCGTCGTCGTGATGCCGGCAAATACCCAGCAAAGCTCGTGTTCGGTGCCGGCGGTGCCGAACGGTGCGGTGTACTCGAACTTGTAGATGAAGTGCAGGCGCGCGACGAGCCCGAGTTCCTGTTCGAGGCGACGATGGACCGCAAGGTCGATGTCCTCGCCGGCGCGCGGGTGACTGCAGCAGCTGTTCGACCAGAAGTTTGGCCAGAGGCGTTTGGAAGGATGTCGCTGATGGATCAACAGCGCGCCGTCACCATTGAAAACGAACAGTGAAAACGCACGATGCAGCACGCCTTC
This sequence comes from uncultured Gammaproteobacteria bacterium, assembly GCA_963812255.1. Lineage (GTDB taxonomy): Bacteria > Pseudomonadota > Gammaproteobacteria > Pseudomonadales > Azotimanducaceae > DATJGR01. The sequence goes on along the minus strand of CAWEUM010000005.1, from coordinate 1,366,999 downwards.
GCCGTCGTGGCACGCCGACTTCGACGACGTCCCCGTCTCACGGTCGTTCGAATCGACGAGGATCAGCTGCTCCTCCTCCGACGAAACGATCAGGCTACGGGTCGGCACGCGGCTCATGGCGCTGTTGCCGAAGCGACGGTAAATGTCAGTGTCTGATAGCCGGCCGTCTCGATAGCCGCCGCGACAGCCTCGGCGTTGTCCGGACACAGTGCAATCACCGAGCCGCCGCCCCCACCGCCGGTGAGCTTCGCACCCACCGCGCCGGCGCGCCGCGCGACGTGCACCATGTCTTCGAGTTCCGGCGTCGACAGCTGCAGGGCGTTCAACAATCCGTGATTGAGGTTCATCAGCTCGCCCAGTTCGGCGAGATCCCCAGCCGCCAGCGCATCGACGCCGGCCAGCACCAGCCTGTCGATCTGATCGAACAGCGATTCGTAGCGGGCCGGTTGGCGTTCCCATGCCGCGCGCACCTGTGCAACGTTGTTGGCGGTCAGACTCTCTTTGCCGGACATGCCGATGACGATTGGCATCGCCTGCTTCGGCGCCAGGGTTGAAAAGCGCGGCCGTGATGCATTGCTGTACAGCAACATCGTACCGTAGGTGGCGACGGTGTTGTCGATACCAGACGGCGTTCCGTGAGCCTCTTTCTCGCATTCGAATGCAAGCGTGTTGATGCGTTCCGTCGACAGATTCAGCGCGAATCGCACGTCCAACGAGCGCACGATGGCGACCGCCAGCGCAGCGGATCCACCCAGGCCCATCGCGCGCGGTATATGAGGGAACACTTCGATGTCGATCGCCCGATCATCGAGCGACAACTCGCGCAACAACATCGCCAGCATGCCGACGGCGCCTGGCTGATGTTCGGCCACGGACCGGATTCGTTGCTCTACGCCCCAGCGCGGAATCAGCAACCGCACGCCGTCGGTTGCATCGAGGACGCGGACTTCGATCGCCAGCGGAATCGGCGCGGCGATGGCGTGTCGGCCGTAAACCACCGCGTGCTCGCCGAGCAGAATGACCTTGCCGTTGGCGAAGCTGCGTTCGACGGATGTCTGAGGCTGCGGCTGTGCGCGGGAGGTTCTGACGAGTTCCCGCGCCTTCCAGACCTTGATTTCACCCGACTCGATCAACGCTTCGACGACGGCCTCGAACATGTGTTCCGGCACGCCTGCCGTGGTGGCGACGCTGCGCGCGTGTAAGGTCATGTGGCCCTGCTGAATTCCGTCGGTGGACAGTGCGCGCAATGCCGCGAAGTTTTGCGCGAGACCGACGCTGGCCATAATCGAGGCGAGTTCGCGTGCGTCGGGCGAGCCGAGAAGGCGGTGGTTGATGCGCACCGTTGGGTTTGTCTCGAGCGAGCCCCCGACGGTACCGACCTTCATCGGCATCTCGAGTTCGCCGACGAGATCGCCGCGCTCATTTGCATACCAGCGCGTCAGCGACGCATAACGTCCCCTGCGCGCCGCATATGCATGCGCCGCGGCTTCGATCGCGCGCCAGTCGTTGCCGGTCGCGAGCGCGACCGCGTCGACGCCGTTCATGATGCCTTTGTTGTGCGTCGTAGCGCGGTACGGATCGACAGTCGCGAGGTCGTTCGCGAGGATGATGCCATCGCGTACCTGGCTGCCGCTGAATCCCCGGCCCTCGAGGTTATTGACCGGCACGACCATCTGAGCGCTGGCGAGTGCGCGATCGGTCAGGTTCGACAGGATGCGCAGGAACACCTTGCCGCCGGTGATCGATTCAACCAGCGATGCGATGCCTTCGCACATCGTGTTGACGAGATTGGCGCCCATCGCGTTGCAGGTGTCGACGAGCAGATGCAGCACCACCATCTCGCGACCGTCTTCGGGGGCCGTGTGATGGAACAATTCGATACCGCGAGCGCCGCCGCCGCGTGCAACCATCTTTGGGTGCAGGCTGTTGGCCAGCGCGACGATTTCCTCGCGCTGCGCTTCGAGCGCTGCGATCGCCGTCAACGGATCCCCCATGTCGACGAGCTGGACCTGGCCGATCAGAATCGATTCGGTGGCGCTGGATTTGAATCCTCCGGACAAGCGCGCGGTGCGCGCTGCGCCAGACAAACCTGCGACGATCGATGGTTCCTCGACGCACAGCGGCACGACATAGTCGCGCCCGTTGATCAGAAAATTGAGCGCGAGACCGAGCGGCAGGCCGAGCACACCCACCACGTTCTCGATCATCTTGTCGGCCGTCTGGATGCGCAGCGTGTGGTCCCCGGCCGCGAGCAGTGCAATGTCGTCATCGGACAGTAGCTCCCGCTCACGCAGCGCGTCGAGGCGCTCGCGAATGGTCATCTTGAAGAAGTTCGGTATGCGGGATTGGCCGCTATCGGTCGACGCCAACGGTGATGCCATGCTCGTCCAACTCCAGAGGCAGACGCGTGAAGCCCGCCGTGTGGGCTGCCAGTTCAAACGATTCGAGCGCGCGAGCGTTCTCTTTGAGGGCGAACGCCATTCCGAGATCGCCGCCGCCTGCGCCGCACGGCTTGTACACAACGCCGAAGGTCGCGGCGAGCTCACTCAGCAGCCGATGCGGCGCGCTGAAAATCCCAAGTCGGGCCGCCTCGTCGAGTGACTTCAGCGCCACTGTATACGCGTGCAATTGTTGCATGAATCGGGCGGGCTCGGGCAGCGCCTCGACCACGCGGGACGCGGCATGTCGCAACGCCTGTAACGCGTCCGGTATGCCGCCGCCGCGCCATGCGTCGAACCGCGCGACGTGTTCGCGCGTATCGGCGCTGGTGCCGGCGAAGATCGCTACAAACGAAACGCCCATTGGAAAGGCGAACCGTGTCGCCCGCGTCGAGTTTATTTCGAACCGGATCAGCCCACCGTAGCACGACGCGGCAACGTCCACGCCGCTGCCGCCCTGCGCGGCGCGATGCGCAGCCAACGCGACCGGAAACACCTCGCGAGCGGAAACGGCGTCGGAGCAACTCTGACCCAATTTCTGCGTCGCGAGCAATGCACCGGTCAGCGCGCTGCACACCGCGGCGCTTGTGCCGATGCCGAGTTTCTTGTCACCGAGAAACCCGGCAGTCGAGTCGATGTCCAGACTCAGATGCGGCGGCATCGTGTCGAGTGCGCCGTCAATCGTCTGCAGCTGCCGCAGCACCTGCTGGCACATATACGCCGGATCCGAGCGGGGCAGCAGTGACCGGTCGGTCAGCGAAGCAAATGTGTGAGAAACGTCCGGCGCGAATCCATGCGTTTGGAAACCCCAACCGCCGACAGATACATCGTGGACGCTGCAGCTGACGCGCCGGTCGATTGCGATGACAAGCGCCGGCGCCCCGATCAACACGGCATATTCGCCGCTGACGAGAACCTTGCCGGGTGCGCTGGCGACGATTTTCATGCAGACGGGCGCGACACCTGAGCCGGGCCGCCGATTCCGACCGAAACGACGTCTTTGACGCCGTCGACCTGCGCCAGCGCGACGCGAACGCGTTCTACGCTGCGCGCCTCGCAAACGGCCTTGACCTGCGGACCGGCGTCGATGGTGAAGAACACACTTTCACCATCTGCTCGCAGTTGCCGGATACGCTCGACGCAAGCAACGGTCGCAGCTCGCCAATACAACAGCCCCGGATGCGCCGACATCATCACTGCGTGCATCGCAAGACAGTTCGCCTCGGAGATCTCGCCAAGTCGTGTGAAATCGCGCTGCGCGACGGCACCACGCGCGGCCGCGAAATCGTCAGCGGCGGTTTCGAGCCAACGCGAGTAATACGGGGATGTCCTGGAGCGGACCATACCGGCGCTCGATGAAACCGTTTTGGGCTGATCGGAACAGATTGCGATGACGACCTGCAGCGGCCATGCGTCAGCGTCGAGTTCCGGACGTGCGACCCATGTCGCGGGATTCTCGCCACCGGTCAAGGTCACGAAACCGCCATACAGCGACCGGGCGGCCGACGCCGAGGCACGCCGTGCCTCGATCGACTGCTCGGCATCGCTCAGGCGTAAATCGAGCGCGCTGTCCATTGCCTTGATCAAAGCGGCGAAGCCCGAGGCGGAGGATGCCAGTCCCGCTGCGGTGGGAAAATTGTTTTCCGTGTCGATGCACAACGATGGCACAGGACACCCGGCGCGTGCGATGAGCCTGTGAATGCACGCGTCGATCTTTGCGTCGTTTGCGAGCGCTCCGTTCAAGGTCACGCGGTGTTGCGTGGCTGTGTGGGGCGCCGCTTCGGTGTCCTGCCTGATACGCGTTCGCGTCCGCAACTGCGATAGCGTGATCGACAAAGACGGTGTTGCGGGAACGTTTTCGGGGCCGTCGCGCTTGCCCCAATACTTGACCAGCGCGATGTTCGGATGGGCCTCGGAGACGGCCTGGTAGGCCGGCATAGAATCAATATCCCGGCGGCGGGGAGAACGCGAAGCCGCGCTGCTCGAGCTGCTGCGCGACTTCGATCGTCGCGAGATCGCCGTACTCGGGACCAACGATCTGCACGCCGATCGGCAGACCCTGCGCATCCGGGCCAGTCGGCACAATCGTTGCCGGCAGGTAACTGACCCCGGCGAGTCCCGCCCAGAATACCTGTTCGAAGTACGGCCGCGCGGCACCGTCGACCTCGATCGTGCGCTCCCCGAACTGACGGTGGTCGTGCGGAAATGCCGAGGTCGGCATGATCGGCGTCAACACCACGTCATAGCGGTTGAAGAACTCGTGCCACGCCCAGCGCAGGTGCGTGCGGGCCTCGTTGTGACGGCTCCAGTCCCTGAACGACGCCGCTTGCGCACGTAGCGTCTCGGCGCGATTGCTGGTGTCGTCGGCGGCGAGGCCCGCCACCGCCTTACGCAGCGATTCGAAATCGGCGTCGGGTATTCGCGAAGACATCGTTGCCTGAAGCAGAAACTGAAAGGCGATGCTGGACTCTTTCGAGGAAAAGTCGGGCCTCGCGCAGTCGTCGACGTGGGCACCCGCATCGCGCAGCGCTGCGCCAACCGATTCGACGCGTTCACGAACGGCTCTCGACACCGGCGCAACTGGATCGTCCGACCAAACGGCGATGCGCAGCGCACTGACGGGTTTGCCGAGGCGTGGCAATGTCAGCGATATACCGCGGCTCTGTATTTCATCCGGCCCGGCCATTACCAGCAGCGCGGTTTCGAGGTCACGCGCCGAGCGCGCGAGCGGTCCGATCACCGAAATGTCGGCGGGCGTTTTGACGCCGGGCATCGCGTGGCCGCGCGGCGGCAACAGGTTCCACGTCGGTTTGTGGCCGAACACACCGCAGAAGTGTGCCGGGTTGCGGATCGATCCACCGATGTCGGAACCGGTCTCGAGGCCGGTCAATCCTGCGGCGAGCGCGGCCGCAGAGCCTCCCGACGAGCCACCTGGGGTGCGGCTTTTGTCCCATGGGTTGTTCGTCGTGCCGTAGATATCGTTGTAGCTCTGGAAGTCGGCGAGCCGCAGCGGTACGTTGGTCTTGCCGAAGACGATGGCGCCGGCGCGCTTCAGCCGCTGAATCGACAGCGCGTCTGTGTGCGCGAGATTGTTCTTCATTTCGACAATGCCCCACGTTGTGTTGTATCCCGCAACGTCGTAGGACTCTTTGACCGTCATCGGCACGCCGTGCAGTGGTCCGTGGACCTCGCCTCGCGCGAGGGCGGAATCGGCGCTCTTCGCCGCATCTCTCGCTTCGTCGCGATGCTGCGCGATCACGGCGTTGATCGGACCGTTGTACGTGTCGATCCGTTGAAAATAGTGCTCGAGCAACTCGAGGCTGGAGATCTCTTTCGCCTGGATCAGGCGCGCGAGATCGGTGGCGGATGCGAATGAATAGTTGGTCACGACGGTGTTTCCTGCAGGTGAGAGATGGTCAGACGTACGCGGGCGGCGGCGTGAATGCAAAGCCTTCCGCTTCGAGCAGGCGCGCCACGCCAATCGTGATGCGGTCGCCGTATGCAGGGCCGATGATCTGAATGCCGACGGGCAGGCCGCTGGCGTTGTTGCCGGTCGGAATGACGGTGGACGGCAAGAACGCAATGCCGGGAAGCCCCGCCCAGAAGAGCTGTTGGAAATACGGCTGCCGCGTGCCGTCGACGTCGATCGTGCGCCCCTCCATAGGACTGTGGTCGTGGGGGAATGCGGCGGTTGCGGCGATCGGTGCGAGCAGGACGTCGTACTGGTCGAAGAATGTCCGCCAGGCCCAACGCAGGTGCTCACGCATGTTGTTGAGTTGGATCCAGCCGCGATGATCCATCGTCTGCGCCCGCAGCTGCCGCGTGGCTTCGCTCTGATCGTCCTGTGCGGTGTTCATGGCCCGTGTCTTCAATTCTTCGAACATCGGCTGCGGGAACCCGGCAGCCAGCGCAGCCGACAGTGCGGCCATATAGATGTTGTGGCTGTCTCGCGCAGTAAACGCGGGTCTCGCTTCGAAATTCACCAACGCGCCGGTGCGCGCAAGCGAGTCGGTGACCTTCAGCACCGCGCGTTCGCAATCACGCGATACCGGCGCGACGTCGTCGTTGGCCCAGACTGCGACCTTGAGGTCGCCAAGCATGCGGCCATCTAGACGCGGCAGGTCGTAGCGGATTCCGGCCTCGATCCGATCCGCGCCAGCAACGATGTCCAGCGCGAGATCGAGATCGACGGCGGAACGTGCCATCGGTCCGACCACAGCGATGTCGAACTCGGCGAGCACCCCTGGCGGTGCGTGTCCCCGACTCGGAACGAGTTTGTGCGTGGGTTTATGGCCGAAGACGCCGCAGTAGTGCGCCGGATTGCGAATCGAACCGCCGATGTCCGAACCCATCTCGAGCGCGGTCAAACCTGCGGCGAGTGCGGCCGCGGAACCGCCGGACGAGCCACCTGGGGTGCGCGCAGGGTCCCATGGATTGTTGGTGGTGCCGTATATTTCGTTGTAGCTCTGGAAGTCGCCGAGATTCAGCGGCACGTTTGTCTTGCCGAACAACGTGGCACCAGCGGTGCGCAGCCGCTCGACGACCACCGAATCGGTATCGGTGACGTTGTTGCGCATTTCCGCGATGCCCCACGTCGTTGGCGATCCGGTCAGTGCATAAGCCTCTTTGACGGTCATTGGCAACCCAGCAAGCGGGAGGTTCGCATCGGCGTCACGCACCATCGCGTCGACATGGGGCTCCTGCCAGATGATCGAATTGATCTTGTCGTCGAATCGAAGTACGCGCGCCTGGTACTCGGCGAGCAATTCGACGGCGCTGATTCGTGCATCTCGCAGCATCGCGATCAATTCCGTGGCTGATTTGAACGCAAGCATTTGCTCTCCGAGTTCTGCCGCCATCCGTTCGCGACTCTGCAAGCAAGTGGCGATTTATTCAAGGCTGACGGCTATCATCGCGGTTCTCACGACGATCGGTGCGTCGCGACCCACCAAGGAGTGCCTAGTGGCGAATGTGAATCGACAATGGGTGTTGGCGAAGCGGCCGCACGGCAAGGTGAGTTCGGCAAATTTCGAGTATCGCGAGGGCCGCGTACCGAATCCGGGCGACGGCCGCGTGCTGGTCAAGAATCTGTACCTGTCATTCGATCCGACACAGCGTGGCTGGATGGAAGATCGGCCGAGCTATCTGCCGCCGGTCAAGCTCGGCGAAGTGATGCGGGCGAGTTCCGTCGGCGAAGTGGTCACATCGAAGCATCCCGATTTCGCGCCGGGCGACAAGGTGCTCACCGGCGGTGGCTGGCAGGACTACGTGGTGGTTTCGCCAACTGGCGGTCCGTTCGGCTTGAACAAGGTACCGCCTGGCGTGCCGCTGACGATGCCGCTATCGGTTCTCGGCGTCACAGGGCTCACGGCATACTGGGGCCTGCTCGATCTCGGCAAGCCGAAGGCGGGCGAAACGGTGTTGGTATCGGGTGCTGCCGGTGCGACGGGTTCGGTCGCGGGGCAGATCGCCCGCATCAAAGGCTGTCGTGTCGTTGGCATCGCGGGCGGCGCCGAGAAGTGCAAGTGGCTGAAGAAACAAGCTCGCTTCGATGCCGTCATCGACTACAAGAGCGAAGACGTCGATGCACGGGTCGGCAAGCTGTGTCCGAAAGGCGTGGACGTGTTCTTCGACAACGTCGGCGGCGACATCCTCGAAGCGGCGCTGAATCACCTGGCCATGCGCGCCCGAGTCGTGCTGTGCGGCGGCATCTCGGGCTACAACGCGACGAAGCCGCTGCCGGGCCCCGCGAACCTGATGAACCTGGTCGTCATGCGCGCGCGGATGGAAGGCTTCATCGTCATCGACTACATGGATCGCGGCCACATCGCGATTCCAGAGTTGCTCGGCTGGGTCTCTTCGGGCGATCTGGTCTACCAGGAAGACATTCAGGAAGGATTCAAGAACATTCCAAATACGCTGACACGGTTGTTCACCGGCAAGAACATCGGCAAACAACTGCTGAAGATCGATTAGATTGCCTCTTCGTTGGATGGTTGGGATGGCGCCACCCGTTTGAGCGAGTTGGAACCCAGGTCATCTCCCCAAGTGGGGATTTCGAACATGCGGACGCACAGTCCCAGCATTCGCACGCTCGTGTGGACGTGTTTGGGGTTGTTTGCCGCCATAGGGATCATAGTGGTGTCGATCCTGGTCGGGACGGCGTCGGTACTCGAGCGCGCCATCGAAACGGTTTCACGCGACACGAAAAGCGCAGCTATTGCTGACGAGATCGAAGTATCCGCGTTCGAGTATCAACGCCTGAGCAACCTGCTGCGGATCACGGACGAGCCCGAGATCGTCGAGGCGCATGCGGAGGTTGGCTCTCGGCTGCGGGAGCTTGTGACGCGGGCGACGCAATACGTCGGCGCAGCCCCTGAACAACGTCTGATCGAACGCCTTTCTGCGGCGCTGAGCCACTATCTGCGGGTGCGCTCCGAAATTGACGCTGAGACGCGCGACATCGAAAAGCTCATGCGCGGCTCCCGACCGGCGTTCACGGAGCTGGTATCAGCTGTAGAAGCGCTGCGAGATCTAAACGATGTGCAGGCCGAAAATGCGCGTGTCCGCGCGCAGCGGGCGCAGGGGCTATCGGCCATGGTCGGAGTTACCGCCAGCGTCCTGTTGGTCGTCGGTTTTGTACTGATAGGTTTTGGTGTACGACGCTATCTGGCGCGACCCGTTCTGGCATTGCACGGCGCGGTGGCCGCCTTTCGAGACGGCGATTTGAATGTTCGAGGCAACCCGCATGGCGCCCGTGAATTGGCGGAGCTGGCCCGCATGTTCAATGAAATGGCCGGACGCCTCGCTGAACAGCGCAGGGCGCAGCTCGAGTTTCTTGCCGGTGTCGCCCACGACCTCAAAAATCCCCTTACCACGTTGAGAAACGGGCTTCTGATGCTCGAACACGAGCGTTCGGAAACGCAGCGTGGGCGGAAGAGGGATGTCCTCGATGATCAGGTAGCTTTACTCGCGCGCATGATCGACGACTTGCTTGACGCGACCCGCATCGAAGCGGGCGAACTCGAGTTGCGCTGTGTGCCGTTCGACCTGCGGAATCTGGTCAGGAACATCGTGCAGATGTATGCGCCGACAGCGCCCGCGCATCGCATCGTCGCCAGACTACCCCCAGTGCCGGTCTATTTTGTTGCAGATCCTTTGCGCATAGAGCAAGTGCTCAGGAATCTCCTGAGCAATGCGATCAAGTATTCGCCTGGGGGAAGCATCGACGTACGCGTCGACCAAGACGGCGCAAGCACCGTCATTGAAGTCACCGACAGCGGATACGGCATTGCACCGCAGGATGTCTCGAACATCTTTCTTCCGTTCCGGCGACGCAATCTCAATGTCGCGTCCGGTGCCGGTCTCGGCCTATCCGTCGTTCGCCGTATCGTTGTCGGTCACGGAGGCTCAATCGAAGTGGACAGCTGCGTTGGCAAAGGTTCCACTTTCCGCGTCCGTCTGCCATCTCATGGCAACCAGGCGTAGGCCGCCCTTCCAGGGAACTTACCTCCTCTTCAAAGGCCGTAGATCGAGTAGAGAAAACCGGTGGAAGTCGCTCTGACCCTCTTTCTAGATTGTCCCTTCGTCGTGTAGTTGGGCAATGGCGTCCGCGTCGTAGCCCAACTCGCGCAGCACATCTTCGGTTGAACATCCCAACGGCTCCGCAGCGCTGCGAACGCGCGTCGGTGTGCGCGAGAACTTGGCGGCCGGACCGACTATCGGCAGGTCGGTTCCATCCTGCAGTATCACGCGCTGCAGCATGTCCCGGTCCGCGACGTGCGGTTCCGCGGCCGCCTGCGCGTAGGTATTGACGCGAACGGCCGGCAGGCCTTGCGCATCGAACGCGTTCACGACGTCGGCAACGTTGCGCTGCGCGCACCAGTCGGCGAGCAGCCGATCTACCTCGGCGCGCCGCTTCAATCGTTCCGAGAGGGCGGCATAGCGCGGGTCGTCGGCCAGGCCGTCATCGCTGATGATCAGCGCGAGCCGTCGCCATTGCGCGTCGGTCAGCACGCCGGCGAAGACCGGGCCGTCGCGGCACGCGTATACGTTGGTGGGTGCGCTGACGGTGAATTCATTGCCCATTCTGGGCGTATCGATGCCCAGCGCACCCGCGCTGATGTTGCCATTGCTCTGAAACACCAGCGAATCGACGAGTGCCACATCGACGTGCTGGCCCTCGCCGGTACGATCGCGATGTGCCAGCGCCGCGAGTGCTGCCAGTGCACCATGCATGCCCGACAAATCGTCGCCGACGAACGTCGCGGCTTTCACCGGCCCGCCTTTGGGTTCGCCGTTGACCGAACTGAATCCGGAGAAGTGCTGTGCGACCGGATCGTAACCCACCCGATGCGACAGCGTGCCGAATTGGCCGAAGCCGCTGATCGAGACATAGACGATGTCGGGTTTGACGGCCCGCACGTGTTCGTAGCCGACGCCCCAGGCCGCCATTGTGCCGGGACGGAAATTCTCGACGACGATGTCGGTGCGACGTGCGAGTTCGAGGAAAACGTCGCGTCCGGAAGGCGCCGACAACTTCAATGTCATGCTGCGCTTGTTTCGATTGACGGTTTCGTGCGGCAGCGACAACGCCGCAGGTGATTCCGACAACATTGGCCGCAGCCGGCGCCCGATCTCGCCCGTTGGGTGCTCCACCTTGATGACGTTCGCGCCGAAGTCGGCAAGCATGCATCCAGCCATCGGTCCAGCCCACGTCGTCGTGGCTTCGAGCACCGCGATTCCATCGAGCGGGCCGGTCAGATCGGCGCGTGCGCGGCGATAGAACTCCGCTTTGTCCAACTTGCTATCCCCCTTTCAACTCAACCACAGTCTCCTGCATGCGGTCCCACTGGGCAATCAGGAACGTGCGCAGTGCTGTCTCGTCGATTGGCATGTCGCAGCGCTGGATGCGCCAGAAACGGATGCGGATATCCGCGCCGATCCAACTGCCGTTGATGAGCTGCTGTAGATGCGACGCGCCTTCGAAGCCGGTATGGGCGCAGAACACGACATCGAGATTCGGCGCGGCGGTGATGAGCGCCAAGGTGCCGCCAGGTCGAGGCGGTAACAGCTCCGTCCAGCCGCGCATGTGTTGGAGGTTCGAGCTGGGAATACGCGCAGCCAGACTGTCCAGCGCTCGGCGTTGCCGCTCGGTACTGAAACGAGTGCCTTCCGGATAGATCAGAAAGCCTTCGTCTGGACGCAAGTCGTCAGCCAGCGCGATGACCCGATCGATGTCGGCTTGCGCATCGTCGCCGCTGCGCGCGACGAAGCAATTCGGCAAGCGGTTGCCGACAATATCCAGGCACGGATCGAACAGCAGTTCGCGCTTGAGCACGTAGCGCAGGCGAATGCGTTTCGGAATTGCGTAGAACACCATTGGGATGATCGTGTCGGCGATGCTGGCGTGACGCGGCAACATGATTGCGGGCGGGCCATCGAGTGCGTCTGTACCCTCGACGTGGAAGCGCAACGCGAACAACCGTTCCGCAGCCGCCTTCAGCGCGTTCGCCCACCAGCACTGCAGCGAGAAATTGGCGTCGAGGAATCGCTGCCAGCGAATGCCTCCGTTGTGTTCGTTGCGCGTAGGCAAACCCCAACGCACCCACAACCAGGCACTGACGGCAATGCCGATCGTCTCGCACCACAGATAACAGGTGACAAACGCGACGCTGCGCAACGCGCCACGAGACGCGCCTCGCAACGAGATGAGCCAGCACAGCGGCCACATCAGCGGGATCAGCGCGGTTGTGATCGCCGTCAATGCCAGATACGCAGGCACCGTAGCGAGGCGGCGTGCGTGACGCCGCCACGCGATGTCAGGCCGCAACGAGACGGCCACCGGCCGGCGTCGACAGCGCGCGTTTCAGCCACAGATAGCCCCAACAACCCATCACGCAGTTCGCCGTGGCGGTTGCGGCGAAGATGCCGGGGTACCCGAACAGATGATCGGCGAGCAGTGCCAGCGGGACATAAAAGACGAACATGCGCGTGAATGCCATGACGGTGGACGGAATCGGCTTGCCGAGCGAATTGAACGCCGCAGATGACATCATCAGCACGCCCCACAAGCCGTACGAGATCGGCACGATCGCGAGATAGCGGCGCGCCGTGGCTACCACATCCGGGTTGCTGTCGATCATCGGTACTACGAGATCGCCCAGCACCAGCAGAAGCATCCATGCGAACACGCCCCAGCCGATACTGAAGCGATAGGCGACGCGCATGCCGGCGTGAACACGATCGAGGTCACCGGCGCCCCAGTTCTGCCCAACGAACGGACCGATGCTGCCGGACAGCGCGAACAGCAACATGACCGCAACCGCTTCGACGCGCCCGGCGACGCCGAACCCGGCGACGACGTCGTGACCGTGGGAGGCGAGCAGGCGCGTGATGATTGCACCGGAGATCGGTCCGATCATCTGTGTGGCTATCGCGGGCAAGCCAACCGCCAGTATTTCGCGCCAGGACGCGAGGACGTGACCGCGCCATTGTTGGATCGGCAGCAACAACCGGTCTCGAGCGACCGCAAAGTAGAACAGCAGCCCCGCCATCACCAGACGCGACAGCACCATCGCAACTGCCGCGCCGGTCAATCCGAGTTGTGGCACGCCGAACCAGCCGAATATCAGAACCGGATCGAGCGCGAGATTCAGCACTGCGCCGCCGGTCATGATCAGTCCAGGTAGCCGCGCATCGCCGGTTGCGCGCATCGTGCTGCCGGTGACCATCGTGATGGTGAACAACACAGTGCCGGGGTAGTAGATAAGCAGATAACTGTGAATGTAGCCGAGTACGTCGCCACTCGCGCCGAGCGCGCGGAACGTCGGCTCGATCGTTGCCATACCGATCGCGGCGAGCGCGCACAACAGCAATGCGACGAGCAGCAGGCTGTGCGTGGCAAGGCGTCGGACGCTGTCCCAGTCACCGCCCCCCACGCGCCGCGCGATCACCGACGAGGTGCCGATGCTGATGCCGAGCGCGACGCTGGTCAACATCATCGTGACCGGAAACGTGAACGTCACCGCGGCGATCTGCGCGGTACCGAGTTGACCAATGAAGCCGATCTCGATCATCTGCACGATGATCGACGACGAGATCGCGAGCATCATCGGCGCGGTGAGGCGGAACAGACTCCGCGCCACGGGACCTCGAGTTAGATCCTGACTGGGTTTGCGTTGCATGCGCTGGGGCGGCCCGTTGGTTCAAGGTTCGGTGGTGTGCGAACGTCGACGCTGCATTCACGACGCGATAGAGTTTACGGATCTCCTTCGAGCTTCGGACCGACAACCGCATCGACTCGCGCGACCTGATCGTAGCGTCCGGAATCGACACGTACGAATCCACGGACTCCGGCGCCGCCGCCGTCGGCGATGCAGAAGATTGGAAGCGGATCGTCATCACGTGCATCGAGGATCTGAGCAAAGCGGTCCTGGGTGCGCAAGTTATTTCGCATTCACCGACCGCGGGATTGGCCGTCTTCTCGACGCGGTTGCCCAGCTGCCTGATGCCGACAACACGCTGATCATTTGCGTCGCTGGCGACAACGGCGCCTGAGCCGAAGGCGGGCCCGACGGCACGCTCGACGAAATCAAAGCGCTCAACGGGATCAATACATCGATCAAGGACCTGCCGCCTCATCTCGACGAGCTCGGCGGACCGAAGTCTGAGGTGCATTATCCTTTGGGCTGGGCCTGGGCGGGCAACACGCAGGCGGGTCGACGCTAACGACCGGATGCCGTCGCGGAGTATCCGGCACTATCTGGACTCGGCTCTCGGAACGCCCTTGTAAATCGCGCAGGCCCGCGGTGATACTTTGGCATGCATTCCGATGGCGGTGGCGAGGGCATACCGAAGGAACTCTTCGCTCGGGTCGATGAGGGCGACGACGCGCACTTCTATCAGCAACCGCGGCTCGTCGCGCACATCGATCCAGGCACGATTGCGGCGCTGACGCAGTACTACCGGGAGGTATTGCCGACGGGCGGCCGCGTGCTCGACCTGATGTCGTCGTGGATTTCGCATCTGCCGCCCGAGCAAACTTTCGAGTCGGTTGCAGGCCTCGGCATGAACGCCGACGAACTCGCGCACAACGAACGGCTGGATGTTCGGGTGGTGCAGGACCTGAACACGACGCCGCGCTTGCCGTTCGATGCGTCCGCATTCGACGCGGTGTTGATTGCGGTATCGGTGCAGTACCTGGTGCGTCCGGTGGAGGTGTTTCGGGATATCGCGCGGGTGCTTTCGCCTGGCGGCGTGCTGATCGTTGCGATGTCGCACCGTTGCTTTCCGACGAAAGCGGTTCGGGCGTTCCATCAGTTGTCGGTGGAGGATCGAATCCGCCTCATCGGCGCGTATGTCGAACGCGCGGGTGGTTTCGAGACGGCGAGGTTCGATGACCGCTCTCCGGCAGGCGGTGAGGATCCATTGTGGATCGTGGCGGCAACTACCCTTCTGGAGAACCAATGAACACGTTCCGTTATTTGCGGGTACGCGAAGAAGACGGCGTCGTCACCTGCACGATGTCCAATCCGCCTCGGCACACGCTCGTCGCGGACGAGGTGAAGGAACTCGATCAATTGATCGACTCGCTCGAAGCGCGTGCTGACGTACGCGTGGTGGTTTTCACCGGTGGTGGTGAGGGCGTCTTCATCGCCCACTACGAGGTGGGTGAGCTCGCTGCGAGCGCGCAGCACAGCAGCGCCGCACCGCGCGAAACGCCGACCGCGCCTGCAAAGCTGCACGCCTTCCATCGCTTCATTCTGCGCCTGCAGCGTGCGTCGTTCGTGACGATCGCTGCGATCAACGGCAGCACCGCGGGCGGTGGCCTCGAGTTCGCACTGGGTTGTGACTTTCGCCTTGCGATGGCGGGCGCGTTCCGTTTGGGACTCCCGGAAACCAGCGTCGGCATCATTCCCGGCGCCGGCGGCACACAACGCTTTGCGCGTTTGCTCGGCACTGCGAAGGCATTGGATCTGATCCTGCATGCGCAAACGATGGCGCCGGAGGAAGCGTTGACGTGCGGTCTGGTGCACCGCGTGTTCGATGCGGCGGACTTCGGTGAATCGGTCGAGGCGTTTGCTGCCGATCTTGCGTCGCGTGCACCGATCGCGCTGGCCGCGGCGAAGCAAGCGATCTACGAGGGCTCGGAACTTCCGCTCGTCGACGGATTGCTGGTGGAACAACGCGAGTTCGATCGCTGTATGGCGAGTTATGACGCAGCCAACGCGATGCGGAGTTGGCTCGACGGAAAACCGTGGCGGTGGCAGGGGCGGTAGCGCTTCGGTACATTGCTCCGATTCGATTCGTCACTCTTGGGGTCAAGGCATGGCAGCAGGCAAAGGCGCTCGGCAGGGCATGCGCGTTCGACTCGATCCGCAAGACGAATTCACCCACCCGATCGAGTCCGCGCAGAATTTCAACGAGAGCATGTACTTCAACGTCTTCGACCGCGCCGGCCGGATCGGCGGCTGGTTTCGACTGGCAAATCGTCCAAACGAGGGCCGCGGAGAAATGTCCTGCTGCGTCTATCTGCCGGATGGGCGAATTGGGTTCATGTTTGCGCGTCCCGAGGGTCGCGCAAACGAGGCGTTCAGCGGCGCGGGCATGTCGTTCGACATCGTCGAGCCGTTCAAACGCCTGACGGTTTGCTATCGCGGCAAGCTGTGCGTGATGAGAAACCCGAAGGACATGGCCGATCCGGCCGCTGCGTTCAAGAACAATCCGGTCATACCGGCCGATCTCGAACTGGACTACGAAGGCGTATCGCCTATGTTCGGGGGCGAGCCGGTCAATGAAGACGGTACGAAGATTGAACAGAAGGCAGAGGAGTCGTTCGCGCGCGGCCACTATGAACAGCACATGGCGGCGCGGGGCTCGATCACCGTCGATGGTCAGCGATTCGCGATCGACGGCCTGGGCCTTCGCGATCATTCGTGGGGACCGCGGTACTGGCAGGCGATTCATTGGTATCGCTGGCTGCCGATGAACTTCAGCCGCGACTTCGCAATGATGGTGTCGATTACCTGTGCGCCGAACGGCGAACCGCGCAGGGGTGGCATGGTGTTGCGTGACGGAGAGTACGTGATGATCCGTGACGCACGGATCGAAGCGCAATACGACGGCGATCAGTGCCAGACGGATCTGTCGATCTGGGCGCGCACCGACGAGCGCGAATATTCGGTGACGGGTAAAGTGATGTCGCTGATTCCGTTGCGCAATCGCCGCAAGACACCTGAAGGCGACGAGTTGCTGACCCGAATCACAGAGGGGATGACCGAGTATACCTGTGACGGTCAGATCGGCTACGGCCTGTCGGAATACCTCGATCAGATCGTCGACGGCATGCCGGTTGGCATGCACGCCGCATAAGCGGGATGAGGGTCAGTGTCGCTCTGACCCGCCTTATCACCATTGTGGGAGAGAAGTAGATGTCATGGAACTATGGCGACATTCTCGACGCGGTAGGGGCTGTAATACCGCCCGAGAAACCGTGTTTGATCCACGATGCCATCGACGACACTCAAGTCGTCTCGTGGGGAGACTTCAACCGGCGCACGAATAATCTCGCGCAGCGATTCCTGAACCGGGGCGCGCAGGCGAGTGACAAGGTCGCGTTCTATCTGCGCAACTGCCCCGCGTATCTCGAAGCGCTCGGCGCGTGCTTCAAAGCGCGCCTGACTCACGTCAACGTCAACTATCGCTACGTCGACGACGAGTTGTGGTACATCCTCGACAACTCGGACAGCAAGATCGTCGTCTACGGCAGCGAATTCGCCGAACACGTTCGCGCGCTGCGCGAACGGCTGCCGAACGTCGCGGTCTGGGTCGAGGTGTGCGAAGGACCACCGGCGGTCGAGTTCGCAGTGTCCTTCGACGAACTCGCCGAAATTGGCGACGGCGCGCCTGTGTCCATGCCGCGCGCGGGCGATGACATGATTTTCCTGTACACCGGCGGCACCACAGGTATGCCGAAGGGCGTGATGTGGGCGCATGAGGACCACTGGCTCGCCGGGACGGCCGGCGCGACCGCCGCGACGAATATGATTCCGCCGAAGCATGTCGCCGAGCACGCGGCGAACGTCAAAGCCGCGGGCGGCACCGGCGTGCTGTTGCCATGCTGCCCGCTGATGCACGGCACTGGCTTGTTCACAGCAATCGGCACGCTGGCGCAAGGCGGCACCGTGGTCACGATGGGCGGCAGCAGCTTCGATGCAGACGCCGCCTGGGCAAGCGTGGCGCGCCACAAGGTGACCGGGCTCGCGATTGTGGGGGATGCGTTCGCAAAGCCTTTGTTACGCGCGCTCGACGCGGAGCAGGGTCGTTACGACATCAGTTCGGTGCTCGGCATCATCTCGAGTGGCGTGATGTGGAGCCCCGAAGTGAAGCACGGTTTGCTGCGACACAACCCCAAGATGGTGCTCACGGACTCGTTCGGTGCCTCCGAGGCGATGGGTTTCGGTCGCTCCGATACCACTGCCGACGGCACGTCAGAAGTGGCGAAGTTCACGCTCGGGCCATCCTGCAAAGTGTTCAAGGAAGATCTCACGGAAGCCAAACCGGGCAGCGGCGAGGTGGGCTTCGTTGCGCGGACCGGCGCAATCCCGCGCGGTTACTACAAAGATCCGGAGAAGACCGCCAAGACATTCCCGATCATCGACGGCGTGCGCTACTCGATGCCCGGTGACTATTGCCGGGTCGAGGCCGACGGCACATTGACGTTGCTCGGACGCGGCAGCGTTTGTATCAACACCGCGGGTGAGAAAGTCTATCCGGAGGAAGTCGAGGAAGTACTGAAGGGGCACGATGCGGTGCATGACGCACTGGTGGTCGGCGTGCCTGACGAAAAATGGGGGCAGATGGTGACCGCGGTGATTCAGGTCGAAAACGGCGCCGAGATCGACGAAGAGTCGCTGCGCGAATATGTCCGCAAACGCCTCGCGGGATACAAGACGCCCAAGCGCATCATCAGGATCGAAAACATCGGTCGCGCGAACAACGGCAAGGCGGACTACAAAGGCGTGACGGCGTACGTCAAACAACAATTAGGAATTGTGTGATGACGAGCGGCATTTTCGATCTGACGGGTCGAGTCGCGCTGATCACCGGATCCACTAAGGGGATCGGCCGGGCGATCGCCGAAGAACTGGCGCGGCACGGCGCACGGGTCGTGATTTCGAGTCGCAAGTCCGACGCGTGCGACGCGGTCGCGGCGGCGATCAACGCGGAACTCGCCGATGCGCCGGGCGAGGCGATCGCGATTCCCGCGCACGTCGGCGAGCGTGCCGACCTGGAGAAACTGGTTTCCGAGACCCGTCGCAGGCTCGGTCCGGTCGATGTGCTGGTCTGCAACGCGGCCGTCAATCCATACTTCGGCCCGTCGAAAGACATCCCCGACAGCGCGTTCGACAAAATCATGAGCGTGAACATCCGCTCGAACCACTGGCTTGCGCATCTCGTGCTGCCGGAGATGGTGGAACGCGAGGCGGGCGCGATCATCATCGTATCGTCGGTGGGTGGCTTACGCGGCAGTACCGATCTGGGCGCCTATGCGATCTCGAAAGCGGCCGATCTGCAACTGGTGCGCAATCTCGCGTGCGAATATGGCCAGCACAACATCCGAGTGAACGCGATTTCGCCGGGACTGATCCGCACTGATTTCGCACGTGCCCTCTGGGAGAACCCCGACAACCTCAGGCGGCGAACTGCGCGCGATCCTTTGCGCCGGATCGGCGAACCCGAGGAGATCGCCGGTGCGGCGGTGTTTCTTGCATCGCGAGCCGGCGCGTTCACGACCGGGCAGAACTTCGTCATCGACGGCGGCGCGACGATTGCGTGACACCGCTTCGGTAAAGACTGCGTTTCTTGAGAGCGGGAGGTGAAGCATGGCTAACGACGGTGCAACGGGGCGGCGCGCATGGTGGTCGCGAGCGGTGATGATCGGCGGGATACTGGCGGTGGCGTTGCCGCTGCTCGGTGCGCTCGGTACGCACTTCGGCATCTGGAATTTCAAAGCCGGACTGGGCGTGTGGGTAATCGGCCTGCTGATCGGGGTCATCAGCCTCATTGGCGGCGTCGTGGCCGGATTTGTCGTATTGCGGCGCAATCGATCAGCGGATCGAACGGGCGTGTTCGTCGGCACCGCACTCGCTGCGGTGATGGTCGTATTTCTCGGTGTTCAGTTCGCAGGGGCGGGCGCGGTGCCACCGATCCACGACATCACCACAGACATGACGGACCCGCCCAGCTTCGACGCCGTGGTCGTAAAGCTGCGCGGCGAAGGGCCGGATATCAATACGCTGGTCTACGACGCACAGAAGTTGCCGCCGCTGCAGAGCGCCGCCTATCCGATGGTGGTGCCGCTCGACGCGGCGGCGTCACCGTCCGCCGCGTTCGACGCCGCCGTTGCGGCGCTGAATGGCCTTGGGTTCGAGGTGGTCAATGCGGACCGCGATGCGCTGCGCGTCGAAGCCGTCGCCACATCCCGCTGGTTCGGTTTCAAGGACGACGTCGTCGTGCGGATTCGGGCCAACGGCAGCGGTGCGCGCATCGACGTGCGCTCTGTTTCACGTGTCGGGAAGGGCGATGCAGGGGCGAACGCCAAGCGAATCGTGAAGATACTCGAATCGATCAAGGCGCGTGTGTCGTGACGCGGGCACCTTCTCCGAGTCGTTAGAAGCGCAGCAGTTCGACCTCGAGCGAACTCAAATCGACAATGCCCACGGCGTTGTAACCGTCGAGATGGCCCGCGCATTCGCCGGGATTGAAGATCAGCTGCGATGGAACGCGTTCGAGCCGGTGATGATGTGTGTGGCCGTGCAGCGCCACGTGGTGTTGTGCGCTCAACGCGCCGTCGAACTCGCGCGGATCATGCACGACGATGATGCGGCGACCGTGCCAGTGCAGTTCCAGTGGCGGCTCAACGAAGCGGAATCCGCGTTCGGCAATTGCCGTGTCGAGCGACTCGCGCTCCTGGTCGTTGTTTCCAAACACACCCCACAGAGGTGCTTCGAGCGCTGCGAAGGCGTGGATCGTCTTGGCTTGCGTGATGTCGCCGGTATGAATGACGCACTCGACGCGCGCCGCGTTGAACAACTCGACGATCCGGGCGACGTTCTTGAGATTGTTGTGGGTGTCGCTGACGACGCCGATGCGCATGACGAAAGAAGCGCGGCGGCGATCCTTCCGATCGCCACCGCGGTTTGCTGCTAGGCCGCTTTTTCGAGGATGTGAATGCCGCAGGCGCTGCCGAGGCCGATGACGTGTGTCATGCCGATGCGCGCGCCTTCCACTTGCCGTTTGCCGGCCTCGCCTCGCAGGTGCGTACACACCTCGAAAATGTTCGCGATACCGGTGGCGCCCAGCGGATGGCCTTTCGACAGCAGACCGCCGGAGACGTTGACCGGGATACGTCCGCCGAGCGCCACGGCGCCTGTGTCGATCATCATGCCGGCTTCGCCGTCCTTGCAGATACCGAGGTTTTCGTAATGCAGAATCTCGGCGGTCGCAAAGCAGTCGTGCAGTTCGATGAGGTTGATGTCATCTGCACCGACACCCGCCATCTCGTATGCCTGCTTGACCGCGAGACGCGTGCAGCTGTTGACGTCAGGCATCACGAGGTCGCGTTCCTGCCACGGGTCCGACGTCATCACCGATGCGAGAACCTTGACCGCGCGATTCATCAGGCCGAGTTCGCGGACTTTCTTTTCCGAGCACAACACCGCTGCGGCCGATCCGTCGACGTTGATCGAACACATGAACTTGGTGTTCGGGTACGCAATCATCTCGGCATTCATCACGTCCGGCAGCGAAAACTCCTTCTGCAGCATTGCCTTCGGATTCATCGTGGAGTGATGATGGTTCTTCACCGACACCTTCGCGAATTGCTCGAACGTCGTGCCGAACTTGCGTGTGTGTTCCATGCCGGCTTCGGCAAACACCGCAGGCATGGTGCCGGAACCGAACAAGCCCTCGCGCGAAATGCCGGTGCTGCCGCCGCCGCCAAGCAGGCCGGAGCTCATCTTTTCGACACCAACCGCGAGCACGGTGTCGTAGAGGCCAGCCTTCACCGCCGTCCACCCCTCACGAAACGCGGTGGCGCCGGTGGCACAGGCGTTTGCCACGTTGACGACTGGAATGCCCGTCTGACCGATCTGCTGCAGAATGCGCTGCCCGACCATACCACTGGCCTGACCGAGGTTGCCGCAATACAGCGCCTGCATGTCCTGAATCGTCAGGCCGCAGTCGTCCAGCGCGCCGAGCGCGGCAATGGAGCCGAGCACGTCCACGTTCGGACCGGTGCCGGCCTTTTGAAATTTCGTCATATCGACGCCGACTACATATACATCACTCATTTCCTTGCTCCTCACGCCGCCCGGGGTTGAAAAAAGTATGCGAGATAGGAATTGCCTTCCCGATCTTTACGCCCGGCATCCTTAATGACGATGTCGACGGGCATGTCGAACTCGAGTTTCTTCGGATCGGGTTCGATGTTGATCAGGTTGCCTTTCAACGTGCCGCCGCCTTCGAGGTCGACGATGGCCGAGATGTACGGTACTTCCACGCCCGGAAACGATCGATGCACGATCGAATAGGCGTAGAGCTTGCCCTTCGTGCCGAGCTTGTGTGCCGCGAGCTGATCGCGGGCGCCGCACTTCGAGCACACCGCGCGCGCGCCGAGGTAGATTGCACCGCAGCTCTTGCATTTTAGACCTTCGAGATAGGGCTCGCCGGTCTCGGGAATCTTCAGAAACTCCACTGCGGGCAGTGGCTTTGCGGTAGTCATGGAGCGTGTCCCTCTTTGTGTTTGTTCGAGATTGTGTCTAATGCGCGTGGCTTAAGGCAGAAGCGGAAGCATACTGCGCAGCATTGTGAGCGGCAACGAGGGGGAACGAATCGTTGCATGGTGCTTGCGGACGCTCGCCTTCACCCTACACGGGTCGCGATGCGGCGGCGTTTGCTGCGTTCACGCCAGCGCCGCACCACGTGCAGCCGCCACGCCACGCGCACCAGCACGAACGCGGTGACGCCACTGACCCAACCGCACAGCGTCAGGCCGAGCAGCAGCGGTTTCCAGATTCGATCGAACTGCGCCGACAACCACGCGAGGCTCAGATCGGGCTTCGCGTCCACGATCAGTTGCGAATTCAACAACCATGCACCGAGTTTGTATCCAAAGAAGAACAACGCAGGCATCGTCACCGGATTGGTGATCCACACCAGCGCGACGGCGATCGGCAGATTGCAGCGCGCGGCAACTGCGATCGCGGCCGCCACGAACATCTGAAACGGAATCGGTAGGAATGCGCAAAACAGACCGATAAAACATGCTCCGGAGACGGAGCGACGGTGCAGATGCCAGATTTCGGAGTTATGGAGAAGGCTGCCCAACGGGCGTAGCGCGGGGTGCTCGCGAAGGGACTGTGGCGACGGCACGAGCCGCTGGAAGAACTTACGCAGCGTAGCTATCCATGTTTAGCGTCTCCCGCGCAGTTCTTTCATTCTTTGGTGAATGCACGACGCTCATCGCCACTGAACGGGTTGGCTAGGCGGTATCCAGCCTCTCATGCTGCCATGCTTTTCCGACAATTGTCTCGAGAACGTCGAGATCAACGTCTTCCAAAGGATAAATTGGCGAGGGGACCAGCCGAAACGTTGCCGGTACCATCTTGACAGCAAACCGGTGGTCCACCGACTGGCTCAAGAGGGGGGTGGAATCCAGGCCGCGACACGTCCCGCGAATTTGCGTAAGGAGAGCCACCGTTCTACGCCGGGGTCGAGAAGGACGGTGTTCGATTCGCATTGAGGCACGTAGACGATGAGCTACTGGGGCACCACGCCGAGCTACGCAGGAAAAATGAGGTACTCAGCGCATGGTGATGGTGGAACTCGCCAAGTCGTTGTTCCAGCGGTTCGTTCGTAACGGCGCGATCTTCTTTCAGAACCTGCGAACCGAGCCATGGGGTTCCCGCTCATGTCGTCGAAGATTCGTAACCCACCATCGGCGTCGCAAAGGTCACAATCAGAGGCGCATTGGTATGCGAAAGTGGGCCGCCCGATTCGGACGGATGTCATGAAGTCATCACTCCTTGCGCTGCTCACGCTCTTTGCCGCATTCGCTGTTCGCGCTGCGGAGGTGCCTGATGCGACGTCGCCTGCGCTCTACCTGCAGGGGTGGCTGGGTGGCCTCGCTAGCCGCGACGATGCTTGGAGAGCGTCGGACGTACAAACCGGCGACAACCTGCTTGGCAATCTCGGCACGCTGCCGTTCGGCGGCGGCGCCGGCCAGAAGCTATGGGGTACCGGCGCGTGGCAGATCGGCTTCGAGGGCGGCGGGTTAGCGACGTGGAAGAACGGCAATACGGCGTTTCGCGGCACGGGCAATGGTGGCACCAACGTGCAGGTCAGCTTCGACAACACCTTCTTTGCGTTCGGCGTGTTCATGGGCGGCGTGGTCAGTGTGAATCTGGCGCGATACGTGCGCCTTTACGCGGCCGGTGGCCCATCGCTGACGTGGGCGTGGCTGCATAACGACAACAATAACGACAGCACGCCGGCCGGTATCGGCGGTGGCGACGAGGACGACGGCTCGTTCGCTACCTACGGTCGCGCGGGCATCGAGTTCGTGCTCGACAACGGTTTCACGTTCGGAGCCAGCGTCCGCTATGCCAATGATCATTTCGATTTCGGTGACGCGGGCGATCTGAAACTCGACGAGCCGCTGTATCTGCTGACGCTCGGCGCTCGCCTACGAGAGTAACGCCGATCGTCAGTCCTTCACCCCCAACCGCTGATGCATGATCGGGCTCGTGGTCGTGTACTGTAGATGGACCTTCTTGTCCGGCTCGATGCGCGCTTTGATCGCAAATGCGGCCAGCGCGGCTTCGTGGAATCCGGACAGGATCAGTTTTTTCTTGCCTGGATAGGTGGCGATGTCGCCGACTGCGTAGATGCCGGGCACGTTGCTCTCGAATTTTTCGGTGTCGGTCGTGATCTGGTTTTTTTCGAGGCCGAGACCCCAATCCGCGATCGGCCCGAGTTTGGGAGACAGGCCGAAGAACACCAGCAAGTGGTCGAGCGGCAACTTTTCCAACGATTCGTCAGGGGCGCGCACTTCGATCTGCTGAAGCCGCGCTGCATTGAGATCGAATCCGACGACGCTGCCGATTCTGAACTGCATCGTGCCTTCGGCAACCAGTTGCTCCATCTTCGAAACCGATGCCGGGGCGGCGCGGAATTTGTCGCTGCGATGAATCAACGTCATCGAGTTGGCCTTTGACGCGAGTTCGAGCGCCCAGTCGAATGCCGAGTCGCCGCCGCCGAGCACGATGAGATCCTTGCCATGATAGAGGCTTGGATCCTTGACGCGATAGAACACATGGCGGTCGACGAGCTCGTCGACGCCGTCCACGCGCAGCGGCATAGGCTGGAACGAGCCGACGCCGCCGGCGATGACGACGGCCTTGCAGGTCAGTTCGGTGCCGGCGCTCGTCGCGACGCTGAAGGTGCCGTCTTCGTGGCGTTGCACCGCGGTCACCTGCTGGTCGAGGTGGAACGTCGCACCGAACGGCTCGATCTGTTTCATCAGGCGATTCACGAGGTCTTGCGCGTCGCACATCGGAATGGCCGGAATGTCGTAGATCGGCTTGTCGGGGTACAACTCCGTGCATTGACCGCCGGGCTTCGGCAGCGCGTCGACGATGTGCGCCTTCAGGCCAAGCAGGCCGAGTTCGAATATCTGAAAGAGGCCGCAAGGCCCCGCGCCGACGATGACGACATCGGTCTGGATGGTCATGGTGTCTCCGTTCGATGAAATAAGTCTAGCGATTGCCGCGACATGTCTCAGGCGTCAGCTGCGTGGGCCCCATGCGAGGCGCCTCAGTGAATGACGCCGCGCTCGCGCAGCAGTTCGATAATACGCAGCGCGCACGCATCGATTCCCAACGCGGCGGTATCCAACGTCAGTTCGGCCGTGGTCGGTACCTCGAACTCGCTTGTCACGCCTGGAAAACTCGGCAGTTCGCCACGTTCGGCCGCTGCGTACATGCCTTGCGTGTCGCGGGTCTTCAGTACCGTGAGTGGCGCATGCAGGTAAACCTCCAGGAACCGGTCGGCGCCGATCACGTCTCGTGCGCGACCGCGCACCTGTTCGTGCGGTACAACGAACGCGGTGAGACAGATGACACCGGCATCGTTGATCAGCTTCGCCGCTTCGGCCGCGCGACGCATGTTCTCGGAGCGATCCGACGCCGTGAAGCCCAAATCGCGACTCATGCCAAGCCTGAAGTCCTGACCATCGAGCACAGTCGCGAGCATTCCCATGTCGAACAGCCGTCGTTCCACCGCGTTGGCGATCGCTGTCTTGCCGGTTTTCGACAGCCCCGTCAGCAGCACCGTCGCAGGCCGTTGACCGAGACGCTGCTCCCGCTCGATCGCGGTCACCGGTGAGCGACGTTCGCTGAACTGGCCGTGCGGCGTCTCGTCCCAGTGATCCTTTGCGGCGGTACCGCTCGGCGGGCAGATCATGCCGGCACCGATGGTGCGATTGTTGATGCGGTCGATCACGATAAACGCACCGGTTTCGCGATTGTCGGCATATGCGTCGAATGGCACAGGTTCCGACAGCGTGAATTCGCAGCGACCGATTTCATTGAGCGCAAGCGTCGCGGCGGGCATCTGCTCGAGTGTGTTGATGTCGACGCGATGACGAATGGCCGAAACGCGTCCGAACAGTTGCTTCGTGCCGTGCTTGATCACGTACTGCTTACCTGGAACCAGTGGTTCGTCCGACATCCATACCAGCTGCGCGTCGAAGCGATCTTCGAGGCACGGCAGATTGTCCGCGGTGACCAGCATGTCGCCGCGGCTGATGTCGATCTCGCTGGTCAAGGTCAATGTCACCGCCAGCGGCGGGAATGCCTCTGCAAGGTCGCCGTCCATCGTGACGATTCGCGCGATAGTCGATGTCTTACCGGATGGCAGCACGACCACCTGATCGCCCGGCCGCACGATGCCGCTCTGCACGGTGCCGCTGTAGCCGCGAAAGCCGGAATCGGGTCTGTTGACCCGCTGGACGGCGAAACGGAAGTCCTTGAAGTTGCGGTCCGAGGCGATCTGCACGTTTTCCAACAGGTGCATCAAGGTGCTGCCCTGGTACCACGGCATCGCGGATGATTTTTCGACAACGTTGTCGCCGCGCAATGCCGAGATCGGAATGAACTGCAGATCGTCGATGCCGAGATTCGCGGTGAACGCATTGTATTCGGAGCGGATCGCGTCGAAGACGCTCTCCTGGAACTCGACCAGATCCATCTTGTTGATGGCGACGATGACGTGTCGAATGCCGAGCAGCGCGGCGATGAACGTGTGACGGCGTGTCTGCGTGAGCACGCCGCTGCGCGCGTCGATCAGAATCACCGCGACATCACAACCCGATGCGCCGGTCGCCATGTTGCGTGTGTACTGCTCGTGCCCGGGCGTGTCGGCGATGATGAATTTGCGTTTTGCGGTGGAGAAGTAGCGATACGCGACATCGATCGTGATGCCCTGTTCTCGCTCTGCCTGCAGTCCGTCGACGAGTAGCGCGAGGTCGAACTCACCTTCGTCGCCCGGTTTTTTCGATCGGACCGATTCGAGCTGATCTTCATAGATCATTTTCGAATCGTGCAGCAGGCGGCCGATCAGCGTGCTCTTGCCGTCATCGACGCTACCGCAGGTGAGAAATCGCAGGATTTCCTTGCGCTCGTGCTGTTCGAGATAGGCGAGGATATCGTGCGAGATCAGGTCGGACTGATGACTCATGGCTTGATCACCACTAGAAATATCCTTCGCGCTTCTTCTGTTCCATCGACCCGGCACCGTCGTGGTCGATCAACCTGCCCTGACGTTCGGAATACTTCGTCAGCAGCATTTCCTGGATGATCTCGGGCAGCGATGCCGCGTTCGACTCGACCGCGCCGGATAATGGATAACAACCCAGAGTTCGAAAACGAACCGTGCGCATTTGCGGAGCTTCGCCGTCAGCCAGCGGAAAGCGATCGTCGTCGATCATGATCAGCGTGCCGTCACGTTCGACGACGGGACGCTCCGCAGCGAAATACAACGACACGATCTCGAGTTTTTCGAGGTAGATGTATTGCCAGACGTCGAGTTCCGTCCAGTTCGACAGAGGAAATACTCGTACCTCCTCGCCGCGGTTCACGTTGCCGTTGTAGAGACTCCACAGTTCCGGGCGTTGGTTCTTCGGATCCCACCGGTGGTTCGCATCGCGCACCGAATACACGCGCTCCTTCGCACGGGCCTTCTCTTCGTCGCGTCGTGCGCCGCCAAACGCGGCATCGAACTTGTGCTGATCCAGAGCCTGCAGTAACGCCTGCGTCTTCATGATGTCGGTGTATTTTTTCGATCCGTAGGTGAACGGAGTAACGCCGTTGTGCACGCCGTCCTGATTCGTGAATACGATCATCTCGAGGTTCATTTCCTTCGCAATCCGATCGCGGAACGCGATCATGTCGCGGAACTTCCACGTCGTGTCCACGTGCAGCAATGGAAACGGCACCGGTCCGGGATAGAACGCCTTCCGTGCCAGATGCAACAATACTGTCGAGTCTTTGCCGATCGAATACAGCATCACCGGTTTCTCGAATTCGGCAACCACTTCTCGAATGATGCGAATGCTCTCGCTTTCGAGTTGTTTGAGATGCGTGATCTGATAGCCGGCCATGGCAGGGCTTTCGATAAAGGGTCGGCTATTCTAATGTCAATGTGGGCAGTTTCGTAGCCGTTGTTCAGGCGCTTTGGTTATATTGATAAATCGGGTGTCGACGCGTATGAACGCAGGTGGAGTGGGCGGTTGTTTGCGGTGGAGTACCGACCCTCCGCCGCGACCGTCAAACGCGACCGCGTGCTAGTGCGAACGATCAATCATCCGAGAGTGCCTCGCGCAGCAAGGTGTTGACCTGTTGCGGATTTGCGCGACCTTGCGTTGCCTTCATGATCTGACCAACGAAAAAGCCGAGTACCTTTTCCTTACCGGCGCGGAACTGTGCAACCTGCGCTGGATTCGCATCGATGATCGCGGCGATCACCTGCGCCAGCGCAGTGCTGTCCGATACCTGTTCCAAGCCTTGCTCACGAATCAGCGCGTCGACATCGCGAACGGGGTCTGCGCTGCTCCAGAGCGATTCGAACAACGATTTCGCGACCTTTCCGGTGATCGTCCCGCGGTGAACGCGGGCGATCAACGTGCCGAGTTGATCCGCGCTTACGGCACTGCATTCCGCCCGAAGCTCGCCACGATTCAACGCCGCGGACCAGTCCCCCATGATCCAGTTGGCCGTGAGCTTGGCTTCCCGGGATACCGCGAACACTGATTCGAAGAATCGCGCCACACCGGGATCGTCGGTCAACCACGCCGCATCGTAATCCGACAGGCCGAGTTCGTTGACGTACCGCGCGCGCTTCTGCTGCGGCAGTTCGGGCAGGTTGGCGCGCACGGCCGCGATGAACGCCTCGTCGAGGACCACCGGAAGCAGATCGGGTTCCGGAAAGTAGCGGTAATCGTCTGACAGTTCTTTGCTGCGCATCGTGCGTGTCTCGTCTCGGTCCGGGTCGTACAGGCGCGTTTCGCGTCGCACGCGGCCGCCGGATTCGATCAAGTCGATCTGTCTGGCGATCTCGTGGTCGATGGCGCGCTCGAGAAAGCGAAACGAATTGAGGTTCTTGATCTCGGTGCGCTCGCCGAGATCGGTGCTGCCAGCCGGACGAACCGAAACGTTTGCGTCGCAGCGCATCGAACCTTCGTTCAGGTTGCCGTCGCAGATGCCGAGGTAGCGCACCAGAGTGTGCATTTGACGGAAGTACGCGGCCGCTTCCTTCGCGTCGCGCAGATCCGGTTCCGACACGATTTCGAGCAGTGGCATCCCCGCGCGATTCAGGTCGATGCCCGTCAGTCCGGCGCTGGCTTCATGCAGCGATTTGCCGGCATCTTCCTCGAGGTGCGCTCGTGTAATGCGGATCGTGCGTGTCGAACCGTCGTCGAGGTGAACCTCGACGTGGCCGGCGCCGACGATTGGCTGCGCGAACTGGCTGATCTGGTAGCCCTTCGGCAAATCCGGATAGAAATAGTTTTTGCGATCGAAGGCGCAACGTGTGGCGACGTGTGCATCGATGGCAACGCCGAACGTCACCGCCATTCGAACCGCCGCTTCGTTCAGCACCGGCAGGGTGCCGGGCAACGCGATGTCGACGGCACTGGCCTGGGTATTCGGGGGCGCACCGAACACAGTGCTTGCACCGGAAAAGATTTTCGAGCGCGTCGCAAGTTGCACGTGGATCTCGAGACCGATGACGCTCTCCCAATGCGTCATTCGATTTGCCCCGGTGAGCGACGATGCCAGTCGGTCGCACGTTGGAAATCGGCGCCGAGGGCGAGCAAACGACTCTCGCTGAAATGCGGGCCAATCAATTGCGCGCCGACGGGGAGCCCCTGATCGAATCCGCACGGCATTGCCAGCGCGGGAACGCCGGCGAGGCTCGCGGGCACCGTGAATACATCCTGCTGATACATCTCGACCGGCTTGCTGATTTGGCCGATCGGAAACGCGACGCAGGGCGTCGTCGGTGTCAACAGCGCGTCGACCGAGCCGAATACATTGAGAAAATCGTCTCTGATCAGTCGGCGCACGCATTGCGCCTTCAGGTAATAGGCGTCGTAGTAGCCGATCGACAGTGCATATGTGCCGGTCAGAATTCGCCGCTTCACCTCGGCGCCGAAGCCCTCGCTGCGAGAGCGTTCGTAGAGATCCGTCAGGTCCACGGGTGCGTCACACCGGTGGCCGTATCGCACGCCGTCGAAGCGCGAAAGATTCGTCGATGCCTCGGCCGAGGCGATCACGTAATAGGTGGGGATAGCGGCGGCCGTATGTGGCAGCGATACTTCCACCATCGTGTGCCCCAACGACTCGAATACGCGGCGCGTTTCGTCGAAGAGGCGTGCCAGCGCGGGATCGGTGAGCATCGCAAGATACTCGCTCGGCAGGCCGATCTTCATCGGCTTCGTTGGTTCGCATACCGTCGTGGTAGCTTTGCCGTCGTGCCCCTGCGTCGCACTCGTCGAATCTTTCTCGTCGTATCCGGCCATTGCGTCGATCAGCAGTGCGAGGTCGGCGACCGAGCGGGCCATCGGTCCGCCCTGATCCAGGCTCGACGCGAACGCGACCATGCCGTAACGCGAGACCGATCCATAGGTAGGCTTGAGACCACAGATGCCGCTGAATGCGGCCGGCTGTCGAATCGAGCCGCCGGTATCGGTGCCGGTCGCCGCCGGCGCCAAGCCCGCGGCAACCGCGGCCGCAGAGCCGCCCGACGAACCACCGGGTACCCGTGCCAGATCCCATGGATTTCGTACCGCTCCATAGAAGCTCGATTCGCATGACGAGCCCATCGCAAACTCGTCCATGTTGGTCTTGCCGAGCATCACCATACCGACGGCATCCAGACGTGCCACGGCGGTTGCGTCGTACGGCGCGACGAAGTTGTCGAGCATCATCGATCCGCAACTGGTGCGGATCGCATTGGTACAGAAAATGTCCTTGTGCGCGATCGGCAGTCCGGTCAGCGCCGTTGCGGTACCGGCGCGAATGCGTGCATCGGCGTTCGCCGCTTGCGCGAGCGCGCGCTCGGCGGTCACCGTGATGAAGGAGTTGAAACGATCATCGAGACGCTCGATCCGTTCCAGATAGAAACGCGCGAGTTCCACACTCGTAAACTGTCCGCGCCTCAGCGCGGTGGCGAGGTCCGTGAGCGTCGCGAACGGATTGGCCGGCGCCGCCATCACTCGACGACGCGTGGCACCCAGTACAACCCGTCGCGGGCCGCCGGCGCGATCCGTTGGAACGCATCCAGATCGACCTGTTCTGTTACCACGTCGGCACGCATGCGTTGGATTGCGTCCAACGGATGGGCGAGAGGTTCGACCGACTCGGTAGGCACCGACGCGAGCGAATCGATCATGTGAATGATGGCGTCGAGGTCGAAACGTGCGTTGCTGCGCTCTTTGGGATCGAGCGCGAGGCGCGCGAGGACGCAGAGCTTGTCGATGTCGCGCTCGTCGATGGTCATCTGGAATTCGCGGAAAACGTGCACGGTAGCACAATCGTTCCTTGCCCAAAATCCCGGTGGTTGCTAGAGTTTTGCGCGGCGCCATTCACCTCCCAAAAGACTCCCATATAGATGTTCAAGTACATACGCGGGCTGTTCTCGCGCGATCTTGCGATAGATCTGGGAACGGCCAACACGCTCATTTATGTGCGTGACGAAGGTATCGTTCTGAACGAGCCATCGGTTGTTGCCATTCGCCATCAGAACAATCAGAAGAGCGTTGCAGCGGTCGGTCTCGATGCGAAACGGATGCTCGGGCGGACGCCGGGCAACATCACCGCCATACGACCGTTGAAGGACGGCGTCATCGCAGACTTCCTCGTCACCGAGAAGATGCTCAAGTACTTCATCGCCAAAGTGCACGAAAACGCCTGGATGCGACCAAGCCCGAGGGTGTTGGTGTGTGTGCCGTGCAAATCGACCGAGGTTGAGCGTCGCGCGATTCGCGAATCGGCGTTGTCGGCGGGCGCGCGCGACGTGCGACTGATCGAGGAACCGATGGCAGCCGCGATCGGCGCGGGTCTACCGGTGCAGGAGGCAATCGGCACGATGGTTGTCGACATCGGTGGCGGCACCACCGAGATCGCGATCATTTCGCTCAACGGTGTGGTGTATTCGGACACGGTCCGCGTCGGCGGTGACCGGTTCGACGAGGCGATCGTGGCGTATGTGCGTCGCACCCAGGGGAGCCTGATCGGCGAAGCGACGGCGGAGCGCATCAAGCAGGAGATTGGTTGTGCGTATCCGCAGAAGGACATCCGCGAAATCGATGTGCGCGGTCGCAATCTCGCAGAAGGCGTACCGCGCAGCTTCACGTTGAACAGTAACGAGATTCTCGAGGCGCTGCAGGAGCCGTTGTCGATGATCGTGCAGGCCGTCAAGAGTGCGCTCGAACAGACGCCGCCCGAACTCGCGTCCGACATCGCCGAGACGGGCCTGGTACTGACCGGCGGTGGTGCATTGCTGCGGGACATCGACGTGCTGTTGGCGGAGGAGACGGGATTGCCGGTGGTCATAGCCGAGGATCCGTTGACCTGCGTTGCGCGCGGCGGCGGCAAAGCCCTCGAGTTGATGGACAGCGCCGGCAACGCGGACCTGCTGTCCACCGACTAAGACGCTAGTGGCTGCTATGATGCTGCCGTCCCGACTGGACTGAGGCTCTCATCAAGGCGCTATTCCTGCGCGATTCGGGCGCCGGCTATCTGTTATTGGCGCTCGCGATCGTTTCCTGTCTGCTGCTTGCGATCGATCTGAACTCGCGCTTGCTGCAGCCGCTGCGTACCGCGCTTGCAACACTCGTCGGTCCGATTTACGTCATCGCCGAAAGTCCATATCGCGTGAGCCGCGAGGCCAGCGTGACATTTTCTACCCGGGGATCGCTCATCGACGAGAATGCGGCGCTGATGCAGCGCAATCTTCAGTTGTCGCAGATTGCTCAGCAGTTCGTCACGCTGCAGCAGGAGAACACCCGCCTGCGGCAACTGCTTGGCAGTCGCGCGCGGCTCGGCACGCAGGTCCTGGTGGCCGAATTGATCGGCATTGTGCCGACTCCGAACACGTACCAGGTCGAGATCGACAAGGGTGCCGATGCCGGTGTCTTCGTCGGTCAGGCGGTGATCGACGCGGATGGCCTGTTCGGTCAGGTGGTCGAGGTTGCACAATTCTCCAGTCGGGTGATGCTGATAATCGATGCCGCGCATGCGGTGCCGGTACAGGTCAACCGAAACGATTTCCGGAGCATCGCGGCCGGCACGGGACGTCCGGACCGGCTCGAACTGGAATACGTTCCGATCACCGCAGACATACGTGTTGGCGATGTGCTGGTCACCTCTGGACTCGGCGGACATTTCCCACCCGGCTATCCCGTGGCCGAGGTCGTCTCCGTGGTCGTCGATCCTTCCATGACGTACGCGCAAGTCAGCGCGCGGCCGCTGGCTGCGCTCGACCGCAGCCGGCACGTGCTGCTGGTGTTCGGCAGCAAAGTCGAAACATCCGAATCGACGAAAGCGTCCGAACCGACGAAACCGCCCACGGAGGATTCGAAGTGAATCCAACCAAAGGCGGCTGGGTGATTCTGCTCTCGCTTGCTGTTGCCATGCTGCTCGCGGTGTTCCATTTGCCACAGGGCGCGCCGGGATGGCTGGAATGGCTGCGCCCGGCGTGGATCATTCTGGTGGTGTTCTATTGGGTGATGGCATTGCCGCATCGCTTCGGCATGATCTCCGCGTGGATTACCGGATTGTTGGTGGATGTGCTCTACGCGGATCCGCTCGGCGTCAACGGCTTCTGCCTTGCCGCTTTGACGTACGTGACGTGGTCGTTCTACGAGCGCTTCCGGATGTATTCGGTCGTTCAGCAGGGTGCGGTCGTGTTCCTGATGGTGCTTGGCACCGAACTGATTCGAATGTGCGCGCAATGGCTTGCTCGAGATGGTGCGGTATCGTGGTGGATCCTGATGCCGGCGGTCATGAGCACCCTTGCGTGGCCGTTGACTGCGTTGGTGCTGCGCCGCATTCGATATCAATTTGCCGTCGAGTGACCGATGCCATCGCCGCCAGAGCGTCCCGCGCAACTGATTCTGGCCTCCGCGTCGCCGCGTCGCGCTGCGCTATTGAACCAACTCGGCCTGGTCTTTGCGGTAAGAGCATTCGATATCGACGAGACGCGCCGGCAGGGTGAACCCGTCGAGGACACGGTGCGACGTTTGGCATGGACGAAAGCGGACACGGCCGCGCGCGATGCGTCGATCCCTGCACTCGGCGCCGACACGGTGGTATCCATTGACGGTGTAGTGCTCGGCAAACCCGCCGATCGTAGCGAGGGGCTCGAGATGCTCGGGATGCTGTCCGGCCGCAGCCACGATGTGCTGACGGCGGTTGCAATCGTATTGGGGGCCCGATCCGAGTTGGCGCTATCGCGCTCGCGCGTGGCTTTCCGCACCATCTCGCATGCTGAAGCCCGGGCCTATTGGGACAGCGGCGAACCGCGCGACAAGGCCGGGGGTTATGGGATCCAAGGCATTGGGGGTATATTCGCGGAGCGCATCGAGGGCAGCTACAGCGGCATCGTGGGTCTGCCGCTTGCTGAAACGGAAGCGTTGCTCCAGGCCTTCGGCGTGGACACCTGGCAGTATCGTTGCGCGTGAGGTTGCCGATGGACGAAGAGCTGCTCATCAATGTCAGCGGGTTCGAAACTCGCGTGGCGCTCGTCCAGAATCACACACTGGCCGAAATGCACCTGCAACGTTCCGGGCCTTACAGTCTCACGGGCAACATTTACTACGGTCGCGTGGAACGGATTCTGCCGGGCATGCAGGCGGCGTTCGTCAACGTCGGCCTGGGTCGGCCGGGATTTCTGCACGCGCGCGACATCGATACACCGCGCATTGGGGTGGCGGAACCGGATCCGGTGCAGAAGGATATCCGCGATCTGGTCCACGAAGGTCAGGCGCTGCTCGTTCAGATCGCGAAAGATCCGATCGCAACGAAGGGCGCGCGGCTTACGACGAACATTGCGCTCGCGAGTCGCTATCTCGTATTGATGCCGCTCAATTCCCACGTCGGGGTATCGCAGCGAATCGAAGATCCTGGCGAGCGCGAACGGTTGCGGGTGGCAACGGAGACGGCGCGGCTTGCGCTCGAGCGTGACGCAACGCGTGGCTACATCATCCGCACCGCGGCCGAAGGCGTCGCGGCCCCACTGCTGGAAGCCGATGTGAACGTGCTCGAACGCGTATGGCATCGCGTTGAAGAGCGCTGGCAGCGCGCCAGCGCGCCAGCGCTGCTGTATCAGGAACTGCCGTTGCACACCCGCGTGATACGCGACTTTGCCGGGCCGGATTTGCGCGCCGTCAAGATCGACGACCGCGCGACCTACGAACGCGTACGCGACTTCGTGGCGGAATTTCTGCCGGAACACGCGCAGCGCGTACAGTTCTACGACGAGAGTGTTGCGCTGTTCGATCGATTCGGCATCGAAGACGAGATCGAACGCGCGCTGCAGAGCAAGGTTGCGCTGCGTTCCGGTGGCCATCTGGTCATCGAGCAGACTGAAGCGATGACGACGATCGACGTCAACACCGGCGCTTATGTCGGTGCGCGCAATCTGGAGGACACGGTCTTCCGAACGAACATGGAGGCGGCGGCGATTCTGCCGCGGCAACTGCGACTGCGGAATCTCGGTGGCATCGTCGTTGTCGATTTCATCGACATGGAAGACGAAGACCATCGCCGCCAGGTGTTGCGGGCATTGGAGAAAGCCTGCGAAGCGGATCCGGCGCGAATTCGGATCTCCGGCGTGTCGGAGCTCGGCCTCGTGCAGATCAGCCGCAAGCGCACCCGCGAGAGCCTTCGGCAGCAGGTCTGTGAAAGCTGTCCGACGTGTGGTGGACAGGGTGTCGTCAAGACGGCCGAGACCGTGTGCCTTGAAGTGTTTCGCGCCATCCTGCGCAGCGCCCGACAGCAGGCCGCTTCGAATCATGCGCCGGCCCAACGTAACGGTGGCACATGGCCTGGCGATATGCTCGTCCAGGCTTCGCAGACCGTGGTAGATCGACTACTCGACGAAGAGCGCGACAACGTCGCTTGCGTGGCGCAGCAGATCGGCCGGACCATCAGATTTCAAGTCGAGCCGAGTTACGGTCCGGATCAGTTCGACCTCGTCCTGATACAGGGCGTGACTGGTTAGGGGCGTGTGACCGCGTGAATCAAGCAGTGCCAAAGCGGTCGAAGCTCAAACTGGTTCTGTGATCGTGGATTAATTTGCGCGCGCTGCTGCGTCCCGTCCTGTTGTTGCTGATCGCCGTGACGGTGCTGCTTGCGGTCGTCACCGCAACCGGACGCGTGATCGTTGCGTGGCTGCCGCAACTCGAGCCGCGCATCAATAGTCTGCTGCGCGGCCGCGGCGTGGAAATCACCGGCATCGAGGGCCGTTGGCATCAGTTGAATCCGATCGTTCACGTACGACGCCTGACCTTTGCCGGTGGGAGCGCCAACGACGTGACATTGGAGGTGGACGTGCTGGAGAGCGCGCTCCACAGCACGCTGATCGCACGCCATCTCTCCGCCGCGCACGTCGATCTGGCACCGGTGCGCGACAGTTCCGGACACTGGCGGCTCGGTACAGGCGGTGGCGAGGGCGCCGGCAGCAGCGGATGGGTGGAGGATCTGCTTCGCTACAGTGACGGACTGATGTTCGATGACGTGCTCATACGTTTCGCGGAAACCGCTGTGAGCGGCCAAGCGGAGTCATTGACTCCGCTCGGTGAGGTTCGAACGCGCGTCGTACTCGCGAATACCGGTTTGCGTCACTCGGGCGGGATCGTAGTCCACGTCGAACGGGGCGGCGCCGGCGACGTGAAACTGGCCTACAACCTGTCGGACGCATGGTTCGGCCGGCCGACATACGGCGAGGTCGAGGTTGCGAGTCAAAGCTTCACGATGGATCCGGCCTTAGGCGTTGCGCTCGGAGGGTTCGGCGCGCGGATCGATCGGCTGCAGGGACATTGGTCGTTCACAGGCAGCAGCAGCACGGGCCAGCTGACGCTGTCTGCGCGCGACCTGCAGCTTTCGACCGGCGCATTGCAAGCCGCTGATCTTTCCGTCCGCGGTTCCACCGGACGCCTGGGTTTGCGCTGGAACCTGGTGTTCGATCGATTGGCGATTGTCGGCAGACATGGCGCGGCGCGCCTCGACAACGCTGTTGTCGCGATCGAGAAGGGCCTGAATGGGTGGAACAACGTCGACATCACACTGCCGTCGTTCGACGCCGCGCCGGTGCTCGGTGTTGTCAGGGACGCTGCTGCGAGTGTGCATGGAGTGGAAGAGTGGCTCGGCGGTCTGAATCCGCGTGGTCGAGTGGATGGTATGCAGGCTCGTTTCGGGATCGACGACCACAATCTGGACTACGTCGCGACGATCAGCGATCTCGCCATTGAAAATTTTAAAGGCGTTCCCTATGTGCGCAATGGCGCCGCGACCGTCGCCGGCACCGAGCACAGCGTCGAGGTCAACCTGAACAGCAACCACGTAGCGCTGGGGTTTCTAGACTATTTCGATCGACCCACACATTTCGACCACATCGCAGGTACCGTGCTGGTTTGGTTCGTGCCGGGATACCTCGCGGTCCAAGTGCGCGACCTCGTCGGCACGTTCGATTCGTCGAGTGTGCACGGGGCGTTCGCGTTCGCTCGGCCGGATGATGTATTGGAGCAGCGTTTGCTGCTGACGCTGCGAGTTCGCGACATCGACGGCCGTGGGGCATTGGCGCTCGTTCCGCGAGAACTGCCACAGGCCCTCCGTGATGGATTGGATCAGGCCATCGTCAGCGGCCAGGTCGATCGGGCGGACCTCGTTTATCACGGACACCTGCGCACGATAGAAGGCTTGCCGATGCGCCAGGCGGAATTGAGTGTGGTGATGCATGATGGCGTAGTGCGATTCCACCCCGACTGGCCGGCAGCCACAGACGTCGCCGGTCACGTCTCATACACCGCGCGCGGTACGACCGGCGTCTTCGACAGGGGTAATCTCGCGGGTTTCAGCCTCGCCAACGCAACGGTTTTTCTGCCGCAGTCGGTCGCGTACGTCGACTTTCGGGGTACCGGTTCCGGCGATGGTGCGGCGCTGCGAAAACTCATCGATACGTCGCCGTTGTCGACGTGGCTCTCGTTCGTCAAGCCGGATTGGTCATTTTCTGGACCCTTCCAATGCGCCGCGGACTTGAAGGTCCCGATTGCGAGCGGCGTCACCCCGAACGCAGATCTTCGATTCGATCTGAACGGACTCACCGCCGGGCTCGGCGACATGAAAATCGAACTCGGCGCGCTGCGCGGCAAACTGCGTTACAGCTATCCGACTACTGTGACAGGGCGCGCGCTCACCGGTCGATTGTTCGAGTACCCGGTGCGGTTCGATGTCGCGTCGGAAGATGGGCAGGTCCGGATCAAATTCAGCGGCAAGGCCGGGATGAAACAGATCACCGATTGGCGTGCCGTGCCCAATCCCGGGTTGGCCGACGGCGAATTCGATTACACAGGCGAATATCGAATCCGGCCGGGATCGAACGAGCCGGCGATATTGGACCTACGGTCGGATCTGCAGGGGGTGGCGCTCGCGCTGCCCGCGCCGCTCGGAAAACTCGCCGAAGAGGTACGACCATCGACGCTGAAGATGACGTTCGCTGGGGATAGCGACCGACTCGACTTCGGTCTGGGCAACGTCGCCGATGGATGGCTGCGAATCGACGACGGCAGTGTGCGAGGCGGCAGTATCGGTCTCGGCGTGGACGCGGCTGTAGAGCAAGGCGACGAAGATGTCGTCACTGTCGAGGGCGGGCTGGACAATCTGGATCTGACGGATCGTCTGAGGGGTGGCGAAACACAGTTCTACCCGAGCTTCCCGTGGGCCATGAGTGCGTTCAAGATCGGCCGCGTGACGTTCGACAGCTTCGAGTTCGACGATGTCGTCGTCGACGCTCGGAACGGTTCTGGCGAACTGGATATCTCGGTGACGAGCCCAAACATCGCCGGCTCGATGGCATTGGGAAGCGATGCGCCGCCAAAGATCGATCTGCAGTATCTGAAGCTGCCGGCCGGTAAACCGGGCGGTGGAGTCGATCCGCTGGAGAGCTTCGATCCACACGGGATCATCGATCTCGACGTAGCGGTCGGCAGCATCGTGCTCGGCGACGAGAACTTCGGCGCCTGGCGGTTTGGTCTGCGTAAGAGTGATCGCGGTGTCTCGGTCGAGAACCTGATCGCCGACGTCAAGGGGCTGCATATCGAAAGTCCCGAGGGCACGCAGTGGAGCGCGACGGATGAGAGCCGCACACATTTCAAGGGCACGCTGCACGCGGGCGATCTGGCCAAGGTATTACCACAGTGGAATTACGCCCCAAGCCTCGAAACAACGTCTACCGATGTCGATGCGGACATCGACTGGCTCGGATCACCGTTGAATTTTGCCTTACCGAGGATTGTCGGAAAGCTGTCGGTGAAGGCCGAAAAAGGGCGCTTCGTCGATCTCGGTGAGGGCTCGGGCGCCATGCGCATCTTCAGTCTGCTGAATTTTGCCGCGATCGCGAAGCGCATGACACTCGACTTCTCCGACGTATTCGGTAAGGGGATCTCCTTCGACGAGATCACTGGCTCGGTGATGGCGAATCAGGGCGTGATCCGCTTCGTCGAACCTTTGGACATTGACGGGACCGGGGGCGATTTCAGGATCAATGGCACGGTCAATCTGCTCACCGGGGTGCTCGACAATGAAATGATCGTTACATTGCCGGTCAGTTCCAGTTTGCCTTGGTATGCAGCCTATCTGGGCTTCGTGAATCCGGTCGCGGCCGGCGCTGTCCTGCTTGGCGAACGGTTGCTTCGCAATCAGATCGATAAGATGTCGAGTGCCAAGTACAAAGTCAGCGGAACGCTGCAGAATCCAAAAGTGGATTTTCAGGAGGTATTTCCGAAGGCGATGTCCAAGCCGTCGGAAAAGACTGCCGAGGCCGCACCTACGGAGCAGCAGCCGGCAAAAGGCAAAGGTACCCAAGAGATAGGTACAAAAGAAAAAGGTACGCAAGAAAAAGGCACCGAGGGGAAAGCCAACTGAGATGGTGAGGCACAATTGCAAGACTCACCGTTGGCGTACTACTTAGGCACGTCGGCAATCGCAGAAGGAATCGAGATGAACGAACTCGTCGAAGTTGCGCAGCGGCAGTTGTGGGACGGTGCCGAATTGGCAAGGACCGACGTCGAGCGCCTGCTCGGCCGACTCGCGGGCCGTGCCATCGATACCGGCGAACTGTTCTTTCAATCGGTACGCAGCGAAGTGTGGGTGATGGAGGACGGCATCGTCAAGGAAGGTGCGTTCAGTGCGGATCGTGGCGTCGGGGTGCGCGCCGTCAGTGGTGAGCGGACCGGATTCGCGTACTCGGACGACATCGTGCTGAGCGCACTCGAAGAAGCCACAGTCGCTGCGCGCGGCATCGTTCGCGGCGGTGGGTCGGGTGAGCATCGTGTGCTGACGAGCGCATCCGCCGTGCCGCGCTACGACCCTGTGGATCCGATCGCGTCGCTCGACGAGGACGCAAAGATTGGATTGCTGCGCGAACTCGATGCGCAGGCGCGGCGCATCGACGCGCGCGTGAAGGAAGTAACGATCCGGCTCGCGGCCACGCATGAGACGCACCTCGTGGTGACTACTGACGGGACGATGTCCGCCGACGTGCGTCCGTTGGTGCGGCTCGATATCAGCGTCATCGTCGAGCAGAACGGGCGGCGTGAACGGGGCTCTTCCGGTGGCGGCGGGCGGCGCGATCTGGGTTGGTTCCTCACCGGTTCTCACGCGTCGAAGTTCGTCGCCGAAGCAGTTCGAACGGGTCTGGTGAGTCTCGAGGCGGTGGGTGCACCGGCGGGACCGATGCCGGTCGTGCTCGGTCCGGGTTGGCCTGGTGTGCTGTTGCACGAGGCGGTGGGGCACGGTCTCGAGGGCGACTTCAATCGCAAAGGTACATCCACGTTCAGTGGCCGGATCGGCGAACGAGTTGCGTCGCCGCTGTGCACGGTCGTCGATGATGGCACATTGCCCAACCGACGCGGCTCGTTGTCGGTGGACGACGAGGGCACGCCATCGCAACGTACGGTATTGATCGAAAACGGGGTGTTGAAGGGCTATCTGCAGGATCGGCTCAACGCCAGATTGATGAAGACCGCGCCTACCGGCAACGGACGGCGGCAGTCCTACGCACATGCGCCGATGCCGCGGATGACCAACACCTTCATGCTGGCGGGCGCGCACGCACCCGAAGAGATCATCGCCAGCGTTGACCGCGGCCTGTACGCCGTCAATTTCGGTGGCGGCTCGGTCGATATCACCTCGGGCAAATTCGTCTTCTCGGCGACGGAGGCGTACCTGATCGAAAACGGTCGCGTCACTCGCCCGGTGAAGGGCGCGACCTTGATCGGAAACGGACCCGAAATCATGACCCGGATATCGATGGTAGGCGACGATCTTGCGCTCGACGAAGGCGTCGGCGTGTGCGGCAAGGATGGTCAGTCGGTACCGGTCGGCGTCGGTCAGCCGACGTTGCGGATCGATCAGGTAACCGTTGGCGGCACTGAATCATCAGGATCGGCAATGTGATTCACCGCATGATCGCGCAGAAATCGAAACAGCGCGCGAAACGCGGTCGGATCGTCGACGTGTTTGCGTGCGCGGCGGATCATCTTTCGCAGCTGTGTTCGATCGACCGTCGGATGCGCCCCCACGTATTCGGCCAGCGCCACATCTTCTGCGATCAGTCGGTCGCGCCAGATCTCGGTTTCATGGTGGGCAAAGCGCGCCGCAGCGCTGGTGCGCGCCAGATCCGCCAGCGCGTTTTCAATCGCGGTCACGTCGATTTCGCGCATCAAACGGCCGATGAATTGCGCCTGTCGGCGCTTGGCTTCATGCGCGCCTATGCGCCGGTAGTCGGTGATTGCAACGGCCAGCGTTTCCGGCAGCGGAAGTGCCGCGCGCTGGTCGTCATTCAACTCGGCGAGCTGCTGACCCAGCGCTCTGAGGCGTTGCGCATCACGCTTGCGCGCGGATTTGCTGGGTGCTTCGTCGATCATCGGCCGCAAATTA
Source organism: uncultured Gammaproteobacteria bacterium (assembly GCA_963812255.1). Classification (GTDB taxonomy): domain Bacteria; phylum Pseudomonadota; class Gammaproteobacteria; order Pseudomonadales; family Azotimanducaceae; genus DATJGR01. The sequence goes on along the minus strand of CAWEUM010000005.1, from coordinate 1,324,779 downwards.
TCACAGGGAGTTGGGAGGAAGGGGGTCAGAGTGCCTTTTGCGACCCAAAACACTCGGACCCTATTTCGTCAGACCCCGCCGTCAGGAGATAGATATGGACGATACGGTGAATCTGGTCGCAGCCACCGATCACGAGGCCGATCTGAAGTCCCTGGTGACCGATATCCTGGCTCAAGCACGCAACAATGGTGCCGATGCAGCGGAAGTATCGGCTAGCGAAGACGCTGGACTATCGGTGACTGTGCGGCTTTCGGAACTCGAGAACATCGAATTCAATCGCGATCGCGGGTTCGGGATCACCGTCTATTTCGGTAAGCGAAAAGGTTCGGCCAGCACCTCGGACTCGACACCCGAGGCGGTGGCGCAGACTGTCCGAGCCGCCTGCAACATTGCGCGCTTTACTGAGGAGGACCCGTGTCACGGCTTGGCTGACGCATCTCTCATGGCGCGGGTCTTCCCGGATCTCGATCTGGATCATCCCTGGTCGACAAGTGTCGCCACCGCAGAGGCAATGGCACGAGAAGCCGAGTCGGCGGCAAGAGGTCACGATCGTCGGATCAAAAACACGGACGGCGCGTCTGTTTCGACGCAACGGTTCTGTCGTGTATACGGCAACAGCGCCGGTTTCCTCGGCAGCCACATTGGCACGCGCCACAGCGTCAGCTGCGGTGTCATCGCCGAAGACGGCCAAGGCATGCAGCGCGACTTTTACTACAGCGTTTCGCGTTCGATAGACGATCTGGACAGTCCCGATCGGGTTGGGATCGAGGCGGCGCGGCGGGCGGTGGCACGACTCGGTGCACGACCGATCAAGACTGGCCGTTATCCGGTGCTGTTTTCGGCGGAGATTGCCGGGAGTCTGATCGGGCATCTGATCGGCGCGCTGAGCGGCGGTTCCCTGTATCGCAATGCATCCTTTCTAACGAATTCGTTGGGCCGCAAGCTATTGCCCGACGGATTCTCCGTGATTGAGCGGCCGCTGCTTCCGCGCGCACCCGGCAGCGCCGCGTTCGATGGCGACGGCGTCGCCACGTTCGACAAAGCATTCATCGAACGTGGCGAGATCGCTTCGTACGTGCTCGGCAGCTACTCGGCGCGGCGCCTCGGCATGTCGTCCACCGGCAACTCTGGTGGTGTGCACAACGTCCGTGTGGAGGGACCGCGACGACCGATCGGCGAGTTGATCGGCGGCATCGCGCAGGGACTGCTCGTCACCGAACTGATCGGCCAGGGCGTCAACATCGTGACCGGCGATTACTCCCGTGGCGCGGCGGGATTCTGGATTGCCAACGGCGAGATCGTGCACCCTGTCGATGAGATCACAATAGCGGGCCATCTGGCAGATATGTATGGATCGCTGTCGGGAATCGGCGACGATCCGGATCACCGCGGCAATATCGTGACGGGTTCACTGCTCGTCGAAGGCATGACGGTCGCGGCTGGCTAATACCTGTGCGGTCACTCCCCTTCGCCGAACCGGTCGGCGATCAGGTCGGTGATTGCGCGCATCGCATCGACCTCGTCTTCGCCCTCGATCCGCAAAATGATCTCTGTACCCTGCGCCGCCGCGAGCAACATGATGCTCATGATGCTTTTGCCATCGACCGTCTTGGCGGAGTCCACGACTTCAATCTTCGAGCCGTAGCGCTTTGCGACATTGACGAGCTTACTCGCGGCCCGCGCGTGGAGCCCCAGCTTGTTGATGATCGTGACGTTGCGCTCTTGCATCAATTTCTGCCGATCAGATTCGTTGTTCCAACTCGCGATGGCGCACCAGAACATTGGGAATCGTGGTGCGGAAATGGCGACTGAGTTTTTCAGCCATGTATACGGAGCGATGTTGCCCGCCCGTGCAACCGATCGCCACCGTCATGTAGATGCGATTGTTTTGCTCGAATTTGGGCAACCAGGTTTCGAGATAACGTCGGATATCGTCGTACATCGCAAGTACGTCCGTGTCGGCCTCGAGATACGCACGCACCGCCTCATCCTTGCCGGTCAAGCGCCGCAGTTCCGGCACGTAGTGCGGATTCGGTAGACAGCGGATGTCGAACACCAGATCACCGTCGACCGGAATGCCGAATTTGAATCCGAATGAACGAAACAGCAGCGATAGCCCGGAGGTCGTCTTCGTAGCAATCCGCACGCTGATCAGATCGATGAGCGCCTGGGTTGCGAGTTGTGTGGTGTCGATCACGAGATCCGCGAGGTCGGCAATGCTGGCGAGAAGTTCGTGCTCTGCTTCGATGGCTTGGCGCAGGTCTGTGGATTCGTTCGTAAGCGGATGGCGCCTTCGCGTTTCGCTGAATCGCTTGACCAGGGTGGGTCCGAGCGCGTCGAGATAGATCACCTCGCAATCGAGATCCATGCGATCGAGCGACAGCAGAATCTCGGGGAAACGCTTCAGGTCGGCGGCTGAATTGCGGGCATCGATACTGACCGCCATACGCTGGCCATGCTGCTGCGGATCACGCAACGTGGTGTGGACCAGCGCCGGCAACAGGCCAACCGGAAAATTGTCGATGCAGTTGAATCCGGCGTCTTCGAGCACGTGCAGCGCGGTGCTTTTGCCCGAGCCCGAGCGCCCGCTGATGATCACCAGCTTCACGTCGGCAGATCCCTCATCGCCGCACCGATCGCGGCGTCAGACGTGACCGCGTTGATTGTCGCGCTTCTTTTCCTTGTGCTTGACGATCTGGCGGTCGAGTTTGTCGATCAGCGCATCGATGGCGGCATAGAGGTCTTCGGAGATTGCGTCGGCGAACAACTCGGCACCGCTGGTGTGAACGGTTGCTTCGGCCTTTTGCACGAGTTTCTCGACCGACAACACGACGTGAACGTTGGTGATGTGATCGTAGTGGCGTTCCAATCGTGCGAATTTGCTGGTGACGTAGTGATTCAACGAATCAGTGACGTCGATGTGATGGCCGCTAATGTTCAACTGCATGGGCGTTCTCCTCGTGACCGGGGAAGCGTTGGAATGGGCAAGTGGGACCAAGTGGGACAACGGGAACGATCAAACCAGACGTTTGCGTTCGTTCGATGGGGGAATCGAGAGTAGCTCGCGATATTTGGCAACCGTGCGCCGCGCTACGTTGATCTTCTGAGTCTTGAGTATCGCCGTGATTTTGCTGTCGCTCAACGGCTTTCGCGGATTCTCTTCCGAAGTGAGCTTCTTGATCAGCGCGCGGATCGCTGTGCTCGAAACTTCGCCGCCGGTGCTGGTTGCGACGTGGCTCGAAAAGAAGTATTTCAATTCGAAAATGCCGCGCGGTGTGTGCATGTATTTGCGCGTCGTGACCCGTGAAATGGTCGACTCGTGCATCGAGACCGCGTCTGCAATGTCGTGCAACACCAGCGGCTTCATCGCTTCTTCGCCGTATTCGAGGAAGCCGCGCTGGTGCTCGACGATCTTGGTGGCAACCTTCAGCAGCGTCTCGTTGCGGCTCATCAGGCTCTTCAGGAACCAGCGCGCTTCCTGCAGGTTGTCGCGCAGGTAGGTATTCGCGTCGCCGGAGTCGGCGCGCCGGATCAGATTGGCATACTGGGTGTTGATGCGAACGCGGGGTGCGGTGTCCGGATTCAACTCCACGAGCCATTTGTCTCGGTGCCGTCTGACCAATACATCGGGAACGATGTACTCGGTTTCGTCGACGGAGAGTGACGTACCGGGACGGGGGTTGAGCGATCTGATCAACGCGATGACGCTGCGTAACGCGTCGTCGTCGAGGCGTGTCTTGCGTATAAGTGCCGGCAGATCGTGTGCGGCGAGCAAATCCAGATGTTCTGCGACGAGCGTGCGTGCCTCGACGACCCATTCGGTATGGTCGCTCAATTGGTTGAGCTGGATCAGCAGACATTCGCGCAGGTCGCGCGCGGCAACGCCGGGCGGATCGAACTGCTGGATGCGCTTGAGCACGGCGACCACTTCATCGGTTTCGATGTCGGCTTCGATCGGAAAACCCGACACGATCTCCTCGACGGTTGCGATGAGCATCCCGTCACGGTCCACGCCGTCGATGACTGCGCGGCCGATGGCGAGGTCGCGCTCCGTCATCGGCGTGAGATTCAGCTGCCAGAGCAGATGATCCTGCAACGATTCTTCGTTGCTATTGCGCTGCGTTGCGTCGAAGTCGTCATCGGCGCCCGTTGGCGTTGCGGACGCAGCTTGAAAGACATCGTCCCAGGAGCTGTCGACGGGTAGTTCTTCCGGCATCTGTTCGACGAGCGAGTCGCCTTCGCCGGCCAGTTCCCGAAATTCGTCCGTGTCGGCGATTTGCGATTCGTCTTCCAGAGTCGACGCGTCCGCCTCGATGTCGTCGTCCTCGTCTTCGACGAGTTCCAGCATCGGATTCGATTCCACCGCTTGCTGGATTTCCAGCTTCAGGTCCAGGGTCGACAGCTGCAGCAGGCGAATAGCGTGCTGCAGTTGCGGCGTCATCGTCAGCGATTGGCCGATCTTGATCGAGAGTGACTGTTTCATATGTCAGGCGTCACGCTCACAGTCGGAATTGCGCGCCGAGATATACACTGCGCACCTTCTCGTTCGACAGTATGGCGTCGGTATCGCCATCGGCGATGATGTGTCCCTCGCTGACAATATAGGCACGATCGCAGATATCGAGCGTCTCGCGGACGTTGTGATCGGTGATCAGCACGCCGATTTTGCGCTGCGCGAGATCGCGGATCATCGCCTTGATTTCGCCGACCGAGATCGGATCGACGCCGGCGAACGGCTCGTCGAGCAGAATGAATTTCGGTTCGCTGGCCAGCGCGCGTGCGATTTCCACCCGGCGCCGTTCGCCACCTGACAAGCGCTCGCCGATCTGCGTGCGAACGCCCTGCAAGTGGAACTCGTCGAGCAGTTGTTCGAGCCGGCCCCGACGATCGGCTTTGGACAGATCGCGCTTGAGTTCGAGGATCGCAAGGATGTTGTCCGCGACGCTGAGCTTTCGAAATACGCTGGCTTCCTGTGGCAGATAACCGACACCGAGGCGAGCGCGTTCGTGCATCGGTTTGCCGGTGATCGGTTGACCGTCGAGTTCGATCACACCGGCGTCCGCTTTGATCAGGCCGACGATCATGTAAAAGCTGGTGGTCTTGCCCGCGCCGTTCGGACCGAGCAGACCGATGATCTCACCGCGCGCCACCGACAGGCTGATGTCCGCCACTGCCGTGCGCGTTCCGTAGTGTTTTTCGAGATGCTGGGCGACGAGCTGTGACACTTAAGGCGTCTTCTCTGGCGGCGTCTTGTCTGCAGGCGAGGGCGGCGCGGGTGTTTGCGGCGGATTCTGCTTCTTGGGTGCCTGCTGCTTTTTCAGCGCCGCGGGCTGCAGGATCATTTGCACGTTGCCTTGCCCGTTTGCCTGGGCATCTACCTTACCTTCACGTACGTTGTACTTGATCAGCTCCCCAGTGAATTCGTTCTTGTCTTGGGTCAGATATGCGTTGCCCGTGAGTTCGACGCGTTCTTCCTGAGTGAAATAGACGATCTTCTTCGCGTCCGCAAATACCTTGGATTCATTCGGCTTCACTTGCTGCTGATAGTGCGCGGGGTTGCCTTCGGCAATGATGCGCACGACGAGCTGATCCTTCAGCTCCACAGTCATCGTGTCGCCGGTGACCTTCATCGTGCCCTGCTCCATCCGCACGGAGCCGTGATAAACGGCGACGCTCTTGTTCTGGTCCAGCTCCGCCGAGTCCGAATGGATGTGAATTGGCTGCTGCGCATCTTCCGGAAGCGCCCACGCCAGGCCACCAACGCACAGCATTGCGATCGATGCGCCCATTGCGAGCCCGTTGGCGAAGCCTTTGGCGCGCTTATGGCTGCGTTGTCGTGGCACGCTTGAACTGGCCCGGCATAACAATCGTATGAACCCTTTCAGAGGTGCTCGATGACAGCTTCAGGAGACTGGCGTTCAGATCGCCGGACATGCCCACCGCAAAGGTGCGTCCGGAGTTCGTGTCGATGATAACAGGTTGGTCCGTCTCGGCGAATTGGCGACTCGGATAGACATGCAAACTCGAACACGTAATCTCGATTCGATTCGGTTCCCTCTGAATCAGATGTACGTCGTCGCGCAGAAAAATGATTTCGTCGGTCTTTCCATCGGCATCGTCCGTATCTCGAACGTACCCTTGATCAGATCTTGCAAACCAGGGTGGTTGGGGGGCGCGAAAGAGCGTCATTGTTGGCGTGATCAGTCGGGTAATACGATCTTCCTCGTAGTGCCGAACTTCCGCCGATACCAGGCGATAGCGCACCGCACCGTCATCGCCGTACTGCGTGATGGTCGCTTTCTCCATGTACAGATCGGGCTCGCCGGCCGCGGCCGGACGTTCGCTGGTGGTGACGTCGATGTGCTTCCAGTCGCCGAGTGAAACCAGCAACGCGAGACACCCGAAGATCACCAGCAGCCAGGACCAGCGATTCATGTGTCGTAGCGACCGAGGGCGGCCGCCCAGGTATCTTGCGCGACCATCAGCAGGTGACACACCTCGCGCACCGCACCCAGCCCCGCCGGCGCATGTGTCACGTAGTCGGCGCGTTCGATGATTTCTGGATGCGCGGAGGGCACGGAGAACTTTACGCCAACACGATTGAACAGCGGCAGGTCGCCCAGGTCGTCGCCGACGTGGGCGATGTTCGGCCGGTCGATGCCGGTATGGAGAATCAGCTCTTCCAGGGCGCGTGCTTTATCCGAAGCGCACTGGTACAGATGTTGGATACCCAGTTCGGCCGCGCGGCGCGCGACGAGTTTGGAGCGGCGTCCGGTGATGATCGCGATCAGCACGCCCGTGTCGCCCAGCATCTTGATGGCCGCGCCGTCCTGGGTGCAGAACGATTTCGACTCTTCGCCATCGTCGGCATAGTACAACCGGCCGTCGGTCAGCACGCCGTCCACATCGAGAATCAGCAAACGCACCGCACGCGCCAGCTCGAGGATCGGCTTGGGGTAATTCATTTCGGCAGACACTTTTGATCGTAGGGCCAGTATGGGACTGTAGGTCGAGCCGCGGTCAAGGTCGTTGGATTAAATGTGTTGCCCCTATCCGATTGCAAGGCGCGACGTCCCATAGCTTCAACGCGGTGGATGGGGCGCCCCTCCGTAGGGTTGGGAGGCGCGCAAGCAGCATGCGCGAGCGATGGTATAGTTGCGCCGCGCCGAATATTTGCCGAGCAGCCAGGCCGCCACATTCAAGTGACCGACAATCTCATCGAAATCGAAGGCCTGCGATTTTCTCGTGGCGACCGGATAATCTTCGACGGCCTCGATCTGGTGGTGCCGCGAGGGCGGATAACCGCGTTGATGGGCCCAAGTGGGACCGGCAAGACGACCCTGCTGCGAATCATTGGTGGCCAGATCCGGCCCGACAGCGGTCGGGTGATCGTAGACGGCCTCGACGTGCCGTCTCTGTCGCGAAGTGAGTTGTTCGAGCTTCGGCGCAACATGGGGATGTTGTTTCAGTCATCAGCGCTGTTCACGGACTTGACGGTGTTCGAGAACGTCGCCTTCCCGTTGCGTGTCCATACCAATCTGCCCGATGAGATGATCCGCGACCTCGTCCTGATGAAGCTCAATGCGGTCGGCTTGCGCGGCGCGCGCGATCTGATGCCGTCCCAGCTCTCGGGCGGCATGTCGCGCCGGGTTGCACTCGCGCGCACGATAGCGCTCGATCCGAAGTTCATCATGTACGACGAGCCGTTCACCGGGCAGGATCCAATTGCGATGGGCGTGCTGGTGTCGCTGATCCGCGGTTTGAACGAGGCGCTTGCGATGACCAGCCTGGTCGTCTCGCACGATATCCACGAAACGTCGAGCATCGCCGACCAGATTTACATCATTTCTGACGGACGCGTGATTGGTAAGGGCACCGGAGACGAGTTGCGCGATCATTCTTCGACTATGGTGCGGCAATTCATGCTGGGGTCGCCGGACGGCCCGGTACCGTTTCACTATCCGGCGGACCCGTTTCTCGACGACGTCCTGGGAGACGCTTGATGCTGCGGTACCTGCGGCTGTTGGGCCAGTGGGCGCTTGATTGGATCGGGGCACTTGGCCGCGCCGCGCTGGTCTGGTTTCAGTCGCTGGCGGGTCTGCCGCGACGCGGTGATCTGACTTTGTTGATGAAGCAGATCTACCAGATCGGCGTGCTGTCGCTGATCATCATCGTCCTGTCGGCGTTTTCCATCGGCGCGGTGCTTGCGTTGCAGGGGTACACGCAGTTGGCACGGGTCGGTGCCCAGGAGTCCGTGGGGCTCGGCGTTGCGTTGGTGCTGTTGCGCGAACTGGGACCCGTGGTGACAGGACTGCTGTTTGCCGGCCGTGCCGGATCTGCGGTAACGGCGGAAATCGGCTTGATGAAAGCCACAGATCAACTCTCTAGCATGGAAATGATGGGCGTCGATCCGCTGCATCGCATCGTTGCACCTCGCCTGTGGGCGGGCATGATCTGTATGCCGCTGTTGACGTTGATCTTCAACTCGGTGGCGATCTGGGGATCGTCGGTCGTTGGCGTCGACTGGCTCGGCGTCGACCCCGGTGGATTCTGGGGAGGCATGCACGATGGCGTGGAGATCTGGGAAGACGTCGGCAAGGGCATGGTCAAGGCGATTCTGTTCGCGATGGTCGTCAGTTGGATCGCGGTATTTCAAGGTTATGATGCGACGCCGACTGCCGAGGGCATCAGCAGCGCCACGACCAAGACGGTGGTGTATTCGTCCGTTGCCATTTTGGCCCTCGACTTTATTCTCACTTTGGTGATGTACGGAGAATTCAATTGATTCGGATGCGCACGATCGAAATCAGCGTCGGCGCCTTTGTCCTCGCAGGGATTCTGGGTCTGGTATTTCTTGCCTTCCGTGTCAGTGGCGTCGATGTCGGAAGCGCGACCGGGGTCTACATTCTGAAGGCGAAGTTCGACGACGTGGCGGGGTTGCGTGTGCGCTCGAAAGTGAGCCTGGCCGGTGTGACGATCGGTCGGGTTTCGAAGATCGGCGTCGATAGTGCGCTGGGAGAGGCCATCGTCACGATGGAGATCAGCGACGACGTCAAAGACCTGCCCGTCGACACCGGCGCGCGCATTCAGACCGAAGGATTTCTCGGTGGGCGGTACATCAGCCTGATTCCGGGCGGCGAAGACAAGCTGCTCAAGAGCGGTGACACGATCACGAACACGCAAGGTGCGCTGGTACTGGAAAATCTGATCGGCGACTTTCTGACGAAATCAGGGTCCAAATGATGGGCAAGGCCAATCTTCTGTTTGGCGTCGCGGCGCTCGCCATCGCATTGACTTGCAGTGCGGCAACTGACCCTCGTGTGATCATTCGTCAGACGGCGGACTCGCTGATCCAAGTGATCCAAGACGGTAAGACGTACTTCGACAAAGACCCGGATCGCTTCTATTCGGAAGTGGAGAGGGTGCTCGACCCGACGATCGATTTCGACACGTTTTCGCGGGGCGTGATGGCGGTGTACTACAAGCGCGCCACACCAGAGCAACGCGACAAGTTCGAAGCAACATTCAAAGCCGGATTGATCCGGACGTACGGCAAAGCGCTGCTCGACTTCGGTGATGAGAAGATCGTGGTGCTGCCGGCGGATCGACCGCCTGCGCAACCCGATCGGGACAGCGTGAGGATGGAAGTCCATTCCAAGGAAGGTAAGGTCTATCCGGTGATTTACTCGATGCGCCTCGGCAGCGACGGTTCGTGGCGGATGTACAACATCATCATCAACGGCATCAACATCGGTTTGACATACCGCAATCAATTCTCCAGCGCGATGCAAGCGCCGGAAAACCATCACAGTCTGGATGAAGTCATCGATCACTGGGGCGAAACGATCGCGCACATCAATCCGGCGAAGGAAGGTTCGCCGAAAGGCGTCCAAGAGGGTTCGGCGGAGTCGACCCGCGGAGGCGAGTGATGTTGCAGCTGACCTCGAGCGATCCGAACCACCACCGCGTCTCTGGCTCGCCGACTTTGATGAACGCCAAACAGTCGCGGGCCTTGCTCGACGCTGTATTCGCCGAAGCCGAAACCGAGAAGGCGCAACAGACGGACGCGTCGGCGGCCGCACAGACGATCGAGGTCTCGCTCGCGGACATCAGCAACGGCAATAGTGTTCTCGTCAGCCTGATGCTGGTGTGGATGCGCCGTGCGCGCCACACGGGGGTAGACATCCGATTCGTCGACGTGCCACCGCTCGTGTCGAATTTGATCGAGTTCACCGGCCTCGACGACGTATTGCCCGTGGCGGGAGCGGCGGCGTGATCGCGGACGAGGTGCAAGCACGGGTTGCGAAGGCCATTGTGCCGTCGGACGTGACCGCACACGGCGACGCGAGCCGCATGGAAGTCGTCGTCGTCAGCCCCGCATTCGAGGGCATGAGCCGGGTCGCCAAACAACAGCTGGTCTATGGGGCGATCGCCGAACTGATTCGCGATGGTGCGCTGCATGCAGTTACGATTCGGGCTCATACGCCGGCTGAACGGGGCTGATGGACAGGCTGCTGATCGAGGGCGGCCACGCGCTACGTGGCGAACTGCGCATGTCGGGCGCCAAGAATTCCACGCTACCGATACTCGCCGCGACCCTGCTTTCCGATGATCCGGTTGTGATTGCGAACGTTCCGCATTTGCAGGACGTCACCACGATGATCGAACTGCTCGGCAGTCTCGGCGTCGAGGTCATGGTCGATGCGAAGCTCAACGTCAGCGTCTGCAGTGCAGCGCTGAACAGTTATCGCGCACCGTATGATCTGGTCAAGACGATGCGCGCGTCTTTCACGGTGCTGGGGCCGTTGCTGGCGCGCCACGGTCGGGCGGAGGTCTCGTTGCCGGGTGGCTGCGCGATCGGCGCTCGGCCAGTGGATCAACATCTGAAGGGCCTCACGGCGTTGGGTGCGGACATACGTGTCGAGGACGGCTACGTGATCGCAAAAGCGCCGGGCCGGCTGCGCGGCACGCACATTTTGATGGACATCACCACCGTCGGCGGAACCGAGAATCTGATGATGGCGGCGACACTCGCTCGCGGGACCACCGTGCTGGAGAATGCCGCACGCGAACCCGAGATCGTCGACCTCGCGGAGTGTCTGATTGCAATGGGCGCGCGGATCGAAGGGCAGGGCACCGCAACGATCGTTGTCGAAGGCGTCGAGGCGTTGCATGGCTGCCGCCACAGGGTGATGCCGGATCGTGTCGAAACCGGGACCTATCTGATCGCCGCGGCAGCGACAGGCGGGCGCGTTCGCCTGAAGGATACACGCCCCGACACCCTGGAATCGGTGTTGATCAAGCTGGCAGAGGCTGGCGCGACGTTGAGCGAGGGCAAGGATTGGCTGGAACTCGACATGAAGGGTGCACGGCCTCGCGCCGTTGATATTCGAACTGCGCCTTACCCGGCATTTCCCACCGACATGCAAGCTCAGTTTCTGGCGATGAATGCGATTGCCGAAGGCACCAGTCGGGTGATCGAGACGATCTTCGAGAACCGCTTCATGCACGTGCCCGAGATCAATCGCCTCGGTGCCCGAATTGCGCTCGACGGCAACCACACTGCGATTGTCACCGGTGTGGCGCGTCTGAAGGGCGCACCGGTGATGGCCACGGATCTTCGCGCGTCCTTCAGTCTCGTTGTGGCCGGGCTGGTCGCCGAAGGGGAGACGTTGGTGGATCGCATCTACCACATCGATCGTGGTTACGAATGCATAGAGGAAAAGCTCACGCAACTCGGTGCGCGCGTCCAACGCCTGCACGGACGCTGACGCGCACGGCAGCCGTTGATGAGAAAAACCTCCGACAAGAAGCCGCTGACGATTGCGTTGAACCGCGGGGCACGAATTCTCGAAGAGTGTCTGTCGATGCTCGACGAAGCGGGCGTGACGCCCGTTGAGACAGTCTCCGGGAGCCGCAAGCTGGTGTTCGCGACCCGAGCGGGGCAGCGACTCGTCGTTGTTCGTGGCGATGACGTACCGGCGTATGTCGAGTACGGTGCGGCCGATCTGGGCATCACTGGCAAAGACACGCTGCTCGAATACGGCGGCACGGGCTTCTACGAACGTCTCGATCTGAAAATCACCCCGTGCCGCATCATGACGGCCGCCCCGATCGGCGCCTGCCTGGATGGCGGCTCACTTCGTGTCGCAACGAAATTCGTGAACGTCGCCAAGCGGTACTTCGCAGAGCAGGGTCGTCAGGTCGAGGTCATCAAACTGTCCGGAGCGATGGAGATCGCGCCGTTGATGGGGCTGGCGGATTGCATTGTGGATATCGTCGAGACGGGGAACACGTTGGTAGCCAACGGACTCGAGGCGCGCGAAGTGATTGCGGACGTCAGCGCCCGCGTCATCGTGAATCGAGCATCGTTGAAACTGCGTTTCGACGAGATCGAAGCTCTGCTTGCGCGTCTGGCTCGCGTTGTCGAGGCGCGCGGGCGCGGCAATGGTTGAAGTAGACATTCGCCGTCTGGCGAGCACCGATGCCGATTTCGATGCGGCTCTGGGGGCATTGACACGGTGGGATGTATCCGAGAGCGACGCGGTGGTGCGCGCGACGGCCGACATAGTCGAGGCCGTTCGGAATCGCGGCGATGCGGCCCTGCTCGAGTACACGAAACGATTCGATCGGCTGAGTTGTACCCGTATCTCTGAACTCGAACTCGCGCCGGCGGAACTGGCTGCGTGTGCGCGGGCGCTGCCCGAATCGGAACGCGAGGCGCTCGATCAGGCAGCGCGACGGATTCGCATGTTCCACGAAGCGCAACGCCACATGGGCTTCGAGTTCACCGACGCGTTGGGCAATCGACTCGGCAATCGCGTGACGCCGCTCGATCGAGTCGGCGTTTATGTTCCGGGTGGCCAGGCGGCGTATCCGTCGACCGTTCTGATGACGGTGATTCCGGCGCGCGTTGCCGAGGTCGGTGAGATCATCGTCACGGTGCCGACGCCGGACGGGATACGCAATCCGTTGGTGCTTGCGGCGTTGCACATCGCCGGGGTCAGTCGAGTGTTCTGCATCGGCGGGGCGCAGGCAATCGCCGCGCTGGCGTTCGGTACCGAGTCGATTCCGCGGGTTGACAAGATCGTTGGGCCCGGTGGCGCGTACGTGGCAGCGGCAAAGCGAATGGTGTTCGGTCCGGTCGGTATTGATGTAATCGCCGGGCCGAGTGAAATACTGGTGATATCGGATGGATCGGCGCCAGCCGAATGGCTGGCGTTGGACCTGTTCTCGCAAGCCGAGCACGATGCCGCGGCGCAGGCAATCCTATTGTCGCCAGATGCCGCGCATCTCGATGCGGTGCATGCATCAATGCGGCAGTTGTTACCGAGCTTGTCGAGGCACGAGACGATCAGGCAGTCGCTTCGCCGCCGAGGCGCATTGATTCGCACCCGCGATCTGAACGAGGCGGTCGCGATATCCAATCGCATCGCGCCCGAGCATCTCGAACTGGCGGTCGAGGACCCGGATGCACTGCTGCCACGCATTCGGCATGCCGGCGCAATATTCGTCGGAGCCGCAACGAGCGAAGCGCTCGGCGACTATGTGGCGGGGCCGAGTCATGTGCTGCCGACATTTGGCACCGCGCGATTCGCATCACCACTCGGCGTTTACGATTTCCAGAAGCGGACCTCGTTGATCCGGTGTTCGCCTCATGGTGCAGCGGCGTTGAGCCGGATTGCTGCTACGCTTGCCGACGGTGAAGGCCTGGATGCGCATGCGCGTTCAGCTGCGGCGCGCGTCGCCGGTATCGATCACAATCGTTGATGTTGCCGGGTCATGTCGGCGGTGGACGCAAACCCGCTGTGGCATGCACTTCGAATTGCTCGCCTTCCCGTAGGATCCTCAACTTGACGTCGCTGCCGGGTTCGGCGACGCCGATTTGACGCGTGACGATGCGGGGGCTGAGCACCGGCCGGTCGTTGACTGCGACGATCACGTCACCGCGTTCGAGCCCCGCCTTCGCCGCGGGGCTGTCGCTGACGACACTGGCAATGGCGAGACCAACATGGCCCGGTGCGACGCCACTGTTGCTGACTTCGATGCCCAGCCAGCCCCGAATGACGCGACCTTCGACGATGATCTCGTCCAGGATCGCGAGCGCCAGTTTGGCGGGAACGGCGAAGCCGATGCCTTGCGAGCCACCGGTTCGGCTGTAGAACATCGAGTTGATTCCGATCAGGCGGCCGTGCACGTCGATCAATGCACCACCCGAATTGCCCGGGTTGATGGCCGCATCGGTCTGCAGGAAATCGTCGTACGGACTGCTGCTGAGTCCATAGCGTCCTTTGGCACTGATGATTCCCATGGAGACTGTTTGACCGATTCCAAACGGATTGCCGATGGCCAGCACGACATCGCCGACACGCGCGTCGGCGGACGAACCGACCTCGATCGGTTTCATGCCGGTCGCGTTGGTGCGGATCACCGCGAGATCGGTTTCCGGATCGGTGCCGACGATTTGGGCGGATGTCGTGCTGCCGTCGAAGAAGGCCACCAGTATTTCGTCGGCATCTGCGATGACGTGGGCATTGGTCAGAATGTAGCCGTCGCTGCGCACGATCACACCTGAACCCAACGAATTCTGTAGGTGGCGATTGGAGACGTTTGCCGCGTCGCACAGTTCGCGATAGCGCGGTAGATCGCAAATCGGATGTAGTCGCGACGGTACGATCTTGCTGGAATAGATGTTGACGACGGACGGCTCGGCCGCGTCGACCGCGTCGGCGAACCCGGAACTCGCCGAGATTGGCCGATGCATCCACGCAACGGCCGCGAGGCCCAGCAGTCCTCCAACGAAGGCCGCCAACATCAGATAGCGAACGATGTGGGACATCTACGTGCCGCTCGATGTGGCGCTGGCGGAGCATGGACGGCGCAGTTTAACAGCGCCGCAGCGGTCACGTGCGCATCCGAGTGCGATTGGATTTGGAATCGGAGTTGCGATTGTTTTCAGCGGTCCGATCGGTAAAGTGCAGTCTTTTCGCGCGACGCCCCGATGACTCTTGCCGAGCAGTACACCGCATATCTTTCGCTGCCGGGCTTCATCGACGATCCCGCGCAGCGCGCCGCCGTGATGCGACTCGAAGATCTGACAAAACGCCTGATTGACGCGCGCGCTGAGGAAGCTTCTCTGACGAGACGTCTGAAGGCGCGCCTGGTCGGCGAGCGTCGCGACCTCGTCGAAGGGCTGTACATGTGGGGCGGAGTTGGCCGCGGCAAGACCTTCCTGATGGACTTGTTCTACGACTGCCTGCCATTTCACGAGAAGCGCCGCACGCACTTTCATCGTTTCATGCGCCGGGTGCATCGCGACCTCACTCAGCTCGCGGGAAACTCCGACCCGCTCGAGTCGGTTGCGCAGGGACTGTCAGCAGAAGCGCGGGTGTTGTGCTTCGATGAATTCTTCGTTGCCGACATTGGGGATGCGATGATTCTTGGCGAACTGCTGAGGCATTTGTTCGATGCCGGCGTCACGCTCGTCACCACGTCGAACATTCCACCGCAGTCGCTGTACGAGAATGGTTTGCAGCGGCGCCGATTTCTACCGGCGATCGAACTACTCCAGCGTCACAATGAGGTGTTGAATCTGGATGGTCGCACGGACTACCGCCTCAGATTGCTCGAACAGGCCCAGACTTATCACCAGCCACTGGATGCGGATGCGGACGTGTGGCTGGCGGAGCGGTTCGCGGCGCTGGCACCGGACCATTCGAACGTCGAAACGAACCTCGAACTCGAGATCGAGGGGCGTTCGATACGCTGCCGACGCGCGGCGCACGATGTCGCGTGGTTCGACTTCGTCGCGGTGTGCGACGGCCCACGCAGCCAGAACGACTACATCGAACTTGCGCGCCTGTATCATGCGGTTCTGATCAGTGACGTACCTGTCTTCACGGTGCGCAGCGAAGATCAGGCGCGACGTTTCATCAGCCTCGTCGATGAGTTCTACGATCACAACGTCAAGCTGATCGTCTCGGCTGCGGCGCCAGCCGAGACGCTTTATCAAGGGACACGGCTGGCGTTCGAATTCGAGCGCACCCGCAGTCGTCTGCGGGAAATGCGCTCGCGCGACTACCTGTCGAGGACGCACCGCGCTTGAGCAGGTAGATTTGTTGTAAAAGCCGGAGCGCTCAGCTACCATTCGCGCTCGCAAATTCCCCGCTCTAAGTATATCTCTATGAAAACTCTGAGTATTCGTGCGCAAGATGTTCGCCACGACTGGCTGGTCGTGGACGCCGCGGAACGCACGCTCGGACGGTTGGCTACCGAAATCGCGCACCGATTGCGCGGCAAGCACAAACCCGAATACACACCGAATGTCGACACCGGCGACTTCATCATCGTGGTGAATGCGGAGAAGGTGCGGGTGACCGGGCGCAAGCTGACGGACAAGATCTACTACCGTCACACCGGATACCCGGGCGGTATCAAGAGCGTTGCATTCGCGCGGCTGCAGGCAGAACACCCTGAACGCATCATCGAAACGGCCGTCAAGGGAATGTTGCCCCACAATCCGTTGGGTCGCGCGATGTTCAGAAAACTCAAGGTATACGCCGGCCCGAGTCATCCTCACGCCGCGCAGCAACCGCAGACGTTGGAAATCTAACTCATGGCAGTCAGTCAGCATTACGGTACGGGTCGACGCAAGACTTCAACCGCGCGGGTCTTTGTGACGTCGGGGAACGGCGAGATCAGAGTCAACGAGCGAACGCTCGATGAATATTTCGGTCGCGAGACAGCGCGTATGGTCGTGCGTCAGCCGCTGGCCGTCGTTGACGCTGCGGACCGATTCAACGTTTACGTGACGGTCAAAGGCGGTGGTGGTTCGGGGCAAGCGGGCGCGATTCGTCACGGCATCGCGAGAGCGTTAGTACAATACGATGAAGCGCTACGGCAGCCACTGCGCCGTGCCGGGTTCCTGACGCGCGATTCACGCGAAGTAGAACGCAAAAAAGTTGGTCTGCGAAAAGCGCGCAAGCGTCCGCAATACTCGAAACGTTGATTGTCCGAAGGGATTTGCGCGCGCATCGATAGCCGCATCGGGCGAGGTCGCGCCGCATTGCCGCGCGAGTGTCGCGCTTCGCGTCTGAGGCGCGCCCCTTTAGATAAATGGTCTTCAATGCGGCGCCTCGGCGTCCGGAGCGCTGCTACGGTGTGATAGAATTTCGCGCGGTCTTGGGGTTGGTAGATGGAGCGTCGTGATGAGTGGTGACGAGGTCAATAAGCAGCGTCGCTACTTTCTCATTGGTGCGACCGCTGTTGTCGGCGGGCTTGGGGTTGTTGGTGCTGCGGTGCCCTTCGTCGAAGCGTGGAACCCCAGCGCGAAAGCGCGCGCACTCGGGGCGCCGGTCGAGGTGGATATCTCCAGATTGAATCCGGGTGAAATGCTGGGACCGATTCCGGCCTGGCGCGGTCAACCGATATTCATTGTCTATCGAACGCCCGCGTCACTCGCGGAGTTGCCCAAGCTGGACGCGAGTCGGGTGGACCCGCATTCGGAACGTGACCAGCAACCGAAGTATTGCCAGAACGAGACGCGCTCGCGTCGTCCGGAGATCGGGGTTTATATCGGCATCTGCACGCATCTTGGATGTTCCCCGAAGTATGACCCGGTTGTGAAACCGGAACCCTGGGACCCGCATTGGGAAGGTGGATTTTTCTGCCCGTGCCACGGTTCGATGTACGACCTGGCCGGGCGGGTGCAGAAAGGCGTTCCGGCACCGTCGAATCTGGTGGTGCCCCCCTACAGTTTCGCCAGTGACACGGTCATCAATATCGGAATCGACGAGGAGCATGCCTGATGCAACAGTCGCCGACACCCTCGCGAGATCCGACCATGTGGACGACGTTCATGGCGTGGATCGATCGCAGATTCCCTGCGACCGAGACCTTCGAATACCACATGTCGAAGTACTATGCCCCGAAAAACTTCAACTTCTGGTATTACTTCGGCGTCATCGCTGTCGTGGTGTTGGTTCTTCAACTCGTCACCGGAATCTGGCTGACGATGAGCTACGTTCCGAGTGCCGACGGTGCTTTCGCATCCGTCCAGTACATCATGCGCGATGTGGAGTTCGGTTGGCTGTTGCGTTATCTGCACACCACGGGCGCGTCGGCGTTCTTCATCGTCGTGTATATGCACATGTTTCGGGGTTTGATGTACGGCTCGTATCGAGAACCGCGCGAGCTGCTATGGCTGATCGGGATGGCGATCTTCGTCGCGATGATGGCCGAGGGATTCTTTGGGTACCTGCTGCCGTGGGGCAACATGTCGTACTGGGCAGCCCAGGTGATTGTCTCATTGTTCGGTGCCATCCCCGTCATCGGTGGCGATCTGATGGAATGGATACGCGGCGACTTCGTCATATCCGAAGTGACGCTGAACCGCTTTTTCGCGTTGCACGTCATTGCGCTGCCGTTGGTACTGGTGATGCTCGTGTTCGTACACATCGTCGCGCTGCACCACGTCGGTTCCAACAACCCCGATGGCGTCGAGATCAAGAAACACAAGAACGCCGACGGCGTTCCGCTGGACGGCATTCCGTTCCATCCGTATTACACGATTGGCCACGACTTGCCCGGAATAGTGCTGTTTCTGATCGTGTTCTGCGCAATCGTCTTCTTTCTGCCTGAGATGGGAGGCTATTTCATCGAGCGGCCCAATTTCGATGAAGCCAATCCGCTGAAGACCCCGGAACACATTGCACCGGTCTGGTACTACACACCGTTCTACGCGATGTTGCGTGCGGCGACATATCCGTTGTTTGGTCTGGACGCGAAGTTCTGGGGGTTTGCTGTCATGGCCGGCGCGATTGTGTTGCCGGCGATGCTGCCATGGCTCGATCACAGTCCGGTGAAGTCGATTCGGTACAAAGGCTGGATTTCCAAGCTGATGCTCGGCGCATTCATCATCAGCTTCTTCATTCTAGGATACCTCGGCACGATTCCTCCGTCGGGAGGTGCAACAGCACTGGCGCAAGTGTGCACCGTGCTTTATTTCTCCTACTTCGTCCTGATGCCCTGGTATACGCGGGTCGAGAAAACCAAGCCTGCGCCCGACCGAGTAACGATGCGATGAAGCGCTCGCGATGGCCCTGGATGTTGCTGCTGGTGTCTCTGTTGCCGGCGTTTGGCTATGCATCGGAGGCGGGCGAGAGTACTTGGGAGACGCAGCCGTTCCATCCCAACGTTCAGGACAAGCCGTCGCTGCAGCGTGGTGCGAGGCTGTTCGTGAACTACTGCATGGGCTGCCACTCGCTGAAGTTTGCCCGCTATGAGCGAACCGCCGACGATCTGGAAGTTCCACACGACATCTTCGCCGCAAATCTGATCTTCACCGGACAGAAGATCGGTGGGCTGATGAGTAACGCGATGCCAGCAGATAATTCCAAAGCATGGTTCGGCGCCGCACCGCCCGATCTGACGATGGTCGCCAAATTGCGTGGTGGCGAGTGGGTGTACAACTACCTCAGAGCGTTCTATCTCGACGACGCGCGTCCGTTTGGCGTCAACAACATGGTCTTTCCGAACGTCGCGATGCCGGATCCGTTCCTGCAACTGCAGGGCACACCGGTGCTTGCCTGCCATCAGGTCCCCAAGATCGCCAAAAACGGCGGAGAGATGCGCGACCCGTTGACCCCGGGCAAAGCAATCACCGAGAAGCAATGCGGTTTCATCGATGTGGTCGAAGGTAGTGGCAAGCTGAATGCGAAGGAATTCGACCAGGCAACCTATGACCTGACCAATTTCCTCTACTACGTAGCCGAGCCGACGCAAACCGAACGCGAGCGTTTGGGTATCTACGTACTGTTGTTCCTGGTGGTGCTCTATGTCTTCACGGCGTTGTTGGGCCGCGAGTACAACAAGGAAATCCACTGATCGTTGGATTTGGTCCGTTGCTGTCCGCACGGATTTCCCATTACTACGGAACGACCACTGGGGTCGCCAGACAACCTGCTAATGAGGCGCCGCGATGAGCGTTGTGACCAGACGATCTTCGATGACCTTCTTTTCCGATCCGCGCGATCATTACAGCCATCGCGTGCGCATGGTGCTCGCGGAGAAGGGTGTGACCGTTGAAATTGTTGATGTGGATCCGGACAACAAGCCGGAGGATCTCGCGGAGATCAATCCGTACAACAGTGTACCGACGTTGCTCGACCGCGATCTCGTTCTCTACGAGTCCGCGGTCATCATGGAGTATCTCGATGAGCGCTTTCCGCATCCGCCGCTGCTACCGGTGTATCCGGTCGCGCGCGCGCAGAGTCGACTCCTGGTCCATCGCATCGAAAAGGACTGGAGCCATCGCGTCGATCTGTTGATGATCGGCAAGGGCCGGGAGACGGTATTGACGCGCGCACGAACCGAGTTGCGTGAAAGTATCATCAGTGTGGCGCCGGTGTTCGCAGAAAAGCCGTACTTCATGAACGATGAATTCACGTTGGTCGACTGTTGTGTGACGCCGATCCTGTGGCGCCTGAAGGTGCTCGACATCAAGTTGCCCGAGCGTTCGACGAAGGCGATGCAGAAATATATGCAATCGATGTTCGAACGCCCCTCGTTTCGCGAAAGTCTGACGGAGGCCGAGTTGGAAATGCGAGAGTGACCTCGCACCGGCCCTATCTGTTGCGCGCGATGCACGAATGGGTTCTCGACAACAGCTTGACCCCGTACGTCATCGTCGATGCCGGAGTGGACACCGTCGAAGTTCCTGCGGGCCACGCAGAGAACGGCCGCATTGTATTGAACTTATCTCCAGTCGCGATCCGAAATCTGAGCATCACCAACGAGCGTCTCGAATTCGACGGTCGATTCGGTGGTCGGGCGTTTCACGTGAGCGTGCCGATCGATGCGGTTCTGGCGGTGTACGCCAAAGAGACCGGACAAGGCATGGCATTCGAATCCGAGTCGCCCCCTACCACGCCCGATGTCCCCACACCGCCCGAGCCGACGCCAGGAGGTCATCTACGAGTCATCAAATGACTCGATCGAGCGGTGCCGATGAGGCTGCTCATAGTGCGGTGCACTGCGCTAGTTGGTGTACTCGAACACCTTGACGATCTTGGTCACGCCGAAGACCGTTTGCGCGACTTCCACGGCATAGCCGGCTTGATCCCTCGGCACCTTCCCCATCAGATAGACCACGCCGTTTTCGGTGGTCACATTGATCTGGTTGGCATCGATCGCGCCGTGCGCGGTGAGTTTGGTCTTCACCTTAGTCGTCAGCCACGAGTCGTTGCTGCGTTCGATCATCGAGGTCGCGCCGCCGACGGTCAATTCGTTGTGGACGCTACGGACCGGGACGAGGGTGTTGGCGACTTCGGCAGCCTTGGTTTTCAGTTCTTCCGTTGCCACCTCACCCACCAGTAGCACCACACCATCGCGGCACACTACGACCAGATGCGCAGAATCGAATCCCGTATCAGACGCTTTGATTTCCTGCGCGACCTGATATTCGAGCTTCTGATCGTCCCAGACCGCCGCGGGAACCGCCGTGCCAGTCGCGCTAGTCGACGCGCACGCGCTCACGATCACCGTTATGGTTACCAGGACGATCAGTCGTTGGATGTGTTTCAAGGCGTGAATGCGCTTCGTATCCAGTCAAACCGCAGGCGGTAGTGTGTCCTCGCGACGGATACCACGTCAAACCGGCATGGCATGTCGCTAGATTGATGACGCAGATAGTGCCTGGCCGCGCGAATGAGTCGCAACTGTTTGTTGCGATCGACGCTGTCGGCACCGTCGCCAAAATCGGTACGGCTACGGTATCTCACTTCGACGAAAACCAGTTCGTCGTCGTGCATCATCACCAGATCGATTTCGCCGGCACGGATGCGATAGTTTCGCGTGATGGTGCGAAGTCCTTGGCGCCTAAGAAATCGTTCCGTGGCGCGTTCGGCACGACGGCCCAGCTCGCTCGGGGTTCGTGGCTTGGTCGAGCCGCTGGTCGACGGGTCAATTGACCACGGTAGGCATCGCCACGAGCGCGCCATTTTGCACAATTGCCCATGCGGGCTCACGCGTCACGATGCCGGTGCCCTGCACTTGTAGCTGTCCCGTTTCACCCAGCAAGCGTGCCGGAGAGTTCGTCATGAGCAGATCCGCGCGATCGCCCAAGCGAAATGCGTCCACGCCGAGCGCATAGAGGGGCGATAGCGACGAACGGGAATTCACGAAGGCCGATGTCACCTCGTCGTGTATCGGGCTCGGATACACACGCCAAGGCGGTTCGGTGACTCTGAAACCATTGAGATCCCTGAGTTCCGGGGCGGACAAACTTCCAACCGATTGAGACGTTGCGTAGATCGGTGCGTCAGCCGCAAAGTAGTATGCCATTGCGGAGTTCAACACGCGTGCCTGGGGCGGATCCGTCAGCGCGACGAGGGCATCGACATCGGATCTGCGCCGAGCGGCAAATTCCGGCGTTGTCCCGATCGTCTTGCTCAACGCCTCCATGCGACGTGTGCTGCCGTCGACCAACAGTACATCACCAACCACGTGGGTGACCGCGCGGGCGTCGGGGATTCTGCCGACCGCGGCGATTGTGCCGCCCAATGATGTGAACTGCGAACGAAACGATTCGGCGGCGCGGTCCGACCACTCTTCGTCGGACTCGACGATTGCGATGTGCGTCAGACCATCTGCGGACACGCGTCGCGCGATCGCCTGCGCTTCATCCTCGATTGCGAGTCCGAACTGAAATAATCCGGCACCGGGCGCGACACGCGGCGGCAGATAATTCAGTGCGAGAACAGGTATCCGACGATCCGGCAGCGCATTGATCGCGCTGACACGCTGCTTGTCGAGTGGACCGATCACCAATTGAGCGCCGTCGCTGCACGCCTGTTCGTACAGACCCCCAATGGATTCGCCTCCGGAATTGGAGTTGTCGTGGGTGTCGTAGATGCGGACCGTCGCTTTCGATACGGCGTGATAGAAGGCTGCGATGAAACCATCGCGAACCGCTTGCCCCGCATTCGCGAGCGGGCCCGACAGCGGTAGCAGTAGTGCGATCTGTGTGGGCGTGGATAGACCGCCTTCGATCAATGTCAGCGCGCGCGGCGGCCAGCGCGCGGCGGGATGCTCGGGATGCGCGCGGCGCCAGTCGGATATCGCAACGCGTTCGGCATCCAGATCGAAGCTGCGTTGCAGCGCATCTGCGAGTTGCCACCAGGCTGCGGACACCGAGCTCTGCGATGTGCTGGCCAGTGCATTGATTCGATAGGCGGAGGTGCGATTGACGTCCGCCCAGGTGCGCTCCACGACGGCAGTGAACTGAGTAGCGTTGGGAGCGCGCGGTGAGTAGGTATAACCCATCAAACTGAGCGCCGCGTCCTCGAATCGCAGCTCTGCCTCGGCAAGATCGGCGACCGTAAGCGCGTATGTGTTGCGCTCTGTTGCATCCGTCGGCACCGCCAGGTCAAGGGCCTGCTTGGCTGCGGTATAGTCGCGTGCGTCGAACGCCAGCAGTGCGCGCAGATTGTAGAAATCGAACTGTCGGGCGCCGTCAAGATTGGATGGATTGAGCGCGTCGAGGGCAGCCACGGCCGCTGGCGCGTTGCCGATGGCGCGAAACGACGCGGCGGCGGCCAGTCGCAGCCGCGCGGCCTCCTCCGGCGGTGCGTGATCCGCTCTTCGCAACAGGCTCTGCCCGTCGTCGCCGTCACGGTCTGAAGACACCGCTGTCACGGGTTTGCTGGGATGCGTCGGAGTGACCTGGCACGCCGTGGTCGTCAGAATGATCAGTAGGCCAAAGCCTATCGAATGAAGCTTGGAATTAGTCATGCCAGAACGTCGACCTTGTGGAATGTTGTTTGTTGTCGCCACGCCCATTGGAAACCTCGATGACATCACTTTGCGAGCGGTCGATGTCCTGAAATCCGTAGCGATAGTGGCTGCGGAGGATACCAGACGTAGCGGGGTGCTATTGGCGCACATCGGCGCGCGTCCCGAGCGTCTGCTGTCGCTGCATGACCACAACGAAAGTGGCCGATCCGAGCAACTGCTGCAGTTGCTCCAACAGGGCAACGATGTCGCGCTGGTTTCGGATGCAGGCACGCCACTCATCTCGGATCCGGGGTTCGAGCTCGTACGGCGAGTATCGGGAGCGGGCGTACGCGTGGTACCGATTCCGGGACCGAGCGCATTGACGGCAACGCTATCCGCGTCGCCGTTGCCGGTTGAGCGCTTCCTGTTCGAAGGATTTCTGCCTGCGCGACCGGTCGCGCGCCGCAAGCGGTTGCGAGAGCTGGCGCTATCGAGCGTGGCCGTGGTGTTCTTCGAAGCCGCACGAAGGTTACGTGATACGTTGAGCGAGCTGCGTACCATCGTCGACACGGAACGTCGGCTGCTGCTCGCGAAGGAGCTGACGAAGCTGCACGAGCGGATCGAGAGCGGGACAATCGCGCAGCTGATGCAACGGGCAGACGATGGTGAGTTCTTCGAACACGGCGAGTTCGTTTGTGTGCTCGAGCCGTTACCAAACGCCGCCTCAGCGGACGACGACGAAGTCGTGATGGTGATGAAGGTGCTCTGCGATGAACTGCCGCCGGCGCAGGCCGCACGCATCGCAGCACGAATCACCAAGCGGCCGCGCAACGAGTTGTACGACTATGCCGTAGCTCAGCGGCGCGACGAGCCACCGGTGCGATGAAACCTGACCGGTTAGAAGAAAATCGGATCAAGACGAGCGCCGGCGAAAACAACCCCGCCGCAAAAGATGCGCTGGTATGCTTGCGCCGCGAGTCGGCCAGGCGGTCGCTGCGTGTGGATCCGTCCACCACGTGGAGGAAAGTCCGGGCTCCGCAGGACAGGGTGCCAGGTAACGCCTGGGGGGTGTGAACCCACGGAAAGTGCAGCAGAAAGCAAACCGCCAACCCCATCGGCGCGAGTCGATGGGCGGTAAGGGTGAAAGGGTGCGGTAAGAGCGCACCGCGCAACGTGGTAACACAGTGCGGCTAGGTAAACCCCACCCGGAGCAAGGCCAAATAGGGATCCTATGGTGTCGTCCGCACCGGATCCGGGTAGGCCGCTTGAGGTGCTCGGTGACGAGCATCCCAGATGAATGACTGCCCCCGACAGAACCCGGCTTATCGGCCGACTCGTTATTCTATTCCAGCCTTATCACCCCGCATTAAGTTCGAAAACAGTCTGTCAATTCATGTAGTTTCGAGCTTTCGGCGACTTCCTGCTGGTTCGCCTTCGCTAATGGGATCGTGTGCGACTCCAAGTACGTGCTCTAGCAGTCCCTTTGCCATTGAAGTCCGCCCGAACAGCAGCTTGATCGTCACCGAGCGGCGCGCCTCTTCTTGACACGGCTCAAGCCCGATCTATAGTGTCGAGCATTGGGAAATTGTGGGAAATTGTGGGGCTTTTGGGCTTCTAGAGGCGCTTGGTGCCGACTGGGTCACTTCCGGTGGCGGGTCGTGAATTGAGCGTCCGGGGGGTGCCGCGCGCTCCAAACGGGTTCCGAACGGCTTCCGACGGGTTGTGAGTACATGTTTCGCGGGATCAACAGCGTCAATCTCGATGCAAAGGGGCGCATGGCGCTGCCATCCCGGTATCGCGAATCGCTGGCCGGTACCGACGGACGGCTCGTCGTTACGATCGACTCACGGGAACGCTGTCTGCTGTTGTATCCGTTGACACAGTGGGAGGCGGTGCAAGGTCGTCTCGAGGCGCTTTCGAACATGAAGCGTTCGGCGCGGGTGTTGCAGAGGCTGCTGATTGGCCACGCAACCGATGTCGATATCGACAGCAGCGGACGCGTGTTGCTACCGCCAATGCTGCGCGAGTTTGCGAGCTTGTCGAAAAAGCTCGTGCTGTTGGGGCAAGGGAACAAGATCGAGATCTGGAGCGAGGAGTTGTGGCAGCCACGCCTTGCCGAATGGCTCGTCGAACGATCCGGTGACGTCGTCGATGATGGCGATGAGTTCACCGGGCTGTCGGTCTGAGCCGTTGAATTCACATCGACCCATTCTTGTCGAAGCGATCGTCGATGCGCTCTGTATCGACCCAGCAGGCGACTATGTGGACGCCACGTTCGGCCGCGGGGGACACACTCGAGCATTGCTTCGGCGCCTCGCGCCGGAAGGGCGCATTCTCGCGATCGACCGGGATCCCGCGGCAATTGCAGTGGCTCGGTCACTGGCGGCCGAGGATGCGCGGGTGTTGGTTCGTCATGGTCGGCTGAGTGAGATGGTGCGGCTGGCGGAAGAGGCGCAGCTGCGTGATGTTGTTGGCGTGCTGATGGATCTCGGCGTGTCGTCGCCGCAGCTCGACGATCCGGCGCGCGGGATGAGCTTCAGAGGCGACGGTCCGCTCGACATGCGGATGGACCCCACGTCGGGTGTCTCCGCATCGCAATGGATCAACGCCGCCAGCGAAGACGAACTGGCTACTGTGTTTCGCGAATTTGGTGAGGAACGCCACGCGCGTCGCATCGCCCGCGCGATCGTCGCGCGACGAAACGAGGCGCCGATCACGCGCACCGCCGATCTCGCCACGCTCGTCGCCGAAGCCCAGCCTCGGCCCGACCCGCATAAGCACGCTGCGACGCGCGTCTTCCAGGCCATACGCATACACATCAACGAAGAGCTCGACGAAGTTCGGTTGGGCGTCGAGGCGGCGTTCACACTGATTCGGGCTGGCGGCCGCATTGCGGTGCTGACGTTTCACAGTCTCGAAGACCGCATCGTCAAGCGCGCGTTTCGTCGCTGGGCCGAAGGAGACACAGTGCCGCGACGATTACCGGTGACCGGACGTCCGGCGACCGTCGCGCGGCTGATCGGTCGCGGCGCGCGCGCAAGCGGAGCGGAGATTGCGGAGAACCCGCGCGCGCGCAGCGCGTTGCTGCGTATTCTGGAGAAGGCGGCATGACGCGCAAACGGCCAAAACGAATACTACGGCCGACATGGCGCTGGCTCGCCGCTGCCGGTGCGATCTACCTTGGCATCGCGGCGTCCGGTGTCTGGATCGCTGCGACCGCGCAGGACGTTCGGGGCCTGTTCGTCACACTCGAGCACAATCAGAATGAACAGGACTCTTTGCTCGCACAGTACAGTCGCCTGCTGATCGAACGCGGCACGCTGTCTTCGTATCAGAACGTCGACGAGGTCGCCGAACGCCAGCTTGCGATGCGGTTTCCCGAGAAGGTGGAGCGGGTGTCACCGTGAGTCGTTGGCGACATGTGACCGTCGTTGGTGTGTTCATCACGATCGCGTTGGGTCTCGCGGGTCGTATGGTGTATCTCAACGTGACCGAGCGAGCGTTTCTTCAAGAGCAAGGTGACGCGCGCTCGTTGCGCTTCGAAACGCTGGCGGCCAATCGGGGGATCATCTTCGACCGCAACGGTGAGCCGCTAGCCGTCAGCACACCCGTGTGGTCGATCTGGCTCGACCCCAAGGAATCGCCGATCGGCGAGGCCGACGTCGCCAATCTTGCAGGCGCCATCGGTGAGAATGGGTCGGAGCTCGCGACCCGGATCGCACGCTATTCGCAACGCGAGTTCGTGTACGTGAAGCGTCGCGTGTCGCCGCAGATTTCCGATCGGGTGCGCGCATTGCGCATCGAGGGCGTGCATTTCGAGCGCGAGTATCGACGCTACTACCCCGCCGGCGAAACCGCCGCGCATATCGTCGGCATCACGAATGTAGACGACCGGGGTCAGGAAGGCGCGGAACTCGAGTTCGATGCCGAACTGAAGAGCGTTCAGGGCCGCAAGCTGGTGCTCAAGAATGCGCAGCGGGAGTCCGTCAAAGACGTGGAGTATGTGGCGGCGCCGCAGTTTGGGCGCGATCTGGCGCTCAGCGTCGATCTGCGACTGCAGTTCTTCGCTTATCGTGAACTCGAATCTGCGATCCAGGCTCACCATGCCAAGTCCGGTTCGATCGTGATGCTCGATGCGCGGTCCGGAGAGATTCTCGCGCTGGCGAATGGACCCTCGTTCAATCCCAACGACCTCACTCGGGCGGGCGCGGACGCGCGCCGCAATCGGGCGATTACGGATCTGTTCGAGCCGGGCTCGACGGTCAAGCCGTTGACGGTGCTCGCGGCGTTGGAGTCCGGCCGCTTCGACGAGACGTCCGTGGTCGATACCACGCCGGGATACATGCGTGTCGGACGTATGGTGGTCCGCGATCCGATCAATCGCGGACCGCTGATGCTCAAAGACATTCTCGCGCGCTCGAGCCAAGTCGGTATCGCAAAAATCACGCAGGCGCTCGGCGACCGCATGGTGTTCAACGCGTTCGTTCGGGCGGGCTTTACCGAGCCGACCAGTTGTGGATTACCTGGCGAGGTCGTGGGCACGATTCCTGATGCGCAGCTCAGGAATCCGGTCGTCCGCACGACGATGGCTTACGGATACGGCTTGACGGTGACGCCGCTACAGCTCGCGCAGGCGTACCTGATGCTTGCGGCCGGTGGTGTGCGCCTGCCGATTTCCATCGTTCGCCGAGATTCGCCGCCCCAGGGCACGCGCGAATTCGCCGCAAAGACGGTCGCCACGCTCGTGCAAATGATGACCGGCGTCGATTCCGTTCACGGCACGGCGCCGGAGTCCCGTGTTGCCGGGTATGAGATCGCAGGAAAAACCGGCACCTCGCGGAAGGTGGGTCCGAACGGCTATGACCCGAATCGCCATGTGGCGTTCTTTGCCGGGATCGCGCCGGCGGTCGATCCGCGCGTCGTCGTAGTCGTCGTCATCAACGAGCCTCAAGGTGACAGGATTGGCGGTGGTGCGGTGGCCGGGCCAGTGTTTTCTCGCGTCGTTGCGCGGGCACTGCGGGTGCTGGACGTTGAACCGGAGGCAGCATCGTGAGCGCGCTGCCGCGTAAGCGGCTGGGTGATTGTGTCGGAGGCGATCTCGGAGTCTCACTCTCGGCGGCGCAGGATGTTTGGATCAGCGGCGTGTCGACCGATTCGCGTACGTTGCGTGCGGGCGAACTGTTCATCGCGATAAGCGGCGCGGCATACGACGGACACGACTTCATCGAGGCGGCCATTGCCAAAGGCGCGGCCGCCATTCTGAGCGAACGGATCCCCGAACGGGTGTCCGAACGCGATATGGCAACGCCTGCGGTCGCAACGGTGCAGGCGGCTGACACGCGACGGATCGCCGGGCGCATCGCGGCGCGTTTCTATGATCATCCGAGCCGTGTCCTCGGCTGCATCGGTGTGACCGGCACAAACGGAAAAACCTCGGTCAGTCATTTCGCGGCGACGCTGTTGTCCGCATCCGGTCGACCATCCGGCTACGGTGGCACGCTGGGATGGGGCTTCGCGGGCAAGACGTGCCCGTCGGATCTGACGACGGAAGATTCCGCGACGTTGCAGCGCAGGCTTGCCGGTTTCGTCTCAGCCGGTGCGCAGTGGGCGGCGTTGGAGGTGAGTTCCCACGCGCTCGATCAGGACCGTGTCGCGGACATCGCCTTCGATATTGCCGTTTTCACGAACCTGACCCGCGACCACCTCGACTATCACGCGACCATGGAGCATTACGCAGCTGCCAAGCGACGGTTGTTCGAATGGCCAACGCTGCAAGCCGGTGTGGTCAACTGGGACGATCCGCAGGGGCGCATTCTGTACCGCGAGAAGAAATCCGGCGTGAATCTGCTCCGCTTCGGTAGCACGCCCGATGCGGATCTGAGTTGGTCAGATCTCGCATTCGACGATGCGGGAATTGCCGGTGCGCTCGCGACGCCATGGGGAGAACGACGGTTTCGGTTGCCGCTATTGGGCGAATTCAACGTCGCCAATTTTGCCGCGGCGGCCGGGGCAGCATGCCTTGCGGGTGCGGCGATCGACGACGTCGTCGGGGCGACCGCGCTGCTCGCACCACCGACCGGACGCATGCAGCTGTTTCGCGGTGACGACACGCCGTGGGTGGTCGTGGATTTTGCTCACACCCCGGATGCGCTTGCGAAGGCATTGGCAGCGCTGCGTCGACATTCGACCGGCCGAATATTCTGCGTGTTTGGGTGCGGAGGCGACCGCGATCGCGGCAAGCGAGCGTTGATGGCGCGAGCGGTCGAAGTGGGTGCCGATCACGCTTGGGTCACCAGCGACAATCCAAGATCGGAAGCCGCCGCGGACATCGCGGCAGAAATCGCCGCAGGGTTTCGTGCGGCGGCGTTCGACGTGGAACTGAATCGCGCGACGGCGATCGAGCGCGCCATCGCATCCGCGACCGCTGGGGACATCGTGCTGGTGGCCGGAAAAGGTCACGAGAGCTACCAGGAAATCGACGGGAAACGATTGCCTTTTCGCGATTCGGACGTGGTCCGGCGCGTCTTGGGTGAATGGGAAGTTACGCAATCGGAGTCTCGAACTTGACCAATCGCCAGACCCATACGGTGGTATTCGGTCTCGGCGTCACGGGCTTTTCATGCGTTCGCTTCTTACACGCGACCGACCGCGTGACGGTGATCGATACACGCGTGGCACCCCCGTTCGCTGACCGGACGCGCACCCAGTACCCGGACGTGGAGTTGATGCTGGGTAATGCGATGCCGGATCAGTTCGTCGTTGCCGATCGAATCGTCGTCAGTCCGGGCCTGCAGACCTCGAACTGTCTCCTCGATCGGGCACGTGAGCGCGGCATTCCGATGGTCAGCGACATCGAATTGTTCCTCGCGCACGCACGTGCGCCGGTGATCGGAGTTACCGGTACCAACGGTAAGAGCACAGTCACGGCGCTGACGGGCGAATTGTTGCGCGGCGCGGGGATGAATGTGGGCGTTGGCGGCAATCTGGGCGAGGCAGCACTGGATCTGCTCGATGCGAAGCGCGATGCATACGTCGTTGAACTATCGAGCTTCCAACTCGAGCGCCTGAACGCCGGAAGACTCACGATCGCCGCGAATTTGAACGTGACACCGGACCATCTCGATCGATATCCCAACGTGGCTGCATACGCGGCAAGCAAGCAACGCATTTTCGTCGACTGTGATGTTGCAATCTACAACCGTGCCGATCTGCTGACGCGCCCGAACTCCGGCCAAGGTATATCGATCGGGCTCGATGCGCCCGAGTTGGATGGTTGGGGAATAGTGGAACGTGATGGCAGACGCTATCTCGCCACGGCGAGCGAGCGATTCCTGTCGGTCGATCAACTCGGCATTCGGGGCCGGCACAACGAATTCAATGCACTCGCGTCGATGGCCCTGGCACGAGCAGCCGGCGCCGATTCGGGGTCGTGGGCGCATACGCTGCGCACCTTCAAAGGCCTTGACCATCGTTGTCGCACGGTTGCGGTCATCGACGGCATCACGTTCATCGATGACTCGAAGGCGACCAACGTGGGCGCGTGTCTGGCGGCGCTCGAGGGGCTGGGAGAGGCGCGTCCTCACATCATTCTGATTGCAGGCGGCGACGCCAAACGCGCCGATCTGTCGCCGCTGCGTGAGCCGGTTTCGAAATATGTTCGTGATGTGGTCGCGCTCGGTCAGGACGCGGCGGTGGTGGAAGCGGCAGTGACCGGTGCAGCACCAGTACACCGGGTGCTCACGATGCGCGATGCGGTCGGTCAAGCGCGGACACTCGCCCGAGACGGCGACATTGTATTGCTGTCGCCCGCTTGCGCGAGCCTGGACATGTTCGCGAACTTCGAAGCGCGTGGTCGTGCGTTTGCGGACGCCGTTGCGGAGCTTGCGCTGTGAGTCGCGACTGGGACTACACACTCGTGATGCTCTGGCTCGCGGCCGTGACGGTCGGCTTCGTGATGGTCGCGTCTGCGTCGTTCCCGCGCGCAGTTGCACTGTATGGCGCGCCGGCGCATTTCATCATCAGGCATGGCGTCTACCTGCTCATTGGTGCGATCGCGCTGGTGCTGTGCGCGTGGCTGCCATTGCGCATCTGGCAATCGCTGCACAGGCCGATTCTGATCATCGCGTTGCTGACGACAGTGATGGTGCTGGTCCCAGGGCTCGGTCACATGGTCAACGGCAGTCGCCGTTGGATCGGCTTCGGACCGTTTTCGGTCCAAGCCGCGGAGGTTGCGAAGTTTGCGCTGGTCGTCTATCTCGCAGGCTACCTGGCGCGCAATCGCGCCGCACTCACGACCGACGCCGTCGCGCTGGTGCGGCCGTTGGCCCTCGTTGGCGTGATGTGCGCGATGCTGCTGCTCGAGCCGGACTTCGGGTCGGTCGTTGTGTTGTCCGCTGTGACCGGCGGCGTTCTGTTCCTCGCCGGTGCGCGTCTGCGTCATTTCCTATTGATCGTGGTCCTGGTAGCGCTGCTGCTCGCGGCGTTGTCGGTGCTGCAGCCCTATCGGCTCGCTCGGCTCGTGACATTTCTCGACCCGTGGGCCTCCGCGTATGGAAGTGGCTATCAATTGACCCAGGCGCTGATCGCGTTTGGCCGCGGCGACATGTTTGGTCTGGGACTCGGCGCCGGTATCCAGAAACTGTTGTACCTCCCGGAAGCCCACAACGATTTCATCTTTGCGGTGATCGCCGAGGAACTCGGTCTGGTCGGCGCATTGCTCGTGTTTGCACTGCTGGTCGCGCTCGTTCTGCGGATTCTCCGCATCGCCGGCCAGGCGATCTCAGAGGGGCGCGCGTTCGCCGGATATCTCGCCTATGGGATCGCGCTGCTGCTCGGCATTCAGTGCGCCATCAACATTGGCGTGAATACCGGGACACTACCAACAAAAGGCCTGACATTGCCGTTTGTCTCCTACGGCGGTAACAGTTTGATCGTCTGCTGTGCATTGATTGGGCTGGTATTGCGCGTGCAACTAGAGCACGGGAGGACGCGCTAGATGGTCATCCAGGTGCCCGAAATGCGTCGCGTGCGACAGATTCATTTCGTTGGGATCGGTGGTTCCGGAATGTGCGGCATCGCCGAGGTGTTGTTGAACCAGGGTTATCGAATCTCCGGATCGGACATCGCGGGTTCGGTGACGATCGATAGACTCGTTCAACTTGGTGCGCGCGTCGCAATGAGTCACTGTGAACGCAACGTGGCCGGAGCGGACGTAGTGGTCGTGTCCAGCGCGGTGGCGGTCTCGAACCCGGAAATCGTCGCCGCGCATGCCGCACGAATCCCGGTCGTGTCTCGTGCCGAAATGCTTGGCGAGCTGATGCGCTATCGTCACGGAATCGCGGTCGCGGGCACGCATGGTAAGACGACCACCACAAGCTTGATCACATCGATTTTCAAGGCAGCGGATCTGGACCCAACGTTCGTGATCGGCGGGTTGCTGAACAGTACCGGCAGCAATGCACAACTGGGTGCGAGCCGCTATCTCATTGCGGAAGCCGATGAGAGCGACGCTTCGTTCCTGCATCTGCAACCGATGGTCGCCGTCGTAACGAACATCGACCGGGATCATTTGCGGACTTACGGCGGTGACTTCTCGCGGCTTTCGCAAACGTTCGTTGAATTCGTGCATCGGCTGCCGTTCTACGGTGTCGCCGTGCTGTGCATCGACGATCCAAACGTGCGCGCGATTCTCGATGTGGTCTCGCGACCGATGTTGACCTATGGCGTCGCCGACGACGCAGATTTCCGGGCCACTCACGTAGAAGTTCGAGGCCTCGCCTGGAAGTTTCGTGCGGAGCGTCCTATGGGACATGCGCCGTTGGATGTAGTAGTGAATCTGGCTGGCGCGCACAACGTGCTGAATGCGCTTGCGGCGATCGCGGTTGCGACCGAAGAAGGTGTGTCCGACGAAGCGATTTTGGGCGGGCTCGAGGAATTTTCCGGGGTCTCGAGACGGTTTGACGTCGCCGAGACCGTCGCTGCCAACAAGCGCATCACCATCGTCGACGACTACGGACATCATCCGACCGAAGTCGCGATGGTCATCGACGCCGCGCGCAAAGTGTGGCCGAACCGGCGTCTCGTGATGGTCTATCAGCCGCATCGCTTTACCCGTACGCACGACCTCTACGACGAATTCACGAAGGTGCTCTCTCGCGTCGACAAGCTGATGCTGTTGGACGTGTACAGCGCCGGTGAGGACTACATTGCCGGTGCCGACAGTCACGCGCTAGGCCAGGGTATACGCGACCGTGGCTTGATCAATCCAATCTATGCCGCGAACCCGCAAGAAGCATATGCGCTGCTGCCGAACGTTCTCGAATCGGACGACGTACTCC
The DNA here is from genome assembly GCA_963812255.1 of uncultured Gammaproteobacteria bacterium. Lineage (GTDB taxonomy): Bacteria > Pseudomonadota > Gammaproteobacteria > Pseudomonadales > Azotimanducaceae > DATJGR01. Next base: position 1,290,670 of record CAWEUM010000005.1, on the reverse strand, counting down.
TCGTGCAAGGCGCCGGCAACGTCAACCAGTTGTCCAAACGGCTGCGAGGCGATCATGAGAGTTAGCGAAGGTATGTCGCACCGACAATGCGTTCTCGCCGGCGCGTTACTCGTTGGTGTCGTCGCGGTACTGGCCGCGTCGCTGGTGGTCATGAACAGCCCCGTACGGGTCGTTCGCGTCAGCGGAGATCTCAGCCGCCCGGAACGCGCCGCAGTGAAAACCGCGGTTCTGCAACGTTTGGACGGCGGCTTGCTCGGAGTGAGTCTCGACGATGTGGTCGCCAACGTGGTCGCGCTGTCTTGGCCTCGTGATGTTCGCGCGCGGCGGATCTGGCCAGGCATCGTGGATGTATCGGTAACCAAGGATCCCATCGTCGCACGCTGGGGTGACGGTGGGGTGCTGAACAGCAGCGGTGAGGTGATCGGCACTGCTGGCACGCCGGATCCCGCGCTACCGCTGATTCGATGTGTCAACGCCAATGGCGCCAGGGCGATGCAGATCGTTCAGATGCTCGATCAAGTGCTTGCCGACACCCCACTGAGAATCGCCGAAATCGACGAGGATGCGCTCGGCGAGTGGAGTGTGAGATTCACCAACGACATAACGGTGTCGCTCGGGCACCAGCAGTTGTTGGAACGCGTCGAGCGCTTCTACAGCGTCTACCGGACCGTGATCGAGGATCGTCTGGATCAGGTCGATCACATCGATGCACGCTATCGAAACGGCGTCGCGGTGAGCTGGCGCAGCGCGGATGGTATTCAACTGGCATCGGCTTCTCACATGATTCGGGTGGTCAATTGATGGTCTCTGACAGCTCGCGGCGGATCATCGTTGGGCTCGACATCGGCACCAGTAAGGTCGCCGCGATCGTTGGAGAAGTGACCGACGACGGTGACATCGAGATCATCGGCATCGGATCGCATCGCTCGAGGGGCTTGAAAAAAGGCGTGGTCGTGAACATCGAGTCGACCGTGCAATCGATTCAGCGCGCCATCGAGGAAGCTGAATTGATGGCCGGCTGCCACATCGACGAAGTGTATGCCGGTATCGCCGGGAGTCACGTGCGCAGCCTCAACTCGCACGGCATCGTCGCGATCCGCGATCGGGAAGTGTTCCAACAGGATATCGAGCGCGTCATCGACGCAGCCCAAGCCGTTGCCATCCCAGCGGATCAGAAGGTGTTGCACATTCTGCCGCAGGAATACCTGGTCGATAATCAGGAGGGTGTTCGCGAGCCACTCGGCATGTCCGGTGTGCGCCTCGAAGCGAAAGTGCATCTCGTGACGTGTGCGGTCAATGCGGCGCAGAACGTCGAAAAGTGCATCGAACGCTGCGGCCTGAAGGTCAAGGACGTGATCCTGGAGCAGCTTGCGTCGAGCTACGCGGTTTTGTCGGACGACGAACGCGAACTGGGCGTATGCATGGTCGATATCGGCGGCGGGACCACGGATATCGCGGTGTTTACCGACGGGGCGATTCGTCATACGGCGGTCATACCGATTGCCGGCGATCAGGTCACCAACGACATCGCGATGGCGCTTCGCACACCGACCCAGAATGCCGAAGAGATCAAGATCAAGTATGCGTGTGCGCTCACTCAGCTTGCCGGTGCAGACGAGACGATCAAGGTGCCGGGCGTGGGTGACAAACCGCCGAAAGAGCTTTCCCGGCAGGCGCTGGCCGAAGTGGTGGAACCGCGCTACGACGAACTGTTCACGCTGGTGCAGGCCGAGCTCCGGCGCAGCGGCTTCGAAGAGCTGATTGCGGCGGGCATCGTCCTCACCGGTGGTTCATCCAAGATGGAAGGCGTCATCGAACTCGCCGAAGAGATCTTCCATATGCCGGTGACGCTCGGCGCGCCAAAGCACGTCACTGGACTCAAGGACATCGTTCGAAATCCGATCTACGCAACGGGCGTCGGACTGCTTTTGTACGGAAAGCAACGCGAAGAGGAGACGAGAAGTCGTGGCATGGGTAGATCGTTTGATGTGGTGAAGAGATTGAAAAGTTTCATTAGCGAGAATTTCTGATCAGCAACCTTTCGGCAATTTCTTTAAAGACCAGGGAGTAGACAACATGTTTGAACTCGTCGACAGCGGACCGCAGAGCGCGATCATCAAAGTGATTGGCGTCGGCGGCGGCGGTGGCAACGCCATCCAGCACATGCTCAGCAGAGGTATCGACGGCGTGGACTTCATCGCGGCGAATACCGATGCGCAGGCATTGAAGAGTCTTGATGCGAAGACCTCATTGCAGATTGGCGGAGCCTTCACGAAGGGCCTCGGCGCCGGCGCGAACCCGGAGATCGGGCGGCAGGCGGCGCTCGAAGATCGCGACCGCATCGCCGAAGTGCTCGCCGGTGCGGACATGGTGTTCATCACCGCGGGCATGGGCGGCGGTACGGGTACCGGCGCAGCACCGGTCGTAGCCGAGATCGCACGTGAACTCGAGATTCTGACTGTCGCGGTCGTCACGAAGCCGTTTCGCTTCGAAAAGCGGACGGATGTCGCCGACGCTGGGATCGAGCAATTGTCGCGCTACGTCGACTCGCTGATCACGATTCCAAACGAGAAGTTGCTTGCGGTTTTGGGCGAACGCACCAGCATGCTGACGGCCTTCGCTGCCGCGAACGATGTGCTGCTGGGTGCCGTGCAGGGCATCGCCGATTTGATCATTCGCCCGGGCATGATCAACGTCGACTTCGCAGATGTCCGAACGGTGATGTCCGAGATGGGCATGGCGATGATGGGGACGGGGCGCGCAAAAGGCGAGAATCGCGCGCGCGATGCAGCGGAGGCTGCGATCCGCAGTCCGCTGCTCGAAGACATCGATCTGCATGGTGCTCGCGGCATACTGGTGAACGTCACCGCTGGTCCGGATCTGACGATCGGTGAGTTCGCGGATGTAGGCGAGACGATCGACGAGTTCGCGTCGGAGCAGGCTACCGTCGTCGTCGGCACCGTCATCGATCCCGACATGAAGGACGAACTGAAGGTCACGGTGGTCGCCACCGGCCTCGGCGGTCTGACGCGCCCCAACGTGATCGTGGACAACACGCCGATTCACGCGCCTCATGCAGAGGTGGACTATGCCAAGCTGGATCGACCCACCGTGATGCGTCAGCACGCGTCACGGCATCTCGAACGCTCCGTCGATACCAGCGAAGCGCGCGATCTCGACTATCTCGATATCCCGGCGTTCCTGAGGCGCCAGGCCGACTAAAGGGGTTCGGAGGGCTTCGGAGAACTTTCCGGCGGCAATACATGGCTGGAAAGGACCGCGCTTGCTAACATGCGCGTCGTGCCGCACTACCTCGAGACACCACCTCGGGACAAAGCGCCGCTCGACAACCTGGGCAATGAGCGCCGATGATCAGTCAAAGGACGTTAAAAAACACGATTCGCGCCACCGGCGTCGGCATGCACACCGGTGAGAAGGTCGTTGTGACGTTGCGGCCCGCCCCGATCGACACTGGAATTGTGTTCAGGCGGGTCGATGTCAATCCCCCGGTCGAGATCCCGGCGCGAGTGCGGCATGTGGGCGACACGACGATGGCCACGACGCTCGCAGCCGGCACGATTCGGATCTCGACGGTCGAGCACCTGATGTCGGCCTTTGCAGGCCTCGGGATCGACAACGCGTACATCGAGGTCGATGCGCCGGAGTTGCCCATCATGGATGGCAGCGCTGCCCCGTTCGTATTTCTGCTGCAATCGGCGGGCATCCTCGATCAGGAGGCACCGAAGAAGTTTATCCGCATCCTCGAAGAGACGGTGCACACCGACGGCGATATCTCGGTAAAGCTGTCTCCGTACAACGGGTTTCGAGTCGAATACACGTTGTTGTACGACCATCCTGTGTTCCGCAAGCATACGAAGTCCGCGGTCGTCGACTTTTCGAGTACGACGTTCGTCAAGGAGATCAGTCGAGCTCGAACCTTTGGATTCCTGGCCGATTTCGAGAAACTCAGGGAGATGGACCTGGCACGCGGGGGCAGTCTCGACAATGCAGTGGTTGTCGATGATTTCCGCATTCTCAATGAAGAAGGCCTGCGCCTCGAAGACGAGTTCGTAAAGCACAAGATTCTCGACGTGATCGGCGATCTGTATCTATTGGGCCACAGCGTGCTGGGCTCTTTCTCAGGATACAAATCCGGCCACGCATCGAACAATGCACTGCTTCGAAAAGTGCTGGCGAATCACAATGCGTGGGACGTGATTACGTTCGAAACCGAACGGGATGTCGCACCGATATCCTTCTCTCGACCGGTCTTCGGTTGACCGGTCGCACCACCGCTAACGACCGCGTACAGTCGGCGCCGCGTCGGCCTGTGCCGCAAGTCGCAGAATCACGTCCCGCAAATCCGCATGATCGACATGGTTGGCGAGTTCGAGGAGTGAAGTCCGGTCGGGCGGCCGGGTCGTCCAGGCACCCTCTGGCGGTGAGGTCGCATCGGTCGCAGCTGGAACCACCTTCAGGCGAATTTCGTTGACGGTCGCGAAGTCGGCGAGGCGACCGAGACTTTCGATTAGTTCTGGAATCAGGAAGCGCAGCCGAGTCGCCCAGGCTGCGTTGTCGATATGGACAGTGAGCGACCGATCGCGTACGTTCGCGACTCGGCATTGCGAAGCCAGATCCTGCGGCAGCAGGGCGCGCAATTGATTGGTCCAGGCATCTTGTTGGGATGCACGATTGATCAGGCGGGCGAGCGCAGACGACGGGGGGCGGCCGGGCGAGAGAAGACTCTCTATCTTTCGGTTGGCCACGAGCAGTAGGCACGAATAGAAGAACGATGCAGATCATACTCTTTCGGGAAAAGAGCGGTCGAGCGCAGCCCCACCGCATTCCGGGCGCGTGGGTTGTTGTGTTGGCTCTCGTTGTGGTCGCGGGGCTGGTTGGAAACATCCTCGTCGCCACCCGCCTCATCGGCAACGACCTCCTCGATAGTCGAACGATTGCGACCTGGCAGGACCGCTTGAACGGCCAACGCCAGGAGATCGCGAACATTCAATCAAAGAGCCGCATCGAAATGGATGCGGTGGGTCGCCGATTAGCGGCGATGCAGGCGCGTCTGCTGCGCATCGAGGCGTTGGGCGAGCGCGTAACCGAGGTCGCGCGGCTCGATGAAGGTGAGTTCCGCTTCGACGAAGCACCGCCCGTTGGCGGTCCGGAATCGGATGTCGAAGTGCCTCAGTCTGGCGCCGGATTCATGCAGGCTGCCGATGTTCTTGCCAGCCAGATCAAAGTGCGCGAAGACGAACTCGAGGTGCTCGCATCTCTGGTCGAGCATCAGAAGTTTCGTCAGGAAGTCGCGCTCGAAGGGCGACCGATCAAGTTCGGCTGGATGTCGTCCGGATTCGGCCGTCGCGTAGATCCGTTTACCGGCCGCATCGCATGGCACGCCGGTGCCGACTTTGCCGGCAAGCCCGGTTCGGACATCGTAGCCGTTGCGTCGGGTGTCGTGACGTTCGCGGGTGAGAGAGGCGGTTACGGCCGTATGATCGAGATCAATCACGGCGGTGGATACGTGAGTCGATATGGACATGACGCCGAGTTGCTGGTCGCGGTCGGCGATGTCGTGAAGAAGGGCCAGGTGATTGGTCGCATGGGGAGTACCGGCCGCTCGACGGGGCCGCACGTGCACTTCGAGGTGCTCAAAGACGGTCGGCCCGTCAACCCCGCGCGATACGTTGCGCTCGCTCGCCGAAGCTGATTCGCGCACGAAGAGTCGGGCCCCGCAGTAGCGCGAAACGACGCCCGGTGCGTTTCCATCAAATCTGTTCGGGCGTCTCGGCCCGTCAAAATCGGTTCCAAACGCGGTAACATGCCGCTTTTCTCGCGTCCAATCTTTCTATGGCCGGTGGAATATTCGTCAAGGTCTTTGGCAGCGCGAACAGCCGCGAGCTGAAGCGCATGGGGAAGTTGGTTGCGCGTGTCAACGCGTTCGAAGAACAGACCCATGCCCTATCGGACGAAGCGCTCAAGGCCAAGACCGGCGAATTTCGCCAAAGACTAGACTCAGGCGCCTCGCTCGATGACCTGCTGCCCGAGGCGTTTGCGGTCGTTCGTGAGGCGTCGGTGCGTGTGCTGGGCCTGCGTCCGTTCGATGTTCAGATCATCGGCGGTATCACGCTGCACGAAGGGCGCATTGCGGAGATGCGCACCGGAGAGGGCAAAACACTGGTTGCGACATTACCTGCCTATCTGAACGCGTTGACGGGCCAAGGTGTTCACATCGTGACCGTGAATGACTATCTGGCGCGTCGCGATGCGGACTGGATGGGGCCGATCCTGACGGCCCTCGGCATGACGGTTGGTGTCATTCAATCTCGCCAGGACATGGAATCGAAGCGCGAGGCATATCTCGCCGACGTCACGTACGGCACCAACAACGAGTTTGGCTTCGACTACCTTCGCGACAACATGGCGTTCACGCTCAAGGACAAGTTTCAGCGTGGGCTGAATTTCGCGATTGTGGACGAGGTCGATTCGATCCTGATCGACGAGGCGCGAACACCGCTGATCATTTCCGGCCCAGCAGAGGAAAGTACCGATCTCTATCAGAAGATCGACCGGCTCGCGCCCAAACTCAAGCGTCAGATCGGCACCGTCGACGAGCCCGACGGCATCATCGAAGAAGGAGATTTCATCCTCGACGAAAAGAACCGGCAGATCGAACTCACCGAGCGCGGCCACACATTCGTCGAAGACGAGATGGTCCGGCTCGGACTGCTCAGCGAAGGCGACAGCCTCTATGCCGCCACCAATCTCGGTCTGCTGCATCACCTTCACGCTGCGCTGCGCGCCCACAACCTGTTCAAGCGCGATGTCGACTACATGGTGCAGAACGACGAAATCGTCATCGTCGACGAGCACACCGGGCGTGCGATGCCAGGACGACGCTGGTCCGAGGGCCTGCATCAGGCGGTCGAAGCAAAGGAGAACGTTTCGATTCAGAATGAGACGCAGACGCTCGCGTCGACGACCTTCCAAAACTATTTCCGCATGTATCGCAAGCTTTCGGGAATGACGGGTACTGCGGACACGGAAGCCTTTGAATTTCATCAGATATATGGCCTTTCTGTCGTTGTCATTCCGACCCACAGACCGATGGTGCGCAATGACGCCAACGATCTGGTGTATCTGACGATCGACGAGAAATACGACGCGATCGTCGAGGACATCAATGAGCGGGTCGCCGAGGGCCGTCCGGTGCTCGTTGGCACCGCCTCGATCGAGTCGTCAGAACGCCTGTCAGCAGAACTCGTGAAACGCAAGATCCCGCATAGCGTCCTGAACGCGAAGCAACACGAACGTGAAGCGGAAATCATCGCGCAGGCCGGCCGGCCCGGTGTGGTCACGATCGCGACCAACATGGCGGGTCGGGGGACCGACATCGTACTCGGTGGGAACTGGCAGGCAGAGGTGGCGGCCGTTGAAAGCCCATCGCGGGCGCAGACCGATCAGATCCGCGCGGAGTGGCAGGAGCGCCACGACGGCGTCATCGCAGCCGGCGGCTTGCACATCATCGGGACCGAGCGCCACGAATCCAGACGAATTGACAATCAACTCCGCGGCCGGGCGGGCCGACAGGGCGATAACGGATCGTCGCGCTTCTATCTATCGATGGAAGACAACCTGATGCGGATCTTCGCATCGGACCGGATCCGCGGCATCATGCAATCGTTGGGACTCGAGAAGGGCGAAGCCATCGAACATCGGATGGTCACCAACGCGATCGAGAAAGCGCAGCGCAAGGTCGAGGGGCGCAACTTCGACATTCGCAAAAACCTGCTGGAATACGACGATGTTTCGAACGACCAGCGTCAGGTCATTTATCAGCAACGTGACGAGTTGATGGCCGCGGACGATATCTCGGACATGGTCACAGGGTTGCGCGAAGAGGTCGTCTCCAACGTTGTCAGCGACTACATTCCGGCGCAGAGTCTCGAGGAACAGTGGGATATCGGCGGACTCGAGCAGGCGCTGCTCGCGGAGTTCAATGCGAGCCTACCGGTGCGTCACTGGCTCGATGAGGACGACTCCCTCAATGAAGATTCGCTGCGACAAAAGATCCTCGAACAGATCACGTCCGAGTACGACACGAAGGAAGCGCAATGGCGCGAACAGGGTGTGGAGATTCGGCTCGTCGAGAAGCAGGTCATGTTGCAGATTCTCGACCAACGTTGGAAAGAGCACTTGGCGACGATGGACCACCTGCGCCAGGGCATTCATCTGCGCGCGTATGCACAGAAGCAGCCGAAGCAGGAATACAAGCGCGAAGCGTTCGAACTGTTCCAGGAGCTCTTGTACGTCATCAAACGCGACGCCATTCGATTGCTGTCGCGCGTTCAGATCGAACGGCCCGAGAGTGTCGAGGAAATCGAGCGACGCCGTCGTGAAGAACAAACCAAAAAGATGCGCTTCACGCATCAGGATGCGAGTGGCTTGAATGGTGACGCGGAACCGGAACCGGAGCCAGTCATGCAAAAGGCGGAGACGTTCGTTCGCCAGGAACGCAAAGTCGGCCGCAACGAAGCGTGCCCTTGTGGTTCGGGCAAGAAGTACAAGCACTGCCACGGCCGCACCTGATGGCGGTCAACCTTCCTGCGCTCGGGAGACTGAGCGCGATCCGCGGGATTCGTATCGGCACCGCGTGTGCGGCAATCAAACAGACGCAGCGTGATGATCTGGTCGTGATGACGCTGGCGCCGGGGACCGCGGTCGCCGGCGTATTTACCCAAAGTGCATTCAAGGCTGCGCCGGTGCGGCTGTGCGAGGAGCACCTGCGGGCCGGCGCGCCGCGTGCAGTCCTGATCAACAGCGGCAATGCGAATGCGGCCACAGGTGATTTGGGCGTTGAAGATGCGCTCCAATGCTGTCGTTGGGCGGCGGACTCCTTGGGCGTTCCGGCGCAGACCGTGCTGCCGTTCTCGACCGGTGTAATCGGTCAGCGTTTGCCACTTGCGAAAATGAGAGACGGAATTTCGCTCGCTTGCGACCAACTCGATGCGGACTGGGAAGCCGCGTCGCGCGCTATTATGACGACGGATACGGGTCCGAAAGCGATCTCGAAGACGATCGTTCTCGGTGACGTGAACGTGACGATCACGGGCATTGCGAAAGGCGCGGGCATGATCCGACCCGACATGGCGACGATGCTGGCATACATCGCCACGGACGCGTCGGTCTCGCGGGAATGTCTCGATCGTCTCGTGAGATCGGCCGCGGCCGCCAGCTTCAATCGCATCACCGTCGATGGCGACACGTCCACCAACGACTCGTTCATCGTCATTGCGACCGGTGCTGCGGGCAATCCGCTCATTGATTCGGAAACGCACGCCGGATACTGGTCGCTGCGCGACGCCGTGCTGGACGTGGCGCGCGAACTTGCGCAACGAATCATTCGTGACGCCGAGGGTGCGACGAAATTCGTCACCGTGACGGTCGCTGGTGGACGCAATGCGGCCGATTGTCTGCAGGTCGCGTACACCGTTGGTGAGTCTCCCCTCATCAAGACTGCTATGTTCGCGAGCGATCCGAATTGGGGTCGGTTCTGCATGGCGATTGGGCGATCCGGTATCGAAGGACTGCGGACAGATCGGGTAGCGTTATTCCTGGACGATGTGTGCGTTGCAAGAGGCGGCATGATCGCGCCGGAATATGAGGAAGAAGCGGGTGCGGCGGTGATGAGGCAGTCTGAATTCACCGTTCGCATCGACCTCGGTATGGGCGATTCGACGGAGTCGATCTGGACTTGTGATTTCTCGTACGAGTACGTCCGCATCAATGCGGAGTACCGGACTTGATCTGACTACCCGAACGAACGCCAACGAGTCGATTCAGTCTCAGTCGGGATCTTCAGATACTGATTCGTCGTCTGGGTCTTCTGCTGGAATGCGATGGCTCTCGTTCGCCCACGCGCCGAGATCGATCAGCCGACACCGGTCCGAACAGAACGGACGGTAACGGCTCGTCTCGCTCCAGTGCACCGGCTTGCGGCAGGTTGGACACGCGACGATCCGGGCGGGGCTGTCGGCCATCACCGCTGGGCCTCGCGAGCCAGTTCGAGATAGCGTTGGTGCAGTGCAGCGACGCGTGCATCCAGAGCATCGAACCCCGCGTCGTTCGTTATCACGTCATCGGCTTTTGCCAGTCGCGCCATCCTATCGGTCTGAGCCGCCATGATGGCCTTCACCTGTGCCGCATCGTTGGCGTCGCGGGCCATCGTCCGTTCGAGCTGTACGTGTTCCGGCACATCGACGACCAGAATACGATTCGCAAGCCGGGCCTGCCCACTCTCCATCAAAAGTGGCGAGACGAGCATCGCATACGGTGATTGGGCGCTGGCCAGCTCACGCTCGAGGTATGCGTTGATGCGCGGATGCAGCAGTCGTTCGAGCCACTTGCGCTCGTCGGGATTCGCGAATACGACGGCGCGCAACCGCGCGCGATCGAGCGTGCTGTCCGCCTGGATCACGTCGGCGCCGAAGTGCTGGCGGATGGACGTCAGCGCAGGTGCGCCGGGTTTGACGACCTCACGCGATGCGATATCGGCATCGACGACTTTGATGCCGAGACGCTCGAACCGTTGGGATACTGCGGACTTTCCCGAACCGATTCCACCGGTGAGGCCGACCACGAACATGCACGGATTCTCAGCCGAAAACGACGGCGATCACCCTATCATGCGCGAGCAGTGTGACCCACCCGGCGATCGCAAGGTACGGCCCGAACGGAATGGGGTCGCGGTTGCCGCGAATCAGCATCAGCGTGCCACCTAATGCGATGCCTACTACCGACGAAATGAGCACGAGAACTGGTAGAGCCTGCCAACCGAACCAAGCGCCGAGGGCGGCCAGTAGCTTGAAATCGCCGTAGCCCATGCCTTCCTTGCCGGTGATCAGCTTGAACGCCCAATAGATCGACCACAGCACCAGATAGCCGGCAACTGCGCCGACGACGGCCGACGAGAGATCGATAAAACCACCCGACAGGTTCGCGATCAGGCCGAGCCACAGCAGCGGCAACGTGATCTGATCCGGCAGAAGTTTTGTATCGAAATCAATGAACGCCAGCGCGATGATTGCCCACGTGAAGGCGAGCCCCGCCAAGCCAATCCACGTGTAGCCGAAGGTCGCCACGACCATCATCGACGCTACAGCGGTAAGCACCTCTACAAATGGATATCGGGCCGATATCGGCGCGCGGCAATGCGCGCAGCGGCCCCGTAACCTCAACCAACTCAGCACCGGGACGTTGTGCCAAGCGGAAATCGGCGTCGCACAGTGCGGGCATCGCGAACGCGGCACCATCAAATTGAAGGGTGGCTCTTCGAAGTGAGGTTCCGTTGGCGCGGCGCTCAGCTCGAGTACCTCCGTCGCCTGTGCGCGCCACTCCCGCTTCATCATCACAGGCAGACGGTAGATAGCAACGTTGAGAAAGCTACCGACCGACAACGCGGTCCACACGAGCAACAGCAACACCAGCCAACCCTGGCCCAACAGATGCGTCAGCGACATGTGGACGAACCCGTCTGCGTCAGTTGCCTCCGCCGACGACTCGACCGAGTTGGAAGATCGGCAGGTACATGGCAATGATCAGGCCACCGATCAGCACGCCGAGCACCGACATGATCATCGGTTCCATCAGCGCGGTGAGATTATCCACCGCGTTGTCGACCTGCTCTTCGTAGTAAGAGGCGGATTTGTCGAGCATGGTGTCGAGCGCGCCAGACTCTTCACCGATCGCCACCATCTGGGTGACCATGTTGGGAAACACACCGGTGCTGCGCATCGAGAAGTTCAGCTGTTGGCCGGTCGACACATCGTCGCGGACCTTGTACACCGCGTTGACGAACACCGAATTGCCAGTAGCGCCTGCGACGGAATTCAACGCATCGACCAGCGGAACACCCGCGGCAAACGTCGTCGACAGTGTCCGTGCGAATCGCGCAACCGCGGACTTCTCGATAAGGTTGCCAACCACAGGAAGTTTCAATGCGGTGCGGTCGATGGCATCTCGGAGAGGCTTGGAGCGACGTCGCGCGATCGTGAAACCGGCGATTGCGGCAGCAATACCGAGCAGGATCATGATCCAGTACGCCTGCACGATCTCCGAAATGTGGATGACGAACAGCGTGAACGCGGGCAGTTCCGCGCCGAAGCCGGCGAAGACCGTCTGGAACTGCGGTACCACCTTGATCAGCAGAATGCCCGACACGATCACTGCGACGACGACCACCGCAATCGGGTAGGTCATCGCCTTGCGAACCTTGGCCTTGAGGCTCTCGGTCTTTTCCTTGTACGTCGCGATCCGGTCCAGCATCGTCTCGAGCGAGCCGGATTGTTCGCCAGCATCGACGAGATTGCAGAACAGGTCGTCGAAGTGGACCGGATGTTTGCGCAGCGCCGACGCAAACGTATTACCGGACGAGACGTCCGCGCGGATTGCCAACACCAGGTCACGCAGTTTCGGTTTGTCGACGCCATCCGCAACGATTTCGAACGACTGCACCAGTGGCACCCCGGCGCGCATCATCGTGGCCATCTGGCGCGTGAACAGCGAAATGTCTGCCGAGTTGATGCTCGCTCCGCCGCCGAGGCCGAGCCCCGAGCCCTTCTTGCGGACGCGCGTCGCGTTGATGCCCTGCTTGCGCAGCTCCGCTTTGGCGATGGCTGGGTTCGAGCTGGAAATCTCGCCTTTGGCGCGGCGACCTTGCTTGTCGGTTCCTTCCCAAACGAATTGTGCGCTTGCGGCCATTTTTCACCTGGACGAGTTAATGCCCTGTGGTCACGCGGTTGACTTCCGCCAGACTCGTGATCCCCTGCATGACTTTGATCAGGCCGTCGCGGCGCAAGTCCGGATAACCGTGTGCGCGCGCCTGCTTGCTCAATTCGATGCTGTTTGCGTCAGCCATGATAATGCGAGATATCTCGGGCGTAATTTTAACCACTTCATATATTCCGACACGGCCCTTATAGCCATCTTTGCACTTCTCGCAGCCCTTAGGATTGGGTTCGAAGATCTGCAGGCCACTCTTGATGTCGTCTTCGGTGAAACCTTCTGCGATCAGTGTATCGTGCGGAACCTCGATTGTTTTCTTGCAGCCGTTGCACAGGCGGCGGCCGAGGCGCTGCGCGATGATCAGACTGACCGACGTCGCCAGGTTGAACGCCGGTACGCCGATGTTGCGAAGTCGGGTCAGTGTTTCCGCCGCGGAATTGGTGTGCAGCGTCGATAGCACCATGTGACCGGTTTGCGAGGCCTTCACCGCAATCTCGGCGGTGTCGAGGTCGCGAATCTCGCCCACCATGACCACGTCGGGATCCTGGCGTAAGAACGCCCGCAACGCCGAGGAGAACGACAGGCCCACCTTGTGGTTCACATTGACCTGGTTGACGCCTTCCAGGTTGATTTCGACCGGATCCTCGGCGGTGGCGATATTGCGCTCGGCGCTGTTGAGGATGTTGAGGCCGGTGTACAGGGTCACGGTCTTGCCGCTGCCTGTGGGACCGGTCACCAGAATCATGCCCTGGGGCCGGAACAGCGCTTCCATGAAGCGCTCTTTTTCGGCCTCCCCGAAACCCAGTTGATCGATGCCCATCTTCGCGCTCATCGGGTCGAGAATCCGCAGCACCACCTTCTCGCCCCACAATGTGGGCAGCGTGTTCACGCGGAAGTCGATCGAGCGGGTCTTCGACAGCTTCATCTTGATGCGCCCGTCCTGCGGCAGGCGGCGTTCGGAGATGTCGAGTTCGGACATTACCTTCAGGCGCGCGGACAACCGTGTGCCCAGGTTGGACGGTGGTTTCGCCACTTCATGCAGTATGCCGTCGGTGCGAAACCGCACCCGATAGGTCTTCTCGTACGGCTCGAAGTGGATGTCGGACGCGCCGATCTTGATGGCGTCGAGCAGCATCTTGTTGACGAATCGGACGATCGGCGTGTCGTCGGTCGCCGCTGCCGCGCCGGGATCGTCGTCGGCATCGTCGTCGAACGCTTCGAGATCGAGATCGTCGAGGTCGTTGTCTTCGAGATCGCCGAGCGGACTGTCGTCCTGCCGGGTCAGGAATTGCTCGATGATCGTGGCGAGTTTGTCTTCTTCGACCAGGATCGGGTCGGTATTGATGCCGGTATGGAACTGGATCTCGTCGAGCGCCTGCAGGTTGGTCGGATCGGACACGGCAACGAACAGTCGGCTGCCGCGTCGTATCAGCGGCAGCGCGTTGTGTTGCCGAATCAGCCGTTCTTTGACCAGTTCCTTCGGAATGGCGTCCAGGTCGAAGGCCGACAGATCGATGATAGGAACACCGAACTCTTCTGACGCAGATGTCGCGATCGAACGAGGGTTGGCGAGTTCGTTTCGGATCAGATAGCTGACGAATGCGAGCCCCGCCTTGCGGGCGTCGTCGCTGGCTGTTTGCGCTGTGTCGGCGTCGAGGATGCCGTCCTCGACAAGGCGTCGGGCGAGCCCCGACAGCGGTACCGTTTGTGTAGCCATGGACGATCGCAATCCCTGTCGGTTGGCTAGTTCCTTGTTCATCAACAGTAGTCGCGCGTGAGGGGCGAAGTCTAATCGTGCGTCACTAGCGTGTCGATAAAGGGGTCACAAAGCGAAAACCGCAGCCGTCGTGGACCCGCGGCGCGAAATGACTGACAGCGCGCGTCAGGTTGTGACGTCGCGAGCCACGCACGTGATCGTGGGCCGAATGCGGTAGCTTTCGCGTGCGGATCAACTAGACTTCGCTAACGCGTTGAAGTTTTGGAGAAATCCGACCGGCGCGCGGCGAGAATGGCTGATCGAGGCGCATTGGCATACCGATTGCACTCCTGTCCGTGGGCTGACGCTGAATCGGAATGATCTGACAGTCGTCCGCTTTATCGTCCTGAACATGTCTTGACGCTTTGGAGTATGGAGCTAACTACGATGAAACACGCAATGCAGAAGGGTTTTACCCTGATCGAATTGATGATCGTGGTCGCCATCATCGGCATCCTCGCCGCTGTTGCGCTGCCCGCTTATCAGGACTACATCAAGAACGCGAATATGGCGAAGGTCAGCTCGCACTTTGAGGAAGGCACGCGCTACATTCAGAACGAGATGCGCAAAGTGCAGGCGCAGATGGCACTCGGAAGCATCGACGCGGCTGGCGCTGACGCTCTGATGACGAACGCGGCCATTGTTGACCGTCTGAACCAAAACGGCGGACGTGCGCCGGGTGGTGTGGCTCCCTACGATGCAGCGGCCGGCGCTGCGGAGTCTGGCGTAATCCAGGTCACCGTCACTGCTGGTAAGCCGAGCACTGGCGACTTGGCCATCACGCTCACGCGCCCGGTATTCGCCGACTTCAAGGCCGTATCGACGCACGATGTGCTGTGGGCCAGCATCTAAGCTGGACCTTGGTCATAAATCTCGAAGGGGCCGATGGCCCCTTCTTTTTTTGCGCCTTAGGATGTGCATATGCAGAACCTTGCAAAGAACCATTCCGGCTTCACCTTGATCGAACTGATGATCGCCGTGGGCGTACTCGCGGTGCTTTCGGCGGTCGCTCTGCCGATATACAACGGCTATGTGCAGACCTCCCGCGAGGGCGCATTGGTCAACAACATTGCTACGACCGAAGTCTTCGAAGAGGACTACAAGCTGCGCAACGGCGTGTACCAGCCGGGCGTATACAACGCTGGGCCGGATGCAAACTTGACGGCGCTCGGCTGGCAGCCGCAACAGAACGACGGGACGGTTTACACGATTGTGCTGGTCGGCACCACGAGCTACAAAGTGACGGCGGTCGATCGAACGGGCACGACGGTGTGCCGCCAATATCCCGAAAAGATCGCCTGCTGATCTCTGGTTCAAAGGAACTCTGAAACCGGTTATTCTGCGCGCCGCGCCGGAATAGCTCAGTTGGTAGAGCAACTGATTCGTAATCAGTAGGTCGGTGGTTCGACTCCACTTTCCGGCACCATTCTTTCCTCCTCTGCATCCACGTCGACGCCGTCGAGCAACGAAAGCTCAGCGAATCTGGCTGGTTGAGCCGATCCGCAGTTCCACTGCGTCCCGCTCCCCAGCGACGATGGAGAAGATGCAATGGATGTTCAGTACGTTCATCGTGCCTGACCTCGGCTTGCGACCGGTCGCGACCCTCAAGGCGTCGCATGTACTCCACGTCCTGCGGAAGATCGAGGCACGCGGCAAGCACGAGACCGCGCATCGTACGAAGCAACTGCTCGGGCGGATTTTCAGATATGCAATCTCTACGGATCGCGCCGAACACGACATCACGGCTGACCTTCGAGGCGCGCTGACCCCCATTGACTCACGCAGTCGCGCTGCGATTACCCAACCAGATCGAGTCGGCGAGTTGCTCCGGGCGCTCGATGGCTATTTTTGACGCTTCGACGGCATACACGCTCAGGCTCGCGCCGATTGTGTTTGTTCGACCGGGCGAGCTTCGGAGCGCTGAGTGGTTCGAGATCGACCTCAAGGCTGCGGAGTGGCGGATACCCGCAGCGAAGATGAAGATGAACGAGCAACACGTCGTGCCTCTATCGACTCAAGCCCTGAGCATCCTCGAGCAGGCGCACTTCTTGAGTGGATCCGGGCAATACGTCTTTCCGTCGTCGTCTGCGAAATCACGGGGGCGAATGCTCTGGGAGAACACGCTCAACTCGGCTCTGCGCCGTCTGGGGTACTCGAAAGACGAGATGACAGCACATGGCTTTCGGGCTCTCGCGTCGACGCTCCTCAACGAGCTTGGTTGTCCCCCCGACATCATCGAACTGCAACTCGCACACAAGGAGAGGAACAAGGTTCGCGCAGCTTACAACCGCGCTGAGCGACTCGCAGAGCGTCGCGAAATGATGCAGTCATGGGCCGATTACCTCGACGGGCTGCGGACGGGCGCAAAGGTCACGCCCATTGAGCACAAGCGTGGGACTGGGTAAGTCAACTCCCAGTCGGGCCGAACTCTTGCTGAAATAGAAGGTAAAGTCTCCGAGTTCGACGTCCCACTTGGCGTTGATCGCCAGAGAGTTGGAGTTATCCCCGAAACCATCATCGAGGATCGTGAAGGGCAACACGACGTCTCCACAAGGGTTTTCATGTCTGCTAGCAATGGTGAACAATTATTGGAGTCACCAAGATAATCGCCACTGCTGCCGACAACTGTCCAACCAGGTGCTGGAAGAGAGCCACACTCTGGATCGTCGAGGTCATCGAAGGCGGCAAATGGGATGGTGCTGCTAACGACTGAATCCGCTGCATAGGCGGGTGAGGCTTCGATCGAGTGCCTGGCGACCAAGGCGGACGAGTACGAGAGTTCGATCCACGCACCAATCAGCACTGACGAACGCCTCGGGTCCGCCTCCGAGGGCACCTTCATGACTATGTCGGCGTCGACGGCCGCCACTACCATCGCCGCACTCTCGGCGATTTCGCAATTCAAGTCACGCGTTTCTGCGATCGCGACGCGCGGGTTCCATAGCCGCGCAAAGTCGGTAGCGTGCGTCGGTGTGTGATAGCGTGCGCTGATGCTCAAGCCATTCGGACCATCGCTGTATGCGGCGGACGGACCGCCCGTCTCCTTCCACGGCTTTCCGTTTCCGACGCGCATGGCAGTCGCACGGCTATCGAACGGCGGTCTGTGGATCTGGTCGCCCGTCGCGCTTACCGCGGACCTCGGCGAGGCAATATCGGAACTCGGCGTGGTGCGGCATATCGTTTCGCCAAGCAACATCCACCACATCTTTGTGAATGAATAGGCGGAACGCTGGCCGGACGCGAGCATTCACGGGCCGCCGAAGCTGGCGCAAACGCGACCTGATCTACTGCTAAACGATCCCCTCACAGACCAGGCAGACTCGGCGTGGGCGACGGATATCGATCAGGTGGTGTTCCACGGTTCGGTCACGAGCCAGGAAGTTGCCTTCTTCCATCTCCCGTCACGCACCGCTTTGATCTGCGACCTGATTCAGCGCCACCCGGTGACGCGCCGATCCGGTTGGCGAGAATGGGTCATGCGCCTCGACGGGTTGATGGACGCGCACTGGCGTACGCCGCGTTTTATCCAGGCCAGCTTCGTTCGTCGTCGTCTGGCGCGCGCTGCCCGTGATCGGGTGATCTCGTGGAACTCGGAGCGCCTGCTGATCGCCCATGGCGAGTGTGCGCAGACCCATGCCGCCCCAATCATCGAGGCCGCGCTACGCTGGATCTGATCGGACGCATTCCTCGCACGCTCGCGTGGAAGTCACATCGCGCCGCGATTACTCGCAACGATCGTGCTGCGAGAACATCGCTGCGCCACGGAACGCAGAATCGCACGGGAACACCCTATGCTCCGGAACCCGAGATCCAACCGTGTCGGCGAAAAGCGCAACTCGCATCAGGTTGCATTCTCTTCTCGATCTCCATGGTCAACACCAGCGGCGACGGACTCTCGCACGGCACCCCGCCAGACCATCCAAGGTAGCTCAATGAAGACGATGAAGGAAAAGAAGACGTAATAGACCACGAAGGCGAGGAACGGCCAGGCAGTCTGCCACAACACCGCGTTCGCCATCTGCAGGAGGCTCATCGGACCGTTCATCGCAATGAACACAGCCATCCTCAAACTAGCGCCCGGAAGCAAGCGCCGCATCGAAAGACCAGCCTAGCGTCTTGCAAGCCTGTAAACAAAAATCGCGATCAAGTACACCACGACGAGCGAACTCGAGATACGCCAGATCAGCGGATCGGCAAGCCCGGCGTTGGCGAGCAAAAGGGGCAGGAAGGAGAACATCACGGCAGCGATCGATGCGACGATGAGCATCGAGACGAGAGTCGCAGTCACTGCGGTGCGCCGCGAGGCCAATGCGACGACCAAACCGCTGAACCCGGTCAGCGCAACGCTCACCTCGATCGCGCTTGTCAGCACCGCCTCCGGATTTCCTGTCAACGGCTCCATCGGGTTCGCCCCTCGATCACGCTCGGTGGGCACCGTAGTGCCTCGCTCGTTTGCCGACAAGCAGCGCTTGCCACTGGTAACCTGACAGGATCGATATCCTTTGTTTGGCCGGGTAATAACAGGAAGCGAATACGTCCAACTCCGAGCGGAGGCAACTGCCTATGTCGCCGGCCGTGAAGGTTGCCCAGTATCATTTTCCGCCCTGCGCTTGATTCCCGCGCCGCGATGGGCGGCTGCGGTCGTAGATGGGCTGGTAGAAGGCCACGGCGTGGCGCGCGACCGCCCGAATGACTCGAGTGTCCACGGCGCCCGTATACGGGTAGTTCGAACGACTGTGATAACGTTCATAGGGAAGGACCCCCGGCGTGTGTTCTACTGGCTAGGTAAGGGCGTCGTGCGGGTTGAATTGGGGGGAGTCGGAATACAACACTGCGATAAATAGTAACTAAATCAGAATGTTATAGTTTTTTTTCGCGGTTCCACTTTCCGACATTTCACAGATGCGCGCGCCGCAATCCATGGAAGAATGCTGATACAAGGACGTATCGCGCGGTGGCCGCTGGACTCGAACCACTGAACCTTGAGACTGGCACTAAGCCGGTTATCCGCACCGATTCAACGTCGCGCTCGCTCGCGGCCGCGATCCTCCTCGCACTCGCTCTGATATTGAGCCTCGCCTTTCAGGGCACCGCCGCAAATCTGGTGTATGTGGCGCTCGTTGCAGCCGCACTGTTGGCGGCGCTCATCAGTGTGGGACCTGACGCGATCGCCGCGCGGCTCAATGCCAACCGTTGGGGCTTCGCGCTGGCGCTCGCGATGCTCGGCTACCTGATCGTCGCGTATCGCCTGAGCATCAGCTACGACAACAGCTTCGCGCCGAGTTGGGTACTGGCGGCGGTACCTCTGGCGTTCATCAGCGGCTCGGCCGTGATGCAGAATCGTGCAGCGTCGCGCGCGCTGACGGTGACAATCTCAACGGTGGTGATCGCGTTGGCGGCCGTCTCCTGCGTGCGGTTCGTATTGCTGGGTGAGCGTGCGCAGCAGCCGTTGGTGGACCCGAACAATTACGCGACGTTGATGTATTTGGTTTGGATTCCGCTGGCACACCGGTATCTCGCCCAGGGCTGGCGCGGCGAATCGACCGGGCGCGCCCAGCACACCTGGGTGATCGTCGCGAGTTTCTTGCTGGTTCTTTCGATCGTCGCGACGCGCTCGCGGACGGCCTTGGTCATCGTCGCCGGCGCGTTAGCGGTGTGGGCGTTGATTGCCGCAATCTGCCGCGTTGGCTGGCAGCGGTTGCTCGCTCAACTCGGCATCGTGGCACTCGCGCTCCTGGTCGCTGTTCTGGTGAACACTCTGACCGATGTACCCGTGAAGGGAGTCGAATTCGGCGGCGGCCTCGCCGTCCGATCCGAGTTGATTCACTCGGCTTTGGCAATGTTCGCGCAACATCCGATGGGCATCGGCGTGTTCTGCTTTTCGCTGCTGTATCCGTCCTATCGATCGCCGTTCGAGCAGGATACCGCCGGGCTGTTCGTGCACAACGACTTTGTTCAGTTCCTGGTCGAAGGCGGCGCGCCGCTACTCATATTGCTGTTGTTGTTTGTCGGATCGGTGGCTTTCCGTACCCAGACATTGCTGCGTTTGACACCGCGCCAAGTGCGCTTCGCGGATCTGGGCTTTGCATTGGCACTCGGTGCAGCGTCTGCGCACGCACTCGTAAATTTCGTGTTCTATAGTCTGCCCCTCGGCATCCTAGTTGGGCTGATCAGCGCGCGGCTGTTTGCGCAATCTATCGAACCGCCCACCGGGTCGACTGTACCGATTCAGGTCCCGCGCGGTGCGATCATGGGAAGTATCGCGATCGGTTCGGTGATGTGGCTTTATCTGGCGCTCGACGTTGCGACCGTCGGGGTTTTCCAAGGTCAACCGAGCCTCGGACTGGCTACGTCGATTCGCGGCGACGACCAGCGGATGCTCGAGTATGCCCGCGTCGCGCAGCGCCTCAATGGCAACCGCGGCATACCCGTGCTGGGCGAAGCGATTCTGCTGTATCGGGCCGCTCGAGCAGAACCGGACTCGCACTACTTGCCCGAACAGGCATACTTGGCGTTCCATCGCGCCCTGGCCGTCGATCCGTGGAACACGCTGACCTATCTGCGCTTCGCCCAATTTCTCGACGAGTTTACGCCCGTTGGGAGACGAGCGCCCGGCGAGTCCACTGAGCAATTGCTGTTGTCGGCGATTGGGATCGATCCGCTGTTTGTTCCGGGCGTCGACTATCTGCTGCAGCACTACGCGGCGACGTCGCAGGAAGGGAAGGGTTACGCGCTACTGCGCAACGTGGTCTATCCGTGGATCGCGAGGCTCACGCGCCAAGACCCGAAAGCGAGCGATCGATATTTCGAACACCTTGAAGCCGATGCAACCGCGACCGGCGATTCGGCGTTTCTCTCGCAGTTGAAGGAACGGCGAGTGGCGGTCGCGAACCTCGCGCCAAAACCCGTACGCCCCTGGTCTTCCTGGAAGCGCTAGAGTGGTGCGGGCACGTTGAGAAGCCCGGCGAATCGTCCGTTCTTCTTGTCGAAGCCGAGGTAGCAATACACGTAGCGCGCACCAAACAGATAGAAGCGATAGTCGTTGATCCCGCCGCCATGCTTTGCGAGCCAAGGCTGCAACGCTTTCGAGTCGCGGTCGCGGTCCTCAAGTTCCTTCGCTGGACGCGCCTCGCGGTCGTCGAGGTCTTTGATACTGAATGGCGCGTAGTCGTCCGACAATGTCGACAGCATGCGTCCGCTACGCAGCATCTCGCCTCGAATGGCGGCCTGTGCGTCGTAGTCATTCGGCAGTTTGACTCTGACCCACTTCGGGTACGGGCCGGGCAATGCATCGAGATCCGGCACCGGCACGTCCATTTCCTTGAATGACTGTCCCGTTACGCTGTAGAAGGATCCGTCGGAGTAGACGATCGCGAGCGGTCGTTGGCCGTGCACGATCCAGACGCCGACGGCCAGACACGCGACTTGAACCACACCGATCAGCGTCAAATCGAACTTCAATCCGGGCTTGCCGGCCCGATAAACGATCAACGTCAACAGCGGGCCCAGCACCAGGTCTACGCCGAGCAGCAGACGCAAGCCCTGCCAACCACCGTCCGTGCGAAAGAAGAAGTCGGGGTACCAGACTTTCACGACGAGGTACGCCAGCGCGCCGAAAATCGACAGGCTGATGCCGAGATGGACCAGAAATGCCTGCGTGCGATTCATGGCTCCAACGCGAATCATCGCTCGGCTTGTCGATCGACGAACCGCATCGACAGATCGATCGGCTGAACCCGTTTGGTGATCTCGCCGATCGAGACGAAGTCCACACCGGATTCCGCGATGGCACCGATGCTTTCGTGTGTCACGCCGCCCGACACTTCGAGCTTTGCCTGGCCCTGATTGATCGCCACTGCTTCGCGCATGTCCGCCTCTGAGAACTCGTCCAGCATGATGATATCGGCACCGGCGATCAGTGCTGTGCGGAATTCCTCGATATTCTCCACTTCCACTTCCACCGTTCGGCCAGGTGCAATCTGACGGGCCCGCTCGACCGCGGCCGCGATAGACCCGGCCGCCGCGATATGGTTTTCCTTGATCAGAAACGCATCGTACAACCCAAGTCGATGGTTGTGGCAGCCGCCGCACCGCACGGCGTATTTTTGGGCAATTCGCAGCCCCGGTAGCGTTTTACGCGTATCCAGTACACAGAGTTTCGTGCCGGCGGCGTGATCACAGTAGCTGCGAGCCAAAGTTGCAGTGCCGGACAGCAGCTGGAGAAAATTCAACAGCGTGCGCTCCACGGTGAGCAGTCCGCGCGCCGGACCTTCGAGCGACAGTAGTTGCTGGTTCGCCGAAATGGGCTCGCCATCCACTGTGTGCCAGTCGAGGATGATGCGGGAATCTAGCTGCCGGCACGCCTCATCCGCCCACAGACGACCGCAAAACACTGCGTCTTCGCGTGTGATTACCGTTGCTCGAGCCAGTGTCGTCGGGGCTATGAGTTGTGCGGTGATATCTCCGTCGCCGATATCTTCGGCCAATGCTTCGCGAACGTTGCGTTCGACTGCTTCCTTGAGCCGGTCGGCGAGCTGATCCTCGAATTCCATCGGACACCCCCTGCAAGTGGCGATTGATGTTAGCGGCGTCCGAACCGTCCGCAACCGTCGGGGACCGCTCAGCGAGCATTTGAGTTGTGATGCCGACAACCATACGGCACGATGCTTGGGGGTGTTGCGGGAGGATTCAGGTGCGAATTGGACCGGATCATTGGCTCGAAGCCGTTGCGCGATGTCCCTCACCGAACTGCGATGCCCGCACCGATCGTGATGACATAGTGCTGGTCGTCGTTCACAGCATCAGCCTGCCGCCTGGCCGATTCGGCGGCGAGCACGTGCGGCAGCTTTTCACCAATTGCCTCGATTGCAGCGCCGACGCCACCCTGGCAGACCTCGAAGGTGTACGCGTGTCGGCACACCTGTTCATCGATCGTCGCGGGACCATCATCCAGTTCGTGCCGTTCGACCGTCGCGCATGGCACTCAGGTCGATCGCGCTACGCGGGGCGCGATGGTTGCAACGACTATTCGATTGGTATCGAGCTCGAGGGAACCGATGAGTTAGCTTACGAGCCGCCGCAATATCTGGCGCTGGCGGACACCGTGGCGACACTTCTGTGCCGCTATCCGCGCATCACCCTCAGTGGAATTGTTGGCCATCAGGAAGTCGCGCCGGACCGCAAGACCGATCCCGGCCCCGCGTTCGAATGGCCCCGATTGTACCGCGACTGCCTCGAGCGGATGGGAGTGTCGGGTGGCAAGGATCGGCGTTGACCTGGGTGGTACCAAGGTTGAAGCGGTTCTGATGGCGGACGACGGAAGCATCGAGACGCGCGTCCGTATCGCGACCCCGAGATACGACTACGCCGCGACTGTCGACGCCGTGGTCACTCTGGTAGAGAAGCTCGACTCAGTTGCCGGCCTGGTGTGTGCGGTCGGTGCGGGCACGCCGGGTGCGGTCGAGTCGTCGACCGGTTTGATGAAGAACTGCAACTCGACCTGGCTCAATGGACGCCCGCTGCTCAGCGATTTGATCGACCGACTCGGCGAGCGGGTGCGCATTGCGAACGACGCGGATTGTTTCGCGCTGTCCGAAGCTGTGGACGGCGCCGCGGCGGGGGCACGCGTTGCGTTCGGCGTCATCCTGGGCACGGGCGTGGGCGGTGGAATCATTGTCGACGGCCGCCTGTTGCAGGGCTGCAACGGCATAGCCGGCGAGTGGGGACACACGCCGCTTCCGTACCTGAGATCCGGCGACGACCTGCTGGAAAATCGACTCTCCGATAGACGCTGTTATTGCGGCCGCAATAACTGCGTCGAGACGTTTCTATCTGGCCCCGGGCTCGCTGCGACCCACAAGGAATTGTGGAATGCACCTCGAGATCCGCGCGAGATCGCCACCGCCAACGATCCGAACAACGTGCGAACACTCGAACTGTACGCGCGGCAACTTGCCCGATCGCTCGCGCAGATCATCAACGTCATCGATCCCGACGTCATCGTGTTGGGCGGCGGCGTATCGGAAATTGGCGACCTCTATCGCCATGTGCCGGAGCTTTGGTGTGATTATGTGTTCTCGCCTCGCGTGGCCACCGGACTGGTTCCGGCATGCCACGGTGCGTCTAGCGGCGTACGTGGCGCAGCGTGGTTGTGGCCTATTGACTATACTCTGGGGTCGACGTGACGAACCGAACCGACGAACCAACCTGACGAACCACTGTTATGGCATTTCCGCGCGATGTGGCCGACTCCAACCCTGACGAGACCCGCGAGTGGCTCGAAGCCCTCGAGTATCTGCTCGAGCACGAGGGTACGCAGCGCGCGAACTTTCTGTTGGAGCGTCTGTCCGCACGGATGACGCAAACCGGCTCGCGCCTGCCCTATACGATCACAACGCCGTACCGCAACACGATTCCGTCGAACAAAGAAGCATTCATGCCCGGCGATTTGTTCATGGAGCGACGGATCCGTTCGCTGATTCGCTGGAATGCCCTCGCAATGGTCATGCGCGCCAACGAGAGCGGCGACGATCTCGGCGGTCACATCGCAACCTTTTCGTCCTCGGCGACGCTCTACGACGTCGGTTTCAACTACTTCTTCCGCGCGCCGACAGACGACAATCCCGGCGATCTGATCTACTACCAGGGACACAGCTCGCCCGGCATCTATGCGCGGTCTTTCCTGGAGGGCCGATTTGATGAAGGCGATCTCGATCGTTTTCGGCGCGAGGTGGGCGGCAATGGGCTGTCCTCCTATCCGCATCCTTGGTTGATGCCGAAGTACTGGCAGTTCCCAACGGTTTCGATGGGGCTAGGGCCGTTTCAGGCGATCTACCAGGCCCACATCATGAAGTACCTGGACAGCCGGGGCCTGGTTCCGATGGGCGACCGCAAGGTGTGGGCGTTCCTTGGTGACGGCGAGTGTGACGAACCCGAATCGTTGGGGGTTCTCGGCCTCGCCGCACGCGAGCGGTTGGACAACCTGATATTCGTCGTCAACTGCAATCTGCAGCGATTGGACGGTCCGGTCCGGGGCAACGGCAAGATCATTCAAGAACTCGAGGGAACGTTCCGCGGCGCTGGGTGGAACGTCATCAAGGTGGTTTGGGGGCGTTTGTGGGACCCGCTGTTCGCGAACGACGACAAAGGTCTGCTGCAGCAACGCATGAACGAAACCGTCGATGGCGAATATCAAAACTACAAAGCCAAAGGCGGCGCGTACACGCGCGAGCACTTTTTCGGCAAGTATCCGGAACTGCTGAAGATGGTCGAGAACTTATCGGATGCAGACATCATGCGGCTCAACCGCGGCGGGCACGATCCGTTCAAGGTGTATGCGGCGTATCACGCGGCCGTGCATCATCAGGGCGAGCCGACGGTCATTCTTGCGAAAACCGTCAAAGGCTACGGGATGGGCGAGGGCGGCGAATCCGAGAACACCACGCACGCGGTGAAGAAACTCGGCATCGAGAACCTGAAGCACTTTCGCGATCGCTTCGACATACCGCTGACGGACGAAGACCTGTCTCGGGTGCCCTATTATCGGCCGAATCCGGACTCGCCGGAGATGGTGTATCTGAGGCGCAATCGCGAGCGGCTGGGCGGTTTCATTCCACGGCGAGTTGTCGTCGAGACCGATTTCACGGTGCCGGACCTGTCGATCTTCGACGCCCAGCTCAAAGGCAGTGGCGCGCGTGAGATTTCCACGACGATGGTGTTCGTTCGGCTACTCGCGTCGCTCGTGCGCGATAAGAGCATCGGCCCGCGCGTGGTCCCGATCGTGCCCGACGAGGCGCGCACTTTCGGGATGGAAGGCATGTTCCGGCAACTGGGAATCTACTCGTCGGGCGGTCAGCTCTACGAACCCGAGGACTCCGACGAGATTGCAGGCTATCGCGAGTCGAAGGATGGCCAGGTGCTCGAGGAAGGCATCAACGAAGCCGGTGCGTTCGCGGCATGGATGGCCGCGGCGACCGCCTACAGCTCGCACCGGATGACACTGGTGCCGTTCTACATCTACTACTCGATGTTCGGATTCCAGCGCATCGGAGACTTCGCCTGGGCTGCGGGTGATATGCAGGCGCGTGGGTTTCTACTCGGGGGCACCGCGGGTAGAACCACACTCAATGGCGAAGGACTGCAACATCAAGACGGGCACAGCCACGTGCTCGCTGCGACGGTCCCGAATTGCCGATCGTATGATCCGACCTTTGGCTATGAACTTGCGGTCATCATCCATCATGGTCTCGAGCGCATGTACGCGGCAGGAGAAAGGGTTTACTACTACGTCACCGTCATGAACGAGCCATACGTCCAGCCACCGATGCCCGACGGAGTTGCAGAGGGGATCGTGCGTGGCATGTATCTGCTCAAGAAATCCAAGTCGGACCAAGGTAAACGGGTACGCCTGCTCGGCAGTGGCACTATTCTGCGCGAGGTGCTTGCCGCGGTGGAATTGCTGGAGGAATTTGGCGTTTCCAGCGAAGTGTGGAGTGCAACCAGCTTCAATGAGTTGCGCCGTGACGGTATGGACGCGGAGCGCTGGAGCATGCTCCATCCCGATGAGCCACCGCGAAAGTCGTATGTAGCCCAATGTCTGGAAGGTGACAGCGCACCGGTGATTGCAGCAACCGACTACATGAAGATTTACGCTGACCAGATCCGACCGTATGTGCCCGCCCCGTATCGCGTGCTGGGAACCGATGGGTTCGGGCGCAGTGACTCGCGTGGACAATTGCGGCGGTTCTTCGAGGTCGATCGACATTTCATCGTGATCGCGGCGCTTTCGTCGCTTGCGGATCAGCAGATCATCGCGCGCAAGGTCGTCGGCGACGCCATGCGTCAGTTCGACATCGAACCCGATCAGTCGAACCCCCGACTCGTATGAGTCGCTAATCGCTAACAAGAGGTTGGTCGTGGCTCAGCAGGAAGTTCGCATTCCCGACATTGGCGATGCCGAAGATGTCGAGGTCATCGAGATCCTCGCATCGGTCGACGCGGAACTGGCCGTCGACGATCCGTTGATCGTCATTGAGTCCGACAAAGCGTCGATGGAAGTGCCTGCACCCGTCGCCGGCAAGCTGCTGAAGATCACCGTTGCGATGGGCGACAAGGTGGTCGAGGGTCAGGTCATCGCGATCGTCGAGACCGTGGAAGCGGCGGCGTCCTCAAATGAAGAATCCTCCGAAGAGGCCGAAGCGATTGAGACCGAAGCACCCTCGTCGTCGCCAGCCGGCGACGAGAGCAGGACTTCGACGGCTAAGTTCGAGGTCCGCATCCCGGATATTGGTGATGCGAAGGATGTCGTCGTGGTCGAGGTGGCGGTTAAGCCCGGTCAGGATGTCGCGGCAGAGGACCTACTCGTTGTGATCGAGTCGGACAAAGCGTCGATGGAAATACCCGCGCCGGTCGCGGGCAGAATCTTGTCCGTCGACGTGGGAGAAGGCGCGGCGGTTTCCGAGGGCAGTCTGTTGGCTGTCATCGAGACAACCGAGACGGCGGCATCGCCAAGCGGCGCCAACGAGACGAAAGAGGCGCAAGAAAGACCCAAGGCGCCAAAGGCCGCAGAGCCAACCGAAGCTTCGAAGAAGACAGAGCCTGCCGGGACTGCCGTGCGATCGCCGAAGAGCGAAGCCGCAGAACCCGAATCTGCTGAGTCGGCAGGTGCAAACGTCTATGCGGGCCCGGCTGTCCGGCGGTTCGCGCGGGAGTTGGGGGTGGATTTGACGCAGGTCACGGCGAGCGGCGCACGCAACCGAATCGTCAAGGCCGATGTCGACTCGTTCGTCAGGGCCGCTTTGGCGTCACCGCCTGCAGCGGGGGGCACGAGTATCCCGCCGATCCCGGCGGTCGACTTCTCGCGATTCGGTGAGATCGAGACGATCGATCTAACGAGGATTCGAGCGCGCGGTGCCGAGAACCTGCATCGAAGCTGGTTGAACATCCCGCACGTTACTCAGCATGATGAAGCTGATGTAACTGATCTCGAGGCGTTTCGCGACGAGATCAAAGGCGACGCGAAGGAAAAAGGCGTCAAATTGACACCACTTGCGTTCATCGTAAAAGCGGTGGTGTCTACGCTGAAGGCATTCCCGAGCTTCAACGCGTCCCTCGATCCCTCCGTGCGCCATCTGATCGTCAAACGCTACTATCACATCGGGTTGGCGGTCGATACGCCGGGCGGACTGGTTGTTCCGGTGCTGCGCGATGCCGACAAGAAGGGCGTTCTCGATCTGGCAAAGGAGATCGAATCGCTGTCTCGTAAGGCGCAACAGGGCAAGCTGGCGATGAGCGATCTGCAGGGTGGCAGCTTCAGCGTGTCCAGCCTCGGCGCGATCGGTGGCACTGGGTTCACGCCGATCATCAATGCACCGGAGGTCGCGATTCTCGGCGTGTCGCGCGTAACGGTGACACCACGCTGGAACGGGACCGCATTCGAACCACGCTCGATGCTGCCGGTGTCATTGAGCTATGACCATCGCGCAATCAACGGTGCGGAAGCCGGACGGTTCGTAACATCGTTGTGCCAGACACTCGGCGATATGCGCCGCATGTTGCTCTAGTGCAATTCAATCCGTCGCGGTGCGGTTCGTCGAACGGATCGCGCGGTCAGCGTGGCTTCTGCTGCCACAGCTGTTCAGGTGACCCGGCGTTCAGCAGCCGCGCATAGACAAACAATGCGTCGCCGAGTCGGTTCATGAACATCCCGAGTGAGGCGTCGTACGCGTCCGGATGCTGCGAAATCAGTAGCCACACGCTGCGTTCCGCGCGTCGGCTTATGGCTCTGGCAAGGTGCATGTGAGCGCCGGGGTGAGTTCCTCCAGGCAGGATGAAATTGGTCAGCGGTCCGAGCTTCTTGCTGTAGCGCGCGACGTCGTCATCCAGGATGCGCAGTTCCTCGGCGAGCGAGAAAGGGGTGCCAGGCATCGCCACCGCGCCGCCGAGGTCGAACAATCGAGACTGAAGCTCGACGAGCGTCAATCGCAGCGGATGTGCTAATTCTAGGAGACTGACGACGATGCCGAGCGCACAGTTGAGCTCGTCGATGTCACCGAGCGCTGTGAACACTGCGTCGGTTTTCGCATGGCGCGAACCATCTGCGAGGCCGCTGTGCCCTGTATCACCGGTGCGTGTGGCGATGCGAGTCAGGCGATTGCGCATCGGTTGACTCAGCCGCGTGCGACGGGCGCCTCGACGCGTTCACCATAACGGACAACGGTGATGATCCCGGTATCGAACGACCGGGTAAGCGCGTCGTACGCGGTGCGCATGAACGTGCGCGCGTCGGGGACCGTGGTGCGCGCGTCGGCTGCAACCAGGCTCACGCCGACAACGACCGGGATGAAACCTTCGCTGGTCTTGAAGGAGTGCATGTAGAGGTTGTCGAAGATGCGGCGAAAGCTGGTAGACGTGCAGTTCTCGATATCCGGCTGCAGCATCGTCACGGCGAACATGTTGGCCTCGGGCCGCGTGACGACGTCGAGAGGTCGCACGAGTTGTCTGAGCTTTGCTCCGATGCCCGACATCAATTCGTCTATGACCGCTTTGTCGTACTGCTTTTCTATGACGTCGAGGTTGTTGATGCCGACCAAAAGGATACACGCGGCACCGCCGCGCGCCTCCACTTCCTTCGACAGCGAGCCGATTCGATCGAGCGTGAACTTCATATTGCCTAGACCGGTCACCGGATCGACCAGATCGGTCGTCGTCAACTCACGTACCTTGCGCCGCAGCAGCTTGTTCGTGCGTAGCAGTTCGTTCTGCCGTTCGGCGATGCGTTGTGCAGCGTACACGCGCGGCAGCAGTTGGCCGCGCAAATTTGCCTTGTTGAGAAAATCGTCGACGCCTTCCTTAAAGGCTTCATTCATCGCTTGGATGTCATCGCGAGCGGTCAGCAGCATTACATACGTAAAATGTCCGGTGGCGTCGTCGAGCTTCTTGATACGACGCGTCAGTTCCAGACCGTCCATCGACGGCATCAGCCAGTCGGCGACGAGAATCTGCGCCGGGCGCTTTTCGACCGAGCGCAAAGCTTGAAGCGGATTGTTGGTGAATCGCACATTGGAAAACCCGCCGCTGCGCAGCGCCTTGGCGATGATGGCGCTAGAGAACTTCGCGTCATCGACCACCAGGATTGGAATGTCCTCGTGCGACATGTAACTTATGCAGAAGTGGAATCAGCCGAGATCAAATGTAGATTCAGGTAGGGGTGCTGGCTTGTCAAGGAACCGCGCCGCACGGCTTTGGGGTATTTATGTAACACCCTCCGACTCGGCTTCGTCGGCGCTGGGGAATTGAGGTTGAATCGTGCCATCGTTTGACATCGTCTCCGAAGTCGACATGCAGGAAACCCGTAACGCTGTTGATCAGGCGAATCGCGAGCTCGGTACGCGCTTCGATTTTCGCGGCTTCACGGTGTCGTTCGAACTCGAAGACGGGGCGATACTTCTGCGTGCCGAAGAAGCGTTTCAGATCGAACAGATGGAAGATATCCTGCGCGACAAACTTGTGCGCCGGAAGGTCGATACGGGTTGTCTGGATCCGGGTCAGATCGAGGCGTCAGGCAGAGAGAAGCGCCGGCGCTATCGGATCGTGCAAGGGATTGACCGCGATCAAGGCAAGGAAATCGTCGGACGTATCAAAGGCGCGAAATTGAAGGTCCAGGCGTCTATTCAAGGTGAAAAGATTCGCATCTCGGGCAAGAAACGTGATGATCTCCAACAGGTGATCGCGATGTTGCGCGACGCGGACCTCGAGATACCTCTGCAATTCGAAAACTTCCGCGACTGACCGGCCCGCAGGGTGCAGGTCAGGTCAGAAGGCTCTCTGCTCCGCAGGATCGTCAATCGCCGAATCATCATCTGTGCGTTCACCGGATTCGCGTCCGGCTTGCCGTTCTTCTTCCTCATTCAACTGGTGCCGGGCTGGCTGCGCAGCGAAGGCGTCGATCTCAAGCAGATCGGGCTGCTGGCATTGGTTCAGCTACCCTACGTTTGGAAGTTCGCATGGTCCCCATTACTGGATCGTTATCAGTTTCCGTTGCTCGGTCGACGACGGGGATGGATGCTGATAACTCAACTGTGCCTGCTCATGTCGATGGGCATGGTTGGATACTGGCAGCCAGCCGACGATCTGCGAACCATCGTTTGGGTGGCGGCGATCGTTGCGTTCTTCAGTGCGACTCAGGATGTCGTGCTCGATGCGTATCGCCGCGAATTGTTACCGGACGCCGAACTTGGACTCGGTAACGCGATACATATCCAGGCATACCGGATAGCCGGTCTGATTCCTGGATCGCTTGCGTTTGTGCTCGCGGATCGGCTTGCGTGGCAATGGGTTATCGCGATCGTCGCGTTGTTCATGCTGGTCGGTATCGGCATGACCTTGAGTATTCGCGAGGCGATATCAAGACCGGCTGCGCCCCAATCGCTGCGCGACGCGATCGTCGAACCGTTTCGCGAGTTCATCGTTCGTCGTGGCTTGAGGTACGCATTGCTCGTGCTGGCGTTCATGTTCCTGTACAAGCTTGGCGACAGCATGGCGACCGCGCTTTCGACGCCCTTTTATCTGGACCTCGGATTCAGTCTCACTGAGATTGGCTTGATCGCGAAAAATGCCGCGTTGTGGCCCTCGATCATCGGTGGCGTGCTCGGGGGCGTCCTGATGGTGCGGATAGGGATCAATCGCGCGCTATGGATTTTTGGTGTGGTGCAACTCATTTCGATTTTTGGTTTCGCGGTCCTGTCCGAGGTGGGCCACAATCCCTGGGCGCTTGCGATCGTGATCGCATTGGAATATCTCGGCGTCGGACTGGGTACCGCGGCGTTCGTTGGTTTCATCGCGCGTGAAACCACGCCAGCGCTCGCGGCGACGCAGTTCGCACTGTTCACCGCGCTGACCGCGGTGCCACGCACTCTTGCCAATGCCGCAACCGGCTTTCTCGTGGAAGGCGACGCGCACGCGTCGGCGGATGGGTCATCTTGGTTCATGGAACTCTTGATGGCACTAGGGGTGCCCCAGGACGGGCTTGGTTGGACGCGGTTCTTCTATCTGTGCGCGTTGTGCGCGGTGCCGGGAATGCTGCTTTTGTTGCGCGTTGCGCCCTATTCCAGTGAACGCCGCTGAATCAACTGAACCGAACTAAGGCCGCCAGCGGAATTGACGCAAGGCGATGCGCCCCGATGCGCTGAATACGATGCCTTCCTTCTCGAGTCGCGCATGTTGGCGTTCGAAGCCGCCGGATTCCTCAGGCAACGAAATTCGGCCGGAGGCATTGACGACGCGGTGCCACGGGATCCGCGTGCTGCTCGGCAACTGGTTGAGAACACGTCCGACACGACGAGCCCCTCCGGGCAGACCTGCGAGGTCTGCGATCTGGCCATACGTCGCGACGCGACCTTTTGGGATCAGCGCGATCACCTGCCAGATCTGCTCTGCGAGCGTAGCTTCATCGGTACGTCGGGCCATTCGTGATCAGTCGCCTCCGGGGACATTGATTATTTTCGTTGCCGGCGGGCGCGTCGAGTGAACTGATCCACGACACCTTGAAGTTGCGTCGTGCACCCCCATATTCGGGGCTCGAACGGCGACGCGGGAATTTTTGAGATTCGTCTTGAATCTCGGTGCGGGGCCACTATGATTGGCAGTCTCGCGTGGAGAGTGCCAATCAAGATGTGCATCTCGCCGCAGGTAGCTGAAGGAAGGAACGCTGAAACGAATAGAAAGTAAACGGAATGAAGTAAACGGAATGAATAAGGGAATCAGAGACTTGGGAGACAATTTGCGATGAAAATCAGACCCTTACATGATCGTGTTGTGGTTCGTCGACTGGAAGAAGAGTCGAAGACTGCTGGCGGAATCGTTCTGCCGGATTCTGCGGCGGAGAAGCCGTCTCGAGGCGAAGTGTTAGCTGTCGGCCCCGGCAAGGCGCTCGACAACGGTGACGTGCGCGCCCCCGATGTGAAGGTAGGCGACCAGGTGATTTTTGGCCAATACGGCGGCAGCACCGTGAAGATCGATGGCGAGGAATTATTGATTCTCTCAGAGAGCGAGATCTTCGGGGTTCTGAAAGGCTAACAGTTCGATTTTGGATCAAGAGGAAGCATGCGATGAGCGCGAAAGACGTACGATTTGGTGATGATGCACGCCAGCGAATGCTCGCTGGGGTGAATATCCTGGCAGAGGCGGTGAAGGTGACGTTGGGTCCGAAGGGACGCAATGTTGTACTGGATAAGTCGTTCGGTGCACCGACCGTAACGAAAGACGGTGTATCCGTCGCTAAGGAAATCGAACTGAAGGACAAGTTCGAGAACATGGGGGCGCAGATGGTCAAGGAAGTGGCCAGCCAGACCTCCGATGAAGCGGGTGACGGCACGACGACCGCGACGGTGTTGGCACAAGCGATCCTGACGGAAGGGCTGAAGTCCGTCGCGGCCGGCATGAACCCGATGGACCTCAAGCGCGGTATCGACAAAGCTGTGGCCGCCGCGGTGAAGGAAGTCAAATCGATGGCAACGCCGTGCGAGGACGCCAAGTCGATCGCACAGGTCGGTACGATTTCCGCAAACAGCGACGTTGCGGTAGGCGAGATCATCGCCAACGCGATGGACAAAGTTGGTAAAGAAGGTGTCATTACCGTCGAAGAAGGCAGCGGCCTCGAGAACGAACTCGACGTTGTCGAAGGGATGCAGTTCGACCGCGGTTATCTGTCGCCATACTTCATCAACAATCAGGAATCGATGTCGGCCGAATTGGAAGATCCGTACATTCTCCTGTGCGACAAAAAGATCTCAAACATTCGCGACATGCTGCCGATTCTCGAGGCGGTTGCGAAATCCGGTAAGCCAATGTTCGTCGTCGCCGAAGACATCGAAGGCGAAGCGCTCGCA
The DNA here is from genome assembly GCA_963812255.1 of uncultured Gammaproteobacteria bacterium. GTDB lineage: Bacteria > Pseudomonadota > Gammaproteobacteria > Pseudomonadales > Azotimanducaceae > DATJGR01. The sequence goes on along the minus strand of CAWEUM010000005.1, from coordinate 1,256,242 downwards.
ACGCTGGTGGTCAACAACATGCGCGGTATCGTCAAGATCGCAGCGGCGAAAGCGCCCGGTTTTGGTGACCGCCGCAAAGCCATGCTGCAGGACATCGGTGTCCTGACCGGCGCGACGGTAATCTCGGAAGAGGTCGGCTTGACGCTCGAGGGCGCGACTTTGGATGACCTCGGTCGTGCAAAGCGGGTTTCGTCCACCAAAGAAAACAGCACGATCGTCGACGGTGCGGGCGCACGGAAGGAGATCGAGGGGCGCATCAAGCAGATCCGTGCCGAGATCGAAGATACGACGTCGGACTACGATCGCGAAAAGCTGCAAGAGCGGCTGGCGAAACTCGCGGGTGGTGTTGCGGTGATCAAGGTCGGCGCGCCGACCGAAGTCGAAATGAAAGAGAAAAAAGCACGCGTCGAAGATGCGCTGCATTCGACGCGGGCAGCGGTCGAAGAGGGAGTGGTGGCCGGTGGCGGCGTTGCGTTGATCCGGGCGCTCCAAGCCATTCAGGGATTGAAGGGTGACAACGAAGATCAGAACGTTGGCATCGGCATCGCTTTGCGCGCGATGACCTCGCCTTTGCGCCAGATTGCGGCCAACGCAGGCGATGAAGGATCGGTTGTGCTCGACAAGGTGCGCAATCTGAAAGGCAACAAGGGGTACAACGCTGCGACGGGTGAGTACGGTGACATGCTGGAAATGGGAATCCTGGATCCAGCCAAAGTCACGCGTACCGCGCTGCAAGCTGCTGCGTCCGTTGCGGGTCTGATGATTACCACCGAAGCCATGGTCGCGGACTTGCCCGAAGACAAGGAAGCGGGTGGCATGCCGGGCGGCGGCATGGGCGGTATGGGTGGCATGGGTGGAATGGACGGCATGATGTAACCCGGGTTCGCTTCGTCACGCGCGTCGCGGTGCATCGCATCGCGATTCGGCACTGGTATCGAATGGAAGCCCCGCAACTGCGGGGCTTCTACTTTCGGGCGACCTTGGATCCTTCGTCATCTGCGCGCTATGATCCGGTTTCGACAACGGTTCTTCTAGGTCGCATCTTCGACGAAGAACATCTGTACTGAACGTCTGCGGAGGGGTTGGCATGGATAACATGGGGTTTGTGCTGGATTATCTGGCGCGATGGGGACATTTTCTGTTCGGGGTTACTTGGATTGGCTTGTTGTATTACTTCAATTTTATTCAGGGTGAGTATTTCAAAGAAGCCGAAGCGAGTTCGCGGGTCGACGCATTCACGAAGCTGGTTCCGCGGGCGCTGTGGTATTTCCGCTGGGGAGCGGCGTTCACTTTTCTCACCGGCGTTTACCTGCTGGGGTATCGGCATGGCGGATGGACACTCGACATCACCCTTGGTGCGACAATGGGCACGCTGATGTTTCTCAACGTCTGGTTGATCATCTGGCCGAATCAAAAGATCCTGATTGCGTCCAACGAGCAGGTAAAGGGGGGAGGGCAGGCGCTGCCGGAAGCTGCCGCTGCAGCACCGAAGGCAGGACTTGCCTCGCGAACCAATACACTGTTCTCGATTCCACTATTGTTCTTCATGGGATCGAGTGCCCATCTTCCGCACGGTCTTTTGGCAGATAGCAACAGGCAGACGCCGCTGATCGTTGGGTTGGTCATCATTGCGCTGGTGCAATTGAACGCAATCTTCGGCAAGCCTGGTCCGATCGCGAGCGTGCGCGGCGTGATCGTCAGCGGATTGGTGCTGACGGGCGTGTTGTGGGCTGTGGTTGGACTCATGTAGTTCCGCCTCGCGCCTCGCTTTGGTATTTTGTGAACGGAGCTTCGCAATGGCGGCATGCGAGGCCCTGTTCTGCCGCGCGCGGGGTGGATAAACTGCGCGGGTAATTCCGTAGGATTCATTGATGGCCCAGCCGCGCGCGAATTCGGCACCCAGGATTGCTGCCGATCCGAACGACGCGGCGGGATATCGTCGTTCGGGGAGCAAGCCTCGGGGCGAAGGTGCAGGTTCCGGTACCGGCATGAACGCGTTGCTGGCAATCCTAATCGTGGGTCTCGCCGGAGCCGGATGGTTCATCGCAACGCAGCATCAGCAATTGTCGAAGGCGGAGACGGCATTGACCCAAGCAGATCATCGCCTCGCCGTGTTGGAAGAGCGCGCGCAGGTGACCGATCAGGTGGTGACTGAATCCGGTACGGAGGTGCAGAGCAAGCTGGGCCTGTGGGAGTCGGAGGTTCGCAAGTTGTGGGACGCGAACAAGAGCGATCGGAAGATGTTGTCGGACGACCAGACCAGGCTCAAAGGAATCGATGGCAGCATCAACGCGATGCAGGCCACCATCAGGGACCTCAAGAATAGCGATTCGCGGCAGGATCAAGTGCTTGCGCAGCAGACCGCAATCGCGCAGCAACTCGCCTCCGTCGATCAGCAGGTGAAGCAACTCGTTGCGCAGCAACGGCAGCTCAGCGACCAGGTCAACGCCGCACGACAAAGCGTCGCGGGAATCGAATCAGGGCTCACTCGCAGGGTCGTCGCAACCGAGAAGGCAATCGAGGCGATTGACGCCTATCGTCTCCAGATGAATGCGCGCCTGGTGGATCTCCAGACGCGCGTTGACGCGGTCGTCGCATCGAAAGCACCCTGACTCGTCCGCGACTCGCGGCTATGGGGAGAGTGCCGCCGTGGACAAATTGTGACCCGTTACCTGCTCGGCGATTGGTGTGGGGCCCATACTAGTCAACGAAGGGACACGACGGGATTTCAATGGTGGACGCAGACACACCCTTGCTGGTGCACGCGTCGTCTTGTGACCATTCTCTGCTGGCAGTAGCGCGTCGCGCGGGATGGCGAATCGAGTGTGCTGACGGCGATCGCGCCGGATGGAGCGCCGTGGCTGCCTTTGTTGCCGGCAACTCGGCCGAAGCGGCGACACTGCGGGAGATTTGGCCCGAAGCGGTCGCGATCGGGGCATCGGTGCAAGTCACGGGGGTCGACGTCATTCTTCCTGCCGATGCGCCGGAGATTCATCTCGAAACCCTATTGGCGCACGCGAAAGGTGTGTGGGAGCTGAATGGCGCTGTGCGTCGCGAGGGTGCCAATTCAATGGTGCGTCGGCGCCGCACACAGCAGCTCGCGGAAATCGGGATCGCTCTGTCCGCACAACGCGACCCCGTCAAACTGTTAGAGATACTCCTGACGCGGGCGCGACAGATAGCGGATTGCGATGCGGGTTCGCTCTACCTCATCGAAGAGTCCAACGGCACGAGAAGTCTGCACTTCAAACTCGCGCAGAACGACACCGCAAAGGTTCCGTTCACGGAAGCACGATTGCCGCTTACGACCGGTTCATTGTCCGGATACGTCGCGTTGACCGGAGCAGAGCTCAACATCGACGATGCATATCACATTGAGCCAAACGCGCCATACGCGTTCAATCGATCGTTCGACGAACAGGTGGGCTACCGGACCCGCTCGATGCTGGTGCTTCCAATGTGCGATCACAGGGCGCGCGTGATCGGAGTTCTGCAGTTCATCAATCGGCGCAAGCTAACTGCCAATGGCTTCGACGTCGTATCGTTCGACGACGAGGTCACCGAGCTGCTGCGCGCCGTTGCGAGTCAAGCTGCGGTTGCGATTCAGAAAAACGATCTTCTGCGCCAGATCAGCCGGTTGTTCGAGAGCTTCGTTCAGGCGTCCGTCAAAGCCATCGAACAGCGTGATCCGTCGACTAGTGGTCACTCGTTTCGTGTGGCGGAAACAACCACTGCGCTGTTGGCGGCCCTTCCACGTTCTGGCCTGCGGAAGTTCAAGGATTTGACGGTCAGTGCCGAACACCTGACGGAGGTTCGTTACGCGGCGCTGTTGCACGACTTTGGTAAAGTCGGTGTGCGCGAGAATGTGCTTGTGAAGGCGAACAAGCTGACGGATGAGCGGCTCGAGGTGATCCGCTATCGCTTCGAATTGCAGAAGGAACGATTGCGTCGCGAGGCTCTGGAGAGAGAGCTATGGGTTCTGCACACGCAGCCAGCCGAGTTCGAACTTGCCACGCGCCGGATCAAACAGGATTTGAATCGCGATCTGTCTCGACTCGACGATTACTTCGCTGCGATTACGCTTGCCAACAACCCGAACGTACTTGCTGAAGGGGAGTTCAGTCATCTCGACGCGATCCGCCAGATCGAGTTCAGTGAAGTCGATGGACGCACTGGCCACCTCATATCCGACCACGATCTGCTTGCGCTATCGGTGCGTCGCGGGAGTTTGACCCCATCGGAGCGCAGGGAAATCGAGGCGCACGTCAGCCATACGAGGGATTTTCTTGCAGTGCTGCCGTGGCCGCCAGAGCTATCGCAAGTACCTCTCATCGCCGGCGCGCACCATGAGAAGCTCGACGGCAGCGGCTACCCCGACGGCCGGCGTGGAGATGAGATTCCGTTGCCCAGTAAAGTGATGGCGGTATGCGACATCTTCGATGCGCTGACGTCGATGGATCGACCATACAAGCCTGCAGTCTCGGTCGATACCGCGTTCCGAATTCTCGACGAAGAAGCGGTTGCCGGACTCATCGATGGCGACATTGTGAACGTGTTCCTGGAGAGCAGAACTTACCTAAAGGGGCGCCCTGTGGACGCGGTTGCAGGTAGCGCTGAGCATCATGGCCATGTCGGCGCCGCCTCGTAGACGCGTTCTTATCGCCAGTCCTGCAAAACGTCCATCGGGACGACGCGGCCGTTGATATCGAGAACCACACCGGATTCGGTGATCTGTTTGAGCGTGACGCCGGGGCTGATGGTGTCACCCTCGACGAAACGCTTGCCGTTGAGTGTCACGGCGCGCATCGACGGTTCGTCGGCGTATACATGCGTCGAGAATGCGAACTTTTCGGTGATCGAGTCTTCTTCGGGCACGCTCGATGGGGGTTCTATCCGAGTCGTCATTGGGTCCACAGCCCCCTCATCCCGAGGCGCTGGTTCGGTTGCCGACGATTGGACGGGTACAACGGAGGAGGGTGGCGCGACATGCGACTCGACAGCAGTGTTGGGAGTGTAGTTGGGACCGTTCTTCGTGGGTGACTCGACGTTACTTGTTGAAGCAGGCACGCGCGGCCAAAACATCCATGTCGCAACCAGACCTGCGTTGAAAATGAGTGCGCCGATGACTACCCAGACTGCGACGGAAGATCTGAACTGTGTCTGCGGCGGGACGAGCAGAGGCGGAACCGTCCCGCGGCTTCGCTCGGCCTCCGATTTCTTCAGCGCGTCGAGAATATAGGACATCGTCAGCTGCCCGCGCTCAAGTGCGGTATCGGATTTGCAGCAGTCGAGTTCATCGCGATCCACGTCATCGGACCGGCAATACCGTCCGGCACCATTCCGTTCTCGCGCTGAAATCGTATCAAGGCCGCCTGTAGCCCATCATCGAAACGAGCCGGTTCAGGCGCGCGCAAGTCGACGCCCAGCGTGGTCGCGAGCTGCTGACGGAGCCACGCAACCGAGGGACCCTCGTCACCGATCCGTAGATTGCCGCGGTAGTCCGGTGGCATTTGCCACAGCACGATGTAGCTGCCGTACCAATGGTTGGCGAGCTGCTCCGCGGTTGCTTCGACTTCCGCGCCACCAAGCCTGATCACGATTTTGTCGTCTCGATGACCCACGATCGCGGCGTAGTATGGTGTTGCACCCTCGTCCCAAAGCTCTACTACAACGGGTTGGTCGAGGCGCTCAACGTCGTGCCAGGTTCCGTTGAGCTTCAGGCACTGTAGACCGACTCGCGGTGCTTGGTTGCACGGTACATCGTTCGGCTTGAACGGTGCATTCCAACGATTGAAGACAGCTGCGTACGCGTCGCCCTGTGAATCGGATGTAGTGACGCCGGTTGGGCGAGCCAGTGGATCAGGAGTGGCTGGAGGAGCCGGATCGCCTGATTGCGGAGCCGTAACGGGTACCGCGACGGGGTTGGTGTCGGCTGTCTGCACGCCGGGAGCAGGGTCGGCCTCAGCGGTCGCGACCGCCACAGCGGCCCTGGCCGGCGAAGCGGTCGCCGCGGCGTCGCGGGTGAATGCTGCTGTTGCACCAGGGCTCTGCGTCTGTTCCGACGCCGCGATGGGTTGTGCCTGCCAATTCGGATGGTGGTTCCACAATGCCCACGCTCCGCCGATCGTCAACAGCGCCAGCCCAGCCGCGGCGCTGATCCAGAATCGAGGCTGCAGCCAGGCCTGGCGGCCGAATGCTTCGCGCGCGGCTTTCCGAACAATCCTTGCAGTGACTCGGGGCCGACCTTCAACATAGGTTCCCAGCAACGCGCGATCGGCAACGACGTTGATCAGCCGTGGGATGCCGCGACTCAAGCGATAGGCTTCATGTGCCGCGCGGCGCGTGAACAGATGGGGATTGCCCCCGGACAACGACAGGCGGTGTGCGATGTACGCGCGCGTGTCGTCCCGGGTCAGTGCTGCCAAGTGGTAGCGGGCGGTGACACGCTGCACCAATTGGCGCATTTCCCGACGATCGAGCATTTCCGCGAGTTCGGGCTGGCCCAACAGGATGATCCGCACCAACTTACGCTGGTTGGTCTCGAGATTCGTCAGCAAACGGATCTGTTCGAGTACCGCCGGTGAAAGGTTCTGTGCTTCGTCGATGATGACGACTGTGCTTCGACCCAACGCGTGAATGCGCAAAAGATGCTTGTTGAGCCGGTCGATGAGGTGCTTATTGGTGGCTGCTGCATCGCTGTACTCGGGAATCCCCAGTTCCTCACAAAGAGTCTCCAGCAGTTCGTTGACAGTCAGGCGCGGATTCAATATGAATGCGACGTCTAGATCGTCTGGCACTTCATCGATCAAGCTGCGAATCAATGTAGTCTTGCCGGTTCCAACCTCGCCGGTGATCAGCACGAACCCGCCATCGGTCCGCAATCCGTACATCAGATGTGCCAGCGCTTCGCGATGACGTTCGCTCAGGTACAGGAATGCCGGATCGGGCGCGATCGAGAAGGGTTTTTGCTTGAATCGATAGTAGTCGTCGTACATTGGATCTACGTCGGAGGTGGTGGCTTCAGTTCACTTTGCGCAATTCATCGATGCGTCGGTCCTTTTGCGACCACAGGTCATCGACCCAGTCATGTAAGGCTTCGCGTGCTGCTTGCGGAAGGTTCTCGTGCGCCCCGCTCAGTGCCGCCGGCGCGGCTCGACTGGATATCTCGACACGCACGTCGCGACACTGTCCCGAGATGAACTCCCAGAATGACGGTGCGCCGTTCGCGTACACGATCGTGACGTCGAGTATCTGGTGTACGCGATCGCCAAGTGCCGCGACCACATAGCCAAAGCCGCCGGTCTTCGGCATCAGTAGATTGCGGTACTTCGATTGTTGAAAATCGTGCTTGGATCGAGAGAAGCGCGTTCCTTCCATAAAATTCAGCACACTGGTCGGACGGTGCTTGAAAGTTTCGCTCGCGCGCTGCGTTGCCTGCTGGTCGTGACGGCGCAGACCGGGGTCGCGCGTAAGCGCCTCGCGACTGTACCGCCGCACATAGGGGAATCCCAGCAACCACATCGCAATTCCGAGGAAGGGGATCCAGATCAACTGCCGTTTGACGAAGAATTTCAGCGGTGGGATGCGCCGAAGGAATGTGTCCTGCAGTATCAGAATATCGGACCAGGCCTGGTGATTCGAGATCACGACGTACCACCGGTCGATGGCCAGCGGCACATCAGTGCGTATCGCAACTTGGACGTTCGTGACGGACAGCGCATTCAACATTATCCGATTGCCGCCGACCCACGCGTCGATGACACGCGTCATTCCGGCGCCGATGGCGACTCTGACTTGTGATATCGGGATCAGCGCCCGCGGCACTGCGAGCAGATAAATCGGCACGCAACACACAATCGTGTTCGCCGCCATGAACAGGAGTGCGATCGTGCCCCTCAATATCGTCATTGCGCAGCGAGTCGCCAAATGTCGGTCGAAGTTCTTACCATATGGTCGTCGGGCAGTACCAGCGCAATCATTCTGGGGGCAACTCCGCGTGTGGCAGCGGGTTTTCGCCGTCGGGATGCTCGCGTTGCTTGCGGCTTCGTGCGAGACGTTCGAATTCTACCACCAGGCGATTGTCGGACAGTGGTCTCTCGAACGCGCGCGCCGTCCTACTGCAGAACTGATCGCTTCGAAGCGCACCGATCCTGCCCTGAAAGCGCAATTGATGGAGCTGGACCGTTTACTGCGATTCGCGAAGGACGCATTGGCCCTCGAGCCGGCAAATCGCTATTCGAGCTTCGTTCGGGTGGACAGCAAATTCGTCGTATGGAATGTGTTCGCGACACCGGAGTTTTCGACGAGCCCGACGCGTTGGTGTTACCCAATTGTGGGCTGCGCCTCGTATCGCGGCTACTTCCATCAGCGCGACGCACGACACTACGCGCGAGGCTTGGCCGCGGCGCGGAAGGACGTGATCGTCGCAGGCGTCGCCGCGTATTCAACGCTCGGCTGGTTCGATGATCCGGTGCTCTCCACCTTCATTTCATGGCCGGATGCCGAACTTGCCGGACTGTTATTTCACGAACTCGCACATGCGAAGGTTTTCGTATCTGGCGATACGCCGTTCAACGAAGCGTTCGCCGAGTTCGTCGCGCGACGCGGTGTGCTTGCATGGTTGCACGCTGATCGAGACGACACGCAGGTCGCGCGTATCACGTTACGCTGGGAAATGTCCGATCGTTTCGTGGACTTCGCACTGAGTTGGCGCGATGAACTACAACGTCTCTACGACCAGCCGTACAACCCGGTCGCCATGCGTATGTTGAAGGCGGAACTGTACGCTGCGGCGCGGCGGTGCTACCGCGAGAATGAAGGCGCCTTAGGGATCCATGAATCGTTCGTTGACGCCGCCAACAATGCCCAGCTGGTACCGCTGGCGGCGTACCATGAACTCGTTCCCGCGTTTGCGCAGCTGTTCGCGCAAAGCGACGAGTCCTGGCCAAGGTTTTACAGGAGCGCGGAGCGCCTCGGTCGGTTGGACACCGTTTCGCGCTCGGCCGAACTTGCGCGTTTGCGGCGTGCGTTCGAAGTCGACCACCGTGTGAACTCGGCCCGCGTGCGGTGCGAGTCGCTTCGGTTCTGACTCAAACGGTCACCGATTGATTATGCTCGCGGATTTGAGCGACGGAGTAGCAGAGATCGCACCCGCCCAACAGGACCGACGTGGCGTGGAAGCCTCGTTCTTCTGGTATGACCTCGAGACCACGGGTACCGATGCGCGGACGGACCGGATCATTCAGTTTGCCGGGGTACGCACCGATCTCGATCTAGACGAAATCGAGTCGCCTGTGTGCACCTATGTGAAATGCCCCGAAGACGTACTTCCCGATCCCGCGGCGTGCGCCATTACGGGACTGTCTCCGCAACGAATCAATCGCGAAGGCATGAACGAACTCGAAGCCTACGTCCTGATTAACAGATGTTTCTCTCGGCCGAAGACGTGTGTGGCTGGATTCAACTCGTTGCGTTTCGACGATGAATTCGTTCGTTTCGGTTTCTACCGACACTTCATCGATCCATATGCGCGCGAATGGCAGGCCGCCAATTCGCGTTGGGACATCATCGATCTGGCGCGAGCGGCTGCCGCGTTGCGTCCGGAAGGCATCGAATGGCCAACCGAATCCGGACTACCGACCTTTCGGCTGAGCGATCTAACCGCGGCGAACGGCATCGCTCACGGCAATGCGCACGACGCGATGTCCGATGTTCGGGCGACCTTGAACGTGGCGCGGTTGATCCGGGCGCGCCAGCGACGTTTGTTCGACTACTACTTCAAGCTGCGCGATCGTACCGAACTCACCCAGTTGCTTCGGCCGGAAAAGCCCAGAGTGAGTCTGCACGTTTCGCGAATGTATGCACGAGAACGAGGCTGCACCGCGTTGATCATGCCACTGGCGCGACATCCGCGTAATCGCAATTCCATCATCGTCGTCGACCTGATGACAGACGTGCGGCCTCTCATCGAATGGAACGAAGATCGTCTGCGTGACGCGCTGTTCGGTATCGATCGCACAGATCGGCCTGGATTGAAGGAAGTGCGGCTGAACCGCTGTCCTTTTTTGGCGCCGCTCGAGGTTCTCAGAGAGACGGACGCTCGCAGGCTCGGCCTGGACGTGGTCCGGGCACGCAAGCGTTGCGACGATCTTCGTGCGCATCCTGGACTTGCGCAAAAAGTCGCTGCGATCTACGGCCGCAGCGCGGAGGTCGCTCCACATGACGCGGACGCTGCGCTCTATGACGGATTCATTGAGGACTCCGACCGGGCGCTCTGCGGAACCGTGCTGACGCAACTGCTGGGTGGCGAGCAGTCGCCGAATGTGGTTTTCTCGGACGATCGACTGAATGAACTGTTGTTCCGAATGCGGGCGCGGCGGAATGGATCTGCGCTGAGCGCGTCCGAGCATGCCCGGTGGCGAAGATGGATGAGGAGCAAACTGATCGACGGCGGCGATGATGTGATGACTCTGGAGCGTTTCCGCCAGGCAATCGAAAGCCTCGACGCGCCGGTGGGTCTGGTTCGGGCGTTGCGCGAACACGGTGACGCGATCGAGCGAAAGCTGTCCGATTCAACTGATCCGCACATCTCATGACGGATGCTACGGTCGAGTTCTCCGGGGTATCGAAGCGCTTTGGCACTACGTGGGTGCTCGAGGATGTGAATCTGTCCCTGCCGGAAGGCAGGACGTCTGCGATCGTCGGCGAAAGCGGCAGTGGAAAGTCCACACTGTTGCAGCTCATCAATGCCGTCTACCGCGCGGATCGGGGCACGTTACGCGTGCTCGGCCGACCGATCCCCGAAGAGAACGTGCACCTGTGGCGACGTGAGATCGGCTATGCGATCCAAGGAGCCGGCCTATTCCCTCATTTGAGCGTACGCGACAACATCACGCTGTTGGCTAAGCTTCAGCGCCTCGATCGCGATGCGATCGAACGGCGCTGTCGCACCCTGATGGAAATGATGGGGTTGCGGCGGGAGCTGGAACCGCGCTTTCCGCATCTGTTGTCCGGCGGTGAGCAGCAACGTGTAGGGCTGTGCCGAGCATTGTTTCTGCAGCCCAAGCTGTTGCTCCTGGATGAGCCGTTTTCCGCGCTGGATCCAATCGCCAAAATGGGGCTCTACGAGTCTTTCGCGGAGCTACGAGATCGGGAATTCGTCACCACGATTCTCGTCACCCATGACATTCGCGAAGCGACGCGTTTGGCGGACTATCTGGTCGTGCTGCGGGATGGTGTCGTACAGCAAAGCGGCGACATCGGTGCCGTCTTGAGGTCACCCGGCAACGAGTACGTTGATTCCCTGTTGACGAAGCAACTGCAATGAATCGATGGGTCATAGCGGTACTGCTGGTCTATTGGCCACTGCCATCGAATGGTGCTGAGCGCATTGTCGTTGGCAGCAAGAACTTCAATGAGGGTTATCTGCTCAGCGAAGTCGTGGCGCAGGTTCTCGAGCGCGCGGGTTACGAAGTCGATCGAAAATTTGGACTTGGAGGAACGTTGATCTGCTTCGACGCCCTCAAGAAGGGTGAAATCGATGTCTACATCGAGTACACGGGAACGTTGTCGCACGCGATTCTCCAACTCGACAGAACCCCCAACATGAAGGAGTTGAATGCGGCACTGGCGCCGGACGGTATCGAGATGCTGGGCGACTTTGGTTTCGACAACACTTATGCACTGGCGATGAAGAGCGAACGCGCGCAATCGCTCGGGATCGCCAGAATTTCCGATCTCGCTGCGGCGCATCGGCAGCTCAAGATCGTTGTCAGCCACGAATTCCTGAAGCGAAGCGATGGCTGGCCCGGACTCGTTCACGCGTACGGGTTCGATTGGTATCCGGACGGCATCGAACACGGTCTTGCATATCAGGCGTTGGAAGACGGCTCCATCGACGTAACCGATATCTATTCCACGGACGGAGAGGTTGCCCGATATCGTCTTCGGGTGTTGCAGGATGATCGGAATTACTTTCCCGAATATCGAGCCGTCCCGCTCGTTCGAATTGATCTGCCAGCGCGGGCGAAAGCAGCGATCAACACGCTTCAGGGCTCGTTGGACAACGCGCAGATGCAACACCTCAATTCTCGCGTAACCTTCGGAGGAGTCAGCTATCAGCGTGTCGCGCACGAATTGCTCGCGCAGCGCGGACTCGCGACCAGTCGCGGCGTTTCTCGAACCGAACGAATGTGGACATCATTGCGGCACAACACCGCCGTCCACCTGAAGTTGACGGGTATTGCGCTCGCCGGGTCGATTGTCTTCGGCGTCCTGCTCGGTATCGGGGTATATCGCACGCGGTGGCTATCGAGATCGAGTGTCTATATTGCTGGATTGCTGCAGACGATTCCTTCGATCGCACTACTGGGTCTGATGATCCCACTGCTGGGTATCGGCACTCTGCCAGCGATTGTTGCTCTGTTCCTGTATTCGCTCTTGCCGATCCTGCGAAACACCGTAACCGCGTTGGCGGGCGTAGACCCGGTCGTTCGACATGTTGCGGTTGCGATTGGCTTGAACGAAGCGGAACGGCTCCGATACGTCTACTTGCCGTTGGCGCTTCCGTCAATACTCGCGGGGATACGCACGGCGGCGGTCATCAGCATCGGCACTGCGACCCTCGCGGCGTTCATCGGCGCAGGCGGCCTGGGTGATCCGATCGTGACGGGCCTTGCATTGAACGATCCCGGGCTGATTCTCCAGGGCGCGATTCCAGCTGCGATCCTTGCGATCGTCACGGAGCTGTCGTTCGAGGGTATCGAACGTATTGTCGTGCCGCGGCACCTTGCGCCATCGACCGATCATCGGCTTTGACAGATCGTCAGGGCATTGCATCGATCTCGTCGAGATATGCGTCGTACGACGATTGGATCGGACTGAAATCGATGTCGGCCGGAGGGTTCGAAACGAGCGCTGACCACCAACTTGGGTCGCTCCCCAGCCGTGTTGGTTCGTACAGAAAGTCGCGCCACGGATATGGCTCATCGCCGTAGGTTTCGGCACGTTCCGTGAAGAAACCGATCATCGAGCGAGACGATAGCGCGTCGATTACGTCGTCCGGGGCGCCGTGATTTGCTGCGTATTCGACCTGCTGCGTCATCTCGGCGTCGCTCAACACGATCAATCGATGCAGCGTTCCGTCCGCGGTCACGAAGATGAATCCGGGAGGATCGCCGACAAGGTAATGCTCGACAAAACCTCGTTGCCTGCATAGCTCGGCAAAGTGTCTGCATACAGAAGGATCTTCCAGCAACGCAGGAGGATTCAGGAATAGTGATTCCTGAATCGCGCGCTGCTGATCGAGAAAATATTCGTGATGCAGCTCCTGCACGTAGTCGGCCACCATATCGAGCGTGTTTTGCCGGTGCTTTGGAACGTAGCGGTCGATACGACCCTCGTTGAATGCGTCGAGCGCCAGTTTTTCGTCGCCGATCCCTGACATCAGTACCGTCTTGACGGATGGATCTTCGATGCTGGTGAGGAGCGCGAGCCCATTCATCGCAGGCATCGAGTGGTCAGCGACCGCGACCGATGTGCGCTGAAATCGCTGCATGTTATTGATCTCCTGTTCGATCAGTCCGAGATCGAACCGGATGATCGAGTCGTTCCAATGCAGTGACTTCGAAGGGATAGAGAAGCATCGATCCGGGATCGGGCGTAGAGCGAGCTTCTTGTTCAGACGCGCGAGAGCTTGACGGGGATTGTGGAAACCCAGGGAAGCCATTTCGGCTGGCATCCGAAGCTCGAGCGCGCGAAGAAAGAGATCGTTGTCGTCAATGAATACAATCGTCGTGGGATGCGAGTACGGCGCGATCGTCAGATAGGGTGCGGTTGACGGTTCACTCACGATCGATCCTCGGAAACGTCAACGTGAAACGCGTGTAGACCCCGAGCTTGGAATCACATGCAATCGCGCCTCCGAGTCCCTCCATTGCCATCTTGCAGAAGCTCAACCCGATGCCGGACCCGTGGTGGCCAGTATCCGCTGTCGTGTAGAACCGCTCGAAGATTCGCCTGAGGTTCTGCGGGGGAATCCCTGTCCCGGAATCTTCGACGATGATCGAATCGGGTTTACGTGGCCCAGTTGCGAGCGTCACGGTCAGTCCGCCGTCGCCGGCCTTCTGCGCATAGAAGATTGCATTTTTCAACAGATTGAACAGCACATGAACAACGATGATGTGAGGTGCGTGGATCACGAAATCTCGATCAAGATCGACACAGATGAGATTGCGCTCGTATTCTCCAACGAACGGATATCGGTTGAGCGCCGCAATCACGCAGTTCTGCGCCGTGAAATATGCGAACTCATGGTCTTCTACGGGTCGCTCCGATGTGTTGATCAGCAGCCGGTCGATAATGCTGTTCGAATAGTCGGTCTCGGTCTCGATCTCGCGCAGACTCGTCCGGAGTCGTTCGAATTGGCGGCGTCGGATCGGCCGGATGCCGATGTTGTGTGCAATCGCAAGGTCGTATGCATTGATCAACTCCGGCAAATGCTGCCCGATACCCTGAGCAAGGGCTTTGATTCCCAGGAACGGTGTGCGGAGTTCGTGCGCAATGTTGCTGGTGATGCGGGACATCGCCCGCAGTTTCTCCAGTTCGATGATCTTGCGATTTCGAATCGCCAGGCTACCCACGATGAGGATGAACGCATACAACGGCATTGGCTCGATGTATACGCGTACGAGCTCTCCGAAGTTGGGAGAAGAGTCAATCAAGAATACGGAGAGCAGGATTGCAATCGTGGCGAGCAACCACAGCAGTGTTGCCAGGATGCCGTCGTTGATCAGCAGAATGAACACCACGAGCGCTACAACATTCTGCAGCGGCCAAACTAGATTGGTATCTCCCACATGCGCGGCGTGGGCAGCGTTCTGCGCCAGCATGTATCCGAAGACGAAGGGCAGGACGTAGGTCAGGCCAAGTACCCAATAGGCCGGCAGCCACCGCACCATGGTCTTTGTGAGCCTCTTGGACAATATGATCGGAACGCAGAGGAATGCACCGACTGAACGGACCGGTAGGCTCTCGAAACTGGCCGGATAAACCATGGTCCAGATGAAGTAGTAGCTGATCAGTGATACGACCCCGACCCAACCGAGCATCGGCATATGGTGACGCGCGTAGCGAACGCTTTCGTGTGATGCACGAATGAAGTGATCGCGCCAGTACAGCCACTGCACGTAGTGTCTGTCGAGCGTCACTGGCTAGCTCAGCAGATCCAGCAGTGCCTTGCGCTTCTCTGCCGACATTCTCCTGACGCTGAACACGATTTTCTGCTCTTCGTCGGTCAGGTCGCCTCGGAGAGATCGTTCGATGGCTGCGAACATCGGCGGTTCGACTGCGTGTTCGGTGGTCATCTCTGGCAAACCGTTCAGCGAGTGATCCAGACGAATGATGATTTCCGAGTTCACACTGCGGCGATAAAAGCGCGCAGACTCGCCCACGCGCAGGCGAAGTGTCAGCGGAAATCGTACGACGAATCGTTCTGTGAGTTCGTTCATGACGTGGCTGCTCCCCCGAAACAAGCGGCCCTAGCTTAGCGGTAGTTCGCACGGTGTGGAATGATATCAATTTGACATTGGATTCTGGAGAAATCGCAGGATTGCGGAATACATTCAAATGGTTAGGACATCTATCAGTTTCGGCACGAGCGCAAGATTCCGATTGATTTCAGACCGGACGCGTCACCCCAGTACGGTTGTTGGCAGAGCGGGGGACTGGAATTGCGGACTGGATAGGTTTACGGTCGCGCTGCAGCGCAATCACTCGGATCTTGGGGTTCATGGGTCAAAAGACCGAAGCTGGCGTCAGTCACCTTGCCACTCCCGGGACGTCGTCCGCGACCGATCGAGTTCCGTCAGAGCGTTTGACAACGGAAAGCACGTCGGGCGTCCCCCGGCTGCTGCTCGTCGATGACAAACCGGAACTCTTGAAGAGCCTTTCCGAGGTAGTCACTCTCCACGGATATCACGTAAACGAAGCGCTTGGGGGCCGGGTGGCGCTCGAGATGCTCGACGCGCATGAGTACGACGTGGTCTTGCTCGACCTGATCATGCCTGACGTCAACGGCCATGACGTGCTCGAGTTCGCGGCGGCGCGCGGGCTGTCGGCGAAATTCATCGTCGTGAGCGGTGACGCGAGTTTTACCGGTCTGAGGCGCGCATTGACGTGCGGCGCTTTCGATTTCGTCAAGAAACCATACGAAGCAGCGGAGTTGATTGCTACGCTCGAGAAGGCGCTCAGCCACAGACGCTTGGAACGCCGCAATCATTTGATCGAAGAGCGTCTGAAGGATTCGGAGGAACTTCACCGCCTCATCGTCAATAATTCCCCGGATCTGGTCTACATGCTCGATCGGAATGGCTGCTTCGAGTTTCTCAACGATCGCGTCGAGAGCTTGTTGGGATACGAGAAAGAAGAGTTGAAGGGCCGACACTACTCTGAGCTCATTTTCGAAGACGATCTCGAGGCCGCTCGCAATCTGTTCAATGAACGGCGGACCGGTGACCGTGCGACGCGCAATGTCGAACTGCGCGTGCGCAGCCGCAGGGTTCGCAGCGCCGAGCGATCGTTTCAGACACAAACGGTCTGGATGGATCTGACGGCTCAAGGTCGCTATGCGGATCCCGACGAGCGGACGCGCGAGAATTTCGTTGGCACCTATGGAACGGCGCGAGACATCTCCGAGCGTAAAGAGGCCGAGCAGGTCATCAATTTTCAGGCATACCACGATCTGTTGACCCACCTGCCGAATCGCGTGCTTCTGAAGGACCGTCTCAGCCTCGCTATCACTCAGGCGCAGCGGAACAAACGACGCTTGGCCGTGATGTTCCTCGACCTCGATCGCTTCAAGATCGTCAACGACACGCTCGGTCACACCATGGGTGATCGGCTGTTGAAAGCCGTTGCCAATCGGCTACAGGGTTGTCTGCGGGGTGGCGACACGTTGTCTCGCTTTGGCGGCGACGAGTTCACGCTCTTGTTGCCCGAGGTCCGGACCCGCGACGATGTCGTGGTCATCGCGAGCAAGGTTCTCGACAAGCTCGCGGCTCCGTTCGTGATTGATGGTCATGAGTTGTTTGTGGGAGCCAGTATTGGAATCGCGATGTACCCGGAGGCGGGCGACTCGGTCGAGTCGTTGATACAGAGCGCTGACATTGCGATGTACCACGTCAAGGGCCGCGGTAAGAATGGATATCAGTTTTTCTCCGACGAGATGAATCACAAGTTCTCCACTCGACTTTCGCTCGAACGGGAACTACGAGGCGCACTGGCGACTGGCCAATTGCGGGTCTACTACCAACCCCAAGTCGATCTCGTGGATGGACGCATCATCGGCGTGGAGGCGCTGGTGCGCTGGCAACATCCGCGTCACGGGCTCATCGAGCCGGGAGAATTCTTGTCGGTCGCCGAGGAAACCGGATTGATTACGCAACTAGACGAGTGGGTCCAGATTCATGCGTTCAGTGATGTGGCCGAATGGCGTCGCACCGGACATGGCGACATCCGGCTGTCCGTCAACATGTCGTCGCAGCAACTGGAGCAGGAATCGTTCCTCGATCGATTCCTCGCCAACCTGGATGCGTCGGGCCTTGCGGCGGATCGTTTGAAGATCGAGATCACCGAGAACGCGATCATGCGGGATATGGAAGTGATCGTGCCGAAGCTGAGAGCACTGCGTAAGACGGGCATTCGAATTGCGATCGACGATTTTGGCACGGGCTATTGTTCGTTCACGTATCTGAAGCACTTCCCCGTGAACACGCTGAAGATCGACCGCAGCTTTGTCGCTGATATCCGGGCAGACCTTGGCGATGCGAGCATCATCAACGCGATCGTTGCGATGGCGCGTGGCCTCAAGCTCGACTTGATCGCGGAGGGCGTCGAAACGCGCACACAGCTCAAATACCTGCGGTCGCAAGGTTGCCGGGAGGTTCAGGGTTTCATCTTCAGTCGCCCGATTCCGGCCACCGAATTCAAAACACTACTGCAGCGGAACCCGTTCGTTCGTTTGGTCCGGTCGGGTCCGGAGAGCGAGCCGGTCGTCTCGACTGTCTGAGACTGGCTCGGCGGGACGCCGTCACGTAACATCGCCCGCTTCCCAGGAACACCAGTCGCGTCATGGCGGGCTTCACTACTACGATTGTCCATTCGGATCGTCGCAACCCGATCGAGCACGGTTCGTTGCACAAGCCGGTGCACGCCAACGTTGCCTACGGCTACGAGGACGCACGCGATCTTGCCGCAGTGTTTCAAGGTCGTCGCAAGGGATATTCGTACGCGCGACAGATCAATCCGACGGTCGAAGCGCTCGAGCACAAGATCACCCAGATGGAGAGCGGTCTCGCGACGGTGTGCTTCGCAACCGGCATGGGCGCGATTGGAACGATGCTATTCGCATTGCTCCGTGCCGGCGATCATTTCGTCTCGAGCGCGTATCTGTTTGGTAACACAAATAGTCTGTTCGCGAGTTTTGCCAACCACGGCGTCGAGGTGACGTTCGTCGACGCCACGTCGGTTGAGGCGGTCGAAGCAGCGATGCGAGCGAATACGCGACTCGTGTTCGTTGAGACGATTGCGAATCCCCGAACCCAGGTGGCCGATCTCGAGGCGATCGGCGCATTGTGCGCCTCGCGTGAAATCGTATACGTAGTCGACAACACGATGACGTCGCCGTATCTGTTCCAACCGCGGCGGGTCGGCGCAACCCTCGTTGTCAACGCGCTGACAAAGTACATCGCGGGACACGGCAACGTGCTTGGCGGCAGCGTGACCGAACAGGGCCAGTATGATTGGCAACGTTTTGCAAACATCGCAACCGAGTACCGCATCGGCAACCCCGAGTTGTGGGGAATCACGCAGATCAAGAAGAAGGGACTACGAGATTTCGGCGCGGCGCTTGCGCCGGAGTCGGCGCACCATGTTGCGATCGGTGCAGAAACGTTGGCGCTGCGCCTCGAGCGGCAGTGTCAGAACACGCGAACGCTTACCGAAAAACTTGCGGCGGATCCGCGCATAGCGAAGGTGTACTACCCGGGTCTGCGATCGCATCCGCAACACAGTCTTGCCGAACGGTTGTTTCGCCATCCAGGTGCGCTGTTCAGTTTCGAGCTCGATTCTGGCATCGATGTGTTCGACTTTCTCAATCGGCTGGATGTCGTTATAAAGTCCAGTAATCTCGGCGACAATCGCACGCTCGCGATTCCGGTAGCGCAAACCATCTACTACGAAATGGGCGCCGAGCGGCGCAGGAGCATGGGTATTGCCGATTCGTTGATTCGAATATCGGTCGGCATCGAAGAGGTTGATGATCTGCTAGAGGACTTCGACCGTGCACTGACCCTCTCATCAAGATGAAGGAGTAGTTCGATGACTCGCTTGAACGGGAAAGTTGCGATCATTACCGGCGGTGCCGGCGGAATCGGTCGCGCCGCCGGACGATTGTTTTGCGCGGAGGGTGCCAACGTATTGCTCGTCGATCTCGCCGAAGACGCATTGAAAGATGCAGTGAAAGACATCGGCAGCAATCGCGTCAGTTACTGTGTTGGCGATGTTACACAGCCGGACGACAATGATGAGTTCGTGAGTGTGGCGACCGAGCGCTATGGCGGCGTCGATACTTTTCTCGCAAACGCGGGCATTGAGGGGATCGTCAAACCGATCACCGAGTACGATATCGAGACGTTCGACAAGGTTATCGCGGTCAACGTGCGCGGTGTCTGGCTGGGATTGAAGTCGGTGATTCCAGCCCTGACGCAACGCGGAGGCGGCAGCATTGTCATTACCTCGTCGGTGGCGGGTGTGGGTGGCGCCGCGGGTGTCTCCGCATACGTTACCAGCAAGCATGCGGTCATTGGCATGATGCGCACCGCGGCGCTGGAGTGCGCACCGTTCAACATTCGCGTCAACACAGTCAACCCGTCGCCCGTCGAAACGCGGATGATGAGAAGCCTCGAAGCGGGTCTGATGCCTTCCGACGCGGCCGCGGCAAAGCAGGCAATGACGAACCAGATTCCGCTGCAGCGTTACGGTATGCCGGACGACATCGCCAAGTTGATGCTGTTTCTCGCAAGCGACGACAGTACATTCATCACCGGTTCGGTCTACATGGCCGACGGTGGATTTACGGCCTGATTCCATGCGCGACGCATTGATGACAACCAACCTTGCGTTGCCCGATCGACGCTCGGGAAAGGTAAGAGACATCTATTCGGCCACGTTGTCGACCGGGGAGCCGGGCGTATTGATCGTTGCAACCGATCGGATCAGCGCGTTCGACGTCGTGATGGCGAACGGCCTGCCGGGAAAAGGCATCGTGCTGACGCAGATCTCACGGTTCTGGTTCGAGCATTTTTCCGACAGCATCGAACACCACCTGATATCGACGGATGTCGGCGATGTCGGCGGGCTAACAGACGAACAACGTCGCGACCTTGCCGGGCGAATCATGCTGTGCCGAAGGGCAGATGTGATCCCGGTTGAGTGCATCGCGCGCGGATACATCACGGGCAGCGGCTGGAAGGATTACCAACGCACCGGTACGGTGTGTGGCATCCAGCTGCCGAAGGGTCTACGCAACGGCGATCGCCTGCCGGAACCGATCTTCACGCCGTCAACAAAGCCCGAAAGCGGTCACGACGAGAACATCAGCTTCGATCAAGGTGCCGCAATCGTCGGCTCGGAATTGATGCACTGGCTCGGCGACACGACGCTGGACTTATACCGACGCGCGTCGGCTTACGCGATGCAGCGAGGGATTATTCTTGCCGACACGAAATTCGAGTTCGGCAGAATCCCCGGCCGAGCCACTCCGTTGCTCGTCGACGAGATTTTCACGCCCGACAGTTCGCGCTTCTGGCCGGCCGACGCATGGCGCCCCGGCGCAGAGCAACCGAGTTTCGACAAGCAATATGTACGCGACTATCTCGAGACGCTGGTGAAAGACGGTCGATGGGACAAGACTCCGCCCGGACCATCGCTGCCGGACGACGTTGTGCAAAACAGCATGGCGCGATATGTCCAGGCGTATCGAGTTTTGACCGGCTCGACGATCGATCTCGATCAATAGGACCATTAATTGACCCACTGGCGCGTGGCCCCCGGCAGTCGATTGACGAATGGATTGGAGCGAATACAAGACGCTGTGCGACTCGCCATGGGTGTTTTCCCGGTGGATGCTGGAGCAGAGTATCGAACTGCTGAGCGTCGAACCGCGTCTCGCGCTTGCCTTGTCGGGTGTGTTGAACACTGAGCCCGTTGCCAAACCACGTGACCATCGCGGAGGCACGCCGACAGACATGTTCGAGGTCGAGCTCGGTCTCGATGATGCGCGACGTGTTCATCGCATCGTCATCGATGCGGTGCATGCCGGGCATACCACGGGCGCAACGAAGCCGCGAGGGCTCGGCGGATTTGCAGAGGCTTGGCTGGAGTACGTTACCTATGTCCAACGGAAGGGTCCGAAAATGAGCAATGCAAGCAAGGCGGTTCTCAGTCTCATCGATGCGTTCAATGCAAATGATCTCGATCGGGTCATCGACCATTTCGCGCGCGATGCGGTGTATCACAACATGCCGGTGGAGCCGGTCAATGGCTTGTCTGCCATTCGCGAGGTTCTGCAAGGCTTCATGAGCATGGCGAGCGAGGTCGATTGGCAACTTCGAACTATTGCCGAGACGGCTGATGGCGCGGTGTTGACTGAACGTGTCGATCGTTTCCTGATCAACGGAAAGTGGGTGGCGCTGCCGGTCATGGGAACCTTCGAAGTGGTCGATGGCAAGATCAGCGCGTGGCGTGATTACTTCGACATGAACCAGTTTCAATCGCAACTTGCAGGGTAACGAGGGTGGCTCATCGGGTCGAATCGGAAGTAACGGGCCGCGTGTGGAAGATTGCAGTCAGCCTGGGCGATACGGTTTCGGCCGGCGATGTGCTGATCGTTCTCGAATCCATGAAGATGGAAATCCCGCTTGAGAGTCCCGTGGCGGGCCGGGTCGCGGAAATGCTGGTTGGTGCGGAGGACGCGGTCAATGAAGGCCAAGTGTTGGTGGTAATCGATACGTGAGCTTGTCGATGGGCTGTGTCAGACTTTCGCCGAATGCGGGAGCCACCGGAGGGACGTATGTCTGAGCTCGTAACGATCGTAAAGTCTGATGGCGTCGCAGACGTCAGGCTGAATCGACCGGACAAATACAATGCGCTGAGCGGGGAGATGTTCGAAGCGATCATCGCCGCCGGCGAAGCATTGCGTGACGCGAAAGACGTTCGCGCGATTGTGCTGTCCGGCAATGGTAGAGGGTTCTGCGCCGGCCTGGATTTCTCGAGCTTTCAGGGCATGGCGGGCAATGCCGAGCGTCAACCGCGCGGCAGCAGCGCGGCTAGTCTGTTCGAACGTTCCGCCGAGCAACCTGAAAATCGCGCGCAGCGGCCGGCGATGATATGGAAACGGTTGCCGGTTCCGGTGATCGCGGCCGTGCACGGTGTGGCGTATGGCGGTGGTTGTCAGATTGCGCTGGGTGCAGACATTCGAATTGCGTCGCCTGACGCAAAGCTGTCGGTGATGGAGATCAAGTGGGGATTGATCCCGGATATGTCGCTGACTCAGACGTTGCGCGATCTGGTACCGCTCGACGTGGCGAAGGAACTCACCTTCAGCGGCCGAATTTTGAGCGGTGTCGAAGCCCAGGCGTTGGGTCTGGTAACGCGCGTCGCGGACGATCCGTTGCGGGCCGCGCTCGATCTCGCGCGTGAAATCGCTGGCAAATCGCCCGACGCGGTGCGCGCCGCAAAGCATCTGTTTGAAGTCGCGTGGCACGCCGATCCGGCGACGGGTTTGGAACTGGAGCAATCGCTGCAGGGGTCTTTGATCGGCACCTCGAATCAGGTGGAGGCCGTGAAGGCGAATTTCGAAAAACGCGCACCGGTCTTTTCGAACCCGAACTGATCGCGCCCTGATCGAGCCGTTGGGATGTCATGGAGCCGCGAGGTTGAAGAACTGGAGCGACGCCGTCGGTTGGCGCTACGCCAGGGCGGTGAAGACGCGATCGCCAAACAACATGCGCGCGGACGCCTGACCATTCGCGAGAGGGTAGCGGCGTTGCTCGACCCGGATTCGTTCGAAGAGCACGGTCGCTCCACGGCGATTCCCGACTATTCCGAATCAGGCGAGGTGAAGGATTTCGTGCCGGCCAACTATGTAGTGGGCTTTGGCAAGGTCGCGGGCCGTCGCATCGTCGTAGGCGGCGAGGATTTCACGCTGAAGGGCGGCTCTCCGAATGCAGCCGGTTTGCGCAAAAGCGTCTATGCCGAACATCTCGCCGTCGAGTACCGCGTTCCGCTGGTTCGCTTGCTCGAAGGTGGCGGTGGCAGCGTGCGGGGAGGTGGCGGCAAGGGTGGTACCGTTGGCGAACCGGTGTTCGCAGAGCCGCGATTCAAGATCATCGTGGATGCACTCGGTCAGGTGCCAATCGCGTCGGCGGCGCTCGGAGCGGTCGCGGGATTTCCGGCCGGTCGATTGGTCGCATCTCACTTTTCCGTCATGACGCGCCACACGGCGCAGGTGTTGATCGGCGGTCCCGCGCTGGTTGAGCGCGCGCTGGGTGTTAAGCGCACGAAGGAAGAGTTGGGCGGCGTCGATGTGCACGCCAAAAGCGGTGTGATCGACAACATTGCAGAAGACGAGCAGGACGCGTTCAGTCAGATGCGTCGGTTCCTGTCGTTCCTGCCATCCAGCGTTTGGGAGCGCGCGGTTCGGCTTCCCAGCGACGACGATCCCTCCCGCCGCGAGGAAGAGCTGTTGTCGATCGTGCCGCGTGACTCGAACGCGCCGTTCGACATGCGCCGCATCGTTGCCCTGGTGGTCGATCGCGGCTCGTTCTTCGAGATGGGCGCGACATTTGGGCCCGGGCAGATCTGCGGTTTCGCGCGTCTTGCGGGGCAAAGCGTCGGCGTGCTCGCCAATGACTGTCGACATTACGCGGGGGCGATGACGGCGGCCGCCGCGCAGAAGTATCGGCGCTTCGTTGAGACATGCGACACTTTTCATATCCCGATCGTGAATCTGATCGATCAGCCCGGGTTCATGATTGGCCCCGAGGCGGAGCGTGCGGGAACTATTCGTTTCGGCATGGCCGCAGTCGCTGCCGCTGCGCAGGCGACGGTGCCGTGGGCGTCCATTCAGGTCCACAAAGGGTTCGGCGTTGCCACCGCCGCTCACTATGCGCCCGGGGCGTATGTGCTGGCGTGGCCGTCTGCAGAGTCGGGTCCATTGCCCATCGAGGGCGGCGTGGCCGTCGCGTTCCATCGCGAAATCGAAGCGGCATCCGACCCGGAATCGAAACGCGCTGAACTGGAGGATCGGTTGAAGGCGTCGCGCTCGCCATTTCCTCGCGCGGAGTCGTTCGCGGTGCACGAATTGATCGACCCGAGAGAAACGCGAGCGGTGTTATGTAGATGGATCGAGTGGATTCAGCCGAAGCTTTCGAATCTCGTCGGCCCCACGGCATTCCCAATGCGCCCCTGACCCGTAAGCGCGTCGGTCGAATGCGATTCAAGGCGTGTAGAATGCCGCGTTTGATTTTTTGGACACAGGAGCATTTCGAATGACGATCAGCTTCGATGGACGCGTAGCCATCGTAACCGGAGCGGGCGGTGGACTGGGCCGTTGTCACGCAATTGAACTGGCGAGGCGCGGCGCAAAGGTCGTCGTCAACGACCTGGGTGGAGCGATGGACGGCACCGGTGGCTCGTCCGACGCCGCGGCGAGCGTTGTCGATGAGATCAAAGCGGTTGGCGGCGAAGCGATCGCGAACGGCGGATCGGTGTCCGATGCGCTCGGCGCCAAGAGCATGGTCGAGGCTGCAATGGAGGCATGGGGCCGCGTCGATATCCTGATCAACAACGCCGGCATACTGCGTGACAAGAGCTTCACCAAGATGACCATGGAGGACTTCCGGGCCGTGTTTGAGGTGCACCTGATGGGGTCGGTCTACTGTACCAAGGAGGTGTGGCCAATCATGCGCGAGCAAGGCTATGGCCGCATCGTCATGACGACTTCTCCGTCGGGCCTCTATGGAAATTTCGGTCAGACCAACTACGGTGCGGCGAAGTTGGGGTTGGTGGGGTTCATGAACACGCTGAAAATCGAAGGTGCAAAAAACAATGTGTTCACCAACGCAATCGCCCCAGTCGCCGCGACGCGAATGACCGAGAGCCTGATGCCGGCAGAAGCGCTGAAACGGTTAGGACCGGAATTGGTGACCCCCGCGGTGATTTTCCTGTGTAGTGAGACGGCACCGAATGGTGTGATCATGCAGGCAGCCGGTGGACGCTATTCGATCGCCTGCCTGGTCGAGAACAGTGGGGTAGATCTAGGGAGTGATGCGAGCGCGGACGACATCGCAGACAACTACGACGACATCTCTGATCTTACCGGCGCACAACCACGCAACATGCTGCAGTTGGCGCAGCAGTGACGCGTGAACCGATGAATTCGGCGCTGCGGGGTTCGATGAGTGCATGGCGCGCGCCGGGTATGGCGGACTAACGGCGGGACACCACACGCATGGCCGCAGCGATCTTGACGTTGGTGCTGACGATGATCGTTTCTGGCGTCGCGTGGCTCGTATTGGGCAATCTGTTTCGGCTGGATGCCGATGATCGTCAGAACGACGTGCTGAATCTGGCGGCCTACGCAGTCACGTTGCTACCGATCTTCTTCGCCATTGTGTTCTTCGCGATGAAGCATTTCTGACTCGTTTGCGGCCGGCGAACCTCAGCTTTGGTTGACGGCGACTTGCGGGGTGATCCGATCTGTGGCGCGCCGAAAGTGTTCGCTGCCGGGATCGTCGCGCTGCCGACGTTCTGGACCATATGAAGGCTCGCTCTGCTGTTCGCTATACACATGGCTGAACAGATTCGCGATCCAAAGCTGGCCTTCTTGAGTCTTGCGCAGGAAACGAAGCCCTTCTGAAATGTAGGGCCGGACACGCTCGAAGAAGAACGTCGGGTAATCTGCTCGCAGCTGACCGGGATTGTCATATCCAAGCCGCTCCGCTTCCCCAGTCTCGCTGAACTCCGTGAACAACTTCGAGAGTTTCTGGATGTACTGCGGATCCGCCATCTGACCGATCAAGTCGGCTGCGCGAACGAGTCCCGCGAAGTCGCCGACGCGCTGGTAGAACGCATCTTTGGGCACCGGAAAACGGGTCATCTCAATGTGGTGGATCAGTACGCCGGCATCGACGACCACCTCGGTGGCATAGCGCTCTTTGACGAACAAACAACTGCGTGAAACGTGGTATGGCGCCATGTAGGCGTCCGTCGCACCGGGGGGCGGCGCGACGGTATCGCCGAATTCGTTGACGATGTAGCGGCCGCCCCGGTCGCCCTTCAGAATGCCGCGAATGAATCCGACGTCGTGGTAGAGCATGGCCAGTATCGCGTGGAGCCAGTCATGCGCGGTCACGTCACCTTGTGATGTCAGACGCCCCCAGAGGATCGATTGTCCGACATCGGTGACCATGATCGTGTGGTTCAGGTCGTGGTAGCTGCAGTCAGAATTCGTCAATGACTCGAGCGCCATGCGCGCGCTCTGTTCGAGTACGCCGGATTGGGCCTTTTGCGCCCCGGGATGTGCCTTTTCGAATGTTGTGACGAGACACTCGACAAATGCATCAATGACCGTACGAGTTGGACTGAACATTCTCTCGCGCGTCTAAGCTGTTCGTCGCTCGATTCTAGAGATGGGATCGGGCGCGCAATGCGCACAGGTGCACAGTTCTAACGCCACCGCAGAAAGGGATGACAAGTTGACGATTCATGAATATAGTGCATGTAGAGCTGGCTTTTGCATTAGATATATTCATGTCTTCGATCGAGTTGCGCCATTTGCGGACCCTTGCAGCCCTGCGTGACACCGGCAGTCTCGTCGAGGCGGCGGAGCGCGTGTTCCTAACCCAGTCGGCCTTGTCGCACCAGTTGAAGGATCTCGAGGATCGACTCGGATGTTCGTTGTTCGTCCGGAAGACGCGACCATTGCGCTTTACGTCGGCCGGCAAACGCCTACTGCGCCTCGCCGACGATGTGTTGCCGATGGTCCATGGCGCGCAGCGCGATCTGGGGCGCCTCGCGGGCGGCGAGTCGGGTCGGCTGCATATGGCGATCGAATGCCACAGCTGCTTCGATTGGTTGCTGCCGGCGATCAATCGATATCGCGAGAGCTGGCCCGATGTGGAACTCGACATAGCAAGCGGTTTCAGCTTCGCGCCGTTGCCGGCCCTCGGTCGAGGTGACCTCGATTTGGTGATTACCGCCGATCCGATGCGTGAACTCGACGTTGCCTACTGTCCGTTGTTCTCGTATGAGGCGCAGCTTGCGGTGGCCCCCACACATGCGTTGGCGAAGCGTGACTGGATCGAACCAGGCGATCTGCGCGGTGAAGTACTGATCTGCTATCCGGTCGATCGTATGCGCCTGGACATCTTCACCTCGTTTCTCGATCCCGCCGGCGTCGAACCGCTGCGAATCCGCACGGCGGAATTGACGGCAATGATGATTCAACTGGTTGCAAGTGGTCGCGGTGTCACCTGTTTGCCGAACTGGGCGCTGCACGAGTACCTGACGAAGGACTATATCGTCGCGCGCTCACTCGGAGAGGAAGGCGTCTGGCCAACGCTCTATGCCGCCGTGCGGTCGGGCGACGAAGACTCGGCCTTCGTCAAAGGCTTTCTCGAAACCGCGATCGCAACGTGCTTCAAGAATCTTGTCGGCATTGTCCCTGTCGTCGATGAATAGATCCCTCGGTCGATGAGATCGACAGGGTGATTGCTACGGGATCAACGCAGTTGCTTGCCACGACGCTTCGATGCGCCGAAAGCGTTGCCTTGAATGAACCCGATCATCGGCAAGCTCGAGCCGATCGATCTGCTCGACGACCAAGTAATATCCAAGCGCGTGCACTGGCGCCTCGACGTCGCCGGGCAACGACGCGTCCAGCGTGTGGTAATGCTCATCGATGTGTGCTGCGGATACTGCCTCGCTGCTCTGCCGGTGGCCTCGTTCATACATCCAATCCATCACTTTGGGGATGCGCGGACGCGCCAGCCAGTTGCTGCGGACGATGTCGGTTGGCACGGCTTCGAACGTCACGGTCAATCGATACTGCACGCCGAGGCTTGCGTAGTAGGCGAGTACTCCGCATCGCTGCGAGTTCGTCAGCTCTGCATGCTTGGGGCTGGTTCCATTGATGAATATGGCGAGCCGCCGTTGGAGGTCACGTAGCACGGTGACCCGCGCCTTCGGTTCTCCGGTCGAGTCGATCGTTGAGAGCACGCATAGGTTCGCCCATGGATCCTCGGCATCGCGCGCCTTTTTTCGATCGTCAGCCAACATTTCCAGCGGATCGCTACGCATCGCGGCACCTCCTCAGAACTGGATGTTAAGACCGGTCCGCTTGGGATCTGCGAGGTCCGAGGGCGCCTCGGCCTGATAGCGTTTGGCGATGTTGTAGATCATGCCGTGCGACGTCGAAAACAGCGCATCGCAGATCATGCCGTCCGGGTCGACTTCCTTGGCCCGAGCAATCAACCGCTCAAACGTATAGATGAACGTATTGCTGTGGCGCGCGCGCACGGGCGTGCCATAGAACAGCTGCGATCGCGCCTCGATCGGCAACGTCAAATGCGTAACGAGCATGCGTCGTGAGAAGACTTCCGATTCACCTTGGCTGAGCTGAGCGAATAGTTGGCTCTGCTCCTCGTTGGTCACTGTTCCGTCGGCACCCGCACCCTGGCTCGAGATGTACAGGAAGCCAGCAATGGTCCCCAGCTGTTGATGCACCCTTTGCGAAACCCGCAGGAACGTTTCTTGGCGCGCGTGCATTTCGTTCGCCGCCATCTTTTCCGATTGAATTTCAGCCTGCAGTACCGACGAGCGCAGCACGTCGTTGTTCTGAGCCAACTCGCGCTGCTGAAGGAAGTAGCCGATAACCAGCCAGAGGAATGCGAGTGGTGCGAAGGCGCCCTCGAGAAAGTTGCCAATGATGTCGATCGGCAAATGGCGAAATCGGTCCCATCCAACGGTGGTATCCAGATACACGTAGCCGAGCACCAGCCATCCGAACGTCAGTGACAGGCCAAGCCAGACGCGCCAGTCGAGTCCCTCGAGCCGTCTCCGCCACGATTCACGCTCGAGCAGCATGGACGGCGCTTGCTTCCGGGGTCGTCTCAGGATGCAGGGTCGGCGGCGTGCTCGGGAGGTTCGACGGGCTGCGCCATGGACACCGTAGAGGGTGGTGCAGCAGCCGGCGATCGCTCAGAGGCATCGGTCAACGCGCGGCGTAGTTCAGCAACGTCACGCTGAATTTCACTGATTCGAAAGATCAGGTCCGGCAGTTGATCGGTGATTCGCCATATCAGATACGTGATGGCGGCCACCAGCAGAAAGGAGAGAAAACCCATCGTAGAAAGATCCTTGTCGTTGCGCGGCGCGGATAGGTATACCCCGCGAAGCAGCCGCAGTCTAGCGAGAGTCCAGCGAGCCGGTGATCGATTTTCGCTGAGAAATCTCGATCCAATTGCCATCCGGATCGCGCACGAAGGAAATGTACGCAACGTCGCCCAGTCGAACGGGCGAGCTGCCTTCGCGGCCGCCGCGCGCGAGAATTTCCCGATGCGTGGCGACCACGTCGAAGACTTGTATCGTCAGATAGCGATAGCCGACGCCGCGCATCTGCGCATCCGCCGTCGCCTGCTCGTCTTGTTCGAGCGACAACAGTGAAGCGCCGCAACGAAACCGACCGTCGTTGGTGGACGCGAGTTCCAGCACGCGTCCATAGAAGTCGCGCTGCGCATCCACATTGCGTACCGCAATCTTTACCTGCAGTTGATCTATGCCCAGGTGTCCCGGCGGAACAAGCGTGATTCGATTGCCATCCGGATCGGCCAGCGTTCGTGACGCGGTCACGCCGGGTTGAGCGATCGTCAGATGGCGGTATCCGGTGGCCGGATTCATGGGCAGTGGGTCGCGGCTGTGATTGATCTTCAGTACCGAATCACCAATGCCGTGACGCAACTGATGTACGCCGCCGCCGACGGGGAGTGTCTCGTGAAACGGCAATCCGATCTCGTGCTGCCAGAATTGGAGCATCGGCTCCCGGTTTGTCGTGTACAAGCCAACGTCGATGGCCGCTTTGGCGATTTGCACGGCGTCTCCTGGCGTCAGTCGCGCAGTGTCTTGGGCGTTTGGAGTGACACGAATTCCGCACATCCGAAACGGGCGTCAATCCATCGAAGCGGCAGCCTTAGATGCACGATGCCGAACGTCGGCAAGCTGTCGAGCGCGTGTTTCCCAGCCATTGCATTGACAAACTCGTGGGATCCCGGGTTGTGGCCGACCAACGCAACCGAGGTGCAGTCGTCGGGCGCATCCCGCAGCACTTCGAGCACCTTTTCGGCGGATGCTTCGTAGAGACGATGATCGAAATGCAGTCGATCGGCGGAAACGTCGAAACCCTCTCGAACGAACATCGCGGTTGCGCGTGCCCGTTCAGCGTCGCTGGAGATGATCTGCGTCGGACGGCCGGCTTGCAAATGCATCCAGCGGATCATCCGCTTGCCGTCTTTCTTCCCACGTTCGTTCAATGGGCGATCGAAGTCGTCCTGAGCAACGTTGGCCCAGGACGACTTGGCGTGGCGAATCACCCATAGCTCCATTGGATCGCCCCGTCTGGCTTGACCACATCGGTTGCCCTTGGTGGCATCGTGGGGTGCAGTCTATCATCGGGTATTCATCGGAGGGGCTGCGAACAATGGGTCTTCGTGGCGATGCCGCCGTGGTCGGATTCGCGGAACACAAACACGAGCGCAAGTATACGGGTCCGCGCACGTTCACGCTCGAGCAATGGGCCGAACTCGCCAAGCTGGCGCTCGACGACGCGGGCCTCGAAGCGCGCGACGTCAACGGTATCGTCTGTTCCGACATCCGCGAATCGGGCATGTTCACGCCGGCCACGATCGTCGAGTATCTGGGTCACCCGGTGAACTTTGCCGAGCGAATCGATCTTGGCGGCGCAACGGCAGTCGGCATGATCTGGCGCGCTGCCGCAGCAATCGAACTCGGCATTTGCGATGTCGTCGTATGCGCGGTGCCGGCCCGGCCGATTCCGAGCAATCCCAATGCGCGGCCGGTGGACCCACGCCGCTATTTCGGTGCGAGCAGCGTGGAATGGGGTTCGCCGCAAGCGGAGTTCGATGTGCCGTACGGCAACGTTGCGCAGAACTGTGGTTACGCGATGATCGCGCAGCGCTACGCCGCGCAGTTCGGTTACGACCCCCGCGCAATGGCGAAGCTGGTCGTGCACCAACGCGCCAACGGCGCGGCGAATCCGAATGCCGTTTTCTACGGTCACCCGGTGAGCATCGAAGAGGTGCTCGCGAGCAAGCTGATCGCTGATCCGTTGCGTATGCTCGAGATCGTGATGCCCGTTGCCGGTGGCAGTGCCGTCGTCGTCGCGAGCCGTGAGGTTGCCAAGCGCTGCCGTCATCGACCGGCCTGGGTGGCCGGCTTCGGCGAACATCTGACGATCAAGACACCCACCTATGCACAGGACATGGTGCACACGCCGGTGGGTCCGGCGTCGAAGCAGGCGTTTGCAATGGCGGGCGTGACACCCGCCGATATCGACGCCGCAGAAATATACGACTGCTACACGATCACAGTGCTGTTGACGCTCGAAGACGCCGGCTTCTGCGCCAAAGGTGACGGTATGGCGTTCATCAACGATCATGATTTCACCGTTGCGGGTGACTTCCCGATGAACACACACGGTGGCCAACTCGGTGTCGGGCAGGCGGGGTTGGCCGGGGGGATGACCCAGCCGATCGAAGCGGTGCGCCAGATCATGCACCGGGCTTGCGATCTTCAGCTCGGTCGGTGCGACACCGTTTACGTATCGGGGACGGGCGGTGTGATGAGCGAACAAGCTGCATTGATTCTTCGGGGAGACTGATCATGGTGTTCGACAAGCCGTTGCCAACGGCGACTCCGACGAGCGCGCCGTACTGGAACGGGTTGATGGACGGTATGGTCAAGCTGCAGAAATGCGCAGATTGCGGCGTTTGGGTGTTCTATCCACGCAACCGATGTCCGAATTGCTTGTCGGATGCGCTCGATTGGCGTGAAGTCTCCGGCGCCGGTACGCTATACACGTTCACGATTACGCGCCAACCGACGGCACCGCATTTCGCAGACGAGGTGCCGCAACGGCTTGCCGTCGTAGAGCTCGATGAAGGCGTGCGACTGACGACGACATTGGTGAACGTCGACGATGGCGACATTCGCATCGGTATGCGCCTGAAGCCGTACTTCGATACGGTCACCGACGAGATCACGCTGCTGCGCTATCAACCCGAGTGAACACGAGTTACGCCGCGCGTCACTTCCAGATCGCGAAAAATTCCTCGAAAGCCTTCAGTTGGTTGCCGACCGCGGACGACGGCACGATGATCGGCGTCTTGATGCCGGCGTCGAACCAGGCTTCGATTCCCTCACGCACTTTCTGTTTCGAGCCGAACAGCGTGGTATCAGCGAGCCAGCGGTCGGTAAGGCATTGCGCAACCTTGTCGGTCTCGCCGCGTGCGAGCACCGCTTCGACCGCTTCCATTTCCTGGACGTACCCGGCTTCTTTCCAATAGTTGCGGTAGTTCGGCAACATTGCATAGCCAGTGAGGGTGCGTCGGTTGACGGCCTTCGCGGCCTCTTCGTCATCGCTGATACAGGTCGGGATCATGTTGCCGATGAAGAATGCGTCGTTCGAACGTGCGTCCGCAGTGAGCACCGACAGCGAATCCGCCATATGCGATCGTGCGCCGTTGGCGAAAACCATTCCCTCCGCGATTTCTTCGGACAGAGCGATCATTTTTTTGCGCAGCGTCGCCAACGCAATCGGCGGAAGCTCGCCGGTGCGCGGAACCGCACGCAATTCTTCGACGAAGTTGCGCATATCGCTCAGCGGCTTGCCCTGACTGATGCCCATTCGCTTCATTGCGGGGGCGTGGCTGACACCGACACCGAATACGAATCGGCCTTCGGAGACCTCGTGAATGAACGCGATGGTGTGTGCAAAGTCTTGTACATTGCGGGTATAGATCGGCGCGATGCTGGTGCCGAATCGGATCTTCCGGGTTGACAGCGCGATTGCTTCGCACAGGCCGATACCGTCGCCGAAGCTCGGGCAATAGATGCCCGGAAATCCGAGCCGTTCGATCTCTCCGGCGAGTTCGAGCGTTGCTTTGCGGCGCCCTGGGACGGCCGCTAGGCTGATTGCGGGCATACGCGTGGTCATCTGTTACTCCCCCCGATATCGTGAGACCAAATCGACAGCCGCCATATGAACGGCCGGCTAAGGTTGACGCAACCGGACGGAAGCAGCAACCGAAGTGCAACGGGCCGAGGAGTCGTCGTGAAGCAAGGTCTGATCGCGCCGCTGTGTTGGGCCACTGCAGGATGCGGGGTGGGGGGCAGCGGCGGAAACGACAGTACCGCGGGCGGTGGACTCGCTCTCCCGTTCGGGATCAGCACGCGGGCTGTGACGCGCTATGAGAACTCGATTTGCCGAAGTGCGCGCAAAGCGTGTTGGCCGCAGTCGAGACGCTTGTTAGCCTGAACGTACGATTTCTGGCCCGATTCGACATGCCCACGTTACTTAGTGCGCGCAACGTCACCCACGGCGTTGGTGATCGAATACTGTTCCGTGATCTGGAGTTCACCGTGTCCGACGGTGCGCGCATTGGTCTGGTGGGTCACAACGGCTGTGGCAAATCGACGCTGCTCGACTTTCTGTCCGGCGCCCGCGTCCCCGATACCGGCGAAATCACGTCTCGCCGTGGTCTGAAGATTGGCAGAGTCGAACAGTTTTTGCCGGAGACCGTAGCCCAGCAAACCGTAGTAGATGCCGTGCTAAGCGCTCTGCCCGAGGCACGAGATGAACGCTGGCGGGGCGAAGCTTTGCTGGGCGACCTGGGTATCGCCGCCGGCCTGTTCGGCGTGACGGCGGGCGATCTTTCCGGTGGACAGCAGAATCGCCTGATGTTCGCGCGCGCGGTGATTGCCGAGCCCGAGTTGCTGCTGCTCGACGAGCCGACAAACCATCTCGATCTTGCGACGATGCGCGTTTTCGAGACGTTCCTGAACGCATATCGAGGCGCATTCGTGCTCGTGTCACACGATCGCGCATTCCTCGATGCGGTGGTATCGGAAACCTGGTTTCTGCGCGACGCGCGTCTGTACTGCTTCGATCTGCCGTTCAGCGCTGGACGTGTGGCATTGATCGAGGCCGACGAGGCGGCGTTGCGCAGCCGCGAAGCTCAGGAACGCAAGATCGAGGCGTTGCGCGCCAGCGCAAAACGGTTGGCGATCTGGGGTCGAGATTTCGACAACGAGAAATTCGCACGGCGCGCGAAGAACATGGAACGGCGCGTCGAAAGAATGGAGGAAGAGAAGACGTTCGTGACCGCGGGATCGCCACTCGATCTGAAACTGGACCTCGCAGAGGTGCGGTCCAAGGAAGTGATTCGGGTCGAGTCGTTGCGCGTCGCGCCCGTCGCGGCGCCGCATCATCTGCTGTTCGACGTGGAGTTGCTGCTGATTCGCCCCGCCGAGCGGGTTGCGTTGCTTGGCGCCAACGGCGTCGGCAAATCTACCTTCATCCGCATGCTGATCGACGTCTTGCGCGGCGGTGAGCGCCGGGGTATCCGCTCGAGTCCACAGGTACGTCTTGGCTACTACGATCAGGAGCTCGACGAAGCAACATCGGATGCGTCGCTGCTCGATTTCATCCTCGAGCGCGTTCACGGCGGTGTTCGCCAACGCGCGGGCGTCGGTGATGAACAGATCCGACGCCGGTTGATCAACGCAGGTTTTCCGTACGTCGATCACGACAAGCGTCTTGCTACGATGAGTGGCGGCGAACGCGCGCGGGCGCTGTTCATCGCACTGTCGTTGAACGCGCCGAATTTTCTGATTCTGGACGAGCCGACCAACCACATCGACATCGAGGGCAAGGAGCAGCTCGAGGAACAACTGTTGGCCAGCGGGGCCGCCGTGCTCATCACATCGCACGATCGGCGCTTTCTCGAGACCGTCGCGCAGCGCTACGTACTGATTCGAGATGGGCACCTGCTCGACGTCGCGGATCCAGCGAAGTTTTACGAATCGCCGGAGGGCGTCGCGTCTCAGTCGCGCGTGACGTCGATGCCGCAGGTGTCTTCGACTGTCCGCGGTCTCGCGGAGAGTGAGGCAGAAGATGAAAGGCTGGCGCGGATCGTCGAACTCGAATCGCGGCTGGCAGCCGATTTGGCACGCAAGCCGAAATTCCAGAAGCCGGATCTACAACGGCAATGGCGGGATGAACTGAACACGCTGTACTCGAAGCTCGAGTGAACAGCCGTGGTGAATCATTCGCTTTTGCCGACGAGAGCGTGCCAATCCGGCGCGCCGTTGCCGCTGTCGGGCCACAGGCGTATCAACGCAGCGTTGAGCTTGGCAAGCCAGTCGGCCAGCGGCGCGAGTTCGTCGGAGGAGCGGGCTGCGCGCATCCCGCGTGAACTCGATGAAAGCAGCGCTTGGCGTACGCGCCACGCGCCCACCCACTGCGGGTCTTCTGCGATCGTCTGATCGACGGGCAACCAAGTGAACATGTACAACGCCGCGTATGTTGCAACAAATCCGAGATCGTCATCGAATTCGTCGGCGTCGGCGTAAATTTCTGCGGCGATCAATGCGGTTCTGACTTCCTCGACCATCGACTCGAACCAGCGCTCCGGCAACGGACATCGAATCCACCATTGCACCAGATCCGCGAGCACGTGGCGCTGTGCGCCATACTCGAAGTCGACCAGCAGCGCGTTGCCTTCGGGCGTGAACACGACGTTGCTGGGCGCCGGATCGCCCTGGGTCAGGCTCGCCTTGCGCGGATGCGCGTAGCGATCCTCGACCATCGCAATGACGCGAGTGACGTCATCGGAGCACACAACGCCGAGTTGGGCCGCCCATGCGACGAACTTCGGCCACGCCGCCGTTAGCGCGGCGCGTTCGCGAATGGCGATGTCGTCGACGGCGGGTGGCGTGTGTCGAGTCGCGACGATCAGGCGCGCCGTCAGTTGACCAAGCGAGCGAACGACGTCCAATGGATCGTCGCAACGCTGCAGGGCAACGAACAGATCGATCGAGTGGTCCAGATGCTCAACGATCAGTATCCGGCGTTGTTGATCGAGCGCGATCAGGTTGGGCGTTACGTTGGCAACGCTGCGCAGCCGCGTGTAGCTGTTGAACTCCTGCGTCGCGTGCGGCGATGGCCGGGGGAACGATTTGACCACCCACGACTGCGAGCGGCCGTCGGCAATTACGTCGGCCCGATAAGTCTGCGCGCGGGCGCCCGCGGAGAGCGACACGATCGTCGCGACGCGCGTACCCGGGACCATCTCTGCGATGGCGGCGCGAAGTTTGGCGTCGTCTTTCACAGTTCGT
The DNA here is from genome assembly GCA_963812255.1 of uncultured Gammaproteobacteria bacterium. Lineage (GTDB taxonomy): Bacteria > Pseudomonadota > Gammaproteobacteria > Pseudomonadales > Azotimanducaceae > DATJGR01. The sequence continues at coordinate 1,219,714 of CAWEUM010000005.1, read as the reverse complement.
GCAGGTCGTCCCAATCGACCCAGCGACGTGGGCCCGGACCCTTGATCATCGTGCGCCGGATGCGGGGATAATGTACAACGTCGTTGGGATTGCGCTCGCCGGCCATCAGGTAGACGAGATCTTCGTCGAACGGATTACGCAGTGTATGCGGTTCGGACGGTGCCGTGAAACCCATGAAATCGCCTGCACCTATCTCGTACGACTCTCCTCCGATTTCGGCGACGCCGCGTCCTTCCAGGATGTAGAGAAACTCTTCGTCGGCATCGTGGTAGTGATACTGGGTGCTCTCGCGGCCCGACGGCAGCCGCACGATGTGAACGCCGATCCGTTGCATGCCAACGCGTTCGCCCAACGTGCGCGTCAAGCGGATCGCATTGTCGTTGAACTGGTGTCGACGCCGCTCGGGTTCCAGCGCATCGATGGCGGCAGCGCGCAGCAGCGCCTGGGGCGGAAGTGAGGCCATTTGAGTGTCTCCGGACGGGAAGCCCCTGATTTAGCAGATTCAGCGCGTGGCTGCCATGACTGCATCGATGGTCGCGATCAGGCGATCGTTCTGTTCGGGGTCACCGATGCTGATTCGCAGTTTATCGTCGAGCCGAGTGGTGTCGAAGTAGCGCACCAGAACGCCATAGTTCTTCAGCGCCGCATACAGAGACGCCGCGCTCTGCGCGCCTTCGAGCGGAACAGTTGCCAGCAGGAAATTCGTCTGCGACGCCGGTACCGAAAAGTCGCGTTTTCGCAGTGCGTCGCGAAGTCGCCGGCGTTCGGCGCGAATCCGCGACCAAGTCGACTCGGCGTAGTCGAGATCGGCAAATGCTGCGCACGCCGCAGACTGCGCGATTGCATCGATATTGTAGCTGTCGCGCGTCTTGGTCAGCATCGGCTCAATGAGATCCGGCGAGCCGATACCGTAGCCGAAGCGGAGTCCAGCGAGCGAATAGCCCTTCGACAGGGTCCTCAGAAGCAATACGTTGTCGAACGCGCGCGTCAGATTGACGACATCGTGACGCAGCGCCGGGTCGACGAAGTCGACGTAGGCTTCGTCGATCAGCAGCACCCCATCCAGCTCGTTCGCAATGTGACCGATGAAATCTCCGTCCACCAGCCGCCCGCTCGGAGCGTGCGGATTGACGATGCAGACGAGTCGCGCGCCTGCGCCGTTCATCTGTTGAGCGAAATCGCGCGGCAGGTCCCAATCGTCAGTCAACGCAAGCGTCGTAACCTTGCACGACTGAATGTCGGCGAGCACCGGATACAGCGAGTAGCTGGGGTCGGTGGTACCGAATACGTCGCCGCTATCGAGAAAGGTGGTGAACGCCAGCCGCAGCAGCTCGTCGCCGCCGTTGGTGACGATGACCTGGTCAGTCGAAACGCCGTGGCGTTGCGCCGCGAGCGCGCGGAAGCGATCGGCCGTAGGCTGCGGATAGCGTCGCAGCGTCGCCGCATCGAAATCCTGTAGCGCAGCGGTGACCCTCGGGCTCGGCGGATACGGATTTTCGTTGGTATTCAGCTTGACGACATCGCCGGCTTCGGGCTGCTCACCTGAGGCGTAGCCGCGCATGCGCCGGATGTTGTCGCGCTCGTAGCCCATGCAAGATCGCTAACGGATTCGCCGGTGTTCGAGACTCGGCAGGCGAGTGCGTGCATTCGCCACTGCCGACTGTTCGAGATCGGCGACCGCTACACCGTCGCCGTCGCCGCACTCGGCGATCACACAACCCCACGGATCGGCGATCAGGGCGTGGCCGTAGGAGGTCCGGTTTCCGTGATGCCGGCCCCACTGGGCAGGCGCCAACACGTATGCCTGACACTCGATCGCACGCGCGCGCAGCAGCACGTGCCAGTGGTCCTTGCCCGTCGACAACGTGAAGGCGGACGGTACCGTCAGCGCGACCGCGCCTTTGTCGACAAGCTGCTGATACAGAGCGGGAAAACGTACGTCGTAGCAGACGCTCAAACCCAGTCCGCCGAAAGGGGTGGGTGTGACCACGGTCCCGGTGCCAGGCAATGTGCGATCGGATTCGTTCAGCCTCGTTCCGTCGGGAAGATCGACGTCGAAAAGATGGATCTTGCGGTACATCGAGACGATCGCGCCGTCGGGATCCAGATGCACACAGGTGTTGAACGTCTTACCGGGTTCGTCGGAACGCTCGTGAAATCCGCCGAGCACGAGATGAACACGATGCGCCGACGCGAGCGCCTGGCAGAACGCGAGGATCGGTCCGCCGCTCGGTAGCGGCTCGGTGATCTCCTGCTTCTGCGCGTCGGGGCCAATGAATGCGAATGCTTCGGGCAACAGCACGCATTCGGCGCCGCGCTGGGCTGCTTTGGTGGTGAGCCGTTCGACGGCTGCGAGGTTCGCGGCCACGTCGGGTGTCGAACACATTTGAACAACGGCGCTGCGCATCAGCTGGGATCGAATTTGGTAGCGAGGCATGCTCGACGTTTCGGCAGGTTCGGTCAATGCGCGGAAGAACGCAGAATTGTTTTTGACGACCAACGGGGGGCGAGAGGGTGGGTTGCGCTACGGATCACGGTGGAGGTGGATGTTTGTTGCGCCGGACACGCCATGAACCCATCCCTGGGGCTCGCGTTGCGCCGTCCCTGGCGCAACGCGGTCCGGCACAATAAACATCCACCTCCAGGGACGGGACCTACGGCGTGTCCGCCGCCTAGCAGATCCGCCCCATCACGACCACGCCGAAACCTCGATCGATGCGATTACAGTTCAGGCTGCGTGCAGGTGACCGTGTGCCCCAAGAACTCCTCGATCGCGCCCAGATTGAATGCGTCGTCTTCGGAGATGAAGCTGATCGAGATACCCGATGCGCCGGCGCGGCCGGTGCGGCCGATGCGATGCACGTAATCTTCCGGGTCCTCCGGCAGGTCGAAGTTGATCACGTGGCTGACGTCGTCGACGTGGATGCCGCGCCCCGCAACATCGGTGGCCACCAGCACGCGGATCTTGCCTTGTTTGAAGCGATCCAGCGTGGTGAGCCGTTTTCGCTGCGGCACCTCGCCCGACAGCATCTCGCACGCGACATTCTTTCGGCGCAGATATTCGTGCAGGTTGCGTGTCGAGTCGCGTCGATTGGCGAACACCATCACGCGCGACAGCGCCTTCGCTTCGATCATCTCGGCCAGCAGTTTTCCTTTGTTTTCCGCCGATACCAGCCAGAATTTCTGTTCCACGGTGTCGACCGCGACGTTCTCTGGCTCGATCTGTACGTGTACCGGATCCAAGGTCCACGATGCGGCCAGTCGCATCACGTCGTCGTTGAACGTTGCGCTGAAGAATAGCGTCTGACGTTCTCGTTTGTGTGGCGTCTTGTAGACGATACGGCGCACGTCCGGAATGAACCCCATGTCCAGCATGCGATCCGCTTCGTCGATCACCAGTACTTCGACGCGGCCGAGATCGATGACACGGCGATTGATGAAGTCGAGCAATCGTCCCGGCGTCGCGACCAGGATATCGACCGGGCCTTCGGTCAGTTGCAGCCGCTGCTTGTTGAAGTCCATGCCGCCGACCACGCTGACAACCACGCTATCGAGATATTTCGCGAGATCGCGGCCGTCCTGTTCGATCTGAATTGCGAGTTCGCGCGTCGGTGCAAGCACCAGCGCGCGCGGTGTGCCTGGGGGATTTGCCGGCGATTTCGGGCGTTCCCAGTGCTGCGCGAGAATCGTGACGAGGAATGCCGCGGTCTTGCCGGTGCCGGTCTGCGCCTGGCCGGTCACGTCATAATCGGCGAGGCTGTACGGCAGCACTTCACTTTGAATCGGCGTGCAGTATTCGAAGCCCAGGTCTGCGATTGCATGCATGATCGGCAGCGGCAATGCGAAATCATGGAACCGGTCGCGATCGTCGACCTGCGGTACGGGGAACTGATCGATCGTCCAGTCTGAATCCGTCAATGGGTGCTCCGTGAGGTCAAGACGCCAGGCGCCGCGCAAGTATCTGCTCGATGCTCTCGAGTTCCACGCAGAGTACGACGACATCTGTCGCCGCCTCGACATCGGATAGGCGCGGAAAAGTCGGTGCGATGCGGATGTTGCGATCGTTCGGATCGCGGCCGTATGGAAATGTTGCACCCGCCGGTGTCAACGTCACGCCGGTCGCCCGCGCGCGCGCGACGACCCTCTGCGCAAGACCGGGCAGCGTGTCCAACGATATGAAGTAGCCGCCCGATGGTCGCGTCCACGACGCGATGCCGAGTCCCGATAGGGATTGATCCAGACGTTCGATCACGGCCTGAAACTTGGGTCGCAGCAGCGCGGCATGGCGTTGCATGTGGGCCGACAGGCGTCCTTGCAGAAGTCGCACGTGGCGCAGTTGATTGACCTTGTCTGGGCCGATCGTGATCGTACCCAAACGTCGTTCCAGCGCGCCCACGATCGCCGGCGAACTCGCCAGAAACCCAACGCCCGCGCCGGCGAAGGTGATTTTCGACGTCGAGGTGAACTGCACCGCGTGATCGTCGGTACCGGCGGCGATCAGCAGCGGTGCGAGGCTCGCAAGCTGCGGTCCCCCCGGTTCGAGATCGTGCACGGCGTAGGCGTTGTCCCACATCACGAGAAAGTGCGCGCCAGCGCGTTTCGCCAGGCGGGCGATGCGCGCGACAACCGTATCGGAATAGACGCACCCCGTCGGGTTCGAATATTTTGGCACGCACCAGATGCCTTTGATCAGTGGATCTGCGGCCACGAGCGCCTCGACCGCATCCATGTCCGGTCCGGAGTCGGTCATCGGCACCGTCAACATCTCGATGTCGAGCGATTCGCAGATCGAGAAGTGTCGATCGTAGCCAGGCACCGGACAGATGAATCTGATCGGGGCGCGAGCTGATTCGCCTTCGCGCTGCCATGCGCTGCCGGTCCCCCACAAACCGACGCGAAGCGCTGTATCGACCACGAAGTGCATCAGCGTGAGGCTCGAGTTGCCGCCGGCGATCACGCGATCTGCGGTCGTGTCGAGCATGTTGGCGCCGAGCGCGCGTACTTCCGGAATGCCGAGCAGGCCGCCGTAGTTACGCGCGTCGGTGCCATCCTTCAAGCGATAGTCACCGTGCAGGATCCCATCGAGTTCGTTCGACAGATCGAGTTGATCCGCTGCAGGTTTGCCGCGAGTCAAATCTAGCGCGAGCGCTTCGGCGCGTAGCTGATCGAGCCGGGCCGTCAGTTCACGGACGCGCGCCTGCAGCTGTTCGCTGCCGCGTTCGGCCAACGGTTGTATCGTGGTGACGCTCATATCGCGAGCCCGCGCAACTCATCGACACCGAGCCACAGATTCAGACACTGGATAGCGGCGCCCGATGCCCCCTTACCCAGATTGTCGTAGCGGCTCACCAGCAATGTATGCACCGCGTTACCGAACACCATCAGGTCGATCCGGTTCGTGTCGTTGTTGTCGAGCGGCGACAGAAAGCCATTGTCGAGCGCCGTTTCTGCGCCGAGCGGCAGCACGTTCACGCAGGCTTCGCCGGCATAACGCTCGCTCAGAAGCGAGTGGACGTCCGCGGGCGTGGCGCCGTTCAGCCACGCGTTGGCCAGCGGCACGTGCACCAGCATGCCCTTGTAATAGTGACCAACGATTGGTGTGAAAAGTGGTCGAACTGCGCAGCCGGCATAGCGCTGCATCTCGGGAACGTGCTTGTGTGTCAGTGACAGGCCGTAGGTCAACGTCGGCTTCACGCCGCTGATGCCTTGTAACTCCGACGCTTGATAGCGATCGATCATCGCCCGGCCGCCGCCCGAATACCCGGACACGCCATGCACCGACAGCGCCTGCGAGGCGGAGAGCAGGCCGGCATCGATCAAAGGTCGTACGCAAAGGACGAAACCAGTGGGGTAACAACCGGGCACGGCGACGCGGCGGGCGTTGCGTACGGCTTCCCGTTGGGCCGGATCCAGTTCCGGCAAGCCATAGGTCCAACCCGGCGCAACACGATGGGCGGTGCTGGCGTCGAGCACGCGCGAGCGTGCATTGTCGATCAGTGCAACGGCTTCGCGAGCAGCTTGGTCCGGTAGACACAGCACTACGGCATCCGCTTCGTTCAGAAGCGCCGCACGCCGGGTGGGGTCTTTGCGCTGTTCAACGTCGATTTCCAGCAGTTCGATGTCCGGCCGCGCGCGCAGCCGTGCAGCAATTTCGAGGCCGGTCGTGCCGGCTTGGCCATCGATGAATACTCTGTTCGTGGCGCTCATGGGAGGTACGACGGTGGCTGCGGGAAAAGCTGGGTATGGTAGCGATTCAGGCCGGCCGCCGAAAGCGACACGGATTCTGGGGGTGCCCGCGAATTTCAAGTCATGCGCCGCCAGACCTGTTTGACGAGCGCCCAGGCGACAACGAGGAAGCCGAGGGGCAGCAGCAGCGTCTCGATCACGTAGACGACGATCAGATTGACGACCTGTTCCACAGCCTGCTCCACGTCCTCGCGAAGTCCGGCCAGGCGCTTCTCGACATCGAGCGCCTGGCGTTGATCGTCGAGAAACTTGTTGAGCCGCTGGAGCACCGAATCGGAGGACGTGGTCGGTGCGGGAGATTCGGTCGGTGATTCGATTTTCGCGCGCGTCTGGGACAGTATTTCGACGGAGGCCTGTTCGCGCTGCGTTAGGAAGTGCTCGTTGACGAACCCGGTGCCGAGGGTCATCACCACGACTGCGAAGCGCGCAAAGACCAGGCCCGCCGTGAGCCGCAGAACCGGCGCGCGCCATGCAGTGTCGCGGCGCCACCACAACGCGACGATACCAAGCGCCATGACTGCCGACAGCGCGATGTTGACTGCGTGCGTTGCGAACATTTCGCCAAGCATGATCTGGATACCGAGCGACGTCGCGGCCAGCAAAGTCAGCCATGAAAATTGTTCGACCAGATCGTTTAACGGATCGAGGATTTGCCCGGCGCTGATGACCACACCCACACCGGCCGGTTCGAATGCGAGCTCAGTACCTTGCGCGACGGAGATCACGCCGTTGAGAGTTCTCGTTAGGGCGAACGTGACCAGTGCGCGCTTCAATGCGGCATGGGTGGTATCCGCTGCAGCGCGATCCAGCGTGCCCGACCACGACAGCCCCAGTGCGGCGAGCAGCAGCAATGTTGCCGACGCGGTACCGAGGGCGCGGCTGTTCATTGCGAGTTCACGATCAGTGCTGGTTGCGCTGAATGACGAACAGGCTCTCGAGCTTTTCCATGACCGCGTTGCGAATGTTGGTGCGATCGAGTTCAGATCGCTCGCCGAGTTCACTGAGTTTCACACGGTGCAGATGCAACACCGGCCACGATTCTTCGAAGCCGCGCAGGTCGCCCTTCGCCAGCACCGGCAGAAATGGGTCTTCCTCGGGGCGGTTGCGCATCAGCGTTCGCATACCGTGCTCGAACGGAATGCGCCGTTCGCCCAGGCTGCGGTCCTTCTTCACGTTGGCAAGGTACAGTCCCTGCTCGCTGATCAATTCGCCCGGAATGATGTAGAGGCCGGTCATCTGCACGGCTTCGGTGACGACGCCGCTGAATGTGTCGTGAAATGCGGCGGGGTCGGGCAGGATCACCATCTTGCGGTGGTATTCGCGCGGAAAATAGATGTTGTAGGTGCTATAGAGTTTTTCGACCGAAGCCGAGTACACGCACAACGTCGTTTCGAACTGCATGATGAAATCGATGGCGCGTTCGCGATCGATTCCATCGCCGATATCCCATTCCAGATCCGGATTGTCGGGAAGCGCACTGTTCATCAGAGAATCCCTTCAGCGACGGCGACGGTGGATTGTCGGCATGGCGACTCGCGTCATTGTACGCGACTAGCGGGTTGTGTCGTGCGCATGGCGGCTGCGAAGGCGCGGAAAAAAGGCGTTGGTGCCGCCGATGTAGGCGGCGTAATCGGGGCGGCGCTTGAGGAGCCCCCGCTCAATGACCTCGTTGGACAAATTCAGAAACACCAGCGTCATCGCGAGCGGTCCGACGAACGACCACCACGTGACGCCGCTGAACGTGAATACAGCCAATCCCCACCATTGCAGTGCATCGCCGAAATAATTCGGGTGACGGCAGAATCCCCACAGCCCATCCTGCATCACCCGGCCGACACTGTCCGGCCGCGCCTTGAAGCGAATCAGTTGTACATCCGCGGTCGCCTCGAAGAGGAAGCCCAGCACCCAAATCGGCACCCCGACCCAGTTGAGAGCGATCGGCGCGTCGCTGGTGCGAAATGCTGCCACGATCGGCGTCGCCACCACCAGAGCGATGGCACCCTGCAACAGATAGACGCGGTAGAAGCTCTTCAGCCACCAATAGGTTCCCCCGTGCAGGCGCCACAGCCGGTAGCGCGGGTCCTCCCCGGCGCCGAAGTTGCGCGCGGCGAGGTGGAACGCGAGCCTCAGACCCCACGCGGTGACCAGAAACAGCACCACGAGATGCTTGCCGCCGACCGCGTCGATGCTGGCGGCGAACAATACCCATGCGATTGCGACGAACAGCGGTCCCCAGAATGCATCGATGATGCTGGCGTCGCGGATGATCACGCTGACGAGCCACAGCGTGCTCAAGAACGCCAGCACCGTCACGCCCGCATAGCTGTAGAGCGCAAGCGTGCCCATCATCCGCGCCGCCGGCATCGGGGCGGTAATGGGGAACACATCAGGTTTCGATCCTCGCGGTGAGCCAACGAGCGATGTCGCTGATCTCCTCGAGACAGACCGAATGCCCCATCGCATACTCGTGCCATTCGATCGGGTAATCGAGGGCGCGCAGCGCTTCGCGCGATGTGATCGCGCGCGTGATCGGAATCATCGGATCCATCAGACCATGCGCCATGAATATCGGGATGCCCGCGTTCGCCAGCGAAATGCGGTCGACGACGTGTTCCGGATCGTGCAGGTATGTCGACAGCGCCATGATGCCGGCGAGCGGCTCCCGATGGCGCAAACCCAGTTGCAGTGCAACGACTCCGCCTTGCGAGAATCCGGCGAGCACGATTCGACTCGTGCTGATGCCGCGCGCGACCTGCTCGTCGATCAGCGATTCGATTGCGTCGGCCGATGCGCGGATATCGGTATCGCCGGCGAGCGGGGCGCGCGGATCGATGTCGTACCAGGCGCGCATCTCGGCACCGCCGTTGATCGTGACTTTGCGCATCGGCGCGTGCGGAAAAACGAACCGTACAGGGTGTGAATTCGGCAGCTCGAGTTCCGGCACGATGGGCTCGAAATCGTGCCCGTCTGCACCGAGGCCGTGCAGCCAGAGCACCGCGGCGGTCGGATTTGCGCCGGTGTCGAGTTCGATGCGATCGAGCGCCATCGGAGTACTCCTGTCGTGCGCATGGCACTTGGCTTGCGGTCGTACGGCGCAGTTCAGCAGTTGATGATCGTCATTGCAATCGTCCGACGATATGGCCCGAGGCTACCCGATGCGAAGCACGCGTCCCATAATGCACGCACACTCAGTACCGCACGGTTTACGTTGGACGTTCTCGAAGATCGCGCGCCGAGCCGCAAGCTCGGGAATCTGAAGCCCGCCTTCCGCTATCTGACGCCATATCGCTGGTATGTCGTCGGTGCTTCGCTCGCACTGATCGTCACCGCGTCGGTCACATTGTCGATCGGCCAGGGGGTGCGGCTGGTCATCGATGCCGGATTCAGTAAGAGCGCGCCCGGGATGTTGGGCCATTCGCTCGAGATCTTCGCGGGCCTGGTCGGCTTGCTCACGCTCGGTACCTACGCTCGCTACTATTTCGTTTCGTGGGTCGGTGAGCGCGTCAGCGCGGATCTGCGCCGCGCGGTTTTTGATCATCTCATTCACCTCAATCCGAGCTTCTTCGAGGCCAATCAGCCGACCGAAATACAATCGCGTGTGACCACCGATACCACGCTGCTGCAGACGGTCATCGGTTCCACCGTCTCGATCGCGTTGCGCAATCTGCTGATGTTTGTGGGAGGCGTGGCGCTGTTGGTGGCGAGCAACCCGAAGCTGTCGCTGATCGTGCTCGTCAGCGCCCCGGTCATCGTTGCGCCGATCGTGTTGTTTGGGCGTCGCGTCCGGGTATTGTCCCGCTCCAGTCAGGACGAGTTGGCGCGCGTCGGCAGCTATGTTGGCGAAGCGTTCCGCCAGATCAAGATCGTGCAGGCCTTCAATCACCAGTCGCGTGACATCAAGGCGTTTTCCGACCACGTCGAGAGCGCGTTCGATGTTGCGGTGAAGCGCATACGCCAGCGCTCCTGGTTGATCGCGGTGGTCATGCTGCTGGTGCTCAGTGCGATCGCGACGATGATGTGGATCGGCGGTCAGGACGTCATCGCCGGGCGCACCTCGCCGGGTGAACTCGCGGCGTTCATCTTCTATGCGTTCATCGTGGCGGGATCAGTCGGCTCGATCAGCGAAGTCGTCAGCGATCTTCAGCGTGCGGCGGGTGCGACGGAACGGTTGGTGGAATTGCTGGCGGCCGAGAGTCCGCTGATCGAGCCGACTGATCCTGTCGCGCTCAGTGGCAAAGGACCCGCCTCGCTTGCGTTCGAAGCAGTCGATTTCGTATATCCGACGCGGCCGTCGGCACACGTGCTGAAGCAGGTTTCGTTCCAGGTCGGCTCCGGCACGACGGTCGCACTGGTGGGTCCGTCGGGCGCCGGCAAGACGACGTTGTTCGACCTGGCGCAGCGGTTCTACGACCCGGTTGCCGGCTGCGTGAAGTTCGATGGTCTGGACATTCGCCACTGCTCGTTATTCGATCTGCGCTGTCAGATCGGTTTCGTGCCGCAGGATTCGGTACTGTTCGCCGGCAGCGTGCTCGACAATTTGCGCTATGGCCAACCCGACGCCGACGAAGACGCGGTGCGTGAAGCACTGGCCGCGGCGGGTGCCCTGAGTTTTGTCGAGCGATTCAGCGAAGGACTCGCAACGCGCGTGGGTGAAGGCGGCGTCGGTCTGTCGGGCGGCCAGCGGCAGCGCCTCGCCATTGCGCGCGCGTTGATCAAAAGGCCGCGCCTACTGCTGCTCGATGAAGCCACCAGCGCGCTCGACGCGCAGAGCGAAGAAGCGATTCGCTCCACGGTTCGCGCGCTGCGCGGTCGCACCACGGTGCTGATCATCGCGCACCGTCTCTCGACGGTCATCGAAGCAGATCGAATCGTCGTGCTCGACGACGGCATCGTCGTCGCTGAGGGGCCGCACGACGAGTTGCTCGACACCAGTCCGCTATATCGTGAGTACGCGCAGATCCAACTCGCCGGCAGCGACCTGGTGGGCGATCGCCGCGCGCTCCAAGGTGCGGCGTTGCGGGGCTGATCGCATCACGGATATCCTGATATTTTCCGCGTGCGACAGTCGTGGCGCGCCTACAGACAGTTCCCTTAAGCCGCAAAAGGCGTACACTATCGAACGCAAATGTGCGATCAAGGGAGTTTGATTTGGGACCGTTGAACGGCTTGCGAATCATCGAGCTTGCGGGCATAGGGCCGGGACCATTCTGCGGCATGATGTTGTCCGATATGGGCGCAGAGGTGATTCGGGTCGATCGTCTGACGGGTGCGTCGAGCCGACCGAAAGACGTGCTTGCACGCAATCGCCGCTCGATTGCCGTCGATCTGAAGAAGCCCGAAGGCGTCGAGGTCGTGCTGCGTTTGTGCCAATCCGCGTCCGGCATCTTCGAAGGATTTCGTCCCGGAGTGACCGAACGGCTGGGGCTCGGCCCCGACGATTGCATGGCACGTAATCAAAAGCTGGTGTATGGGCGCATGACCGGCTGGGGCCAGGACGGCCCGATGGCGCAAGCGGCGGGGCACGACATCAACTACATTGGTCTGTCCGGTGCATTGCACGCGATCGGTCGTCCAGGTGCCAAACCGGTGCCACCACTCAATCTCGTTGGGGATTTCGGCGGTGGCGGCATGCTGCTTGCGTTCGGTATGGTTTGCGGGTTGCTCGAAGCGGAGCGTTCCGGACGCGGCCAGGTGATCGACGCGGCGATGGTGGACGGTGCCGCTGCGCTGATGGCGATGTTCTTCACGTTCCGCGCAAGCGGCGGCTTCAGCGACAAGCGCGGCACCAACCTGCTCGACGGTGGTGCGCATTTCTACGACACCTACGAAACCAGCGACGCCAAGCACGTCTGCATCGGCTCGATCGAGCCCCAGTTCTACGCGCTGTTGTTGGAAAAGGCCGGTCTTGATCGCGAAAAATTCAAACCGCAGATGGACGCCAAGCAGTGGCCAGCGCTGAAAGAAGAGTTGACCCGCGTGTTCAAAACAAAAACGCAGGCGCAATGGTGTCAGATCATGGAAGGCAGCGACGTGTGTTTCGCGCCGGTGTTGTCGATCTTCGAAGCGCCCGATCATCCGCACAACAGGGCACGCAACACCTTCGTCGAGATTGACGGCGTCGTGCAACCCGCGCCGGCACCGCGTTTCAGTCGGACCACGCCGGAGATCTCTCACGGCGCGCGCCGCCCCGGAGAGGATTCCGAAGCGGTTCTGAAGGATTGTGGATTCTCCGCGAATGAAATCACGTCGCTGCAGGCGTCAGGTATCGTCCCTGCAGCGTGAACTGGGTGGAACCACGTACATAACGAGGTAATGCAATGAGTGTCGAACTACTGGATACCCCACGGTTTCACGGTTTTCGCGTCCGGCGGCAGATCAATGGCAAGACGTACCAGGAGTATTTCTCGCTCAAGCAGGACGGCAAGCGTATTCGTGGCCCCAAGCGCGCGGCAATCAAGAAGCAAGCCGACGCGCGCGACGCGGAACTTGCGCGCAGCCAACACGGCGCGAAGGAAAAAGCGGCGCGGGAAGTCTATGTCGACGACAAAGGCCGGGTCCGTGGCATTCTGTTTCGCATGAAGACTGAGAAGAGTGGCACCAAGACGCCGGTGTTCCAGATCGGCATCATGTCGACGTTGGAATCGAAGATCGTCAACACCACGGTGTCGATCAATCTGCACGGGCTGAACGGTGCTTGGAGCAAGGCAGTCGACTTTTACGCGAAGCACAAGAAGATCAGTCGCAAGTCGGCGGCCTACAAGCAATTGATGAAAGCCAAGCCTTCGAAAGCGGATCTGGCGAAGCTGATGCGGAGCCGGCCGCGACGCCGTTAGAATAGTGCGCCGCGTCGGGGCGCCATGAACTACGCAACCGAATATCGCCGATCGATCGATCATCCCGAGGATTTCTGGCGCGAAAAGGCACGGGACATCGCGTGGTTCGAATTTCCTGAAACGATCCTGGATCGCGATCGCAACGACGTCTGGCGCTGGTTTCGGGGCGGCAAACTCAACACCTGCTGGCTGGCGCTCGACCATCACATCGAACAGGGTCGCGGTGAGCAGACCGCACTGATTTACGACTCGCCAGTTACCGGCACCGTTCGAAAGTACAGCTTCCTGGAATTGCGTGACTGGGTGGCGCGCGTCGCCGGAGGCTTGATCGCGCTCGGTGTCGGCAAGGGCGATCGCGTCGTCATCTATATGCCGATGGTGCCCGAGGCGGCGGTTGCGATGTTGGCCTGCGCGCGCATCGGTGCAATACATTCGGTGGTGTTCGGCGGCTTCGCGTCGCCGGAACTGGCGCTGCGTATCGACGACGCAACGCCGAAGGTCGTGCTGTCGGCGTCCTGCGGAATCGAGTTCACCGCCGCGATCCCGTACAAACCGCTGCTCGATGAGGCGATTCGACTCGCCACGCATAAGCCCGATGCGTGCGTGATTCTCCAACGACCGCAAGTTGCCGCGACACTCGATCCGTCGCGCGACCTCGACTGGCGGGCCTGGGAAGACGCGGCACAGCCAGCCGATGCGGTATGGGTCGATGCGACCGATCCGCTCTACATCCTCTATACGTCCGGCACCACTGGCAAGCCGAAGGGTGTGGTGCGCGACAACGGAGGTCACGCTGTCGCTCTGAACTACAGCATGCATGCGGTTTATGGGGTGGCTCCCGGCGATGTGTTCTGGGCGGCGTCGGACGTTGGCTGGGTCGTCGGGCATTCGTATATCGTCTATGGTCCGTTGATCAGCGGCTGCACGACGGTTCTCTACGAGGGCAAGCCGGTACGAACACCGGACGCCGGCGCGTTTTGGCGCGTGATCGCCGAGCATCGAGTGCGAACGTTCTTCGTGGCGCCGACTGCCTTTCGGGCCATCAAGAAGGAAGATCCGGACGCGCGGTTGAAGGCGTCATATGACGTGGAGTGTCTGCGGTATCTGTTCGTGGCGGGCGAACGGCTCGACCCGCCGACGTATCACTGGCTGAACGACATGCTGCCAATTCCGGTCATCGACCATTGGTGGCAGACGGAAACCGGATGGCCGATGTGCGCGAACATGGTCGGCGTCGAGTTGATGCCGACCAAGCCGGGTTCACCCACGCGACCGGTACCCGGATACGATTTGCGGATCGTCGATGACGATGGCGAACCTGTCGGTGCGAACGTCGAAGGTAACGTCGTCGTCAAGGAGCCGTTGCCGCCCGGTGCCCTGCCGACGGTGTGGGGTGACCACGCCCGCTATGTGGACGCCTACTGGTCACGCTTCCCCGGGTTCTATCTGACCGGCGATGGCGGCTATGTCGATGACGACGGCTATCTGTATGTGATGGGTCGCATCGACGACGTGATCAATGTTGCCGGCCATCGCCTGTCGACCGGTGCCATGGAGGAAGTGGTCGCCTCCCATCCGGCCATCGCCGAGTGCGCCGTGATCGGAATCGAGGACGCCGACCGCGGTCAGGTGCCGCTCGGATTGTTGTTGTTGAAGGACGGAGCCAACATCGATGAAGCGGCGCTGCAAACGGAGTTGGTCGTGATGGTTCGCCAGGCGATCGGCGCGTTCGCCAATTTCAAACGTGCCGTCGTCGTGAAACGGCTGCCAAAGACGCGTTCCGGAAAGATCCTGCGGCAGGTTATGCGCAAGATGGTCGATCGACGCCCCTTCACGATTCCGTCGACGATCGACGATCCGGCCATTCTGAAGGAGATCGAGGGCGCGCTGCGCGCCCAGCGCGTTATGGAGTGAACCTTGGGTGGGGCGGTGTCACTGCGTATGTCGTCCTGCCGGAAAAGTCGCGTGGTGGGGATTTCATCGGTTTGTCGGTCTGCAAGTGACTTCGTCGGGTACGTGCGACAGCCTTGTGGACCAATCTCGAGCTGTTCTGGCCCTGGACCAGCGAGATGGCGCGACGGACCGCAGCAACGAGTTGACTGGTGGTGAGGGATAGAACCGGGGTTGTCGCTTTGCGTTACACGATCATCATGCCAAATCGTTGTTGGATGCCATGACGCTATCTGACCTCGGTGCGATCGGAGAATTTGTTAGTTCGATTGCGGTGGTGGTCACGCTGGTCTATCTCGCGATACAGATCAGGCACAGTCGTGAGCTACTGGAAAGGCAGGAGCGTCTAGGCTTGGGCCAGGCTTACCAAGCGAAAACGAACTCGCGTATCGAGCTGGAGAAGCTTGTTATCGAGTTGGCTGAAACTTCAGTTCGGGTGCAGAACGGAGAGTACGACCAGCTCACCGATGTTGATAAATTCAAGATTCGTCAGCTTCACTCACTGTGGGCTGACTGGTGGGATAACAATATCTATCAGGCTTCGCTGGGCTTCAGATCTGCGGAGAGCTTCAACGTGATGATCGAGACGGTTGAAATGATCTTCAAGAGATGGGAGGTCACTGGGGTTAAGCCGAGTCCGAGGGTTCGTGAATGGTTCTTGCGGAAGAAGCGGGAGGGAGGCATCTAGCGCGAAGTTGAAGCTGACCGAGGAACCTGTCGTGCCGGCACCGCCTGGCAGCTTAGCTTGGTGTTGGGCGACACGACCACTGCCGCACGTATCAGAGACGCAGATGACCACAACGAGTTCCGGAGGATGGTGCGTGCATTGTTCTTGGATCTGGACGATTTGGAAAACCCGAGACGGATTCTGTTCAAGACAACGACGGCGCTGGGTCCCTGATGCAGAAGCCAAGCTGGTTGAATGCTTCAAACCAGATGGCTCCCAACCACCTTACGCAGCTGCCGCCGGGGCTACACTACGAGCACTGAACTCAGTCGTTAGCCATCGCTTGATGCAAAGCTTGGAGGAGCGATGTACACAAGGTACTCAAAGGTCCTCCTCATTTGGGCAGTGGCGGTTTTTGCTTCCCTCGCGGTGTTGAACAACCTTACGGACTATTACTCGAACCATGCGTTCGTCAGCCACGTGCTCAAGATGGATACGACGTTCCCTGGAAATCGAGCCATGTGGCGGGCTATCGATTCCCCATTCCTTCATCACGCGCTCTATTGGCTCATCATTCTCGTAGAGACGGCCACCGCGGCGCTGTGCTGGCTAGGAGGGTTGCGTCTATTGAGGTCGATATCTGACTCCAGGGGCTTCAACAGGGCCAAAGGCGTCGCGATTGCAGGACTAACACTTGGGATTGTGTTGTGGTTTACAGGCTTTATCAGCGTGGGCGGGGAATGGTTCCTGATGTGGCAATCGGAGATCTGGAACGGTCAAGAGGCAGCTTTTCGTTTGGTTGTGATCCTGGGCATCGTTCTTTTGTATCTCGTTCAGCCTGACGGGGAGGCCGATGCCTAACCCCGCGCTCGAGCCGACTGGCTCGTCGCTGGGGCGGCACCTAAACACTCGTCGGGCCGCACAACTGGCTACGGTTCTCAATGACATGCCACCGGGGGACAGCGATGATCGTTCGGAAAGGTGAGCCGACTGCGAATCGGGGCGGCGCGGAACACGAGTTGGGCGCGTTTGAAACGCTGCACTATTCCGATGTCGGGAGACTGAAGCAGTTCGGTGCCTACGTGGAGACGCTGCAACCAGGATCGCAATCATCCGAGCGGCACTGGCACGAACGCGAGGATGAATTTCTCTATTTGATTTCGGGAGAGGCCACCGTGATCGAGAACGATGGGGCGCAAGTGCTCCATCCCGGAGATGCGGCCTGCTGGCCGGCAGGTACTGCGAACGCCCATTGTGTGGTGAATGGGTCGAGCACCCGGTGTACGTATCTCATCGTCGGTACGCGCCCGGCGCACGATGTCTGCCACTATCCCGATGCGGGAAGAGTCTTGCACACCGAAGGTAAAACCTGGCGCATGGTCAAGGATGACGGAATGCTTCTGAGAGAAGGAAAGGTGAAGGCGCGCGACGGACTCGCAACGCCAATGGATGCGGGTTCATCGCCGCGCTGATCCAATTACGACACCGCGGCGGCGGAGTCTGCAATAAGGAAGTCGGGCAGGTTGTGTTGCCAATCTTAGTGCCTTGGGGTGTTTCCCTTTTCCTGCAAGAATTAGGAGACCCTGATCCTAGATCACCTCGCCATGAACGATCTTTTTCGGTTTCACTCCGTGATCAAGCGAGATCCGGCGATCGAGATCTGGATGCACGAGCATTCCGGCGAATTGGGAGAGATCGCGGCGCGGTGGTTCGGGGTCATGCGCGACTGCGGAGGCGATGTCCGAGAGTTGTTGCACGATGGCCATCCGACAGCATGCGTGGGTGACGCAGCGTTCGGTTATGTCAACGCCTTCAAGGCTCACGTCAATGTGGGGTTCTTTTGTGGTGCAGCGATTGCAGATCCTGAGCACCTGCTGGAAGGCACTGGCAAGTTCATGCGCCACGTGAAAATCAGGCCGGAACGCGACGTCGACGGCATAGCCCTGATGAAGCTCATCGAAACTGCGTACACTGACATGAAACGGCGTTTGAAGGCGCAGTAGTTCATGAAGGCCATCCATAACATCAGGCTGTTCCGGATGAGCGAGGCGTCGTATAACAAGCGCATGCAGCCGACACGATGCTTCTTACGGTTTAGTGGACACTCTGAACTAACAGTTCTTCAATTCCTCGATGAATGACTATGGGTTTCGCTCGGGTGATCGCATCTTTGGCGACGGCAGTTTGGCAGAGTGCAATTTGGCTGAGGTGGTGCAATTCCTAAACCAAATTCCGCAGGTAAGCCGAGACTTCAGGCCGCACCGCACCGTCCACCTACGGTGACCCAATGAGTGAATTTGCCACCATGCAATTGTCGGGCAATCCAATAGTGGTGGCGCCCGATGGGTCCGACGTCCGCGTTCTTCTTGCATTGCCAACTGGCAGCATGGTGCACTTTGAACTCGCTGCTGGACAGGTGGCCAAGGCAGTCAGGCACCGCATAGTCGAAGAGATTTGGTTTGTCTTGGCGGGTCGCGGTGAAATGTGGCGCAAGCAGGGCCCGAGAGAAGAGGTTGTGGTGCTGGAACCGGGCGTGTGCCTAACCATTCCGGGTGGCACTCACTTCCAGTTCAGGGCGTCCTCCTCGGGGTCGGTTTCTGCGGTGGCGATCACTATGCCGCCATGGCCAGGTGAAGGAGAAGCTGCCTTCGTCACCGGTCCCTGGGCTCCCTCGGCAGGCAGCTGACGCAGTCTCGTTAGGCGTCGAGACCAAGGTTCATGTGATCACATTCAGCAAGATAGAGAAATTTGCGAAAACTCTGCCAGGTACGATGGTCGGCTCGTCGTACGGGACGCCCGCGATTAAGGTCGGTAAGAAGTTGGTCCTTCGAATGCACCAAAAGGAGGACGCTATCGTGATGCTTCTAAGTTCGGTTGAAGAACAGCAAATGCTAATCGCGCGCGATCCCATGGTTTTCTATATCACCGATCACTACAAAGGCTATCCAGCGGTACTGGTACGGCCGACGATCGAAGAATCTGGCTTTCGCGAATTAATGGAGGTCGCTTGGCGGCGTGTTGCCACTAGAGGGGACATTGCCGACTATGAACGAAATCAGTAGCGAGTTGACGGCGATCGGTGTTGGGTGCGACTAGCGCCATGCAAATGCTTCCAGTCCATGCCTCGCTCCTTGCCATTATTTTGCGGCGTTGAGCGACGGGCAGTATCAGTACCGTGTCGCCGGCATGGCACTGACCTTTGCCGTTTTCCCGGTGTCGTCTGTGTATCTGCTCTTTGTGGCTGCGCGCGAACGGGTATCGGTTTACGGCACCTTGCGCCGCGATCGCTAAAGCGTCATCCGATTTGCGCGCCTCCATCTTCCTTCGGCATGACCTTCAGCAATATCCATGCGGTAACAAACGCACCCAGCGCAAAGATCACTTCGAGAATGCCGATCAGGCGTGCATCGTGCGATGCCGCTTGCCAGACGCCATGCACGAAGTACAGCAATATCACCAGACACACCCACAACGGTCCCTTCGACCCCTTGCGCAACGCGCCAGGTATGACCATCAGCAGCGGTGCGACCTGAACGATGAAGACCGCGATCGTCGCGGTCAGCGACGGCAGCGGCTCGACGAAGAAGCGTTGCATACCCAACAGCGCGAATAGCGATCCCACCCACAGCAGCAACGTCATGCGCAAGGGTGTCTGCAGATTCATTTCAGTGGAAACAGCCGGTCGGTTACATCCGCCAACCGATATCCTAAGGCGCGCGCCAGATCGCGTTCCATGGGATCGAGGGTCGAATTGCCATGGCTGCCCGACACGTGCGATGCGCCGTAAGGCGTTCCACCCAGGTGGGTCGCGTTGAGTCCGGGCTCGGTGTAAGGCAGACCGACCAACAGCATGCCGTGATGCAACAGCGGCATCATCATCGTCAGCAGCGTCGTTTCCTGACCGCCGTGATGGCTGCCGGTGGACGTGAAGACCGCCGCCGGCTTGCCGACGAGCGAACCGCCGATCCACAGATCTGCGGTGCCGTCGAGGAAATGCTTCAACGGCGCAGCCATGTTGCCAAACCGGGTCGGGCTGCCGAGCGCCAGCGCGCGACACTCCGCCAGATCGGATTTCGTGCAGTACACCGCACCCTGGGGCGGCAATGGCGGCGCTGTCCGTTCGGTTGTCGACGCAACGTTCGGCACGGTGCGCAGGCGTGGTTCGTAGCGTCCATGCTTTGCGATGCCGTGAGCCAGACAATCTGCCAGCGCGGCTGTGGAACCTTGTCTGCTGTAGTACAGAATCAGAATGTGATCGGACACGGCGGGATTCGTTTGTCTGGTTTGGAAGTCAGATGATCTGCAGAACGTTCTCGGGCGGTCGTCCGATGACGGCATGTCCGTTGGCTTCGACGATCGGTCGTTCGATCAATACGGGATGACGCGTCATCGCGGCGACCAGCTCGGCATCGCTGAGAGCCGCATCGTCGAGCCCGAGTTCCGAGTATGCAGCCTCGTGCGTTCGCAGCAGTTGACGAGGTGTCATGCCGAGCATTTTCAGCAAACGGCTCAAGGTAGCCGCCGTCGGCGGTGCATCCAGATAGTGAATCACCTTCGGCGACACTCCGCGGTTCGTCAGCAGCGCGAGCGTCTGCCGGGATTTGGAACAGCGTGGATTGTGATAAATGGTGACTGAGCTCATTCGATCGTGACTCTATAATGTCGGCCAAGCGCGGCATTGTAGCCGCATCGGGATACCTGGTTCGATGTTGCCACATGCCCTCATCGCGCAGATTCGCTGGTTTTACGCTCAGATCGTCGCGCAGTTCGGTGCGCACGGATTATTGAACAGCGCGGCGGCGCTGACCTATACGACGTTGTTCGCGGTCGTTCCATTGATGGCGGTCTCGTACACCATTCTGTCGATGTTTCCCGATTTCTCCGGGATCGGCCAGCAGATTCAGAGCTTCGTCTTCGAGAATTTCGTGCCGTCCAGCTCCGCGGTCATCCAGGAAAGGCTCAACGATTTCTCGCAACAGGCGCGCAACCTGAGCTATGCCGGTGGGGGACTGTTGTTCGTGACGGCGTTCCTGATGCTGGTCACCATCGAAAAGGCGTTCAACGAGATCTGGCAGGTCGCCGAGCCGCGCCATGGGTTGCAGCGGTTCTTAGTGTATTGGGGCGTGTTGACGGGTGGTCCGCCGCTCGTGGTTGCGGGATTGCTGACGAGCTCGTATTTGATTTCTCTGCCGTTGATTGCCGACACCGACACCGTTGGCGTGCGGCAGACATTGCTTGGCTACCTGCCGCTGCTGCTGGAGGCGGGCGGCTTTACCGTGTTGTTTGCCGCGATGCCGAACTGTCGGGTGCGCTTCCGCAATGCATTGATCGGCGGCGTGCTGACGATGCTGTTCTTCGAAGCCGCGAAACGCCTGTTCACGATGATCGTGGCCAACGCGAACATGCAACTGATCTACGGCACGTTCGCCGCAGTGCCGCTGTTCCTGACATGGCTATATCTGGTCTGGATATTGGTCCTGTCGGGTGCGATTGTGGTTAGAACCCTCGGGCTCGAGCGCGACGACGCCGAAAACGACGGCGCCCCGATGCTCGTGCAGTGCATTCGTGTGTTGGCGTTCCTGCATCGCGCTCACGTGCAAGGTCGTTCGATCACGCGGACGGACCTCAACGAAACGGTCAAATTGACGAGCGCAGAACGGGAGCAGGTGCTGGCGGTACTGGCTGAACTGAAGCTGATGTCGAATGGCGATGGTGAAATCGTGTTGCTGGGTCGCGACCTTCGCAGCATTACGTTGTACGACCTCTATCGAAGGTTGCCGTACGGCATCGACACGGAACGGCTTGCTGACATTCACGATCTGCCGCGCCTGATTGCGCCGCTGAAGGAATATTCGCGTTATGGCGAGCAACACCTCGATGTCGATCTGGACTCGATCCTTCAGGAACCGCAGGTGCGATCGTGAGGCGCGCATCGCGAACCCTGACACTTCTGATCGCCGCAGCGATTGCCGGTTGCGCGCCGATGGATTTCGAGTATGCCGACGGGACGCGTGGCGACTACTCGGACTGGCGCGGTCATTGGGTATTCGTCAACTATTGGGCGAAGTGGTGCGCACCGTGTCGCCACGAGATTCCGGAGTTGAACGCGTTCGGCGCCGCGACGGCAGCGTTGGTCGTCGGGGTCAACTTCGACGGTGTCGACGGCGATGCACTGCGCACGCTGATCCGGCAAATGGGTATCGAATTCCGGGTGACGACGAAAGATCCGCGCGCGCATTTCGGCTACGACCTGCCGAGCGTGCTGCCGAGCACGGTCGTCATCGACCCGCGCGGAGCGGTCCGCGCGACGCTGGTCGGGCCGCAAACGCAATCCTCGCTACAGGCCGCGATGCAGCAGGGAATTCCTGAATGATCCAGGCTAGTGTCGCGCCGACTTGACGGCGTGACACGCGGCCAGCCCGTATGCCCTGCAACCGGCTTCCAGTCTGGGCAGTACGTCTGTCGACTGAGTCTGCCATCTCGCGCGATACGCGTAGACGACCAGCTCCGGATAGTTGAGTCGGCCGCGGCTGCCGTTGTAACGCGCCAGCGCATCGATCAGATCGCCGTGCGCTTCGCTCAGATACTGGGCCAATATCGCGGTGCCGTAGCGCACGTTCGTATCGATCTGCGTCAAGTTGTCTTGCGGCCGGCCGATCTCGTTGCGCCAGAACGGCATCACTTGCATCAGCCCCTGCGCGCCGACGCGCGACACCGCGAAGCGGTCGAATCGGCTCTCGACCTGCATCACTGCAAGCACGAGGTCCGGATCCATGTCGTGCCGATTCGACTCGCGATACACGGTGCGCAGAATCAATTCCTGTTCTTCGCCGTTCTTGATGTACCGGGCCAGCTTGGGCACTGAACTCAGCAACCACACCTGCGCGTCGAAGTGATCGCCATGTTCGAGATTGTCGGACATGCTGCGTGCCAGCGCGTCGATGACCTGGGGATCGATTTCCGGCGGTGCGTCGGCAATCGCAATCAGCGGCAGCAGCAACATGGCGACAAACCCGATGCGGCGATGCCAGCAATTCGGTGGGGATTTGCACGCGCCGCTCGGAGTGCGGTTTGGTTCGAGGTATGTCCGGTCAATCATCCAGCGATTGCGGCGCGCACGTGGGCCGCGATGGTATCGACGGTGACATCGAGCGTATCAGGGCCGCGCCGGGTCCGGTACTCGACGAGGCCCGCTTTGAGATTCCGGTCACCGATGACCACGCGATGCGGAATGCCAATCAGATCCGCGTCGGCAAATTTGACGCCGGGCCGCTCGTCGCGGTCGTCCAGCAGCGTATCGATGCCGACCGCTTCGAATTCCGCCAGCAATCGATCCGCAGCCGCGCGGACCGCGTCCGACTTCGCGTAGTTCAACGCAACGATATGGGCGGCGAACGGAGCAACGGCCTGCGGCCAGATAATGCCGTTGGCGTCGTGGCATTGTTCGATAATCGCGCCTACCAACCGCGTGACGCCCATGCCATAGCACCCCATGATCAGCGTCTTCGTCGAGCCGTCCTGATCGAGCACGTTCGCACCCAGGGTCTCGCTGTACTTTCGGCCGAGCTTGAAGATGTGCCCCACTTCGATGCCGCGCGTGATGTGGAGCCGGCCGTGGCCGTCAGGCGACGGATCACCGTCGACGACGTTGCGCATGTCGACAACCCGGTCCGATGCGACGCCGACATCGCGTTGCCAGTTCGCGCCGCGATAGTGGAAGCCGTCTTCATTGGCGCCGCAAACGAAATCGGTCGCCGCGCGTGCACTGCGGTCAACATAAACCGGCAGCGGCAGGCCGATGGGTCCAAGCGATCCGACGCCGCATGCGACGCTCGATCGAATCATCTGCTCGCTGGCCAACGTCAGCGGTGAGGTGATGCCCGGCAGTTTCTGCGCCTTGACCTCGTTCAGTTCATGGTCGCCGCGCAATACCAGCGCGACGGGACCCTCGGTCCCGACGACGATCAGCGTCTTCAATGTCTGCGATTCCGGCACACGAAAGAACGCCGCGATCTGTTCGATCGTATGCTGGCCCGGTGTGGCCACCTTCTCGATCGGTGCGGTGGGTTTCGATTCGCCAGCCGCAGGCGCCAAGGCTTCGGCGCGTTCGACGTTCGCCGCGTAGTCGCTGGCATCGCTGAACGCGATCCGGTCCTCGCCGGTGTTCGCCAGCACCTGAAATTCGTGCGACGTACTGCCGCCGATGTTGCCGCTGTCGGCGAGTACGGCACGAAAGTCGAGCCCGATACGCGACAGAATGCGGCCATAGCAGGCATGCATTTCCGCATACGTTGCTTCGAACGAAGCTTCGTCGAGGTGGAACGAGTAACCGTCCTTCATCGTGAATTCGCGCGCGCGCATCACGCCGAAGCGTGGCCGGATTTCGTCGCGGAATTTCAAGTTGATCTGATACAGGTTGCAGGGCAGCTGTTTGTAGCTGTGCACTTCGCGCCGGATGATGTCGGTGATGACTTCCTCGTGAGTCGGGCCCAGGCAGAAATCGCGGTCGTGCCGATCCTTCAGCCGCAGCATCTCCGGCCCCATCTGATCCCAGCGCAGCGACTCGTGCCACAACTCGGCCGGTTGGACGAACGGCATCAGCACTTCCTGCGCGCCGCTGCGATCGAGTTCGCTGCGAATGATGCCTTCCACCTTTCGTAGCACGCGTAGTCCCAGCGGCAACCAGGTGTAGATGCCCGCTGCGAGGCGGCGAATCATCGCAGCGCGCAGCATGAAGCGATGGCTTGGGATGTCGGCGTCCCCGGGCGTCTCCTTGAGGGTCGGGATCAGGATTCGAGTTGCGCGCATCGACGTAGACGTCCTGGATTGGCGGCTATTCTAACGAGTCGGTGACCGATATCGATCAGTTGCCACTCACCAAAAAAAAGGGCCGTCGGACGGCCCTTAGATTCAGATCAGATCGACGTTCAGCCGACCATTTCCTTGAGGCGCTTCAACGCAGCGACGCGAACGCGAATCGAGGCCGGCTTCGCCGGGATCATGATTTCCGCGCCGGTTGCGGGATTGCGGCCGATGCGTTTTTTCGTTGCGGGGCGTTTGACCGCGCGTACCTTCAGCAGTCCGGGCAGCGTGAACTCACCGACGCCTCGTTTGCTGATGTGGCGCTTGATCAATGACTCCAGTTCTTCGATCACCGCGTCGACCTGCTTGCGTGTCAGTGCGGTCGCACCCGCGATTTCGTTCAAGATCGCGGTCTTGGTCATTTTCTGAGTGATCGGACCTTTCGATGCAGCCTTGCTGGCGGCGGACTTCTTGGCGGGTGTTTTCTTTTTCGCAGCTTTCTTAGCGGGAGCCTTTCTCTTTGCCATTCGATTTCCCTTGGTAATTGAAGTCGAGAGTTGTACGAACACATCGACTATGCGACGGACATCCAACCCATCACTTATGAGGGCCCTTAACGAAAACAGCGATCATCGGCTCCCCAATGAGCGCGCTTTATACTGCATTCAAATATGCCAGGCAAGGAACGATAAGCGTTTTTTCAATGTTTTCGCGGGCTTTTTTCATTATCCTATGCGCCGCTCGACGATGCCCGATGGACGCGAACGCGCGGCCTGCTCGTTTGGCGCACTCTCCTTACGTGCTTTTTCATTGGTGAAACGAGTCAGTTGTTGAACGAGTCAATGAAGGGTTCTTGAACATGCCGATCTATGAGTATCAGTGTCTGGGCTGCGAGCACGAGTTCGAAACGATCCAGAAGATGAGTGAAGCGCCACTCATCCAATGCCCGTCGTGCGGGAAGGATCTACTGCGCAAGAAGATCTCCGCCGTCGCATTTCGCTTGAAAGGCGGTGGTTGGTATGAAACGGACTTCAAGTCCGGCGACAAGAAAAATGTCGCGAGCGGCAGCGAATCGAATGGCGAACCGTCGTCGAAAGAGAGTTCGAACAGCGAATCGAAAGGTGATGCCAAACCGGGCGGGTCAGCGGAGCCGAAGGGTTCGTCGAGCGCTTCCGAGGGTGCGGCGAAGGAAAAGCCGGGCGCGGCCGGCAAGAGTTCGAGCGAGGGCGACAAGAAATCGTCGAAGAGCGGCGCTTCGAGTGGTTCCAGGCAGAGCGACACCAAGTCCGCTGGCAGCGACAAATCCAGCAAGAAATAGCAGGACCAATCATGCGCAGTCATTACTGTGGCGATCTCGATGCATCGCAGATCGATCGAGAAGTCGAGCTCTGCGGTTGGGTGCATCGACGCCGCGACCATGGCGGCGTAATCTTTCTGGACGTTCGCGATCGCAGCGGCATCGTTCAGGTCGTCTACGACCCGGACATCGAGGATAGCTTCGCGACCGCCGACAGGGTGCGAAATGAGTTCGTGCTGCGTATCACCGGTCGGGTTCGGCTGCGACCCGTCGGCACCGTGAATCCGGACATGAAGACCGGTGAGATCGAAGTACTCGGCCGTGAACTCGAGATCCTCAACACGGCCCTGACGCCGCCATTTCAACTCGACGACTATTCCGACGCGGGGGAAGACATTCGGCTGCGCTACCGCTATCTCGATCTGCGGCGGCCGGAGATGCAGCAACGGTTGCGTATGCGCGCGACGATTCTGTCGGCGGTGCGCCGCTATCTCGAAGCCGCTGAATACACCGAGATCGAAACGCCTATTCTGACCCGCGCGACACCTGAGGGTGCGCGCGACTACCTCGTACCGAGCCGCACCCATCCCGGACAGTTTTTCGCGTTGCCGCAGTCGCCGCAGGTGTTCAAGCAGCTGCTGATGATGTCCGGTATGGACAAGTACTATCAGATCGCGCGTTGTTTCCGCGACGAAGATCTGCGCGCGGAGCGCCAGCCCGAATTCACCCAAATCGACATCGAGGCATCGTTCGTCGATGAACGCGACATCATGGTCCTGACCGAGACCATGCTGAAGCGGCTGTTTGCCGAGGTATTGCACGTCGAACTACCGGATTTTCCGGTACTGACGTTTACAGAGGCGATGCGCCGCTACGGCAGCGACAAGCCCGATCTGCGCAATCCGCTCGAACTGGTCGACATCGCGGACCTGGTGCGAGCGGTCGAATTCAAGGTGTTCAACGCGCCGGCCAACGATCCACGTGGCCGCGTTGCGGCGCTGCGCGCGCCCGGGGCGGGCCGCCTGTCGCGCAAAGAGCTCGACGGTTATGCCGATTTTGTCGGTCGCTACGGTGCCAAAGGACTCGCCTACGTAAAGGTGAACGAACGCGGTACCGGCTCCGCGGGATTGCAATCGCCGATTCTGAAGTTCCTTCCCGAAGACGTTATCGAGGCTGTGCTCGATCGCAGCGCTGCGGTTGCCGGCGACGTCGTATTCTTCGGCGCCGATCAGGGCGGCGTGGTCAATGCCGCGCTCGGTGCGTTGCGCAACAAGCTCGGCGCGGATCTCGCGCTGATCGAGGATCGTTGGGCACCGTGTTGGGTGATCGATTGGCCGATGTTCGAGCGTGGCAAGGAAGGCCGCCTCGAAGCGATGCATCACCCGTTCACCAGCCCCGCGTGCGACGTCGACGAACTGTTGGCCGATCCTGAGGCTGCGCATGCGCGGGCCTACGATGTCGTACTGAACGGCTATGAACTGGGCGGCGGGTCGATCCGGATCCACTCGAGCGACATGCAGAAGGCGGTGTTCGCAACGTTGGGCCTGGGGCAGGAGGCGGAGGCGCGGTTCGGTTTCCTGCTCGATGCGTTGAAGTACGGCTGTCCGCCGCACGGCGGAATTGCGCTCGGCGTCGATCGGTTGGTGATGCTGATGGTCGGCGCGACGGCCATTCGCGATGTCATCGCATTCCCGAAGACGCAGACCGCGGCCTGTCCGTTGACAGCAGCACCGACCGCAGTCGATGAAGATCAGCTTCGCGAATTGCACATTCGGTTACGCTAGCTTGCGATTGCGCTGGCCAGGCGCCGGCAAGGATTGGAACGGTCGATGACGCGAATCCTTGGTATCGATCCGGGGTCGCGCGTCACGGGTTACGGTGTCGTCGACGTGCGGCGCGGTGAATCCGTTTATGTCGCGAGCGGCTGTATACGCACAACCCATGCAGACGTGCCGAGTCGTCTTGGTGAGATCTATGAGGGCATCGCATCATTGATTCGCGATCATTCACCGGACGCGGTAGCCATCGAACAGGTGTTCATGGCGCGCAACGCGAGTTCCGCGTTGAAGCTGGGTCAGGCGCGCGGTGCCGCACTGGCGGCCGTTGTGGCGGTCGGATTGCCGGTTGCGGAGTATGCCGCGCGACGCGTGAAGCAAGCGGTCACCGGAACCGGCGGCGCCAACAAACATCAGGTGCAACACATGGTGTGCCGATTGTTGAAACTGAGCGCGTCGCCGTCCGCGGACGCGGCCGACGCCCTTGCCATTGCGATTTGCCACATCAATACTCAGGTCCCGCGGAGCGTCGGCTGACAAGGATGATCGGACGAATTCGAGGCACACTGATCTCGCTGAACGAGCACACCCTGGTGGTGGACGTCGCCGGCGTCGGCTACGAAGTAGAGGTCACGGCGAATACGCTCAGCCACCTGCCGGGGATCGGCAATGACGTCACGCTGTTCACCCATCTGACCATCCGCGAGGACGCGCATCTACTGTTCGGCTTCGCAAGTGATGGAGAACGCGACCTGTTCCGGGAGTTGATCAAGGTCAGTAACGTAGGTCCGAAGCTCGCGTTGAATCTGCTCTCCGGCATCGGCGTCGTCGACCTCGCTCGGTGCATTCGCGACGCCGAGATCGCCCGACTGGTGAAACTCCCGGGTGTCGGCCGCAAGACCGCCGAACGCCTGGTCGTGGAACTCAAAGACCGTATCGACAAGCTGGTGATCATTCCGGACGGCGCGCGGCCGAAGCTGGGCGACGCAACGCGCGAGGTCATCGAAGAGGCCGAACGCGCGTTGATCGCACTCGGCTACCGTCCCGCCGAGGCGAGCCGCGCGATCGGCAATGCCTATATTCACGGTCATTCCACCGAAGACGTCGTACGTACTGCGCTGAAGCGCATGGCCGGGCAGGAAGCATGACCCGGATGTTCGTAGTTAGCCGCGCACAGGGGCGCGCGTGACGGTCGAACCGGATCGGCTCGTTTCGGGACGCTCACCTTCCGACGAGGTGGCGCTGGACCGGGCGTTGCGCCCGACGTCGCTGCAGGGATACATCGGTCAGGCGGTCGTCAAAGAGCAGATGAGCGTGTTCATCGAGGCTGCGCGCAGGCGCGGTGAACCGCTTGATCACACGTTGGTGTTCGGTCCGCCGGGCCTCGGTAAGACGACCCTGGCGCACATCATTGCCAACGAGATGTCCACATCTTTGAAGAGCACTTCCGGGCCGGTTTTGGAGAAGGCCGGCGATCTCGCCGCGATGCTCACCAACCTCGACGCCGGCGACGTGCTCTTCATCGACGAGATTCACCGGTTGAGCCCGGTGGTCGAAGAGATTCTGTATCCGGCGATGGAAGATTTTCAGATCGACATCGTCATTGGCGAAGGTCCTGCCGCGCGTTCGATCAAACTCGACGTGCCGCCGTTCACCTTGGTCGGCGCGACCACGCGCGCCGGCTTGCTGACGTCCCCATTGCGCGATCGCTTCGGTATCGTGCAGCGCCTCGAGTTCTACACCGTCGCGGAACTGACGCAGATCGCAATACGCTCGGCGGACAAGCTCGGCGTACGGATCGAACGCGATGGTGCCATCGCGGTTGCCGGCCGCTCGCGCGGCACGCCACGTATCGCCAATCGTCTGTTGCGTCGCGTGCGCGATTTTGCCGAAGTGCGCGGTGACGGAACGGTGACGGCGAGCATCGCGAATCAGGCGCTGGACATGCTCAGCGTCGACGCCGAGGGTTTCGATACGATGGATCGACGGCTATTGCTTGCGATCCTCGACAAGTTCGGCGGCGGGCCGGTTGGCATCGATTCACTCGCAGCCGCGATCAGCGAAGAACGCGACACGATCGAAGATGTGCTCGAACCGTTCCTGATTCAGCAAGGCTTCATCATGCGTACTCCGCGCGGACGCATCGTGACCGAGAAAACCTTCCAACACTTCGGGCTCACGCGTCCCGCGCCCCGCACACCCGACGCGGCTCAGGTGAGCTTCGACATCGATCCATCGTGAGAAACAGGAGGTCAGATTGACCGAACCGGTATCGATTCTTTCGCTGGTGCTCAATGCCAGCGTGCTGGTGCAGATCGTGTTGCTGCTGCTGTTGTTTGCGTCGCTCACGTCATGGGTGATGATCTTTCAGCGAATGTTCGCGTTGAAAAAGGTGCAGAAGGCCATCGATGCGTTCGAGGAATATTTCTGGTCGGGCATCGATCTACGCCGGCTCTACGACGAACTCGAATCAACCGACCAGGATCTCAGCGGGCTCGAGACAGTATTCGTCGCGGGCTTCAAGGAGTACAGCAGACTCTCGGAACAAGGCGTCGATGCTGATGCGGTGATGCAGGGTGTGCAGCGCGCGACGCGCGTGGCGCTGACCCGCGAAGAGGAAAAGCTCGAAACGCACCTGTCGTTTCTGGCCACGGTGGGGTCAACCAGTCCGTATGTCGGTCTGTTCGGCACGGTGTGGGGCATCATGAATTCGTTTCGCAGCCTCGCGAACATGACCCAGGCGACGCTCGCATCGGTCGCGCCGGGTATTTCCGAAGCGTTGGTCGCCACCGCGATGGGTTTGTTCGCGGCGATTCCCGCGGTAATCGGCTACAACCGCTTTTCCGCGCGCTCCGAAGTGCTGATGACGCGCTATGAGACGTTCACCGAAGAGCTGACGAGCATTCTCTACCGCGCGGTGCACACCAAACGATGAGCACGCAGCGGCCGAACCGGCGCAAGCCGATGTCCGAAATCAATGTCGTGCCGTACATCGACGTGATGCTGGTGTTGCTGGTCATCTTCATGGTGACTGCACCGATCCTGACGCAGGGCGTGCAGGTGGATCTGCCGAAGGCCCCGTCGGAGCCGGTGTCGGAACATCAGAAGGACCCGTTCGTCGTTACGATGCGCCAGGACGGCGCGCTGTTCGTCAATCTCGGTGTGCGCAAATCGACTGAAGGCACGCGCGTGACGATTTTCTCGCTCGAAGAACAGGCAGCGAAGGTTCTGGGGACGCGTCCCGATGCACCGGTCTACGTGCGCGCGGATCATCGTCTGGATTACGGTCAGGTCGTACGCGTGATGACCGTGTTGCAGAAGGCGGGCGCGAAGAGCGTCGGCTTGATCACGGATCCGCCGGACGTTGGTTGAGGGCGCCGGATTGGCGGTGATGGACTGACGGAATGGATGGTGAGGCACGGTTCTACGGTGTTTCGTTCGTCCTCGCAGTGTTCGTGCACGCGCTGGTCGCGGCGATGCTGTGGGTGAACTGGACGCCGATCGAGAAGAGTTCGCTGCTGGTACGGCCGAACATCGTCAAGGCCGAGTTGATCGTGATGGACGCGCCGCGGCCGAAGGCGGTGCCGAAAGTCGCTGCGCCCCAAGCCAAGCCGACGCCGCCGAAGCCGGAACCGAAACTGCAACCCAAACCAGAACCGAAATCGACGCCGAAGCCGACTCCGACCCCGACCAAATCGGTGCCGCCGAAACCGGATATCGCGAAACAGATTGCCGAGCGGGCGCAACTCGAAAAAGAGAAACGCCTCGACAGTCTCGCCGATGCGACCTTCAGTGATGCACTGGCGAAGGAGACCGAAGCGCTGTCGGACGAGAAGAGCGAACAGGCGGCGCAGACCTATGCGCAAGGCATTTACCAGCTGATCGTTGCGAACTGGTCGCGCCCGCCGTCCGCGCGCAACGGCATGCAGGCCAAACTGATGGTCGAACTGGTACCGACCGGCGCGGTCGTGGGCGTGACGATCATTTCTTCGAGCGGCAATGAAGCATTCGATCGTTCCGCAGAACAGGCGGTGCGCAAAGTTGGCAAGTTCGATGTGCCGAAGGATCCCATTCTGTTCGAGAAATATTTCCGGCGCTTTCCGGTGCTGTTCAAACCAGAGGACTTGTTACGTTGAAGAATCGATTGTTGGCCGCTTTGGCGGCGTTGCTGTTCGCTGCCCCGCTCGCTGCGCAAATCACCATCGAGGTGGATCGCGGCTATGACAATCCGAAGAAGATCGGCGTCGTGCCGTTCGGCGTCGGCGCGGGCGTACGCGATATCGAAGACCCGGCCGCGATCATCGCATTCGACCTCGCGCGCAGCGGCCAGTTTGCGCCGACGCCAACCAAGAACATGTTGAGTTTGCCGACCCGTCCGCAGGAAGTGTTGTTCCGCGATTGGCGCGTGCTCGGTGTCGAGTACGTCGTGGTCGGCCGAACCGAACTCGCCCCCAACGGCGACTTGTCGGTGACGTACTATCTGTTCGACGTGCTGAACGAGAAGCAGCTTGCCAGTGAGACGTTTGCGGCACCGCCGGCGTCGCTGCGCGACATGGCGCACCTCGTTTCGGACGCCGTCTACGAGAAGCTGACTGGTATTCGCGGCGCCTTTTCGACCCGCATCATCTACGTGCTGGCGCGCAATCTCGGCACCCCCGACGTGAAGTTCAACCTCGAGATGGCCGACGTCGACGGCGCGCGGCCGCGGACGTTGCTCGAAAGCCGCGAGCCGATTTTATCGGCGACCTGGTCGCCCGATGGCAAAAGGGTTGCGTACGTGTCGTTCGAAGGCGGCAAGCCGTCGATCATCGTTCAGGAAATCGCGACCGGTCAGCGCAGCAAGGTGACGGACTTCGCGGGCCTGAACAGCGCGCCGGCATTTTCACCCGATGGCAAACAACTGGCGCTGGTGTTGTCACGCGATGGCGATCCGGAAATCTACACGATGGACTTGGCGACACGGAATCTGCGGCGTATCACGCGATCACGCGGCATCGATACGGAACCGAGCTGGACGCACGACGGCAAGAGTCTGATTTTCACGTCCGATCGCGGCGGCAAGCCGCAGATCTACGAGATCGAACTGGCGACCGGTCTGACCCAGCGGCTGACGTTCGACGGCGACTACAATGCACGCGGCCGGTTGCTTCCCGACGGCAAGCATCTGGTGTTCGTGCACCGCAACGACGGGGTATTCCACATCGCGGTGATGGATCTGAACAGCGGCCGCCTGATGGTGCTGACGTCGACGTCGCTCGACGAGTCGCCGTCGATTGCGCCGAACGGCACGATGCTAATCTATGCGACGCAGGATAAAGGCCACGGTATACTCGCCGTGGTTTCGATCGACGGCACAGTAAAATATCGACTGCCATCGTCCGTCGGAGACGTCAGAGAGCCGGCATGGTCCCCCTTCTTGAATCGAACGCGCGAATGACTGTCGCGAGTCCGCCGCTCAGGCACATCTGGCATTCGTCGGGGGCTTGTTAGGGACGACCTGTTTAGGAGAGAAAGATGCGATACCACAGCTTGCGTAACCTGGCGGGTCTCGTTTTCATCGGGCTGATTCTGGTCGGGTGTTCGAGTGCCGCAAAAAAGGCCCATCCGGAACCATTGCCCGGCAGCGAACAGCCCGAGGTCACCGCGCCCGCGCAACCCGATTCGGAGATCTCTCGTGCAGTGGATGCGGCTGGAAATCCGATCAATTCTCAAACCGGTACCGCATTGACGCGCGTCTTCTATTTCGACTACGACAAGGCCACGCTGCAACCCGAATCGCTTGCGATCCTCGAATTGCATGCGGCTTTCTTACGCAACAGTCCAGACAAGCGCGTGACGATCGATGGTTTCACGGACGAGCGCGGCACGCGTGAGTACAACCTCGCGCTCGGCGAACGCCGTGCAGACGCCGTGGCAACGTTCCTCACGTCGCAGGGGGTGAGGCGTTCGCAGATCGATATCGTCAGCTACGGCGAAGAGCGGCCGGCGGATCCCGGGCACAGTGAAGCCGCGTGGGCCAAGAATCGGCGCGCGGAACTGGTTTACCAGTGAGCCGATGGCGCGCTCTGGATTCCTGATCGCTACTTTCTGCGCGACATTGGTCGCGCAGGACGCGTGTGTCTCGGCGGCACCCGTCGTGGAATCACAACCGATGACGTCCACACGTCCGGCCCCGACGGCGCCGCCCGCTCCGCCGTCGGACACCGAATACGGTGGGGTTCGCGCATACGGCACGCAACAGAATCAGGCCGTGACGAGCGACGTCAGGTCCTACCCATCCTCTGCATCCGCGGGCAGTACCAGCGGCGGCGGATCCGATGCGGTGACGATGTTCCAGCAGTTCCAGCAACTTCAGGCGGACCTATCGGAACTGCGCGGCATCGTCGAAGAGCAGGGCCATCTGATTGCGAAACTGCAGGCCAATCAGAAGGAACAATATCTCGACCTTGACCGCCGTGTGGCCGCGCTGAGTGGATCGCCGGGCGCGGGCGCGCCATCGCGCGGAGGTGTTGCGACGGGCGGTGTTTCGTACGACGGCTCGCCGGATGGCCCAACGAATTCGTTCGGCGGTGCGCCGGTGCCATCGCAGGTCAACGGTCCATCGGAACGCGATGCGTATGCCAGCGCGTTCGAGCTGACGAAAGCCAAACGTTTCGACGATGCCATCGCCGCGTTCAACCAGTTGCTGGTCAGCTATCCGCATGGCGAATACGCCGGCAATGCCTACTACTGGCTCGGTGAGCTGTATCTGGCGCTGCCGGAACCGAACCTCGATAAGTCACGGCAATCATTTGCCCAGGTCGTCAATCAATTTCCGACCAATCAAAAGGTCAGCGACGCGATGTACAAACTGGGTGTCGTCTATCACCGCATGGGCGATCGCACCACAGCGCTGGAGTATCTGAACCGCGTTCAAGCGCAGTTTCCCGGCACATCGGCAGCGAGACTGGCCCAGTCATACG
The DNA here is from genome assembly GCA_963812255.1 of uncultured Gammaproteobacteria bacterium. Lineage (GTDB taxonomy): Bacteria > Pseudomonadota > Gammaproteobacteria > Pseudomonadales > Azotimanducaceae > DATJGR01. The sequence goes on along the minus strand of CAWEUM010000005.1, from coordinate 1,185,182 downwards.
CCGCCGAGCTGCGCTGATGACGAGGTCACCGATGGTGACCGCGTCGTCGAAGCCGAGCGAATCACCGATTCAACTGCGCATCACCGAGATCTTTCATTCGCTGCAAGGTGAAACGAGCACGGTCGGCCTGCCAACGGTTTTCGTGAGGCTCACCGGCTGCCCGTTGCGCTGTCAATACTGCGACACGGCCTATGCGTTCAACGGCGGTGAGATGACCGCGTTGACCGACGTACTCGCGCGGGTGGCGTCTTACGACGCGCGCTACGTGACTGTGACTGGCGGCGAGCCGCTCGCGCAACCCGCGTGCCTGGATCTGCTGAAGTCGCTGTGCGACGCGGGCTATGCGACGTCATTGGAAACGTCTGGCGCGCTGGACATCGGCGCCGTCGACTCGCGCGTGGTGCGTGTGGTGGATCTGAAGACGCCGGGCTCGGGTGAGGCCGGACGAAATCGTTGGCAGAACGTCGAGCTGCTGACGCGCTGCGATCAGGTGAAATTCGTGATCTGCGGCGCCGACGACTACGCATGGGCGCGCGAGGTGATCCGGCAGCACGATCTGTCGAACCGCGTCGGTGAGGTATTGTTTTCGCCGAGCTTCACGCAATTGCCCGCGGCGCAGCTCGCCGAGTGGATCCTGCGCGATCGGCTGCCGGTTCGTTTGCAGATTCAGTTGCACAAAGTGTTGTGGGGCGACGAGCCGGGCCGATGAGCCGATCACGCGTCGCGACACAGGAGCAGCCGCGTGCGATCGTGCTGCTGTCCGGCGGGCTCGATTCGGCGACGACCCTCGCGATCGCCACTGCCGAGGGCTTCACGTGCCACGCGCTGTCGTTTCGATACGGTCAGCGCCACGCCGTCGAACTCGAGGCGGCCGCGCGCGTGGCTGTTGCGCTGCGCGCCGCCGAGCATCGCACCATCACCATCGATCTCGCAGCATTCGGCGGCTCGGCGTTGACCGATCCCGCGCTCGCGGTACCGGAATCACCGTCGGCCGGCATTCCGATCACCTACGTTCCGGCGCGTAACACGATCTTTCTCGCCTACGCGCTCGGTTGGGCCGAGGTGCTCGGCGCGCGCGACATCTTCGTCGGCGTCAACGCGGTGGATTATTCGGGCTATCCCGACTGTCGTCCGGAGTTCGTCGCGGCGTTCGAGCAGATGGCGAATCTCGCGACGAAAGCCGGGGTCGAAGGCGATGGGTTTCGCATTCGCGCGCCGTTGGTCGATATGTCGAAAGCCGACATCATCATCAGAGGTGTGGCGGCCGGACTCGACTACTCGATGACGCTGTCGTGCTATCAGCCCGACGACAGCGGGCGCGCATGCGGCAGATGTGATTCCTGTCGGTTGCGGCGCGCCGGGTTCGAAGGCGCTGGGGTCGCCGATCCGACGCGGTATCAATGAGACAAAAGGTGGCGGCAGAGGCGACGAATGAATCACGTCCTGTATGGACGTGCTGAATTGTGTGCCCGTTGACGATCGATTTCGTACAGCACAATCGATGCCGCGCATGCAACGTTCAATGACGATGCGGCACCCTGCATTGGGATACGGACCAAAGCATCGCATGTGGCGCGGTACGCGGCAGATAGTCCGCGGGTTTCGTTCCCCAGAAGCACCAATGTGGGCTGTTCAAAATCCCGCGCGTCGAGGCGCAGCGAGCCGTTTTCATCGGTCCCTACACATTGCAGGGATGGCCACTGGCTTCTGAACGTAGTGAGCCACTCATCGAGCAGCCGCCGCTGGTGAATACGAATGACCGGAACCGAAAACAGGGAGCCAGTGGACGCACGAACGCATTCTGGATCATAGATATCCGTGGCGTGACCGGTTACCAGCACGCCGTGCGCTCCGAAAGCATCGCAGGATCTGATGACGCTACCGAGATTTCCCGGGCTCGCGGGCCGATCCAGCAACACGACGAGTGGCGCCGACCCTTCGCCGCGCGACCCGTCGACCCTTGCGCTGATCCGCGCGGGATCATCGGCGGGTATCGCGACAATCGCGATGAGTTCCGAGGTTTCGCTGCGCTCGGAGAACTGGCGCATCAGCGCGTCACTCAAAACGACGTGATCGCGCACGCGTTCGTTTGCCAGTAGCTCCTTCGCCCACCCGGAAAACTGACGGTCGGCACCATAGACGAAGGCGTTGATCTGCCAGCCGCACCGCACCGCCGTGTTGATCGAACGGACACCTTCGACGACAAATTCTCGGCGTGCGGTTCGCTGGCGTCGATTGCTTCGCAGCGAAACCAGCGTCTGCATGACGTCGTTGTGGTTGCGCACTTCTACGACGTGCGGATGGTGTGTCTGGTTCATCGAAACCACATCCGCGTCATGAATCGAGACCCGGTTGGATCACGTCGCACCCGGCTAGGCGAGAAGAGGAATATGGTGGGCCGTGTGGGGGTCGAACCCACGACAAACGGGTTAAAAGCCCGCTGCTCTACCAACTGAGCTAACGACCCGGGGAAAAAGAGCGGCATAGTGTAGCCGCAGGTCTTCAAAACACAAGTTGAGCACCTCGATTGAACGAGGCGGCACGGCTGCTACACCGGCAATTGATACGCATGCCGGTCCGCATGGCGCGTCAGGAAACGCCAGATCTCGCGATCGAGTTCTTCAGCGCGGTGTGTCTCTGCCCATGTATGCAGGTCGATCAGCAGTTCCATGCCCTGTGCGTGCCGCGCATTCAGATGTTCGATGCGCAGGCTTTGCGGGGAGCCATTCAGAAAGTCGGCGATTCGCCGGCCGAGTTGCTCCGGCGGCACGTCGCGCAGGCTTTCGAACAGCGCGATCAGTTCATCGATGTCCTGAGTGCGCACATATGCGGCACGATCGAAATCCTGCGCGAGACACTGCATCAACATCGCGATCAGCCCCGCGTTCGATGCGGCGTATGCGGATTGGGTGTCGGGTGCGATGCTCAGCGCGAGTTTCATCGCGAGATCTGTGAGCGCCTGTTGCGGGCGAGGAATCATGCCAGCGGCTCCGCGTAGCGATGTTCGGAATCCGGCGCCAGCCGATCCGCAAGGATGCGATTCTGCCGGTCGGTCATCACCCAACCCGCCATCGCCAGAATCGGCTCCTTTGTCGAACCGTTGGCAAAATCCTCCGTCGAGGAGATCCAGATCGCCAGGCCTTTGACCGAGGCGAATACCTGCCACCAGCGAAACGCCTCGGCATGCACCTCGAGACCGCTCGCGTTGCGCCAGATCTCGATTGCACGCCGACGCGGCAGCAAGCCGCCGGCGAGATGCTTTTCCGGCCAACCCCACAACGGATCGAGCGACCATGCGAGGTCTTCGAGCGGATCGCCGATGTGTGCCATTTCCCAATCCAGCACACCACGAATCGTACCGGTGTCGTCGTACAGAAAGTTGCCGGAACGATAGTCGCCATGGACCAGGCACAGCTTCTTCGGCGCGGGTGGCAGTTCACGCTTCAACCAACGGATCGCCGCGGCTGCGATCGGCTGCGGATGCAACGCATCGGCCGCAATGACTCCGGCCCAGTAGTCGAGTTCGCGCCGGGCGCAGTCGGCGCGCGATGGCGCCTCCATGAACTGCGTGACACCCAGTGCATCCGGATCCATCTTCGCGAGCGTGCCCAGGATGCGCCACTTCTGCGTGCCGATGTGTTCCCTCAGTTCGGCATATGGCGGCATGGCGAAGTGGGTGATTGCCGTCTCGCAACCGGCGATCTCCGCCATGATCGAGAACGGCCGTTCGAGTTCACCTGGGTCTTCTTCCAGAATCAACGGCTCCGGCACCGGCACTGCCGTGGGATGGACCGCTTCGTATGTGCGGTATTCGAGCGCCCGATTGGTGTCGATCAGGCTCGACGGCGGATCGCGACGAAAAATGAATCCACTCTGCGTATCGACACCGCGTTCACGGAACGTTGTTGCGATCCGATACGTCTCGCGCGACGCCCCTCCGGGAATTTGTTGTACGTCGGTAATTCTGAGATTGTCCAGATGCGGCCATTTCGCTGTCAGGTACCGCTCGATGGCTTCGCCCAGCGACGACAGTGCGGCGTTCATGTCACGCGGCCGGCTTCAATTTGAAGCGGATCGGCAGGTGCTTCACACCGTGCACGAAACTGGCACGCAGAAAGTCGGGTTCCCCGGCGAGGTCGATCGATTCGATGCGCGGCAGAAATTGAGCGTAGAAGATCCGCAATTCCATACGGGCAAGGATGTTGCCGAGGCACATATGCGGTCCCAAACCGAATGCGATGTGCCGGTTCGGCTGTCGATCGACCTTGAAGCGCGTCGGTTGGTCGAACACCTCTTCGTCCCGGTTCGCAGACGCATAGAACAGACTCAGATTGTCGCCCGCGCGAATGGTCTTGCCACGCAGTTGCGTATCGCGGGTCGCCGTTCGGCAGAACTGCGTCACCGGTGTCGACCAGCGGATCATTTCCTCGACCGCGAGTTTCATCAGTGAACCGCGATTGTTTCGCAGCAGGTCGAACTGATCGCGATTCTGCATCAGCGCGAGCAACCCGCCGGACATCGCTGTGCGCGTAGTCTCGTGGCCGGCCGTAGCGACGATGATGTAATACGAGATCAACTCTTTGAACGGCAGATACTCGCCATCGATCCTGCCGTTGGCGATGTACGACGCGAGATCCTCGGTTGGCCGTTCGCGCCGCTCTTCGGTCATCCGGTCGAAGTATTCGTACAAGTCCTTGATCGTTTCGAACAGCGAAAGTGGGTCGGACCCCGTTCTACGCATCTCCGGGTCGTCGCCGGCGAACAGTTCGTTCGTCAGTTTCAGAATCCGCCATTCGTCCTGTTCGGGCACGCCAAGCAGTTCGACGATCATCTTCAGCGGATGGAACACGGCGACGTCCTGAACGAAATCGAGTGTCCGCTCGCCGCCGTCGCCCATCATGTCGTCGAGAATGTCGCGGGTGATCACTTCGAGACGATCTTCGAGCCGTTTCAGGTTGGCGGGTTTGAACCACGGCTGCACCAGTTCGCGGTACTTCGGGTGATCCGGCGCGTCCATCTGCACCAGCGAACGAATTAGACCGTTCTGTCCGGACGTCGAGAGCACCTGCAGCAGTTTCGGTGAATCCTTCAAGCGCTCGAAGATCTGCGCGATCACGTCCGCGCGGACCTCGGGGTTGGTGATCTCGGGTCCTACGATCGGTCGCGGCTCGCTTGCGAACAACTCCGGCTGGCGCTCGATCTCGACGATGTCCGCGTGTTTGGTGACGGCCCAGAATGGTCGGTATCCTTCGGGCTTCACATAGCGCAGCGGATCGTTTGCGCGCAACCAGGCGAACGCTTCGTGCGGATGGCTGATGCGCCCGTACACTTCCGGCGAGATCACGTCGGCGTCGCGAAACTGGTAATCGGCCACCACCATTCAAATCCTGGAAGCACTGTCGGTCGGGTACGGTATCGAGTTTTGCGGCGCCATTGCAATGTCGAGAGGTGCAACACTAGAGTGGTTCTTCGATCACCCGCTGAAGAGAATCTCCGCGTGAACACATCCCTTGCGAAACACAACGCGCTGGTGACCGGTGGCGGCAGCGGAATAGGTCTGGCCTGCGCGAAGGCATTCGCGCGCGATGGCGCTGCTGTGACCTTGATGGGACGTAAGCGGGAGAAACTCGAAGCAGCGGCTGCTGAAATCGGAGCGCTCGGTGCGACGGTCGCCTTCGTCGATGGCGATGTCGGCATCGAAGGCGACGTCATCCGTGCGGTCGAAATGGCCGAGCGTGCCGGCCCGCTGACGATTGCGGTCGCAAACGCCGGCATCGGTGGCCTCGGCCCGATCGTTGCGACCGACGCCGAGCAGTGGGAAGCGATCATCAAGACCAATCTGACCGGCACCTTCCATACGTTCAAACACGCCAGCGCCGCGATCGGGCGCGCGGGCGGTGGCGCGATGTGCGCAATCTCGTCGATCGCCGGAGCGCGCACGCATCGGTTCATGGGTCCGTACTGTGTCAGCAAGGCCGGCATCGATATGCTGGTGCGCAACACGGCCGACGAACTCGGCATCGCGAATATCCGCGTCAACAGTGTGTTGCCGGGACTGGTCGATACCGAGATCGCCGCCGGGCTGTTTGCGACCGACACCGTGCACGCCGACTATCTTGCATGTATGCCGATCAGCCGCACCGGAACGGTCGAAGACATCGCCGCGGCAGTCCGGTTTTTATGCGGGCCGGAGGCGAGTTGGATCACCGGTGTGAATCTGTCGGTCGATGGTGGGCACCATCTGCGACGGGGTCCGGATGTCGAAGTGTTTTCGCACCAGTTCTTCGGTGAGCAGGCGTTGGGGCATCGAAACTGACTCATTTCGAGCGTTTTGCACGCTTGCCACATCGACCAGGATCTCGCCCTTTCCTCGGGAGATTAGCGAATCTTCGCATCGATCACGGCGTTTACGCTCGCACACAGGATCACCTTGGTGTCGGCCACGATGGGTTGGGTGCATGTGCCGGGGCCGCCGGTCGAGGCGATGATTGCGCTCAGTATCGTGTTCGGGGCTTCAGAGGTAGTGCAGGGTCTGCACGGGCGGCACGGATTGACCGAGCGGGCTCCATGGGCGGCGGCATTCAGTTTCGGACTACTGCACGGCTTCGGATTTTGCGGGCGCGCCGGTGGAAGTCGGCTTGCCACAAAAGGCGATTCCAGTCGCGTTGTTGATGCTCAACGTTGGCGTGGAAATGCTCTCGATCAGTTCGCCGTCCGTTGCGGAAGAAGGCGGTTCCGGTCACTATCTGCCGGGATCGATGTCGTCGTTAATCGACCGCGTCCCAACTGACGAAACGCTTCTGATGCGCCTCAACGTCATCGACTACAACGGCTCCGTTGGGCGGCAGGCGCGCCCGCCGATCGGAAGGTTGTCGACGCTCGGCGCTGATGCCGCCAGAAACGCGTCAAAGTCGACATCGTCTGGTTCAAGGGCGTCCATAAGTTCTGATGAGTTCTGAACAGGAAACGCAGATGTCACAAAGCTACGTCACCGTAGAGCGGATGGGCCACATAGCCCTCGTTGCGTTTGATCGCCACAAAAACCTGAATGCGTTTGATGGTCAGCTGATCCTCGAACTCACCGATGTGGCGCGTTCGTTCCACGACGATCTGGAAACCCGGGCAGTGGTTCTCACCGGCAGCAAGGATTACTTTTCAGCAGGCGCAGATCTACAAGATCTCGCCGGACGCAACGACCCAAATACGTCCGACCTGGAGAGGCGGCAGATTTTCTTCCGCGGGGTACGCCTTTGTGAAGCCTGGGAGTCGATGCCGCAGATCACGATCGCCGCAATGGAACGTCTGGCGGTTGGCGCAGGGGTGGCGCTGCCACTGGCATGCGATTGGCGGGTGATTGGTGCAAGCTGCTATCTCTACGTGCCGGAGGTCAAGATCGGCCTCAACCTGCAGTGGGGCGCACTGCCGCGGCTGATCAATCTTGTTGGGCCGGCCAGAGCAAAACGAATTTGCATCCTCTGCGAGAAGATGGATGCGCAAACGGCGCTGGACTGGGGGTTGGTCGAAGAGATCGCGCCAGACGGACAGGTGGCAGACAAAGCCATGGAACTCGCACGCGCAGCGGCCGAGATGCCGCCCATTGCGGTGCAGATGGTCAAACAGGCGGTGAACGCAACCGCCGCGGCGTTGAATCGAACTGCCAGTTTCGCGGACGCCGATCAGAGCCAGTTGACTGCCGCCAGCCGTGACGCAAAAACGGCCAGTGACCGATTCAACCGGAAATCGTCTTAGTGCGCTACGCGGTTTCCGGTAGATTCTTCATCTTGAACGAGAAGATGATTCTCAACACGCCGATGATGATCGCCCACGCCGCGATCATGTAGACGACGGACAGCGCGCCCGTAAGGGGCTGAGCGTAGATGAGCACCCCGAACAAGACCGATACGGCACCGGTCAGATAAAGGACCCACTCGCGCTCGGTCTGCTTGCGAACCTTGAAGCCGAGGGCGATGCAGAGCGCACCGAGAAATACTGCAGTGAATGCGACCACGTAGACGAACGCGATCATGCTGAGTTGCGGGTTCATCAGTAAGTAGCCCCCCACGGCAACACCCAGTACGCCGATCAGTACCAGCACCCACCAGCCGTCTTTGTCGCGATGCGTGATGCCGCCGTAGACGTTGACGCCGCCGTCGACCAGCAACGACGCGGCGAAAAACGTTGCCAGCAGCAGCAACGCAATGCCCGGGTTCGCCAGCGCCAGTACGCCGAAGATCACGCTGGCAATGCCGCCGATGAGAAACACCCACCAGTTGCGTTTGCAAAGTGCTCGCGCGGTGACGCCTGGAATTCCGATGCTCGGTGTGTTTGCGGCCATTGTTGTCTCCTTCGCAGTTAGGTTGTCAGTGATCGTTGGCGGAATGATTGCCATTGCCCGGTTCGAACGAGCACCTATTTCAGCGTAGATTCGATGGAGTTGCCGTTCGCGTCGAGTTTTTCGAGCCGATCGGGACTCGCTGCAACAGCAGGTTTACGTTGTCGGGGCCCCCACGAGTCAGCACCGGATACACGGTATCGGATGTAAAAATCATGCGGCCGTCCATAACGATACGCGCTCTAACGGCATAGCGATGGCGCGGGTCGATCAGACCGGGGTCGTATGCGATCTTGAACTGAAAAGGTGGCGATCCCGCCGGATCGAGATGGCTGCTGCCAATTTTAGTCGCGGCCACATCGGCGCGTGAGACATCTTCGAGAGTCGCTTCGAAGACTGCGTCGGGCGGCAGATCGACGAATTCGGCGACGTTGGCTGTTCCCGCGAGCACGGCTTGATCTTCGGGGGCCGTGGCGCACGCGGTCACGATGAACAGAATGAGGCAGACCCCTAGACGCGCAATCGACATCATCCCAGATCTCCTCGGTACGCGGCTATCTTGCGGCGATTACCCCCTCAGTTCAATGGTTGGGTGGGCTGGTCAGCTCGATGCGATGTCTTACTGTCCACTTCAGGAGCGTGAAGTGAGACTTGCCATCGGATGGACGCGGCCATCGGCCGGATGCCGCGGAAGATCTTTGCGGTCCGACAGGCGGGTTCCGGATAGAATTCGAATCAAACCGCCCACCAGGAGGCCCTATGGTACGCCTATCGAAGCTCAGTCGGTCCATCGAAGGCGAGGTCGCCATTATCACCGGCGCCGCCAGTGGCATGGGGCGCGCGACCGCGCAACTGTTCGCCGACGAAGGCGCAAAGGTCGCGGCGATCGACCTCAACGGTGCCGATCTCGAGAAGGTCGTTGCCGAAATCGAGACGGCCGGGCACGTTGCGCGCGGCTGGACCCTCGATCTGGCCGATCGGAATGCGATCGATCGAGTGTTCGCCGAGATCGCCGCGCACTTTGGCGGTATCGACATTCTGGTCAACAACGCCGGTATTTCCATCGGTGTCGCGATCGACAGCGAGCAATACGAAGCCGCGTGGCAGAAATCGCTGGACGTGCTGATCACCGCGCATACGCGGACGATTCGTGCCGCGCTGCCGCATCTGCGCAAATCAAAAGCGCCACGCATCGTCAACATCGCCTCCACCGAGGGACTCGGTGCGACGCGCTTTGGCAGTCCGTACACCTCGGCAAAGCACGCGGTGATCGGTTTGACGCGCTCGTTGGCGGTCGAACTCGGCGGCGAGGGCATCACCGTCAATTGCATCTGTCCAGGCCCGATCCGCACCGGCATGACGCAGGGCATTCCCGAGGACAAGAAGCAGGAATTTGCCCGGCGACGCGTTGCGCTGCGGCGTTACGCGGATCCGGAAGAAGTCGCACACGGCACGCTGAGCCTGGTGCTGCCCGCGGCGAGCTTCATCACGGGCGTCGCGTTGCCGGTGGACGGCGGCCTGACGATCCGCAACGCGTGATCTGCGCTTCCGTCCCGAAGTAGTGCTACCCATGTCGGCCGTTCAGAAGTCTGTGGAGCCCGTTTCGGATCGATCCGACCATATCGCGTGGAGCACGGTATTCGCATACGGCGCGCCCGGTGTCGGCGCCGGCTACATGTTCCTGCTGTTGTCGTTGTACGTGATGAAATTTTCCACCGATGTGCTGCTGATTGCGCCGGCGGTGATGGGCGTGATCTTCAGCATATCGCGGGTATGGGATGCGGTGGCCGACCCGATCGTCGGCTATCTCAGCGACCGAACCAAGCATCCGATGGGTCGCCGACGCATCTGGATGCTTGCCAGCGTGATTCCGACGTGTGCCGCATTCGTGATGTTGTTTTCGCCGCCAACGGCAATGGGGACGTTCGGGCTGACTATCTGGATGGCGGTCGGCGTGGTCGGCTTCTATTCGGCGATCACGTTGTTCAACGTGCCGCACATGTCGCTCGGTGCCGAGTTGACGACCAACTATCACGAACGCAGCCGCCTGTTCGGTCTGCGTCACGCCGCCTTCACGCTGGGGTCGATCCTGGCGCTGGCGAGCATGCAGATCTTCATCAACGCGGAAGCAAAGGGGCCGGAGGCGACCCGCGCCGCCGCCGAGTGGATCTCGTGGCTGGCATCCGGATTGATGCTGGGGATGGTGTTGTTTGCCGTGTGGAAATTACGCGAGCGCGCTGAATTTCAGAATCGCCCGATCGGATTGCCGTACAAGGCGTTCGCCGACGTGTGGCGCAATCCGCACGCGCGTCTGTTGATCATCGTCACGTTCATCGAGAACGTCGGCTCGGCCGCGATCGGCGCACTGACGTTGTACGTTGCGCAATACGTCGTCGGTCGCCTCGAGTTGGCGCCTGCGATCATCCTCGCGTACATGATTCCGTCGACGGCCTCTGTACCCATGTGGATTCCGTTGTCGCGCCGCTTCGGCAAGATCCGTATGTGGATCTTTTCGATGCTGCTGACCGGCGTCTCATTCGGGGTGATGTTTTCGCTGCCGTTCATTGCCGAGGAAGCGACGCGGATCTGGGTGATCGTGCTCGCTGCTATTTTTGCCGGCCTGGCGGCGGGTTGCGGCGGCACCGTCGGCCCGTCGATTCAGGGCGACGTGATCGACTACGACGAATATCTCACCGGTGAGCGCAAGGAAGGCTCGTACTTTTCGGCGTGGAGCTTCGTCTACAAGAGCGCGACCGGCGTGATGCTGCTGCTGACCGGCTTCGTGCTGCAGGCATCCGGCTTCATGCCCAATCAGCATCAATCAATGACGACGCAAGTGGCAATGGTGTCGCTGTACGGATTGTTCCCGCTTGTGTGCTACGCGATCGGCTCGGCGATGATGATGCGCTTCAAGCTCGACGAGACCGAGCACGCGCGGATCCGGGTGGAGTTGGAGCGGCGCCGCGGCGGGATTTGAGCCTGTTCCCCGCGCGGCGCGCCGCAGGCTAGGCCGAGTAAAGAAACGCTTCCTCGACAATCTTGTCACCGCGGACCGTGTAGAGTCCGACTTCGACCATCCGTGTTCGCTGCCCGCCTTTGGGCGTCAGATCGATGTCGAACCTCACCGCGAACTGATCCTCGCGGTTGCCGATGAAAGGACCCTCCGCGGTCATGCTGTGCACCTCGTTGTTCGCGAACCACCAGGCGCTCTTTTGCTCGACAGCCGCGATACCTTGCATCCGCGCAGGCATCTCCGGCGTACCGCTTGCTTCGATGCTGACGATGTCGTGGCTGTAGAGTTCGGTCATCGCCTGTTCCGATTGGCCCGCGTTGCACAACTCGACCAGCTTCCTGGCTACTGTTTCGGTGCTCATGTTCGATCTCTCCCGTTGTAGGTGGCCTTGCGAGCATACGCGCGTGGTCCTGACAGCGTGGTGTCAGCAGCACGATCGGGCGCTACGAGATGCGTGTAACCATTCGGTGATCGTGAGCGTACTTGTTGACACACGAATGCTGGATCAGGACGCGTCATGTGAGAACCCTGCACCGACGAATGACCTGGCAAGGTTTGATTTCGTTGATCGTTGCGTTGCTGCACCCGGTCGCGGCGCACAGCGACTCGGCGTTCGAAAGCACCGCACGGGCGACGCCGCTGATCGAGCTGTTCACCTCCGAAGGTTGCAACAGTTGTCCGCCGGCGGATGCGTGGATGAGAAATCTCGCTGATGCCAACGGCTTGTGGTCGCAGTTCGTGCCAGTGGCATTCCACGTGACCTATTGGGACGGCCTCGGCTGGCGCGATCGTTTCGGACAGAAACGGTTCGATGAACTGCAGGCGCTTACCGCGGCTCATGCCGGAACCGGCGTCTACACACCGGGTGTATTCGTTGCCGGCAACGAATGGCGCACGTGGCGTCTGGCGCCGCGCGCATACGAACAGTTGCCCGACAAGGCCGCCGGCGTATTGAAAGTGCGTATCCGGGAATCGCTTGCCGACGTCAGCTTCGACAGCACCAACGATCTCACCCGGCCGCGGGTCGCGTTCGCCTGGCTGCAGGTAGATCAAACGACGCAGGTGCGTCGCGGAGAAAACGCAGGCAAGACGTTGCGCCATGCATTCGTCGTTCGCAAACTGGATTGGATGCAGTTGAGTCGATCGGAACGGGCGGACAATACGTGGCATGCGTCGTTCGACGTGTCCAAAGCAGACCTTGCGAGTCATCAAGCGGTGGCTGTTTGGGTTGTCGATGCGAATGACGAACCTATCCAGGCGACCGGTGGATGGCTGTCGGGAACTTCGGCCGTGAGCATCGAATAACCTCGCGCCGTGGCGCCATCTACGTCGAAACCAGATCCGGGTCCACCCCATTCAGGAAGGGCCGCATCGCGTCCACCTGCTGATTTGCTGCGTAGACTCGCAACATCCACGACCGTGGATCGTCATCCAACATGTCGTTGCCATCGTGCGCATAGACTGTATTGGTTTCGTACGTCAGACCATCAGCCTGCACATAGTCGAGGGTCAAGCCGTTTTGCGCCGCCAGCAGCGGCCAGGCAACGTCGTTGCCCAACGTGTCCACCTTCGACTGCGCAACGATCAGTTCCGCCGCGCGGCGCGACAACACTCTCGCGGCCATCAGCAGATCCCACGGGTGGCCGGTGATCAGCCGATAGATGTGGTTCACGATGGCCTCGGTCGCTTTCAGCCGAGCCGGCGTCCTGTTGAACCCCGCGTCCGACCGACCAATCACCGTGCAGTCACAGTGAGCGTCGCGAAGCACCGAATCCAGCTCATCCGGATATCGCTCGACCCAGCGCAGCACGTGATCGGGATCGGCATAGAAGAAGCGTTCGCACGCGAAATGACGCAGCCCTAATTCGAGTGATCGGCGGCGGTGCAGGCCGATGAAATCCCAGCCTCGTCTGGCCTGCGCGGTCGGTACACCTTGCTCGCTCAAGAATCGATGCCAATCCGCATGCGTGTCATCGGTCAGGTGGACGGCGACACGAGAGAACCGCCGTTGAAGCGCGGGCCAGTTGCGTTCCGCCTTTTGGAGAAGCTCGCCGGGCGGATCGCACAGCGCCGTCACCAGGCAGATTGAAGACACCGTGAATCTCCTGTGCTTTGGCCACCTGCCAATATTGCAGCATTGCCTGATGAAGACGACACTCGCTGCAATCGTCTGCCAAGCGAATCGTTCTGGCGCGGCTTGCGTCATGATCGAAATGGAGCCATCCGCCACGCTCGATATAGACCAATCGGCCGGCCCAGTGAAAATTGCGGCAGCCAACTGTTGTTGTCGACGAAGCCGAGCGACAGAAGAAGCGAGCCGAGCGGTGATTCCGGTAACGAGGTTCGCTTCGTACCAGCATCACCGAAGGCCGACGCGCGCGCGTCCCACTGATAGGCGCCTCGGAGTTCGGGGGTTGTCCCTGCATGGTTGAGCCGATATCGTGCCGTCGGTTTCAGACGGTTCGACAGTTCGATGCTCGGACCAGCCATCCAACCTGAACTCGATGGAGGAGGGGATTTTGAACAATGGAGGCTACATTGCGGGTCTGAAACAGCTGGCCGTCGCGTCCGCTCTGGCGCTGGCCTCCAATGCGGCGCTAGCCGAACGGCCGGTCGCGGAAGGAGACATGAAGCGCTACTGCCAGGGGGAGGCGGCGTCCAAGTTCAACGTCAGCCCGCGCGACATCACGACGCTGCCTCTGGAGCGCACCGACTCCGGCTACTCGGTCTCCGGCCAGTATCGGCGCAACGGGTCCAAACTGGACACGTTCGAATGCCGCTTCAACCGCGATCGCGAGTTCCGCAGTGTCCGGTCGACCATCGGAACCTCTCACGGTGACTCGCAGTACGGGTCGAATTACAACCACAACAACGGCGGTTACCAAAACGACGACAATCGCGGACCGAGGCAGGTACGGATGCACGACATGCCGGCGTACTGCCGAAGCGAAGCCGCGGGCAAGTTCAACCAAAGTCCGCGCTACATCACGACGCAGCCTGCCGTGAAGGACGATGGAGAATACCGTGTTGTCGGGCACCTCCAGGCGCCCGGTCACAAGGCCAAGAAGTTCGTCTGCAAATTCAACAAGCAAGGCGTGTTGAAGAAAGTGAAGCAGAAAGACTGAACGGCGGAGCGCCGTCAGCGCCCTTTGAAATTGCCCGGTCGCCGCTCCGCAACCGCGCGCACGCCTTCCTTGTGATCTTCGGTTTGCTGTAGTCGATATTGTTCGATGAACTCGTGATCGGTCTGCGCTTTGACGGCGGCGGCGAGGCCGTCGCGCATTGTCGCGCGCACCGACATCACGGCGAGCGGCGCGTTTTCGGCGATCTCTGCAGCCAGTTTGATGGCCCCCTCGCGAATCGATTCCTGATCGGTCAGCACGTCCGCCAGTCCCCACGCGTACGCCGTCTCACCGTCGATGCGTCGCCCCGTGTAAAACATCAGGTTCGCGCGCTGCTGGCCGATCAGTCGTGGCAACGTATAGGTCAGCGCGAAACCGGGATGGAAGCCGAGTTTGACGAAGTTGGCGGTGAATCGCGTCTGCGGGCAGGCGACGCGAAAATCCGGTAGCAGCGCCAGGCCGAAGCCGCCGCCGACCGCCGCGCCCTGAATGGCACCGATGATCGGCTTGCGCGCGCCGAACAGGCGCACCGCGGCGCTGTACAACGGGTTGCCGTCCTGTGCGCGACGCGAGGCGCGTTCGCTCTGCTGGCCGCGGTCGGAGAAATTCGCGCCGGCGCAGAAGTGTTTGCCCTGTGCGCACAGTACCGAGGCGCGGCATTCCGGGTCCGCGTCGAGTGCATCGAACGCATCGCCAAGTGAATTGATCAGTTGCGTATCGAAGAAATTGTTCGGTCCACGCTGAATTTCGAGCACCGCGACATGGCCGTTCCGGGTGACTTCTACATCGCCGTATTGCATTGAGGTACCCTGTCGATTTCCACCGGTGACAGAGGATCTTTGATCAGCGCCCCTGTATTTGCAATGCTGCTCGCGGACCGACGGACGTTTGAAGCGGAGACGCACACATGCTGACGTGGCAGATCGGTGATGTACGCATCACCCAGATCGTCGAACTGACCACCGCATCGCTTGGACCGTATCTGTTGCCGCAGGCGACTCCGGAACGGCTTGGCGCGATCGACTGGCTGAGGCCGTTCATCGACGCGCAGCAGCGCATCGTGCTCAGCATCCATACGCTGGTGCTCCAGACGCGCGATCGGTGCATCGTGGTCGATACCTGCATCGGCAACGACAAAGACCGGACGTATCCAGGCTGGAACCGGATGCAGGGCCGATTCCTCGAAGATTTCGTCGAGCGCGGCTTTGCGCTGGATCACGTCGACACGGTGTTGTGCACGCACATGCACGTCGATCACGTCGGCTGGAACACCCGCCTCGTCGACGGACAGTGGCAGCCGACGTTTCAGAATGCGCGCTACCTTTTCGCCGAGAAGGAGTGGCGACATTGGAGTCGCGAGCCGCAGGAGTATGGTCCGGTGATAGAAGATTCGGTGCAGCCGATCTTCGATCGCGGCTTAGCGGACCTGGTGAACGAGACGCACCGTGTCAGCGACGAGATCACGCTCGAACCGACGCCGGGTCACACACCTGGCCACGTCAGCGTTCACGTTACGTCGCGCGGCGAAGAAGCAGTGATCACCGGTGACATGATCCATCATCCGTGTCAGATCATGCATCCGCAGTGGTCGAGCAGCGCGGATGTCGATCCGCTCACATCGGTCACGACGCGCGAGCGGTTCTTGCAACGGTACGCAGACCGGCCGGTGCTGATCATCGGCACGCACTTCGCCGCGCCGACTGCGGGGCGAATCGTCCGCGACGGCGATCGCTATCGTCTGGACTATTGACGGCTTGTCCATTCATCGTTCATCGCGGGATACCCTTCATGTAAGCGGCGAACTCCGCGGCGAAGTCGGGGTGCCAGCGCGACAGCGCCGGCCGGTTCTTGGCGATGTCGTCGGTATTCCACTGCAGACGGGCGTTGTCCATTGCCGTTGTGACATCGTTGTCCGGGCAGATGATGTAGAAATCGCCGGTTCCCATTCGTCGCAACAGTTCATCGACGACCTGCTCCGGGTGCCATGCCGCCGGCGGTTTTTCTGGTAGGCGTCGCTTCGTCAGCCCAGTGTAGGTAAATCCCGGCACCAGAAGGTGTGCGGTCACGCGGCAGTTTTCGGTGTTGCGCAACTGATGCGCCAACGCTTCCGTCAATGTCTTGATGCCGGCTTTGCTGACATTGTAGGCAGTATCTCCGGGCGGATTCGTGATGCCCTGTTTAGACCCGGTGTTGACGATGGCGCACGGTGTACGCTGCGCGATCATCATCGGCGTAAATGCGTGCACGCCGTGCGCCGTGCCCCATAGGTTCACGCCGAGCACGCGCTGCCAGCCGTCGTAGCCGGTCCATGGACCTCCACCGCCCCCGGTGCCGGCGTTGTTCATCAATATGGCCACTTCACCGAACGTGTCGATGACCCGATCGCGCAGCCGCTCCACGGCGGCCAGATCAGCGACGTTGGTGGTCACGGCAATGGCGTTTTCGCCCAGGGTCTGCTGCGCTTTTGCCAGCGCGTCTGCGTCGACATCGGCGATGCAGACTCTCATGCCGATTTCGATGAAGCGTTGCGCCGCGGCGAGACCGATACCGCTGGCCCCTCCGGTGATCACGGCGGTCCGACCTGGTGCAATGGCTGCGTGGTTCATAGCGAGCCTCTCTTGTTGTGTCTGCTGTCGCGCCTCAGTCGGCCTGTTGTACGATCCGCTCCAGCACCGGGCGAATGATCGACAGAAACAGCTCCGGATTCTCGCTCATCGGAAAATGACCCAGCCCCGGCATCGTCTGATAGCGCGCACCGGGAATCAGATCCGCGAGCGCCTGGCCCAGCGCCGGCGTGCCGCTCCAGTCGTACTCGCCGTTGAGGATGTCGACGGAGACCCTTTTCGTGTCGATCGTGTGCGCGGTTTCGGTCACGTCGTGGTCGATCGAGTAGTAGTACAGATCTCCCTTGAACACCGCGGGTGCGCCCTGGCTGTACACCCACGTTGTCTCGCGCCGATAGGCTTCGGGACTCATCGGCGCCATCAGTCCATACATCAGATGCGCTTTGAAATCGTTGCTGATCGCCGGATGATAGAACTCATCGACGTAGCCGCCCGGCGTGAACGCAGACGCTTCGAGGCCGATGACGGCACGAAATCGATCGGGCCGCTCGATTGCCAGATCGATCGCAAGATGGCCGCCGATCGAACTGCCCATGTAGATTGGCCGCTGCACATCGAGCGCCGCCGCCAGCGCCACCGGCACGCTGATGAGAAACTCGCGCGTCAACCGATAAGGCTCGCTCCACCAGCGTTGACTCGTTGGTGGAACCGATTTGCCATGGTAGGGCAGGTCATATGCGACCATGCGAAAGCGTTTGCGCAATTCGGCATCTTCGAGCACATGACGCCATTGTCGGCCGTCGGCACCGGCGGTGTGCTGCAGTAGCAGCGGAATACCGGTGCCGCTCTCTTCGAAGTACACGCGATGGCTGATTCCGCCGAGGTCGAGATGCACGTAGCGTCCGACGGTTTCGTCGAAACGAACCTCAGGCATGGCGAGCCTCCCGCATCAGTTCGACGAGCCGCCGCAGCGCCGGGTAGTAGGCGCAGTAGTTCAGCGTGTCGCCGGAGACCGCGAAGCCATGGTGAATCGTTGCCGCGTACAGATCCTGATAGAACGGTCGCGGCAGTGGCGCCAGCAATTCGGTCCAGTCGGATTCCTCGGCCTCGATCGACAGATCGCTGGCTATCGCGCCGAGCCACGGTGTGCAGCCGCTCAGCTTGCCGTCGCGGATATCGAGGCGATAGCTTGCAGCCCCCGCCCGCAGCTTGACGGTCGCGTTCCAGAACCGCGCGTGCAGCGCGAATTCACCGTCCGCGTTGGCGCGCACTGCCAAGGCCGGGAAATCGATCGGTATCGTCATGCGTCCCTCCCAGGACCCCCCCGTCTGCGTTAGTATCAGCTCAGTTCGTGATTTGAGCCAGCGTTTTGACGTCATGAAAAATCATGGTCGCCAACGATTCTACGCAGGGGCGGCATGGCTCTTCGCGCCATTGTGGGTGTTCGCCGCCGAACCGGACGCAACGACGGTATACCGCACGGTTGGGCCCGACGGCGTGGTCGCGTTCAGCGACACGCGTACCGCCTCGGCGGTTGCAGTGGAAGTGGTACCGCCGCCGACGCCAATGCGGGAAGACGTCGAACGAGCAAATGAACAGTTCCAACAACAGCTCGCGCTGTTGGAGGTGCTCGAAACCAGCCGCGAAGCGCGCGCGAAAGAGGCGCTCGAGCAACAGAAGCTCGAGTTGGATTACGTTCGCACGGCGGCCGCACAACAACGCGCGCGCGAACGTGAAGCAGAGCGCGAGTCGACCAGCTACTATCCGCTGTTCATTGGACCCTACCGGAGACCACCGCACGTGGGGCCTCGCCCTCATCCGCATCCTCCGCATCGACCAGACGGCCGCCCGCATTCGCGGCCCGGTTCGCCGCCGCACCAACCGCACGTGCAGGCAGCGCATTGAGCGACAGACGTACCGAATGCGTATTGGTCTGATCTCGGATACCCACATTCCGGAGGCGCGCGCGGAGCTGTGGCCGCAGGTCACCAAAGCGTTTCGCGGCGTCGATCTGATCTTTCACGCCGGCGACGTCCACGAGTTCTCGGTGCTGGACGAATTGCAGCGCATCGCGCCGGTGTATGCCGCGCGCGGCAACGGCGAGGACGGGTCGGGCGGTCGCCCGGTGCAGCCGGACGATCCGCGGGTGAAGTATGCCTGGCTGCTGGAACTGGAAGGCGTGAAGGTTGGCCTGACGCACTACGTGCCGGTCCCCGAGCGGCCGCCGAACTTCACATTGGCGAAGTGGGTACAGCGCTTCTTCCCCGACGAGCGGCCCGACGTCATCGTGTCCGGCGATACCCACGTCGAACGCATCACGCGATTGCACGGCATTCTGTGCGTGAATCCGGGGTCGGCGCTGTATCCGCACAATTACGATACGCAGCTCGGCACGATCGGCTTTCTCGATCTCGACGCGGGTCGCGCCGATGCGCAGGTGTGGCAGTTGACGAGCGACGGTATTGCGCCGTTCGAATGGGGCCGTAAGTGGTTGTGAGCTGAATCAGCCTTAGAAGGCAGCCTCGGAAGAAGGTGAATCGAGCTAAGGCGCAACCCGATCGGGGGCCAGGTGGTGGGTTGGCATCTGGTATCCGATCAGGTACCGTAGCTACATGAACGCCACGAACCTCCAAAACGCCAATCACCGATACGACGCACAGGTCGCCGGCGCGTTGCGCCGGGCGCGCACCGCGGCCGGGTTGTCGTTGCGCGAGCTCGCCGCGCGAGCCGGCACGTCTCATTCGACGCTGGTCGCGTACGAACAGGGACGCAAAGCGCCGTCGGTACCGACGTTCCTGCGCATTCTCGACGCGTGCGGCTTTGCGACCGACTTCCAGTTGTCGTTGCGGGTGCGCGAACGCGACGGCCTGCCGCGAGGCCGTGAACTCGAAGAGGTGCTGAATCTGGCCGCACAATTCCCGGCGCGGCACGCGAAGGCGATGCGTTATCCGAAATTCGGTCACGCATGACTGATCTACCTGCCAAGATCGTTGCGATTCACAAGACGCTCGCCAAGGCGGAACTGCCGCACGCGTTCGGCGGAGCGCTGGCGCTGGCGTGGTGCACGCAACGCGCACGCGGCACGATCGATATCGACATCAACGTGTTCGTCGATATCGAGCGTAGTGAGCACGTGTTTCGCGGGTTGCCGAAACAGGCCAAATGGCGCGATGCGGATCTGGCGACCTTGCACCGCGATGGGCAGGTTCGAATCTGGTGGGATAAGACCCCGCTCGATCTGTTTCTGAACACCACGCCGTTTCACGACGAGGTTGCGCTTCGCACGCGTTGGGAACGGTTTGCGGACGAATCGATTCCGTTCCTGTCGTGTCACGACATCGCGGTGTTCAAGGCGTTCTTCAATCGAACCAAGGACTGGGCCGACATCGAGGAAATGCAGGCGGCCGGCACGCTCGACGTGGCCCAGGTGACGGCCGTGCTGGTTCGCTACATGGGCGCCGACGATGAGCGCATCGAACGCCTGAACGCGCTCGCGCGCATCGAGCCGTGACGCGATCAATTGCTGCGGGTGAGATTCGGTGCGTCCTCTTCGACGTCGGCGGTGTACTCGTCGAGTTGGGCGGCATCGACACAATGTTGCGGTGGATGCGGAACACGACGAATGTCGAGGGTTTGTGGCGTGCGTGGCTCGCATCGCCCACTGTGCGCGATTACGAACGCGATCGAATCGACTCGATGACGTTTGCCGACCGGGTGGTGGCCGAATTCGCGCTGAATGCGACCGCCGACGAATTCCGTCGCAGTTTTGCCGCTTGGCCGCTCGGTCCGCTGCCGGGCGCACACGATTTGTTGCGTCAACTGCGGCCCGGGATCGTCCGTGCCACACTGAGCAACAGCAACGCGACCCACTGGCCGCGCATCATGCACGAGATGGATTTCGAGCGGCACTTCGATCACCATTTTGCATCGCACCTGATCGACTGCATCAAGCCGGACCACGATGCGTTCGATCACGTCGCGACGCGCATCGGATTCGACCCGAGCGAGATCCTGTTCGTGGATGACAATCAGGTCAACGTCGATGCCGCACGTGCATATGGCATGCGGGCGTTTCGCTGCGTGGGGCCGAACGCAGTTCGGAGGGTTCTGCTCGACCGCGCATTGCTCGCATCGACATAATGGACCGCACGAATCGAATCTGACGGAGACGCCATGAGCATTCGCATCCGCCCTCTCGCTGTGCAGGACAAGGCCGCGTGGTTGCGGCTGTTCAAAGCCTACATCGCGTTCTACGAGGCGAGCGTCGCCGCCGACGTCATTGAGGCGACGTGGCAGCGTATGGTCCATGGTGAGGCGAATTTCCATATCGGCCTCGTTGCAGTCGGCGACGACGATCGGCCGGTTGGCATCGCTCATATCCTATTCCACCGTTCGACCTGGTCGGCTACGCACTATTGTTATCTGGAAGACCTGTTCGTCGAGCCTACGCTGCGTGCCGGCGGCATCGGCCGTGCGCTGATCGAGGCGATCTATCGCGAGGCGGATGCGCGTGACTGTTCACGCACGTACTGGATGACGCAGGAGTTCAACTACCGTGCACGTGGGTTGTACGATCAGATGGCGACGAAGACGCCGTTCGTGCAATACCGGCGCTGATTCGGTTCGCGCGAGTAATCCATCGAGGAGGCACAGGTCGTGACGCAGATATCGGGTGACTGCGATTCGCGTTTCGAACAGGTTCGCGACGCGTTCGAAGCAAATTTTGTAGCCGGCAAAGAAATTGGTGCGTCGGTGTGCGTCAGCTTCGACGGCAAACCTGTCGTCGATCTGTGGGCCGGCCACGCGGACATGGCCCGCACTCGACCCTGGCACAGGAACACGATCGTCAACGTGTATTCGACGACGAAGGGGCTCGGCGCCCTGTGCGCGAATCTGCTGGCCGATCGCGGCACGCTCGATCTCGATGCGCCTGTCGCCCGGTACTGGCCCGAGTTTGCGCAGGCCGGCAAAGCCACACTGCCGGTGCGTTACTGTCTATCGCATCAGGCGGGCCTTTCGGCGATCCGCAAACCGCTCGCGGCCGACGACATCTACAACTGGAACAAGATGTGCGATGCGCTCGCCGCACAGGAACCCTGGTGGCCGCCCGGCACGGCGCACGGCTATCACGCATTCACCTATGGCTGGCTCGTCGGCGAGATCGTCCGGCGTGTCGACGGCCGCAGCGTCGGCCGGTTCTTTCGCGAAGAGATTGCGCATCCGCTCGCGCTGGACGCATTCATCGGTTGCGGTCCCGAACTCGATGCGCGCATCGCGGACCTGATTCCATCGCCGCCCGCGGCAGCGGGCGCGCGCGATCTGCTCGCCGAGATGATGGCCGATAAAGAATCGCTGGCCGGCAAAACGTTTGCCAATCCAGTGCTGCCGCCCGGGACCGTAAACAGCCGCGCCTGGCGCGCGGCGGAAATCTGCAGCGCCAACGGCCACACCAATGCGCGCTCACTCGCGCGCTTCTACGCAGCGGCCGGTGCCTTCACGCGCGGCGAATCGTTCAATGGTGTGCAACTCGTGTCGCAAGCCGGTATGGAACGCGCCCGAACCGAACAGGTCGCGGGTGTCGACAAGGTGTTGCAGCTTTCCAATCGCATCGCGCTCGGTTTCATGCTGCCGAGTCCGATGCGGCGCTTCTCCGACAACCCGCGCGCGTTCGGTCACGCCGGTGCCGGCGGATCGCTCGGCTTCTGCGATCCGGAGAATCGAATATCGTTTGGTTATGCGATGAACCAGATGCAAAGCGGCGGACCTGGCGGTGATCCGCGTTGGTGGCCGATGATCGGCGCGATGTACCAGGCGATCGGTGTCGCTTTTACACCGCCGTCCGCGGACGGTGTGGGAACCACCGTCGGATGAACACGATGCGCCACCACCTCATGCACGAAGGAGCACGCTGATGATTGACGTTTGCTACTGGCCCACGCCGAACGGTTGGAAGGTCACGATCATGCTCGAGGAATGCGGTCTCGCCTACCGCATCGTGCCGGTGGACATCGGCGGCGGAGATCAATTCAAAGCCGACTTCCTGGCGATCAGTCCGAACAACCGGATGCCCGCGATCATCGACCACGATCCGCTCGGCGGCGGCGCGCCGCTGTCGATCTTCGAATCCGGCGCGATCCTCGAGTATCTCGCCGACAAGTCAGGCCAGTTTCTGCCAAAGGAACCGGCGGCGCGCTACAAGGTGCTGCAATGGGTGCACTGGCAGATGGCGAACCTCGGCCCGATGATGGGCAACGCGAACCATTTCAAGAACTATGCGAAGAACATCGCCGCCGATCCGACGCACCTCGAGTACGGCATTAAGCGTTTCGTTGGCGAAGTCGACCGCCTCTGTGGCGTGATGGATGCGCAGTTGTCGGTGAATCGGTATCTCGCCGGCGCCGATTACAGCATCGCCGACATCATTTCGTGGCCGTGGGCGTTTCTGGTGGGCCGACTGATCGACGAAGGTGTCTGGACCACGTTTCCGCATTTGAAGCGCTGGGTCGATGAGGTCGGCGAACGTCCTGCGGTGGACAAAGGTCGGCACGTCGGCCGCGAACTCGGTAGAGGCGAACGGACCGACGAGGAAGAAAAGGCGCGCCGCGAATTGCTGTTCAATCAGACCAACGAAAAGGTGCGCGCTGCGCGCGAAGCGGCAGCGAGATCGGCTCGATGAAATCGAGGTATCCGGATGCCGTTGGTCTAGATTGCTCGGGCAGTCGGGCGTGAGCGCAGCAACCCCAACACCCACACAGCACGGACTGCGCTCCATAGCAGCGCGATCGACCCGCTGATCAACAGCAGATATCCGATATCTGGAATCGCCGACGTGAGTACGCGAATCGGCGCGAACATCAGCGGCAGGGCGAGGAAGATCAGCAGTCCCCACGCCACGTTCATTGCGGAGGGGAGCGCGATACGGCGGATTGCCGCCGAGAGCCCGCTGGGTCGCGAGGCGGGCTCCCGCCGCCAACGACGCAAAAGAGTCAGCGTGCGCGCCATGCCCAAAATCTGAACCGCGACGACACCGAAGAACACCAGGTAGGTCCACGTCGAATCAAGCACGTGCGCGGTATTCGGGGAACTACCCGTCAACAGCTTGGCGATCCCCCAGCCGATTTCCTCGAAGCGACGGCCCGCCGGAATGTTGTTGACGTTCGACAATATCGCGAAAGCCCAGCGTCGATCCGGTAGCAGTACCATGAATGACTGGAAGCTGTTCGTGTCGCCGGAGTGCCAGACGGCATTCAGATCCTCCACGGAGCCGACGTTCCAGCCCATACCGTAGTACACATCGCTGTTGCCTTCGCGTGCAGCGCCCTGGTGCAACGTAGCAATACCGTTGGCCGAGAGCACGCGTGTCTGCCGATATTGGCCGCCGTTCAGTTGCGCGATCAGGTAGTGCGACATGTCCTGTGCCGTAGAGATGATGAAGCCCTGCGGTACGCTTGCCCGTGGCAACGTCTCGTCGAAAGCAACCGGGCGGCCGAACCAGGTGCGGTACCCCATCGCTAGGCCGTTTTCGATCGCCATCTGTTTGGACGTGTAGGTGTGGTTCATTGCGAGAGGTGCGAAGACGTGTTCGGCCACGTATGCCTCATAGCTCTGTCCGGACACTTGTTGAACGATGAGGCCGAGCACCTGGTAGTTGCAGTTGCTGTACTGATAAGTCGTACCGACGGGCGTGCTGAGCGCGACATCTCGCAATCCGCGCACGCGATTTTCCAGCGCGTCGTCGCCGCTCGAGAAATCCGTCAGCGTGCGGCGCCCCGACGCGGTTGAGAATCCGCTCGTCTGATTTAGCAACTGGCGAATGGTGATCTTCGCCGAGGCGTCGGCGTCTGCCACCGCGAACCATGGCACATAGCGCTGCGCCGGGGCGTCGAGATCGATCCGTCCAGCCTCGACGAGCTGCATGACGGCAAGGGCGGTGAACGACTTGCTGGTCGACCCCAGAATGAACGGCGTGTTGCTGGCGACCGGCCGGCGGTTTTCGTCGGCCAGCCCGAATCCGGCGACGTACACGGTGCCATCACCATCGACGATCGCCACCGCGAGTCCCGGGATGTGTGCAGCGTTGCGCTGCGCGTCGATGTAAGAACCGATTGCGGAGAAATCGGGTGTGGCGGCGGAGGCGGCCGCCGCGACGAATACGGCAGTGGTCGCGGCGACTCTGCGGAAATGTCGGATGAGGCACCGCGCGGCGTCGCTCAGCATATCGTGCATCGGATATGTCCCGTTGTGTCGTGATGTCGGTTGGGAAGCGAACGATGTCGAGCATATCGTGTGCGCGCATGAGCATCACGGCCATTCGTGTGGCAATCTCGCCGCTTCTCAGCGATGGATACAGCGTGCGAGCCGATGCCGATGAGAAAGCGATCTTTCATAGGCGAGGGATTGGTTTCCATTGGGCTGTTCGCGTGTGTTCTGGCCGCTGGCGCAGCGCGTGCCGGTACGTGTGAGAGCCTCGCCACGCTCGATCTGAAAGATACGCAGATCACGGTTGCGCGGCGCGTCGCGGCCGGCCAATTCACGTCGAAGCCGGCCCAATTGCCGATGTTGCCCCAATCGGCAACGTCGCACCTCGCGCCGGCCGAACCGTCACCGTTTGCATCGTTGCCGGCGTTCTGCCGCGTGGTGGGCCACGTCGCGCCGGCGCCGGATTCCAACATCGGCTTCGAAGTGTGGCTGCCGATGCAGGGTTGGAATGGCAAGCTCACTGCGGCCGGTAACGATGGATATGGCGGCGAGATTCCGCTCGCCTCGATGGCGAGCCAACTCGCAGCGGGCTATGCCGCGGCGGGCACCGACACGGGTCACACAGGTGGGCCAGACGACGCGAGCTTCGCATTGAACCACCCGCAGCGGGTCGTCGATTTCGGCTATCGCGCAGTACACGAACTCGCCGCCAAGGCGAAGGCCATTTCGGTCGCTTTTTATGGCAGCCCGCCGCGGCGCGCGTATTGGTATGGCTGCGCGACGGGTGGCCGTCAGGGCCTGATGGCGGCACAACGATTCCCAACGGATTTCGACGGCATTGTCGCTGGGGGTCCTGCAAACTACATGTCGCGACTGCAGGCCCGGCATGTCGTCGATGCACAGGCGATCGACAAGGCGCCGGGTCATCTGATTCCGCCGGAGAAGTTGCCGATGCTGCATCGGGCCGTGCTCGATGAATGTGATGCGTCGGACGGCGTCAAAGACGCCGTAATCGAGGATCCGCTGCGTTGTCGCTTCGATCCTGCCTCGCTGCGCTGTGCCGACGCCGATGCGCAGAACTGCTTGACGTCTGCGCAGCTTGCCGGCGCGCAGATGTTGTATCGACCGATGATCAATCCGCTGACCCAGGTGTGGCTGTTCCCCGGTTTGTCGCCTGGTAGCGAACTCGGCTGGGCACGTGCCAACAGCGCGATGCGGGCGCAGCCATCGCCGCTCGCCACCGGTTTCTTCGCGTTCATCGTGTTCAACAGCAAGCACTGGGACTATCGCAAATTCGATATCACGCGCGACATGACGACCGCAGAAGTGGAAGTCGGCGACACGCTGGATGCGATCGATCCAAACCTGACTCCGTACTTCGATCACGGCGGGAAGTTGCTGCAATATCAAGGCTGGGCCGACCCCGTCGTTCCGCCATTGAACAGCATCAACTACTACGAGCGTGTGCGTGCGGTGGTGGACGATGCCAATCTCGACCGCTACTACCGATTATTCATGGTGCCCGGCATGGGCCAGTGCGGGGGTGGCACCGGTCCGAACCGCTTCGATGCGCTGCAGGCGCTCGACGGATGGGTGGAAACGGGCAGGCCGCCGGAGCAGATCATCGCGTCGCGTCTGAACGGCGCGGATGGGGTCGTGCGCACGCGGCCGCTGTGCCCGTATCCGGAGATCGCGGTGTATGACGGTGGAGGCAGCGTCGATGCCGCGGACAGTTTTTCGTGCGGAGCGCCACCGCGATAGCGCCACCGCGATAGCGCCACCGCGATAGCGCCACCGCGATAGCGCCACCGCGATAGCGCAGCCGTGATCGCGTCATTGCGGTGAGTGCGGGCGGCGCGCTTGCCGGGCGTCGGCACACGGCGTACGGTTTGGCCAGGATCCGTACGAAGCAACGGTCATGACCATTCAACCGATATTTGCAGCCGTCGAAGAGCTGAAGTCGAAACTCGACAATCTCTCGATCGACGATTTGAAGGATGAGATCGCCAAGCGCGACGACCTGCTGCTCGTCGACATCCGCGAGATCCAGGAAACCATCGATCTCGGCACCATTCCGAATTCGGTGCACGCTCCGCGTGGCATGCTCGAATTCTGGGCCGATCCCGCGAGCCCCTACTATCGCGACTATTTCAACGAGAACAAACGTATCGTCGTATTCTGCGCGGGTGGCGGCCGTTCAGCATTCGCGGCGAAGGCGCTGCTGGATATGGGCTATCCGGATGTCGCGCATCTCGAGGCCGGGTTCAACGGTTGGAAGAAGGCCGACGAACCGGTGCAGGACGTGGCGAGCGGCAGCCGCTGGATGCGCAAGCCGGGGGAGTCGAAGGACGCACGCCCACCGATGTGGATCGGTCATGTGTCGCTCGCGGTTTTGGATACCGCGGCGAGTGCGGCGTTCTTCTCGAAGCTCGGCCTGCGTCTGGTAGGGCATTTCGATCGCGTCTCGATATTCGAGCTTCGCGGCGGCACGCACTTGATCATCCTGCCGGACGACAAGCCTGCGCACGGGCGGGCTGCGCCGTTCGATTTGATGGTGGACGACGTTGATGTAAGCCATGCGACGTTGGCGGCTGCGGGACTTGCACCTTCTGCGATCGAAGACGGCAACATTCACCGATCGTTTACGGTCACTGAACCGGGCGGTCATTCGATCACGGTGAATTCGACGCACGCGACGGGGTTGCCGGTGTAAGGCGTTCGGCTCAACGCGCAACGCCGCGCCGGGGGATTCTCCCAGCGCAACCCATTTGATTGCAGATCGTGCGTAGGACCATCGTCATTCGGGGCCCACTCCGTCGAGCAACAGCCGCCACGCCGAGCGCCAGTGCCGACGCGCATCGAATGAGCGATCGGCCAGCGCCTGCAGGATCAGCCCCTCGATGATTGCGGTGAGGGTCGCCGCCAGCGCCGACGCGTTGCAGCGCGCGAGCTGCCCGGCGCGTATGCCCGCTCGGATCGTCCTGGCAAGCTGTCCGCGCGACTGAGTGTAGATGTTGGCGAATCGCTCGCGAGACTGGGAATGGCCGAGGAACTCGATCCACGCATCGATCACGCCCGGAACGCCCAGCACCTGCTCGAGCACGATGTCGCCCTGCCGCGCGATTGCTTTGGGCGCATCCAGTTCGGCGGTTGCCTGCCAGCCCGCCCAGATCGCGCGCTCGAACTCATCGAATAGGCCCAGGAACACCTCTTCCTTGCCCGCAAAATGGTGATACAGCGCGCCCTTGCTGAGTCCGCTCTCACGGACGATGTCGTCCATTCGCGTCTGGAAATAGCCCTGGCGCGCGAAGCATGCGAGCGCGGCGGTCAGAATCTGTTCGCGCCGGTGCGCGGCACTCTGGTGCTTAGCCAACCGCGGTTTCCTGCAGCAGTTCGCGGCGGCGCTTCAGATACAACGCAATGCCGAGATCGGCGTGCACCAGGTGGTAGTCGACGTCTTCGACCGTCCCGCGTGTCATCTGTGAAAAGACGCGCCAATCCTGCTTCTGCACCACGCGCAACTCGGACTGCACCGACAGCCACGGGATCAACCAGCGGATTCCGGGCAGATTGGTGTAGTCCTGGTAGTAGCGGAACCACACCCACGAGTGCGTGGCGTCAACGGGTGTCGCGGCGACCAGCAGCCGCAGCTTGTCGCTCAGTTCGATCATGCCGAGGTTCGGCAGGATCGCATCGGCGCGAAACGCCAGCCCCTTCTTGGACCATCGAAACGCGAACACGCCGCGCGTTGTGATGCGATCGCCTTCGAGGTGCGCGCTGTAGTCGTGTACCTCATGACCCAGCCCTGGGAAGACGGAGCCGTGCACGAACGGCGTGTGGTGAATGTCGAGATTCGTCTCGACCATGCGCGTGTAGTGGTACGGCAGTACGTACGACGCCTCCGCGCTACACGCGAGGTCGAGCGTCACGTCGTCGAAGAATGCGATCTCCGGATAGTGCTCGCGTTCGTCGCCGCGCCAGGTCCAGATCAATCCGTGCGCTTCGCGTACCGGCAGCGGATGGCTGCGTAACTGGGTCGGGATTTTGCCGTCCGGTCCCTCGCACGGCGCGGCTCTGCAGTGGCCGCCGGCATCGAATTGAAACCCATGCCATGGACACGCCAGCGCGCCGTCGATCACTTTGCCCTGGCCGAGGTGCGCGCCGCGATGCGGGCAGTGCGCCGGAAACATGTGTGCAACGCCGCCGTCGTCGCGCCACAGCACATAGCTCGCGTCGAAACGCGCAACCGTCGCGGGCCGCTTACCGAGCTTTGCGCTCTCCAGCACTGGATACCAGCGATTCGGAATCATAGGACTCTCCTGGCGAACAGCTCGGCGCCAGTATAAACCGACTGGTCGGTCTATTTGAAGGATCTCGAAAAACGGCGAACGGGGTCGGGGTAAATGGGCCGCTCAGCCGGGTACCCGCCGGCTCAACTGCCGGATTGCAGCAGCTTCGCGCCACGCCGCAGCAGCGCTTCGGCATCGGGCGCGAAATGAAATGCCGTGAAGAATTCGTCGAGTCGATAGCGTGGGTTCGTCGCATGGATGCGTTGGGCGAACGCGCGCGCCTCCGGCGCGCGGCCCGCTGCTGCAAGGCAGTGCGCCGCAATCGTCTGAATGTGGGTGTGTGCATTGGGTCGCGCGACAGCTCTGAGTGCCCACTCCGCGGCTGCATCCAGTTCGCCCAGGCGCAGATGTCCAAGCGCGCGCGTCGCGAGCATCGCGAACAACAGTGGATCGAATGGACTCAAGTTGCGCGAGTAGTCGACAGAACGGATTGCGGCGGCTGGATCGCCGGTCTGGCAGTTCACGAAGCCGAGCGCATAGTGGCCCGGCGCAAAGTTCGGACTGAGTGCGACAGCACGTTCGAGTTCCACGATCGAATCGTCGTGCAGCCGGCGCAGCCACAGCGCGCGTCCCATTGCCCAGTGCGCGGCGGGGTCCTGATCGTCCGCCATGATGCTTTGGCCCGCGGCGTCATAGGCGCGATCGATCTCCGTTGCACGATCATCCGCTCGATGCAGGAACGCGTTCTGAAAATGCGTGAACGACAGCCCTGCGTATGCGCGCGAAAAGGTCGGATCAAGGCGCACCGATGTTTGCAGCAGTTGCTCTGCCACGTCGTTGTCCCGTGCATTGAACCGATACATATGCCACAGACCGCGGTGATACGCCTGCCAGGCATCCAGCGAACTCGGCGGCCGCAGGATTGCGAGATTGCGCTCCGCCGCCTCGATCTCGTGCGCTATTGCGGCAACGATGCTGTTGCCGATATCGTCGAGCGCGATCAGAGCATCGCTCGACCGATACTCGAACGTGTCGGTCCAGATGATGCGCGCGGAGCGCGTGTCGACCAGTTCGGTGGTCACCACCATATGCTCGGCACGCCGCTGTACCGAACCACTGGCGACGTAGTCGACGTTGAGCATCCGCCCCGCCGCCTCCGGGCCGATGTTGCGTTCGCTCAATGCGAATACGCTGCCGTGCGCGATCACGAACATCATGCGCAGCTTCGCGAGGCGCGTGATGATGTCGTGCGCGAGGTTTTCTGCGAGTTCGCCGCGTGAATCGCTGCCCACGGTTCGGTCGACGAACGGCATGACTGCGATCGATGCGCGGCGTGATGAGTCCGTTGCCGCGGAACCGATCTGGGACGCATCCCCCGGCACGTCGGTGCGCGGCGACTCGCGGCCTCGTACACTTCGCCAGACGCTGCGGATCGACATGCTGTCGAGGCCTTCGGACTCGAATAGTTCGACCGTCGCATCGAGATGCATCTCGCCGTCGCGAATGCGTCCGTGCGACGCCAGCGCGCGTAGCAGTGCCTCATGCGCGGCCGCGTCCAGCGGCGCGAGTTGAAGCCATTGGTCGAGATCGTCGAATAGTTCCGGCGAATCCTGTGGAGCGTGAAGCGCCAGGCGCTCGAGTATGGCAGCCCGGCACGCGTGAAGGCGGCGCCGCTGGGCGACGAGCCAGCTTGAAAACAAAGGCTGCCGGTCGATCTCGACGTCTTCCAGAAACTCGCCCACGAACAGCGCGGCCAGGCCACGCAGTTGCCGCCGATCGAGCGTCTCTATGCCGGTCTGCAGCGCATCGCGTATCGCGATGGTATCGACGAAACAATCGCTGAGGTCGAACGCGACGGTATCTCGAGTCGCGACAACGCGGGCGCGGCCGGGTGTGTCGAGAACGCCGCGCAACTTGCTCAAGCTCCAGCGCAGCTCGCTGCGCGGATCGTTCGGAACGTCCCACATCAGCTCACACAACGCGCTGCGACTCACCGGGCGCGGCGCGAGGGCGAGGTAGGCGAGCAATCCGCGCGCCTTCCGTGAGGGCGGCAAGGTCAGCGAAACACCGTCCCGACGCAGTTCGACCTCCCCGAGTAACCGCACTTCCAGGCGGGATTCAGATGCCTGACGGTTGGATTCGGAGAGTTTTGCGCGCTTTTCCACGCGGGCTACCACGCTCGTTTCAACGTCACGATCTTAACGTGCATTCGTCCACGACAATTCGTCAGTTGCGACGCCTTTTGGAGAAGATCAAATGTCCACATGCCCCATCACGACCATGCGTCAGAGCTTGAGCGGCGGCATCGTCGCCGTGCTTTACGGTCTGTTTGCGTATGCGTTTTTTTTCGCGACGATCCTGTATGCGATCGGCTTCGTCGGCAACCTGTGGGTGTCCAAGTCGATCGATTCCGGCAGCACCGGATCGCTGCTTTCGACACTCAATATCGACATCGCGCTGCTGGCGTTGTTTGCCGTACAGCACAGTGTGATGGCGCGGCCGGCGTTCAAGCGCTGGTGGACACGCCTGGTGCCGATGTCGGTGGAACGCAGTACCTATGTGATTTTTGCGAGCGCCGCATTGATGCTGTTGTATTGGCAATGGCAACCGATTCCGACGCGCGTCTGGACGATCGACAACGACCCCGGCCGCTTCGTGCTGAACGCCGGCTACTGGATCGGTTGGGCGATGGTGTTCGGGAGCACGTTCCTCATCAATCACTTCGAGCTGTTCGGCTTGCGACAGGTGTTCGCGCGAGCAATGAATCGTGCGATCCCCGAGCAGCAGTTCAGAACGCCGTTGCTGTATCGCATCGTGCGGCACCCGCTGTATCTCGGCTTCCTGATTGCATTCTGGTCGACGCCCGACATGACCGCCGGCCATCTCGTGTTCGCGATCGGCACCACCGGCTACATGCTGCTCGCGATCGTCTTGGAGGAGCACGATCTGATCGATGCGTTCGGCGAACAGTACCGGCGCTATCGCAAGGAGGTGCCGATGTTGTTGCCCCTCCCGATGCGGAAAGGGGGTGAGAACCGTGGCGCGGTGAGGCGGGTTGCCTGAGAAGGGCATCGAGTTCCACGAGCGGCCGGTGGTCCGGAATACGCGTTTCAACCACACGCCAGTCAACGCGCGTGAACTGATACGCTTCGGGTCTTTCCAGCAGTCGGATCGGCTCAATGAAGGCCATCGTCATCGGCGCCGGAATCGGCGGCCTCGCCGTAGCCATCGCGTTGATCCGTGCGGGTCACTCGGTGCGCGTATTCGAGCGCGCGCTCGAGTTGGCGGAGGTCGGAGCAGGTCTGGCGCTGTGGCCGAATGCGACGCGCGCATTGCGTGGGCTTGGCGTGGGAGACGCGGTGGACGCGTTGGCGGTTTCCCAACTCGGCGGCGGCATTCGCACCTGGGATGGCGAACTGCTGGTCAACCAATCCGGCGAAACGCTGCGCGAACGCTACGGCACGCCGACGATCGTCGCGCATCGCGTGGAGCTGCAGCAGCTGCTCGCGCGTGCGTTGCCGGCGGAGTGTCTGCACTTCGGCGCGGAATTTCAGCGCTTCGAGCAAGACGAGTACGGCGTGGCCGCGCATTTCGACAACGGCACCGTGGAGGAGGCTGATGTATTGATTGGCGCCGACGGCATTCACTCCGTACTGCGTCGACAGCTGTTCCCGGCGTCCGTGCCACGCTATGCCGGTTACACCGCTTGGCGGGGCGTGGCACCGTTCGAGCACACGTCAACGGAAGCGTTTTGGGGCGAGTCGTGGGGCGCGGGTGTGCGGTTCGGGCTGGCGCCGCTGAGGCGCGGTCGGGCGTACTGGTTCTGTACGCAGAACGCGGCAGAAGGTGATCTCGTGCCGGTAACACGGCGCAAGGCTCATCTGAAAGAACTGTTTCGTGGCTGGCATCACCCAATCGAGACGTTGATCGACCGCACCCCAGCCGACGCCACTCTGCAGAACGACATCCACGATCTCGCGCCGCTATCGGCCTGGACGTGTGGGCGCGTTGCGTTGCTCGGCGACGCCGCGCATGCGATGACGCCGAACCTCGGACAGGGCGCATGTCAGGCGCTGGAGGACGCTGTGGCGCTCGGCGCAGCGCTGGATGATGCAAACGGTGTCTCCGCCGGGCTATTGACCTATGAAACGCAGCGGATTGCGCGCGCGAACGCGGTCCTCGTGCAATCGCGTCGGATTGGTGACATCGGGCAGTGGTCGCATCCGCTTGCCTGTGCGCTGCGCAATCGCCTCGTCAAGTGGAGTGCGCCGTTGCAGGTGCGTCAGTTGGATGGGGTGATTGGGCGTCGGTGATCCGGGATCGCATTCAGACGGTCTGAGGTCGATTCTCGAGCGACTGGCGAACGTTGTGGCGAACCGCTCGAGGGTTCCACCGCGTGCTCCGACGCGCACGACAATGAGTAGTCGAATGGGTACAGTTGCGACGATCCGAACTGTGGAGCGATTGAGGACTCGACAGAAGCAGCGCTCCGTTGAAGCGAATTGAGTCGCATAGCGTGTTCATCGAAACCATCGTCGTCAAAAAATGTTGTTCGGCATCGATCGCCTCCTGAACGAACCGGCGCTCCGCTCGGCCCTCAACCGCCGCCGCGTCGCGCTCCTCGCCCATCCCGCATCCGTCGCCGGCGACCTCGTCCACTCGTTGGATGCGCTGTCCGCAACGCCGGACATCAACCTGACCGCCGCCTTCGGCCCGCAACACGGCTTGCGGGGCGACAAACAGGACAACATGATCGAGACGCCGGATTTCGTCGATCCGGTGCACGGAATTCCTGTCTTCAGCCTGTACGGCAATGAACGCCGACCCACCGCCGCGATGATGAGCACCTTCGATGTGTTGTTGGTGGATCTGCAGGATGTCGGCTGCCGCATTTACACGTTCGTCACGACGTTGCGCTACGTGCTCGAAGAGGCGGCGCGCCATGGCAAGACCGTCTGGGTGCTCGACCGTCCGAACCCGTCGGGTCGGCCAATAGAAGGTCTACGTCTGCGCGAGGGCTGGCAGAGCTTCGTCGGCGCCGGCCCGCTGCCGATGCGTCATGGCCTGACATTGGGCGAACTCGGCCATTGGTTCATTGAAACGCTGAAGCTCGATGTGGACTACGACGTGATCAAAATGACCGATTGGCAGCCCGGCGCTTCGCCGGGATTCGGCTGGCCGCTCGAGCAACGCAGTTGGGTCAACCCCAGCCCCAACGCGGCCAGTCTCTCGATGGCGCGTTGTTTTGCGGGCACCGTGATGATCGAAGGCACCACGTTGTCCGAAGGACGTGGCACGACGCGCCCGTTGGAACTGTTCGGCGCGCCGGACATCGATGCCCGCGCGGTGCGCGCGAAGATGGAACAGCTCGCACCGCAGTGGCTGAAGGGTTGTCGTCTGCGCGAATGTTGGTTCGAACCGACGTTTCACAAACACGTTGGAAAGCCGTGCGCCGGCATTCAGATCCATGTCGACGATGAAGGCTATGACCATACGGCATTTCGGCCGTGGCGGTTGATGGCGGTGGCGTTCAAAGCCATTCGTTCGCTGCAGCCGGACTATCCGCTATGGCGCGATTTTCAGTATGAATATGAAGTCGGGCGGCTTGCGGTCGACGTGATCAACGGCGGCCCGCTGTTGCGCGAGTGGGTCGACGATTCGCAGGCGACCGTCGGTGACCTGGAAACGCTTGCGTCGAAAGACGAAGCAGATTGGCAAAAGGAACGCTTACCGGTGCTGCTCTATGGCGCGTGAAGCGCCGTTCGAAACAGTTGCGGAACACTACCTCGCGGCGTTGCGCGCGCACGGCATCGAGCGCTTGTTCATCAATGCGGGGACAGATTTCGCACCGTTGGTCGAAGCCTACGCGCGCTGCAACGATACGAACACGCCGCCGTTTCCGGAACCGGTGATCGCCACCCACGAAAATCTCGGCATCGGTATGGCGCACGGTGCCCATCTCGTCACCGGCAAGCCGCAGGCATTGATGGTCCATGTCAGCGTTGGCACCGCGAATGCGATCTGCGGCTTGATGAATGCCGCACGCGATCGAATTCCGATTCTGCTGACGGCCGGACGCTCGCCGCTGTTCGAAAGCGATGCGCTGGGCGCGCGCGACATGCGCATCCATTGGGGCCAGGAGATGTTCGACCAGGCCGGCATGGTGCGCGAACTGGTGAAGTGGGACTACGAGCTGCGCGACGCGCGCCAGGTGGATGACGTGGTGCATCGGGCGATCACGATTGCGTCGACGGAACCGAAAGGACCGATCTATCTGATGTTGCCGCGTGAGGTGCTCGCGTCGCGGGCGGCGCCCGACGCGATGACTGACGTGTCGCCGCCGCCGACCGCAGCCGCGCCTGACTCCGCCGCTGTGGCGCAGCTCGCCGATCGAATTGTCAACGCACGCATGCCGGTGATCGTGGCTACTGCGAGCGGCGCCGACCCGGAGGCCGTGGCACCGCTGGTGCGCCTGTGTGAGCGCTTTGGGATCGGTTATGCCGAGGAGCAGGCGCGCTATCTGAATTTCCCGGTGGGTCATCGGTTGCACCTTGGCCATCAGCTTGCACCCGTCTTCAAGGTAGCGGATGTGCTGTGTTTCCTCGAGTGCGACGTGCCGTGGACGCCGTGCGGCGTGACGCCGCGTAACGACACGTTCATCGCCCACGCTGGTGTCGATCCGTCGTTTTCGCGCTATCCGATGCGCAGCCATCGCGCGGACCTGTCGGTGACGTCGAGCGCGGCCGCGTTCATCACTGCGCTGGCGGTCGCTCTCGAAACGCGTGCCGGGCGCGTCGATTCAGATCGATCCGAGCGCGTCGTGGCGCTGGCGAAACAATTGAGGGGCGCGCAACCTGCGGCGCCGGTGACTGGCCCGATCAGCCGCGACGTGGTCGCGTCCGCGCTGAATCAGGCAGTGGACGCCGATACGGTGATGTTCAACGAATACTGGGCGTCGCCGGCGCAGCTCGCGCGCACCAATCCGCAGACCTACTTCTATCTATCGTCTGCCGGCGGCCTGGGTTGGGCGCTGCCGGCGGCGCTCGGTGCGCAGCTCGCGGCGCCGCAACGCACGGTCGTTGCGTTGATTGGCGACGGCGCGTATCTGTTCGCGAATCCGGCCGCGTGCCATCACGTCGCGGCCCGATACAAATTGCCGGTGCTGACGATCGTCTACAACAACGCCCGCTGGGGCGCCGTAGACCTGGCGGCGCAACTGGTGTATCCGGACGGTCACTGGCGCGACCAAGGCGCTCCATCATTGTCGGATCTGGCGCCGATTCCCGCGCTCGAACGCTATGTCGAGGCGTCAGGGGGTTACGGCGAACGGGTCACCGCGGCCACTGAATTGAGGCCAGCCCTGCAGCGCGCGCTGCACGCGGTCCGCGTGGAGCGGCGCCAGGCGGTACTCAATGTCATCGGCGCGTGACGTTCTCGGTGCGTGCGAATGTCCAAGAAGTGTTCAAGGGGGTTTTGTGCAGCACGTTGAATGGGTGAAAGCTTTTGTCGGCCTGCTCGCGATCGTCAACCCGATCGGCAATGCCGCGCTGTTCTTGTCGATGACGCAAGGCGATACCGTGGCCGGCCGCGGTCGGGTGGCGGCGACGACTGCGATCGCCGTAGCCATCACGCTGGCGCTGTGCGTTGTGGCGGGCTCCGCGTTGCTCAAATTCTTTGGTATCGACGTGGACGACCTGCGCCTGGCCGGCGGGCTGGTGGTGCTGATGATCGGCTTATCGATGCTGCGCGCGCAGCAGTCTCCGGCGCATGGCGGGGCGGTGGAGCACGCCGAAGGCGCGCAGAAGGACAGTCCCGGCGTGGTGCCGCTGGCGATTCCAATTGTCGCCGGTCCCGGCGCGATGGCGACGGCGATCGTGTTCGCGCAAGAGGCGGCGGATTGGGCCGAGAAGGGTGCGTTGATCGGTGTGGTGGTTGCGAACGCGGCGATCGTCTATGTGGCGTTTCGCGCCGCGACGCCGCTGCAGCGCGGAATCGGCGTGTCGGGGATGAACATCGTGGTGCGTGTCATGGGTTTGATCCTGGCCGCCATCGCGATGGACATGCTGGTGACGGGGTTGCGCGGCGCGTTCCCGGCGCTCGGGCACTGACGGGCTGGATCGATCCGCTACGGGCCGATCTGCGGAACCGCCACCCCAATCGACTGTTTCGGCGGGTCGATTCCCAGCAGTTTCGCTACGGTGGGCGCGATGTCGATCATCGGCACCGGGCCGATTCGCGCGCCTTTCGGTACCCCGCGGCCCATTGCAAGCATCATCGCGCCCATGTCGGGCAGGTTCGGATCGAAGCCGTGGCTGCCCGGATGAATGTCGGCCACCGCGCCAAGCACCTTGAACGTCGTGCGAACCCACCAGGCGGGGTACCACAGCGGCGTGGATGGATCGCTGATCACCACGAGATCGCCGGTACGATCGGGGTATTTCAGATGATAGCGCTCGGGCAACTCCGCGCCGCGATACACCGTGAACGGCTTGTGTGCCGACAGCAGTGCAAACGCGCCGTCGATCTGTTTGGGATCGTTCATGAAGATCTGCATCACGCCGGGACCGCCGAAGACGCGTGCTGCAAAACCGTGGTCGGTGAGAAAGCCGGCCATGTCGAAGAAACTGTGCAGGTTCGTCATGCCGTGGTCGCTGACCAACAGCACGGTCGTGTCAGGCCACAGATGCCGCGTGTCGATACCGTCGAGCAGCCGCACCAGTTGCGCGTCCTGGTTGTCGATCTGCTTGTCGATTTCGTCGCTGTCCGGGCCGCGGCGGTGGCCGACGGTGTCGGCGCCGTGCCAGTACGCCATGATCAGGCCGGGGCGTTGATCGGCGGATAGGTCGATCCATGCGAGCATCTGGTCGACTTTGACGTTCTCCGGCGTATCGGGATTGAACGGCGCGATCCGGTAGCTTTGATGTTGGCCGTGCCAATCGGTCTCGGAACCCACCCAGTAGTAGGTCGCCGATCGAATGCCCTGGCGTTCGGCGGCGATCCACAACGGTTCCGCCGCCACCCAACTCGCGTCACTCGAATAAGCAAAGTGGCCACGTTTGCGGTCGAGAAATTCGTTGTCGACGATGCCGTGGCCGTCGGCCCACGCGCCGGTCGCCAACGTCACGTGACCGGGGAATGTCGACGACGGCCAGCCCGCGATGAGCTTTTCCGCACGCAAGCCGCCGGTCTGCATTCGCGTGAGCCCTGGAAACTGCGCGCGGTCCGGGTAGTCCCAGCGCATACCGTCCCACGACATCACGATCACCAACGGCGCGCCGGCCCACGCCGCCGGCGCCGTCAATGGCGCCAATGCGATCAGCAGCAGGAGCGCGCGCGCCTTCATCGCCACGTCAGTCGCTGCCGTCTTTCGGCAGGCCCAGGATGCGTTCGGCGATGATGTTGCGCTGAATATTCGGTGTGCCGCCACCGATGACCACGTTCGGCCAGTTCAGCGCCGCCTTCGCCCATTTTCCGCGGTCGATCGCTTCGGCACCATCCTTCAGTTCGAGACCGGCCTGGCCCGTTAGCGACACCGCGAAATCGTCCATGTCCACTTCGAGACTGGCGCGGTGCATCTTGTTCACTGACGTTTCGCTCGACAGCGGTTCGCCCTTCAACTGTTTCGTCAGGTAGCGAAGGCCGTTGTATTTCATCGCCGCGATCTTCGCGTCGAACTCCGCAATGCGGCGCCGCACTGCTGGATCCTGCGCCGCCGGACGGCCGTTACGGCGCGTCTTCTTGACGAGTTCCTTCAGCGTGTCGAGTTTGTCGAACATCTGTGTCACTTCGCCGATGCTCGAGCGTTCGTTGGCCAGCGCCGACACGGTCACCGCCCAGCCTTTACCTTCTTCGCCGAGGCGGTTCTCCACCGGCACTTTGACGTCGGTGAAGAACACCTCCGCGAAATGTCGGTCGCCTGCCATGTTCTCGATCGGCCGCACTTCGACGCCTTTCGTCTTCATGTCGACCAGCAGGCAGGTGATGCCTTCGTGCTTCACCTTTGGCGCGAAATCGGTGCGCACCAGCAGAATGATCCAGTCGGCCCACGGTGCGCCGGTGGTCCAGATCTTCTGACCGTTGACGACATAGTGATCGCCGTGGCACACGGCTTTGGTCTGGATCGACGCCAGGTCGCTGCCGTAGTTCGGCTCCGAATATCCGGTGCACCAACTGACTTTCGAATCGAGGATGTCCGGAATGAAGCGTTGCTTCTGTTCCGCGGTGCCGTACTGAATGATGCCGGGGCCGACCCAGGCCAAGCCCATGAACGACGTGCCGAGCGGTGGCGCTTTGGCGAGCGCCATCTCTTCTTTCAGGATCGCCTGTTCGGCGATGGAACCGTTGCCGCCGCCGACATCTTGCGGCCACGCGAAGCCGACCCAGCGTTTCTCGCGCACCTTCGTGAGCCAGTTGGTGAGAAAGTCGCCGCCGCGTTGCTTCGGTGGCGGCAGGTTTGTGTCGAGAAAGGCGCGAACCTCGTCGCGAAACGCTTGCTCGTCCGGTGAAAATTCGAAATCCATTACAAACCTCCCAGTGCGGCAACACGTTCGTAGTGGTGGTCCGAGTCGCCGTACATCGGCCGTGCCCACTTCGAGCGTTTCAGGTAGAGCTGAATGTCGTATTCGGCGGTGAAGCCGATGGCGCCGTGCAACTGAACGCCGTCGATGCCGATGCGCGCGAACGCGTCACTCGCATACGCCTTTGCCAACGATGCAGCGCGGGGGAGTTCCTGCGGCGCGTCGTCTACGGTCCAAGCGGCATAATAGGACAGCGACTTGAACGACTCGATATCGACAAACATTTCGGCGAGGCGGTGCTTGACGCCCTGATATTTGCCGATCGGATTGCCGAACTGAATACGTTCCTTGGCGTAGGCGGTTGTCATCGCAAGCGCGGCTTCGGCGGCGCCGACGGATTCCGCGGTGACCGCGACGGCGCCGCAATCCGACAGAAACGCGAGGTCTTCGATCGCGAGCGGCATCAAGTGCATTGCGTCGAGCGCGACATCCAACGTCAGCGTGCCGATACGCTTGGTCTCGTCGACCATCGGCTGTACGGCGACGCTGACGCCGGGTGCGTCGCGTTCGATGATCGCGAGCTTGAAGTGGGCGCCGGTGCGGCAGGCCACGATGAAAAGATCAGCTGCGGCTGCGTCGGCGACGAACGGTTTGGTACCGGTCAAACGTCCATCGGCCAAAGTCAACTTCACGGCGTCGGGATGAATCCAGTTCGGCTCGTCGTACAACGCGAGAGTGGCAACGCAGCTGCCGTCGGCGAGGCCAGGTAGGAATTTCTGCTGTTGGCTCGCGCTTCCGCAGCGCAACAGGGCCGTCGCGGCGAGCGTCTGAGACAGGATCGGCAGCGGCGACAGACCGCGGCCGGTTTCTTCCAGTACCACGGTCAGGTCCACCCACTTCAGGCCTACACCGCCGAAGCGCTCCGGAATGACGAGCCCGAGCCAGCCGAGTTCGGCTGCCTGACGCCACAGCGAAGGGGACGTACCGGTCTGGCTTTTCATCACGTCGCGCACCTGGCTCAGCGGACAGGCGTCCTGCATGAATCGGCGCACCTGGTCGCGCAACAGTTCCTGTTCTTCGGTAAAGCCAAAATTCATCGCGTCTCCAGACTCGTCGATTTGGTGTTCAGATTTCGGCGGCCGCTACGATCCCGCGCGCAAGCCAGTCTTCGGTGCAATCAGCGAAGCCGATCTCCGCGAGAATCTCCCGCGTATGTTGGCCCGAGACCGGCGCCGGCGAGCCAGACGCAACCGGCGTTCGGCCGAAGCGCGGCGCGGGCCGCGCCTGGCGCAACATGCCAGCCACTGGATGCGCCACCGTGCCGAATACATCGTTGTGGACGATCTGTGGATCCTCGTGGAGTTCGGTCAATCTGCGCGCTCGCGCAAACGGCACGTCTTCGGCTTCGAAGCGCGCGGCGGCCTCGGCGAGTGTTAGTTCTCTCGCGGCAGGTGCGAGGTCGTTGTGCATCATATCGATCAGCGCGGCACGATTGCTCTGACGAGCCTGAAGTGTCGCAAAGCGTGGGTCCTGTGCAATGTGCCCGCAACCGTAGGCGCGGCACATGCCGTGGAACTCGTCGTCGGACAGGGTCATCGTGGTACCCCAGCCGTCCTTGAATTCGGCGACGTGCCCCGACGCGCCGATCGGTGGACGCGCGTCGACCCCGTCGCCCTGCAGAATCAGATCCGCAGCGGTGTCCGGCCACAGAAATGCAATCGCGGTGTCGAGCATCGACAGTTCGATGTGCTGCCCCGTACCGCTCCTGGAGCGCTCGAGCAGCGCCGCGGTGATCGCCTGACAACCGGTGTACGCGGTCAGCTTGTCGAGGATCAACTGGTTGACCTGCTCGGGTTGTTGCGGATGTTCAGGATGAATGCGCCCCTGCGTCGCCGCGATGCCGGAATAGAACTGAATGATCGGATCGTACGCACGCTCAACGGCACGTGGTCCGGTCTGGCCAAAACCGCTGATCGACAGATAGACGAGCTTCGGATTCAGTGTGCTGAGGTGTTCATAGCCCAAGCCGAGCCGGCCGATCACGCCAGGGCGAAAGTTCTGGATCACGACATCTGCGGATTGCGCCAACCGTTCCACGATGGTGCGACCCTCTGCGGTGCCGAGGTCGAGCGCAATCGAGCGTTTGCCACGATTGATGATGTGAAAAAAG
Organism: uncultured Gammaproteobacteria bacterium; assembly: GCA_963812255.1. GTDB lineage: Bacteria > Pseudomonadota > Gammaproteobacteria > Pseudomonadales > Azotimanducaceae > DATJGR01. The sequence continues at coordinate 1,142,976 of CAWEUM010000005.1, read as the reverse complement.
CCGGAGAATCCGTTGCGCCGGCTGCCGACATGCCGCTGAATGTCGCCGCCGAGGCGCTCCACTTTGATGACGGAAGCGCCTTGATCGGCGAGCAGCGCAGCGGCCATCGGCCCGGAGACGACGGCCGACAGATCGAGAACCGAAAAGCCGGCCAGCGGCCCCGCCACGATGGGCTAGCCGCGCATCGGATTGATGGGCGGCCACTTCTCCTTGCTGGTGAGGATTTTTTCGCCGATCGTCTCGACGTCCCACGGTGCGTCATTTTGGTCTTTCGACGCGATCGGCGTGAGTTGCCACGACAGCAACGAAACGTTGTTGCCGGCGACGAGGAACTGACGGCCTGTCACCTCCTTCGCTTCGTCGGTGCACAGCCACACCACGGCGGGCGAGACTTTCTCTGGCGGAAACGCGTCCTTCGCCTGCTCCGGCAAAATGTCTTCGGTCAGCCGCGACATCGCGGTCGGCGCGAGAATGTTCACGGTGATGCCGTACTTCATGCCCTCGAGCCACAGGCAGCGCATGAAACCGGCGGTGGCCGCTTTCGCCGCGCCATAGTTGGTCTGGCCGAAGTTGCCGAGCAGGCCGGACGTGGAACTCGTCATGATGATGCGTCCGCCGTGGTTCTGCTCGAGCATCTGATCATAGGCCGCTTTCGTCACCAGATAGGTGCCGCGCAGATGCACGCTGATGATGATGTCCCACATCTCGTCGGTCATGTTCTTGAACGACTTGTCGCGCAGGATGCCGGCGTTGTTGATGCAGATGTCGAGCTTGCCGAAATGCTTGACGGCCGCTTGCACCATCGCCTTGGCCTGGGCCGGTTCTGCGACCGAGCCGTAGTCGGCAACCGCTTTGCCGCCAGCCGCTTTGATTTCCTCGACCACGTGATCTGCCATGTTGTGGCTGGCACCGCTGCCGTCGCGCGCACCGCCCAGATCGTTCACGACCACCGACGCGCCTTCCTTCGCCAACAACAGCGCGTGGGCGCGCCCCAGCCCGCCGCCCGCGCCGGTGACCAGTGCAACCTTACCATCGAGCATTCCCATGAAATGTCCTCCCTCAATATGTGTTTGGGTATGTGTCTGATTTTGTGCGACGCAACAGTCTATGGAAATGGACCACGAAGGCAAGCTGGCCCGAATATCAGCCGCGCAAATGCGCCGTTTCGTTCAGGGTGACGATGTTGCGCTCGCCGGTGCGGGCGCACAGAAAGCGGTTGATGCTGGTGTAATTCGGATCGAAGAACAGCCGCGGCACCATCTTCAGCACATGCGCGGCCCACACGTTGATGACACCGCCGTGGCAGAACACCGCGACCTGTTCGCCCAGGTGCTTTGCGATGATCGATTCCAACGCGCGCACGACGGTGTCCTGGAACCCGAGGATGTCGACCTCCTCATTGTAGCGGCCGTCGACGAACGCCTTCCACGCCGCGTAGTCGGTGCGCTTGAGTTCCTCCATCGGGATGTAGCTCGACGTGTGACGGTCGAATTCGACTAGACCCTCGTGGAACTGGATCGCGTGGCCGCTGAGCGCCGCGTACGCCTCGGCGGTCTGTTTCGCGCGGCGCATCGGGCTGGCATAGACGGTGTCGATCTGCTCGGCCGACAGCCACTGCGCCACTTTCGTCGCCTGCTCGATACCGACGCCCGACAGCGCCGGATCCGCAGTGCCCGAGGTGACCTGCTGACGCTCCGGCAACGCATGGCGGACGAGGATCAATTGCATGCGGTTCGCTCCGTATCGATTGGCTTCGGGCAAGGGTAGCCATGCGTAGGGCGGGGCGCCACCCGATCGGTTTACTTGCACCGGCTACGCGGGCAGCATGATCGATCCGCAATCCACGGTCGCAATCATGTTCAATATCGCCGCAGTCAACGAAGCCATCGCAGCGGCATTTCCCGATAAGGAAGCCATCGTGTTTCGCAATCGTCGAATCACGTTCGGGCGGTTCAACGAACGCACGCGACGGCTCGCGAACTATCTGATCTCGCGCGGCCTCGGCGTACACAAGCCGCGCTCGGAATTGAACCGCTGGGAGTCGGGCCAGGATCAACTGGCGCTGTATCTGTTCAACGGCAACGAATATCTCGAAGGGATGATCGGCGGCTACAAGGCGCGCGTTGCGCCATTCAACGTCAACTACCGTTACGTCGAGGAAGAACTCGTCTATCTGCTGAACAACGCCCGCGCGCGCGCGATCATCTACCACGCGAACTTTGCTGCGCGCGTCGCCGCGGTGCGCGACAAGGTACCTTCGTTAGAGGTATTCATCCAGGTGGCCGACGAGTCGGGTGCGGCGCTATTGCCCGGCGCGGTCGACTACGAAGCGGCGCTGGCGCAGAGTTCCGCTGACAAGCCGGATGTCGAAGCGTCACCGGATGATCTGTACATTCTCTACACCGGCGGCACCACCGGGATGCCGAAGGGCGTGTTGTGGCGTCAGGCCGACATACTGGTCGCCGCGCTCGGCGGGCGTGCTGCTGATGGTCGCATTCTGGAAACGTTCGATGCCTACGTCGAGCGCGCGAAAGCACTCAGCATGAAGACGTTTCCGGCGGCGCCGTACATGCACGGCGCTGGCCACTGGGTCGCGCTGTCGGCGCTGAATCAGGGCAACACTGTATATGTGCAGAGCGATGTCGAGCGGCTCGATCCGCACGACATCCTGTCGCTGATCGAACGCGAGAAGATCAACTTTCTGCAGATTGTCGGCGACGCGTTCGCGCGGCCGATAGTCGATGCGATCCGCGCCGGCACATACGACCTGTCGAGCCTGGGCATCATCCTGTCGGGCGGCGCACCGCTGAACGCGTCGATCAAAGCCGAGATTCTCGATCTGTTGCCGAACGTGGTGATCGTCGATGGCCTCGGTTCGTCGGAGGCGGGCGGACAGGGCTTGCAGATCAGCAACAGAGAGACGGGCGCGAGTACCGGTAAGTTCGTTCCCGGCCCGGACAACGTCGTTGTCGACGAAGCGATGACGCAGGTGTTGGCGCCGGGACACGATGGCATGGGCTGGTGGGCGAAGCGCGGCTATGTGCCGCTCGGCTACCTCGACGACGCGGCAAAGACCGAGCGCACGTTCGTCATGATCGGTGAAACGCGGTTCGCGGTGCCCGGCGATCGCGCGCGGCACCTCGCCGACGGCAGCATCGAACTGCACGGCCGCGATTCGGTGACGATCAACTCCGGCGGCGAGAAGATTTTCGCCGAGGAAGTGGAGCACGCATTGAAACAGCACCCGGCGGTGTACGACGCGGTGGTGGCGGGCCGGCCCAGTGAACGCTGGGGCCAGGAGGTGGTTGCCGTGGTGCAGTTGCGCGCCGGCGTGCCGGCGACTGACGCTGAGCTGACCCAGGAGTGCGCCAAACACATCGCGCGCTACAAGTTGCCGAAAGCCTACGTCTATCGCGATGCGATCGTGCGCAGTCCCAGCGGCAAGGCTGACTATCGCTGGGCCAAGGAACAGGCTGTTGCCGTGCCCCACAAGCAGCCCAACAGATAGACCGGGCGGCGCGATACAACTCGAGATGCGATTGGAGGCGAATTGATGGATCCGTTGTTCGATTTCACAGGCAAGGTGGTGCTCGTCACCGGCGGCAGCCGCGGTCTGGGGCGGCAGATGGTGCTCGCATTCGCCGAACGCGGCGCCGATGTGGTGGTCGCCAGCCGCAAACTGCCCGCGTGCGAGGACGTTGCGCGCGAGGTCGAAAAACTCGGCCGGAAGGCCCTGCCGATCGCCTGCCACGTGGGGCACTGGGACGAGGTCGGCAAGCTGGCCGATGCGGCTTACGAACGCTTCGGCAAGATCGATGTGCTGATCAACAACGCCGGTATGTCGCCGCTGTATCCATCACTGGAAGAGATGTCGGAAGAACTGTTCGACAAGGTCGTTGGGCTCAATCTGAAAGGACCGTTTCGCCTGTCGGCAATCGTCGGCAGCCGGATGGCGAAGGGCGAGGGGGGATCGATCATCAACATCTCGAGCACCGCTTCGCTGAATCCGAGCCCGACGTCGGAGCCGTACGGCGCGGCGAAGGCCGGACTGAATGCGATCACGCGCTCGTTCGCGTTCGCGTACGGTCCGCACGTGCGAGTGAACTGCGTCGTGGCCGGCCCGTTCCTGACCGATATCTCGAAGGCCTGGGACATGGATGCATTCGAAAAAAGTCAGGCGCCGCGATTGGCGCTGAAGCGCGGCGGCGAACCGAACGAGATCGTCGGCGCGGCGTTGTATCTGGCGAGTCCGTCCGCGAGCTTCACCAGTGGCACCCTGGTGCGGGTGGATGGCGGGACGCCGTGAATGGCCGGAGCGTCAGAGTCGCTCTGACCCTCCGGCAATTGCCTTGACGACACGTGGCGCGAGATTCTCGCCGGTCACGCGTTCGATCGTTTCCAGACCGCCGGGGTTGGCGATGTTGAATTCGACGATCCACGGATAGGCGATGTCGACGGCGACGAATCGGATGCCGTGTTCGAGTAGATGTCGTGCCGCGGTGGTCGCGAGTGTGACTTCGTCGGCACGCAGTGTGACGGCCTCGGCGCGGCCGTCGAGGACGAGATTGGCTCGATGATCTGCGCCGGCTCGGCGCAGATACGCACCGATCAGGACACCTTCGGCGAGCAGCACGCGCGTCTCGCCACGCGAAATCTCGTGAATGTACCGCTGCAGCAGGCAGTATTGCGATCCGCCGTGTCCGGTCAACGCGTCGAGAATCACACCGAGATTGGGTTCGCTCGCATGCACGCGGTAGACGTCGCGTCCGAAGCTCGCGGCCGCGGGTTTGACGATCCAGTCGCCGCCTGTCGCGATGATTTGCCGCAGCCACGCCGGGTCGCAACTCGCATAGGTTTGCGGATGGTGGGCTGCGAGCGGGCCGAGTGAGAGCGCGTACTTCGCATGATGCATCATCAATGCGCGCGCCCCGGTGACGAAGCGGTGTTGATCGAGTAGGGCCAGCAATTGCATGCGGTCTAGGAACGTATTGCGCGCGCCGAGACCGATCGGCCAGATCAGATCGAATTGCGAAAGCGGCGTGTCGTCGGGTGCAATGCAGACAGCGCGGCCGGACAAGCGCACGTCGTCGTGATCGGCGCGGGCCACGTTCCAACCAGCGTCTTCGAACGCAGCGGGCAGACGCCGATGATTGTCGTTGCGGGGGACGCCGCCGGTACTCGTCAGGAAGCAGATGCTCGACATGGCTCGGCTCGACTGGAAGCGAGGTTCTACATGGTAGACTGACACCCATGCAAGCAAATACGCACGGCAAATGACGAATCTGGCTGATCATGCATTGCCACGTGAACGTGTGCCGCTGTTCGAACCGCCGGTGATCGATGCCGCCGAACGGCAGCAACTGAAGCGAGAGATCATCGCGCTGCTCGCGGAGAAAAACGCGGTGCTGGTGTCGCACTACTACGTGGACGGCGACATCCAGGACCTCGCCGAAGAGACCGGCGGCTGTGTGGCCGACTCACTCGAAATGGCGCGCTTCGGGCGCGATCACGCTGCGACGACGCTGGTGGTGGCGGGCGTGCGCTTCATGGGTGAGACCGCAAAAATCCTGTCGCCCGAAAAGCGCGTGTTGATGCCGAGTCTGAAAGCCGAATGTTCGCTCGACCTCGGCTGTCCGCCGGACGAATTCGAGGCGTTCTGCAACGCGAACACAGACCGCACCGTGGTGGTCTATGCGAATACGTCGGCGCGCGTGAAGGCGTTGTCGGACTGGGTCGTGACGTCCAGCATCGGCCTGGCGATCGTCGAACACCTCGCTGCGAAAGGTGAAAAGATTCTGTGGGCGCCGGACAAATACCTCGGCCACTACATCCAGACTCAAACCGGCGCCGACATGTTGTTGTGGAACGGGGCCTGTGTCGTCCACGAGGAATTCAAATTCAAGGGCCTGATGGACCTGAAGGCGATTTTTCCCGATGCCGGCGTGCTGGTGCATCCGGAGAGTCCGGCGCAGGTGATCGAACTTGCCGACGCGGTCGGTTCGACGAGCGCGCTGATCAAAGCCGCAAGGACGTTACCGCACAAGCTGTTCATCGTCGCGACCGACCGCGGCATCTTTCACAAGATGCGCAAGGAAGCGCCGAACAAGCGCTTCATCGAAGCGCCGACTCATGGTGAGGGCGCCACCTGCCGCAGCTGCGCACATTGTCCGTGGATGGCGATGAACCAACTGCGCGAACTGAAGGAATCGTTGGCGCGCGAGAACAACGAGATTCTCGTCGATCCCGAGATCGGCCGGCGTGCGATGGTGCCGTTGCAGCGAATGCTGGATTTTCCGAAGCCGGTCTGAGCCGCGCAGCGGTCAGAGTGACTCCAACCCCCGTGCTTCAGCTTCGCTTCTGGCTTTCGGCCAGTTCTTCGCTGAGGTCCCGGATGCGCTGATCCAGCATTGCGGTGAGGCGGTAGTTGTCGCGGCTGACGAGGCCGCGCGCGTATTCGAGATGCTGGATGCTCTTCTGCAGATTGCCAACGCGAACGAAGTATTCGGCGCGCGCCAGATGCACCTGCACGATGTCGCCGGCGAGGCCGGCCGTTTCGGCGAGGTCGTACCAGATGTCGACGTCGTCGGGATATTTGATCGACTGCGCCAGCAGCACCGCCTCGGCCTCGCGATAGCGCTTGTCGCCGCGCAGCGCCTGCGCGTAGTAGACCGACAGCGGCTTGTTGCCTGGATTGATCGCGAGCTGCGCCGTCAACAGATCGATCGCCTCCTGATAGCGTTGCGCGCCGATCAGCAGTTGACCTTCAGTTGCCATGTAGAGCAGCGAATCCTTGTGCTTCGCGAGCAGCGGTTTGGCGGTATCGAGCGCATTGTCGTGCTCACCGGCGCGTTCGAGTGCGAGCACCAGGCCATAATATGCCCAGTCCGCCCCGTTCGTGTGTTCGACGAGCGCCTTGAACTGCGCAACCGCCTGTTGCGCGGTCGGCGCGTAGTACACCATCGCGCGCGCGCGCATCATCTGGAACTCGGGCGAGCCCGGGTACAGCTTCCGCGGGTACTGTGCCGCCTTGTCGCGCGCGTAGGAAATGCGCGTCTCGGTGACCGGGTGCGTCAACAGAAACTCGGGCGGCTGCGCGCTGAACCGATAGGCACGTTGCATTTGTTCGAACATCTTCGCCATCGCGCCCGGATCGAGACCGGCGGCGGCGAGCGTATTGATGCCGATGCGGTCGGCTTCGGCTTCGCGCTCGCGCGAGAACTGCAATTGATTCTGCTGCGCGGCGGCTTGCGTGGCCGACATTGCCGCCATACCTGCATTGGCGCCGGCGGTGGCCGCAACGACGATGGATGCAAGCATCGCCGCCAGGTAGGGCAAGGTCGATTGTTGCTGCATCTCGATCTGCCGCGCGAAATGGCGCTGACTCAGGTGCGCAAGCTCGTGGGCCAGCACAGCCGAGTATTCGTCGATGTCCTGCGCGGCGAGATAGAGCCCGAGGTTGATGCCGACGACGCCGCCCGGTGCCGCGAACGCGTTGACCTCCGATGAGTCGATCAAGACCGGATACAGCTGCGTGTTCTTCAATTCGGAATGTTCGGCGAGCTTGTAGAGTTGTGTTTCGGTGTAGTACTTCAGCACCGGATCGCTGATTGTCGGCACTGACGCATGCACCTGGCGCAACAGCTGCTTGCCGATTTCCTGTTCCATCTGCAGCGACACGATGCCGGACGAACTGTCGCCGAGTTCGGGCAGCTCGCTGTTCACGGTTGCGTTGGCGGCGACGTTGAAGCACATCGCAGCAAGCATCAGCAGGTGGATCTTTCGGCGCACGCGCATGTCTGCATCATACTGAAAATACCGGCAAATCCAGTACGCTGGACCTGTCGAGAACCTGGTATGACTGTGGCTGCGGCGCGCCGTGTTAGTTCAACGGGCCGCGGCCGCGACCCCGCGCATCAGGCGGAACGGGCCCGCGCGCAACGCGTGTGTGCAATACTCACGCGCACCTCATATGCCAAGAATCGACGATGGCTGAATCGGACCGCGAGCCACAACCCCAGCTGGAACCCATCGTGCTCGACGTCTGCGGACTCAATTGCCCAATGCCGCTGCTGAAAGCAAAGCAGGCGTTGAACGGGCTCGCGCCGGGTGCGCTGCTGCGCGTGATCGCGACGGACCCGGGCTCGGTGCGCGATTTCGAGGTGTTTGCCCAGCAGAGTGGCAACGCACTGCTGGACTCGACGCACATCGACGGGCGTTTCGAGTATCTGCTGCGCAAGAAGGGTTCGTGAATCGATCCGACACGCCTCTGGTGCGGGGTCGGGCCCGTCAGTATCCTTAGCCCGCCATTTACATCAGGAAATTCTCATGCTTGCGGGCAGCATTGTCGCCCTGGTGACGCCGATGCAGCGCTCTGGCGAGATCGATTGGCCGGCGTTGGATCGTCTCATCGACTGGCATCTCGAATCGGGCACTCACGGCATCGTACCGATGGGCACAACCGGCGAGTCCGCGACACTCAACGTCGATGAACACATCAAAGTCATCGATCGCACGGTCGTGCGCGTCGCCAAACAGATTCCGGTGATCGCCGGTACCGGCGCAAATGCCACCGCCGAAGCAATCGAATGGACGCGTGCCGCCGCACGCGCTGGAGCCGATGCGTGTCTGCTGGTGACGCCGTACTACAACAAGCCGACCCAGGAGGGGTTGTATCAGCACTACAAGGCGATTGCCTCTGCGGTCGATATTCCGCAACTGTTGTACAACGTGCCGGGCCGAACCGCCTGCGACATGAAAGCGGAAACGGTGGGGCGGCTGGCTGTGATCGACAACATCATCGGGATCAAAGAGGCGTGTGGTGACGCGCGGCGCGTTGCAGAGATTCGCGAGCGCTGCGCGGCCGATTTCATCGTGCTGTCGGGGGAGGATGCGCAGACGCTCGACATGTTGAAACTCGGCGCCGTGGGTACGATTTCAGTGACAGCCAACGTTCTGCCTCGCGAAATGGCTCAGTTCGTATCTGCCTATCTCGAAGGCGACACCGAGCGTGCGCTTGAGATCGATGCGCGCCTGCAGCCGATCCACGAGATTCTGTTCGTCGAAACGAGTCCTCAACCGGTCAAGTGGGCGCTGCATCTGATGGACAGGATCGACACCGGCATCCGGTTGCCGATGCTGCCGATGTCGCAGGGTAATCGGGGTGAATTGGAACGTCGCCTGCGCGCCGTCGGGGCAATCGCTTGATACGCGAAGGCACGCGCCTCACTTTACTCGTCAGCACGCTGCTGAGCGCAGGGTGCGGTTGGATGAGCGACGACAAAGGCTTTTTTGTCGATCGGAGCCACGACTTTCTCAAGGCGACTGAAAAACCGCCGCTGATCGTTCCCGACAATCTCTCGACCATCGCGATTCAGAACTCGATGCCGATACCGACGATTTCGTCCGCGCAACGCCGCATCAATTTCGAAGGCGGGGCGCCGCGGCCCGACGCGATCTACGCGCGCGAAGAATCTAAGGGTGTGCGGATTCAGAAGCTCGGCGATCAGCGATGGCTGCTGATTCCGCAGCCGCCGGCGGTGGTGTGGCCGAAGGTGAAGCAATTCTTTGCCGACAATGGTGTGGCCATCGCGATGGAGCAACCGAAGAATGGCCGAATCGACACCGAATGGCTGACGGTTTCGGATAAGGCCGCACGTGACGTCGTCCGGCTGTCGATCGCCGACGGCAAGAAGTCGGCGGGGCTCGCAACCGGGCACGATCGCGTGATGGTGCTCGTCGAACCGGGTATTCGCGACCGCAGTACGGAGATTCACCTGCGTTACGAGAACGACAGCAGGACGCTGCCGCAGGACGCGATGCCGCCGAAATCGGATATTCTGGAAGTGGAATCGCAACTGTTGAACGAACTGGGCGGATACATTGCGGCCAACGTCGCCGATGCGAGCATTTCGTATGCGGCACGCAACATCAGCACACAGAGCAAGGCGGATTTGCAGCGCGACACATCCGACTTGCCGGTGTTGCGTCTGAACCTGGATTTCGAGCGGGCCTGGGTAACGGTCAATCAGGCGTTGCACGAGGCGAAACTCGACGTAACCGATGTCGATCGCTCCGCCGGCGTGTTCTACGTCACCGTGACGGACCAGATGTTGAACCAGGAAGAGAAGCCGTCGATCTGGACACGTTGGTTTCGCCACGAGAACAAACGCAAGGTCACGCTGCTGATGGAACCGAAAAAGCCCGGTTTCGATTTGGTGGTGTTCGACGAAAACGGCAAACGCACGTCCCCAGACCTGGCAGAGCAGATTCTGATCATGGTTCGCGAGTTCGCGACATAGCGGGCCTCACCGACCAGCTGCCGATTTCCTTTGCCCCGGCGCGCGGCGCGGCGCTGGCATCGCTCGGCAGCGGCAGTCGTGGCAACGGCACGGTGGTTTGTCTCGGTGGTGCGCGGCTGCTCGTGGATTGCGGTTTCACGCTGAAGCAGACATGTGTGCGCCTCGCGCGCCTCGGACTGGTACCGGAAGATCTCGCAGCGATTCTGGTCACCCACGAACACAGCGATCACATTCAAGGCGTTGCGCCGTTGGCGCGGCACCATAGGCTACCGGTGTACGTGTCTCACGGTACGCGGCGCGGACTCGTCGGCTGGGGCGACATCGACGTGCGCGCGTTCGACGCGCACCGGGATTTCGCGATTGGCGGCATCCGAGTGACACCGGTCGCGGTGCCGCACGATGCGCGCGAACCGACGCAATTCGTGTTCGACGGGGACGGCGTGAGCGTCGGGGTGCTGACCGACATCGGGCATATCACGGCGCACGTGCGCGACGTCTATCGGCGCTGCAACGCACTGCTTGTAGAAGCCAATCACGATCGAAGCATGTTGTGGAACGGAACGTATCCGCCGCATCTGAAACGACGCATTGCGAGCGATCTCGGTCATCTATCGAACGAGCAGACGGTTGCGCTACTCGATGAGATCGGCTGTGACGACATGCGAGAAGTCGTGATCGGTCACATCAGCGAGCAGAACAATTGCGCACAACGGCTCGGCGCGGCGTTCGCCAAGTTGCGCGAGCGGCTACCGCGGCTGCGCTTCGCGACGCAACGACACGGTTTCGGTTGGGTCGATCTTTAGGAGAAGAAGGGTCAGCGTAACTTTGACCCCTTTACGGCTTCAGCAGTTGCCGGCCGATCATGCCGCTGAGTGTTCTGACGAGCCAGCGCGGCTGCGTTTGACTCCACAGCGCCGACATTTGATTCGCGAATCCCGGCACGCGCACGATCTCCCCTTTGATGCAGGCGTCGTAGCCTTCTTTGGCGACCGCCTTGACGTCGCTGATCATGAACGCAGGTAGTTCGCGCACCGAACCGCCAGCGTGCGCGATGCCGCTCACCATCTCTGTGTCGGTGAAACCGGGACACAGCGCCGTGACGCTCACCCCGGTGCCGCGTAGTTCTTCCGCCAAACCCTCGGTGAAAGATAGAACGAAGGCTTTGGTCGCGGCGTACAACGACATACTCGGCACCGCTTGAAATGCCGACAACGACGAGACGTTCAGAATGCGGCCCGAACCGCGCGCGACCATGTCCGTGACGAACAGGCGCGTCAGGCTCGCGAGCGCCGCGGCATTCAGCAACACCATCCGCTGCACGGCATCGGCGTCCATTGCCGCGAACGCGCCCGCGTAGGCAACGCCGGCGTTGTTCACGAGCACGTCGACGTGGAGATTGCAGCTCTTCACGTCCTGACCTAGCGACTTGGCGGCGGTCTTCAGCGACAGGTCTCGCGCGATCACGACGATCTCGGCGCCGGAGCCCGCCAGTTCATCGCGAAGCGCATTCAGTTTGTCTTCACGCCGCGCCACCAGGATCAGGTCATATCCGTTGGCGGCGAATATTCTGGCCAGCTCGGCGCCGATGCCCGCTGAGGCACCGGTGATCAACGCTCGTTGTCGTGCCATGGCGGTCATGCCTCCGCAGGAATGGCCTGCGACATCTTGCCGAGTGTCGCGGCCTTGAGATCGTCGTAGGTGCCCTGTATGCACTGGGCGAAGAACTCCGGATCGGGCAGCATTTCGCGGCACGACGACACCGAAATGGTGATCTGGCCGCAGTAGCTGACGACCGGAAAGATAAGCCCCATGCCATCGAACAACGGGCCGAGACCGTAGTGCGCGACCATTTTCGCGCCAGCGCAGAACAGCGGAACTTGAGGACCGGGCACGTTGGTGATGACGCAGTTGAACGCCGGGTTGGTCCGATCGGCCATCCCGAGGTTCGTATACAGCCGCGCCGCCAGCGCGGCGGTGGTCGAAGGAACGAACTGCGAGTAGTCGGTCATCAACTTGGCGCCCACCGCCTGAGTCATCTCCTTCGATTTGGCCGCATCTGCGTGGACCGCGTGCAGACGCTCCAACGGATCGGCTATGTCGGTACCGATGGAGACAGACATTGCAGCCACCTGATTGCCGAGCGCCCCTCTCTGATCCTGGCTGCGCACCGAGATCGGCGCCATCGCCACCATCGATTCCTCGGGTAATTCGTTCTTCGCCGACAGATACGTGCGCAACGCACCCCCGCACACGCTGAGCACGACGTCGTTGACGGTTGCGCCCGGCACGCTGGCCTTGATTGCGCGTACTTCCTTCAGGTCGAAGGCGCGGCCCTCGACGGTGCGGTGTGCTGTCACGGTGCCGTTGAAGCGCGTGCGGGGTACCGGTTTGGTCGCACTGAAGCGACGTTGCGCGACGCCTTGTGAAAGGCGACCCATGGCAGGCACCGTCCGCGCGACGAGTTCGGCGAAGCGGAACGGCTGCAGCGCGTTGTTGATCGACGCGCGCGCGATCAGTTCGAGCGGGTTGGGCTCATCCTCGCCATGCCAGGGTGACGTCGCCGGGCGGATATCCGGCTGATTCGGATCGAGATCGTGGATCGCCTGGATCATGTCGACACCGGATACGCCGTCAACACACGCGTGGTGGATCTTGGAGACGATCGCATAACACCCTGGCGGCAGCCCTGGAATGTTGTCCAGGCCCTCGATGACCGTGAATTCCCACAGGGGTTTCGCCAGGTCGAGCGGCCGCGAATGCAGTCGTGCGGCCTGGATGCACAGTTGCCGCCAGTCACCAGGCTGTGGCAGCCGTATGTGGCGCACATGAAATTCGAGATCGAAATCCTTGTCTTCGATCCAGTACGGGTGATCTAGACCGAATGGTACGTTGACGACCTTTTGGCGGAACGCGCGCGCGCCGTGCAGCCGCTCCTCGATGTGACGCAGGATGGTCTTGAAGCCCTGTACGCCGCCGGGTAGTGAGGTCTGGTCGTAGATCTGAATGCTGCCAATGTGCATCGGGGTGCGCGGCGTTTCGAAATACAGAAACGACGCGTCCATTCCGGTCAGCTGTTGCATCGTCGTGTCCTCCCAACTGAAAGCCCGCCAAGTGAAAGCGCGCTAATACGCGGCACCAGCGTAGCGCGCTGGTCCGGCATGGGCGAGCGGGCAAATAATGCGGACAAACAAAAGCGGCGGGGGATTGCTCCGCCCGCCGCGCATTTGAAGCATCGAACTCTTTTGTGAGGTGAGTCCGATGACGCCAGCCGATCAGGCCTGGCTGGACGCGTCTTCGCGGTTGAACAATTCGCGTACCAGTTTGCCGCTGGTCGTAAAGTTTTCGCGCACGAGGTCGGCTTGCTTCTTGATGCTGTCGGCAACGTTCTTCTGAACCGCGCTGTAGTACTCGCGCTGTGCGGTGACCAGATCTTCGACGCCTTTCATTTCCCGCAGGGCGGCGAAGCGCGCGCGGTTGGCGCCGACGTACTGCTCGACGGCGTCGCGTTGAATCTCGAAATACTTGGTGACCGACTTGACGTTCATGTCGTTCATTTCTTTGACAAAGGATTGGCTACGCTCGATAACACTCATCTAGGGGCTCCTGTGCATTGGTGCACTGCAATAAACGAATGCGACGATACAGGCTCAAAAATCTCTCGTCAACAGTTTTTATTGCACTGCAGCAAATTTCTTAGGCGCGGGCTCGATCTGGGGTGGTGTCAGATGGCCGCAATGGCCGGGAAAGCTGACCTCAAGACGCGGCGGGTCAAAGCGACCTCTGCGCAGTTTCGGTCGATTTCGATGCGGCACCACGCAGATGACACCTGGTTCCGCCGGGCGCAAACCCCTCTAGTTGCGCGGTGCATCATTCGTCGCGACCGCCGACGCTACGATGAGGATGCGACGGGCTGCAGGCGGATCGGAATCGCGTTCGCGCGCGAGAAGAACATGCCAATGTACGCGTCGGCCCAGCCGTACTTCGCCCGCATCAGCGCGTTGATATCGCCGCGATTCGCCACGATCGGCTCGGCGGCGTAAAGGGTCCGATTCCCGTTACGTTGCAACTCGAGCGTGCGGGTGCGGGTCAGGCGTTGGTACCAGCCCGACGCCGGTGAGCCGGACCGAATCCATGGGCGTCCATCGCGATCGACGATCCATACGTGCGTCTCATGCGACGCACCCCCTGCATCGGTCGTGGTGATCGTAACCACCTCACCGTGCTCGGACGCGATCATCTGGGAAATCGTCACCACCGCAAACACCGCGACCAGTGCGCTGAGGACTTTGAGTGCGATATTCATCGGCGGGTTAGTTCTTCGGCACCTCACGGAACGGCAGATCTTTGTCCACTCGGATATCGGCCGGCAGGCCCAGCACCCGTTCGGCGATGATATTGCGCAGAATCTCGTCCGATCCTCCCTCGATGCGGTTGGCGGGCGAGCGCATGAACTGTCGCTGAAACTGATTGTGCATTGCGCTGAGCTTCGGCGAATCGAGCATCCCGCCCAGGCTCTGCAGGTCGAGTGCGAAGCTGGCCATGTCCTGGTTCATCCGTGCAACGACGACCTTGCTGATCGACGCTTCGGGACCCGGCGTGGCTCCCCGTGATAGGGCGGAGACCATTCGGAAACCGGTGTATTTCAACCCGGCGAGCTGCGCGTACCAGGATGCGAGTTTGTCGCGAACCGCCCCGTCGGCGAGCGCCGGTTCACCGTCGATCCGGATGCTGGAAGCAAGTTCGATCAGGGGGTCGATGCTGGTTGCGAGGCTTCCGCCCACCGCCAGACGTTCGTTCATCAATGTCACCAACGACACCTGCCAGCCTTGACCGACCGCGCCGAGGCGCTGGCTGTCGGGAACGCGCACGTCGGTGAAGAACACTTCGTTGAACGCGCGATCGCCGTTGATCTGCTTGATCGGCCGGATCTCGATGCCTGGACTCTTCATGTCGATGAAGAACATCGTCAGGCCTTTGTGTTTGGGTATGTTCGGATCGGTGCGCGTCACGATGATGCCGAAGTCGGAATAGTGGGCGCCGCTGGTCCAGATCTTCTGGCCGTTCAGAACCCAATCGTCGCCGTTGCGCTCGGCGCGCGTTTTGATTCCTGCCAGATCCGAACCCGCGACGGGTTCGCTGAACAGCTGACACCAGATGTCGTCGCCGCGCGCGAGCGCGGGCAGGTAGTGGTGCTTCTGCTCATCGCTCGCATAGGCCATCAATGTCGGCCCGCACATGCCCTGACCGATCACGAAGAAGCCGTCCGGCGTCACGTATCGGCTGACTTCCTGACTCCAGATCACGCGTTCGATCGGCGCGGCGCCGCGGCCGCCGAATTCTTTCGGCCAACCGAGACAGGCCCAGCCCTCATCGAACAGCGTCGCCTGCCACGCCTTCGCCGTCGCGACAGCTTCGCCGTCTTCGCCGCTGCTCGAGAATGCCGATTCGGACGGGTCTTTGCGCCGCGGTGCGTGGGCGTCCAGAAAGCTGCGGACCTCTTTTCTGAAGGCCGCTTCGGTCGGGGTGTCGTTGAAATCCACAGTGGAGTGCCCGCAATGCGAAAGACGGCAGTGTACGAGGTCCGCGGAAGCCTCGGAAGCTTCGCAGCACACGGTTTGAGTCCCCAACGGCGCGATGCGACGCGCCACCGCAGGATTGCGACACCGAGTTACACATTGTTGCAGTGCGACGTGGCGGCGGAAATCGGGACGAAACATCTCCTTGAGAGACTGCTTACCAGGTTGGATGCAGTGTTAACCCCATCGCTACGTCCAGCTGACCCTGAGCCATCTCCCTCCCCAGAGATCTCAAGGTTTTCCGCAAGGGCCCGCTGTTTCTCTCCCCAGAACGGCGGGCCCGAGCGGCCCTCCCGACCCGCCAAGCCCAACGGACACGCTCTCTCTCACGCTGTTACGCGAGGATCAAACGTGGTTTGATCCGGCCTTCGATCAGGAGAGCCGACATGGCGAAAATGTTCCCGAACCACCCAAATCTCGTCGGCGGATTTGCGCCCATTCAGATGGAATGCGAGGCGCCGGATCTGGTCGTTGAGGGCGAGGTGCCGCGCGACCTGAACGGCACGTTCTACCGCAACGGCCCCAATCCACAATTCGCGCCGCGCGGCCAGTATCACTGGTTTGGTGGTGACGGCATGCTGCACGCCTTCGCTGTTCGCGACGGCCGGGTGTCCTACCGGAACCGCTGGGTGCGCACGATGAAGTGGCAGCTCGAACACGACGCCGGCGAAGCGCTGTTTTCGGCATTCGATCCGATGGCCTCCGACGAACGCGTGCGTTTCATGCAGACCGACGGCATCGCGAATACCAACGTCGTCTGGCACGCCGGCAAATTACTGGCACTCGAAGAAGCGCACGCCCCGTTCGAGATCGATCCCGATACGCTGCAATCGCTCGGTGCGTGGACGTTTCACGACAAACTGATCGGGCCGATGACCGCGCACCCGAAGATCGACCCCGAGACCGGCGAGATGCTGTTGTTCGGCTACAACGCGGCTGGGATGATGACGCCGGACATGTCATTTCACGTTGTCGATCGCAACGGCAAGTTGACACGGTCGGAAACGTTTCAGGCACCTTATGCGGCGATGGTGCACGACTTCATGGTGACCCGCGATCACGTGATCTTTCCGATCATGCCGCTAACGGGTTCGATGGAGCGCGCGATGAGCGGGGCCCCGGCATATGCCTGGGAGCCTGAGATGGGTACCCACATCGGTATCATGCCGCGCAGCGGTACGGTGGCCGACATGCGTTGGTTCAAAGGCGATCCTGCGTACGTGTTTCATCCGATGAATGCGCACACGCGGGGCGACACGGTGGTGTGCGACGTCTGCGAGTTCGAGGAAGCGCCGTTGTTTCCCAAACCCGACGGCACGCCCGGCGATCCGTCGAAAGCGGTACCCAGGCTGACGCGCTGGACATTCGACCTCGCGCGCAATTCCAACGACTTCAAGGTCGAGCGGTTGAACGACCTGGCGTGTGAATTTCCGCGCCTGGACGAGCGCCGCACCGGTCTGGACTACCGTTACGGGTACTTCGCGTGCGATTCCAAACCGCAGATCCGGGTCGGCGGATTCAACGGCATCGGTCGTATCGATCATCGCACCGGAAAGATCGAAATCTACGATGTAGGCGCTGGTTGTGCGACGAACGAGCCGATATTCGTGCCGCGGTCCGACGACGCGACCGAGGGGGATGGTTACCTGTTGGCGAACGTTTACGATGACAACCGCAAGGCCAGTCATCTGGTAATTCTCGATGCGCAGAACGTCGCCGATGGCCCGCTCGCGACGGCCTATCTGGATCATCGCGTTCCGTTCGGGTTTCACGGTAACTGGAAGCCGGCAACTTCAGCGTGACGGAGGCGCCCGGTCCGCGTTGATCCATGGTAATCGAGGCGGTTCTGTTCGACGCGGACGGTGTCGTTCAGCGCACGCGTGGTAACTGGCGCGAAGTCTTCGCGACGATGCTCGGGCGCGATGATGATCTGGAATCCTTCATCGCCGACGTGTTCGCTGCCGAGAAGCCGTGCCTGACGGGTGCGGCCGATTTTCCGACCCGGCTTGCGGCGGTGTTAGATCGTTGGAACGGCGCCGCATCGTTGGAACAGGCGCTTTCGGTGTGGACCAACATCGAGATACACGAAGATGTATTCTCGAAGATCGCATCCGTACGTCGCGCTGGAATGCCGTGCCATCTCGCCAGCAATCAACAGGCGTTCCGCGCGCGCTACATGTCGGATGATCTCGACTATCGGTCAAAATTCGATCACGAGTTCTATTCCTGCAGGCTGGGCCACGCAAAACCGGATTCGGTCTACTTCGAGCGCATTCTCGAGGCTTTGCGAATACGGCCGGAACGGGTGTTGTTCTTCGACGACGTGGAACGCAACGTCCTATCCGCGCAAAACCTCGGCATACACGCTGTCCATTTCGGCGCTAATGCCGGTGCCGAGGTGCTGAGCGCGTATCTGGCCGAATTCGACGTGCGTGGCGGCTGATCCCGTTACGCGCTGTGCCGCTCGCGTTCGGGCGAGCGCCCGGCGTTCAAGGTTCGATCGGCTCGCGCGTAGGGTGATATTTCGCCGGTGTGACACCCATTTCGCGGCGAAACGCCGCTACGAATGCGCTGGTGGATTCGTAGCCTACTTCACTCGCAGCTGTGGTGACCGACGCGCCGTGACTCAAGAGCTCCATTGCGTGAAGTAGCGCGAAACGGCGTCGCCACTGCGTGAAGTGCAAGCCCGTTTCGTTGCGAAACAGTCTCTGAATGGTGCGGGGACTCGCCCCCGTATCGCGGGCGATTTCGTCGAGCCGGACGCGATTGGCCGGTTCCTCTTGAAGTCGTGAGACGATAGCGAGCGCGCGCCGGTCTTTCGGCAGCGCCAACGACACACGTAAGTTTCGCGCCTGTACAAGCTCGTCGAGCAGCACGTGGATCAACGCCTGGTGCAGCGGGTGTGTATTGTCGAGCATGCCGATCGCGACAATGCGCAACAGCAACTCGCGCAACAGCGGTGTGACGTCTATTGCGCCACCGCGCGCTGGGAGGCGATCCGCTATCTCGGGGGCAAGATAGATAGTGCGCATGCTGTAGTCGCCCCGTGCGCGGATCTCGTGATGCACGCCCGGCGGCGCCCAAACGGCGCGTGCCGAGGGCACGATCCAGAACGTCCCCTGCAGCGTCACACGCATCACCCCCATGGTTGCGTAGATCAGCTGGCCCCAGGTGTGCGCGTGAGAATCGATTTCGTGCCCGTCGTAGTAGGTCGCGGCCAGGCTGCGGACGACGATCGTCACGATGGCGGATGGGTACCGGTCGGCCACTGCATGGCGCGATCGTATTGCAACGCGGCAAACCGGTTGCCTTCGGTGTCGAGAAAATAGGCGCCATTGCCAACGCCTTCGATGCGGAACTCGGACATCGCGATGGAGCCGCCGTGCGTGACGACCGCGGCGATGACCTGCTTCACCGAGGACACGCCGAATGTGCACTCGAAACCTCGATTGCCGGTGCCGGTCAACGGTTGTCGGCGCGCCTGCAGGGCGCCCAGGACACCCGGCTGATCCGCTGTTCCGGTGAAGACCTGATAGAAATCGGGTGGCCCCCACGGCTCGATACGCCAGCCGAACACCGCTTCGTAAAACCGCTTGGCGCGCTCGACGTCGTCGCATTCGATCGCGAAATGGCTGAGATTCGCAGGCATCTGGAGTCTCCCGTAGTAGTAGAGCGACCCACGATAGCGCGGGCAAGCATGGCGGTCTGTCGACAGCCTGCCATGTGCTGTCGTGCACGCGACAGGTAGTCATCATCACTACCTCGCTGAGGAGCGTTGAGCGATGTGAATGGAATGTGGCGGCTGGCCGACATCCTCGACATCAGATCCGCGGCAAAGTGGGTCATCGTCATGCCGCTTGCGATGTCTCGCCAGCTGATTTCCCGCGACGCTCGCTGATTCGCGCTCCGGAACTCCACCGTGCCGCCAAGCGGTGAATCGACGTATTGCGTGGAATGGGTGGAGCTGATTCTGCCGGCCAGCACGCGCGCCTTTTCGTTTTCCGTCGGTGCGTCGAGTAGCGGTACCGGTTGGGTCGATGGCTACGACAATGCCGGTCAGCAAGCATAAAAGTCGTTCTCGTTGAGTGCGACGAACACGCCGGGATTCGGATTTGCGACGACCGACAGCTGTGGTTCGATTACCAAGGTCATCGTCGAGCCTTGGGAGTGGGGCGTCGGCAACTTCGCGATCAGTCGGGGAAGCTGCGCAACGCAAGTGCCGGAACCCGATACGCTGGCATTGTTCGCGGCAGGCATGCTGTGCCTGGTCGGGCTGAGGCGTCGCCGCGCCGGCTAAATGACCTCCTCGACCTCCTCGTGCTGTGCTGATCTGGACGGCCGGCGGCGCAAGATCGTCCGCGCAGCTTCGAAGTAGCGCGTCGACGCCGATGCGCGTTCGATCTCGAAAAGCGGCTGCCTGAACTCACAGAGGAAATTGATGTAACGGCGCACGTGCGGTGTCCGCGGCCGAGGTGCAACGCCGTGCACCGACCAGGGCGAATTCAGGAACAGTACGAGACGATTCGCCCGATAGGCGATGCGTTTCGCGGCGACAATCCGTGTGGGCAGAATGCTCGAACCGTTCGAGTACGCCGGCGTGCCGGTACACCGATACAGAACGAGATCGCCGCCTGGGGTGTCGTCTTCCGGTGCACGGCAGTAGAGCAGCGCGTTGAAGAGTTTCGTCGGATGATCGACGTGCGCCGAACGGACGCTCGAGCCACGCGTCACCGGTGAGTTGACGCCGAACTGGCAGTCGAGCGAGATTTCCTCGGTGAATTCGCTGCTTTTCTGACGAATGGCGACCCGAAAATCTTCGATTGCCCGTCCGGCTAGCGCCTCGAGATCTGGATGGATCGTCAGTAGATGCTCCTTCACCAGCGGTAAGGCGTCGCGCCAGAACGCAGCGGATACGTGATAGCGAAAGAATGCGCGCCACGCCTCTGCAATCTGCGGGTTTGAAATTACCTCTGGCGCCGATAGCAAATACAAGTGGTTGTTCTGGATGCGCCGACCGCGCCGGTTCACGTCGTCGAGCGACGGAAACAGTGCAGCGAGTGAAGTGTACGTTTCCGGGTCGAGTGCGTTGTCGATCAGCAAATGAGGGAACGGATCGGTCTGCAGCGATACTGATTCGGCGCGCGCCAGTACGCCAGTCATCCGCGCACACTGGGCGGCGTTGAATAGACTTCGCGTAAACCGGGCTCGGCAATGTTCGCACCGCTATACATGCCTTGGATCGGAAATCGGAACGATTGGTCGCACGTTTTGCGCAACAGCGCGACGACGCTGATGTTCGGACCGGCGCTCATGACGCGTCGCAGCGCCATGCTGAGGGCGCGGCGGCTGCGCTTGCCGGCTCGGCCGATGCCGAACAAATGGGCGAACGATCCACGCGGACTGCCGTCGATGGCGCAACGCTGCTGCAGTTCTTCTCGGCGTAGCACGGGTTCGGTGTGATCGCCGACCTCGATGCCGCGGTTGCTCGCAACGGACAGACGGCACACCTCGTAGTCATTCGTTTCCGCGAGATCGCAAAATAGGATCGGGTTGTAGCTGAAGAAGCCGTGGTTCAGATAATTGACGAACGGCAGCACATGCAGCATCACGCCGCCGACTTTGCACAAGGCGTGCGCGTTCGAGAACACTGCGGATTGATTGAAGATGTGCTCGCTGGTGCCGTTGTTGGTAACCAGATCGAATGTCTCGGAGAAGCCGTAGTGCTTGGCAAGGTCTCGATTCAGATCCATCACGAGGCTGTCGTAGCGGCCGTTGACGTCGATCGCTCGGTATGAGGCGAAGCCGAGCGCGCGATAGTAGTCCGATGTACTTGCGCTGAGTGCGGAATCGCGGCGTACCGCGATCTCGCGTAGCAGAGCGGCATCGAACGGAGTTTCTTGCCCCAGCAAGCGCGCAGTGACGCGCTCGAAATCGCCCGATTTTGGTTTGAAAGTCTGGTTGCCGAGTTCGACCACGCTTGGCGTCGCGCCGAGTTGCATGCGCAGGTCGGCGACCAGTTGCAGCATCAGAGAATGAAACGCCATACAGGCGGTACTCGTGGTGATCGGTTTCGGAATTGCCCGGATCTTATCCACTTGCAGTGTGTCAACGCCATCCGCGGTCGGACAAGAAAGTTTGGCTGTAGGTCTCAGGTTGCACGTGCGGTGATTGACCCGGCTCGATGCGACGGCATGATGGCAACTGGGCGATAGGGGACAGCCATCGGCCCGGGAAAGGTAACGTCTGGTTTGCATACCTCGCGCCACGGAGTTTGGCGACGTAGTGAGGTGTCTCATGAAGTGCCACGCGCTGGCGGCGACATTACTGTGTCTCGCCCCGGTGGCGGCGGTACACACCGCCTCTGGTGAACGAGGGGACCGGGGCGCGCCACAGATGTGGTCGGCTGCCAAACAATCCGTCGAACGAACATCCACGACAACGGGTCATGATCCGCGCGGTGCGTCAGACGAAACTGAGATCAATGGATGGGGAATTGCTGTGTTGACCGGTGCGCTCGCAGTACTGCAGTTGCGACGCAAACATTCCAGTCTGCAGCGATCCGTTCTGGACCCTTGACGGCATGACTCAGCGAAATTCTGAACACGCATCGCCGCAGGATATCACCCAGGTTCGTTCGAACTCGCTGGTGAGCGCCACGCAGGCCGCCATGTCGGCACCGATTACGGTGCGAATGCCTCGGGTCCCCTTCGGGGGGCGTGACCACACTCTCGACGTGACAACCAGCGACAGCACGTCCTCGTTCGTTTTGAAGTCGCTGCTTCATCCCGCATTGACGGCTCTCGCGTTGCTCGCCTGCGTCGAATTGTGGGGGCGCCCGTTCGAAGGCCCCTATGTTCTGCTCGGTGCGCTCGGATTCCTGATCACCGCCGATTTGTTCGATGCGCCCAGGATTAACGCCCGCGGTTTCCTCGTTTGGCTACGACCGTTGCTTTCGATCACGTTGCGCTGGCTGCCGGCGGCAACGTTTATCTGGCTCTTGATCGTGATCGGCGGTATCGGTGACCGGGTCGATGCTACGGTGTATGTGAGCTGGGTTGTATCGACCCCGCTGGTCGTGTGGCTGGGTGAAATGCTGGTGTTCGCGAGCCTGCACCGCACGGGTGCGGGAACTCGGTCGCAGCGCCGCGCCGTGATCGTAGGACTCAACGAACAGGGACTAAAGCTGCAGCGGACCTTGCGAGGCGGGCTGCAGCCCCCGGAGGTGCTGGGATTCTTCGAAGACCGCCGGGAGTTGCCGGCGGGTTCCGGTGTCCGCGTTCTGGGTCGAATGCACGATGTCGCGCAATACGTGGTGCGGAATCGTGTGCAAAGCGTCTACATCACCTTGCCGATGACGCGCCACCGGCGCATGACCGAACTACTCAGTTCGCTCGGCAACTCGACGGCGTCGATCTATTTTGTTCCCGACTTGCTCGACTTCGACCCACTGCATGCTCGCCTCGAGGTGTTGGCGGGGTTGCCGGTGGTTGCGGTGCGCGAGTCGCCGTTGTTTGGAATGCACGTGCTCGTCAAGCGCCTCTGCGACCTCGTTGGCAGCGTCGTGCTGATTGGTCTATGCGCGCCGATTCTGCTGATCGTTGCTGCCGGAGTTCGATTCACGTCACCCGGACCGGTGCTGTTCCGACAGAAACGATTCGGGTTGAACGGCGACGCGATCCGAGTTTGGAAGTTCCGCTCGATGAGCGTCGTGGAGGACGGAGATGTCCAATTCAAGGCCGTTGCACCGACCGACGCTCGCGTCACGTCGTTCGGTCGGTTCATCCGGCGCTTGTCGTTGGACGAGCTGCCGCAACTGTTTAACGTATTGCATGGCAGCATGAGCCTGGTTGGGCCGCGACCCCATGTAGTGGCGATGAACGAACGCTATCGGCGGCTGATTCCGAACTACATGCTAAGACACAAGGTCAAACCGGGGATCACCGGCTGGGCCCAGGTCAACGGCTGCCGCGGCGGCGACGATCTGGAGTCGATGCGGGCGCGTATTCGCTTCGATCTGTACTACATTCGCAACTGGTCGGTGGCATTCGATCTGCGCATCCTGCTGCGAACGATCGTCGTTCTTCTAAAGGAAATTCCTGCCGGCTGAGTGCCGCAGAACTCAGTGAACCCGTCGGCGGCGATCCAGCGGGTGACCCTCCTCGTCGCGTGGCAACGAGCCGTAGCCGCCAAAACGTAAGGTGTTGCCGGGGCGGCGCGCCCAGTAGAATAAAGCGGTGGCAGTGATGGCGAAGAATGCCGTCGCTAGAACGCTGAACGTCATCGTCATCCTCTGGGGGAAAAATTGGACGTTCACTACAGACCGAATTGCCCGCGATTTCACTACGGGATTGCCGCAACGCTTCTGCTGTCGGCGTCTGTGTATGCCGAAGATGCGCCGACCCTGTTCGACGCCGACACTTCGATCGCGATTTCACTCGAAGGACCGATGACCGAGATCGCTCGCGATCATAGCGCGGATCCGGCGTATCGTGACGTAACGCTAATCCTGGAAGACGGTGCCGCCAACGCCGTGCGCATTCCATTGAAAATGAGACCGCGCGGCAAGTCGCGCCGAAGTGCGTCAGCGTGCCGGTTTCCGCCGTTGCGTTTGAACTTTCCGAAGCACGGGCCGCAGCAAGCGACGGCGTTTTCGAATCTCGACAAGATCAAACTCGTTACCCATTGCGCCCGGTTGGGCAGCTCGAATGCGGCCTACGCCGCCCGCGTGCGCCTAGAGCTTCAGCTGTATCGGGTTTTCAGTCGCCTCTCGCCAACGAGCCTGCGAGTCCGCGCGGTCGACGTGACGTACGTGGATACCAGCCGCGCGAACACGCGCAATACCCATGTCGGCTTTCTGATCGAACCCATTGAGGTGCTGGCGGATCGCGTCGGCATGACCGTGGCACGGGTGGACTCGATCGAGCGCGAGGATCTCGATGCCGGCCAAGCAAATCTCGTCGAGATGTTCGAATACCTCGTCGGCAACACCGACTTCTCCATGATTCGAGGTCCGATCGGTGAGCACTGTTGCCACAACGTCGAGCTGCTTCGAGCGGCGAATGGCGCGATGTTTCCGGTCCCGTACGATTTCGATGCCACCGGGGTGGTCGGTGCGCCATATGCGAAGCCCGTTGCGTCGCTCGGTATCCGAACCGTTCGACAACGTCTATATCGCGGGTACTGTCGAGAAGATTCGGTGGTGAACAACACCCTTGCCGTATTCCGGGACGCACAATCGGACGTCTATGCGCTGTTTCGCGACGACGCCCGCCTCGAGCGCCGAACGGCGGACAAAACGCTCGCGTACTTCGATGAGTTTTACGCGACGATCAACCACTCTGAGGCGTTGCAAAGCAAATTGCTGTCGCACTGCATCTGACGACGTTCAGTCGAGGACCTGCTCCACCCCAAGCCATCGCGTGAGTATCCGACTGACGCGCGGATGCGTCAGGTAGCCGTATACGCAGTGTGGATTCGAGCGCCCATAGCGGACGGCGAGGTTGTAGATGCTCACGTCCTCGATGCTGCTGATGAGGCGCGAATCACGCATCGCTCTGAAGTCATTTCCGACCTGCTCGTCGTGGCAGACATAGTCGTCCTCCGCCGCGACGTTGATCCACGAGACGATGTTGTCGGGATATTTTTGCGGGCGCTGGCCGGCGCCGCCGCCCAGTCGTCGCTTGACGCTTTCGTCACCGAGTGGCGCGCCGAGCGTCAGCCAAAGCGAGACTTTGTGTTTATCCTCGGGGCTGCCTTCGCCGCTGGATAGTGCGAGCAACGAATTGTAGGCGATCACGCATCCCAGGCAGTGCGACACGAGCAGAATGTCGTCGCCGCGGTGCATCGCGTCGCCAACGATTTGACGCAGGCGTGCATCGACCGCCTGCAACTTACCGCCGTCGCCGCGCCAATAGTCGACGAGTTCCGGCATCAACCGTTGCAGGGCGCGCTGTTTGAGTCCGAGTGCTGCCAAGGTCGGTGCGCCTATGTCGGCCAGGAATTCCTTCAAAGGCGTTTTTCCGGGCAGTCGTTCGTAGTATTGACGACGGAACTGCTTGGTCTTCGAAAGACCGGCCAATGCCGACACCGTATCGTTCAGATCTGCCAAGTCGAGCGCCGCGTCATATCGGCGTCCAGCCCCCGTCAGGACGCTATGGATCTCGTCGCCGTAGTGGACAAACTGCACGTTGCAACGGTCGAATGCTTCGAGCGCTGGCGGGGCGTCTCGCGCCAAGCCGGCGCGCAGGGCGCGCAGCCACAGTGCCTGCAATTGTGCGCGATCCGGTTTGAAGCCGCGGCCGTGAATCAGGATCAGTGTCTTGTTCACATCGCGCTCAACGGGTTCGATAGATTGCAAGCTTCGCCCTCCCGTGTCGGGCTTCGTCGGCGATGATCAATTCGCCGTTCGACGATAGGGCCAGGCCTTCGGGTTGCCGATGACGGGTCGCGGGCAGCAGCGTCACCCAGTTCACGCCACCGTCGAGATCGATGGCGGCGAGCGCACGCTGTCGGCCTGCGAGCAGCCATATGTGCGCACCGTCATGGGTGATCTCGATGGCCGACGGATTGAAGCGGCGCGCGCCGATCGGATCCGCCAGCGCGCTTTCGGAAACACGGATCGCCGCGCTCTGGTCGACTTCGCGTCGTTGAATCGACCACGCGAATATGCCGACCCAACCGTCGAGTGAGGCGATCCGCGGCGTCTTGCACGACACCAGTATTACCTTTCGCCGCGGATCGTACGCGAGCCCTTCGATTTCGCAGCGGGCGCCAAGGCCGGTATCGGTCACGTCATAAGTGACGTGTTCACCATCGGCACCTTCGGCCGACCGATAGAGTCGCCCGTTGCTGGTAACCAAGTAGAAGTCCGTGTCTGCGAGTGCGATGCCTTCGAAGTCTCCACGGACGACAGGCTTGCCGAGCGCAAACGCTTTGACGAGTTTACCGCGCTGCGGATCGATCTGATAGACGATCGCTTGCTCGTCGTCGTGTGCGAACAGGCGTCCGTCGCTGCTCAGCGCGAGCCCGGAGATTTCGGCGAGCCGCTTCGGCAGCTTCCATTGCACGACGTCCTGTGTAGTCGGATCGAATGACGCTTGCGCGCGCGGCTGAGTTTGGCCGCATGCGACCAATGCACAGACTGCCAGCGCAACGAGCGTCGTGGGGGAGCCTACGCGTTCAGAGGTCTTTGTCATCGCGCCCGCGTCCAGTCAGAAACGAGAAAAACTGCGTGTTCAGGTCCACGCCATAGTCGAGTTTCCACAGCACGAGCGTCAAATAAACGTATGCAATCGAAACGACACCGGAGACGCTGACCGCGCTGATTCCGGCGCCGAGGCCGACGGCAATCGCGATGAAGATGTACAGCGCCTGGGCCGGGTCTTGCAGCGTGAAGCGAAATCGGACTGCCGCGACGACGCCGGCAAGGCTGAAGGCAAGCGCGAGGCTGCCGTGCACGATCATTGCGATGCCCGCGACAATAACCGGCAGCACCATGATCGTTTGCGCGAACGATCGATCGACATCTCGGTTTTTGGTCGTGATGAAGTAGACCCAGGAGACCGGAACCATCAGCAACACCGTGCAGATGATCGCGATGGCGAGGTTCATTGGCGCGGCCCACGACAGCAACGTCGCGCCATCGGGGCTGCGGACCGGTTCGAAGTCGGCGGCGTTGCGTTGCAGCAACTCCTGGACGCCGCCGACCGGAAGAAAGCCGTGCAGCTCGGCGAACTCATTGACGAGGAATATCGCAACACCAATCAACAGCGCGTAGTACACGGTGATGAGTAGTAACGGACCTCCGATACTCGTGGATCTTCGCATCGGCTACTCCAGCGTCGGCCATGTCCCAACAATTGCGTCGCGCCGCTCCAGCACGGCCTTGATTTCGCGCGGCTGCAGTTGGTCACCGAGGGCCTCGATCAGGGCCGGTTCGTCGAGTGCGGTCAAACGTTCGCGCAACCCCGTCGGTAGCTTCGGCCACTCGACATTCGCGCCGGCTCGCAGGCCGCCGCGCTTGAATGCACCGCCTTGGTCGCGCAGACGCAACTCGTCGGTCGCGCGATCGTAGCCGAGATTGTCGACGCTTCGTGCATCGTTACCGATCAGCGCGTCGAAGGCGAGCATCAACAGGTAGTCGCTGCCGGCTTCGCAGGTATTTGCGCGGAGTATGTCTTCGTCTCGGCGCTGCCGCTCGGACCGCCAGCCGCTCCCGGTCGCGGTGAGAAGCCCCATTTTGCCGTCGAGCTGGCGTACAGCCGCCGGTGGCACGATCCCGAGGTGCAGCAGACGGTCGAGTCGATATGCGGCAAGCTCACGGCGGAGACGGTCTTTCGAGAGGTGGACGAAGTGCGCCGTGAACGAGCCGTTCGCCGTCGTGAGCTTGACATTCGACTCGCCTTTTTTGCCGGGCACGGGCGCCGAAGTCGATATGGCTGCAGACGCGAGCAGTGCGGCGGTTGCATCGCTCGCTTGCCAATTCCCGGAGTAGGGCGTTGGGTCGGCGCTCAGGTGTTGCGGCGTCTGGTCGCCGGCAACCATGACACGGTCTTGTCCATTGTCGATGACCAGCACACTCGGATGGCCATGATAGACCGCCTCGAGCATGCCGGTGTCGAGCATCACGACGATGCCACCGAACCGCGTGGACGCGCGTCGATTGCGGGTGGGCGTATGGCCAATCACAACCCGGCGCACCGACAGTTCGTCGAGGCTCCGCTGCAGACGATCGCGCTCGACGAACGTATGACAGAGCGCGGTACCGCGGTACCACAGCGGACCGCCATCCGAGAGTAGATCGGCTGGTGTCGTCGCCGAGGCAGTCGTGGTCGTGTTCAGCATCTGAGCCAGCTCATCGTGAAAGCGTGCGTTCGCACTGGCGAGTCCAAGCGCCCCGACCGCGGCCGGGATACCGCCATGCACGTACGCTGTGTCGTTGATGACGATGAGTGCCGGGTGACCGAGCAGCCACGCGCCGTAGCGTCCGTTTGCCGAGAACGCCTGACGCAGTTCTGCTTCACCGGGTCGCGTCTCCGAATCGGGCTCCGTTGGAGAGGACGAAGCGTCGGCGAAGGACGCATATTCGGCATCGGAGACATAGCGATAGTCGCCGGTCAGATTCATCAACTCATGGTTACCGAGCACCAGATGCACGAACCCGCCCGCCTGCGGCGCTTCCGCTTCGAGGCGCATCAGCAGATCCATGACGGCGCGGGACCCCGGACCGCGGTCGATGAGATCGCCGAGGCTGACGAGGTGGGTTGCTCCACCCGACCAATGCAGCGATTTATCGACCATACCGGTTTGTTGAAGCAGCGCCACCAGTTCGGTGTAGGCGCCGTGCACATCGCCGAACGCAACCACACGCCCGACCCCTTCCCAGCGCCACTTCGGATCCGCAGCGGCCCGAGCTGTTGCCAGAAGCGTCGCCAGCAGCAGCACAAGTAACCAGTACCGGCGACGGATCTTCCCCATGTTCTTCCCCCGAACTTACGCTGGCCTATGGACCACGCATACCATGCGGCATTCAACGCTGGCAATGGTCCGATCACTCAAGGAAAATGCCGCCCCGGAGAGATGGCCGAGTGGTCGAAGGCGCTTGACTCGAAATCAAGTAAACCCTTACCGGTTTCCAGGGTTCGAATCCCTGTCTCTCCGCCAGATATCTCCGTAGCATGCAGATCTAATTGGGGATTTTCTGTGTGGTGTGTTTGTACGCACAATTCCACGTACGCAACACTGAAATTCCCTCAATGAAGCGTCCCTCCGTCGGTTCGAGGCGTACGCCTAACGAGCAGGTTTCGATGTCTGGACGCATCATGATCTTCCGATGCGCCTCACACCTCGGCGGGTTCTTCCATATCTTCCAGGCTCCGATATAGAAGACCTAGGTCGTCCAACGGATCGACG
Organism: uncultured Gammaproteobacteria bacterium; assembly: GCA_963812255.1. Classification (GTDB taxonomy): domain Bacteria; phylum Pseudomonadota; class Gammaproteobacteria; order Pseudomonadales; family Azotimanducaceae; genus DATJGR01. The sequence continues at coordinate 1,113,191 of CAWEUM010000005.1, read as the reverse complement.
CAATCGAAGAGACGCTACTGGAGAGTCTGCCCCTAAGGCCGCAACGCGTAACGCGTAAACGCGGACTAGGGTGACACCGTAACCCGTAAGGCCGAAGCCGCCGAACCTGCTCACGGAGATCGTCGCGCTCAAGACCGCCATGCCCAGCTCGCCCAGCGGCCCGACGCCATCCCCTTTCCAGCGTTGGCCGCATAGTATTCCTCGAATCCTCGGCCAGCGTCAGCGCACAGTCCTGCTGCTGACAGCGTAGATGCACGGCCGGATGGAATGATGCCAATTGCATCCCTCGAGGTACGCCGCTGCTCGCCCATTTCCAGCCACGATCTGCAGGCCTTCTGCAGGTCGAATCGTCGGACCACCGCCATTCTACGTTCGGTGCCGTACAAACTCGCGGGTCGGGCGCGTGGTTGAATCACGCTCGACGATACTGCCGTCGGTGAAGTTACGGTGTCGCCCAAGATAGTGCCTGAAACGATTCGCCGAGGATTCAAAGGGTTCAACGGAGGGAAAGGCAATGCCAATGAAACTTGAGCTAGATCTCAGCGACGACGACCTCGACTACTATCGGAAGGTCATGGATGCTACCTGGCAGCGAAATTCGAAACGTGAAGAAAACGAGCTCGTCGAATCCGCGCGGCGATTGCTGGAAGAGAGCAAGAAGGCAAATGCACCGGCGTACGTTCGTATGCGCCTAGACGACCTCGGCATGTTGATCTCGATGCTGGAGGATCAAGAGTGGCCGCTCGAGGAGAAGGATCGACGGCGCATCAGGGCAGCGATCAGCTACTTCGCCGACCCCAGTGACATGATCCCTGACAAGATTCCTGGTCTGGGATTTCTCGATGATGCGCTGATGGCGGAGCTAGTGATTCGAGAGGTCAAGCATGAGTTGGACGGCTATCGGGAATTTTGCAAGTACCGGGAAGAGCAGGAAACGCTGCGAGGGAAGGATGCTCACCTGAGTCGAGAGGACTGGCTTGGCGAAAAGCATCGACAAATGGTGTTCCGCATTCACCGGCGCCAGCAGGAGCAGCGGGATCACAGTTCAACTGCGGGACCAACGGACCCCATACTGAGCTACAAGTATTAGTCGCTGTTCCGCAACGCTCCGAACTGCGGTGTATACGCCATTCGTGGCGCCACCACCGCAGTCGCGCGACGAGTCAATGCGCGGTTGCTGAAAATACAACCGTGACCCGACACATAAATTATCGCCGTGGTACCAACAAACGGAGCTTCAACTGATGCCGAATCACATGGGCGGTTGGATGAGCGGAGTCATGGGCGGAGGGATGTGGATTTGGGGCGTGATCGGCGCGCTTGCCATAGTCTTGCTTGTCGTTGCGATCACCAATCGATCAAAAAAATAGTCCGGCTTGACGACGAAGCGAGCTCGTAGCCTAAAGCCGACTGTTCTGAACATGAATCTCCGTGATCGCGAGAATAGGGAGATCGCGCAACTGTTTGAAATGGCGCGGACAATACCGAGCAGAATTGCGATTTCGCGCTGATCTAGGAGGTTTTCCCTGTAGATTCCCGGCGAAGCAGGGAATTCCACCGAGAGACGTCCTCTCGAAACCGCACACCGCCATTTGACAGTCCGCGCGGCCGAGTCGAATGGTTGGGCAGATGTCGCGCTAGCCGAAGTAGCCAAGCCTCATCACACCTAAAACCGGTATGTGTACTACCTGACGTGAACGAAATGCCGAGGACGCGTTCGTTGCCGACCACCGCGATCTACGTGCGCTGCCGTGTGACAGATATGAAAAAAGGGGAAGAGTCTGCCCTTTCGAGCTCGCCGACGCGCGCCGCCAGCTGGGCGAGTGCAGCCTTGAGATCGGCGATCTCCGTAGGCAGATCGAGCGGCGGCGTTGCACGCTCACACTCTGTCACGCCGTTCAGAGTCGGCAACGCTTGCCCATTGTTCTCTGCTCCTGTCGCGTGGTGGCCCGATGACAACGGCATTGATCGAAAGGGGAAGGAGCGAATCTGAAAGTCGAAAGGGGTCCTAGTCGTCGAGGTTTCAGGTGGACGGCGATCCGGCACCCCCGATTTTGACTAAGACGGGTCCCATGGGCGGAACTTCAGTCATCAGCCGATCTTGAATCCATTGGCACGATAGACCGACTTGTCCCACCGCCGGCTCGCACACATCCATTGGCCCGGTTGTCTGCGAATCCACTGCTCCGCCAGGCCATTCAGTTGCCGCATGATCGCGAACGTGCGCGTCGCTTCATCGATGGTTTCTTCCAAGGGAGGCAGCTCGAGCGCTGGGTATACCGTGACGCGAAATCGTGCTGTCCCAACGCGCTGAGTCCTGACCGGGACGATGTCGCATGAATACTTGAGTGCCATCCGTGCGGGTGTGGACGCGGAGCGCATCTGCTCCCCGAAGAACGGCACATGAATGCCATCCTTCGCAGGAATCGCCAACAGGGTGCCCAAGCTCCCTCCGTTGCGCACATGCGTGATCAACGGTCGCATAGATCGACCCCTTTGGAGCATGCGGTAGCCCAAACGTGCGCGCACGTGCTTCATCAGCGCTGCGAGGTGGGGGTTCTGCAAGGGTCCGTAAAAGCCCAGCAACGGTACGCCTTGCTGGGCGAGCGCAAGCGCCATGATCTCCCAATTCGCAAGGTGGGCGCCGACGAAGACGGCGGAACGCTCTCGTCGTCGATACACGTCGAGTCCGCAACAATCAACCACCTGCAGACGGGCGCGCTGATTGCCGACCGCAATTCGCTCAAGAGCTGAATATTCCCCGAACACCGACCCTACGTTGCGCCACGTTCGACGAGCCAACTTGTCGATGGCTCTCACGTCCAGGCTCGGGAATGCGATCGTCAGATTCGCTCTTACGATAGCCGCTTTTGCGCAGTGGGGTCCCAGACGACCGACGATGAAGCGTCCCAATCGTGCGGCGTAGTCGATCGGAATAGCTCGAAAGAGCCACCAGAGAGACAACACAACTGATGCCTCGAACCGAAAGAGTAGCGCGCGCAGCAAATGATACCGTTTCGCATGCCGGTCAAAGGCGCTGGCAAAGATCAGTCGAGCCAATTGGTTGACCTCCTAGCCGACCGCATCGGTGCGCTCCTTGCGTTCTTCGGATGGCTACTCCGCATGTAGAGCCATGCCGGCGCGCAAATCTGTCTCTTGCGGGTGCTCGTGTACGACAACGCGGGTTTTGCGTGGCAGCGCTCGTCGGGTTTCGGCTAAACCGTTGGTGGTAGGCATTTTGCAGCGTAGGAGGTTGCGACAGATTGTTTTCGAAATGCCCCTCTAACGGTTGCGTACGCGTGAGTCTGGTTCATGGTTCATCATGTAATGCGACGCGCTCAGACTACGCGCCTGGCTCTGGCCGCAACTCGTCTGTTCTGTAGCGGCGCGCACACACGCATGGCATCGGCGCGATGCATCTAGGTGCGACAACGTACCGACGCTGATGACCGTCTCAGTCACCATGCGAATGGCACCTCGCCGCCAGGAAAATAAGTGAATCACACATATGCGTTGTTGCTTCTGTTTCTTTCGGTCTCGGCCTCAGCAGCGGAGAAACCCTGCGGTATTCACCCGCCAAAAGGCACCCCAGACTCTGCATTGCAGGGTCTGGCCAAAGTAACGTTGGCCGATGCGCAGAAGGTTGCACTTCGGGGATTCGCGGATTTCGCGGCCGCGGCGAGCATTTCGGCGGGCGAACTCGAAAGCGAGGGCGGTTGTTTGATCTATTCCTTCGATATCCGGGTCGAGGGCGCGAAGGGTATCGAGGAAGTCGCTGTGGACGCAGGTACCGGCAAAATTCTGTCGCGGAGACACGAATCGGCGGCACAGGAGGCAAAGGAAGCGAAGGAGGACGCTGCCGCGAAGCTCAAACCATCGACACCGCATTCCTAGGCGATTGCGCGGGCCACCTAACGGTCGGTCGCGGGTTCGCGCGGATGCGGCATGATTGTGTGATCGCTTGCCGAAATTTTTCTGACATGCCACGTGGCATGCTCTGCGACCGACAACTGGACGGTACGGATGCGGCTCCTCGGTATCGAAGGCAATCGAGCGCTGGTTTCGAACCTGTTCGACCATTTCGAAGGACGTGGCTGAACGATGGACGCGGCCCCGTCATGCTGACGGCGAAGGCGGACATGGACGACAATCGTGATCGGCGTGTCTCTACCGTGCGCATACGAACCTGAAAGTCCGTCGATCAGCCAACCAGCGAGCACATCGGACTGCCATGCGCCTGGTTCTTGACTCGACCGACACCGACCGGACAACTTCTGCTTCGCTTCCGCACGGTTTTTCGGACGCGAGCACCCAAAGAACGCGACACAATGCCGTCGTTGAGCACTACTTACCAGTACAACGGCAAGCGGATGTCGCTCTGGGGGCGGTCGAAGGAACTCGGATTCGAGTATCGAACAGTGCTCCGGCCGCTAAAACTTGACCAACTCGATCTGTACCGATCTCAGCGCCGTCTTTCAATCCTGTGGTTCGTGATCACTGCCATCGTTGCACCGCGGCATTGAACCCTCTCGGTATCCGTATGCGCGCCGGAACGCTACATGCCTTCACGTCGACGGCGTGCAGACTGGCCGACGGGCAAAGGCAGAGTTTGCCATACGCAAGTTGCGGCAATTGTTTAAACAATTCCGCTAGGGGGCGTTGCTATGTATGCCTCGACTTTCATCCAACGCCACCAGGAATTCCAAAGTGTCCCACGCGCGCAGGCCTGCCATTGGGGAAACATCGGGTACGTCTCGCACGTGGGGGCTGGCTGCGCCAACAGGTTGTCTATGTAGCGGAAACGGATCGTTACTGGCCTAGGCCTGACGGCAATCTGATAGACGCCGCGGTAGAAGCTGGATTGCCCATAGATCGCATGAAGAATCGTAGTCGTCGACCCTTGGAATTGTCGTTGGATACCTGGAAAAGCGCTCGCGGTGAGGAGATGCAGGAGTCCGACCCCTTGCGGCGAAGCCGCGGGACGGCGAGGCGCGCGACGGACGGTCGCATTGGCGAGCGCCACCGGTGCTACATTCCACCGACTAGCCGAAGGGGGGGCGATCATGCGAGTGACGAAGTGGGCTATTTCAATCCTGGTGACATGTGTTGTTTCGCCGCTTTGCTTTGCCGGTCCAGTTGAGACGTCGATCCCGGGTGTCACTGCCACGCTTGTTGAGCTGAGGCAGAACGAAGGCGTGGTCCGTCTGGCACTGCGCATCGCAAATGGGAGCAGTAATGTGATCTCGGGGAAACTTCTGTCCTTCAACCAGCTCACGCTAGTGGATCCGGACACGCGCCAGAAACACTTCGGCATCAAGGATGCAGAGGGTCACTACCTTGCGGGCCCGGTCAGCGACTGGAACAACGGGGGGCGGTGGGTGGTGAGGCTGCCGCCGGGCGGGGAAGCGTTGATTTGGATGCTGTTTGAACCAATCGCTCCAGGATCTATGGTGAGCGTCGAAGCCCCGCTCATGTTCCCGTTCGATGACGTCGCGGTCACCGAGGGCGCTCCGGAGACCATTGGCACCGCGTCTAGTACGCCCGTTGGACTTCGCCTCACGCTGGTTTCGGCACGACGAGCCCGTGGGCAACTCGACTTGCGCCTGAAGGTGAACAACTCTGCGAGCGTGCGCGCGAATCTCGGCGCATTGAAATACCGCGACGTTTCTGTCTTCGATGGAGTGGGCAAGCGCGAGTTCACCGTGCTCAAGGACGCTGAAGGTCAATACGTCGCCCAGCCGAAGAGCGACGGCAGTGACGGTGGACGATTCTGGCTCAATTCAGTGGCTCCAGGGGCTACGCAGCTCATGAGCCTCTCGTTTGAAGCTCCGCCGGACGACGTGCAGCAGGTAGACCTGCTGCTCCCCGGATTCATGCCTCTGGAGGGAATACAGTTGACGGGACTGGGCGGAGCGACGTCGGCCGGTATCGCAACCGCTGGGCGGACTCTCGGGCTTGAAGGGGCACTCAAAGCACTCGCAGCCGACGTCACGCCTACGGAGATTCACATTGATCTGGCCGCAGACGTGCTGTTTGGCTTCGATAGTGCGGAAATCAAGCCGGCTGCGGAGGATTCGCTCAATAATCTTTTGACAGTGGTAAACGCGCACCCCTCAGCGGGCGTCGCCATTGTGGGCCACACGGATGTACGCGGCGACGAAAGTTACAACCAGGCCCTCTCGGAGCGGCGTGCCCAGGCCGTGAGCCGCTGGCTTCAGGCGAAGGGCGTCATGGCGAGCCGATTGACTGCGACGGGCGCAGGTGAGAGCCACCCGCTGCGAACAGGGACTACGGAGGAGGACCATCAGGCAAACCGCCGTGTCGAAATCCGCATTTCTACGGGCGATTCGCCATCGGTGCCTGCGCCGACACACCTTCCGGGATTTCACTCGACATCTGTGCTGCAGGCGCTGTTCATTCGGTCGGACAATGAGGACGCGCCAGGTCCGGATTTCCCGACTGGGGTACACCGGATGGAGGCCGAATACGCATGGGCGAATGCCAAACCGGGGCTGAATCTACATTTGCGCTGGATGATGAACGGTACAACCCTGCTCGAGCAGAGCGAGACAGTGAAAACCGCGCAGGGTTCAAGCACCTGGCAACTGATGTTGAGCGGCGGCAGCGTGCTGCCGGACGGCGACTATATGATCCAGGTGCTTGAAGATGGCCAGGCGCTGTTTCCGGAACTCAAATTCCGCATCGGTCGCTGAAAACGCGCAATGGCCTGTAAGCGGGACTCGGCGGGTGCCCGATGGCACCGATTGCGTCCGATCACTGTAGTTCGTGCTGACTCATCGTTAGCTCAGCGAAACGCGCTGTACTGCCGCGGCGAAATACGTTCGCGACGACAACTCAGGACAGATGCATGAAACGATGCCTCATCGAAACACTATCCGCGATGGTGCAGTCTCTGACAAGACTGCGGATATGGTTGCGCTGCAAAAGGGCATTTTGACCTTCGAGAGCCTTGATGCGGACGACATGAAGGCGATGGTCTACGGCAATATGGGCCTCGTGAGAGGTCGTTATTCACAGAAGGGTGTGTTTGAGAAGAGCGACGTCAGTGGCGTTTCGCTTCACTGACACATATGTCAAACGCGACGGGCGTTGGCAGTGCGTCGCATCGCAGGTGACGCGCATCGAAAAGCCCTAACTGGGGCACCTACTGATTCGGCTGGGTTCAATCGCAGTGCTCGTGACGCCGGGAAACAGCTCGCGTCGACCTTTTGGTGTACGCATAAACGCACATTGCGTAGGAGTTGTTCAAACAACTCTGCTAGGGGGCGATCCGTGGCACAGCCTTCGACCGACGACGGATAGGGTTGCGCGCCTCTAACGCACCGGAAAATCGAAATAGGTGTCCGGATAGGGTTCGTCACGCAGCGTGAAATGCCACCACTCCTCCTTCAGCGGGACGAATCCGTGGCGCAACATGACCCTGCGCAATTTCATGCGGTTCCGATGCTGCACGGGGGTCACCGAGGTCGACGACGGCCAGGATAGTGGGTCGAAGTAATCGAAAGATCCGCCCATGTCGAGTTCGCGGTCATCGATCAGGCGCACCAACGTGACATCGACGGTGCTCCCGCGCGAATGCCCGGAACGTTCCGCAATGTAACCCCTCGGGATCAGCTCTCGCTTGTCCACGTTGGGGTAGTACACGACCTTCATGGCGATGTCGTTGGGATCTGCCGCCCACCGCATGAAGTCATCGACGGCCCGCTGGGGCCGGTAAGCATCGAAGACCTTGAGTCCGAGCCCATCAGCGGCCAACTCCTGCTCGGCATCCTTCAAGGCGAGCGCCGCCGGTTCTGTGAGATAAGCCACGTCGGCTTCATATCCGGCAATCGGACGCCCGGTGAAGTTGTTGCTGCCAAGGTAACGCAATTCCACTTGCAGATCGGCTATGACGGAGCGCAGGGCTACAAAGTCGTCCGGGTGAAATGCTTCTGGTGCTTCCGCGGTCGACACTGCGGGCGCGCCCGCGGAAGCCGCAAGGCTCACAGAGAGGAACAGCAGACCAAGGAAGGAGCTTCCGGATCGGAGCACGTGCCTCGAGCGGAGTGGAGCCGCGCACCACCAGATCATCGAGCGCAACAGTTCATCACATACCGTCCTGTGCAGATGAGGACACGGTGGAACTGTCAGGAGCCACATCGCGTATGCTCGACATCATCATCTCCATACGCGCGTTCCACTGCCAGCCAGGCGCAAGCCGTGACGAACGCTGCACCGATCAGCGTCCGTTTTCGATTGCGGATTCAACCGATCGACGCGACACATGCGCCGACGCGTTCAGCGACGTTTCATAGTTCGGAGTTTTTCGCCGACGTGATCAGTCGACGTTCGGGATCCGGACGATCCCACCCGTTGCCTGAGGATCGTCGGGACTCTTCGCTACCGTCACATAGAGTTCCTTTTCGCCAGGGCCGAACGCGACATTGGTCGTGCCGGCGCCCGCCGCGATGTCGAAGACGTGCAGTAGCTTGCCGTCGGGCGATAGTTTCAACACCTTGGCGCCGGACCACTGGGCCACGTAAATGTTGCCGTTGCCGTCGATCTTCATGCTGTCGGGCCCGAGCCACCAGGACTCCACCTTGTTCGGCGTCAGCAGATTCAGCAGCGCGAAATTCGCTCGGTGTGTCAACGAGCCGTCGCCGTTGATCGAGAATTTCAGCATGCAGTTTCCGACGGTTTCGCTGACGTACAACGTCTTCTGGTCGGGCGAGACGCCGATTCCATTGGCATAATTCAGGTCGTCGGCGACTACGGTCCATTTTTTGCCGCCGGGCGCGAGGTAGAGAATCTTGCCGACGATGACGCTCGGCACGTCCTCAAAGGGGCCGAACACCGTAGCGTAGGCACCGTCGTCGGTGGTCACGACGACGTCATTGATGCCGCCTTCGAACGCGTTGCCTTGGTCGTCGGCGTCCCAGCGACGCAGCTGCCTGCCGTTCATGTCCAGTTCGAGTATGGCGCCGTGCTGGTCGGTACAAGCGAGCAGGAACGTTTTGTGTCGGGTCAACGCCAACCCGTTGTGACCGCAGCCGGGCGTATGATTCAGAACCGTGGCTTTCTTGCCGTCCCACTTGGAGAGCGTGTCCGAGATCCAGCCGACGTAGTAGAGGTTGCCGTCGACATACAGCGGCCCCTCGGGACCCTGCAAACCGGATACCACGGTGACTTCGTCAGCGCGCGCCGCCGCCATTGTGGCCACCATTACGACAAACGCCGTATAGATCATCGTGCCCGCGTGCATCTGGGTGTCGTCGCTTTCGTCGGTCGCATGAGTAGCTGATGGTATTCGAACTCCGATGCGCCGTCGCAGTTTTCGCCCGAATCGGAGCCGACGCTGCCCGCCAATATCCCCACGATCGATGTACATGCCGTGGGCGAACCAGCCCCTGCGCTTCGAAGCGCCCGGACGCAGAGGCCTGTAAGTTGTCGATCGACCAGAACGAGTAGTTCGGGCTCACGGTGCATAATGCCGCGACAACTGCGTGCCTCCGGCTTGCTCGATTTACCCGCAGGCTTAAGCCCACACGGCTCGTCAGGTAGAATCCCGCTCCCACGTTTTCATCGCTGGACTTCTCATGGCAGACGCGCGCGCGGTATTCGATGTCACGGCCCAGAACTTTCAGGCCGATGTCGTCGAACGATCCCGGCAGATTCCCGTCGTGGTGCTTTTCTGGGCCGATCAGTTGCCGCCGGCCAAAGATGCGCGACGCATACTCGAAACGCTGGCGGGCCAATACGGCGGGAAATTTGCGCTGGCGTTGTCGGACGTCTCGCGTGACCAGTCGCTGGCGCAATCACTGCGGGTGCAGGGATTGCCGAGCATTCGGGTTATCCAGGACGGCCAGCTGATCGATCAGATGGAAGGTCCGCAAGGCGAGCCAGCGCTGCGCGCGATGCTCGACCGGCTGACGATGACCAGCGGCGAATTATTACGTGAGCAACTCGACGATGTGCTGGCGTCGGGCGACTACGCAGCGGCGCGCGAGATGCTGCAGCAGGCACTCGCCGAAGAGCCGAACAACCCGGCATTCAAACTCGAATTTGCCGATGTGCTGATCTTGAGTGGAGACCTCGAGCAAGCGCGCAGTGTGCTCGCGACGGTGCCGGAAGGCACCGAAAGTCGCGATCGTCCGGTAACGCGACTGGAGATGATGGAAGAGGCCGCCGGCATGGGCGAACGGGCCGAGATCGAAGCGGGTCTGGCGCTGACCCCGGACGATCTCGAATTGCGCTATCGAGCCGCGGTGGTCGAGGCGGTCCACGACAACTACGAGGTCGCGTTGGATCACGCGATGCATATCCTGCAGACGGACCGCAAATTCCGTGACGACATCGGCCGTGCCACTTTGGTGCGAATCTTCGCGCTTCTGCCGAAGGGGTCTGAACTGGCGAAGGCCTATCGCCGCCGGATGTTCGCGCTGATGCACTAGCCTAGCCCCGAGCGAGGCGATCTCCGGCCATTGATGCCGCGACGCGGCACCGTCGGGCATACCACTGTGCACGGCATCGCAGTAACGACACGCATGCGTTCGCTATCCTTCAGCGTCGATCGACGAAATCTGGCGGTTGCGCGGCATGGAAGCTCGGCAATTGGCACCGGCCACACGGTTGGTTCTTTCATTTGGGACAGATCAACACGCGTTGGTGTTCGCTGACGGTCGCGAGTTTCGGATTGGCCGCGACCTCAATTGCGACGTCCCACTTTCACGCCCCTTCGTGTCGCGTGTTCACGCGCGAATAGTCTGTCGACGTCAATCCTTCTGGCTCATCGACGCCAGCAGCAATGGCACGTTCGTCCGCAATGAAGACGAAACGGTGCTGTACCTGCATCGGCGCAGCTGTCGCTTGTGGGGCACGGGATGGATCAGTTTCGGCGAACCGCTGATGGCTGACTCGGTTGTCAGCTTCCTGCACGCGGAATGAATCCGATGAACGACCGCTGGTGCCACGCATCGGAAACACATCCGGGCAATCGTCGCAAGAATAACGAAGATGCGGTGCTTGCGTGCCCACATCTGCGGCTGTGGGCGGTGGCCGATGGAATGGGCGGGCATTCCGCCGGCGATGTTGCGAGCCGGGCGATCACCGAAGCGTTGTCCGCTGCGAAGCCGCGCGTGTCTCTCGCCGAGATGGTGGATCAGATCGACGATGTGCTATGCGAGGTCAACTGTAGGTTGCGCGAACATGGTCGAACGCACTTTCGCGGACGCACTGTCGGCAGCACCGTTGTGACATTGTTGGCGGACGAAGACGTCGGTGTCGCGTTGTGGGCCGGCGACAGCCGGCTTTATCGCTTGCGCCATGGTGTGCTGACTCAGATCACCCGCGACCACAATCCCATTGGCGATCTGCTCGACGACGGTCTGATCACGGAGCAGACTGCGCAGGCGCGCGAAACAAACGTGGTGACACGCGCGGTCGGCGGACACGGGCAGCTGTTCCTCGATGTTGCGGTGTTCGATATATGTCTCGGCGATACGTTCCTGCTGTGTACCGATGGTCTCTATCGAGAGCTCGCGCATCGGGACATTCGCGACTTGATGGCGATCCCGAACGTTCGTGAGTGCGCGGCGAAGCTGGTAGCCGAATGTCTCGTTCGCGGCGCACGTGACAACGTATCTGTCGTGATATCGCGGCGGGAGCGTTGATGGTGCCTATGATCGATAAGCAGCCGGACACGACCGACACCACCGCCAATGACATCACGGTGCTGCGCGGCAATACCGGTTCGGGTTCGGGCAAGGCTGCGGCGGCGCCGCGGATCCTGAAACAGCGCTTCATCCTCGACGAAAAGCTCGGCTCCGGCGGCATGGGCACGGTCTATCGCGCGAAAGATCTGCGCAAGGTCGAAGCGCAGGACCGCCAACCGTATGTCGCAATCAAAGTTCTGAACAACGATTTCCGCGCGCATCCCGACGCGTTCATTGCGCTGCAGCGTGAAGCCTCGAAGTCGCAAGGTATCGCGCACCCCAACATCGTCTCGATCTTCGACTTCGACAAAGACGGCGATGTTCCGTACATGACGATGGAACTGCTGCAGGGGCAGCAACTGGCGAGCCTGTTGAAGGAGTATCCGAACGGGTTGCCGGACGCCGTTCTGTGGCCGCTGCTCGAAGGTATGTGCGCTGGTCTCAAGCGCGCTCACGACGGCGGCATCACCCACTCTGATTTCAAGCCCGGCAACGTCTTCGTCATGCGCGACGGGTCGGCGAAGATACTCGACTTCGGTATCGCGCGAGCGGTTCGCGTGCATCACTACGACGGTGATGAAACCGTCTTCGACCCAGCCAAGCTCGCGGCGTTGACACCGGCGTTCGCCAGTCGCGAGATGCTGCTGGGCGAAGTTCCGGAGCCGTCCGACGACATCTATTCGTTGGCAGTGGTCATCTATCTCATGCTCACCGGGCGGCATCCTTTCGATCGCGTTCGCGCCGACGAAGCTGCCGTCCGGGGGCTGCGGCCGGAACGGGTCAAACGCCTGACGAGACGGCAGTGGCGCACGCTCGCTCGCGCGCTCGAACTCGAACGCGACAACCGGCCGGACAGTATGGGGGAGGTGATAGCCGGTCTGTTGCGGCCTTCGCCAGTGCGGCCATGGTGGATCGTCGGCATCGCCGCGGCCGTTTCGATTGGCGCGATAGCGCTGTGGTTGGGTACATCCGAAGTCGATCGTTCGATAGTCGCGCGCGATACGTTGATCTCCGCGGAGGTCGCGCGGATCGACCGCTTGCTGAACGATGGTGAATTCGACGAGCGCTGGAAGCATCGGCTCGATGAAGAGATCAGAGCGCTCGATGGGCTGGACCACACCGGAAAGGCGCGCAAGGCGGTGCAGACGCGTGTCCTCGCCGCGCTGGAATCCCGTATCGAGTCGACTGACGATTTCGATTCGGCGCTGGCGCTGCTGCAATACGCCGATATGAGGGCCGGTGGCAGATTTGGCCTTGGTCACGCGATGTTGGAGCAGCGCGAAGCCGCCCGTTTGCGCGCTCTCACGCGCAGCGACCGATACGACGCGGCATGGATCGATAAGGTCGAGAGCGAACTCACCCGTTTCGAGCGCGCGTTTCCCGACAGCCGCGACAAGGCCGAACTCGAAATGGATCTCGGCGAAGCCTATCTCGCATCGATCGGGCGAGTACTGGCTGCGGGCGATGCGACTCGAGCCGAAGAGTTGATCAACCTCGCCCAGCCGCGCGTGTTCGATCCAGATGCTTTCAACAACTTTGATCAAAAGCTGGACGCCATGCGCACATCGCTTGCGCGCGCGCGGGCGCAGGCCGTTCGAAAAGCCGATGTCGCGAGTGTGAAATCCGAGCTTGCGAAGTTGACGCGCCCCGGTTGCGCGCGAGCGGATGGGGATGCGATTGGTCGTCGTGCGGTCGCGATGAGGGCGCGCTACCCGAAGGACAGCCCCACGATCAATTCGACGCTGACGAAGTGGCTTGCCCAGTGTGTCGTTGAACTCGGCGAGGTTGATCAGGACCGTGCGATGTCGCTGCGACAGCAGGCGTTGACCGCGTTTCCAGCCGCACCGAGTCTTGCGAATCTGAGGCTCGATCCGTGCGGGATGCGCTATCTCGTCGACAAGGGCACTGCGGTGGGGCGAAGCGGCTTCTGCACCGACGATCTCAAAGATGGTCTGACCGGTCCACGCCTGGTGGTGGTCGCCGATGGCAGCCATCGTTTTGCGATCGGGAAGTTCGAAACGTCGCGGGCGGATCTCGACCCGTTCTGTTCGGACAGCGGCCTCTGCAGCAGTCTCGAGAGCGGCGCGCAGCCAGCCACCGGCATTGGCGTTGAAGTCGCGCAGAAGTATGCGGATTGGCTGTCGCAGCGCAGCGGATACGTGTATCGCCTGCCGACGCGCGCGGAATGGGAGTATGTGGCCCGTGCAGGCACGCCCGATCCGAATCGGAACTGTCAGGTACATGTCGCCGGCGTCAGCCGTGGCAGTCAGACCGTTCCAGTGACCTCCGGCGCGCAGAACGGATTCGGCGTCGTCAACCTGTTCGGTAATGCCCGGGAATGGGTGATGGACGGCGACAAGCCGGTCGCGGTAGGTGGTTCGTTCGCAGATCCCATCTCGGCGTGCGACGCCAACGCTGTGCAGGACGTGGCCGATGCGGGCGATCCGGCGACCGGATTTCGCCTGGTCAGGGAGGTGCCGTGACACTGTTGCGGTTGAATCCGGACAGCGAGCGCCTGCGTAGAATCGCCAAAGCGCACGCCGCCGGCGAAATTTCGACGCCGGATTACCGTCGCATTCGTGCCGAAGTCATCGAACGCTTCGGCGATGGCGCGGGCGAAGACCATGGTGACGATACCGAGCCACGCTGGCTCCCGCGGCCTGTCGCGGCCCAACTCGAGACCGATCCTTCGGCGGAAGTCGAAATTGTACGCGTGGTGTCGCGCCTGCGCCGCTGGTGGATTGCATTCGCGGTCTCTGCGGTCGCCGTTGCGATCGCCATAGGCTCCGCGACGGCTTGGGGTAGCAGCATCCCGCCGGTCAAGCAGCGCGACCCTAATCCGGCGACCAGCCAACGGATGACGGTGAGTCATCTACAGATTCGTGACTTCGTTGGGTATCCGGATTTGGGCATCACGGCCGAATCGGTCGACGCGTTGCTCGAGACTGCACTGGCACGTCTCGACAGAGCATCGCAGCCCGGTCCAAGCGGGTTCACGCAAGCCGAGCTGGCGGAAATCGGTATGTTTCTGAAATCGGTCGGTGCGTCGGACGGTCAACCGCTCAAGCCGCGCGATGCCGCCCAGCTCAGCGGTCTGATTGCGTCGCAGAAGGCGCGCCGCGGCGCGTCGGTAGTCGAACTGGAGCAGGTCGCCGCGCGGCTGACCGCTTTTTATCGCGCTCATGGCCTGCCATTGGCGACTGCGTATCTGCCATCGCAGAACGTCGTCGATGGTGAGGTGTTCTTCGCAGTACTGCCAGGCACGCTGGAAAATGTGCGGGTGAATGCGACCAGGGTTGCCGCGCAGATACTGACGAGCGCGTTCGACGACCAACGCGGTGAGCCCGTGCGTCGCGATCGTGTCGAATCGGCGATGTATCTGATCAACGATCTGCCGGGCCTCGACGCGCAGGCGAATTTCGTCGCCGGCGATGCTGTCGGCAGTACCGATCTGAATCTCGTCGCGCGCAACGAACACAGTTGGGGTGCTCAACTGCGCATCGACAACGAAGGCGACGATCACACGGGTCGCGAGCGCGCATTCGTCGATGCGAGCTGGTTCGATCCGTCCGGTCATGGCGATGCGGTCACCGCGGGTCTGCTCGCCACGCTCAATCCCGAGAACAGTTACTACGGTTATCTTGGTTACGAGGCACCGCTACAGGGATTACGGACGCGTCTGCACACGCGCCTGTCGCGCGACGAGTTCGACTACAGCGATGGTGCGACTTCACTGAACGGGACGGCGGACACGGCCGAATTGGGCCTCACCGAAGTGTTGGCGCGCAGTCGGGCGCGATCGGTCACGTTGGACACGGCGCTGAACTACCAGAAACTGCAACTCGATCAGGACGGCCGGGGATCGCTGACCGATCAGTCGCTCTGGTACCTCGCAACCGGCGCCTCGACGGGGCGGGTATTCGACGCGCCGCGTATCTCGATGAATGCACGCGTTGGCTTGGACGTCGGTGATTTCGCGTCGGGACGGACGCCGGGTCAATCAAGTCCGTTCTATCGGATGCGCGTGGATGGGTCGGTCTGGCGATTGATGTCGCCGCTCGATGCGGAGACGCAACAGACGTTGCGTCTCGTGCTGGTTGGTCAACTCGCCAGCACCGCGATGCCGGGAACGTTGCAGATGGGCCTGGGCGGCATCGGCCGAGTGCGGGCGTACGATCGCTCTACGGCATCGGTGGATGATGGCGTGTACGTGGGGCTCGACTACCGCCTGTCGCCGAGCGCCGGCCGCGTCGGTGACTTCCTCGTCTTTGCCGACGGCGCGTACGGTGATATCAAGCGTGAGTTCGGCGACGACGTGTCGGTGGGATTGGCGAGTGTTGGCGTCGGTTGGGATTTGCCGATCGGTCGCTGGCTGGGTGCGACGCACGCACAACGCTTCGATGCGCAGTTGCGGTTTTCGGTTCCCGTTGCCGACAAGGGCTCGCAGGATTGGATCAACGACGATGGGGTCACCCTCTACTGGATGCTTCGTTATGTTCCGTAACCGGACGATCTTCCCAATCAGGTCGCTGTCGTTGCTGTGCCTGTGCGCAGCGAATGTGTCGGCCGCGGATCCGCCGACCGCCGATGTGACGAGCGAACGCGCCACGCTCGAAGCGCAATACGCGTTCCGGGTGGAGGTTGTGTCCGCGGCAGAGCTCGATCCTGTGGTGTTCACCGAGATCGTGCCGTTTACCGCGGAAGAGCCGGCGGTACGGCTGCCGCCGGATCAGGATCTGGACTGAGTCCCGCTTCGGATGAACGGCCCTGTTGAGGGGCGTGCGCGGCGTGATTCGGTCAGTGACGCGATCCTCGATCCATATATTTCGCGGTCGAAGCTGAGAGCAGTCACTCACAAGGGATCGACCGATCGTGCGTTTTTTCGGGTTATGCACAGTGTCCGATCGGTCACCATGAACGTCGGAGGCGGGCCTGTCGTGTTAAATGTTGACGGAAGATGTGAGCCATAACAATATGAAAAATATAAACTTATTCGAGTTGTTTAATTTTTGATCAATTCGGGGCGCCTGCCGTATTCTCTGGTGTCACGGAACCTTCATCCGAGTTATCCAACGAGTTATCCACAACCGTAGTGGAAAACTGTGCGCTTTTGCCATCAATGCGCTTTTGACTTCAAAGAGGTAAGCGATGACCGACCCCATACAGCCGACACTGCAGTTGCTGCGCGACAAAGGCGTAACGCGCGTCGAGTTGGGATTGACCGACCTGGACGGCGTAATCAGAGGAAAATATGTCAGCTTGGAGAAGTTCGAAGGTCTGTTGGGCGACGGTGGTGGATTTTGCGATTGCGTGCTGGGTTGGGACGTTGCGGATCAACTCTACGACAACGTCCGCTTCACCGGCTGGCACACCGGATTCCCCGATGCGCGGTTCAAACTGATCGGCGACACTTTGCGGTGGGTCCCCGATTCGGATATTCCGTTTTTTATTGGCGAGTTCGTGACCGCCGATGACGCTCCGCATCCGCTGTGCCCCCGCAGCCGCCTGCGTGGCGTGCTCGAGCAGGCGGCCGCGCAAGGCATGAATGTGAAGCTCGGTTTCGAGTACGAGTTCTTCGTGTTCGACGAAACGCCGCACAGCGCTCGCGAAAAAGGATACAAAGATCTGAAGCCTCTGACCCCCGGCAACTTCGGCTACTCGGTGTTGCGCGCGTCCGCCGAGTCGGAGCTGTTCACCGGTCTGATGGACTACGCCGCGTCATTCGACTGTCCGCTGGAGGCGCTGCATTGTGAAACCGGACCTGGTGTGTGGGAGGGCGCGCTTGCCGCCACCGACGCGCTCGCCGGTGCCGATTGCGCAAATCTGTTCAAGACGTTCAGCAAGGTCTACTTCGCCAGGCGGGGCAAGCTGGCTACTTTCATGGCGAAGTGGTCGATGAAACACGCCGGCCAGAGCGGTCATTGCCATTTTTCGTTCTGGGGCGACGACGATCAGAGTTTGTTCTACGACGGCACCGCACCGCATCGGATGAGCGCTGTGCAGCGCCACGCGCTTGGCGGTTTGCGCCGCTATCTCCCTGAACTGATCGCGCTGGTCGCGCCGACGGTGAATAGCTACACGCGGTTGGTCAAAGGCGCCTGGGCACCGACGGCGTTCACCTGGGGCGTCGAGAATCGCACGGCCGCGATCCGGGTGATTCCAGGTTCTGCAAAGTCTCAACGCTTGGAATGCCGCGTATCCGGCGCGGATGCGAACCCCTATCTCGCTGCATCTGCGATCGTCGGTGCGGCGCTGCTCGGTGTCGCCGAGCGTCTCGAGCCGGGCGATCCGACCTCGGGCAATGCGTACGAGGTCGCTGATCGAATGGAAGGGCCGGGTCGGTTCCCGGTCGATCTGCGCGCAGCCGCTGAGCGGTTGTCCGAGTCGGCTGCCGCGCGAACGTTGTTCGGCGACGCGTTCGTCGAGCATTATGTGGCGAGCCGCCTGTGGGAGAGCCGCCAGTACATCCGATCGGTCAACGACTGGCAGCTCGAACGATACTTCGAGATCATCTGATAGTTACGTCCGGCAGCACCCGGCCACGGGTAACAAGGTAGCGAATGCGGATCGGCATACTGAAAACCGACTCGGTGCGCGACGAATTCCAGCCCGAGTTCGGCGACTATCCGGCAATGTTTCGCAAGATGCTGATGGGCAGTGCCGACACGAGGCTAATCACGTTTCGTGACTACGACGTGCAACGCGGCGAGTATCCGGCGGCGCTGGATGAATGCGACGCCTACCTGATCACCGGCAGTCGCGAGAGCGTCTACGACGACCAACTGTGGATTCACCGGCTCGGTGAGTTCGTCCGCGAACTGGACGCGGCGCAGCACAAACTGGTCGGAATCTGCTTCGGACATCAGTTGATCGCGCATGTGCTCGGCGGCGAAACGCGGCCTGCGGATTCGGGGTGGGCCGTTGGCGTGCAGGACACGCAAGTGCTGACCCCCTCCGGGTGGATGAAACCGTACCAGGAACGCTTTGGCCTGCTGTCCAGCCACAAGGACCAGGTCGTACGCCTGCCCGCGCGCGCCGAAGTGTTCGCAGCGACGCTTTCGTGTCCGAACAGCGGCTTCACCATCGATGAGCACATCCTGACGTTTCAAGGACACCCCGAGTTTTCGAAAGGCTACTCGCATGCATTGATGGACTTGCGCCGCGATCTGCTCGGCGAGCCGATTTACTCGGATGGGATCGCATCGCTTGCCAACCCGGTACATCAGTGGATGGTCGGACATTGGATCATCAACTTCATCGGATCCGACCCATCCGACGGCAGACAGGGAAACCGCTGATCAACCCGACCCTGTCCAATCTGCAACGCGCACTGCTGCGAATCGTGCTGCTGTTGATGCTTGCCGCAGCCGGCAGTGGTTGCGGTGTCAAGCTCGCGTACAACAATCTCGATCGGATCGCCCGCTGGTCGATGGACGACTACATGGATCTCGATCCGGCGCAACAGAAGTACTTCGAGACCGAACTCGAGGCGTTGCTGTACTGGCATCGCACGACGCAGTTGCCGCTCTACGCGAAAGCAGTGCGACAGCTCGATGTAGAACTTGCGGATGGGGCAAGCGTCGAAGAGCTGTTCGTGTTCCGCAGCGAGGTCGATGGCTGGTGGCGGGCGATCCTCGAGGCGAGCCTGCCAGCCTCGACGCAACTGATGTACTCGGCCACTGACGCGCAACTCGATCAGTTCGCCACGCAATACGCGAAGGACGTCGCGAAGTACGTCAAGCCCTATGAAAGACTGTCGCCGGAGAAACGGCGCAAGAGATGGGCGCGTGATGTGCGCGACTTTTTCGAGTATTTCTCGGGGAACCTGAACGATGCGCAAAAGCAGCTGATCGTCGCCCAGAGCGGACGATTCGTTCCCGATGACCAGAGCTGGGCCGACTATCGCAGACGCTACGGCGCGGCACTGGTTGCGCTGGTGCGCGAACGACAACCGTACGTTGCGTTCTCCCGGGCATTTCGTGATATGTCGATGGGAACCAAACGCTGGTACGGAGCCGAATACACGTCGGCGCTGGCGTCGAACCAGGTGCTGTATCGCGATCTGACGATCGCGCTGATCGATTCACTGACGGCGCCGCAACGCCGGCAGCTGTCCAAACGTCTCGATAGTCTGGCGACGGATTTCGAAGAATTGGCGGCCGATGCGCCCCCGGTTGCGCCCCCGGCCGCGTGTCTGGTCAGCTGCTGAAGTGTGGCTGTGGATCCCGATCTGGAAGCGGCTTACAGGCAGACGCACTTCACCGTGGATGGCGGCGTAGATCCGGCATTCGTGCTGCGCATCGATCAGGCGTCTGCGGAATTGCTGGCGATGTATCAGGCACACGGCGTCGGAAATGCCGCGTTCCTGACCGCGTGGAATCCAGGCAGCCGCAGGCTTTCGGAGGACGTGAATGGTGTTGCGCAAGCCAGTATGGAGGCCGAACTGTGTGCAGACGGATTGACGTTGATCGCCGGTGTCGGCGTGGATCCGACTGGAAAATGGCCGGGTGAACCGAGCGTGTTGGTGCTGGGGATCACGCTCGAACGGGCACAGTCGATTGGTCGCGAGTTTGGTCAGAACGCGATCGTCTGGATGGACCACGATGGGGTTCCGCGGCTCGTTCTTTTGCGCCGGTGAGCTGACAGAACCAGAGTGCGCTCACGCGTCGTTGCGATCGTCGAGCAATAGCCAGGCGACGACATACGCCCCGAGCGCGATCTTCGTCAGCAGCACCGCCCCAATCACCGCCACGATGCGCACCCAGGTGGCCTCGACATTCAACCACCGCGCAACGCCCGCGCACACGCCGCCTAGCAGCCCGTTGCGGCGGTCGAGTTCGAGTCGGGTCTCACTGGAACTGTGGCGCATGGTGTTCACCTCCTAGCGGCGTGACGCGAGTGCTCGGACGACATCGGCCGTGCGCGAATGGTCACCGTTCAGGCCGAGCAACGTCGTCTGGTCGTGGCGTGCGGCGTGTGTGTCGGCATTGGAATCTGCATTGCTTACATCCACCCAGATGCCGAACAGAATGGCGGCGATCAGGAACACCCGGATTGGCCAGGGCGTCTCGGATCGGTGACGATAGTTCGGTCGTGTGGATGTCGGCGCAAATGGCGACGCGTCCATTGTTCGGGTTCCTTCTGACGTTGCGATCTGTATCAGCTGACATTCACAACCTGTGCCAACTCGATGAGCGTCAGCTAACACGTTGTTTTTATTGAGCTGATCGGTAGTTGCAGAATCGACAGCCTGCGGTGGCGACCACCCATTTGGCGAATTTCACCAAGTGTTGCAGGTGCGGCCTTGCGTGCCCGCGTGATGCAGGATAGAAGAAGCGCTCGGCGCGATTGGCTGCGCAACACAATGAAGAGGGGACACGATGGATTTTCACTTTGCGACCGCATTCGAACTGATCGCCGATACCCTGCCAGACGAACCGGCGCTCATCTGCGGCAACCAGACGCGTACGTGGGCAGAGTTCGATGACCGCGCCGCGCACATCGCCGGCCTGCTGAACGCGCATGGCCTCGAGCCGGGCGCTAAGGTTGGCATCTACCTGCACAACTCCAACGAGTATTCCGAGGCGCACCACGGCATCTTCAAAATGCGCGGCTGCCCGATCAACGTGAACTACCGCTACAAGGCGGACGAACTGACGTACCTGTTGGAGAACGCCGACGCCGAGGCAGTCATCTTCCAGTCGACGTACGCGATGCGCATCTGGGAGATCCGAGAAAAGCTGCCGAACGTCAAGGCGTGGATCCAGGTGGACGACGGCACCGAGGCGCTACTGCACGATGCGATCGATTTCGAGCGCTCGATTCGCAGCGCGACGCCCGCCCCTCGAATCGATCGTCCGGCGGATGACGTGTACATGCTCTACACTGGTGGCACGACCGGGATGCCGAAAGGCGTGATGTATTACAACGGCACGTTCTGTCAAGGCCTCGCCACCGCGGCGCTTGCGGTGCGCGGATTGCCGGCGCCGACGTCGGTCACCGAGCTGCCGGGCCTGGTTCGCCAACTGAAGGAGATGAATGCGTTGCCGGTCAGCCTGGCCGCGTGCCCGCAGATGCACGGCACCGGTATGTGGCTCGGCACGTTGTTGCCGATGTTGTGCGGTGGCGCGGTGGTGACGATTTCCAAACTCGGGCTCGATCCCGACGCGCTGTTTGCGCAGGTGGAGGCGCGTCGCGTGACCGACATTGCGATCGTTGGCGACGCATTCGCCAAGCCGATGCTTGGCGCGCTCGATGTCGCCAAGGCGAACGGCACGCCGTACGACATCACGTCGCTGCAGCGGATCATTTCGAGCGGCGTGATGTGGAGTTCCGAGGTCAAGCAGGGGCTGCTCGCGCACCACGACATGATGCTGATGGATACGATGGGATCCACCGAAGGCGGTATGGCGAGCAACGTCTCGACTCGCGCGAGCAGCGCGCAGACCGCGAAATTCGAATTGAGCGAAGGTGTACGCGTGTTCACCGACGATGGCCGCGTCGTGGCGCCTGGCTCCGGCGAAGTCGGTAAGATTGGTCTGAGTGGCCAGGTGCCGATCGGCTATTACAAGGATCCGAAGAAATCGGCCGAGACGTTCCGCGAAATCGATGGCGTGCGGTACAGCTTTCCGGGTGACTACGCGCGCGTCGAGGCCGATGGCAGCATCACGTTGCTCGGTCGCGGCAGCATGTGCATCAACAGCGCCGGCGAAAAAGTCTATCCGGAGGAGGTTGAGGAGGTCGTCAAGCGCCATGAGGCGATCTACGACTGCCTCGTCGTCGGCGTGCCGGATGATCGCTTCGGCGAGCGCGTAGTTGCGGTCGCGTCACTGCGCGAAGGGGCGCAGGCGGATGCGACGGTGCTGATCGAATACACGCGAGAGCATCTGGCGAGCTACAAGGCGCCGCGCCACGTTCTGCTCGTCGAACAGGTGCGCCGTGCACCGAACGGCAAGGCCGACTACAAATGGGCGAAGGCCACGGCGCTGGCAGAACTGCGGCCCGCTTCATGAGTGGATCGCGCGCTGCCCTCGATGGGCCGCTCGAAGGGGTCCGCATTCTCGACCTGACGAGCATGATCTCCGGTCCGGTCGCAACGATGATGCTCGGCGATCAGGGTGCCGACGTCATCAAGGTGGAGCCGCCCGGCGGCGATCTGGTGCGTAGCCTCGGCCCGAACCGAGGCGGTCTGACGGCGACGTTCGTCTCGTCGAATCGCAGCAAGCGCTCGCTGGTGCTCGATCTGAAAAGCGCCGCCGGGATGGCGGCATTGAAACGCCTGATACCGAGCGCTGACGTGTTCGTGCAGAACTTCCGTCCCGGTGCAATCGAGCGAATGGGCCTCGGCGAGGACGTGGTGCGCGCGCTGCGTGACGACATCGTCTACGTATCGATCAGCGGGTTCGGCGAGACCGGACCGTATGCACACAAGCGTGTTTACGACCCGGTGATTCAGGCGCTGTCAGGCCTCGCATCGATCCAGGCCGATCGCGACAGCGGTCGTCCACGGATGGTGCGCACGATCATTCCGGACAAGACCACCGCGTTGACGGCCGCGCAGGCGATCACCGCCGCATTGTTTGCCCGTCAGCGCACCGGTCGTGGGCAGCACGTGAAACTCGCGATGCTCGACGCGATGGTTTCGTACCTGTGGCCCGAAGGGATGACCGGCCATACGTTCGTCGGCCGTGAAGTGAAGGCATCGCGCGCGCAGATCGCACAGGACCTGATCTTTGAAACCACCGACGGCTACATCACCGCGGGCGCGGTGTCGGATGCGGAATGGGTTGGCATGTGCACGGCCCTTGAACGGCTCGAATGGCTCGAAGACGGACGCTTCAAGACTGCAGCCGACCGCGTGATTCATGCCGCCGAACGGCTGGCGATTACGGCGGAGGTGCTGCGCGAGCGGAGCAGCGCCGAGTGGCTCGAGCGGCTCGACCGCGAAGGTGTGCCGTGCGCGCCGGTGTTGTCGCGCGAGCAAGTCATCGACCACGAACAGATCCGAGTCAACGCAATGATCGAGGAACACGAGCACGCGGTCGGTGGTCGCATCCGCCAGCCGCGCCCGGCCGCGCGCTTCAGTTCGACGCCCGCGCGAATTCGTCGTCCGGCACCGCTGCTCGGCGAGCAGAGCCGCGAGATCCTCGGCGAGGCAGGCCTCACGGCCACAGAGATCGACGCGTTGTTGCTGAATTCTCACGCCTGACGTCGCGGCACATGCAACTCACACAAGGCATTCATCGTGCGGTGCAACTGCATCCCGACAAGCTCGCGCTGGCGTGCGGCGATCGCACCATTGATTGGGCGGCATTTGCCGATCGCGTGGCGCGCCTGGCCGGTGCTTTTCGCGCGCGCGGCGCGCAGCCGGGCGATCGTATCGCCATGCTCGCCGGCAATAGCGATCGTTACGTCGAATTTTATTTCGCCACGCTTTGGGCAGGCGGGGTGCTGGTACCGGTCAATACCCGCTGGTCGCATGGCGAGATCGCGGCGTGCATCGATGATTGCGCACCGGGCCTGTTGATCGCCGATGCCGCACATCTGTCGGCTGCGATCACGCTACGAACCGAGTGCGCAAGTCTGCGCGACGTGTTGCTCGCGGATGCGCCGAACGAGGTGTCGGTGCAATCGGGTATCGCCGACTGGGAGAGCCTGATTCGTGCCACTGAGCCGATGGCAGATGCGCGCCGTAACGGCGTCGATCTGGCGTGCCTGTTCTACACCGGCGGCACGACCGGACGAGCGAAGGGCGTGATGCTGAGCCACGCCAACTGCATGGCAAACTCGATGATGCACATCGCCAACCTCGGATTGCGCGACGCGGTCCACTTGCATGTCTCGCCGATGTTTCATGTCGCCGGCGGCGCGCGCGTATTCAGCGTGACAGCGGCCGGCGCCACGCATGCGGTGCTCGAAGCGTTCGATCCGGATGCGTTTCTGGCTGCGATCGAACGCTTTCGGGTGACGCTCACGGTGGTCGTGCCAACGGTGTTGAATCGACTCGTCGATCACCCGAATCTGCAGCGCTACGACCTGTCGAGTCTGCAACTACTCTGCTACGGCGCATCGCCCATGCCGGAAGCGCTGCTGAAACGCGCGATGCAGCGGCTACCCGGCATTGCGTTCCTGCAGTCGTACGGGATGACCGAACTGTCGCCGGTCGCGACGATGCTGATGCCGCGTCATCACACATTCGACGGAGAAGACGCGGGATACACGCGTTCGGCGGGGCAGGCGGTGTTCAACGCCGATATCGCGGTTATGGACCCGCAGGATCGGCCGCTGCCGAGTGGCGAGATCGGGGAGATCTGCGTGCGCGGTCCGATGGTGATGCAGGGTTACTGGCGACAGCCCGAACTGACGGCGCAGGTGTTGCGGAATGGTTGGATGCACACCGGCGACGCCGGCTACATCGATGCGCGCGGCTTCGTGTTTCTGGTGGACCGCGTCAAAGACATGATCGTGACCGGTGGTGAAAACGTCTATTCCGCCGAAGTCGAGAACATCATCTATCAGCATCACGCGGTGCACGAATGCGCTGTGATCGGCGTGCCCAGTGACGCGTGGGGCGAAGCCGTGCATGCGGTCGTCGTGACGAAGCCGGGCATGGACGTCCGCGCTGACGAGATCATCTCGTTCTGCCGAGAGCGCATCGCGCACTACAAGGTGCCGAAATCGTGCGACGTGCGCAGCGAAGATCTGCCGAAGAGCGGTGCCGGCAAGATTCTGAAAGCCGATCTACGCCAGCCGTTCTGGACCGACACCAGCCGGGGAATCAATTGACGTTTCGAGTTCTGCTCGCGATCGAAGTCATGCTTGGGATTCTGGTCGACGCTGCCGCCGCGTTCGCGCAGGACGATTCGCCACTGCGGATTCGAAACCTCGCCCCGGCGTCCGGTATCTATGGCGAACCGCGCGCGTTGGGCGGGGATGTGCTGGCGACCGGCTATGAACTGACCTTCAACACCGAAGTCGCCAACAACTTCACGAGTGACGCGAACGGTTCGACCCTCGCGTTTTTCGACGGCGAAACGACGTATCTGACATACGGTATCCGGCAGGGCTTCGGGCAGCGCTTCGAATGGGGTATCGAGATACCGTGGGTGATTCAGCACGGTGGCCGCATCGATCATCCCATCGAGGACTTTCACGACGCGTTCGGCTTTCCGAACAACGGGCGCCGCAAAGCCAAGCTCAATAAGATCGACTACTACGTCTCGGATCGAAACAAAGTGTACGTCGATTTTCAGGATCCCAAGAACGGATTGGGCGACGTACGCCTCAATGGCGGCTACCAGTTGGTGCGCGCCCCGGAGCGGTCGTTGGCGCTCCGCGCGCTCGTGAAGTTGCCCACCGGCGACATGAAGTCGCTCACTGGATCGGGTGGCGCCGACTTCGCTGCGTGGCTCGACTACACCGACGGTGCGCTGTTGTCCCGGTCTCGGCTGTCGCTGACCGGCGCGCTCGGCCTGATGGTGCTGGGCGACGGCGATCTGCTGCCGCAGAAGCAGAATCGATTCGCGGGCTATGCGCACTTCGGTCTCAGCTACCCACTCTCCGAGTCGTGGACACTGAAAGGTCAGCTCGACTATCACAGCCGCTTTATCGATGCGTCGATCGATCAACTCGGCGGCGCGGCGCTGCAGGGCTCGTTCGGTGCGAGTTGGCAGGTGACGCCCAAGTTCTTCACCCAGATCGCGATGGCCGAAGATCTGACCGCGGACAGTACCTCCGACGTACTGCTGCAACTGCTGATCGGCGCCACGCTCTAACGATTGCTCAGATCCGCCGACCGGTGCCCTCCCAATACTTGTCGCGTAGCAGTCGCTTGTAGAGTTTGCCGGTTTCGTGGCGCGGAAAATCCTCGACAAAATCGATCGACCGCGGCGCTTTGTAACCGGCCAGATGCGTTTTGCAATGGGCAATGAGTTCACGTTCGAGAACCTCGGAAGCCGACGGCCCCGGCTTCAATTGCACCGCGCCCTTCACTTCCTCACCGAACTCGTCGTTCGGAATACCGAACACGGCGGCATCAGCCACAATGGGATGGGCCATCAACACCGCCTCGATCTCGGCTGGATAGATGTTCACGCCGGCGGAGATGATCATGTCGATCTTGCGATCACTCATGAACAGATAGCCGTCGGCGTCGAGATAGCCAATGTCGCCGAACGTGAACACGCCGGGTTCCAGATGCACCTGTGCGGTTTTGTTGGGCTCTTTGTGATACTCGAAGTCGGTCCCTATTCTGTTGCGCACATAGATCTGGCCGGACACGCCGGGAGGAGCGACGGTGCCGTCATCGGTGACGATGCGAATTTCGACCATCGCAGTCGCTTTGCCCAGCGTGCCGGGTCGTTCACGCCATTCTGTCGCGGTCGCCGTCGTGACGATCGAACCTTCCGTCGATCCGTAGTACTCGAACACCACGTCGCCCCACCATTCGATCATGCGCCGTTTGACGTCGGGCGGGCACGGCGCAGCGCCGTGCCACACCGCCTGCAGACTGCCGCCGTCGAAGCGTGCCTTCACAGCGTCTTCGAGGCTCAGCAACCGATGGAACTGCGTAGGGACCAGATGCACGTTGGTCACAGCGTACCGATCGATCAGTTCGAGCACTTCGGCCGCGTCGAAGCGATGTCGCATCACTACAGTGCTCCCCGCGATCAGCGGCAGGTACGAGAACGCCCACTGCGCCGAGTGATAGACGGGACCGCAGATCAATGTCACGCCGTCCGGCGGAATCGACAACATGCCGGAGAGCCCTGCGCTCATCATGTCGAGTGTTTCGAGCGGGGGAGGTCCGTTGTGCGACGCACTGCGCACGCCCTTCGGTCGCCCTGTCGTGCCGGATGTGTAGAACATCGGTCCACCGAGAATCTGCCCCTCCGGCTCATCGTTGGGCGCTGCCGCAACGAACGCCTCGTAGTCCACGAAGCCGGGCGCGCCGCCACCGATGCCGATGCAATGCTGCAACGTCGGCGTCTCACGGCGCGCAACGGCCGCGCGCGCGTTGCCGATGAGCTGCGCATCGGCGATCAGCAGCTTCGACTCCGAATTGTCGATGACATAGGCCAGTTCTTCCGGAGTGAAGTGCCAGTTCACCGGTACGAATAGGATGCCGGCGTGGCCCGCCGCCGCCATCAGTTCGTAGTACGCGCGGCAATTGCCTGCATAGATCGCGATCAGGTCGCCGGCGCCGAGCCCGAGCCCGCGCAAGCCGTTGATCAACCGGTTGACGCGATCGTTGAACGCGCCCCAACCGAGCGCGCCGTCCGTATCGATCAGTGCGGGGCGACTTGGATCTGCGCGCGCGTGGCGCTCGATGAGTTGGGCCATGGAACCTCAGGCAGGTGTCAACAGAAAATGACCGTGCGACGCCGCAACCGGCGCCGAACGCGATTCCTGCCAGATTTCGGTGCGCACGTTGGCAACGCGCCGACCGTGGCGCGTGACGATCGCGCGGCCGTACGTTTCAACCGGTCGTCCGGAGCGCAGATAGTCGATTGAGATGTCGATCGTCTTCGGCAATCGCTCGCACGACGTATCAAACAGCAACTGTACGATCGACGTGATTTCCAGAAACGCACCGATGACGCCGCCGTGCAACGCGCGCAGCCTCGTGTTGCCGACAAGATGATCGGAGAACGGCAGAATCGTCGTGATTTCGTTGCCCTTGCGGTCCACACCGATGCCGAGAAAGCGCGCGTATGGCAGATGCTCGACGAGCGCCTGCATGTCCTGGGCACGACCCTGTTCGCGCAAGTCGGCGAGGATCTTCATGGACGCGGCGTCGCTGGTGTACCCAGCATGAACGTCGCCACGGAACTCGCGATCGGATCATTGCGATCGTCGTGATACGCAATCGCGCGAACGAACGCGACGTTGCTGGTCATCCGATAGCAGTGCGCGTCGGCGTAAAGGTCCTGGTGAGGCTGTGCGGGACGCATGTAGTCGATTCGGAGATCGAGGGTTGCCATCGAGCGCTCTTCGTCTTCCGGGCCGCTGCGCACCGCCATGCCGGATGCGTTGTCGAGCAATGCCGTGATGACGCCGCCATGGATGACGCCGGTGTCGGGGTCGCCGACCAGATGTTCCGCGTAAGGGACGCGGACGACGCAGGCCCGTTCGCTGCGCGAGACGAGCGTCATGCCGATCGCGGCCGCGTGGGGGATCTGGGAGAGATGGTCGTCGGTATCGAGCATGGTGGGCGCAGTCTAACCGTCAAACGAAGGATCCAGGAACAGTTACGAAAGCAGAAGCAAAGGTGGGATGCCCACCGACTGCGCTGGCCGCGGACACGTAGTCGCCCACTTTGCCGGCGGCCTGCCAACCCCGCTAAACTCAGTCTATTCCGTTTAACTCGGGAGTCCTTCGATGGGCATGCAGAGAACGCCATTGTTGATGCACCGCCTGCTCGATCGCGGCGCGCGGGTCGCGCCGCGCGAGGAAATCGTCACTGTTACCGCCAACGGCACGCGTCGCCTGACCTATACGCAACTGCGTGATCGCTCACACCAACTGGCGCACGCGCTGCGCGATGCCGGCATCGTCGTTGGCGATCGCGTCGGTACGTTCATGTGGAACGGCTCGCGGCACCTCGAGGCGTATTACGCCACTGCTGGCATGGGCGCGGTACTGCATACGCTGAACGTGCGGCTCTCCGATACCGACCTCGACTACATCATCAACCACGCAAAGGTGCGGCTGATCATCGTCGATTCGGACGTGTTGCCTTTGCTGGAAAAGCTGCAAGGGAGGATTCCGAGCGTGGAACGGGTCGTCGTTGCGACGGAGGAAGGCTTCGAACAGTGGGATACCCGACTGCCAAAAGCGGTCGACTACGAAGCCTTCATCGAAGGCAAACCCACGCGCTACGAATGGCCGGAGATCGATGAGAATTCGCCGCTCGGGCTCTGTTACACGAGTGGCACCACCGGCAATCCCAAGGGCGTCGAATATGAACATCGCTCTCAGTACCTGCACACGATGGCGCAGTGCATGACCGATTCGATGGGCCTGTCCGGCACCGATACGTTGTGCGGCATCGTGCCGATGTTCCATGCGCAAGGCTGGGGTCTGCCGTGGTCGGCCACGATGCTCGGTATGAAGCAGGTGATGCCGAGCCGCTATATGGATCCGACGCGGCTGGTCGCGTTGATGGCCGCCGAGGGCGTGACGATTTCCGCTGGTGTGCCGACGATCTGGCAGGGCATCAAGGCTGCATACGAGGCCGATTCCGGCAAATACGATCTGTCGAAACTGTCCAGGCTGACCTGCGGCGGGTCATCGCCGCCCCCTTCGTTGATCCGTTGGTATTGGGATACGCTGGGCGTCGAGATGATTCAGGGCTGGGGTATGACAGAGACCAGTCCCCTGGCCACTTTGTCGCGACGCGTGATGAAGCGCTCGCAGCTGACGCTGCCGGAAGAGGCGCTGTTCGCCAATGTCGCCAAGGCCGGTCAACTGATGCCAGGGCTGGAGATCGAGATTTTCGACGATCAGTTCAAACGTCTGCCGCACGACGGTGAAGCGGTCGGTGAAATCCTGATCCGCGGGCCGTGGATCTGTTCCGAGTACTACAAGGATCCGCAGCCCGGGAAATTCCACGATGGCTGGTTGGTCACTGGCGACGTGGGCAAAATCGATCCCGAGGAATACTTGATTATCAGCGACCGCTCGAAGGATTTGGTGAAGAGCGGCGGCGAATGGATCTCGTCGGTTGATCTGGAAAATCACATTGTTGCGCTCGACGGCGTCGCGCAGGCCTGCGTTGTCGGCCGTCCCCATCCGAAGTGGGACGAGCGGCCGATCGCGCTGGTCATAAAAAAAACTGGCTGCGATGTCACCGCTGAACAAGTTGTCGATCATTGCGCGAAACAGTTTGCGAAATGGCAGTTGCCGGACGATGTGTTGTTCGTCGATACGATCCCGCTGACGAGCACCGGCAAAATGGACAAGAAGACCGTACGCGCGGATCTGGATTCGCGCGACTATGAATTGCCGGACCTGCGTAAAAGGCAGGCACCTTAGATTGCGCCGCATAGGCGTGGGACGGAACGCGTTGCTTTGCGCGTGCGCTAGGCAGAGAATCTCCGCTACCTAAGGGGTGGCCACGAGGCCTGAGACACCGATTCGGTGGACCCTGTGAACCTGATCCGGATCATGCCGGCGTAGGGATAGGTGCCTCGCATCCTTTCTACTCGCTGTTGTCGATTCCGGATCAAGACCGGAGCGAGCGATGCATGATATCTCGATGGCCCTCGGTGTCGGCACGGTTCTGATCGCGGCTGCCGGCGGATCGATCGCAGCAGAAACGAATCCGTCACAGGCGTCGGAGGCGATCGAAGAGATCGTCATTACCGGCGAGTTGCGCGCCGATCCGATCGACTCGCTGCCAAGCAGCATTTCTGTCGCGACCGCCGCGCAAATCGCGGCGCTGCAAGCGCAACATCTCGAGCAGATCCTCGCGTTGATGCCGAATGTGAATGTCGCGAGCGGTGCGTCGCGTGGCCGTTATCTGCAGATTCGTGGCATCGGAGAAACCGAACAGTTCATCGCGCCCCTGAATCCGTCCGTTGGACTCATGGTCGATCACGTCGATTTCAGTGGGATCGGTGCAATCAGCACGCTGTATGATGTGCGTCAGGTCGAGGTCTTGCGTGGTCCGCAAGGCACGCTGTACGGCGCCAATGCGCTGGCCGGGCTCGTCAACGTGACGACCAACGATCCAACTAAAGTGCCGGAGGTGGGGATGACCGCCGAGGGCGGCGATTACGGAACCCGCAGTTTGGGCGGGTATCTCTCGGGCCCGCTGACGGATTCGTTGCAGGGACGCATTGCCGTCCAGCAGTATGAGAGTGACGGGTATGTCCACAACGACTACCTGAATCGCGACAACACCAACAATTACGATGAGCTGACGTTACGCGGCAAGCTGCGGTGGCAGCCGAACGATGACACCGTGGTCGATTTCACTGGTGGCTACATCGACGTCGGCAATGGCTACGATGCGTTCTCGCTCGACAACAAGCGCGACACGATTTCGGATCAGCCTGGCAAGGATGATCAGAAGTCGCGCTACGGCAGCGTCATCGCGACCTTTTCGCAGCCGCAGTCGTTTCAGATCGAGACGATCTTTGCGCACGCGGATTCCGACATCGAATATGGCTACGACGAAGACTGGACCTACGTTGGCTTCGACCCCAATGGCTACTCATCGACCGATCTCTACAAGCGCGACTGGCAGACGACGTCGGCGGAAGTTCGGTTCATTTCGAACGACGATGGCCGCTTGTTCGCAGATTCCACAGACTGGGCCGTCGGCGTGTATGGTTTGAAGCAGGACGAGGCGCTGCATCGCGTCTATACATTTCTCACGCCGGATTTCACGAGCGAGTTCAGGATTCAGCGTGCTGCGATCTTCGGTCAGACGGAAACGCACTTCTCGGACGTCACGAATCTCACCGTCGGCTTACGCCTGGAACGCCATGATTCGACCTATCACGACGTCGATGGCAGCAGGTTCGAGCCGAACGACGATCTTTGGGGCGGACGCATTGCACTCGAACACCTGCTCGGAGGCGATACGATGGTCTACGCGAGCGCTTCGCGCGGATACAAGTCGGGTGGGTTCAATACCGACGGCACGCTCGAGCCCGGCTTGCGGCAGTTCGATCCGGAAACCTTGTACAACGCCGAGGTCGGGGTGAAGGGTAGTTGGCTCGACGACAGCGTGGTTGGGCGGCTCGCGCTGTTTTACATGTGGCGCAAGGACATGCAGGTCGATACATCGCGCACGTTGATGCGCCCGGACGGGTCGTCGGAGTTCATCGAGTACACCGGCAATGCCGCGCAGGGTGACAACTACGGGCTGGAGGCGGAGTTGCATTACCGGCCGACGCAGCAACTCGAGCTATTCGGCAGCCTCGGCTTGCTCGCGTCGCAGTACAGCAACTTCGTCAATGGATCCGGCCAGCAGCTCGACGGGCGCCAGCAGGCGCAGGCGCCGTCGTATCAGTTCTTTGCGAGTGCGCGATACGACTTTCGCCGCGGCTGGTTTGCGCGTGCGGCAGTTGAAGGGAAAGATGCGTACTATTTCTCGGACAGCGATTCGTTTCAGTCCAAACCGTACGAACTGTTTCACTTCAGTGCCGGCATCCAACGGGATAACTGGGGGGTGACGGCCTGGATACACAATGCCTTCGACAAGCGCTACGCCGTGAAGGGCTACTACTTCGGCAACGATCCGCGAATCGACTATGCGCCGGCCGGATACACGCAACTCGGTGAACCGCGTCGTGTCGGCCTAACCGTCGATTGGCACCTGTAGCGATCTGTTCCGAGCCCGGATCAGCGGCCTTTGTACGCCGGTTTGCGCTTCTGCATGAACGCCGCCGGCCCTTCCTTCGCATCTTCGGTCTGAAATACCGGGCCGGAGATTTCCGATTCGATCTTCATCGCTTCGCGCTCGGGCACGCCGAGGCACGCGCGCGCGGATTTGCGGATCGCCTTGACGGCGATGGGTCCGTTGGCGGCGATCTTTCCCGCGATTTCGAGGGCCTTCGCCAGCACCTGATCGGCCGGTACGACGTAGTTCAGGAAGCCGATCGACTTCGCTTCGTCGGCGCTGATCAGATCGCCAGTCAGCAACAGCTCCATCGCTTTGGCGAACGGCAGTTGCGCAGGCAGGCGCACGGTCGAACCCCCGGCCGGAAAGATCGCCCACTTCACTTCCTGCACGCCGAATTTTGCCTCCGGACAGGACACGCGAATGTCGGTGCCCTGCACCATCTCCATACCGCCTGCGATCGCGTGGCCGTTGATCGCGGCGATGACGGGCTTTTCGGTGTCGAAGTTGCGCAGCAGCGCGCGCGACGTGATCCCGGGTTCGGCGATCACGCGATGATCGAATTCGTTTTCGGGTTGGCGCGCGCCGGACATCATCGGAATCAGCTGGCCCAGATCGGCACCTGCACAGAATGCGGAGCCGTTACCGGTGATGACGATCACGCGGACGTTGTCGTCGTCGCGGGCGGCCGCCCACGCATCGGCCAGCCGCACCGCGACTTCGGGATTGATTGCGTTGCGGGCTTCCGGGCGATTCAACGTGACGATGGCCACGTGGCCGTTGACCTCATAGTTGACCAATGCCATACCGGGGGCTCCTGTAATTGCGATGTGGGGGACTCTAACGCGAGGGGTGTGAATAGGGAACGCGTACATGCCGGGCGGACCGGGTTTGTGCTTCAATGCGGCCCTTCCTTCGATAAACCCCGGCCTTCGGTTGTGCAGCGATGTCCCAGATCCTCGTCGAAAACCTGGAGAAGCGCTTTCGCGTGGCCGTACGCGATGCCGGAATGTGGGGCGCGGTACGGGGTCTCGTTCGACGGCGTTACCGCGAGGTGGTCGCGCTGCATGGGGTCTCGTTCGGTATAGAGTCGGGTGAGATCGTCGGGTACATCGGCCCCAACGGCGCGGGCAAGTCGACCACCATCAAGATTCTGTCCGGTATCCTCACCCCTTCGGGCGGTCGTTGTACCGTCAATGGTCTCGTGCCGTGGCGCGATCGCGTCGCGCACGTCGCCCGAATCGGTGTGGTGTTCGGTCAACGTACCCAGTTGTGGTGGGATCTGCCGGTTGCAGAGTCATTCGACCTGCTGCGCGACATCTACCGTGTGGAGCCGGCGCGCTTCGTGCGCATGCGCGACGAACTCGTCTCGCTGCTGGATCTGGAACCGCTGCTCGACGTACCGGTTCGCCAGTTGAGCCTGGGTCAGCGAATGCGCTGCGATCTCGCCGCGTCGCTGCTGCACGAACCGAACATCGTTTTCCTCGATGAACCGACAATCGGCCTCGACGCCGTGTCCAAGTTGGCGATACGCGAGTTCGTTCGGCGTCTGAACGAAACGCGTGGCGTGACGGTGTTGCTGACGACCCACGACATGGACGACATCGAGGCGCTGTCGAAACGGCTGATCGTCATCAACAACGGCACCTTGCTGCTCGATGGGACGATCGGTGAACTGCGCGCGCGTTACGGTGCCGAACGACGCATCGTGGTGGATTTCGCCGGCGCGCCGCAGCTGAGCGCGGCCGCAGCAGCTCAGGTGATTGCGCGCGACGGCAACCGGTTGACGTTCAGCGTGGTGGGACATGCGGCGGTGGCGCCGCTGCTGGCGGAGTTGACGGCCAGCTTCGCGGTACACGATCTGGTGGTCGAATATCCGCCGGTCGAGGAGATCATTGCGCGTTTGTACCAGGACGCACGCGCATAGTGCCGTTTGCGAGTCATGCGCGAGCCGCGCGTGTGCACACCGCCTTGAAGGTCGCCAGAAACATTTGTCGCTCCGCGGCTGAAGCCATTAGGCTGCCGGCTTCGTGATCCCAATCGACACCTTTGTGATGCGTCCCTACCTGGCGGTGCTGTCGGCGCGCTTCCGCATGCTGCTGCAATATCGCGCCGCGGCGCTGGCGGGGTTTGCCACGCAACTGTTCTGGGGGGCGGTGCGATTGATGATTCTCGCGGCGTTCTTCGCGTCCAACCATGCAGCGGCACCGATGAGCTTTCCGCAGATTGTCGCGTACGTCTGGCTTGGACAGGCGCTGCTCGGTCTGCTGCCGTGGAACGTCGACGCCGAACTGCAGGAGAAGATGACGACCGGTGCGGTCGCTTACGAGCTGCTGCGGCCGCTCGATCTGTACGCGTTCTGGTATGCCCGCACCGTCGCGCTGCGCACCGCGACGACGTTCATGCGGATGATTCCGATGATCGTCGTCGCCGGCTTCGTGTTGCCGCTGGTCGGCCTGGACGCCTGGGCGCTGCCACCGCCTGCGAGCGCCGCGGGCACGATGTGTTTCGTGATGTCGTTGGGCGCAACGGTGATGCTCGCCGCCGCGATCACGAACCTGATGCACATCGCGCTGATCTGGACCTTGTCGGGCCGAGGGTTCAACACGCTGATGACCGGTGTCGTCACGATCTTCTCGGGACTCGTCGTGCCGCTGCCGCTGTTTCCGGACTGGCTGCAACCGTTCTTGTACTGGCAGCCGTTTCGCGGCCTTGCCGATGTGCCGTTTCGTATCTACAGCGGCCACATCGACCCGCACTCGGCGCTGTTCGAGATCGCCCTGCAGTGTGCCTGGGCTGCTGTCATCGGCGCCGGCGGGTACGCGCTGATGGCGCACGCGAAATCGCGCATTGTCGTGCAGGGCGGTTGACGATGCGGGATGCACTGAAGCT
This sequence comes from uncultured Gammaproteobacteria bacterium, assembly GCA_963812255.1. Taxonomy (GTDB): domain Bacteria; phylum Pseudomonadota; class Gammaproteobacteria; order Pseudomonadales; family Azotimanducaceae; genus DATJGR01. The sequence goes on along the minus strand of CAWEUM010000005.1, from coordinate 1,077,236 downwards.
GTACGGGCGCATGATCGGCTTGTCGATCCGCAGCCAGATGCAATACCGGGCCTCGTTCGCGCTGACGTCGCTTGGCCATTTCGTCACCACCGGGGTGGAGATCTTCGGTATCTGGGCGTTGTTCGATCGCTTCGGTGGCCTGACGCCGTGGACCTTGCCGCAGGTCGCGTTCTTTTACGGTATCGTCAACGTCGCCTTTGCATTCACCGACGCATTGGCGCGCGGTTTCGATCTGTTCGGTACGGCGTTCATCAAGACGGGGAACTTCGATCGCCTGCTGCTGCGGCCCCGCAGCACCGTGCTGCAACTCGCTGGACACGAATTCACGTTGTTCCGGATCGGGCGACTGTTGCAGGGCTTGGTCGTATTGAGTTGGGCGTGTGGCGAGCTCGCGATCGATTGGAGCATGGCGCGCGTCGCGTTGCTCGCTCTGACGCTGCTTGCGACCTTTCTCTTCTTCTACGGCCTCGTGATTCTGGGTGCAGTGATGTCGTTCTGGACCACCGAATCGCTCGAGATCATGAACATGCTAACCTACGGCGGCGTCGAGACGGCGCAGTATCCGATGGCGATCTATCAGAAGTACTTTCAGCGCTTCTTCACCTTTGTGGTGCCGTTGGCGATGGTGACGTACTTTCCTATTCTGGCGATCCTCGGTATTCCCGATCCGCTCGGCAGCACGAGGACCTTGCAGGTTGCGGCACCGCTCGCGGGCTTCGTGTTCTTCGGCGCCACTCTGCTGCTGTGGCGCGTCGGGGTGCGGCACTACACGTCCACCGGTTCGTGATGGTAGGCTCGCGAGCTTCCCGCATTGGAAAGTGGCGATGAGCCGATACGTCAGCATCACGCAAGCGAAGACAGCGCCCGGCCTGCGGATGGCGTGCCTGCGCGGCATCCCGAGTCCGTGGACCGAGGCGGCACGAGGTATTTTTCATGTCAAAGGTCTCGCGTGCCAGTACGCCGCGCAAAGCAAGGAGGAACCCGACGGCGCGCTGGCGGCGTGGGCCGGTGATGTCGGCATTCCCGTGGTGGCATACGAAAACGAAAAGCTCCGTACCGGCTGGGCGGAAATTCTGCTGCTCGCGGAGCGCCTGCAGACGGAACCGGCGTTGATTCCGGCGCGCGCCGAGGATCGCGCAATGCTGTTCGGTCTCGCCCACGAAATCTGTGGCGAGATGGGTTTCGGGTGGGCTTATCGGCTGTTGATGATCCAGCAATCGCTCGGTCACGGCGGTGAATCGCAAGACCGATCGACTTTTCCGGTGGGTGTCGCGAACCACCTTGCGCTCAAATACGGCTTCAACCCGACGCATGCGCGGATTGCAAAGGCGCGCGTGATCGAAGTGTTGCAAATGCTGTCCGAACGTATTGCCGGCCGGCGCCACCTGATCGGGTCGTCGCTGACGGCGTTGGACATCTACTGGGCGACGTTCGCCAATCTGATCTTGCCGCTACCGGAAGCGGAACTACCCGCGGTGCCGATGATTCGCGCGGCTTATACCTGTCGTGACGATGCCATCCTTGGTGCCGTGTCCGCTGAATTGCATGCATTGCAGCGGCGCGTCTATGAAACGCATCTGGAACTACCCGTTCCGCTCTAACATTTATTCAAGGGGGATGACATGCTGTTCGAGAACCGCGTGACCGCGATGCTCGGCGTCGAGATTCCGGTGGTGCAGGCACCGATGGGCTGGATCGCGCGTTCGCAGCTCGCCTCGGCGGTGTCGAATGCCGGCGGCCTCGGCATCATCGAGACCTCGTCGGGAGAACTCGACGCGATCCGCGAAGAGATCAAGAAGATGCGCACGCTAACGGACAAGCCGTTCGGCGTGAACATCGCCCAGGCATTCGTGCGCGATCCGGGCATTGCGCAATTCATCATCGATCAAGGGGTCAAGTTCGTCACGACATCAGCCGGCAGCCCGGAACGTTACACCGCGCAACTGAAAGGGGCGGGTTTGACGGTGTTTCACGTGGTGCCCAGCCTCGCGGCCGCACTGAAGGCGGTCGAATGCGGTGTCGACGGATTGATCGTCGAAGGCAGCGAAGGCGGCGGCTTCAAAAACCCGAAGGACGTTGCAACGATGGTGCTGCTGCCGCTGGTTCGCTCGAAGGTCGATGTGCCGATCATTGCGGCCGGCGGATTCGTCGACGGTGCCAGCATGGTTGCGGCGTTTGCGCTCGGCGCCGAAGGTGTGCAACTCGGCACGCGTATGGTGTCGGCGCAGGAATCACCGGTGCATGACAACTGGAAGCGCGCGATCATCAGCGCGAAGGAGACCGACACCGTCTTCCTCAACCGGTTTCATTCACCCGCGCTGCGCGCATTGCGCACCGAGCGCACGACGCGGTTGGAGAAGAATCCCGATGTCAATGCGATGACGGAATTCGGCGCCGCCAAAGATCTCTACTTCGGTGGCAACATGGAAGCGGCGATTCCCTTGACGGGGCAGGTCGCGGGGCGGATCGATTCGGTGCGGCCGGTCGCCGAGATCATCGCGGAGATCCGCGAGGAATTTCACTGTGTCGTGCAGCGTCTGGCGCGGCAGTATCCTGGGTAACGTCAGCTTCGTTCCGTTCAACCCCGATTGAACCGCAGCGCCATTGCGGGATCGTTAGACACGAACCCGCCGTCGCGATACATCAGCCGGCCGTTGACGAACGTCGCGCAGACGCGCGAACGGAATACGAAGCCGGCAAACGGCGTCCAGCCGCACTTCGCATAAATCGGCGTCCGGTCCACGTCGGTCCGCTGAGCTGGGTCGACCAGTGTGAGATCCGCGAAATACCCTTCGCGAACGAAGCCGCGCTCGGCGACGTGGTACAACCGAGCCGGTGAATGCGCCGTTTTCTCAACGAGTTTTTCTACCGTGAGTTTGCCGGCGTGGACGTGTTCGAACAGCGACAGCAGCACGTGCTGCACCAGCGGCAAGCCCGACGGCGCCTGCAGATATTTGCGCGCCTTTTCCTCACGCGTGTGTGGTGCGTGATCGGTTGCGATCACGTCGATGCGACCGTCGTTCACCGCTGCCATCAACGCCCGTTGGTCGGCGCCGGTCTTGATCGCCGGGTTGCATTTGATGTCGGCGCCCTTGGTTGCGTACCAAGTGTCGTTGAAAAACAGGTGATGCGCGCAGACCTCGGCGGTGATGCGTTTGCGGTCGCTCGATCCGCGTTCGAACAGGTCGAGTTCGCGCGCGGTCGTCACGTGCAGGATGTGCAAGCGCGTTCCGTGGCGGCGCGCCAGATCCACCGCCATCGACGATGATTTGAAACACGCCTCGACCGAGCGGATGTTCGGATGCTCATGCATCGGAATGTCGTCGCCCCAGCGCGCGCGTGCATGTGCTTCGTTGGCCTGGATCGTCGGGGTGTCTTCGCAGTGCGTCGCGATCAACAGATCGGTGCCCGAAAAGATACCTTCGAGCGTCGCCGGATTGTCGACCAGCATGTTGCCGGTGGATGCGCCCATGAACACTTTCACGCCGCACGCGAGTGAACGATCGACGGACTTCACCACCTCCAGGTTGTCGTTGGTTGCGCCGAGATAAAACGCGTAGTTCGCAATCGATACTCGTGCGGCGCGGGCGTGCTTGTCGCGCAGCGCAGCTTCGGTAATCGTCTGCGGGTTGCTGTTCGGCATCTCCATGTAGCTCGTGACGCCGCCCGCGACCGCCGCTCTGGATTCGGTGGCGATGGTGCCCTTGTGCTCCAGACCAGGCTCGCGGAAGTGGACCTGGTCGTCGATCATGCCGGGCAACAGGTAGGCACCGTTGGCGTCGATATCGAGCGCGCCAGCGGGTGAATCCAGTTGTGCCGCGATCGCATCGATGCGACCGCCGCGAATCCTCAAATCGGCTTCGGTGACGACGCCTTCGTTGACGATGCGCGCGTTCTTGATGACGGTGATCGACATGAGACCCCGCGGAGGACATCCAGATAGCTTGGGCCATCATTCTCGCACGGTGAGATACAACCGACGATGCTCGCAGCCAAACTCGCGGCACTACGACGGCATTGGGCGCACGTGGAGCTTGCACCGGCGGCGTTAATGTCGATCCACATCGAAGTCGGAGGTTGCTGCAAATGTTCAAGGGGTTCGGGCTTGTTTGGCTGACAGTCGGTCGAATCGCCGTCGTTGTTGGTCTGGGTGTTGCGATGGCTCCAGGAACTGCGTCGGCGACCTGTAGCTGTCAATGCGTGGAAGGTGTAGCGCGCACCGCATGCACCAGCATCGAAGAGGCGCAGGCCAATCCGAGCGCGTGTGGTTCGGGCATGCAGCACGTCGCTTGCGAGGTTCCGCCGGCGGCCACCGAAGCGCCTGCGCATTTCGATCCGCCCGCCGGCGCAAGCGATTGCCGTTCCGCGAGGTTGTGGGATCCACACAGCAATGCGTACAGCGCGGTAGCGAAGGTGTGTGATCTGGACCGTGCTGCGGTTGCGAGCCCATTGCTGGAATAGGCATCAGAACATGCATACAGACGCGGCCGCGCGGCGCGAACTGGCTAGAGCGCTGAAGGCGCTGGTCGATACGTCGGTGTGGATCGATCATCTGCGCCGCAACAACGATCAGCTCCGCGGCCGCGGTTCTCGCGAATTCGGCGATCTGGACACTCGATGCATCGCTGAACCGCGTCTCCCGCGCGCTGCGGATCGCATGAACGAGTGCCGACCCCATGTGCCGGGTTAACCACGCCGGTTCGTTGGCACGGTGCGGATAAAGACGCTAAAGTCCTCCGACCTTCGAGGTCGGTGACACGCATTGCAGAAGGCACTGCACCAGCTAAACAGCGCCGATTCGGACGGCAACGACTACAACGTGATCACACTTCTACGGACGGCCCTGCCGCCGCATTGCGTGATCACGGATCCCCACGCAAAGAAGCCGTTCGAAACCGACGGCTTGACGGCGGTGAAGCAACTCCCGTGGGTGGTCGTGTTGCCGGAGAGCGTCGATCAGGTGCGCGCGGTGATGCGCATCTGCCGCGAGCATCGCGTTCCGTTGGTGACGCGCGGGGCGGGTACGGGACTATCGGGCGGCGCGCTGCCCCTGGCGAACGGTGTGTTGCTCGGACTGTCGAAGCTCTCGCGCATTCTCGAGATCGACGCCGACAATCGCGTTGCGCGTGTCGAGCCCGGGGTGCGCAATCTGGCGATCTCGGAGGCGGCCGCACCGTATGGCCTGTACTACGCGCCCGATCCGTCATCGCAAATCGCCTGCAGCATTGGTGGCAACGTCGCCGAAAACTCAGGCGGCGTGCATTGTCTGAAATACGGCCTCACTGTTCACAACGTGCTCGGGCTCAAAGTGCTGACCCTGGAAGGCGACGAACTCGTGCTTGGCGGTGCCACGCTCGACAGTCCAGGATATGACCTGCTCGCGCTGTTCAACGGATCCGAGGGCATGCTCGGTATCGTCACCGAGGTCACGGTGCGCTTGCTGCCGATTCCGGTATCGAAACGTCTTGTGCTGGTCGCGTTTGCGACTCTCGAGGCGGCGGCTGGTGCCGTCGGCAAGATCATTTCGAGCGGCATCGTGCCGGCGGGTCTGGAGATGATGGACGCACCCGCGATTGCCGCCGCGGAGGCATTTGTCGGCGTCGGTTATCCAACCGATGCTGCGGCGATTCTGCTGTGTGAACTGGATGGCACGCTTCACGACGTGGACGCGCAGTGCGCGCAGGTGTTGCGGTTGATGCGGGTGGAGCAGGCCACCGAGATTCGCGTGTCGCGAGACGACGCGGAGCGCGAGCGTATGTGGCTCGGGCGCAAGGCTGCGTTTCCCGCAGTTGGCCGCATCGCGCCGGACTACTACTGCATGGATGGCACGATCCCCCGCGCCCGCCTCGCGGAGGTTCTGCACGCCATCGAGGAATTGTCGGCGAAGTACGGCCTCGCGGTCGCAAACGTATTTCATGCCGGTGACGGTAATCTGCATCCGTTGATTCTGTACGACGCGAATGCGCCGGGAGAACTCGATCGCGCGGAACGAATGGGCGGCGAGATACTCGCACTGTGCGTTCGCGTCGGCGGCACCGTAACGGGTGAACATGGCGTCGGCGTCGAAAAACTGGACGCGATGTGTGGCCAGTTCAGTGCGCCGGAACTCGACCAGTTCCACCGTCTGAAAGCGGCGTTCGATCCGGCCGGGCTGCTGAATCCGGGCAAGGCGGTGCCGAGCCTGACGCGTTGTGCCGAGGTCGGCGGCATGCATGTACACCAGGGCCGAATCGCATTTCCCGATATCGAGCGGTTTTGAATGCCGCGCGACCGCGACGACTCGGAACGATTGCTGTCTGCAGTGCTCAGCGCAGTTGCGAGCGAACAGCCGCTCGCGATCTGTGGTCGCGGCAGCAAGACGTTCCTCGCTCCGAACGCGATCGGCGATATGCTGACCGTCGCCGATCACTGCGGCATCGTCGACTATCGACCCGACGAACTGGTATTGACGGCGCGGTCCGGCACGCCGCTCACGGAGATACGTCGGCTGCTCGCGAGCCAGCAGCAGATGATGGCGTTCGACCCGCCGACGTTCGCCGGCGATGGTACCCTGGGCGGCGCGGTCGCGGCTGGTTTGTCCGGCCCAGGACGACCGTGGTATGGGGCGCTGCGCGATGCAGTGCTGGGCGTGAAGCTGATCAATGGTCGAGGCGAACGCCTCACCTTTGGCGGTCAGGTGATGAAAAACGTCGCTGGCTACGATGCATCGCGATTGATGGTTGGCGCGTTCGGCACGCTGGGGGTGTTGCTCGACGTCAGCGTCAAGGTGATGCCGTGTCCGCAATTCGAATCGACGCGCGCGTTTGCGATGGAGCGCGATCCGGCGCTTGCGAACGTGATTGAGTGGGCGCGCTCGCCGATACCGCTGTCAGCGACCTGCTACGTCGATGGTGTGCTGTACGCGCGACTGTCGGGTACCGAGAACGGCGTGCGCGCGGCGGCGGGGCAAATCGGTGGTGAGGAGTTTGCGTATGCCGCGGAATTCTGGGATTCACTGCGTGATCAGAACCACCGGTTTTTTCGCAGCGGCCACCTGTATCGGATCGCGTTGCCGTGTGCGGCGGCATATCCCGATGTCGCGGGCGCGTGGCTGACGGAGTGGGGCGGTGCGCAGCGTTGGCTCGAGACCGATTCCCCGCGCGAGTCATTGCAGGTTGCAGTGCGCCGGCTCGGCGGTCACGTGACGGAACCCGGCCAGTCAAGCAATGCCCAACTGCTCGATAAAGGGGCGTTGAAATACTATCGTCGGCTCAAAGACGCATTCGATCCGAAGGCGATATTCAATCGCGGGCGGCTCTTTCAGGAAATCGGCCAGGAATCCGCCAAGGCGGCGTTTCGATAGTGCAGACGCAGCTGCCCGATGTGATTCTTGCAACCAACTCGGGACGTCGCGCAGACGAAATCCTGCGCGCCTGCGTGCACTGCGGCTTTTGCAACGCGACGTGCCCTACATATCTGCTGACCGGCGACGAACTCGATGGCCCGCGCGGCCGCATCTATCTGATCAAGGACATGCTGGAATCCGATACGCCGACACCGGTGGCGCGCGAGCACCTCGATCGTTGCCTGACGTGTCGCGCGTGCGAGACGACCTGTCCGTCCGGGGTGGCGTACGGTGAATTGGCGGAGATCGGCCGCGACTTCCTCGAGACGCGTGCGCCGCGAGGACTCGTCGAACGATTTGTGCGCGGTGCGTTGGTGCGAATATTGCCGGCGCCTGTGTGGCTTCCGTTGTTCGCGCGCCTGGGTCGCATGTTCCGCTGGGCGCTGCCGGGCTATCTCGCGCGCGCGGTGCCGAAGATCGCGCCGAAGATCGACGTTGTCAGTACAAGGAACCATCCGCGCCGCGTGGTAGTGCTCGACGGGTGCGTGCAGCGCGCTACGACGCCAGAAGTCAACGCAGCACTCGCACGAGTACTCGACGCCGCCGACGTCAAGATGGTCCGGGCGGCCGGTGAGGGATGTTGCGGTTCGCTCGAACTCCATCTCGGCCAGGAGGCGCGCGCGCGCGCGACGATGCGCGCCAACGTAGACGCGTTGTACGCCGCTGCGCAAGACGCGGAGGCGATCGTGTCGAGCGCGAGTGGCTGTGGCGTGACAGTGAAGGACTATGGACGCCTGCTGGCCGACGATCCGCGCTACGCAGAACGCGCGCATTGGGTGGCTGATCACACGTTCGATGCATCGGAATATCTGGCGAGCATCGATACACAGTTCATCAAAGGCGACACGGCGATGACGGTCGCTTGGCATCCGCCATGTACGCTGCAGCATGGTCAGCGCGTCAACGGAATCGTCGAAGGTCTGTTGCGTCGCGCGGGTTACCAACTGGTACCGGTCGCAGATGCGCACCTATGCTGCGGGTCGGCCGGCACGTATTCGGTGCTGCAGCACGAACTGGGTGACGAATTGCGGGCGCGAAAGCTCGCGTCGCTTACGGCAGCGCGACCGGATGTGATCGCCACCGCGAACGTCGGCTGTCAGATGCATTTGCGCGACGGCACCAAGGTGCCCGTGCGACACTGGCTGGAACTGCTGGGCTAGTGTCGTACCCCGTGAGCCCACGGACACGACACTGGAGTCAATTTTGAATCGGAGGCGTCATGCACGAATTCCCACATCACTATCAGGCCGCCACACGGGTTGCCGGGGCCGATGCAGACGTCGTCATCACTGCATCGGGGCTACCCGATCTGGCTACGGCAGCGCCAGTCGAATTCGGTGGACCGGGGGATCGCTGGTCGCCCGAAACCTTGCTCGTCGCCGCGGTGTGCGATTGTTTCACGCTCGGTTTCAAAGCGATCGCGGCAGCGTCACGGCTGCCCTGGTCGAACCTCGATGTAACCGTCTCCGGGACGCTCGACAAGATCGAACGCCGGATGCGCTTCACCCACATCGTCGTCGCTGCTGAATTGACGGTTCCAGCGGAGGCGGAATCACGCGCGCCGCGGATTCTCGAAAAGGCGGAAGAGGCGTGCCTGATCACCAATTCGCTGTCTGCCGAAGTTCGTCTGGAAAGCAAGGTCGTGGTGGGCTGATCTAAGTTGTCTGGCGAACTGAGCGACACGAATGGCTAAAAGCGCGTTCGAGCCGCGGCACTATCTATTCCTGGCGTTCCTGACAATTCTGAACGTCATGAATTTCGTCGATCGGCAGCTGCTCGCGAGCTTCGCCAATTTCATTGTGCCTGATCTAGGATTGACGAATACCGAATTCGGTCTGTTGACCGGGCTCGCGTTCATTGCCTTTTATGTGGTGATGGGCCTATTCATGGGGATGCTTGCCGACATGGTGAACAGACCGCGTCTCGTTGCTGTGGGTCTTTCGCTGTGGAGCATGTTGACGGCGGTCTCCGGTGCGGCGCGCGGCTTCTGGAGCCTCGCGGTGCCGCGGATGTTCATCGGCATCGGCGAATCGATTCTGACTCCGACGTCGATGTCGATGCTGGCTGACCGGTTCCCAACGAGCCAGCTCGGTTTTGCGGCCGGCGTCTACTACATGGGGGTGCCGATCGGCAGCGGCATCAGTTTGTTGATTGTCGGTTATCTCGGGCCGACGCTCGGTTGGCGCAACTGTTTCTATTTGCTCGGCCTGGTCGGATTGGTGCTGGCGCTCGTGATGTGGTTCATCAAGGAAACTCCGCGCCGACACGTTCTCGCGGATGCCGCCCGCAGCCGCCCTGACCCGAAGAAGATCATCATGACCTCTTATCACGCATTGCGTGCGTCGCCGGCGCTTCGGTACACGATCATCGGGGGTGTCTTCATGCACTTCGTGCTTGGCGCGGCGGCCTACGAGCAACTATGGTTTGCGCACGAACGCGGCTTCGAACGCGCGGAGATCGCGCGGATGACCGGATGGATCGGGATGGTGGCCGGTGTGCTCGGCAATCTCGTCGGGGGCCTGGGCGGCGACGCATTGCAACGTCGCACCGGGATGGGACGCGCGACGTTTCTGTTCTGGGTGATGCTGCTGTTAGCGCCGATCAACCTGATCTATCGCCTCGTCGATCCGGACAGTGCGTGGTTCTGGATCGGCGTATTCTTCGGCATGTTTCAGCTCGGCTGCTTCTACGGCCCGACCTTCTCTGCGGTTCAGGAACTCGTTCCACCGCAGATCCGCGCGACCGTCGTGGCGTTCTACATTCTGATGTTGAATCTCGTCGGCCTCGGTTTCGGCATCACCGCCGGCGGCGTGTTGATCGACTTTCTAATCAGTCAGTCGGTGGCGGAACCGTACACCTGGGCGCTGGTCGCGTTCACGCTGTTGTCGATGTTGTGCATCCCGTGCTTCTACATTGCCGGGCGGCGCTTCCAGATGGATCGCGAGCGGCTCTATGCGGCGGAAGCGGTCTGATGGATACGATCGATCCGCTGCTGATCGAGTTGCCCGCGGAGCTGCTGACGTCTCGATTGCGTCTCGCGCCGCCTGCGCCCGGCGACGGATTGCTGCTAAACCGCGCCATTGTGGAGTCGTTTGCAGAATTGCGTGTGTGGATGGATTGGGCGGTGACGATGCCGAGCGTCGTCGAGTCGGAACGCTTCGTTCGCGATTCGGCCGCGCGATATCTGCGCCGTGACGACCTGCCGCTGTTCATGCGCAGGCGCGATACCGACGAATTCGTTGGCGCAACCGGTATGCATCGGATCGACTGGCAGGTGCCGCGGTTCGAGATCGGCTATTGGTGCCGCACGTCGTTGGTTGGGCGCGGCTATGTGAGCGAAGCAGTTGCGGCGATCACGCGCTTCGCGTTCGATTCGCTTGACGCCGCGCGCGTCGAGATCCGCACCGATGTCAACAACGATAGGAGCTGGCGGATCCCCGAGCGACTCGGTTTCAGATTGGAAGGTGTCATGCGGCGCGACACCCGCACGCCGCAAGGCGAATTGCGGGACACCCGGCTGTACGCAATGACAGATCCCGGCCAACTGAAGGAAGAGGGGTCACAGTAACTCTGCCCCTTTTCCTTCAGTGGTGCTCTGCGGCTTGCGCGTCGGCGATGACCACCCAAGCTTGTTGCTCGAGGTCGTAGCGATTGCCGGTGAATAGCAGCGCCTTACGGGCGAACTGTTCCGCTTGAGCGGCGCTGCCGTTCTGCAGATGCACGCGAGCGAGTTCGATCCATAGCTCCGGCCGGTTGGGTTCGATACGGATCGCGCGCTCGAGTATCTGAATCGCTTTGGAGGGATCGCCGGCCGCGGCGGCGCGTTCTGCTTCGTTCTGCAGCGCGAGCGTCACCGACGGTTGCGGACTGGGTTGCACTTGACCGGGTCGCGAGGGTGCCGGTCCTGGTGTTGTGGAACCAGGTGGATACGGCACGGTTTGTGGCGGCGCAGGGTAAGGCGGGCCACCCTGCGGTTGTGGCGAGGAGACGCACGCACCGAGCACCGTTGCGAAGATCACGCCGGCGACTACGCGCCCGAATGCGCGGTTCAGTGATTGAACCATTGGTCGTCGAACGTTCAGTCGTTGAGCCATCGTCTGAATCGCTCCATCACGCTGCTTCCGCATGGCCCGTTGGACAGGTGCGTATTGTACGGGATCGGGACGCTGACCGGTTCGCCGCAACCAGGCTGATCAATTCGCGCGCCGGTGGTGTAGTCGATCGTTTGCGGCGCATAGCCCGACGGCGTGGCCAGCAGAATCGGGTTCGGATGCAGGGCTGCCATCAATGCGTCCCACACCGGCAGTGCGCCGGCGCTGCCCGTCAGTCTCGAGTCGCGGTTGTCATCGTAGCCAACCCACACCACGGCGAGATGCGTCGCGTCGAAACCGGCGAACCAGCTATCGCGAAAATCGTCGGAGGTACCGGTTTTGCCCGCAACGCCGCGCATCGCGAAGCGCGACGCATGACCGGTACCGTGCTGCATCACAAGTGTCAATGCGTAGTTGAGTTGAGCCACTGCCTCGGGTGCGGCCACCTGCTGAATGTGTAGCGGATAGCTGTTCAGGGTGGCGCCGGCTTCGTCCTCGACCGCCAGCACTGTCTTCAGCGGTGTCGCGAATCCGCCGCTGGCGAATACACCGTACAACCGCAACATCTCGAATGGCGTCAGGTCGATTGCGCCCAGCAGTAACGACGGATATGCGGGAGGTGTTTCAATCTGCGCGAACGCCGCAATACGAGCGGCGATCTGGTCTACGCCAACGGTTTGTCCGAGGCGCACTGTCGCCAGGTTCAGCGAGTCTCCCAGCGCTCGCACCAGCGGCACCGGACCGTGCACTTCGTTGTCGAAATTGTGTGGGGTCCAACCGCTCTTGGTTGTCTCCGAGGGCAGTAGCGGTGCATCGTCGATGATCGATGCGAGGTTGTAACGGCCGCTTTCCAGCGCCGTCAGATAGACGACCGGTTTCAGCAGTGATCCGACCGGCCGGCGCGCGTTCAGCGCGCGGTTGAATCCCTGAAAGCCGGCCTTGCGGCCTCCGACCACGGCGGAGATCTCACCAGTTTGATTGCTCGCGACCAGCAGCGCGGATTCGAGCTCGCCGCGCGGCAGTTTGCGGTCTGCCTCGATTCGATCGAGCGTATTCGCCACCGCCCGTTCGGCGGCATCCTGCACGCGCGGCTCGAGCGTCGTGAAAATGCGGTAGCCGCGTGATGCGAGCTCGTTCGCATCGTAGTCGTGGCCGAGTTGTTCGCGCACGAGATCGAGAAATGCCGGATAGTAGCCGCCGCCTTTGCGGGCGGTGCGTGTCAACGCCAACGGCTCGTGGCGTGATTTGTCGCGCACCGAGGTGTTGATCAGGCCGAACTGCTCCATCTGATCGAGCACCATGTCGCGCCGCGATCGGGCCCGTTGTGGATGGGTGAACGGGTTGTAGTAGGACGGTCCTCGGATCACGGCGATCAGCAGCGCGATCTCGGCAGGATCGAGTTCTGACAATGGCTTGTTGAAGTAGAACTGACTGCCGAGGCCGAAGCCGTGAATCGCGCGTTCACCGTCCTGGCCGAGATAGATTTCGTTGATGTACGCGTTCAATAGATCGGCTTTCTCGTAGCGCGCATCGAGAATCACTGCCATGGCGAGTTCCTTCACCTTGCGCCACAGCGTTCGGCGGTTGTCGAGGAAGTAACTTTTCACGAGTTGCTGCGTCAGCGTGCTGCCGCCCTGGGCGAGATCACCGGCGCGCAGATCCGCCACCAGCGCTCTGAGGATGGCCTTAGGGTCGAACCCCGCATGCGTATCGAAGTGCCGGTCCTCGACCGCCTTGAGGCCTTCGCTCAGCAGGGTGGGTGTTTCAGCCGGCGTGACGATCAGACGATCTTCACCGTGGCTTGCGAAAAAGCTGCCGATCAGTGGCGGCTCGAGCCGGACCAAGCTCGCCGGTTTGTTGTCCTCGTACAACGTGCCGATCACATTGTTGGCGACGTGCACGCGGATTTGCGTCGGCCGCCGCAGCCCGTCGCTGAACATGAAGCCACGCAATACGGCGCGCACCTCGTTGCCGTTGCGCAGGTAAGTACCCGGCGCGTTCAACGGCCCACGACGATAGCCCAGCCGTCCGAATTCCGTGTCGAGATCGTTGACGTCGATCGCGAGGCCGGGATACAGCTCCAGTGGTTGCGCATACACGCGCGCGGGAACCGACCAGCGTCGCCCGTCGAACGTCGTGGTGATCAGGTGATCGAGATACAGCAGATAGCCGGCGATGGCCACGACCGCGGCGCAACCGAAAGCCAGCAGATAGCGCAGAACCCGTCGTTTTGTGTGGCTGCCGCGCGCCCCGGCGACGCGACGCGGCTTACGCGCCATGCGCGGTTGAGTTCACGCCGGCGACGGCCTCTCTGACGTGCGTCCGAACAACGCTGCGATTTTGCGAAACACGGCTTTGAGTCCGCGCCAGACCTTGGGCAGCAACCAGCATAGGGCCAACAGGAAGACGACGAAGAGGACGAGGAATATAGCGGGATGCGCCAGCGCTGCCCAGAGACCAGCGAATACGGCGAGATCCTCTCCGATCGACGCGAACCAGTTGCTGAACGGTTCAGGAGAGGTGTTGATCAACATGCGGGTACCGGCCTTGGTTGCGTGCGTGGCAGCGGTCACGCCGCCGCCGACGATTCCGGCCGCGACTGCCAGGGCGGGCGTGACATCGCCCACCGCGCCAGCCGCGAGCATCGCGCCAGCGGGAATCCGAATGAACGTATGCAGCGCGTCCCAGGAACTGTCGACGCCCGGAATCTTGTCCGCGAAGAACTCGACACAGTACATGAAGCACGCGGCGACGATCACCAGGGGATCCTCGACGATTGTCAGCGTGTCCGGCAGATGGACGTAGCCCGAACTGCCGGCGAGACCCAGCACCGCGATCGCGGCGTACAGATTGATGCCGCTCGCCCACGCAACGCCCATCGTCAGTGCAAGCGTGTGAATCAGCGTTTGGTATTCGCCCATCGATGACCTCCATTGGCGACCGCGGCGGTCGCGTTGCGGCCCGTTACTGTCCGTTGCGGTCGCAAGTGTTAGATCCGTGATGCTGAACGCAAGCTGAACGCCGCGATGCGTCCGCTACGGCGCGCCGGCGGTGGCGCCGGATTTCGCGGCACGCCCCGCCCGGATCTTGGCAACCAGGAAATCAACCACGTCGAATGCCTTCTTCCGTGGCACTGCGTCCATGTTGATCGCGTAGTGGTCCGCAACGGTGAGCGATGGCACGCTGTTGATGTGCGACGCGCGTTCGCGTTGGCTCGCCTGCGCGACCTCGTGTTGCGTCGCCGGCGAATTGAACGCCGCCAGGAACGCTGCGCGCGTAACGCCGTGACCATCGACAAAGTCGGCGATCATGTTTGGCGTCAGAAACTGTTTGCCGTTGTCGTGTATCGCTTTGAAAATGCGCGGGTGGTTCTCTTCGAGCGCGTGTGTGGCCTGCAGCGCATAGTACGCTTGCGCGAGCAGCGCCCACGCGGGTGAAAACACCACCGGATTCCGTTCGAACAGAACGTCTTTCGGTGGGCTCTCGAGCCATTGGTTGACGATCGGGTCGAAGTTGCGGCAGTGGATGCAGCCGTAGGAAAAGAACTCCGTGACGTTGATCGGCCCACTCATAGGCACTGGCGGCGCGCCGTCGATCACCTTGTAGTGCTTGCCCTCGACGAATTCG
The DNA here is from genome assembly GCA_963812255.1 of uncultured Gammaproteobacteria bacterium. Taxonomy (GTDB): domain Bacteria; phylum Pseudomonadota; class Gammaproteobacteria; order Pseudomonadales; family Azotimanducaceae; genus DATJGR01. The sequence continues at coordinate 1,062,134 of CAWEUM010000005.1, read as the reverse complement.
CCCGGCACGTCGATGGCGCTCGATCGAATCAGTCCGTAGCCGCCGACGATCGCCACAATCAACACGACGAATGCGATGACGGCGCGGCGTACGGTCACGAGACGCTTGTCGGATTTGGCTTTGCTCAACGTACCTGCTCCAGTTCTGCGCGGACCTAGTGTAGTGCGCCGCAGTGTAGCGTCCTACGCGGGCTCGCCCAAGACCGTCTCGCGGCAACCGCCGGGTATGACGCTCGCCACGAATGGCCCTGCTCGGCATACTGGCCGAGCGACGTGGGGACCTACATGATCGAAAGCTACACGCTGTACCATTTTCCAAGCTGCCCGTTTTGCGCCAGGGTCCGTGATTTCGTCGAAGACGCGGACCTTCACATCGAAATGCGCAATATTCACGCCGACCCGCAGGCCCTGCACGATCTGCGTAACGGTGGCGGCAGCACGACGGTGCCGTGCCTGCGGATTCAGCGTGACGGGCACGTACGTTGGCTCTACGAATCGTTGGACATCATCGCGTATCTGCGGGACGAGCTCGCGGAACGATGACGGTGTCCGCTAGGTCTGCAAGTGATTGCCTACGAAACGACCGATCTCTGTCAACGCGCGGCGTGCTTCCGGCAGGATATCGGCGAACATCGGGAAAACGTGCGGCATGCAGTGCCAAAGCTTCAGTTCGACGCCTACGCCTCGTAGTCGAGTGCGTTCGGCAAGCCGGCGCGAATCATCGAGCAGAATCTCGGTCGTCCCAACATGAATAGAAAGGGGCGGTAGTCCCCAAAGGTCGGCGAACAGCGGCGACACATCGGGATGTTCGAGTGCGCTGTCCGGCGCATACAGCCGTGCGGCTTCGGCGAGGCGGTGTGCGGGCAGCATGGGATCGCGTTTCGCATTCGTGCGGATCGATGCGCCGCTACCGGTCAGGTCGGTCCACGGTGAAAGGAGCACCGCCGCGCTCGGCGGCGGCAGGCCGCGATCGCGTGCCCGCAACAAAGTGACCAGTGCGAGGTTGCCGCCGGCCGAGTCGCCGGCAATGACGATCGAGGTCGCGTCGATGCCGCGTTTCAGCAGCGCGCGATAGGCGGCGAGTGCGTCATCGGGCGCTGCAGGATATGCGTGTTCGGGGGCCAGCCGATAGTCGATAACTGCGACATCGCAGTTGGCTGACACGGCCAGACGGGTCGCGAGTCCACGATACGCGCGCGGCGAACCGACAACATAACCGCCGCCATGGCAGTACAGGATGACGCCACGGGACAGGCGGTTCACCCGGGTCCACTCCGTCATCACACCGCCGAGATTGTCGACGTGGCGTGTCATCGGCGGTGCCAGTTTCGCGCGATCGCCAAGTCGTTCCATGCGCGCTCGCGATGCGGCGATGGCGGCGGGGGTGAACTCGAGTTCGGCAAGCCTGCGCTTGCCTGCATAGCGAATTGCTGCGTTCAACAGGTGGCCGCGGAGGCTCGCCATGGACCTTGCATCGCTCAATCGAAAACGGCGGGCGACACTAACGCCCGTTCCGGACGAAGTCCAATTGGCTCGTTGCCGACCGCCTTGTTGCCACCTGCCTTGTTGGTAGCGGCTCGCGTTTGTTAGCCTGCGTGCGTACGACGCATCAGAACGCTTGCGTCGAAATCACCCAGGGTAATGCAACATGAAGCTCGGACTCATCGCCGGTTATTCCGGCCGCAAAATCAACATCCCGATGGATGCGATCAAACACGCAGAAGGCCTTGGCTACGACTCGGTGTGGACGTCTGAAGCCTACGGCTCCGATGCCGTGACACCGGCGGTGTGGATTCTCGCGAACACGCAAAAGATCAAAGTCGGCACCGCGATCATGCAGATGCCCGGCCGCACGCCGACGCTCGCGGCGATGACCGCAATGACGGTGGCGCAATTGTCGAATAATCGCTTCATCGTAGGCCTGGGGGCTTCGGGTCCGCAGGTTGTCGAGGGCTGGCACGGCGTGGCGTACGGTCGTCCCGTGACGCGGCTGAAGGAATACGTCGAGGTGATGAAACGGGTGTTCGCGCGGGAAGCGGCGCTGAGTTTCGACGGCAAGGAATATCAGATTCCGTATCGCGGTCCGGGGGCGACCAACCTCGGCAAGCCGCTGAAGAGCATCTTGCATTGCGAGGAGCCGATTCCGATCTATGCCGCGACGTTGACCCCGGCCGGCGTGCAGGCCGCCGCCGAAGTTGCCGACGGCTTCTTTCCGATCTGGATGGATCCGGAGCAATACAGCGTGTTCAAGGATCCGATCGATAAGGGATTTAAAGCGGCCGGAGGCGGCAAGTCGCTGACCGATTTCGACGTTGCGCCTTTCGTCACCGTGATCCTGGGCGATGACGTCAAGCAGTGCATGATGCCGATCCGCGGCAACATGGCGCTGTACATCGGCGGCATGGGTGCGAAAGGCAAGAACTTCTACAACGATTACGCCACGCGTCTCGGTTTTGGGGCCGCGGCCGAGAAAATACAGGACCTGTTCCTCGCCGGTAAGAAAGACGAAGCGATGGCCGCAGTACCGGAAGAACTGATCGACGCCTGTCACCTGGTGGGACCCGCGGCGCGCATTCGCGATCGCGCCCAACGCTGGAGCGCTGCCGCGAAGAAAGGCGAGGTGGGTTCGATGCTGATCGGCAGCGGTCAGCCGAAGGCACTCGAGTTGATGGCCGAGATCATGCTCTGAAGCAGCGTTGGGTGTTTGCGAGGGTCAGAGCGGCTCTGACCCTTGCGCTTCGACGAGGCCCCAGGCGCGACCCGCGCGCATCCGGCACGCGTCTTTGAAGCCGATCGCGGTGTCCGAGCTGGCATTGCCGTCGAGGCCCCGCTTATAAACTCCTTGAATGATCGCGGCTGAGCGGAACAGATTGTAGATCACATAGAAGTTCCAGTTGTCGATACGCTCGCGGCCGGCGAACTTGCAATAGTCGGCGATGAACTCCCGTTCCGACGGAATGCCGAAATTCGCGAGGTCCGGCCGCGCGAGACCGGCGGTCGTATACGAATCCGAATGATAGTCCATGCAGACATAGCCAAGGTCCGCGAGCGGATGTCCCAAGGTGGACAGTTCCCAATCGAGTACGGCGGCGATGCGGGGTCGGGTGGGATGAATCAGCACGTTGCCCATTCGGTAATCGCCGTGAACGATCACTGTTTCATCTACATCGGGCGTATGTTCCGGCAACCACTGCATCAGATTGTCCATCGCGGGCAGGGATTCGGTTTGCGATGCAAGGTACTGCTTGCTCCAGCGTGAGATCTGGCGGGTGTAGTAGTTGCCGGGTTTGCCGAAACTTTCGAGTCCGACCGCGCGATAGTCGACACAGTGCAGGGCCGCGATGACGCGCGCGAGGTCTTCGTACACTGCGCGGCGTTCGGCATTGTTCATCGATGGCAGCAACAGATCGGTGAACACGCGCCCTTCGACCTTTTCCATCACGTAGAACTTGGTGCCGATCACCGAGGCGTCTTCGCACAGCGCATACATCTTCGGCACGGGCACGTCGGAATCGCGCAGCGCATGCATCACGCGATACTCGCGGTCGACCTGGTGCGCCGACGGCAGCAGGTCGCCGGGCGGCTGTTTGCGCAGTACGTATTCTTTCGATCCGGCGCGCACCACGAAGGTGGGATTGCTCTGACCGCCCTCGAACTGCTGCACGCTCGCGCCGCCGGCATAGCCGTCGATATGTGTGGCGAGATAGGCATCGAGCGCGCGTTCGTCGAAGCGGTGCGCTGCACGAACGGCGGTGAGAGTCGGTTCGTCGTTCATTGTGGATTTCTCATCGCGCGTCTCTCGTTGAATGTTGGGGCATTGAATGCTGTGGCATGTCGGGCCGGGCAAGGATACGGCTTGCTTCAGCGCGTCGCAAAATGAGAGGCTTGCGGTGAGTTTCGCGCCAATTCCAATCTCACTTCCGGGGGAATGATGCCACTACAGAAGCGCATGGCGGTGACCTTGCCGGCGAGTCCGTTCATCAAGGATTCGATCGAACGGGTCAAATGGGCCGAGGCCAACGGCTACACCGATGCCTGGTTTGGCGACGGCGGCGCCCCGGATGCATTGACCGCAACCGCGGCGCTCGCGCACTACACGCAAACATTGCGCCTCGGCGTCGCGGTGACGCCTGTTTACACGCGTACACCGGCGGTGCTGGCCGCAACGGCGAACGCGATCGGCCAGTTGTTGCCTGGGCGATTCGTCATGGGACTCGGCTCGTCGAGTCAGACGATGATGGGCGGCTGGCACGGGCTGCCCCTCGATAAGCCCGTTACCCGCGTCAAGGAAACGGCGATCATGGTGCGGTCGATGCTGAAGGGCGAAAAGTCGGCGTTCGATCTGACGACGATGTCGAGTCACGGATACCGTCAGTACCCGATGGAAAATCCGCCACCTGTGTACATCGCAGCACTGCGGGCGAACATGATCGAGATGGCGGCCGAAGTCGGCGACGGTGTGATCTTCAATCTGTGGCCGAAACGCGCGCTTGCCAAAATGATGGAACACGTCAGGATCGGCGCGAAGCGCGCAGGTAAGGATTGGCAGGACGTCGAGATCGTCAACCGCGCGATGGTGCTGGTGACGGACGACAAAGCCGAAGCGCGCAACCGATTTCGCGGCGCATTCGCACCGTATTATGCAACCCCCGTTTACAACAAATTCCTCGCGTGGGCAGGCTTCGAAGACGCCGCCGAGACGATCACCGAAGGCTGGGCGGCGAAAGATCGCGCGAAGACCGGTGGCGCGTTGACCGATGCACTGATCGACGAAGTGGCGATCATCGGCAGCGAAGAGGAGTGTCGAGCGCGCATTCGCGAGGACGCGGCAGGCGGTGTGCACACACACATCATTGCACCGTTGGCAGGATCGAACGCGGCCGAATCGATGCGCACGTTCAAGGCGTTCGCGCCGGATCAGTTTTCGTTCTAGCAGCGCACCACTCGAGCAGGAGACAAAACGTGGAATACCGCAGAATCATCGTCGACGTACCGCGGCCCAAGGTGCAGCGCATCACATTGAATCGACCGGAGAAGCGCAATCCGCTGTCGAACGAATTGCGCGGCGAACTGTTCCATGCGCTCGAGTCGGCGGACAACGACACCGCGATTGCGGTGACGGTGATCTGTGGCGCCGGCGAGTGTTTCTCGGCGGGCTACGATCTGAAATCCAATGTCGCGCAGGGCCAGCCATTTCACACCGCCGGTGGCCTTGGCAACTGGCCGCGGCACGTCGTCGATGGATTCTTTCGAATGTGGGATCTCGGCAAGCCCGTCATCGCACAGGTGCACGGCTATTGTCTGGCCGGCGGCACCGAACTGGCGACCGCGTGCGATCTGGTCTACGTCGCGGAAGACGCCAAGATCGGCTATCCAGTTGTGCGTGCGATCAGTCCCCCCGACAATCAGTTCTATCCGTGGATCGTCGGCCTGCGGCGGGCGATGGAACTCATGCTGACTGGCGACTCGATGTCGGGTCTCGATGCGGTCGAGTGCGGTTTTGCGAACCGTGCCTTCCCGAGCGCGGAACTCGAAGGTCGCGTTCTCGACATCGCCGAGCGCGTGGCCAAGGTGCCTTCAGACATCCAACAGATCAACAAACGCGCGGTGCATCGGCAGATGGATGCGATGGGCATTCGCGCGGGCATCCGCGCCGGAACCGAAATGCAGACGTTGGCCACGTTCACACGATCGACCCAGGCACATCTCGCGGAGTTGCGCGAAGGTCTCACCGCTGCTTTGACGAAACGCGATCAGGAATTCGGCGACTATCGAACGACGAAGAAGTGACCAGAGAATCTGATCTCTATCTGCCGCTCAAGCGATTTCTGGAGTCCCAGGGCTATGAAGTAAAGGGGGAGGTTCAGGACTGTGATGTCCTGGCCGTGCGCGGCGACGAAGATCCTGTGGTGGTGGAACTCAAACTCACGCTCAATCTGGATGTAGTTCTTCAGGCCGTTGAGAGGCTATCGCTGACGCCCAAGGTGTATGTCGGCATTCCCCGGCAGTGCAAAGCGCTGAAGCGACGGCGAAAGCACATTGTCAAACTGCTCAGGATGCTTGGTCTGGGGCTGGTTGTGATTGAACCCGCCCGTGAAACAGTGAGCACGATGGTGCTTCTCGACCCTGGTGAGTATCGACCTCGAAAGTCGACGCACCGTCATGAGCGTCTGATGGGTGAGTTCAGCAGGCGAGTGGGTGACCCGAACCTCGGCGGCGCGGAAAAACGAGCCGGCATCATGACTGTCTACCGTCAGCGAGCGCTGGAAATTGCCCGGTTCCTCGACGTCCAGGGGCCCGTCAAGGCGTCCAACGTCGCCCGGACATTACGAGATCCGGGCGCGCGCGACATCCTGTATCGGGACGCGTACGGGTGGTTTGAAAGAGCGAACCTCGGCGCGGGCGTGTATCAGTTGTCTCCTCGGGGCAGGCGCGAGATTCCACGTTGGCTGGAACGGGCGCGCGAATGATTTAGGCTTCCTGCCGCAACGCCGCGATGCGGGTGTCGAGCGGTGGATGCGAAGCGAACAGCGCGCTGAATCCCCTACGTACACCGCTCGAGATACCAAACGCCACCAGTGTGTCCGGCATCGTCTCGGGTAACTTGCTCGCCGCCTTGAGGCGTTCGAGCGCGCCGATCATGTTCTCGCGGCCGCCGAGTCGCGCGCCCGCCGCATCCGCGCGAAATTCGCGATGGCGCGAGAACCACATGACGATGATGCTAGCGCCGATGCCGAGCACCACCTGCGCGATCATCGACGTGATGAAGAAGCCGATGCCGTAGCCCGACTCACTGCGGAACACCGTACGGTCGACGATCGAACCGATGATGCGCGCGAATAAGATGACGAATGTGTTGAGCACGCCCTGAATCAACGTCAGGGTCACCATGTCGCCGTTTGCGACGTGACCGATCTCATGCCCAAGCACCGCGCGCACCTCTTCGGGACGCATGTTCTCCAGCAATCCGGTGCTGACGGCGACCAGTGCGTGGTTCTTGCTGGCGCCGGTAGCGAATGCGTTCGGCTGAGGCGACTGGAATACCGCGACTTCGGGCATGCCGATGCCCGCCTTTCCCGCGAGATCCTTCACGGTGTCGACGAGCCAGCGTTCCGACTGATTACGCGGTTCGCTGATGACCTGCGCGCGCGTGGACATCTTGGCCATCCACTTCGAGATCAGCAGCGAAAAGAACGACCCGCCCATCCCGAACACCGCGGCGAAGATCAGCATGCCGGTCAGATTCATGCCGATACCTTGCTGGTACATGTACTGGTCCAGCCCCAGTACACGGAACGTGATGCTGGCCAGCAGGATGACCGCGAGGTTGGTGCCCAGAAACAGCAGAATGCGCATCATCGATCGAATCTCACTCGTTGGCTGAACAGTTGGACCGGCGAACGACACCCAAGTGCCGCCGCGGGCGTAGCTATTCTATGGGGTGTCGAGGCGCCCGATACAAGTGGGGTTTCGCTATCATCGCGAGTCGTCTGCGGGAGAGTCCAATGGTGGAGGTGCTGTATCTGGTGCGACACGGCGAAACCGAATGGAATCGGCAGCGGCGCATGCAGGGGCGGCTGGATTCCAAGCTGACCGCCGAAGGCCGCGAACACGCACGGAGAAACGGCGAACTGCTGGCGCGTGAAGCCGTCGAGCAAATGGTCGTCTCGCCGCTCGGGCGAACCCGCGAAACGGCCGATCTGCTTCGAACGGGCTGCGCGGTACCGGTGACATACGATGAGCGACTGGTCGAGCGTCACTGCGGTGCGTGGGAGGGTCTGACGATCGACGAGATAGAGGCTCGGTATCCGGACGAATGGAGCGCGCGCTTGCGCGATCCGTTTCATCATCGTCCGCCAGCGGGTGAGAATCTGCCCGACATGCTGCAACGTATTGCACCGCTCGCCCGACAACTCGCCACACTCCCCGTTCGCAGACTCGCGATCGTCTCGCATGGGATCAGCGGCCGGGTGCTGTTGACCCACTTCCTGGGACTTCAACCCGCCGATGCCAACCGGGTCCGTCAACCGAACGATCTGGTTTATCGCCTGGACTTTTCCGCAACGTCCGTCGCGTGCGACCATTTTCGTGATGGTACTGGACCGGTCCCGGGGCTGTTCATGCATGCGCTCGATCAAGGTGGTTAGAGCCTGGCTTTCCGGTTGCCAATCCGAGGGCCAAGCACCGTACAATCCGTGTTCGCATTCGCTATCCGGAGTAGCTCGATGAAGGTAGATGGAGGAGTGGGCTGGGAACTCGACAAGGTCGGCGCCGAAGCCAAGGCGCTCGAGGATCTCGGCTACAGCGGAATCATGACCGCCGAAACGTCACACGATCCGTTCTTTCCGTTGCTGGTTGCGGCGATGAACACGCAGCGTGTGGAGTTGATGACTTCGATCGCCGTTGCGTTCGCGCGCACGCCGATGATTCTCGCGAACATCGGTCATGATCTGAACGCCGCTTCTAAGGGGCGTTTCGTGCTGGGTATCGGCTCACAGATCCGCCCCCACATCGCCAAGCGCTTCAGCATGCCGTGGTCGGCGCCCGCCGCGCGGATGCGCGAGTTCATCCTGGCGATGCGCGCGATCTGGGCGAGCTGGCACGAAGGCAAGCCGCTGGAATTCGCTGGACGCTTCTATACCCACACGTTGATGACGCCGTTCTTCACCCCGACGAACAGCGAATACGGTGCGCCGAAAGTGTTCCTGGCGGCGGTCGGGCCGTTGATGACCGAAGTCGCAGGTGAAGTGGCCGACGGCGTGATCGTGCATGCGTTCACGACAGAGAAATATCTTCGCGAAACGACGTTGCCGGCACTGGAGAAGGGCTTCGAGCGTGCCGGCAAGACGCGCAGCGATTTCGAAATCAGCTACCCCGTGTTCGTCGTCACCGGAGCCGACGACGCTGCAATCGAAGCGGCGAAGGTGACGACGAAGCGGCAGATCGCGTTCTACGGTTCGACACCCGCCTACAAGCCAGTGCTCGATTCGATCGGCGTCGGACATCTGCAGAGCGACTTGAACAGCATGTCGAAACAGGGACGTTGGGAGGAGATGGGCCACTTGATCAGCGACGATATTCTCACGGAATTTGCAGTGATCGGCGCGCCATCGACGATCGCCGGACAGATCAAATCGCGCTACGGCGATCTGATCGATCGCACGTCCGCAGCCTATGCGACGATTGCGAAGGAAGATCGGCAGAAGATCATTCAGGAACTGACCCGCTAGCAAAGTTAGATCGGAGGCATGATGAAAGTAGATGCCGGACTCGGGCATCAGCTCGACCGCGTTCCCGCGTCCGCCAGGGAACTGGAGTCGATGGGCTTCGACGGCCTGCGCACCGCGGAGATGAACCACGATCCATTCTTTCCACTATTGCTGGCCGCCGAACATACGCAGAAGATCGAACTCATCAGTTCGATCGCGGTGGGCTTTGCGCGCAGCCCGATGCTGCTCGCGAACATCGGCCACGATCTGAACGCCTATGCTAAGGGGCGCGTGACCATCGGTCTCGGGTCGCAGATCAAACCGCACATCACCAAACGCTTCAGCATGCCGTGGGGTGCGCCAGCCGCGAAGATGCGCGAACTCGTGCTCGCGATGCGGGCGATTTGGGCGAATTGGTACGACGGTGCGAAGCTCGAATTCGTCGGTAAGTTCTACACTCTCACACTGATGACACCGGCCTTCACGCCGGAGAACAAGACGTATGGCGCGCCGAAGGTGATCCTCGCAGCGGTCGGTCCGCACATGACCGAAGTAGCGGGCGAAGTGGCTGACGGCATGATCATTCATCCGTTCAGCACGGTGCCGTTCATCGATTCCGTCACTTTACCGGCGATCGAAAAGGGACTGGCGAAGGCGGGACGACGTCGCGCTGATTTCGAGATCTCGTATTCGAACTTCGTCGTATCCGGACGCACCGAAGAAGAGTTCGAGAAGTCGAAGCAGGCCAGCAAGGAGCGGATTGCGTTCTATGGTTCGACGCCGGCGTATCGCGGCGTGCTCGAATCGATCGGTGTCGGTGATCTGCAGACGGAGCTGAACGTGATGTCGAAGCAGGGGCGCTGGAAAGAGATGGGTGGTTTGATCACCGATGAGATCCTGGATGAATTCGCTGTTGTCGGTGAGCCGCACACGATCGTGCCTCAGATGAAGCATCGCTACGGGGCGTTCGTCGATCGCAGTTCCGCATCGTTCGAATTCGTCGATCGCGAGCAGCGCAAGGCGATGATCGCCGAACTGCGGGGTGCGTGATCGTGGCATTGCCGCGTGAATTGGCGCTCGACGCTGAGCAGATCGAAGAACTGATGACGGGCCTGTGGAACATGCGCATCGCATCGATCGGACCGCGCGAACGCATCAATCTGACGCCGATGTGGTTCGGCTGGGCCGGCGGCCGCGTATATTTTTACGGTCGTGGTCAGAAGGTCGTCAATCTGCGCCGCAATGCAGCTTGCACGGTGCTCGTCGACCGCAACGAGAAGTTTCCCGAACTGCAGGCGGTGATGGTGCAGGGGTGTGCGCGGGTGCTGGAGGACGCCGCGGCTGAAGCTGCGGATCCGCATCTGGCCGAAGCGCGGGTACAGATGGGTCGAAAATACAACGGCGGTCACGGCTCGCCGGCCGTTGCGGATCCACCGCCGAACGGCGCGAGCGCCGGTGGTCGCAACCGACGCTGGGTGGTGGTGGTGCCCGATCGAATCGTCACGTGGGATAACTTCAAGATCAAAAGGCGTCCCTGATGGCGTCGCGGGAATTGACCGCAGAAGTCGTCGGCATCCCAGAGTTTCGGTTCGAACCCGTCCCCGATGCCAGCGCATTCGAGTTGTCGAGTCATGCCCGTGCGCGGCAGGCGCTGCGATTTGGATTGGATACGCCAGGCAACGACTACAACGTCTATGTGCTGGGTCTGGATCGCAGCGGCCGCATGACGGCGACACGAGCGTTCGCCGAGGCCTGGGCTGAAAGCCGTCCGGTCGCAGACGACTGGATCTACGTTTTCGATTTCGACGCCCCGTCGACGCCGCGACCGATCAAACTGGCTGCTGGAGTCGGGCGGCGCTTCAAACACGCCGTCGATGAGCTGGTTCCGGCGCTTGCACGCGAACTGGCGGCGGCGTTCGGCAGCGAATTTTATCAGCGCCAGGCAACCAGCCTGCGAGCACCGAACGATGCCCAGATTCAGAATCGGCTGAGCGTGCTGGAAGCAGATGCCAACGCAGCCGGTCTGTCCATCGTCAATACGCCACAGGGTGTCATGGTTGCGGTGCTTGGTGACAACGGGCAGCCCGTTCCGATCAACACGCTGCCCGCGGAAAAACGCGGCAAGCTCGAAGACGACGGCCGGACACTGATGGAGCGCATGGCGGAGATCAACCGCGACGCCGCGCGGTTTCAACAGCAATTTTTCGACGCGCTGAAGGGTCTGAATCGTGATCTCGCGGCGCGCGCCACGCAGGGATTGCTCGCCGGAGTCCGCGATCGATTCAGCGAGATCGAAGCGCTGACCGCATGGATTGACGAGTTGAGCCGCGATCTCATTGAAAACCATGAGCTGCTGGTCACGTCAGAAGGGGGCGCAGTCGCGGCGCGCAGCGAGCATGCCCGGGGTCGCTATTCGGTCAACCTGCTGGTTGACCGAACCCGCGAATCGCACCCACCTGTGATATGCGAACACAATCCGACGTACCAGAACCTGTTCGGCTTCATCGAATATCGGCAGTTGCCCGGCGGAGGACTCGACACCGACGTCACGTTGATTCGGCCGGGCGCGTTGCACCGGGCGAATGGCGGAGCGTTGATTCTGCGCGCCGAAGCGCTGGTCCGCGATCCACTGCTGTGGGTGTTTCTGAAGGGCGCGCTGCGCGATGGTGAACTGCGAATCGAGGAGTTCTATCGTGCGAACTCGCCGCCGCTGGCTGGCGCGCCCAAGCCGGTACCGGTGCCGCTCGAGATCAAGATCGTTATCGTCGGCGCGCCGCAGTGGTATTACGCGTTTTTTGCGCAGGATCCGGATTTCCAGTCGTACTTCAAGGTCAAAGCAGAAATCGAGCCAACTGCCGATGCAACCCGGGAAAATCTGTGCCGCTATGCGGCTCTGATCTCGAGCAGTGCGCGCAACAACGGTATTGATGTTGCGCCGGACGCGATCGCGCGGCTGCTCGGGATGGCGGCGCGTTGGGCGGAACACCGCCAGCGGTTGACGTCGCGTTTTGAATTGATCTCGGATGTGCTGCTCGAGGCGTCGAAGCTGCATCCCGGCGTGACTCTGACCGCGCAGCACATCCGCGCTGCCGTCGCGTTGCGGCGTGATCGGAACGGCCAGGTCGAGGATCGCATCCAGCGCGCCATCGCAGAAGGCACCATCCTGATTCAGGCGCAGGGCTCGGTTGTGGGCCAGATCAATGGATTGACGGTGCAGGTGCTTGGCGATCATGCGTTCGGGGCGCCAGCGCGCATCACTGCGCGTTCATCGGTTGGCAGGCGGGGCGTCATCAACATTGAACGACTGGTCGCGATGAGCGGGCCGATCCAACAGAAAGGCAGCATGACTTTGCAGGGCATCCTGATGCGCCGCTTCGCGCATCGCTTCCCATTGTCGTTCGATTGCAGCGTGACATTCGAGCAGATGTACGGCGGCATCGAAGGTGACAGCGCCTCGCTCGCAGAGTACATCGCGATCGTGTCGGAACTGGCTGACGTGCCGCTGCGCCAGGATCTGGCCATTACCGGATCGATCAATCAACTCGGTGAGGCGCAGGTGATCGGCGGCGTTCACCACAAAATCGAAGGTTTTTTCGCGGCGTGTCTGTCGTTGGGGGGGTTGACGGGGAGCCAGGGCGTGATTCTGCCAGCGCAGAACGCGGCCAACCTGGCGCTGCGCGACGAAGTCCGTGACGCGGTCGGGTCGCGGCAATTCCATCTCTATACCATCACGTGCGTAGAAGAAGCGATCGAACTGTGTACCGGCGTGAACGTGGGTGAGATCGATGCCTCGGGTCACTATCCGGACCACTCGGTATACGGACGCGTGATGGCGACCTTGAGCCGCTTCGATACAGCGCTCACTGCACGCAAAATCTGACGCAAACCCCGCCGGCGGCGCTCGGTTGGCGCGACGCGGTATAGCAGGCTGCAACGTCCCGGAATTGCCGGTGGGGGCGCGCGCTCATTTTGCTGCGTCGCAATATCGCCGAATCGTCCATACGAATCGGCTTAGACCTGTTTCGAATCAATTAGAGCGGTTTTAGTGGATCGATTGCGCCAGGTCATCTGGTTTCCTGGCTCAAAGAGTTAGGACTTGCTAACTTCTAGAGTCCGCGTTACATCCGAGCAACAGTTTGGGCCGGGTCCGCTGGCTAGGCTGCGGTTCATTGCGTGACGCAGTGCAGTTAGAATACGCCAGCAGAGGGGTATCGAAACGTGCAAGTCAATCGGATCCAGAAGACCGTTCGCGGACGCTTGAGTGCGGCAATTCTCAGGACGCTGAACCGCGTCCCGGTTTTGGTCAGAGCACAGACAGCGATGGTGGCAATCGCGGCCATCGCGTGTACCGCTGACGTGTTGCTCGCAGGTGATCGCGGTGTCGATCGCGAGCCGTTTGCAATTCCCGCGTCGGTTGCGACGCAGGTCCCCTGGAAAGAAGAGGTCAACGGATTTGCGCAGCGCGTGCATGTCGCATTGGGCATTCGACGTGCTACGGCCGCAGAATTCTCCGGATGGATTCTGGAGGCCTCGACGCGCCAGGGCCTTTCACCGGAACTGTTGGCCAGCCTCGTGTTCACCGAGAGTTCGTTCCGCAAGAACGTCACCTCCTACGTCGGCGCGATCGGTCCAGCGCAGGTCAGGCCGTACTGGAGCCCGTTCTGCGGCAGCGACGATCTCGAGGATCCGGCCGAGAACATCTATTGCGGTGCGCAGATTCTGGCGCACTACCGCGACTTGTGTGGCGCGGAGCAGTGTGCGTTGTCCGCCTACAATGTAGGCCTGAAGAATTTGCAGGACGACGGCTTTTACCAGGAGGCCGGGCTGCGCTACGCAAAAACCATCGACCGACATGTGTCGCGGTTTGCCAAGACGATTCTTTGATCGAGGGGGGCGCTGACGCGCCCGCCGGCCTTGTCCGTTCAGCTTTCCCTCGCCTGTTCACTGTTCAAGATCGCCACGTTCCTCTGGTAGGCTGCACCCACATGGTATTTCTGGAGAGGCTTGTGGCCCCATCACGTCGATTGTTCCGCGCTACGATTCCCGCAATCCTGTTCACGTGCCTGTTGTCGGCATTGTCCGGCCTAGCTATGGCGGCGGACGAAGCTGCTGCGCCCGCAGCAGCCGTGCAACTGCCACCGTGGATGAGCCCCGAACTCGTCAAAGCCGCAGTCGACATCAACATGACGGACGCGCAAAAGCCCGAGTTCAACAAGGTCGTCGGCGACTATGTCACTGAACATTTCCAGATGATCCAGAAGGAAGTGAAGCGGGGTGCGCCGAACCTCGACATGACCATCAAGAGTAAGGACAACGCGCTCGCGCATGCAATGGACAAGCAGGTGAAGACTGTGCTGACGAAGCAGCAATGGCCCGCCTACCAGAAATACAAAAAGGTGCTGCGTGACGGACTGAAGCACATGAATTGATACACTGTTGCTGAAGCACGGGGGCGCAGACCAACCATGACCGATTTCGGCGTATTGATGTTTCCGACCGACTATGCGATTCCACCGCACATCTTGGCGTCCGAGGCGGAAGCGCGAGGTTTCGAATCGGTCTTCTTCCCTGAACACACGCATATCCCGACCAGCCGCAAAACACCCTGGCCGGGTGGCGGTGAACTGCCTCTCGAGTATTCGCATACGCATGATCCATTTGTTGCGTTGACCGCCGCAGCGGCGGTAACGAAGTCGATCAGGCTCGCGACCGGTATCTGTTTGATTACCGAGCGCGACCCGATCGTGATGGCGAAACAGGTCGCGTCGCTCGATGTGCTGTCGCGTGGGCGTGTCGTGCTCGGCATTGGCGCTGGCTGGAACGTCGAGGAGATGGTGGACCACGGTGTCGCATTCGCTGATCGCTGGAAAGTGACACGCGAGCGCGTGCTTGCGATGCGCCGGATCTGGAGCGACGAGGCGGCCGAATTTCATGGTGAGTTCGTCGATTTCGAACCGCTTTGGTCGTATCCGAAACCGAGCCAGGAAGGGGGGCCGCCCGTGTTGATGGGCGCATCGTCGCGCTGGAGTTGGCAACGCATCGCCGAGTACTGTGATGGGTGGATGCCAATTCATCAGGACACGCGTCGCGCGCAAACGGCGGGCGGTGGCATCGACTATGTTGATGGCATCCGCAAAACGCGTGAAGCATGGCAACGCGCCGGGCGCGGCGGCGCGCCGGATTTTTCGATGTTCGGGGTACCGCCGAGTCGACCTCGCATCGAGGAACTGATTGGATTGGGCTTCAATCGACTGATATTCGGTCTGCCGGCGGCCGATGCGGATACGGTGATTCCTCTGCTCGACAAACTGGCGGACGTGGCCGGGGACGTCGGGGCAGCTTGACGCGGTGCCTGTTATCGCCCCTAGCCGTGAAAACGACCCAACGCCGTTCAGATCCCATTCAGCGCCCTACCACTAGATTGAGCATCGCCACATCGACATACAGGAGATGGCAATGTTCAGCAAATCCCTGGCAATCGTCGCGATCATCGCTGCTGCGACGGCAACGTCGGCAGCCGCCCACACGTCAAATTGGGACCGCGGCGCGGTTCGCGATGCGCCCGCACCAACCCTGCGTTATCCGGCGCACTACGTCGCGCGGCCGTACCATTCAGTTCCGTACCGCGTGATTCCGCACCGGCTTGTGGTCGTACCGGCGTATCGCTGGGCGCCTCGACCGCACCGATGGGCTCCCGCCTATCGTGTTGTGCGACCGGTGTACGCGTATCCCGGCTACCCGAATCGTGGCGCGTTCTTCGGCCCGCGCCATTGATTGAGCTGAGGGGTGGCTCCGCCGCCCCGTTCTCGAGTTGTTCGTGCGAATCGTTCAGGTAAACTGCCGCGCCCCGCGCGGGCGTCCAGGCCGCGCGCCTCATCATCGACTCGATGCGGAGTTGGGATATGTTCGCAGGTTTCGACTACGGCACGTCCAATTGCTCGATCGGGTTCGTGCGCGATGGCGTGGTGCGGCTGGTCGCGCTCGAAGATGGCGATTCGCTGATTCCGTCGACCTTGTACGCCCCGCGCCCGCAGTTCCAACTGGAGCGATCGGTCGCCGACATTCGCGGGCTTGATGTCACGACGCGATCGTTCGAAGAATTGCGATTTGGCCGCGCGGCGCTGGCGGCGTATCTCGAAGCGCCGTCGGCCGGCTATTTCGTCAAGAGTCCGAAGAGTTTCCTCGGTGCGAAAGGTCTCAGCGACGAGATCAAGGCCCGCTTCATTGGTGTGGTCACGGCGATGATGGCCAACGTCAAGCGCCGCGCCGACAGGGCCGCAGGCGAGCCGGTTTCGCACGTGGTCATCGGACGACCAATCAACTTCCAGGGTGCCGGAGGCGAAGAGGAAAATCGTCACGCACTGGCGATGCTGGACGAAGCCGCGCATGCCGCGGGCTTCGAAGACATCGCGTTTCTATACGAGCCGATGGCTGCGGCGATGGAATACGAAGGGCGCCTCGACCGCGAGGAATGTGTTCTGGTGCTCGACATCGGCGGCGGCACGACGGATTGCTCGTTCGTCCGTGTCGGCCCGAATCGGCGTGCGTCCATCGAACGCGACGCCGACATTCTCGGCCATGCCGGCGAACGAATCGGCGGCAACGACTATGATCAATTGCTGGCGTTGCGCGCCTTCATGCCATCGTTGGGATTCGGAGATGCCCTGCAGTCGGGGCTGCCGATCCCGAACACCTATTTCGTCGACGCGGTTTCTACCAACGACGTCAATGCCCAGCAGCGCTTCTACGCGCGCCGGACGCTTGAACGTATGGATCGTTTGGTGGCCGAGGCGCAGCATCCCCACCGTCTGTCGCGGCTGCGTTCCGTGCAAACTGAGCGGCTGAGTTACCGGATCGTATCGAGTGCTGAACTGGCGAAGGTTGCGCTGTCGGATGCGTCGAGTGCGCAGATAGATCTGACCTATCTGGAAGATGGCTTGTCGGGCCAGGCGGATCGAGCGCAGTTCGCGGCCGCATGCGAACGCCTGCTCGTGCACCTGGAGGGGCTCGTCACCGAATCGGTATCCGCCGCCGGTCGCGATCCCGACGTAATCTATCTCACCGGTGGCATGGCACGCGCGGCGATCGTTCGCAGCCATCTGGATCAAAAGTTCCCGGCTGCGCGATTCGTGGATAGCGACCATTTCGCCAGCGTAACGCACGGTCTCGCTATGTGGGCTGAGCGCCTGTTCGGCTACAACGCTTCGCCCGCTCAGTAGCCGGCAGCACCCGTCTTCAGGAGCGCCAGGAACTGTTCGTCGAGTGGCTCGTACACCGATTTGCGCGGCTTCATCACGAATAGTGGGTCGTTGACTTTCGTCAGATCGTAGCCATCGCCGCGGAGATCGCCTTTCATCAGCTTGAACGTGCCCGTGATCTCCATCTCGGGGTGGATGCGAAGAAACACCGGTCGGGCGTACGCCGGCAGCTCCCGCGCAACGAACTCGGAGAAATCGGCGAGGTCGATTTTCTTGCCGGCCTCCAGCTTGATCGCAGCCATGCCCGCGCGGCCGTCCGCGTTCGGAATTTCGACGCCGTAGACGTTGCAGAGTTGCACCTGCGGATACTGGTTGATGATCTCACCGACTTCGTTCGTCGAGACGTTCTCCGAACGCCAGCGGAACGTATCGCCGATGCGGTCGACGAACTGATAGTGCTTCCTGCCAGCGGTGAAGCCGACATCCACCTCGCGGATGAGGTCGCCGGAGTTGAACCACGCATCGCCGGGGGTAAACGCGTCGTGAACGATCTTCTTCTGCGTGGCTTCGGCATTCGTGTAGCCCTCGAATACCTGTGCTTCGTTGATCTCGGCAAGCAGCAATCCGGGCTCTCCGCTATCGACCGGAACGCAGCGGCCTTGCGCGTCGCGAATGATCTCGTCTGTGTCGACGTCGTATCGCGCCAACGCGATCTTGCTCGCGGTCATGCCGATGGTGCGATCTTTGTTGAGCAGATTCATGAACGCCACGTTGCCCTCGCTCGCGCCGTAGAACTCGGCGATCCGCTTGATGCCGAAGCGGCGTTTGAAATCGAGCCAGATGTCGGGCCGCAGACCGTTCCCAACGATCCGATCGAGGGGATTTTCGGCATCGTTTGCGCGTTCGGGTTGGCTCACCAGATAGCGGCACAGCTCGCCGATGTAGACGAAACACGTGGTGTGGTATTCGCGCGCTTCGTCGAGGAAGTTCGATGCCGAGAACTTTCGCCGCAGGAACATCGACGAGCCCGACCACAATGTCGAGCAGAATCCGACCATCAGCCCGGTGCCATGATAGAGCGGCAGACAGAGATAGAGTCGATCGGTTTGCTTGCTCTTGAAGCCGACCTTCCACGCGGTGGCGCCAGTGGCCAGGAACCGTCTGTGGGAGACGACCGCCGCCTTCGGCAGCCCCGTCGTGCCTGATGTGAAGATAAAAGTTGCGCTGTCACCGAGTTTGATCCGTCGGGTGTCGGGCAGATTGGAACCGTCAGCGTTGTCGGCCTCGCGTCCCAGATCCGCGGCCCAGTTCGGTGCGCGATGCTTATCCCGATCGGCGACGAACAGATAGTCGCGGCCTTCCCGCAATGCGAGATCGGCCTTCACGCCGGCGACGGCGTCGCTGAGTTCCTCACCGAAGATCCACGCTTTGGATCGGGTCACGGACACGCAGTGCGTCAGCGGACGACCGCGCAGATTGGTGTTGATCAGCGACGTGATCGCGCCGAGTTTGGCGATCGCAACCAACGACACGAGGAATTCGATGCGATTCTCCATCATCAGGCTGACGATATCGCCGTGTCCAATGCCGCGCACTTTCAACGCATGCGCAAAGCGATTGGCAAGCACATTGAATTCGGTCCAGGTGATCTGACGATCCTCGAACAGAATCATGACTCGATCGCCGAATTGTGCAGCGGCTTCCTCGACCTTGGCTCCGATGGAGTCGATCGTGTCGGCCGGCCGCGGTGCCAGTACCTGCCGGTTGCGCAATACGCCGATCAACTCCTTCAGCGTGAGAACGTACTCGCGCATCCCCATACGATATTCCCCAACAACTGTGTCAAGACGTTAAGCGAGCGGGTTCGCGACGGCAAGTTGCGATAGGGTCAGAGCAGCTCTGACCTGCCTACGCACGTCCGCCTTGTCAGCTTGCAATCGATTGGCGATGCTGCGGCTTCGGCAATGTGGAGTGAAGTGATGAATCGATGGCAGATCGGTGACGTCAAAGTCTCTCGAGTGGTAGAACTCGAGGTCGCGGGCGGAACGAAGTTCATCCTCCCCGATGCGACGCCGGATGCCTGCAAACGTATCGAGTGGCTCGCGCCGCACTTCATGACGGCAGACGGCAAGCTGATCATGAGTATCCATGCGCTCGTCGTGGATACGGGTGAACGCCGCATCGTCGTCGATACGTGTATCGGCAACGACAAGCAGCGCAACATTCCGACGTGGAGTCATCTGCAGACGACTTTTCTGGCCGACCTCGCCGCCGCCGGCTATCCGCGCGAATCAATCGATACAGTGCTGTGCACACATTTGCATGTCGATCACGTCGGCTGGAACACCATGCTCGTCGATGGCTGCTGGGTGCCGACGTTTCCGAATGCACGTTATCTGATCGCAGAACAGGAATGGCAGTACTGGGATGCCCACGAAGACGAGTCGCAATACGGCTCGGTGCTGGCGGATTCCGTCCGTCCGGTCATCGAGGCGGGACTGGTCGACTTCGTGTCGATGGAGCATCGCCTGTGTGATGAAGTGTGGCTCGAGCCAACACCCGGTCATACAGCGGGACACGTGAGTGTGCATATCAAATCGAACGGTGTGGAGGCACTGATCACCGGGGACTGCATCCACCATCCCTGCCAGATCGCGCGCACCGACTGGTGCAGCACCGCCGACTTCGACCCCGAGCAGGGTCGGCGCACCCGTAGCGAATTGTTGGCAAAGTACGCCGACTCCGGGGTGCTGGTGATCGGCACGCATTTCGCCACCCCCACGGCGGGACGCGTCAAACGGAGTGGCGATGGGGAGTTTCGCTTCGACGTGCATTCCTGAGCGACCGCCCTGAACCGCTAACGTTCGTGGTTCAGCAGATCCATATGATAGCGGCGCCGCGTCTCGTTGAGCCAGCGTTCGAGGCGCCGCCGCAGCGGTGGAAAATCCGAAATCAGCAGCGCGAGACCGAGCGGGAGCATCCAGAAACCCACCACCGGCAGAAAACCGACGAGTCCGCCTGCCATTGCCGCCAGGCCCAGCAATGATCGAACGCCCGGTGGCAATCTGCGCTGCGCCCAGCGAACCAGCCGAAACGTGATGACGACGAGCCTGTGTCGCCAGTGACGCTTCTTGCGGACCCGCTGTGCCAGATCTAGACCTGCATCGGGCTGTCGTCCGGGGCCGTGTGCCGGTCCGGATTCGAGCGCCGGTCGAGATCGGGATCGATCGACCGGAAATGATAGCGATCGTCTTCGCCGAGCGTGCGCTCGACCCGGTTCCGATGCATCAGCAGATGCGCGTGCGCGATGGCCTCGCCGAGCGCCATCATCATCTGGCGTGGATCCAGCTTGCGCTTGAACAGCACCGGCAACAGATCGCTCGCCAGCGCCGGCGTGCGGCAATGTTCTTCGATCGCGAGCATGCGGTCTTCATGATGGTTGATCAGTTGGCGCAGACGTTCGCGTACACCATAGAATGGTAGATTGTGCGCGGGCAGAACCAGCGTCTCGCCCGGAGTCTTCATGAACTTGTCGTGCGATTCCATCCAGTCCTTCAGCGGATTCGCCTCTGGCTCGGTCGGATGCACACTGACGTTCGAGGTGATGATCGGCAGGATCTGATCGCCGGAGATCATCACATCCAGGCTCTTGGCATGCAGGCACGCGTGTTCCGGCGAGTGACCAGCGCCGACGACCACTTCCCAGGTACAGCCGCCGATGCGCAGTTCGTCACCGTCGACGAGGCGCTGATACCCCATCGGCATCTGCGGCATCGAAAAGCCGTCGTTGCCTTTCGCGCGTGATTCCCACATCTGCCGCATCTGGCCCAGATAATCGCTCGGCATGCCGGCGCGTTCATAGAAAATCTCGCCCTGCCAGCTGGAGTGATGCCCGGGGCCGGAACTGCTGAATGCGCGCGCCTGATAGTACTCGGCGCGCGTCATCATCAACGGGCACTTGAAGTGCTCGGAGATCATGCCCGCCTGGCCGATGTGGTCAGGATGCATGTGGGTGCAGATCACCGCCTTGACGCGCTTGCCGCCCATCGCACCGGCAAAGAGCTGATGCCAGAGCGCCTCGGTCTCCTGATTGCCGAGCCCTGTATCGACGACGTACCAGCCGTCGCCATCGTCGAGCAGATACAGATTGATATGGGTCAGCGACCCACCCATCGGCATCGTCAGCCAGTGGACGCCGGGCGCGACCTCACGGGTCGTGCCGGCTTTCGGATGATCAGCGAAGGGGTAAACGAGATCGGTCATGGGCGGAAGTATATCAGCGGACGTCGGTCAGGGCCGGCTCGTCCGGCGATGACGCTTGGTCGTCGTGCATTTCACCGTCCCCGGTCTTCAGCGTGGCGCGCAGCAGCAGAAAGCCCACGACCGCCGACAGCACGGAGCCACCGAGCACCGCCGCGCGTAACGGCACCGCGTAGTCGACGGGAGAGTGTTCGAACGCGAGCGAACCGATGAACAGGCTCATCGTGAAGCCGATGCCGGTCAGGATCGCCACGCCGTACAGTGCCAGCCACGACG
Organism: uncultured Gammaproteobacteria bacterium; assembly: GCA_963812255.1. Classification (GTDB taxonomy): domain Bacteria; phylum Pseudomonadota; class Gammaproteobacteria; order Pseudomonadales; family Azotimanducaceae; genus DATJGR01. The sequence continues at coordinate 1,040,192 of CAWEUM010000005.1, read as the reverse complement.
CGCCGCGCGGTAATTCTGCGAAGCCCAGTTTGATCAGCAGCGCGCTTGTGGCGAACACGCCGAGCTGTTTGCCAATGAACAGCCCGGCGACGATGCCGACGGCAACGCCGCCGGTCACCTCTGCAGGCGTGATGCCGGTGAATGAAACGCCGGCGTTGGCGAACGCGAATAGCGGCAGGATCATGAACGCGACCCAGGGATGCAGCGCATGCTCGAGTTGACGCAACGGCGAACGCTGGCCGGTCGTGCCGTTGTGCTTCATCGGGATCGTCAACGCGTTGATGAAGCCGGCCAACGTCGCGTGAACGCCGCTTTTCAGCACGCACACCCAGATGAAGATGCCGATGACCAGATAGGCGCCGATGTGGCCGACGCCGAGGCGATTGAGGATGATCAGTCCGGCAATGCCCATCAACGCGAGGGTCAAGGACAAGACTGACAAATCCTGCGTATAGAACAGCGCGATCACGATGATGGCCGCGATGTCGTCGAAGATTGCGAGTGATGTCAGGAACAGCTTCATCGACGTGGGCACGCGGCTACCGAGCATCGCCAGCACGCCGAGCGCGAACGCGATGTCGGTTGCGGCCGGAATCGCCCACCCGGAGAGTGCGTTTGGATCGTTCCAGTTGATATAGGCATAGATCGCCGCGGGTACCGCAAAGCCGCCAAGCGCCGCGCTCGCTGGCAGTACGATCTGTGAAGGTTTGCGCAGTTCCCCTTCGAGCACTTCGCGCTTGACTTCGAGACCGATCACGAAGAAGAACACGGCCATCAGACCATCGTTGATCCACAGATAGAGCGGCTTGTTGATTTCGAACTGATCGATCGCGACCGACATGCGGACGTGAATCAGCGTGTCGTACAGCGGCCCGACGGGCGAATTGGCAATCACCAGTGCTGCGACCGTCGCCGCGATCAGCAAGGTGCCGCTGGTCGACTCGAGTGACAAGAATTCCTTGATCGAACTGATTGCCATGGAACCTCCGCTCAGCAGCGTGCATTCAACGGGGTTCCCACATCTCTCGCAAGCGGTCGCGTACGAAGCGCGGCGGCAATCGCCGGCGTTCGCCTGGTTCATGCACGGCTAGGCTCGTCGATGTTGCCGGGCTGTGCGGTGATGGGATGTGGCGGATGCTGCGAAGATTGATCTGTGGAGTGATGTTTGTGGGTGCGGCGTTCGGTTCGATCGACGGCGTGCCGCGCCCGATCTACCGCTGCGAGGGCGCGGCGGGTGAGGTGATGTTCACCGACTTGCCGTGTCGCGGCGGCCGCGCGCAAACCAACGATTCAGCGCCTCCGATCCACTTTGCGGTCCCGAACGAAGCCGAACGTGCGACCCTGGAACGCGTGGCGCGAGAACGCGCGACGCTGCGTCGGGCCGAACGCGCGCGCGCCTCGAAGGCTGCTGCCGCGCAGTCGCGTGCATCGATTCAGAACGAGCGGCGCTGCGCTGCGGCGCGCGCCGGGCTCGAGCGCGTGCATGCGGCGAAGCGACGCGGATATCGAGCGTCGCGCGGGGCTGCGTTGGCGGCTCGTGAACGCGGCTATCAGGCGCAACGCGATCGCCACTGTGTCGGCTATCCCCACTAGCAGCACTGTTGAAAACACGTGTTGACAGCGACTTTGCGCGCGGCCGACAGTTTGGTCGAGTTCGCTCCACGAGGCATTGCAATGAATGCGACGCACGAAGTCACCAATCAGGTTCCACCGCTCGTCGACTTCAACCTGTATCGGATCGATACCACACTCGCGCAGGCGGTTGTGCGGTTCGATGGCGGTTGGGGCGACAGCGCGCTTGCGCGATATGGCGCGCTGGCAGGTGGCGAACTGATCGAACATGGCCGTCTGGCGAATCGACACTCGCCGGAGCTGAAAACCCACGACGCATACGGCCACCGCATCGATCAAGTTGAGTTTCATCCGTCGTATCACCATCTGATGCGCACCGCGGTCGCACATGGAATACACGGATTGCCGTGGGAATCACCGCGCGCTGGCGCCCATGTCGTGCGCGCTGGGCTCGAACTGCTGCACAACCAGGCCGACTCGGGAACCGATTGTCCGCTGACGATGACCTACGCCAGCATTCCCGCGCTTCGCATCGAACCCGTACTCGCTCAATTCTGGGAGCCGCGCATCGTTTCACGCAGCTACGACGGTGACGCGTCGCGACCGTACGCCGACAAGGCGGGTCTGACGATCGGCATGGCGATGACAGAGAAGCAGGGCGGCACCGACGTGCGTGCCAATACCAGCCGCGCGGCGCCGCTCAACGAATCCGTTGGCGGTGCGGAATGTTTTGCGCTGACCGGCCACAAGTGGTTCTGTTCCGCGCCGATGAGCGATGCGTTCATGACGCTCGCGTACCTCGACGGCGGCTTGACATGCTTCCTGCTGCCGCGGTTCAAGCCGGACGGCACACGCAATGCCATTTTCATCCAGCGTCTGAAAGACAAACTCGGGAACCGCTCCAATGCCTCCGCCGAGATCGAATTCGATGGCGCCTTTGCATGGCGCGTCGGCGAACCGGGACGCGGCGTGGCGACGATCATCCAGATGGTTGCACTGACCCGCTTCAACTGCATGGTGGGTTCGACCGCGATCATGCGTCAGGCCGTCATCCAGGTGCGACATCACATCGATCATCGCCGCGTCGCGGGAACGCGATTGATCGACGCGCCGCTGATGCGCAACGTCGCGGCCGATCTCGTGCTCGAGACCGAAGCGGCGTTGTGGCTGGTCATGCGCGTGGGATACGCACTCGATCATCCAAACGATGCCCGGCAGCGGTTGTTCGTGCGCCTGGCAACGGCGCTCGGCAAGTACTGGATCTGCAAACGCGCACCGCAACACGTCAACGAAGCACAGGAGTGTCTCGGTGGACTCGGTTACATCGAAGAGCACATCATGCCGCGGTTGTATCGCGAAGCGCCGGTGAACTCCATCTGGGAGGGCAGCGGCAACGTGCAGTGCATCGACTTGTTGCGCGCGCTGGCGAAGTCACCGGAATCCGTCGATGTGCTGGTGGACGAACTGGCTGCTGCCAGGGGCTCGAATGCGTCGTTCGATACCGCAGCGACGCAGCTCACGGCGGACCTGCGTGGTGGTGCGTCCGATCCGTTCGAAGCGCGCCGGTTGGCTGAGCGAATGTCGGTATTGCTGCAAGCGAGTCTGTTGATCCGTCATGCGAGCGCGTCGGTTGCAGGTGCGTTCGTCGATGCGCGGCTCGAACCGCGCAGTCTGGCCTATGGTGCATTGACCGATCACGGTGCGGTCGCGGAGCTGTTGAAGCGGATCGAATTGCCCTGACGCCGTGCGCGCAGTAGATTGACCCCCTTTGCGTTTTTGAACGGCGTTTTTGAATATTTGAATAGAAGCAGAGGGGGAGCGTGTCGATGGCCATGAATGTCAAACCGGTGCCAACGTTGGATGACGAGGTCAATGAGATCCGTCTGGCGACCGCAGAGATCGTCAACAAACACATCCTGCCCGCCGAAGACAAACTCTGGGGCTGGATGTCCGACAGCGCGAATGCACCGAACGAAGCCGCGAAGCAGGCGAAGGAACTGCGTAACCAGATCCAGGACATCGTCAAGAAAGCGAAGCTGTGGGCGCCGCACCTGCCGCGTGAATTCGGCGGCATGGGGCTGTCGTTCATGCAGCATGCGTACATGAACGAAGTGTTGTCTTACAGCCCCGGTGCCGCGTCGCTGTTCGGCGTCGTCGCGCCAAACTCCGGTAACCAGAGCATCCTCGTCAAATACGGCACGCCGCAACAGCACGAAAAGTGGCTGAAGCCGCTGACCGAAGGACGCATGCAATCCGGCTTTTCGATGACCGAACCGGATAATCCCGGGTCGGATCCGCGATCGTTGACGACGCGTGCAGTGCTCGATGGGGACGAATGGGTGATCAACGGCCACAAGTGGTTTACGTCGAACGGCCACGCGGCGGATTTCTACATCGTCATGTGCCGCACGTCCGATCCGAGCGATACCAGCGGCCGCAATGACAAGATGACGCAGATCATCGTGCCGCGGAAAACCAAAGGGGTGAACATCGTCCGCGGGGTGCCGGTATGGGGCAGAGCATCGAGCCACTGCGAAATCATCTATGACAACGTGCGCGTGCCGAAGGAGAATCAACTTGGCCGCACCGGTACAGGACACCAGGCGGCGCAGGATCGGCTCGGTGCCGGCCGCGTTTATCACTGCATGAATTCGATCGGATCGATGTGGCGCGCATTCGACTTGATGGTCGAGCGCGCGATGACGCGCGAAGTGCACGGCGGCGAGAAACTCGAGGAGAAACAGTTCATTCAGGGCTTCATCGCCGATTCGTACATCGACATCCAGGCCGCGCGTCTGATGACGATCCACTGCGCCGAAAAAATGGAGAGCGGTGCCGATCCGCGTACCGACATCTCGGCGATCAAAATATTCGTTCCCGAGATGTACCACCGCGTGGTCGACCGGGCGATTCAGGTCTGGGGCGCCGCCGGTGTCTCAGGTGATCTGCCGCTGGCAGGCATGTACCTTGGCGCTCGCACGCTACGCATCGCCGACGGCCCCGATGAGGTGCACAAGATCCTGATCGCGAAGAATGTGCTGCGCCGTTACCACGCTGGCGAGAAGTGGGATTTCGGCAATTGATACGGAACCAGAGGGCGCTGCGAGGAGTTGAATCGCACGATCTCTAAGCGATCCGTCAACGTGTTCGCGTGGTGGGCAGCGCTGTGGGTGTCCGTCGCGCTCGCGTCGCCCCTTATGGGTGCGGAGGCGTCTGTCGAAGGGCCGGACGACGCAGCCGCGAACGCGCTGACTGAGCCACTCGTCGATGCAGTGGCGAATGCGGTGATGCTGCAGCGTACGTTTCCCGATATCCCGGCCGCTACCGATGCCGCGACGGCCTATGAAATTCAGGCGTCGGTGGTCGATGGCGTGTACGGGATGCAGATAGTCGGCTACAAAGCCGGCCTGACGAGTACCGCGGCGCAACGACAATTCGGCGTCAGTCAGCCGGTGCTCGGCGTATTGCCTGAGCCGGGCCGAGTGGCCTCGAAGGCGACGCTCGAGCGGGTGACTGGGCTCGCGATCGAGGTCGAAATCGGTTTTCTGGTCGGCATCGACGACCAACCGGCCGCCATGCTGCCCGTGATCGAACTGCCGCGGCTTGCCTACGCCGACATGAAGAAGGTTACCCTGGCGGATCTCATTGCGACGAATGTTGCGGCGTACCGCTTCATCACCGGGCCGACGGCGATGATAGACGCCGACGTGCGCACTTATCCGGTTTCGCTCGACCGCGACGGCACGCAGCTGTTCACGTCGTTCGCCAGCGATGCGTCAGGCGATCCATATGATATCTACGGCTGGATGGTGACGAGGATCCACTCGCTCGGCTATCGGCTCGAGCCGGGCATGATCCTGATAACGGGCGCCCTGGGGCACGTCGTGGACGCCGAAGCGGGTCACTACGTTGCCCACTTCGGGCCGCTGGGAGAACTGACATTCACGATCGGAGACAAACATGCAATACAAACTGCTCGGTAACAGTGGTCTGCGCGTATCCGAGCTCGCGCTTGGCGCGATGACGTTCGGTCCGGAAACCGGATTCGGCGTCGACAAATCTGAAAGTCGCCGCGTCTACGACGGGTTTCGTGAAGCGGGAGGGAATTTTATCGATACCGCGAACGTCTATGCGGCGGGTGTCAGCGAGCAGTATCTGGGCGAATTCATCGGCAAGGATCGTCCGCGGCTGGTGCTGGCGACCAAATACACCGGACCGATGCGCGGGCGCGACGTCAACGCCGCAGGCAATTCGCGCAAGAACATGATGGATTCGGTGCACGCGAGTCTGGCGCGACTGAAGACCGACTACATCGATCTGTATTGGGTGCACGCGCGGGATTATCTGACGCCGATCGATGAGGTGATGCGCGGGCTCGATGATCTCGTGCGGCAGGGCAAGGTGCTGTATGTCGGTGTATCGGATACGCCGGCATGGGTTGTTTCGCAAGCCAACACGCTCGCCGAGTTGCGCGGCTGGAGCCGCTTCATTGGTCTGCAGATTCGCTACAGTCTGATCGACCGGAGCGTCGAGCGCGAATTGCTGCCGATGGCGCGCACATTCGATCTCGGTGTGACTCCGTGGGGCATCGTCGGTTCTGGCGTACTGACGGGAAAGTACAATCGCGACGCGGACGCCGCCGGTCGCGCGAAGATGCGCGGTGCGGTATCCGAGCGCTCGCTGGGCATCGCCGCGCAGGTGGTGGCTGTAGCCGATGAGCTGGGCGTGACACCGTCCCAGGTTGCGATCAATTGGGTGCGGCAGGGTCCCGCTGTCATCGTGCCGTTGGTCGGCGCACGCACTATGGATCAACTCACCGAGAACCTGGGCTGCCTCGAGTTTTCGTTGTCCGCCGAACACAAAGCGCAGCTCGACGAAGCGAGTGCGATCGAACCCGGCTTCCCGCACGACATGCTGGGACCGCAGACGGCTGCGCAAACGCGCAGGGTTGACAACCATCGACCGTGGGCGGTACCCGAATAGGCAGTTGCCTGCTGAACGCGTTGCTATTCGATTGCGGCGCGCTCGAGCAATGCGAAGATCTGATCGACCGTCTGCGGTGGGTCAAGCGCGGTGGTGTCGAGCCACAAGCCGATGGGCCGGGTTTGCTGCAGGACCGGATAAAGAGACCGGGCCTGGTAAAACGCGTCGCGTCCAATGCGTGAGGCGTTGCGACTTCGCAGCGATTCGAGCGACGGATTCAGCATGACGAAATAGAACGGTCGCGTGGCGAGGTCGGCGAGCAGGTGCTCGATGCGATCACCGATGAAGATGTCGTCGAGCACGGCGCAGAATCCGGCCTTCGCGAACGAATCGGCCAGCCTGCAGCCGTTCATCACGCGCAGTCGAAGCTGGCGCTCCGACTCCGGCGTGAGCTGTGGATCGGGCCAGCTAGCGCCGGAAACGATCATCCGCTGCAACGTGTCGGCTTCGATGTGCGCACCGAGTTCGAAGCGCTGCGCCACCAGCTTCGCGACGCTGCTCTTACCGGCGCCGGGAACGCCGGACACAACGATCACGCGGCCGGTGTTCGTCATGGTGGGCACTGTCCAACCGGGCGCGCGCCCGCGCTACAATGTGGCACATGGTGATACGCGAAAAACCTACGGATTTCTTCACACGCGACGAGATCACGGCGCTGCGTCGCATGTCGCCATGGCGCTCGACCTGGATGATCGTGCATTGCTGGGGCGTGATTTTTGGAACCTGGGCGGTTGCGGTCGCGTGGCCGCATGCGTGGGTAATCGTGCCTGGCATGTTCATCATCGGCGCGCGCCAGCTCGGCCTCGGCGTCATCGGTCATGATGGCGCGCATCATCTGTTGTACAAGAATCATCGTGTGAACGACTGGGTATGCGAGTGGTTGTTGAATCGACCGTTGCTCGGTGCTTCGATCGTACCGTATCGAATCTATCATCTGAATCATCACCGTTTCACTCAACAGTCCAACGATCCGGATCTGCCGCTGTCGGCGCCGTTTCCGATTACGCGATCGAGCTTCCTCCGTAAGGCGCTGCGCGATTTGAGCGGTCAAACGGGCGCCAAGCAGAAAGGTGCCGCGATCTGCGCTGCGTTCCGCCCGTCCGACGCCGGTATCCGACAGCGAATCATCAATGGCGCGCGGCGATTCGCACCCAACGTGCTGATCAATGCAGCGTTTCTGGGCGGCTTCGTGTGGTTGGGACATGCGTATCTATACGGGTTGTTGTGGGTGGTTCCGGAACTGACGTGGCACATGTTCATTGCGCGCGTGCGCAACATCGGTGAGCACGGCGCGGTGCCTGACAACGATGATCGCTTGAGGAACACCCGTACAACGCATGCCGGATGGCTCGAGCGCGCGTTCATTGCGCCGTATTTCGTCAACTATCACCTCGAACACCACCTGCTCGTATCGTGTCCGTGCTATCGGCTGCCGGCGGCGCACACGCTGTTGATCTCCAAGGGGTTCGGGCCGCGCATGGAAGTGAAGCCCAACTACATCGCGATGCTGCGGCACGCAATCTCGAAGCCGGAACCTGCCACCGCCTGACACGAGCAGCGAAACACGCAGCGATGCATTGGCAGATAGACCGTGCGTTCATCGCCGTCCTGATTCCTATCATTGCATTGGCTGTGTCGTTTGGCGCCGGCGCGTCTGTGCAGACCGTGGCCACTTTGTCCGGACCCGTCAGCGGCGATGCGAGCGGCGGCGTGCTGTTGTTCAGAGGCATTCCTTATGCGGCGCCGCCGATCGGCGCGCTGCGTTGGCGCCCGCCGCAGCCGGTGCAGCCGTGGACCCAGCTGCGCACCGCGACACATTACGGTGCGTCGTGCCCACAACCCGCGCGCCGCCGCGACGATGTACGACCCACGAACGAAAATTGCCTGTTCCTGAACGTCTGGACCAACGGGCTCACCGGCGCGCGCCCGGTGATGGTGTGGATACACGGTGGCGCGTTTCGGGTCGGTTCCGGATCATTGCCCGTGTACGACGGCGCGCGTTTCGCGCAACGCGGCGTAGTACTGGTGACATTGAATTATCGCCTGGGCCGATTCGGTTTCTTCGCACATCCGGCGCTCGTTGCGGCAAATCCGGACGACGCACGTGGCAATTACGGCTTGATGGATCAGGCCGCGGCACTTGCGTGGGTGAAGGCGAACATTGCGGCATTCGGCGGAGATCGACACAACGTCACGGTATTCGGTGAGTCCGCCGGTGGCGCGAGCGTGCTGCATCTACTGACGTCGCCGCGCGCAAAAGGCCTGTTCGCCAAAGCGATCATTGAGAGCGGCGGCGGGCATCAGATCGATCGACGTCTGGAAGGTGCGCGCGGCCGGCGCGAATCGCTCACTGACCAGGGCACCGCGTGGGCGAAGACGGTCGGTGTCGCGCCCGGCGCTGATGCGTCTGCATTGCGTGCGCTCACGACGAAACAGGTGCTCGGCGACGGGCAACTGTCCGCTGGTCTGGGTGGCGTTGGACCGGTGATCGATGGTGACTGGGTCCCGGACGATCCCGGCACGCTGCTCGATCGCGGCGAATTCGCCAAAGTGCCGCTGATAATCGGTGCGAACAGCTACGAGGCGAGCGTGTTGCGGGCATTGGGTACCGACGCGAACCGGCTCATAGACACGCTCGGCGTGGATCGGGGTGCGTTGCAGCGTCTGTATGCTGGCGTCGTAGACAATGACAGCGAGCTTGCCGATCAGGCGTTCGGTGATGCGACGTTCGTGGCCGGCGCCCGATACGTCGCGCGGTCATTCGCCGAGCACGGCGTGCCGGCGTATCTCTATCACTTCGACTACGTGCTCGAGCGTCGACGCGGCAAGGTACCCGGCGCCGCGCATGGCTCGGAGATTCCGTACGTATTCGACACATTCGATGTACTGCCAGCGATCGTCGGAATGCTGACGACGCAGGCGGACGCCGCGACTGCGACGCTCATGAATCGTTTCTGGATCGACTTTGCGACGACTGGAGATCCCAACGGCACGGGCCGGCCGCGCTGGCCGCAGTACGCGGCCGCCACCGACGAACTATTGCTGGTTCGAGACAAGCCCGAAGCGGTCGCGCACTTCCGCGCGCCACAACTGGATTTTTTTCAGCGGCGCTGGATCGAACAACTGCGCACAAGCCAATAGCCAGCCGCCGCCCAGGCACGTTAGCCGACTTTCTTGGCCTGGGATTTCTCCGCTTCTTCGCGCTGATATTTCTCGATGGTTTTCGCCGCCGCCCCCATCGCGGCCCCCATGAATTCGTCGGAGTGATCGGCGGCCCATTGCAGCGACTCGGCGCGCGCGGTATTGGCGCGATTGAAGTGCGGCTTCACGTGCCGCGCGAACAGCGCATACGAGCGCTTGGTGTCTTCGAAGTTCGCCCAGTTGTGCGCCAGCATCAGATAGGTTCCGAAGTGCGGGATCTTCTGTTCGAGGCGTTCGATCTGCGCAATCGCATCATCTGGCGTGCCGATGATGCCGGCACCGCGTTCGATCATTGCGTCGATCGGATCCTGCCCCTGCAGGTCCTGTGCACCCATACGGTTGATCAGGTTGAAATAGCCGCTCCACTCTTTGAAACCGAACTGCACCTGCTTGCGCGCCTCCTCACGCGTCTCGGCGATGTGCATCGGGCCGACGAGCCGCAGCTTGCCCGGATCCATCGTAGTGCCGGTCTCCGCGGCCGTTTTCTGAGCAACCTCCCAGTTGATGCCGAGTGCGTCGTAGCCGAGCGGGTTGGTCGCCGCGACGCACAGCATGCCGAAGCCGTGCCGGCCGGCCAGGCGCCCGCCGGACGGAGTCACCGAACTTGCGACGGCGATTTCGGGATACGGTTTGGTGTAGGGCAGCAGCTGCATGCGAGCGTTGGTGAGTTTGAACCAGTCGGTCTCGGCGGTGACGGTCTCGCCTCGGAACAGACGCAGGATGACTTCGATCGACTCGACCATGCGTTCGCGCTGCGCATCGACCGGAATGCCCATCATCATCGCGTCCGACGGGAGCAGTCCCGGACCGACGCCGAACATCACGCGGCCCCGCGTCTGATGGTCGAGTTGGATGATCCGGTTCGCGGCAGTCAGCGGGTTGTGATACGGCAGCGATACGACGCCGGTGCCCAGCTTGATGCGCTGGGTGCGTTCTGCCGCGGCGGCGATGAACAGCTCAGGCGACGAGATGATCTCGAATCCGGCCGAGTGATGTTCACCGATCCAGGCCTCCTCGAAACCGAGTTCGTCGAGCCACTCGACGAGTTCAATATCACGACGGATCGCCAATGTCGGGTCTTCGTTCAACGGATGAAACGGCGCGAGAAAAATGCCGCTGCGCAGCGGCGAGCGTGAGTTCATGTGTAATCGCTATGCTGGGTTGAATTAATTCGGGTGAATTGGTGAGGTTACGGATCCAGCCCCGTCTCGTCCAGCGTGCCGATTCGGCTAACGGGTCACTGGCCGTCTTGCTGAACTTCGGCGATCGAGACGTCGCGCCGTTCAGCCGCGCTGCGGTAGCACGCCTCGACGATTTCGTGCGCCCGAAGGGCGTCGCCAAAGCTCGGCCGCGCGGCGCGTTTTGCGATGGCCGCTTCGATGAAAGCGCGATCGCAGAGGCCGCCGAGGCTGCGCAGATCGTAGTCGATGGGGTCCAGGCCCTCGAGGCTCATGTAGCGTGCCAGCACGTCGTCGGCGGACAAAGTCACGGCGTTGCCGTTGCGTCCCTGGTAGATGACCGAGCCGAAATAGTCGTGGTCGGTCGTGATGTAACCGCCTTCGAAGAAGATCTCGATGCGCCGCGTCGATTGCCGGTCGTCCATCGAATGCCAGATCGAGCTGAGCTGCGTGCTGTGCCCGGCGCCGTGTTCGAATGTGACGATTGCCGTGTCTTCGACGCCGACATGGCCGCTAATGAACCGTGTACGGCAGCGGACACTGTCGATCTCGCCGGCCAGCCGCGCAATCAGATCGACATCGTGAATGGAGTGTTCGATCAACGTGCCACCGCCGGCTCGGGTGACGTCGCCGCGCCAGCCCGAAGCATAATGGCCGCGCACCGGGAAGAACTGGTCGTCGCGCATCTGAATCGCGAGCAGGGGCCCGAGATTGTCCTGCTGCATCAGATCTTCGATGACGCGGAACACTGGCGAAAAACGCAGCACCAGCCCGACCTGATGCGTGACGCCCGCGTCGGCGACCGCCGCATGCATGCGCCGCGCGTCGGCCAGATTCGTCGCGAGCGGCTTTTCGCAGAATACGTGCTTGCCGGCCCGCGCGGCGGCGATGACCAGCTCCACGTGCTCGATGGTTTCGGTACAGATGTATACGGCGTCGATGTTTGGCGAATGGATGACTTCCGCGGGATCGGTGCTGGCGATTTCGCAGCCGGCCACTTCGGCGAAGGCGCGAGCGCGGTCGGCATGGCGATCGCAGACGGCGAGATAGTCGATGTCGAGCGGACCGACATTGCGCCCCGAGCGGGCGATGTCGCGGATGTTGCGCGCGTGAAAACGGCCGATGAAGCCGCAGCCGATCAAGCCAATGCCGAATGCCATACTGTTACTCTATGTCGACTGTTGGGCGCGGACACTATCCAGACTGTGGCTGGAGTTCAAACCCCGATGTGGCGGTTAACGGAGGTGACCATGAAGATTGGCATATTCGGCATTGGCTCGGGCATCTGCGCGGATCCGGCCGTGGCACGGCAGGTCGCACAAGCCGCGGAGCACGTCGGCCTCGAATCGGTGTGGACCGGCGAACACGTCGTGCTGCCCGATCCGCAGGCGGCGCCATCCCCGGCGCCGCCGCTGTTTCCGATGCTGCATCCTTCGACGGTGCTCGCGTATCTCGCGGCAGTCACCGAACGCGTGAAGCTTGGCACTGGCATCGTGCTGATTGCGCAACGCAATCCGGTGGTGTTGGCAAAAGAGATGGCGAGCCTCGACGTGTTGTCATCGGGGCGCCTGATCCTCGGCATCGGTGCCGGCTACCTGGAGCCCGAGTTTCGTGCGCTCGGCGTGCCGTTTGCCGAACGGGGCGCTCGAACGGATGAGTTCGTTGCTGCGATGCGGGTGTTGTGGCGCGACGATGAACCGGCATTCGACGGCCGTTTCGTCGGTTTTGCCGGCATTCAGGCGCGGCCGCGTCCGGTGCAGGCGGGCGGGCCACCGATCGTCGTCGGCGGCGCCAGCGACGCCGCGATCGAACGCGCGGTGCGGGTCGCCCAGGGTTGGTATGGATTCGCGATGGACGTCGAGGCGGCGCAGACATGCATCAAACGTTTGGGTGCCGCGCAATCACGCTGGGGCCGTGACGAGGAACTCGGCGAACTCGAGATCAGCGTGACGCCGCGTGGGCGGCTGACCGCAGATCTCATCGATCGGTTCGCCGACATCGGGGTGCATCGGCTGATCGCGATGCTGCCGCAGGACGTGGAGTCGAAGGTGCTCGACACGGTCACCGAACTGGGATCACTGGCACATCGAGGCTGAGCGTGCGCCGTTTTGTCTTGACAGATTTACTGAGGCGCTGCAACATGCCCGCCGTTTTTCGAGCTTCAGCAGCCATGCGACTGTGTTTCAACTACAAATTCGATGCCATCCCGACCGCCACGTCGGCGCGCGCGATGGTGTCCGTCGTTCATGGAGGCGGGCGCACGAGGTTGTGATGTATTAGTTCGAAAGAACTGTTCAACGAAACCCCGGAGCGCCCAAAGCCTCCGGGGTTTTTGTTTTCGGGCCGGCGATTTTTCTCGCGATATGCATGCAGGAGTGCAAGTGATGAACGCGGTACCCGCTGTTCAGCTGCAGAACAACATCAGTCGAACGTTGGCGTTCGGCTTTTTCCAGGTCTTCCTGGTCATCATGCCGGTGGTGGTACCGTTCTTCGAAACCCGTGGGCTGTCGATGCAACAGATCTTTCTGTTGCAGGCGGTGTTCGCGGTGGTCGTGCTCGTCATGGAAGTGCCGTCCGGCTATGCGGCGGACCTGCTCGGGCGCCGAATCACGCTGCTGGTCGGCAGCGTGTTCATCGCGCTCGGCGATACGATGCTGCTGTTCGCCGACGGCTTCGCCGGGCTTGCGGTATTCGAGTTGTGTCTCGGCGTCGGTTCGAGTCTCGTATCGGGCACCGATCTCGCGATCTTGTACGACTCCGAAGCCGCATTGGGCCATGAGGCGCCGCGCCGTCAGGAACTGGTTGGCCGATTGTTCACGATGCACACCGCGTCGGAGGCGCTGGCGGGCATCGTGTGCAGCGTGCTGTTGTTGTGGTCGCTGCAGACCGCCGTATACGTGCAGGTGGCGGTCGGCTGGATTCCACTGCTGATCGCGCTGACTCTCGTCGAGCCGCCGGGAGAACGGTTGGATGCTGCGAATCACCTGGCGAACATGAGGATGATCTTCGAGCATCTGATGAAGTCCGGGCCGGTGCTACGGTTGACGTTCCTGGCGCTGTCGATCTGGAGCCTCACCACGTTCTACGCGGTGTGGCTGCTGCAGAAGCTGTGGCAGGAACAGGGCGTCGCGCTGTCGCAGTTCGGCTATCTATGGGCGATCTACATGCTGGTGTCCGCAGCAGCGGGACGTCTCGCGTTGCGGGCCGAACGGCATGTCGGCTCGACGGCGTTGCTCGCATTCGTCGGCGTGTTGCCGGTGATCGGTTACGCCGGGCTTGCGTTGTTCGGAACGGTCGGTGGGTTCGTCGCAGCGTTGACGTTCTTCGTCGCTCGTGGGCTCGGACTGGTCGTGCTGCGCGATGCGTTCAACAAACGCCTTCCAGGACGTTTCCGCGCCACGGCGAATTCGTTGGCGAGCTTCGGCTTCCGCGCGACGTTTGCGATGACTGGCCCGTTCGTCGGCTGGGTGCTCGATCTGTGGAGTATGGATGTGACACTGATGCTGCTGGCGGCGGTGTCGCTGGTGATCTTCGCGGTCGTGTTGGTGCCGCTGACGTTCGCCGTGCGTACCGCAGCGGCGTCCGTTGAGCCCGCGACGAGTTGACGTAAACGCCTCCCCGAATGGGGTCAGAGTGACGCATCCGCAGCGGATGGATCGCTCTGGCCCCTTTTTTTCAGTTCACCTTGCGGATCGGAATTCCGTCGGTGTGGTTGCGAATGAGGTTCGCATGGCCCTGGCGTTTCCGGGGTGGTGTGTTGACGATTTCGGCAAGGTCGGGTGCGCCGAGACCGGCGGCGACCCGTTCTTGTGACGCGTCGGCGTACAGCGTCGTGCGCTGATGCGGACGGCGCTGCGCCGCCTTGATCATGGTGTGCATTTCTTCGGGCGATGTCTCCTGGCCGTGTGCCGCACCGGCGGCTCGCGTGATGCTCTCGTTCATCAGCGTACCACCGAGGTCATTGCAGCCGGCATTGAGACAGGCGATCACGCCGTCGTGACCCATCTTGACCCACGATGCCTGGATGTTGGGGATCAGCGGGTGCAGCGCGAGCCGCGCTACCGCGTGCATCAGCACCGCTTCTCTGAAGGTCGGCCCACGTCGAGCGCGGCCCTTCAGATACATTGGCGCTTCCATGTGCACGAACGGCAATGGAACGAATTCGGTGAAACCGCCGGTTTTCTTCTGCTGGGCGCGTATGCGCAGCAGGTGACGCGCCCAGTGCACGGGCGAATCGACGTGGCCGTACATGATCGTCGCGGTCGTCTTGAAGCCGACCCGGTGTGCTGTGTCCATCACTTCGAACCACTGCGCCGTGTTGATTTTGTCCGGGCAGATGATCGCGCGCACTTCGTCGTCGAGAATTTCCGCGGCGGTGCCGGGCAACGTTCCAAGGCCAGCCGCTTTCAAGCGCGTGAGGAAGGTCTCGAGTGAAACACCGAGCGTCGCCGCCCCTTGCCAGACTTCGAGCGGCGAGAACGCGTGGACGTGCATGTCCGGCGTGGCGGCCCTCACGGTATCGAGGATTTCGATATAGGTGTCGCCGGTGTAGTCCGGATGAATGCCGCCCTGCATGCAGACTTCGGTCGCGCCGCGATCCCAAGCTTCGCGCGTGCGGCGCTGGATCTCATCGAGCGACAGGTCGTACGGGCGGCCGCGCAGATTTTCGGACAGCTTACCTTTCGAGAAGGCGCAGAACTGACATTTGAAATAACAGACGTTGGTGTAGTTGATGTTGCGATTCACGACATAGCTGACAACGTCGCCGTTCACGTCCCGACGGATCGCATCGGCCGCGTGAACGATTGCCGTGAAGTCGTCGCCGCGTGCCTCGAAGAGCCGCACGACCTCGGCTTCGGCGAGGTCGTCGCCGCGCCGCGCGCGCTCGATTATCGCCGCGACGTCGGCTGTCGCCGCGGCATCGGGGCCGCGAATTGCCGCAAGGATGTCGGCCGGCGGACTGCTTGCTTCACCCGGCGACCAGCTGTCGGTGCGTGGCAGGCCGGTTGCGTCGATCAGATCGAGCACACTGTGACGCAATGTTTCGTCGACCCAGATCTGTGCCTGCCGCGCGTACTTCGGATAGATCGTCAGCCGTTCGTGCAGCAGTTTGCCGGCGCGGGCAGTTTCGCGACGCAGCTCTTCGAGGTGTGGCCAGGGTGCTTCAGGGTTGACGAAATCCGGTGTCAGCGGCGACACACCGCCCCAATCGTTGATGCCAGCTGCGACGATCTGCGGCAGCACGCCAGGGCTCAGATTGGGTGGCGCCTGAATGCTCATGTCGGGCCCGAACACGATTCGCGCGATGGCGATCGTCCACAGCAGTTCGTCGAGATCGGGTTCTGGCGCGCGCGCCATCTTCGTGCCGGCTTTCGCGCGAAAATTCTGAATGATGATTTCCTGGATGTTGCCGTGCTCGGCGTGAACCGCGCGTAGTGCGAGCAACGACTCGATACGCTCCAGTCGCGTTTCACCGATTCCGATCAGAATGCCTGACGTAAAGGGTACGCGCGCGGCACCGGCTCGGCGCAATGTGTCGATGCGCACCTCAGGTACCTTGTCGGGAGAGCCATAGTGAGGCATGCCCTTCTCGGTAAGCCGGGACGACGCAGACTCCAGCATGATGCCCATCGACGGCGATACCTGACGCAACAACAAGATCTCGTCATCGGTCATCGTGCCCGGGTTGGCATGCGGTAGCAGGCCCGTTTCGTCGAGCACCGCGCGGGCTGCCGCGTGCAGATATTCGAGCGTGCTGGCATACCCCATCTGCTCGAGCGCGTCGCGCGCGGCCTTGTAGCGCAACTCCGGCTTCTCGCCGAGTGTGAACAGCGCTTCTTTGCAGCCGAGGGCCTTGCCCTGTCGCGCGACGTCGAGCACTTGCTCGATCGACATGTAAGGGGCATCGATGTGCTTCGGCGTCTGCGCAAATGTGCAGTAGTGGCATACGTCACGACACAGTTGCGTCAGCGGAATGAATACCTTTCGCGAATACGTGACGAGATTGCCAAAGCCGCGGTCACGCAGTTGGCTGGCGATCGTGGCCAGCGCGCGCGTATCACTTTCCCCCGCGAGCACGAGCGCGTCGCGGTCGTCCAGCGGTTGGCCCTGCAACGCCGCGTCCATCAGTGCGCGGGTGGGTATACCCATGAATTCTCCAGTGATTGCCGTGCGCGGCACCGCCGCATCGACACGCCAAGCGTTTACATCGCCGAAGAGCGATTATGCAGATGCGTCAGGCGAGTTGCTATACCGGTTGCTTCCAAGCATGTTCTCGTGCAAGACGTGCCGGCACGCTCGAGCACGCACTGCAAATCGCGCGGAGTATCGACGTCGATCCCGAATGCGTCGTTGCGCACGATACGAGGTGTGATGCCGATTCCGTAGGCAGCTTCGGCGTGCGGTTTGAAGCTGTGCCCGTCGAAGCGATATCGAATCAGATTCGGCGGCGAAGACACGATGCAGTTGGTGCCATCGCCTTCGGAGTCCGGGACCAATGTGAAGCGGTCGTGTTCGGCCAGAATGGCCGTGACGTCTGCGGGAGTGATCAACGGCACGTCGCCCGGCACGATCAGCGTGCCCTTTGCGTCTCGATTCGCGACCAGGAAGCCGCCCGCAGCCTGCACCGATTCCGACAGGTCGGCACCTTCTGCCTCGGCGAACAGCTCGCAGCCATGGCTATGTGCGAGTTCGACCGCCTCCGGTGCGCGCGACACGAGCAGGATCCCTGCGAGGCCGCTCGTCTGCGTCAGCGCCGCCAGCACGTCGGTGATCATCGCCATCATCAGCTCGCTGCGCTCGCTTGGTGTCAGCAGCGGCGCCAGCCGTTGTTTGGCATTGCGAATATTCTTCAGCGGCACGACCGCCCACACGGCGCTTTCCCCTCACTCGAGTCGTTCTGTGAATTGAGCTACGACTTCAGGCGTCTGATGAAACTCAGCACGTCGGCGGCCAGGTGCCGACGGTCGTCCAACGTTAGCATGACGGTTTGGGTTACGACAGTTGCGATCCCGAGTGCCGCCACCTCGACCTCTAGCGCCGCGTCACGGCTGTCCAGCACGAAGCCGCTCAGCAGGCCGCGATAGTGTCGCGCCACAGCCACGGCGGTGTTGGGAATGGCGAGTTCCGCCATCATTTTGGCGGTTGGACCCTTGATCGCGGTGCCGGCCACGATCGGCGATACCGCGACGACCGGTACGGACAATTGCGCCAGGCGCTCGCGCAGGCCGGCAATTGCGAGAATCGGATCGACGCTGACGAAAGGATTCGAGGGACAGATGATGACGCCGGCGAGGCGCGGATCGTCGAGACATTGCTCGATCTGCGCTGTTGGGGTCGCGGCGGCCGCGCCGTCGAAGCGAAATCCGGTTACGGCCGGCGCACAGCGATCACGGACGAAATAGTGTTGAAACGCGAGTTCGCCATCGGCGGTGCCGATCATCGTGCGTACCGGGGAATTGCTCATCGGCAAAATCGCGTGGTTCACGCCCAGGCTAGCGGCAAGTTCGTGGGTTACGCGGGTCAGATTTGCCCCCAAACGCAGTCGTTGGGTGCGCTCGACGTGCATAGCCAGATCGAGATCGCCGAGGTTGAACCAGGTCTCGCCGCCGACTTCCTTCAGCGCCCGCATGAACTGCCACGTCTCGCCGCGGCGTCCCCAGCCGACCTCGGTATTCGCCTGGCCCGACAGCGTGTAAACGAGCGTGTCGATATCCGGCGAGACGTGCAGGCCGAGATGCTCGAAGTCGTCGCCGGTATTGACGATGAACGAAAGCTCGTCGGGACCCAGATGCGCAACCAGCCCCAATGCGAGCTTCGCGCCGCCGACGCCGCCGGTGACGGCGATGTAACGCTCGCTTGCCATATCAGCGGAACAAATCTTCTTCGAGCGGGCGGACGATGTCGCGTGCGGTTTGCGCAGCGTCTTCCTGCGCATATCCGCGGACCAGCGCAACCGGCGTCCTTTCGGTCGTCTCACCCATGACCAGGGTCGCGGCCGTGGCGATCGAATCGGCGCGATTGATCATCGTCACCTTGAGTTCACGCCCGTAGATGTCGTGACCGCCGCGCCGGTCGTCGAGCGCGGTGATGCCAGCGCTGCCGATCGCGCCGCCAATGGTGCCGAGACGCCAGGGTCGATTCATGCTATCGCTGACGATGACACCCGGGCGCACACGCGTGAGCGTGAAGATCGATTCGCGAATCCTGCGCGCCGACGCGTCTGGGTCTTGCGGTAGCAGCAGCGCGTGTTCGGTGTCGCCGTGTTCGATGTTGGATTGATCGATGCCTGCCTGTGCGCCAACGAGACCGAGCCTATGACGCACGATCAGCACACCCGGTTTTTTGCGTAGCACTTCGGTGGATTCGCGCAGGATCAGCTCGACGAGACGAGGATCTTTGTCCGTCTCTGCGGCAAGTGCGATCGCCTCTGCGGATGGTGTAACGGTCGCCAGCGATACTTGCCGCCCTTCGGCTTTCGAAACGATTTTCTGAGCAACCACCAGGACATCGCCCGCCTCGAGACGCAGCTGTTGCACCGACAATGCAGTCATGATCAGTGCGGCGAGGTCATCGCCGGCGCGCACCATCGGTATGCCGGCGATCGGTGTGAAGCTGAGGGTGGTCACGCGATTCAGTGATCGTTCTGACCGACGATCTTGATCCCCGAGTGCGAGATCGAGTGGCGCCGGTTGATCTGAATCAGTATCGATGTCAGCGCTTCGGCCGCCGCAGAGTTCTCTATCGGCCCGGCGTGCCAGCCCGACATGCCGGCGGCCTCGACCAGCTCGACGACTTTATCGCGCGCATCCTTGCTGTTTCCGGCCACGAGCACGTCGCACTCGATCTTCACATCCTGTTGTAGCAGATGCGCAGCGACGTTCTGAAATGCGGTGACCACCTTGACGCCGGTACCGAGAAAATTCTGTGCGCGCTTGCCGGCGGAGCCTTCTGGCGGCAACTGAACGGTGCCGACCTTCGGTGGAATCAACGGCACGGTGACATCGATGAGGATCTTGCCCTCGAGACCGGCGCGGACCGAATCCAGGGTCGATAGCTGATGTTCATAAGGTACCGTCAGCACGACGATGTCGCCTGCAGCGGCAGCGGCGGAATTCTCCATCGCGCGCGCCTTCGTTTGCGGACTGAGTCCTTTCAATGCCGCGACCGCAGCGTCGGCTTTCTGTTGGGTTCGGGATCCGATCACGATTTCGTGCCCGACCTTTGCCCAGCGAATCGCGAGTCCGGTGCCCAGATCGCCGGTACCGCCGAGTATGGCGATGGTTTCCTTTGCCATGAACGTCCTCCCAATGAAGCGCGGATTCTAGCGCGCGTTGTCGAAAAGTACGCATTGACCTATCGGGCTGCGTGAAGCGGGGTTGGCTTGACCCGTCGCCGGATTGCTGTTGCTATCCGGCCTCGAAACCGCCCTGGAGGCAGCGATGCGCATTGGAATGATCATCGGCGCAGATGGCGTCAACCGCACGGTAGACCAACTTGTCAGGACCGCGCAGCGGATGGAGGAGTTGAATTTCGACAGCGTCTGGATGGCGCAGATGATGTCGTACGACGCGGTCGGCGTGCTGTCGATCATCGGGCACACGACGCAGCGGATCAGGCTGGGAACAGCGGTGGTGCCGACCTATCCGCGGCACCCGACGGCGCTCGCGTCGCAGGCGATGACGGCAGCGTCGGCCAGCAACAATCGCTTCTCGCTCGGCATCGGTCTGTCGCATCAGATCGTCATCGAGGGCATGTTGGGCTTTTCATACGCCAAGCCGGCTGCGCATATGCGGGAATACCTCGAAGTGCTGGGTCCGCTGTTGCGCGGCGAGACTGTGCAGCATGATGGCGAGACCTATCACGTGCACGGTGTCGCGGTGGCAGTGCCTGGGGCGGAACGCGTGCCGCTACTCGTCGCGGCGCTGGGTCCTGCGATGCTCAAGCTCACCGGCGAACTCGCCGACGGCACGGTCACGTGGATGGTTGGACCGAAGACGATGGCGGAACATATCGTGCCGTTGCTGACAGCGGCTGCGAACGGCGCAGGTAAGCCGGCGCCGATCGTGGTCGGCGGGTTTCCGGTCGTGCTGACCAACAAACCCGATGAGGCGCGCGAAAGTATTGCGAAACAACTGACGATCTACGGTCAACTACCGTCCTATCGCGCCATGCTGGATCGCGAAGGCGCCAAAGGCCCGGCGGACATCGCGCTGGCTGGCGACGAGAACTATCTACGTGGTGCGATCGATCGTTTGCGCGACATTGGCGTGACCGATCTGAACGTTGCAATCGCCGCCGCTGATGCGGCAACCGCGGATCGGACGCTGCAATTCCTGGCGAGCTTGAAGAGCTGAGATCCCGCGTCCGTTGGTTCGACGTCAGGCCGCCTTCCGGACCGTCACGGCAGGGAGTTCGGGCGGCAACCGTGTGGCGCTGTCGCCGGGTGGCAGGGGGATAATGTCATCGTCGGCCATCTGCCGCAGGTTCATCGCATCGGCGTAGCTCGACCATGTGTAGAGCATGTCGGCCAGTGCGACGCCGACGAACGGAATCGGAGCGATGATCGTGCCAATGAATTCGAGCTGATTCGTGCGCATCAATAGCTACCTCGTCTGGTCCATCCAATCGGATTTGCGAAGCCTACCCGAGCTTTGTTACACAAGAATTACGCCAACTCGTATCGGCATTCGTCTAGCGTTGATTTTGTTGACATTTCCTGCGGAGCACGCGGTTGCGTTTGTGTCCCCGTCGGAAAGTTTCGAACCATGCCTGTGCATTGTCGATCGCGTCGCACAAGATGGGTGCAGTCAATTTCGGGGCGCGGAGTATAAGGATGCGTAATTTGAACGGCAAGGTTGCGTGGATCACCGGGGCGGGAACCGGCATTGGCGCGGCCGCGGCAAGCGCGTTGGCGGCAGAGGGCATGCAGGTGGTGTTGTGCGGTAGACGGCAAGAACTTCTCGATCGGCGCGCGGGCGAACTGGGCGACGCGGCGTTGTCGCGGCCACTCGACGTGGCTGACAAGGACGCGGTACTCAGGGTCGCTGCGGAAATCGTCGAGCGCTTCGGACGCATCGACGTTCTCGTCAACAGCGCCGGTCTGAATGCGCGCGACCGCAACTGGCACAACGTCACGCTCGACGATTGGGATCGCGTGATCCGGGTCGATCTCGACGGATCGTTCTACTGCTGCAAGGCGGTGTTGCCGACGATGGTGGCGCAGCGTGATGGTCTGATCGTCAACGTCTCCTCATGGGCGGGCAAGTACACCGGCATTCTGACCGGTCCGGCGTATGCGGCCGCGAAGCACGCGATGAACTCGATGACGGAGAGCCTGAACATGGAGGCGGGGATTCACGGCGTGCGCGCGTGTGCGCTGTGTCCCGGTGAAGTGGCGACCCCGATTCTCGACAGCCGCCCGATACCCGTCACGGCCGAGGACAAAGCACGTATGCTGCAGGCGGAGGATTGCGGAGAGATCATCGCCTTCATCGCGCGGATGCCGGCGCATGTGTGCATCAACGAACTCACCGTGAGCCCGACCTGGAACCGCGGCTTCGTAGCCCAGGCGCAGGCGTTGACTCGTTAGCAGCGTTCCCGATCGCGCTGATTCATCGCGGCGAGACGCGGTAGCACGGCGTCGATCAGCAGACGCGTCTGGTTCACCATGTCGTCTGTACCGAACGCGATTGGCCGTAGCACGAACTTGTGCACGCCCGCCAATCGGAACTCGTCGATGCGCGCGAGGATCGCCGGCGCATCACCGATGGCCACATAGTCGTCGGCGGGTTTGCCGAGGCGTGCGCCGAGTCCCTTCAGATATTTCTGGCTGATCGGATCGCTCGGGTTGCCGAAACGATAGCCAAAGCCGGCGCCGAAGTGATCAACATCGATCGGCCGACCGAGTTCCTCGGCGCGCTGCTTGATCGCGGCGATCACCGGCGCCACTTGCGCCGCGGTCTCGATTCCGGCCTGCCAACCCGTGCCCCAGCGCGCGGTGCGTTCGATCGCCGCGGCTGCGGAGCCGCCGACCCACAGCGGGCAGGGGTGTTGAATCGGGCGCGGCGAGATACTCGCCCGGTCGAGCTGGAAATGCTTACCGGCAAACGTCACTTCTGGTTCGGACCAGAGCCTCGAGATGATCTCGAGGCTCTCGTTCATGCGAGACCCGCGACCCTGCGTCGGCGTGCCGGTGGCGGAGTAGTCGCGCGACAGTGCGCTGCCGATGCCGAACGCCGGCAACAGGCGGCCTTCGCTGAGTACGTCGATCGTCGCGCACGCTTTCGCGGTCAAAACCGGGTGGCGCAGGCCGAGGCTCGCGACGTTCATGCCGAATTTCAGGCGCCGGGTAGCACCCGCCAGCCACGCCATCGCGCTCATGCATTCCAGATTCGGGTCGCCCCCAATAAGCCGATCCGATTGCCAGATCGAATCGATACCGCCCGAGTCGCACAAATCGACCCAACGCCGAAACCCGCGCGCGTCGTCGAACGTGAAGTTGGCGATACCCAGGCCGGCACTCACAGTCATCGCGATTCACTCGCCTATCGGATTTACGTTCAAGTCTAGCAGCAGACGAACTGGCCGCCGATCGCGATTAAGATGCGGAGCTACGCAATCGACTCGGATTCGCAACGTGAGCAAGAAGGTCGTCGTGTTCGGTGCGCTGGGTCTGGTCGGCCGCAGCGTGATCAAGGTACTCGAATCGCGTCCCGACTGGCAGGTCGTGGGCGTGTCGCGACGAACTCCGGATTTCCCGAGTCGCGCGAGATTCGTGTCGTTGGATCTAACCGACGCGAAAGCCTGCAGGCGGACGTTCACCGACGCCGAATTCGCCGACGTGACGCATGTCGTCTATGCCGCGCTGTACGAACAGCCGGAACTGATTGCAGGTTGGCGCGACCCAGAGCAGATCGCCACGAACACGGCGATGCTCGTCAACGCTTTGGAGGTGATCGGAACACGCCCGTCGCTTCGCCACGTGACCTTGCTGCAGGGCACCAAGGCGTACGGCGCGCACATCGCTCCGATGCGAATTCCGGGACGCGAACGCCAGCCGCGCCATCCCGGCGCGAATTTCTACTGGAACCAGGAAGATCACGCGATCGAAATGAGCGCGCGCTATGGCTTCACGTACTCGATCATGCGCCCGCAGGTGGTATGCGGCTTTGCACTCGGCAGCCCGATGAACATGGTCAACGCGTTAGGTGTATTGGCGGCGGTGCAACGTGAAAGAGGCGAACCGTTGCGCTTTCCGGGCGGCGCGCCTTGCATCACGCAAGCAACCGACGCCGATCTGCTGGCGCGGGCGATCCTCTGGGCGGCTGAGACCCCCGGTTGCGCGAACGAGACGTTCAACATCGCCAACGGCGACGTGATGGTGTGGCGCGAGATCTTTCGCGTGGTGGCGGACGTATTCGGCATGTCTCTTGGCGAACCCGAATCGATGTGTCTCAATGGCACGATGCCGGAGCGCGCCGCGACTTGGGATCGTATCGTTGCGCGCGACAATCTACTTCCGTACACGATGGAGCAGCTGGTCGGCGCGTCGTGGCAGTTCGCCGACGCCGTGTTCGGCTATGGTGGTTCACCCCCCGATGCAGTCGTCAGCACGGTCAAGGCGCGGCAATTCGGATTTCACGAGTGTATCGATACCGACGACATGTTCGTGCGACAGCTCACGACGTTGCAGGCGGCGCGGGTTCTGCCGCGATGAGCGACCGTGTTCTTGTCGGCGATATCGGTGGTACGCATGCGCGGTTGGCGCTGGCCGATGCGGCGCTCACGCTCAGCGAGGTCCGCGATTATCCGAGTGCCGATTTCGACACCGCCGCGCGTCTCGTCGAACAATTTTGCCGCGACACGGGTACTGGTGATCTGCGTGGCGGTTGCCTGGCAATCGCGGGTCCGGTGATTGACGGTCGTGGCCGCTTGACCAACGGGCGGATGGTCTGCGACGCGCGCGAATTGGCCAGTGCATTGGGCAGCGAACGTGCCCGCGTCATCAACGACTTCACTGCGGTTGGACATGCGTTGCCGGTATTGCCCGATTCTTCGTTGGCGACGATCGGTCCGACGGGTGCGACTCGTGTCAATTCGCAGACGAAGGCAGCGCTCGGACCCGGCACCGGCCTGGGGATGGGCTTCGTTGTGCGACGCGGTGAACACTGGCTGGTGTTGCCTTCGGAAGGGGGCCACAGCAACCTCGCGGCGACCGATCCGCTGGAGGCGGAGGTGCTCGGATTTCTGATGCAGCGTTTCGATTTCGTCGGCTGGGAAACCGTATTGTCGGGCCCGGGTCTGGTGAATTTGTATCGCGCGGTATGCGAAGTCTGGGGGGCCGCGGTCGAGCTCGAAATGCCGGCCGAGATCACCGAGCGCGCGCTGACGGTCTCGGATCCGGTGTGTCATCAAACGCTCGAGATGTTCTGCAATCTGCTCGGCACCGCAGCAGGTAGCCTCGCGGTGACGGTCTGTGCGACCGGCGGGGTCTATCTGGCCGGTGGCATCCTGCCGCGGCTCGGCGATTTTCTCGCGCAGAGCCAGTTCCGACGACGTTTCGAGACGCGCGGACCGATGTCGGATTACGTCAAGGCCATCCCGACTCGACTGGTGCTGGAGCCGGAACTCGGCCTGCTGGGTTCTGCGGCCGCGTTTTGGGACGCTTACTCGTGACGCGGGGCTGCGGTCGCGCCGGCTGCGGCAATGTGTTCTTCGAGACCCGGGTATAGATACTCGCGCGTGGCTGGAAACGGCGCATCGCGCCCGCCGAGCTGCAATTGAAACACCACCAGATCGCCGTGCTCGAATGCGGTCTGCGATGTGACGAGATAGAACTCCCACATGCGACAGAAACGCTCGCCTTTCGTTGCCGCGAAATGTGCGCGCCGGGTCTGGAACCGCCGGTTCCATTCCTTCAGCGTCAATGCGTAGTGTGGCCGCAGGACCTCGAGATCGCCGATCATCAAGCCGGCGCGTTCGATGGTCTTCGCAATCGTCGACAGCGACGGGATGTGGCCGCCGGGGAAGATGTGGCGCCGGAACC
Organism: uncultured Gammaproteobacteria bacterium; assembly: GCA_963812255.1. Classification (GTDB taxonomy): domain Bacteria; phylum Pseudomonadota; class Gammaproteobacteria; order Pseudomonadales; family Azotimanducaceae; genus DATJGR01. The sequence continues at coordinate 1,014,212 of CAWEUM010000005.1, read as the reverse complement.
AGGCATTCGTCGAGTTGGGTCGCCGAGTCGAGCCGATGGTATGCAGCAGCGCGACGCCGCCCGGCCGCAGCTGTTGCGCAAGCTGGTCGAAATAGCGATGAAAATTGGGTCGGCCCACATGCTCGAACATGCCGACGCTGACGATGCGGTCGTATTGACCTCGATGTTCGCGATAGTCCTGCAGGCGAAATTCGACACGATCCGCCAGACCACGCCGCAGCGCTTCGGATTGGGCTACGCGCAGCTGTTCCGCGCTGAGTGTCAAGCCCACCACCGAATCGCCAACGTTTTCGGCAAGGTGCAGCGCGAGGCTACCCCAGCCGCAACCAATGTCGAGTACTTGCTGGCCCGGCGCCAGCAAAAGCTTGCGCTCGATATGATTGCATTTGGCAAGCTGCGCCGATTCGAGCGACATGTCCGGCTCGCGAAAATACGCGCACGAGTAGTGCATGCCGCGATCGAGGAATGCGCGGAAGAGTTCTTCGTCGAGGTCGTAGTGATGATGCACGTTGGCGCGGCTAGCCCGCAGGTCGTTCCACGTCTGTAGCCGCGCGGCGAACTCGCCGAAGACCGAGCGACGCTGCGCGAGATCACCCATGTTGCTGCGCAGAATCGTGATCAGGTCGGCGAGGCTGCCGTCGGTGACGTCCCAACCGTCGTCCATATAGGTCTCGCCGAGTTGCAGCGCGGGATTGAGCAGGATGCGTCGAAGCGTTTCCGGCTTGCGCATGATCCACGTCGCTTTGGGTGTGCCAGCGCCGAACTTGTGCCGCACGCCGTCCGTCTCGACGAGCGTGAGTTCGCCCCGACGCACATATCGTTCAAACAGTTCGAGGCGCATGATTCTCTCCGGTGTCTGGTCGATTCAGTTCGCGACAGCCGTTATGGCACCAGGGCTCGCGTAACTCAACCCGTTGGCCGGTCCCGAGCGTGGAAATGCGGCCGACGTCCGTGGCCATCGGCGCAGTGATTCGCTAGCCTGCCGTCATCGAACGCGCACCGCGCCTCCACAGCAGGGAGCAACGACATGAAAATCAGCATTTCGATCGGGGGCGCCGCGTCGGGCCGCAAACGGGATTTCGACGAACAAGTGGACTACGTCGTCGAAGCGGAAAAGCTCGGCGTCGATACGGTCTGGACGGCTGAAGCATGGGGGCAGGACGCGATCGCGCCGCTCGCATACCTCGGCGCGAAAACGCACAAGATCAAGCTCGGCACCGGCATCATGCAGATCAGCGCGCGTGCACCGGTGATGACCGCAATGACGGCGCTGACGATGGCGGCGATCACCAACGACCGCTTCATTCTCGGTCTCGGCGCGAGCGGCCCGCAGGTTGTCGAAGGACTTCACGGGCGGCCTTTCAAAGGCCCGCTGACGCGCATGAAGGAAACCGTGGAAATCATCAAGCTCGCGTTCGCTGGCGAGAAGATCGAATACCACGGCGAATATCACGACCTGCCGCTGCCAGGCGGGCAGGGCAAGGCGCTGCGCTTGTCGCAACCCGGCAACGGGAACATTCCGATCTATCTTGCAACATTGGGACCGGCGACGCTCGAATACACTGGCGCAGTGGCGGACGGTTGGCTCGGCACGTCGTTTACGCCGGAACACGCCGACGCGCACCTCGCGTTCCTGCGGCGCGGCGCGCAGAGCGCCGGGCGGACGATGGCGGACATCGACGTTCAAGTGGGCGGTACCGTCGCGTTCGGGAACGATATGGATGCACTGGTCGCGCCTCTGAAGCCAGGAATGGCGTTCACCCTCGGCGCGATGGGCTCGGCGACGACGAATTTCTACAACGATGCGTTCAAGCGGGGTGGTTGGGAGGAAGCAGGTCGCGACGTGCAACGCCTGTGGGTGTCGGGAAAGCGCGACGAGGCGATTGCGAAGGTGCCGGCCGAGATGGTCATCCAGGCGAACCTGCTTGGTGACGAGACCGCCGTGCGAGAGAGGATTCGTGCGTATCGGGATTCAGGGGTGACTACGTTGCGGGTTGCGCCGGCGGGTAAGGATTTGGCGGAGCGGTTGGAGACGTTGGGACGGGTGATGAGTTTGGTGGTGGGACTATAGGGGCATCCTTCTCAGGCGTTGTGCAGAACCGAGGCGGCGAGGTCGTTGAACTGTGCGGCGATTGCAGGCCAACTGTTTGCTCGCGCGCCGACGATAGCGTCGCCGGAAATGGCGGAGTAGCGTGAGGGATCCGTCAAAATTGACTCCAGTGCATCGGCTAAAGCAACCGCCGTCGATGCCTGCGTGAGTACACCGCCCCCGGTCGCAAGCTGCTCTACGAGCCCCGCCTCAGGGAACGCAACGATTGGCATCCCGGCGGCTTGCGCTATTCCGACAATTCCGGATTGACTCGCCTGCAGATACGGCAAAACGCAGATGTCACATCGACGGAAGATCTCGGGAATCTCCGGTTCATCGACCCAGCGATTTTCGACTCGAACGTTGACCGTCTGCCGAAGCTTCCCCGCGACACTCGACAGGTCACCCTGACCCCAGATCTCGATCTCGAAATTTCGATCTTTTGCCTGCAGCATATGCGCGGCATCGAGAAGCAGTCCGAGTCCTTTGTAGGGAACGATGCGCCCGAAGAACAGCAATCTGATCGGTCGATCTTCAGGCAAAGACCTGGGCTGGCGTTGCACGTGATAGACAAACGCGCCGTGCGGTATGACGTGAGGACGGCAGCTGGGATGCGCTGTTTGGATCGCTCGAGCGGTGGACTGTGTGAGCGCAACCACTGCGTCGGAATAGCTGAAACAATCAGCGATGCATGCGTTCATGATTCTGCCAAGGACCAGCTGATCGCCAGGATGCGGACCAGGTTCATGTCCTACGGTGATGACGCGCGCTCCGGCACGCCGCGCCGCTCGAATGACCCACGGACTCCAAGGGTGAATCATGCCCATGATCAGAATATCGATTCGCTCTCGACGTATGTACTCCCGCACCCGGCGACACATCCGCCCAACCCGAGTGATTGTGCCGATCAGGAAATCCACCGCGTTTGAGTAAGTGTGCAGCGGCAGTTGCGGCAACCCCAATCGCGTGAATTCGGCACAAAGTTCCGATTCCCGAGCGACGATCAGATACAGATCGACATTCGGCTGCGTTGCGAGTGCACGGGCGAGTTCCAACGTATATCGCCCCCCGCCACCGCGCTTGCCGAGGAATGCCAATAGAATGTTCACGGGGCGCGGTCCATGGCCACCCGATACAGCGTCGTGTATTCCGATCGGATATGCGCGGGGCGATATCGATTGGCCCACTGTCGGGCCGCGCCGCTCATGGTTGAACCTGACGCGATCATTTCCCGAAACCCAACATCGAGCTGATGGGCAGGCACGCAGATACCGCCGGGACCCACCACCTCACGCATGACTTCGGTTTGCAACGCGAGAACGGGCCGGCCGGCTGCCAGACACTCTGCTGCGCCAATCCCGAATCCTTCACTTGTCGACGGAAACAGACCGAAGTGCGTCTCCATCATGATGCTCGGCAATTGGTCGTGCGGGATGAAGCCTAGAAATTTGACTTCCTCCGGCAGTAGACCGAGACGTTGCGCCTTCGCCTGCACGAGCGCTTCAGTTTCGCCCGCGCCCGCGAACCAGACTGCGATCTTGCCGCGTTCTTCGGGTTTCAGACGCACCAGCGCGTCCAACACCAGCCCATGGTTCTTAGCTGGCATGAATCGCCCGAGCTGCAGGAACACGCTGCGGTCCGTGTGCTCCGGCATGGACACGCCGAAAAACACGTCGGCAACACAATTGTGAATGACCTGAACGTCAAATTCACCGAAGGCGGCTTCCATACTCGCCTTCGACGCATTGGAAACTGTACTGATGCATTCATACTGCGACATCATCCAACGAAACAAGCGCTGTCCAACGGGCGTGCGTCGGACATGCAGTGAATGTCGGGTCAACAACGCGGGCGTGTCGATGAGACGTAACGCCTTGAAAGCTGCGATCAGAAAGCTTCCAGGGAAGCTGTGAACATGAATGACGTCCGGAGCTTCCCGCCGAATCAACTGCAGCAGACGCCTGGCGTGCGTCAACCCGAACGCTGCACGCATCGCACTGCCAAAGAGGCTTCTGCCATCACCGAGCGAGAGTTGCGTGAGTGTGATCCAGCGTATCTTGTATTGGGTCAGTGTGGATTCGAACTGGGGTGATCGATAGTAGAGAACCACCAACGGGTCAGTCTCGGCCGATCTGACCAGGTCCGTGATCAGCGACTCGCCGCCGCCGTGACGAACAGGCGAGACGAGATGTATCACCCGGATCGGCGGCCTCGTCAATGATCGCTCGCAAGCCGATATTTGCCGCTCTGACCTGTGAACCCTGCGAATATCGAGCGCAGTAGATGTGGCAGCGAGCGTGGATCTCGCAACCCTCGCATCAAAGTCAATCCGGAGAACAGGATGGCGACGAGCGTACCAAACGCGGTCCCGAGATATCGTCGCAACACGACTATGCGATTGCGGATCAGATAGTGCTGCCGCGTCAACGCTGCAAGTCGCCCGGTGCTTGTGCCCACTCGATGGTAGACGCGCGCGCGCTTTGCAGTAACCGCGCGGAAGCCGTTGGCGCGGCTCCAAAACGCCAATTCCAGTTCTTCGCAGTAGAGAAACAGGCTACCGTCCAAGTAATAACCTAGTGACTCTAGGCGCTGTTGAAGCAGGCGACTGCTCAAAAGCACCGCAGCACCGGAGACTTCCAGAGTCGGCCAGAAGTCGGCGTCGGATGTCGGCTTCAATGATCGCGAAGAGAAATACGCTCCCGGTGTCGCGTTGCGGCAGAACAGACTAACGTCGCCTGTTCGATCGAACATCCATGATCCGACAATGTCGGCTGCTGCGACGCCGGCGATCTGAACTAACTCAGTCAGCGTACCGGGATCGAAGGCGATGTCGTTGTTGATGACCCATACATAGTCGGCGCCCTGCGAGATTGCAGCATCGATGCCGAGATTGTTGCCGTTGCCAAACCCGGTATTGGATTCTGCGTTGATGAGCGTTACTTCCGGGGCGCGCGATCGAATCAGATCGACGGAATCATCGCTGGACCCATTGTCTACAACGATGATTGTCAGTTTCGGGTAGCCGACGCGCTGTGTCATGGCGATGCAGCGAAGCGTATCGGCAGCGCCGTTCCAGTTGAGTATCACAACGAAGACGTTGGGGGTGGGTGTTGCGCTGGGCTGCACGTCTCAGTCCTTTATCGCGACGAGTAGGATTTCTTCACCAACGGGAGTAAAGAGCGTCGCTGTCTGTTCGATGAACTGAAAAAGCCATGGAAGGACGCGTTGGAATTGTTTGGAGCGTCCTGTTGCCGGTTTATCGCGCGCCAACGCACTAGAACTCGTCGACCACATCCATCGCGCAGAGCGGGCTGGTGTGCGAAGCAGTTCCACGCGCAGGTCTGTAAAGGTGAGCAGGTGTGCGAGTGATTTTGGCGAAAACAGGCATAAGTGTCGCGGCACCTCAAGGCCGCGCCAACTCGAACCAAAGACGCGCTCCCCAAGGCTCAAAACATTTGGCGTAGCGATTACGAGGCGACCGCCAGACTTCAGCAGTCGCTCGCTTGTCTGCAAAAGCGCGATCGGATTGGGCACGTGCTCCACCACGTGATTCAAGGTGATTCCATCATAGCTTTCACCGGGTTCTTCAAACGCGTCGAGGGTACCGTGGAATACACTTAGCGCGTGGTGTCGACGCGCCACGTCTGCTGCTCGCGCATCAGGCTCTACACCCTGAACGTCCCATCCAAGATTTCGCATTCGAGCCAGAAATGCACCGTTGCCGCAGCCTACGTCCAGGAGTCTTCCCCTCATCGATGCCGTCAGCCACATGACCCTTCGGGCCGCTTCGTCCCGTGCCGGCGGCAGCATTCCCAAGACCCGGCCGACGAAACGCGCGATGGGTCCCACGCCGGAGCGATACCCGAGATGACCGTCCAATATTGCATGTTCCAGGTAGCGCCCCATGCCGTCACCTTCACCCGCCCCGGTGTGCGTGAAGTATCCGTTGTAAGTCTCCGCGATCGCATCAGGCGGTGGCATCGGGTCGAGCCACCACAACCCGCAATGACGATTGTCGCACTGTCGGATATTCCAGCTTCCTTCCACCGAAAAATACAGGTCGACGACATCAACGAACCGATTCTTACCCGAACTGTGGCAGACGGGGCACACTGGTCGAGTCAGGTTTTCTCTCGGCGTCGTCATGCTCCCGCTTTCCGCGTTACCCAGGACCGTATACGCAGTCGATCCGATCGCTGCAGGAGATTGAACCAGGCGTTTGCGGCGACCATTGCAATCGCGACCAACGTGTATCCCATCGCGAGATTGTGATTGGACGCCCACATCGCACCAATCAACATCACAACCGAGAACGCTACTGCGTACGCACTTTTGATTAGTGCGGGGCGAGCTTTTGGCAGCACCGATGCCACAATGGCCGCATTCGCGATCAAATCAACACCTGCCCTGATGGTCAAAGCGACCGCCGTACCCTCGATGCCGTATCTATGGGTGAGCCACCAAAGTGTCAGTCCGTAAGGCAAAAGTTCTGCTAAATATAGCTTCGCCGAGAGATCCGGGCGCCCCAGCGCCTGGATTTGCACCACCGCCATGACTGCGAAACTGTTGAACAGCACACCCAGCGCGAGCCATTGCAAAACACGTGTTCCAAACAACGCGACGTCGTTGCCTGCCCAGAGGCGCAGACCATATTCAGCGAACAGGGTGACCAGAATCATCAGCGGTAGTACAAGTAGCGCGATCGCATCCATTCCTCGCTGCAGTATTTTTGTCGCATCATTGCGATTGGCAGCGAGACTGAAAGACAGGGCGGGGAAGAGCACGCTGGCGACTGCCGCCGGTATGAAAGCGAGTCTGCTGACAACTTCATACGGTGTGGCGTAGTAAGTGACCGCAGCCATCGAAATGATGCTCCCAATCAGAAATCGATCCATGTACACCATCAATGGCCCGGCCAGATTCGTCACGGTCATCCATCCGCCGAAAGAAAACAGCTGTTTTGTCAAGGTGCCGTCAAATGTCAGGCCCTCATGAATGTGACGGTAGAGTTTTGAACTGAGCAACCAGTACACGCCGCATGCGACGGCGCGCCCTAAGACCAGCACCACGACAATGGGTACTAGACTCTGTGAAAATGGCAGCACCAACAGGGGTGCCAGGAACGTGAAGGAGCCCAACGGAATCCTTACTGCGTTGACCAGGTCAAAGCGTTGGTAAGCCTCCAGCACCCCCCGGCAACAGACCGAGCAGACAACCACTGGAATGCTCACCGAGAGCAAGTAGAAACAACGAATTGTTTCGAAGGTCAACGATGTTGGGATCTTCAATACGTCGGTGGCCAGCCAAGGCGCGATGTTCGCCACGACGATCGCGCCAACTACACTGAATCCGAGCGTGATAAGTAAGGTTGTCGCGACGATCCGCGACACGTCGGAGCTTCTGTCCCCGCCCAATCGATCGGCAACGATCTTCGTCATTGCCCGACCGAGTCCAAAGTCAAACACACCGAAATAGCCGATCACCATCCAGACAATCGCGAGTATTCCGAAGCGTTCAGCACCCAGTTGTCGGATCAGAACGGGGATCGCGATCAATCCGACCGCCAAAGGAAGCGCTTGCCCCACCAAGTTCCAAAGGACATTCTTGGCGAGGAGCTTTCGTCCAACCAATGGGGGCGGTCGAGGTGATTCCAACGATTTTGTCTATGTGGAACTGGTTTACATGCTAATTCAGATCCGCGGCCATTCGATGAGGTGCATGACGCAATACGCCAAGTCGTATCGCCACAACGTGGTTGTGTAGGCCCTCGGTAAAGCGGAAGTAACGCCCCTCAACGATTCTGATCCCGCCCACGCGCCTGAATCCCTTTGCGCCGCGCCGCGACTTTTTCCGGTGTCAGTTCGCGCTTGGCATGCGCACGGTTGGCGTCGAGTTCGATCGTCATGCCTTCGCCGAGTGTCGAGTGCCAGCCTTGATCCATGATGCGGCGGATCTCGCTGCGGGTCGCCGGGTCTGTCGTCAGAATGTCGCGGGCCAATGCACGGCACGTCGGCAACAGTTCGTCGGGTTCGACCACGCGGTTCACCAATCCCCATTCGTATGCGCGCTCGGCGCTGAGATAGTTGCCCGTCAGCGACAGTTCCTTCGCGCGGTTGATGCCGATCAGCCGCGGCAACTTCTGCGATAGTCCCCAGCCCGGCACCACGCCTACTCTCGCGTGCGTGTCGGCGAAACGCGCCTGTGTCGAGGCGATCAGGAAGTCGCACATCAATGCGATCTCGAGGCCGCCGGTGATGGCGTAGCCATTGATCGCACCGATGATCGGCCGGCCCAACTCGGCCAGGGCGCGCGATAGGTCGCGATCGCTGACTGCGCCGATGCCGGCGTCCTGCTCGCGCTCGCCGCCGAGTTCCTTCAGATCGATTCCTGCGGTGAACGCACGTCCTGCGCCAGTCAGAATCACCACTTCGGTCGCGCTGTCGGCGCGCAAACGATCGAACGTTGCCACGATTGCAGCGCGCAGCGCCCGCGACAGCGCATTCAACGCTTCGGGTCGGTTCAGCGTCACGATGGTGACGCCGCCGTCGGTTTCGGTCAGTACCAGTGAATTTGTCAGCGAATTCGTCATGGGGTGTCCGTGTGGTCGAGTTCAGAGCGTCGCGAGGAACGCGAGCAACTCGCGATTGAATGCAGCGGGTGCCTCGAACTGCGGGCTGTGACCGGCGCTGTCGATGACGACGCGGCGAGCGCCGGCGATGCTGCGTTCGAGGTCGGCTGCGACGCGTTTCAGTGCGGGTGATTCGTTCTCGCCATGCACGATCAAGGTGGGCAGATTCAGCTGCTCCAGACCGGAGAGCGTTTCGTTGCGTGTGCGGAGTGCGAGACCACCGAACTCGTAGCCGGGCCACGATGTCTTCGCGAATTCGCTGCGCGACAGCCGCAGCATCGCTGGGCTCATCGATGCTGCGGTCGGCCGCAGGCCGAGTTCGATCTGGCGATCGAACACCGCGGTCATGCCGCCGCGTCGGAATGCGTCGCGTAGATCATCGATGTGCTGGGCCATCGATTCGCGTTCGGTCCCGGAGGCGCCGCCGGCACTGCCCACCAACACCAGTGCGCGAACAGCGTCGAGATGACGCAACGCGTATTCCTCTGCGATCGCGCCGCCCATCGAATGGCCGATGACGATCGCCGGTTCGTAGTCCAGGCCGGACGCGAGCTGATGCAGCGTGTCGGCGACAACACCGAACTCGTACGGCTCGAACGATGTCGGCGCGGCGGTTGCACCGTGACCGGGATTGTCGGGGGACAAGGTCCGGTAGCCGGCGTCGAGCAACGATTTGACCGTCGGTGCCCAATTGCGATGCGTACCGGTATAGCCGTGAATCAACAGCACGGGTTGTGCGCTCTCCGCGCCCGCAACCCGGTATGCGATTTCGATGCCATCGATTGTGGCGATGTCCATGTGTTTTGATCTGAGACGAGCGTTGGCGGTGTTATAGCGGAACTGTCGTAGCTCGGCTATGCCTTGACAGGCCTCGTCGACGCTCGGAGCATGCTGGTGAACGAGGTGCTGCGCGATGCGATTCGGTGATTTCGTGATCTATCACGCGTTGCAGGAAAACAATCGCTGTCTGCACCTGTTGTCTGCGCATCCGCCACCATTGTCCGATGCATCCGTCCACAGCCTTCGAATCGGGGTCAAACGCCTGCGTGCGAGTTGGCGGTTGTTGCAGAGGGAGATTCCGGAGTCGATGTTCGATGCTGCGGAGCTTCGGTTGAAAGGCATCCACGCGGCGCTCGCACCGGCGCGTGATGACGTCGCGGCGCTGGCGATCGCCGGTCGTCTCGTGGCGAAGACCACCAAGAGGAAATCGCGCGCGGCGTTGTCGATGGTGGCAAAGGCATTGAGCGAACACGGTGCCGAGTCCGTTCCGCGTGCCTCGATGGACAGGGTATCGAACGGGTTCCAGCAGGAGTCCGGTGTCTGGCGTGATTTTGATGTCGAATCGCTGCCCGAGCGCGCGTTGATAGACGGCTTCGTGCGCACCTATCAGCGTGGTCGACGCATCGGCCGGCGCACGTTGGAGCAAAACGATCCTGCGTTGCTGCACCGTTGGAGACGTTGGGTGAAGCACGGCTTGTATCAGCTCGACATGATTCGACCGGTACTCAGCCCCGCAAATCGCGCTCGCCGCTGGTATCTCGATCGCCTCGCCGACGCGTTGGGTAAGCACCATGATCTGATGCTGTTGCGCGGCCGCCTCGCCGACGTTGCGCTCGACGAAGCGGATCGATCACGGGTCGAGGCAGTAATCGAAACGCAATTGGCCGTGTATCTGCACCGCGTACGCAAGCTCTATCCGTATGTCTACGCGCAGAAGGGCGCGTCGTTCGGTGAAGCGATTGTCGCCGACATCGCACGGTTGTCGTTCGACAACGTCGTGATCCTGCCGCGCTCGGCCTGAAGCGCACAGATCAAGTCAGATTCAATGCCCACGGCACGATGAAGTAGCACAGTGTGGCGACCAACAGCGCGCCGAATATGTCCACGGCAATCCCCGCCCGCACCATTTGCGGTACCGTGATATAGCCGCTCGAGTAGACGATCGCGTTGGGGGGTGTTCCGGCTGGCAGCATGAAGCCGAACGATGCCGACAGCGCGGTTGCGAACATCAGCGGTGCGGGATCTAGTGCGAAGCCTCGTGCACCGGCCGCGACGATTGGCACGACGATGCTTGCGGTTGCGACGTTCGATGCCACTTCGGTCAACGCGAGGCTGGCATAGCTGACCATCACGATGGCGGCGTATGGGCCGACGTGGCCGATGCCGTGTAGCTGCGCGCCGAGCCAGGTCGACAATCCGCTGGTTTGAATGCCGTACGCCATCGCGAGCCCGCCGCCGAGCAGTACTAGCAACCCCCAACGCACACCCGCGGCGCGTCGGATGTCCAGCGCGAAGCGCAGCGGCCGCAGCGTGATTGGAATCAGCAGCAACGCGGTTGCGACGGCCATCGCGACAGCCGCGTCGCCGAGGTCCTGTTTCATCAGCTTCGCCAGTGCTTTGGGCAGGCTGTCGAGCGGAACGCTGAGAATGTCCTGCCAGCCGAACGTCACCAATGACCACCAGCCCGGAATCGTCAGCGCACCGAGTTCGATGTCGTTGCGGAAGATCCACAACAGCGCGGCCGTCAAGAATCCGATGAAGCTGACGCGTTCACCGAGACTCATGCGACCAAGCTGCGCGCGTTCGCGTTCAATCACCTCGCCGCCACCAGCAAATCCACTGATGGGAATCGGTGCTGCGACGTGGACCAGAAATAGAAACACGATCGGCAGCGCAACCAGTACCACCGGCAATCCGATCGTCAACCAGGTCACGAAGTCGAGATTGCGCCCGAGGACGGCCGTCGCCTGTTGCACCATGATGATATTCGGCGCGGTGCCGATCTTGGTGCCGATGCCGCCAATGCTCGCCGCGTAAGCGATGCCGAGCATCAACGCCAGACCGAAGCGCCGCAGCAGCGGATCGTTGGTGTCCATCTGCTCGCTGAGTTTCAGCAGCACCGCCATCGCGATTGGGAACATCATCACGGTGGTTGCGGTGTTCGAGATCCACAGACTGAGAAATGCGGTGGCCAGCATGAAGCCGAGTACGATGCGACGCGGACTCACGCCGATTGCAGCGATGATGGTCAGTGCTATGCGTCGATGCAGTCCCCATTGCTGCATCGAAGCGGCGATCAACATGCCGCCCAGGAAGAGAAAATTGACCGGATCGAAATAGTGCAGCGTCACGTCGAACAGGCTGGCCACGCCGAGTGCGGGGTAGGCGATGAGCGGTATGCACGCGGTCGCCCACAGCGGCAGCGGTTCGGTGATCCACCATGTCGCCATCAATGCCACCACCGCACCGGTCCAGCTTGCCTCGAACGCGAGGCCCTGGCCGGAAAGCCATGCACCAACCGCGACGAACAACACGGGTCCCAGTACCAAGCCGATGCGTTGCCTTGTATCGAATCGCGCCATCACAGCTCGAGCCGTTCGATCGCAGCACGTGCCATGCTCAGTGCATCGTCTCGCTTGTCGGGCCGCAGCAGCGTTTCGGCGAAGATGAACGTCGGCGAGGCGATGCCGAGGAAGCCCAGCATTGTTGTCAGATACGGCGCCTGGTTTTCGCGTGGCGTGCCTTGGTACCGGCCACCTCGTGCCGCGATGATCCAGCAGCGCCGCACATTGGTCAGCAGGCCTTCTGGTCCCTGGGCCGTGTAGCGAAACGTCCGCTGCGCGCGCGCAACGTGATCGATCCATGCTTTGAATGCCGACGGTACGCCGAAGTTGTACATCGGCATCGCAATCAATAGTTCGGTAGCCGCTTCCAGTTCTCCGATCAACTCGTTCGACAGCCGCAACAGCGAATGGTCGGCAGTGTCGAGCGTATCGACCGATTTTCCGAAGGCTGCAAACGTTGCGGCATCGAGGTGCGGCAGCGGCGGGTTCTGCACATCACGCATTACGAGGCTGGATTGCGGATGCGTTTGCGCGTATCGCGCGAGGAGCATTTCAGCGAGCTGCGACGACTGACCACTGTCGCCGAAGATGCTTCCCCTGACGAACAACAAACGGTGCACGTTTCGATCCCAGAAAAATAAAGCGCGCATGATCGCACAACCTGCGCTCGGCGCAGCAGGCAACGATGTCTCCAATGGTGTCAGTTGCCGGGACGCTTGCGCGGCTGGCGTATCAACGCGACCGTCGGGTCGAAGAAGCGTTGAATTTCGGCGAACGGGAGTGGCCGCGAGAAGTAGTATCCCTGGCCGTACTCGCAGTTATGTTCGCTGAGGAATTTCAACTGTTCGGTCGTCTCGACGCCTTCTGCGACAACCAGCAGGTTCAAGCGATGCGCCATCGAGATGACCGCGGCAGTGATCGCCATGTCATCGGTATTGGTCGGGATATCGGTGACGAAGGAGCGATCGATCTTGACGGTGTCGATCGGAAAACGCTTGAGGTAATTCAGCGACGAATAGCCGGTGCCGAAATCGTCGATGGCGAGTTTGATGCCGAGTTCATGCAGGCGTTGCACCGTGAAAGCCGCGGCCTCGGCATCGTCCATCAACATCGTTTCGGTGATCTCGACCTCGAGCTGTGATGGATCGATGCCCGCTTCGCGGACGCAACGACGTACGGTGTTGACGAGATTCGGATCGCGAAATTGGCGCGTCGAGATGTTCACGGCCACCTGAATCGGCGCACCCGTCTGATTGGTCAGATCGCGCGCTGCAATGCACGCTTGATGGATCACCCACGCGCCGATGCCGACGATTACGCCGGTGTCCTCGGCCACGCTGATGAACTCATTGGGCGACAGTAGACCGCGCTCGGGGTGGTTCCAGCGGATCAACGCCTCAACCCCCGTGATGCGTTGATCGGTGAGCCGCACCTTCGGTTGATAGAACAGTTCGAAGCGGTTCGATTCGAGCGCTTCGCGCAGTTCATTCTCGGTACGCAACTTGCTCTGCGCCTTGGTGTTCATTTCCTCGGCGAAGTACTGGTAGTTGTTGCGGCCGCGCTCCTTTGCCCGGTACATCGCGAGGTCCGCATTCTTCGCCAGAATGTTCGAATGCACCGAATCATTGGGAATGATCGTGATGCCGATGCTCGTGGTGACGACCAGGTGGTGACCGGAGATGGTGATCGGTTCGCGCAGGCGTCCCAGGATCTTGTCGGCCACAGCGCCCGCGTCGCCGGGGGAGGCGATGCCGTAGAGCAGAATGGCGAACTCGTCGCCACCGTAGCGTGCCACGGTGTCCTCCGCACGCACGCAATGGTTCAGGCGTCGCGCGACTTCGCGCAGCAATTCGTCGCCTGCCTGATGCCCCAGTGTGTCGTTGACGCGTTTGAATTGGTCGAGGTCGAGATACAACATCGCAGCGTAAGTCTCGGTGCGCTGCGCATGCGCTATGGCCTGATCGAGGCGGCTGCCGAACAGATGGCGGTTGGCTAGATCCGTCAGCGTGTCGTAGAAGGCCATGCGTTCCATGCGTTCCCGGTTTTGCTTCATCTCCGTGATGTCGGCGATCTGAACGATGAAGTACAGAGGGGAACCGGATTCGGCATGTTGCAGCACCACATGGAAGTTGGTCCAGATTTCCATGCTGTCCTTGCACAGCATGCTGCGCTCACAACGGAACACGTTGCCGGAGCGGTGCAGCAGACGATCGAATGTGTCCTTCAGGCTCTGACGGTCCTGGGTCGGTACCAGTCGGCTGATATGGCTGCCGACCATTTCCGCTTCCGAATACGCGAGCGCTTTCACTGCGAAGTGATTGGCCTGGAAGATGTAGCCGTCGGTATCGGTCAGCAGCATGCCGATCGGTGCATTCTCGAACGCGCCGCGGAATCGCTCCTCGCTGACGCGCAGCTTCGCTTCGGCGTCGCGCTGAGCGCGATGATCCTTCGCGATGCACACCAGGCTCTTCGTACCGTGGAATTCGACGACGGTCGCCGACAGCAGTGCGGGAATCGGCTGACCCGTCTTGGTTCGAAACGTGAGCTCGAAATTCTGCAGTCGGCCTTGCTCGGCGATGATCGCGACCGAATGCTCGAGCTGTGCAACGTCGTCGAAGATCGGCAAATCCTGAATTCGCTGACCGATGAGTTCTTCGTAACTGAAGCCCGATGCCGAGACGAATGCGTCGTTGATGTCGAGGATCTGGCTGTCCGCGAGACCGATGATGACGATGCCGTCGGGGCTGCCGGAGAAGATCCGCGCGAACTTCTCCTCGCTTTCCTTCAGTGCGATTTCCGCGAGACGCCGTTTGGTGATGTCACGGCCGATGCACAGCACGCACAATTCGCCGTCGATTTCGACGTAGCGCACCGAGATCTCAGTGGACAGCACATCGCCGTTTTTCGCGACGAGTTCGGTTTCGTAGTCGAGACATTCGCGATGTGTTTCGAGTTCGGCATTTACGCGCTCGCGATCCAGCAGGTTGCCCCAGATCTTCAGCTCGGGTTCGGGCAAGCCGATGCCTTCTTCGCGCGTGTAGCCGAGCAGCCTCGTGAAGCCCGCATTGAAGTCGATGATCGTGCTGTCGACGTTACGCAGGATCAGGATCGCGTCCGGGCTCGAGTGGAAGATGGTCGAGAACTTGGATTCCGACAGCTGGAGGTTCTTCTCGGCTCTGACCTGATCTGTGGTGATCCGTGCTGTGACGACGGTGCCCGAGATGCCCGGAGCGTTGCCGAGGCCCGTGAGCTGAACGTCCAGGAAGGTCTCGGCGTCGTGTGAACGGATGTCTGTGAGCCGGAATGTTTCGCGCGGCCGCGTGTGGGCACGCGCCAATGCTCGACCAAATTCCTTGCGGTCCAGTCGGTGGATGAATTGCAACGGTTCGACGCCGATCAGTGACGTTGCCTCTTTTCCATTCGCCTGGGGACCAAGCACCTGGGCGCCGAGCATTTCGTAAGCCTTTGGATTGGCGTAGCTGATGCGTCCCGTTGGATCGATCACCAACGTCAACTCGCCGGTGTTCTCGATGATGCCGCGGAAGCGCGCCTCACTGACTGCCAGTGCACGTTGCGCTCGCCGTTGGCGGGTCAGATCGAGAATCTGCAACACCGCGAAGCGCGCGGTGCCGGACGGATCGCGCAGCATGCGTGCATAGATCGACGCCCAGACCCTACGTCCGTCGTGACGAATGAACTCGCGCTCCAAACGGATGTGCGCGTCTGCGCGCGATACGAGGTGATCGCGCTGTGCTTTCAGTTGGTTCCACAGCGGATCGCCGAGAACTTGCTCGAGTTTGCTGCCGGCCGGCATGCTCGGCTGGCCCGTCAATTCGAAGAACGCGTGGTTGGCGTGCACGATGACGCCTGAGGTGTCGACCAGCGCCATCGCGGCGGGCGCGTGAGCAAACGCCTGGTGAATCTGTTCGATGCCGGGATTGCGTTGGCGCGGATCCCAGATCAGAAGCGCCGCGGCCATCCAATAGACGCTCGACCACAGTAGCGCCGGGCCGGCCATCGGTAGCAGCGCGCCGGTTTCCTGCCAGATCCGCGGATCGATCAGCGCTGGTGCAAGCTGCGACAACGTTGCGAGCGCAGCGGCCCCGATCACCAGCCCGCGACGATTGGAGCGGCTTGCCATGAGCATGGCGATCAAAAAAATGGACGCTGCTGTTTCGTAGGTGTCCAGCATGGCGGATACGACCACACCGACGACCAACGTGACACACGCCACTGCGGTCGCAACGGGCTGATCGAATCGCCGCTGCGTTGCCAACGCGTCCATTGTGCGTCCTTAGGGGAGTTCCGTTATCCTTGCGCGACCTCATCCCGCGTTGGCGCGCGAGCGCATTGGTCGCCTAGTCCATGAACTTCGAATTAACGGTATCGGTTCACGGTCAGGGACTCTATGACGTTACGCACAGAGTGGCGGAAATGGTTCGGGATAGTGACGTAAGCGACGGACTGGCAACGATTTTCATCCGCCATACATCCGCCAGTTTGATCGTCCAGGAAAACGCGGACCCGGCGGTTCGAATCGATCTGGAAGCTTGGATGAATCGCCTCGTGCCACAGCACGATCCGCTTTACACGCACATCACGGAAGGTCCCGACGACATGCCGGCGCACATCAAGGGCGCATTGACCGCGGTGAGCATCTCGATTCCGGTGATCAGTGGCGAACTGGCACTCGGAGTCTGGCAGGGCATTTTTCTATGGGAGCATCGCCATCATCGCGGCGAGCGACGGTTGATCGTCAATGTTCTCGGCTGATCTGATCGTCAAAGCACTCCGACCCGCTTATCTCGGCATCTGCTAGGCCCGGTGGACTTTCACCGGCAGGTGAGTATAGCCGTGCACGAATGCCGATAATGTGCGCACCGGTTCGCCAACGACTTCGATGAGGCGAAAGCGCTTCATGATCTCTTCCCACAATACGCGTAGCTGCATCTCGGCGAGCCGGTTGCCCATGCAGCGGTGAATGCCGAACCCGAACGACAGGTGATGGCGTGCGGTGGGCCGGTCGATGATGAAATCGTTCGGTCGCTCGATTTCTTCGTCGTCGCGATTGCCGGAGATATACCACATCAGCACCTTGTCTCCGGCTTTGATACGCTTGCCGGCGAGTTCGGTGTCGGTCAGTGCGGTGCGCCGCATGTACGCCAGCGGCGTCTGCCAACGAATGATCTCGGGCACCATCCGTGGAATCAGGCTCACGTTGTCGCGCAGCTTCTGATACTGCTCGGGATTCTGGTTCAGTGCGAATACGCCGCCGCTGATCGAATTGCGCGTGGTGTCGTTGCCGCCGACGATCAACAGAATCAGGTTGCCGAGGAATTCCATAGGCGGCATCTGCCGCGTCGATTCACCGTGTGCGAGCATCGATATCAGGTCGTGCGCGGGCGGCGCATTGATGCGTTCGTTCCATAGCCGGGTGAAGTAGGCGAGGCATTCCATCAATTCGTCGCGGCGCTGTTCGTTCGACTCGACGATACCGGAGCCGGGCGCGGCGGTTGCCACATCGGACCAGCGCGTCAGCTTGTAGCGGTCTTCGAACGGAAAATCGAACAAGGTTGCGAGCATCTGTGTCGTCAATTCGATGGACACGCGCTCGACCCAGTTGAATGTCTCGTCGCGCGGCAACGAATCGAGAATGTTGCCGGCCCGCTCGCGAATGGTGCTTTCGAGTGTCGCGAGATTGCGTGGTTCGGTGACCGGACTGACGGTCGCGCGTTGGACATCGTGCTTCGGCGGATCCATCGCGATGAACATCGGGGTACGCATCAGTTGCGATTCCGGTACTGCCACCGGCGGACCGAGGGCAATGCCGCCCTCCGACGAGAACACCTGGTGGTTGGTGTCCACCTGCATGATGTCCTTGAACTTCGTCACCGACCAATAGGGGCCGAAATCGCTGTCGGCGCAATAGTGAACCGGATCCTCCTTGCGCAGCCGTTCGAAGTAGGGCTCGTGCAGATTGCGCTGAAACAGGGGCGCCTGCGCGACGTTGATGGATTCGAGCGGAATCGAATACGGATCCGGAAATGAAACGTTGGCTTCACTCATACGTCACCTCGCACGTTCTGTTGCTGTCGTTCGCGCAGCTGTTCGCGTTGCGTGTCGGTCCAGCGCTTGTGGCCTGCAGGGTCGAGAATCATCGAGCAAAAATACAGCAACATCTGCCGGTGCGTTGTGGTCAGGTGACAGCGATCCATCGCCTGTTCACCGGCCTTGCCATTGATGAAACGAAAACACTCGGTCAATGTCTGGTCGCGCCCGAGCACCGGTTCGATGGCCCGGTTCAGGAAATCGTGCAGCGGTTCGATGTCGAGGTCGGTCAGGCCGGCGTCCGCTGGGTCGAGCACCAGATTGGCCCACAGTGTTGCAATGTTGACGCGAAACAGATCCTTGTCGACGAAGCTGCCCGCGACGCTGCAGCGCCGCTCGATTTCCTGCAGCACCGGTGCGAATCGGGAGTCGAAATCATTCATCGAATCAATGCCTTGCCCGGCGCGTCGCCTTCAGCGCTTCGATCGTATTCGTCAAACGCTCGATGCGCCGCGTGAGCTGCTCGAGCTCGTCGTCGTCGATCGATGGAGATTTGACCCGCTCGTACTGCGCCTGCAGTAGCCGCAATGTGTCGCGTTCTTCGGCGATGAAGCGGCCAAGCAGCGCGCCGCTGAGCGGGTCGATCGTCGTGTCAGCAAAGATTCCGTCCAGACCCTGGCCGGTATTTTCGTCGGCGCGCTCGTCTGTGTTGTCGCGTTCGTCTCCATAACCGAACACGGTTTCGAATTTCGCCGCATCCGAAACGTCCGAGCGCAATGTCCCAAGGCGTTCTTCGAAATCCTCGGCGGACCGGTCGCGCACGAAGAAGCCGAGTTCGCAGACGCGCTTCCCGAACGCGGCGGCGTGCTCGCCCTCACGGATGGCAATCAGCTTCAGGGTCTGCGCGAGCGTTGCATCTTTGGTCGCCATCGCCCAGGCATCGAACAGCGCCTGGCCGCGGGCTTCGCCGACGGCAATGGCGTTGAGTACTTTGAGATAGCTTGGCCTTTCGGACATCGCGGTACTACCTGGTTGAACGTGTCTCGTATGGTAACTACACCGCCTACCGCTGCAAGCGACCGGTGTTCATCGCGTCGGCTTCGACCGCGTCGCAACGTGACACCTGCCGCGCGTCGTGATGGATTGCATTGGCCCAAACGCACCGCTACCGTAACCGCTGCTTTTCCTGGAGCCACCGACGCGGTGGAAGGTCTTCGGTTCGACGACATCAGCTTGTCACCCGAGGCGGTTGCATTGCGCGCCGACGTTCGTGCGTTTCTCGAAACGCATCAGCCGCGCGAAGCTTTGCCGGATTCGGATTTCAACCACGGTCACGATGCGGCGTTCTCGGCTGCGCTGGGGAAGCGCGGCTGGATCGGCATGACGTGGCCCAAACGCTACGGCGGCGGCGAACGCACGTTCTTCGAACGCTACGTCGTTACGGAAGAACTGCTTGCGGCGGGCGCGCCGGTCAGCGCACATTGGATTGCTGACCGGCAAAGCGGTCCGTTGTTGCTGCGCTACGGTACCGAGGCGCAGCGTGAGCGCTTCCTGCCGCCGATCACGCGCGGCGAGTGCTATTTCTCGATCGGCATGAGCGAGCCCGATTCGGGTTCCGACCTCGCGTCGGTGCGCACCAGCGCCAAAGCCGTGAGTGGCGGCTATGTCGTCAACGGTACGAAAGTGTGGACTACCGATGCACACCGCAATCATTTCATCATCGCACTGGTGCGCACCGGGGCGCCGGGCGAGAGCCGCCACGAGGGACTTTCGCAACTGCTCATCGATCTGCATGGCGACGGCGTTCGGGTCAGGCCGATCCGCAACATTGCCGGAGATGAAGACTTCAATGAAGTCGTGTTCAGCGATTGCTTCGTGCCCGATGATCAGGTCGTCGGCCGTCCCGGCAATGGCTGGGAGCAGGTCACGAGTGAACTATCGTACGAGCGCAGCGGTCCGGAGCGGTTCCTGTCCGCGTTTCGGGTGCTCGTGGAGTTCGTTCGGCTCACCGGCGCATCACCGACGGAGCATCAGGCGGCCGTTGTCGGGCGTCTTGCGGGTCACCTGATGACATTGCGGCAGATGTCGATTTCGGTCGCCGGCATGCTCCAGGCCGGCCTGAACCCGGCGGTCGAAGCTGCGCTGGTGAAGGCGCTCGGCAATGATTTCGAGAAGGCACTGCCGGAGATCGCGCGGCTCGCGGCACCGCATGTCACGGATGATCATCGGTTTCGCGCCACCTTGGCGCAAACATTGCTGCACGCGCCGGCATTCACGATCCGCGGTGGTACGCGCGAGATTCTGCGCGGCGTGATTGCGCGGGGCTTGGGATTGCGCTGATGACGCTCACCGAGACTACACAGTTGGTACTCGATACGGCGCAGCGGATGTTCGCCGATCACTGTGACAAGCCGCTCCTCGATGCGGCGGAGCAGGGCCATTTCCCGGCGCCGCTGTGGGACGTGATTGCAGAGAATCAATTGCCGCAGCTTGCGACCGCGGCCGGCGGCGGATCGCTCGCGGATGCGTTTCGACTGTTGCGCGTCGCGGGCCGTCATGCGTTGCCGTTACCGCTGGCTGAAACGCTGATCGCGAATCATCTGATGAGTGAGGCGAAATGCGGCGCATTCGACGGCCGCATCAGCCTCGGCATCGCGGACTCGCACAGCGCCGAAGGTGCCGAAGTCAACGTCGAACTCGTTGGCGTGCCGTGGGCGCGGGCGATGCAGCGCATCTGCTACGTGATTGGTGAT
This sequence comes from uncultured Gammaproteobacteria bacterium, assembly GCA_963812255.1. Classification (GTDB taxonomy): domain Bacteria; phylum Pseudomonadota; class Gammaproteobacteria; order Pseudomonadales; family Azotimanducaceae; genus DATJGR01. The sequence goes on along the minus strand of CAWEUM010000005.1, from coordinate 993,350 downwards.
CCGCTTGAGATCGTCATACTCGACGTTGCGGAATGTCAGATCACCGAACACGCCAACATCGCCGGTGAGGCGCGCGACGAGGTACGCTTTCTCGGCGTGCCGGGACGTTGCGGCACATCGCCGTCACTCGACGTGGCCGGTGTATTCGAACTGATGGCACTGTCGCGCGCCGCGCAGATGTCGGGCGCCTTGGAGCGAGTGCTCGAACTGTCGCTCGATTACGCAAAAGAACGTAAGCAGTTCGGCCGGCCAATTGGCGGCTTTCAGGCGATTCAACACGCGCTGGCGCTGTTGGCCGGTCAGGTTGCCGCGGCGTTGCGCGCGACCGACGCGGCGATTGCCGCGCTGGACACGGCGCGTTTCGCGGTGCAGGTCGCGGTCGCGAAATCGCGCGTCGGTGAGGCAGCGGGCATTGCGTCGGAGATCGCACATCAGGTGCATGGCGCGATGGGATTCACCCACGAACATCAGCTACACCACTTCACGCGTCGGCTGCTCGCGTGGCGCGACGAATACGGACGCGAAAATTACTGGCAGCAGCGCATCGGCAAGCAGATTGCGGAGACCGGTGCGGATCGGCTGTGGGATTTCATCGTTGGCGCGTGATGTTCGCGCGTACGCACCTCGGCAAGATCGGTCTTCGAGCACGCCATATGCGGCACGCGAATTGCTGTGGGAGTTGCCGTCTGAGGCGTGATGAGGTGACCGCAAATGGCTAATCAAGGGGATCCGAGCGTCGAAACGCAAGGTTCACTGATAAAAAGCGCGGCATTGGACGCGGCCGGTGCAGGGGGGGCGGGTACCGAGTCGGTGCACCGTGCGATCGCACGAACCAATCTGGTGCGCACCGCGACGCGCACCCGCGACGTCTTTCTGTTCATTTATCGGGTCAGGCATGCCTACGACGCGTATTCGTGGCTGGACAACATCCGTTACTGCACGGTGTTCGCGCGCGGCAGGCACCTCCAAGAAGCGGAACGGATCGCGATCAACTGTGTCCACCAGCACGGCTGGCGAATCTTGAGGACCGACACCGCCACTGCGTTTGCAATGGAACGTTTCACTGACGATGGCACCGACGCCGCGCATGTAGCTAATCTCTATGACTTCGGCGTGTCGTTCCGGCTGAATCACTGACGGCTGACGAATCGCGGCAGCTACGCAAGCCGTGGACTGAAATCCGTCAGTTCTCGTGTCGCCTCGGTCAGACTCTGCTGCCTGTACAAATCGAAATAGTGTCCACGTAGGGCAATCAGCTCGGCATGCGTGCCGAGTTCGATGATGCGGCCGTGTTCGATGACCGCGATGCGGGTGGCATGGCGAATCGTCGATAGACGATGCGCGATGACGAAACTGATCCGCCCGTCCAACACATTTGCCATGCCGCGCTGAATGCGCTGCTCGGTATCGGTATCGACCGACGACGTCGCCTCGTCCATCACCAGAATCTGCGGATTCGCCAGAATCGCGCGGGCGAACGACACAAGCTGCCGCTGGCCGGCCGACAACCTGCTACCGCCTTCGCCGACTTCGGTCAGATAGCCCTCCGACATGTCCGAGACGAACTCGTGTGCGCCGGCGAGCCGCGTCGCGTCGTGCACTTCCGCGTCGGTTGCGTCGAGCCGACCGTAGCGGATGTTCTCGAGGATCGAACCGCTGAACACGTGCGCGTTCTGCAGCACGATGCCGAGATTCGATTGCAGCCAGTGCAGGCCGCGCTTGCGATAGTCGATGCCGTCGATCAACACCGCGCCGCTTGTCGGCTCATAGAAGCGGCAGATTACGTTGACGAGCGTGCTCTTGCCGCCGCCGGTTGCGCCGACGATCGCGATCGTTTCGCCCCGTGAGGCGGTCAGGTTGACGTGGTCGAGTACGCGGGCTCCATTGCCGTAGTCGAAGCAGACATCTTTCAGTTCGATGCAGTCGATCCGGGCTGGACCGCCATCGTCGCCGATGGCGTGGCGCGCGGGTCGATCACGCTGGATCTCGGTTGCTTCGATCACGTCCTGCGAATCGCGGATCTCCGGCACCGCATCGACGAGGCTGATGATCCGCTCGGCTGAGGCTTGGGCCATCTGCATTTCGGCGAACCAGCGGCCGAGTTGCTCGATCGGATCGAAGAAATGCCGGGCGTACGCCATGAACGCGACCAGTGTGCCGACGCTGATGACGCCGTTGAGTAGATCGAAACCTCCGACCGCGAGGGTCACCCCGGCGGCGAGGCTCGCCAAGGTCACCACGATCGGCACATAGATCGCCGCCTGCACGAGGTTCTGCACCGACGCGTCGTACATTCTGCCCGTCAGTTGCTTGAACTCAGACAGATTTTCGCTCTCGCGCACGAATGCCTTGCTGGTCAGCACCCCCATGATGCTTTCGTTGTAGGTGCCGGTAATGCGCGAGTTGGTCCGACGCACTTCGCGTGCACTGCGCAGGATGCGTTTCTGAAAGCGCGCGCTGACAACACCGAGCACCGGGATCACTGCGAGCGCAAGCAGACCGAGCTTCGGATTCATCCACAACATTGCGCCGGCGATGCCGATCATCATCGTGGCGCCCCAGACGATGTCGAGGAACCCCCAAGCGAGAATGTTGGCGAGCCGTTCGCAATCGGATGTCATCCGTGCCATCAGCCAACCGACCGGACGGTGATCGTAGAACGAAAACGACAGCTGCTGCAGATTCTCGAATCCGTCGCGGCGAATGTCGTGACTGATGTGCGTACGGATCTTGCCGCCGGCCCAGATGAAGCCGCCCACCGAGGTGGCGATCACCACTGTGCAGGCCATGTATTGCAAGCCGAACGGCACCAGGTTCGTCTGCAGACCGTGTGCGGCGATCGCATCGATGACCCCGCGTGTGATCAGCGGAAACAGAACCTCCATCGCCGCGGTCGCGACCGCAAAGGTGCCCAACAGCGCGAGTTCGCGTCGATACGGCCGCGTGTAGGAGAACAGCTTTTTCCACAGACCGAGCCGCATCCGGCTCGCCAGCGCTTCCTCGTCGAAGCCGTCGTCGTAGTTGTCGTCGTCGTACATGGGTCAACTTCCCGCCGTCATCACTTCGGTTTGGATTTCGGCATCGAGCGATCCCTGGATCTGACACAGGTGCCGATACGGGCCTTCGATTACGGACAGTTCGGCGTGGCTACCGATCTGCACGCACCGGCCGGACTCGAGCACGACGATGCGATCGGCATCGACCACCGAAGACAGTCGGTGCGCAATGATCAACGTCGTGTGGCGGCCGCGGCGGGCCCGCAATGCATCGAGAATCTGGCCTTCGGTCCCGGTATCCACCGCGGACAGTGAATCGTCGAGTACCAGCACCGGTGGGTCTTTGAGCAACGCACGCGCGAGTGCCAGCCGCTGTCGCTGGCCGCCGGACAACGTCACGCCGCGTTCGCCGACCAGCGTTTCATACCCGGCCGGTAACTCTGCGATCGAATCGTGGATCGCCGCATCGGCGCAGGCTTGTTCGAGGTGGGCGCGCGGCGCGTCCGGTCGACCGACGATCAGATTGGCGGCGATGCTGCGCGAATACAGAAACGGATCCTGCAGTACCACGCCAATCTGGTGTCGCAGCCAATGCCGGTTGACGTTGCCGACCTCGCGACCGTCGAGCGTGATCGAACCGTGTTGATACGGATACAGTCGCAGCAGCAGCCGGATCAGCGTTGATTTGCCGGAACCCGGCGCGCCGACGAATGCCACGGTCTCGCCCGGCCGGATATGAATCGACAGATCCCTGATCACCGGCCGTGCGGGATCGTAGCCAAACGTCAGATGATCGATGCGGATTTCGCCGTCCGCGCGACCGCGGTTCGGTGTGGCTTCGAGCGTTTCTTCCGGATGGTTGAGGATCTCGTTGGTCCGCGTCAGCGATACCACCGCCTTGCCGGAATCCGTCAGCACCCGTCCGAGCTGCCGCACGGGCCAGATGATCATGCCTTCGTAGGTCAGGAACGCGAACAGTGTGCCGACTGAGATGCGGCCCTCCATGATGGCCAAGCCGCCGGCCATCAGCACGATGCCGATCTGCGTCAGCGAAAGGAAATCGGCGCTGCCCCAGTACTGCCCCATCAAGCGGATCAGGCGATTGTTGTGATCGCGGAAGATGCGGTTCTTCTGCGCAAACTTGTCGATCTCGTAGTCTTGTCGTGCAAACGCGCGCACCACCCGAATTCCGGTGAGGTTTTCCTGCAGCACGCCTGTCATTTCCGCTTCGGCCTCATCGGTGACCTGAAACACCTGCTGGACCTTGTGAAAGAAGACATACGCGAATGCGCCGATGAACGGGATTAGGCACAGCGACCACCAGGCAAGGCGCGTGTCGAGCCAGAACAAGATCGGCATCACGCTCAGAATCAACAGCAGCGTGCGGCCGATCTCGACGACGTCGCTCGACAGGAACACGCGCAGCGTTTCGACGTCGGAACTGCAACGCTGGACCAGATCGCCGGTATCGGCATCGTCGTAGAACCCCGCACGTAGATCGTGCAGGTGCCGATACAGCGTTTCGCGCAGGCGCCGGATGATCGCCTCCGACGCAATGGCCGCCCAGCGGCCGCGCAGAAACTGGAACACGCCGCCGATGCCGGTCACCGCAACCGCCAGTGCGGCGGAGAGCCACAGGTACCACAGGAACGCGTTCTGCGAGCCGAACGTGTGTTCGAGCCATTGCGACGGTGCAACCAGCATTGGCGTGCCGAGCGAAACGTCTTTCGCCACGACGACGTCGATCGCGTATTTCGCGATCAGCGGCGCGCCGAACATGCAGACGTTCGCGAACGCCATCACGACGATCGCGCCGAAGTAACGGATCCGCTGACCGGTGGTGATGGCCCAGAGATTTTCGTGTTTCGCGTGTGCCATGAATCCGTCCTACGTCTTGCGAAATAAGAGCGGGTTCGATTGAAACGTCAGAGAAAAACGGCCCGCTCGCGTAAGCGGTGAGCTGGCCTGGCGTGGTTCCGGGGTCGAGGGACTCGGATCAGTTCGGGCGGCTCACCCGCGCGTGTGATGTCCAATGTAGATGAGCCGCATTGCGTTCCCCGGTTCGAGCAGAAATCCCCGGGCGGGAATTCTGCAGTGCGATTGAGGCCGCGGAGTTTACACCGCTGAACAACCGTTTCAAGGAGTTCGTTGGTCAGTCACTTGGTCCGCGGCCGCTCAGCCAACAGGAACTCCGCGAACCATTTGGCGAATTGGCCGACGTCGGCATCGGCCGTCAAAAGATCGACTTGCTTGAGCCAGGGTCCGGCGACGCCGAGCCCGATTGCCGATGTCACCACCAACAGCGCGATGTAGCGGGGCAGTTGCGGTGCTCGATCCAGTTCGGCGCCGCGTCGCGTCATCTGCTCGAGCAGCGCCTTGATCATGGGGCGCGTCTCGCTCGCGGCGCTGCTGAGTTCCTCCGGATGGTCGAGCGCGCTCAGCGCGAACCACGCGAACAGCTGAGCGTGCCGGTCGTCGGAGAGTCCCGTAAACAGACGCGAGAACAACTCGCCGAGTCGCGTCGGTGACGGCGCGCCGTCACCGATCAAGCCGATGAACTCCGCGAGCAGCTCGTTCGCCATCGACTCCACGAGGGCGCTACGCATACGATCGGAACTGCCGAAATGGTGCAGCAGTGTCGCGTGGCTCATGCCTGCGTCGCGTGCGACATCTGTGATTTTCAAGCCATCCAGGCCGAGTCTCAGCAGGCGGTCGCGGGCTGCAATCAGAATTGCCGCACGCGCCTCGGTCGGGCTGCGACGAATGCGCTTCTTCACTTTTGGAATGCTCGAAGCGGCTTTTTCTTTATTGACATTCATGTTGATATATTTACTATCTACAGCGTTGTCGATGATCGAGCCGAATCTTTGGGAGGTAAAGCAGTGATGAAACGTCGCCCCATGGAAGCTTGGCGTGCGCTGAGGGCGTTGATGGCCAATGCGCAGGACACCGGCCAGGTATTCGTGATCATGCGCGCGTTGTCTGGCGATGCAGTCGCGAAAGGTACAGAACGCTTTCGTCGCACTGCGAGCGGCGCCAAGCTACTCGAGCGTCGACGCGATCTGGTTCCGGTGTTGGCCGATCACGCCGGACTCGCCAATCTGCCGGAGGGTTCACTCGGTCGCGCCTACCTGGCACTGGTGCAACGTGCGGACATTACCCCGCAGGGTCTGGTCGATGTCAGCGAAGAGGCGGTCGGAGGACATGTGGATCTCGACGCCGACGAGATTGTCTATGCCAAACGCCTGCGTGATGCGCACGATCTGTGGCACACGGTGACCGGGTATGAAACCGACACCCTTGGCGAGGTGTGCGTGGTGGCGTTTTCGTATGCCCAGACGCGCAATCTCGGTTTTGCGGCGATTGCGCTGATCGGTGCGTTGAAGATCGCCCGCGAGAGCGGTGATCGGAGTGTTCTCCGTGCGGCGTGGCGAGCCTTTCGGGACGGCCGCCGCGCGCGATGGCTGCCGGCCGTCGAATGGGAAGCGATGCTGGACCAGCCCCTCGCCGACGTGCGTCGCACACTACGCATCATGGAACCGGCACGTTACTTTGCGTTGCGCAGCGGCTGCAGTGCCGCGGTTGGCCAGCCCGCTTGACCCCCAGGTTGAGGATCAGTCCAGCTTGGCCAACTGCACGATCATCTTTCCGGTGTTCTCGCCGGTAAATAGACCAATGAATGCATCCGGCGCACGGTCGATACCGTTCAAGGTCGTCTCGCGATATTGAATCGCGCCACTCTTGACCCAGTCCTCCATTTCGCGACGGAACTGCGTGCGCAAGTTGGTGAAGTGCGACACGATGAAACCGCGCAACGTCAGGCCGAGACCGATCGCCAAGGTCAGGTTGTTCGGTCCCGGCGGGGGTTCCGCATCGTTGTACTGCGCGATGGCACCACACAGCGCGATACGACCAAACGGCCGCATATGGCCAAGCGCGGCTTGCAGGTGATCGCCGCCGACGTTGTCGAAGTACACGTCGAGTCCGTTAGGTGCCGCGGTGCGCAACTCGGCGGGCAGATCCGCTCCGTGATAATCGAACGCATGATCGAAGCCGAGTTCGTCCGTCAGCAGGCGCACTTTTTTTGCGCTGCCGGCGCTGCCGATCACCGTGCATCCACGTAGTTTCGCGATCTGCCCGACGATGCTGCCGACCGCGCCGGCGGCCCCCGAGACGAACACGGTCTCACCGTCTTTGAGTTGTCCGACTTCCAGTAGACCGACGTATGCGGTCATACCGGGCATGCCAAGCACGCCGAGATAAGCGGACGGCGGTGCGACCAGATCACCGAGCGGCGACAGCACCTCGCCCTGTGCGCAGAACGCTTCGCGCCAGCCGAAATTGCTTTCGACGTAGTCGCCCTGACGGAATTCGGGATGCTTCGATTCGACCACGCGCCCGATCGCGCCGCCGTTCATTGTTGCACCCAGTTGAAACGGTGGTACGTACGATTTGCGATCGACCATGCGTCCGCGCATGTACGGATCGACACTCATGCAGACGTTCCTGACGAGCACTTCGCTGTCTGCCGGTGAGGCAACCTCGACGTCTGCGATTTGAAAGTCGTCCGGTCGAGGCAGGCCCACCGGGCGACGCTTGAGCTGGACTTCTCGGCTGCGGATCATCATCGTTCTCCCTTTGTCTGGATAGGAATCGCAGCCGCGAGCCTACACCGCGACGCGACACGAAACACGATGCGTGACGAAGGACGAGAGGGCCGTCAGGCGGAGCATCTGCTCGAGATCCTGAAGCTGGAGACGATCGAATTGAATCTGTTTCGTGGGGCCAACGAAGACCGCTTGGGTCGATTGTTCGGCGGTCAGGTGCTCGCACAGGCATTGCGCGCGGCGTCGGCCACCGTCGAGGATCGCAATCCGCATTCGCTGCATGGCTATTTCATGCGTGCCGGTGAACCGGAGCGCCCGGTGCTGTACGAGGTCGAGCGTATTCGCGACGGCACCAGTTTCACGACGCGACGCGTCGTTGCGGTGCAGAACGGCGAGGCGATCTTCAACATGGACGCGTCGTTTCAAGTCGACGAGCCAGGGCTCAACCACGAGATCGCGATGCCGAACGTGCCGCGGCCGGACGCGCTCGAAGACGACGTGACGCGCGCGCGCCGCGAGGCGACGAGCAATCCAGAGATCAGCGTATGGGCACAGCGCCCGCGGCCATTCGAAATGCGCTCGGTATTCCCGCAGGACCAACCGCGCGCGGCGCGCGAGCAGTTCTGGAATCCGGTCTGGATACGCTTCCGCGCGGCGCTGCCAGGCGACGACGCTGCGTTGAAATTCAGCCTGCTGGCGTATGCCTCCGACATGGGCATGGTGTCGACGGCGACGCTACCGCACATAGATGTCGTGCCACGCAGCGAGATTCAGATGGCGAGCCTCGATCACGCGCTGTGGTTTCACCGGGACTTCCGCATCGACGAGTGGCTGCTGACTGTCAAACGAACGAGTTCGGCGAGCGGCGCGCGCGGCATGAATCAAGCGGAATTCTTCGATCTCGACGGTCGGCTCGTGGCGTCGGCTTCGCAGGAGGGACTGATGCGGCGGATTGCGTCACGCTGAGCCATGTCCGGCCGGCGGTGATGTTGAGTCTCGTCACGCATCGCTTCTCCTCAAGCGACTGATCGGTCGGAAGATCGAACCCGCCAGACGATTCACCGGTTCGGAGAACAGCAACAGCGTCACCGTCCACGTGAACAGCACGGCGAGACGCAGCGGCCAGCCGAGTGCGGGCAGGAACAGCACCAGAGGCGGCGCAAGCAGTGGCAGTTGGTGCGCATAGATCCAACGCCGCCGGTCTGTCTGGTGCGGTTTGACGACCTGATGGAGGTACCAGAGGCTCATTGCATTGAACGACAACCAGACGGTACCCACCACGAGCAATGTCGGGGTGGAATAGTCGAAGCGGTTGGTCAGCAGACACAGCGCACCGGGCAGCATGACCAGCGCCAGCGCAAAGGCCGCAAAACGGCGTAGCGCCGCCGGGGTGCACATGCTGACGGCATCGATCGGGTGCGCGCCGAAGTAGATCGCGGTGGTCATGCGACCCCGTGCGAAGTCGTTGGCGAGATCCCGCAGGCCGCCGTGAACCCCGTTGATCAGCAGGATGAATGCGAACCCGAACGCCGCGATCACGAACGTCAGCGTGTTGAATCCACCGACCAGAACGGCGCCGAACGTGGCGAGGCAGAACCATGCCACGCCCTGTAACGCGTCGGTCAGCATTGGAATCCGGCAGCGTTTTCCGTAGAGGTTGTATGCAATCGTGGTGAGGTAGCCAAGCGAGAGTATCAGCAGTGCGCGCAGGTTGCCGCCAACCGACGCGGCGATCGCGAAGCTGACGGGTATCTGTGCCGCCACCAGTAGCCACGCGTGAGAAACCTTCAACCGTCCAGTGATGAGCGGATCGTTCGCGCGCTGCGGCTGCGTGCGGTCGATGGGCAAGTCGATGAGGTCGTTGTGCAGATAGCCGAATACGTGAAAGGCGGCGGCGATGCACAGCAGTGCAGTGATCTGCGCTGCGGTAGGATCCGGGTCGATCGTGCCCGCGGCGATCAACGGCAGCATCGCGGTGAAGCCGAAGAACGACCCTCGCAGCGTGTGTTCGATGTCCTGGATCAGCTGCATTGCGTGCGGCTTCGTACTATCCGAACGCGCGCACGGCGCGGCTCGAAGGACCGATGCGTTGGCGATAAATTTCAATCGCTTCACCGCGAAGCGACGCGGCGCGCTGATCCTCGCCGAGTCGCGATGCAATGTCGGCGAGCGCCACGAGATGGTCCGCGACGTGTGGGTGCAATGTCAGATCATGGCGGCGACCAATTCCGAGGCCGATCTCGTGCGTGGCCGTGGCTGCTTCGATACGGCCCTGCTGCAGTTGCAACTCCGCGAGTACATGCAGCAACGGCATCCGATGCGGATGCTCTGCGCCATAGAACCGGGTTATCGATGCATCGGCATCGCTCAGCAATAGCTGCGCCCGGCCAGGATCGCTGTCGATGACCGCCAGCTTTGCGTGCATGACTGCGCCGAGCGCGCGTGCAATGACACCATCCCCAGAGATGCGCTGGTCGAGCACGCCGTCGGCTTCGTTCGCCAGACTACGCGCCGCATCGATTTCACCCACACTCGTCAATACGCCGACCAACACGCACGGCGCGACACAGATGTATTGGCTGAGCGGGTGACGCGTGGCGCGAATCGATTCCGTCGCCGCTGCCAAGTGCGGCTTGGCGGATTCCGGCTCGCCCAACGTGATCAACGCCTGACCCAGCACACAGCGCGACGCGCTCAATAGCGCGTGATGCGGACTGAATGTCGGTGTACCAATCTCGATGGCCCTTTCGGCCCAGGATTTTGCTTGCAGCGGGACGCCGAGACCCTGCAGTACCTGCGCGACCAGCAACAAAGATGCACACATCAGCGGGTTGTGAGTGTCGTCCAGTGCATCGATGGCTGCGATCGTTGCGTCGATGGTGCGGCGGCAATCGTCGATACGTCCCTGCTCCAACAGGGTGCGCGCCAGAATGGACAACGCCGCCGTTGCCCGCGGGTCGGGTGTGCCCGTCGCACTTCCCAATACCTCGAGCGCGCGTCGACTCGCGCGCTCTGCGGCATCGAAATCGCCGGCGCGCCATTCGATCCACGCGAGATCCACGTAGATCGGCATCAGGCGCGGCGCGTTGTTGCCATCGGTGAGCTGATACGCAGCCAACGCTTCGCCGTAGATTGCCCGCGACCGGTCCAGTTCTCCGTTGTAGTACAGAATCCGGCCAAACAGTTCGCAGGTGCGTGCGAACAGGCGGTGCTGATCGGGATGCGACTTTGACAGTGTGTAAGCGCGTTCGAGGTGGGCGGCGCCTTCGTCGGATGCATTGCGCGCGCTGAGCAGGCTGCCGGTCCGCCCCCATAGCGAGCAGGCCGTGGCGGCAACCGCCGGGATCGCCCGTGCGTGTCCGAGAGCGGCCACCGCGTGCGGCAACAGTCGCACACTTGCGGCGGCCGCCGTGCCCATGTCGCGAATGTGCGGAAACACCGACTCGACCTGGCGCAGCACGTCAGTGGCAATTCGCTCCCGATCCGGCGCGGACATGCGGTCGCGAATCACCAGTTGAACCAACCGATGCACCGCGATCGCGTCGCCGTGGATGTTCACGAGCGAGAACTTTCGCAGCGCCGACAGACAGCGATCGACGAGCAGTGGACCGGCGGCCTCGCCGCTGCGTTGCAGTGCCGTTTCCCACAAGGTGTGCGGAATATCATCGGGTGCAACGAACGCGAACATCTCCAGCAGCCCGCCCGCCAGCGGATCCTCGACGCGAAGTTGCTGCAGCGAAACTTCGAATGCGGCGCGCAACGAACCGGGGTAGTCGCCGGTCGATGAGCCTTGCGGCGAGCCTTGTGCGAGCAGCAGTTCGTGGTGTTCGTTGAACAGGCTCAGATAGCTCGCAATCGTGCGGCCGGTGGCTTCCACATACGCCGCCGCTTCTTCGAGCGCGAGCGGTAGACAGCCGAGCGCGCGCGCAAGCCCGGCGGCGGCCTTGCGATCAGTCTCGCGCGTGCGCGCCAGCAGGAACTCTTCTGCCTGCTGCTGGGTGAATTCGTCGATCGACAGACGCCGCACCCAGTTGCCCCAGTTCTGTCTGCGCGTGGTCATGATCACCTTGCCGCGAAACTGGTTCGGCAGATACGCGGCGGCGAGCTGCGGATCCTCGACGTTGTCGAAGATCATCAGCCAGTTGGCGTTGCCTGCAAGCCAACGCTTCACCGCTTCGATGACGATCGCGCGATCGGTGTCGTTGGCGCGTTCGATGCCCAGGCCGTGGGCCAGATCCACGAAATCGGCGTTGAGCGTCGCCGATTCTTCGGCACGCAACCACGCGACGACGCTGAATTCGCCGGCCTGCCGGAACGCAAATTCGAGGGCGATTTGAGACTTACCCACACCTGCAAGGCCGGCGAGCACGAGCACCGCGGGATCCGGCGTGTCGCCCAACGTTTCCTCGATGGCGGCCAACAGCTGCTCGCGCCCGCTGAAACTGTGATTTCTCCGCAGCGGGACGTGCCAGACCGCCGGTGGCTTGGATTTCGCTTGCGCCGGATTTCGTGCGTGACCATTCAGTACGTCGAGGATCTGGTGTCGAGCTTCGTCGGTGCTCAACTGCCAACGCAGGATCGCCTGGGTGCGCGAGACGAACAGTTTTATTCCGCCGCTCAGTTCCACCGGCTCGAGATAGACCACCACGATCGGCTTACCGGCATCCACCGCATAGGCAATCTCGTTGAGGCAGTGTGCCGACGCGATGGAGCGGTGCGAAGCGAAGAACAGCAGGGCGGCACAGCGGTCGATCTCCTGGGTCAGCGCGCCGGCCCAATCGCTGCCTGGCCGGATGCCGCTGTCGATCCACGCTGCAAATCCCTGCGCGCCGAGCCAGGCCGCATCGGCCAGCACGGTCCCGGCGTCGTCGTGCGAGTAGCTGACGAACAGGCGGGCTTGGGTGTCTTGATCGGGCACGCTCCCCCTAACGTCCTAGGCGTAGCGGGAGAGTATCCATTACGATCACGCGGCGGTCACCTTCGGTGTGCGCGTTGCACTACACTGTGGGTCGAGCAGCGCGACTCGATTGAGGGGCAGCGGAACGCAGCATGGCACTTTGGCCCATGATCTTCACGGTGGGTGTCTATCTATCGTTATTGCTGTGCCTATACGCCTGCGTGCGAATCGGCATGATCGAAGGATGGATCACTGGCCTGCTCCAGTTCGTGATGCTGGCGGGCTTCGCGGTACTACACTGGCTGCTCGAATCGTGGGCGCATGTGAGTGCACCGTTCTACGATTACCCGCAGAACGTATTTTGGGACATGATTCCGAACTTCGACTGGTCGTGGTTCGGTTTCGCACCGCCCCGGGATGCGTGCGCGCAAGCCGTCGTTGGCGGCATCTCCGCGACGGTTCCGTTGTCCGGCGCGATCATCTGCTTCTGTCTGCTGTGGACGGCCCGGCTGCTGCTGACGACGCCGGTGTGGCTCGCATCGTACCGGCCGGCGATTGCACCATTCATGGTCGCGTTGATTGCGATGCTGTTCGATGGCTATCTCGATCCGGTGGCCGCGATCAGCATGGATTGTCAGCCCATCCCAGAGCAGTTGCATGCCGGCCTCGGATTCTGGATCTGGCATACCGAGCCGCGTTTCGCCGACGTCTGGTTTTCGATTCCACTGTTCAACTTCGCGAGCTGGTATGCGTTCCCGGCGACGGTGACCGCCGCGGCGCTGCTGCTGGGCTGGGCCGCCAACGCCATCATCCTCGGCAATTCGGTGGCCATCTTCGATGGCGTGCTGCGATTGATTATCCTGCTGGCGCTGCTGACGGTTGCGGTCACGGCGCCTGGGGCGAAGCCACCGATCGAAGCGGTTGTGTTCATCGTCGGACTGATCGTGATCAGCCTGTTCATCGTGTGGCGCGACCGGGCAACGTACAAAACGGACAACCCGTGGCGCTGGGAACTGGTGCTGCCGATGCTGTTCTATCTGCTGTTTCCGCTCGCTGCGCTGTTCTTTTCCGGGACCTTTGTTCTAGTCGACACGTTGGTTCTCGCGGCTGCCGCACTGATGCTGTTCGTCATCTGTCTGGCTGCCGTGATCAGCCCGTATATGAAGTGGTGAGGCGTAGCCTCCGCAGCCGACGGTGCACGCATTTCCGATACAATGCCGGCCGTTTCACGTACCGCGGATGACATGACGGACAACCTGCAAAAACCCGCCGAAACTCAGGACTTCATCCGGGCGCGCATTCAACACGACCTGGACGAACGCAGCGTCGCTGGCGTGGTCACACGCTTCCCTCCGGAACCGAATGGCTATCTGCACATTGGGCATGCGAAGAGTATCTGCCTGAATTTTGGTGTCGCACAGGAGTTCGGTGGCGTCTGCTATCTGCGCTTCGACGATACCAATCCGCTGAAGGAAGACGATGAGTATGTCGATTCGATTCAGCACGACGTGCGTTGGCTCGGCTTCGACTGGGGCGACCGGCTGACGTACGCCAGCGACTATTTCGAACAGATCTACGACTTCGCGACGCAACTGGTACACAATGGACGCGCGTTCGTATGCAGCCTCAGTGCGGAGGAGATCCGCGCCACGCGTGGCACACTCACCGAGCCCGGTCGCGACAGTCCGTATCGCGATCGCAGCGTCGCTGAAAACCTCGATCTTCTGACTCGCATGCATGCGGGCGAGTTCGCGGATGGTGAGCACGTGCTGCGCGCGCGCATCGACATGAAGTCGCCGAATCTGAATCTGCGCGACCCGGTGCTGTATCGGATCCGCCATACACCTCATCAGCGCACCGGCAAAACGTGGTGCATTTACCCGACGTACGACTTCACTCACTGCATCTGCGATGCGCTGGAGGGCATTACACATTCGCTGTGTACATTGGAATTCGAAGATCACCGGCCCTTGTACGACTGGGTCCTCGATAGCATCAACGTCAACTTTCATCCGCCGCAGATCGAGTTCTCCCGATTGGGACTCGAATACACCATCATGAGCAAGCGTCTGTTGCACGAACTGGTGAGCGAAAGGCGGGTTGCAGGTTGGGACGATCCCCGCATGCCGACATTAGCCGGCCTGCGGCGGCGCGGGGTGACGCCAGCCGCGATCCGCGATTTCTGCGGTCGGATCGGAGTCACCAAGCAGGACAATGTCGTCGAAGTCAGTCTGCTCGAGTTCTGCATTCGGCGCGATCTCGAGGCGAACGCGCCGCGCGCCATGGCGGTACTCGACCCACTGCCGGTGACGATCACCAACTATCCAAACGATAGCGACGAAACGCTGTCGGCGGCCTGGCATCCCCAACAGCCTGACATGGGCGCGCGAACGCTCGGCTTCGGATCCCGTCTGTTCATAGAACGTGGGGATTTCGAAAAGGTTCCACCGCCGAAGTACAAGCGGCTGATCCCGGGTGGACTGGTGCGGCTGCGCAACGGTTTCATCATCCGCTGCGATGACGTGCTGGAAGATGCGGGCCGCGTCGTCGAATTACGTTGCAGCTATGTGCCTGAATCCAAAAGTGGCGCCGACAGCAGCGGCTTGAAGCCCAAAGGCGTGATTCACTGGGTATCCGCCGGCAATGCCGTGGCGGCCGAGTTTCGGTTGTACCAACACCTGTTCAAAGAGCCGCATCCGGCAAAGCTGGAGTTTGCCGAAGCGCTGAATCCGAACTCATTGGTCGTGCGGCAAGGGTTCGTCGAACGCGCAATCGTCGAATCCGACGCACGGCGTTTTCAGTTCGAACGCCTCGGCTACTTCTGCAAGGACGATGCGTATCGCGCCGACGCGCCGGTGTTCAACCGCACTGTCGCGTTGCGCGACAGTTTCTCGGGCTGATCGACGATGTCACTGGCGCGCTCGGTCACGGTGATGGAAGTCAGTCCGCGTGACGGGCTGCAGAATGAATCGGTCATGTTGTCGACCGAGGACAAGCTGACGTTGATTCATCGCGCGCTGACGGCGGGGTTCCGGCGTATTGAAGTCACAAGCTTCGTGCATCCGCAACGCGTGCCGCAGATGGCCGACGCCGAGGCGGTGTGCCGGAGCCTGCCGCAACGCGGTGACGTCGTCTACGCCGGACTGGTGCTGAACCGCCGCGGCTACGACCGCGCGCGCGCGACGGAAAGGTTGCAGGAAGTCGGCATGGTAGTGCCCGCCACCGATACGTTTGGCGCGCGCAATCAGGGCCAGAGCGTCGATGACAGTGTCGCAGTCGGCTGC
Source organism: uncultured Gammaproteobacteria bacterium (assembly GCA_963812255.1). GTDB lineage: Bacteria > Pseudomonadota > Gammaproteobacteria > Pseudomonadales > Azotimanducaceae > DATJGR01. The sequence continues at coordinate 977,566 of CAWEUM010000005.1, read as the reverse complement.
GAGATCGTGCGCGACGCAGCACGGCGTGGATTGCGCGCGACGGTGACCATTGCGGTTGCATTCGGTTGCCCGTTCGAAGGCGAAGTCGATGCCAGGCGCGTGCTCGACATCGCCAGGCGCCTCGCCGATGCAGGCCCGGTGGAACTTGCACTGGCTGATACGATCGGCGTCGGCGTCCCGGGACAAGTACTCGATCTGTTTGGCGCGTTGAGAGCCTCGTTGGGAACGATGCCGTTGCGCGCGCACTTCCACAACACGCGCAACACCGGTATTGCGAATGCGTTTGCCGCCTTGCAGGTCGGAGTCGAGACGCTCGACGCGAGTATCGGCGGCATCGGCGGTTGTCCTTTCGCGCCCAAGGCGACCGGCAACATCGCGACGGAAGATCTGCTCTACATGCTCGAGCGCATGAACGTCGACCACGAAGGCGAGCTCGAGTCGGTGATTGAGACATCGCACTGGCTCGGCGGTGTGCTCGGCAAGGATCTGCCGGCGATGGTCAGCCGGGCCGGCGGATTCCCTTGATGAACAGAAGAGCCACCTTGAAAGCGATCGGATCGGCTGCGCTGCTGCCGATTCTGCCGCGGCGCCTGAAAGCGAATACGAACTTCCGCAGGCGCCGTCCGCGCGACGCTGCATGGCCATCGCAGCCGGCATGGCAGCGCCTCAATGACGCTGTTGGCGGAAATCTGGTTGCGGTAAGCGACCCGCTCGCGATATTGAGGACTGATCCGGAAGGAACGGCTGCAAAGCGTCTACTGGAGAATCTGAAGAACCCCTACTACATCGGTGATCAGCCAGGGCTGACGCAGACCCTCGGATGGGTCGACGCCTGGGCGACGAAACCCAGTGTTTACGCGGTGGTGGCAAGACATGCCCAGGACATCGCGGCGGCCGTCAATTTTGCGCGGGACAATGACTTGCGTCTCGTGGTCAAGGGCGGCGGCCACAGCTATCAGGGCACATCGAATGCACCCGATTCGCTTCTGATCTGGACCCGCCACATGAACGATATCGAAATCGATACTGCGTTCGTTCCGCGGGGATGTGGGCGCACGTTCCAACCGCAACCAGCCGTGACGGTCGGTGCGGGAACGATCGGAATGCAGGCCTACGACGCAGTTACCACTCGCGGCGGCAAATACGTTCAGGGGGGAGGGTGTACGACCGTCGGGTTGGCGGGTCTGATCCAGAGTGGCGGTTTTGGCAGTTGTTCGAAACATTACGGCTCTGCTGCAGGAAGCCTGCTGGAAGCCGAAGTGGTCACCGCCGACGGCGCCATACGGATCGCCAATGCCTGCTCCAATCCCGATCTGTTCTGGGCGTTGAAGGGTGGCGGTGGCGGCAGCTTCGGCGTGGTGAGCAGGATGACATTGCGTCTTCACGACCTGCCTGAGATATTCGGTGGGGTCAACTTCACTGTCAAAGCGACGTCGGATGATGCGTATCGGCGCCTGATCCGCGAATTCGTACGCTTCTATCGTGAGCAACTCTTCAACGTCCATTGGGGAGAGCAGGCTCGTTTCAATCCCGACAATTCGCTCGGCATCAGCATGGTCTCGTGCGGTTTGAACATCGGTGATGGAAAAAGGATCTGGCAGCCCTTTCTGGAATGGGTGGCGCGGTCTCCGGTCGCGTATTCGCTCGGAGGACGGGCCGTGTTCGCAGATATACCGGCACGACACTTCTGGGACACGCAGTGGTGGAAAGAACATTGGCCCGAATTGGCTTTTCCCAATCCAAACGCCAATCCGCTGATCGGGTTGTTCGACGACGTGCTTGCACACCTCATTCAACAGCCTGCCCTGGACTTCGACAACCGCCCTGGCGCGGGATCCAATGACGCGTGGTGGAAAGGCGACGGGGGGCAAGTCGCCTGGTTCATTGGCGGATACGAGTCGCTGTGGTTGCCCGCGTCGCTGCTCGAGCACGATGCACCGCCGCTTCTCGCCGAAGCCCTGTTTGCCAGTTCGCGCCATTCCGGCTTTGCGTTGCACTTCAACAAGGGTCTCGCCGGTGCGCCACCCGAAGCGATCGAGAGCGCGAAGGACACTGCGATGAATCCAGCCGTGCTGAAGGCCTTCGCCTTGGCGATCGCGGCCGACGGGCAGGCGCCGGCATATCCGGGGATACCCGGGCACGAACCGTCAGTTCGGGTTGGCCGAAACAGTGCGAAGCGCATTGATCGTTGTATGAGTCACCTTCGTTCACTTGTGCCGGATCCAGGGTCATATGTGAGCGAGAGCAACTACTTCGAGCGTGGCTGGCAGCACGCGTATTGGGGGAGCCATTACGGCCGACTCGCTGAAATCAAGCGAAAATACGATCCGCAAGGACTGTTTTTCGCGCACAACGGAGTGGGGTCGGAGCATTGGAGTGCGGACGGTTTCACTTATCATGGCCCGGGGACTGTATGACCGGCAACGGAGGTCGTCGAATTTGGGCAGTGAGTCTTCGATCGTGTGGTCGATGTTTTTTGGCTCGATCGGTGTCGGCTTCTTCATCTACGGGCGCAAGCAGAGGCGCATGGTGCCATTCATTACTGGCATCGCGCTGATGGTGGTTCCGTATTTCGTCGACAACGCGTATGTGATGGTCGCGTTGTGTGCTGCGTTCATGGCGTTGCCCTACTTCGTGCGAACTTAGCGCGCGCGGCGTATATCGTCATGTGGATCCCGTCGTGGTGAAGGTTCGACAGATGAGCGATCACTCTCTACCTGCGAGTTTCCAATCCGACGCATCGTTCACGCGGGGTGTTGGCACAAGCCCAGCGATCAAGGACCGGCAGTGACCGGAGCGAACAACGGTCCGCTGGCCGATATTCGAGTTCTCGAACTCGGACAACTGATCGCCGGTCCGTTCTGCGGTCAACTGCTGGGTGATATGGGCGCCGAGATCATCAAGCTCGAGCCGCCGGGTGTCGGCGATGCGATGCGCGATTGGGGTCGTGGGTTGCCGGTGTGGTGGAGCGTGATCGCGCGCAACAAAAAGAGTGCCACGCTGAACCTGCGCGCGGCGCGCGGCCAGCAACTGCTGCGCGAACTGGTCGCGCACGCCGACGTTCTCATCGAGAACTTTCGGCCCGGCACAATGGAGAAATGGGGTCTGGGTTACGACGTGTTGGCGGCGATCAATCCGCGATTGATCATGGTGCGCGTCTCCGGATATGGGCAAAGCGGTCCCTATGCGGAGCGCGCAGGCTACGGCTCCGTTGGCGAAGCCATGGGGGGCATACGCTATCTTGCCGGTGATCCGGATCGCCCGCCGGTGCGGGTGGGCCTGTCCATCGGCGATTCGCTGGCCGCGACATTTGCGTGCGTTGGAGCGCTCGCGGCGCTGCATTACCGCGCCAATACCGGCGTCGGTCAGGTTGTCGATTCGGCGATCTACGAAGCGGTGCTCGCGATGATGGAATCGACGGTGCCGGAATACAGCGAGGGAGGTCTGATCCGCGAACGCAGCGGCGCGATTCTGCCGAAGACCGCGCCGTCGAACGTCTATCCGACGCGTAGTGGCGAGATGATCGTCATGGGTGCAAACCAGGATTCGGTATTCGCGCGCCTGTGCGAGGCGATGCAGCAGCCCGAACTCGCACGCGATGCGCGCTTCGTCGATCACGTCGCGCGCGGCGAGCATCAGACGGAACTCGACGAACTGATCGGCGCTTGGAGTTCGACACTCGATGCGGATCCGTTGCTCGAACGGCTGACCGAGCATGGCATACCGGCGGGCCGCATCTACCGCGCACCGGACATGCTCGCCGATCCACATTTCGCGATGCGTCATTCGATTGTAGACGTCCCGCATCCGCAGTTTGCGAACCTCAAGATGCAGGACGTGTTTCCCCGCATGTCGGCAACCCAAGGAACGGTACGTTGGCCCGGCCCGCCGTTGGGGGCGCACAACGAAGAAGTGTACGGAACGCTGTTGGGTCTCGATGACGCAGCGCGCGAGAGGCTGGTGCGCGAAGGCGTGATCTAATGGTCACACCCGACGACATCCGCATGGCGCACGACCGGATTCGCCCGCACGTGCATCGTACGCCGTTGTTCAGAAGCCGCGCGATAGACGAACTGTTGGGCGTGCGCGTGACATTCAAATGTGAGAATTTCCAGCGCGGCGGATCGTTCAAGATTCGCGGCGCGCTGAACGCGGTGTTGTCGCTGAACGACGAGGATGCCGCGCGCGGCGTGGCGACGCACTCGTCCGGCAATCACGGTGCGGCACTCGCCATTGCCGCCGGCATTCGCGCCATCCCTGCATATATCGTCGTACCGGAGAATGCGCCGCGAGTGAAGCGCGCCGCGATCGAGGGCTACGGCGGCATCATCACCGAATGCGCCGCAAACGTGCCGGCGCGCGAAGCATCGCTGGCGGAGATCGTCGAGCGAACCGGGGCGCATTTCGTGCCACCTTACGACGACGCGCGCATCGTGGCGGGACAGGCCACCGCAACGATCGAACTGTTGGAACAGGCGGGGGATCTGGACCAGATCTGGGTGCCTGTTGGCGGCGGTGGCCTGGCAGCAGGCGCGACGCTGGCAGCACGAAGTGTCGATTCGCGGATCGTGGTGGTGGCGGCGGAGCCTTCCGGTGCGGACGATGCATTTCGGTCGTTGACTAACGGGCGCATCGAGCCGATGAACAACCCCAGGACGATTGCCGACGGCCTGCTGACGCCGCTGGGCAGAATCAACTTCGATATCTTGTCGATGCACGGCGTGACGGTGGAACTCGCGAGCGAGGCCGCGATCATCACAGCAACGCGGCTGATGTTCGAACGCATGAAGCTGGTGGTCGAACCGTCCGGAGCGGTGCCGCTGGCGGCGTTACTCGAGGCGTCGCCTTCGATACGGGCGCCGCGGATCGGCGTGCTGGTATCCGGCGGCAATATCGATCCAGAGCGATTGCTCGCGATCCTCAAAGGCGGGTATTGACACCGTCGAGTGGATATATCGGCCGACGTACCTTGTTGAAGGTCAGTTCCGAATAGTCGGACGTGCAGACACCCGAGCCGGCACATTCTACGATCTCTCTCGCCAGCTTGCGGAAGCCGACCCGATAGTGGATACGGCTCTTCAGCATCAGGTATCTGCATTGCGCAGGATCGATGCCGAGCGACGTGAAGCAGCCGGGATCGAACGGTTCGATGTGCCGCGAGACGACGATGATGTCGATGTTGCCCGTCGACAACACAACGGTCGTGCCCATGTTCATCGTCAGGCCGCGCGACATTGCGACGGTTGCCGGAAACCGGCCGTCGGAGATCAGTTTGACTCGACCGGTGATCGTCAGCGGTTGGCTCTGCCTCGCGATCGCCGGCATGGCGAGCTTGCCCCCGAGTGAAACCGTTACTTGGCTGCCGACGCCTGCGCTCACCATCTGATGTACGGACTCAGGGTCGTAGATGCCGAATACCGCGACATCATCGAGACCCTGGTGCAGAATCTCCGCCAGAACGTCGGTGGTATCCATCGTGCCGCCCGAGGCCGTGTTGTCGTAGTGATCGAGCAGAATGACCGGTCCGCTGCCGGGTTCGACTCCCAGCGCCTTGGCCTTCGCCACCGAATCGGTGAGCGGCTCGGGCCGATACACAAAAGACTCCCGATCGTTCCACGCCCGATCGAGCAGCTCGTCACGCCAGCGTTCGGCCTGGTGACGGTCCGAATCGGTGACGACGACGACAGAAAGCCCCGCCTGCTCTATGTCTGCATGCGGGAAGCCGGTGAAGAGACTCACCGCCAATGCCCCTTCGTGCTCCATCTGCTGCGCGCGCGCCTGCAACTGTGCGTTCGGATAGTCATCGGTACCCTGGCGCATCACGTGCGGCAGCATAGGCGCGTTGCCCCACACCATCGTGGGAGTTGCTTTGCCTTCGAGCATCTTCAGCAACGCGCGGCCGGCGCGCTGTGCGGTTCGATCCATGTCGATGTGCGGATAGCTCTGAAATCCCGCGATCACGTTGGCTCGCGCAACCATCTCCGGATACAGGTTCGCGTGCATGTCGAGCGCGACGGCAATTGGCACATCCGGCGCGACCTCACGAATGCGCCGCAGCAGTTCTCCTTCGCCGTCGTCATGGCTCCTGGTGACCATCGCGCCATGCAGATCGAGCATCACCGCGTCGCAGCCGCGCGCGACGGCGGCCACGATCTTATTCGCGACGTGTTCGAACGCAGTGTCCTCGACCGGTCCGCTCGGTGCCGCGCCCGCCGCCACCGGTAAGACGATCTCGGCATCCACCGCGTCGCACAGTTCGATGAAGCCGCCGAGGCCTGTCGCGGTGCCTCGGAACACCGCCAATGCGGCGTCACCCTCGAGTGGCGTCTCGCCGTCTTGTGAGAAGCGGGCAAGATCGGTCACGACCGGGGAGAAGGTGTTGGTCTCGTGACTCATCTCGGCGACGACGATGCGCATGGTGTTGCTCCTACGTTGCGGACAGAGAGCAACTCTGAACGCGGTCGTTGGATTTTCAAGCTTTGATTGCGGTTGATCAGAGGGTTCCTTGTGGTCTTGATGCGGCGGATCTTGGTGCGGCGGACACGCCGTAAGTCCGATCCCATGGAGGCTCGTGCTGCGCCATCCCTGGCGCAGCACGGTCCATCGCAAGAGGATCCGCCTCATCACGACTCGAGCAACGCGCTTCGTCTACGAAAACGACAGGGTCAGAGTGCTTCACTCAGACGGCAGCCGCAGCTCCGCGTCGAATGAAGCACTCTGACCCTTGGCCACCGCTAACAGTAGATACGCCTCCACCGTGAACCGTAGCGCGACTAGCGGTCGACTCTGACCCCATTTCTTGCGGCTAACGTCTCCGCCAACGAACCTGCTACGCTGCGGCACCTACCCGCGATTCGGAATTCTCTGCATGAGCGAAGGAGTCGCCGTTGCGACACCGGGCACGTTCCTTGGGCAGCCGCGCGGCCTGTTCGTGCTGTTCTTCGCCGAGATGTGGGAACGCTTCAGCTTTTACGGCATGCGTGCGCTGTTGATCTTCTACCTCACGCAGCACTTTCTGTTCGGCGATGCCAAAGCGGCAGGCATCTATGCGAGCTATGGTGCGCTGGTCTATCTGATGCCGCTGCTCGGCGGTCTGATCGCCGACAGATATCTCGGGTTTCGCAAGGCGGTCGTATTGGGTGCGGCATTGCTGTGTATCGGTCATTTCGGCATGGCGATCGAAGGCGACCCGGCGCGCGTGACGGCGGAGGGCGTGCAGCGCGATGCGTTGTCGCTGCAGATCTTCTATGCGTCGCTCGCGTTCATCATCATCGGAGTGGGCTTTCTGAAGCCGAGCATCTCGAGCATCGTCGGGGCGCTGTACAGCAAGGACGACCCGCGTCGCGACGGTGGCTTCACGTTCTTCTACATGGGCATCAATCTCGGCGCGATGCTCGCATCGTTGATCGTCGGCTATCTGGGACAGACGTTCGGCTGGGCGTACGGCTTCGGTCTGGCCGGGTTCGGCATGCTGGCCGGATTGATCACGTTCGTGCGCGGCCAGCACCTGTTCGAAGACGCCGGCCTGCCGAGCAATCCCGTAAAGCTGCGCGAATCTGTGATTGCCGGTGTCACGCGCGAACGCATGATCCATCTTTCGGCGTTGATCAGCGTGGTGGTCGCGTGGCGGTTGGTGCAGTGGCACGAGGTCGTCGGCGACCTGCTGATGATCGCGGCGGTCGTGACCGTCGCCGGCATCATCGGGTTCGCGGTGTTACGTCTGGACCCGGTCGAGCGCGATCGGATGCTGGTGGTGCTGTTCCTGACGTCGATCTCTGTGGTGTTCTGGGCGTTCTTCGAGCAGGCCGGCAGTTCGATGAATTTGTTCACCCAACGCAACGTCCATAAGGAACTGTTCGGATTCAGCATTCAGGCGTCGCAGTTTCAGGCGTTCAATCCCGCCTTCATCATTCTGTTGGCGCCGATGTTCTCGTGGCTGTGGGTCGTTCTCGCACGCGGCCGAGTGGAGCCGAGCACGCCGGCCAAATTTGGCCTGGGAGTCCTTCAGGTCGGACTCGGCTTCGCGGCGCTGGTGTACGGTGCAAAACAGGCGGATGCGAATGGCATGGTCGCGGCCGGATGGCTGGCGCTGGCGTATCTGCTGCATACCACCGGAGAGCTGTGTCTGTCGCCGGTGGGCTTGTCGATGGTCACGAAACTGTCGGTGCCGCGCGTTGTCGGCTTGATGATGGGCGTGTGGTTTCTGTCGAGCGCATTCTCGCACTATGTCGCCGGTTTGATCGCCGCAGGCGCGAGCGTCAATGAGACCCCGGGTGGGGTGGTCGGTGGCACGGCGTCGCTGCTGGTGTACGCGTCGACGTTCAGTTTTCTGGCGTGGGTTGCGATCGGTGTTGGCGTTATTGTGTTGGCATCCTCTCCGCTGGTACGGCGGTTGATGCATGAGTCGGCGCCGTAGCTGACCCTGAGAGGTGTGGTGGATGGGCGATGTCGTGCTGCTGTCGCGACTCCAGTTCGCGGCGAACATCAGTTTTCACATTCTGTTCCCGACGATTACGATCGGGCTGTCGTTTATCCTGTTGTACCTTCGCATCCGGTTCACGCGGACTGGCGACAGGGCGTGGGAATACGCGTACCTGTTCTGGGTCAAGGTGTTCGCGCTGACGTTTGCGCTGGGCGTTGTGTCCGGCATCACGATGAGTTTTCAGTTCGGAACAAATTGGCCGGGATTCATGGAAAGGGCCGGCAACATTGCCGGGCCGCTGCTGGGTTACGAAGTGCTGACGGCGTTTTTCCTGGAGGCGTCGTTCCTCGGCATCATGCTGTTCGGCAAACATCGCGTCTCCAATCGCCTGCATCTGGTTTCCTGCGTGGTCGTGGCCCTCGGCACGTTCCTCTCTGCGTTCTGGATCCTGAGTCTCAATTCCTGGATGCACACGCCCGCGGGTTACACCATCAGGGACGGTGTGTTTTTCGCGGCCGATTGGTGGCAGGTGATCTTCAATCCGTCGTTGCCATACCGATTGGCACATATGGTCAATGCGTCGCTGATCACTGCCGCGTTCCTCGTTGTCGGCGTCAGCGCGTGGCGGATCCGCGCGCGCGTCGACGGACCGGGGACCTCGCGCGTATTGCAGACCGGCATCGTGATGGCGGCAGTTCTGACGCCCTTACAGATCCTGTTGGGCGACGCCCATGGGCTCAACACTCTGAAGTACCAGCCTGCCAAGATCGCCGCCATGGAAGCTGTGTGGAAGACGCAACATGGCGCGCCGTTCACGGTGATCGGACTGCCCGACGAAGCGGCAAAACGCACCCGGTTCGCGCTCGAGATTCCGCATGGCGCGAGTTTGATTCTGACCCATGAATTCGACGGCAAGGTGCGCGGACTCGATTCTTTCAAAGATCATCCGCCGGTGGCGATGGAGTTCTTCTCGTTCCGGGTGATGGTGGGTATGGGCGTATTGATGGTAACCGTCGCCTGGTGGGCATTATATGAGACCTGGCGTCGCGAGCGGCTAAGCCCGACACTGCTGCGGGTGCTGTCGTGGATGACGTTCTCGGGCTGGGTTGCGGTGCTGGCAGGCTGGTATGTCACCGAAGTGGGTCGACAACCGTTTCTGGTTCAGGGGCTGCTGCGGGTTGCCGATGCGGCGGCGCGACACGCACCCACCACGGTGCTGAGTACGCTGATCGCGTATCTGAGTTTGTACGTATTCCTGCTGTTCTCATATGTCGGCACCTTGCGCTACCTCGCCTCAAAACCGGCTCGGTCGCTGACTCTGCCGCACGACGACGATCCAGCAGTTTCGAGAGGGGGCGCCCATTGATGGCTTACTGGCTGCCATTCGTCTTCGTCTGCATCATGGGGATCGCGCTGTTGGTCTACGTGATCCTGGATGGCTACGACCTCGGCATCGGCATATTGCTGCCGCTGGCGGCCGAGCACGAAAAGGATGCCATGATTGCCGCAATCGGTCCGTTCTGGGATGCGAACGAAACCTGGATTGTGTTGGGAATCGGCGTGCTGCTGATCGGATTTCCGCAAGCCTATGGGATGGTCCTGACGGCATTGTACGTGCCCGTTGCAGTCATGCTCATTGGTCTGACGATGCGTGGCGTGGCGTTCGACCTGCGGGTGAAAGCCGGCGATGACAAAAAGTCGCTGTGGAATTCGGTATTTTTCGTGGGTTCATTGACCGCGGCCGCGGCGCAGGGCTGGATGCTCGGCGACTACATTACCGGGCTGGGCGATGCGCCGCTCTCCAGGTTGTTCTCGGTGTTGATTGCGATCACGCTGCCGTCGCTGTACGTCATGTTGGGTGCGGCGTGGTTGTTGATCAAGGCGAACGGTGAGTTGCTGGATAAGGCGATTCGTTGGGGCAGGATCGCGCAGTTTCCAATGGGCCTGGCGCTGTTGTTCGTGTCCATTGCAACCCCGATCGTGAGTCATGACATTGCGGCGCGCTGGTTTTCGCTGCCCAACGCGATCGGCCTATTGCCGATCCCGGTGTCCTGCGGACTCTGTTTCGCCGGTATCTTCTGGTTGCTTCGCCGTCCCGACGTGATCAGAACGCACTATGGTTGGCTTGTATTTGCCGCGCTCGCGTTGATCTGTCTGATGGCAGCCATCGGTCTGGCATTCAGCATCTTTCCGTACATCGTGCTGGGTAAGCTGATGATCTGGGACTCCGCTGCGGCGACCGAGTCGTTGGAGTTTGTGCTGGTAGGCATCGGCGTCACGTTGCCGATGATCATCGGCTATACGCTGTTCGCGTATCACGTTTTTGGCGGTCGGACCGATTCCCTCAGTTATGAATGATCGCCAGAAGGAGGACGGTGCAAAAAGCACTGGACAGGCGCGGCTGATCGGCGCTCACTCTGCATGTCTTTCGTCGGGAGAGATGCCATGCGTGCAATCCGCTCCAGCCTGCCATTGACTTTGGTTGCCGCAACCGCCATCGGTTGCCAGTCGAACCCGCCCACTGGATCGCTTGCTGAGATCAAACGGCATCAGGAAAGCCGCTTGGCGTACAACTGCGTGATCGAAAACAACATGACGTCACGCGGCGGTATCAGCCTAGATGGCTACGCGAAGCTGGAACTGCTCAGGGCCTGTCGCGCCGATGCGGAGGCGCGCGTCTGGTAGGTGAGCAGTAGGCGTGCCGGTTGATGTTTCGGGTGGCTGAAGCCTCACGCGGCGGCTGGACCGGTCCAAGTGTTCACGCCGCAAAGATGCCGCATTTTGCGTTCAGGTTTTCATGAGCGCGGATCCACCAGAATTTTGACTTCCTGCGGTGCATCCGCGAGCCGCGCAAAGGCGTCATCGAGCGCACCCAGAGAAACCGTCGAGGTATGCAGTGCCGCGCAGCAAATTCGGCCATCGGCGACCAGACCCTGCGCAATCTCGAATTCTTCGCGCCGATAGGCAAGGGACGTTGTCAATCGGACTTCCTTGATGAGCCACTGTGCAGCTTGAATCTCGGCTGGACGACTCGGCACGCCGACCAACGAGACCACCCCGCCACGCCGGACCAGTGCGACGGACTGTTCGATGGTCTGCGGAATGCCCGCGCACTCGAACACGACGTCGGCGCCTTGCGCGCCGATGTGCGCGTTGATCGCATCGGCCGCGTCGACCGTGGCCGGGTCGATCAGCTTGTCCGCGCCGAGTGTGGCGCCGAGTTCGCGGCGACTCCGCTGTGGTTCGACAAGCACCACGGTGCCGGCGCCAGCCGCGCGCGCCGCCTGCATGACCAGTAGACCGATCGGGCCTGCGCCGAGCACGACGACGCTGTCGCCGAGCCTGATATCGGTTCGACGCACCGCGTGCACGGCAACGGTCGTCGGTTCGAGGATCGCGGCGTCGATGTCGTCGATGCTGCGATCGACCTGATACAGCCGGCTCGCGTCGAATGCGATCGCCGACGCGAAACCACCATGCGCCGCTGCAAGTGGGCCGACGCCGATCATGCCCGCGAACGCGGTCTCACAATGCGCCGCATCGCCGCGGCGGCACGTGGCGCATGCACCGCATGCGGCCGCCGCGCCGATCGCAACACGATCACCTTCGCGAACCGACGTGACACCACCCCCGAGGGCGCTGACGTGGCCGATCCACTCATGGCCACAGATCGCCGGGTTGTAGGGTTCGCCTGATTGGTAGGCGTGCAGATCGGTGCCGCAGATACCGCAGTACACGATGTCGACGACGGCTTTGCCCGGTGCCGGCGTCGGCTGCGGCATGTCGCGCAGTTCGAGCGTGTGTTTGCCGGTGACGAGTCCAACCTGCATTGCCCTGTCTCCGAGTTCCGATTTACCTATACTCCGTGCAATCGACGTGCGAGACCAGACATATGAACATCGATATCGTTTCGGATCTGATCTGTCCGTGGTGTTTCATCGGCAAGCGCCGCCTCGATGCGGTGCTCGCCTCGCCGGTCGGCGCCGACCTGACGCCCCGCTGGCGGCCGTTTCAGTTGTATCCGCAATTGCCGATGGAAGGTGTCGATCGCGCGACGTTCATGCGGGCGCGTTTCGGTGACGATGCGGCGAAGCGTGCCACGCCGTCGGCGATCGTGGACGAAGCGCGTGGGGTGGGGCTCGAACTCAACTACGCGGCGATCAAGCGCGTGCCGAACACCTTGAACGGCCATCGTCTCGTCGATTGGATCGGGCCAGGTCCGGCGCAGCATGAGCTGATGGATACGCTTTTCCGTTATTACTTCTGCGACGCGCGTGACCTGGGGGACGTCGACGTGCTGGCCGACGCCGCGGCGTCGGTCGGTGCTGACCGCGACGCGGCGGTGGCGATGCTCCGCGGCGAGGAGGGTATCGACGACGTCCGTGCGCTGGTGCAGGACGCATACGAATCAGGCGTGACCGGTGTGCCGTGCTTCGTGTTGCCAAGCGGTTATGCGATTCCGGGCGCGCAGTCGAGCGAGGTGCTCGTGCGGTTCATCGAACGGGCACGAGAACTCGAGCAGGAACAGGCGCGCGATCAGCCGAATCGGTGAGCGGGCCTTCACGTGCGCGGCTTGTTGCGGTAGTGCCAGTACAGCTCGATGACTCTGTCGCGCGTCCAGCGACTCCAATCTGTCGGGTGACCGGCTACCGTGTTCGCGATCTGCTCGAGCTTGTTGTGCCACCCGCAAACGATCGAGTTGCTCGCCCGTTCGTTTGCTGCAAAGGTATGGGTGAACTTGAGTAGGGTACCTGCGTCTGCCGGATGCAGTTCAAAACACAGCAGATGTCGATGAACGGGATCCGCGCTTCCCTCGACATGGATCCAGCAGGCGAGTAGCTGCCGAGTCGAAAATGCGGTCACCCTGCCCTCGGTGACAAATCCATCTTCCTCGGTACCGTCCAATTGGAAGGCGATGCGGCCACCCACCCAGGGCTCGAGTTCCAGAGAACCGAGCCACCCCCGCGCTTCTCCGGGATCGGTGATGGCGCGCCAGACGTCTGCGACCGGATGGTTGAAGAATCGTTCGAAACAAATGCAGGCGCGTCCGGATTCGTCGCGGCCGATCACGCCGTCCTGCATGTTTGTGGCGAGGTCACGGTGGCTCGTGGTCATGGTTTGTTCCTGTGGTTGCTCTTGGCGCCGGCGCGCAGCTGTGTTTCCAGCCGATTGAAGCTTTTGGCCCAGAACTGCCGGTAGGGTTCGAGCCATGCATCGAGTTCGGAGAGCGGTGCGGGGTTCAACTCGTACCAGCGCTTCTGACCGTCTGCGCGGACGCGCACGAGATTTGCTTCCCGTAGGACCTTGAGGTGTTTGGAGACACCAGGCTGACTGATTCCCAGCAGCTCGACCAGTGACGACACAGTGGCAGGCCGGTCGCGTACGGCATCGAGAATCTGGCGACGTTTGGGGTCCGCGAGCGTCGCGAATGCGTTGGTGTTGGACTTCACGACGAAATATTCCAATACAGATATATAACTGTCAAGGAATATTTAGGTGCAGATGTGTGAGGCCGGCTTCCCGGCGGATCGACGAACCAGAATCAACGAGCGGGCGCGATCGTCTGAAACTGCGGCAGCGCGTCGCTGATGTCGTACCACGGTGCCTTCGAGCCGACGAATATGTGATAGCCCGGACGAATTCCGGGATCGGTATCGAGACAACCTGCGGGGATGTTCACGCGGCCAATCTTCGGCGAATGCCGCGGCACGTCGCTGCCGCAGATCCGGCAGAAGTTCGTACCGAAGCGTTCGGCGCCGGGCAGATCGAACACCCTTACGTGCGCTTCGCCGTGCGTCCAGCGAAACTGGTCCAGGCCGACGAAGAGGTTGGTTGCATGCGCAGCGCTGCGTCCGCGCCGGCAGCGCGAGCAATGACAGTTGACCATGACGATCGGTTCGCCATCGGCCTGGAAACGCACCGCGCCGCACAGACAACTTCCACTGATGGCGTCCTTCGATGCCGGCTCGCGCGCCTCGGTTGCAATGTTGGGGTCGTCGTAGCCTGGAGGCGCCGCGGCGAACTGCGCGACTGAATCGGCGATGTCGTACCAGGGGGCCTTCGATGCAGCGAAGATGTGCGCTTCTGGTTTCACGCCGCAGTCTTCGATCAGGTTGCCCGCGGGAATGAAGCGCAGCTCACCCGGATCGTCAGCGGCGGGCACGACCGAACCACAGATTGGACAGAAGTGGCGCGGCATTGCGTTGGCCGCGTTCCACGTTGAGATATCGCTTCTGCCGGATAGCCACTCGAATCCGGCGGCGGGCGCGCCGACGAACGTCGCGAATGCGCTGCCGTGGTGCTTGCGGCAACGTGAGCAGTGGCAGTGTGTCATCATCTGGAACGGACCATCCAGGCTGAAGCGGATGCCGCCGCACAAACAGGTACCGGTTGTCATAGATGGTATCCAGTATGTTTCGTGTGGCGGGCATTGTCGTCTCGCAGAAACGTGTGCGTCATCATCATTCGCGGGCGATCGACGCAGTTCAGATCCGCCGTGCCATCGGGGAGAATACGGCCGTCGAGTTGCTCGAAGCTGAGCATGGTCAGGGCCGATAGCCGAATGTTACTGGGCCCGGTCGCAGCCGTCGGCGCGCGAGTCGCACCCATCGTGTCAACACCGAGCGCGTGTCGCGCGGATCGATGATCTCCTCGATCTCGAAATACTCGGCGGTACGAAATGGCGAACGCAGCCGGTTCAAGCGCGCCTTGATCGCCGTTAGATGTGCGTCGGGTTCCGCGGACGAGGCGATTTCCGCCTTGTACGCTACCTCGATGCCGCCTTCGATCGGCAGCGATCCCCAATCCCCCGAGGGCCACGCAACGCGAATATGGTGGCTGCCCGGTTTGTGATTCGCGGCGCCGGCAACCCCGAACGCCTTGCGTACCACAACGCTGACGAACGGCACCGGCGCCTGACCAAGTGCCGCCAGTGCCTGCGACCCGAATCGGATCGTCGCGTCTTCTTCGGATTGTTTGCCGATCAGAAACCCGGGACAGTCCACCAGATGCACCAGTGGCAGATGGAAGATCGACGACAGATCGATCAGCCGCGTCAGTTTGCGGCACGCATCCGCGGTCCACGCGCCGCCATAAACGAACGGATCTTCCGCAAACACCGCGACCGGTACACCATCGAGACGGGCGAGTCCCGTGATGATCGACTTGCCCCACGCGCGGCCGATCTCGAAGAAGCTGCCGCGGTCGACGACCGCCTCGATGATTGGCCGCATCTTGTAGACCTTGCGTGGGTCGCGCGGCACCACGTCGAGCAGGAATTCCTCGCGGCGCGTGGGATCATCGTTCGGTTCGGTCAACGGTGGCAATTCATCGATACTGGTGGGCAGGTACGACAGAAATGTCGAGGCGCGCTCAAACGCTTCGGCTTCGCTGCTCACCTCGTCGTCGATCGCGCCGTTGCGCGTATGGATGCGGCTGGCGCCGAGTTCCTCTTTCGACACGTCGCCGAGCTTCGCCCAATCGACGAGCGCCGGACCCGCGATCATCATCTGCGCGGTGTCGCGTACGATCAGTGAGTAGTGTGCTGTCGCGACGCGCGCAGCCCCGATGCCGGCGACCGATCCCAGTGCGAGCGACACCGATGGCGCCACGGACAGATGCGCAACCACGGTTTCCCAGCCGCCGAGTTGGGGAATGTACGTGCGCCCTGCGGTCTCGATCGTCTTCACCGAGCCGCCGCCGCCCATGCCGTCGACGAGCCGGACGTGCGGCAGCCGCAGTTCGAGTGCGAGCCCCTCGGCGCGCTGCCGCTTGCCGGCGATCGACGCATCGGCGGATCCGCCGCGAACAGTGAAATCATCGCCGGAGAGAATCACTGGACGGCCACCGATTTCGGCCGTGCCGAGGACGAAATTCGACGGCGTGAACTCGCGCAGTTCGCCGTTGTCGTCGTAACCGGCCACGCCCGCCAAGGCGCCGATCTCGTGGAATGTGCCGGCGTCGCTTATTGCTGCAATCCGTTCGCGGATCGTCAGCTTGCCGAATTCGTGTTGTCGCGCGACTTTGTCGGGTCCGCCCATTTGCCGGGCCAGGCTCTCCCGCCGGTGCAGTTCGTCGATCTCATCGTTCCAGCTCATTCTGACTCCAACGGAAATTACGCCGCCGCGCGCACGATCCAGCACGAAGCGCCGAGTGCGACACCCGCGGCGGTCAGATTGGCTTCTAGCGGCTCGCGGACAGCCGCAATGATGCGCGCACGTTCTGCCGCATCCATCTCCGCCAACGAGCGACTCAAGGGGCCGACATCGCAGGCCATTTCCAGCGCCGAGTCGACGTCCCTGCCCAACACGAGCGACGTCGTCAGCGGGTCGATGTGAATCTCGCCGAATCCGGCTCCGGTCAGTATTTCGTCCACGTATTTGGGATCGGCGAATGCAAATGGCCCCGGCGCACGCGGGTCGAGCGTTGGCTGTGGTGGCAACATCGGTTGTGCAACCGCGAGCGGAACCGAAATCCACGCATTGAGCTGCGGCGGTTGCCAACAGACGAAGCACAGCTTGCCGTCGTTGCGCAGCGCGCTGCGAATGTTCGCGAACGCCGCAATCGGATCGCCGAAGAACATCACGCCGAAGCGCGAGAACACTAAATCGCGGTCGCGTTGGAAGGACGCCCGCGCAGCGTCGTCGAGGACGAACGTCGCGGCCGCGCCCGCGGCTCTCGCGCGTTCGCGGGCACGCTCCAGCATTGGCCTGGAGATGTCGACGCCGAGTACCGTGGCGCCGCGCTCGGCGAGGCGAAGCGACGTGTCGCCGCATCCGCAGCCGATATCCAGTACCGAATCGCCTGCTTCGACGCCGGATGCCGACAGCGCCGCGTCGGTGATCGGTGCGAGCAACGCGTCCATGCGTTGTTGGCGCTTCGCCCACATGACGCCCGCTTCACCGTTCCAGAATTCGATCTGCGCTGCGTTGTCGTTGGTCTGCATTGGGTGCTCCGTTTTCAAAGATCAGGGAATCAGAACGACTCGACCGAAGGCGTTGCGGCTTTCGATGTATGCGTGTGCGGCGGCCGCCTCGTGGAGCGGGAATTGCTTGTCGATGACGACTTTCAGTGCACCCGACGCAAGATCCTTCAAGTGCGAGGCAATCATGTTTCGAACGCGCGGTGTGGTGATCTCGGCACCGAGAAACACCCCAGTGATCGATTGATTCTGAGCGGCGAGCGAACTGACGTCATAGGTGCGCTGACCGCGGCTCGCGTTGCCGACGGTCACGACTCGGCCGCGGTAACCGATGACCTTCAGACTTTGAGCGAGCACGTCGCCGCCGACGGGATCGACGACCAGGTGGACGCCGCGTTTGTCGGTCGCGCGCATCACTTCGGCCACCAGATCATCGCGCGCGTAATTGATGCCTTCGTCCATGCCGAAGTCGCGCAGCCGGTCGAGCTTTGTGTCGGACGACGCGGTGGCGAAAACCTTGGCGCCGGCACGCTTTGCCAATTGAATCGCGGCGAGGCCGACACCGCCGGCGCCGCCCTGGACTAGAACCGATTCACCTCGCTGCAGGCGACCGAACTCGAACAGACAGTCGTCCGCGGTGCCGAATGGAATGGGCACGCAAGCGGCGAGGGCGATGTCGAGGTCCGCTGGCACCTGCCAAGCGGTCGCTTCCGGTACCGCGCGCAGCGCAGCATGACTGCCGAACGGCGCAACCGTCACCGCGCGATCACCGACTTTGAACGACGTGACGTCGCGTCCCACTTCGCGCACCACACCTGCAGCCTGGTAGCCGACCACATGCGGCTTGGTGACCAGCGCGCCGCCGGCGCGGTTCAGTACATCGCCGCCTTCGATGCTGACGGCCTCAACGGCGATGACGATGCCATTTGCGTCGCACGTGGGATCGGCAACGTCCTCGTAGCGGAACACCTGGGGTGCGCCGTTTTCATAGTAGACTGCGGCTTTCATCGAATTGCGCCTTGCTTGCGAGCTGGGATTGCGAGCTGGCAACGTTAGCCGACCGGCGCGTCGCCTGGCAAACCGATCGCTCGCAACCTTCACCGGCAATGCTCTGGGCAACGCAGGGTGCGACCATTCGGGTCACACGGAGCTGCGCATGGCCGAGTTGAATGATTTGCACAAGATCGAAGGCCCGAGTTGGGATCTGGCAAGCGAGTATCCGGCGCCGGATTCGAACGAACTCGAAGCGGATCTGCATGCACTTACGGCGCTGCTCGACCGCATCGAGGCGCTGAATCCAACGTTGGTCGAAGTGCTGCCGGTCGCCGCGTCGCTCGACGCGGCATCTGCTGCCGCGAGCGTGGGCGTGGCGCAGCAGATCTTCAAGTTGTCCGAGCAGGCGTCGCCGTTACTCGGCAATCCGCTGACATATGCGAACTGTCTGCTGTCGGTGAACGCGCAGAACGAGTCGGCGCAGGTGCTGCAGGGTCGCCTGCAGAAGTTCCAGAAGCGCTACGGCGAGCTGCTCGAACCCTGGTCGGAGTTTCTCGATCTGGTCACTGACGACATCGTCGAGGCGTATCTGGCCAACCCGGACGTTGCGGTATCGGCGTTTGCCGTACGCCACGGCCGCGAGAGGCGGCACGAATTGTTGAGCCTCGCCGAAGAAAATCTCGTCAGCGGCCTCGCGCAGGACGGCATTCATGCGTGGGGGCGCATGTACAGTCAGTTGTCGTCGACGATGACGTGCGATGTGCAGGTCGGCAACGAATTGCAGTCGATGGGCATGGCCGAAGCTGCCGGGCTGTTGCAGAAATCGGAGGAGCGCGTGCGGAGGGATGCATGGCGTGGCATCAACGCGTCGTGGCGAGCGCATGAAGAATCCTGTGCGGCGGCGATCAATGCGATTGCAGGGTGGCGGCTCGAACTGAACCGCAAACGCTCGAAGACGCGTCCGGTGCATTTTCTCGATGCGCCGGTACACATGAACCGGCTCAGCCGGCGCACCCTGGATACGCTTTTGGATGTCACCCTGGAAGCCCGTCCGCTGGCGCGCCGCGCGACCCAGGCGATGGCGCGTGCAAGCGGCCGCGAGCAGATTGGTCCTTGGGACATGCGCGCCCCGGCGCCGCCGTTGGGCGCAGAAGAACGGCCGATGCCGTTCGACGAGGCGGTTTCGCTGATTGCAGATGCCTACGGCACGGTCGACGGCGCGATGGCCGATTTCGTGAGGATGATGCAGCGCGAGCAGTGGATCGAGGGCACCGTGAGCTCGCGCAAGCGGCCTGGCGCATATTGCACCGGATTCGAAAAATCGCGCACGCCGCGTGTCTACATGACCTATCAGGGTTCGACGTCCGACATCATCACGTTGGCGCATGAACTGGGCCACGCGTTTCATTCGTGGGTAATGCGTGATCTGCCAGACAGTCAACGCAGCTACGGGATGTCGCTCGCGGAGACCGCGAGCACGTTCGGCGAGACGGCGGTGCGCGATGCATTGCTCGCACGTGCAAAAAATCCGCGCGAGCGGTTCCAGATCATGTGGGAAGAGGTCGTGGCGATCTCGGCGTTCATGCTGAACATCCCGGCGCGCTTCAGCTTCGAGAAAGCGTTCTATGAGCAACGCGATGAACGCCCGCTGCGCCCCGCCGAACTCGAAGTGCTGATGAGTCGGGCCTGGCAGGAATGGTATGGCGATGCGTGTTCCGAGCCCGATCCGATGTTCTGGGCGTCGAAGCTGCACTTCTTCATCTCGGGCCTGTCGTTCTACAACTTCCCGTATCTTTTCGGCTATCTGTTCAGCATGGGCGTCTATCTGAGACGCACGACGGGCGGCGAGGGTTTCTACGATCGCTATGTTGCGCTGCTGCGCGACACTGGACGGATGACCGCCGAACAACTCGCGCGCGCGCACCTCGATGCAGCGCTCGACGTACCGACGTTCTGGCGCGATACGATCGAACGGCTCGAGCCGCGGGTCACCGCGTTCGAGGAGGTCGTCGCGGCGCTCGCATGATGCGGACGATGTTCAAGTACCGGTCGGCGCCAGAACGACGCGTTGTTGCGTGCGTCGTTGCAGACGCGCGACGAGTCGGGCGTGGCGCGCTTCGGTGATCGGATAGTTCCAGACAATCGCAATCGCGCTCGCGTAGCACAGCACCGGAATCGCCGAGAAGACGATCTTCAGCGCCCACAGTTGCGCCGGGCCGTTGCTGCCGCTCGCGTGGAAGCCCGCCAGATCCAGTACCCAGAACGCGAAGCCCACCGAGAACGCCAGGATCAGCTTCGTGGCCAGCGACCACACGGAGAAGAACAGGCCGGTACGGTCTTCCCCACTGCGCAGCCGATCGATGTCGATGACGTCTGCTTTCATCGCCGACGGCAGCGCGACGAAGCTGCCGGCGCCCAGTCCACCGACGAACAGAATGCCCATCATGCCGGCCAGGTCGCCCGGTCCGAGCGTCATGTACCACGGCTGTGAAATGATCATCATGGACATGCCAACGATCCAGGCCTGGCGTTTTCCGACCCGCCGCGCCAGCGCCGCCCACGCTCCGACACCGATCAGGTTGCCGATATAGAAGACCAGCAGGATCAAACTGCCGGCGAGGTCTTCCTTGACTACTTGGTTGACGAACAGCACGTATAGCGGTGCGGCGAGCGCGGGCCCGATGCCGCCGACGGTAAAGCCGAGCATGAGCCTCTTGAACGGACCGTTGCGCCACATCACCTTGATGCCGCGCCAGAACGTGATCTGTTTGGTCACGACCGGTTTGCCTTCCGGGACCCGCGTCACCAGCAAGGTAATGCTAACGGTGCTGATCGCGATCGCGCCGCATGCGATCAGCTTCAGCGACTCGCCCAGTGCTTTGCCGTAGCCGAACAACTGCCACGCGGCGAGCGGAAGCAAAATGGTTGCCAGCGTGCCCGACACCCCCATGATGGTGCGCCATGTCGCGATGCGGGTGCGTTCGTGGTAGTCGGTCGACAGTTCTGCGCCCCACGCATAGAACGGGATGTAGATGAATGTCCAGCCCAGCCACAGCGTGATCATCCAGAACGCAAAATAGGCGTTACTGACCGGCGGTGTCGGTACGAACAGCATGTAGACCGACAGCAACATGATCGGTGTGCCGGCTACGATCCACGGCTTGCGGCGTCCGAATCGGGTATGCGTGCGGTCAGACAGGAGGCCGATCAGGGGGTCGGTGACGACATCCGTCAAGCGCGCAACCATCAGAATCGTACCGACCGCAGCCAGTGACAATCCGAGATCGCGGGTGTAGAGCGCCGGCACGAAGATCGCCATCGGAATTGCCGCCATGGCGCTGGGAAACTCCGTCGCCGCGTACGCCAGCACCGTTCGTTTCGGCACGCGTTCGGGAATCCGCTCCATGGATGCTCCCCGCATCACAAAACCGTCACTATTGCTTCTTTTCTAGCGGAATCCAAGCGCGCGCTGCGCTCACCAGTGGGCTCACGAGTGAATAGTCGAACGTTGAGAAGTATGCTGCGGTGGCCATGCGCATTTTGAAATGAACTATGCCGACACCCTTGCGGTTGCCGTGACCTTGTTCTTTGTCATGGATCCACTCGGCAACATTCCGATCTTCAACGCCGTGCTGTCGCGCTTCGACGCGCGCACCCGATCGAAGATCGTAGCGCGCGAACTGACCATCGCGTTGGCGATCCTGCTGGTGTTTCTGTTCGCCGGCAATCCGGTGATGCAGTTTCTGGGCCTGACACAGCCGACGTTGAGTCTGTCCGGCGGCATTCTGTTGTTCATCATCGCGCTGCGAATGATCTTTCCGCTACGCGCCATGGGTGACGAGGAAGCAGTGATCGATCCGTTCATTGTCCCCCTTGCGATGCCGTTGGTAGCGGGTCCGTCGACGATTGCGATTCTGTTGCTGCAGTCGTCGCAGCATCCTGAACGGATATGGGATTGGTGTGTGGCGCTATTGTTGGCTTGGATCGCGACGACGGCAATTCTGTCTTTCTCGCCGTGGCTGATGAAGGCGCTCGGCGATCGCGGCGTACACGCGCTCGAACGCCTGATGGGTATGCTGCTGGTGATGCTGTCCGTGCAGATGTTCTTGGACGGCGTCGCGCAGTTCTGGGCGCAGCTCGCCGCGGGCGGTTGAAGAGAGGGTCAGAGTTACTCTAACCCTCTTTCCCCTCAGGCGACGGCTTTCGCCGCCTTCTTGTCGTCCCTTTTTTCACCTCTGTCCACGCGGCTGCGCAGGCCCGGAATCGCTACGTCGATGACTTCCTCGAGCCGCTCGACCAGGGTGATCACGAGTTCCTTGCGCACGCTGTCCGGCAGCTTGTCGAGGTCTGCCTCGTTGTCCTTCGGCAGCACCAGATGCGTCATCCCGGCGCGGTGCGCGGCGAGCACTTTCTCCTTGATGCCCCCGACCGGCAACACCAGCCCCGACAGCGTGATCTCGCCGGTCATCGCGAGATGCGGCCGGATCGGTTGTTCGCTGTAGGCAGACACCAGCGCCGTTGCCATCGTGATACCCGCGGACGGACCGTCCTTCGGCACCGCGCCCGCAGGCACGTGAATGTGCACGCCGCGTTTTTCGATGCGTTTTCGGTCGATACCGAGCTTTTCGGCGACCGACCAGATGTAGCTGCGCGCCGCTTTCGCCGATTCCTGCATCACGTTGCCGAGTTGGCCGGTCAACATCACGCGTTCGTCGCGATGCGTCAGTATCGCTTCGATGTACAGCACGTCGCCGCCCGCTTCGGTCCACGCGAGTCCCGCCGCCACGCCGGCCGGCAACGACTCGCGGCCCTTGTCGGATTGAAAGCGCATCGGGCCGATCAATGCCGTCAACCGTTCGGTGGAGATCGGCGCCAACGCTTCGCCGTTGTGGCGCTCGAGCACCTGGCGCGCGCGCTTGCGCGCGAGCCGGCCAATCACGCGCTCGAGTTCGCGCACACCGGCTTCGCGTGTGTAGCGACGAATGAGTACCGTCAGCACGTCGTCCGGAATGTCGAGCTGTCCTTCTTCGAGGCCCGTTTCTGTGCGTTGTCGCGGGATCAGATAACGCCGTGCGATCTCGCTCTTCTCGCGATCGCTGTAACCGGTCAAATCCATCACTTCCATTCGGTCGAGCAATGGTCGTGGAATGCCTTCCAGCGTGTTCGCCGTCGTGATGAAGAACACCTTCGACAGGTCGAACGGCAGATTCAGGTAGTTGTCGCGGAACTCCTTGTTCTGCGCCGGATCGAGAATCTCCATCAGCGCGGCGGCCGGATCACCGCGGAAGTCGCGCCCGAGTTTGTCGATCTCGTCGAGCATCAGCAGCGGATTGCTGACGCCGGCGCGGCGCACCGCCTGAATGATGCGGCCGGGCATCGCGCCGATATAGGTGCGGCGGTGACCGCGCAGCTCGGCTTCGTCGTGCAGCCCGCCCAGCGACAGACGTTCGAACTTGCGGCCCATCGCGCGGGCGATCGACTGCCCCAGCGACGTCTTGCCGACGCCGGGCGGCCCGACCAGCAGCATGATCGGTGCTTTCGCGTCGGTGTTGAGCTGCATCACCGCGAGGCTTTCCAGGATCCGGTCCTTGACGTCTTCGAGACCGTAGTGATCCTCGTCGAGCACGGTCTGGGCGTGCTTCAGATCCAGCGCGTCTTCGGTGCGCGCGTGCCACGGCAGTTCGGCGATCAACTCGAGGTAGCTGCGCGCGACCTGATAGTCGGCCGCATTTTCCGACATGCGACCGAGCCGCTTCAGCTCTCGATCGACTTCCTTCTGCACGCCTTCGGGCAGGTCCGCCTTCGCGAGCTGCTCGCGCAGCTCGGCGGTTTCCTCGCTGCCCCCGCCTTCTTCGCCTAACGCCTGCTCAATGGCGCGCTTCTGCTGCCTCAACAGATGCTCGCGCTGTTGTTTGTCGATGTCGTGCTTCGCGGATTCGGCAATTTCGCGACGCACTTCGTTGACGTTTTTCTCGTGCAGCAGCACGTCGTGAACTTTTTCCATCAGCGCCAGCGTCGTCGGCGCCGCCAGCACTTCCTGCTCCTTCTCGACGTCGACGTTCGCCAGCGACGCGATCCGGTACATCTGCACGACCGGGTCGGTGATCGAGCCGATCAATTGATGAAATACCTGCAAACCGTTTTCTGCATCGAACATCTGCGCGATGGTGCGCGCCAGTTCCAGATTTTCGCGTACCAGCGCGTCAACGCGCGAAGCGTCCGGATCGTGCTCGTCGACGGTGAGATTCGGCAGTGGCCGATAGTCCACAACCAGATGCGGATCGTCACTCTGTTGCGTCAGCACCCAAACGCGCTGAATGCCCTGCACGATCACATTGGCGCCGCCGTCACGACGTTCGACACGCTTGATCGTGACCAGCGAGCCGATATCGTGGATACCGCTGCGATCAGGCGCATCCACGTCGGCGTCCCGCTGGGCGACCGTCAGTAGCTGCTGGTTGTGCTCGGATGCGGCCTTCACCGCGGCGAGCGACTTCGGCCGGCCGACGGCAAGCGGCACGACCAGGTCCGGGAATACCACCGTGTTCTTCAGCGGCAGGACTGGAAGCGCGTGAACCGTATCAGTCATATGTGCGAGCCTGCGAAAGTGGGCAATGTCCCAATCGTGGGGGCATTCGGGTGGAATTCAATGTGTTGGAGCGCGCGTTGGGATTGCTGTTACCCTTCGGTCGTTGACAGGTGTTCGAGGCGTCTTCGGCGAGTCATTCGACGAGCGCTTGCTCGCGCGCGGCTTCGTCGCGCAGTCGTTCGGGGCTGCCGAGCAGCTGCCGGTTGAGGCCGATCCGCTTGAACCAGTAATGCAGCCCGAGCAGATCGGTAAAGCCCATGCCTCCGTGCACCTCGGTTGCGGTCTTTGCGACGAATCTGCCGACTTCGGCGACATGCGCTTTTGCGTGACAGGCAGTGATGTGTGCCTCGCGCGGTACCGCGTCCAATGCATGCGCGGCATACCAGACGAGTGATTGGCAGGGTTCGAGGTTGGCTGCCATTTCGGCACATAGGTGTTTCACCGCCTGAAACGAGCCAATCGGCCGGCCGAATTGTTCGCGTGTCAGCGAATACGCCACCGCCTGATCGAGCATGTTGCGCGCCGCGCCGAGGGTATCGGCGGCAAGCATCACACGGCCGACGTCGAGCGCATCGGCGAGTACCGCGGCGTCCTCGCTGCCGGGCAACAGTTGCGCCGTCACACCGTCGAGCACGAGTTCGCCGACCCGCCGCGTTGTGTCGATCGTCGGCAGCGACCGCCGTGTCAGACCGGGCGCCGCCGCGTCGAGCAGATACAGGCGATGAGAATCATCGGCGACGAGGTACACATCGGCCTCGTAGTCGACGACGAACAGCGTCTTGCCATGCAGCTTGCCGGCGCGCGTCGTGATCCCCGCACCTTCCCGGGCGCCGCTCGCGGCTTCCGAGAGCGCGGCGCCCGCGATGATTTCACCAGCCGCGAGACGCGGCAGCCATTCGGCTTGCTGCGCGGTACTGCCGGCGCGCGCGATTGTCCGGGGCACAACGGCCACAGTGGCTGCGAACGGCACCGGTGCGATCGCATGGCCCAACGTCTGCGCAACGTTTGCGGCGTCGAGCGCGGTGAGGCCGACGCCGCCGTGAGACCCGGCGATCGTCAGGCCGGGCACGCCGAGTTCGACCAGACCGTTCCACAAATCCTCGGCGCGCAGTTCGGCCGCCTCGGCGAACCGGCGTACGCGCGACAGGCCGGCGCGCTCTGCAAGAAACCTCGTCAGCGTGTCGCGCAGATATTCCTGTTCCTCGGAGAGTCCGAACTCCACGTCACGCGTCCTTCTGTAGTTTCGGCTCTTTGGGCATGCCCAATCCCCGTTCGCTGATGATGTTTTTCTGAATCTGCGACGTGCCACCGCCGATGATCAGGCCGAGGTAGAACATGTAGTGATACTGGAAATTGCCGTGGTCCTTCAGGTACGGCGCATCGCCATACAGCGCGCCGACCTCGCCGAGCACGTCGATGCCAAGGCCCTCGAGCTCATGGCGCAACTCGGTGCCTTTCAGTTTGACGATCATGCCGGCAAGGCTCGTCTGCGGGTCGTTCGACTTTTGATTCAGTTTCGCCGACAGCAGACGCAGATCGTTCAGTCGCATCGCCATCACTTCGCCTTGAATGCGCATCAGCCGGTCGCGGTACACCGGATCGTCGATCAAGCGGCGGCCGTCGACGGTTTCTGTCTTCATGATCTCGGTCAGCGTATTCAGCCGCGCCAGCATGATGTCCGGATCGCCGAGCGAACTGCGTTCGTGGCGGAGGATGGAGTTGGCAACCAACCAGCCTTCGCCGCGACGGCCGACGATTTGGTCCTTCGGCACGCGCACGTCGGTGAAGAACACTTCGTTGAAGGTCGCATCGCCGGTCATCGTCTTCAGCGGTCGCACTTCGATGCCCGGCGTCTTCATCGAGAACAACAGAAAGCTGATGCCCTGATGTTTCGGCGCATCGGGTTCGGTTCGCACCAGACAGAAAATCCAGTCGGCGAATTGCGCGGTGCTGGTCCAGATCTTCTGACCGTTGACCACCCATTCGTCGCCGTCCAGTACGGCGCGGGTGCGCAGGCTCGCGAGATCGCTGCCGGCGTTCGGTTCGGAGTAGCCCTGGCACCAGATCATTTCGCCGCGCAAGGTCGGGGCAATGAATCGATGTTTCTGTTCCTCGCTGCCCATCTCGAGCAGGGTGGGTACCAGCATCGAGATACCTTGCCCGCCAAGTCCGCTCGGCACGCGCGCCCGCGCAAATTCCTCGGCGATGATGCGCGATTTCAAGATGTCCATCTCACCACCGAAACCGCCGTATTCGCGGGGAATCGTGCGCGCGGTGTAACCGCGCTCGATCATCATCTTCTGCCACGCCCGCGACTTTTCGGCGCGCATGCCCGCACCGTCGGGTGCGGCATCGCGGTGTGTCTCAATAAAACCGCGTACCTCGTTGCGAAACCGCTCGTACTCGGCCGCGTACGTTAGATCCATCGTCGATCTCCTTCGTCGGTTGCGAGTTTACCCGTCGTCGAAGCGGCTATGCCAATCGCTCCCGCTACGCCAACCGCACCAGTTCGTCGTAGCGCACACGATGTTTCAACAACTGGCCGCGCGCGAAGCGTTCGATTTCGTCGACGATGTAGTCGGCGAGCCGCTGCGTCTCGGTTCCGAGTGAGCCGGCGATGTGTGGCGTCAACAACACGTTCGGCAACCTGTACAGCGGAGAGTCGCTGGGTAGCACTTCGGGCTCGGTGGTATCGAGCACTGCGTTCAGCCGACCGCTGATGAGTTCAGCTTCTAGTGCGATCTGATCCACGACCGCGCCGCGCGCGGTGTTGATGAACGTGGCACCATCGGGCATCAGTGCAAATTCACGTGCGCCGAGCATGTGGCGAGTTTCAGGCAGTAGCGGTACGTGCATCGATGCAACGTCCGAGTTGGACAGCAACTCCGACAGACCGACCTTGTGCGCGCCGAGTTCCCGCACCTGCAGGGGCGTCAGATACGGGTCGTACAGCAGCACTCTCATATCGAACGGCCGCAGCAGTTCGAGCACTTTGCGACCGACGTGCGAAGCACCAATCAGACCGACGGTCTTCTTGTAGTTGCCAACGTTCGGCGCCTCTTTGTTCCACGGCGCCCGGTTCTCATGGTGTCGGCGATAGAACTCCGCGAGCCGCAGCACCTGCTTGTTCGAGAAAAGAATCGCCGCGAGCGTGTACTCGGCCACCGGTACCGCGTTCGCGGCAACCGCATTGGTGATCTGAACGCCCATCCGCCACACGGTCTCATCGATGAAACCTTTCACCGAGCCCGCGAGATGCGCGATCAGCTTCAGTCCGGGCATTCCCGAGACCACGCTGCGGTCGATGCGTGGGCATCCCCAGCTGGTGATCAGCACCTGGATACGCGCCGATTCGTGCGCGAGCGCGTCGAAACTGCGAAACGGCGTGGAGTCGATCAAGCGGCACGTGCGCTCCAGCCGCTGCAGGTGCGAATCGCGCAGCAGCTCTTCCTTCACGACGGGATGCATGATCATGGCTGTGATGGGACCGCCTGTCACCCGATCTTCCCCCGAATCGTCGTTTAGGTTGTTTGGCAAAGAGAATCCAAGATAATGCACCACCGCAACGAGAGATACAGGGGACGCACGTGGCAGTAAAACTCACCAAACAGTCGATCGACCTCGGAATCATCGTCAAGGACGGGCCGGCGGCGCTCGCGTTCTATCGAGACCTGTTGGGCTTCAAGCATGAGGGGGACATGCCGATGCCCACGGGCGGCACCATGCACCGGCTATTGTGCGGCGATAGCCTGATCAAGGTGGTGGTTCCCGCGAAGGCACCGCCGGCCGTTTCGCCGCCCGGCGGTATCGGCGGTGCAACCGGCTATCGTTATTGGACAATTTCGGTCTCGAACATTTCCGAACTGGTCGCTGCGTGCGCCGACGCGGGCCGCAACGTGGTGGTGCCGGAGCGTGAAATCCGGCCCGGCATTCGCATTGCGATCGTCGAAGATCCCGACGGCAACTGGGTCGAGTTCCTGCAGCAGGCCTGAGCGATGGCGCACGAGCCGCAACAGATCGCACAGCAGCTTGCGGCGATGGCCGAATTGCAGGAGACGCTGAACGCCAACGTGCACGCGCAGTGGCGCAACCAGGGCCACCGCTACTACCGGGCCATCTGGGTCGAATGCGCGGAGCTGCTCGATCACTTCGGCTGGAAGTGGTGGAAGCACCAGACGGCGGATCTCGCGCAAGTGAAGCTGGAGATCGTCGACATCTGGCACTTCGGCTTGTCGGAGTTGATCCGCGACGGATCCATTGGCGCGGGGAAGGTCGATAGCGTCGTCGTTGCGGCGTTTGCGCAGCTTGATCCTGTGGCGGGCCGCGATTTTCGTGAAGCGGTCGAGACGCTCGCTGAACAGACTCTGGCGCAGCGCCGCTTTCCGGCTGCCGCGTTCGTCGATGTGCTGGCCGCACTCCCGATCGAACTCGATGAGCTGTACCGCATCTACGTCGGCAAGAACGTGCTGAACAATTTCCGTCAGGCGAACGGGTATCAATCGGGCAGCTACGTCAAAGTGTGGCAGGGCCGCGAAGACAACGAGCACCTTTTCGAGCTCGTTGGCAGTCTCGACGATGCATCAAATTCGTTTGCAGACGATCTGTATCGCGCGCTCGAGGCGCGCTACGGAGCGAGCAAGCGCTCGTAAATCCTGCGGTTTTCGAAGTCGAAGCAGACGAAGCGAACGAGTTCGAGCGGGTTTGCCGATTCGGCGAATTGCCAAACCGTGTCGGTTGCGATCCGCGCCGCCGATTCGAGCGGATAACCAAAGATCCCGGTACTGATTGCAGGGAATGCGATCGACGTCAATACGTGCTTGGATGCCAGCATCAGCGAGTTGCGATAGCAGGCCGCCAGCAACTCCGGTTCGCCGTCGCCGCCTCCGCGCCAGACCGGCCCCACGGTATGGATCACGTGACGCGCGGGTAGGCGATAGCCGCGCGTGATGCGCGCCTCCCCGGTTGGGCAACCGCCGAGCGTGCGGCATTCGGCCACGAGGTCAGGTCCGGCTGCGCGATGAATTGCGCCGTCGACGCCGCCACCGCCGAGCAGCGACCGATTCGCTGCATTGACGACGGCGTCGACCTGTTGGTGAGTGATATCGCCGACCGCCACTTCGATTCGCATAGTGCACATGGTAACCAGCGCGCGGCGTCACGCGTAGACTGACGGTTGATGTGTACCGGATGGAACAGATGTCCTCGAGGCCCGAAGGCGTGGCCGTTGCATCACTCGACGCGGTCGACTTCGAATGTTGGAAACCGGATCGCGTTGCGACATTGATGTTTGTCGTTCGCGGCGGACAGATCCTGCTGATCCGTAAGCTGCGCGGCCACGGTGCCGGCAAGATCAATGCGCCCGGTGGCATGGTGGAGCGTGGCGAAACGCCGCTGCAATGCGCACTGCGTGAGATCGAAGAGGAAGTCGGCGTGCGCGCAATCGATGCGGAGCCGCTGACGTTGTTGCGGTTTCAGGATACGGACGGCAGCAGCATGCTCGGCTATGCGTTCAAAGCCGAGCGTTGCGTGGGTGAACCATACGAGACGGCGGAGGCGGTACCGTTCTGGTGCCACCTCGATCGAATTCCATACGGCCAGATGTGGGACGACGACATCGTGTGGCTGCCTTACTTGCTCGACGATGCGCCGATGCTCGGCGAGTTCCTGATGCACGACGATCGGCTGGTCGAGCATCGACTACGGCCGACGGCAATCGCGGACCTGAGGCACCTCGCAACCCAACCGATCGATTGACGCGTGGATTTCCGTTTCCTTCGCACAACGGATCTGCTATTCACGCAGAACTGACGCGACGAGTGCGGATCATGCGAATCGGGATATCGGTAACCAGTGCCTTCGAGGTGGCCGACGTGCGTGTCGGCGCGCGCTACATGATCGAGCAGGCACGTGCGGCGAAGGATGCGGGACTCGCGTCGCTGTTCGTTGGCGACCACCACGTAACGCCGCGTCCGTACTATCAGAACTCGCCAATGCTGGGTCGTATGCTCGCCGAATGGGGGGATCGTCCGGCTGGAGCGTTGTATCTGCTACCGCTTTGGAATCCAGTGCTCGTCGCGGAACAGACGGCGACACTCGCCTGCATCAATGCCGGGCGTTTCATCATGCAATGCGGCATCGGCGGTGATGAACGGCAGAGCAGCGGAATGGGCGTCGACATTCGCCTTCGGCCGTCGATGTTCGAGGAATCGCTCGAGACGATCCGTGCGTTGTGGCGCGGCGAGAGCGTCACCGTCGATGGCCGCTGGCGCCTGCACAAGAGTCGCATCGCGCCGCTGCCGCCAGAGCCGATCGAAGTGTGGATCGGCGCGTCGGCGAAGGCCGCGATCGATCGAGCCGCGCGTCTGGGCGATGCGTGGCTTGCCGATCCCGGTATGGATTTCGCCACCGCTCGGCGGCGCATCGATGAGTATCGAGAGGCGTGCCGGCGGCATGATCGCGTGCCGCGGACCATTGCAATCCGGCGCGATACCTACGTCGGAGCATCTGCGGACGAAGCACGCAAGACGATGGCGCGCTATCTGCGCAGCGGCTATCGCGGCTTCTCCGAGGACGCGTTGCTGATTGGTGATGTGGAGCAGGTCGCGCAGCGCATGAGCGAACTGGGCGAAATGGGTTACACCGACGTGATCATCCGCAACATCAGTGGCGATCAGCCGCAGGCATTGGCGACGATCGAGCGGCTCGCGCAGGTGCAGGCGCTCGTTCTGAAGGAAAACGGCGCAAATTGATGTCGCAGGCGAGCGTGTGGCTCGATCGTGCGCGTCGTTTGCGCGCGATTGCGCAGACCGGTCTCACCTACACGCCTGACCCGTTCGATCGGCAACGCTTCGACGAGTTGCAATCGATTGCACAGGCGATGCTCGCGGATCTCACCGATGAGCCCCTCGAGAAGGTGGCTGGGGTATTCCTGCCCGAGCGCGGTTACCCGACTCCGAAAGTCGACGTCCGCGCCGGCGTGTTCGACGACGCAGGTCGTGTGTTGCTGGTGCGGGAGACGAGCGACGGACATTGGGCTTTACCGGGCGGCTGGGCGGACGAGCAGGAAAGTCCAAGGCTCGCGTGCGAACGCGAAGTGTTCGAAGAATCCGGCTATTGTGCCCGCGCGATCAAGCTTGCCGGCGTCAAGGATCGCTCATTGCATCCATACGTGCCGCCGCGGTTGGAGCACATCTACAAGCTGCTGTTCGTATGCGAACTGACCGGCGGTAGCGAGCAGTCGAGTATCGAGACGACGGCTGCGCGTTTTTTTCCGCTCGATGAGCTACCCGTTCTGTCGCTCGGACGGACTCTCGCTGATGATCTGCACCTGTTGTGGGTGCACCGCTGCGAGCCGTTGCGGCCATGCTACTTCGACTGAGTACACGCCCCGGCAAGGCGCGCCGCTCGTATCTACTTGCGCGTGAACCGACTCAACTCGTCGAATCCGCGCCTGATCGCCATAGGATCTACGCGCTCATCGAGCAAGCCATATGCGCCATCGCGCGTCTCGGTGCCGCCCCACGACAGAAACACATAGACTCGATCTTTGGTGCGTACTGCCCTCTGGGTCCACTGCTCGATCGGCAGCGCGCGGTCTCGGCCATCGGTTTCGAACAAGGGTTCACCGGTGCTGTATCGGTCGACCGGCGTAGCGCAGCTCAACGCGTCCGTCAGCAGCGTGGGGGCCCAATCCATATGCGAAGTCAATCGTTCGATCCTCGCCGGTGAACGCCCGGGCCATTTCACGACGAATGGCACACGCACTTGATAATCAGAGAAGTCCGAATTGTGGCCCCAACTATTGTCGTGGGTTTCGTTGAATGCCTGCCCGTGATCGCCGGTTATCAACACGATTGTATTCTCGAGCGTTTCTTCATCCAGCGATTGCAACGCGGCACCGAGCAGCCCGTCGTCGAACAGTACCGACGTCTTGTACAGGTTCTCGAAAGGTAGCGGGTCGAAGGCGTTGTCGAGGTGGAGATAATTGATCGACTCGAGACGCGGCGTGAACGGCGACGCCATGTCGCGTGGATGGGCATATGCGTGCGGCGCATCGAGGAACAGAAAACCGAAGAACGGACGCGTTCGGTCGCGATCGTGGATCGCTGCGATCAACGCATGAGTCGTCGCGCGATCTCGATCGACGACGCCACCAGGACCCGGTGGCGCGACGCGGCTCCAGATGCGCGTGAACACGGTGCGATTGAATTCCGGACTGTCGAGTGGAGCCGATCCGTAGACGAAGAATTGGTAGCCGAGCCCGTCCAGCGTGTCGATCAGCACCGGGCCGCGCCGTTCGGCGAGCGCAGCGTGCCAATAGGCACCCGGCAATCCGTACATCAGGCCAAAGATGCCAAAACGGGTGCCGTTGCCGGTACTGTAGTGGCGCGTGAAGCGCGTAGCATCGCGCGCCCATGCGAACGTCTCTGGCATCACGTCGGCCGTCAGCATGTCCCAGCGAAGTGAATCGACGATGAGCATCAGCACGTTCGGTGTGGCAGGCGGGGTGCAATGCAACGGCGAGAGCGGATAATTCAAAATGCCCCTTACGCGACTCGCCAGGTCACCCGAGGCCGGTTTGGCCACGGTGAATCCAAGCCGGCCTAGAAACCCCTTGGCGGTCAGAGGCTGCGCCCAAGGAATTGCGCGCACCGCCATCAACACCGACCGTTTGGCGGTCGCGTCGGCGTAAGCGTGGACCACTTGCGTTGTCACCCCGATCAAAGCGACGACCGTGGCATAGCGGTACAGGGCTCGGGGCGAGACGGTGATCGCGCGAGTGAAGAACCAGACGAGCGCGACCTGTCCACAGTAGATGGTGACTGTCATTGCGAGCGCGCTGCCCCAAGTCTGCGACGATAGATCCAACGTCTGTTTCGCAGACCCTTGCGTAATCAGGTACCACACCATCGTGTTCAGGTGAAATTTGTACAGCGCGTAGACCAGCGCGTTGATAGCGACGATGAGCAACAGCGTGCCGAACACGATCACGGTGATGGTTGTCGATACGATTCGCGGAACGCCGGCGCGGATCAGGAGCCACGGGAGGATGCCGAGCAATGCCGCCAGAGTGCTGAAGTGTGCGAGCATCGCAGCGGCTTCGAATACTCCGATGGGGCCGACCTGCCACTGCCCGGCGAGCGTGAGTTGCACGATCGTCGCCGCAACTCCGTTGCAGGCCACGCACGCCCACAGCCACGCCGCGCCCCGGTCGGCGGGGGCTGCCATCAGGGTCGACTGGCTTCAGGCAGGAACGGCAACGATGCTGGAGTGGACGCGATGACGCCGCGCTGCACGAGCGTGTCGGCGAAATATGCCATGTTGGCGTTTAGAAACGTCTCGAGCTTCGGATTGCGCGCCGGGCGATGGCCATAGTCCAACAATTCTTCATAGGCGCTGGCGGGCGACTCTCCGAGTACCAGCGTGCGATACAGATACACGACGCCGCCGGTGCGCTCGCTGCCTGACGCGCAGTGCACCAGTACCTGGTCGCCGCGCGTGATCGCCGAGTGAATCGCGACGAGCGCACCCACCACCTGTGCGGGGTCCCCGGTGCCGTTGCCTTCCAGCGAAAATCGCTGTAGACGAATACCGCGCGCGTTGGAAAGGCGCTGTTCGACAAGCTGATATTGCGAGGTATCGGCCGGGTACGTGAGTGTGACGATGTCGTCGATGCCGTATCTGTCGAGCACCTTCGGTAGCAGAGCGGGATGGATGCGGCCGCTGCGGTAGAAGGTGTGATCGACGACGATGCCGAAGCGTTTGGGGATGACGCGGGGGGAGATGAGGTCTTTCCACGTGAACCACGCTGTGGCGAGCGCAACAATTAGTGCGACCGTTGCAAAGATGCGACGGAGGGACTTCGCGTCGCGGGTGGTCCTCGTGAGATGTCGGTGAATCATGCGTGGCCGACGGAGACGCGCGTGAAAACTGTCGACAGAGTATCACGCGTTGGCCGCACCAAACGGCGGCGAATGAAGCCGTTTGCGGCGTTGGTACTCTACGCCCCTCATCACAATAGTCGGTCCCAAGCGAAAGAAATCCTATGGTGAGACGTTGCACAGTATCATTCCATGGGCGATGGCGAGCTTGCGTTGCTTGGCTACCGTACCGAGGCACCTTGGGAACACACGTCTAGGTCGCTCAATATTTGGTTCGGGCATGACAAATTCCGGCATGAGGATCTGCTCGGCGTAGCGGATCGACTGAGAAATGCAGTTCGGTCGGCAACGGTAGTTGGAGTGCCAAGGGAGTCGCGGCAGAGGAGAGAAGTCTATTGCGGGTATGCGTCGCGTGTACTTTCCCGATACGGGCTGGAAAGGCCAGGGCATCTCTACACGGACTGCGGTATTCATCGCTTCTGGCAAATGCTCTTGGCGTATCGCGACCTGCTGCAAGGTTTGCCCTTTGTCGGAATCATTTCCAGCAGAAATGTAGGAGAGCATCTAGGTCGGGTCTTCGAAATTCGGGACGTAGCCTTCTATCCAGTTCCTCCTGAGCACGCATGCGGAGATCGACGTCATTCTCGTTGGAGTGTTACAAAAATAC
This sequence comes from uncultured Gammaproteobacteria bacterium, assembly GCA_963812255.1. Lineage (GTDB taxonomy): Bacteria > Pseudomonadota > Gammaproteobacteria > Pseudomonadales > Azotimanducaceae > DATJGR01. The sequence continues at coordinate 942,094 of CAWEUM010000005.1, read as the reverse complement.
TGCGAACTTTCGGCCCGACGAGATCGCCGATCGTTTCAGTGCACCAGCTGGCGCAGGCGACCCTTGGTCTCATCCGCCCGGAAATGAAGAAAGGACGCTCTTGACGCGTGGCATACTCCACTTCATGCGTGCTATGTAGATGTATCGGAGAGTCAGGAGTCTGTGTTGATGAGCTGCTGTTCGGACACTAGGGTGATGGAAACTCGAACTGGCCAGGGCGTGCAGCGATGGAGATAAATTCATACGGACGCCAGCTCTCCGATGTCCAAATCCAGGCAGGGGTGCATCGCGACCTGGTCGGCGGACTATGGGACGAACTTGGGGTGCTTCAATTCGACTATCTGGTCAAACGTGGCCTGAAGCGGCATCACAGGCTCTTGGATGTTGGATGTGGCGCGCTGCGTGGTGGCGTGCATTTCGTGCGATACCTTGATGCGGGCTGTTACTACGGAATGGATAGCAACGCCTCTTTGGTGAAAGCGGGGTGCCTGGAACTCAAGCAGGCGGGCATCGAGTCGAAGTCGCCGCGACTTTTGGTTGACGATAGGTTCGAGGTGTCCAGATTCTCAACCCGCTTCGACTACGCGTTAGCGTTGTCTCTGTTCACGCATCTGCCAATGAATCACATCGTTCGGTGCTTGTCGAAGGTGGCTAACTCGCTGCGGGCGGACGGTCGGTTCTTTGCAACGATCTTCGAGGCGCCGAGTCGCGCGTACTTGGAGAGCCTGACACATTCACCTGGAGGGATCGTGACGCACTACGACAATGACCCCTACCACCAGTCTATCGATGAAATGCAGTGGCTTGCGGCCGCATCAGGTATGCGCTTGGTCGAATCGAATGAATGGGGCCATCCGAGGGGCCAGAAGATGCTGACGTTTGTTCCCGAGACAGCTTGAACTCAATAGAACGAAGGCCCGCCGATGTCTCGGACGGGCCTTCATGGTCGTAGCAGCAGTGGGTGTTACGGAGTAAAGGTCACGATTTGCTTTGGATTGCAGATATTCGTTCCGCCGTTCCCCGTACAGCCTGCATAGATGTCGGAAATCTGCGCGAACGGATCAACGCCGCCGCCACCCGCGACGCCCATGTCACGAATCAACACTTGGACAGTGGCGCCGGACATATTGTAGGCACCGGTACCTTCTATGACCTGGCGACCCGAGAGGCCTACTGCACCTGCTTCGAGCTTGCCGTTGAAGGCTGCGTTGCCATTCGAATCAGCTTGACCACCAGTGAGAAACGCAATGGTTGGGGTGACGATAGGGTTGCCGCCGAGGCCGGCGGAATCGGCGACGAAGTCGCACGTTGGGAACGTCGTGAGTTTACACGCGCCGGGATTGTTGAAATTCATGATGATGAGCGTATACGCGTGACCCGCTTCTAGGCCGGCGGCGTTCAGATTGACTCGATAGATATTGGAACTGCGAGTGAGCGTTGCGGTACCTGCCGTCGCCACACGAAGGGCGGGGTTGCTGTTGAACGTTTCGATCGTGACATTACTGTCGGCTGCGTTGGCAAATCCGACCGGCAGCAGAATAGCAAGAAGCAAACAAATCCGTCTCATGAAAACTTCCTTCGGGTTGGGAGAGGTATGTCTATCGTCAATGGCGACGATTAAACCAAGTCTCGGGCCATCGATCTGCGAATGATATATCCGAGATGTGTGAGTATATTGGATTTTTTACGACAACGGGTGTCCGACACGCATCAACCGGAGGTTCGATTCAAACCTCTCGCGCCTGAGAGGGGCGCGTAGTTGCCTGGATATGCTCACGTGGACGTTTCGGTCGATCAGAATTCCCCCGCAGATTTCTTTGTCGTCGGGGCTCAAAAGGCAGGCACGACAGCATTGCGCGCGTATTTGGATCGGCATCCGAACATCGGATTGTATGAGTCGCCAGAGGCGCACTATTTCGACGATGAGCGGCACTTCGCGGCGTCGGTCGTCACCCACGACGCTTATCACGCACGGTTTCCCCGGAAAAGGCCGGATCTGATCCGGGGAGAAGTCACGCCGGTTTACCTCTACTGGCGTGACGCGCCGCGTCGGATCTGGGCTTACAACTCCAATGCGCGACTGATCGCGTTGCTGCGCAATCCGATCGAACGCGCGTTCTCTCACTGGACCATGGAGCGAAGTTGGCGCAACGATCCCTTATCGTTTTACGACGCGCTCACTGCGGAGCGGCATCGCTGCCGGGAAACCCTGCCCTACCAGCACATCCATTATTCCTACATGGACAGGGGCTTCTATTCGGAGCAACTGCGAAGGCTCTGGAGTTACTTTCCAAGGGAACATGTGTTGGTCCTCAAATCAGATGATCTCCGACGTGAGCCGCGAAAAACACTCATGTCCGTCGCCCACTTCCTAGGTGTCGATCCGGAGGTGTATGCGAATGCGTCACCGGAGGATCATCACGTGGGCGTGTATGAGGCGCCAATCGATCCTCGGGCGTTGGAATTGTTGAGAGAAACGTTTCAGTTCGAGATCAGACAACTCGAACTCATGCTGGGTTGGGATCTTGCCGAGTGGCTCGCGCCAGGCTAGCGGATCCTCACCCCAACACCTCATCCAAACTCTCCGACAACACCCGCACCATCATTTCAACTTCCTCGTCGCCAATGATGAACGGCGGCCCCATGCACACGATGTCTCGCACATCGCCGGTGCCGCCGCCATAAAAAAACACACCCCGCTTCAATGCCGCACCGATCACGCGGCTGGTAACGTTGTGTGAGATATCGAACGGCTCGAGGGTCGCGCGGTCTTTGACGATCTCGATCGCTTGCAGCAATCCACGGCCTCGCACTTCGGCGACATGCGGATGATTGCCGAGTACGTCCTGCAAACGCTTCTGCAGCACTTCGCCGGTAGTCGCCACGCGTTGCAGCAGGTGTTCCTCCGTCAGTAGGCGCAGCACTTCGTCGGCGGCTGCGCACGCAGCAGGATGTGCGCCGAAGGTATGAAACATCACGTTCATGCCGGCCTCGGCGATCGGATCGGCGATCTCGGACGTCGCGAATACGCCGGTGATGGGTGCATAGCCCCCGGCGAGCCCCTTACCGGAAACGAAAATGTCCGGCTCGAAGTCCCAGTGTTGAAAGCCGAATCGTGTACCGGTGCGGCCGAACCCGGTCATCACTTCGTCCAGGATCAGCAGGATGCCGTGCGCGTCGCAGAGATCACGAACCCCCTTCCAATAGTCGTCGGGGGGGACGATCGCGCCGCCGCTGGAGCCGTTGATCGGCTCCGCGAGCAACGCGGCGACGGTATCGGGCCTCTCGCTCTCGATGACCTGCGCCAGCGCATCGATGTAATAGCGTCCCGCGTCGGGATGATTGGGTCCGAGTGGACAGCGCAGCGGATACGGTGTTGGGACGCTGGGATAGAGTCCTAGTACATGTGCGAGACCCTTCTTGCGTGCCGTGTGGCCGCCGACCGCAGTCGTTGCGAGCGTCGTTCCGTGATATGAAACCGAACGGCCGATGATCTTGGTACGCTGCGGTGCGCCGCGTGCGGCATGCGATTGAATCGCGATCTTCATCGCGGTCTCGACGCCCTCGGAGCCGCCACAGGTCAGATGGATGTGGTCGAAGCGCGGCGGCAGCCAATCGGCGCGCAAGCGCTCGATCAGCGCTTTGCGTTGGGGCGTCAGCCACGGCGGTACGACATAGGTGGTTGTCTTGGTCGCGTGGTAGACGGCCTGCGCCACGCTGTCGCGACCGTGGCCGATGTTCGCGACAATCGCGCCGCCTGCCGCATCCAGAATGCGCGCGCCGTCGCGGTCGACGAGATAGGCGCCGTCGGCGCCGACGATCTCGATGTTGCGCGCGGTCGGTATGAACGGCCATGGCACGTCTTGTTTGTCTGTCAAGAGATACTCCGTCAGGGTTCGCGGTAGGGTTCGTCGCGCTCGAACAGTGTCAGCCGCTGCTTCAGCGCCTGCAACGCCGCCGCACTTGTGTCGGACCCGGCATGCGCCAGAGCCTTGCGCTCGCTGCGCGCCGCTGCGGCAAACTCGCCCGCTTCAGCTTGCGCCGCTGCGAGCGTGTCGAGATAGCCCCAGGCGCCGTAGAGCACGGCCAGCGGCTGCGCCAATGCAACCGCGCGTTGGCCGTTGCGCAGGCCCGCGTTTGTATTCGTCGCGAGCAGCCAGGCGAGATTGTTGCGGGCGGTGAGGTCGCCGCCCGCAGTCGCAATTTCGTAGTACTGCCGCGCACGAACGTGATCTTTCTCCACATAGGTGCCGAGCTGGTAGAACACCCCGAGCCGTGCATTCGCGGCCGCGTAACCTTGTGCCGCCGCAGCCATCAGCAACGCCATCCCCTGTTGCTGGGATTTCGAGTCTTCGAACAGCAATTGGGCGAGCTGATACTGCGCTTCGGCTAGCCCGCCGTCGGCTGCGCGTCCGTACCACAGAATCGCGTTTGCGCGATCGGGTGTCGGCTGCTGAAAGAATCGGTATGCCTGACCAAGCAGCAGTGCGGCATCGACGTCGCCTTGATTCGCGACCCGTTGGAGCCACGCACGAAACGTTGGATCGATGCTCTTCGTCTCCGGGTCGTAAAGTTTTCCGTCGTAGCCAAGACCGCTCGGCAGCTTAACGGAACCGCTAGCGATCAGATCGCCATCCCACGATCCGGTCATCGTGATGCCTTCGGCGGATACTCGCGTGCCGGAACCGGCGGGCGAATTGTGTTCCCAGTGGCCGTCGTGAGAGGCGCCGTTCGGTGTTTTCAGAATGCCGTTGCCTTTGCGTTGATCGTCGTGCCACTCGCCGACGTACTCGCTGCCGTCGGGTCGCAATTCGCGGCCGTAGCCCTGGCGCACGTTCGCGACCCAGGTGCCTTCGTAGCCGAATGCGTCACCGATCTCCATCGCGCCATAGCCAGATCGTTCGCCCTCGAGCCATGCGCCCACGTAGGTAAAGCCGTCGGCCTCAATGAGACGTCCGAACCCGTCCGGTGTGTCGTTGCGCCAGTCGCCTTCGTAGCGCGAGCCGTCGGGTCTGCGATAGATTCCCTCACCGTTACGGCGGCCCGCGCCCCAGTAGCCGTCGTAGAACGCCCCGTCGGTGTAGGCAAAATGGCCCATGCCCTGCGGCATGTCGTTCAACCACTGGCCCTGATAACGGCCCGCGTGACTTTGGAACATGCCGGTTCCACTACGGGCGTCGTTTTCGAACTGTCCGTCATAGCGGCTGCCGTCGGCCAGATTCAATGTGCCTTCGCCGTCCCGGCGGCCGTCCACCCAGTCGCCGTCGTAGCTGCTGCCGTCCGGATACTGCTCGATGCCGTGACCCTGAGGATGGCCGTCGACAAAGTTGCCCGAGTAGCTGCGTCCATCGGGCCACACGAATCGCGCGGTACCCGTGAACGTCAAATCCTCGTAGCGGATATGAGTCTCGCGGCCGTTGGTGGTCGTTAGGACGCCGCTACCCGGATCGCTACCGGGCTCCGCTGCAAACACTGCGAGCGAGCCTGCCACGCACCACATGCAGGCAATGGGGCGAAAGATGCTGCCAAGGCGCATCGGGTGCGCCATCAATCACCGAAATCGGGTGATGGGTTGAACGGCCAGTAGTCGGACGTTGCGACGCGGCGGTATGGGATCGTGCGCATGTCCGCGGCCAGCGCGCCTCGATCCCCGGTGTAGATGACGCGTTCCGAAATGGGCGCGAAACCGGCATGAAAATGCTGCGTCGACTTCACGACGATGATGCGCTTGCGCGTGGGGTCGATGCCTACACCGCTGAACAGCTCCGGTGACCCTGCCTGTACGCGTCGGGTCGTCAACGTGACGTCGATGCCGTCCTCGTCCGTCTCGAGATGAATTCGTACTCCGGCGCATGCACCGAGGCTCGACGGGCCGCCGTTCAGCGTCTGCACGACGCGATTCGACAGACCGATGACGGTGCATTCGACGTCGATCGGTTCGCCGGATTCTGCACCGAGCTTACCGCCGATCCGCAACCGCAGGCGCGCCCCGATACCGCCGTCCTGGCACACCGACACTGAGATCGGATCGTATAGCGGGCCGAGTGCGACGTTGCCGAGGTTGCGTTCGATCAGTGCAGCGAGAAAGAACGTCGAATCGCCCGGTGCGCCGCCGCCGGTATTGTCGGCTGTGTCGGCGATCGTGATCGGCGCGCGGCCGTCCTCGAGCGCCGCGTTCAGCGCCGCATCGATGCTCAGATGTTCGCTGCACACCGCCTCGCGCATCCCAAAGAACTCGTCGCGCAGCACTCGCGCCAGATCGCGCGCCCGGGCGGGGTCGTTGTCGGTCGCGACGACGACGTGTGCACCGATACTGGGGACATCACCATATGGAAAACCGTGCGCAAGCCACACGTTGAGTACACCGGGTTCGCGTTCCAGCGCGTACATCCGCTCGACGAAGCCTGTCATCGGCTCACGGGTGGTGTGATACATGCCGATCATCTTGCACGGCGCGCTCGCCATTGTCGGCCGCACCTTCCCTTCGGCGGTGTCTGCGACGATCTCGAACAGGTCCTGCAGGCGATCGTAGGTGTCGGTGTGGGGATAGTGCTTGTAGCCGACGAGGATGTCGGCGGTGTCGAGCATCGTCGGCGTCACGTGGCAGTGCAGGTCGAGTTCCGCACCGATCGGAATGTCTCGTCCGACACGCGCGCGCACGCGCGTCAGAATGTCGCCTTCGCAGTCGTCGTAGCCGTCAGCGACCATCGCGCCGTGCAGAAACAGCAGCACAGCATCCACGGGCATCGCGGCTTCGAGGTCGTCGAGCAATTCGTCACGCAGCGCTTCATACACCGCGCGCGGTGTGGTTCCAGCGGGAACGGCGAATGCTTGCAAGCCGGGGGCGAGTGTCCAACCGCGTGCATCGAGGCGCGAGAACAGCGGTCCGTAGACGGTCTGGCGACGAGAGATCGTTGGATCTTGCTCGCTGCGCCGCCGCAATACGGTGTCACGCCAGTTGTTCCAACCCGTAGGCAGCGGCGAGAACGTATTGGTCTCGGTTGCGAGCATGGCCAGAAAGATTTTCTTCATGCGTCTGTCACTCGCTCAGCGCGCCGCGGCAAACAGCGCGAGCATGTCGTCGCGCGTCGGCCCCAGTTTCAGCTCTTCGTGTTTGTGTTCTTCGTAACACGCGAGAATCTTGCCGACGAGATCGTCGCGCGCGAACAGCGCATCGGGCAGGTCGAGAAGATTGGTGTGCCGGAACAGCGCGCGCAGTACCTCCGGATGTTTGCGTGCAGCTGCGCCGATGCCTTTGCGAAAAATCGCCAGGCGTTGTTTAGCCTCGTCAATTGAACCGTCTCGTCGCACGAAGGCATAAGGATCTTCGCCGCGTTGCAGCGCCTTGTTGATCTCGATGGATTGCCGATCCTGACCGACCTGCAGCCGAAACCACGGCAGGATCTGCGTATCGACGCGCGTTTCGTATGCGATGGCGCGCCGCACCGGGTCTGCCTCCGTGGCGAGTACCTCCGCCAACTCGAACGCGGACACCCAGCCCAACGCGCATCCGCGACCCGAAATCGGGTTGGTGTGAACGTGCGCATCGCCGATCGCAAAATAATTCAGCGCAACCGGAACATCATCGCGAACGAACCGCTTGTGAACATTGCTCAGGTTGCCGTAGAGGTACACCTTGCTGATCGGCTCCGAGGTGGTGGGGTCGACCCAGGCCCTGGTCGCTTCCATGTTCGAAGCGGCGATTTCGAATTCGTGCTCGCGGGCAACTGCGCGCATCGGTTTGTCTTCTGGATCCGCCGCCAACGTGATCGAGAAGGTGCGATTGTCGGCGCGGAACAAGCCGGCCTTCAGATAGCCGAGATCGACGCCCTGTACGCCGCCGGCGGTCGACTTGCGGCCGTCGAGCTCCGGATAGTCGGCATCGTCGTTGAGTCGATAGAAGCGCGACGTGTAGAAGATGCCGCATGGCGACGATTGTTGCTCGGGTTTCTGCGCGTCGATTGCAGCCAGCCACGCATCACCATCACCGTGGCGGCCACTCGCATCGATCACGACGTCGGCTTGAAGCTCTGACGAACGCGATGCCTGTTCGAAACGCACACCGGTGACACGCGGCAGCAGGCGGGAAGTATCCGCGAGTAGCCCAGTCACCGTCGCCCCTTCGACAATGCGTACGTCGTGGCGCTCGGCGATGTAGCGACGCAACAGATATTCGAACACGACGCGGCGACACGCGAGGAAGCAGATGTCTTCATCACCGGCTTGCAACGCGACGTCGCCGAACGTTGCGCGAGCCAGTTCAGGAAAACCGAGTTCTTCCGCACCCGCTGCGAGCAGCCTGTCGTAAAAATCCGCGGCGTGCGTCTTGATCAGTTTGACCAGCGGTGCCAACAGCACGTGACTGTGGCGCGTTTGTGCCGCACCGCGCCGATCCCACTTCTCGAACGCATCGAGATGGTCGCGCGGCAGCGGCGTGGCGTCGCGTTCGATGCACGTGATCGTGTATCCGCGTAATCCGAGTGCGAGTGCCGCGGCCATTCCGGACACCGATGTGCCGATGATCGCAGCGTGCGGCGGAGCTGGGAGCATGGGTTCAACCGAAACAAAAGCCGCTATTATAGGCAGCGGTAGGTTGCGCGATGGAAAAAAACCGGATTGGGGGGACAGGATGCTGGAAGGGATCGACCACGAACGCGTTACGCAATGGCTCGAAGCGCATGTGCCCGCGCTCGAACCACCGATGCAGTACACGTTGATTACCGGCGGCCATTCGAACCTCACCTATCGATGCGAAGACAGTGCCCGCAACGCGTACGTGTTGCGGCGTCCGCCGCTCGGACATGTTCTGGAAAGCGCCCATGATATGGGTCGCGAACACAAGATCATTGCCGCACTGGCGTCGACCTCGGTGCCCGTTGCGCCGACCTACGGGCTCTGCAGCGATCAGACGGTGAATGGCGCGCCGTTCTACATCATGAAGTTCGTCGATGGACTGGTGCTGAACGATTCCACCGTCACTCGGGCGCTATCGCTGCCTGATCGCCGCGCGTTGGGATTCCACGTGATCGACGTGCTTGCGACGTTGCATCGGCTGGATCCTGATCAAGTGGGGCTCGGCGATCTAGGGCGCAAGGAGGCCTACCTGGCGCGCCAACTGAAACGCTGGACAAAACAGTGGGAAGCCTCGAAGACTCACGAGGTATCCGCGATGGAGGAAACGCGGCGGTTGCTGGAAGAGCAGGTGCCGGCGCAGATCGGTAGCGGCATCGTTCATGGCGATTATCGCCTTGGCAACATGATCGTGCAGGGCCCACGGATACTCGCGGTGCTCGATTGGGAGTTGTGTACCCTGGGCGATCCGTTGGCCGACGTTGGGTACCTGATGAACGCCTGGGCGTCGCCGGAGGAAGTGGAAGAGGCGGGTCAGGGCGATCAATCGCCCACCGCAGCGGGCGGCTTTCCAACACGAGACGAGTTGCGCGCGCGCTACGAAGCCGCCACTGGCCGCGATCTGTCCGGCATCAATTATTACCGTGCGTTCTCGCACTGGCGCCTCGCCGCGATCGGTCAAGGCGTGTACAAGCGCTATCTGGTCGGTGCGATGGGCGCCAATCGAGACATGAACCTCGACAACTACAAACTGAGCGTGCAGCGTCGTGCTGAAGCGGCGCTGGCACTGATCTCCGAGTAGGAGCGTGGCGGCGCAGATTACTCGGCGGAGGGGAGTTCGACCTCACCGAGCACCTCGGCCTCGTGCATCACGCGAACGCGGCTGACCGCGGGGTCGGCGATCCCAACCACCAGACACGGCTGCGTGATCATCTGCGCCAGCATCGCGCCGTCCGGTGGGCGCTCGATCGCGACGTTGATCGTGAGCCGCTTGTCCGTCAGCGCGGTGCCGTCCAACAGATTCACTCGGTAGCCAGCGGTTGGATACTGCGCCGGAACGATCGCGATGAGGTGCGCGGGATGCGTGGTCGTCTCATGCGACTCGGTCATGCCGATGAGATGGGTGCCGCGAAACGTGGCCAAGGTCGCGAAGTCGATCAGGTGCACGCCGGTTTTCGCCGAGTCGCAATGGCCGCGCGTGAGCACGGTCATGACGTCTACGTGGTGAGCGTTGGTGCAGCCGCCGGCACACAGCGATACGGCGAACAACAGGGTACGGAGAATGCTGCGGCGCATCATGGGGGTCCTGCCTTCGATCCGGACGGCGCGCGCTCGGCATGCGACCACGTGGGGGGATGGATCGAAAATGCACTGGTGGTATCTGTCTCGAGCGTCGAGTCGAACAAATTGATCGTAAATCCGCTGATGAAATCGAGGTTGTTGCGATCGCCGTTGATCGTGAGCAGTTGCGGCGCATCGAGTGTCTGAAATGCCCCGCACGCCTCACCCGCGTCGCAGATCAGATTGTCGTTGTCGGCGTCGCTGCCGGCATAGATCCAGTATTGGCCGGCGCCGACGTCGTTGAACGTGTAGTCGTATTCGCCGTTGATGGCGTTCGCGGTGACCGAATTCACGACCAGATTGGTGACGATGTCGATCAGCAATATGTAGTGCAGACCGGCGTTGGCGCTCGGATTCGCGCTGACGCGTTGCATGACGACACCGATGTCGAGCGGGTTTGCACTCGAAGTGGCGGACACGACACCGGTGAATGTGCCGTCGCTCGCGACCAGGCTGCGATCGACGCTGAGCCGATAGCTGCCCAACCCGTTTGCGTCGACGTCGAGCGCTTCGGCCCGCAGCCACGGCTGATTCGACGCGAGCGAGACAACGCTGAGGCTACCGGCGCCGGCATTGCGCAACTCCACGTCGAAGTGTGTATCGAAGGCACCGAAATTAACCGATGCCGGCGCCGCCGCGAGTACCGGATCGACTGGAACGCCCGCGCCACTGGCGAGGACCACGGCCGCGTTCACGGCCTTCTGTGCGTTGATCAGGCCATAGCCGAACAGATCGTCGCGGCCCGGCGCACCGAGGTCGTCGGTGAGATCACCGGCGGCGAGTTCGGCATCGAATTGTGCCGGCGTGAGGCCGGGAAATACGGATTTCATCAACGCGGCCACACCGGCGACGTGCGGTGCGGCCATCGACGTACCGGTCAGCGCTGCGTAGCCGAATGTAACAGTGCCATCGGAGTCGTCGCCGATGGTGCTGACTACGCCGTCGCCGATGCCGTCGCCGTTGATGTCGGTCGCAGAGTTGCCGCCGGGTGCCGCGACGTCGATGCTGGGTCCGACGTTCGAATACGCCGCGCGAGATCGCGTGATCGTCGTTGCGGCGACCGAGACGACCCCGGCGTATGCCGCCGGGAATGACGGGATGCTCGAGGCATCGTTGCCCGCTGCGGCAACGACGATGACGCCGGCCGCGCGCGCCTCGTCGAATGCGTTCTGCTCCGCCTGTGACGACGCACTCGAGCCCAGGCTCAGGTTGATGATGTCGGCGCGCTGCACCGGCAGCGTTTTCGAATCATTCGACAGACCCGCCGCGTAGCGCACGCATTGAATGACGTCGTAACTGGTGCCCCCATTCACGCCCAGTACGCGCAGCGGCATGATTCGCGCTTGCCACGCGACGCCGGCAACGCCATCACCGTTGTCGCTGTGCGCCGCGATCGTCCCGGCTACGTGCGTGCCATGAAACGTGCTGGATCCACCGAAACCGAGGTCGCCGGTATCGTTCGGGTCCGCATCGATGCCGTCACCATCGCGTGCGCGGGCTGGATCGCGAATGAAATCGTAGCCAGGGATCAGTTGACCGCGCAGGTCAGGATGGTCGAGCAGCACGCCGGTATCGATAACGGCCACGATGACCCGGTCCGAACCCTGCGTCAGATCCCACGCGAGCGGCAGATTGATGTTCGGATAGTTCCATTGGTAGGCGAAGAACGGATCGTCCGGTACGCGGCTGGCGTGGCGGACGAAGTTCGGTTCGGCGTGAATCACACGCGGTCGTCGAGCAACGCGGGCGATGGCAGCGAGCGTTTCGTAGTTGCGCGCGAGCCTGGCCGGGGCGCGCGCGCCGGCGCGTATGCCATCGAGCTTGCGGATGGCCGGGGCCGGTGGCGTGGCGTCGATACGGAATAACGTCGTCGCGCCGCTGCCGGCGATACGGTGCAGCGCCGGATCACCCGGGTCGCCGCCTTGAACGATCATTTCTCCCGACACGAACTCCTCGGACGCGCGGGCGGGCAGGGTGCGATTACGGTTCAACGCGTTTGCCGACGCAGTCTGACCCACATTCAACACATAGGTTGTCGCGGCGGCGTCCCCGGCCGCACCGTCGATGTCGAGTTCGATGAAGTAGTCCCCGGCGGCGGGTGCGGGCAATGCGCCGGAACTGCCGCTGACGACGGTGGCGTCGACGACGGTCTGGCTCGCGTCGAGGAGCAACATCGAAACGTCTACGTTGGGGTTCGAGATCGACAGCAGTACGGTCTCGTTGCCGGCGAAGCTGATCTGATATTTGTCGGTGACGTCGCCGCCGTCGTACAGCGCGCCGGATCGGCCTGCACCAGGGAGATTCAGATAGCCGCCGAGACTGACCGGGTTCGGCAAAGGTTGTGCCTGCGCGAATGTGTCGTTGCGTACCAGCGGTGCGGCGGGGTCGTTGACGTCGGCATCTACCGCGCTGGACGGCAGGATCTGAATGCGCCCGGATAGCGTGAACGTGCCGCTGGCCGGCGTCACTTTGATGATTGTACTGCGCGAGGCGCTCGCACCGCGATCGTCGGTCACCGTCAACTGCGCGGTGAAATTGCCTGGGTCGGAAAACACATGGCTTACGTGGGCGCCGACGGCCTCGGCCGGACCATCACCGAAGTGCCAGACATAGTTCAAGATGGTGCCGTCGACATCGTTCGAACTGCTGCCGTCGAACGCGACCGAGAGTGGTGCTGGACCGCTGGTCGGCGTCACGGTGAACGCCGGCTGCGGGGGCGTGTTTGTAGTTGCGCCCGACTCGGATCCACCACCGGATCCACCGCCGCAACCGGAAAGCACGGCGATGCAGGCACCCAGCGTGATTCGAAATGGGATCGACCGTCCGCACATGGCGGGAAGTCTCGCACACGCGCGTGACGAAAAAACGCAGTCACTTCGGTTTGATCGAGTACGTTGTCCGGGTGCGTCTGGTCCGAAGAGGCGCGGGTGCTGCCGGGCAATGCCCGACCCGCTTCATCGACCCTTAGCGCCGACTAGCCTCCTCGGCAGGAACTCGAAACGGGAACAGGAATGAAAGGGCGTGTCGCCGGCGGCAGCCGGCGAGACAACTTCACTTCTTGGGGGAAGGACACTTGAAAGGGAGGACTGCATCAAGAAGTTGTACGCACGCCAAAAGCGGGTGTGGCGATTATGTACAGTACAACATGGATGTCAAGCAAATCTGTACACAATTTGTACAGATCTATTTGACCGGTACTGGACGCGTTTCCACCGATGCGGTCAGCGCCCGCTCGAGTTGCGCGCGAGCGTAGGACACGTCTTCGCGCAGCCGATCGTATACCTCGACCTCACGGGTTTCGGTCAAGCACTGCGTCGCATAGTCGGTGAACGCGTTCAACTCGGTGATCAACGTCACCAGATGCCGCGGCGCATCGATGCCGTGGTTGCGCGCGTGGCTGACGATCTCGACGAGCTCGTGGTCGTCGTAACGTCGCGGCGCCATGCGTCCGGCGCGCGCGGTGTCCCCGGAGGGCGTGGCGCACGCGCGCATCAGATCGTTCCATGTCAGTGGCCAGGCGAGTGCTGTCGCATGGTACTGGTCGGTTGCCCGACCGCGCGCTTCTGCGCTCGCGAACTGATAAATCGTCAGCAGTCTACAGTCGGGCGCCGCGCGACGAACGCGCTGCAGATGATCAGCGTTCAAGCTTGGAATCTGCACGGCCACCACGTCGAGATGTGCCCGCTCCGCGGCGCGGCTGCCGATGAAATCGTCTATGCCGACCCAGCGTTGGCTGACTTCGGCGAGGTCCGAATCCTCGGCAGTCTGCTCGAGGATCAGCAGATTCGGACCGACCAGGCCGACCTGCGGCACTCGATGCGGGCTGACGCGCGGTCGGGTGATATCGATGCGCGCGTCGAGTTGGTCTTCGTTGAGTTCCACCAGCGACGAGATCGGGTGCCCGTCCGCGGTGAGCGCCTTGATTTTTTCGAGGCGTTTCAGTTGGGCCCGACTGTAGTAGCGTGTCCGTCCGTCGCGCTCGGCCGGGACGAGTCCGTGACGCCGTTCCCAGGCGCGCAGACATTCGACGCTGATGCCGGTGAGTTTGGCGACCGTGCCGATACGGTACAGCTCGGTTTCGCTCAAGACGCGCTCGGATTCTGGACGGGGATGGAATTGTACAGTGCGATGTCAGCCTGTCCAGTACAGGGCTCACGATCACGGGACGCGTGGAATAGGAATGGCGTGGTGACAGTGGGGGCACTGTCATCGCGGCGCTGGGAGGAGGGGGAGAGAGACACCGCGCCACGCCATAATGTCGTTCGGAGTGGGGAGACCCCGAAAAACGATTGAATTCTACGATCTCGGCGACACGCTGCAAAGCACAATTTGGGAATTTTTGTAACACGACCGTTTCAACCGCGAGCGATTCACAGCCCCGCTCGAAATGACCAGAATGGGGTGTCCTAAACTGTCCGAAAAAAAGGGGGCTCAGGGGATGCAGAACAATATCGGTGCCTTCCTTGCGAAACGGGCGCTGTTGAGTCCCGATGCGGAAGCCTATGTCGATGGCGCCGGAGACGTTCGGCTGAGCTTCAAGGAACTCAACGCGCGCAGCAATCGACTGGCAAACGCATTGGTCGCCGCGGGAATGGTCAAAGCAGAACGCGTCGGCCTGCTGATGATGAACAGCGCCGAGTTCATGGAAGCGTATTTTGCGCTCGCCAAGGTCGGCGCGATTGTCGTGCCGCTGAATTGGCGGCTGGTTCCAGATGAGCTCGAGTTCATCCTGAAGGACAGCGGTACCACGCGATTGATGTACGGCGAAGCATTTCTCGAAACGGTCGAGACGCTGCACGCGCGCGGCGCGCGGACGGACATCGCACAGTGGTTGCAGGTCGAAGAGCGCGAACCGTTGGCGCCCTTTGCACAAAGCTACCAGCGCCTTCGCGACGCCGCATCGGACACTGAGCCAACGCTGGCGGCTCGCGACGATGACCGGCTGTACATCATGTATACGTCCGGGACGACGGGTCTGCCAAAAGGCGTGGTGCACACTCACAGCACCGCGATGTGGGGCGTGCTGACGATCGCGGCGACCACGCACTACCGCGAGCACGAGCGCTATCTCGCGTGCCTGCCGATGTTTCACGTCGGTGCGCTGACACCGCTGACGGTGAACGTCTATCGCGGCGCAACCAGCATCGTGATGCGGACGTTCGATCCGGTGCGCGCGTGGGAACTGATCGAGACCGAGCGAATCACCTGCGGCCTCGCGGTACCCGCCATGCTGAATTTCATGCTGCAGGTCGGTGATGTCGGCCGGTTCGATTACGCATCCCTGCGTTGGTGCATGTGCGGTGCGGCGCCGGTACCGGAACCGTTGATCGAGGCCTACGCAAGGCTCGGCATCGAAATCCATCAGATCTACGGCTTGACCGAAAGCTGTGGCCCGGCGTGCCTGATCGATCCCGAGCATGCACTGAAGAAGATCGGCTCCACCGGCAAGGCGTTCTTTCATACCGACATCCGAGTGGTGAACGAAGCCGGCGGCGATTGCGCGGCGGGCGAACCCGGCGAGGTGCTGGTGCGCGGACCGCACATCATGACCGGCTATTGGAACCGTCCGGAGGCGACCGCCGAGACCATCGTCGATGGCTGGTTGCGCACCGGCGACGTCGCAGTCATGGACGACGACGGTTACATCTTCATTCAGGACCGGATCAAAGACATGATCATTTCGGGCGGCGAGAACGTCTATCCGGCCGAGATCGAAAACGTCCTGATGGCGCACGACGGCATCGCGGAGGCCGCGGTGATCGGTCGGCCGAGTGCAAAATGGGGTGAATCGCCGTTCGCGATCATCGTGCGCAAAGACGAGACGTTGACCGAGCAGGAGGTGATCGATTTCTGCCGCGGCCGCCTGGCCGGTTTCAAACAGCCGCGCGGGGTCGCCTTCGTTGCCGAAATTCCGCGCAATCCGAGCGGCAAGATCCTGAAACGGGTGTTGCGCGATCGATTTCCCGACGCGGCGGCGGTTTAACCGTCAGTCTCTAACGGTTAGATAAGGGGGATACGGATGCAACTGGAAGAACTCGGCGAACGTCTGCTGCCGTTCTGCCGCGAGCAGTATGACGATGCGAACGTGCGGGTATTCGATGTGCACAAGATGCCGGGCCACGCCGGGTTCGCATATGGCTTCAGTGTGGAAAGCGGGCGTCAGGTGGAGAGCTGGTTCATACGGCTTCCGCCGCCGAACGTGCAATGGAAGGGGACCGCCGACGTGCTGCGTCAGGTCGAAGTGCTCAACGCGCTGGAGGGCACCGCGGTGCCTCATTGCACGGTGCGCTGGTCGGGTGCGGATACGCGTTGGTTTGGTTGCCCGTACTTCATCGTCCCGAAACTGCAGGGTGATGTGCTGCGACTCGGGCCCGGTGAATGGGGTGCCGCGCTGGCGCCGGCCGTTTTGCGCGATCTCGGCAATCAGGCGATGACGGCGTTGGCGGACATCCACAGGATCGATTGGCGCGCGAGGACGCCGTATCTCGGTAGCCCGATTCCGTTCGAGGACGACGTGGTGCGCTGGGATCGCTTCTTTGAGCGTGCAGCGGATCCGGAACGTCTCGCGCGGGTGCCCGACGTTCGGCGGCGGTTGCTCGAGCGTCTGCCGAAGGATGCGCCCGTCGGAGTGTTTCACGGCGACTTTCAAACCGCGAATCTATTCTGCTCGCCTGCCGGCGGGCTGCTTGCCGTGATCGATTGGGAACTGACCGGCGTCGGCGCGACCCTCAACGATGTCGGCTGGATCGCGACATTCAGCGATCCGGACGCGTGGCATCGAGGTCCGGATCGACGACCGAGCTTTCTCGACCCCGACACTCTGGTTGCGATGTACACCGATGCCTGGGGCCAGCCGCTGCCGGACATCAACTGGTTTCGTGCGCTGGCCGCGTACAAGTTCGCGATCATCACCGGCTTCAACTTGAGTCTGCACCGTCGCGGTAAGCGCGATGACCCTCTCTGGGAGGTCACGAAGCTGTCGATGGAACCCCTGGTCACGCGGGCGTTCGAGTTGTTGAGTTGAGAAGAATTCGACGCTCAGTGCAGAAACCGATCCAGCGCAAGCAGCGACCACGCAATGACGACCATCGCCAGACTCACGAACACCGCGGCGGAACCCATGTCTTTTGCGCGTCCCGCGAGTTCGTTGAACTCCGGACTCGCGCGGTCCACTACCGCTTCGATCGCTGAATTCAGCAGTTCCGTCGTCAGGACAAATGCGAGGGTTGCGAGCAGGAACGCGGTTTCGAACGCGGAACGGCCCAACCAGAATGCCAAAGGGGCGAGCGCGGCCGCCAGCAGGGACTCCTGACGGAATGCCGATTCCGTGTGCCACGCGGCGCGGAGTCCTCTGACGGTGAAGCGCGTGGCATCGAGGATGCGTCTGAAGCCGGTGGCACCTGGCTTCAAGACAGTAGCCGCTTGATCTCAGCGACGGCCGCGATTCCCGCCTCGGGATTGGCTGCGACCGGCATCAGATTGAACAATCGACAGCCCGCGTCGCGGTACTGTGCGAGGTGTTCGGCGACGACCGCAGCGGTGCCGTAAGGACTGTATTTTTCGAAGCGTTCGAACGGAATGCGGTAAAACCGTTGCATCGCCTTGGCGAGTCGGGCGCGCGCGCGTGCCGCGTCGTCGTCGATGCCGACCCAGAGCTGGATGCCGTTGTGGGCGGGTGCCGGCCGTTCCGCTGCTGCGGCGCGATCGGCGATTTCGCGCAGCGCCGTCGCGTAGCGTTGCGGCGAACACCAGATCCCCAGCCAGCCGTCACCGTACAGCGCCGTTCTGCGCATCGCAGCGTCCGCACGACCGCCGATCAGAATCGGAATGGCCGGCTGCGGGGGCGGCTGGATCCAGGCGCGTTCGAAGCGAAAGAACTCACCGTCGTGGCTCACCGGTCGACCGTCGAGCAGCGGTCGCAGGACGTGGAGGGATTCGTCGGTTCTGCGGCCGCGGGTGCGCGGATCGACGCCGCACATCTCGATTTCGTTGCGGTCTTCGCCGCCCACTCCGACACCGAAAATCAGTTGCCCCGGTGCCGACTCGGCGATCGTCGCGAGTTGACGTGCCACCGTGACCGGATGGCGCAATGCGAGCAAGTACACGCCGACAACAACGTTGAGGGCCGGATTCAGTGCGGTCAGGGTCGCGGCGTTGATCAGTCCGTCCATGCCCGTGCCGACGTGGAAGCTGACGTGGTCTGCGATGAATACGTGGTCGAGGCCCTGTTCGACGATCGAGTCGATGATGCGCGCGCGCGCATGATGTGGCGCGCTCAGAATCTCCGGCGCAGCGAGCGTGCCAACGCTCAAAGGGATAGTCGGCAGAGCGGATGTCACGCCTGGTTGTGGCTCAAGAATTCATGACCTAAGCGTTGACGACGCGCAGATTGCGCGCCATGCGGAACGCCGATTCCTGACCGCTGTAGTATCCGGCCAGATATGCGCGCTCGTAGTAGCCTCGCTCCCGATAGAACGCCCGTGCGCCGGTATTGCCCGCCCTGACCTCGAGTTCGATTCGGCTCACCCCGGCGGTGATGGCGGTTTCTTCGAGCCAATCGAGCAGATTCGATGCAATGTTACGCCGCCGCGCGCGCGGCAGTATCGCGAGCAGCATCAGGTGCGCGATGTCCAATCCGTAGGTCATGATGCCGAAACCGAGCACATCGCCATCGCGATACGGCTTCGGCGCGGTCGCATCCGACTGGCGCAGCGGCTGGGTTCGCGCACACAGCGCGACCGATTCGCTGTCCCGGATCAGATTGCGAATCTGCGGCGTCTGCCAACGCCAATTCAGCCCATGTTCGATGTAGTCGCGTGACATCCGGGCGATCAGCGGCGCTTCGGATACCCGAGCCAGTCCCAATTCTATTGCGAGCGTTTCTGCCATGAGACGCATTATCGCCGCAGCAGCGAAAGCCGGGCAATAGAATCAGACATCCGGTGTTGCCGGATCAGCCAGCTGACCGGCCCGTTGCATCCGTTCAAGCCAGCCAAGTGCGGTGGCGAGTAGCGCCTCGCGTCGGTCCGTGTATCCATAGTAGGCGGTACCCACCGCGGCGGCGGCACCCCACATCCGCAGTCGAAACCAATCGTCGCGTGATACCGTGAGACCCGACGGCGGCAGCGCCGCTGTCACCGCTCGGTCTCCGCCCCAGGCCCACAGACCGACGAGATCTGCCACAGGGTTGCCCCAGCCGGCATCGCCCCAGTCGATGATCGCGGTGATCCGCCCGCGCGCGCGATCGATCAGGATGTGCTCGGCGCCGAGATCGGCGTGCTGAAAGCGTGGAGGGCCAGCGTCGAGCGGTGGCGTTCGGGCGAACAGGTCGACGCAGGTGTGCGCGATCTCCGTAGGCAGCGCATCGATCGTTGCGTCGAGTTCGCGGCGAAAGTCGATCAGATTCGACGCAAACGAATCCTGAAACACGCGTGGTGGCCGTGACGGCGCGGCGGTGCCCAATCGCGCCAGGAATTCGCCGAGCTGGCGGCCTATTTCGACTCGATCGACGCAGTCGACCGGACACTCGATCAGCGCTTCACCACGCAGCAGCGGGTATCCGCCGTACGGAAGCGGCGCGAGTGCCGGCTTCTGCACGTGATAGCGATAGCGCGGAATCGAAATCGGCTGATCGGCGAGTCGCGGAGCGAGCGTATCGAGCAACGTCGTCTCGCGGGCGAGTTGACGCGCGGCCTGACGCCGTTTCGGAAACCGGAACACCCAGTCGCCGTTGACGACGAACGTGGCGAAATCCCAGCCTTCGCCGAGCCCCACCACGTCAACGGGATCGAGATCGGTCAGATCAGCGGCGAGAATTTCCGCAACGCGCGATGGCACGAGCGGGTAATCGTTGTGCCAAGGCAGCTTGTGCCCGAGAGCCAACTTTTCCATTGCTGCCTGCGATTCCAGTCCATCACAGCCGAGCGTAGCCGAAAGTTCTCGACGCGTATTGGTCATTTCGGTTTACATCGCACCCAACGCGGGCAATCACACGATCAAAGGGGGCGTCATGGCTTACGAGCGCGTATCACTCGAATTCGACGGCAATGTTGCGGTGCTGAAGTTCAATCACCCGGAAGTACTCAACGCAATCGGTGGCCAGATGCTGGGTGAGTTGACCCTGGCGGTGAAGGAGGTTGCCGATCCGGCGAATGGTGCGCGCTGTTTGCTGCTGACCGGCGAGGGGCGCGGCTTTTCGTCCGGCGCGAATCTCGCCGACAGCGCCAGCGCCGCGATGCAGGGCGCCGGCGATGGATTGCGCTCCGGCTATCACCCGTTGCTGCTGTCGATCCGCGATCTGCAGATGCCGGTCGTCACCGCGGTAAACGGTGCGGCGGCCGGCGTCGGAATGAGCTTCGCGATGATGGGCGACATCGTCTGCGCATCGAAGAATGCGTTCTTCATGCAGGCGTTTGCGAAGATTGGTCTGATCCCCGACGGCGGAGCCACGTTCATGTTGCCGCGGATGATTGGCTGGGGCCGCGCGGTGGAGTTGTCGTTGCTGGCCGAGCGTCTGCCGGCGGAGAAGGCATTCGAATGGGGCCTGGTCAATCGCCTGTATGAAGACAACGCGGCGCTGATGGACGGCGCGATGAGTGTCGCGCGCCAGTTGGCGAACGGTCCGCGTTCGCTGGCGCTGATCCGCCGCGCGTATTGGGATACATGGACGAACGCCTACGAACAGCAACTCGATTTGGAGGCGCGCCTGCAGAATGAGTCGGGTCGCTCGTCCGATTTTCGAGAAGGTGTCTCGGCGTTTCTCGAGAAGCGCGACGCGAAATTCAAGGGTCAGTAAGTCGCACTTCATTAACCGGAGAGAGGGGGAGCCTCGAGCATGTCGTTAGCAGGAAGAGTTGCATTGGTCACCGGCGCAGGACGCGGAGTCGGCCGCGGCATAGCGCTTGCGCTGGCCGAGGACGGCGCGGATATCGCAGTCAATTATCGGCGCGACGCGGATGCCGCGGCCGAGGTGGTCGCAGCCGTGGAAGCGCTCGGTCGCAGGGCAAGGGCTTATCAGGCATCGGTCGATGATTTCGAGCAGGACCGCGAAATGGTCGGCCTGATCGAAGCCGACCTCGGTCCGGTCGGGATTCTCGTCAACAATGCCGGTATCGCCAGCCGCGGTCAGGCGGTTGCGGATACGGATCCGGCAGAGATGCAGCGGGTGGTCGCATGTCACGCGTTTGCGCCGCATTACCTCGCGAAGCTGGTGATTCCAAAGATGCGTGAACTGTCTCGCGGCGACATCGTGATGATATCGAGCGTTGCGACCCGCAGCCTCGGCGCGTACGGCGCGCCGTACAACATGGGCAAATGCGCGATGGAAGCCTTGGCGTTCACGCTTGCCAAGGAGGAGCGCCCGCACGGCATCCGCGTCAACATCGTGGCACCCGGGTTGGTCGAGACCGAAATGGGGCGCCGCCTGATGAAAGCGTCAGCGGGGGTCAAGGATTTGCGCGATCTCGATGCAGTGATGCCGTTCGGGCGGGTCTGCCAACCGGAAGACGTGGCCAACGTCGTTCGATTCCTGGTCTCGGAGCGGAATTCGTATTTGACGGGTGAGCGCGTGTACTGCGACGGCGGCGGGCAGCAAGCGTTGCGGGCTTGAATGGACTGCCGTCCGCTGCGCCGTCAGGTTCCCGTCAGGAGTGCTTCGATGTGCGTCGCCGACGAGCGGGCAAGCGCCGCGAGCGAGTAGCCGCCCTCGAGCACCGACACGATGCGTCCGTTGGCATAGGTATTGGCCTCCGACACGATCAATTCGGTGACCCAACGGTAATCGTCCTCGACGAGTTCGAGCTGCGCGAGCGGATCTTCCACGTGTGCGTCGAAGCCGGCCGAAATCAGGATGAGCTGGGGTCGGTGCCGCGCCAGCGCGGGAAGCCAGTCGCGTTCGATTGCATTGCGAAATGTGGTCCCTTTCGTGAACGCGGGCAGTGGCGTATTGACGATGTTCGGCCGTTGCAGATCGAACAATCGATGCGGGTAGTGCGGGTGCTGGAAACTCGAGCAGACCATCACTTCGGGGCGCTCACGAAAGATATCGACGGTGCCGTTGCCGTGATGCACGTCGAAGTCGAGTATGGCCACCCGATCGATGTCCTCTCGTGCGAGGGCAACCGTCGCTCCGAGCGCGACATTGTTGAAGAAGCAAAAGCCCATCGCCTGATCTTCTTCGGCGTGGTGGCCCGGCGGCCGCACCGCGCAGAATGCGCGCCGCGTGCCACCGCCGAGCACCAGTTCCACGGCATCGCGTACCGCACCCGCCGCCAGCTCCGCCGCGTGGATGCTGTTCGGGCCGATACTGGTGTCCGCGTCTATATGCGCGATCCCGTGTTTCGGAATCGAAGCGTACAGCGAGCGGACGAACCCCGGATCGTGGATGGTATCGAAGTCCGCGAGACCGACCGGGCTCGGGGTTTGGTGGTCGAGTTCGGCGTCGAGGCCCGTCTCGATCAGATGGTTCAAGATCGCGACGAGTCGCGCCGGGCGTTCCGGGTGAGCGGACTCGACTTCGTGCAACAGACAATCGTTGTGGGTGAACAAGGCGCAGCGCATCGAGGCACACTATCACAGCCCCAATCGCCAGGAACTTCGGTGATCACCTCTGCCGGAGTCAGGCGCGTGTTCGACGACGTTCGGCGTGAGCGGCCAGTAGACCGCTGAATTCATCCGGCGCCAGCGGTTCGGCGAACAGAAATCCCTGCAGCGCGTCGCAGCACAGTGATTCGAGCACTACGCGTTGCGTCTCGTGCTCTACACCTACGGCGACGCTGAGAATTCCTTGCGATCGGGCGGCGTCGACCAGCGCCCCTATCAGCGTGGCAGCGGCACGATCCTCGGGCAGACGCTCGATCAGCGCGCGATGGAACTTCCACGTCGTTGCCGGCAACCACGTCAGCAGCGTCGGATCGATCACCTCGGCACCGATGCCGTCGAGCACGAAACCGACACCGAGATCGTAGAGATCTGCGATGACTCCACTGTACCGTTGTTCGATGCGCGGTAGCGCGGCGAGCGGAATTTCGAGTTCGATCAGCCCAGGATCAATACGGTTGTCTTCGAGTGCGCTGGTGAGCACCGCGGTGAAATCGTCGGCCGCGAGCTGCAGTGGCGAGATGTTGATCGACAGGCGCATCGGGGTCGGCCACACGAATCGCCACTCCGCGGCATGACGGCATGCGCGTTGGATGATCCAGTCGCCCAGACGCCGGATGTCGCCGCGTTGCTCGGCGGCGGCCACCAGCGCCTCCGGCGGCAAGGTCGGCACCGGCAGCCCGTTCCATCGCAGTAGTGTTTCGACGCCGATCAGCGACGCCCCATCGATGCTCCAGCGTGCCTGGAAATGCAGCGCGAAATCGTCGAGGTCGGGCAGGGGCTGACGCGGCGCGGCCATTTCGCGTCGTTGGGCGGAATGGACGGCGTCGCGGATCAGTCGGGCGCGGCCGAGATTCACCGCGGTGACCAATGCCTCGACGAGCTGTAGCGTATCCGCCGTGTCGGTTACCACGATTTCGTCATGCGCCGCTGCCGCCGGGTCGAGCCACACGCGCGGCAGATCGTCCAGTTCGGACGCGAGTGCGTCGTCCCATTTTTCGACGAGCGCAACATCCGGCAACGTCATCGCCTCGATGAGGTGTGCCTGCAGAGCACGCGCGGAACCGCTGCGAAGATGCTCGATCAGCGCCTCAATGCCTGCGATTCGCGACGTGTTGGTACTGGATTCGGTCACGTACCAGACGGTGAGGGGGGTCTTGGCCATGCGGGCGTGTCGGCGAAACGATGACGCACGTTAGCAGACATCCGGCCGATGTTCTGGGACGCGGTTCGAAGCCGAGGATTTGCTCGCGAAATGCGGCGGCGTTGGGCATCCTCTGCGCGGTTGCTTCGACTCAGGGTATGCCGTGTTGAATGATCTGGAGGTCTGGGCCGATATCGCGCAAATCCTCGGTATGCTGACGATCGTGGGAGGCGGCGCATTTGCGATCGTTCAACTGGTCGAAGCGCGCGGCCAACGGCGTGATCTCGTCGCCGTCGAATTGATGCGGTCGTTCTACAACCCGGAGTTCTCCCGTTCGGTGACAATCGTCCGAAACCTGCCGGATGATGTGACTGTGAGCGAACTGCGTTCGCGTGGCCCGGAAGCCGAGCAGGCCGCGCTGCAGATCGGCATGATGTACGAGACGATGGGATTGCTGGTGTTTCGTCGGATCGCTTCGTTCCGATTGGCACAGGAACTCACCGGCGGATTGATCGAGGTACTGTGGCGCAAGCTACACGTCTGGATCGAGACGGTGCGTGTGGAGGAGTCTCATCCGCGGTTCGCCGAGTGGTTCGAGTGGCTGGCGCTCCAATTTGCGAAGCCGTCCAACTTCAGCGAGCCCGCATTCGTGCGGTATCGCGACTGGAAACTCTAGCTCGGCGGGTCAGTGGCGGGCTGCCAGAAGCTCGACCCTGCGATGATCGCGCGAGACGTCGAACAGGTCGGCGAGGCGCGCGAGGTAGGGGCTGTCGTTCGGTGTGACACCGTCGATGCTGTCGATCGGGATTCGCCGGCGAACGGCCAGCAGGTGCGTCAGCAATGCGACGGCCGATGCGAAGGCTTCGCTATCCAGGTCCGCCGCGAAGGCGAGCCTGCGTCCATGGTTTTCCGCAACCAGCGCGATGGTGCCGCGATGAAACGCGAGGTAGTTGCTCGCACGACGTTGCGGCAACGGAGTCGGCCAGTCGATTCCGAGGCCGCTCGGTGCGATCGGGTCGGTTGCGTTGACCCAGAACGACTCGATCTTTTGGCCGCTCTGTAGCTGACGGATCGCCGCTGGGGCGGCGAACTGCGGCCCCGACAGGCCGTCGAAAAACAGGCCCGCGACGATTTCTCCGGACAACTCCATCACTCGCATGGCGCGAAACAATGGTGCCCAGCGAAACCAGCCGCCTTCGCGATTGGCGATCTCGCGGCTGATGACGCCGTACCGGTCCAGCAGAATCCGCACGCGATCTTTGGCGGTTTCGAGTGCCGTCAGCGGGTCGTCGTCTGTTGATTCGGTTTGCGGCAACAGGAACCAATGTCCTGGCCATCCCTGGCTTGCATCGCGTGCGTGGCGCCGTGCGCTGCGTCGTCGTTGGGCGTGCTGCAGCGGCGCGGCTGCCGGCGTGCCGAGCGAATATTTGCGCGCGCTGCCGGCGCGCAGAACGGAGAGCGAGTCCGCGCTGACGGTGCCGGACCAAACGGCACGCCATAGTGCATTGTTGAACGCATCGGTTGCCTGGCCGGCGGCGTCGGCGAGCTGAAAGAAACTGTAGCGGGCCGTTCCATCGCGAAACGCGGGCTCGAGTGCGGGTCTATCCGATGAATCGTCGCGATGCAGCAGTGCGAGTTCTTCGAGCGGCATCACGGTGATCGTATTGCTGCCTTGGCCCAGCCAGACCATGTCGTCGGCGATAAGGGCTTCGTCGAGTTGTCGCAGGTCGACGCCCGGATGGCGCGCCTCGACCAGATCGTTCAGCCACATGTCCACGTCTGCGGCGAAGCCGCGCAAACGGTCGAGCGTTTGCGCCAGCGCATCGATGGATGTGGGTCGGTCGAAACGCTGCCAGGTGGCGAGGTATGCCGGCAATTCGCCGAGCGTGCGCGGTTCGAGTCGATGCCGGCTCGACGCGCGCTGCAATCGCAGCAGAATCTCGAGGTTGTCCGCATCGCAGTAACGCACCGACTCGTCAGCCGCTACGAGCGTGCCGACGACCAGCACGCCGTCGTCGACGAGATCCGCGAGCACATTGTCGAGTTGCGCGTCATCGAGCGGCAGCAACGCGACGATGTCGGGCCGCCGCAGCGGGCCGTGAAACGACAGAATTTCCCGCGTCATCTGGTTGGCATCGCGTGGGTCGCCGATGTCGGTCAGGCGTTCATCGAGTCTTCCGAATAGGTGCTCGTTGACGCTGCGCGCGAGTTCCGGGTGAATCGCCCAGCGACGCTCGCCCGAGGCCAGCCAATGTACCAGCGCCGATTCGCCGTCGGCGACCGGCGCGCTGCACTGCTGCCACTCGAGTTGGGTCATCAGCACGCGTTCCTTCAACCATTCCGACAGGTCGGCGGAATCCGTTGGGCCGTACCCCGGTGCGGTCCGTTGACGTTTTGCGACGAATGCATCGATTACAGTCGGATCGATGCGCGGCCGCAAACCGGCATCGAACACCGCCGCCCGGATCAGGTCGTCGGACAACGCGCTGGCGCCGCCGTCCGCTGGCGTATCGTCTGCGTACATGTAGCGGTTGATCTGCCCCCATGCGATGTTTGCGGCAAACGGACTCGGCGCGCTGGATGCGACCGCAGTCACGCGAATCTCGCCGTTCGCGAGTTCGTCGAGCAGCTGGCGTAACGCCCGGAGATCGAATTCGTCGACGAGACAAGTGCGGAATGTTTCGAGCAATACCGGAAAGTCCGCGTACTGTGCAACCGTCGTCAGCAACTTCTTCGCGTGCATGCGGCTCATCCAGAGCGGCATACGTTGGTTGAAGCGTTGCCGCGTGACGAGTAGCGCACGCGCTGCACACTCACGAAAGCGGGCGCCGAAGAAGCCGGAGCGTTCCAGCGCGCGCCGCAACAGGGCGTCGTATCCGGTCGGTCCGACTAAATCGATGACGCGTGCCGCGTCGATTCCGCCCAGGCTTCGGATAGCGATCGCGTTGTCGTCGACATGCACTTCGGGGATGTAACCGTACGCGCGTTCCCACGCAGCAGACAGCGCGAGCGCATAAGGCCGGTTGACGCGGCCGCCCCAAAATGTGTGCAGCACGATCTGCTCTTCGTCCGGTCCGTCATAGCCGCCCGGGCCGCTGCGGATGTGTTCGATCACCACGTGACGGCGGTGCGGTAGCGCCGCCCCCGTGTGGTCACGTTGGCGTTCCAGATAACCGATCAACTCGTCGCTTGCTGAACCTTCGAAGCCGCATCGTTGAGTCAACTCATCGGTAAGACCGGCGCGATCGTGCCGGTCGAGTTGCGACTCGCTGCGCTCGAGGAACGCTCCGATTCGGTCCGAGTAGTGGAAGGTTCGGTCATACGGCTCAGAGCGCCAGAACGGCGTCGCGGCCGTCGCCGACCGGGCTGGCCGCGCCAGTACGTCGTTGTGCGTGATCCGGTTGATCTGCCAGGCTTGGTTGCCGAATGCGAACGTCTGACCGACCCTCGCTTCCCAGACGAACTCCTCGTCGAGTTCTCCGATCAGCGCGCCGCTGTCGGCGTGTCGCAGATGAAAGTAGCCGCGATCGGGAATGGTGCCGCCGGAACTATAGAGTGCGTACACAGCCCCTTTCGTGGCGCGCACCGTCTGTTCGATGCGATCGAACACGATGCGCGGTTTCAAATCGCGTAACCGCGATCCGGCATAACGCCCCGCCAGCATTTCAACGACCAGGTCGAATTGTTCGCGGGGTAGTGTCCGGTAGGGATAGCTTTGCCGCAGCAACGCATAGACGTCGTCGGTACGCCACGTTTGCGAGGCTGTCATCGACACGATGAGCTGTGCGAGTACATCGAGCGGGTTTTCGATGGGCACGAGTGGTTCGAGGTCGCGTGCTTCGATGCATTGGGCCAACGCGGCCGCTTCGACGAAATCCTGCGCGTGGGTTGGAAACAACATGCCACGGCTGATGTCGCCCACCTTGTGCCCGGCTCGGCCGATGCGTTGCAACGCTGACGCGATCGACGGTGGCGCCTGAATCATCACCACTTCGTCGAGACTGCCGATGTCGATGCCCATCTCGAGCGAGTTCGTCGCGACGATTGCGCGCAACTCGCCGGCCTTCAGACGGCTTTCGACCGCGGCGCGGATCTCGCGCGCCAGCGAGCCGTGGTGCGCGTACGCGATCGGCGTGGATTCGCGCTCGTTGAGTTTCAGTGTGATCCGTTCGGCGAGGCGTCGGCTGTTGGTGAAAAACAGCGTGGCGGCATTGTCGGTGATGATCGTTCTGAACGAATCGGTCAGCGGGTCCCAGATCTTGTGTCCGGCATCGAGTGCGCTGCGCACGCCGGACGGAAAGCGGACGCTGAACCGAATCTGTTTTTCGTCGCGGCCCTCGATGATGTCGATCGGTCTGGGTAGATGGCCGGCATCGGACCCTGCGACGAACGCGGCAATCGTTGCCAGTGGATGCACGGTGGCCGATAGCGCGATGCGCTGGAATTCCCCGGCGCTGCGTCCGAGGCGTTCCAGTGACGTCATCAGTACGGTGCCGCGTCGGCTTTCGACCACCGAGTGAATCTCGTCGAGGATCACGGTTTCGATACCTGCCAGCGACGCCCGCCCGCGCGCGCTCGTCAGCAGCAACGCCAGACTCTCTGGCGTCGTGATCAGGATCTCCGGCGGGCGTCGCAGCATCCGTTGACGGTCACCGGGCGATGTATCGCCGGAACGGACCTGGACGTGGATCGACGGAAATGCTTCTCCGGCGTCTTCGAAGCGCGCGCGTAGCGCGCCGAGTGGGTCGAACAGATTGCGCTGAATGTCGTTGTTCAGCGCTTTCAACGGCGAGACGTACAATACTCGCGTGGCGCCGCATGAATAACGCCCCGCGGCAAGCGCGTCGAGCGCCCACAGGAATGCCGTCAGCGTCTTGCCGCTGCCCGTGGGCGCGGTGATCAGCGTGTGCCGACCTGCGGCGATCAGCGGCCAGCTACGCGCCTGAACGTCGGTTGGGGCGAGATAGGCCGATTCGAACCACGCGCGCGTGTGTGGATGGAACCGCGCGAGCGCGCCGGAGTCGGGATCGTTAGTCGTCGTCGCTCGCCACGCCTTCGTCTTTCATGGCCTCCAGACCGGACAGATCGACGTCGTTCAATGCACTTTTCAGTTCGTTGAACGACTTGGCGTCGCCGGTCAGCTTGACGGTAAAGCGATCCCCGACGACGACGGCGTATTCGCCGTGACCGGTGTTGGCCCATTGTTCGTGGATGATGCGGCCGTCGCTCTTGTAGGTTTTGCTGTAACCGCTATCGGTTTCCTTGTCTTCCTGCATCGACGCCCATCCCGCGAGGGCCATCAGGCCCTTGGCCGATCCGGTGTCGGTGATGTCGAGATTCAGCGTATGGCCGGCTTTGTCGGAATACGTCGCTTCGGCCTCAGATATCTGCATGCCCATCGCGCCGTTGCGTTGCACCGAGATGGATGTTCGCGGCAGCCCGCCGAGCGAATTCGGAACGAACGGCTTCAGCTTGTCGGGCGCCAACGCTTCGACTTTACCGCCGCCCAGTGCCGCGCCGAGCATCTGGCCAACCGCCGCGCTCTGGGCCGACGCATCACCGGATTTCTGTGCCGCTTCGACCTGTTTGGATGCTTTCTCCATCTTCTGCGTCCAGTCGTTCAGCTTGCCCATCGGGCTGTCCTTGTCGAACTGAACGTCGGAGCTGGAAACAGGATGTGATGATCCGATTCCGGAACCGGTACCGGTGATTGCAGCGACCCCGATCCCGATCACGATCCCGAGCACGATCGCGACGATGATGCTGACGGCGGTATACGCGACGGCTCGATCCTGCGGGCATTTCATCAGCACCGGCAAACCGAGATAGAACAGATAGATGCTGTAGAGGCCCCCGATCAGCGCGATCAGGCCACCGAGCCACGGAACGATCTGGCCCAGCGCGGCAACCCACGCGGCCGTGAATGCGTAGGCGGCGAGCTTGAGCGCCTGCGACTGATTCTTCTGGGCTCCGAAAGTCGGCGCAAGCGCATCGACGATCAGCGCGATCACGAACACCTGAACGAGGCTCAATACGTAGCTCGTCAACATGCCGGTGATGCCGGCGCCGATACCGACCCGCATCGTGCCCATCAGCGGCACGTCGATGCCGATCAGACTCCCTTTGATGAAGCCGAAAACGGCCGGTATCGCCGCGAGAATAACGATGTAGTTCTTGTACAGATCGCCTGCGGTGGTGGTTTCGGCCTCGATGACCGGCCATTCCGTCCGCGGCGTCAGCAGAATCGCTTTGACGCGCGCCAGCAACATATTGAAGTTCACGGCTGATGTCCCCCCAAGCAGCTTTGCGAAGACGCATACTCTAGTCTAAGGCACACGGGATGGGGATACTCGGGACGCATTTGGTGACGGAATAAGTGCGCATGACCGGTGTGTGGCTCGACGCATCCGAGATTCCTTCGATTCTGCGGCACGGCATGCGCGTGTATGTTGGTGGTTCCTCGAACGAGCCGACCGGGCTGCTCGATGCGATTGCAGCCGAGCCGGCTAGCGCGGCGGGCGTGACGTTCGTTCAGTTTCCGCTGGCGTCACTGAACAGACACGATCTGTCGGCGCTGCATCCTCAGGCGCGCGTCGAGTGTTTCTTCATGGCGCCGCAGCTCGCCGACGGACTCGCGCAGGGGCGTGTTGCATTCCTGCCGATGCAGATGCGTGCGGTGTACGACTACATCGCCGGGCAGTCGTTCGACGTCGTGCTGTTGCAGGCCGGGTACGGTCGCGATGGGCGATTGCGGCTTGGACCGAATATCGATTTCGCCGCCGCCGCGATGTCGAACGCGCGAACACTGATCGTGGAGGTCAACGATGCATTCATTGCGCCGACGGGTTGTCCATTGCTCTCGCTGGAGCGCTGCGATGGTCTGGTTCGGACACGACGCGCGCTGACGCCGTTAGGTGCTAGTGTACCCGACGTCGCCGCGCGCGAGATTGCGCGGCACGTCGCGTCTGTGATCCGCGACGGGGACTGCGTCCAGACCGGTATCGGCGCGATTCCCGCGGCCATTCTCGCCGCGCTCGCTGACAAGAACGATCTGGGTCTGCATTCGGGCCTGATCGACGACGGCGGCATGGCGTTGATCGAATCCGGCGTGATGACGGGCCGCGCCAAAGCGATCGACCGTGGTTTGCACGTCACCGGCATGGCGCTCGGTTCGGCGGCACTGCTGGACTGGCTGGCCGGACGGCCCGATGTCGCGTTTCGCGGCGCGAACCATACCCACGAGGTTGGCGTGATACGGGACATCGACAACTTCGTGTCGATCAACTCCGCGGTCGAGATCGATCTGCACGGCCAGGTGAATGCCGAATGGGTTGCCGGCAAGCAGATCTCGGGCACCGGGGGATCGGTCGACTTCATGCGCGGCGCAAAGGCGTCGAAAGGCGGCCGTTCGATCGTTGCGCTGACGGCAACTGCGCGAGGCGGCAGCGTGTCGAGGATCGTGCCGCGCGTCGAACTGGTCACTGCGTTGCGCACCGACATCGATCTCGTCGTCACCGAGTTCGGCATCGCCGACCTGAAACATGCCTCGACCGCGGCCCGGGCGAAGGCGTTGATCGGCATTGCCGCGCCGCCGTTTCGTGACGCGCTGCACGAAGCGAACAAGGGGTTCGTACAACGCGCGTAGAAGGCATCCTGCGCGGTACGCGTCTGGTGGCTATGGACGCGTTCATGGCGCCGTCCTGGCACGGCTTTCGCACCTTCGACGAAAGAGATATGAATTGCGCGGGATTTCGGCGCTCACGCTGACACTCCGCGTCCCATTTCGACGAAGGAGGTGCGTAATGGACTACGTAGGATTGGACCCCACGGTGGGTCTGGAATGCGGCGGGTGCAAGCACATCGTGCGGTTGCCGTACAGTGCGCTGCTGGGCAAGGTGATCGAGCTCCAACCCATGAATTGCGACGGCTGCGGCCACGCGATCGAACATGATTGGACCACTATCAACATCGTCCAGAACATCATTCGCCGACGGATGCGCGAGGCACAGAAAACCGAGCCGGCCCATTCGGTGCCACGCCTGGTTCGCTGAAGTAGATGGAACGAAGCGCGTCCGACCGGTCGTCGGCGCGCCGTCTTCTTCACGCGCGTCAGCGCGTTCCAAGAACCATTATTAGAAACGCGTATTCCTGCGCCACTTCTCGTAGCGCCTCGTAGCGCCCGGAACGGCCCTGATGGCCTGCGCCCATATTTGTCTTCAGCAACAGCGGGTTGCGATCCGTCTTCAGCGAGCGCAGCTTCGCAACGTATTTCGCCGCTTCCCAATATGTCACACGCGGATCGTTCAATCCGGCCGTCACCAGCATCGGCGGATACGCACCGGCGCGCAATTGATCGTACGGTGAGTACGATCGAATGAGTTCGAATGCCGCCTTGTCCTCGATCGGATTGCCCCACTCGGGCCATTCGAGCTGCGTCAGCGGCAACGTCTCGTCGAGGATCGTGTTCAATACATCGACGAACGGCACGTGTGAGACTACCGCGCCCCACAGCTCGGGTGCATCGTTGGCAACCGCGCCTGTCAGTGTGCCCCCGGCGCTGCCACCCGCAGCCACGATTCGTCCCGCCCCTGTGTAGCCACGTTGGATGAGAAATTTCGCTGCGTCGATGAAGTCGTTGAACGTGTTCGTGCGCCGGTCGAGTTTGCCGGCCTCGTACCACGCGTAACCCAGTTCGTCCCCACCCCGGATGTGCGCGATTGCATAGGCGAAACCGCGATCGAGCAGCGACAATCGCGCGCTCGAAAAATTGGGCGACATCGCGACGCCATAGGCGCCGTAGCCATACAGATACAACGGCCCCATGCCGTCGCGCTCGAAATCGTTGCGATAGACGATGGAGATGGGAATCTGGGCGCCGTCGCGCGCCGGTGCCAGCAGCCGCTCGGTTCGGTACCGACTCGCGTCGTAACCGGACGGCACCTCGCGCACCTTGCGCGTGATCAGGGTACGGGTCGCGAGGTCGTAGTCATACACGGTTTGCGGCGTGACCATCGAGTCGTAGCCGATCCGCAACACCGCGGTCGCATACTCCGCGTTGGTGCCGAGACCGGCATCGTAGGACGCCTCCGGGAATTCGACCCGGTGTTCGCCGCCCGCGTAGTCGCGAACGCGGATCTGATCGAGGCCGTCGATGCGTTCTTCGAGCACTAAAAAATTCGCGAAACAATCCAGTCCCGTCAGATAGTCGCGGTCGCTGCCGGGGACGACGGTTTCCCAATTCGACTCTTCGGGATGCGCGATGGGCGCGCGCACCAGCCGGAAGTTCTTGTGTGTATCGTTGGTGCGAATGTAGAAGTGGTCGCCGTGATGCTCGACGTCGTATTCATGATTGGCGCGTCGCGCCGCGATCAATCTCGGTGACGACTCGGGTGCATCAGCGGGGATGAATCGCACCTCGCTCGTGACGTGGTCGCCGGCACCGATGATGATGAATGCATCCGAATGTGTCTTGTCGACGCTGACGAAGAACGTGCCGCCGGTTTCTTCGTAGACGTCTCGATCCATACTGCCGCTTTGACCGACGCGATGCGAGCGGGCGAGGTATGGCCGCCAGTTTTCACTCAGTACGACATAGAACAACGTCGCGTTGTCGTTCGCCCAGACGGTGCCGGCGCCAATGCCGGTCAGCGTGTCGGGCAGCAGATCGCCGCTGTAGAGATCCTTCACGTGCAGTGTGAAGCGTTCCGAACCGTCGGTATCGGTGGTGTAGGCGAGGTAGCGGCCGTTCGGGCTGACGTCGAGCCCACCGAGATTGAAGTAGTCGAGACCTTTCGCCAGGGCCGGTTCGTCCAGAATCGTCTCGATGCGATCGCAAAACCCGACCGGCCAGCGCACCCAGATGCGATATTGGGCGTCGTCGGCGTAGCGCCATTGATATTCGTAAGCGCCGTCCCGCCACGGGACCGCGGCTTCGTCGGGTTGTTGTCGTGCCTTGAGCTCCGCGAACAATTCCTCGATCAGCGGCTGCTGCGGTGCCATCACGGATTCGAAATAGCAGTTCTCGGCCTCGACGTAGGTGAGAATCTCGGGATCTGCGACTTCGGGGTAGCCCGGATCCCGCAGCCAATGGTAAGGATCCTCGACGGTGATGCCGTGGCGCGTGAACCGGTACGACTTCCGTGTCGCGACCGGCGGCGTCGGCAGCTCGCTCAATCGGGCAATCCAAGCACTCGCTTGGCGACGATGTTGCGTTGAATCTCGTTCGAACCGGAGTAGATCGATGCGGCGCGTTCGCCGAGAAATGTCCGCATCCCCTCGATCTCGTCGTCAGAGAACGCATCTCCGTCCCAGCCGATACCGTTGAATCCGCGGAGCTTGACGAGCAGCGCCGAGCGCTCCTGCTGCAGCTCGGTACCATACATCTTGAAGATCGACGTTGCCGGCCCAGGTGTTGCGCCGTCATTCGATTCTTCTACGGTACGGCGTTGCGTCAGGCGAAATACCCGAGCGTTCATCGTGTGTCGCAGCACCTCGGCGCGCAGCGCCGCATCGGCGAGCTTGCCGTGGCGTCGGTCGATGCCGATACACGACTTGGCGACCTCGGTGAGGTTCGGGCCGCCTTCGACGCGGGCGCCGCCCACCAGCGCCGACATCCCCGAGCGTTCATGCTGCAGCAACCGCTTGCCGACGCTCCAGCCCTTGTTTACTTCGCCAACGAGATCCTCCTTGCGCGCGATCGCGTTATCGAAGAACGTCTCGCAGAACGGGGACGTGCCGCTGATCAGCCGGATCGGTTTCACGGTTACGCCCGGTTGGTTCATCGTCAGCAGCACGAAGCTGATGCCCTCGTGTTTCGGTACGTCGAAATTCGTCCGTACGAGCGCGAACATCCAATCTGCGTACTGTGCGCCGGAGGTCCAGATCTTCTGGCCGTTGATCAGAAAATGATCGCCTTGGTCTTCGGCACGCGTGCGCAGGCTCGCCAGATCAGAACCGGCGCTCGGCTCGCTGTATCCCTGGCACCACCCAAGTTCGCCGCGGATGATCGGCGGAAGGTGACGGCGCTTCTGGTCCTCGGTACCGAGTTCGAGCAACGTCGGGCCGATCATCGACGTGCCCATGCCCATCAGTGGGCTGCGTGCATCGATGCGACGCATTTCTTCGATCAGCACCATGTACTGTTCTTTCGTCAGTCCGCCGCCGCCATAGGCTTTCGGCCACATCGGGGCCGTCCAACCTTTCTCGGCCATCCGCGTCAGCCACAGTCGGGTGTCGGCATCTTCGATCGGGATCTTCGTACTGCCGGTAGGCACCTGACCCGGGCCTCGCGCGCCAGGTGGACAGTTCTGTGCGAGCCAGCCACGGGCGTCCGCACGAAAGTCGTCGATCGCCGCCATCGTTTGCTTCCCCCGGTTGAATGATGAGTTGAGCGATGAAGGATCCGGGAACGGTTCGCAACATTCAAGACCAAGGTATCATCGTCACGCAGCAACAGATCTACGATGCGAGATGACAACGTTTGCCCGCCCACTGATTCATGACCGACCGAATGAAATTGCGCTGCGCGACGAGCGTGTCGCATTGTCGTGGGCCGACGTCGACGAAGCGCTGAACCGCGTGGCCAATGCGCTGCTCGGAGAGGATCTCGGCACCGCGCGGCGCGTTGCGGTGTTTGCCGAAAACGGCGTGGAGACAGCGTTCGCGAATCTCGGCGGTTTGCTGGCCGGCGCCTCCGTCGTGCCGGTGAATTTTCATCTGACTGCCGACGA
Organism: uncultured Gammaproteobacteria bacterium; assembly: GCA_963812255.1. Classification (GTDB taxonomy): domain Bacteria; phylum Pseudomonadota; class Gammaproteobacteria; order Pseudomonadales; family Azotimanducaceae; genus DATJGR01. Next base: position 906,433 of record CAWEUM010000005.1, on the reverse strand, counting down.
AGCGGGGTACATCCTGGCGGACGCGGACGCGAGGGTGCTGTTCGTTGGACCGGAGACTGTCGAACGCGGTCTGGCCGCGGCACAACGCAGCGGCGTTGTGCGCGTCGTCGGCTTTCGCTGCCCCGCGCAGACCGGCTTGATCGCGTGGGGAGACTATCTCGCCTCCGCCGGCGGCGCAGAACCGCCGAGCGATCATCCGCCGCGACCGAACCTGTTGTACACCTCCGGCACCACCGGACGGCCGAAAGGGACTGAACTGCCGCCGACGATGTTCGCCGGCGGTGCGACGGTTGCAGAGCACCTGGAAAACATGAAAGCCAATGCGTTCGCGCAATTCGGCACGCATCTGGTGGTTGGTCCGATGTACCACACAGGGCCGCTGTCCGGTGCGCGATTGCTCGCTGCGGGTGTGCCCAGCGTGATCCTTGGTCGCTTTGACGCAGAGAAGACGCTACGCGCGATCGATGCGTATCAGACCCAGACATCGGTGATGGTGCCCACCCACTTCGTGCGTCTGTTGGCGTTGCCGCAGCAGGTCAAGGATCGCTACGATGTGTCGTCGATGAAGTACGTCGGCCACACCGGCGCGAAGTGCCCGGTCGACGTCAAACGTTCGATGATCGAATGGTGGGGACCGGTGTTCTTCGATGCGTACGGGGCAAGCGAAGTCGGCACGACCTGCGTCATCAATTCCGAGGAGTGGCTTGCGCATCCCGGCTCGGTCGGTCGAGCAATCCCGCCGTTTTCCGCACTGATACTCGATGATGACGGCGCGCCGCTGCCGTCGAACACGGAGGGGCGTCTGTTCTTCACCGATGCCACGGGGCGTGGCGTCGTTTATCACAACGATCCCGAGAAATCGAAGGCAGCGCACATCGTGCCGGGCACCTTCACGCTGGGTGAGATCGGTTACATGGACGCCGACGGCTACGTCTACATCACCGACCGGTTCTCGGATATGGTCGTGTCCGGCGGCGCCAACATCTATCCCGCCGAGGCCGAACAGATATTGATCGAGCATCCGGAAATCGCCGACGTTGCCTGCATCGGTGTGCCCCACCGCGAAATGGGTGAGGAACTGAAAGCACTGGTGGTGCCGGAAGATCCGGCCAATCGGCCCGATGCGTCCGAATTGATGGCCTGGTGCCGCGCGAGGCTGTCGCACTACAAGTGTCCGCGCAGCATTGAATTCGTCGAGACAGTGGGACGCAACACGATGGGCAAAATCAACAAGCGCGCGCTGCGCGCGCCGTATTGGCAATAGTGGTGTTCGAAGACACGCCGCGGGATCAGTCGCTCGCCGATCCGGTATGTGCCGATCCATTCGAGATACTCACGATATGGTTCGCCGAAGCGCGTTCGAGCGGCATGCTGAATCCGGATGCGATGACGATCGGCACGCTCGACGAACGCGGTGACCCACGCGCGCGCACCGTGCTGTGCCGCGGAATCGACGAGAAACGCGGTGCATTGACGTTCTACACCAATCGCGACAGCGCGAAAGGCCGACAGATTGCGCGCCGCGCGCGCGCCAGCGTCGTCGTCTACTGGGACCCGCTTGGCCGCCAGATCTGTGCGGCCGGCGATGTAGAACCGACCACCGGTGCTGAGTCGGATGCGTATTGGGCGACGAGGCCGCGACTATCGCAGCTCGCGGCTCGAGGCAGTCGTCAGAGCCAGCCAATTGCAACGCGCGCGGCACTACTGGAACAGATCGATGCCGAGGCCAAGCGGTTCGGTGGCGTCGACGCATCGCAGCCCGTGCCGCGGCCCGCGTATTGGGGCGGCTACCGCGTCGTGCTGGAACGGGTGGAGCTGTGGGTGGCGTCGTCCGGGCGCGCACATGACCGCGTGCTGTGGCAACGCGAACGCGAAGGGGCGGCATGGAGGGCCACGCGATTGCAGCCTTGATCACTTGGCGTATCGCACAGGAGTAGGGCGTATGGAACATCGGCGTTTGGGCAAATCGGGACTGAAAGTCTCGGAGGTGGGCCTCGGTTGCAACAACTTCGGAGGTCGTTGCGATCGCGCCGCGACACAAGCCGTCGTCGATACCGCGCTTGAGAACGGCATCACGCTGTTCGACACCGCCGACGTGTACGGCAACCAGCAATCCGAGACGTTGCTCGGCGAAGCGTTGGGGACGCGCCGCCCGCAGGTCGTCATCGCAACGAAGTTCGCGATGCCGACGGGTACGGCGGTACACGATCGTGGCGGATCGCGGCGCCACATCTACTCCGCGGTCGACGCGAGCCTGCGCCGGCTCGGCACCGATTACATCGATCTTTATCAGATGCATGCGCCGGACCTGGACACGCCGATTGAGGAAACGCTCGACGCGCTCGATGATCTGGTGCGCCTCGGCAAGGTCCGATATATCGGTTGCTCGAATTTCTCCGGGTGGCAGATTGCCGACGCGGACTGGACGGCACGGACGCGCGGCGGCGCGCGTTTCGTTTCGGCGCAGAATCATTACAGTTTGCTCGAGCGCGGCATCGAGACAGAGGTCCTTTCGAGTTGCGATCGTTTCGGCCTCGGCATGCTGCCGTTCTTTCCGCTCGCCAGCGGTATGCTGACGGGCAAGTACCGCCGCGACGAACCGCCCCCGGACGGCACTCGGCTGGCGAATGTCGGCCGCCTCGCCGCGCGTGCGCTGAACGAACGCAATTTCACGATCGTAGAAGCATTGCAGCGATTTGCCGCAGAACGCGAGCACGGCATTCTCGACCTGGCTTTTGGCTGGTTGCTGACAAAGCCGGTGATATCGAGCGTCATCGCCGGTGCGACATCGGCGGCGCAGGTCGAGGCGAACGTTGCGGCGGCCGCGTCGTGGCGGCTCAGCGACGACGACATGGCGGCGGTGGACGTCATCGCACGCTGATGTGTGGCCGCGTCAATGTCAGCTCCGGGCCACTGACTTTGCTGTTCATGGACATGATCGGTCAGCCTTATCCAGGCGCGGACCGCCATAACGTCGCGCCGACCGAGCCATTGCTGGTGCTGCGCAGCGGCGCAGATGGCGAACTCGAGTCGCCGACGATGCGCTGGTGGTTGACGCCGTTCTGGTCGAAAGGTGTATCGACGAAATACAGCATGTTCAACGCGAAGGCGGAGACGCTTGCGACGAGTCGCGCCTTCAAGGAACCGTTTGCGCGGCGGCGTTGTCTGCTGCCGATCGCTGGGTTCTACGAATGGTCGAAGGCCGGTGATCGTAAGCTGCCGTACTACATTCATCCGAGCGCCAACGACGGCTTGTTGCTGGCGGGGATCTGGGATCGGTGGCGCGATGGCGAGCAAAGCATCGAGAGCTTCGCCGTCGTCACGACGGCCGCGCACGACCGCCTGGCATTCGTCCACACGCGCCAGCCGGTGTTGCTGACCCGCACCGAAGGCAGGCGTTGGGTCCGGCGTGACGAAGACGCTTCGCGGTTGTCGGCGGACTATCTGAAACCCCGCGTGCCGGTGGAAATCAGCGTGACGCCGGTGAGTACGTATGTGAACAATTCCCGCAACGAGGGGGCGCGCTGTGTCGAACCGCTCGGGGCAACGATCCTGATCGAGCCGGACGCGTAGCGATGTTCTTCTCGAAGCATCGGTATTTCCGGTCCCTTCGCAACCTTCGGAGCCTGGTGTCGCTGACGCTGGCGATACTACTCGGCTGCGGTGATGGATCTTCCACGCGGGTCTGCATTGGCGATATCGCGTTCTGCGCCGCGACAGCGCAGAGTCCGGTGGCAAAGGCGGGGCCGGACCAGATCGTTGTGTCCGGTGATCCGGTGACCTTGAATGGGTCGAACAGCGAAGGCTCGATTCAGTCGTACTCGTGGGCGCAGACGAGTGGACCAACGATTGCGTTGACCGATGCCAACAAGGCCCGCGCGACGTTCACGGCACCCCCGACGAGCTCCGATACGGCGCTGACGTTTCGGCTGACGGTCGTCAACAGTGCCGACCGCGCCGACACCGCGTCGACCGTGGTGACGGTGATGCCGGCCGCGCAGGCTGCCATTGCGGTCGCGTTTGCGTTGTTGGATGGTCCGCTGCAGCCCACCCTGGCGGGCGGAAACGTCGTGCCGAACGGGCCACGGGGCTGCGGATCGGCAACGTCGGCGCTGCCGCTGGAAGCGGCGGCGGCGCAACGCGGGCTATGGCTGACGGCGCGTTCGATTGCGATTCTCAAAGGCATCGATACCGACGATCCGAGCGGATTTCTCGACGTCTCACGGGTGCTGGTCAGCGAGCACGAAATGCCGAGCGCCGACGTCGCCGGTCGAATCGAGTCGTTTGGATTCATGCTGCTGGGCGCATTGACGCAAACCCGCGACCCTGCGCTGAGCGAGGCGGTTGAGGCGCGTCGCCGCGCTGCGCCGGTGCTCGATGATCCGGCCGCCCTGTTGGGCGGGCGCAGTGCGGTCACCGACGTCGACGGCATTGCAATCGAGGCGGTGGCCGACGCAGCCGGGGCGACGGTTCGAGCCATCGGCAGATTGCTGGATTCACGTACCGAATGCGTCGGCACCACGCAGGCGGTCGAACTGACCGGGTCTGCGTTGCGCGTGATCGCGGACGCTGCCCCGCAGGCGTGACCGTATCGTCAGCCGCTGCGCAGATCAGGCGGTGCGGAGGTAGGGGCGCACCAGCAATTCGACCTGTTGGCGCAGCGCTTTGAGCACCGCGACCTTGGACGGATTGGGATCGAGCACGAAGCGCAGGAACGCATAATCGCTGATCGCGTGCAGCGTTTGCGTCAGCAGGTCCACATCGATATACGGGTCCAGCTCGCCATCGGCCTGCGCGTCACGCAGCAGCGTGTGCAGGACCCCATAGCTCGCGCTGGCCTTCAGGGTCTGCAGTGCGAGGTAGTCCGGCGCACTTTTTATGATCTCGAGCACGATTTCGCGCCACAACGCCCGTTCGCGGTGCGCGATCCGATCGAGATAGTGTTTGACGATCAGGTGTAGTTTCGCGACGAGCCCGCCCGGACCGGCGATGATGGCGGCGAGTTTGTCGTCGACGCGCTCGACGTCGAGCAGCATCGCCTGAACGATTTGCGCTTTGCTCGGGAAGTAGTTGTACAGCGTCTGGTAGGACAGGTTGGCGGTGGCGGCGATCTCGCGCATCGTGGTGTTTGCATAGCCTTTGCGGGCGATCAATGTATTGGCGGCCGCCAGAATGTCGGTTCGGGTACGGATCTTTTTCTGCTCGCGAAGCAGCATTTTAATTTGACACAGTCAAAAATTAGAGCGTATAAAACTATGCCCTAGATCGTGGGTGCGGTAAATGGAGCGATACGGATGATCTGGCAACGTCGGCGTGTTGCGTCGCTTGCTGTCGCCCTGGCCAGCGCGATCGCTTGCGGGACGTCGAACCTCGCACCGGACGCGCGAGCCGCCGAGCCGTCGCCCCCCACCACGCCGAGTGCGATGGATCTGATCGGGGCGATGATCGATCTGACCCGTGGCACCACCTCCTATGCCGACATGACGATGGTGATTCACCGGCCCGACTGGGAACGCTCGTCGTCCCTGGTCGCGTGGACCCACGGCCGAAAGGATGCGCTGATACGGTTTACCGCACCCGCCAAGGATGCGGGTAACGCGACCTTGAAACTGGGCGAGAAGATGTGGACCTACACCCCCAAGCTGAACCGCGTCATCCGGCTGCCTTACAGCATGATGTCGCAGGGTTGGGCAGGCTCCGATTTTTCCTATAACGATCTGTCGCGCACCGATCAATTACTGCACGAGTACGATCTCGAACTGGTTTCGACCGAGCAACGCGAAGGCCACAGCGTCTACACGATCGATGCGGTACCGCACGATGACGCGCCGGTGGTGTGGGGCAAACAGCAGATCGTTCTGCGCGACGACCATGTGCTGCTCGGCGAGACCTTCTTCGACCAGGCGCTGCAACCGTTGAAACGCCTCGAGTCGCTCGAGATCAAAACGCTCGGTGGACGCACTTTTTCGACCCGGATGCGGATGGTTCCGCTCGACAAACCCGGTCAGTGGACCGAGATCGCCTACGTTCAGGCGAAGTTCGACATTCCGATCGATTCCGGACTGTTCACGGTATTTGCGTTGCAGTCGGGCCGTAGTGGATGAGCGTGGCGACGTGGGCAGCAACTACGCGTCGGCGTCGCGTTGCCGCATCGTTGCCGCTGGTCGTGTCGATCGCGTGGCGCAATCTGTGGCGCAACCGCCGCCGCACGTTGCTGTCGAGTTGTTCGATCGGCTTTGCCGTTGCGCTGCTGCTGTTCTCGATGTCGATGCAGGCCGGTACTTACGCCAGCATGATCGCCAATGCGACCGGTCTTCTCGACGGCCAGGTGCAGATTCAGCGCACCGGCTTTCACGACGATCCGCACATCGACAACACCCTGGACGGTGCCACTGACTTGGTGACAAGGGTGCGTAGGGTTGCCGGGGTGGTTGCCGCAGCGCCCAGGATCGAAGCATTTGTGTTGGCGTCTGGTGACGACCGCAGCCTGGGTGCGCAACTGTACGGCGTGGACCCGCGCGCTGAAGCCGCGGTGTCGAATGTGCCGAAGCTGATCAGCGAGGGACGCTACCTGCGCGGCGGTTCGGAGGCATACGCAGGCGAAACCCTCGCTCGCAACCTCGGCGTCAGGGTGGGCGATCAGATCGTGCTGCTCGGCAATACTGAGACGGGTGGCATGGCGACGTTGGCGGTGACCCTGGTCGGGACGTTTTCCTCGGGCACCGCCGAACTCGACCGCGCGCTGATCGAAGTGCCGTTCGAGACGGTGGCCGACGGGTTCGAAATGCACGATTCGGCGCACGCCATCGTCATACGGACCCGCTCACCGGCGGCGTCCGACTCGGTAGCGACGGCGTTACGTCAGCAGGTGTCGCAGGATGAGGTCGTACTCGACTGGCAGACGCTGATTCCGGGTCTGAGGCAGGCGATCCTGATCGATCGCGGATTTGGCAATGTCATGTACGGCATACTCGCCGCGGTGGTGACGATCGGTGTGCTCAACGGCTTTCTGATGACGGTGTTCGAACGCTCGCGCGAATTCGGCATGCTGCTGGCGATGGGCATGCGGCCGCGCGCGCTGATCGTCATGCTGCAACTCGAGGCGGGTGCATTGTCGCTGATCGGCTGCATGGCCGGATTGATCGTCGGGGTGCCACTGGTGCTGTGGACGGGCCACGTCGGTATCCCGCTGGGCGACGCCGGTGCGGCCATGCGCTCGTTTCATCTGGCTGATCGGCTGTATCCCAGCCTGGCAGGTGTGGTGGCGGCCCGGCCGGTGGTACTGATGATCGTCTGTGTCCAGATTGCCGCGCTGCTGCCGGCATTGCGCGTGCGCCACATCCAACCGGTGGAGGCGTTGCGTGCCGCGTGAGTTGCCGAGCCCCGATCAAGCACATCGCGATACACGTGCCGCTGCGGCGCCGCCGCTGTCGCCAACGGCGTTCGCCCGTGGGGCCGGTTTTGGCCTGACCGGTCCGCTGGCGTGGCGCAACCTATGGCGCAACCGTCTACGCACGTGGATCACCGCGCTTGGCGTCGCCTTCGCAGTGCTGCTGATCGTCTCGGCCTATTCGCTGCAGGGCGGCGCGATGGCCGCGATGGCCGACAATGCGACCCGTCTGCTGACCGGGCACCTGCAGATTCAGAATCGGGCCTATGCGGATGATCCGTCGCTGCGCAATCTGGTGCCGGATGCGACTGCGGTTGCCCGGACATTGGTGGCGGTTCCCGGTGTGACGGCGGTCGCCCAGCGCGCGGTGGGCTTTGCGCTCGTCTCGTTCGGTGAACGCAGTTTTGGCGCCCGGGTCATCGGGGTGGACCCACAGGCGGAGCCGTCGGTGTCATCGCTGCCGGCGATGGTGCACGAAGGGCGCTATGTCGAGGGCCCAACCGACGCCGTCGTCGGTTCCGCGATGGCGCGCAATCTCGGCGCCAAACTGGGCGACGAAATCGTGCTGCTCGGCAGCAAGCTGGATGGCGGTGTCGCTGCACTGTCGCTGACGATTGCGGGCATCGTCGACAGCGGATCCGCGGATCTGGACCGCGGCTTGATCGAAGTTCAACTGTCGGCGTTTCAAAGCGAATTCGGCCTCGGTGATCAGGCGCAGGTGATCGTTGCGCGGGTTGCAGACTTCGAAAACGTCGGCGCCCTGCTGCCGCGGATCGATGCGGCGATCGCGCCGTTTGGGTCGGACCTGTCGGTTTTGCCATGGCAGCGCCTGATGCCGGACGTCGCGCAGACGATGGCGTTGAAGCGCGCCGGAACATTGCTGATGCTGGCGCTGATCGCGCTGCTGGTGACGTTCAGCATTTTCAACAGCTTCATGATGTCGGTGTTCGAACGCACGCGCGAGTTCGGCATGCTACTGGCGATTGGAATGCGCCCGCGCGGGATCGTCGCGGTGCTGCAACTCGAGGCGGCGGCCTTGACGTTGCTGGGCGCCGTGATCGGTGTCACGGTGGCGAGTTCGCTGATGGGCGTGCTGGCGCATGTCGGCATTCCGCTGGGAGAGACAGTTGGCGATCTTGCCCGGCGCTTTCATCTGCCGGATCGCATTTATCCGGCGCTCGACGTGCGAACCGTGCTGTTCGCGCCACTGCTGATGCTGTTCGCAACGCAATTCGCGGCGCTGATACCGGCCTTGCGCATCCGCAAGCTGGTGCCGGTGGATGCATTGCGTTTGAGGGGCTGACGGATGCCGCTGGGACTGCTCGTGCGATTGAGCTGGCGCAATCTGTGGCGGTATCGGCGGCGCAATCTGATGTTGTTCGTGGCGATCCTCGTCGCGATCGCCGCGTGCCTGCTGCTCGGGAGCCTGATCCGCGGTATGCAGCGCGACATGATGCGTGACGCGGTGGCAAACCTGTCCGGCAACCTGAAGGTGCTGGCGCCGGGCTACCGCGAGGATCCGTCCATCGAGCGCGGCTTCGCAGTCGACAAATCCTTTCGACCGAACATTCCTGCCGCCGAAGTGCTCGGTTGGACGCGGCGGGTGCGCGTTCCGGCTGTGGTGATTTCGGAGCGAGAGACGCGTGGCATTACGCTCGTCGGCATCGACCCGCGCGACGAGCGCACGATGTCGTTTCTGGCCGACGCGTCGATTCGGGGTGACATGCTCCGAGACCGCGACGATGGTCGCATCCTGTTGGGCGCGGAGCTTGCAGCGCGGCTCGAAACGACCGTTGGGCGTCGCGTCGTCGTTATGACACAGGGTGCCGACGGTCTGAACCGAGAGGTGGGGTACCGGATCGCGGGGCTTTACGACGCGCCGGGCACCGCGCTCGAAAAGACGTTTGCGTTCACCGGTATCCGCCCCTTGCAGAAAATGTTGGGTACCCGCGATGTCACCGAGATCTCGGTACGTTTGCGAAACGACAAGTACACAGCGGCCGCAGATCGCGCGCTGTCCAAACAGATGCAGCCGCGCGACGTATTCAGCTGGCGTCAACTGGAGCCGCAGGCTGCGGCGATGGTTCAATTCTCCGATGTCGGCATTACGATCTGGTTCGTCATCCTGTTGCTGGCGCTCGCGTTCGGCCTGATCAATTCGTTGATCACCGCGGTGCTGGAGCGGGTGAGTGAGTTCGGCATGCTGCGCGCGCTAGGCATGCGACCCGGCGCCGTGGTGGTCCAGGTGGTCATCGAGTCGGTGCTGATCGTGGCCTTCGCGCTGCTCGGCGGGATCGTCGTCGGCATCGGGCTGATCCACTATCTGTCCGGCGGAATCGATCTGTCCAACTATGCCGCAGGGGTCGAGATGTGGGGCATGCGTGGCCGTCTGGTACCGCATCTGGTCACGGCGGATATCGTGACATTGGCTTCAATGGCGCTCGCACTGGCGGTGATTGCCAGCGCCTACCCGGCATGGCGCGCGGTGCGCATCAAACCGCTCGACGCGTTGAGGAGGTGAGGGATGGGACATGACGACTTGGTGGTGAAGTGCCGCAATCTGAGCCGCATCTACAACACGGATGCCGTGCCGGTGAACGCGTTGACGGCGGTCGACCTGGATGTGGCGCGAGGCGAATTCGTCGCGCTGGCCGGACCGTCCGGCTCCGGTAAGACGACCTTGCTGAATCTGATCGGCGCGCTCGACCGACCGAGCGAGGGCGAGATCCACGTCGACGGGGTCGCGCTGGCCGGTCTCAATGAGGCACAGCTGGCGGACTTGCGCCTCACCAAAATTGGTTTCGTGTTCCAAGCCTACAATCTGATACCGGTGTTGTCGGCGCGAGAGAACGTCGAATTCATCATGCAGTTGCAGGGTGTCGCGGCGGCCGAGCGTCATCGCCGCGCGCTCGAGATGCTGGATTCGCTCGGCATGGCGGATCTCGCGGACCGCCGCCCGGGTGATCTGTCGGGCGGCCAGCAGCAACGCGTTGCGGTGGCGCGTGCGATCGTGACGGCGCCCGCGCTGCTGCTGGCGGACGAACCGAGCGCCAATCTGGACTCGCAGACTACGCAGGGATTACTGGAGCTGTTCAGACGCATCAATGTCGAGCGTGGCGTCACGATCGTGACCGCGACGCACGACCCGATGGTGATGCGCTTTGCGCGTCGCCGGGTGCAGCTGAAAGATGGCCGCATCGTCTCGGATCAGCTCGCCACCGAGGATACCGTCAGCGAAACCGCATGAAGGCTACGATGCCTATCACGCTGTTTGTTGCAGCCGCGATGGCGGCGTCGGCAGCCCGCGCGTGGGACCTCGACGCGCGCCTGAGACTGTTCGGAAATACCCAGTTGCTGCCGGACGATGACGTGCAACGCATCGTCGACGGGACGCCGACGTACGAAGGCAGTAGCGACCTACGACTGATGTTCAATGACGCGCTGCCAGGCGGGTGGCATCTCGATGCCGCGCTGACGACGTTGTACCAAGTCGGCGATCAATTCGCCTTCGATGCCAATCCGCAGGACACGCTGGATCAAACGCCGCGCAACGATCGGTTTCGCTACATGGATCTGACCTGGACGCTCGAAGACGGGCCACGTCACGAGGTCATCCAACGTTTCGATCGGCTGGCGTTGGAATATCGCGCCGAGCACTGGGGTCTGACCGTGGGCCGCGATGCGATCAGCTGGGGCAGCGGTATCGTGTTTCAGCCGCTCGACATCTTTGCGCCGTTCGCGCCAACCACCGTCGATCGTGACTACAAGCCGGGTGAAGACCTGGTCAAGATCGATGGCGTCACGCAGGGCAACAGCGACTGGCAACTCGTTGGGGTGTTTCGGCGCAACGCCGAAGGGCAGCGCACGACGTCGGTCGATTCGTTCGGCGGCAAATGGCACGGGGCGATCGGCAGCACGGAGTTCGAGTTGCTCGGCGGCCGGCACTTCCGCGACGAAGTGTTCGGCGTCAGCATCAAGCATGCGATCGGCGGCGCGCTGGTGCGAACGGACTGGCTGCTGACGCACCTCGATACCGGCGGCTATAAATTGTCGGGGATCGTCAATCTCGACTACAGCTTCACGTGGCTCGAACACGACTGGTACGTATTCGGTGAGTATTTTCACAATGGCTTCGGTACCAATACTCAACCGGTGAATCTGACCAGGCTACCGAAGGCATTGACACAGCGGCTGGTGCGCGGCGAAGTGTTTACGCTGATGCAGGACTACACCGCGCTCGGCGCCCAGTTGCGATGGCATCCTCTCATCAATCAGACCTTGACGTTGATTACCAACCTGCATGACGGCTCCAGCCTGGTGCAGACACAGGTGGCATACGAGGCGAGCGATGCCCAGCGTTTCGACGCCGGCTATGTGAAAAACCTCGGTGGCAGGGGCGATGAGTATGGCGCGGTCGACCTGCCGGCACCTGCCATCGGCCTGACGACCGGCGGCGGTTCGCAATGGTACCTGCGTTGGACGTACTACTGGTAAGCGGGAGAAGGGCGGGTCAGGGTCGCTCTGACCCGCCGTCTGCTCAGTCGATGGCGACCGATTTGCCGGCGTCCTTCACCGCGGCATCGTGGGCTTTGCGCGCATCGACGAGCATCGGCACGTAACGGTCGAGTTCGTCGAGCGTCCACTCCGACTTGGTCTTCTTGAACGACTTGACGATCGCTGGCTGTTGCATGATGCCGATTGATCCGCGTGCGGCGTGGAAAATCTGGCTGGACACCGAAGACGCACTCTCCGATGCGAGCCATGTGACGATTGGCGCGACGTGTTGCGGCCCGCCGGCTTCGAGTTCATCGTCGGTCACTTTTTCGCCGCGGGCCTCGCGCAGCGGAATCGTCATGCGCGTCAGCGCACCGGGCGATATCGTGTTGACAGTGCAGCCGTACTTTGCAAGCTCCAGCGCGAGCACGCGGGAGAATCCGGCGATACCGGCCTTTGCTGCGCCATAGTTGGCCTGACCGAAGTTTCCGAACAGGCCCGACACACTCGAGAAATTGATGATTCGGCAGTTGGTGCGATTCTGTTCCCGGATGTACTGCGCAAACGGCCGCGAGCAACAGTAGTGACCTTTCAGATGCACCGCCAGCACCGCGTCCCAGTCGGACTCTTCCATGTTGAAGATCGTCTTGTCGCGCAGGATTCCGGCATTGTTGACGAGAATGTCCATGCCGCCGAATGCATCCAGCGCGGCCGCGAGCAGCGACTCACCACCTGCCACGTCGGCAACCGACTGGGTGTTTGCGACTGCTTCGCCGCCGGCCGCGCGGATCTGCGCGACCACGTCGTCGGCGATCTTGCCGGTTCCGCTGCCGTCGGTGTTGCCACCGAGATCGTTGACGACGATTTTCGCACCTTGCTGTGCCATGAGTTTGGCGATCTCGGCGCCGATACCGCGACCGGCTCCGGTGATCACCGCGACACGCCCGGTCAGTCTACCCATGCTCTACTCCCTCCACGCTGCTCTTACTGCACTGCCATGACCATGTTACCGCTCACCATGGATCGGTCCGCGGCGGATCCTTGTCGGGGTATTTGCCGAGTTCCATGCGTGCCACCGTGCGCCGATGCACCTCATCGGGGCCGTCGGCGAGCCGCAATGTGCGCATGCTCGAGTACATCTTTGCCAACGGAAATACCTGCGACACACCGGCGCCTCCGTGCACCTGAATCGCATCGTCGATCACCTGCAGTGCGATTTTGGGCACGGCGACTTTGATCTGCGCAATTTCGCTGCGCGCCACCTTGTTACCGACGGTGTCCATCATCCACGCCGCCTTCAACGTCAGCAGCCGCGCCATGTCGATGTTGATGCGTGCGTCGGCGATCTTGTCGAGATTGCCGCCGAGTTCAGCCAGCGGCTTGCCGAATGCCACGCGCGACACGGAGCGCCGGCACATCAGTTCGAGCGCCCGTTCCGCAACCCCGATGGAACGCATGCAGTGGTGAATGCGCCCCGGTCCGAGGCGGCCCTGGGCGATCTCGAAACCACGTCCCGAGCCCAGCAGAATGTTGCCTTTCGGCACGCGAACGTCTTTGAAGCGGACGTGGCCGTGGCCATGCGGTGCGTCGTCGTAGCCGAACACCGTCTGCATCTTGATGATCTCGATGCCCGGTGTATCCCGCGGCACGAGAATTTGTGACTGACGCGAGTGGCGTGCCGCGTCCGGTTCCGTGACACACATGACGATGAGCACCTGGCAGCGCGGATCGCCGATGCCCGACGACCACCACTTCTCGCCATTGAGTACCCACTCGTCGCCATCGAGCCGCGCCTCGAGGGAAATGTTGGTCGCATCGGATGACGCGACAAGAGGCTCGGTCATGCAGAACGCGGAGCGAATCTCGCCATTCAGCAGGGGCTTCAGCCAGCGTTCCTTGTGCTCTTCGCTACCGTAGCGTTCGATCACTTCCATGTTGCCGGTGTCGGGTGCCGCGCAATTGAACACCTCCGACGACATCGGATACATGCCCATGATTTCCGCGAGATGCGAGTAATCGAGATTGTTGAGCCCCGCACCGCGTTCGGAATGCGGCAGAAAGAAATTCCACAGGCCGCGTTTCTTCGCGCGCTCTTTCAGTTCCTCCATGATCGCCGTCGGCTGCCAGCGATCACCTGCGTTGATCTGTTCGGTGAATAGACGTTCGTTCGGTACGATGTGCTGATCGACGAATTCGAGAATGTCGTCGCGGAGCGGTTTGACGCGTTCTGAGATGCCGAGATCCATATTTCTGCCCCTGTATAGCGCGCTTGCGTTCGCGAGATTGCAGCGATACTAATACAGGCGAATTAAGTGTGCCACGGCAGAGGGGGGGAGCGTGGGCCAGGACGTATCCGAGAACACCGCGAGTGCGTTGCGAAGCGCGTCGGCGAGCGAGAATCCGCTCGAACAGGCGGCGCAACACGGCATGGTGATCGCGCACGTTGCGGCCCGGCTGCCGGACAAGCTCGCGGTCGCCTCGCCATTCGGCGAACGCACGTTTGCGCAACTCAACCGAAGGGTGAATCAACTCGCGCGCCTGTTGCGGCAGCACGGCATCGGTGCGGGCGATGCGATGGCGGTGGTGTCGAAGAACCGCCCCGCGTTCGTCGAAGCCTATCTTGCAGCGTTGCGCACCGGTATGCGCTTTACGCCAGTGAATTTTCACCTGACGGCGGATGAAGTCGGTTATGTCATCGACGACTGCGAGGCGAGCGTCGTCATCTACGACGGCACATTGCCGACGGCCGCGGGCGCAATGGCGCATGCGCCACGCGCGCGCCTCAAGCTGATTGTCGATGGAGCGGCCGATGGATTCGCCGACTACGACGCGACGATTGCGGCGCTGCCTGACCACGACATCGAAGATCCGGTGCGCGGCACACAGATGTTGTACACGTCCGGTACCACTGGTCGCCCGAAGGGCGTGTATCGGCGTCAGCAGCCGGTCGCGCGCAGCGCGTCACAGGTTGCGGCCGCCTGGAACCTCGACGCGGATCTTTGCCTGTGCACAGGTCCCGGATATCACGCCGCGCCGCTCGCGTTCAATATTGCCGCACCCCTCAACGCGGGGGTTGGCGTGGTGTTCATGGACAAATGGGATGCCGAAGAGACGCTGCGCCTCATCGCGCGTCATCGCGTCAGCCACACCCACATGGTCGCAACGATGTTTCATCGCCTGCTGCAGCTTCCGGAGGAGGTGCGAGCCCGATACGATCTGTCGAGCCTGCGTTTCGTGCTGCACGGTGCGGCGCCGACACCGGTGCACGAAAAGCACGCCATGATCGAGTGGCTGGGACCGGTCGTGTTCGAGTACTACGCGGCCACCGAAGGCGGCGGCAACTACTTCGTGGCTGCGGATGAGTGGCTGCGCAAACCCGGCACTGTGGGACGTTCGGCGACGCCGGACCTGACACGGATTCTGGACGACGATGGGAATGACGTGGCGCCAGGTCAGTCTGGGACGCTGTATTTCAAGGCTCCAGATGTCGGCAGATTCGAATACTTCAAGGCGCCCGACAAAACGGCGCAGAGCTATCGAGGCGACTGGTTCACGCTCGGCGATATGGGCTACCTCGACGCGGACGGCTATCTGTTTCTGAACGGCCGCAATGCCGAGACGATCATTTCGGGAGGCGTCAACATCTACCCTCAGGAGATTGATTCCGAGTTGCTGAAACACCCTGCAGTGGTCGATGTGTGCACGGTCGGTGTCCCGAGCGACGAGTGGGGCGAAGAGGTGAAGAGCGTTATTCAACTCGCCTCGGACTCGAGCGGCAGCGATGCGCTGGCCGCGGAACTGATCGAATTCGCGCGTTCGCGCCTGCCAGGATTCAAAATACCGCGTTCGATCGATTTCGTCGCCGACCTACCGCGGTTGCCCAGCGGAAAGATCCAACGCCGGCTGGTGCGCGCGCCGTACTGGGCTGGCCGCGATCGGCAGATCTGATTGGATCAGTCGCGATGTTCGGTCAACGTCGCGTCCAATCGGCGCGGACGAGTTGAACGACGGGTTGCCACAATTCGCGGCTCGATGCCGACATGCGCTGGCCCTGCCTCGCCAACACGTCGAAGGTCTTGCCGAGCCCGTCGAGGACGTGATTCGTGCGGCGCCGCCAGTGCTGGTAAGCGAGTTCCATCAGCTCGATCGGCGACCGCGATCGGGTCAGTGCGTCGAGTGATTCGCGATGATCAGCGATCAGCGTTTTCAACTGTTCACGCTGAATGTCGCCGATCTCGCCCAGCGCCGCTAACCAGCCGTTTGCCTGCTCGATCACCGATTCGGCAGCGACGAACTCCGCTGCAGCGACTTCTTCGGTGATCAACTGCGCCGCATCGGTATCCCTGGACGACGCATGTTCTTTCACCAGCGCGCGGACGTCACGCTCGAGTTGGGTGAGGTCTTCGTTCAGCGATTCGATCGACACAGCGGCTCCGGAATGTTGCGATAAGGGGCCCGAGTTTTTTTCCTCTCAGGCAGAGTAGTCTGCACGCCTCGAGTTGGAAAAGCACTCTGACCCCTTTTTCAAGAGTGCGCTGGGACGTTGCCGGATCGGCGGCTTCACCGAAAGTCGAATGGAGGATCATCTGTGAACGATGAGATGAACGATGAATTGTATGCGCCCCGCGCCGCTGCCGGTGCCTACGAGACGCTCTCGCTCGTCAAGGAGGGCGCGATCGACTGGCTGACGTTGAATCGTCCGGCGGCACTGAACGCGATGAGCCGCACGATGATGCTCGAATTGCAGCATTACTTCGGCGTGCTGTACACCGATCACACCGTGCGCGTCGTGGTTCTCACTGGCGCGGGACGCGGATTCTGCGCCGGACTGGATCTGAAGGAAGATCGCATCGCCGAGGAATCCGGTGCGGTGGCAGGCTTGCGCGTGCAGCGCCGGGTCAGCGAAATCGTCATGCGCATGCGGCGTGCGCCGCAACCGATTGTCGCGTTGATCAACGGCCCGGCGAGCGGCGGCGGGTTTGCGCTCGCGCTCGCGTCGGACATTCGCCTTGCAGCACCGTCCGCGAGGATGAATGCGGCGTTCATTCGCATTGGACTCACCGCCTGCGACGTCGGCGTATCGTACTTCCTGCCGCGTCTGGTCGGCTCGGCACTCGCATCGGAGCTGTTGCTGACGGGCCGCTTCATCGATGCGCAGCGCGCCCTGCAGGTCGGTCTCGTATCGCAGGTCGTGGCGCAGGATGAGTTGGCTGTAGCCGGCCGCGCGATGGCGCAGGAGATCCTGGGGAATTCGCCTGTCGGTGTTCGCCTGACGAAGGAATGCCTCAACATGAGTATCGACGCCGGCAGTCTCGAATCGGTGATCGCGATGGAAGACCGGCAGCAGATCCTCGTCGCGCAGACGGGCGACATGCGCGAGGGCGTTGGCGCGTTCCTGGAGAAGCGGAAACCGGATTACAAGGACCGCTAGCGCTAGGCGTTACGGCGCGTTTCCGGTGACCAACGGCAGATCGGGATCGAGCGCCCATTCAGACATCGATCCGTCGTACACCGCAACGTTGTCGTGGCCGAGCAGCTTCAACGCGAATGCGTCGACGGTCGCGGAAATGCCGCCGCCGCAATAGGTGATGATTCGGTCGGCCGTGCGTGCGCCGACACCGTCCAATGCCGCCGCGATTTCGTCCGCGCTGCGAAACGTCTGATCCTGAAGAATCGAATCGTAGTACACGTTTTGGCTGCCAGGAATGTGGCCGGGCCGGCCGTAGTTCATCTGGGCCGTGCCGTCGTACACCTGGGGCGAGAGTGCGTTGATCGTACACACCGTGCCATCGCCGATTGCGGCGAGGACCTCGTCGCGAGTCGCCCAGAGCCCGGGTTGCGGTTGCACCGTGAAGCTGCTGCTCGGATACGGTGTGGGGTTCGTGTCGATCGGCAGACCGTCTGCAATCCATTGGGTGTAGCCGCCCTGCAGCAACGTGACGTTGCGGTGGCCCGCCCAATGCAGCATCCACCAGATGCGCGTCGCCCACATGATGTGAGTCGTACTGTACAGCACCACCAGGCTGTCGTCAGCGATGCCATATTTTCGAAAATCGATCTGCAGTTGTTCGGCGCTCGGTAGCGTGAACGCGAGTGGACTGGATGCGTCGGACATGCCGCGCGTCAGATCGAGCAGTCCGGCGGTCGGGATGTGCCCCTTCATCAGGTAGTTGTCGCGGCCGCTCTCGATCTGGTAGCCGGTTGGAGTTCGCTGCAGGTAGACGGTCGTATCGAAGATGCGCAGACGACGGTCGCGTCGCTCGATACCGTCGATGACGTCCTCGGCGCAGGTCAGATATTCGGGGCGAGCGTAGTTCATTGATGTGTCCGGTGGGTTGTGGCGCACGAATGGGTCATTAGACACCAGCACAGAACGATTTGCGCACCTCGCCGGCCCAGGCGGCGGGAGAGATTTCGAGCGGATTGACGGTGTCGCAACCATTGAATGCGGCAAACTCCCAAACTGCGGTGGCCAATGCGGCGACGAACTGGCTACGGTCGGGGACATCGCGTTCGATATGCAGATGCAGCAGATCCAGACGCCGGGACCGGCGCTCTGCCTTGCAATCCACGCGTCCGACGAAACGGTCTCGATACAGGATCGGCAGGCAGAAGTAGCCGAACTGTCGCTTCGGCGCCGGTACGTAGCACTCGATCTGATAGTCGTATCCGTGCAGCGAGATGTTGCGGTCGCGCCGGATCACCGCGTTGTC
The DNA here is from genome assembly GCA_963812255.1 of uncultured Gammaproteobacteria bacterium. GTDB lineage: Bacteria > Pseudomonadota > Gammaproteobacteria > Pseudomonadales > Azotimanducaceae > DATJGR01. The sequence goes on along the minus strand of CAWEUM010000005.1, from coordinate 887,836 downwards.
GAACGGCGACAGCAGACGCACCCGGGCAAGCGTTCGCGGTGTGGCGCGTTCGAGCAGTTCGGGGCGCGCATAAAATTCGGCACCGTTGATCTTCAGCGCGACGAGCGATTTGTCGCTGATGCCTGCGTCGAGCCGCGCTCGAAGCGCCTTGCGCAGCGCCATGCTGCGCCTCAGATACGTGATCTCCTTGGGGCTCGCGAAGCCGTGGGCACGCAACGCCGTGCCGAGCAGATGCAACGCGAATTCGTCGGGGGTCGGTGGCGTCGTATCGATGCCTTCCGGCAGCACCCGTTCGGTGAGGTCGTAGACTTTCTGGAAACCGACGCGGCTCGAAACCATCAGATCGCCCTGCATGAACAACTGTTCGAGCGCGCGTTTGGCGGGTTTCCAGTCCCACCAGCCTTGCGTGCGCCGCTTCGAAGTTTCGAAATCGCGCGCCTTCAGTGGACCTTCTGCCCGGACTCGATCGAGTACCGCCCGCATCAGTTTACGATCCCTCGACGCGAACCAATGCTTCTCGCCTCTCTTGATCGCGCGCATGCGCGGCAGCGCGAATCGGTAATCGCGCATCGGCAGGTACGATGCTGCATGGAACCAATATTCGAATGCTCTGCGCGACGCAACGAGACGGTCGAGGTGCGCCGACTGGTACCCGGGCACGCGATTCCACAGTGTATGGTGATGCGCGCGCTCGACGATCGAGATCGTATCGATCTGCACGTAGCCGAGTTGCTGCAATGCGCGATGCACGGCATCAATACCCCGGCCGAACGGCGCTTTGCGCGTCAATCCTTGTGCGTCGAGCGTGATTCGGCGCAATCGGTTGCTGCTATCGGTGGCCATCCGTCAGAATCCGTTGTCCTAATCCCTGCGGCTCTCAAACCCAAACAACCAAGAGTGAATCTGCATGTATAGCACGCGCCGTCATTGGCTGATGTGGATGATCGGGCTGGTCGTCGCCGTCAGCACACAGATCGCAGTGAACACTGCGCTGGCCGCGGAGCCGGAGGCGGTACACGGTGCGCACGGAATGGTCGCATCGCGCTCGGCGATCGCCTCTCAAGTCGGTGTGGACATCATGCGAGCGGGCGGCAATGCGATCGATGCGGCGGTAGCCACCGGATTTGCGATGGCGGTGACGTATCCCGCTGCCGGCAACCTCGGTGGCGGCGGATTCATGGTGATCCGCCTGAGCGATGGCCGCGTCGTGACGAACGACCATCGCGAACGTGCGCCGTCGGGCGCGCAGCGCGACATGTATGTCGATGCGAACGGCAACGTCGTACCCGGCTTGTCGACGACTTCGCATCTGGCGTCCGGTGTGCCGGGCAGCGTCGCCGGGATGCTCGATGTGCTGGAGAAGTACGGCACGCTGCCGCGCAAGACGATCCTCGCACCTGCTATCCGATTGGCGAAGGACGGGTTCGTACTGAACTACGATCTCGCGCGCGAATTTCAGGAGAACACCGATCAATTCCGCAAATATCCGGGGAGCGCGCGGGTATTTCTGAAGCGCGACGGCAGCGTGTATCAACAGGGCGATCTGTTCAAACAGCCCGAACTCGCCAGGACGCTGGAATTGGTCGCGGCGAAGGGCAAAGATGGCTTCTACGCCGGTACCACGGCGAAATTCGTTGTTGCAGAAATGCAGCGCGGCGGCGGTCTGATCACCGCGAAGGATCTCGCCGACTATCGCTCGGTGTGGCGCGACCCGATCAAAGGCACGTATCGGGGTTTCCGGATCTATTCCATGGCGCCGCCATCATCCGGCGGTGTGCTGCTGGTGCAGATGCTGAACATGCTCGAACCGTACGACCTGAAAGCCTCGGGATACGGATCCGCTGCGACGATTCATTTGATGATCGAGGCGGAACGCCGCGCCTATGCGGATCGGGCCGAATACCTGGGCGATCCGGATTTCTATCCGGTGCCCGTCGATGAGTTGATTGCGAAGTCGTATGCGCGCAAACGCTTCGCGGACTTCGATGCCGAGCACGCCAGCCTGTCTTCGAAAATAGGTCCGGGGCACGTGCATGGTGCCACCCACGAAAGTCCACAGACTACGCATCTGTCGGTGATGGACGCGGCCGGCAACGCGGTCGCGTACACGACCACGTTGAATCTGTCGTTCGGCTCGAAGATCGTCGTCGACGGCGCCGGGTTTTTACTGAACAACGAGATGGACGATTTTTCGTCGCGCGAGAACACGCCGAATTCGTATGGCCTCATCGGGCGGGAAGCCAATGCGATCGCGCCCGGCAAGCGGATGCTGTCGTCGATGACTCCGACAATTGTCGTCGATGGCGACGGCCACGTGCTGCTCGCAACCGGATCGCCCGGCGGCAGTACGATCATCACGACGGTACTGCAGATCATCGTAAACGTAGTCGATCACCGCATGGATATTTCCGATGCGGTCGGTATGCCACGCTTTCACCATCAATGGCTGCCGGATCGCGTCGTATACGAACCGTGGGGCATCTCACCGGATACGCTGAAGACCCTCGAAAAGCAGGGTAATTCCATGTTGCTGCTGCCGTGGGGGCGCGGCATCGGCGACGCCAATTCGGTGATGCGCTCCGGTGTCGAACTGCTCGGCATGAGTGATCCGCGCAATCAGGGTGGGGCGGTGGGCTATTGAGCGGAGGTACGGCGATTGGAGCGTGAATTCTGGCTTGAGCGTTGGCGCAGCAATCAGATCGGCTTCCATCAAGCCGAGTTCAATGCGCGCCTGATACGCCATTGGCCGTCCCTCGGGCTACCCGAAGGCGCGCGCGTGTTCGTGCCGCTGTGTGGCAAGAGTCGCGACATGAGTTGGCTCGCCGATACGGGACACTCGGTGATCGGCATTGAACTGTCGGGAACCGCTGTCGAAGCATTCTTCGATATAACCGGAACCGCTTACACGCGCCGTCAGCAGGGTGCGCTGACGTTGTACGAGGGCGCGCAGTTCGACATCTACTGCGGTGATTTCTTCGCGCTGACATCGCGCGAGTTGCGGAAAGTCGCTGGCGTGTTCGATCGCGGCGCGCTCGTCGCGTTGCCACCGCCGATGCGGCGACGCTACGCCGAACATCTGCTGAGCATTCTGCCGGTGGGTGCGCAAAGCCTGTTGTTGACCGTCGAATACGATCAGAGCTTGGCCGCCGGGCCGCCGTTCTCTGTGCCATCCAGTGAGGTGACCGAACTGTTCACAGCGCGCTGTTCGATCGAGAGGCTCGAGCGGTCGGCTGCAGAGGAAATGCCGCCACGATTTCAGGATCAGGGCATCCGCGAAGCGGGCGAGAGCACGTACCGGATCACCAAAGAACGCTGACGATACGGAGCGACGACGATGCCGACGACGTCAAGAATGTCGCCTTGTACTACGAGACTCACGGTCGACGCGGTGGCCCGCCTATCGTGCTGATTCGCGGACTCGGGACGCAGTTGATCGAATGGCCGCCGGCGTTGATCGATGGATTGGTAAAGGGGGGGGTTCGAAGTCATCGCGTTCGACAATCGCGATACAGGGTTGTCCAGCAAGCTGAGTGACGCTGCTGGCAGTCCGCAGTATCGGCTCGAAGACATGGCCAATGACGTCATCGCTGTGCTCAACCATCTGATCGTCGATTCGGCCCATGTCTTTGGTATCTCGCTGGGTGGCATGATCGCCCAGCACGTCGCGATCGAACACGCTTCGCGTGTGCGCAGTTTGATTTCCGTGATGTCGACGACGGGCAATCCGGAATTGCCGATGCCATCAGCGGAGATGCGGGCGCGATTGGTCGAAATCGCTGCGTCACCGGAGGCGCTGATTGCGTTGAACGCAGAAAACCGCGCGCTATTCGGCAGCCCTGGCTATCCGGAATCGCTCGACGAACGCCTCGCGGCGGCGCGTGCTGCGTATCAACGGAGCAATCGCCCTGAGGGTACCGCACGGCAGATGCAGGCGGTGATCGCCACGGCAGCGGTGTCGCACGGTTGCGCAAGCTGACCGTACCGACACTGGTCCTCCACGGTGCCGAGGACCCACTGATTCCGGCTGCGGCGGGACGCGACACTGCTGCGGTCATCCCGGGCGCGAAACTTGAAATCGTTGCCGGTATGGGACACAACATTCCCAACTCGCTCGCGCCGCGCGTCGTCGAGATCGTCGCGAGCTTTGTCCGCCAATTGCCAGATTTGGTCTGAGCACTGGTTGAGCTACGGTTCGCGGTGGAGGTGGATGTGTGTTGTGCCGGACCGTGTTGCGCTAGGGATGGCACAACAGCGGGCCCCCAGGGATGGGTTCACAGCCCGAGCTTGCCGTAGTCGACAGCGAGCCACTGCTCCGGACGCACTTTCACGATCACGCTTGCGCTCGGGTCGTCGGAATCGGTGTATTGATCACCGCGTTTCTTTCCAAGATAGCGGTGCGCCATCGGGCGGCCGTATTTCTCCTTGTCAGATGGCGCGATCGATACTACCGGCCCTTCGATGCTGACGTATTTGTACGGGGGCGTTTCGGTCTGCGCACACAGGCTCACGCGCGTGCCCAGCTCGAGCAGCTTGCCCTTGCGCGACGAGGGGCCGGTCAAGAACCAGAGCTCGCCGCCGGGCGAGTAGTCGTACCAGATGGGCACCGTCAGCGGACCATGTGACGCCTGCGGAATCGACAGAACGCCAACGTGCAGGTCCGCGAGAAACGCTTGTTTTTCCTGCTGAGTCATCTTGGTCATCGAACGGCTCCTGGATTTGGACGTGTGTCCTTGGGGATCGATATCCGACTTTTCAATCCCTTTGAATTCGTTGGTCCACCCCCATTGTTGTACGCGTGGCGGGGTCGTGGTGATCCCGAGTCAGACAAACTTCGTGGAGATTGAGTGATGAGCATTGTACGTTGGAACCCCACCCGGGAGATGGACCAGTTCTTCAATCGATTCGTAGACCAGGGCTTCAGCGGCTGGGGCGAAAATATGGCCACCAGCGACTGGAATCCGGCAGTGGATATTCGTGAGACCGATGAGGATTATCAGATCGATCTCGAAGTGCCCGCGGTAGCGGCAGCAGACGTGAAGGTCACCTTCAAGGATGGTGTGCTCGCCGTCAGCGGCGAACGCAAATACGAGAAGGAAACGCAAGGCAAAGTGCATCGTGTCGAGCGACGTTACGGTCGGTTCACGCGCAGCTTCCGGTTGCCGGAAAATGCCGACGAGAACCGCATTGAAGCCAATGCCAAGGACGGGGTGCTGTATCTGAAGGTCGCCAAGCGTGCAGAAGTGAAGCCGCGCGCGATCGAGGTCAGCGTTCAAAGCTGACGGCGTTACGGCCGATCCGGACCGCCGAATCCTTCGGCGGTCCGGATCATTCCGCACCGGCAAGCATTAGTTTTCGCGGATTCGCTTTTCTTTCGATATTGCGGCTCTAGAATGCGCAGCCTCAAAGGAAAATTCTCGAGGGGGCGCGGATTCGCATGAGTAACGACAGCTTCTCAACGCGTAAGACTCTGAAGGTCGGCGAGCAGCAGTTCGACTATTTCAGCCTTCCAGCCGCGCAGCAGGCGGGTATCGGTGCGGTAGACCAACTGCCGATGTCACTGAAAATCCTGCTGGAAAACCTGTTGCGCTTCGAAGATGGCAACAGCGTGCGCAAAGAGGATATCGAGGCGCTTGGCAACTGGGCCGTGAATCCGCCGCCGGCGGACGAGATAGCCTACCGTCCCGCGCGGGTATTGATGCAGGATTTCACCGGCGTGCCTGGTGTCGCCGATCTGGCCGCAATGCGCAGCGCCGTGGTCGCTGCGGGTCTGGATCCGAGCATCATCAATCCGTTGTCGCCGGTCGATCTGGTTATCGACCACTCGGTGATGGTCGATAAGTTCGGTACCCAGAAGGCGTTCGAAGAAAACGTCGACATCGAGATGGAGCGCAACCGCGAGCGATACCGCTTCCTGCGTTGGGGTCAGACTGCGTTCGACAATTTCCGTGTCGTGCCGCCGGGCACCGGCATCTGCCATCAGGTCAACCTCGAATACTTGGCTCGCGTCGTTTGGACCAAGACCGAGAATGGCCGCACGGTTGCCTATCCCGACACATTGGTCGGCACCGACAGTCACACGACCATGATCAACGGTCTCGGTGTCCTCGGCTGGGGTGTCGGCGGTATCGAAGCCGAAGCGGCAATGCTCGGCCAACCGATCTCCATGCTGATCCCGGCCGTCGTCGGCTTTCGCCTGACCGGCAAACTCAAGGAAGGCATCACAGCGACCGATCTGGTGCTGCGCGTCGTCGAAATGTTGCGCAAGAAGGGCGTCGTCGACAAGTTTGTCGAGTTCTTCGGCGAGGGTCTGGATCATCTACCGCTTGCCGATCGCGCGACGATTGCGAACATGGCGCCGGAATACGGCGCGACGTGCGGACTGTTTCCGATCGATATCGAGACAATCAACTACTTGAAGCTGTCGGGCCGTTCGGCGGACAACGTGGCGCTGGTCGAGGCCTATGCGAAGGCGCAGGGGATGTGGCGCGACCCGAACATGGCCGATCCTGTATTCACGGATACACTGGAACTGGATCTCGGCACGGTTGTACCGAGCCTCGCTGGTCCGAAGCGCCCCCAGGATCGTGTTGCGATGACGGACATGCGCAAGGCCGTAGACGACGAACTCGATCTGCAGGGGCGCAAGAACAAAGACGCACGCACGCATGTCACGGGTTCCGATTACGACCTCGGCCACGGCGACGTCGTGATCGCCGCGATCACGTCGTGTACAAACACGTCGAACCCCGCGGTGATGCTCGCGGCCGGTCTCGTCGCCAAGAAGGCGCTGGCGCTGGGCTTGACGGTGAAGCCCTGGGTCAAGACGTCGCTGGCGCCGGGTTCGAAGGTCGTGACGGAATACCTGATGAAGGCGGGCCTGCAGGCATCGCTCGATCAACTCGGCTTCAATCTCGTCGGCTACGGTTGTACGACGTGTATTGGCAACTCCGGGCCGCTGCCTGAATCGATCTCAGCCGCAATTTCCCAAGGTGATCTGGTCGTGTCCTCGGTGTTGTCGGGTAATCGGAACTTCGAAGGCCGGGTGCATCAGGAAGTGCGCACGAACTGGCTGGCGTCACCGCCGCTCGTCGTGGCTTATGCCATTGCCGGGACGATGAGGATCGATCTGTCGAAAGATCCGATTGGCCAGGACGCGAGTGGCAAGAATGTTTTCTTGAAGGACATCTGGCCCAGCAATGCGGAGGTCGCCAACGTCGTCTCGCAAGTGTCCGCGGATATGTTCGAGCGGGAATATGCCGACGTATTCACCGGACCGGCCGCGTGGCAGGCGATCAAGGTCGATGCGAAGGGCACCTACGGCTGGGAAAACTCGACGTACATCAAGCAACCGCCGTTTTTCAAGGTCGGCGACGATCTCGATCAGCCCATCGAGGTGCGCGGGGCGCGAATTCTCGCACTGCTGGGCGATTCGGTGACGACGGACCATATCTCACCGGCCGGCGAGATTCAGCCGGACAGTCCCGCTGGCCACTATCTCGTGCAGCACGGCGTCGATGTGGCGGATTTCAATTCGTATGGATCGCGCCGCGGCAACCACGAAGTGATGATGCGCGGCACGTTCGCCAACATTCGCATCAAGAACGAAATGGTGCCGGGCACCGAAGGTGGTTACACGCGCCACGTACCGAGCGGCGACGAGTTGTCGATATACGACGCGGCGATGCGCTATCAAGGAGAGGGCACCCCGCTGATCGTGTTGGCGGGCAAAGAATACGGAACCGGATCGAGCCGCGACTGGGCTGCCAAAGGTACCCGGCTGTTGGGGGTGAAAGGCGTCATCGCCGAGAGCTTCGAGCGTATTCACCGTTCCAATCTGATCGGCATGGGCGTGTTGCCGATGCAGTTCAAGCCTGGCGACACACGCAAAACCCTCGGCCTCGTTGGCAACGAGATTCTGGATATCGCGCTACCGGCGGGCGTCAAAGACATCAAGCCGTCTCAGGAACTCGCGCTGACGATCCACCGTGCCGATGGCACCACTCAGAACGTCACCGTCATCAGTCGGCTCAATACCGACAACGAAATCGAATACTTCAAGAGCGGCGGTATTCTGCAGTACGTGTTGAACAACCTGACGCGGGACGCTGCTTGAACGACGCACCCGCGTCGGTTCTTCCTCCACGGGCCATTGTGTTCGACATGGATGGTCTGTTGCTTGATACGGAGCGCATCGCATTGGCGGCGTTCGAAGAGGTTTGCAACCGCCGCGGCGTGACCATTGCGCGCGATATCTATCTGCGTTGCGTCGGGACAAGCGTGCAGGGCACCCGTGAGATCCTGGCGGCTCAGGTCGGGCACGCCGCATATGAGGGACTCAGTCGCGACTGGTTCGAGTTGTACGAAGCGCGTGTGACGACGCGGCCCGTCGCCGTCAAGGATGGTGCGATCGAGCTTCTCGCACAGGCGCGGAGCAAGCGTATTCCGATGGCGGTGGCGACGTCGACCGCCGCTGAGTTGGCGAAGACGAAGCTGCGTCTGGCGGGCCTCATCGAGTTCTTCTACACAATCGTTGGCGGTGACGCGGTGACGCACTGCAAGCCTCACCCCGAACCGTACCTGGCTGCGGCGGCCGCGCTGGGCCATGCGCCGAACGAGTGCTGGGCAATCGAGGATTCGGACAACGGCGTGCGTTCGGCGCACGCGGCCGGATTCCGGGTGGTTCAGGTGCCGGACCTTGTCCAGCCGGCCGAACAAGTGCGACGTCTGGGGCACGTGGTGGTGCGCAGTCTGCACGACGTGGCGGGCATGCTGGGCGAGTCCATCTAGGCCCTCCCGGCAAACCCTCGCGACGGACTGTGACTTGGTCAATGGAAGCGAACTTTGTCGCTGGGCGATGATCTCACGTCCGTCCGTAATCCCCTTTTACAGATCCATTGGCGCAGTTCGCCGCGGAGTTTTTCTGATGATCGACAGGAGCGAGTCGCATCTCATTGCGCGAGAGCGACGCAACCGAGGCGACGCGTCGAATCGCGACGGCGGACATGCCGTTCGCGCGCGCCGTTTGCATACCAGGCCCGCCAGCGACCCGGCGCGCGAGCAATCCGCTGAAAGGCCGAGCACCACCGATCGCAAGATTACCAATCCGAGGAGCTGATTGGCCTCCTCACCCGCGCACCGCCGTCTCAGTAGATCCGTTGGCTATCCGTCGATGACGCGAGGTTGCATTCAGCCGGTGCCTCACTATCATTGCGACTGTTTCGATGGAGCTGATTTGATGCAGGTGCGCGATGCAACGACGACGACCGCCACGACTACGTCGTGGCGGGTGGCCTGACGTCGTACGCAGCGCGACGAGACAGGCGACCCGAGAGTAGGGGTCGCCTTCGAACAGAAACCCCCAAGGCGACCGCCGACGGGGTTTTTCTTTTTTTGGGAGAACGTCATGGAGAGTTTGGAACATAGCGGTGAACTGAGTCCCGACGACGCGCTTTACCGTGTCCGCCACAGTCTCGCGCACGTGCTCGCGCAGGCAGTGCTGGAGCTGCGCCCGGGGTCGACCCTGGGCTTCGGTCCACCGATCCGCGACGGCTTCTACTACGACTTCATCCTGAGCGCGCCGATCACTGAGGAAGATTTCCCAGAGATCGAACAGCGCATGCGCAAGATCCTAAAGAAGGGCCAGCGATTCGATCGTGAGGATCTATCGAAGGATGCGGCACTTGCAAAGCTGGCCGACATGAAGGAACCCTACAAGCGCGAATACGCTCTCGAACTGTTCGCCAAGCGGAATCTAGAATCGCTGTCGTTTTATCGCAATGGACCCTTTCTCGATATGTGCGAAGGGCCGCACGTGCAGACCACCAAAGAAATCCCACGCGACGCGTTCAAGTTGAAGAGCGTCGCCGGCGCATATTGGCGTGGCAATTCCGACAACGTGATGATGACGCGCATCTATGCATGGGCGTTCGTGAACAAAGCAGAACTCGATGACTACGTCGCGCGCTATGAACTCGCGCTCGCGCGCGACCACAAGAAACTCGGTCGGGAACTGGGCATCTATCACTTCGACAACGACATCGGTAAGGGGCTGCCGTTGTGGTTGCCGGCTGGAACGGTGATTCGAGACGAGATCGAGAAACTGGCCAAGGAACTCGAATTTCGCGGCGGATATCAACGTGTCTCGACACCCCATCTTGCAAAAGCAGAGCTGTACAACCGAACGGGGCATTTGCGGCACTACGCCGACCATATGTATCCCGCCATGGATGTGAAGGAGCACGACGGCGATCACGAGGTGCGCGAATCCTACGTGCTACGCCCGATGAATTGTCCCCACCACCATAAGGTGTACGCGTCGTCGCCCCGCAGCTATCGCGATTTGCCGCTACGGTTGGCGGAGTACGGCCAGGTATATCGTTGGGAGGATTCGGGTGCCGTGGGCGGGTTGGTTCGGGTGCGCGGCATGTGCATCAACGACGCTCACATCTATTGCACAGCGGAGCAGGTCAAGGACGAATGCAAATCGGTGATGCGGATGTATGCCGACGCGTACCGTATTCTCGGCCTCGACAGTTACACCGTACGGCTGTCGCGTGCCGACTTCGGCGATCCGAAGGGAAGGGACAAGTACGTCGACAATCCGCCGGCGTGGGCGAGCGCGGAGCGGGTCCTGGCCGAGGTGTTGCAGGAACTCGGCATCAACTACATCGACGGTCCGGGAGAAGCCGCGTTCTACGGGCCAAAGATCGACATTCAGTTTCCGACCGTGACCGGACGAGAGGAGACGGTCAGCACCGTGCAACTCGACTTTGCCCAACCGGCTCGGATGGGTTTGACCTATGTCGGCGCCGACGGTGGCGAACACATGCCCTACTGTATTCACCGGGCGCCGTTTAGCACGCACGAACGCATGGTCGCGTTCCTGATCGAGCACTTCGGTGGCGCGTTTCCTACATGGCTGGCGCCGGTGCAGGTGCAGGTGCTGACCGTGTCGGAGCAATACCAAGCGTATGGACAGGCGATCGTCGAACGGCTGCGTGGCCGATTCGTTCGCGCAGACCTGGCGAGCCAGAGCGAAACGGTATCCAAGAAAATCCGTGAGGGCACCACACGCAAGATTCCATTGCTACTGATCGTCGGTGAGCGGGAACAAGCGGATGGAACCGTCACGTTGCGCCGCTACGGGCAGTCTCAGCAGCACACGATGTCGGTAGATGCCTTCGAAGCAGCGCTGCTTCGGGCGATCGAGACCCGGGCGCTGGAATTCGCGGTGTAGGGCCGCCAACGACGAGTTCGAGGGGTGATCCCCTTGCAGTCTACTGAACGGCGGTCGCGGCCTTTGGCGCGGCGATACTTGCGACCTGGCGCGTCAGATTGACGTAGTCGATCAGTACGAGCGCGCCCTCGCGTAGCATCGCGTCCGATTCAGGCCCTTTCTTGTCGCCGTCGCCCGCATCGTCCTGGGCGTCCTCGGCGTCCAGCGTCGCGTCGAGTTCCGCGATCGATTTCAGCAGTGGCTCACCCTTGGCAGCGCGCAGTTTGTTCTCAATTCCGAGGCGCCACGCGTCGTCATCCCGTTTCTCCTTCTCGCGAACGGCTTCGTTCAGCGACACCTCGGTCTCTTTGCTGTTTTCGAGGCTCTTGCGCATCAATGCGCGCAGATAGACGAAGTCGGGATCGGTTGCGACACGATCCTTGTGCCGCTGAATCAGCACCGGCAGCACGTTCTGAATCTGAACCGCGTGGTGGTAAACCGCGGGCTTGATCTCGTCCCAGGGCATCGAGTCATCGAGCGAACTCTCGCCGATTTTGTCGGTGTCGTAGATAGCAGGGAAACCGACGTCGGGTTTGACGCCCGCGTGTTGGGTGCTCTCTCCAGACACGCGGTAGAACTTCGCCTGCGTGATTTTCAACTGGCCCCGGTTGAGCGGGATCAACGTCTGTACTGTGCCTTTGCCGAAAGTTTGACTGCCGATGATCAACCCGCGGCCATAGTCCTGAATCGCACCGGCGAAGATTTCGGACGCCGATGCGGACAGGCGATTCACCATCACCGCGAGCGGACCGTCCCAGGCAACCTGCTCGTCCGTATTCGAATAGACGTTGGCGCGACGATTCGCCGTTTTGACCTGCACCGTTGGACCGGACCCGACGAACAGCCCGGTCAGCGAGTCCGCTTCCTGCAGCGAGCCACCGCCGTTGTTGCGCAAGTCGATGATGATGCCCTCGACCTTCTCCGCCTTCAGTTGATCGATCAGCGTGTGAACGTCGCGCGTCGTGCTCTTGTAGTCCGGATCACCCTGTTGGACGGCCTTGAAGTCGACGTAGAAGGTTGGAATCTCGATGATTCCGATCTTGTGCGCCGTGCCCCCTTGCGTGAGCGTCAACACTTTCTTCTGTGCCGACTGCTCTTCCAGTTCCACCGTATTGCGCACGATCCTGACCACGCGCGTGTTGCCCTCATCGGCCGCGGCCGATGCGGGAATCACCTCCAGGCGAACGACCGAGGCCTTGGGTCCGCGAATCAGTTCGACGACGTCGTCGAGGCGCCAGCCGACGACATCGATCAATTTTCCGTTATCGCCCTGGCCGACGCCGATGATCCGGTCGGACGGTTTCAGGGCGCCGGCCTTGTCGGCGGGCCCCGCGGGAACCAGGCGAACGACTTCGGTGTAGTCGTCCTTCGTGCGCAGAACCGCGCCGATACCCTCCAGAGACAACGACATGTTGATGTTGAAATTCTCGGAAGTACGCGGTGAAAAATATTGCGTGTGAGGATCGTACGTGCCCGCATAGGCGTTCACGTAAACCTGGAACGCGTCCTCGCTGTTCGTCTGGGTCGCCTGCTTCAGCCGGTTCTTGTAACGCTTCGTCAGCACGCTCTGGATCTCGGCGAGCTGCTTGCCGTTCAGCTTCATCGCAAGCACGGCCGCTTTGAGCCGCTTGCGCCAGAGCTTGTCGAGATCGGCGGTCGTTGCCGCCCACGGCGCGTCTGTACGTTCGACCTCGATGGTTTCGTCTTTCGTGAAATCCATCGTTTTCAGACCCTGCCCCAACTGGGTAATCAGGAACTCGAGCCGCTCTTCGAGGCGCGCCTGATAGCGGTTGAAGATATCGAAGGCCGGATCGAGATCGCCGCGCTTCAGCGCATCGTCGAGCGCGTAACGATACTTCTCCAGCGCCTGAATGTCTGATGCGAGAAAGTAGGCGTGACCCGGGTCGAGCGCGTCGATGTATTTGTCGAACAGTTCGCTCGACTCCGCATCGTCGAGGGGTTTGTGCAGGTAGTGGTTGTGTCGCAACTGCTCGACGATTGACAGACTCGTTCGCGGATGCACGTCGAGTGGATGCAGCGGTTCCGGTACGGGGAAATCGTAGGTCGGCATCGCGCCTGGCGGCGGTGCGGCCGTCGGCGTGGCGGTCGCAGTCGGCTCTCGCAGCACCGTGCTTTCAGCCGGAACGGCGGCAGACCCAACCGCGGCTGATGGCGTGGCGACAGACGGCGCGGCGTTTGCCCACGTTGCCGCCATTACGATGAGCGCGCCGCCAAACAGGCGCGCTATGCGGCGCGCAGCGGTTGCGCGATCGAACCTCGGATGAAACATCGGATCAAACATCGATCAGCACCACCTACTGCAAGTCGTGTATTCTGACGCCCGCGTCGCGCCGGGGTTCCATGAGACCGTGACGTCCCACCGCGAGGTGTTCATTCAAGGCTCTGTGGTTCTGACGCGTCTGTGAGCCTATTCGAAGGTCCCCGGAACCACAGTAAGAAGATGTAATCCGGACGAGGAAACAACGATATGAAGATTTCAGCGGCCTCGCAAGTAGCGGCCGGAAGATCGGTGACTTCAACGAGACCCGCCGGAAGGCTCGCTGGACGGCGGGCCGCCTTGGTGATCATCGTGGCGCTGGGTCTCGCGGCGTGCGAGAAAAAGCCACCGCCGCCCGTTCCGCCGAAAGGGCCCGCGCTCGATACAGACGTCGCCAAGGCCAGCTACGGTCTCGGCTACAACATCGCGGGAAACGTCGACAACCAATACGGGAAGGCACTGGACACGAAAGCGTTTCTGAGCGGCGTTGAAGATGGCTTCTCCGGTGCGCAAGCCAAGGTTGCAGAAGCAGCGGTGCTCGAGTCGCTGAACGCGTTGAACGACGCCCGTACCCAGGAGCGCAGCAAGCTCGCTGAATCGAATCTGGCAGCATCGAAAGCATTCCTTGCCGAAAACGGTAAGAAGAAGGGCGTCGTAACGACCGCATCGGGCCTTGAGTACGAGGTGCTCGTCGTGGGCAAAGGTCCGAAGCCGAAGCTGACCGACACCGTCACGACGCATTACACCGGAACTTTGATCGACGGAACGGTGTTCGACAGCTCGGTCGAGCGCGGCGCGCCGGCAACGTTCCCGGTCAAGGGCGTGATTCCGGGTTGGGTCGAAGCACTGCAGTTGATGCCGGTCGGCTCCAAGTGGCGCATCGTGGTACCTCCTGATCTCGCCTACAAGGAGCGCGGTGCGGGCAATCGGATCGGGCCGAACGAGGCGTTGATCTTCGAAGTGGAGCTGATTTCGAAAGATCCGGCGTAATCCAAAAGCGCGCGAATCGGCGCCGCTCGATCGATCTCGATTGCAGTCAATCGATCTTGATACCGAGGGTGCGCAGCACTTCGAGGCCCTGTTCAGCGTACAGGCGCACTCCGGTCAAATCGATTTCGCGCGGGTCGAGCCGATTGAAGCGTGCGTCGCGCAGGTCTGCGCCGCGTAGATCGAGGCCGCGTGCTTCGATGTTGTCGAGATCGCAATCGGATAGGTTCGCATCGTTCAACGACGCATCATGCCAGACGCTGTGCGACAGGCGGCTGCCGGTGAACACTGCGCCGCTCAATGTCGTGCGGCTGAAATCCGCGTAGGAGAGATTGCAATCGCGAAACGTCGCCGAGCTGAACGCGCCGACGCCGAGCGAGAAATCCGCGTTGGCGAAATCGATGCCGGAAGCCTGACAGCGGTGCAGTTCGATCCCGTACGCGCGCGTCCGCGGACACGTCGCGGTGGTCAGATCGCAGTGCTCGAACTTGCAGTTGCGCAACACGGCGTATGAAAAATCACAGCTCGTCTGGGCGTCGGCGTCGTAGAACCGGCAGCGTTCGAAATGGCCGTCGGTCAAGTCGCTACTGCGCAACGTACAGTCGATGAAACGACAGTCGACGAAATGGGCGCCGATCAGCACGGCTTGACGCAGATTCACGCGTTCGAAGTGTGTGTTGTGTACGGCGAGCTCCCCCGCCTGGTCGGGCCATACGAGCGACCCGTCGATCAGCGCATCGGTGATGTTGCCGATCGCGATACGATCGTCCAATGTCCGTTGGGAACAGACAGTTCGATCGGGATGACTCACGCGATGTGTTCCATGAGGTTGACGAATGAAATTGAAGGCGCAAGCGTAACAGGCTTGATCGCGCGGCTTGAGTCAAGATGAACCGGCTGTCCAAGGACCGGACGAACGAACCCGGAACGCGCGCCAATGTCGTCGCACGGCGCACTCGTCGCACGTTGCTCAGCCTGTTGGCGGCGCTGGCGCTGAGCTTTGTGCTCGGCTGGGAATTGGGTCTGGGCAACGACGAATTGCTCGGCTATCTTTTGGCAAGCCTCACGCTGGTGGTCGGGTCGGGTCTGGTTGCGCTGATGCTGTTCGGCGTGATCAGGCTGTTTCGGCGCTAGCGAATGTCTCTGGCTACGGCAAGCCCGCGAAGAATCGATCGAGGCGGGGCGCGTAGTAATGATCGTAGTCGAGCGAGAACGCGACCGCGTGCGCCCGGCCCAGGATGCGATTGCGGTCGACCCAGCCGATCACCCGAAAGTCACCGCTGTTGTCGCGGTTGTCGCCGAGCATCAGGTATTTGTGCGGCGGTACCCGCATCGGCGGGAACGATTGATACGCCGACGGGCCATCGCGACGCAACATGACGACGTGATGCATCGTACCAATGTCCTCGTGATAGAAGGCGTACCGAGATTTGTTTTCGACCTCCAGCGCTGCCACTTCGTTCGGCGTCAGCGCCGTATAGCGTGCCTCCTCGCCGTTGATGTACAAGCGGTTCCTGCGCAATTCCACGGTGTCGCCCGGCAGACCGATCACGCGTTTCACGTAGAGCGTTTCGTCGCGCGGCGACGGAAACGTCACCACGTCGCCGCGACGCGGCTCGGCCCACCGCGCGATCTGCGTGAGCGTGAACGGAACCCGCAGGTCGTAGGCGAGTTTGTCCACGACGATTCGGTCGCCGACCAGAATGGACGGCTTCATGCTGCCAGAGGGCACCTGGTTCCAGTCCGCGATTGCCGAGCGAAACACCACCATTACAGCGATGAACAGTACGAACCCACGCCAATCGCGCCACACTTGTGCGATGCGTTGTCGAATTTTGGAGGATTCAGTCAAAGGCAAACATCAGACAGATGAACTTGCGGTGCAGCGTATCGAATAACACGTACTCGTGAAACTCGAGCAGCGAATGCGACCATTCGTGCGGATACCGGGTATTGGCGGGATCGTTGAACCAGTTGCACGGCGTCAACGCAAAGATCTCGAATGCCTGGGCCGCCAGCACATCGATGAAATCGGTGACGTTGCGGCGACGCTCGAGGGGTATCTGCGCACTGCCGTAGCGACGATATTCGAGATGACACACGATTCGGCGCTGCAGCTCCGCCGCGGAAATAGAGGTGTAGTCGGCGGGCGTCAATTCATCGATGTTGAACGGACCGTGTCTGGTTTCGGCGTGAAGTGTGTAGTGGGCGGCCACGATTTCCTGATAGAGGGGCGCTGTTAGCAGGCTGGAGAAAAACAGCGTGTGCGAGAAGCCATGCGAGCGAGGTCCGCGCACGTCGGCCGCGATCACCCGAAACAGGCCGCGCGGCGGCAGCCGCTGGCTGCGCTTCATGCGTTCGACGAATGTGAATTGCTCCGCGAGCGCGAACGTCGTGTTCGAGCGGATACCGACGTCAGTGCGCGACATGCGGCTTGCCTCGAATCAGATTCAGGATGTGGCGCAGGCGTGGCGGTTTGCCGGTCAGTAGAACGCCGGTTTCGAATACACGTGCTGCCAGCCGCAACGCGAAGTAGATCGACACCAGCATCAACACTGTCGTACCGATATAGGTCAACGTACCGGGTGGAAACGCCGCCCGGTTCATCATCACGAAGGGGGTGAACGGCGGCAGCCACGACAGCACCTGTGCAAGCAGGCCGTTCGGGCTGCGACCGATCGGTACCATGACGACGAGCGGGACGACCAGCAGCAACTGAATCGGCATCATCAATGTCTGAGCTTCCTTCAGCGTGCTCGCGAGCGAACCGATTGCACACAGCAGCGCTGCATAGAATAGATAGCCAAGGCCAAAATAGACGATGAACGAGGCGAGGTAGCTCGGATGATCGATGAGACCCGACAAATCGAGGCCGGCGCCACCGTTGAGCAAGCCTGGCAGCCATAACGCTGCGGCGAAGAAAATACCGAGCCATGAAACGACGATGGTCAGGCCCGTTGCCGCGATACCGACGATCTTGCCGGCCATCAGATCGACCGGCGCAATCGACGACAGCAGCACCTCGACGAGTTTGTTGGACTTTTCCTCGACGGTGTTCGTCAGCAGCATCTGCGTGATCGAGAAGATCGATATCCACAACAGATAGACGAATCCAACCGGCGCCCATTGGCCGAGCATATCGGCCATTGCGGCTTCAGACTCGATGCCGCTGTCGTCGAGGCGTACCGGTGCGAACTCGATGGGTTGCTGAATCCAGTCCGCTACCGCGGGCGAGAGGTGTTTGTCTCGAATCCGCCGGTCGCGAACGACGTCGGAGACGAGCGTCGTGTACCAGCCCCGCACATCCTGATTGGTCAACTTGCGCGTGACGTAGGCGGCACCCGCGGTATCGGTAACGGGATCCTCGGGAATTTCGAAGTAGCCGATCAGCTGGTCGTCGGCGAGCATGCGGTTCAGGGTCGCCTTGCTGAAGCCCGGTGTCGCAACGTAGCGGTATTTTGCCAACGAAACATCCGGAGCGAGCTTCGCAATGGAATCGGGATGAGCGCGCCACCATGTCGCAATTCGTTCGGCGGGTGTCGTTGCGGTGTCGACCGGTCGTTCAGCGGGCTGCAACGATTCGACCAACTCGGAACTCTGGTGAGTGAGCTTCGCGCGCTGTTGCCTGGTTTCGATCGAGCCGAGGTTCTCGAGCCCCTCTGGACGCTCGGTTGGCGACAGCCGTGCAAGCGCCGCAATGAACATTGCAACGTCATCGTGAACGATACGTCGCGCGACCGCCTCTTCGACCCAGCCGGATTGGTCGAGCACCGCAAAACGCGCTTCGCCTTCGGCGTCGCTGAGCACGCTCGGCACAATCGACACAACGATTAAGATGAATGGCATCATTAGGATGCTGACCCAGAATCCGCGGGTGCGAACGTTCTCCAGGTATTCGCGCATTGCGACCAGCGCCGCTTTCGATGCTTCAACGACCACTGTCGTCTCCAACCGCGCGAACGAAGATCTCGTGGAGCGAGGCTTCGTGCGTATCGAACCTACGGATTGTCAGGCGGGTCAGGAGGCAGCCGAGAATCGCTTGCGGATCGGCGTCCGTCTGCAGACTCAACTCGGCATGGCGGCCCGCGTCGTTGACCCGGCCGACACCGGGCAGGTCTCTCAAACAGGCGCTGTCGCCATCATAGTCGATGGAGATCGTGCGTTGCGCTGCGCGACGGATGCCCTCGAGCGTGCCGTCGAACAGCTTGCGACCGCGATTGATCAGGACCAGCCCATCACAGATCTGTTCGGCTTGTTCCATCACGTGGGTGGACAACAGCACCGTCCGGTTTCGTTTGCGTTGAGCGAGCACGATGTTGCGCACCAGTTCGACGTTGACCGGGTCGAGTCCCGAAAACGGCTCGTCGAGCACGATCAGTTCGGGGTCGTGAACGAGCGTCGCAACAATTTGCACTTTCTGCGCCATTCCCTTCGACAGGCTCTCGCATTTCTGATCGTGCCACTCCCGCAGACCGAACTCATCGAGCAGTCGAGCGCCCTGGCGGTAGGCCGCTTCGCGCGACATACCCTTCAGACGTCCGAAGTAGGCGACCAGATCCAGCACGCGCATCTTCTTGTACAGACCCTTTTCTTCGGGCAGGTAGCCGAGGCGGGCCTTGATCCGTGCCGGTTCGTTCGAATCGAGCACTCTCACGCCGCCCCTGTCTGGCCGCAGGATGCCGACGAGCATGCGAATCGTCGTGGTTTTGCCGGCGCCGTTGGGTCCGAGGATTCCATAGACGACGCCGCGCGGGACATTGAGCGACAGGCGGTCGACTGCGACAATGTGCGCGAACGCTTTGCTCACATCGTCCAGCGCGACTGCGTCGGCCATTTGTTTCAGTGGTCGTGCTGCGTGGCCGCGGCGATCTGTTCTGGCGTCGCTTCGCGCTGATGGCGGCGCTTCCACTCGTCGTACGGCATCCCGTAGACACGTTCGCGGGCGCCCTCGTAGTCAATCTGCTCACCGATTTCGTTTGCAGCCGCCGTGTACCACTTCGCCAGACAATTCCGGCAGAAACCCGCCAGGTTCATCAGGTCGATGTTCTGAACGTCGGGGTGCGCATCGAGGTGCGCGAGCAGCCGTCGAAATACCGCAGCTTCGATGCGGATGTGCTGTTGGTCGGGCTGGTGCTGGGGGGTGTCCATGGCAATCACGTATCGGCGATGAGCGTGGCCGATATGGTAGCCGATGGGCGTCGCACGGCACGAGGTTTCGAGGCGGCGTAACGTTGTGATTGAATGCCGCCCCCTGTGTCGCGGTGGACGGGTTCAATTTGGACGCGATGGCCATTCTGAGCGACCCGCAAGCCTGGCTGGCGTTTCTGACGTTGACGGTGCTCGAAATCGTCCTCGGCATCGACAACATCATTTTCATTTCGGTGCTGACCGGGCGGCTGCCTGAGGACGATCGGGCACGCGGCCGCATCGTTGGGCTCGCGCTGGCGATGGTGATGCGCATCGCGCTGTTGCTTTGCCTCACATGGCTCATGCAATTGACCGATGACCTGTTCGATGCGTTTGGGGAGGGCATTTCAGGACGCGATCTGATCCTGATCATCGGCGGCCTGTTTCTGATCGCAAAATCGACTCAGGAAGTACACAACTCGCTCGAAGGTCTTGGCGATGAGACGCCTGAGATGGGCTCCGCGACCCTACGCAGCGTGCTGGTGCAGATTGCGTTGATCGACATCGTTTTCTCACTGGATTCCGTGATCACCGCGATCGGTCTGGTGGCGCACGTCGAAATCATGATTGCGGCCATCGTGATTGCGGTGCTGATCATGATGGCCGCCGCCGGCAGTATCAGCCGGTTCGTCGAATCGCACCCGACAATCAAGATGCTGGCGCTGTCGTTCCTGTTGCTGATCGGGGTTACGTTGATCGGCGAAGGTTTCGATTTTCACCTACCGAAGGGCTACATCTATTTTGCGATGGCGTTCTCGGTGGGTGTCGAGATGCTGAATATCCGCGTTCGGAAACGCCGTGGGACGCCGATCAAACTGAGGGCGACGCAACTCGGTGACATCGCCAGTACCCCCCCGAAGGAGTCGAAATGACGTATCGCGAATCAACTTTTCCCGCGCCAACAGGAGAGGCGACCTCTCGTCGCGCCGCGGCGCTTTGTTTACACTGACGGCTGTTGCAGTAACACGCCGAAACAGTACGCCAGTCATGCGAATCGCCGCACGTTCGGATCAGGGTAAGGTCCGATCCAACAACGAGGATTGCCTTGCATTCGACGCGCGTCTGGGCATCGCCGTGCTCGCAGACGGCATGGGTGGTTTGCGTGCGGGCGAGGTCGCCAGTGCGACCGCAGTGGAGGCCGTCATGCAACAGTTGGTCGACAACGCTGCGAGGCTGACACGCCACGAATCGCCACAAGTGTTGCGCGACGCGCTGGAATTCGCGAACCGTCGCGTCTTTGCGTTGGCGGATTCACGGCGCGAGTTCAACGGCATGGGTACCACTGTGGTCATCGGTGCGCTGCACGATGGTCGGTTCGTTGCTGCGCACATCGGCGACTCGCGTGCATACCGATTTCGTGACGGTGAACTGGCACGGTTGACCTCGGACCACAGTCTCGTTCAGCAACTGGTCGAGCAGGGCATTCTGTCGGCAGCCGAGGCGCGCCGAGCGCCGAATCGCAATATCGTCACGCGCGCGGTGGGCATCGACGTTGACGTCGAATGCGATCTGACCGAAGTCGACGTAGTCGACGGCGACCTGTTTCTTCTCTGCAGCGATGGGCTGACCGACATGGTCGACGACACCACCATTGCCCGATTTTGCGCCGAGAACGCAGACGGCGAGCCCGGCGGTCTCGTTGATGCGTTGATCGACGCGGCGCTCGCCGAAGGCGGTTTCGACAACGTCTCGGTCATGGCGCTACAGCCATGACCGCACCCGAATCGTCACCCACAACGGTACAGCGCGAAATCGAGGCGAAACTTGCGGCCGCGCTCGATCCGCAGCACCTCGAAGTAATCAACGAAAGCCGCAATCACAACGTACCTCGCGGTTCGGAGACCCATTTCAAGGTGGTCGTCGTTGCCGCAGAATTCGAGGGCCAGCGGCTACTCGTGCGACATCGGCGCATCAACGATGCGCTCGCGGCCGAACTTGCGGGCCCAGTTCACGCGCTGGCATTGCACACCTACACCGAAGCGGAATGGCGGCAACGATTCGGCGCAGCGCCGATGTCGCCGCCGTGTCTTGGCGGATCGCACGGGTGAAGGTCGCAACGTTTTACCGCTTCGTGCGCATCGAAGACCCGCAGGCGCTGGCAGTGCGGTTGCGCGCGTTCACCGCGTCGTTCGGCTTGCGCGGCACCATTCTGCTCGCTCACGAAGGCATCAACGCGACGTTGATCGGAGCCGATACCGCGCTGCGCGAGTTCATCGACCAGTTGCGCGGAGACGCGCGTTTCGCGCCCGTGTCGGTGCGTTACTCCAGTGGAGATAGCAACCAGCCGGTCTTCTTTCGGATGAAGGTGCGCGTGCGCGACGAACTGATCGCGATGCGTTGCAAAGACGTCGATCCCGTCAAGCGAAGCGGCGTTCACGTCGATGCGAAGACGTGGAACGCGTTGCTCGACGATCCATGTATCACCGTCGTCGATGCGCGCAATCGCTACGAAGTCGCGCTCGGCACCTTTCCCGGGGCCATCGACCCCGACACACGTACGTTCCGGGATTTTCCGCGTTTCGCGGCGCAACTCGATCCGCAGCGTCA
This sequence comes from uncultured Gammaproteobacteria bacterium, assembly GCA_963812255.1. GTDB lineage: Bacteria > Pseudomonadota > Gammaproteobacteria > Pseudomonadales > Azotimanducaceae > DATJGR01. The sequence goes on along the minus strand of CAWEUM010000005.1, from coordinate 865,562 downwards.
GGCGCGCGTGGCGATGTTCTGCACGGGTGGGATTCGCTGCGAAAAAGCCAGCGCATATCTGCTGGATCGAGGATTTGCCGAGGTATATCAACTCGACGGGGGAATCCTCGGCTATCTCGATGCGTGTCGTGGATTGGCCGCGGACAACCGCTTCGATGGCGAGTGTTTCGTGTTCGACCAGCGCGTATCGGTTGCGGAGGATCTGAGTCAGGGCGGTTACGTTTCGTGTCATGCGTGTCGTCGCGCGCTGACCGAGGTCGATACGCGCTCGCCTGGCTATGTTCTGGATGTCAGTTGTCCGTATTGCGTTGTGCAGCAGACGCCGCAACGGCGCGCCTCATTCACAGAACGCGCGCGCCAGGTGCGGCTTGCGAGTGCGCGCGGTGAACGCCATGTGGGTGCTGCCATGGCGAACAACGGCGAGCGAAACGCACGGAGGTAAGCGATGGACCTGCTATCACAACTGTTCTCACTACGAGGCAAGGTTGCCGCTTTATCCGGAGCATCGACCGGAATCGGACGGCATCTCGCTGGCACGCTTGCTGAGGCGGGCGCGAAGGTGCTGCTGGGCGCGCGCAGCGTTGCCAAACTCGATGAACGCGTCGAAGAGATTCGCGCGGCCGGCGGCGACGCATACGCAGCGCCGCTGGACGTTTCGGAACTGGACAGCGTCGTCGCGTTCTTCGACGTGGCCGAGCAGCGTTTCGGTGGTGTCGATATCCTCGTCAACAACGCTGGTGTCGAAGCCGGCGCGCACACCTACGCTACCCTCGACGATGCGAGCTGGGACACCGTGATCGACACCAATCTGAAGGGCGTCTGGTGGATGACGCGGGAGCTGACTCGGCGCGTCATTGCGCAGCAACGCTCAGGCGCAGTGGTCATCAACATCAGTTCGATCACCAGTGAGCGCACGACCAAAGGTATCTTTCCGTATGCGGTGTCCAAGGCTGGCGTGAATCAGGCGACTCGCGTCATGGCGCTGGAGGGAGCGAAGCACAACATCCGCGTCAATGCGCTCGCGCCGGGCTACATTTATACCAACGTCAGCAGGGCGCTGCTCGACAGTGATATCGCGCCGGAGTTCGTGCGGCGCATTCCGCAGCGCAGGCTTGGCGAGTTCGTCGATCTCGATGGACCGCTGCTGCTGCTCGCGTCCGACGCCTCGCGCTACATGACCGGCTCGATCGTCGTCGTCGATGGGGGCCACATGGTGAGTTCGCTGTAGGGGAAAGGGTCAGGGCGTTTCCAAACGGAGGCTGGAAAGCGCTCTGACCCCTTCTTCTTTATGGCGTGCGCGGGGTAACCGGCCCTTCCATGCCGCCAACGAGATAGTCGAAGCGCCGGTGCAACGCGTCCTCCTCCGAGCAGGTTCTCAGATCACCGAACACCGTGGATTCGAGCTGACCGGAGCCGGCAAACATGTGCACCGTCAGCGTCCAGAAATAAAGATAGCGGGTGCGCCGGATGCTGTCCGGCAGATTCGGTAGCGCGCGTGCCAGCAGCGCGTCGAAGCGTTTGGCGATCTGCTGCGGTTCGCGATTGAGGATGCGCTGAATCTCCGGGCTCATGTCGATCTGCAGTCGCGCGAGGAAGCGCAATGCGTGCGACCCATACTCCGGTGTCGTGTAGAGCCGGTAATACGGCGCGAACGCGGCCCACATGATTTCGCGGCACGTCGGTTGCTCGCCGTTGCGCACGCGCTTTTCCAACGCCGTGAGAGCATCCAGCCGCGAGGTATCGAGTTCTTCCCGGATGAAGCCGATGATCGCGTCGATGATGCCGAGCTTGCTGCCGAAGTGATAGTGCACGGCCGACGCGTTCTTCGTGCCGGCGGCATTGTTGATCGTGCGCATCGACACCGCATCGATCCCGTTGTCGGCGAACAACTCCAACGCCGACAGAATCAGGTTGTACTTGGTATCGGTCCTGGTCTTGGGTGCGTTGGCGGAATCCACGCTGGTGTCTGCGTTCCTGAGGCAAGCGGGTATTGTAGGAATTAATGCGAGCGAATCACAGCAACGACTGCAGTATCGGCCAGACGTTGTCGAGCAGGCGAGGTTGTGCGGCGGCGGTCGGATGAATACCGTCGGCCTGCATCAAGGCCGTGTTGGTGGCGACGCCATCGAGCAGAAACGGAACCAGCCGGGCGTGAGCGCGGATTGCCACATCCGCGAACACGGCGTGAAACGCTTGCGTGTAGCGCGGCCCGTAGTTCGGTGGAATCTCCATGCCGACGACGATGACCGCGGCGCCGGAACGCTGGGCCAAAGCCACCATTTCGTCGAGATTCGCTTCGATGCGATCGACCGGGTATCCGCGCAACGCGTCGTTGCCGCCGAGTTCGATGATAACGATATCGGGTTCGTGGAGCGCGAGCGCGCGCGGCAACCGCGCCAGCGCACCGCCCGTCGTATCGCCGCTGATGCTTGCGTTGACGACTCGAACCGGCGGTTGCCGTTTCAAGACGCGCTCCTGCAGCAACGCGACCCAGCCCGCGTCGCGTTGAATACCGTATGCCGCGCTGATACTGTCGCCGATCACCAATATGGTCTTGGCCTCGGTCGGGGTCTGCGCGGCCGTCGCCGCTGAGGCCAGCAGTACCAGGGCCATTCCCCTCATGACGCGCACTACCACACCCATTCTCGTTGCGCGAAGCATTTCGAAGCGGGTCCCCAGTCACTCCGGCGATTCGGAAGAGTTGGCGATCTTGGCGGCGGTGGATCTGGAAATCAACGCGGGAGAGAGCGTTGCAGTGGTCGGTGCATCCGGCTCCGGAAAGACGACGTTGCTCGGTATTCTCGCGGGACTCGACACACCAACCAGCGGTGACGTCGTGCTCGCGGGGCATCTACTGACGCAGTTCGACGAAGAACAACGCGCGCGTCTGCGTGCGGAAGTGGTTGGATTCGTGTTCCAGTCGTTCCAGCTACTTGGCAGCTTGACAGCGCTGGAAAACGTCATGCTTCCGGGCGAATTGAGGGGTGACGAGCAACCGCGCAGCGACGCGATGGAACTGTTGGGAAAAGTTGGTTTGACCGCGCGCGCCGCCCACTATCCGCGTCAGCTGTCCGGTGGCGAGCAGCAACGGGTGGCGATTGCGCGTGCGTTCGCGTCGCGGCCGAAGGTGCTGTTTGCGGATGAGCCGACCGGCAACCTCGATACCGTGACCGGTGCGACGATCATCGACCTGTTGTTTGGACTGAACGCTGCCTACGGCACGACTCTGGTGCTCGTCACGCACGACGTCCGCCTCGCAGAGCGCTGCGATCGAATCGTGGAACTCGACGCCGGACGCGTTGTTGGCAATCGGAAGAACGCCGCATGAGCGCGCGGTGAAATCCTTTGCGCTGCCGAGGCTGCCGCTGGTGTTGCGGTTTCTGTTGCGGGAGTGGCGCGCCGGTGAACTGCGGTTGCTGGTGAGCGCGGTGGTGCTGGCGGTCGGTACGGTGTCGGGCATCAGCCTGTTCGTCGATCGCCTGTCGCGGGCGCTGATGTCGGAGTCTGCGACGTATCTGGCCGCTGATCGCGTCATCGCCTCGTCACACCCGATCCCGGCCACGTTCGATGCGACCGCCGCGCGACTTGGGCTCACCACGGCTCGGACCTTGACGTTCGCCTCGATGATTTACAGCGGCGAGCGCAACCAGTTGGTGGCGGTTAAGGCGGCCAGCGATCGATATCCGCTTCGCGGCGTGTTGCGATTGGCAGACAAGCCGTTTGGTTCGAGCTTTCCGGTCGACGCGATGCCTCCTCATGGAGAGGTGTGGCTCGACTCGAGGTTGTTCCCTGCGCTCGACATCGAAATTGGCGACACGATAACCATTGGTGTTGCGGAATTTCGTGTCGGTCGTGTGTTGAGCGACGAGCCGGATCGAGGCGGCAGTTTCTTCGATTTCGGCCCTCGGTTGATGATGCGCGCCGACGACGTAGCGGCGACCGACGTCATCAAGCCCGGCAGCCGGATCGCATATCGATTGCTGCTGGCCGGCCAGGAGGACGCGCTGGAGGCGTTGCATCGGCAGCTTGCGAAAGAGCTTGCCAGCGGCTATCGGTGGATGGGCATTCGTCAGAGCAGCCCGTCGATCGGGTCCGCACTCGATCGCGCGACCGCGTTTCTGCTGCTCGGCGGACTGCTGGCGGTGTTGTTGGCCGGCGTCGCCGTGGCGTTGGCGGCGCATCGCTACGCGCAGCGCCACTACGACCACGTCGCGATCCTCAAAACGCTCGGCACGACGCCTGCGGAAATCCAGTGGGGCTATGTTGCGCTGCTCGGTGTCGTCGGCGCCGTCGCGGCCGCCGCCGGATTGCTGCTGGGTGTCGTCGTGCACCTGATGATCGTCTCTGCGCTGTCCGCATATATGCCGCTGCAACTGCCGATGCCCGGTATCAAACCTCTGCTCGTCGGAGCGGTCAGCGGCTTCGTGTGTCTGGCGGCGTTCGCGTTACCCCCGCTGATGGGCCTGAAGTCGATCTCGCCGATGCGGGTGATTCGGCGCGATACCGACGCCGCGACGCTATCGCGAACGTTGACGTATGGCTCCGCTGCAGCGGGAACACTGGGTTTGATGTTGTGGTACACAGACAGTTTCCGTCTGACACTGTGGACAGTGCTCGGTATCAGCGGTGTGTCGATCGCGTTCGGGGCGCTGGCCCATTTGTTGTTGCGCGCCGGCCGTCGCCTCGGCATGCAGGCGGGCAGCAGCTGGCGGTTGGCGCTGGCCGCCCTCGCGCGGCGCCGTAGTGACAGCGTCGCGCAGATCCTGATTTTCGGGCTCGCGATCATGCTGTTGCTGATCATGGTACTGCTGCGCACCGCGTTGCTCGACGAATGGCGCACGCAATTGCCTGAACGCGCGCCCAACCATTTCCTGATGAACATCGCGCCAGAACAGGTCGAACCGCTGCAGGCGATGCTGCGCGACCATGTCGAACAGTTGGGCGAACTCTATCCGATGACGCGCGGACGGATCGTCGCGGTGAATGGCGTTGCCGATGCTGTTTGGGAAGCAGGGCGTCGTTCGCCGTCGTCGTCGGATCCGCGCCTCGACGCGGAGCGCAACCTCTCCTGGACGACCGAGTTACCGCCCAACAATCGAATTGTGGCGGGCGCCTGGTGGCACGGCTCGAACGACGCGGCCGACGTCTCCCTCGAAGAGTCGTACGCCGCCACGGCCGGCATTGGGGTTGGCGATACGCTCGATTTCGACATTGGCGGCTTGCCGGTTCATGCGCGCGTCACCAGCATCAGACGCGTCGAATGGGACAGCATGACGCCGAATTTCTACATTCTATTTTCGCCTGCTGCGTTGCGCGACGTATCCGCAACGTATATGACGAGCTTCTATCTGGCCCCTGCCGACAAGCCCTATCTGAATCGGCTGCTCGCGGCGTTTCCAACCGTCACCGTCATCGAAGTCGACAAGGTCATCGCGCAAGTTCAATCGATCGTCTCACGCGTGACCCAGGCTGTGCAGTTGGTGCTCGGTTTGGTGCTCGCGGCCGGGTGTCTGGTGCTCGTAGCGAGTATTCAGGCAAGCGGTGAAGAGCGCCTTCGCGAGCATGCGTTGTTGCGTGCATTGGGTGCATCGCGCCGGCTGGTAAGCGGTGCGCTCGGCGTGGAATTTGGATTGCTGGGTTGCTTTGCCGGATTGATCGCTGCGTTTGGCGCCGAGGTCACCGTGTTCGTGCTCGACGACCAGATATTCCATCTGTCCACTCGCCTGCATCCATGGGTGTGGTTCGCCGGGCCCGTAGCGGGTGCGACGATCGTTTGCGGCATAGGCTTATTCGGTACGCGATCACTGGTCGCTGCACCACCGGTGGACGTGCTGCGAGATCTCGGCTGACCGCATGACCATTCGCGTATTTGCCCGCGAAGCGGTGGCGATCGAACACGCACGGCTGACTTGCCGCAGTTCCGCAGCAGCAACTGCGGGTTTCGCCGGCTGCATCATTGCCGCAGAATCGCGGCATTTGGGCGGACCCGCCGCGATGGACGACCGCAAGCAGCGCTACGACACCAGCAAGCTCGGCAAGCGATTGCGCCGCGAAGTCGGCTGCGCGATAGGCGACTATGGGCTGATCGAATCGGGCGATCGGGTGATGGTGTGCCTGTCAGGCGGCAAAGACTCGTACACACTGCTCGACGTACTTCTCAGTCTGAAGCGTGCTGCGCCGATCGAGTTCGAACTCGTGGCCGTGAACCTCGACCAGAAGCAGCCGGGTTTCCCCGACCATGTACTGCCTCGCTATCTCGACTCGCTCGGGGTGCCGTATCACATCCTCGAACGCGATACGTACAGCATCGTGCGGCGCCTCACGCCGGAGGGCAAGACGTTCTGTCCGGTGTGCTCGCGTTTGCGGCGTGGCACGCTGTACGGGTTTGCCAGTGAGCTCGGCGCAACGAAGGTGGCGCTGGGACATCATATGGACGACGTCGTCGAGACGCTGTTCCTGAACATGTTTTTCGGGGGGCGCATGAAAGCGATGCCACCGAAACTGAGGAGCGACGATGGCCGCAACGTCGTGATTCGGCCGTTATATTACTGCCGTGAGAAAAACATCGCCCGCTGGGCACGAGTGCGCGAATATCCGATCATCCCCTGCAATCTGTGCGGTTCGCAGGAGAACCTGCAGCGGCGTGCCATAAAAGACATGCTCACGCAGTGGGACAAGACCCAACCCGGTCGCGTGGAGAACATCGCGCGCAGCATCGCGCACATCAGTCCCTCGCAGATGGCCGACCCGAATCTGTTCGATTTCGCATCGTTGCAACGCGATGCGGCAGCGGTGCCATTGATCCGTTTGCGCGAATTGGCCACTTGATCAGAGATCGGTTGCGCGGAAGCTGATTTCGCGGCTCGCGAGGGATTCGGCCGATTCCAGCACTTCGGAGAGCGCCATCTCGAAGCTCCGAACGAGTCCCAACAGATTCTTGCTGTCGCCGTTTGCGAGCGCCAGCTCGAGAGCCTTCGATGCATCTTTCAGATCGACTGCGCCGAAGCTACCGGCGACACCGTGCAGGTTGTGCGCCAGACGCTCGCCGCTCTGCGTGTCGTTCGCGGTCACCGCGTCACGCATCCGTTGGCCGGCGTCGCCATAGTAGCGTCCGAAATCGCCCATCAGCTTCAGCATCAGCTTGACGTTTCCGTTGTGGCCTTTGATGGCTTCCCCGATGTTGATGCCGGGCGTGCGCTGATTGACGAGGTCGGCGAGTTCTGCTGCTTCGGTCGCCGGGTCGCTCGCGCGGCGACGCTTCGGTGCGACCTCTGCCGAAGCTGCGCCGAGCAGATTGCTGAGCGTTCCGAGTAGCTCGTCGAAATCGATCGGCTTCGTAACGTATGCGTTGCAACCGGCTTGCAGTGCGGCGGAACGCCGTTCGGCGAGCGCATCGGCAGACACGGCTATGATGGGCATCGCGAAGCCCGCGTCGCGAATTGTCTGTGTAGCGGTCAGCCCATCGACCTCCGGCATATGAATGTCCATCAGAACGGCGTCGTACGCATTTGCGAACACCAGGTCAATTGCTTTGCGACCGGTTTCGGCGATGTCGATGATCGCATCACCGCGCTGCAGATATTCGAGCGCGAGTTGTTGGTTGATCGGGTTGTCCTCCGCCAACAGGATACGCCGGCCGTGCAGAATGTCGGCGCTGCGTGGGCGTGTGCGAGCTTCGGTGCTGACATTGACCTTGGTGGCTGGCCGCAGGAAACGCGCATCGAACGAAAAGCAGCTGCCCTGGCCGATTTCCGATCGAACGGATACCTCGCCCCCCATCACCTGAACGAGTGTCTTGCAGATTGCGAGACCCAAGCCCGTGCCACCGAAGCGCCGCGTGGTCGATGTCTCTGCCTGCTGGAACGATTCGAACAGTCGCGTCTGCTGCTCCTCGCTGATGCCGATGCCGGTATCGGTTACTTGAACGCCGATGACGAGCACATCACCCGTGATCCGCTGCATGCGCGCATCCACCGTGACGCGGCCAGCCTCGGTGAACTTGATGGCATTGCTGATCAGGTTGATCAGCACCTGCTTCAGGCGCAGCGCGTCGCCGACGATGATGCCGTCGCTCGGGAACTCGGCATGCTCGCCGGTGTGGTCGATCACGTTGAATTCGAGGTTTTTCTTGCGCACCTCGGTACGAAACAGCCGTTCGATCTCACGCAACGTATCTGCGAAATTGAAAGGCACTTCTTCGAGCACCAGCTTTCCGGCTTCGATTTTCGAAAAGTCGAGCACATCGTTGACCAGGGTCAGCAACGATTCGGCCGCATTGCGAATCGAGGCGAGATACTCGCGCTGCTTGCGGTTCAGTTGCGTCTCCAGCGTGAGCCTGGAGAAACCGACGATCGCGTTCATCGGCGTCCGGATTTCGTGGCTCATGTTGGCGAGGAACTCGCTCTTGGCTTGTGTCGCCGCTTCGGCGATCTGACGACGTTTGTCGGCCTCACCACGTTCGATTCGAGCGCTGATGTCGATCACCGAGCCGTCGATCACTTCACCCTGGTTCGGGTCTTCGTTGACGCGCGCGTTCAACGACATCCAGAATGTGCGACCGTCGCGGATCACACCTTCGGCTTCGAACCCACTCGCCAAACCGGTTTCGTCGAGCAACGACATCAGTTCCTGCGCGCGATCCTTCTTCAGAAACACCCTATCGATCAGGTCGCGATAGTCAGCCAGTAGTGTCTCGGTCGATTCGAACCCGAGAATCTTCGCGAGCGTTGGATTGGCGCGGATCAGCACCCCGTCACCGCTGATTCGGAACAGGCCTTCGTTGGCGCTGTCGTAGAGCGTTCGATATTCGTCGCGCGTTGCCTGCAAGTCCGAATACAGCCGGGCATTCTCGATCGAGATCGCCGCTTGAGAGGCGAGCAAACTCAACACCTCGACGCGTTGCGCGGTAAACACACCGGTCAACCAGCGATGCTCGACGTACAGTACGCCGATTGCTTCGTTGCGGGCGATGATCGGTAGCCCCATCACGGACAACGGTTGGAAATCCTTGACGTAGACGTCCTGCGTGAACACGTCTTCTTTCGTCGCGTCGGCAAGCACCAACGCCTGTCGCGTTCTGGCGACGAACTGAATGATGCTTTGCGGCACCTCCTCGCAGTCTTCGAGTGCGATCGGAGGCGAGAGCCGGCGAGTGGCGCCGCCGTCGATGGACGCGATCGCTTCGACATAGAGGCGGCCGTCGAGCGACAGCAGCATCGTGGCCTTCTGGGCGCCGGCGTGTTCCAACGCAAGACGCAGCAGTTTGATCAGCACCCGATCAAGGACGATCTCGCCGGAAATCGTCTGCGCGGCCTTCAGCACCGTCGTCGTGTCGAGCAGGCGCTGGCCGATTTCGTGGCTCTCGTTGGTGCCGCTGACGCTCGCGAAATCGCGCACAGTCAGATCAACGAGATCGCCGACACTCCATGCCCCGGAATCCGGCCTCGACACACGATGATCACCGATGTACGCCTGGAATTCGCGTTCGAGCTGGTTGGCCTTCGACAGTGCGCCCCAGCGCAGATACGCATGATGTGCGTTGCGCATGAACAATCGGGCGAAGTCGGTCCGCGCAGATTTGTGGCACAGGCGCGCGGCGAGTTCGTAGGCGATCGCCTCGTCGTTGGCAAGACCGAGTCGGCGCGCCGTATGTGCCGCCGATTCGTACCGCTCGAGCGCTTCAGTGGTTTGACCCCTCGCCCAGGCGATCTCTGCTTCGATGATGGCAACCTTCGGTGCGGCTGACTGACAACCATCGCGTTCCCAGCGTTGCATCAGGGCCAGGGGCTCTCGAACCGCTCGGATGCCCTCGCCTGCGCGCAGGCGCAGTATCGTCAGTGCGTCGGCAAACGTGAACCAGAGATTCAGCGGCGAACCGGTGAGTCGGCCGATGTAGCGCCGTGCCTCGACGAGAACGTTAGATGCGCCCCGGTAGTCGTTGAACAGCACTGCGAAGTACACCCGCAGGGTATAGATGCAGGCGAGTGCTGCCTGGTCGTCGGGATTGGCGAACTGCACATCGTCGGCACCTTCCTGCGAATCTCCGTTACCAAGCAGACTTGCCAGTACCTGTTGAATGAATCGCGCGACATTGACTGCGGTCACGTGCTTCAACGGGGTCACGTCGGCCAGGCGTGCTGCCAGCTCACGCGCCAACGAAGCGAGTTCCATGCCGCGTGCCAGTGCGTTGGTGGCATAGAAAACGATGGCCACGAGAGCGAATTCGTAGTCGTGTGAGGCAATGCTGCGGCGCGTATTTTCGGTCAATGGCGACAGCGTCTGCTCCAGCGTACCGGTCCAATGATCGACGAGCCCGGACAACAGGGTCAGCGCGCGCGTCGAGAATTTGTCGTCCGCGAATCGGTGGGTGAGTTGGCGCGCAGTCGTAGCCAGCATCTGTGCTTTGGCGGTCTTGCCAATGGCGATGTGACGAACCGCTTCGGCGGCGAAAGCAAACGCGACTTCGGCACTGTAGCCTGCGCGATGCGCGCGAATGATGATGTCCTGCGCAAGCTGTGCGGATTGGGTGGAGCCCATGTGGTAACCCGCGTGAACGAGCTGGGCTTCGAGCCGGAACGCCTCTTTCAATCGGCCGTCGGTCAGCACCGGCACGTCTGCGGGCAGCGGTCGCGTCGCGCGCAGATACGGTATCGGCCAACGCGGCGACAACGGCTGATGAGGCAGGTGGGCAAGGCTCTGTTCGGCACGCTCGATTGCTTCGCCGAGTTCGTTGCGGGCGAGCGCAGCGCGAATCCGTAGCTCGGTCAAAGCGCTGCTGGCGCCAACGCGTTGATGGTCCGCGAGCGCGAAGACGCGCGTCAGCTGTTCGAAGTCGCCGCACAGGAAGGCGGCTTCGGCGGCGCATTCGATCAACGCCTGAACGAGCTGTGCCCGAGCGGCGGCGGGCGCCTCAGGATTCGGCTCAAACAGCGCCAGGCCGCTGCGGCAGTATTTGAAAGCGGGCTGGAAGCTTCCGTCGACGAGCGCTGCACGCGCTGCCAGCAGGTTGTAGTGCGCGATCGCATCGCGCCGTGATGGATCGTCGATGAAAGGCTCGCCGAAGGGTCCCCCGCCCGCGTTGAACTGATCGGCGATTCGTTTCGCCGATGTGCCGGCGGCATCGGCATGGATCAGCGCGTCGGCGATCGCCAGGTGAATGCGGAGCTTTCTGTCGTCGTCGATGTGTTCGTAGATCAACGCGCGTACGCGAGGGTGCGCGAACTGATAGCGCATACCGCGTTCCGTATCGTCCCGGAGTCCGCCAATCAGGCCTTCGCCAACGGCTTTGCGAAGGTTGCCCAGCGTTCTCATCGGTGTTTGCGTCGATGCCTTCGCCAGTACGATGCCGACGAGTTCGGTGTCGAAGCTATCGCCGATACAGGCGCCGATCTCCATTGCTTCGAGCGTCTCCGGACGTAGCTTCTGGAGTTGACGCTCGATCCGCTCGCGCGTGTTGTCGGAGAAAAAATGGGTGCGTACCTGCTCGAGATCCCACGTCCATTGATTGTGCAGCGCGTCGTAGAACAGCGTGTTCTGATCGTGCAGTTCGAACAGCAGTTCGAGCACGTGCAGCGGCACACCGTCCGTCTTGGCGTGGATGTCCGCCGCGAGTTCCCGCACGCGCGCTTCCGATTGAGACAGCAGATCGGCCAGCATCGAACGCAGGTCGCCCTTTTCCAGTGGACTCAGCGCGATGTCGGTGGTCTTGCCGGCGATCCGCGCGTCGTTGAATTCGCTGAGATCGCTGTCCTCCGCCGTCGTCAGTACGAGCAGATGGCGGCCGTGCAAAGCCACCGACAATAATTCGGCTACCGTATCGGGGTCGATGCGATCGGCCTGTTCGATGGCAATGACCACCGGAATCGGGCTGAACGCGCGCAACAATGCTCGCAGCAGATGTTCCTCCGCGCGCCCGTAGAGTGCCGCGTTGTCCGCGGCGTCGCGTTCGACGATCGATTCGAGTTCCGGCACCAGCGCGATGAGCGGTGAAGGATTGTCGTTGGTGAGGCGCTTGAGGCGCGCGGCGAACGCATCGACATCGCTCGACGGACGCGATAGCAGTTGCCGCACCAGAGCGGCTGCCAGCTCAGCGAGCATCTCGAGACCGTTTGCGAATTCGTCCGGCGCTGGCCGCACCCGTGCGGCCAGACCATGACGCACGGCAAGGTTGCTCAGCGCCAGATCGATGAACGCGCCTTTACCGATACCGTGACCGCCGAGTACGCGCCCGATCGCCACCTCGCCGCGTACCACCCGGTCGAGCAGCGTGTTCAGAGCCTTGGTCTGGCTATCCCGTCCGTAGAGTCGTTTCGGAATCGACAGTTGACCGCGCGCGTCGGAGCGTCCGAGCGAGAAGGTTTCCAGGTCGGCGTGGCTCGCCCATAGTTCATAGCCTTCTTCGAGATCAGCGCGTACTGCTGCTGCGCTTTGATAGCGGTCTTCGGGTTGCTTCGCGAGCAACTTGGAGGTGATATCCGACAACCACTGCGGCAGGGCCGGATTGACTTCCTTCATCGGTGTCGCGAGGCGTGCGATGTGGAAGTGAATCAGTTCGAGCGGGTCGCTGTTGGTAAATGGCGGTGAACCGGTGAACAGTTCGTACAAGGTCGCGCCCAGCGAATACAGGTCGGTCCGGTAATCGACGACGCGATTCACCCGACCGGTCTGTTCCGGCGAGATGTACGGCAACGTGCCGGTGAGGTGGGCAATCGCCGTGGCGTCGGGATGTTCCCGCGGCGTCAGCGTGGCGAGACCGAAATCGATCAGCCGGACGAGTTCGGCTTCCGGGTTGCACACGACGTTGGCCGGATTGATGTCGCGATGGATCACGCCTTCGTCGTGAATCGACTGCAACGCCTGGCAGAGCTGGATGGACACGGCAAGTTTCTGTTCGAACGAAAGATTTCCCTGCCGTATCAGCTCGCGAAGCGCGTTCGCCTCGACGTCCTCGAACAGGATGCGACTGTCCTGATCCGTTAGTTCGATCGCGCGCACGACGTAGGGGCTGGTCAACGACTGGTTGACCGTGAATTCATGGTGATAGCGCGCAATCGCGCTCGGCCCGGCCGCGGAGGATTTCAGTGTCTTTACGATGACCGGCCGCTCGCCCAGCCGCCCGCGATGGACGAGTGTGCTGGCGCTCTCGTAGATGCGCTTCTCAATGTCTAACTCGAAGTCGGCCATGGCGGTGAGCTGTGCTCCGCCGGTCAGGTCAGTAGAGGGTCACGTCGCAATCGTCGGCGCAGCGCGTGTCTACGTTACACGACCTCGGGTGTGAACAGATAGCCGGTGCCGTGGATCGTCGTGATGATCTTGGCGGTTGCGGCCCTTTCACCGAGCTTCTTGCGTAGCTGGCCGACCAGCACGTCGATGTAGCGGTCGTCCGGAAACCATTCGCGGTTGCGGATGCGGTTCATGATCTGGTCGCGGTTCATCACCTCGCCGGCCTTCTCCATGAACGACAGCAGCAACTGGTACTCGCCGGCCGAAAGCTGATTCGACTCGCCTTCGGCGGAGGTGAGCTCGCGCTTGTTCAGATCGAGTGTCCAGCCGGCGAATTTGCGGATGTGGTTTTTGCGCCGCTGCCGTTGCTGGACGTGCACCCGGCGGATCAGATTGCGTGCGCGGGAGAGCAGTTCGCGCGGATCGAACGGTTTCGTCACGTAGTCGTCGGCACCGCTTTCGAGGCCGAGAATACGGTCGATCTGCTCCTGCTTGCTGGTCACGAGGATGATACCGATATCGGAATGCGCGCGGATTTCACGCGTCAACGTCAGACCATCTTTGCCGGGCAGCTTGATATCGAGAAGCACTAGAATGACGTTGGTGTCGGTGACCAGGCCGACGACCTCATCGCCGTTTCCAGTCGAGGAGACCTTGAAACCTTCCTCTTCGAAATACGAAACGAGCTGCTCGCGGGTGATCGGTTCGTCTTCGACGACGAGAATGTGTTCCTGTTCGGCCATGATTCCTAGTCCTTGTTGGCATGCCGAGATGGCGCGCGAGGCAGCACAATCCGTAGCCGCGTCGCGCAGTGGAATGAAAGCCGGTATGGTACTGAAATGCAACGCGCAAGTACCGTAGTTGCGATCGCGATCACGCGATGAGCAGGGGAATCATCAACATTCCGATTGAGGCGCTGTCCGACGAAGCGCTCGACGGTGTCATCGACGACTTCATCAATCGCGAGGGCACCGATTACGGACATCGCGACTTCGATCTCGATCAAAAGCGCGAATCCGTGCGCCGTCAGTTGGCGAATGGGGTTGCCGTCGTCACCTACGACCCGGCCAGCCGAACCACGACGATCGTCGCGCCGGCACCGCGAAGCCGGTAGGAGTGTCTGGGAGAGATTGCGCCATATCGGTGCCGTTGGGAACGTCGCCAGTATTGTGTCCGACGACGAGGCGGTTCGAAGGGACGCTTTTGCCGCATCGTGTGCGTGGGGTCACGCCGGTGCATTGACGTGCTCGCGGTCGCGTTGCCGTGCATCGTGAGAGAGTGCCGCCTGCGTAATCTGCTCGTGGGCCGACGCAGTTGCGAGGGCGACTCGGTGGCCTGCATGTGGAACGCATCCACGGCTTCCACGCGGCCGACAGGCCAGGGATGGCGCGGGAAAGAGAAGGATTCAACTCAAAGCGCGAGGTATGTAATGCGTAATTCTGTAATCACCACGATCGCCGCCGGTGCGCTGATGGCGCTGGCCGGCGCAGCTCAGGCTGCGTTGACCACGTCGGATACTTTCCAGGTCTCGGCGACTGTGACCACCAACTGCTCCGTTGATGCCCCGGACCTCAATCTCGGTGCCTACGACGGCTCGTCCGACCTGACGGCGACGTCGACGATCAACGTTTCGTGCACCAGTGGCACCGGGTTCAAGGTCGATTTGAGCCCTGGCAACTCTGGCACCTACGCGAACCGAAACCTCACCAACGGCGGCAACAGCCTCGTCTACAACCTGTATACCGATCTTGGCCACACTACGATCTGGGGAGACGGCACGGGTGGATCCGGCACCTCGCCGGTGGGTGCGGGCGTGGGTACCGGTACACCGGTACCGTTCACGGTTTACGGCCTGCTGCGTGCTGTCGACAACACCGCAGGTGTCCCCGCGCAGACGTACACCGACAACATCACCGCAACGGTCACGTACTGATCGGGTCGTCTGGTCGTGCGCAATCTGTTCCTCGGCACGCTGGTGTCGGCGGCAGCGCTCATGCTGTCGCCGACACCGGCCCACGCCGGATCGTTTTCGGTTTCGCCGGTGCGCATCGATCTGTCGTCGCGCGCCGCCACCGGCGCGCTGACGTTGCGCAATCGGCAGGATGCCGAGGTCGTGGTCGAGGCGCAGGCGATGCTGTGGGAACAGGCAGATGGCGAGGACCGCCTGACGCCGACCCGTGACGTGCTCGTCAGCCCGGTGGTGTTCACGTTGCCGCCCAACGGTTCGCAGCTGGTGCGGGTCGCATTGCAACATGCCGCCGATGCGCAGCGGGAACTGAGTTACCGACTGATCCTCACCGAGGTGCCGCCAGAGGCCAAACCCGTTGCCGGGTTGAACGTTTCGCTTCGAATCAGTCTGCCGATCTTCGTCGAGCCAGCTGTAGCTGCGAAGCCAACACTGGAATGGACCGCAAAGCGCGGATCCGATGGCGCGCTGGCCGTGACGGCGCACGATTTGGGTGGCGCCCACGCACGCGTTCTGAATTTCACGGTCGCGCCACTCGCCACCCCGGACAAGGTGATCGAGCAGCGTGTGGCCGCGTACATCCTGCCGGGTCAATCCCGGACGTGGATACTCAAACTCAACCAGAAGGACGGATCCTCTGGCACCGATTGGCATCGGCTTCGGGTGAAAGGCACCACCGAAGCCGGCGATTTCGAGGCGGAGATCAGTCCCGACGACGGCTGATCCGGCGTGCAGCGCCGGCCGTTCAATCGCGCCTGCCTCGCCCGAGGCCTTGCGCTAGCGCTGCTCTCGCGATCTCTTCGGCTGAAGCCGTCGCCGCGACCGATCCATTCCCGCAATCGGTCGACGAGATAATCGTCAACGATCAGAGCAGCGGTCCGACGCTCGTCGTACGGCGCGATGCGCCCGGTACACTGCTGCTGCGCGAAGCGGATCTGGCGCAGCTGCACCTGAGGACCCCATCGTCCGGTGCGATCACAATCGGCGGCGAGCGCTACTACCGTTTCGACACGGCGAGCGGTGCTGATGTCGTCAGCGAAGCGAGCGTTCAGCGCATCCGAATCATGCTACCGGCGTCTGCCTTCTTGGAAACGCGTGCCAGCGCGATGTCGTACGGCCCTCCAGAGGTTACGCCAGCGCGGCTCGGCGGCTTCGTCAACTACGACGTCTACGGCGAAAGAGTCTCCGGTCAATCCAATCTGGGCGCAGTCGTCGAAGCGGGGGCGTTCGGCGCGTTCGGCGTCCTGACCAATTCGATGCTGGGGCAACGCGTGCAGTCACGCGGTTCCGCGGTGCGACTCGACTCGACCTGGACATTGGATTTGCCTGCGCAGCACGAAACGCTGCGTGTCGGTGACTCGATCAGCGCTGCGGGTGCATGGGGTCAGGCGGCGCGCTTCGGCGGCGTGCATTTCGGCACGAATTTCGCAACTGAACCGACCTTCATCACCACGCCACTGTTGTCTGCGCGCGGCGATGCAATCCTGCCGTCGACGGTCGATGTGTTCGTAAACGGGCGACGCACCTCGACGCAGAACGTTCCGCCGGGGCCGTTTTCCATCGATCAGGTACCCGTCATCAACGGCGCCGGCGAAATGCAGGTTGTCGTGACCGATGCGCTCGGCCGGCAACAGGTACTGTCGCAGCCCTATTACACTGGGCCGGCATTGTTGCGCGCTGGTTTGGAGGAATATTCGTTCGATGTCGGCGCGATCCGCGAGGACTACACAACGCGCAGTAACGAGTATGGGGATTTCATGGTGTCGGGTACCTGGCGGCTCGGCATCACCGATCATTTCACTACCGAGTTTCACACCGAGGGCCAATCGGGAGGCGGGAGCGCCGTCGGCGTCGATGCGGCGGTACAGGCGGGCGATTTCGGCGTGGCAACGGTGACCGCTGCCGCGGGTGGTGTGGGCACCCTTGGTTGGCTCGGCGGCCTCGGCTTCCAGCACAGCGGCGGGCAATTCAGCGTGTTTGCCGAAACGCGCTACACGTCCCAGGACTTCGCCCAACTCGGAACCGCAACCTTAGATCGGCCAAAACTGCGCAGCTTTGGGGGCTTCGGGTTCAGCCTCGGCGAGTATGGCAATCTGCGGCTTTCGTATGCGCAACAGACCTACTGGAGCCGATCCAGTGCGGAAGTCTTCGGGTTCAGCCATTCAGTCACACTCGGTCGGTTCGGCTACCTGAATTTCAACGCGAGCCATGCGACCGGTGATAGCTCGTCAACCGAAGTATTCATGAACTGGACGATGCCGCTCGGCAACCGCCGCACCGCGTCATTTGGGGTTCAAAGGTCGAAAAATGCGCCATCGGGTGGCTCGCTCGAAGCGGTCGCCTCGGTACAACAAAGCCTGCCGGCGGGTACCGGCGTGGGTTACTACGCCTCCATGGCGTCGGACGGCGACGGGCAACTCGACACCTCTTATCAGGGCGAAGCGGGTCGCGTCGGGGTCCAATACGCGCGGCGTGACGGTCACGACGGCTGGCGCGGCAGCGCCACGGGTGGTCTGGCACTGACCAGCGCAGGTATCATGCCCGCCAGGACGCTGGACGAGAGTTTCGCAGTCGTTGAACTGGCCGACTATGAGGGTTTGACCGTCTACCTCGATAATCAGCCGGTCGGGCGTACCGACCAGAAGGGACGCGTTCTACTCGACTCGATGCGCGCCTATCAAAGCAACAAGATCAGCATCGATCCCAAACAAATTCCGATCGACGCATCGCTTGCGACATCTGTGATGACCGTGACACCGGCCTACCGCAGCGGCCCGGTGGTGCGCTTTCCGGTGGTGCGCGCGAGCGCTGCGACCCTTCGACTGCTGCAACGTGACGGCACCCCGGTGCCGGCGGGCGCCAGCGTTACGACTCGCGAAGAGCGCGCGACCGTTGCGAGCAATGGGTTGGTCTACCTCACAGCTGCACAGGGTCGCCAGCAGGCCATCGCGGAGTGGCCGGCTCATCGCTGCCTGTTCAACGTCGAGCGCCCCGAAGACGCTGGGCCTCAGCCCGATCTGGGCAACATCACCTGTGTCGCGCGCGCCGGTGGCGATCCTGCGGCAACCAAACGATGATCGGCCGATCGCGTACCGATTCTCGCGACCGACGGGCGGTCCGCCGGCGTGCGTTTGGTGGCTGCCTTTCACTCGCCACGATGCTGTACTGCGCCGATACGGCCGCAGCGGGTGTCGCCATCTGTTTCCCGTCCGCTGCGCCGGTGGCATTCGGCACATATGACCCGACCACCAGTATGCCTAACGACTCCACCGGCGAGATCAAGGTCGTCTGCCTGTACGCGTCTGGCGGAGCAAGCAAGATCGACTATAGCGTGGCGCTCTCCAGGGGAGGCAGTGGTAGCTACGCGCCACGGGAGCTGACTTCTGTCGCGTCGCAGCGCCTGCAATACAACTTGTTTGCCGACCCGGCCCGGTCCGCCGTTTGGGGTGATGGAACCTCGAACACCACGGTGGTCTCCGGAGAGCTCAAGGTCGGCCCCGGCCGGCCAATCGTAATCGATCAGAACGTGCACCCGATATACGGGCGCATTCCGGCGCGCCAGGACGCTCAGAACGGCACCTACTCCGACACAATCGTCGTGACGTTGGAGTTTTGAACAACGCCGTTAGATCGGTGTTGCGCTGATCTGCAACGGTAGTTCGAAGGTGCCGGGCGGAGTCGACGTATCCAGTACGAACCGGAACTCGAAAGAGAGGTTCTGTAGAAAGGACTGGCCCGGCTGGTGAATATCGACGAAATCGCCATGCAGAACGACGTCGACGCCAAGCCCGCGCACTTCGACCCATTTCGCGATACCTGCGCGTGGCGCGATCCGCAGCAGGTATCCGTTGCGGTCGTTGTGGCGCACCCGATACCGCGCAGACACTTCTTTATAGCCGCGTGCGATGTCCTGAGCCGTCAGCGTGAGCTCGGCGGGTTGGTCGATGACGTCGAGTGTGATGCGTACCGGCACGTTCACGGCAACGGTGAAACGTGTCTGCTGCTGTTCGGCCGACACCGGACTCGCCAGCAGGGTAGTGAGAATCAGCGTGACACTTGGCCCCCGCACGTTTCACCCCAAGATGATGTGCTCAACGTCACATTCTCACACGTTGGACCGATTAGCGCGCGGTTTGCGGGCGCTCTCCTTGCGGCTTGCTTTTGGCCTTGCCTTTCGCCTTGAGTCGGTTCAGATATCCCACGACCTGTGTGTAGGCCGCAACAATCTCGAGAGCCTGGGCCGGTTTGCGCCGTTCGCGTATCAGTCCCCCTCGGCCACGCGTCCATCCGGCCACGCCTTTCGGCCGCGAACGTTCACGCATGTGCGAGAAGAGTTCCGCCATCACATCCAGCTTGGCTCGCGCGAGCGCGTCTTCCATCAATGCCTGGTAGCGTGCCGGGGTGGGCTTCTTGTCGCGGCCGAGCGCGCGTTCGACGTGCAGCGCGGCACGGTCGATGACGATCGCGCGCACTTCGCGCTTGTATTTTCTGATCGATTCGGGCTTACCGTCCCGTAGTGCGATGAACTGGGTCATGTGGGCGTTCGCTGCTTGCTGTGCATTCAGGTGCACCAACAATGCCATCGGACGACTGTCGTGTCACGAGCCGTCCGCGGTGATCAAACGGTATCGGACTGCTAACGCGTACGGTAAGGCGCGCCGGACGAGCACAGCGCCACCGCGAGGCGCACCATTGCGTGCCCAACGACGATTGTTTAAGGTCGGCCGCCGTTCGCAGGCACTGATTATTTCCACCGACAAAGGATCGTTTGCCGTGGAGGTCTGCTTCCGAGATGCCGTCCGCGGCGCCGCACCCGCGCGTCGCGTACTCGTTTCCGTTCTGCTGTTGCTGGCCAGTCTCGGCGCATACGCTGCCGATCAGCCTGAAACGACCGCGCCGCGGAACATCGAAGAGGTCGTCATCACGGGCCGGGAATCGATTGTCGATCAGTTGGACGGAGTCGGCAGTGCGACCCAGATCGACGCCGATACGCTGCGTCTCGTCGGCCAGACACACATCTACCAAACGATGGTGCGGGTGCCGGGGGTGTGGGTATCAAAGGGTTCCGAAGAGGAACATCTCACCGCGATTCGCTCGCCGGTGTTCACCGGCACCGGCGCGTGCGGTGAGTTCCTGTATCTCGAGAACGGGGTGCCGATCCGGCCGGCCGGCTTTTGCAACATCAACAATCTCTTCGAGATCAATTCGGAACAGGCCGCACGGATCGAAGTGTTACGCGGTGCGGGCAGCGCGCTATTTGGCGGCAATGCGATGCACGGTGCCATCAACGTCGTGACGCAGACGGCCTCGGAACCGGGCCGGCTGCTGCTCGAAGCCGGTCCGGACGATTATGGCGCCGTCCGCTTGAGCATCAGCACCATCGCTGCCGGACAGCTCTTGCGGTTCGACGGCATGGGCGTCACCACCAACGGATATCGCGATGCGACCGGTCACGACGAGCAGAAGATCACGTTGACGCAACTCGGGCCGGTCGCCGGCTTCGACGTGCATTCGACATTCGAGTGGACCAATCTGAATCAGGAGACCGGCGGCTATGTCCTCGGCTATGGCGCGTACAAGGACAATCAGTTGCGCACATCGAACCCGAATCCGGAGTCCTACCGTGATGCCTGGTCGCTGCGTTTCGTCAGCGAGTGGCGTCGCCAATTCGCATCGGGTGATCAGTTGAGTATCACGCCGTATTTCCGCCGCTCCGCGATGCAGTTTCTGCAGCACTTTCTACCGGGCGAGCCGCTCGAACAGAATGGCCAGAACAGTGCCGGCGTTCAGACAACGGTGTCGGGTAGCCGCGGCGCTTTGGATTGGCGTACCGGTATCGATGCCGAGTGGGCCACAGGCAACCTCTATGAATTCCAGGCGAATCCAGCGCAGGGTTCGGCGTTCATCATGGCGACGCGCCCCGTCGGCGTGCACTACGACTACGACGTCACGAGTCTGATGGGGGCGGCGCACTATGATTTGCACTATGCGCTGACCGACGACCTTGCCATCGTCAACAGCGCGCGTCTGGAATGGTTGCATTACGACTACACCAATCACGCGCCCGACGGCAATACCCAGGACGACGGCACGCCGTGCGGATTCGGCGGTTGTCTGTACACCCGGCCGCCCGACCGCGACGACCACTACACGAATACCGCGTTGCGACTCGGCGTCGATTGGTCCGTCGCGCCGAACCTGACGGTGTACGGCGTCGCGAGCAACGGTTTTCGCCCGCCGCAGGCGACAGAACTGTATCGCCTGCAGAGCGGCCAGAACGTCGCAGATCTGAAGAGCGAGACAGTCACCTCGTACGAGGTGGGCGGGCGCGGCCATTTTCAAGCCTTGGACTATACGACGGCGATCTATGCGGAGCGCAGCAACCACGTCATCCTGCGCGATGCCAGTGGATTCAACGTCAGCAACGGCAAGCTCGAATCGGCCGGCATCGAGTTCGATTTCGGCTGGACGCCGGCGCCGCATCAGCATCTGTCGGTGATCGGTAGCTACGCGCGTCATACCTATGCATTCGACAGAGCAATCGGGGGTGGCGAGATCATCAAGGACGGTCACGACGTCGATACCGCGCCGCGCTGGCTCGGCAGTGCCCATTGGCAATACACCCCGACACAAAATCTCGTCAGCGAAGTCGAGATGGTTTATCAGGGCCGCTACTATCTCGATGCAGCGAGTACCGCGGACTACGACGGTTTCACGTTGTGGAACTGGCGCGGCACCTGGCAGGTCAACCCGCATTGGCGTTTGTTTGCGCGCGTGATGAACATTGGCGACACGCGCTATGCCGATCGCGCGGATTACGCGTTCGGAAACTATCGCTACTTCCCGGGCGCGCCGCGTCAGTTTTACGCCGGGGTGGAGGTGAGCCTTGGAGGGTGGAGATGAAATGGTTGAAGCGTGCGGTGGTCGGGTTGCTGGTGATAGCGGCTGCGGTGGGTATTGCCGCATGGTTATGGCTGCCGCCGATAAACATCCCCTTCAAGGGGATGTTGGCGAATGTGATGCCTGGCTTGATTGACGCGCCGACCGCGAATGCCGCGACGGTGAAAGCGCGTCTGACGGTTCCAGCGGGCTATGGGATCAGTCTGTTTGCCCGGGATGTCCCCGACGCGCGGGTATTGCGCCTGACGTCGCATGGCGATCTGCTGGTTGCATCGCCCGGCAAAGGCCGTGTGTACTGGCTCGCACGTGATACGGACGGCGACGGCGCGAGCGACGCACGCCGCGTGCTGCTGAATGGCCTCGACGGTCCCAACGGACTCGACTTCTGGAACGGCTACCTCTACGTCGCCGAACAGGGCCAGGTCGGGCGGGTACGATTCGACGCCGCGAACGGACGGGTCGACGGCAGCTACGAGATCGTCATCAAGAACCTGCCGGTTGGTGGCAACCACTGGAAGAAAACGATCCGTTTCGGGCCGGACGGTTTGCTGTATCTGAATATCGGTTCGTCGTGCAACGTGTGCCTGGAGCAGGACGATCGCCGTGCCGCGATGCGGCGTTACACGCCAGACGGCAAATTCGTCGACGTCTATGCCACGGGTCTGCGCAACAGCGCCGGATTGGACTGGCGCGCCGACGGTACGTTGTACGCGACCGACAATGGGCGCGACCTGCTCGGCGATGATTTTCCGCCGTGTGAGTTGGACGAGATCCGCCAGGGCGGCTTTTACGGCTGGCCATTTGCGAATGGCGCTCGCGTGCCGGATCCCGATTTCGGTGCGGGCCGCGAGGCGGTGATCGCCGCGTCCATTCCACCGGTGTTTTCGTTTCGCGCACACAACGCGCCGTTGGGGATCGTCTTTCTCAAAAGCGAAAGGCAGGCGCCCGCGTATCGCGGTGATGCTCTCGTGGCGCTTCACGGTTCCTGGAACAGGACTCACAAGGACGGATACAAGGTCGTCGCGCTGCATTGGGATGCGGACGGTTCGATTCATTCCAGCGATTTCCTGACCGGTTTCCTCGTCGACGAAAACGTAATCGGTCGTCCGGCGGAACTCGCAGAAAACGCTGACGGGGCCATCTACGTTTCGGACGACTACGCCAACGCGGTGTACAAGATCGTTCCTGGCGATAGTCGGACGCTTGAAATCGGGGCGGCGGCGCAGACGAAGACCGGGCGGAGCACCGCGCCTGCAGTCGAGGATGCGACGCTGATCGCGCGCGGGGCGACGGTCTTCGGCCAGCGCGGATGTCAGACCTGCCACGCACTCGAAGGCGACGGCCAGGACGGTCGGGTCGTGCTCGCCGATCTGTCGGCACGCTACGATCATGCAGGGCTGACGGGCTATCTCGCGCAGCCGCGCCCGCCGATGCCGCCGGTCGAAGACGCACAGATGCGCGAGGCGCTTGCGGCTTTTCTATTGGCGCACTCAGCGGCCACGCCGCACGCCGCGAACGCCAATCAACGCGATGAGTAGTCCGCAGCCACGGCGCAGACCCACGCTCGACACCGAGGTCTCGCCGCGTGGGACGTTGGAAGTGTTGTCGCAGCGCGAGGTTCAGCAACTGCGCAACACGGCCGACTCACGCATTCTCGAACTGTTCCGGCGCTGCGCACTGGCAGTGCTGAACACCGGTGACGAAACCGACGACGCCGCGGCGCTGTTCGATGCGTATGACGATTTCGATATCGAGATCGTACAGCGCACGCGAGGCCTCAAGCTCGTCATCAAGAATGCACCAGCGAGCGCTTTCGTCGAGGGGCGCATGGTCGAGGGTATCCGGCAACATCTATTCGCCGTGCTGCGCGACCTGGTTTACATCGGCACGGAAATCGATACCAACCAGCGCTTCGATCTGAGCTCCAGCGAAGGCATCACCGACGCGGTGTTCCACATCCTCAAGCAAGCGCGTGTGATGCAGCCCGACGTGCGGCCGAATCTGGTTGTCTGCTGGGGTGGGCACTCGATTCCGCGCTACGAATATGAATACACCAAGGAAGTGGGGTATCACCTGGGCCTGCGTGGCCTCGACATTTGCACTGGCTGCGGACCCGGCGCGATGAAAGGGCCGATGAAAGGCGCCGCGATCGGGCATGTGAAACAGCGCGTATCAAACGCCCGCTATATCGGCCTCACGGAGCCAGGCATCATTGCGGCGGAACAGCCGAACCCGATGGTGAACCACCTCATAGTGCTGCCCGACATCGAAAAGCGCCTCGAAGCGTTCGTCCGGATGGGTCATGGCATCGTGGTGTTTCCGGGCGGGGTCGGTACCACTGAGGAAGTGCTGTATCTCCTGGGATTGCTGATCGATCCGGCCAACGCCGGGCAGAGGTTTCCGTTGATCTTCACCGGGCCCGGAGCCAGTGCCGACTATTTCGACAGCCTCGACCAACTGATCGTGCTGACGCTCGGCGAAGAAGTACGGCGCTTCTACAAGATCATCATCGACGATGCCCCGGCTGCCGCGCAGTGGATCGGTCGAAGGATACGCAAGGTGCTGGGTCAGCGTCGCACGTCAGGCGACGCGTACTACTTCAACTGGCTGCTGAAAGTTCCGCTAGCCTCCCAACAGCCGTTCCACGTCACGCACGCGAGCGTCGCGAATCTGCGATTGCGACGCGACATGCCACGTCACGAGTTGGCCGCCAATCTGCGCCGGGCGTTCTCCGCGATCGTCACCGGCAATGTCAAAGACCACGGCATCCGGATGATCCGCGAGCACGGACCGTTCACCTTGCATGGGGATCGCGACATTATAGATGTGTTGGAGAAGGTGCTCGGCGAGTTCATTACCCAGGGGCGCATGAAACTGCCGGGTACGCGCTACGAGTCGTGCTTCCGGCTGGCGGCGGATCAGCCATGAGGCCGGCGTGGCTCGCTCAGGCGGTCTTCTACCAGATCTATCCGCAGAGTTTCTACGACGCCAGCGGTGATGGAATCGGTGACCTCGCCGGTATTGAAGCGAAGCTCGACTATCTTGCCGAACTCGGCATCAACGCGCTGTGGATCAATCCCTGCTACGTCTCGCCGTTCAAAGACGCCGGCTACGACGTCGTCGACCACTGTTGCATCGCGCCGCGCTACGGCAGCAACGGCGACTTCGCAAGGCTGCTCGCCGCCGCGCACACGCGCGGCATCCGCGTATGTCTCGACCTCGTCGCCGCACACACGTCCGACGAGCACGCATGGTTCGTCGAATCACGGCGCCCCGACGCCAACGAATACACCCAGCGCTATATCTGGACGACCAATCCGTGGGTGAAGCGTGACGATGATCTCGACTTCGTCAGTGGTCTGTCCGAACGCGCGGGCGCCTATGCGGTGAATTTCTTCACGCATCAGCCGGCGCTGAACTATGGCTTCGGCCGCGTCACGCGCAGCTACCAGCACGACGCGGATGCGCCAGCGCCAAAGGCCACACGGGCGGCCCTGAAACAAATCATGAAATTCTGGCTGGATCTGGGCGTGGACGGATTTCGCGTCGGGCTCGCAGGCAGCCTCGTCAAACACGATCCCGATCGAATCGCGATTCGCCGGTTGTGGCGGGAAGTCCGCGCATGGCTCGACGACAACTATCGGGACCGGGTGTTGATCTCCGATTGGGGCAACCCGGAGATTGCGATCGATGCGGGTTTTCACGCCGACTTCATGCAGCACGTCGGCGTGGCGGGTTACGATGCGCTGTTGCTCGGTCCCGACTCGTTTCCGAAGCGTCGCGAGACGCCGTATTTCGACAGTCGAGGTGGTGGGGACTTCCAACGCTTCTGGCGGGCGTTCGATTTTCAGCAGCAGCGCATAGCCGGGCGCGGTCTGATCAGCCTGCCGACCTCGAATCATGATTTCGTTCGACCGAGTCATTGCCGCGATGGTGACGATCTCGAGGTGCTCTACACGTTTCTGCTGACCTGGCCTCAATTGCCATTCGTATATTACGGTGACGAGATCGGCATGCGTTATCTTGCCGGTCTAACGAGTAAGGAGGGGGGCTACGAACGCACCGGATCACGCACGCCGATGCAGTGGGATGGCTCACCGCTAGCGGGCTTTTCGACGAATCCGTCCGCGACACCGTATCTACCGATCGATCCCCATCCCGATCGCCCCACGGTGGCCGGGCAGCGCGCGAATCGCAAATCTCTCTGGCATCACGTCGAGCGGCTGATCTATCTGCGCGTGACGGAGTCGGACCTCGCCGCGGATGCGCCGCTGACGGTGCTGAGTGCGACGTCGAGCGGCTACCCGCTGGTGTATCGGCGTGGGGGTTCGTTGATCGTCGCGGTCAATCCGGGGCCGGATGCACACTCGGTTGCGTTGCCGCCGCTCGGCGATGCGGCGGAAGTGTTGTCGCATCGCTGTCAGGCGACGCATGGTGAATTGGGCTGGCAGTTGCGCATCGGTGCGCGCGGTTACGGCGTGTTCAGCGTCCGTTGAGCGGTTTCGCGTTCGGAAATGCGATTTTGGAACGGCAGATGGCGCGATTCGCCCGCTATAATGCGCGCGGTTCCACCACGACCACTGCCATTGCAGACTTCACTTCTGACGGCACCACTTCTCAGGGCACGGGGGCTCAGCTGCGAACGCGACGGCCGCATGCTGTTTCGGGATCTCGATCTCGACTTGCGCGGTGGCGACGTGGTGGAGTTGACGGGCCCGAATGGCAGCGGCAAGACGACGTTGCTGCGCTGTCTCGCGGGCCTCACCAGCGATTTCGGCGGCGAAATCAGCCATGCGTCTGCGTTGCTTTACATGGGCCACCGCGGCGGCCTGAATTTGCAGTTGACGCCGTTGCAGAACTTGTCGTGGTCGGCTGCAATCGAAGGTTCCGATGCGTCCACTGAAAATTTGTCATCGTTGCTGGATCGTGTGGGGTTGGCGGGCTACGAACTCACGCCGTGTCATCACTTGTCGGCAGGCCAGCAGCGCCGGGCGGCGTTGGCGCGCCTCGGTTTCGGCACCGCTGCGTTGTGGTTGCTCGACGAACCGCTCACCGCGCTCGATGACGCGGGCTGCGCGCTGGTGCAAGGTCTGCTCGAACGGCATCGCCGCGCAGGTGGTGCCGCGTTGTGCGCGACCCATCAATCGTTGCGAATCGATGGCGCACGACGGCATATGCTCGGGCAATCGGAGTGAATGTCGTACCCAGCGCGACCGAACACACGTTCCGTCGCACGCTTGCGCCGGGCCGCGCGTTCGCTGCGCAGTTGAAACGCGATCTGACGATCGCGTTTCGCTCGCGCAGCGAACTGGTCAATCCGTTGATGTTCTACGTGATGGGCATTGCGATGTTCCCTCTTGGCGTCGGGCCGGGTCCCGAGCGGTTGGCGGAGATCGCCCCGGGGGTGCTCTGGGTGCTTGCGCTGCTGTCGACGTTGTTGTCGCTCGATTCGCTGTTTCGCCGCGACTTCGACGACGGCACGCTGGAGCAACTCGTGTTGAATGTCGACCCGCTATTCGTCGGCGTCCTGGCAAAGGTGGTTGCGCACTGGCTCGTCATCGGACTGCCGCTCGCACTGTTGTCGCCGATCGCCGCGTTGATGCTGTTTCTGCCGAGCACGGCCATTCCAACTCTGATGTTGAGTCTGCTGCTCGGTACCCCGATTCTGAGTCTGCTCGGCGCGGTGGGCGCGGCGCTGACGGTTTCCGTCAAGCGCGGTGGACTTCTGTTGACGTTGATCATCCTGCCGCTGTACGTGCCGGTGCTCGTGCTCGGCGCGGGTGCGGTGGCGGCGATGGTCGACGGTGTCGACGCCGCTGCGCAACTCGCATGGCTCGCCGCGATCCTTGCGCTAATGCTGACTTTGACCCCCTTTGCAGCCGCGTTGGCGCTGCGCGTCTCGTTGGATTGATGCGATGAGCCGCTTGAAGACGCTTTGGCATCGATTGGGATCGCCGCGCTGGTTCTTCGAGATCAGCGCGCCGTGGGCGAGGAGCGCGTCCATTGTGGGCTTGCTGGGGATCTGCGTCGGATTTGTCTGGGGGCTCGCGATCGCGCCGCCCGACTATTTGCAGGGCGACAGCTTTCGAATCATGTACCTGCACGTGCCGAGCGCGATTCTTTCGGAATCGTGCTACATCCTGATGGGCGTGGCCGGCGCCGTGTTGCTGATCTGGCGGATGAAGCTTGCCGATATGGTGGTTGCCGCAGCGGCGCCGATCGGCGCGGTGTTTTGTGTGATCGCGCTGCTGACGGGCGCGATCTGGGGACGGCCGACATGGGGTACGTGGTGGGTGTGGGACGCGCGTACGACATCGATGCTGGTGTTACTGTTCCTTTACTTTGGCGTGATCGCACTGCGCCAGGCGATACCGCGCGAAGAGAGTGCCGGACGCGCGGCGGCGATCCTCGCGATCGTCGGTGTGGTGGACATTCCGATCATCAAGTACTCGGTCGATTGGTGGTTGACGTTGCATCAGCCTTCGTCATTCTCCCTGACCGCAGCACCGGCGATGCCGAGCGAGATGTATCTGCCGCTGTTGGTCAGTGTCCTGGGCTTCTATGCATTGTTCTTTGGCGTGCTGTTGTTCGCGATCGGCAACGAAATCCTCGTGCGCGAGCAGCGCACCCAATGGGTAGCCGATCTGATACGGGGCAGACGCGGATGAACTTTTCCAACTGGCACGATTTTCTGTACATGGGTGGCCACTATCTCTACGTCTGGAGTGCGTACGGCGTGGGCGTGACAGGCATCGCGATCGTGCTCGCTCGGCCGTTGCGCGCGCGGCGGCGCTTCTTTGCCGAACAGACGCGACGGCAACGTCGCTCAGAACGTGATAGTGAGGATCAGCATGCATCCCATCCGGCGTAAACGATTGATCGCAGTCGCGTTCCTGCTGGCGGGCGTCGCCGTGACCGTGATGCTGGTGATGCGTGCGCTGAACGAGAACATAAATTTGTTTTATCCACCATCTGAAGTGGTGTCGGGCAAGGCGCCGGTGGGACCGCGCATTCGCGCCGGCGGAATGGTGAAGGACGGCAGCCTGCAGCGCGCCGCCGATGGCCTCGACGTGCGCTTCGTTGTGACCGATCTGCAGGGCTCGGATTTCACAGTTGTGTACGCGGGGATCCTGCCCGACCTGTTCCGCGAGGGTAAGGGCGTGCTCGCGACCGGCCATCTGCAACGCGATGGCGTCTTCAAAGCCGACGAAGTGCTTGCCAAGCACGATGAAAACTATATGCCTCCGGAACTGAAAGGAATGCGCAAGCCGGCGACAGGAAACCCATCATGATTCCAGAACTCG
Source organism: uncultured Gammaproteobacteria bacterium (assembly GCA_963812255.1). GTDB lineage: Bacteria > Pseudomonadota > Gammaproteobacteria > Pseudomonadales > Azotimanducaceae > DATJGR01. The sequence continues at coordinate 836,171 of CAWEUM010000005.1, read as the reverse complement.
GCCAGTTCGCATTGATACTCGTGTTCACCCTGGCACTCACGCTCGGGGTGGTGCCGTTGATCGGCGCCGCGCGCGGCTATCAGGCATGGATGCGCAGCGCATTTTCGCTCGCTGCAGGTGTTGCGGTGTTCGCGGCGCTGGCGTTCGGCTGCCTCGTTTACTCGTTCGTCGTCAGTGACTTCTCGGTGCGCTACGTGGCAACGAATTCAAACACGCTGCTGCCGACCTACTACAAAGTGGCCGCGGTGTGGGGCGCGCACGAAGGCTCGTTCCTGCTGTGGATTCTGATCATGTCTCTATGGACATTGGCGGTGGCGACGTTCAGCCGTCACCTGCCGCTGACAGTGATCAGCCGCGTGCTTGCGGTCATGGGCTGGCTGGGCGCCGGATTCGCCGCGTTTTCGTTGTTTACCAGCAATCCATTCGAACGCGCGCTGCCGATTGCACCGGCCGAAGGCGCGGATCTGAATCCGCTGCTGCAAGACTTCGGTCTGACGATTCATCCTCCGATGCTGTACACCGGCTACGTCGGCTTTTCGGTGGCATTCGCGTTCGCGCTCGCGGCGCTGATGACAGGACGTCTCGACGCGGCATGGGCGCGCTGGTCGCGGCCATGGACCAACATCGCGTGGGCGTTTCTGGGTGTCGGCATCGCGCTCGGCAGCTGGTGGTCGTACTACGAACTCGGTTGGGGCGGCTGGTGGTTCTGGGATCCGGTGGAGAACGCATCGTTCATGCCATGGCTGGTGGGAACAGCGCTGGTGCATTCGTTGGCGGTGACCGAAAAGCGCGGCGCGTTCAAGAGTTGGACGGTGCTGCTCGCGATTGCCGCATTCTCGTTGTCCCTGCTCGGTGCATTCATCGTCCGCTCGGGCGTGCTGACGTCGGTGCATGCATTTGCGGTAGATCCGAAGCGGGGCCTGTTCATTCTGGCATTTCTTGTGATCGTCGTAGGTGGATCGCTGACGTTGTACGCGGTGCGCGTCCCGCTGATTCGTTCCCGGGTGCATTTTTCTGGCTTGTCGCGCGAGGTGTTGTTGCTCGTCAACAATGTGCTGCTGGTCGTCGCGATGTCGGTGGTGCTGCTGGGCACGCTGTATCCGTTGGCGTATGAAGCGCTCACCGGCGGCAAGATCTCGGTCGGCCCACCTTACTTCAACGCGGTGTTCATTCCGCTGATGGTGGTGGTGGCCCTCGCGCTCGGCATCGGTCCGTCGGCGCGCTGGAAGCGCACCGGAGTGGCTTATCTGTGGCGCAAGCTCGGCGTGGTGTTCGCCGCGAGCGTCGTGATCGGCGTTGCGCTGCCGTTGATCGTCAACGGTGCGTTCAAATGGCAGGTCGCCGCCGGCGCCGCGCTTGCGTTATGGATCGTTGGTACGCACATCGAAGACGTCTGGCAGCAGGCCGGCCGACGCATCGGTGGGCTGCGCCGACTGAGCGCCGGCTATCTCGGCATGACGGTCGCGCACATCGGCTTCGCCGTCACGTTGATTGGTATCGTGATCACCAGTCATATGTCGCTCGAGCGCGACGTGCGCCTGGCGACGGGCACATCGGCGCAGCTCGGCGCCCTGACATTCACACTCGTTGCGGTCGATCGGATCCGCGGGCCGAACTACCTGTCGGACCGTGGCACCGTGCGCGTCGAAGGCGACGGTGCGGCGTACCTGATGTTTCCGGAGAAGCGCCGCTACCTTGCCGGCGGCAATGTGATGACCGAAGCCGCAATCGAACCCGGCGTTACGCGCGATGTGTACGTGGCGATGGGCGAACCGCTCGACGATGGCGGCTGGACCATGCGGCTGCACTACAAACCATTGGTGCGTTGGGTATGGTTCGGCGCAATGCTGATGGCGCTCGGTGGCGTCACTGCGGTGAGCGACGCGCGCTACCGGCGGCTGCGCGTGCGCGCTGGCGCGGCGGCTGCCGCCGAGTCGAGCGCGTGAGCCGTGCCAGTCTGTTCATTCCGCTGACGGCGTTCGTCGTGATCGTCGCGTTGCTGTACGCCGGCTTCAGTCTGAATGATCCGCACCTGCTGCCGTCGGCGCTGATCGGCAAGCCGTTCCCCGCCTTCGATCTACCGGCGCTGGATGATGGGCAGGCCGCCGACGCCCGCAAACATTTCACGCAGGCGAACGTGCGGGGACCGGTGCTTGTCAACGTCTGGGCGACATGGTGTCCGACCTGTCGCGCCGAGCACGCTGAGCTGTTGCGTATCCATCGCCAATCGGGTCTGCGAATCATTGGGATCAATTACAAAGACGATCCCGCCGCGGCGCGCGCGTGGCTGGCGCAATTGGGCAATCCATACGACTTCAACATCGTCGATGCGCGCGGCACGCTCGGTGTGGACCTCGGCGTATACGGGGCACCGGAGAGTTTCCTCGTCGACGCATCGGGCACGATCGTCTACAAGCGCGTCGGTGACGTGAACCGGCGCGTGTGGGAACAGGAGCTGAAACCGCATGTCGACGCGCTGGCGCAGTCGGCCGCAAATCGGGGCGCGCCGCGTGGGTAGCGCGCGCACGTTTGCGTGGGTGCGATGGCTGCCTGGCATGGCGATGCTCTGCTTCGTGCAACTCGGGGTCGCCGATGACCCGATCGAGGCGTTTGCGTTCGACAACGCTTCCCAGGAAGCGCGCTATGAGGCGCTGACCGAGGAATTCCGTTGCCCGAAATGCCTCAACACGAATCTCGCCGGATCCGATGCGCCGATCGCGGCGGATCTGCGCGCCACGGTCCACCGACTGATCATCGACGGGGCGACCGATCAGGCGATTCGCGACTATCTGGTCGCCCGCTACGGCGAATTCGTGCTGTACGATCCGCCACTACGGCGCGGCACACTGTTGCTGTGGCTCGCGCCAGGGCTGCTGCTTGCGATCGGTTTCGCGATGGTCGTGGTGATGGCGTTGCGCCGTCGCGGCGCCACCGAGCCGCTGAATGAAGCGGAACAGGCGCGTCTCGCGGAGTTGCTGCGTGACGCACCTCCAGCTGGCGTGGCGGTACCAGACGCGCCGCCGGTCGATCCTCCGGCCGCGAAGTCATGACGTTCATCGTTGCCGCCGGCGCCTGCCTGGCGATTGCCGCGGCGCTCGCCGCCTGGCCGTTGCTGCGTCGTCGCACGAGCACCCAGGCAACCGATCGGCGTACGACCAATGTCGAGCTGTATCGCCAGCGCGTGGTGGAAATCGAGCGCGATCGCGACATGGGTCGCGTCAGCGCCGAGACCGCCTCGGGATTGATCGAGGAGCAGTCGGCGGCGCTACTTCATGACGCCGTTGCGAATGAACCGGCGCTGGGCACGGCTGGCCGCTCGGTGCCTGCGGCGATCGTCGTCGTCGCGGCCATCGTTGCGATCTCACTGACGATGTATCACAAGCTCGGCGCATACGACGCCGTGAAACTCGGTGAGGCCGCTGGAGTGTTGCGCGAAGCCGAACCGGATCAGGCTGCATTGGGTGATCTGGTGATGCGCCTGCGCACCCGCGTCGCGGCCGAACCCGACGATCTCGAAAGCTGGTACCTGCTGGGCACGGCTTTGATGCGCCTCGATGACGCGAGCGGTGCGGTCAGCGCCCTGGAGCGGGTCTATGCGGTCGAGCCGAATGAGCCCTCGGTTCAGGTGGCGCTGGCGCAGGCGCGCTTCGTCGCGGCCGACGGCGCGGTCACAGTCGACAATCGCGCGCTCATCGATCGCATCCTCGCGACCGATCCGCAGCAGTCGATCGCGCTCGAGATGCTGGCGTTGGATGCGTTTCGCAAACACGATTACGTGGGTGCCGCGCGCGATCTCCAGCAGGCGATCGCCGGTAGCGGCTCCGGCGAGCGAACCCAGGCGCTCGAACAGGGTCTGAAGCGCGCGCGGGCACTGATGGGTGACGCGGGTCCGTCGCTGAACGTGACAATCGAGATCAGCGAGGCGCTGCGCAACTCACTGCCGCCGTCGGCGCGATTGTTCGTATTTGCACGCAAGCCAGGGCAGCGAATGCCGCTGCTGGTCGCCCGGACAGTGCCCCGCGGCACGTCGATGACCTTGCAGCTGGACCGCACCAATGCCATGCGGGGTGACGTCACATTGACTGCGGGGGAAACCCTCGATGTCGCGGCGCGTTTGTCGGCGAGTGGCGCGGTGAACCCTGGCAGCGACGATCCCGAAGCCAATCAGAACGGGGTCACGCTGGGCAGCGGCGCGACCCCGGTCCATCTCGCGTTCGGTGTGGCCCCGCTCGCAAACGCCGCCGCTTCGGTCGAGCAGATGCCGGATGCAACAGGCCCCCCAACCGTTGCCGCGGGCACCGCGAACGCCGCTCAGAACGCCACGCCGAGGCCTGATACTGGCGCGAAGGATGCTGTCGTCAAGCTCAACATCGCCTTCGCGCCCGGCATTACCGCGACGCCGCCGGCCCGGGTATTCGTCATCGTGCGCGCTCCGAATGGTCCGCCGATGCCGATTGCTGTCCGCGCTCTCGACCCGGCGACGTTGCCGCAACAGCTGGTGCTGACCGATCGCGATGCAATGCAGCCTGGCCGATCCTTGAGCGCGTTCGAACGCGTCGACGTATTGGCGCGGCTGTCGCGTTCGGGCGATCCGATGCGCCATCCCGGCGATGTCGAAAGCCCGACTCAGTCGCTCGATCCGCGGGACTCGGAACCGGCGTCGCTGATCATCGGTGGTTGATCGATTGCCGGCTGACCGCGTGATCGATTGTCCGGCTCACGAAACAAATTCGCCGTCGCGCTGTCGAACCGTCAACGGTTCAACCAGGGTCCACTGCGACGGCACGATGATGTCATTCAAACCAGCTGCGAGTCTCACCGAACAGATTGCCAACCACTTGAGTGATCAGATCATTACGGGGCGGCTCGCGCCGCTCGAGCGAATTCAGGAACTCCGGGTGGCGAAAGATCTGGGTGTTTCGCGCGGCTCGGTTCGCGAGGCGCTGCTGATCGTCGAGGGTCGTCATCTGATCGACATCATTCCGCGCCGCGGCGCGGTGGTCAGCGGGCTCGAACCGGTGCGCATTGCGGATCTGACGGAGTTTTACGGTGAGTTGTGTCTGATGGTGCTCGCGCGCGTCGCCGCGCGGGGCACGAGCAACGGCCGCGGTCACGTTCTGGAAGGGTTTCGATGCGAGATCGCCAAGATGTCGGCGAGTCTCGCGCCCGAATCGGTCGATGAGTTGATCGCGGCCAAACTGAAATTCTTCCATGCGGGCCTGGCGGTTGCCGGCAATTCGTATCTGAGCTCCGAACTTTCCGATCTGACACCAGCGATGCAACGCGTTTCACGCCGGGCCGCTGCCCACGCGCACTTCGATGCGCGGGACGTCGCGCGCTGCGCACGCGCGATACTCGATGCGGTTGTCGCCAACGACCGCACCCGGCTCGGCGAACTGGTACGCGCGCACTTTCGCCGTGAAGCGACGCTCGCGCTCGACGCGGCCGTGCACTGATAACTCCCGCGTCGGAAGCAGTAATTTCCGGTCGCGCATAGTGATCGGAATACAATTTCTATACACTACGCCCGGCCCAAGGCTCGGGCCGTGGTTGCGCAGCAAATCGTCGGTGGGGCGATCGCGCGCTTCGTTACATCACGCGCCGCGGTTCGCACCGCCGCTTTCGGAAAATACACGCAGCAGTCGATGCGACTCAAGCAAATCAAGCTGGCCGGCTTCAAGTCGTTCGTAGATCCGACAACGGTCAGTTTCCCCGGAAATCGCTGCGCAATCGTCGGACCCAACGGGTGTGGCAAATCGAACATCATCGACGCAGTGCGCTGGGTGATGGGCGAAAGCTCGGCGCGGCAACTGCGTGGCGAAGCGCTGACAGACGTCATATTCAACGGTTCGACCACGCGAAAACCGACGGCGCTTGCCAGCATCGAGCTGACGTTCGACAACTCCGACGGCCGCATCGGCGGGGAATACGCGCAGTACACTGAGATCGCGATCCGCCGTCAGGTGACGCGCGATTCGCAATCCGGCTACTTCCTCAACGGCACCAAGTGCCGGCGTCGCGACATCATGGATATCTTCCTCGGTACCGGTTTTGGGCCTCGCAGCTACTCGATCATCGAACAGGGCATGATCAGCCAGCTGATCGAGGCAAAACCTGAAGACCTCCGCATCTACTTGGAAGAAGCCGCAGGTATCTCGAAATACAAGGAACGCCGGCGCGAGACCGAAACCCGGATCCGCCACACCGAAGAAAATCTCGACCGCCTGAACGACGTTCGCGACGAACTCGGACGGCAACTGGATCACCTGCAGCGTCAGGCACGCGCCGCCGAACGGTATCGCGAACTGAAACAAACCGAGCGTACGGTCACGGCGGAATTGCATGCGCTGCGGCTGGTCTCGCTGGAAGCGGCACTCCAGGCACGCGAGGCGGAGATCCGATCCCTGGAAGTCGCGCTGGAGCGCGCAATTGCGGGCCAACGGGCGCTGGACAGCGAAATCGAAAAAGGTCGCTCGCAGCACAACCAGCACAGCGACGAATTCAACCGCGTTCAAGGCCGCTATTACCAGCTCGGCGCCGACATTGCGCGCATCGAGGAGGCGATCAGCTACAACCAGCAACGCGTGCAGCAACTCGAACTCGATCTCGACTCGGTGTCGCAGCGGCGCGGGGAAACTGAGCGTCAGCTGGCGATGGACGAGGAGCAGATCCTCACATTGCGCTCCGCGCTGGCAGAAGCCGGACCGAAGGTCGAAACGGCCCGCGCCGAAGACGCGACGTCCAGCGCTGCTCTGGAAGCCGCCGAGGCGAGCCTCAATGCGTGGCAGACGAGTTGGGAGGCCTTCAACGAACGCGCCGCCGCGAATCAGCGGGAGTCGGATGTGGAGGCGTCGCGCATCGAACATCTCGAGCAAGTGCTGCAGCGGTTACGTGTGCGTGCGGCACAACTCGAAGACGAAGCACGCAACATCATCGTTGCGGGCGATGCGTCGGATGACATTGGCGACCTTGCCGCGGGCATCGAAGCCGAGACCGCCGCGCTGAATGCCGCCGAGCTCGACATGGAACACTGTCTGGCGGAGCTCGGTGCATCGCGCGAGGATCTCGTCATCCGCGAGCAGGTGCTGGAGGAAGCGCGCAGCGACGTGCAACACCTGCGGCATGACCTTGCATCGCTCGAAGCGGTGCAGCGCGCCGCATTGGGCCGCACCGATGGCGCGGCGGACGATTGGCTTCGAAGCCAGGCGCTGACCGATGCGCCGCGTGTCGGAGAAGGTCTATCGGTGGTGGCGGGTTGGGAGCGCGCCGTCGAGGCGGTGTTGGGCGACCGCCTACAGGCGGTGCGTGTCGAATCGATTGCTGATTTCGCGCAGCATCTGACGCACCTCGAGCACGGCCTCGTCACGCTGTTCGAAGGCGGCGCCGTCGCCCCGGCAACACGCGACCTGCCGCTGCTGGCGGGGTACGTGACCTCGACCCAGCACCTCGGTTCGCTGTTGCACGGCGTGTACGCAGCGCCGTCGCTGGCGGATGCGCTGGCGCATCGTACCGCTTTGGCGCCAGCAGAGAGCATCATCACCCGTGACGGGATCTGGTTGGGGGCCGACTGGTTGCGTCTCGATCGTGGTGCAGACATCGGCCACGGCATCATCGAGCGAGCGCGTTCGCTCGACGTGCTGAGAGAACGGGTCGAGCAGGCGGAGCTCAATCTGACGGAGCTACAGGGGCGCGTTGGTGATGGACGCGCGCGCGTCGAGAGTCTCGATCAGCGACGCCACGAACTGCACGGCACGATCAATGGTCTGTCACAGACGTTGGGGCAGCTTCGCACCGACCACGGTGTGCATCGCGTGCGTCTCGAAGAGGCCGACGCGCGCCGCGAACGGCTCAGCCGGGAAGCCGCCGAGACCCAGCAGCAGGCGGTTCACGAAGCGGACAGATTGCAGCTTGCGCGCGACAAGCTGGCACAGGCGGAACGCGCACGGCAAGGCCTCGAAGGCGATCGCGAGGCGTTGACGAACGCACGCGAGACGAACATGCGCGCGGTCGACGAGGCGCGCCAGCGTGCCCGTGCGGACCGCGACCGATTTCACGCGCTCAATGGTGAAAGACAGACGCTCGCGTCACGCCTGGAGGCGACTGAAACGGCGCGTCAGCGGCTGCTGCGACAACAGCAGGAACTGTCAGACCGCCACGGCGAGCTGACCGCGGGAGTCGAATCGAGCCAGGCGCCGTTGCCGAATCTACGCGGCGAACTCGATGGCAAACTCGCCGAGCGGCTCGCCGTCGAGCATGCCCTGACCGATGTCCGGCGCGCCCTCGAGACCGCCGAACTGCAGGTGCGCGAACTCGAAGCGAAGCGCGGCGAGCACGCCGAAGCGGTAGATGGCGTCCGTACGGCGCTGGAAACCGCGCGTGTCGACCGGCAGGGTCTGCACGTAAAGCGCGCCAGCCTCGTCGAACAGCTCGAAGCGACAGGGCTCGTGCTTGCGGCGGTCCGCGACACGCTGTCGGCGGAGGCCACCGAAGAAGCGTGGTCAGAACGGCTCGAGAAGATTGCCAATCGCATTCAGCGGCTCGGCCCGATCAACCTCGCGGCAATCGAGGAGTTCGAAGCGTCGGCAGAACGCAAGCAATACCTCGATCAACAGCACGGTGATCTGACCGAAGCGCTGGAAACGCTCGGTAACGCAATCCGACGCATCGATCGCGAAACCCGCTCGAGATTCAAAGAGACGTTCGATGCGGTCAACAGCGGTCTCGGCGAGCGGTTCGCAAAGGTGTTCGGCGGCGGCCACGCCTATCTCGAGTTGACAGGCGAAGATCTGCTCGATACCGGGGTCACGTTGATGGCACGACCGCCCGGCAAGCGTAACGCAAGTATCCATCTACTGTCCGGCGGCGAGAAAGCGATGACCGCGATCGCGTTGATTTTCTCGATTTTCCAGCTGAATCCGAGCCCGGTGTGCCTGCTCGACGAAGTCGATGCGCCATTGGATGATTCGAACGTGGTTCGCTTCGCGAGCCTGATTCGCGAAATGTCAGAAGGCGTACAATTCATCGTCATCACCCACAACAAGCTGACGATGGAGATGGCGGATCATCTGATGGGCGTGACGATGAACGAACCGGGCGTATCGCGGCTGGTATCGGTGGACGTCGAGGAGGCGGCCCAGATGGCCGCGGTTTGATGCAGTGAGTGTAGTGCGCCGAATGCAATCATGGACGATGCGCACGAGGGGGCGTCGATGGACATTAAGGACTGGATACTGATCGGCGGTGGCGTGCTGTTGGTTGCCGTCATTGGACACGGCTTCTGGCTCGCCTGGCGAAGCCGTCACCACACATTGCGCATGGACATCGATCCCAACATCCCGCGGGATGAGGTCGATCCGCTCGATCTACTGCGTGCGGAGTTGCCCAACGGCGGCGCGCGGGTGCGCCGAATCGAGCCGCGTGAGCAGTTTCCGTTCGATCTGGAGCCGAACCCGGCGCCGGATCTCGTCGCCGATGTGAAGTCGAAGCGTGGCAAAGCGATCGTGCCAAGCCGCAACACCTTGCCGCGCGGGGAGCCGCCGTCACGCGCCATCATTCCGGAGCGCACCCGTGCTCGCGAAGACGTTCGCGAAGACGTTCGCGAAGCAATTCGCGCAAGTTTCCGCGCGGCGCAGCAGCCGGCGATGCGCAGCGGCGAATCGCACGCACCGGAAGTGGCCGCGACATCGCCAGCCGAGGTCCTCGTCATCAATGTGCTGGCGCGGAATGGCGCCAAGTTCGGCGGATCCGACTTGTTGGAGGCATTCCTGCGGAACGGGTTGAAATTCGGCGACATGAACATCTTCCACCGCATCCAACCCGAGTCGAAGGAAGTGCAGTTCAGCGTTGCGAGTGCGGTCGAGCCGGGTACGTTCGATCTCTCGGCGATCAATACATTTCAGACGCCCGGCGTCAGTTTTTTCATGCGAATGCCGGGTCCGGACCAACCGCTCGAGGTGTTCGAAGACATGCTTGCGGTCACTCGCGACGTTGCTGCATCGTTGGGCGCCGATCTGAAAGACGAGCAGTTGTCTGTGATGACCAGCCAGACGATTCAACACTGCCGCTCGCGGATCGAAGATTTTTCGCGCAAGCGGATGTCGCAACGGGCTTGATGAGATGGAGGAAGAAAGGGGGTCAGAGTGCCTTTTGTTCCAGCAAAATGCAGTCTGAACCCTTTCTTGCGATGCATCGTTGAAAGCAACTCGCAAAGTACGCGATGAAATTGATTCACTGCGTGCAGCGATTGACCATCACAACTACCGCTACCATGTGCTCGATGACCCGGAAGTCTCCGACGCCGATTACGACCGCATGTTCGATCGGCTGCGTGCGCTCGAGGCCGACCACCCGGACCTGATCACCGCCGAGTCGCCGACGCAACGCGTTGGTGCGCAACCCCAGTCCGCATTCGGTAGTGTCACGCATCGCCTGCCGATGCGTTCGCTCGACAAATGCACCACCTTCGATGAATTGCTGGCGTGGGATGAACGATGCCGATCGCGCCTCGATACGACGGACACCCTCGACTATTCGTGCGAGCCGAAGATAGATGGTGTAGCGGTGAGCCTGCTATACGAACGTGGCGCATTGGTGCGTGGCGCGACGCGCGGTGACGGTTCGAACGGTGAAGACATCACCGCCAACGTGCGCACCATCGCGGCACTGCCGTTGCGACTGCGCGGCCGGCGCGTGCCGGCAACGCTCGAAGTGCGCGGCGAAATCTATCTCCCGATCGCGGGCTTCCATGCGTTCAACGAAGCCGCCGCGGCGCATGGTGAGAAATTGCTTGTGAACCCGCGAAACGGCGCGGCCGGCAGTCTGCGCCAATTGGATCCGCGCGTGACTGCGTCCCGACCCCTGAATCTGTTCTGCTACGGCGTTGGGCTGTTGGGTGAAGACTGGCAGCCGACTTCCCAGTCCGAGATTTTCTCTGCGCTAGAGGGCTGGGGATTACGCATCAATCCACTCTCGCGAACGGTGCGCGGTGCACAGGCGTGTTACGACTTCGCCGAGGATCTGCTGCAACGGCGCACGCGGTTGCCTTACGAAATCGACGGCGTCGTCTTCAAAGTGAACGACCTGGTGCTGCAGGAACGGCTCGGCACGGTTACCCGCAGGCCGCGCTGGGCGATTGCCTACAAATATCCGGCCGAAGAGGCAACGACGCGTTTGCTCGGCGTCGAATTTCAGGTCGGCCGGACTGGCGCAATCACGCCTGTTGCGCGGCTCGAGCCGGTATTCGTTGGCGGTGTCACGGTCAGCAATGCGACCTTGCACAACATGGACGAGATCGAGCGGCTCGGGCTGATGATCGGCGATACGGTGTTGCTGCATCGCGCCGGCGATGTGATTCCGCAGGTCATGAAGGTCGTGCTGTCGAAACGCCCCGCCGACGCATCCGCGATCGAAATTCCGACACGGTGCCCGGTATGCGGTTCGGAGATCTTCCGCGCCGACGACGAAGCCGTGGCGCGTTGCACAGGCGGGCTAGATTGTGCGGCGCAGCGCAAGGAGGCGATCCGCCACTTCGCATCACGGTTGGCGATCGATATTGAAGGCCTCGGGGACAAGCTGGTCGATCAACTCGTCGAACGCAAACTTGTCGATCACGTCGCTGATCTATACAACCTTACGGTGGAGAAGCTCGCCGAGCTCGACCGGATGGGCCCGAAGTCCGCAGAAAATCTGCGTGCGGCAATAGACGCCAGCCGTTCGACGACGTTGCCGCGGTTCGTCTATGGGCTGGGCATTCGCGATGTCGGTGAAGCGACGGCGTTGAATCTTGCACGCCACTTCGGCGATCTTGATCCACTGATGGGCGCGACGGTTGAGGAATTGCTGCGGGTCGACGACGTCGGGCCAGTTGTCGCCGAACGAATTCGCAGATTTTTCGCGCAACCGCATAACCAGGCCGTGATCAAGCATCTTCGGGAACGCGGCGTCCACTGGCCGATCGAGCAGCCCGCACAGCAGGCGCCGCTGGTCGGGCAAACGTGGGTGCTGACGGGTACCCTCGAGCAGATGACCCGCGAGGCGGCGAAGGCGCGCCTGCAGGCTCTCGGCGCCAAAGTGGCGGCTTCGGTATCGGCAAAAACGACACAGGTTGTGGCAGGGCCGGGCGCGGGCAGCAAGTTGGACCGCGCCGTCGAACTGAACGTCCCGGTGATGGACGAGGACGCATTCATGCGTCGCCTCGCCGATCTGTCATGAGATAGGGTCAGACTCTATTTCGGCTGACCGTTCGGTGGATGCGGAACAACAGGTACTGGCGATGGTCCCAATTGTCTAACTCAAATAGTTCGGTCCCGAAATGAAAGCGACTCAGCGACTTCACGACGCAGGCCAGAGTCTCTGGCTGGATAACATCACACGCGATCTATTGACCTCGGGTACGCTTGCGCGCTACGTCGATGAGCTGTCGGTGTCCGGGCTTACGTCGAACCCGACGATCTTCGATCACGCCATCAAGAATGGCACCGCATACGACCACTCGATCCGGACCAGGCACGCCGCCGGCGAATCGGGCGAGGCACTGTTCTTCGGACTCGCGATCGAAGACCTGACTCGCGCGGCCGACCTGTTCGGCCCGGTTCACGAACGCACCGGCGGCGTGGATGGCTGGGTATCGCTGGAGGTGTCTCCGCTGCTCGCGCACGACACGCGTGAGACGATTGCAGTGGCCAAGGCGCTGCATGTGCGCGCGGCTCGCCGCAATCTGTTGATCAAGATCCCCGGCACCGCGGAAGGCCTTGGCGCAATCGAAGAAGCGACGTTCGCCGGGGTGCCGGTGAACGTCACGTTGCTGTTCTCCTGTGAGCAATACGTTGCGGCGGCAAATGCGTACCTGCGCGGCATCGAACGGCGCATCGCCGCGGGTTTGAATGCCGACGTCGGCTCCGTCGCATCGATTTTCATCAGCCGCTGGGATGTGGCGGTGATCGATAAGGTACCGGCGCGACTTCGCAACACGCTCGGCATCGCGACGGGTCAGCGTTGTTACAAGGCGTATTGTGAACTGGTCGCGTCGCCGCGATATCAACGCGTGATGAATGCCGGCGGCCGGCCGCAGCGGCTGCTATTCGCGAGTACCGGCACGAAAGATCCGCAGGCTTCCGATGTGCTGTACGTCGAAGCCCTCGCAGCACCGTTGACGGTCAACACCATTCCGGAGGCTACGCTGAAGGCGTTTGCCGACCATGGCGACGTTGGGCAAACGCTCCCGGCCGATGGCGGCGACTGCGAGGCGGTGGTGGCAGCGCATGTTGAGGCAGGTGTAGACGTCGCGGCGCTCGGGGCGCGGCTGCAGGATGAAGGTGCGAGCGCGTTCGTCGCATCGTGGAACGATTTGATGAGCGTGATTGCATCCAAGAGCGCGGCGTTGGCGAAGGCCGGATAAAGCAGCATCAAAGCGGAATGGTGAGTGATGGTGAATATACTGGTCATCGATGTCGGCGGGTCGCACGTGAAGATTCGGGCGACCGGCGAAACCGAGAAGCGTGAATTCAAATCGAACAAAAAATTGACCGCCGCGAAGATGGTGCGGAAGGTACGAAAGCTTGCCTGCGACTGGCCATACGATGTCGTGTCGATCGGCTATCCGGGCCCGGTGCTTGATCAACGCGTCGCGGCTAATCCCCACAACCTCGGTGCCGGTTGGACAGGCTTCGATTTCAAAGCCGCGCTCGGCTGTCCGGTGAAGCTGATGAACGATGCGGCGATGCAGGCGCTCGGCAGCTATTGCGGCGGGCGGATGCTGTTCCTCGGCTTCGGCACCGGACTTGGTACGACGATGATCGTCGACGGCACCATCGAGCCGATGGAACTCGGCCATCTGCCGTACAAGAAAGCGACCTACGAAGACTACGTCGGTGCCCGCGCGCTGCGGAAGCGCGGCAAGAAAAAATGGCGCAGACACGCAACCCGCATCATCGAAGAGCTCACCGCGGCAATGGAGCCCGATGAAGTGGTGCTTGGCGGTGGCAACGCGGACCTGCTGCACGAGCTTCCGCCGCGGTGTCGCCTTGGCGACAACGAGAATGCGTTTGTCGGCGGTTTTAGAATGTGGGAAGACGCTTTCGCGCGCCAGGGCCGGATCCACCAACGACCGCGCGGAGTTGCGCAGTGACCGCGGCGGTTGCGCCGTTGGTGTCGCGCCGCGCATGGCGAGCGCTCGAGACGCATCACAACGACATCGGCGCCCGACATCTGCGTGATCTGTTCGCAGAAGATCGGCGCCGCGGCGAACGGTTTTGCCTCGATGCGGCGGGTATTTTCCTCGACTATTCGAAGAATCGCATCAACGATGAAACGGTGAGCCTGTTGATGCAGCTCGCCGATGAATCCGGCCTGCGCGCGCGCATCGATGCAATGTTCTGCGGCGACAAGATCAACGTGTCAGAGGATCGCGCGGTGCTGCACGTGGCGCTGCGTGCGCCGCGTGGTGCGTCGATTCGCGTCGATGGCGAGAACGTCGTACCACAGGTGCACGCGGTGCTCGACAGGATGAGTGCGTTTTCGGAACGCGTCCGTGCGGGCGAGTGGATGGGCCACACCGGTAGGCGGATTCGCAACGTCGTCAACATCGGCATCGGCGGCTCTGACCTCGGTCCGGTGATGGCGTATCGGGCGCTGCGCGCGTACGCAGATCGCGCGCTGACGTTTCGCTTCGTATCCAACATCGACGGCACCGATTTCGTGGAGGCGACGCGCGATCTCGACCCGGCTGAAACATTGTTCATCGTCGCGTCGAAGACGTTCACCACATTGGAAACCATGACCAACGCGCACAGCGCGCGCGATTGGCTTCTCAGCGGCCTCGGCGGTGACTCGACATCGGTCGCCAGGCACTTCGTTGCCGTATCGACCAACGCCGACGCAGTCGCGAAGTTCGGCATTGATACGGCGAACATGTTCGGTTTCTGGGATTGGGTCGGCGGGCGCTATTCGATGGACTCTGCGATTGGCCTGTCGACGATGCTCGCCATCGGATCAACGCACTATCGTGAACTGCTTGGCGGCTTTCATGAAATGGACGAACACTTCCGCACTGCGCCGTTCGCGCGCAACCTGCCCGTGCTGATGGGTATGCTGGCGCTCTGGTACAACGATTTCTTCGGGGCTCAAACGGTTGCGGTGTTGCCCTACGAGCAATATCTCGAACGCTTTCCTGCCTACCTGCAGCAGCTCACGATGGAGAGCAACGGCAAACACGTGACGTTGGATGGCCAGCCGGTTGAGACCGACACCGGTCCGATTTATTGGGGCGAGCCAGGCACCAACGGCCAGCATTCGTTCTATCAGCTGATACACCAGGGTACGCGGCTGATTCCGTGCGACTTCATCGCGTTCGCGCAGCCCCTCAACCCGCTTGGTGAGCATCACGACGTGCTGATCGCCAACGTGTTTGCCCAAGGCGAAGCACTGGCATTTGGCAAGACGGCTGACCAGGTCAGGGGTGAAGGGACCCCGGACTGGCTGGTGCCCCATCGCACGTTCGAAGGCAATCGCCCGTCGAATACGCTGCTGCTCGATCGATTGACACCCGCGGCGTTGGGGCGGCTGGTCGCGCTGTATGAACACAGCGTGTTCGTTCAGGGCGTGATCTGGAATATCGATTCGTTCGACCAATGGGGTGTGGAACTCGGCAAGGTGCTGGCGAAGCGGATCATCGGTGAACTCACCGCTGAAACCGAACCTGCGTTGCACCACGATGCTTCGACGAACGCGTTGATTCGCCGCTACCGGACATTGAAGGTAAAGCGATGAGCGTCGGCTGCAAGCCGCCGTACATCATGCCGTTCGATGATCGCGGCACGTTCGAAGAGAAGATGTTCAGCTTCAGCGGTACCTTGACCGCCGAGCAGACCCCACAGAACGCTACGGTCAAACAGGTCATCTACGAAGGCTTTCAGGCCGCCGTAGCAGACGGTGTGTTCAAGGAAAAGGCGGGGATTCTGGTCGACGAACAGTTCGGCGCGGCGATCCTGAGTGATGCATCGGCCAACGGCTTCACGACCGCGATACCGGTGGAGCGGAGTGGTCAGAGCGAGTTCGATTTCGAATACGGCAACGATTTCGCGCTGCACATCGAATCGTTCGTACCGTCGTTCTGCAAGGTTCTGGTGCGTTACAACCCGGGAGGCGACCCGGCGCCGAATGCGCGGCGGGCGCAGCGTCTGAAGCAATTGTCGGATGCGCTCGATGATCGCGACCGTTGCCGCTTCATGTTCGAGTTGCTGGTGCCCGCGGAGAAGGCGCAACTCGATCGAATCGGTGGCGAGGTGTCCCGCTACGATGCGGAGCCGAGACCGACCCTGATGGTCGATGCGATACACGCTCTCCAGGATGCGGGTGTCGATCCGGACGTCTGGAAGATAGAGGGTCTCGACCGCGCGCAGGATTGCGCGCGCATCGTTGCGGCCGCGCGACGTGACGGCCGCGGCGAGGACGGCGCCAAGGTACATGAGTGGCTAAAGATCGCGGCTGGCTGCCCGGCTTCATCGGCTTTGCCGTTGGCCGTACCGATTTCTGGGAGCCGATCGTCGGCTGGAGGGCGAAGAGGAGGACGCGTGGTCAGGCGGTCGCGGAAATCGCCCGCGAATGCAGGCAGTTCGCCGACATTTTCGAGAAGGCGCGATCCAGCGGTGACGATCGCAGGAAGGCGGCAATCAACAAGGAGTGACAGATGCAACTCGGCATGATCGGATTGGGCCGGATGGGATCGAACATGGTGCGCCGGCTCATCAAAGACGGGCACGATTGCGTGGTGTTCGACATGGCGCCGAAGGCTGTCGCGGCGCTGGCCAAGGAACACGCGACGGGTGCATCGTCGCGTGAGGAATTCGTCAAGAAGCTGAAAGCGCCGCGCGCGATCTGGCTGATGGTCCCGGCCGGGGTCGTCGATGACGCGATCGCCGACCTCGTGCCGCTGCTCGACGCCGGCGACATTCTCATCGACGGCGGCAACTCGTATTACATCGACGATATCCGCCGCGCGAAGGAACTCGCGGCAAAGAACATTCACTATGTCGACGTGGGCACCAGCGGCGGCGTCTGGGGTCTCGACCGCGGCTACTGCATGATGATCGGCGGCGAGAAGCACACTGTCGCGCACCTCGATCCGGTCTTTCGAAGTCTTGCGCCCGGCATGGGTGACATCGATCGCACGCCGGGGCGCGAGCAGCTCAGCAGCACGGCAGAACAAGGCTATCTGCACTGTGGTCAGAACGGTGCGGGCCACTTCGTGAAGATGGTTCACAATGGCATCGAATACGGCCTGATGGCGGCGTACGCGGAGGGGCTCGGCATTCTGCGCGCGGCAAACGTCGGCAAGCGGAAAGGTGACGTCGATGCCGAGACGACGCCGCTGCGCAATCCGGAGCACTATCAATACGATCTGAACCTGCCCGACATCGCCGAGGTGTGGCGTCGCGGCAGCGTGATTGCATCGTGGCTGCTCGACCTCACCGCGACGGCGCTGGCGCAGGATGCGGATCTTGCGGATTTCGCGGGGCGCGTATCGGATTCGGGCGAAGGACGCTGGACCGTCAAGGCAGCGATCGACGCGGCGGTGCCCGCGCCGGTTCTGACCACGGCGCTGTACGAGCGGTTCAGCTCGCGCGGCGAGGCGGATTTCCAGAACAAACTGTTGTCAGCGATGCGTTATCAGTTCGGCGGACACATCGAGAAACCGGCGAGCTGAGTGCGATGAGCGAACCACACTCCGACGCATTGGTATTCTTCGGCGCGACCGGCGACCTCGCGTACAAGAAGATCTTTCCGTCATTGCAGGCGATGTCGAAGGCCGGCCACCTGAACGTACCGGTCATCGGTGTCGCGAAAGCCGGCTGGGATCTCGAGCAACTGAAGGCGCGCGCGCGCGACAGCGTTGCCCGTCACGGCGATTTCGACGAGGCGGCGTTTGCCCAGTTCGCGTCACGACTGCGCTACGTTGATGGCGACTATGCGGATTCCAGCACGTTCGAGGCGCTGCGCGGGGAGCTCGGCACCGCGCAGAACCCGGCGCACTATCTCGCCATTCCACCTGTCCTGTTCGGGAAGGTCGTAGAGCAGTTGACGAAGTACGACTGCACACGCGCCGGCCGCGTCATCGTCGAAAAGCCGTTCGGTCGCGACCTTGCGTCGGCGCAGGCATTGAACAAGATCCTGCTGCGCGCGTTCGACGAGATGCGAATCTTTCGCATCGATCATTATCTCGGCAAGCGGCCGGTGCAGAACCTGGTGTTCTTCCGCTTCGCGAACGCGTTTCTCGAATCGTTCTGGAATCGTAAATTCATCAACAGCGTACAGATCACGATGGCCGAGGACTTCGGCGTGCAGGGCCGCGGGGCGTTCTACGATCGGATCGGCACGGTGCGCGATGTGGTCCAGAACCACCTGTTCCAGTTGCTTGCGAATCTCGCGATGGAACCTCCCGCGCGCATGGACGCCGAGTCGATGCGTGACGAGAAGGTCAAGGTGTTGAAATCGATTCCGCCGATCGTGGTGGACAACCTGATTCGTGGGCAGTTCAGCGGCTACCAGAAAGAAGCGGGCGTGAAGAATCACTCGCAAACCGAAACGTTCGTCGCGCTGCAACTCGAGATCGATTCGTGGCGCTGGGCCGGCGTGCCGTTCTTCATTCGCGCGGGCAAATCGTTGCCGGTGACATGCACGGAGGTCACGGTGTATCTGCGACGACCGCCGAAGATTTTTCCGCATGCGACGCGCGAGCCCAACTGTTTCCGGTTTCGCATCGGTCCGGACATGACGATTGGGTTCGGCGTCACGACGATGGATGCCGATGACGGCGAGACCGGTGAGTGCGTGGAGTTGCTTGCGGGCAGTCGGCCCGGCGGGCACGAGATGGATGCCTACGAACGCGTGCTGGGCGACGCAATGGCGGGAGATCGAACGTTGTTCGCGCGCCAGGACTATGTCGAAGAAGCGTGGCGGATCGTCGATCCGGTACTGAATGCCGGCACGCCGGTGTTCGGTTACGAACCCGGTACGTGGGGTCCGCAGGAAGTCGATCGCGTCGTGCTGCCGCCGCACGGCTGGCACAACCCGGTTCTCTGAGACCACAGGCGATGCAATGTGAAGTGCTTGAGGATGCGGAGGCCGTCGCGACACATGGCGCCGCGACGATCGCCGCGGCGGCGCGCGAGGCGGTGAAGACGCGCGGCCGATTTGTCGTTGCTATCAGCGGCGGCCGCACACCGTGGCGCATGTTGCGGCTGCTCGCGGATGAGGACGTGCCATGGCGGGACGTTCACGTTGTACAGGTCGATGAACGCGTTGCGCCTGCCGGCGATCCGGAGCGCAATCTGGTGCATCTGCGCGAGAGCCTGGGACAGGTCCTGCGGCGTGGCGAGCAGATCTACCCGATGCCGGTGGAACTCCCGGATCTAACGACCGCGTCGAGGCGCTACGCGGATACGCTCATCGAGCTGGCCGGGTCTCCACCGTTGCTGGATCTGGTGCATCTCGGACTAGGTTCCGATGGGCACACCGCGTCGCTGGTGCCGAACGATGCTGTACTCGACATCGCCGATCGATGCGTTGCGGTGACCGAGCTCTATCGAGGTCACCGTCGCATGACTTTGACGTATCCGCTGATCGATCGTGCGCGCCGTATCCTGTGGGTCGTGACCGGTGCCGAAAAGCGCGTCGCACTTGCGCAGTTGCGTGCACGAGATCGTTCGATTCCGGCGGGCCGCGTTCGTGCTCTGCATGCGCTGGTCCTCGCCGATCGCGCCGCGGCACCGCTATGACGCGGCGAAAGATGAAGCGTGCGGCTGTCGCACAGGGGCGCAGCGCGCCACTCGGCGCCACGCTCGTGGACGGCGGCGTCAATTTCAGCGTATTTTCGAAGCGCAGCGAGACGATCGAATTGTGCCTGTTCGATCATGTCGACGACCCCGAGCCATCGCGCGTGATCTCGCTGGAACCGCGCGTGAATCGCACGTACTACTATTGGCACACGTTCGTCGCGGGTATCGGTGCGGGTCAACTTTACGGATATCGCGCGCACGGCTCGTTCGCGCCGGCCAGCGGCCTGCGCTTCGACGCGGAGAAACTGCTGCTCGACCCGTATGCGAGGGCGATCGCACGGCCGCGTGCGCGCAGCCGCGACGCTGCCGCGCAATCCGGCGACAACGCGGCGTCCGCTTTCAAGAGCGTGGTCGTCGATCCAGGCGGCTACGATTGGGAGGACGACACCCCGCTGCGGCGGCCATATGCCCGCAGCATCATCTACGAACTGCACGTCGGCGGATTCACGCGCGATCCGAGCTCGGGTGTCGCCGCCGACCTGCGCGGCACGTTTGCCGGGCTCATCGAAAAGATTCCGTACCTGACGCAACTCGGCATCACCGCGGTGGAACTGCTGCCGGTGTTCGCGTTCGACGAAGAGGCGGCGCCCGCTGGACTCGTCAACTACTGGGGCTATCAACCGCTGGCGTTCTTCGCGCCGCATCCCGGATACAGCGCGCGGCCCGATCCGCTCGGCGTGCTGGACGAGTTTCGCGACATGGTCAAGGCGCTGCATCGCGCCGGCCTGGAGGTGATTCTCGATGTGGTCTACAACCACACCGCAGAAGGTGGCGCTGACGGTCCGACCTTATCGCTGCGCGGTTTGGCCAACGACACGTACTACCTGCTCGAAGGGGACGGGGAATATAGCGACTTTACCGGCTGTGGCAACACGCTGAATACCAACGAATCGATCGTGCGGCGGATGATCCTGGACAGCCTGCGCTATTGGGCGATCGACATGCATGTCGACGGATTTCGCTTCGACCTTGCCGCGATTCTGTCGCGTGACGAACAGGGCCAGCCGATGGTGTCACCGCCGGTACTGCGCGACATCGAATCTGAACCGGCGCTGGCGCACGTCAAGCTCATCGCCGAGGCGTGGGACGCAGCCGGGCTGTATCAGGTCGGTACGTTCTCCAGTGGCACGTGGAAAGAATGGAATGGCAAATTCCGCGACGACGTGCGCACGTTCGTCAAGGGCGACGACGGCACGGTCCGGGCTTTGGCGCGTCGATTGAGCGGCAGCGGTGATCTGTACGCACGCCCCCCCAACCAGAAACAGAGCAGCGCACCCGAGCAAAGCGTCAACTTTGTGACCTGCCACGACGGCTTCACGCTGAACGATCTCGTCTCCTACGACGTGAAGCACAACGCGGCGAACGGCGAACAGAGTCGCGACGGCTCGAATGACAATCGCAGCTGGAATTGCGGCGTCGAAGGGCCGAGCGACGATCCCGACATCGAGCGGTTGCGCAATCGACAGGTCAAGAATTTCCTGGCGTTGACGTTGCTCGCGGTCGGTACCCCGATGTTGCTGGGCGGCGACGAATTCCGGCGCACCCAGCGCGGCAACAACAATGCCTATTGCCATGATGATGCGACGTCGTGGTTCGACTGGACCTTGATCGAACGCCATGCCGACGTGCTGCGATTCGCCAAACAGTTGATTGCCTTTCGGCTCAACCGAGACCTGCCGTCTGCGCACGTCGAGGCGACCCTCGCGGAATTGCTTCACGATGACACGGTGCAATGGCACGGTGTCGAACTCAACGCACCGGATTGGGGTGAACACTCGCACTCGCTGGCAGCGACGGCGCGGCTGCTCGGCAATCACCTGCTGCTGCACGTCATGATCAATGCGTTCTGGCAACCGCTCGATTTCGAGCTGCCAGCGCCGATCGACTCGGACGCACCGTGGCGCCGCTGCATCGACACCGCTCTCGACTCGCCGGATGACGCTGCCGCCTGGCCAGCCGCCCGCGCTGTGCACGCGACCAGGTATCGGGTCGGACCGCGCTCGGTCGTGCTCCTCGTTGCGGCACCCGATGACGCGGGTTGCCAGGAGACCACGACATGACCAATGCCGAGCTCGACCAACTCTCGATCAACACGATTCGCACGTTGTCGATCGATGCGGTGCAGGCCGCGAACTCCGGTCATCCGGGCACCCCAATGGCGTTGGCGCCGCTCGTCTACACGCTTTGGAACCGCGTGATGCGCTTCGACCCACAGGATCCGATCTGGCCGAATCGCGACCGATTCGTGCTTTCGAATGGTCATGCATCGATGCTGTTGTGGTCGGTGCTGCATTTGAGCGCCACACAGGCGGTGAACGCCGACTACGAAACGCTTGGCCGGCCGTCGGTCTCGCTCGATGACATTCGTCGCTTCCGGCAACTAGGCAGCAAAGCGCCGGGACATCCGGAATATCACCTGGTGTCGGGTGTCGAGACCACCACCGGGCCGCTCGGACAGGGCATTGCGACCAGTGTCGGTATGGCGATTGCGCAGCGCTGGCTCGCGGCGCGCTACAACAAACCGGATCTGAATGTATTCGACTACGACATTTACGCTGTCTGTGGCGATGGCTGCCTGATGGAAGGCGTCGGCGCGGAGGCGGCGTCGCTCGCCGGCCACCTCGGCCTCGACAACCTGTGCTGGGTTTACGACAACAACCACATCACGATCGAAGGCAGCACGAAGCTCGCGTTCACCGAAGACGTCGCCACGCGCTTTATGGGCTACGGCTGGAACGTGCTGCGTGTCGGCGATGCCAACGACATCGAACGCATCGAACACGCGCTGGCCGTGTTTCGGCAAACGCGTCGCCGGCCCACGTTGATCATCCTCGACAGCCATATCGGCTATGGCTCACCGCATCGGCAGGACACAGCCGCGGCGCACGGCCAGCCGCTCGGCGAAGCGGAAGTCAGGTTGACGAAGCGTGCCTACGGCTGGCCGGAAGATGCACAGTTTCTGGTGCCGGAAGGGGTGCGTGAGCACTTCGCCGCTGGCATCGGTGTGCGAGGCGCGCGTGCGCATCGCGACTGGGAAGAGCTGTTGGATCGATATCGTGCGGCGTTTCCACCGCTCGCCGAGGAAATCGAACAGATGCAGAAACGCGAATTGCCGGCTCGATGGGACGCGCATCTGCCGATATTCGAAGCCGACGCCAAGGGTATAGCCGGACGCGACGCATCGGGCAAGGTGCTCAACGTGTTGGCACAGAATGTTCCATGGCTACTCGGCGGTTCAGCCGACCTCGGGCCATCGAACAAGACGACTTTGACATTCGACGGTGCCGGCGACCTCCAAGCCGCCACGCCGGATGGGAGGACGATGCACTTCGGAATTCGAGAGCACGCGATGGCGGCGATTCTGAACGGGTTGTCGCTGTCGAAACTTCGGCCTTTTGGCGGGACGTTCTTCATATTCAGCGACTACCTGCGGCCGGCGATGCGGCTGTCGGCGTTGATGGAACTGCCGGTGCTGTATGTGTTCACGCACGATGCGATGGGCGACGGCGAGGATGGCCCGACCCACCAGCCGATCGAACAGCTTGCGTCGCTGCGGGCGGTTCCAGGCCTGACGCTGTTTCGGCCCGGTGACGCCAACGAGGTCGTCGAGGCGTACCGCTATGTGATGCAGTTGCGCCATCGGCCGGCGGTGCTGGTACTCTCCCGGCAGCCGTTGCCGACACTCGATCGCAGTACGTGCGCGCCGGCGGTGGGCGTCGCGCGCGGCGCCTATGTGCTGGTCGATGCCGAGAACGCGAACCCGGAGATCATTCTGATCGCGACCGGCAGCGAACTGGGGCTCGCCGTCGCGGCGCACGAAATGCTCGTGTCATCCGGGACGCATTCGCGGGTCGTCTCGATGCCTTCGTGGGATGTCTTCGAACATCAGTCACAGCTGTATCGCGACAGTGTGTTGCCACCAAGTGTCAAACACCGCGTTGCGATCGAGCAGGGCTCGACATTCGGCTGGGAGCGTTACATCGGCGAACACGGCCGCGTAATCGGCATGCACACGTTCGGTGCCTCGGCGCCGCTGAAGGCGCTGCAGCAGACGTTTGGCTTCACGGTCGAACACGTTGTTTCGGTGGCCAACGAAATGCTGGGGGGGAGAGGGATTGGCGAGCGTCGATAGCGAAGAGCGGCGGGTCGGTGCGACGAGGCCCACCACCGAACACGCACGCATCGCCAGCGCGCCGGCTGGGCACCCCGGCGAATGGAAGGCACTCGGCCCCTATCTCAGCGAACGCGCGTGGGGCACCGTGCGCGAGGATTACAGCGCGGACGGGAAAGCGTGGCAGTACTTTCCCTATGAGCACGCACGCTCACGCGCGTATCGATGGAGCGAGGACGGCCTTGCCGGCATCTGCGATCTGGAGCAGCGCATGTGCTTCGCACTGGCGTTGTGGAACGGCCGCGATCCGTTTCTGAAAGAGCGCATCTTCGGATTATCCGGACCCGAGGGAAATCACGGCGAGGACGCGAAGGAATACTGGTGGTATGTCGATGCCACACCGTCGGCATCGTGGCTGCGCTGGCGCTACCGCTATCCGCAAGCCGAGTTCCCGTATGCACGATTGCGTGAGGAGAACGCGCGCCGCGGTGTCGCGGATCGCGAATACGAACTGGAGAATACCGGCGTCTTCGATGCGAGCCGCTACTGGGAGATCAGCGCCGATTATGCGAAGGAGGCACCGCTGGACGTCTGCATACGCATTCGAATCCGCAACGCGGGTCCTGATGCGGCAGAGCTTCAAATGTTACCGACTTTATGGTTTCGAAATCGATGGTCGTGGGAACGGGGCGTTGAGCGGCCGACGATCCGCGCAGCCGACGCCGACGGCGCCACTGGCGCACGCGCGAGCGTGGTGGCGGAAGAGCGGGGTCTCGGTAGATGGCGCCTCGATGCGGGTGCCGGCCCCGGCGGCGAGCTGCCGGAATTGCTGTTCTGCGAGAACGAAACCAATACCGCGCTGCTGTTCGGCGGTCCTGCACTGACGCCGTATCCGAAGGACGGCATCAACGATCATGTGATATCCGGCGCCGCGACGGTCAATCCTGATCGCAACGGAACTAGATTGGCGTGTCGCTATCGGCTCATCGTGTCCCCCAACACAACCGTTGAGCTGCGGTTGCGTCTCGCGCACGACGTCGCCAATATTCCGCTCGATCTCGGTGTCGACTTCGAGCGCACGTTCGCCGACCGCGAACGCGAAGCCGACGCGTATCACGCGTCGATGTGCCCGGACGGTGCGACCGATGACGAAGCGGCGGTGCTGCGTCAGGCATTGGCCGGCATGGTTTGGAGCCAGCAGTTCTATCACTACGACGTCGCGCGTTGGCTCGACGGCGACCCGACGCAACCTGCGCCGCCCGAGGCTCGCAAGCACGCGCGCAACGCCGGATGGCGACATTTGAACAATCACGACATCATCGCGATGCCGGACAAATGGGAATATCCCTGGTACGCGGCGTGGGACCTCGCGTTTCACTGTGTCGTGCTTGCGCATACCGATCCGGCGGCCGCGAAGCACCAGCTGTTACTTCTGTGCCGCGAGTGGTTCATGCATCCGAACGGCCAGTTGCCGGCATACGAATGGAAATTCGAGGACGTCAATCCGCCGGTGCATGCATGGGCGACGCTCACGGTGTTTCGTATCGACGGCGGCACCGACTTCGCGTTTCTTGCCAGTGCGTTTCACAAACTGCTGATCAACTTCACGTGGTGGGTGAACCGCAAGGACACCCTTGGCGACAATATCTTCGAAGGGGGATTCCTCGGCCTCGACAACATTGGCCCGTTCGACCGCTCGGCGATGCTGCCGGGTGGCGAAGTGCTCGAACAATCCGATGGCACCGCATGGATGGGCAAGTACTGTCTCAACATGCTGGAAATGGCGCTGCGTCTGGCGAACCGGGATCACGCCTACGAAGGTGTTGCATTGAAATTCTTCGAACATTTCGCGGCGATCAGTTGCGCGATGCAGGAGCTGTGGGATGAGGCCGACGGTTTTTTCTACGACCGATTGAGGATGCCAGACGGTTCGAGCACGCCGCTGCGCGCGCGATCGATGGTCGGACTGCTGCCGATCTTTGCCGCCGTGAAGATCGATGAAGCGTTGTGGCGCAATCTGCCGGACTTTCGCGCCAGAGCAGCGTGGTTCATCGAGCACCGCCCCGAACTGCTGGCGCATCTGAACGGATTCGCCGGCGACGGCCACATCGATGTCATCACCCTCGTCGAGACCGAACAGTTGCGGCGCCTGCTCGCGCGCATGCTCGATGAGTCGGAATTCTTCTCGCCGTTCGGCCTACGCTCACTGTCACGCTATCACCGCGAGCATCCGCTCGTCGTCACGTTTCCGGACGGCGATGCGCGTCTCGATTACGAGCCGGCGGAATCGACCAGCGGCATATTTGGTGGCAATTCGAATTGGCGCGGACCGATCTGGCTCCCTTTGAATTACCTCGCACTCGAATCGCTGCGGAATCTACACGATTGCCTCGATGAAACGTTCACCGTCGAGATGCCGACAGGTTCCGGCAGACAGGCGACCCTCGGCCAAGTGGCCGATGAACTGGAATCGCGCCTGTTGAAACTGTTCCTGCTCGACGGCGACGGTAAACGACCGATTTATGGCGCGTCGAAATTGTTCCAGGAGGATCCCGCATGGCGCGATGCGATCCTTTTCTATGAGTATTTCAACGGTGATACGGGCGAAGGGCTGGGTGCCTCGCATCAGACCGGCTGGACTGCGCTGATCGGTGCGCTGGTTGCGAGTCGGAGGCGGCCGTAGCAGAGCGAGGCGCGAGGGGGGATGATTTTCGGGCACGCTGCCGCGGGAGGTCCGCATCCTGCCACTGTGCATGGGCGAACGTCGCGGGTATGGTATTCGTTCCGAGATAATCCCTGTCAGGAGACTGCATACCATGCCTGAGTTCATACCTCCCTCACTCGATTGGGTTCGCGAGCAAGTCGAACTGTACGAGAGTAGCGGCGGCACCAAAGGCAACACACTGCTCGATACCGGCATGCCGTGCATCATCGTCACGCATATCGGAAACAAGACCGGCGGAATACGGAAGATTCCCTTGATGCGCGTGAAAGTGGCGGACGGCTATGTGCTGGTGGGTTCGATGGGCGGCCAACCGAAGAATCCGGTGTGGGTGTACAACCTCCGAGCCAACCCCGATGTCGAGATACGTGATGGAACCAACGTGGCGAAGATGCGCGTTCGCGAAGTCACCGACGCAAAAGAACGCGAGCGTTTGTGGTCGGCCAGCGCGGCCGCGTATCCACCCTATAACGACTATCAGGCAAGAACGACTCGCAAGATTCCGGTGTTCATTGCGGAACCTGTCTGAATGTGGATTGAGTGGAGTGGTTGAGTCGGAAGATTCGGGTCCCAGCAACCCATGACTCTCCCTCTCATCGCGGCCGGCGTGGCGCCTATCGAGACAGCTCCGGCTAGTGCGTCGTTTAGCCCACTTGCTAACCAAATAGACCTCACATATATTTAGCGAGCATGCTAATTCTCAGGATCTGCGATGCCGAACAAGGTCATTTGCCACTATCGGGTGAAATCAGGGAATGAGCCTGCTTTCGAGCGGTTGCTGCATAGACATTGGCCCGCACTGCACAGTCTCGGCTTGGTAACGGACGACCCGCCACAGCATTTCAAGGGCGAAGAGCAGGACAATGGTCAGCCCATCTACTACGAGATATTCGACTGGCAGGATGGCGCGGTGGAACGGGCGCACGAACATCCGCAGGTCATGGCCATCTGGGAACCGATGGATCAGCTTTGCGAAGCACGCGGCGGCAAACCCAACATGGAGTTTCCCCACGTCGAACCGCTGAATGCCTAAGTCCAAAGGCATCCAGGACGTAGAGCTTGCCGATGCAGTGTTTTCAGCGCTGGCGCATCCAGCGCGACGGCAGATTCTGTTGTCGGTGCAGTACCGCGGCGCCTGCAATGCCGGGGATATCGCGCGGCGATTCGAATGCAGTTGGCCGACTACCAGCAGGCATCTGTCGACACTGATCGAAAGCGGTTTGCTTAGGGTCGAAAAAAGTGGCCGGGAGCGCCTCTACTCGGCCAATACGAAGTTGCTGAAGCGATTTCTTTCGGAATGGTCGGACTATTTCGAGTGAACGTTTGGCGATTCTGTGCGTGCTCGATGCGGAAGTGAGTACTCGAGAAGAGTACGGCTCGGACAGGCTGACTGCACCGTCGGGTCCGCTGAACGTGTAGTGTTTTTCCAACTTCACCCATCGCAGCTGCCCGCGAAGCCTGGCGAGACGTTTGCGGGTGTGAGCTTTCTCTGCCACCAACAGTTTCGCCCGACGTCGGAGCCAGGGGGCTTTAGAGACAATCTCGCCTTGCATTGGTGACCTCCAGCGGTCGCCGCAACGATCCAACCATCGCAGATTCCAGCGATCGGTCGCAATCCGATCCAGTCGGATCCCAGTCGATACCCTTCTGCCGATCTCCTAAGATGCGCACTTTTCGGAAGGCCTGTCATGACTGCCAGCATCCTGCAGAAACTACCCCAAGGCGAGCGCGTCGGCATCGCGTTCTCCGGAGGCCTCGACACAAGCGCCGCGGTGCACTGGATGCGCAGCAAAGGCGCGATTCCGTTTGCGTACACCGCCAATCTGGGTCAGCCGGATGAAACCGACTACGAAGAGATTCCGCGCAAGGCGCTCGCATATGGGGCCGAGAAAGCACGCCTGATCGAGTGCCGACCGCAGCTGGTCGCCGAGGGCATTGCGGCAATTCAGTGCGGCGCGTTTCACATCTCCACAGGTGGCGCGACGTACTTCAACACCACGCCATTGGGTCGGGCCGTGACCGGCACGATGCTGGTGCTCGCGATGCGCGAGGATGACGTCAACATCTGGGGCGATGGTAGCACCTACAAAGGCAACGACATCGAGCGCTTCTACCGCTACGGGTTGCTGGCGAATCCGAACCTGCGCATCTACAAGCCGTGGCTCGATCAGCAGTTCATCGATGAACTTGGCGGACGCAAAGAAATGTCGCAGTACATGAGCGCGCACGGGTTCGCGTACAAGATGAGTGCGGAGAAAGCCTATTCGACGGACTCGAACATTCTCGGCGCGACCCACGAAGCGAAGGATCTCGAGTTCCTCGACAAAGGCATCGATATCGTGGTCCCGATCATGGGCGTGGCATTCTGGCGGGACAGCGTCGTCGTCAAAGCAGAGACAGTCTCGGTGCGTTTCGAGGAAGGCCAACCGGTTGCGGTCAACGGCGAGTCGTTCGGAGACTCGCTTGCGTTGTTCAACCGCGCCAACGAGATTGGTGGGCGCCACGGGCTGGGTATGTGCGACCAAATCGAGAATCGCATCATCGAGGCGAAGAGCCGCGGCATCTATGAAGCACCTGGCATGGCGTTGCTGCATCTCGCCTACGAGCGGCTCGTAACCGGTATCCACAACGAAGACACGATCGAGCAGTACCGCAACAACGGTCGCCGGCTGGGCCGGTTGTTGTATCAGGGCCGCTGGTTCGACCCGCAAACGATGATGTTGCGCGACACTGCGCAGCGTTGGGTGGCGCGGGCGGTGACCGGCGAAGTAGCGATCGAACTGAGGCGCGGCAACGATTATTCGCTGCTCGACACGACGAGTCCCAACCTGACGTATCACCCGGAGCGGTTGACGATGGAAAAAGCCGAGGGTGGCTTCACACCGCAGGACCGCATCGGCCAGTTGACGATGCGCAACATGGACATCGCGGATACGCGGGAGAAGCTGTCTGTGTATTCGCGTGCGGGATTGCTCCGTTCTGATGCCGAGGGGCGCCTGCCGCTGTTGGACGAGGACGACCCGGGCGGCAAATGACCGTCGTGTCATCTAGGTGCTTGTGGTCCCAACATGGAGCCAAATCAGAAATTCGCCACTGGCCGCCACTGCGCCGATGAGCGTAGGCTCACGCGCTCCCTGGTGGTCGATTTCCCCATGACCGATGCCGTCCTCGACGACGCCCTGAAGGAACGGATCCAGAACGCGTATCGCACCTGGCTAGGTGCGCGCGAGTTCAAGGCGCGGCGCGGTCAGCGCGAGATGATCGCGACGATCGCGCGGGTGCTGACACGCCCGGAAGGCCAACGTCGCCTCGCCGCGATCGAGGCGGGTACCGGTACCGGCAAGACTGCCGCCTACTGCATTGCCGCGATCCCGATCGCAAAAGCGCTCGACAAACGCTTGGTGATTGCCACCGCCACCGTTGCATTGCAGGAACAAATCGTGCTGCGAGACCTGCCGGATCTCGCGACACGCACCGGTCTGGAATTCACTCATGCGCTTGCCAAAGGCCGGCAACGCTACGTTTGTCTGAAGCGCCTCGACGATCGACTGCGCGGCGATACCGGCGATGTACAGGAAGCGTTGCCCATGTTCGAGCCGGTATCAGGCGACGCGCGTGTGCTGTATCAGAATTTACTCAACGAGTTTGCCCGCGGCAACTGGGATGGCGACGTCGACAGTTGGGCTGACGGCGTTGATGAGGTGCACTGGCGTAGTGTCACCACGGATCATCGCGGCTGCGCGAACAAGCGTTGTAGCTTTTTTCATCAGTGTCCGTTCTTCAAATCGCGTGCCGGGCTGGACAAGGCCGACGTCGTCGTCGCCAATCTCGATCTGGTGCTCGCCGACCTGGCGCTCGGCGGCGGCGCGATTTTGTCCGAACCCGCCGACACAATCTACGTGCTCGATGAGGCGCACCACCTACCGGACAAGACGCAGCAGCATTTCACGTTCCGGCTGCGGCTGCGCGCCGCGCTGCAGTGGTTCGACCAGATCAATGCCAGCGTCGGCACCCTGGCGCAACGGGTCGGGCGACCGCCGGAGCTGATGTCGCAGGTACATGCGATGACGGCCTCGACCAGCGCGCTCGCGACGAGGTTGGGCGACCTGATCTCGATCGTCGCGATGCTCGAATACACCTCCCGCGACGATGAGCGGCATCTGTTTCGCTTTCCACTCGGCCAGGTTCCCCAAGCCGCGGGCGAGCTTGCCGGCGCGGCGGCGAACGACATGCAGACCCTCGCGAAGCAACTCGACTCGGTGCACGGACTGTTGCAGGAAGTCATCGATGGGGACCGCAGTTGGGAGAGAGGGCACGAAGCCGAAGACTGGCTCGGCGTCATCGGCCAGCACGTCAATCGCGCGACGGGTTCGGCGGCGCTGTTGGAAGACTATCGATCCGGGGCCGTTGCCGAGTCCGAGCCGCGCGCACGGTGGATCACCCGCGTGTTGTTCGACAACGGTGAAGACTTCGATCTCGTTTCCGCGCCGATGCAACCCGGTTCGCTACTGGAAGATGCGCTATGGTCGCAGGCGTATGCGGTGATCTGTACTTCAGCGACGCTGACGGCGCTCGGGCGTTTCGATCGCTTCGTCGAACGCGCGGGTCTCGATGACGATGTCATCGTGCAGCGCATTCCCAGCCCGTTCGATTTTCCGCGCATCGCGACGTTCAACGTGCCCGCGATGACGGCCGATCCGCGTGATGGCGCGGCGCACACCGACGAGGTTGCGCAGCGGCTGCCGAAACTGCTTGCGCACGATCGCAGCGCGCTGGTGCTGTTTGCATCGTGGCGGCAGCTCAACGAAGTGGTACGGCGAATGCCGAATGAACTCGCTGAACAGATGAAGGTGCAAGGCAATGGCAGCAAGCAGGCGCTGCTGCGTTCGCATTGCGAGGCGATCGATTCGGGACGGTCCAGTTATGTCGTTGGTGTGGCAAGCTTCGCCGAAGGTGTCGATTTACCCGACGACTATTGTCGCCACGTCATCATCGCGAAGCTGCCGTTTTCGGTGCCCGACGATCCGCTCGACGAGGCGATGGCGGAATGGCTCGAATCCCAGGGCCGCAATGCGTTCTTCGAGATTTCTTTGCCGGATGCGGCGATGAAACTGGTGCAGGCGTGCGGGCGGCTGATCCGGCACGAGGGCGATCATGGTCGGATCACACTGCTCGATCGACGCATCCTGACGCAACGTTACGGTGAGCGACTGCTCGATGCGCTGCCGCCATTTCGCCGCATTCTGGGCGAAACGGGGTAGTCGGCAGAAACGGGCTCAGAGTGCCTTGTGCATCACAGGCATTCTCGCCCCGTTGTTCATCGATCACGGGTCGATCGCTGCCGCCGCGCCGTCGGCTGCCGGTACGAATCCAGCTGCGGCCCTGAACGCGGCAACGTCAGTGATCGCTGTGCCCGGCGGAGGATCTTTGAACTTGCCGAGGCTATAGATCACCAATCGCTGGTGTTGTTCCAGATCGAGCAAGTGATCATAGAACGCGAGCAGTTGCGTCTGGCCGATCTTTTCGATCTGCGTCGCGATCTGCTCGCGCGAATCGAATGTCGTGAAACCAACATCGAGGTCGCTCCAGTAGCGCTGACTCCGATCGACGAGATTCTTGTCCTTCTCGCGCAGCCGACTGATCAATCCTTGCTTGTAGGCATCGAGTTCGTCGGCCGACATCGCCGCCAAGGTCGCCCGATAGCGAGTCAGAAACGTCTCCGTCGCGCTCAACAGCTTGCCGGGTCCTGCCACCGGGCTCTGTATGACGAACGCTACGCCGGGCGTTCGCCGCAGCACCGACGGCGTCACCACGACCGCGTAGCCGAGTTGTTGTTGAGTACGTAAGTCGTTGTAATACGGTGACCGAAGGACCTGTGACGCCAATCCGAACAGAGCGCGCTCCTCGAAGGATTCGTTGGCGCCCTGCAGGTACATGACCATCGCCGCGTCGTCATTGGCGATCGTCAGCGGATACGTGATCTGCCCGATCGGCAATCGCGCGACGATGCCGGTGGCGGGGCCGACAGGGCCGAGGTGCAACGTGGTGCGGATGATGTGCGCGACGCCGTCGGCTTCGTGTCGATCGACGTTGCCATGCATCATCACCAGCGCCGCGTAGTGAGCCAGATGCGTCTGTCGCCAGGTTGCCAGGCTTGACGGCGTGACGTCGGACAATGCGTCGGCCATTTGGGGTGGCGGCCAGCCGCCGGCGATCATCACGTGCGACAGGCTCGCCAGTGCCTGTTCGTATGGACGCTCATCGACGAAGTTGCCCCAGGATCGGCGCAGTTCCTCGCGATAATCGGCAACCTTGGCGGCGGAAGGCTGAAGCGTTGCAAAGACGTTCAGAATGCGCTGCAACAGCAGTGGTTGTTTGTCGTCGTAGCCGGATAACGTGATCAGAAATCCAGACGACTGCACGCCGATGTCATAGCTCAAGCCGGCCAGTTGGGCCGGATAGGCGAACGCATTGAGCGCATCGAGCACCAGCCTCGCATAGAGATTGGCATAGGCCGAATCCTTTGGCGAACGCAGCCCGCCGGGAACGTCAAGCCGCACGTACGTCGTTGCGCGTGGCGTGCCGAAACTGGGGTCGGGCGCCCACCACAACGTGAGCGAACCCGTCGAATCAATACGCATCGGCGGTGACTGCGGATGTGACTCCAGCGCGAGATGGGTAGGCAGAAACTCGTTGACACCGGGCAGTTCGAGGCCGAATGCGCTTGGCGAACTACCTCTCAGATCGGTCGTCAGCGATTGATCGCGGTACGGCACCTGAAACCAGGGTTCGATCTTGTTGGCTTCGACACTCTTGCCGCTGACTTCGACCAGCATGTTGTCCGGACGTAGCGCGTCGAGATATTTTCGGATCAGCGCGGCGTCGTAGTGCGCCATCAGATAGGGTCCGTCGAGGATGTCCTTGATCGGATAGAGCCGGAGGTTCGGCGCGGTACTGTAGACGAATCCGAGCGGTGAGGACTTTTCCTGAAAGCGGAACCCGAGATCGGCAACATCGGCCTGTTCGGCGTAGCGCCATTTTGCGACGCCGTCGTTGCGTATCAGCTCGATGTACTCGAACAGCGCGCGGGTAATATCGTCGATGTGTTGCGCCCCTTTGTCGGTGAGATCGATCGAAATGACGATCAGCGCATTGCCGGCATCGAAGCGTTGGGCGCTCGCACCGAGCGATTCGATCCAACCGCGCGCCTTGAGTCGCGCGTGCAGGCTGCCAGTGCCTTCGTGACCGAGCAGATTGGCAACATATTGACCCGGCTTGTCCCGATAGTACTGGTCGAGTTCCGGGACCGGAAAGTTGTAAACGACCTGTCGGGTATCTTTCACCGTCTGATAGGTGAGTTCTCGCGGCAACGTACCGGGGGCGAACATCGCTGGCGTCGGTGTCGATTTCGCAATCGGTCGGCGGGGGATGGCGGAAAATTTCGCGGTCACCCAGGCGTTGAGTTGATCGAGCGATTGATTGCCGAGCACGACGAGTCCCATCTGATCGGCCGAATAGTGGGTCCGGTAGAACTTGACGAGGTCGGTGCGGACGTCGCCGCTGAGCGTATCGAGACTGCCCACCGAGAATCTCGAACCGGGATGCGCTGGATTCATCACCTGCTTTTCGACGGCCTGCGCACGCCAGTTGTCATCCTTCAAATACAGCTGATATTCCGAGTTGACGGCATTCTTCTCACGCTCCACGTACGCGGCGTCGAATGTCGGTGAGATGAAAAACTGCGCGAAGCGATCCAGCGCACCATCGAAGAAGGCCGGTTGCACATCGAAGAAAAAGTTCGTGTGGTCCGACGCCGTATATGCGTTGAACGTGCCGCCGTGGGTGGTGATGTAGTTCTGATAATCATCGACATCGGGGTATTTAGTGGTGCCGAGGAACAGCATGTGTTCCAGGAAATGTGCGAGCCCCTGGCGGCCCTCGGGATCGTCATAGCTGCCTCGATAGACAGCCAGCGCCGCGGCCGCCTTGTCGGTCGTCGGATCCGATACCAGCACCGCAGTCAGGCCGTTGGCCAGCACCACCGAGCGGTACGCGCGGTGATCGTTGGGGCTTTGAATGATCGTCGATGAACTGGCTGGCAACGTCGCGCATGCGGCGAGCAATACGACGCCGGCGATCGACTGCACTCGACGCAGCACTGCGCGCAGCTGCGCGCGCTGCAATGGCAAAAGAAACAATGGAATCTCCGGTTTGTGCGGCAGGCGCGTGAATTGTAAAGGATCGAGCCGCGCCGCGGGCGTCCGACAATCAGCGGCGACGGGCTAATGTCAGACCGTCTCCGATCGGCAGCAGCACGAGGTCGACGCGCGAATCGCCATGCACTTTCTCATTCAGTGCGCGAATCGCCCGCGTGTCGTCGTCCTGCCGCGACGCGTCGACGACGGCGCCGTTCCAAAGGGTGTTGTCGATTCCGATCAATCCGCCGGCGTGCACCAGCTTCAACGCACGCTCGTAGTAGTTGTCGTAGTTACTCTTGTCGGCGTCGATGAACGCGAAATCGAACGCATTCGCGCCTCCGGTGGCAATCAGCTCATCGAGCGTCGTGAGGGCCGGCGCGATGCGCAGCTCGATCTTGTCTGCGACACCCGCGTTGACCCAGTGCGGCTTGCCGATCGCGGTCCACTCCTCGGATATGTCGCAGGCGATCAGGCGACCATCGGCTGGCATCGCTTCGGCCACGATCAGCGCCGAGTAGCCGGTGAATGTGCCGACCTCGAGCGCCCGGCGCACGTCGAGCAGTTTGACGATCAGCTGCATGAATGCCGCTTGTTCCGGTGAGATCTGCATCATCGCCATCGGTAGCTTGGCTGTCTCGGCGCGCAGCGCGGCGGCGTCGCGTGATTCACGCACACCGAATTTCAGCAGGTATTGGTGCAGCGCGGGTGTGATCTGCAGGGTACGCGCGGACATGGTGGTGGCTCCGGATCGGGGCCGCTAACCTTAGCCGATGTCACGTTCCGCGAAAACGATCTGGCTGCCGGTGGCGCGTTCGCTTGCGGCGGATATTGCAGTATCTGGAAAACGTCCACAGTACATCGCGATCTCCGGCGCGCAAGGCAGCGGCAAGACGACGCTCGCGCACGTCCTGACCGAGCAACTCGATCGTCTCGATGTGAGCGCCGTAGCACGCTCGTTGGATGATTTCTACCTGCCGCGCTCGCGGCGAGTCGGACTGTCGCAAACGGTGCATCCGTTGTTGCGTACGCGCGGTGTGCCGGGCACGCACGACGTCGAGCTGTGTTTGCGTGTACTCGACGAGGTGACCCGGCGGCCGACGCGACTGCCCACGTTCGACAAAGGCGTGGATGACCGGGTTGCGCCCGCGCACTGGCCGATCGCGGGTCCGGTGGATGCCGTGGTGATCGAAGGGTGGTGTCTCGGCGCACGTGCGCAAACCCCGGCCGAGCTCGCCGAACCGGTCAACGAACTTGAGCGCGAGGAGGACGCCGACGGCGGCTGGCGCGGTTTCGTCAACGCGGCGCTCGGGCGTTACCAGCCGTTGTTCGACCGTTTCGATCGGCTGATCTATCTACAGATTCCAGACTTCGATTGCGTGCGCGTCTGGCGCGGTGAACAGGAGTCACGGCTTCCGCACATGCGCAGGATGAATGATGCGCAGTTGGTGCGATTCATCGCGCACTACGAACGGCTGACGCGCTGGATGGCGCAGGATGTGCCCGGGCGTGCCGATGCGGTCGTCGTGCTGGGGCGGGACCATGGAATCGAGCGCTTCGTCACGAAATCCGCCTCACCGGCAGCCGGTGGTGGGCCGTGATGTTTTCGTTCATGTTCGGTTCAGCGCCCGAAACGTATCGTGGTGCCGGGTTCGAATTTTAGGTTCGTTCAACAGGGTTGAGGAGATCAGTCATGAAACCGCTTCGCATGTTTGTCGCCGGCGCGTTGCTGCCTTCGGTCGCGTTCGCCGGTGTCAGCTACGATCAGGCGCGCGTCATCGGCGTGCAGCCGATCGTCGAAACCGTCAGCTTTGCTGTGCCACGCGAGCAGTGCAGTGAGCAGCGTGTGCAGACCGGTCGTGGCGGTGGGGTCTCGCCCGCCATTCCGTTGCTCGCGGCGATCACTGGCGGTGCGCTCGGTTCGGCGGTCGCCCACGGGCACAACAACAAGCAGGCGGGCGCCGCGATCGGTGCCGTGTTCGGCGGTGCCGTCGGCTACGACGTGGCGCGCCGCAACGCCGCGCCGCGTTACGTCACCTATGGGACGCAACAGGTCTGCACGCAGGTACAGGATATCCACGAAGAGGAACGCATCAGCGGCTACAACGTCCGCTATCAGTACCTCGGCAAGACCTATTCCACCGTGACGCAAAACCGGCCCGGGGACACCGTGCGTGTCCGCGTCGACGTCACACCAGCGTTCTGATGACCGACGCCGCGCCGGATGCGGCTACAATTTACCGATGAATGCTGTGTCGACACGTCGCCGCCGTCCGATGTTGGTTGCCGCATTTGCCGCAATGCTGGTGCTGACGTGCCTGCCCGCGGCGGCGGATCGGGGACATGGCGGGGGCCATGACAATGGCGGCGTGTCCGCGCAGCAGGCGGCCGCCATCGTGAGTCGCGCGTACGGCGGCCGTGTGGTATCGGTGAAATCCCAGGTTAGCAATGGCGAGCCGTTCTACAAGGTGAGGGTGCTGCTCGACGGCGGCCGCGTGAAGACCGTAACGGTGGACTCGCGCGGTCACCTGCGTGACTAGAACTCAATCGGGAATTCATTCGCGAACTCAGTCGAGGTTGCAATGCGCGTGTTGGTGATTGAAGACGACGCAGGTCTGCGCGCGCAACTCGTCGAAAATCTCAAAGCGGCGGGTAACGTGGTCGACGCGGCGGCGGACGGCGACGAAGGACTTTATTTCGGGCGTGAATACGATTACGACGCAGCGGTTGTGGACCTTGGTTTGCCCAAGCGTGACGGCACTGCGGTGATCAAGGCGCTGCGAGACTCGGGCCGCGGCCTGCCGATCCTGATTCTGACCGCGCGGTCGCATTGGCAGGACAAGGTTGCCGGTCTCGAAGCGGGCGCCGACGACTACCTGACCAAGCCGTTTCACATGGAGGAACTGCACGCGCGGCTGAATGCGTTGATGCGGCGCGCGGCGGGCCATGCCTCACCCGTCATCAGCATTGGATCGTTCGCTCTGGACACTGCGCGCAAAGAAGTGCGAATCGAGGATGGACTGATCGAGTTGACGGCCTTCGAGTATCGCGTGCTCGAATATCTCGTACTCAATTCGACGCGGGTAGTTTCGAAAACCGAGCTCACGGACCATCTCTATGAACAGGATTTCGATCGCGACAGCAACGTGATCGAGGTGTTCGTTGGCCGCCTGCGCCGCAAGCTGGATCCCGACGGTGTGCGCAATCCCATCCGCACGGTGCGCGGTCAGGGTTACCGGTTTGCCTGCGAAGAGCAGGATTAGCGATTGTCGCAGTCATCGCGGGTCGGACTACGTGCGCGGCTGCTGCTGACGAGCATGTTGGTGCTCGGGCTCGGCCTCGGCCTGACGGGCTGGGTGCTGGACCGGTCGTTCATGGCGAGTGTGGTGGCGGGCGCGCAGGAACAACTCAAGCTGTTGACCTACTCTCTGCTCGGTGCGGCTGAAGAAGATGGCACGACATTGCGGTTTCCGGCTGCGCCGCTCGAACCGAGACTACTGCAACCGCAATCGGGTCTTTACGCGACGGTGACAGATGCGTCGGGTGCGTCGATCTGGCGATCGCCGTCGCTGCAGTTCGGCGACAGCACGGCGGTGCTGCAACGACCGGCGCACCTCGAGATGCTTCCCGGCCGCTTCGTCTTTCACGAGACGCCGAACCGGTTCGAGATGTTCTATCTCGTGATCTGGGAAACCGAAGGGGATCAGGTGTTTACGTTCCGCGTCATCGCCGACCGGACGCCGTTCAAAGTCGCGATTGCCGGCTTTCGTCGCACGTTGACGCTGGGCCTGGTCGCGGTCGTGGCCGCGATGATGGTCGCACAGGCGTTTGCCATCGCGTGGGGTCTGCGACCGGTGGCACAGATGGCTGCGCGTGTCGAAGCCATCGAAGCAGGCCGTCGCGAGCGGATGGCAGGCGACTATCCGCCGGAACTCGTCGGACTCGCGCGCAACATCGATGCGTTCATCGATCACGAGGTCAGCAGCCGCGAGCGCTACCGCAAAGCGATGGACGACCTCGCTCACAGCCTCAAGACACCGCTTGCGGTGCTGCGCAATGCGCTGTCGTCTGCACACGTCGATGACCCGCGATTGCTGCGCGAGCAACTCGACCGGATGGAAACGACGGTTTCACATCAGTTGTCGCGCGCGATGACCGCGCGTGCGATCGTATTTGCCGGTCGTACTGCACCCGCACCGATTGTCGATCGGCTCGTCAAGGCACTGCGCACTGCCTACGGCGCGAAGGCCGTTGCAGTCGAGCAGCGAATTTCGCCGCAATTGCTGGTGCGCTGCGACGAGCGCGACTTGATGGAAATGTTGGGAAATCTGCTGGAAAACGCGTTCAAGTACTGCGACTCGAAGATCGCGATCAGGGCCGAACCAGGTGAGACGGTGCGATTGCTGATCGACGACGATGGCCCCGGCGTTGCGGTGGAGCAGCGCGTCGAAGTGCTGGCGCGCGGCGCGCGCGGCGACACCGTGCAGGCGGGACATGGAATTGGTCTGGCGGTTGTTGCGGAGCTGGCATCGAACTATCACGGGGCACTCGCAATTGATGTGTCTCCATGGGGCGGCGCTAGAATCGTGCTCGATCTGCCCAGCGCAGCGGCGCCGGCCACGTCGTGAATTCCAGGAGGTCGAGATGACGGAAGATGTTCTGTACGAGGAGGGCGACGGCATCGCCATTGTCGCTTTGAACCGCCCGGAGAAGAAAAACACCCTGACCGAATCGGTGGTGCAGGGCGTCGCGGACGGAATCGACCGGGCGTCGCGTTCGCCGCACGTCGCGGCGATCGTGTTGCGTGGTGTGGGTGATACGTTCACTGCAGGCTACGATCTGACGGATCGGAAAAGGTGGGACACGCCGTACGGCGCGCCGCATATCGAAACGCGCGCCGGCGCGTGGGATCCGGTTCGTGACTACCAGTTCATGAGCAACAACGTGCGCAGGTTCATGCGGATCTGGGAGTGTCCGAAGCCGGTGCTCGGCGAGATCAAAGGGTGGGCAATCGGCGGCGCGACGGATCTGGTGCTGTGCTGCGATCTGTTGTTCATGGCCAGCGACGCGCACATCGGCTACGCGCCGAGCCGAATCTACGGCACGCCGACAACGATGCTGTGGGTGTACCGGTTGGGTCTGGAACACGCCAAACAGTTCCTGCTGACCGGTCGCGCGATCGATGCCGCAACCGCGCATCGGATCGGGCTCGTGTCGCACGTCGTCGAGCCCGCCGCACTTGCGGGCTTCGTCGAGGCGGAAGCGAAGCGTTTCAAACATATTCCCGCGAACCAGTTGGCGCTGAACAAACTGCTGATCAACCAGGCATTCGAGAACATGGGTCTGCGCAGCACGCAGTTGATCGGTACTGTTTTCGACGGCATCACGCGACACACCGAAGAGGCCTACCGCTGGGCGGAGTCGTTCGACGAGAAGGGCTTTCGCGAGGTGATTCGCGAACGCGACGCGCCATGGCAGGACTACGGCGAGGGTCCGGACAGGACGTGACTGTGCCGCGAACGCACAGAGTCGTACTGCGCGCTATTCGAGTGCGGCGCGGCAGGCTCTGAAGAATCGCTCGCGAACAGTGGGCTCGTCATTCTGCACGGGACCCGCTTTGCACCAGCGCTCGGCAATCTGCAGCGGCGCTTCTTCCATCACGCGTCGATGCTTCATGCCCTGGTTCAGCCGTTCGACCTGAAATGCGAGCCGATCCTGTTGGTAAGCCGCGGGTGTTTCGAGTCCGGCGGCGACTTCCATCTCGATTGCGAGTCGGTGGCGGTGGGCACTGACCGTAGACGCTGCCGTTGTCAATTCCTGCACTTCGCCGCGAATGAGCGCGCGCACGCGTTCGGCGAATGCTCCGGGGCTTTCGACACTGAGGCCCTCGATCGTCGCTAGGCGTTCCGCGATCTGGCCATGAAGAGCGGCGTTGCCCATGAGCGCCTGTTCGAGCTGCGCCAGTTCGACATCGATGTCGTACAGCCGATCGACGTCTCGCATCACCGCGTCGTGTTGCGCCTGCCGCAACAGCATCCGATAGCCGCGTTCGATCTCCCGAAAGCGCTGCTCGATGCGCCGCGCAGTATCTCGTGGCAGCTCGCCGAGCGCGGCGAATCGTGCATTGAATTCCGCGAGCAGTCCGGCCTGTGCCGTGTCGCTCGACGCCCCTTCGACGGCGCGTTGGAAATCGATGCACAGTTGTTCAGCCTGCGCGAGTTGGGATTCCACCGCATGGCGTTGTTCGGCGCGTGCGGTGTCGCGTTGTTCGAATACAGCGTCGCAGGCGGCCCTGAACGCCTTCCACAGACGTTGATCGACGCGTCGTGGGACGATGCCGACGCTGCGCCAACGCTGCTGCAATGCCTTGACCTTGTCGATCGCGTCGCGGGGATCGCCGCCAGCCGCTTGAATAGCCGTGGCGGCATCGACGATGGCCTGTTTGGCCGCCACATTGCGATCCCATTCTGTCGACAGCTTCGCGTGCAGGCGTGCGGTCAGTGCGTCGAACTGCGCGTCGAGTTTGCGTCCCGGAGAGCGATCGACGGGGTGATATTTCCGCCATTCCTCACGGGCCGCGTACAGGATGCGCTCGGCCGCGCGCCAGTCCGCGTGGTCCCAATCCATGCCGTCCAGATAACCTTCGAGGTCGGTGCAGATGATGCGGCGTTGCTCGAGGTTGAATTTGCGCGTGGCGGCCTGTGCGTCGAAATATTCTCGACACGGCTTGAATGCGATTTCGGCCGCATGATTGAAGCGATCGAACAGACGCCGGTCGCTGTGGTTCGTGATCGGACCCAATTCTTTCCACGCCTGACGCAACTCGCGAATGCGTTCGGCCTGCAGCGGGGGTTGAAGCGGTCGCGCTGCCAGCTTCTCCATCTCGCCCAGGAATTGTTCGCGCTTCGGATGGGTGGCGAACGTGCGCCAGTCCTTCAACTCCTGCACCCGCGCCGACAGCGCAGCGAATTCACCCTGAACCCGTTTGGCGGTTGGCGCGGGCAGACTGTGGAGCAGACGTTTGCCTTCGCCTTCGAGCCCGGTCGCGCTAGCCAGATTACCGGCATCGATCTGTGCTTCGAGCTTGACCACGGTATCGTTGAGGCGCTGCAGCAGTTGTTCGTGTAATCCATGGCAGGTCGCGTCGAACTCGCCGAGGCGCACCTGTGATTGATCCGCGGCGATGAGTCGTGCGGGCCGTGGCAGGTCGGCCGGCCAGTCGATGCGTTCCAGAGTACGCCCCAGTCGCTCGCTGGCCTGACGAGCACGACGTTGCTCGTTCCACAACGCCTCGTACTCTTCGGGCGATTCTGCGGCTGCAGTCGCCGGTACCGTCGACTCTGCATGGCTCAGTTCTTCGGCATGGGCCGCGACGCGCCCAGCCGCCTCGTGCATCAGCGACAGGCTGTGCGTTACTGCATGGAAGCGCTCGGCCAGACGCTCAGGTGGGGGCCGATGATCGGCCGCTGCGAGCCAGCGATCCTGAAGCGCCCGGCTGTCGACGTGGATCGCATCGCGTTGCGCGAACGGATCGCGCTCGCCGGCCTTGACCGAGGCGAGCAGAGTATCGAGGCCGTCCAATGCTTCGGTGAATGCCGGGTCTGCGGCGTTCTGCCCTTCGTTGCTCGAAGCCGGCGTGTGCGAAGTCGCGTTGTTCGAAGCTGCACTGCTCGAAGCCGAGCTGTTCGACGCAACCGGGATCGCGACGGTCGGCGCAACGATCGTGGGTGGCGCGTTTGGCATCAGCGCAGCGGCTATCGCATCCATGCGGGCGACACCGGATTCGAAGCGGCGCGATAGATCCGTTAGGCCCGGAACCGGCGCACCGTGCGCGGCCAATGTGCGCATTGCGCCGCGGTGGCGCTCGAGATTGGTGTGCCAGTCGTGTTTCACAGCGCCGAGACGCGCGGTGAACAACGGATCGGATTCCGGCTTGAGCTGCGTCTCGACCGTGCGCGTGAGGTCCTCGGCGCGTTGGATGGATTTGTCGAGTTCCGCACGTGCGTGTTTGATTTCCTCGAGGCGACCGCGCGCAAGACGATTGACGTTCTTGTCCTTATCGCGCGAGACATGCTCGAGCTCGACCAGTGATGCTTCCTTCATCAACTTGTCGGCGACCGCAACGCGCACCTTTGGGCTGCGGCTCTCCACGGCAAGTCGGATGAGTTCGTGGTCGTACGCAACGTCTCCGATCAGCCGCGCCACGCTGTCTAGATCTCGAGCAAGTCGGATCGCCGCACTGCGTACCTCGGGGTACTGCAGCAACTCAGCCGAGTCGACGTCGCGCGCGATCGCTTCGGCGGCGGCGCGCACGATGCCGGGATCGCTATCGGTCAGAAACGGTTCGAGCCGCCTGCCGTCGAGCAGTTTGGTCAATGCAGCGCGACGCACGCCCAGGTCGGCATCGGCGCGCGCGATTTCTACGAAATCATCCTGAAAGGCGCGGGCTTCCTCATCGGAGATTGCGAGCACGGACGCACGCCGGATTTCGGGGTCCGGATCATCGAAGCGCGCTCGACTCTTGAATAGTCTGGACAACATATCGCTGCCTCGAAGCGGAGAGCGGCGACGGTACGCCGCTCGATCCGATCACAGTTTGTTGTGGCTTCCATCGCACAGCGGCGCACCTGCAGAGTGTTTACAGCCGCAGAAGTACAGCGTGCGATCCTGTTCTGCCTGATACATCACCGGAGTGAACGCGGTGTCCTTGTGCGAGCCGTCGCAGAATGGCTGGCTGGCACTCTTGCCGCAGGCGCACCAGAAATATTTTTTACCGGTCGTCACATCGACGGGATACGGTGCCTTTTGCGCAATCT
Source organism: uncultured Gammaproteobacteria bacterium (assembly GCA_963812255.1). GTDB lineage: Bacteria > Pseudomonadota > Gammaproteobacteria > Pseudomonadales > Azotimanducaceae > DATJGR01. The sequence continues at coordinate 792,495 of CAWEUM010000005.1, read as the reverse complement.
GCGGGGTGGTCATCATGGAACTCCGATTAATGTCATTCGAACGAGCGTTCTTCCCACCAAGGATAGAACTCCGGTAGATCCTTAGACACTTTCCCGGGAAAGTGTGCCGGACGTTTTTCCAGAAACGCCTCGACCCCCTCGCGTGCGTCCGCCGAACGGCCCGTGTAGTAGACCCCGCGAGAATCGACCTTGTGCGCCTCCATCGGGTGATCGGCGCCGAGCAGGCGCCACATCATCTGCCGGATCAACGTGACTGAGATCGATGAAGTGTTGTCCGCGATGTCCCGTGCGATGGTGCGCGCGCTCGCGAGCAGTTCATCTTTCGGATGCAGGCTGCGCACGAGGCCGCCGGCGAGCGCTTCGTCGGCCGGGAATACGCGACCCGAATAGGCCCATTCGAGCGCGCGACTGATGCCGACAATCCGCGGCAGGAAGTAGCTGGAACACGCCTCGGGCACGATGCCGCGGCGGGCAAACACGAAACCGAAACGTGCGATGTCGGCCGCGAGGCGAATGTCCATCGCCAGGGTCATGGTGACGCCGACGCCCACGGCGGGGCCGTTGATTGCCGCGATCACCGGCTTTTTGCTGTCGAAAATGCGCAACGTGAGCAAGCCGCCGCCGTCGCGGTTGACGCCGCTCGGCCGATCGGCGCGCGCATCGGCATTGAACGTAGCGCCGCCGGCACCGAGATCGGCGCCCGCGCAGAATGCCCGTCCGGCACCGGTGACGATGACGGCGCGAATCGAATCGTCGGCGTCCGAGCGATCGAACGCGTCGATCATCTCGTTCATCATCGTCCCTGTGAATGCGTTGAGCTTTTCAGGGCGATTCAGCGTGATCGTGAGCACGCCGTCTTCGACGTCGTACAGGATTTCGGAGTAACTCATACGTTTTGACCGGTGCGCGGGCGAGCCCACTATGTTGCCTTGACTGCCCCGGGTTTTCCACGGTTCACCGCGCGGCAAGCATTAGCGTCGCAGACGGGCGTATGAGATCGCGGCTCGGGTTCGCAGGGGGGCAGGGCGGTTCTGATCCTCGGGGTTGCCTTGTCAGCGCGGCGCGGTGCGGCATAACATTCCGGGCTTTTTCTGGAAAGTCAGTGAAGACAGCTCGATGGATTTGAAGCTACGCCGCGCCGATATCGATTTCCAAGCCGAAGTGCGCGCGTTCATCGATGCGCATTGGCCCGAGCGCGAGCGCAGCGCCATGGCCAGTGGACTGGAGTTCGCGTCGGCCATTCCGCTTGCGCAGCGCCGCTGGTTCGACGCGCTCGTGGCGCGCGGCTGGTCGGTGCCGAGTTGGCCGGTGGAATTTGGCGGCACCGGCTGGACGCCGACGCAGCATTACATCTGGGATCGCGAAACGGCGCGCGCCGATTGTCCGCAGATGAGCCCGTTCGGCGCGCGGATGCTGGCACCGGTGCTGTATACCTGGGGTACCAAGGCGCAGCAGGCACGGCATTTGCCGCCTATCCGCGAGGCGCGTGTGCAATGGTGTCAAGGCTATTCGGAGCCCGGCGCCGGCTCGGACCTCGCGGCGCTGACGACGCGCGCCGTGCGTGACGGCGACGATTACGTCATCAATGGCGCGAAGACGTGGACCAGCGCTGCGCACCGCGCGGATTGGATGTTCGCCCTGGTGCGCACCGATCCGCACGCGACGAAGAAGCAGCAAGGTATCAGCTTCGTGCTGATCGACATGAAAACGGCGGGGATCGACGTCCATCCGATCCGGATTCTCGGCGATCTGCACAGCGTCAATTCGGTGACATTGACCGACGTGCGCGTGCCGGCTGCCAATCGGATCGGAGAGGAAAATCAGGGCTGGACGTACGCGAAGGGACTGTTGACGCACGAGCGCACGGGCATCGCCGGCGTGGCGCGCTCGCAAGTGAGCATCGGGCGCTTGAAGGGCATTGCGAGCGAAACGCAGCAGGACGGTGGACGGCTGATCGATCAGGAAGCGTTCAAACGCCAGATCTATGCGATCGAGATCGAACTGATGGCACTGGAAGTCACTGAGTTGCGCACGTTGGCGAGCATCGAGGAGGGCGGTGCACCGGGACCGGAATCGTCGATTCTGAAAATTCGCGGCACCGAGATCGGCCAACGAATTTCCGACTTGATGATCGAAGCGTTTGGTTACTATGGCATGCCGTATCCGGCACCGCACTTGATTGACAACGAAGGCCCCGTCGGACCGGAGCGGGCGGTCGCTGCATTGCAGGAAATGCTGTATGGCCGCGCGTCGAGTATTTTCGGCGGCTCGAACGAGATTCAGAAGAACATCATTTCGAAGGCCGTACTGGGTTTGTGATCACGGGGGTTTACCACCGCGTGGGTTCGCAAGCCACGGCTGACCAGAAGCACGGGAGTTGAGCATCCATGGATTTTTCCTTTTCCGACGAACAGAGCTTGCTGAAGGACAGTGTCGAGCGTTTCATTCAGAACGACTACGCGTTCGACGCGCGCCAGAAGCTCGTCAAAACCGAGCAGGGCTTCAGTGAAAATCACTGGAAAACCTATGCCGAACTCGGCTGGCTCGGCGTGCCGTTCGCCGAGGCGGACGGCGGCTTTGGTGGGGGCCCGATCGAAACGATGCTGATCATGGAGCAGTTCGGCCGCGGCCTCGTGGTGGAACCGTTCGTGCCGACGATCGTACTCGTCGGCGGCATGATTCGGCTCGCCGGCAATCGGGCACAGAAGGAAAAATATCTGGCGCGCATCGTGGATGGATCGCTACAGGGCGCGTTTGCGTTTGCCGAACCGCAGGGCCGTTTCAATCTGGCCGATCTAACGACCACGGCGACAAAGACCGATGACGGCTACGTGCTCAACGGTCACAAGGCCGTCGTCATCAATGGCCCCTCTGCCGATGTGTTGGTGGTATCGGCGCGGACATCTGGAAAGCAACGCAGCCGCGGCGGGATCAGCTTGTTTCTGATTGATAAGGACGCGCCTGGCGTGACCCGGCGCGACTATCCGACTGTCGATGCATTGCGTGCATCCGAAGTGCATCTCGACAACGTGGCGCTGCCGAAATCGGCGGCGCTGGGGCGCGTGGGTAGGGGTATCGATGTCATTGAACAGGCAATCGACGAGGCAACGCTGGCGATCGGTGCCGAGGCGGTCGGCTGCATGGAAGTGTTGTACAAGGCCACGGTGGAGTACTGCAAAACGCGGGTACAGTTCGGCCAGCCGATCGGCAAGTTCCAGGTGCTGCAACATCGCATGGTCGACATGTTCATGGAATACGAGCAATCGAAGTCGTTGATGTTCATGGCCGCGATGCGGCTCGCCGAGGGATACGGCCCCGAGGCGCAGAAAGCGGTATCGGCGTTCAAGGTGCAGGTCGGCAAGTCCGGTCGTTTCGTCGGACAGAATGCGGTGCAATTGCACGGTGGTATGGGTATGACCGAGGAGCTGAATATCGGTCACTACTTCAAGCGGCTGACGATGATCGACACGATGTTCGGCAACGTCGATCATCACTTGAAACGCTTCGGATCGCTGTAGTGGTTGTGGGTGTAGAGGTGGCATGGCGATGAGCAGATGGGATCGGCCCGGATCTGAATCGAACACCGTTCCGGACTGGTTCTGGCAGGCGGTCGAGACCGAAGCCACTCAACAGCGAGTGGAGGTCGAGGAATGCGATGTGGCCTATCGCAGATGGCAAGGCACCAGCGGGCCGGGATTGCTGTTCATTCATGGCATGAATGCGCACTCGCACTGGTGGGACTTCATCGCGCCTTCGTTTGCAGATCGATATCGCGTAGCGGCGATGGATCTGACGGGAATGGGCGATTCGGATTTTCGTTATGAATACGACTCGGCGACGTATGCTGCGGAGATTGTCGAGGTGCTGGATGACGCCGGCTTCGGACCCGACAGTATCGTCGTGGCGCACAGCTTCGGCGGCTACATGGCCGTCAAGGCGGCGAACCTGTTCCCGGACCGTTTCTCGGCATTGGTGCTGGTGGATTCGGGCATCCGTCATCCGGATGAGCCGATTCCGGATCGTCCGCCGATGGGCGGCAGGGCGAAACGCTATCCGGACCGCGAGACGGCGCTGACTCGGTTCCGGCTTCAACCGCCGCAACCGTGTGCCAACCAATACATCCTCGAGTACATCGCGCGTCACTCGCTGCTCGCCTCGGACGGTGGCTGGACGTGGAAATTCGATGACGATCTGTTGGTGACGCTGAAGGGCGGTGAGCGTCTCGCCGACGACTACATGGGGCTGCGCTGCAAACTCGGCGTCATTTATGGTGCAAACAGCGAGCTGTTCTCGAATCGCACGCTCGAATACATGCGCGAACTGGTGCCACAGGACTTCACGGCAACTGCGATCGCCGATGCGCAGCACCACGTGTTTCTCGATCAGCCACAGCGATTCATCGAAGCGCTCGACGAGATGCTGACAGCTTTGCAAACGCCGCTTTAGAGCACGACAAACTCGCGGATCAGACGCGCAATGCGCGGCGCATCCTCGAGGTGGACGTGGTGCGGACCGTCTACGTATTCGATACGCAGCGCAGGATGTACCGCGGCTCGCCGCTCGATGCCGGGCCGATACCATAGGTCTCCCTGATTCGCGACGATCAGCAGCGATGGCGCCGTCGAGCGTGCCATCAGCGCATCGAGTTGATCATGATTCTGACGCTGTGGCGTGCTGAAGCGGATGCGCGGATCGGTGCGCCAGGTGTAGCCACCGCGGACCAGCTTGTGTCCACGCGCCACGAGCGTTGCGGCGGCTTCCCAGCTCTGATCAGTGGCCTCGGTCACGCGGCGGATCATCGCATCCAGATCGGCGTAGACCGGTAGCGTCTTGGGGTCGGAGAGCATCTGTTCGATCGCGCGGCGATTGCTGAGTACGCTCTCGGTGGCGTCGCCTTCGTGGTGCGCGAACCCGTCGATCATCACCGCGCGCATTATCCGGTCCGGGAACAATCCGACGAGTTCAGTTGCGACTGCAGCCCCCATCGAATGGCCGATGACGTTGAATCGCTTCCAGCCGAGATCATTCGCGATCGCGAGGGCATCCTGCACATCCGCGAGGGACGTGTAGTGAACGCCCGCGGCGCGGTGCGACGAGAAGCCGTGCCCGGCAAAATCGGGCGCGACGAGGTCGAGTTCCGGCAGTAGCGGCGCGAGGTTGTCGAAAGTGTTGGCGTTGTCGAGCCAGCCGTGCAGCGCCAGCGTCGGTGCGCCGGCGGGATCGCCCCATGCTTTGGCCGTCAGGCGTAGACCGTTGATATCGAAGGTCAGCTCTTTCGGGCGCGGAGGCTTCTGCTGTGGAGCGGCTTGCAACATCGAAACTCCCGACAAAAGCCGGACAGTTTATTGGGCAATCCTCGAAACGCAATGGCGGATCTGTAAATCAGCCGGCGCAGCGCAGCGCGTAAATGCGCCACATCGACAGGCCCGGCGCGAAATCGAAATCGATCGGGTCGGCGAATCCGGCTTCGATGAAGTCGCGTTCGATAGTCTCGCGTCTGATACACACGCGGCGGCCGAAGCCTGAGGCAGCCGAGGGAGCGATTTGCTGCTCACGCAGGCGCCTGCGCGCCTGCCGGTTACCGTCGATCCACAACGATACTACCGCGCCGTGACGCGCAACGCGGCGTATACCCGTCAGCGCATGCATGCGGTCGTCGCGATGCGCGAGGTGGTGCAGAAAGCGCATGCAGACGACGACGTCGAAGCTGCGATCGCGGAACGGCAGTTGAAATGCGGAGCCGCATAGTGCGTATCGGTGAGGGTTCGGCCGCCCGTGCGCGAGCGCTTCGCGCAGCATTGCTTCGCTGTTGTCGAGTGCGACGACAGTCGCTGCGCGCGCATCGATCACCGGCCAGAAGCGACCCGTGCCGGAAGCGAGGTCGAGTATTGTCTCGGCCGTTTCGAATGTCGCGAGAGCACGCCGAGCGAGCTGACGCTCGCGCGCCGTCGAGATGCGGGTGCGCAGATTCTTGCGGTGGTGACGTCGATACGCAGAGGCGCGCTCGGCGTCGTAGGCAATGATCTCGGGCAAGCGGCCTCCGGATTGATATGCTGCGCGCCGTTGTAGCGTCATCGTCGAGGCGCGCCGGTGTCAACTGCGATACATGCACCCGATTCGCCTGCGCACCCACCGCCGGTTGGCCCCGTTGCGTCGCTTCGGCTTGCAGAGGTGTTTTGGCGCGCCAGTGTTGTTGGGCTCCTGTTGATACTGCTCGCGCTGGCTGGGTTGGCTTGGCAGTGGCGTCCGACAACCTGGCTCGAAGCCGTGTTCGTGTGTTTCGCGTGGCTCGATCAGGCGCTGATGATCGCGTCACCGTTGTTCGCATTCACGGCGCTGACGGCATATGTCGAGCGCGCGCGACCGCACGGCCGGCGTTTCCGGGCAACGATGAGCGTTGGATACTCAGTGCTCGCGACGTTTCTCGCCTCGGTCGTGCTCGCCGACGCGAAAATCTACGCGCTGTACGGCTTTCATATCAACGGCTTCGTATGGAACCTGATCACGACGCCCGGTGGACTGGCGTCGCTGGAGGCGTCGTCGGCTACTTGGATCACGGTTTCGTTCGTGGTGGCCGCACTCTTCGGCACGATCCTCGTCTTCATCCATTGGTTGGATCGCCGCCGGCGAGGTCTCGGCTTGCCGATTCGTCATTCGATGCAGCGACGGACGCGTTGGGCGATCGCACTCGGCCTGGTCGCTGTGATCCTGGTCGACAAAGGCTTGTACGGATACGCTGATCTGTCCGGCAATGGCGTGGTGTTGCGCGCATCGGGCATGTTTCCATTCTATCAGCCGGTCACGTTTCGATCGGCTGCAAAGAGAGTGGGTATCGAAGCGGTACCGACCTTGATTCGAGCGGTCTCGAAGCGTGGCCGCCTCGCATATCCGCTTCGACCGATTCAGATCGGACTGAATGCAGGCGGGCCGCCCCCGAACATCCTGTGGCTTGCGGTCGAATCGATGCGCTGGGATCTGTTGACGCCTGAGACGATGCCCCGATTGTGGTCGTTCGCCGCGGCGAATCTGCGCTTTACGAATCACTTCAGCGGTGGCAATCGAACCCGTATGGGTATGTTCACGATGTTTTACTCGCTTTACGGGCCTTACTGGTCGCACGTCCTCGAGGAGCAGCGCAGTCCGGTACTGTTCGACGTACTGCATCGACTCGACTACGACATCGATGTTTTCACCAGCGCGAAGTTCTCGTATCCGGAATTCGATCGCACGATCTTCGTCAGCGTACCGGCGAGCCGTCGTCACGAATATTCGCAGGACCCGGTGTTCTGGCATCGAGACGTACACAACGTCGACGCCATCGTGGCCAGCCTCGAACATCGCAACTCGAGTCGTCCATTCATGCGCTTTCTGTTCTTCGAAAGCACGCATGCGCCGTATCAGTTTCCTGCTGGCGATGCCATCGCGAAGCCATTCGGGACCGTTGCGAACTATGCGCTGATGAATCCGAAGCGCGACATCGCGTTGATGTGGAATCGGTACGTCAACGCCGCGCACTTCGTCGACAGCCAGATCGGGCGTTTGATCGACTATCTCGACGCGGCGGGGTTACTCGCGAACACGATCGTCGTAGTCACTGGCGATCACGGTGAGGAATTCCTGGAACATGGTCACTGGGGACACGGTTCGGCGTTCGTCGATCAGCAGATGCGCGTGCCGCTGGTGATGCGAGTGCCCGGACAGACTCCCCGCGTGGTGGACGCGATGACGAGTCACGTGGACATCGTACCGTCTTTGTTACCCGCGCTCGGTGTGACGAATCCGCCGACGGACTACGGCCAGGGGGTCGACGTTGTTTCGGAGGTGCCGCAGCGTGATCACGTTGTCGCGGCCAAGTGGTCCGGGTTCGCGTACATCGATCCGCAATACATCGCGACCATCCCGCTCTCCGGCGGATTTGACGCCGACGTGCGACGTCACGGCGACGATACACAGGTGTCCGCGCTGAGATTTCTGCAATCTCACGCCGATCGTCTTGCGAAGGTGATGGCGGAGATGTCGAGGTTTTTGGCGAAGCACTAGGCAGCGTTTTATTGCCGTATGATTCGCGACAGCAGAGCCGTACTACGCTGGAGGCGCATATGCAGGCCGCCGATGATTCATCTCAGCAAGCCCGCTTCGATGCGCGCGTCGCGGCCGAAGGCCGGGTCGAACCGAAGGACTGGATGCCGGACGCGTACCGCGCCAACGTGATCCGGCAGATGTCGCAGCACGCACATTCCGAAGTGATTGGCATGCAGCCGGAGGGCAACTGGATCAGTCGCGCGCCGACGCTGAAGCGCAAAGCCATCCTGCTTGCGAAGGTGCAGGACGAAGCTGGCCACGGACTATATTTGTACAGTGCAACCGAGACGCTCGGCGTTACCCGCGAGTCGCTGGTCGAAGCATTGCATCAGGGTCGCGCGAAATACGCCTCGATCTTCAATTATCCGTCTTTGACCTGGGCCGATGTCGGGGCGATCGGCTGGCTCGTCGACGGCGCGGCAATCGTCAATCAGATCTCGCTGCAGCGCACGTCGTACGGACCCTACGCGCGCGCAATGGTGCGCATCTGCAAGGAAGAGAGTTTCCACGTCCGTCAGGGTTTCGAAATCATGCTGGCACTGTGTCGCGGCAGCGCACAGCAGCGCGACATGGCACAGGACGCGCTGAACCGTTGGTGGTGGCCAACGTTGATGATGTTCGGCCCCCACGATGGCGATTCGGCCCATTCCGCGCAGTCGATGCGATGGAAGCTGAAGCGCCAGTCGAACGACGAACTGCGCCAGAAATTCATCGACCAGACCGTGCCGCAAGCCGACTATCTGGGTATCCGCATTCCCGACCCGGAGCTGCGCTTGAACGCGGCGACGTCTCACTACGACTATGGTCAGATCGATTGGACCGAGTTCGAACGCGTCGTCCGCGGCGACGGTCCGTGCAACCGGCAACGCCTGCGCCATCACGCGCGGGCGCATGACAACGGCGCATGGGTGCGTGACGCAATGCATGCCTATCGCGTCAAGCACGGAAGCCGAGATGAATTGCATGAGGCAAACGCGTGACCGACGAACCGATGCCACTGTTCGAAGTGTTCATCCGCTCGAAGCGCGGACTCGATCATCGTCACGTCGGCAGTCTGCACGCGCAGGATCATCAACAGGCGCTCGAATACGCGCGCGACACCTACACGCGGCGTGGCGAAGGCATCAGCATCTGGGTGGTTGCGAGCCGCGACATCGTCGCGTCGCAGGAAGGCGACAGCGAAAGCTTCTACGATCCTCAGGACGACAAGCCGTATCGGCACGCGACGTTCTACGACGTACCGGACGATGTGAGCAACCTGTAGTGGATAACAGCCGTGGATGACGACGTTTTCGGCTATGCGCTCGCGCTCGGCGATGATGCGCTGATTCTCGGGCAGCGCCTCGCCGAATGGGTCAGCAACGCGCCCACGCTCGAAGAAGAGCTGGCGCTGGCGAACGTCGCCCTCGACCATATTGGTCGTGCGAGGATGTTCTACGACTACGCGGCGCAATTGGCGAATGACGGACGCAGCGAGGACGACTTCGCATTTGGCCGCGACGGCCGCGCGTTCACGAACCTGCTGATCAACGAGCTGCCGCGCGGCGACTTTGCGTTCACGATGGTGCGGCAGTTGTTCGTCGATGCGTTCCATGTACCGTTCCTCACTCGGCTCGCGCAGTCGCGCGATGCCTCGCTCGCCGCGATCGCCGGCAAGGCGGTGAAGGAATCAACGTATCACTTGCGCCGTAGCCGCGACTGGATCGTGCGTTTGGGTGACGGCACGCGTGACAGTCGCGATCGAACGCAGCGCGCTATCGACGAGTTGTGGGGTTACACGCCCGAGTTGTTCGAACCGTCCGCCGCGGAGTTGCGCCTGATCGCTGCCGGTCTCGCGATCGATCGCGCGGCTTTGTCGACGGAATGGCGCCGCAACATCTGCGCAACGTTGACCGAGGCGACATTGCGTGTGCCGCCCGACGGCTGGAGCGTGCGGGGTGGTCGCGTGGGTTTGCATACCGAGCATCTGGGCCATCTGCTGGCCGAGATGCAGTTCCTGCAGCGCGCCTATCCGGGACAACAGTGGTAGCGATTCGCCGTATCGACGCTGTGCCGGCGGCGCAGGCCGAACGTTTTGCGGCTCGGCGCGATGCGCCGGACGATTCGCTATGGTCGCTGCTCGATGACGTCAAGGACCCCGAGGTACCGGCGCTCAGTCTGTGGCAATTGGGCGTGCTGCAGGACGTGTACAGCAACGGTGCGAATGTCGTCGTGGTCATCACGCCGACGTACTCGGGATGTCCGGCGTTGGATGCGATGGAGCAGGATGTGCGCGCGCGTCTGCTGGAAGCCGGCCATGCGAACGTCGAGATCGTGCGTCGCTTGAAGCCTGCGTGGACGACCGATTGGCTGACGCCGAGCGCGAAGCAGCTGTTGCGCGAATACGGGATCGCGCCACCGGGCGCCGTGTGTTGCCCGCAATGCGGATCGGGTAATACCTCGTGCATCTCGGAGTTCGGCTCGACCGCCTGCAAAGCGCTGTATCGATGTGACGACTGCTGCGAACCGTTTGATCACTTCAAGCGCATCTGAGACGTGGATACCTATGTCCCGCTGAGGATCGCCGCAACCCGGATGCTGACTGACGATGCGCTCGCCGTGCGCTTCGAAGTTCCTACCGAATATGCGCCGGCATTCGAGTTTCATCATGGCCAGTATTTGACGTTGCGCGCACGGATCGATGGCGAGTTGCTGGTGCGGTCTTACTCGATCTGCTGTGCGGCTGGCGATCCGATGCCGATGATTGCGATCAAGCGCGTTGCAGGCGGGCGCTTCTCCGAGTATGCACATCGTCATCTAAAGCCCGGTGCGACGATCGACGTCGCGCCGCCGGCTGGCGAGTTCACGACGCCGCTCGATGCAACTCGAGCGCGCAACTATCTGTGCATCGCGGCCGGCAGTGGCATCACGCCGATCCTGTCGGTCGTTCGCAGCGTGCTTGCCGGCGAGCCGCGCAGCCGGGTGACCTTGTTGTACGGCAACCGCCGCACCGCAACGATGATGTTTCGCGACGAGCTGAGCTTCCTGAAGAACGCCTACCTCGATCGCCTGCAATGGATCAACGTGATGAGCCGCGAACAGCAGGGTGCCGAGGTTCTCAACGGTCGGATCGACAATCGTAAAGGCCGTGAGCTGAACCGCCGCTTGATTCGGATCGTTGCGTACGATGAGTTCTTTCTGTGCGGCCCCGAGGCAATGATCTCGGAAGTGTCGCGCGGCCTGCGTGGTGAAGGGATCGATCCACAGCGCATTCACTACGAACTGTTTCACGCCTCGGCGCTGGACGCGAAGGCCGTGATCGCGAAGCACCGGTCCCGCGCCGAACGGTTCGCCGGTGCGTTGTCGGAGGTGCGCGTGCGCGTGGGTGGCCGCGAGACCGGTTTCGAACTGGCCAGCGACGGCGAGAACGTGCTCGACGGAGCGCTCGATGCGGGCCTCGAAGTGCCGTTCTCGTGTAAAGGCGGCGTGTGCGCGACGTGTAAAGCCAGACTGATCGAAGGCGAAGTGGAGATGGATCTCAATCACGCGCTCAGTCAGGCCGAACTCGAGGCGGGGTTCATTCTCACATGCCAGGCACACCCGGTCACGCCGCGTGTCGTTGTCGACTACGACGCTGTGTAACGTGACGATCGGCGTCGCAAGGTGGTTCATGCGTCCGTCGCGCTACTCCGGAATCAGCCACTCGCAGATTGCGCGGCCGCCAGGTGCCAGCGCGCGGCCCAGATAGGTCGTCAGCAGTCCGAGTTCCGTCACGGCCTGAAACGGCGGATTCACGACCAACACGCCAGAGCCCGTTGCGCCCGGAGCCGCTGGCGGCCGGGGGTCGAGTTCGATGCACAGCGTTTTCGGCGGGTCGAGGCGACGGAAGTGACGCTTCAGGTCGGCGTGATCATGCTTGGAATGCAATGGATACCAAACGATGTACACGCCGTGGCGAAATCGAGGCAGAGCCACACGCAGCCCGTCGATCACGCGCACCGGTTCGTCGGCGAGTTCGTAGGCCGGATCGATCAGGATCACGCCGCGTCGTTCGCGTGGTGGCAGCGCGGATTTCAGCAAATCATATCCATTGCCGCAATCGATCCTCACGCGCGCCTCCATTCGCGAATCTGTCTGCGCATAGGGGCGCAGCGCGTCTGAAAGCGCATCGGCGTCTGCGGGTTGGCGCTCGCAGAGCATCAGGCGATCGGTCTCGCGGAGCAGGTGTGCCGCGATGACCGCGGATCCGGGATAACGCAACGTCTCCGGACCCGAGTTGAATGCTCGGACGCAATCGAGATAGCGCGCGATGGTCTTCGGCATGCTTGCCGAAGTCGAGCTGCGCAGTGCCTCGATCCCACTGTGATGTTCGCTGTGCACATCGTCGAATCGATAGATTCCGGCGCCCGCGTGCGTGTCGAGGTAGACGAGCGGCGTCGGTTTGCAGATTGCCGCGTCTAACACCGCCGTCAGGGCGGAATGCTTCAGAACGTCAGCAAGGTTGCCGGCGTGAAAGCGGTGGCGATAGCTCAGCACCGGATTTTAAGATTGCATTTGAACGCGCAGCGTACCGGTCGATCCTGGATGGGTCTACTCAGCCTATACTGAAGCGACCCGACGAAACGTCCTCATTTTCAGTAGATAGCCCACGCGGTAGAGCGTCCCATGCAAAAGAATGCCTCATTCCTGGTGGCCGTGTTGGATCGCATTCGCGACCGGCTGGATGCGCGCGAGCATGCGCTCGCCGCCGCGTTTACACGGCAGTTCTGGTCACGCGTTGCGCCAGAGGATCTGAATGATCGCAGCGTCGAAGACGCGGCCGGCATGACGATCGCGTGTTTGCGCCACTTTCAAGTCCGCGCCTGGAATGCAGCGGACGTCGAGGTCGGCAATCCGCACTACGAACGCGACGGCTGGGCATCGGATCACACGATCGTTCAGATCGCTCACCCGGACATGCCGTTCATCACCGATTCGGTCTTGATGGAGCTATCGCGCCGTGGGCTGGTCACGCACCACCTTCAGAACGTGGTGTTCGCAGCGATACGCGACGCGGCGGGTGGGCTGGTGCGGATCGATCCGCAATCGCCGGACGCACACAACGAGGTGTTGATCTATGCCGAAATCGACCGCCTCGAGGCAGAGCGGCTGGCCGCGCTCAGGGTACAGCTCAACTCCATCCTAAAAGATGTGCGCGCCAGCGTTGGTGACTTCGCCAAAATGAAGAGGCGCCTGCGCGCCATAGTCGAAGCGTTGGGGAATGCGCCGCCGCCGCTGCCGAAAGACGAGATCGCCGAAGCGATTGCGTTCCTCGAGTGGCTCGAGAACGGCAACTTCACGTTTCTGGGCTATCGGGAGTTCGATTTCGGCGCTGGGACGACTCGGCAGGTACCCGACAGCGAACTGGGTATTCTGCGCAATCGCGAGCCGTCGTCGGAGCGTCTGCTAGCAGATCAGCCGGCCGATACACGTGAGTTTCTGCTCGAGCGGACCTTGCTGGCATTTTCGAAATCGGGTACGCGGTCGCAGGTGCATCGGCCAGCCTATCCGGACTACATCGCCGTGAAGTGCTTCAACAGTGCCGGGGACGTCGTTGGCGAGCAAGGATTTCTCGGCCTCTACATCTCCTCCGTCTACAGCGAGCGTCCCGACCGGATTCCATTGCTGCGGCGTAAGGTGGCGAACATTCGCGCACGATCCGGCCTCGATCCGAACGGCTTCGACGGCAAGATCCTCGCGCATGTGCTGGCCAGCTACCCGCGCGACGATCTGTTCCAGTGTTCCGAAGATGAACTATTCGCCACTACGCTGGCGATCACCCAGATTCACGAGCGGCGCCGCACGCGGGTATTTCTGCGGCGCGATCGCTATGGCCTTTTCTATACCTGCCTCGTCTATATGCCACGGGATGTCTACAACACACAGGTTCGCGTTCGAATTCAGCAACTGCTTACGACGACGCTCGGGGCAGAAGATGCCCCGTTCGACGCCTACTTTTCCGAATCGATCCTCGTGCGCTTGCAATTCATCATTCGGGTTCCGCCTGGTGGCGGCAAAAGCGTCGACATCGGCGAACTGCAGAACGCTGTCGCCGCGTTGACGCGTGACTGGTCGCAGGATTTGCGACAAGCGCTGGTGCAGGAATGCGGCGAGGTTGATGGAAGGCGGCTGATCGAACGCTATCTGGACGCTCTGCCGGCCGGATATCGGGAGAATCATTCACCGCGCGCAGCGGTCTCCGACATCCTTGACATCGAAGCGCTGAGCGAACAACTAAGTCTGACGATGCGTCTCTATCGCGGCCCGGAAGATCCGCAAGACATGTTCTTCCTGCGCGTGTTTCACCTCGGCGAACCGTTGCCGCTATCCGATCTGATCCCCGTTCTGGAACACATGGGTGTGCGCGCGATCGGCGAAAATCCTTATCGGATCTCCTGCGCGACCCATACCGTTTCGATACACGACTTCGAACTGGCGGTCGGCGGTCCGGTAGATATCGCCGCTGTCGGCGCGCGTTTCGAGGACGCATTCGTTCAGGTCTGGCAGCGTGCTGCGGACGATGATTCGTTCAATCGGTTGGTGCTGCTCGCAGGGCTCGACTGGCGCCAGGTCGCGATGCTTCGCGCCTATGCGGAGTATATGAAGCAGACGCGGTTCGGACTTGGTCGCGAGTTCATCAGCAACACGTTGTGCAAGTATCCGGCGATCGCTCGCGGTCTGGTGCGCCTGTTCGTCGAGCGGTTCGACCCCGATGCGGATGGGGGTTCCGATTATCCGAAGGTGCGTGCGGAGATCATCGAAGCACTCAATGCGGTCGCGTTGCTGAACGAGGATCGCACGCTACGACGCATCCTCGAGTTGATCGAGGCGACCCAACGCACGAATTACTTTCAACGGACGCCCAATGGTACGCCGCTATCCCGGCTCGCGCTGAAGCTCGCGCCGAGGACCATTGCGAACATGCCGCAGCCGGTACCGCTACACGAAATATTCGTGTTTTCGCCGCGCATGGAGGGGCTGCATCTGCGTGCCGGTCCGATCGCTCGCGGTGGCCTGCGCTGGTCCGATCGTCTGGAGGATTACCGCACTGAGGTGCTTGGACTCGTCAAAGCGCAGATCGTGAAGAACGCGGTCATCGTGCCCACCGGCGCCAAAGGCGGCTTCTTCGTGCGACGGGCGCCGGACGCTCGTGATGCATTGATGTCCGAAGCGATTGCGTGCTATCGCGAGTTCATCAGCGGTTTGCTCGACGTGACGGACAACATTGTAGAGGGAGTGGTCGTGCCGCCGTTGCGTGTTCGGCGCTACGACGGTGATGATCCCTATCTGGTTGTCGCGGCCGACAAGGGCACCGCGGCGTTTTCGGACTACGCGAACGAGGTGTCGCGCGACTATCGGTTCTGGTTGGGCGACGCGTTCGCGTCGGGCGGCTCGAATGGCTACGACCACAAGCGGATGGGTATTACCGCCCGTGGTGCGTGGATCTCCGTGCAGCGGCATTTCAGCGAGTGCGGCATCGATGCGCAAAAGGATCCAATCACCGTGCTGGGTATCGGCGATATGTCCGGCGACGTCTTCGGCAACGGCCTACTGCAATCGAGGTCGGTTCGCCTTGTGGCCGCATTCAACCATCAGCATATCTTCGTCGATCCGGACCCGGATCCAGAGACGAGCTTCGACGAGCGCGCACGCTTGTACGCGCTGCCGCGTTCTGGCTGGAACGAATACGACGCAGCGCTGATTTCTGCCGGCGGCGGTGTCTTTTCGCGCGCTCAGAAGTCGATCGCCGTTACTGCGCCAATGCGCGAGCGGTTCGGGATCGATGTGCCGCAGTGTTCGCCGGACGAACTGATTCATTTGTTGCTCGCGGCACCGATCGACCTGATCTGGAACGGCGGCATCGGGACCTATGTCAAGGGCACCCACGAAACCGATCTCGATGTTGGCGATCGTGCCAACGACGCGGTCCGGGTAAACGCAGCGAATCTGCGCGCCAGAGTGTTCGGGGAGGGTGGCAATCTCGGCCTGACGCAAGCAGCGCGTGTGGAATTCGCGCTGGCGGGCGGCGCTGTCAACACCGATTTCATCGACAACGCAGCCGGTGTCGATTGTTCCGACCACGAAGTGAATCTGAAGATTCTGTTGAACCAGCTCATAGCCGACGGTGATTTGACGCTGAAGCAACGCAATCAATTGCTTGTCGAGATGACCAAGAATGTCGCCGACCTCGTGCTGACCAACAGTTTCAGGCAGGCGCAGGCGCTGTCGATTACGCAACGTCACGTCCGCGAGCGCCTCGACGAATACCAGCGGTTCATGGTTCGGATGGAGGCAGACGGGCGCCTCGATCGAGGGCTCGAGGGCGTACCGAGCGACGATGTGCTCGTGGAGCGAACGGCGCGCGGTCAGACGCTGACACGCCCGGAACTTGCGGTGCTGCTGTCGTACGCGAAAACTCACGTCAAAGAACATCTGATCGACTCGGCGGTTCACGCGGACGCGACGATTGCGGAGACCGTCTTCGAGGCGTTTCCGGCAGTGATCCGGGAACGTTATCCGACTGCGGTACGCAAGCACCGGCTATGTCGCGAGATCGTCTCGACGATCGTGGCCAACGATATTGTGCACCACTTGGGACTGTCTTCCGTGGTGCACCTGTCGGATGTCGTCGGCGCGGAGCCGGATGAGATCGTGCGCGCCTACTATGCCGCCGCGGCGTGTTTTGGCATTCGCGAAGTGTTTCGAAGTATCGAGTCTTTGCAGGATGTCGATGGCGAAACGCGACTCGACATGCTGCTGCAGATCGTGCAGCTCGCTCGCCGGTCGACGCGCTGGTTTCTGCGGCATCGGCGTGCTGCCCTCGACGTCGCGGACCTGACCCGCCATTTCGCGTCGAATATCGGCTCGCTGGCGGATTCGCGATTGGCGTTGATGGGGGTCTCCGGCCGAGCGCGTCGCAGCGATCAGATTGCACGCTGGACGCAGATGGGCGTCACGATCGCTGTGGCCGAATCCTGTGGTAATGCCGCGGCGCTGGTGACGACCTTACCGGTGATCGATGCAGCGGAACGCACCGGCGCGCAACTGCGTGTGGTGGCAGACATTTTCGCCACGCTGAATGCGGCGCTCGCGGCCGATTGGCTTGCAGATCACCTGGCTCGCGTGACACCGGCGAGTCTGTGGCAGGCGATGGAGCGTGATCTGCTGCTCGACGATCTGATGAGCCAGCAGGCCATGCTGGCGGCGCGCATCGGTCGGGATCTGGTCGAGCGGGGTGAATCGGCCACGAACGCGGCCGCGATCGATCGTTGGCTGCAGCAACGGCCGTTGTTCGCGCGCGCGTGGCGCGCCGCGATCGACAATGCCCAACGCGCAACGACACAGGATTTCTCGCTGTTGTCGATGACGTGCCGAAAGTTGGCGGATCTGGCGACGACCCTTGGACCCGTGCCGTCGCCGGTGGCGGACGGGGGCGCGCCCTAAGGAATCGCGCGTCAGAAGCGGCGGAACGACTCCGGATCGTAGTTGCCGCAACCCGATTTACCGAGATGCCGGTACTCATCACGATCGAACGATGCGTCGCGGAAGAGCTGTGCGTAGAGTTCGCACCGCTCTCTCTGATCGGTCATCGAGGTGTCCCGCAGCAGCCGCTGTTTGAGGCTGTCGGTCGTGATCTCGTCACGCGTCATACGAATCCCGGGAGGTGTCGTGTCGAGAATGATCGACGTCTCGCGTTCACTGCCCCAGGGCCGCCATCGAACCTGCTCGCCGTTGCGTCCGGTGTTCGGGTTGCCGGAATACGCGAACTGCGCCCAGTACGACATCATGCTCTTGGAGAGCGCGTCGCGCGCAGGCGTCTTCGGATACAGGTAGCTGAGCCCCAGACCCCCTTCGAATTCACCGAATACGAACGCAATTTCGAGACCGTGTGCGGCGCCTAGCGCAGTCGAGAGGTCGTAGCCCATCACCGACGGCTCTTCGTCCCAATCGAACCGGTACGCGAACACGTGACCGGGCTGCGAATGATTCATCGCGCGCGCAATGTCGTCGACGCCGCCAAGCCGCCACGAGTCGGTCTGATAGCGCACCTGGCGCAGATACGCGGCCCGATCCTTCAGGCGCGGGAAGATCCACAGCCGGTTCTCCACCCAGCGCGGATCACGCACCATGAACAGTGCGACCTCGTCTCGGTTCGTACCGAGGATTGTCGGTACGGCGTTGTACTTCGTCGGATCCGCAAACGTGGTCGCTGCATCGAAATCGATCGGCAGTACAAATCCGTCGGCAACCAGACCGGGTGCGTTGATCATGCCGAAGGCGCCGCCGCTGTAGAGTTTCATGATGTCGTCGGCGTTCGCGCTCATCAGCAACGCGTGCAGCGCGTCGTTCGTCATCGAATTCTGCAACGATTTCGCGGCCGCCTTATCGGTGGCTTTGCCTTCCTCGATCAGCAGCCGATCGACCGATTCGCGTCCACTGAATGGATGTCCCGGACTTGCCGTATCGTCGCGGTAGTTCTCCGCGACGCTGCGCGAACTGACGAACAATCCGCCGCTCTCGACGATTGCGCGCTGGAACAGACCTTTTGCCAACGGTGACGCCATCAATGCGAGTACATCGGTACCGCCGGCCGATTCGCCGAATATCGTGACATTGTGCGGATTGCCGCCGAACGCTGCGATGTTGTCGCGAACCCAGTGAAGCGCGCCGATCGCGTCGAGCAGTCCGTAGTTGCCGGAGTTGTCTTCCGGTGACGCGCCGTCACTGCGCAGGGCGGGATGCGAGAACCAGCCGAATGGGCCGAGGCGGTAGTTGATCGTGACCACCAGCACATTCTGGGATGTGGCCAGATGTGAGCCGTTATAGCTGCCGCCGTGGCCGATGCTGTTGCCGCCGCCGTGAATCCAGAGCATTACCGGCCGAGCCGGCGTGCCACTCGGAATCGCCGTCGGCAGGAACGGCGGCGCCCAGACGTTCAGGTAGAGGCAGTCCTCGCTACCGACCGGAGCGTTCGACTTGGGTTGCCGTCCTGCACCCGACAACAACGACGGAAACTGCACGCACATGTTGCCGATCGAGAGCGCTTCGCGGGTGCTGCGCCAAGGCCTCGACGGACGCGGTGCTTTCCAGCGCAGGTCGCCGACGGGCGGTGTCGCATAAGGCAGACCCCGCCACGCATGGGCGCCGTACGCGTCGACGAACCCAACGACGGGACCGAGGGGCGTGTGGCGCAGGGTCGCCTGATCGGCGACGGGCGGCGCCTTCTCGTGTTGCGGCCAGTATGCGTAGGCGAGTGCCACCGCAAGCAGAACCGCGATGGCAATGGCGAATCTGTGCATCGACGATCGTTTTCTGAATGATCTCGCTGGTCGGAATCAATCCCAACTCAACGCGCCACCAGTCTGATATTCGGTAACCCGGGTTTCGAAGAAGTTCTTTTCCTTCTTTAGATCCATGATCTCCGACATCCAGGGAAACGGATTCTTCACACCGGGGAACTGCTCTGCGAGACCGATTTGAGCCAGACGCCGATTCGCGATGAACTGCAGATACTCGGCCATCATGTTTGCGTTCATGCCGACGACACCGCGCGGCATCGAGTCGCGAGCATACTCGATTTCGAGTTGAGTCCCTTCCAGGATCATCTGCGATGCGCGATTGCGGATTTCGTCGTCCCATAGTTGCGGGTTTTCGAACTTGATCTGGTTGATCACGTCGATGCCGAAGTTCACGTGCATCGACTCGTCGCGCAGGATGTACTGAAACTGTTCCGCTGTGCCAGTCATCTTGTTGCGCCGCCCCATCGACAGGATCTGAGTGAAGCCGCAGTAGAAGAAGATGCCTTCGAGCACGCAGTAGTACGCGATCAGATTCTTCAACAGATCCTTGTCTGCTTCGATCGTGCCGGTCGTGAACGTCGGATCCGAAAGCTCCCGCGTGTACTTCAGAGCCCACGACGCCTTGCGCGCAACGGCGGGTACTTCGTGGTACATGTTGAAGATCTCGCCTTCGTCCATGCTGAGCGACTCGATCACGTATTGATATGCGTGCGTGTGAATCGCTTCCTCGAACGCCTGCCGCAGCAGGTACTGGCGGCATTCCGGATTCGTGATAAGGCGATAGATCGCCAACACCAGATTGTTGGCAACGAGCGAATCCGCGGTCGAGAAGAAGCCGAGGCTGCGCTTGACGATTCGGCGCTCGTCGTCGGATAGGCCGCCGTCGGTTTTCCACAACGCGATGTCCGCCGTCATGTTGATTTCCTGCGGCATCCAATGGTTCGCGCAGCCATCCAGATATTTCTGCCACGCCCAATCGTATTTGAACGGCACCAGTTGATTCAGATCGGCGCGGCAGTTGATCATCCGTTTCTGGTCGACCGTCACCCGTTCTAACGAGCCTTCGTAGGCGCGAAACTCGGTTTTCGGATCGAGTGCGGCGACTGCGGCCTGTGCCTTCTCCAGATTGGATGGGTCGGCATCGACCACCGTCGGCAACTCGACCTCGGCCACTGTCGCGCGTGGTGCTGTGGTGGACGCACGCGCCGACGACGCGGTTTCGGAACGTTCGACTGCATCGGCTCGCGGCGGTGGTGTTGCGGCCGGTTCTTCGTAGTCATCCCATGTCAACATGCGTCATCCTCCTTGATGCTATTGGCAGGCTTCGCAATCGGGGTCGTCGATCGAACACACCAGCGGCGCGTCCGCTTCGGGGCGTCTCGGCGCCGAGGCGTTTGCCGAGGCGTTGGCGCTACCGGACGACACCGCGTTGAGCGTGCCGCGATCCACCGTCGATTTCTCCGCGCTCGTGGCGCTCAGCGAACGCAGGTAATAGGTGGTTTTCAGACCGCGAATCCACGCCATTCGATACGTGAGGTCGAGCTTTTTCCCCGATGCGCCGGCAATGTACAGATTCAGCGACTGCGCCTGGTCGATCCATTTCTGCCGTCGAGCCCCAGCATCGACGAGCCAACGCGGCTCAACCTCGAACGCGGTGGCGTAGAGTTGCTTCAGGTTCTCCGGCACGCGGTCGATTGCGCGCAAGCTGCCGTCGTAGTACTTCAGATCGTTGACCATCACGTTGTCCCACAGATCGAGCGCCTTCAGATCGTGGACCATGTATGGATTCACGACGGTGAATTCACCGGACAGGTTCGACTTCACGTAGAGGTTCTGATAAGTCGGCTCGATCGACTGCGACACACCAGTGATGTTCGCGATTGTCGCGGTAGGAGCGATTGCCATCACGTTGGAGTTGCGCATGCCGTCGGTCTTAACCTTGGTGCGCAGCGTTTCCCAGTCGAGCGTCGAGTCGTAGTTCGCCTCGAGATATTGTTTGCCGCGTTCGCGTTCAAGGTGGCGTAGCGAATCCAGCGGCAGACTCCCGCGGCTCCAAAGCGAGCCTTCGAAACTGGCATAGCTGCCGCGTTCCTTGGCGAGATCGCTCGAAGCTTCGATCGCGAAATAGCTGACCGCCTCCATCGAACGGTCGGCGAATTCAACGGCCGCGTCGGAGCCGTAGGCAACGCGCAACTTATACAGCGCGTCCTGAAAGCCCATGATTCCGAGCCCAACCGGACGATGGCGCATGTTGGAGGCGCGGGCCTGTTGCACAGAGTAGTAGTTGATGTCGATGACGTTGTCGAGCATCCGAACTGCGGTTCGAACAGTGCGGCGCAACTTGTCGAGGTCGAGGCCATCAGGGCCAACGTGCTGGACGAGGTTGATCGAACCCAGGTTGCACACGGCAATTTCGTCTCGCGACGTATTCAGTGTGATCTCGGTACAAAGGTTCGACGAATGCACTACGCCGACATGCTGCTGCGGCGAGCGCACGTTGCAGGCGTCCTTGAACGTGATCCACGGATGCCCCGTTTCGAACAGCATCGATAACATCTTGCGCCACAGATCCTGTGCCCGAACGCGTTTGAACAGCGGCAGTTCCCCTGTTTCCGTCATACGCTCGTACGCCGTGTAACGATGCTCGAACGCAAGCCCGTACTGATCGTGCAGGTCCGGCACGTCGCTCGGTGAGAACAACGTCCAGCTGCCGTCTTCGAAGACCCGCTTCATGAACAGGTCCGGTATCCAGTTCGCCGTGTTCATGTCATGGGTGCGACGGCGGTCGTCACCGGTGTTCTTGCGAAGTTCGACGAACTCTTCGATGTCGAGGTGCCACGTTTCGAGGTACGAGCACACCGCGCCTTTCCGCTTGCCGCCCTGGTTCACTGCGACAGCTGTGTCGTTGACGACTTTCAGAAACGGGACGACACCTTGCGACTTGCCATTGGTCCCTTTGATGTATGCGCCGAGCGCGCGCACCGGCGTCCAGTCGTTGCCCAGACCGCCTGCCCATTTCGACAGCATCGCGTTGTCGTGAATCGCCTGGTAGATGCCGTCTAGATCGTCCGGGACGGTCGTCAGGAAGCACGATGACAATTGCGAGCGCAACGTTCCGGCGTTGAACAAGGTGGGCGTCGAGCTCATGTAGTCGAATGACGAAAGCAGATCGTAGAACTCGATCGCCCGCGCTGTGCGATCTGCTTCGTCGAGCGCGAGGCCCATCGCAACGCGCATGAAGAACACCTGTGGCAGCTCGAAGCGAACATCGTTGCTGTGGATGAAGTAGCGGTCGTACAGCGTCTGTAGTCCGAGATAAGTGAAGTTGTGGTCGCGCTCCGGCTTGAGCGCGGCACCGAGTGCGTCGAGATCGAATTTGCGCAACTCGCCGGAAAGGAGTTCCAGTGTGGCGCCACGCTCGACGAACGCCTTAAGCGCGACCGGATAGACGTCGCGCATCTGAGATTGAGTCGCGCGAAAGTCGCCCGGCTTGGCTCCGGGCGCCTGCACACCCAGAAACTTAAGGGCTTCGGCGCGCAGGTCGTCGAGCAGGATGCGTGCGGTGACGAATGTGTAATTCGGCTCTTCTTCGACCAGCGTCCGTGCGGCGATCAGCACCGAGGTGGCGACATCGTGCTCGGAAATGCCGTCATACATGTTGTTCAGGGCTTCGCTGATGATCCGCTCACCATCGACGTCGCTCAAAGCCGCGCAAGCCTCGACCGCCACCGTACGCAGCCGTTCGACATCGAGCGGCGCCCGACTGCCGTCTGCGCGCGTGATCGACAGCGACGTCTGGATCGGTTTGACCGCCTGCTTGCGCTCAGCACGAGCGCGTGCGCGGGCATCGCGGTACAGCACGTAGTCGCGCGCCACCTTGTGCTCGCCGGATCGCATCAGCGCGAGTTCGACCTGATCCTGAATGTCTTCTATGTGCACGGTGCCGCCCGACGGAAATCGCCGCTGGAACGTCGCCGTCATCTGGCCAACGAGATTGCTGACTTGATCTCGAATTCGCGACGACGCGGCGGCGGTGCCGCCTTCGACTGCGAGAAATGCCTTGGTCATGGCGACCGCGATCTTGCTGTCGTCGTATGCGACGACGGTGCCGTTGCGCTTGATGACGCGCAGCCGACCAGGCGCGGTAGCCGCGATTGCTGCCGAAGGCGGCACGGGCGAGGGTGGCTGAGAATCTTGGCTGACGCTGGTGCGCTGTTGCGTGTCCGTTTGCATAAGTGATGTCACTCCGCGATGTACGCCGCTAGATGTGCGCTTCTAAATGGTTCATTTGTCTGTGTTGTTCCCGCCTGGTACCCCGGCGCGCCGAAACACAATAGCTAGTGGTCGACGTTCCGGATCGCCGGCCCGTCGGATCTGCCTCGATCGTGCCGCCGTTTTCGACCGTAGCAGATCCAAAAAGGCGCGCGTCGCAACCGGCCGCATACTCCTTCCAACCCCAACATCTTGGGTCAGATGACCGCGCCAACACAAGATAATGCGGTGTAGGACCAAAATGCAAGGTGAAAGCTGTGGATAACCTGTGACCTGACGGTGGGTCACCTGTGCGTTGGCAAATCGGGCATGAACAGGCCGTTCCGGCAGGCTATTGAAGCGCATCCAACCACTAGATATTGTGTTTGGCGGATTCGGCCGGAGAAGCAGATTGGACTACGTGCTGGCGATCGATCAAGGGACATCCAGTACGCGTGCGCTGGTGTTCGACGTTCAGGGCCATGTGCACGGCAGCGCCCAACGCGAATTCGATCAGCAATTTCCGCGTGACGGCTGGGTGGAGCACGATCCGGAAGTGTTGTGGGGTACGACGCTGTCTGCGGCACGCGGCGCGCTGGCCAACGCGGGCATAGAGGCGCGCTCACTGACCGGCATCGGCATTACGAATCAACGCGAGACGACGCTGATATGGGATGCGGACACCGGGGTGCCGGTCCACAACGCGATCGTCTGGCAGGATCGGCGCACCGCGCCGCGTTGTGAGCGCGTTCGTTCGGACGGTATGGCTGAAACGATTGCTGCCGCGACCGGACTCGTCGTCGATCCCTATTTCTCGAGCACCAAGATTGCCTGGCTGCTCGAAAACATTCCCGGGCTCAGAACGCGCGCCGCTCAAGGTACCCTGCGATTCGGCACGGTGGATAGCTTTCTGATCTGGCGCCTGACGTCTGGTGCGCGGCATCTGACCGATGCGACCAACGCGTCGAGGACGCAGTTGTTCGATATCGGCAAACAACGTTGGGATCCGGAATTGCTTCGGTACTTCGATGTGCCCCCGAGTCTGCTGCCTGAGGTCAGCGATTGTGCAGGTGACTTCGGCGTTGCCGATGCGCAATGGCTCGGCGCTGCCGTGCCGATCGTCGGAGTTGCTGGCGACCAGCAGGCCGCGTTGATCGGCCAGGCGTGTTTCGATGTTGGGATGTCCAAAAGCACCTATGGAACAGGTTGTTTCCTGGTGACGAATACTGGTGATCGGCTGATTCGATCGACGCACGGGTTGCTCTCGACTGTGGGTTACCGCATCGATGGTCGAACGACGTATGCGGTCGAAGGCAGCATTTTCGTTGCCGGCGCGGCGGTGAAGTGGTTGCGGGACGCACTGCGCATTATCGATTCCGCCGCTGAATCCGAGGCCGCCGCGCGTCGCAGCGGTGTCGATGCCGGCGGCGTTTACGTCGTGCCGGCCTTTACCGGGCTCGGCGCGCCGCATTGGCGACCGGATGCGCGCGGTCTGGTGTGTGGACTGTCTCTCGATTCGAATCGCGACGATCTCATCACGGCGACGTTGGCGAGCGTCGCATATCAGTCGGCTGACCTTTTGGCGGCGCTCGCGCGCGACGGTGCGGCGGTAACGGGCTTGCGCGTTGACGGCGGCATGATTGCCAACGATTGGCTGTGCCAGCTCCTCGCCGACATTGCGGCTGTGCGTGTGGAACGCCCGATGATCACCGAAACCACGGCGCTGGGTGCTGGAATGCTGGCGGCACTCGGCAGCGGATTGGTCTCGTCACTCACCGAGGCAGGCAATTTATGGCAACTGCAGCGCGCGTTCGAGCCGGCCATGAACGCGACACGGCGCGACACACTGATGAGTGGTTGGGCGGATGCTGTATCTAGGACGTTACTGTAGCGCACGCCGGTCGTTTGACGCGCCCGCGTGTGCGTTACAAAGCCATTACAAGGCGTCCTGCGCGTCGATACATCAGCCGCGAGGCGGTCCCTTAGAATGACGGTACTTCGGGTGTGGGCCGTATCGTGGCGGTAGCTCATCAACATCAACTTGCGCATACCTTGATGCGCTTGCGCCGGTCGCTGCTGACCGGTGCCGGCGTTGGTGCGTTCGTCACCTTGTGGTGGCTCGGATGGTCATCCGGACGCCTGACGATGTCGGGGGGCGCGGTGAGCTTGCTGGGCGTAGTGCTGGTGGTCGGCGTCGTACTGCTGGCTCTGTCGATCATTGCGGATTTTCGCCTGCGCGACATGTCAGCGTCGTTGGGGCTGCCGGTAACAATGTGGGCGAGTCTCGGCTGCGTCGCGACCGCCGGATTTGGTAGCGGGCCGCTGCGACTCGCACTGCTCGCGGTTACGCTGCTCGGCCTCAACTTTGCCGCGCTGCATCTTACGCGCTCGCGCTTGCGTCTGATTGCGGTGTCGACGTGGGCGGCGACGAGTCTTGGATTGGTTGTGAGTGTCGAATCGGGTGCTATCGGCGGCGTGGCCGACGAACTCATCATCTGGTGGTGCTACTCGGTATTGCTGGTGATTGCGCTGGTCATCGCGGATCAGGTTGCCAGCCTGCGCGAAGAGCTGACCGGCCGCACCAAGGAGTTGGAGAGAGCGCTGAAGCGAGTTCGCGACATGGCGATGCGGGACGATCTAACGGGTTTGTACAATCGCCGCCAGCTGATGGAGTACCTGTATCGTCAAAAGGCACTGGCGGATCGCCGGACGCTGGCTTTTGCCCTGTGCTATGTGGATCTGGATCACTTCAAGCGAGTCAACGACCTGTTTGGCCACAAACAGGGAGATGAAGTGCTCAAGGCGTTTGCAGAGATTGCGCGCAACGTTGTGCGCGAGGAGGATTTCGTCGCGCGGATTGGCGGCGAAGAGTTCGTCATGGTGCTCACGAATGCGACCCTGGCCGATGCGGTGCAGGTGTCGAATCGACTCCGACGTCAGACGCAACTCATGGTGATCGATCCGAAGGCGCCCGACTTTGCCGTCACGGCTTCGGTTGGCGTCGCGGCGTACCGCGCCCGCGAAGCGGTCGAACAGTTGATGAGTCGAGCCGATACCGCCATGTATGCGGCGAAGACTCAGGGCCGCAATCGTGTCGTAGTTGCGCCGGAGACTGAGACGCGCGCCATATCACCTGCCGCTGGCAGGTGACCCACCACCCTCAAATCAGTTAGGCTCTTCCCGCCTCATGGCGCCGCATTCAGCGCCGCCGAAGCCGGAGAAGAAGGACGTGGACCGGCGAACTCACGCGCGACAGCCCATCTCGATCGGTGCGCTCGTTCATCCCCAAAGGGGACGGTCGTGGCTGTGCACGATTCGTGACTTTTGCCAGGATGGGATGCTACTCGTGGGTACAGGCGGTACCCGTTCGTTGGTCGCAACGGGTGCAGAACCCAAACCGGCTGATCCGCTGAGTCTGCATTTTTCGGTACCGACCCCGCATGGGGAACAACATTTTCGGATGCAGGCGCAGATATCGCGTGTGCTCGATTCCGGCAACGGCATGGGCATCCGTTTCCCCGCGCCGTTGCCGCCTAAATCGTTCGAAGTGCTGATGGATTTTGCGGTCGCTTCCGGCATGGTGGCCAATAGTGCGGCAGATCTGGCGCGCGGACGTAGGCCGCAGGCGGAAGCACCCACCGAGCAACCCAACAATCCCTCGGAAGTGCGTGAGACATTGCTGCGCGATCGTCGGATCCGTGACCAGGACGCCGCACAAATAAAAGAGCAGCTGAGCAAAGTCGCCACGCGCGGCGTCAATCGAATCTCGAAGCTGTTCTTCGAAAAATGCGATCGCGACCTTCTTCTGAGGGCTCGCGACGCCGGCACGAACGCCGTGCAAATGATGTACTTCGAGGGGCTCGATCAGCTCGAGAAGCAGCGTGATTCAATTCGGGTGAAATTTGGTCGAGCAGTGGTTGCTCAGATCGATCAGGTATCCGAGCTCGAGGCGGTGCTCGAGAAACGCAGGCGGCGGGAAACCGGCAGCAGTGCGAAGCTGCAGATCGTCGACACGGAAGAATTCGAAGCGTGGCTGGCGGTCGCGGAAGTCATCTCGAAGACGGAAAACCGCTTCAGCGACATCTTGTTCGAGATTCGCTCGCGCCTCGGCATGCTTGCGAAGCCGTGGGGACACAAAGACGTCGTCCCGATTGGCCCAGCCGCGCTGGCGTGGGCGTTCGACGACGCACTGTCTGGAATCGACGTGCGCCGACAGGTGCGTCAGGACATCTACAAAGAGTTCGAGGTCGTCTTGAACTCGGTGCTGGCGAATCTATACCCGGCCATCAGCAAGATGCTCGAAGAGAGCGGCGTGTTTCCGTCGCTGGAAGAATTGCGCGAGGCGATGCAGCGTTCGATGCGTCGTAGCACATCCAAAAAGCGCCCTGAGCCCTCGCAAAACTACCAGGAACTCGACGCGCCGCTGCGCGAAGCGGCAATGGCCGCTGACGGGATCTCGATGGCGCCGGGTGCCTCGTACAATCCGTTTGCATCGAGAGAGGGTGGTACTGCGGAGGTCTACAAGGCCGCTCGCGAACTGTTGAATCTCGGTCGTCGCGCTCGCCGGATGCACGGTGCGCCGGACGAGGTCGAATTCGCTGCACCGAATGCGGCGCCGGATCAACGCTACGACCCCAACGATATTCTCCAGGCGATTTCGCAGATCGAAGCGGAATTGGGCGATGCGCCACTTACTGACAGCCGCCTCAAGCCGCGTCTGATGGAGGTATTGAAGGCGCGCCACGGCGGAACCAAGGCGTTTGGCGAGGAACTCTATGACACGTTGGACGTCATGGAGAACCTGGTCGGTTCTATCGAGCAGGACAAGCTGCTGACCGAAGGCATCCGCGGCTGGGTAAAACGGTTGGAGCTGACACTCAACAAGCTTGCGACGAAAGACCCCGAATTTCTGGAACATGACGCCGAACGACCTCACTCGGCAGTCGAGGTGCTCAACCAATTGGCACGGCTGGGTAACGCCCAGGACGTGAAGGTTGGAATCGACCGCGAAGTCGGGCGCCGCGTTGACGAGCTGTTGGAACGCATCGTCAAGGACTACGACCGCAACCCGGAAGTGTTCGAAGACGTCCTCGAAGAACTCGGTCCGTTGGTCGAACGTCAGGCGAGGGCCTATCGGGGCAATGTCGAGCGCACCGTGCGCGCGAGTGAGGGTCAGCAGAAACTCGCGCGCGCGCGACGTGCGGTTGCGAGTCAACTTGAACCGCGCATAGCGGGACGAGAAGTCCCCGACTTGTTCCTCAGGCTGATGAATCCGGGCTGGCGAAATCTGCTGGTTCATACTCACCTGCGCCACGGCCCAAACAGCAACGAGTGGCGCGATGCAGCAGCCACGGCCGAGGAAGTGCTTGCTCAGTTGACGGGCGAATCGACGCCCGGTGCTTCGGGCTATGTCGAGCCGGAAGTCCTGCTCAAGCGCGTCGTCGCCGGCCTCAACAGCATTTCATTCGAACCTGGAAAGCGCACGCCGCTGGTGATGGGATTGTCGGATGCCCTTGTTGGCGATACGACCGGCACCAAGGCAAAGATCAAAGTCACGCGGATTGGTACCAGCGAGACTGAGAAGGCGCTCGGCCTCGAAGGGCTGCTACCCGATGCGTCGCCCGAGATCCAAACCGACGACGAAGACATCCGCAAGAACTGGGGGCGCGCGCTTGATAGAGCGCGCCGCATGAGCGTCGGGGAGTGGCTGGCGATGTCGGACGATGAGGGTCGACCGCTGATTCTGTCGGTTGCTTTCATTGGTGACGACTACTCCTTCTACGTGCTGGTCAACCGTAAGGGCGTGAAATCACGCGAGATACCACTGAAGGAAATGGCCGACGGTCTGCACGCTGGGCGCGTCACGCTCCTTGACGATTTCGATCTGCCGCTGATGGAGCGCGCGTCGCAGCGCATGCTGCAGAATATGCACAATCAGTTGACGTTCCAGGCCGCCCACGACGATCTGACGAAGCTGCTCAATCGCAAAGAATTCGAACGCAATCTGGCTGTGGCGATCGAAACCGCGAAAGCGACGAGTGCGCAGCACGCATTGTTCTACCTGGACCTCGACCAGTTCAAGATCGTCAACAACAGCAGTGGGCATACTGCCGGCGATGAACTGCTGAAGATGGTCGGGGGGCGCCTGGTCGACGGTCTGAGCGAGTTCCCTGCAAAGGTAGCGAGGCTGGGCGGCGACGAGTTCGGCGTGTTGATCACGGACATCGAGACCGAATCAGCGCGCGAAGTTGCCGAACGCCTGTTGAAGCTCGTCCGCGAACAGAGATTCGACTGGGAAGATCGCCACTACTCGTTGTCGACGAGCATCGGTGTGGTCTTCATCGATGAAGGCATGCCGGATGCGGACGCGGCAATGCGTTCCGCGGACGAAGCCTGCTACGCTGCCAAGGACGCTGGCCGCAACCGCGTGCAGGAATACGAACTCGGTGATGCGCGCATGATGCGCCGCCGCGGCGTCATGGAATGGGTCACGCAACTCGACAAAGCGATCGATGATGGCCGCCTGGTACTGAACTGTCAGCGCATCGCACCGGTGCCAGTCAACGCAAACGGTGCGAGCTACCACTACGAGATTCTATTGACGATGCGCGATGAGCTCGGCGATCTGATGCCGCCGAGCGAATTCATTCTGGCGGCGGAGACGTACAACCGCGTCACGATGGTCGATCGCTGGGTGGTCGAGAACGTGCTGAAGTGGATGGCGGACCATCGCGGTGCGCTCGACAACTTTGGTGGCTTTGCCATCAACGTGTCGGGCCACTCGGTCAACGACGAGTCGTTTGCGGATTTCGTGCTGGAACAGTTTTCCCGTATTCAGGCACCCACCAGCAAAGTCTGCTTCGAAATCACCGAAACAGCGGCGATTGCCAACCTCGACAACGCGCGCGATTTCATGAATCGCATGAAGATCATCGGCTGCCGATTCTCGCTCGACGACTTCGGCACCGGCCTGTCTTCGTATTCCTACTTACGCAATCTTCCGGTCGATTTCGTCAAGATCGACGGCGTCTTCGTCAAGGATTTGGACAACAATCCCAGCGACTATGCGGTGGTGCGCTCGATCAACGAGATCGGCCACTACCTGGGCAAGAAGACGATCGCCGAGTTCGTCGAGAACGACGCGATCCTCGAGCAATTGCGGGAAATCGGGGTCGACTTTGCGCAGGGCTACGGCATCGAGAAGCCGGACCTGCTCTCCAATCTGCGACTGAATTGACGGCGCTGGCCCCTTTACCCGTTTGTGAGGCTGAGGAACTCCAATAGCGCCTTTTGCGAGTGCAACCGATTGCCGGCTTCGGCCCAGACGACAGAGCGCCGGTCATCGAAGATGTCTTCACTGATTTCTTCGCCGCGGTGAGCCGGCAGGCAATGCATGAACAGCGCATCGGGCGCAGCGAAATCGAGCAACGCTGGGTCGACTTGATACCCTTCGAACTGTTTGCGTCGTTCCGATTGTTCGGTTTCGTGACCCATCGACGACCACACGTCCGTGACGATTAGATCCGCCCCTGCGACGGCGTCTTGCGGCGTATCGACGAGCGTCGCGCGGTTCGTGCCCGCGATCACCTCGGCAGCGGGTTCGAAACCCTTCGGAGATGCGATCTTCAGATTGAAGCCGAACTGTCTCGATGCTTCGATATACGAATTGCACATGTTGTGGCCGTCACCGACGAATGCAACGGTCTTGTCCTGAATCGAACCGCGGCATTCGACGAACGTCTGAACGTCTGCCAGCAATTGACACGGATGGGAGCGGGCGCTCATCGCGTTGATCACGGGCACGTGCGCCGCGTTCGCAAAAGCCTCGACGTCCTCATGTCGGAGCGTGCGCAGCATGATGATATCGACCATTTCCGACAGTACTCGCGCCGTGTCCTCGATCGGTTCACCGCGCCCCAGTTGGGTGTCGTTGGGACTGAGGAAGATCGCGTGCCCTCCAAGTTGATGCATGCCCGCTTCGAAGGCGACGCGCGTTCGTGTCGATGACAGATCGAATACCATGGCGAGCGTGCGACCGCGCAGCGGCTCGAACAGCGTACCGGCTTCGCGCAGGCGTTTGTGTTCAATGGCGCGTTCGATCAACCTGGACAGTTCTTCGGGGCTGAAATCGAGCAAGGTGAGGAAGTGCCGGATCACGACGCCCCCGCAGTCGAATCCTTGATCACGGCAACGACACGATCTACGAGGTCGTCGGCCTGCGCGTCTGTGAGTATCAGCGGCGGGAGCAGGCGGACGACGCTGTCGCGAGTGACATTGATCAGCAAGCCGGCAGCCAACGCAGCCTTGACGAGGTTTGGTTGCGGCGAATCCAGTTCGATGCCCAACATCAGTCCTTTGCCGCGCACGTCGACAACGTGGTTGTCGCCGGCGAGTGCCTGGCGAAATCCGTTCAGAATGCGTTCGCCGAGAATCCCTGCGCGCTCGATTAATCCGTCGTCGACCAGTGCGTCGAGCACTGCATGCGCCGCGGCACACGCGAGCGGATTGCCGCCAAACGTCGATCCATGATTGCCGGGTCGCAGCGTTTCTGCCGCGACGCCGCGTGCCAGGCACGCCCCGATTGGCAACCCGTTTGCCAGCCCCTTCGCCGTGGTGACGACATCAGGCAGCACTCCGTCGTGCTGGTACGCGAACAGGCGCCCGGTGCGCCCGTTGCCGGTCTGCACTTCATCGAGCATCAACAGCCAACCCTTTGCATCGCAGATCCCCCGCAATGCGCGCAGATATCCGTCGTGGGGTATCACCACGCCGCCCTCGCCAATGATGGGCTCGACGAGGATGGCGACGACCTCGTCGTTGTTTTCGGCGATCTTCTCGATGGCTTGCACATCGTCATATGGCGCGCGCACGAAGCCGCCGAGTAGCGGCTCGAAGCCAGCCTGCACTTTGCGATTTCCGGTCGCTGTCAGCGTTGCCATCGTGCGGCCGTGGAACGAACCTTCCATCGCGATGATGTGCGGCTTGCTGACGCCGCGGCCGTGCCCGTACAGGCGCGCGATTTTGATCGCAGCTTCGTTCGCTTCCGCCCCCGAATTGCAAAGGAATACGCGATCCATCGACGCGAGCGCGGTGAGGCGCTGCGCGAGGCTCTCTTGCAGCGTGATCTGATACAGGTTCGACGTGTGCATCAGACGGCCCGCCTGGTGCGCGATCGCAGCCGTGACCTTGGGATGCGCGTGACCCAGCCCGGTGACCGCAAGACCGGCGAGCGCATCCAGATATTTGTTACCCTGCTCATCGAACAGATAGGCGCCCTCGCCATGACTGAATGCGACCGGCAGCCGTGTGTAGGTATCCATGAGTGCCGCCATGAACATGTCCCTCGTCGGTTCCGCGCTCGTAGCGAGAGCGAATTTCATCAGACGCCCAAACGACAAAAGGCAGCAATTGCTGCCTCGGAAGAGCGGGCATGGTAGTCCAGTGAAATGACCAGTTCAACCTTCGACGATGGCTTCGATGTTGCTCGCACTGGCCCGCCCGACGGTCCTCTCGGTGGTATTGCGTTGTCACTTTTCGCCAGCCGCGTTCAAGCGATTTGCGACGAGATGGGCGTCGCGCTGCGCCGCGCCGCGTTCTCGCCGAACATCAAGGACCGCCTGGATTTCAGTTGCGCGCTATTCGACGCGCACGGCGAATTATTCGGCCAGGCGGCGCACATACCCGTTCATCTGGGCAGCATGGCGTATGCGATGGCAGGTGTGGTGAAGCGCTTCGAGTGGCAGACCGACGATCTGGTTCTGCTGAACGACCCGTTTCTCGGCGGAACGCACCTGCCCGATGTCACGGCTGTCTGTCCGATATTCTACGATCGTAGATTGATCGCCTTCGCGGCTTGTCGCGCGCATCACGCGAATATTGGCTCGGACAGGCCAGGTTCGATGCCGGTCTCTACGACACTCGAACAGGAGGGCATAGTGATTGCGCCGATGCTCGCGTATCGCGACGGCGTTCCGTCGGCGACTGC
This sequence comes from uncultured Gammaproteobacteria bacterium, assembly GCA_963812255.1. Taxonomy (GTDB): domain Bacteria; phylum Pseudomonadota; class Gammaproteobacteria; order Pseudomonadales; family Azotimanducaceae; genus DATJGR01. The sequence goes on along the minus strand of CAWEUM010000005.1, from coordinate 758,859 downwards.
GTGCGCCTTGTTCGACGGATTGTCAGGCCGTGTGCATGAATCGACGGATGCCTACCGCGGCGATGAACGCCTCGGTGACTTTTTCGCGCAGATCAGTGCGTGTCGATTGGGTGTGAGACGCGGTGAAGCGTTGATCATGCAAATGGGTGAGGATGCGTTCGAAGCCGCGGTGGTCGGATTGAACGACTATGCCGCGCGGCTTGCTCGGGACGCGATCGCGGTGATTCCGGACGGCGAGTATGCGTTCGAGGATTGGATGGACGACGACGGCGCCGGCTCGAGCGACGTTCCGATACGCGTGCAGATCCGTGTATGTAGCGACCACGTTACGACGGACTTCACAGGAACATCCGCGCAAGTGCACGGCAACATAAACTGCCCGCTGTCGGTCACCGCGGCGGCGGTACTGTACGTATTTCGCTGTCTGATGCCGGCCCACACGCCGGCCGTCAGCGGCGCATTCCGCTGTATCGAAATCGTGACGCAGCCGGGTAGTCTGGTTGATGCGCATTACCCGGCGGCGGTTGCGGCAGGCAACGTGGAGACGTCGATGCGTATCGTCGACGTCTTGCTCGGTGCTCTGGCGGCCGCGCTGCCGGATCGGATTCCGGCAGCGAGTCAGGGCACCATGAACAATGTTGCTATGGGGCGCCATTTCGCTGGCGGGCGCTGGGACTATTACGAAACCATTGGTGGTGGGACCGGAGCACATGCGAGGGGTGCAGGCGTTTCCGGCGTGCATTCACACATGACGAATACGCTCAATACGCCCATCGAGAGTCTCGAGACACACTACCCGCTGCGTGTCCGACGCTATCAGTTGGCGCGCGAGTCCGGCGGTCGCGGACGCCACATGGGAGGCGACGGTATCGTTCGCGAATTCGAATTCCTCGAACCCGCCGCCGTGACGTTGCTGACAGAACGGCGTCGCCGTGGACCGTGGGGACTTGCCGGAGGTGGGTCCGGTGCCGCCGGATCGAACTTTCTCAATGGCGCGACCTTGCCACCGAAGGCTGCATTCGATGTGGTGCCAGGCGACGTTCTCACTGTGACGACGCCGGGCGGCGGCGGTTGGGGGAACGCGGACTGAAAACGCAACGCCAGCGATGATCAACGCGCCTTTGCGGCGGCGGAGACTGCGCGCCGGAATCGTGTCAGCCCTTCGTCCAGCGTGGCGCGCGGACACCCGAAATTGAAACGAACGAAGCCGGGCCCGTGAAACTGCGCGCCGTCGGATAATCCGAGACCGTACGATTCGAAGTGGCGCATCGTGTTCGTCAACTCGAGGGCGCGCACGTCGATCCAGCCAAGATAGGTCCCCTCGACGTGTGTCATGCAGACGCCGGGCAGTTTCTCGACGCAGTCCTGGAGGGCGTCGCGGTTGCGACGCAGGTGCAAGCGCAGCCGGTCGAGCCAGTCTGACGGATCCTCATATGCGGCGGTCGCCGCGGTATAAGCAAATATGCCGATGTTCGGCACCAGTCCGGCGCGTGCGTCGCGAAAGCGTCGTCGCAGTGCCGCGTCCGGAATCACCGCGAAGGCGCAACCCATTCCCGGTGTGTTGTATGTCTTCGTCGGCGCCATCAGTGTGATCGTCCGGGCTGCAATGTCCTGGGACAGTGACGCGATCGGAATGTGAGACGTGTCGTCGAGAAGCAGTTCGCAGTGAATTTCGTCGGAGCAGATCAGCAGGTCGTGTCGTTCGCAGAACTTTGCGACGGCGATCAGTTCATCGCGTGTGTAGATCCGTCCGGTTGGATTCTGCGGATTGCAGAACATGAACAATCGGGTGCGATTGGCGATCGCGTCGGACATGGCGGCAATGTCCATCACCCACTGCCGATTCTCGAGCACGAGCGGCACTTCGATCAGCGTGCGGCCGGCATGACCGGGCGCCGATAGGAACGGGTAGTAGACCGGCACGTTCATCATCACCGCATCGCCGGATGTGCCGATCGATCGGCACGCGAGATTCAGCCCAGTGACGACCCCCGGTAGCCATACCAGCCATTCGGGGGCGACCGCCCAGTCGAATTTCGCGGCCAGCCAAGCAATCGCCGCGTCGATCAGTGCCGGCGGCGTTTCGGTGTAGCCAAAAACTCCGTGATCCAGCCGCCGCTGCAATGCGCCGCGGATGAAGCTTGGCGCCTGGAAGTCCATGTCGGCGACCCAGAACGGCAGCACGTCCGCATCCGCATATTTGGACCATTTGCTGCTGAACGTGCCGCGGCGTTCGACGACGTTATCGAATTCGTTCATAAGCACTGAGGCGAACGGTCATTGGAGCGCAGTTGACCACGTGGCGTACAATGGTCCGTGTTTGTGTTCATGAGGTAAAGCATACGTGGACGTATTGGATACGATACGAGAGCAGATCCGGACCAATCCGATCATTCTCTACATGAAAGGTTCGCCACAGGCGCCGCAATGCGGTTTCTCGGCGCAGACGGTGCAGTGTCTGATGGCCTGCGGTGAACGATTCGCCTATGTCGACATCTTGAGCAACCCCGACGTGCGCGCGAACCTTCCAGCGTTCGCGAACTGGCCGACGTTTCCGCAGCTCTGGGTTGAAGGCGAGTTGGTTGGCGGCTGCGACATCGTCACCGAGATGCATCAATCGGGAGAGCTGAAGACACTGATCAGCGAAGCCGCCGTGCGAGCCAAAGAGGCAGCCGGCGCGACCGGGAAGTAGTGGCGCGGTCACGCAGGAGGCCAGCCACCTAAAGCGTGCCATTTGTTGACGATCGCGCAGAACAGTTGTGCCGTGACTTCCGCATCGTAGCGCGCCGAGTGCGCTTCGCTGCTGTCGAATGCGATTCCCGCGCGCGCGCACGCTTGGCTGAGCACCGTTTGCCCGTATGCGACAGCCGCGAGGGATGCGGTGTCGATGAATGAGAAAGGATGGAACGGGTTACGCTTGATGCCGTTGCGATTCGCACCGGACATGATGAACTGATGATCGAATGCAGCATTGTGAGCCACGACGATCGCACGATTGCACCCGCCGTTTTTCACGGCTTTGCGCACCTCACGGAAGAACTCCTGCATCACTTCCGGTTCGGCTCGAGCTTTGCGCAGCGGGTGGTACGGGTCGATTCCGTTGAAACGCAGTGAAGCGGGATCCATGTTGGTGCCCGGCAGCGGTGCGACGTGATAGTGCAGCAGACGATTCTCTTCCAGGCGTTTACCGTCGTAGGTCAGTAGTACCGCCGCAAGTTCCAGAATCGCATCGCCGTTCGGATTGAACCCACCCGTTTCGAGATCGACGACAACCGGCAGGTAGCCGCGGAAACGGCCCGCGATCTGGGCGTTTTCAGACAACAGAGTTCCTTGTATAGCACGCTGGATATGCGCCGCACTACGCTACCTTACCACGCCCGTTGGGGGCGCCGGCGATCGGTCGTAAAGCACCGACCAACTGCTTTGGCGTTGCGAACGTCGTCACGCCAAACAGTAGGTGCGGCGCATATCATTCCAACCCTAGGCTGGAGTCGCCCGGTGGAATGCGCTCGGGTCGTGCCCGGGTGATCGCGACATGCGCGACGTGGAGCGGGGTAAAGATGGAGCCTCGCATTTTCGGAGTGAACGATGGGCCGCTTTCAAGTGTTATTCAGTGGCGATGTGGTGGACGGCGCCAACGAAGCCACGGTCCGACAGAACCTGATGCGTCGATTGGGTCTCGACGAGCGTAAGGTGGCGCAACTTTTCAGTGGCCGTACGGTGGTTGTACGCAGCGATCTCGCGCGTGAGGCGGCGGACACGTTGCAGGCAGACCTCGCGCAGTTGGGCGCAATCGCGCGCATCAAAGACATATCGCCGGATGACAAGCCGAAGTTCAAGATCGATACACACGTCGATCACACTTTGAAGGACATCACGGCTGCACACATTGCGTGTCCTCGCTGCGGACATCTACAGTTGGAATCCGAGTATTGCGCGCGGTGCGGGGTCGACATCGCCACGGCGATGAAGCTGAAGCGCAAGGAGGATCTGCTGATCGAGAAGAAGATTCGGGGGCTAAAGGGACAGAAATCGTCGCCGGCGGCGAACGAACATGACACCAATTCCTCGCCAGCGGAGGTGGTTGAGCGTCTTCAGCCGATCAAGCGGCGCATGCAACGGCCGCAGATGCAAAGTACTCAAGCGCAGTTGTCGGAACGTCGCGTCGCGGTGCCGAATCCTCGTAGTGCAGCCCGAGGAAATGAATCCAGGACGCGAAACGATATGCCGCCGCAGCAGGCAGCGAATCCGTTCGCCAGCGGCTTCTGGCGGAACATGCTGAAGCTGGGTCGCAAAGACGAGCCCAAGCACTAGAATAAGCGCCTCTTTCGTTCTGACTTCGCCGTATTGTCATCGTTAGCGGATTCCGTTCGCACGACATCGAACGACGCGCCAATCGGCGTGTTCGATTCCGGCGTTGGCGGCCTCACCGTTTTGCGAGCGCTCGAACACGCATTGCCGGACGAGCGCTTCATCTATCTTGGCGATACCGCACGGTTGCCCTACGGCACCAAGAGCGCCACCACGGTGCAACGCTATGCGGTTCAGGCGGCGCGTGTGCTGGTCGAGCGGAGCGTGAAAGCACTTGTCATTGCTTGCAACACCGCCTCGGCGGTCGCTCTCGATGCACTGCGTCACGCGTACCGCCCGCTGCCGGTTTTTGGCGTCGTCGAACCTGGGGCCGAGGCTGCGTGTCTGGCGTCGCGCCTTGGCCGAATCGCTGTCATCGGTACCGAAAGCACCGTGCGGGGCGGCGCATATCAGCGCGCGATACTGGCGCGCCGCCCGGAGGCTCGGATACTCGCACGGCCCTGTCCGCTGCTGGTGCCGTTGGCCGAGGAAGGATGGATCACCGGTGACGTGCCGGAACGTGTCGTTGCCGCGTATCTTGGCGCGTGGTTGCGCGAGGACTCGCATCCAGACTGCCTGTTGCTCGGTTGCACACACTTTCCGATTCTGGCGCCGCTGTTACAACGCATCGGCGGCCCAGCATTGACACTCGTCGATTCGGCGACCACCACCGCCTCTGCCGTGTCGTTGGCGCTACGGAAGGCCAGACTCGTCCGCGGTCGAACGCTCGATGCCGGCGACCGGGCGAATCGTCGCAGATTGTTGGCGACCGACGGGCCCGAGCGTTTCGCGCGCGTCGGTCGGCATTTTCTGGGTGAAGCGCTGACGTCCGATGCGATCGAACTGGTCGATCTATGATGGGTCAGGCTTCGGTGTCGTCGCGTTTGTGCGGATATTCGCAGAGATCTTCGATTGGACACGCGCCGCAGTGCGGCTTTCGTGCGGTGCACACGTAGCGTCCGTGCAGTATCAACCAGTGGTGCGCCGATCCTTTGAATTGGGCGGGAATGGCTCGGTCCAGTTTGTCTTCGACCTGCCGTACCGTCTTACCGCGCGCGATACGCGTGCGGTTCGACACGCGGAACACGTGTGTGTCGACGGCGATCGTTGGTTCTCCGAATGCCGTATTCAGTATCACATTGGCAGTTTTGCGGCCGACACCGGGCAACGCCTCGAGCGCCGCGCGATCTTTCGGCACCTCGCCGTCGTGGTCGCGGATCAGGGCCTGGCACGTCTTGATGATGTTGCGTGCTTTGCTGTTGTAGAGGCCGATGTTGCGGATGTATGGCGTTAGACCGTCGATGCCGAGCGCGAGCAGCGCAGCCGGCGTGTTGGCGATGCGATAGAGCTGGCGCGTGGCCCGGTTGACACTGACGTCGGTGGCTTGGGCCGACAGAATCACCGCTATCAACAATTCGAACACCGAGTCGTACTGTAGTTCGGTCGCGGGTTCGGGCACCGCGTCTCGCAATCGCTCGAATATCTGAACGCGCTTGGCGGCGTTCATGTGCCGCGCTCAATGGCGTGGGTTGCCGAGATCAGTAATCCCCCCCGCTGTAGAACCGCCCCGTTACGCATCATCCCAATTTTGCTGCCAGTGTCGTGGGCTCGTATCGCGAGTTCGGCGTTGTCGCCGTCGCGCTTCTGCCGCGCCTGCCCGGTCGGCGAGGCGACGTCTGTGGGCTGCGAAGCGACGCCGTGCGGCGTTTGCGCGCGCGGCATCCGCCTCGGTGCGCCCCGACGGACTCGTCCGTTGCGATGTGTTTGCGGTCTTCACCATTGCGATGCAGTCTACCGGACAGGCGACGATGCACAGTTCACAGCCAGTGCATTGGCGCGCGATGACACTATGCGTGTAACCGGCCGCGCCAACGATCGCATCGACAGGACAGGCGGGTAGGCACAAACCGCAACCGATGCAGTGCGACTCTTCGATTAGCGCGACCGCATTTGGATCGATCGGATACAGGTCGGGATCGAGCGGCGTCACGTCGCGGCCCAGCAGAGTCGCGAGCGCCTCGATGGTGGCTGTGCCACCCGGCGGGCAGCGGTTGATCGGGGCGCCACCCGATGCGACCGCTTCGGCATACGGACGGCAGCCAGGAAAGCCGCAGCGTTCGCACTGAGTCTGCGGCAGCAACAGATCGATCGCGTCGATCAGCTTGGCTGCGACACATACCATCGTCGGATCCGGTTAGCGAACCTGCATGCCGGGTTCTGCTCCGGCGTCCGGTGCGAGTAGGAAGATGTCCGAGCCACCGGGTCCCGCCGCCAGCACCATCCCCTGCGACTCGCCGAATCGCATCTTGCGGGGCCTCAGATTTGCAACGACGATCGTGAGTCGGCCTAGCAGCGATTGCGGTTCGTAGGCACTCTTGATACCGGCAAAGACCTGGCGCTGTGTATCGCCGAGGTCGAGCACAAGCCTGATGAGTTTGTCGGCGCCATCGACGTGTTCGGCCGCAACGACTCGGGCTACACGCAGATCGATACGCGCAAACGTGTCGATGTCGATCAGATCTGTGGCGGCCGACGTTTCGGAGACTGGTGCAGCCGGCGAACTCGTCGCGACGCCGTCGCCCATTGCCCGGGTTTCTTCGATCATCTTGGTCACGGCGTCCATCTCCATACGGGTCAGCAACGGTTCGAACGCGTTGATGCGATGGACGCCGAGAAAGCGCGTCGCATCGTTCCAGGTCAGCGTGTCGAGATTCATAAAATCCGCGCTGCGCTGTGCAGTAGCGGGCAGCACGGGTGCGAGGTAGATCATCAATACCTTGAACAGATTGATGCCGAGCGTGCAAACGGCTTGGAGATCCGTGGCGCGGTCTGGCTCCTTTGCGAGGTTCCACGGTGCCTGCTGCGCGATGTATTGATTCGCGCGATCCGCAAGTGCGGTGATTTCGCGTACCACGCGTCCATAGTCACCGGATTCGTAGCATCTCGCGATCGTGGGTTCCGCGGCCGTGAATGCCGCCCACAGGTCGGGATCGTGAATGGTCGCAACCAGTTTGCCGTCGTTGAGTCGGTTGACGAAGCCGGCGCAACGACTCGCGATGTTGATGATCTTGCCGACCAGATCAGAATTCACGCGTTGCACGAAATCGTCGAACGTAATGTCGATGTCGTCGACGGTGCCGTTCGATTTCGCAGCAAAATAGTAGCGCAGATACTCCGGATTCAAATGATTCAGGTAGGTGCCCGAGTTGATGAACGTACCGCGCGATTTCGACATCTTGGTGCCGCCGACGGTGATGAACCCGTGCGTGTGAATCCGCGTCGGTTTGCGATGACTGGATCCTTCGAGCACCGCCGGCCAGAACAGTGCATGGAAGTTGACGATGTCCTTGCCGATGAAATGGTGTAGCTCGGTCGTCGCATCGGTATCCCAGAAGTCGTCGAACGCGATGTCGCTGCGTGAATCGCAGTAGTTCTGGAAGCTCGCCATGTACCCGATCGGCGCGTCCATCCAGACATAGAAGTATTTATCCTGCGTGCCCGGAATCAAGAACCCGAAGTACGGCGCGTCCCGACTGATGTCCCAAGGTTTCAGTCCCGCATCGAGCCACTCGGCAAGTTTGTTGGCCACCTCTCTCTGCAAGGGACCACTGACGGTCCACGACTTCAGCATGTCGCCGAATTGCGGCAGATCGAAGAAGTAGTGTGTCGAACTCGCGAGCACCGGCGTCGCACCGGAGATCAGCGAACGAGGATTTTCGAGGTCGGTGGCGTCGTAGGTCGCACCGCACTGTTCGCAGTTGTCGCCGTACTGGTCACCGCTACCGCAACGCGGGCAGTTCCCCACGACGAATCGATCGGCTAGAAACAGTTTGCGTTGCGGATCGAATAGTTGCTCGACGTCGCGTGCAAAGATGTAGCCGCGCTCGGATAGCGTCGTGTAGGTCGCTTCGCAGAGGTGGCGATTTTCCTCGGAATGAGTCGAGTAGTAGTTGTCGTGATCGATGAAGAACCGTTTGAAGTCGTGTTCGTGCTCGGCGCGTATGCGCTCGATCATTTGTTCCGCTGGTACGCCGAGTTGCTCGGCCTTCAGCATCGTCCCAGTTCCGTGCGTATCGTCAGCGCACACGTAGACACAGCGATTGCCCCGCAGTCGCTGAAAGCGCACCCAGATATCGGTCTGAATGTGTTCGAGCAGATGCCCGAGATGGATGGACCCATTCGCGTTGGGCAGTGCGCTGGTGACCAGGATGTTGCGGAGCCCGGACATGGGTATCGGCTGAATTCGAGAAAGGCGCGACTATACTCCCCCCCGTCGCGCGTTTGCATCATCGCTTGGTTTTTCCTTGACCGAACCTATAATGCGCGCTCCTTCGAACTTCGGCAGACGCCATGGCGAGCATCGATGCGCTAGATCGTTTCGCGGACCCGTATCTAGGTGATACCTGGCAATCGCTTGGCGCGGTGCGGCGCGTGGAGCGGCGCGGTGCGGTCGTCGAAATCGACGCGGTATTGGGCTATCCGGCGCGAGGTCTCGTGGACGATCTGACGCGGCGACTCAGCAACACTGTTGGCGAGGACGTCGAGTTGTCGCTCGGCTTCGAAGCGCCGACATTGAGCGCGAGCGAGACCCTGCGTGGTGTAAAGAACATCGTGGCGATTGCATCCGGCAAAGGCGGTGTCGGCAAATCGACGACGGCGGTGAACCTCGCGCTGGCGCTCGCGAAGGAAGGCGCCAGGGTCGGTATTCTCGATGCGGATATCTACGGACCGAGTCTCGGCATCATGCTGGGCGTACCGGTGGGACAGCGGCCCGAGGTGAAGGATGAAAAATTCTTTCTGCCGATCAAGGCACATGGCCTGCAGGCCATGTCGATGAGCTTTCTCGTAACGAAGGAAACGCCGATGGTGTGGCGTGGACCGATGGCGTCGAGCGCGTTGACGCAGATGCTGAACCAGACGGTCTGGGATCGGCTGGATTATCTCGTTGTCGACATGCCGCCCGGCACCGGTGACATCCAACTGACCCTGGCGCAGCGGGCAGCGGTTGCCGGGGCCGTCATCGTTACGACGCCTCAGGACATCGCGCTCCAGGATGCCGCGAAAGGGATCGAGATGTTTCGCAAGGTCACGGTGCCGGTGCTGGGCGTCGTCGAGAACATGGCTCTGCACATCTGTCCAGAGTGCGGTCATCAGAGCCATATCTTCGGTGAAGGCGGGGGTGATCGCATCGCGCGCGACTATGCAACCGTGTTGCTGGCCACGCTGCCGCTCGCAGTGCAGATACGCGAGCAGGCCGACTCGGGCCGACCAACTGTGGCGGCGGATCCTGACGGGGTACTCGCGCAATCGTACCGCGACGGCGCACGACATCTCGCGGCGCGGTTGTGGAAAATTTCGCGAGCCGCAGCGGCGGCGCCCCGCATTTCGATGACTGACGATTGATTCGCCGGTCAGGTCCAAATATTTCGCATAGATCGAACCAGGAAGTACCACGATGAGTATCAAATCGGATCGGTGGATCCGCTCGATGGCGGCAACGCAGAGGATGATCGATCCCTTCGAGTCCGGTCAGGTGAGAACGGTCGACGACGTGAAGGTCATTTCATTCGGCACGTCGAGCTACGGCTACGATGTGCGCTGCGCCGACGAATTCAAAGTATTCACGAATGTCTTCTCGGCCACGATCGACCCGAAAGCATTCGATGCCCGCAGCTTCGTCGACCACCGCGGCGACATCTGCATCATTCCACCGAACTCGTTCGTGCTGGCGCGGACGGTAGAGTATTTCCGCATCCCGGCCGATGTGTTGACGTTGTGCGTCGGCAAGTCGACGTACGCGCGCTGCGGCATTATCGTCAACGTCACGCCGCTGGAGCCGGAATGGGAAGGGCACGTTACCCTCGAATTCTCCAATACCACCAATCTACCCGCGAAGATCTACGCGAATGAAGGCGTAGCTCAGATGTTGTTCTTTCAGGGTGACGAGGCTTGCGAGGTGACGTACAAAGGTCGGGATGGAAAATACCAGGGACAGCGCGGCGTCACATTGCCGCGCCCGTAGCGAGTCGTTAGCCCAACAGGTAGCTGCGGTCGGCGTTCAGCAGCAGTTGACCCGCTGCCGGTTGCCGGGGAGAGGCTTGGACGACTTCACCGATCAACGTTGCCGTCTCGCCAGCCGCTTCGAGCGTCGCGAGAGCCGCGGCAACGTCATCTTCTGCCACGCACAGCACGAAGCCGATGCCGCAATTGAACGTTCGTAGCATCTCAGTCTCGACAACGTTCCCCGCCTGCGCAAGCCAGCTGAATATTGCCGGTCGATGCCAGCTGTCAAGGTCGAGCAGCGCCGCGAGCGATCTATCGGCGAACATGCGTGGCAGGTTTTCGATGATGCCGCCACCGGTGATGTGGGACATACCGTAGATCGGAATCTTAGCAAGCGTCGCATGGACGGAACGGACATAGATCCGCGTCGGTGCCAGCAGCGCCTCGAGCAGATCTCCAGTTGGCTTGTCAACCTGATCGGCAAGGATTCGGCGGATCAGCGAGTAGCCGTTAGAGTGCGGTCCGCTCGACGCCAGGCCGATCAGCTTGTGCCCGGCGATGATCGCGCGCCCGTCGATGATTTGGTCGCGTTCGACGACACCGACACAGAACCCCGCCAGGTCGTAGTCGCCATGGCCGTAGAACCCCGGCATTTCTGCGGTTTCTCCGCCGGCTAATCCGCAGCCGGCCATTTCGCAGGCGCGTGCGATGCCTTTGATCACGCGTTCTGCGACGTCCACGTCGAGGCGCGAGGTTGCGTAGTAGTCGAGGAAAAGAAATGGTTCGCCGCCCGTGACGAGCACGTCGTTGACGCACATCGCCACCAGGTCCTGCCCAACGTCATCGTGTCGATCGTGATCGATGGCGAGCTTCAGCTTTGTTCCGACTCCGTCGGTACCGGTAACGAGTACTGGTGCGCGATAACGGCTGGGCAGCGCCGCGAGCGCGGCGAAACCACCGATTCCGCCGAGCATCTCCGGACGTTTCGTGCGCAGCGCGGCAGGTGCGATGCGGCGAACCAGTTCGTCGCCGCCGTCGATGTCTACACCTGCGTCGCGGTAGGTCAAATGGCGGCTCAAACGGGTCGTCCAGATAGCCGGGTGCGCGCAGTCTAGCAAAGCCCCGGCGCGCTCACCCGCCGTTTGCTTTTCGCGCTTTGAATTGCGCTCTTTGAATTGCAGTACACTTGCGCCTCGTAGCGCCCAGACGGGCCGGATCGGGTGGGGGCATGGGCCGCTTCGCAGTTGCTTTCTGCTGGGTATTCACTCTGTTGTTGATGTCGATGGCGGCGCGAGCCGACGCAGGCAGTTGGCTGTACGACGTGGATGTGCCTGTCGCCGACCAGTCGGCCGGCGCGCGCGGTAACGCGTTCGAACAAGCGCTGCTGGTGGTGCTGGAACGCGTCAGCGGCCTCGATGACGTACCGAAGAACGGCACGGTCGCCGCCGCGCTGGCGTCTCCGCAGCGGTACTACGTCGAGTACCGCTACCGAGAGGTCGACAATCCCGCGAGTGGAGCCTTGCCAGCGAAGGTGCTGACGTTGGCGGTACGATTTGCTCCAAATGCGATCCAGAAGTTGATCGCCGATGCGGACCTGCCACTTTGGAGTTCGAACCGTCCGACGACGCTTGCTTGGGTTGCAGTAGACGATGGCGCGGCCCGAACGGTGCTTGGCGCGAACGGCCCGAGTGCGTTGGCCACTTCGATACAGGTGGCGATTCAGGCACGGGCGCGCGAACGAGGACTGCCTCTGGTACTGCCCAAACTGGATGGCGACGAGCAGCTCGAGGTGACACCGGACGTCATGGCGCGGGGTATGTCGCCGGCGCTCGAAGAAGCATCACAGCGATATACGCCGGATCAGATATTGGTCGGTCGTCTAAGCCACACGTCGAACGACTCGTGGGTCGGAGATTGGCAACTTGCCGAACACGCTGATGAGCAGCACTTTCACTTCGTTTCATCGAGCGTCGAGGCGGCGGCGGCCTCGATTGTCGACACGCTGGTCGATCGGCTTGTGGCGCGTTACGCGGTGACGGGGGAGACGCAGCAGCGCCTTCGGCTTCGAATCGAAGGTATCACCGACGTGTCGCAATATGGCGCGCTGATGCAATACCTAGACGGTCTGGAATACATCGATGCGGTGCAAATCGAAGAAGTGCGTCTAGACGCGGTAATGTTGTCACTGACGACGCACACGTCGTGGGACAGGTTGCGTGATCTGCTGGCGCTGGACGGGCGCCTGGCGCCCGCAGAGGGCTTCGAAGCCCCAACGGAGCGGCGCGTACTGCACTGGCAAGGCGACTCACCTAGATGACGGCCGATTTGGTGCGACAGATTCCCAACATCATCACTGTGGTGCGGGTGCTGCTGGTGATTCCGACCGCATGGTGTCTGGTCGAGGAGAGATATGTCGAGGCGCTGGTCCTGATGGCGGTGGCCGGGGCGTCCGATGCGCTCGACGGCTGGCTCGCGCGGCGCTTCGATTGGGTCAGCTGGTTCGGTGCCGCCCTCGACCCGTTGGCGGACAAAATCCTCGTTGGCGTACTGTTCGTCACGCTGCTCGTCGAAGGCGTGTTGCCGTTGTGGGTAGCGAGCATAGCGATCGGGCGCGATGTGATCATTCTCGTCGGTGCGACGGTGTACCGGCTGGTGTTCAAGCACATCGAATTTGCACCGACCTTGCTCAGCAAGGCCAACACCGCGGTGCAGATCGTGGTTTTGCTGGTATTGCTGCTGAGCCTGTGCGGTTTTCACTATCTGAGTCCGATCGCGAGTGCGATCGCTGACCCATACGGCTTCTGGCTCGTTGCCGTGCTGGCGAGCGTCTCCGGCGCCGATTACGTGATCTCGTGGACCCGGCGTGCGATGGTGGAACGCCGCGATGGATCCGAGGTGGGGCCGCTGTCTTGAATGACGATCACACGAGCCAGTCGACGAGCCAGTTGGCCCTGGCGTTTTCGAGCGAGCGCCGTTGCACGTTGGCCAACTTCGAAACCGGGCCTAATGAAGAACTGGTCGCCGCGCTGACGCGCCGCGAATGGACGGCGCGCAGATTCTCGGCGATGTGGCTGCTGGGCGATCGCGGCAGCGGCAAATCGCATCTGCTGCAGGCTGCCTGTCACGCAGCCGTTGCAGCCGGTACGACGGCTGCATATCTGCCGCCGCGGCTCATGGCCGGCGGTGCCGATGTACTCGGCGGACTTGGCGAATTCGGTTTGGTCGCAATCGATGACCTCGAATGTTGGATTGGTGAACGTTCTATGGAGGAAGCCCTGATGCACGTCTATCAGCAGCTTTTCGCCAACGGCGGCTCGCTATTGCTCGCGTCGAGGTATCGCCCGCTCGACGTCGCTGTTGCGCTGGCAGATCTTGCGTCGCGTCTACGGGCGGCGCACGTCTTTGCGATTCGTCCACTCGACGACACCCATCGCGCGCGTGCGATCGAACATCTCGCCGCGCAGCGCGGACTCGAAATCGGGGCCGATGTCGTCGGCTTTATTCTGCGCAGAGCGCCGCGCCGCATGGACCAGTTGATCGACGCATTCGATCGTCTGGATCGAGGTGCGCTGGCACAACAGCGCCGTCTGACGATTCCATTGGCGAAGGATGTGCTCGGCTTGTGAAGGTGCCGCACCACGTGGCCTTCACTGGAGGCGGCTCGGCGGGTCACGTGGTGCCAAGCCTGCCGCTGATAGCGCACTTCAGGCGCATCGGATCGAGGATCAGCTACGTCGGCTCCGGCCAGGGACCGGAGCGCGCGCTCGTCGCGTCGCTCGATGTGCCATTTTATGCGATTCGCTCCGGCAAGCTGCGGCGGTACTGGTCCTGGCGCAACGCATCAGATGTGCTCTGGATTCTGGTGGGCATTGTGCAGGCCGTATTGCTGCTCGCGAAGCTGCGACCTTCGGTGGTGTTTTCCAAGGGTGGCTATGCAGCGTTCCCGGTGGTCGTTGGCGCGTGGCTGTGGCGGGTTCCGATCGTCGCGCACGAATCCGATCTGACGCCGGGGCTCGCCAACAGACTGTCGTTGCCATTCGTGGCAGCGGTCTGCACCACGTTCGAAGTCACCCGGTTTCCCGTTCGCAATTGCCCCGTGATCCATACCGGCACACCTCTACGCCCGGAACTGTTGCGCGGGGATCCGACGCGCGGCCGTGCTCTGCTCGGTGTGCCGGGAGATCGCCCCCTAGTCATAGTCGTTGGCGGCAGCCTGGGTGCCGAAGCGATCAATCGAATCGTTCGGGAGGCGCTGGACGGTCTGCTCGCTTTTGCAACCTTGGCTCATGTCTGTGGGCCAGGGCGGACTGACCCATCGCTGACGCAGCGTGCCGGCTATCACCAGTTCGAGTATGTGGATGAGGCGTGGGGCGATCTGCTCGTCGCGGCTGACGTCGTCGTCAGCCGAGCCGGTGCGAACTCACTGTACGAACTGGTTGCGCTGCGCAAACCGCACCTCCTCGTACCGCTACCGCGCAGCGCCAGTCGTGGCGATCAGATCAGTAATGCCCAATACGCGCAATCGCGCGGCTGGAGCCGCGTCATCGCGGAAGAGGAACTCAACGCAGCGCGCCTTGACGCCGCTGTCCGCTCGATCTACGCGGATCGCAAGCAGATCTCGGCAACTCTCGCCGGCGCCGGCTTAGGCGATGCGACGAACGCCGTAGCCGAGATCATCTGCCGTTTCGCGCGTCCGGTGTGATTCGGCGCGATGTCGCTACAGAAGGGGTCTCGGCCGTGAAACAGGATGCGAGATACGGTCCTAACATGCGTTGTAGTTCGGTGATGACGAGCCTTTTGTCATCGATGTTCGAGAGCAGCAGGTGGGCGGTTTCGAGTGCGATGCGGAGGCAGCGTTGCCTCGCGTCGATCGTTACATGTGCGAACGCGTCGCCCAGCGTTCGATCGAGCACGTCGAACACTTCCTGGCGCAACACTCTCGCCTGATCCCCCATCGGAGGGGTGCGATGACGTCCGGACCACACGCCGCGGAAGCCCGGCATGTTGCGGTAGATCTGCGCCAGGCCAACGATGATCTGTGACACCCATTCCGAGGAGATGCCGTCGCGGCCCGGGTCGCTGAGCGTGCCAGCGAGATAGCTGCGCACTTGGCCGCGATAGCGTTGCACCAGTTCGTTGATCACGGCGTCTTTGTTGGGGAAGAATTGATAGAAGGAGCCAATCGACGTGCCTGCGCGCGCGGCGATTGCCTTCGTCGTCAGCTGCTCGTAGCCGACTTCGTCGATCAATGTAGCGGTGGCGCCCACCAGTGCGTCCAGCGTCTGCTGACCACGCTGCTGACGTGGCGTCCGGCGCCGCTGCTCGAGCGCATCTTGACAACGTGAGTTCGCGCTCATATTTTTCCAATACCTGAGCCGAGGCTCACATTCTACGTTTCGAGGTGATTCCATGTCGATTCGCTGGGTGGAAACCCCCCGCACGCTGACGCATTTCGACAAACCCGCACCGTCCGGTGCGCAGCCCGATAATGAACTGGGCCTCGATGCCGACCAGGTGCAGCACGTCGCCGAGTTGTTCGCTACGCCGCTGACGGGTGCATACAACTGGGATTACACGACCCAGGACGATCGAATCCGCAAGCTGTATGAACTCGGCAAAACGCTGAACTGGAACGCGAACATCGACATCGATTGGCAACAGACGCCGGACTTTGACGCGCGTCCGGCGGTTTCCGTCGAACAACGCAAGATGGTGGACGAGAACCGCGCCAACGCATTGTTCAAGGGGTTCGCACCGTGGGAAGCCATGGACGCCGACCAGGTGATTCAATGGATGCGACATCAGCACAGCTGGGCGATCAGTCAGTTTCTGCACGGCGAACAGGGTGCGCTACTGGTCGCATCGCAGCTCGTGTCGTGTGCCCCATCGTTCAATGCCAAGCTTTATGCCGCGTCGCAAACGTTCGATGAAGCGCGACATGTCGAAGTATTCAATCGATACCTGCAACACAAGGTCGGTTTCACGTACCCCATCTCGCGCAGCCTGAAACTGCTGCTCGACAAGATTCTGACCGATGCGCGCTGGGACCTGAAGTTCATCGGTATGCAGATCATCATCGAAGGTCTGGCGCTGGCCGCGTTCAACACGATGAAGCAGAGTACGCAGGATCCGGTGCTGCGCGACATCGTCCACCTGGTGATACGCGACGAGGCGCGGCACGTGACGTTTGGCGTGAACTATCTCGAGGAATACATCGCAACCTTGTCGCAGGATGAGCGTGAGGAGCGGGCGCAATTTGCGTTCGAGGCCTGTGTGGTCATGCGCAGTCGTCTGATTCCGACGGATGTATATCGTCAATTCGGTTGGCCCGTCGAGGAGGCCACGGCGATTGCGACCGGCGGTGAGCATCGCCAGCGTTTCCGCAACATGATCTTCGCCCGCGTCGTGCCGAACCTGAAGCGAATCGGTTTGTTGACTGACGGTATCCGGCCCAAATTCGAAGAGCTCGGTTTGCTCGAATTCGAAGCGCTTCCCGACGACGGCCATATCGATTGGGACGAGCTTTCCAGGCCGCTATACGATAAAACGGCGTGACGACTGATGCGCTCAGCCGTCGGTGCGCGGCGTGGTCAATGTCGCGGTCAGAAACTCCACGAACGCACGCGTTTTGTGCGATTGTCGCCTCAGTTCGGGGTAGCTGAGCCAGACGCTTTGATTGGCGATCTGTAGATCCGGCAACACTTGTTCGAGCCGACCGCGCTCTATGTCGCGACGCGCGACGTACAGCGGCAGCATACCGATCCCCATGCCCTCGCGAACGGCGTGGAAAGCCATATCGACGTCGTTGACGACGAAGCCGCGCGCTTTTGACCAGCGCGGCGGGTCGATATGACTCTGCGCGGTGATTTCCACGAACGCGTGCTGCGCCAGGTCGTCCTCGCAACACGGCGCGCCACAGCGTGCGAGATAACTGCGCGACGCACACAGTATCGTGGGCAATTGCGCGAGCTCTCGTGATATCAGGCGCTCCTCTTCAGCCTGTTCCAACAGTATCGATACGTCGAATGCATCGCGCGAAACCGCCGGCACGCCTTCCGACAACGTCAGGTCGATGAAAACCTCCGGATACTGCTGCTGGAAGGTACGAAACAGGCGCGCCAACGCGCTGCGTCCGAAGAACGGTTGGGCAAGTACGCGAACTCGCCCCGCTGGCGCGTTTTCCAGCGCGCGTATCTGAATCTCGGTTTCGTCTAACGCTTCGAGAATCTGGCGGCAGCGGTCGTAGTACAACTGGCCCGCCTCGGTCGCCATCACCGATCGCGTGGTCCGATGCAGCAGCCGTGTACCGAGACGCTCCTCGAGTTGACTGATTTGCTTGCTGACGGCAGACGGCGTGAAGCCCATCGATTCGGCAGCGCGCGTGAAGCTCTTGTGATCGACGACGGCAATGAAGATGTGGAGCGGGTCGATACGAGTCATGGAAAAGGTTGGTTCGCGGCGCCGGGGGAGTATCTCTACAATACGCGCCTTTGCGCGGCCGCGGATAGAACATGTACAAGGTCCGGACCTTCAATCGTATTGCGCTGCGGGGACTCGAAAGATTTCCGTTGGATGGCTTCGAAGTGGCAACCGAAATTGCCGATCCGCATGCGATCCTGCTGCGCAGCCACGTGCTGACGGCGGACCATGTCACGCCCAACTTGCGTGCGGTGGCGCGCGCTGGGGCGGGCGTCAACAATGTGCCCGTCGATCTGTATACGCAGCGCGGTATTGTCGTTTTCAACACCCCGGGTGCGAACGCAAATTCGGTCAAGGAACTGGTACTCGCGGCGTTACTGTTGTCGGCGCGCGACGTGTTGGGTGGCATAAGATACGTCGAGTCGGTCGCCAACGTTGCTGACGGCGCGGAGATGAACTCGCTGGTGGAGGCAGAAAAGAAACGCTTCCAGGGTGAGGAAATCTACGGCAAAACTCTCGGCGTGGTCGGTCTCGGCGCGATCGGTGCGCTGGTTGCTGAGGCAGGATTACGTTTGGGCATGAACGTCGTCGGCTATGATCCCGCGATCTCTGTCGATGCTGCATGGAGATTGCCGAGTGACGTTCGGCGGATGGAGAACCTGCCGACACTGTTCGCGCGATCCGACTATGTCACCTTGCACGTACCGCTGCTCGCCGAGACGCGCGGCATGATCAATGAGGAATCGCTCAAGAACTTTCGTCCGGGCGCGGTGCTGCTGAATTTCGCCCGCCAGGAAATCGTTGACGAGACGGCTTTGGTAGGAGCGCTGGGCAGCGGCCGCCTCGCGAGGTACTTTTCCGACTTTCCGTCGCCGACACTCGCTGGCCTTGCCAACGTGTCGGCGACGCCGCACCTGGGCGCCAGCACCGCAGAGGCGGAAGAGAATTGCGCAGTGATGGCGGCCGATCAGCTGATTGATTTTCTGCGCAACGGCAACATTCGCAATTCGGTGAATTTCCCTACGGTGACCCTCGAGCGCACCGCCGGCACGCGTCTCGCAGTCGCCAATCGCAATGTGCCCAAGATGCTGGGCCAGATCATGTCGGTGCTCGCCAACCGGAACATCAACGTCATCGACATGATCAACAAGAGCCGTGGCGACGTTGCGTACAACCTGATCGATGTAGCGGCGCCGGTGCCAGCGGAGCTATTGGCGGAGATCACGCGCATCGGCAGCGTAATGAATGTGCGGGTGTTCGAGCCGAGCTAATCGCGCTGCATCCGACGCCGCAATCAATCGGCTGCGCCGTGACGTGGGCCGCGGCGAGCCTGCCGAGTGCGAAACCGTATCGAACTCAGCGTCTGGTACTCGGCGCGTGTGCAGGGCGCAAATTCGCCGATCGATTCGCTGGCAACACACTCAGCCGCAAACGGTGCGCTGACGGTACCTTGCGATCCATGCCCGGTGTTCACCAAGAGTCGCGGCACGGGCGCACCGACCGGATCAAACAATGCGCCGACGATTGGCGCGCGGTCAGATGTCACCGCACGCGTACCGCGCAGCGTCGAATCGTCCGTTGATGTGGATTGCGTGGTGTCCGTCCCCGACATCACACGCCACCAAGCCTCGAACCTTCGCAGATTGAATTCGCTCGCGCGACCGTTGACCCACGGAGCGTGTTCGTACGTAGCGCCGATCCCGCAGACGGATCCGAGCGGAATCAGGAAGCCCTCGCCAACCAGCGGAACATCTGGCGGCGAATCAAGCGTAATGCGATCGATTTGCCCCCAAATCGGCAGCAATTCGAGGTATCGCGCCTGATCGAATGCGTTGGTTGCCGCGCCGGTGCACAACACGATCCTGTCACACGTCAGAGTCCCGGCATTCGTTGTCGCTGTAGCGCGGTCCGCATCGGTGGCGACCGCGCTTGCGGTGACGCCACAGCGATAGTCGATCAATGGGTGCTGCATCAGGTCGTCGCACACGTTGGACAGGTTCAGAACTCTCCCGTGCGGAAAGAAAAGTCCACTGTGTTGTAGAGGGATGCCGGCCAGCGATGAGGCCGTTGCGGCGTCCACCAGACGGATCCAGCGGCCGGCGTCCGAATACCGGTCAGCGATTCGTTCGAGGCGCCGCGGGGTCAACGAATGACTCGGGACCTGTAGCACACCGGGCGGAGGGTCCGTGGAGGCGGTCGCGCACGCCGAATAGAAACGGTTGGAATAGAGATAGCTCAACCAACGAACGGCGGATGCCTGGGTTGAATTGCTCGACATGCGGCAGTGGAACAGGGTTGCTGCCATCCGATTCGGCGGGGCGGTCGATGTATCGAGCAGACTGACGCGAACACCACGTTCGGACAGACGTCTGGCGGTAGCGGCGCCGGCAAGACCGGCGCCGATCACGATGACCGATCGTGGCGGGGTGAAATCGCCTTGACCTTTCGCGTTGAACGTGCCGGCAAGGCTGTGACGTTTATGTGGACGTTGATCGACTCTGCGAATGGCAAACCCTGCCGCG
Organism: uncultured Gammaproteobacteria bacterium; assembly: GCA_963812255.1. GTDB lineage: Bacteria > Pseudomonadota > Gammaproteobacteria > Pseudomonadales > Azotimanducaceae > DATJGR01. The sequence goes on along the minus strand of CAWEUM010000005.1, from coordinate 738,565 downwards.
GATAGCGCGCGGCGTACCGCGCCGACCGCGCTGAACGTTGCCACGGTCGTACCAGTCGCTGACAGATTCGCCATGGTGCGCCACAATCCGTCGCGCCAGAGTTCGGGGTTTCGGTCCGGCGCGAACCCGTCGAGCAGCCACGCGTCGATCGGCACCCGCTGCCGAGAGACGATGTCAGTGAGCCCGTCGTCGGCGTCGCCGAAGAATACCGACAGCGTGATGCGCCCGGCGGCCATGTGACGGCGATGCCAGCCGGGCAGCGACGGTGGATATTCGCGCATGAGTTCGGCATATATCGGCAGATCGTGTTGGCGCCGACGCGCCAGTTGCTCGAAGTCGCGGTAGCCGACCGGGTATTTCTCGACGCTGATGAAATGGAGCCGCGCCGAAGCGGGCGAGCGAGTCAGGTAGTGGTGTGCGATGACTGCGAAGTTCAGCCCCGTACCGAACCCCAGTTCGCCGATCGTGAACGTGCCCTGACGGGCGTGGAATCGTTCGATTAGCCGCTGCGGATCGACGAAGACACGTTGCACCTCCGCGGCGCCGTCTGCTGCGTGATAAATGTCGCCAAACTGTCTCGAGAACGGTTGATCTCCGTTCCAACGCAGCCGCGCTTCGATCACCGTGCGACATCACGCCGCGGATCGGCGATCCACTCGCTGAATGATCCAGGATACAGCGCAGCTTCTGGCAATCCCGCGTGGCGCATCGCGAGGATGTTGTGGCAGGCGGTGACACCGGAACCGCAATAGCTGACGCGCTCCTTGGCGGGATCCGTGGCTTCGAACCGGCGCCGCAGCGCAGCGACGGAGACGAACCGATCGGCGTCGTCCAGGTTGCGTTCGAACGGCTCGCAGCGGGCGCCCGGAATGTGTCCCGCCACGGGATCGATGGGTTCGATGTCGCCAAGAAAACGGGCTTCGGAGCGTGCGTCGATCAGTTCCATCGTCGCAGACCGTTCGAGAATGTCTGCGGCCGACACGGTTCGGGTCAGCGTCGGTCGGGTCGGAAACCGGCCGGCAACGCGACGTTCAGTTCCGCTGCGCAGTGGATAGCCGGCGGATTCCCATGCGCTGATACCCCCGTTCATCAGCGCCACGGCGGCGTGGCCAAGCCAGCGGAGCAGCCACCACGCGCGGGCTGCATAGGCTCCGTTTCGGGCGTCGTAGACCACGACCTGCGTGTCGCCGCCGATGCCCCAGCGGCCAAGGGTATCGGCGAGTATCCGTGGGTCCGGAAGCGGGTGGCGGCCCGTGACGCCGGCAATTTGTGGAGACGATAGGTCGGTCGCAAGGTCGGCGAACACGGCGCCCGGGACGTGGCCGGCCATGTACGCTGCGCGCCCGAAATCGAGGTCGGTCAGAGACGCGCGGCAGTCGATTGCGCACCAATTGGAATGATCGAGATGCCCAAACAGAACTTTTGGCTCGATCAGGGTGTCATACAAGACAACGTCCTCAGATTGAGATTGGCGGACCAACGTCGGCCTCCCCGCATGATCCAGGTCTCACCAGCCAAGCGCCCGGCGCGCTTGGCGGACCGAAATTCGTATACTAACCAGTGCAGCATATCGCGGTGGCGTTAGGGCCGCTGAGTTGACACAATGCGCGCCACTGCGGGGTGGCGCACCATCCTTCTTAAGGGAGTTAACGCGAGTGGAGTTATTCCAGTCTTTGTTGTCGTTTCTGCATGAGGGTCTGACGAACGCGTCGTTCGGCACGATGGTGCTGTACACGCTGGTCATGACCCACATCACGATCGTCTCGGTCACCGTGTATTTGCACCGCTACTCGGCGCACCGAGCGCTGGAGTTGAACGGCGCGCTGAAACACTTCTTTCGCTTCTGGTTGTGGCTGACGACCGGCATGCTGACGAAGGAATGGACCGCGGTGCATCGCAAGCATCACGTCAACTGCGAAACCGAAGAAGATCCGCACAGTCCGCAGATCTTCGGACTCAAGAAGGTGCTCTGGCAGGGCGCCGAACTATACGGCGTAACGGCTGCGAAGCCGGAAGTACTGGATCGGTTCGGCAAGGGAACGCCTGACGATTGGATCGAGCGCAACCTCTACAGCAAATACAAGATCACCGGTGTCGGCACGATGATGGTGATCGATCTGCTGCTGTTCGGCGTCGCCGGCCTGACGATCTGGGCGATCCAGATGATTTGGATTCCGTTCTTTGCCGCCGGCGTCGTCAATGGCGTCGGCCACTACTGGGGATACCGGAATTTCGAGTGTCCCGATGCTGCCCGGAATCTGGTGCCGTGGGGCATCCTGATTGGTGGTGAGGAACTGCACAACAACCATCACACCTACCCGAACTCGGCGAAATTTTCGGTCAAGCCGTGGGAATTCGACTTGGGCTGGGTATATGTCACGATCTTCAGAGCATTGGGGCTGGCACGACCCCTGAGCACCGGACCGATCGTCGAGAAGGTGACTGGCAAGGAAGACATCGACAAGGACACGCTGTGGGCCGTGTTGAATGATCGATTCCGCGTGATGGCGAACTACGCCGAACGGGTCGTCGCGCCAGCGGTCGAGTTGGAAGTGAAACGCGCAGACGCGGCGACGTGCGCAGTGCTGAAGCGCGCCAAATCGTTGCTGACACGCGAAGACACCCTCGTCGATGACGCCGGACGCGATGACATCAGCCGCGCGGTCGATGGCAGCCCGGCGCTGAAGACGATCTACGACCTGAAGCAGCGGTTGCAGAATGTCTGGGCGAAACGCGGTGGTGACGCCGAAGTGCTGTTGAGCGATTTCAAACAGTGGTGTCTCGATGCCGAAGCAACCGGGATTCACGCGCTGCACGATTTCGTCGTGGATCTGAAGTCCTATACGGTACCGAAGCTGTCGCGAGCCTGATTTCTCGCGAATCGCAGCGAAAGAGCCCGCTTTTGCGGGCTCTTTGGTTTTGTAGCGTAGCGCGTTTCGTTCTGTCGGATGGTGGGTTACATTCGTTCGACGGTTTCGATGCCGAGCAGCGCGAGACCGTATTTCATCGTATCGGCAGCGCGTCGGCACAACAGTAGCCGACTCGTTCGCGTCGCGTCATCCGCGCTCAACACGGGGCATTGCTCGTAGAATTGCATGTAGCGGGCGGCGAGTTCGTAGAGGTAACCGCACAAATAGTGTGGCAGCGCATCCTCGGCGACGTCGTCGATGACCTCCTGAAAACGTGCCAAGGTCAATGCCAGCGCGCGTTCTGATGGTGCGTCGATGGCCAGTTCGCCGGCCAGTTCTTCGGCCCACACCTGACCACGACGAAACAGACTGACGATGCGCGTGTACGCGTACTGCAGATACGGCGCGGTGTTGCCGTCGAATGCGAGCATCGTGTCCCAGTCGAACGTGTAGTCGCTGGTGCGATGCTTTGACAGATCAGCGTATTTTACGGCGCCGATCCCGACGACGCGCGCGACATCGCGGCGTTCCACCTCTGTCAGCGCCGGATTCTTGGCCGTGACGACATCATATGCACGCTGCTGGGCCTCATCGAGCAAATCGACGAGTTTTACGACGCCGCCGTCGCGCGAGCGAAACGGACGACCGTCTTTGCCGAGCATGACGCCGAACGGGTGATGTTCGAGCGACACACGGCGCTGAACGAATCCGGCGCGCCGCGCCACGGCGAAGATCTGGCGAAAATGCAGGGATTGGCGCGCGTCGACGAAGTACAGGACGCGATCTGCACCGAGTACATTCGAGCGATAGCGCGCGGCGGCCAGGTCAGTCGTCGCGTACAGGTAGCCGCCGTCCGATTTCTGCACGATGACGGGTAGCGGGGATCCGTCCTTGGCTTTGAATTCGTCGAGGAACACGCACTGCGCACCATCTGAAAGGGTCAGGAGTCCGGCGGTGTCGAGGGCCTCGACAATTTCGGCGAGTTGGTCGTTGTAAGCGCTCTCGGCGCAGACATCGGCGCGTGTCAGCGAAACACCAAGGCGCGAATAGACCGCCTCGCAGTGACTCAGTGAAATATCGATGAAGCGTTGCCACAGCGCGTTGGTTTGTGGCTCCCCGGATTGAAGCGCCACGACGCGCGCGCGCGCGCGACCGGCGAATGCGGGATCGGTATCGAAGCGTTGCTTTGCGGCCTGGTAGAAGCGTTCGAGATCGCCGAGCAGTTCCGAAGTTCGGGGAATCTCTTCTAGATACGCGAGCAACATGCCGAACTGGGTGCCCCAGTCGCCGACGTGATTCTGGCGAATCACGCGCTGTCCGGTCGCGCTGAGTACGCGCGCCATCGCGTCGCCGATGATCGTGCTGCGCAAATGACCGACGTGCATCTCCTTCGCAAGATTCGGCGACGAATAGTCCACAACCATTGTGTGCGGATCGCCGACAGGGTGGAGCAACGGCTGGGAGGGATTTGCGGCTTCGGCAAGCAAAGCACTGCCGAGGCGGATGTTGATGAATCCCGGTCCGGCAATGTCGACGCGCTCTGCGATATCGTCGAGTTCCAGTTTGGCGACGATCTCCTGCGCGAGTTCTCGTGGATTGCGGTGCATGCGCTTGGCGCTGCCCATGACGCCGTTGGCCTGATAATCCCCGAACTCCGGCCGCGCCGCGTGGGTGATGACTGCCGCTGGGGCATCGACGCCGACCGCGGCCATCGCTGCCGCGACGCGTTCCTCCAGCAGCTTCTTCAGGTTGCGGGTCATGGCCTTGTTGTGACGACGGAGACGTCTTCCGCCTGCAGCCCTTTGTCGTGGGTCGCGACTTTGAAACGAACCGACTCGCCATCTCTCAGGCTGCGTCGGCCGCTGCCGCGGATGTTGCGGTGGTGGACGAAGATCTCACCACCGGCGTCGCGAACGATGAACCCGAATCCCTTGGTCCGGTTGAACCACTTCACCTGACCCGTCTCGCGGTCGTCATCGCCGGCGATGCTGGTGGCGAGCGCTTCGGCGCTGTTCGTTCCCGGTAAAGGTGCCGCGCGGGCCGTGATGCGGCTCGTGACGATGCTGCCAATGAAGACGGCCGCGGCGCTGAGGAGCAGCAGCGGGAAGTAGCGTCCGGCGAACAACCGCGAGTGAATCTCTGTGATCACCGCGCCAAGGAACAACGCCGCGGCTGCCGCGACGAACACTCTGGCCATGATTTGTCCCAACGAATATCAGAGGCGCTGGATGATACCGGACTCGGCCCTCGAGCGTGACGCGCGGCGCGCCGTTTCAAAGGCGCGTCAGGGGATGTGCCGCGCCGAAAGAATCACGACCGGTTCGATCGGCACATCGTTCATGCCGCCCGCCGAGCCGGTTTTCACGGCTGCGATTGCATTGACGATGTCCATGCCGGCGGTGACCTTGCCGAATACGGTGTAGCCCGGTCGTCCGGAACGGAAATTGAGTTCGGAATTGTCTGCGACGTTGATGAAGAACTGCGCGATCGCCGAATCGGGATCGCTCAATCGCGCCATCGAGATCGCGCCGATGATGTTCGGTAGCCCATTCTTCGATTCGTTGACGATCGCAGCACCCGGCGTGCGCGCTTGGAGTTGCGCGTCGTAGCCGCCGGCCTGAATCATGAAGCCGTCGATGACGCGGTGGAAGATCACGCCGTCGTAGTAGCCGCTGTCGACGTATTTCAGAAAATTCGCAACGGTGATCGGCGCCTTGTCCGGGTAGAGCTCGAGTTCGATTGCGCCTTTGGATGTCTGCAGCATGACACGCTCGTTGGCGGCATTCGCCGTGGTCACCGTGGCGAGCGCCAGCAGCGCACAAGTCGCCGCAATCAGGCGTTTCGCCGTGCTCGAGTTGATCATTGTCGAAGTACCTCCAGGTAAGCGGAAACCGCCGCCGCGAGACCCATTCGCAGCGCGTCGCCGATCAGCGCGTGGCCGATCGAAACTTCCAGTATTTGCCCGATCTGGCGAAACAGCACCAGGTTGACGAGGTCGAGATCGTGACCGGCGTTCACACCGAGCCCGAGTTCGGTCGCGTGCCGTGCCGCGTCTGCAAACCGCTCCAGAGTCGTCTTTGCTGCGTCACTGGCGACGCCGTGTCGCCTGACCGCTTCCGCAAAGGGGCCTGTATAGAGTTCGATCCGCTCGACCCCGATCGCAGCAGCCCGTTCGATCTGGGCGGGATCCGGATCCATGAACAGACTGACGCGGGCGCCCGATGTCTGATAGCGCCGAATAGTCGTCACCAATCGCGTCGTATCGCCGCTCAGATCCCAGCCGTGATCCGACGTCAGTTGGCTGTCATCGTCGGGAACCAGCGTGCATTGATCAGGACGCGCCGAATCGATCAGTGCATCGAACCCCGGGTAGCCGTTGTCGCGATGGCCCGCGAATGGGTTACCTTCGATGTTGAACTCGATACCGCGATGATCTGCGCGCAACAGGCGCGCGAGATGCGTGACATCGTCCGGACGCACGTGGCGCTGGTCGGGGCGGGGATGCACGGTGATGCCGTAGGCGCCAGCGCCGATTGCGATCTCGGCGGCTTCGACCACACTGGGCGCGTCGCCGCCGCGCGCATTGCGCAGCAAAGCGATCTTGTTCAGGTTGACGGAGAGTTCGATCATGACCAGCCACTGCGGCGTGGTCGAGCCTTGATCGCAACACCCGCGAGTAATCCGCCCAGTACCAGTGCTCCACCAATCATGAACCAACGTTGTTCGGAGTTGTGCTCCAGGCGTTGCGACTCTCGAGTCAGATCCTCGACTTCGGCACGCAGCCGCGCGTTCAGACTCGTCAGTTCCTCGTTGCGCGCGTGCTCGTCGATCGCGCCGGCGGAGATTTGTTTCAGTTCGGCGAGTTCGGATTCCAGTGCAGCCACCTGCGTGGCGAGACGGTCACCGTTCGACGTTGCTTCGTTGCTGGTGCTGCGCAACTCGGACAGTGCTTCTTTGCGTTGCGCGAGCTGCTGCTCCAGCGCCTCGATACGGTTGTTGGCCGCCGCTAGCCGTACCCGGGCGATTGGTTCGTTCACGAGATACTGACTGTTGATCCATCCGTCGAGGCCGCTGGACGTGCGCACGTGCGTGTACTCGGAATTGCTGCCGAGCACTTCGAGTGCCGTGCCGGTCGGCAGACCGCGGTGCACGATGCGGTTTCCGATCGATGGGCCGCTTCGCAGCGGAACCGTGAATTCGTCGGAGATCCAGACTGTCTGCGCCCTGAGTGGCGGGGCCAGCAGTGCTGCAACGATCAGCAGCGACGCCGCGCGAAGCATCACAACGGGCTGCCCGCGTTCTTCGTGCGGTCTTGCGCCGACTCGCTGAGGTATCCGCTCAATCCGAGATAGGTCAGCGTGATCAGGATGTAGATGAATGTAATGGCAACGCCGCCGAACAGTTTGTAGTTCACCCAGAATGTCTCGGAGTAGTTTCTTGCGACGTAGAGGTTCAGCGCGCCGGCGAACAGGAATCCGAATGCCCAACCGAAATTCAAGCGCGCCCACGCGTGGCGAGGCAGGCTCAGCTGGCTCCCCAGCATGCGCTGAACGAGATTCTGGCGGGCAAAAAAATGGCTGAATATCAGCGCGCCCGACATCGCCCAGTTGACGATCGTCGGCTTCCATTGAATGAAGGTCTTGTCGTGGAACACGAGTGTCATGCCGCCGAACAGCAACGACAGCCAGAAGGTGAATTTCGCCTGGCCCGAGATGGGTCGTTTCGCGATCCACAACAGTGCGATCTGCAGCGTGACCGCGGTCATCAGCGCCGCGGTTGCATAGAAGATGTCGAATGCGTAATAGACTGCGACAAAGACTAGAATGGGGATGAATTCGACCAGCTGCATGCCAGGCTACTAACGTTTCGGTCGCGCGATGATAGAAGATTCATTCGCGCGGCTAAAGGAACCATTGTCGATTCAGCATCACTGGATGAAGCACTGTGAGCCAATACTTCTCCGTTCATCCGACACACCCGCAACGCCGGTTGCTCGTCCAGGCGGCAGACATCGTCGCCCGTGGCGGCGTCATCGTCTATCCGACCGACTCGACGTACGCGCTGGGATGTCACATCGGCGACAAAGCCGCGCTAGACCGTATTCGTGAGATCCGCCGTCTCGACCCGCTGCATCATTTCACGCTCGTCTGCCGCGATCTTTCGGAGTTGTCGATATACGCGCGGGTCGACAACACCAGCTTTCGGATCCTCAAACGTTTCACGCCCGGACCTTTTACATTTCTGCTGCACGCATCGCGCGAAGTGCCGCGACGGCTGGTGCATCCGAAGCGGCGCACGATCGGCATCCGCGTGCCCGATCACGCCATTGCCCAAGGCCTGCTCGCCGCACTCGCCGAACCGATGATGTCGACGAGCCTGATCTTGCCTGGCGCAGCGGAGGCGTTGTCGGATCCGCAGGAATTCAGGCTGGAACTGGCGCGTCGCGTGGATCTGATCGTCGATGGCGGAGCAGGCGGCATGGTGGCGACGACCGTCGTCGATCTGACGGAGGCACCGCCGATAGTGGCACGGGTGGGGCTGGGTGTGTTCGAGTAGCTGCGCTCGGCGGCCATTTGGAATCCGTCGGGTATAATGCCGCGGCGACAAAATCGGGGGTCGGGATTGAGTAGCAATGACTCGGAGCATCGGGTCGTCTCCGGAATGCGGCCGACTGGCCGACTTCATCTTGGGCACTATCACGGCGTTCTGAAGAACTGGATCCGCCTCCAGCACGAGTACGAATGTTTTTTCTTCGTCGCTGACTGGCATGCGCTGACGACCCACTACGAGGAACCGCATGACATCGAGCAGTACACGTTCGATACGGTGGTGGATTGGCTGGCGGCGGGCGTGAACCCGGGCTCGGCAACGCTGTTCGTGCAATCAAAAGTGCCCGAGCATGCCGAGTTGCACCTGCTGCTGTCGATGATCACGCCGGTCAGCTGGCTGGAGCGGGTACCGAGCTATAAGGACCAGCAGGCGAAACTCGGCGAACGCGATCTGGCCACTTATGGATTTCTCGGCTATCCGGTGCTGCAGAGCGCCGATATCCTGGCCTATCGCGCCGCCAATGTGCCGGTCGGCGCAGATCAGGTTGCGCACGTCGAAGTGACGCGTGAAATCGCCAGGCGCTTCAATCATGTCTATGGGCGCGAACCCGGCTTCGAACAGCACGCCGAGGCGGCCGTGAAGAAAATGGGCAAGAAAGGCGCGCGGCTGTACAGCGAATTGCGTAAGACGTATCAGACGACAGGTGACGTCGGTGCGCTGGAGAAAGGTCGTGCGCTGCTGGCAGAGCAGCAGAATCTATCCATCGGTGACCGCGAGCGCTTGTACGGCTATCTCGAGGGTGGCGGTCGGATCATCCTGCCGGAACCGCAGGCACTGCTCACCAACGACCCCAAGGTTCCAGGTGTCGACGGCGAGAAGATGTCCAAGTCTTACGGCAATACGATACGCATGCGCGAAGAACCCAACGTGATCGAACAGAAGATCAAGACGATGAAGACCGATCCGGCACGCGTGCGACGCGACGATCCAGGCAATCCCGACATCTGCCCGGTGTTCGAGCTACATCGAATTTATTCGAGCGACGACACGCGCGCCTGGGTTGCGGAAGGCTGCCGCACCGCCGGCATCGGCTGTCTCGAGTGCAAGGGGCCGTTGATCGATGCGATCAAAGTGGAGCAGGCGCCGATCCGCGAACGCGCGGCGCAATACGAACGGGACAGAGACATGGTGCAGTCGATATTGATCGAGGGGTCCGAGGAGGCGCGCGACGCCGCCCGCGAGACGCTCGATGAAGTGCGTGCCGCGATCGGCATTTTGCATCGATGAGTCGCGACGTGGATGATCCGGTCGTGGCGATTTCCGACGGCGCCGAAGGCGCACCCCCAGGTGATCGACTGCGCGCCTTGCGAGAAGAGCGCAGCGGCGAATCCGACGACCTCTACGCGATCGTCGGCGGTGAACCCGTCACAGAGCTGCCTGTCGATCTGTACATTCCCCCGGATGCACTCGAGGTGTTCCTCGAGACGTTCGAAGGGCCACTCGATCTGTTGTTGTATCTGATACGCCGCGAGAATCTCGACATTCTTGACATCAAGGTTGCGGAAATCACGCGCCAGTACATGCAGTACATCGAGTTGATGACGGCGCTGCAGTGGGAACTCGCCGCTGAGTATCTGGTGATGGCTGCGTTGCTTGCAGAGATCAAATCCCGGATGTTGTTGCCGCGCCCCAGCTTCGATCTCGACGCCGAGGACGATCCGCGGGCGGAGTTGATTCGCCGGCTGCAGGAATACGAGCGCTTCAAGCACGCGGCGGAGCAACTCGACACGCTGCCGCGACTCGAGCGTGACGTGTTTCGTGCGTACGCCGAGCGCCCCGAACTCACGCGCCGCCAGGTTCAGCCCGATGTCGACCTCAGGGAGGTGATGGTTGCACTGTCGCGGGTGTTGCACCGCGCCGAGATGTTTCAGCGCCACGAGGTGAAGCTCGAACCGCTTTCGGTCAGAGAACGCATGTCGGATGTGCTCGCGCGCGTCAACGACGCGCCTGAAGAGTTTGTCCCCTTTGTCGGCTTGTTCAATGTTCGCGAAGGTCGCCTTGGTGTCATCGTCACGTTTCTTGCGTTGATGGAGCTGATCCGTGAGGGGTTGATCGATCTCGTTCAGAACGCGGCGTTCGCGCCGATTTACCTGCGCGCTGCGTCCGCCTGAGGAGTACGAGATGCTGGAAGATCAACAGATCAAACAGATCGTCGAAGCGGCGCTGTTGTGTACTGACGAGCCCCTCACGATCGAGCTGCTCGAGAGGATATTCGCGGCCGACGAGTGTGACAGGGCGACGCTGAAAGCAGCGCTGGAACGCATCGAACAGGACTGCGCCGAGCGTGGCATCGAGTTGAAACGAGTTGCATCGGGTTATCGCTTCCAGGTGCGTCAGACGTTGTCGCCGTGGATGAGCCGGATGTGGGAAGACCGCCCGCCGCGCTATTCGCGCGCTGTGCTCGAAACACTCGCGCTGATCGCATACAAGCAGCCGGTCACGCGTGGCGACATCGAGCAGGTACGTGGCGTTGCGGTGAGTTCGAACATGGTCCGCACGCTGCTCGAACGTGACTGGATACGGGTGGTGGGTTATCGCGAAGTACCGGGTCGTCCCGCGATGTATGGCACGACGAAGACGTTCCTCGACTACTTCAATCTGAAGGGTCTGGATGAGTTGCCGACCTTGCCGGAAATTCGTGCGCTGATCGAGCCGGTCGAAGCCGAACTCGCCGGTGCCGGACCGGAATATTTCGAAGGTCCACGCGTCGAGTTTCCATCGGACAGCGCACCGGTGGAGCGCGCCGATGGCACACCCGTGGAGCGCGCCGATGGCACACCCGTGGAGCGCGCCGATGGCACACCCGTAGAGCAGCGCGCCGATCACGCACCCGTAGAGCAGCGCGCCGACGGCACGCCAGAGGGGCCTGACGGTGATGTCACGCCGCGAGCGGAACTGGGACGATGAAGCAACGCAGGGTCGCGTCTGGTCGTGCGCCGACCAGTGTGACGCGGGTCGCGTCGGCGGCTGCGCAACCGACAGAAAAGCTGCACAAGGTGATGGCGGATGCCGGTCTCGGCTCGCGCCGTGAAATGGAACGCTGGATTACGGTCGGCCGGGTCACGGTTAATGGGGTGATCGCAACGCTCGGTGTCCGTGTGAGCGCCGACGACATGGTCGCGGTCGATGGATCGCTTCTACATCATCGCGCTGCCGCGGCGCCGCGCATCCTGATCATGAACAAGGCTGACGGTATCGTGTGTACGCGGCGCGACCCTGAAGGGCGGCCGACGTGTTTCGATGGTTTGCCACGCCTCAGCGGGGGTCGTTGGATCGTCGTCGGACGCCTCGACATAAACTCGAGCGGGTTGCTGTTACTGACAAACGATGGCGCGCTGGCGCACCGATTGATGCACCCGTCGACCGGTATCGATCGTGAATATGCGGTTCGGGTCGCGGGCGTCATCGACGCGGACATCGAACGCGCGTTGCGTGAGGGGGTGCTGCTCGACGATGCGGTTGCAAAATTTTCCGACATCAAGCGTCATGACGGCGGCACGGGCTACAACCACTGGTATCACGTCACGCTGATGGAGGGCCGCAATCGCGAAGTTCGGCGCTTGCTGGAATCGCAAGGGATCCAGGTCTCACGACTGAAACGCGTCAGGTACGGCCCGGTGATACTGCCGGCATCGCTACGGCGCGGTCATTGGAATGAAGTGTCGAGCCGCGACGTCGCTGATCTGTATCGGATTCTCGGCATGCAGAAGCCGCGGCTTGCCGCAAAACCGTCACGCCAGGAAGCCGAATCGGTGTTGATCCCATATCCCTCACTACATCGCACTGCCTAGCGCAGCGCGTCGGGTGACCAGTCCCGCGCGTCCCACTGGGTCTCGGCGCGTTGGCGAGCGCCAGGGCCGAGTAGGTAGAGGTAAAGATCCATTCGCGACTCCGGCGTGGCGACCGTCGTCGGATCCTCCGCTGGATACGCTGTCGTACGCATCGATGTACGCGTGGCGCCGGGATTCAACGTAGCGACCCGCACGCGACCTTCGTTCGCCAGTTCGTCGGCGAGTACCTGCGCCAGCCCTTCGACCGCGAATTTCGATGCCGCATAGGCGCCCCAATAGGCGCGTCCCGCACGACCGACGCTCGACGACGTGAATACGACGGATGCGTCCTCCGAACGACGCAGCGCCGGCAGCAGCGCCTGTGTGAGCAGAAATACTGCCTCGACATTGACATGCATGACGCGCCGCCAGCTGCCGACATCGTAGAACTCGATCGGCACACGCGGACCGAGCATCCCGGCATTGTGCAGCAGGCCGTCGAGACGGCCGTAATGGTCGATGATCTGATCGTTCAGTTCGGCATACGCATCGGTCGTTGCGATCTCCAGATCGCACGGCACGATCGTTGGATCGGTGTCGGTTTCGGTTCTGATCGCGTCGAAGACAGCCTCGAGCTTCTTCTGGTTGCGTCCCAACAGAATGACGTTGGCGCGATGGGCGGCGAACGTGCGTGCGGCGCAGCGGCCGATACCGTCGCCAGCACCGGTGACCAGGATCGTTCGTCTTGCCAACAGGTCATCCGGGGGTTGATAGCGCCACGCTGGACGCGCCGCATCGAGTTCAGCGTACATCTTCAGGGTACATCCTCAGCGTGAATCAGGCTTGGTCGCGTGCAGCAGGTAGTTCACATCCACGTCCGGGCCGAGGGTCGCCGTGCGGGTGAATGGGTTGTAGCTCATCCCGATGATTTCCTGCAGCGTCAGCGTGGCGTTGCGAACGTAGCGCGCGAGTTCGGAAGGACGGATGAATTTTCGATAGTCGTGCGTACCGCGTGGCACCAGGTTCAGCACGTATTCGGCGCCGACGACGGCCAGAGCCCACGCCTTTGGATTGCGGTTGATCGTCGAGAAGAAGACGTGCCCACCGGGCTTGGCGAGTACCGCGCATGCCGCGACGATCGCCTGGGGATCCGGGACGTGCTCGATCATTTCGAGGCAGGTGACGACATCGAACGACGCGCCAGATTCCTGCGCGAGTTGTTCCGCGCTGATCTGCCGGTAGTGAACTTGCGCGCCAGTCTCGATCGCATGCAACCGTGCGATGGCCAATGGCGCGTCCGCGAGGTCGGTTCCGAGCACGTCTGCGCCGGCGAGGGACATCGCTTCCGCGAGAATGCCGCCCCCACAGCCGATGTCGACGACGCGCTTTCCAACGAGGTCACAGTGGCGCGCGATATAGTTCATTCGAACCGGGTTGATGTCGTGCAGAGGCCGGAAATCGCCCTGCGGGTCCCACCATCGATGCGCGAGCGATTCGAACTTTGCGATTTCGGCATGATCGACATTTTCTACCATCGTCAATCCTGGTTCGAATGAAGCGTGTGAGGTGATCCTGTAGCCGCTAGACGCGTCGCCCACGCGGTCGCTCGGGCAAGGATCGCCGGCTGGTCCATCGTTGTGTGCTGTCGATCGGCCAGCACGTGGCGACCGGCGATCCAGGCGTGACGTACGTGACTGCCGGACGCTGTGTACAGCAGAGTCGATTCCGGATGGTGTACCGGTAGCGCGCCGGCGTGGGTCATATCGATTGAAATCAAATCGGCCGATTTGTCGAGTTCGATGGAACCGATTTTGGCGTCGAGCCCGAGTACGCGCGCGCTGCCGAGTGTCGCGAGTTCGAGCGCGCCGAATGCGTCGAGCGCCGAAGAATCGCCGGTAATGGTCTTGGCGAGCAATGCGGCTACGCGTGCCTCCATGAACAGGTCGAGAGAATTGTTGGCTGCCGCGCCGTCGGTGCCGAGTCCGACATGCATACCGCGCCGCCGCATGCGCTCGATGTCGGCAAGACCGCTGCCGAGCTTCAGGTTCGACTGCGGGCAATGCACCGCGCTCACGCCACCGTCGATCAACAGGTCCAACTCCGCGTCTTCGATCTGCGTCAAGTGAACCGCCTGCAGGCGGGGAATGAGCATGCCGATATCGGCGAGAAATTCGATGTGGCTGCGGCCAAGTTCGCGCCGCGCGGCTGCGACTTCGCCGGCCGTCTCGTGAACATGCATGTGAATCGGTGCGTCGATCTCGTCGGAGAGTGTCAGCGTCTTGATCAGATCATCTTTTGTCAGCGCGTACGCGGAGTGTGGACCGAAACCGATGCGAATCAACGGATCGTCCCGAAAGGTGTCGTGCAGCGCGAGACCTTTGTGGAATGCCTCGGCTGCGCTGTTAGACCAGGCGTTGGCAAAATCGAGCAGCGGAAACGCGATCTGCGCGCGCATCCCGGCGTCGCGCGCAGCCTGCGCGGTCACTTCCGGATAAAAGTACATATCTGCGAAACATGTGGTGCCGGATTGCAGCATCTCCAAAATCGCCAATGCCGCTCCGTCGGCAACGAATTCACTGGACAGATATTGTGCTTCGAGCTTCCAGATACGATCGCGCAGCCACGTCTCAAGCGGTAGATCTTCGGCGAGACCGCGTAGCAAGACCATTGCGGCGTGGCCGTGTGCGTTGACGAGCCCTGGCATCAGCAGTTGTCCGTCGAGGCGTTGGATTGCGGTCGCGTGAAACTGTTCGTGGATCGTTTGGGTCGGCCCGATGCCAATGATCTTGCCGTCGCCAACCGCGACACTATGTCCGGACAGAACCGTTCGCGAAGGCGCGATCGGCAACACCCAAGTTGGGTCGAGGACGAGATCTGCGGGGATCGGGGGCATAGGGTGATTGTAACCAAGAGATGGAACCAAGAGATGCAGCGAGTGATGTAGCCCGAGGAGTTGTCGAAGGATGGGTCGAGGCATACGTCGACCCCCTTCCAGTAGCGCGGATTCGGAGGCGATCGTGCTAAACTGGCGCGCTCTCTGCACCCGCCGGTTTGTAGCTCATTTCATGGCTGAATTCGGAAAGGAAATACTGCCCGTCGCGATCGAAGACGAGCTGAGAAAGTCGTACCTCGAATACGCGATGAGCGTCATCGTCGGGCGTGCACTGCCGGACGTTCGGGACGGTTTGAAGCCCGTTCACCGCCGCGTGCTGTTCGCGATGAACGAACTCAACAACACGTACAACCGGCCGTACGTGAAGTCTGCGCGGATCGTTGGCGATGTGATCGGCAAGTACCACCCCCACGGCGATGTCGCGGTGTACGATACGATCGTGCGCATGGCGCAATCGTTTTCCATGCGCTATTGCCTCGTCGACGGCCAGGGCAATTTCGGCTCCGTCGACGGAGACCCGCCGGCAGCGATGCGCTACACCGAAGTGCGGATGGCCCGTATTGCCGGCGAATTGTTGGAAGACCTCGACAAGGAAACCGTGCCGTTTGTGGCGAACTACGACGACACGCTGCAGATGCCGCAGGTGTTGCCGAACCGCGTGCCGAACCTGCTGTTGAATGGCTCGTCTGGTATCGCGGTAGGGATGGCAACAAACATTCCACCGCACAATCTGCGCGAAGTGATCGATGGCTGCCTCGCGCTGATCGACGACCCGGACATCTCGGTCGATGGTCTGATGGAGTTCATCAAGGGCCCGGACTTTCCGACGGCGGCCATCATCAACGGCCGCGCCGGCATCGTCGAAGCCTACAAGACCGGACGTGGACGCATTTTTGTGCGCGCGCGCGCCGAGGTCGAGACCGATGAAAAAAGCGGCCGGGATACGATCATCATCACCGAGATTCCGTATCAGCTGAACAAGGCGCGCCTGATCGAGCGGATCGCCGAACTCGTCAAAGAGAAGAAGATCGAGGGTATCAGCGAACTACGCGACGAATCCGACAAGGACGGCATGCGCATCGTCATCGAAATCCGTCGTGGCGAATCCGGTGAGGTGGTGCTGAACAATCTCTACAGTCAGACGCAGTTGCAGGGGGTCTACGGTATCAACTGCGTAGCGCTCGTCGACGGCCAGCCGCGTGTGCTCGACCTGAAGCAGGTGCTCGAGCAGTTCGTCAAGCACCGTCGCGAAGTGGTCACGCGGCGCACGGTGTTTCTGCTGCGTCGCGCACGTCAGCGTGGCCACATTCTCGAAGGCCAGGCGGTCGCGCTGGGCAATATCGACAGGGTTGTCGAGTTGATCCGGGCGTCCCCCGACGCGGCCCAGGCGCGCGTTGCGTTGATGGGGCAGGGCTGGGCATCAGCCAATGTCACGGAGCTGCTGGCGCGCACGGGCAGCCACGCCTGTCGTCCGGAAGGACTGGATGCGCAGTTCGGATTTCGCGACGGACTCTACTACCTGTCGGAGGAGCAGGCCCAGGCGATACTGGATCTGCGGTTACATCGGCTCACGGCCCTCGAGCAAGGCAAGCTGATCGAGGAGTACCAGGGCATTCTCGATGAAATCGCCGATCTGCTGGATATCCTGGGGTCGACGGTGCGTTTGATGGATGTCATCCGTGGCGAGCTGCGCGACATTCGCGAACGCTACGGTGACGATCGACTCACCGAAATCGTCAGTAGTCATCTCGATCTGTCGGTCGAAGATCTGATCAACGTCGAGGACATGGTGGTGACGGTGTCCCATCAGGGCTACGCGAAGACGCAACCGGTCAGCGACTATCAAGCGCAACGCCGAGGTGGCCGGGGGCGAGCGGCGACGGCGGTCAAAGACGAGGACTTCGTCGAGCACCTGTTGGTGACATCGAGCCACGATACGCTGCTGTGCTTTTCAAACGCCGGCAAGGTCTACTGGATCAAGGCGTACCAGATTCCGCAGGCGAGTCGCGGCGCCAAAGGACGGCCGTTGGTGAATATGCTGCCGCTCGATCCGGACGAGCGGATCACTGCGATTCTGCCGATCAGCGACTTCACCGTGGATGCATTCGTGTTCATGGCCACCGCCAACGGTACCGTGAAGAAGACTCCTCTCGAACAATTCTCGCGGCCGCGCACCAGCGGGTTGATTGCGCTGGATCTGGAGCCGGACAACACGCTGGTCGGGGTTGCGTTGACGGACGGACATTGCGATGTGCTGTTGCTGGCAACTTCCGGCAAAGCCGCGCGATTCAAGGAATCCGATGTCCGCGCGATGGGCAGAACTGCTCGCGGTGTTCGGGGTATCCGCCTGACGGGTGGTCATCGCTTGATCGCACTGATCGTGCCGCAAAACGATGGCTACATTCTCACCGCCAGCGAGAACGGATTCGGCAAACGCACGTCGGTCACCGACTTTCCGTTGAAGGGGCGCGGTACCCAGGGCGTGATTGCGATGCAGGTCAGCGAACGCAACGGGGCGCTGGTTGGCGCGGTGCAGGTATTCGATTCGGATGAGCTGATGCTGATCAGCGATCAAGGCACACTGGTGCGTATTCCCGCGGACCAGGTCTCGCTCGTTGGCCGCAACACCCAAGGCGTCCGTTTGATTGCGGTTCGCGACGATGAACGCCTCGTGCGCGTCGCGCGCATCGTCGAATCGGACGACGAATCTGTTGACGAGATTGCGGGCACAGAAGAACTGCCACCAGATGCGGACGGCCCCGATGTGGCCGGGACGTCTGATCCGGAAGCAGGCGATCCCGAAACAGACGACCCGGTCGCTGAGTAACCCATGCAGCGCGCATTCAATTTCTCCGCCGGTCCGGCCGCATTGCCGCTCGAGGTGCTCGAAGAAGCCGCGGCAGAGCTGTTCGACTATCGCGGAACCGGCATGTCGGTGATGGAGATGAGCCATCGCAGCGCCGAGTTCATCGACATCGCGCAGCGCGCCGAGGCCGACCTGCGCGAGCTACTCGATGTCTCCAACGACTACGCGGTGCTGTTCCTGCAAGGCGGCGCCACCGCGCAATTTGCGGCGGTGCCGCTGAACCTGCTTGGCGGCAGGCGTGCTGCCGATTACGTCAATACCGGTGCGTGGGCGAACAAGGCCATCAGTGAAGCGCAGCGTTATTGCGCCGCAAACGTGGTTGCGAGCTCAGAAGCCACGAACTTCGATCGCGTTCCGCCACGATCGGCGTGGCGCCTCGACCCCGACGCCGCCTATGTGCATATCATCGGTAACGAGACGATTGGGGGGGTCGAATTTCACCAGATACCGGACGTGGGCGCGGTGCCGCTGGTAGCCGACATGTCGAGCACGCTGCTCTCGCGTCCACTCGATGTCTCGCGATATGGCGTGATCTATGCCGGTGCACAGAAGAACATCGGTCCGGCAGGCCTCGTGCTCGTCATCGTGCGGCGCGATTTGTTGGGCCGCGCGCGCGCCGATACGCCGAGTGTGCTCGACTGGACCCTGAACGCGAAAAACGACTCGATGTACAACACCCCACCCACGTATTCGTGGTACATCGCGGGCCTGGTATTCCGCTGGATCAAAAGACAAGGTGGCCTTGGGGTGATGGCCCAGCGCAACCGCGCGAAGGCGCAGAAGCTGTATCGTGCGATCGATGCCAGTAACTTCTATCATTGTCCGGTCGTCGAAAGTGATCGATCTTGGATGAATGTCACGTTCACCTTGGCGAATGAAGTGCTCGACGAAGCGTTCCTGCAGGGCGCAGAAGCGGCGAACATGCAGAACCTGAAAGGTCATCGCAGCGTCGGCGGGATGCGGGCGAGCCTCTATAACGCAGTACCGGAAGCCGCGGTCGATGCGCTGATCGAATACATGGCGACGTTCGAATCGGAACATGTCTGATGTCGCGGGAACCCGGTGACAATGTCGATCAGCTGCGCGAGGTGCGCGCACGCATCGATTCGATCGACATCGAACTACAGCGCTTGATCAATGAGCGTGCCGCGTGCGCGCGCCGCGTCGCAGAGATCAAGACCGCGGACTCCGGGGAGGAACCGCCCGTCTTCTATCGGCCGGAACGCGAAGCCGAGATTCTGACGCGGGTCAAACGCGAGAATGTCGGACCGTTGTCCGACGACGATATGGCGCATCTGTTCCGCGAAATCATTTCGTGTTGCCTCGCGCTCGAACAGCCGCTGACCATTGCTTATCTCGGGCCGGCGGGCACGTATACCGAAGCCGCGGCGGTCAAACAGTTCGGGCATTTTGCGTCCACCCGTGCGCTTTCGACGATCGATGAAGTGTTCCGCGAAGTCGAAGCGGATGCGGCCCACTACGGTGTCGTGCCGGTGGAGAATTCGACGGAAGGCATGGTCAATCACACGCTCGACTGTTTCATGACGTCGCCGCTGCGCATCTGCGCCGAAGTGGAGTTGCCGATTCATCATTCTTTGATGACGGCGCCCGATACCGAGCGTGCCGCGATCACGACGATCTACTCGCACCAGCAGTCGCTCGGCCAATGTCGTCGCTGGCTCGACTCGCACTTTCCAGGCATCGAACGGGTCGCGGTGAACAGCAATGCCGAGGCGGCGCGCATCGCGGTGAAGCGCGGTGATTGTGCGGCGATCGCCGGTGACATGGCGGCACAACGCTACGGTTTGCGCGTGTTGGCCGTGAACATCGAAGATCAACCCGACAACAAGACACGTTTTCTGGTGATTGGTCGCCAACGCGTCGGACCGAGTGGACGTGACAAATCGTCAATTCTCGTATCTACCCGCAACGAGCCGGGTGCGCTGTACCGTGTGCTCGAGCCATTTCATCGACACGGGATCAGCTTGACGCGTATCGAGACGCGACCGTCGCGAACGGGTAGCTGGACGTATGTTTTCTTCATCGACTTCGATGGCCACGAATCGGCGCCCGAGATCGAAGCTGTACTGCGCGAGGTCCGCGCGGTGGCGATGGAAGTCAAATCGCTCGGCTCTTATCCACAGAACGTCGTTTGAGTCGCCAGATGACCGAATTCGTTGACCAATGGGCGAATCGTGACATCCTGACCTTGCAGCCATACCAGGCCGGCAAGCCGATCGAGGAACTGCAGCGCGAACTCGGTATCGCCGATGTCGTCAAGCTCGCGAGCAACGAAAACCCCCGTGGACCTGGACCTTCCGTGCACGCAGCAATGGCGCGCGCCGCTCAGACGCTGTCGCGTTACCCGGACGGAAGCGGTTATCGCCTGAAAGGTGTGTTGGCCAAACACCTCGGTGTTCGCGCCGAGCAGATCTCGCTCGGTAACGGGTCTAACGATGTGCTGGAACTGGTTGCTCGCGTGGCATTGTCACCAGGCTGCGAGGGCATCGTTTCCGCGCACGCATTCGTCGTTTATCCGCTCGCGGTGATTGCACATGGCGGCACACTGGTGACCGTGCCGGCGCGCGAATGGACGCACGATCTCGACGCGATGGTCGACGCGGTCACGCAGAAGACTCGAATCGTCTTTGTCGCGAATCCCAACAACCCGACCGGTACCTGGGTCGACCGACGCCAACTGACGGCATTCCTGGACCGCATACCGGCGCATGTCATTGCGGTGCTGGACGAGGCGTACTTCGAGTATCTGCGGCATCCGGATTATCCGAACGGCATCGAATTGCTCGATCGCTATCCGAACCTCGTGGTGACGAGGACGTTCTCGAAGATCTATGGTCTCGCGGGTATGCGTGTGGGCTACGGTGTGTCGCATTCCGATATTGCCGACTTGCTCAATCGCGTGCGCCAGCCGTTCAACGTGTCGTCGCTCGCGCTCGAGTGTGCGGAGGCGGCGCTTGGCGATCAGGCGTTCGTGCGCCGGAGTCGGGAAATCAACGACGAAGGCATGCAGCAGTTGCGCCGCGGGCTCGACCAACTCGGTGTCCCGTTCATACCGTCGGGTGGCAATTTCCTGTGCATCGATCTGCGCCGGCCCGCTGCGCCGGTTTACGATGCGCTGTTGCGCCTTGGTGTCATCGTTAGGCCGATCGGCGGCTACGGCATGCCGAATCATCTGCGCATCACGGTCGGGCTGCATGAAGAAAACGCCCGCTTCCTCGATGCGCTCGCCCAGGTGATCTGATCCGGATGACACGTCTGCTTGTGATCGGAACCGGATTGATCGGCGGATCGTTCGCGCTGGCGATGCGACAGGCGGGTTGCTTCACAGACATTGTCGGCCTCGATGACGATGTGGAGGCCGCCGAGCGTGCGCGGTCGCTCGGCATCGTGGATACCGTAGCGGATGATCCAGCGTCCGCGATCAGCACGGCGGACGCAGTGGTTGTTGCCGTCCCCACGCCTTGGATTGCGCGCGTAGTCGAACAGATCGGAACGCACGCTGGACGCGACGCCCCGACGGTGTTCGACGTTGGCAGTGTGAAGAGCAGCGTGCTCGACGAGCTGCGGCGAGGATCGGGCGTACCGCCGTGGTTCGTGCCGAGCCATCCAATGGCCGGTTCCGAAAAACACGGGCCTGACGCCGCTGCGGCGAATCTGTTTCGCGATCGCCACGTGATCGTGACGCCGCAAACCGAAACCGATCGCGCGGCGCTCGATCGCGTGAGCGGGTGGTGGCGCGCCGCCGGCGCCAACGTGTTCGAGACCAGCGCTCTGGTTCACGACGAGATGGTTGCCCTGACGAGCCATCTACCGCATCTGATTGCGTATGCGTTCATGAACTGGATCGATGCGCCGCACAGTGCCTCGCCTCATCACTTCGCCGGCCCCGGATTGCAGGATTTCACGCGCATTGCAGCTTCGGACGCGGCCATGTGGCGGCGCATCCTGACGGCGAACCGGTCGGCAGTGCTGGCGCAATACGACGGTTGGTCGAAATCGCTCAACGAAATCGTCGACCTCCTGCGCGCACAACGTTTCGATGATCTGGAGCGGTTACTGGCGAGTGCGCAAGCGGCCCGTGCGCGTCTAACGGATGAATTGTGAATTGACGGAACCTGATTATCTGGCGGACCGAACATGAACGAGGTCCCTGTCATCGCCGTCGACGGCCCCAGCGGTTCCGGCAAAGGTACGTTGGCTGTGCGTCTGGCAATGCGGCTCGGGTGGCACCTGCTCGACAGCGGCGCGCTGTATCGCGCAGTCGCCTGGTCTGCGCTGGCTGAGGGGACGCCACTGGATGATGGCGCGGCATTGGCAGCGCTCGCGAGACGCCTGGATGCGCAGTTCGAGATCATCGATGAAGACAACGTTGTCGTTCGCGTCGGTGAGGCTGATATCAGCAAGGTCATCCGCCACGAGACAGTCAGCGTCGCCGCATCGCGTGTTGCCGCGCTGCCGGCACTGCGTGCAGCGCTACTCGACGCACAGCACGGGTTCCGCCGTGCGCCGGGGTTGGTTGCCGATGGGCGCGATATGGGGACTGTCGTATTTGCCGATGCGGCGCTCAAAATATTTCTCGAGGCGAGTGTCGAAGAGCGCGCCCGACGACGTTATAAGCAGTTGAAAGATAAGGACTTGGGTGTTAGTCTCCGCGCCCTTCTCGAAAGCATCCGGGAACGCGACGCACGGGATCGATCGCGCGTGGTGTCGCCGCTCGAACCGGCAAGCGACGCGGTGGTGATCGACAGCTCTTCGCTTTCCATCGATGCCGTGTTCGAGCAGGTGCGGCGGTTGGTCGTCGAACGGCGACTGGCTCCCGCGGATCGGTGAGGCGGATGGCCCATCGATTGCGCGGGCATGCAGGGTGCGGCGGATCATTCCAGCCGTGAATTTGGGACAACAGATGAACAATTTGGCATGAGTGAAAGTTTTGCTGATCTCTTCGAAGAAAGCCTGAACACCATCGAGATGGCGCCGGGCTCCATCGTGACCGGGACGGTGGTTGAAATTGACAATGACTGGGTGGTGGTACACGCCGGGTTGAAGTCCGAGGGCGTCATTCCGCGCATCCAATTCGTCGACGACAACGGCGACTTCAAACTCGAGATCGGCGATCGGGTCAAAGTTGCGATGGAAGTCGTCGATGACGGCTTCGGTGAAACCCGCCTCTCGCGTGAGAAGGCGCGTCGCGCGGAATCATGGATGATGCTCGAAGATGCGTTCGAGAAGAACGAAGTGGTCACCGGCATCATCAATGGCAAGGTCAAAGGCGGATTCACCGTCGACATCACCGACATCCGCGCGTTCCTGCCGGGCTCGCTGGTCGACATCCGACCGTTGCGCGAGACGGCCCATCTGGAAGGCAAGCCGCTCGAATTCAAAGTGATCAAGCTCGACCAACGACGCAACAATGTCGTGGTGTCACGGCGCGCGGTGCTCGAACAGGAGAACAGCGCCGAACGCGAAGCGTTGCTGTCGTCGCTGCAGGAAGGACAGGAAGTCAAAGGCGTCGTGAAGAATCTGACCGACTACGGCGCATTCGTCGATCTCGGCGGTGTCGATGGTCTGTTGCACATCACCGACATGGCGTGGCGGCGGATTCGTCATCCGAGCGAGATGGTCAATGTCGGCGACGAAGTGTCCGTCAAGATCTTGAAATTCGATCGCGAGAAGAACCGCGTATCGCTCGGCATGAAGCAGCTGGGAGACGATCCGTGGGTCGATCTGGTGCGGCGCTATCCCGAAGGTGCGCGCGTCATGGCGACGGTTACGAATCTGACGGACTACGGTTGCTTCGCCGAGATTCAGGAAGGCGTCGAAGGATTGGTGCACGTCTCGGAGATGGACTGGACCAACAAAAACATTCACCCGTCGAAGGTCGTGGCGGTCGGTGATCAGGTCGAAGTGATGGTGCTCGACATCGACGAAGAGCGCCGCCGCATATCGCTCGGCATCAAACAATGCCGACCGAATCCGTGGGGCGAGTTTGCCCA
Organism: uncultured Gammaproteobacteria bacterium; assembly: GCA_963812255.1. Classification (GTDB taxonomy): domain Bacteria; phylum Pseudomonadota; class Gammaproteobacteria; order Pseudomonadales; family Azotimanducaceae; genus DATJGR01. The sequence goes on along the minus strand of CAWEUM010000005.1, from coordinate 714,503 downwards.
GCAGGCGCAGAAGGGCGACCGGATCAAAGGCAATATCAAGTCGATCACCGATTTCGGCATCTTCATCGGCTTGGAAGGCGGCATCGACGGACTCGTGCACTTGTCGGATATCTCGTGGAACGAACCCGGCGAAACGGCGGTGCGTCGCTACTCGAAGGGCGAGGAAATCGAGACGCTGGTCCTTTCGATCGATCCCGAGCGTGAGCGCATTTCGCTCGGTATCAAACAGCTCGATCAGGATCCGTTCACCGACTACGCCGCTGAGAACGATCGTGGCAGCATCGTCACCGGCACCATCTCCGAGGTCGAGCCGAAGGAAGCGCACGTGTTGCTCGCGCCGGACGTGATAGGTGTTCTGAAGGCATCGGAGCTGAGCGTCGATCGCGTCGAAGACGCTCGGAACGTACTGAAGGTTGGCGATCAGATCGAAGTAAAAGTGATCTCGGTAGACCGCAAGAACCGGACCATCGGACTGTCCGTCAAGGCGAAGGACATCGAAGAAGAGCGCAGCGCGGTCAAAGAGCACAGGCAGAAGGAAAGCGAAAGGCCTGGTCCGACGACGTTGGGCGACTTGATCAAGGCGCAGATGGATCAGGATCCGAGCTGATTGGCCGACCGCGTGAGGGGCCGAGCCGGCCCCATTCGCAGTGTGTTTGGTCTCATTCTGCGACATGGATTCAACTCCATGAAAAATAAGGTCTTTTTCTTGAGTGGCTTCGGTAGTTGTGATAGCTTCTGAGCTGGAGCTGGCTGCATGAACACAACCGCCATGACCAAATCGGAACTCATAGAACGCATCACCGCGCGTCAATCACAACTGTCTGCGAAGGACGTCGAACTCGCGGTCAAGACGATGATCGAGCAGATGGCGCAGACACTTGCGCAAGGTCATCGAATCGAAATTCGGGGTTTCGGCAGTTTCTCGCTGCACTACCGAGCGCCGCGCATCGGTCGTAATCCGAAGACAGGCGAATCCGTCGGCCTGGCCGGGAAATACGTGCCTCATTTCAAGCCCGGTAAAGAACTGAGGGATCGCGTCAACGAGAGTCTGATCGAGTACCCCACGCCTGCTGTCGCGGCCGCCCGTCAGCGCGCAGATGGTTGACCGCTCAGCGTGAGGCGCCATGCGTAAGCTCGCTCGCTGGATCAGGTTCGCCGCGTTTCTGCTGTTGGCGGTGATCGGGGTGCTGGCGGTGCTCGACAACCATGGTCGCGTCGCGTTGCATTTTCTGAACTGGTCGACGCCGGAACTCAGCATTTATTGGTGGCTCCTCGGCGCATTTGTGATTGGGATTGCCGTCGGCTGGCTCAGTGCTGGGGTGCGCATAGTGCGTGCGATGTCCGGCAATCGCCGTCTGCGTCGCGATCTAGATCGCAGCCAGACCGAACTGAACCGCGCGAAAAGTGATACCGCTGACGCCTGATGGTCGAGCATCCGGGTCTTTATCTGGTCCTGGTTGCTGCGATCGCCCTGGGGTTCATGCTCGGTCGGCGCGAGCGCGCGCGGCGGCGTGTACGGCGGATCAGCAGAATCGACCGCGACACGGTTCAAGGCATCAACTACCTGCTCGATGACACCTCCGGCCTAGGCATCGAGCAATTCATCGACGCGTTGCCGGCCGACGCTGCGTCGATCGATACACACTTGACACTTGGCGCCGTCGTTCGACGTCGGGGTGAGTTCGATCAGGCGATTCGAATCCATAAAGGTCTGCTGACGCGGCCGCACCTGTCGAGCGAGAACCGCGCGCTCGCAGAGCTGGAGTTGGCGCGCGACTACCTCAATGCCGGGTTGCTCGATCGCGCCGAACAACTGCTGCAAGAACTGGTGGAACGTGGTGGCGCGACCGATCGGGTTGCGCTCGAGCATTTGCTGGAGGTCTATCAACGGGAGCGGGATTGGCCACACGCGATCGAAATTGCCACACAGATCGTGCGCCGCGGAGACCGTGAAGGACGCACGGCCTTGGCACATTTTCACTGTGAACTCGCATTGGCGCTGCGCGAGCAGGGCGACCTCGCCGCGGCGCGCGGTCGTCTCGAGCAGGCGCTGCGACACGATCGCGGCTGTCCGCGCATTGGTCTGCAACGGGCCGAACTCGAACTGGATGCGGGGCAACCGAACGCGGCGCTCGATGCGTTGCGCCAGGTGGCTCGCGTCGCGCCGGAGTTCGTCGGTGAGACGATCGATGCCTATCAGCGCGCTTGCGTTGCGCTGGCAGAACCTCACGAACTGACTCGCTTTCTCGAACAGAACCTCGCAGTTCGCGACGATTCACGCGTCGCCGCAACGCTCGCACGGCAGTACCAGAACGCTGGCCAGATTGCGCGCGCGGAACAATTGCTGGCCTCTCAACTCGGCTCGAATCCCTCGATCGCCGGCCTGCAGGCGCTACTGACATTCGACGTCGAACACCGCGAGGGTTCGAATCCGCATACGCAGGTCATGCTGAACTTCGCGCAGACTATCCTGGCGCGACGATCGTTGTACCGCTGTGACAATTGCGGCTTCGCGGGCCGTCGGTTGCTGTGGCAATGCCCCAGTTGCAGAAAGTGGGGCCGGTTCGCTTACGTCGCCGACCGAGTTTGACGACGCACCACACCAACCGCCACCGGCCGCCACGCATGTGCTCTCAAATCGCACGTGGGCGCGCGCCCGATGCTGTGCTTGCGCGGTAGCTACCGACGTTAGGGTTGGCGTTCGCCGCGTTGGGGCGGCGAATCAACCCTTCGGAGAAACGTCATGTCGAATCTGTTCAATGCCCTGGTGATTGCGATTCTGTTTGCGGTCGGTGGAGGCGCCCTGGCCGCTGACAAGCACGCGCCGATTGCGCCGATGTCGGTGAACATCAACACCGCCGACGCGCAGACACTCGCCGTCGCGCTCGACGGCGTCGGTGCGGCGCGGGCCAAAGCGATCGTGGAGTACCGCGATGCGCATGGTCCGTTCCGCACGGTGGACGATCTGGCACAGGTCAAAGGAGTCGGTGAGCGGGTCGTCGCCGCCAATCGCAGCCGACTGACGACGAAGTAGTTCGTCGCGTGGGGGGCGCCCGCGCGCCCCTCACTGCGTGCGCCGATCGACACGCTGCGACGATATAATGTGCGCGATGCTCGCGTGCCCGACGCCGATCGACACCCTGCGACGATATAATGCGCGCGATCCTCGCGTGCCCGACGCCGATCGACACCCTGCGACGATATAATGCGCGCGATCCATCGCGATGCATCGAGCCGAGACTCATGCCGGGCAATTCGACCAGTGAATCGAAACGCAGCGCGCCGGGGCGTGCCGGATCATGAACGCACCGGGCTGCACCGGCGCTGATACGTCGCCCGCGGGATCGTTCGTGCCCCATGATCGACGCAAGATCCTGTTCGTCGTCAACGACGCGGGATTCTTCAAATCGCATCGGTTGCGCCTGGCGCAGGAAGCCGTGGCGCGCGGCTATGAACCGGTGGTCGCGTGTGGCGTGTCCACCGGCGAGGCGGCGCTCGACGCATTCGGGATACGTTGTCGATCATTCGGTCTGTCCCGCAGTGGGTTGAATCCGCTGCGCGATCTCGAGACGTTCATCGCGCTGGTGCGGATCTACCGCGATGAAGCCCCCGACATCGTTCATCACGTGACGATCAAGCCAGTGATTTACGGAACGCTGGCGTCGCGGATTGCGCGCGTTCCCGCGGTTGTGAACGCCATTCCCGGGATGGGATTCGTATTCACGCAACGAGGCATGCGCGCTCGCGTCGTGCGCAACCTGGTCAATCTGTTGTACCGGATCGCGCTGAGCCACGACAACATGCGGTTCATCTTTCAGAACCGGGAGGACATGCAGGCGTTCGTCGAACACACGGTGATCCCGGAACACCTGACGTATCTGATCCGCGGATCCGGAATAGATCTGAATGAATTTCCATTCACGGCCGAGCCATCGGGCCCGGTTTCATTCGTACTCCTCGCGCGGATGCTCAGCGACAAGGGCATTCGCGAATTCGTGGCCGCTGCCCGCAGTGTTCGGCTGCAGCAGCCGGATTGGCGCTTTGTCTTGGCGGGTGGCGTTGATCGCGGTAACCCGTCCTCATTGACGAAGTTAGAACTCGAATCGTGGCGTAGCGAAGGGGTCGTCGAGTGGCTCGGGCATCGCAGCGACGTGCGCGCGATCCTCGCGGATTCGCACGTCGTATGTCTGCCGTCGTATCGCGAAGGATTGCCCAAATCGTTACTCGAAGCGTCGGGCATCGGTCGGCCGATGATTGCGTCGAACGTGCCGGGTTGTCGCGAGGTTGTGCGTGACGGCATCACCGGGCTGCTGGTGGAACCGCGTGACAGTGCCGCACTGGCGGACGCGATGGTGCGGTTGGGCCTGGACCCGGTACTGCGCGCGAGACTCGGGCGGGCGGCGCGCGAGCGCGCCGAAGCGCTGTACTCCATTGAAGATGTCGTGCGCGATACATTTCTGATCTATGACGAGCTGATTCGCGCATGAGGCTGGCGCTGGTGACCGGTGCCGGCGGCTTCATCGGCAGCGCGCTGCGCGAGCGCCTGATGGCGCTTGGCTGGCAGGTCCGCGCCGTCTGTCGCGGCTCGATCGCCGGCTCCAATCCGGATGTGATCCACTGCGGTGATCTGGCCGCGGTGAGTGCGGCGCAGCTCGATGATTGGATGGATGGCGTAGACATCGTCTACCACCTTGCCGGCCGCGCGCATCGCGATGATCGAGGAACGGAGCTCGAGCGCTACGAATTGTATCGGCGGGATAACGTCGCCGCGACACGTCTGCTGTTTGCAGCGGCGCAACGCAACTTCGTCGAACGGTTCATCCATCTGAGCAGCATCAAAGTGCTCGGCGATGTCAGCCAGGTGCCGCTCGATGTCGACGATGAACCCGACCCAAAAGACGTCTACGCGCAAACCAAGCTCGAAGCGGAGCGTCATCTGCGGGATGCCCAACGCCCTGGTTCGACACGAGTCACCGTCGTGCGTCCTCCGCTGGTGTACGGCCCCGGGGTCAAGGGCAATTTCGCGACCTTGCTGGACGCGGTGGCACGCGGCTGGCCATTGCCGTTGGGCTGCGCCGTCGCGCCGCGCAGCCTGATTGCTCGATCGAATCTCGTCGATCTGTTGACGATCGCGGGGCGAGACAGCGCGGACTGGCGGATTCTGCACGCGCGGGACGATGGTGATTGCTCGGTACGGGAACTGGTCACCCAGATGGCACGCGCATTCGGCCATGCACCGCGCCTCGTGTCGATTCCGCGCGCCCTGATTCGCACCGCAACGACCATCAGCGGTCGTCAAGCGATGTTCGAGCGGTTGTTTGAGCCGCTCGTTGTCGACGATACTCAGACGCGCACCGTGTTGGCCTGGGCGCCGGCGTTATCGCAGTCGGACGCGATCGATGAGGTCGTCGGCTGGTGGCGGTCGCGGCGATGATGCCCGCGTTCGTTGCCGCGATCACCGCCGCTTTACTGGCACGCCTGTTGATAGGTGTTGCGAGGCGTCGTTCCATACTGGCGATTCCGAACGCGCGCAGCTCGCACAGTACCCCAACGCCGACACTGGGGGGCGTTTCCATCGCGCTGCCGGTGTTGGCGTGGTGCGTCTATCGCATTGGACAGGACCCGTTGTGCTGGGCGGCCCTTGGCGGTGGCGGCACACTGGTGATACTCGGTGTCGTCGACGATCTGCACGATCTCACGCCACGCGTGCGATTGCCGATCCAATGCATCGCGGTAGCGCTGGTTCTGAGTGTGATTCCGATCGCGATTCCACTGGTGATTACCCCGATCTCGATCAACCCGGCGTGGCTGGTGTTCGGTCTCGATTTCCTGCTGCTGTTATGGCTGGTGAATCTCTACAATTTCATGGACGGGATCGATGGCCTGGCGGCGACTCAGTGCGTGATTTATTGTGTCGGTGCGCTGGCGATCGGTCATTCGGCGGCATTTACGACCGGCTTTCTTTGGATTCTGCTCGGTGCGGCAATTGGATTTCTCTACTTCAATCTGGCGCCAGCGCGAATCTTCATGGGCGACGTCGGCAGCGGACTGCTGGGACTCGTGATCGGCGCGACCGGGCTGACACTGGATGCGCGCGATCAGCTCCCGTTGATCGCGTCGCTGATACTGCTCGCCGGATTCTGGTTTGACGCCACTTACACGCTCTGTGTCAGAATCGTAACGGGTCAGAGCTTTGCGTCGGCGCATCGCAGTCACCTGTATCAGAAATGCGCGCGGCGCTTCGGTCATGGACGGACCACGACCATGTTCACGGGTTTTGCCATCGCCTGGTTGATGCCGCTGACATGGCTTTCTGTGGCGGTTCCCGAGTGGGGTCTAGCGTTGACCGTCGCTGCGCCGATCCCGTTGCTGATCGCGTCGATACGAATGCGCGCGGGTTACCCTGATGACGGAGTGATCGTCTCGTGAAACCGACTGTATCGGAATTCCTGATCGGCGCGGTCGAACAACTGTCGCGTCGCAAGAAGCAATTGATCGCGCTGTTCACCGACGCGGTGATGCTACCGGTCGCGCTGTGGTCGGCGTTGGCGCTGCGCCTTGGGGAGATATCACCGAGCGTTGCGCATTTCTGGCCGGCGTTCGTCACCAGTGCGTTGATCTGCATTCCGGTGTTCGTGCGTCTCGGGCTATATCGACAGGTCGTCCGCTACATGGACAATCACGCACTGCTCGCGGTGGTGAAGGGCGTGACGATCACGGCGATCGGGATCAGTGCCGTCGCTTATATGGCCAAGCTGCCGGGCTTCCCACGTTCGGTGCCGATCATCTTCTGGTTGATCTCGTTCGCTTATGTGGGTGGTACCCGCTTCGCCGTGCGTGGCTATTTCAATTGGCTCGCGAAGCGGTTTCGCGCCAAGGCGCCGGTGGTGATCTACGGTGCCGGCACGAGCGGGGTCGAACTCGCGCGAACCTTGCTGCAGCAGGGTGATCGGGTGCCGGTGGCGTTCCTCGACGACAATCCGCTGCTGCAGCGGCGCACGATCAACGGCGTGTACGTCTATCCGCCCCGCTCGTTGCCGGGTTTGATCAACGACACGCAGGCACGCGAGGTGCTCGTCGCGGTTCCGTCTACCGCTGCGGCCGATCGCAAACGCATCATCGAATTTCTCGAACCGTTCGCGGTCCATGTTCGGTTGATCCCGGATCTCGCCGACCTCGTCGGAGGACAAACGGTTGCGAACACGCGCGATGTTGCAGTCGAAGATCTGCTGGGCCGCGACGCCGTCGCGCCGATGCCACAGTTGCTGTTCGGTTGCGTGCGGGCCAACGCGGTGCTGGTCACCGGTGCCGGTGGCTCGATCGGGTCGGAACTATGTCGCCAGATCGTGCACGGGGCGCCGCGGTTGCTGGTGCTGCTGGACCAGAACGAGTTCGGGCTCTACGAAATTCATCGCGAGTTGCGCGCGATTGTCGAGCGCCACGATCTCGACGTGCCAACGTTGGCCGTGCTCGGTTCCGTCACCGACGCGGCACTCCTGCGGCGTACGTTCGCCAGCTACCAGATCGACACCGTCTATCATGCGGCGGCCTACAAACACGTCAGCCTCGTCGAGCGCAACGTCATCCAGGGCCTGAAGAACAACACGTTCGGCACGCTGTATGCCGCGGAAGCCGCGCTGGAAGCCGGTGTGACGAACTTCATTCTGATTTCTACCGATAAAGCGGTCCGCACGACCAACGTGATGGGCGCCTCGAAACGCCTCGCGGAGCTGGTGCTGCAGGCCTTGCAGGCGCACGCGCACGGCACCCGGTTTTCGATGGTGAGATTTGGCAACGTGCTGGGTTCGTCCGGATCGGTGGTGCCGTTATTTCTGGAGCAGATCGAATCCGGCGGTCCGGTCACGGTCACGAATCCCGATGTTACGCGGTTCTTCATGACGATACCTGAAGCCGCGCAGCTGGTGCTGCAGGCGGGCGCGATGGCGACGGGCGGCGACGTATTCCTGCTCGATATGGGCGAGCCGGTGCGAATCGTCGATCTCGCGCGGCGTATGATCCGTCTGAAGGGCTATACGATCCGCGACGCGGAGCATCCCGAGGGTGACATCGAGATTCGGTTCACCGGCCTGCAGCCCGGAGAAAAGCTGCATGAGGAATTGCTGATTGCCGATGCGTCGTCGGGTACCGAACATCGCAAGATCATGCGCGCGCAGGAGCGTTTCGTACCGTGGTCCGAGTTGCGCGGCGCACTGAACACCCTCGAGCAAGCGTGCGACAGCTTCGACTACGATGCGATCAAACGCTTCATCGAGCGCCTTGTCGAGGGCGCCGATCTGGCCGAACAGTTGATGGATCTGAACGGCCAGGTCGCAACCACCGTCGTATCGTTGCCGCGCGGCCGCGGCACGGAGCAGCGTTGAGCCACACCGCCTCCGGTCGGCCGGCGTCGCTTCGGGAACCCCTTATTGGGGGGTGCCGGCCGATTGGTGAACATCGGGTCGGGGACGACGCAGACACAGGAGGGCTCGTGACCAGGCACGATGAAGCCGCGCTCTTTCGCGCGTGGGCAGAGTGGCAGGGCGGGGGCGATGTGAACGACATCTCATACCTCGAATTCTTCGATACCAAAATTCGCGACAATCCGCGTTTCAAGCGTGCGGACGTGTTCGAAGTACTCGATGTTCTGGTCAATTCGGCCGAGCGAAACCGGCGCCAATTAGCCTGACACAGACCACGCCGCCATTTCTGCAGGAGTTGATGCGGGCCGATGCGTACCCGCATCGTTGCGAATCCGTCGAATTGATCGAAACCCATATCTCATGGGTTTTGTTGGCGGGTGAGTACGCGTACAAAATCAAAAAACCGGTCGATTTCGGTTTTCTCGACTTCTCCACCTTGGAGCGCCGCCAGCGGTTCTGCGAGGCGGAGTTGCGGCTGAATCGCCGCTTTGCAGAATCGTTGTATGTCGATGTCCTGCCGGTGATGCGCGCGAACGGTCGTGTCCGGTTTGCGGGCGCCGGCGCCGCTGAATCCGGCGCGCCTGATGATGGGGATGTCATCGACTATGCGGTCCGCATGCGCCGCTTTCCCTCCGAAATGCAACTCGACCGACGGCTCGAGGCGGCGCAGTTGCCAACCGCTGAACTTGCCGAGTTCGGCGCGGCGCTGGCGCGGGTGCACGCTACGCTGCCGATTGCCGCAGCGGATGTCGGCTTCGGCACGCCAGATGCGGTGCTCGAACCGGTACGCGAGAACTTCGTGCAGATTCGGCAGTCCGCGTTCTCGATGCATCGTCGCGAGCGCGTCGACGTGCTCGATGCCTGGAGCGCCGCGCGGCATGCCCAACTCGCTCCGTTGTTGGATCAGCGCCTTCAGAGCGGGTTCGTACGTGAGTGTCATGGTGATCTGCATCTGTCGAATCTGGTGAAGCTCGACGACGCCATCCATGCATTCGACTGCATCGAATTCAGTGAATCCTTGCGTTGGATCGATCTGATCAGCGATGTGGCATTCCTGACGATGGACTGTTGCGTGCGCGGTCGCGCCGATCTGGGCTATGCGTTCCTCGATCGGTATCTCGAACAATCCGGCGACTATGCCGGTGGCGCGCTGCTCGACTTCTACCTCGTGTACCGTTCGTTGGTGCGCGCCAAGGTGGCGGCATTGCAGGCGCAGCGATCCGACGACGTCGAGTTGCTCCGACGCTTCGATACGCACCTCGACTTCGCGCTCGCCGTCGCGAACATCGTCGAAAAGGCAGACACACTCTGGCCGCGACCCGCAATGATCGTGATGTGCGGCGTATCGGGTTCGGGTAAATCGTGGCTTGCGAAGCGGCTGGTCGAACGCGTCGGTGCGATTCGGATTCGCTCCGACGTCGAGCGCAAGCGCATGGCCGCGCTGAAGCCGTTGCAACGCAGCGCCTCGCCACTCGATCAGGGCCTGTATGCGCCGCAGGCGACCGACGCGTTGTATGCGCACCTGGCGCGCTCGGCGCGCGCGCTGGTCGACGGCGGCGCGCGCGTGATCGTCGATGCGACGTGCTTGACCGTCGCGCGCCGCGAGTCGTTTCGTACCGAGGCCCGTCGCCGCGGCGTTGCGTGCCTCGTCGTGCACTGTTTCGCGCCCCACGACGTGCTCGTCGAACGCATCTCGACCCGCAATCGCGCGAACGACGATCCGTCCGAGGCCGATGTCGATGTGCTCGAGGCGCAGTCGAGTCACTACGAACCGCCGAGCGTCACCGATGAAACGGTGCTGAACGTCGATACCAGCCAGCGGGTGGATGTGGAAGCCATCGCGCGTCACCTGCGGGCTGCGATCGATCCTCGCGACGACTGATCCGAAGACGGATCGTTGCGGTCCGTTCCGGAGCGTTTTGGCGGCACCTCGATTTCGCTTTATCATGTCGTTCGCGCGCGGCTTCAGCAGTCGGTTGTTCAACGGCTGGAGCGGCGCGCTGTCATTTGGTCTTCCCCATTGGCCTTGGAACATTCATGAGTTCACCGCTGCGGCGCCTGTTGCCGTATCACGATCGCTATCGGGTGCCGTTCTGGGGTGGCATTTTCGGGCTGGTGGCGGCGCGCGGTTTCGAGGCGACGATTCCGCTGTTCCTGCGGCAGGCCATCGACCACATCGTCGCCGGCAGCACGCGCGTTGCCGCCGGGGCCGCGGACGTTGCCTCGGCGCGGGCTTCGCTCGCGTGGCCGGTGTTGGCGATCACGCTGTGCGTCGTGGCGCGGTTTGGCTGCGTTGTGGCCAGCCGGCGCGTGATTCGTCGTATTGGCGTGGCGGTTGCGTACGACCTGCGCAGACGTGTCTACGACTGTCTACAACATCAGGGGCCGAGCTTTTTCGCACGCTATCCGACCGGCGACCTGATGGCGCGCGCGATCAACGACATCAATCTCGTGCGTCAACTGGTCGGCATGGGGCTGCGCACGATCCTCGTAATCATTTTTTCCGCGTTGATCGGCCTTGCGTGCATGTTCGCGCTCGCACCGAAACTCACGTTGTTGTTGCTGATGCCGCTGCCGGTGCTGCTGCTGCTCGGCTGGCGGCTCGCCCGGCGCGTATATGCGCGATCGCTCGCGGTGCAGCAGGGTTTCGCATCGATGTCGGAACAGGTGCAGGAAAACCTCAACGGCATTCGCACCGTACAGGCGCTGGTGCAGGAGCATCGCGAGATCGAGCGCTTCGATTCCGTGAACCTCGAGTACGCGACGCGCTTCATGACGCTGGCGCGGACGAATTCGTTCATCCAGGGTGTGATGCCGTGGGTCGGCGCGTTCTCGACGGTGATCATCCTCGGCTATGGCGGTCACCTGGTGTCGTCGGGCGACCTGTCGATCGGCACGTTCACCGCGTTCTTCAGTTACGTATCGATGGTGTTGTGGCCGGTTCGCCAGGCCGGGCAGATGGTGACGCTGTGGCAACAGGGTGCGTCCGGCGCGAAGCGCTTGTTCGAAGTGCTGGACCACGCGCCCGAGATTGCCGATCGAAGCGTTGCCGGGGTGCCGCCCACGATTCGGGGTCACATTCAGCTGCACGGTTTGCGATACAGCTATCCGGGCGGGCGCGAGGTGCTCGCCGGCATCGATCTCGACATCGCAGTCGGCGAGACCATCGCTGTGCTAGGCCGCGTCGGCACCGGCAAGACGACATTGTTGCGCTGTCTTGTCAGGTTGTTGGATCCACCGTCGAGAACGGTGTTGATCGACGGCTGCGACGTTCGTGACTATCCGCTTGGACAACTGCGCCATCAGGTGGTGATGGTGCCGCAGGATCCGTTTCTGTTCGCCGACCTGCTGCGGAACAACCTGAGCTATGACGACCCCGAGCGCGACGACGCGCTGATCTGGTCGGCGGCGGGCGATGCAGACCTGCACGACACGATCGTCGCGTTCGCAGACGCCCTCGATACGCCCGTTGGCGAACGGGGTGTGACGTTGTCGGGCGGTCAGAAGCAACGCTCGACGTTGACGCGCGGATTGATCAGAACACCGTCGGTACTGATCCTCGACGACTGCTTTTCGAGTGTCGATACCGAGACCGAAGAACACATCCTGCGACGCCTGCGCGCCGTGCGCCGCGGCATGACGACGATCCTCGTGTCGAATCGCGTTTCGACGGCGCGCCATGCCGATCGAATCATCGTGCTCGCGGACGGGGCGATTGCCGAAATCGGCAGTCATGACGAGTTGCTTGCCGCTGGCGGCTGGTATGCGGATCTCGAAGCGGCTCAACGTCGCCGGGGCCGTCTGTTGTCGGCGCTGCAGGACGCAGAGGCGGGTGGCGGATGAATCGCCCGCGCGACTATGCGGTGTTCGACGCGGAACTGGCCGGCAAGTCGTTCAATGCGCGTTTGATCGCGCGACTGCTCCGGTGGGTGAAGCCGCACTGGCGGCAAGCCGCGATCAGCGGTCTGCTCGTGCTCATTGCATCTGTGTTCGCAATTCTGATGCCGGTGATCGTGTCGCGCGTCGTCATCGACTCGCTGCTTTCGCAACGCCCGGTAGCGCTGCCGGATTTCGGTATGAATGCACTGACGAACTGGCTCGCGACGGCGACTGGCGCCTCGCATCTGCTGGCTGCGTGCGTGTTGTACATGGCGGTGACGACCGCCTGGGCGATCGCCGCACACTACCATCGGGTGTCGCTGGCAAAGTCCGTGCTTGGCGCGTTGCGCGATCTTCGCTACGACCTGTTCGCGCATCTGGAAACGCGTCCGGCATCGTTCTACGACCACGTTGCGGTCGGTCGCGTGATGACGCGCGTGACGAACGACGTTGAAGTGCTGTTTCAACTGCTGTCCGGATTCGGCGTGCTGATCGGCGAGTTCGTGCCGTTCTTCGTCGCGGTATCACTGATGCTCGCGATCGATCCGAGTCTGACTGGCATTCTGATGCTGGCGGCTCCGATCGTGGCAGTTGCAACCTACCTGTTCCGGCGCGGCACCCGGACGGTGTACAGGGCGATCAGGCAGAGCATCTCGCAGCTCAATCAGAATCTGCAGGAGAACCTGTCGGGCATCGTCGTGGTGCAGCTGAATCGTCGCGAGGCACGCAACCTCGCGCGTTACACCGAAATCAATCAGGAGAATCGCCGCGAGGAGAACCGTGCGGTCGAGTTGGAGACGTTTTACGGTGCGTTCATCGACAGTCTGGGGTCGGCGGCGGTCGGCGTGATCATCTGGTTTGGAGGCGGCCATGCATTGCAGCAGACGATTTCGCTCGGCAGCGTCGTGTTGTTCACGCAATTCATCGATATGCTGTTTCGGCCGATCGTCGCGGTCGGAGAACAATACAATGTGCTGTTTCGCGCGATGGCCAGTGCGGAGCGCATCTTCCAGGCGCTCGATTGGGACGAACGGATCCACGAACCGCCCACGCCTGCGTTACTACCGGCGCGTCTGCGCGGCGCCGTCGACGTCCGGGGCCTGAACTTCGCGTACGCGAACGGGCCACGCGTGCTGAAGGACCTCTGGTTTCACATTGAACCGGGCGAGAAGCTGGCGATCGTCGGCGCGACCGGATCCGGCAAGAGCACCATCATTCGGTTGTTGGCGCGCTTCTACGACTTCGCGCACGGGCAGATGTTCCTCGACGATGTCGATTTGATGGACATTCCGTCGGCAGAGGTCCGCCGGCGGATCGGCATCGTGCTGCAGGATTTTCATGTGTTCTCCGGCAGCGTCGCTGACAATATCAGCCTTGGAAATCCGGGCATCTCGCGCATGCGGGTCGAACGTGCCGCGAAGCTGGTACACGCGCACGAGTTCATCGCACGGCTTGGGCGAGGTTACGACGAGCCGCTCGTCGAGCGCGGGCAGAACCTGTCGCAGGGGCAGCGTCAGTTGCTGGCATTTGCGCGAGTGCTCGCGGCAGATCCGGAAATCCTGGTGTTGGACGAAGCGACTGCGAGCATCGACACCGAAACCGAACTGCTGATCCAGGACGCATTGCGCGTCTTGACGCAGGGACGCACGTCGATCGTGATTGCACACCGTTTGCAGACGATTCAGGAGGCTGATCGGGTGCTCGTGCTGCAGCATGGCGAGGTCAAAGAGATTGGTACCCACGACGAATTGCTGGCGCGTCCTGGCGTATACCGTACCTTGTACGAATTGCAGTTCCAGGATACCGCCGCGTGAATCGAAGCCGTTGCAAAACGAGCCGAAATCGAACTCGAGTTTCCGCTCGATGGCTCGGCCTTTTGATGATCCTGCTTGGCGCATGTGGCGAGGCGCCGCAAGACCGCGTGACGGCTTCGACGGCGTCCGAGACCTCCGCGGCTGCCGCAGACGAGAAGCAAGCGGCCGAACCGGCGGCCTACGCCGATGCGGTCGCTCCAGAGCCGACAGCCCCGCCGGCGGACAGTGACGGCGACGGCGTCGATTCGCCGAACGACCTGTGTCCGGGCAGTCCGTTCGGCGAGCCGGTCGATGCGACCGGGTGTCGGCCCCGTTTGTCGGTCGCTCAGGAATTCACGCTGAAGCTCGCGTTTCGGACGGATTCGACGAAGTTCGTCGGTGATCCTCAGGAGGCGCTTGCCGAAGTCGCGGCGTTGATGACCCAATACCCGGAAACCAGCGTCCTCATCGAGGGTCATTCCGACGATCGCGGCTCGGCGGCGTACAACCTCGAGTTGTCGAACCGGCGCGCCAGGGCGATTGCCAAGGTGCTGATCGACGATCTTGGGATCGACGCCGCACGCGTTTCGATGAAAGGCTATGGTGAAACCAGGCCGATCGCCACCAACGCGACCAAAGAGGGGCGCGAACGCAACCGAAGAACGATTGCGGTCGTGCTGCCGGGCAAGGGGGTTGCCGTTCCGCTTCGGAGCGCTAAGATGACCGCGCGAGACCCGCTTCGCACGGAATGAGAATCTGCGACGAGGTTAACGTTCTTCCAGGAGGGGCTCCCCTACATTTCCTCCGCCGACTATGTAAAGGGATGAGACATGGCTGAGCTTCATGGCAATGGATGGTCGATGAACCGCGACAACAAAGGCATGGCACCGCTCGGTGTCTGGTCGAAATCGAAGGTCGAAGAAGCCGAACCACGCACGCCGATCGAAGTGCGCGGTGCCGCGTACATTGCGTACTGCAAACCGTGGGCGCCGCTGTGGGTGGACCCCGACGAAGCGGACTCGGATTGATGAAGAAAGGGGGTCAGAGTCGCTCTGACCCTCTTTCCATATGCTGATACGGTACTGTCACCTGGAGGGAAGGCCGTGCAGCTGACTCCGCAACAACAGGCGCACGTGCTGGCAGTCTCGCCAGTCGCTCGGCTCGCGAGCATCGGCGCAGACGGGCGGCCGCATCAGGTACCGATTGTGTTCGTTGCCGTCGACGGCACGATCTATTCCCCCGTTGACGGCAAGGCAAAGCGCAGTGCCGTCTCGAGCGAGCTCCAACGCATCAGCAATGTCGCGCGCAATGCGTCGGTCAGTCTGCTGCTCGATCACTATGATGCCGATTGGCGGCGCCTGTGGTGGCTGCGCATCGACGCGGACGCGGAGGTCGTAGTCGGCCCGTCGGCGCCGCTCGACGGCATTGCAGCGGCGCTTCGCGGCAAGTATCCGCAATACGCGTCGGTGGATGTGTTCACGGGCAAACCGACCGTGTTGCGCATGACCCCGTTGCGCCACACTGCGTGGTCCGCCGAGCCGCTGGCGTGGAAGTCCTTGTGATGCCTTCGTCCGCGACCTTCTGCTTCACGCGATTGAAGGGGCGCGAGCGCAACTGGCAACCGCTCGCCGAGCACCTTGCTTCAGCGACGCTACCGCAGGTGGATCCGCTCGGAATACGGTGCTGGGGCGCCTGGTCCGGATTGTTCGGCATCGCGTCGAACGAAATTGTGTTGATGACGTCCGCCGAAACCAATGTCGAACACATCGCGCTGTTGAATTCGCGCCTGGCTGACGCGCCGTGCCTGATTGGGGAGCAGCACCTACTACGTGCCACAGTGCGACCGAACGACACCCGACCGCTGACGCGTCCGGGCCTGTATGTATTTCGCTTCTTCGACGTGCGCAACGCCGATGTCGATGAGATTGTGCGGCTGTCGTCCCAGGCCTGGATGACATTCGAGGCGACCGATGCGTATCGAGCTGAACCGCAGGGATTGTTCTGTCAGAGCGATCGTCGAGCGGCGCGCGGCATCATGCTGCTGTGCACCTGGTACGACGGATTCGAGTCGTGGCAGGTTTCGCGCGCGCCGCCCCCGGAAGCCGCCGATAACTTTCGGCGTCGTCACGCGTTGACGACGGCCACGATTGCCTACGCGACGAATCTGATTCCGACCTGGGTGCCGCCGGTAAATTCGTGACAGCGTTCATCTTTGACTTCGCGCGCTCGTGCAGCCGCTGTGGCGGATGGTTAGCCTGTGTCATCTCGCGCCAGAGCAGTAGGGGAACGTCACTGTGGCTGCCGTCGAATCCGATGCCGATCTGCTGACCGATCTCAATCGAGCGT
The DNA here is from genome assembly GCA_963812255.1 of uncultured Gammaproteobacteria bacterium. GTDB lineage: Bacteria > Pseudomonadota > Gammaproteobacteria > Pseudomonadales > Azotimanducaceae > DATJGR01. The sequence continues at coordinate 698,065 of CAWEUM010000005.1, read as the reverse complement.
TGCGCAGTCCATTGGTCTCGTTTCAGACCCGCGCCGCGTGCGGCCGGCGCGTCGCCGAGAGCGAACGCCTGCTGAAGTCGGTTGCCAAACAACTGGCTCAGAGGGCCGGTGAGGTGGCCGGCGACCGCCGCAGCCGCGAGTTGATTCGGGTGCGTGTTTACACCACGCTGGTGCCGATGCTGCTCGAATTGCGCGCCGCACATGATGCAACTGTATCGCTTGCACGGCGCGCAGTGTTCGCGGGCCTTGGAATCGGCATTGCCCTGGCGCTGATCGGTCTGATTGTCTGAGCAGCCCCGGTCGGCTGGCTGTATCGGTCGGTATCTGGATTTCGTTGGCATCGTTTCGGCGAAAATGATAAAAGGGCGCCCGCTTACGTTCCGGCGCCGTTGATTCGGGTCATCCGGGACTTTGAATCGACCCAAACTCGACGGAACCCCAACCTGTGATCTCTACTGCAAACCTCACGATTCAGTTCGGCCCGAAGCCGTTGTTCGAAAACGTCTCCGTCAAGTTCGGCGAAGGTAATCGCTACGGGCTCATCGGCGCAAACGGTTCCGGCAAGTCGACCTTCATGAAAATCCTCGGTGGCGACATGGCCCCGACCGCCGGCAATGTTTCGATCGAGCCTGATGTTCGGCTGGGTAAGCTGCGCCAGGATCAATTCGCCTTCGAGGACATTCGCGTACTCGACACCGTGATCATGGGGCATGCCCGGCTGTGGGACGTCAAGGAAGAGCGTGACCGGATCTACGGATTGGCTGAAATGAGCGAGGCAGACGGCATGCGGGTTGCCGATCTCGAGGTGGAGTTCGCCGAACTCGATGGTTATACCGCCGAGGCGCGCGCCGGCGAACTGCTGCTGGGGGTCGGCATATCGCTGGAACAACACGAAGGATTGATGAGCGGCGTCGCACCGGGCTGGAAACTGCGCGTACTGCTCGCCCAGGCGTTGTTCGGCGATCCCGATGTGTTGCTGCTCGACGAGCCGACCAACAACCTCGACATCAATGCGATCCGCTGGCTCGAAGGCGTGTTGAACGAACGTAACTCGACGATGGTGATCATTTCCCACGATCGCCATTTCCTGAACAGCGTCTGCACGCATATGGCCGATCTCGACTACGGCGAGCTGCGCGTTTATCCCGGCAACTACGATCAGTACATGACGGCCTCGACGTTAGTGCGCGAACGCATGCTGGCGAACAACGCGAAGAAGAAGGCGCAGATTGCCGATCTGCAGGCGTTCGTCAGCCGCTTCTCGGCCAACGCGTCGAAAGCGCGTCAGGCGACATCACGCGCACGTCAGATCGAGAAGATCGAACTCGAAGAGGTGAAACCGTCGAGTCGGGTCAGCCCGTACATCCGTTTCGATCAGGACAAGAAGCTGTATCGGCTTGCGCTGGAACTCGAAGGTCTGACGAAGGGTTACGATGAACCGCTGATCGAGAATCTCGATCTGATGGTGGAAGTCGGCGAACGCATTGCGGTCATCGGCCCCAACGGCATCGGCAAGACGACGTTACTGAAATGCCTGGTCGGCCAGCTCGAACCGGATCGCGGTATCGTGAAATGGTCAGCGAATGCGGAGATCGGGTATGTCGCGCAGGATCGCGGCGACGACTTCGAGACCGACGTGACACTGTTCGAGTGGATGCGTCAGTGGAAGCAGAAGAATGACGATGAACAAACGCTGCGCGCGACCTTGGGGCGGTTGCTGTTCTCGAAGGAAGACAGCAACAAGTCGGTGAAAGTGATCTCCGGCGGCGAAGAAGGCCGCATGCTGTTCGGCAAGCTGATGCTGCAGAAGCCGAACATCCTGCTGATGGACGAACCGACCAACCACCTGGACATGGAATCGATCGAGGCGTTGAACCTGGCGCTGGAAAACTATCCCGGCACGTTGATCTTCGTCAGCCACGACCGCGAATTCGTTGCTTCGCTTGCCACGCGCATCATCGAGCTAACGCGGGAGGGTATCGTCGATTTCAACGGAAACTACGACGACTATCTGAGCAGCCAGGGGTTGGAGCAGCCGGTTGCTCGCCGGATCAGGTCGGCGTAGCGCGAACAAGCCCGCGGATTACCAGTCCAAATCGTCCGGTATCTGGTAATCCGCATACGGATCGTCGGCGTCCGCGTCAGATGTTGAGATCACATCGTTGCAGACGATCACGCTGATCTTGTCTCTGCTGCGAATCTTCTGCGCGATCGAGGTCGGCACCAGCTCGTATTTTTCGTCGAGCTTGACGATCGCGAGCCGACCTTCTACCAGATGGGTCTGATGGCGCTTCGTGACAAACAGTTTCTTGATGGTGCTGCCGTCTTTGAAATTGAAGGCGATTTCGCCCCCGTCGCGCGGTTGCCGGTTCAGTTCGATCAGTTGCCTGACCTGCGCCGCCAATGCTTTCGAGTTCGCTTGTCGGTCGCGCTGTTCGTTGAGCGCGCGATCCCGCGCCGCTTTCTCGGCACGCGTCCGCTGTGCGGCGACGGCCGCATCGTCACTGGCGGGGCCGTGGGCCTTACGCTCCATCTCCGCCGCGTGCTTTACGCGCTGGGCCTTCTTCAGCTTCTTTTCGTTGACGAGGCCTGCCTTGCGCAATTGATCCTGCAGTGAGTCGGCCACATCAGTTTCCTTTGAGCTGGTCCGCGATGTATTCGGCGATCATCACGGTCGTCAGATGGGTGTTCGCGCAGGGTACGCTCGGCATGATGGAGGCGTCGACGACACGCAGTCCCTGAAATCCGAGTACCCGACACTGCGGATCCACGACGGTCGATGGGTCATCGGCCGCGCCCATGCGGCAACTACTGGTGCCGTGTTGTGCATCGCCGACATTGTGCAGTGCCCATGCGTCGATCGTCGCGTCGGAGTCGAGCGTCTCGAAATCGTCGCCCGAGACACCCGTTGCGATCAGTTCTGCAATCTCACCGAAGCTCGGCTGGCGCGCGAGATCCATCAGTCGCTTGATGCCGTCTCGCATCCGCAGCACGTCGCTGTGGTCGTCGAGCATGTTCTCTTCGATGATTGGTTGCGCCAGCGGATCGATCGATTCGAGACGAATCGTGCCACGCGAGGCGCATTGATTCACCCACACACCCAGCAGCCCGAAGTTGGCGGACGGCGCGCGTGCGTGGCGACCGAGACCGTCGCCGAGGCGGTTCATCGCGACCAGCATCATGTCGCCCGGGCCGGCGTCGCCGATGCCGGACGCATAGCGAACGCAACAATTCGTATGGCGAAAGTCAGGCGGCGGGTTCGCCGCTTCCTTCAGGACGATCGGCAGCGCTGCGATGGGATGGTCCTGAAAGCCGTCGCCGACGGGCAACGCCGCGCGTACCGCGATTTGCATTTCGCTCAGATGATCGGCTGGCCCGACGCCGGAGCGCATCAAGATAGGCGGGCTGTGGATTGCGCCCGCGGCCAGGATAATCTCGTTGGCAAACACGTCGCGCCACGTGCCGTGCGTTCTGCACCGCACGCCGACCGCGCGATCGTGATCGAACAGCACGCGATCCACCTGGGTATCGCAGAGGATCGCGAGGTTGTTGCGGCCTCGATGCGGGTCGAGGTACGCGTCATTGGTGTTGACACGACGATGGTTGCGGCTGTTGATCGCATACGGAGACACGCCGAGTGCGCCGGGCGCGTTATGATCCGGTGCCCACGGATAGCCCAGATCGATCGCCGCCTCGCCGAGCGCCAGGTCGACGGCGCCCCAGTGCGACATCGGCGCGCGGTAGATCGGAATCGGCCCGCTGTCGCCGTGATACGCGGCGCTGCCGTAGCGCAAATCCGTTTCCAACCGATTGAAAAACGGCAACACATCGGCGAATCCCCAACCGCTGCATCCGGCCGCGTCCCATCGGTCATAGTCTTCCGGCACGCCGCGGATCGCAATCTGGCCGTTGATCGTCGAACTGCCACCCAGTCCGCGGCCGCGCCAGTAGAGGCGCGGTTCCTGCGATCGGGTTCGGCGCGCCCGCAGCGTGTCCCAGCGGAATCGCTCGTATTCCGGTGCATTGATGAGGACCGATGGGTTCGGACTGCGCATTGCCTGGGGCGCATCGGCGCTACGATGGTCCGGGCCCGCTTCTATGAGCATGACCTGCGTCGAAGCATGCTCCGACAGCCGTCCGGCAAGGGTCGCACCCGCCGAGCCAGCGCCGACGATCAGGTAGTCGTATTGCACGGCGTAGCGCCCGTAAATTCAGAACAGACGCGATGCGGGCTCGCCGTTCCACGCCAGTCGCTCTTCCCTGCGCGGGTCGTTTTCGACGCGACACGGCACGTCGAAGATCATCGTCGCGCGTTGCTGCACGTCATAGGGTTGCCAACGCGGCAGGGTCGCGTGATTGGGATCGCCGTGGCGCGCGAAATCGATCCACGCCTGACTCATCGATGCGGCCAGTTCGTAGCGGTCGGGCCGGTCACCGGTGAACGGCGCGATGTCTGGATTGTCGAACACGAACGGGATTTCGAGCGCATGCGCGGCCTTGAATAATCCACCCAGGGCATTGCTCTCCCAAGTGAAAAGATACATGTACACGGCTGCGGGCCCACCGGCGATCTTGCGCTCCGCCAGTTGAATCGAACGCAGTCGCATGCTCTCACTGCTGATGCCGATGTATAGATCCCACGGAGAGTCGTCGGGCCGGGTGCGGCGATATACGGCGAGGATCGCTTCGCTCCGCTCGCCAACGAGTCGTTTGAGGCGCTCTTGCAGTTCCGCGTCGGAGAGTTTTCGGCGCTTCGGATCGGCGGCCGCGAACAGCGCTGCCTCGTCCTTGTTCGTGCCGATCAGCAACGGAATGTTCGCCGCCGTCGCGGCGGCCGCGGGATCGAACGGATGCGCAGGATAGACTTGTCCGTCGACGACCGGCGCCAGCAGCATCGCACCGCCGGGGCCGGCACCAAGCAGGTCTGCTACGGCTCGGCTCAGCGCATCCGCGGGGACCTGCTGCAACGCCGCAACATTGTTGCTGGATAGGTCGAAGTGCGTGAGCACCCGCTCGGCGAACTCGGTGGCGGCCGCCGGCTCGACACCCCGGATACCGGGTCCGCTCTGGATCACGGCCTTGTGGAACAGTCCCTTCGCCTGCGGCAGCGCGAGCAGCGTGCTGACCTTTGCGCCGCCACCTGACTCACCGAAAATCGTCACGTTGTCCGGGTCTCCACCGAATGCGGCAATGTTGTCCCGCACCCATTGCAGCGCGAGCACCGCATCGAGCATTCCGGCGACGCCGGATCCCGAGAACGCCTCACCGCCGATGTCCGCCAGGTGCAGATAACCAAATATGTTGAGGCGGTGATTGATGGTGACGACGACCACATCGCCGCGTTTTGCCAGCGGCGCGCCGCTGTACCAGCCTTCCGATCCGGCACCTTCTGCGAAGCCGCGCCCATGCAGCCAGAACAATACCGGTCGGTTGCCGCCGTCGTCGACGGCCGGCGTCCACACATTCAGCGAAAGACAATCCTCGCTGAGGGCCAGTTGCGGCAGCGGACCGATGGTGCGCTCGTCAGCCAGCGAGTTACCGGCCAGTGCGCCGCGCTGTGGACAGATCGGACCGAATTCGACCGCGTCGCGGACACCGCTCCATGACTTGGCGGGAAGGGGCGGCAGGAAACGTCGCGGACCTTCTGTCGATTCGCCGTACGCAATCCCGCGAAACACCAGTACGTCGCCTTCGGTGGCGCCGCGCAATTTGCCGAGCGTGGTCGAGACGATCGGCCGTGAGTCAACGCTCATTGGGAATCCCCGCGATGTTCAGACCTTTGGTGCGTGATGCGCCGGCATTGCCGTTTGCGCGTTGCTCTCTTCGGTCAACGCACGCGCCGCGCGTTCGTTCTGCATGATCTTCGAAACGACCGCGGCGCCGGCACGATCGAATACGTCGCGGTGTTCGATGACGTGGCGTTGGGACTCCCGGTAGCTCGTCAGCAGGCCGTTCACCTCCGGGATCACGTAGCGTGCGATCAGATCCCAACTGCGGCGCGTCGCTTCGGGGTTCGCCCAGTCATGCGCGAAGCCGATCACGGTACCGAAGCCGCCGGTCAGCGCGACCATATTCCGCAGCGCCTTGACGAGATCGTCAGGCGTGCCGATCACCGCAGCGGAGCCGTCGGTAAACGCCGTCTGATCGACGGCGTCGTCGGGATCCTTGAATGCGACGGCGCCCGGTCGCATCAGCGTGCCGACCGTGTATTCGTTGTGCCAGCGCAGCAGGCCGTCGCGCGCTTCGATGCGCGCCTGATCGCGCGTTTCGGCGATGTGCCATGTCATCACGATGCGCCAGTCACGCCGGTCGACCGAATTGCCGCTGATCTGTGCAGCTTCTTCGGCGAAGCTCCACTGCAGTGGCAGTGCCTGCAAACCGGCGGTGGACATCGAACCGATCGACAACACGCCGATGCCGTGCTTGCCGGCCAAGGTCATGCCGGACGGGCTGACCATCGAAGCCACCGCGAACGGCATATCCTCCTGCAACGGCAACAGTTGCAGCGCCGCATCGCGCAACGTGAACCAGTCGCTCTCGTGACTGAAGCGTGGCTCGCCGCGAAGCAGTTTGCGAATCACGCCGATGGCCTCGTCCTGCCGATCGCGCTGCACCATCGGGTCGATGCCGAGCATGTATGCATCCGACGGCAGCGCGCCCGGACCCGAGCCGAAGATCACCCGGCCGCCGGTCATGTGATCGAGTTGCACGATGCGCTGTGCGACGTTGAACGGGTGGTGATACGGCAACGACACCACGCCGGTTCCAAGCCGGATGCGATGGGTGCGCTCGCCGGCCGCGGCGAGAAACATCTCCGGGGACGCGATGATTTCCCAACCGGTGGAGTGATGCTCGCCGCACCAGAATTCGTCGTAACCGAGTTTGTCGAGGTGCTCGGCAAGATCGAGATCGCGGCGGAACTGCAATGTCGGGTGTTCTCCGATCGGGTGGTGCGGCGCAAGGAACGCGCCGAATTTGAGTCGTGTCATCGAATATCTCCGTTTCTTAGGATCAGGCCGCGCGGGCGTCGGGCACGCGAGCGTCTGGAAAGATACGCAGGAAGTTCTCTGCGTAGAAATGATCGCGTACGCTGTCGGCGCGCTCGCCCAGCGACTTTTCGAACCGCGCGATCGGATTGCGACCGCCTTCGATGTGCGGGTAATCACTGGAAAACAGATACAGCTTGGGATTTGATTGATCGATCAGTGCACCGATGTCCTCGAATACATACGGCGTGAACGCGCACTGCTGCGTCAACTGCTCGGACGGCTTGCGCGTGAACGCGGCCAGGCTTTTGTCGGCCTTGCTCCAATGCGCGGCGACCCAGTCGAGACGCGTCAGCAGCGACGGCACCCAACCGGCGCCGAGTTCGACGCTGGCACCGCGTAGTCCGGGGAAGCGTTCGAATACGCCGTCGATCAGCATCATGCTCAGGAACGTTTCCGGCCCTTCATGCAGGATCGCGATGTCTTTGCTGCGTACGTTCTCACCACCGCCAAGCCAGTCCTTCGTCGGTGGCCGGCCGTTGTTTGACCATGCCTTGTTCAGTTGCAGTGGCGCGCCGCCGACATGCAGCACGAATGGCACCCGCGCTTCGGTGAGCCGTGCCCAGAATGGATCGAATTCGACGTGGCCCGGTGCCTTGTCACCGCACGGACGATGCGGAATCCAGACCGCCTTCAAACCCTGTTTGATTGCGTGATCGAGTTCGGCGACCGCAAGCGCGGGGTCGTCGAGCGGTACGACACCCACGCCGAGCAGGCGCGCATCGTTGCGGCAGAAATCGCCCATCGCACGGTTGTGCGCGCGGGCCGAACCGTAGCGCACCTCCGGCGTCATCTTCGAACTCGGCGAAAACGGCACGGCGACGCTGTGCGTGGCGAACACGAGCTGGCGCTTGAAACCGAGCATGTCGAGCGCGGTCGTCCGCTCGGTCGGATCGAATGCGCCAAGCGCCTGTATCTCTTTGGAGCCTTCGATCAGTCGATCGCCCATCGCCAGCAGTTCGGCCTTGTGTGCCTCGCTGTGGCGGCCGCCGCGCGCGACGATCTCGGCGACTTCATCGTCGGTGACCACCGATGCGCTGTAGTTCACCGGCGGAATCCTGTCGCGTATGTCGGGATCCGCGTAGTCGCGCAGGAAATCGGGCAGTTCCATGATGTGGCTGTCCGCGTCGTAGAAGGCGCGGGAACTGGGGGCGTAGGTCATGACGCGCTCCGGACGGGACGGCTAGAGGTTTCCGGCCATTTTTGGAGAAAGTGACGCCACAAGCAAGCCGGCTCGAACATGCGCCGGCGCGCGGGTTAGATGTAGTAGTCCTTCAGCGGCGGGAAGCCGTTGAACTCCACCGAACTGTATGTCGTGGTATACGCGCCGGTGGACAGCCAGTACAACCGATCGCCAGCTGCGAGGTTCAACGGCAGCCCGTACTTGTAGTTCTCGTACATGATGTCCGCGCTGTCGCAGGTTGGGCCCGCGATCACCGCGTTTTCCAGTTCGCCGTTCTTTTCGCTGTAAATCGGATACTTGATCGATTCATCGAGCGTCTCGATCAGTCCCGAGAATTTTCCGACGTCGGTGTACACCCAGCGATGCAGTGCGGTACGCGACTTGCGCGAGATCAATACCACTTCGCAGACCAGCACGCCGGCGTTCGAGATCAGAGAGCGGCCGGGTTCGATGACGATTTCCGGCATATCATCCATGAAGTCTTCGTGCAGGAAACGCGCGATCTCGGCCGCGTACGTTGCCAGTTCGTTGGTACGCTGCAGATAGTTCGCGGGGAAACCGCCGCCCATGTTGATCATCTTCAGCTTGATGCCGTCTTCTTCCCAGAGGCGGTTGAAGATCACTTTCACCTTGCCGAGTGCCGCGTCCCAGGCACCAATCTCACGCTGTTGCGAGCCCACATGGAACGATACGCCGTACGGCTCCAGGCCAAGGTCGCGCGCGAGAATCAGCAGGTCCATCGCCATGTCGCTCTCGCAGCCGAATTTGCGCGACAGCGGCCAGTCCGCCGTCAACGTGCCTTCGGTCAGAATGCGCGCGTACACCCTGGAGCCGGGTGCCGCTTTGGCGATGTTGCGCAGGTCCCCCTCGGAATCCGTGGCGAACATGCGCACGCCCTTCTGGTAGAACGTGCGGATGTCTTTTGCCTTCTTGATGGTATTGCCGAAGCTGACGCGGTCCGGTGTCACGCCGAGCGCAAGCACCTTCTCCAGTTCGTATGTGGAGGCGATGTCGAACGACGCGCCTTTGTCCCGCAGCAGAGTCAGCACTTGCGGCGACGGGTTCGCCTTGACTGCATAGTAAATTCGCGCAGTCGGAAAATGTCGCACGAGATCTTCGTACTGACGATCGATCGTCGCCGTGTCGACGACGAGCAGCGGCGTGTCGTGCGTGTCAGCGAAGGCTTTGATGCGGCCGAATGTTTCGGCGTCGAAGTAGTCTTGGACCGAGACCGGTGTGTCGGACATGGACGGATCGATTCTCCAGGTGGGTGTTCGGGCAAAGGCCGAGTGCGCGAGGCGCGGATGGTCTTACATTGATGCGTCGCGATCAATTGCAGATTTCGAACCCGCCGAATTCGAACCCGCCGGGGACGACCGGACCGCTGCAACGAACGTCGCCAGTTTGTCGGGATCGAGTCGGCCATGGGTACGCACGCCGGTGCACAGATCCACGCCGTAAGGCCGAACACGCACGATCGCCTCGCCCACGTTGGCGCCGTTCAGGCCACCGGCGAGATACACCGGGACGCCAACGGCTGCGACGATCGCCGCGCTGAGATCCCAGTTGTGGGTGCGCCCGGTGCCGCCGAGTTCCTTGGTATGCAGCGAAGGATTGCCGGAATCGAGCAGCAACGCATCGACGTCCGCCGCGATCGATGCCGCTTCTGCCACGCAGGCGTCATCACGTACGTGGATGACCTGAACAAGCGAAACGCCGGGCAGTGCCAACCTCAGTTCACGATACGCGCCGCGCGGCAGCGCGTCGACCAACTGCAAGGTGCTGGTCTTGCAGCGGTGGTGTTGGGCGATGATCCGTTCAGGATCCTGCAGGCTCGTCAACAGGAACGTCGATGCTGCGCTGCCAACGGCAGCCGCAATCTTGCCGATCGAAGCCTCGCTGATGACGCCGGGTCCGCTCGGCATCTGTGACACCAGGCCAATGGCGCGCGCACCCGCGGCGATTGCGGCACGCGCTTCTGCGAGGCTCGCAATGCAACAGACCTTGATCCGGATCAAGCGCGGCTCGACGTTATGCGCGCGGCTTGTCGAGCTTGACCGCCGTGCCATAGGCCAATAGCTCGGCAGCCCCCTGCATCACCGGCGCGGTGACGAAGCGCACGGCGACGATCGCGTCGGCGCCGAGCTTTCTGGCCTCGGCGACCATGCGGTCCAGCGATTGTTCGCGCGCCTCGGCGAGCATCTTCGTGTATTCGGTGATCTCGCCGCCGACCAGCGAACGCAGGCCGGCGAGGATATCCTTGCCGACATGGCGGGCTCGAATCGTGTTGCCGCGGACCAAGCCGAGCGTCTTCACGATCGTCGCGTCTTCGAATCGATCCTGAGTCGTGATTCTCATTGGTCGACGTGCTTCTCGTAGTAGGTGTCTTCTCTGTTGCCGATTCGTTCGCGGACCACTTTGATCAGCAGCAGTCCGATGCCGGCGATCGCGATGAGGCCCACGATTCCCCACGGCAATGCGGCGATCAAACCGACGAACATCACGATCAGATACAACGCGCAGACGATGCCCAGCAGCGCGTAGCCGACTTTCTCTAAACGATCCATCGCATCTTCCATCGCAACCCGCGCAGCGGCGAATGCGCAACCATATCGTCAAGGGCGCACGGAGTCACTTGCCGCGCCGCGCTATGCCCATTTGGAAACGATTGTGATTTCATGGCGGGCAATCCCCCATTGTTGATAGTTGGATAACCAGGGGTGTTGGAGCCATGGCCAAAGACATTGCAGCCGCGGTACGAGAGATCTGCCTGTCATTCCCGGAAGCGACCGAAGTGATCTCCCGCGGCTCGCCCGACTACCGCGTGGGTGGTAAAACGTTTGCGTCGCATATCGTCAATCATCACGGCGATGGGCGCATTTCGTTGTGGTTGTCGGCGCCGCCTGGCGCACAGCAGCGCTATACCGAATCCGAGCCCGAGTATTTCTTCGTGCCGCCGTATGTCGGTCCACGCGGCTGGCTCGGTGTGCATCTGAATCGTGGTCTCGACTGGAAGCGCGTCGCGCAGCATGTGCGCGAGGCATACCTGGTCGTGGCTCCGAAGAAGCTGGCCGCCAACCTCGGCCCGGCAATCGCCATCAAACCACCGACGAAGACGATCGATCCGGACAAATTCGATCCGCTCGCGTCGAAGCGGGCGAAGCAGATCCTCGTGCCGCTGCGCAAGCTGTGTCTCGCATTGCCTGAAGCGTCCGAAGCCAAAGCGTTCGGAAACCCGGTCTGGCGCGCCGGCTCGAAAACGTTCTGCAGCGCGCACCGCTACGGCGGCCGCATGAAGCTGTCGTTCTGGGTGGGGCACGACATGCAGGCGATGCTGACGTTCGAGAAGCGCTACCAGATTCCGGCGTACATAGGACACAACGGCTGGATTGAACTCGACGTCGAGGACGACATCGATTGGCAGGAGGTGCGGGAACTGATCGCGGTCAGCTATCGCCATTTCGCATTGAAGCGCATGCTGAATCGACTCGACGCGGCGGACTGACACCCCCCATGAGAATCGTCAGTTGGAATGTCAATGGCTTACGCGCGTGCGCTGCGAAGGGTTTCGACCGATTCCTAGCGAAGTCGAAGGCAGACATCATCGGCATTCAGGAGGTGCGGGCATTCCCGCAACAGCTGGATGCGAAGACCCGTGCGCCGCGCGGCTGGCATGTGCGATTCGTGGCGGGACAAAGACCGGGCTACAGCGGTGTTGGTGTGTACTCACGCGTCGCGCCCGATCGCATCGAGAGCACGCTGGCGGATGGACGCTTCGATGACGAGGGGCGTCTGCTGATCGCGTCGTTCGGGCGGATGTCGGTGGTCACCGCCTACTTTCCAAAGGGCAGCGGCACCGAGCGCGACAACAGCCGGGTACCGTACAAGCTGGATTTCTACGCGGCGCTGTTCGACCGCATCGAGCAATTGAAGCGCCGCGGACCGGTATTCGTCATTGGCGACTACAATACCGCGCACGAAGCAATCGATCTCGCGCGACCGAAGACGAACGCGAAGACCAGCGGCTTCCTGCCGCAGGAGCGCGCCGAATTCGCCCGTTGGATCGATGCCGGCTGGGTCGATACGTTCCGCGCCCGGCATCCCGGTGAGGAAGGTCACTACACCTGGTGGCGGCAGTGGGGCGGTGCGCGGGAGAACAACGTCGGTTGGCGCATCGACTATGTACTGGCATCGCGTTCGGCCGCGGCGCGCGTGCGCGATGCGTTCATCTGGCGCGATGTGCAAGGCTCCGACCACTGCCCGGTCGGCGTCGATATCGACTGACAAATGGGGTCAGAGCGGCTCCGGCCCCATTTGATTCAGGCGGGCGGGTCAGAGCTCTGACCGCTTGCGTTTGCGGAACCCGGTGCCTGCGCGTCGTTCAATGCCTGTGAACGCGATGCCCAGTCGAAATCTTCGAGAATGCGTTGATAGCGCCGCTCGACCAGCTTGCGAAACCGCGGATCGGTGAAGATGTACAGCCGATTCTCGCGAATCGCCTCGACCACCAGTTGCCCCACGATGCGCGGGTCGAGGCCGTTCTTCAGTTCGTCCGGGTTGTCCAAGAAAGCGACCTTCGACCGCTGCGGACCGAAGCGCCGCGGGCGGTTGCGCGGTGCTTCATAAATGTTCGTGTTGACACCGCCGGGACACAGCACCGATGCCCCGAAGCCACCGCTGCGGCCTTCCTGACGCAATACCTCGGTCAGACCGACGACGGCGAACTTGGTTGAATTGTACGGACCCCAGCCGGGCATGCCGCCGAGCAGACCCGCCATCGAAGACGTGTTGACGATGTGCCCGCCCTCGCGCTGCCGCTTGATGTGCGGCAGGAACGCGCGGCAACCGTTCAGCACGCCGAGGAAATTCACGCCGACGACCCAATCCCAGTCGCCGTCGTCGCATTCTTCGATGAGGCCCCCGGTGCTGACCCCGGCGTTGTTGCACACCACGTGCACCCTGCCGAACGCCGCGATCGTCGCCTCGGCCGCCGCCGCCATTGAACGTGCATCGGATACGTCGCAGACAATGGTATCGACACGGGCGCCGCCGGCGCGCAGCGATTGTGCCGCGGTCTCGAGCGCGGGCTTTTCGATGTCGGCGAGCATCACGTTCATGCCGGCGCCGGCGAGCGCGCGTGCAATGCCGAGCCCGATGCCGCTTGCCGCGCCGGTGACGAACGCCGTCTTGTCTGTGAATTCCTGTATGCCGAATCCTCCCCGCTGCGGCAGTATACGCGCAACATCTGCGTGGGGATTCTCATGACACCGACATTGCGGGGCCTGCGCGTCATCGATGCGGCATCGTTTCTGGCCGGGCCTTGCGCGGCGACGATCATGTCGGACTATGGCGCAGAGGTGATCAAGGTGGAACCGGTGAGCGGCGATGGCCATCGACGGCTGTCCGGCACCTATCCGATTGACTACACCTGGCAATTGACCGGCCGCAACAAACGCAGCGTCGCGCTCGATTTTACGTGCGAAGCGGGCCGTGAGGTGTTGATCCGATTGATCGAATCGGCCGACGTGGTGCTGTTCAACCTGCGTGCGGATCAATTGCAGCGCTACGCGCTCTCGTACGAAACGCTGCGAGACGTCAATCCGCGCCTGATCTACGCGCAGATCTCCGGCTACGGACTCGAAGGTGACGAATCGGCGCGTCGGGCTTTCGACATCACGGGCTGGTTTGCGCGGACCGGTATTCTCGACGTCATGCACGACAAGGACGTGGCGCCGTCGCCGCCGGCCGGAGGCGTTGGCGACCACGCGACGGCGATGACTTTGTTCGGCGCGATCATGCTGGCGCTGTACCGTCGCGAACAGACCGGCGAGGGTGCAATGGTGTCAACGTCGCTTGCGGTGATGGGCGCGTGGGCAAACGGGCTGCAACTGGCCGGTGTGCTCGCAGGAAACGATCCGACGACACGACGCAATGAGGAGGGTTGGACCAATCCGTTCAGCAACATCTACACGACCGGTGACGATCGTCACCTGATGCTCGCGCTCGCCGCGCCGAGGCTCGAGTGGCCCCGGCTGGCCGCCGCGTTGAATCATCCGGAGTGGGTCGACGATCCGCGCTTCGCTGGCCTGCGCACGTCGATGAAGAATCGGCACGCGCTGCGCGCGCTGATCGCTTCCGGTTTTTCGACGATGACGATCGAGCAGGCCGACGCCGCCCTGAAGTCTCACGACGTGACATTCAGCGTGGTCGCCCGGCTCGCCGACGTCGTTGACGATCCGCAACTGATCGCCAACGGTCTCGTTGTGGGGACCGATTCTACCGAAGCCGGTTACGACAGGGCGCTGGCGACGCCATTCAAGATGCATGATGAGCCCCAACGCATCCCCAGCCGCGCGCCGTCGATCGGCGCCCACACGCGTCCGGTGCTTCGCGAAATCGGCCTGACCGACGCCCAGATCGATGCGCTGATCGAACAGGGCATCGCAGCCGCGAACTGATTCAGGCGGCCGAAACGCGCAGCGTGCGCGCACCGAACAGCAAGATCGCGACGCAGACGATCTCGATCGTGATGCCGATCAATGCGGACGGGGCCACTCCGTCGAATGCGAATCCGATCGCACGACCGACCGCCGTCGCCGCCAGGATACCCGCCGCTGCGTGCAGCCAGCGTGTCGCGCCGAGCCGCAGCCCCAGCAGTGTGAATGCCCCGGTCGCGAAGAACGCGCCGCCGAGATCGCCGCGGATCGTCGACAGGCCGGCAACACCTGCCGGGCTAATGAAGAACGCTGCGGCGGCCGCGTCGGGCATGAAATAGAAGCGAAACGCCAGAAACAGGAAGAACAGGGCGACCAGACCGATCAGAATGCGGGCGACGAGCGGCATCTCGAGTGTCCTCGATTGCGGATTGAGCGTGTAATGTACAGGCGTTCGATCGGCCGGGGTGGCCGATCGCATTAAGACGGCACAGCGGGCTGCGGCAGGCGAGGTAGTCGATGGCTGAGGCTTCCGGTTCGCGCGAGGTGCCCGACGACGGCGCGGTCAGCGTGCCGTCGCCAATGCGCATCCGCAACATTTCACTCGCGGTCTTGGCGGTGTGCGGCGTCGTGCTGATGCTGGACTGGGCGGCCGCGGTATTCATTCCGGTGCTGCTCGGGCTGATGTTCAGCTACGCGCTGTCGCCGCTGATCGATCGGCTCGAAGTGTGGCACGTTCCGCGTGTGCTCGGCGCCGCGACGTTGCTGGCCGCGTTGATCGCCGGAATCGGCGCGACGGCGTATTCGCTCCAGGACGACGCCGACGCATTGATCAGGTCGTTGCCCGACACCGCGCAGAAGCTTCGCACAGCGATGCGTCCCGCGCGAGGCGGACACGACACCGCCATCGACAAGGTGCAGCAGGCCGCGACGCAGATCGAGGCCGCGACAATGGATGCGGAATCGCCGTCCGCGTCGTCACGCGGCGTGACGCGAGTGCAGATCGAGCCGCCGCGATTCAGCATCAAAGCGCATCTGTGGACATCGACGCTCGGTCTCGCAACGCTGCTCGGTCAGGCCGCGATGGTCGGCCTGATCACGTTCTTTCTGCTCGCCTCGGGCGATTCGTTTCGTCGCAAGGTCGTCCGGATCGCTGGCCCGACGTTCAAGCAAAAGCGCATCACAATTGAAACGCTGGACGAGATCACCGGGCAGATAAAGCGTTATCTGCTGGTGCAGCTGCTCCTCAGTTGCATCGTTGGCGTTGCAACGTGGCTCGCGTTCGTCTGGATCGGGCTTCAATACGCATCGGTCTGGGGAATTCTCGCCGGCGCATCGAATCTCATTCCGTACCTCGGCGCGATTGCGGTCACATTCAGCGCCGCGCTCGTCGGCTTCGTTCAGTTCGGTACGCTCGAGATGGCGTTCTACGTCGCGGCCGCGTCGTTCGTCATCCACAGCATCGTCGGATACCTCATCGCGCCCTGGTTGACCGGCCGCGCCAGCAAGATGAATCCGGTTGTCGTGTTCGTCGGGATTCTGGCGTGGGGTTGGCTGTGGGGCGTGTGGGGACTGCTGCTCGGCATGCCGATCCTGCTGGCGATCAAGGCGATCTGCGATCACATCGAAGGCCTGAAGTCGATCAGTGAATTATTGGGCGACTGATCAGCCGCAGGGGTCTGCACCTTCATCGCAGCGCGCGAAATGCCTCGCGGATATCGTCGACCAATAGTTCAGGCGCTTCGATCGCCGCGAAGTGACCGCCTCGCGCCGGATGCGACCAGTGCACGAGATTGAACTGCGCCTCGACCCACGCGCGCGGCGGCAGATACAGCTCGCCGGGGAAGTTCGCGACTGCGGTGGGTACCTCGACACGCTCTGGAAACGGCGAGCCTTCGTAGCGACGGCTCTCGTAGTACATCCTCACCGACGACGTAATGCTCTGCGTGAACCAGTAGATGCTGATGTCGGTCAGCATCTCGTCCTTGCTGATTGCGTCTTCGAGATTGCCCCGATGATGCGTCCATTTATGGAACTTCTCGGTAATCCACGCGGCGAGTCCGATCGGTGAATCGTTCAACGCGTAACCGAGCGTCTGCGGTTTCGTGCCCTGAATGTGCTGATAGCCAATCTCGTTGGTCATGTGCGCGCGCCGATCCGCCAGTGCGCGCTGCTCGGCTTCGGTCACACCGGCCATGGGGTCGTCCTTCGGCGGGCGCGTGAAGACGAGATTCAGGTGAATGCCTTTGAGCTGCCTCGTTGCCAGCGCGCCGAGCCAGGTGGTGACGGCCGAGCCAACGTCGCCGCCCTGTGCAAAGTACCGCGAGTAACCGAGTTGCTCCATCAGCTTCATGAACAATTCTGCGCAGGCGCGCGGTTGGAATCCCGGTTGCCGTGGTGCGCGCGAAAACCCGTAGCCGGGAATCGACGGGCAGATCACGTGAAAGGCGTCGCGCCAGTCACGGCCGAAACGTTCTGGTTGCGTCAAGGGCTCGATGATCTTGACGAACTCGCTCACCGAACCCGGCCAACCGTGAGTAATCAGCAGCGGTTGCGCGTCCGTGTTGGTCGAACGCTGATGGATGAAATGCAGTTCATGATCGCCCAAGGTCGTCTTGAATTGATCGAACCGATTCAGCTTCGCTTCCTGTGCACGCCAGTCGAATTCGTGGCGCCAGTAGCGGCACAGCGCTTTCAGGTAGGTGATGTCGGTGCCGTAGACCCACGGTTCGCCGATCTGATCCGGCCAGCGCGCGGCATCCAGGCGCGCATGCAGCGATGTGATCTCGTCGTCGGGGATGTCGATTCGAAACGGCGTCGGCATGAGTTGATCCTATTTGGCCTGAATCAATCCGGTGCGGTGGGATTTACCTTACACAGTCCACGACCGAAGGCCCGCGTCATCTTTCCCGCATCGATGCGTTCCACCACCGTCGCGCCAACTCGATGCGATATGCCAGCGTGCCGGCGGCAAACGACAGTCCACACAGCGCCAGCCATCCCGTGCTGCCAACCAGCATGATCGCAATGCCGAACAGCAGCAGCCCCAATACCACGAGTACGAGCGGGATGAAATCAGTGGCCGCTGCCGGCACGATGTCGCGGAAATAATCGCTGTTGTCCGGGTCCTTGCGCGCGGTGACGAAGACGCTCTGCGCGTCCCACGCCGCCACCGCGAACACGGTTGCCAATGTCAGAAACCACAATGGCAGACTCGCGGTGCCGGTGAGATCGATCAGCGTGAATTCGAGAATGCCGATCAGAAACGGCAACACCAGATCACGCACTCTGGGCACCCACCGAAAGCGCATCGCCACGCTCGTGTAAAACAGCCATATCTGGACGATGCCGAGCATCGTGGTGACGATCTGCAACCACACGAGCACCGCGTTCCAAGTCCACGCACGGTCGGCGCTGCGAACCAGATCCCACAGGAATTCGAGCGCTAGCGCCTGGATGATGCTCATCAAGGTCATCAGAACCGAAGGCAGTTGCGCCTTCGCGCGTTTGCGAATGCTGCTCAAGTCAGACGAGCTCGCGCACCGCCGCCAGATAGCTCGCGGCGGCCTGCAGATGCGCATCGACACGTTCCAGCCCCGCATTTTGCGAAGCAACCGCAATGTGCGTGGCGCCGATGTCGCGCCACTTGTTGGCGTGGCTCTGCCAGCGTTCCGGGTTGCCGCCGCGGAATTGCGCTTGGGCTTGAACGCCAAACCCGGTCCACGAAAGTCCCGCGGCTTCGCGGTGTCGTCGGATCGTCTTCAGCGACTCGGCCGCTTCCGGTGTTGGGCCGACGATCGGAATCCAGCCATCGCCCATTTCACCGCACCGCTTCAGCAACGCCGGCGCACCGCCGCCGAACCAGATCGGGATCGTCGCGCGCGGCCGCGGATTGATGCTCGCGGCAGTGACCGTGTGGTACTTGCCGGCATACGTCAGGCTGTCCTCGCGCCACAGCTTCCGTAGCAGATCCACCTGTTCCGTCTGACGGGCACCGCGCGTCTTGAAATTTTCGTTCAACGCCTCGTACTCGACCGTGTTCCAGCCCGTGCCGACGCCGAGCCGGAACCGGCCGTTCGACAGGATTGCCACTTCGGCGGCCTGCTTCGCCACGAGTACGGTCTGTCGCTGCGGCAGGATCAGCACCGCGCTCATCATGTCGATCTTCGACGTTACCGCAGCAATGAAGGCGAACGTCGTGAAGGGTTCGTGGAAGGCGACATCTTTGTCGTAGGGCCGGTTTTTCCAGCCGCCGGGACGATTGGGATCGGCACCCATCACGTGGTCGTAGATCAACAGATGCGTTGCGCCGAGCGCCTCTGCACCCTGAGCGAACGCCTTGATCGCGCCAGGGTCGTTGCCGATCTCGTTGTGCGGAAGAACGATGCCGTATTCCATGGTCCCCTCTCTGTCGCCGTGCGGTGGGTGTACATCACTACTGTTTGCCATATTGCTACATCGCGCCACGTCGAGCGAGGTATGACAGAGGCTTCGTCGAGGCTTCGCCGAGGCTTGCGCCGGGGCGTGCGTTGCGACATCTTCGCGATCATGAGAAACGAAGGAAACAGCGCGATGCCACCGCCAATCTCGATTCAGTTGTACTCGCTGCGCGAAGAAGCCAAACAGGGATTCGCGGCGGTATTGGAGCGGCTCGGTCGTATCGGCTATGCGGGTGTTGAGCCGGCCGGGCTGCACGATCTGTCGCCCACGCAATTCAAACGCTGCCTGACCGACGCAGGCCTCGTGGTGTCGAGCGGTCATGTCGCGTTGCCGAAGCCCGAGCAGGCGACCGAGATGCTCGATTCCCAGGAAGCGATCGGCAATACCGATCTGGTCGTTGCGTTTCTGCCGCCCGATCGTTTTGCCGACGCCGATGGCGTGGCGCGATGCGCGCAGTGGCTCAATGCGTTCAATGAACGCGCACGGGCGCGCGGCATGTCGGTGGGCTATCACAATCATTGGTGGGAGTTTTCGAATCGCGTCGGCGACGACACAGCGCACGCGATGTTGTTCCGGTTGCTCGATCCGTCCGTGTTCGCAGAGATCGACACGTACTGGGCGAAGGTGGGCGGTGCGGATCCCGCGAAGGTCGTCGCAGATCTCGGCGCCCGCGCGAAACTGCTGCACATCAAAGACGGCCCTGCGAACGATCCCGAGGCGCCGATGACGGCGGTCGGCGACGGCGTCATGGATGTGCCGGCAATTGCGCAGGCGAGTCGGGCGACGTGGCATGTCGTTGAACTCGATCGCTGTGCGACCGACATGTTTACCGCACTCGAAAGAAGCCATCGCTATCTGACGAGCCACGGCTTCGCGACCGGTAAACCATGACCGAGACGAGCCCTGCCAAAACCGGCGGCCGAATTGGCATCGTCGGCTGCGGCGTGATCGCGAAGGTCTACGCCGAGAAGCGCAAAACGCTGCCGTTCATCGACCTCCTCGCGTGCGCCGACCTCGACGCCGAACGCGCGGACGCTTTCGCGCAGGCGTACGGCATTCCGCAGGCGATGTCGGTCGACGCGCTGCTTGGGGCTTCGAACATCGACGTGATCGTCAACCTGACGGTTCCGCAGGCGCATGTAGAAGTGAGTCGCGCTGCGTTGGCCGTGGGATTGCCCGACGACACACTGGACGAGTGAAGGAATCATGACACTGCGCTACGGCATCATTGGCGGCGGCTTTATCAGTGAGTTTCAATTGCGCGCATTGACCAGCGTGCGTGGCGTGGAAGTGGCTGGGTTGTTTTCACGATCTCCGCCGGAACGGTTGGCCAAATTCGTTCGCGACAACGAACTCGGCGCCGGAGACATCTTTCCCAGCATCACCGAGCTGGCGCGCAACGTCGACGTGCTTGCGTTCTTCGGCCCGAACTTCACTCGCGTCGCCGCGCTGCAGGAAGCCGCCGATGCGGTGACGGCGGGCGCGCGCCTCGAGGGTCTCGTGATCGAGAAGCCGCTCGCTCGCAATCTGGCGGAAGCCGACCAAATGATCGCGCTTGCGCGAACGATCGGCGCACGGACGGCGTACTTCGAAAACCAGATCCATATGAAGTCGGTGCAGGTCGCGCTCCGCCAGCTCGGCGGCGTCATCGATGCAATGGGACCGCTGGCGCTGACCCGTGCCGCGGAGGAACACGCAGGTCCACACAACGCGTGGTTCTGGGACCCGACGCAACAGGGCGGCGGCGTGCTGTCCGACATGGGCTGTCATTCGATCGCGCTGTCGTGGTATGCGCTGACGCCGCCCGGTAAATCGCCGACGTTTCTGGTGCCGCAATCGGTCAACGCGCAGGTAGCATTGTTGAAATGGGGTCTGCCGCGCTATCGCGACGAATTGAAGGCGCGCCACGGCGTCGACTATTCGGAGACACCGGCCGAGGACTTCGCGACGGGTATCGTGACCTACCTCAATCCCGAAACCGGCCAACGCGTGCAAGGCCAGTTCACCGTGTCGTGGATGTACGACAAGCAGGGTTTACGTTTGTTGCTCGACGGTCTTGGCCCCGGCTACGCGCTGGAGGCGAACAGCTTGCGGTCGCCGCTCGAGATCTTCATCGGCGACGCGGCTGCGGCGCGCGTTGCGGATGCCGAATTGGCGCTCGAAAAATCCACCGCAAGCCAGGGTCTGCTCGCCGTGCAACCCAACGAACCGGATCTGTATGGTTACGTCGACGAAAATCTCGATGCGGTGCGGGCTTTTTCCAGCAACCGGCCAGCGTTGCTCGATTGGAACTACGGTCGCGAGATCGTGCGACTGACGATGGCCGCATATCTGTCGGCGGAGGAGGGCCGCGCAGTCGACCTGACAGACCCTGCGACCGATCGCCTGCTGGCGACGTACATACCGGCAATCCAACGAGGCAACGGTGCCGCGCAACTGCTTGCTGGAAATCGCTGAACGTGAAGGACTATCCGCTGTTTGCGACGCTCTACACCACTCGGGCGCTGCGGCGTTTCAAGCCCGATCCCATTCCGGACGACGTGCTGTTCCAGCTCATCGATGCCGCGATCCGCGCGCCGTCCGGCCAGAATGCGCAGGACTGGCGCTTCGTCGTCATTCGCGACGCCGCGCTGAAACATCGCATGCAGGAGTGGTCAGGCGAGCCGTGGCAACGTTACAGTGCGCGTTATGCCGATCGCCCTGAAACAATCGACGAACTGCCGCGTGCGCAGCGTCTGTCGCTGCGCAGCGTCGAGCACCTCGTGCATCACCTGGCCGAATGTCCGGCGGTCATCGCCGTGCTCGGCTTGAAAGGCCGCCACGGCACGCCGGGCGGCAGCACGTTTCCGGCGGTTCAGAATCTGCTGCTCGCGGCGCGCGCGCTCGGTCTCGGCGGTTCGGTGTTCAACTTCCCGCTGTCGCATGAAGCGGAACTGCGGGAAGCATTGCGCATTCCCGAGAACAATCAGATCTATTGCCTGCTGCCGATCGGTTATCCGACCGATCGCCAGGGACCGGTGCGGCGCAAACCGGTTGGCGATGTCGCGTATCTCGACACGTTCGGAAACGAGTGGCCGTACGCGAAGGATCAGCCGGCGGAAGGCTTCCAGGATCGATGGATTGACACGCTATGAACATCGTCGTCTGGGGCGAGAACATTCACGAGCGGAAGAATCCGGCAGTGGCGTCGATCTACCCCGACGGAATACACGCCGCAATTGCCGCGGCGCTGATGAAAGGGCTACCCGGTAGCGAAATCTCGACCGCCACACTCGAGCAGCCGCAGCATGGTCTCGACGGAGCCCGTCTCGATGCCACCGACGTGCTGTTGTGGTGGGGTCATCTGGCGCATCACAAAGTGGACGACGCGGTCGTGGAAGCGATCGCGCAGCGCGTGCTCGACGGTATGGGCCTGATCGTGCTGCATTCGGCGCACCTGTCGAAAATCTTCCGTCGCCTGATGGGCACGCGTTGCAATCTACGCTGGCGTGAGTCCGAAGATCGCGAGCTGATCTGGACCGTCGCGCCGCAGCACCCGATCGCGGCGGGCGTGCCACACCCGATCGCGATCGCGAAACACGAGATGTACGGGGAATACTTCGACATACCGCCCCCCGACGAACTCGTTTTCATCAGCAGTTTCTCCGGTGGCGAAGTGTTTCGAAGCGGTTGCTGTTTCAGGCGCGGCAAGGGTCGCGTGTTCTATTTCAGCCCCGGCCACGAGACATATCCGATCTACCACGATCCGGTGATCGCCCGCGTGCTGTGCAATGCGGTCGAGTGGGCGACGCCGTCGCCGTCGTCGATCGATACGCGTACGTCGCCGAACTCCCCTAAGGGGTGGTTCGAACCGCCGGCGCGCTGAACCAGTTGTCTTTGGCCACCAGCTTGGGGGCCTCCGGATCGGCGCGGTATGCAGGCGTCATGATCTGAATGCCGTATTCGTTGAATACGTCGAGCACATTGCGATGCAGCGCGTCGTACAAAGAGAACATTGCCTGCGCATTGTCGCAGTACGCGTTGATCTCGTAGGTCACCGCGAAGTCGGCGAGCGCCAGTTGCCGGACAAACGGCAACGGCTCTTTCATCAGACCTTCGGTGCGCTCCGCGGCCATCATCAGCATCGCCTCGACTTGCCGCCACGGTATTTCGTAACCGATCCCGACTGTCGTGTGCAGAATCAGTCCGTCGCTGCGCGCGAGGGAACTGTAGTTGATGACCTCGTTGTTGAGGATGTTGGAATTCGGCACGATGACTTCTTCGTTCTTTGCGGTCCGCAAATGGGTCACCTGCACCCGCGTCTCGATGACGTCCCCGAGGGTGCTGCCAATCTGGACCCGATCGCCGACTCTGAACGCACGGCGATAGGTCATCAGATATCCGGCGATACCATTTGCGATAGCCGAAGACGATCCGAGCGAGAACAGGACGCCGATGAAGATGGAAATACCTTTGAAGGCGTCGGTGCCCGAACCCGGGACGTAGGGATAGGCGACGACGAGTGCGAACACCACGACTCCGGCACGAACGAGCTTATAGGTTGGGTCGGCCCATTCGGGATCGAAGTCCTGCAGCTTGACCTGGCCCCGTCCGACCGCACGGAAGAACAATTGAATCAGGCCCAGCAGGTACCGCGTCAGCAGAAACAGGATCGTCAGGATGATCAGGTCGGGAATCGCTTGTACAAATCCTGCGCCCATTGCACGCAGCGGTTCGACGATGTACTCGCGCAGGTGCAAGCCGAAGCCGCGCGTCCACGGCAGCAGACCGAGTGCGTATTCGAGATAGATGATCACCGCGGCGATGATCGCGATGACGCCGGTTGCGTTGAATACACCGCGAGCCAGGCGCCAAAGGTGCTCCGCCCGGACGACCTGAAACGTTTGGATGGTGACCGACTGGATACGCCGGCGCACGTGGCGCTCGGCGACCGCACGGGTCTTCCGGGAAAGCCAGATGGTCAGTACCACGACGATCGCAAGCACCACGGTGGCGATGCCGATCCGCACGCCGCTTCGCACGAGCGCCTCGCGGCTGCGCGCATCGCGGTACGCCGTCACCGCTCCGCGGATGCTGGCGGCGATTACCGAGGCCAACGTGCGGCGGTCGATTGACTCCAGCTCAGCGTCGGCATTCAGCACCGTCAGAAGGCGCTGCTTGCCGGCGAATATGCCCGTACCGCCGTCGATCTCGGCGGTGGTGATCGAGTTGCCGGATACCGTTGCGTCGTCGGCGACGGTCTCGATTCGCCGTCGAATGTTCTGCGCGCGATGCTCGGCGGGATATACCGACGACCCGCGGACGCGAAACAAAACCATGCCGTCGATTTCCACGAGTGCCGACGGCGGCTCGGCCTCTCGCTCGATTGCGTCGTTGGCGTCATTGAAGGCGCCGTTCGCGGCTGAGGCCATCCACGGAAACAGCAGAGCGCCGCATATCAGTGCCGCGCGCTTGGTCGGATATCGCGTCATGTTGGGAAAGCCCCGTTGAGACTCAGCAGTGAAGGTTGCATCGCGAGCGACGGTCGCCGTGCGGATCGTGTAGTGGTGCGACGCGATCGCATACTAATGCAACGACTGAAAGCGCGCACGCGCGTAGCGAAGCAGGCGATCGGTGCGGTACCGAGCGAACTCGATGGTAGGATTGCGGCAGATTCAAATGGGCTGCCAGCGAATATGTTCATGCGACGCGTAGGTCGGATCACCGTGATCATCGTGTCGGTGTGCATGGCGTTATGCGTCAATGCCGCAACGGTAAAAGACGGCGTCGTGCCGAAGGATCTCGTCGCATCGGTTACGCCTTATCTCGGTGACTACGAAGGCCAATGGAATTCGCCGACGAACGTCGATGTGAACGCGACCGAAGGGTCGATCGACAGCATCAGTCGCTACAAACTCGAAAACCCGGTGATGCGCCTATCGCTCGACGCGGCGAATCGATTGCGCGTGACGTTCTATTTCGATCGCGCGTCGGCCCACGCGAACGACCCGCTCGATCTTTTGGGGTTTGGCTGCCACTCGCACGTCGGCAATCTGCTGCAACTCGAAGTCACGAGGGCTCCCAATGCCATTCCGGCGGAGCCCTATCAGGTACTCGCCGCGAGTCTCGATTTCGATTGGGGCAACTGTCCGAGCCGGGTTTATGCGGTGCCGTCGAATCATCTGCAGCTCGAGTTGTCGATCGATCCGGTCGAGCACCAATATGTCGTGGATCTGCGGCTGCTGAAGCGCGTGCAGTCAGACGGCAAGATCGTCGTGGAGGAGAAGGGCGTTCAACGCGTCGTGAAGGTACGGCCGAAGGCCGGCGAGGGTTCGCTGTACGACCCGAAGATGGAGTACTGCGTGTTGAACGACGTCGGCGAGATCGAAAAGTGCTTCGATCGCGAAACCGAACTGAAACGGTACATCGTACCGTTCCCGTTCCCCGGCCTGTCGGCGCTGTGGTACACGAAGAAGACGCCGAATCTGAAAGTCATTCCCGGCGTGAAGAAAACCTATCACGAGGCGGTGTTCCACCGCCCGATCGGCGCGTCTCAGTGACGATTACCTTCCACGCAACTCCGCGACGGGCCTCAGCACCGTTCTGATCGGTGCGGTTTCCCTGACGAACATCATCGCGAGAAGACCTAGAGCTGCCGCCGCACTCCAGTAGTAGGCAGGGGCCAGCGGGTTGCCTGTGACGCCGATGAGCCAGGTGATCACGAACTGTGTCGAACCGCCGAATATCGAGATCGCAAACGCGTAGATCGTCGCGACCGCGCCGGACCGGATGCTCTTCGGCAGCGACTCGGTGATCGTGACGATGATCGGCACTGCGGAGAGCGCGGCGAGCATCACCATCGTGGCCTCCGCCGCGTAAAATGCCCAGACGTTGCGGAAGTGATGGATGATCCAGAAGCACGGCAGGATCGACACCAGCAACAGCGCGCCGGGGACAATCATCACCGGTTTGCGGCCGTAGCGATCCGAAAGCCAGCCGCTGAAGGCTTCGAAGATCACCCCGACGCCGCCATTGACGATGATGACGCCGAACGAAACCGATGCGGTCATATGCAGCGTCGTCAGCGCGTAGGTCGTCATGTAACCGGTGGTATAGCTGCCGATGGTGCCGGCGGCCAGCATCATCAGGCCCAGCACGATGATGCGAAGAAATGGTCGAATCCTGGCGCGAGACGTCAGGGTGCCGGTCGTCGCATCCGGCGCGAGAGCCGCGTCGTCGGCTCGGTGCAGTGTCTCGGGCAGCGTGCGGCGAAGTATCAGTCCAAACGGCACGATGACTGCACCGAGCAGCATCGCTGCGCGCCAGCCCCACGCTTGCAGTTGCTGTTCCGAGAGCATCGCCGCTAACGATGTTCCAACCAGTCCGGCGACAAGCACGGCGCTGTCTTGCGTGACGAATTGCATCGACAGATACAGACCGCGACGATGCGGCGGTGCGGCTTCGGCCATGAACGCGGTCGTCGGGCCGACTTCACCGCCGAGCGCGAATCCCTGCAACAGACGGAACAGCACCACCAACACGGGTGCTGCAATGCCGATCGTGTCGTACGAGGGCGTCAAGGCGAGCCCCACAATGGCAACGCCCATCAGCGAAAAAGAAGCCAGCATCGCGGGCTTGCGTCCGATCCGGTCGCCCATGCTGCCGATCACGATGGCGCCGATTGGTCGTGTCAGAAAGCCCGCGCCGAAGGTCGCGAGTGTAGCCAACAATCCGGTAGCCGGACTTTCACTCGGATAGAACGTCTGCGAAATGTAGACCGCGAAATACGAAAACGTCAGGAAGTCGTAGAACTCGAGTCCGTTTCCAACGAACACGGCCATCACGTGCCTGAAGGGTACGGCCCCGCGTGTCCCGACATCGGTTTCGCCCGCTGCGCTCATCTATTCTCCCGACGACGTTGCTGGGTGGCGACGTCGGTGCTGCCTCAGCTCGGAATCGAAGCGACTGTATCCGCTTCGAATTAACGCATCGATCCTGGCATACCGCCGTCAATGACGATGGTCTGTCCGGTGATCGACGTCGACGTCACGAACATCAGTACCTGCTCTGCGATGTCCTGCGGTTGGCCGACGCGGCCCAGCACCGCCTGCGCCCGCGCGCCGCGCGCAATGGCTTCCGGCAAACGTTTCGCCATGCGCGTATTTTCGACCAGCCCCGGTGCGATGCAGTTGACCGCCACTTCGGGAGCCATCGCGACGGCTAAGCAGCGCGTCAGATGATTGAGCCCGGCTTTGCTCGACGAGTACGCGATGCTGCTGCTGCCCGGACTGATGCCGCCGGCCGATGAGATGTTGACGATGTGACCGCCACTGTCGGCCTTCAGCAACCGTGCCGCTGCGCGCGCCAGCAGGAACGGCGCACGCAGATTCGTTTCCAGCACGCGGTCCCAGATCTCCGGCGTCAGTGCGTCGAGTTCGGGGAACGGTATACCAATGTTCCATGCAGCATTGTTGACGAGAATGTCGAGCCGACCGTCGCGCTTGGCGATGGTTCGAATGCATGCTTCGATGGCGGCGACATCGCGCTGATCGAGTTGCAATGCGCGTGCGCTGCCACCGGTGGTTTCGATCTCGGTCACCGTGGCCGCCGCCGCATCTTCCGCAGCAACATAGGTGACCACCACGTGGGCTCCCGCGTTCCCCAGGCATCGCGCGATGGCACCGCCGATGTCGCCCGAACCGCCGGTGACCAGTGCGACCTTGCCGTGAAGCTGGCCCGATAGTGTGTCCGTCATGGGGAGATCCCCACCAAAAGGGAATGACTCTACGGGATGCGTTGCCCCACAACCACATTCGCAAGCGCGCGCCATCGCCATCCGTCGTGCCGCTGCAGCGCGCGGCGCTACACCATCACTGCACTTGCCAGTCGACACGTGCCACCGGATAGTTGCGGCATATCAAAGCATCGACGGAGATAACCATGGCCCGGGCGATAGCCCATCCGATGGTCACCGGACCCATCGCCGGTGGCAGCAGAGGCTGGCCGTTTGCCGCGACGATGCTCGATGTGGGAGCGTTCGGTTACACCGAGGCCGAATACGTACTCGAAGGCACCGCTACACGCTACCGGCTCGCGTCCGGCGCGCAGCTCGCGCGGAATGGTCACTGGCGCGCCGAATCCGCCGGCACGGCACCGTTCCGCACGCGCATGCTCGTCTACCGACCGACCAATCCTGCGCGGTTCAACGGAACTGTTGTACTGACCTGGAACAATGTCACCGCCGGCTACGATCTGTTCGGTGCCGAAAGCCTGGAATTGTTCGAAGGCGGGTATGCGCTGGCGTGTCTGACGACGCAAAAGGTCGGCATCGTGGGGTTGCCGCCGGAGCCCCAGGGTCTCGCCGCATGGGACCCGCAGCGTTACGGCACGCTATCGATTCCGAGCGACGACTATTCGTATGACATTTTCACGCAGGGAGCGCGCTCGATTGGGAAGGACCGGACGCCGCGGCGTGTCGACCCGATGGCCGGGCTCAACGTGCGACGCGTGGTGGCACAAGGTGCGTCGCAATCAGCGGGACGCCTCGGCACCTACGTCAACGCGATCCAACCGCTGACCCGCGCATTCGACGGCTTCATTCTCCAGATCTATTTCGGCACGGGAAGTGCGCTCGAGGTAGGCGACACCGTGGTCAACATCAATGCGGCCCCGACGATGCGCGCCAGCGATCGCCTACGTGGCAGCAATTTGCTTCGCGATGACCTGGGTAGCCCGATATTCGTCGTCAACTCCGAACTCGAGGCGATCGCCTGTCATCCAGTTCGTCAACCCGACACCGACACGTTTCGCTACTGGGAATCTGCGGGTACGTGTCACGTGTCGGAGCAGGGCATGCGCGACCGTCAGGCGAAGCTCATTCGAGACGGCGTGCGCGTGTTGCCGCTGCCGCAGGGCATCAACCGGATCCCGATACTGCCGCTCTATGATGCGGCTTTTAACCACATGCACCGCTGGTTGACCGAAGCAACGCCGCCGCCGATGCAGCCAAAGGTCGAATTCGCCGGCGAGCCTGCAGAGGTGGTCAGGGACGATCACGGTATTGCCAAGGGCGGAATCCGCCTGCCGCAGGTCGTTGTACCGCTCGCAACCAACAGCGCCATTCCACTCGCGGACGACGTCTTTGCCTATCTGCGCGGCTCGAGCCGCCCATTCAGCGCCGACGTGCTGCGCGCACTGTATCGTGATAAAACGACCTTTCTCGCGAAATTCGAGGCGGCGGCGCGGCGTGCGGTAGTCGACGGCGTGCTGCTGTCGCGCGACATCACAGGACTGGTTGCGGAGGCGGACGAAAGCTGGCCGCCAACATGATCCGTCCGGCGACGAATCAGAGGATCAGAGTGACTCTGACCCTCTGATTGCGTCGGCGTCGTGACAGTCCTCGTTCGGTGCAGCGCAGTCGCCTTCTTCGATCTGCACCGTGGCATGTTCGACGCCGAATCGCGTGCCGAGACGCTCCAGGATCACCGCCAGCGTCTGCTGCCGGTCGACGTCTTCGACGAGTTGCGCATGCAAGGTCACGATCGGCGCTTCGCCGGTCATCGACCACGCGTGAACGTGATGGATGTTCGATACGCCGGGCACCCCTCTCAGTTCGGTCTCAACTGCCACGGCGTCGAAACTCGCCGGTGTGCCTTCGAGCAGCACATGAGCCGAGTCGCGCGTGAGCTGCCAGCCGGTGCGCAGGATCAGCATTGCCACCGCGATCGACAGCAGCGGGTCGGCCAACGTCCATCCGAACCCTAGAATCAGACAGGCGGCGCCGATGGCCGCGGCGGACCCGAGTACGTCGCTCATCACGTGTGCGCGCGCGCTTCGCTCGTTGAGTGAACTCGCGCCCGAAAGTACGACGAACGCAGCAATGTTGGCGATACCTCCGATGACGGCGACGCCGAGCATGATCGAACCGTTGACCTCATGAGCGATGATCAGCCGACTGACCGCCTCGACGACGACCCAGACGGTCAGCGCGAGCAACATGAGGCCGTTGGTGTACGCGGCGAGCGTCTGATAGCGGCGATTGCCATAGGTTCGATCGGCGCTGGCGATGCGTCTCCCGAACCGGATCGCAATGATGCCGAGCAACAACGCACCGCAGTCGGCGAGCATGTGCGCGGCCTCGGCGAGCAGTGCGATCGAGTTCGCCCACAGTCCGCCCGCCGCTTCCACGAGGGTGAATAGAAACAACAACGCGAGCGCCCGGCGCAAGCGCTGTTCGCTTGCGCTGCCGCTGTGGTCGTGGGGCCTCGAGTGGTCGTGATGCTCATGCGCCATGCTCAGGTCTCCAGAATCAGCACGGCAACACCCAACGAGATCAGTAAGGCGCCGAGGATCTTGCTCTCGTAGCGTTCGAATCGATCGAATTTCGCGTGCTGAAAGCCGATCAAGGTCAACCACGTCAAAAGCATCATGCCTGCCAGTGTCGCGATGCCGAGCACGGCACAGAGCACGGCGAAACCGCTCCAGCCGAATTTCACGCCGGCGATGAAGACCGGCAGAAATCCCTCGCACGGTGACAACGTCAGTGCGGCGAGCAGGCCAATGATGACGGTCCGGTCGCTGACCCGCATCTTGCTTGTGCCAATTGCGAGCCCGGCCGTGGCGGGTTCGTGATCAGGATGGCCGTTCTCATGAGCGTGAGCGGCGTTGTGAGACTCGCGGTGGCCGTGGCCGCCGAAGTGATCGTGGCCGTGGCCATGGCGAGTTACGAAGTAGAGCCCCACGCAGATCAGGATGCCGGCGGCGATAAACGGAAACACGCCGCCGATCAGCCGATCGAGGGTAATGCCGAACCACGCCACGGCAACGCCGAGCGCGATCGTGAACAACACATGTCCACTACCTGCGAGCGCCGTGATCGTCAGCGTCTTGTTGCGGCTCCACGCTTGCCTGCGCCCGGCGAGCACGAACGGCAGCCAGTGCGTCGGCAATGACGCATGCAGGAATGCTACCGTCAGGCCGGCGATGACGATGCTGCCGAAAAGCGGGTCATTCATCGCGTGGCCTCAAAGGTACTTCGCAACGGTCTTGAATTCTTCGATTGCAGCGCGTCCGTTCGATCGCGTTGCCTGATCGAGGCAATGGTCGATGTGGTCGTGGATCAGCGTTTTCTTCGCTGCGCGAATCGCGTTCTCGACGGCTTGTAGCTGTTGCGCGATCTCCAGACAAGGCCGCGCCGATTCGATCATGCCGATGATGCTGCGCACCTGACCTTCGGCGCGTTTCAGGCGCTTGAGAATCTCCGGGTGAGACTGGTGCGGAAGCGGCTTTGCCATGAAATGGATCCGATACTATAGGGGGGTATAGTATCGGAGCGCGCCGACCGGAAGCAACGCCGGTTCTTTCAATAGTCCAGCGATTCGATTGGATACCGCGGCGCGCTGCCCAATATCAGCGCCAGCGTCGCGTCGATGGTGGCCGCGTCGTTGTCGAAACTGCCGTGCGATGCCTTGATCTGCCTGCCGAGCGGACCGGTCGATACCTGCGCGGTGTCGACGACGCGCAGATTTGGATTCGCATTGCCCCAGAAATCCTGCCAGCGGGGTAGCGAGGACGGCTGTGCACGATCTTGCCATCGGCCGTTCGCCGATCGGTCGAATACTTTCGCGAGTCCGAGAATCGGCGTCTTGTGATTGGTCTCGAGGGCTCGGCTGACGAGGTACAACAGCGACTTCCGGTATGGTCCGACCGTGTCGTCGAGTTCGCGTCGATCCGACAGCACGTGAATGTGCAGGCCGGATGCTCGCAGCAGCCCGGAGGCCGTCGAGGTCGCGTAGTGATCCAGTGCAAACGCAACCGTGCAGGCCGGCGCGTACAAAGAGCACGAGGCGATCTTATGTGCGGTGGGGTCCAGCAGACCGAGCAGGTGGCCGAGGATGATCGCCCCGGCGGAGTGTCCGGCGAGATGAATTTCGACATCCGGCAGGCGCGTTTTCAGGTCCAGCAATGCCGCCGCGATCAGCGCCCCTGCGTGGGTCTGTTCAGCAGATGCGGCCGCGTTCTGTTTGATCTGACTCCAGATCGGTTTGACGGCCGGGCTGACGACCACTTCGATCGTGCGATCAAGTGCTTCCGCCGCCGCGTGTTTGACGCGATCGAGGACGTCCTCGACGCCACTGTCGGGGCGCGGGATGCGCTGCAGCTGATCGTCGACGAGATTCGTCAGCGTTTCGATGAGACCGGTTTTCCACGTCAGAAACAATGGATAGATACCGTTGGCGTCGAAGTACGGCGCGAGTACGCGAATGCGATCGATCGAGCCCTGTTCGCTGTTCAATCCCCCGTGTGCGTAGATCAGCACCCGCTTCGGCAGCGTCGAACGTCTGAACCACGCCACCGGCGCGTTCACCACCAACTCGTGCACGCTACTCTGCGCGTTTTCCTGGGTGACGATGCGATTGATCGCGCGAGCATCGTTGCCCATCACGATCGAGTGCCGATACGCTTCTTCGGTGCTCCACGGCGCGACCGCGGGACTGACGTGACGGCTTCCGGGCCGTGGCGCTGTGGTCGTCACCGCGATGCCGGTGGCTTCGGCCAGCACAACGCGCGGCTGGCTTCGCTTGATGGTATCCGTTGCAGTGACGACGCCCGGCACGCCCAGCGCGCACACCCACGCGTCGCTGCCGTAGCGCGACCACTGCGCATACGGCAATGTTGCGAAGCCTTGCAAGCCCCACTCGATGCCCCATGAGTTCTGCACCACGAAGCCGAGTTCGTTGTAGCCGACCAATGCGAACGCGTGACCGCCGAGACTGTCCGGATCATCGATCGGCACGATGCTCGGCAGTGAGTCGTGACCGCGGATCGTCTTCGCGTTGGATTCGACCGCCCAGCCGTCGTGGACATCGCACGACACATAGATCGCGCCGACGTGATGAATCGCGGCTTGCATGTCGACGATCGAGGTTTTGTCGATCCGATAGTAGACGCCGAGCTGACGCCTCAATGCATCAGTGTCCCAGCCTGACTTCGGCTTGATGAACATCACGCGGCCGTCGCGGCTCCGATATGGCCACAGCGATTCCGCACATACGCCGTGCTTGTTCCAGGCTTTTAGTGCGCCGCGGCAACTCGATCCTTCGTAGTCCTCACCGGGCCATTCGTCATAGAAGCGGGCAAGGTGATACAGCATCCGCGCACTCACGGATTCCAGCGTCCTGGGACGGCCCGCCGCTGTGTCCTGCGCCCTGCGCCAGAACAGATAGTTAACGACGCAGGCGAGACCGAAACCGGTGCAAGCGCCCGCGTTGCCCTGCGACAGCATCAATCCGTCGCGAACGTAGCGGGGTAGCAGCTTTCGGACGGTTGCATCGTCGGGAAATCGGGCCGGTAGCGAAACGACAGGCGGAGCGTAAGCGCGATCGCGCAGGTCGATCCGATCCGGACGCGCGTCGAGGCATTGTCCGAGCGCCGGCACGAAATTGGCCGTCATGATCTGGCTGTCACGATTCACCTGTCTGAGCGCACCCCCACGCCGTCGGTTTGATCATAGCGCTGCGCTCCTCTCTGTTGCTGCGCGTTCGACAGGTTGCGCGCGACGGGTACAATGCGCGCCGCATGGAACTCATTCTGCTCGTCAAAGCGCTGGTGCTGGGTGTGGTCGAAGGCCTCACCGAGTTTCTGCCGATTTCATCGACCGGGCATCTGATCCTCGCGGGCAGTCTGCTCGACTTCAACGATCAGAAAGGCAAGGTCTTCGAGATCGTCATCCAGACCGGCGCGATGTTTGCAATCATCTGGGAATTCCGGGCGCGTTTCACTGGTGTGTTGCTCGGCCTTCGATCCGATCCGAAGGCGCGGTCGTTCGTCGTCAACCTGATCGTCGCGTTCATACCGGCGGCAATTCTGGGGCTCGCGTTCGCCGGCGCCATCAAATCGGCGCTGTTCAAGCCGGTACCGGTCGCGATTGCGTTCATCGTCGGGGGATTCGTCATCCTGTGGGCGGAGCGGCGCAAGCATCGGGTGCGCGTGAAAACCGTCGACGACATGACCTGGCGCGACGCGCTGAAGATAGGCTTTGCACAAGCGTTCGCGCTGATCCCCGGTACCTCGCGTTCCGGTGCGACCATCATCGGCGGCCTGCTGTTCGGACTGTCACGCCGCGCGGCGACCGAATTCTCGTTCTTCCTGGCCGTTCCGACGTTGATCGCTGCCGGCGGCTACGATGCATGGAAACATCGCGCATTGTTCGAAACACAGGATCTCGGTGTATTCGCCGTGGGAACCATCGCGGCGTTCCTGTCCGCGTTCGTGTGCGTGCGCTGGCTGCTGCGCTTCATTGCGACGCACGATTTCACCGTGTTTGCGTGGTACCGGATTCTGTTCGGCGTCATCGTACTCGTGACGGCCTGGTATGGATGGGTGAACTGGACCGCGTGATACCGCAAGCGGCCCGACACCCGTATCATCCACACTCATCGAATTCATTTTCATTTGAAGACTCTTTGATCAACGGCACGGAGGGCGGCTATGGACATCGCAGGTAGCAAAGCAATCATCGTGGGCGGGGCATCGGGTATGGCACTGGCAACCGCCGAGTCATTCGTGGCGAAAGGCGGCCAGGTTGCGATCCTCGATCTGGAGAAATCCAACGGCGCCGATGTTGCAAAGCGCCTGAAGGGCAGCTTTCACGTCTGCAACGTGATGGACTACGAAGGCACGGAGAAGGTCATGGGCGAAGCGGTGAAGGCGCTCGGTGGTCTGCACTTCGTCGTCAACACCGCTGGCGGTGGCGTCGCGAAGCGCACGCTCGCGAAGGACGGCGCAATGCATCCGCTGGACGATTTCCGCCGCATCATCGATCTGAATCTGATCGGTTCGTTCAACGTCAATCGCATCGGTGCCAAGCACATGAGCGAGAACGCGCCGAACGCCGACGGCGAACGCGGCGTGATGATCAATACCGCGTCGATTGCGGCGTTCGAGGGTCAGATCGGTCAGGTGGCGTATACCGCGGCGAAAGGCGGCATCGCCGCGATGACGTTGACGATGGCGCGCGATCTCGGCGCGCTCGGAATTCGCGTGATGACGATCGCACCGAGCCTGTTCGCCACCGGTCTGACTGCCGGCATTCCGACCGAGGCCGAGGAGCAACTGACGAAGGACGCAGCGTTTCCGCGCCGGATGGGCCGGCCGCACGAATTCGCGATCATGGCGATCGCGATCTTCGAAAATCCGATGTTGAACGGCAGCACTATTCGCGTGGACGGTGGCCAGCGCTTCGCGCCGAGATAGCACCGCACGCTCGACACATCTGACACGCCGCAAGGTGCGCGAACCGAAATCGGAAAAGTTGTCGCTGGGGCTGAAGCTGCTCTACGGCGCGCCCAGCGTCGCCGGCGCGGCGATGGCGATTCCGGTTGCGATTCACGTCAACCCGTTCTACTCGGACACGGTGCTGGTGCCACTCGCATGGGTGGCGTTGGCCGCTGCGCTGGCGCGCGTGCTGGACGCGATCATCGATCCGTTCGTCGGCTGGTTGTCCGATCACACGCACACGCGCTGGGGCCGCCGCCGGCCGTGGATTGCAGTCGCAACGCCGCTCGCGGCGCTGGTGTTCATTGCGTTGTTCACGCCGCCGACGTGGCTGTCGACGCAAGGTGCGGCGTTCTGGTTTGGCGCAACGCTGATGTCGTTTTTCATCCTGAACATGCTCTACGGACTGCCGCACGCGGCGCTGGGTCCCGAGTTGACTCTGGATTATCACGAACGCTCGAGTCTGTTCTCGTGGCGGGAGGGTTTCGCACTGCTCGGCACTTTGGTGGCTGCGGTAGTGCCGGGCATCCTGATCAAGATCATGGGCGACGAACGGCGCGCGTTCGCGGATATGGCGATCGCCTACGGCGTGCTGATGGTGAGCCTGTACTGGCTGCTCGTCTGGCGGGTGCGCGAACGGCCCGAATTCGTTCGACGCAAATCCAATCCACTTGTGCCCGGCGTGCGGCGTTCGCTGCGCAATCGCCCCTTTGTCGTATTGTTCGCGTGCTACGTGGTTGCGAGCATACCCGGTGCGATTCCGGGGCTGATGATGCCTTATTTCAGTCGCTACGTGCTGAATCCGCCGCCGCTGCCGGCCGGCGACGCGCAAGCTTGGCTGTCGATCTTTCTGGCCGCGTACTTTCTGTCGGGTCTGTTGTGCCTGCCGTTGTGGCTCGCGCTCGCGAAGCGCATCGGCAAGCTGAAAGCGTGGCTCGCGAGCTTCGTGATGGGCATCACCGGTGGTCTGGCGCTGTTCCTGCTTGGGCCGGGCGACAACATCGCCTGTGTGGTGGTGATTGCGTGGGCCGGGTCGAGTTTCGGCGCAGGACTGTTCCTGCCGCCGGCAATCCAGGCCGACGTGATCGACTACGACGAACTGCACAGCGGTAAGCGCCGCGAGGCGCAATATCTGGCGCTGTGGGGGCTGGTGCCGAAGTTCATCGTCATTCCTAGCGCATCGCTGCCGCTCGCCCTGCTCGCGTGGCTCGGCTATCAGCCGAATGTCGCGCAATCACCGGACGTCGTGCTCGCGATCCGTTTGATCTTTGCGCTGACGCCGGCAGCATTTTCGATCTGCGCGTTTTTCATTGCGCGGCGCTTTCCGATCGACGAGACCGTGCATCGGGCAATCCTCGCCGGCGTCGAGGCGCATGGGCGCGGCGAGGCCGCGATCGATCCGCTGACGCAGCAACGACTCACACCTCCGGGTGACCGCACGGTGGACGAAGACACCGGCTGGTATCTCGACTACTTTTCGACGGGCGAACTCAGGCGCGTACTGCGGCGCGGCCCGAAAGCGCTGTTGGGCGATGTGCTGCGCGTCGCAGCGGTTGCCGCCGGTACCGCGATCGGGCTCGCCCTGTGGGTCGCACACGAAGTCGCCTCGACCCACGGCACACCCGGACCACTCGTTGTGATTGCGATCGTCATCGCCGGCTTCGCGCTCACGGTATTCGTATTCCACCTCTCGCGAATTTCTCCGGCGCTGCATCTGCGACGGCGCGCATTACCCGAGACGACGATCCGCTCGCATCTCGCGCACATCGATCGGGATGCGGACGCGCCACTGACGCCGGCAACCGCGGTGGACGGTGCTTAGCGGTCCGACTGCGACAGTCGAATACGACGGCGCGCTGCCCCGCACGTTGCGTTCGCGACATGTCGCGATGATCGCCATCGGCGGCATCATCGGGGCGGGTCTGTTCGTTGGCAGCAGTACGTCGATTGCCACCGTCGGTCCCGCCGTGATCGTCAGCTATGCGCTGGCCGGTCTGGTGATTCTGTTGATCATGCGCATGCTCAGCGAGATGGCGGTGGCGTGGCCGAACGTCGGCGCGTTCAGCGAATTCACGCGGGTTGCGCTCGGCGACTGGGCGGGTTTTCTGACAGGTTGGCTGTACTGGTATTTCTGGGTGGTGGTCGTTGCCATCGAGGCGATCGCCGGCGCCGTCATCGTGCAGCAGTGGCTGCCATTCGATGCGTGGCAGATCGGCGTGGTGCTGCTGGCGCTGATGACCGGTGTGAATCTACTGTCGACGCGCTCCTACGGCGAATTCGAGTTCTGGTTCGCGTCGCTGAAGGTTGGCGCCATCGTGGTGTTCATCGTCATCGCCGCCGCATACGCTTCCGGATTTACGTCGCCGACCGGTGCAACGTTCGCCAATCTCACCATCCACGGCGGGTTCGCGCCATTTGGGTTCGTATCTGTGCTGGCTGGCGTCACCAGCGTCATCTTCGCGCTGTGCGGCGCCGAAATCGCGACGATTGCGGCCGCGGAGTCGGCCGAACCAGCGCGCACCATCGCACGGCTAACCGGCACCGTTGCGTTGCGTATCCTGCTGTTTTATGTGGTTTCGATCGCGCTGATCGTGTCGATCGTGCCGTGGCGCGAAATCACGCCCGGTTATTCGCCGTTCGCGACCGCGCTGCAATACATGGCAGTGCCGGGCGCTGCAACGGTAATGAATGCCGTCGTGCTGGTGGCGGTGCTGTCGTGCCTGAATTCCGGCATGTACGTGACCGCACGGGTGCTGTTTACGTTGGCTGCGCGCGGTGATGCCCCACGTGCGCTGGTGACGTTGAACCACCGCCGTGTGCCGATGCGAGCGATCCTGATCGGCAGCCTGTTTGGTTACCTGGCACTCGCAGCATCGGTGTTGTCGCCGCAGGTGGTGTTCAGCTTCCTCGTCAACGCGTCCGGCGCGATCATGCTCATCATCTATCTGTTCGTCGCGTTGGCGCAGATTCGTCAGCGGCGCGTTCTCGAGCGGACTGAACCCGAACGGTTGGTGATCAAGATGTGGCTGTTTCCGTACTTGAGCTACGCCGTCATCGGCGCGATCGTCGCGGTGCTGGGTGCGATGGCGTTCACGCCGGAGCTGGCGAGTCAGCTCTATTGCAGTCTGGGGATGGTCGCAGTGTTCGCGGGGGCGTTTGTGGTTTCGCGGCGGGTGAGGCGGGCATAGCGAACTCGTTGGTTCGCCGAGTTCCATAGTGATCGAGTCGAGATCGTCGTGCGGTTATTCTCCTGCGCTGTCTATCATGGTTCGCAGCGCATGCGCACGCCCCCGTTTCAACTGACCGAAGCCTTACGACTGCGCGCGCGAGCCGACGGCGAGTCGGGTGCTCGCTGGATCGATGGTCTCGGTGAGCAAGTCGCCAGCCTCGAGCGCGATTGGGATATCCATGCGAGCGATTCACTTGCCGGCGGCTCGGAGAGCCTGGTGCTGGACGTGATGCGCGCCGACGGCACGCCGGCAATACTGAAACTGGGCCTGCCGGGCACTTCGGACCTGACACATGAAGCGAACGTCTATCACATCGCCGACGGACGCGGCTACGCGAAGCTGCTGGCACACGATGCTGAACGCAACGCACTGCTTCTGGAGCGCCTCGGACGAGCCGTCGGCGATCTCGGATTGCCGGTGCGCACCCAACTCGAGCTGATCTGCGCAACCTTGCCACATGCGTGGGTTTCGTTGGGCGGCGCGGCGGGACTCATGACCGGGGCCGCAAAGGCGCGTTGGCTCGCGGATTTCATTGCCAGGACGTTCTCGGCGCTGGAAGGTCCATGCTCGCGCGCGACCATCGACCGGGCGCTCGCGTTCGCCGAAGATCGCGAACGTGCCCATGCCCCGTCCAACTGCGTGCTCGTGCATGGCGATTGCCACGAACACAACACACTGCTGTTGCCGGGGATCGGTGGCCATCGTTGCAAGTTTGTCGACCCGGACGGACTGTTTGCTGAACCGGCATACGATCTCGGCATCCTGATGCGGGGCTTCGACGACGCGTTGCTTGCGGGCGATGTGTTGCAACTCGGACGAGCTCGGTGCGCCTGGTTGTCGGGCCGCACTGGCGTCGACGAAACTGCAATCTGGCAGTGGGGATACATCGAACGCGTATCGACCGGCCTTCTGATGACGCAACTCGGCATGCCGGACGGACGCGACACGCTGGCCATCGCAGAGCGATGGTCCCTCTCATGAGGTAGCATGGCGCGAAACCAAACCGCGGCCCCACGAGAGGAGGCCGATTGAAAGGAGGTCCCATGAGTCCTATGAACGGGAAACGAGAAGCCTGGATCATCGACGGCGTGCGTTCGCCGCGCGGCGGCGGCAAACCCGAAATCGGCAGCTTGAGCCACATCCACCCGCAGCGCATTCTCGCTCAGGTGCTCAATGCACTGAAGGCGCGTGTCGGTTTCGACCCGAAGGACGTCGAAGACGTGGTGATGGGAACCGGTTCGGGGAGCGGTGATCACGCAATGGATATCGCGCGGATGTCGGTGCTCGATGCAGGGTGGCCGGTGACGACGCCGGGCGTGTCGTTGCATCGTTTCTGCGGGTCCGGCCAGCAGGCCGTCACGGTCGCGGCGATGGGCATTCTCGCGGGGCATCAGGACCTGGTGATCGGTGGTGGCGTCGAATCGATGTCGCGGCCGACGCCGCTGCACGTCGATGGATTCACCGCCAACAACGCGCACCTGTACGCGCAATATCCGCTCGTGCCGCAAGGCATCTCGGCGGATCTGATCGCAACGCTCGAAGGCTTCACGCGCACCGACGTCGATGCACTCGGCGTGCAGAGTCAGGCGCGGGCCGCGGAGGCGATTGCGGACGACCGCTTCAAACGCAGCGTGGTGCCGATCTACAACGAAGACGGCAGCCTGGCGCTCGACCATGACGAGTATCCGCGTCCGGGCACGACGATGGACAGCCTCGCGGGCCTGAAGCCGGCGTTTGTGAAGATGGGCGCGATGGTGGCGCCGAACGACACACGGACGTTCGATCAGATCTGTCAGGCGGTGTATCCGGACATCAATGGTGTGGAACACGTGCATCATGCCGGTAACTCGTCTGGCGTCGTCGACGGCGCCAGCGCGGTGTTGTTGGCGTCACCCGACTATGCAAAGGCGCATGGATTGAAGCCGCGCGCGCGAGTCCTGATGAGCGCAACCGCCGGCGCGGAGCCGGTCATCATGCTGACGGCGCCGGCGCCCGCCGCGGAGATCTGTCTGAAAAAAGCCGGGATGACGAAGCGGGACATCGATCTGTTCGAGGTCAACGAAGCGTTCGCGGCGGTGGTGCTGAAATTCAAGCGCGAATTCGGCATCGGCGACGAGCGGCTGAATGTCAATGGCGGCGCGATTGCGCTCGGCCATCCGATCGGTGCGACCGGCGGCATGCTGATCCAGACGGCGCTCGACGAACTCGAACGGCGCGATCTATCGACGGCGTTGATAGCAATGTGCACAGGCGGCGGGATGGGAACCGCGACGATCATCGAGCGGATGTAGACGGGCGTCGTTCGCTAACGACCAAACCGCGGCGCACGCTTCTCGACGAAGGCGCGGAAGGCTTCTTTCGCGTCGTCGTGCGCCATCACCGTGATGTGGCGTTGCGTCTCCGCCGCGATGTACGGGCCGAACTCTAGACGCTCGGCGTCGAGAAAGTTGCGCTTCATTTCGCGCAACGCGTGCGGCGGCGCTGCCGCCAGGCGCGCGGCGATGGCGCCGACTTCGCTGCGCAACTGCGCGGCGTCGAATACACGGCTGACGAGCCCCCATTGAAGCGCGTCGTGGGCACCGAATTTCTCCGGCAGGAAATAGAGTTCGCGTGCTTTCGCGGCACCGAGAATGCGCGGCAACGTCCACGGTCCGCCCATGTCGCCGGCCGAGGCAACGTTCAGAAACGCGCTGTTGAAGGTCGCCGTGTCTGCGGCGAAGCGCAGGTCGCACGCGCACGCCCAGCCCAATCCGGCGCCGGCACACGCACCGTTGATCGCGGCGATGGTCACCTGCGGCATTTCATGCAGCAGCACCGGCACCCGAAAGTGATGCGGCGAACTCTCCACGTCCGTTTCGCCGGCTGCATAGTGCTTCAGATCCGCGCCAGGACAGAAGCCGCGGCCTTCGCCGGTCAACACGATCACGCGTACGTCGGTGCGTTGGGCCAGTGCTTCGAGGCAGTCGTGCGTTTCGACGAGCATCTGGTTCGTCATGCCGTTCATGCGGTCGGGGCGATTCAGCAGCAGCCAACCGATGCCGTCTACGATCTCGAGCTTGATGGTTGCCATGGTCATGTTTCGTCTCCGAGTCTCTGGAAGCGCGGCGCGCGCTTTTCGAGCAACGCGGCGGCGCCTTCGCGCGCGCCGGGCGCGGTAACGAAGCGCCATTGGCTCGCATCGGCCTCCTGCAATGCTTCGACGTAGTCTGTGCCGAGGTGGCGGTACAGCAGTCGTTTGGTTTCGGCGATCGCCGCCGGTGACGATGTTTCGGCCAACCGGCGGACGTAGTCGCACGCGCTCTGTAACAATTGATCTGGCGCGACCACGTTCTGCACCAGGCCGTAACGGAGTGCGTCGTCTGCATCGATACGGTCGCTCATCCACAACAGGTCGAGCGCGCGGCCAACGCCGACCATTCGCGGCAGCAGCCAACTGGAGCCGTGTTCTGCGATCAATCCGCGTTTGAGAAACACCGTTGTGAAGCTCGCGTTCGTCGATGCAATTCGCAGGTCGCTCATCATCGCGAGAATCATCCCACCGCCGGCGGCGACGCCATTTATTGCGGCAATCACCGGCTTCGGCACATGCAGCAAGTAACTGAAAATACCGGGTAGCGGGTCCGGTTCACGCGGCGGCTCGGGCTGCGGTGCGGCCGTGACCTCGGCAAGCGTGTTGGCATCGAGTCCCGCGCAGAAGCCGCGTCCGGTGCCGGTGATCACGATCCCGACGACGCGACGATCGGCAGCGCAGGTGTCGATCGCGCTGCGGATCTCACGCAGTGTGTCGTACGTGAATGCGTTGAGTTTTGCGGGACGATTCAGCCGCAACACCGCGACCGGATCGTCGATCGTCAATTCGATATCGCGATAGCTCACAGCAGGTTGAACCGCATGCCGCACGCATATACCTGGTTGTCGTTGATCGGTGTGCCACGCGCGACGGCAGCGTCAAGAATC
The DNA here is from genome assembly GCA_963812255.1 of uncultured Gammaproteobacteria bacterium. Taxonomy (GTDB): domain Bacteria; phylum Pseudomonadota; class Gammaproteobacteria; order Pseudomonadales; family Azotimanducaceae; genus DATJGR01. Next base: position 655,521 of record CAWEUM010000005.1, on the reverse strand, counting down.
GCCGCGGGGTCGTGCGTGATGATGTCCAGACCACCCAGGCCCTCGGGTCGGCCGTCGGTGATGGGCACGAAGCGCACGCTGGCGTTGTCGAGTTCGATCTTCGGGTAATCGCCTTTGATGACGTCGAGCTCCGCGATTTCCGCCCAGCGCGCGGCCACGCGTACCGGATCGTCCGCTTGAATCTCCGCCGCGGAAATACGCGCGACGCGATCCGTGTGCCGTGCTTTCTTCCAATCGGCGCCGCCCGCGGGCTCCCACGGTCCATCGAGGTCGAGCGCTCCTTGGCCGAGTTGTTCATCGATCTCGAAGAACGAACCGCCGGTGTCCTTCGGATGCATCTGCATGTTGCGGAACTCGTGCGTCTCGAATTGATTGACGATGCGAACCCCGAGTTGTTCGACACGGGATCGTCGCGGTGCGTGGTCGTCGCACTGGGTGATCACCATGTAGCCCCCGGCGCCGCCGCGTCGTTCCAGGTAGCGCCCGCCGGCAGTGCCATCACGTGTTGGCGCCACGATTTCGATGAATTGATTGCCGACCGGCAACAGTGCGTTCACTAGACCGAAGTGCGCGACACCGGGGTCGCGAAAACACACCTCGATGCCGAACAGCGCACGCAGCTCCTCGACAGCTGGTTCGAGTTCGGGTGCCACCAACGCAATTTGACGCAGACGCAGCCACATGTTCGAGTCCCCGCAAATAGTGCTGGCCGTGGAGTCTATGCCATGGCAAAAATGCTGACCATCGGTTGCGAGGCGTGAGGACAGATGAAGAGAGAGCAGATCGTCGATGGATTGACCGGGCCGGGCGGCGCGTTCGAAACACAGCGTGCGTCGGTCGTCGGGATACCCATGACCATTTACGCGAACGCACCGGCGTCGATGCGGGCGGTGTTCGAGGCGACTTCGGTGTTCGCCGATCGCGACTTCCTGATCTACGACGACGAACGCTGGACCTATGCGGATCTGCATCAGCGCGTTCGCGCGCTCGCCCATCTGCTGCGCGAGCGCAACATCCGCAAAGGCGACCGCGTGGCGATCGGAATGCGCAATTATCCGGAATGGGTGCTCGCGTTCTGGGCGTGTCAGACGATCGGTGCCGTCGCGGTGACGTTGAATGCTTGGTGGACCGGCGACGAACTGCGCTATGCGTTGGAAGATTCCGGCGCGCGCGCCGCGGTGCTCGACGGTGAGAGGGTCGAGCGCATTGCGCCGTATTTGTCGAAGCTGCCGCTGGAAGTCGTCCTCGGCGTACGCGATGCGGTCGGCTCGCCGCATGCCGAATCGCTTGACGATGCGTTGCGGCCCTATCTCGATCGGACGCGATTGCCCGACGCGGACGTGGCGAGCGACGACTATTCGACGATCATGTACACCTCCGGCACCACGGGCCGGCCCAAGGGCGCCCTCGCGACCCATCGGAACCACGTCACCAATCTGACCAATACGTTTCTCGGCGGGGCGGTGTCGGCGCAGCTCGCCGGCGTGACGCCCCCGAATCCGCCGCCGCAACCCGTTTCGCTGCAGACCTTTCCGTTCTTCCACATCGGTGGGTTGACGGGGTTGTACGTGATGACGGCGATGGGGGCGAAGGCTGTGCTGATGTACAAGTGGCATCCCGACCAGGCGCTCGAACTGGTGCAACGCGAAGGCGTTTCGTCGATCGCCGGCGTGCCGACCGTGGTGCGCCAGTTGCTCGAACGTGCGAAGGAGATGAACCTCGAACTGGCATCGCTCGCCGGCATCGCGTCGGGCGGCGCGCCGGTGCCGCCCGATCTGATCGATACGATTGGCGCGCAGTTTGCCAAGCGTGTGGCACCCGGCAACGGTTACGGTCTCACCGAGACGACGTCGGCGATCATCAGCAACGGCGGCGCCGATTACTTCGCGCGACCGGACAGCGTCGGCAGGGCCGTGCCGGTCGCCGATGCGCGCGTCGTCGACGACAGCGGTCGCGATGTTCCGCAGGGCGAGATCGGCGAGATCTGGATCAAGGGACCGAACGTCGTACAAGGTTACTGGAACAAACCCGAGGCGACGGCCGAAGCGTTCACCGACGGCTGGTTCCACACCGGTGACCTTGGCTATCGCGATGCGGAAGGCTTTTTCTACGTCGTCGATCGCAAGAAGGATGTCGTGATTCGCGGCGGTGAAAACGTCTATTGCGCCGAAGTCGAAGCGGTGTTGTTCGAGCATCCCGCCGTGCAGGACGTCGCAATCATCGGGCTGCCGCATCGCATGCTTGGCGAGGAAGTCGTCGCGGTCATCGAGCCGCGCGCCGATCACACGATCGATCCCGCCGAGATTCAGGCGTTCGTTGCGACGCGGTTGGCGCGCTTCAAGGCCCCGACTCGGGTGTTGGTCTCCGATGGACCGCTACCGCGCACCGCGACCGGCAAGGTGCTGAAGCGCGATCTGAAGCAGAAGTACGCCGGCGGCTGATACGAATGGGAGTCATCGATATGCGCCTTACGTCTCTTGTGTTGGTAACGCTTCTGGTGGGGTGCGGCAATCCGATTTCGATGCTGCCGGGTGGCGCCCTCGACGGCGTGCCGACGCCGGCGCCCGCCGACTGGTCGTCGGTTGCGAACGTCAAGACGATTCAGGTCGAGTTTCGCCCATCGGATCCGTACTCGCACAACGTCTGGTGCGTTGGTCTCGGCCGGGATCTCTACATTGCGACCAGCGGGAAAGGTACGCGCTGGACACCGTTTCTGGCGGCCGATCCGCGGGTGCGCGTACGAGTCGTCACGGCGTTGTACAACCTGACGGCGGTGCCGGTCACGGAGGCGGCCGAGCAGGCCCGCGTCGGTGACGCGTACTCGCAGAAATATGACATCAAAGCCGACGACAACTGGGTCGCGGACGGCGGATTGATCTTCAGGCTCGATCGGCGCGACTGAGTTCGACCGTTTTCAACTGCACACCCAATAGCGCGTCGAGCGTCTTGTGGAAATGTACGATCGCCTTCTCGAAATATCCGTAGGTGAAGTGCGTATTCGCGCCGCTGGCGATGCCGTTCTGAATGGCGCGGATCACCGCGGCGTCTTCCTTGCCGCCGGTGTCGGCGACGAAATCGGCATCGCGCCTGGCCTTCGCCTCTGTGCCGTCTCGAGCCGCTTCGCCGCGGTTCGTCAAACGGTAGGTGTGGAAGCGCGTCTGCGTCGTCGTCAATGGTTCGAGCACCGACATCGTCGTGTGGTTCGACAGCACCGCGAGTATCACGTTCGGAAACAGGTGATAGACATACGTCACCATGCCAGCGAGATCGCGCTGCTGCGGCGCTAATGCTCTGAGCTTTTCGATACGCCGGAACGGAAACGTCACCCGGCTGTTTCGGCCGAACGTCTCCACGATGTTCAGATTGTCGTAGCCGTACGGATAAAATGTCGTCTTGTGCGTCGGCTTGATGTGATAGCCCTCGAGGTTCGCCTCCATGAACAGTTTCCAGTTCACGTCCGACACGCTTTCGGCGGATGCAAAGATGCGCTGATCGGCGGCGAACAGCTCGGGCAACGCGTCGAGCGCGCCGACGCCCATCGATGACGGCATCTGCGTGACGAACACCAGGCCGCACTTTTCCTCTGCGTGGACCGGCACCAGGCCGTGCGTGTTCTTGTCGAGAACGGGAAAGCCGCCTTGGTGTGGGATATGCGCCAACGCTCCGTCGAGACGGTAAGTCCAGCCGTGATAGCCGCAGACGAACGCTTTCGCGCAACCGGTGCCGTCGGCCAGGCGCATGCCGCGATGACGGCACGCATTTCGGAACGCTCGCACCCGGCCATCGTCGCCGCGCACCACCACGAGCGGCGTACCCGCAGCACTGCGGGCCACGAACGATCCCGCCTCCGGCACCGCAGCGGACGGGCAGAACGGGATCGGCAGCCGCCGCAGCAGGTCGATTTCGGCGCGAAATCGGGATTCCGAACGGTAATTGGCCACCGGTTCGCGCCAGATCTCGGTGCCCAGATCGGTGGTCTTTCGATCAATGTGGTCGAGCACGCGCTGCGCGACAAGCTGATCGTCCAGTAGAACCGACATGAGAACCTCGTATGAAGAGCCTGATTCGGGATGATCCGCCGCGGCGCCGCCGCGTGCAATCGGACCCTGGCCGCCACGAAAATTCTTGATCCGAATAGATGTACCCATGTACATTCCGCGCTCGATTTTTCGGGGCGAACACTGTGGCCAGAAAAAAGGCGCTCGAGCTTTATCGCAACATCGGGATCATCGCGCACATCGATGCGGGGAAGACGACGACCACCGAGCGGGTGCTCTATTACACCGGTAAGAAGCACCAGATCATCGAGGTGCACGACACCAAGGACGGCAAAGCCAGCACCACGACCGACTACCTCGAACAAGAGCGTAAGCGCGGCATCACGATCCAGAGTGCCGCGGTATCGACCGAGTGGAAGGGCTATCAGATCAACGTGATCGACACTCCCGGTCACGTCGACTTCACGATCGAAGTGAATCGCAGTCTGCGCGTGCTGGACGGTGCCGTGGTCGTATTCGACGGCGTTGCCGGCGTGGAGCCGCAAACCGAAACCAACTGGCGCCTCGCCAACCAGTACAACGTGCCACGCCTCTGTTACGTCAACAAGATGGACCGCATGGGCGCCAACTTCGGCCACTGCGTGAAAGGCATTCGCGAACGCCTCGGCGCGACCGCGCTGCTGTGCCAGATTCCAATTGGCAGCCAGGACCAGTTCGTCGGCATGGTCGATCTGGTCGCGGGATTGGCGTACGTCTGGAATTCGGACGACAAAGACTCGCAATGGGAATCCGTACCGATCGATCAGTTGGAGGGACGCTTCAACTTTACGCTGCCGACGGATGCGGCGTGGATCGCGAAGATTCCCGAGTTGCGTCAGGAAATGCTCGAAACCGCGCTCGCGCTCGATGACGATGCGTTCATGCATCTGGTCGAGACCGGCGAGTTCGATCCGGCGGTGCTGAAAGCCTGCATCCGCAAAGGTGCGGTCAGCGGCGCGGTGGTACCGGTGCTGTGCGGCTCATCGTTCAAGAACAAGGGTGTCCAGCAACTGCTCGACGCCGTCATCGACTACCTGCCGTTCCCGGGCGAGAACGGCGGAATTTCGTTGGTGGATGTCGACGGCAACGTGGTCGGCGAACAGGCGGTCACTGATGACGCACCGGCACGCGCATTGGCGTTCAAGGTGATCAATGATCAGTTCGGTTCGCTGACGTTCATTCGCGTCTACTCCGGCGTCATCAAAAAGGGCGACGCGCTGTTCAACGTGACCCGTGACAAGAAGGAGCGCGTTGGCCGCATGGTCGAGGTGCAGGCCGATGCGACGAAGGACATCGAAGAAGCGCGGGCAGGAGACATCTGCGCGCTGGTGTCGATGCGGGACACCGAGACCGGTGATTCATTGTGCGATCCCGCCCATCCGGCACTGCTGGAACGAATGCGCTTCCCCGATCCCGTCATCAGCGTGGCGATCGAGCCGAAGGCACGCGGCGATTCGGACAAGTTGTCCGCTGCGCTCTACAAAATGGCGAAGGCGGACCCGTCGCTGAAGTTGAACGTCGACCACGAAACGGGCCAGACCGTGTTGCGCGGAATGGGCGAACTGCACCTGGAAGTGACCATCGACCGGATGCGCAGCGAACTCGGCGTGGATGCGGCGATGGGCAAGCCAAAGGTCAGTTTCCGGGAAGCGTTCGGCAACACCGTTGAACACATTTACACGCACAAGAAGCAGACCGGCGGGTCCGGTCAGTTCGCCGAGGTCAAGATTTCGTTCGAACCGGCCGAGACCGGTACCGGCATCGAATTCATCGACGAGATCGTCGGTGGCCGCATTCCCCGTGAATTCATCCCGTCGGTCGAGTACGCGATCCGCACCGAATCGAAGAGCGGGCAGATCGCCGGCTATGAAGTCGTCGATTTCAAGGCGCGCCTACTCGATGGCAAGTTCCACGATGTCGACTCATCTGCGCTCGCGTTCGAGATCGCCGGCCGGGCCTGTTTCCGCGAATCGCACAAACTGAGCCGACCCAAGTTGCTGGAACCGATCATGCGCATCGAGGTGGTCGTCGAGTCGACCTACCTCGGCGACGTCATCGGCGACATCAACCGGCGCCGCGGACAGGTCACCGAGCAGGGCACCAAGGGCACGTCCGCTTTCATCCAGGGTTATGTGCCGATGGCCGAGATGTTCGGCTACATCAGCTTCCTGCGCTCGGCGACCAGCGGCCGCGGCACGTTCACGATGGAGTTCGATCGCTATGCCGAAGTGCCTCAAGGCATGGTCGAGTCGATTCTGACCCGCGATGGGCGCTAAATAGGGTCAGAGCGACGCTGACCCTCTGGGCGCCTCGCTTAGCTGCGCTTGGTCACCCAGGCGGCGATGCGATCTGCCGCGTCGTCGCGCGCGCTGGCGGGGTTCTGCAGATAGTGGTCGCCGGTGATGAACTCGAGCGTTTTATCGGTTGCACCCAACGCATCGAATATGCCGCGCGCGTCGCTCGGGAATACGCCGGTGTCTGCCATGCTCTGGATGACGAGCGCCGGCACGCGAATGCGCGCGAGGTGCGGTGCGCCGCGACACTGCGAATCGCGCAAGCTCCACATCGACAGCCAGGTGCGCAACGTATTTGTCAGTCCGATGCCGCGCGGCGAGAAGTTTGCGGTCTTCGGGTCGCCGGCATAGCAGACACCCACCGGGCGGTCCGAGGGGTCGAGCGCGCCGTCCATCAGGCGCGGATCGGCCCAGGTGCGTTGCAGAATGAACGCACGATCGAACAAACCGATGCGCTTCAGCAGATCGAGTTGCGACCACGCCCAGTCGGTAATACGGTGATTGCGCACCTCCTGCGCGGCGCGATAACGCGCGACGAATTCTGCCGGATAAGGCGGCCCGTTGTCCGCGTTGTACATGTTCAGCGTTTGATCAATCAACGTCGGATCGCGCTCGTCGGTAACAGATGGATCCATCCAGGCGGTGAGCACTTCGGGACGGCCGGCGTGCGCGCACAGCGACACGTACAGATCGGCCGCGATCAGTTCGTTGACGGCCTCCGGCAGTCTCGAACCGGGCGTCGCGGTGATGTTCGGTTCAACCGCTTGCGATTGATATGCGCCCATCAGCGAACCGCCACCGGAGTTGCCTAGAATCACTACGCGCTCAACGCCGGCGGTTTCCTTCAGCCAACGCACGCCGACGCCGATGTCGATCAACGCGTGTTCGAGCAGGAAAAATGCCTCGTTGCCACGAAAGCGCGTATTCCAGCCGAGGAAGCCGTAGCCGCGTTGCGCCATGAATTCGCCGAAATAGTGTTCACTGAAATCGACGTTGTAGTGGGTCGCAATGAACGCGGTCGTCGGCCGGCTGCTTCTCGGACGATGGTACAAACCCTGACACGGATGAAAGCCCGCGCCGTTGCGCGGCGCGGTGGGTGACGGCAGCGATACGAATTCGCGTTGGGTGGCCTGCATGATGACGCTGCGCCGGAATCCGTTCGATGGTGGGGGGTAGTCTGCACTCGACGCGCCGGCTGGATCAATCCGACCCGGCAGGAGAACGTAATCCAACTATCGCGCCGGACCGAGTTTCCGTTAGGGTTGGGGCTTTGGCGAGGCTCATTCGATGACCTACGACTTGACTGAACCCGGCGATCCGAAGTTGCCACCCGGCGCCGCGCGCTGTCCGGGTCCCAGCACGCGCGATCTGATTGTTGCAGACGGTGATCGCCCCCCAGACGCACTGTTGGCGCAGCGCTACGAATTCCTCGGCGACGTGGACATCCCATTCGAGCGCTACCGCTCGCGCGCCATGTTCGAGCTGGAGATGGCGCGGTTGTGGACGCGAACGTGGCAGTGGGTGTGTCGCGAAGAGCACATTCCCCGTGTGGGCGACTATCGCGTGTACGACATCGGCCACCATTCGTTCATCGTCGTTCGTTCAGGACCGGACCGGATTCAGGCGTTCTACAACTCGTGCCTGCATCGCGGCATGCAGTTGTGTGAATCCGGTTCCAGCGGTACCGGCAAACAATTCTTTCGCTGTCCGTTCCACGGCTTCGCCTGGCATGTCGACGGCAAGCTCAAGGAAATTCCGTGTCGCTGGGATTTTCCACATATCGACGACGCAGCGTTCTGTTTGCCCGAAGCACGCGTTGCGACGTGGGGCGGCTTCGTGTTCATCAACATGGATTCGGACGCACCGCCGCTGGACGAATTTCTCGAGGTGCTGCCGGAGCATTTTCGCGCGTGGCCTCTGGAGCAACGCTACGTCGCATTGCACGTCGTGAAAACGCTGCCGGCCAACTGGAAGATGGCGATGGAGGCGTTCCTCGAGGCGTTCCACGTGCTCGCGACGCATCCAGAGGGACTGAAAACCGCCTCCGACGCGAACGCGCAGTACGACATATTCGGCAAAAACGTGACGCGCTTCATTCACACCATCGGGCATCCGAGCCCGCATCTTAAGACGCCGCCGAGTCAGGACGACATGCTGAAAGCGCTCGGGGGCTGGAATCTGGTGGCGGAGGCCGGGCAGGTTCCGGCCGGCGGCAGCGCGCGCGCCTTGATGGCCGATCACCTGCGCTCGACGCTCGGTGCGCGCTACGACGTCGATCTATCGAATGTCAGCACCAGCGAGATGATGGATTCGATCGAGTACCACCTGTTCCCGAACATGTGTCTGTTTCCGGGCATTTCGCTACCGATGATCTACCGTTTCCGGCCCAATGGGACCGACGTCGATTCGTCGATTCACGAAATTCTGTTTCTGGCGCCGCTGCCGGAGAGCGGGACGCGGCCCTTGCCGGCTGATCCCGTGTATCTGAGTGAAGACGACTCATATCGTACGGTGCCGGGATTCAGCGCCGGGTTGGCATTCGTGCTCGATCAGGACACCGCCAACCTGCGCCGCCAGCGGGATGGCGCGAAGGCGGCGTTCAAGGGTGGGCAGACGCTCGGCAACTATCAGGAGGCCCGGATCCGACGCTTCCATATGACCCTCGACGAATATCTGGAGCGTGTGTGATGGGGCAACGCGACACGCGGATCGAAGAACTGCTCGCCAAACAGGACATCGTCGAACTCTCGATGCGCTACATGCGCGGGCTCGATCGGCTCGACCGGGAATTGCAGATCTCGGTGTTTCACGATGATGCGATCACGGATTATGGCTTCTTCAAAGGCGGCGCCGCCGAGTTCGTCGATTTCGCGCAGCGCGTTTTGAAGGACCATCTGGCGAACCACCATATGCTGGGGCAGGCGTTGATCGAGATCGATGAGACCGACCGGCTGCGCGCATACGGCGAGGTGTACTTCCACGCGTTCCATCGCACCGTCGAGCACGGCGTCGAGACCGACTTCATCGTCGCCGGCCGCTACGTCGACCGCTACGAGTGCCGCAATGGCGTATGGAAGATCGCCTATCGCAGCGAAGTCAACGACTGGGTGCGTTCCAGCCCGGCGGCGGATGAATGGTTGCGCAATTCAGCCGACGCAATTCGCGGACAGCGCGGTCGAGCGGATCCGTCGTATCGACGACCGATGCAAGGCGTAGGTTCAGGCGCGCCAGCGGATTGACGGCAGATCGAGCAGCGTCCTGATACCCGGATCGGCCTCGCACACGTGCGGTATCGCGTTGACCGCATGCATTGCGGTGGCAAGCAGCCCATCGGATACCCAGTTCGCTTCGAGTTCGATAGACATGCGCGGCGTACCTTCGATCGTGACCGAGTGTTTGCCGGTCGGCCACTCGGGCGCGACGCTCGCGTGAATGCGCCAGACGGTTTCGTGAACGATGCGATCGAGGCCGGCGACACATCCTGACCAGCGCCAGTGTTGGCCCGCCACGGTGCCTGCGGCAACGACGCCGGACGCGGTTTCGAGATCCTGCGGCGCCGTTTCGATCTGCATGTCTTCGACTATTTCGTCGAGCGCCAGGCCGATCCCCTCGGCGATCAGTTGTATGTTCTCCGCGAACAATCCATTCAGCCAGCGTCGTCGTCGGGCACCATCGCGCTCGAAGCGTTCCGGCGGCGAGCCGAACCCCATGCTCTCGAACATGATCTGCGGCGATGGGTAATACTGAAAGTTCGAGATCTCGCGAATCACGATCCGTTCGATGTCGCGCGACAGTGCCGTCATCGCCAGTGGCAGCAGATCGCCCATCCACCCCGGATTCAGCCCGGTGGAATGAAACGTGCTACGGCCTTCTCGACAGGCTTCTTCGAGGCGCTGGACCACCGCATTGCCGTGCACCTTCGGATACAGGTAGCCGACCACCGTGATGACGTTCTTGCCGCCGGCAAGCAACGCGCAGATGTCGTCCAGATCCTGTTGTTCGCGCTCGCCGTACACGAGCGACGCGAGCGGCGCGTGGATCACGACGTCGGCGTCGCTCGCGAGGACGGCCGCGAGCGAGTTGGTCGCGTTGATACCAAGTCGCGGCTGCCCCAACAACTCACCGATGTCGCGGCCGGCTTTCTCGGCCGAGGAAGTGTGCAGGCCGACCAGCGCCATGTTGCGACGACGCAGTACCTCCTTCGCAGCGTGTCGGCCCACCGTGCCGCTCGCCCATTGGAATACGCGATGGCTCATGTTTGCTCGCCGGGTGTGGGCAATAGCGTCACCGGCATCGACGCGGGCTCGAGGCCGAGCACGATCAGTACCTTGGACATGCCCAGGAAAAGATTGACGCCCAGTGCGATTTCGGCGATTTCGCCGCGGGAGAAGTGCTGGCGCAATTGCGCGCGTTCGGAATCGGTCAGCGCACGGGGCACGCCGATGATGGCGTCGGTCAGTGCAAGTGCCGCCACAGCGGGCGGTTCCAGCCGCGACGCGTAACCGTCTTCAATTTTGGCGACGGTGTCTTCGTTCAGGCCGGCGCGCACGGCGCCGGTGAAGCGGACCTGCTTTCAGAATCCGCAGTCGGTGACGCGCGCATTGCGCAGTCGCGTGGTTTCCTTCAGCGATTGGGAGACGCTGCCGCCTTGCCAGAATTCGGCATATGCGTCGCCGAAGCGCTCCATCATGTCCGGGGCGTGCGCCAGCACGCTGCCGAGGTTGGGCGGCGTATCGGGGTGGATGCCTTTCAATCGGGGTGTATTGGACACAATTTGCTCCTCGCGGGGGCGAATGGGATTCAGTCGAATAGACGGGTGGTGACGATCCGAAGCCTACAGTTTGCGTCGAAGAACGACAGCGCGGTCAGCAAGGCGACGCAACCCGCCTCGCCGAGATCGGCGCGAATTCGCTCGACTTCTGTATCGGTGATCTGATGGTGCTGAAAGGAGATCTTCTCGGCAACCGCCAATGCCGCTCGCTCTGCGACGGTGAATTCAGAGAACTCCCCGCGACGCAAACGATCTTTCTCAGTCGCGGTCAATGGTACCTCTGGATCGGCGATCGACCACTCCGCTTCGCAATCGTGAATCGCAGCGATGCGGTGGCGGCAAAGTTCGAGGATGCGCAGCGGGACCGATTCGTTGTGGCGCAACGTCGCGTAGAACGCAGCGTACTTGTCCTGCAGTGCGCTGCGTAGCGGCAGCGATGCATGAAACTCGCTCATCGTGCGGATGCCTCGCGTGCCCACGCACGTGCTTGTTCGGAGGCGACCCAACGCAACGCGTTGTGCAACAGCGTGCGGAAGCCGGCGTTCGCAAACGCTTCCGGACCGTCACCGACATCGGACACCACGATCGGACTGCGGCGCGCCGCGTTTGCCCAGACGACCAGGTCGCTGCCACGTGGATGCTGCCACGATTGCTGTTCTGCTCTCGGCGCCAGCGGCGGCGGTGTGAAATTGTCGACGACGAAGTCGTAGTCGGCGCGCAGTAGCGGTACGACGTGTGCTTCGAACCCTGCGGTCTTCAGGTACATCTCGTCGGTGATCTCGAAGCCGTCTTCGAGTCCATCGAGCACCGGATGAACACCCGCGGGGCGCAATGTCGTGGTCGCGTTCGGCAGCGGACCGTGGGCGCCGCGGTAGCCGGATCCGGCCACTTCAACGCCATCGAGCAATCCGCGGCGCAGCATGAATGACGAGCCGGAGATCTTCCGCCAGAGCGGCCACTCGGGCCACGACACCGTGGCGTGATTCAACATCACGATGCCGGTGCCGCGCTCGAGCATCGATTCGATGGCCGTCCGATATCCGGGCGGCGGCAGGCCCTCGCTATCCGCGCCGTCATGCGCGAGGCCGATGCCGGGGATGCCGCTCATGTCGTAGAACAACACGCAGTCGTACGCACCGATGTGTTCTGGTGCCAGCACGACCTGAGCCGCCGGCTGTTCGACGAAGGTGGTCGTGATGCCGGTCATGCCTGTAAACATCGCGCGAAACGCGTTGTGATCGTAGTCGTGGCCTTTGGACACGATCAGCACGGAGACGGACTTCGGCATGTTGGGCTCGGTGCGCCTGCTACGACAATGTCGGAAATGGTAACCGGTATCGCCTAGGCAATGCGCGCCAGCGTTTTGTCGAGCCACGCGATCAGTTCCTGCACCACCACCACGCGATTGATCTCGTTGAACATCTCGTGGCGGCCGCCGACGTAACGCTGCTCTTCGATGTGTTCGACGCCGGCGTTTCGGTACGCGGCGACGAGGCGATCGAGTCCTTTGCCGTTGCCATGAACCGGATCGTCGGCGCCGGACAGGATGTAAACAGGCAGCGTTTTCGGAATTCGGCTGATCTGTTTGCGGCTGCGCGCTTCGCGCGCGCCCGCGAACAGGTCGCAGAGGCCACCTGTGCGCAGTACGAAACCGCATTTCGGATCTGCCACATACTTGGCGACCTCGTCGGAATCGCGCGACAGCCACTCGAAGCCCGTTGGCCCCCCAAACGATTCGTTGGCAGCGCCGAAGATCATACGATCGAGCAACGGACTGTTCGCGCCGGGACCGCGGCGTAATCGCTCGAATCGCGCCAGCGTATGGCTGAACCACAGCGCCAACGGTGCGCCCAATCCGGGCGAGCCTGATAGCACAGCGGCGTCGATCGTGTCGCCGTGCCGATACAGGTACTGCTGTGACAGCATCGAACCCATGCTGTGGCCGATCAGAATCCGCGGCACACCCGGCACCAACTTGGCGAGATGAGCGTTGATTTCGTGCATGTCGGCGATCATGCGGTTCCAGCCGTCCGGCCCGATGTCACCGAGGTGTTCGGCGCCTGCCGTTTCTCCGTGGCCGCGGTGGTCGTCGGCGATAACCAGATGACCTGCTGTCGCGAGCCTCTCGCCTAAGTACCGGTAGCGGCCCGCGTGCTCACCCATGCCGTGCGAAAGCTGTATCACGGCGCGTGGTGCGCCCTGCGGCCGCCATCGAAAGCAATGCAACTCCACGCCGTCGCTGGTGGAAAATTCGAATGTCTCCATTGAGTGGACCTGATCGAAGGTATCGAGCAAGTTTACCCGCCGAGGTAAATGGGGTTTGGAGTTTCTGCGGTGGCGCTGTTAGCGTGCACGGGCGCAACGAATCATTGCCAACAAATCATAGAAGGGGGACGCCATGGCAGGACGATTGGACGGAAAGGTGGCGGCAATCACCGGAGCGGCCAGCGGCTTTGGCGCGGCCGCGGCACGCCGCTTTGTCGCGGAAGGCTGTCGCGTCGTGCTCGGCGACATCCAGCGCGGTCCCGCCGAGGCGCTGACGCAAGAGCTCGGTCAGGCGGCCGTATTCACACCGTGCAATGTCGCGCTCGAACAGGACGTTTCCGAGCTCGTCGATCGCGCGGTGACCGAATTCGGTACGCTCGACATCATGTTCAACAATGCCGGCATTGTCGGCGCGGTTGGACCCATCGCAACGACTCCCGCGAACGAATGGCAGGCGACCCTCGATGTCCTGCTGAACGGCGTGTTCTACGGCATGAAACACGCGGCGCGCGTCATGCAGCCGCGCATGCAGGGCTCGATCATCAGCATGGCGAGCACCGCCGGCATCCTCGGCGGCCTGGGTCCCCACGCCTATTGCGCGGCGAAGCACGCCGTCATCGGTTTGACCAAGAACGTCGGTGCCGAACTGTGCCGCTACGGCATCCGCGTGAATGCGATTGCGCCGGCCGGTATGGCAACTGCGATGGTGGCGAATGTGATGACCGGCGATCCTGGCGCGATCGACGCAACCAAGGCTGCGCTGGCGCAGGGCTCACCGTTGATCAATCGGGCGGGTGTTGCAGAGGATGTCGCGAACGCGGCTTTGTGGCTCGCGAGCGACGAGTCCGGCTATACCAGCGGCCATGTGCTGACGACCGATGCCGGCCTCACCGCCGGCGCACGCGCTGGTCATCCACCGTTCGACACCTATCGGCCGATGTTTCGCGAAGCCGGCAGGAGCGGTTTGTAGCCGGCGCGCTCGACACGCTCAGCGCGTGTCGGCCTCGACCGGGTACGCCGCGTGTTCCTCGACCTGACAGAGCAGGTGTTGAAAGCACCAGTGGTCGTCGATGCGCACGTATTGCTCTCGGTACCAGCCGATGATGCGCCGGTACTGAAGACTGCCGTCGCGGCGATACCCCGTGTACAGCATGATCAATCGCCAGTGTCCGCTGGCGAGATCGCCGTCGACGTCGATGATCGGGTTGATCGCGTGGTGTGCCGAATTCCTGATGGTGCCGGCGCGGCCGATTCCGCCGAGAAGTGCCTTGATCGCATCGCGACCCTCCGCGCGACCGACGCCTGTCGCCTCCCACACTGCGTCCGGTGCGAACAACGGCCCGAGCGAGTCGGGATTGTGGGCGTCGTCGCACGCGGCGCAGTAGCGCGCCTTCAGCTGCTTGATTTCCTCGATGTCTTCCAGCCGGCGCAAACGGGCTTCGGAAGAGCGCGCGCTCATCGTACGGCTTCCGCTTTGTGAAACTCGAGCTTCAGTTCGAGCGTGCCGAGCATGATCCCCGGTTGATGCCGGAAGCTGTTGCCGGGTGCGTATCGGACGTGTTCGATGCGGTCCATCAGCCGATTCCAAGCAATCGACTGTTCGAGGCGCGAGATGCCGGCGCCAGGGCAGACCCGCGGACCTTGCGAGAACGCCAGATGCCGGGTTACTGCTCGGCGATCGATCTGCAGCGCGTACGGATGATCCCATTCCTGTGGATCGACATTGCCCGCCGCCCAACGCAGATGCAGCAACGAACCCTTCGGCACCGCGATCCCCTGAAAGACTTCATCGTCGCGCGTGATGCGCGTCGAAAGACCCTGCGTCGGTGAACGCAACCGCATCGCTTCTTCGACGAAGCCGCGCAGCTTCGTGCGGTCGTATCGTATCTCCGCGAACACGTCCGGCGCTTCGCACATCAGTTGCGCCTGTTCTTCAAGCGCGTATTGGGTCGTTTCCAGACCGCCGATCAGCATTGCATAGACGACGCCGTTGACTTCGAGATCGGTCAGTTTGCGGCCGAGCGCCTGGTAGGTGACCTGAGTCAGAAAGCTGATCATGTCGTCCTGTGGATCGGCCCGTTTCTGCAGAACCTTGTCGTGGACGTACTCCTTGAACCCGTCGAGCAGCGCGAACTGCTCTTCGAGCTGTTGTTGGGTCAACTGATTACGGTGACCTTTGCCGTGAACGAATGCGGCGACCTGGGCGGTGCCCCATTCGGCGAGCCGCGGGATGTCCTCACGCGGCAGCCCGAGCACGTTTGCCATCACCCGCTGCGGCAACGGCCGCGCGAACTGCGAGATGAACTCGACGCGTCCGTCGTCGATCCAATCGTCGATCAGTTCGTCGACGCAGCGCGTGATCATGTCGGTGTGACGGCTCGCGCCCGGACCCACCCATGGATCGGTCAGCTCCTGCCGGTGAGTGCGATACAGTTCATCGGTTGGGCGCAAGGTCAGCATCGATGCGACCATTGCGTTGACTCGAGGGATGTCTTCCACCGGCACGCCGGTGTCTTTCAATTGCCGGGTTGCCAACGATAGTGTTGGGGGGAACCGCACCGGATCGCGCACTACCATCGCGATATCGGCGTAGCTGGACAGGACGTATCCGTCGGTGCCGGGACTCGCGCCTTCGCCGGGGATGCGCAGTACCGGGGCGTCGCGGTGCAGGATCGGATACGCCTCGTACCAATGCTCCTGGGCGCCGGGCGAGAACAAATCCACGTCGCCAAGCGAGCGTGGACACTGCAATGGACCGTTTTCGTGGTTAGGGGTCTTCATCGAATCGATCACATGCACTCCCGAGGTGTGCAGTTTGAACGGCCGGCACCGGCCGTGTCGAGTCGACCGTCGACGCGCTCGTGTGTGTCTCGTGTAGTATCGCCCAATGTATCAATTCAACGCCGGTCCGTCGGGTTTCGTTCCGCGGGCGCCGGGGAGGTTGGACATCACATTCGAATCCTGCAGCCGCCGGATTCACGAGGGGGCATGACGTGACGCTTGGCACCTATCCGATCTTTCAGCAGGCATATCTGGTGAACGACATTGAATCGTCGATTCACCAATGGAACCAATTATTCGGCGCCGGCCCGTTCGTAGTCGTGCCGCACCACAAGACCGATCGGTTCACGTACCGCAATACATCCGCGGAAGCGGATGTGTCGTACGCGTTCGGATATCTCGGCGACATGATGATTCAATTCATTGAACAGCACGATGACACGCCGTCGATCTACCGCGACATGTTCGCGAAGGGCCAGGAGGGCTTCCACCACGTGGGCGTGCTGGTGCACGAATGGCAGGCGGAGCGCCAGCGGCTGCTCGACATGGGCTTCGAGATCGCCTGCGAATTGTGGGCCGACAACGTTAACGCCGCGTACTTCGATACCCGTTCGGCGAATGGTACCTTCACTGAAATTCACGGCGATCCGCCACACATTCTGAAAGCGTTCGCCGGCTGGCGGCGCGCGCACGCGAACTTCGAACCCGGCGACGATCCGATCGTGGCGCGTTGAGTATGCTTTAAATGCAACTTCTGCTGACCTGGCTCGAACCATGGGAGCCGTCCGTCGTGGCGGTGTTCGTGTTTGCCGCGACGGCGGTCGCATTCCTGCGCGGCTGCCGGAGGCGGCACACTTCGTTGCCGCGACGACTTTCGTTCTGGCTCGGCCTGGCGGTTGCGTACGTGGGGCTGCACACCCATCTCGATTACTACGCCGAGCACCAGTTCTTCGTGCATCGGCTGCAGCATCTCGGTTTGCATCACCTCGGTCCGTTCCTGCTGGCGCTGGCGTATCCCGGCCCTGTGTTGCGCGCCGGTCTGCCGCTGTCGTGGCGGATACACATCGTGCGCCCCGTGATGCGCGCGGCACTGGTGCGCTGGCTGCTGAACGTGCTGCTGCACCCGTTCGTTGCGCCGGTGTTATTCGTCGGGTTGATCTTCTTCTGGCTGTATCCTCCGGTGCATTTCGACGCGATGCTCGATGCTCGCCTGTACAAAGTGATGAACTGGAGCATGTTCGTCGATGGGCTGATGTTCTGGTGGTTGCTGCTCGATGCGCGGCCCAGTCCGCCGGCACGGATGGCGCCGGGTGTGCGCGTTCTCGTCGCGCTGGGCGTGATGCTGCCGCAAATCCTGCTGGGTTCTTACATCTCGTTCAGCCATGGCGATCTGTATCCGATCTACGATCTGTGCGGGCGCGCGTTTGGCGGTATGAGCGCACAAACGGACCAGATGCTCGGCGGGCTGATCCTGTGGATTCCGAGTTCGATGATGAGCGTGGTTGCCGCGCTGCTGGCGCTGAGTCGCTGGATGCATCTGTCGGACCGGCAACGCCTGCACGAGTCGTCCGACACGCGCCACGCGGCGGCGTAACGCGCCCGTCTCAGCCGGACCCGCTGTCCTCGCCTGCTGCGGACCGAACCGGCAGTCGAATCGACTGCGCGCTGCCGTCGTCGAACTGCAGCTCGATCCGAATCACGTCACCCGGACGGATCGGATGCCGTGCCTGCACCAGCATGAAGTGATAGCCACCTGGCGCCAACGTGACGCTGCTCCCGGCTGGAATCGCCAGCGACGGGACCATGTCCATATGCGACATGCCGTTGTGCTCGATCGACTGGTGCAGCATCACGCTTGCAAAATCCGGACTGGTCGCGCCAACGAGAACCTTCGCCGCCCCGGAGTTCTGCAGCTGCAGATATCCCGCCAGCGGTAGGTCGCCTGGCAGCCAGCGGACCCAGCCATCGTGCACGGTCAGGTCCGCTGCGCGTACCGTCGCCGCAGCAAGCAGCACGATGACGAGCGAAAGGCCGACGACCGTGATGCGACGCGCGCGCATCAAGACGAAGCCTTCAATAACGCCTGCAGATCGTGCTCGAGCGCGTCCACCGATGCGCTGGAGGTCGCCAACAGTCGGGCTCGCCCGCGCTGATCGAAGATGTATACGCCGGAGCTGTGACTGACATCGTAGTTGCCTTTCCGATCCGCCTTGTCTCGGTTGAACGCGACGCGATAGCGCTTCGACAGCGACTTGATCTCGTTCGGCGTTCCGGTCAGTCCGACGATGTGCGCGCCGAACGCGCCGACGTATTCGTGCAGAACCTGGGGTGTGTCGCGCGCGGGATCGACGCTGATGAACAAGACATTCAGGCCGTTGGCGGCGTCGCCCAGATTCGCAACGACGCGGTGCAGTTTGGCGAGTGTGACCGGACACACGTCCGGACAGTGCGTGTAGCCGAAGAACAGCAGATTCACGTGGCCCGTGTAGTCGGACTGTGTGACGGGCTTGTCGTCGTCGGAGATCAAGTTGAACTGCAGATCCGGCAAATGGCCTTCGACGTCGTCGAGTTGCCAATGCTCGGACCTGCTGCCGCAGCCGGCCAGACCCAGTGCGACGAAGATCAGAAGCAGGAGAGCGCGCATTCGATCAGTTGACCGGCGTCGATCAACCAGCCGCGTTCGAATGCGGTGCCAGATTGACGTCGCTGTCATCCATCTCGCGAGTCCACGCGGCGAATTCGAGTTGAATGCCGTCGGGATCGAGGAAGTAGATGGAGCGGACGAACGTCGATGGCGTGATGTCTGCGCTGGCGCCGCGCTCCGAATCGTCGTGGTTGACCACCTGCGTGACGTCGACGCCTGCTTCGGCCAGACGCTCGCGGTATTCGTCGATCTTGTCGGGCGATATGTCGAACGCGACGTGGTTCATCGTTGCGTTGGCCGTGGTGATCGGCCCGCGTGTGACGAGATTGGCCGGATGCGTGATGCCGGGTTGTGATTCCGGTGAATCCGGAAACCAGAAGAACGCCAGCGAGTCGCCGTTGCCGATATCGAAAAAGAAATGCTGACCCATGCCTTTCGGCAGGTTGATCGTCTTGATCAGCGGCATGCCGAGGACGCCGGAGTAGAAGTCGACGGTGCGCTTCATGTCTTTGCAGGTCAGCGCCAGATGATTGACGCCGCGAATCTCGAAGCGGGTGTTCTGCTTGCGGGCCATGCTCACGTCTTCCTATGTGGTTGTGTTTGGAATCGGCACTTCGCGGATGCGCTCGTCGACATCGTCATATTCGAGCCGCAACGCTTTGCACGTGATCGCATGCAGATTGTACGTCAGCACGTGGTAGGTCAGTTCCAGAATATCTTCGTCCGACAGATGCGCTTGCAGAGCCGCGAACGTGTCGTCGGGTACGCGACCACCTTCGAGAATCAGGCAATCGACATATGCGAGCACAGCGCGCTCCCGCGGCGAGAAGGCATCCGATACGGACCATGAAGGGATCGCCGCGATCTGAGTTTCGCTGACCTTCGATCTGCGTGCGGCCTTGCAGTGTTGCGAGTAGACGAACTGGCTCGCCTGCGTGAAACCAACGCGCATGATCGCCAGTTCGCGCAGTTTGTCGTCGAACGAGCTTGCGCTTTTGTCCGCGACCATGCCGAACAAACTGGTTGCGTGATCGAAGATGTGCGGGCGCAACGCGAACACCGTCCACCAGTGTCCGGGTGTGCCGGTCGCGGTACCGGGCTGCGTGACGGGGTCGCGTTCGCCGAACAGTTGATCGTAGTACTTGCGAATGGTGCCGGTAGCCTGAGCGCGCGTGATTTGTCTGAGTCTCGGCATTGGGATTCTCCATAAACAGTCTCATTGAGGGGGGCCGATTGAGTGGACCTCAGGAATCCGTATCGGTGCGATAGTGTGAGATCTGAATCTCTTCGCCATAGTCGGCGTAGTCTCCGGCGGTGCGGCGTGCGCGGAATTCGCCCCAGTTGATCCGTCGATAGTGGGCGGACGCGCCGTTTGGCAGGGCATTAGGCAGTGGTGCGTAGTGCGCCTGCGGCGACGGGTTGAAGAAATACGGCGCGCTGTAGCGTTCATGGCGATCGCTCGCGATCACGCGATGCAGAGCGGCCGAATAGCGATCGTTCGACCACACCTGCACCACGTCGCCGATGTTTACGACGAGCGCATCGGGATTCGGTTCGACCAGTGTCCACGCTCCGCCGCGGAAAACCTGCAGGCCCGGTTGCGCGTCCTGCAACAGGATCGTGATCGCCCCCGAGTCGGTATGGTGGTTGATGCCGAAACTACCAGGCGCGCCGGTCGGCGAATGGGGCGCCGCGGGATCCGTGCACAGTGGATAGTAGTTCAGCCGCAGAAAGCTGCTGTGGCGGGGCAGGAACGCGCTGCGCAACGCTTCGGCCGGTGTCCAGAGACAGCGCGCGATTGCGTCGAGCAGGCGGAAGCTCAGAGCCTCGCAGGCAGCGGAGAACACTTCGATAGCGGGACGGAACATCGGCAGTGCCAAAGGCCATTGCGCCCGCATGCCGGCCAGCGGGCCTTCGGTTTCGTCTGGACCGACGTCAAAGACCTGTTTCCAGTCACGCGCGTTCTTCGTCAGCTCCTGATCGTAGTAGCCCCACGAATTGGTTGCGGTGCGCTCGATTGCGAGCTTTTGCTCGGCAGGCAACGAAAAGAACGCCCGCATGCTCGCATGCGCTGCATCGAGCACCGCGCGCGGCACACCGTGGCCGATCACCTGGAAAAACCCCCAGTCGCGACACGCCTCGTCAATCTGGCGCAGCGCGTCCGGACCGTCTTCGAGACGATGAATGTCGATGACGGGAATGTGGTTGGCGCGTGTCATGTGGTTGGAGAGTATATTCACATCATTCGATTTCATCGCCATCCGAGGAACTTGATATGGACGTTCAGGCGTTCAACGAAACCATCATCAAGGAGTTTCGAGCCAACAAAGGCGAGGTCGGCGGTCAGTTTGCCAACGTGCCGCTGCTGTTGCTGACCACCAAGGGTGCGAAGTCCGGTCTGTCGCGTGTCAATCCGTTGGCGTATGTCGAGCAGGACGGCCGCTATCTGATCATCGCGTCCTATGCCGGTGCGCCGACCAATCCGCCCTGGTACTACAACCTCCTCGCTCACCCCGAGGTCACGGTCGAAGTCGGCGGCCGGCGGTTCACCGCGCGGGCCGAAGTTCTCGCAGAGCCGGAGCGGTCCGAGATGTACAAAAAAGTCGCCGCGGCCATGCCGGTGTTCGCCGAATACGAGCGCAAGACGACACGCGCCATTCCAGTGATCGCGTTGGCGGAACGATAGCGGCGCACGGACCCCCTGCGTATCCATGTGCGCAGGCGCCGCATTTTTTTTTCATGCGCCACCCCCGTACAATCGAGGGCAGGATCGTTTCGCGCAGCACACCATTGAGAACAGCAGAACTGAGAAGAGCACAACCGAGAACGGCACAATGAATATCCACCCGGAAATCGCCGCTTTGGTCGGCGAGATCGATTTTGAACCCGATGCATTGCTGGCGAAATACCTGGCCGAGCGTGACAAGCGTATTCGTGAAGACGGCAACGCGCAGTATGTGGAGGTGAAGGCGGAATTTTCACGATACGTCGAAGATCCGTATGTCGACCCCGGATTCACGCGTGACTCCGTTTTCGACGAGGTGGAATTCGCGATCATTGGTGGGGGTTTCGGCGGGCTGCTGATGGGTGCGCGGTTGCGCGAAGCGGGATTCGACGATATTCGAGTCGTCGAGAATGCCGGCGATTTCGGCGGCACCTGGTACTGGAACCGCTATCCGGGTGCGATGTGCGATGTGGAGTCGTATTGCTATCTGCCGTTGCTCGAAGAGCTCGGCTACATGCCCAAGCACAAATATTCGTTTGCGCCGGAGATTCTCGAGCACAGCCGCCGTATCGCGCGGCACTACAACCTGTACCAGAATGCGTTGCTGCAGACGGGCGTGACCGAACTGCGTTGGGACGAAGACGCGGCGCACTGGATCATCAGCACGAATCGTGGCGATCGCTTCAAGGCGCGTTACGTCGCGATGGCGAACGGTCCGTTGAGTCGTCCGAAGCTGCCCGGCATTCCCGGCATCAACGATTTCAAAGGCTATACCTTCCACACCAGCCGCTGGGACTACGGCTACACCGGCGGCGACAGCTACGGCAACCTCACAGAGCTGAAAGACAAAACGGTCGGCATCATCGGCACCGGCGCGACTGCGATTCAGTGCATTCCACATCTCGGCGCGGCGGCGAAGCGACTCTACGTATTCCAGCGCACGCCGTCGTCGGTGGATGTGCGCAACAACGCCGAGACCGATCCCGCTTGGGTTGCATCGCTCGAGCCGGGCTGGCAGAAGCGCCGCATGGAGAACTTCAACGTACTCGTCAGCGGTGGCGATCAGGACGAGGATCTCGTGCACGATGGCTGGACCGATATCTTCCGCAATCTGACCGGCACCGCCGCGAAGGAAGCGTCGCGCAAACTGGGCCGTCGGCTCAACAGCGAAGAGCGTGCGGAGCTGATGGTGCTGGCAGACTACAAGAAGATGAATCAGGTGCGTGCGCGGGTCGATGCGATCGTCAAGGATCCGAAGACCGCTGCAGCGCTGAAGCCCTGGTATCGGCAGTTCTGCAAGCGACCCTGTTTCCACGACGAATACCTGCCGACATACAACCGCCCGAACGTCGCGTTGATCGATACCCACGGCAAGGGCGTGGAGCGGCTCACCGAACGCGGTGTCGTCGCCAATGGACG
This sequence comes from uncultured Gammaproteobacteria bacterium, assembly GCA_963812255.1. Taxonomy (GTDB): domain Bacteria; phylum Pseudomonadota; class Gammaproteobacteria; order Pseudomonadales; family Azotimanducaceae; genus DATJGR01. Next base: position 632,585 of record CAWEUM010000005.1, on the reverse strand, counting down.
TGAGTACGAGGTCGATTGCCTGATCTTCGCGACCGGCTTCGAGGTCGGCACGTCGTACACGCGCCGCGCCGGCTACGATATCGTCGGCCGCGGCGGCAAAACGCTGTCCGAGCATTGGTCGAATGGCTTGCGCACCCTGCATGGATTGACGACGCACGGTTTTCCGAACTGTTTCTTCCTCGGCTTCACGCAGACCGCGATCACGATCAGCGTGCCGCAAGCGCTGGGCGAGCAGGCGCGGCATGTCACGCATCTCGTCAGCGAGGCCCGTGCGCGCGGTCATCGGGTATTGGAAGCAACCGCGGAAGGTGAAGGTGGATATGTAGACGAAGTGCGCAGCCTGGCGCGGATTGGCCAGCGCTTCTACATGGAATGCACGCCCGGCTACTACAACAGCGAGGGTGCAGCGGGGAACAGAAACGGGTTCTTCTCGGATATGTACGGCGCGGGGCCGTTGCGGTTCTTTGAAATGCTGCAGGAATGGCGCGCCAACGGCGACATGGAGGGCCTGGATCTGCGTTGAGGCGCTACGCGCGCGGCTGCGCTACATGACGGAGGCTTCGGTGATCGTCGATCCGGAACACGGTTACTCGGTGTCGATTCCAAACACGACTCCGACTGGCGAATCGGTCTCGGTACAGACGGGTGAACGGAGGGGTGTTCACCTACTGCACGCCGAGTCCCCGGACCTGTCCGAACTCTATTTCGAGATCACGACGTATCCCGGTATCCGGGTGCATGCGGAACTCGCCGACGATCAAAGTCGATTTTTGCGAGACCAGTCTGCGGACGTCGAGGTATGTGCGCTCGCGGAGGGGAAATTCGGCCGTCATTTCGGAACGACCTTCGATGTTCGCGGCACGTTACAGGGTCGCTGGAAGGAGCGGCGTTTTCTATTCCTCGACGGGCCGAAGCGAACGTTTCGTGTTGTCTACGATCCGCGATCGTCGCTCAATCATCGGGTACTCGACAGCTTGCGGCTTCACGATCGCACCTGATCCGCGCGACTTTGCGACGCCGGAGTCCACGCGCTCACGCCTGTACGGAAGGTATTTGGAGACGATGTTGGCGAAGTACGGAGTGCTTGCGGGAATCGCGCTGGGTGTCTGTCTGTCGGGATGCAGCCAGAGCAGCGGTGTGCCCAAGCCGGAAGTGAAGGCGATACCGGTGGTCGTCGTGCCGGTCGAGCAGCGCCAACTACCGTTCGTTCTGAATGAGGTGGGCACCGTCGAATCGACCGGGAGTGTGGCGATCCAGTCGCGGGTTGACGGCGAGATCGTCAAGGTGTTCGTCGCCGACGGTCAGGAAGTGAAGGCGGGCGAACCGTTGATCCAGATCGATCCGGCGCCGCTCGAGATCGTTCTGCGGATCGCGCGCGCGAACCTGGCCCGCGATGAGGCGACGCTTACGAACGCGAAGTCGAAGTATGAGCATGGGCGCTCGTTGCTGACGCAGAAGTTCATTTCACAAGATGCGTTCACGCAACTGCAAACCGATCTGCAATTCGCCCAGGCGACCGTCGATGCCGGTCGCGCGGCAGTGGACGAGGCGGCGCTGCGGCTGAGTTACGCAACCATCGCCGCGCCGGTTGCGGGCAAGATCGGCCATGTGTCACTGCACCGCGGCAACATGGTCCATGCCGCCGCGCAGACGCCGCTGGTCACGCTGAATGTGCTCGATCCGGTCGATGTCGCGTTCTCCATTCCGCAGCAGCAGCTCGAACTGGTGCGTGAAGCGATGGCGCGCACGGCCCCGCAGGTTCGCGCAATCACGACGGGCGCGATCGGCAGGCAGGTGGAGACGGTGGGCGAACTGACGTTCATCGACAACACCGCCGATCCGCTGACCGGAACGATCAAGCTGCGCGCGCGTTTCGACAACCACGCGCGGGTATTGTGGCCCGGCGTGTTCGTCAACGTCACGTTGTCGCTGCCAGCTGACGACAAGTCGATCGTTGTGCCGAGTGGCGCAATTGGCAACGGGCCGAACGGCCCGTATGTGTTTGTCGTCAACGAGTCGATTGCCGAACTGCGCGACGTGCAGGTCGGGCGTGCCGTCGACGAGTGGACCATCGTGACCGGCGTGCATCCGGGCGAGATGGTGGTTGTCGATGGGCAATCGCGATTGAGTCCGAACGCGCGGGTGGCGATCTTCCCCGCCGGCAAATCCGCATGAACATCTCGGCGCTGTTCGTTCGCCGCCCGGTGGCGACGGCGCTGCTGACGGTCGGTCTGGCGTTCTTCGGCTCGCTTGCGTATGTCGCGTTACCGGTATCGGATTTGCCGGCCGTCGATTTTCCGACGATTTCGGTCACCGCTACGCTGCCGGGCGCAAGCCCGGAAACCATGGCCACTGCGGTTGCGACACCGCTCGAGAAACGTTTTTCGACGATCGCTTCGCTCGATTCGATGACATCGACGAGCGCTGAGGGCACAGCGTCGATCACGCTGCAGTTCGCGCTGGATCGCGACATCGACGCGGCTGCGCAGGACGTGCAGACGGCGATCGCGGCGGCGGCGCGCCAACTGCCGCCCGACATGCCGTCGCCGCCGTCGTTTCGGAAGGTCAATCCGGCCGACTCGTCCATCCTGATATTGGCGTTGACGTCGCACACCGTGGAGATGTCGAAAATAGACGAGTACGCCGAGAGCGTGCTTGCGCCACGTATATCGACGCTGCCGGGGGTCGCCCAGGTGCAGATCTTCGGACCGCAGAAGTTCGCCGTGCGGGTGCAGTTGGATCCGAATCAGCTCGCGGCTCGCGGCATCGGCGTGGACGAGGTGATGCAAGCGGTGGATGCAGGCAACGTGAACCTGCCGACGGGGACGCTGAACGGTGCCCAGCGTGCGATCACCGTCGAAGCGGACGGCCAGCTGAGTGAGGCCGAGGGCTATCAGAGATTGATCGTAGCGTATCGCGACGGTGCGCCGGTGCACCTCAACCAGCTTGGCCGGATCTTCGACGGGGTCGAGGACGACAAAACGGCAGCATGGGTCGGACGCGACCTGACGCGGGCGATTGTGATGGGCGTGCAGCGACAGCCCGGCACCAACACGATCGAAATCGTCGATTCGGTCAAAGCGCTGCTGCCGACGCTGCGTTCGCAGATGCCCAAGGGTACGTCGTTGAATATCGTGTACGACCGCTCTCAGACCGTGCGCGCGTCGGTGCACGACGTGAAGATTACGCTCGGCCTGTCGCTGGTGCTGGTCGTACTCGTGATCTTCGCGTTCCTGCGGAATGTTCGCGCGGCGGTCATCCCGAGCATCGTTATCCCGTTGTCGTTTGCCGGGACGTTCGCGGTGATGTACCTGCTGAACTTCAGCATCGACAATCTGTCGCTGATGGCGCTGACCTTGTGCGTCGGCTTCGTCGTTGATGACGCGATCGTCATGCTGGAGAACGTCAACCGCCATATCGAACGCGGTGAAACGCCGCTGGCGGCCACGCTCAATGGCGCGAAGGAAATTGGTTTCACCATCGTCTCGATGACCGTGTCACTGGCCGCAGTTTTCATTCCCGTGCTGTTCATGAGCGGCATTGTCGGCCGGCTGTTCCACGAATTCGCGATCACGATCATTGCCGCTATTCTGATCTCCGGCGTCGTGTCGCTGACGTTGACGCCGGTACTCTGCAACAAACTGCTGCGGCCGATGTCGTCGACATCGGCTGACGAAAACCTGCGTTTCGTTCGCGTGCGCGCGGCGTACATCGACTCCCTGGATTGGGTGCTGCGCCACCGTGGCGCCGCGTTGCTGGCGTTGCTCGCCTCGGTGCTGGTCACAGGGTTCCTGTACGCCGTCGTGCCGAAAGGATTCATCTCCAACGACGACACCGGAATGCTGGTTGCAACGACCGAGGCCGCGCCGGACATTTCGTTCGATGCCATGGCGCACAAACAAAAGCAGGCAATGCGGTTGATCGCCGAGCATCCGGATGTCGACACGATCATGGGGTTCGTGGGCAGCACGAGTCGGACATTGAACAACGGTCGCATTCTCGTCGCACTGACACCGCAGAATACGAGGCCGCTCGCGCAGCAGGTGCTCGAACAAATCCGACCGCGACTCGACGGAATTCCGGGTCTGAAGGTCTATCTGCAGAACCAGCCGGCGCTGCGAATCGGCGGATTCGTCAGTAAGAGCGAATATCAGTACGCACTGCTCGATGCCGACATGGACGAACTCGCGAACTGGGTGCCGAAGATCGTCGATCGGCTCGATCGATCTCAGGCGGTGGTCGATGTGAACACGGACTTGACCCTAGATAACCCGAAGGTCCAGATCGTCATCGATCGTGAGCGCGCATCGCGCATGGGTGTCAGCGCCGATCAGATCGAGCAGGCTCTGTTCACCGCGTATGGGGCGCGTCAGGTGTCCACCATCTATGCATCCACTGACCAATACGCGGTGATCATGGAACTGCTGCCGCAGTTCCAGCGCAATCCCGACGCGCTCGGCCTGTTGTACGTGCGCAGCAGCAACGGGACACTCGTGCCGCTGCGCGCACTCGGTCAGTTCAAACCGGTCTCCGGTCCGCTGACGATTGCCCACGTAGGTCAACTGCCTTCGGCGACGGTGTCGTTCAATCTCGCGCATGGCAAGGCGCTCAGCGACGCGGTCGAGGCGATCGATAAAACGATGGCGGACCTTCGCGTACCAGAGACGTTGATCGGTCGCTTCCAGGGTACGGCGCTTGCGTTCCAGTCGTCGTTGGCCGGCATGGGGTTGTTGCTTGTACTGGCGATCACGACGATCTATCTGGTGCTCGGCATCCTCTACGAAAGCGCGATTCACCCCTTCACAATTCTGTCAGGGCTTCCGAGCGCGGGACTTGGTGCGCTGCTGATCTTGTTGCTGTTCCGAATGGAACTCGATCTTTATGCGTTTCTCGGATTGATTCTGCTCATCGGGGTCGTCAAGAAAAACGCGATCATGATGATCGATTTTGCGCTCGATGCGCAGCGCCAGCGCAACCTCGACGCTGAAGCGGCGATTCGTGAAGCGTGCCGGCTGCGATTTCGCCCGATCATGATGACGACGTTCGCGGCGCTGTTCGGCACGCTGCCGATCGCGCTCGGACTGGGCGCGGGCGGTGCGTCCAGACAGTCGTTGGGGTTGACGGTGGTCGGCGGTTTGTTCGTTTCGCAACTGCTGACGCTTTACCTGACGCCGGTGGTGTATCTGACGTTGGAGAATCGGGTGCAGCGTTGGCGCGATGTGCGCGGCAGTCGGGTCGCTGCGAGTGCGGCGCTGCGTTAGCAGATCGCTGGTTTGGTGCCGCGCAAGTTCTGGTCCGTTCAGAGGTCGGACGCTGGAGCTGACGGTTGCGGCGGAGGCAACGCATGCGCGTTGCGATTCATTCAGCGAAGCGGTGGACACGCGACAGAGGTGGGGTGGGCGGTTGTTCGCGTCGGACCGTGTTGCGCCTGGATGGCGCAACGCGAGCCCCCAGGGATGGGTTTACGGCGCGTCCGGCGCGAACAACTGCCCACCCCACCGGCGTTCAACTCTCACCGATCAAATCCAAACTGGATCGTGCGCCACTCTAGCTCGTCGGCCGGGGTGTGGCGTTCGTTTCGCGATACAGCTTGCCGAGTTCCATGAGGCGTTCGTGGTGTTTTCGCGAGCGAATGTCCACGTCGTAAACCATCACCGGACCATCGCGCTCGACCAGAACGGCATCCGACGCGGCCAGTATCTGGCGAATGCGTATGTTGTCGGCAAGGGCGTGCGCGCGCATCTTCGCTATGCCGTTTGCCCGCGCGTGCCGCGTCAGTGCTTTCAGCAGCAGTCTGCCGAGTCCGCGCCCGTGCAAGCGGTCGATGACGGCAACCGCCGGCTCTGCCGCATCGTTTTCCCAATCGGTCACACGAAAGTACCTCGCCACGCCAACAATTGGTGCTGCGACGCGCCCACCAGGTTCGATCAACCGCGCACCGATCGCAACATGATGATGCGTGTCGGTGTTAAGTAGGCTGTCCAGAAGTGGGGCCGGAAGGTGCGGCATCGCGGAAAAGAAACGCAGGTAGCGTGATCGGCGCGACAGCCCCCTGAATCCGGCCAACAGGTCATTGCGATCCAGGGGGCCGATCAAGTCGAGCCGGACCGAAGTACCATCGGCGAGCGTGTGAGTTGGCTCGAACGTTGGGTCGGTTGTCGTGGCGCGTCCTGCGACCATGGCCGGCTCCATTCGTTGCATCGCAGCAATGGTAGCCCATCCAGTCTTCTGAAACGTTATGAATACCTGAGATTCTGTCGTGATCTGCATGAGTACAGATGCATTGCTATGCAGCAGAGGAGCGTCTGTCATGCCCGATCTCGGGGTGCGTCTGCTTGCGGTGTATTAATATTTTTAATTGTTGTATTGAAATTTTAAATATTCGAGTCGTACTATCGTCGCCTCGACATCCGTGGAGACACTCCGATGCAGGCCGAAATAGACCGAGTCCTTTCGATGGTGAAGGACGGCACGCTGACCCCTGAACAAGCGACCGAGATGATCGCGGCGCTTCGCGGAACAACGCACGAGCGCGAATCCGAGTCCCATGCGAATGATTGGCGCCCGGAATCGGGGCCGACCTCGCGCGGTCACCGGCATCGGCATCGGCGCGGGGGGCGTAGGCACGCGCGGGGCGCAGAGTTCGAGCGTGTCTTCGACCATCTTGGCCCCGATATCGAACGCGCCATGGGCGCCGGTGCCAGGACCTTGCGTTGGGCATTGAAATCCGGTCTGCATCTGAAGGGCACGGTCTGGGGTGACGATTCCAACAGTGCGGTCTTTTCGCGCGCCGATGCGCCGAGCGGCGAAGACTTCGTCTGCGAAGCCAACGAGCTCGCAGTGTCGCACCTGAAGAACCTGCGTTTGAATCGATCGACGTTTTCGCACAACGAACTCAACGCCGCCTCGATGCAGGATATGGAACTCAACGAATCGCGCGCCACCGGTCAACGGTTGCGCGGCTCATCGATCAAGGGCGGTTTGATCGAAAACTCGGAGCTGACGGACAACGAATTCAACGGCGTCGGCGTCGTCAATTTGACGCTCGACAAGGGTCGCCTCAAGGGATGCCGCTTCAATGGCGCTCAAATCCGCGACCTCGGTATTTCTGCCAGTGGCGTCGACGACAGCCGCTTCAATGGGACGAAGCTGAGGACGGTGGTCATCAGGTCCGACAGCGTGGTTAAGGGGATGTCGCTAAATGGTGTGCTCGGCCGCAACTGGCTGTTCGAGGATGCGGTCGTCGCCGAAACGCAGTTGCGCGGCATTCGTGTGGACGGCCTGGTGCTCAAGCGCAGCGGCCTGGAGCGGGTCGTGTTCAAGACGACCGACTGGACCGAGCGTCTCGAACACAACTCACTCGGATTGATGCGTGACGTCGAACTGCAGCAGGTCATCCTCAAGGACTGCACGTTCGAGGACTGCCGCTTCGACGGTACACGCCTCGAGGGTTTCGATGCGTCGAATCTGCTGTTTAGCGGCGTTGATTTCACCGGCCTCGTCATCAACAGCTCGGAAGAGTTCGCTCGGCTCGCGCAGGCGCGCGACGTTGCTTGAGACATTACCCGACCCGGCGCATACGCCGTGCCCTGCGTGCCATGGACGCCTGTATCCGAAGTTGTTGTGTTGCGCCGATTGCGGTTTGGAGGTCAGCACGCGCTACGGTGGTAACGAATTCGCGGGGCTAGAAGCCGAGGATCTGCACCTGCTGCGGATCTTCGTCGTATGCGAGGGGCGGATTCGCGACATGGAATCGGCGCTCGGCGTCAGCTATCCGACGGTCAAGTCGCGCCTCGCGACGCTGCGCACGCGGCTGGGGTTGGTAGCCGATACGGGCAAGGACGATTCGAGCGGATCAAAGGCTGAGCCAACGACTGCGCAGGAAGTGCTCGATCGGTTGGCCGACGGCACGCTGACATACGAGCAGGCACTGCCGAAGATCCGCGCGCTACGCGGATCCGGCGGGCGTCAACCGATACCGTAGAACACCTCGGCAGTGCCGCCGAAGATCCAATCGCGATCCGCGGCGGAACAGTCACCGACCAGTTGGGAGGCGATGTTCATCCAAGCGGCATAAGGTTCGGCGCCGCGATGTGTCGGCGCGGCGAACGCCAGTTCCAGCACCGGCCAATCGCTGCCCCACATCAACCTGCGCGGGCCGAACGCTTCGATCAACACATCGACGTATGGCTTGAGCGTGTCCGAAGTCCAATCGGAGCCGGATTCCGTGGCGAGCCCGGACAGCTTGCAGAACGCGTTCGTGTACCGGGCGATATCGCGCATCTGCACAGACCATTCGTCGATGGCGCCCGACGCAATCGCCGGCTTCGCGCCGTGATCGATGACGACGGCAAGATCCGGGTGGTGTTCCAGGAATCGCAGCACAATCTTCAGATGCGTTGGCTTTACGAGCGCGTCGAATCGCAACTTCATATGGGCCATCGCCGCGATTGCCGGTTCGACCGACGCGCGCAACAGCCAATCGTCATCCGAGAGATCCTGCAGCATGGGCCGTAGTCCGAGCAGACGCGGGTTGCCGGCCAGCGCTTCGAGCTTCGCCACCGCATCCGGCGATTCCAGATCGGTCCAGCCGACGACACCGGCTATGAATGGCGTTTCGTTTGCGAGTTCGAGTAGAAAGTTGGTCTCCGCGTCGCTCGGCGCGGCCTGAACCGCGATGGTTCGATCGATCCCCGACCGCTTCAACAGAGGGGCGAGATCTTCCGGCAGGAAATCGCGATACAAGGTTGGAAGCTCATCGCGCGTCAGCCAGGCATAGTCGCCGCGCGACGGCTTCCAGAAGTGCTGGTGCGCGTCGACACGCATCAGATGATCTCGAGGTAATCGCGGTCCGGCAGTTTGGGGAACGGCGCCGTCGGCAAGGTCTGGTACCAGAATACGACTGAGGCGATATCGTCCTGCAGCGGCAGGTACTGGCGGTCACGGTGGGTGCGCCAGCCGAGCGCTTGAATCGTGACCCGCAGATCGCGCTGAAAGCGAATCGGATCCATGATGTGCCAGCGATACAGACCGAAGCGTTGCTGAGATCGGTACAACCCGTCCGGTTTGATGACCTGCGACATCCCCGCGTAGGGAGTCGTGAACGGTACATAGCCCGGGCCGCCTGGCCATGAACGATCCATCGTACCGGGATCGAAGTTGTACGCGCCGCAGAAATAATCTTCGGTGCCGGTGCCGCAGATCGTCGGAAAATCTGCGTCGCCATCCAGGAAGAACTTGATCTCGCCCTCGCCCCACCAACCGTCGTTGTTGACGCCCCACGCCATATAGGTGCCTACATAGTGGCCGCGCCCCTTTACGCCGTCGATCAGCGTGTAGACCTCCTGGTACGGCACCGGATTCGTGCGACGGAACTGCGCGTGAAACAGAGCGGCATCGTCGGGAATGTCCGTCAGCGTGTAATTGATCTGGTAATACACGTAAATCTGTTCGTCGCTCAGATTCTGCATCGTGAATCGCGCGCGGCGGTGGAACGGCATCTCCCAGTAACAGTTGAACGCCCGGCCTGGGTTCACACACACGGCGAGCGACGACACTTGCGCATAGTGTTCCCAGCCGCATGCGAAAAAATCACCGGCTGGACACTCGATGGAAGGCTGCTCCTGATCGTCCCAATACGCCCGAAGGATCGTGTGCCGCCACTTGCCGCGCGCAAGCGTCATCCAGATCTGTTGGATTGCGCCCGATCCAGCGATATCGGCGAGCGTGAACGTCGCACCGGGCTCGATGAGGATGTACGGCGAGACTTTCCAGCCTTGCCCCAGTCCGCGCGCCGCGTTGGCTGCCGGCCCATCCGTCGACATGCCGGCCTTGCCTTTTTCGCCGGTGAAATTTTCCGGGCTGATCGAGCGGGTTTGCGCGGTCGATAAACGCGATAGATTGCCCAGATGCAGGCCCAACCCTGAAAACGCCATGCGAATTTCCCCTAGCTGAGTAGTAGTTGTGAAGAGTGAGTCGCGTTTGGCGAACCGGTCGCGAAACGTTACGCTGGCCGGGACGCCTGTCGGAATCCTCTCGGAATCAAAAGTACAACGGCTCGGTGAACGAATGGAACTGAAGGCCATCGACGTCGACGAATCGGATGTCGCGTTCTTCGCAGAGAACGGCTATCTCTCCGTGGCGCGCATCACCACCGACGAAGAACTCGAGTGGCTGCGCACAGTGTATGACGAATTGGTCGCGCGGCCGCGCAGCGGCTACCTAGATGGCGTCTTCGATCTGACCCGAACCTACGGGACCACCGACGAACCGAAGATCGGCCAGTTATTGTTTCCGGAACGATCCGTGCCCGCGATTCGTGATACATCGATGTGGAAGAACGCGCGTCGCATCGCGTCGCGCCTGCTCCAGGTCGCCCAGTCCGAGGTCGAGAGCTGGGGTCACTTGATCTTCAAGACGCCGAACAGTCGTGAGGCGACGCCGTGGCACCAGGACGAGGCATATTGGGAAACGGACAAACAATACCGCGCACTCGGTGCGTGGATGCCGCTCGACGACGTGAGCATCGACAACGGCTGCATGTGGTTTCTGCCGGGTTCGCACCGCGGCGAGGTGCTGAGGCATCGCCACCGCGGCAACGATCCGTCGGTGCATATCCTCGAACTCGATCAGCCATGCGATACGGGCGCCGGCGTGCCGATACCGCTTCGAGCGGGCGGCATGACGTTTCATCATTGCCGCACGCTGCATTATGCGGGGCCGAACAATACCAGCGGGATGCGACGGGCGTGGGCGAACGAATATCAGACTGCGCCGCTTCCGCGCGGCGCACGGGCCGATCGCCCATGGGTCGATGCCGGCCACAAGGCACTGCGCGAAAGCCTCGAACGTCGGAAATCCTGATGGCTTCGATGGGCGTCCCACTATGAATACGTCGTCGTCTGGCTCTCCGCTCGATCTGCTTCGCTTCGATAATCGATTCGTCGACGCATTGCCGGCGGACCCGGAGCCGGACAATTTTCGCCGGCAGGTTGCCGAAGCGTGTTTCTCGCGTGTGCAGCCGACACCTGTCGTGCGGCCGAAGCTCGTCGCGTATTCGAAAGAGGTCGCGCAGTTGCTCGATCTTGCGCCCGATGCATACGCCTCGCCGGCGTTCACCGACGTGTTTGCCGGCAACCGCGTGCTTGCGGGCATGGATCCGCATGCAACCTGCTACGGCGGTCACCAGTTCGGCAACTGGGCAGGGCAACTCGGCGACGGCCGGGCGATCAACCTCGGCGATGTCGTCAATTCGCGCGGCGAGCATTGGACACTGCAGTTGAAAGGGGCGGGGCCAACGCCGTATTCGCGCAGTGCTGACGGCCTGGCTGTGCTGCGCTCGTCGATTCGGGAGTTTCTGTGCAGTGAAGCAATGCATCACCTTGGCGTGCCCACCACACGCGCGTTGAGCCTCATCGCTACCGGGGAACAGGTCGAACGCGACGTGTTGTACGATGGTCATCCGGCGTTGGAACCGGGCGCCGTGGTGTGTCGAGTCGCCCCTTCGTTCACGCGTTTCGGGCACTTCGAAATACTCGCGGCGCGCGGCGAGGCCGCTCTATTGCGCCGGCTCGCGGATTTCACGATCCGTTCGGAATTCCCGCATCTGCTCGGCCCGGACGAAGCACCGACCGAGGCGACCTATCTTGCGTGGTTTAACGAGATATCACATCGAACGCTCGAGATGATCGTTGCGTGGATGCGCGTTGGCTTCGTTCACGGCGTCATGAACACCGACAATATGTCGATCCTCGGACTCACGATCGACTATGGCCCGTACGGTTGGCTGGAGAACTACGATCCCGACTGGACACCGAACACGACGGACGCGGGGCAGAGGCGCTATCGCTACGGTCAACAACCCGCCGTTGCGCAGTGGAACCTGTTGCAGTTGGCGAATGCGATCTATCCGCTGATCGACGCGGCGGAACCGTTAGAGACCGTGCTCACCGATTTTGCGCGGCGTTACACGTCGGTACGGCAATCGATGTTGGCGAGCAAGCTGGGTCTGACTCGATACGAGGTATCCGACGCCGCGTTACTCGACGACATGCATGCTGTCCTCGGATTACTCGAAACCGACATGACGGTGTTCTTCAGAGAGCTGGCGAAAGTCGATGCGAGCGGCACCGCCGATGTGTTGATCGAGCCGTTGCTCGACGCCTACTACGTGCCCGAGCAGTTGACACCGGAAGTTCGTGCGCGCATCGAACAGTGGTTGGGCACCTACGTTGCGCGATTGCGAGTCGATGGCGTCGATGCCGATACGCGGCGGACGAAGATGAACGCGGTGAACCCGAAGTACGTGTTGCGCAATTATCTGGCGCAGCTCGCGATCGACAAGGCCGAGCAGGGCGACTACTCGATGGTCAACGAACTGCTCGATGTCTTGCGCATGCCGTATACGGATCAGCCGGGACGAGAGGCGTTTGCTCAGAAGCGCCCGGATTGGGCACGCGACCGGGTCGGGTGTTCGATGCTGTCGTGCAGTTCGTAATGGGTTCTGCGCCCTGATGATGTACCGGCGATAGCCACCAGGTTCACTGACGGACTTGCAGGATGACGAAGATGTCCGGAAGGGCAGGGTAGCCCAGACGCACTGCCTGCGCCTCAATGGGTTCGGCAGTATTGGCGCAGTCCGACCTGAACGAACGCGTAGCGGTCGTCGAGCAGGTCGGAGAACAACAGCGTATTGCGGTCGACCTGTGAATTGCCGGTGCATGGCATTGCGGTGTCGCGATCGATGAACGCAAGCGGCACGTCTTTCAGCGCGATGCCCAGTTCGCCTTTGGATGCCATCGTCGCGCGCAATGCACCGGCGTGGCTCTCGATCGCGATCGAAGACTGAATGTTCTCGTAGCGGCCGATGTAGCGCGCCGGCTTGGGGTGGAGCGTCCGGTTCACCGGCGGCAGTTCGGGTTCGGGGCGGCGAATGGCCGCGCTGAACAGCTCTTCGAAGAGTTCTTTGTACAGATCGGCTGCGTTGCCACCGTTGGTGAGCAGCGCGACCGCCACGCGATGTTGCGGCGATACCCGCAGGAATGCGTATTGGCCGATCGTACCGCCGTCATGGCCGATGGCTTTGTGGCCGTCGCGGTTCAGCAGACTCCAGCCAAGTCCCCAGCCTGTGATCCCGTACGGGGCGAACTTCTGCAGTCGCACCTGAGAGCGCTGCATCGCAGCGACCGATGTGGCGGACAACAGTCTTTCGCTGCGCTTTGGGCCACCGATGCGGCCCCGATCGAGATGCGCGGCGACGAACTTCAACAAATCCGAAGCACTCATGGCGGGTGTTGATCCGGCGGATTTCTGCCCCAGCGAGAGATGCGTCAACGGCGCCGTCATCAGTCTTTTGGGGTGCTTCGGATCCGGCACATGGCCGATCGCACAGCGATAACGCAGACTGTCTTCCGGAAGAGTCATCGCGTGATGCATGCCGAGTGGTTCGAAGATGCGGGCGCGCATGGCTTGGTCGTATGTCTGACGACGCAACACCTCGATGAGACGACCCAGCACCGCGAAGCCGATATTGCAATACGACATCTTCGTGCCGAGCGGAAACAGGCTCGGCAACAGCGTGCTCATCTGCAACAGACGTGCAATCGAGTCGTCGCCACGTCCGGAGTCGGGGAAGAAATCGCCGTCGATGCCGGACGTGTGGCTCAGCAGGTGCCGCGCTGTAACCGTGCGTCGCGTCGCCCGATCCGCAACACGGAATTCCGGCAGATACTCGATGACAGGGATATCGAGCGACAGCAAACCGTCGTCGACGAGCTGCATGATCAGCGTAGCGGTGAACACCTTGGTGATCGAACCGATCTGGAACACCGCATCGGTCGTCACCGGCACGCGTGTGTCGATGTTGGTCACACCGGCGGCCGTCGCGGCGACCACGCGACGCCCCTTCAACACGGCAACCGATGCGCCCGGGACGCCGTGTCGGCGGATCGATCGCTTCAACGTGGTCGGTAGATTTGCGTGCTTTGTCATGCCTCGGATATCCCCTTCATGCCACCGTCAGTAAGGTTTGTCAGAGTTGCTCTGACGCTTTTTCTAGAGCTGCGTAGTGTTGAAGGTATCGCATTGGTTGATCGATCCGGATTCGAGGCCCTGCTTGAACCAGTGGACGCGCTGCGCCGACGTACCGTGTGTGAACGAATCCGGCGTCACGTGTCCTTGCGCCTGGCGCTGCAGGCGATCGTCGCCGATCGCGCTCGCTGCGGTGAGCGCCTCATCGACGTCGCCGGCTTCGAGGATTTGACGGGCGCGATCAGCACGATTCGCCCAAACACCGGCGAAGCAATCGGCCTGCAGTTCGAGGCGTACCGAGAGGCGGTTGGCCTCGGCGGGTGATGCGCGTTGCTGCTGGCGTTGAACGGCATCAGAGATTCCGAGCAGGTTCTGGACGTGATGGCCGACTTCGTGGGCGATCACATACGCTTCCGCGAAATCGCCTGGTGCGTTGAAGCGCTCGCGCAGTTCACGATAGAAACCCAGATCGATGTACACCTTCTGGTCGAGTGAGCAATAGAAGGGCCCCATGGCCGCTTGAGCGTGGCCGCACGCCGATGCCACGCTGTCGGTGAACAACACCAGTTTGGGTTCGACGTACGTCTTGCCGTTTTCGGCGAACACCGCCCGCCAGGTATCTTCGGTATCGGCCAGCACGCCGGAGACGAAGTCGGCGAGCGGATCGTGTTGCAGGTCGGGTGGTGGGCCCTGTTGTTGGGAGACATCGGCGGTCTGTACCTGTTGCAACAGTGGTGTCGGGTCGATCCCGAAATACCAGCCGAGCAGCAATATGACGATGGTGCCGATACCACCCAGCGCCGGCCCACTGCGGATCCCACGCCGGTCCTCAACGTTGTCGCTGCGACGTCCGCCCAAACGCATGATCGAATTTCCCCCGTTCGATTGCTCGCGCCGGTCGGTCGAGCGGACTGCAAGCGTGCCAGACCTTGCCGCGTGGCCGCAATCCGCTGATGCTTGCGCACACTTCGGATTGCGGGATCTGGTATGAGGAAAATTGCGAACTTCAACGGCCGTCGGCGTGATTGGGGTGTATTGCGCGCGTTGCATTGGGAAGTGATGAGCGGTCTCGCCCGGTTGGGAATCCGTGTTCACTATGTCAACGTCGCCTCCGACATGCAGTTGATCGTGGGGGAAGACAAGCCCGATGTATCACCCGACTACGACACGCGCATGATTGGTCTCGAAGAAATCCTGCCGTTTGCGGATCGCGTGTCCGGCCTGTCGCGCCAGAATCTGGAAACTGCGTTCGGTCGGGGCGATGTCTGTACCGCCAATTTTTTTCGCGGAGATCTCGTCGGCTATTCATTTGCCTGTTACACGCGTGCTCGCGTCAGCGATCAACTCGACGTGCTGGTTCCGGAAGGATTCCGCTACGGCTACAAGGCCTGGACGCATCCGGACCACCGTCGAGCGAATCTGTCTCGTATGCGAACCTATGTTCGTCGCCACACCCGTCCGGTGGATCGCGACAGGCGATCGATCGAGTACATTGAAACGCACAACTATCCGTCGCTGCTGCACGGCTATAGGCGCCCGGACGTGCGCAAGATTCGAGTCGGATTTTCCGGCTGGATCACGATTGCCGGGCGGCAGATTCCATTCAATACCCGCCAAGCTCGCCGGGTGGGATTCGAATTCGTGCGCAAGGACGATGTGCGTCGGCGTCAATACCTGTTCTGATCGTATGATTCGCCAACGATCTAATTAAGGTGCGAAGCGCGCACGCCTCCGCGGAAACACCTTCGTAATAACTTCGTCTATGACGAAGGTGTTGAGATGAGACCCAGGTCACGCAGCCAATGTCTGTATCACCCGTAGACTCACATTTCATCGAGTCGTACAGGGATAACGCTCTTGGCAGAGCGAGGGACCACTCTGATCGTTGGCAGTCTGATCGTTGCATTGAGCGTGGCCATGGTGGGCTGCGGTTCAAATGGTCAATCGGATTCAGGCAATCACGGCGCTATCCAACTCACGGCGTCTCCGGCAACCGTCGCCTCCGGCGAATCCGCGTTGCTGTCCTGGTCGGGAAAGGACGCTACCTCATGCGCGGCATCGGGTGGCTGGTCCGGGGACCGACCGACGTCGGGCAGCTTCCAGACGCCTCCGCTGACCGAGGCAACCACATACACGCTGAGTTGTACCAGCGACAGCCGCGGCGCGCTCGCCCGCGTCACTGTTTCGGTCGGCGCATCAAGCGCCGACGGAACACCGCAAGTGTCGCTGCGCAGCGCCAACGGATCTGTTCCGGCGAACGGTGGCACCATGCTGTCGTGGCAGGCCAACGGCGCAAAGAAGTGCACGGCGTCCGGTGGGTGGAAAGGTAAGAAGCCGGCCCAAGGCAGCGAACAGGTCGCCGGGCTGACGGCCGACACCACCTACACGTTGTCGTGTGTGGGTGAGAAAGGAACCGGGATCGCAATGACCGAGGTGATATTGCAGCGCGCAACATTGCGTTGGACGCGCAGTGGCGGTGCCGATGCGCCTACCGCGTTTCGGGTGATGTGGGGCAGCCGTTCGGGGCAACCCGACAATTCCGTCACCATCACCAATCCGAAGATTGTTCAGCACGTGATCAATCTTCCCGGCCCCGGCACGTATTACTTCCAACTGGCGGCCCTCGACTCGAGCAATCGCGAACTTGGTCGCTCCAACGAGGCGTCGAAAACGCTGCCTCTGTAGAACGCTCTGCCGCGCATGGATGCGCGATGCGGCGAATTTCGCACGCTAAAACTCTTTGAACACACGGCCGGAATAGCGCAACTGTCGAGCGGTTCACGGGGCTGCTCTCTGCTTACGAATACACTCTCGCTCAATACCAAATAGGGGTCGTGGGACTAGGCGGTATTAGGGAGGGGCCACCATGCAGTATTGGTGGATTCGATTCGGCGGTTTGGCGTGTCTGTGCAGCGCAATCTTCGCGACGACGGGATGCGGTGGTTCAGGCGGAGCGTCGTCAGCGGCGTTGCAGAGTGATCAAGGGGCGGTGATTACCGGTTCGGTCGGGGACGGTCCCGTCGTAGGCGCGATGATCGAAGTCGTGTCTGCTGACGGCGTTGTTGTGGCGCAGGCCATCGGCGGATCCACATCGTCGTTTCGGGCATTCGTACCACCGAGGACGCCATATCCCATCAAATTGCGCGCTGTCGGCGGCACCGATCTGGTGGTGCAAAAGGCGCCGGACTTCACCCTCGAGGCGGTGGTGCTTCGTCCGGACCAGCGCATCGCAAATCTCTCGCCATTCAGTACCGTGGCTTCGCGTGGGAGTTCGTGTAGCGGACGGCAGGTCAATCGTCGTCAGACCGCGCGCGTGTGGCAGCAGATCATGTCGCAACTCAACATGGGATACGACATGAAGCAATTCGGCGATCCGGTCGAGGTCGCGGTGGATTCCGGGAATGTCGCGCAGCTCATGCTCGCCAGTGAAGCGTTGGGGGAGACGATTCGTCGCACGCGTGCGGCGCTTCCGCCGGATGAAGAGATGGATTCGAACGCGATCATGCAGGCCATTTCGTGTGATATCGCGGCCGATGGCGCGTTGGATGGCGCGGGCGTCGGTGCAGAGCGACGTGTCACGGCGACCTTTCTCGCGGCCTCCGCGGGGGTGCTGGTCGAAACGGTTGCCAAAACGCTGCGCGTCGACGGTCGCGACGTGATGTCCGACCTCGATGCGGCGGTTGCGCAGATGGGTCACGGCGATGCCGTCAGCGTGCGCGACGTGGCTTTGAATCCCGACATCGTCGCGAGCGCGCGCGGCCGCCTCGCTCTGTTGCTTGATCGGGTGCCCGGCGACACCGTTGCCCGTCTTCTGGCATTGCTGGACACCACACCGCTCGCGAGCGTGTCGCGGCTCATCAACGACACGCTGGACGGCGGCGGCACGGCGGCGCTCGACGCTGCGGCGCCGGCGGTGGCGACCGACGACGTGGCGGTAGATGCGCTGTTCGCGAGCAGCGCGCAAGTTCCAATTGCACGCCAGCCGGTGCTGTCACTCGCGGTGACGCCGCAGAATGTTCGTCCGGGTGACACCGCGCGTTTGTCATGGGCCAGCGACGGCGCGCGGAGCTGTTGGGCGTCGGGTGGTTGGGACGGTGAACAGTCGCTGCAAGGCGATCGCGTCACCGGAAAGTTGATGACGCCGAGTCGCTATGCATTGACGTGCTCGGGCCTCGGCGGCACCGCGCGCTCTGAAGTGACGCTTGCGGTTGCGGGTGCCGTTCCGCCACCACCGCCGGGCGTGTCGCTGACCGCTTCGCCGCCGGTGACCACGCCCGGAGGCACGGTGACACTGGCCTGGACCTCGAGGGGTGCCGACCAATGCACTGCCGATGGTGACTGGGCCGGCAGCACACCGCTGAGCGGGAGCCGTGTCGTCGGCCCGGTTGATCGCAATCAGAACTATGCGTTGGTCTGCACCGGTTCAGGCGGCGCCGCCACCGATGTCGCGCAGGTGTCCGTAGCCACCCCGACGCAGCCCGCCAGTCCGGTAACAGCGTCGCTGCAGGCTACGCCGGCGTGGATTTCGCCCGGTGGCTCGGTCACGCTGTCATGGAATAGCGCCGGCGCCACCGGCTGTTCGGCATCCGGCGCGTGGAGTGGCGCGAAAACCGCGAGCGGCTCCGTATCGGTCGGCCCGCTCTCGACCGACAGTGGTTTTACGCTCAGTTGCACTGGCCCCGGCGGCAACTCCGTAGCCAGCACGACCGTTTCGATGCGTGCCGCGCGTCTTTCATGGCAGGCACCCGACTCGGCGGATCCGGTCGCCGGCCAGGTCAAGTCGTTCAAGATCTACTATGGCAATACGCCCGGCCAATACGGCGATATGATCGTAGTTCCGCCGACCGTTCAGACATACCAACTCGCACTGAATCCTGGCACATACTATTTCACGTTGGCGCCGACGCTCGCCGATGGTCAGGATGGCGCGCGATCCAACGAGGTGTCGAAGACCATCGAGTGAACCCCGCATAGAAGCGGTCGGAAAGTCCGCGAATCAGTTACATAGCACGCACACGCAGGTGTCGGGCGCAAAATAAACTGACGCGTCTCGAGCCGATCCGCGAAGCATCTTGCAGCTATCCAGTGGAGTCGTTCGTATTTTGCGCAACTTCGGTTGTAGGCGGTCGCCTACTTGCGGCGCCGGGATGATGTTGGAGAATGGCAACCGTTCGAATGTGCCTGTTGTGACGCAGCTAAGGTTAGCCGACTATGTGCCATTCGGCCGCAAGGGATAAGAAGCATGAAGATAAGCGTGAAAGGTGTTGAAAGGATGGGCTTTGTGCGGAGGGGATTGATCGGTTGGGTGCTTGGCCTGGCGACCTTGTTCGCGGGTGGCGCGGCGTATTCCGCCGATGCACCGAACGACAAGCTCGACTACCGGATCTCACCGGAAGACGTGCTGCAGATTTCGGTGTGGAAGGAAGAGGGAATGGAGCGGGAAGTGACGGTGCGTCCGGACGGCGGCATATCGTTTCCGTTGGCCGGCAACGTCGAAGTGGCGGGCAAAACGCCGGCTGTAGTGGAAGCCGAGATTGCGAAACGATTGCAGCGCTACATTCCAGACGCAGTGGTGACGGTTTCGGTCGTTCACGTTCAGGGTTTGCGCATATACGTGACCGGCCAGGTACGCAGCCCCGGGCAATTTTCGGTTGGACGTTACGTAGACGTGCTGCAGGCGATCACATTGGCGGGTGGCCTCACGCCGTTTGCGAAGGACGGTGACATCAAGATCATGCGTCGCGAAAACGGCCGGGAGGTGATCCACAAGTTCAACTACGGGCAGGTCAGGAAGGGCGAGAACCTCAGCCAGAACATCGTCCTGCATGCCGATGACGTTGTCGTTGTTCCTTGAGGCGCACCGTGAGAAACCGTCGTTCCATCCATCAAGAGATTCGCATGCGGGAGAACATCATGAATGGATACGTGGCCGGACGACGCCGATCGTTGGCGCCGGGCATTGCCGCCGCGGCGCTGCTCTGCGGTGGTGTCGCGCAGACTGCGCAAGGCGCATGGGTGGTTGACGGGAAGGGCGGCTTGGAGTCGCGCTACGACGACAACGTGCGGTTGTCGACCGACGGCGAAGAAAGCGCGGTAGTGAGCAACCTGTTGGGTGAACTAAATGTCCGACGTGTCACCGAGAACTCGGAGTTCTCCGCGATCGGCGGCGCCAGATATCTCACCTACACGGCCTACAACGGAGACCGCAACCTGCACGACGAGGATATCGAATACCTGCAAATCCAGGGCGGTACCGGCGGCGAACGCATGCAATTCGGTATCGACGGCTCGGTGCGACGCGACGTCCTGTTGCGTACCGTCGGCGTCATCCTGGATCCGTTACAGCCGCCATCCACGGCGTCGGGCGATACAACCCCGCCGGAGCAAGGCGGTTCGGCCGAAATACCCATTGGCGACGCTGCCAATGCCGGTACCGACGCCGGCAGTGTTCAGGAACAGGTCCGCCGCCTGCGTACCTGGATTTCGCCGTACGCCAACTATCAGCTTTCGCAGCGCACAGGCTTGCGGCTCGGCTACACGTACTTGGGACAGAAATATAGCGATCAGTCGTCCGGAACCGGCCTGCAAGACAGCCAGAGCAATTCGGTGAGCCTGGATTTGTCGCAGCAACTGTCCGCCCGCGATACCGGCAAGATCGGCGTCCGTGTCGCGAAATTCAATCCGGACAACGGCGGTTCCACCGATGCGTATGAAGCCTCGATCGGGTGGCAACGGGCATTCTCCCAGACTACGCGTGCGGGCATCGATGTCGGCGCGCAGCGTTCCGAGCGAGATTCGAAATCGTATTCGGGTTACCTGGCGCGGGTGTACGTCAGCCATCGCACGGACTCCGGCATCATGCGCGGCCGGTTCGAGCATTCACTACGGCCAAGCGGCTACGGCGATCTGGTGGAAACCGACACGCTCAGTCTCGGTTACAGCGTCAACCTGACCAATCGCGTGAGTTTTAGCGTCGAAGGAAGCGGTTACCGTACCCGGAATTCGCAGAATACCGGCTCGAACCCGAACAACGATCGGGATTACATCGCGGCAGGCCCGCGGCTCACGTATTCGCTGACCGAAGTGTTCGGCGTCAGCGCGTTCTACGACTACCGTTGGGTCGATCGGCAATCCGAGGGCAGCGGTCAAAGCAACGCCGTCGGATTGTCGTTGACGTATCAGCCTCTGCGAGGAATCTAAAAGAAGTGTCAGCGAGGGCAGTATCGAGATGAGCGACACTCGGGACGTGATGGAACTGGGCGACTACTGGGCCATTCTGTGGCGTCGGCGCTACTGGTTCATTTGGCCGTTCGCGGCCGTGTTTCTGGCAGTCGCCGCGCTGGCAATGTTGCTGCCGCCGGTCTACCGCTCCGAAGCAACGATCCTCATCGAGCGTCAGAACATCCCGTCGAATGTCGTCGAAACCACCGTGACCGGTTACGTGCAGGAGCAGATCGAGCAACTGCGCCAGAAGATCACCACGCGGGAAAATCTGTTGCGGCTGGCAAAACAGTTCGATCTTTATTCCAAAGAACGCAAATCCGATCCCGGTGAAGCGGCGCGCGACGTTGCCAAGAACATCGAAATCGAAATGGTCGACGTACAGGCGAGCAGTCCGGATCAGACCGGTCAGCGCGTCGCGACCATCGCGTTTACCGTTGCGTACAGCGCCAACACACCCGAGAAGGCGCAGGCCGTGGCGACCGAACTCGCGGAGTGGTACCTGCGCGAGCACAAAGCGGAGCGCGAAGAGCAGGCCGCCGACGTGTCGACGTTCCTTGGCGACCAGGCTGCCAAACTGCGCGAGGATCTGACCGCGCGGGAGAAGAGTCTCGCCGCGTTCAAGCAGAAGGAGATGCGTCAGCTTCCCGAGATGATGGATATGAATCTGCGGCTGTACGAAAAAACGGAACAGGATATTCAGACGAGCCAGGAAACGATTCGAACACTCAATGAGCGCATTGATTCCACGCAGGCCGAACTGTCGTTGACACCGGCCTACAAGGAAGTGACCGATGATGCCGGCAAGACGATCCTCAGCGCGTCGGACCGTTTGAGCGCGTTGACCGCGGAATATCTGCGGGATTCCGCGCGCTACTCCGCGCAGCATCCCGACATGATCCGGCTGACGCGCGAAATTCGCGCTCTGGCGAACCAGACGGGCGCCAGTGCACGCACCGACGAGCTGATGGAGGAGTTGACCAAACTGCAGGAGCAACTGCGGCAGGCGCGGCAGAAGTACTCTGAGGGTCATCCCGAGGTGACGAAGCTCGAAAAAGCCGTGGCAGCGGTCGAGCGGGGCTTTCAAAGTGCGCTGGTACAAGGCGCGAACAAACACAGCTCGCTGGCACCGCCACCTGACAACCCGCGTTACGTGACGTTGAAAACGCAACTCGATGCATCCACCGCCGATCTGAAAGACGAACGCAGCAAGCTCGACATGCTCAACAGCAAGCTGAAGGAGTATGAGGAGCGCCTGTTCCAGACGCCGGTGGTGGAGCGCGACTACAAGTCTTTGAGCAGGGACTACGAGAACGCGCAACGGAAATATCAGGACCTCATCGGCAAGCAGAGTGAAGCGAAGCTCGCCCAGCAACTCGAATCCGGTGGCAACGCCCAGCGATTCGTATTGTCGAGCCGCCCGAGTTTGCCGACGTTGCCCGATAGTCCGAACCGCATTGGTCTGCTGTTGCTGGGTGGATTGTTCGCCTTCATCGCCGGACTCGGCTCGGTAACGGTCGTCGAGTATCAGGACAAGACCATCCGTAGCGCGCGAATGATTTCGGAGATTCTAGGCATCCCGCCGCTGGCAGTCATTCCACAGATGCAGGCCATGGCGGCCGCGCCACACATGGTGAGGTCGTAAGCGTGGAACAACCAATCGATCACATCAGCAAGGCGTTGGAACGCGCGCAGAGCGAAAAGCGCAGCGTGCGCGACTGGGTGCGCCCCACGAGGTCCGACGGGCCGGTGGCCGACAGCGACATCGAACCGAAGAAGGCAACGCTGCTTTCGCCGGTACATCTGCACGCGCGGCACATTCTGTCTGGTCGCGGCAAAGAGGACCCGGCATTCTCCGATCGCTACCGGTTGCTACGAACGCGCGTCATTCAGGCGCTGAAAACTCGGGGCCACAGTGTGGTAGGCATCACGAGTCCCGGCCCGAAGGACGGCAAGACCCTGACGTCGATCAACCTCGCCATCAGCATTGCACGCGAGGGCAGCTACAAGGTCGTGCTCATCGACGCGGATCTGAGAAAGCCCTCCGTGGCGGATGATCTCGGTATCCGTGCGGCGGCAGGGCTCATCGACCATCTGTCGTCGGATGTGGAGTTCGAAGACGTCATCCTTCGGACCAACGTGGAGAATCTGTTCGTCGTTCCCGGGCGTCACGAAGAATCCCACGTTGCGGTGCCCGAACTGCTGAGCTCCGACAAGATGCGTCAGCTCATCGAACAACTCCGCCGGCGTGAAAAGTGCATTGTCGTGGTCGATCTGCCGCCGGTGCGGTTGGGGGACGACGTTGTCGCGTTGGCGCCGTATCTGGACGGTATCCTCCTCATCGTGCGTGAAGGTGAAACCACCGTCGATGCACTTCGAGACTCGGCGGAGTTGCTGAAGGACTTCACGATATTGGGCACGGTGCTCAATCAATCGTCGGACAAGAAGCTAAAATTCGAGGGGTACTACTATCACGGCACGCCCGAGCGGTCGTAGTACCTGAGAGGTTCGAGATGTACGAGTCCTTCTACGGGTTACAGCGACCGCCTTTTCTGGCGGTACCGGATCCCGACATGTTGTTCATGACGCCGCAGCACCAGCGCGCGCTCGCGTTGCTGGAATATGCGTTCATGGCACGCGCCGGCTTTTGCGTGGTGACTGGCGAAGTCGGCGCGGGCAAGACCACATTGGTGCGGCGGCTGCTGCAGAAGGTCGGCAGCAACGTCGAAGTGGGTTTGGTCAGCAACACCACCTGCGAAACGTTCGAAGAATTCATTCAATGGATCCTGCTGGCGTTCGATCTCGACTACCGCGGCAAGAGCAAGGTCGAACTGTACGATGCGTTCGTGCGTTACCTGGTTGATCAATTCCACAAGGGCCGGCCCGTTACGTTGATCATCGACGAAGCGCAGCACCTCGGGCCTAAATATCTCGAGCAGTTGCGCATGCTGTCGAATGTGAACACCGAGCGCGGCATGGTGCTGCAGACGATTCTGATCGGTCAGCCCGAGTTGTGGGATGTATTGCACCGTCCGGAACTCAAACAGTTTGCGCAGCGCGTCTCGTACGACTACTTCCTGGGTCCGCTGCCGAGCCCGGATGTCACCGCGCAATACATTCAGCACCGATTGAAGGTGGCCGGTGCGATCGATGACGTGTTCGAAGACGGCGTTTACGAGGCCATCTGGATAGCATCGGGCGGTGTACCGCGGCTCATCAATCTGATCTGCGACACCGCATTGGTGTACGGATACGCGGAAGAGCTCAGGGTGATTCCGCTGCGCATCATCGAGCAGGTCATCAGGGACAAAGAACTCAGCTTCGCGCCCATCGGGGTTGACTCGGTACCACGCGACGAAGCGACTGAGCCCGAAACTAAAGAAAAGGAGGTCAGAGTGCTGACGCCGCCAAAGGCAAGACGCTCGACCATCGAACGCGCCATCCTCAGCATCAACAAGGGCGGCGACTAACCATGTGGGGGATCGCTTTGGTCGCCTTGCGAGCACGGAGTCTGTAGAGGTCATCATGGTTCCGAATCGAATTCTCATCGTCGGCAACATGGGCTATGTCGGGCCCGCCGTGGTCCGGCAACTACGAGAGCATTATCCCGGCGCGCGCCTGATTGGCGCCGACGTCGGCTTCTTCGCACATTGTTTGACTGGCGCGAAGACGCTGCCGGAACGCGAACTCGATACGCAACACTTCATCGATATTCGCCGCATCGACTCCGACCTGCTTTCCGGCGTGGATGCGGTGGTGAATCTCGCCGCTATTTCCAACGATCCGATGGGCAACGTGTACGAACGCGCTACCGATGCAATCAACTTTCGCGCGGGAATTCGCCTCGCCCGTCTCGCAAAGGAAGCCGGCGTGCGTGCGTTCGTGTTCGCGTCGAGCTGTAGCGTATACGGCCAGGCTGAGGGCGCGCCGCGTAGAGAAGCTGACGGGTTGAACCCGCTGACAGCCTACGCGCGTTCCAAAATCGAGACCGAGGTTGAACTCGAACGTCTGACCGATGCCAATTTCCAAGCAACCGCATTACGGTTTCCGACCGCTTGCGGAATGAGCGACAGGCTGCGTCTCGACCTCGTGCTCAACGATTTCGTCGCCAGCGCGCTGGCGACTGGCCGGATCCAGATTCTCAGCGACGGCACGCCGTGGCGGCCGCTGATCGATACGCGCGATATGGCACGCGCGATTCACTGGGCGCTGCAGCGTCCACGCACGCCGGCGCGCACATTCCTGGCGATCAACGTCGGCCGCAACGACATCAACTATCAGGTGAAAGATCTCGCGCGAGCAGTCGCTGAGCATTTGCCGGGCACGCAAATCGACATCAACGAAAACGCTGCACCGGATAAGCGTTCGTATCAGGTCGATTTCAGTCTGTATGGTGAACTCGCTCCTGCGTTCCTGCCGGCGTACTCGCTCGATGACACGGTGGTCGATCTGGTTCGCGGCTTGCGAGGCATGACGTTCTCCGACGCCGAGTTCAGAACGTCGAATCTCATTCGCCTGCGCGTCCTCACCGGCCTGAGAGAATCGGGCGCGTTGAATGAGCAACTGGAATGGACGAAGGCGCATGACGCAGAGCTGTTGCGAAGCGCGGCCGGATACTGACAGATGCGTTGTGGCGCAGGAGCGCTCGGCGCGTGAAGTTTACCGAGACGGCGTTGTCGGGCGCCTATCTGATCGAGCTCGAGCAACACCGCGATGAACGTGGATTCTTCGCGCGCGCGTGGTGCGCGCAGGAATTCGAGGCACATGGACTGTTCGCACGGATTGCGCAGGTGAACGTGTCGCACAATGTGAGGAAGGGAACGTTGAGAGGCATGCACTATCAGATTGCGCCGCACGAGGAAGCCAAGCTGTTGCGCTGTACGCGTGGCGCGATTTTCGATGCCTTCGTCGACCTGCGCGAGAACTCGAAAACACACATGCAGTCGCTGGGCGTCACGTTGAGCGCTGACAGTGGGCAGATGCTGTACGTGCCGGAGGGCTTTGCACACGGATTTCAGACACTCGAGGACAACACGGAAGTGCTTTATTTCATGTCGAATTTCTTCGAGCCCGGCGCGGCGCGCGGCGCCCGGTGGGACGATCCCGCGTTTGGCATCGAGTGGCCGATACCGGTCACCGCGATCTCGGAGCGCGACGCGAACTGGGACGATTTCAAACCCGAGAGCAAGAACTGATGGACGCGACGCCACTCACGCAGGATCAGGCGCAAGATCAGGCGATATCGCTGGTCCACATCCGCTCCAACCGGGGGTGGGCTGCGCTGTCGTTGAAGGAGTTGTGGGCGTATCGCGAGGTTGTCGGCTTCCTCGCGTGGCGCGACATCCAGGTGCGCTACAAACAAACCATTTTTGGTGCGCTGTGGGCGATTCTGCAGCCGTTCATCACGATGGTGATCTTCAGCATTGTATTCGGACGCGTTGCGAAGATGCCGTCGGACGGCGTGCCGTATCCGATTTTCGCCTACGCCGCGCTGGTGCCGTGGATGTTCTTTTCCAGCAGCGTCAGCAATGCTTCGAACAGCCTCGTGGGTGGTGCGAGCATCATGACCCGAATCTATTTTCCGAGGCTGGCGATGCCGCTGTCCGCGACCTTGGCCAATTTCGTTGACTTCATTCTGGCGTTCGTGGTTCTGCTGGCGCTGATGGTGTATTTCGGCGTCGCGCCCACGGCCAATGTCGTCTGGTTGCCGCTGCTGCTGTTGCTGGTGATCGCCACCGCGCTCGGTGTGTCGTTCGTGCTTGCGGCAATGAACGTGCAGTTCCGCGACGTGAAATATGCCGTGCCGTTCCTGCTGCAGTCGTGGATGTTCGCCACGCCGGTGGTGTACCCGGCGAGCTTGATCACGGATCCGTTCTGGCACGCCGTGTATGCGCTGAACCCGATGGTGGGCGTGATCGAGGGCTTTCGATGGGCACTGCTCGGCACCGACACCGCGCCGGGCCTGTCCATCATTGTGTCGTCCATCGTCGCGACGTGTTTGCTCGTCGGCGGTGCCTTCTATTTCAAACGCATGGAACGCACGTTCGCGGACGTCGTGTAGGGAAACCAGTAGGGAAACCAGATGAGCGAGATCGCGATAAAGGCTGAGGGTCTTTCGAAGCAGTACCACATCGGCCACATCCAGAATTCGAAGATGACGTTGCAGGAAAAGGTGGCGCGGGCTGCCATTGCACCGTTTCGGCGCATCAAGGGTCTGCTGAGCGGCCGGGCCGCCGCGGCGGCAGATCTGGATGAGGTGTTCTGGGCGCTGCGCGACGTCTCTTTCACGATCAAGCAGGGTGAGGCAGTCGGCATCATCGGTTCCAACGGGTCCGGCAAAAGCACGCTCTTGAAGATCCTTTCACGGATCACCGAACCGACGGAGGGTTCGGCAACGGTGCGGGGTCGCACCGGTTCGTTGCTCGAAGTGGGCACCGGCTTTCACGGTGAACTGACGGGGCGCGAGAATATCTTTTTGAACGGCTCGATTCTCGGTATGCGCCAATCGGAGATACGCGCGCGGTTCGACGAAATCGTCGAGTTCAGCGAGGTGCAGAAATTCCTCGATACGCCGGTGAAACACTATTCATCGGGGATGCGCGTGAGATTGGCATTCTCCGTTGCCGCACATGTGCATCCCGACGTGCTGATCGTCGACGAAGTGCTCGCAGTGGGCGATGCACGCTTCCGAAAGAAATGTCTCGACAAGATGCAGGACGTTGCGCGCAACGGCTCCACCGTGCTGTTCGTCTCGCACATGGCGCAAATCGTCACCAGCATGTGCTCGCGTGCGATCTGGTTGCGCAACGGCAGTGTCGTGAAGGACGGCACTGCGGTGGACACCGTCGCCGAGTATCTGGGCGAGGGGTTGGGTTTGGCAGCCGAACGAAGTTGGACTCACGACACCGCCCCCGGCGGTGACATCGCCAAGCTGTTGGCGGTTCGGTTGCGCACCGAGACCGGTGAAATCACCGACTGCATCGACGTTCGGCAGCGTTTCTGCGTCGAATTCGAGATCGACGTGCTCGAGGCCGGCAAAGGCATCCTGGTGCTCAACGGGATTCAGAATGGCGACGGCACGCAGGTGTTTTCGGCCGTGGATACACACAACCCGGTGCTGTTCAAGAAGGACTGGTCCGTCGGTCGGCATACCGTGCGCATGTGGATCCCCGGCAACCTGCTGCAGATCGACACCTATACGCTGGAAACCTACATCGCCGCGTGGGAGCCGGTCCACGTGGACCAATGCTACGAACGCAGCTTGCTGTGTTTTCACATGATCGACAGCTTCGCTCAGGACAGCTCGCGCGGCGCTTTCGGCGGCACGCTGCCGGGCATCGTCCGGCCGCTGCTGGAATGGGACATGCTGGGTACCGAGTCGGCTTCCACCGCCAACGGGACGACCGATCGTTTGCATCGGCGGATCTGAATCCGACGCCCCAGTTACATTGGCCTGAACAGCAGACTCGTGTGACTACGTTAAACTCAACTCTGACTACGCGGACGCTGCGCAACGATGGCTGCTGCTACTAAACTCACCAACCGGTTCGCCAACATTTCGGCTCCGAACGGTATGCATCAGCAGGCGCTTGGCCTGTCGGCCAATCAGGAACGCTTCTGGTTTCTCGATCAATACGAGGCCGACGCCTCGGTGCTCAATTTGAGCTGTGTGCTCGCCATTCGTGGCACCGTTTCCGATGCTGCTGTTGAAGACGCGATGCAGCGAGCCATTGCGTGTTACCCGTCGCTGCGACAGCGCTTCTATTCGACACCGCATGGCGCGCAGCGAGCCCTGATTCCCCCTGCGCCGCAGATCGAAATCGTTGGCGTCGAATCTGCCGACGGCGAGGCGCTGCGGGTAACGGTGGATGCATGGTTGGCAAAGCCGCTCGACCTTCGAACCGGTCAGTCGATCGCCGTGGCGCTGATCCGCGCACCCGAAGCGCGATTGCTGTGTATCAATGCGCATCCTTGCGTGGCGGATGCGCGGACGTTGCGCTGCGTTGCGCGAGTGTTTGTCGAAGCGTTGGAGTCCCACACGGGCGCAAAGGAGGCACTGGTCGCAGCCTTCGATTCCGACACGACGTGTGACGCTTCGATCGACGAAGACGCCGCCAAGGCATACTGGGCTGCACGAATCGGTATCGATCCGGCACCGCTCGAATTGCCGCGGCGTGCCGCCAGACCGCAACGCAAAGGATATCTCGCGCAACAAATATCGCTGCAGTTGGACCGTGCCGTCGTCACGGCAACCCAGGATCTGGCCCAACGCCTGCACACATCGTTCGAAACGGTCTGCCTCGCCGCGTATCTCGTCACGCTGCGCCGCTGGTCGCAACAGGATACGTTGACGGTGGGACGCTTGGTGAACGGGGCGACACCGGAAGTTGTCGGTCCGTCGGAAAACCTGCTGCCGTTCCGAGCGGATTTCGACACGTCTCGATCGTTCGCATCATTCGTGCACGAGGTCACCAGCGATCTGGCCCGCGATGCAGCGTTCGAGGCGTTTGCATTCGATCGAACCGCAAAGCTACTGCAAAAATCTCGCGATCCATCGCGTCATCCGGTCTTTCAGGCGCTGTTCCGTCATGTCGACGCGCCGTTGATGCAGCACCGCACGGCATTGTGGTCCGTGTCGGAAACGCACGACTTCGATCGTTTGCGCACACCGTTCGATCAGGTGCTCGAAGTCACCCAACGAGGGGATTCTGGCGCGGTACGGGTGCTGTTCGACGCGGCGTTGTTCGATGCGGACGCCATGCGGCGGTTCGCGAAGCACTTCGTCAATCTGCTCTTTGCGGCGAGTGGCGATGCGGAAGCCGACATCGATGCGATTTCGATCCTCGACACTGGCGAGATAGAAAGACAGTGTAACATATTGAATTCATTCGATATCAAGACGCCCACTAACACCGTTTTGGAGCTGTTCAGAGCCGCGGCGCAGGCAACGCCCAGAGCGCCCGCGGTGTCGTTCGAAGACACGACGCTCAGCTATCAGGAGTTGGATCGACACACCGATGCAATGGCGGCGGCATTGTGTGCACGAGGTGTAGCGCGAGACGTCTGCGTGGGTGTGTGCTTCGACAGATCGATCGAAATGGTGGCAACGGTGCTGGCGGTGCTCAAAGCCGGTGGCGCGTATGTGCCGATGGATCCGTCATATCCGGCAGATCGGCTAGCGATGATGGCCGAGGATTCACGGGCGCCGCTCGTCATTGCCGGTTCGAGCACACTGGCGATGGCGCGCGGCTCAGCACCGTCGCACTGTCAGGTGATCGGTTACGACGAATTGGTCGACGAACTCGGCGACCTGACTGATCGGGTGCCGCCATACACACACGATGTGGACGCGCTTGCGTACGTGATCTTTACGTCCGGTTCGACAGGGCGTCCCAAAGGCGTAGCGATGCCGCACCGCGCGCTCGCCAACCTGATCGATTGGCAACTCGCGCGCGAGACATTCCGACCCGGCGCGAGGGTGCTTCAGTATTCCAGCCTGAGCTTCGATGTTTCGTTCCAGGAACTCTTCAGTACCTGGGCATCGGGCGGGCATCTGCATTTGATCGCCGACGATGAACGCCGCGATCCACGCCGGTTGCTCGACGCACTCCAACTGCAGCGCATCGAACGTCTGTTTCTGCCGTATGTGGCGTTGCGACAGATGGTGGAAGTCGCCCAGGCGACCAATCGGTCGCCGAGTGCGCTTCGCGAAGTGATCACCGCCGGCGAACAACTGCGCGTGGACGATCCGCTGCGAGCATTCTTTACCTCGTTGGCTGGTGCATCGCTGGACAATCAATATGGACCGTCCGAAACGCACGTGATCACGGCGCAGCTGCTTCATGGTGATCCGGCGCGATGGCCTGATCTGCCGCCGATCGGCACACCGATTCGGAACAATCAAGCCTTTGTGTTCGACAAGCATCGCGCGTTGTTGCCGGAAGGCGCTCCGGGCGAACTCTATCTAGCGGGTGCGAACTTAGCGCATGGCTATATCGGCCGCGATGATCTGACGCAGGAACGTTTTCTGCCGCATCCATTCGAGCAGGGCGCGTTCGTCTACAAGACGGGCGATACCGCCCGTTACGACGCCGACGGTGCCATCGAGTATCTGGGGCGTGCCGACAATCAGGTGAAGGTGCGCGGGTATCGCATCGAGCCAGGTGAAGTGAGTTCGGTGCTGTCTCGTTTTCCCGGCGTAAAGCAGTGCCTCGTGACCGCTGTAGATGACCACTCCCACGGTAAGCGCTTGGTGGCGTACGCGCTGGTGGCCGATGCGTCCGCGTTCTCGAATGCCGATCTGATGGAATATGCGCGGGCGACGTTGCCACAGTTCATGGTGCCCTCGGCATTGGTGGTGCTCGAAACATTTCCTTTCACGCCGAGCGGCAAAGTGGACCTTCGCGCGTTGCCGGCGCCGCTCGCGCTGGACGACATGCACTCGGGCGTTCGGGTGGCGCCTGAAACGCCTACGCAGAGCACGTTGGCGAAGATCTGGGAACAACTGCTCGAGGTGAACGACGTCGGCATTCGCGAGAGCTTCTTCGATCTCGGCGGTGATTCGCTCTCTGCCGTGCAACTGTTCCTGGCGATCGAACGCCACTTCGGCCTCGATCTGCCGCTGTCGCTATTGGTGGAAAATCCCAGCATCGAATCGTTGGCGAGCGTCATCGATGGTGGAGGACAGCACGAACTCTCCGGCTACCGCTCGCTGCGCATCATTCAGCGCGGCGACGCAACGACCACGCCGCTTGTTCATGGCGCACGGCGGCGGCGGCAACGTGGTGTTGTTTCGCGACCTCGCAAAGAATCTCGGTGAACAGCAGCCGGTGTACGCGTTCGAGTGGGACGGCTGGAGCAACGATCGAGGGCAACGCACCATCGAAGATATGGCGGTGCTGTACGCGAGCGAACTGACGCGCTTCCTACCCCATGGGCGACATTCGATTGGGCGGGCCACTGCATCGGTGGGATGATTGCAATCGAACTGGCGCAAGTGCTGCGCGGCATGGGCCGAACCGTCATCGATCCGCTGATCATCACGGATGCGCCGAATCTGAATGCATCCACGCATCGGGCGATATGCCGCGCGAAACGGATGCAGCCGCGCTAAACGAGCTGGAAATGCGTGCGCAAGGACCTCGAAGCACGCGTGTCTCAGTGTCCGGCCGTCGATATCAAGCCCGCGTCAGTGGTTCGTGTGCACCGCTCTGTGACGTATCAGCGTGTGGTGCGGATGGCCGGCAGAATTCATCGGTTGCTGTTCAAGAGCAAGTTCAATCGCTTTCGGACTGAAAGATGGCTCGATGGACATCATGTTCGCGTCTGTCTGCTATTTGGGTTGCCGATGCCGCGGGAACTACGAGAGAGCTATTGTGCTCGGACCATGGTGCGGGCCGCGCTTCGGTTTCGTTCGAAAGGCTACGACGGCGATATTCTGTTCTTTCGCACGAGGACCGTCCTGGGTCAGCAGATGGGTTTGCCGGGCTGGTGGGCCGATCCGTATTTTGGTTTTGATGAATTGTGCAACGGTAGATTCTCTGCCCATTTCATCAATGCGGAGCACAACGAGGTGGTGGGGCACCCGAAGACGGCTGAGGTGATTTCCAAACTTGAGGTAGGCGACGGTTCTTAGAATGTCAGAGACTGGGCACCCGACGTCGGTTCAGAGGTTGCAAGATGTCTACCCCAGCGCTTTGCTCCTGGGCATTGGTATTGTTGATAGCGAGCTGTGACTCACTAGCCTCAACTTCCCAGGTTCATGAGTTAACACTTCAGATCACGACGCCGATGGTTGCACCGAACTGGGCACACCTTGAGCGTAAAATAATTTCGGTCAGCCTGCCCGCCGCGCGCGAGTTCGCGGAAAAATACTATGACGGCCGCGGCTATTTCCAGGCTTTTGTTCGTTGGGGGGCGAACGACGGTCCTGATGATGCTTTTGAGAACTTTGCAGGCTGGCCCGAGTTGTATGCGCTTGGTGGCAGCGAAGAGATTCTTCAGATCTATCTTCGGACGTGGAGGGCATGATCCGGCAGTTCACCGAGGCGAGGACGACCCAGGTCCCGATCGCGCGTTCTGGAATGTATTACCGCGACTTTTGTGTGCAGTCGGACTGGATGCACCTTGGCGAGGGATTGCGGACCTTCAATGCTATGGGTCTGTCCGTTCCTGCGCTGCCAATTTATCAAGCCAGATCACGACGATTTGCCGGATTCTATATGGGCGACGATCGCGAATCGCGGAACTACGATACCGCGCACAAACTGATCCGATCGCTAATGACGGGCAGCAAAGGGCCGATGCTGCGAAATGCTACTGCACTGGATTGGGCAGGCGATCCGTTTGACGCATCAAGGTTCGTCGCGCGGCATGGGGAGCATACGTACGCGCAGTTTCTGCAGCACTACGAAGAGTATACCGATGTTGTTGGCGATCATTTCCTCAACCTCATCGCCACAACACTACCGCTGGACGCATACCTACTTGCCAACGAGCTGAAGTACAAGAAATGGATCGTCGACTACATGAACGCATGGCTCGAACGCATGAAGCAGAACGGAGGCGTAATTCCCAGCTATGTGTCCTTAGATGGGACGATCGGGGGTCGCCAAAAGTAGGGTGGTGGGATGGTGTGTATGGGTGGGGATTTACCCGCTGAACCTGGTTACCGGACGTCGCGAGAACCGAAACAGAATCGCTCGCGCACTCGTTGGATTTAACAGTGCATTGCTTGTGACAGGTGATCAGCGCTACGTGGACGCTTGGCGCACGATGATCAACGTCGTCAATTCACATGCTCACTCTATTGGACGCCACCTAGAGTACCGAACAATGTACGGAGCCGATGGCTGGTATGGGTGGCAGCCGCGGCCGTGGAACGTAGGGGCGCTTCAGATCTGGTATTGGTCCATGCGTCCAGATGACCGAGCGCGGGTCGGAAGTGACCCGTCGGTTGAATTTCCTCGATGGCATGAACGAGCGCTACCCCGAAACGGCACTACGTCGCGAGCTAGGGTCAATCTCGCGGCGACTTGCTGCAATGCGCCAAGACCGTCTCCGACGGCGGATACGCGGCTTGTCGATAACGCGATGGAATACAACCCGATCGATCCCACTGCGCTGATCCAACTGATGTGGGGTGGGCTACCACCTGGTCGAGCAGGAGGCCCACTCAACGCGCGGCTGAGATATTTTGACCCGATGACAAGACGTCCTGGAATACCCGAGGACGTGGCGGCGTTGGTTTCAGAACTCAAAAGCAACTACGCCGCGGTGACGCTGGTCAACCTGAATCCTACCGAGTTCCGGAGCGTGACTGTACAGGCCGGTGGCTACGCTGAGCACAATTTCATTTCAGTCGAAATGGACGGTCATTCGATGCCGCGTCCAATTGCTCGAGCTTTCACGGTGCGATTGGCCCCTGGTGCAGGGGCCAAACTTGGTTTGGTGATGAGCGAGACGCGACCACCAACGGTACTATTTCCATGGTCAAGAATACCTTGACGCGCCTGGTTGAACACTGATGCATAAAAACGATGGTGGGACAATGGTTTGCTTTGGCGTACTGCCACGGAACGATATCGATGCGGCGATTCATAGTGCACATGTCAAGAATTCTCGCTAGGAGCTAGCTTGTGAAAGTTGCGTTGATTGGGACACGGGGCGTTCCTGCCTCGTACGGTGGTACGGAGACGTACGTCCAACACGTTGCATACTACCTCGCGGAACGTGGCGACGAAGTGGTCGTCTACTGCAAGAAATTTGAGGATTCGGTTGCGCGCGAAGCCGCCGATGCTTCAGTTCCCAAGAACGTCCAACGCGTCGAGTTACCTTCGATTGGCGGCAAACATCTAGACAATCTCGTTCGATCCTTTCTCTCCGCACTGCATGCCTGTCTCTTTTCAGAGGCTGACGTGGTGCAGTTCAACAACGTCGGGCCTTCGCTTTTCTCTATTCTTCCACGACTGTTCGGGAAGGTGACGATCTGTGCCATCCGTGCGATTGATTCAAAGCGAAGAAGTGGAACCCGCTCGCCCAAGCGTTCCTTCGCTTCTGTGAATACGTAGCCCTCAAGGTACCCAATGCGACGACAGTCAACGGTAGGCCGATGCGAGATTACTATCTGGCAAGGTATCGGGCGGACACGATATACATCCCTAATGGCGTTGAGCTACCAACGTCACAAAGCGAGGCCGAGAAACAGACACTCGGATATGGACTCGAAAGAAAGGGATTCCTCCTGTTTGCCGCACGCTTGGAGCCCGAGAAGGGATGCCACACGTTGGTCGAGGCATACCAGAAAGCTATTGATACCGTCGCGACGGACGTGAAATTGGTGATTGCTGGCCACCAAGGATTCTCGAGTGAATACGTTAGGGCTTTACGTTTGCTCGCGAGTGACCGCGTTCTGTTCGTCGGGAACCTCGACAGTCGCCAGTTGAACGTGCTGTACGACAACGCGCTCGGCTTCGTACTTCCTTCGTCCGTCGAAGGAATGTCGAATTCTCTGCTGGCGGCGATGGCCCACGGATTGCCAGTCATTGTCAGCGACATACCTGAGAACGTGGCTGTAATATCTGATGCCCCGTTTTGCGACGAGCTCAGCGACCACCCGGGGCTTCAGTTCAAGCTGAATTGCGCCGATGACCTCGCGAAGAAGCTTAGTCTTCTACTAGAGGACCGCGCGGGCGCGGAGCTGCGAGGACGACTGTTGCGCGAGCATGTGCGTCGAAAATACACGCTCCATCGAATGGTTGATGAAACGAGGAATCTCTATTCCAAGCTTCTCTTTAACCGTCGAGTCGCACGCCCAGATACAGAATGAATACTCCTACACAGATTTCCGACCTGCCGGCTGACGGGCGCCGTGTGACTATGTTTCTTTATCTCTTCGCTACAAGGTGGGGGTGCGGAGAAGGTACTGATAGACCTAATGCGCGGAATGCATGGTCGTGGTGTGGCGGTTGATATCTTGGTTATTAGGTATGAAGGGGCACTGAAGGCAGCCGTACCGCCTGGCGTACGGTACTTGGCTCTAAGCAACACCTCATCGCGGTGGCGCGGCTTCGATTGGTGCACAAACTACTTGGGTTATCTAAGAAAGGGTCAAACCATCACGTGTGGTCACAAGTTTGGAGAAACGGTTCTTTGGCCGCGCTGATGTTGGGCCGGTTCGCAACGCATCGTCACAAGCTGTTCATCCGTGTAGATGGGAATCTTGTTTTGGCATCGATTTGGACGGCGTCTCGGTCAAAGACCAATTGACCTATTGAAATTCGGACTGGCGAGACTTCTGTATCGCAACGCCGAGAGGGTCTTTTGTGTGTCCGACGGCCTTCGGTATCGAATGGAACAGAGCTTGAGACTCGAACGATCGCGGGTCGTTACGATATACAACCCTCTCAGCGAGAGGTCGCGAAAGGCGCCTCCAACAGATAGGCGTTCCAAAGAGTATCGGTTGTTGGCGGTTGGGCGTTTGGTGCGAGAGAAAGATTTCGGCACTTTGTTGCGATCCCTTGCAATCGTTCGTGCCGAACGGGCATGCCATCTAACGATTCTCGGAGAGGGTGAGTTACGCCGAGACTTAAGCAGCTGGTGCCAGAAACTAGCCTGGAGAGCAGCGTTTCACTACCGGGCTATGTTGCGAATGTTGACGACTACATGCTCGACTCACACATGTTCATACTGAGCTCCAGTTCGGAGGGATTGCCGACAGTATTGATTAAAGCATTGTTCAATCGGATGCTGATTGTTAGCACCGATTGCGAGTTCGGGCCTAGGGAAATTCTAGCGGACGGCGAGTTCGGAACCCTTGTGCCCGTTGGTGATGTCTGCCGGCTTGCAGAAGGAATCGTCGGACAAATGCAAAACCCCATCCGTGTTTCGGAGCCAGCTCTTTCAAAACACCTGGACCAATTTAGTGTTGCAACCGCAACCTCCCGATACCTGCAACATATGGGGTATCACGACCCCGCGGTAAGGGGCACTGGTACGGTGAGGTCGAAAGCACCCCTAGCCGAAACGCTTCATCGAACAGCTAAACAGATCAGCCGCGCACAACGTCCACGATCCAGCCAAGCCCGAATTTTTGCTTGGCAACCTGATATGCGTGATAGAAGCCATTCTTGCGCAATGCAACGAGCATCTCCTTGCCGTTCTCGACAGTAAATGTGTCGTTTGATACGTCGAAGTATTCTAGTACGTTCTCAATAGTGGCGATTTCCGGGTTACTGGCTAGACCCATCGTCTTGTCAGATAGGTCGAATAGGAAATGCTGCGATCGTGTATTCGAGCAGCGTCGTTTTGCCGATCTGGCGAGACCCATTGGTGATCGATTTGATGTGGCGCTCGAATTCCTTCGAGTCGCGATCATGCAGGTGAATCTTCGTTGTATCGTTCCCAAACACCGTGAGTTGGTCCTTTGTCCAGTACTTCTCTTTGTTCCTGAAGTATGGGATCCCTGACCAAGAACATAGTTGGCGCAGGGTCTCCGAGTTTCTCACCAAGTCCCGATATCGCACACTCCGCCACGTTGATTGATCGGAAAGCATCGTAAAGAAGTACCGATGGTAGTTGACCCATTCGCGTTGCCAGTTTCGTTCGCGCCCGCGCTTTCGCCTGGAAGCCGCAAATTCGTCTGGGTACTTCCAAATCAGGATGACTTGGGTACGCACGCCGGTGGTACGAAGGTCCATCAGTCTATCGGAGATCCAGAGAGGGGACTTGCTTGAGTCGACGACGAAGTCGCATTCTGGAAAGACTTCGAAAAGGTGACGATACAGGTTGCCCGCGCCAAGACGCTTTGCAGCGCGCCAGTCAACCGTGTCGCTTAGCTCGGCCAGTCGCAGATGTTTGAGCCGATAAGGATGGTAGACCGCGTGAACCTCGCCGCACGACAGTCCTTTGGGATCGTTTGCCAGAATCATGTCCAGTAGGGTGGATCCGCTGTAAGCGGTTCCACCGACAAAGAGGACGGTCTTTTCCATATGGGCACTAGTCCTGCGTTTCGAGAGTTTTTTTTCGCCAAAAGGCTCTCTATGATTTCCGTCAAAGCCACCGCATTCTTCATTGAGTATGCGTTTGTCGCAAATTCGCTCGCACTTCGGCCGACCACTCTTAGCTCCTCTCTAGCCTTGTAGAAACACAAAATCTTTTGCCTGAGAGCGTCATACTCTTCGGCCTTGAACCCGAGATTGTATTTTGAGATCACTCCGTCTGGATCGATCTCTAACGTCACTGTTGGAACCTCTCGCATCCAGGCTTGGATAAAGGTATTCGGTAGGCCTTCAAATTCGCTTGTCGCAACCAAGAGATGGGCCTCCTCCAGTCGCGTATTCACCTCCTCGATTTCCAGCTCTCCGAGATACTCGACGTTTCGTGAAAGCCTGATCCGCTCGATGATTCCGTCGCACCACGTGCTCCCGTTGTGGCGTCCGATCACCTTGAAAGCGATGTTGTACTCTTCAAGATCATGCGCGAGATCCAAGAAAATCTCCGGGCGCTTGAGACGCTTAAGGTTGGCGATCCATAACACGGTGAATTGGTCTGACTTTCGTGGTTTGTTCGGCGGAGCGTTGTGAAAATTGGGTACTACCGCAGTCGGGCTTCGCCCGTAGAGCTTCTTGAACAGCACTCCTTGCGTATGTGTCTGAGCGATCACACTTGATGCGTTCTTCGCGCCAAACTTGAAGAACAAGGTATCGATGATTCCGGGGATGTCGCGAGTGGCGAGATGTAAGAGATTCGCGACGTCCCTGTCGCTGGATATATGCCAGACGAGTGTTGAGTTCTGTCTCTTTGCGTACCAAGCGGCGATGCCCGTGTACGCACAAGCCACACGCTGGACGATCAGGTCGGGTTTCAGATCGGTCAACTTTCGATAGAGCGAGACGGCGTCCCAGAAGAACCCGAAGCGTTGATGAATACCTCCGCCGAATCGTACAAGTCGATAGCCGGCGGACTCCGTTTGCGTTGGGATGCGCCTTGCGAGGTAGACCACCTCATGGTCGGTTGTCCGATGCAGGTGTTCCGCAAGGACATGTGCTTGATACTCTGCGCCGCCTCTTGCAGCACCCCAATGGGACGGCAGCAAAAAACATATTCTAGCCACACCTAAACTCCCTTTCGTGGCGCACGAGTTGTGGAGGCCCCACCCGACATCGACGCATGCTCAAACGGCCCATCGAACCTTTGCTTCCGCACATTGTCAGCCAAATCTCCACTTGTAGGCTCGGATGGCGTTCCGATACTGGTGAGAAAGTGCCGATGTCGTACTCGTCGGTTAGATCCGACCCAGTGGAGTCCGTTGGCGACGGAGTGTGTCATATGCATGGGAGACTATGTAGAAGGGAAGTGGCGTGAAGGGAAGTGGCGCATGTGGGACAGATTGTCTGTAGCGGATTTGTTCAACGATGGCCCGTTTCACGCTATCGAGTGTGATCTGAGTGATACGGTTCACAAAGTCGCGCGGTGTGATCGGCCAGAATTCGCGTAGCGATGCTTTAGGGTATCCGTGCAGTTTCACGCGTTGTATCAGTGGGGTGTGCGTGAATTGCCTATTCGATAAGGGGCGTGACGGTGAGGGAGCTGCGGGAAGCAGAAGCGCAATGACTAAGGGAGACCGCTAAATTGACTGGTAGACGAAAGATCATGGACTCGACTTGTTTTTTTGGGCCAGCGGCTTTTGTTGATATCATGAGCCAACTGACCAAAGAGACGAAAGGTAACATTCGGCGACTCGCCCGCTCCTTTGTCTATCTGCTCACCGCCTGTTGCTGGATCCTGCACTGCTGTGAGGCTCAGGCAGCAGCACCGACCGGGAAGGTGTATTACGTTCGGTCTGACGGCAACGACTCAAATGACGGTCTTTCCGACGCCACGGCTTGGCGAACGATTTCGAAAATCAACAGCAGTGTCAAATCCGTCGGAGCAGACGTCTATTTCAAGGCAGGGGACGTCTGGAAAGGTCAGACACTTGACGTCGATTGGTCGGGTTCGGCAAGTGATCGAGTGATAGTTGGAAGCTACTATCTAAATGGAAAGAATCCGGAAGTCCTAGAACCCGATGATTCGACGGTCGCCGCAAGCGATTATGTCTACTCCAAGGGTTCGCGGGCGGAGATTGGAGGTAGCTATACGACTACAACATATCCAAGTGTAGCCTCCTGTTCCGGCGCGCAGTCATGCCTGCATGACACGGACGCTGCCGTTCCTTCGAGCCAATATGATGGGATGGTAATGGTCAAAGGCGGCTATGTGACCATCCAAGATCTGAAGATCAAGGACTCCGCTGGTGTTGGTGTCAACATTCCACGTATCTCCTACCAGCAACCTGGATACCAGCACGTCACGATCCAACGCGTTCATATTGACCGGACATATCGTGGTGCTGTTGTAATCCAGGACGCTCAGTACTTTCTGCTTTTCGGGAATCTCTATGACCGTGGTGGTCTCGTCGAGTTTGAGGATCCCGCGGGTCCGAACCCGGCTTCCGTGAGCATTCGCCGCGATGAATCGACTACTCTGAAGCTGTACGGTCTCGTCGAAAACAACGATGTTCGGCGGATGAATGGCGAAGGAATCAACTACATCGGCCCCTACGTGATCGTGCGAGGAAACAGGATTGGCAATCTTGGGTTGCGTCCATGCATCTATGCGCATACGGGCAACACAGCAATTGAATACAACATTTGCTATGGAGGGGATGTCTCAGGCAACGAGTCGATAGCGGGCTCGGGAATCAAAGTATTCGTCGAGGATTTTGATCGCGAGATCCATGTGCCGCTCACTTCTTTTATCGTACGCGGAAACATGATCTCGGGCACCGGCACAGGTATCGCCGTAGGGGGAGAACCTCAATCAATTGCAAGTGGCCTAAAGTACGGCGGCTGGATTTACAACAATACCGTCATCCAAAGCAAAACAGCGGTGGACCTTCACTGGCTCACTTCTGCGAACTTTGCAGGTAGCGGAATCTTGATGCGGAACAATATCTTCTACGGCACCGCGACTCAGTGCGCCTCGCCGAAATCGTCTGGCGGCAAATTCTTCCCTGACCACAACTTGTGGTTTTCGACTCCCGTGGCGGCATGCTCTGGAACGGGCGATGTAATCGGCAATCCGCTGGTGGTCGGGAGCGGTTTCACAGCGAAGACATACACAGGGCCACCAAAGGCGTCTGACTACGCGCTTCGGACGGATTCCCCAGCGCGCGGTGCCGGGGTTCCGTTGGCCTTCGAAGTTAGCGACCTAACTCAGTACGCTCAATCGGCGATTGTTCGTTATCCCTGCGCGACCTTCGATACAGATGGTTCGAGCATTGATGCCATGTGCGAACCGAGAAATGACACAAAGCCGGCTATGGGCGCCATAGATGGGGATGGCGCGTCGTCGCCACGCTACCAACTAACTGTTGATTAACCCGCTGTGGAGGCCGCGTCGCCGCACGAGGGCGCGAGGAGGCTGTTCATGCGATCCACGAATTGCGGATGTGGCATGCGCAACGTCTCGATCAATGCTCGACTTGCGATTTGCGGCCAGGCGCCTGTTCGCAACGACCACACCTGAGATAAGAAAGAAAATCGATGTAAGTGTGAGGCGACCAAAAATATTGTGATAGATGAGTTCCGCGCCGACCACCACGGTTACTCCAACCCACGCTGCCCCCAACGTTCCCATGAAGTCTGTTCGTGTCGATAGCTTTAGAGAGTCGGCACCGATCAATATAACTGTGGCAACGAAGAACAGCGCTCCGAGAACCCCAGTTTCCCAAGTCAACTGCGTGATTGTGGTCATTCCCCCTCCCAGTTCATCCCTCACAAACAGAAACCGCGCGCCGTCTCCGAATGTGCTGAATGTATTGCCAATTCCGAGCCCTGTTAGCAACTTCACTATTTCGGATGGAAGCAATGAACTGAATGGCATCCACAGGCTGTCGAACCGCCCGACGCTCCGATCGTCAGTCTTGTATCGAATAGGCTTCGCAACTATGTTTTTTTTGTCTCCCATAGTTCGGAACGGCATCGCATCCATTCCCTTTAGCATGTAGCTTTTAAGTGCTCGATCTTTCGAAACAACTAAGGCCATGTAGTCGCCCCCGCGAGCCTTCGCGTACAACAGGTCATAGACGAGAACGAAGGAACCAATCAGCAGAGCAGCGCCACACGCGGCACCGATGATGCGCGACGTTCCAAGACGGTCGCGTCTGGCGAGCAGAACTCCCAGCGCACCAATGAAGAAAAAGATAGGTACGACTTTCACCTCGGCAAGCGATGCGGGTGCGAGAAAAAGCAAGCCGAGGGTTCCAGCACGTGACGGAGAGATCCTCGAATCAAGGTAGAACGCGAGCACGACCAAAATGAGCGCAACGCTGAGAACAGCTAAGGCACCGGATGATCCGATAGTTCCCGTTACGATATCTCCTGAAAGATCGCTGGCGAACTTGAAGAAGCGTTGACGAAATGCAAACGGAACTTGAACGAGTGCAAGAACTACCAGGAGAACAAACAGTCGCTTGATATCGGTCTCGGAATAGTCAAATGCGAAAGGCAGCATGAACAGTGGGACGTATCTGAAATAGTATCGAATTCCAGCAAACGCTACGTCGGGCGACAGATCGTTCAGGATGCTTCCGCAAACAACCACGTACATGAATCCCAGAAACACCAGCCAATAGCGTAATGGGATAAGCCGATGCGGCCCAGCAATACGATACGAGCAACGACGATGCTGCCAACGAAAGCAACAACCAAATCCGGAACGTACTGCGCTCGGCTGGGGAGACCGGGATCT
Organism: uncultured Gammaproteobacteria bacterium; assembly: GCA_963812255.1. GTDB lineage: Bacteria > Pseudomonadota > Gammaproteobacteria > Pseudomonadales > Azotimanducaceae > DATJGR01. Next base: position 589,544 of record CAWEUM010000005.1, on the reverse strand, counting down.
CGTCCTTGAGTACGTTGAACAGCGACACCGCGAAAAGGACGCTGCCGGGAAGCAGTATCTTCACGTACCTGCCCCTGCACGACTTGCTGTCCGACGGATGAATCTGCCGCGAAGATAGCGATCGAGGGTGGTGGCCTCCGTACGCCACGCGTGGCGTTCCCTCACTGCTTTGGGTGCAGTGTCCGCCGCCGTCGTTATCTGCTCAATGCGATCAGATGCTTCGAGAAGCGCATCATGGAAATCGCTCGGCTTAAACCCTGTTGTCCAGACCACGAAATCTGCGTCACCTAGGACGTCATTGTGCGCCGGAATCGGTGTCAAAATCATCGGCTTTGCGCACGCCATGTATTCGAACACTTTGAGCGGGCTGGACACGTTCCATTCGAGCCGGTCCGGTAGTGGACAAATGCATACGTCCGCGTGTGCGATCTCCTCTACTACGCGTTCGTACGGCACGAAGCCTCGAAACTTGACCTGCTGCGCCACTCCAAGTGTTTGCGAATACTGTTCGAGGTCACTCCGTTCCGGCCCGTCGCCCACGATCACGAACTCGAAATTTGGCGGTAATCCACCCATGGCGATTGCTTCGATTGCTGTTCCCAGACCGCGCGCGCGGCTGATTGATCCATGGTAGAAGAGGCGAAACTTGTCGTCATTTGTCCGTCCTACCGTTGGTCGCGCTGAGAACCTATTGAGGTTCACACCCGAATGCCAGATCGCGTAGTCCTTAGCGCCAAGCGCAAATTCAGCCTCTACCTCGGCGCGTAGACGTTCGGTGATGAACGAGTATCCGTCTACGCTGCGTCCGAAGCGTTTGATCGCGATTCGCCAGAACAGCATCCAGTCAAGACGTCGCTTCCAGCGGTGGATATCCACTGGCAGCGTTCTGAAGTCTAGGTGTACGAATCCGACACCAAGGCGCCGCAGGTGAGGCACCAGCCACAACGCATCTTCGTTCATGACGACCACGTCCGTCGGCCGCACGTTGTGACTTAGCCACTTCGCCATGCCTCGGAGCAACGACACGCGAAACACAAATGGTACGTCGATTGCCGGAATCCACTCGATCAGACCATCGAAACGATCGGCGGCGTCGTCAATGGGCTGTTCGCTTCCGCTCAGAATAGTGACCTGCCAGCCGAGCTCGCGCAGACACCCGCCCATTTCGAGCCAAGTGCTCTTGTCCGGCTTTACATCGAATCGATCCGGTGCCAGCCAGATGATTCGTCCACGTTGCTGCATTGATGATTCCCTTCGGCAGCAGTTTCTCACATGGAGCGCGGTCAGGAACGTGAAACTATGTGAGCCGGGTGAATGCGACTGCCGAATTCGTGTGTATTCGGGAAGAAATGTGACCGATTTTTGGAATGATTTCGAAATTGTCGGTCACGATGAAACGGACTGCGCATTGTCGGTGTCTGAACTCCTTGACGTGAGGGGGCACACCGCGGCGCTTCGAAGCGCCGCATGTTGGTAAAGCGGATTCCGATGCGCGCCGGCATTTCGCACACAGGCGAATCTCGGCGACGCGAAGCGAGGCGTCAAACTGATCATGGCGCCCCGATGGATCGAAGGTCGACGCCATGTCTTGTATCGTTCCGACACCTGGACTGCCGATGTCGTCGCTTCGACGACCCACCAGCAATATAGGGATCGGTTGGCATTTGTATGGTCCGATCGTCCCTAAAGGCTCGATTAAAGCGGCTGGCGCCATCGGGCGTTTGGGGAATGGCGAAGAAGCTCTACAACGGCAATATCGTCAAAGCGCCGTCGCTGACCCCGGAGATTCGGACACGAAGTGAGCGTGTTTTTTCGCGAGGATACGCTCAAAGTTCAGGAGCTTGTTGGGCTCGATCTTTCGGACTGGCTGGCGCCCCCATCTTTTCCACATCAATTAATCTCTGTTTCGTCGTTTTTCGAGCGTGCTCTTCCCAATCCTCAATGAATTGGGAAGGCGAACGCCCCTCTAGTGATCCGTGTGGGCGAACTGTGTTGTATTCCTCGAGCCACTGTCTGATGACGGCTCTGGCCTCGACGACTGACTCAAATGCCCACCTGTTCAGGCAGGTCGTTCGGAAGATACTGTTGAAGCTTTCGTTGTAAGCGTTCTGCCACGGACTGCCTGGGTCGATGTAGTGCGTTCCCACCGAACGCTTCGACAGCCAGTGCTGGACGCTCTTAGCAATGAACTCCGGGCCATTGTCGCTGCGTAAACATTCCGGTCTACCGTGGTTCTTCATCAACTCTGTCAGCACGCGCACGACATCGACCGCCGTCATGCTCCGCGCACACCGACTGCCAGTCCTTGGCGCGTGAACTCATCGACGACGGTCAGACACTTCAGCGTCCGACCATCGATCGTCTGATCCATGACGAAGTCGTAGCTCCAGACATGGTTCGGATGCTGGGCACGATGCACCCACTGCGTACTGCGCCCAATACCTTGCGTTTATGCTGCTTCTGGCGGACTTTTAAGCCTTCCCGACGACGGATCAGTCGCACCCGCTCGCGTCCGACTGCGATCTCGGCCCGCTGCATCAGGTCGTGGATCTTCCGATACCCCCAGTAGTCGTATCGGTCGGATAGCCGAACGACTTCCTGGTGGGTCGCATCAATCGGATCGCGGCGTGCGCGGTATCGATAACTCGACCGCTGCAACGAGATCACCTGGCAGGCGCGGCGTTCGCTGACGTCGTAATGGGCCTTCAGGTACGTCGCGCAACGCCGCCGCTCGGGAAGGCTCAGAATTTTTTTGCGTTCACGTCCCTCAACATCCGATTGTCCAGCGTCAGGTCGGCGACGATCTTCTTCAGCTCGTTGTTCTCGTGCTCGAGTGCCTTCAACCGTTTTGCATCCGACACGTCCATACCGCCGTACTTCGTCTTCCACCGGTAGAACGTTTGCTCCGCAATACCATGCTTGCGGCACACCCCGCGTCGACATCCCAGCTTCCGATTCCTGCAATATCCGTACGATCTGCTCCTCGGTAAATCGCTTCTCATGGGCTCCTCCTCCGAGAAACCCTAACTTATCAGCTGGTCCAATTATCACAGCGACCAGCGAGTAGGGAGTCCGATCATTCCGTTGCGTGGACGCGAACGAGGATCTGGGGATTTAAGTTGGAAGAGTCCGGGAATCTACCGGCTACTGTTCACAGGCATCATCCGGCAGTGCCAGCGCCGCGCGCCAGTGCGCGCTCACATGCTGCCAGGAGAACTTCGCAATGGCGTCGTCATTCCGAACAGGCACGTCTAGTCCCGCTCTGACTTGAGAGACCACGCGCTGAATGCCAATTGCCCAGTCGGAGTCTGACGGTATGACCCAGCCCGTACCCGTTTCTTCCACGGTACGCGCGACGGCAGAGTCCCTGGGCACAATCGCAAGTATCGGTTTGCCCGACAAGAGATAAGCCGGTAGCTTTTGATGCATAACGACCCTGCTGTTCGGTGAGTTGCCCAGGAGGAGTACGAGGAGGTCATAGCGCCTTAGTTCTTCGAGGACGGAGGTTGGAGGAATATAGTTGTGTAGCGTCAATCCGTAGTCGACGTGATCTTGACGTAGTGTCTCGAACTCCGAACTTTGCCTCCCGAATAGATGCAGTTCGATCTTGTTGTCAGTCCGTGCTCGAACTTCACGCAACGCTTCGAGTAGCTTCTTCCCCGGAACTTTCGAGGATTTGAACATACCGCCCATGTAGACGAGCCGAACCGGCTGCTCCGGCTGAATCGTCGCGATTGCGTTCGACGCTAGGGCGTCCCGCTTAGCCATGAAATGATGGGTTACAGCCTCGATCCTTTCCGTCGCTTCAGGGTGAAGTGATCTCAGTATTTCTGCTGCATGGGTGTTGGTTGTCACATTCAAATCGCAACTCGTGACGATTTGTGCCTCCAATGCCCGTGCTCTCGTTTGGTGCCAAAGAGCAACTCGGTTGAAGTAACTCTCGTCGTAGGTCCAGAGATCTCGCCAATCAACAACCCACCTAATCTGGGGATATCGAGACTTCAGTTTCATACCTACCAGTGCCACGGCGTGGGCCGGGAGACTGGTTAGTACCACTACGCGCCGCCCTGCAGCTAGGTCGGTCCTTACACGACCGGCTAGGTAGCGCACCGCAGGCAATGTGTAGAGTTTCTCGCGGGTAGGAAAATAGACCAAGGCGTCGAGCCGTTTCTTGAGGCTGTTGCAACCAACGTACCTCAATATGCCCAGCGGATTCGGCCAGGGATCGACTTGAACACATTCTGCAGAACCTACGACTGCGTCCCTGTGCGAGACAAATGTGACCCGAGTTTGACGTGACTGCAGGTACGCGAGCGCGCGAACGCGTTCGTTGAGCCCTTGGTTAACCACGACATACAGTGATGTTGGATAGTCAAGATCTGACGATTGCGGAATGCTTTGAGAGCCCACTCGTATCCACGAAGCTTTGCGCGGGCTTTCATTCTACTCGGATCGCGATTGGTGATGATGTAGCCTCGTGGTTCGATGGCGTAAGTCTTAAACTCAGAGCAAATGTGACAAATGAAACTATGGCGCGTCCCTTAATCTCTGTGGTCATTTGCTGCCACAACCGCGCAAGCTGGCTGCCAGAGACTCTTGCATCTGTGCTGAGACAGACCTACGAGCCGATGGAAATTCTTGTGCTCGATGACGGGTCGACAGACAACACGGCCGAAATCGTTAAGCCATATCTCTCGCGGATCCGCTACCACTATCAAGAGAACGCTGGAGTTGCGCTGGCGCGCACGACCGGCGGCAGGATCGCGAGGGGCGAACTGATTGCCTTTCAGGATGACGATGATCTGATGGCGCCGGACCGGCTGGAGGTGCTCTATGCGGCACTCGACGCGCACCCGCATTGCGCGTTTTCAGTGGGTGATCTTGAGGTAATCGACCCCGACGAGCGCCTGGCGGACGTTGTTGGCAGGCACAGTGCGAATCTTGCTGCCGAATATCGGGTGTTTGATGACGGATACGACGCAGTTATGTGGCCGCGAGTACCGGCGACGAACCATACTACGCTGTTCCGGCGCGCTGACGCAGAGCGGATATCTTGGTTCGACCCTGATTACAACATCGGAGGCGAGGACAAGGACTTCTTTGCACGCCTCGGCCGTCTCGGTCCGGTGGTCCACGTCGCGCACGTCGTTTCGTACTATCGGCGCGGACACGATCAGATGACATCGCGGCAACTGGTTACAGAGTTCGCGGCACTGAGACGCTTTCAGCATCATCTTCGGCTGGGACAGCACGAACTCAAGCAGGATATGTCCATGCGACTTCGACAACGGATACTGGGAAAGCTCAAAGAGATGGAGCGAATTCGAACGTCGCTGGTGGACATTCCGGATCTTGTGGACCCGCAATACGTACCAAATGCGCTGGCATTCTTGACCGGCCGGCAGCGACTTGAGTATTGGTGGGATGCCAAGGTCCGGGTACCGATCGCTGGCCTTGTTCGAAGGTCACGGTGGCTTAGGGATCACAGATGAAGTCCGTTGGGGACCCTGTACCTGCCGCACCGGGCCAGACTGAGCACCATTGACGACTTTGGTACCGCCCTTTGAGGTTTCATCCAAACGCCGCTTCGGCCGTCCTGCAAAAAAGTTCAGGCATTTCGGACCGTTCATAGTGGGTTGGGTGCTGGACTGCGTGGAGCGTTAGCAGTGTTGGCGCCAGCTCTCGCAGATCTCCAGCTCGCGATACCCGCTCCGCGAAACTTGGGCCCGATACCAGCAGTGCGCCGGAGGACGAATGGTTCCCCGACCGCTGCTCCCAATGCTGGCCCTCCACTCGACCGATGGACGGCGACTCCACCGCATCGATCACGCCGTGATCGGCCCACACGACGCAAAGGTCGGGCAGCGCGTCGGCATGCGGACCGGGGAACTCGCGCTGCGGGAATCGAACCTCTTCAACCGGGCATCTTCCGGTCGCCGGATTGATCAATGCGAGTAGTTCGCGTTGGAGTTGATCGAGCAACTTGGTGTACTCGGCGCCGGGGCTCACGCTACCGCGCGGCTCGCGCCCGCGCAGGTTGACGCGCAGAAATGTGTTACCGACTTCCGGTACTGGGAACACCTTGATCGAACCCCAATCGGCTTCCCTGCCGGCGAGCCGCCGAACGACAGGTCGCAACGAGACGGGTAGATGTCGTTTGATTCGCCGCAATAGAGGTTCGGGTCCGCGTTTCACGGCGCGTAGATCCTCCGCACTCTTCAGCGACGAGCCATTGGAAAGGTTTGTCTCATGCGCGAACAATCCCAGCCGTCGGAGAACCGGCAAAATCAGGTGATCGCCGCGATGATTGGCGCGCATACCACGATCGGCCACGACGATGACATTGGTGTCGTCGCCGGCCGTCGCGCAGATTTGTGCCAGCTCGCGGTCGAGTGCTGGGTAAAGCTCTGCTAGCGCATTCGCAAGCGGATGCTGCAACCCGGCGTATTCCGGGTGCCGCGGATCATGATACCGCCAGAAGAAGTGACCGCCTTTGTGGATCTCGCCGAATCCGGCGAACAGCACTTGCCAGTCGGGCTGCTCTTGCATGAATGCACGCGTCAACTTGCCTTTCAACGCGGTGCCGTTGAGCAGCATCCCACGCAGGTTCATCAAAGTGGGTTCGTCGGGAATCGTCGTGCCATAGTCGGTAAACGGGTGATTCCCGCAGGTGCGTTCCACAAAATTGCGCACGCGGGTCGGTGAGGTGCAATACCGGAACAGCTTGAACTCGGTGCCCCAGTCGATCACCTGGGTGAGATGTTTGTGGGGGCGCGGTCGGTCCACCGGCAGGTCCAACACGATCGTCTTGACGCCCGCATTTGCCAGCGGCACGTAGAACGGCTCGGTTCGAACAACGCGCGCATCTGTTTCGACGGTTTCATACGTGCCCACACGCAACTGGCTGGTGTGAAGATAGCCGTGGTACGCGGCGCTGACGCCGCACGCGGCGTTTACCCATTCGGAACCCGGCAGCGTCGCACAATGCGTCGTAACGTGGCTGCCCCGTTGCAGTTGCGCAGCGAACCAGGGCAGCCGTCCTTGTTTGGCGAGTGTCTTTGCAAATTCGAAATCGAATCCGTCCAGCCCTAAGACGATTGTGCGTGCGTGTGGGTTCACTGTGTCGCCTCCGCAATCGATTGATTCAATGTGTCGATGTAACAACCGACGATTCGATCCCAGTGGAAATCACGTGCGCGGTTGCGGGCGTTCGGCGCACACGCGCCAGTTTGGGTTCGTTCGTAACGTGCGGTGATCGCACGAGACAGCGCGTCGACGTTGCCTGGCGGAACCAGTTCGCCAACGTGGTGCTCGAGGATGTCGCGAATACCGCCGGTGTCGGAGCCGATTACCCATGCACCGCAGGCAAGCGCTTCCAGCACCACCAGCCCGAACGGCTCGGTAATCGACGGAATCACCACCGCGTCGGCAGCCGCGAGGCGCAAGCGGAACTGCGGGTCGTCGCGATGGATGAATCCGTGAAACTGCACGCCGGAGCCTTCGGCTTGGACCATTGCCGCGTACTGTGTGATCTCGTCGGACGCACCGAACTTTCCGCTCGGCGAGCCGATTGCATCGGCGACCAGCGGTATCGTTGCTTTGGCTCGTCCAACCGCGCGCACAAATATATGCGTGCCCTTCTCGGGTGCGATGCGGCCCAGGTATGTCACGCGAAATTCGTCGAGCGGAATGCCGAGGCGCTGTCTCGCCGCCGCTCGATCCAGCGCGGGCCAGTCACCGAGATCAACGCCGTTGGGGATCACCGAAACATTTCGATTCGGCAGCGCGCGCCTGGTTTGCTGGTTCAGCACCACCACATGCTTGGCGGCTGCGACTGCCGCGCGGTCGAGGCGTCGGTTGATTACACCCGCGGGCGATCGGTGAAGCCGGGGAACGAGCGTCCAATTGAGATTGTGCGCGGTCAGAATCACCGGAATTCGGCATACCGTTCCAATCGCCAACGCATCGAAACTGTCGTGAACGTGGACGATGTCGAAGGCATGCTGCTGATGCAACGTTGCCAGATGTCGTGCACGTTGCCACGCGGATACCAGCGCTGCGAGCCGATTCCCGATCAGCGGCACCGAGGCAAGCCGCCCGACATTCGGCCGCATCTCCTCGACGACGACACTCTGCCGCAGCAACGTCCGCCGGCGTGTCGCCGGGGCGTCTACCAAGGTCACACGATGGCCGAGATCGACGTAGCCGTTGATCAGGCGCGTGATAACGGTGCTCACCGGTCCGGCCGCATCGGTGCCGATGGTTCCGCTGCCGAACACCTTGGCGATCGTGAGCCGCGAACGGCAATGTTCGGGCAAGGGTCGAATCTGCGCTGGGTTGATCAGGTTGATGCACTCAGGTGCGCGATGCTGTCATCGTAACGTCGCGCCGGCGACGGCTTGTCTTACGTTGCCTTCGATTTGTATGAAGTGTGAACTCGTCCTCCGAGTTTTCTCAGTGTTCGCCCTGCAAACGCCTGCCCTCGCCGCGCAATCGCGGTGAACTGCGAGTCGGTTACGTGCAGGTAGAACACTTCTCGCACGCCGGATGAAAAGCGATACTTGAATGGTTCGCTGCCGATGGTGAAATCAAACTCGATGGCGCGTTCCTCATGTGCGCGCTCCAACAGTTTTTTGATAAGGACCTCTCCCGGTGACAGTTTCGCGAGCGCCGGGTCAAAGCAGGGCTTGTACCAGATGAATCGGCCGGCCTGCAGGAAGCCGAAGTGCGCTGCAATAGGGGCGCCGTCCAACCGGATCACCATGAAACGAATTTGGCCCGTTGCGCCAAGGCGCCGCGTTGCCGCGCGATAGAAATCCCGATTCACCGATTGCGTGAACAAACTTGCAACGTCCGCTGATTTCCATCGCGCGACGTGCTGATCGAAAAAGAACTGATCGAGCTGCGGTAGGACGTCGTCGGGCGCTACCAGTGTCTCCACGGTCACGATGCCTCTTCGTTCGAGACCGCGCTCGTGACGCCGTAGGCTTTTCTTGCGCAGCCGATCATCGACGTGGCGCATGTCCATGAATGGCGCGTCTACGTGGCCAATCGCCGTGCCATGGAATCCGTACACGTGCGCGGTGATCGCGTGGGGGGTTTTACTCTCGGGCTGTAATCGGCCGAGCTTGAAATAACGGAAACCGGGTGTTTCCTGCCTCGCCAGCTGCAGCAATCGAGCGATGATTGCGGCGCGAAGCGGTTCGCCGACGGACTCGTGAATGATGAAATCGGCATAGTCGGACGGACCTTTGCCGGCGAATTCGATCACCCCCCGGGACATCTGAAACGCTGCGGCGCCGATTAGTTGTCCGTCGCAACGGACGTGGCCGAACAGCACCGTTGCGCCGCGTCCCAGCGTTTCGTGCCACGCACGCAGCCAGCCCGATGTGAGGAACACGATATTGGCGTCCGAATGTGCCAGCAGTGCGTCCCAGTCCGTGGCGAGTTCATCGTCGATTTCGGCGTCCCAGCGGACCGTCAGAGAAAGGTTGTTCGCGGGTGCCGCCGCCACCGCGCTCATGTTTGCGCATACCACCCGTCCACACACGCGATCCAGGCGCCGTCGGCGAGTTCGTGTGCATCCACGTGATGCATGCCGCCGGCGTTCCAGCCGTTGCCGCAACCTTGCAGGATCGGGCGATTGCGGCGCGTCTCGCGTTCCCGGTACGTGGCTCGGGTGAGTTCTTCGATCTCGAATGCGCGCACGCGACTGCCGTATTCGGGATAGCCGACTTGGGCGAAACGCAATGCGCGGCCCCGCTGCGGCACCACGCGCCCGGCGGGGCGCGACCGGCTCTTGCTGTTGGCGACAATGGGACTCGCCGGATGTTCGTGCCACGGCCCAGTGGGGTCGTCGGCGAAGAACAAGCGCAGCGATTTCGAATCGGACGGCAGTTGCGACCACGCGGTGAACATCCACCAGCTGCCATTGAATCTGAAGATCGAACTGTCGGAGAAGCGGCCGCCACTCAGCAGCGTGCCGATGCGTTCCCAGCCCGAAGGGAACGCAGCGGCGCGATACAGGATGACGCCTTGATCCGGTGTGTCGGGCACCATGTAGAAGTGGCCATTGGCCTCGAACACGTGCGGGTATGCGAGATGAAAGGGCTCCTTGAGCACGCTGCCGACATACGTCCATTCGAATCCGCAAGGACTGGTGGCCACGGAGATCTGACCGAGACGGGTGGCCGAGTTCAGCACCTCGAAAAACATGTACCAGCCATTCGGGTCCTGAACCATGAATGGGTCGGCCACGAATGCCGCGGGTACGTCGGTGACGTGTTCGCGCGTCATGACGGGATTGATCACGCGTTGCGGATTGCCGAGTCGGAGCGGTGATTGCCCCGTGAACACGCCGATCGAGAACGTCTGGCCGCGGCTGGGCTTCGTCACCAGTTTGAACAGCGTTGGCGACACGAGCCACAGCGCTTGTTTCAAAGCGTGTTTCATGGGGAGCCTGCCTCCACGGCCTTCAACAAACCGTGCTGTTCCAACACGCGCGCGGTGGCGAGTACGTCCGCGAACGCAACGCCGGCGCGTTCGGCAATATCGAGCAGAGAATGCTTGCCGTCCGTTAGATTCAGAATCCACAACATCGTGAGCTGACGCTCGGCGGCTTTACTGTCGCCACCAATCGCGGTGTACAAACCGCGTTTGCCGAGTTGCGGTTCGCCCTCCGGAAATTGGTTTTCGAAAACGCGATTGTTTTCGAGCACGTCGACCACTTGGCGATACAGCCGCAGAGACCCGATCAGATCGCTGGGGTCGACGAAGGCGAGGTTGTCCGCCGAGGTGTGATATTCGGGGAACGTGCCGTGCGGAGCACGCATTAGACATCCCACCGGCAGATCGAATCCGGGCGAACAGTACTGACGTTCGTCATAGCCCCACGGGAAGAAGTCCTGGATCGCGAACGCCGCCCCGAAGTTCTTCAATACGTGTTCCGCAATTCTGTCGATGTCGGCGTTGCCGCGCCGGCTCTTCTTGTACGTGAACGTGTCGCCGTGTCCCACACAGGTGATCACCAGGCCATGCTTCACGTTGCCGAGGTGCGCGCGATTGCGCGCCAGCCATGTGATCGAACCGATGGTTCCCGGCACGAACAACAGCCGGTAGGTGTGTTCGAGGTGCGGCAGCGATTGAAGGTACTCGACCAGCGCAACCGCGAGGCTGATCCCGGCCAGGTTGTCGTTGCACAACGATGGATGACAAACATGGCACGACAGCAGCACCTCATCGGTACTCTGGCCCGGCACAACGCACTCGCCGTAGGTCAGGTGTCCGTCTTCGAGCGTCGAGTCGATGCAGACCTCGTATTCGTCGTCGTTCAGTTGCGTAAGCTGCGAGTGCGCGACGCAAAATCCCCAGGATTCGTTGTAGTAGGACGTCCGGTACGGAATCCAGTCGGGATGCTCCGGGAGGCTGAATAAGTGTGTCTTCAATTCCGCGAGCGGCATCCAGCCATGAACTGGAATGCTGTAGCTCACCACGTGCAGATTGTTGGCGCGGAAATCGACCACCCGGCGTCCGCTGCGGTCTTTGATCCACGCGTCGCGGATGTTCCATTCCTTGGGGACGGTCCAGTCGAGCACGCGCGTGCCGGATGGTACTTCGTGCAGCGTCAGCGGAATGTGTTCGCCAACGATCGAGAGCGTCTTGCGGACGCCGTTACCCGTGATGCTTCGGCAGATCGGGAACAACTCGCGCATGAGCTGTTGCATGGCATCTGCGGAAGACATTGGCATCGGCCTCAGAGCACAGCGACGCGGGGAATCGGCACGACGAACCGGCCGCCCCATTGTGTGATGTGCGACATTTGCTGGGAGATCTCTTCGCGCAGATTCCACGGCAGAATCAGCACGTAGTCGGGCTTCGTTTCGTCGATGCGTTCGGGTGCACAGATCGGGATGCGGGTTCCGGGCAATAGGCGACCCTGTTTGTAGGGGCTGCGATCCACGGTGTAGTCGATCATATCGGTGCCGACGCCGCAGTAGTTCAACAGCGTGTTACCTTTCGCAGCCGCACCATAACCGACAACGGATTTACCCGCGCGTTTGGCTTCGATCAGAAACTCCAGCAACGCCCATTTGGTTTCGCGTACCCGCTCGGCAAAGGCGCGGTATAGATCGATGCATTCGTAGCCTTTGGATTGTTCGCGCCGCCGCAGTGCCGCGACGGCGTCCGCCACGACGGGCCGCGCCGCCGCCGTGTGACGGGCGTAGATGCGCAGCGAGCCACCGTGGGTTGAAAGTTCCTCGACATCGAATAACGTGAGACCGTGCCTCAAGAACACGCGTTCGACCGCGCAGAGCGAAAAATACGAGAAGTGTTCATGGTAGATAGTATCGAACTGGCACTGCTCGACGAGCTTCTCGAGGTGCGGGAATTCCATCGTGATGACGCCGTCGGGCGCGAGCGCCAGTTTCATGCCCGCGACAAAATCATTCAGGTCGGGCACGTGCGCCAGCACGTTGTTGCCGAGCAGTAGATCGGCCCGACGACCTTCTGCCACCAGCCGTTGCGCTGCCGCCACACCGAAGAATTCGACCCGCGTTGGGATGCCTTTGTCGATAGCCGCCTGCGCCACGTTGCCGGAGGGTTCGATCCCGAACACCGGCACGCCGGCCTGCTGAAAGTATTGCAGCAGATAGCCGTCGTTGCTGGCGATTTCGATGACAGACGAATCGGCTCCCAGCTTGAAGCGGTCGATCATTGCCTCGGTGTAGCGGCGGGCGTGAGCGAGCCACGAATCCGAGTAGGACGAGAAGTACGCGTAGTCGTCGAAGATATTGGTGGCCGCCGCGTATTCCTGCAGTTGCACCAACCAGCATCGGGTACATACCTGGGCATGAAGCGGATAGAACGGCTCCATCGCGCTGACGCGATCGGCCGGCACATAGGAATTAGCCAGTGGCGACATGCCGAGATCGGCGAAACTCTCCTCTACAACGGCGTCGCAGGCGCGGCAGCGTACAGGGCTGGAAGTGCTCGTGGGCGCAGGCATCAAAACGTCCGGAACTGTTGTTGTTGAAGGCTGCGGCGTCGCCGTTCAGTGTCGGACACGGCCGCAGCGCGTAGCGTAGCGGTTTTCGACCCGCTTGCCGCACCGCGATGCAACGAATTGTGTTATCTGGCTCACGTGTTGCTGACATCGGCAAGGCTCACGCGGCAAGCGGGCGTGCCAAACTGTTGGCACTCTCACTGCGTCGAGTGCGAACGGCGGGGTAAGCTACCCGCCGTTTGCCGGTGATCGTTTGATCTGGTCGCCGGATTGAGTTCACGGATGGACAACTGCGGAGTGCAACGATGAAAGCGGTAATCCTGGCGGGCGGGCTCGGTACGCGACTCGCCGAAGAAACGGCTGTACGGCCGAAGCCGATGGTGGAAATCGGTGGGCACCCGATCCTGTGGCACATCATGAAAATCTACTCGGCACATGGCATCAACGATTTCGTCGTGTGCCTGGGCTACAAAGGCGAGGCGATCAAGGAATACTTTGCCAATTACTGTATGCGCAACGCGGACGTGGTGTTCGACCTGCAGCACAACCAGATGGAGATTCTGCAGCGCAAATCCGAGCCGTGGCGCGTGACGTGCATCGAAACCGGTGCCGCGAGCATGACCGGCGGGCGCCTGAAGCGCGTGAGCCACTTGCTGGACGACACGTTCTGTCTGACGTATGGCGACGGCGTGGGCAACATCGACTTGGCCGCGGAGGTCGAATTTCACAAAGCGCACGGTCGGCTCGCCACATTGACGGCGGTGCAACCGAGCGGCCGCTTTGGTGCCTTTCACCTGCACGAGCAGAGCGATGCCGTGAGTGGTTTTCACGAAAAACCGAAAGGCGACGGTGCTTGGGTGAATGGGGGCTTCTTCGTGCTCGAGCCCGGCGCGATCGACTACATCGATGGCGATACCACCACCTGGGAGCGCGAGCCGATGGAGCAGTTGTCCGCCGAAGGTCAGTTGGTGGCGTGGCGGCATACCGGCTTCTGGCAATCGATGGATAGTCTACGGGACCGTCAGCTGCTCGAAGACCTGTGGAGCCAACCCAATCCACCGTGGAAGATCTGGCTGGATTGATCGAGCGAGCCATGCAGTTCCACCCCAACACTGTCGTTTACCTGGTTACGGGCACACCGCCTAACGACCGGGTCTCGAAGGTTGCGCAACTCGGCGGCAGTCTCACAAGTTGATTCTGGTGCGCCGCAACGCGCCGCCCAACAGGCGGCCGCAGTGCCGAGCGCCGCAAGTCCACCGTTCGCACCACCAGCCTGTCTGAGTTCAAACAGGTGCTTGCGATACAGGTGCATCGCCCAGTACTCGGTACGCATCGAGTTGTGCGTCAGCGACGCGTGTCCGCGACGCACCAGCGAGACCACTTCGGGTACATAAACAACCGGTCCCAGTTGGGCCAGTCGAGCGAAGAAATCTTTGTCTTCGGCGGCGTAGCGAAAGGTCTCATCGAACCAGCCGATGCGTTCGCCGTCGGCGCGACGAAACAGCGTTGTGTGGGGCAGCACCGGCAGCGTTGGCCACAGCACAGCCGCGTAGCTGTCGGTGATCAGACGCGTCTGGCCGTCGGTGCGTTCGGGCAACCACCGGCGACCGGTCCGCTGCCCCGATTCGTCGATGATCGCCATGTCGCCCACGGCGTAGACCGCGGTCGGAAAGCGGCACAGCGCATCGTGCAATGTCGCGATGCGATCGGGCGGCATCAGGTCGTCATCGTCCTGAAATGCGATGAGTTCGCCGCGCGCGAGTCGACACGTCGACCGTGCGTCCGCGATGTCCCCGTTCACCGCCAGGCGATGATAGGTGACGTGGTCCCCGTAGCGGGCCATCACCGCCGGCGTGTCGTCGGTGGAGCCGTCGTCCACAACGATGATCTCGGCCGGTGTGTAGCGTGCGCAAAGATCGACGCGAGCGTCTCGCCAATCAGGTGCGCGCGGTTGTGCGTGCAGATGAGGATTGAGACGAGTGGCGGCGGCATCGCTCAGTGCCCATCGCGGGCGTGGAGACTACGGCTGCGCACAGGCGCACGAGTTCGTCGTTCAGGGTGTCCTTGTCCAGTACCTCGGCGTTCGCGCTCCGGTGCGAGGTAGCCGTTGGTCGCGTCGTCGACGAACTCGGGAATGCCGCTGTGCAAGGTTGAGACGACCAGCATGCCCACCGCCATCGCGTCCTTGACGGCGCTCGGAATCCCCTGCTGGTCGCCAGCATGACGTGCGATTCGCGAGCATCGAGAGCACGCCTTCGTTGGCATTTCGGTCCGTGTAGGCGAATGCTGGTCGGTCTTTCTGCCTTCGTATTGGCAGCGCGTGAGGCTGGTCATCCTCCAATTGACGACGCCAGCTTGCCAGCCTCGCGTTCAATGTTGAAGTCCCGCGCAATTATTGCCTTTCCCTTCGCGCCCAATGCCCGACGCTCAACAGTCGACATCTCCAGCAGGCGCTGAAGTGCATCGGTCAACGCCTCCACGTTCTGTGATTCAACCAAATACCCGCCGTCGACAATCAACTCTGGGATCCCGGAAACACGGGTCGATATCACCGGGATCCCATTTGCCATCGCTTCCATCAGCGCCACTGGTATGCCATCCATCATGCCGCTTGCCTCCTGCACACATGGGAGCACAAATGCATCCGCAGCCAGCAGCGCCGCTTGAACGAAGCCCTGATCCCGTTGACCCAGCATACCACCGTACCCTGGAGGGCGTGCGCATCGATGGCCGCCTCGAGACTGGCTCGTTGATCGCCGTCACCGATGATTTCGAGCAGAAATTCCGCAGCGCACCGCGCTTTCAACAGCGCGCAGGCTTCAACGAGATACGCAAATCCCTTCATTCCGACGAGCCTTCCGACCGCAAGGAATCTCATGGGTCCACCGTCTCGATGTATGGACCGTGTACCGATCCCCTCCACGTCGATTCCGCAATGCACGATCCTTATCTTCTCGCCTGGCAACTCGGGGTAGTGCTCCTTCAAAAACGACTTGTTGAATTGCGAGATGGCAGCGATGAATGCGCTCGCTTTTCAGCTTCTCTGCCCGCAGCTCCGCATATTTCGGATGAAAGATATCGTGTGCATGAACCGTCACGCTGTAAGGAATACCTGTGAGTAGAGAGATGAACATTGCGTGCAGGCACCCGTGGAGTACGAAGTGTGCGTGAATGTGTTCCACGCCCTCCGCACGCAGCAACTCGGCATAGGACGGTGCCCAGGCGAAACATCGCAAAACCTTTCGACTGCGTCCGATCGTCTGGATGAGCGCCTTTGCGTAGCCCAAGGGTCTTCGAACCATATACTTCAGATGAAGTGGAATCAGAGATATCTTTCGCTGTGATAGACGTGCCTCGGCCAGAAACCGAACGTGTTCTACCAGCGCAGCGGACTCGCGGTGGACGACGCTGGATTGGCGGCGCACGACGGCGAATACACAAACCGACTGGCCCAACTTCCGCAGCGCGTAAATTTCTCTAACGATGAACGTTTCCGAAAGTACGGGAAAGACATCCAGCAGATATGCGATGCGCACGGTGTCAGTCGCACCATACCTTGCACGGTGGACTGTCGGCACTCCAGAGCTCTTCCAGCAAGTGTTTGTCGCCAAGATTACCCATCGATTGCCAGAAGCCGTCGTGGCACCACCCTCGCAGTTCTCCATCGGCTGATAACCGTTCCAACTCCATCACGGAAATGCGGCGTCGAATGGGAGACGCGTCGACGCAATAGGTGATCTGCAATGGAATGGGCCATGCTCAGACGGCCTGCTTCGACAGGCGCTCGATCACGCGGCGCTTCGCCCAGCGCAGATGTGGTCGCACATCGTTTTTATACACGCGCGGCAGCGGCGATTCGACGAAGCCGAACGACCGCGCGACGAGCAGATAACCGGATAACCGCTCGGAAAGCGATGCGATCTGAGGTACCGCGAGGTAGTTCATTCGGCAGAAAAAACGCATGCCTTCGCGGCGCAGTGCAGGCGCGCGTGCGGGTTCGAGTGCGCAGATTGCGTCCATCACCTCGAGGCTGTCTTCGCACCAGTCGGCGAGCCGCGCGCGCGCAGCGGACCCCGCGTTGCCGTCGTGACGGCGCCAGCTTGCCTTGACGCCGGCGACGTGCGCGTGTCCTTGTGCCGCGGCCACCTTGACCTGGGCGAGCGCGTCCTGAAAAAGATTGTGGCGCGAGTGAAATCCGCCCGCTGCGCGCAAGGCCCGCGTGTTGTACAGCGTGTTGCAGCAGTACTGCGCAGTCTCATTTCGGAACCACGCAAACATCAGATCGGCCATCGATGACGACGCGACGGCACGGTTCGGGCGCTCGTACGCGACGGCGCCGTCGGCGCCGATGATGCGCATGCCGGTTCGGATCAGGCCAACCGAGGTCGAGTCGGCTACGGCGTCCATGCACGATTCGACGAAATCCGCATCGATCAGATCGTCATCGTGCAGGACCAGCACGTAGTCGCCTTGCGCCAGATCCATGCACGCGTTCAGGTTGCCGTTGAGCCCGAGATTTTCCGCCTGGCGCACGTAGCGAATGTGGTCGCCGAAACTTCGCACGACGGCTTCGGTCGCGTCAGTGGAACAATTGTCCGAGACGACGATTTCGAGGTTCGGGTAGGTCTGAGCGACCGCGCTGCGCAGCGTTGCGGGCAGCGTTTTGTCCGCGCGGTTGAACGTGGGAATCGCCACCGTCACGCGCGGCCGAGCCGATTTGCTGAGATTGTTCACGTGGCGATGGATCCGGACCGATGCAAAGAGGGAGGCTAGGATAGCATGCGTGTTGCCGGCCCCTGCGGCGTTGCAACGTAGTCGGCGCAAAAGCCAAACAAAGTCCCAACATGCGTGTTGGGTGGGGCGTATTGAATGGCGGTTCGAATCAGCGGAGAGCGTTTGAGTGTGTGGAGGTGCCAATGGGCCAATGGCTGAGAACCTCGTTGCGCGAAGTGTTCGAGGACGCCGTATTGGCGCCGACAAATTGATGGGAACACATCGGGCGGCTCGCAATGGGCGCTGAGCATGGCGGCGTCCGAGCGGTGCTGGGCAGGCAGCGGCGGCGGTTGGTACGCGCGCTGCGCGCGCCGATCGAACGGCAAATCGGCGTGATCACGCACGTTGCCACGCAGGAAGCCGTGGCGGCATTGACGTTCGACGACGGCCCCAATCCGGACTCGACGCCGCACCTGCTCGAGGTGCTGAAGCGGCGCGGTGCTCGAGCCACGTTCTTCATGGTCGGCGAAATGGCGCGGCGGTATCCGCAACTCGTCGATGATGTGGCGCGCGCCGGGCATGCGATTGGCAATCATTCCTGGAATCACCCTTCGTTCCCGGTGGTATCGGCGGCTGAGCGACGGCGGCAGATCGAACGCTGCGAAACCCAGATCGCGGCGCATAGCCATGGACTGTTCCGGCCGCCGTTTGGCGATCTCGACTGGCCGGCGCGGCTGCAACTCTTCATGCGCGGCTACCGCGTGATCGGCTGGAATGTCAGTGCTTCGGATTGGGAGCAACGGGACGCAACCTTGATCGCCTCCGAAGTGCAGCGGCAATTGAAACCTGGTTCGATCGTGCTGATGCACGACCAGCTGTTTGCGTACTCCGATTCGGACCGGTGCGCCCGCGACGATATGCTCGGCGCCGTTGACAAGCTCGTCGAACGCGACGACTTCAGGTTTGTGACGGTCCCGGAACTGCTCACGATGGGGACGCCGCAAGGGCGCTTTTGGACGAAGCGCAGCGAAACGGATTGGCTGCACGGGTTGCAGAGCGTCGCTGATCTGGGGTTCAAGTACTGACGTGCTTTTGGCGGAATCGAATGGAGAATTTGGCCGGTGGTGCGGTCGAAACAGCGTCGTGATCCGGTTTTTTGGTCTCGGCCACGGACTGAGGAATGGTTTACCAAGAGAGTACAGACGCGCGTGTGTTCAAGGTCCACGATTACTTTGACAATTTTGTCGCGGTGAGTTGGCAGTGAAACTCAGTGTGATCGTCCCTTGTTTCAACGCGGAGCGAACCCTTTCGCGCCAGTTGGATGCGCTTGCGCAGCAAAGCATGGCGCCGTGGGAAGTGATCGTCGCGGACAATGGCTCCACCGACAGATCCGTGGAGGTGGCGCGCAGCTTCGCAACGAAACTGCCCCGGTTCAAACTCGTGGACGCCGCATCGCGCCAAGGCGCGTCGCATGCGCGCAACGTGGGCGCGCGCGCCGCGTCGGGCGACGCGCTGGCCTTCTGCGACGCCGACGACGAAGTCGGCATCGATTGGGTGGCGGGGCTGCTCGAGAGTCTGCGCGAACACGATTTCGTCGCGAGCCGGTTTGATCTGACCAAGCTCAACCCCAGCTTGCGTTACGTGCACCCGCAGGCGACCGGACTCATTCGCGATCCCACATTCGATTTTCTGCCGCGCGCCGGTGGTTGCGGCCTTGCTGTTCGCCGCAGCATTCATGAGGCAGTAGGCGGATTCGACGAGGCCATCCGCTTCCACGAAGACACCGACTACTGCTGGAAGATTCAGTTGGCCGGAACCGATCTCGAATGGGCGCCCAAGGCAATGATGCACGTGCAGCTTCGAGAGTCGTCAGCAGAACGATTTCGTCAGGCGCGTTTGTGGGCCGCGAGCCAGGTGGTCGTCTACAAGCGCTATCGGCGTCTCGGAATGGCGAAGATCTCGAATCGTCAGGCGCTGCGAGACTGGATCGGCATGGCCACGCTGATGCTGCGGGTCGCCGCGGGTCGCGCATCCTCGGGTAACCTGGCATGGCGTCTCGGTACGCGCATCGGGCGCTTACAGGGCTCGATCTTGTGTGCGATCCTGCTGCTCTAGCGATCCAAACGTGACGTTGCGTTCGGGTCGATGACGCCTGCGGCGTCGGCGGCGAAGGAGAGTTCCAGGTCCCGGTCGAACAAGCCTCGGCTGAGAGTCGTCTTCATCATGTGCCTGGGCCACTGTGGCTCTTCCGAGTCGTTCATCGACGCCGACACAACGGCTCCATAGGCGGTTTTGCGGTGTGTGGCACCGATTTGTGCGGTCTGGACGCGTGCTTCGCCGCTGGATTCGCTCAGGCCCATGTATGCCGGAAAAAACGTCGGGCAGAAGGTCTGGCGGCGGTGCGTGCGGTTGGTTTCGAACCCCTATACGCCGTTGTTTGCCGCCACCGGTGCCACCTGGCGTGACGTCACGCCGTACCTGATCTACATCGGCCGCGATGGTCGCGCGGCGGCCAACCCCTAATTTCGAAAGTACCTCCTGAGCAGGCCTTTTGGGGTCCATCGGACCCCTTAGATGCGTTCGATGCTCTGCCATCGTTCCTGGGCCGACTCGTTCGCGACGGATTCCATCGCAAGTTGCGCGGCCAGGCCGTCGTTGAACGTGGCATCCACCTCAGGATCGCTGCTGCCGCGCAAGCATGCGTCGACGAAACTGCGCATCATGATCCCGAGGCTGTGTGGGGCCCTGTCGCGTGCCTCGGCCGGCAGCGGTACGTCGACCCATTCGGGCGAACGCGGCGTGGACAGTGCGAGCGAATCCCACGCGCCGCGACTGAGCGCGGCTTTGAGCGCACCATCCGGCCCGATGACCTCGAGGTGCCCATTCGGCGTGAAGCCCGGGGTAATGCGGCTGACGAAGAGTTGCGCCCGGGCGCCGCTCGCGAGACGGAGCCAGGCGTTGAATAGGTCGTCTGTTTCTACGCCGAAACGTTCCCCATTGCGCGCATCCGTGACGTCACGCGGGATGCGGTGCGTGTAGCCGATGGCCGAGTCCACGGGTCCCAGCACGAACCGGGCGAGGTCGAACAGGTGCGAGCCCAGGTTGAATAGAACCCCACCGCCGGCAAGCGCCTGCTTTTCACCCCATCCGGCCTGCCAATCGGGTTTCAGACCGTCCCAGTTGTCGTACTGCACTCGACAATAGAATGGCCGACCTACATCGCCACGCTGCACGCGCCGGCGCAGCTCCTGAACGCCGTAGTTGTAGCGGAACACGAAGGCCACATGATTCACGACATCGGCCGCTTCGGCCGCAGCCACCATTTCGCGCGCTTGCGCGACGTTCATCGCCAGTGGCTTCTCGCACAGCACGTGTTTGTGATGCCGCAACGCCGCCAGCGCGTGTGCCGCATGGTCGACATTGCGTGTCGCGATCGTGACCGCGTCGATGTCGGGACGAGCGCACAATGTGTCGGCGTCTGTAAAAACGTCCGTCACCCCGAATCTGTCTGCCAATCGCCGCGCGCGTAGGGATTCACCGCAGATGGCGACGATCTCGGCCGCCGGATGGGATTGAAGCCCGGGAATGTGACATAACTCTGCGAACGTTCCGGTGCCGATCACGGCGCAGCGTAGCTTGGATCGCGTCATTCCAACTCCAGTCGGCTCCAATTGGACGAAAGAATAGCGGCTCGGTCGGGTCTTTCGGGGCATATCCGCTATCCACTCACAAAAATAGGCAATCGCTTACGCTGCGGCTTGTGGAATACTGTGGCTCTGGCAGGCATTGGACGCCGTTCGCCAGGGAGTCGTCGTGCAGGCTCGCGAGCACAATGGAGTAGGCAGTTGGAAACAGCGTTCGCATTGTTCACCGCCGGACTGGCAAGCCTTGCAATTGTCCCATTGATGATCCGTCTCGCGCCGCGGTTCGGCATGATCGATGAACCGGCCGCGCGCAAGGTACACACCTATCCCATACCGCGAGTGGGCGGCTGGGGCATCGCAGCGGGTGTCGTGACCGCGCTGCTGATGTGGGCGCCGGTCGATCGACTCGCGCTTGCGTACATGTGGGGCATCGTCGTGCTGTTCCTGTTCGGCGCCTGGGATGACCGGCGCGAGCTCGGCCACTACGCGAAATTCATCGGCCAGGCGCTAGCGGTAGTGCCCATGGTCATCGTGGCGGGTCTCTACGTCACCCGCTTCCCATTCATTGATGGCTCGCTGATTCCGGCGTGGGCAGCCGGCGTGTTTACGGTCTTCGCGATGGTTGGGATGACCAATGCGATCAACCATTCCGACGGTCTAGATGGACTGGCGGGCGGGGAAGCCATTCTCAGTCTGGTGGCAATTGCGTTTCTGGCACACGAGGCGGGCGGCGGGATCGCTGTTTTGATCGCGGTGGCCGTGATCGGCGGCGTATTCGGCTTCCTGCATTACAACACCCATCCCGCGGTCGTATTCATGGGCGACAGCGGCAGCCAGGTGATCGGTTTTTCGCTTGCGACGTTGGCGGTGATGTTGGTGGAGCGGGTGGACTCGACGATCAGTCCTGCTGCCGTGGTGCTGCTGTTGGGGCTGCCCATCGCCGACATTCTGTATGTGTTCTATCGCCGCATCAGCGAGGGACGCAACTGGTTCAAGGCAACGAAGAACCACGTCCACCACCGGCTGATCGAGAGGCACTTCACCCACCCCGAAGCCGTGGTGATCATCTACGGGATCCAGATTTTCTTCGTCGGTTCGGGCGTCGTGTTGCGTCACGCCAGCGACTGGCTCCTGGCGGCCATCTATCTGACGGGCTGCGCCGTGGTGTTCGGCGGTTTGCATCTTGCCGAGCGGTTTGATTGGTACGCACCCCGCCGCGGCGAAGAGCGCGGTATCTGGACCTGGCTGGGGCGTGGCGTTCGACGCAAGTATGTTCTGGTGGAATTGCCGAGGCGGTTCCTCGAGTTGGCGATTCCGGCGTATCTGGCGATTGTCGGCATCCTGGCCCCGGACGTGCCGCGACCGGCGGGGTACCTTGCAGCGGCGCTGGTGTGGGTGATGTTGCTGCTTGCGAACGCCAAGCGTCTGCAGCAGGGCAACGCGATCCGCATACGTCGCGCGGCGCTGTTGTGCGTTGGCGCGCTCGCGGCGTACCTCAGCCTCGACAATGCGAACGCCGGTGCGGAGTGGATTCACATCGCCGAACGCATCTTCTTCGGTCTGTGCGCCATCGCGGTGGCGGTTGCAGTTCGATACAGCCCCGATCGACGGGAGGCGGAGTTCAGAACCACCGGTATGGACTACCTGATCGTTCTGGTGGTGTTGGTCGCAATGCTCGCCATCGGATCGGCGGTACCGCAGTTCGGAGGTTCGGCGCTCGCGTTACTGATTCTGCTGTATTCGATCGAGTTGCTCACCAACGAACGTCGCCAGCGCCCGGAACGGCTGAGCCTCGGCGCGATGGTGTTTCTCGCGGCGATCACGTTGAAGGCGCTTTTCTTCTAGCGTCGGTCGCGTGCGGCACCCCGGTGCCGCGACATCGAACACTATCTGGATCCAGGCGCCCTCGTGGCTCGGGACGCACGCTGCCGATCGTTCGCGCGACGTCCGGCGAGCATCCGTCGCTCCGGTGCATAGTACGGGCGGCCTGCTAAGCCCGCATCGGCGTCGCGACGCGCGTCGTCACGACGGTCGCTGTAGTGTCGATAGGTACAACGGCACGCCGACGGCCTTTCGCACGACGCCAGCGGCATCATCGGCGCTTCGTTCGAAAGGAATCTCACGTTTTCGATGAGCGTGACGGCGACGCAGGCGCAACCAGGCCTGGAGACGATCGACACTGCGTGGAATGCGGTTTCCACCATTGCATACTCCGTTGTGGAACTCTTCGTGGATCTCTCTCCCCGCCCAAAATATTCTGCGCGAATCGCAGCGGTTTGGAAACCTGGTTGCGGCGTGGCTGCTCGATCCCTCGATGCGAATGACATTGCCCGTTCGGCGGGTTATGGCTCGATGTCGATCAACTCGACGTCGAAGATCAACACTTCGTTCGGACCGATCTTGTCGCCGGCCCCCGCCGCGCCGTAGGCCAGTTTCGGCGGAATCACCAGCTGGAACTTGTCGCCTTCCTTCATCAGCTGCAGCGCTTCGGTCCAACCGGGGATCACGCCGTCGACCTGGAATGTCACGGGTGTGCCGCGCGCGATCGAACTATCGAAGACGGTACCGTCGATCAGCGTGCCTTCGTAGTGAACCTTGACCGTGTCCTTTGGCCCCGGCGTACGGCCGGATCCGGATTTCAGAACCTTGTACTCCAATCCGGAAGCGGTTGTCTTGACGCCCTCTTTCTTGGCATTCGCCGCGAGGAATGCGTCTCCGGCTTTCGCGTTCGCCGCGGCATCCACCTGTTGTTTGGCCTGCTGTTTGGCAATCAACTGGCTGCGAGCGTCGGTGAGCGCGGACTTGATCTCGGCTTCGCTCAGCCGCAATTTTCCGGCCATCGCGTCGGCAAGGCCGGCCGCGAATGCCTTCGGATCGATGTCGACGCCTTGCCGCTTCAGATTGCCGCCGATTTCGGTGCCGATCGCATAGCTGAGTTTCTGTTCGGGGCTGTTCAATTCGGTGCCGGCTGCGTGGACGAGGGGTGTCCCGAGAAGCATCGCGATCGTCGCTGTGATCGTGATCGGTCGAGTTGACATGCGGATCTCCGTACTGGTGGTCAAATGAAACTGGCGGCACAGTCTGCCTTGGCGCGCGAGGGTTGTCTTGGGTTGCATTCTGCGGCGCCATGTCGCGCGATTTCTGCCGGGACGTTATTCTATGGGCACCTTAGAGGGGGCCGGGCTGAAATGCGCCAGACTGAAATGCGATTGGTTCGCTTGATGGTGACGGTGGGCATCCTGATTTGTGCCGGGTGTGCGAGCAGCCACGAGTCGACCGCGAAACGGCCGACGACGGCCGCGGAATACGCCCGCACGACGCAGCCCGACGGGGAAAAACCGATCTGCAGACAGGAGACCGTGACCGGCACACGAATTACCAAAGTCGTCTGCCTGACTCCGTCGCAACGCGCCGCGGCGACGGCAACGGGCCGAAAGGAGGCCGAGGATGTGCAACGCCAGGCCGCTCAGGCGTGTGTTGCGGGGGCCTGTCAGGGTTAGCAATGCGCCGCAGAATCGGGGCGCTAACGAGATACTGGTGGTGCGCCGGCCAATCGATCGCTGCACGCAGTGGAGGCGAAGTAATCTTCGAGCCGCTTGCCGGGTTCATCGGGGAATGTCGTGCGCAGTCCACGCGCGCTGGTGATACGGTCTATGCGGAAGTTGCGGAAATCCTGCCGTAACTCACACCACGCGCCGAGCGTCCAGCTCAATCCCCAATACGCAAGGGTCAATGGCCAGACGATACGCTCGGTCGTGTCACGTTCTGCATCCCGGTAATCGATGAACATGCGCATGCGGCTGTTGATCGCATCGCGCACGTCGCCCAGCATTTGAGTCGTCGACTCGGACATACGCACGTCCGGTACCACCAGCCGCTGCGAATGTAGCTGCGGGCGCAGACGGTCCGGTAGTACCGCGTCGATTTTTGCGAGAATTCGGTCCGCTGCGTCCGCCATCCTGACGTCACCCCACGACTTGGCGACGTCGGCGCCGAACAACAGCGCCTGTAGTTCCTGTTCGTCGAACATCAGCGGCGGCATCTGATAGCCGCGCCGTAAGCAGTAGCCGACACCCGCTTCCCCTTCGATCGGCACGCCGGAGTTCGCGAGATCCTGGATGTCGCGATAGATCGTCCGCTCCGATACCTCCAGACGCTGCGCGAGCGTCTTCGCGGTGACCACACGGCCGCGTCCAAGCAACAACACGATCTGGAACAAACGGTCAGCTGGTCTCATGCGTGGAGCTTATCACCGCCGCTGACGCATGGTGCCCCCTTACTGACACACCGTTGTCATGAGTGACCGATATATTTGCTCCGAAGGCAATGACTACTGACACAGCGATGTCAGGAGCCTGTGTGTATGCTGGCATCGCTGTGCAGACGTCAGCGACGAACCACGAATGCGAACTGCGAATGTTAGGAACAAGGAGAGCCACCGTGAACATGCGTGAGCGATGGGATCGGACAACCCACGACACCCGGCCACTGCGAGAATTGCGTGATTGGTACCGGCGCTGGGTCAGGCTGCGCGAGGCCCGCTATCAGCACCTCGCGGAGATCCTCGACGACGTCGATGAAGTCCTCAAGCGGGCTCACCACCAGTGCGGCGCGGAGGAGCCCAGTTCGGCTGCGGGCAAATCCCAGTGCATCGGTATGCCTTCGATCGTGACCGGCGCGGACAGGCGGCGTGCATCGCCCCACGGCGTGCGTTCGAGTGTGGGCGCCAAGTCCGCGGCAGTCTCGTGTGCGTGCGCCGCAGAGGACGGCTGATCGCCGCAGTCGATCAGCAGTTTGGCGGTGCGCGCCAGCGCGAGTCGTGCCGCGCTGCCGCGACCGGTCGACAGTTTGCGCGTCATGGCTCGCAGCGTCGCCGCCGCCATCAGATAGCCGGTCGCGTGATCCAGCGCCTGGACCGGTAATGGGACCGGGTGATCGGCGTGTTGCCAACGCGTTCCGGCATCCGCGATGCCCGTGCTCATCTGCACCAGGCTGTCGAAGCCCCGGCGGTCGAGCCACGGCCCGATCCAACCATAGGCGTTCAATGCCACATCGATCAGACCCGGATTCAGCCGCGCGCGCTGTGCCGAATCGAAGCCGAGACGATCGAGTGCATTCGCCCGATAGCCGTGCAAGAGAACGTCCGCTTCGCTGAGCAGTGCCTGAAACCGAGCGCGGTCGTTGGCGCTTCGCAGGTCGAGTCGCGCGCAGCGTTTGCCGAGCGTGACTTCGGGTACCACGCCCGGTTCGTTCCAGTCAGGCGGATCGATACGCAGCACCTGCGCGCCGTAGCCGGCGAGAAAGCGGCTCGCGACGGGTCCTGCGAGTACCCGGGTGAGATCTAGAACGCGGACACCGGCCAACGGACGCTCGGGCACAATGCGCCAGTCGCGATCAGCGCCACGCTCGGTAGCCTCGATACGCGCCAGCGGTTCGCCTGCGACGGCGCGACCTTGTGGATGGCCCGCCCATTCGACGACCGAATGCATCTGCGCTGCGCAACCGCCGGCGGCAACGATCGCGGCCTCGAGATCTGCCTTCTGCCAACGCGCGACAGCGGCCGCAACGCCGTCGCGGTGCGTGTGGATGCCGAGCACGCTTTCGGCTGCAGCCCGATGGTGCGGTGCGTTGGTATGTAGGCGGATCCAACCGTCGCGGCTGCGGTAGTCTCCGGCGATTGGATCCCAAGCCGGCGGCAGCGACCAGCCCACCGGTCGGATCGACGCGCGGAACCAGAGCGACGCTTTGCGTCGGTCCACCCGAATAGCAGGCCAGGGGCCACCGGCTGCATTGACCAGTTCTGCGACGCCGAGAGCAGCGGCGCCGATCGACGCGCTGGCCAGATCGGTGACCGCGAAGATGGATGACAGGGCGCCTGGTTCGTTGAACTGCACGCCATTTGCGCGTGCCGTATCGCCGCCGAGCGCGGACCAGATGGAAGCGGTCAGGTTGGCAGACGGATCAGCCATAGATGACTCGACACAAACGAACATGACGGTATGCCGAACCGCACAAGGCCATCAAGTGACTCTTGCGGGGGGTCAGGGTCGCTGCGACCCTCGCTATCGACAAGACGCGCGAGACAGGGAATTCTTGCCGCGCTGACAGAGGGCTGACGATTCCGATGACCCGCGCGCTAGCACGGTTGGTGATTTCGCTCGCGTTGCCGTGTCTCGCTGGCTGTGGCGGTGGCGGAAGCGGTGGGGGCGGCAGCGTAAGCGGCGGTGGTGCGGTCGGTGGATGGATCGCGGGCGTATTCAACCCAGCCACCACCTACGCGGCGCAGTGCGCGTCGCCCCGCACAGGCATCGATCCGCTGACAGGTGTCCGCTACCCCGACCAGCCCGGATCGGTATCGACGCAAAACAACTGGCTGCGGTCCTGGAGCAATGATCTGTACCTCTGGTACAACGAAATCGTCGATAAGGATCCGGCACTGTACTCCACCGCCGATTATTTCAATCTGTTGAAAACGAACCTCACGACAACGTCGGGACGCACGAAGGATCGGTTTCATTTCACGTTGGCGACAAGCGATTGGGAGCAGTTGTCGCAGTCCGGCGTCGCGGCCGGCTATGGCGCCACGTGGTCGATCGTCGCGTCGTCGCCGCCGCGTCAGATCGTGGTGGCTTATACCGATCCGAACACGCCCGCCACCGAAGCGTCGGCCAACCTGACGCGCGGTGTGGTGGTGCTGCAGGTCGACGGAGTGGATGCCATCAACGACAGCACACAGGCTGGAATCAATACGTTGAACGCCGGCTTGTTTCCGGCGCAGGCCGGCGAGAGCCACACTCTCACCGTTCGGGATCCTGGGTCGGCAACCGACCGCGCCATTACGCTGACGTCACAGAATGTCACGTCGACGCCTGTGCAGCACGTCCAAGCGATCGATACGAACTCCGGAAAGGTCGGCTATCTACTGTTCAACGATCACATCGCGACCGCGGAGCAGGAATTGATCGACGCAGTCAACCAGCTCGAGGCGGCTGGGATTGCCGATCTGATACTTGACATCCGGTACAACGGTGGCGGCTATCTCGATATCGCGAGCGAACTCGCGTACATGATTGCGGGCGACGCGCGCACTGCCGGCAAGACTTTCGAAAAGACGACGTTCAACGCCAAACATACGACGCGGGACCCGGTGACCGGCAATCCGTTGACACCGCTATCGTTTCACTCGACCACCGGTGGTTTCTCGGTACCCGCCGGGCAAGCGCTACCGAGCCTCAATCTGCCGCGCGTGTTCGTATTGACCGGCTCAAATACCTGTTCGGCGAGCGAGTCGATCATCAATTCTCTGCAGGGCATCGACGTAGAAGTCATTCAGATCGGCTCCACCACGTGCGGCAAACCGTACGGTTTCTATCCGCAGGACAACTGCGGCACCACCTACTTCAGCATCGAATTCAGGGGCGAAAACGCCAAGGATTTCGGCGACTATCCGGATGGGTTCTCGCCAGCCAATACAGCAGGCACTATCGGCGCCGTGACAACTGGGTGTTCTGTTGCCGACGATTACGACCATGCGCTCGGCGATCCGCAGGAGCGTCGCCTGGCGGCCGCGCTGGCGTATCGACAAACGACGACATGTCCCGCGGCGAGTGGCGCGGCGGCACCCGGAACGGCCGCGTCGACGTTCGGAGCGCCCCTCGACGGTGTCGTCTACAAACCAGAGTGGCTGCGCAACCGGATCATGCGCCGGTGAACGCGAAGCCGATGCGGATCGTTGCCGTCGTCGCAATCGCGGCGTCGCTGTCCGCGTGCAGGGTTCCTGCAGCCTCGTCGGAGCAACCCGCCCGAATTGTCGAGCCGACGCAGCAGAGCCGGGCCGAACTGCAACAGGTTGTTTCGCGCGCGCTGGGCGGTATCGACGTGAAGCTTGCTGACGACGCGCTGACGCACAGCAGTGTGCTGATCGTCGAACCCGCGCCACATCGTGATACGAACGGCAATCGCATCAACGGTCGCCAACTCGGCGTGCCGATTCGGTTCGAGCTGCTGAAGGACGGCGGAGCGTGCGTGCTCCAGTTGCCGAATACGAGCCAGCGCTGGACGTTGGCGGCGACGAATTGCGTGGCGGAGTGACGGGCCGAGCAATTCAGCGCGATCTGGGTATGAAGCGTTCCCCGGTGAACTGGTTGACGTAGACCTTCCATGGGTAATGGTCGCCCTCACCCTGCGTGCCGACTACCCGCAGATGTTGGGTCAGAATGCGGCGCCACTCAGTACTCGTGTTGGCAGGTGTCATGTGTGGTGTCTTACCGTGATGGAACGTCACACTCCCTACTTCGATGGGGCACGCGACGACGTCGCGATCGGCCGGCGGCTCACAGCTGAGCAGATCACTTTGAATATGGTCTGGTTGCTTGTGTGGCAGCACGCCCAGTTCATGTCCGCCGTCTATGAAGTGCATGCAGCCGTTGGATTCGTCGACCGCGTGGAGCGGCATCCAGCACGTGATGCCGCGCTCGTCGAGATTCCGCCCCCAGTAGCCTTCGTCCTGATGCCAATAGGTCGGTGCGCTATTACCGGGGGGTTTCGCAAGGAACTGGTCGTACCAGAATTCGACGGGCCGGCGCATCAGGCGGCTGCCGAATTCGATCGCCCACAGGCGAAACGGCGAACGATTGAGTTCCGGCCAGTATCGGGTCGGGCTCGCCTGGACGATCTTGAAGTCGCGCGCTTCGCGAGGTGTGCCTTCTTCCCAGGCCCAGTCGAATGCCATCGTCGCCTTGTTCGCGAGGATCTCGTCGCAGCGCGCGGTCAATTCATCGAGGTCGCTGGGATCGATCGCGTCTGGCACCACGATCCAGCCGTGGCGCCAGAACGACGCTACATCGGCATCTGACGCCTCGGGATATGCCACGCTGCCTCCTCCCGGTGGGGCGGATACGTCACAAAAGCCCTTTGTTCGGATTGATCAGGTACTTCTCGCCGGTCGCTTGTTTGCCGTACACCGCGATCTCCTTCAACTGCAACGCATCGACGAGTGACACTTCCTTGGTGTACGTGCTCGCGAACGTCGTCTTGATTTCTGCTGCCACGCGTTCGCGCAGCTTCTGCGCCTCGGCCGGGCCGATCTTCTGCAGAAACGGCGTCAACAGCCAGCCGCCGATGCCCCATGCCATGCCGAAGTTGCGATTGAACTCGGTGGGGCTGCGATCGAGGCCGCCGTAGATGTACACCTGCTTGTGCGTCGTCGAGCCGTAGCGGCTGTATTCCTTAGCGGTTTTGTTGGCGGCGATTTCCATGCAGGTGAGGATTTGCCCCGCGAGTTTGCCGCCGCCGGTCGCGTCGAACGCGAGTGTGGCGCCGGTTGCGACGAGCGCATTCGTCAGGTCGTCCATGAACGTCGCCGCGCTGGAGTCGCAGACGTATTCCGCGCCGATTCCCTTCAGTAGCTTCGCCTGTTCCGGTTTGCGGACGATGTTGACGAGACCGATGCCATCGCCGATGCACAGTTTGTTGAGCATCTGGCCGAGGTTCGACGCGGCGGCGGTGTGCACGAGTGCGGTGTGGCCTTCGAGCTTCATCGTCTCGACCATGCCGATCGCGGTCAGCGGATTGACGAAGCACGATGCCCCTTCCGCCGGTTTGGTGCCTGGCGGCAACAACAGACACTGCGCGGCTTTGATCACTCGATACTGCGAGTACATCGCGCCACCGAGAATTGCGACTGTTTTGCCGATGAGCTTCTGCGCTGCTTCGGTTGAGCCTGCCCCGACCACGACTCCCGCACCTTCATTGCCGACGGGCAGCGACTGATCGAGACGACCGCCCATCATCTTCATGACGTTTGGTGGGATGGTTGCGGTCACGACCGGGTTGGCGGGCGAGCCGGACACTTTCGCCGTGTTCATATCGGCCGCGCCGAACAACAGACCGAGATCGGATGGATTGATCGGCGTTGCCTCGACCCGGACGACCACTTCGTCGGGCTTGGGTTCGGGTGTCGGAACGTTGACGAGCGATAGCTCGAGGACGCCCTCGCTCTTTACGGTCGAGCGCAGTTGCAGTCCGGTTGAATGGTTTGCCATGGGTACATCTCCGTCGGGTCTGGGGTTGGAAGGATTCAATCGGTTCGCGGCACTTTAAGCAAATGCTGATTGTCGCGTACGCTTGCTGCACACGAACCGGGAGAGCGCGAGATGTCGGAACCCATTGGACCCTATAGCACCGCGACCGAAATGCTGACGGCACTGCGGGCACGCAAGGTTTCGTCCACCGAACTGGTCGAAATGCACCTGAAGCGCATCGATCAGCGAGACGGCGCCCTCAATTCGATTCCGATTCGCACCGCAGACCGCGCGCGCGAAGCCGCCCAGCGTGCCGATGCGGCGATCGGGCGCGGTCTACGCACGCCGCTGCTTGGGTTGCCAATGACGTTGAAGGAATCGACCCAGACAGCAGGATTGCCACAAACAGCCGGGATTCCGGCGCTGAAGGATTACTGTCCCAAACAAGACGGGCCGTTGGCGAGTTCGGTCTTTGCCGCCGGTGCGTGCCTGCTCGGTAAGACCAACATTCCGGTGGCGCTCGGTGATTGGCAGGCTGACAGCCCGATCTACGGTCGCACGAACAACCCATGGGATCTGGACCGCACGCCAGGCGGCAGCACAGGGGGCGGCGGCGCTGCACTCGCCGCTGGCTTGACACCGCTGGAAATCGGCAGCGATATCGGCGGTTCCATCCGTGTACCCGGCGCCTATTGCGGCGTCTATGGGCATCGACCGTCCGAGACAGCGATTCCGCGTGAAGGGTCGTTTCCTCTTGCCGACCTGCCAAATCCGGCCGCGCTGATGGGTGTGCAGGGGCCGCTGGCCCGCAGCGCAGTCGATCTGGAAATGCTGTTCGATGTCATTGCCGGGCCGGTGCTCGGCGAAGACGCGGCCTGGCGACTCGCGCTGCCGCAAGCGCGCCAAGCTCGCCTGCAGGATTTCCGCGTTGCGGTCATGCCGGCGATGCCGTGGGTACGACCGGCCTCAGACATGCAAGGCAAGGTCGAATCGCTCGCGACGTTTCTCTCCCAACGGGGTGCCAAAGTCGCGCAGGCGATGCCGGACGTCGACTTCGAACAGTACTTCCGTGACTACTTGTGCCTGCTGACGGTGCAGACGACGCAGGGGCAGACGCGCGAGGAACGCGAAGCGGCGGCGAAGGGCAGCGCCGATGCGAGTGTGCTGGGCGCACAGGCGGAGGGTCTGACGATCGATGCGGCCGGTTACCTCGCATTGTTGCGGCGGCGCGAACTTGCGCGCGGTGTCTGGCGCAGTTTCTTCACCAACTGGGACGTGCTGATTGGCCCGATGACGCTCGACGTTGCTTTCCCGCATCAGAGCGGTGCGTTCTCCGAACGCAAATTGCTCATCGACAACGAGCCGGTGTCGTATGCGCTCAACCTCGTGTACCCCATGTGGGCCATTTTCGCTGGACAGCCATCCACCGCATTTCCCGCCGGGTTCAATCGCGACGGACTGCCGCTGGGTTTGCAGGCGATCGGACCGTACCTCGAGGATCGCACGACGCTGCGATTTGCGCAGTTGCTCGAACGCGAATGGCAGGGTTTTCAGCCGCCGCCCGGATATTGATGTGAGTCGCGGCGGCCGACCGGTGGCCGTTGAAGCCTCATTCGAGGCCGAGCACGATCTCCCAATGCGCGTCGCTGACCGGCATCACCGACAGGCGGTTGCCGCGGCGCAGTAGCGTGAAGCCGTCGAGCCGCGGCTCGGCCTTGAGTTCATCGAGGCTGAGCACGCGCTTCAGCTTTCGTACGAATTTGATGTCCACCATCATCCAGATCGGATTGTTCGGATCACTCTTGGGATCGTAGTGCGCGTCTTTCGGATCGAACGCGGTGTGATCGGGATAGGCCTCGCGTGCGACCTGCGCGACCCCGACGATTCCAGTCTCAGGGCAACTCGAGTGGTAGAAGAAGATCTTGTCGCCTTTCTTCATGCCGTCACGCATGAAGTTGCGCGCCTGATAATTGCGCACGCCATCCCAACAGGTCGTTCGCTTCTTCTTGAGATCGTCGATTCCGAACACCGACGGTTCGGATTTCATCAGCCAGTACGCCATCGCGCGCTCCGTGCTCTTCGCCCTGTAGGGTGCGGATCTTACTCAAGATTTTACGCGTTGGTACGCCAGGAACGAGGTCCGGTTCAACGCTCCTTCGGAAACCAATGCGGGGCGAGGTCACTCGCGGCCGTCAAGGTCGCATCGATGAGTTCGCGGTCGAACGGTGACAGCGGAAGGTCGTCGAGATCGCGCGTGATCTGGAACAACGCACGAATGAAATACGCCTGGATCCCCGGATCGGATGCGAACGACGGCGTTACGGCGCCGTGCATCAACGCCATGACCGCGAGTGTGAACGGTTCCAGGGGAGGCGCACCCAGGCGATGCGCAAATACTGCGTCGGCGGCGCGCCAGGTTGCCACCACCACATCGAACGCCGTGGTGGGCGGGATCGTCTCGCAGCCGGAGGATTCGCGTGTCTGACGATCGAATTGCGCCTGAATGATCGCGGCGGCTTTGGCCTTGTTCATGGTGTACCGCAGTGAGGAGAGGGTGCTTCGACAATGTGTTGCTCGGCGAGAATCGAGCGCCGCGCAGTGTAGATGAAATCGCGAAGCGCGCTGGTCAGCCGGAGCCAACTCGTCGTCCCGTTCGGCCATTGCGATGGTTAGACTGGCTATCCATGATCGAATGCATGACATCGCTGGCGCTTGGACACGAGGCGACGTCGCGCGTGCTGGCCAACTACCAGCTCGATTCCGCGCAGGTGTTTCGCGCCGCTGGTCTCGACCCGGAGCCCTATCGTGATCCCGATAGTCGCCTGAAGTTGTCGGCCGTGCGGAAGCTCTGGAAGCAGTGCGAGCGTTTGACTCGGAACCAATGTTTTGCGTTCGAAACCGGTATGGCGGCGCTGCCGGCGAATTTTCATGCGCTCGGTTATGCATGGCTTGCGAGCCGCAACGTGCGTGAAGCGCTGGAACGCCTCGTGCGTTATCACAGACTGGTGTCGACCGCGATCGACATTCGCCTCGAGACGAACGCTACCGAGCTTCAGCTGCGGATCGAGCCGGCGCAAGGCTGGCCGCAGCAAGCCATCGACGCGGCAACCACCGCGGTCGTTTCGATGTGCCGCGATATCACCTATGAGGAGTTCAAACCGCTGCGGGTGGAAATGAGCCGGTCGCAGCCGCCCTGCAACAAGCAGCTCGCGAAATTCTTCGGGTGCCCCGTTCACTACGGTTCGAATCGCACCAGCGTGGTGTTCCGACGCGATCAGACCGAGAAGTTTCTGCCCAGACAGAATCCGGCGCTGGCGCGCGCCAACGATGAGGTTGCACTGAAGTACATCGCTCAGATGGATCGACATGATGTACTGAGCCGCGCGAAGCTCGCGTTGATCGACATGCTCAGCAATGGGGAGCCAACCCGCGCCGGGCTCGCGCATCGGTTGCACATGAGCGAACGTACCCTGGGACGCCGTTTGAGCGATCGCGGCGTGTCGTTTCGCGCGCTGCTGGACAATGTTCGCAAAGAACTCGCACTCGGTTACCTCGATGAACCACACCATGCGGTGACCGATGTCGCATACATGCTGGGCTTTTCGGATCAATCGAATTTCGCGCGGTCGTTTAGGCGTTGGACGGGACGCACGCCTTCGCAGTACCGTGCGGAAAAGCGGAGGTCATGATGTTGCTGCAAGAGAATTATCAGACGTTGCAGATTGAGCGACGCGACGACGGAATCGCGATCGTCACGTTGAATCGCCCGGAACGGCTCAATGCGATCAACGGCCCGATGCACGCCGAACTGGCGCGTTTCAGTCGCGATTTCGCCGATGACCGTGCGCTGCGCGTTCTCGTGCTGACGGGGATGGGCAGGGCGTTTTCCGCAGGCGGCGATTTCTCTCCCGGCGACGCCATTGGTTCGAGTTCAGAGGGTCCCGACATGTGGACTGAGGCGCGCCAGATCGTGGATCACATCCTCGAATGCGACAAGCCAATTGTCTCTGCGGTGAACGGATACGCGATGGGGCTCGGTGCAAATCTCGCATTGCTGTGCGATGTGGTCGTGGCGGGTCCGTCTGCGGTGTTTGCCGATACCCATGTCAACATGGGTATCGGCGCGGGTGACGGTGGCCAACTGATCTGGCCGTTTCTGATCGGCGTCAACAAGGCGAAGTACTTTCTGATGACGGGCGATCGCATTAAGGGGCGGGAGGCGTTCGATCTCGGCCTCGTCAACTTCTATGTCGAAGACAACACCGAACTCCTGCCGAAGGCGCTCGACATCGCGGCGCGCCTGGCGGCCGGAGCACCGCGGGCGATCGCCGCATCCAAGCAGGCGGTGAATGCGTATCTGCGCGCGGTATCGAGCCTGATCATGCCGATCTGTCTGGGCGCGGAACGCCAGACGATGCTGAGCGAGGATCATCGCGAGGCGGTACGCGCGTTTCAGGAGAAGCGCACAGCGAAGTTTACTGGCAAATGAGCCCATCGGACTTCGCACGACTCGTAGCGCCGCGTGCGGTGTCGAGACAACGGCTCGCCTCGAAAGCGATCTGATGCGGCTCGCGCTCACGCCGACGCAAACGCAGTTCCGCGACGAAGTCCGGACGTTTCTGCGCGACCGATTGCCGGCAACGTTGTCGCAAAAGGTGAAGCGTGGTGCGCCGGTCGGCCAGGACGAACTCATCGCCTGGACTCGAACGCTGAACGAACGGGGTTGGGCGGCACCTCACTGGCCCGTCGAGCACGGTGGTACCGGGTGGTCGCTGGTTCAACGCCACCTGTTCGATGTCGAGTGCCGGCTCGCGCACGCACCGGCGTTGTCCGGATTTGGTTTCAACATGGTCGGTCCCGCGATCATCCGCTATGGCAATCCGACGCAGCAGGCCCACTTTCTGCCGGCGATCCGCAACGCCGATTTGTGGTGGTGTCAGGGATATTCGGAGCCGCAGGCGGGGTCGGACCTCGCGTCGCTGAGCACTCGCGCGGTGCGCGACGGCGACAACTACGTCGTCACGGGTTCGAAGATCTGGACGTCGGCAGCCGAGCATGCCGATTGGATTTTCGTGCTCGTAAAGACCAACGACTCTACAGCGCCGCAACGCGGCATCAGCTTTCTACTCATCGATCTGGAGACGCCCGGCATCACCATCGAACCGCTGTACGCATACAACGGCAAGCGCTTATGGAACCAGGTGTTTTTCGATGAGGTGCGCGTTCCGGTGGAGAACCGGCTCGGCGAAGAGAACACGGGGTGGACGGTGGCGAAGCGCCTGCTCGGTGACGAGCGTCTGATGGTCAGTCGGGTTGCGGAGAATCGCCGCCTGTTGTCGCGCGTCGTCGAGATCCTGCGAAGCGAGGCGGATGGTGTTGAGACGCTCGCCGACACCGAACCGTTTGCGGCCAAGGTGGCTGCATTGACGATCCGCCTCGACGCGCTGGAAATGACCAGTCTGCGGTTGCTCAGCGAAGCTGATCGCGGCGGTGTCATCGGTGCCGAACCGTCGATGCTGAAACTCAAAGGCTCGGAACTGGTGCAGGCAATGGACGAAGTGCTGTTCGAGGCGATCGGCTACTGGTCCGCGCCGATGGACTGCACCGCGTCGGGCGATGCGCAGCCAATCGGTCCCGACTATGCGCAGTACATCGCCTCGGCGCGCTACCACCATCGCGGCTACACCATTGCAGGTGGCTCCAGCGAGGTGCAGCACAACATTATCGCGAAAGAGGTGCTGGGGCTTTAGATTGACACCAGGAATCCACCGAATCGGACCTGAATTGAACTTATATAAGCCTTTTAACTATATTAGAGACCTTATATTAATCTGATATTGATTCTTCGACTCCATGATTATATAAATCTGCTAACTAATTTAGTGGGTTTATAAATGCCCAGACCATCCAAGGCACACGCGCAACTGAGCGATGCCGCAACGCGTTCCCTCGCCTCGCTCGGCGCGCGCTTGCAACGCGCGCGACTGCTGCGGAACTGGACCCAGCTGGAAACGGCCCACAAGACCGGCCTGTCACCGGGTTCGATCAAGAAGGTGGAATCCGGCTCGGCGCACGTGACCGTAGCCGCGTACCTTGCGGTTCTCGACGTGTTCGGCATGCCGGCCGCGCTCGACCGCGTGCTCGCGGCCGGCGACGACACGTTGGGCGAAGCGTTGAGTCGAAGCGGCGAGCGTCAGCGGGCGCGCGCGCCAGGTGCGGCGGCGGACTGGGAGTTGTGATGGCGGAGAAGCTCTTCGTGCATGTCGACGTTGGCGAAGGCCAGGTGATCCTTGCGGGACAATTGCTGCTCGATTCGACCCGTGGCCGCTTCAAATACGCCAAGGCGTACCTCGAGCATCCCAGCGCATTTGCGCTCGATCCCATCAATCTGCCGCTCACGCCCGACGTGTGCGAGAACATCCGGACGCGTGAGGCGCCCGGCATCTTCGGCGTGCTGCTGGACGGCGGACCCGACGAGTGGGGGCGGCGGCAACTCTCCAAAACACGGCAACCTCCACCGATCACGCACATCGAATTTCTGCTGGCAGCATCAGGTGAGGGAGTCGGCGCGTTGCACTTCACCGCCGAGATCAGAGACAAACCACCACCTCCGCCGCGGCGCCCCTTCGATAATCTGGTTCACCTGCAGCACATTGCGGAGGACATCGAGGCCGGACGCGAGGTCGACCGAAGCCTCGAACCGTTCTTTCTGCAGGGTAGCGGTCTCGGGGGCGCGCGGCCGAAAACACTGATCGAACACGAAGGTCGTTACTGGATCGCGAAGTTCGGCCGCGAGTCGGATCTGGTCGACATGTGTCGCGTCGAATGCGCGACGATGCGGATGGCCCGCGAGGCCGGCATCGATGTGCCGGATGTGCAGCTAACGGAAACGAGCAGGGGCGACGTGTTACTGGTCGAACGTTTCGATCGCAACGGGACGCATCAGCACCATCTGGTCTCGGTGGCGAGTCTCATCAACAAATTCGACATCACGCAATACGACGAATCCGCAATGTCGTATCCGGGAATCTTTCAGCTGGGGAATCGGATCGGCGGCGATACGGCAGATCTTGCGGAGCGCATTTTTCGGCGCTTGTTGTTCAACGTGGCGATTGGCAACACCGACGATCACCTGCGCAACCATGCGTTCTACAAGAAAGGTGGCGAGACACAGTACGAGTTCACGCCGGCCTACGATGTCGTTCCGCACACGGGATTGCAGGGTTCGCACGCGATCGCGCTTGGGGCCTTCGGCACGACGCCGAGCGTCGATAATTTCAATGCGGCGGCGCAGCGCATGGGGCTTGAAGCGGCGCGGGCCCAGCGCATTGCGCGCGAGGTAGCGGGGGTTGCCAGTCGTTGGGTCGAGTTCATGCGGGCGGTGGGTGTGACGCAGTCTGATCTCGGGATCCTCGAACGCTGCATGACATTTCGGGACCGCGTTGAGCGGTTCGCGGGAAGTGCGGCCCCGAGACGTTAAACGGTTGCCACTTAGCGCGGCGCTCTGTTTCTCGGTCGGTACATAGCGCTACTGCTCTGACGAGGTATCCGGCACCACGTTGTTGACGATCGGCCCCGATATCCGAATACTTAAGCACATGGCTAAGTATGACGACGCCTTGAACCTAGTCTTCAAATCGCTCGGTGATCCGGGGCGGCGGGCAATGCTCGCTCGCCTGACGCGCGGCGAGGCGACCCTCGGTCAACTCGCCGAACCCCTGTCGATGTCGCTGCCCGCGGCGCACCAGCATCTTGCCGTTCTCGAGACGGCGGGTCTGGTGACGTGCGAAAAGCGCGGTCGCGAGCGTTGGTGTCGGCTGAATCCCGAACCGCTGAGCAAAGCGGAAAGCTGGATTTCGCAGCGCCGCCTCGTCTGGCATCAGCGTCTCCACGCGCTCGATCGCTACCTCGAGGAGAACGCCATGCTAAACGAGCAGGGCATCCAGCCGACGAAAACCCCGAGGAGAAGGAGATGAAAGGTATTTTCACGTCGCATCACACCATCGTAGTCCGACGTCTCCTGAAGGTGCAGAGATCGCGCGCGTTTGCTGCGTGGAGCGGCGCGACCGAACTAGCACGTTGGTATGTGCCGGGCGATGCGACCTGGTCGTCGACGATCGACGCGCACGACTTTCGTGTTGGCGGTGTCAAACGCATCACGTTCGGTCCCCGCGGCGGTGAGACGTTCACCGAAGACTGCCGCTACGAAGACATCGTCACCGATCAGCGTTTGTGTTTTTCGATGACCATTGCGCGGTCCAGCCAACGAATTACCACTTCCATGGTGACCGTGGAATTTGTCGGCGATGCGGCGCAGACCGATCTCATCGTGACCGATCAACTGGTCATCCTGGATGGCGGTGACTCCGCTGGGGACCGCGAGCGCGGCTGGGGGGAAACATTGGACAAACTGGTCGATGTCCTACGCTGAGGGGTCTCGCCGGCAACGCGACCAACGGCCGCAAGTGGGGTTTCGAAAATCCTCGTAGGGGTTGCGCATCTGGATCATCCGAGTTATTAAGTGTGCGCTTACTTAAAAACTATGGGATCCGCTCTGGCCAGACCCAAGACAATCGAAGACGCCGATATCCTGCGTGCGGCGCGGGAGGTGTTCATCGAAGGCGGCGCGCTGGGCTCAACACGCGAGATCGCCAGACGAATGGGGGTATCGGAAGCGACGTTGTTCAAACGGTTCCCGACGAAAACCGCGTTGTTTCTCGCTGCGATGGCGCCGCCGCCAGCCGATACTGCCAATCTTCTGATCAAGGCGCGCGCACAAAAGGACGTTCGAAAAGCGCTGCAGATTATCGGCGAACTGACGCTCGAGTATTTCCGCGCCGCGATCCCGCGCATGTTGCCGCTGATTACGCATCCCGCAATCGGCATTGACGAATTTCTGCAGCGCTTCGGCCAATCCCCCGCAAGCACGCTCAACAACGCGATCGCGCAATACGTCGCCGAACAGCACGACAAGGGCGCCATCCATGCCCCGAAGCCGACGGCGGTATCGGGGCTGATTGTCGCGACGATGCACAGCGTCGTGTTGTTCGAGTTGATGGGACTGCACGAAGGCGAGATCCCCCACATTGCGGTGCGCGCGATGCTCGACACGTTGTGGCGGGGCATCGCGCCGAACGCGGCCGAACGAAAAACGCAACCCAAGAGGAAACGATCGTGAATCACGCGTCAGTCGCAGAGCGTTCGGCGACAGTCTTCACCAGCGCTAGCGCGGGCATCGGCCGTACCCCATGGGCGGTGCGCTATCTAACGTGGCCGACGATGTTCGTGGCCAACATCACGATCATCGGTCTCGCACTCGTCGAACATTGGAACCTGATCGCCACGATGGCGGCGACGACCGGTACGTTCATCGTCGTGCTCGTTGCGCTGGAATTTGCCTATCCGTTGGATGCACGTTGGCGCATGACGCTGCGGACGTTCTTCGGCCGCGACATCAAATACTTCCTCGCCGGTGGATTGACCGGCGCCGCCACCAACTTTGCCCTCGCGTTCATCGGCATCAGCTTGAGCATCTCACATGTAGGTCCGATCACACACTGGCCCGTCTGGGTCGCCGCGCCGCTTCTGATCGTGACGTTCGATTTCCTGCAGTATTGGCAACACCGCTGGAGTCACGAAGCCGACACCGCGTTCAAACACTATCTGTGGCGGACGCACGCGCCGCACCACCTGCCGGAACAGGTTTACGTGCTGATGCACCCGGCGGGACATCCGTTCAACTTCTTCCTGATCCAGGGTCTGCTGCGAATACCGCTGTTCTACGTCCTCGGCGCGAGTCCCGAAGCCATCTTTGCCGCGTCGGCGATCATCGGCCTGCAGGGGCTCGTGTCGCATTGCAACGTCGATCTGCGCGCCGGATGCGCAAACTACGTGTTGACCGGAACCGAACTGCATCGCTATCACCACAGTGGCGATCCAACCGAGGCGAAGAACTTCGCGGTCGCCTTGTCGCTGCTCGATGTTCTGTTCGGCACGTTCGTGTATCGGCCTGGTGAAGTGCCGGCCCGTCTCGGCGTCGCGCGGCCCAACGACTATCCGAAGTCGCACGAGTTCTGGAAAACGATGATGATCCCGCTGCGCCGGCGTGGCTATCGCTGAACGCGATTCAGAACAGCGCCCGTGCGGGTCGGGTCGCCCGAACCTCGATGTCCTAACCGCCCCTCGGCCGCTCAGACCCACGCCGCGACGACTGTGCCACGCGTCGGCCGATGTGCAGCGCGAGGCTCGGCAGGTACGCGCGGCGCGTCTCGTCGGCTAAGCGTCGCTTGCCGACGATGCGGTGTTCGGTGGTTGTACCCGACTTCGTCGTCACCACCAACACCTGACGCCGTCCGTCGTACATCCACGCCAGTTCAGGCAATGCCGCACTCGACGACCACCATGCGCCAGCGCTGGTGCCATCGGGCGTCTCGGTAAAGCGGTGTTCCACGATCGGTCTCCCACTGCGGACCGCAACAGCGTCGATATGACCAACTTTGCGGCGCCTCGTGAATGCCGAGATCGAAAGCGATTTGTGTGGACTTCACGAGCGCGGTGCCGAGATACGATCGCGGCTGCGCTCTGCGGTGCGCCGAGCGGCGTGAACGTGGCGCCCCCACTCGTTCCGAAGCGGCGTAACATTCGATCCATTGGCGTTGCAGCGACAAGACCGAATGACACAGCGAGCGTTGGTGTTGGGTGGCGGCGGTGCCGTCGGGATCGCGTGGGAAACCGGTCTCGCGGCTGGCTTGGCGGACGAGGGCATTGATCTCAGGCACGCCGACAAGATCGTCGGCACGTCGGCCGGCTCGTTCGTCGGCGCGGAGCTGGCGGCCGGCCACGCACCGGACGAACTGCTCACGCGGCTGACTGAATCGGTGCGCGCGCGCGGCGAGCCCGGATCGACGCCGACCGCGATGCCGACGCCGGACCTGACGAAGCTGATGGAATTCATGATGCGCGTGCCGAAGACCGAGGCCGAGGCGCTGGAGCTGCGCACCGAGATCGGCGTGTACGCGCTCAACGCGACGACGATCCCGGAGGAGGCCTGCATCGGGTTCTTCGCCTCCGTGGCCGACACGCCGTGGCCGGCGAAGTATTCGTGCACCGCCGTCGACGCGCACGATGGCCGCTTCATGGTGCTCGATCAGTCGACAGGCACGTCGCTCGCGCGCGGGGTCGCGTCGAGTTGCTCGGTACCGGGGCTCTTTCCGCCGATCACGATCAACGGCCGCCGCTATGTGGACGGCGGCATGCGTTCGGCGACCAACTTCGATCTCGCCGAAGGCTTCGAACGCGTGATCGCGGTGGCGGTGATTCCGGCGGGCGCGGCCGCGTTCATGGCGGCACGCATCGATCCGGAACTCGCGCAGCTGCGCCGCGGCGGTTCGCACGTCGAGCTGATCACGCCCGATGCCGCGTCGCTGGAAGCGTTCGGGCCCAACCTGATGGACGCGTCGCGGCAAACCGCGGCCCTCGATGCCGGCGTCAAACAGGGCCGCGCCGAGGCCGTACGGATTCGGTCCGTGTGGTCCTAGGTCCGGCGGGACGATGACCAACGATCTGATCAAGGGGCACGATCGAACGACTCAACCGACTCACGAATAGGCACGGCTCATGAACCAACCGCAGAACGCGAACGACCCGCAACACGACGTGATCATCATCGGCGCCGGCGTTGCAGGCATCTATCAGCTGTACCGCCTTGCCGAGCTCGGCGTGAACGTCACGGTGCTCGAAGGCGCGGCCGATCTGGGCGGCACGTGGTACCACAACCGCTATCCGGGCTGCCGGTTCGATTCGGAGAGCTACACGTACGGCTTTTCGTTCTCGAAGGAACTGTTGAACGAGTGGCACTGGAAGGAGCGCTTCTCGGGGCAGCCCGAGAATCTACGCTACCTGAACCACGTCGCCGAAAAGTTCAATTTGCGCAGATACATGCAGTTCAACTGCGTCGTCAGCGCCGCGACGTTCGACGAAGTGCACGACTTGTGGCGCCTGCGACTGCAGAACGGTCGCGAATTGAGCTGCCGCTTCCTCGTTACCGCAGTCGGGCTGCTGTCGGCCCCGACGCCGCCGCGCATCCCCGGTATGGAGACCTTCGAAGGGCCGTCGTTCCACACCTATTACTGGCCGCAGGAGCCCG
This sequence comes from uncultured Gammaproteobacteria bacterium, assembly GCA_963812255.1. GTDB lineage: Bacteria > Pseudomonadota > Gammaproteobacteria > Pseudomonadales > Azotimanducaceae > DATJGR01. Next base: position 546,017 of record CAWEUM010000005.1, on the reverse strand, counting down.
TTGACCTCGCCGGCAAGCGCGTCGCGGTGATCGGCACCGGCGCAACCGGTGTACAGGTGATCGCGGCGCTGTCCGAAATGGTCGGCGATTTGACCGTGTTCCAACGGCGGCCGAACTGGTGCGCGCCACTCAATAACGGCCCGATCTCCGACGACGAGATGGCCGACATCCGCGCGCGGTACGACGAGATCTTCGATACGTGCCTGCGCACGCCGGGTGCGTTTGTCCACGAGCCCGATCGCCGCGGCTTCTATGACGTATCGCGGGATGAGCGGCTCGAGTTGTGGGACAAGCTGTACGCCGAGCCCGGATTCGGCATTTGGCTCGCAAACTTTCGCGAGATCTTCACCGATGAACAAGCGAACGCCGAATTATCCGAGTACATCGCGGACCGCATCCGGCAGCGCGTGAAAGATCCCGTCGTCGCCGAGAAACTGATTCCGAAGGATCACGGCTTCGGCGTGCAGCGCGTGCCGCTCGAGACGAACTACTACGAGACGTACAACAAGCCGCACGTGCACCTGGTCGACATCGCCGAGACGCCGATCGAGCGCATCACGCCGACCGGTATTCGCACCACCGAACGCGACTACGCCATCGACCTCATCGTATACGCAACCGGCTTCGACGCGATCACCGGCGCCTACGACCGTATCGACATCACGGGCGTCGACGGCGAGAAGCTGCGCGACAAGTGGCGCGACGGCCCGATCACATACCTGGGTATGCAAATCCACGGCTTTCCGAACCTGGTCACCGTCGCCGGGCCGCAGAGCGCCTCTGCGTCGACGAACTATCCGCGCGGCATCGAAGTGGGCGTCGACTGGGTGACCGGACTGCTCGCTTACGCGCGCGAGCACGGCTACGCGCGCATGGAGGCAACGCACGAAGCGGAGCAACAATGGAGCGATCACGTCGCGCAGATGTATCAGACGATGCTGATGCGCAAGGCGAAGGGCTGGTTCACCGGCTACAACTCGAACGTCGATGGCCACGAGCACGGCCGCGTCCGCTATTTCGTCTACAACGGCGGCTCGCCGAAGTTTCGCGCGACGATCGCCGACATCGCGATGCAGGGCTATACCGGCGTCGTGTTCCGGCGTGCCGGTTCGAACGAGGCGGATGCGTCGAGACCGGCGCCGCGGGCGGTGCCGACCCCGTCATGAGCGCCGGCGCGAAATCGGCACAGTCGACGCGACCGCCGACCAAGGATGAACGCCTGCGCGCGTACCGCCACGCGACGTGGCCGGAACGCGAAGCGATGCACGCCGCGATCGCGGCGCACAAAGCGGATGCGATCGCGAAGCGCGTCGAGCTGGGGTGGAAGTATCTAGAGACGCACTCGAGCGACATCGACGTCCCCTACGAACGCGCCGTCACGACGCTGGACCTGATCGACGCAACGCGCGCCGCGTGCGACGAAGCGATCGCTGTCGCGAACGGTCGCGCGTCGCAGCATGACAGTGGCAGCCTGCACTACCCCGCGCTCGCGCACGATTTCGCGGCCGATTCGGCAGCGATTCGTTTCGCGATGGCACCGCTCGTGTTGGCGCCGATCGTGCGCTACTGCGGCATGCTGCCGGTGCTGTTCAATTTCTTCGTCACCCGTGCCTACCAGGACACGATCAACGAACAGTCCGCGCACCACTTCCACATGGACCCGGAAGACGTGATCTCGTTCAAGGTGTTCGTGCAGCTCACCGACGTCGACGACGACTGCGGTCCGTTCCACGCGCTGCCGGCGCACCTCACTAAAGACGTTCTGCACGCGGTCGGCTACCGCGGCATCACGTTCTTGACCGACGAGCGCGTCAACGAACTCGTCGGGCGGGATTCGGTCGTGAAGCTGACCGGCCCAGCCGGCATGGTCGGCATGGTCGACACGACGCGCTGTCTGCATTTCGGCGGCAGGCCGCGCAAGGCCGGCAGGACCGTGCGCGACCAGTTGGTGTTTCAGTACCTGCTGCCGACCAGCTTGTTGTTCCCGATCGACGGCGACGCAAAGCATCCGCGGTTTCTGCCGCAACTCGAAGCGACCGGTGACGCGCATTGGGATGCGTTGATCGGGGCGCAATACACATAGCCCTCAGCGAGGACGTTCCAGGCACGCGTTGAGTTTCGGCTGTCGCGAGCGTAAAACCTCAACCAAAATTGAGATTGGTGTGTTGCAATGCCGAAGCGTCGCCCGACTCGATCCATCCATCAATTGAGTGTCGGCCAGGTCGCGCAGCGCAGCGGCGTCGCCGTATCGGCTCTTCATTTCTATGAAGCAAAGGGCCTGATCAAAAGCCATCGCACCAATGGTAATCAACGCCGCTATCCGCGCGATGTCCTACGGCGCCTCGCGGTCATCAAAGTCGCTCAGCGCACCGGCGTGCCGCTGCAAACCATTCGCAATGCGTTGCTCGCGCTGCCGAACGACAAACCGCCGACAACGGCGGATTGGCAGAAGCTCTCGGCGCGTTGGAAGGACGACCTCAACAGCCGCATCAAACGCCTCACTGAACTGCGCGATCAACTTGGCGGCTGCATCGGCTGCGGCTGCATGTCGTTGAAGATCTGCCCGCTTCGCAACCCGATGGACGAACTCGGACGTGAAGGCGCAGGTCCGCGATTGCTGAAATCGACGAATGACGAATGATACTTGACCTCAACCTAACTTGAGGTCTTAGCCTCGTTGTCACGTTGAACAGATGGAGTAGGTGACGTGACTGCGACCCTCGACCACATGATCGTTTTCGCGCGGGATAGAGAAGCTTCCGCAGCATTCCTCGCCAACGTGTTGGGCGCGCCTGCGCCGACGACGGCCGGCCACTTCACTCAAGTATTGATCGACGATCATCTGACAGTGGACTTCATGAATACATCAGGCAACGTCGCGATGCAGCACTATGCGTTTCTCGTCGACGAGGCGCAGTTCGACGCCGCGTTCGCGCAGATCGAAGCGCGCGAGCAACGTTACTGGGCCGATCCGTATCGACGCCGGCCGAACGAGATCAACACGCTCGGCGACACGGGGCGGCTCGTCTACTTCGAAGATCCGAGCGGGCACTTTCTGGAGATACGGACTCGACCATCGCGGATGTGATTGGTACTTTCGACGAACATGCGACCCCGAAATCGATGAGCACGTTGGCGGAACGCCGCATTCGAACGGTGAAAGATCACATGGCGCTTGAATGCGCGCACGATTGGGACGCGGTGATCGCGACGTTCGAGCATCCGCGCTACGAGATGTATGGCAACGGTACGGTCTTCGACGGCGAAGCCGAGGTGCGGCGTTACTTCGCCGTGTCGCGCGTGCCGTTCCCCGACCAAGGCAACGAGATCATCTCGATCGGACACGGCGACCACGACACGGTCCTCGTCGAGTTCTATCTGACTGGTACACATTCAGGTCCGCTGACCGTCGGCTCGACGGTGATCGAGCCGACCGGACGCAAGTTCAAAATCCGCATGGCCGCGACGTTCGAATTCCCACCCGGCAGCGACAAGATCGTCTGCGAGCGCCCGTATTTCGACAGTGGCGCCGTATTGCGCGCGCTCGACATCAAGCTGTAGCTGCGCGGGGGCGGGAATCGGCCGGGCGATCTGTCTCGAATTCGCGCGTCAGGGTGCGGGAACGAGTCAGGGGACCAGCAACCGAGCGAGAAACTCCGCGTGCGCCTCCACGGCCTCGACACGGCTCGGATCGAGGCCGGTGAGCCGCTTGCACACCGGGCGAACGGAGAACATCAATGCGGCCGCGCCGGTCATCGCATAGAAGAGGTGGGGCTTGAGGCTCTCTTGTGATTGCGCAAGCGGGAACCTGTCGTACAACGGTTTTAGATGGGTGTCGACGAGCCATCGAACCCGCGCGCTCGGCTGCTTGCCTTCTTCGACCATGAACCGAATCAGTTCCGGCCGCTTCGCGACGAATCGAACATAAGCCTTCACCAGGGTTCGGTGGAGTCTCTTTTGGTCGACGTCCGGGTTGCGTAAGACCGTGTCGGCAACGTCCTGGCGCGCCTCGGTGAATATCTTGTTTGCCGCCTCGCGCCACAGGTTGCCCTTGCTCTTGAAGTAGTACGTGATCAGCCCCTGATTCACGCCTGCCTTTTCGGCAATCTCGCGCGTTCCCGCTGCGGCGAACCCGCGATCGGAAAAGACGGCGAGCGCCGCCTCGAGAATCTTCGCACGGGTTTGTTCGCGTCGTTCGTTTCGGGTCGCCATATCAATCATTCTTCAGTTGAATAACGAATGTCACGGGAGTAGCGTGGCACAATGGCTATCCAGCCGAATAACGTCAATGTCGAAGGGCGTTGCCGATTCGGGGAACGGAGGTGAGCGGGCATGAAACTGGTGAAACCCGATCTGGAATCCGCCGTGTACCACGTCGCTGCGCTCGCGCAGGTGGCCCGTGCGGCGCGCGGCGGTTTCGGCCGACCACAGCGAGCGTTCCTCGACGCGGTACAGCGCTCGATCCTCGAGACCGCCGTCGATATCGATCGGGTGGCCCCGATCTCGCCGCGCGAGTTGGCGGCTCGTGTCGATGATCGCGAGCAGGCACTTCAGTTGGTCCGGCTGATGGTCGTGATGTGTATGGCTGACGGTCTGCCCAGCGCGGAGCAAATTGCGCTTTTGGCCGAGTATTCGGCTGCCCTAGGTGTCGATGAACCCGCCGTGGGCGTCATCAGCCATCTTGCGAAGGGACGGATCTGGCGGTTCAGGCTCGCGTTCCTGCGCCGCTCGCATCTGCGTCAGTATTTTCGAAACACCTATCGAATCTCCGGCAGCGTCCTTCGGGTGATGCGGGCCGTGCTGATCTTTCGCGGCGTGCTCGACGAAGACACGAAGCTCGCGCGCCGATATCGAGCGCTCGGTGAGCTGACCCAAGATACGCTTGGTCACCAGCTCTTCGATCACCTTACCGGTGCGCCTCTGCCGTTCCCCGGTGAGCACGGCGGCCTTCCGGAAGGCGCGATCTTCCACGACTTCGCTCACGTGCTGGCGGGCTTCGACACGTCCCCCGAGGGGGAAATGCAAGCGGCCGCGTTTCAAGCGGGGTTCACCCGAGGCGAGCACGATTTCTTCACGTGGCTGTTCTCGATCGTCCTCCATACGACCGGCGTCAACCTGCTGCCGTTTTCGATTCCGCTACGACCGGGAAGGATCGGTGACGGCACGATTGCGCGGGATGTCCTCGGCGCCCTGAAGCGCGGTACCGAGGTTACGGTCGATCTCGGTACCGACTGGGACCACTGGCCAGACATCGCGCTGCCCGTATCAAACGTACGGCGGCGATTCGGTGTGCGGCCGATCGATGAACCGTTCGACGAGCACGGGCGGTTGAAGCCGGGCGTGGCGAGGAACTTCACGGCGGCGACGGCACTAAACACCGATCCGTTGCATGCGTGAAGACCCAGGCGCCGCTCGTGACAGGCTCGGGCGCCTGCGCAGAAGGGTCGGACAGGTATCTGACGCCTCCTGCCTATCCGACCTCGTTTCCTAACCAGCTCATTGAGGCGCGCGGATCCGGATCTGCGTCTGGCTGAAATTGGGACCCGATGCTTCACCCTTCGGTCCGACCCAGAAGTTCATCGTGTGCGCGACCGGCGATTGGTTCGACGCACAGGGTGTGCCGGCCGATGTCTGACCACCCTTGGCTCTGAATGGTATCTGATGGAACGTTCCCGTCGCCGGGGCGGTGAAGGTGCCGAGGCCCGTTATCGAACTGTAGTGCACGTTCGGATCGTCAGGAGCGACGCACGCAGCATCTTGCACTTCGAATGTGATCAGTTGCCCGGCACTCGGTGGTGTTTGCGACAGATGCAACTCGCAATCGAATGCATCGTTGACATTTACCGTCGTGCCGGTCTGCAGATTGCGGCAGACGACAGCTTGCGTGAATGCGTTCGCGGTCGGTGGCGGTTCGATGACCGCGACGAGCGTGTCCTTCAGGCCATTGGGGGCCGCAACGGTCATTGTCGAGGTGCGTGGACCGGTTCCGGCAAGCAACCTGAGCGTACTGAGGCCAGTTTTCGTCGGGGTCGCCTTCGTACTGCGGATGTCCACAGCGGCGCCGTTGAACGTCGGTATGAGATTGGCTATCGGCGAAGTGGTCGAATCGGTGCCACTCACCAACGTCAAGTACGAGGGTGTTCCCGTGATCGTGTAGGAGAACTTCGTACTGATGTCCACCTCTGGTCTGGTTGCCGGTTGGAGGACCGTGTGGAACTTCAGACTGCAGTTGCTGGTATCGGTGTTGGCACCGGCGGGCAGGGTGATGGTCAGGCGTGTGTCCTGACTGTCCACCACCACGGTTCCGATGTTCTTGGTCAGGCAGTTCGTCGGACTCTGATCGAGCACAGGGCTGCTCCATGTCCAGACCGGCTGCACGAACGGTACGATCCGGGTCTGCAATCGCGACTCGTCGCCGAGCGGCATCTTGAAGCGCAACGACCGCTGCAGCACCTGCGTCGCGTCGGCCGGGGAACTCACCTGGACCTCCACCGAACCCTTGTTCTGTTTGCACGACCGGCCCGTGTTCTCGAGACCGCCATGGGCGCGGAGGATCGTAGCGGTGACGGTGCCCGCGTGGCTGTCATCTGTCGTCAGCCGCACCTCCTTGCGGACGTCGATGCCGTCGCCCCACACTTCGAAGCGGATGCCGGAACCGGCCTGCAGGCTCAGGTCTTTGTTGTCGCCGATCGTGTCGACCACCTTGCAGGTGCCGACAGGCGTGACGAACTCGACCGCTGCTTGCGTTGCCAACGGAAGTGCTGAGCCTGCCGCGACGAGTGCAGCGAACGACAGGGTGGAAATCAGGCGTTGCGGATTCATGGCAGTTTCCTCGCCAGGCCGTTGCTCACCGTGAACGTCTGCGACACGCTCTCGCTGCCGTTGCTTGCGGTGATCTGGTAAGTCTTGTTGCCGCTGAATCGGGTGTTGGCGGTGGTGCCGATTTGAAAGGTCGAGCGATCGTTGTCGGTCGGGATCACCACTTCGGCGGGGACGACCACGTTGTCGATGACCTGAACGCCGATCTCGTTCAGCGTCGCGCCGTCGACGCGCAACGAGACGTGGAGATTTTCGATGGCCTTGCGCAGCAGGACGACCGTGCCGGTGATCGATTGGCCCGCTTTTGCGGTCTGCGGCGATAGTGTCAGCGAGCCCAACCACTTCAGGCTCAGCTTGGGCACCTGCTGCGTCGGGAGCCGTGCCGACGTCGCGCCGAACGTCGGCAGCACCGGCCATGCCACGCCTGCAATGACCAGCGCCAATGCGGCAAATCGTTTGAGTGTCTCCATGTTTCCTTCCCCTCTGGGTTAATGAAGTCGGGCATTCGTGGCCGACAGTGTCGCGGCGAGAATCTTCGAATCAGTTGCGTCAGGGAGACGGACGTCTCCCACGAGTGGTTTGAAGTACGGGGCCTTTGCCTCGAGCGTCGACAGGACGGCGTCGAGGCCGGATGTGGGCTCGATGAAGTTCTTCCAGAGCTCGAGCAGACGCCGAAGGGTCGCTCCGCGAAAGTGCGCGCGGCCGGTTTGGATGGTGCCGACGATGCGCGGTGTCACGAGCACGAGCGCGGCATCCTGGCGTCTCGTGCGGGTTCGATCGTTGAACGCCGTGTTGATGATGGGCACATCGCCCAGCATCGGCGTTTTCGACGAACCACCAATGTTCACGGCTTCGTACAGCCCCGACAGAATCAGCGTGCGGCCGAACTCGACGTCAACCATCGCGCTGACCGATTGCTTGAATGTGGTCAGCGCTTCTTCGAACGTGCCGCTGGTATCCGGGGAGAAGAACGACCGGTCTGCTTCGACGCGAAACTTGACATCTCGGCTCGAAATTTCAGTGGGCGTAACGCGCACCGATGTACCGACGTTGACCGGTTGGAGGGAGCCGAGATTCACACCGCTGACACCGACGGTGACGATGCGTCCGATGAAGAATTCGGACGTCTCACCGACGGTCGCCACCAGCGAGGGTCGCGCCAGCACTTCATAGTAATCGTCCCGGGTATTGAACAGGTTGAGGCTGTAGCTGATCTGCGGAATCGATAGCGCGGAGATGGTGACGCGCTGGCGGTTGTTTTCGCCCGGGCTGACGTTGGTATCCGTGGTAATCCGGCTGCCTCCATACTGCAACTGCAGCCCGTCGAGGAGGTTGATGCCGGTGTGTCGTGTGGTCGAGTTCTGGCTGAGCAGCAGCGTGATCTCGATCATGACCTGCGACGCCTGAGGCTCGCTCGGGGGCGCGTTGTCGTCCGGCGTCGACGACACTTCGAGCTGCGAGGTTCGAATCATGTTGTCCAGACGCGGCCGCTGCAGGTCCATCTCGCGCGCGGCCGAAGTCGTTTCCGCGCGGGTGAGGATTGCCGTCAGCGTATCTCGATCGCCGGCGCCGGCGGCGATGAACGCGGCCGCGCGCAGCGTGTGCGGATCGGTTGCGTCGAGGGCCAGCGCTCGCGCACCGGCTCGCGCGGCGACTTCCAGGTCACCGCCGTAGTAGGCGGCGGCGGCGAGCCCCAGAAATGCGTATGGCTGGTCCGGGTCCGCGAGGATAGCCTGCGCAAACTGTTCGGCTGCGGCCGTATAGTCGCGTTGCTCGAACTCGAGCGCGCCGTCGTGGTAGTGCGCCCAGTAAAAGCCGGGGACCAGGCGGGTGGCGGAATCGTATCCGACGGACGCCAGCTCGAGCGACTGGGTGGAGTGGTCCTCCGTTTCATATGTCAAGCCGTTGAGCAGGTGCAGATATCCGTTCTGCGGCTCGGCGCGCAGCACCGGCGCCAGCGCGGCACGGGCTTCGCTCGGCTTTCCCGCCGAGATGTCGGTGATCGCGGATTCCGCACCCATGTTGCTGGTGATTTCCGGTGGCTCTGTGAGGGTGGCGCACGACACAAGTGCAGCACACAGGCAACCCGAAGCCACCAATCGAGCGAAACGCCGCACCTTCCCCGTCAGGCGTTGCATCGGACAACCTTATTCGAAAGCCGTTGTTTCTTGCGGAGCGTTACACCAGTCGACCTGGAGCAGTAGTCCCCGAAAGGGGTAGCATCGGCAGATCCATGGCGACCCCCACCCTCACATTTCGAACGAGCGTTGCGTCGGATGCGTCGTCGTGGCTCGAGCTATTGCCGAAAGAGATGCCGCTCGATCGATTGCTGGCGGCCAAGCTGACATTGCTGTGGCGCGAGCTGATCGCTGACGAGGCCATCGAGGCGCGGACCATTCTCCTGAACGACGGCCCGCACGAATCGATCGAGGCGTTCGGCGCCAGTGTGTTTCTGCGCCCGGGTCTGGTCGAAGAGATCATTTCCCAACCGCAGCCCGGACTTGCGGCCGGGATCTACAGCGCCATTGATCGGGGCGAGCGACCGATCCTGCTGGGACGCGATCTTGCCCGCGCCAACTCTAGCGTCGGGGTCGACGTTTGCGTGCTGCATCTATGTCAGCGCGCGCATTCGTTGGACGACGTGTTCGGCCAGCAACTCCTGGCGATGGGCCACGCCGCCTTTCGAGACGCCCATCTTGGCTACAACGTGCGCAGCGTCGTGCACGAGAATTTCGGGATGCACCGCGCATATCAGCTCGCCAGCGGATTCCAGATGCTGCACGACTTCGCGGCGAACGGTGAGGGCGGCACGTCGTACATAGTCGGCATGACACGAGAGCGTTCACTCGCCGAACCCGCGGGTTCGCCGATCTCGTTCCTGTTTCGATCGACACCGCCACGCTACTTCTTTTCCGCGTCGGAGCGACGGGTACTGCGTTCCACGATAGCGGGCAGGTCGGATTCCGAGACGGCCGCGGCACTGGCCGTTTCGCTGAACGCGATCAAAAATACCTGGAAGCGGGTATTCGAACGCATTGAGATGCTGGCCCCAGGTGAGCGACTGGAGCCGACGCCACACCGCCGGCGCCAGTTGCTCGACTATCTTCGTCAGCATCCGGAGGAACTGCGGCCATATATGCGACCGGCCAACTGGCCGGCCGGCATTGCCTGATCGATTGTTGAGGAGACGTGATGAAATTCGGACTGCGCTACTGCAACACGGGCCGCTACGTCGATCCCGCCAAGGCGGTCGAACTGGTTCAGGCAGCCGAAGCGGCTGGCTTCGAATCGGTCTGGACGGTGGAGCACACCGTCGTGCCGGCCGGCTATGCGTCCGCTTATCCGTATTCGGCCGACGGCCGGATGGCCGGTGGCGTCGAAGCGCTACCCTTGCCGGACCCGCTGATCTGGCTCGCGTACGTTGCCGCCGTGACCACACGGATCAAGCTCGCGACCGGCATTCTGGTCCTGCCGCAGCACAATCCCGTCGTGATTGCGAAACAGGTCGCGACGCTCGATCACCTCTCGGGCGGACGGATGCTGCTCGGCATCGGCGTCGGGTGGCTGAAGGAAGAGTTCGACGTGCTCGGCGCCTCGTTCGACGACCGCGGCGAGCGCACCGACGAATACATGCATGTGCTGCGCGCGCTGTGGCGGCAGGAACGCCCGAGCTTTCACGGTGAGACGGTAAATTTCGATGGCGCATATTGCCGCCCGCAGCCGGTGAACGGCACAGTCCCGATCATTATCGGCGGTCATTCCAAAGCCGCGGCGCGGCGAGCGGGGCGGCTCGGTGACGGGTTCTTCCCGGCGCGCGGCGCACCGGAAGCGCTGATCAATCTGGCGCGGCGTACGGCGGCGGATTACGAACGCGACCCGCATGCGCTGGAAATCACGTTGAGCGTGCCGGCGAGCCTCGACGAGATTCCCAGACTCGCCGCGCTCGGTGTCAGCCGCGTGCTGGTACCGGTGACACCCATGGCCGGCGCGGGTGACGCAATCGCGAATCCTGACGACGTCTCGAAGTGGCGTGATACGGTCGCGCGTTACGCCGACTGACACGCGACAATCTTTTCGAAAGCCAACGTCTCCCTGCGGAGATCACGGCACCGAACATCTTGCCTAGGTCGGGAGCAGAGTTTTCGCCCCTCAAACGAATCGTCTGTATCATCCAGAAGCCGCCGTTGAGAGTGCGTTGACGCGTTGTTCGCTACCGGCTCGCCGCAGCAGGACAACACCAAATACACACGGCATGATCCAGGGGATGGCCGGTATCCCGAATACAAAACCGGGAATCGCGTACCAAGCCATTGCTGTCGGGTTCGGAAATTGAATACCTCTGATCACAAGACACAAGACAGCCACGACACTCGCAGCAACGAACGCGCGAGTTGTGTTGCGCCCCAGCCACTGAATTTGAGCAAGAGACATCGCGAACGCTGCCGCCGACATGTAGGTCAGGGCTCCGCCAAAAAACAGAAGGATGTCCGACAGATCACGTATCCAATGGATCCAAGGCGGCACCTCACCCGCGATCAGGTCCGCAGACGCGCGGAAATCCTGAAGCATGAGACTCCCCCATATGAGATACAGAGGTGTAGCGACCACGATCGCGGCGAATCCGAGCGTTGCAAAGAAATGTTCGCCGGCCTCGCGGAGCGATTCTCTGAGTACGATCAGCCCGCCCGCTATTGCCATCGAGTTGATGAGCAGAATGAGGTAACGAAGCTGATTCTCTTCGGGAGTCTGATCTCCCGGTGGGCCAATTCCGGGGACAAACGAAAAGAGTACCCCGGGCGTGATGAGCAAGGTTCCCGCAATTGCGAGCCTGCGACGCTCTCCGGCATCGGCCTGGAGAGCCGACGCGCCCAAATTCCAGGCCGCGACGCTGAAGATGGCCAATTGCACGCCCGCTATGGCGTAGTACACGCCTGGGCTGTAGTTCGCACGCACGCCGAACAGTACAAAAGCAATCACCAGGCCGGCACAAAGGACGACGTAGCTGAGATCTCGCCTTCTCTGATCGGTTGACACAACTGGCTACTCGCTGAAGGTCGTGTAGCGACCATCTCGAAATCGCAGTCTAGCTCGGGCTGGATGTTGCGGGATAGCGGCTCCAGGTCGGAAGCATGAGGCGGCAGAACTGAATCGTCAGGCTCCGACCGGTTCTATGGAAAGCACTGGCTGAGTGGTGTGTACAGGCAGTCTCGGCCGGTGGCGCCTGATCGGATCGCCGCCCGGCCGCGTCGTAGTGCGATCGTTGGCGTGCCAGCTGCGACGCCTGGCATTTAGCACGAAATCCGCGCACCGTTAGAAGCTTGACGGCTGCGCCAGCTGGCGCGACGGTGATCATCTCAGGCGGACACCATAGCGGGGCGCGATCGCGAGGTGTGATGTTGAATAATTCAGCGAAACACTACGGCGCAATGCCAAGACGTCGAACACGTTTCTTCTTTGCGATGTCCGTGGCGATTTTGTCGATCGTGCTGGTCGGGTTTGCTCCAACGTTCTATTTGCGGCCACTGCTCGTCGAACCCCCAATACCGTTTTACGTGTATGTTCACGGTGCACTTCTCACGGCCTGGTTTGTGTTGCTGCTGACGCAGACGTCGCTGATCCGTGTAGGGCGCGTTGAAAACCATCGGCGTCTCGGTGTCGTCGGCGGCGTGATCGGTATCAGCGTGCTGATCGCGAGTCTGATAGTCACGCTAAGGTTCGTGTCGCGCGTCCAACACGCCGGTTTTGAGCTCGACACGTCGGGATTCGGATCCGGTGTGCCGGTTCCGGTGCTGGCTGCCACTGCACTGTGGGGCAACTTGGCGAGCCTCGTGGCGTTTTCGGGGTTGCTGTGCTGCGCGGTTCTCCTGCGCAATCGTCCAGACACGCACAAGCGGCTGATGGTGCTCGCGTCGATCAGCATCCTGGCCCCTGCGATCGCGCGCATTTCGAGATGGCCGGGACTCGGCGGCGACCTGGGCCCGCTGGTACCGATCGTCGTGTTTCTGCTGCTGGCCACAATGGCCGGGTTCGATCTCTACGCGCTTCGACACGTACATCGCGCAACCCTGGTGGGTGGCGGCTTCGTCGTCTTGTCCATCATCGTCGGACTAACACTGGCAGCGTCAGACTTCGGTATCGCGATTGCAAGGAATATTGGCTAGACGCTGCCCGGCATGTACGGCGAGCTGCGCGCCATACCGAACACCTCGAGGCACTTGACCTTCAGGTTGTGCGCCTTCTCGGTGTTGCGCGCGACAATCCGATACGCGAGCGTTTCGTCCGGAGACACCAGCGCGCCAATCCGCATCATCAACGCTGCCTTGCGCGCTCCTACCGCGTAGTATTCGGCAATCTCCTGGTTCTGAGCGTCAGCCCGGCTGAGGGGCGGCGAGAAGGGTTGAGCAACGCCTATGGGGAATAATTTGTCGGACCAGCAGCGCGATCAGAGGCTGCAGCAACTTCAAGCGAGCGAGGCACAACTGCGCGCCCAACTTGCTGCTGCAACCGAGCGCGAGGCGGCGCTGGCGCGCATCGCGCAACGCATCAACGAACACCCGCTCGATGTCGAGGGCACCCTGCTCGCGATTGCCGAGGCGGCGCGGCGAATGACGGGCGGCGATGGTGCTCGCGTGTGGCTGTTGGAAGATGGCCAGCTCATCCCGGGGCCGCGATCTGCGGACGCCCGCACGCCAACACTCGTTTTCGTACCAGCGCAATCGCCGATCCCGCTGTCCGGCTGGGGGCCTCCATCTCGCGCGGTGCGTGAACGCCGCAGTGTCGCAGTCGACGACATGCAAACCCTTGTGCGTGAACATCGGGGGCCGGCCGCAGGCACTCGCTCCGCGATGGCCGCGCCGCTTGGCCGCGGCGAAGCCATTCGGGGTGCACTCGCGGTGGTCAGGGCCGAAGTGCGGCCGTTCAACGCATCCGAGATAGCCACGCTCGAAGCGTTTGCGGCCCAGGCCGCCATAGCGATCGAAACGGCGCGCGCGCAACAGGCGCTCGCCGAGCGCAACGAGGCGTTGGCCGAAGGTCTCGAACGCGAGACAGCGACTGCGGAAATTCTCGACGTGATCAGCCGTTCGCCGTCGGATCTGCAGGCAGCGCTCGATGCGGTGGTGCTGAAGGCAGCGCGGCTGCTCGAGTCCGAGTTCGCGCTGGTCAGCCGATTGACGCCCGATGGGCCAGAGGAATACGTGGCTCGCGCCAACGGCAGCGAGATCGCGATGGACGTGCGCCTTGCCACGCCGATGCCCGCCAATACTGGATCGCAAGAGGCGACAGCGATTGCGAGCGGCGGGCACACGATCATGCGCCACGGCGGTCCGGACAACATCCGAGCCGATGCGCCGAAACTCGCCGACGCGTGGCACGCGCTGGGCCTGAGCTCGTCCATCAGAACGCCGTTGACGACCCCGCGCGGCCTCTTCGGCCATCTGATCGTCACCCGAATTTCGCCCGAACCCTACACCGACGCGCAAATCCGTCTACTCGAGACCTTCGCCGATCAGGCCGTGATTGCGATCGAGAACGCGGCGCTGTTCAACGATCTGCAGGATCGCATTGGACGCGAGACGGCGGTCGCTGCCGTGCTCCAGTCCATCAGCCGCTCGGCCTTCGACCTCACTGCGGTGCTGAACACGTTGGCCGAGAACGCGGTGCGGCTGGTGAAGTCACGCGGCTCGGTGATCTGGTTGCGGCGCTGCGATGTGCTGGAACCTGTGGGTTCGTTTTCTCACATGCACGCGGACATCATCGCAAAAATAAACAACCAGATAGCGGTCGATCAGGAACCGTACGCCACCGCGCTGCGCACAGGCGACCACACCGTCGTCGCGGTCACGCGCGGCGACACAGACATAGCTCGAGTCGACGAGCTGATCGAGCATTTCGGCGAACACACCATCCTGTGGATGCCCATCCTGGCCGACGACGAGACCATCGGCCTGTTGACGGTAGAGCGTCCTGGCGTGGTGACATATTCTGCCAACGACGTTGCGCTGCTGCGCACGTTCGCAGACCAGGCGGCCATTGCAATCGGGAATTCGCGGTTGCTCACCGATCTCCACGCGCGCAACCGCGAGGTGAGCGACGCGCTGCAGCGACAAACCGCCACCGCTGAAATTCTCGACGTCATCAGCCGATCGCCCTCGGATCTGCAGGCCGCGCTGGATGCCGTGGTGCTGCGGGCCACGCACCTGCTCGAGTCGGACAGGGCCATCGCGCTTCGCGACGCACCGGATGGATCAATGGACTGGGTAGCAGTTGCCAATCCCGGCGGAATAATGGATGGCGCTCGCCTGACTACGCCGATGCCCGCGCCGATGGACATCAGTTCCGGCACGCTGGCGCAGATGGGCCGTGACCGCTCGCTGATGCGCTACGGCGGGCCCGACAAGTTGCGCGCCGAATCACCGCTGCTGGCCGAGATATGGAAGGCGGGCGGCATCAACTCTTCGATTGTCACACCACTGACGACCACACGAGGGCGCTTCGGCCTGCTGGTTGTCGCGCGAAGCTCGCCCGACGCCTACACGGAGGCGCAGATCCGACTGTTCGAAACGTTTGCCGACCAGGCGGTGATTGCCATCGAGAACACTCAGCTGTTCGCTGAGTTGCAGCAGAGTAACGCCGGACTGACAGCGGCGCTGGAGCAGCAGACAGCCACCGCCCAGATTCTCGAACTCATCAGTCGTTCGCCCGACAACCTGCAGGCGGCACTCGATGCCGTGGTGTTGCAGGCCGGCCGGCTGTTGAGGTCCCGCATCACGCTCATTGCGCGCTGGCGCGATGCCAACGCCACGCGCGCTGAGCGCGTGGCGATCGCACACGGCGACACGCTCAACCGCGATGTTCGCCTCACATCACCCAGTCCCTATGACTCCGCGGAAGACGAGCCGGCGGACAATGCGCGCCTGCTGCGCGAACGTACCGTCATGCTGCACGGCGGCCCGGACAAGGTCCGCGACGAAGTGCCTTACATCGCCGAGTTGTGGGAGCGCACCGGCACCCAGAGTTTGCTGAAGACCGTGCTCATGACCAGCCGCGGACCATTCGGCTTCCTGGCCGTCACGAGAGCCTCGCCCGAACCCTTCACGGCGGCCGAGCAGCGCTTGCTCGAGAACTTCGCCGGACAGGCTGCCATAGCCATTGAAACGGCGCGCGCGCAGCAGTTGCTGGTTGAGCGCAACGATGCACTCGCCAAAGGTCTTGAACGCGAGACCGCCACCGCCGACATCCTGCGCATCATCAGTCAATCGCCGGGCGACATCGAACAGGTGGTGGCTACGATCGGTCAGGCAGCAAGGCGGCTGTGTGAAGGCGATGTAGCCTCCATTGTTTTCAAGGATGACGCAGACGAATGGCACGTGTGGGACCATCTGCGCGGCCATCGGACGGACACATCGGGCGTGTGGCCCGATTCCCTTCCCACGACCACCGAATCGTTTGCAGGGACCATCGACAGCTGGGCGAAAGCGTATCCGGTGCCGGCCGCGACGGCCCGCCGCGATGGTTTGACGGAGGCTGCGGTGGTGCGGGCGCCGATGCTCGGCACGGGCGGGCCGATCGGACTGATCGGCGTCAGACGCAGCACAGCACGGCCGTTTTCACCGGAACACGTCTCGCTGCTGGAACGCTTCGCCGCGCAGGCGGTCATCGCCATCGACAACGCACGCGTCTTCAACGAACTGCAGGCGCGCAACAAGGAGATCACCGAGGCGCTGCGGCGCGAGGAAGCGAGCAGCGACATCCTGCGGCAGATCAGCCGGGCGCCGGAGCAGCTCGATGAAACGTTGCAGGCGATCGCCGATGCGGCGCGCCGGTTGACGGGAATGTCTGTTTCGCTGTCGCTTCTGGACGGCGATTTCAGGGCTGTACGCGGGATGTCCTTCCAGGATTTGTCTGCCACCGCCCCACCGCTCGGAACGCCGATACCGTTGAGCGAACGCTTCCGCCGCGCTGCGCGCAGTCGCCGGACCGAGTTGTGGAATCCAGCAGATGTATCGGACGCCGCGGAGCACGAACAGTGGTTGGCGAGAGGTCTCCGCGCGGTCGCAATCATCCCAATTCCGCGTGGCGACGAAGTGCTCGGTTTCCTGGTCGTCTTTAGCGCGACCGACGATGCGATCGCGCCGGCGGCCATTGCACTGCTGCAATCCTTCGCCGATCAGGCCGCCATCGCCATCGAGAACGCGCGCCTCATCCGCGAACTCCGCGAGAGCAATCAGATCGTCAGCGAGAACCTCGATCGCCAGCAGGTATTGGGCAACGTGCTGTCGATCATTGCGAGCGCGCCGGCGGACCTCGATGCCACGCTGCCAAAGATTGCGGAGGCGGCGATGCAGCTGTGTGACGCCGAGACCGGGATCGTGGCCCATGTTGACGGTCAGACCCTTAGACAGTGGGGGTCCAATACAAACACCGGCGCATCATATCCGTTTGATCGGGATAACCCGAACCGACGCGGCTCGTTCATTGGAGCTGCGCTCGGGAATGAGGTGATCGACGTTGCAGGCGCGGTTGATCAATGGGCGAAGCAGTATCCGTTAGCGGCGGAGCAAAATCGCGCGGAAGGCCGGACAGAACTGGCCGCGCTTGCCGTGCCGATGCCGGGCCGCGACGGTCCCATGGGCGCCATCCTTGTAATCCGCGATGGCACGCGACGCTTTACCGCACGCAACCGAACCGTGCTCGAAGCGTTGGCCAGCCAGGCGGTCATCGCCATCGAAAACGCCCGGCTGTTCAACCAGCTGCAAACGAAGACCCAGGAGCTCGAAGTGGCCTCACGTCACAAGAGCGAATTTCTCGCCAACATGTCCCATGAGCTGCGCACGCCGCTGAACGCGATCATTGGCTACACGGAGTTGCTGCAGGAGGAATGCGAAGATCTGGGTCAGGATGATTTTCTGCCGGACCTCGGCAAGATCCACACCGCGGGCAAACATCTGCTGACGCTGATCAGCGGCATCCTGGATCTGTCGAAGGTGGAAGCCGGACGCATGACGATGTATCTGGAAGACTTCGAGGTGAGCGCGCTCATCAAGGATGTCGAATCCATCGTCCGCCCGCTGGTGGAAAAGAATCGCAACGAATTCGTGATCGACTGCAGCGCCGACGTCGGCGTGCTGCACGCGGATCTCGTGAAGATGCGACAGGTGCTGTTCAATCTGCTGTCGAACGCGGCCAAGTTCACCGAGGGCGGCACGATTACGCTGACGGTGCGTCGGCAGTCCGAAACTGCGACCCATACGTTCGCAATCACCGACACCGGCATCGGCATCACCGACGAACAGATGTCGCGTCTGTTCGAAGCGTTCTCGCAGGCCGAGGCGCACACGGCACGCAAATACGGCGGCACCGGTCTTGGCCTCGCACTCAGCCGCCAGTTCTGCATGATGATGGGCGGCGACATCACGGTGGAATCGACGCCCGGCGCGGGATCGAGGTTTACCGTCACGCTGCCGTCAGTGGTCGTCGACGCCAACGCCACAGGAGTGTCCTAGATGCCGAAAGTGCTGCTGGTTGAAGACAACGAAATGAACCGCGACATGTTGTCGCGCCGATTGCAGCGGCGCGGTTTCGATGTGGTATTCGCGGTGGATGGCGCACAAGGGGTGGCGATGTCGAAGACGGAGCGTCCCGACATCGTGCTGATGGACATGAGCCTGCCGGTGATGAACGGCTGGGAGGCCACCCGCGCGATCAAGGCCGACGCGTCGACACAACACATCCCCATCATCGCGCTGACGGCGCATTCGATGGCGGGCGATCGCGAGAAGGCGATGGAAGCGGGTTGTAGCGACTACGACACCAAGCCGGTGGACCTGCCGCGCCTGCTGGAGAAGATGGGGGCGCTGGGTGTGGCAGCACCATGAACGTCTCACCCGGATGCAAATAGGACAACTTCGCTCGGACCGAGTCATACCCAACTGATAGGGAAGTGGCCTGGAGTGCGTTGATTTCACACTCGAGAAGATCTATGGTCATGACCATAGTCACCAATCGAGTTGCGCGTCCGTGGACACGATCAAAGCCTCTGAATTCAAAGCGAAATGTCTGAAGTTAATGGATCAGGTCGCACAGACCGGTGAGGAACTGACGATCACCAAGAATGGGATTCCCGTGGCCAAGCTGGTACCGGTGCGACCGCACGCCGCTGGGTTGATTGGCGGCCATCAGGGCATGATCGAACTCTCTGGCGACATCGAGTCACCCGTCGACGTGGCTTGGGAAGCTGACCGATGATCGTGCTCGATACGCATGCGCTGCTGTGGCTCGACCAGAACAGCGACCGCTTGGGCGTCCAGGCCCGCAGACGCACGGAGTCCGCGCTCGAGGAAGGTGCGGTGGCTGTCAGCGCAATCAGCTTCTGGGAAGTGGCGATGCTCGAGGCGAAGGGTCGCATCAACACTGACCTCGATCTTGCCCGATGGCGAGAGGAGCTGCTGAACTCCGGACTGCTGGAATTTCCCATCGACGGTGCAACTGGAATCCACGCGACGCAATTGCAAGGGCTCCAGGGTGACCCGGCGGATCGAATCATCCTCGCAACTGCGATTCGGAAGGGCGCAGCCCTGCTTACGGCAGACGAGCGGCTCCTCACCTGGTCTGGAACGCTGGAGCGGTACGACGCGCGCCGATGAACCCGCTGAACAGCTGGCAGATCATCCACCCGCGTACGTGAGCCGCGCACGATCGGAGACGGCGCGCAACGCTATTCGGTTAACATGCCGTTGGCGACTGCGGCGCAACCAGCGCCGGTCGGACGATCCTCGCTCCGTCATTCGTCGCACATCAAAAGGAGAAATCATGTTCAGTCATGTGATGCTCGGAGTTAACGATCTCGAGGTTTCGAAGAAGTTTTACGACGCGGTGCTTGGCACGATCGGCATCGGGCCTGGAGTCGCCAACAAGAACCGCTATTTCTACATGAGCCCAACGGGCGTGTTTGCGATTACCACGCCAATCAACGGGAAGTCCGCAACCCATGGCAACGGCAGCACGATCGGGTTCGCGGTGAAGTCGGCCGAGGAGGGTAATGCCTGGCATGCGGCGGGCGTTGCCAATGGCGGCACCACGTGCGAAGACCCACCGGGACTTCGGGACAACAATATCTATCTCGCCTATTTGCGCGATCCCGACGGCAACAAGCTCTGCGCACTGCATCGCCCAGGGTGAATCTGACCGAGGAACAGACGCGCGAGCTGCGCCATGAACTGCGCACGCCCGTAAATCACCTCATCGGTTACTCGGAGCTGCTGCTCGAAGAAGAAGACTTGACGCGCGAGAACACCGCGCAGCTCGAACGCATCCGCTCGGTGGCTCGGCAGGTGCTGGAACTGGTGCCCGGCATCATCGATGCCGATGGTGCGCCGGGTGAGTCAGCCGCGCGCCTGAGTACGCACGTTGGCGAACTGCAGGCCTCAACAGCCGCGTTGAGCGCATCACCCGGCACACTGCCCCCGGCCGACCTCGAGCGCCTGACGGCCGCCACCGCGCGACTGGGCGAACTGGCACGCAGGCTGGCGACCGGCGCGCCCGGCACCGCCAGCAATCCGGGCGTTGCCGAGGCACCGCGAGCGGGCAGGCTCGAGACGATTCTGGTGGTGGACGACGACGCGGCCAATCGCGATGTACTCGGCCGGCGACTGCAGCGGCTGGGCTACGGCGTCGTGGAAGCGCGCGACGGTGTAGAAGCGCTGGAGCGGATGGCGGTTGGCGGTGTCGATCTGGTGCTGCTGGACGTGATGATGCCGCGCCTCGATGGCTTTGCGGTGCTCGAACGGCATCACGCAGATCCCGCGATACGCGACATCCCGGTGATCATGATTTCCGCGCTCGACGATATGGCGAGCGTCGTACGCTGCATCGAAGCCGGCGCCGAGGACTATTTGACGAAACCGTTCGACCCGGTGCTGTTGAAGGCGCGCATCGGCGCATGCATGGAGAAGAAACGGTTGCGCGACAACGAACGCGCACTGCTGGCACGCGTGGAAGCCCAGGCCGATGAATTGCGCGATTGGAACCGCCAACTCGAGCAGCGTGTGTCGAGCCAGGTGCAGGAAGTGGAACGGCTCAGCCTGATGCGCCGATTCCTGCCGCCGCAGCTGGCCGACGTGATTACCTCGGGCGGCATCGAGCTGCTGAAGAGCCACCGCCGTGAAGTCGCCGTGCTGTTCTGCGACCTGCGCGCCTTTACGCCATTCGCTGAACGCGCCGAGCCCGAAGACGTGATGGCCGTAATCGCGGAACTGCACAGTGCCGTCGGGCCGCTGGTGTTTGCGCACGGCGGCACGCTGGCGCAGTTTCTCGGCGACGGCATGATGGTGATCTTCAACGATCCGGTGCCGTGTGATGAGCCAGCGCATCGTGCGGTGGCGCTGGCGCTGGCAATGCGCGATGCGGCCGAGGTGCTGTCGCAATCATGGCGCGATCGCGGTCACGAGTTGCAGCTGGGCGTGGGGGTGGCAGCGGGTTATGCGACGTGTGGTCAGGTCGGTTTCGAGGGCCGCTACGAATACGCCGCCATCGGCACGGTGACCAATCTGGCGTCGCGCATCTGCAGCGAAGCGAAGGGCGGCCAGGTGCTGATCTCACAACGCGTGCACAACATGCTGGGCGCCGCTGTGCACGCCGAGCATCTCGGCGATCTCGAATTCAAAGGCATTGCACAGCCCGTGCCCACCTATCTGGCGCACCGCCTCAATTCAGTCGCGGGGACGAAATGAAACGTGCGCCCGGATCGTTTCGCCTTGGCCACTTCGGTCAGTCGTTCGACGGCCGCGCGGATTCGACCCAGACGACCTTATTGGCCTCCGAAGTTATAGGCTAAGCGTACGCCGTAGGTGCGCGGCGGATAGTAGATGTAGTTGTCCGGCTCGAGCATCTGCTGGCCCAACGTGATCGACTGCAGGCCGTCGTTGGAGATGACGTCCTTGTCTTCCAGATTGTTGACGAACCCTTCT
This sequence comes from uncultured Gammaproteobacteria bacterium, assembly GCA_963812255.1. GTDB lineage: Bacteria > Pseudomonadota > Gammaproteobacteria > Pseudomonadales > Azotimanducaceae > DATJGR01. The sequence continues at coordinate 524,232 of CAWEUM010000005.1, read as the reverse complement.
ATCTTGTAGGTCCCACTCGAACTCACCCACGCCAGGTGAATGTTGGTCTGAGTGTACGAGTCCTGCCCCTGGAGGTTGTCCGGCAGGAAATCGACCCGGCCCGAATAGAACGAATCGACGCGCGGCGTGATCGTGCCGAAGGAGGTATGGAACGTGTACTGCAAGCCGACATTCACGGTGTACGGCGGCGTCTGGCTCAGGTTGTTGCCCTTGAAGTTGCAGAGCGTGCCTCCCACGACGGGGTTGCCGGCAGCGTCGAGATTGCAACCCGGTGGGGGCGTTCCGAAGCGCGCATCGGTCGTCACGTATTTGCCGTACTCGGCATCGGTCAGCGTCACCGTTGCGTTGAACTGCAGATTCTCGATTGGCGCGAGCGTCAACTCCGTTTCGAGGCCATTCACCCGCGTGATGCCATTGACGTTGTTGATACCCGAAAGCGTGCCGTTCTGGATGAAGACCTGAAGGTGTTTGATCTCTTCGTGATAGGCGGCGATGTTCAACTGCGCCTTGTTGTCCCAGAAGTTCGACTTGAAGCCGGTTTCATACGACCACATGGTTTCCGGATCGTAGATGGTCGCAAGACCAATGATGTTGCCGCCGGCGAGATAGCCTCTCGATGCGGACGCGTAGAGCAGAAGATTATCATTGGCCTGATAGGACAGGGCGAACTTGCCGGTGGTCTCTGCCCAGGTCTCGGAGAACGAACCCGAGATCACGCCGCAGCTGCCGCCACACAGGAACGGAAGCTGGTAGTCGAGATAGTTGAAACCGCTTTTCTTGTCGTGGCTGTAGCGAAGACCGAGCGTCACCGTCAGCGGGATATCGACTGACGTCTTGCCGAAGTCGTAGTCGAGTTGTCCGAACGGCGCGTAGGACTCCGTTTCGGTGTTGCCGTGGCTCAGGAAGGTGAAGGCGTCCAAGGCCCCCGGAAAGCCGGGTGCGGGTCCGGCGAAAACGTCGTTGTACCCGGTGTCCGTATAGCCGAAATTCTCGAAGTTATCGGACCGGAAGTAGTACATCCCGGCGATCCATTTGAGTGGCTGCGACTCGTCGTTGGATGCGAGACGCACCTCTTCCGAGTACTGGTGTTGACGCATGATCCACGGGTTGCCGTACGCCATCGGCTGCTCTGACCCGTCGCCGTCGCTGTTCTGCTTTACGCGGTTGGTGCTGTAACCCGTCACCGAGGTGACGGTTGCCCAGTCCAGATTCCAGTTCAGCGTGGCGCTGTAAAGCGTCAACTGGTTCGATGCTTTTTCGCGTGCGTCGTGGCAGAACTTGCGTTCCTTGTAGCTCGCCTTCGTGCCGAAGTCGCACCCCGAGCCCGGGGCAATCGGGTTTGCGCCGCCAGTGAAGCGTGCCGGCACCTCCCACCACGCTGTGTTGGGCGATGCAATGCCGTCGTCCTGATTCACGCTCGCGGTGAGCAGCAGGCTCACATCCGGATTGAAGTTGAACAGCAGTTGCCCGCGGACGGACTGGAAATCCTGATTGTTCAGATCGTTGGTTGAGCCGGGCGACGTTGAACGGTTGTTGGAGTAGTGGTCGTGTTCGGCAAACACCCCCGTCAGGCGAGACAGGATCTGCATCCCGCCATTGTCCAGAAGCGGACCGCTGACCCAGCCGCGCAACGTGTGCTGCGAGTAGTCGCCGATCAGTCCGTCGACCGAGCCCGACCAGGTATCAGTTGGCTTGTTGTTGATCACGTTGACCGAACCGCCGACCGAGTTGCGGCCGTACAACGTGCCTTGCGGCCCGCGCAGCACTTCGATGCGTTCGATGTCGTAGAATTCCGGGTCGACTGCGGTGGTGCGTTGCAGGTAGACACCGTCGACGCTGTACGCGACGGGCGAATCGCCGCCCGGCGTCGTGTTCTGGCTGCCCAGGCCGCGCATGGTGATGACGTTTTCGCCGCCCGTGACGCCTGCACCGAAACGCAACGAAGGAACGATGTTCTGCAATTCCTTGAACCCGACGGTGCCGGTGGCGTCGAGCGAGTCGCCGGTGATCGCGGTGATCGCGATGGGAATTTCCTGCACGTTCTCGGCGCGCCGTTCGGCGGTTACAACGATGGTTTCGATTTCTGCTGTTGCTTGCGCAGCGTACACGCACAGCGCAATTACGCTGCCCGCGAAGGCAATTCCAGTGTTGGTCCGCATGTTACTCCCCTGTCGACTTTTGGCGGACGGACCGGCGAAGTAGCGTCAGTCAGTCCATTGCGCATCCCATGTGCCGCATTAAATGTAACGTGTGTTACAAATATTGCAACTACTCCGTGTGGTCGTCAGAAGCAGCCGATGGCGCGCGACGCGCCCGAGGTCTTATGCCTGACTGCCATACCGGCGCGCCCGCGGCGATCGCTGGGATTGTAATCTTTTGCGCGTGGCGGCAGCGGGCTGCACTTTGCCGATCGCGCGGCCGATCGCGCGCGTGGGCTTCAGCCAAGCGACCATCCAGGCGTCAACGAGCTCACGTTGTTGCTTCGGGGACAGCGACCTTCCGGAACGCAGCGTCATGGTCGCGATGCCATCGATCAGCGCAACGCAGGCGCGCGACGCCAGCCTGACGTCCACATCGGCCGGGATGTCACCGGCATTCTGCGCGCGCCGGATCATTCGCCCGGTACGCTTCAGCCATTCCGTGTAGCGAACGTGGGTAACTTCGCGAACCGCGGCGTTGTGGACGGAGCGTTCCCAGAAGCCGAGCCAGTAGTTCCAGTTGCCGCGCTTGTCCTCGTCGCTTGGCAGCGCGAGATAAAGCACCTCGCGCATCGACAACAGGCTGTCGGGAAGTTTCTCCATCTCGAGCATTCTTGCGCGTACGTCGCGCGCTGCATATTCGGACGCTTCCACCAGCAACTGATCCATGGAATCGACGTAGTGCACCAGCGCACCGGTGGTGAATCCCGCTTCCTTGGCCACGGCTCTGACGGTCACGCCGGCAAATCCATCCCGCTTGATGATCCGGTAGGCGGCCCGGAGAAACTCGTCGCGGCGCTCCGAGTGGTTTACTTTTTTCGGCATCCGATACTCGCGCAGTGGTGGCTGCCCGGCGCGAGCAGGCCAAGCCGCGAACAATGCCCGCTGCGCGTCACGCAATCAACTGAATCGGCGCGCCCGAGCGGTCTCGTGCAGGATTGCAGTGCTGGCGCATCGGATGAGCGATTGTCATATTGCATAACGCTTGTTACATTATCGACATCGCGAGCAAGAGAGCCGCCTCGCGGCGGGATCAATGCGCATGAACGACGGCTGGGCACTCGAACATTTCTATCACACGGTCATCAACGTCCGTGATCTGGATGAATCGGTGGCGTTCTACAAGCTGCTGGGGTGGGAAATACTCGACGACCGACGCGACGTCGAATGGCCGGATTTCGTTGCCACGATCTTCGGCATGAAACGCGCCAAGGGCCGCGGCATCCTGATGAAGCTTCCCGCCGATCCGGACGGTCCCATGCTCGACCTCATCGAGTGGCTTGAACCCAAGGCGGAGTTTGCGCAGGTGCCAGGCGTCGACGGAGCGGTGCCGCGCATCCTTGCCTTTCGCACGAAAAACGTTCACGCGGCGTACGCGGCGCTGAAGGCGGCAGGCGTGCGCTTCACGCGAGAAATGTTCGGGCCGCATCCCGAGCTCGGCATCGTGGGAAGTTGCTGCTGCTACGACCCGAACGGCAACCTGATCGAACTGATCGAACTGAATCCCGGCCAACGCCATTCGAAGGCGAACGAAGCACTGCTGAAGAACATCAAGGGTTGATCGAACGTGACGCGACCACGCCCGCAGCGTTGCGCACGGTGCGCGTACCAGTTCACCAGCCAATCGCATCGCAGACCGCTGATTTCCTGAAGGAGCCCGCTTTTGAAATTTGACATCTTTTGTGAAATCCAGCGCGCCGACATCTCGACGCCCGAGCAGGAACGCACGCTTCTCGCCGACACCATCGAAGAAGCGCGCGTCGCCGACAAAGCGGGATTCGAAACGTGGTGGCAGGTCGAACATCACGGCGCGCCGGAGTTCAGCTACAGCGCGGCGCCCGAGATCGTCCTGTCATTCATCGCTGCAAATACGCGGCGTATGCACGTCGGCCACGCAGGCGTTCTCGCGCCGTTTCGGATCAATGGACCACTGCGCGCCGCCGAACGCGGCGCCACGCTCGACGTGCTGAGCGGCGGCCGCTTCGAACTCGGACTGGCCAAGTCGGGCGGGAAGGAGTGGGAGACATTCGGCGTCGATCCGGATACCGCGCGCGACGAACTGCGCGAAGCGATCCAGATGATCCCCCGGATTTGGACAGAGAAGTGTTTCAGTTGGAATACCGGGCTCTATCAGATGCCGGAACGCGAAATCGTTCCGCGCCCGTTGCAACAGCCGCACCCGCGCATCTGGCAGACCGCAAGCAGCCCGGATTCGTTTCGCATGGCGGGTCAACTCGGCGTCGGTTGCCTGGGCACAACGCTATTGAGCCCGGTCAGTCTGATGAAATCGCTGCTCGACGAGTACGATGCCGGGATCGCGGAGTGCAGCAAGCCGGCAGGCAAAACGGTGAACCACCAGAAGGGTGTGTTTACCTTCGTGCACGTCGCCGAATCCCGTAAAGCTGCGATCGCAAGCGGCGCCGCGTGGTCCGCGCTGTGGTACGTCAACTACGCAGCCGTTGCCTTCAAAGTGCCGCGCAACATCTGGTACGACGCAATTCGTGCGGGTCTGAACCCGCACCTGGTTCGAAAATCGGCGAGCGAGATTGCCGCCCTCGCGGGCGCCGACCCGACCAGCCTCGACATCGCGCCCGACGAGATTCCGGTGATCGCGCTGCTGAAACGAATGGCGAAGGGAGACACGGTCTCGAACGAAGAAGCACACGAGTGCCTCGAGCATCTCGACTCGGTGATCATCGGTGACGTCGATCACTGTAGAACGAAGGCCGCCAAATATGCCGACATCGGGACGGACCGGCTGCTGTGCCTGATGCAGTTCGGCGCTGTTCCGCACGAGGCCGTGAAGAGCAGCATCCGTTTGGCCGGTAAGCATCTGATTCCGCATTTTGCGAAATCGCGCGAGCCGAGCAACGCGTGATGGCGAACTCTAAGGAATGCTTCAACGCGCCTCTGGCGTGAAGACTTCCTTGATCCTCGAGTGGCGCAGCCCTGGTTCCAGTTCGATCAACTCGATCAGGTTGCCGTTCGGATCCAACGCCACGATGCAGCCGGTAATACCTGCCGCTGGAATTGAAGTTGGCTGCTCTGTCGTGAATGCCACGCCTTTGGCCAGCAGCTCGTGGTGCGCGTCGCGCACATTCTCCGTTCGGAACGCGAGCACGCGCGGGATTCTGGTTGGCGCAAGCGTTGGAAAATCGGCCTTGGGTTCGAGCCACTCGATGAGGTCGAGCATGGGTCCGTCCGGGTCGTCGGGTAGAATCATCAGTACGCCGCGCCCTTTGGTATTCGGGATCAAGCCGAATGACGCACCGCCGCCATCGGGCCAGACGGCGTTGCGCCGGTCGCTGACGATCTCGAAGCCCAGCATCTCGTAGAAGCGTACGGATTCGTCGATATCCCGTGCATTGATGATGGTGTGATAGAAATGTTTGAGCCGCCATCCCGTCATCGTTGTCTCCTGGAAATCGCGGTGTGCCTGATCGTACCCGTCGCCAATGCCAACGGTTGCGGTCTATACAGAACGGATGTTACATAAACGTTCAGAGCCGTTTCAACGCTGCCAGGAAATCATGCAACCGGAAACCACACCATGAGCGCTGCGTCGAAGACTGGGCCGGTCGCCTGTGTCACCGGTGGCGCAAGTGGGATCGGACAAGCGATTGCAACGCAGCTGGCGGAGCGCGGATGTCAGGTGATTGTCGCCGACATCGCGCCGGGCGACTCGAGTAGCGACATTGTCCGCGTGCCCCACGATGTCGCCGACGAGCAATCCTGGATCGACTTGATGACCCGGATCGGAACCGAGTTCGGTGGACTACGGGTATTGGTAAACAACGCGGGGCTGTGCATCAGCCGCGCGCTGACGGAGATGACCCTGGAATCCTGGCGCAGACAGATGGCCGTCAATCTGGACGGGACGTTTCTCGGAATGAAGCACGGCATACCGCTCATCGCGTCCTCCGGCGGAGGTTCGATCGTCAACATTGCGTCGGTCGCGGGCATCCGCGGCATACCTGGGCTTGCTGGATACTGCGCGTCGAAGGCCGGAATCATCTACCTCGGCAAAGCCGCGGCGCTGGAGTGTGCCGCGCAGCAGAACAACATCCGAATCAATACCGTACTGCCCGGTGCAATCGAGACGCCAATCTGGGCCAAGCTGGGGAACGACGGTAACCTGCCTGCCAGCGAGGGCGCGCGTGAAGCGGCGATGCGGGCACAACGCGCTGGCGCCGCCAGCGCAACGCCGATCGGGTTTCACGGCGCACCCACCGACATCGCGAAGATGGTTGCGTTCCTCGTCTCGGATGAAGCCCGCTTCATCACCGGGGCGGAGTTCATCGTCGATGGCGGCGCATCAGCCGGCACTTAATGCAATGAGGAACCCGTGACCGCACAACCCGATTATGCAGATGACTTCGACGCGATCGTCGTCGGCGCCGGCTTTGGCGGCCTTTACATGCTCTACCGTCTGCTGCAGCTGGGGTTGCGCGTCCGCGTGTTCGAAGCGGGATCCGGCGTTGGCGGCACGTGGTACTGGAATCGCTATCCCGGCGCGCGTTGCGACGTCGAGAGTCTCGAGTATTCCTACTCATTCTCCGAGGAACTGCAGCAGCAGTGGGAGTGGACCGAACGGTACGCGTCGCAACCGGAAATCCTGCGATACCTGGAACATGTGGCGGACCGATTCGAACTCGGGCAACACATACAGTTCGATACCCGAGTCGAGCAACTGGTGTTCGATGAAGCCTCCAGCCTGTGGTCGATCCGTGCAAACGGCCTGACAATTCGTGCACGGTTCTGCGTCATGGCAACGGGATGTCTGTCGGCCGCGAACCTTCCCGCAATTCCCGGGCTCGACAGCTTTCACGGCGAGATCTATCACACGGGCAGGTGGCCCCACACAGACGTCGACTTCACCGGCAAGCGGGTTGGCATCATCGGCACCGGTTCATCTGCAGTTCAATCCATTCCGATCATCGCAACCCGGGCGGATCATCTGTACGTGTTTCAGCGAACACCGAATTTTTCGGTGCCGGCACGAAATCATCCGCTCGATCCCAACGTGCAGGCGCGCATGAAGGCGGACTATGCACGATTCCGTCGGCAACAACGCGCGACCGCATTTGCTGCCGGCCCGCCGGCGCGAGCGCAGTCCGCACTGCAGGCCACCTCGGACGAACTGGAACACCACTACGACGAGCGCTGGCGCCACGGTGGGTTGACCTTCATCGGCGCGTTCGCCGATCTACTGTCTGATGCGAACGCGAATGAAACCGCCGCACGCTACGTGAAAGAGCGCATCCGGGACATCGTTGAAGATCCGAACGTGGCGGAACTGTTGTGCCCGGACCACCTGATCGGCACTAAACGCCTGTGCTCCGACACGCAGTACTACGAAACATTCAATCGCGACAACGTGACGCTTATCGATGTTCGAACCAATCCGATTCAACGCATCTCTGCCACACAGATAGCGACCGCCGACGAGGCGATTTCAGTGGACGCGCTTGTCTTCGCCACCGGCTTCGATGCCATGACCGGATCGCTCGATCGGATCGACATCCGCGGTCGTTCCGGCCTGGCGCTGAAACAGAAATGGAAGGACGGTGCGCGCGCGTATCTGGGCCTGGCAACCGCGGGCTTTCCCAATCTCTTCATGATGACGGGGCCGGGCAGTCCGTCGGTATTGGCGAATATGGCGACCGGCGTTGAACAACACGCCGAATGGATTTCCGCCTGCATTGGCTATCTGCGCGAGAGGGGCTGCTCGTACATAGAAGCGACTCCAACCGCCGAAGCAGATTGGGCAGCTCACGTGACCGAGGTTGCCGAGGAAACATTGTTCCCCAGATCGAACTCCTGGTATGTCGGCGCCAACATTCCCGGTAAGCCGCGCGTATTCCTACCGTACATTGGCGGCTTTGCCCGGTATGAAGAGACGTGTAACGATATTGCAGCGCAAGGGTATGTCGGATTCAGGATGGGGTAGGGGGGCTGAGTGCCTTCTATGCATATGTTTGCAAAGAGAGCGGTTCCCCCATGTTGGGCTCAAAGCCAGCACCCGCTGATTGGCAGCCCCAGCGGGAACACAATGGGGCGAATCAGGCTCGGTGAAACGAGGCACACTCGGATTCTGTGGCAGAACTTGGGCTCCGCGCCTTGCGATGCTCACCGATAAAACGCGTGATTCCCGATCTGCGCGGTGCGAACCCGTTGCGGTGGCTGCCGAGTCGACGTGCGGGAGAAGAACAGCGCGCCATGGGTGGGGTCTCGCAGTGCCCCGTTCAACAATTGACTGGCCAGCGCGACCGACGCGTTCCAAGCGGCACGCTGGGTCGGCCGGTCACCGCGACCGTCGCACCACCACGAGAACTGACAGGGCGGCGTTTCACCGCCCTGGTAGACCACCCCACAGACGGTCTTCGGAAAACGCGGATCTGCGACACGGTTGAGGACGACCGCGCCCACCGCTTCCATACCCAGCCGACCCTCGCCGCGAGCCTCCCAATACAGGGTCAGCGCGAGGCAGCGTTGTGATGCGGCATTGATCCCGGCGGAGCTTGGTGGCGCCTGCTTGGCAGCGGCCGGAGCAGGCCGTGACGCGCCGTGCCCTGGTTTGCCCTGCTCACGCGGCGTCTGAGTTGCGCATCCGGCGATCAGCAATGCCCCGACTAAGGCAGGTAGCCATGCGCGGAAGATCGTCGACTCGAAGCGCGACACCAAAGCCCTCATAGATCCACCTCCGGCACGTTCGGAAGTATGGGCGAGCGACCGCGCGCGTCTTCGACGCATGCCACAAACTGCAAGATTCGAACACCGAGTTGTTCGTCGAATCGCTGAAGTGTGATCGTTGGGAACCGCACGATTGAGCGCTTGGGCTCGTCCGGAAACCTAGCGCTCGTTGGGTGCCTTGCGCAGCTCAGCGCGGGCGTTGGCATCGAACACATACTGATAGAGTTCTGGGTCCGGCTCAACGTGGTCCACATTCGCTTGAATGTCGGCATGGCTGCGGGCAGTGCGCATCGATTCCAGTTGCGATTCGCGTCCTTTGATTGCAATCAAATGCCAGAACTCGCCGCCGCGCAGATGGAAGAAGGGGAAGTAAGGATTTGCGTGATCTGACTCTGTGCGGACGATGTCGAAGTAGGCGTCATGGCGCTCGAGCAGATTCGGCAGATACCGAATGTCGTTCTTCTCCAACGCGCCGGCCTCTGCCAGGTCCAACACGGCGAGCAACATGCACGGCTTGTGCGGGCTGCTCGCTCGCGCGGTGTTGACGCGCAGCTTCGTGAATGCCTTGGCGTACTCTTCGAGGGTCACGATCGGCGCTCCGTGTATTTCTTGTTGCTTCCCTTCGCTTGGTCCACCGGATACTTCTGCGCGTTGATCGCGATCTTCCGCGCCGCCGCGGCAATGAGATCAACGCCCAGCCGATCTGCCAATCGCACCAGGTAGATCAACACGTCGGCCAGTTCGAGTTCAACCTCGTTGCACTTCTCCGCGCTCAGAGTTTCGCTCTCGGCTTCCGTCAACCACTGAAAGTGTTCGAGCACCTCGCCGGCCTCTACCGTCATCGCCGCAGCCAGGTTCTTCCGGGAATGAAACTGCTGCCAATCGCGTGTGTTGGCAAATTCGCGCACCTGCGCAGTCAGATCGGCGAGGCTGTCGTTGGGCATGGAGTTGGCTCCGAACTAGTAGAAAGGCGCAAGACAAACCTTACGCGATCCAGGGGTAGCAGCGGCGTACCAGCTTGCGGCCGGAAACCTTTACCGCCGCCCGGACTCGGCCCGCCCATGTGCGCGACACCGATTAGGTACTGGCCCGGCTCGAACAACAGGTTGCGCTGTATCGATGGCTTGAGTCCGTCCCGCGAGCCCATCTTCATCAGCCGGTCGGCGCTCGTGACGTCGGTGCCGTTGTCCGCGTACTCGACGCGGACGATTTCCGTGACCGTCAGTGCGCCCGGGATGCCGTCCAGCTCGAACGTCCAGCGCTTGCGCGCATCGTCGTCCGTGACGTCCACACATAGCCGTCCTGATCGCCGGCCGGCATCGTCCCGTACAGGTTGATCTCGCCCGAGACGGCGTTCGCCTCGGCCGGTGTGTTGTTAGGCTCGGTTTCGTAGAACGCGGAGTCGCCGGCCTGCGCGGTGGTCGCCAGCCACAGCGACATGGCAGCGGCGATGACCAGGACCGTTCGCCGAATGACGGCAAAAATTGCAGGTACCGGTGACTTCGCTGGTGCTCGTAGCGCACCCGACATGAGTCTGTCGCGCCTGCTCACACCCCGTAATCTTCGGAAGAAGACGTTGAGCATCTTCATTGCTTCCTCCACTGCCTTCTCCGCCCCTATGCCGCCTGGCCCCGAACCCTCGAGCGGAGGCTGGGGCCGAGAACCACGACGAGTAATACTGCGCTTACGACAAGCACCACCGCGTTGATCCAGGACATCGCACCGGTCGCGACGCCGTATGCGTTCACAATTGCGTGTGGGACGACGCCGGCGATCAGGATGCTCTGATTTGCGTTGACGAAGAGCCACGTGACGAACACCGATAGTGCGACGCCGGCGATCGCGAACACCGGGAGTGCCATGCCGGATTGCGGCAAACCGGACGCGAAGAACGCGGGGATGTGCCAGATCATCCAGATGATTCCGACGACCACCGCCGCGGTCGCCGGGGACATCCGCTCCAGCATCCGAGGCAGCAGATAGCCGCGCCAGCCGAGTTCTTCGCCGAGCGGGCCAAGCAAGAGTGCCGGCACGTTGAATACGCCCACTGCTGCGTGCAACCAGACATCCGCGGTCGCGAGCGGCTTGCCGAAAGCCAAGCCGATGAATTGCACGATCATCATGAGTGCAGGATAGAAACCGATTGCCGCGAGCCACACCCAGGGCGGGACACGCCAACGGATCAACCGTGAGAACAGGTCTCTTACAGCGCGCCAGCGGCCCCGCGTGCTCGTTAGGATGAGCGCCGCGATGTTTGGCGCCCACACGGCCGCATAGAAAAGCGGAGAGGAGCTGGTCAGGGCGCCGAAATGTGCTTCGAACCACACAGGAAAGCCCAACACGACCGTGGCGATCGACCACGTGATGCCGAACGTGATTGCCAGAAACAACCCGACCTCGATCTTCCATCCGTTGCGCGCCGGGGCATTGCCGTCGAGGGGGCTCATCTGTAGATCGGAAACTCAAACCACCTGTTCGTGGATCGGCCGAGTATTGCCCGACTGCGCGACCAAAGCGAGTTCTCCCCAAGCCGCGATTTCATCCGCGTTTCGCATGTTGAAATGATCCTCGAAACGCTTCGCGGCCGAAGCGTTGGGAAAATCCGAATCCAGCTACCACATCTTTCGCAACGCGACCTCGACGTCATCAAGAAAGAACTCGCAGCGAACCGCTGAGCCGCATTCGATGAGCTGCGTCGGCCTTCTTGGATTTCACCTGTTCCCGGCCCGCCTCAGAAGGTACACCATGCCCTGCAAATCCCATTTAAAGAGCCGCAATGAAACGCGTGATGATGGCCCTCGTCGTTATCGGCCTGGGTGCCGGTGGCGTATGGTGGTGGTATGTGAGTCAGCCTGACCAGGACCCTGACCGGCTGATCCTGTTCGGCAACGTCGACATCCGCGAGGTGCGCCTCTCGTTCAATGCCAGTGAGCATGTGGGTGAGATGTACGTGGATGAAGGCGACCGGGTGAAATCGGGCCAGCTGCTGGCCAAGCTGCACACGGCGCGGCTGGAAGCGCAACTGGATCAAGCGCAGGCGCAGCTCGGAGTTTCGAAAGCTCGCGCCGCTGCTGCTAAGAGCTCCTACAAACGAATCGCCAGCATGGCGGAACGCAAGATGGCCTCGGCGGAAACGCGTGACGAGGCTGAGGCTAAGTACAAGTCGGAGGAGGCGCAGGTTAAAGCGGACGAGGCAGCCGTGGCTTTCGCCGAGCAGGCATTTGGCGACGCGGAGATGCATGCTCCCGCCGATGGCGTGATCCGGGAGCGGATTCTCGAGCCGGGCGACATGGTGTCGCCACAGTCATATGTGTTCACGCTTGCCCTGACTGACCCTGTCTGGGTACGCGCCTATCTGCCCGAGACCGCTCTCGGCAAAGTGCGGACCGGCGCTGCCGCGGAGATCACCACTGACAGCTACCCGGATAAGGTTTATCGCGGCTGGGTGGGCTATGTATCGCCGACGGCGGAATTCACGCCCAAGAACGTCGAGACGCCGGAGCTTCGTACCCGTCTCGTCTATCGCATGCGGGTGTTTACCTGCAATCCCGACGGCGAGCTGCGCCTGGGGATGCCAGCTACGGTGACACTGGATCTGCGCGACACCGACACACCGGGTCGCCGCATCTGTGAAGGTGGCTGAGCATGTCTGCGCCGATCGTTGCGGTCGGGGTGAGTAAGGTCTTCGATCATGCCGGCAGGCAGATCCAGGCGCTCGAAGACGTGTCCTTAGAGATCACAGAGGGCGGCGTCACCGGCCTGATAGGCGCCGACGGTAGCGGCAAGACCACTCTGATGAGACTTGTGGCGGCGTTGCTGTTGCCTGACCAGGGCTCGCTTTCGGTGCTGGGCCACGATACGCGCGACGAGCTCCAGGCCGTGCAGGCGGCGATTGGCTATATGCCCCAGCACTTCGGGCTGTATGAGGATCTCACCGTTCAGGAAAATCTCGACCTGTATGCCTCGATGCAGGGCGTGAGCGCCGATGAGCGTCCGGAACGTTACCGGGAGCTCATGGGTATGACCGGGCTCGACCCGTTCACTGGAAGGCTCGCCGGCAAGCTGTCCGGCGGGATGAAGCAGAAGCTGGGGTTGGCCTGCGCCCTGGTACGGACGCCGCGTCTGCTCCTGCTCGACGAACCGACGGTGGGGGTTGATCCCGTATCGCGCCGGGAACTGTGGCAGATCATCTACGCACAGGTAGAGGCCTCAGGGATGACGGTTCTGCTCAGCACGGCCTATCTGGACGAGGCCGAGCGTTGTCAGGAGATCGTGCTGTTGCACGAGGGCCGGGTGCTCGATCAGGGTCCTCCGGCAGCGTTCTCACAGCCGCTGACTGGACGCACCTGGGTGGTCCAGCAGCAAGACGTGAGCAAGCGGTCGATGGTCGGCAGGCTCGAAGGCTTACCCGGCGTACTCGATGCAGTGATCACCGGAGAGGGTGTCAGGATCGTTGGAGCGGAGCAGGAACCGGGGGCGCTGCCTGATCGGATCGAGGCGATGGGATTCGTCGCCCGCAGCGTGCCGCCACGATTCGAAGATGCATTCGTTGCGCGGCTGGCCTCGCGGACCGGTGACCGTAACGCTCTTGCCACTGTGAAGGTGCAGGTGGAGAAAGGCACGGATCAGACAGTGATAGGGGTGCGGGAAGCGCGACGCATGTTCGGCGATTTCTGCGCCGTCAGGGACGTGACGTTCAGCGTGCAGCGCGGTGAAGTTTTCGGTCTGCTCGGCGCCAACGGCGCCGGCAAGACGACGTTGTTCCGCATGTTGTGCGGGTTGTTGCCTCTGTCCGCGGGCCAGGCGACGGTCGCCGGAGTGGATCTGCGCCGAGCACGCGCCAGAGCGCGCGCGCGCATTGGCTACATGGCTCAGAAGTTCTCACTGTATGCCGATCTATCCGTGCGCCAGAATCTCGATTTTTTTTCCAGCGCCTACGGTCTGTCAGGCCGTCATCGGCGAGACCGCATCGAATGGGCGCTCTCCAATCTGGAACTCGGGCCGGTCGCGGCCACCCGGGCACATGCGCTGCCGATCGGCTACCAGCAACGGCTGGCTCTGGCCGCCGCGCTGATGCACGAGCCTGAGATTCTGTTCCTCGACGAACCGACGTCCGGCGTTGACCCTCTGGCGCGACGGGCGTTCTGGAGGCAGATCAACGCGCTCGTCGAATCCGGCGTAACCGTGCTTGTGACGACGCACTTTCTGCAGGAGGCGGAGTATTGCGACCGCCTCGTGATTCTCGCCGAGGGTGAGATCCTCGCTCAGGGCACGCCCGCCGAGATCAAGCGCGAAGCGCAACGCCCCGGTGAGGCGGTGCCGGACATGGAGGATGCATTCATCACACTGATCCAACAGCACGACCAACCCGCGCAGCCGGGATGAGCTGGAAAGCTGCTGCGGGCGGCAGTGCAACCCGCCTTCTGGCGATGGTGCGCAAGGAAGGGCTGCAGATTCTCCGCGATCCGTCCAGCCTGGCGATCGCGTTTGTCATGCCCCTCTTTTTGCTGTTGCTGTTCGGATACGGCGTATCCCTGAACGCACGCGACGTTCCGGTGGCGATCGTGGTCGAACAGCCGGGACCGGAAACCGAACGGTTCTCGGCCGGCTTTGAACAGTCCGAATATTTCCGCAGCGAGCGGTTCTCGACCATCCAGGATGCGGAGCGGGCGCTGCGTGAACGGCGCGTGGATGGAATCGTGTGGCTACGGGCTGGCTTCGCCGATCGCCTGCTGAGCCGCAGGGATGCTCCGATTAGCGTGATGCTGGACGGGGTGAACGCGAATCAGGCGCGGTTGCTCGCGGGCTACGTGCGAGGTGCATGGATACGTTGGCTGGAGGATTACGCCGCTGCGCAGGGCGGGTCGCTGCAGCCCGCCGTAAACCTGGAATATCGCGTCTGGTTCAACTCCGCGTTGGTGAGCCGCGACTACCTGGTACCGGGGCTCATCGCCGTCATCATGACGCTCATCGGGGCGCTGTTGACGGCGCTGGTGGTGGCGCGGGAGTGGGAGCGCGGCACACTGGAGGCGCTGATGGTATCTCCGATCCGCGTCCACGAATTCCTGCTCGGCAAGCTGATACCTTACTTCGCGCTGGGAATGGGCGGCATGCTCATGACCGTTGCGATGGCGGTTTGGGTGTTCGATGTGCCGCTACGTGGGTCGTTCTGGGTGCTGTTGCTGGCGTCCGCACTGTTCATGTCCACCGTGCTGGGCATGGGCCTGCTGATCTCGATTCTCGCGAAAAGCCAGTTCGTTGCGGGTCAGATCGCCATCATCGTCACCTTTCTGCCGGCGTTCATCCTGTCTGGGTTCATCTTCGACATCCGCTCGATGCCCTCGGTGATTCAGCTTGTTACCCACATCGTACCGGCGCGGTATTTCGTGAGCGTGCTGCAGACAGTGTTTTTGGCCGGCAACCTGTGGCGCGTGATTGTCCCCGACATGCTGGCCCTTGTAGCGATGGCGGCTCTGTTTCTGAGCCTCGTGTGGCACAAGTTCAGCAAGAGGTTGGAGTAGACGTGGGCCTTTTGCGGCATGTGCTGGCGTTGTCGATCAAGGAATTCCTGGCCCTGCTGCAGGACAAGCGCAGCCGCTTCGTCGTGATTGGGCCGCCGATCATCCAGTTGCTGGTGTTCGGTTATGCCGCCACATTCGACGTGAACCACGTGGCACTGGCCATCTACGATGCGGATGGAAGCGCCGCGGCGAGAGAGCTGGTGGCCCGCTTCAATGGCTCCGAGGCATTCGAGCAGGTAGCAACACTGGGCTCGCAGGAAGAGATCGCCGAGGCGATCGACGAACGCAGAGCGCTGATGGTGCTTTCTATCCGGCCCGACTTCGGGCGCCGCCTTGCCCGGGGACAATCGGGAGACATCCAGCTGATCATCGACGGGCGCAATTCCAACACCGCGCTCATCGCCCTTGGCTACGCGCGTGCGATCCTGACGGGATTCAATCTGGAGTGGGCCGCCACCCGGAATTTCCCATCCCCACCGGGAGAGCTCAACGCGCGGGCGCAGTACAACGAAAACCTGCTGTCGCGATGGTTCATCGTCCCGGGAATCGTTGCCCTGCTGACACTGGTGGTAACGCTCGTGGTCACCGCTTTGTCTGTAGCGCGTGAACGCGAGGCGGGTACCTTCGATCAGCTCCTGGTTACCCCGCTGCGCCCGACGGAAATACTCCTCGGCAAGGCGCTGCCCGGACTGGTGATTGGTACCGTCGAGGCGAGTTTCAGTATCCTTGTGGTGGTTTTCTGGTTCGAGGTTCCGCTGCGGGGAGGTCTGCTACCTCTATATCTCGGCATCTGGCTGTTCCTGTTGTCTGCGATCGGCATCGGATTGACGATCTCTTCGCTGTCCAAAACCCAGCAGCAGGCACTGCTCGGCGCCTTCCTGTTCCTCGTGCCGGCAGTGATTCTCTCCGGTTTCGCCACGCCTATCGAGAACATGCCGGATGTGGTGCAGACGCTGACCTACGTGAATCCCATGCGCTACATCCTGGTCATCGTCCGGAGTGTTTTTCTTCAGGGCGCCGGTATGGCCGAACTGGCAGGCCAGTATTGGCCAATGGCGATCATCGCCGGCTCGACGCTAGTGACAGCAGGCTGGCTTTTCCGCCACCGGATGTACTGACCCAGCTGAAGTTACTCGCTTTGGTCGGCTGGGGATCACCGACCTGTTGGGTGCCATTGAACGCAAACACATACGTCGAATGCTCGGCGCCTCGATCACAGATCGCGCCCCATCGTTCAACACCACCAGCCGTTCGTCACCCGTGCGAGGCAGGGATGGCTGAGCGGTGATTCGAATGCTGAACGGCGCTTGGCTTCGCGCCAGAGAGTGGGCGGGACTGACTCAAGTCCGGGTGCATGACCTCAAGCATACGTTTGGTCGTCGCTTGCAGGCGGCCGGGGTGTCCTTCGAGGATCGGCAGGACCCGTTGGGTCACCGGCCCGCTCGGATGACCACGCATTACTCCGCCCCTGAGCTGTCTCGTCTGGCTGGAGTCGGCGAATCAAGTGTGTGAGCGGATGGGGACGAAGCCGCAGTTGGTGCTGTTGAGATGACGCAATTCGGCGTGAAATCCGCACAGGATGTGACCAACGGATCTGCGTGGGTGCGTAGGCCTCTGATTTACATTGTGGCCAGGGCGGAATTGAACCGGTCGTCGCACAGTGCCGACATGCGGATTTTCAGTGAACTGACTTTGTAATCCAGCGTGAGGTACCGAAATCCAACAGAACGATTTAGGTTCGGTTCTCAACACCGTAGATCATGTTGAGTCGCGGTGAGTGACGATAGGTTGGGCACCTGAGTGGGCACTGCGATCCCCTAAACCAACGTCAGCGATGATGGCGCGGAGTCGCTCGGCCATCAGCCGTTCGGGTGATGGCCCATCCCTGGCGAACTCAATCGTTGCTTCCGCTTCGCCGCCCAGTCGCGTGATACTCAGCACGGTTCGCGAAGAGGTGGTTCGTGTTTCCTATCCTCCGACGGCGTGTGGAGACGCGCGAATTCGAGGTGGCAGGAGTGGGGCTGCCCACGCGGCATGCAGTCGAGACGTGTGAGTAGCACGCGTGGACGACGGATCGCATGGTGATTGACAGTGCCGGCAAGTCTGCAACGGAGTGTTTGAATGAGCTGTTGCTCAGACTATCGCGGCTGCCGACGTAGGTATCGCCAACAATGAACGATGCCGCTCGACAATGGGACGGTCCGGGACTGGACGCCTGGCAGCCGTGGCATCCAGATGAAGTGGCCACGGTCCTGGCCGGCATGCCCGCGCCGTGGTGCGTCGTTGGTGGCTGGGCGATCGATCTGTGGCTAGGCGAGCGAACGCGTGCGCATGCGGATATCGAGATTGCGATACCGCGTGCGTACTTTCCCGTGATTCGGCGCCATCTCGCAGCATTCGAGTTGTTTTCGGTGGGTGATGGCGAGGTGCGCGCACTGCCGAAGCATGCAACTGTGGATGCGGACAAGCGTCAGAACTGGGTGCTTGAGCCTGGGTTGCGCGTGTGGCGCATGGACATCATGCTCGAACCCGGCGACGCGGATACCTGGATCTTCCGTCGCGACGAGCGGGTGCGCGCGCCGCGCGCCAACATGGTTGCCTCGCGCAATGGCGTTCCTCACCTGACGGCGCAGGGTGCGCTGCTGTTCAAGGCGAAGGCGCTTGGCGAAAAGGATGCGGCCGACTTCAATGCATGCGTGCCATGGCTGGATGCGCCCTCGCGCGCCTGGCTCGCGCACGCGCTGCAGATCGCGCACCCGGGCCACCCATGGATTGCCCGGCTGTGATGCGTGAATCGGGCTGAGTATCACGCGAGTACCCGTCGAGTCTAATGACGGCATCGGCTGCGGCGCGACGAAGCGAGCACGTCTCGCTCCGGAGCATGGCCAAGTGACAGCAGGCGGTCTCGTTCGTTACCTTGGTGCTTCGATCGGGATGGAGGGAGTGGGATGGGCGTTCGCATTGTCGGTCTGGTTCTTCTCGGCTTCCTCGCAACACAATCCGCGTTCGGCGGCGCACTCGACTCCGTGCGCAAGGACAAGGTGCTGAAGATCGCGTACCGCACCGACCTGCCGCCGTTCTCGTCCGCGCACGCTGACGAAGCGCCGACCGGATTCTCGGTCGATCTCTGCCGAATGGTCGCTGACCGCCTCGCAAAGCAACTTGGTCTTCCATCGCTCAATGTCGAATTCGTCGAGGTGACCGCCCACGATCGTCTGCAAGCGATCGTCGATGGCCGCGCGCAGATCGAATGCGGGACGACCACCGTCACGTTCGCGCGGATGGAGAACGTCGATTTCTCGGTGCTGTTCTACATCACGGGCACGAGTCTGATGACGCGCACCGCCTCGCCGGTTCATTCGTTCGACGATCTCGATGGCCGTAAAGTGGCCGTGACCAAAGCCACGACCACGGAGCGCGTCGTGACCAAGACGCTCGAGGAGCGTCATATGAACGCGCACGTCGTGCCGGTTGCGAACAACCGCGAGGCGCTGCAGATGCTCCTCGACAAGAAGATCGATGCGATGGCGGGCGATCAGGCGACGCTGCTTGGACTCGGCATGACGTCGGGGAAGCAGAATGAGCTGCAGATGACGGCGGATCTTTTGTCCGCCGAGTCACTCGCGTTCCCGCTGCCGCGCAACGATGCGGACTTCCGTCTCGCGATCAATCGCGCCCTATCCGACATCTATCTGTCCGGCGACGTCGGCAGAACGTGGGCGAAATGGTTCGAGCCGTTCGGCGTGAAGCCAACGCGCCTGTTGCTCGAGCTGTATCGACTGAATTCGTTCGCGGAGTAGTTCGCCGCTTAGTAGAAGCGCTGCCTCAGGCGACCTCGACCTTTCGCGCGCTGCGCTTCTTCGCGCGCTGCTTGCCGTCATACAGGAACTCCGCGCCATCGAGGTCGATCGCCGGGATCTCCACTCGCTCGGCCCAATAGTCCTGGTTGTGCCGCCATTCGGGCTTCGCACCGCGCCGCGGCAGCCGGTCGAGATCGCGCATCAGATAACCTGGATTGAAATTCTCCTGCTCGATCCACGGCAGGATCTCCATGTCCGCGTCTTCGCCGCGGAGACCCACCTCAATCCGCTTCGCACCAATCTCGTTCATATGGTTGAGGATCTTGCATACGAAGTCGCCGAGCATATCGACGCGCAATGTCCAACTGGCGCGGAAATAGCCGAAGACCCAGGCCAGATTCGGCACGCCAGTGAACATCATGCCTCGGTACGTGATCGTGTCGTGCCAGTCGATCGGCTTGCCATCCACGACGAACGGGATTTCGCCCATCACCGATAAGCGAAATCCGGTGGCGGCCACGATGATGTCGGCTTGGATCTCTTTGCCCGAGGCAGTGCGGATGCCTTTTTCGGTGAAGGTCTGCAAGGTATCGGTAACGACCGTCAGCTTGCCGGCGGCCGCCGCTTTGAAGACGTCGCCGTCGGGACAGAACGCCAGGCGTTGCTGCCAGACTCGATACTTCGGTGTGAAGTGCGGTTCGAACTGGAAGTCTTCGCCCGCGTATTGGCGGATCAATGCCTTCAATTCCTCGAACACGGTATCGGGCTCGGTGAGGCAACGCTGCGTCATCAGATTCTGATCGTGCATGATTTGCGCGCGCACGACGCGGTGAATCGTGTCTTCGTCGATGCCGATCTGCCGCAATCGATCGGCGAGCTCGTTGCGATTCTCGCTGCAGAAGAAATACGTAGGCGAACGCTGCACCATTGTCACGTGCGCGGCCTTTTCGGCAAACGCCGGTATCACCGTCGCGGCGGTCGCGCCCGATCCAATTACCAGAATGCGCTTCCCCGTGTAATCGATCTTCGGATCCCAGAGTTGGGCGTGAACGAACAAGCCTTTGAACTTGTCCATGCCGGGCCACTCGGGGACGTAGGGCTTGTCGTGGTTGTAGTAGCCCTGGCACATCCACAGAAAGTTGCAGGTGAACGCGGTCGCGGAGCCATCGGCGCGTTCCGCTTCGACGCTCCATAGGTTGTCGGCGCTCGACCAGGTGCACCGTGCAATCCGATGCCCATAGCGGATGTGCGGCCCGATGCCGTTCTCCTCGATCACCTCGCCCATGTACTTGAGGATTTCCTCTCCGCTCGCGATCGGCGCGCCGACCCATGGCTTGAATCGATAGCCGAACGTGTAGAGATCGGAATCGGACCGAACGCCCGGGTACTTGTGCGTTTCCCACGTACCCCCGAACGTCTTCTTCGCTTCGAGGATCACGTAGCTCTTGCTCGGGCACTGCTGCTGCAGGTGATACGCAGAGCCAATGCCGGAGATACCTGCCCCGACAATCACCACGTCGAAATGGGTCTTTGCATTGGATTTCGCTTTCGTGATCGACATTTCAATTCTCCTGTTCCCGATCGGGGGGCTCGAATCAGCTACACGGCGCGTCGGTTTACTAGGACCCGCAATCCTGAGTTTCGCCAATCGCGCGCACGTAAGGCAACCGTGGGTTCCCCTAGGCGGTCCTGAGCTGGGCGCCCAGCAACGCCTTCAGCCTTGATTCGAAGCGGATTTCCATCCAGCCTTCGCGCACCCGCGACTACCTGAATCCACGTACGAATCGCCCCAACCTGACGACGACTACTGAGGCGCAAACCATGTACGAACCACCGAACTCGCCGTGATCGCCGAAGACCGCGACCTCGAGTTGCACGCGCGAGGTCATCTCGGCAAGGCGGAAGGTCAGATTCTATATCTGCGTCTGCTTGGTATGATCGGTTGGGCGTTCATCTTGTTTCGCGACGGCATGCAGACGGGCGTCGCGGCGCTCGTCATCTATGCCGCGGGACTCCTGTACACGATCGTCGCGCATTGGCGTATCCGATCTGGCGGCGACGTGACCGGAGCGGCGCGGCTGACGAGTCTTGGCGATCCGGTCCTCGTCACCGCGATGTGCTCCGTCACCGGCGCGCTCGCTTCGCCGTTCTTTCCGTTCTACTACTTCACGTTGCTGGCGACGGTTCTGCGTTACGGCGCCACGCGCACGCTGTGGGTGCTTGGATATCACGCGGCGCTGATCGTCGTGCTGTTCGCGCTGCACCGTTCCATGCAACCGATCGGCGATCTGTTCGTCGCGCTGTTTCATCTTGCGTTCTCGGCGGCGCTCGGCGCGATGCTGGCGGGATGGGCCCAGGAGAACCTCGTTCTCGCGCTCGACCGTTCGCAGCGGGCGCAGGCGCTGTCGCGTCAACTGATTCGCAGCCAGGAACAGGAACGGCGGGCATTGGCGGGTGAGTTGCACGATCGAATGAGTGGCCATCTGTTTGCGCTGCGGCAGGGTGTCGACGCGCTACCCGCCGCGTCGTGGAGCACGGCGCTCGATGGTGCGGTGAACGCCTGCTCGAAGGACGTTCGCGCGATGATGAACGAGTTGCATCCCACGGTGCTCGACGACCTCGGGTTCTGCTCCGCGTTGGACGAGTATGTCGATGGGCTCAGAAGCGCCGTGACGTTGCGTATCGCGCTCGTCATCGAAGCCGACGCGCGCGAGTGGAGTTCGCCCGATCAGACGCTGTTGTTTCGCATCGTTCAGGAAGCGGTGTTGAACGTGCGCAAACACGCCGAGGCGTCGGAGGTGGAAATCCGCTTCGAATCGACCGACGATGGCCATCGCCTGAGCATCCGGGACAATGGCATTGGCATCGGAAATCGCTTCGACGACGGCGTGGCGCAGCGCCGACACTTTGGATTGTCGACGATGCGCGAGCGCGCGGCATCGCTCGGCGCGTGTTTGAGTGTTCGGCAGGTGCAGCCGCGCGGTACCGTCGTGCAGATCGATCTGCCGGAATGACGCAGACATGAATCCGATACGCGTGTACCTGATCGACGATCACCATGTGGTGCGGCAGGCCGTCGTCGAAATGTTGAGCGCCGAATCGGATGTGAGCGTCGTGGGCCAGTCGGGCGACGTGCGCAGCGCGCTCGAAGCAATTCCGCGCGAACGTCCCGACATCGTCATCGTCGATCTCCGGCTGCCTGGAATGGGTGGCCTCGCCGCGATCAAAGAGCTGCGTGTGTGTGTGCCCGACGCCGGAATCATCGTGTTCACGATGTATGACAATCCTGCCTACGTGCACGAGAGCATCAACCGCGGCGCCAGCGGTTACGTACTGAAGAGCGCATCCAAATCCGATCTGCTTCGAGCCGTACGCGCGGTGTACAACGACGGCACCTACCTCCCGCCCGAAATCGCAAGGCCGTTGTTGAGTCGCCTTGCGCAACGCTCCGAAACGGGCCAGGAGAGGGGCGTGTTGACCCCGCGAGAGTTACAGATGCTCGAATTCCTCGCCGAGGGCCAGAGCAGCAAAGAGATTGCGAACTTCCTGGCGATCACCGAAGCGACTGTCAAAGGTCATCTGAAGAACCTCTACGACAAGCTCGGTGCTTCGGACCGCGCGCATGCGGTGGCGCTCGCGCTACGCCAGCGCATCATCGACTGACCCCTCCGAAAGCAGGGGCGCCCTCCCTCCGAACGAACGCTATCGGCGCCGCGCGCCGAGCTGGATGATATGGGCGTGGCGGTGGGAGCAAATCCAGATCTATGGGACGGGAACGTACTGCGCTCGTCATTGGAGCGGGAACGACGGGGTTGCTCGCAGCCGCGGCGATGTCGCGTCATTTTGCCCAGGTCACCGTGCTCGAGCGCGATCAGTTGCCGGATACGCCACGGTGGCGCAAAGGCTCCCCGCAGTCGCCGCACGTACACGTGCTGCTGAAGCGCGGCGCCGACATCATGCGCACCTATCTGCCCGGTGCGCTCGAAGACATCCAACGGGACGGCGGACACCGCATCGACATGTCGCTCGATACCGACTGGTTCTATGCCGGCGGGTGGAAAGCGCGGCTGCCGAGCGGCATCGCGATGCACAGCCAGAGCAAGGGCCTTCTGGAATTCACGCTCAGAAAGCATCTTTTACGGGAGGCGCGGGTCACGCTGCGCGATTGCGCCGAGATCGACGCATTCGTGGTGGCCGATCGACGCATTTGCGGTGTCGAGTTGATCGGGGGCGAGCGCATCGACGCGGATCTGATCGTCGACGCCGGTGGGCGCAACTCCAGAACCTCGGCGCGCCTCGAGGCCGCG
Source organism: uncultured Gammaproteobacteria bacterium (assembly GCA_963812255.1). GTDB lineage: Bacteria > Pseudomonadota > Gammaproteobacteria > Pseudomonadales > Azotimanducaceae > DATJGR01. Next base: position 500,713 of record CAWEUM010000005.1, on the reverse strand, counting down.
GGCTTTGCGAAGGTCGAAACGTCTGAAGTCGAAGTCGATGTCGGTTACGCGACCGCATTGATCGAACTGCCGGACGTGCCTCGCCCCTGGAAATCGTTGTTGGTGCATCCGAAGTACCCGGACACGCGTCTCGGCGTGCTGTTGCCGATCGAAGGGACGGGGCGCTGGCTGGCGACGCTCGTCGGCTGGCGCGGCGATCATCCGCCCGCTGACGTCGACGGCTTCATGGCCTTCGCAAAATCGTTGGCGGTACCGGATTTCCATTCGGCGATCAAAGACGCGGTGGAGGTCGAACGAGTCTGGAGATACCGCTTCACTGGAAACCTCCGCAGGCATTTCGAATCAATGAGCCCGGCACCGGAAGGGCTCGTCGTGATCGGCGACGCTGCATCATCGTTCAATCCGATTTACGCGCAGGGCATGAGTCAAGGCGCCACGGGGGCGGCCCTGCTCGATGAATGTCTGAAGGGTTTTCGCGGTGATCTGCGCGGATTTACGCGGACGTTTCAACAGCGGTACGCGCGGTTCGTATCGCAGTGCTGGTTGATGTCGACCACGGAGGAATTCCGCGACCGCAGCACCTTTCCGGATTCGCCGAGTTGGACGCGGCTCGCGAACTGGTATCTCGACCGCGTCCACGAGCGAACGTGGCACGACCCCGTCGTCGCGCTGCGTTTCCTCGAAGTGATGCACCTGCAGCGCGGTCCGGCGTCGCTGCTGACACCAGGCGTATTGGCGCGGGTCGTCGGGTTGAAGAATCGAAACGTCGAACAACGCGGAGACGCGCATGTGGCTCACGAAGAAACAGCTTAAGCGGCTCGTTGGCGCGGAACATCTAACGGATTCACCGCCGGTTCCCACCCGGGTTGTCAGCAACGGCGAGTATCTGCCGATCGCGCAGACCCCCGCACAGGCCCGCGTCGAACGACTCGTGCTCGATATGGCCGATGGTTATGCAACGAAAGCGGGCACGGGCAGACGGGACTTCCTGCGCTCCGGCATCGGCCTTGCTGCGAGTTTCTTCGCGATGAATCGGGTGTATGGGGAATTCTTTGGCGTTGCACGCGCCGAAACGCTTGATCCGGCCGCCATAGCGCAACGAACGATGCGATTTCGCGACCAACCGGTGATCGACGTCCAGCTGCACTTCGTGCGCGACGATTACCAATGGAACGGCATTCTCGGCCTGGGTGAGTACGCCAAACATTGGAACGAGGCCCTGCGCGACAAGAAGATCGATTTCGATCTGTTCAAGTTCGACAACTTCCTGAAGGAGGTCTATTTCGACAGCGACACCAAGATCGGCCTGATCAGCGCGGCACCCGCGGATCACGGCGACAACGTGATCATGAACAACGACGGGTTGGCGAACGCTCGCAACTTCGTCAACGAGGCGGCCGGCTCGCGACGATTGCTCGCCCATTCGGTCATCGCACCCGGACAACCTGGTTGGCTCGAAGAAATCGACCGCGCGATCGTCCAACTGAAGCCGGACAGTTGGAAAGGCTACACGCTCGGCGACCCGTTCGAGGACTCGCGCTATCCGTGGCGTTTGGACGACGAAAAGCTGATGTATCCGGCGTACGAACGCATGTTGAAGTCGGGCATCACCAACGTGTGCATTCACAAAGGGTTGTTGCCGCAAGATTTCGAACACGTCACGAAGCATTGGCGGCATGCGATGGTCGACGATGTCGGACGAGCTGCAAAGGACTGGCCGGGACTCAACTTCATCATCTATCACTCGGGGTTCCGGCCGTTGATGACGAGCCCCGATCCACTGCTCGAACAGTTCGATCGTACCGGACGCATCGATTGGGTGACGGATCTCGCGGAGACGCCGGCGAAGTGGGACGTGTCCAACGTCTATGCGGAACTCGGCACCACATTCGGTAGCTGTGCAATCACGCATCCCAGGCTTGCGGCGGCATTGCTGGGGACGCTCGTCAAAGGGATGGGCGCGGATCACGTGATCTGGGGCACGGACTCGGTCTGGTACGGCTCACCGCAATGGCAGATCGAAGCGTTTCGCAGGATCGAGATCCCCGATTCGATGCGTCAAGCGCACGGCTACGATGCACTCGGTGAGGCCGATGGTCCGCTCAAAACTGCGATTCTTGCCGGCAATTCGGCGCGGCTGTACAAGATGCCGCAGATGCTTGCTGCGGACGCACCTTGGCGCACCGATGCACTTGCGAAGATCAAGAGCGACTACGTCGCCGCAGGGGCCGAACCGTCGAATGCGTTTTATGGGTTCATCAAACGCGCCCACGGGGCGGGTTAGTGCAGAGAACCCCAACGCGCGTGTCTGGGGGCGCAACGGAGCGCGGCAATGAATACGTGGCACAACGACTTCCATCGGAGAAAATTATGGCTAACCATTCCTTTTCCACGGCCGATTCAAAGGCACTCGTGGTCAGGTTCCTCGATTCCTGGTCGCGCCGCGATCTGCAGGCGATCATGAGCTGCTTCGACGACGAATCCGTCTATCACAACGTCCCGGTCGCGCCGATCAAAGGGCTGGACGGAATCCGCGCAATCTTCGAGGGATTTCTGGACGCGTTCGAGTCGTTGGAGCTCGAAACCGTCCGCATTGCCGCGGAACCGGACCTCGTCTTCGCCGAGCGCGTCGATCACTTCCTGCTACGCAACGGCACGCGCTTCGATTTGCCGGTGAACGGCGTGTTCGAACTCGTCGACGGCAAGATCCGGCGGTTCAGCGACTACTTCAACCTGCCGTCGTTCGAAGGCCCGAGCGGATTCAAGCTGTGACGCCGTGACGCCGCGTGCGCGCAGGACTTCAGCGATCGCGGACGTGAGCGCGGCGAGCTTGATCAGCCCTCGTTCGCGAAGTTTCGAATGTGCTGCAATGAGGCGTTGTCTTGCCTGGTAGTCGCGCCTTGGCGGGAACTACGCGGCGATGGTCTCGAGCGCACCAACTACCGCGTCGAGGGGCGAGATTTCACCGGGAGCGGTGCAGTGGTCGGGCGGTCGTGGTCATCGTCGATTCGATCAGCGACATCGCCGAACTAATCTCGCGAAGCGAGGCGAGGCTCGTCATCAACACGATCGGTCAGTTCGCACGCACCGTCCTTCCGATTGCGCGCGCCGGTTGGCGAACGGCGGTGTGCTGTAGGTTTCAGCGCGGCTTCAGCTCCACCAGGATCGCGCGGTATTCGGCGCCACGGTTGTGTGCGGTTTCGATGTGGCCCTTGCGGACAAAATTTGCGGTGCGCGGACGCGCATCGAACGTTGCGTGCTCGCCCAGGCGCCCACCGCTGCCGTCGTGGAAAGTGATGTCGAATGGTCCCTCACCGGTGACGTTGAGCAGAAAATAGTCGTTCTCGTGTTTGTGCTTTTCGATCGTGCCGGCGGCGGGCACCACCTGCTGCCAGACTTTCACGTAGTCGTCTTCGAAGATGACTTTGGTAGCGATCGGTGCGAGTTCGTCGGCCATCGCTTTTCTCCTGACTCGAAGCCGTTAGTGTTGGCGCGAACGGACGCAAGATCAAGGACGCCGGTGCGAGATCGAGTCCACCCCGGGACAAACTGCTCCCGGCTGTCAACATCGGTTGGATCTGGTCAAGGCGCATTTGTGTTCGCGACCGAGATTGGCAGGATGGCGGAGCTGCCAACGTTGCCATTGTCATCGGTAGCGATTGCTTCATCCTGCGCCTTCATCGAGCGCCGCGCACCGTGAGGTCGCTCTGTGGCCACACCGCAACCGCCCCGCGATAGTCGCCCGCGGCGATCTCGACCGTCGCACTGTCGGGAGCGGTTCGCGCGCGGCTTGCAGTTCGGCGGGTGTCGTGACTTGCAGCGCGGGCGCGCCGACTGAACTCGAGCGTGCTGCGACGTCCGTCGCCTCGCGTCCGTGATCGCGAGGCCGACGGTCCCAGGTGAAGGTCGCGGATTGCGATGACGCAAGGCACGCGTGATGTGCGCGCGCGCGACCCGCCGCAGCTTCAGCGTCGAGCCATGCGGCGATCTCCGGCAGATCGACCCGGTCGAGGGCTGCGAATACCGCGGCGTACGCGGCATCGGACGGCTGCGCCTTGGCCCGACTTGCGAGCACGCGAACGCGACCGGCGGGAGAGTCCGGGATCGGCAACTCGAATAGCTTCGCGGTCTTGCCATCGAGTCGTAGTGCTTCCGCGCGTTCCGGCAGCAGATCAGTCGCGCTCGCACCTCGTTCGACCGCCTGATCGATCAATACCTCCGCTAAGTCGCCACGTCCCTGAGCGAGATAGAGTCGCGCAAGCGCCACACGCGGTGCGGGATCGTCAGGTGCCACCTCGATCTCATGGCGCACGATCTCGATCGGATCTTGGGGTGCTTCACTGCATGCGGCGATGATCAACGCCCATGCGGCCAGCAACACGCAGCGGCGCACGCGTCAGGCGCTCATCGCGCCGCACTCGAGGTCGCGATCGATTGGGTGGGTGAACCCCGCGCTTCGAGTTCTGCAAGGCGCGCCATCGCCTCGGCGAACCGCGGATCTCGGCGCAGCGGCTCGAGATTCGGATCCAGCCGCAAGGCCGCGATCAGGAACGTTTCGCGGTTCTCGATCCCTTCGCGCAGCCAGGCGAAGGCGGTGTCGATTTCGCCCAGAAAGAAGTAGGCATAGAACAGCGATGCCCGACCGACCACAGTGCTCGTGCCGTTTTGGCGTCTTGCCAGCGCCCGTTCAAGCAGGCGCCGCGCGTCGTCGATACGGCCCACCCGTGCCAACGGCCCGACCAATACCTCCGGGCTGTCATCGCCAATGCGTTCCAACGCAGCATCGATGGTCGCGTTCGCCGCACGCATGTCGCCAGAAAGTACCGCGGCGTAAGCCTTGGTTGCCAGGGTGACGGGATGCGGCAGCGCTCCACTTCGAACTGCATCATTCAACGCGTCGCGCGCTTCGCGATAACGACCGTCCCAAAGCAGCGCCCAGCTCGTGGCGCGCAGCTGATCAGGTGTGGGGTTCAGTACCATCGCGCTGTTGCAGTGATTGATCGCGTTGGCCAGCGATCCCTGCACCAACGCGAGCCAACACCACTGCGATTCTAGGTCGGCGGCAGTCACCAGCTGCCGTGCGTAGTCGAAGTTCGCCTTTGCGGCGCCATAGTCGAGATCGAGATACAGATTGACATATCCGAGCATGACGGTGAGAGCGGGCCGGATTTGCAGCAGCTTTCGAACCGCCGCGTGCGCTTTTGGCGAGGCATCGGCGGCGTCGATCGAGTCGCCGAGACGGCTAACGTACGAACCAATGAGCCGGATGTATGGCAACTCCCAATCAGGATCAAGCCGGTTCGCCCGTTCGAAATGGCCGACCGCGACACCCCAGTCGCCGCCCATGCCGAATTCGATCGCGCTCAATTCGGCGAGGCCGGCAAAGTAAGCGTCCACCGCTGCCGCATCCAACGTCCGGTCGGCTTGCGCCGTGTGGTGTTCTTCGGCCATCGTCACGATGCGTTCGACCATTCGCGCAACGAACGGCGCACGCGCGAATTCGGCGGTACTGCCAGGCGCCGCAGGTTCATCGATGGTCTTGCCCCACTCGACCTGCCCGGTGGACGCGCGCTGCAATTGAACCGAGATCCGCACACGGTCATCCGCCATCCGCAGGCCGCCGCCAATGATGTAGTCCGGTGCGGCGCCGACATCGCCGGCCATCGACACCAACGGCGTGCGCATCTCGGCCAGCGCTGTCTTGAGGTCTTCTGTCACCGCGGTCGCGTACCGTCTGAGCTCCGGCGAATCGCCCGAGGCGGTGAAGGGGCGTACGCCGACACTCGGCAGTCGCGGCTGAGCAGAATCGTTAGTCGTCGTCGATCTCGTCCCGTACCAACCGCCGAGCGCAACCAGCAGTGCGGCCGCCGCGGCCAGCGCCACGATCGTGCTGCGGCGGCGCGTGGATCTGGCGGGCGCAGCCACGTCAGGCGGCGAAAGCATCGCATCCTGATGTGCCAGCGCCCTGAACAGCCGCTCGCGATGATCATCGCTGCCATCGCGCCACAGCGCCTGCACACGGTTCAACCCGACCTTCAGGTCCGGTGTCAGCTCGGTTGGCTCGAGGTATACCGGAACGACGCGTTTGCCCTCGTCGAGCGCCAGATTGATTTCGCGATTGCAGTGATCGGAAGCCAGTGACGCAGGCGAGACGTAGAACAGCACGCAGTGCGCGCCCAGCAGTGACCGGCCAATTTCCTCGCGCCAGTTGCGCCCCGCGGAAATGCCTTCGTCGTACCAGAAGTTGATTCCCCGGCCACGCAACGCCGTCAGTTCCGGGTACACGACATTGGCGTCTTCGTGCGCATAGCAGACGAAGGTAAACGGCTGGTCACCCGTGTAGGCAGCGAAGGGTCGATCCAAAGAGGTAACCAACTCGTCGGTGGTTCGAGTCGAGTCTACGGGGACGATACGGCGATGCAACTGCGGGCACGAACACCTGGGTTGGCGGATTTGTGCCATCGAGAAGCATTTCCAAGCGCACCCAAGCGCGGTCGGTGGGGCGAGCGGCGCTGACGAGTTGATGGCAGGCACATCGCGACACACAATGCACGCATGGGAGCGATTCCAACTGTGGATTACACGACCCTTCCTCCTAGCAGGTGATTCTGCAGGTTGCGCCGGTCGAACAATGAAGGACCGTAGAGATCGACTGAATCGCGCCGGGTCTCCCGGAGACTCGTGGGTTTGAGTCAAGCCGCCATGGCCGACTCTCCGGATTGATAGTACGCGAGTTCCAGCTCCGCCAGCGGCACATTGCCGATGGGTTCGAACAATCGGCGGTTGTTGAACCAGTCGCCCCAGGTGAGGGTGGTGAACTCGACGTCCTCCAGATTTCTCCATGGACCTCGCTGACGGATCAACTCAGTCTTGTACAACCCGATGATCGACTCGGCCAATGCGTTGTCGTAGGAATCACCGACGCTACCGACCGATGGCTCGATCCCGGCTTCGGCAAGTCGCTCCAGCGCTCGCGTATTTGCGCCCACTGATACTTTTGCTGTGGCGCACCTGCACCGCGAGGTAGAACAGCGTGATGACAACTCCGAGTGCGCCGATGAACTCCCCGAAGTTGCCTAACAGCTGTGCCGTTTCCATCAACGTCATGGCTTCTCTCCAACGATCGACGAGAGCAGCCTAAATCAGATCGAGGTACACGGGGAGGTGCGTGCCTGGGACGCCACCGTCGATGCTTCGATATCAGCCAACAGCGGATGCTAGAACTTCGCAGGACGCCACAAGGGGCCGGCAGCCAGGAGCAGCACAACGACATTGAAGAATGCATTCGAAGGATTCCCAGCGACTGGCTGGTGTTGCACGAAGCCTTTGACTCAGACTCCACCGCTTCCGGAACGACCGTTGCCTACCGGTCATGGCGCGAGATGGCGGCAAGGCTCACTTCGCGACTTTCCACAGACGGACGCAACTGCGTCTTCGGTGACGCCGCCGTATTCTACGCGATCGCCTGAGCAGCCCAAAGCGGGCCGCGAGCGCGGGAATTGTGCCGCTAGGTGTATGCCGGCGGCGGCACGAACCCGCCGATCTCTTGCGCGACCAGCCGAGCGAATTCGATCGTCGAGTAGTCGCAGAACTCCGCGCCGACGGCCTGCAACCCGATCGGCAGCCGCTCCTTCGAAACACCGGTGGGGAACACCGTGCTGGGAAGGTGTGCCACCGTGATCAGTCCCGCCCAGAAGATCTGCTGAAAGTAATCCTGCGATTCGTTATTCACCGTGAGTGTGCGGTGCAGGTAGTCTCCGTGATCGTGCGGAAACGCCGTGGTGGCCGTTTGCGGGCAGATCAGAATGTCCCAGTCTTGGAAGAATGCCTGCCATGCCTGGCGCAACAAATAGCGCTTGTTGTTGCTTACGGTCCAGACGCCGTGCTCCTGAACGGCGTAACGAGCCAGATTCGCGGGAATGCTTCGGTCGTTGGGATCGAGCGTCGCCGCCTCTGCGCGCAGCCGCGCCTTCTCGTCGGGCGGCATGCCGCCTGACATCACGCCCCACAACAGGCTGTTGTAGACATCGTGGCTTTCGTTGAGATCGATCTTCGGGCGCGCAGAGTCGGAAACTGTCGCGCCGAGTTTGGTCAGCGTGTCGCCGATCGACTGCACACGATCCGCTATTTCTCTGGCGACGGGTGCCATCGCATCGTCGCACCAGATAGCCACGCGGAAATCCCGCAACCGGGTTTTTTTCGGCTGCGGCAGATTCAGTTGCCAACCTACCGCATCGGAGCGGCCGGCGCCCGCGATCGCTTCCATGCTGACTCGCAAATCTTCGGCGCTGCGCGCCATCGGGCCCACTACAGCAATGTCCGCGGGCGCGAACTGCCCCGGTAGCGAATGGCCCCGATCCGACACCACGCCCCACGTGGGCTTGTGTCCGTAGACGCCGCAGAAGTGCGCCGGGTTCCGGATCGACCCGCCGATATCGGAACCCGCTTCCAGCCCGGTTAGACCTGCCGCCAGCGCGGCGGCAGAACCGCCGGAAGATCCGCCGGGAATACGCTGAAGATTCCACGGGTTGTTGGTGGTCCCGTAGATGTCGTTGAAACTCTGAAAATCTGCGAGGTTCAGCGGTACGTTGGTTTTACCAATGAAGTGCGCGCCAGCGCGTTTGTATCGGATCACCACATCAGCGTCGCTCGAGGCAATGTTGTTCCGGAATGCAGGCACACCCCAGGTGGTTGGCAGACCCTCGATGTCGTATGCCTCTTTGATCGTCATCGGCACACCATGCAGCGGACCGAGACTGCGCCCCTTCGCGAGCGCGGCATCTGCTTCCTTTGCGGCTTTCCGGCCACGTTCGAAGTCTTTCACCACCACCGCGTTGATGTCCGGATCGATTGTCTCGACCCGCTGGATATACATATCGGTCAACTCCAGCGAGCTGACGGCTTTCGATCGAATGGACTGCGCCAGTTCAACTGCGGATTTGAATGCGTATTCACTCATCTCACCCCCTGACGTGAATCCTGCTTCGCGATCCGCGAACATAGCACACGACATTGTGCGAGCGGCGTAACCCTTCGATGGGGACGCGCGTTGACGCGGCTCACTCGGTGATCAACCCGCTGCCAGCGTCGCTGCCCATTCAACGAGAATCCGGCTGAACAGCGCCGGATCCTGACCATGCATCGAATGCCCCATCTGTGGATGGGACTGATAGTCGAAGCGATTACCCGCACCCGTCACCAGTTCGCGCACACGCGCCGCCTGGACATCCGAGATCGCACCGATCAGCAGGCCGGTTGTTTCCTCCACGTGGCGCATGTGGTGCGTGAACAGCACGGGCACCTTCACGCTTGCGAGCATTCGGGCGTGATCACAACTTGCGGCGACCGTGCCGCTGAAGAACGCACGGCCCCACTCCGGGTCGTATTCCTTGAGGTTTTGCGGCGGCTCCTCGGGGAACACGCGAACCACCGCGAGCCACGGAATGAGTTCGCGCGGTGCCGCCGCGCGCAGGCCCGCCCAGTCACCGACGCTCCATTGATCGCCCAGGTATTTCGAGAACAGTGCGAACATCGATCCGATCCCCTGCCGGATCGATTGTCCGCACGACGTGTTCACCTCGGAGGAAAACAGCGGCGGATCTTCGTAGTGCGCGCCGCGCAGCTGTCCCGGCTTCGCATACGCCGACAGCCAAGCGGCCAGTACGCCGCCGGACGACAGGCCGCTGACGAGCGTCGCACGCCCGATCACCGCATCGATGAACCGAACCAGGTCGTTGCCCATGTTGTCGAGCGTGTAGCGCCCCGGCGTGCGGCTGGTACGGCCTTGGCCACGCAGATCGACGGCGTACGCGCGAAAGTGTTTGCCGAGATGTTCCAGCGCCTGTTCGTAGCCCCACCACGATTCCGTCTGTCCCGGAATCAGCAGCAGCGCTGGCGCGTTCGGATCGCCGGCCACCGCATAGTTCAGCGTGATCTCACCGAGGTCGACCCGATGCTCGTCGAATGCGTGAGCGACGTATGTCGCTTCCGCAAACTCGGGTCCGAATCGCAGTGCCATGTTCGTCTCCTGTCGGCGTTGCCGATGCTTAACAGGTCAAGTCAGTTGCGCCCGTCGGGCGTATTGCTGCCTGCAGGGACGTTCCGTCCGCGACTTCGCTCGGCGCCACCCGGATCATTTGATTACCAACGCATTCGGTGGACTTCCGGTCCCACCGGCAATATTGAGGGGCGCAGAAACGAAGAAGCCTTCGTAGACGCCGTCGCTTGCGCAATCCGCCGCGAGCTTCGTGGTCTGGAACATCTCGCCGATCGCCATGCCAAAACGGCCGATGATCCAGTGGTGCAGAAATCCGTCGGGATCCATGAAGTTCGGCGGCGGCCACGATTCGAGGGCCGGATTGTCCGAGCACAGCGCGGCCGGATGCCGGTCGAAGATCCACTCCGCCATCCCTTCGCTGCATTCGATGCCCGGCGTCTTCAATGTCGTGGTGACGGACATCTGCTGCTTCTTCTGCGGTGCCTGCTGTTCGTACCACGCGATCCAGCCCAAATGGATGATCCACACGTCGCCCGGCTTCAGGTCGACCTTCTGCGCACGAACGGTGCCCTCGAGGTCGGCCACGGTGATCACGTCGCTCGCGTCACAGTCGATCGGACGACCCTGCGACGCGCGGAAGCCCGCAACGTCGAGCACCACCGCACGCCCGGCGATACCGCGCCGTGCCCAATGGTCGATACCGAGTCGAGATTTGTCCTGGCTCGCGCGCAGGTCCTCATTCCTCACGCCGCCCCAGAATCCGTGCTCGTAGTCGCCGACGTGAGTGAGCCCGTCCCATTGGCTCGATGCCTGCGTGAAGAAATTGTCGAGGCAGTCGTCGCCGTGATGCCCGACCGGAATGTCGCGGAATACCGTGTGCCGAAACCTGCCGCGCCCGAACAGCGGAGGGTTCGGCTTCTCCTGTTCCCAGTTCATCGCGAACACCGCGCCTTTGCGCACGAGCTTCGCTGCGGCGATTACGATTTCAGGTGTCTGCAGATTGAACATGCCAACGTTGTCGTCGGCGCCGAATAATCCCCACGCGCTCTTCGGCGGATTGCCGGGCACGACGGGCAGGTCGCGGTAGCGGGGCAGCTTAGTAGGAACGTTGGGCATGGCGCTCGTCTCCAAGTACCGGTGAAGTTGATCTGTACAAACGCAGCGTACGCGCATCGAACTCCGGGCGGCAAATGGCCAACTCGAGACGGTGCATACGTGCCCGATTGGTCGCGCAATCCGTCGGATCGAATCTCGGCACGCGCAAACTCGCCGAGACGACGGAGTTGCGATACGTTGCACGCTGTCTGTACCACCCACTCGACCAACACTCGGAGACGATCATGAGCCGTCGCAGCGCTGGGCTAACCGCGATCAGTCTGCTTTCCATCGCACTGTCATTGCCGCTTTGCGCGACCGCGCCGGCGATCATCGATCTCGACATCAAGGCGCCCGCGGCAGCGGAGTCGGGCCGGTCACGAACGTTTGCGACGACCGCCGGCGCGATGACGCTGTATCTGGAAATCTATGACGCCGACACCAACGAAATTCTCGGCCGCGCCGTCGACCGCAAACGGGCGCGCGATTACGGCCGTATGACGTGGCAGAACTCGGCCACCAACAGAACAGAGGCGCGACGGCTTGTGACGGATTGGGCAGACACCCTGCGCAACGGCTTGGACGCGGTGCGCGCGAGCCGCCCGCCCGGTGCCGCGCGCCGACGACGTTCTGAAGTGCCGTGATACGCTCGCGCACTACGCTGACTGACACGACCGTCAAGGAGAGTTTGCTATGACCGCTACGCATTGGCAATCGATCGTCGCTGCTGTGCGCGACCCCGCCGCGCGCAGACAGATAGCGCTCAAGAAGGCGGCCCTTATCGCCAAGCGCACTCGCGCCAAGCTGACGTTGTTCCACGCGTTCTCGCGGCCGCTCCTGGTGCCGCCTGATGCGATGGCGATCGATTCGGATGCGGTCCTGCGCGACGTCGCGAAAGCGCGGCGGGCGGAGCTGCTTGCGTTGGCCAAGCCACTGCGTAAGGCCGGGATATCGGTGCGCTGCGTGGTGGTCTGGGACTTCCCGCCGGCGCACGCGATCGTGCGCTACGTGCGCAGCGCCAAGCCGGATCTGGTGGTCGCCGAGTCGCACCGTCATTCGCGCATTGCGCGCTGGTTTCTCGCCAACTCGGATTGGGACCTGATCCGCGAATGTCCGTGTCCGGTGTGGTTCGTCAAGCAGGACCGACTACCGACGAGGCCGACCATTCTGGCAGCGGTCGATCCCAGCCATGCCCATGCCAAGCCGTCAGGCCTCGACGACAAGCTGCTCAATGCTGCCGAGTCTGTTGAGGCGCAGTTCGGCGGGCGCGTCGTCGCGGTGCACGTGCAGGATACGCTCGGGATAAGTGCGCCGACGATACTCGGCGAGATGGGCAACGCACGGGCACTGGTGGTGCCGGCGGAAGCGGTTGCAGCGGCCGTTGCGCGGTTGTGCAAGCGACACGGCGTCGACGTAGCGGATCAGATCGTTCGCACCGGCGTGCCGACGGACGTGATCGCATCCGCCGTGGACGAGATGAAGGCCAATCTCCTGGTGATGGGCGCAATATCGCGCAGCGGGCAGAGTCATTTCCACATCGGAAGCACTGCTGAAGCGGTGATCGACGAGGTCGCGTGCGACGTGTTGATCGTCAAGCCGCGTGACTTCAAGAGCGCGGTGCCGCGCAACGGGCCGAAGATCGCGCCGCTGAAAGGCTAGGGAGAAAGCGAGGTGGCGACCCTTTCCGACCATACCTCGGCGAAACTCAACACCCCAACGACATAACTCAACCGCGCCGCGCCGGGCGCATAGCGCCTGACGCCGGTAGCGTTAGCCTCCCAGCCGGACAGGGATGCGATCGAAGCGGCTGGGGGAATGATGGATGCGTTACTTCATCCATTGAGGCATCGCTGAAATCGAACATCCGTCCTGCGGCGGCATCGTTCGAGACATTGAAGTGACCTCGCTCGACGAACGACGAGAGGGAACTCAGGTCTCATGGACCGACAACTGGCGCTGCGGAGCCGGGAACCCGCTGTACTGGGAAAATCATCAAGTGCGATTCTGCAAGCCAGAGGACCAATTGCAGATGACGCAAGGTATGTTGTCTTGGCGGATGCGACATACTGATCAGAGGTTGACGCATTTGGCCGTGACGCGCCACGTGTGGTCGGGCGGGCGTCACCGCGGTGGTGAATAGATAAAGGAGATATCGATCGATACCGCTCCGTCATTCATGAAACGGAATCCGTTGGTCTGCTTCGTCATTCTGAGCTATATATTTTCCTGGTGGCCGTCGCTACTGCTCGTGTGGGGTATGAGTCCCATCGGCGTCGCAGCCTTTGGCCCCTTTGTGGCAGCGCTGGTGGTGTTGGGCGTCAGCGAAGGCAAGGCCGGGGTGAAGATTTTGCTGGGGCGCATGATCCGCTGGCGAGTGGGCTGGCAGTGGTATCTGGTGGCGTTGGGACTGCCGATTCTGATGGCCGCGCTTGCGAGTTACTTGACCGTTCTGATGGGCGCACCTGCGCCTGGCGTAGAACAACTTGCCGGGTGGCCAGCCATCTTTATGACCTTCCCGATTGCACTGCTGATCCCTGGATTGGGCGGTGCGTGGGAAGAGCCTGGCTGGCGCGGTTTTGCCTTGCACCGGTTGGAGACAGGACGATCACGGCTGTCTGCCGTGCTGCCGCTCTGGCTCATCATGGTGGTTTGGCATATGCCGCTTTTCCTTACGGGTGAGGCGCAATGGGTCGATGTGGTCAATATGGTGGGCGGCGTGATCATCTACAACTGGCTCTATCACCGCTCCGGGCAGAGCGTACTGCTGGTCATGATGATTCACGCCATGAACAACGCAGCGTCCGGTGAGTTCTTCTCACCCATGTTCACCGGTGACTACGCTGTGGAGCAGGGCTGGATGCGTACGTTGGTGTGGTGTGTGGTTGCCTTCATTGTGGTCATCGTCAATTGGCGTTGGTGGATGCATAGCCGTGAACCTGGCGCCACCGAGCCCACGCTGTTCTGAAATCCAGTTCGTGGTTTGTCTGCACTTCCGACTACCCTGCCGCCCAGCCATCCCTACCGTTGCGCGCGCACGGGCCGACCCGCACTGCTGTGTGTAGCTGGCAGATATATTTGCGATGCCTTAGCGCGGTCGCGGATCGCCGATCACGTATCAGACATCCTCGACCTCCGGTGCCCCGAGTGAGCGCGGATGCTGTCGATGGTTCGCGGCGACGAAGCGACGAATCCAGCCGACATAGGCTTCCTCCGTACGAAATCAGACAAGCAGAGGTATACGGGGTGCGTCCAACGCGCACTTTTAGGGAAGCTGCTGCGAGGTTCGTCCGTGTGCACGACTTGAAGCGCACTTTCGGACGCCGCCTCCGGGCAACCGGAGTGAGCTTCGAGGACCGCCAGGACTTGCTAGGGCACAAATCTGCACGGATGACGACATACTATTCGGCGCCTGAGCTGGGCCGCCTCATCGAGGCTGCGGAGCGCGTCTGTGAGAGGGAAGGGCGGCGCCCTGATTTGATCGTACTCAGGAGGCTGAGAGCGTCCAAACATTGCCCGCAAAATCCCCACAGAGGCGAGATTGAGTTGAGAGAGCGAGCGGGTAAGTCGTTGAAGAGATTGGCTCCGCCTGTTGGACTCGAACCAACGACCCGCTGATTAACAGTCAGCTGCTCTACCAACTGAGCTAAGGCGGAATACGGGAGCGCGTCAGTTTAATGGGCGTCGATCGATTTGCAAGTGCGCCAACTCAGACGCTGCCAAATGTCGTAGTCAGAATTTCGTCCAACCGCTTGAACACCATGAAATGTCCCTCGCCCGGATAACGATGCAGGACCGCGCCGGGCACCCGGGCCGCCATCATCTGCGCGTGCTGCACCGGAACGTTGCGATCCACGTCGCCTTGAAAAAAATGCACCGGTCCGGGGATGTCCTCGAACCTGAATCCCCAACCCGAACCGAACAACTTGAAGTCCTGCGCGGCAGCGAGACCGGCAGTCGACGGCGTGCGGCGCAGGTCCTCCATCATCATCTCCCGGAACTCGGGCTCGGCAACGACGGCCTGATCGTACGGCGGCAGTTGGCGCGCCATCGCGTCCAGCACCCGGGAGGGGTTGCGATGCATCGCCCTGAGTTGCAGTTGCATCAGCATTCGCAGTAGGAAGCCGCCGTGTTTCGATAGCCGCGTGAGCCAGCGGTTCAGTCTCAGCATGCCGTCCATCGCGGCGGGGTCATACAAAGGTCCCACGCCGCTGACACAGGCGACGCCGATCAGCCGCGGCGCGAGTGCGTGCGCGCACGCGAGCACGTGAGGTCCGCCGCCCGAGATGCCCATTACGCCGAAGCGATCGATGCCGAGGTAATCGGCGATTGCCGCGACGTCGTTCGGCCAGTCGGCGAGCCGCCGGTTCGGATCGAATGTCGAGTGGCCGTAGCCGGGACGGTCGGGTGCGATCAAGCGATAGCCCGGCGGCAGCGGTGCGCTTGGTGGCGGCTTGATCTGCAGGCGTGACCCCGGCGTGCCATGAAACGCGAACACCGGCAATCCGTCCGGGTCACCGAATTCGCCAAATGCGAGATCGCGCCCGCCAGGCAGGCGCAACACCGTAGCTGTCAGGAGAGTTGAGTCCGGCAATGCAGTCCCCCATGTAGGCGAGGTTACAATCCCCGCCAGCCAACGACGGTACCTTCATGTCTCGAGCAGTCAATCAGTTTGAAGTGGTCTCGCGGTACAAGCCCGCAGGCGACCAGCCTGAGGCGATCGCGAAGATGATCGATGGGCTCGAGTCGGGGCTCGCGTCGCAGACGCTGCTGGGTGTGACCGGGTCGGGTAAGAGCATCGGGTACGACGATCCGATTTACCTCGTTCGATTGGTCGATGGTCAAGAGCGTGTGGAGATCGTTCGCGCGGGCCCGTTCATCGATGGTCTGATTGAGTCGAAGCCGGATTTGGCAGCTGAGGGCGACACCGAGCGATACGACTGCCTCAATGCGACGTATCTGACGGAAGCCTACGATCCGGCCGACGGACAGTCCGGGCTCCACAAAGTCGGCGCGTTCCTGCGGCATCGCGCTCCTGGCCGGATGTTCCGCCTAACGACGCGATGCGGCCGCGCCGTGACGCTGACCGGCGACCATAATCTGTGGGTGCTGCGCGACGGCAAACCGACGTTGGTGCGTACGGACGAGGTTCAGCCGCGAGATTGCGTGCCTACCCCTGACTCGTTAGAGGCAACCGAGAGTCTCGAATATCTCGATATCATTCCCTACTTTGGAGATTCCGATCTGTCTGTGTTCGACGAAGCCGCGGTCGACCGTTACATAGAGTCGGGAGGGCGCACCAAGCTGATGGTTGGATTGCCAGGCGTTGGGCTCAATCCATACGCCAAGTTATTCGCGATCCGGCAACGTGTTCGCGGATCGGGCATCAAGGTGCGCCACTACCTGCGCCTCGTTGAAGAGGCCGGTGTTCTCGAGGCCGCGGCGCGTGATGGCGACACGTCGATTGGCGGGAAGAAGCCATCCTGTCGACTGCCCGCGCGGCTGCTCCTGAGCGATTCGATATTGACGTGGTTTGGTCTCTACATCGCCGAAGGAAATGCCCAAGCGGGTTATTTCAGTGTCGCGAATCGTCACCCGGTGCTGCGCGCCGAGATCGAAAATGCGATGACTGAACTGGGTGTTCCATTTTCCGTACGCCCGTCGTCGGATTATCAAATCTCTTCGACGGCGTTGGCGCATCTGATGCGCAAGACGTGTGGCTCGACTGCCGCGAAAAAGCATTTACCGGATTTCTGGCCGCGTTTGTCGGACCATTCTTTGGGACTGTTGCTGCGTGGTTACTTCGATGGCGACGGCACAGTCGAGAGCAATGGCGAAGTGACCACCACCACGGCCAGCGAAACCCTCGCATCCGACCTGGCATACGCGCTGAAACGCTTCGGAGTCCACGCGCGGATTCGCCGCAACTGGAAACGCGCGACAAACAGCGAACATCCCGGCGCGTTCTACAACACGGTGGTCATCTCGGGCGCGGGAGACCTCGCGAGCTTTGCCGAGTGCATCGGTTTTGCGCACCCTGAGAAAGCGGCGCGGCTCGCGTCGTTTTCCACCCGCGACGGAAATACGAATGTGGATTTGGTCCCGATCGATGGACGGGACCTGAGACGCTTGCGACAGCTGCTTTCAATGCATCAGAACGACGTTGCCGATCTGGCACTGTGCTCGCGACCGATGATCAGCATGATCGAAGGCGGCAAGCGACAACCGAGTCGCACGCTGCTTCGCTGCATTCTCGATCGACTCGAAGTGGTCGCGAAGCAAGCGTCGGTCACCGATATCGCGTGGTGGGCTACCTGGAAATCCTTGTGCGCGTTGTGTTCGATCCGATGGACGCCGGTCGGCCGCGTTGAGGCGGTTCGCTACGAGCACCCATACGTGTACGACCTTTCGGTTCCAGGGCCCGAGACGTTCTACGCGGGGCATGGCGGACTGATCGTCCACAACACCTTCTCCATCGCAAACGTCATCGAAGCCGTCAAGCGTCCCACGCTCGTGCTCGCGCCGAACAAGACGTTGGCCGCTCAGCTGTACGGCGAGTTCAAGGAGTTCTTCCCGCACAACGCGGTCGAGTACTTCGTTTCGTATTACGACTACTACCAGCCGGAAGCCTACGTCCCGTCGTCTGATACCTATATTGAGAAGGATTCGTCGGTCAACGCCCACATCGAACAGATGCGGTTGTCGGCGACGAAGGCGATCATCGAGCGTCGCGACACGATCATCGTCGCCTCGGTGTCGGCGATTTACGGCCTCGGCGATCCGGGCTCGTATCTGAAGATGGTGCTGCACCTGGATCGCGGCGATCAGGTCGATCAACGCTATATCCTGGTGCGGCTCGCGGAATTGCAGTACACGCGCAACGACATGGCGTTTCAGCGCGGCAGCTACCGTGTTCGCGGCGACGTCATCGACATCTTTCCGGCGGAGTCCGAGAAAGAAGCGGTACGCGTCGAGCTGTTCGACGACGAGATCGACAACTTGTCGGTCTTCGATCCATTGACCGGCGAAGTGATCAACCGTGTGCCGCGCTACACGATCTTTCCGAAGACACACTACGTGACGCCGCGCGAGCGGATCCTCGCTGTGCTCGACGACATCAAGGTCGAGATGGCAGATCGATTGGCGTATCTGACGCAGCACAACAAACTCGTTGAGGCGCAGCGCCTGGAGCAGCGAACCCGCTTCGATCTCGAAATGATCAGGGAACTCGGTTTCTGCAACGGCATCGAAAATTATTCGCGCTATCTGTCCGGACGCCAGCCCGGCGAGCCGCCGCCGACGCTGTTCGATTATCTACCCAAGGATGCGTTGCTCGTGGTTGACGAATCGCACGTGACGGTTCCGCAGATCGGCGGCATGTTCAAAGGTGATCGCTCACGCAAAGAAACGCTCGTCGAATACGGCTTTCGTTTGCCGTCGGCCCTCGACAATCGCCCGTTGCGGTTCGAGGAATGGGAACGGCTCGCGCCGCAGATGATCTTCGTGTCGGCGACACCGGGCCCATACGAGGCGAGGCATGCGGGGCAGGTGGTGGAGCAGGTGGTACGGCCCACCGGTCTGATCGATCCGATGATCGACATACGTCCCGCGTCGACGCAGGTCGATGATCTGTTCAATCAGATTCAGCAGACGGTAGCGCTCGGCGATCGTGTGCTGGTGACCACCTTGACCAAACGCATGGCCGAGGATCTGACCGAGTATCTCGATGAACACGGCATCCGTGTGCGCTACCTGCACTCCGACATCGACACCATCGAGCGCATGGAGATCATTCGTGATCTGCGCATGGGTGAGTTCGACGTGTTGGTCGGGATCAATCTGCTGCGGGAAGGGCTGGACATGCCGGAGGTGTCGCTCGTCGCGATTCTCGATGCAGACAAAGAGGGCTTTCTGCGCTCCGGCGGTTCGCTGATTCAAACGATCGGTCGCGCGGCGCGCAACCTGCGCGGTCGCGCGATTCTTTACGCGGATCGGATGACCGGATCGATGCAGCGCGCGATTGGCGAGACGGAACGACGCCGCAACAAACAGATCGAGTTCAACGAGGCGCATGGCATTACGCCGAGGAGTATTCAGAAATCGGTTGCCGACATCATGGAGGGGGCGCGCGCACCGATGCCGGGCCAGATGCCGAAGCGAAAGGTTGCCGAGCCCGGCAAGCGCTATCGGAGCGATCTGCCGACCGACCCGAAGGCGCTAGGCAAACTATTGCGCGCGATGGAAGAGCAAATGCTCGAACATGCGCGCAATCTGGAGTTCGAAGAAGCTGCGCAGCTGCGCGACGAGATTCACGAGATTCGTGCGGCGAGCCTGCTGGCGGGGTGACGATGCGGCTCAGCCGCTGCGGCCTTGCCAGTAAGGCTCGCGGACCAGGCGACGCTGGATCTTGCCGGAAGGCAACCGCGGTAGATCGCGCGAATAGTCGATCGAGCGCGGACACTTGAAAGTGGCCAGTCGAGCGCGGGTCCAGGCCATCAGATCATCCGTCAGCGCCTGTGACGGTTCATGTCCGGGGCGCAACTGAACGACAGACTTCACCGCTTCGCCCCATTCGTCGTTCGGTATGCCGATCGTGCAGACGTCGAGGACGCTGGGATGTTTCAGCAGTTCGTTGTCGACTTCCTGCGGATAGATGTTCACGCCACCCGAAATGATCAGCTCGGCCGATCGCCCGGTTAAGAACAGATAGCCATCCGCGTCGAAATAACCCATGTCGCCAAGCGTGAAGTGTTCGCCGCGATACGAACTCGCCGTCTTCGCGTTGTCCTTGAAGTATTGAAAACGACCTTGCGCAGGGGCGCGCATATAGATCGTTCCTACCGTACCCGCCGGTACTTCGTTGCCGTCGTCGTCGAGAATCCGGTTGTCGAATTCGGGGCCGGGGCGTCCGACACTGCCCGGCTTCTGTAACCATTCTTCGGAACCGATGATGAATCCGCCGCCGCCCTCGGTGGCCGCGTAGTACTCCCACACGATCGGGCCGAACCAGTCGATCATCGATCGTTTCACGTGCACCGGACACGGCGCCGCGCCGTGAATGATCAGCCGCATGCTCGACGTGTCGTACTGGCGCCGCGACTCTTCCGGTAGTTGTAACAGCCGATGGAACATCGTCGCGACCATGTGCGTGTGCGTGACGCGATGCGCCTGCACCAGCCGTAGCGTCTCCTCGGCATCCCAACGTTCCATCATCACCACGGTCACGCCGGAGGCGAGCGGCAGGATGATGTTGATCAGCAGCGGTGCCGCGTGATACGCGGGCCCGGTACATAGATTCACGTCCTCGCCGGGCCGATAGTGGGCCAGCGTGCCTTGCCATTGCGGTGCAGCGGGTTCGCGCGCGTCGCGATACACGCCTTTGGGGCGGCCGGTGGTGCCGGAGGTGTACAGCATCCGGCTGCCAAGACTCGGATCGTCGATGTCGGTCGCGTCGTATCGATCGATGGTGGCTTCGTACGAATCGAAACCCTCCATCGCGCCTCCGACCGACAGCGCCAGCCGTACATTGGGCGCGAACGGCAATGCGTCCGTTGGAATCGTTCCAAGCGATGCCTCGGCGATGAACGCCTTCGCTTCGCAGTTGTCGACGATGTAGCCGATTTCCTCGGCCTTCAAGTGGTAGTTGATCGGGGTGAAACGAATGCCACTGCGATCGGCTGCGGCGAGCGCTTCGACGAACTCCGGTCGGTTGCGAATCACCACCGCAACGGAATCACCGTCGCCGATACCGACGCTGCGCAGTGCGCGCACCAACCGATTTGCGTTTCCATTGAGTTCGGCAAACGTTCGATCACCAAATTGCGTAACTACTGCCGGAACGTCGGGTTGCAATTGTGCGTGATAGGCGAGCGTCATCCCGCGCGTGACCGCGTCTGTCAACGACATCGACATCGATTGTCCCCTTACTGCGTTTGTCTATTGCGCCTGCCGCCTCAAGGCGCCCACTGAAAGAATCGGCGCGCGTTGTGCTGCAGACCGACGAGCCAACGCGGCGACGAAGACCCGGTACCGGCGGCGCGCAATTGCCCGTGTGCAGACATCACCTGACGCACCGTGCCCTCGTCTGCGGGTGCAACGTCAACGAAGAACACGTGCTCACCGGCATTGAGCGCCTTTTCGAAGCGACGGAACCGCGAATTCGGTAGGTGCATTCCGATCAACCCGCCCTCCCAGGTGAAAAAGCCGAGCAACACGATGGCGAGAAATATGAATGGTGCCCAACCTATCCGTGCGGCAAATCCGCTCAGTTGGGCCACTGCGATCGCAGCAGCCGCTGCTACCAGTCCGATCAAGGCACCAATTTCGGCGGAGTGAACCACGTCGCGCTTCATCAGCGACTGAACGTCGTGCAGTTGCCGTTGCTCGGCGTTGGTGTCATCGAGACTCAGGGTGTGAATCTGTTCGGCGGCGATCCCTTTGCCGATGAGCGCGGTTTCGGCCGTTGCAACAACATTGAGATCATCGCCGATGAAGTAGTACCTCTTCATGACTCAAGCCCTCCTGTTACGCATAGTCCATCACCCGATTAGACACCCTGATTCGGTAGGGTGCCAGTGATTGCGAGGCCGTCAAAGGGGCCGTTCACCTCGCTAGCGCGGCGGGACCGGGCGGCTGAAATCTGCCAGTCGGCTTGCTACCGGACGACTTTCGGCAAGCGCAGCGTCGCACGCACCCCACCTTCGGCGCGATTTTCGATGGTGATCTGACCGTCCAATCGATCAGCGATCATTTCGACGATGGCGAGACCCAAGCCAGCACCTTCCGGGTTCGCGTTCGTGTAAAAGCGCTCGAACAGACGCGCGAGCTTTTGCTCATCGATGCCAGGTCCTTGGTCTTCGACGCTCAGCACGAAATGAGTCTCTTCCTCGCCGAGCGCCACCTTTATGTGCCCGCCCGACGGCGAAAAATTGACCGCGTTGGTCACGAGATTCTGCAACGCAATGCCAATGGCGCCTGCATCGCTGATTATGCTGAAATTGGTCCCGGCCACGTCGAAGGAAACGTCGAGCCCCTTGCGCAGAATCCACGGCGTCAGCTCCACGAGCGTCTCGCGCAGCACCGATTCCAAGTCGACGCGTCGCCAGTTCCGTTTCGCGAGTTCCGGCTCGACACGCGCCATCGTCAACAACTGGTTTAGGACGCGTGTCAGTCGATCGACGCCGCCGATCATCAGGTCGAGTGATTCGCGGCGCTGATTGTCGGATGCCGCCTGCATCGCATTTTGCGCATGGATACGCAGTACGGCCAGCGGCGTACGCATTTCGTGAGCCGCGTCGGCGATGAAGCGGCGTTCGCGCTGCAGCATCGTCTCGACCTGCGACAACAGACGATTCAGCGCTGCTTGCATTGGCTCCAGCTCGATTGGTACCGGCACCAGTCGTAGCGGCTCCAGCGATTCGGCGTGCCGGCCGCGGATCATCTGAGCCATGTCCTGCAGCGGCCGCAAACCCCAACCGATCGCGAGCCACACGAGCACGGTCAGCAGCACGACGCCGAACAGGCTCGGCTCCAGTGTGTGCCGCACGATGCGGCTGGCCAGATCCTGTCGTACATCGTCGCGTTCGCCGACCCAGATCAACAACCCCTGCTCGTCGTCCGGCAGCAGGAAGCCTCGCCAGCGATGCTCGCCCACCTCCAAATTGGAGAAGCCCGGCGTTCGCAACGGCGCCTCGAACGACGGCACGCTGGCCGAATGCACGAGGCTCGCGCCCTGTTCGCTCCATACCTGGAACGCCATCTTGCGTTCGTACGGATGACCGATCGTGTGATGGCCGTCGGCGCGGCTGAGCGCATCATTGAATGCGCGATACAACGGCTCGCGGGTCTCGCTCGCCAGCGACATCCGCATCGCGCCCTGCAGCAGCCGCGCGGTTTGCGCCAACTGGGCGTCGTAGATTTCCCCGAGTTCGTGGTTGCTGTCGTGGAAGTTGTACAACGCGACCAGCAGAGTGACGAGCAGCAGCAGCCCAAGCACCAGCGCGAGCGTGCGCCGCCGCAGCGACGTCATAGCTCCGCTTCGACCAGATACCCGATGCCGCGTACCGTTCGTATCAGGTCGCTGAACAGCTTCCTGCGCAGATGGTGGATCAGAACTTCCAGCGTGTTGCTTTCGGCTTGCTCGTCCCAGCCGTACAGCAGCTGCGCGAGCCGCTCGCGCGTGAAGACCTTGCCCGGCTGAGCCAGCAGTTCATGCAGCAGCAGATATTCCTTGGGCGTGATCGGTACCAGTTTGCCCTGGTATCCAACCTGTTGCGTCGCAGGGTCGAGCGTCACGCCGGCATGTTCGATCAACGTCTGCGATCGGCCGGCGCTGCGCCGCAGCAGCGCGCGTATTCGTGCCTTCAACTCATCCAGATCAAAGGGCTTGACGAGATAGTCGTCCGCACCCGCATCGAGTCCGCCGACACGTGCCTCGGTATCATCGCGTGCTGTGAGTACGAGTACCGGCAACGTCGATCCGCCCGCGCGCAACTGCCGCAGGACGTCGATACCGTCGAGTCGCGGCAGACCGAGGTCGAGCACGACCAGGTCGAACGTTTCACTGAGCAGTGCATGCACGGCGCTGACACCGTCTTGCAGCCAATCGACCGTGTAGCCCGCCTGCCGCAAACCGACGCGCACGCCCTCGCCGAGGGCCGGATCGTCTTCGACTAGCAGCAGACGCATCGCGGTGTTGTGGTTAATTCAGTTTCTTCTCGACCTGAATCAGCAACGCATCGATATCCTTGCGTCGGCCTTCATCGGCGAGTTGGCGTCCGGGCCGCGGCGGGGCCCGCTTCGCCTTTCGCAACGCGTCACGCGCGTCGGCAAAACGGTCCTGTCGATACAGATGGTCGCCCCAGAAGTACAGAGTGTCGATGCCGGACGGATTCAGGTCCAGTGCTTTGCGAAGCAGCTTTTCGGCTTCGTGCGAGTCGCCAAAACTGATCGGCCAGCCCGGCACTTCGTCGTACAGCGCACCCAGGCTTGTATAGGCCGAACCATCAAGTGCCGATGCATCTATCTCGAGGGATTTCTGCAACGCTGCACGGGCTTGTTTGACTTTGCCCAGTGCGCTGAAGCCACCTTTCGCACCAGCCCAGCTGCTCAACACGATGCCGTACCAGATCCAAGCCTCTGCGGCGTCGGGCTGCGCTTGCGTCAGCGCGTTCGTCTGTGCGGCGAGTTTTTCGAACTCATCGGCCCTGAGCCGGGCCGGCGTCTGATACTGAATCTGCGCCCAGCGCGTCGCGATGGCGGCCACTTGATTGGCCTGTGCGTCGTTGAGCGCCCATGTCGGGGAGCTGAACAAGAGCAGCAGCGGCACCAGCAACAGTCGTCGGATCATTGCGGAATCTCCTCGTCATGCTGAAAGCGACTGAAGTGTTGAATCAGCGGAAGTTGCTTGCTCAACGCACGGTCGACCACGCGCGGCAAAAGGCCATTGAGCCGGACGAAGAATTTCTCCGGCCAGCCGACGTACAGATCGTTGATGCCCCGCTCCACCGCCTTGATCACGGCACGGGCGACGTACTCGGGACGGTCGACACGCGTCTTCAGGGCCGCGTTCAACGCCATCGCCGCGCTGCCATTCATCGGGGTACGCGTTGCCCGCGGCGCAACGTAAAGAACGTGTATGCCGGAGTCCGCCAGTTCACGCCGCAGCGCTTGCGAGAAACCACGCAGCGCGAACTTGCTCGCGCTGTAGATTGCATAGCCGGGGTAACCGATGGAGCCGTACGTCGAGCCAACGTTGACGATCAGCGCGCGCGGCTGCGTACGCAGCAGCGGCAGCATCGTCCGCGTCAGCTGCACGGTAGCGGTGACATTCAGCCCGAGCAGATCGCCGACTTCTTCTTCGCTCACCTGTTCGAACATCGCGAACCTGTTGATGCCTGCCGCGTTGATCAGGACATTGACTGCGCCGAGCGTGCGCGCCGCCTCCACGACCACCCGACGACCTCCGGATTCGCACAGATCAGCCGCGACAACATGTACCTGTTGGGGAAAACGGCGCTGCAGATCCGCGAGTGCTTCGCTTCGTCTGCACACCGCCAGCACCTGCGCGCCGCCCGCGCAGAACTGTTCCGCCAGCGCCATGCCGATGCCGCCGCTTGCGCCGGTCAATACAGCGCGGCAATCAGCCGGCCGCATACGGCTCACCGTGCGCCGGCGTACGCGGCAGTTCGCGAAACATTTGCGCATACAGGCGGTAGACGACCTTCGCCGCATGCACGACGGCGGTCCTGTCGGCGGCGTCGTCGAGGCGATCCATCAAACCCCGGTAGGTTTGCATGTGGCCCTGGTCGAGCGCGCCGTGGGAATAGAGGTAACTGAAAGCGTCCGTGGGGAGCTGGAGCCGTTGCTGGATCGTGTTGGCCGCGACGCTCGCGAGCGCAATGCTGGTGCCTTCGAGCACGTTGACCATGCCGAACAGGCCGACCGGATTGCCGCGCGCGATAACGTCGTACAGGAAGCCGACCATCAGTTCGATCGGCAGCGACGGTTGACTGTCGCGCACGGCCGCAACGTCACCGCCGCAGTGTGCGATGTCGTTCAGAATCCACTGCTCGTGGCCGTATTCGTCCCGAATGTATTCGCAAACTGCACCACGCAGCCATTCCAGGCGCGGCGGCAGGCGCGCGCCGCACGCCATCAGCAGCGGGACCGTGTGCCGCACGTGGTGGTACGCCTGAGTCAGAAAGGCCCGATAGCTGTCGAGACTCACGTGCCCTGCAAGCGCCTCGCGGATCACTTCAACGCCGAAGAGCGCCTCGCGTTCGTCGCGTGTTGCCGTCTGCAGGTCTTCGAAAAAGCTCATCCAACTGCTCCTGGTTCGGCCGCAAGTTCCGCCAGCGTCGTGCCGTAGCGCGCGCGAATCTCATCCCGGCGCAGTCGGCCGTTCATCGTCAGCAGCCCATTGGCGGCGGTGAAGGGTTCGGATAATCGCATCCAGACATGGACCCGTGCGTAGTCGGGCAAGCTCGCGTTCACGCGCGCGACTGCCGCAGCGAGCAATTCGTCGCGACAGCCCGGGTCCAACGGCCAGAGCAGCGCAATGTTGCGGGGCAAGCCTTCGCCGTGCAGGAAGGCCTGGGCAATGTCACCGCACTGGGTCAGTTCGCCTTCGACCCAATCGGGATTGACGTTGCGGCCGAAGCTGGTGATGAACTGATGCTTTTTCCGACCGCGCAGATACAGGTAACCGTCGGCATCGAATTCGCCGATGTCGCCGGTCGGCCACCATCGACCCGCAACAGGCGGTTCACCGAGATAACCAAGCTGGACCGGGCCGCTGACCAGCACCTCGCCATCAGCGGCGAGGTCGACCTCGACATGCGGCAACGGTCGGCCGACGCTGCCGGGGCGGTTCGCGCCCGGACGGTTCAGACAGACCACCGATGCGCATTCCGACAGCCCGTAGCCCTCGTACACGGGCAGACCAACGGCGGCAGCACGCCGCAGCAGATCGACAGACACGCGGGCGCCACCGACGGCGACGAAGCGAAAAGCGGCAGCGGAAATCGCGCCACGTTCGAGCGCCGTGACCAGACCGAGCAGCAACTGTGGAACCAGGATCAGGCTCTGCGCGCCGCTCATCGCCAATGCCCCGAGCCAGCGTGGCCAGTCGACGCCGGACGCACCGCTGATGCCCAATTGTCGCTGGGGTGGCACGATTACGGTGGCGCCGGCGATCAGCGCCGCATAGACACCGAGGTTTTCCAACAAAACCGCTAAGGGGAGAACCGCCAGATATCGTTGCGGCGCTGCCGCCTGGCTCGCCCGCTCGAGCTCGCAGGCCACACGCAGCAGCGACGCGGCGCTCAGGCACACGCCCTTCGGCATGCCGGTGGTGCCTGACGTATACGTAATCTTCGCGATGCCGGCGGGTAGATGCGCTGCGCCGTCCGGTTCACGGCGCCAAAACTCGCCGTTCCGCACGAAACCGGCTTCCTGCAGTTCTGCTTCTGCGGTCGCGTCGGCCAAAACCACATCTGCCCGACTCTGTGCGAGGCAATGCGCGCGCTGGCCGAGGCTGAAGAACGGTGGCAGCCACACGCACGTAATGCCGCTGAAGAGTGCCGCGATGTCCCACAGCACAGCATCCGGACCGTTTTCGAAGGCGAGCGCCAGCACCTGCGTCCGATACGGCAACAGTGCCGCCTCGCGAATGCCGATCTCCTCGTGCAACGTGGCGTAATCGATGGGTGTCGAGTCGCCGCACAACGCCGTGTGATGCGGCTTGTTGCGGGCGTGCCGAGACAGCGTGTCTCTGAAACGCGCGATTTCAGGCCGCATACGGTGCGCAGGCGTTGGTCCGCGGGATACTCAGGCGATTCAGACAGCCGTTCTTTTCAAGCTCGTCCCGGCCGAAGCGGACGTCACCCGCGAATACGCTGGGATTCTGCGCATAGTAATTGCCCCAGCTGTGCCGTTCGTCGCCGAGACGCTCGGGATCCGCCGCGCAGAATGCGAGCGGGTCGAGGCCCAGCCGATGAAAGCTGTTGACCAGCGTCACGGTGCCGGTGAACACCACCCACTGCATCCCGCGCTCAGCCAGCAGCCACGTCACCGCGGCGATGATCAGCCGCGTGCTGCCGACGTTTCTGGCCGCAAGATTGCCGACCTCGACGATCCCCGCGCGAGCCACGGATTGCCCTGCCAGACGGGAGATCATGCTCTCCACGGGTTCGTGCAGATACTGTTCGAGGAACAGCCACCCGCTGCCGCCTGGTCGCACACCGACAACCGCACACATCACATCGCGCGGGCCGTGCAACACGAGCAGCTCCGGCATGAAGTGGTTGACGTACGCACGGTGGCAATCGCTGAAGCGCTCCCTGATGAACGCCTCAGCGTCCCGTCGTTCGACATCGCCTTCGCCGACGAGTTGCAGTGACCACTGGCGCCGGGCGCCGAAACAAAATGGAAACAAAGCATTCCAGTCGACTGCGGGCATCGATGCGCGTCCGTGGCGGTCAGGCGGACGCGAGTATCCCGGGGAAGTCTTAACGAAGTCTGAAGTCGGCGCGCTTGCGGCGCACGCTCCAATACGCGGCGGCGAACACGATCACAATTCCGAGGCTGCTATACAGCTGACTCGCGAATCCAGTGCGGATGAACACTCGCGCAAAATGCCGCACGCCCCGAGTTGAGCGATGCTATGGGTGCGTCGAGCCATGACGCAAAAATCGCCATCGGAGGCGACATCGCGATACGATCCGATCTCTTCTGAGACAGGCGCTGAAAAGCGAAGCGGACCTGGCGATGGAAACCGAACCGCCCGATCTTGTTACCGTCAGTTCGGATGGCTTGGACGCGCTGCTGCAAGCGCTGCGCGGGCGGGGCTACCGCACGATCGGTCCCACCGTTCGGGATGAAGCGATTGTCTACGATGAAATCCATTCGATCGCGGATCTGCCGCGCGGCTGGACCGATGAGCAGGAAGCGGGTCGCTATCGGCTTGCGCCGCGCGATGATCAGGCGCTGTTCGGCTATGCGGTTGGTCCGCAATCGTGGAAACGTACGCTGCATCCGCCGCGGCTTCGCCTGTGGAGCGCCGATCGCGACGAGGATGTCATCCGCATACTGCCCTCGGACAATGCGGTCGAACGATCGGCCTTCATTGGAGTGCGCGCGTGCGAACTTCACGCGATGGCGATCCAGGATCGGGTGTTTCTCGCTTCGCAGCATGTCGATTCGGACTATCGCGCCCGCCGTGAAGCGGCTTTCATCGTCGCCGTGAACTGCTCCGAGGCGGGCGGAACGTGCTTCTGCGTCTCGATGAAGACCGGTCCGAAGGTCGAGAACGGCTTCGATCTTGCGCTCACCGAATTGATCGAGGGGCGCGAACCAACGTATCTCGTGGAGGTCGGCTCCGATGCCGGTCGAGGCGTCCTTGCCGAAATCCCATATCGCGCGGCGACCCCGCGGGAGATCGAATCGGCGCAAGCCGTCGTCGATCGCACGGCGGCGTCGATGGGCAGGGAAATGCAGTCGGGCGACGTTCGAGAGCTTCTGCTGCACAACCTCGAACATCCACGCTGGGACGACGTGGCATCGCGCTGCCTCAGTTGCGCGAATTGCACGATGGTCTGCCCAACCTGCTTCTGTACCACCGTCGAGGATTCAACGGATCTGGCCGGTGGGCACGCCGAGCGATGGCGGCGTTGGGATTCGTGTTTCACGATGGATTTCTCGTACGTTCACCCGGGCAGCGTTCGCGCCAGCGCGCGGTCGCGGTATCGGCAATGGATGACCCACAAGCTCGCCACCTGGGTGGATCAATTCGGAACGTCGGGATGCGTCGGCTGTGGTCGATGCATCACGTGGTGTCCGGTCGGCATCGACATCACACAGGAGGTGCGCGCGATTCGCGATACGCCCCACGTGTCCGGCGAATCCACATGACGAGCGCATTGCGATGAAGGAAATCGAAGATCTTGTTCGGCAGCATGCGTTCGTTGCGGGCCTGGACGCCGACGCGGTTTCGCTGATCGCCGGTTGCGCGAAGAACGTGGTATTTCAAGCGAACGAGTACGTTTTCCGCGAAGGTACGCGAGCCGACCACTTCTATCTGATCCGGCACGGCACCGTTGCGCTCGAGATCTTCGTGCCGGGCCAGGGTGCGTGCACGTTCCTGACCGTCAAGAGCAGCGAGATGCTCGGTGCCAACTGGCTGATTCCGCCGTACCGCTGGTCGTACGACGCGCGCGCCGTCGAACTCACGCGTGCGCTCGCGTTCGATGCCACGTGCCTGCGCGAGAAATGCGAGTCGGACCACCACGTCGGATACGAAATGATGAAGCGGTTCATTCCGCCACTCGTCGAGCGGTTGCATGTGGCGCGTTTGCAGAGTGTCGGGATACACGATGACCACGCGCTGCAGTCGCGCTAGCGTCGACGCGACGAGCGTGGAGGTATGGGTTCCGAAATTGTTCACCGTGCGGCGCCGCATGCGCGCGGCTGACGCAGTGGTCTCGTTGGAAATCGGCGGCGATGAGATGACCGGTTCACCCGGGCCTTTCAAACCGGGACAGTTCAACATGCTCTACGCATTTGGCGTCGGAGAAATACCGGTCAGCTTCAGCGGCGATTCAGCGGTGACCAATCGAATCACGCACACGATCCGCGCCGTCGGTCCGGTCAGCACGGCGCTGTCGAGGCTGAAGCGCGGGGCACAAATTGGTGTTCGAGGGCCGTTCGGAAACAGCTGGCCGGTCGAGGAAGCGAAGGGCTGCGACGTGCTGATCATCGCCGGCGGCATCGGTCTCGTGCCGCTGCGCCCGGTGCTGTATCACCTGCTGCGGCACCGCGAGGCTTATGGCCGCATCGCGTTGCTGTATGGCGCGCGGACACCGGGCGACCTGCTATTCGGGCGCGAGCTCGACGCGTGGCGGCGGACGCCGGATTTTCAGGTGCGCGTCGCTGTGGAACGCGCGGGGCGCGACTGGGCGGGTGACGTCGGATACGTCACGCGGCTGCTGCCGAAGATCCGCTTCGACCCGAACGACACCGTCGCGATGGTCTGCGGTCCGGAGGTGATGATTCGATCGTCGGCGCTCGCGCTCGAAGATGCCGGCGTCGCCGCATCGCAGACATTCGTCTCGCTCGAGCGGAACATGAAATGCGCTATCGGGTTTTGCGGGCATTGTCAGTTCGGGCCGCACTTCATCTGCAAGGACGGTCCGGTGTATCGCTACGATCGCGTTCGCGACCTGCTTACGATACGGGAGCTATAGCGTGCGCAAACGGCGCCCCAAACTGGCTGTCTGGAAGTTCGCGTCGTGCGACGGCTGCCAGCTCAGTCTGCTCGATTGCGAGGACGAGTTGCTCGAGGTCGCGGACGCGGTGGAGATCGCGCACTTCGCGGAAGCGACGCGCGCGACCGTGAAGGGCCCCTTCGATCTCTCGTTGGTAGAAGGGTCGGTCACGACTCAGGTGGATGCGCAGCGCATTGTGCAGATTCGTCGTGCGTCGCGGTTTCTCGTGACGATCGGCGCGTGCGCCACCGCTGGCGGAATACAGGCGCTGCGCAATTTCGCCGACGTGCGCGAATATACGTCCATCGTCTACGCGCGGCCCGAATACATCCAGACGCTCTCGACATCGACGGCAATCGCGGATCACGTTGCGGTCGATTTCGAATTGCGCGGCTGTCCGATCAACAAGCACCAACTGCTCGAGGTCGTAAGCGCGTATTTGTCGCAGCGCGCACCGGTCACGCCGCGACACAGCGTCTGTGTCGACTGCAAGCTGGCGGGCAATGTCTGCGTTATGGTGGCACGCGGCACACCGTGCCTCGGGCCGGTCACGCAAGCCGGCTGCGGCGCACTGTGCCCCGCCTATCATCGCGGGTGCTACGGCTGTTACGGGCCCGCCGAAACGCCAAACCCGGCCGGGCTGCGGGGTTCGCTGCGTGCGCTGGGCATGAACGATCAGGACCTGGTTCGCGTCTATCGTACGTTCAACAGCAATGCCGGCGCATTCAGGGAAGAGAGCGAAACGCCATGACGCGTAGGACAATCCATGTCGACTATCTCGCGCGTGTCGAAGGCGAGGGGGCCCTGAAGGTCGTCATCCGCGACGGTGCGGTCGAGTCGACCGAGCTCACCATTTTCGAGCCGCCCCGATTCTTCGAAGCGTTGCTGCGCGGCCGAGCGTATGGCGAAGCGCCGGACATCACCGCGCGGATCTGCGGCATCTGTCCGGTCGCGTATCAGATGAGCGCCGTGCACGCGATCGAGAACGCGCTCGGCATTCGCGTCACTGGACCGCTTCGCGACCTGCGCCGGTTGTTGTATTGCGGGGAATGGATCGAGAGCCATGCGCTGCACATCTACATGCTGCATGCGCCCGACTTCCTCGGCTACGACGGGGCGATCGACATGGCGCGCGATCATCCCGAACTGGTGCGCCGCGGGCTCGCAATCAAGAAAGCCGGCAACGCGATTCTGTCATTGCTCGGCGGACGCGAAATTCACCCGATCAATGTCCGCGTCGGCGGCTTCTACCGTACGCCGCGCCGCGCCGAATTGGCACCGCTCGCCGAACAACTGAAATCCGTCCGCGATGCCGCGTTGGAGACTGTTCGATGGGTCGGTGGCTTCGAGTTCCCGGACTGCGAGCGTGACTATCAATTCGTCGCGCTGCGGCACGATGCGCAGTATCCGTTCAACGAGGGCCGCATCGCGTCGAACCGCGGACTCGACATCGCCGCGCAACGATACGAGGAACACTTCGAAGAGACCCACGTCGAACGTTCGACAGCGCTGCACGCGAATCTGCGCGGCGGCGGGCACTACCTCGTCGGCCCGCTCGCGCGCTACAGCCTCAATTTCGACCGACTCTCTTCGCTCGCCCAGGACGCCGCGCGCGCAGCGGGGCTCGAGCCGACCTGCACGAACCCGTTCCGAAGCATCGTCGTTCGCGCGGTCGAGGTGCTGTATGCGTGCGATGAAGCGCTGCGGCTGATTGAAGGTTATCGCGAGCCGGACGAGCCCGCGGTCGTAGTGACGCCGCGTGCCGGGATCGGCTACGCGGCGACCGAGGCGCCGCGTGGTCTGCTGTACCACCGGTATCGCCTCGACGCCGACGGAACGATCGCGGACGCGCGCATCGTGCCGCCGACCTCTCAGAACCAGGCGAGCATCGAAGACGATCTGTCGGGTTTCGTCGGTGGCTGGCTCGACCTGCCCGACCCGGAACTGCAGCATCGCTGCGAGCAGGCGGTACGCAATCACGATCCGTGTATTTCGTGTGCGACCCATTTCCTGCGGCTCGAAGTCGACCGTGCCTAACTACCCAAATAAGGCGCGGAGATGTCTCGTGCTCGGCATCGGGAACCTCGATCGAGGCGACGACGCCGCCGGTCGCGCGGTCGTCGGGTTGCTG
Organism: uncultured Gammaproteobacteria bacterium; assembly: GCA_963812255.1. Lineage (GTDB taxonomy): Bacteria > Pseudomonadota > Gammaproteobacteria > Pseudomonadales > Azotimanducaceae > DATJGR01. Next base: position 467,730 of record CAWEUM010000005.1, on the reverse strand, counting down.
CGGCGCACGCTCCCGGCAGATGTCGCCGTCGTCGAGCACGATGGCGAGGCGACCACGCTGATCGCATATTTCGAGCGCGTGACGGATGCGTTCATTGTCGATGCGTGCAGTTCGGGTGGGGCTGCCGGAACGATACGACGCATCGACGCGAGTACCGGGCCGCTACCGAATGGCGCGTTCGGTGTATCCACGCATGGTTTCGGTCTCGGCCAGGCGATCGAATTGGCCCGAGCGCTCGGCGAACTGCCGCCGCGCTGCGTCGTCTACGCCATCGAGGGCGGCTCGTTCGAAACGGGTGCGCCGATGTCGAATGCGGTCAACGCGGCGGTCGGCACGGTGGCGCAACGCGTGCGCGGCGAGATTTACGACGCCGGCTCCGACGCGTGCAGTGTCGAGTCGGGCGAGGAGACGCGGCATGCATGAAGCGTCTCTGATGACGAATCTGATGCGACGCATCACCGATGTCGCACGCGCGGAGCATGCCGAGCGCGTGGCTGCGGTATCCGTTTGGATCGGTGCGCTCAGCCATCTGTCGGCGAGTCACTTCGCCGAACACTTCGAGCGGGCCGCGCGCGGCACGATTGCCGAAGGTGCACGGCTCGACGTGACGGTATCCGACGATCCGGATCACGCGAATGCGCAGGACATCGTGTTGCGCGACCTCGAAGTGGAGACCTGAGAGCGATGCGGTTCGCCGATGCATCGGGCGCAAATGCGCACAGCGCCGCGCGCATGCACATCGTCGTACGCGGCACGGTGCAAGGCGTCGGCTTTCGACCGTTCGTCTACCGCCGCGCGATACAGCTCGGGTTGACCGGCTGGGTCGGTAACGCGAGCGACGGTGTGATCATGGAGGTGGAAGGTACGCGCGCGCACATCTGCGATCTCGTCGATTCGCTGCACGATGCGCCGCCGGCGAACGCCGTTGTCGTTGCGGTCGAGGCGCGCGAACTGACGATCCTTGGCGATACCTCGTTCGCGATTCGCGCGAGCCAGATGAACGCGGGCACGACTGCGCTGGTCGCCGATCTCGCTACGTGCGCCGACTGCCTCAGTGAACTGTTCGATGCACGCGACCGCCGCGCAGGCTACCCGTTCATCAACTGTACCCAATGCGGACCCCGCTACAGCATCATCGAAGACCTTCCATACGATCGCGAACGGACATCGATGCGCGGCTTTCAGATGTGCCGCGCGTGCGTTAGCGAGTATCGAGATCCGCGGAGCCGCCGCTTCCATGCGGAACCGAACGCCTGTCCGGAGTGTGGTCCGCGTGTCGCGCTGTGGGATGCGGCTGGCGCGACGTCGTACCGTGATCACGACGCGATACTCGCGGCGGCAGCCGCGCTGCGCTCGGGCAAGATCGTTAGCGTCAAGGGGATCGGAGGCTTCCACCTGATGGTCGACGCACGCAACGAAGCCGCGGTCGCCCGGCTTCGGCAGCGCAAGCGACGCGATGCAAAGCCGTTTGCGGTGATGTTTCCGGTGCTCGCCGATATCGAGCAGGCCTGTCGTGTCTCGGAGCTCGAACGCGACCTGCTGATCTCGCCGGCTCGCCCGATCATGCTGCTGCGAGGTGTCGGAGGATCGCTCGCCGCAGCCGTCGCGCCGGGTAATCCGTGGATCGGCGCGTTGCTGCCGTATGCGCCGATACAGCACCTGCTGCTGCGAGAGCTCGCATTTCCGCTGGTTGCAACGAGCGGCAACGTCGCCGACGAACCGATTGTTACGGACGAGCGCGATGCGCTGCGTCGTCTGCATGGCATCGCCGATTGCCACCTCGTGCACGATCGGCCGATCGTCCGCGCGATCGACGATTCCGTGCTGCGCGTGGTCTGCGGTCGCGAACTGATGTTGCGCCGTGCCCGCGGATATGCGCCCGCGCCGATCGCAATCGAAGGCGCTGCGGCAGGCGTGCTCGCGCTCGGCGGGCATCTGAAGGCGACCGTCGCAGTGACATCCACGAACGCCGCAGTGCTCAGTCAGCACATCGGCGATCTGCAGACGGACGATGCGCGTACGGCGCACACGCGCGTGTGTGCAGATCTGATGCACCTGCATGCGACGCGCGCCAGCGTGATCGTGCGCGACCTGCATCCGGACTACGCATCGAGCTGCACGGCGGAGGCGTTCGGTGCGCCGGTCGTCGGCGTGCAGCATCACCTCGCTCACGTTGCCGCGTGCATGGCGGAGCATGGGGTCACGCCGCCGTTGCTCGGGGTTGCATGGGACGGCGCGGGCTATGGCGCCGACGGCACGGTCTGGGGCGGCGAATTCCTCGCGGTGAGCGAAACCGGCTGGCGACGCGTCGCGCATCTCGCGCCGTTCCGGCTGCCGGGCGGCGACGCGGCGGCGCGCGAACCGCGGCGCGCGGCGATGGGGTTGTTGTATGCGGCATTCGGTGACGCCACGTTCGATATGACGTGGCTGGCGCCGGTGGCCGCGTTCACGCGTAACGAAGCCGCGGTGCTGCGCGCGATGCTGGACCGCGGCATCAACGCGCCGTTTGCGTCCAGCGTGGGACGCCTGTTCGACGCGTTCGCCGCGCTGTGCGGTGTGCGGCAACACGCGTCGTACGAGGGGCAGGCGGCGGCGGAACTCGAATGGAGCGCAGCCGGTTCAGCGCAGGCGCGAAGCTACCCGTTTGTGCTGCGTGACCCGGTCGATGGGGGCGAGGCGATGATTCTCGATTGGCGGTGTGCGCTGGATGCGGTGCTCGAGGATCTGGCGGCACGCACCCCGATCTCGGACATTTCGGCGGCGCTGCACAGTGGACTGGCCGAAGGGATCGTTGCGGTCGCGCAGCGTCTCGGCGAACGTCGGGTGATTCTCACCGGCGGCTGCTTCCAGAACGCGCGCTTGACCGAAGCGGCGGTCGGGGCGTTGCGCGCCGCCGGGTTCGAGGCGATCTGGCACCGACGCGTTCCGCCGAACGACGGCGGTATCGCCCTCGGTCAGGCCGCGTGGGTCGCGTGGCGTGGGTGGACGGAGCCGACTCGATGTGTCTAGCGATTCCAGGCCGGGTGTCGAGCGTCTCCGGCGACGATCCGCTGACGCGCGTCGGACGCGTCGATTTCGGCGGCATCGTCAAGGAAATCAATCTCGCGTTCGTGCCGGAGGCGATCGTCGGCAACTACGTGCTCGTCCATGTCGGTTTCGCGATCACCGTGATCGACGAGGCCGAAGCGCAGCGTGTCTTCGCACATCTGCGCGAAATTGGCGAGCGTTTCGAGCCCGACGCAGAGGCATCGTGAAGTTCCGCGAAGAATATCGTGACGAGGCCATTGCCCGGCACCTTGCCGAGGAGATCGCCAAGGTCGCTACGCAGCCGTGGACGTTGATGGAAGTCTGTGGCGGTCAGACGCACGCGATCGTGCGCTTCGGCATCGACGAGCTGCTGCCGTCTACTCTGACGCTGGTGCATGGCCCGGGTTGTCCGGTATGCGTCACACCGGTGGAGTACGTCGACAAAGCGATCGAGATCGCGGCCAGGCCGGAGGTGATCCTGTGTTCGTTCGGCGACATGTTGCGTGTGCCGGGCCGTGACGGCGACCTACTCGCGGCGAAGTCGCGCGGTGCCGACGTGCGCATCGTGTATTCCCCGCTCGATGCACTGGTCCTCGCGCAACGCGAGCCGACGCGCGAGGTCGTGTTCTTTGCGGTCGGATTCGAAACCACCGCGCCAGCCAATGCGATGCTGGCGTATCGTGCGAAACGCGAAGGGGTCGGCAATCTGTCGATGCTCGTGTCGCACGTGCTGGTGCCGCCGGCGATGTGTTCGCTGCTCGACGCGCCGGGCAATCGCGTGCAGGGTTTCCTCGCGGCGGGACATGTCTGCACGGTGATGGGGACGCGCCAGTACGAACCGATCGCGGCGCGATATCGCATCCCGATCGTCGTGACGGGATTCGAGCCGGTCGACATTCTGCAGGGCGTGCACATGTGCGTACGGCAACTCGAGGAAGGCAGGTCGGTCGTCGAAAATCAATACAGCCGTTCGGTTCGCCGCGACGGCAATCTCACGGCGCAGCACATCATTGGTGAGGTCTTCTGCGTCGTGCCGCGAAGTTGGCGCGGTATCGGCGACATCGGTGCGAGCGGCCTGGCGCTTGCAGGCGCCTACCGCGACCTCGACGCGGAACATCGGTTCGGCGACGTCCGCTCGGCCGGCGAAGCGGTCGGCGAATGCATCAGCGGCCGCGTACTGCGCGGCGAATGCAAACCCCCAGACTGTCCCGCGTTCGGGACACGCTGCACACCGGAGCAGCCGCTCGGTGTCACGATGGTCTCGTCCGAGGGCGCCTGCGCGGCCTACTACCGATATCGGGGCCACGGCACCGCGACGCGGGGCGGGCCATGACCGAAGCCGATCGGGCCGAGCGCGAGACGATTCAACTCGCGCATGGCGGCGGCGGGCGTGCGATGCAGCGGTTGCTCGATTCGATCATCCGGCCCGGCTTCGCCGATCCGGAGCTCCAACGGTGTCACGATGGTGCGACGCTTCCAATCGACGGACCCGTTGCGTTCACGACCGATTCGTACGTGGTGCGTCCGTTGTTTTTTCCCGGTGGCGACATCGGTTCGCTGGCGGTCAACGGTACGGTGAACGATCTCGCAATGTGTGGCGCGCGGCCGCTGTATCTGAGCGTCGGCTTCATACTCGAAGAGGGCCTACCAATCGATACGCTGCGCCGGGTGGTCGGTTCCATGCATTCGGCGGCAGTCGAAGCGGGCGTTCGTCTCGTTACCGGAGACACGAAAGTCGTCGATCGGGGCAAGGCGGATGAGGTGTTCGTCAACACCGCCGGGCTCGGTCGAATCGTTGCGCGGGCGCCGATCGGTCCCGCAAGCGTGTGCGTCGGTGACGCAGTGATTCTCAGCGGTGACATCGGCCGTCACGGCATCGCGGTCATCGCGGCGCGCGAAGGACTCGGCTTCGAGACGACGATCGAGAGCGATTGCGCGCCGTTGGTGGGCCCCGTGCTCGCATTGATCGAAGCCGAGATCGCCGTGCATTGCCTGCGCGACCTGACCCGTGGTGGGCTCGCTAGTGCGGCGGTCGAGATCGCGGAGACGGCGGGCCTCGCGATCGCACTCGACGAGACGGCGATTCCCGTTCGATCGGATGTCACGGCGGCGTGCGAGTTGCTCGGTTTCGATGTGTTGCATGTCGCCAACGAAGGGCGCTTTGTGGCGTTCGTTTCGCCCGACGATGCCGACCGCGCAGTCGCGATCCTGCGCCGGCATGCCGTCAGCGCGGGGGCGACAATTGTCGGACGTGTCGAAGAGTGTCCCCGTGGCCGTGTCTCCAGTCGGGGCATACTCGGCGTGAAGCGCGTCGTCGACATGCTCAGTGGTGATCAACTGCCGCGCATTTGCTGAAGCCGCGTCGCCGAAGACATGCGGCTATGATGACGGTAGAGCGCGCGCCCGCGCGATGCCGAATCGGGAGAGTGTCATGCCGGAGTATCGATATGTGCGTTTCTTCGAGTCGCTCGGCGTCGACGACGTGCCGCTGGTCGGCGGCAAGAACGCTTCGCTGGGCGAGATGTACCGCGAACTCGCACCGAAGGGTGTGCCGGTACCGAATGGCTTCGCGACCACCGCGGACGCGTATCGTCTGATGCTCGAGCGCGCGGGCGCCGTCGATGCGCTGCATGCGGCGCTCGACGGCATTCGTGCCGACGACATGGCGGACCTGGCGCGGCGCGGCAAGCAGGCGCGGGAGATCGTCTATGGTGCCGGTCTGCCGCCGGAAGTGGCCGACGAGATCGTCGATGCGTATCGCCGCCTGCGTGACGAATACGGCGAGCATCTGAGCCTCGCGGTGCGCAGTTCCGCGACGGCCGAAGATCTTCCGACGGCGAGCTTCGCCGGTCAGCAGGACACGTTTCTCAATGTGCACGGCGAGCAGTCGTTGCTCGACGCGTGTCGCCGCTGCTTCGCGAGCCTGTTCACCGACCGTGCGATCCACTACCGCATCGATCAGGGCTTCGACCATTTCAAGCTCGCACTGTCGATCGGCGTGATGAAGATGGTGCGGTCCGATCTGGCCAGTGCGGGTGTCATGTTCACGCTCGACACGGAGTCGGGTTTCCGCGACGTGGTATTCGTGACCGGCGCATGGGGGCTCGGCGAGAATGTCGTCCAGGGCGCGATCGATCCCGACGAGTTCTACGTTCACAAGCCGACGCTGCGTACCGGGCATCGCGTGGTGTTGCGGCGCGCGCTCGGCGACAAGCACATGAAGATGGTCTATGCGGAGGGTCGTACGCGTGAGGCGACACGCAACGTGCCGACGCCCGACGTCGATCGCACACGGTTCTGTCTCAGCGATGCCGACGTCGTGACGCTGGCCGACTATGCGGTGCACATTGAGGAACACTACAGCCGCAAGGCCGGTGGGAATCGGCCGATGGACATCGAATGGGCGAAGGACGGCATCGACGGTCGGCTATACATCGTGCAGGCACGTCCGGAGACCGTCGCGTCGCAGACGCGCGGCACCGTCCTCGAACGTTTTCGCCTCACAGGAACAGGCACGTTGATCGCGAAAGGGCGTTCGGTCGGCGCCAAGATCGCCACCGGGCAGGCTCGCGTGATCACCGACGCTGCACATATTGGGAAATTCCGCCCTGGCGAGGTGCTGGTCGCCGACACGACGACGCCGGACTGGGAGCCGGTGATGAAGGCGGCGGCGGCGATCGTCACGAATCGCGGCGGCCGAACCTGCCATGCCGCCATCGTCGCACGTGAACTCGGCATACCGGCGGTGATCGGTGCCGGGGACGCAACCGTGCGAATCGACGATGGCGCGCAGGTCACCGTTTCATGCGCGGAAGGAGACGATGGCCGCGTCTACGCCGGCTCGGTCGCGTTCGAAGTGGATCGCACCGATCTGGCCGCACTGCCGCGACCTTCGACGCACGTGATGATCAACCTCGGTAATCCCGACCTCGCCTTCAAGACTTCGTTCCTGCCCAACGACGGCATCGGCCTCGCACGCATGGAATTCATCATCAACGAATCCATCAAGGTCCATCCGATGGCGTTGCTGCATCCCGAAAAGGTCCAGGATGTAGCCGAGCGGACGCAGATCGAAGCGCTGATACACAGCTATCCCGACGGCGGTGCGTATTTCGTCGAGCGACTGTCGGAGGGGGTCGGTACGATCGCCGCCGCGTTCTGGCCGAAGCCGGTGGTCGTGCGGATGTCCGACTTCAAGAGCAACGAATACGCGTCGCTGATCGGCGGTCGCGACTTCGAGCCGAACGAGGCCAATCCGATGATCGGTTTCCGCGGCGCGTCGCGATATGCGCATCCCGCATACGCCGAAGGGTTTGCGCTCGAGTGCGCCGCGATGTGCCGCGTGCGTGGGGACATGGGGCTGACCAACGTGATCCTGATGATCCCGTTCGTGCGTCGCCTGGCTGAGGCCGACGGCGTATTGGCGAAAATGGCCGAATGCGGCCTCGAGCGCGGCAAGAATGGGTTGAAGGTTTACGCGATGTGCGAGATCCCTAACAACGTCATTCTGCTCGATGAGTTCGCTCGACGCTTCGACGGCTTCTCGATCGGTTCGAACGATCTCACTCAACTGACGCTCGGCGTCGATCGCGATTCCGAGATCGTCGCGTTCGACTACGACGAGCGCGACGATGGCGTGAAGGCGATGATCCGCATGGCGGTGGAAGGCTGCGCGCGTAACGGAATTCACTCCGGTCTGTGCGGCCAGGCACCGTCCGACTATCCGGAGATGGCGGCCTTCCTCGTTGAGCTCGGCATCGACTCGATCAGTCTCAATCCGGATTCGGTGTTGTCGACGATTCAGACCGTGTTGGAAGTGGAGAAGCGTCTCGGGCGCGCGCCGCGCGGTTTGACTGAATCGAATTAGACCGCATCTTGCACAGACAACGGTGTCGTGGCGGGGGTTGAAGATGAGTGCGGACAATCTCGAGTTCTCTTCGCGATGCCTTGCGGCCGCATCGCGCCGGAAGTTCATCCGAATCGGAACCGCTGCGTTGGGCGGCCTCGTGCTATCGGCGCGTAGCGGCTTCGGCATTGCGGCCGAGAAGACGATTAAGCTGCCGATGGAGAACGGGAAGCGGTTGCTGGCCACCTATCCGCAGAAGCGCGAGCTGATCCTGCTGACGGCGCGTCCGGTGCAGTTGGAAACGCCGTTCTCGGTCTTCAACGAAGCGGCGGCCGCGACGCGTGAAGCGATTTTCACGCCGAACGATGCGTTCTTCGTGCGCTGGCATCTCGCAGCGGTGCCGACGATGCTCGATACCGCAACGTTTCGCATCAATGTCCACGGACTCGTCAACGCGCCGTTGACCCTGAGCGTTGCCGACCTGCGACACAGTTTCGAAGCGGTCGAGATGGCGGCGGTCTGCCAATGCGCAGGCAACGGCAGGGGGCTCTTCGCGCCGCGTGTCGCGGGCGGCCAGTGGGGCAATGGCGCGATGGGCAATGCGCTTTGGAAGGGCGTCCGGCTGCGCGACATCTTGAACAAAGCGGGTGTCGGTGCCGGCGCCGTACAGGTGAGGTTCAACGGCGCGGACGGTCCAGTACTGCCGAGCACACCCGACTTCGTCAAGGCGCTCGATATCGATGTCGCCCTCGGCGAGGATGTCATCGTCGCTTACGAGATGAACGGCGAACCGCTGCCGCTGCTGAACGGCTATCCGGTCCGCCTCGTCGTTCCGGGGTGGTATGCGACGTACTGGACGAAGATGCTCGCCGACATCGAAGTCGTCGGTCATGTCGACGAGACCTTCTGGATGAAGCCGGCGTATCGGATTCCGGACAACGCGTGCGCGTGCATCGAGCCCGGAGAGAAGGGGGGCAATACGGTGCCGATCAACCGCATGGACGTTCGGTCGTTCATCACCAGTGTTGCGGATGGTACGACGGTCGCCGCCGGTCGCACGTCCGAAGTCGCAGGCATCGCGTTCGACGGCGGATTCGGTATCGCGCGTGTCCTGTTTTCCAGCGACGGCGGCAAGACATGGAGTGAAGCCGTCCTCGGAAAGGATCACGGCAAATACAGCTTTCGCGCGTGGCGCGCGACGTTCGCGCCGAAGGCGGGGCAGCATGAGTTGTGTTGTCTCGCGATCAATACGAACGGCGAGTCACAGCGCTCGGCGCCACGCTGGAATCCATCCGGGTACATGCGCAACGTGGTCGAAACCGTGCGCGTTAGAGCGGTATAGGAGGCGCACGATGAACCAGCGAAATCGTTTCGTCGCGATTCTGGCCGCGGGCGTCGGATTCGTGTCGTCCACGGCGCTTGCGGGCGATGTTTCGGGCGTCGTGAAGATCGAGCTACCCGCCGAGACCGCGCAACTGCAACCCGGGCCGGGTCAGCAGACTGCGTTGGGTTCCTGTATGACGTGCCACTCGGTCGACTACATCTACACGCAGCCGCCACTGACGAAGGATCAGTGGCGCGGTGAAGTCCTGAAGATGAAGAACGTGTTCGGTGCACCGTTCCCGGAGAGCGACGTCGACACGATCGTTGCGTACCTGATGTCGCAGAACGGCAGGCAGTAGAGTCGCCGACACACCCGAATCGAAACTGCGTGGATCGACTCACAGACTAGATGCGGATTAGGTGGCGCCCACAAGCCCCTGCCCTCTAGGGTCCGCCGCCATTGCGTCGTGCAAGGGCTTGCAGGCCAACGAACCATGCGCGCGCTGGCGCAATGCGTCTACAAGAATTATCCGACCTTTATGTAACCGTGTTTTTTGAAGAAGCAGGAGCCATCCGGCCGGTGCTTCTTCGGTGGGCTTGCTCCTAATGGCGAGGAAGCGTTCTTCGGTTTTGCCATCAAATTTATTGATGCGGTCCCACCCACGCTGCGCGGGCCGAACCTTCGGTGAGTTCGCCTTGCTTCAGAACTTGGATCTTCGTCATTTCATCGCCCCTTAGAACAGGCGTTGGGAATGAATGATATGGTTCGGATCCTAGTTAAGTAGCAGAATTAGTAGGAATGAAAAATCGACCCAAGAGGTTTTCGTAACTTACTGTTTTTGTTATTGTTTGTTGGTAGGCGCGAGTGGATTCGAACCACCGACCCCCACCATGTCAAGGTGGTGCTCTAACCAACTGAGCTACGCGCCTGCAGAAAGCCGATACACGGCGCGTCGAAGTGCTCAAGGACCCGCCGGAGGGCGCGTAACTTACCATCGGCCCCGTACGACTGCAATTCTGGGCGCGCTGCGTGCCGGCGCGTGCGTCGATTTTGTCCGAGGGTCAGAGTCGCTCTGACGCTCCCTCCGCGGACGCCGAGTGCGCGTCATGAAAGTGGTCGCGAAAATTGTTCTATGACAAAGAGTTATCGCCCACACCGCTGTTGCAGCGTGCAACTGGGGCCAGTAGAATCCGCGGCGCGATGTGGCTGGCGGTTGACCGACGGCGACATTGCAATCGAGTCCGAGCCGAACGGGCCTTTCTCATGGAGGGTCGGTAGGGCCTTTATCGCTTTGGAGTGTTGCCTATTAAGAAACCTGGAGCAAAAGGCGGCGATCGTTCTCAGATCAACGAGGACATTCGTATTTCGCCAGTACGCTTGGTTGGTGCCGCTGGAGAACAGCTTGGCATCGTGACTCGGGATGAAGCGCTCGCCGAAGCGCGCAAGGTAGCGATGGATCTGGTGCTGATCGCACCGGATGCAGCGCCGCCGGTGTGCAAGGTGATGGATTATGGAAAGCATCTGTTCGAGCTGAAGAAGCAGAAGTCTGCGCAGCGTAAGAAGCAGAAGCAGATCCAGGTCAAAGAGATGAAGTTTCGTCCCGGTACAGAGGAAGGCGATTATCAGGTCAAACTACGCAACCTGATTCGTTTCCTGGGCGACGGAGATAAAGCCAAGGTGTCACTGCGATTTCGCGGCCGCGAGATGGTGCATCCCGAAATTGGAATGCAACTCATGCAGCGAATCGAAGGCGACCTCGTCGAACACGGCAGCGTGGAAGCGCAGCCGCGCTTCGAAGGACGCCAAGTGACGATGGTGCTGTCTCCAAAGAAAAAGAAGAAGTAGTCACCACTACTCATGAAGCGGTCCGCGCGGGTGCGCTGACCGCACATTTATCAATGCGGAGTCATTTGAAATGCCGAAATTGAAAACCAATCGCGGCGCGGCAAAGCGTTTCAGGCGCACCGCGAAGGGCTACAAGCACCGCCGCGCATTCAAGAATCACATCCTGACCAAGAAAGCGTCGAAGCGGAAACGTCAGTTGCGCGGCCTCGGTCCGGTATCACCCTCGGACGTCGGTCTGCTCGACCGAATGTTGCCGAAGAAAGCGCGCTGACGGGAGAACGCTATGCCAAGAGTCAAACATGGCGTCACGGCACACGCCCGTCACAAGAAGGTGCTGAAGCTTGCAAAGGGCTACTACGGCGCTCGCAGCCGCTCTTACAAGACCGCGAAGCAGGCCGTCATCAAGGCGGGCCAGTATGCGTATCGCGATCGCCGTCAGAGAAAGCGCCAGTTCCGGTCGCTGTGGATCGTTCGGATCAACGCGGCAGCGCGCGAACATGGGCTGTCGTATAGCTTGTTTATCGCCGGCCTCAAGAAGGCGGCGATCGAAGTAGACCGGCGCGTATTGGCAGATCTCGCAATGCACCAGAAGACAGCCTTCGGTGCACTTGCCGAACAAGCCAAATCCGCGCTTGCGGCCTAGCTAGCACTCGAAATCGTCCGTCTTCTGGAGGCCAGCGCTGATGCCCTCCCGGAAGACGTTTGCACAAGGGAAGGGCAGTCACTGCCGCTTCCCTTTTTCGTTTGGAGCAAGCTCGTTTTTGGAGAACCCATGAACCTCAGCGACATCATCGCCGATGCGCGGACAGCGATCGCGGAATCGAAGGACCTACGCGCACTCGACGACATTCGGGTGCGGTTTCTCGGTAAGAAAGGGACTCTGACCGCGCAGCTCAAGTCGTTGGGCGCACTACCTGCCGACCAGCGTCCTGCGGCAGGCGCCGCAATCAATGAGGCCAAGCAAATGCTGCAGGGCTGGCTCGACGCGCGTGGGATTGCGTTGCGTTCCGAGCAACTGAGCGCTGCGCTCGACAGCGAGACACTCGACATCACGTTGCCGGGCAGGCGTCAGTCGGCCGGGGGGCTGCACCCGGTGAGTCTGGCGCTCGAACGCATGGAGCAGATCTTTGCCGCCGCCGGGTATGCGGTTGTGGATGGTCCAGAGATCGAAGACGACTATCACAATTTCGAAGCGCTCAACATCCCAGCTCACCATCCGGCACGTGCGATGCACGACACGTTCTATCTGAACAACGGCCTGGTCTTGCGTACTCATACGTCACCGGTTCAGGTGCGGGTGATGGAGGGTCAGACGCCGCCGATCCGCATCGTTTGTCCCGGGCGCGTGTATCGCCGCGACGACGTCGATGCAACGCACAGTCCGATGTTTCATCAGCTCGAAGGACTCGTCGTCGACGAAGGCATCAGCTTTGCCGACCTGAAAGGCACCGTGATCGAGTTCCTGCAACGCTTCTTCGAACAGCCGTTGGGCGTGCGTTTCCGTCCGTCGTATTTCCCCTTCACGGAACCGTCTGCCGAAGTCGATGTGGAGTGCGTGCAGTGCCGCGGATCGGGTTGCAGGTCGTGCGGACAGACTGGATGGCTCGAAGTGATGGGCTGCGGCATGGTGCATCCGAGCGTTTTCGACATGTCGGGCATCGACGCCGAGCGATACACCGGCTTTGCGTTCGGCTTCGGTGTGGACCGATTGGCGAAGCTGCTGTACCGCGTCGAGGATCTGCGTTCGTTCTTCGACAATGACCTGCGCTTCCTGCAGCAATTCAACTCAGCGGGCTAAGGGGAAGGGTGCACGCATGAAGATCAGCGAAGCGTGGCTGCGGCAGGCCGTCAGTCCACCGGTCGGTACGACGGAGCTCGCCGAACGGTTGACGATGGCGGGGCTGCAGATCGAGGTAGTCGATGCGGTCGCCGCAGAGTTCACGGATGTCGTCGTGGCGGAAGTGAGATCCGTCGAACGCCATCCCGATGCGGCCAAGCTTTCGGTGTGCGGTGTTTGGGACGGTGTCCGCGAGCATCAAGTGGTGTGCGGTGCACCGAATGTTCGCGTCGGTTTGATGACCGCGTTCGCCCGGGAGGGCGCGCTGCTTCCGGGTGAACTGCGAATCAAGAGATCGACGCTGCGCGGTGTGGAATCGAACGGAATGCTGTGCAGCCGTGCTGAACTCGGCATTGGCGATGACGCCGACGGCGTCATGGAGCTCTATGGTGACTACCGCGCTGGCGACGCGCTGCGTGAGGCGCTGCTGCTGGACGACGTCAGTCTCGACATCGAGTTGACGCCGAATCGCGGTGATTGCCTCAGCCTGCGTGGTATCGCACGGGAGGTCGGCGTCCTGTTTGGTGAGGCGGTCGCGGCCACGGATTGCGCACCGGTGGCGGCGTCGATCGACGACGAATTTCCAGTGCGCCTTGAAGACGGAGCCGGTTGTCCGCGTTATCTCGGACGTGTGATTCGCGATATCGATTCGACGGTGCGAACGCCGACGTGGATGTCCGAGCGGCTCCGCCGTTCCGGCCTGCGCTCGATCGATCCGGTCGTAGACATCACTAACTACGTGATGCTCGAACTCGGCCAGCCGATGCACGCATTCGATCTGTCGATTCTGAAGAAAGAAATCGTCGTCCGCCGCGCGCACGGAGGCGAGAAGCTGTTGCTGCTCGACGGCCGCGAGGTTCCGCTCGACGGTGAAACGCTGTTGATCACCGACGCGAATGGACCGATCGCGATTGCCGGCGTGATGGGCGGTGAGCGCAGCGGCATCATGGCGAAGACGCGTGAGGTGTTTCTCGAATGCGCATTCTTCGCGCCACGCGCGATCGCCGGTACCGCGCGCCGTTACGGCCTGCAGACCGATGCATCCCAACGATTTGAAAGAGGGGTGGATCATGGTCTGCAATCGGCCGCGATCGAACGCGCGACTGCGTTGTTGCTCGGTATCGTTGGCGGCCATCCCGGTCCCGTCATCGACACGGTCTCCGTAGCCAATCTGCCGGGCCGCCGCACGATCACGCTGCGACGTTCGCGGCTCGATTTGTACGTTGGCGAACCGACCGATACCGAGGAAGTATCGAATACGTTCGCGCGTCTCGAATTTCAGCCGGTGCTGGAACGTGGTGACGACGACATCTGGTCGATCAACGTTCCGAGTCATCGATTCGACATCGAACGCGAAGTGGATCTGATCGAAGAGGTCTGTCGCGTTCGCGGCTATCAAAGCATCCCGGTGCGGATGCCGTTGACACGCCTGGAGCTTGGGCGATTACCGCGCGACGTGACGCCTCCCGGTGCGCTGAAGCGGCTGCTCGCGAGTCTCGGCTATCAGGAAGCGATTACCTATAGCTTCATCGACCCGGCATTGGCGGATCTGCTCGATCCCCGCGCGCGCGTCGTTTCGTTGACGAATCCGCTGTCACAGGACATGTCGGTGATGCGCACGACGCTGTTTCCCGGCTTGTTGAAGGCGTTGCTGGGCAATGCGAGCCGTCAGCAAGCGCGCGTGCGTCTGTTCGAGTTGGGACGGTGTTTTTCAGCCGGCGACACTTTGCAACAGCCGATGCGGCTCGGTGGCGTGTTGTGGGGTACACGGCTGCCAGAGAACTGGGCCAATGACGCCGCGATGCTCGACTTCTTCGATCTCAAAGGTGATGTCGAGCGCGTGCTCGAATACAGCGGTTATGCATCGGTGACGTATCGAAACGCTGCGGATCCGGTGCTGCACCCTGGGCAATCGGCGACGGTATGGGACGGTGACGTCGCGCTCGGACGACTTGGCCGGTTGCACCCGGAGTTGGCGCATCGGCTCGACATCAAAGGAGAGGTTTACTTGTTCGAACTCGACGCTCAAAGAGTCCTCGTGCGGCGACACTCTGAGCATCGACCAGTCTCGCGCTATCCGAGCGTGCGTCGTGATCTGTCGCTGATCGTCGATAGCGGCGTGTCCGCCGCTGCGGTGCGCGCTTGTGTCGAACGCACTTTGGGCGACGCGCTCGACGACTTCAGACTATTTGATCTGTATCACGGGGAAGGTATTGATTCTCATAAAAAAAGCGTAGCAGTAGGCTTGACGCTGCAGCATCATTCGCGCACGCTAACCGACACTGATATCAACGCTTTGATGGACGCGGCTGTCAGCGCTCTGGAAACGGACCTCGGAGCACGTCGACGCTGATCAGCGTGACGGGGCCACGGTATTGAAGGAGACGCACGCATGAACGCGCTGACGAAAGCTCAAATGGCCGATCGGCTGTTCGAGGAGCTCGGCCTCAATAAGCGCGAAGCGAAAGAGGTGGTAGAGCTGTTCTACGAGGAAGTCCGTGCGTCGCTCGAACGTAACGAGCAGGTCAAATTATCCGGATTCGGCAATTTCGATCTGCGTGACAAGGGGCAACGACCGGGACGCAACCCAAAGACCGGTGAAGAGATCCCGATCACCGCGCGACGTGTGGTGACATTTCGTCCGGGGCAAAAGCTGAAGGCGCGAGTAGAGGCATATGCTGGACCCAGGCCAGAATAACGAACTGCCACCGATCCCGGGCAAACGCTACTTCACGATCGGCGAGGTCAGTCAGCTGTGCGACGTGAAACCGCACGTGCTGCGCTATTGGGAGCAGGAATTTCCACAGCTGAAGCCCGTCAAACGACGTGGTAATCGCCGCTACTACCAGCGCCAGGACGTGATCGTCATTCGGCAGATCCGTTCGCTGCTGTACGACCAGGGCTTCACGATCGGCGGCGCGCGACAGCGCCTCGAAGGCGATGACGCCAAAGAAGATCAAACCCAGTTTCGATTGTTGATCAAACAGATGATCTCGGAGCTCGAAGACGTGCTCCGCGTGTTGAAAGCCTGACGGCCGCGCGCGCCGAAGGAATGTAGGCGCCCGTCAATCGATTCGGTATCATTCGCCGCCTCGTTCGGGGCGTAGCGCAGCCTGGTAGCGCACTTGACTGGGGGTCAAGTGGTCGCAGGTTCAAATCCTGCCGTCCCGACCATATCTACAACGGGCGTGCCTGGAGTCCGGTCTTCGGGATCTAAGAGCTACCAGAACTCTGCAGAGGCGCTAAAGAACTTCAAACGCCCCTCTGGGAACTTGCTGTCTGAATTCCCAATCGGCGTTGACAGTTCACGACGGCTCACAGCTACAGTTCGATTTCGTTCTCGCGTCGCGCGTTTGGTCGGGACGTTCCAATGACGCGGGCGGTCGTTAGTCGAGATGAACTTGCAGCACATCGAATGCGAACCGCTCTCAATCTCCGCTGCTGCGGCATGACATCTCCCGTACAAGCCGAACCCATTGATCACAGCATGTTGGTTGATGTGCACCCATACTGCACATCTGTCTCTTACCGCACAAAGATGCGTCATGGGTACCAACGAGTTTCGCGCGTGGTTACGTTCGATTCGGTTCTTCGAACGAGAGTGCCGGTGGTATTTCCTATCGCCCGACGGGCTCGCGGTGGGGCCATACATCAGCGAACGCGACGCCGAGCATCAGGCGGTTCGCCTCGCAAAGATCCTACACAAGCTTGACGACCGCCACAGCGCCCGCACCGCCGTCCTCGAGTTCACGATTGATGGCTGCGGCGCGGCCGCATAGTTGAGAGGCACGAGCTTGAGTATGCCCACCCGTCACGAGCGTGCCGGCTCACGAAGAAGTAAACTCCTGCACCGCGCTAGCGATCGGATCAGCTTCGCCACTCTCACCGACCGGATTCGCTTCCCTTTCCGATCAACACAAATCCCGTCGCCACTACGTGCCTGTCGTTGAGTACATCGACGACCTAGAACCATCACAATACTCGAAGCGCGCAACCCGCTTGAACCGACGCCGAACCTTCTTGCGGAGATCGTGGCGCACAAGACCGCCAACGCCCAGCTCGCGCAGCGGTCGCCAAATTCGAAAAATATGGCCCCGGGGGCCCATTCTAATCCGCCGACCGGAACGCAGGGTGTAACGCCGGCCGTGACGCCCGATTCGCGCGCGCGTCGCAAGCGGGGGTGCCCCCGTCTGTATAGTGTCTGACATGGCACTACGCTCTGGTACACGGTGGAGTGCGCGTTGATCTCCGGCAAGGGACGGAAGACATGACCCGGCTTCTCCAGCGTCCGAAAAGTCACCTCGCCCAGCTTATTGGATGGCTGTGGGCGGCGGTGTTGGGCGCCACAAGTGTCGCCATGCTGCTGTTTGCGTGTGTGGCGCCAGCCGTGGCGCAGGATGTCGCTCCAGAAGCACCACGGCGGGCCGTGACGGTGGTTCCCGAAGCGAGCGATGCGAAGATTGAGGGCCGCCTGCAACGCATCCTGAAATCGACCGGATGGTTCGAGGCGACCCGCGTCTCAGTGCATGACGGGGTGGTCTTCCTCGACGGCACGACGGAGACGCAGGAACACCGTGCCTGGGCTGGCACGTTGGCTAAAGACACGCAAGACACTGTCGCCGTTGTCAACCGGATTGAGGTCAATGCCGACGTCGGCTCCATCGTTGCGCGTGCAGGCAAAGAATTCACAGCGTTTTACCGACAGATGATCCGGGCCTGGCCGCTGGTCGTGCTCGCCGCCCTTGTCATCGTGGCTACATGGCTGGTCGCCAGACTGGTGTCGCGGGCGGTTCGGCTGCTGTTCGCGGGCCGCATCGAGTCCCCGCTGCTGCTGTCGGTGGTGGCGCGGGCGTTTGCGATTCCAGTCTTTCTGCTGGGCGTCTATTTTGTGCTGCAGTTTTCCGGACTGACGCGGCTGGCCCTCACCGTGCTTGGGGGCACCGGGCTATTCGGCATCGTCGTCGGCTTCGGCCTGCGCGACATCGCCGAGAACTTTCTGGCGAGCATCCTGCTCAGCGCGCGGAATCCCTTCCACAGCGGCGACCTCATCGATGTCGGTGGGCACACAGGTATCGTTCAGAACCTGAACGTGCGCAGCACCATCCTGCTGACGCTCGACGGCAATCAGGTGCAGATCCCCAACGCCACCGTCTACAAGAGCATCATCAAGAACTACAGCAGCATTCCGAGCCGCCGCGCCGAGTTTACGGTGGGCATCGCTTACGATTCCTCGGCTGCTAGGGCGCAGGCCCTGATCGCGGAGGTGTTGCAGGAGCATCCCGCTGTCCTCGAGATGCCCGAGCCGCTGGTGCTGGTGGAGGAGTTGGGCCCGGCAACGGTGAATTTGCGCATTTATTATTGGTTCGACAGTGCTACCTACTCGCCTTACAAAATCAATTCGGCGTTGCTGCGCCAGACCAAAAACGCGCTCCTCAACGGTGGCATCGAGCTGCCGGATTCCGCGCGCGAAGTGATTTTCCCCAAGGGCGTTCCGGTCATCCAGATGACGAGCACCACAGAAGCTTGGCGCGAAGCCGAAAGCGGTGTCGGAGCAGCCCATGCTGCTGATGAGATGAGCGATACGACGCCCAGCGAAGGTGACTTATCCAACGAGACGGTGGAGATGCGGGGGCAGCAATCCGAAGGCAACCTGCCCGAAGCGCAAGAAAACCTGCTCAAGAAATAGCGCACGCTGTCCCGCGCCATGTGGGACCTCCCAAGCAGCGCGAGTCGCGGCTGGCATTGAAATCACGCGTCCAACCGAATCTGACGACCCGCTGTAGTTGCACAAATTTGCGACCAACCGTGTTCATCTATTCATCAGTGGATGGGCCTGCCGGGTGCGGATTACATGATGGCGCGGAGTCACGTTACTCCACTTCAGACGCCGAATAGACGACTGCAACCGGATCTCTTGAGGGGCATGCACTCGGTCAACTGCGGAGAATCAAGATGAAAAACTAAATCAACGAACAATCCTTGACGGGGGAGTCCATAGACGAGTGGTTAGGTGGAAGGAGAGAACATTACAAAGGGCTGGGGCGTGTTCAGAAAAGCGTGGTGATTCCGATCAGAACCAAACTGAAGCCCACCAGTGAACCGATGACCAGCGCAAAGCTCATTCGAGTCGTTAGTCCCGTTGCCAGATGGCGAAAATTTCGTCTGCGGTCGCTCATCGTTCGGTCCCCTCCGGCACCGAGTTAGCCCTCACAGTTCGAAGGCAGGTTGAAGCGTATGAACGTCCGCATCTGTTCGGTAGCGAACATATCGCCCGCCATAGAATGAATAACGGGCGTCGGTTCGGCGTCATACTGGCGCGCCAAGCCTCTCAAAAAGCCGCTTTTCTACGCGAAGTTATGCGTCTAAGTAGTTGTTTATGAAAGGACCACGTCCCAGCCATGCGCGGATGATCGATGCGAGTTCCGCTGTGTCGCTGTACACGTGGTCCGCTCCAGGTACTTCGTACGCATCACTGCGCTTGCAGTCTCCAACAATACGCATGAGCTGAGCGAATGTGCCGGTGAAGTCGGCAGATTGCTGTATGAACAGCGTTGGGATCTGCTCGGCGAGGTCTCTGTAGCGTGCCAGCATTTCCGGCGCCAAATGCGCAACGGGACTACCAATCAAGACCGCTCGAGACGGACGAAACGAGCACGCGGAATGAGCTGCTGTCGTCACGATGGTACCCATCGACTTTGCGATGACCAGATCCGCTGTGCGGTTCCGAAGCCCCTCCGCTTCATGGGTTACGTCCGGTTCCGCATCGGCGGACCAATGGCGATATCTCACCACTTCGCAGTCGCCGAGCGCGAGCAACCCAAACAGTTCCCGGAGCCAGGCTTCAGTCTCCTGGTTTCGACCCGGTAGTCCAATGAGCTTCATGCCTGTGTCCTAGAATGTGCCGAATTGCCCGTATCAACGAGTATGGGTAGTATGGGTTCATTGAGTGCGTGTGCAAAATGAAAACGACGCTCGACATAAAAGATGACCTGCTTTTACGCGCCAAGAAATTGGCGAAGCGTAGGGGGCGGCCTCTACGTGCGATCGTCGAAGATAGTTTGAGACTGGCTCTGTCGAATTCCCAGGAAGTCCCCGCCTACCAGTTGCCCGACCTCAGCGTCGGCCGTGCCGGAGCACTCGATCCGTTGGAACTGCTGACCTGGCAGGATCTGCGAGCGACGATTTATGGTGAACCGGATCCTCTGTGATTGCAGTCGACGCCAACCTTTTGGTGTATGCGCATCGGCGCGAATCCCGCTACCACGACCGGGCGAACGAGATCGTTAGAGAACTGGCTGAGGGCAGGGCGATTTGGTCGATCCCGTGGCCGTGCCTCTATGAATTTTTCAGTGTCGTGACCAACCCGAAGATCTGGAAGGAGGCCGCAACCTCACCCTCGCGAGCCTGCCAACAGATCGATGCCTGGATCAATTCACCCACGCTGACATTGCTTCGCGAAACCGATGACTTTTCGACGATACTCTTTTCGCTGATTCGACAGCCGAGAGTTCGAGGTCCCATCGTCCACGATGCCCATGTCGTTGCACTGTGCCTGGCTCATGGAGTCGATGAATTGCTCACGCGAGATCGAGACTTCCAGCTGTTTCCTCAATTGAAAACCCGGGACCCACTCGTCAAATAGAGATACGTCGCCCGTAAACTCATGAGCCATGACCGATGAGCCACAATCTATGAGCAAAAACGATACCGTTCGTGATCGTGTTGCGGCCGACGACCACCGGCTGCGACGTGATGTCGGCGTAGTCGGCCTGCTGTTTGCCGCGGTCGGTTCGATCATCGGCTCGGGTTGGCTGTTCGGAGCGCTGTCGGCGTCGCAGATCGCGGGGCCGGCGTCGGTCCTCGCCTGGGTCATCGGCGGGGTGATGATCATGCTGATCGGGCTGTGCTATGCAGAACTCGGGACGATGTTTCCGGTGTCCGGCGGCGTGGTCCGCTTCCCGCATTTCGCTTTCGGCTCGTTCGCGAGCTACACCCTGGGTTGGATCACGTGGCTGGCGGCAGCCTCGACAACGTCGATCGAAGTATTGGCCGCGCTGCAGTATTCGACCAACTACCTGCCCTGGCTGCAGCGTCTGGATGACGGCGTGCCGGTGCTCACGGGTCCCGGCTTCGTGGTGGCAGTTGTGCTGTTGGGACTGTTCAGCCTGGTCAATGTGATTGGTATCCGTTGGTTCGCGCGCCTCAACAACGCCTTGGTGTGGTGGAAACTGGCGATCATCGTGCTGGTGATCGTCGCGTTCATCGCAACGACTTTTCACGGTGCCAATTTCAATCACACCATTGCCGGCGGTTTCATGCCGTTCGGCTGGAGTGGCGTGTTCTCGTCGATCGCGACAGCCGGCATCGTGTTCTCGTATCTCGGCTTTCGCCAGGGCGTGGAACTGGCCGGTGAAACCAGCAACCCGCAACGCAACGTGCCGATTGCCATCATTGGCGCGGTGCTGATCACCGGCATCATCTATGTTGCGCTGCAGGTTGCGTTCATCGGCGCGCTGCCACCCGAGGCGCTGGCGCATGGCTGGGCGCACATCGGAACCAGTTTCTCTGGCGGCCTGGATCACATCGCCGCCACCTACGGTCCTCTGGCGGCGCTGGCCACGGTGATGGGCCTGAGTTGGCTGGCGGTGTTGCTGTATATCGATGCTTTCATTTCGCCCGCTGATACCGGCTTGATTTTCACGACCGTCACCGCGCGGCTGTCCTATGCGATGGGTCGCAACGGCAATGCGCCTGCCGTGCTCGCCAAGGTCAACGAACGCGGCGTGCCGTGGGTCAGCGTGATCTTGACCTTCGTTGCGGGCGTCATATTTCTGCTGCCGTTTCCGGGCTGGCAGAAGCTGGTCGGTTTTGTCACGTCGGCCACGGTGCTGTCGTTCGGCTCCGGGCCATTGGCTCTGTTGGCAATGCGTAGGCAATTGCCGGACCAGACGCGACCGTTCCGGCTGCCATGGGTGAATGCGATTGCCTATCTAGGATTCCTGTCCTCGAATCTGATCGTGTACTGGTCCGGCTGGGAAACCGTCTGGAAGCTGATGATCGCGGTGCTGATCGGCTACGTGATCCTCGTGGTGCAGGAACTGCGTAATCCCGCCGCCACGCCCAAACTCGAGTTTCGGTCGGGCGCGTGGGTGCCGGTGTGGCTGGTTGGACTATCCGTGCTCAGTTGGTTCGGATCGTACCCGGACATGGACAAGCAGGCGGGCAATCTTGGACTACTCGGTTTCGGCTGGGCGATCATCGTGTTCGCGGTGTTCTCCGCGCTCATCATGTGGATGGCGATCGCGCTGCGAATGCGGGTGGTGGAGCTCGATTGATTCGTAGCTGATTTCACCGAGCGCTGCGCTCGGATCACGCCTGTAGATGGCGGTACACTCGGTTGACCAATCGCATCGGAACACTTTCCGGAGGCTTGACTGGGTGCCAGAGACGGTTGGGTTCCTCCCCGGCGGCGGTACGCGCGGGTCTGTATACGAAGGTTCCGGGCGAAAGTTGGTTGCTCGTCCGCTGATTCGTGTAGAAGCGGTTGACGTTTCCGGGTTTGACGAATACGCCGTCGCCGCCGATGTCTTCCAGACGCAGTCCCGACTGCTCCAGTGCCGTGGGCACCAACGTTTCCATATGGCCGCGAGCACCCTGCCCATAGACCTCATCAAGGCAAGCCAAGGCGTCGTTCGACAGGCGGTAAACTGGGAAGAAACCGCGCAGGGCGTCGTCGACCTTCAGGTTCATCGATGGGATGCCCAACGATTGCCAATGACTCCAACGGGGAAATTCTGGGTAGCGCATCAGAGACGTGCCCAACAGATCGGCGTCGCTCGAATCGAACGCCTCCAGAAATTGCCGCCAGGATCCGGAATAGCGTACGTCGTATTCAATCAACCAATAATGCTTGTAGTGATTTTGCTGCCGGTAGAAAAGCAGCACCGGTAAATCGGCATTGCCGAGCTTGAGATTGCGCTGTGTTTTTCCCGGTAACGCGATCTGCTGCTTGCCGGGATAATTCAATGCAACGAGATCGGCTAGCTCGAACACGAGTTCATCTGTAGCGATTGGCTGTCGCACGAAGCTGAGGTTCTTGCGGCTTCTGTCGGACAGCAGCACCACGTCGCGGTGCCGACCGCATGCGCGCTTGATCTCGGCGTACAGTTCCATCAGATGCCGGTCCCTGAAGTGATTCAGGATCAGAACGACAGATTGCGCAGACATGGTCGTGGCTTACCTCGCACTCAGACCGCAGATCGCTCGACCGTCGATGTCCGGCATTTCCACATCCAGCAATGCTGCAACGGTCGCGGCGATGTCCACGATGTGCGGCGACCGGTAGAGGTGTGCCGGATTAAACGCCTCACCCTGCGCGATCAGCATGGCGCGGGCGCTATGGTCGCCGGAGCGGCCCCACGATCGCACGCCAGATATTCGTCCGATTTCTGCAGATTCGATCGAATCGAATGGCGCTTCCCGATTCCACACGACCAAAAGATCCGGCATCGAATGAAGATGCGGGCCGCACATATTCTGCGCCACACGCACAACGCGTTCGACGATCGGAAGTCCGGTTGCGGGATTCCTCAGCGCCATGAATTTGGTGGTCAACTCGTCGCAGATCGCGTCGAACTGCTCCGGCGCTACTCTCCCGCTGGGTTCTCGGCCCTTCAGGTTGATACGAATCGCGCCGCTGTTTTCGTTGTGGGGCATCTTGAAAAATCGGCTGCGACTGCAGGCGAGAATGTCTCGCAATGTGTCGACTTTGCCGCCGAAGGAGGCGATTGTCTCTGGCCACCCGCTGCTTCGCAGCCGTTTTGAGAGTTGCGCGCGTTGGCGATACCCCTTGCCGTCCATCCTTTCGAGCATTTCTTCCATCGCGCCGTTCGCAGTGTAGTTCGGTCCCATGCCAAGTCCTGCGAACATCAGCACGTGTGCGCCGTCCGGCGCGGTGGCCAGGATGCGACCGATGGCCAGATCGATCGCCATGTACAAAGCCCGAATGGGGTCGCCAAACCGCTGTAGCCAGGCCGCGTCATGCCGAGGGTGCAACGGATCGCGCAGATGCCAGCCGACGTGGCCGAGATCGTGCGGTTCGGTAAACGTTGTTGCGACGAAGTCCCATGGCGCGCCGCCCAATGTTCTCGTTAGCAAGCGCTCCTTCATCCCGACCCGCTCGTGGAGGCGTTCGATGACGTCGTTCATGGTGCCGTGCTTGGAGAACAGATCGGCATTGCCTAGCAGCGGGTCGTCGCCGAATTCCTCGAGCACATCGTTTGCGAAGCTCGCTGGCCAACTTCTAGGCGAGCCATAGCGGTCGTGAATCAGCCAGTCCACCAGCAATAGGCCATTCAGATTCGATTCCAGACGCGCATACGGCAGGTCGAGGATCGCGACGCGCCGCCCCCGCTGGCTGAGGGTCGTCCAGAACGGTTGGTGCGAGAGATCGGAGTCGACTGAAAACAGTTTGCGCCGGTAGCTACATGGCTTGAACTGCTGCCTGAAGTATCGTCCGTGTCGCGCCGGGTTGACCCCGGTGACGAGCGTCGGCCAGACGGCCCCGTCACCGAATCCGGGCATCGTCGCAACGTCGGTGCAGATTCCGTCGCGACGCATTCGCGCCAATGTCGGAAGCGTGCCGTCGTCCATCCACTGCTGCATCAGACTGGGCTCGGCACCGTCGAGTCCGATCAGTATCACCGGTGGTCTCAGGGGGCGTTCGTTGGGCGGTGGCGTGGACATCGTGCCTCAGTGAAACTGGTAGCGATCGAGTTTGGCGGCGTTACCGTCGCGAGACTATGGGGCGGTTGTCATCGAATCTTCGACAAGTGCCTACAAGGGATTACGTATTCGGATGCGTCGCCTGATACGGTCAAAACAACCAGTCAAATCAGTGCGACCCAGTGCGAAAACTTGTCTGTGAGTTGCGGACCCACTCGGCACAGCCACATCTGCAGCAGATCTTCACGGGTTTCTCCGCGCTGGCGCGAGCCGGCCACATCGAACTCTCGGAGCGAATAGGTTCGCCGCCGGCAGGCGCGAATGCTTGGATGCTGACCGCGCGCGTGAACGGACGAACGATCATCTACGACGTTGCGGATTCGCATCGGATCGCCGAAGAGTGTCTCCCCAAAGCCGACGCGTACTTCAAGCGCAGCTTTCTACCGCGCTACGTCTCCGGCCTCGGCGCCGACCGCGGCAAAGTGCACCCATTGGCACTCAACTACGAGGTGTATCCGAACCATCTCGATCTGGCGGGCGCGCGACGGGATTTCCTCGTCAGACGCGGCATCCGCCGTCTCGGCGCGGTACGCAAAGCGTTTCGCATCGAGCGCGGTTTCGTGCCGCGGCAGCATCTGCTCGAAGGTGCACCAGGCGATGGAAGCGGGCGCATACTGTTCCTCACCCGAGCGTGGGATCCAAACGAATCACCGCTGGCCAGCGGTCTCCCGCGACAACGGCGGGAGCAGATCAACGACATGCGCGCCCGTTGCATCGACGCATTACGCTGCCATTTCGGCGACCGAGTACTGGCCGGATTCGCGCGTACGCCGTTCGCAATCGACCGGTACCCGTCGTTGCTGGTCGCGGACGCGAGGCTCAGTGAGAAGCGCAGCTACCTTTCGCTGGTGAAGCAATCCGATGTCTGTGTGACGACAACCGGTCTGCACGGCTCCATTGGCTGGAAGTTCGCTGAATACATTGCGCTGGGTAAGGCGATTGCTTCGGAGCCGATCGAATTGAAGGTGCCGGGAAATCTTGCTTCGGGCGCGAACTATCTGGCGTTTTCCTCGGACGAACAATGCGTTGCGGTGGTCGATGAATTGCTGACCAATCCTGCGCGCCGTCTCGCGATGAGTCGGCGAAATCTAGCCTACTATCAGCAGTACCTGCGCCCCGACAACCTGATCCTGAATACGCTGCGCGCGGTGCTGCGGCCGGAACCTTCGTCGATCATGGAACACAGCGATGTGGCGGTCGCGAATGGATGATGCTCCTGCGTTGACCATGTAGATCCTGTCGAATCTCAGTGGCTCGGAACCTCTCCGTTGACGCGAACGTCGTCACGATCGGTTGTCAGGGGAGCCGAACGCGCGTGCTTCGATGGATCTGGCCACCGACTGGACGGTCTCGATGTCCTCGTCGAGTCGCAGCGTGTGTCGAGCGCGTTCCAGTGCAAGACTCGAGTGGTGCCGCGCCGCTGCCGAGAGATTCGCATCATTCATATGTGCCAGTGCGGCAAACCCCTTCTGCAGGCGCACCATGACCTCGATCGTCCCCGCACCATCGCGCGCGATCGATGTAAAGGCATCATCGAACATGTCCGCGACCGACAATTCGGGTACGTGCACGCGATCGTATTTGGGTTCATTTTTTTCCTCGCGCGGTTCGGCCCAGCGTGCAAACAACCGCACGAAGGTGCCGATGATGCTGATCGCAGTGCCCGGGTCGTTCACCGCCGGCGACAAGGCCCGCGCAGCAATCTCGGATAACGCGATGAGCCCAAAGCGAGGATCCTCATCGTAGACGCGTTCGTCTCCGATCAGGAACGCGTTCGCGATACGTGATCGGTCGAGGTCCGGATCGCCCGCCTCGGGCGAGCGGCACATGTAGGCCAGCGGCCGTCCAGGCGCAGCGAAGGTGCCGGGCAGCGCAGCGACGGTGATTCGGCCCTCACATTCTTGGGCGCGTGCTTGTAGAGATTCCACATTGACCTGTTGAACGTAGCCGATCTTATCCCCGTATACCGGCTCACCGACGTCCGCCGCGTCGTCGACAGCGAGTCCACCGAGGGTTGGGTTGCGCCGCCGCTGCGCCAAAGCACCGGCAGCGGCGCGCTCGACCTTGTCGATGGTGTTGCCGAGACGGCCGAGACGGGCAATCACATCGACCCAGCGGACGAACGTCAGCACGACCCAGGCGAAGACAGTCAACGTCATCGCAAACAAAACGAACGCGCCGGTCTGATCGTAGTAACCGTTCTTCAGTGCAACCAGCGCGACGATGCTGAAAATGAAGGCGCCGATGAATGTCGATAACGCATTTTGCGAAACGTCGTCGGAGACGATCAGCGGAAACGAGCGCGGTGTGCCCGTGGTGGCGGCCGACGCATACGCCGCGACCATCGACGAGACCGAGAAAGTTGCGATCACCAACATGCTCGATGCCATGATCTCCAGCAGCGTTTCGATAGTGCCCTGATCGATGGCTGGCAATGCGATCGGCCAACTC
Source organism: uncultured Gammaproteobacteria bacterium (assembly GCA_963812255.1). Lineage (GTDB taxonomy): Bacteria > Pseudomonadota > Gammaproteobacteria > Pseudomonadales > Azotimanducaceae > DATJGR01. Next base: position 440,616 of record CAWEUM010000005.1, on the reverse strand, counting down.
GCTGTGTCCATGATGGCCGCAACGAACGCAGCGGCCACCGACACCACGCAGATGACGAGCGGTTTGACCCAGAGCTTTTCGCGGATCCGTTTCAGATGGAACGTCAGTCGGCCGTTGATGGCTCGGTACCTGTCCAGATGTGTCCGATGATTCTGTTGTTTGTGCGGAAGGTAGGCAATGCTTGCGCGCTACATTTTGCGCCGCGTTCGTCGGTAATCTGCCCTTGGCACCCACCAGGTTTGTCGCAGCCGCGCTTTCGGTATCGAGGAAACGCGTATGCGAATCTTCATCGAGCGTATGGTGCCCGTGGCGCCCCCTAATAGGTGCGTTAGTTCACCTACCACATCCGTTCCGCCGGTGTCGAGCGAAGAGTGCGCTCATGTCGGAGGGAATGACTGCGACAACCAGTGCAATCGCGGCGCGGTGGCCGCAAACCTGACCCCGTTGCCCTTGACGAAAATGCCTCTTCCAGCGATGAGCCCGAACTCTTCCTGACGAAAAATCGCATACGGTGTCGCGATCCGGGCGACCAATTGGTTTAATGCACATACAACATTTCAGACTTGGGGGTCGTGGGTGGTCGGCGTTCTTGGCGGCCACGCGAGAACACCGGAATTGACGCTGACGCATTTGAACGTGGCGGCGGTTGCGGTGCCCATTGCGAACGATCGGCGATGAAGAACACCTACAACATCGGTCTGCTCAGGCGGCGCATCTTCGAAGCGCTGCCACGAGAACTCACCGCGATGGGCGAGGCGGCGGTAGAAGGATTCCTCGAGTTGCCCGGCGCCAGCGCGTGGCGTCCAGATCAGTTGCGGCTCGCGGAACTATCGTATGTATTCGACATCGGCGTGCCGTTCGCGCTGATCGGTGACAATCCGTCCGCGAAGTCCTACAGCCTGCGAGTGGGTGAGGCCGTCAGATTCGGCCGCAAACCCGATACCGATCTGTGGAGTGTCGTGCACGCGGCGGCGTTGCTGAGCAAGTGGGGTGCGCAGGTGCTATTCGTCACTGGGGCCGGCTCACCGCAACAGGGTCTGGAAGTACAGTCGGCGAGTGGCGAATCCGTCGACGTCATTGTGATTTGCGCCGCGAACGGGCGCAGCTCGAACGCATCGTCCGCGCGCCCGCACATTCTGGCGATCGATGTCCGAGGCCTGTCGGGACGCAACGAACAGATTACAGCGCTGCTGGATCGACACCGCTGTGCCGCGAACGGATCGGGTGCGATGCTGTTCGAACCGCGTTTCTGGATCGGCATCGAGCAGAAGGAGTGGCTGCATTGGGCGCAACCCAGGCCGGACGCGACGGTCCGGATCGCGCCGGAGATGCTCGGCAGCGTCGACGGCCACCGCCGCGCGTTGCGGGTGCGCCTGCTCGCCGGGCAAACGTTGGTCTGATGTCCGATGAGAGGGAGGTAGCACACGCATGAAACTCGCCGTCGATTTTCCGTCGATTGCCTTTCGCGAAGGCCCGGCCGCCGTTGCGCAACTGGCGCGCGAGATCGAGCGCATCGGCTACGACCAGCTCGACATGTTCGATCATGTCGTGATGGGGTATCCGATCGAAGGCCGCAGCGGTCTGCAATATCCGGCCAAGATGCCGATTCTCGAAGCTCTCGTCACGCTCGGTTACTGCGCGGCGGTCACGTCGCGTATCGGGCTTGGCACCGAAGTGCTGGTGTTGCCGCAACGCCAGCCCGTACTGGTCGCCAAACAGATCAGTACCTTGGACACGCTGTCGGGTGGTCGCGTCAGGCTGGGGATCGGCGTCGGCTGGCAAGCATCGGAATACGATGCGCTCGGCGAATCGTTTTCCAGCCGCGGCAAGCGCATGGACGAAGCGCTACGGCTGCTGCGTGCGTGCTGGCGCGACGAGCGTGTCGATTTCAGCAGCGATCACTACACGGTCACCGCGATGGGTATGGAACCCAAGCCGCCGCAGGGTGAATCGTTGCCAATCTGGGTGGGTGGTCATTCGCCGGCCGCATTGCGTCGCGTGGGTCGGTACGCGGACGGTTGGCTGGCGGCATTGGTGAACAACACCGAGCGCGTCACGGCGGAAATGCGCACGATACGCGAGCATGCAGAACGCTTCGGACGGGACGCCAATACCATGCAGTTTCAGACCATGCTCGCTCCGCCGCCTCGCGAAAACGACGACGGTAAGGGGCGCAGCTTTTATGCGGATCCCGACCGCGTAGCACGGCGCGCGGTGGAGATCGCCGAACTCGGATTCGGCTGGGTGTCGTTGAACGGCACCAATCTGTTTCAGTCGGGAGCGCGCACGGTCGCCGCAATGATCGACGCGTTCGGTACGCTGCACGATCGACTGCGCCGCGAACTCGGCTGATCCGTAGATCGGCGCATGGCGCGACTGTTGCAATGGATCTTCGTGATCTGTCTCGTCACGCTGCCCGTCGCGTGGCTGAAGACCGACACGCTGCCGAAGATTCTCTCGTTTTCCTCGGCGCTGGCCAACGAACCCCGCCAGGTCGAGATCAAACAGCCGCCGCTCGACGTCGAGCAAGGCGGCGTGAACTATCACGTGGAACCGCTGTACCGCTACGCGCTCGACGGTATGGTTGTCTCGTATCGCGTTCACGATGCCGATCACCTGCTGCACCGGTTGTGGAACGACCATCTGAATGTCGCCGATCTCTGCGTCGTGTGGGGTCACGACGCCGGCGGCGTCGATCTGCACGCGTTCGAGTTTGCCAATGGCGAATTTACCTGCACGTTTCGCACCCGCAGTAGCGACGCGTGGCGCGCGTTCCGTCTCGATGAGATTTCCAACAATCATCTGATCACTGCCGATCCGCAACTGCGCAAACGTATCGGCGACGTCTCTGTCGGCGATCAGATCCATCTCGAAGGCTATCTCGCGAACTACTCGACCGCTTCGGGGTTTCATCGCGGCACCAGCACCACGCGCCAGGACACCGGCAACGGTGCGTGCGAGACGGTCTATGTCACCGCATTCGATATCGTCGACCCCGCGCCGCGACGTTGGCGTAAGCTGACCAGCGCAGCGCTGTGGGGCATGCTGCTCAGTGGATCACTGTGGTTGCTGGGCGTCGGAAAGGGATGGTTTACGTGACGAATATGCGTTTGGAGGGTACGACGTGCGGGTCCTGATCCTCGGGTCCGGACTTGCGGGCATCACGGCCGCTTACTATCTGAGTCAGCACGGCTGCGAAGTGGCGGTGGTCGATCGCGCTGCGGGTCCGGCGCGCGAGACGAGCTATGCGAATGGCTCGATGATCACCCCGAGTCTGGCGGATCCGTGGAATGCGCCCGGCGTGCTGCGCGAACTGGCGAGCTCGTTGGGGCGTGAAGACGCCGCGATGTTGCTGCGTGCCCGCGCGCTGCCGTCGCTGATCGGTTGGGGTGCAGCGTTCATCCGCAACTCGGCATCGAAGCATTTTCAGCGCAACTACCTGCGCAATGTTGCTCTGGTGCACTACTCACAGTGGATGATGCGGGATCTGCTCGAAGCGCATCCGTTGCAGTTCGATCACGTTTACGACGGCACGATGAAGATCTTTCGCGACGCAGCGGCGTTGGATCACGGAATCAAGATCGCGCATTGGTTGAAGCAGGCTGGCATCGAACATCGCGCCCTGGATCCGGCCGGCGTTCTCGAGATCGAGCCCACGCTGCAGCCGGTGATCGATCAGATCGTCGGCGGCATCGGTTATCCGGGCGATGAAACCGGCAACGCGCGGATGTTCTGCGAGGCTCTGCAGCGCGTCTGCGAAGAAGCCCGCGTGCGTTTCCGATTCTCCGAGCGTGTCGTCGAGATCGTCCGCTCGGGTCGTGGTAATCGTGGCCGCATCGACGGCATGCGCACCGCAAAGGAAGTGCTGCAGGCAGACGTGTATCTGCTTGCCGCGGGGAGTTTCAGCACGCTCTGGGCGAAGCAGCTCGGTTTCGCGTTGCCGGTACGGCCGGCGAAGGGCTATTCGATTTCGGTGCCGATGAACGCATGGACGCAGCAGCCACGCGTGCCGATCGTCGACGATTCGCTGCATGCCGCGCTGGTGCCGGTGGGCAACGTGCTGCGTGTTGCTGGCACGGCGGAATTCGCGGGTTACGACATCAGTCTGAATCCAAAGCGTATCGACAACCTGCTGAATCTGTTCGGCCGGGTCTATCCACAGTTGGCGGAGCAGACAAAGCAACCCAACGTGCAACCGTGGTGCGGGCTGCGGCCATTGACGCCGGACGGGATGCCGATCGTCGGCCGCTCGCCGATCGAAAATCTTTTCGTTAACACCGGCCACGGCCCGCTCGGCTGGTCGATGGCGTGCGGCTCGGGGCGAGCCATTGCAGACATCATCGCGGGCGCGCCGACCGGTATCGACATGAGCGCGTTTGCGCTGAATCGATTCTGACGCGAGACCGATGAATCCGTCGCCCGCAGCGCAGCAACACGAACCCTGGCTGCTGGTGTACGACGGTGAGTGCGGCTTCTGCCGCTATTGCGTGGATTACGCGCGCGCCGTAACGGACGTCGAAGCCGCCGGCAGCGTCCGCTATGAACCGTATCAGGCGGTGTCCGCGAACTATCCCGACGTCACGCTCGCCGAATTCCAGCAATCGATTCAACTGATGACGCCATCGGAACGTTATCAGGGCGCCGAGGCGACATTTCGTGTGCTCGCGCGCGCCCCTCGGCTGCGCGGTTGGCTGTGGTGCTATCGGTTCGTCCCGTTGTTCGCAACGATCGCCGAGGTGATGTATCGATTCACCGCACGTCACCGTTCGGCGATGCATCGGCTGGCAAGACCGTTGTTCGGTGCCGAGCTGCGCCCTTTGGACTATCGGCGCACGTCCGCCCTGATCATTCGCGGCATTGGCCTTGCCGCTCTGTGTGCGTTCGCATCGTGGTGGTGGCAGGCGACGGGTCTGATCGGATCCCATGGCATTCTGCCGGTGGCCGACTATTTTGCCGCGGCGAAGGCGCAGCTCGGCGCCACCGGTTGGCTGCTGCTGCCATCGCTGTACTGGGTGTCGAGCGCGGATTGGATGACCACCACGCTGTGCGCTGCCGGCAGCGCTGCTTCGGTACTGTTGCTGTTGCGCGTGCAGCCCACGATCGCGGCGCTCGTCGCCTACGTCTGCTATCTGTCGCTCGAATATGGCGGCGGCGTGTTCCTCGAATTTCAATGGGACATACTGCTGATCGAGTCGCTGATCGTCGCCGCGATCCTTGGTGCGCGGCCACGCGTCGGCATCTGGCTTACACGGCTGCTGGTGTTTCGGTTCATGCTGATGTCGGGTGCCGTGAAACTCGAATCGGGAGACCCGACGTGGCGCGACTTCACGGCGCTCCAGTATCACTTCGAGACGCAACCATTGCCGACGGTGTTCGCGTGGTATGCGGATCATCTGCCAAGTGCCGTGCTGCACGCCAGCGTGATCGTGACGTTCGTCGTCGAACTCGCGCTGCCATGGTTGATCTTCGCACCGCGCAATCTTCGCAGGCTTGCGGCCTCGGGGTTCGTGCTGCTCGAACTGCTCATCCTGCTCACCGGAAACTACAACTTCTTCAATGTGCTGACGATCGTGTTGTGCCTCGCCCTACTCGACGATCGAGTGTTGGGCGTCACGATCGCACCGGCGACGCGTGCGTCGTCGTCCGTACCGTGGCGCAGTGTCATCGCGACGATGGCACTGCTTGGTGCGCTGCAGATCCATCGGACGATCGGTCGGACGAGCTTCCATGCGTGGGAGGGGAGCGTGCTGCGCGTGATCGAGCCGCTCCAACTGGTCAACAGCTATGGTCTGTTCGCGGTGATGACGACGCAGCGCGACGAACTCGTCCTGGAGGGTTCCAACGACGGCGTCACGTGGCAGGAGATACCGTTCAAATTCAAACCACAGCACCTGAACGCGGCGCCGCGATGGGTGGCGCCGTATCAGCCGCGGCTCGACTGGCAGATGTGGTTCGCCGCGCTGACCAGCCGTGAAGGCGCGCCGTGGGTGGAGAACTTCGTGTTCCGGCTGCTCAGCGGCACGCCGCGGGTGTGGGCGTTGCTTGCTCCTTCGCCGTTTGCAACCGCGCCACCGCGGCTGATACGCGTACTGCGTTACCGCTACCACTTCACGTCGTCGGAACAGAAGGCGCGCACGGGTGCATGGTGGCGGCGGCAATACGTTGGCGTGTGGCTTCCGCCGTCGAGGCTGCCGTAGCAGCGTATCGAAACGTCAGTGCGACCCCGGCATCCTGGCGGACAATACCTGCTGCACTTCCAGCTCCGCGAACCGCGCGTCGTCCATCTGCAACCAGTCGCGCAACACCTCGCGATTGTGTTCGCCCCGATACGCCGGCACGCCGCGTACGCCGCTGTCGGCCTTCGAGAATCGCCATGGCGAATTGGGCAGCTTCAGCGTGCCGCCGCCGCGGTCGCTGACTTCGACGACCGCGCCACGCTCGGCGGCCCACGTCGTCTGACCGGCCTCGGTGACTGAACGCACGACGCCCATCACGAGTTTTGCCTTTGCGAGCGCCGCTTCGAGCGAGTCCAGATCCGGAAATTCCATGACCCACGCCTGAATCAGCTCGATCAGTTGTGCGCGATTGGAGCGGCGAGCGGTTTCGTCTGCGAAGCGCGGATCGCTAGCAAGATCGGGCCGATCCATCGCCCGTTGCCACTGCATGAACGGGCCGCGCGCGGCAGGATCGAACGCAACCGAGACGACCCGTCCCGAGCGCGTTCTGAATAGCGGTGATGCGCTGGTTGGCAGCGGCAGTATTTCCGTGAGACCCGTGAGATTGGTCGCGCTGTGTTCGTTGACGCACAGCATTGTCTCCGCCATCGACACGTCGACGTGCTGGCCTTCCCCCGTGTGCGCCCGTTGGTACAGCGCGGCGAGGATACCCGACAGGCATTCGAGCGAGGTGTACAGGTCTCCGTGCGAGTAGGGTTCCTGCTGCGGTTCCTCCTGGTGATAGCGCGATTCGCCTTCGATGTAGCCCATCTCTGCGTGCACCATCATCGCGTACGCGCCGCGCTGCGACCAACTGCCCGTCTGGCCGTATCCCGATATCGATGCATAGACCAGGCGCGGATTGGTTGCGCTGAGATCGCCGTAGCCGAGCCCGAGTCTCGCCATCACGCCAGGACGGAAATTCTCGAGTACCACGTCGGCGTGCTGCGCCAGTTCGCGTGCGACATCGCACCCGGCTGGCTGCGTCACGTCGAGCGACACGTTGCGTTTGCCGCAGTTCTGTTGCGCGAAGTACAACGCCATTGAATGCAGCCGCGGCGCGCTCTGCCGCGTCATGTCACCTTCCGGCGGTTCGATCTTGACGACTTCCGCTCCGAGGTCGACGAGCATCCGGCCACAGTGCGGGCCAGCCAGCACGCGTGAGAAGTCGAGCACCCGAACGCCTGCGAGTGGAGCGGGTCGAACCATCGTCGTCTCCGGGTGGATGCGCACTACACTAACATCTATATCACCCGGCGCATTCGAATGGCTACCAGGCGTGCTCCTCGCCGTTCCACTTCTTGAAGCTGCCGGTCTCGGCCGGCGTCAGTTTGGCGATTACCGACATGATGCCGGTCGCGCTTTCTTCGACGCTGATTTCGGCACCAGCGCCGCCCATATCGGTGCGCACCCAACCCGGATGAATCAGTCCGACCGTGATGCCGTCTTTGGCGAGGTCGACCGATGCCATCCGCATCACCTTGTTCACCGCCGCTTTCGACGAGCAATACGCGAACATCACCGGCATGTTGAGCGCCAGCGCGCCCATCTGGCTGGTGATCGTGATCGCGCGCGGATTCGTACCGGCCTTCAGATTGTCGCGAAAGGTCTGCAGCATTCGCAACGGCGCCATCGTATTGACGGCGAACGCTTCGGCCCAGCCGTCGAAATCCATCTTTGCGAGCGATTGCTTGTCCGGCGCCGGACCCGGCATACCCGCATTGTTGATCAGGATATCAATTGGCGCGCTACGGATATCGGCGGCGAGCGCGGCGATCGACTTGCCGTTGGCGACGTGCACGCCGTGCACCGTCAGACCATTGCGCGATTGCGTGAGCGACTGCAGCTTCTCCGCTCGCTCAGGCTCACGGCAACACGCGAGCACACGATTTCCGGCGGCCGCGTAGCGGGACGCCAGTTCGAGACCGATGCCGCGATTGGCACCGGTGATCAGAACAGTTTCCATATGAATTCCTGATACGTTGAGTTAGCTGTTCCGCACGCGACGCAGTGGCGCGGCCTCTGCGGATTCGATGCCCGACGTAAACAGCGCCTGCAGATCACCGTCATCGGTTTCGAGCAGGCGCTCGAGCCAGCGATGGAAGCGTTGTCCGCCGCCTTCGTTGCGGCCGAACATGACGTGGCTCTTGACGCCGGTCATCAACGCGCGCTGCTGGCGGAGACCAGTTGCGTAATCCTCTTCCTGCACGACGTACTCGAGCAGCTTGAACTGTGCGTCGGCCGCCTCGCGCTGTTCATCGTTCGGCGCGTTCTCCATCAGATACGACTGCACGGTGAACGATGCGCCGGGTGTATCGCCCGGAAACAACTGCGAGATCATCACGCCGCGTCCGCCACCGCCGTCGAACGACGCGATCGATACGTGCGGGAAGATCGTCCAGACCCCGCCGAGCAACGCCGGCATCGGCCATTCTTCTGTCGGCGTCGATTCGAGTGCGAGCAGCGAAGGATCGGGCGAGCTGACGCGCTGATGCGGCCCCCACGCCGTGTACAGGGCCTGATTCGGCATGTTCTCGCCGAACGTGCTTTTGTGCAGGATCGGCAGATGATACAGGTCCATGTAGCCGTCGTAGGCGATCTTCCAGTTGGGGCCTGCGATCGTGCGCCGCGCGAACAGATGCCAATCCTCGAAGCCGAAATGAGTGAGCAGTTCATCGTAGCCGGATAGAAACGTATCGATGTCCAACACCGAATTCGGATCGAGCGTCACCCAGATCATGCCGGCGCGCTCGGCGACCGGCAGTGCGGTCAGACCGTTGCACGACAGGTCGATGTCACCGAAATCTTTCTTTGCGTAGACGGCGACCAGCGCGCCGGTCTGATCGTAAGTCCACGCGTGATATGGACACGTGAAGCGGCGACTGTTGCCGGCGCCCTCGAGCATGATCTGCGAGCCGCGGTGGCTACACATGTTGACGAAGGCGCGCACGTCGCCGTCCGGATGCCGCGAAAGGAGCACCGGTACACCGGCCGCCTCGATCGCGCGATAGTCGCCCGCGTTCGGCAGTTCGACACTGAGTGCCAGCATCAACGGCATGCGCCTGAATACACGCTCCATCTCCAGACGCCAGCGCTGCGGGTCGTAATAGTTCGACGCGAGCACACGCTGCACCTCTGGGGTCTGATCGATCGTGCGCGCTTTGACGTGGGAGATGTTGTTCTGGGCCATGCGGATGAGTTGCGCTCGAGACATGGATGAATCTCCAACTGCGATGCGACAGCATCGTCGAACTGATCGCGATCTTCAATCCCGCCCGCTACACTGCTGGTTCGAGAGCGTCGGTTCATCCCGCAGCACCCATTTCTCATCCGATCGGAGGTTCCATGGCATCACTCGTCGCCACATTTCGGACCAGCAAGGGAGACATTCACGTCGATCTGAAGGAAGACATCGCCCCGTTGACCGTCGCGAACTTCGTCAACCTGTGTCAGCGTGGGTTCTACGACGGTCTGAAATTCCACCGCGTGATTCCCGACTTCATGGTTCAGGGCGGCTGTCCGTTGGGAACCGGTACCGGCGGCCCCGGCTACAAGTTCGAGGACGAGTTTTCAAAGCAGGTCAAGCACGACGCTCCCGGTAAGCTGTCGATGGCGAATGCCGGTCCCGGCAGTAACGGCTCACAGTTTTTCATCACTCACGTACCGACGCCGTGGCTCGACGGCAAGCACACGATCTTCGGCGAAGTGCAGGGCGCCGCGGACCAGGCGGTCGTCGATGCGATCGTCCAGGGCGACACCATCGCCACGGTTACCATCGAAGGCGACACGAGCGAATTGTTCGATTCAATGGCCGACCGGCTGGCGAAGTGGAATCGCATCATGGGCGAGGCGTGACGCGTTGGCCGCAGAGACGAAGGGCAACAAGCCGCTGTCCGAATACAACCTGTTCGATCCCGGCACGCTGAAACATCCGTATGAGTTCTATCGGCGGTTGCGCGCCGAGGCGCCGGTGTATCAGGTGCCGGGTTTCGGCCTGCATCTGGTGTCGACGTACGAGTTGATCCGCGAGGCCGTCAAGAATACCGCGGTCTGGTCGAGTGCGGTCGCCGCCAACGTACCGCGCATGCCGTTCACCGAATCTGACGAGGGCGTTGAGCGGCAGATTCGCGAAATCATCGAAAGCGATCGCAAGCTCGAGCCCGCATTGCTGTCGGTTGATCCGCCCGACCATGCGAAACACCGTACGCTGGTGAACAAGATATTTGCCGCGTCGCGGGTCAAGACACTGGTGCCTTACATCGACGGGATAGTCGCATCATTGATTGACGCATTCATCGACGATGGCAAGGTCGAGTTCGTGAGCCGCTTCGCCGGCCCGTTGCCGCTCGAGATCATCCGCGATCAGCTCGGTGTGCCCGAAGCGGATCGCGACTTCTTCAATCGGGCCGCGAATGCTGCCGCGGAGCTGCTCAGCATGACGCCGGTCACGCCACAGCGCGCGCTGGAACGCGCACAACTGAATCACGATCTGCAGTTGTATTTCCTGGCGGCCTGCGAGCAGCGCCGTCGCGAACCGCGCGACGACATGCTGACGATCCTGGTGCAGTCGTTGTACGAGGGCGAGCGGCCGCTGCGCGACGGTGAGATTCTGTCGATCCTGCAGCAGTTTCTGGTCGCCGGCCACGAGACCACGACCAGCGCGCTCGGAGCCGGCATGCGCCTGTTGATCGAGCAACCCGCGCAACTCGCCGCGCTGCGCGAGGATCCATCGCGCATCGCGACGTTCGTCGAGGAAGTACTGCGCCTCGAATCACCCGTTCAGGGCCTGATGCGCGTTGCGACGCAGGATACGTCACTCGGTGGCGTCGATCTTCCGAAAGGCAGCGTCATCATGCTGCGCTATGGTGCTGCCAATCGCGACGAGGCGATATTCGACGAACCCAATCGGTTGGACGTCTGCCGCGGCAACGCCAATCGACAACTGGCGTTCGGCAGCGGCGTGCATGCGTGTGTCGGTGCGCCGCTGGCGCGCCAGGAGATGATCAGCGCGTTCGCTGCGATCATCGCGCGGATGCAGAATTTCGCATTCGATCCGCGCCAACCGGAGCCGGACAACGATCCGAGCTTCCTGCTGCGCGGATTCAATCAATTGCACATGACGTTTCAGAGTCGCTGACGTGTTCGCCGCGGACGTCGTCATCGTAGGAGGCGGGATTGGCGGTGGCGCGCTGGCGAAATGCCTGGGTGAAGCAGGCGTTTCGGTCCTCGTGCTCGAACGCACACAGCAGTACGCGGATGTCGTGCGGGGTGAGTGGATCGCACCGTGGGGCGTTCCGGAGACTCAGGCGTTGGGGGTCTATCCGCTGTATCTGGAAAACGGTGGACACCACCTCACGCGGCATGTGACCTACGACGAAGACCTGGATCCCGGTGTGGCCGAACGCGGCGCGATCGATCTGACCGGCGTGATTGCGAACAGTCCGGGGCCGTTGTGCATCGGTCACCCCGCGATGTGCAACCTGTTGAATCAAGCGGCCGGCGAGGCAGGTGCAACGATCCTGCGCGGTGTGACCAACACGTTGGTGGCACCGGGCAATCCGCCAACGGTGAGCTTCGAGCACGACGGTCGCATGCGTACGTTGCGCCCTCGTCTCGTCGTTGGCGCGGACGGGCGCCACGGCAAGACCGCGCGACAGATCGGCGCGGTGCTGCAAGAGGACGCCGCCCATCACCGCTTTTCCGGCATGTTGATCGATGGCGTGCCGGAATGGCGCGACGACACGCAGTTCATCTGCACCGAAGGCGACGTGAATGTGCTGGCGTTCCCGCAGGGGGAGGGGCGGGTGCGGCTGTACATCGGCTTCGCGCTGGAACAGCGGACACGGCTGGCAGGCAAGCAGGGTCCACAGCGTTTCCTCGAGGCGTTCCGGCTGAAATCGGTGCCCGGCAGCGAAGCGATAGCGGACGGCCGGCCGATCGGCCCGTGTCTGGTGTATCCCAACAACGATACCTGGATCGACGCGCCGTACGCCGACGGTGTGGTGCTGATCGGCGACGCCGCGGGCCGCAACGATCCGATTACCGGACAAGGATTGTCGATTACCCATCGCGACGTGCGCATCGTCCGTGACATTCTGCTGAGCGAAACGAACTGGATGAACGATGTGTTCGTCCCCTATGCCGAAGAGCGCAAGGAACGCATGCGGCGTTTGCGCATAGCGGCGCGTCTTGCTGCAATCGTCGAGGCCGAGTTCAACGATGCGGCACGGTTGCGTCGTCGTCGCGTTGCCGAGAAACGTCGTGCGATGGCGACGGAATCGCTGGCGATGCTGACGGCGTTCGTCGGTCCGGATGCGTTGCCCGCGGATGCCTATTCGGACGAGGCGGTGGCTGCGCTGTTGGCTTGAATCGATTGCTTGGTCACATCGAGTTGCCAGAATTGCGATCGGGTCGCGATCAATGCGATGGCGATGAACATGGCGGACGACGCGGCGACCAGCGCGCCGCGTGATCCGATCCACTCCACGAGATAGCCGTTGGCGAGCGCGCCGATCGGTCCCGAACCCATGAATGCGAACGAATAGAAGCTCATCACCCGGCTGCGTTGGTTCGCGGGCGCCTGTTCCTGCATGATCGTGCGCATCATGCTCATTGCGATGCCGCCGCCCATGCCCCATAAAAAAATCAGCATCAGCAGTACCTTGAAGCTGACGCCGAGGCCGATCCCGCCGAGCATCACCGCGCCGATTCCCTGCGCCAGCAGCAAGGCGCGACCTTGCCGGCGGATATCGCCGAACCGCATCAGCACGAAGATCGTCGTGATGAGGCCGAGCGAATTCGCGGCGTTCATCAACGCCAGGTCGCCGGCTGAACCGGCGTAGTACTCGCGTACCAGCAGCGGCAACGTAACGATGTACGAACCCATGAAGCAGATGCCCATCGCGCAGCTCTGCAGCACCGTCATCCGCATCGCGGGCGACGCGGCTACCGTGCGATACCCCTCGGCGATCGAGCGGCCAATATCGCGCAGGCGGTGGTGTCGTTGAGGCGTCGCGAGAGGCGGGTCCTTGATGTGCCGGAAGAACTGTACCCCCAGGGCGAGCATCAGAACTTGCGTCGCGAGGATCGGCAATGCGCCGGTTCGCTCAGCAAACGAGGCGACCCCAAGGCCCGCCAGCTGAACGCCAAACTGCACCATGCTGGCGCGCACGACAGCACGTTGAATGCCGGCCTCGGCCACCTGATTCAGCAGGCCGTCGCGCGACGGCGTAACGAACGCCTGCGCAATGCCCATGACGATCGCGTAGCAGATCATGGTCGTGAGCGTGAGCTGATCACGCAGTATCACGATGAATAGAAACAGCGGCGGCAGCGCTGCGATGCTCTGAGCGACGATCACGATGCGGCGTCCGCCGATGATGTCTGCCAGGCTGCCGCCGACGAGGATCAACAGCATCGTCGGAACCAGCATCGTCATCTGCGCGATGCCGACCATCTGCGGCGACTCGTGCAATACCATCGTTACGAGCCAGGCGAACATCACCGACTGAATGCCGAACGCGAAGAACCACGAACCAGTGCCGAGCAGATACAGATGAAACGGCTTCATGAGGTGCGTTCCAGCTGTTCCCAACGCGCGTATGCGGCGGCAAGCCGTTCGTTCACTCCATCGATCGCTGCGAGCGTCTCGGCAATGGCCGTTTTGTCCTGCCGATAGAACTCGGGTTGAGCAATGTGCTGCTGCAGTTCGTGCTGTTTGGATTCGAGCATGTCGATCGTTTGCGGCATCGCGTCGAGTTCGCGCTGTTCCTTGTAGCTCAGTTTTTTCTTAGCAGGCGAGACCTTTGTCCCCGCGCGCGAAGCGGTCGAAGCCGATGACGATGGATCGTCGTGAACGTTGTTTGCGGATTTCTGGCGCAGCCAATCCTGATAGCCGCCGACGTATTCACCCCATGTGCCTTCGCCTTCGAAAGCAAGGACACTGGTGACGACATTGTCAATGAAACTGCGGTCGTGACTGACCAGCAGCAACGTGCCGGTAAATTCGGTCAGCAGTTCTTCGAGCAGTTCGAGCGTTTCGGTATCGAGATCGTTGGTCGGTTCGTCGAACACCAGCAGGTTCGCGGGCTGCGTGAACAGCTTTGCCAGCAACAACCGGTTGCGTTCCCCGCCGGACAGACTCGACACCGGTGAGTTCGCGCGTTCCGGCGGAAACAGGAAGTCCCCGAGATAGCCGATCACGTGTTTGCGGCGGCCGCCGATGGTCACATGATCGGAGCCGTCGCTGACGTTTTGACGCACACTCGCCTCGGGGTCGAGTTGCGCGCGCTGTTGATCGAAATACGCGGTATCGAGCCGGGTCCCCAACCGCACATGACCGCTTTGCGGCGTGAGTTGGCCGAGCATCAGCCGAAGCAGCGTGCTCTTGCCACAAGCATTCGGGCCGATGATGCCGATGCGATCACCGCGGCGTACCGTCATCGTCAGGTCGCGTACCAGTGTCGCGTCGTCATAGCGGAACGAGACGTTGTCGAGATCCGCGACGATCTGCCCGGATTGGCCGCGGCTATCGACGTCGAGGCGTACCGCACCTTGCATCGCGACACGCGCGCGACGCGCTTCGCGCAATGCTTCGAGGCGCCTGACCCTGCCTTCGTTGCGGGTGCGGCGTGCCTTGATACCTTGCCGGATCCAGACTTCTTCCTCGGCGAGGAATTTGTCGAAATTCGCGTGCTCTCGCGCCTCGACGTCGAGCATCTGCTGTTTGCGAATCAGGTAGGCGTCGTAGTTGCCGGGAAACGACGTCAGTTGACCGCGATCGAGTTCGACGATGCGCGTCGCAAGGCGGCGGATCAGCGCGCGGTCGTGCGTGATGAAGACGGTTGCGCCCTGAAAGCCCAGCAACAGCTCTTCCAGTGCGGTGATCGCCTCGATATCCATGTGGTTGGTCGGTTCGTCGAGCAGCAGGACGTCTGGATCGGATACCAGAGCCCGGCCGAGCATCACACGACGACGCATGCCGCCGGAGCAGGCGGCGACGAGCAGATCGGCCGGCAGCGCCAGGCGGCTCAACACCTCCTCGACACGCTGCGACAGATTCCAGCCCCCGAGTTCCTCGATGCGCTGCTGCAGTGCGGCAAGCCGCTGCAGGTCCGCAGCATTTTCGGCGGCAATCGAATGACTCGCGTCGTGGTAATCGGACAGCACCTGTCCGAGTTCGGGCAATCCGGAAGCGATCGTCTGATACACGGTCGCCGGAAGATCGGCTGGTACGTCCTGTTCGAGGTGCGCGATGGTCAGGGCGTCGCGTCGCCACAGCGTGCCGTCGTCGGGCGATATTTCGCCGCGCAGCACATTCAGCAACGTCGACTTGCCGGCGCCGTTGCGCCCCACCAGACAGACGCGCTCACGCGGCTCGATCTGTAGCTGTGCATGATCGAGCAACAGCTTGTGGCCGAAGGCGAGCGTCGCATCGGTCAGCCGGATCAGGCTCACGACGCGGACGACTCGTCGGCTTCGATCGCGGCAGCCTCAGCCTCATCGTCGGTCGCATTGATCACGCGCAGAAATGCGTCTCCGTACTTGTCCAGCTTGGTCTTGCCGACGCCGCTGACGCTGAGCATCTCGGCGGTGGTGCGTGGCCGAACCGCGATGAACTCGGCCAGTGTGGCATCGTGAAAGATGACGTACGGCGGTACGTTTTGTGCGTCGGCGAGCTGTTTGCGGCAGGCGCGCAGCGCGTGCCACAACCCGACATCTGCCGCGTCGACGGGCTCGGCGCCGCGCCGATTGCGCGAGCGCACCGGGGCGGTCGGATCCTCGCGCAGTTGCAGTTCAACGTCACCGCGCAGCAGCGGGCGGCTGAGGTCGGTCAGCACCAGCGCGCCGTAGCGTTCGACGTCGGCGTGCAGATAGTTGCGCACCAGCAGTTGGCGGATCACCGAGCGCCATTGCGCATCCGTTAGCTCACTGCCGATGCCGAACGTGCTCAAGGTGTCATGACCGTGTCTGGCGACTTTTTCGTTCCGCTTGCCGAGCAAGACGTCGATTACGTGGCCGGGACCGAAGCGCTGACCGGTGCGCACCACGCACGACAACAGTTTCTGTGCGGCGACGGTCGCGTCCCACGTGCGCGGCGGGTCCAGACACACATCGCAACTGCCGCACGCGGACGCAGATGCTTCGCCGAAGTATTTCAGCAGCGAATGACGGCGGCATTGGGTCACTTCACACCAGCCGAGCAAAGCGTCGAGCTTGTCGCGCTCGATGCGTTTGACGCGGTCGGCGCTGTCGGACTGATCGATCATGCGACTCATACGCACCACGTCGGCCAGGCCATAGACCATCCAGGCCTCGGCCGGCAGTCCGTCGCGCCCGGCCCGGCCGGTTTCCTGATAATACGACTCGATGCTTTTGGGCAGATCGAGATGCGCCACGTAACGCACGTCCGGCTTGTCGATGCCCATGCCGAACGCGATCGTGGCGACCACTACCACGCCGTCGTCGCGTAGAAAGCGGTCCTGGTGCGCCGAACGCTCGGACGCGGTGAGTCCGGCGTGATAGGCCAGCGCATCGAAGCCCTGCTCACGCAACCACTGCGCGACGGCATCGACATTGCGACGCGACAGGCAATAAACGATGCCGGCCTCGTCGCGATGCGGCGCGAGAAATTCGAGTAGCTGGCGGCGCGCATCGGTCTTCACGCCGACGCTGTAGCGTATGTTCGGTCGATCGAATCCGCCGGTGAAACGAATCGGGTCCGTCAACGCGAGACGTGCGACGATCTCGTCGCGCGTTCGTTCATCCGCAGTCGCGGTCAGCGCCATGCGTGGCACGTTCGGAAAGTGGTCGCGCAATACATCGAGGCCGAGGTAGTCCTGCCGGAAGTCATGCCCCCATTGCGACACGCAATGGGCTTCGTCGATCGCAATCAGCGCAATTGGAAGTGGAATCAGCCGCTCGAGCGTGCGGCGCTGCAACAGGCGTTCGGGTGAAACGTAGAGAAGATCGAGCACACCCGCCTCGACGTCGTCGAGCACCTGTGCCTGCTGATGAACGGATTGAGACGAATTCAGAAATGCGGCGCGAATGCCGAGCTGCGTCAGCGCTTCGACCTGATCGCGCATCAGTGCGATCAACGGCGAGATGACGATGCCCGTGCCATCGCGCAACAGACTGGGCAGCTGATAACACAACGATTTACCGCCGCCGGTCGGCATCAGCACCAGAGCGTCGCGGCCGGCCAAGGTGGCCTCGATCACGTCGTGTTGCTGGCCCCTGAACGCCGAGTAGCCATAGGCGTCCGAAAGCAGCTTGCGCGCGCGATCCATCATCGGCGAATGATATCGTGATCGCTTGCTTGGTGTTCGCCGCGGCGACACCTATGATCCAGGTGAACGAAGCTCTGCCGACCGGGGGAACGTGGAATGGCGGACAAACCGAGCTATATCGGCTTGTTGAATGCGATTGCCAACGGCGAGCGCCTCGGTCACAAGATTTTCCGAAAGTGGGCGAAGGTGACTCAGTGCGATGCGATCCGCGGCACGCTGCAAATGGTCGCGATCCGCGAGGCCGAGCATGCCTGGGCGTTCGAAAAGCGTCTCTGCGAATTGGGATTTGGACTCAAACCGAAGGCTTTTCCAGACCTGAAGAAAACGCTGAAGGTCGCAAAATCCGGCGCCAGCGATATCAAGAAGCTCGAGCGTCTGGGCTACGGAAAGAAACCCGGCGGTACGGACGGGCTGGCGCAACTGTTGGATGACCACACGATCGATGCGCAGACCGCCGCGCTGCTCGGACGCTTCATCTGCGAAGAACGCGATAGCGCGCATCGGCTGCACGCGTGTTTCCAGATGCTGTGCGCAGAACGGCATAGTTGATCCGGGCACGGCGACTCATCCATTGCGATGCGGATCATGGTGGAGGCGGATGTTTGTTGCGCCGGACACGCCATGAACCCATCCCTGGGGGCTCGCGTTGCGCCGTCCCTGGCGCAACACGGTTCGGCACAGCCAACATCCACCGCCACCTGCGTCGGCATATCCATCGTCCAACACAGGGTCAGAGTGCTTCATTCGATCTGGAGCGGCGGCAACCCGTTTGGAAGAGTCACTCCGACCCCATCACGACGACGAAGCCGCGATCGCATCTGGCATGTTCAACAACACACGAGACTACGCAATCGAGCACGATTAAAGTTTGCGAATTCAAAAGGGGGGTGTTCAGCGTGCGTTTGGCCGACCGTATGGATGAAACTGAGCCCGTTCGTCCCGACGAGGAGATGGACTGGCCGGTCGTCGCGAACTACCTGGCGACGCGCGTCGAAGGGGCGAGTGGTCCGATGCAAGTGCGGCAGTTTCCCGGCGGCAGCGCGAACCTGACGTATCTGGTCTCGTTCGGCGCGCGGCAATACGTGCTGAGGCGACCGCCGCTCGGTCCGGTGGCGCCGGGCGCGCACGACATGGCCCGCGAGCACAAAGTGTTGTCGCGGCTGTGGCGGGTATTCGATCGCGCGCCGCGTTCGTACCATCTATGTACCGATGAGTCGGTGATCGGTGCCAAATTCATCGTCGTCGAACGCCGCACGGGTGTCGTGATCCGCGATCAGTTTCCGGATTCGATGCGTGCCCATCCCGGGCTCGCGCAGCGGGTGAGTTTCGCACTGATCGATGCGATGGCGCAGTTGCACAATGTCGATCCGGAGCAAGCCGACCTCGGCGATCTCGGTCGCCCGGATGGTTTCGCCAAACGCCAGGTCGAGGGTTGGGCGGCGCGCTGGGAGCTGGCGAAGGACAAAGACGTGCCGTTGTTCTATGAGGTCCATCGGCGTCTCGCCTCGGCGCTTCCGATTCCGCAGCGGATCAGCGTCCTGCACAACGATTTGAAGTTCGATAACTGCCAATTCGATGCAGCAGACCCGGACCGCGTGACGTCCATCTTCGATTGGGACATGGCAACCCTGGGCGATCCGCTGATCGATCTCGGCACGCTGCGCGGTTACTGGAGTGACGCGTCCGATCCCGCGCCCCGCGCTGCGCGACCGGCCGGGGCGACCGATGCGTTTCCGACGCGCGCGGACATCACGCGGCGCTATGCGCAGGTGACGGGACTGGATACGCGCGGCA
The DNA here is from genome assembly GCA_963812255.1 of uncultured Gammaproteobacteria bacterium. GTDB lineage: Bacteria > Pseudomonadota > Gammaproteobacteria > Pseudomonadales > Azotimanducaceae > DATJGR01. Next base: position 421,316 of record CAWEUM010000005.1, on the reverse strand, counting down.
TCAACTGGTATGAAGCGTTTGCGTTGTGGAAAACCGCGGTCGTGGTTCAGCAGATCTATATTCGCTTCGCCCGCGGCCAAACGCAGGATGCGCGCTTCGCGCACATCGCCGATCGTGCCCCGATTCTGCTCGACGCTGCGTCGCGACTCGACTTTTGATCGATGAGACCCTCGACCATGACCCACCCTCCCGAGACGCAGATGAACGAACTCGGGTTCTACACGCTCGCGGGTGCGCCGCGATCGCCGCGCGACCTGATCGATGAAGTGCGCGAGGCCGAGGCGCTTGGTATTGGTGCGTGTTTCATATCCGAGCGATTCAACATCAAGGAAGCGGCGACGTTGTCCGGTGCGGTTGGTGCCGTGTCGGAGCATATCGGCATTGCGACCGCCGCGACGAATCAGAATACGCGTCATCCGATGGTGACCGCGGCGTATGCGACGACGATGCATTTTCTGACCGGCGGGCGCTTTGCACTCGGACTCGGCCGCGGCATCGATGCAATGTTCGACGCGATCGGGCTGCCGCACATCACCACCGCGCAGCTCGAGGATTTTGCCGGATTGATGCGGCGGTTATGGCATGGCGAGACGATCGTCGGGCACAAAGGACCGGCGGGAAGTTGGCCGCTGTTACGCCTGGATCCGGCCTTTGATGAAAACATCCCACTGATGCTGACGGCATTCGGCCCGCAATCGCTGGCGCTCGGCGGCCGCGCCTACGACGGCGTGGTGCTGCATACTTTCTTCACCGATGAAACCACTGCACAGTGCGTGCGGTCGGTCAAGCAGGCGGCCGAGAAAGCGGGGCGCGATCCAGCCTCGGTGCGCGTGTGGTCGTGCTTCGCGACGATCGGCGACCATTTGCCGTATCCAGTGCGCCTGAAGAAAACCGTTGGCCGCATGGCGACCTATCTGCAGGCGTATGGCGACTTGATGGTGCGCACGAATGCGTGGGATCCGGCGGTGTTGAAGCGCTTTCGCGAGAACGAGCTGGTTGCTAAGTTCCAGGGTGCGATCGACCAGCGGGCAACCACCGAACAACTCGAACGGATCGCCGAGCTGATTCCCGATACGTGGCTCGCACCGGCGGCGATCGGCTCGCCGCAGCAGTGCGTGACGGCCATTCAGGGCCAGTTCGATCTCGGCTGCGACGGCGTCATTTTGCATGGGGCAGCGCCGAGCGAGCTGGCCCCGGTCGTTTCCGCGTACCATGACCAGCGAACGCCGGACCGGTTCGATCACCTTGCGGCGAATCCCGCTCGCGATGGCCGCGTGTAGGAAACCGGTTCGTCGCGGTAGGTAACCGCAAATCCCGCGATTGGATGGCTTGCCGATCGCGTTGCACATCCCTATAGTCCGCCCATCTCAGCGGAAATCAAAGGAGGTGATCCATGTCTATCCGTTTCGCTCGCGAGGGCAATCGATAAACGAGCCCTTGTGGGCTGACGGGGGCCGGCCTTAGCGCCGGCCCTTTTAATTTGTTCTCGGGTTCAGTCGTTTACGCCAGATCGTGCTGCTTCGACTTGACGCTGCGGAGGCCTCGCACGCCGCGTGATCGGTTTGCGCGCACACCCGCTTCGGCAACGCGGATCATTCGTTTTCCGCGGTTCTCACCCGCCAACAGTCCCACCAATCCTTTCGGGGCGTTCTCCAGTCCATCGATGATGTCTTCGGCCACGATGAGTTGGCCTTCGCGCGTCCATTTCGCAAGATCACGCTCGGCCTTGCGCATCAGCTTTTCGTAATCCGTTACGATGAAGCCCTGCATTTTCAGCCGCTTGGTCACCAACAATCCCGGTACGCCGCGCGGGCCCGATGCCGGGCTGGCGGTATCGTACTGGGACACCACGCCGCAGCAGACGATACGCCCGCCGAAATTCATGCGTGGCAGAACGGCCTCCAGAATTGGTCCGCCGGTGTTGTCGAAATAGACGTCGACGCCGTCAGGGCATTTCGATTTTAATGCCGCGTAAACGTTGTCGTCGCGATAGTCGACCGCGCCGTCCAACCCCAGATCATCGACAAGCCAGCGGCACTTTGCCGCGCCACCGGCAATGCCGACCACGCGGGCGCCTTGTATTTTCGCGATCTGTGCCGCGATCGACCCGGTCGCGCCAGCGGCGGCAGAGACGACAACGGTTTCACCCGGCTGCGGCTTGCCGATGTCGAGTAGGCCGCAGTAGGCGGTTTTGCCGGTGATGCCGAGCACGCTCATCAAATGCGACAACGGCTTGCGGCGCGGGCGCTTGCTCACCCGGTCGGCGTGTTCGACGAAATACTCCTGCCAGCCACCGTCGCCCTCGACGATGTCGCCGCCCTTGAATCGGATGTCGTTCGACGTGATCACTTCGGCCAACGTGAAGCCGGGCATCACGGTGCCGGCATGCACCTCGCCGCGATAGGTGGGACCCTGCATCCACGCGCGATTGGCCGGGTCGAGCGACAACAACAACGTCCGACACAGCACCTCGCCGGGTCCGGGTTCGTGGACCGGGCTCGATCGGCTGCGAAAGCAATCCGCCGTCAGCTTTCCGTTCGGCTTTCGTTCCAGCACGATCTGCCTATTCAGGGTCAACCGAACTCTCCCATTGCAGTAGCGTGAACACCGGGTCGGTGTCGTTGTGGTGTTCGAATACGCCTTTGACGCGGCTGCCGATGGCGATCGGCGCGCGTGGATCGCCGAGTAAATTGCCGACCAGACGAACGCCGTCGGCGCCAGGCAGTTCAACCAGCACCACCAGATACGGTCCCTGATCCTTCAGTGCAGGGTGCACCGGATGCCACACCCGCTCGTAGCTGTAGATGATGCCGAGCGGATCGGTCTGTCGATAATCTAGATCGAAACTCAAACAGCGATGGCAGATCCACTCCGGCCCCCACTGAAATCGTTGGCACGCATTGCAGCGTTGCAGCAGCAACCGTTCTTCGCGGAGGCCGTGCCAGAACGGCGCATCGAGTCCGTCGGGCGATGCCACCGGGCCAGCCAGACCGGAATGCAGATACGCGCCGCTCACAATGTCGCCTCGCTGCCGAAGATGCACGCGCTGACCGGCGTCACCATCGGGCCGGAGATCACCATCGATACATCGGCACCGCCGACCTGACTCGTCGACTCGCCCCAGATCTGTCGGACGGCTTCGATGTTGAGACCGAGACCGTGCATGTAGCATTCTGCGAGATTGCCGCCGCTGGTATTCAGTGGCAACTTGCCGCTGGGCGCGAGCAGGTTCTCGGGTTGAAAGAATTCGTTCACGACATCGGGTGAGCAGAAGCCGTGTTCGACGATGCTCATCAGCACGCCGCCGGTGAAGTTTTCGTAGCTCTGCAGCACGTCGACGTCGTTAGCCGTTACGCGCGCCATGTCGAACAGCCTCGGCGCCAGCGTCTTGAATGTCGATGTCGCGTAATCCGGCGTGTTATGCACCGGCGCCGCCGCGCGGTAGTGGCTGCCCGCGACTGCCGATAACAGATAGCAAGGGGGGTGATCGAAGTCTTTGGCGCGCTCGGCGGATACGAGTACCATCGCCGCTGCGCCGTCGTTCTCCAGACAACAGTCATAAAGATGAAACGGCTCGACGATCCAACGCGACGTATCGTACGCAGCCTCGTCGAGCGGCCTGCCGTACATCACCGCGCGTGGATTCGCTTGCGCGTGTGCGTAGCTCGCCAATGAAATCGCGCGCAACGCCGACTGTTCGACACCGTGATCGTGCATGAAACGCTGCACTTTCATCGCGAACATCTGCGCCGGCGACATCAAGCCGTACGGAATCGTGTGCGCAAATTCGCCCGAAATGCGTTGGCCACGCATGCCCTGGCCGAAGCGGCCGAACTGGCCCTGCGCGAGCGCGCGGAACACGACCACACATTCGGCCATGCCGGTTGCAATCGCAGCGGCCGCGTTTCCCACTGCGCCGGAGCCCCCGCCGCCGCCGCCGCCCCATTGCATGTTCGCGAAGCGCAGGTCGTGAATGCCGAGCGCCGCCGCAAGCCGTGATGCATCGCTACGATCGTTGGAGAACGACGCGAAGCCGTCGATGTCCTTTGGTGAGATGCCTGCGCTGGCGCACGCGGCGATGATCGCCTGTAGTGCCAGTTTGAATTCGGGGTCCGGCGATTGACCGCGTTTGTAGTACGGTGTTTCGCCAACACCAACGACTGCTGCCCGGCCGCGCAGCGTGCGTTGCGGGTCGCTCATCCGCGGCTGGCGGCGAGTGCGGCGGTGTCGTCGAACTTCAGATAGCGTTGCGGTACATCGAATTTGAACACGCGCGCGGCGTTCAAGCCGAGGATCCGGGCGCGCTCGCCATCGTCGAGCCCGCCCATCGTGCGCTCGATCGCCTGGGCCGAGTGTGGCCAGGTGCCTTCGTGATGTGGGTAGTCGTTCGCCCACATGAAGTTGTCGACGAGCCCGTGTGCGCGGGCGAGATCGAGGCCCGGTGCGTCTTCGCCGAAGCTCGCGAAGCCGCGCGCCTTGAAGTAGTCGCTGGGAAGCGCTTTCAGTTTCGGCCGTACCCACATGTGGTGCTTGCGGTACGCCTCGTCCATCGCCGTCAATGCCCACGGCACCCAGCCGATGCCCGCCTCGATGCTGCCGAAACGCAACGTTGGAAACCGCTCCGGCACGCCCGACGCGCACAGGTTGACGATCGGTTCCATCGTCGGCGCCAGCGAATGCACCGCGTAGTTGATGACGGCGCCGCCGTTGCCGCGTGCGGTGCGTGGATCGCGGCCGGTCGACACGTGGAACGTGATCGGCAGATCCGCATCGGCAATGGCGGCCCACAGCGGATCGAATTCGGGCAGGTTGTAGTTCAGATCTTCGTGATTCGGCGCGCCCCAGACCGGCTTGCACGGCAATGACAACCCTTTGAAGCCGAGCTTTGCGGTGCGCTGCACTTCGGCGATGGCGCCGTCGATGTCACCCGAGGCAATACACGCCATCGGCGCGAGCCGATCGTTGTACGGCCCGAACACGTCCCATGCCCATTCGTTGTATGCGTGACACATCGCTTGGCTGAACTGGGCGTCGGGCGTCGCCCACATGGCGAGCCCTTTGTTGGGAAACAGCACTTCGCAGTCGACGCCGTCGGCCGCGAGGTCGGCGAGACGCTCTTCCGGCGTCTTGCCGGACTGATTGCGCAGCTTGTCTTCGCCTTCGAACGGCACGTCGCGGATGCGAATCGGCCGAAATCCTTCGGTCTTCTGGAATTTGCCGCCCTTCGGATCGACGCTGACGCCGGGCAATCGGTCGTGATAGTGCTTCGGCATCCGCGTGACCCACAGGTCGTTCGGTTCCTGCACATGACAGTCGGCCGAGACGATGAAGTATTTGTTGGGGTCGTCGGCGCGCGCGGTGCGCGTCCAGCCAGAGGCGCCCGGACTGTTCAGGCGCCAGGCGTTGGCGGTGTCTATTTCGTCGGTCGGAGCGCGGCTGGCCATGGTGATGGTCCACGTTTGCTTGATAGAGGTCGATGCTACTTCTATTCGTCATGCTATTCACGCCTGGCCGCTGCGGTGGTGTGGTTGTATCGCTCGCGGTGACGAAATGTATACTTGCGCGCTTTCCGGAAGGGTCCTTGCGTTGTGGCAATTGGCGCTGTGCTGAGTCGCGTCGTGCGGAATCGCGCTGGCGTATTACGCGCTCTGCTCGTTGTGTTGGCGAGTGGCGTGCTGGCGGGCTGCGGTGGCAGCAGCAATTACAACAACAACAGTGCGACCAACCGGCCGATCACGACTGCGTTTCTGCGTCTGGTCAACACGCTGCCGGATAGTCCGACGTTGCTCGCCGGTCTGGATGGCGCGAACTTGACCCGCGTATCGTTCGCCCAGGCCACGCCGCTACAGCAGCTCACGTCGGGCAAGTATGCGATCAACGTGCAATATCTCGATACCAGCGGCAGCGCGGTTGCGTTGATCAACAAGGAGCAGATCGAGTTGGGGGTCGATGAGCAGGCGACGGTATTCATCGTCGGCACGCTGAATGATCGGCATACGCATGTGATCGACAATCTGAAGCCGATGATTGCGGCGGGCAGTGCCGAAGTGCAGGTGATGCAGAGTGTTGCGAGCCAGTCCAGCCTCGATGTGTACCTGACCGACGCCGCCGCGGATCTCGCCGCATCGACCAAGCTGACGACCGTTGCGTTCGACGAATCGTCGGAACTGGCGACCGTTCCGTCCGGCAGCAACTACCGCCTGCGCGTGACCGCGGCGGGCAGTACCGCCGTACTGTACGACTCCGGCGCGTTTCCGATCGCCGACATGACACGGTTGATGTTCGCGGTCGTCGATTACTTCGGTCCCGGTGGATCTGGATTTCGAGTCGTTCAATTGAACGGCCAGAAAGCGTCGCTGTTTCCCAATGAAGTGCTGCCCGGGGCGTTTCGCGTCGCCAACATGATTGCCGACGTGCCGTCTGTCGATGTCTATATCGGCGGAATTGCCGGCACGCCGCCGTTCGCAGGTGTCGCATTCGCCACCGTTGCGGCGTTGCAGGACTTCGCAGCGGGTGATCTGGACTATGCGATGACGGTGGCTGGCGACCCGGCAACGGTGCTGGCCAGCGGTACCGTGACACTCGGCGCCGGTGAGACGCGCACTCTGATTGCGGTACGCAGTGGCGGCATTGCGACGCGCACCACCTTGGACACCACCCGGCCGGTCAGTGAACGCGGCCAACTCGAGATCATCAATGCGGCACCGACCGCCGGTCCGCTCGATACGTACGTGATCGCCGCCGGGCAGACGCTTGCCACGACCGTCGCGGCGGTCGTCAACCAACCGCTGCTGGCATTCGCCGGCGGCATCGAAGCGCCCGGCAGCTACGACGTAGCGGTTACCCCGACGGCGACCACCACGCCGATCGCCGGTCCCGATCCGCTGGTGATCGAAGCCGGTGGAATCTATTCGATCTACGCCGTGGATGCTGCGGGCGGCGGCGCGCCGTATCAGATCCTGTTCGGCACCCACTAACGACTCTGTTGAGGTGTAGAGCGACCTATGACGAACCGGCTTCCAGGATCTGTGCTGCTGTCGATGCCCGTGCTGCTGGGCGTATTGCTCGCTGCGATATCGGGTTGCGGGGCCAGCGGCGAGAACAGCGGCGTGAAGGTGCCGTTGCCGCGGCAAGGCCTGATCCGAGTTGTCAATGTGATACCGGATTCCGGCAACATGTCGTCGTTTCTCAGTAGTACGGTGTTTGCGGTGAGTCCATATGGAGAATCGGCGGGACTCGCGCAGGAACTGGTTGGACAGTACGTCATGAACATTCTGCTGACGCCGGCGGATGGGCTGTCCACGACATTGGTCTCCAATGAGCCGGTCAATCTGACCGACCCCGACGAATTCTCGTTCGTCATGATCGGCCCGGCGGCCAGCGCGCAGTTGCTGCGCATCGACAACGTCGATATTGCTTACGGTGTCACGACCAGCGATCCGGCGCAGTTTCCGCCGCCGGATTTCCAGATTCTGCACGCGGCGACGGACACCACCGAGGCGGATGTCTATGTCACGGATGCAGCCGCCGATCTGGCGACGGCGACGCCGACCGCGACGGTCAGCTTCGGCGATGTCACGCCGTTGACGCAGCAGGACCCGGCAGTCACGTATCGTGTTCGCGTCACACCAGCAGGTAGCAAGACCGTGCTGTTCGATTCCGGCGCGTTCGGGGTCGCGAACCTGCAGCGGTCGATCTACATGCTGATGGACAACTTCGGACCGACTGGTGAAGCGCTGCGTGTCGCGAACGTCACCGCCGCGGGTGCGGAGAATTTCGCCAACCAAACACTGCCGACGTCGATGCGCGTCGCAAACATGATTCCGGACACGCCGGCCGTCGATGTCTACCGTGGGCCTGCCACGGGCACGCCGCTGTTTCAGAATGTCGCCTACGGCACGACCACCGCCTACGTGCCGATTCCGAACGGGGCCGCGACCTTCAACGTCACACCCGCAGGCACGCCGGGCAATGTCATTGCGAAGGGTGACCTGACCGTGGTCGGCGGTCAGGGACTGTCGTTGTACGCGTCGGGGCTGGATGCGGACGACACGTCGCGTTTCGGCGTGGTCATCGAGAGCTTTCGTCAGATCACCGGTCAGGCGCAGTTCCGGTTCGTCTCCGCCGCACCGAGCGCCGGTTCGATCGACGTCTATCTCGTCAGTCCGGGTCAGCCGATTTCGGATGCGCTGCCGATCCTCGCCAGTGGTGGATTGCTGTCGACATCCGCCAAAAACCTGACCCCGGGATCGTACGATCTGTTCATCACCCGCTCCGGGACCACGGTCGAGTTGTTTGGACCGGACCGGATCTCGGTCGATGCCGGCGGCGTCTACAGCGCGGTGCTGCTCGATGCGCCGGGCGGCGGCTCGCCGCTGGCGGTGCAGGTGACGCAGGAAGTGGTGCCCTGACTTCGCCGACCGGAGACCCGGCACCCGATTCGGTGAGCACGCCGATGCCCGGCAAAGAACGTCCGGCGTATGTCTCGCGCCTCTGGCGCATTCTCACGTGGCTGCTCGCGCTCGGCTGCTTCTATCTCGTTTACGGACGCATCGCCGCCGCCGCCGCGCGCGAGTCGATTGCACCGCTCGACTACCTGATCGGCTTTTTCGCGCAGGTCGACTGGACCACATGGCTGGCGCTGATGATTCCGTACTCGGTGCTGTTCTTCCTCGTCGACGCGCACGCAACGTGGCGCGTCATCCGATGGTTCAACGCGCCGCAGATCCGCTTCGGAAACGTGCTGCCGATCCGCGCCAGCGCCTACATTCTGTCGCTGGTCAACGAACAGGTGGGTAAAGGGGCAATGTCGCTGTATCTGCTGCGGCGCTATCGGGTGCCCGGCTGGGAAGCGGTTTCGACGATGATTCTGCTCGGTGTGATGGAGATCTATCAGTTGCTGATCTTCTCGGCGATTGGCGTTGCGCTTTATCCGAACCTCGTCGATGCGGCGTCGACGATGTTGCCGCTGAACAGGATCCTGCCCGCTATATTTCTCGTAGCGGCGCTCTACGTACCGTTCCATCTGGCGTACTTTTCCGGGCGCGTGCTGCCGGCCTCGAAGCTTCGCGACCGCCCGCTGCTTCGGGCGTTTCGCCTTGCGCGCCCGCACCAGTATCTGCTCGTGCTGCTGTTCAAGGCACCGAATCTGTTGATCGCAGTGCTGGTGTACTCCGCTTCGCTGCGACTATTCCACGTCGACGTCGGCTTCGGTCAGATGCTGGCGTTTCTGCCGGTGATCTTTCTTGCCGCCGCGCTGCCGTTGCCGTTTCATGCCGGTGCGCTTCTGCTTTGGACGGTGCTGTTCCCGCAATACCCTCAGGTAGGCGCGTTCAGCCTCGTGATGCATACGTTCTTCGTCAGTTTCAATGCACTGATCGGGGTTGCATTCCTGCCGCTCGCGAATCGCGAACTATTCGGTTCCGGGTCTGAACCGAACGCGCCATAGCGCATAGCCGCGGTCGCACATCGACATCAACGTCGAGGCCACGAGCAGCCACGCCGCCAGCCAAATCCAGCGCGGATTTGGCCAATCGAGCGACAGCGCCTGGCTGATGACGACGACCCCGACCATCACGTAGTAGCCGACACCGTTCCAACGACCCAACACACTCGCGCGCAACGGTTCACCGGCCAGCGCTTTCGAGTCCCATACGTATTGTACGAATGACGTGATCGCAAGCAGCGGCAGCAGCATCGGCACCCGGCCCAGCACGGCGAGCGCGCCGAGTGTCACTGAAACGAACAGCGCATCGACCGAATGATCGAGCAATCCGCCAAAGACGGTCACCCGACCGCTGCGCCGCGCGACGACGCCGTCGAACACATCGGTGACGACGGCGAGCGCGAACAGCAGCGCGGCTGTCTGCCATGCGGCGCTCCCAATCGCGCCCGCACAGGGCAGTGCAATGGCCAGACGCAACCCGCTGAGCGCGTTGGCCCAGTTCATGCGGCTCAGTGACACTGTTTCTCCTTTGGCACCGACGCGGTAGTGTCGCACCCTCATCGGTCGAAAATCAGGCACGCAAATTCAGCACGAAGAGGCAAACCCGATCCGCGTCCTGATTACCGGCGCCAACGGCCACCTCGGCCGGCGCCTGATCATGCGGCTCGCGCCCGATGCCGCGATCGTGGCGACGGTCCGCTCTCGCGCGGCGCGCCAGGTCATCATGGCGTCTGCTCCGACAACCCTCGCGTCGGCGCCTGCGACCGTTGAAGTGGTCCAACTCGACTATCGGGATGCCGCAGCGCTGGCCGCGACCGCGCGCGGCTGTGACATGGCCGTACATCTTGTCGGCATCCTGAAAGAGACTGCAGCGAACCGGTATGTCGATGCGCACGAACGGGCGACCGAGGCGCTGGTTACCGCAGCGCGTGCGCGGGGATTGCGTCGTATCGTGTACGTCAGCATCCTCGGCGCCGATCCGGATGCGCGCAATGCGGCGCTGGCATCGAAGGGACGCGCAGAACGGATCCTGCTGGCGAGCGGCGTGCCGGTGATGATTCTGCGAGTGCCGATGGTGCTCGGCGAAGACGACCACGCGTCGCGCGCGCTCGGCGCCCGTGCGCGTCGTCGTGTTGCCGTCTTGCTGCGCGGTGCGAGCCTCGAACAACCGATCTACGCGGGCGACGTTGTCGAAGCCATCGTCGCCGGGCTTCACATGGCAGGACGCGACAATGTCGCGCTCGATCTCGCCGGACCGGAATCGTTGTCACGCAGCGCACTGGTCAGACGCGCCGGCGCATGCATCGGCACGCGTCCGCGTTGTGTGTCGTTGCCGCTGGGTCCGGCGCTCGGTGTCGCATCGTTGCTGGAGCGGTTCATGGCCGATCCGCCGGTTACGCCGGCGATGCTCGAGGTGCTCGATCACGACGATTGCATCGACGTGGCGCCTGCGGTGGCACAATTGGGTATCCGACTTACGCCGCTCGATGCGATGCTACGCCTCTGCGTCAACAGACCATCCAACTCGGGAACGTCACCATGACCGACCGGATTCTAAAAATGCTCGGCAACAAACGCGGCTACGAGATTCTGCGCAATCCGCTGCTGAACAAGGGCTCGGCATTCACACCCGCCGAACGCGCTGCGCTGGGACTCGACGGCATCGTCCCGCCGCAGTTCAACGATATGTCGATGCAGGCGAAACGCACCTACGCAAACGTTCAGCGCCAATCCACTCCGATCGACAAATACGTGGCGCTGGCCGCGCTGCAGGATCGCAACGAGCACCTGTTCTATCGGCTGCTGCAGGACCACATCGAAGAGTTCATGCCGATCATCTATACCCCGACGGTCGGTCAGGCGACCCGCGATTTCAGCCGCGTGTTCCAGCGCGCGCGAGGCGTGTGGATCGTGCCGTCGATGCGCGGCCGGATTGCGAGCGTGTTGCGCCATGCCGCAGATGGACGGCGCATCCGGCTGATGGTGGTGACCGACAACGAATCGATCCTCGGCATCGGCGATCAAGGCGCCGGGGGCATCGGCATCTCGATCGGCAAATTGTCGCTTTACACGGCGGCTGCCGGGATTCATCCGGCCGACACGTTGCCAATCAGTCTCGATGTTGGCACCGACAATCAGGTACTGCTGGATGAACCCTTGTATCTGGGGTGCCGCCATCCGCGGCTGCGCGGCGCCGAGTACGACGCGCTGGTGGAGGAATTCGTGTACGCCGTGAAGGCGGAGTTTCCCGGGGCGGTGCTGCAGTGGGAGGACTTCCGCAAGGAAAACGCACTGCAGATCATGAACAAATATCGCGGCGTGGTGCCGTCGTTCAACGACGATATTCAGGGCACCGGCGCGGTCGCGTTGGCTGGATTGCTTGGTGGTTGCCGCATAACGGGACGAGCGCTCGGTGACGAACGTATCGTCGTGTTCGGTGCGGGCGCGGGTGGATTGGGTATCGCGCGGCAGATCCGTGCCGGGCTTGCGCAGTCGGGACTCGACGAAGCGGGTGTTCGCAGCCGCGTCGCAGTGCTCGACAGCCGGGGCCTGATCGTCGCAGACAACGAGATTCGAGATGCCTACAAACGCGAACTGGCGTGGTCGCCGGAGCAGGCGCAGCGGGTCGGGCTGGGCAATGCCGCGCGGCGGAACCTCAGTGACGTCATCGAACATTTCAAACCCACGGCGCTGATCGGCGCATCGGGCCAGAACGGCAGTTTCTCCGAAGCGTTGATCAGGCGGATGGCGCAGCAGGTCGAACGGCCGATCATATTTCCATTGTCGAACCCCACCGACAATGCTGAGGCGCGACCGGAGGACATTGTGAAATGGACAGAAGGCCGGGCGCTGGTGGCCGCCGGTAGTCCGTTCCCCCCGGTCGAGTACGCCGGCACCTCGCGCCGCATCGGTCAGGCGAACAATGCGTTCATCTTCCCCGGCCTGGGGCTCGGCACGTTGCTTGCCGAAGCGCGTCAGGTGACCGACGGCATGATCAATGTCGCGGCGCAGGCGCTGGCCGATTGCCTGACCGATGCCGAGATCGATGAAGGCGCGCTGTTTCCGTCGGTGCGCCGGCTACGCGACGTCGCTCGCCGCGTCGCCGTGGCCGTCATCGAGCAGGCAGCGGCCGATGGTGTGGCGACCCAGGTCATCGACGACCCCGATACGGTGGTGGTCGCCAATATGTGGGAGCCGCACTACACCACTTTTGCGTAGCGGGTTCGCGTGACTCGGTCCGTCAGCGGCCCTTGAACTCCGGCGGACGCTTCTCGACGAACGCGCGCGCCGCGCCCTTGTGATCGTCGGTCATGAAAGTACGGATCATGTGCATCGCTTCGAGGTCGAGCACGTCGGACAGTGATGCATGTTGGGCGGCATTGAGATTCTTTTTCATGTAGCCGAGCGCAACCGTTGGCAGATTCGCGAGCCGCTGCGCGTACGCGCTCGCGTCAGCCTCGAAACTCGCCGCCGGGAACATCTTGTTGATCAGACCGATGTCGAGCGCTTCGCGCGCCGAGATGACGTCGGCAGTGAAGTACAACTCACGCGCTTTCGCCGCGCCGACCAGATACGGTAGAAAATACGAACCACCGTAGTCTCCGGCGAGCCCGATCTTCGAAAACGCGGTCGTGAACTTTGCCGTGTCGATCGCGATGCGCAGATCGCAGGCGAGCGCAAGCGACAACCCGGCGCCGGCCGCAGGACCGGGAATCACCGCCAGCGTCGGCTTCGGCATCTCGTGCAACCAACGCGACAGTTCCATGCCGGTACGCAGGCCCTGTACGCGTTGCTCCAGATTGAACTCGCCGGCTCCGCCGGTTGCCGACGCGCCCGCGGCGAATCCCTTCACATCGCCGCCGGCGCAGAATGCGCCGCCTGCGCCGGTCAGCACGACGACGCGCACCGACGGATCCGCCGCCAGCCGTGGAAGCGCGCGTTGCAGGCCCTCCATCATGTTGCCCGACATCGCGTTGCGCGCTTCCGGGCGGTTCATCGTCAACGTCGCGACGCCGTCTTGCTGAGTCTCGATCAAATGGTCTGACATGGATCTGTCTCTCTATTTCCGTTGGGCGATCAGTAGTGTAGTGCGCGATTCTGTTTGGAACTTAATCGAAGATTGACACCCGCGCCACGCGGTGATGAAGAACAGTGTGGAGTTGAAGGCCGGCGGAGTGGGCGGTTGTTCGCGCCGGACACGCCGTAAGACCCGTCCCCATGGAGATGGGTTCATGGCGTGTCCGGCGTACCGATCCTCCGCCACAACCGTCAACTCCATCGCGTGCAGACGAGGTGTGTACCACGGGGAGCGCTTTATACCAGATCGCCTGTCCCTTCTGGATGCGCGAACAGTGCCTCGCAACCGGTGCCCGATAGAATGCCGTCGGCATCGGCGCGATCGCTTGGCGTCAATGCGTGGTACTGCTCGCGCAGCCATTGCAGACACTTGCCCTGGTAAGGGAAGGGCTGTTGCACCCACGGTGCGCCGTCGATTGTGAGACGCACTTCGACGCCGCCGCCGGCCAGCGCTTGCGCGTTCGCGCGCATGAACGGCGCATACACGCGGCCGATTTCACCGAGCAGGTCGCCGAGTCGCGCCTGCACGACATCGCGGGTGAGCCAGTCGCCGTCGGCCACCTCGAGCCCCGACAGATCGTCGACAATATCGACCCATGCATACACGCGCGGCGCCTGCGCCAACGTCAACGCCATCGGCGTGGGATCGAAGTGCGCGAGTTGGGTGAGCTGGCCGTAGGTCCCGAAATCCGCAGCGCCGGGGCGCGCGCCCATCAGGAAGGGTTGTTGCTCGAGGACGCGTTTGAAGATCGACAGGAATCGCCGGTAGCTCGACTCGATGACCGGCGCCGTCGTGTCGTTGGAGCCAACGACGTAGAGGCGCTCGATCTGCCGCCGCTGGACGAAGCGTTTGGCCTTCTGCATCTGATCCTCCGGTGCCGTCACCGCGGTCCAACGCGGCAGAATGTCGCCGGCGCGTTCGATGTCCGCATCGTAGTACCAGCGGTAGTGAAACATCGCCTTCGTCAGCCATTCGTCGGCATAGTCCTCGATCAGATAGTCGATGAACGCGACCACCGGATCCGGTGGGATCACGCCGCGCCCGTTGAATTCGGATTCGAAGCGACGAATCAGCGGCGTGGAATCGACGACCGCTTCGAGTTCGCCGTGCGCGTTGGGCAGATAGAACGTCGGTAACAGCGCCACCTTTGGCTGGGGAAAGGTGTCGGTGGCATCGTGACGGCCGATGATCAACCGGTGCGGAATGCGTCGGTAGCGCAGCAGCGCCAGCATCTTGCGGGTGTATGGAGATCCTGGCGCGCCCCGAAACGACAACGGGGGCAACAAAGGGGTTGGAATCGGCATCGAAAATCTCCTATCTTGCGGGGCTTCCACCCATCCGGTCTCGGCCGGACAATCAAAGCAGTGCAGTCCAAGCAGTGCAATCAAAGCAGTGAAAGGAGAGACAGATGAGTGCAGACGGTAGCTGGAACGTAACGATGAATACGCCGATGGGCGCGCAGAAGGCGACCTTGGACCTGAAGACGGCCGGCGACACATTGACTGGCCAGATGAAGGGCGCGCAAGGCACATTGGAGTTGAATGACGGCAAGGTCAGTGGCGATACGCTGACGTGGTCGGCCAACATGACCCAGCCGATGCCGATCAAGCTCGAATTCACCGGTAAGGTGGATGGCGACAAGATCGCCGGCAGCGTCAAATTGGGGGCATTCGGCAACGCGTCGTTCGAGGGAACCCGCGCCTAAGCGGAAGCTAACGAAGCGACTGGGGTCCGCCGCGCGAGTGGATGCGCGGCGCGACTTCACCCATCACGGTGCCTGATTGGGGCGTTTCACGAAGCAGTTTGGCATAGCGTCGCGTGTACACGTCCTCGAGATCGTGCCGAACGTGATCGATCGAATCGCCGAGTGCGTTCTCGGGGAGGCACAGCGGCGTCCCGGCCACGATGTCGAGACCCGCGGCGCGAATGCCGGCGCTCAGCGCTGCGATGTATCGTGCGGCCTGACGACAGTAGCCCGCGAAGATCGGCCCGTGTGCGTACACGCACGCGACGTCGTGCGCCGTGCAGAGCTTCGCGATCCGTTCGATGTATTCGAGTTGCGCCGGGGCAACCCTGTCGGGCAATAGCGGATTTGCCTCGACCTCGGATGCGGCGGCCGCGCCTATCGGATGCCCTTGGCTGATGTAGTCGCCCTCGAATGACGATTTCGCTTCCGTCAAACCGTGCTTCCACAGGGTTTCGAGTACGCGTTTGGCGGTCTTCAGGCTGAAATAGAGTTCGAGAATGCGTACCGGCGACATTGTCAGCAGTTGCCGTGGTTCCGCGGAGAAATAGTAGCCCGGAAATGCGTCGTCGCGGCGCATCGTGTCGATCGACAGCATGACGACGGCCAGGCGCGGTGTGTGATGAACCAATGTCTTGCGCAGCATGTTGTACGCGCCGCCGGATCCATAAGAACCGTTCAGTGCCAGATTGAGAGTCCTGTAGCCGCTCGCAGCAGAGAACTGTTCGGCGTCGATCGCATTCCCGAGCGAACTGTCGCCGACGAAGACGATGTCGATCGGGTTCGGGGACGCTAGTTTGTCGCGCTGGTACGTGTAGAGGTCGTGATTGGCCGCTTCGACCAGCCCCAATGCATAGCCGGTCGCCGTAACCATCACCAATGCACCGACCAGCGCGCCGAGCGCGATGCCGAGTGCGCGTAGATAGCGGCGCGCGTCAGAACTGGAAATAGATGAACGGGGAGACGTCATTGAGCTTCACGAAGCAGGTGAACAGAAGCAGCGCGAACGCAAGTCCGTGGCGGCGGTCGGGTCGCCAACCGAACCGCTGAGTTGCGACGACCGACGTCGCGGGATATCCGGCGGACGCCAGGCCGGGGTTTGCAGCACCGAGCCATTCGTAGGTATTCGGCAAACGCCACACGCCGATCATGCCGACGAGCGCCAGCGCGACGGTCACGGCAGGTTCGTGGAACGCGGTTGCGTTGGCCGTGACGCCGTTCAGGCCGAACAATCCGCGATACATGACGCGCACGGTTACAAAATCGGCGGCTCGAAACGGCACCCAGGCGAGCACCACGCAGACGAATGTCAGCACCCGCGCCGGTAGTGCATGCAATGCGTGACGTGCACCGAACCGCGATTGCTGCCAGATCCGATGCGCCACCAACATCGCACCGTGCAACGCGCCCCATAGCAGAAATGTCCATGCTGCGCCGTGCCAGATGCCGCCGAGCAGCATCGTCACCATCAGATTGACGCGCTGACGCATTTGTCCTCGGCGATTTCCGCCGAGCGGAATATAGAGATAGTCGCGCAGGAATCGCGACAGCGTGATGTGCCAGCGTTGCCAGAACTCGGCGATGGAAAGCGCCTTGTAGGGCGATGCAAAGTTGATCGGCAGACGGATTCCGAACATCCAACCGAGGCCAACCGCCATGTCGGAATAGCCGGAGAAATCGAAGTAGATCTGCAGCGCGTAACACAGTGTGCCGAGCCACGCTTCGACGATGCTCGGCGCGTAGCCGTGCGCGGCGGCGTCGAACACCGCGCTCGCGTGCGCAGCGTACGTATCGGCGATGATCACTTTTTTGGCCAGGCCGATCGCGAACACGGTGATACCGATTGCACAGCGATCCAGCGCGCCCGGCATTCTCAGGCGCGAAAACTGCGGAATGACCTCACTGAAGTGGACGATCGGTCCGGCGATCAGCTGCGGAAAAAACATCACGAACAGGCAGAAGTCGATGAAGCCGTGGCGTTCGACCTTGTTCGAATAGCTGTCGACGAGGAACGCAATCTTCTGGAAGGTAAAAAACGAAATACCGATCGGCAGAATGACGCGCGCGATCTCGACGTGCAGGCCGAATGCTGCGTCGATGTTGTCGATGAAGAAGTTCGCGTATTTGAAATAGCCGAGCAGTGCCAGGTTCCAGATGAGCCCTGCTATCAGCAACGCGCGCGAACGGTTACCACCGCGTGCGATGGCTTGCAGTCGTCGGCCGATCTGGAAGTTGACGACGATCGAGACGAACAGCAAGCCCAGGAATGCGGCGCTCCAGTAGGCGTAGAACACGCACGACGCCGCGATCAGCCAGATGTGCGTCGCACGTTTGGCGGCGCTACCGCCGCGGGGCCGAGAAAGGCGCGACAGTAGTTCGTAGCCCAGCACGGTGATCGGTAGGAACGCGAATATGAACGGAAACGAGTTGAACAGCACGCGGCCGGTGTCCCGATATGCGCCATGCGCAAAACGGCGCAGCTTATCGTACCGCGTTGACTTGTAGCGACGGCTTCGACCCTAATGACCGCGGTTGAACAGGAGGACATGTCATGTCGACACCGGCAACATTTCGTATCTACGGTTCGGAGATGTCTCCGTATTCGGTGAAAGTCCGCTCGTATTTCCGCTACAAGGGTTTGCCGCACCAATGGCTGATGCGCAACGCGACGAACCAGGCGGATTATCTGAAGCATGCGAAGATTCCGCTGATTCCGCTGCTGGTGACGCCGGACGAACAGGGCATCCAGGATTCCACGCCGATCATCGAGCGCGTCGAGTCGCTGCATCCTGAGCCGTCGATTCATCCGGGCGATCCGGTGGCGGCATTCGTTTCGGCGATGCTCGAGGAATTCGGCGACGAGTGGGGCAACAAGTGGATGTTCCACTATCGCTGGGCGCGCGACGTCGATCAGTTGAGCGCGGCGGGCCGCATCGCGCGTCAGATGAATCCGCGTGCCAGTGAGACGGAGTACGCCGCGGCCACCCAACAGATCCGTTCACGGATGGTCGAGCGCGTCTGGTTCGTCGGCTCCAACGAGACGACCGCGCCGCAGATCGAGGCATCGTTCGAGGCAGCGATCGATCTGCTGGATGCGCATCTGCGCGCATATCCATATCTGTTCGGCGCGCGTCCCGCGTTCGGCGATTTCGGCTTGTGGGGGCAACTCTACTGTGCGTGGACCGACCCAACGGCGGGGGCGTTGATCGAGGCGCGGGCTCCGGCGCTGCTGGCGTGGATTCAGCGCATGTTGTGGCCGCGCGCAGACGGTGAATTCGCGTCGTGGCCGACTCTCTCGTCGACGTTGATGCCGCTGCTGGAAACGTGTGTCGGTGGTTTGTTTCTGCCGTGGAGCCTCGCCAATGCCCGGGCGATCGCGAACGGCGCGGCGACATTTGACGTCACGCTCGATGGACGTACCTGGACGCAGAAGCCGCAGAAATACCACGCGCGCTCACTGGCGAGCCTGCGCGAGAAGTATGTGGCGGTCGCCGGACCTGCTCTCGACGCGGTGCTCGATCGGGCGGGTTGCCTCGAAGCGCTCAAAACCGGAAGCTTGTAGCACACATTGCAGACCTCACTTGGAGACCGAAATGGCTGAACACAAGCTCGAGGCGTCGGGCATCGACGCCGATATGTTTCACCTGTCGATGTCGGAGCAGGCCATGCCGCTGCTCGAAGCGGTGAAGAAGTTCATCCGCGAAGAGGTCGCGCCGATTGCCGATGAGTTCTATCGGCTCGGCGAGAACCGTGCCGATCGCTGGAGTTGGGCGCCGGGGCAGCTCGAATTGCTCGACACGGCGAAATCGAAGGCCAAGAAGCAGGGCCTGTGGAACTTCTTCCTGCCGGATGCCGATACCGGCGAGGGCTTGAACAACCTCGACTATGCATACATTGCAGCAGAACTCGGTCGGCAGCCGTTGGCATCCGAGTGTCTCAATTGCAGCGCGCCGGACACCGGCAATATGGAGGTGCTGGAACGCGTCGGCACGCCGGAACAGAAGGAAACCTGGCTGAAGCCGTTGCTAAACGGCGAGATTCGTTCCTGTTTCGGCATGACCGAGCCGAATCTCGCATCGAGCGACGCGAAGAATATCGGCACACGCGCGGTACTCGACGGCGACGAGTGGGTCATCAATGGCGAGAAATACTACATCTCCGGCGCCGGTGATCCGCGCTGCAAGATCATGATCTGCATGGTCAAGACGAGCCCGGACGCCCCCGCGCACCGGCAACAGTCGCAAATTCTCGTCCCGATGAACACGCCCGGCGTCAACGTGCTCGGACCGATGCTGGTGTTTGGCCATGACGACGCACCGCACGGCCACATGCACATCAAGCTCGACAACGTGCGCGTCCCGAAAGAAAACATGCTGCTCGGTGAGGGTCGCGGTTTCGAGATCTCGCAGGTTCGGCTCGGCCCTGGCCGCATTCACCATTGCATGCGGTCGATTGGTCAGGCCGAGCGCGCGCTCGATCTGATGATCAAGCGCTCGATGTCGCGCGAGGCGTTCGGCAAGCCGATCATTCAGCTCGGCAAGAACCTCGAAATCGTCTCGCGCGCGCGCATCGAGATCGAGGCGATGCGCTTGATGGTGCTGCGCGCGGCACGCGCGATGGACGTGCTCGGTAATCAGGAGGCGCGCGTCTGGGTGCATATGGTCAAGGCGATGGTGCCCGAGCGTGTCTGCCAGATCATCGACCAGGCCATCCAGATGCACGGAGCCACCGGAGTGTCACAGTGGACGCCGCTCGCCGACATGTATACCGGCCAGCGGACCTTGCGCATCGCTGACGGCCCGGATGAGGTGCATCACCTCGTGGTAGGTCGCGCCGAACTGAAGAAATATCAGTAGGCGACATGGTGGCGCCGTGACCGAAATTCCCACCGCGGAATCGATCACGGCGGCTTGGCTGACGCAACGGTTGCGGGAAGCCGGACACGCTGCCGTCGGCGTCCGCGCCTTTACCCGGACCCAGATCGGCACCGGGCAGATTGGCAAATGCGTCCGGTTCGCGCTGGATCTCGAGGGCCCGCCGTCACTGATCGAGGGGGCGCCGCGCAGTCTCGTCGGTAAATTTCCATCGGATGATCCGATGAGTCGCGCAACGGGCGTGGCACTGAAGAACTACGTCAAAGAGGTGTCGTTCTATCGCGAGCTGCGTTCGACGGTGTCGATCTCCACACCGCGTTGCTACTTTGCGGAGATCGACGGGGAAGGCCCTCAATTCGCGCTGTTGTTGGAGGATCTCGCGCCGGCGCAGCAGGGTAATCAACTGGCGGGCTGTTCGATCGATGTCGCACACGCCGCCGTGCTCGAACTCGTCGGTCTGCATGCGCCGAGCTGGTGCGATGATTCGTTGCGCGGAATCGAGTGGCTCGGCGAGCCGGATCGCACGAGCGCCGACACGACCCGCATGCTCTATGGCCATCATCTGGCGGGGTTCATCGACCGGTATGGGCACCGGCTCGCGTCCGAGGAGATCGAAATTATCGAGCAGGTTGCGGAGTCGAACGGCGTGCCGTTTCAGGTACTGCAATCACCGTTCTCGCTGATTCACATCGACTACCGCCTCGATAATCTGTTGATCGACGAAAGCGTGGCTCCCGCGAGGATCTCGGTCGTCGATTGGCAGAGCATCACGCTCGGCAGTCCATTGAGCGACGTCGCCTACTTTCTCGGAGCAGGCCTTTCGAGTGACGATCGAAGACGCGCGGAACACGACATCGTGGCTGGCTATCACGCGGCACTGCTATTGGCTGGCGTCGGCGACTATCCGAGGGAACGGTGCTGGCTCGACTATCGGCGCGGTGCGTTCGCGGGCTTTGCGGTGACGGTGATTGCGTCGATGCTCGTGCAGCAGACGCCGCGCGGCGACGAGATGTTCACGACGATGGCGCAGCGCCATAGTCGCCACGCGCTCGATCTCGGCGCGCAGGAATTCCTGCGCTGATGAGTGCGGCTGGCGCCGGGGTCGATATCCCTGAACTGCTGCGAACCGGATTCGCTGCGCTGACCGACGCACGTTTGGACGTTGCGGCGGACGCGTGTCGTCGGATCCTCGCAACGGACTCGAGATGCGTGCCGGCGCACTTTCTGGTCGGCCTGGTTTCGATCGAACGCGGTGATCGGCGTACCGCCATCAGTGCGTTCGGTTCGGTGACGCACCTGCAGAACGATCACGTCGCGGCCTGGGCGCAGCTTGCGCGGTTGCTACTGGAGGTGGGGCAGTCCGCGCGTGCAGAGCACGCGATGCGCCGCGCGCTGGCGATCGGCAGCTCCGATCCGATCGTGCAGGATCTGCTCGGCGCAGTCTGTTCGATGTGGGGTGACCAGCAGGCTGCGTATGCGTGGTTCAACAGCGCGGCGCGCGCGCAACCGGGTGTCGTGCAGTATCAACTCAATCTGGCGAATGCTCTGGTCTCACTCGGGCGGACAGCCGAGGCCCGCGCCGCTCTGTCAGCGGCGCTGGCGGCGGATCCGCAAAGTCCGCAGGCGCATTGGATGCTGGCCAATACGCGCGTAGCGACCTCGACGACGCATGTTCGTCAGCTGGATGCGTTGTGTGTGATACACGCCGCGCACCCCAGGGCGATTGCATTTCTCGCGTATGCGGCCGGCAAAGAGTACGAAGATCTGCAACAGTGGAATGATGCGTACGCGGCGTTCAGGCGCGGCGCGGCGGCAAAGCGTGCGTCGATCGACTACGACGAAGCCGCCGATGCGGCACTGTTCGAAGCGATCATCGAGACATTCACGCAAGAGTGGTGCGCGCGCGCGATGCCAGGTTGCGCCGACCCCGCGCCGATCTTCATCGTGGGCGAACCCCGCACCGGCACGACGCTCGTCGAACGCATCGTCACCAGTCATTCGCAGGTCCACTCGGCCGGCGAGCTGCAACAGTTCGCGAGGGCGGTGCGCCGCAGTGTCGACATCGACAGCCCTCATCGCCACTCGGCAGAGGTGCTCACGGCGGCCGCCAACGTCGACGTGAAGGCGCTCGGCGAGACGTATCTGAGCTCGACGGCACATGTGCGAGGTGGCCGGTCGCATTTCGTCGACAAGCTGCCGATCAACTACCTTTATCTGGGTCTGATCGCGAAGGCATTGCCGAACGCGCGCATCGTGCATCTGGTGCGGGAGCCGGTCGACAGTTGTTTTGCGAGCTACAAGCAGCTCTTCGCGCAGGCCTACTATCATTCATATGATCAGTGCGAGATGGCGCGCCATCACGTGCGCTATCGACGCCTGATGGACCACTGGCGGGCGGTGCTGCCCGGACGCTTCATCGACGTGGCCTACGAAGATGTGGTGGACGACCTCGAGCGTGAAGCGCGCCGGGTCATCGAATACCTGGCGTTGCCGTGGCAGGATGCGTGTCTCGAATTTCGCGCCAATACCGCTGCGGTCACTACAGCGAGTGCCGCGCAGGTGCGCGAACCCGTTCATCGACGCTCAGTCGCGCGCTGGCGGCAATACGAGAACGAGTTGCAGCCGATGATTCAGACGTTGCGCAATGCGGGCCTGGTCTGATCAAATCCGCGGCATAAGAAATAAAGACGCGCCTGTAGCGACGCTTTACCACGCAAAAAGGGGAGTCCCGTGACGTTCAAACTGTCCAGATCCGGAGTGCTCGCGCATTCCATCGCGGCAATCACTGCAATGAATGCCGCCGGCGCTTACGCCGCCGACGCCGTTGAGGAAATCGTCGTGACGGCACAGCGCCGTGCCGAATCGATTCAGGAAGTGCCACTCGCAGTGTCCGCGTTCACCGGAACGTTCGTGCGCGACGTCCATCTGGACAACCTCAAAGATCTGGTGCGGTATACGCCGGGCATCACCGGCGACTCGAAGGACAGCTTCATCGACACGCTGTCGATCCGCGGCATCATCACCAACGACTTCGGTGTGGGGGGCGATCCGTCGGTCGGCGTGTTCAAGAACAACCTCTACCAGGGCCGCAACGGCGAGGTGGTCACCAGTCTTTACGACATGGATCGCGCTGAATTGCTGCGCGGCCCGCAAGGTTTTCTGTTCGGACGCAATTCGATCGCCGGGGCGATCAGCGTGTTCACGAAGCGGCCGGAATTCACCGGCCATGAAGGCTACGCGAGTCTCGATGTCGGTGAGCGCGGCCTCTTCGACGCGGAAGGTGCCGTAAATCTACCCGTCAACGATAACCTCGCGTTTCGCGTCGCAGGGTTTCATTCGCAGGAGGACGGCTATTCCGACAACAGGGCCAAGCCGCAACAGCACGACCTGATCAAACACGACAACAGTGGCGGACGCATCTCGGCGCGCTATCAGAACGAGGGCCTAGACGTCAATTTCATGGCCGAGTACGAGCACCGACTGCAATCCGGTTCGGTGTACCGCGCAACGCAGAAGGGCGATACCTGGGACATGTGGCTCGCGTTGTATCCCGATATCGGTATGCCGAAGGACAATCGCAACATCGCCAGCGATCAGGGCCTCGGCGAGGAAGACGATTCGAACATCTACAGCTACGGCCTGCAGGTGGACTACGACCTCGGCTTCGCGATGCTGACGTCGCAGACCGGCTTCAAAGACCACGAATACGTGTACGCCGAAGACTTCGATGCGATGCCGATCACAGTGAACGACTACGCACAAAACCAGAAGGGGACGTACTTCGAGCAGGAGTTTCGGCTGGTATCGCAAGGGACTGATGCATTCTCCTGGTATGCCGGAGTCTCCTACTATCGGGAAGAGATCGATGCATTGTTCACCCAGCAGGCCGCCGAAGACGCGATGTGCGCGTACTATCTCGGCGATACCTGTAGCGCCTACTACCCCGGTTTCACCTATACGCCGGGCGGGCTGGTGGAGCGCAACCGCAACAAGGGCAACTACGATGGCTGGGCGTCGTATGTCGATCTGAGCTACGCGTTCAACGATCAACTCGATGCGAGCCTCGGCGTGCGCTACACGTACGACGAAAAGGACTTCAAAATCGCTACGTTGCCGGTGAACAGTGAACTGGGTCCGTTCTACGCGCTGGGGTTTACCACCGACGGCTATCTCTCCGATAACAAGAGCTGGGACGAATTCACGCCGCGGGCGATTCTGCGCTATCACCCCAACAACGACTGGATGGTGTTCGGCAGCGTGACGCGTGGCTACAAGGCCGGCGGATTCGGTAGCTTTGCGGTCAGCCCGGAGTTTCCGTTCGGTACGGGTATCGATCTCACCAATGCGGACGCGAAGCCGGCGAGCTTCGAACCGGAGACGGTCTGGTCGTACGAAATCGGCACGAAGGCCGAGTTGATGGACAGCCGCGTGCGCGTTGCGTTGAACGTGTACTACTACACCTATGAAGATCTTCAGGTGACGGTGCCGGGTACCGGCGGCGGCATCGTCGTGGACAACGTCGGCAAGGTCGACGGCTGGGGCGCCGAGGGTACGCTGCAATGGGTCGCCACCGACAACGTCGATGTGTACCTGACCAGCGCGTACGGCGATAGCGAAGTCAAGAAAGCCGAGGCGCTGTGCGACGGCAGCAGCGAATGTGACGGTCAGCCTTTACCGCAGGTGCCGAAGTACACCGGTTCGGCAGTGGTCAATGCGCATTTCCCGGCGCGCGACGGCCAGATCACGTTCAGCGCCGAGATCTACGGCCAGTCGAGAACCTATGGTGGATTGCAGCAGCTCTCCGAGGCAGTCAACGACGCCTATGCGGACCTGACCCTGCGCGGCGGCTTCCGCGCGTCAGCGGGCTGGTCGGTGATCGCATACGTCGAGAATGTGACCGACGAAGTGTTCTATGACGGCGTCGCCGAAGGCGGCGCCGCGATACCGGCTCACTATTTCGGCCCCAGCAGGCCGCGCACGGTCGGGTTGCAGATGAGCTGGGACTTCTGACGGGGCCGTTCAGTCGCGCTACGGGTTCTGCTCGGTCACCTTGCGATGGAACACCCGCGTGATCTGACGATCGCGCATGCGCCGTCCGTCGAGTTCGATCCGTAGCGTCAGCGTGTCGCCCGGCGCATTCAAACTGTAGACCTCGCGCACGTTCAACGGCTTGCTCTTGGTTTCGATCACGAGGTTCTGCGCGTCCCAACCCGCGTCGATCGTGTACAGGTCACGTTTCTGTGTTCCCCACTTCACGTCGCGGTATGGCCGGTTCGGATAGGCGATACCCATGGACACCGGATCCTGCGCAATCGTCATCTCGTTGGCGGAGACCATCGGCAGCAGCGGCATCGGACCGCCGAACCGCGGCGTTCCGCCGCCCGGGTAGGACGCATCGAACTCCGCGCCGGTGCGACGCTTCAGTGGCGGCGGCGAATCGCTGTGTCGTGCGTCGAGCACCCAGGTGCCGGACAGGTCGACACCGGCAGGCGATCGCGTTTCGAGGTGGGTGCAGGCGGCCAGTGCCAGCGACAGCGCCGCTGTGCAAAGCGCGTTCGTAGTAATCCGTGTGGGCACGCGCATGTGGAAAAGCTAGCTAGTCGCCGCGCTTGACTGCAACGGCGGTTGCAACGACGGACTGGTCTGGAGTCCGGAGAAATCCGTCCAATGGTGCAACGTGAAGTCGTACAGCTTGCACTGTGACACGCAGTCGCGGATCAACTGCAACGAAAACTGCTGCGCGACCTGAGCAGGCTCCTGGAGCGCGCGATGCGCCGCTTCGAGGTTGTAGAGCGGAATGCGAACATCTAGATGATGCGCGGGATGTTCCATGATGTTGTTGATCACGCGGCCCAACTTGCCGCGAAACAGCACGTGCACCGTGTTGCAGCCACAGTCGCGCGCCGCCTCCCATTCGTCGATGTCGTCGTACCACGCAAGCAGCGGATGGGTGTGATGGAAGTAGATCACCGCACCCATGATCCAGTTCCACGCGAAAAACGGCACGACGAAACCTGTGAGTACCAACATAGTGGCATTCTGTTGCGTCCAAACTGCCGTCTCGATCAGCGCACCGACCCAGGCGATTGCGAAGCCGAGTACCAGCAGCGAATCCGCATTGAACGCCGGGCGTTGCGTCGGGATCTCGCGGCGCGACGCAAAGAAGAGCTTGCGCCACCACAGCTCGATCAGATAGTAGGCGCCGTAGCCGAATCCGGATCGATAGAAGCGTTCCGCGATACGCCGCCAGCGCGGCAGCGCGTCGTACTCGATCTTCGTGAACGGCGTCCACACGTAGTCCATGCCACGGAGGTTCGTATACACATGATGGCCGAGGTTATGGCCGACTTCCCACAAGCTGTACGGGGTCAAAGACGGCAGAAACAGGATACGGCCGATCCAGCGATTGGCTCGACGGTTCGTAAACAGGCTTTGATGGCAGGCGTCGTGACCCAGCACGAACAGCCGCGCGATTTGCAGGCCCACCACGAACGAAGCCATCACCTTGGCGAACTCGTTGGGAATCGTGACCACGGCGGCGAGGGCCGCAGCGAACAGCCCGATGTCCAACACACACAGCCCGGTGGCTTTGAGATTGGAGCTTTGGCGAAACGATCTGACGCGCTTTCGTTGGGTGACGCGGCTCATTGAGTGCCGCTGCGTTGCCGGCGATGTGATACCAGATGACCTTTGGATGGACGCTTGATTGGGGCAGAACCTGTTCGAATGACGTGTCGATGAGCGAAGTATGGCCTGTTTGATTGACAATTGCAGTTGCGTGGTGCACCGTGCGCGCCACATCGGGAACGCGCCACCTGCTTCCACTGTGAAGCGAGTCATCCCGATCCTCTGATAATCCCCCGTTCGCTCCAGTTGCGCGTGGAACACGGAAACGCGCTTCATCGTATGTGTTCGATTGTCGAGCACGCGCGTCAGCGCTCAAGGAACACAAAAAACGTGACAGATTCACTCTTTGCCGATCTCGGCATCATCGAGCCGTTGTGCCGAGCATTGGCCGCGGCCGAATACGAACAACCCACGCCGATTCAGACACAGGCGATCCCACAACTCCTGGCCGGACACGATCTGCTCGGCATCGCGCAAACCGGAACCGGCAAGACCGCCGCGTTCGCGGTACCGATTCTGCAACTGCTCGCGCAAAACGGCCCTCCGGCCGGGGCCGATACGGTACGCGCGTTGATCCTCGCACCGACCCGCGAACTCGCCATTCAAATTGGCGAAGACTTCGAAGCCTACGGCCGCCATCTGAACATGCGTGTTGCGACGATATTCGGCGGCGTCGGCCAGAACCCCCAAGTCAAGGCGCTGCGACGCGGCGTCGATGTACTCATCGCTACGCCCGGACGCTTGCTCGATCTGGTCGGTCAACGCCACGCACGGCTCGACAAGGTCTCGATGCTGGTGCTCGATGAAGCCGATCGATTGCTCGACATGGGATTCATCCGCGACGTTCGCCGCATCGTCTCGGCAGTGCCGAAGACACGTCAGTCGCTGTTGTTCTCCGCGACGATGCCCGGCGAAGTGGCCACCCTGGCGCGTGAAATACTACGTGATCCGGTGCGCGTCGACGTCTCGCCGAAGACCATCACGGTCGATCTGACCGATCAGCACGTCGTATTCGTCGACAACAGCGACAAGCGGCAGGTGTTGACACAGCTGCTGCGTCATCCCGACGTGACTCGCGCGATCGTATTCACGCGCACCAAGCACGGTGCGAACAAGGTAGCCCAACAGCTCGATCGTGCCGGTATCGCTGCCGAAGCCATTCACGGCAACAAATCGCAGAACGCGCGGCAGCGCGCGCTCGAGAGTTTCAAGAACGGCAAATCGTGGGTACTGGTGGCAACCGACATCGCCGCGCGCGGTATCGACATCGATGCAGTCAGCCATGTCTTCAATTTCGAACTGCCGCACGAACCCGAAAGCTATGTACATCGAATCGGCCGCACCGGGCGCGCGGGTGCATCCGGTATTGCGACGTCGCTGTGCGACAGTTCGGAGCGCACGCGGCTGCGTGCGATCGAGCGGTTGATCCGACGGCCGATCAACGTGATGCAGGTGCACATCGATCCGGCAGAGCGCGATGCGGCACCCACACACGCCGCGCCATCCGCAGCGCGATCCGCGCCAGCTCGGTCGCGGCGGCCCGGGCCTGCGCGCGCGCGCGGCGCCGCCGCGAACCTGCCGATCAGCTCGGTGACCGGCCCTCAGACGGGCACGCCGAGGCGCCGCAAACGGCGCAACCCGGATCAGGCGCGGCGCGACGATCGCTCTGAGATCTGGTCGAATCGATAGCCTGTGTCAGGCTGTGGCGCTCGGCCGGCTGGAGACGGCCGCATGCCAGCGCCACAGATTGGCAAGCGATTCGTCCGGTTTCAGTTCGACCATCGACGCGGCGAAGTCGATCGTGCACAGCGCAGTGATGTCGGCGATCGAATACGCGTCGTCTGCCATGTATTCGTGGTCCGCCAGTTCACCGTCGAGACGCTTGTAGAAACTGCGTACCGCCGCATCGCTCGCTTCCTTGGCCTGCGGGTTTTGTTTGAAGCGCCCCGGCGCCATCTGCGCAACGATGGGTCCGTTGACCCACGACACACCGACCGGGTTGAACAGTTCGAATTCGAGCTGCCGGTGAGCCATATCGATGCGGCCGATTTCTGTCGGCGTGGTGCCGAACAGCGAAGGCTGGGGATGCAGCGCTTCGAAGTAGCGGCAGATCGCCACCGATTCGGCAATGCAGGTGCCATCGTCGAGTTCGAGCACTGGAATCTTGCCGCTCGGATTCTTCTTCAGAAATTCGGCCGTCTTGTGTTCGCCTTTGCGCATGTCGACTTGCACGAACGGAACAGTGATACCTTTCTCGGCGAGGTAAATCCGCACGCGGCGCGGATTCGGCGCGGCGGTCATTTCGTAGAGTTTCATTGAGTTGACTCCAATAGGACGTTGTTGGGTAAACATGACGCATAGCCGAGGAACGCGGGCGCCACGCGGTCAATTTCGAAAAGGCGCGTCGTGCGTCCCAATCGATTCGGCCCGCTCCTCCTTCACGAACGCCATGATCGCAAGACCGCTGCCGAGTAGCAGCAGAATCGATGCAAATCCGGCACGCTGACTGTGAAACGCGCCGGTCACCACGGCGACGAGGATCGGCGCGATGAACGTCGTCACCTGTCCGGACAAGGCATACAGCCCGAAGAATTTCGTCATCTCCTGCTCCGGCGCGATGCGTGCCAGCATCGTTCGACTGTTGGCGTACGCCGACGTGATGAACAGCGCGAACAACACCGAGATGCACAGGTAGGTGATTTCCGGGATCGTCTGGAAGAACGGAAAGTGCCACACCGGTTGATCGAGCCCCTTCATCTCGATGAAGAACATGCTCGTCGGAGTGATCGAGATTGCCGCGAACAGTGCCACGATGTTGCCGCCGATGGTGAACACGATCGCCTTCTTCGAACCGAACAGGTCGTCGAGCCAGCCGCCGATCAAGCCGCCCAGCACCGCGAACACCGTCAGGAAGATGCCGACGAGCAGCCGCTCGGCGTCGCCCCAGCCGAACACGCCGGATGCGTAGATCATACCGAACGTCATGATCGCAACCTTGCCGTCGTTGAACAGCATGCGCGCGCCGAGATACAAAGCGACGTTTCTGTAATGGCGCAATTGCCGCACCGTGCGCCACACATCCGCCAGGCCATCGCGTACTGCCTGCCGTGCGGTGACGCCGGTGCCGGACTGGTCCGGCGTGAACAGAAACAGCGGCAATGAGAACAGTACCAGCCAGACGGCTGTGATCGGCCCGGTGATGCGGTTGTGCTCGTACGTCGATGCATCGAGGCCGAACAGCACGTGGTCCGGCAGGAAGCTCCAGTGCAGCAGGCCGTTCGCCGGCAGTGCAAAGCAGTACAGCATCGTCACCAGGATGATCAATGCGCCGGCATTGCCGAGGCTGAGCCCCAGTCCGGACAGACTGCCGAGGCGCGGGTACGGCACGATCGACGGCAACATCGAATTGTGGAAGACCTCCGAGAACGCCGATCCGGTGCCGGCGACCGTCAGCGCGACGGCGACGATGACGATGCCGCTGCTGGCAGCACCCGGTACCGCGAACCACAGGATCATGATCGCCGGCACCATCAGGACGACGAATGCGCCGATCCATGGCTTACGCCGACCGACCTTATCTGCAATAGCGCCGAGGAACGGCGCCAGGCACGCAGTAATGATGCCGGCGAAGCCATTGATATAGCCCCACACTTCCTGACCGCGCACCGGGTCGCCGATGACCTTGGTACTGAAGTACGGGCCGAAGATGTAGATCACCACGAGGATGTAGTAAGGGTTTCGTGCCCACTCGAACAACGCCCAGCTCACTTGTCCCAGACGACCGGACCCGGGTGCATGCGGCACCGGAACGCCCGTCCGGGATTCACTCATGTTCGAGCTCCGTAATCTTCATCCCTGCAAGGGATACTGAGTGGCCTGGCCCGCTACGACCGACCATGTGATCAACAGCGCATTGGTGAACGCAGCCAGATACACGCTGCCGGTGGCACGCTGAAACGCCGCCGTGATGATACCCGCGATGGCCAGCAGCGCCACGAACTGAATCGCGACGATGGTCAGCAGCGGTTCGCCGAGCGGGAGAGGCAATCCCAGCAACAGCGGCACGTACTGAATGGCGAGCAGTGCGACGAATCCGTTCGTCAGGATCAACACGCACCGAATACACGCGCGGGTAAAGCCGACGCCGACAACGAACTGGTTCAGGGACGCGCCGAGCACGACGAATAGCAAGATCATCGGTATCAGATACATGAAGTACGCCTGCACGTGCCACGGCGCCAGCTTCTTGAATGCGATCACCCAGAATCGATAGTCGACGTGGAACGCAGAATCGACTCCCAGCAGCGATAGATAGGCTGTGCCGACGAGCACGCATGCGAGCAACGCCGCGCCCAGCAAACGTGACATGCGGAAGCCGGCGGGCCACACGCCGACCGAAGCCAACGTGGCCGACCCGCGCCCCAGGACACCGATCGCCGCGACTGCGATCGCTGTGTTGACCACTGCCCACAGCATCAGGCCGTTCGTCAGTTGCTGTGGCGCGTGTTCAGTGACCGGCCAGAACAGTTGCGCCGCGTTGAACGCCGGAAAATAGGTCAGCACCGGCACAACCGCCGTCATTGCCGCGTTGATGCCAGGGCGCGCTGGTATCAGCGCGCCGGGTTGCGCTACCGATAATCCGCGCAAGGGGCGCCATTGCAGCATCGTCAGACCGAGTGCGACGATCACGATGATCATGCCGACGAGCGCGACCAGGGTTGTCAGTTCCTTCCAATACCAGATCTGGTGGTGCGTAGACTGCGGCGTACCGCCCTGCAGCGTTGCTGCGAACCAGTCCAATGCCGCGCCGATGGCGGCCGTCGACAAATGATCGCCGGGATGTGTCACGTTCGGCGTGTACAGCATGCGCGCGTCGCCGTAGCGAAAGTGACCGTAGAGCGTTTCGGGCACGATGGGTCGAGGCGACTCAAACAGCGCGCGCAGCTTCGCCGAGTTGACGACATTGGCACCGGTCGGAACGTTCCACATCAGTTCGGAAAATTCGTCGAACGCGCTGAACACGACGGCAAGGTTGCGGGGAAATGTCGGCGTGCCGGCCGGCGCGCCGAAGCTGCCGGGTGCGGAACCCTCGAGCACCATCGATCGGTAACCGTTGGGTTGCGACGCGGCGGCCGCGAGCACGGCCCAGCCGCCCATCGAATGTCCTTCGAGACCGATGTTGTCTTTGTCGACGGTATCGAGACTGCGAAGGTATTTCAGTCCGTCCGGACCGCCGAAGCCGTTGCCGAACGCGGGTGGCGATGACTGCCCGTGTCCGGTTTGATCGATTGCCAACACGACATAGCCGCGCCGCGCGAACTCGATTGCGAAGCCGCTCTGAGTTTCGCGCGAATTGATGTAACCGTGTACGGCCAGAACGCCGGGCGCTTTGTTGTTCGCGGTGACGCCGTCGGGAGTGTAGAGCAAAGCGCTCAAGCGTTTGCCGTCGGCCCCGGCGAACATCACATCGTCGACACGGACGCTGGCACCGACGGTTTGAATCTCGTGCGCGGTGAAGCTGCCGAGCAGGATCAATATCAGGCCCACGCCCAGCAACGCATGGTGAACGTTAACCAGGTGATGACCACCACCAACGTGTGCCGGGGGCGTGTCGGCTTCACTCATGAGTCGCGCGACTCAGCGAGCGGGTTGGGGCGGCACCGTTGGATTCGTGGCGGTGGGGTTCGCATTACCGTCGGCGCAGTGTCCGCCGCTGCTCGCACCGTTGTCAGGGTCGGTGGGGCAGGGGTCGCAGGCGTCGCCGAGACCGTCCACATCCAGATCGGATACGTCGTCGCTGGCGACGTTCGGACAGTTGTCGCACATGTCCGCGATGCCGTCACCGTCGGAATCGCGCGTGTCGGGGAAAATCTGTAACGGTGCCGAAACCAGTTCGATGCCATCGCCGTCGCGGACCGCAGTGGCGCGAACGCGGGCATCGGATTTGACCAGCGCGTCCTTCGGAATGGCAACGCGCAGCTCCAACGCGCCGTCCGCATTGGCCTTCGCCGTCGCGAACGGGTGTTCGCTGCCGCCTTGCTGCCAGGTGATCTGTACGGCTTCGTTGGCGGCGAGCCCGCCGCCGGTCAATATGACGGTCTGCCCGCGCGCGAATGCAGTCTCGGTTGCGCAATCGCCGAACACGGTGGGACTGACGAAAAGCGTGCCGCGCATGCGTGCTGGAGCGGTATCCGTATCGGCCGAGGCGATCGATACGGCGAACCACAGCGTGATACCTGCCACGATGGAGCCCCGGATGTCGCTGCGCCGAACTGCGTTGTTCATGTACCCTACCTGTGAAGAACAGCCCACGCCCACAATCCTACCGCAGCGCGCGTCTCAGCGTCCCCCGTCGGGCCGCCAACCGGCTACGCCTGCGCGCCAGAATATGAAGCTGAACATGTCGGCATAGAGCGCGTCATTCTGTGCGCGCGTCGAACCGATGCCGTGGCCGCCTTCGGTTTCAACGCGCAGCAACACCGGGTTCGGCGTGCCACTGGCTTGCAGGCGCGCGGCGAATTTGGCCGGTTCCCAAGGAGACACTCGCGGGTCGTTGAGGCCGGTGGTGACCAGCGCCGCCGGATACGTGACTCCGTCGCGAACGTGTTGATACGAATCCATCGCGAGTAGATTTTCGAATCCCTGGCGGGTTCGGACCGTGCCGAACTCAGGAACGTTCGGCGGTCCATTGGGTGAAAATTCCATGCGCAATGCGTCGGCCGCGGGCACGGCGTCGATGACACCGGCGAACAGGTCGGGGCGTTCGGTCATCGCCATGCCCATCGTGATGCCGCCGGCTGAGCCGCCGAAGATGAACAGTTTGTCGTGGGTCGTCACGCGGCGTGCGATCAGATCTTCGGCACAGGCAATCAGATCACGCCACGTATTCGGCTTGTTGGCGTCCTTACCGCCAAGGCGCCAGGCCTCGCCGAGCTCACCGCCACCGCGCGCGTGGCACGACGCATAGCTGCCGCCCGCGCTCAGAAACGATACGGTTCGGGGGCTGAAGTACGGCAACTCCATGATGCCGTACGAACCATACGCTTCGATCAGTGTGATCTGCGGCCCCTTGGCACCTTTTGGTTGCAGCAGCGTCAGTGGCACCTGGACTCCATCGTGCGCTTTGGCGTGGAGATCCGAGACGCTGAACGCGGTCGAATCGAATGGCGGCCGTGTGCCGAGCTTCAGGTCGGCGAAGCGATGGTTTGCAGGGTCGTACGCGAACGTTGCCGGCGGCGTCGTCCAGCTCTCTTGCGTCAGCGTGACACCGGCTCGACGTGGATCCGCAAACACGCTGGACACATATCCGTTCAGCGGCAGTGCGACCTCCTCCGACCGGGTCGAGCCCGCGGGAATTCGCAACAGATGGGAGTAGCCGCCTTCGAGCGTCAGTACATACAGCGCATCTGCTGCCGCGTGAATCGATTCGATCAAACGATTCGATTGGGGGGCAACGAGTGTGGTTGCGCGGGACAGCGGCTCAGATGCGGGTACGGCGAGTACCTTGAACATTGGTGCGTCCTTGTGCGACAGCGCGAAGATCTCGTCGCCGCGCAGTTCAATGTCCGTCACGCCGTCGTCGCGCGTAACGAACGGCCGCCACGTCGCGTTGGGACTGGCCGCGTCAGCGGCCGGGGTAAGCCACGCGGCGACTTCGTTCTGCACGCCGTTGATCGCAAGCGTCATCGCGACGCTTGCCCCCGGCGCAATGGCAAGCACCGGCGTTTCCACCGAGGTGAACGGCGGCCCGTGCCCGACCGTGGAGCCGAGCATCGGCGCCGGCGGCGAAACCAGATTCCACGCATCGAGCGTAGCGTCCCGATATCGCTCGGTTTGCGGTGCGCCGGGTGCCAGTTTCTTGAGCCGGATGAAGTACAGCGTGCGCGAATCTTCGCTCCACGATGTGGCGCCATATTGCGCGCGGTCGACCGGCCCGGCGATCGGAGCACCGCTGGCCAGGTCATAAACATACAGTGCGGCGTCTTCCGAGCCGCCTTTGGAAATGCCCGCTGCCACCTTCGAGCCGTCCGGCGAAGCCAGGAAGTAGTTGATCGCAAAAGGCGCGCCGCCGTTTTTCGTACTCAACGCGGCAATGTCGATCAGCGTTCGGGTGCCGCGCGCGTCTCGAACTTTCAGGTCGAACGAATTGGCGCCGGGCGCCCGTTCTTCGTAGAACGCCCGTCCCGCATACGTCTGGTAGTCGGCCACGAACCCGAACGAGCCGACGAAATCCGAGATCCGCTTCAGCAACGCCGCGCGTGGCGCGATTGCGTCGAACACCGCGCGCGTGTAATTGCCCTGATCTATCATCCACACGCGTGTCTTCGGCGCCATACGTTCGAAGTAGCGATACGGGTCGACGACGGTCGTGCCGTAAAATGTTTCGGTCACAGGATCGATGACTGCCACGGGCTGTTTCAGCGCGATGTCGATCGGCGCCAGTGGATCAGTAGCGGCGACGGCGTGCCCGGCCAGCGCGGCCGAAACGGCCAATGTCGCAGCCGTAATGTACCTAGTGCGCATGAGTTGCACTCCTGACTACTGCAAATGTTCGTTGGACGATTGCCACGGTAGCAGGCGACCTTTTCCCCCAACGAGTCGTTCGAGGTGCGCGCGGGCAGACTCGGCGGCGGGCAATGCGTCCGACCCTTGCTGAGCCCACCACGCGTGCCACGACGTCAACAGCTTCGCGTGCCTTCCCGATTCGGTGTGCACCTCACGCGCTTTCACCAGTAGACGCCGTTCGAGCAGCCGACAGACATCGCCCAGCTTTTGATCTGGTGATGACCACGTCAGCGAATCGGTCCGAACTGGTGCGTGATCGACGCGCGCCAGCAGATTCAGCGCCGCCGCCGACAAGCGGTCGAGCTGCCATCGCGCCCGTTCGTGGGCCACCGCCGTGACATGCGGCCAGATCGATTGCCACAGATGCGTGACCTTGCCGGCGATCAACCGCGATTCGGTAACGCGCGGATCGCGTTCCAGATCTTCGCATACCCAATAGATGAGATTGGATTTTGGATGCGCCCACCAGGAGCCCCGGATAGTTTCTTCGGCGACGATGTTCGCGACGCTCGCAAACTCGTGTCCGGCTTGCAGCAACAGTTCATGTTCCTCGAGTTCGACGAGCACGCGCTGAGTCGCGGTGTCCGTCTCGATGGGTCGCGTCATGGCTAAAGGTCCAGGCTACATGCTCCAGCCGCCGTCGACGATGTGAACGGCGCCCGTGGTATATGCCGATTCGTCCGAAGCCAGATATACCGCGAGTGCCGCGATCTCGTCGGTGGTCCCGAGGCGGCCCATCGGTTGTCGGGCAATGAAGTCGGCGCGCGCCGCAACCGGATCGTCGAACGCATTGATGCGGTCTTCCAGCGACGGTGTCGCGACGGTGCCCGGACAGATCGCGTTGCAGCGGATCCCGCGCGCGACGTAGTCGGCCGCGACCGATTTGGTCAGACCGATGACGCCTGCTTTGGTCACGCCATAGACGAAACGATTCGGTACGCCGCGCACGCTCGATGCAACCGATGACATGTTGATGATACTGCCGCCTCCGGCGCCGAGCATGCCCGGAAGACACGCACGGATGAGGCGGTACATCGAACCGAGATTGAGGTCCATCGAGAAGTTCCAGGCATCGGGTTCGCAATCCAGAATCGCTCCGTGGTGCACGTATCCGGCGCAGTTGAACAGGATGTCGACGGGTCTGATCGCGGCCGTGATGGCGGTGATTGCCGCCGCGTCGGTAACATCGAGCGCGCGGGTCTCGATCGACCCAGGCATCATCGCATCGAGTTCATCCAGCGCCGCAGCGTTGACGTCGGTTGCGACGACGTGCGCGCCCTGTGCGGCAAACGCCAGCGCGGTGGAACGGCCGATGCCTTGCGCTGCCGCCGTCACCAGCGCGTGTTTGCCGTTGAGCCGATCAGTCATCGTGGTGCTCCGTCGTGATGCTCGTGGAGGTCCCCTTCGAGTTCCGGTTAGCATACGGTACGCACGCGACCGGGAACATCGATGATCCGAATCACTGCCGTCGAAGCGTTCGATGTTCGATATCCGACATCCCGCCTGCTCGACGGATCCGATGCGATGAATCCGGATCCTGATTATTCCGCCGCGTATGCGGTGCTGCGCACGAACGTCGCAGGTCTCGACGGGCACGGTTTGACGTTCACGATCGGGCGCGGCAACGAACTGTGCGTCGCGGCGATCCACGCGCTGGCGCCGCTCGTCGTCGGAGCGACGTTGGAACAACTCACCGTCGACATGGCAAAGCTGTCGCGGCGTCTGCTCGGCGACAGCCAGCTGCGTTGGCTGGGTCCGGAGAAGGGCGTTGTGCATCTCGCGGCGGCGGCGATCATCAATGCGGTGTGGGATCTGTGGGGCAAACACGCCGGCAAGCCGGTATGGCAACTCGTCGCCGACCTCGACCCCGAGGCGCTGCTCTCGACACTGGATCTACGACATATCACCGATGCGATTGGGCCGAGCGAGGCACTCGACCTGTTGAAGGACACGGTGCGCGGCAAAGCAGAGCGTCGCACGCGCCTCGAAGCGGAAGGTTATCCCGCCTACACGACGTCAGCCGGTTGGCTGGGTTATTCGGATGACAAGATTCTTCGGTTGACCGGCGAGGCGCTCGCCGCCGGCTGGACCGCAATCAAGATCAAGGTCGGTCGTTCGCTCGACGACGATCTGCGCCGCTGCGCGCTGATCCGCGATGCGCTCGGACCGAACGGGCGTTTGATGGTGGATGCGAATCAGGTGTGGGAGGTCGGCCAGGCCATCGAGTGGATCCGGGCGCTGCAGCCGTTCGATTTGTGGTGGGTGGAAGAACCGGTGCATCCGGACGACATCCTCGGCCATCGGCGGATCATCGAAGCGGTCGATTCAATTCGCATAGCGACGGGAGAACATTGCCATAACAGATTGATGTTCAAGCAATTCATGATGGCAAATGCTATCGATGTCGTGCAGGTGGATGGCTGCAGACTCGCGGGCCTGAGCGAGGCGATGGCGGTGCTGCTGCTGGCGGCGAAGTACGCACGTCCGGTGTGTCCGCACGCCGGCGGCGTTGGTCTGTGCGAGATTGCGCAGCATATTTCGATGATCGACTACCTGTGTTTCTCGGGCACCTGGGAGGAGCGGATGACCGAGCACGCGGCGCACCTGCACGAACACTTCGTCGATCCGATTCGGGTCGAAAAAGGGCGCTACCTCGTGCCGCGCGCAGCCGGTCTGAGCCTGCAGATGCATCCCGACAGCATCGCGCGGCATCGCTTTCCCGATGGCGCGGTGTGGGCAGGCTGATCCGGCGTGCGCCTCAGCGCATGTGTCGGAAGCACGCACGTACCTCGTTGACGAATGTCGCCGGCTGTTCGAATGCGGCGAAATGGCCGCCCTTGTCGAGATCGTTCCAATAGACGAGTTTCTCGAATCGCTTCTCTGCCCAGCGCCGCGAGCTGCGAAAGATCTCCTTGGGGAACATGCTGCAGCCAACCGGAATCTTCACCGGGTCCCGTTGGACCTTGTTGAAGCTCTCCCAGTACAGCCGCGCGGACGATGCCGCGTTGCCCGGCAGCCAGTACAGCATCACGTTGTCGAGCAGTTCGTCGCGCGACAGGATGTTCTCCGGATGTCCGTCACAATCCATCCACGACCAGAATTTCTCGATGACCCATGCCGCCTGACCGCTCGGCGAATCGGCCAGACCATAGCCCAGCGTTTGCGGACGCGTGCTCTGCTGCTTCGAATAGCCGGAATCCCAGTCGTTATAGTGCTGCATACCGGCCAGCGCGGATTTTTCGCGCTCCGTCAGATCGTTCATCGTATCCGGGTCCGGCGTGACGATCGGCATATTCAGATGAATGCCGAGACAGTTCGCGGTGTCCTGAATGCCGATGGCTGTGGTCACGACTGCACCCCAGTCGCCCCCCTGGGCAACGTATTTCTTGTAGCCGAGTCGTGGCATCAGCACGCTCCAGGCGCGGCCGATCCTTTCGACGTTCCAGCCGGTCGTGGTCGGCTTGTCCGAAAAACCGTAGCCGGGCAGCGACGGACACACGACATGGAACGCGTCTTCCGCCGTTCCGCCGTGCTCGGTTGGATTCGTCAATGGGTCGATGACTTTCTGAAATTCGACGATCGAGCCCGGCCAACCGTGCGTCATCACCAGCGGCAGCGCGTTCGGGTGCGGCGAGCGCACATGGATGAAATGGATGCCCACGCCGTCGATCGTAGTGCGGAACTGCGGGAAGCGGTTGAGCAGCTTTTCGCGCGCGCGCCAGTCGTAATCCTTCTCCCAATAACGACACACGTCCTGCACATATGCCAGCGGAATGCCTTGCGACCAATCCGTCGGCGTTTCCTTATCGGGCCAGCGGGTTGCCCGCAGACGCCGCTTCAAGTCGTCTAGTTGGGCATCTTCGATCATGATTTTGAACGGCTTTACGGCTTCGGATGTAGAGGCTTCAGACATCGTGGTGACCTGTACTTGTACCGTTGCATGGTGTGAAGCAGCCGCGGGTCGTGTCAAGCGTGCTTCGCTCTGGTGCCGTCAACGCGTCATCCATGATTTTGCACGCACGGTGAGTACCGCGTAGGGAAAAATCCAGAACAATGCGAAAGCGGAATAGTACGAATAGAAAATACCGTAGACGAAATCCCAGGAACGCTCGCTGCGCAGATAGTAGAGCATGTTGAAGGTGGCCATGATTCCGATGACGCATAAGAAGCGCACTACGGTGGACGGGTGCCAGATGATGATGGCGACCAGCAACACCAGTGCCGCCCAACTGATGGGATAGCGTAGATTCGTCACCACCACATCGATCAGAGCGATTGCGCGCGCAGTCGGCGGCCGCGTCCAAACGATGCGCGCGAAACGAAGTTCCTCGCGTATGTAACTCCGGTCCCAGCGCAGAAACATCTTGCACAGCCGTGCGTATGTGAGTGGCACGACGGTGTGCACGACGGCAGCGCGTTGGTAAACGGTATCGTAGCCTTCGCCCAGGATGAAATTGGTCATTGAGCGGTCTTCGCCGTACGTGCACGCGACACCCATGAATGTTTGATTCACCCAACGATCGAGCACGCTGCGCACCACGTGGGCGCGGTAACCCGCCAGTGCCCCAGGGCAGCAGTACACAGTTCCATAGGTCGACTGTACGGCGCGCAGATAATCGAAACTGAGCGTGTAGCGTATCTTGAGCATGCGAGGAATGAGCCCCTGGTCCCGGTTGTACACCGCAACCCGACCTGCCACCGCGCCGATTTTCGGATTGTGGAATGGACCGGCCATGGCCAACAATGTGCTGCGCTCGATGACGCTGTCGGAATCGATGGTCACGATGACCTCGCCGCCGGCGCGCCGGAATCCAGCTTCCAGGGCTGCGCGTTTGCCGCGGTTCTCGGTAAAGCGCAATGTGGTGACCAGGCCCGGGTGGCGCTTGGCAGCGGCTTCGATATGTTCCCAGGTGTCGTCGCGGCTGCCGTCGTCGACCACGAAGATTTCCAAACGTCCGTGCGGGTAGTCGGAGGCCGCCACCGAATCGATGGATTTGCCTACCATGGCGCCTTCGTTGTAGGCGGGAATGAGGACTGTCAGCATGGGGGCATCCGCGCTCGCGGCAATCGGCGGCGTGCGGTAACGGAACCACAGCAGGGTGCGGAAAGAGAGCATCGAGAAACCCATGATCATCCAGAGGATGCCGGGTTGTACGATGAATCGGGTCCAATGATGTTCCTGAGCCGCCCCGAGCAGCGGCTGGAACAACTGCCAGCGAACACTCAGGTAAATGGTTGCGCTGAGGCCGGCGATGATCGTCACCCGGAACATCCAGTCCCAGGGCATCAGGTGCAGATGCTGCCCCTCGAGGCGTCCTCCGAGGTTCTGGAGGGTGGCGTCAAACGGCGGCATGGGTGAGTGTGGTCGTTCCGAAGGGTGCTGAAGTCTAATTGAATCATCGGGGTTTGCCGGCGCGAACTCGGGCGCACTCCGAACAGTGGGCGAGGAGACTTTCATGAGAATCGAAGTCAATGGCGTACGACTGTTCTTCGACATCGAGGGTATGAAACTCGTTCCGCAGGGCAGCGCGATGCGCGAACGTCCGACATTGATTCTGCTGCACGGCGGTCCGGGCTTCGATCACTCGAGCTTCAAGCCGGAATTCTCGTGCTACGCCGACATCGCCCAGATCGTCTACATCGATCACCGCGGCAATGGCCGCAGTGACCGCGGACCGAAGAACGCGTGGACGCTGGCGCAATGGGGCGACGATGTCTTCGCGTTCTGCGAGGCACTGGAAATCGACAAGCCGATCGTGATGGGTCAATCCTTTGGCGGCATGGTCGCGATGTCGTACGCAACGCGTCACCCCCGTCATCCAGGCAAGCTCATTCTGTCAAGCACCGGCGCGGCGATGCATCGCTATCGCGAACGCAGCATCGCGCTGTTCGAAGCGAAAGGCGGACCT
The DNA here is from genome assembly GCA_963812255.1 of uncultured Gammaproteobacteria bacterium. Taxonomy (GTDB): domain Bacteria; phylum Pseudomonadota; class Gammaproteobacteria; order Pseudomonadales; family Azotimanducaceae; genus DATJGR01. The sequence continues at coordinate 380,074 of CAWEUM010000005.1, read as the reverse complement.
GCGATCGGCTCTCTGGCGCGTCGCGCACTGACGAACGGCTACGACGGCGAGGCATTTGCGACGCAGTGGATGACTCAGGCGATGCCGTTCTACAACACCACCGCGAACACCGACCCCGATGCGCGCAGCCGTGCGGTGATGAACACGAAGGTGCTGCTGGATTTCTTTGGACCTGACGGAGAATGCCTATCGTTCGACTTGCTCGACGACCTGAAGAAGATTCGCTGCCCAACGCTGGTACTGGGGGGCGAAGAGGATCCGATGACACCGATCGAAGCGCAGGCCGACATCGCTGCGGCGATTGATGCACAATGGGTGCGCTTCGAACGCGTCGCGAACGCGGGCCACGGCGCGTTCCGGGACAACCCTGCGGTATACGACCTGATTCGCGATTTTGTTCTAGCCGGCGGCTAGACGCGGCGCATCGATTGACACATGGAAGCCATCGCTGGCGATGCTCCATGACACAACCGAATGTTGCGCGTCCCACGCGACGAACAATGCGACGATACGTCAGGCCGTTTGATTCGATATAGATCAAGAGGCGGAACGGATGAGCGAAACCAGACAATTTCTTTGGGGTGCGGCAAGCGCCGCCTACCAGGTTGAGGGCGGCTATGACGCGGGTGGTCGCGGTCGGTCGAAGTGGGACGTGTACACGAATCGCGACCGGATTACCGTCCCGTTCACCGGCAAGCAGGAAACGGGCAATGTCGCGATCAATCAGTACAGCCGCGATCAATATCTGAAGGACATCGCGCTGATGCGCGACCTCGGCATCACGGCGTACCGCTTCTCGATCTCGTGGCCGCGCGTGCTCCCCGACGGAACCGGCATGGTGAATCGGGCGGGCCTCGAATACTACGTTCGCCTCGTTGACGATCTCCTCGAAAACGGCATCAAGCCGGTGATCACGCTGTACCACTGGGATTTTCCGTGGACGCTGCATGAACGCGGCGGCTTCCACAACCGTGACGTGGTCGACTGGTTCCGCGCCTACGCCGGGGTCGTCTTCCGTGCCCTCGGCGATCGCGTCGATACGTTCATCACGATGAACGAACCTTTCATGGATCTGTTCCTGCTGGATCCTGTTGCGCAGAACGTCCGCGATCAGCGCAAACCGTTCGGCATCACGGCAGAACAATGGGGCGCGCAGGTTCCGGCGATGCACAACCTCTTTCTCGCCAGTGCGGCCGCGGTCGGTGAGTTTCGTGCCGGTGGTTTCCAGGGCACGATAGGGATTGCGCTACCGTTGTCGCCAACGGTCCCGGTCGATGAACGTAACGCCGACGACGTAGCTGCGGCGCGGACCTGGGATGCGCTGTTCAATCAATGGCCCCTCGATGCGGTGCTGCGAGGCGACTATGCCGACGCCGTACTGACGACGTTGCAACGGCTCGCGCCTTCGTTCGCAGTATCCGACGCCGACCGGGCGGCGCTTGCCGCGAACACGGTCGATTTCGTCGGTGTGAATTTCTATTCTCCGGCCCATTGCCGGCACAACGATGCCCGGCCGCTCGATGTCGAGTGGAGTGTGAATCCCGACCCGGTACCGGCATTCAACGGTCCCGTCCGGCCAGCGGCACTCCATCAACTGCTGATGCACATTCATCGCGAATACGGCGGCCCGCCGATTCTGATCACCGAAAATGGTGCGGGCTTTGGTCCCAACGACGAAGTCATGGGGGATGGAATCGTTCGAGATCCGCTTCGCACCGACTACATCCGTCAGCATGTCGATGCCGCTCTACGCGCGCGCCGTGACGGCGCGGATGTACTCGGCTACATGGAGTGGTGTCCATTCGACAACTTCGAGTGGATCAGGGGTTACGGCGCACGCTTCGGAATGGTTCACGTCGATTTCGAAACGCAGCGCCGGACACCGAAGTCGAGCTATTTTGCGTACAAGCAGATCATTGCGGGAAAGGTCCTCTGAATCGGTCATTTCGATGGTGCTCGCGCCACGCCTCGGTCGGATCGTCCTCCCGATGCGCGTGGACCACAGCTACGAACTCGTAACGCTCCATCGAGAACCGCCGCGAGATGGGCAGAGGTTCCGGCGTGCGTGATATCGTCGCGTTTCACGCATGCGGAGGAATCGGCGATGTCCGAACGGCTTTCGATCGACGTGTTCTGGTCGTTTCGCAGTCCGTGGTCCTACCTGGCGACGCCGCGGCTGCTGGATTGGTCGCAGCGCTATGATCTCGACATCGTATTCCGACCGGTGTACCCGATCGCTATCCGGACGCCGGAGTTCTTCGACCGCGTGCACCCGCTGTGGTTTTCGTACTTCATGACCGATGTGCATCGTGTCGCGCAGATGCTCGATTTGCCATTTCAGTGGCCGCGGCCAGATCCGGTCGTTCAGAAATTTCGCGACGGCCGACGCGTCACCGGCGCGGAACAGCCGTACATCCATCGTTTGACGCGGCTCGGTGCGGTCGCCGCCGAGCTTGGCCGCGGTATGCAGTTCGCCGATGCGGTATCGCGGATGATCTGGGGCGGCACCGAGAACTGGCACGAGGGGAACCATCTAGCGCAGGCGACGCATGGCGCGGGTCTCGACCTCGCGCGGATGGATGAGATCGCGGTGTCTGATGTCGATCGTGTCGAGGCGATGATTGAGGCGAATCAGGTGGCCCACGAAGCGGCGGGCCATTGGGGCGTGCCGACGATGGCGTTTCGTGGCGAGGCGTTCTTCGGCCAGGATCGTCTGGACGTATTGTTGTGGCGGTTACAACAGAACGGTTTGGATAGTATTGGCGCCACAGCCTGATGGATCGCAGCCGATGCATATACCCTATCCGCAGCTCAATTCCCGCGCGCAGGGCTGGCCGAAATTCATGCACCGCAAAGCGACAACGGCCGACGACTGGTCGTCGAAGGGTACGCGCGTACCGGTTGCAGTACCCCGGGACCCGCGCGTGCTGGTGATGGGCGCGATGCTGGCGCGCGAATTCGCCGACAGTGCCACAGAGGCGCGCCTGAACCAGGCGATCGAGCGATGACACAATTGGTACCGCTGCCCTCGCATCCCGTGCGCACGCCCTGGCCCACCGAGTCGTGGGCGCGCGCGGAACTCGCTGCGCGCGATCCGGATGCGTTCGCGCATCATGCCGACGCGCTGTTCTCGCTGACGGCTGCGCAGGGGGTCACGTATGCACTGCTGATGGTGCAGCGCGGTGAAATCGTGTACGAACGCTACGCCGCCGGCGCGAACAATTTCTATCTGCAGTATTCGTGGTCGATGGCGAAGAGCGTGACGCATGCATTGGTGGGCATACTCGTGCGCCAGGGTCGCATCGATCTGCACGTGCCGGTTCGTGTACCCGAATGGCAGCATGCGGACGATCCGCGGCGCACGATTACGCTGGATCAGTTGCTTGCGATGCGCAGCGGCCTGCAATTTGCCGAGGATTATGTCGATGGCGCGGTCTCCGATGTGATCCCGATGCTGAATTTCGAGGGCCGCCTCGACATGGGCGCCTTCGCGGCTGCCAAGCCGCTGGTCCATTCACCAGGGTCGTTGTTTTCGTATTCGAGCGGCACGACGAACATCGTCTGCCGGATCCTCCGCGATATCGTTGGCGGACCGACGCGGATGCTCGCCTTCATGACCGATGAATTGTTCGAGCCGATCGGCATGCGAACGGCGCTGCCGAAGTTCGATCGCTCGGGCACCTTCGTCGGTTCGTCGTACTGTCTTGCCTCTCCGCAGGATTTCGCCCGCTTCGGCTATCTATATTTGCGCGACGGCGTCTGGGACGGCCGCAGAATTCTACCGGAGGGTTGGGTCGACTACGCACGCACGCCGAGTTACGTCGGCGACACTGAAGCTTACGGCGCGCACTGGTGGCTGACACCCGGCACGTCGAGATTCTACGCCGGCGGTTACGACGGTCAGCGCATTCTGGTCGTGCCGGAGCAGGACATCGTCGTCGTGCGTTGCGGACGCACGCCAGTCGACGAGGTGCCGTTCGTCTGGCAACAGATCGACTCGCTGCTGGAACTGCTGACATGAAGCGCGGATTGGTGATCGCGTTTGGGCTCGTCGTGATCGCTGGCGTTGCGGCATACGCGATGCGAGCGACGATTGCCGCGAAGCTGATGAGCGTGGCGGCGGAGCACGCGATGAGCGCCGACGCGATCGCCGCGCTGCCTGACGGACTGACGGTGGCGCTGTGTGGCGCCGGCAGTCCGCTGCCGGACCCGAACCGATCTGGCCCATGCGTTGCGGTGATCGCCGGCACGCATCTGTTCGAAGTGGACGCCGGTGACGGTGCCGGCCGCAACATGACGCGGCTCGGATTTCCACCGGGCCGTATCGAAGCGCTGTTCGTGACGCACTTTCATTCGGATCATATCGACGGACTCGGCGAATTGACGGTGTTGCGTTGGGCCGGCGGTTCGCATACGGATCCGTTACCGGTCATCGGTCCCAACGGTGTCGAACAGGTCGTGGCTGGATTCAATGCGGCGTACGCGCTGGACGCGAGCTATCGCATCGCGCATCACGGGCCGAAGGTGGTTCCACCGGGTGGGCAAGGCGGTGTTGCGCGGCCGTTCGCCCTGCCCGCGCCCGGCGAAGGCAAGGTGGTGTGGTCGACGGATGGCTTGACGGTAACCGCGTTCGCCGTGCACCACGACCCGGTGCGGCCGGCGGTTGGCTACAAGTTCGAGTATGGTGGTCGCTCGGTGGTGCTGTCCGGCGATACCGCGAAATCACCGAACCTCGAACACTTTGCGCAGAACGTCGACCTGCTCGTGCACGAAGGGTTGTCACCGGAACTGGTCGGGATCCTCGGGCGTGCTGCTGTCGCTGCGGGCCGCGCCAATGTCGCGAAAATCATGCACGACATTCTCAGCTATCACACTTCGCCGGTGCAGGTCGCGCAGATCGCCGCCGCCGCGCATGTTCGTCATCTGCTGTTTTACCATGTGATTCCACCACTGGTGGTGCCGGGCGGCGAAGCGGCATTTCTGAAGGGTGTCGATGCGATCTATGACGGGCCGGTCACGCTCGGGCGCGACGGCACGCAGATATTGCTGCCGCGCGACTCGACCGCGATCATCGTCGACTAAACAAACGAGGAGAACACCATGATCGATCTGCACTACTGGCCCACGCCGAACGGCAAGAAGGTCACGATCCTGCTGGAAGAGTGCGGCCTGCCGTATCGGGTGGTGCCCTGCAATATCGGACGCGGCGACCAGTTCACACCCGAGTTCCTGAAAATCAACCCGAACAACCGCATGCCGGCGATGGTCGACGACGAACCGCTCGGAGGCGGCGCGCCGATTTCGTTGTTCGAGTCCGGCGCGATCATGATGTACATCGCCGAGAAAGCCGGGCGCTTCTACCCGCAAGCGCCGCGCGAACGCTACGACGTCGTGCAATGGATCATGTGGCAGATGGCGAACCAGGGTCCGAAGACCGGCGAGTGCGGTCACTTTCGTCGGTTGGGCGAAGACCAAGGCGATCAATCGTATGCGGTGCGGCGATTCACTGATGAAGTGAACCGGCTGTACGGCGTGTTGAACAACGCGCTGTACGACAAGCGCTACCTGATCGGCAATGAATACACGATCGCCGACATGATCTGCTACCCGTGGACGATCGGCTGGCACGGGCAGGGCCAGGACATCGAGGAATTCCCCTACTTCAAGCGCTGGTTCGACGAACTTGGTGCGCGCCCCGCGGTGCAGCGGGGCATGGCGGTCGGGTCCGATTTCACGCAGAACGCGGCGAAACCGACACCGGAAGAGATCGATCGCCTGCGCAAGATGCTCTACAACCAGCGCGCGCGGCCGGCACCGAAGGACGGGTTGTTGAAGGTATGAACCGTGCCGCTGCGTTACGTGTTGTGGGATAACGACGGCGTTCTGGTCGACACCGAGGAAGGTTACTTTCTCGCAAGTCGGCGGGCGCTTGCGGAGTGCGGCATTCGCCTCGCGCGCGAGGCGTACATGCATATGCGCGCGTCTGGCGGATCGGTATGGGAACTGCCCGAGGTTACCGGTCTCGGCCGCGCGACGATCGAGCGTCAACGTACGCTGCGCGACGCGTATTACCAACAGTTCATTCGAGGGGGGTCGCACGAGGTCGCCGGCGTACGATCGGTGCTGGAAGAGCTTTCGAAGTGCTATCGCATGGCCATCGTTACGACTTCGAAACGTCGCGACTTCGACGCGATTCATCGTGAACGGACGTTGTTGCCCTACATGGAATTCGTATTGACCCGGGAGGACTTCGTGATGGGAAAGCCGTCACCGGACGGCTATCTGGCGGCGCTGGATCGGCTCCGCGCAGATCCTGACGATGCAATCGTGGTCGAGGATTCTGCACAAGGACTCAATGCCGCGCGAGCGGCTGGTCTGCGTTGCGTGATCGTGCGCAATCGATTCTTCGGCAGCGCTCACGCGTTCGATGGCGCGCTCGAGGTCGTTGAATCCATCGGCGAACTGCCCGGCGTGATGGCACGAATCAACGCGGGTGGTTGATCGGCCGAAAGTTCTTGTTCAATAGTCCAGGCGCGAATACCAATCGGTTCGAGGTCGAGCAGGTGCGTCAGGCGCTGGGACTCAACAAGAACGATTTCTATCTGTTCGGTCATTCGCGGGGCGGGATTCTCACAATCGACTATGCGCTGAAGTATCAGCGGCATCTGAAAGGACTCGTGATCTCGAACATGATGTCGAGTGCCAAGGCGTACAATGCCTACGCGCGCGACGTGTTGATGCCGCAGATGGACCCGGCGGTGCGATGCGGATTTCAGGGAGTCTGAGCAGCTGGGATCGCAGCGTCGATCTCGAGAAGATCACCGTGCCGACGCTGATGATCGGTGCCCGCTACGACACGATGGATCCGAAGTACATGGAGAAAATATCGAAGCTGGTCGCCAACGGGCGCTACCGGTACTGCCCGAGCGGCAGTCATGGGGCGATCTACGACGATCAGAAGGTCTTCATGGAAGGGATCATTCGATTTGTGCGCGACGTCGATGGCGGGCGATTCGCGGCGCGAGCTGGTCCATGAGCCGCAAAATCCTCTTCATCACCACCGACCAAATGCGCCACGACGCGCTCGGCTGCAACGGTGGGGTGGTGGCGCGAACGCCAGTCATCGACGGGCTCGCACTGCGCGGCATCAACTACAAGCGAGCGCACAATCAGAACGTCGTCTGCATGCCGGCAAGAGCGACCATCATCACTGGTCAATACGTCGCGACACACGGCGTGTGGATGAACGGTGTCGCGCTGCCCGAGGACACACCGACGATCGCACACTGGCTCAAAGACCACGGCTACCATACGGCGCTGTTCGGAAAGGCGCACTTCGAGCCGTGGCTCGGCGCGCCGGAGACGTTCTACGAGAACCGTATGGCGCGTCTCGGCGAAACAGGTCCGCATCGCGGTTTCGACCGCATGGAACTCGCCAATCACTTCTATATGCGTCACTCGCACTACGATGTCTGGCTCGAACAGAATCACCCGGAGTCGATCGCGGGTTTCTATCCGATGGTCACGCCGGAGGGCGCGCAGAACACTGCCGGTGGCAGTGCGACTGGCGCGATTCAGGTCTGGGACAACCCCGCACCGCGCGAGATCTACCACACCGATTGGGTGGCGGATCGCGCGATAGCGTGGCTCGACACCCTGCCGGCCGATTCCGACTGGTTCGTCTGGCTGAGCTTCCCGGATCCGCACCACCCATGGGACCCACCCGCCTCGGAACGCGCGCGGGTCGACTGGCGCAACGTACCGCTGCCGGCGCTGTATCCGGGCGATACAAAGACGGCGCAACGGTGGCTGGCCGGCAAACCGCGTCATTGGCAAGGCTACTTCGAAGGGTCGATGTGGACGAACCTGGAGTCGCCGCGCGGCTTTCGGCCGTGTGACCTGACGGCTGATCAGGTGCGCGAGATCAACGCGATGAATCACATCGAGAACGAATTGATCGACGAAGCCTGCGGCCGCGTGCTCGATTGCATCGGGCGGCGTGGCTGGCGTGATGACACCGACGTGTTCTTCACCACCGATCACGGCGAGTTGCAGGGTGACTACGGCCTGCTGTTCAAAGGTCCTTACCACTGCGATGCCTTGATGCGGCTGCCTCTGATCTGGCAACCCGCACCGTCGGCCAGGGTCACTCCGGCGCAGGTGAACGCGCCTGTTGGTCACGTCGACCTGGCGCAGACGTTCTGCCGAATTGCCGGCATCGCCGAGCCGGATTGGGTGGAAGGGCAGGTGCTGCCGTGTTCTAACGAGGAAGCTCGGGCGCAGCGCCGCGAACGCGTACTGACGGAGTGGGACAGCGAACACGGCCCGATCGATATCCACATTCGCACGATCTATCGGGATGGCCATCTGTGCAGCGCCTACGAGAAGGGCTCGCTGTACGACGGGACCGAAGGCGAGCTGTACGACCTCACCGAGGACCCGGGTATGCGTGTGAATCTGTGGGACGACGCAGGCCGGCGCGGCTTGCGTTCGGATCTGGTCGCCGATCTCTACGACAATCTGCCGCCGCGCCGATCGCCGCGCCTCGAACGCGGCGCGCCGGTCTGAGCCGTTTGCGGCGCAGCGTCGTCGTCGCGCCAGTAGCCGCTCAGCATCGATTTGAACGCCGCCAACAGCGCGTCGATGCGTTGCTCGCGATCGATCGAGATTGCACTGAGCGTCAGCGCGTCGAGTAGCAGCCGCACCAGGTCCGACACGACGCGCAGTTTGGCTTCGGCTTGCGGCGTGTCGATGTTCAGCAGTTTGCGTTGCGCATTCATTGCCTGCTCGTCGAGATCACGCTGGGCGCGCTCGACCACGCGGCGCAGAGTGGGGTCGCTGCGCGACGCGGCGACCAGTTCGAGCCAGGCGATCTGGTCGCGGTCGTGGCGCAGATTCATGAGTTCGTCGAACGCATCGCTCGCGGATCCACTCTTGCCGCCGTACAGCTTTTCCAGATAGCGGCCCCAGACGCGTGACAGCAACGCGTGCGCTGCGTCGGACAACAGATGGTCGGTACTGTCGAAGTAGTACTGCACACGACTGCGCGTGACACCCGCGCGCTCGGCGATATTGGACATGTTCGTGCGGTGATAGCCGAGGTCGCGAAAACACTCCACCGCGGCGTCGAGCACATGCTGGTAGGTCTGCTGGCTCTTCGGCGTGCTGAATCGCTGGCCCGCCGCCCGGTTCGATGAGATCTTCATGGAAAAATCATCATATCCGCTTGAATTTGTCGTCGCGCTCATTTCGCCACGCCGATTCTATCGTAGTACGACATTCGTGATGGGTGACCATTTTTTCATTAGTATTGACTAAAATGTCTTTCTCGCGTCGAATACGCGAGCGTCCATTCATACTGCAGCGAGGCAAACGCATGACCATGCCATTTCCGAACGATCCGTTCCTGACCGGCTATTTTGCACCCAGTGGCGTCGAGTGCGATGCACCGGATCTGGTCATCGAAGGACAACTGCCATCCGATCTCGTTGGAACCTACTACCGCAATGGCCCCGACCCGTTGCATCCGCCGCGCGACGGCGACACCTATCACTGGTTCGATGGCGACGGGATGATTCAGTGCTTCAACATCGAGGGCGGCCGTGTCAGTTGGCGCAATCGCTGGGTCAAGTCCGAGAAATTCAAGCGGGAGCTCGCAGCGGGCAAGCGCCTGTTCGGCGTGTTCGGCAATCCGATGATGTCCGATCCCTCGGTCGTGGATGCCGAGTACAACACCGGCAATACCCACATCGTCGAACACGCTGGCCGCTTGCTGGCGTTGATGGAGGGCGCGCTGCCGCAACAGATCAAGCAGCACACGCTCGAGACACTCGGCAATCACGATTTCGGCGGCGCCGTATCCGGTCCGGTAACGGCGCATCCGAAGTTCGACGCGGATACCGGAGAGATGATCTTTTTTGGCTATTCGGCGCAGGGGCCGGGCTCGCGCGCGCTGCGTTACAACGTCGCCGATCGCGACGGGAACATCATCCGCAACGAATTCTTCGACGCACCGTTTCCGGCAATGGTGCACGACTTTTTCGTCACTCAAACGCACGCGATCTTCCCCATATTTCCGCTGACGGTCAGCATCGAGCGCGTGATGAGCGGTGGGCCGATGATGGCGTGGGAGCCCGACAAAGGCGCGCACTTCGGCGTCATTCCGCGCGACGGCACGGCGGCCGATGTGAAGTGGTACTCGATGGAGGCGCGCTTCATGTTTCACATGATGAATGCGTGGACCGACGGCACCAAACTGCACGCCGACGTGACCGGTGCGAACGCGACGCAATTCGCGCCGAAGCTCGATGGTTCGATGGCGGCGGTATCGGACGGCGTCGCGCCTACGTTCCGTCGTTGGAGCATCGACCTTGCCGACAACTCGGCGACCGTCAAAGAGGAACTGCTGGACGACATCGCCTGCGAATTTCCGCGCACCGACGACCGGCTGATGACGAAAGCCTATCGGCACGGCTACGCAGTGGGCACACCGGGCAAGACGTTGACCAACTTCAATCACGTCATTCATTTCGACAAACTCACCGGTGCGCGGACAACCTACACTCCGGGCGACGACTACATGCTCGGTGAAGCGGTCTTCGCGCCGCGCCAGGGCGCCACCGGCGAGGCCGATGGCTATCTGATCGTGCTCGCGTACCACGCCCCGACCAACAAGAGTGAGCTGATGATTCTGGATGCGCAGAATGTCGAGTCCGGTCCGGTTGCCAAGGCGAAGGTCCCGATGCGGATTCCGGCGGGATTCCACGGCAGTTGGGTCGGCGCGCGCTGACGAAATGGGGTCGGAATGACTCTGACCCCGTTTCCTCCTTAGAACGCCTCGTCGGGTGTGTGGCAGTCGGAACAGCGCCGCACCGGCCCGGCGTCGTGTCCTGCCGCGCGTTTCTCGACGTGGCAATCGCGGCATAAGGTGTGAAAGATCGGTTCGATCTGCAGGCGTACCTTCGGGTCGGTCTTGTGGCAGTCGATACAGAGCCCTTGGCCGGTACCGTCGTTGAAATTGTGGTGACAGGTGATGCAGTTCACCTCGTGGTGATCGGCGTGCCCAAACGTCAGCGGCAGCAACGGCTTCGTGTGGAGTAGCGTCTCACGCCAGCCGTATCCGCCGATCAGCACGACTGCGATGCCGATCAGCGCAATCAGTGCGGCGATCCGGCGATTGATCGATCGGCTCACAATACGTTGCGCAATGCGGCGAACACGACGGCCAGTGCGAGTGCGCCTGCGCCGATGCGCAGGGTCTCTTTGCGTGCGTCTGCCGGTTCGCGCCGTGGTACGTCGATGGCCGGCCCGATCGGCGGTCGCGCGAGTGCGCGGCGTCGGATCAGCCACAACGGCAGTCCGACCAGTGCGATAGCGAACAGCGTCGCCTTGAGCCGCGTGTCCAGATAGAGCGCGGAACCGGCGATGTGCCAGGCGACCAGCCCCATCAAAAGCAGCGACGCGATGCGGTGCGTACGTCGGAAACGCTTGGGACTGGAAAACAACGCGCGGCGCGGCTTCGGATAGCCAGTGCCGGCGATCGTCCCGAGCAGCAGTAGCGCGGCGATGCCGGCGAGCATGTAAGGCGGCGCCGAGAGCTTCCAATACTCGAGCGTCATCGGATCATCGACCCGCAGCACGACAACGTGGAGCAGTACCAGGCCGAGGGCCAGCACGGCGAAGTTGCTGTGCAGGCGTGCATAAAATGCGGCTTGCGGGGCCGGGCGGCCGCGCGCCGCGCCGGTTTCGATATGCAGAAACGCCAGCAGCGCCGCCCCGACGAAGCCAATGGCGTTGGCCGTGTCCCAGATCCAGCCGGCGCCGACCCAGGCGCCGCCCAATGCACTGATCGCCGGCAGTCCGATCGCCGTCGCGAGTAGCGTGGTTCGATGTTGCATCGAGGGTAGGTGCGCAACGCAGGGCGTGTCGATGTGAGCGGCTATTCTAGCCGCGCGACGCTGCAGCAACTCGGTGACGGATGAACCGAAGGATCTTGGTTATCATTGCGCATTTTGCGGGTGGAGCGAAGCATGGCGTCTGCCGACATCGTGATCGGCGCCGAGAACGGCAGTGCGGTCATCCAACTCGGTGCGATGAGCAATCGTCACGGCCTCGTGGCCGGCGCCACCGGGACTGGTAAAACCGTCACGCTGCAGATTCTCGCCGAGGGCTTCTCGCGGCTCGGCGTGCCGGTGTTCGCTGCCGACGTGAAAGGCGATCTGGCCGGCATCTCGGCCGCCGGCACACCGAACAAGGAGATCGACCGACGCCGCGGCCTGATCCCGCTCGAGGGTTATCAGCAACGCGGCTATCCGGTCGCGTTCTGGGATGTGTACGGCGCGTCCGGGCATCCGGTACATACGACCATTTCCGAAGTAGGACCACTGTTGCTGGCGAATCTGCTCGAGTTGAACGACACCCAGAGCGGCGTGCTTTACGCCGCCTTTCGCATCGCCGATGAACAAGGTCTGCTGTTGCTCGATTTGAAAGACTTGAAGGCGTTGCTCGCCTGGATGGTCGAGCATGCCGCCACGTTGCGCCGAGAATACGGCAACATTTCCGCAGCGTCGGTGGGTGCGATTCAACGAGGTCTGCTGGTGTTGGAAGAGCAGGGCGCCGATGCGCTGTTCGGTGAGCCGGCGCTGGCGTTGTCGGATCTGATGCAGACCGATTTCTCCGGCAATGGCGTCGTAAGCCTTCTCGATGCGACCCAACTCGTGCAGAAGGCGCCGCGTGTCTATGCAGCGCTGCTGCTTTGGTTGTTGTCGGAACTATTCGAGGATCTGCCGGAAGCCGGTGATTCGGCGAAGCCGAAACTGGTGCTGTTCTTCGACGAAGCGCACCTGCTGTTCGACGGTGCGCCGAAACCGCTGCTGGACAAGATCGAGCAGGTCGTACGGCTGATCCGATCGAAAGGCGTCGGTGTGTACTTCGTGACTCAGAGCCCCCGTGATGTACCCGAAGACGTGCTCGGCCAGCTCGGGTTGAAAATCCAGCACGCGCTGCGCACATTCACGCCGAAGGATCGCCAGGTCATCAAGGCTGTTGCGCAGGGCTTTCGCGCGAACCCCGGCGTCGATGTTGAAGGCATCGTGACCGAACTCGAGACCGGCGAAGCCCTGGTTTCCGCGCTTGACTCGAAGGGTGCCCCGCAACCGGTGTCGCGTGCGCTGATCGCGCCGCCGGAATCGCGCATCGGCCCGATCGACGCTGCGGAACGCGCCGAGAAAGTTTCGCGATCGCCGTTTCGCGGCAAGTACGATCAGAGCATCGATCGCGAATCCGCCTACGAGATGCTGACCGCGCGCGCTGACAAAGATCGTGCGGCCGCCGAGGCCGCAAAGCCTGTGGCGGCACCCCGCGAGACACGAGCCACGCACGGCCGCACGCGCCAATCGGCCGGCGAGGCGATGATGAGCAGCGCCGCGCGCGCCATCGGCAGTTCGTTAGGGAGACAGCTGATTCGCGGGATCCTGGGATCGTTGTTGAAACGATGATCGGCAGGATTATGGCGCTTGGCTAAGTACTATTTCTTCTCCCGCAAGCTGGCGAAGCGGCGTCCCCAGTTCAACCGGGTCGGCTGGCGCATCGAGGCATGGGGCATCTCGGCGCTGATCGGCGTGTTTCGAGCGTTGCCGCTCGAACGCGCAACGCGCGTGGCATATTGGCTGTTCGCAACGGTCGGGTCGCGTTCGGGCAAGCGCATCCGTGTGATGCGCAATCTGCACGTAGCGTTTCCGAATGCACCACAGGATGAACTCGACGTGCTCGCGCGCGACATTTTCGGGCACGTTGGCGTTGCTCTCGCGGAAATCGCGCAGCTGGACCGCATCTGGGAGGACCGCGAACGACGCCTCGAGTTTGTCGTTGCGCCGGAGATCCGGTTTCTGGCCGAGCGTGGCCGACCGGCGGTATTCGTGACCGCGCATATCGGTCCCTGGACCTTGACGAACTTCCTCGCGCCCTACTTCGAATTTCCGCTGTCGATCGTTTACGCCCCCGAATCGAATCCCTACGTGCACGACATCATGTTGCGGCTACGCGGCGAGTTACGGGTGTCGCTGCTGGCGCGCGACAACAGTATGCGCACCTTGATGAAGGTGTTGTCGGACGGTGCCGCGGTCGGTCTCGGGTCCGACGTACGCTTCGATGCCGGTGAAATGATTCCGTTCTTCGGCGAGGCGATGCCGACGAACATCGTACCGGCGCGGCTGGCATTGCGGTTCGGCTGCGAACTGATCCCGACGCGCGCCGAACGTCTGCCTGGCGGGCGCTATCGGATCACGGCACATGCGCCGGTGCGGCCGCGCGATTCTTCCGCCAGTGCGACAGATCAGGCGATCGATATGACGGCGCAGCTCAATGCGCATTTCGAGGGATGGATACGAGACACGCCGGGGGAGTGGTTGTGCCTCGCGCGGCGTTGGCCCAAGGACGCCGAACGGGCGGCCGAACAGGCTGCGCGACGGCGCGAGTCTGGTCGCGACGCCCAGCGATGAGCGGCCGACAAACGGATTTGCCATGGCGCGTCTGATCTTCACCAGCGCGTTGGATGCACAGGCCAAACGCTACGCGTGGCTGCGCGCGCTATTGTTCCGGTTCGAATCGTTCATCGTTCATCTATGCTGGTGGACCTTTCGCGCGCTGTCGCCGCAGCGCTCTGCGCGGCTGGGTCGATGGGTGGTCGGCGCGCTGGGACCGCGTTCCTCGAAGGCGACGATGGTGGAGGACAATCTGCGCATCGTGTTTCCATCGCTCGACCCGGTGGCGATCACTGACCTCGCGCGCAGCACCTGGCGCAGCATGGGCCTCGTGTTCGGCGAGTATCCACACCTCGATCGGATTGCGCGGGTCGGCGACGATCCGCGCCTGGAGATCGTCGACCTCTGCAACCTCGACGTGTACCGGCGCCGGGAACGTCAGGCGGTGTTTTTCGGGGCGCATCTGTCGAACTGGGAAATCATGGCGCTGGCGCTGGCGCGCGAGGGCGTACCGCTGCTCGCGTTGCAGGCGCCGTTGCAGAATCCGCATCTGGGCAAGCTGATGGATCGAGCCCGAGAACAGTTGGGATGCCGGATGCTTGCGCGGGGCGAGTCGATGCGCGCCCTCATTCAGCAGGTCCGGGATGGCGGCAGTCTGGGCTTGCTGCTGGATCTGTCGATGAAGGACGGTGAAATGGTCGAGTTCTTCGGTCATCCGATGCGTACGTCGTTGACGCCGGCGCGCATGGCGCAGCGCTACGGTTGCGACATCGTGCCGATGCGTACCGAGCGACTCGGCGAGGCACGCTTCCGCGTCACCGCGTATCCGCCGATGGTGCTGGCGCAACGCAGCGGCAATGAGGCGGCGGACGCGATCGCCATCACGCGGCAGTTGAATGCGCTGATGGAGCAGTGGATTCGCGAGCAGGCACAGGAGTGGATGTGTGCGAACCGGCGCTGGGAAAAATCGTTGTATCGGTCGCTTCGACGCGCTGCCCAAGACACGCGTTCCGGGTGAGCGGAACAGCGAATGTCGCCGTCGCGGCCATGCGATAGAATGCGCGCCGACGCCTCTGAAACTCTGTCCTGCTGGAAGATGTATCGATGAACATCCTGCTCGTCATCGTCTGTGTCCTGATTGCCTTCGGCGCAGCGGCGCTGTGGATGATCAACCGCTTCGAAAAGATGCCCAGCAAAAGAAAGAAGAAGCTGTTCACGAAGACGATCAACGAGGTCTACACCTGGTTCGAAGATCACGGCCTGATGAGTCGTAACCCGCCCTATATCCGAGATTACCATCGCGACTACCCGGAGCTGCAGGCCCTGGAAGAAAACCATGCCGTCGTGCAGCGCGAATGTCTGGAACTGCTGAACATCAAGGATCGTCTGACCGACGTACGCGCGCTCGGAGCGGGCTACACCGACGGCGGCATTCACACCGCGAAGTGGAAGGCGTTCATGTTCAAGTCGGGCGACTTCATCGAAGAGAACTGCAAGCTCGCGCCACAGACTGCCGCGCTGATCAAGCGCATCCCCGGCGTGTACACCGCGTTCTTTTCGGTGCTCGATCCGCATCAGGACATCACGCCGCATTGGGGCTACTACAAGGGCTTTCTGCGCTATCACCTCGGTGTGCGAATTCCGTACAACAACGCCAACGGGCAGTGCTGGCTGCGCGTCAACGGCGATCGAGCGCAGAACGAATTGCAGGACAAGACCCAGATCGTCAACGGCGAGCGGTATTTCTGGAAGGACGGCGAGGGCATCATCTTCGACGACAACTATCTGCATGATGCCGCCAACGAGTCGGATCAGGTGCGCGTGGTGTTGTGGCTGGATCTACGCCGCAAGATGCCCTTCTACATCATGCCGCTGAATCGCCTGTGTCTGTGGCTGGTCTATCGCGACAAATCCGTCGACAAGATCCGCCGCGGCGCGCTGATCGGCGCCGAGATGCCGGTCAATCGCCCAGCGTGAATCCGGCCGGCGAAACACCGTCGTAGCGTACCTCGTCATGCGAGCTGGCAAGCGTCAGTGACATGCGCTGATCGCCCGTGAGCACCTGCGCGTGGATACCGAGTTCCGCGAGCAACGACGTCAGCGGCGGCCGGCGCAAGCCGAACAGTTCCCAATCGAGCCGCGTGCCGCCGGGTGGCGTACGGTGCATCGGACGCACCGGCGTCGGTGTCCAACCCAGTACCTTCAGGCGCGCAGACACATCCGCGAGACCCGCGCAGCGCACGGCCCAATGGATCAGTTTCGGCTGTGCAAGTCCCATCATCGGTGCCGTCATGCTGTTCGATGCCTGCGCCGGGTCTGGTGCGATGATCTCCAGATAGCTCGAATCATCGAAGCCGACCAGCGCGTTGTGCGTGCCTCGGCCGGGATGCGCGCCACCGAATACGGGTCGAACGCCGGTGGCGGATTCGAATTGAGCGCATGCCTGCTCGAGATCGGCCGCGGCCAGTACGAAATGGTCGATGTGAGCTTGCAGGGGCGGTGTATTCAAAACGGCACCCCAACGGCGCGGCAGAGGAATTGCATCAACGGCTTCGCGGCGTCAAAGCGTTTGGCGATCCGTTCCGCGAAATCTTTCTTCAACAGTTCGCCGTCGTCGATTGGGCACGTCGCAATGAAGTCAGTGCGTTTGAGATCCTCGACCATCGGGTGATCGCTCGGATAGCCGCGCGGCGGACGCTTCAAGGTGCCACCATCGAGTGTGTAGATGCGCCGAAACATCGCGTCGTCTCGCGCGTTCTTCCAGGCTTTCGTACGCTCGACGATTGCGTCGCGAATCTTGCCGAGCGAATCCGGATCCGGATGCCACATGCCCGCGCCGATGAAATGCCCGCCGGGCTCGATGTGCATGTAGTAGCCGGGCGAGTGCACGTCTTTGCCCTGGGTGTGGCGGAACTGAATCCCGACGTTGGTTTTGTACGGTGTCTTGTCGCGACCGAATCGGGTATCGCGAAACACCCGCATCAGTGACCCGCCCATCTTTTTCGCGACGGCTTCGAACTGCGGTGCGATGCGATCGAGGTGTGGACCCATCGCAACGATGAAGTCGAGTGCAGGTTCACGTACGAGGGTCTCGTAGCGGCCTTTGTTCTCCGCGAACCAGTCCCGTTCGTTGTTGCGCTTCAGTTCGTCGAGGAAACCGAGCAGGCTCGGGTCGAATCCGTTGAATGGCATCGCACGCTCGCCTTCGATCATCGTGGCGTCAGCGTACCACCCTCGTCACGAGCGCGCGGATCAGCGCAGTTTGTAGCGCTGGATTTTTCCGGTGGCGGTCTTTGGCAGCTCCGTCACGAACTCGACCCAACGGGGTCGTTTGTAGTCGGCGAGCTGGCTGCGCACGTGCGCGATCAACGTGTCCGCCAGCGCAGCCGACGGTGCGTCGTGCGTGACGATGATGGCCTTTGGCTTGATCAGGCCATCGGTGTCCTGGGCGCCGACGACCGCGGCTTCGACGACGGCTGGATGCGCGAGCAGCGCGTTTTCCACTTCCATCGGCGAGACGTAGATGCCGCCGACCTTCAGCAGATCGTCCCGCCGTCCGCAATAGACGATTCGGCCGTCGGCGCGCCGTAGACATTTGTCGCCGGTGCGTACCCAGCCGCCTCGAAACGTCGCGACCGACAGCTCCGGCAGTTTCCAATACCCGATTGCAGCACTGTCGCCGCGCACTTCGAGATCTCCGATGACGTCGTCGCCGACTGCCGCGCCGTCGTCTGAAACGATGCGGACCGCGTAGCCGGGTACACATCGTCCCGACGTGCCCGGCGTGACGTCACCGTTGCGATTGCTGATGAAGATGTGCAGCAGCTCCGTGGTCCCGATGCCGTCGAGAATGTCGAGACCGGTCGCGGTATGCCACCGCGCGAGAATCGTCTCCGGCAGTGCCTCGCCGGCGGAGATACAGATGCGCAAGCGGCCGCGCGGCGGCGGTTCCGGTTCGGCCAGCATCATGGCGTACAACGTTGGGACGCCGCAGAACACCGTTGGCTGGTATCGACTCAGAATGTTGCCGACCACCGACGGCGACGGTCGCGCTGCGGTCAGTACCACCGTCGCGCCGACCGAAAACGGAAACGTCAACGCGTTACCGAGTCCGTATGCGAAGAACAGTTTGGCCGCTGAAAACACAATGTCGTCCGTGCGTAGTGCGAGCACGTCGCGTGCGTACGTCCGCGCCGTGAACTCGAGGTCGCGGTGACGGTGCATCACGCCTTTTGGATTGCCGGTGGTCCCCGACGTGTACAGCCAGAATGCGATATCGGCGCGACGGGTGTTGGCGCTGGTCTGGGCGATTGATGCGTAACGCAGGGTATCGGAGAGCGTCGGTACATGAGCCGGTGCTCTCTTTTCTGGTCCGCTGACGATCACGTGAAGGTGAGGAATCGAGGACAGCAGCGGTTCCCAGGCGGCAACTAGCGTAGACGATATGACGACGAGACGCGCTTCGCTGTCGGCGACGATGTAGCGGTAGTCCTTCGTCGTCATCAGCGTATTGAGCGGCACGGGGACGGCGCCTGCGCGGAGTGCGCCCAGGAAGCACACCGCGAAGTCGACGCTGTCTTCGAGGCACAACAGCACGCGCTCAGCGTGCGTGAGGCGCCGGCCCCTCAATGCGTTTGCAAAACGGTTGACGCGTTCGTTGAGCAGCGCGTAGGTGTACTGTCCGTCGTCGTCGATGACGGCGGTGCGGAGAGCGCGGCCGCCGGCGATGTTGGGCGTCAGCAGTACGTCGGCTGCATTGTACTGTTCGGCTGCGTGCGCGCTCATCGAAAAGTCAGGATGCGAGCTTTACGTACTCGAAGTCGCCGGGCTTACCGCCGACGCCGCTGGACGGTGCAGCGATCCACGAGGCGAATTTGCCAACGGTGTGGGACGGCCGCATCAGCGACGATACGTACTCGAGGTCGCTCGGCGCCGGTAGCCAGTCCGGTTCGCGGGCCCGCCAGGATGCGGTATCGATGACGTCGCCGGCGGGTGTGACCGACAGGTTCGAAAAGTCGCCAACCTTTCGATGAAACGCGCGATGCGGCAGCCGCAGTTCGAATTCAATGCCGGCATCCGAAATCACGCGGTTCCACGCGCGCAACACCGGCGCGCAGTCGTCGATGTAGTCGTCGCGCAGCCTTGCATTGATGGCGGACAGCGCCGGTGCATCGATCCAGGCGAAACCGTTGGCGTCGGCCTGCATTACGCGATAAGTCGCACCGTGCAGTTGATGGTCGTCGTCGATTTGGTCTTCGTGAAAGCGCCCCTTGATGCCAGCGTTGTATGCATTGGCTGCGTTGGTGGAGATTTCGGAGCCGAACAGATCGAGCGTCACGGAATAGTGAAAATTGATTTTCTTCTGCATCGTCGGCAGGTCGATGACGCCGTGGCGGCGGATGGCCGTGAGATCGTGCGGATCGGTGATGCCGTGCAGATTCATTGCCGCGCACGTCGCGCGCAGGATCCGTTCCACACCGCTTTTGCCGACGAACATGTGATGACCTTCTTCGGTCACCATGAAGCGGCAGGTTCGCGACAATGGATCGAATCCCGATTGTGCCAGCGCTTCGAGCTGCATCTTGCCGTCGCGGTCGGTGAAGCTCGTGAACATGAAGAACGACAGCCAGTCCGGTGTTTGTTCGTTGAACGCGCCGAGTATGCGCGGCGTGTCGGGGTTGCCTGAGCGTCGATTCAGTAGCATCTCGGCCTCCTCGCGACCATCGCGACCGAAGTAGCGCTGCAGCAGATACACCATGGCCCACAGGTGACGGCCCTCTTCGACGTTGACCTGAAACAGGTTGCGCAGGTCGTACAAACTCGGCGCGGTCTTACCGAGGTGGCGTTGTTGTTCGACCGACGCCGGTTCGGTATCACCTTGAATGACCATCAGACGGCGCAACAGCGCACGGTATTCGCCGGGCACCTCCTGCCACACCGGTTCGCCTTTGTGGGCGCCGAAGCCGATCTTTCGATCGCTTTCGGCGGGTGCGAGCAGGATGCCCCACCGATACTGGGGCATCTTGACGAAGCCGAACTTGGCCCAACCGGCACGGTCGACGCTGACGGCTGTGCGCAGGAACACCTCGGCATCCTGAAAACCATCCGGCCCCATGGCGCGCCACCAGTCGAGAAAGTGCGGGTGCCAGGCTTCAAGCGCGCGCTGCAGCGCACGATCGCCGGCAAGATCGACGTTGTTCGGAATCAGCGATGCGTAGTCGACGGCGCTCATGTCTGCTTCCTATATGCGTGTTTTGTCGTAGCGCGGACGTGCTCCGGTACCGTAGCGCTTGAGCGCGCCGTCGTCACCCACGGCATTGGGGCGTTGGAATACCCAGTTCTGCCATGCGGACAGGCGCGCGAAAATCTTGGTTTCCATCGTCTCCGGCCCGGCGAACCGCAAATTCGCTTCCATCGCGGTGAGCGCGTCTGGCGAAAAGCTCGCGCGCTCTTCGAGGAACAGGCGGATCTCGTCACGCCAGTCGATCTCGTCGGGCGTGAATGTCACCAGTCCGGCATCCTGCGCAGCAGCCGCGTCGAGCGGCTTCCCAACACATGCGCGCAGGCGCGCGATCGCCGCGGGATCACCGTAGAAGCGGGTGGCGAGCCGGCTGAGTCCGTTGCTCATCGGCAGGAGACCAAGGTTGGATTCGGATAGCGCGATGGTCGCGGCATCTACGGAATCGTCGAGCGTGCCATCCAGCATGTAGCTGCGGTCGACCGCGAATAGAATCTCCGCGAGAAAACCGCCGAAACAACTTCCCGGTTCGACCAGCGCCACCAGTGTGCGCGACGTCAGATCGAGGCGCTTCAGCGTGCGTTTTTCGAACAACGCGATTTCGCGTACCCACCAGAGCGAGGCGTGTTCCCGCAGCCAGGTGTCGTGCTGCAGAACGCGATCGATGTCACCTTCACTGCGCAACTGCACGGTCGCGATGTCTGGTGTGTTGAAACGTATGTGCAGCAGCGCATCGTCGAGCGCGCGCAGCAACGCAAGCGCCCAGAGATTGGTACCCGACGCGCGAACCTGCGCGACATCATCTGGGAGCTTTTCTTCGGGACCGCGCAACGTCAGCGTCACGGTGGCCAGCGCATCGTCGAATGTCACGTCGAGATAGCGGTAGTGAATCCCGTTTGCGTCGGCGGTTCGCTCCAGGCGTGTCCATTCGATAGCGATTTCGTGCGGAGGACGGTCGGAGCGGCCCGCGAGTTCGAGCGCGCGTGTCCGCACGGCGGCATCGAATTTGGAGCGCAGCGCGATCTCGTCGACCAGTCGCCACTCGAGCGCTCGCATTCCGCGAGCCCCTTCTTCGAGGGTGCAGAAGACGTCGGCGAGGTCGCGGCGGATACGTCGCTTGTCCGTCAGCCGGGTCAGCCCACCGGTGCCGGGCAGTACCGCCAGCAACGGCACTTCCGGCAGCGACACCGCAGCGTTGCCGTCGTCGATCAGCAACAGATAGTCCGCGGCCAGGGCCAGTTCATAGCCGCCGCCGGCCGCGGTCCCGCCTATCGCGGCCAGATACCGCTGGCCCGACTCGGCAGACGCCTCTTCGAGCGCGTTGCGCGTTTCATTCGTGAACTTGCAGAAGTTCACTTTGTGGGCGTGACTCGCGCCGGCCAGCATCCGGATGTTGGCGCCGGCGCAGAAGATGCCGGCCTTGCCCGACCGCAGTACGACGGCGTGCACGTCCGGATGCTCGAAGCGCAACCGCTGGATCGCATCGGCGAGCTCGATGTCGACGCCGAGATCGTACGAGTTCTGTTTGAGTTCGTAGCCGGGCAGGAGTCCGCCGGATTCGTCGACATCCAGGATCAGTTCGGCGAGCGGCGGCGCGATGTCGAGTTTCCAATGCCGATATGAGGCGGGTTCGGTGCGAAAATCCAGCGGTGCCGACGTGGACGTATTCATTGAACTGATCTACAGACGCGAGGCGCAGATGGTAAATCAACCTCGTGCGGGAACCTCAAAAATGTGACCGTGTTCTCGGTGGTATGTATGGCGCGCAGCCCGCCGTGTGGCTTCTCGCGCGCGCCGCGATTGAGAGCCAACTAACTGTTTCGTGGACGTTACTGAGCCAGAATCGTCCGACCCGTTCGCAATGGATGCGAAGGACTCGCTCATCGCTATGTCACGCGTGCTCACCATCCTGCTCGGCTCGATCTTGCTCAGCGCGGTTACCTGGCTGGCCGTATCGGTGCACGACATTCCGTTGGCGCCAATCATCAACGACGGCATCGCAGAGTTGCTCGGGCAGAAGGGCACGCCCGCCAACTATGCGGACGCGATCTTCACAGTGCTGTGCCTGCTGATCGCATCCGGCGTCGGCGTCGCGACGGGTTCGTCGCTACGCGCCGCGACGGCGCGCGTGCGCGAAGACGATCTGCAACGGCGCCTCAATGAAACCAAAGGCAGGATTCCACGGCTCGAGTCCGGCATGCGCAATAGAGAGATGCAGGTTGCCCGCGTGGAGCAACAGCTGAAGGAGCTCGAAGCCTCGCTGCCGCCGCTGCACAAGACGATCGAGGAGCGCGACGGTGCGCTGCGCGATCGCGATCGCACGGTGTCGCTGTTGAAATCCGAACTGGCGTTGCTGAAGGGCATGCCCGCAAACGAGGCGGCGGCGTCCGGCATGGCAACGCTCGATCTCGAGGACGAGGTGTTCACCACGCCCGGCGCGCCGGGCAACGTGGTATCGCGGCAATCGGATCTGACCGATCAGCGACTCGAAGAGCAGGTACGCGAACTGGAAACGAAGGTTCGCGAACGTGAGGCGCGCATCGGTGAACTGATGTACGAGCAGGGTAATCACGCGAAGAAGATTCCGCAGCTGGAGAGCGCGCTCGGCGATCAGCTGAAACGTAACGAGGAATTCGATCGTGAGCGGCAGCGTCAGGACAAGTGGCTCGACGTGCTCAACGATCAACTGGCGCGTGCCCGCGAGACCAACGACAAGCTGAGCCGCCAGCTGACCGACCAGACTGCGCTGCGACGTCGCATCGCGACACTCGAGGCTGAACTGAAGCGCCTCGGTCAGGAAATTGCCGAACGCGAGCGGCGTCTCGCGGCATCAAGATTCGAGTGTGCGACCGCGCGCACGACGATCGCGCATCTGCAGTCGCGACTCGGGGTCAAGGATGCCGCGAATGTGCTCGGCCGAGGAACGCTCAGTTAGAAGGCGCTCCGACGCCGTTTTCGTTAGAGTTCGACGATGAACTCACCTCGAAACGTACCTCTGATCACCGCCGACCTGTGAAGACCCTGCCCTGAGAGTCAATGATTTCAGGGACTTGACGGCTACCCGTGTCAGCGCCTTAGGGATGAGAGCGCAGTGCGACGGGCGCCTTCGCGATTCGGTGCTCTACGCCATCACCCGTGCCGCGTGGCCCGCGGTGCAGGCCAATCTGATGCGCCGGCCTTCGCGTGGCTCATCTCGGCAATGAAAACGCCACCAGGCTGTCGCCTGGGGGCGAATCTGCTGACGAGTAACCGCCGGCGAAAATCACCACATACTGTCGCCCCTGCCAGTCATACGTCATCGGCGTTGCAATGCCGGCCGCGGGCAATCGCCCCTTCCAGAGTTCGTCGCCGTTCGCCACATCAAATGCGCGCAGGTAGAAATCGAGCGTACTGCCGATGAAAACCAGACCCGACGCCGTGATGATCGGTCCACCCAACGTTGGCGTTCCCAGTTTCAGCGCAAGTCCGCCCGCGAGATCTTCCGTGGTTCCAATCGTCTTGCGCCAGACGATGTGGCCATCCGTCAGATCAACGCCCGCAATGATGCCCCACGGTGGCGGCGTACAGGGCAAGCCAAGCGGTGAAAGCAGGATCTCCCGACGGACGCCGTAAGGTGCGCCGGTCTGAGGCGCAATTTCGCTGCTGTGGAATACTTGCCGCATCTCACCGATCTTGTCGGCCGGAATGAGCTGAATCAGATGGCCCAGGTTCGACATATTCACCACCAGCAGATTGCGCGATGAATCAAACGCTGCCCCGCCCCAGTTGCCGCCGCCTCCGGTGAACGGCCGGAACAAGGTGCCTTGTTCGGTGGGCGGCGTGTAGAGTCCGTCGCCGCGCAGCGCGGCAATCGCGTTTGCGCATGCGTGCTTATCGAACCACGTAATGCCGAATGCATCGTCGGGGGATGTGGTATCGGGTACCAATGGCGGTGGCTGAACAGGGAACGGTTGTGTCGGTGAGAGCACTTCCCCAACAACCCCACCCTGGGGCACGGGCCGCTCTTCTACCGGAAATATCGGCTCGCCGGTGTCACGATCCAGGATGAAAATCATCCCCATCTTGGTGATCTGCACCACCGCATCCCGCGGCACACCATCCTTGAAAATCGTGTACAGCCCCGGCTGAGCCGGCAGGTCGAAATCCCATACATCGTGATGGACGGTCTGAAAACTCCAGGCGACCTCGCCAGTGGCTGCAACCAGGGCAACGACAGAATTCGCATAGCGATTGTCGCCCGGACGCAGTCCGCCATAGAAGTCGGGCGAAGAACTGGTGGTCGGCACGAATACCAGACCGCGCTCGAGGTCAGCGGACATCGGTGCCCATGCGTTTGCATGGCCTTCCACGGGCGGATACTTGCCCTTCCAGTCCGCTTGATTGACGGCGTGTTCAACTCGTGGAATCGGGTCGAAGGTCCACAGCTCGTGCCCCGTCCGCGCGTCGTATGCGCGAATGGCACCGCGCGGCGCCTCGACGCGCGCGTTATCACTGATTGCTGAACCAACCACCACTACATCGCCGACAATGGTCGGCGGCGATGTCACCTGGAATTCGCCCGGCCAGAGCAAGTCCATGCCCGGATCAATTTTTACCTGGCCGGCGTCACCAAAATCGGCGCAAGGCGTGCCTGCTTTCGCGTCCAGCGCAATCACCCGGCCGTCGTTGGTGGCCGTGACGATGCGCGAAGCGCACGCACCTGATGCTGCCTTGTCTCTCCAATAGGCAACGCCGCGGCACACCCACTGGTTGGCGGGTTTCATGTCGAGTACAACCTTCGGATCGAATCGCCATCGCTCCACACCTGTTGCCGGATCGAGAGCGATCACTTCGTTGAACGGTGTGCAAAAGACCAGGCTGTCTTCCACGAGGATCGGCGTCGTCTCCCCGGCATTGCGAGAAAGGGCTTCCGCGCCTTTGCTCTGCAGATCTCCTGTGCTGTATGTCCAGGCCGGTTCCAACAGTGTCACGTTCTGGGGAGTAATCTGGTTCGCATCGCTGAATCGATGACCACCCGGGTCGCCACCATAGTGGCTCCATCCATCGTAGGATGTGGCTCTCTGACTGCCGCGGACTTCTGCGCGTCCGTTGATGTCCAGGCTATGCGCGCCGCCCAGTAACCAAACTGCGGATCCACCGAGAATGCTCGCCACCACTAACAGCAGTAGTGCAGCAACGCTGACAGCGATCAATCTTCGCGACATGAACACATCAACCTTGACAGATAGAAAAACCGAGCCGCATCGCGTTTCCCCACGATCTCCTGACGGATCTCCTCTGCCGCGTCCTGTGCGGTGCCGTCGGCGATGACCTGGAGGAGGGCGCCGAGAGCGCCCGCGAGGGTCGACAGGCAGTCGTTGAGGACTTCAAGCTCGACACGGAGTTGGCGGATTTCGTCGTCGACCGCAGCCATCGAGTGCTACTCGCAGGTGCCAGTGGCAATCGCGCCGCCGGTCTCGATGCCGACGAATGACTTCGAGACGCCAGCAGCAAACTCCTCGACCTCAAAGTAGACTGTGTTCCGGCCACCGTTGGTGTTAGCGACTCGATCACGAGGATCGCACCTCAGCACCGTGTCAGCAAGCGGTATGGCCAGTAGTGGCACGGCCTGCGGGCCGATTGAGGGATCGAATGAGTAGACGTCGAAACGTACTTCTGATCACCGCCGACCAGTGGCGCGGAGACTGCCTGTCGTCGCGCGGTCACCCGTGCGTCGTCACGCCGCACCTCGATGCGCTCGCGCACGACGGTGTTTCGTTCGCACGTCACTACTGTCAGGCGGTGCCGTGCGGCCCGAGTCGGGCATCGCTGCACACCGGCCTGTACCTGATGAATCATCGCTCGGCAATCAACGGTACGCCACTCGATGCGCGTCATCGTAACTGGGCGCAGGTGACTCGCGCGGCGGGATACGATCCGGTGTTGTTCGGCTACACCGATACCAGCCCCGATCCACGCGACTATCCGGCGGATCACCCGGTGCTGACGACCTACGAAGGGGTGTTGCCTGGACTGCGCGTCGAAGTGTTGCTGACGGCCGACATCGGCACGTGGGTCGAGTGGCTGCGGACGAGCGGCGTATCGATTCCCGCGCGTCCGGCGGAGCTGTACGTGCGGAAGACCGATCAGCTCGAATACGAAAACGGTGGTCCGAGTCCGGCGCCGCTACGGCTCGCGCGCGAACATCACGACACGTACTTCATGACCGATCGGGTGATCGATTATCTGACCGATCGACGCGATGGGTGGTGCGTGCATCTGTCGTTGCTGCGGCCCCACCCGCCCTGGGTGGCACCGGCACCGTATCACGCGCGCTATGCGCCGGGTACGCTGCCGGGTTTCGTGCGTGCGGCATCTGCAGACATCGAAGCCGAGCAGCATCCGTGGCTTGCTCATCAGCTTTCCGACAAGCGCTATCGGGCGCCGGGGTCGGAAAAGAAACTGCGGCGGCTGAAGGCTTCGTACTTCGGCCTGATGAGCGAGGTCGACGACAATCTCGGCCGCTTGATCGCACACCTGAAAAGTACCGGGCAATATGACGACACGCTGATCGTGTTCACATCCGACCATGGTGAACAGATCGGCGATCACTGGCTGTTGGGCAAGACCGGCTACTTCGACCAGTCGTATCACATCCCGCTGATCGTTCGCGACCCGCGCGCGGAGGCCGACGCGACGCGGGGACGGGTCGTCGAATCGTTCACCGAGAATGTCGACATCATGCCAACGATGCTCGAGTGGCTCGGACTGGATGTTCCCAATGCATGCGACGGCCGCTCGCTACTCCCCTTCGTGACTTCGTCGGAGGTCCCGGAAACGTGGCGCACCGAAGCACATTGGGAATTCGATTTTCGAGATCCGACCGACGACAGCACCGAGCGCGCGCTCGGTATTCCGCTGCACGCGTGCGTGTTGAACGTCGTCCGTGGCGAGCGATACAAATACGTGCATTTCGCCGGCTTAGCGCCGTTGCTGTTCGATCTACAGGAAGATCCAGCAGAGCTGCACAACTTGGCAAACGATCGAAGATACCTGCCGATCGTACTCGACCACGCGCAACGCATGCTGTCGTGGCGGATGCGCCACGACGATCAGACGCTGACGCACCTTGCGGTGACGCCGCAAGGGGTCGTGGCGCGACCCTCAACGCGCTGGTAACTACAACCGAGTACGTGTCGGATCCGCGCCGACTGCGACCAACGTCTTTCCGAAGTTGCGTCCGTCGAGCATTGCGCGAAACGCCGCCGGCGCCTGTTCGAGCCCGCTCCACACGTCTTCTTTGTATTTCACGCGGCCGTCCTGCAGCCAGCCTGCCATCTCGTGCAGGAACTGTGTCTGGTGGTCGGCGACAAAATTTCCAACGCGCAGTTCGTGCACCACAACGGAGCGGCGCTCGAAAAAGGGTTCTCCCGCTGCCATCCATGCATCGCGCGGATTGACGCCATCGGTATTGCCGTACTGCGAAATCATGCCGCACAGCGAGATGCGTGCTCGTTCGTTGAGGTACGGCAGCACGGCTTCGAACACTTTGCCGCCGACGTTTTCGAAATAGATGTCGATGCCGTCGGGGCATGCCCGTGCAATCGCTTCGGAGAGGCCCGCTTCACGATGCGAGACGCACGCGTCGAGCCCCAGTTCGTCGACGACGAAATCGCATTTCTCGCGGGTACCGGCGATGCCGACGACGCGGCAGCCGAGGATCTTTGCGATTTGCCCAACCACCTGGCCAACGCCACCGGATGCCGCAGACACGACGACCGTCTCACCGGCGACCGGCGCGCATTGAACTACGAGGCCGGAATACGCGGTGAGTCCCAGCATGCCGAGCACGCCGACCGCAGTCGAAATCGGCGCGAGGTTCGGATCGAGCTTACGTGGAAACATGTAACCGAACACCGAAATACCCTCACCGGTCAGCCCGCATCGCTGCCAGCCGTTGGTGTTGAAGACGAAATCGCCTTCCTGGTATCCGCTCAGCCGACTCTCGATCACCTGCGCTACGGTCCGCCCGTGGCACACTTCGCCGACTGCTTCGACGCCGCTGCGCCGACGTCCCCATTGATACGGGTCCAACGAGAGGTACAGCGTTCGGGTGAGCATCTGATTGCGCCCCGGTGACGGATTGGGGGGTTCGCTCCAGGCGAAATCGTCCGCAACGGGCAATCCATCGCGCGGTGTGCGCGCAAGCGTCCAGCGGCCGTTCGTCGTCATCGTGCTCAGCTTGGCTCAGTGCTTCTCGTCGTCTTCGATGTCCTGGATCGTTTGTTCGAGTTGTTTCGGGGATTCATTTCGGATCTGTGCCGATGACTGCTCGAGCTCTTGCGTCGAGTCGAGCTTGATGTAGTTCGGGTCGTCCGCGTGCCGCCAGGTTTCGCCTTCGGCGTCTCGACAGTGATGGAGCCCGTCTCCCTGACCGCACGTTTCCACGACTCCATCGTCGTTGACGGTGGTTTCTTCGACGACGTCACCGGCACGCGCGCCGGTCGCGCTGAAGATCAACGCAAAAGCCAGGTTGATTGCAAATGCCGGTCTGATTGAAAGGCGCATCGAAACGCGCATGGAACTCCCCCTTACGAACGGTTGGCAGGCGCGGATTATGTTGGAATCGCATTCGGCTGTCGCTACCCGGCTGCGTCAATCTAGTGTAGTGCGCAGCATGTGCTGCGCACTACACTAGCGCGATGACATCACCCTCGAGACCTTCCCGCATCTGCGCGCGGGTGCTGGTATTGGTCTGCGCAGTCCACTCCGGTACCGCATGTTCGGACGAATCTGCGCCAACGAAGGATCCGAACTCTTACCGGATCGTCTATGGCGCGGCACTCGACCCGGCCAACCACCGTGCGGACGTGCGCATTGCGGTGCGGCAAACGCACGATCTGCTGCGGCATGTCGAATTCGACGCGCCGCGTGATCGCTACCGAAACGTGCGCGGTCAGGGTGAGATCAATGTAACGGCGGACCACATCGAATGGACGCCGCCTGCCGACGGTGGCGTTTTGCACTTCGAATTTGCGATCGACCACGCGCGCGAAAATGGCGCCCCAGACGCGCGTATCACAGACGATTGGGCGCTATTGAAGCTCGATCATCTGTTTCCAACTGGAAAGGTCCGTACCATCAAAGGTGCGCGATCGAAGGCGACCTTGCACTTAACGGCACCGAAGGGATGGTCGATCGAGACGCCGTATGGACCGTCGGCTGGCAGGCTGCACGACGTCGACGATCCGAACGCGCATTTCGACCGCCCGAAGGGATGGTTGCTGGCGGGTCCGAAGCTTGCGATACGCCGCGATGTGATCGCCGATCGTCACGTCGCGGTCGCGAGTCCGCAAGGCAGTGGATTCAGATCGAACGACGTGCTCGCGTTCGTGCGCTGGACGCTGCCGGCGCTGGTGCGCGTATTTCCCGAGTTTCCGCCACGGCTGCTGATCGTCAGCGGCCCGGATGGGATGTGGCGAGGGGGATTATCCGGTCGGGGATCGTTGTATCTGCATGCGGACCGGCCGTTGATCAGCCAAAACGGAACCAGCACGCCGCTGCACGAAATGATTCATGTCGCCAGTGGTCTCCACGCAACCGGTGGGGCTGACTGGATCGTCGAGGGGATCGCCGAATACTACAGTCTGGAGATATTGCGAAGATCGAACACGATCAGTCAGCAGCGCTTCGACAACAGTTTCGCAACGCTTGCAAAATGGAGCGCTGGCACCAAGTGCGTGGCGACGGATCGATCGGCGGGGATGCAGACCGCGCACGCGGTGCTCGTGATGCACGCGCTCGACGGCGAAATCCGAGCTGCGACGCGCGACCGCAAGTCGCTTGACGACCTCGCACGCACCCTGGTACAAGCGCACGCGCCGGTTACCAACAAGGCATTTCGTGCCTCGGCGATTGCGCTGATCGGAGGGCCCGCAACCGCGCTTGCTGGATGCCCGTAGCGGGCAGAGAACAGGAGGTGGCGCGCTTTACGTGCCGAGGTCCTCCTCATCGAGCCGATGGCCCCACAGCCGCTTCGCGTCGAGATAGCGGCGGTTGCGCTCGCCGACGCCGAGCACGTGCTTGACCGGCGTGATCTGCGTCAGGCCCATCTGCGCGAGATCCTGCACCTTTTTCGGGTTGTTGGTCATCAGCCGCATCGGTGCGTTGCCGACGAAATGATGCAGCAACGCGGCGGCGTCGGCGAAATCCCTCGAGTCGTCGGGCAGCCCCAACGAGCGGTTGGCCTGGTAGGTGTCCTCGCCGGAATCCTGCAGCAGATAGGTCGCCGCTTTGGCCCACAATCCGATGCCGCGGCCTTCGTGTCCTGCCATGTACACCAGCAACCCGCCACCCGGTTCGGCGGTGATGCGCTCGACCGCGCCACTCAGTTGCGGTCCGCATTCGCAGCGTTCCGAGCCGAACACGTCGCCAGTCAGGCAGCTCGAATGCACCCGCACCAGTGGGTTCTGCCATGCCGACGGGTCACCGACGATGAGAACGCTGTTGACCGCCATCGACGAGGCGAGCAGCGAAAACAACTTGCCGCCACCCTGCGTACGCAACTCGCCCGCGAGTTCTTCGACTTTACGCAGTTCGGTTGAACGCACGGTCGCGTACCAGTCGACCTGCGTATGCACCCGACCAAGGTGCAAGGGCAGCGGAATCGGTCCCAGTAGATTGACGGCGGGTTCGCCTTCGGCGGGGGCCACGTCGGGATCGAGCGCTCTGCCGCGCAGATCGATGCGCCGCAGTTTGCCCTGGGCAATCAATTTGCGTCGAACGTTTGGATCGAGGTAGGTGAACATGCCGCGCAGTATATCGACTAGCCGAACGCTGCGACCAATGCGCGGCGGTCAAGCCGCACGTGAATGGTCTGCATCGTCAAATGTGGATCGCCCGGCCGTACGCGGCCAGCACCGACTCGTGCATGGCTTCCGAGACCGTCGGATGTGGAAACACGGTTGCGATCAGCTCTGCCTCGGTGGTCTCGGCGCCCATCGCAATCGCGAAGCCTTGCACCAGTTCGGTGACGCCGGGTCCGATCAGATGTGCGCCGAGCAGTTCCCCGGAGCGCGCGTCGAACAGCGTCTTGATCATGCCGCCCGTGTCACCGATCGCGATCGCCTTGCCGTTGCCGATCAGTGGAAAGCGGCCGATACGAACTTTGCGACCTGTGGTGACCGCCGCTTGTTCGGTCAAACCGATGCTCGCGACCTGCGGATGACTGTACGTGCAAGCCGGAATTCGCATTCGGTTCAGCGGATGTGCTTCGAGGCCGGCGATCTGTTCGACGCACGCGACTGCTTCGTGGCTGGCCTTGTGGGCGAGACACGGCGGTCCGGCAACGTCACCGATTGCATAGATGCCGGGTTCGGCCGTTTCGGCATACGCATCGGTGACGATGAACCCGCGTTCGGTAACGACACGGGTATTGTCGAGTCCGAGGTCCTCGAAGTTGCCGGTCACGCCGACTGCGAGAATGGCGCGGTCGAATCGCCCCTCGAACGAACCGCTGGCACCTTTCAGGACGGCCAGGAGTTCATCTCCGTCTCGAGTCACCGCGCCGACGGACGTCGCGGTGTGAATCTCGATTCCGGCGGCCTCGAACGATTTCCGCGCGGCCGCGGCGATCTCGGTGTCTTCCGCCGGCAGAATATCGGGCAGCACCTCGACGATTGTGACGGCACTACCCAGCGTGCGATAGAAGCTCGCAAATTCGACGCCGATCGCGCCGGCGCCGATGACGAGCAGCCGCTTCGGCAGGGCGTCCGGCACCATCGCCTCGCGCGACGTCCAGATGCGTTCGCCATCAGCCTCGATACCCGGCAGCGATCTGGCACGTGCGCCGGTCGCGATGATGATTGCGTCTGCCATCAATGTCGCGTTCTGCGTGCCGTCTACGGTGATGCGGCCGGGTGCAGTGAAGCGCGCGGTGCCTTTGAGGACGCTGACTTTGTGCTTTCTCAACAGCCCGGTCACGCCTCGATTGAGTTGTTGGGCGACGGCCCGCGATCGGGCCACGACGCGCGCGAGGTCGATCTTCGCTGGACCCGTATCGATGCCGAGCGCGGCGGCACCCTCGATGTCGCGCAACACATCCGCCGTATGCAGCAGTGCCTTCGTCGGAATACAGCCCCAGTTCAGGCAGACGCCGCCGAGCTCGTCGCGTTCAACCAGTGCCGTCGCCAGGCCGAGTTGCGCTGCGCGAATCGCTGCAACATAGCCACCCGGCCCGCCACCGATGACGACGACATCGAATGTCTGATCGCTCATTGCGTCACAACAGCAGCCGATACGGGGCTTCGAGCAGATCGCGCACTGCGCCGAGGAATTGCGCGGCCGGCGCGCCGTCGAGAACGCGGTGATCCCACGTCAGCGACAACCGCATCTTCTTGCGTTTGACAGGCCGATCGCGGTCCCACGCGACGTCGTCACGGATGCGATTGACGCCGAGGATTCCGGATTGCGGTGCGTTCAGAATGGGCGTGAACGCGTCGACGCCGTACATGCCGAGTGCCGAGACCGTGAACGTGCCGCCGGCCATGTCGTCTAGACCGAGTGTGCCGTCGCGTGCCGCGGCCGCGAGGCGCGCGCTCTCGATGGCGAGCTCGCGTACCGTGAGGCGGCTTGCGTCGCGGATCACCGGCACCACCAGACCGGCGTCGATCGCCACCGCGATGCCGACGTGCACCTCGCCCAGCAGCGTGATTTCAGTTTCACCAAAGACGCTGTTCATCAACGGATGGCTGGTTAGCGCTTTCGCTGCAGCCTTGACCACCAGATCGGTGTACGTCGGACGGATCTGTTCCGATTCCCATTCGCTGATCAACTGACCACGCAGTTTCACTGCGTCGTCCATGTTCACGTCCATGTCCATCGTCAACTGCGCGGAGCCGCGCAGACTGTCGAACATGCGCGTGGCAATGGTTTTGCGGATGCCTTTCACCGCGATGCGTTCGCCGGCAGCGGGGTGGGGCGCGACGGCCGACTTCGAAGCCGGTGCCGCCTTGGCGGCGGCAGGGTGTGCGGCAGCGCGTTCGACGTCATCTTTGGTGATCCGGCCGCCCGGCCCGCTGCCCTGCACACGCGCGAGATCGACGCCAAGGTCTGCGGCGAGACGTTTTGCGAGCGGTGATGCGGGATTCGCTGTGGTTCGTGCCGCTGATTGCGCAGGCGATTTCGTTGGTGCTGGTGCGGATACGGCGTTCGGTGTTCTGGCCGCTGCGTGCACGTCCGCTTCAACGATACGACCGCCGGGACCGCTGCCGCTCAGTACCGCGACATCGACGTTGAGTTCGCCGGCAAGCCGTCGCGCGGCCGGTGAGGCGATGACGCGGCCGCCCGCGCGATGCGCGCCGACGGGTGCGGGTTCCGGTTCTGACGCCGCCGCGGGGGTGTTGACGGCTGGCGTCGCCACCGGCACAGACGGCCCTGCAGAGGGGATCGTTTCGCCCGGTGCGTAGATGTAGCCAATCACATCGCCGGGTTCTTTGGTCACGCCGACGGCGACGCCGTGCTTGACGATTCCGGTCGCATCCGCGTCCACGTCGAGATTGATCTTCTCCGTTTCGAGCCGATACAGCAGATCGCCTTGATTGACACTCCCGCCGTCGGGCACATACCACTCTTCGACCATACCTTCGGTCATCGTCATGCCGGCCTTCACCAGATAAATCTCAGTCGCCATCCACATCTCCCACTGAAATTCGAAAAGCCCCGCGCGACGCGGCGAGCGCGAGCGTCGCTGCCACGTCGATCACCCACGGTCCGTCGCGCTGAATGGTCAGCCGCGCGCGCTGCGCGGGTTTCAGCACACGTTCGCGTTCGCCGTCGAATGCCAGCACGCCGGGACCTTCGACATAGACGGGTTCACCGAACGCGACGTTGCGCGATTCGGCAACGCGAACCAGCGCATACAGGCCCGGCGCGATCGGCGCGCGAACTGCCGTCGTGCCACGCCCGAGCGTCAGCAGCAATCCTCCGTCGGCGCAGTCTGCCAACGGCGCGATCAGGCCGCCGATCGCGGTGATGCCGACAGCGGCGGGGTCGGCGCGTGTCAACAGCGCCATCTTCAACATGTCTGCTTCGAGTAGTGCGCGGGCGCCGACGAAGCGGTCCCGCGTCAGAACCGCGTCGATGAGCGCGAGGTCGTCGGGTTCGTCGTCGATCTGCACGTGGATCGTCTTGGCTTGTCGTGCAACATCGCGCAGCGCCACGGTGCCGGCCGCGATCAGTCCCGCCGCCGCGCCGGCGACGGTGGCTTCGACGAAGCGGGGGAATACGTTGTTGGTGCCGGTCGAGATCGGCAGCAGCGGGGCATCGCGCCAGCCGAGCGCAAACGCACGATTGGTGCCGTCGCCGCCGAGGGTCAGTACCGCCGCGCATCCGGCCGACTTCAGCGCCTGCGCGCCGCGAATGGTACCGAGCGTACTCGCGATCGGTGGACTGTCGACCGGGTGATGACAGAGGTCCGCGCCGAATTCGTTCAGCGCCGATTCCGCGATACCGTGACTATCGGGAACGTAGGCGAACGTGTTGGCGCCGGCGGCCAACGCGCCAACGATGGCGCGCCTGACGATCGCGCGCTTTTCCTGATTGTCGAATACCGATGCCCGTGCGACCAGCCGGCGCACATCCTTGCCGGACGCCGGATTGACGGCGATCCCGATGCAACCGACGGCCACGCTCTAGTGGCCCGCGCCAGCCACCTGTCAGACGCCGATCAGGCGCCGCGCTTCGGCGACGATCCGATCCGCGTTCGGCACATAGACCTTCTCGAGTGCAGGGCTGAACGGCACCGGCGAGAACGGTGCGCCGACACGTCCGACCGGTGCGTCGAGATAATCGAATGCAAGTTCCTGAATCTGCGCTGCGATCTCGGCGCCGAAGCCGCCGAAGCGAACTGCTTCGTGGACCACCAGCGCGCGATGCGTCTTCTGCACCGATTCGACGACGGTCTTCGAATCGAACGGCTGCACACTGCGCGCGTCGATGACTTCGGCGTCGATGCCGAGGCCCTTCAGAGTCTCTGCGGCTTTCAATGCTTCGTGCAGCATGCGGCCGAGGGTCACGATGGTGTAGTCGGTACCGGACCGGACCACGTTCGCGGTGCCGATCGGTACTTCGTACGCACCTTCCGGGACTTCGCCCATCAGCCCGAGAGACATCTTGTTCATCACGACGAACACCGGGTTGTCGTCGCGCGCCGCCGCAATGATGGTTCCTTTGACGTCGTAAGGCGTTGCCGGCATCACCACCTTCAGGCCGGGCAGATGGGCAATCCAAGCTTCCAGGCTCTGCGAGTGTTGCGCGGCGAGATTCGCGCCCGCACCGGACATCGTCAGCACCGTGATCGGCAACGTCGCGCTGCCGCCGAACATGAAACGCATCTTCGCCATCTGATTGGCCACTTCGTCCATGCATTCGCCAAGGAAGTCCATGAACATGATGTCGACGATCGGTCGCAATCCGGTGGCTGCGGCGCCGACACCGAGACCGATGATGCCTTTCTCTGAGATCGGCGTGTCGACGATCCGGTCGCCGCCGAATTCGTCGAACAGCCCGCGGTAGTATCCGTACACGCTGCCGGCCTGGCCGACGTCCTCGCCGGCAACGAACGCGGTGTCCTGTTCGAGCAGCACTTCGCGCACACCTTCGGTGATCGCCGATACGTATGGCAGTTTGCGAGCTTCGGTGGCCGCCGTTTGTGATGATTTGGCTTGTGCTTGACCCATGTCGGATTCCTTAAGATGCGGTGGCGTAGACGTCGTCGAGCAGGCTCGCCGGGTCCGGAAACGGACTCTGTTCGGCGAACGCGATACCGGCCTTCACCTGTTCTTGCACCTCGTCGTGCACGGCCGCGGCCTTCTTCGTGCTCAGGACGCCGTGTTCGGCGAGACGCGCCTCGAACAGCGTGATCGGGTCGCGCTTCTGCCACTGCAACACCTCGTCGTCAGTGCGGTAGGTCAGACCCATGCCGCGCACACCGACGTGATCGTAGAAACGATAGGTCTTGCATTCGAGCAGTGTCGGTCCCGCCCCTTTGCGCGCCCGTTCAATGGCTTCGCCGGCGGCTTCGTAAACGGCCATCGCGTCCATGCCATCGACGACGACGCCGGGCATGCCGTAGCCGGCCGCGCGGTCGGCAACATCGACTATTGCCTGGTGATTTGCCTGCGGCGTGTATTCGCCGTAACCGTTGTTTTCGCAAACCAGAACCGCCGGCAGTTTGTACAGCGCCGCCATGTTCGCCGCTTCGTGAAACGAGCCTTCATTCGATGCGCCGTCACCAAAGAATGCGACGGCAACATTCTTGGTCTTGCGAAATTTCTGCGAAAACGCCGCGCCCATTGCAATCGGTGGCCCGCCGCCGACGATGCCGTTGGCGCCGAGCATGCCGAGTTCCATGTTGCAGATGTGCATGCTGCCACCTTTGCCTTTGCAATAGCCGGTGGCGCGACCGTACAACTCCGCGAACATCCGATCGAATTCACCGCCCTTGGCAATCAGATGACCGTGACCGCGGTGCGTGCTGGTGATCTGATCGTCGCTGGTCAGATGTACCATCACGCCGGCTGCAACCGCTTCCTGGCCGACATACAGGTGCAGCGCGCCCGGAATCTTGCCGGCCTCCATCAGCTTGCCGGCTTCTTCTTCGAATACACGGATGCGAACCATGCGGCGGTGGATGTCGAGCAGGACTTTGTTGCTGGGCTGTTTCGCCAAAACCGTCTCTCCTGATTGTTTTGGTTCGGGGCCGCAATCTTATGCGGGTCGTTGGCCAGGCGCCACCGTTCGCGCTACGCTGCGGCGCGAATGAACTTTAGTGGATGAGAGATCAGCGTGGGCAATGGTCGAGCGACGGGACCCATTCAACCCATCCGGCCCGCAGCCAGCGTGATCCTCGCGCGCGATACCGACCCCGGCTTCGAGATTCTGATGTTGCGGCGCACCGCGCGTGCGGCGTTCGCCGGCGGCATGTACGTGTTCCCCGGCGGGCGCGTCGACGGCGACGATCATCTGCACGTCTACGACGCGATCCGGCGTGGTCCGGACTATCGTCAAGCGCCGCAACAGCGCGCACTCGGTATGGAGTGGCGGGGCTTCTGGATTGCCGGCATTCGCGAGAGCTTCGAAGAGGCGGGCGTACTGCTCGCGTACCACCGCGACGGCGCGCTGCTCGACCTGCACGACGATGCCGTCGGTCGGCGCTTCGACGCGTACCGTCATGCATTGCATGAGGGTAATGTGTCTTTGCACGAGATCTGCACCGCTGAGGGCCTGATTCTGGCAATCGACCGCATGCATTTCCTGAATCGCTGGATCACGCCGGAAGGGCGGCCGCGGCGCTTCGATACCCGTTTTTTCATAGCAGAGGCGCCGGCCAAACAGCGCGGCCGACACGACGAATACGAAACCGTCGATTCGCTTTGGGTCAGCCCGGCCGACGCTTTGACGCGCAACGACCGCGGCGAATTCGGCCTGATGTCAGTGACCCGCCGCCAACTGGAAACGCTGGCGGCGTTCGGAACCATGCAGGCACTGCACGATCTGATGCAGACCGAACGGGAGTTCCCAACCTATCGACCGGTGCTGTCCGCGGCCCAGCTCGATAGTGAGGGCTGAACGGCGCTGCCTGCGGACAGCAAAGGTTGAACGGGAGCAAACCATGAACATGAGAAGACGATTGACGATGATCGGCGCGCTGAGCGGTGTGCTGGTTCTGTCGGGGCCGCTCGTGCAGGGCTCGGCGAGCGGTTCGATGCCCGGAGGCGATTACGGCGGCGGTACGTCACAGGCGCAGCGAATGACGCCGCAGCAGATGGCGGTGAAGCGTTACAACGCCGGCCTCAAACACAAGCGACGTGCACAGGACTACGAGGACAAGGCGGCAACGGCGAAGAACGACGAGGACCGCGACAAGCAACTCAAGAAAGCGAAGTCGCAGTATGAAAGTGCGATCGAAGACTATCGTAGGGCGATCGGCTATGACACGGGCGCGTATCAGGCCATGAACGAACTGGGCTATGCGTATCGCAAAGTCGGCGACTACGAAGCCGCGGTCAAGGCGTACGATGCGGCTCTGCTGGTCAAACCGAACTTCTCACCAGCCATCGAATATCGGGCCGAGGCGTATCTGGCATTGTCGATGTTCCAGCAGGTGAAGGATTCGTATCTCGAACTGGTGCGCGGTGACCAGGATCAGGCGGCTGCCTTGATGCGTGCGATGGATGCATGGCTGCAAACGCACCGGGAAGACGCGACCGTGGACGCGAAGGCATTCAGCGAGTGGGTGATCGACCGCAAAGCGGTGGCGGCCAGTACCGTGTCGTTGTCGACGAACAACGTTCACCCGTGGAACTGAGCGGGGCGTGAATCGAGTCGG
The DNA here is from genome assembly GCA_963812255.1 of uncultured Gammaproteobacteria bacterium. Lineage (GTDB taxonomy): Bacteria > Pseudomonadota > Gammaproteobacteria > Pseudomonadales > Azotimanducaceae > DATJGR01. Next base: position 340,989 of record CAWEUM010000005.1, on the reverse strand, counting down.
CCCGGGTTGAATTGAAGAATCGCCGAACCCGTTGATACGAGCGATTCTGCTGGGATGGGCGATCGCAAGCGGGAGCACTGCGTTCGCTGATGCATATCACTGGCGATTGCCGCCCGGATTGCGTGCGCCAATGGTGCCCGCCGACAATCCGATGAGCGCGGCGAAAGTCGCGTTCGGGGAACGGCTGTTCTCCGATCGACGTTTGTCACTGACGGGAACGTACAGTTGCGCGAGCTGCCACGACCCGGCGCAGGCGTTCACCGATGGCAAGGTCACCGCGATTGGCGCAACGGGAGAGCACCACCCACGCAACACTCCGACCTTGATCAATGTTGCCTATGCCGCCAGCTTCGGATGGGCCAACCCCTCGGTCACGACGTTGGAGACGCAGATCCGTGTACCGATGTTCAACCGGGCCCCTGTCGAACTCGGTCTCGATCAGGTGTTGTCGCAGCGCCTGCTGCAGTTGAGTGCCGATCCTCCGATTGAGTTGCTGAGGCATGCTGCGTATCCCGGAACCGACGCGCAACTCACACTCGAGCAGGTCGTCAAGGCCATTGCCAGTTATGTGCGCAGCTTGATTTCGGCGGACTCCGCGTTCGATCGATATTTGTACTGGGGCGAAGATTCGTTGACGACCGAGGCGAGGCGCGGGATGCGGCTGTTCTTCTCGGATCGAACGCACTGTGCGTTGTGTCATGCGAGCTTCAACCTGTCCGGCCCCGTGCGGCAGGCGGGTGTTACCTCTCCGCCGCCGGTGTTTCACAACACCGGGCTGTACAACATTGGCGGCACTGGGCGCTACCCCGACCCGGGGCTCGAAGCGCATACCAGACGCGCGAATGACATGGGCGCCTTCCGCGCGCCGACGTTGCGCAACGTCGCGGTGACGGCCCCGTACATGCACGACGGCAGCATCGCCACCTTGGAAGGCGTCGTCGAGTTCTACGACGCCGGTGGCCGTGTCCTAGATCGTGGCCCCGATGCGGGCGATGGCCGGGCCAATCCATTCAAGCGCAAAGAGATTGGGCCGCTTGGCCTGAACCCGCAGGAAAAGAGCGACCTCGTTGAGTTCCTGCGCAGCCTGACCGATTCGCGTTACGTCGCCGGCCAGCGCTAGGCTGACGCTGCGCGCCTCGCCGTCGTGCGCATTTCGCGCACCACCAGGTACAGCAACGGACCAAATGAGCCGGCTATCAACGTGAGGACGATGAACGGCCAGGCCGATAGGCCGCGTTCGCGCGCGTCGCCCACCATCCATACGCACGCGAGCACCGCCAGGATCACCAGATCCACAAACACCTGCGCCTCGCCCCAGCTGAGAAAGTGCGGTTCGATGATGCCGAAATAGCCGACATCCAGCAGCGCAAGCATCGTCAACGCACCAAAGCCAACGACCACCGTGACAAGTACCATCAAGCGGGCGGACATCATGATCTCCTTCACTGAATGTGGCCGCAGCTTGATGCCGCGCCGAACACTCGGCAATTACCTCGCAGGTCATTGGAGCGTCGCGCGGCGTACGGGATAATTCGGAATCCGTTCGAGCCGGGAGACCGCGGGTGGCGCAATCGATGTTGAAACGAGATCCGGACCGGGATGGCGGATTTCCGTTTCTGTTGAAAACATGGCGCCATAAGCGCCGTCTGTCGCAGCTCGAACTCGCGCTGACATCCGGTGTGTCGCAACGCCACGTCAGCTTTCTGGAATCGGGCCGCGCCAAACCGAGCCGCGGCATGATCTTGCAGCTGAGCGAAACGCTTGAGGTTCCGTTGCGTGAACGCAATGACTGGCTCAACGCCGCCGGCTTCGCGCCGGTGTTCAAGACGCGTCCGCTCGAGGATCCGCAAATGAGCCAGGTGATGGCGGCCGTGCGCATGATGCTGACCAATCATGCGCCGTTCCCCGCGGTCGCGATCGACCGAGGCTGGAATATTCGGATGTCGAACGCTCCGTTCGACTCGCTGACAGCGATGTTCGGCGCAGACCTGTGGACGCACGTTGGCGGTGTACAGCGAAACCTGATGCGGCTGTTCTTTCATCCGGAGGGCATCAGACCGTTTGTGACCAATTGGAAGACGGTTGCACCGCTGTTGTGGCAGAGAGCGCAGCGCGAAGCCGAGAGTTTGGGTGGGCAAGAGATGAAGCGGGTGTTGGCGGAGCTCGTTCCGTATCAGGACATCGACGTCTCCTGGCCGCTGGAGGACGCGGCGCTGGTCCCCGTGTTGCCGCTCGAGATCGAAAAGAACGGCGTGCGCGTGTCGCTGTTCACGGTTATCGCAACGTTTGGCACGGCGCAGGACGTCACGGCCGACGAACTGCGTATTGAAAGTTTGTTCCCGGCCGACGAGGCGACCGAGCGGTTGTTCCGAGGTAGCTAGCGGATGGCGGTGGTTCGCCGATTTACCACGTGTCGACACACGGCCGCTTCTTGCCGGTGCGAACTGCTGGAGGCGGCGAGGCCTTCAGGCCGGCGATTATCCAACGGCGCGACTCCATCGGATCGATGACGTCGTCGATCTCAAAGTGCGAGGCGACATTGACGCCTTTGCCGCGTTCGTAGCTTCGCGCGACCATTTCTTCGTACGCCTTTGTGCGCTCGTCGGGATCTTCGATCGCCGCGAGTTCGTTGCGATAACCGAGCTTCACCGCGCCCTCGAGGCCCATGCCCCCGAACTCGCCCGTTGGCCACGACACCGCGAAGAACGGTGCCTTGAAGCTACCGCCTGCCATCGCTTGCGCACCCAGGCCGTACGATTTGCGCAGTACGATCGTGAAGAACGGCACCGTGATGCTGGCGCCGGTGACGAACATGCGCGATGCGTGGCGCACCAATGCGGTCTTCTCGATTTCGGGCCCGACCATGATACCGGGGCAATCGCACAGGAATAGCAGTGGGATGTCGAATGCGTCGCAAAGCTGCATGAAGCGCGCGGCCTTGTCGGCGCCGGGGCTGTCGATCGCACCGGCAAGGTGGGTTGGATTGTTTGCGATGACGCCGATCGGTCGGCCCTCGATACGGATGAATGCGGTGACGATACCGATGCCGAACGCGCGGCGGATTTCGAGCATCGAATCGGTGTCGGCGAGGGTCTCGATGACGCGACGCACATCGTAGATGCGCAGACGATTCTCCGGGATGGCCGCGCGCAGCAGGCGCTGGTCGGCACAGTTCCAATCGCGAACCGCGCCCTGGAAGTAGCTTAGATATCGCTTTGCCACCGCGACTGCCTCGGCTTCGTCCTGCACCGGAATATCGACCACCCCGTTCGGTACCTGGACGTTCATCGGCCCGACGTCCTCGGGACGGAACACGCCGAGGCCACCGCCTTCGATCATCGCCGGACCGCCGACGCCGATGTTGGATCCCTGTGTCGCGATCACCACGTCGCAGCAACCGAGCAACACCGCATTGCCGGCAAAGCAGCGTCCCGACGTAATGCCGATCAACGGCACCAGACCGGACAGTTCGCCGAAATATTGAAACGCCAGACAGTCGAGCCCGGCGACGCCGAGTCCGTCGGTGTCGCCAGGACGACCGCCGCCGCCTTCGGTGAAAAACACCACCGGTAGTCGCGAATGCTCGGCGATCTCGAACAGCCGGTCCTTCTTGCGGTGGTTCTGCGCGCCCTGTGTACCGGCGAGCACCGTGTAGTCGTACGACAACACGGCGCAGCGCGCCCGCGTCTCGTCGAACAGCGCGCCGTTGACGCCGCCGATACCGGCGACCATCCCGTCGGCCGGGGTCTTCTCTATCAGATCGGCGATCGAGCGACGCCGACGTTGTGCCGCGACCACCAGCGGACCGTATTCGATGAACGATCCGGCATCGACGAGATCGTCGATGTTTTCGCGTGTCGTGCGCTGGTGGGTCTTGCGCCGCCGCGCGACCGCATCGGGCCGGCGCGCATCGAGACCGATCGCGTGACGATCCAGCGCTTCGGCGAGGTCGGGACGGATTACGTCCAGATCGACGGTTTCGGCGCTGGCCTCCGCGTCGTCGGTCGTGTCGCCTTCCGTCAACACCGCGAGCAGCCCGCCTTCGAATACCGCGTCGCCGGTCGACACCGCCAACGACTGCACGATGCCGCCGGATGGCGCACTGATCACGTGCTCCATCTTCATCGCTTCCATCACGAGCACCTGCTGGCCGCGGCGCACGGTGTCTCCGGTCGCGACGCCGACCGCGATTACGGTACCTTGCAGCGGCGCCCGTAGCGCGATGCTGCCGTCGGGTACCGTCGCATCATCGATCGGCGCCTCGGTCACGGCCCGCTCGGACTTGCCGTGCGCGAGCACCGCGAGTGGATCGCGCGTGTCGATCCGCACGCCGGCCAGCGCTGCGGTTGCTCGCCCGTCGGCGCTGGGCAACGCACGTTGCGGTAGCTCCATGGCGGTGCGCGTGAGTGCTGCAACGTGACGTTCCACAAAGCGCGTCGATATGCGATTGGCCACGACATCGGGATGGCCGAGCACCGCGCGGAGGAAGCCGATGTTGGTCGCAACGCCGGCAATGGCGAACTCGCGCAGCACCCGGCGTGCCCGCGTGAGCACCTCTGAGAAGTCGTTGGACGGGCTGTGAACGATGACCTTGGCGAGCAGCGAGTCGTAGCTGCTGCTTGCGGTGTAGCCGGCATAGCCGAACGTGTCGACGCGCACGCCGGGTCCGCTCGGCGGCGCGAACGTAGTCAGCGTGCCACCGGCCGGCCGCGCGTCGCCGGCCTCGGTCATCGTCTCCATGTTTACGCGTGCCTGTAGTGCATAGCCGCGCGGGGCCGGCACCTCGTCTCGGGTCAGTCGAAGGTCTGCGAGCGTTGCGCCCGCGGCGATGCGGATCTGCGTCTTGACGAGATCGACACCGGTGATTTCTTCGGTGACCGTGTGTTCGACCTGCAAACGCGGGTTTGCCTCCATGAACACCACGCGAGGGTCGCGGCGGGTTGCGTCGGCGATCAGAAACTCGAGCGTACCGAGATTGCGGTAGTGCGCCGCGTCCGCCACGCGTAGCGCCGCGTCGATGATGGAGGCACGCTGTGCGTCGGAGAGTGTGGGACTCGGCGCCATTTCGATCAGCTTCTGATGGCGCCGCTGCAGAGTGCATTCGCGCTCCCATAGATGGCTCACCTGCACGCTGTCGCCGATGATCTGTACTTCGATGTGACGGGCGTCGCTGAGCAACTCCTCTGCATACAGCCGTGCGTCGCCAAACGCGGCCAGCGCCTCCGATGCACAGCGCGTGAGCGCATCTTCGAGTTCGCTCGCGGAGGCGACGACGCGCATGCCCCGACCGCCGCCGCCGGCGACCGCTTTGATGATCATTGCGCCGCCGTCGAGGGACTCGAGGAAGTCGCGCGCGGTGGCCATGTCGATTGCGGCCGGCGTTCCCATCGGGACCGCGACGCCACATTGCCTGGCGAATTCGCGCGCGCGCAGTTTGTCGCCGAACAGCTCGAGTGTCGCCGGAGCCGGGCCGATGAACGTGACGCCGGCCTGTTCGAGCGCGGTTGCGAAACGCGCGTTTTCGGCGAGGAAACCGTAGCCGGGATGCACCGCGTCGCAGTCGTGTTCGCGTGCGGCCGCGACCAGCGCATCGATATCGAGATACGCGGCGACACCACGGCCGGCGAGCGCGATGGCGTCGTCGGCGCGCGTTACATGCAGACAGCGTGAATCGTCGGCGGCATACACTGCGGTCGACATGATGCCGAGTTCTTCGGCGGCACGGATGATGCGAATGGCAATTTCGCCGCGATTCGCGACGAGGATGCGGCGTATGGCCATGGTTTTACGATTCTCTGAACACATTGATGATGTGCGGGAAATATACAGGATTACCGCCGCTGGCCTGATAGAGCCGGCTCGCCTGAACTCGGTGGAGGTGCATTTCGCCATCGTGCCTCGGCACCTTGCGCAGTTACGATCACTCGCATGAGGTCTGATCATCGCCGCGACCCGAAATGGCTGCTGGCTCTATTGCTGCTCGTTTCGGCGGGATGTGCGACGCACGGCCCTGCAGCGTCACCGTACGGCGCACGCGCGGCTGCGGTGGCCAAGACGATGGTGGGTGTCAGATACCGCTATGGCGGTAGCACGCCCAAGGGTTTCGACTGCAGTGGACTGGTGTACTACGCGTATCGGCGTGCCGGATTGACGGTTCCGCGCACCGCTGCCGCGCAGGTGCGCGCCGCGCAATCAATCGATCTATCGCAGGCCGAGCCGGGTGATCTGCTGTTCTTCCACACCAGCTGGAATCGCCGCCATGTCGGCATCTATGTCGGGGGCGGACGCTTCGTGCACGCGCCGTCGAAAGGCAAAACCGTGACGATCGGATCGCTCGACGACGGCTATTTCCTGCCTCGGCTGACCGGCGTTGGACGTTTCGGCGGCTGAACTGGAGTACGCCGATTCAGTTGGCTTCACCCGCCACCATCCACGAGTAGCCGTCCTCGAGCACCGGCCGATTGCCGTGGTTGACCATCACGACCCGTGGATCGCAGTAGCGCAGATACAGCGCAACCCGCGCTGCATCGGTTTCGTTCGGCAGCGAACGATGCAGCAACAGCCCGTTGAACAGCACCGCATCACCGGCGCTCATTGGCAGCGCGATGCCGGGTTCGTCGATGGCGACGCCGCGCAATCCACCCGTTTGAGCATGCGGTAGCAGACCTCCACGCTGCGAACCGGGCAGCACCCACAGGCATCCATTGTCTGGCACGCAATCGTCGAGCGCGATCCAGACGGTCAGATCGAGAGACGGTTCCAGATGACCGTAGCCACTGTCCTGGTGCCACGGCACGTCAGTGCGTGCGAGCGGATCCGGATGCTTGACGATATATTGCTGATGCGTGAAGCAGACGTTGGCACCCAGCAGTTCGATCGCGAGTGCGATCTGCGGACCATGTGTGACGAATTCGCGCAGCACCGCCGAACGATGAATCAGCTGCGCGTCGACGGCGAGGCCACGACCGGCAGCAAAACGAAACGCTTCCGCTCGCAACCGAGCGCAGCTGTTGGCGTCCAGCAGATTCGGGACGATCAGATACCCGTCCTCGATGTATCGGCCGCGGTCGATCATGCCCGCAATCAGTTCAGCACCGAATAACCGCGATGCCGCAGGCAGTTTGCGACCACCTGGTGCCGTTCCGCCGCGGTTCGTTCGACACCGCGCGCGCCGCCGCCGACCGCGCCTGCTCCGGCACCGCGTGCGGCCCCTTCGGAACCGCCGAAGATCGCGCCGATCGCGCCGCCGACCACCGCCCCGCCAGCCGCATTACCGCCGACCTTGCCGGCGGTATCGACCTGGTTCGCGTAGGTCGTGCATTCGTTGAGGTCGCGTTGGTATTGCGCCGGATCGACGCCCTTCATATCCACGATGACGCCGCCCGGCGGGCTGTTGTGGCTGGCGCACGCCGTCAACGCCAGGGCGAAAATCAGGATGAAGCGCTTGCGCATCGGGTCGCCTCCCATGTCGCTACGGTATCGCTACTGTAGCGCACCGCCAGGCGCCGGGTTGACCGGCGTGCCGGGTTTGAATTCACCGTCGTTGTGGAAACTCACGGACCGGCCGAGACCCTCGACGTACACGTCGCCTTCGAGCACATAGCGGAACGACTGCTTGCCTTGCAGCACCGCCAACTGTTTCGCCAGATCGAATAGCGTGGTGGTCGCCACCACGCTGGTCGTGGTCTCGCCGTAGCGCGGAATGGTGAAACCCGCGTCGCTGACGCCGCGCGCGAGCCGCGCGCCATTGACGTCGAGGCGTACCTGCATGCCCTTCGCGGTGATCGGCTGGTCGTTCGGATTCTGAATCCGCAGGTCGACGCGAACACGCTGTTCGAGTCCCGCGCCGGCCACCGGTTGCAACCCGACCACGAACACGTCTACCGGTTTGTATTGCGCGCAGCCGCCGAGCAGTGCCGCGAGCAATAGAAAGCGCGTTGCAATGGAGCCTGGCTGCATGACCATTCCTTGCAGTATCGGAAGTTCCGGCGGTAGTGTAACCGGTCACTTGGAGGCGAGGGTGAGTCATGCTGAATCTGTCGATACCGGAGCACATCGAACCGCTGCGCAACAAAGTTCTGAAGTTCATCGAAGAGCGCATCTATCCAAAGGAGGAAGCGCTGTTCGAATCCGACCGCGACGGTCGCGCGGGGACGATGCGCGAGTTGATGCAACAAGCCAAGGCCGAGGGGCTCTGGGCGCTCGGCCATCCCGAGGAAATCGGCGGCGGCGGTTTGCCGTTCATGGACTACGTGTTCATCAACGAAGTCGTCGGTCGCTCGCCGGCCGCGACCGTGGCGCTCGGCACCCACTCGCTTCAGGATTCGATCATGCTGCACCGCTACGCGAGTGACGAATGGCGCGACAAATATCTGAAACCGCTGGTAGCCGGCGAGGTATTTCCGAGCTTCGGCATGACGGAACCGGATGTGGCCAGTTCCGACCCGACGCAACTGCAGACGCGTGGCGAACTGATCGGCGACGAATGGGTGATCAACGGCCGCAAGTGGTTTACGTCGGGTGCCGCGCAAGCCGCATACACCACGGTGATGTGCCGCACCGAAACCGACGTGCCGGATCATGCGGCGTTCAGCCAGATCGTCGTGCCGACCAGTACCGAGGGCTACAACATCGTGCGCGACGTCAAAGTGATGGGCGAGTTCGAAGGCCACTACGAAGTGGCCTACGACAACGTCCGCGTCCCCAAAGCGAATCTGTTGGGGCCGCGTGGGCACGGCTTCAAAATAGCGCAGGATCGTCTCGGCCCCGGCCGCATCTTCCACTGCATGCGCTGGCTCGGCCAGGCGCAGCGTGCGTTCGATCTGATGTGCCAGCGCGCCAATTCACGGGTCGCGTTCGGCAAGACGCTTGGTCAGCACCAGCAGATCCAGAAATTCATTTTCGATTCGGCGGCTGAGATTCAGGCAAGCCGCCTATTGACGTTGCACGCGGCGCAGAAGATTGACCAGGGCGACGAGGCACGTGTCGAAATCGGCCTGATCAAGGTGTACGGCGCGCAGATGCTGCACAACGTCATCGACCGCGCGATTCAGGTGTGGGGCGCGAAAGGTGTCACCGCCGACACGCCCCTCGAACGCATGTATCGCCACGCGCGGTTCGCGCGCATCTACGACGGCGCTGATGAGGTGCACGTGCAGACGACGGCGCGGCGGATATTGAAGTTCTACGGTAATGGCGGGACGTTCGATTTCGGGTTGCGATAACGCCGGTGGGTGCCATATCGTGAAGACGAAACAACGCGCTCCGAAACGCTCCGATGTGCATAACGATGCTCCTGCAAAAGCATCGACGGCTGGTCGCGTTGACGGTTGGCCCCGTCTTCGTGCTCGTGATCCTCGGTTACGGGATCGCGGCAGTCGTCTTTGCGGTGTCCCGTCACATGCTCATGCTCGCAACCGGCCTCGCATTGTTGGCCCTGGTCGCGTTGGTGATGTGGTGCCGAATGGTCTGGCAGCTGTATCGGCAGCCCGATTCCTGATTGACGAAGCAGGTTTCTGCTAACAGCCAACGAGTCCGAACACACGCTCTGCCACCTGGATGGCGTTGAGCGCGTTGCCTTTGCGCAGGTTGTCTCCCGAGGCGATCAGCGACAATCCGTTTTTCATGAATGGAATGGCTCGTATGCGCCCGATGAGTACGTCGTCGATGCCCGCGGCCGCCAGAGGCGTCGGGTATTTTCCAGCCCACGGTTCGTCGAGGACTTGCACGCCTGGAAATGCCTCCAGCGCACGCCGCGCCTGTTCCGGGCTGGCCGATTTCTCGAGACTCAGTGCAAGCGAAACAGTGTGGCCGACGAGCACCGGGACGCGGACGGCCGTCGCGTGCACGGAGAGTTGGGTCGCGTGCAACATCTTGCGCATCTCGGCACCCATCTTTTCCTCTTCTGTCGACGTGTCCTCTCCGTGCCGGAACGTTTCGCACTGCGGGAACAAATTGAACGCAGCGATCTGCGGAAACTGAACGGGGCTCGACACGTTGAGCGGTTCGTCTCCGCGCAGGCCCCCGATCTGATGCACGGCGAGCGCTGAGGCGTCCAGAAACTCCTTCATGCCGTCGCGGCCCTTGCCGGACATCGCCTGATACGACGAACTGACGACATTGGCGACCCCGAATGCCTGATGCAGCGGCGCAACGGCCATCACTGCGACGGCCGTCGTGCAATTCGGCCCGGCAATCGTGCCATTGTGCGATTTCAGATCGTCGGCATTGATTTCGGGTACGACCAGCGGCACAGAAGGGTCGAGCCGAAACGCGGAGGACTGATCGATTACGATTGCGCCGGCATCGACCATTCGCGGCGCCCATTGTCGCGCGATCGACGCGGACGTCGCGCTGATTACCAGATCCAGGCCGGCGAAGTGTCCATCTTCGAGTGCTTCGACGGGATAATCCGCTCCTTTCCAGCCGATGATCCGACCGGCCGAGCGCCTGGAGGCGAAAAGACGGAGACGCCCGACGGGAAAACCGCGCTGTTCGAGAATGCGCAGCGTGACCTCGCCGGTTACGCCGGTCGCACCGCTGATACCGATATTGAATTTCACTGCCTGTCGATGGCTCCCAGCGTGCAGTGTGCCATCATGCCATGGGCGAGTTGACACAGGGTCGTGTGCTGGGACTCTGTCGGCTCATTCAGGTTGTGCCGGGCCCAGCGGTGATCTTCGCTCACGTTGATTGAGTACCGGTGCGTTTCGAGATGTCGAGCGGCGGAGGGGTAGCGAATGACCAACCTTTCGATTCGAATTCGCCGTCAGGAACCGGAGGACGCGGGGGCGCTGCATGAGATATACAGCCAACCCAACGTCATCTGGGGCACGCTGCAAATGCCCTATCCATCGCTGAGCAGTTGGCAGGCCCGAGCGGCCGAAGAACCCAAAGGTATGATCCGGTTGGTCGCATGCGTGGATGAGCGTCCGGTGGGTAATCTTGCGATGTGGACCCTGACATCACCAAGGCGGCGTCACGTCGGCGAGATCGCGATGGCGGTGCACGATGGCTCGCAGGCAAAGGGTTGCGGCCAGGCGCTGATGGACGCGGCACTCAACCTGGCAGACAACTGGATGGATCTTCGCCGGTTGGAACTGCAGGTCTTCACCGACAACGACCGTGCGCGGCGCCTGTACGAGCGCTGTGGATTCGTGATCGAAGGAACCCTGAAGCAGTTTGCGTTTCGCGACGGTGCCTATGCAGATGTGTTCGCTATGGGGCGGCTGCGTTAGAGGCGCAACGATGCTTCCGGGCAAAGTTTCCGGATGGAGGTGCGGCCCAATGAAACTGTTTGCGATTTTGTGTGCGATCTGTCTGGTTGCGGCGCCGCTATCCGGGTTCGCAGACGAAGCAAAGGAAGCGGCGGCAAGGCAGTCGGCAATCGTGTGGTTGGCACTGCTCGACAACGAACGATACGAGGCGTCGTGGAAAGCGGCCGCGTCGGTATTCAGATCCCGGATCGATTCCGCGAAGTGGGCGAAATTGGCGGCATCAGTCAGAGCGCCTTTGGGTGCGTTTGTCGAGCGGCATCTCGCGTCCGCAACCTACACGACGACGTTGCCGGGTGCTCCGGATGGCGAGTACGTTGTTTTGCAGTTTCAAACCCGATTCGCGAACAAGGCGGAAGCGGTCGAAACGGTCACACCGATGATGGACGACGGGCAGTGGCGGGTAGCGGGGTACTACATACGCTGATGAAAACGCTTTTGCTGCTTTGCCTGATGGCGCCTTTCGACGCATCCGCCGACGACTACCTCTGGTTGGAGCAGGAATGGATCTCAGATGCCGATGCGACCGAGGTAGCCAATCGGGCAATGTTCGATGCATTGTCAGCGAAGACGCGTGCTCGCTACAAAGGCCTGTTCGGCAAGATGCGCTGGACCATCGCGGATGGCACGCTCACATCGAAACTTCCGGATGGCAAGCCGTCCACGGCGACTTACGCGATACGGCCGGTCGACTCGGAGTGGTTCGAGATCATTCTTCGTGATACGGATGGGCGCTACCAGACAGTGATGCAGATTCATCGCACCCAACGCGGATTCTGCGCGACGCCGTATACGCAGCAACAGATCGACGAGTTCGAGTCGGCGAACGCTCCGATTTCTGTCGAGTGCTTCCAACTGTACGGTGGCTAAACCGTGCGCGGCACGGCCGTGTCAGCCCATGGTCGGGCGCCGCCGAAGGCTGACCCTCTACGCAGTCGTTGGACACTCCAGCGTCTCCCCTGCGGCGCGCAGGCGCTCGATCAGCACGTCTCCAAACGCGGTGGCCGGCGTCAGAAACCCCGCGCGCGTCGCACCGCCCGGCAGACGCTCGCGCTGCGTCGCCAATGCGAGCGCACTTTCGCAGACGAACTTGACGGTGGCACGGTTACCCGGATCGCCGCTTCCCGCGATCAATGCCCATGCCTTCGAGCCATCATCGGCGGTGCCGAGCAATCGGCACTCGTAGAAGCCGTCGTCCATGGTCTGCTCCGACGGCCCGTCACCCGGCGCTGGTGCGATGGCTTCGACAATTCGTCCGACGCCGGGCAGCCGCATCATCGACTGGAAGAAACCCATGCCGAACGCGACGGCGGCGTTAGCCAAATAGCCAGTCGACGCACCGAGATCCCAGAATTCCTGATAGCGGAAACGCTCGCCGTACGGCATCTGCCACTGGCTGGACAGCGCGCTGCTGCGCCGGACGACGCGGGTGTTGATCGGTGCCATGAAAAATGGCGCGACCCAACGCTCGAGATCCGGATCGAACTCGGGGCCGAACGGGTCGCGATTCGCCAATGCTTCGTCGCTGGTGCGATAGCCATCGGGGTTGAGCAGCAACGGATCGTCGAATGCATTGCGATCTTCGGAGGCCAGCATATTCGTCATCGACGCGATCGTGCCGCCATTGACGCCGCCCTGCGCGCGCTGGAATGCGCGCACGCTGCGCGTGGATCGGCCTTGCGAGCGGAAGTGTTCGACCAGCATGTGTGCGCCGATGTCCGACGGCACGGAGTCGAAACCGCAGCACGGCACGATCCGAACGCCGCTGCCGATTGCGGTGCGTTCGTATGTATCGATCATGCGGCGCACCCACGGCGTCTCGCCGGTAATGTCCACGTAGTCGACGCCGTGTGCGGCGCAACTGCGCACCAGCGCTTCGCCGTAGCGCGCGAACGGTCCGGCCGTTGTGAGGATGACGCGCGCCTTCGCGACCATCGCGTCGATTGCCGTGGCGTCGTCGGCATCTGCGACGAGCACGTCGGGCTTCGTGTCCAACTCGGCCCTCAGCGCGTTCAGCTTCGAGGCATTGCGTCCTGCGATTGCCCATCGCAATGTGGTGCCGACCTGGTCATCGAAATAGTCCGCCGCCTGCGCGCCGGTGAACCCGGTGGCGCCATAAATGACGACGTCGTAGGAAGAGGAGATGTTCATCTAATGCGCCTCAAATCTATCGTTAGCAAGTCATGAGCGGTGCGCCTTCGCGGCCGCCTCGTAAAGCGGCATCACCGTCGGCAGCAGTGCTTTGATGGTCTGAATCCGATTGGTCTCGGCGGGGTGCGTGCTGAGGAACTCGGCGGGCCGGTCACCCGTTTGCGCCTGCGTCATCTTCTGCCACAACGTCAGCCCAGCCCGCGGATCGTAGCCGGCGCGTGCGGCGAGCTCGAGGCCGATGCGGTCGGCCTCGGTTTCGTCGGTGCGGCTGAATTTGGTTGCGACCAGCATTTGATAGCCCTGGTTGGCGAGGTCCGCGCCGGCGGCGCCGGCGCCGAGAACCGCCGCGCCGATGCCGAGCCCGGCTTGTGCTGCCAGCGCTTGCGACACCTGTTCGCGCGAATGCTCGCGCAGCGCGTGCGCGATCTCGTGGCCCATGACAATTGCGATCTCGTCGTCGGTCAGTTTGAGCTGGGTGATCAAGCCGGAATAGAACATGATGCGGCCGCCCGGCATGCAGAATGCGTTCAGCTCTTTGCTTTTGATCACGTTCACCTGCCAGTTCCAAGCCGGCGCGTCGGCGCGAAATATCCGGGTCTGCGGCTCGATGCGCGCGGCGATCGCGCGCACACGCGCGGTCATCGCCGGGTCGGCGTTCAAAGTGCCCTTCTTGGTCGCGTCGCTCTTCAACTGCAGATACGTCTGCTCGGCCATCTGGTTGAGTTGGTCGGCTGAGATCAGCATGAACTGCGAACGGCTCACGCCGACCGCGCCGGCCGACGTCGTGGTTTCGCACCCCGAGAGCGTGCCCAGCAGACAGGCCGCAGCCAAGACCGCGCAGAGGAGCGAGCGAATCAATACAGTGTGCAACGTTGCGTCACCTCGATGGCACGGGCCAATCATAGCGTGTCGGTCGGTTGATCGTTGTCGTCATGGCGAACGTGAAGTGATGAATGATCCACGCTACGCTGCACGATCCTCCGTTCGACGAGATCCGCCGTGGGACGTTTGACTGCTTGGAAAGTCGGTTGGTTCGACTACCACCGAAAGCGATTCTGGGCTTGGGTACTGTTGGCGCTGTACGCGCTGTCCGGCTTCGTCATCGCGCCATTGATCGCGCGCAGCGTGATTGTCGAACAGGTTCATGAGCAACTCGGCCTGAACGCGACCTTAGACGATGTCGACATCAACCCGTTCGCGCTCAGTGCCCGGCTGACCAAATTTTCATTGAACGACGCGCGCGGCGAGCGATTGCTCGCGTTCGATGAATTCGTTGCGAACGTGCAGTTGTCGAGCCTCGTCAATTGGGCGCTAACGTTCAGCGAGCTGCGGCTGGTACGTCCGTTCGTGCGGGCTGTCCGTGATGCGGACGGTCAAGTGAACCTGGCCGCGCTGATCCCGCCGGACGATGCCAATGCAAAACCGGAGCCGGAAGCGCCGCCGATGCGGCTGATCGTCACCCATGTGTCGATCGACGGGGGCAGAGTCACAGTCACCGATCGCACCGCGCGAACGCCGTATGAGACCGAACTCGGTCCGGTGGATCTGACGATCAGCAACTTCAGCACGTTGCCGGATCGCCAGGGCAAACAGAAGCTCGTCATGAGCACGCGCTTCGGTGGTGATCTCGAGTGGACCGGTCAGATCGGATTCCAACCGCTGCATGCGACCGGACATGTTTCGCTCACCGGCGAGAGGCTGCCGGAGGCGTCGGCGTATCTGCCCAAGGATCTGCAGCTGTCGATCGTCGCCGGGTCGTTGGACACGGCGTTCGACTACGATGTCACACTGAAAAAAGCCGGCCTCACGGCCGATGTATCGCGGCTGAGCCTCACGCTGACCGATCTTGGCCTGGCCCGGCATACCGATGCAGCGCCTGCAGCGGATCTGCTGCGGCTGGCCGGGCTGACGGTGCAGGACGTTCACCTCGCCTGGCCGCAGCGAACGGTCAAGGTCGAGCGGGTCGCGCTGACCCGGCCACAGATCTCGCTGAGCCGGAACGCGCAGCAGCGATTTGTCTGGGAAACACTGTGGCCGTCTGCATCCGAATCCGCGCCGACCCCGGGAGCATCCGCGCCCGCGCCGACCACGCCCGCCAGCCCTGCAGCAGCACTCGCGACGGCTGCGGCGAATCCAGCGACGGCGAAACCAGCACCATCTCCGACGTGGTCCATCGACGTCGCCAAGCTGGAGGTGAGCGGCGGAAAGCTGGGTTTCGACGATGCGGGTGTCGACCCAGCCGCCACTCTCGGGATCAGCGCGCTCACGGCCTCGCTGGACAAGTTCACGCTGACGGATGGCGCGTCGATGCCATTCGCGTTGAGTGTCGACGTCGACGGTGGCGGCAAGGTGGCGCTGAAAGGCACGCTGACCGCACTGCCGGACGTCCGCGTGGAAGCGACATCGCAGATCAGCGGTCTTGCGCTCGGCGCTGCGAATCCCTATCTGCTCACGCAAACCTATCTGCAGCTCTCGTCGGGTACGCTCGATGCGGACGGTCACCTCATATCGAATCCCGATGAACCGTTCGGTTTCGACGGTGAATTAACGCTCGCCACACTCGAGGTGCGGCGCGAAGGCGTAGCTGACCGGTTTGCCGGGCTGAAGCGCCTCGGTCTGACCGGCATCAAGCTGTCGACCGCGGACCGCGAGATCGATGTCGCGCGCGCGGAGCTCGATTCGGCGTTCGCGCGGGTGCACATCTCGAAAGATCGCACGTTGAATCTCGCCGAGGTCATGCGCACCGATGCAGCGGCGACGCCGGCTGCGACCGAAGGCGACGAACAGCCTCCGGACGAAAAACCTCTCGATGAAAAGCCCTGGGCGATCAAACTCGCGCGCCTGAACGTGACCAACGGCGACGCCGATTTTACCGACGAGAGCCTGCCGATTCCGTTTCACCGCGCGATTTCCGCTCTCAACGGCGGCATCGATCTGTTCGACACCGTGAGCCAGGCGCTGACGCGGCTGAAGCTCGAAGGGCAGGTCGGCAAATACGGGGCGTTGCGTGTGTCGGGACACTTGCGTGCGCTCGATCCGCTGCTCGATACCGACGTCACCGCGTCATTCAAGAATGTCGAGATGCCGGGGGCGAGTCCTTACTCGATCCGCTTTGCCGGACACAGGATCGCCAGAGGCAAGCTCGACCTCGATCTGCACTACGTGATCCGCAAAGGCATGCTCGACGGCTCGCACAAGATCGTGCTGCGCGATTTCGAACTCGGCGAGAAGGTCGACTATCCGGATGCGCTCGATCTGCCGTACGGGTTGGCCATTTCGCTGTTGAAGGATTCGAGCGGCAACATCGATGTCGATCTGCCGATCGAAGGGGACATCGGCGATCCGAATTTTCGTATCGGTGGCGTGATCTTGAAGGCGCTCGGCAATCTGATCACCAAGATCGTCACCTCGCCATTCCGCCTGCTGGGGCGTCTGGTGGGTGTCGACGACTCGGAAGATCTCGATCAGATCTATTTCCCGCCCGGCAGCGCCGAGCTCGCACCGCCCGAACAGGAGAAAGTGGCGAAGATCGCCGCGGCGCTGGTGCTGCGGCCCAATCTCGGACTCGACGTGCACGGCGTGATGGACCCCAAAGCCGATGGCCGAGCGTTGCGTGAAAATGCGGTGCGTGCGCACCTCGAAGAGCGCGTTGGCAATCAGGACTCCAAGGGCCGGCTGAAGATCGTGGAGGCGATGGCGGTAGAGAGTATCCCGAGTCTGGCACCGGACGCGTTGCGCGCAGAGTTCACTGTGCCGCCCAGCCCCGACGCCAAACCGGTTTTCGACGAAACCGCCTATCTGAACGCGTTGCTCGACAAGCTGATCGAGGCGGAACCGGTCGCACCGGACGCGCTGGATACGTTGGCGAAACAGCGCGCCACCGCGGTTCGCACGGGCCTGACCGAAAACCCGTCGTTCGACGTTAACCGCATCGTCGACACCAAGCCTTTGCCGGCCGAGCTCACCCAGGACGGCGCAGTGCCGCTGAAACTGGAGGTGACGGCCGAGTAACCTGACGTTTGAAGGGAGTGGCGAGAGCCGCTCAAGGGCGTCGGGGCGGAAAGTCCTTCAGCGCCTGTGACACGACGCCGCTGATGTCGTTCGAACTCGAACCCGGCGCGATGCTGCCGGTCATCGTGCCTAGGTACACTTCTTTGTCGGTCTTTCGGTCGACGACACGAACGGTGAGGCGACTCTGCTGCACTGTGCGGCTGCGGCCGCCGGTACCCACGCCGACGGAACCGCCGACATTGCCGCCCCAACTGCCCATACCGATGCCGACGCTCAACGGACTCGATTTGGTTTTTTCGTAGGCGCTGATCTCGTAGGCAAGCAGAAGGTCAGGGTCAGCGGCTTCCACATACCCCTTGCGGTTCAGGTCGGTATTGATGGCCTGATGAATATTCTCGTCGAACTTGCGCTGCGTGACATTGGTGCTGACGAGATTGCTGTTGGCCGGTTGCCAACCGAACGTTTTGGCCGCGGAAATGTTCGCCGACGGATCGATTCTCGACTCGGGTTTCGCCGGCGCAGTACTCGTGCAGGCGGCGAGCGACAGGGTCAGCGCGATGGCAGACAACAGGAATTGTGCGTGCCTGATGTGCATGATGAGTGAGCCCTACCAAAGTGAGGCCATGCTAACACCGCCAGGCGAATGAACGCCGTCCTTCAGCGTCGCGTGGCGACACCGTGGTACATATACGCAGCGAAGCGCGGTCCAGGTTCGTAACCCTGTTCGAATTGAGCGAGGCGGAAGCCGCTCGCGTCGAGTAGCGCGCCGGGATGGCGGGTCAGATGACAGCCGCCGCCGATGTGCTTCCAGGCCGGTTCCAGTCCGCGTTGCACGCGTGCCACCCACGGGTCCGGTGATGCGCCGTGCTCGATGAAGATCAGCTGGCCGTCGGGTTTCAGCACTCGGCGCATTTCGTCGAGCGCGCGATAGACGTTAGGGATCGAGCACAGGGTCCACGTGCAGACGATCGAGTCGAAACGCGCCGTATCCGCCGGGATGCTCTCGCCCGATACGCTCAACAGTTCGACCACGGCACCGAGCGCGATGGCGCGTTCGTGCGCGAGCTTCGTCAACTCGCCGGCGGGGTCGAGGCCGGTGACCGATTCGGTCGCATCGCCGTAGAACGCGAGGTTGAGACCGGAACCGATGCCGATCTCGAGCACATGGCCTTTCGCCAGGGGGACGTACCGTTTGCGCAGCGCCATCATCGGCGGCATCGCGCAGGCGGTGTTGATCAGCTTCGGTAGTACGTAGCGGTTGTATAGTCCCATGTTCGATCCCTCTAGCTCGCGCAGTGGGGCGCGCGCACCGGCCGCAGTATTGCGCAGTTCGGGCACGAAGTAGAATCACATCGTAGGATCAGGTTCCGAAGGTGTCGACGAAGGAGGTTGGTATTGTGCTGACGCGCCGCCGAGGTTGTCTGAGCATTCGAACCGACGCCGCACCGGCCCGGCGCGCGAAACTCGACCGGATCTGGGACCCGCGCCAGCGTGGTGTTGTTGGCATCTGTCCGGATGACTTCTATGATGGCTGATTCGACGGATTCCGTCGCAACGCAGTGCATTGTCGTCGGCGGCGGTCCAGGCGGGGTCATGGCGTCGTTGTTGCTGGCGCGTCGTGGTGTCGACGTGACTCTGCTGGAGATGCACAAAGACTTCGACCGCGACTTTCGCGGCGACACCGTGCATGCGTCCACGCTCGACGTGCTCGAGCAGATCGGCCTGGCCGAATCGCTGCATGCGTTGCCGCACGCGAAGATGCGCGGTGTCACCCTGCAAACGCCAACACGTGCGATTCCGTTGGTCGATTTCGGTCGGCTGAAGACGCGCTATCCGTACGTGATGATCATGCCGCAGTTCGAATTTCTCGAATTCTTGATCGCTCGCGCACGCGCGTACCCGAATTTTCATCTGCGCATGGGCGCGCAAGTCGTCGGTCTGTTGCGCCAGGACGACCGCACACTCGGTGTGCGCGGCATGCAGGACGGTGAGCCATTCGAACTGCGCGCGCCGTTGACCGTTGCGTGCGACGGGCGCTTCTCGCGGATTCGTAAACTGCAGGGCCTCGAGGCGTTGGCACAATCACCGCCGATGGACGTGGCGTGGCTGCGGCTGCCGCGTCGGGCCGACGACCGCCACGAAGAGGGTCTCTTTTACGTCGGTCACGGGCACCTGATGGTGATGTTGAATCGCCCCGATGCCTGGCAGATCGGTTATGTGCTGCCGAAAGGCGATTTCGGTACGGTCAAGGCGTTGGGCCTGGATGCGTTTCGCAGCTCGATGTCAGATCTGGTGCCTTGGCTGTCCGATCGAACGGCGGCGATCGCCGATTGGCACGACGTGCACTTGTTGTCGGTGAAATCCGATCGACTGCCTCGCTGGCACTATCCTGGCCTCATCTTCATCGGCGATGCGGCGCACGTGATGTCGCCCGTGTTCGGTGTGGGCATCAACTATGCGATTGCCGATGCGGTCGAACTGGTCAACGTCGCGACAGACGATCTGTTGCGCGGCGTCGCGCAGGAAACGTCGCTCGCCAAGGTGCAGCAGCTTCGCGAGCGTCCGACACGGACGATACAGCGCATGCAGAGTGTGGTGCAGCAACGAATCGTTGCGCGTGCACTCGATGGGCGCGAATTCGATCTACCGTGGGTCGCCAAGCTCCTATTCGCGGTGCCGTGGCTGCGCGACGTGCCGGCGCGGATCATCGCATCGGGCGTTACGCCGGTGCGCCTCACGCGCGTGTAATCCGTTGACCCTATCGCGAGTCGGTCTGGATTGATTAAGGTGTTCGCTGGGAGCCGCGCAGAACCTTCGGTAACGAGCGTGCATGAACGGAGGAGAGCGGTATGGAGGGGCCAAAAGCCAGGTTGAGCTATGGCACGGTGCGCGGCGTCACGCGGGACGACGGCTGGCACTGCTTCATGGGTATTCCATACGCGGCAGCGCCGGTGGGCGACGCGCGCTGGCGGGCGCCGATGCCACCGACACCGTGGGCCGGCGATCGTGCGGCGAAGGCATTCGGGGCGTCGGCGATGCAAGGTGATCTCGGCCCTATGGGCGAACTGATTGGAATTGCATCGACACCCTCCGACGAAGATTGCCTGACGTTGAACGTCTGGACCCGGTATCTCACCGACGAAGAAAGCGCGGTGCTGGTGTGGATTCACGGTGGTGGCAACGTCGTGGGCTGCGGGGCGCAGCCACGCATCCGCGGCGATTACTTTCTGGAGCGCGGCAGTGTGGTGGTGGTCACGATCAATTACCGGCTCGGCGCGTTCGGGTTTCTGCATGCACCGGAACTCGGTGCGACCGGCAACGAAGCGCTGTTCGATCAGATCGCCGCGTTGCGCTGGGTGCGCAAGGAGATTCGCAAGTTCGGCGGCAATCCGCGGGACGTGACGGTGGCGGGTCAGAGTGCCGGTGCGTTCGACATCACACAGTTGATGGCGATGGAGGAGGCCGCGGGTTGCTTCGATCGGGTGCTACTGATGAGCGGGTCGCTGTCGCCGCACGTGCCGCGCGACGAAGCGGCGGCGACGAGCGCACGATTCGCGGAAAAGTTCGGTGGCTACGACGCACTGCGGCGCGTGCCGGCGCAGCGCATTCTCGATTTCCAGTTAGAGTTGACCGGGCAGAGTGGCGGCGGCGTGCGGTTCGGGCCGGTGCGCGACGGCGAGTTGATTCGGGCCGATGCCGCCGAGGCGATCCGTGTCGGGACCTACACCAAAGGCATCCCGCTGCTGATCGGCACCACGCGCGATGAGTGGGGCTTATGGACCGCGATGGATCCGGCGCTGCAGTCGCTGGACGATGCCGGCCTCGAGAAGCTTGCGCGGCGTCCGTTCGGCGACCGCGCGGCGGAGGGCGTCGAGGTGTACCGCCTTGCGCGCGCAGTCCGCGGCGAGAGCATTGCACCGGTCGATCTGTGGCGCGCGATCATGACCGATGCGGTATTCCGAATTCCGGCGATCCGCACCGCAGAACTGCATTCTCAGCACACACCGAACACCTTCATGTACCTGTTCGATTACGCTTCACCGGCGCTCGACGGCAAGCTGGGCGCGTGTCACTCACTCGACGTGCCGTTCCTATTCGGCACCACCGGCGTCAGTGACGAGATGAAACGCCTGTGCGGGGACACCCATCTGGTGCGCTGTCTCGCGGAGGTCATCCACGACAGCTTCGTCGCGTTCACGAAGGACGGCTCGCCGGCGAACGTGATGTTCGATTGGCCCGGCTACGACCGCGCTCAACGCAGCACGATGCGCCTGGGTATGGAATCGCACCTCGAACGCGCGCCGATGGACAAGGAGCGCGCCTTTTGGCAATCGTTGGGATGAGATGTTTCCAGAAAGTGAACCGGCGCAAAGCGTCGATGGTTGCGATCATCCACTGCAAACGACGCGATCATGGGTCCTGCATCAAGCAGCGCGTTTAGCATTCAGCTTCCGGTTTGCCTTCTGAGAGACTGTCTCGGCCCATCCACTTGGCCTCACAGCACGCACACGGCGGCGCGACTGGAGATGCCAATACTGCGACGCGCCTGGCGGATCGCGTTGCGGTCGTGGGCGCTGGTGCAGTAGCCGAGCGAGATCCCGGTGACCGGATCGCCCCAGCCGATCTGCCCACCGGCGCCGCCGTGACCGAAGGCCTGCGGCGAGTTGGTGTGGCCAAAGCCGCGCGCGTTGCGATGTTCGTCGCCGGCGATGACGACGCCGAGCGCGCGGTTGACGGGGATGCCGAGCAGGTCGGGGAAATGGTTGCGCACCTCGAGTGCTTCGTTCAGCGTCTGTCGGCGCCAGACTTCTTCGCCGCCGAGTGCGCGTCCGCCGTTGAGCAGTGCCTGATAGAACAGCGCGAGTTCGGCGGCGGACATGATGCCGCCGCCGCCGGGCACGGGAACTTGTCTCGCTTCCGTCGAATTGAATGCGGTCAATGCCTCTTCGGTCACCTCTGTGACCGGCGGCATCGCCATGCCGAGTGCGGCATAGTCGGCTTCCGTCAGCGCATCGCCCGTGTGGGTAACTGGGATGATGCGGTGATGCTGCTCGGGCGGGCAGCCCAGGTACATGTCCGGCAAGCCGAGTGGTTTCGAAATACGCTGCCGGACGAACTCGTCGAACGCGATGCCGCTGCGTCGTTCGATGATCTCGGCGATGACGTACATGCTCGACGTCGGGTGGTATTCGAAGCGCGAACCCACCGGCCAGTTCAGTGTCCATTCAGCGAAGCGTTCCATGCGACGCGCGTGGTCGAACCACTCGGACACCCGAAATGGCGCGTGCGGGAATCCGGCGGTATGAGTGAACAGTTGCTCGACGGTAATGGCATCTTTGCCGTGCGTGCCGAATTCGGGAACGATGTCGGCGACGCGCTCGCTGACGTCCAGCTTGCCGTCCTGCATGACGAGCCAACCCGCGGCGGAGGTGATCGCCTTGGTTGACGAGAAGACGTTGAACAGCGATTCGTCGTTCGCGGTGCCGAAACTCGCCAGCGCCGCGATCTTGCCGTGGCGCGCGATCGCGATCTGGCACGCCGGCAACAATCCTTCGTCGACTTCCTTGGCGGCGCGCGTCAGCAGCGCGTCGAGCTTTTCGGCGTCGATTCCGACGTCCTCTGGTGATACCGCGATGAAATTCGGATCGATCATGGTGTTCCCCTCGTGAGTGTCGCCTGGATTGTAGCGTCGGCGTCGTAGTGTAGTGCAGAGGCCAGATCGACAGGTGAAATGGATAGCGGCGCTGACGGCTCGTGCCAATGTGCTGAAGCGTTACACACTGGTCGTGTACTTCGCGGCCCGCGATCCGCGTACCCCTCTGTTCGTGCGCCTGCTGGCGCTGCTGGTTGCGGCCTACGCGCTGAGTCCGATCGATCTGATCCCGGACTTCATTCCAATCGTTGGCCTGCTCGACGACCTGGTGCTGGTTCCGCTCGGGCTCGCGCTGATCGTGCGGCTGGTTCCGGCGAACGTCATGGAAGCGGCGCGGGCGCGCGCGGAGGCGGCCGTCGAGCGGCCGATCAGCTACGCCGCGGCCGGGTGCATCGTCGTCTTGTGGCTAATCGTGCTGACGATATCGGGACGCTGGGCTTACGATATCTTAAAGTGACGAAACACAGCTCTGCGACGAGCAGAGCATCTTCAGCGCGACCGAACAGGAGACGCCATGCCCACCATAGAAACTGCCAAAGGACCTGTCGAAACGCATCAGCTCGGCAAGGTGTTGATGCACGAACACGTATTCATAATCTCCACCGAGATTTCTCAAAACTATCCGGCGGAATGGGGTGACGAGGAGGTCAGACGCGCAGATGCGGTGAAGCGTCTCAACGAGCTGAAGCAGGCCGGCATCGATACGATTCTCGATCCGACCGCGCTCGGCCTCGGCCGCTACATTCCGCGTATCAAGAGCGTGGCCGACGAGATTGGCCTGAACATCGTCGTGGCAACCGGACTCTATACATTCGATGTGTTGCCGCACTACTTCAACATGCGTGATGAAGACTTCATGACGTCGATGTTCGTGCGCGACATTCGCGAAGGTATCACCGACACAGGCATCAAAGCCGGCGTCATCAAATGCGCGACCGATGAACCGGGCGTCACACCCGCCGTCGAACAGGTTTTGCGTTGCTGCGCGCGGGCGCACCGGGAGACCGGCGTGCCGATCACCACGCACACGCACGCGGCGACGAAGCGCGGGCTCGAACAACAGAAGATCTTCAAGGAAGAGGGCGTCGATCTGTCGCGGGTGGTGATCGGTCATTGCGGCGATAGCGAAGACATCTCCTACCTGGAAGAAATCATGGCCAACGGCAGCTTCATCGGCATGGACCGGTTCGGTATCGATGTGCTGCTGCCAACCGAAAAGCGCGTCGAAACGGTCGCCAAGCTGTGCCGCCTCGGTTATGCGGACCGGATGGTGCTGAGCCACGACGCAGCCTGCTATCTCGACTGGATTCCCGGCGAGCTGCCGCCACCGATGATGCGGCACTGGAACTATCTGCACATTTCCAAGGACGTGCTGCCGATGCTGCGGGCGAAGGGCGTGACGGATGATCAGATCCAGCAGATGCTGGTGGACAATCCGCGCCGGTATTTCGAACGCCAGGGGGCTTATTGAGCGAGCCGACGGCGCCATCCGTAGTCGTCAATGTGTCGCCGGTGCCGGCGTTCGGCGTCAGCATTGCACTGGCGGTGTGGATACGGCACGTGATGCTGGCCACGCGCGACCGCATTCGAGAACGAGAGCAGAGGCCGCAGCAGGCTTCGTTTTCAGGGTAATCCAATGGCCATTGCTGCACGCGTGTTCACGCGATCCGATCTGTCTGCGTTGCTCGCCTTCGTATCCCATGTCGCGGTCACGCGTGCGCCCTGCCCGATCTATATGATGTCCAGCGACGTCGCGTGGCGCCTGCCCGGATCCGCACCCAAGGACAACCTGCGGTTGTGGTTCGATGATGCAGGCATTGCCGGATACGTGTGGTTCGAGCCGACCACGGGTATGGAGTTCGACATCCGCGATGATCTCGGCTACGCGCATTCGCTCGCCGCCGAGATGCTCGCGTGGAGCGAAGCCCGGCGGCGTGCGTTTGCGCCGGCGTATCCGCGCTTCGTCGATCTGACGTCGATGGACGAGTGGACCAACGAGATCAATCGGCCGCGCGCCGCGCAACCCGATGATGGCCTGTGCCTGACGGCCATGGCATTCGACAGCGATGCATCGCGCGTTGCGTTTCTCGCGGCCAACGGCTTCCAGCCAACGCGGCACTTTATGCCGGACTACAGGCGCGATCTGAACGCACCCGTTCCTCCGAGCCGACTCGGGCGCGGCATGCGCTTGCGTCACGTGACCGACGACGATCTCGATGAACGTGTTGCCTGCCACCGCGCATCGTGGCTGCGCAGCATGTGGAGCATGGACACCTATCGCCGGATCCGCGAGAGCGCGGTCTACGACCCTGAACTCGACATCGTCCTCGAAACGTCCGACGGCACGTTCGCCGGCTACTGCATATGTTGGACCGATCTCGAATCCGGCATCGGCTCGTACGAACCGGTCGGCACGCGCGCCGAGTGGCGCGGGCGCGGTGTCGGACGCGAGATCATCCACGAAGGGTTCCGTCGGCTGAGGGCCAAGGGCATGCTGACGGCGCGCGTCGGCACCGCCGGTTTCAATGCGCCGGCGCAGCTGCTGTATGAATCGTGCGGCTTCCAGCGCATCGGTACGTGCAGGACGTTCATCAAGAGATTGGCGACGTAACGGGGCACCGATGCGCAAAACGTACACCGGATCGTGCCATTGCGGCCGCGCGCGGTTCGAGGTCGACGTCGATCTCGATCACGTGCGCGTCTGCGACTGCTCTGTCTGCCGGCGGCGCGGCGCGTTGATCCATCGCGTACCGGAGGAAGCGGTCCGGATGTTGACGTCGCTCGAAGAGCTGACGCTGTATCGCTGGCACACGTTTACCGCCGAGGACTACTTCTGCCCGACGTGCGGTATCTTGCCGTTTCGCCGGCCGCGCACGCGAACCGCATCTGAGGCGAACCAAGGGGTGGAACCTTTCTCGGGCTGGAGCATCAACGTGCGTTGCCTCGACGGCGTCGATCTCGACGGCCTCGCTGTGAAGCGCGTGTTCGGGAGTCGGCTTGACTAGCGTGCAGCACCGCACCACCGTCGATCTAATCCGCCGATCATCAATGGAATAACCATGGGGCGCGTCGAGGCGAGGCTGTCTGAACTGGGTCTGCGACTGCCGCCGCCGATGGTCGCGCCGCATGGTGTGGTGTTACCGTTTCAGTTTCAGTTTGTTCGAATCGTCGGAACAAGGGCGTTGATTTCTGGCCATGGTCCGCAGAATCCAGATGGTTCCATTGCGACGCCGCTCGGCAAACTCGGCCGCGATTTGACGGTGGAGCAGGGCTACGCTGCAGCGCGACTAACGTGCTTGTCGATTCTTGGTAGTCTGCAGCGCGCGCTCGGCGACCTCGATCGGGTGCACAACTGGGGGCGCATATTCGGGATGGTGAACTCGGCGCGGGCATTCAATCGGCAACCGAGCGTTATCAATGGGTTCTCGGATCTGATTCTCGAACTGTATGGTCCGGACGCAGGCGCGCATGCGCGCAGCGCCGTCGGCATGGCGGAACTGCCATTCGACATTCCAGTGGAAATCGAAGGTGAATGCGAAATCAGCGGCGGTCGATAGCAACACCCAACGGGTCCTAGTCTCGTCAGGCAATGCGATCGGGAGCGGTTCATGACCACCGGCTACGAAGGGAGCTGTACGTGTGGCGCGGTTCGTTATCGTATGACATCGACGCCGCTGTTCGTGCATTGCTGCCACTGCACCTGGTGTCAACGAGAAACAGGGACGGCGTTCGCGCTCAATGCGATGATCGAGGCGGATCGCGTCGAGCTGCTGCAAGGCGAAATCGAGGTAATCGACACGCCGTCGAACAGCGGTAAGGGCCAGAAAATCAATCGCTGTCCGACATGCCGGATCGCGTTGTGGAGCAACTATGCGGGTGCCGGAGATACGGTGCGCTTCGTGCGCGTTGGCACGCTGAATGAACCGGAGCGGGTACCGCCGGACATCCATATCTTCACGGCGTCCAAACTGCCCTGGGTGGTGCTGCCGGCGAAGATGCCGGCCGTTGCCGAATACTACAAGGCATCCGAGTACTGGCCGAAGGAAAGTCTGCAGCGGCGCGCGGCATTGCGTGGGCGTTAGCGGCGCGCAGCGGCGACGATGAATCGCATGCTGAGAGGCCAGTGCGTCTGCACAGATGTCCGGTTCGAGGTCGAGGACGCGTTCCTCTATGCGGGCTGTTGCCACTGTTCGATGTGCCGCACCGCGACCGGCTCTGCGTTCAGCGCGTTTGCAGGCATCGATCGGTCCAAGTTGACCATCGTCAAGGGTAACGAACGAATCAATGCGTTCAGATCGCGCAATGGCGATCGAGTCAAATTCTGTACGACCTGCGGCACGAATGTCTTGATCTTCCTGCGGAGCGGCGAGCGGGTCCACGTGCCGCTGGGAACGCTGCTCGATCTGCCGAACATTCGGCCGGGCTTTCACGCGTTCGTTGGGTCGAAGGCGCCGTGGTATGAGATCAACGATGGCCTGCCGCAATACCTGGAACGGGCTCCGTCCGACATGATGAGCGCGCGCACCGATACAGCCGTGCGTGCGGATCCCGCGCTGTCGCGCCAGTCGAGCCGTTCGGAATATTCGCGGCGGCTGAATCGGGTATTCGAGTACATCGACGCGCACCTAGACGAACAAATCGATCTCGAGGCAGTCGCCAAGGTCGCGAACTTTTCGCCGTTTCATTTTCATCGCGTGTTTGCAGCATGGATGGGTGAGACACCCGGTGACTATCTGCGCGGTCGCAGACTCGATCGGGCCGCGGATCGCCTGGCCACCGAGCGCAATGTATCGGTGCTGGCCGTTGCGCTCGCCGTGGGATTTGGCTCTGGGGAGGCGTTTGCACGTGCGTTCAAGGTCCGCTTCGGTTGCACCCCCACGGCGTGGCGCAACATGTCGCCTGACGCCGGAAGCGCGCGGACCGAGCGTATTCGCATGGTCGAGGGCGACCGCAATCGGAGTCAGTTTCAGCGCAAGGCGAGACAGGCCTCGACATCCGATGTGGTGCAGCATGCACGTTCCGATCAGTTCTTCGAGGAGATCAACATGCACGTCAAGGTCGTCGACTTTCCCGCCACCCGGGTTGCGTTTCTGCGCAACGTCGGTCCCCTCGGGACATCCGTTGGCGCGTTCTGGGGCAATACCGTTTTCCCATGGCTTGCGACAAACGGATTGGCGGACAAGCCGCGCTTCGGTATCGGTCTCGACAATCCGTCGGTCACACCGCCGGAGAAATGCCGCTACGACGCCTGCGTCGAGGTGCCGGAGGATTTCGTTGCAAAGCCGCCGGCCGGCATCAATGTGTTGCCGCAAGGACGTTACGCGGTGCGAAGTTTCAAGGGCACGGCGGGTGACATCGGCGCGGCTTGGAACGAGGTGTTCCGCGACTGGCTGCCGTCGAGCGCGATGCAGATGGACGAGCGGCCGATGATCGAATACTACCCCGGTGGGTCCAGCGTCGACGCGAAGACCGGCATCTTCGAATGCGAGCTGTGGGTTCCGGTGAAACCACTATAGGATTGACCTCCAACCGCCGCGGCCGAATACCGCATCGCGGACCAACGGAGGCGTGTCATGCGGGTGATTCTGTTCGGCGCGACCGGCATGATCGGGTCGGGTGTGCTACTGGAATGCCTCGCTGATCCGCGCATAGAACGGGTCGTCTCGATCGTCCGCTACGCGAGCGGGGTGACGCATTCCAAGCTCGTCGAACGCGTGCACGACGACTTCCTCGATTACGCTCCGGTGTGCGCGGATTTCGCGGATGCCGATGCGTGCTTGTACTGTCTCGGTGTGTCGTCGGCCGGCATGGCCGAAGCAGACTATCGGCGCGTCACTCACGATTTCGCATTGGCGGCTGCGAAAGAGATTCTTGCCGAGAGTCCGGATTCGGTGTTCTGCTTCATCTCGGGGGCGGGCACCGACGGCAGCGGCCGAGGTTCGGTTATGTGGGCCCGCGTGAAGGGCCAGACCGAACACGCGTTGCTGGCGATGCCGTTCAGAGCTGCGTACATGTTTCGGCCGGGGTTCATCCAGCCGCTGAAAGGAGCGCGCTCGAAAACCGCGTTGTATCGGTGGATCTACCGCATCGTCGGGCCGTTGTATCCAATGCTGAAACGGATCGCTCCGAACCATGTGACAACGACCGAGGATCTCGGCCAGGCGATGATCGAAGCGGCGCGAGTGGGAGACTCGCGCAACGTCCTCGAGACGCCGGACATCAATCGTCTCGCGCGGGCGTGTGCGGCCGCACGCGCGGGTACCGACGCGTAGCCGGACAACGCGTTGAAACGGCAGATCGTCGGGTTTGGAACCGACACAGACGGAGATTGGTTCGCCGAACTCGATTGCGGACACGCGCAGCACGTTCGGCACAAGCCGCCATTCATCGTGCGGGAATGGGTCACCACGCACGCTGGCCGGGACGGCATGCTCGGCGAGTCGCTCGACTGCGTTCGGTGTGATCGATTCGAGTGGCCGGACACCTATGTCGCGTACCAGAGAACTCGCCAATTCGACGAGACGACTATTCCGGTGGGCTTGCGGCGTAGTCATTCGACGCGCGCCGGCGTCTGGGCGAAGATCGTGGTGTTGCGCGGCACCCTGAGGTATCGGGTCGATTCGCTGCAGGCCGATTTCGAGCTGTCGCCGAGTCGACCGGGCATCGTAGTACCGGAGGTGGAGCATCATGTCGAGCCAATCGGCAGCGTGCTGTTCTATGTCGAGTTCTATCGGTCTGTCGATCACTGACGCCTCAATGGAGGCGCGATCCAACCTGAGAGTACGAATGGGCAAGAGTCGTATCGAAGCCTTCAGCGATGGGGTGATCGCGATCATCATCACCATCATGGTGCTGGAGATGAAAGTGCCGCACGGTGACAGCGCCGCGGCACTGATGCCGCTGGTGCCGGTGCTGCTGAGTTACATTCTGAGTTTTCTGTATGTGGGCATTTATTGGAACAACCACCATCATATGTTTCATGCAACGCGCCACGTCAGCGGAGCGGTCTTGTGGGCCAATCTGCACCTGCTGTTCTGGTTGTCGTTGATTCCGTTCGTCACCGCGTGGATGGGCGAGAATCACTTTGCCGCGGCGCCGACGGGGTTGTACGGCGTGATCTTGTTGATGGCTGCGATCGCATACACCGTTCTGCAGCGAACCATCATGCGCACGGAAGGCCCCGATTCCGTCCTGCGGGCTGCGCTCGGCCGCGACGTCAAGGGCAAGGTGTCGCCGCTGCTCTATGCGCTGGCAATTCCGACGGCGTTCGTTGCACCGTGGGTTTCCGGCAGCATTTATGTATTCGTCGCATTGATGTGGCTGATTCCGGATCGGCGCATCGAACGCGCACTCGACGTAGACCGCGCAACAGTTAATCGGATGAGGAGTGAGCGGGATGAGTGATCTCAGCGACATCAAGAACTTTGTTCAGCTTACCGACGACGTCGGAACGTCGGGCCAGCCGAAACGAGACCAGTTCGAACTGATCGCGCGGCACGGCTATCGCGCCGTGGTTAACCTCGCGCTGCCGACGTCTGAACGTGCGATCGCCGACGAGGGGAGTGTGGTCACGGGTCTGGGCATGAGCTATGTCCATATCCCGGTTGAGTTCACGCAACCGACGATCGAAGACCTGCATACCTTTTTCGGCACGATGCAAGCGCTTCGGGGAAACAAAGTGTGGGTGCACTGCGTCGTCAACGCGCGTGTGTCAGCATTCATGTATCTCTATTTGAAGCACGTGCGCGGACTCGACGACGCCGCAGCCCGCTCCCCTGTCTTGGATCGTTGGCAACCTGAAATGGACCAGGTGTGGACCAAATTCATCGCACTCGATCGTGAGCAGGTAATACCGAAACAGGCGTAGGCATTCGCTATTCGAGACGCACCAGCACCCGCGTATACCAGGTCGTGTCGAGCTCGTCGCGGCCCGGCGCTGGCTGGCTGTTGTAGTCGTTTTGCAGGCCGAGACGCAACGTCCATTTGCTGGCACCGATCGGCATGATCAATGCCGAATCGTGGATCAAGAGATAGTTGCTGAAGTGGTCGAGTGCGGGCGCATATGAGAGCAGGTTGTCCATCGTCAGCCACGGCTTGATGACCCAGTGATGATTGAGTCCGCTGTCGAGCGTCGCCGAGCCATCGCTCTCTACGTTGTTGTCGTACGACTCGTGGCGATAGCCCAGGCCGAGCCTGAAACTCAGCGTATGTACATCGCTATTGACGGCCCGATACGCACCGCCAAGACCCAGAGTTGTCCGCAGATCGATGCCTTCGAACTTGTCCTTCTCCAATTCGCCACGGACGTACCAGCCCCAGGGGTCGTACATGAATGCCGTGTACGATGTGCCTCCGATGGTCTCATCGGAAGTTTTGTCACCGTCCTGCTGTGCGGTGTCGTACGAACCGTAGAAGCGCAGCTCGTCGACCTTGCTGACGAGCGTCATGTCGCCGACGATATTGGTCGTCTGATCGTCCGAGTTGCCGCTCTTGCCACTGAGGTCGGCACCGAGTTGATAGACCCAGTGGCGCGTGTCGAACAGCGATTCCTGGGGCGGTGTCGCATCCGGCAGCCAGGACGCTTGCAGCTGATCCAGCGCTGCCGACGAGGTGAGGGAGTCGCTGGTGACATGCAGCGTCTTATCGGTGTCGAGCACCGTCGTGCCGGTGACCGTCGTGCTGTCGGTGAGTTGCGTTGTCAGCGGCGTGTCGGTATCGAGCGACGCAATCTGGTCCATCGCCACTGTCAGCGTACCGGCATAGGTCGTCTTCAGCTCCACCGATTTCGGCGTGATCTTGTTGATGATTCCCGTCAGGCGGGCACCGTCGGTCGTCGTGATGGTATCGGCGTGCGCAAACGCGATGAGTGCAAGGCTCAGGCACGCGGCGCAAAGCGCGGCCCATCGACGCTGAGTCGAAGTATCCATCTCACCTCCAGATTGATCGCACGGTTACGTGCGGCGCGCACGTTAGAGGATCGACGAAACGGGGTCAACGGCGCTGGATCAGTGAATCTCCGCTGCATCTCCCCAGGCTTTGCGCAGCCGGTTCGAGTCGAAGCCGGGCTCCTTGGAGGCCTCGATGATGATCCGCTCGCGTCGCGCGATCTGCCCGGCCGCATCGCGCACACGCTCGGCGACATCCCAGGGAATCACAACGGCGCCGTGTTGATCGGCATGGATCAGGTCGCCGTCGCGCACGCGCATACCGGCCACGCTGACGGGCTTGCCGAAATCGACCACGTGAACGAACGCGTGCGATGGGCCGACGCGCCCGGCGAGCAATTGAAAACCCTCTGCGCAATCGGGCAGATCGCGAACGCTGCCGTCCGTGATGACGCCTTGGCACCCGAGACCGCGATGTACATGAGTGTTGACCTCACCCCAGAATGCACCGTAGCCGGCGTGCGGCGCATCGAGGTCCTGAGTTACTACGACGCTGGGACGCGGCCCGGTGTCGATATAGGCGTAATACGCGTCATTCAAATCGCGTGCGGCGTTGCCATCGAGGTCCGTCGGATGCGCGGCGCGGATGGTTGCGGTGCGAGCCACCGCAACGACGCTCGGCAGCGCCGGACGCACGCACACCAACGGCTCGACCGTGAAGCCCCAACCGCGCCGCCGCGGCGCCAACAACTCCAGCGCATTGCAGACGGTCGGCGTGTCGAGACCGCGTAAGGATTCAATCAGCGATGCGGTCAGGTCGGGCACGATTCGCTCTCCACGGGTATGCGGGACGCCATGGTCGCGAAAATCATCGCGGCGGGCAAACGTGACCGGTTGTATTTGATGTGCGAAGCCGTATTGTTGTTCGACGTTGGTGCTGGAGGCACGCATGGCTTACACGAAGATTCTCGCCGCGATCGATTTGACGGACGAAGCGCAACAGGTGCTGGATCAGGCGCGCGAAACGACACAGCAAAACGGTGCCAAGTTGTCGCTGATCGTGGTCGTCAAACCGATCAATCAGGTGTACTCGGGCTTCGACGTCGCCGCGCTGTCTTCGGACGCGGCGATGATCGAAGCGGACGCGGTGCGCCAGGCTCAGCAGCGGATCGCGGAATACGCGAAGGTGCTCGGCATCCCGGCGAATCGCACCTATGTCGGGCGCGGCAATCCGGCACACGAGATCCGCGAAATGGCGGCTGAACTGGATGTCGATCTCATCGTAATGGGTACCCACGGCCGGCACGGCCTCGGTTTGTTGCTCGGGTCGACTGCAACCGGTGTCCTGCACGGCTGCCCGTGCGACGTGTTGACCGTTCGCATCAAGTAGCCGTCCGGATCCAACAGAAGAGGGCGGCGTGATGGCGCTTCGCGTTCGCGCCGATTTCGAAACCGCGGTCGTAGTCCGCGCGCAGACGCACGAATGGATCGCGTCTCCCGAGGCCGGTGTCGATCGTGTGATGCTCGACCGGATCGGCGATGAGGTTGCGGTGGCAACCAGCATCGTGCGCTACCGGCCGCATTCGCGATTCGCCGGGCATCTGCACGAGCGCGGCGAAGAGTTTCTAGTTCTGGACGGCATCTTTGCCGACGAGCATCGAACCTATCCGCAGGGATCTTATGTGCGAAACCCGCCCGGTAGTCGGCATGCGCCGCGTTCCGATGCCGGCTGCACGCTGTTCGTCAAACTGCGCCAGTTCCAAGTGGACGATCGGGAATCGGTCGTAATCGATACCACTCGATTTCGAGCGGACTCGTCTGACGGATCAATACAGTCGCATCCGTTGCATCGATTCGGAATCGAGGAAGTCACATTGATCGATGGCGGCGCCGATGCGGACCATTCGTTTGGCGCCGCCGCGGCACCGCGGGAGATACTGATGTTGTCGGGTGAGGCGGACGTGCTCGGAAATCGTCTGACGCGATGGGACTGGCTGCGCCTGCCGGCGGGTCAGCCGATGCCGATTCGGTTCGTCAGAGCGGGGCGTGCGTTCGTCAAGACCAGGCCCGTGATCGAGTGAGCGGCAAAGCGCCGTTAGCTACCCACGCCGAGACGTTGACGAAAGAACGCGATCACGCGTTGTTCCGCCCGCTTGGTCGGCCCCGCCGGGTCGTCGTCGCGCAGGTGCATGGTCAGCACCGAGTGCGGCGCCATACCGGTGTTAGACTGTGCGTCCTTCGGGTCCAGTTCGATCGCTTCGAAGTGTTCACCGAAAGTGCGCTTCAACGTGTCGAAACGCTCGTCGGGGACGAACGAATCGCCATAAAAACGTAATCCGATCATCGACAGATTCTCATCGGTAAAGCGTTGTTTCGCGCAGGCAATCTCTGCGTCCGACACGCCGATTGCGGCGCGGCGTCTGGCGCCGCCAGGACCACCGGCCAATGGCAATGACGGTTGCGACAACACCGGCGCGATGACGGCAGGCTCGGTCATCATCGCGAGCGCGAAATTGCCGGTGAAGCACATCCCGATGGCACCGACACCGTTGCCGCCGCACTGCGTATGCATCTCGCGCGACAGGGCGCGCAACCAATCGACGATCGGGCTCGAACGATCTGTCGCCCAGACGCTGAACTCGCGCCGGATGCAAATGCCCTTGATCATCTCGGCTGCGGCATAACCCATCGACACGGTCTTGCCCGGAGAACCGAACAGGCTCGGCAGCACCGCCGTCATGCCCGCTGCGGCGATGCGATCGGCAAATCGGATCACCAGCGGATGCAGCCCCGGCATTTCGTGGATCACGACGACTGCCGGCCCGACGCCGCGTCGGTAGACGGTTCGCGTCCAGCGCGTGTCGTTGAACTCGAATTGATCGTATCCCTGCAACGCGTTGGCGCCCGCCATGTTGAACCTCTCGGCCGAAGGTGATGGGGTGGTGCTGCGCGCTGCGTCAGCGCATTGTCTCCGAATCCAGATTGATCTTCATGCGCACGAGTTGCGCCAGCGACCGCGCGCCCATCTTCCGCATCACCTGTGCGCGATGGATTTCGACGGTGCGTTCGCTGATCCCCAGTTCGATCGCAACGAATTTGTTGGCTTGCCCGGCTGCAACGCGCTCGAACACTTCCTTTTCGCGTGGCGACAGCGAATCGAAATGTTCCTGCGCGGCATCATGCGCATCGCGTTCTTCGCGCCCGACCGCTGCTTGTGCCAATGCTTCGTTCACGCGCTGTAACAGATCGTCTTCGCCAAACGGTTTGCGCAGGAAGTCGACCGCGCCGCGCCGCATGGCTTCGACCGCCATCGGAATATCTCCGTGCCCGGTGATGAAAATGATGGGCAGCGATGCACTGCGTTGATTCAGCGTGTCCTGCAGTTCGAGGCCGGTCATCCCCGGCATGCGTATGTCGAGGACGAGGCAGCCGCACATCGAGTCGTCGTAGGCGTTCAGAAAGTCGATTGCGGACGCGTACACGACGTGCTCCACGTTCTCAGTATCGAGCAACATGCTGATGGAATCGCGGACAGCCTCGTCGTCGTCGATGACATAGACAGTGGGTTGGTCAAACTTCATGCGAGGATTCCGTGGGTAGCTGGAAGCAGAACGTTGCTCCGTGATCGGGGTTGTTCCAGTAATTCAACTGGCCGCCGTGCGCGCGGATGATCGAGCGGCACATCGTCAAACCGATTCCCATGCCGTTGGGCTTGGTCGTCGCGAACGGCGTGAAGATCGTCTCGGTCAACTCGGCGCCGACTCCGCAGCCGAGGTCCGATACCGAGACCTCGACGAGATCGTCGACGGCGCGCGTCGAGATCTCGACGCGGTTTCCGTGGCGGCAGCCGATTTCTCGCATTGCATCGATGCCATTGCGAATCAGGTTCAGCAGAACCTGTTGTATCTGGATGGGATCGGCGTCGACCGTGGGCAGATCGGCTGCAAGGTCGAGCGAGATCTGGGTATCGTTCACGCGCGCATCGCTCTCCGCCAAACGCAGAATGTCGGAGATCAGATCGTTGACACGCACGGTCTCAAATTTGCTTTCCTGTTTGCGAACGAGGCGCTGCACCCGGTCGATGACGGCGCCTGCCCGCAACGATTGCGCCGAGAGTTTTTCGAGGGCCTCCTGCAGCCGTTCGGGTTTCGGCGTGCCCGCTTCGAGCATGCGAACGCTCGACCGCGCGTACATCGCGATCGCGGTCAAGGGTTGATTGATCTCGTGCGCGATGCCGGCCGTCATTTCACCGAGCGTGCTGAGGCGCGCAACGTGGGTGAGGCGGTCCTGGTGGATGCGTTCGGCTTCCTTGGCCTGCATCTCCGCGGTGAGATCTTCGACCTGCGCGATGATCAGGTCCGGCGTGCCGTGCTGATCGTGTGTGATCGCGCTATGAGTGACAACGTGAACCGATGCGCCGTCGCGCGTCAGCAGCCGCAGCCGGACGGAAAACTGCTCGATGCGACCCTGGCGTGCGTCGTCGGTCAATCGTTTCAATTCATCGCGATCGTCCGCGTGCGTCAGTGTCGCCAGGTCGAGCGCGCGTAGCTCTTCGTTCGAGTAGCCGATCATCCACTCGAAAGCCCGATTGGTGGAGGCGAAAGTCTCGCCGAAGCGATACGTGACGATACCCATCGGCGCGTTCCTGACGGTGACGCTGAGGCGCTCGTTCTGACGGCGGATTTCTTCCTTATCTGCGCGTTCCAGGGAGATGTCGCGCATGATCCAGGTGAATGTGTGCTGGCCCTCTACGATGACTTCGCTGATGGCCAGGTGAATCGGAACGATGGATCCGTCTTTGCGCAGCGCCTCCAGTTCGCGGCCGACACCCAGAATGCGTGCTTGCGGTGTGGCGAGGTGGCGGGCGAGGTAGGTGTCGTGGTGCCGGCTGTGCTCGTCCGGCAACAGCATGCTGATGCTGCGACCGATGACCTCCTCGGGGGCGTAACCCAACATGCGTGTCGCGGCTCGGTTGAACGACAACACGACGCCGTTGAAGTTGATCGTCGCGATTGCATCGACGGCGTTGTCGACGACGGCGCGCGCCTGAGCGTCGGACCGATTGCGCGCTTCTTCGGACATACGCTGGATGGTGACGTCGCTGATCGTACCGATATAGCCGATCTTCTCGCCGTCCTCGTATTCGGGCGCGATGCGTACCGAGATCCATCGGCCACCCGCTGCACCCACTCGGAATGTCTCGTCGAACATACCGGTGCTGTATTCGAAGGTGCCCCATGCCTGCGCAACACGGTCACGGTCGACAGCGTGAACGGAATCGAGCCAACCGCGCAGCGATTCGTTCGGCAGCCCCGTCAATGTTTGGAATATCGGATTCGCATAGCGCAGGCGGCTATCGAGGCCGACGCGGAAGATCCCAACCGGGATGAAGCGCATCATCGTATCGAACACGCTCTGACCCGCAGCTTGGGCTTCGCGCAGCTGCAGCGCCTGACGATCTGCCAAGCCGACTGCGAGGACCAGTGGCACGATTGCAACGGCGACGGCGGATGCGAGCAATGCGGCGCTCGGCGCGCCGAAAATGGGAATGGCGGAGGCAAGGATGACGGTGACCAACGCGAGCGTCAGCGCAAGTTGCATGCGCCGATCAGGATGTTCGGTGCAGGATTCCATCAACAGGGGACCACTGAGCAACGCACCTGCCCACATACCGGGAAATAGAGAGGTTGGCCCCGCGATCGCGCTGGCGAACGGCAGAGCCACGATGACGCCCGTCGCCGCGGCAGCGCCGGTTGCCAGCAGCAGCAGCCAGGCGTAACGCGGCTCGATACTGTCTGGCGTCGTTGCGCGGGCGCGTTGCAGCGCAAGGCCGCATATGGCCCCGGCGACTCCGGTCGCGAGTGCGAGAGACAGCGCAACCGCCAGGTTCGGTGCCATCACGGTATCGACGATCAATGTCGCGGCAGCGGCGGCAGCGAAACCCCGCCATCCGAACAGCATCAGCGCCGCCATCGCGACGCCGACTTCCAGGCGCAAGCCCTCGTTGAGGATCCAACTGATCAATGTCGCCGGCAAGGAAATTGCGGCAGGCAGCAACCAACGCAATGCGGGACGGCGGATCGACACCGTGTCGGCAAACGCGCTCATGCTCATCAATCCGGACATTCGACATGGCAAAAGTAACCGACGCGCGCCTTCATATCACGCCGACCGAACACAGCGTTACTGCGGTCTCCGCTGATTGACACCCCCATTCGAGCCAGTAACATACGCCGCTCGCGGTTTTTCCGGGTGTTTAGCTCAGTTGGTAGAGCGGCGGCCTTACAAGCCGTAGGTCGCAGGTTCGACCCCTGCAACACCCACCAAGTAGATCTGCGCCGCAGGCTTGGTTCCTGGTTTCGGAGCGGTAGTTCAGTTGGTTAGAATACCGGCCTGTCACGCCGGGGGTCGCGGGTTCGAGTCCCGTCCGCTCCGCCATTTCCAAGTCGTTAGATCAAGCACTTACGATCTCGGTGCTGGAAGCGGGCACACTGCGGGCACGTTTTTGCCCGACCGCGAGATCGAGTTGATGCCGATCACCATCGCTTTCGATCCAACGCGCATACGTGCTGAAGAACACTGCCTTCGTGTGCCCTAACAGGCTGCTGAAAAACGCGCAGATGACTGGACATTTTCTCGGATCAGAGGTTCATCACCGAGAAATTGATGGGTAAACGTCTTGGCCAACGCGGTTCCCGATACTGCGCCACCCCTCTGTTCGGTCGGTGTTGAAGAGTTTCGTTGCCGCATTGCCATCTCCTTCACGCTAATCCGGTGCCAGTAACAGATTGCGTATGCGAATGAGGTTGTAAGCGCTCATCACGATCTCGAAGCGTTGGGAGTGGTGGCTGTTGTCATTGCAGCGGGATGGCTGGCCGGGCTAGGTCTCGTGCACGCGGGTAGCGCCCGTCGCAGCGGCACGCGCGTCGGGCTGAGCCCGCTCTTGTCACACTTTTGGCACAGTAGGGCGTCACAAACGCCTAAACTGCACCGCAGTGACCAACAGAGGAAATCCGACAAATCAGTGACTTATCGTTGGTAGCAATTGTATTGTGTGGTCGTGGGACTCACTTAACCGTCCTACGGCAGCGGGGTGCTGTCGGATTTATTTACACGTCCAAACGCTTCGAATCGCCAATGTGTCGCGTTTCTTTACGTTAGCTGCGAAGCCGCGAACGAGACGCGATTGTATGGTTTCAACGTTTTGATTTTGTTGCGGATTTGGGGAGACGTTTTTCTGGCTCTAATCTTGCTTCCCAATTGCGTGCGTACTAGCTTTGAAGGGAATCAATCGATGAAGAAGCTGCTTGCTGTCATTACCGCTATGTGGATTGTTGCGGCCGCGCCCCACGCTTCGGCGGATCTCATTATTCCTACAACGAGCACCCAACCGGTGACTGGGCTTACGTTGGGAAACGCGATCAGCTTTGACTATATGTTTTCAGATGTCGTTTACGTCAGTGGCTCTTGGCTGGGTATCAATGCAACTGTCACGAATCCACTGCTTGGAGCGTTGCAATTTAACGACTACAAGCCAAGCAATACGGGATGGCTGTCAGGATCCATCAATACGTCCTCCGCCATCGGTACGCTCCACGATTTGGCATTTACAGCCAGCAATTTCGGAGTTTCCGGAAACTCCGCTACCGTTACGATTCGCAATATTGCTATCGATGGCAGGGTGATCGGGGTTCCCGAGCCGGAAACGCTTTCACTCCTTGGCGCTGGCCTACTCGGCCTCGGATTCCTGCGCCGCAAACGCGCCGCCTAACGAGTCAGTTGGGTTGCAGAGAACCCGCCCAAGTGGCGGGTTTTCTATTTCTAGCTGTCCGAATGCTATCAACGGGCAAAGTCCAGCGGAAAGCGAGACCGGCATGACTTCGTACTGGAGCGTCGTTGCGATGTGCTGGGTCGTATTCTGGCTCTACTGGAGCGTGAGCGGTTGGCGCCTGCATCCAGCGAAGCGCACTGTCTCGTGGGCGTTCACGATACCGAACACGATCCTGCTGTATGTGGGGTTCGTGCTCATGCTGATCCAACGCAACGTGTTCGCCCCACTAGGCATTCGCTTCGCGCCTTCGGCGGATTGGCTCCAAGCCACGGCGACCATGTTCGTCGTGCTGGGTGTCGCGTTCGCGATCTGGTCGCGCTTCGTGCTGGGTGCGAATTGGAGCGCAACGGTGCGGATCAGCGCGGATCAGCGCGTGATTCGCACTGGTCCCTATGCGTTTGTCGCGCACCCGATCTATACCGGCATTTCGCTCGCGGCGTTCGGAACCGCGCTGGTCGGCGGCACGTTCGGCAACGCCTTGGGGTTCACGTTGATCGTGGCGTCGTTGTGCAGCAAAGGTCTGATGGAGGAGCGGCTGATGCGCGTCGAGTTCGGCGCGGCTTACGTCGATTATCGGCGGCGCGTGAAGTTCATCATTCCATTTGTGCTGTGAGCGCCGGACGCCGAGTTAAACTCGGACCTTCCCCCACCGAAACAACGAGGCAGCAAGATTGCGAGATTCAGGCGGCGATTCGTGCGAAAAAAAACAGGGGATGAGGTACGGGGGATACCGTGAAAACGCAAACCCGGGGGTAGGGATGTTAGCCGGCACCCCGCCGCGGTGTGGATGTTAACCGTCCCTAGCTATATTGGAATTCAGGCTGGAGTTTTCGATGTCGCATGAATCCGAGCGCAATCAGGTCCTTCACGATTGCGGACCGTTGGACGTTGGCGCTGACGATGAGGAGCGTTTGCCTTTAATTCGCTCCAGTTCCTTTTCAAACGCTTGATCGCACGATTCGGAACGTATTCGCGTCGAATTCAAGACGTTGGTCCGTATTACTCTGCAAGGAATGGTAGGAGATGATGGCGCGAGCGGGGAAGGACGCCATTCCCTTCTCGAGCAGAGCCTCGCTTCCATGATCACTCATATCCATGAATGTGATGAAGCGGCAGCTATCCAGTGTCGTGTGCGAGGCAATATCGAGAACCTCAGCCCCAGTAAGGCCAGAACTTGAACCGACAACTTCATATCCGTCGCCGTCGTGGGGGCTTGTTTCCTCTGTGAATGGAACAAAGCCGATCGTACCCGGAGCGATGGTTGCCGATAGATATCGAAAGCCCGTTGCCGTTCCATAGTTCATTTGAACGTTCGTAATGAAGATGTCTTTCAGGCCTTTGTTTGAGAGGGCAATCCCATCCGACCGGAGGGAGACCAACTCTAGCTCGACAGGAGGAAAGATCGTCTTGAGTATGGTGGGCGTCTGTTCGGCCAAATAGGACGCGGCGGCCAATACGAATGCGATGAAACCGATGGACGTGCTCCAAAACCGAAGCCCGTTTCGCCATGGTTGCTGATACGAGCTGCACTGGACGCAGATTCGTGCGTCGCTGGGAATCTCGCTCCGGCAGACGATGCACCGACTCGTGCTCTCAGGCAACTTGGGTTCAGCCGACATTGGCACGTCGTCGACTTCCGAGGTCATCATGATCCCCTTCGCCCATTGAACAGTTCGCTCCGCCCCTCGGCCTGCGTGTACTTAGGATTCTTCACCTTGATCCAGGTGGTCTGACCGCGAAGGGGCCGATACGAACTCATCAGCGGTTTGGCGACGATGCCTTCCATATCCATCTCGCAGATCTGTTGATACATCAGGCTCCCTTCGCCTCTGATGTGGTCAACGAAGAACGTTCGCTTTGCCGACTTCTTGATGAGCCTGCGCAAACTGTTCTTTCGTTGATGCAGAGGCATCTCGCGCAAGTCCTCTCCGTTCAACCAAACCAGATCGAACGCAGCGAACAGAGCAGGCGCGCGTCCGTGCATCAGATCGTAGAACTGCGCTTTACCGGCGTCGTCGAGCACGACGAGTTCGCCGTCGAGTATTGCGCTCTTTCCTCTGATGTCGTGCGGCATCACTGCCATCAGATCAGCGAAACGCTTGTAGTCGAAATTGTTGCGGCTGACGAGCTTGCACTTGCCGTCGTCGATGTACGCGAGCGCTCGGAACCCATCGTGCTTAATCTCGAACAGCCACTCGTCGTGATCGAACGGTGACGACTGCTGGACCAGCTTCACGGGTTCGATCTTCGGAAGCACGTCGCGCAGCCGTTCAGTGGAATCCGAAGAATGAAGCGAATTGGCGATTGGACGCAACCGCGAAAGGCTCACGGCGCACGGGGTACCCTTGCAGAATCAACCGGAGTGGTGCGATGAACTGGGATGCGATTGGGGCGGTTGGGGAGATGATCGGCGCGCTGACGGTGTTGACGCTGGCCTATCTGGCTCTTCAGATCAGGGCGTGCGGCGTGACGCCAACTCGAAACCGGCGGCCAATACCGACATCGGATCGTAGCGATCTAGCTGTGCGCGGCGTCCGTCAGGTCTACATCGAGCGCCGCGCGTATCTCTCTAGCAGCTTCCTTCTCGGTGCCTTCGTCGATTGATTCGAGCAATACGACCAGCGACCCAGCGAGTCTAGAAAGGCGCTGCGCCAAGCGGTTCCGAAGGAGGCTCTCTCTGTGTCGTGATCCTTTACACTGCCCCATCATATCGCTCCGTATTCGTCAGGTTTCCTTACACCGAAGCATTTCGGGTGAGCCTAACTATATGAAATCATGGCGTTCAACTTCCTGGAGCGAAAGTTGCTTGCGTTTCACTTATACGGAAAAACAACAAGGTCGAATCAGACATGATGAGAACAAGACTTTCATTCGCCACGTTGGCACTCGTATTCGCAATCAGCGCGTCGACTGCGCAAGCGGCGATAATCCCCTACACAATCACTCTAACTGGCACGCCCGGCGCTACTGGGTCGTTCAACTGGGACGATAGCGGGACATCCATCTCGAACTTCACACTCAATCTAGGTGCGTTTGGCCCATTCCCGGGTGGCGCGAATGATGCTTCGTCAAGCTATGGCCCGGGCGTTTTCAGTGGCGGTCCCAACTTCTTGTCCCAAATATCGGTCATTTACACCGGTTACTTTGATCTGCGCCTGGAGTCCGACGGCAGTTGGTTTGACGGGGGCGGCGGCCGGCTTCAGGGAAATTATTCCACCGCAAGAGTGGCTCAGGTACCGGAACCGGGAACCCTCGCACTGCTCGGCGCTGGCCTTCTCGGACTCGGTGTCTTGCGCCGCCGCTCCGCCTAACGACCTAGCTATGTCGTAGAGAACCCGCCCAGGTGGCGGGTTTTCTACTTCCGGCGCGCGAATGCGCGTGGGATTCTAGGGAGGTCGTACCGAGCGCGGTTATTGGCAGGACGCTATCTCTCTGGCAACCGTCCGTAGTACGGATGTTCTATCGCTTCGTTAAACGAAAGCCCGCGATTGATCCGCTGCAGAAGCGTTCGATAGTTGATCCCCAGTTTCTTCGACCAGGCGTGCAGGGACATCTG
Organism: uncultured Gammaproteobacteria bacterium; assembly: GCA_963812255.1. Lineage (GTDB taxonomy): Bacteria > Pseudomonadota > Gammaproteobacteria > Pseudomonadales > Azotimanducaceae > DATJGR01. The sequence goes on along the minus strand of CAWEUM010000005.1, from coordinate 297,629 downwards.
CTTGCCGTGGTAGGCGTAGAGCGGTTCTGTTTTGGCGTTCGGCCGGCCGGGAAGGGCTGGTGTTGTAGCGGCGCGCACCTCGCTCCATCCCAGTCGCCGACGGCTATGGTACGTGCACAAACCGACACCGCTTCGATTCAGTACTTCGGCCAGCGGGATGCGAACGCCATCAATCCTCACTGCGTTCACGCGCATGTCAGCGGATTTGGCGAGCAGCGGTTCGTCGCGGTCGTCGACCACCGGTTGCCGGCCGAACTGCGGGAGCGTGCTGTACAGATCGCTGAAGCGGCGAGTGGCTGGGTGGGGTAGCCCTCAGGTGTGACGCCGCGCCGGGCGCGGTGACTCGGCCGTTCAGAAATCGAACAATGCGGGCAACTTCCAATGACAAGGCACGAACCTGTGCAAACGGTTTTGCACCGACAATGTCCGCCTGTCACACGTGACGAACTGTGCAATGGACCCGAACGATTTCCGCGAATGGTTCCGAACGATCCGCTTCTTCCACCTGCATCGAGGATGGTATTTCCTGTCGCCGGACGGACTTGCGGTGGGGCCGTACACAAGCGAACGCAAACGCCGAACAAGAGTCGGCTCGCCTCGCGAAGAACGCAGCCTTAGCGTGAACCCAGTCAGAATAGAGTGCCTGTCGCACCGCGCCGGGCGGTCTTGGTCTGGTCCTCCCGAACCATTCGCTTCAGTTGCGCGAGCACGCGCTGACGTTGCGCATCGGGTAGCGCGTTGGTACTGAGCGCTTGGTTAAAACCTTCCTGGCGCGATTTTGAAGTCGACCAGTTGTTTCTTCTTGGGATCATATAAGCAAGTGTAGATCTCGTTTTCCCAAGCCCCGAACCCATTCTGCATCTTGACCTGATCACCTCGAACGCGGACGAGACCGCCCTGCTGGTCTGCGCCAATGAACCGCGGATGCATTAGTCCACTCGTCCATTTGAATTGATACCGCGCGCTGTGCTCGACCGCATTCATGCAAACCAGTTGCGCTGTCGATCGATTCTCTTCGACCCAACAACGATCGCCCGGCTCACATACAGCCGGAGCCTCAGGTTCCTCGGCCAACACGGCCGGAGCTGCAGCAGGATCGCTCGATCGTCCTAGGAGCTTTGACACTCCCCAGATTATGAGGACGGTCAAACCGATCACCCAGCAACCGACGATCGCAGCCTCCCGCATTACCGCCCCTCCATCAAAACTAAGGCAACGACAATAGCGCGGCGGGTAGATCCAAACCGAAGCAAAATCAACTTGAAATAATGGTTGCGCTATTCACAGTAAACAGCGCCATCGAGTTGCACGTTGTATCGAGCGGGCACACTTGCGGGCACACTTTGGCGCACGCAACGAATACGCCAGCGTGCCCAACTGCGTGGAATCAACGAGTTACGTACCCCAATATACCCGCCCGTACCCGCTGAGCGGGTTCGAGTCCCGTCCGCTCCGCCATCTAGTCAGACGATTTTGCCTCGGTTTGGGTGAGCCCTAAGAACCTTCCATTCTTTCAAAGGCTTACCGCACCTCCGCGGCCTCGTTGGGATTCTCACTTCGCCAACTGCCCGCCCTATGAGCATTGTTGGCGTGGTCGGTCTCCGTTTCCGACTTCGAGGACCCCCTTCGAGCTGGAATTAGCATCGGAAGGAGGGCTCGGGTTCGACGTGACTACACTCCGCCACCTAGTCAAATTATTATGGGTCCCGCCCCACAGGAACGTTCCGTTCTTTCAAAAGCAGCGGAATATAGACATGCAGTTCGCCAGATCTTCGATGACACCAGCCAAACCGGAGACGTCAAGAATGTAGCTTCACAACAAGTTGACTAGGGGGAGAGGTCCATATAGCCAGCATCAGCCGCGCACCAGACAGGCGACGAATTTGCGTATGCAAATTTGATGACGCTTTGGTTGATGATCGGCTGCATGCGAATGCTAGACGGCACGCCTTCCAGCTCCTTGCGTTGGCACCGCCAAGTCGGGCAGGAACTCCTGCACAAAGACCTTATTCCGAATCATCAAATCTTCCCTAACAAGGGGAAGGATTCCCGGCGCATAGAGAATACGTGTGTCGGCCACAAGCTCGTCGTAGGAGTGTTGCGACAAATGGCCCGCCTTGTAGGCTCGCCAAGCTGAAGCGTAGCCATTCATGATCATCATCGTGAGGGATTTCATTCGAACTCGATCAGTCGGGTCGGTGATCTCACCTTCCTGAGCGAGAACTGCGATTCTCGCAAAGTCTGCATCACCAATAATGGCCACGTGAGTCTGATTGAAGATCTCGGTCAACATGCAATCAGTGTTGGTTTGCTGAGCAACCGTGCTCTCACGGATTTGGCGCGCGAAATATATCAAGGTAGCGACGACCGCCACGGCGCCAGCGATCTCTCCAATTGCACCTACCGCGTCCCAGTTCACGGTCTCCTCCCAAGAACATTGCGTAGTGGATCGAGGCTGAACTCCGGCGAGTAGACTACTCTTGCGACGTGTAACGCCAAGTTAAGCTGCCAAGCGATTCTGGCGTGACGATTGCGCCAGCAAGCGGCGAGACGGATTCCGTAGTCTGCTTCAACTTCATTTCATGCGTTTCTAACATAGTTTTTCTCGATGTACTCCCTGAACGCCTTCGGACGTTGTGCCCGCGCTTCGCTCCAAACTCTTTTTCCGGATGTATTGCTCAAGTGACTCGCCAGAGAGCTAGTAAGACTGTTCAATTGCTCTAGCTCGACAAGTCGGAGAACATATTGAAAATGCGCGGCCTCGGGTGATGTGCCACCGCGACGTCGAAGCCGCGCCGCCCACTCAACCAGGCGAACGCGTTGTACCAGTGGTAGTTGCGGAAATCCCAGTCCGGCACGTGGCCCCGGATCGCGGCAAACACCCCGAACAACCCCACAGAGGCGCAGGCGATCGCGGCGGGTGCGTGATCGCGGATCCGGCGCATCGGGTGGTGAGGGCTCGACATTGGCGACAGCTTAGCAGCGGCGTTGCGAAATATTGCGTAACCATATTGTTACGCGTATGATCACGTCCGGACAATCGGTTCAATGAGGCAAACGCCATGGGAATGGAAATCGGCCTGCTGAACGTACGTCGGAGCATTCTGATTCAGGGGTCGCCGGAACGCGTGTGGCGCGAATTTCAGTCGCTGGAAAGTATCGGCGCGTGGTTCGGCCGCGGCCATCAGCTGCACGTGTTCGAGCCGCGGCTCAACGGCCGTGTAGACATGAGCGTCGAAATCGACGGCGTGTTGCGGCACTACGGCGGATCGGTTGTCGTCTACGAGCCCGCGCGCGAGATCTCGTTCGAGAGCAACTGGCACGACGCCCCGATGCGCTGGCCGGTGCCGACGTTCTGGACGATCCGTCTGACGCTGCTGTATGGCGCGACGCAGGTCGAGATCTTCCACCACGGCTTCGAGCGCCTCGGTGTCGACGCAGCCGACAATCTGCAGGGTTATGAGGAAGGCTGGGACATCAAACACCTAAAGGCGCTGAGGGCGATCGTTGAGGGCTAGAGATGCATTCACCGGCATCGCCGATCCGACGCGGCGCGACATCCTCGATCTGCTGCTGACGCACGAGGTTCTGGCGGCGGGCGATATCGCGAGCCGTTTCTCGAGCGCGTCGCGACCGGCCATTTCGCGGCACCTGCGCGTGCTGCGCGAATGCGGCCTCGTGAACGTCGAGCGCACCGGCAAAACGCAGAACTACACGTTGAACGCGCAACCGTTGAAGGAGATCAGAGACGGCTGGCTCGCGGGCTTCGCGACGATGCAGACGCGAAGCTTGGCCGCGCTGCGGCGGAAAGTTGAACACGGGAAATCGGGCGCCGCGCGCGGGAAGTAGGGCCAGACGGTTCATCAGGCCCGGCAATATCCGCTCGATCACTTCGCGTGCGCCGCGAACGGAGGCTTGCGCCAACTCGTCGTGCCGCCGCAGGCCACCAGCGCTCTGACCCCTTCCTCAAAATTCAGCGCGACACTTCGGACCCCGTGGGAGTCGTCGCCCGGAACTATGTCGATCCCCAAGTCGACCGCAGCTCTCAGCCAGGGCGCTGACGGGTACGGTTCGAGCGCGCCTTTCGTCAGCGCGCGCACGTTCAAATCGATGATCAGTCCGAGATCCCGGATCAGTTCGAGGTTGCGCAGCGCCCGATCGCGAATTGCCGGCAGCTCCCACCGCTGCAGGTACGCGGGATCGTGCATCCGGATGAGATCGAAATGTCCGACGACCGCCGGTCGGAACGTTTCGATCAAATCGAGCTGCACGTCGAAGTATTCGCAGTACAGCGCCTCGACACCCCCCGCGAGATCCAACGCGCGCCTGTAGTCATCGATGGTCCCGTCGATCGGCGAATCGTGCACGTGATGCACCGAGCCGACGATCATGTCCGGCTCGTGTCGCGCGATGAGGCGGCGGATCTCCGCCTGATGACCCGAGTAGGCTTCCGTCTCGAATCCAACCAGGATTTGGATGTCGCGCTGGTACCGCTCCGCGAGATTCCGCGCATTCGCGAAATACCGGTCGAAACGGACATGAAGCGCCGTTACGTCCAATCCATCGCGCCGCTCTTCGCGCGGAATGAAGCGCACATCCTCTGTCGGCATATGCTCGGTCAAGCAGATCCAGTCGAAGCCGAGCTCGACGTAGCGCTGCACCACATCGTCCAGCCGATCGATCGCGTGGCTGCAATAGCCGCCGCTGTGGCCGCCGTGAACCGAGACTTTGCGTATCCCATCCATTGCCGAAAGAGATTAACACCCGCCAATTGCAACCACGTGCAGCGCTCGGCCACGTCCGGCTTCCTCATTCCCGTTCGGTACAGCTCGGCGATCTCCGGATGCTCGATCACCCGATACAGCCAGTTGTTGGCATCCTCGGTAATCCCTCGATCCATGGCGTGCCGAACTTCCTGCCTCACCTGACGCGTCTGAACCGCGAGATACCAAAGCGTGACGAACACCGCGATGGAACCCAGCATCTGCCCAATCGCCCCAATCGCATCCCAGTTCATCCCATCCCCTCTTTTGTGGATGAACAAAGCGTAGAACGGGACGCACCATCACGGAATGGTCAGCCTGGCTTTGCCAGCACGTTGTCGATGTAGCGAAGGTCAGGGCGCAGTCTGGCTCCGATTCGGGAGCTTACGTATGTCGGCGATCGAGCCCGTCAAAACTCGGTGCATGGTATCCCCATGACGAGCCAGTGACGCATCGACCGCATCCGCAAACGGCTTTGGATACCCCTCCTTGTGCTGGTTCCAGACGATCTTCGCGGCGTCATACGAGAAGAAGCTGCCGACCCACTCGAGCGCGGCATCCCAACTCTCTTCCGGAGCGTCACCCGCGCGATAGGCGAGCCAGGTGTTCCAAGCGACATTCATGACCGAATCCACGTAGACAAGTAGTTGGTAGACCTGCTCATCCGTCAGCTTCGACGGCTCCAGAATCGAAACCGTGCTGGCGATTCGAGTTCTTCCAGCGTGAGTTCGAGCTGCGCGATCTGCTGATCGAGTTGTTCCGAGGAACGTCCGAACTGTTGCCGTCGCAGCTTGGCGATCTGCAACTTCAGGTGTTCGATCAAGACATCGCGTTTTGGATCTGACTGTGTGCCGCTTTGAGTTCGTGACGGGCTTCTTCGGTCTCGTGATGGGCTTTTTCAAGTGCCGGGCGACTCTCGATGACCAATCGCTGCAGCTGTATCAGGTCGTTGGGGAGATCAAGGTTTGACACCCCGGTGTTGTACTAAAGTCATCGACTCATTACATGTACATATCAATAAAAACACAGGGTTTTTGTACTACGATACGGGGCATCATGCGGATCAAACGGCCAGCATCGGTCGTTCGAAGCTGCGTGCTGGATGTCGCCAGTCGATCCCCTCGAGCAACATCGACAGTTGCGCCGCCGACAGCGAGATACGACCTGCGGTTGCCTGCGGCCAGACGAACCGGCCGCGTTCCAGGCGCTTCGCATACAGACATAAACCGTCGCCGTCCCACCACAGCACTTTGATGCGATCACCGCGGCGGCCGCGGAACACGAACAGCTGACCGGAGAACGGATCTTCCGCAAGCTGTGTCTGCACCAGCCCGGCCAGTCCGTCGAAGCCGTTGCGCATGTCCGTCGCACCCGCCGCGAGCCACACCTTGACCCCGGCTGGCAACGCGATCATCGGTGCTTCCGCGTCAACGCCGCGAGCACCGCGTTCAACACAGCGGGCTCGACCGATCCATGCAGGCGTACTCGAACCCCATCGGGCCACTCGATCTCGAGATGGTTGCTTGGCGCAGTCGGGTCTGTAGACACAGGAGTCTTCGAGACTTCCGCCTTCGAGCTGCGTGCGGCCACGATCGTCGGCGTCATCACCTCTACCGGCACCAACTTGGCCGCCGGTTCTCGGCAAGCTTCTAACACGCCTTGCTTGTACAACCGCCGCCAACCGAATACGAGGTTCGCGTTCACATCGTGCTTGCGCGCAATCGCCGCCACCGACGCGCCGCGCACCAACGTCTCTTCGACGATCCGCCGCTTCTCCGCAAGCGTGCGCATACGTCGGCGCGTAACCGTCCCTTGTTCCGAAACCATCGCGTGCCCCTACGTGTCCATTTGATCTTCAAGCGGACACGTACAACGTGTCCGCTTCACGAACACGCATCATCAACAAGTATCACCGATCAGACGAGACGGTGGTCACCGGACGGTTACAGTGATTCGACATGCCTCGTTGGTTGTCACGCACGCGGGCCACGGAACGACGATGACGGCGGTCACCGCGGGTGTTGCGTTGCTCTGCATGCCAATGGGACGGGATCAGTTCAACGTCAGTGTGCGTGTAACAGCCAACGGTCTGGGTCGTGTCGTGCCTCAGGATGCGCATGCTGGAGAAATCCGAAGTGTCGTCGCGGCAATCCTCGCAGATGAGTGACGAGCCGACAGGTGCCATCGATTCGCTGACGGGATAGATCTCGAAGAAGAACTTGCGAGTACCGTCGCGCTTTTTGAAAACCTCGGTTGACGGGAATCGCCAGAGCGATGTCGACGCCGATTCTCCATGAGCGTCTGCTTCTGGCCCCGATAGCGGACGGTCGCGCGTTAACCTACATCACCATCACCGAATGCAATGCCGGGTGCTGCCTTCTCATGCCTCGGCGGGTTCCTCCATTCCCTCCAGCGCTGCCACGGCTTCGGTCACACTTCGGATCCATTCGTTCGAAAAAGTCCCTGGCACGCTGAGCCGTTGCCGCGACAGCATGAGCGATTGATTGTAGGTCCGCCAACTCGCGTAGGCAGCGGGATACTGGTGTAAGAACAACGCCAGAGCAGAAACGTGAATCCCTTGGCGACCAGAGCCGCGGATCACGCTTCTACTGAACCCAATGAAATGATGATCGGCGCGCGACTCCACGAGTTGGTCAAACACAATACGTTCTGGAGCACTCAATTCGCTGCCAGAATTGCCCTTAACCCACACCTCGACATGCTCCATCAACTGACTTCGAATCAGGTTCATTTGTGCGCCGGTTACCGTAAAGGCGCTGGCTTCCGACTCCTTTGTCGATGCCCTGACCTGCAACGCCAGATAGGCCAGCGTCACGATAACCGCGGCTCCCCCGACAAAATCTCCAACCGCCCCAATCGCATCCCAATTCATCGCATCCCCTCCTGTGTGGATGGGTAGAGCGTAGAACGGGACGCGCCATCAGGGAACGGTCAGGCGAATCCAGGTCTCGACGGCGCGCTGTAGCGTGAAATCGAATGTCCGCTTCCGACCCCGGGCCGACATAGCAATCGACCTACGCTGGTGTAGTCTCTCTCGAAAATGAGTAGGGAGGGACGGATGAACTGGGACGCGATAGGGGCGGTTGGGGACATGGTCGGAGCGCTAGCCGTGATTGTGACCTTGGCTTATCTCGCGCTGCAGATCCGAGCGTCGACTAGAGAGTCTGCAGCGAACCAATCGTCTATCACTGGAAGGGACGTCAGCGACCTCAGCTGAGCGTTTTGTGTTTCATCAGCTTGTCGTGTTGAGAAACAACTTTCATTTCTTTGCATACGGTAGACAGGCGATGCTGGGAACCGCCGGTGCGTATCAAGGGGTACAGGTTGCTGCAATGGCCAATTTCCTTCACCGACATCCGGCTGCAAACGCCTACTGGCTAGCTGAGTTAGCGGCTGGTTCAGAGGAGTCTGTAGCCGCTAACTGGATTGGCGAAGTGGTCGAAGCAGTGGCCGCTCTGGACAAGACGGAGAAACCTCCGACTAGGTGAGATAGTCTGCGTGACCGCTCCTGGCCGAAAGCTGACGTTTCGACACTGCCGCACCCACGGCCGCTTTCGAATCAGTTCGGATACTTTGAATCGTTTGAGCTAGCCTCCCGTGAACTAGCCGTTGGAAGGGCGTCATGAACTGGGAAGCCATTGGGCGCGATAGGTGAACTAGTGAGCAGTTTCGTGGTCGTCGTGACGCTCATCTATCTGGCAGTTCAAACGCATCAGACGAAGCAGCAAACAGTCACGCAGACGAGTTATGCGAGCGCTGCGGCCGTGCGGGACGAACTCATGGCCTTTATCGATCCACAGATACTCTGCCAGCGCTCGTAAAATCGTATAGCGCGCCAACCGACCTCAACGATGTCGAGAAAATGAACGTGGATGCGTGGATGCAGCTGTCCATGCACATGCGCGAATGCGAATACTACGAGTGGAAGCGCGGAACGCTACCTCAAGGGCGGTGGCAAGCACTGCAGCAAATTATCAGGATCAATCTGTCAGCCAGCGCCATGAGATTGCCGTTGGGCAACAGCTCTGCGTTGGTGATTCCTAGCGCATTCTCCCACTGGTGGACGAACCGCCCCTCCATGTCGATCAGGAACGCCTTGTTCTGATCGGCCGTGAACAACGTATAGCCGCGGTAACTCAGCTGCGGGTTGTAGTGGATCAGCCCATTGGGATGATGTTCAGACCGCGCCATGATCGTCCCCTCCGATTGATTGTGCATAGTAACGCGGTGGCGCTCTGCGCTGCGTTACGGATACCAGGTGGGTGGACCTCATAGCCGAACGTCCCACCGAATGAGCAACCCGATCGTCGGTATCGTATCTTGGCCGTAAGCGAACAGTCGCGCGTTAGCCTGCATCACCATCACCGAATGCAATGCCGGGCGCTACATCCCTATGCCTCGGCGGGCTCTTCCATCCCCTGCAGCGTAACCACCGCTTCGGTCACTACGCGGATCCAGTCGTCGCCTTCGTTCGAAACGCCGATCCGGCTACGCGACGACGTGTACCCCGCCTGCAGTGCCCGCCATCGCGCATAGGCCACCGGGTGCTGGTGCAAGAACAGCGCAAGCGTTGCCGCTGGAACTGTTGCGTGATAGCTGCCGATGGCAGCGAACTGCAGGAAACTGTAGAAGTCTCGGTCCGACTTGGCCTCCACCAGTTCATCGAACGCGAAGCGTTCCGCGGCAGTCAATTCCACCCCGGCGTTGCCTTTGATCCACAACTCGGCGTTCTCGATGAAGAGATCACGAACCCCGCGAGAGTGTTCTCCAAGAGCCGCGATGCTGCTCGCAGTCGACTCCGCTCGCGATGCCTTGACCTGCAACGCCAGATACGCAAGCGTCACGATAACTGCGGCTCCCCCGACAAAATCTCCAATGGCCCCAATCGCATCCCAGTTCATCGCATCCCCGCCCGTGTGGATGGGGAGAGCGTAGACCCTGATGCGGAACCAGCCAACGGAAAGCGGCGGCTACTGGCCGCAAGCTGACGCTTCCACGTTGCTGCGCTAACGACCGCTTTCGACCGCTGCGGACACTGGCGCTAAGCGGGTCGATCCTATAGCGACCAGTGGCGGCTACTACTGATCGGGTGTTCCGGGTTTGCGGTCCGTCCTGCGTTGTCTGGCCAGCTGCTGCCACTTCTGTATCATCAGGAACGAATCCCCTTCGTCGATTTCATTGATCAACTTATCGATCAATTCGCTAAACGCGGGAGAGAATCCTTCACGAGTAATCTCCCATACCATTTGAAATCCCGGAAAAACCAGAATTTGATCCTTGCAGGCCCGTTCGTAGCCGACATAAATATCTCTATCCAAGGCGCCGTTTAGAAACTGATAGTGCTGAGTTTCCCAACTAACCATGATTGCTCGCGCAATTTGAACGAACTGAAGGAAATGCGCCGCACTTATGTCTTCTCTTCCCACAATGCCGCTCAGATAGGCTTCGGACTTTCCAGCATCGGCCAGATTAACCAGCATTGAACTCCAGTTTGTCGTGTTTGTGGCGAGCGTGGAACTTTTGACTGATTGGGTATTCTGTCGGATCTGGATCGCGAGATAGATTAGCGACGCGATGACCGCAATCCCGCTGATAAATTCGCCGATATTTGCGAGTTGCTCAAGGTTCATGATTTAACTCTGATGGTATTCGTTACCGAAATCCAGGCGATGATGCCTTTGGCTCGGTCTTCAACCCATCTAAGGGAGTATCACTTGAGTTCGCCAACAATTTCTTGATGTAGCGAACGGCGTTCTTCTCCACATTCGCCGCTCGCTGGTAGTCCCAGAACAGCTTTCCGTAGCTCTCCGTGTACGACCTCTCAATAGATGCATTCATCCTCGCCAGCGAATCTGGCGATTGATCGTCGAGGTTGTTTATCGCCGCAATCCAGTTCTGCCAGTTGACGACCTGGTCGCAGAAAATCAGATACGCCTCGCGCGGTGTGAGTCCCATTTGGTCGATCAGCGCGCCAACGAATCCCCGTTGCAAGAATGTCGAGTTCGAAGCCCGCTCCACCTTGATCATCGCATCGACTAACTCCGGATTCTGCAGACGCGCCAGCCATTGATCCCGTACCCCTTGCAGCCGGGCGTTCTGCACACTCGTGCGCAGCTCCGACCGGGCGTGCCGAACCTGCAACGCGAGGTAGATCAACGTGATGAACACAACGACAGCACCAAAGAACTCGCCGAGTGCGCCTAACTCCATGATTGTCATTCGATTCACCCTCAAACTGGTCAGCGCAGGCTATGTCTGAACCGACGCGACCCTGCCGCGAGCCGCCCATCCACCTAGCGCAAGAAATCCCTCATCGCCGAGATTGCGTATATCGCTTAGCGTCATTAAATCACCCGCTGCATCAGTCACACGATCACCCTGCAGCAGCCGATGCGGCGAACAAGGTTTGCAGAAAAATTCATCGGACCGGCGGCCAGTTCGTGATATGGCGCAGCCACGATGCCCGGGAACCAGCGATTCCAATGACGACCTCAACGACTGAGCAAAGGAAAGATTCAGCTGACAATGAACCGTCCGCGCCTGCGAGACCGTCCGATTGTAGCCGTCGAACTACTCGTGAGGCACCCGATCTTGAGCTAGTCTCCCAACCAGCCACCGCAGGGGGCATGGGCATGTCGATCGTGGAGTTGAGTGCGCGAAGTTCGGACGAGCCGCGTCGAGAGTCATCGTGTGGGCTTTCGATCACTTCATCAGCGAGGCTGCCTACCAGGCTGTGCGCAACGGTGTGGGGCCCGCAAGTGTGGCTTTAACGCTCGAGGATCTCGGCAACATCGGCGAGATTGTTGGATCCGTTGGAGTCGTCGCGTCGCTGCTCTATCTGGCAATGCAGGTTCACCAGAACACCAAGGCAGAGCGCACCCGGGCTGTCTATTCCTACATGCAGTCCTATGGGGACGCGATTCGTTCAGTAACGACCTCGACGGAAACCTCACGCATATTTCGAGTAGGTGGTGAGGATCCTTCCGCCTTGGACGATGACGAGCGGCACCTCTACTTTTACCAGGTTGGTCAATTCATGACCAACTGGGAGGGCCTGTTCAGCCTGTACGAGAATGGAACGCTTGGCGAACCTCGCTGGGGCGCCGTGCGCGCGGATATGTCCTCGGTTCTCACCACACGGGGCGGGAGATCGTACTGGACGGAAGCCCGCCAGTCGTTCGATTCGTACCCGGAGTTGCAGAGACTCATCGATCAGATCGTGGCCGCCGATTCGGCCAAATGGAGCGCGACCATGAGGCACTCAACATGAAATGCAAGTTACTCATCGCCCGCCGAAGCCAACCGTAAGTAGAACGTTGGAAGCGCTCCAGACAGTTGCGGAGATAGCGATCACGCTGATCGGGTTCGTCGGCATGTTCATCGCATTCCGTTCCGAACGCGCCTCCACATCGAGGGCCGAACTCACAGACTTTCTGCAGTCGGCCATTGGTGCCGTTGCGTTTGCCTTTCTGCCTCTCATCCTGAATGGAATCCTGCAGGAGCGAACACTGTGGCGGGTTTCGTGTGGACTCTTCGGACTCTTCCATCTTTCCATCTGGGTGCTTTCAATTCGAGAACAGCTCTCGGTGCGCCGCTTTTCTGGTGCAGAGTGGGCGTTCGCCGGCGCTTCGCTTCTCGTCATCAGCCTGAAGATTGCGGTGGGTGCCGGGTTCCTCGTTACCTACGGTTTTCAGATCTATTTGCTCGGACTGGTCTGGCTCATCCTGAACTGTGTGATTGGGTTCTATGGATTCATGGCGAGATCGCTGTGGGGCAATTAGCGGGTTGGCCCAACGGCGACGCCAGGCGGCGCCGCCGCCGAACGTTCGCGCCGCGCAACTCGGACGATATTTGAGGCGATGATGAACTGGGACGCGGTTGGAGCAATTGCAGACCTGCTCAGCGCGATCGGCGTGCTGGCGACTCTTCTTTACCTCGCCCATCAGATCAAGCTGAATACCAAGGAAGTGCGGGACTCCGCGCTGCAAGCCATTCAGGAACAGAACATCGCGTTGTTCGATTCCGACTTGCACACCGACATTGTCAATATCCTCGACAGGATACTGCTCGGAGAGACGGTCACTGCTTCCGAGAAGACGAAGGTGAGAGTCTGGTTCGTACGGGGCATGAAGTTTTCCGAACACGTCTTCTTGCAACACAAACGGGGCAGAGTGGACGACCAGGTCTTCCAGACGTACCGAACTCGCCTGGCAACCTACATGAGCCAGCCATGGGCGCAGGAATACTGGCCGACGTTCAAGTATTTGTTCACACCGGATTTCGTTGACCACGTTGCACGAGTAGGGGCGGCGCGCGAGGAAACATGACAAACGTCGAAGTCATCTCGGCCTTGGGCAGCATTGGCGAATTCGTCGGTTCGATCGGCGTGCTGGCGACGTTGGCCTACCTGGTCGTGCAGATACGCGAATCGCGCAAGGCGGCCGAGTCCGTCGTGGTGTGGGAGCGCGCCAAGGCCATGCGCGACATGGGCATGATCTGGTCGACGAATGCGCAGGTTGCAGAACTCATGCAAGAGTACGGTCAATCGACTGAGGCCGATTTCAACGCTAAGTTCGAAGCGTCTCCCGCGCGTAGTTTTCAATATCTCGCGCTCAATCGAAGCACGGTCGAGAATATGCAGGCGCTCTACCTCACCGCGAAAGATGATTCAGAGCGGTTGGCGATTTGCGCCCGACTGACGGATATGCTGGAACGGATACCGGGATTTCGCTGGAGCTGGCGCCGCATGAATACACCGGGCGCCTTCAATGAGGCGTTTGTGCAGGAAAATGAGGCGTTTGTGCAGGAATATGAGGAGGCGCTACGCTCGCTCGGCGCTGGCCTTTGAAGCCCTGCGATCGATGGGGATCGAATGCGCTCAAGTTCGTTGGGGCGTTGTGCCTCGTTGCGTTCATCGCCTGCGCAAATGCGGCGGACTCAGATCTCACGATCGAACGCACGGCTGATCGGGTCGCGCGCGGCGAGTATCTGCTGACCAGCGTCATGGCGTGCGTGGGATGCCACAGCGAGCGTGATACGTCCGTCTACGCTTATCCGCCAAAGCCCGGCAGGCGATTCGCCGGTGGTCTGATGTTCCGCGCGCTGGGTGACAAAGCCGTGTCGCCCAACATCACACCTTTCGCGCTCGCTGGCTGGACCGATCGGCAACTGTACGACGCACTGACGCTGGGCATTCGGCCCGACGGTCGCAAGCTGCACACGGAGATGCCGTGGCCAACCTATCGCGCGCTCGAACGCGAAGAGCTATACGCGATCATCGCGCATCTCAGATCATTGCCGCCGATTCAGGCCGGTCCCTATCCGTTCGAGACCAACGTCGAGCGCGCGGCTGTTCGGCTGAAGCCGAATTCGCTGCAGCGACCGCCGCCGGACGCCGCCACTGAAGCGCGCGGCGCGTATCTTGCGGCGCTGGCTACTTGCAACGGCTGTCATCGCGGCGCAGCCGGGTCGTCAGCGGCTGATAAACCGTTCGCGGGCGGCGGAGAATTTCGTATCCCGGGCGTGGGCATCATCCGCGTGGCGAACATCACGCCGGATCTCGAGACCGGTATCGGCACGTGGAGTCGCGATGTGTTCGTTGCGCGATTCCAGGCCGTGCGCGATTCGCCTGGTGCGCCGGTACCGGATCACTCACCGAATACGCTGATGCCGTGGTGGCTGTACTCGAACATGACCGCACCCGACCTCGGAGCGATCTACGACTACCTGCGCACGATTCAACCGGTGAAGCATGCGGTCATCCGGTTCGCGCCGTTGCCGAAAACCCAACGACGTGTCATCAACTGGAGTGAAAACGCGTCGGCTGCGAGCGTCGTGCGATGAGCATCGCCACCAACGTCGCATCGGCGACGTTGCATCTAACAAGCGTGACACCCGAGCAACTGGCAACCAATCATTTGTCGCGGCGCATCACTCAACTGCTTCCTCGACAAAGGCAACGAACTCCTCCCTGAGATTGAACTGTTGTCCCGACTTGGCGATATTCCAACACTCACGAACAATCGGATCCTTTAGACGCTGGATCAGGAATGATCTTCGGAATTCCAAATCCGACGTCGAGGTGGCGCTCAGCGCCGCCTGGTTGAAGCCGAGTTGCTGGTGATTGAACATCGAGAAATACCAGAACTTCAGCCGGTGCGCATCGACGTCATTGAACTCCACCAGGCTCGCAGCGTGCGTTGCGCGCACGAGCAATGCGGCCAAGTCTGTGTCGGTAACCTGCAGCAGAATCCTCTCCTGAATCCGATTCCCGATGGATTCCATCGTCGCGGCGCGTGTAGCGTTGGTCGCTTCCCGAATCTGCCGAATCAACAAAAGCAGCGTCAGGATGACGGCGATCGAACCGACTATCTCGCCGAGCGCGCCAACTGCATCCCACGTCATGGCGAAGTTCCCCTGCAGAGAGCTTCGCCGAGTATCAGACGTCGCTTGCCGTTTGTCAGTCTTTCATCCCTTCTGGGGGCGGAGTAGTCGCTCCGACCCCATCTATCGAGACCCCAGCCATCGCTTGGTGATACGGTCACCGTCCGTCGCGTCGAGCGGTAGCCAGTGCTACGAAGCTTCGTCCACAATCCGCTGCACTTCCGTGGCAAATGCCTTCCGGCGCTGATTGAGGTCGATCCCCATTGCGCTCCACAGGGGTGCCGCGCTGCGGATCGCGGGGACGGAACCCAGCGCCCCAGTTCGAATATGGTTATCCCCAACGTCTCTACTCGGCTCGACTGCGAGCATAGCGAGGCGCAAGGTGAACACTTGAATTGGGGGGAATGATCCTCGACGCGATAACCAGCCCGATTCGCCGACACGTCGTTGACGCCCGCCAGGGCAAGGACTACTACCGGCCTTTGGACATCGAAAAAACCTAGCGTAGATCGAATGGAAGGAAGGAGCCCGACTCGCACAGACCTCATCACTGATAGTTTGATTGGGCGTGCTTTGCCAGTTGTCGGGTCGGCCCTTGGGACGAGCTTGCTGCCTGGTGTCGGCACTGGAATTGGTGGTGCGTTTGGGGGGGCAGCTCGGCAAGCTCTTTTCTCGAAGCGGTCGTCGTTCAGTCGGTCGCACGCTCGCTCGTACCGCAATCAGCAGCGCTCGTCGTGCGGGTTTTGGCAATCCACAGAAGGTCTGGTGGTTACTACAAGAGCGATCCCAATACCAATGTGCCCAGCGAACCCTGCTACTCTCTGCCACGTCACAGTGTCGAGGTTCAGATGACGGATCAAGAGTCCGATGTTCTACGAGCGCAACTTGAACGCCTCGATCCACGAGACAGAAACCGCATTGGAGAGTCACTAAGACATCGCGCCCTAGTACGAGCGCACGACAGGCACGAGCGACTTCATCGCGCGCAAGCTGCGAAAGACGCATTGATTTCGGAACTTGCTTTTCTTCAGAAGGAGCAAGGCCAAAACGATGCTTGGTTCCTGACGGCGCGGGAGCACGGAACAGCCACACGAGAGCAAATTCGCATACATACGGATGCGGCAGAGAGGGTCTTTTTCCGCATGAAGAAGGTCAGAGACCAGCTTCTTCCCTCAACGCAGAAAACTCTCCGTGACGTCATTGCACAGACAGAGTCGGAGGAAGCGCTAGAGCCAATTCTCCGTGGGAACGAGCTGAAGCAAGAACTACGGATTCACCTCGACGAGCAGAATCGGGCCGACTACGAGAGGACTAAGAACGAACTGCGCGCCCTCCATGGTGATATCGCTTACAGCGAATACGCCTATCAACAAGCTGTTTCCAAAATCGATCAAGAAGACCTGAAACTTATTGCTCGCTGGAGGGATGTCCCCAGACCTCGAACTGAGTCGGGAAACATCTGGCTAACGTTGCAGGAGCATCTTTCCGATAACGACTTGACGCGCCTCTGGTCGGCCCGCGTCGCAGAACTCGCCGCTATCAACTACTACAAGCAGATGTCGGCGTCGGTAACCGACATTTCGATTCAACAACTCGATCCGCACTCGGACGCTTGGAAGTCGCACGATCTCTTGGTCGATGACATCCCGCTTGATGTCAAGAATTCGCGCCGGTCGTACTCAAGCCCGGAAAGCTATTCCGAACACTGCGTCAAACACAAAGAAATCTCGGGAAAAGCGGTGCGCACCGAAGTCGGCGTTGTGGGCACACTTTCGTCATACCTAACAATCCAGCAGGTACGAGGTGGTGAAACGGGCACGGTAACCATTCTCGGTGAGGTGACGCGCGGTCAACTCTCCGACCTCTCTCGATGGGTGGAAAGGCAGTTTGCGGGGACGCTCACGATGGTCGGGTTGGACCGACAAAAGTTCCTGCCAGGGTGGATCTTCGAATACCCCATCACGCAGCAGCCAAGAAGGGCGAACGCTCACGAGAAGGCGACTGCTCTCCTGCTGAGAGCCCGAAAGGATGGCCAAATCGGAACGGTTCCGTTGTGGGTGGCAGCATTCGTAAACGACCGCGCTCTAGTCGAGCCGCTTTTCAAGAACTCTTGTGACCCAGAAATTTGGGAACTCCTGCGAGTTCTGGACGACGACCTTGGCATCTCGCGTCGATCGCTTTTCCTCGCGATTCTTGGGTTTACGCTACAGCGACTGAAGGTACACAAGACCCAGTATTCCCCGAACCAGTGGACATCATGGCTGTATGTGGACTCCCACTCTTCCCCATTGGGTTTGCTCGACTCGCAGCGGTACGTCGCGAATCTCATCCACACGCTCGATGCCATTTGGAGCAATGCAAAAGATCGGCTGACGGCCTTTCATCGGTTCAGTTTGAAACACCCGGCCGTTCTGTTGGGCGAGGACTCCTCAAGCGGCGAGTGGTACACGCTGATAGCCTACTGTGGCGGGTGGCTACGTTCAGGTCCGAAGTGCGGGAAGAACCCGATTCACTTGGGAGAGACCGATTGGTGTCAGGAATGCCACCGCTTAATCTGTAGCGCGTGTGGTTACTGTTCCAAGACATGCTCGCTGTTTGAAGCGCGACTGTCTTAGCGCGTGGGCTTGGCGGTTACGCAGATGCTCAAGCTCAGAAATCGACACGCAGATTGCGGGCATCGCAAACCGCAGTCCGGAAATCGCTAAAGGACTGTTCGACGCAGGCCTGTCGCACCGCGCTGGGCGCCGTAGCCGCATGAACCACACGGCATCTAGGAAATCCGCGCTAGGGCTTCGGTAACCGGCCGCGATATGGATGTTCAATTGTTCGTGCGAAGCCGAGCCTGCGATTCACTCGCTGCAAGAGCGTTCGATATTTGTTCTTCGACCATGCATACAGCGGCATTTCCTCGCCGCGATAGCTGTAGAGCGGTTCGGTCTTGGTATCTGATTGCGCAAAACGCCCGAGCGGCGTTGTGGCGGCGCACATGACGCTCCATCCGAGCCGTGTGGGACTCTAGTACGCCGGATGGTTGACGTCGCTTTCGCGAAGTATTTCGACGAGCGGAACTCTAGTGCCATCGACCGTGATCATTTCAGCTGCGGACTGGAATGTGCCTTCGAGCAGAATCCCTGGCGTGGATTGCTCCGACATTGAGCGGTTTCTGGAGTTAAGCCGGCTCAATCGCTGTTCCTTTTTCAACGACTCCACTAAGGGGTCAACGTCACCATGGCAACCACTCTCAATGGAGTTGGGGACCTGTTGGGGGGAACGTCAATCGGCTGATCGGTTCATACGACAATGGTCGCGAAAGCCCACTCAGCTTGACAGTAACCATGGACATGGTCCGGCTCAGTGCCTAGACTGATAATGAAAGCGGATTGCGGGAGCGGAAGGTTGAGCGACAGCAAGACCTTCACGGGCATCACGCAAGCAATCTTCGAGTGCGTTAAGTCTAAGAGCCACCAGGCTCATGGCACTAACTACGTGCCGCCGAATGCCAACAAGGGAACGGCGACCACGAAGGGAGAGGGCTGGGAGGTGCAGCTCGGCTTCGAGCTCGATACGAGCAGCGGTGATCTGAGCTACACGTTGCTGCACAAGACGTGGATCGTTCCCGAGAAGAGCGTCTGGAGCGGCATCTCGAGCACGATCGACGAATGCCGGCGCGCGAACTACGTCGCGAAAGCCTGACGAACGAACGCTGCCGCGCGGGAGGCGTCCCGATGGCCGACAAGACGAACATCTGTATCGTGGGTGGCGGTGCTGCCGGCCTGTCGTTGGCCTGGGCGCTGACGTCCCAGCAAGCGGTTGCGGATCAGTGCACGGTCACCGTCATTCACAATGAAGCGCGCCTTGGAGGCCACTCGCTGACGATCCCAGTGCAGCCGGATGGCTCGAGTCAAACCTACCTCGTCGACCTCGGTGTGCAGTTCGTCTGCGGCCTGCTGTATCCGAACCTGCACGAAATGCTTAAACGTCCCGAGTTCGCCGGACAGGTAGTGCTCGACGAGCATCCACAACTGAAGATCTCTGCGACATTTCAGCCGGAGCTGAACTGGGGAAATTTCGCCAACTACCGCGACCCAGCCAACCCGGTTTTCGCGCAATTGTCGACCGAGCGCCTGCGCGTCGAGTGTCTTCGCTTCGAAGCTGCGGTGGACACCGCCGCGCTGACGGGTCACCTCGAAATGAAGCTCGCCGACTACTTCTGCACGGAGGCTCAGAAGGGTGCGGCCTACTCGCAGGACTTCATCAATTATTTTCTGATGCCGTACCTGAGCATTCTCAATGGCTACGGCGGAACGCAGATGATGCTCGACGCTACCTTCGTGGACCTCGTGCCGATCTTTATCCCACTCAACAAAGGTATGCATGGCCTGGGCAGCTTCAACTCGCCGGGCGTCGGCTGGCAGCGATTCCACAACGGCAGCAGCACGTGGATCGACGCTATGGCTTCGTTCGCTGCAGGAAAGGGCGCGACGTTTTTCACGGACGCCACGGTCACCTCGGTCGCATCGTTGACGACAGCACCGGACACTCCTGTGAGGGTATCGTGGGTTGAGACCCCGCCGGACGGCAATGCACCGGCGACCCGCTCGCAGGACTTCGACGTCGTCGTGCTGACCACCGACATGACCGCGAATCGAGAGATGCTAGATAGGAATCCCTTCTACGGCGTGCAGCAGCCATATATTTCCGACAAGCAGTTTCCGCTGAAGGGGGGGGCCTGCTTTATCCATCAGGATGAAGGCGTATTCCCGCCGTATTTCAAACCGCGCGACGAAACGATCCAGTTCACCGCTTACTACGCGCGGGGCGGAACCCACGAACCGTACGACACGCCGTATGACGTCACACACACGTACTCGACTTGGGTGCTGAACAACATCGTACCCGGGATGCCATCCGGCTGGTACCTGTCGATGTACGGCCACGACGTCCCGCAACACCCCCCGGCGAATCCCTACTACAGCCATCAATGGCGCCATGGCCATTTCCTCGGCTCGTATTTCTATGACTCCGCCAAGCAACTGCACCACATCCAGGGACTTGGCAACGTCTGGTTCGCCGGCAACAACACGTTGCAGGACAGCGAGGAGGGCGCGCTGATTTCGGCAATGATCGTCGCCTCAAAGCTGTTCCCGCAGTGGCAGTACCCGTTCGCCGGAATGAACGAGGCCGATGCCCTGTATCGCTTCTACGAGGCGAGTATCATGTTCCCCGCCGCGAATCCGGTCGCACAACTGCATTGGCGAAACAGCCTGGAAGCGCGCGTTAATCAACTCGAAAAGCAGCTGAGCAGGCGTACCGGCGCTACGCGAGCCGACTGATCAGTTCCTTCGTTCGCATCACCGTTGGCAGATCGAATCCCGACATGAACCGCTCGCTGGCCTCGATCAGCCGCCGCCGCGCGTCATCGAACCGACCTGCCTCGATGAGATCCTCGGCGAGGATGTTCGCGGCAACGAGTTCGTCCAGCGCACACTCAGCGTTGCGCGCGGCGTCGATGGATCGTTCGAGCCATGTCGCCCCGGCCCGACGATCGGCACGCTTGCGAAGCACGCGCGCCCGCGTCAGATAGATATGGGACCGGAAGTTGAGTTCCCCGTTGCGCTCCAGAAGGTGCTCGACGTCGTCCACCATCGCCAACGCAGCGTCGTCGCGGCCCACGTCGCACAGCACGCGTGCACCGACCGTCATGATCCATGCGGACGTCGATACCCCGCCCATGGATCGATATGCATCGATCCCGGTCGTGACGTCTTCGACCCCCGCCTCGTCCGCCGCGCTGGTGCGAATCCATCCGCGATATACTAGCAGCTGGCCGAGGTGCGTTCGAAAGTCCGTACGGGTGGCCAATGCAATTCCTTCGTCGACGAATGGTTTCGCGCCGACCGGATCGTCGCCGAAATAGTGGCTCAGCGATTTCAGCAGCAACGCAACGATTAGCGAGTTGGCGTGGTCGAGTTCCCGCGCGCGCGCGATCGCCGCTTCCTGAACTGACAGCGCCCTCGCCGGATCACCCATGTTGAACAGCAGCGTGCCCATGGCGGCCTTCGCGAGCACGATCATGTCCGGCTGGTGCACCGACGCGGGCGGCGGAATCAGGCCGGCTGCGCCGATCTCGACAACCTTTTCAAAAAAGGCCACCGCCCGCGACATCGTCCCGAGGCAGGCTTCAGCGGTGCCCAGCAGCAGGCTCCCCATCGCGTAGATTGCATTGCGTTCGCCGAATGCAGCCACCGATTTGATGATCGCCGACCCGACGTCGCGAATGTCTCGCATCGACGTGGCCGTCATGTAGAACGTGACAAGTCCGATCCAGGCCGGGATCTGTTGCGGTCCCTCGCCGACGAGGTCAGCCAGTTCCCGAACGCGCGCGAAGTTCTCTACGGCTTCGGGGGCGAGGTGCCCCTTCGTCGCGCCGAGCGGTCCGCCGAGCCCACAGCGCAGTGCGATCTCGAGTTGATGCTGTTCCAGGTCCTCCGGAACGGCCGACAGATGCGTCAGCCCATGGCGGTAGTATGCAATTGCCTCGATATTGGCGATGCGCGACACGGCGCGTCTGCCAGCGGCCTCGAAGTATCGCGCCGCCTTCAGCCGCAAGCCGCCCTCGGCGCAGTGCAGCGCGAGGCGTTCTGGCTGATCGGTGACGATGGCGCTGAATTTGTCCTCGAGCGCCTCGACAATGTCTGCATGGCGACGTCGTCGCACCGAAAGCAGTTGCGACTCGTACGCCGTCTCCTGCAGCAGTGCATGTTTGAACAGAAAGCTCGGCCTGTCGGGCGAACCGCGCCGATAGAGAATCTGTGCCGCGACGAGTTCGCTCAACCCCCCGTCGAGCGTTTCGCCGGCGACTTCGGGCAAGCTTGCGATGACCGCATACTCGAACTCCCGACCCAGCGTGGCGCCCACCTGAGCGATGGGCTTGGCGTCCCCCAGGCGGTCCAGCCGGGCGGTGAGCGAGTCTTGGAGCGTCGCGGGTACGCCCATCGCGATCGGGTCGTCTGCGTCGGCTTCGATCACGTTCTTCGCGAGTTCCTCCAGATACAACGGTACTCCATCGGCACGCTGGATGAGTTGATCCAGTACCTGAGCTGGCAATGGATGCTCACCCACCGTGTACTCGGCCAGCCGCCGTGCGTCGTCGTTCGTCAACCTCTTCAATGCGATCCGATGAATCTGCGCGGCCGTGTCGTCCGCCCACGGCACGACGAACTCGTGGCGCGCCGTCAACACCAACACGGCGCTGGCTTCGCCGATCCGGCGAACCATCCGTCCCAAGACCTCCAGCGTCGATGGATCGCACCAATGCAGATCCTCGACGCACAAAACCACCGGTTGCAGATCGGCGAGGGTCAGCAGCAGCAGCGTTAGCGCCTCGAGCGTGCGTTCGCGCTGCAGCGCGCCGCTGATCTGCGGCATCGGAAAGCGCGCGCTGTTCGGCAACTCGAGTAGCGCGACGAGGTATGGCACGACGCGTTCTGCAGGCAGCGTCCCGATGTCGAGCCGCTCGAGGAGTGCTGTCCGTTCCGCGGGCCGAGTGATCCGATCGAAGCCGAAGCCGCGCCCGAGCAACTCGGCGATTGGTTGAAACGCGATGCCGTGCGCAAACGGCGAACAGAACGTGTCGAGCCACGTGACCTGCTGCGCGGCGAGATTCTCCCGGAACTCGGCGACGAGCCGTGTCTTGCCCACGCCTGCATCACCGCTGACCAACACCGCTTGACCGAAATGTTGGGTGACCTGCGTCCAGCAATCCAACAACGCGCGGGCTTCACTCGCGCGACCGACGAGCGGCGCGAGTGAACGCGCGCTCAACGCGCGACTCGGTGCGCCGGTCTGCCGCTGAATCTCGAACAACCGAATTGCCCGGGTCACGCCCTTGAGCGCGCGCAACCCGAGATCCTGGACGTGAAATATTCCCGGGACGAGACGCAGTGTCGCTTCGGTGACCACGACCGTACCGGGCGCCGCCTCCGCCTCGACGCGGGCTGCAATGTTGGTGGTTATGCCGATCGCGGCGATCTCTCGACGCGCACCATCGCCGACTCGGCCGACGACCACGGGGCCGGTGTGAATCCCGATGCGCGCCTCGATGCGCTCGCCCGATGCAGCGTGGACCGTCCTGCTCTCACCGAGTGCGGCCTGCACCTCGAGTGCCGCTCTCAGTGCGCGTTCGGCATCGTCTTCGTGTGCGCGCGGATAGCCGAAATACGCGAGGATTCCATCGCCGAGGTATTGCGCGACGAAGCCATCGTAGCGGGCGATGACCTTCGTGCAGATTGAGTGGTAGCGGGCGAGTTCTTCCGACAGCGCTTCCGGATCCAGACGCTGGCTCAGTGCCGTCGAACCCACGATGTCGCAGAACATCACCGTCAGGTGCCGGCGCTCCGCGGACGCGTCCTGGGTCTGACGCGCGGAAGACGGCGCACCGCACTGGTGACAGAAGCGGGCCCCGCTGGCGAGGGTGGCGTCGCATTGCGCGCAATTTGCCATTCGCCCGAGCACCGTTTGGAAACCTTCGAGAGAATAGGCATTCCCTGTGCCCCGAGCCATCTTTTCGTGCGAGTCGCACATGGTGCGGCGGGGTACTGACAAGTTGACGACATCGAAATGAGCAGAAGTCTTTCGGGTACTGTCAAGTTAAGTCGGCATGCGTAACCATTGCCGTATGAAGCGATCATCCAATTGACCTTCCCCGCGCCAGGGTAGCCAAGGCCATTGAGAGATTTCCCGATAAATTGACCGAAGGGAGGTCTCGAGATGAAGCGGAAGCAGTATTCGACAGAGCAGATCACCTCGTTCCAGACCATCATTAGATCGGGACGTGTCATGACCGTCGATTAGAAATGGAGTCTCCAGAAATCTCGGCGCGGTTCACTCCGCCTCTAACGACGGTCGCTCAGCCGAGCAGCCCCTGCCGTCGTGCGATCGCAACGGCCGCGGTGCGCGAACGCGCGTCCAGCTTACGGAGGATGTTGCTCACGTGCCACTTCACCGAGCTCACGCGCGTGAAGCGGCGCTCTGCGATCTCAGTGTTCGAGTATCCAGCGGCCAGGAGCGCGAGGATGCGGTGTTCGCTGTCGGTGAGGTGCCAGTCGATGTTCTTTGTCGCTGCGGGCGCATCAGACATCAGTAAGTCGGGGTTCCCCGAACGTGCGGCAAGACGTCGCAGCAGACTCGCGGCGGCCGTTGGGTGCCCGGTGCCTGCCGTGATGGCATCGAGGCGCGCGCGTTGCAGCAGGTCTTGCAGCATGGGCGCGAGCAGAAGGAATTCAGTGTCCACGCAAAAGTTGTACTGAAGTTCGGCGGCACGCTCGATCACGGCCCACGTTGCACGCGCTGCGAGTTCAATGCGTCCAGTCCTGCAGAGCCCATGGGCGTGAATCAGCGACGCTTCGATCCACGTCGGTATTCGTCGCGAGCGGCGTGCATCACGCACTACTTGCTGCGCATTCTTGATTCCGTCGTGCACATCGCCGTCGAGGACATCGAGCCGAGCGAGCAGCAGCTGCGCTTGTTCCTGCTGGCGGTGTCCCGCGCCGAACAGCTTGACCTCGCGGACGGTCGCGCGAATGTATGCGGCGAGGTCGGCCGTGCAATAGTGTTCCGGCGACTTCAGGAGCAGTGCACTGCGCAGCAGCGCCATTGCTCGCCGCCCATGCTCGCCGTAGATGGCACCGATGCGTTCCACTGCGCGGGCGGATACATCCATGCCGGCGTCAAGTCCATGGCGCATCGTCGCCAGTTCCATTGCCGCCCGCCAGGCGATGAGCGCGAACTCGACCGTGCTGTGGCGCAGGGCGGATTCGAAGTGCTGTTGCATGAGTCGCTCAGCCTGCGCAGGTGTGCCGTTCACAAAGGCTAGCCACGCGCGCACGACGCCGATCGCAGGAGAAACTGCGCCGGCACCGCGCGTTTCAGCGAGGATCTCCTGCGCCGCGGTGAGTTTGCCTAGATCGTACGCGTGCAGTGCCTCGAGTAGCGCGATCCAACCGTCTAAGAACGGAGAAACGGTGGGCTGCCGAAGCGGCCGCGCTAAGGTGAGGGTGTCCTCCGCACCACGAACGTCGAGTTCCGCGAAGCACGACAGAAACAGGCTACCGGCGACGAGTGTGCGGTAGCGTGGCTCGGCAGTCGGGTTTGATTGCAGCCAAGCACGTCCTTCGCGGATGGCTTCCCCGAAACGCCCGAAGCCGTAGGCCACAACCATTTCCACCGCCATCAGCCGTTGGTGCTGGGAGGTGTCGTTTGCGGCTAACTGTGCGCGTGCATCGTTGAGCGCCTTAGTCGCCTGCGCGAAGTTCCCAGAGAAGATCGCGCCGAGCGCGACCTCCGTCGCCAGTCGCCCGCGCAGCGCGATCGGCATGGAGCGTGTGATCTCGCGATAGCGGTGTACCTCGCCCAGCCCTGTGACCAGATCGTCTGCGTGATCGACGAGCACCGACATCGCCATTTCGTGGCGCCCGCGTTCGCACCACACCTGGGCCGCGCGGAGGAAGTCGCCACCGGCCTGGTACCTCTCGGCAGTGCGTTCGCGCAGTTCGGCCAGTCGACCTGGATCATTGCGTTCGGCTTCGTGGGACAGGTAGTCGCGAAGCAATGGATGGATAATGAACCGACGCCATGCATCGCCATGAGTGACGAAGCCGGTGCGCGTACAGGCGTCCTCGAACTGCCTCAGCGCCTCGTTTCGCCCAGCGATGGCGTTGATGAGGTCGACGTCGATCTCCCCGGCGCCAACCGCTGCGCAATCGAGCAGAAGTGTTCGTACCTCATGGGGCAGCGTCCGTTCGACGTAGGTCGCAAAGTACGCCGCCAGGTGTGGATGGGCGCCCGTAAAGTTGCGCGAGAGTTCGTCGAGCGATGCGCCGCGAGCGACGGCGGCGAGAATGATCCGCCATGCGCCGCGCCAACCGGCAGTGCGCGCGATGAGCGCGCGAAGCGAATGATCGTCCGCTGCCGCAGCGATCGCACCGTGGCTCCACTTGCAGATGTCGGGCGCGCGCAATGCGAGGTCGGCGAGGCCGAACTCCGCGCACTGTCCCGCGATTCGAAACGGTGTGAGATCGAACGGACGAGGCAGTGAGGTCGCGAGTACGACGGCCGGAACGTCGTCGTGCGCATGTTCGATCTGGGCGCGCGCTTGCGCGTCGAGGCGGTCGAAGTCGGCGATGATCACGTGCGGATCGGAGGAAAATATGGCGCGCACCTCGGCGAGCAAGGCGGATTTGCCAGAGCCCGGGGGTGCGCTCAACAGTACGAGGCGTGTATTGCGCGCCGCCTCCGCGATGCGCGTGGCGAGTTCAGGCGTGTTCGGCTGCTCCTTCATCGATCCTGTACGCGTGTGGTTGCGATGTTACGCCACGGGCGTGCTGTCCATCGCAATCAGCGTTTCCCGCGCAGCTGGGCGAGTTCAACAGGCGGTAGCCGCGCGAAGCCATGCCCCACGGTGACCGGCGCAACGTCGGACCTCAGCTGCCAGCGACTATCGAAGTCTTCGCGGCGATGGAAAGCCTGCGGCCGTTCATCTGCGATCCCCTGCAGGCGCTGACGCCAGGCGTCGAGCAAGTGGCGACGTTGTTCGTTGGTCAGGTACGGCACTGCATGTGCGACGAACGGTGCGAGCACCTCGAATCCGCAAAACGCGAGCACGCCGTTCTGAAGCGGCCACAGGTTGACCTCCAGCAGTCCGTTGATACCGTCCGCCAACATCATCTCCGGAAATGCGGCCATTGTCGTCGACAACATGGCCCGCTTTCCGACCAGGCCGCCGCGCTCATACCACGCGCCGGCGCCATAGGCGAAGCCGGGCACGAACACGCGATCGATCCATCCCTTCATGATTGCTGGCACCGCGAACCAGTAAAGCGGGAACTGCAGAATCAGCAGATCGCACCACGTGATCTTGCTGATCTCCAAGGTGATATCGTCGGCTAGCGAACCGTGGGTCCAAGCATGTTTCTGTTGCGCAAAATAGTCGAGTCGCTGCGCGGCGTCGATGCCCTTGAAATCGTTCGCGCGTACCACCGGGTCGAAGTCCATCGCGTGCAGGTCGCTCACGCGTACGGCGTCGCCATTCGCCTCGAAGTGCGTTCGCGCCATCTCAGCTAACGCGTGATTGAAGGATGTCGGTTCCGGATGGGCGAGCACGATCGCCACATTCACGGCTGTGTTCTCGCCGGAAGACCGCGTGTTGGCGTGGCCGAGAGGACGGACAGCGCGTCGTGATCGCGAATCGTCACGCAGCAGCGCTCCAGTTTGATCTGGAACATCTGCATTGCACGATCGGTCAGCGTGAGCGAGTTCATGCCGATCAACACGTTCTGCAGCCCGAGGAACACGCCGTGGCGGAAGTCCTCGTAGCAGTTCTCGAGCGTGTAGTCAGTAACGCCTAGTTCTTCCAGCCGGTCACGGTAGGCGCACAGGCATGCCTCTTCATGGGCGCGTCGGATTTCGGTGGGCACGCTGCAGCCGAGGAACAGGCCCGTGTCGCGCCCAGGGTGTCCGCCGGTGAAGGTCTGCCAATCCAGCGCAACGACAGTGCCATCGCGCTCGAACAGCAGGTTGTCACAACGGTAGTCGTTGTGCGTGAGTCCCGTGTTGCGACCGTCGGCGCGAAGCCATGCAGCGTACCTTGGGACGAACGCTTCGATGATCTGTCGCGTGTCACCGGTGAAACTGTTGCTGAACCGTTCCTTGAAGCGAACGAGTGCGCGATCCATGTTGTCCTGCAGATTGGCGACTGCGGACAATGGCATGCGCGAGATCCACGCGTCTGCATCAAATATTGGGTGGTTCCAAAACGGCGCATGCAAACCGGCGATGTTGCGCATGCCTTCGCGTGCCTCCTCCGCGCTGCAGCCGTGCAGTTCATCGCCGGCGCGAGCGCCTGGAAAATCTTCGAGCAACAAGCTGAACTCGTCTTCTTCCGGGGAGAGCCACGCAGCGTGACAGCGCGGCGCCACGATACTCACGCGCTCGCGGAACAGCACGTAGAATCGCACCTCCTGGCCGTAGAACCCCGGACGGCCTGCAATGCCGTAGCCACGTTTGCCGAGCCGACGGCTCAGCGGGCTATCGCCCGCGCACTTGAACACTACACTTGCCGGGAGCTGGCTGGCCGCGGACGCCCAGTCCAGGTGAAGTCGATAGGTGTTGCCCATCAGCCCCTGGCCGAGCGGCTCCGCGCGAAACGTGCTCAGCCTGCTGGTGCTAACGACCGGTTCGAGGCGCGCGCGCAGCCAGGCAACATCGACCTCGTCTATGTTGCGCGGCATCGGCGCGAAGGCCGGCAGTGCCAGCTGTGATTCCGTCGCTGCGCTTGCGACGGTCGGGGTCATCGCCAATGCTCGTCGCCGAGCCCGAGCTCCGGCCAGGCGCCAACGATCTCCGAGTTCAGAATGCCCCAACCGCTGGCGCCACCCGCTGGGTCCGTTACGCGCACGAGCACGTCGCGCAGCTGGTGGACCTCGCGGCATATCTGGGGATCTGCGGTGTTCGCGATGCACTCGCCCTCGACATGAAGCAGGCCGCGTGCCTCGCCGTGATAGTGGCCCTTGTAGGTGTTGTAGAGACCCGCGCCGAGGCATACGCGAGATTGCCCGGAAACCTCGATGCCGAACAGACGCCGCGATCCATCGGCCATCGTCAGCGTGATCGTTCCGCCGAGCACCTCGCGGTTCGCCGGATCGTAGTCGAGGGCAACCTTGGTCTCCTCAGAATGCAAGGTGCCGCCGGTCGCAAAGATGCGGCTCTCGTTCACCACGTGGTGCCCATGCCGGCTGTGCGATTCCCAGGTGAAGAGGTGCACGCGGTACACACTACCGTCCGGCCGCGCGAGGACGCATGGCACCCAGACCATTCGATACTTCACGCCGGCAGGCATGCGGCCGCGTTCGGGGGCGTCGTGGGCGGGCTCGCCGGTGTTCTGCTTGATGCCCCAGCTGTGATCGCGGAAGCCGAAGGTGGTGGCGGGATCGAGCTCGATGCGGTGACCGTCGAACTCCACCCAACCGCTCGCACGGCAGCAGAGGATGTAGCGCACCTCATCCTGCACCCGGCGAAGACCTCGCCACACGTACGAGCGATCCTCTAGCCAGGGCACGTCGATGACTTCCTGCACGATGTCGAAGGCGATCGGCTGGTGTTGCGACGCCTCGAGCACGCTACGCGTGTCCTTCAGTGGTTCGATGACCTCGTAACGGAATGGGCCGACAGCAAGCGCGTTCACGGCCGGCGCCAGGCGGCGGCTGAAGCGAACGTTGCGCTGTACGCGCTGTACGCCGATGCCGGCGAAACCATCCATGACGTTGCGGTTTGTGTACTTGCCGAGGCCCCAGTGCAAAGCGAAGGCGTCGTTCTGGGCGATCACGCAGCCGTAGGCGCGTTCCGTCCACGACGGATCGGTGGTGGCGACGGTCGCGAAGGTCTCCTGCGTCTGGTGGCAGAACATTTCGTCCTGCGCTACTAGCTGGCCGAGTGGCGTCTGCATGGGCGTCTCCCGTTCGTGGCACCGTGTTTCAGTGGTTCAGCAACCAAACCTGCGCCGGGGGGCACGAGAAGTCCCCCTCCTTTCGGAGAGGGACGGGACCTTCGTGCGGCATTAGCGTGGCATCGATATGAAAGGCACGGGTAAGACGCGATGAATCAGCCGCCTGCGCTCGAAGATTACGACGCCTACACATGGAACCAGGCGCTGCAAGAGGCCGTGCGACGGGCCGGGGCCGACGTTGCCGCGGCGCGGTTACACGCGCTGGGCGCGATCGCGGGCAGCGGCGAGGGCCGGTACCACGCTGCGCGCAGCGATGCCCACCCGCCGGTGTTGCATCGCTATGATGGCATTGGCGCGCGCGTTGATGGCATCGAATGCGACCCTTCCTGGGACTGGCTCGTTGACCGCACGATCGAGCACGACCTACATGGCCTGCCCTTTCGAGAGGACATAGCGGTGCCCCACGCGGCTCGTGCGGCGCTGATCCTCGTCTGGGGTGAACTCGACCTGCCTACGATCTGCCCGATCTCCGGCAACTTCGCGATGGTTCAGGCGCTCGGCGCCGATCCTGCACTGAAGGCGATGTGGGCCGAGCGACTGCTTACACAAGACCGTTCGCGTCTGCTCTTCGGCGCAGCCGCCATGACCGAACGCCAGGGCGGCTCTGACGTACGCGACACGCGCTCGATCGCCGTCGAACAGCAGGACGGCACCTATCTACTTAGCGGGCAGAAGTGGTTCGTCACGTGCCCTTGGGCCGACCTGGTGCTGATTCTCGCGATGGCCACGGCGGGTCTGACGTGTTTTCTAGCCGAGTCCAGCCACGCTGGTTTCCGCATCGAACGGCTCAAGCACAAGCTGGGTTGGCACGGTCTCGGTGTTGGCGAGGTCGAGTTGCACGAACTCCCCGCGCGCAGACTTGGCGAGGAGGGTAGGGGCGTCGCCGCAATCATGCGCATGATCGCGTTCACGCGGCTCGACGTGCTGCTCGAAAATGTGGCGTCGATGCGCTTGGGCGTGCTGCGCGCGGTGCATCACGCACGACATCGATGTGTACTCGGACGGCCGCTCGCGACGCATCCGCTGATGCGCAACGTGCTTGCGGACCTCGCGCTCGAAGCTGAGGCGGCTACTGCGGGGGCGATGCGCGTTGCGGCGAGCTACGACTCGGGCGAGACCGCCTTTGGCCGCCTTGCTCTGCCGATCCTCAAATACTGGGTGGCGAAGCGCGCGGCCCCACACGCGGCGGAAGCGATGGAGTGCCTCGGCGGCGACGGATTCGTCGAGGCCTCCGGCATGCCGCGCCTGCTGCGAAATTCGGTGGTGGGTTCGATCTGGGAGGGCTCCGGCAACGTTGCCGCGCTCGATGTTTTGCGGGCCGTGCGCCGGGATGGCGCTGCGTTCGATGCCTTCGCGGCTGAGTGCCGGCTCGCGGCCGGTGCCGATACACGCCTCGACGGCTACATGTCAGCGACTCTCGACGCTGTGCCGGGCTGGGCCGCGAGCGACGACGCTGAGTACGCGGCCCGCGCGATCGTCGAACGCCTTGCACTCACGTTGCAGGCGAGCCTTCTCGTGCGGCATGCGCCGGACGCCGTGGCCGATGCGTTTTGTGCCGGTCGCCTCGGCGATCGCACACTGCCCTTCGGTGGGCTGCCCGGCGCAGTCGACGTCGACGCCACGCTGGCTCGCGTGATTCCCGCCTGAGGCGACGCTCGACCGCCTCCATGTTGCCTCAACCAATCCAACAACCACGCATTTCAGGAGAACTGATGTCGCGCGCGCCCTGGGAATCCGACGAGATCGTGCAATGGCGCGCCGCCGTCCGGCAGTTCGTTGCGCGGGAAGTCGTGCCGAACGAAATGCGCTGGAACGCTGCGGGCGTGATCGATCGCGAAGCCTGGCGAGAGGCGGGCGAGCTCGGCGTGCTGGGCGCGGATATTCCTGAGGTACACGGCGGCGTTGGTGGTCACTACGGCCATGCCGCTGCCGTGTCACAGGAATTCGCCCGCGTGGGGGCGAACTCGTTCCGGGTGGCCATTACGATCCACGTGATCGCCGCGCACTACATCGTGGCGTACGGCAGCGAGGCACAGAAGGCGCGCTGGCTCCCCGGGCTGTGCAGCGGCGAGATCCGCGCTGGCGTGGCGATGAGCGAACCCGGCGGTGGTTCGGACCTGCAGGCGATCCGCACGCGTGCGGAACGACGCGGCGACGAGTACGTCGTGAATGGCTCGAAGATCTTCATCACCAACGGCTCGATGGCCGACTTGCTGCTCGTCGCGCTGAAGACGGACGCGACGGAGAAGGCGAAGGGCATCTCGCTGCTGTTGTTTGACACGGCCACGCAGGGTTTTTCGGTGGGCAAGCGGCTCGAGAAGCTCGGACTGCACGCGTCCGACACCTGCGAGCTGTTCTTCTCGGATTGCGTTCTGTCCACGACGAACCTGCTCGGCGCCGAGGAAGGGCGAGGCTTCGTGCAGATGATGGAGCAGCTGCCTTACGAGCGGACGGCGGCGGCGGTCGGCAACGCGGCCGGCGCCGAATACGCATTCGAGCTTGCGCGCGATTATGCACGCGAACGACACGCGTTCGGACGGGCACTCGTCGACTTTCAAAACACGCGCTTCGAACTGGCCGACGTAAAGACACAGTGTTGCGTCGCGCGCACGTTCGCCGATCGCCTCATAGCCGAAATGATCCATGGTCGTGTCGATGCCGCGCTCGCGTCCATGGCGAAGTACTGGACCAGCGAGACGCTCTGCAATGTGGTGGATCGCTGCGTACAGGTGTTCGGCGGCTACGGCTACATCACCGAGTATCCGATCACGCGGCTGTATGCCGATGCGCGTGTCGAACGGATCTACGGCGGTACCAGCGAAGTAATGAAGGAAATCATCGGTCGCGCGTTGTAGCGCGAACACCCGCGATGACCGCGCGGCAACGAGTTGAGGAGAATCACGAATGAGCATCGCCAATCCCTATTTTCAAGGCGTATTCGCCCCGGTCTCTGACGAGGTGTTCGAGGGCGACCTGACGATTGTCGGGACGCTGCCGGAGAACTTCGCCGGCATGTTCGTGCAGAACGGCGCCAATCCACGCTTCGAGCCAGGTACGGGTCACAGCTGGTTCGACGGTGACGGTATGGTGCAGGGCGTTCAGGTAGAGAATGGTAAGGCCAGCTTTCGCAGCCGCTTCGTTAGAACCGCCGGGCTCGCTGACGACGTCGCCGAGGGGCGCGCGACGTACGTGGGATCGCTGGCGAAGCCGGGGATGGGGCGGCGGCACAAGAACGTTGCCAACACCGACCTCGTGTTCCACGACGGGCGCTTGCTCGCGCTGTGGTGGGAAGGCGGGCAGCCGCACGAGCTGTCGCTGCCCGATCTCGCGACGGTGGGAACGTACGACGCTCACCGCACGCTCAGCTCTGGACTCACGTCGCACGCAAAGCTCGATCCGGCGACATGCGAGTTGTTTTACATCTCCTGGGGGCCGAAGCGACCATTCCTGCAGGTGGGCGTATCCGGGCCTGACGGCCGCGTGTCGCGACTCACCGCCGTCGACCTGCCCGGCCCGCGCGTGCAGCACGACATGGCGATCAGCGCGCGCTGGATCTGCGTGTTCGATTTCCCGATGAACTTCGACTTCGCGCGCGAAGGCGATACGTTCGGCTTCGTGTTCGACGACACGCGCCCGGCTCGTATCGGCCTACTAGACCGCCACAACTCAGAGACGCCGGTCCGCTGGTTCGATGTGTCGCCATGCTTCATGTGGCACTTGTCGTCCGCATGGATGATGGCGACGAGTTCGTGCTTGTGGGTGCGCGCGTCGCAGGCGCGACACGGCTCGACCGTCAGGGTCATAGCCGCGAGGACCTACCGCTCGTGGATGGCGAACACCGCTTCGACTCCCATCCCTGGCAGTGGCGCCTGAACACGCGCGATGGCTCGGTCGTCGAGCGCCAGCTCGACGATGCGTTCGTGGAGTTCCCGCGCGTCTCCGATACCTATATCTGTAGCGGTGCGCGTTACAGCTATATGGCTGCGATTGACACGAACTGTCGCACGCTGCAGTGCAACGGGCTGCTGAAGTACGACTTGCAGAGCGGCCTTGTCGAGCGACTGCGCCTGCCGACCGGCTACATCACCTCTGAGCAGAGCTTCGCACCGCGCATCGGAGGCCGTGCAGAAGACGATGGCTTCCTTGTGGGCTTCGTCACCGACACGTCAAGCCTGCGCTCGGAATTCTGGATCACGCCGGCGCAGGATCTCGCGGCTGGGCCGGTCGCGCGAATCGCGCTGCCGCAACGGGTGCCGCCACGATTCCACGGGCGTTGGCTGCCTGCCGACATACTTCGCTGACGAGCTGATGCAGCGCTGCAATCCGCGCGACGAACGAATCAATCTTTTAGGGGAACGATGATGAATATGATCCTGGACACGCTCCGCCTGACTGTCGATGGTGGAATCGCGCGATTGACGCTCACCAATTCCGCGAAGGGGAATCCGCTAGGGCCGGCGTTTGGCGGCGACCTGCTGCGCGCCGCGTGTACGCTCGAAGGACGGGCGGACGTGCGAGCCGTGCTGTTTAGCGCGGAGGGCCGCAACTTCTGTGTTGGCGGTGACCTGGGCTACTTCGCGTCGCAGGATGACCTGGGTGCCACCCTGCGTGCAATGACCGCCGACTACCACGCCGCGCTGTCGATCCTGTTTCGGTTGCGGGCACCGATTGTGACGGCGGTGCAGGGTGCAAGCGAGGTGCGGGTGTCGCATTGGGCGCGCTCGGTGACATCGTGGTCGCGGCGGCAGGCGCGAACTTTACGTTCGCCTACACGGCGATCGGCTTTTCTCCGGACGGTGCATCAACCTGGCTGCTGCCGCGCCTGATCGGGTTGCGACGGTTCCAGGAACTCGTGCTGACGAATCGGCGCATCGACGCCAAGGAAGCTGCGAGCATTGGCCTCGTGACCGAGGTCGTTTCGGACGAAGCGCTCACCGAACGTGCCGAGGCACTTGTCGCGATCCTCGCGGCTGGTGCCACGGTGCATACGCGAACGTGCGCGCGCTGGCGTTGTCGACCTTCGGCAATACGCTGGAAGCACAGCTCGAGGCAGAAGCGCGGTTGATCAGCGCGCAGTGCCGCAGCGCCGACGTCGCCGAGGGGATTGCGGCGATCCTCGCCCGCCGCGCGCCGACGTTCGGCGGGATCTGAGCAGTTTGGACGCACTCTACGACCTGGACGCCGAGTTCCTCGGCGTCGAACATCGTCAGCTGCGCGAACAGCTCAGACGGTTCATCGTGGCGGAGGTCGTCCCGAACGTCGAAGAATACGAGGCGAACGGGCTGCCGCGTTCGCTCTTCCGGCAAATGGGTGACTTGGGCTTCCTCGGTGTGACACTGCCGACGGAATTCGGCGGTGCTGATTTCGACGTGTTCGGCACGATCGTGTTCGGCGAGGAACTCGGGCGGTCGGGCTTTGGCGGTTTCATGGCAGCGGTGAGTGCGCATGCGGAGATCATGGCGCCGGTGATTCGCCGCAACGGAACGCTGGAGCAATGCCAGCGCTTTCTGCCCGACCTCATCGCCGGGCGCCGCATCGGAGGCCTCGCGGTCACTGAACCGTCGAGCGGCTCCGACCTGACGCGCATGCGGACTACCGCGCGACGTGATGGCGGCGACTGGATTCTCAACGGCCAGAAGACGTTCATCACCAATGCATTGAGCGGCGAGGTCTTCGTGACCGTCGCGAAGACGGATCCCACGCGAAGGGCGCGAAGGGTTTCTCGCTGTTCGTGGTGGAGAAGGGCGGCGATGGCTTCACCAGCGGCTCGAACTTCGCCAAAACCGGCTGGCTCGGCTCCGACATGAGCGAGTTGTTCTTCGACGAATTCCGCGTGGCAGGGGCGAACCTGCTGGGGGAGGAGGGAAAGGGTTTCTATCTGATGATGGCAGGTATCGAGAACGAACGTCTGTCGATCGGAGCGCAGTGCGTGGGCATGATCGAACGCGCGCTCGGACTCACCCTCGAACACACGAAGTCGCGGTCGCTTTACGGTGGGAGGTTGTGGGACCTCCAGGCGGTGCGGCACGAGCTGGCACGTCACGTGGCGGACTACGCGGCCGCCAAGGCGCTCCTCTACCAGACTGCAAAGCGCCGCGCGCGCGGCGAGGACGTGCCGGCGAGCACCATCGTCAAGTCGCAGTTGCCGGAAGTTCTCAAGCGCGTGGTGGATGGCTGCGTTCAGTTGCACGGTGCGGCCGGTTACATGCGCGGAAGCGACATCGAACGGTTAGGGAGGGATGCTCGACCGCACTCCCTGGGTGGCGGGCGTCCGCGGTGATGCTCGACGAGATTGCGAAGCTGCTCAGCGATTCTGCGGTGATCGAGGATGCGGCGCTCATGCCTGTCCTCCAGACGGTGCTCCACGATGCGCAACACCCTCACGTGTGACGTTGCCGATTATCCCCCTGCGATGAGCGCAGTTCCTGACGGAACTGATTCGGATGATCGCCGCAGACGAGAACATCGTGCGCATCTCGCAAATGCTCGCTCACGCATCGCCAACGATCACACGGAGGGCCCACTCCCATTTGCCTCTGAACCAGCGCTGGTAGTTCGGGGCGTTTGATTGAAAGGGTGCTGGGGAATGAGAGGCAGACCATGTCCTCAGGTCGCGTCTGGGTGGCGCGGCACCTGTAACGCCGCGTTGATCGACGCGTGCATATGTGCCAGCGCGGGTTCGATGCGACCATAGATCACGTCGGGCAGCGCACCTGATGCGAGGTTCTGCTGGATCCGTTCCATGAGCGGGAAGTCCTCGGCGCCGTCACCTCGAGGAGCACATCGAGATTCTTCTTCCAGTAGCCCAGTGCTTTTGCGTCGCTCGGTTCATTCGGTGCGTAGATGCTCGTCGCCACGCTGACGTTACCAACGTCGATGGGTGTGATCCGCCACACTTCGATGTGATCGATCTGAAAGCAAACGAGCCCATTTGGTACCAGGAAATACTGCGCAGTGGCGTACGGCAGCAGCTGCCACGCTTCGCGCGGCTGCTGCGTGAGTTGCTCCACGACCTCCTTGCGCAGCCCGATTGCGCGGGGATGCGGTCCGAAAGCATCGAACAGCGTGTCGCACAGGAAGAACGGCGCAATGCTGTTCTTGTGCAGAAACCTGATGTGATACGACTCGGTAAAGGTGTCGAGCACCAGTTTCCAGTTCATCTTCCAATGATTGATGCGCGTCTCGATGTGTACATATCTATCGAGGCCATAATCGGCAAGCTCGCTTTCGGCGCCGCACAGTACTTCGTCGACTTCGAAGGGCTCGCTTGACGTTGGGTGGACGAAAATCAACCCATGCTTCTCGGCCACCGCGCGGGTGTGCAGGCTGCAGACATCTCCAACATCGTCGAAGCCGCCCCAGGCAGCGGGGCGCCCATTCAATCTGCCTTCCGTATCATAGGTCCAGCCGTGATATGGACACACGAGACGCCCTGATGTGCACGTGCCGTTGCCTTCGAGGAGGGTCGCACCACGGTGTCGACAGGCATTGATCATCGCTCGCAGGCTGTAATCAGCCTGGCGCATTACGATGATTGGTACGCCCCCCAAGGTCATCGTTAGAAATGTGCCTGGATCGCGACAATCGCCCGTCAGGGCGACGAACTGCGGTCGACCTCGGAATAGCACTTCCAATTCTTGTTGAAATCGTAGGGGGTCGGTATACGCAGAAGCGGGATTGTGCATGCTCGCTAAGCCCTGAGACCACGGCTTGCTGTGGTCGAGACCTACGAGCCGGTCGAGCAGTTCGGCTTGTCTCGATTGACGCATTGAATGGATTCCCCTTTCTTGGCCGCTCAGCGCGGCATCGCAAAGGCGCCAGCTACGCTGACCACCTGACCCGTGAGTTGTCGCGCGCGGGCGGATGCGAGAAACAGTACCGACCAAGCGGGATGACACACTTCGAGATCACCTTCGAGCCGTAGCGCCGTGAGCGCAGCCTGCGCACCGACATTCTCTAAGTCAGGCTTGCATGCACGATGCTTCTGTCGCTGGTTGGAGCGAGTGGCGATCTAATCCTAATCTTGATTAGATTACAATCCGCATTAGAATTCGATCGGTTTAGTCGGCTAACCATCCAAGAAGTGTTCGATGTCTGTCCTCCCCAAACCTCGACCCTCTGCCGAAAAGGAAGCGCGTGTATCAACAACGCCGCGTGGCGAGCGCAAACGCGAACAAATCCTGCACGCCGCTGCGAAAGTGCTTGCGGCACGGGGCTATGTGGGGGCGACTCTGACTGCGATTGCCGAAGAGGCGGGCACCCAAGCGGGCAGCATCTACTACCACTTCACGTCCCGTGAGGAACTGATAGAAGAGGTGCTTCTGCGTGGCGTCGCCCTGAGCCACGCTCATTCCCGTGCGGCGCTCGGGGCGCTGCCAGCGGGCAGCGATGCCGCTAGCCGATTAGGTGCCGCGCTGCAAGCGCATTTATGTTTCCAGGTCGAAGTCAGCGACTATGCCCGCGCTGCTGCGCGCTCTACCAAACAGGTGCCGCCCGACATGCAGGTGCGAATCAACAGTGAATTCCGCGCGTACGGACGATTCTTCGATCGCCTGATCGGCGCTGCGATGCGTGAGGGGT
Organism: uncultured Gammaproteobacteria bacterium; assembly: GCA_963812255.1. Taxonomy (GTDB): domain Bacteria; phylum Pseudomonadota; class Gammaproteobacteria; order Pseudomonadales; family Azotimanducaceae; genus DATJGR01. The sequence continues at coordinate 259,322 of CAWEUM010000005.1, read as the reverse complement.
TCATCGACTCCACTGTTGATCGCAGCGCATTGCGCATGCTGATCATCGGTGCCGCCAACTGGACACCGGAGTGGTATCGGCCAGATGGCGACTCCAGCGCGAACGAGATCGCGGATCTGCTCGTGCGACTCGTATTCAAAGGTGTCGCATGACGGCGCGCTTCGAAGGCAGGGTGGCGGTGGTAACTGGTGGTAGCTCGGGCATCGGTCTCGCGACATGTAGACGGCTGCTTGACGAAGGCGCGAGGGTAGTAATGGCCGCGCGACGAGTCGAGCAGGGCGCCGCAGCGACCTCATCGCTGGCGTCGGAGCGTGTGGTTTTCAAATCGACGAACGTCAACGATCGCGCGCAGCTCGAACAGTTGTTTGAGTTCACGGTGCAACGCTTTGGTCGTCTCGACGTGCTCGTGAATAGCGCCGGCATTACGTCGTATGAACCTGTCGACAGCCTTCCGATGCGGCATTGGCAGCGTCTTCTCGACACAAACCTGACCGCGCTATTCGAATCGTGTCAGGCCGTCGCACCACATTTGCGACGCACGATCGCGTCGGGGCTCGCGTCAGGAACGGCCATCGTGAACGTGGCCTCCCTGACTGCTGTGGCGGGCGAGCCTGGAATGGCTGCCTACTCGGCAGCGAAGGCTGGAGCCCTGAACTTCACGCGCAGCCTCGCGCTGGAGTGGATTCGTGATGGCATTCGCGTAAACGCGGTGTCTCCCGGCGCCATCGATACTCCGATGGCCACGGCCACAACAGGCGACGCGCGCATTGCCGCGATATTCGCGGACACAATTCCTATCGGCCGTTTTGGCAAGCCGGAGGAGATCGCCGCGGCAATCGCGTTTCTTGCATCCGACGATGCGAGCTTTGTCGTTGGCGCAAACCTTCTAGTAGACGGTGGAATGACGAGCGGCACGGGGCATCCAAATCTGATGGAGCTGTTTGCCCCCAGTAGTGGTGATCGATAGGTGTGCCTGTGGCTCGGCCCCCGCTGTAAGCGGACTACGTTTTGCCAGCTCTACACGTGCGGACCCAAAACGGACCCAATTTTGTGAACGCTGTAGCGCGCTGTAGCACCGCGAATGAGTCGAATCAGGGAGTTACGTGCTACAGCGCGCTATGGCGCGCACACTTTCCGAGTTCGAGTCCCGTCCGCTCCGCCATATTCCATGCGGCTTGCAGCCCAGTCGAGTTGTCAGCGGACCACCTTTGGACCACTTTTGCCGAATGCGGCCTCGACTTTTTCCCGGTCTGAGTCCGTCGTAATCCAAGACGCGTACGTCGAATAGAACACCGCCAGCGTGTGGCCCAGCTGTTTGGCGAGAAACCCCCGGTCCGCGCCGTTGGTGAGTCCTATCGACGCATAGGTGTGCCTCCACGGATAGTTTGGTTGCCTACTCCGGCGAACGCCGGTGGCTTCGTGCGCGCGTGAGAAACCCTGATTCAGGTGATAGCCGGAGACGTACTCGTGGCCGTACTGGTTCAGAAACAACTCACGCTGTTTGAATCGCGAGGGCAGGGCATTGATCGCCTTGCAGACATGCTCGGGTAGTAGGACGCGCCGAGACTCTCCCGTCTTCGTTGTGGTGATCTCGCTGCGGACGCGCGCCTTCGTCACACTCAACGACTGGCCGTCGTAGTCGGACCACTGCAACGCCAGCAGCTCGCCCGTACGCATCCCCGAATAGAACGCGACCAGGAAGTACGTGTACACGGCCGTGGGTGTATTCGCCTTCAGCCACGAGCGCGTGATCGAGATACTCCTGCGCCACCTGCGCGAATGTGAGGCCGCTGGGTATGACGACCGGGTCAGCTGCAGTCTCGATAGGCGTCAGCCCGGCCGCGGCCTATCACCGCGAGCGCGCCGGCTGCCCCCTCGTCGCTCGCGCACTCCGCGTTAGCGCACGATCAGCCTGCACACCCACGCCGATAACGTACAGCACCGGCGATAGCAGGATGACCCGCACCGCCATGCCGGCGCGCGCGAGGGGACGCACTGGCAGCTCGTCGAGATCATTGAAGTGGCCGGGAGGACGCATCCCGAGCAGGATCGGCACCTGCCCGAACAGGCCTGACGTGAGGATGCGCAGGCCCAGGCGTAAAGCGTGTGCCCGGTCCTCATAGAGACGCTCCACTGTCTCGGGTTTCGGCGCACACGCGCCATCGGCGAGGTACGTGTAGGTGGGCACGACGCCGAAGCCCTCGTAGCGCTCTTCGCCGCGGATCACCTCGGTGTCCCGGGGAAACTCTATCTCGCGATAGGCGGGCTCGGTCATAAGCACGTACTCGTCGCTCGGGACCGAGTTCTTGAGGAGTCGGTGTGCCAGTATCACGTCGCCGCCGGACACCCCGGCGAAGGGCCCCACCTGGTGGATGACAGCCACGCCGCTGTGCACCACGATCTTGACTGAGCTGGTCGACGTTCTGGCAGGACGGGCATGAGCACAGCGTGAACTCCGACGCGGCCAGGATGCCCCGGGCGAAGGCTTCGAAGAAACTGACCAGCTTACGGCCGATCATGCGCCGCGTGCGCTGCCACTCCGCCTCGTCAGCCGGCTTGACCGCGTACAGGAAGACCGCGTCGCCCTCGATCTCCTTCACCTCGAGCGGCATTTCGACCTCGCCGAGGATGTGCTCGAGCAGCTTGGTGATGATCATCTGCCCGTGCGCCAGCGTCCCCTGGTTCGCGAGCATGAACTTCGTGTAGCCGCTGATGTCGGCGAGAATCAGGACGACGGGTTCGGTGTGCGGCTCCACCGGGAACTCCGTTCGCGCGCGGCCTCTCGGAGATCATGGGGAAGTTACCAGTGTCCGAGGATACCCCCCTGTCGCCGGGCACGACAGCAATGACGCGACGACTGCGCCTTGCTCGCAGGGTTCCTGATGCGGGGCAAGTGTTGGCTCGCCCCGCCGTTCATAGCTGCCTGGCTACTGAACTAGTTCAGGCTCACCGGGACGCCAGCTTTTGTCGAACCAGGGTTGCAGGGGACCATAGAGGCGGAAGATAGTGTTCCAGCCTTTTTCCGGAACGGTCTGCAGCCAGTTGCCTTCCTTGCCGGCCGGCGCCTTGGGGCCGAAGTAGATGTCGTAGGAACCGTCCGCGTTCTGCACCAGGCTCTTCTTGTGGTTGTCGATGCCGGGGAATTGCTGATCGGTCTGCAGTTCCGAGCGGGTCTGGTTGTCGTAGATCGTGAACGACCAGAAGTTCTTGGCCGGCACGTCTTTCGGCAAGTGGATCTTGTAGATCTTGCCACCGTCGAGCGCAGCGCCGTTCTTGTCGAGGTAAGTCACCGCATATTGCGAACCCACGCCCACCATCTTCATGGTCATCGCTGGCGTGATGCCGGTTGCGTAGAAGTGCATGAAGATGCGGGCATCCAATACGCGCGCATCGCCGTCGAGGAACTCATAGCTCCCGCCGGGGAACGGGGTGCTCCAGACACTTTCGCCTGGATAGAACTTGAACATGTCGGGCGGTCGCGACGTGATCGTGCGAGCTGTCACGGCGGCGACGTTGGCCGCGTCTGTCAGGATCTTCTTCATGCGGGCATCGGGCTTGAAGGGATGTCCTTTCTTGATGCCGATTGCATAGAGTTGCCCAAGTATCTCCGGGTCCTGACCGTCGCCGGGTTCGGCCTGAACCACCTCGTTGATCTCCTCGAAAATCTCATAATCGCTGCGGTGGATCGTGTTGTTGAGTTTTCCGGTCATGTCCACGAAGTTCATTTTCGGCGGGTTGTCCTTCTGCGACAGCGGATACATCTTGAAGATCTTTTTGGTGGTCGCGACTGCCGGTGCCGGATCGCCGTTCACCTGGAATCCCCGCCACACCACCCAGTTGCCGTAGGTCTGGGTGTGTTTCACGAAATATCCGTCCGGGATCTCACCCTTGTAGCCGGGCGGCACGATCAGGAACTTGCCACCTTTGCCTTTATCGGGACCGGCGTTGCCGAAGTCCGCTACGTAGTGGAACCAGGCATCGTCAATGATGCCGAGTACGTTGGGCGGGGTCTCGATCACATAGGGTTCATCTGTCAGCTGCAGCCATGAGCTCATGTACACCGAGGAGGTGTTGGGCGTGAGCCAGAGCGCATGTGAATCCATGAGTTTCTGAAAAATAAGTGCGGTCGTGTTGGCCGGACCCACGTCGAGAAGACCTTTGCGCATCCCATGCATCGAAGCGATCTGGATGCTGTTCAGGTAGGCCTCCACGCCGCGCTGGAAATCGAGATGGTCGTAAATCTTCTGCGCGGTTTCTTTGTCGGGAACGCCGTCGAACAGGTGCATCGTGCCGAGGCTGGTTTCCACCGTATTCGGCGTGGCGATGCCGGCGGGGATCGGCGTGGTCATCTTCATCTTCGGGGCGTCGGCGGCGACCGCCGTGCTCAGCTGTGCGGCCATCCATATTGCAACGACGCTCAACAGCGTGGTTCGTTTGCGGTTCATATGCATCTCCTGAAAGTGGGCGGTTTCGACTCGATGAATATCGCCCCAATTGAATTGTTGGTACTGACAAGTTAACGGCATCGGATGAGCAGAGGTTGTTCGACCTCTCATGCAGCAACTGCATTGTTTCAAGATTCGAATGCACGCACCCGACGGAACCGGTAGAACGCCGCCGATACCAGGTGGCGTTGTAGATTGACGTAGACGCCCAAGAATCGTTGTGCTTGCTGAGGCGACGAGAAGTCTAGCATACCCCACTCTCGAACCCGGGTCGGCTGGTGCGACAACTCCGCCCGGTTGTTCGCAGAGTGATCGGTATCGTGAATTGTCCCCGGCATGAGTTCTCGATGGGCAACACCATAGCTGCGCAGCTTATCCGTCACGATTTTCCACGGGCTTTCACCATGAGATCTGAGCAGGCGCCGGAAAAATCGTTTGGCCGCCACGGAGTCTCTTCGTCGCTGTAGATATACATCAACGACATCACCATCTTGATCCACGGCTCGCCAGAGGTAGAAACGTTGACCGTTGATGTTGACGAATACTTCATCGATGAAGAACGTGTCGCCGAATTCGGGGTGTTTGTGCTTGAGCCGTTTCGAAAACAACGGACCGAATTTGTTGCACCACAGTCGCACCGATTCGTAACTCAGTTCGATACCGCGCTCAGCGAGCAAGTCTTCGATGTCGCGGTGACTGAGATTGAAACGATGGTAGAGCCAGACGGTATGTTGAATGATCGCGGGCGGAAATCGGTGGCGCTTGTAGAGATCGGCTGATCGGTTCATACGACAATGGTCGCGAAAACCCACTTAACTTGACAGTATCGGCGCGAAGCTACGAATCCGTGCTCCGCGACAAACTGGGCGAAAGGCACATCAGCCTGATGTTGGAGAAGAATGAGGATGGCTATGGCGTCGCGCGATTGTAGAAAATCTGGTCTCGATGCGGTTTTGAGTTGAGGTCATGTGGTTCGTTTGACTGAGGGGCGACCATGCACGCGGCTGAGTACAAGGTAGCGTTGCTGTGGGCCGGTGATCCGGCGACGCGGTACACGGTGAAGCTCGAACAAACGCGTCTGTCAAACATCGCCGACGCATTGAGTCAGGTCGGCATTGCCGCGGAGCCCGCGCTGTATGCGGACGAGCTGGTCGACGAAGTTCGCGATCAGCTGCTGCGGGTGGATGGCGTGCTGGTCTGGGTCGACCCGATCGTGAGGGGCCGTGACCGGGAGGTACTCGACGCATTGCTCCGCCAGGTCGCAAACGCGGGCGTGTTCGTTAGCGCGCATCCCGATGTCGTCCTGAAGATGGGTACCAAGCAGGTGCTGTTTGATACACGTCAAATGAGTTGGGGAGGCGACACGCGGTTGTATCGGACGCTGAAAGCGTTTCGCGAAGAACTGCCGAGTGGTCTGAGCGAGGGACAGCCGCGTGTGCTCAAGCAGTATCGCGGTAACGGTGGCAATGGCGTCTGGAAGGTCGAGCGTGTTTCCGACACGCACGTTCGCGTGCGGCATGCGCTGCGCGGCAGCATCGAAGAAGAAATACCGCTCGATGAGTTTCTGTCCCGCTGCGAACCGTACTTCGCCGCGGGCGGCCGCATCATCGATCAGGCTTACCAGGGGCGGCTGACCGACGGCATGGTCCGCTGTTATCTCGTTCGCGAGCGCGTGGCGGGATTCGGCGAACAGCTCGTCAACGCGTTGTTCCCGGCACCGGCCTGTACCGCACCGGCAGACGCACCGCAACCCGGGCCACGCCTCTACTATCCGCCCACGCGCGCCGACTTTCAGCCGCTCAAGACAAAGTTGGAATCGGAGTGGTTACCGGCGATGTGCCGGACGCTCGCGCTCGACCCCGCTTCGCTGCCCGTGATCTGGGATGCCGACTTTCTCTATGGGACCAAGACGTCGACAGGCGCAGACACCTATGTGCTCTGCGAAATCAATGTCAGCGCGGTCTATCCCTTCCCGGATGAAGCGTTGGTACCACTGGCGCAGGAGACGCTCGCCCTGCTCGAGAAGCGCCGTCTATGAGTCGTTGATGGAAGGCGAGCTATCGCGACTGCTCGTAGATTTGAACCGCCGACGCCTGCGCGCCTCGATGGGGCACAGCCAGGTAGAGACGTCTGTCGGTCGAATCCCATAACGCCGTTCTCGCGCCGGGGGATGTTGCGACCTTGGCGATCCTCTTGTAGCTATCGGAATTGGTCCGTTCGATCACGTCGATGAACCCTTCACCACAGGCAACATACAGCCGCTTGGTGACGGAATCGTAGAGGATGTCGTCGGCATCGCCCGAGATTTCGATCTGAGCGACCGGCACCTGGGCATCGATGTCGAACACCTGCAGGCGCGGCGGCTGTCGATAGCCCACAAAGAGGTGATGGCCCTGTTCATCGAGCACCATCGGAAAATTCCCATACGGGCGTGCATTCGGTGCGGCGAAAAAGGCCTCGAAGTCCGTAGCGATGTTCCACCTGCCGGTTGCTGATCGAGTGGTTCTATTCAGAACTTCAATGCGCTTGGCCATTGGCACGTTGACGAACAGGTGGGGTCCAGCGTCCTCAAGCGCGAACGCTTCCGGGTGAGCCGACAATGGGATTACTGCGACCGTCAGGTGCGTTTGCGGGTTAATGATCGCGATTCCGCCGTTGCCAAAGCCGACGTAAAGCAGGCGGCTCGTCAGGTCGTAGCGGATGTTGTCGGCGTCACTCGTCACTTCGAGTGAGTGAGTAAGCTGCCAGGACTGTGGATCATAGAAGCGTACTGAACCGTCGCCGCCGTTCGTTACGACTATTTCGTGCGGCACCGGCACGACCGCGAGGCCTTGGGGTTCCTTCAAGGCGACCCATTCATGGATCACGGTGGCTGTGTCGAGGTTGATGACTTCGACGGTGTCGTTACCGAGGGCGGCGACATACAGTCGGTGATCCATCGCATCCAGCGCGAGGTGATCGATGCGCCCTTCGACGCCGGGCAATGGAATCGTCTGCACGAGCTGCAACGGACTTGCTTGAACTGTGGATACGCCGACGATGAGGATCCAGCCGATCCACGCGCATACGGTACCGTAGGTGCCGATAGAAGAGAATATGGCAAGATTCATCGTTTTGCGGCTAGATTCGTTTGTTGGGCGGTTGCGCGCCCTATAGCAGATTAGTCACTAGTGGGGCGTTTCGGGACCCCAAACCACATCGCCGCCCGAACTGTCGTTCGCGTCGTGTCGCGCTTTGCGAAGACCTCTTCTGGGCGCGCGCTTCTCCTACAGTCTCGCTAGGTGTGATCTCTCAGTAGGTTGTTCATGTGAGGCGACCGAGCAATTCTATAGGCGACCAAACCAAAGAATTGAACGGAGGCACTCACATGAACGTGCATAAGAATGCACCGCTGACACCTCAAGGTCGACTGCGGATGGTGCGGCGCGTCCTTCAGGATCGCGCGCCGCACGCCCAAGTTGCCCACGAGTTCAGAACCACGGCCGCGCTACTCGATCGCCTGCTGCATCACGGCCACATCGTCGCGTGCCGCGGCGAGAGTTATCGACTGAAGGACAAACGCAAAGCGGGCATCACAACCAATCGGAAGAAGAGCGCGCTGGCTGACTGACCAAAGGTCAGCCAGCGCGCAGACAGGGGGGTCAAATTTACTTCGGCGACTCAATAGCAAGAGGGGTCAATTTTCAATCGGCGTTGACATCAGCGAGCAAGTCTTCGATGTCGCGGTGACTGAGATTGAAACGATGGTAGAGCCAGACGGCATGTTGAATGATCGCGGGCGGAAATCGGTGGCGCTTGGAGAGATCGGCTGATCGGTTCATACGACCATGGTCGCTAAAGCCCACTTAACTTGGCAGTACCAGTGAGAGATCTCAGGCTACCGATGAAAAGGACTCTTCGCTTGAACAACGCGTGAGAAATACGAGGGCAAAACAAATGGAAAACGCGTCTGGTCAGGGGAAATCGGCGGTCGTTCCATCGGAAATCGACCGCTGGAACTGGGGCGCATTCATGTTGAACTGGATCTGGGGCATCGGCAATCAGGTCTATATCGCTCTCCTCATGTTCATCCCCTTCGTCAACCTGGTGATGGTCTTCGTGCTCGGTGCGAAGGGCAGTACATGGGCTTGGCAGAACAAGCGTTGGGAGAGCATCGAGCACTTCAAGCGGGTGCAGCGTTTATGGGCGATTGGGGGAGTGGTCACCCTTGTTCTGATGGTCGTTCTCGGCGCCGGAATGTATTTCGCGGCGTCTTACATGTTGAAGAACTCTGACGCGTACCGGTTCGGCGTCGCGAAGCTACAGGCCAGCGCCCGAGCGATGGCGTTGCTCGGGCCACCGCTGAAGACCGGCATGCCGAAAGGCAGCGTTCAAACCTCCGGGCCAACCGGAGAGGCGAAGCTGTCCATTCCCGTCGAAGGGCAAAAAGCCAAAGGGGTCGTCTATCTTGATGCCGCGAAAGACATGGGCCAATGGAAGGCGAACCGCATCGTGCTGGAGATCGACGGAAATCAGGAACGCATTGACCTCAATCGCACCCCCGAAGACGACTTCACGGAAGGCATGCGCGTTTACCAGCAGGGGGACTACGCAAAGGCGGCCGGATTGTTTCGCATAGCAGCGGAAGCGGGCAATGCCGACGCGCAATCGCAGCTCGCTCTTGTGTACGCGAACGGCCAGGGTGTAACCCAGAACTACAAGCAAGCCACGGCCTGGTGGGAGAAGGCCGCCGCGCAAGGAGACGCGTTGGCTCAAAACAACCTGGGCGTTTTGTACAACGAAGGCGACGGCGTGTCGCAAGACCCCAAACAAGCCGCCTCCTGGTTCGAGAAGGCGGCTGCGCAAGGATACCCGCCCGCGCAGACTGCGTTGGGCTTTCTCTACGACACGGGTCGGGGCGTCGAACAAGACTTCGCAAAGGCGGCCGGGTTGTTTCGGATAGCAGCGGAAGCGGGAGATGCGGACGCGCAATCGCAGCTCGCATTTATGTACACCAACGGACAGGGTGTAACCCAGGACTACAAGCAAGGAACGGTCTGGTATGAAAAGGCCGCCGCGCAAGGAGATGCACTGGCTCAATACAACCTAGGACTCCTGTATGCCGAGGGCCAGGGCACCGCGCAGGATTATGCCGAGGCCTATAAATGGTGGGTGCTCGCTAAGGATAGCGACGAGGACGCGAAATCGAATCTCGGCACAATAGAAGCGAAGATGACCCCCGATCAGATCGCCGACGGGCAGCGCCGTGTGGATGCATGGAGAAATGCGCATAGGTAACCAAATGGCGTCCCCATGCCCTCGGCGAGCGATATGCCGACCGGAGGGTCACGGTCCGATGCCCAAAATCTTCCTGAGTGTTTCCTTGCTGCTGTTGGCCAGCTGCGGCCGTATAGACGGCGACGACCTGATCGTATTGAAAAATGGCAGTCGGCAGAACGGCACCCTCCAAGCGTGTGTCAGCGGCAATTGCCAATTCAACGGCGCGTCGGTCCCGCAGGCGACTATTTCCTGGATCGGTCTGCATCAAGGCACGTTGAGCGTCCCTCAACCAAACGACCCAGCGGGTGGCGAGATCCGCCTGACCGACCACTCGGTGCATCCGGGGGTGATGACGAACATAGACTCTACCCGCGTAGTCGCACCATCTGGCTCTTATGACAGACAGAAGGTTGCCTGGGTCTACCTGGGCCGTACGGTGGACACCGCAAGCGGCGACAGCAGCACCGCAAGCAGAATGCCGACGCAAGGGGAGAGAGTCGTTCGATACGACGTAGACATTGCGGTGGCGTCGCATCAACACATTCAGGATCCCGTCGGTACGGGGTTTCGATGGATGACGCCAGCTTAGACTGGACTGGTTCCTGGCAAAGCTTGACCCTGAGAATCGGCCCGGACTGGAATGGAGCGCCGAGTTACGTTGTCGTGTCTCCTCCTTATCCAACCGGGGTTGTGCAGGCATCGGCGAAGTTCACACACAATGAGTCCGGCATCTACCAGCCAATGAGCTGCAAAGGAGAACTCCCGACCCAGACTTATAGGGGAGCGATCAATCTCCTTGTCCATCTCAAGCCCGGCGAGACCGCAAACAAGATCAGCTTCAACGCCCAGGCGCAGGACACCGGCATGGCGTTCGATAACGCCTTGGATAGTGTTATCAAGGCGCGCTGCCAACCAAAGGATTTCACTGTGCACCCCATCCCTGGCGTCTTCCCCTTCAGTACACCTGACGGCATCTCCTTTGATTTCGGGGAACTAACGCTCAACTGGGACCGGACGTCTTCCTCGCCGTCCGAGATACCATTCCCGCTCGACCAAATTTTCACGGGCAAGTCCACACGGATCCCTGGAGGGGCGTTCGCCTTCCCAATTTATTGAAGATTGGGAAGACGCACGCTCGAAACCAACCACGCCGTCCCGGGACACCCTTGTTCCCGAAGCCATCGCGGTGGGGCGATGCAGAACGCAATGCAACGGACCCGACGACGCTGCGTGGAGATTGTCAAGACGACCGCGCGCCGAGCGCGCGGGTGACGTTGATGGAGCGCTGTGTGACGTACCGTTACCCAGATCATTCGCAATCTAACTGTCAATTTGCCTGGTCTGCGGCAGTCGGCTGCGCGTCATCGCCGATGTCACTCGTCGGAACGTTATACAGAGAATCCGAGCGGACGCTGCTCGGAACGCGTTGCGCGACAACGGGCGCCGTCGGCTTACATCACCTGAAGAGGTTCCCTATGCATCGGATCCTCCTCAAGTCGCTTTCGATCAAATACCACGGATCGCCGGAATCACTCGCTCGCCGATCAGCTGAAACGAACGCAGCATCGATGCGTGATCGCCGGTGACGTGCCGCACCATCACCTCATCGAAACCCAGCGCCCGGCATTGCCCCAGCCGGTCGACGACTGCCTGCGGGCTGCCGACTAACAGGTCCGCCTTGCCGGTGCCGCGATATCCCTCGGCAAGCACTTTGTCGACCTCGGCGTGCGCGGCTGCGTCCGTATCCGCTACGAAGATATCCCGGCGCAACACCGCGCGGGCGGTTCTGCCCGACTTCGTAGCCGCCTCGCGATAGATGGCCAACTGCGCTGCGACATCCGCATCCGAACTGTTCTGCCCCGACAACCAGCCGTCGCCGATCGTGCCCGCGCGTGCCGCAGCGGCGGGCACCGTGCCCGCAATCCAGATCTCCACACCAAAGCGCGGCAGCGGGCTCACCTGTACCGCATCGAGCGTGAAGAAGCGGCCGCGATGACTCACACGCTCGCCCGCGAGCAGCGCGCGCAGCACCATCACCAACTCTTCGAGCCGCGCCGCACGACTGCTCATCTTGATACCGAAGGCATCGAACGCCTGCGGCCGCCCGCCGTTGGCGAGAGTCACAATCAAGGGCGCCTGTGCAAACGCCGCAAGCGTGCCGAGCTGTTCGGCCAGCACGATCGGTTCGTAGAACGGCGCAAGCAGCACCATGCCCACTTGCATCGCGCCCGTCACAGCCGTCAGTCGCGCAACTGTTGGCACGGGTGAGAAGGAATTCGCGAACGCGCTGGGAACCGCGTGATTGTCGCCGAAGAGCAGCGAATCGAGGCCCGCTGCGTTCGCGGCCGCGCCAATTTCCAAGACATTGTGCGCCTGTTGGGCCGTGTCGAACGCGCCCATCGGCCGCTCGATGAAGCCACCAGGCGGCATCGCGTCGAGCGCGCGCTTGAACACCTCATACGTCTGCGGGCCGGTGGGATACAGAAAGCGCAACGACGTTCCGAACTTCACGCGAGCTCCTCCATAGACGTGTGCGTAGATGCAGCGAATCAGCTAAAGACGTTGCCGACGAGCTGGCTGCTTCATGCGCCGCTGCCCGTCGCGATATACGCCACGCCGATCGCGGGCGCGTTACGAATCAACGTAGCGCGCCCGGGTCGTTTTCGCACCGGTGTGTTGACGATTTCAGCCAGTTCCGCTGCGTTACGGCCCGCGGCAATGCGTGCTTCGGGAACTTCGCCATAGGTCGTGCTGCGCTGATGCGCCACTCGCCCGGCAGCGGCAATCAGTTCGTGCATTTCCTCGGGTGACGTCTCCTGTCCGAACGCAGCACCCGCGGCCCGCGTGATGCTTTCGTTCATCAGCGTGCCGCCCAGGTCATTGCAACCGGCATTGAGACAGGCTATCACACCGTGGTGGCCCATCTTCACCCAGGATGCCTGGATATTCGGGATCAGCGGGTGCAGCGCGAGCCGCGCCACCGCGTGCATGAGCACCGCTTCACGGAAGGTGGGACCGGGACGCGCGCGTCCTTTCAGATACATCGGCGCTTCCATGTGGACGAATGGCAGCGGCACGAATTCCGTAAATCCACCCGTCTTCGTCTGCTGAGCGCGCACGCGCAGCAGATGCCGTGCCCAATTCACGGGCGCATCGACGTGGCCGTACATGATGGTGGCGGTGGTGCGGAAACCCACGCGATGCGCCGTATCCATGACTTCGAACCATTGCGCGGTATTGATCTTGTCGGGGCAGATGATGGCGCGAATCTCGTCATCGAGAATCTCGGCGGCGGTACCGGGCAACGTGCCCAGTCCTGCCTCCTTCAGGCGCACCAGAAATTCTTCGAGCGGAATGCCGAGCGTCGCAGCGCCCTGCCATACCTCGAGCGGTGAAAACGCGTGCACATGCATCTGGGGCACGGCCGCTTTCACAGCTTGCAGAATTTCGATGTAGGTAGCCCCGGTATAGTCCGGGTGGATGCCGCCCTGCATACACACTTCGGTGGCGCCGCGTTCCCAGCCTTCGACAGTGCGGCGCTGGATCTCTTCCAGCGACAGATCGTACGGACGGCCGCGCAGATTCTCGGAGAGCTTGCCCTTCGAAAATGCGCAGAACTGGCATTTGAAGTAGCAGACATTGGTGTAGTTGATGTTGCGGTTGACGACATAACTCACCACATCGCCGTTCATGGCGCGGCGTAGTTCGTCTGCCGCTCGCACCACGGCGCTGAAATCACTGCCGCGGGCATTGAACAGGGCAACCACATCCGTTTCAGAGAGATCTTCGCCGCGCTGGGCGCGTTCCAGAATCGCGGCGATGGGCGTGCTTGCGACAACGGATGGTGCGGTGATCGCGGCGAGCACATCGGCGGGTGGACTGTCCGCTTCGCCGGGCGACCAGTTGTCGGTGCGGGGCAGACCCGTGGCGTCGATGAGATTGAGTACCGCATCGCGCAACGGCTCGGCCAGCCAGGTCTGGGGCTGCATCGCATACGCGGGATAAATCGTCAGCCGTTCATGTAGTGTCTTGCCGGCATTTGCGGTTTCCCGCGCCAGTTCCTCCAGGTGCGGCCACGGCGCTTCCGGGTTGACGAAGTCGGGCGTCAACGGCGACACGCCGCCCCAGTCGTTGATGCCGGCTGCGATGATCTGCGGCAGCACGCCAGGGCTGAGATTGGGCGGCGCCTGGATGCTCATGGAGGGGCCGAAAACGATGCGCGCCACGGCGATGGTCCACAGCAACTCGTCCAGATCGGGTTCCGGCGCACGGGCCATCTTCGTGCCGGCTTTCGCGCGAAAATTCTGCACGATGATTTCCTGGATATGGCCGTACTGCGCATGCACCGCGCGCAACGCCAGCAGCGACTCGATGCGCTCCAGGCGCGTCTCGCCGATGCCAATCAGAATCCCCGACGTGAATGGCACGCGTGCGTCGCCCGCCAGGCGCAGCGTTTCCAGGCGCACCTCGGGATCCTTGTCGGGCGAACCATAGTGCGGCATGCCCTTTTCGGTAAGCCGCTTCGATCCCGATTCGAGCATGATGCCCATCGATGGCGATACGTCGCGCAGCTTAATCAGCTCGTCGGTGGTCATGGTCCCGGGATTGGCGTGTGGCAACAGACCAGTCTGCTCGAACACGGCCTTCGCGGCGGCGTGCAGATACTCGATGGTGCTCCCATAGCCCATCTCGGCGAGCGCTTCGCGCGCCGCCTTGTAGCGCAGTTCGGGTTTTTCACCGAGCGTGAACAGCGCTTCCTTGCAGCCCAATGCGGCGCCCTGGCGTGCGATCTCCACGACCTTGTCGATGGGTAGATAAGGCGCTTCCGTCTTCTTCGGCGTCTGGGCAAACGTGCAGTAGTGACACACGTCGCGGCACAGATGGGTCAGCGGAATGAAGACCTTTCTGGAGTAGGTGACGAGGCTGCCGAAACCGGCATCGCGCAGTTCGGCGGCCGCTGCTGCCAGCGCGCGTGTATCAGTGAAATCCGCGAGCGTCAGTGCGTCGCGATCATTCGGGAGTTTGCCGTTGCGCGCCGCATCCAGCAGCGCCGCGATGGAATTGCCCATGAAATCTCCGTTAATAGCGATCCGACTACTGGCCGGGGCGAGCAGCTAGGCTTTGAACACCATCAGTGATTCCACCACGGCCGATCGGAGAAGGAACGCACATCGATTTCGTGGGTCCATGTCGATCGATGCTGTTGCGCAAGGTGGACATAGGTGTCGGCGAGTTTGTCCGGCAGGATCAGTCCGTCGCGCTCCATGCCGCGCGTTTCTCTCAATTCCTGGAAGCGTTCCGGGCCCAGCATTTTACCTAGCGTATCCGGCGCATCGACGGCGCCGTCGATCAGGATGTGCACAATGTGAATGCCCTTTGGCGCGAACTCCGCGTTCAGCGTCTGGCACAACATGCGGCGGCCGCCCATTGCAGCGGCGTGGGAATGTTGGCCGCGGTTGCCACGCATCGCCGCCGTCGCGGACGTCACGAGCATCGTTCCTTGCCCGCGCGCCTCCATCTTTGGGGTCACAGCCTGTGCCACCCGAAACAGGCCAAATGCGCCAAGGCGCCAACCCATTTCGAACGCCTTGTAGCTCGTATCCTTGAGCGCCCGATCACCAATTTGCGCGCCGAGGTTATACACGACGACATCGATCGGGCCGATGTCGGCCTCAGTTGCGGCCACGCGCTCTTCGATGCTGCCTTCCTCGGCAGCGTTGAGCAGAAATCCAGACGCCGAATTACCGTCCTCTTCGATCGTCGCGACCATCTTGTTCAAACCGTCCTGGTCGCTGCGTCGGCAGAGAACCGCGTGGTATCCCTCCCGCGCGAAGCGCCGTCCGACAGTTCCGCCGATGCCGGCACCGGCGCCGATAACTAAACAGACTGGTTTCATCGTATGGTACTCAAGATAGGCGGTCTCATCATAAAACCATTTGATTGCATCATGCAACCAAGATAGAGTGTGTCCCATGAAGTACAAATCCTTCGATCACATGAACTGTTCGCTCGCACAGGCGCTCAACGTCATTGGCGAACGATGGACGTTGCTCATCGTTCGCGACGCATTCTTCGGTGCCAAGCGCTTCGGTCAGTTCGAACGTAGCCTCGGCATTGCGAAGAACATCCTGGTATCGAGGATCAATCTGCTTGTAGATGAAGGCATTCTCGAGAAGCGCGAATCGATAGAAGGCGCTCACTCCGAATACGTGCTCACCGAGAAGGGTTGGGATCTCCAGCCTATTCTGCTGGCGATGATGCACTGGGGTGACAAATACGAACCCCATCGGCGTGGCAAGCGCCTGGTGTTTGTCGAGCGCGCCACCGGTAAGCCCATTCGCGAAATGAGCGCCGTGAGCAAAGACGGCCGGTCATTGCGACCGCATGAGATACAGGCGAAGGCAGGCCCGGCGTTGAACGACAAGATTCTATTGCGAGCACTTGAATGAGCGAATCGAACGAGGTTGCACTGATCGTCGGCGGCGGTCCCGGTATCAGCGCGAGTTGCGCCCGACTGTTCGCCGACAACGGAATGCGCGTGGCCGTGGCGGCGCGCAATCCAGACAAGCCGGTGCTCGAAAAGCTCGAGCAGTTACAGGGTGTCAGGCGATATGCGTGCGATGCAGCCGAGCCCGCCGCTGTGGAAGGGCTGTTCCAGAAAGTAACAGATGACCTCGGTACGCCACGGCTGGTGGTGCACAACATCGACGGCCGCGTTGCCGGGATCTTCCGCAAGGGAATCACCGAAGCCGATCCCGGCATGGTGCTCGACACACTGCGCAACTCGTCGTTCAGCGCATTCCTGGTGGCGCAGCAGGCCGCGAAGTTGATGCTGATGAACACACTCGGCCGCAACGGCGCCAAGGGCACGATCATCTTCACGAACGCCAGCGCCGCGCTGAAGGGCTACGCGAAGAGCGGCGCGTTCGCGATGGCGTCGCATGCGAAGCTCGGACTCGCGGAAAGCATGGCGAGGGAACTGATGCCGGAGGGCATTCACGTCGTGCACGTACCGATCGACGCAGCAATCGGCTGGACGCAGGAAGACGGCACCCGTGCGCACCGCATGGCCGGCACGGCAGTGGACGACAACATGGCGGACCCGGAGTACATCGCGCAGACGTATCTGCAACTGCATCGCCAGCATCGATCGACATGGGCTTTCGAGGTGGTGTTACGACCGTGGGTCGAGAAGTGGTGAGTGCCTCGGTCGCCCGGGGCAACGAACCGCTAGACACTTTCGGAAGATCGCAAACTAAAGTCATTCCATTGCAGGTGGGAGGCACTATGGATGCCGTTGATTTCTACTTCGACTTTCTGAGCCCCTATAGCTATTTGGCACACAGCCAGCTGCCGACTCTTGGCGCGCCTGTGCGATACGTCCCGATCGCGGTTCTCGATGTGATGAAGATCGTCAACAACGCGCCGACGACCATGACTTGTTCGGCGAAGCGCAATTATGCGGGCAAGGATATCGGACGCTGGGCGGCGCGATACGGAGTGCCGTTTGGTATGGCGGACTTCCAGCGCCTAGACGGGGGACTCCTGCTACGTATCGCCACAGCAGCCAAGCGTATGAAACTCGAGGCTGAAGTTACGGCGGCGATTTTCAAGGCGGTGTGGGGCAATGCAGGCGACGCGTCACCTGCGGGCATCGCTGCGACGCTGTCCGCAAATGGGTTGCCGGCCGATGCGCTGATCAAAGGGGCGGCTGCGGAGGAGACGGCACAAGCCTTGGCGGCGACAGTCGACGAGGCGGCGGGGCTGGGCGTGTTCGGAGCCCCTACCTTCCGGGTAGGAGCAGACCTCTACTTTGGCAATGACAGGTTCGACTTCATTCGCGAGGCCCTCGCGACCCAGAAGAGGAGCGCGTCATGACAAGTGGCGAGCCCGTGGCGCTCGTGACGGGCGTCGGACCTGGAACGGGGTCTGCGATGGTGCATCGCTTCGCGCGGGAGGGCTACCAGGTCGCGATGATTGCCCGTGACCGCTCGCGGCTTGCTGCGATTGAAGCGGAACTCCCCGGCGCACGTGCATGGCCGTGCGATGTGAGTGATAGCGGAGCTCTTCTCAGGACAATCGACGACATCGAGAAGGACATGGGCGCTCCGCAGATTGTTGTCCACAATGCCGTGGGCGGTGCGTTCGCCACGTATATTGAAATCGCAGCCGAAACGCTGGCGGTCAACTTTCAAGTGAACACGATGGCCCTGCTTCACCTGGCTCAGCGGCTCGTGCCGGGCATGGTGGAGCGCGGCTCCGGGACCTTGATTGTGACCGGGAACACGTCGGCGCTTCGCGGACGGGCCAAGTTCGCGGGCTTCGCACCGACCAAGGCCGCGCAGCGGATCCTTGCGGAGTCGATCGCACGCGAAGTAGGTGCGAAAGGCGTCCATGTTGCGTATGTGGTCATCGACGCGGTGATTGACGTTCCGTGGGCTCGCGAAAGGTTCCCGGAAGCGCCCGATGATTTCTTTATCAAGCCGAGCGCAATCGCCGATGAGGTTTGGCATTTGGTGACGCAGGACCGCTCTGCGTGGTCGTTCAACGTCGAAGTCCGCCCGTTCAAGGAGACCTGGTGATCCAGGTCTCCTTGAACGGGCGGACAAGCGTGGAATGATTGCTGAGGTCGAAGCGACGAATATCGACGAAGTGAAGCGCCAGATGTCTACTCTTCCATTGGATAAGGCGGGTCTGATGGACTATCAAATTATCCAGGTGGCGCCATACACCGGATATGAACTGCTCTGGAAAGATAAGTAGATGCGTTCGACACTCACCCGATGCGATGCCTATGTGACTGAAGGATGATCCGGCGGTCGCCAACGACCCGGTCAAGGCGCACCGTCGATGGCTTCGTCGCGGGCCAAACCGAACCGACGCTCGAGCGAGACCCGGGAACGCCGCAGAAATGCATCGGAATGGTTCGGGTCAGGCTCCGCTCGCGCGATAGCAGGCGCCCCCGCCAGCTCTGACAGAAGAGCACTTGCCTCGTCGTGCGGCTGTTCGGAACCGAGTTGTGTGAGCAAAGGTGGGGCCATGGACTTAAGCGTCGAGTTCCACCGGCCGGCGGCCTCGCGGCACGGGATAGGGGGGAGTACGCGGCGACCTCGACCGCGACAAGAGCCGGGGGTGACGCTGCTGTGTGCGCCGTTTCAGCGGCAGTTCGGAAGGCTGCCGAGACCCTGGCGCCGATACCGCAATCACAATAAAACTTAGGAGGACAGGCCAATGGCCAAGCTAGCGATCGTTGCCACCATCAAGACAGCGCGCGGTGGGCGCGACGAGTACCTGAAGCATCTGCGGGCTCATGTGGAGCGCTGCCGCGCAAACGAGCCGGGCACACTGCAGTTCGAGATCCTCACGCCACACGACGATCCCGACGCCGTGATGCTCTACGAAGTCTACGACGGTCCGGAGGCATTCCAGATCCATTGGGACGGCGAGTCCATGAAGCAAATGCGCCGCGATACCCAAGGGCTGCACGCCAGTCTGTCGGGCGTCCGCAGTGATTTGGTCGAGTGGTGATTCCTGACGTCACTTCGCGTGCGCGAACAGGGATGTCCCCATCGGCGGCTCCGAAGGTCGCGGCCTGCAGCTGCGCCACTAGGGTGACGCCGACGACTGGGGAGGAACAGCCCCCGAGCCCCCGCAGCCAGAAGACGGTGTAGGTTCCTTCATTTCGGGAACGAACTATCGCCATGTCAGGGCGTGATTGGACTGAGGACGAACGCAAACGGCAGGGCAGCCGTATTCGCAGCTGGAAACCGTGGCAAGCCAGCACGGGTCCTCGAACCAAACGCCATGTCCTGTGCCGATGGCGGTAACGCGAGCGCCTCAGCGGAACGGAAGACCAGATCCAGATCGCCGTCCTGGCGGGTGCTCAGCAAAACCACGTTCGCCCAGCCCAGCAGTGGCACCAGTACGGCTGACCAGCCCGCGAGTCGCCGACACGCGTCGGGATAAACAGACCCGGCGTTAGTCAATGTGAGTGAGCCCTCTTGCAAGCAACCTCAAGATGTCCGCGTTGATTATCGGAGATTGATAACGACGACTGACTTAGGAGCATGAGTGCGTTAGCCGCCAAGGACCTGCTTCAACCGCGCGGCTGCCATCGCGATGAATTCGTCGATCAGCGCCGACTGCGCCTTGCGCGGTTGACGCGCGGCAAGAGCGAACGTCGGCGTGCTCAGCCCGACCAACAGAGTCAGCAGACGACCGACCGCGCTGGCGTCGGCGTTCGGCACCAGATCGTCGAATCGCCGGCACATCAGACCGACCACGCGCTGATTGAGCGACTCGTCGATGGTGCGCAACTGAGGGAGGTATTTCGAAGCTGCCCACAGCCCCTGCGCCACGGGGTTTCTGGAAAACGCCTTCCACGACTCGCGGAGACCGTTTTCGAACGCCTCAATCAGCTCGTTAGCGGAATGCGACGATTCGGCGAGTTGCGCAATCTGCGCCTCGAGATCCGCGAAGATCAGCGACGTAACGGCGATCAGGATCTGCTCGACCGACTCGAAGTATCGATAGATCGATGTCGGCGTGATGCCCGCGCGGCGCGCAATGCTGTACATCGTCAGAGCATCGAGCCCCTTCTCGCCGATCTCCGCCTGCACCGCGGTGAGAATCACGTCGTAGCGCTCGCGCGCGCGCGCCTGCAGCGGCGCGACGCGAGGCTCCGGGAGAGGCAGGCTTTTGACTCCGCGTGGCATGACGATGCCGGTGATGGGTGTGTCAACGAACAGTAGCATCGTTAAACGTGATGTACCATCACTAAATATTGACGGACCATCATGTTTAACTTAAGGTCACATTTTTAATGCGCCGCAGCGCCCGTCGCGCTCGAATCGGGAGAGAGGATTCATGTCCCACGAGACTGGTCGTCGTGTTCCGCAAACCCATGGCCGGCGCAGCTTTCTGAAATTGAGCACTGGTGCGTCAGTTGCGCTGGGGAGCCTGGGATTGGCCAACGCGCAGGCGTTTGGCAGCGATGTGGCGCGCGGTCGTGGTGAGGCCGCCGATGTCTTGGATGTTGCCATCGTCGGTGCCGGGCTCGCGGGGCTAACCGCAGCGCGCGATCTGCACCGGGCCGGCTGCGATTCATTCGTCGTTCTGGAGGCGCGCGATCGAGTCGGTGGTCGCACGTTGAATCACGATCTCGGCGACGGCCGAATCTCCGAGGCAGGTGGTCAATGGATCGGCCCGGGCCAGACGGCGATTGCCGATCTTGCGCGTGAACTGCAGATCGATACGTTTCCGACCTACTACACCGGCAAGACTGTGTTCCTGGCCGGCGACGGGCGCCAGGCGGTCGACCTCCAGGGCACATTCGGTACAGACCCCAAGATTGCCGCGAAGCTGAGCGCGCTCGCGCGTGACGTGCCTTCGGGCGCGCCGTGGAAAGCGCCCAATGCAGCGGAACTGGACAAGCTGAGCGTCGGTGACTGGCTCGCGAAGCAGGCGATCAGGCCGGAGGATCGTGTCGGCTGGGACATCACGATGTTTCTGTCGGCAGGGACCGCGGCGGCACAGATGGGCCTGCTGCATGTGCTGTCGATGATCAACTCGGCGAACAGCGACTACGAGCAGCTCGACTCCATCAAGCACAGCGCGCAGGAAACCCGCATCGTCGGCGGATCGCAGATTCTGAGCATCCGAATGGCGCAGGCGCTGCAAGCACACGTGAGGATGGCTTGCCCGGTACGCAAGATCACGGATTGGGATCGCGACGTCGTCAGCTTGCACACCGACGGTGGCATCGTCCGGGCACGGCGTGTCGTCATGGCGGTCCATCCGGCGTTGTGCAACCAGATCGATTTCTCACCCCGTCTGCCCGACAAACGTGCGGCACTGCAGCGTCACTGGCCGGCGTACTCGCCCGCGCGAAAAACGGCGATGGTCTACGCGCGGCCGTTCTGGCGTGACGATGGTTTGAACGGACAAGTTCTGCAAGCGGATGGTCCGGTGATGTGGGCGTACGACAACTCACCGCCCGACGGAAAAATCGGCGTGATCAATTCGTTCATTCAGCAAGCCGTTGTACCTGCGGACCTCGACACTGCAAAAAACACGCTCGCCGCCATCTACGCTCGCGGCATCGGCGATGAGGCGCTGAAACCGCTGCAGTATCACGAACAGGATTGGGGCACGTGCGACCCGTGGACGTTGAGTTGCGTATCGGCGATTCCGCGCGGGTTCTGGACCACCTACGGTGACGCGCTGCACCCACCATGCGGAAACCTCGTTTGGTCGGGTACGGAGACCGCCGATATCTGGGCGGGCTACATGGACGGCGCGGTTCGGTCAGGGCACCGCGCCGCGCTTCAGGTATTGAACGCTTTGCGGAACACAGTCGGATGAAAAATCGCGTCTGGATCGTCGCTGGTGGTGTCGTCGTATTGATGGCCGCAGCCGTTATGGGGCCGGAGTTGCGCTTCCATCGCGCCATCATTGACGAGGCCAAGGCGTACGAGGCCAACGGCGGGAGCTGGCCACAGCTTTCCGACGCCTGCGCGGTTTGCCATGGCCGCAATGGCGATTCGGTGAATCAGAAATATGCCGACCTCGCGGGGCAACCTGCCGCCTACATCGCCGGCCAATTGCATGCGTTTGCAGACGGGCGCCGCTCGAGCCCCTTTATGGTGCCGTTGGCGCTGTCGCTTGCTGATGCCGACATCCGGCGTCTGTCCGAGTACTTCGCGCGGCAAGCGGTCAGCAACAACGCGTTCCGACCCGACGCAACGCTGCGCGCGCGAGGCGAGTCTCTGTCGAAAAGTTGCATCTCATGCCATGGCAACCGACTCATGGGCGACAAGACGAATCCGCGCCTCGCAGGCCAGGGATACGACTACCTGTTGGCTCAGATGGATGCATACGCCGAGAACACGAGGACCGATGCGACGGGTGCGATGAACGCGCTTGCGGCTGCGCTTTCGCAAGACGACAGGCGCGCGGTCTCGACCTACATGGCCAGCTACCCGGTTCCCGCAAGGAGCGTGCTCGATGACAAAGTTCAGTCCAACTGACGAGCCCAGTGTCGGGGGTTCACGCCGTCATTTCTTGAAGCTGGCGAGCGCCGCCAGTCTCGCCTCGGCGTGGGGTCTCGGTGCGGTTGCCGAAGCGACGGCAGGTGACGGGGCAGGCGGAGCGAAGATGGCCACGACGCGTCCGCCGAGGTCGTCCAACGTTGCGCCGCGAGGAAGCGTGCCCGGCCGCAACATCGCGATCAACGGTGTGAACTATCACGTCGGCGAGCAGGGCGCTGGCGACAAGGTGGTGGTGCTGCTGCATGGCATGCCGGACACGTCGAGCGTCTGGCGCTTTCAGATTCCCGCGCTCGTCAAAGCCGGCTACCGGGTCATCATCCCCGACCTGCTCGGTTACGGCGAGACGGACAAACCCGCGGACGTCTCGCGGTATCAAGGCGAGAAGCTAATCGCTGACGCGTTGACGATGCTCGACACGCTGCAGTTGTCGAAGGTGGATCTGGTGGGTCATGACTGGGGCGGATTCCTGAGTTGGGAATTGGCACTCGCGGTGCCGGATCGGGTGCGCCGTCACGTGGTCATCAGCACGGGTCATCCGGACGGATTCAGTGACTGGATTGCGAGTCCGAATACCGTGAAGGAAAACTGGTACATGTACCTCAACACTCAGGACAAGACCGCAGAGCTGTATGCTGCCGACGATGGCGCGTTCCTGAGAAACGTGCTGTTGCCGACGCATCCGGAAGTGGACGAAGTCTGGTCGCGAATGAAAGAACCGGCGGCGCTGACGGGCATGCTCAATTGGGACAAGGCGAATCAGGTGGCCGCGCTTTATCTCGCCGAAGCTACCCGGCAAGGGCCGCCGCGAATGTGTCATGTGCCTACGCTGGGCCTTTGGAGCAGTCACGACACCTACATGTGGGAAGCGCAGATGATCGAAAGCGCAAACCGCATGTCGGCACCATGGCGGTATCACCGGATCGAGAACGCCTCGCATTGGGCAATGCTCGACCAGCCTGAAAACGTCACCGACCATATGCTCGGCTGGTTGAGCCAGGCCTGAATCGGGCGCGATCGCCGGGCCTTTCGTGTCCAGCTTGCGCCATTGGTTACCTGTTGGTCGACATGGCGGACACCACCGGCGACCACGGATGGAAGAACGGCTTCCATCCGCAGCGCCAGCACGTTGATTGCCACCATCGTCTCCAAACCGTGCATAGCACCCTCCAGGAACGCGCCTGCCGACCACAAGGTCAGCTTTACTTTGGCGATCACTGTTCAGACTGGTGATCGAAAAGCGATAGCATCAGGAGGGAATCGAAACTGTTCGCTTCTCTTGCGCGAAAGAAATGAGGAATGGAGATGCTCAAAGTACGGCCTGCTGCGGCAAATGACGAAGCACAGGTGTTTGAACTGCTGAAGCAATTTCCGCCGGAGAACACCGGCGCGGCGCCTTTCAACTGGGACAGCGGCAAGGCTGCGTTCCGAGCGATCGTGGCAGACGCGGAAAAGGGAACGATCCTGCTGGCGCGGGAGGGTGATCTGCTACTCGGGATCTGCAGTCTGTCCTTTCCCGTGGCAGTGCATTGCGCAGGGAAATACACCTGCATCGAGGAATTCATCGTCACTCCAAACAGCCGCGGCAAGGGGGTCGGAGGGCGACTGATCGAAGCAGCCGTTGCCCGCGCAACCGAGGGCGGGTGCTACGAGATACAGGTGAACCGCCCCAGCGAACTCGGCTACCCCGTTTACCTGCGCCAAGGGTTTCTCGATGCCGGGAAACACCTGTTGATGAGCCTGCCGCGACCGTGAGGACGATGCCCGTTATCTGAATCATCGCGTCGGCGCGGGCTCAAGACACCGGTGTTGTCCGCTGAAGGCGCGAGCCGCCCCGTCAGACGCCGCCCGCGCATTTCACCGCCGCATTCAGATCAGTCCGCTTGCTTAACTGCCGGTGGCCCCCAAGTGCCTTTGCCGGGTGGCAGGACCGACGAAGCGTCGCTGGCCGGCTTCGGCCAGTACATCCGCAGGGCGAGGTAAATCGGGCCGTCCGGCGCCGGCAACCAGTTCGATTCCTTGTCCTTACCAGGCGATTCATGCTGCATGTAGATAGTCAGGGAGCCGTCGGCGTTCTTTTTCATGTCGGGCACCATCGGCGAATTGACCAGATAACGACCGATCGGGTTCTCGACCAGCAACTGGCTCTCGCCGTAGTACATGGTCACCGACCAGAACGCGTTGACCGGCGGCAACGAACCGGCGGGAAAAGTGAGGCTGTAGTTGTGCTTGCTGCCATCCAGGGTCTGGCCGTCGCCATCGGTACGGGACAGCAGATACATCGCCTCCGCGGCATCGTTGCCGTAGATCCCGGCCCTGGCGCCGCCAGCACGCTTGAGCCAATCGCCGTTGTAGAACGTGCTGTCGCCCCACATCGATCCGACCTGCCAGCCATTGACGTCCGTGGCGCCGCCGGCCACGAACTGAGTGACCTTGTCGTCGCCGGCTTTCATCCCGTCGGCCATCGCCTGCTGACGCTCCGGCGAAAGGTCCATCATGCCGAACGTCTTCCCGGGTCCGATTCCGATCTTGGCCAGCTTGGCGCGGATAACCTTGTTGGCGTCGGACTCCGGAATGAACGCGAGCGCGGCGTTGAGGTAGCTCCAGAAGTGGGTCTTGACCCCTGCCGACGTCGCAGGAACGAAATCGATCGTCGGCGCGGCGGCTGGCGCGGGCTTGCCCTGGAACGCCGATAGCGGCTGGATCTGGTACCCCGCCTGGATCTTCTCGACGTTGGGCATATCCTTGGGATTGAAGAGTTGGGTACGGAAGATTGTGAGCATGAACGGGGTCGTCGATCGAAAGACCTTTCCGATGCCCGCGGGCGTGTCGCCTTGCCAGTCGGGACCGGCAACGGCATAGGAGCCGGCTTCGTTACCCGTTGTGCGGCTGCCGATATAGCCGTCGTTGTACACGTTGCCGTCCACCAACTGCACCGAGTAGTAACGGTCTTTGTCGACCTTGGGTACTGTGATCACGACGGGCTCGGCACGCAGGTCCAGCCAGGCCATCGAATACGGTGTATCGCTGTTCGGGCTGAGGACCGCTGTGTCCTTGTAGGAATACACCCGCGGCTCGTTCTTGATCTGATTGAACGGTGCCTTGAACTGGGTCGTATCCTTGTCGACGGCATACTCATTCATGATCGCGTAGTTCATTACCAGCGGCAGGCCGTAAATGAAGCCCGCCTCCGCGATGGATTTGAACTGCGCGGTACTGAGCGCATCCGCAGATGCAGCGGCCGGCGCCGTCGTGTCGGCCTGCGGTGCCGCAGTCGTCTGGTCCGATGCCTTGTCACAGGCCGACAACAGCGCAAGCGAAAGCAAACCTGCCAGCGACAGTCTGGCGACGGTGTGGAACTTGTTCATGTGATTTCTCCTGACCCTTGACGGGTTTTCTGGACTGTTCCGGATGCGTCTGGCTCCGGACCAGCTTGAAGTGTTGCGCTGGTCTTCGTTACCCACAGACCCGCAAGTGCCGGCGCGAACTGCGAATGCAGGCAAATTTGACCAGTTCGATGTCGCTCGACCGTCAGGTTTTGTTGATCCGGGGGCTCAAGCGCGCCGTACACCCGCAGGATCGTGAAGCAGCTCTTGCACCGTACGGTTTGTCACCGGACCGACGCCGCTGCTCCCGATCGCGTTGGATTCATATGTAGATTCCAACACAGTTGGCCCCTGAGTTGAATTATTCAGGGGAAAAAAACAGCGCATTTCCCGAGTGCGATGCCACCCGCTCCGCGGCATCGTTCGCCGCGCGGGTTTCGGCGAGTATGCACGCGGCCGCGTGCAGATCACGCAACTCACTCCCTGGTTTGAAGCGGTCTGGATTGTTGGATACCGCCAGTGTGGCGCAGAATCTCGATCACGGCAGGAAGGTGCATTCCGCCGGACCTTGATCAACCGGGATCACCGGCACGGTGTCGACGCCAAGGAACACCGCCAGCAACACCAGGTCCTGGTCGCTGTCGTTGCGGACAGCGTGAAGGTCGCCGTGACCGGGATCGACCAGCTGAGAAATTGCGACGTCTTGCCTTCGGGGAGCGAAATGAAGCCGATGAAGTCGAGACTGGATGCGCTCCTAGAAATGCAGTTGGGGAACTCCATGAGAATCGTCGATTGACACGTGTCGGGATCAAAATCGGCAAAGTAGCAGTGCGGCACGCGGACATGGCTGTGGCCGGCAAGCCGAGTGTAGAAGTTCACTTCGCGCTCGTACATGCGCATGCGGCTCAAACTCTTTCGGGTCAGAGCGTCTCGCGCGGAGACTTTGCTTCGAACGATGCCGGACCCGACATGCCAGATTCGTACGTCCCGATGATCTTCGAAGACGTGCCATAGAAGCCTGGGTTTAGAAGTTCCACGTTAATAGACGACACCTGGGTACCAATCTGGTGATGCACCACGGCACCAACCACTCGAGCTGGCAACAATTTTGCACAAGCAAAATTGACGACGACTAGCACGGGTCGACCGCAGCGCGTAGTTGGGCATTGCCCCGCTCCAGAGTGATAACAACCTGTTGTCCATTAGTGAGTTTGCAAGTCGTGCGCAGGTGGTCGTCAGACAGCAGCTCCAATTGTTCTCCGACGCCAGAGCCGAAACGACGCAGCACCCAACAGCGGTGATCGCGATCTCTGCCGCCAGCTAACCGTTGGCGCTCAGTGGGGTACAGAGCAGTGTAAGGCCCACACCATGGTGATGGGTCGGGGGGCGCGCGTATCGCTCGCCTCAATCGGGCGCGTAGAACCGCTGGCCCAGTTTCATAGGCAGTCCCATGACGGACTCGTAGAGGTTTCCATGGAAGTGGTCGCGGTAGGTTTCGATGGATTGGTCGAGGTATGCCCGCGTGTAAAGGCGACCGTCTGCGACGACGGCGGCGAGCGTGTCCAAATTCTCCATATTTTCGATCGGGTCGGCGCTGAAGATGAGGAAGTCGGCCGGTCCACCCGCCACTACCTGGCCGAGGCCGTCGTCCGCGAGCCAGGCGCCGGCGACCGAGGTCGCGACGGCAAATGCTTCTTCCGTGCTCAGGCCGGCGTCGACGAGTTCCTCCAGTTCGCCGTGCAGACTCTTTCCCGGGACAACGTACGGCATCATGGCATCGGGTCCGGCGTGAATTTCGACACCGGCGCGGTACAGTTTGAACGTCACTTCCTTGAATTTCTTGCGCTGCTGCTCGAACTCCTTCTCGCCCGCGGTGCCAGGCGTGAAGGGTGTGCCGAAGATGAAGCCCCATGTGTCTTTCCAGAGCGTGGGCAGGATTTCAATCGCGTCGTCCTGCGAGTCGGCGACGGCGCCACCCTGTTTACGACGCATCCGCGGATTGATCATGGTCGGCGTGTAGGCGGTATTGTTCTTGAGGAATGCTTCCGCCAACGCATCAATTCGCGCGTCGTCGATTTTGAGCGCGTCCTCCAGTGACCACTCGGCACGATCGTCAAGCAGGGCCTGCAGATCGGGGGAGACAGGGATGCCCGTGAGATGTTGGACGTCCTCGATGAGGCCCGACTCGACGGGCGTGGTCAACGGAACATGCCCGACGACGCGCAGGCCATGGGTGATCGCCTGTTCTTTAATCGCGGCGATGCACTCCGGCGAGAGCATGTGGTAGGCCTTGATAAAGTCGGCGCCTTGGGCCGCGGCTTCGTCGACTGCTTGTCGTGCCTCTTCGGGTGTTGTGACGACCCGGTTGGAAGGGAATGCGGCGGGCGAACCATCGAGCACGGGGCCGGCCGCGAAGATTCGCGGGCCGGGTAGTGCGCCGTTCCGGACCTGTTCCCGGAATTTGAAAATGCTGCCGTCAGCGGATCCCATGTCGCGGACTGTTGTGACGCCGTACGAGAGGAACATGATTGCCCAGACGCCGCAGATTCCCACCATGACCAGCAGGCCGAGCAACAGCACCGCGAGCCGCTTGAACCACTTCTGCAAATTCATGGCGCACCCGACCTGTCGGCGATTCGTTCCCAGAACGCCGACGTATTTCTCCGGTTCGACGCCACAGTCGCGGAAAACGTGTACGCGCGCGGGGATCGGCGCGGCGTGACCGTATCAAAAGGGCAGGAATGCGTCAAAGGAGGGACAAACGCATCTCGGAGAGTAACTGACGGATGATGTGGGGGGCGGGCTGGATGGTTTTGGGTACTCGATCTTGAGAACGATCCGGGTGTTCACTCTTTCTGTCATAGCAAAGGACTCCAAAACTGTGTGAGTCAGGCAGCCGTGTCGCTGCTCAGCGCGGAGACGCGTAATCCGGTGGGAACGCCGATTTGCGACAGCGCCTGAGCGGATGGGAGGGCTGGAAATCAGCGAGTCTGGGGACGAGATCCTCCAGTTCCAGCCGTGTCGTCACGCGGGCGGACGTGTTGAACAGGCAATGTCGCGACGCGGTATCGATCCGCCGCCTAGCGCTTCAGCAGGTTCGCGCCTCGGCCGCCTCAACGCATTCGTTCAGCGTCGCACAGTCGCAATCCAGCAGTTTGCCGAGGATTCGATCCATGCGCCGCAGATCGTCGATCTGGGTCTGCACACACTCACGTTTGGCCCGCGCAAGCGATCGCCACATGCCGGACGGGGTGGGATCGCGATCGTAGCTGTTGAGTAGCGTTTTCATTTCGTTGATGGAGAAGCCGGCGGCTTGTGCGAGTTGAGCGAACCGGAGTCCCAACACTGCGCGCGCATCGATCTCGCGGCGACCCGACACGCGCGACTGCCGGTCGATGAGCCCTTCGGCTTCGTAGTAGCGGATCGTCGACGCCGGAATTCCGAGTTGTTTTGACACTTCGCCAATCTTCATAGGATCTTCTCGCGCGTGGTGATGCCTTGGCCGCGGCGGTGGCGCAGCCGTTTCGCCGCCAGAACAGTGAACACTATCAATCCGACCGTGACCGAAACCAGACCGATGGCTTCGATCCAAGGCGCTGGGGCGAACAGGCGTACGGGCGCGCTGAACGCGCCGAGTCCCAATATCGCGAGCACGATCGGCAATTCGCATACCAGCAGCGTGCCAAGGCCGAGCGCGACGCCGGCCACGGCGCGACGCTGCTGGCTCCGTTCGCGTCGGTGCGGCGAACGCTCGGGCGTCACTGAACGCCCGCGGCGGCAGCAAATGCCTCCAGCGTAGACTGCGCACCCTCCGGCGCATTGATCTTCAACGAAAGCGTCTGACCGGGTGCCGAGATCGTGAATGATAGAAAACCGCAGCAGCCGCGCTCGAGCTCAACAAATTGGTCCAGATTCGAACGCAGGCCATCCGCATCCGAAAATGTGAGCACGAGTTCTCGACCGCTCAAGCGGCCGTCCACGACGTATTGAAGCAGCGTCTTGCGCGCCATGGTCCGCCGCTCTCGCATTTGAGTATCTGTTAGCGAGCAGGCGAGTTCTGGGGAAGGTGTGTTGGCAGTCATCATCAGTCTCCTGTGTCGATCGGTGCGATGCTGCCACTTGAAGTCGACTTCAAGTCAAGCGCGAAATCTTGTCATTTGCCGCTGTGTCCCGTCGCATGCCAACTTTTTTCTCCAAGCCGCTATCCCACTGACGAACGCGCCGTCACGTATTCGATGGCCTACTTCAGCGCCAGAAGTGAACGAACCTGACGGACAAGACGGCGACGTCGCTGCGATGGTGAAGCAGCAAGGCGGGCGCGCTGGCCATTCATCACCGCAACGGCAGCGTAGGCGCCATGCCGATCAGCGCGAGCAGCCCCCAGACCTCGAGCGCCATGCCGCTGCAAAAGTAGAGGACGAGAAAACTGTGGACCGCGAGCGGACGGTCCTTGCGAGTGGGACGGTAGGTGCGGAAAAAGTTGGCCCCGGCCGGCAGCACTTCTTTCGGCGGTTGTCCGAGCGTACATGTGCCGATCAACTGGGACAGTGAATCTCGACGGCTCAGCCAGTTGTGCGCGTTCGTGGTCTATGCCTTGACTATCGCGAATCCGCTGCTTCGGTGCCATTCGACTCGCGGGCGTGCATCGCCACCGTCCGTGGCGTCGCTAGGCGAGACAAGCGTGGCAGAATCCACCGCTCGAGATCATCGACAAACTCGTACACCACGGGCACCAGCACCAGCGACAGCAGCGTCGACGTGATCAGGCCGCCAATGACGGCGATCGCCATCGGCTGGCGGAATTCGGATCCCTGCCCGATCGACAGCGCCGTGGGCAACATGCCGGCCATCATCGCGAGGCTGGTCATCACGATGGGTCTCGCGCGTTCGCTGCATGCCTCGAGCAACGCGTCCCGCTGGCTGTGGCCCTCGCGTTCGCGTTCGATGGCGTATTCAACCAGCAGGATCGAGTTCTTCGCGGCCAATCCCATCAGCATCAGAAAACCGATCAGCGAAGGTATGCCCAGCATGGAACCGCCCAACAGCAGCGCCAGAAAGGCGCCGCCGACAGCGGTGGGCAGCGCCATCATGATGATCACGGGTTTGAAGAAGCTGCGGAACAACAACACCATCACCAGATAAACCAGACCGATCGCCTCGGCGAACGCCACGAGGAAACCCAGCGTCAGCTGCGCGAGCGCCTGCTCCTGACCTTGCGATGCACGGCCGAGTCCGGGCGGCGGATTCTTCAGGACCGGCAACGCCTCGACCTTGTTCAGTGCGTCACCCAACTGAACACCGCCGGTGAGGTCTGCGCGGATGGTCAGGTTGCGCCTGCGATCGAAACGGCTGATCTGCGCGGGTCCGGCCTGAAAATAAACGTCTGCGACGGTCTCGAGCGTGGTCGTTCCACCCATCGCGGTGGGAATGCGCATGTTCTTGATCATCGAGAGATCGGCACGCGCGTCGTGCGGCAAGCGCACGCGGATGGGGATGCGGCGTTCGCCCTCATTCAGTTTCGCGACATTGGCATCGATGTCGCCGACCGTGGCGATGCGAGCCGCTGCCGCGATGGTTGCGACAGAGACACCGAGACGCGCGGCCTCGTCGGCTTTCGGCCGCACGACGATTTCGGGACCGCTGGGCGGCGTGGTCGGGCGCGAATCGACGATGCCCGGTATCGCGCGCATCTGACGTTGCAACGCCAGGCCAGCCGCTTCGAGACCTTCGCCGGTCTCGCTGGTCAGAATGATATTGATGCCCGCCGAGCCGAACTCGGCGTTGTCGAACGTCAGTCGTGCGTCGGGAATCTCGAGCAACTTCGGTCGTATCCGGTCGCGGATCGCGCTGACGCGGGAATCGCGGTGTTCCTTCAGGATCAGCGTGACTGTTCCTTTGGTGACCCCGGCACTCGATGTGAAGCCGCCCGGTCCTCCGCTTGGACCACCGTTGCCCACTTGCGCGAAGACCGATTCGGCCTCCGGCTGCGCCGCCAGCAAATCGTGAACCTGGCTGACGACGGCGCGCATGTCGCCGATCGTCGAACCGGGCGGCGCTTCGATCGCGACGCTCAGAAAATTCGGATTGCCCTCAGGCTGCACGCCTTTCGGCAACGGCACCACCAGCGCGATGGAAAGGAAGAACAGGATGGTGGCCAGAGCGACCGACGCCCAACGATGATCGAGCGCCCACGTCAGAGCGCGCCGATAAAGCGCCGGAAGTTCCGGGCGTTTTTTGGCCGGCTTCGGTACGAGGAAATACGCGGCCATCAGCGGTGTCAGCAGCCGCGCCACCAGCAGCGAGAACAGCACGGCGACGGTCACCGTCACCCCGAATTCGCGGAAGAACTGTCCGGGAATCCCTGGCATGAAGACGACCGGAAAGAACGTGGCGGCAATGGCGAAGGTAGTCGCCACCACGGCTAGGGCAATCTGGTCCGCGCCCTGGATGGCGGCGTCGTAGGGACGCAGGCCGCGGTAAACGCGCTTTTCGATGTTCTCGATCTCGACGATCGCATCGTCGACCAGAATGCCGATCACTAGGGTGAGCCCCAACAGCGTCACCATGTTCAGGCTGAACCCCAGCAGGCTCATGAAGAAGAAGGTCGGGATTAGCGAGACCGGCATCGCGACGGCCGTGATCAACGTGGAGCGCCAATCGCGCAGAAAAATGAACACGACCAACGCCGCTAGCAGCATGCCCTCCAGCAACGTGTGCCAGGTGGCGATGAACCCGGCGCGAGTCTGGTCCACGCGCGACAGGATCTTGGTGATGGATACGCCTTCGTGCGTCTTCAGCAACTTATCGATGGCCGCCGAAACGCCGTTTTCAGTGGTGATCTCGCTCGCGTCTTTGACCTTGCTGACCTGGAATCCGACCACGGGTGAACCGTTGAGCAGCGCGAAGGAGCGCACCTCTGCGGAGCCGTCACCTACATCCGCGACATCGGAGAGTCGCACCGAACGCCCACCGCCCGTCGGGATGGTGATGTTGCGAATCTGCTCGACCGTGACTGCGGCGCCGAGAATGCGCAACGTCTGTTCGCGGCCACCTACCGTGACGCGCCCACCCGGCGCATCCAGACTCGCGACCGCCAGCGCCTGGTTCACGTTGTCGGCGGTCAGCCCCTGCGCGGCGAGGCGATCGGGATCCAGCACGACGTTGATCTCGCGATCCACACCGCCGACCCGGCTGACCTGAGCAACGCCGGGTGCGGCCTGCAGCGTGCGGGCAATGGTGTCTTCGATGAACCACGACAGTTCCTGAATCGACATGCTCGGCGCCGAAACGGCGTACGTCATGATCGGTTGGTCGTCGATCTCGAGGCGCCGGACCAACGGCGGATCCACGTCGCGCGGCAGGTCGGCGCGGGCCTGATCGGTGCGCGTGCGCACGTCGTCCAGTGCCTTCTGCAGATCGGTCCCCAGATAGAACTGGACGACGGTCGTCGAGGAACCCTGCGTGATCGTCGAGGCAATGTTCTGAACGTTCGCAAGCCCCGCCATTGAGTTCTCGACCTGCCGGGTGATCTGGCTTTCCATTTCGGCCGGCGCCGCGCCGTTGCGCGTCACGATGACTGCAACGGCGGGGAACTCCACGTTGGGGAAGTTCTTGATCGGTAACTTGAAGTAGGCGAACAGACCCATCACCACGAGCCCGATGAACAGCACAGTCACCGGAATCGGGTTCCTGATTCCCCATGCTGAAAGGCGAAACTCGTCTTGGTTGGTCATTGCGCCGCAGTGACGGATTCGGACACTTCGAGAGGGGTGATCTTGTCTCCGGTCACCAGCATGGCCGCGGCCTTTGCGACCACGCGGGATCCGACGGGCGGCCCATTGACTAACTCCACATACCCGCCACCGCGTTGGCCGGCAACGATGGCCACACGGCTAATGGTGTTGTCATCTCCAACCAGCATGACCGCCGCGCCGTCGGCGTCATACAGAATCGCGGTCTCGGGAACGGCTACGCTCGCGACCGACACGCCGGTGAAGATGGCCCGCGCAAAGCCGCCTGCTCGGATCGATGCCGTGACCGGCAGTTCGATGCGAACCTTGCCCAACTTGGTGTTTGCATCGACGCGTGGGCTGACCAGACGCACCTTTCCGTCGACTTCAGTTCCATCCGCCAGGATGATCTTTGCGGTGGCACCCACTTGAAGGCGCGACAAGGCGTTTTCGGAAACGTCGGCGGCCAGTTCGATCTGACCCTCTTTGGCGATGCGGAACCACGGATTGGCACCACCGCCCATATCACCTATGCGAACGTTGCGTTCGATCACCAACCCCGCGTAAGGCGCGCGGATCGTCATCCGTTCCTCGCGCGTACGCAGGTCGCGGGCCGACGCTGCCTGCGCATCCGCTTGCGCTCGCGCAGCTTTGGCAGCAAACCGGCGCGCCTCGATCTGTTCCTGCGCAAACACGCTGGTGCCGTCGAAATCCTTGACCCGCGCCGCCTCCGCTTCGGCCCGCTCGGCCTGCACCTGCATCTGGTTGGCGAGAGCAGCCTGTTGTTCGACCTGCGAGCGCAGCAATGTGTCGTCGAGGCGCGCCAACGCCTGGCCGCCCATCACCCAGACCCCTTCTTCGACAAACACGTCGGCGACGCGATAGCCGTTGAGATCGGAGAATACGGCCGTATCCTCGCGCGGGATGAGCAGGCCGGACGCGACCAGGCCACCTTCGATAGCGCGCGAGGCGATCGTGACGACGCTGATCGTTTTCGAAGGCAGCTCGGCAGCGGGGATCTTCGGTTGCCCGCCACAACCCGTCAGAGCCAAGCCAACACTGAACAACAGTGGAACCGGCTGCGTCGAACGCAGTAATAGACGCATCGTCACCACGGGTTATTTGCGAACCGTTCGCAGGCGGAAGTAGGGTAGATGTGGGCCCCCGGCCCAGCGAGCGGGTTTTACCACGGCGACATCTTGTCGTTGCCCATCGTTGGGAGTTTACGCATGCACGCGCATCTTCCCGCAGATAGCGGAAACAAACCACCTCCTATCGGTGGAATCGACCCAAACGCTCGACCGCCCGGTTGCGGACATTCCAACGGTCGCATCGAGGGGAATGGCCCGCCGGACTTGCGGTTCGCATATCCGTGCGGGGCCGCCGCTTGGGTTCGACGACGCCGTTCAGACGCGACCGGTGGTGTAGCCTTCAAGCCGATCGATGATGAACTGTTTCTGCGCAAGCATTGCGTTGACGCAGTCGCCGATCGACGCGATGCGCGACGCAAAAGGATATTTTCAGAAGCACGACCTCAACGCCTACAGTCTGAATAACCTAACGGCCAAAGCGAACAGCGATGGTCCTACACAGTGCGGTTTGGAGGTTGTACGGCGACCACGGGAAACTGCCTGCCGATGATGGAAGGTTGGAACTAGCTGTTCGCTGTTCGACGTATGAGCCGAGCAAAGCGATTATTGATGGCACCTGGAAATTTCCGGGGCCGCCGCAACCGGGGACCCCTGATCAATCATCGCAGCGCTGGCTCTCCTGGACCGCGGCGGCAATGTCAAACTGGGTGGGCTTGAGTGACTATTGCTTGCGCACTTGGCGGACTGGACGGGCGGATGCTGTTTTGTTTGACCGGACATCAGAGGACATTCTGAATAAGCGGGGGTTCCGCGTTGAAGTTGTGGAAGTCGACGTGCCTAGTGCTGAATTCGCGGAGATGTAGTTAGTACTCAGAGGTGGTCTGGAAAAACTGGACACTCACGTAAAAGCTGCCCAGAGAATCGCCGTTCATGAAAACCAGATTTGCACCGATCTTCGAGATGTTCCCTGTAGATTCCCGGCGGAGCAGGGAAATCCATTGAATGAGGTTCGTTCGTGACTGCGTCCACCGCCATCTAGTCAGACGATTTTGATCTGCGAAAGCGCGTGCGCCCGATTGTGCAACATAAGTCTCAGGCGATACTTTTCGGCTTCGTCGGCGTTTAAACTGGCCGAGGCTTCTGGCCCAGGGGACGATCGATTTGGTTAGCCAGCTTGCGCAAGAGATCTACACAAGCGTGCTTCGGCAGTTGATCGATCGCGGCTGGGCTCAGCACTATACGGATCTGGCAGTGGAGTTCGACATCACCACGGAGGAAGCCCGCGTGGCATTGAACGAAGCCGCCGAATTCGCTGTCGGCTGCTGGATGTCACCTGGTACGGATCAGGTCGGCTCCTGGGCACCGTTCAACAATACACCCACCCACTACCGGGTCAGCATTGACGGCGAGACGAAGTGGTTCGGTCAGTGCGGACTCGAAATCAATGCGATTCGTTGGCTGGTTCCGAGCCGGGAGGTGG
This sequence comes from uncultured Gammaproteobacteria bacterium, assembly GCA_963812255.1. Lineage (GTDB taxonomy): Bacteria > Pseudomonadota > Gammaproteobacteria > Pseudomonadales > Azotimanducaceae > DATJGR01. Next base: position 222,945 of record CAWEUM010000005.1, on the reverse strand, counting down.
TGGTGGAGACGCGGGACCTCGCCACTGCCGAGCCCATCCGAGTCCGCTACAAGGACGAGGAGATTCTGGAGATCACGCCGAAAACCACCGTGGGCCACATCAATCACCCCATGTGGAAGTGGGGTGAGTACCCTTCGCCGGACAACTGAGAACGCATGAATCTCTTCGCGTGCGAAGACAATGTGTTCAAGTGGTCCCAGACTGATCCGAAATCCGGCGACGGCATCCGACCCGTGGAGGACTGGGCGGCAGTTTTTTCCATCGACCTGTTCCGGCGGCGACTGGATCCGGACTACCTATCGAAGATGCAGAGCTATCGGACAGAGATGCGCGCGGTGCTGGAACAGCGAGGGATGACCGGTCCCTGGTTCTTCCGGCCGCGATAGAATTCTGGGCGCGCAACCGGTGAATTCCTTAGGCGATGAATCTCATCCAACGTCATTCTGCGCTGGTTCTGAGGCTTGAGAGCACGCTTCTGCAACGCTCTACCGTTCCCGATCCAAGTCGTTGTTCCGGCGCTGCTTGCGGCCAGACCGCGTTGGGTTGCCGACCCAACCGATCGCATTCGATCGAGCGCGTGGAATAGGAATCGCTACGCGGCGTATCCCGTTACGTTCACCTCGCGCTTGGCCAGATCCTCTGTCCCCACACCTGCAGATCGTTCAACCAGGCATAAGCCGGTGATGAGGTGCTGAGCCTGATGTTCTCCCGGAGCTATGAAAGCCAAGTTCCTTCCTCGGGCGTCGAAACGCCGGCGAGCCGAAAAAAGGTCTCTTTGGAAAACTCTTCCGAGGTCGACTCTGAAAACACCCACGCGGTCGAATTGAAAAGTAACCCCGATTACCGCGCCGACCAAGGATGCAACCGCGACGGTCTTGCAATGGCGGCAGCGACGTCATTCCGCGACCGTAGTGCTAGCTTCTGCTGATCCACATAGGAGGGGATCACATGGAACGTCTGCGACTTTGCAGCTGAGGTATACGAGTGTCGTCGGCATAGTGTGTGCACTCGTACACGTTAAACGAAGGCAAAAGCGCACGGGAACAGTTATCGCTCTAAGCCGACTCATTGCAGGGGATTCCGCGTCGGATGTCCGGATGCAATGTCAATTGATTAGCCGTCCCAATCGTGGCGCGCTCATCCATTGAAGTTGTTCATACAATCGGGGGCTACATGTGCAAATGGTTTGCATTGCTATTGACCGGTCTTGCGGTCGAAACCACCGGGCGTCCAGAACAGAAACAGTCGATAGAAATGCTGCCGCTATGTTCGGTGGCAGACCGAACCCAGCTCAGGTGTTCGAGGCCGGCGTTGTGCGCGAGAGCTCGAATCCGAGCCTCCCCAGCGATGCTAGTTCCGCCTGGATCTGGACTTCGCCGGCAGCTACGTTGTAAGAACCCGTCGAATTCGAGGCCAAAGAACTCGCTCCTACCGACGTATTGTGAATACCGGTGGTAGTGCGGCTCATCGCGAAATCGCGATATATGCGAGACCCGAAAATCTGTCCGGTCGTGAACTCGTGTCGCGACCGCCTCTGGTTTATGTTCCCTATCCTCGAACTCCGCGAGGATGTGGCCGGTGGGATGGGAGGCACTTGAGCAGTGGGGTGACGACGTCGCTCGCATCGAACCGCTCGCCGGCGGAGTCGCCAACGACGTGTGGAGCGTGCGCGTCAACGGACACCTCGCGGTCGGTCGTCTCGGTACCAGGAGCGACGCTGATCTCGCGTGGGAGACCGAGCTCCTCCAACACCTCGACCGTGAAGGTCTGACCGTGCCGGTGCCGATCCCGACGACGGACGGTCGGCTGTTCGCCGACGGTCTGGTGGTGATGACCTACGTGGAGGGCGGACCGCCCGAGACGGAGGCTGACTGGCGTCGCGTGGCCGACACGCTCCGCCAACTGCATTGGTTGACCCAGGGCTGGCCGCAGCGTCCGGGCTGGCGTTCGTCGACCGACCTCCTGCACGCCGAGACCGGGACGAAGATCGACCTCGGCGCGATGCCGACTGAGGGCGTTGCTCGATGCCGAGCAGCGTGGGCGCGGCTCAACGGACGGCAGACATGCGTCGTCCACGGCGACCCCAACCCGCGCAACATCCGCATGACCGCGGATCGGGTCGCGCTGATTGACTGGGACGAGTCGCACGTCGACGTCCCCGACCTCGACCTGGTGCTGCCCCACAACGCCGCCGGTCTCGACGACGGCGCGCACGACATCGCCGCGCAAGCGTCGGCCGCATGGGAAGCCGCCGTCTGCTGGGACGACGAGTACTCGGTTAAGCGGCTCGCCGAGGTTCGAGCGGTCTGAGCAGTCGAACGTCGGCTATACGGGCGAAACCTGCGTGTAGCGCCCTGTACGCTAGTTGCGCTGTCGGGCGTGATCAGGCTCGAGAACGTGTTGTTGGCTAGTTTGGCGGAGCTTGCCGTGGCCGGTTTCTTGTTCTGCCTTCGGGAAGCGTCGGCACCTGGAAATCAGAGCGAAGGTACTGACAAGTTAACGGCATCGGATGAGCAGAAGTTGTTCGACTTCCTCATGCTGCAACTGCTTCGTTCCAAAATTCAAATGCGCGGACCCGACGGGATCGGTAGAACGCCGCCGATACAAGGTGGCGTTGTAGATTGAAGAGACTGTAGTCAACCGCATGGACGCTTAGGAATCGTTGCGCTTGTTCAGGCGACGAGAAGCCACACATGCCGCGTTCGCGAACTCGGGTCGTCTGGTGCGATAGCTCCGCCCGATTGTTCGCATAGGGATCGGTATCGTGAATCGTCGCCGACATCAGTTCTCGATGCGCTACACGGTAACTGCGTAATTTGTCGGTCACGGCCCTCCAGGGGCTTCTGCTGTGAGATCTGATCAGCCGCCGGAAAAAATCGTTTCGCCGCCTTTGCGTCTGTTCGCGCCTGTAAAAAGACATCAATGACATCACAGTCTTGATCCACAGCTCACCACAACGGACCAAATTGGTTGCTCCACAGTCGCACCGATTCGCAACTCAGTTCGATTCCGCGCCCAGCGAGCAAGTCTTCGATGTCGCGGTGGCTGAGATTGAATCGATGGTAGAGCCAGACGGCATATTGAATGATGGTCGGCGGAAATCGGTGGCGCTTGGAGAGATTGCCTGCGTGCTTCATACGGCAAGGGTTGCTCAAGTCCGCCTAACTTGACATTACCGACGTTGGCGGTACGCGCACTACAGTCGCGTGCAGCGGGCCGGTCAATCCTTCAGCTGGATCGAATCGAGGTATTCAGTCAGCGCCTCGATGCGAGCGTTGGCCGTTGCACTGTCGCCGGCGAGGGCCTCGAACGTATCGCCCCATACGGGCATGAGCCGCGGCCCGTGCGACTTCACGAGCTCGCGCCCGTCGATGATGCCGGTGACGGTGGCCGCCGGAAACGTACCGCCGGTGCGTTTGGCGAGATACCGCAGATCCGGCAGCGGTGCGCCCATGTCGATTGCCGCGGGACCGTCCCCTTCGCCGTAGTCCCCATGACAATTGGCGCAGTTGGTGAGGTACAAGCCACGACCGGACTCGTCGGCCACCACGGTGACTGTACCTGTCATCAGCGCAAGCAGACCGATCAAATGAGGGATTCGAAACATGATCCGTTCCGGTGTTCGCCGCGCTGAATCATAACCTGACGTCAACTCTTCGGGTGCTGTCCCACCCGTGCGCGCCAGATGGGCGCCAACGAGATGCTGTGCGCCGTACGGCGCCAGTACGATGCAGCGAACGCCCGACATACTCCCATCTCGCTTTTCGAATGCTGCGGTCGATGATGCGCGGCCAGAATCGGCCCGATATGGCACCGCGTAAGGTGCATGTAAGGAGGCAATCGCATCGCACCTTCGGCGGCTTTCGGGATCTGCGGGTCAGGCAAGTGAGCCCCCCATCCACCGACAGCACGACACCGTTGGACCACGTGCCGTCGACGGCGAGGTCGTAGATCGCCGACGCGATCTCCTCGGGGCGCCCTGGCCGGCCGAGCGGCGAGACCTGATAACGTGCCACCGGATCGCGGCAGACGGATTGAGATCCGACGCGAGCAGCGGCGTCACAATTTCGGTATCAGTTGGTGAAAGTCGTGGAATGCACTGGAAGCCTTAAGCCAACAACTCGACCCGGCCGTGCAGCGCGCCAAAGGTACGGTCTCCGCCACCGAGAGCGCAGGACTCCTGTTGCATGCAGGTCGTGGGGTTGCGCCGGGAGATCTCGCGAATGCACCCCCTGGGACGCACCTCGTCATGACAGCGGCTGATCGGTGACGGGATGCAACCTCGCCTGATCGCGAACGGGCGGCAGGCCGCCCGTCGCGCCAAACGCTCGAAGTCTCGCGTCAGGCCAGATCGAACCGGTCCGCGTTCATGACCTTAGTCCAGGCCGCGACGAAGTCCTCGACGAACTTCTCCTTGCTGTCGTCCTGTGCATACAGCTCCGAATATGCGCGCAGAATCGCGTTCGATCCGAACACCAGATCAACGCGCGTCGCCGTCCACTTCACCTTGCCGGCGCTGCGATCGCGGATCTCGTAGAGACCATCGCCCGCAGGTACCCAGCTGTTGCCCATGTCCGTCAGGTTGACGAAGAAGTCGTTCGTCAGCGCGCCTTCCCGGTCTGTGAACACCCCGTGCTTGGTACCACCGTGATTGGTGCCGAGCACGCGCATGCCGCCTAGGAGCACCGTCATCTCGGGTGCGGTCAGCCCCATCAGTTGGGTGCGGTCGAGCAACAACTCTTCCGCCTTGACCGCGTATTCCTTCTTCAGCCAGTTACGGTAGCCATCGTGAATCGGCTCGAGCGGTTCGAACGACGCGGCGTCGGTCATCGCATCGGTCGCGTCCCCACGGCCTGGTGAGAAGGGCACGGTGATGTCGAACCCCGCGGCCTTGGCCGCCTGCTCGATGCCGACGTTGCCCGCAAGCACGATCACGTCCGCCACGCTCGCACCCGAGCCCGCGGCGATGCCGCCGAGCACATCGAGCACTCGGGCGAGTCGCTCCGGCTCGTTGCCACGCCAATCTTTCTGAGGGGCGAGGCGGATGCGCGCGCCGTTGGCGCCGCCACGCATGTCCGAGCCGCGAAAGGTCCGCGCGCTGTCCCAGGCCGTGGTGACCATGTCGCTGATCGACAGACCACTCTGCGCGATGCGCGCCTTGACGGCGGCCACGTCGTAGTTGGTGTTGCCGGCGGGCACCGGGTCCTGCCAGAGGAGGTCATCTTTCGGCACGTCCGGCCCGATGTAGCGCGCCTTCGGACCCATGTCGCGGTGCGTCAGCTTGAACCAGGCCCGCGAGAAGATGTCCTTGAAATACGCGGGGTCCTTGCGAAACCTCTCCATGATCTCGCGATACGTTGGGTCCATCTTCATCGCCATGTCGGCGTCGGTCATGATTGGCATGCAGCGGATCGAGGGATCCTCGACGTCGACGGGCTTGTCTTGTTCGTTGATGCTGACGGGCTGCCACTGCCGCGCGCCCGCGGGGCTCGTCCGGATTTCCCACTCGTGACCCAGCAGCATGTCGAAATAGCCCATGTCGAATTTCGTCGGGTGGGTCGTCCAGGCACCTTCGATGCCGCTGGTGATCGTGTCGCGCCCGACCCCCTTGCCCTTCGGGTTGCGCCAGCCGAAGCCCTGCTCCGCCACGTCGGCCGCTTCCGGGTTCGGGCCTAGCTTGCTCGCATCGCCATTGCCGTGGGTCTTGCCGACGGTGTGGCCGCCGGCGGTCAGGGCAGCGGTTTCCTCGTCGTTCATGGCCATGCGCGCAAACGTTTCACGCACGGCCTCTGCCGTCTTCAGCGGGTCCGGCTTGCCGTCAACGCCTTCCGGATTGACGTAGATCAGACCCATCTGCACGGCCGCGAGCGGGTTCTCGAGCGAGGTCTCGTCGTTGGCGTCCGCATAGCGGTCCTTGGCGAGCCACTCCTTCTCGGACCCCCAGTAGATGTCCTTCTCCGGATGCCAGATGTCTTCGCGTCCAAACCCGAAGCCAAAGGTCTTCAACCCCATCGACTCATACGCGATGTTGCCCGCAAGAATGATGAGATCGGCCCAGCTGATGCGGTTGCCGTACTTCTGCTTGATCGGCCAGAGCAGCCGTCGGGCCTTATCGAGGCTGACGTTGTCGGGCCACGAATTGAGCGGCGCGAAACGCTGATTGCCCGTACCACCACCGCCGCGGCCGTCGGCCGTGCGATAGGTGCCGGCGGCGTGCCAAGCCATACGGATCATGAGGCCGCCGTAATGGCCCCAGTCCGCGGGCCACCATGGCTGGCTGTCCGTCATCAGCGCGTGCAGATCCTTCTTCAGCGCAGCGACGTCGAGTTTCTTCAGTTCTTCGCAATAGTCGAAGTCCTTGCCCAGCGGGTTGGTCTTGCTGTCGTGCTGATGAAGGATGTCCAGATTCAGCGCGTTGGGCCACCAATCCATGCTGGATGTGCTGGTCGTGTTGGCGCCGCGCATCGCCGGGCATTTCCCGGCAGATTTCGTGTCGTTTCCGTTCATGGCCATCTCCTGTCCTGGTTCGATTGGCTCGAGTGCGAAAAGGGCCTGCGCCTGCTCGTATCGAGCATTCTTTCGCCTAGCCGGGTCAGTCTGCGGCTTCGGAGTAAATCGATCCAATCGATTCTGCCGAGATGATCCATAGGGTCGCCCTATTCAAAACCGATTGCCGAGCTGGCGACCCCGAAATGGCGCGAACGAACGGCCCAATCGAATGCCCAGGGTCCGTCCTTGTTGAGTCTTGTGGACGGCTACGACTGGTACCTCGTCTCGCAGCTACCGGAAGAGGCCCGTTAGCGGTGACCAACCGATGATCGCAAGCAGGTGAAGCGGCGCCGCGCTCACTCCCGCCGCAACTCTGCGCTGGAATCGGCGCATTCCGCACAGCCCGCGATCGGAGTCATTCGCCTTGCGCTGGAAGTAGGTAGGACCTCGGGGTGTGGCAGCACCAGAAAGGGTACTGACAAGTGAAAGACATCGAAAGGTGCAGAGGTTGTTCGACATCCTCATGCCGCAACTGCTTTGTTCCAAGTTTCAAATGCACGCACCCGAGGTACCCCGTAAAACGCCGCCGATACCAGGTGGCGTGGTTGAACAGGCTGTAGATAACGGCACGAACACTCAGGAATCGTTGTGCTTGGTCGGGTGAACTGAAGCAACGCACCTTCAACGTCCGAACGCACTGACGACGTCGCTAGGGGGCTGGTGGTGGGTATTGACGCCCTGGCTCGAGGCTTTTTGTAGGTCACCTTCGGCTTCACGCCGATCGCATCCGCCATTTGCAGGATTCGGTCGAAGGTGACGCCTTCCAACTTCCCACATCTGATTCAGGCGCGCGCGTGACACGTTCATGATCCTGGCGGCGGCCGCCTGCGACATGCGGTGCGCCTTCATGGCGCGTTCGATTGCGATGCGGCGTTCAACTCACTTGCAGCAGCTGCGCCACGCGCCGCGAGGCCACGGTATCGCCGAGGACGCGATGCCGCGCATCGAGTTTCCCGCGCAGCACTGACACGCGCAGGAACCGATGCATAAGGACCGCTATTTTCAGCGCGCTGAAGGCGCGGTACCACTGCAGGTCGCGTAGTGTGCGGTGGGAGATGTGTTCGTAGTGCAGGATGGACGCTGAATCGTCCGGAAATCCCGGTAGGGGCTGCACGCCGGCGCCGACGGTGCGCATACGATTCATCTCGAGCAACCAGAGCACATCGAGTTCGGGCGGACCTACGCTCGCGAGTTCCCAATCGAGCAGCGCCTTCGGTGTGCTGAAGTCGTCGGCGACAATCACGTTCGCCGGGCGCGCATCGCCCCAGAGCGGACACGTGACATCAATCGATGGCATCGACGACCGCAAACGGGTGAACGCCGAGTCGATCACGACAGGCCAGCGCTCACCACGATTCCAGTGCCACACGCGTTCGAGTGCATCGAGCGAGGGCACCAGAGATCGTGGCACGCGTTCACCCAGCGCGTCCGCGAACGGTTCGACCGGCAACTGATGCAGCGCCGCAATCACGTCGATGAGTTGGTCGTGGAATCGCCGCTGTGTCGTTGGCGGCGCATCGTGCAACCAGCCGGCTTCGGCGAAACTCGGGCGATCGTCCGCTGGTGTATGGCCCGCTACGAATTTCATCGCGATCAACGGCCGGCCGAACAGTGTTCCGTCGAGGTCGGCGCCAACAAGTGGCGGCGTCGGCAACGACGGTCGGGTCGATAACCACGACAACACTCTGTGTTCGCGGGTGAGGTCGTAGTCGGGAAACATCGCAGGTCCATCGGGCTCCATGCGCAACACGACCGCGACATCGCCCGCGATGTCGATGATCACAGTGTCGTTCGACCAGCCTCCGCCGGTGGGACGGCGTTCGTGGAGTGAATCTGCTTCGACCCGACGACCAAGCAATGGCGCAAGCCAGCTGGCGAAGCGCGCGCGCCGCGCAGCGTCGACCACGCCGTCGGCACCAAAAAGAGTCATCAAAAAGTCTGCGATGCAAACCAGTGGCCGCTGGTCTCGCGGCTGTTCCAGATCTCGACGATGCGGCCGTCGACCACGCGGAACACTTCAATCCCGCAATAGACGTACGATTTGCCGTTCTTCTGCGTGCTGTTGCCGTTCCAGGCCACGGTCACCATGGTGCCGTCGTCATGAATCATCGCTGTCTCGAATCGGAGCTCCGGGCAGAGATCGAGTGTTGCTTGCAGTACAGCACGTCGAGGTAAGTGGTGACAGTCTTGCGGGCGGTGCGTGTGTTACTCACGTTGGGGGGTTCCTCGGCTCCTCGGGCTCAACTCGCCATGTATCCGAGATCGACCGGCAGGTCTACGCCGGTCACGGCCGCGGCGTCGAGCGCGAGATGCACAATCGTTGCAGCGACCTCGAGCGGCGCTGCTAGGCGCCGCAACAGGTTCCGCGACGCGGCCGCGATCTGTTGCCGCTGCACCGCCTTTTCCGACAACCCGTCACGCGACCGCGCGATGAAGTCCGCCAGCATCGCCGTGTCGGTGGCGCCCGGGCTTACGCAGTTCACGCGGATGCGCGGTCCGAGTTCGGTTGCGAGATTAACGGTCAAGCCCGTCAACGCGGACTTGGTTGCGCCATACGCCGCATGTCGCACCATGCCGCGCTGTGCTGAAACCGATCCGACGAATACCACGCTGGCACCGTCGACGAACCGGGGCAGCAGTGCCTGCACGAGAAAGAACGGCGCGGCGAGGTTGATCCCGACGAGCGCATCGAAGTCGTCGCGCGTCGTCTCCGCGAATGGCTTGATGCGGTCCGCACCAGCCGCATGGACGAATGCGCTGACCGGAATTTCCGAAGCGGCGTCGACGAGAACGGCGCGGCCCGCGTCGCTACCGCAGTCTGCGACGACAACTCGACTGGTGGCGCCGGCGGCTTCGATCAGGGTCGCCGTTTCCTCGAGCGCTGCGCGGGTGCGCCCTGCGCACAAGACGTTCAAGCCGCGCTTGCCTAACAGGACGGCGGTCTCGCGACCGATTCCGCTTCCCGCGCCGGTCACGACCGCGGTGCGCTGCCGAGAGTTCATGCGATTGCTCGCAACGCGTCGCTCGCGATCGCCTTCGCGATCTGCTCGTGATAATGGATCAGCGCCGGCTCGTTGCGGCCGAACACGAGTTCTGCGATCGCGCCGCTCGCGAGGTTGCGGTGAATCGCGAGGCTCTGCGGAAAGTCTTCCTCGCTCGTGACCTTCCAGAGGACGTCGATGTTGAAACGGCTCTTTCGCTCGGCCTCCGCGTCCATCGGTGAAGGCCAGTAGAGACTGAGGTTGATCCGGCAGCGATCTGCAGCGCCCTTTACGGGATACATCTGCCACAGCTGGATGTGATCGACCTGGTGGGTCAGCACGACATTGGGGGGGATGAGATATTGCGTCGTGCCATGGCGTAGGAATCGACGCTCCTCCGCGGGCTTCTCCAGTTCCTTGTCGATCGTACTGCGCACGCCGATCATCCGCGATGTGGGACCGAACCGATCCGTTAGCGACGGAGTGGTGTAGTAGTAGGGCGAGATCGTGTCCTTGTGCAGCGCTTTGATGTGATAGGACTCGGTGAAGCCGTCGACGATGAACTTGTAGTTGCAATCGCGCTCGGTCGAACGGCTGTCGAAGTAGTTCGTATCGGTGATGCGATATCCGGCGATGTCGTCGAGTACGCCGCCGACGAGATCGTTCACCTTGGCCTCGATGCCATCGCCTTCGAGCAGCACGAAGATGAGCCCGCTCGCTTCGTGACATGGCACCTCGTGCAGCGCGTCAAACGTGTCGGCCGTGCCATCGAACCCGCCGCAACTGTTCGGCCGCGCGATGACGCGTCCGTCACGTCCGTAATTCCACGCATGAAACGGACACGAGAACGTGCGCTTCGACCCGCGCCCTTCGGCGATGCGTGCGCCGCGGTGGCGGCACGCGTTGATGAACGCGCGCGCCCGCCGATCGTCGTCGCGCACGAGCAACAGGCTCACATCGGCTGCCTCGTGCGTGACGTAGCTACCCGGCGCCGGCAGGTCCGGCGTCAACGCGACGAGCAGCGGCCGTCGTTTGAACAACTCCTGCAATTCCTTCGCGGTCTGCGCCGGGTCGATGTAATGGCGCGCGGGGACGCGGAGGCTGTGCGGCGCCATGTCCGTCGTGCCGGCATCGCGATGACGCACGAAACGTTCAACCAGCCCCTGCTGTGTCGCTAGGCGCATCGTTGCACCTCGGTTGAACTGTTGGCAGCGGCGGCACCGTGGCAGACGCCGAGGTCGCCGCCTACGTCGTGGGCTTTCAGCGCCGGCAGCACGCGCTCGACAAACAACCGATAGTTTTTCTCGGCGACGTCCTGTTCCATACCACCGAACCGTGGCTGCACGATCAGCGCACCCGCATCGCAGCGCGCGACGTTCTCGAGGATCTTCTCGACGACCTGATCCGACGTGCCCCAGACCTGCAGATCTGCGAGGAATCCATTGAACTTGTCGAGTCCGTGCTTGGCGATGTTGCGCGCGAGCCCCGCGTAGTACTCGTAGCCGTCGATCTCGGCGAACTTCTGATTCTGGAATTCGTAGTGCTCGACGGTGGAGCGCGCATAGCGCTGCAGATATTGGCTGCGCATGCGCTGCGCCTGGGCGGGGTCGTCGCTGACGCCAACGAACAGTGCCAGGATCGGCTTCGGTGCTTGCGTACTGTTCAGTTCCAGGTAACGCGCGCGATAGCCGGCGAGTTCCTCTTGCACCAACTCCCACGGCTTCTGTGCAATCACCATGACGCCGACGCCGAGCTTCGCCATCAGGTCGAGCGAGTAGGGCGAAATGGCGGAGGCGAACGTGCGGCCTTTGAACGAGGCGAACGGTCGCGGACGCAATTCCAATCGGGGCTGACGGTAGAACTCGCCGTCGTGCTGCATGACGCCGCTCTCGAGGCCGTTGATGATCGCCTCGGCATATTCGGTGAAGCGGCGGCGCGATTCGCTCATCTCCGCGCGGAATGCATCGAACTCGACGCGGCCGAGGCCGCGACCTATCCCGAGGATCGCGCGTCCCTGCGACAGGTGATCGAGTAGTACGAAGCTCTCTGCAACACGCACGGGATCGTGCCACGGTAATACCGTCACCATCGTGCCGAGGCGGATGCGCTGCGTTTGTCCGGCGACCCAGCTCAAGAACTGCGTGACGTTAGGCGTCAGCATGTAGTCGGTGAAGTGGTGCTCGGGCGTCCAGATCGAATCGAAGCCGTCTGGTTCTGCACGCGCGGCGAGTGCGAGTTCCTGCCGATAGACGTCGGCATCACTGAGCTTGCCGTCGAGCGCCTGAAAACTGAGGCCGAGACCAGTGTGCATGGATTTCTCCCTCGAGGTTCTTGATGAATAATCTAACATTTGTTAGAATTGTTTGGCAAGCGCACTCGCGCGGGTATCGAATGAGCGAAGACCCAGGCAATACGAAGTCGGAACGCACGCGACTACGCATCCTGCACGCGCCGCCGGTGCATTTTGTTTATCGAAGTGGTGATCGAATAAACCTACCTCGGCGACGTCATCGGCGGCATCAACCGAGGGCGGTCACCGAATGCCTGCGTCAGCTCGGGGAACGCTTGCACGAGGGAGTCGAATACCTGACCCTCCTCCCGGCACCGCTGCCCCGACCAGGCGGAGGAAAGCCTCACGTTCCGATTTCTGGAGGTGATTCAGGTCAGAGAGGACCGGGTCTGGGAGTAACAGGGAATAGCCTCTGACGAATTTCACGTCGCCTAGAACGACCCATCCAGAGTGCAGCGCGGCAGATCATCTTTGGGTTTTGCCCGTTTCGACAATCGTCTACACGTTGATGTATGAGCGCGCGCACAGTCGCCTAACAGGTTGCTGAAAAAGTGCATCTAACGACGTAACATAGTCGCATCGATTGATTGGTGCAATGTAATGCGAGGAACGGATCGAGGCGACGATGGCTTGTTCAGCTACGTGTCGCTGGAGGAACGGATTCCGCAGGATCACCCGCTGCTGGCGATGCGGGATCTGGTTGAAGAGGTTCTGAAGCCGCTGAGCGGCATGTTCGAAGGTATGTACTCGACGACAGGGCGGCGGCGTGAAGGAGATGGCAATGCGGCAACGAAACTCTTCAACACCGACCGAACAGAGGGGTGGCGCAGTATCGGGAACCGCGTTGGCCAAGACATTTACCCATCAATTTCTCGGTGATGAACCTCTGATCCAAGAAAATGCCCAGTCATCTGCGCGTTTTTCAGCAGCCTGCTAGCGCCCTGTTAACCTGCGCTTGAACGCAACGACTGGAGCGGCAGCGCAGGGACGGCGCGGTCAAGCGTTACGTTCAACAGGATGTTGGATGTCATCTCGCTTCGCTTTCTAAGCGCCTTCCACCCAGATGAAATTTCACTTCGAGTTCTTTCTTGCGATGCGGGAGGATTGCCTGATATTCGCTAGAGTTGTACCAGCCTTTTGCCGCGGCATGGACGGGAACTCCAGGATGACTTTCAAGGGGTATTCTCCCAGGTCGCCTTCTGCTACTTCCGTGTTCCCAGCGCGGACCAGGTATTTTCCACCATGGGCGGCGACCGTACCCGGCACTGCTTCCATGTATGGCCACCATCTCGTCCATGTTTGTAATTTCAAGTTCGACAAGCGCGTACACCGCCATTTCCTATCTCCTTTTGCTTGCTAAGAATCGGCATTCGATTCGCAGCATCTTTGTATTCCAGATACTTGGCTGAATTCGGAATATGGACGACCAAGGAAGATGGAACAACAGTTGGGCCGGTCGGTACGAAGGTCGCGCCGTCGAGTATCGATCAACGGTTAGACCACACATTCGCTGCGATACTACGTTGCAGGTGTGGTCCTTCTAATCTAGCGGGATACCAGGAAGACTACCAAGTGGCCCTGAACAAATCCGAGTTGCAAGAGCTGTATTCAAGGCGCGCGAAGCAATACGACTTCACCGCCAATCTCTACTACCTCATCGGCTTCAGGGAGATGGCGTACCGTCGACGCGCGGTTTCCTCGCTAGCCCTAGAGCGTGGCGATACCGTGGTGGAGATCGGTTGCGGAACTGGTTTGAATTTCGCTGACTTGCGACAATCCGTAGGCGACACAGGACGACTCATCGGCGTCGACCTCACGGACGCCATGTTGGTGAAGGCGCGAGAGAAGATTCAGCGCAATCGCTGGCAAAACGTCGAGCTTGTGCAGGCTGATGCCGCCGCATACGAATTTCCGAGCCCAATTGCAGGCGTTCTCTCGACGTTTGCACTCACGCTGGTGCCCGAATTTGAGCGAGTCATCGAAGCGGCTGCACGGGCACTTGCGGACGATGGCCGATTGGTTATTGCAGATTTCAAGCAACCGGAGGGCTGGCCGCTATGGCTGGTGCGATTGGGTGTTGCTATTACTAAACCTTTCGGAGTCTCGCTGGACCTCACAGGCCGAAAACCGTGGGAGGTCATGTCGAAACATTTCGCACGGATAGAGGTCACGGAGTTGTTCGGTGGTGCGGTGTACATCGCCGTAGGTGAGAAATCGTGAAATTGCGTCGTTCTTTCGACAGATCAGAATACGAATCCGTGGCAATCGGAAGGTACTGTCAAGTTAAGTGGGCTTGAGCACCCATTGCTGTATGAAGCAAGCAGTCAGGCTCTACAAGCGCCACCGATTTCCAGCCATCATCATTCAATATGCCGTGTAGCTCTACCATCGTTTCAACTCAGTCACCGCGACATCGAAGACTTGCTCGCCGAGCGCGGCATTGAACCGAGTTGCGAATCGGTTCGACTGGGTTGTAACAAATTCGGTCCGTTGTTTTCGAAACGGTTAAAGCGCAAACACCCGGATTCGGCGACACGTTCTTCATCGATGAAGTATTCGTCAACATCTAGGGTCAACGTTTCGACCTTTGGCGAGCCGTGTTCCTCCAGTCGACGATAGTGCTTCTTCACGGAGGTCCAATCGTAGGACCCACACCTACCAAGGTTCGGCTCCGCACATACCCGTCGCTCGGCGTGTGTTCGAATAACGCGTGATGAAACGGCGATTTGGCGCTTTACTCGAGTGGCAGCCGAGGTGGTTCGAACCTATTCATCAAACGTTTCAAATTCTACGTTCCCAGGAGTAAGACCAATGTTGCGCAGCATGCACTATGAGAGCCTGGCTTCCTCCGTATCGGTATTGCGGCGCCGATTTCCTCGGTTCCGGGGATCGTATTCCGGTTGTCCTCGCGGCGTTCGCGTGGATCATCCCCATGAACACCCGTTCCGAAGGAGTTGACGTGATGTCCGGACCATTCCAGCTGCTCGCCGTGTCTCTCCTTTCAGGCGATCCGGTTGCTCGCATCCTCGCCGACGTTGATCGGCTCGAGGCCCGCAGCGGCGTTCGCGTGCTGGACATGATGATCGTGGAGAAGGGCCAGGACGGCAGCGTCGTCCGGTCGTCCCTCGGTCGAGACGACGACTTCGGTGAGCTCGTCGCCAGGCTCTTCCCGATCGGCGGCGCCGGAGCCGAGCACGGCGATGGCGCACCTGCCCAGCTGTGGGTGCTGGCGCAGGCCTTGCCGGCGGGGACGGCGGTCGCCTTTCTGCTCGTCGAGCACCGCTGGGCTCGAGAGCTCTTCGACGTGATCGACGAGGAGGGCGGCGCGCTGTTGGGTTCAGGCTTCCTGGCACCGGAGCTCGGGCTGGTCGTCGACGCCGAGCTCGCTGCAATGGAGCAGGCCGCTCGATCCATCGCCGCGGCGCAGGCTGCCGAAGCGGAAGCGAGACTGCGGGCCGTCGCCGCGCTAGTCGAAGCCGACGAGGCCGTAGCCGCCTCGGCCCGGATCCGATCTGCGGCCGCCGCCGAGACCCTCCGGGTGCTGACGGAGGCGGGCCTGCTGGAGCTGGCCGCGGCGAGCGAGGCCGCCGACGCGCTCAGCAATGCGGGCTTCATCATGGCAGCCGCTGGGGAGGCTGCGGACCGCGCCGTCGAAGAGGCTGTGGCGAGAGGCGCGGCGGCAGACGAAGCAGCGGACGGAGCCGTCGCCCGGGATCGGGAGGCCGTGAAGGCCGCCGACGAGCAGACGGCCGCCGCCCGCATGGCCGCCTCAGTCACCCCGGCAGAGATCCGCGTGCTGCGTTACCTGCCGACGAAGCTCAGCTTCGCGCTCATCGCCGACAAGCTGAGGATCTCTCGAGGAGCGGCCCGGAGCCGCGCCGAGCGAGCCTACAAGAAGCTCGGCGTCCACAACCGAGCTGACGCAGTGGAGCGGGCGCGGACGTTCCGAATCGTGTCGTGACCGTGTACGTCGTCAGAATATTTCGGACAAGCAACGTTCTTCGGCAAGAGACAGAATCCACGAGGGTACGGACAAGTTAACGTGATCGGATGAGCAGGTGTTGCTCGACGTCGTCAAGCTGCGACAGCTTCGCTCCAAGATTCGAACGCACGCACCCGCCGCCCGGTTGTTCGCATAGTGTTGTAGATATACATCGATGACGTCACCGTCCTGATCCACTGCCCGCCAGAGGTAGAAACGTTGACCCTTGATGGTGACGAATACTTGATCGATGAAGAACGTGTCGCCGAATCCGGGTGTTTGCGCTTTAGCCGTTTCGAAAACAACGGACCAAATTTGTTACACCCCAGTCGAACCGATTCGTAACTCGGTTCAATGCCGCGCTCGGCGAGCAAGTCTTCGATGTCGCGGTGACTGAGCTTGAAACGATGGTAGAGCCAGACGGCATGTTGAATGATCGTCGGCGGAAATCGGTGGCGCCTGTATAGATTCGCTGATTGCTTCATTTAGCAATGGTCACTCAAGCCCAACCAACTTGACGGTACCGTTTCACCTTGGGCGCGGTGAACTCGGTATCCTAGCAACGGATCAATTGCGCATCACAACAAACGAAGATTCGAAGGTTTGAGTTTGTGCTGATGCTGCTCGCGTCCGGCGATGAGTTGGCCGCTCATGTCGTCGCCACTGTCTTGAACTTCTTGGAGCTGGGCCCGATTGGGCGCCAGCAGTTGGCGGCTGCGGCGCTCCACATTGGACAAGGCTGCAATCAGGTCCCCTTCCGCAAGGGGGTGCGAGAACAGGTAGCCTTGAAGACACATGTCGCCTTCGTGTACCAACAGTGCGAGTTGCTCCGAGCGCTCTATGCCCTCGGCGGTGATTTGCAAACCAAGGCTTCGCGATAGGCTAATGATGCTGCGCGCGATGGCAAGAGCCCGCGAGCTCGTATCGATGTCGTTGATCAGCCCGCGATCCAGCTTGATTCGCGTCAGAGGCAGTTGTTGCAGCGAGGCGAGCGACGAGTACCCGGTGCCGAAGTCATCGAGCGCTATCGCGATACCGTGCGCGCGCAGTTGCCGTAGCGCTTCGAGGGTTGCAGCGCCGGTCTGTAGCACGGTTTCGGTCAGCTCGATTTCGATGCATCGCGGCGGTAGCCGATAGTCGTTCAATAGAGTCTTTACGTAGTCCACAAAGTGGGAATCGATGACTTGCCTCGATGAAACGTTGATGGCGACACGTGCTTGCGGCCAACTTCCGTGATGCCAGCGTGCCGCCGTCTCCACGGCCGATCGCAACACCCAGTCGCTGATATCCATGATCAGCCCGGATTCTTCTGCTACGGCCAGAAAGTCACCAGGTGACGCAAGCCGACCGTCCGGCTGGCGCCATCGAATCAAGGCTTCCACGACCTCGACTTCGAGATTGACCAGACGCAGTTCCGGTTGAAAAACGAGCTGGAACTCGCCCTTTTCCAAAGCCCTGCGTAGACCCTGCTCTACTGCGAATTTTGCGGTAGCCGCTTCCAGTAGATCCGGCGAGTACATACTGAGCTGGCTGCGGCCCAATGCCTTGGCGCGGAACAGTGCCGCATCTGCCGCCCGCAGCAACCCTTCCGGTGTGCGCTCGTGATCCGGATAGACACTGGCGCCGACGCTGACGCTCAACGAAAGCTCTCTGCTGTCGACGATTAGCGGTTCGTGGAACGCACTTACGAGTCGCGCGCCCGCCTCGCGGATGTCTTCGAAGCTCGATGCCTGCTGATTCACAACGGTAAACTCGTCGCCGCCGAGCCGTGCCGCGAACCCGAACTCGTTCGCGACCGTGTGGAGCCGTTGGGCCATCGCCATCAACACCTTGTCGCCGAACGCGTGTCCCATGCCGTCGTTTATGTTCTTGAAGTTGTCGATGTCCAGGAAGTACACGCCAACCATCGCATCGCCTTCCGCGGCGCTCGCAAGTACCTGATTGAGCAACAGGAACAGCTGTCGCTGATTGGGCAGCGAGGTAAGCGGGTCGTTACTCGCGAGATGTTTGAGCTGCTCTGTCCGCTTCTCGACCTTTGCTTCGAGTTGTTGCTGATAGTCGCGCTTCGCCCACTCGGCTTGCGCGAGCCGCTCCGCCATTGTGTTGAATGCGATCGCGAGTGTATCGAGTTCTTTGATTCCACCCCCTTGCACGCGCGTATCCATCTGCCCCTCGGCGAGCCGGGCGGTGGCTTTCACCAGTCGTCCGACTGGGCCGACGACGCTACGCACGGTCATGGCGGAGATCACTACGAGAAGCAATAGGACGCCGCCGCTGATCCACGCGATGATTGCGTTTCCCACGTAGTTCTGCTGCCCGATCCGAGCGATCGCGAACGGTACGCCCGAAATCGGCGCCGATGCCGGCGTTCCCGTTTCTTGCGTTGATAGCGTATCAACCATCGCGCGGGATGCGCTCTGCTGATCCTCAACCACCGTGGCAACCGGCGCGGTCAGCGATGCGCGCATCTGAGCGAATTGTTTCTCGAGAGCATGCTTTCGACCGTCTGCTCGGAGCAGATTTGCACGCGACGAGGAAAGAAAGACGAGATCGTCGCGCATCAGTGCAACCCACTCTTTGCCCTGCGACTTCGATAGGCCTCGCTCATTGGTAGCGAGTGTCGCGGCGATGGCAGCCTCGTCCGCCGCGTTGGTCTCCATGTCGCTGGCGATGACGAGCGCCGCTGAGTGCGTACCCAACTCTTCGATTTGCCGGTTCAGCGTGATGAGAGACTGTCGGGCTACCACGCGCCCGAATATCTTCCATGAGTGATCTATCGAGGTGCGTGCACGTGCGCGCATCGCGTCGTATCGGATGGAATAGTCGGAAAGCGCGGCGCGCCGATCGTCACTAGCTTGCACGAGCTTCATGCCGACGGCGGTGTACGCGTTGATCGCCGCATCGCCCAGGCGACGCTGATTGTTCACGCTCTCAGCGCCGTGCAACTTCCGAAGTGCTTGGCTCGTGTTTCGAAGCTCAAGATCTGCATCTGAGGCTTGTGTCATCGCTCTTACCTGAACCGCCCGATCAAAGCGATCAAGAGCTTCGAGAAACAGATCAGAACTCCGTGTGGGCTGAGCTTCGATTCCTCGGATCTGTGTGGTCTCCGTGGAGAGCGAAGGTGCGAGAGCTAAGGTGGTGAGAGGAACCGGTTCGGGCGCAATCACATCCAGGCCGCGTTCAGAAATGAGATTCGCTGCGGCAGCCAAAATTGCGACCGCCAGAAACGCGACGCTCAGCGTTGCTCCTATGCCGACACGGAACCTAGGCAATATGGCGCGCCACGCAGCAACGCGCGCATTGCTTTGCGCGACGGGCGGTTTCGGCTTTTCGATCTCGACCCGATCTATCGGATACATAGCACCCGAACTCTGCCAATTCGAGTGCCGCCGATTAGTGCAGCAACGTACAAATATGAGCTAAATCCCACGAAGACACTTCGAATTGAGAACTCAGGCACGGGCGCCGGTCGCGCTCCCGAAAGTACAGGCCGATCGCGTGGGCCCGGAAGCGCGACCCTGTGAGTGCTGTCGGATGGTGGGATCGACTGCCGTCCTACGTCGTTAGGTAGCCCTCCCGTTGTCGATCGATCCGTGGTGCTGCGCCATATGCAGTGGTGTCGGACAGACCGTTCGGGGTGGGTGTCCTGCCGAAAAAAAGAACCGCGCTTCAAGCGCGCCCATTGTGCCCTCTGATCCGGTCGGATAGATCGAATTGGAGGCGGCATTGACTCAATGGGGCGATTCAGCAAGACGCTGCGTACGTTTTCTGGATTCGATTCAAACGGCGGGCTGCCGGTTCGGCGTTGTGGCCCAAAGTGATACGAGTAAATTGCGCGAACTCTTTGATGACCTTAGATGCCGCATCCGAACCCTTCACGTCCCTCAGTAGCTTCGTCAGTTGCGTGATTGCGTACTCGGCGGCTTCGGCGGGCCAGAGGCCTTCGTGCGACGCCGTACAGACCGCGCCCAAAGTCGCGCGCAAAGTCTGCCATCGATAAAACCGAGCAGAAGTCCCATGAAAAACCGAGTTCCGACCTATGCAATCGTTGCAGCAACTGTGGCCTGCCTCGGAGGCGCTGCTCACGCAGAAGCGGCCACCTCTCGTGAAGCCCAGGCACTTGCGAGCGCCACTGTCTCGATCGTCAAGGCGGTGGACATTGGGGAGAAACAAGGTCAAGGCAAGACCGTTGGTGCTGAATTCGATATCGAGAAAGGACTCCCCATATGGGAGGTCAAGATTTTGAGTGCGGATGGCGTAAAGGAGTTCAAGGTCGACGCCAACTCGGGGCAGGTCGTCAAAATCGAAGACGAACATATCCGAGGCAAACTGACAAACTTCGTCACCGGGATGAACCTGAAAGACCTCGAATCTGTAAAGACGACCTTTTCGGAAGCCGTCGCTATGGCAGAGCAGCAGGCCAAGGGAAAGGCGGTCAAGGTCGAAGTCGAGCACGAGCATGATCATGTTCAGTTCGACGTCTTTGTGCGGAGCGGAGACGCGACCAAGAAGATCAAGATCGACGGGTTGAGCGGCAAGGTACTCTGACGAAGAGGGACAACGCCCGACGCCGAATGGCGCTTAGCCTATCCTCGATCGAAGGCGTACGTGGCCAGGCGCATCGCCGAAGGGCATTCCAAGCTCGAAGCGATCGGCTACCTGAAGAGCTGCATCGCTCGCGAGGTCTACTCCTTGATCCGACGACGCGCCCAAGAGATCGCACAGCCCCGATCGCTACTTGACGAACAGAAGGGCGCGGTGTCCAGTGCCTGTCGATCCGATATACCGAACGACTGGCCGAAGCCCGTATCGAGCGGTCGGTCGTCAGTGCCGGCGACTCTTACGACAATGCACTGGCGGAAGCAATTATCGCGTTATACGAGACAGAACCGATCCGTCAGCGAGGTCCGTGGAAACCTGGAGGACGTCGAGTTCGCTACCCTTCGCTTGGGTCGACCGGTTCAACAACCGCCGGCGGTTGGAACCAATCGGCAATGTGCCATCGGCGGAACTGGAACTCGCGTACTATCAATCGGAACAGTCGGCCTGACTCAAACCGTCGAGTCTCCGGGAGACCCGGCGCGGTTCAGTCGCCACGATCGATCGGCGTAAACGGCGAGCCGCATACCATCGACGGGACCTTCAAAGTGCTCGTCGTTGACGCTTGACCCGCGACTAGAGCTGAGA
Organism: uncultured Gammaproteobacteria bacterium; assembly: GCA_963812255.1. Classification (GTDB taxonomy): domain Bacteria; phylum Pseudomonadota; class Gammaproteobacteria; order Pseudomonadales; family Azotimanducaceae; genus DATJGR01. Next base: position 201,956 of record CAWEUM010000005.1, on the reverse strand, counting down.
CGATGGCCCTTTGCGTCGCATCAGCGGCGTTGGCCGTTCAGAGGCCGCTGCTTTATCCGATGACCGTGGCGAGTTCCTCGGCAGCACAGACATTCTCCAGCGCGCCGGTGGATTCGATTTCTACTCGCACTCGGTCGCCGGGGACGAGAAAGCGGGGTGGTTTCATGGCATCGCCCACGCCCCCGGGCGTGCCGGTAAAGATCACGTCACCGGGTTCGAGCACGAATGCGGCGCTGATGATCCATGGACCGAGCGGTGCGTGGCTGGCGAAGGACTTGCTCACGGTGAACTGGGACGTGCGCGGCTGCCAGTCTCGTAGAGACGTCGTTGCCGCACATATAGCCGAAGATCACCTCGGCAGCGCGCTCGCGTGGAACGTGACGGCACCGCTTGCCGATGCTGCAGGCACTCGTTGACGCGATGATGCTGGCAGACGATTCCTCGCGCGGTTGCACCGAACAGCGTGGGGATGCACGGGACGGCATCCGCGCGCTGACGCGGTCTCTCGCGTCTTCCCGGCTCGACGCACCCGGCGCGGTTCACTAGGGTGAGCATGACCACGCAGCTTGAGCCGAGGATTCAGAATCGTGACGAACCCTACTAACAGGTCCGAGGGCGGTGATTGGCCGGATCTTCCATTCAATGAATGGTCTGAAACCGCGGCGACCCTTCATATGTGGACCCAGATAGTCGGCAAGATCCGGCTCGCGCGGACGCCGTGGACCAACCACTCCTGGCACGTTCCGTTTTATGTAACTTCGCACGGACTCGGAACTTCCCTGATCCCCTACAACGGTCGAGCGTTCGAGATTGACTTCGATTTGCTCACTCATCAACTCCTGCTTCGAACGACGGATGGAGCACGCCGATCGATATCCCTCGAGTCTCGTCCGGTGTCCGACTTCTATCGCGAGGTCCTAGCCGCGCTCGCGGCGCTTCGTCTCGATATCCGGATCCATACGACCCCCAGCGAATTGGCGGACGGGATCCCATTCGACAAGGACGCTGAGCACCATCACTACGATCGAGAGTTCGCCACGCGCTTTTGGCGTGCGCTCGTGCAGGTCGATCGCGTCTTCAAGGAATTCCGTTCCCGCTTCATCGGGAAGTGCAGCCCGGTCCACTTCTTCTGGGGCAGCTTCGATCTAGCCGTTACGCGTTTCTCGGGAAGGCAAGCGCCGCCCCATCCGGGGGGAGTTCCCAATTTTCCGGACTGGGTTGCACGTGAGGCATATTCTCATGAGCTCAGCAGCGCTGGGTTTTGGCCCGGCGGGAGCGGGGTCGAGAATGCGTCCTTCTATTCCTATGCCTATCCGGCCCCAGCTGGATTCTCAAAGGCAAACGTTTCGCCGAGTGGAGCGCATTACTCCAACAAGCTGGGAGAGTTTTTACTCCCGTATAACGAGGTTAGAGAAGCCGCATCACCTGACGAGGTGCTTCTTGAATTTCTCCAGAGTACCTATGAGGCGGCGGCGGACAATGCGAAGTGGGATCGCGACGCGCTTGAGCGTGGACTCGTACCGTCCCGATAACGTGGCGGGAACGCGGAAGAGGGTCTCGGGTTCGGGCCGACTGCGCTCCGCCATCTAGTCACGCACTTTTGTGTCGGTCCCGCTGGCCGAGTTTGGGCCACCGTGCCTTCAAATCGTTGGCGGACTCTTGGATTAGCTCGAAAGTCTCTCTTCTTCAAATGCACGCCTTAGAAGCGTCGTTGGGAGATTGATCTCTGTTCGCCGCTTCGTTCCGTTCCTATCAGTGATTGCAGATTACGTCGAGTAGCGCGGCACGGGCTCCGTCATCCGAGTTCCCGCGTTTCCCCTATTGGGATGACTTGATCGTGAGATAGCAGCCTTGCCGACTACTTGAGCCCAGCCATTCGCAATCCGCTCATGTAACTATCGGCCATCTCGGGATTGCCGGCGAGCATGATGCGTCGCCCGCCGCCCAGCGAGAACTTCGGATCCAGCTCGGTTGCTCGTGCAAGCGCAGCGCGAGCTTCGTCCACGCGTCCGGCACGAGCAAGGCCCGCCGCCAGCGTTCGCTGGAAAAAAGCGTTTTGAGGGTTGTTAGACAACGCGAGCTGGGCGAAATGAACCGAAGCGTCGTAGTTTTCCTTCGCGAAATAGGCCAGTGCCATCGCGTGATACGTAAAGGACGCCAAAGAGTCCTTCGGACTCAATTGCAAGTTTCGATCGAGTACCTCGATTGCAGTGTCGGACTCACCGGCTATGGCGAGTCCTTCCCCCGCGCAGATCCGCCCCAAGGACGAACTTGGATCCAACTCGAGGGAAGTTTTGAAAGCTTGGATCATTCCTGCCCGATTGCCCGTCAACGCATAGGCGTGCCCGAGCGCGTGCTGGCTTCTCCCATTCTGGCTGTCCAGCACTACAGCCCGCTCCGCAGACTGTACGATTTGGGCGATGCTGTCCTCGGGGTCGTCTGTCCAACCGGCGCTAACATCGATGTAGTGCGCCTCTGTCAACTGGGCCTCAGCGGTTGCGGAAGTGGGGTCTCGTGCGATCGACTGCTCGAAGTATCCGATCGCCATCGCGTTGTCCGCTGCTGTGAAGCGCCCAAAATGCCACGCGCCGCGCTGGGCCAGGTCCCATGCGGTCAGATCTTCCGGGTTGCGTCGTAGGGCGCGTTTCTGGTCGAAACCCTGCAGTTCGGGATACATTGCGCCAACGATCGCTTCGCTGATCGCATCCTGAATGACCAACACATCACCAAAGGGGCGATCATAGTGATCGTTCCAGATCTGCACGCCGCTTGTCGAATCGTATACGCTGACGTTTACGCGCACGGCGTCTGCGCTGCGTCGCACGCTGCCTTGCACGAGGTAGCGGGCATTGAGTTCTTTGGCGACCTGATTGGCATCCTTCGAATCATTCCGATAGCCAAAGCTTGAGAGGCTGCCGATAACCGGAAACTGACGCCAGCTACCTAGCCGATTGATCAGGTCCTCCGTCAGGCCATCGACGAAATACTCGTCGTCCGCGTTACCACTCAGGTTCTTGAATGGCAGTACCGCGATCGCTGGCCGATCGTCGAACGAAAGCGCTGCGACGTCTTGCGCCTCGACCAATGGGGCGTGCGACATCTGCCTCGAATAGACGACAGCGGCGACAGCGACGATGGCCAGGGTGGCAGCGGCGGCAACTGCCAACCTCATTCGTCGGCGCGACCTGGGTGCGGGTACCGGGGCCGCTCGAACCGCAGTCGTGGTGGTCCCGTCCATCGGCAGTCGCTCCCGGATCGCGGCTTCAAGCTTGCTTTGATAGGCGGCCTGAGGAAGCTGGTACTTGAGGATTGCCTGCCGGTCGGACAAGCTGAGGCGTAGCCCTGGCGGAAGCTCCGTCGCCTCGAGAAACACGGCCAGCAGTGCACGGCCGCTGTTTAAAGCCAAATTGAGCTCTTGGAGGCAGTTGTCGGATTTGCAGGCAGCGTTGGAAACATACAAAAGAAAAATGCTGCAATTCTCGATTCGTCGGGCCAACTCGTCGCGCCATACCGAGCCAGGGCTGATGCCTTCGTCGTACCAGACGTTGAAACCTAGAGTCTGCAGGCGCTCGAGTTCGGGGTAGACGGCGCCGGCATCGGCATGGCAATAGCTGACGAATGCGTAGGGTCGGTCGCCCTGATAGGCTGGGAAGACTTTCTTCATGCTCCCTCCAGCACTCTCCGAGATCCGCAATCGATCGAGTCTACGCCTGGGCGAGCGTTCTCTGTTCGCCATTTCGTCAGCCCCGTTTCGGGACGCGGTAGCAGCAAGAGGGGTTTTGGGTTCGAAGTGACTACGCGCCGCCATCTAGTCATGCAGGTTTGTGTCGGTCCCGCTAGCGCCCTGAGAACGTCCCGTTCTTTCAAAGCGTTAGCGGGCGTCCGCGACCGACTCGAGAGCCTCTCTTCTGGGAAAATACGCCTTAGCGGGACTGTTGGGCCGGAAGTTCTCTGTTGGCCATTCCGTCGGTCCCGTTTTCGGACACGGTAGCACCAAGAGGGGGTCGCGGGATTCGAGCCGACTGCGTTCTGCCATCTAGCGGAGCTGACAAGCAGGGATGTGACGCGGGACGTGTGCCGCAAGCATGGCTCTGCCGAGCAGACGTTCTACGGGTGGAATACGAAGTACGACCGTATGGCTTCCCATGTCGGGCCTAGTATCACGCGACTACCCAGCCCAATTCACCAACCAGTCGTTTATGCTGGGTATCGTCATGACGACTCTGACTTTGTCCGAACGAACCCAGCGCTTGCCGCGCGAGCACCCGAGGATGGTCCTGCTGTTGGCCGCGCTGCTGTGGTGGGCGCTGTATCAGTCGCTGATCCCGGCGTCCGAGGCGCTGGTGGCGGTCCTGCCGGTGGATCGCCAAAGCCACCTAGGCGGCGCGCTGCAATTTTTCTTCTACGACACGCCGAAGGTGCTGCTTCTGCTCACCGCTGTTGTCTTCGTGATGGGCATGGTGAATTCGTACTTCACGCCCGAGCGCACCCGCGCTCTGCTTGCCGGGCGGACCGAGGGGCTGGCAAACGTGATGGCCGCAACGCTGGGCATCGTCACACCGTTCTGTTCGTGCTCAGCAGTGCCGTTGTTCATTGGCTTCGTGCAGGCGGGCGTGCCGCTGGGCGTGACCTTCTCGTTCCTGATCTCTGCACCCATGGTCAACGAGGTCGCGCTCGCGTTGTTGTTCGGCCTGTTCGGCTGGAAGATCGCGCTGCTCTACATGGGACTGGGCCTGGCCGTTGCCGTCGTGGCCGGCTGGGTGATTGGCCGCCTGAAGATGGAGCGACACCTCGAGGACTGGGTGCACGACATGCCGCGGGTGCAGGCCACCAGCGGCACCGACACGCTGTTGCTGGCAGAGCGAATCGAGGCGGGCATGGCCAGCGTACGCGCGATCGTCGGCAAGGTGTGGCCCTACATCCTGGCCGGCATCGCCATCGGCGCGGCGATCCACGGCTGGGTGCCCGAGGACTTCATGGCTTCGATCATGGGCAAGCAGGTGTGGTGGTCGGTGCCGCTGGCGGTGCTGATCGGTGTACCGATGTACACCAACGCCGCAGGCGTGATCCCCATCGTGCAGGCGCTGCTCGCCAAAGGTGCGGCGCTGGGCACGGTGCTGGCCTTCATGATGAGCGTGATCGCGCTGTCGTTGCCCGAGATGATCATCCTGCGCAAGGTGCTCAAGCTGCGCTTGATCGTCGCCTTCGGCGCCATCGTCGCGACCGGCATCCTGCTGGTCGGCTTTGTCTTCAATGCAGTGGTCTGAGCGAATGTATCCGTCCCCAAGCAAGGAGAATTCCATGGACGTCAAGGTCCTTGGCAGCGGTTGTGCCAAATGCAAGAACACCATCGCGCTGATAGAACAGGTCGCTCGCGACAACGGTGTTCCCATCACCCTCGGCAAGGTCGAGGAACCGCGAGACATCGCCGGCTATGGCGTCATGTCCACGCCAGGCGTGGTGATTGACGGCAAGGTCGTGCACGCCGGAGGCGTGCCCAGCCGTGCGAAGGTGGAGCAGTGGCTGGAAGCCGCCGGGAGCCCGGCAGCCGCGTCGTAGTCGGCACGCGCGCTTTCGTGCGGAAGCAGCTGGGTTGGAGAGCCGGTCGGCCGAGGCTTGCGGCACCGAGGTCGATGACCGAGGCATCGACTTTATTGCTAGAAATGTGACGGCAAGGTCTTTCACTACCCGGCCCTGATCATTGCGCCGCAAATCTTCCGGATCGACATCGTGCCGCGTGAGGCCGTCCATCTCGCGGCCGCGCATCAGGTGCCGTACCGTGTGCGCGGCGTCGAACGGTCGCGGCGCGTCGAGCGTTTCGAACGGTCGCGCGAGGTACTGGCGCAGATGGTCTCTTCTACCGAGAGGCTCTGCGTCGCCGGATATAGGCACTGTTCGGGTCAGGGAGTGGTGTCCCACGATCAACATCGCGCAAGCGGAAGTCGTTCAGCTACGGCTGTCGAGTCGATCAAACACTCATCCGACTGTTCCAGCACCGTAATGACCTGAACCGCCAACGCTCGAAATGTTCTCAACGGATCAGATCCCTTCTGCTTGTCGGAAAATCCGCACGTGAGCTTCATCGCTGCATGTTGTTGGTCTGCCGATTGGAAACGTCGTGCCTCGGAGTTGTCGCCATCTTTTGCGCTCACGTGCGAAAGATCGATGCGACCTGCGCGAGAACTTAGCTTTGTGATCGTTGCACGACTGCCCTCGCATGCGGGTGAGGTCTGTCATAGCGCGCAGTCAGCAGCCAAGATGACGTCTCGTGCCGATGTTTGCGAAACGCACACCGTCTTTGATCGGAGGCCGCATGTCCCACCAAACTGACCCGCAATCGACCGCTTCGCCCACCACTGGCACATTCCGTCGCGTGCTCATTGTCGGGGGTGTAGCGGGCGGCGCTTCCTGCGCGGCGCGACTGAGGCGGCTCGACGAGTCTGTCGAGATCGTATTGATCGACCGCGGTCCGTACGTCTCGTTCGCGAACTGCGGACTGCCGTACTACGTCGGCAACGTCATCTCTGATGAGAGCAGGCTACTGGTGGCGTCGCCAGAGATGTTCCATGAGCGGTTCAATATCGAAGTGTGCACCGAGACTGAAGTCGCGAGCATCGACCGAAACTTGCACACGGTCAGTGTGCGCGACGCGCGCACGGGCAACACCCGGCTGGAGCGCTACGATGTGCTCGTCCTATCGCCCGGCGCCGCGCCGATTCGACCCCTGCTCCCGGGCATAGACTTGCCCGGCGTATTCGCCGTCCGCACGATCCCGGACTCGCGCCGCATCCGCTCATGGATTACGGACCATAGCGCCAAGACTGCCGTTGTGGTCGGCGGCGGGTTCATCGGCTTGGAGATGGTTGAGAATCTGATCCATCGCGAGCTGACGGTCGCGGTGCTGGAGAAGTTGCCCCAGGTCATGCCGCCTCTCGACCCTGAGATGGCGGCACCAGTGAGGGAACACCTTGCTGCGAAAGGCGTGCAGCTCCATTTGGGTGACGGACTTGCGCGCATCGAAAAGCGCAACGACGCCGGCTTGATTGTCGTGGCAGAGAGTGGTGCACGCTTGTCTGCGGATCTCGTCATCCTGGCTGTTGGGGTGCGGCCTGAGACAGTGCTTGCCAAGGACGCTGGTCTTGAGATTGGCCCGCGCGGCGGCATAGTCGTCGATACGCAGATGCGCACGACCGATCCGCGTATCTGGGCTGTGGGCGACGCTGTTGAAGTGCAAGACGTGCTTACGGGTCAAGAAACGGTGCTGCCTCTCGCGGGACCGGCCAATCGGGAAGGACGCGTTGCCGCCGAATCGATCGCCGGTCGCGCGACGCGGTTCCGCGGCGTGCAGGCAACTGCGGTGGTGGGTGTGTTGGGTCTGACCGTCGCATCGACCGGTGCCAGCGAGAAGGGACTGCGACGCGCCGGAGTCACGAGCTTCGAGAAAGTGTACCTCCACCCGGGCCATCACGCGGGCTACTACCCGGGTGCACGGCAGATTCATCTCAAACTCGTATTCTCCGTGCCCGATGGCCGTATCCTCGGCGCGCAAGCGGTGGGTTTTGAAGGCGTGGAGAAGCGTATTGATGTCATCGCCACGGCAATTCAATTCCACGGGACGGTGCACGATCTTGCTGAGGCGGAGCTCTGCTACGCGCCGCAATTTGGCGCCGCAAAGGACCCGGTCAACCTCGCCGGCATGCTTGCCGAAAACGTGCTGAATGACGACATGCCCGTGGCGAATTGGTTGGAGCTTGACGGCACGGACGCCTTGTTGCTGGACGTGCGCGAACGCGACGAGTTTGGCCACGGGCACATACCAAAGGCGATCAATATGCCGCTCTCTGAGCTGCGGTCGCGTTACGTCGAGCTGCCAAAGGATCGCGACATCTGGGCGTACTGCGCCGTGGGGCAGCGCGGATATTTCGCAACACGATTCCTGGCGCAGCACGGGTATCGATCGCGGAATCTGTCAGGAGGCTATGCGACTTACAAAGCGCTGAGGGTCGCGGGCCTTGCGCCGTGATCCTCGAGGAACGTTGCAACTTGCGCGGATCGCTGTTCGTTGGTGAAGTGCTGCTTTCGACGCTCGCTGGAGCGGGGTTCGGCGGATTCATGTCAGGACTCGCCGGTGCGGCGTTTACAGAACTCTCGGTTGAACGAATTCAAGGAAGTCGTCGACCGCGGTCGGCTATTGGTTATGGCAGACCTGCCAGAGCAGCGCATTGCTGAGATTGAAGCGTCGATCAGGCAGGCGGATCCAAGCATTCTGCTCATGGGTGTTGAGCCGCCGGCGCGGCCTTGGGTTGACCAATTGGATCTCTCGGCGTTTTTGGTGCAGACCACGTGCGACCGTCCACTGAACCCGAGACCTGGGAAATCGGGGGCTCCATGGCGTTCGTGGGATTTCCGGCACTGACGCCTTTGCCGGCGCGGCAGGCGCTGGCGATCTTTGCTTTTGCGGGGGGTTTCGGGTCGCGATGTTTCGATGGTGCATCCCCAATAGCGAGCTGATGGACCGTACAGTGGTCATGTGCGCGGCTTGAGCTGCGCGGCAACGACGCTCCGTACTCGCACGAGCCGATCATGCACTTCGCGAGCGACGGCCGCGACCTCCGGATTCTTTGTGAGTTGCAGCACAGCGACGGGATCCATGAAGCTCACCATCACGCGGTCGGCCGTGTCCTCGCGCACGACAACATTGCAAGGCAATAGCAGACCAATGTCAGGTTCAGCAGCCAACGCACGCTGCGCAAGTGGCGGATTGCAGGCGCCGAGAATTCGATATGCGGGAACGTCGATGCCGAGTTTCGCCTTCATCGTTGCCTGAATGTCTATGTCGGTCAGAACACCGAAGCCTTCGGTCTTCAATGCTTCGATGGTTTTGCTCACAGCAGTAGAGAAGGGTGTTTCCGCCAGGCGCGCGTGGAAGCCGTAGGCGGTATCGAGAGTGGAGTTCAGTGACATGGGACTACTCCAAGTGATGTAAGAGAGCGCTAGCGAATGAGGTAATCATTGTCTTGCAGACTCCTGCACGGGGCGCGGGTCATTGACGCCTAATCATCTCGAGTGGCGCGCAGTTTAGCGGCGATTAACCTGCTTCACCTTCGTTCGCCCGTTAGATTTACTCCGGGCTGATGAGCAATACACGCCGTGCAGCGTTTCGATGATCGAGTGTACAGGACCGTCAGCGGGTGCATAGAAGATTACTTGCGGGTCTCTTCGACCCAACCCGTTCCGCGAAGAGGTGGTTTGTGTTTTCCATCCTCCGAACGGTCGAGCGCGTGTACGCTGTCGCACCGACGAGCTCACGCGGGTTGGTCACAGTGAAAGATCGCTCGGAATCGCGTGAGGGTTGCCGTCCCAGCGAGGGAGCGCGTGGCATGCCGATGTCGCTGCGTGCCGCGGCAGACATTGCCGGTGTGCGAATCGTCGAACCCGTCCGCCCACCGCCGGGCGAAAGACGCTAGCTGAGGAAGCGACATGAAGACCGCACAAACACCCGACCCACTCACCCAGGCCAGCGTCGCCGAAATCGCGTCGTCCCAGGGGCGGCCCTGCCTGTGGCCACGCTGCTGATCGAGGCCGAGCGCCAGGTGGCCGGCAGGATCGACGGGTCGACCGGGCGCATCGATCCTGCCGAACTCGGCAACCCGGGCGTGGACGACCTGCTCGACAACTTTGGGTGCGTTGGTCGAAAGGCTGGGTGGCGAGGTCCACGTTCTCTCGGCCGAGGCGCATGCCGTCTCGTACCGGCGTGGCGGCGAGCTTTCATCACTGAACCCGCGTGCGTCCCAAGACCCCACAGGAGAAACCCATGAAGATCCAACTCAACACCGACGTCCACATCGACGGCACCGAGGCGCTGGCCGCCCAGGTGGATGCGACGGTCAAGCAGGCGCTGGAGCGCTTCAGCGCACACATCACCCGGGTGGAAGTTCATCTGAGCGACGAGAACGGCGGAAAGAGCGGGCAGCAGGACCAGCGCTGCATGCTGGAGGCCCGTCTCGAAGGCCGGCAGCCGGTGGCGGTGACAGAGCACGCCGCGACGCTGGAGCAGGCGGTGCATGGCGCCGCGCAGAAGCTGGCGCGTCTTCTGGACAGCACGCTCGGACGGCTGCACGACCATCGCGAGAAGACGTCCGGCGCGCCCCCGTCCGGGACGGAGCCCACACAGCGCTGACGGCCGGCCCAATCCCCACCGCGTTGCGCCGCCAGATCGGCAGCGCAGGTGCCTTAAGTGCGTGGTGCGCACGATAAAGACCTCCGCGGCGTCCGCCATCGGGCATGGCTGAACAGCCCGTCCCGCTCCCGCTCGATCGCATTCGAGAACCCCTGACGAAAAGGAAGTGGCGCTGGCAAGCGCACGCTCTGGGTCCGTCGCCCGTTTCGGCTGGTAAATCCAGGGCCAAAGGCCGTTACAGCCTCGAGGCCGAACTAGAGATGAGCTTTCACGGCATAGGAGACACCATGGCAGCTAGAACACATGCACTGAAACTGAATGGTCGGCAGCCAGAAAAGTTCATCTTGAGTCGCGACGAATCCAAGCAAAGGACCTATCGGGTGTCGTCGAAATCAGCGGTACTTCGACGCGTTTCGAGAATGTGTTCCTAACGACCTAGCAGCGGCGCAACCGTGTGATGTCGGTCCTTTTCTTAAGAAGTCCAAACGCTGAGGACAACTGCGTCAGCCCGTGGCCGAAAAATGATACTCCAATCGGGTCAGACGACGCAGATCGCAAAAGAGGGCCGTAAATCGGCCAGTGTGCGTCGCGGGCGACCTCAATCTCGCCTATGCGCGGTTCGAGTAACTCGGGACCTTCGCTCGGTTCGGCGCCCGTCTGGATGACGACACCTGCAAGATCGCGGCCTGTCTGAAACAGTCGGAATGTGGACCGGTGTTCGTGTCCGCGCAGATCGCTGTGCTGCTTGCCTTGACCATCGATCATTCACGAGTTCCGTGTGTTTTCGACAGAGCATTTATTTCGGCGCCGGTCAGAATAGCGATGCTGGTTAGATAGAACCACAGCAGCAACGCGATGACCGCACCCAACGACCCGTAGACCACGTTGTAATTTGCGAAGTTTGCAACGTAGAACTTGAGTCCCAATGAGGCGACGAACCAGAGCGCGATCGCGATCAGCGTGCCGGTCTGTAGCCAGACCCAGCGGCCGCGCGGCCGGGAGGGCGCGAAGTGGTAAAGCAGATCGAAGGCGACCAGTACGAAAAAAAATATCACCGGCCATTGAGCAATGCGCCATGCGACCAGGCTCGCGGAGTGCACTGACATGCGTTTAGCGAACGCCTCAGCAAGCGGGACGCCGTACGCGATCAACAGCATTGCGGCCGTGATCATCAGCATGAACACGAGAGTGAGGGTCAGGCCGACCAATTGACGTCGCCACCATGGTCGCTCTTCCCCGACGGCGTAGGCCAGGTTGAGCCCGTTGATGGTTGCCACCATGCCGCTCGACGCTGCCCACAGTGTAACGAGGATGCCCCAGGTGAGCGGCTTCCCCGACTGACCCGCAAGATCGTTGAGCATCTGGGCAAATAGGCGAGCGATGGTAGGTGGCGCGACAGCCGCTACGCGATCGACGATCGTATCGCCGACCAGCCATTGAACGTCAAAAAACAGGCCGAGAACTGCGACGAAGACCATCAGCATTGGAAAGATCGAGAGGAAAAAATAGAACGACATCTGCGCTGCGCGGCCCGGGATCTGTCCGTCCACGAACCGGCCGGCGACCGTGCGCAAGATCGCTGTCCACGTTGATGCGGCTATCATCCCTTCCCCCAGTCCATCGGTCCCTCTCATCTGGTCCAGACACTGCCGGATGCCCAGCCGTCTGGCACAACCGACGACGAACGCCCGCGAACGGAGCGTGACACAGTTGCGCTACTATCCTTCACGAATTCCGTTATCTCCAGTCGGTCGGACAATAAAGGCGCTCGCTGCCTCGAGTATCCGACAATACGAGAAACCGTTGCGCGCGTTCGCCCACTAGGATCGAACGGTGCAACTCGGGCTGGCGGTGTGCCTACGGACACCGATCCGATGACGTCGCTCGCGACGCGGAGTGACCATCCAGTGCGCGTGCAGTGGGTGTCTTCGGCTCCGACCAGGGTCTGGCGGGGCAGTTCAATCAGATGATCGTCGAGCGCTCGCTCGAGGTGACCGCGGTTCAACCGCGGGCGTCCCCTTACATGGGCCGTTGGGGAACCCATTCGGTCCCGGCTGCAGGACGCCGCCGCCCCCAATCTTCAATCAGGCGCCGATCTTCTCCACTTAACCGATATGCATGACACGAGCTACCTGGAGCGGGCGCAGTACGCAGTAGAGCAGGCACAACGGACAGACCCGGCAATGCCGGCGTGCGGCTACCCTTCCAGTCGACAGCCACATCGGTTGCAACGCTAAGGACTATCAGTAGACGCGCGAACAAATGCACCACTCGGCTCAGCCGCAGCGGGTCTGCGCGCGGTGTTCGCTGTCACCAGCAAATCCATCGCGTCCGCAGACGCCTCGCGGGTGCCGATCGGTCCAGTCTTATGATCGCGCCGAACTACGCGCAGATGTGCGTGCCATCGACGGCTAGCCGACACTGGGTGGATGGAGCCGCAATTTACGAACTCTCTGTCTCCATACGACCGGCGGGCATCGTGCGAATCGAAGTCGGGTCAGGCGCGCACTGACCGTTCGAGGCGAAAAGCCTTCGATAGGATTTGATCAGGCAATCATCAGGCGGGACATAGGACTGCATCGTCGCGCCCGGGCGATGCTTCGTTCGTCCCGGCAATCCCGCTGGAACGCGTGATTCACAGGAGAATCTCGATGTATTTCGGACGAACCAGCGCTTCCATTGCAGCGGTGTTCGCAGCGTTGATCGCTGCGCCTTCGAAAGCCAACGCTCCATACGTACACAGGGGCTACCAGACGTGCATCAGTGATCTCGCCAGCGAATTCAGTACGGGGAAGCTCCGCAACGCCCGCGACTACTACGTCGTGCGTGACGGCGAGTTCACGAAATATTTCGTCAACTCCACCGTGTGGCTTGCCGGAGATGGTGATCGCGTCCGTCTTCGCACGCGCTGCGATACGACGGACTCGGGCCGGAAGCTCGTCACACGGGAAACAAGTCGCGGGAAATGGGTTCGAGAAAACGAAGGGCGAATTTCGATCTACGATATTGGTAACCGCTGACCCGCCTGTCCAGTAGGCTGCGGAGGCGCTACGGCGCCTCCGATTTACCGGAAGGCTGAAGCCATCTGATTCGGTGGCGACTCATCGTCGTCACCTCTGTTCTGTCCAAAGGTGCAAATGCGGGTCACGCAGGTCGTTTCTGGTTGGTCCGTTCCTTCCGGACGAATCCGATGCCAGTTGAAGAAACATCGAGATGGGCCGCTGGTTCGCGCTGACTGCACGCATTGATTGACATGCCGATCCGCAAGGAGTCCTGGAGAATCCAGGGAGTGAGCAAGCCTGAGTTCACCACCAGCGCCTTGCTTGTATTGCCAGTACATGCGCGCCATGCTGTATTCGGTTGGAATGCATGCCACTGCAGCTAGGGGGAGAACAATCACCACGCGTGGTAGCAGTGGTTAGCTACGTGGTCAGCTTGACGCGAGCTGGCGGCGGCGGGTGATCGTGATTGGCTCACAGACACCGGAACCCTCACCACCAAATAGCGAGCGTTCCGCAGGTCAATGCTTGCAGCGTGGGGCCCGTCCAACTAGCGGGCTCCGCGTTTGTTGGCTACCGAATGCTGCGCACCGAAGACGCGCCGTGCCAGTCTGCGCCACGCCCAGTCAGTCCGCGTATCGCTCGAGTGTCGCGCGCCAGCGCAGCACGTCTTCCGGACTCGAGATCGCGATCGGCAGTCCGGCTATGCCCGTCACCGGTACCAGCAACCGGCCAGCGCCGTGCCGAGGAGCACCCGACCGCCAGGCAGGTGGTCGGGCGTCGCGACCTGCTTGGAGATCACCACCGGGTTGTGCTGCGGCAGAATCAGAACGCCGGTGGCGAGTTTCATCCGCATCGTCGCCGCGGCGACGTATGCCATCCATGTAGCGGGTCCGGCAACGGAATGTCGTCGGCACCGCCCGCCATCTTGCCGTCGTTAGCGTACGGAGACGCCGACTGATAGCCGGCGCGATGTGCGGCTCTATGCGATACCGGACACAGTCAATTGATTGCGACCGCCGATTGCGTCGTACACAGTGCAGAACGAAGAGATCAGCGGCCCCCGCCGATCGCCTTGCGCCACCGGAATCCATCGGTCGTGATCTCAACGCGTTGGCGCGCATTCAGTTCGACATTGAATCCGAATTCCTCGCTCTCGCCCTTGAAGCGCCCGAAGGTGACAGAGCCGTTCAAACTCCAGCCGTAGATTCGACCGCCTTGCATCGGGAGCTTCTGAATGCCCATCACGTACCCTCTTAGAAACGTCTGATGGATGAGCGCGGCGGGGTCCGGCGTGTCCGCGGGGTGGACCGGAGGACCCGCGAATGCGACGTCTCCGAATAGCAGAAGAAACGCCGTGATCGGGTAGATCGGGTATCTCATATGACCTCGGCAAACGAGCACGAGGAGGAAGGGTCACACATCGCAATGACCGGATGGGAGTCGGGAAATCTCTCGTGGATCAGCTTCAATAGTTCACAAGTCTGCTGAACGGACTCGTTGTCGATCTAAAAAAAACGGCAACCAACATCGCGACGTCGACCATCGCCGCGAGCATGCCGCCGCCAATGCCTCGTGGTCTCGCCCGAAGTCGGGTCGTCGCTTGACGAGCGTGATGCCGAGCATCAGGCAGGCTCGTCCGATCCGCGGTGTCTATAGAAAATAGACGAGCAGAATGATGACGATCACTAAGAGAGCACCGCCGCCCATGTACATGTGATTCTCCTCGGTGCGGCCACCCTCAACGAGGATGAAAGGATCGCGCCAGTGAGTTCATTTTGCACCACCGGTGTTGGTAGTCTGTTGCCTAGCCAACTTAGTGTGAATTGAATATCGCGACTGTTCCTTCGTCCGCCCACTAGTATTCGCTCGCGTGTCTGCGTTGGTCAGCTGGTTGACTTGTCGATCTCCGGCGCCCCGAATGGTTCGCCTACTCGATGAGCTCCGACAGAAACGCGGGTTACCGAAGACGTTGGTGCTCGACAACGGACCCGAGATTCACCAGCTAGGCCATGTTCTTCTGAAGTCGTGAGCATCGCGTGAAGCTGAACTCGGTCCAACCCGGCAAATCGACACAGAACTCATTCATTGAAAGCTTCAGCAGCCGCTTCGGTGATGGCTGTTTGAACCAGCAGTGGTTCAAGGATTTCACCGACGCCCGAGTCTGCGTACCGGAAGGGGGGAAGCTCAACCGCGCTGCCATTCCAGAGGCGGCAACTCGTGGAAGACCTTGCGCGTGCCGGAGATCCATAGTTGCTTGAGCTGTTCGAAGTACGTGTCACCGCTGTCGAAGCGCCGTTTCATCGTTACCTGCAGGCTGTCGCGTGCATAACACAGCAGGTCGATCGGCATGCCCACTGAGAGATTGCTGAGCATTGTGGAATCGAACGAGACCAGCACGCACTTGGTAACGTCTTCGAGCGTGGCACTGGAGCTCACGCCGAGGTCGAGGATGGGCTTGCCGTACTTGGCTTCGCCAGTCTGCAGGAAGCTCGTATCGGTGCCGGCTTCGATGAAGTTGCCCTCCGCGTAAAGGCGGAACAGTCGCATTTCTTCGCCCGCGATCTGCCCGCCGAGGATGAAGCTGGCATTGAATTTCAATCCACCGCTCTCTAGAAACGGTCCGTCACGGCGCTCGATGTCGCGCATCGCGTCGGCCACCAACGTGGCCACGTCGAACATCGAACCCACGCTCCAGATGTGTGGCACCGCGGCAGCCGCGCGTTGACGCAGAACGCTGATCACGGCCTGGGTGCCGGCCAGGCCGCCCGAACTCAGCAGCACCAGTACTCGGTCACCGCTGCGCTCGAACACCGTCATCTTGCAAAACTTGGCGTAGTTGTCCACGCCGGCATGCGTGCGCGAGTCGCTGGCGAGAATCAGACCCTCTTCGAGCTTAACGCCCACACAATAGGTCATGGCGCGACCCGGCTCCGGGTGGTCACCCCGCCAACGAGGAGTGCTGGCGACATTCAGGCTTCGACCACATCGCACCATACCTTGAAGCTGTCGAGCGAGTTCGGTCCGAAGGTGCTGGCCAACGCTACGTCGCAGGCATCGCGGCCGCGCGCGATCAACACGCGACCGATACGCGGCGTGTTGTTGCGTGCGTCGAAGGTGTACCAGCGGTCACCCAGGAACGCCTCGAACCAGCCCGCAAAGTCCATCGTGCCATACGGGGGAGGCGTGCCCACGTCGCCCAGATAGCCGCTGCAGTAGCGCGCCGGGATGTTCATGCAGCGGCACAGCGTGATCGCCAGGTGCGCGTAGTCGCGGCACACGCCGCGGCGTTCGTTGTAGGCCTCCCACGCGGTACGCGTGCGGCGCGCGTGGTGATAGCCGAACTCGATGTGGCAATTCACGAAATCGCAGATTGCCTGCACGCGCGCCCATCCAGTGGGTCCAGTTCCGAAGTGCTGCCATGCGATGTCGGACAGCAGGTCGGTTTCGCAGTAGCGGCTGCCCAGCAGGTATACCAATGCGGCCTCGGGCAGGAACTCGACCGGGGTCTGCGTGGCCCAGGGAGCCGCCACGTCGGGGACACCGCCGTCGTTGACCACCGCGTCGGAAGCGATGACGAAGCGGCCGCGTGGCGCTACGACGCGGCTGCACCAGTTGCCGAAGAGGTCGCGGTAGGCCGTGACCGGTACCGATGGGTTGGTTACGAGATAGTCGGGCCGCACCAGGTCGGACGACCGCGAGTAGTGGATGCTCAACGCTAGGATCATCGGCGTTGGCTGCGGGCATTGATACGCCATTTCGAAACCAACTCGGATCTTCATGCTCATCCCTGCTGCAACCTTGGCGCGCCAGGACGTGGCAAATGACGCGCGCGCCCGACGTCGCAGTCGAATTTTAGTCCCGCGATCGGATCGGTGTCTGTTCGGCAGCGTACGGCTGCAAATGAACGTCGTACCGTGTGTCCCGAGGCTAGTTCTCGTATGAATCACAAGGAACCGACCTCCCATATCGCCCAGCAGTCGGCGCGCAGTCGGAGTATCTGGCGTGGGCGGACGCCGCCGTGAAAGAGTTGTCGTCCCTCCCGAGGCTCCTCCGTCGATAGCCGCGAACGTAGGCAAGTAGCGTAAGGGGAATTGCGGATCGTAGTTCTGCAAGCAGCGAGGATACGATTTCGTAGCGGCGGGTGATGTATGGTCCATTCGATGGAAGTGTGTCCGCACTGCGGCGAAAAAGACGCAATGTACGTCATGACGATTCAGGAGTACGACAACGACCGACAGGCACCGGTATCGACGCGGATCAATTGGTGCGGGACGTGTCGGAGGGAGAGTCGGTACGCCGGCTCAGAAGAGCCGGCGGTTCCTTTACCGGAAGGACCAATGTCATGAGCCGACCGACGATTCTTCACCGATTGCATGAAGATCACCGACGCCTATCGCAGGTGTTTGCCGTACTCGAACATCAAATGCAACGGTTCTCGCGTACGGAAGGTGGGCCCGATTTTGGTTTGCTACAGAATCTGATCGACTACGTTATCGAATATCCGGATGCCGTCCACCATCCTCTGGAGAACCGTTTGTTCGAGCGCGTCGTTGGGAAAGGCGTCACCCCCGCTGAAGACCGACTCGTCTCGGCGATCCTCGTTCAGCACGTTGAGATAAAGGCGGCCACTCGGAAGCTTGCAGAGGACGTTCGCTGGGTTTTGAACGGCGCCGTAATTCCAGCTCAAAAGTTGCAGGCGGACGTCTCGGCGTACATCGATTTGCAACGTGCCCACATGCTCGTCGAAGAACGCCAACTGCTCCCGTTGGCGAATCGTCTGCTTTCGAACGACGACTGGACGACACTTGAAAACGAACTGGGGGCGATCGAGGACCCAATGTTCGACCAGGCGGTGGATCGTTTCGCTGATTTGCATCGCTACATAGTTCAAATGGATCAGACGTCCGATGGATAGCGCGGACCGTCGCGGTAAGCGTCCCCGCGACAGAAAGCCGCGGCACTGGTGCGCTCTCGGGGCTGATTTGCCGTGAGGAAAGGATCTTGATGGCGTTGCTTTTTTAGCGACCAGGGATCGGGATCAGCACGGTTCTGGTGCAAGAGCGCGAAGTGACTCGATTGCTCACCTCCGAGGAGACGGTTCGGGTCTGGGACAAGAACGACCTGCACGTTCGATGCCTCGGAGCCGCGTCGTCAGCGTGCGCATTCGGTATCGCGCGCACGACGCCGCGAAGGGCGTTCGCGACAGTGAAGGCAACGAGATTGACATCGGCGGCGTCATGCAGCAGAAGCGTCAGCAGCAGTCTCGCGTCGCCTGCGGTCTTCTCCGCAAGATCTCGGAGAAACTTCAGTTGAACACAAACAACCACTCAGGCCGTGCAGGGGCACCGTCAGAGGCACCGAAACGATGAAGGCACCGGTTCTATTCGCTGAAGAGCGACGCGAGATCGTGCGCGATGCGCGAACCGGGTCCGCGATCGATCAGTTCGCCAAGGCTGACGAGGTGCGTATCGCCGCCGGTCCAGTTCAACGCCCCATCGACGATTTCCGCCTGCCGCAGCAGCGCCGAAGCCACGAGACGTTCGGTGAAGCGAGCCAGTGCCGTCATGAGCATGCAAGAGCCGTCGACTTCGAGCGCACGGGCTGTCACGGGCGCTGCTGAAAGGGAGCCGCAGCATTTGCGGCGGTTCCCGCAACCGGCCTATCGTCTGCATTTGTCGCACCGACACGACGTGTCGTAGGGTACACACGTGAGTTCGATCCCCACGTCAACAGAGGTCTCAGCGCCGCCGCGCGGTTCCACGCTATGGAATCTCGGATTCCGGCCCTTGTTCCTGTTCGCCAGTGTGTTTGCCGCCATTGCGATTGCCGCCTGGGTCGCGCAGTTCGCGGGCTGGGCAGGGTCGCACACGCTGATTGCAGGTCCGCTGTGGCATGCGCACGAAATGGTGTTCGGCTATGCGCTGGCGGTGATCGTGGGCTTTCTGTTCACTGCGGTGCGGAACTGGACCAGCCGTCCGACCCCAACGGGAGTGCCCCTCGCCGCGATTGTTAGTCTGTGGCTGGCAGCGCGTCTACTGGTGCCGACGCCATGGCATGCCGCGGCGATGCTGTTCGACGTTGCGTTTGCCCTTGCGGCGGCGGTTGGAATCGCACGCCCGTTGCTTTCGAGCGCCAATCGCCGCAATTATTTCTTCATTGCGCTGCTGCTCGGCCTCGGTGCGGTGAACGCCTGCTTTTACCTGGCGATGGCGGGCGCGCTCGAGATTGATTTGACGCGCGATATTCAACTCGCGCTCGATCTGATTCTGTTCACCATGGTGGTGATGGGCGGGCGAGTCATTCCGCTGTTCACAGCCAATGCAGTGGCGGATTCGAAACCGCGGCGCGTGTTCATGCTGGAACTCGTCGGGCTCGTCGCGGTACTGGCTTTACTCGCCGCGGACGTGTTGCGACTGCCTGCTATGGCGATCGCGCTGGTCGCCGGTGTCGGTGCGGTTGTGCATGCCGTGCGCCTCGCATTCTGGCAGCCGTGGTGCACGCGCGGCCGCCCAATTCTCTGGATTCTGCACGGCGCCTACGCCTGGATCGTTGTACATCTGGCGCTGCGCGCGTGCGCCGCGTTGGATCTCACCTCGCTGAGCCTGGCCAACCATGCACTGACGGTCGGTGGTATCGGTGCGCTGACGCTGGGCATGATGACCCGCACCGCGCGCGGCCATACCGGACGGCCGCTGACAGCGGGCACAGCCGAGGTGATCGTTTACGCCCTGGTGCTAACGTCTGCTGCGGTGCGCGTGTTCGTGCCGCTGTTGTTGCCACAGTTCTATCTGGCCGGGGTGATCGTGGCAGGCGCGTTGTGGGTGGCCGCGTTTGGCTTGTACGCCTGCGTGTACGGATCGATCCTGTCGCAGCCGCGTGCCGATGGCCGTCCCGGCTGAACATCGAACACCGCGTAGCGGTGCCCGTCTCGTCCCGGCTTCTTGCCGCATTTGCAAGCGGATCCAGGCGATACCCAACGCATAGACACCCGCGCCGCTTGATACCTTTGGCACTTCGCCAAACCGACTGACGCTCCGCTTCGGCAATTCCGTAGTGCGCACGCTCGGCAAGCGCGGATACTCAATCGCAGTCAATCGCCAACGAGGATGACATGGCTACCAACCCAAGAGAAATCGTCGCCGAGAGCACGGTGCACAGCTACAAGACGCCTATGGACGTGGCGTGGAATTTCGACTACGAGGCCAGCGTTCCCAAGGTTGAGGATCTGTACAAGAGGGCAAAGGACAATCAGTGGAACGCAGACCATTTGAAGTGGGAGACGGAGATCGATCCGTCGAATCCGATCATCGCCCACGAGCACTCGATGTACTACAAGATGCCGTTCTTCAAGAAGTTGTCGAACGTTCAGCAGGAGACGTTCGGCGCTCACTCGACTGCACAGTTGCTGTCTCAGTTTCTGCACGGTGAACAAGGCGCGCTGTTGACCGCGGCAACGATTGCTCACGGCGTGCCAGACATGAAGGCAAAGTACTACGCTGCCACTCAAGCGATGGACGAAGCGCGACACGTCGAAGTGTACGAGCGGTATGTCAAGAAAATCGCGATCGACTATCCGATGACGCCCTGGCTCAAAGAACTCATCGATACGACGTTAAAGACCCAGAACTACATGAAAGTCATGATCGGAATGAACATGATCGTCGAGGGTCTTGCGCTCGGCGCCTTCAACAACATGTACAAACAAACCGACGAGCCGCTGCTGAAGTCGATCACGTTCAACGTGATGCGCGACGAGTCGCGTCACGTCTCGTTTGGCCATGTGTTGTTGACTCCGATGATTGCGCGGATGCATCAGGATGAGCGGGAAGAGCTCGCGCAATTCGCGTATGACGCCGTGATGATCCTCGTCAACGGTCAGACCGGTGCCGATCCTGGATTTCTCAAAGTGCTGGCTGTATCCGACATCGATCCGCAGGATTTTGCGAAGGGTATGCAGGAAGCGGAGTCGCTCGGGATCACGCGGGAATTGCCACCGGGCCAGATTCATTCGCTGAAAGATCTGATGATGCCTGCATTGGTGCGGGCCGGTCTGGTGACCAAGCGGTCGCGCGAGTTGTTCGAACGCGCAGGTGTGCCGGTCGATGCGGATCAGACGGTCCTCAACAGGATGGAGGACCAGAAATCCGACATGAACGTACTCAATGCCGCCGGAGCGACCTACTGAGAGTTCATCAGATTCTTGGGCGGTTGGCGCGATGACGCAGATATTGTCCGACGCGGTTCGATCGTTGCTGGACGCGCTGCCGGAAGCGACGCTGGTCGTCGCGACCGACGGTCGCATTCGTTATCTCAATCGGGTTGCGGCCGAATTGCTCGGGCACGAGTACGATGAACTCGAAGGTGAGGATGTCTCGCGCATCATCGTGCCGCAGAGCGGCCAACACATCGATACAGTCGCGTGGCTGGCGCGTTGGGCGGAGGATCCGAATTCACCGCAGCTTCGGTACCTGACCCTCACAGGTCGCTCGCGCGGCGGCCAGCATCTGCGCCTTTCGGTACGTGTTGCGAAACTCGATGAACCGGAGCGGCTGTACCTCGTGACGATGCGCGACGTTACTGCGGAACAGCGCGAGCACCAGGATGTCAAACACGCGTATCTGTTGATCTCCCGGATTCTCGCGATTGCCGACGATGCGGTGGTCAACATCGATAACGAATACGAGATCACGTTCTTCAACCGTAAGGCGGAGACGTTGTTCGGTTATCGCGCCGATGAAATGCTGGGACAACGGCTCGATCGACTGCTGCCAGAACGTTATCGGTCGGCGCACCCGAAACAGATCGAGGCATTTCGCGAAGGCAAGTCGCCGTCGCGCTTGATGGGGGAGCGCGGCGAAATCATTGGATTGTCGCGAACGGGTGAGGAAATCCCGCTCGAAGCTTCGATCACGAAGGTGTTCATCGAAGGCCAGCCAACGTTCAGCGCGCAACTCCGCGACATCCGCCCGCGCAGGGCGGCGGAGGGTGCGCGGATCGAGAGCGAGCAGCGCTTCAGAACGGTATTCGATCACGCGATGGAGGCGATCGCGTTGCTCGATGCGGAAGGCCGCGTGCTCGAGTTGAACGATGCGACCCGCGCACTGATCGGTGACGTCGATCAGACCGTGGGTCGCGAGTTCTGGACGCTACCGTGGTGGCCGCACCTCACGGATGGCGATGAGCGTGAGAGGCGACAACGGGCGATGCAGGAAACGGTCTCACGCTGTGCGGCCGGCGAACCGATTCGCATGCGCGCGCAGCTCGTCGATGCGCACGGCGGGGTACACGAGATCGATTTCTCGATGCGACCAGTTCGTACCAACGATCAGGTCGTCGCGATCGTCGCTGAAGGCCGCGACCTCACCGCGCTGCCGGCGTCGTCTTGAGTGGTCGATGCCATGCCGCGGGTCACCTATGTCGAAGCCAACGGGACCGAGCACGTCGTCGACGTGCCTGTCGGTTCCAGCGTCATGCAGGGCGCGATCAACAACCTCGTTCCTGGCATCGAGGGCGATTGCGGCGGATTGTGTGCGTGCGCGACGTGCCACATCTATGTACCGCGGGAATGGGCGAAACGCTGCGGAGATCCCGAAGAACTCGAGATCAACATTCTCGATTTCGCATTCGATGTAAAACCGGAGAGCCGCTTGGCGTGCCAGATTCGGGTCACAGGGGAGCTCGATGGCCTCGTAGTGCACATGCCGGTCCGCCAGTACTGACGCCGTGCCGCGGCACCGAACCTGAGTGCAGAAGGCAGGCCTGATTTCGGCCTGCTGCAGGATTTTGTGGACGACGTAACCGAGTATCCAACCGCGATCAGCATGTAGAGATTGCAGATGGCACGCGCAGACTATCGACGGACATTCGTCTTGGACGGTGCGGTCATTCCTGCGGAGCAGCCATGTCACTACGGAAATCCCCAGACCGCGGCAAAACCATTTGCGTGCTGATCTTGCGCCTCACCCGGACCGTCGGCGACTCCGGCACGGTGGACTTTGCAATGGCCTGAGGCGGCATGTTCGCGCTCATCGGCGCTTGCGGCGCCCACGTCATCGAGAGCGCTTCGGTATCTACGGATGTGCGGGGTTCGCAGGTGCGCGTAACTTCAGTTAATCGGTGGGTTCGCGCGCGACGTGCGTTCGTAGACGAGACTAGGCCATGTCCCTCATACGCTGGCTGGACAGTTTCAATATAGGCATTGCCGACGTGGACCAGGAACACAAAGAACTGGTCCATCTCATCAACCTCGTTCACGAACGCGCGACCATCGCCGACGGACGCGGTTCCGTGGAAGATGTGCTGGGCCAGATCGTCGCCCGTGTATCAGCCCACTTCACTCACGAAGAAGGCGCTATGCTTGCGTTGGAATTTCCAGGGTATTGGGCACACAAGTATGATCACCAGCGATTGCTTGATCAGTTCTCCGAGATGATTGCGCACTACCACGCGACCCGCGATTTCGACTCCATCTTGCTGGCACAGCGGCTCGAATCATGGTTCATGGTTCATTTCAGGACGTTCGACGCGCGCTTTCATCGATTCGTACAAGGCGGCGGTGATTGACCTCGCTGTCGCCCGCGTACTGCATGTTGTCGCAATTGTCTTGTGGATTGGCGGTGTTGCGATGGTGACGCTGGTGTTGATCCCGAACGTGCTGCGTGGAGACGGAACACTCGCGCAGTTCGAAGCGTTCGAGGCGCGTTTCGCCAGGCAGGCACGTATCACGGTGCCGCTCGCGGGGCTCTCTGGCTTTTATTTGGTCTGGAAGCTCGATCTGTGGGGCCGCTTTGCGGAGCCTCGCTTCTGGTGGATGCACGCGATGCTGGCCGTATGGGTGATATTCAGCCTGGTGCTGTACGTGCTCGAGCCCCGCTGGCTGCATCCCTGGTTTCATCGTCACGCCGACGTCGATGCAACCTCGATCCTGCGCCGCGTGCAGAGGCTGCACCGAATACTGCTCGCAGTGAGCCTGGTGACCATCGCGGGCGCGGTGGCCGGCAGCCACGGGTTCCTCTAGCGGGTCGGTTATTCCGCTCGCTACTGCCGGCTCATACCGCCGTCATGCGAATCGCCTGAGTTCCCGGCGCGCAATGAACATCGTGTGCACCTCATCCGGGCCGTCCGCGATACGTAAAACGCGGCCGTTGCGCCACATCGACGCAATCGGCGTGTTATCCACCATTGCTGCATGAAGCAATCAGCCATTCGAACAACATCTGCATCTCTCGGTGCCGTCAACTTGTCAGTACCTTAGGACCGAATCGCCGTGAGTTCTCACCAAAGGGTGGCGAGACGCATGTCTCCCAGGGGGGCAGGTACGCAGCAGATTCAGGCATTCGACGCTATGGGAGTTGGACGTGCCAGTGTGCACGCGGCCGAACATGACCATCGCAACCGGCAGGTTTGGACAATGGCTGGATCGGTACGGCTGTGGCATCACCATATGTACGTTTCCGCACAGAGTGATTCGGTCCTACCGGCTAAGCTGCACATCCGTTCAGCGCTCACAAATTTCGGGATGCGTACTGTGAAGGTCAACACCAACGTGATGGCCATGGCGTGCCCTCACGGTGTCGGCTGTTCGCAGTAGCCGCCACCAAGGCTGCGATCGACCAACAGGTTGCGGCAACGCTCACCGAAATCAACGCGCCCGGCCACTGGTATGCGGCCCGAGCCATGGCACACCCGGTGATCGTTTAGTCCCGATTTCGCCGAACAGATCTGATCAGGAGAGTAGAAGATGAGAATTTCCAGAACATTGGTTGTCGTGATGCTGTCGACGGCAGTATTGGCATCGGCTTGCGCGAAGAAGGATAGCTCTGCGGAGAAGGCGGTCGAGAGCACCAAAGATGCTCTTAATATTCGAGAGCACGAGAAGCTCAAAGATGCTGGAGAGCATGCCAAAGACGCTGTGAACGACGCGGTTGAGGGGGTCAAAGACGCCGCGAACGGTGACTAACGCTACCCCCGCAAGGCGGTGAATCTCAGGCTCGCGCCACAACGCTATCGCTTAGCGTCGTTTGCGTGCCACTGCTCGGTGGCCCCTCGGGGGTCCGGCGCGCGCACCTTACGTGTTTGATGCACTGGCGAGGGGCAACATACCCAGATCCACGATCGACTGACCGCCATCGGCCACCAACACAGCACCCGTCACGAACGAGGCCGCATCTGTGGCTAGAAACTCGACGCAGCGTGCGATCTCGTCAGGGCCCGCCATGCGATTGATGGGATTGTGTTCGACCAGCAAAGCACGCGCCGCATCCATGGATATCCGGTGGGCGCTGGCGAGCATCCGCAGTGCCGGCTCCACCATCGGTGTGTCGACCCACCCTGGACACAGCGTGTTCACCCGAATGCCGTCCCGCCCATAGTCGCGCGCGAGGGAACGGGTCAGTCCCAGCAGCGCCGCTTTCGTTGTGCCATACACCGCCGAATTCTTCGCCGCGAACAAGCCGCCGATCGAAGAGACGTTCACGATGGCACCGCCCCCTCTGGCGCGCAGGTGCGGTAAGGCCGCCCGAGCAACGCGCATCGGTCCATTCATGTTCACCTCGACCACCGACGACCATGCCGCATCGTCGAGTTGTTCGACGTTGCCGACGTGAACCGTCGCAGCGTTGTTCACGACGATGTCCAGCCCACCGCAGCGCTCCACCACGAGCGAGATTGCGTGTTCCACGGAGGCCGTATCGGCCACATCGCAGGGCAATGCAACGGCCCCGATCTCATTGGCGACCTGCTCCAGCGGCGCGACGCGTCTGCCCACCACCGCGACCTCAGCGCCCCGGTCCACGAACCGCCGTGCGACTGCGCCGCCGATGCCGGTTCCGCCGCCCGTCACAAACACCACTTTCCCCTTCAGGTCGGTCATGCGCTCCCCTTATGAAAAACGTTGGTAAATCTGATCGGATTTCTCGATCACCTCTTGGGCGAACTCCGGGAAGTACGCCACATTATCGATGAACTGGCAGGGCTTGATTACGAACGTGCGTATACCCGCCCGGATCTGTGGCGCCAGGCCGCCCAGCGCGGCGTCCAGATTTGCGCACGAGGTCCGATCCTGGAACTTACCCACAATCCCACCGATGAATTCGATTTCGGAAACGTCGCGTCCGGCATCGCGAAGCGCCGCTGCAATGCGCGCCCGGTCAGCTTCGCTCGTGGGTCCAAGTCCCATGTAGCCGGAGCCATAGCGCACGAGGCGATCGAGCAGCCTCGTGTGAAGCGAACTACCACCGAACCAAAGCGTCGGACCCGTGGATCGCGAGGCTTTGGGTTCGAGCCAGATGTCGTCGAAGTTGAAGAATTTCCCGTGAAACGACGCGGGTGACCCGGACCAGGCGGCTCGCCAGATCTGCAACTGCTCGTCGAGGATCTCGCCACGCCGCTCGAACGGCACCGCCAATGCGTCGTACTCGGCCTTGTGCCAACTCACGGTCGGCAGGACCGCCAGCCGGCCCTCTGCCAGTAGATCGAGGGTGGCGAGTTCTTTCGCGAGCAACAACGGATGACGCAACGGGGCAATGACCGCAGCGCCGATGATCCGCACACGCGTCGTCGCGGCTGCTACGGCAGACATCAGTACCACCGAATTGGGCCACGGGTATGAGGGGTGCTGATTTCCCGGCATCGCGAATTCCCGGGGGTTCATCGGTACCCCGCTGGCGTCCGCGCCGTTACCCATCACGACATGCTCACTCGCCATGATGCCGTCGAAGCCGGCGCGCTCCGCTTCGACAGCGAGGGCAACTTGCCCTCTGATGTTGCGTGGATCGATCAGCGTCCAGTTTTCGCTCAGGTTCAGCAGCAAACTAACTTTAGACACGTTTGGCGCCCTCTCAAATCGACGGCTACTCCGTCACGCGCAGCGTGACCTCGCCCAATTCGTCGTACAGCGCGACGATCGAATCGCCGGCATTGAACGGAATTGCCTTGACGAACGAGCCAGAAAGAATCACGTCACCGGGCTGCATCGTTACGCCGAACTCGTGCAGCTTGTTCGCGAGCCAGACGACCGCGTTGAGGGGATTGCCCATCACCGCTCCCGCAGAACCGGTCTCCATGATATCGCCATTGATCGAAAGCGATGCACTCATCCTCCGCACGTCGACGGCGCGCAAATCTGCCGGCATACCACCGAGCACCACGAAGCCGCACGACGCGGCGTCCGAGATGCTGTCGACCAGCATGTTCTTGCCGCGCGCGTTGTAGCGGCTGTCGACGATCTCGAGCGCCGGCAGCACGAAGTCCGTTGCACGGATGACATCGGCGACATTGATCGATGGGCCCACGAGTTCGTCGCCCAGTACGAACGCGAGTTCAACTTCGACGAGGGGCCGGTTCATCGTGGCACGGCTGACGGTCGAACCTTCGAGCGCGAACCAGTTGTCGAATATGAAGCCGTAGTCGGGTTCGGTTGCGCCGGTCAGCGAACGCATCGCTTTCGATGTCAGGCCGATCTTGTGGCCCTTCACCGAGCGGCCGGCCGCGAGCTTCAGGTCACGTACCGCCAAGCCGATCCGGTATGCGTCCGCGACGTCCGCGTTGGGATGGCGATTCGACACCGGCTCAGTCCAGTCGCGCGTCTGTTCCGCGCGCCACAACGCATCGGCGGCGTTCTCGATTTCGTCGTTACTCAGCATGCTTTTTTTTCCCGGACAGTCTGTTAGTCGCCGATGTATGCGATGAACGACGCCGTCACGACGGCGCCTGCGCCGACGTGCGTGTGCCGCGATGGACGCGACGCCTCGTTCGGAAACCTCTCGATCCAAGGCGCTTCGAGTGCGACGCGGCCGCCCGCCGGGTCCGGCATCCAGAACTCCATCTTCGCGACGTGCCGCCAATCCCCGCCCGCGGCTTCCAGCATCGCACCTACGTGACGAAAAACATTCGCGATCTGCGCATCGATCGTCTTCGGCACTGTGCGGCTGCCCGGATCGAATGGCGCGATGACACTTGAGGTGAGCAGGGGCCCGACGCGCGTCGCGACCGGAATCGCCGTCAGATGACTCAGGCCTTCGATGTGGATGCTCTTGCGTTCGCTCATCCCGTTAACCTTTCTTGCGCGCTGCGGACCATTTCTCGAAGTCCGCTATCCGCTCCTTCGATAGCGGGAACAAACCCACCGTCGATTCGCCCGCGGCGACGCGTTCCTGCGCAAAGCGCTCACGTTCTTCCTGGATCAGCGCGTCTCTGACCACGTCCGCGACCAGCGCGATCGGTATTACGACCGCGCCTTCGCCGTCACCGACGATGACGTCACCAGGAACTACGAAGACGCCCGCGCACGTGACGGGTTCGTCTACGGAGAACGGCATGTGTTGCCGGCCGAGCGTTGCGCCGTGTGACGACAGGTGATAAACGGGCTGGTCAAGTTCGGCGATCGCAGGCGTGTCGCGCAGTGCGCCGTCCGTGACGATGCCGGTCGCGCCCAGCTTGAACGCACGCGTGGCGTAAATGTCGCCGATAGTTGCTGCGTCCGGTACGCCGCGCGCTTCAATGACGAGCACGTCGCCGGTTTTCAGGCTCTCGACCGCGCGTCGCTGCGCGTTCGTGCCGCCGCCATACTGTTGCTGCAGATCTTCGCGCAGCGCGACATAGCGCAGCGTTCGCGCGCGGCCGACCATGCGCAGCTCCGGGTGCAGCGGTTTCAGTCCCGAGAAAAAGCTACTGCGGATACCGCGCATCTGCAGCTGATGGGCGAGCGTCGACGTTGCAATCGTCTTGAGCGCCTCGATGCGTTCGTCGTTCAACACGTCGCTGTTCGTTTCGTACGTCATCGATTCTCTCCGGTTGCGTTCATCGAGGCAGGAGCGGAAACGAAGCGAAGCGCGTTTCCGTATAAAACTCGCGGCTGTGTCCGCCGCCTTCGCGTCCGGTGCCGCTGCTCTTCATACCGCCGAATGGCTGGCGCAAGTCGCGATCGAAACCCGCGTTGATCCAGATCATTCCGGTCTGCAAGCGGTGGCTGACGTAGTGCGCGGTGGTCTGCGATTCGGTCCAGATGTAGCCAGCGAGGCCGTACGCGGAGTCGTTGGCGATCCGAAGTGCGTCGTCGGCGTCGTCGAACGGCATGATCGCCGCGATCGGTCCGAAAATCTCTTCCTGACACACGCGCGCGGAGTTCTCGACGTCGACGATCGCGGTTGGCGCAACGTAGTAGCCCTTCGTCATTCCAGCCGGGCGATCACCGCCAAACAGAAGGCGGCCTTCCTTGCGCGCCGTCTCGAGGTAGCCTGTCACGCGATCGTACTGGCGTTTGTGGACGAGTGGACCGAGACGCGTGGTGCGATCGAACGGATCTCCCGCCCTCCAGCCCGCGGCGGCCTTGGTGAAGCCGTCGAGGAATTCCTCGAAGATCGGTCGCTGCACGAGGATGCGCGAGCCGGCGACGCAGGCTTGGCCCGCATTCATGAAGATCGACATTGCCGCAGCGGGTATCGCGCGCTTCAGATCCGCGTCCGCAAAAATGATGTTCGCCGACTTGCCGCCGAGTTCGAACGACGTTCGCTTGAGTGATTTCGCGGCGCGCGCCGCGATGTCGCGGGCGGTGGGGACAGAACCGGTGAACGACACGCCGATGACGTCTTTGTGCTCGACCAGCGGCGCACCGGCTTCGGCGCCGTAACCGAGCACCATGTTGTAGACACCCGTCGGCATGCCGGCTTCCTGAAAGACCTCGCACAACACGCGCATCGACAACGGCGACAGCTCCGACGGCTTGTGCACGGCGGAATTGCCGTACGCGAGACACGGTGCCATCTTCCAAGTCGACAGCATGAACGGTCCGTTCCACGGCGTGATTAGACCGAACACACCGGCCGCGTCGCGCATCGTGTAGGTCAACAGACTGTCGTCGCGATTGAACGATTCGTTGCCGGCGAGTTCCTGCTCTTCGGCGAAGAACCGGAAGTTCCATGCCGAGCGCTCGATCATCGGATGCGGTCCGGGATGCGCCGGTCCGATCGGTCCGCCCATCTCGAGCGACTGCAGCTTGATGATCTCGTCGGAGCGCGCCTCGATCAGATCGGCCGCCTTGAACAACACCTTGCGTCGGAACGACGGCTTCGTGCGCGACCATGCGCCGCCGTCGAACGCGTCTTTCGCGGCGCGCACCGCCGCGTCGATATCTTGCGCGTCGCCGCGGGCGGCCATCGTCGTCAGCTGTTCCGTGGCAGGGTCCACGACCTCGAACGTCCCGCCCGACCGGGCGGGCACAAATTCGTTGTTGATGAAGTGCAGCGGCGTCGGCACGGACGGTCGCGCCACGGGACTCGTTGCGTTCTTCTCTGCGCCCATCGATTGCGCTCCTACTTGTTGTTGTCGATGCTCATGCCCGGGCCCATGGCCTGACTGAATACGTGGCCGTACGTATCTCGCGTGTAGTACTCAGACTGATGCGTCGCCGGCCGACCATTCCAGCCGATCTCGATCAGGAAGCCCGACGGTGACGCGACGTAGAACGAGAACATCCGGTCGTTCGCGTGCTTGCCGAGACTGATCATCACCGGGTATTTGCTTGCCTGGGCGAGATCGTGCGTCATGAACACGTCGTCGAGGCTTTCCACCTCGAGCATCAGGTGGTTGATGCTCTTCTTTCCGGGAGGGCCGAACGCGACGGTGTGGTCGCGTTCGTTGCAGTGCATGAACAGCAGTTCGGCGGTCTGGCCATCCGGCGTCGGCACCTTGTATTCGATGCCACCGCGCATGCCGAGCAGCTTGTAGAAGTCGTACGCTTTATCGAGCCCGGCGTTACGCAGGATCATGTGGCCGACGCCGCCGGCGTCGCCGGTGACGAAGCGTCCGTGCATGCGCCGGCCCGGTAGGAACGGCTTGTGCGTGTCGATGCGTGGGCCGTGGAAAATCTCGATCGGATTCCCGGCCGGGTCCGACAAACGCATGATCTCGAGTACGCAACGAGATGCCGCGAGGTCCTTGCCGCCGATTTCGAACTTGATTCCAGCGTCCTTCAGAAGGTTCCGGAGCGCCGCGAATTCTTCGACGCCGGCGACGCGCAGTCCCGCCGCCGTCAGATCATCGGCCGGGCTCTTCTCGAGAATGATCCGGTGATGCCAATAGTCCGTGCGCAGGTACAACCGATCCGGCTCGCCCGGTTCCTCGAACACCTCGAGCCCGAGCAGATCGGCCGCAAAATCTCGCCACTCCGCGAGATCCGAGACGCCGAAACACACGTAACCCAATTCCGTCACTGCAGCCATCTTCCTCTCTCCCTATCGTCTTCGAATTCGTCCACCGTGTGCCGTGCGCCTATTGCCACGGCTCGTTGAGAAACCGTCCAACGAGCGCGCTTGCGCGCGTTCGATCCGCCATCGTATGCGCCATCTGGTAGTTGCGCGGCGCCGACGCGAGATAGAAACGTTCGTACTGTTCGTTGCGGCCTGCAAGGCCGCTTCCGGCGAAATCCCAGCCTAGACGGAATATACGCGCGCGGCGCTCCGCATCGACGTCACCGAAGCCCTTCAGATGATGATCGAGCAGCGGCCGCAGCCCCGGATCGTCGAGTTCCCCGCGCGATGGCGTTGTGAAGATGTTGTGCGAACCGAGTTCCTTGATGATCTCGTTCGTGCGTGCCATCCAGCCCGGCATCGTCGCGCGCAGCGCGGTGAACGGACGCCTGTCCGGCAGCCACACACCGTTGCCGGTGTCGGCTGCGCCGTCTTCGGCGGCCTGCAAGCACGCGCGGGTCATTTCCGCGTACGTCCAGATTTCGCCGAGCACTTGCTGTGTCGGTGCCTGGTTCGCGTTGATCGCGTCTGCCATGTGCGTCGCGATGCCCCACGCGAATTGAAGCTTCGTCAGCGCGCGGATCGTCGTCTGTTGCATGATGTTCTGCCACCACGTCTGGCTCATCACGTAGTTGTACACCGGGAGGTTGCAGTCGATGAACAGGCGCTCGTACGGGATCTCGACGTTATCGAAGAGCACGAACGCGTCCTGTTCGTCGAAGCGCGAGGAAAGGGGATGATCGAACACGTTGCTCGCGCGGGAATACGAATCCCTGCACAGGAACTTCAGTCCCGGTGCCGACATTGGGATGCAGAACGACAGGGCGTATTCGTCGGACCCTTGCGGCAGCGGGGCGCCGGGATACACGGCCAACTCGTCGGCGAACGGCGCAAGGGTAGACAGCACCCGTGCGCCTGATACGAGGATGCCGCTTGCGGTCTTACCGACCCTGCGCAGCGAGACCGTATTGCTCGCCCGCGGCGCATCGCCGAGCGCTTTGTCGATCGTTGGTTGCACGATCGTGTGAGTCAGCGAGATATCCTCTCGCCTCAGCTTTTTCTGATAGGCCACGAGCCGCGCCGCGCCTTCATCGTTGCCGTTGATCGCCCACTCTTCGGCTCGCCCGGCAAAACCCGCGAAAGTGACGTTCATATAATCAGGTGTGCGCCCCATGAGCCCCGCGGAGTATTCGGCGATGGCTGCCAGACAGTCGTGGCGCCCGCACAGGTCCTCGCGCGAACGCGGGATCAAGTGACTTGCGTTGATCAGTTCACCGGTCTCGGGGTCCGGAACCAGGCAGCGGTCGCGCTGGCTATGCTGCAAATCGAACACCTCGGCAAGCGCATGCGCGGCGCCGGTGAATGCCGGGTGCGACACGACGTCGCGAACACGCTGGCCCTCCACCCAGACCTCTCTATCACCGCGCAGTCCGTCCAGAAACTGCTGCCCCGTTCGCGCGGCCATGACCCTCTCCAATAAAAATGAGTGTGCTCAGGTTTGTACACATCTGTGTAGAAGTCAACCGCAATGTGTTCCGGTAACATTCGAGGCCTGATGACTCGAACCAAATCGAGGTAGCGACTTGGCTGTGAACGCAAAGACTCGCCCTGCCGGATGCAAGCGACCGGAACCGATACGGAAAGGCGGAGGTCGTCGCGAACAGAACAAACGCGAAAAGCGGGATCGCATCATCGCCGCGTCGCGCGATCTGTTTCAGAAGCAGGGCTACGCGAACACTACTGTCCAACAGATTTCTGAAGGGGCACAAGTCGCCGCCGGTACTCTTTTCCTATACGCGAAGTCGAAGGAGGAACTGCTTGTTCTCGTGTTCAGCAACGAAATGATGGAGCTGATCGAGAATACGTACAGTGAGATCGATCCCGACGCGCCTCTTGTCGATCAGGTAGGCGCGCTCTTCAAACGTTTCATCGCATACCACGCTCGAGACGTTGCCATCGCGCGCGAACTGATCCGCGAAATCACGTTCCTGACCAATCGCGACCGCGCGTCGGATCTCATCGCGATCACACAAGCGATCATCAACAAACTCGCGGCGTTTTCCGAACGCGCCGCCGCGCGCCGCGAACTCGATCCACGCATCGACTGCATGCTGTTCGCGAGGTGCCTGTTCTCGATCTACTACCAGCAACTGCAGACATGGCTGTCGGGCTACGTCACGCGCAGACAGTTTGAGCGCAGACTCGCGGAGATGCTTGAGCAGATCATCGACGGCGGCCGTTATCGCAGGCGCTGAACCGAACGCTTGAATCAGTTCTCACGATCCCGCATGTGTAGTGTGATGGTCGCAGTTGGCTCTTGATGCACGATTGCCTCGATGTTGACGCCAACGAACAACCGGCGCCTGCAATCGGGAGGTCGTCCGCGAACGGGCGGTCGGCTTCTCCTGGATAACCTATGGCCGCCGCGATTTTGATTGCCTAGATCGACATGCCGCCGTCGATCGCGAACTCGCCACCCGTCGCGAAGCTCGCGGCGTCAGAGGCCAGGAACATTACCGCCTCGGCAATCTCGCGCGGCAGGCCCATCCGTCGCATGGGCGTTGTGCGCACGAGCGTCTCGTTCATCTTCTGCGGATTGTCGTCGTTGATCGGCGTGTCGATCACGCCCGGAAAAATGCAGTTGACTCGAATGTTGTAGCGGGCAAGTTCGAGGGCGGCCGAGCGGGACATGCCACGCACCGCCCATTTCGTCGCCGTGTAGGCGAACAAGGTCGACGTGCCCTGCAATGCCGCGACGGAAGCAATGTTGACGATTGAGCCTCCCCCCGCTCGTTTCATCGGCTCGATCACGGAGCGCATTCCAAGATAGACACCGAACTGATTCACGCGATAGAGCAGGTCGAAGGTCTCCGGTTCGGTGGCTTCGAGCTTTAGTGGCCGCGAAATCGCGGCGTTGTTCACGAGCACGTCAATGCGGCCGAAAGTTGCTAGGACGGCGTCGATGACCTGTTGCCAGCCGCGCTCGGCGCTCACGTCATGTTCGATGAATAGGGCAGACGGGCCGATGTCCCGTGCCACGGCCGCTCCCTGGTCGGCAAGTACGTCGGTGAGGACGACGCGCGCGCCGTGTTCCGCAAGTAGCCGGGCTTCTGCTTCGCCTTGACCCCGTGCGGCGCCGGTGATGATTGCAACGCGTCCTTCGAGCTTGTTCATCGTTTGGTCCTTGGGTGAGGTGTGGCAATGGAGCTGCAAGTCTTCGCTCGCGACATGATGACGAAACTCAGGCAACAAAATCCCTGGCGTCTCAGTCCGATGCATGGCGGCTGTGCTGGACCATCGTCGCAAACATCTCGTCACCCCGTTTGGAGCGTTGCACGATCACCGAGGCGATCACCGTGACGTCGAAATCCCGCACGTTGACTTGTGACGCGCACGTCGGTCGCGCAGTTCGGGATCCAGCATCACAGTTGCCGGGCGTAATGATCGAGGGTACGCAGCACTTCGCTGTCGCCGGAGACCGGCAATCGGAAAATGCATCGATTGGCGCCCGTGGTGCGGGCAGCATCCATCACGCTGGCCGGCTGCAGCACATCGGCCAGGAAGAAGATCGATACATCCAGTTGGTCGGGATCGCGGCCGTGACGGCGCATTCGTTCGCGCACGTCATCAACGCTGCGCCGGGTGGTTTCGATGTTGAAGGTGAGCGGTAGCCAGCCGTCGCCGTGACGCGCCACCTGTTCACGCCCGAAGGGCGTATCGAGTGTGCCGAGCACCACGGGTGGACCCGAGGGCCGCATCGGCTTCGGGAACTGCCAGAGCGGTGCGAACTGGACGTATTCGCCATCAAAGCGTGCACGTTCGTCAGACCAGATTGTGCGCAGCGCTGCCAGTCGCTCGACAGCTTGTGACCAGCGATCTTTGAACTCGATACCGTGGTGGCCCATCTCAGCCACGTTCCACCCGGCGCCGATGCCGAAGATGAAGCGGCCGTCGCTCAGGCGATCGAGGGTCGAAACATGCTTGGCAAGGTTGATGGGGTGGTGCTGGTTGATGAGGCAGATGCAGGTGCCGAGCAGCAGTCGTTGCGTCACGGCGGCGGCAGCCGCAAGGCTGGTGAACGGATCCGACATGTGGCGATACTCTTCCGGCAGGAAGTCGCCACCAGGCATTTGCGGCATGCCAGTCGTAGGATCGGCTTTTCCGCTCGGTACCGGAATATGCGTGTGTTCCGGCAACCAAAGCGATTCAAAACCGCGCTCTTCCAAAGCGCGTGCGAGCCGATCGGCGCGCATCGTGTACTCCGTGTTGAAGGACATCACTCCTATTTTCATGATCGCGCCTTCTTCACGCGTCGCTGGTTCGACATGGACTCGTTCGTCGGCGTGATGCCGTGCCTCATCATCTGCGTGAGTTGCTGGATCAGTTCGTCCGCTGACAGGCGCGCCGGGTCGAACCATTCGGGTGACCAGTTGAGCGCACCCAGCAGCAGCATGCGTAGGCCGGAGAGATCGAACTCGGGCCTGATCAGTCCGGCATCGCGTGCGTCCTCGAAGAGCTTCGCGTAAAAGCGGCCAAAAGCGCGCTGCTTGCGCAAGTGTCGTTTGCGGACGGTGTCCGGCGTCTGGTGCAACATGCGCAAGGTGGCCACGGCGAAGTCCGACGCTTCGAGCAGATAGGCCAGGTGGCCGCGAAAAGCAGCCTCGATTCGATCCAGGGGATCGGCGTCGATACCACGTGCCTCGACTGCAGTAGCGGCGGATCGCTGGGCGCCGAAGACACCTTCATCGAGCACGGCTTCGGCAAGCTCTTCCTTGCTGTCGAAGTGGTAGTAGAGGCTCCCCGCCTGCATGTCGGCGCTCTCGGCGATGTCGCGCAGAGAACTCGATGCGTAGCCGTTCTGGCGGAATGCCTTGGCCGCCGCGTTCAGAATTCGATGGCGCGTTCGCTCCGATTTGGATGCACTGGCATCTTCATTCATTTCAAAACGCCGTCTCAATTCGCCGAAACCGGGACACTTGCCGATTATTCTAACGATTGTTAGATTCATTGCCAAGTGCAGCCTGAATGGGAAACCACCATGCATATCGGGCTCGGACTCAGCCTTCAGGCATTGGACGGCAAGATCAGCGATGCCGACGCGTATCGGCAGGAGCTCGGTATGTTGGCGATGCCCTGTTAGGCGTGCGCCCCGATTGAGCGTGCTTCGATGTAGATCCGCGTCATCTTCGGATACCGATTTCGAATATCGCGCTCGATGTTGGCAACCGCGGAAACGATTTCGTCGGTCGTCGCGCTGCGTTCGAATTCAACATCGAGCGCCAGCAGTATTTCGTCCGGCCCGAGGTACATGGTGAGGGGAGCAGTTGCATCGTGCACGCGCGGGTTGCGAACAGCGAGGTCGCGTATCGCGCGCGCTGCTTCCGGGGCGACACCCTCGCCGATCAACAGGCCTCTCGACTCGACGATCAACAGCACCGCGACGCCCGCGAGAAGCACGCCAATGGCGACGGAGGCCGCGCCGTCGATGACCGGCAGGCCAAAGTAGTGGCTGAGATATACGCCGGTGGCAGCAAACCCCAATCCGCAGAGTGCCGCGGCGTCCTCGGCGAGCACCGTGTAGGTGGTGGGATCCTTACTTGCTTTGAGCGAGCGCCAGAATGGAGTGTCACGTTTTGTGGCGAGGAACTGGCGCATCGCTACTACGAAGCTTGAACCCTCGAACAGTGCAGCAGCGCCCAGCACGATGTAGTTCCACGTCGGATCGGTCAGCGGTTTTGGATGAAGCATGTGCAGTATTCCTTCATACGCGGAAACACCGCCGCCGAGCCCGAAGATCAGCACGGCGACCATCAGGCTCCAGAAGTAGAGTTCCTTGCCGTGGCCGAACGGATGTTCGGGTGTCGGCTTGCGCTTGCTGAGGTGCATGCCCATGAGCAGTAGCACACCGTTGCCGCTATCGACTGTCGAGTGAATGCCCTCGGAGAGCATCGCGGAACTGCCGGTCACTCCGGCGGCGATGAACTTCGTGACCGCGATGGCCACATTGGCGCCGACAGCGCAATACACAGCGAGTTTCGACTCGGCCAATTCGGTACCTCGGGGTGGATTCGATTTGTCAGCCTACCGGCACGCGGTCATCCCACACAGGGTTCCCGCCTTTCGCAGTTGCCTGCTCCCGGATCGAGCATCGCGAGCGTCGAGCGCCTTCGTAATGCTGTTGGGCGACCCGAGATCGGTCAGGATTGCTGTCATGCTGACTGTGTTGTCGGGAGAATGAAAATAGTGGTAAACCGGTGCGTCTCAGCTAAGCGCTGAGCCTTCGTTGCGCCGCAGGAGTGTCCCGAAGTCTGCTCGTGAACGTGCGTCG
This sequence comes from uncultured Gammaproteobacteria bacterium, assembly GCA_963812255.1. Lineage (GTDB taxonomy): Bacteria > Pseudomonadota > Gammaproteobacteria > Pseudomonadales > Azotimanducaceae > DATJGR01. Next base: position 164,201 of record CAWEUM010000005.1, on the reverse strand, counting down.
TAGTCCCCGACGGTGCTCGGGTGCCGGCTTTCAGTCCATGGCGAGACCGATCTTGACGGTCACCTGCCAATGGCTGATTTTGCCGTCCTCGAGATGGCCCCGAATGTTTTCGACCTCGAACCAACGCAGGCCATGCAGCGATTCATCGGCTCGCTGCAAGGCCGTCTCAACCGCCGCTTCGATAGACTTGGTCGACGATCCAGTAATCTCGATTGTTTTGTATACATGCTCTGGCATCACAGCTCCTCGGGAGACGGTCGATTTGTGGCTTTTCTTCAAGTAGCGCCATGTATTGGCCCACACCACAAGACAAGATGCATCAACACGACATCAGGCTCAGTTCGATGCCGTACACAGCAGCGTGATCGGGCCGACGAACGCAGCACGTCCGTTGCTCCGGTGCTTCGCCTGCTCAGGCGCGGCCACGATCCGCCAGTTGGTTTTGTGGCGGGCAAACAGGTCGGCGGGCGGTTAGGCTTCGACCTTGATTGCGGAAGTCTGCCAGACGAATGCTCGATATTGTCGCAACCTGTCTAGTCGTCACCGCGCTGCTGGCGTACCTGAACCACCGCTTCGTCGGGTTGCCTACCACCATTGGCGTCATGGTCGCTGCGTTGGTTTTTTCTCTCACTCTCGTGGGGTTGGATGCGCTCGGCATAGCGTACGGCTTGCGCGAATACGAAGAGTCGCTGCTGCGCTCGATCGACTTTTCCGACGTGCTCATGCAGGGAATGCTCTCGCTGCTGCTGTTTGCCGGCGCGCTCCATGTCGACATGAGCGAACTCAAGACGTACCGCTGGTCGGTAGGCGCCCTGGCCGTGGTCGGCACAACGCTGTCGACCTTCGCGGTGGGCTACGGGATGTGGCTGACGCTGCCTCTGGTTAGCGTGCAACTGCCCTTCATACATTGCCTGCTGTTCGGCGCGTTGATCTCGCCCACGGACCCCATTGCGGTTGCGGGCATCCTCAAGTCCGCCGGAGCACCAAAAGCGCTGGACCTCGTGATTGCCGGCGAGTCGTTGTTCAACGATGGCGTGGGCGTGGTGATCTTCTCGCTGCTTCTGGGCGTGCTGGCGAGCGGCATGACGCCCACGCTCGGCCTAGGCGTCGAGATTCTGCTGAGAGAAGCGGGCGGCGGCCTGTTGTTCGGCCTGTTGCTCGGCTACGTGACCTTCCGTCTGCTGAAGAGCGTGGACAACTACCAAATCGAGGTGCTGTTGACGCTGGCCGCAGTCACTGGCGGCTACGCGTTGGCCAGCACACTGCATGTGTCCGGTCCACTGGCGATGGTGGTCACCGGCCTGATCATCGGCAATCACGGCCGCGCGCTGGCAATGTCCGATACGACGCGTCGCAATCTGGACATGTTCTGGGAGTTGATCGACGAGATACTGAACGCGTTGCTGTTCGTCCTGATCGGGATGGAGGTGCTCCTCCTGGTGTTCTCGGTCAACCAGTTCGCCGCTGCTTGCGTAGCGATAGTAGTGACGCTCCTGGCTCGCCTGTTGACAGTCGGCTTGCCGGCGGCTCTGTTGCGGGGCGCCGTCGATCTGCCACGGGGTTCATGGAAGGTACTGACCTGGGGAGGGCTGCGCGGCGGCATATCGGTGGCGCTGGCGTTATCGCTGCCGACGGGTGCGCAACGCAACACCGTTGTCGCGCTGACCTATTGCGTCGTCGTGTTCTCAATCCTCGCGCAAGGACTCTCTATCGGATACGTTGTACGCAAGGCTATTGCGCGACGGTGATGCCGTCATGGATTGGGCGTGGCGTTGAAGCCGCATTCATAGACCAGATCCGGAGCGCGATTACTTCGCGGGTAGTTGAACGGGTGCCAGATTGACGCGAACCTGTTCGCCTCTTTTCGCGGAGACACACCCATGCCAGATATCGTCAAATCTCCGATCGAGGTCGTCAGGGCCTTCAACGCTGCGATGGAGAAGAAGGACTTCGAAACCGGGCTCAAGTACGTCGACGAACGCTGCGAGTACACGAATGGGCCGATGGGGACGGTGCAAGGGCCGGGCGGCGTGCGCGCGGTGCTCGAACCGTTCTTCGCGCCTGTGCTGGAACAGACGTTCCTCATTAAACGCGAAGTGGCCAGCGGTCCGATCGTGTTCATGGAACGGCTCGATCGTCACCTCATGCCCACGGGTTTGGATCGAATTGCCGGTGACGGGTGTGTACGAGGTGCATGACGGTCGTATTACGCTTTGGCACGAACACTTCGATCTCGCCACGATTCAGAACCAGATGCCTGCGGCGGCTAACTGACGCTGATACGTGCGTAGCGCCGGCGTCCAACGCTCGGCGATATTCACAAAGGCTTCCAGGCAACACAGCTGCACACAAGGGGGAATGCAATGTTGGGGTTTCGCGGGCTGCTAATCGCTATGTTCGGGGTGCTGCTGGTCTATTCGGCGGTGGTGATTGCCAACCATGGTTCGAATTTGCTGTCGATCTTCTTTGGCGACATGGCAGCGATGACTTGGCCCGGTCAGTTCAACCTCGACTTCATGTTCATGCTGGTGCTTTCGGGGCTTTGGGTCGCTTGGCGGCACAGATTTTCGGCCGCGGGCGTCGTGCTTGGCCTGGTCGCAGTGTTCGGTGGTGCTTTGTTCCTCAGCGCCTACCTGCTCGTCGTGAGCCTGCGGGCAAAAGGTGACATGCGTGAAGTGCTGCTGGGCGAGAGCGGTGGCGGCCTGTGATTCGAGCACAAATCGCACCTCATGTTCATCGTTAGCTGGTCCTTTTTGGTTGGGGCCAAAACCGTGAGATCCGGCAACGGCATCAATCAACGGTAGCGGCGTCGACGTCGCCTTCAATCAGATACGGAAAGCGAGCGAGCGTCGCGCGAGTGTTCTCGATCTTCCCACCGTGATCGCCCCACTGGAGGATCACATCGGTTCCGATCTGTGAGCGTCGACATCGATACACCCCATTGAGGGGACTTCGCGATTGGAGTAGGAGTAGATCGTGCCGGACGAGAAGTGCGGTCCATCCGCGATCGGTGCGTGCAGTTCGTATGCGAGACCGCCCGTCATGCCGAAGAACGATTTGCTCTTGATCTCTGCGTGGACGAGACCATGGAGTATGCGCGACGATTGATCCGATCAGGCGTGCCGACCTAAAGGCATGTCTACGCTGGGGCGACCCGCATAGATGAAACGACCGCAAAAGAGCAACGGAGACCAACATGGCCGATCAACAGACAACTGCTTACCAGCGAATTCGCTACGAACTTCCCGATCCGAAGGTCGCGCGCGTCGTATTGGCGCGACCGGAGACCCGCAACGCCCAGGACCGGAAGATGCTGTACGAGATCGACCACGCATTTCAGGTGGCGGCGCGTGATCCCGACGTAAAAGTCATCATCCTGGCCGCGGATGGCCCGCACTTCTCATCCGGCCACGACTTGAAGGACACGTCCAGAACCCTGGATTTCCAACCGGTGGTGCAGGGCGCGGGCCATCACGAGCCGCGGGCGGCCGGCATGTATGCGGGCGAGGAAGAGTATTTCGTCGGCTTGCACTGGCGGTGGCGAAACCTCGCCAAGCCGACGATTGCACAGGTGCAGGGTAAGGCGATGGCCGGCGGGCTGATGATTGCGTGGCCTATGGACATCATCATTGCCAGCGAAGACGCGGAGTTTTCCGACCCGGTTGTTGCGTTTGGCGTGAACGGGCACGAGTACTTTCTGCATGCCTGGGAACTCGGTCCGCGCAAAGCGAAAGAGATGCTGTTCACCGGACAGATCCTAACGGCGGAGGAATGTCATCAGCTCGGAATGGTGAACCATGTGGTACCCAACGATCAGCTCGAGTCGTTCACTCTGGATCTTGCCAAGCGGATTGCGACTCGGCCCGCCATTGGTCTGAAGCTCGCAAAGCAGGCAGTCAATTTCAGTATGGACCTGCAGGGCCAGCATCAGGCGCTGACCGGTGCGCTCGCGATGCACCACGTAGGCCACGCGCATGCGCGCGTCGAGTTCGGCGTTCCGGTCGATCCGGCCGGCCTCGACGTGATCCGAAACGACTCGAAGGCGACGCTGGCCGCGAAGAAGGGTGGGGCAGCCTGAGGGCCGGGACAGCACAGCGTTGCAGGAGCCTGATCGGCGTTTCTCCAACAGTTCTGCTGAGCCGCGACGCTGCGGACTCGAGCGTCGCGGTGTTGACGCCGAATCGACCTCGCGCGGCCAAAAGGCGGATCCGGCTCAATAGAAATCGCTGTAGGGGAATTCGAGTGTGAAACCCAGCGTGCCGAAGTAGAAGCCGATCGACGCATCGAGGTTGGTGGTGCCCAGCTGCGGAGTGGCGGCTGAGCCAGTCGTATCAGTTTCGCTTGCCCCTCGACTAAATCGTTGTAAAATGTCCGCTCGAGCAGCGCGAGCAGGCGTGAGCCGATCAGAATGGCGCTGTGCACGACGTGCGTCGCGGGTGGTGGGATTACGCTGCAGCTCGAGGCGTCACGCGGGCGCTGCTGCTTCGATTGTTACAGGTCACTAGAACAAGGAGCCGACCGTGGCGCGTACCGAACACCATCCGAATGGTTTGATTCACTACAACCCGCAGCTGGCATTCAGGGGTTACACACTGTTCTCGACGTTTGGGCAACGCGCGCTGCTGATGGATATGCAAGGGCGCTTCGTACACGAATGGAATCACGAGCGCGGCATCACCAACGCGGAGCTGCTCCCCAACGGCAACCTGATCACCATGGCCATGCCGTCGACCGAGGTGCAGGGCCAGCGCGGCCTCAATGGCCAGGCGGCAGCCTGCTACGAGCTGGACTGGGACGGTAACATCGTCTGGGAATACACGGATCCATGGGTGCACCACGACTATCAGCGTCTGCCGAATGGCAACACGCTGATCATCACGTGGGATGAACTGCCCAAGCGCAAGGTCAAACAGATCCGCGGCGGCTACCATGCCGACGGCGATGATCCGAACTCGATGCTCGGCGACGTCGTCATCGAGGTCTCGCCGCAGGGGAAGATCGTCAGAAAGTGGCTGTCGTGGAACGAGTTGGATCCGAAGATCGATGAGATCTGTCCGCTGGAGCATCGCCGCGAGTGGACTCATGCCAATTCAATTGCGCCGACGCCTAAGGGCGATTGGCTGATCAGCTTTCGCAGCACCAGCACGCTCGCGCAGGTGAATCCGCGCTCGGGAAAGATCCGATGGCGTTTTCGCGACGAGAGCGTGCGTCATCAACACGATGCCAAGTTCACGCGTGAGGGCACTATCACCGCGTTCGACAACGGGGTGCATCGCAAGGGCATCGAATATTCGCGTGCGATCGAGATCGATCCGAAGACGCGCAAAATTGTCTGGGAGTATGCCGACAATCCACCGTTCAGCCTCTACACGCTGATGGGCGGCTGCGTGGATCGACTGCCGAACGGCAATACGCTCATCACCGAGACGGCCAAGGGTCATTTCCTCGAAGTGACGCCCGACAAAAAGGTCGTGTGGGAGTACATCAATCCATTCTTCGGCGTGAACCCACGCCTCGGAGGCCGGATCAACATGGTGTTTCGTGCCCATCGCTACAGTCCGGGGCACGCCGCTCTTGCCGGCAAGGATCTCGACCCGGCGAAGTTCGCGAACCTGAATCGAATGTACGGGCCTGACGCAGCTTGACTCGAGCGGTACAACGAACAATGGCGAGGACGCAGCAAACTCGGCCTCGGCTTCGATGTCGACGATTCGTTTGCGTCAGGTCTTCGCGGTGCTTGCCCCAACAACCCGCATGAGGCGCGCCAGCGGGCGTATGGCTCGGCGGTCAGCTCGTAGTACTGCTCGTGCATGAGCCTGCGGTGTGCCCCTCGGGACCTCGTCCTCTTTCACGCCGCCCAATACCGTCAGGTCTATGGTGTCCTTGCCGTCCGCGCGTCAATTCAAGTGATGCCGCCTTGGATCCGGAAAGCTCATCTGTGCGTTTCATGCCAGAGCGCAAGTGCAAGTACCGCCGCAAGCAAGCACGCAATGACACTTGCCCAGAGGGGAATCAAGATGCCATTTATCGTGATTTCCCACCCCAAAAGGACGCGCAGCAATTGCAGCAACGCGACGAGCGAGAAGACTAGAACCGCCAACGTGGCAAAGGGCTTCATGCGGAGGTGGACCTAACGGGTGATGATTCGGCTTCGCGCTTTGCATCGGCCACCCAATAGCTGGGACGACCGTAGTGGTCGTAGAGTCCGGCTTCCTGCTTACGATTCAGTTGCGTCGTCGAGTCGTATGGTGGAGCGTCTTGCACCGCCTGCCGGGTCAGATCGAGCGAGACGGTGGCCTCGGACCAGCTCACGTTCTTGATCCATTGCGGCGAGATGAGCACCTGGTGACCAAGCCACCAGTTGCTAGTGTTCGCAATCAGGTATCGAATGGCCCAGGTTTCCTCATCGACGAGCAGGTCCTGGACATGGCCGATGTCACCGTCGGTCGCTTCGATGTGATAGCCCATGACTGCTTTGCAGCTACGCAGGTGCAGGTCGTCGTCCCGGTGCCGCGCCTCTTCGGCGCGTGCATGGTCCTCCTGCTCTTTTTGGGTTTGGGCGTACGGCGTCGAACCATAGGCGCCGTAGCCTGTCATCATCATGCCGGGGTACATGCTGCCGGCCCACAGCCCGGCGCCGCCCCAATAGTGGGGATAGCCGTAGTAACCGAGGTAGCGTATCTCGTGCTGCCGCGAGACCGGCGCGTCGGTGTCGATGTCGGGGGCGTTCTTCACCTGCTCTTTGGTGATCGACACGGGCAGAACCTTCCCCGCCCAGTTCGGTTCGCCGATCGCGATCGGCGAGATCAGCACTTTGCGACTCGAAAGCCAGCTGCCGGTGTCGACCACGAGATAGCGGATGACCCACACTTCGTCGTCGAAATAGAAGTCCTTCACGTGACCAATGTCGCCATCCGTCGCGCGGATGGCATAGCCTTCCAGATCCTTCATGCTGCGTAACATCTACTCATTTCCTTGCAAGCGGCGATTCAAATGGGTCTCAACACACGAACATTGAACGCAGTCCGGACGCTTGGTTCAGTACGATCGCGCACATAGCGTCGCGGGTATTCGATTGCTTTCCCTGGTGCCCCGCGATCAGCTGGTTTGCCGACGACGGCGCGACGCGGGCCTGCCCGTTGCCGCGACCTTCTCCACATGAGGCTCGGGAGGGGTCGGGTCCCGTGTGAGCTCCTCTTGCTCGCCGACCGTGTTCGGGCATGTCTCTTTCACGCGCTGGCGGATGATCTCGGCCAGCCGACGCGTGCCCGGTCCCGCGTAGTCCGGATCCGAGAACACGAGATAGAGCGGCACGAAGTGTTCGCCGCCATGACGGAGCGGCAGCGGCTTCAATGCGCCGGCATCGAGATCGCGGCGGATGTTGTCTTCGGGGAACCACGCGAAGCCGAGCCCCATGCAGGCGGCATGAATCGAAGTCGCTTTATGGCTGACAGTCCAGCGTTGCTCGGCGCCGAGCCATCCAGCCGAGCGTGAACGATCCCGGCCCGAGTCGCGGATCACGAGCTGTCGATGCTTCTTCAGATCCTGGAATGTCAGCTGGCGACCTAGCTGATGCAGCGGGTGGTCGGGATGCGCGGCCGCGACGAAGCGTGCAGTCATCAGCGGATCGCCGAGGAAGCCGGTTGGCACACGACTGGTGATTGCGAGGTCAGCCCGCCGCTCGAACAATGCTTCGTCAGTGCCGCCCAGCACCGTCTCGTACAACTCGAGGCGTGTCTGCGGGCGCTCCTTTGCGAAATCCGCGAAGCACTCGAGCAGCACCCACGTCGGGAAGACAGTGTCGGCAGCGATGCTGATGAGCGGTTCCCAGCCCGCGCCGAGATCGGTGGCAGCGCCTTCGAGCGTTGCCGCTTCGTCGATCAGGCTCTTCGCGCGCCGGTACAACACCTCACCCGTCGAAGTGAGCTTCGCCTTCCGCCCTTCGATCTCGAACACCTTGACGCCTAGCAGGTGCTCGAGCTTCTGCACGCCGTAACTGATCGCCGACTGACTCTTGTTGAGCGCCGACGCGGCCTGCGCGTAACCGCCGGCGTCCACCACAGCGAGCAGCGCGCGCCATTGTTCAAGCGTGATTCGGGGGTGCATTGATCAGTAATCTCGATAGGTACGGCCGAAATAATCCGCTTTTTGATCTATCGGGTAAATCATCAAATGTGCCCACGACATCACAGCGAACCCAAGGACGAACCATGAAAAACGTGCTGCAACTGAATTCGAGCATCTATCTCGCCGCCGGCGAATCGTCCCGGCTGGCCGACGAACTGGTCCGTCGTTTGCGCACGACGCACGACATAAGCCGCGTCGTCGTCCGCGACCTCGCGCGCGACCCGGTACCCCATCTGACGGAAGAACGGTTCCGCGCGTTCGGCACGGAGCCCGCGTCGCATACGACGGAAGATCGCGCGGTGGTCGCCTACTCCGACGCGTTGATCGCAGAGTTGCGCGACGCCGACACCATCGTGCTCGGCCTGCCGATGTACAACTTCGGTGTGTCGTCACAGCTCAAGGCCTATTTCGATCACATCGCGCGCGCGGGCGTGACGTTCCGCTACACGTCGAACGGTCCCGAAGGTTTGCTGAAGGGCAAAAAAGCGATCGTCGTTGCGACGCGCGGCGGCAAGTACGCCGGCACGACGCTCGACAACCAGACGAGCTACGTCCAGCAGTTTCTGGGCTTCCTCGGGATCACGGACGTAGAGTTCGTGTACGTCGAAGGGCTGGCGATGGGTGAGGCTGCGAAGCATCAAGCGCTTACCGACGCGCAACGTACGATCGCGACGCTGAACGGAGAACCCCAACGGAGAATCGCATGACAGTTCGAAAAATAGGTCGCGTCATCGAATCGGTGCCGACGTCGGATGGCGCTGGCGTGAAACTTCGTCGCAGCATCGGGCGCGCACCGGCGGATCGTGTGGATCCGTTCCTGATGCTGGATGAGTTCTTCTCGGACAATCCCGGCGACTATCTCGCCGGGTTTCCGTCGCACCCGCACCGCGGTTTCGAAACGGTGACATACATGCTGGACGGACACATGCGGCACGAGGATCACCTCGGCAATCGCGGCGATCTCGGTCCCGGTGGCGTGCAGTGGATGACGGCAGGTCGCGGCGTGATTCACTCGGAGATGCCGCAGCAGACGGCCGGTCGCATGCGCGGCTTCCAGCTCTGGATCAATCTGCCGGCGAAGGAGAAGCTCCGGCCTGCGCACTACCGTGACATCGGCGCGGCGGAGATTCCAATTGTCGACGCGGGCGATGCGGTGCGTCTGAAAGTGATCGCAGGTACGGTCGTCGTGGACCGCAAGACCGTGAGCGGGCCCGTTTCGGGTGTGACGACCACGCCCCTCTATCTGGACGTTCAGCTCGCTTCGGGTGCACGCTTCGAACAAGCAGTACCCGCCGAGCACCGCGCCTTTGTGTACGTATACGAAGGTGAAGCGCGTGTCGGCAACCGGCGGATTCCGCCGCACACGGCCGCGACGCTCGTGGACGGTGACCGCGTCGCGATTACCGCGGGCGATTCGTCGACGCGCCTGCTGCTACTCGCCGCGCGACCGCTCAATGAACCGGTGGTGCAGTACGGGCCGTTCGTGATGAACACACGCGAAGAGATCGAACGGGCGATCGAGGATTTCAGGGCAGGGCGGCTCACAGAGGGAGTATGAAGATCGTTCAAGCAAGGCGTTCTCGCGATCGGGGTGCGGACGAGGATGCCTCCGAACGCGCAAAACTCCCTAAAATCACGAACCTCGTGAACCTTTGCGCGCTCGTCAGGCGCATTCGTCGTCGCGTCAGATCGCGCAGAGAGTCATTGCAGCCTCTCGCCGGAACTGAACGGAGTACCATGGGGTTCCGACGACCAAAGGCACTGTCATGAGCGAACCGATCGAGCTCGAGATCTTCACGGATTACGTCTGACCTTGGTGTTATCTCAGTACCGGGCGTATTGAGCGACTGAAAAGCAACTTCGACGTGAAGGTGACGTGGGTGCATTTTCCTCTGCACCCCGAGACGCCCAAGGAAGGCGCGAGCCTCGAAGCGCTCTTCGCCGGCCGTGACATCGATGTTGAGGCGATGTATGCGCGCATGAAACACCTCATGCATGAGGAAGGGCTTCCGTACAGCAAACGTACCCAAACCTACAACAGCCGCCTCGCCCAGGAACTCGGCAAGTGGGCGGACACGCAGCCGGGCGGCGAGGCGATTCACGATGCGCTCTTCAGGGCCTACTTCGTAGAAGGGCGGAACATCGGCGATGTGGAGGTGCTGATCGAGATTGCAGCGTCGGTCGGCTTGCCGGCCGAGGACGCGCGGCGGGTGCTCGTGGAACGCACTTTCAGCGCGGCCATCGACGCCGACTGGCAGAAGTCCCGCGCGTACGGAATCACCGGCGTACCAACCTTCGTTGCCGGAGGTTACGGCGTGGCGGGCGCACAGCCCTACGCGGTGCTGGAACGGTTGATCGACCAGGTGGTTGAGGAGCAAGTACGCTCCGGGCAATCCCAAAGTGACACGGACTTCAGAAATGAAACGTGAATCATTCGGTTATAGAACGACGGCACTTGAAGCGGTGGCCGGTGTTGATCTTGCCAACCGAAACGCAATTGTCACCGGCGGTTACTCAGGTATCGGTCTCGAGACAGCGAGGGCTTTGGCGCACGCCGGCGCCAACGTGACGATCGCCTGCCGCGATTTCGAGCGAGCCCTCAAAGCGGCGGCGGAACTCAACGAATCCGTGACCGCGGTTCGGGTTACGGCAGGTGCGATGGACTTGGCTTCGCTTGCAAGCGTTAGAGCCTTCTCATCTGAGTATTCGCAGCCTCGAATTGCTCTCCAGCAGCTGACTGGCACGGGTGCTTGCGGATCAGATCCGCGACCCGTCTCACACGCTTCCCCCGCATCGATCCGGCGAAGGGCATTTTCGTCAGGTTCCAGCGGAACGACGCAGGTGGCGGAAGAGATCGTCCACGAGATCCTCGGGATCTGCGTGGCCCTTACCCTTCGCGGAAAGGTGCCCGCTCAGCGCGCGATCGGCCGCACCGTGTGCCAATGAGAGCAGCAGCGCAGCCATGCGTTCGGGATCACCTGCAGGCAATTCGCGTGCCGTCTGCGCTCGGACGACGAGTGCGATCAGACTCGTCGTTGACGCAGATGCGGCTGCGGCCAATTCGTCGGTACCTTCGTCCCATCGCCCGAACGTGAGCCTGAATCGTTCGGGGTGCGCGATCGCCCATCGCACATAACCACGCATCTTGTGCCGCAACACTTCTGACGCCTTCGAACGCTTCTTGCCGACTTCGGCGAGCGATTTGCTCTGACGGCCCAGTTCCCGACTCGCCACCGCGGCCAAGAGTTCTTCCTTGTTGGCGAAATGTTTGTACGGCGCGTTGTGCGATACCCCGGCGGCCGCGCCCACGGCGCGTAGCGTAACGGCGGCAGGTCCGCCCTTGTCGAGCAATTTTGCGGCTGCCGAAACCAGCGCGTCGCGCGTTTGTGTTGCCATTGATCGACTCACTCGTGGTTGACAGCGTCAACCCGTTGGTCCTATGGTTGACGTCGTCAACCTTTCCGAAGCGGCATCTTAGAACGATCGACGGCCCAGGAACAGTGGACGCAAACGACCACGGATACGGGAGCACTAGAATGAGATCAGGAAGACTTGGGCCGCTCGATGAGGTCAGTCGTCTCACGCTCGGCGGTGGCGGAATCGGCCAGGGTTGGGGTGAGACGAGTCGCGAAGAAGCCATCGCCACGATCAAACTCGCGGTAGACCGAGGAATCAATCTGATCGATACGGCGCCCCTCTATATGAATTGTGAGGCGATCGTCGGCGATACGTTCGACGGACGATTGCCGAGCGGCGTCAGGATCACCTCGAAGTGCCGGCTCGGCACATGCGAGCCGCAGGACGTGCTCTCCAGGCTGACCGCTTCCCTCGACGCCAGCCTGAAGTCGATGAAGCTCGAATACGTCGACCTCTTTTTCCTTCACTCCTACATCGCCGCCGACGGTTTCGTGTTCACCCACCGGCAGGAGCAACGGGACGATTACTCGACCCTGTGGTCACTCTATGTCGATCACGTGGTGCCCGCGTTCGAACGCATGAAAGCTGCGGGACGCATCGGCGCGTGGGGAATCACGGGCATCGGCGTGCCGGCTGCCATCCTGGATGCGCTCGCGCAAACGCCCAGGCCTGACGCCGTGCAGGTGATTGCCAACCTGCTGGATAGTCCGGGTGCACTGCGCCGCTACGTCGACCCGGCACGCCCACGAGAGATCGCACGTCGTGCGAAGGCGGAGGGCGTGGGCGTGATGGGCATTCGTGCAGTACAGGCAGGCGCGCTGACGGCCGCGATGGACCGCGTCGTGTCTCCCAGCAACCCCGACGCCCGCGACTATCTGCGGGCCGCACCGTTCCGGACGCTGTGTCAAATGTTGAGCGAAGACCCCGCGACCGTTGCGTATCGCTATGCGCTGTCGATTGAGGGCGTCGACACACTCGTCTTGGGCGTGAAAAACCGTGCCGAATTACGGCAGGCGTTGGACGCCGAAGCTGCGGGGCCGCTCGATTCGGCGCAGATCGAGGCGGTCGACGCGCTCGGCCTGCGTGAGATGTGAGTAGCGCTAGGCCGCCCAGCCGGGTAGTTGCCCCTTCAACCATTGGATGAACCATCAAATGACCTATCTCAATCCCAGGGCACTTACATTCACCGCGAACCGCCTGGAGGGCCGAGTCATCTTCGTCACCGAGGCTTCGAGCGGCATTGGCGAGGCCGCTGCACGACTGTTCGCAGCTGAGGGCGCGCAGGTCGTTGCCGCCGCGCGTCGGCGCGAACGAATAGAGGCACTTGCGGATGACCTGCGGGGTCAGGGGATGCAGGCCGCTGCGATCACGTGCGATGTGCGGGACGAATCGTCCGCCAGAGATGCAGTTGCATTTGCTGTTGCGCATTTCGGCCGATTGGATGGCGCGTTCAACAACGCGGGTGCCGGCGGCGTCTGGGCGCCGATGCATGAATGCGACGCTGAGAGCTTCGACCGAGTCGTCGGCACGAATCTACGCGGCGTGTTTCTGTGCATGAAGTACGAGATCGCCGCGATGCTCGAGACCGGCGGCGGCGCAATCGTCAACACCTCGTCGATCGGGGGACTGGTCGGAGCCCAGGGCAACAGCCTCTATGCTTCGAGCAAATGGGGTCTCGCCGGTTTGACGAAGTGCGCAGCGCTCGACTACGCGCGCCGGAACATCCGTGTGAACGCTATCGCACCGGGTCCCACTCGCTCGGAAATGTTCGACCGGTGGATCTCGACCGACGCGGCGCGCGCGGCGATGGCGGAGGCTACGCCGATGAATTACATCGCCCATCCGCAGGACATGGCGCGAGCAGCGCTGTTTCTACTTTCCGACGAATCGCGTTGGACCACCGGTACGGTGCTGCCGTGCGAAGGCGGGTTGAGCGTAGGCTAGTTTGGAATGCCTCTACGCTCGAGGTGACGCCGCAAGGCAGTCGGGCCCGGTTCAGACCGCCGCGCTGCTGATCAACCACATTGCGCCGGGGAGACGCACGCTCGCGCCGTCCACATGCTCCGCAAGCGCCTCGCGGATTGACGCGGTCGCGCGCGAAACGACCTCCGTCGGTTGGTTGCGCAGCCAACTGTTGACGGCGCCGATTTGAGTCGACTGCACCACAGCGTCCTGCAGCCCACGGCCCGCAGCAATGTCGAGGTCCAGATCCAGCTTTTCAAACCGTGGCGGCGCCCAGCCACCTGCGGTGAGTACCTCAGAGACGCGTTCTGGATCGGCGAAGGCGAACATTCCGGGCGCCCGCGGATCCCCTTTCGGACGTGGCGGGATGTGGGGCGAGACTGCGCGCATCGGCACTTCGATCCAGGGATTTTCGGCAAGGGACCGCCAGCACACGAATGCCATCCGCGCGCCAGGGTTCGCGGCGCGCAACATGTGGGCGAAGGCTGCGACCGGATCGCCAAAGAACATCAGACCAAAGTTGGACGTCAGCAAATCGAAGCCGTCCAGCGCTGCGGTGGCAGCGTCGGCCTGTCGCCAAGCGACATTGGTGATGCCGGCGGCTTCGGCGCGTACCTCTGCCTCGGCCAGCATCGGTCCAGATATGTCGAGCGCCGCCACGCGGCCCGAGGGTCGCACTGCGCGCGCAAACTCCAAGGTGCCCGCTCCGCAGCCGCAGCCGACATCCAGCACCCGTTCGTTGGTGCGCGGCGCAGCAAAGGCCAGCAACGCCTCTGTAACCGGCGCCAGCGTACTGTCGGTGTGTGCTTGCCTTGCCACCCAGGTATGCCCTCCCGGCCCGTTCCAGAAAGCAAGCTGATCGGCGTTGAATTGTTTGGGGTCGGCCATGCGTGTTCCTCTGTCGATCTGCCTCGCATCAGGGCAAATGGAAAACTGCTGCGGCGGGTTGTTGAGATGAGTGTTGTCAGTTTGTCACCTTTGGGGTCCCGGCGGCCCCCAAGGAATGAGCGCGCGAGTGCCGATCGTCCAATGCGTCTCCGTCGTCGCTAATCGCTTTGCAGGCCATCCTGACGAGTTCGATGAGGGGCATCGACTCCCGGCGACTGAACCCGAAAAGGCAAGCCGATCCAAGACTCGGGAGGTGCGGTCTTAAAATCGGCGGCCTCAGCGGACCACTCTCGCTTCGTGCAACGTCTCGATGGTGGCATCCTCATAGCCGAGCAACGTGCTCAACACGTTGTGGGTCTGCGCGCCGAGGCCCGGTGCCAGGGACCTAATGCCCGATTCGGAATGCCGGAATCGAAACGGTGCGTTGTTCACTTTGAATTCTCCGTGGCCGTCGTCGAGGGTCGTGAAGGTGCCGATATCGATCAAGTGGCGGCTATTGAGGACGTCGGTTGGCGTGGCGTACATGGCGCATGGTACGTCGGCGTTCATCAACGTGTCCTGACATTCGCGTGCGGTGCGCGACGACGTCCACTCAGCGATGCCTTCACGCAACTGCTGGGCATGTTCGCCGCGTGCGCGGTTGTCCTTGAAACGCGGATCGGCAAGCCACCGCGGATCGATGATCGCAGCGAGACCCTGAAACGCCTTGTCCGTGAGGATCACCGGCATCACGAATCCGTCGCGCGTGGGCACCGCCTTGAAGGTCATGATGCGTTGCGACGTCTCTGCCTGTGGCACTTGCAGATCTCCGCTGACCAATGCGATGGCGGATTCGATGAGTGTGGAATCGACGTGGTCGCCGTGGCCGGTGCGGAAGCGTTTGATGAGTGCCGACTGAATCGCGCCGAACGCGAACGCGCCGGTCAGCACATCGGCAATCTGAACGCTCGCGACCGGCGGCGTGGAGGCATCGTCCTGGGCGGCGATGAACACTGAGTCGAAGCCGGACAATGCGTGCACGATCGGCGCGTAGGCGGGCCAGTCCCGCATCGGTCCGTCCTGCCCGAAGCCGGAGATCGAGCAATATACGAGCCCGGGATGGCGTGCGCTCAATGCGTCGTACCCGAGCCCCAGTTTTGCCATGACACCCGGCCGGAAATTCTCCACCAGTACATCGCAGCGGGCTGCGATGTCGGCAGCGACCGCCACGCCGCGGGCGGATTTCAGGTCGAGCACCAGGCTTTGTTTGCCGGCGTTGAACGTCTGAAAGTAGCGGCTGCCGGCTTCGTTGAGGGGCGCCGCGTAGCGGATGGGATCCCCGCCAGCCGGTTCGATCTTGATGACCTCGGCGCCCATATCGGCGAGCAGACGTGTGCAATACGGCCCCGACACCATCGACGTGAAGTCGACGACGCGAATGCCCTCCAGCGGACGGCTGCGATCGGGTGGTGCGGTCATGCGGCGGTGACGAGCTCGATCACGCGGTCGCGCAATTTTGCGGGTGCGCCAAACTGCACGGCATTGGCGCGCGCCCGTTTGTAGTACAGATGGACGGGCAATTCCCAGGTGAAGCCGATGGCGCCATGGATTTGAATCGCCTCGGCCGTGCAGAAGCGAAACGCATCGGATGAGAAGCTCTTCGCCATCGCTGCAGCGAGCGATGCGTCGTCGTTCTCCTTGGCCAGTGCCCACGCGGCGTAGTAGGAAAGCGTCTTGGCGGATTCGGCCTTCATCAGCATGTCGGCACACTTGTGCTTGATGGCCTGAAACGACGCGATGGGCTTGCCGAACTGCACCCGTTCCTTCGCATAGGCAACGGTCCGCTGCAGGATGGCTTCGGCGCCGCCGGCGTTCTCGGATGCGAGCGCGAGCAGCACGCGGTCGGCGATCCACTGCCAATGGTCCTCGAAACTGCCCGCCATCGGCTCGCTCGTTGCGTGGGTAAACGTGACCGTGCAGACCCGTCGCGTGACGTCCATCCACGGTAAAACTTCCATCGCAACGCCGGGTTGATCACGCGCCACAAGATGGAACCCGAGCCTGCCTGCGCTTTTGGCAGTGACCACGAAGTGAGTGGCCGTGTCGGCGTCGAGCACGTAACGCTTCGTTCCGCTCAAGTTTCCCGCCGTCACGGATGAGGCGACCACCCGCGGATCTTCACTCGATTCGTGCTCGCTCCAGGCGAGTGCGAGTTGTGCGGCGCCATCGACTACCGCCGGCAGAATGTCGCGCTTCTGAGCTTCGGAGCCGGCGGCCATGACGGCGAGTGAGCCAGCGTAATTGCCCAGATACGGACACGGGGCGAGGGTGCGGCCGATCTCTTCGGTGATCACGATCCAGTCGACGAGGCTCATGCCGAGCCCGCCGTAGGTTTCCGGAATAATGAGACTGGGCCAGCCGAGGCCGACGATCTCGTGCCAGAGCGTCGGGTCGTAGGTGGTGTCGACGCGGTTGCCGCCACGCGTCAGACGATCGAGGTGGACTTTGTCGCGCAGCAGTCTGACCGCGCTGTCGCGGAGCTGATCCTGATCGGTATCGAAGGCGAAGTTCATGATGCCCCCTTCTGGCTGCGTGCCTGGGTCTGCGTTTCGCTCCACGGTTTTCTGACGTCGGGATCATCCTCGCGAGGCATGCCGAGTATCCTTTCCGCGATGACGTTCTTCATGATCTCGGTGGTGCCGATGCCGAGCGTGACCGCGGGGCTGAACCAGATGGGCCAGCTCCATTTCTCGCCCGCGTCGGATCCGCCAAAGGGTTCCGCTCTGGCAATCAGGCCGCCGGGACCCATGTGCTCGAGGGCCATCGCCATCACGCGTTGGCCATGCGGTGCCGACAGCGCTTTCTGCACGGCGGATTCGGGGCCGACGGGGCGGCCCTGCATACGGTCGGAGAGATTACGGAATTTCAGCAGCCGCAGGATCTCGCCTTCGATGTAAATCTCGGCGGCCTGCTGGCGCACCACCGGATCCTCGAGCGCACCGTTGCCGGCAAGACCTTCGATGAGATCCCGTGCCGACGGGCCTGTGCCCCAGATGGCCCCGGGTTTGGCCAGTGCGACCCGTTCGGTCTGCAGCTGCGCGTTGCTGATACGCCAGCCGTCGCCTTCCGCGCCGATGCGGTTGGTCACCGGAACACGGACGTCGGTGAAGAAACACTGGTTGTACTCGTTCGGGTGTCCCGTCAGGTCGTCGATCGGGTGCACTTCCACGCCCGCGGCGTGCATGTCGATGATGAAAGTAGACAGGCCACGATGCTTGCGCTCATTCGGATCGGTGCGCGCCACCATGATGCCGACCGCCGCTTCGTGCGCGAGCGACGTCCAGATCTTGGAACCGTTGATCACGTAGTGATCGCCGTCGCGACGCGCCTGGGTGCGCAGGCTTGCGAGGTCGGAACCCGAACTCGGTTCACTGAACAATTGACACCAGATCTCTGCGCCGGACAGTGCCGGCCACAGATAGCGATCCTGCTGTGCCTGGGTGCCATGCTGCACCAGTGAGATGCCGCAGTTGTTGATCGCGACGGAATTGTTGGGCCGCGAGATCCCCGCGCGCTTCAATTCGTCGTCGATGATGAGCTGTAACTCCGGTTCCGCCTCTGTGCCCCATGGCGCGGGCCAGTGCGGCACCACGTAACCCGCCTTGGCGAGCTCCATCCCCGTGGGGTGCGGGTGCGCCTTGCACCATGCGCGAACCTTCTGGCGGCGCGGATCGTCCTCGCCGGGTAGTTCGAAATCCATGGTTCCTCCTCTTGCGTAGGTGAATTCGGTCGATCAGGTGAAGCGAATGGGCACCGACTTCGGCCCCCCGACAAAATTGGTGATCGTGCGGCTCGGTTCGCCGGCCAGCTCGAGCGTTCTGATGCGCGGTATCAGCTCGCCGAAAAACGCGGTGAGCTCCATGCGCGCCAGATGCATGCCCAGGCACATATGGGCGCCGAAGCCGAAGCCGACGTGGGTGTTCTTCGTGCGGTCGACGCGGAACTCGAACGGATCTTCGAACGCATCCTCGTCGCGATTGCCCGATGGAAAGCTGAGGATGACCCAATCCCCTTTGCGCACCCGTTGGCCGCGAATTTCTCCGTCCCGCGCGGCGATGCGCGTGAATTGATGGATTGGAGTGGTCCAGCGCACCGCTTCTTCGGCGAGATTCGATACGAGCGCCGGATTACGTTGCAGCAGCTCGAGCTGGTCGGCTCGCTCGGCCAGCGCGCGCCCAGATGGCGCCAGCGAGCGATGATGATGTGGTGTCGTGGCCGGCGAAGGCGACCGTGATGTAGTAACCCATGGCGTCAATGTCGCTGATAGGCGCACCATCGATGACGGCGTTGGCGATGACCGATGCCAGATCGTCAGTGGGCTGTTTACGGCGCTGTGCAGTGATTCCTGCGAAGTAGCTGTTGGCTTCGGTAATGACTTGCCGTACCGACTCGAATGCCTGTTCCGGCGACAGTGCTGCGCGGCCGCGATTGAGATCTTCATCGCCGTTGCCGAAGTACTCCTGGGTGAGCCGCAGCATCATCGGCTCGTCTGCTTCGGGTACGCCGAGAATCGACATGATCACCATCAACGGATAGTGCACGCCGACCTCCTTTGCGAAGTCGCACGAGCCGGTCTCGAACAGCCGGTCTACCCAGCGGCGCGCCAGTACGCGAACCCGTGCTTCGACGCGGCCGAGGTTCTAGCAGCCGGTACTTGCGGTGGTCGGGTTCGTTCATGGCGACGACGCTGCGGAACAGCTTGCCGATGCCTGCGTGTTTCTCGAACGCCAGCGCCTCGTTGGAAAGGATGCCGCCCATGCCGCTCCTGAAGGTATCGCCGTCGAGGGCCACGGCGCGGATGTCGTCGAACTTCGACGCCACCCAGAACGGGTTGTAGCCATCGATCTCGGCGCGTGCGAACGGATAATCGCGACGGATGGTGCGCAGCGTTTCATGGAGGGAATCCCACGCGGCATAAGAACGCGGGTCCGCGACCGTGCGCGCGAGGTCACCGGGCAGTTCGGCGGTGCGCATCGTCACGGTCACTGGCTTGTCCCGGGCGGTGGCTGTGTCGCTGGCAATGCGGCGTGGATGATCTCGATCCAACGGTTGAGTAGCCGGTCGAACCGCCCGGAGTCCCAACGGATCCACTTCCTGATGGCGAAGCCGCGCACGAGGCTCGTGGTGAGATCGATGACGTCTTGTGCGTCGGTCGGTGACCAGCCTTTGGTGACGAGTCTTGCGAGCCAGCCCCGCTCGGCGAAGTCGCGGTTCTGACGCGATACATCTGCAATGCGGCGTCGCAGTTCCGGGTTTCCGGACGCACCCTTGACCACGTCGACACCCACCTCGAAGGCGCTCGAGAAGTAGAAATCCATGCTGTCGGTGATGATCGCGCGCAGCGGACTGACCTGCTCTGCCGCCGCGTCGAAACGGTCGAAGTGCGCCTGAGTCTTCGCGGTTACCTGTTCGTAAGCGTATTCGATCGCGGCGAAGGCAAGGTCTTCCTTGGTGGGGAAGTGATGCAGTTGACCGCCCTGTGAAACGCCGGCGCTCTTGGCCACCGCCGCGGTGCGGAACTGGGCGTAGCCGAGTTCGCTGATCTGCTCGAAAGCGGCGCGGGCGAGCCGCGTGCGGGTCTCGCTGGAGCGTTGCTCCTGGGTTCTGCGCTTTACGGCTTCAGCCATCAGATCTCCGATTAACCGTTTGTCTGCACGGTTTGTTCAAATCACGATGGCAAGCAATTTACAACGGATCGTGTTCATGTTACAAGACGTGTACACGGTTTGTTTAAAGACGGAGGAGGACATGTCGGCGGTCAAATCGACGGTGATCCGTGAGCCCTACATCAGCGAAGACCGCGACCGCGGCATCTTTCGGGTAAATCGGCGTGTTTTCGTCGATCCCGGAGTGCTCGAGCGCGAGAAGCGCCTCATCTTCGACATGTGCTGGTTGTACGTTGGCCATGAATCCGAAGTGGCGAAGAAGGGAGACTTCCTCACCCGCACCGTGGGTGGGCGCGAGCTGATCTTCGTGCGCGGCCAGGACGATGTGGTGCGCGCGTTCTTCAATACCTGCCCCCACCGCGGTGCCATGGTGTGCCGCGAGAAACAGGGCAACGAAAAAATGTTCCGCTGCTTCTATCACGCGTGGGCATTCGATCTCGCTGGCAAGCTCGTCGCGCGTCCCGGTACCGAACGTTATGCGGAAGGCTCGAACGTCGACGGCATCCACAACCTCACGCCGGCACCCAAGCTCGAGGCATACCGCGGGCTCTACTTCCTCAACTACGATCGCAACGCGGTGGGTCTGGTGACGTACCTGGCAGGCGCCACCGAGTTCATCGACCTGGTGATGGATCAGTCTGAAGTCGGCATGGAAATCGTCGGCGGTACCCAGGAGTACGGCTTCGCTGCGAACTGGAAGCTGTTGTGCGAAAACAGCATCGACGGGTATCACGGCATGCCGACGCACGCCTCCTATTTCGACTACGTGATGGCGTCGGGCGGGCAGCTCGGTGAGAACCTGACTTCGGTCAACAAACCGCGCGACCTCGGTAACGGCCATACCGTGATCGAATACGGCGCGCCATGGGGACGGCCGGTCGCGAAGCCCGTTAAGGCCTGGGGTGAGCAGGGTGACAAAGACACCGCGGAGATCCGCACTCGCCTCGAAGCCCGCTTCGGCAAAGCCCGCGCCGAACGCATCGCCTACAGCAACCGCAACATGCTGATTTTCCCCAACCTCGTGATCAACGACATTATGGCGGTGACGGTGCGCACCTTCTTCCCCGATTCGCCCGGCCAGCAGAAAGTGAATGCCTGGGCGCTCGCACCGAAGGACGAGAACGCCTTGATGCGCGAGCGGCGCCTGTACAACTACCTCGAGTTTTTAGGCCCCGGCGGCTTTGCCACGCCGGATGACTGCGAAGCGCTGGCCCTGTGCCAGCGCGGCTACAACAATTTGTCGATGGCGGGCTGGAACGACATTTCCAAAGGCATGAAGGAAGCGAATCCCATCATCGAAGATGAAGAACAGATGCGCGTGTTCTGGCGTGAATGGGACCGCCACCTTTCGGGAGCATTGCGATGAGTGCTTCGGCGTCTCACGAACTCAAACTCGATGTCACCCGGGCGCAGCTCGAGGACTTCTTCTTCGAGGAAGCGGCACTGCTGGACGAATGGCGGTTGACGGAATGGCTGGCGCTGTTCGCTGCAGGCGCACGCTATCTCGTGCCGCCGGCCGGATCCAGCGACGACGTCGATCCGGCCACCACGCTGTTCTATGTCGCTGACGACTATCACCGTCTGTGCGAGCGTGTGAAACGGTTGGGCAAACGCACCGCCCACGTGGAGTTCCCGCATTCGCGATGTCGCCACCTCGTCTCCAACGTGCGCATCCTCGGCGGTAGCAACCAACGGTTCAAAGCCACGTCGAACTTTGTCACCTACCGCAGCAAGCGCAACGTCACCGAGACGTATCTTGGCCACCATCTCTATACGCTGTGTCTGAAGGACGGCGTCATCCGAATCCTCGAGAAGACCTCGTTTCTCGACACCGACGACATCTACGACCAGGGCAAGGTCAGCATCATCGTTTGAGGGGGGAATCATGGCCGTTGACTTTCGTTACCGCAGGCTCGGCTACGTGGCGCTCAACGTCACGGACCTGGCACGTTCGGCGCGCTTTTATGAGGACATGCTGGGGCTCGCGCCCGCGGGCACTGCTCCAGGTGGCGAGCAGCTCTTCCGCTGCAGCGGTCGTCATCACGATGTGATCCTGCATCAGGGTGCGCAGGCCGGTCTGCGCCGCGTCGGCTGGGAAATGGAATCGCCCGGAGAGCTCGCCAAGATCCGCGGGCACCTGGAAGCGCTCGACATTCGCGCCTATGACGTGGTCGCGTCCGAGTGCGAGGCGCTCGGGGTGGAAGGTGCATTCCGTATTACGGAACCAAATACCGGCGCGACATTCGAGTACTTCAGCAAGCTAACAGAGGCGTCGACGCCGTTTGTGCCGACGGTGGCAAAGATCGCGCGGCTCGGCCACATCGTGCTGCACTGCGCCGATCACCAAAAGACCGAGAAGTTCTTTCTCGAACAGCTCAACTTCCGGGCATCGGATCGCATCGACGGGGCGGTGACGTTCACCCGCTGTTTCCCTAATCCGCTGCATCACTCGCTGGGACTGAGCAACTCCAACTCGAACCGGCTGCACCACGTGAACTTCATGGTCACCGACATGGACGATATCGGCCGTGCGTTGTGGCGCATGAAGAAGAACGACGTGCCGATCGTATTCGGTCCAGGCCGGCATCCGCCCTCCGAATCGGTGTTCCTGTACTTCCTGGATCCCGACGGCATCACAGTGGAATACAGCTTCGGCATGGAAGAGTTTCCAGAACTGAATGCGCGCGAGCCCCGGCTGATGCCGCCGGGTTTGAGCTCCATCGATTTCTGGGGCGCGGTGCCTGAGAAGAACTTTGCCGGCGCAGGGGCGATCGAGCCGCTCGCGGCTTCGAGGTAATCAGATGAACGGATTGAAAGGAAAAGTGGCGATCGTCACCGGCGCCGGTGGTGGTATCGGTCAGGTCATTGCACAGCGCCTGCATGCCGAAGGGATGAAGCTCATGGTCGCGGATGTGGTCGCGGCGCACGTTCAGGTATGCGTCGCCGAACTCGGCGGGGAGACGCTAGGTCACGTCGGCGATCTCAGCCAGGAAGCCGTGGTGCGCGACATGGTGAAGAAGACCCGCGATCGCTTCGGCACCATCGACGTACTCGTGAACAATGCCGGTGGCGGGGTCATTCGGCCGTTTCTGGAACACACGGCCGAAACACTTCACCAGACGATCGACCGCAACTTGTGGACCACGCTGTGGTGCTGCCACGCGGTGTTACCGCTGATGCTCGACCGGAAGCGCGGCCGCATCGTCAACATCGGTGCGGATTCCGTCCGCAATGGATTGTGGGATCACGCGGCGTACAACGCGGCCAAGGGCGGTGTGCATGGGCTCACCACGGGCCTTGCGCGCGAATTCGCAACCCAAGGCATCACGGTCAATACCGTGGCGCCTTGCATGGTGGCCACCCCACCGGTGAAGACGCTAATGGCGCGGGGCAATGCGCTGCTGCAGAAGTTCACCGACGTCATCCCAATGGGCCGGCCCGGTGAAATGGAAGAAGTGGCCTCGATGGTGGCGTATCTCGCGACCGATGAAGCGTCGTTCGTCACCGGTCAGGTGATCAGTGTCAACGGCGGCAGCACGATGCTCTGAGCGTGCCGCGCGTTACCTACATCACGCCCGACGGCATCCGTCATGACTTCGACGCCGCGGTTGGCGTAAGCCTCATGCAGCTGGCAACTGGCGAAGGCATCCCCGGCATCATCGGTGAGTGCGGCGGGGTCATGAGTTGCGCGACCTGCCATGTCTACGTCGACCCAGACTGGTACGCTCATCTGCGCGAACCGAAGGCGGACGAGACCGCCATGCTCGAGTTCGCCGATGAGCCGCGCGAAACCAGCCGGCTCGGCTGTCAGATTCGGATCACGCCGGAACTCGACGGCATCGTCGTCCGCGTACCTGGCTAGTGTATGGAAATCATCGACGTTCACAGTCATGTGGTACCGCAGCGGTTTCCGGATGGTCCGCCGGGCAACGACCGCTGGCCGTGCATGGATTGTACGAGCGCGACCCAGGCGCGGGTCATGATCGGTGGCAAGCCGTTTCGCGAAATCGACGACCGCTCCTGGAGCGTGAGCCGCCGTGTGGCAGACATGGATGCGGCGGGTGTGACGATGCAGGCGTTGTCGCCAATGCCTGAACTGCTGTCGTACTGGTTCATGCCTGCCGACGGCCTGGAGATGGCGCGCTGGATGAACCACACCATCGCCGACATGGTGGCCGCCGCACCGGGTCGTTTTGCGGGCCTGGGGACTTTGCCCATGCAGGATCCAGGACTTGCTGCCAGGGAGCTGTCGCGACTGCGTGCCGATGGGTTCCGCGGTGTCGAGATCGGCAGCAACATCAACGAAGCCGTGCTCGGTGACCGCCGGTTCGACGAGTTCTATGCCGAAGCCGAACGCCTCGATCTCTCGATCTTTGTGCACGCCTTGCACCCGATCGGCGCCGATCGTCTCTCCGCGTTTCCGGACCTCGTGCCATTCGCTGCGTTTCCGCTGGACACCGCGCTGTCCGCTATCTCGTTGATTCGCGCAGGTGTACCCGTGCGCTATCCCAAACTGCGCTTCGGCTTCAGCCATGGCGGCGGCGCGATCGTGCCGCTGGTGCATCGACTCGGCAAAGGCTGGGATGTCACCAACGGTTTCGGTGGCAAAGTGCCTGATAGCCCAGCTAAGTATGCGTCGCGCTTCTTCTACGACAGCCTGGTTTACGAGCGCGGTTATCTGCGCCACCTCGCCAGCGAGTTTGCGCCCGGGCAGGTCTTCGGTGGTACCGACTATCCCTACGCGATCATGGAAGACGATCTGCGCGGTTTCCTCAACGGCGTACAGATGAGCGACATCGAGTCGCTCTGCCACGGTGCGGCTAAACGGTTTCTCGGCATTTAGAACGTCTCCAACGACCATTCTACCGCACCGGGTGTGGTCGGGCTGGCCCAAGTTCCAAAGCCGTTTGTGACGACCGGGCGCGAGCCCCTCAACATGGCCGTCAGGAAGCTGCAGTCCTGCCTCCGCTGCATCCGGGAACCGGACGTCGATTGTTCCTTTGCTATTCTCGATTCCCAGGACACTTCGATTCGTCCGTGCAGCGAGCATGTGGTGCGTACTTGCGCGCGTGATGCCGCCGCCGGGGAAAAAGGCTGTGCGCGTGGGATCGGGCGTTCATTGCTTCTGATTCGCTTCGTGATCGCGCATGGACCGGCGCTGGCTCTCTTTAGACGTCTTCTTACATCCTGAGATCAGAGACGCGACGAACAAGAGGCTGGAGCGGGTAGTTCAGGCTGGATCACCCGGCCGTGCCAGCCTAAGCTAGGTTGGCCCGCCCGTCCGGACGCAGATGCCGACGCCAAAAGGGGGCCTAGACAGATTCAGCAGCCTGGGGGCGCCGAGGGCCTTGATTCCATCCTTCCGACAAGAATCCGATTCCGCGCACTGGATGCTGCAGGCGCCCGACGGCGAATTCGACATCCGGATCGCCAGCGGTCTGGTGATCGGCGAGGACGAGCAGGGGAACTTCGTGATTGCGCCGACGGAGCAAACGGCGCTGGTGCGCTTCGAGTTGGAAGACGGGGCGGTGCACATCCATATCGTGTCGAGGAACTGGGCGCTGACCCGCAACGACCGGATGGTGGGCGACAGCCTCCGCAATGAACGCACAGCAGAGCTCCATCTGCCGAACAACGTGATCCGCATTGTCGGGGGCGAGAATCCTGCGGCAGAACCGGAGTGCATCGAGCTCACCCGTCGAGTCAGCATGAGATGGCTGCTGCCGACCCCGGAGCGCACCGAGGTCTCTCCAGCCGGCGCTGTGGAGACCTGTGTGGTTCCAGCGACCGAGGACATCACGGAGCCGCAGATCGGGCAGTCCCTGGAAAAGTCGCTCGAGGATCTCGATAACGCGCTTGCCGCCGCTCAGCCATCGAGTCGGAGCGGGCAGCATAAATCAACGATTTCCATCGACCCGGCGGACCGGCCTGGGCGGCGGCCGGCCGTTCGTCGTCAGCGGGTTGCGAGTCCGTTGATGGCGGCGTTGATTGGGGTGGGTGGTGGTATTGGGATCGCGCTGCTGTATCAAACGCTGAGCAAGCCGCCCATAGCGGCGCCCGCGGCCGATGCGACGCCATCTACCATTCAGGCTCCGACGTTGCCGCTGCCGCATCTGGCCGAGGACGCGCTGGTGACCAACGATCAGGCGGTCCGTGAGGCGACGGTGCCGGAGGGCAGCGTCAAGCGGTCGCCTGAACCAGAGGGGGAAACGGTGGCAGCGGCGGCCGTCGAACCGGCGGTGTCGGCGTCGGACGTAGATGAAAAAATGGCGTCCAACGGCCCGGCCCGGCCCTTGCCGCCGGCTTCAGTCGAGGACGCGCCGCCGACGACCGAGCGGAAGAGTCGCGAAGAAGTCGCGGACGGCACCTCGGAGCGGTCTCCCGAGCCTCGGCAGATCGCCGCTTCGGTTGAACGGGTTGCGCCGGCGCCGGTGGAGCGCCTCCCGGCGCCGGTGGAGCGTCGCCCGACGCCCCAGGTTGCGCAGACCGGCAGCGCCGCTGCGGCTGTACCGAATCTTCAGAACACGGGTAGTCAACCCCAGCCCGTCGTGGCGAAACAGCAGCAGATCGAAAAGATCGATAAAGCGGACTTGGCGAAGCAGGCGCGGGCCGCGGAGCAAGCGCGCCTCCGTCTTCTGCGAGCGGCCGATGTGGCATTGGGGCAGGGCCGGCTGATGACACCGCCGGAAACGAGTGCCTATACATTCTACAAGCGGATTCTGGCGCTGGATCCCAAATCTGAAGAGGCTAACAACGGACTGAAATCGGTCCGGCAGGGGTTGATCAATCGTACGTTGGCGCAGCTCGCCACGGGCGCGCTGGACGACGCACGCAGTTCTTTGCAGGGCGCGGCCGACGCTGGCGTCAATCCGGAACTCGTTGCCGATCTACGAGGCGAGGTCGAGTACCGGCAGCGGCTGAGCGACGCCCGTGCCGGGCATTTCGAGACGCTGTACCCGGTCGATCAACTCGTCGCGATCAGCCGGCAGCCGCCCCGCTTGCCCCGCGGTGTTGCCAAAGGCGCCGAGACATTCGTGGAAGTTCAGTTCACGGTCAGCACCGGTGGCGAGGTGCGCGACGTGGAAGTGCTCAACGCCCCTCCTGAAAAACTCGAACGGGCCGTGCGGCGCGCGGTGGACGAATGGCGCTTCGAACCGGTGCTCTACAAAGGCCGGCCTATGCCGGTGCGCAGCAGTGTGCGCTTCGACCTTCGCAACTGATGCGTCGGCTAGCCGGCGTGTTCGAAAACGCGAGGACCCAGGCGACTGGCAGCCGGCCGCGGCGCCTTCGCTGCAAACTGCTGCTGTGGGCGGACGCGCGGGGCAATGGGAAAACGCAGTTAGAATGGGATCGCCTCTTCCAAGCCGGGTCTCCCATTCGGCGGAGTAGTAAACGTCACGTCTGCAGAGTAGCAACGAGCGATGAATAGCCAAGCCGAACTGTCCAATCTGGTCCTGACCCGGCGCCTCGCCGATGGCACCGTCGAGTGGATCCCCCTCGCAGTACCCCAGCGTGTCTCTGCCGATCCAGGGGCGGCTTATGCGCTGATCGACCGCGCCAACTACGAGGCGCCGCAGGCAATGGTGGCCGAGCGCCAGGGCGACGACCTCGTCATCGAGGTGGATAGCGCCGAGGTGCTGGTGCTCAATGGCTTCTTTGCAACGCCGGCTGTTACCTTCTACCCGTCGCCAGACGTCGCCGGTGGCGCGGGTCCTTTTTCCGGCTCGCCGCTCAGCGCGGAATCTCCGGTGCTGGCAGGATCCCCGGAGGGTGAACAAGTCGTCTGGTCCGCCGAGCAAGGCGATGGTCATAATCAAGATGATGGCGGCGCCCGGGTCGTTGGAAACAACCCCAGCGGTGGGGGCGGCTCCCCGGCGCTCTGGGGTGGGTTGGCGGCAGGTGGGCTGCTGCTGGGACTTGCCGCCGCGGGCGGTGGTGGCGGCAGTGGTGGTGGCAGTGGTGACGGCGGGGCTGGAGGAGGCGGAGGGACCGGCGGCGGGGGCGGCAGCACCGTGGACACTTCTCCGCCGCAGATCACGTCAGGCAGGACCGCTCCGAGCATTCCCGAGAACAGCGGCGCGGGTCAGGTCGTGTACACGGCCACCGCGACCGACGCAAGTCCGTTCACCTGGAGCCTGGCCGGCGGCGACGCGGCTGCCTTCAGCATCGACGCCACCACCGGCGCGGTGACCCTGACCGACAACCCGGATTTTGAGACGAAACCCAGCTACAGCTTCACGGTGGTGGCCACCGATGCTGCGAACAATCGCGCCGAGCTGGCGGTCGGGCTCAGCATTGGGGACCAGAACGATTCTGCGCCGTTCATCACTTCCGGTGCCACTGCCGCGGCGATCGGCGAGAACAGTGGCGCCGACCAGGTGGTGTACACGGCGACCGCGACCGACACGGGCGCCTTGACCTGGAGCCTCAAGGACGTCGGTGATGCGGCGGCCTTCGGCATCGACGCGGCCAGCGGCGCGGTAACGCTGGCCGGCGACCCGGATTACGAGACGAAGGCCAGCTACAGCTTCACCGTGGTGGCCACCGACGTGGACGGCAACAGTTCCGAGCAGGTGGTGCAGCTCGCCATCAACAACCTGGATGAGGTCGCGCCGACCATTACGTCCGGGGCCACCGCGCCAGCGATCAATGAGAACAGCGGATCCAACCAGGTCGTTTACACCGCCATCGCCGACGACACGGGCGACATTAGCGGCGGCGTAGCCTTCAGCCTCAAGCCGGGCGCCGATGCCGCCGCTTTCAGCATCAACGCCACTACAGGCGCGGTTACGCTCACGGACAATCCCAACCAGGAGGCGAAGCCTCGCTATGATTTCACTGTGGTCGCCACCGATGCGGCCGGCCACAGTGCCGAGCAGGCGGTTCGGCTCACCATCAACGACCTGGACGAGGTCGCTCCAACCATCACGTCCGGCGCCACCGCCAAGGCCATCAACGAAAACAGCGGCGCGGGCCAGGTGGTCTACACGGTCACCAGCACTGATAAAGGCGATATCAGTACCGGCAACACCGCGTACAGCCTCCTCTCCGGCGGCGACGCGGCCGCCTTCAGCATCAACGCGAGTAGCGGTGCAGTGACGCTGACCGGCAATCCCAATTTCGAGGCGAAGTCCAGCTACAGCTTTACCGTGGTGGCGACCGACGCCGCGGGCAACAGCAGCCAACGTGCGGTCTCCCTGGCCATCAACAACGTCGACGAGGTCGCTCCGACCATCACGTCCGGCGCCACCGCGCCGGCGATCAGCGAGAACAGTGGTGCGGGTCAGGTGGTCTACACGGTCACCAGCACCGACACTGGCGATATCAGCACGGGCAGCACCACTTACAGCCTCAGCTCTGCCGGCGATGCGGCCGCTTTCAGCATCAATGGCAGTACCGGTGCCGTGAAACTGACGGCCAACCCGGATTTCGAATCGAAGTCCAGTTACAACTTCACCGTGGTGGCTACGGACGCCGCGGGCAACAGTAGTCAACGACCCGTGTCGTTGGGGATCATCAACGTCGTCGACGAGACCGCGCCCACGGTCAGCGACGTTGCGTTCACCGGCGCGATCGGCGCGCAGAGCAACACACTCAACGCTGGTGATATCGTGCACGTGACGGTGACGATGAGCGAGAACACCAACGTCGACACCTCGGGGGGTACGCCGCGTATCGCTCTGAACGTCGGTGGCAGCACGGACTACGCGAGATATGCGTCGGGCAGCGGCACCACGAACCTCGTCTTTGACTACACCGTGCAACCGGGCGACACCGATAAAGACGGCATCAGCATCTCGAAAAACTCGCTGCAGCAGAACGGCGGCTCGCTGACGGACACGGCGGGCAACGTGGCAGTTTTGAGTCACGCGAAGGTCGACCCATCGTTCCTGGTCGATACGACCGCGCCGACATTGACGTCCAGCACGCCGGCAGATGGAAGTACCGGCATCGCGGTGGGTGACGACATCGTGCTCAAGTTCAGCGAAAACGTGCAGACTGGCAGCGGCAACATCACCATCAGCGACGGCAGCGATGCGCGGACCATCGGTGTTACCGACGGGTCTCAGGTCAGCGTCAGCGGCAATCAGGTCACCGTCGACCCCACCTCCGACCTGAACACCGACAGCACCTACAACGTTCAGATCGCGGGTGGTGCGATCACCGACCCGGCGGGCAACGCATACACCGGGATCAACAACAGCACCACACTCAACTTCGACACGGAACTCAGTGTCGATACCAGTATCGTCGTGTTCGACCTCGTGCAGGGTTCGAGTTCCGATCACAGTGGTCGCACCTTTCAGAGCGGTGTGAGCTACGACATCTATATCCGCGTCGACAGCGCCGACAGCAATCTGAGCACCGCGGGAGGCGGTCCCGGTACCTGGGGTGCGTGGAGCGGCGCCGCGAACCTCGGCAGCGATGATCGCATCATCCTCGTCGGTAACGGTTCAGATGTTCAGGCTCCGATCGATGTCGTGGGTCAGATCTCGGTAGGTCCAACCGCCGTGGCGTGGTTGCCGCCGGTGATTGGCGGCCCCGCTGCTGAATTGCGGGACGACGGTTCGCTCCACCGGACCACAGGGTTTGCGGCGGGTGAGCATGCAACGGCAGCACTGTTCAATGCAGCGTTGCCTGGCGCGTTTCTCAGTGGTCAGGAAGGTCAGCTGAGCACGATGTATGCGATCAACATGCCGGCCGGCATCCTGACCTCGCAGGGGCTGGCCTGATTTGATGCGATCATGGAGGCGTTGACCGTGCTCCGCCGTCTGGCGGAGCAACACAACTATGCGGCCCTGCGCGAAGCCTGCCTCGAAGCCGATTCCGCCGAGCCTGGTGTACAGATACTGCTTGCGCTGGCCGATGTCCGGCTCGGTGATGCGTCCGCCGGACGTCTCCGCGTGGGGCGGCTCGATGCCGACGCGCTTACGCTGGACAGTCGCGTCGATCTGGCGGCGGTGCACATTGCACTGGGTGCACAGGACGAAGCGACTGCCGTTCTCGAAGCGGCACACCGGGAAGATGCCGATCACGCGCTGCTGCTCGCGCGTCTGGCGTGGTGTCGGCAGCAGCACGGGCATCACGATGACGCCTTGGGATTGTACGAGCGGAGCGTGTGCCTTCAGCCGCGTATCGCGGTGTACGAGAACCTGCTGCGGCTGTATCGGGACAGCGGTTGCGTGAGCGAGATGGAGCAGTGCTTCGAAGCCGCCTGGACGTTCTGGACGAGGGAACAGAGTGATTGGCCTGACGAGCAACGTCAGGCGCACAGCAGGCAGCTGCGGGAAATCCAACTGGATGTCGTGCTCGCCCGCGAACGTATCGAGATTGCGGAAGCCTGGCTCGAACGCCAGAGGGATGTGCTCGGCGAGAATGACTGGTGCGCGCTGCTGTCCGGGTTTGCGCAACGCCTGGCAGCCGGCGATCGCCATGCCCAGGCGGAGGAGTGGCTTCGGGTCGGGCTCGGCCGCCATCCGGAACACTTCGCGCTTTACGTCCAGCTCGCGGAACTGGTGCTGGTGCAGGGCCGCTCGCTGCAGGCCATCGCGCTGCAGCGTCGGGCCATTCAGCTTGCGCAGGCGCAGCACGAACCCACGGAGTTGCTGTGGGCCCGGCTGTCCGCCATCGCATTGCCGACGCATCCAGGTCTGGCCAGAGCGGCCGCCGAGCGCGCCTGCGAGCAGCTCGCCAAGTTTACCGAACACGGGTCCGGCAGTGCTGACGAGATGACTGAGGTGCGTGCGCAAATCGAGTTGGCGATGGCCGGTGTGGAGGTCCGGGAACAAAACTATCGCGTGGCTGAACAGCGCTACCGGAGCGTGCTCGAGTTTCAGCCGAACGCGATACCCGCCCTGCAGCAACTGGGTCAGTTGTTGCTGGAGCTCGGCCGTATCGACGAGGCGGTCGCGCTGTTCGAACGGGTCAAGGCGATCGATCCGGCTCGAGGTCATGGCGCGCTGATTCGCGTAAGTCGCTTCCCGGAGGACGACCAAACCCTGCAGCGGCTCGAACAGTTCGCCCGCACCTCCGGCATGGAGGGATCGGTACGTACCGGGATGTTGTTTCAGCTCGCTGCGGCCTGGGACAAGCGCGGCGACTATCACCGCGCCTTCGCGCTGGCCGACGAGGCCAATGCCGCCAGCCGCCGGCTGCTGCGCTACGATCCGAAGGCCCACCGCCAACACTGTGCCCGAATCCGCCATGCCTTCCCGAAGGCGTTGTACGACCACCGTCCCCGTAGCGGTATTGATACGACCCTGCCGGTGTTCGTGGTGGGGATGCCGCGCTCTGGTACCACCCTGGTGGAGCAGATCATCGCCGGCCACAGCCGCATCCATGGGGCAGGTGAGCTCGGCACGATTCCTCGAGTGATCGCGGGGCTCGAGCGTTGGGAACGCCATACCGGCTCCGGACGCCGCTATCCCGACTGTGTAGACGACCTCGATCCGCGGGTCACCCGCGGCATTGCGACAAACGTGCTGAAGGAACTCGCCGAATGCGCTCCTGAAGCCGATCACGTAGTGGACAAGCTGCCCCACAACTTCGAGAACATCGGCCTGATCAGGTTGCTCTTTCCGCGGGCCAAGATCATTTCCGTGCGCCGCGATCCCCGGGACATCGCCGTCTCCAACTTCTTCATTGAATACGCCGCCAAGCACGGTGGGATGGGATTCGCCTACGATCTGGACTGGATCGGCGAGCAGCTCGCAGACCACAACCTGCTGATGCGGCACTGGCAGCAGGTGTTTCCAGGGGAGATTCTGGAAATCCAATACGAAGACATCGTGGACGAACCGGAGGGCAGCGCCCGGCGCATGCTGGATTACATCGGGGTGGACTGGGAACCGCAGGTGCTCGAGTTTGCTGCGCTGCAGCGGCCGGTCAAGACCGCCAGCGTCTGGCAGGTGCGCCAGCCTTTGTACGCCGGCTCGAGGGCCAGGTGGCAGCACTATCGGGAGCAGTTGGGCCCGCTGATCGCCGCCACCAACCGGAAAATCATCTGGGACCCGATCGAGATGGTGACCTTGCCGGAACCCGGCTGGCTGAACGCCGGTGTCGACCACTACCGCGAGGGTGATCTGAACGCTGCGGAGTACCGATTCAAACAACTGCTGCAGCATCTGCCGGAACACGCCGGCGCGGCCTTCATGCTCGGCTTGATCTACGTGCGCAGAGGTCACCGCAGTGACGGCATCACGCTGATGGAGCGAGCCCTCGAATGCTGTCCCTGGAACCGCGAGTGGCGCCGCGATCTGGCGCAGGCCTATCGGCTGGAGGGCCGCGATCAGGATGCCGCAGCGCTGGCCAAAGCCTCATTGCCCGAAAAAAGCCACGCCGGGGCACCGCAGGCGCCCCCGTTGCACCTCGACTATCTGTTTCTGTCCGGGGATTCCACATGCTCAAGTTCCGGGTCCGCGACTTCTCGCTCCAATTGCTGATCATCTGCCTGCTCTGCGATGTCCGCGCCGCCCATGCCGGAGACCTGAGCGACGCGCTGCAGGCGACCTTGCAGAATCACCCCGCCGTAGCGGGTCAGGAAGCGCAAGTGGACGCGCGCCGATATGCCGCAGATGGAGCGCGCAGTGGCCGCTACCCCACGCTCTCTGCAGAGGCAAGCCAATACACCCAGAACAGCCGCTCGGCGCGGGGAGGCGACCAACTCTCCCATCCCGCGCTGCTGAGAGTGCGTCAGCCGATCTGGGCCTTCGGTCGCATCGACAACAACATCGCGGCCGCAGACGCTGGGGTGAACACCGAGCGCGCAAGCCTCCTGCAGGTCAGCCGGCGACTGCTCGAAGACACCGCCGTATCGTATGCGGTCGTTCGCGGCAGCCGCGAGCTCATCGACGTTGCCCGCCAGAACGTCACCCAGCACATGCAACTGTTCGCACAGATTCAGCGCCGGGTCGCCGGGCAGCTGGCGTCCAACGCCGATGCGCTGCTGGCCGCCACCCGACTTGCGCAGGCGCGCGCCTCGCTCGAGCATGCCGTCAGCGATTGGGACGTCGCCCGCGAGGACTTGAACGGACTCACCCAGGTCGAGATCGACGCTGATGAGCCGGTGCCGCCGAACCTGCTGGCGCTTGGGGACTCGACAAATCTGCTCGAGACTGCAATGGAAGAGGACGCCGACGTTCAACTCAAGCGGCAGCAACTCGGGCAGGCCGACGCAGACGTCGATCAGGCGAGAACATCCTACCTGCCGACTATTTACCTGCAGGCCGACAAGTTCTATGACCAGCCGGGGCTCAAGGATGACAATCAGGTCAGTGTGGTCTTCGAGGCGTCACTGGACGGTATCGGCTTCGCAGCCCGGGCGCACACGCGAGAAGCGGTCGCCAGCCGCGCGGCGGCGGCGCAGGATCTGGCTGCCGCCAAGGTGGACCTCAAGCGGGCGATTGAACGCCTGCAGCGCAACCGCCGCTTGCAGAGCGAGTTGATCGAACTTCAGACGAAGTCTGTCAGCGACCTGGAGGCGTTGCTGGCTTCGTATCAGCGACAATACGAGAGCGGTGCCAAGAGCTGGCTCGATCTATTGAACATCCAGCGCGAAATGTTCGAGCAACGGGGCCAGTTGGTGCACGCGCAAAACGATTGGCAGGTTTACTCCCTGCAGCTTCTTGCCATGACGGGCGGCCTCGACGCCCTCGCAGGCATTCAAGGGCTGGGTGTTGATGAGCAGAGTGCAAGAGCAAAGTGATGGCTGAGCAACTCGACCTGGGCAATCGCCGCCCTGATCTGGCGCTGGTGCAGCGACTGCTGGCAGCGATGGACATTCCCTGCGACGCGGCGCAGCTGCGGGAGGCCGGGGAACGCGTCGGCTCAGGCCCGTCACAGAGTTCGTTGACGCAATGGCTACGTCAGGTGTTGATCGCAGCGCAGGTGAAAGAGTTGGCGCCCGTCATGCTGCCGTGGCAGCGGTTCGACCCGCGACGCCTGCCGGCGTTGGTTCGTCATGCCGGCGCGTGGTACTTCGTCAGCGGGGCCGGAGCGATCGCCAACGGCATTTTTCTGACCGACACGGCGGGCGTCCAATCCACCGTTGCCAGCGCAGCACTCGACGGCGCCGAGGTGCTTTGGATCAGGCGTCCTCCATCGCACTCGCAGGACTCCGCAGCACCACTGTCGGGGAATCTGGCCGCCCGGCTGGTGTGGACGGAGTTGTTCCGGGAGCGGGGTTGGCTGTGGCAGATTGCCGTGGCCACCTGCCTGGTGAATCTGATCGGCGTTTCCACTTCGCTGTTCGCGATGAACGTTTACGACCGCGTCGTGCCGACCATGGCCTTCGCCACACTCACGGCTCTGGTTGCCGGTATGGCGATCGTCGTGGTCCTCGACTGGACGCTCAAAACGATCCGCGCTCGCATCCTCGACAGCCTTTCCTGCGCCGCGGATCAGCGCGTCTCGCAACAGGTCTTCGAGCACCTGCTGCGTGTGCGGCTGGACGCGCTGCCGCGCAGTCTGGGGACGCTGGCCGCGCAGGTCGGCAGCCTCGAAGCCGTCCGCCAGTTCTTTTCCGCCTCCGTTGTATTCGCGCTGGTGGATCTGCCGTTTGCGTTGATGTTTCTGGCGTTCATCGGGATCATCGGCGGCGCCGTCGCGTGGGTCTATGCGTTGCTGCTGCCGGCGGCGCTGTTGCTGGGTCTGATTTCGCAGTTGCGGTTGCGCGATTTGTTGCGCGGCCAGCTTTCGCGCAGCAACGAGCGTCAGGGGCTCCTGGTAGACAGCATCCGCGGTGCCGAATCCATCCGCGCCAACAACGCCGGCTGGCGCTTTGCCAGTGAGTGGCAGGAGATCACCGCCAGCATCGACCGCTACGGCATTGAGCAGCGCGCCATCAGCAGTCTATCCACGGTCACGACCAGCAGTCTCTCGACCGTCGCGTATGTCTCGGGGGTGGTGGTCGGTGTCTGGCAGATCGAGGCGGGCCTGCTGACGATGGGTGGACTGATCGCCTGCAGTATTCTTGGTGGCCGGATCATTGCGCCGGTCGCTCAGAGCGTGCAGTACCTGGTGCAATGGCAGCACGTGAGCCAGGCGCTGAGCATGGTGCACCAGGTCCTCTCGCTCAACTCCGAGCGTCGCTTGAACCAGCAGTTGCTGCTGCCGGATGAGGAACCCGCGGCGATGGCACTGGACGGCGTGCGCTTTACATACGCAGAGTCGCCCATCTATCAACTCAGCGTCGACCAGTTGCGCTTCGAATCCGGCGATCGAGTTCTGCTTCTGGGTCCGGTCGGCTCGGGCAAATCCACGCTGCTGAAGGTTCTGGCCGGTCTCTACCAACCCAGCGAAGGCCGGGTGCGTCTGGGACAGGCGGATCTGTGGGAGACCGATCCGCTGTTGGTCAGCACCCGGATTGGCTATCTGCCGCAATTCGTGCACCTGTTCCGGGGAACGCTGCGTAGCAATCTCTGTCTCACCGGCACCGCCGGTGACGACCGCCTGCTGCAGGTCGCTCAGCAACTGGGGATCGACACGATCGCGGCCGGCAGTCCGCAGGGCATGGATCTGCCCATCAGCGAGGGCGGCGAGGGCCTGTCCGGCGGCCAGCGTCAACTGGTGGCGCTGGCGCGGGTGTTCATCAACCAGCCCCGCATCTGGCTGCTGGACGAACCCACCGCGTCGCTGGACCGGGACATGGAGGAGCGGGTCTGGCAGACCCTGGAGGCCGCCCTGCATCCGGACGACATTCTCATCGTCAGTACCCATCGGCCGCTGATGGCGCGCCGGCTGGTGAACCGCGTGTTGATCATGCAGCAGGGATGCGTTATCCGAGACGGCAAGCCGGAGACACTCTTACCGCAGATGGCGAATCAGTCCGCACGACCGCTCGCCACCTCGCTTGCAACCCAAAGAGGGAAAGCCGATGCAGTCTGACGGCGCTGCGATCGAGTACAGCCCCCACCGCAAACGACGTATCGAGCGGCTGCAGCAGGCACATATCGGGAGCCATCGCGCGTTGCTCGCTGCGCTCGGGCTCGGCATCGTGGTATTCATCGCCTGGGCCAGCGTGTTCCAGATCGACGAAGTGACTCGCGCCTCGGGCGAGGTCATTACCGGTAGCCGCGTGCAGGTCATTCAGTCCGTGGACGGAGGTGTGCTGAACGAGTTGCTGGTGCACGAAGGTGACCGTGTGGCACGGGGTCAGGTTCTCGCGCGGCTGGATCAGACCCGCTTTGCGTCCAGCGTGGGCGAAATCAAGGCGCGACTGTTCGCGCTGAAGGCGAAGGTCGAGCGCCTGCGCGCCGAGGTCGTCGGCCGCGCGAAACTCACGTTTCCGGACGACCTGCAGAAACAGGCACCGGACATCACGCGCGTCGAGCAAGCGCTGTTCGAACAGCGCCGTACCGGCCTCTCCGAGGAATTGCGCACGCTGCAGGTGGCAGTGGATCTGGCAAAACGAGAGTTGGTACTGGTGCAGAACCTCCACAACGATGGCGACGCCAGCGGCTCGGAGCAGCTTCGCGCCGAACGCGGCCTGAACGAAGCCGAGGCGAACCTGGTGAACCGGCGCAATCGCTTTCTCGAGGACGCCCGCCTGGAGCTGACCAAGTCGGAGGACGAGATCGCCCAGAACGAACAGTTGCTGATCCGCAAACTCGAGGAGCAGACCAACAGCGTGTTCACCGCGCTGGTTCCCGGCATCGTCAAGAATATCCGCGTCACCACGGTTGGCGGTGTCCTCGGCCCCGGCGACGAACTCATGCAGATCGTGCCGATCGACGACGAACTGCTGGTCGAATGCCGCGTCAAGCCCGCCGACATTGCCCGGGTCGAGCCGGGCCTCCCCGCCACGATCCGTTTCGACCCGTTCGATTACACCATTTATGGTTCTGCCCCCGGAAAAGTCATCTACGTCAGTGCCGACACGCTGAAAGATGAATCCGCGCGAGGCACCGAGGTGTACTACCGCGTGCATGTGAAACCCGACAGTTCTCCGGTTCGAACCACCGCCGGACGGGTTCTGGAAATCGTGCCTGGCATGACTGCACGGGTGGATATCCGCACGGGCCGGCGGTCGCTGATGGACGTACTGCTGAAGCCGCTCCGCAAGACGCTCGACGAATCGCTCGGTGAACGTTGAGCGCATTGAAAGTGCCGCCCCTTAACGCGGCTGTCAATGTTGCGCAACGTCTGGGCCGCGCGGTGGATGTGCTCGAATTCGTTTCGCCGAGCCATATCTACAATCCGTTGCGCTACGCGTGGCCGGCACATCGCACCTACTTGCAGCGCTACGGCAAGGAACGCGGTCGTGTGCTGCTGTTGGGCATGAACCCCGGGCCATGGGGCATGGCGCAGACCGGCGTGCCGTTCGGCGATGTGGTGATGGCACGGGACTGGGTGGGCATCGAGGCACCGCTGCGGCGACCCTTGCCGTTGCAGCATCCCAAATACCCGCTCACCGGATTCGACTGTCATCGGCGCGAAGGCAGCGGCAGCCGATTCTGGGGTTGGGCGCGCGAGCGCTTCGGCCGCGCGGAACATTTTTTCGAACGGTTCTTCGTGTGGAATTATTGTCCGTTGCTGTTCATCAAAGACGGCCGCAATCTGCCGCCGGACAAACTGCGCCGGGTCGAATCCGATCCGCTGATCGCGGCGTGCGACGCGGCGTTGCGTTCGTTGCTTGACGTGGTGGTGCCGGCTGCCGTGATCGGTATCGGGCGTTTTGCCGAAGGGAGGGCGCGCGCGGTGGTGCAGGGGCAAATGCCGGTCGGTTATCTGCCGCATCCCAGTCCGGCTAATCCGGCGGCCAACCGGAATTGGGCTGCGATGGCCGAAAGCGCGCTCGCGCCATGGATGAAGTGCTGAGAAGCGTAAGCGGCCCCGGTGTTTTATTCCGCATTTTGAACTGTATCCGGAGGCCGCTCAGCAGGCGCGCCTCAACCAGAAAATCAAACAGGCGCAAAGCGTTCAGAAGAGGCGCGGCCTCGGCAGCCTGTTCAGCGCAGTTGCGCGCACCGCCAGCCACTTCGGCGCGGACCAGGTGATGGCCCGCTTGATCAACGACGTCAGTACCGCGAATGCGACGGCTGAAGACCTCGCATCCGCCGCTAAGGATCTCGCCGTGACCGAGAACGAAATCGCGGCGTGCCAGAATCCGGTGTAGCCCGACACCACAGACGGATTTACTGAGGGGATTCTCCGTACACCAGGCCGAACCCTTCGGACTTGTATGCCAGCAGCGTACGCATCGTTTCTGACGCATATCGCACCACCCCAGGATCCAGCGACAGGAACCAGTTTTCCTGCGTCCGGTAGATCGGCGTGGTGTAGAACGGAAACACTGCGCCGCGCCGACTGGCGCGCGTGGTATTGGTGCCGCTGCGGTGCCACAGGCGGCTTTCAAAAGCAAACAAGCTGCCGGCTCGGGCGATCACCGGCAGCATTGGGACGTTTGCATCGCTGACCTTCGGCATCCGGTGCCATCGATGACTGCCAACGACAACTTCGGTGGCGCCATTGGCCGCGGTAAAGTCATCCAGACACCAGGCTACGTTGATGCCCTGCGGTGTCGCGGGCCACGGCTCCGGCACGAACACCTGATCAGCGTGTAACACACCCACCGCCGCGCCCGGGTCGGTGATGTTCCCTGAGATGTTGCTCAACAACGCAGGCCAACCGAGCGTCGCTTTCACCAGATGCATCGCGACGGGGTGTTCAGCGAGGTCGCCGAACACCGAATCGCGATTCAGAAGATTCCAGACGCGTTGGTTGCGATCGTTCTGATCGAGGGCAAAGTCCTTGCGCTCGCGAAACCGCGTCCTGTCGTCGTCCGCGGCCCGGTAGAGGGCTTCGCGTGCGCGCGCCAACGTTGGCGCGTCCAGGACATCCACCATCAGACATAAGCCGAATTCCCGTAGATCCGCCAGCGCCTGTTCAACATACCGTGTCGGTACGGGCAGGTGATCGATGGGCTGCTCACTCATCCGCGGCTCCTTGCTGTTGGAACCTCGCGGACAGAATCTCGCCAGCAACGCGTACGTTTGCGGCCGGTCCCAATCCGAGTCGCGCGTGCAGTTCGCCAGATAATGCCGATTGGGTGGCGGCCGACAACAGAGCGTTCCAGTTGACCTGTGGTCGCACGAAGTCGGCCGAGTAGTAGGCGAACAACAGCGCACGCTCTTCGTTGGCGGTGACGTTCGCGCCAGACGTATGCCACACACGCCCATCCATGATCACGAGAGAGCCGGCGGGGGCTTCGAATGCCACCGTGTGTTGCATCGGGTCGATCGGAAGATCGCCAATCGTCCGATAGCGGTGGCTGCCAGGAATATAACGCGTTGCCCCATTGGCTTCGTGGATGTCGTCCAGGCACCAGATGACATTCATCGACCACGGCGAGAGCCATGGCTCCGGCGCAACCAATGCCTGGTCGGAGTGCAACGCCATGCTGCGGCTGCCCGGCAGCGCAATGTTCGCGGTGAAATTCGAGATCATGAAATGTTCGCCAAGCAGTTCGCGCACGAAGGGCAGCGCGGCAGAATGCAGGATCAGTTGGCGAAAGGTGTCGTCCAGTCCGATGAGGTTGAACACCCGTACGTTGCGGTCGTTCGGATCCAGTTCCGGCATGAAGGTGCTGGCGCCGCTTTGACGGAATGCCTCGGCCGTCGCCAGGAGGCGTGCGCGAATCTGTGCCGCTTCCGGGCGACTCACCAACGAAGGCACGATGGTCACGCCGGTTTGGGAAAGTTCCAACCGCGCCTCTTTGAAGTCGTTGGCGGTCGTCATTGCGCCAATGGATCGGGGCGCAGCTGAACCTTGCCGACGTAGGACTGCGGTATCTCGGAGTGGATGATGGGGTCGAGGCCGTTGGTGAACCACAGCCCTCGACCTTTCCAGCCGGCGCTCGCATCGTCGATCCGGCCGTCCAGCCCGCGCGTATAGGAGTCGAGTGGGTAAGGCACGCGAATGATCGTGAACTGCTCGGTCTTCGGATCGAAGGCAAGCAATGAATCGGAGCCTGTGCCATTCATGATGACGATGTCCCGACCAAGGCCCAGCGTGTTGAACTGATCCACGAACAGATAGTAGTGGAAGTCTGCGCTCTGCTGGCTAGCCGGATCATCGCCCGTTCGCATGCGCGGTCCGGGGCTACGGTAGAGGGTCCAGCCCGCGGGGCATTGATCACCACTACCCCAGTGTTGCGGACACTTGGCGCGATCGAATCTCGCCAGATGGCCGCTGCCGCCGAGCGCAGCCCAGATCATGCCGGTGCTGTCGACGTCCACACCGCGGGGGCCCGCACCGGGACGTGGTGGGACGTAGGTTTCGTGCGTGTTGTTCGTCGGGTCATAACGAACCAGTCGACCGCGATCATCTGCAGGTCCGCCAGGGTCGCCGCCGGGTTGCGCGGTCCAGACGCTGCCGTCGACGGGATTGGGGATGATGCCGTAGTTGAAGCCGACGATGGCCATGTCGGCGGTGCCGTCGCCGTTCGTATCCACTTTGATCTCGGACCACCCTTGCGCATCCTGCAACGTTTCAGGACGGGTGGGATCGTACTTTGCGGGATCGAACCAGCCGATCACATGAGAGTCACCACTCATCCACAGCACCCCATCGGCATCAAATTGCAGGTGGTGCGTGCCGTAGCAGGTGTCGATCAGCTGATATTGAGCCGTCTTGGTGTCGTACCAACCGAGCTGGCGATGATGGTAGTTGTTGGCGATTTCAGGCGCCGCCTGACAGAACTCGGGTAGATCCTGTGCCCACTCGCGACGCACCTGAGTGGTGATCCAGACGCGGCCCTGCGCATCCATCATCGGATTGTGCGGGTTCGCCGGATTGGGATATTGGCCCTCGAAGCTGGTGATGCCGGATTGGATGGGACAGCCCAGAGAGCCGAATCCAACATCCAATGGTGCGGACCCACCGCGCGGCTGGATAGGTCGCGTTGCACCAAGGCGTGTCGTATCCGCCGAGGGTCGGTGTCTTGGTTGCGCTTGCCGAACGTGTCATAGGGTCGAGCGCGAGCAGTCGATCGTTGCCGAGGTCGACTCCGTAAATCGGCCCATTCGCATACAGCGTTGGATTGCGTTTGTCCGTGGCGATCTCGTCATGGGCATAGGTGAACGTGTCGCCCCAGCCCCACTCGGTGATGACCAGATTGCGTTCGATTCCCTGCGGGCGAGGCGGGGACGCCGGCACTTCACCCGCGGCGATGCGCGCGGACCAGTCGCTGAGTGAGTCGAGCAGTTGGGTGCGACCCAGGCTGTCGGCTGTCGCGTTCATGTAGCTTGCCTTCTTGAAGCCCAAATCGTATCCGGCACGATCCCGCGTGCGCGTGATCAGCGAGCCCACCTGATGGCACAGCTGGCAGCCGAGTTTGAATCGGTTCGACCAGTCTGCACTGTGGTTCGGGGGCTGCAGCATCGACAGCCAATAGCTCGCCGGATAGATCGCCGCCGCGGAACGCGGGTCAGTCGCTGGTTGTACTTCGAGGTGCAGCGAGGCGCCGAGCGTCGCCAGTGATCTTGCCGAATCCAGTAGGCCGTAGCCGCGCACCCACAGCGTATAAGGCGCGACCGGCAGTTCCGGAATCAGAAAGCGTCCGTCGTCGTCGGTGACGACGATCTTGCGATACGGCGTCGGCAACTTGTCCGTTTCGGCAATCACCCATACGCCGGCTTCAGGCAACTTGGTCGTGCTGGAGGTCACCCGTCCGGAGATGAAATCCGGCGGCGATTCCGCCACGTTCGAAGCACGCTGCGACTCGTCATCGCCGGAACAACCCGAAAGCCACAGGCTGCAGCCGAGCAGCCATATCGTTGTGGTGTGTCTCTTCATGGAACGATCTTATGCCCCCCGTCCACCACGGGCCATTGCGGCGTGCGATCATGGTTTGCGAAATCGTCGAATGGTGGTGCGCAGATGACGCAAGCGGGCAGGTTTGAAAACAGAGTTGCGGTCGTGACCGGCGGCACATCGGGCATTGGCCTGGCGATCACTCGCCGGCTGGTGGCCGAGGGCGCCCGCGTGGTGGTGGGTGATCTAAACGCAGTATCGGATCTGGGTGATGCCGTTTTGTTTGCGGCGGTGGATGTGCGCATCGAATCGCAGATCGAGGCGATGGTCGACACGGCCGTGCAACGTTTTGGTCGGCTCGATCTGGCGTTCAACGCAGCCGGTGTCGGTGGCTTCGGTCCCATCACGGAGCTCGCGGAAGCGGAGTGGAGCCGGATCATCGACATTTGTCTGAAGGGTGTGTTCCTCGCGGTGAAGCACGAAGCGCGCCGGATGATTTCCCAGGGCGACGGCGGCGCCATCGTCAACATTGCGTCGCTGAATTCGCACGTACCGATGTACGGCGGTGTGGCATACACCTGCGCCAAGGCGGGTGTCGAAATGTTGTCGCGCAATGCGGCGCTCGAGATGGCGCCGCACCGCATTCGCGTGAACACGGTTTCGCCAGGTCTCACCGATACACCGCTCACCGCGGGTTTGAAGGAAG
This sequence comes from uncultured Gammaproteobacteria bacterium, assembly GCA_963812255.1. Classification (GTDB taxonomy): domain Bacteria; phylum Pseudomonadota; class Gammaproteobacteria; order Pseudomonadales; family Azotimanducaceae; genus DATJGR01. The sequence continues at coordinate 120,644 of CAWEUM010000005.1, read as the reverse complement.
TCGCCGGTGTGGAGGCAGCGTACATGCAACGCATCCCGATGCAGCGCTGGGGCACACCGGAGGAGATGGCGGCGGCGGCGCTGTTTCTGGCGAGCGACGATGCCGGATACATTTCGGGTTCGAATCTGTTCGTCGATGGGGCTTGGGAAACGACGGGGTATCCGAATCTGCAACCGTTCATGGCGCAGTTGCCGCCGGGACCATGACCGCCGGGACCCTGAATGGACTGACCGATCCCAACGACGCGATCGAGGCGCGCGGCTGTTGGTGCGCGTCGGCGTCGCGGTGGCGTTGCCGAGGAACAGCCAGGATCGCCGCGAACGGTTCCCTTCGGGCGATGCGACGACCCCGATGTTAGTCTTCATGTCTCGATCACTGTGATCAGGAGAAAATGGACATGTCGCGCTTGAGCTATCAGATCCCGAACTTCACCTATCCGGACACGCGCCCCGAAGAGATCTTCGACAAGGTCGTCGCCCAGGCCAAGGCTGCCGAGGCTGCGGGTTTCGACCGGGTGATGGTGATGGACCATCTATATCAGCTGCCCATGCTGGGGGCGCCCGATGAGCCGATGTTCGAGTGCTACACGATCCTTTCGGCACTGGCCCAGCATACGAAAGAGGTCCGCCTTTCTGCGCTGGTGACAGGTAACACTTACCGGAATCCGGCGCTGCTCGCGAAGATGATCACGACCCTCGACCACGTGTCCCACGGCCGCGCGACACTTGGCATCGGCGCCGGTTGGTTTGAGCAGGAGCACATCGGCTACGGCTTCGAGTTCGGAACCCTCGGTGAGCGTCTCGAGAAGCTCGACGAGGCACTCTCGATCATCGTCCCGATGCTCAAGGGTCAGCGGCCGACGGTCGCGGGGAAGTTCTATAACGCGGTTGAGGCGATCAATTCACCGGCGCCGGTCGCGCCGATTCCGGTCATGATCGGCGGTCAGGGCGAGAAGAAGACCCTGCGCCTGGTGGCGAAGTATGCGGACGAGTCGAACCTCACCGGCGAGGTGAAGGACATCCCGAGAAAGCTCGAGGCACTCGAGAAGCACTGTGAGGACCTCGGCCGCGATCGCGCCGAGGTGTCGGTGACCAAGATGCTGATGGTCGCGGTGGCGCCGACGATGGAAGAGGCTGATGCCGACCTCAAGGCCATCGCCGCGGTCAAGGGCTGGAACGACGATATCGTCGCGATGGCGCGCCGGCTGGTCATCTTCGGCGATCCGGACACGGTGGGCGAGCAGATTGCCGAGGCGATGAGCCTTGGGATCGACGGGGTCGCGCTCAATCTTCCGGTGAACGGCCACCACCCGGAGCGGATTGGGTTGCTCGGGGAGATCGCGCAAAAGGTCATTGCGGCCTCGGGCCGGAACTGAGCGGAGTAATTTGGTGCCTCGCGAACCGGTGGCGTGCCATGTCTCCCGCCCCTGTGCGATCTCGTTTGCGCGGGTTACTGCTCGAAAACTAGAAGGAGAGTCATATGCAGTATCGTCCTTTGGGTCGCACCGGCGTCAAGGTTTCGCCGATCTGTCTCGGCACCATGAATTTCGGAGGCCCGACGCCGGAGGCGGAAGCCATCGCAATCGTGGCCCGCGCAGTGGACGCGGGCATCAATTTCATCGATACCGCCAACGTCTACACCGGTGGCGAGAGCGAACGGATCACGGGTAAAGCGCTGCGCGAAGGCGGCCTGCGCGATCGGATCGTTCTTGCGACCAAGGTGTTCGTCCCGGTCGGTGCGGGTATCAACGATCGAGGCGGCTCCCGCTATCACATCATCAAGGCCTGCGAGGATTCGCTTGCTCGTCTTGGCGTCGATCACATCGACCTCTACCAACTTCACCGGCCCGCGCTGGACGTCGCACACGACGAAACGCTGCGCGCGTTCGACGATCTGATACGTTCGGGCAAGGTTCGTTACATCGGTGCGAGCACCCATCCTGCGTGGAAGGTGATGGAGGCGTTGGCCCTGTCGGAAAGGTTCAGTCTGCACCGCTACGTCAGCGAGCAGCCACCCTACAACCTTCTCGACAGGCGCATCGAGAACGAACTCATCCCGCTGTGTCTGGAGTATCAATTGGCGGTGCTGCCCTGGTCGCCGATCGCTGGGGGGGTTCTCGCAGGCCGTTATAGTCCGGAAGACAAGGCCCCGAAAGGTTCGAGGGCGGCCAATTGGGGGGAGCGTTTCGCAAAACGCGTGACGGACCGGGGCTTGGCCGTGGCAGCCGAGGTGGCGAGGCTGGCGCAGGAGCGTGGGATGACGTCGTCGCAACTTGCGCTGCTTTGGGTCAAGGATCAGCCTGCCGTGACCTCGCCGATTTACGGACCCCGCACCATGGCACACATGGAAGATGCGATTCCGGTTCTCGACATGCAGCTCGCTGAAGACGACCGCCCCGTGTTTGACGCGCTGGTTCCACCGGGCAACGCGGTGGCGGATTTCCACGATTCCAACAATTGGTATAAGGGGCGAATCGTTGCCCAATGAGGGAGGCGTCGGGTCGGCCTTTCATTCGACAGCTTGCGGTGCAGTGCTGCCTTGTCCGAAATTCAATCGTTCCGGAATCGATCATGATCGACTGTCGAGTGGGTGCTGCTCTACTGAAGACGGCGGGGTTGGTGATTCTCGCGCTTGGGTGTCCCGCGTGGGCCGAGTCTCGGAGCGAACTGCTCCAGTGGATGCCGCGGAGCGCGCATCCCTCGTGTCTCCCGCCATTCAGCAGGTCCGCAGACAAATTCTCAAAGGGGAGGCAAACAGCTTTTACTTCCACGAAATGGCAGACATCTTCGACACTCGTCTGGTCGGCCGGTCGGGTCGGGTGTGGCAGCTGACGCGCGAAGATCGCGTACCGCAGATCACGTTTGCGTGGCACGGTGAGTCTTACGGCTTCGAGGCGTTTCTCGACAGGACTTGTACCAACGCTCTGGTGGTGACGAAGGACGGCGTGATCGTCACTGAGCTCTATCGTAACCGCACCGATGCAACGACTCACTTCATGTCGTGGTCGATGGCCAAGTCGTTTATCTCGACGCTGGTTGGGTTCGCGGTCGCGGATGGCAACATCACTGCGCTCGACGATCCAATCGTCGAATATCTCCCCGAGTTGAAGGACGGTGCTTACCGCGGCGTCACGATTCGGCAGGTCCTCGAGATGAAATCGGGGGTGGACTACGAAGAGCGATACGACTTCGACAATCCTGGAATAGCAGCGCGGAATCACGAAGATGCCATTGTCCGGAACGTCGTCCGTTTCGCGGACGCCGCTCGCAACATCGAGCGTGCTCATCCGTCTGGGGCCGTGTTTGCATACAAGACCATCGATACGGAGGTCTTGGGCTGGCTGGTCGAGCGGGTCATGCGGCGACCGATTGCGTTTTACATGGCTGAAAAGCTGTGGGAGCCGATCGGCGCCGAAGCAAACGGATTCTTCATCCTGGACGGGCCGCCGGGCGTGGGCCGCGAATTCGGCGGCGCCGCGCCTCCGATGTAGCTCGCCTGATCGCTGCGCGGCCCGAGAACCGTGTTGGCGATCTCCTGAGGTTCGTTGGGCGCGATCCGCTACGTCAAGGACTCCGAATCGGGACTGACGGATTCGAAGATCGAGGTGACGCGCTCGATGAAAGCCTCTCGCTCTCGACCCGCGAGCGGTCGGTTTCGAATGAGCCGTTCAACCAGAAAGCCGATGAAGACCGCAGCCAGTACCCGGGCGCGGGCCGGCGCATCTTCGCCGCCCAGCCAGTGTCGGATCGGCCCGAGGAAGCGCTCCTGAACGGCGGCATCGAGCAGCGGCGCGGTGGTTGGTGAGGTCGCCGCTCGCAGCAGGAACTGGAATCTGTGCGTGTTCTTCTCGTCGGTACCGGTGTTGTCGGCCATCATCATTGCGATGTCGCGGGCGAAGGTCCGGCGATCCCAGTCGCGCAGGGGATCGGATCGGAACGACGCCTTCAGCGCCGCGGTGAACAGAGCTTCCTTGCCGCCGAAGTAGCGCTTGATCAGCGCGACGTCGATACGCGCCTCGCCGGCGATGTCACGCAGGGCGGCGCGGTCGTAACCCTGCAGCGCGAACTGCGTCTTGGCCGCCTCGAGGATCGCCGCGCGAGTCGCGTCGGCGTCGCGTTTGCGGGGCGCAGCGCGAACGCGCCCGACGGTCGCAGTGTCATTCATCAAAATCGATCCGGGCGTTCAGGTGCGCGTTGGGATCACCACCTGCATGCTCTCATAGCCATGAACGAACGAGGAATAAGTGCGGGTGGGTTCGCGCACGAGCTCGATCGTTGGGAAGCGCTTCATGATCTCTTCCCAGATGATGGTCAGCTGCATTTCGGCTACGCGGTTGCCGAGGCAGCGGTGGACACCGAAGCCGAACGACAGGTGCTCGCGCGCCCGCGCACGGTCGACGACGAAATCGTTGGGGTTTTCGATTGCCGACTCGTCGCGGTTTCCCGACACGTACCACATCGCAACGCTGTCGCCCTTTCTGATTGTCTTGCCGCGCATCTCGATGTCCTGCGTGGCAACGCGCCGCATGTGTGCAAGCGGCGTCTGCCAACGAATCGTCTCCGAGACCATCGGCAGAACGAGTGAGGGGTTGGCGCGCAGTTTGTCGTACTGCGCGGGATATTTGTTCAGCGCGTAGACGCTGCCAGAAATGGTGTTCCGGGTGGTGTCGTTGCCGCCGATGATCAACAGCACGACGGTGCCCTGGTACTCGTCCAGCGCCATGTTCCGTGTGGCTGGGTTGTGCGCCAGCATCGAGATCAGGTCACTACCGGGCTCGCCGTTGACGCGCTGATTCCACAGCTCTTGGAAGGCGCCGAAGCACTCGGCGATGGCCTCGCCCTTCTGTTGCCAGCTGGTCACGGGTCCGTAGCCCGGCATGTTGGTGAACATATCCGACCAGTAGGTGAGCTTGCGGCGCTGATCGAATGGAAAATCGAACAGCGTCGCGAGAGTCATCGCCGTCAGTTCTTTCGAAACCCGGTCGACCCAGTCGAATTCCTGACCGATCGGCAGGTTGTCGAGAATCCTGCCAGCGCGTTCGCGGACCAGAGGCGCCAGCTTTGCGACGTTGCGCGGCGCGACCGTTGGGCTGACGGCCTTGCGTCGCGGCATATGATCCGGCGCATCCATCGTAATGAACCCGGCGCCGCCGCGCCGTCGTGGGCCCATGATCTTTTCCTGCTCGGCGATGGCTTGCAGATTCGCAAGCGCAATGCCCTCGGCCGACGAGAACACTTGAGGATTGGTGTCGACCGCCATGATGTCGTCCCAACGCGTGACCGACCAGTACGGTCCGAACTCACTTTCGGCGGTGAAGTGAACGGGGTCTTCGCGGCGCAAGCGCTCGAAGTACGGCCAGATGGTGTCCGACTGGAACCGTTCGGCCTTGGCGGGATTGATCTCGTCGAGTGGTGTGGCATATGCATCGGCGGCGGCTGCACCGGCATCGATTTTCGCGGCGACGTTCATGGCTTCGATCCTGTCGAGTGGCTGGCGAGGATGAATTTGCTCGAGGCCGTCACTGATGTCAATGGCTGTTGACTTAGATGGCTGAATCGCATCCCGGTGGGTGGTTGTCATCCAAGAGCAAGCCGGTACAGGTATCTCAACGAGCGGCGCGCGAATGAAATTGACGATCGTTCCCGTCAAGCAATAGGGTGGGTCAGCGGGGTGGTAGCCGGAACCGAAGCGGCGGTTTTGCCCAAATCGATGATCGGGAGCAATTGATATGCAGACGAGCGACCCGGCCGCCGCCACACAAACGACGGACGCCTACAACCGCGCAGCAATTCGAACGGCGGAGACGCTGCAGCGTCTGCGTGCGGAACGGCGCAGAACTTCGACGGCCGGCGCGCGCTCGTTGAATCAGTTGTTTCCGCCACAGAACCGCATCCCGTTGGGCGTGGCACTGGAATACCAACGTATGGGAAGGCGCCCCGTTTCCGCGGCGCTGCAGGCGCGTGCCGATGCGTTCGGGTTCGAATTCGAACACCTCGGCATCACGATCGGTACGGTCGTCCGCAACGTCGATCTCAAGGCGACAATTGCGCCGGAGGCGATCCAGCTCATTCGCGATACGCTGCTCGAGCGCAAGGTCGTTTTTTTCCACGACCAGAATCTCGATGAGGAGCAGCAGGTCGGATTCGCGAGACGCTTCGGTGGCTTGGACGCCTTCCCCTTTGGCAAGCCCGGGAAAAATCCATACATTCTCGAAATCGTGCACGATGAGAACAACCCGGGAACGGAGAACGGCTTTCATACCGACGTGACCTGGATGGAGCGACCATCGCTCGGCTCGATCGCCCAAACCGTCGAAGTACCGCCCATTGGAGGCGACACGCTGTTTTCCGATAGCCACGCGTGCTATCTCGGCCTCCCGACGGAACTTCAGAAGCGCATCGAGCATCTGCATGGTATCAATGACTATCGCGCGTTCATTCAGCGCGGCATTCCCGAGGCGGTGCTGGACGAGATCAAGCGGGAGATTCCGTTCGGCGTCAGTCATCCGCTGCTGCGCACGCATCCCGAAACCGGCAAGACCGCGCTGTACATCCACGGTGGTTTTCTGCGACACGATTCGCTCTATGACGCGCACAACGGAGAACCGCTCGAGGCAGCCGAATCCCAACAGATCGTCGCCCAGTTGCTGCGTCAGCATGAGCGTCCCGAATACACCTGCCGCTTCAAGTGGCGACCCGGTTCGGTGGCCTTCTGGGACAACCGCGCGGTGCAACACTACGCCGCCAGCGACTACTTCCCGCATCGTCGGGTGCTGCGTCGCGTCACCGTCAGCGGCTGTCAGCCTTTTTACGATCCCGCAACGGCGGTCGCGACCGCGCCCACAATAACGCCCGCATGAGCGACAGCGCTCGAACAGAGAGTGTCCAACTTGGCCGATGAAGCGATTGTGCAATCTTTCGAGCTGGCGGGCGCGCGCGCTGGCGACATTACTGCGCGGGTTTATGAAGCGTACTTCGCGCGCTGTCCGGAGTCCCGCGAACTGATGTGGTTGGTCGACCCGCACATGCGCGGGCGCATGCTCGAAAGCGTACTGCTGCTTCTCATGGGTGACCCAGTGGAGGAGCAGCGCGATTACATTCGTTTCGAAACGAAAAACCATCTGAGTTACGGCGTGCGGCCGAACATGTACGAGAACCTGTTCTGCGCGGTGCGCGACACGGTCCGCGAGGCGCTTGGCTCGGATTGGACGGCGACGATGGACGCGGCGTGGTCATCGCGCCTGAACGACATTCTGCAGGAGATTCACGTCGCCTCGTGAGTGGCGCAGTTAACTCCAGAGCGGTTCTCTGCTAACGTCGCTGCCCACCCACCGGATCCAAGGGAATTCGACATGACGATCAAAGTGCACGGCCATCCCCTGTCGCCGTTCGTGCGCAAAGTGCTCCTCGCGCTGGACGTCAAGGGGATTCAACACGAGAATCTGCCAGTGTTCCCCGGCGATTCGAGCCCCGCGTTCCGCGCGATGAGCCCGCTCGGCAAGATCCCGGTGCTGCAGCACGACGAATTCACAACCCCGGACTCCAGCGTAATCTGCCGCTACCTCGAGCGGGTGTTTCCCGAGAAGCCGATTTTTCCCGCCGATCCCAAGGTGGAGGCACGCGCATTGTGGGTAGAGGAATACGCGGACACCAAAGCCATCGAGAACTGCGCGGGGCTTTTCCAACAGCGATTTCTGTATCCGAAGATGATGGGCAAGCCGACTGACGAAGCTGTCGTCGACGATATCCTGACGAACGGCATGCCGCCCGTGCTCGACTACCTGGAGTCGATCGCGCCGGACAGCGGCTATTTCGTTGGCGACGCGCTGTCGATCGCGGACATCTCGGTGGTGACGTGCTTCCTGCAGGCACAGTATGGAGACTTCGCGGTCGATGGCAGCAAGCACCCGAAGCTCGCGCGCTATCTCGCGGCTGCGTTCGCGTCGCCCATCGTGACCGGTCGTATGGCGAAGGAGAAGGCCGCGCTGGCTCAGTGACGGCGGGTTGGCGTAGTCGCGTCATCTGATGACGCTAAATGATCACCCGAACTCCGCCCAGCATATCGATCTCGTGCGGAAACGCTCCGTCCGGTGTGCCTATGAACATCATGTTGTTCGGGATGCCGAGTCTGCTCGATAACCGTTCGACCAACTCGGGGCCGAACTCGCCTTTGACCGACACGAAATCGATGCGAATCTGCGGATAGAGGCGGTCGAGCATCTCGACGTGCTCCTGCAGTTTCGGTGGAATCGCGGTTTCCTTTTCGAACACGTGCACGACGCGCAAGCAGCGAGTCTGCTCGTTGGCGAGCACATAGAGGATGGCGCGATTCACATCGACGACATCGTCATCGGGACAGAAGAAGATCACCGGTCGGCGGCTGATCTCGTCGATCTTATTCAAGACGTACGCCCCGATCGCTGCGTTGGTGCGCCCGATTTTGTGCAGCACCATTCTCGATGCGAACAGAACCACCTTCATCAGCTGGATCCGCAGGAACACTGCGGCGATTAGAACCAGACCGATACCGTAGTATTCGACGAACACCGCGACATCGCGTGCGCCGACGATCATGTTGCCCACGAGACCGGCCAGCACCGCGGCGAGTGCGACGATCACTGTCGGCCAGCTTGCGCGGACGGTTCGTGGCAGGCGCGTACGTCTGATCTTCAGCAGCATGTTGCCGACGGCATACAGTGCCATGACGCTGAGGAATGCGAGCGCATAGACGACGCCGAGGTCGGCGAGGTTGCCCGCGGTCGCGTACAGAATCGATGCACATAAGGCGGCGAAGCCGAGAATGATCCAGTGATTCGTCTCGCGCCACCGATTCACGTGCAGTAGAAAAGGCGGCAGGCACTCGTCGAGCGCCATGCGTCTTACCAGGCCGTTCACGCCTACATAGCTCGTCAGCACCGCGCCGCACAGCACAAGCATCGCATCGACGCTGATCCACGATGCGAACGCGTGTCCGATCGTGCGTCCGCCCATCCGCGCCAACAGATCCGGTGGGGCGGCCTGCACGTTCGACAATGGCAGCAAGCCGAAGGACAAGAGACTGATCAGCGGATTGAACACGATCACCGTGATCCACATGTTTCGAAGTGTTTTCGGAAAGACGCCGCGCTTCTGTTGTTCGATGAAGTTTGCAGAACTCTCGAAACCGCTGACGCCGAGCATCGCCGCAGCGAAGCCGAAGAACAGGGCGTGTCCTATGGTCGCGGTCGGTGGCAAAGCCCAGTTGAATTGAAATGTGGTTGGATCCGAGATCACCGCGATAATGCCGGACAATGCCAATACAGTGAGCGTGAGGATGTGGATCACGAAGATCACCAGCGCTACCAGCGAAGATTCCTGCAGTCCCAGAATGTTGAGCAGCGCGAAGAAACCGAGCACGCCGAGTGTTGCCCAGAAGACGTTGAGGTTGGCAACGAGATTGTGTCCGTAGTGCATCGCATCGGTCGCGCTGACCACCGCAGTCGCGGCATATGACAGCAAGGTCAGACCCGCGGCCGCTGCTGCGAGACGCTTGTTGGTGGTATTCAGCAGCAGCGTGTAGGTGCCGCCATTCAACGGTAACGCGCTACCGACCTCAGCATAGATCTTGCGGTACAGATACAGCAGCGCACCCACCAGCACCAGTACCAGTGGTGCGAGCATGCCCGCCTGCGCAGCGCACAGCGCCGAGACGTACAGTACGCTGGAGGAAATGTCGTTGCCGCAGATGGCGGTGGAGCGCCAGGTGTCGAGGATCCGCGCTTTGCGGTAGCGATTGCGCACGACATTGACACCGGCGGTGTCCAGATCGAGGATCTGATCGCTCTGACCGCGCCCGGCAAAAGCGAAGTATTCCTCGAACGATTGCGGGGGCGGCGTTTGTGGATCTTGATCCGTCGTCTTCGAGTCCGGCATCGTTCGTTCGGCGGTTGGGTCGAGCATACGGATCTGTCTTTGACCTACGCACCTCGTTCGCGCTGCTTCGCCAACGCGGCTGCTACGCCGCCCAGCTGGCGCGGTCCGGGCTCGAGATTCGCTTCGCGTTCGGCGCGCGTCATCTCCAGCACCATGTAGCTCGAGTGGGTCGCATGGAGCGCATTGCGATAGCCCATCGCGTCCTGTGCACCATTGATCGATTGCTTCAGCATCCGCAAGGTCAACAGATCGTTCTCGGCCCAGCGTTCGGCCTGCGCCATTACCACTGTTTCCAGTTGGTCGACAGCGACGACCTCCGAGACGAGTCCCAGGTGTTTTGCCTCGGTCGCTGGAATGAAGCGATTCTCGAACAGGATGCGCTTCGCATTCCGTACGCCGATGTCCCAAGGCGCCGTGAACAACTGCAGATGTGACGGCAGGAACTGCGCATTGTCGGCCGCGATGATGATGTCCATGCACGACGCAATCAGAAAACCGCCGAAGATGCAGTAGCCCTGTACCTGCGCGATCGTCGGTTTCTTCAGATCTCGCCAGCGCAGCGAACTCTCGACATATAGATGCCACGAACGATGGATGCGACCCAACGCCCCGTCGCCAAACGGTTTGGTGTCGCGGTCCTCGACCTCCTCGGCGGTACCCAGATCGTGGCCGGCCGAGAAATGATCGCCGGCACCGGCCAGGACCACCACATGAACCCCGTTGTCGCGGTCGGCGTCGGCGAAGGCCATGGTCATTTCGTCGAGCATCACCCGTGATTGCGCATTGCGGTATTGCGGCCGATTGAGCCGAATGATCGCAATGCGGCCACGCTGCTCCACATCGATGTGTCGATACGCCATCGGGATCTCCTGTTGAAGTCCGGGGTCTGAGTGGCCTTCAGCGGGGAGGATAGTTGATTTCGCAGGTTCGCATTTGGATTGCCGGCCGGAGGGGGCAGGCGATCGGCTGCGCAATGTGATTGAAGCACTACGTCATTTGGATCAAGCTGCCCGGTGGAACGTCCTCGACCGCGCCTGGTCGAATCGGTATGAATCGGCATCGCCAAGGATGCGCGGTGAACTTGAAGGGAGCGGAGTGCAATATGCGTGCGCTGGTGTTTGGATTGACCTCTTTGTTGTTGATCGTTGGATGTGGCGAATCGTCGCCTCCGCCGAAGCCACCACCGGCGCCGGTCGTTCAGGCGCCGCCACCTGACACGGATGGTGATGGCATTCCGGATTCGATGGACAAGTGTCCGAACAGCGAGGCTGGGGTGACCGTAGACGATAACGGATGCGAACTCGATGCGGACAACGACGGTGTGCCGAATTCGATCGATAAGTGTCCGAACACGCCGGCCGGCGAAAAAGTGGACGAGACGGGCTGCCAGCCACACCTGGCCGCAGAAAAAGACTTCACGTTGAAGGTCGATTTCGCGAGCGGATCGGCCACCATCAAGGGTGACGTGACCGGCGGTGTGTTGACCGACGTGGCCGGGTTGATGAAGCAGTATCCGGAAACCACGGTTCGCATCGAAGGCTATACCGACAATCGCGGTTCTGCGGCGGGTAACAAGAAGTTGTCGCAGAAACGTGCCGAAGCTGTGGCTAAAGTGCTCGTCGACAAGCTTGGCATTGACGCTGCCCGGGTCAACGCTGAAGGCTTCGGTGAAGCGAACCCCGTTGCCTCCAACGACACCGCTGAGGGTCGCGACCAGAATCGTCGGGTGGTCGCCGTAGTGCTACCCAGCGCCGGGTAGCACGTCTGCGCGCATTGGCCGATCGACGCGACGACGGTCTCGTCTCAGAAATCCTGATGCTCGCTCGGGTCGGCACCATGACGCGTGTCGTCGGCGAGCTTGGTCAGCGCCAGGCACCTGCCTCCGGTGATCCCCAGCGATTCATCGGTTTTGAGTATCTGCGGCTTGAACAGCGCGGCCACCGCGTTGGAGCTTCGTGCAGCAAGCCGCGCGCTGCCGAGCCGGATGCGGCGCTGGAGTGAGGTATTGCGCCGTCGCGCCGGAGCCAGCGCTGCGTGAACGCGGTAGTTCCTGTTGGCGAGAATGAAGCGGATGACCCGGGCGATCGGTGGCCAGTTCGAATCGTCGAAGGCAACGATGCCACCGACGCGCAGCATCCGGTCGATGTAGAAGAAATCGATCAGACAATGGTCGAACGTATGACCTCCGTCGATGAACGCAAAATCGACCTCGAGCCCGCTTGTGTCGAGCTTTGGCAGAACGTGTTGAGAGTCTGCAGCGTGGAATTCGACGATATCTTCGTGTCCGGCCTTCTTCAGGTTGGCCAATCCGGCGCCGAAACCCCACGTCGCTGTCTGCTGGTATGGGTCGATCACGATGTGCCGCGTGGCGGGCGTCTTCTGCAGCGCATCGCAAATGAACATGGCCGACACGCCGTATGCGAGACCGATTTCGATCGACACCGTCGGGTTTGCCGCCTGCACAATCTGCCGCAGGAACTCGCCTTCTTCGCGCGGAATGTTCGCGCGCACTTTGATCAGTTGTCCGTCCGGATCTTCGAATTCGCCGACATCGAGAATGGTTTGGAGAATCGTATTCAATGGTCGGTCCAACGGCTTCAACACCGGTCCACAGTACCAGAGGCCACATTGGGCGCTGGGGACGGATCGGATTTGGGTGATTGTCTTTGGAAACCGAGTACCCATGATGAGGGTGTTGATTGACAGGCAGACACCTTCATCCAGGAGATCACCATGTTGGAAATACGCCGCGCCGAAGACCGGGGCCGCGCGAATCTCGGCTGGCTCAACAGCCGCCACACGTTCTCGTTTGGCGACTACCACGATCCGAAGTTCATGGGCTACGGACCGCTTCGGGTCATCAACGAGGATCGGGTTCAGCCGGGTCAGGGTTTCGGCACGCATGGCCATAGGGAAATGGAGATCATCTCGTACGTGATCGATGGTGCGCTCGAACACAAGGACAGCATCGGCACCGGCTCGATCATTCGGCCGGGTGATGTGCAACGTATGTCCGCCGGTACCGGCGTTCGACACAGCGAGTTCAATCATTCCAACGGCGATCTCGTCCATTTCCTACAGATCTGGATTCTGCCGGGTCAGAATGAGTTGCCGCCGAGCTATGAGCAGAGGACGTTCACGCGCGAGGAGAAAACCGGGCGGCTTCGGTTGGTTGGCTCGCGCGACGGCCGCGATGGTTCAGTGACGATCCATCAGGACGTCGATCTGTTCGCAACCTTGCTCACCGGAACACAATCTGCCGTGCACGAACTACGCGCAGATCACAAGGCCTGGGTGCAGGTTGCGCGCGGGAAACTCGACGTGAACGGCGAATCGCTGGCGGCCGGGGATGGCATGTCGATCGAGGCGGTCGGTAGGATCTCGTTCACAAACGCCGCGAACGCAGAGGTGTTGTTGATCGATATGGGGACAGCGTAGCCGGTCGCTATGCTGAGCGTGCCGGATCGGTCAGCGGTTCGGTGAGTTCGTGGGGATCGTGTGGGTGTCCCGCCGCCGGTAGCGAGCTGGTTTGGCGCTCGATCATACGGCGCACGCGGGGTAGTTCAGGGCCTCGGTGCAAAGCGCGAATGCGTTCGGGGATGATGGCGTCGTCATGGGTCAGACGAGTGTTGAGCCGGATGTAGTCCAGCCAGGTTGGCGATTCATAGCGTTCGATCCAGACCTCGGGGTCTGCAAGATCACGCAGCAACGCCCAGTTGAGTGCGCCATCACGGCGTCGGATGCGACGTCGCTCGGACATCGCGCGCAGAAACGCCAGCACGTCGCCTTCGCGGATGACGTATTCCACGGTGACGACAACCGGGCCGGTTCGAGATTCGACCGGAACGGCGGTGACGGGTTCTTGCCAGATTCGCAATGGATCGAGGTTGAGCGACTCCGCCTGTGCGAGTCGCAGCCAACGGCCGAGCAGCACGCAGGCGAACATGACGACCGTCGCCAGCAGCAGGGCCATCCTGACACCTTCGTGTTTGGCAACCACGCCCCACAACCAGCTGCCTCCGGCCAACCCACCGAACGCGGCCATTTGGTACAGCGACAACGCGCGTGCCACCACCCAGCGTGGAGCGGACATTTGTACGGCGACGTTGAAGGTCGAAAGCGCCAGTACCCAGCCGGCGCCGGCGACGAGCAACGCGGCCATCGTGAGCAGCAAATAACTGCTCAATGCGGCGGCCAGCGCGGCGACGGCGAACGAAATGCTCGCCAGGCGAACGATGGCTTCGGTGGACAGCGACTGTCGCAGGCGGGCGATGCTGACCGCGCTGGTCACCGCACCGACACCGAATGCGCCAAGCAGCAGACCGTAGGTCAGTGGTCCACCGGCGACCAGCACTTTCGCGATCAACGGCATCAGCGCCATCACCGCGCTGGTGCCGATGCAGAACAGCGCGCTGCGGATCAGCACGATGCGAATCGCTGGCGACATCGCTACATAGCGAACGCCCGCAGCGACGGCGATACCGAGCGTCTCGGGCGGCAGCAGGTGCACGGGCGCAGGTCGGCGCCAGCGGGTGAGCACGAAAATCAGCGCCGTGTAGCTGACGGCGTTGATCGCGAACGCGGCCGCGGCGCCGGCGGCGGCAACGATTGCGCCTCCGATCGCCGGGCCGACACTGCGCGCCATATTGAAGCCCATGCTGTTCAACGCGACCGCACCCGGTACTTCCGGGCGCGGCACCATGTCGCCGACGGAAGCCTGCCAGGCCGGTGCGTTGAAGGCCGCACCGCAGCCGATCAGAAACGTAAATAGCAGCAGCAACCACGGGGTGATCAAACCGCTCCACGCGCACGCCGACAAGGCAGCAGATACGATCAGCATGAAAGTCTGAGCAGCGAGCATTACGCGCCGGCGATCGAGGTTGTCTGCGACTGCGCCGGCAATGAGCGAAAGCAGCATGATCGGTAGCGTGACCGAAGCCTGCACCAACGCGACCATGTCGGCGGATTGGGCGATCGACAACATCAACCAGGACGCCCCGACCGACTGGATCATGCCGCCGAGATTGGAAAACGTACTGGCCACCCACACACCGCGGAACACCGGATGGAGCAGCGGCGAAAGCGCCGAAGGGCGCTGCGGTTCCTGCAACGGATCTGGATCGGCTCGAGCGGTCAAGGTTCGGGGAGCGGCTCTGCTAAGGCGCCTATTGTAGTGGAAATCGAAACCCGGCCAGGAAAGCTGTCAGCGCGCGCCGCCGATTGCTCTACGCCAGCGAACCCCCTCGGTCGTCATCTCGAATCGCTGGCGCGCATTCAACTGAATGCTGAATCCGAATTCGTCGGTCTCGCCCTGCAGGCGGCCGAACGTCAGCCGGTCATTTACGCGCCATCCGTAGATTCTGCCGCCGTCCATCGGCAGCCGTTGCACGCCCCAGGCGTACTCGGTGAAGAACGGATCGGCAACGAGCGCGCTATGTTCGATTTCGTTTGCGGATCCTTGCGGAGGATGTGCCAGTGCGGCCGCGCCAAACAGTTGGAGAAACGTAGCAATCAGGTATCTCATGGCCGCGTACCGATACTGCAAGTTCCAGTAGACGTTACGCGGTTACCGTGGAGAAAGGCTGCGTAGGTGGTGTAGCCATGTTGCGGCTGGTATCCAATTTGTACCGTGAATGTGAGCGCAGCCGACGCGCAGCGCTATCTAACAGCGGGTCCAGACCGCGGTTCCGACGGAACGGGCGGGGCGGCTTCGGCGGCCTTGGCAAGCCCCTCGTTCAGCGCTTTCTTGTAGTCTTCGTATGCGGGCCATTGTTCCTTCGTCAGCACCTTGTGCGCGGCGTCGTCCATCTTGTGGACCAGCGAGCGGTCGCGGCTCTTGATCCTCATCGGCAGGTTGGGCGAGTTACGTTTGATTTCTTTCTGAATCATTGCAAAGTGATTGGTGAGGTACTGACTGACAATTTTGTTGAACTCGGGCTTCTGGGCGTCGGTCATGTTCATCGCTACGGCTGCCTTGATCACGTCGACACCCATCCATGGCGGCAACGTCGGGAGCTGCGCGGGCGCGTTCGGCGCCGGATCCGGCTCCGGATCCGCGGCACCGGCCCCCGCAAACAACAGCAGAAGCGTTGCGCAACATGCGCTGAAGGCTGACGGCATTATGGAATCCTCGTTCCGACCATCCCCAAAAGCCTAACAGAGCCGCGCGTGCAACGGGAACAACGATCGTGTCGAATCGACTGCTGCCGCGACGTGATTTGGGGCAAGATGTTGCGCACGAGTGATTTGGTTGGCAGCCCCGGTAACGATTGATGCCTCTGCGGGATTCGAATTGACCGGCATCGTGCCCGAGCGCGCGCGGCTGCGTCGCGTCGCGATCGTTGTGCCCACGGCAACGTTCTTTGCTCTGGCAGCGGTGACACTGCTCATCTACGTGGCCAGCGCGTGGCTCGATGGGGTCGGACTCGCGGTCATCACCGATCCGATCGGTTGGATGGCACGATTCGATGGCGATGCGCAAACCGACATCCTGATGGGTGCCTCCCAGGTAATGGGTGGACTCCTCGCGATAGCGATCACCGTGTCGGCGATCATCGTGGAACTCGCGGCCAACCGGTACAACTACCGAATCACTTGGTTGTTCGTGCGCGAGCCCATCAACATCGCGGTGATGTCGTTGATGGTCGTGACGACAATTCTATGCGTATGGATTGCGATCAGCCGCGACACCGGAGAGGTGCCGCGCGTTCCCGGAGCGGCGTTCATCATCACGCTCGCGCTGATCACGATCTGCCTTTTGGTACTTTTGCCGTACTTTGCGTTCGTGTTCCGATTCCTGTCACCGCTGTCGATCATCGAAAAGATCAAAGGCTCTGCGTATCGATTCGTGCAGCGCGCGCAGATTACGCCGACCGAAACGGTGAAGCGCGGGGTGCAGGACGCCATCGACGAACTGCAGGACGTTGCTCGTAGTGCCACCGAACAGAGCGATCGCAGCATCGCAATGGCGTGCGTGAATGCACTGAACGAACTGGTGATCGACTATCAGGCGTTGCGACCGAATCTGCCGGCGAAGTGGTTCACGGTAGAAGGCCCGGTGGCGAATGATCCGGACTTCGTTTCACTTGCCGAAAGTGTGCTGGCGGAAATCGAATCGCAGAACCTGTGGCTCGAGGTGAAGGTGTTTCGGCAGTATCTGTCGCTGATGACGCACTGTGTTCCCGACGCGCGCGAAGTGGCCAACCTCATCGCGATTCAGACCGGCCGCGTCGGCATCGCCGAAGGCAGACGCAATCGCGATCTGCTCGATCTATGTGTACGCTGTTTCAACAGCTATCTGCGCACGTCGATCAATGCCATCGACAACCGCACGTCGTACTACGTGATGAATCAGTACCGGCTGATGGCCCACGCACTGATCAACCAGGGTCTCGATGATGCTGTTCGCGAGATTGCCGGTCACTTCAAGTTCTACGGGCAGTTTGCACACCAGCGCGGCCAGTCGTTTCTGTTGGAAGTCGCAGCCGGCGATCTGGTGCGACTGACAGAGGCGAGTTTGGACAACGCCCCGGGACTGATCGACGACCTGCTGTCGGTCGTGCTCGAACTCGATCAGGAGATCCGTAGCGAGACGCAGGAAGAAAGCCTGCTCGGCGTACGCAAGGCGCAACTGCAATTGGCGACGTTGTTCGTCGTGCGGGGCGATGAAACGCGCGCGCGGCGCGTCTGCCGGGACTTGGCCGGTGAGCGCCTGGTGCGTCTCGAACGTATCAGGAAGGAACTGGAAGCGGAACGGCGGCCGCACTATTGGGAGTTCACCGATCGCGGTCTGAACTTCGGCTATCTGCCACCGGAACGGCGCGCCTGCCTTGCCCGGCTCTTCGGCTGGATCGAGCAGTACACGCAACGCGCACCCTGAGCGTTCGTCAGTATCGGATCAGCAGTTGCTCGATATCGCCGCGGATTGCTTCGAGCGCCTTGTACAACGGCACGCGCCGCATTTGCGTCGTGCCGCCATTGACGATCGCCGCGAAGCCGATCCAGCCGCCATCTTTCTTTCGGAGGAATCCGGCCACGCCGCAGACGGAATGCGGATCGTCCATCGTGCCGGTCTTCAGGGCGACGCGATCCTGCCATGCGGCGCTGCCGTTGCGCAGAAAGTTGAACGGACTCTGGCGGGGGATTACCAGACCGCCGTAGAACGGACCGAAGTTGCGCGTGTCACGATATTCGTAGACCAGCAGCCGAACGAGATCGTTGGCGGACAGGCGATTCTCCGGTGTGAGTCCGCTACCGCTATCGAGCAGCGGCGGCGATCGTTGCGTGCGATTCGTCGACGGCTGGGTTCGAAGCATGAAATTCGACAGAACCTGCGCCGCCGTTGCGAGGGTGGTTGGTGCCGGGTCGTCCATGTCGGCAGCCAACGTCAAGGTCAGCACGTCTGCGATGTAGTTGTTGGAGAAGCGCAGCATTCGACCGAGTTGCTCCTTCAAGGTGAGGCCCGTGACCGCAGCGACCAGATATGCGTCACCGGGCACGACCCCTTCTTTGACGAGCAGTCCGCCTTGGACATCGATTCCCGCGCTGTTCAGAGCTGCAGCGAGCAGCAGACCCGCGCCGCGCGCCGGATCGGACATCGCGCGATAGACGCGCTGTGACGTGCCTGCGGCGATCGTGCCACCGACGCGCAGCGTGTCCTGTCCGTCGCGATCGGTGAAGCGCTCGACGCGCAGTGCCCGACCGGTGTTGTCGCGCGTCGTTGCGACCGTGCCCTGAATCTGAATCGGCAATCGCGCGGTACAACCCGTGACCGACGCGGGAGCGTCCGTCGCCGTCGCGCGCACGTCGATGCACCAAGTGCCGAAGTCGACGCCGATCGATGCGAGCGGGGCGTCATAGGATTTGTCGCTCCGCAACAGTGCGTCGCAGCGGTCCTGGGTCTCACACGGCACGCGAGCAAACGGCGCCGGCACCACAATCAATTTTCCGGCAACAGACGTGATGCCCATGCTCTTGACCTGAGCCGCAAGTGTGAGAAGGCTTTCTCCTGTCAGCGATGGATCACCTGCGCCAACGAGAAACAGATCGCCGTCCAGTCGACCGCTTTCGATCGCTCCGACGGCGAGCAGCCGTGTTTGGAACATCCGGTCAGCTGGCCAAACGCTCAAGGCAGACGCCGCAACTGCGAGTTTCGTCAACGAGGCAGGGGTCAGCCGGACATCAGCGTTCAACTGTTGAATCACGCGGTTGTCGGTGAGGTCGATTGCAGAGGCGCTGACGCGTGCGCCCGTCTGCGCGAGACTCGCCAACGCGCGCCACTCTGCGGCTGCCGGTGTCGCGAGCCAGCAACCCAGGACACAGACGACGGCGCTGGTAAAACGATGTCGCCGCAGCGTCGATGGGTCGCGCGCTCCGGATGCTCGGTTCGGCGCTTGCTCGAACACTTTCTTAACGATGTTGCGCTGCCAGTGCCTGCCGTACCGCAGGCCGTTCGTTCATACGCTCTTGCAGCGCTGCGACCTTCGGAAAGCGCGCTACGTCGACGCCATCGGCGTCGAGCCAACTGGAAAGGGTAAACAGGTACGGATCGCACACCGTGTAGTGCGCGCCCATCACCCAAGGGCCTTCCAGCATCGTGGTCTCGATCAACTCGAAGCAGTCACCGATGGTGGCGGGAACCTTGCGCTGCATGTCGGCGATTGCTGCGGGATCATCGGCCCAGCGATAGCCGCGCATCCGATGCGCGTGTGCGACGTGGACGGTCGAACAGAGGTAGCTGTTGAACGCCTGCACGCGCGCAAACTCGAATGGATCGTCGAGCGGCGCGAGGCGGGCATTCGGGTAACTCTGCGCGACGAACGCGAGAATCGCCGGCGTTTCGGTCAACACGCCGCGGTCGGTCAACAACGCCGGAACGCGTCCCTTCGGGTTGATCGCCAGATAATCCGGCGCGCGCTGCGCGTTGGCGCGAAAGTCGATACGAACGGCTTCATACGGCGCGCCGGCCTCTTCGAGTGCGATGTGCGACGCAAGAGCGCAGGTGTTCGGCGCGTAAAACAACTTCAGCATGACAGCCTCCAGTGAATTCGGTTGTGCCTGAGCGGGGAGCGGGCAGTATAGTTGTGGACAATTTGCGGGGATATGACGACACGATGACGACCTCACAAGCCGAGAGAGCCGATCGATTCAACGCGTTGCATCGCAGCGGCATATTCGTTCTACCGAATCCGTGGGATGTCGCATCCGCACGCGCGCTCGCGGGTCTGGGGTTTGCGGCGCTCGCAACGTCGAGCGGAGCGTCGGCTGCGGCGCTGGGTCGTCGCGACGGGGAACTGTCGCGCAACGATGCGCTCGCCCACGCGGCGCTGATCGTCGGCGCAACCGATCTGCCCGTCGCGGGCGACCTCGAAAACGGATTCGGCCATGCACCGGAATACGTTGCGGAAACGATTCGCCTGGCGGCGGAAGCGGGCCTGGTCGGCGGGTCGATCGAAGATTTCAGCGGCGACAAGGCGAAGCCGCTGTACGACATCGGACATGCGACCGAACGTGTCGCGGCTGCCGTGCAATCTACGCGTGCGCTGCCATGTGTATTTACGTTGACCGCGCGGGCGGAGAATTACCTGCGTGGCAATCCGGATCTCGCGGACACGATTGCGCGGCTGCAGGCGTTCGAAAAGGCAGGCGCGGATGTACTGTTCGCACCCGGTCTGCCGGACATGAGCGCGGTACGCGCCGTGTGTGAATCGGTATCGAAACCGGTGAACTTCATGATTGGCCTCAAGGGCAGTTCGTTCAGCGTGGCGGAACTGGCGGCTGCCGGTGTCGGTCGCGTCAGCCTCGGCGGCGCCTTGTATCGAGCGGCGATGAAAGGGTTCATCGACGCGGCGCACGAAATCAAAGGGCTGGGCACGTTCGAATTCGTCGAGCGACTGTGACTCCGCGCCGATGCTCCTGTGCGTCGACCTGATACCCGGCGCCGGCGCGCCGGACCAAGCGAACGTGCAGATGTAGATCAGGGTTTTACCGATGCGAAGAATCGGAGGAGTTGGAGATGAAACATGTGGTATCGGTCACCGTGTTGACGATCGTCATGGGCTGCGCTGCCGTCTGGGGTGGGGCGGCGATCGCACCGCCCGCAATGGCCGCGGACTCAGCCCCGGTCACGCCGAGCGCGCAGACCCAGAATACGTCGGACCGCAGCAAGGTCGTCTGCACCCGGGAGTCCGTGATGGGTTCGAACATCAAGAAGAAGGTCTGCAGAACACAGGTGCAGATCGACGATCAGCGTGAAGCGTCGCAAAAAGTGCTGGACGACCTGAACAGCAGTCAGACGCGCTCGGGTGGAGCGGGCGGCTGAAGAAGCGGCATGCATGCATCGACGCTTCTCGACTGCCGTCGACTGCTCGACTAACGTAGCGCAGTCCGTCTTCCCGTCATCGGGGGTGCCTCATGACCTTACGCATCAAACGAGCCCGCGCCTGATCTGATCCGGCGCGCTGCGCTCTCTATACGACGTCGGGCGGCCGACGTTTTCCCTTCGGCCGGCCCGACGTCCACCTTTGGTTTAATGGTGGCAAACGGGTGAGCTATGTCTTCGAAAGAGATTGATTCGAGCGATCTTGCGCGCCCCGCTTTCAATCGCGGCATGCTGGCCGAGGCGGAACGGCAGGCGATCGAGCGGGAGTTTTCGAGCTACGTTGCAGAGGTCATCGGCATGGTCAACGACGGCAAGGAAGCCACGGTGTATCTGTGTCGCGCGCTGGCCGGCGCGTGCGATGTCGAGCATTTTGCGGCGAAGATGTATAGGGCGCGGAAGTTTCGCGCATTTGCATCGGACGCGGCATACGTCAATCCGGAAAAGGTGCGCGATCGGCGGATGGCGAAGGCGATGCGACAGCGGACACGCCATGGCCGGGACGCGGCGCACCACCATTGGATCGACCGCGAATGGAAGATGCTCGAGGTATTGTGTGATGCCGGTGCCTCGGTGCCGAAGCCGTACCTGCATTGCAGTGACGGCATTCTGATGGAATTCGTCGGCCGCGATGGTATGCGTGCGCCGTCGCTCGCCGAGCTGAAGCTTTCCCAGGAGGAGGCCGAACGCGCGTTATCGAAGATCGTGCGCGACATCGAGATTCTGTTGGAATGCGGCGTCATCCACGGCGATCTGTCGGCCTACAACATTCTGTATCTCGATGAGACGCCGAGGCTGATCGATTTACCGCAGGCGATGCGTGTTGATGATGCACCGGACCCGTGGGGGCTGTTTTATCGCGATGTTGCCAATGTCTGCGATTACTTTCGCAAGCGCGGGATCGAAGTCGATGGGCTCGATCTCGCATTGCGGCTCTGGCGTTGACCGTGCCGCAATCGAGCTTGTGCTGATCAGCGGTGAGTGGCGCCAATTGCCAAATGTTGGTCGCCATCGCGGCGGCTACCGGGCCACCTGAGCGTTTGGTGATTCATCGAGCTTGACCCAGCCGCCGAGGATGCCGGAGATGTAGCCGCCGTCGACGAGGATCTCGACGCCGTTGAGCCAGCGGCAGGCGCCGATCGCAAGGAATTCGATCACTTCGGCAATGTCGGCGGGTGCGCCGGGACGGCCGACTTGGGCAACGCCCCAGTCGTACATGGCGGGCCCGACGAGTTCGCGGAACTGCGGCGTCAGTTGGGTTTCGGTCGCACCGGGATTGACGCAGTTGACGCGCACACCAAATGGCAGCGCGAACCCCGATGCGCGATGTGTGTAAGCGGCCGCGCATTGCTTGGAGAACTTGTACGGGTTCGCATTCCATTCATCCGGGTGCGCTGCGAGCCAATCGAGCCCGGCGCGATAGTCGGGGGTATCGAGCAGGGCGCTGACGACGGCCTCTCGCTTCTGCCAGTCCCACCCCGCAGATGACGCAACGTTGACGACGCTGCCGCCACGGTTGATTCGCGGGACCAACGATTCCGTCAGGTGGCGTAAGCCGAGGAAGTTGACGGCGACCACCTCAGCGGCAGGCTCGGGTCCCGGGATGCCGGCCACATTGACGAGCGCGTCCAGGTGGTCTGGTAGTTGCGCGATCGCTGCATCGATCGCCTCCGCTCGAGCGAGATCGCAGTGGACGAATGTGGTGTGATGCGCGGCCGGCGCTACGATATCCAGCACGCTCACCTCGCAATCTGCCGCCATCAGGCGGGCGGCAGTCGCGGCACCGATGCCGGTCGCGCCGCCTGTCAAGGCAATCACTTTACTCATTGAATGTCCGCGTTGTGCATGGGACGTGGGATTTGGAGTGATGATCGCATTCACCGGATTGCCAGTACACTGTCAATGTTGCATATGTGCCAGTGACGTGCGTGTGGAGGTCCGCATGAACCCCGCCGAGTTGACCGCCGTCGAAGCGCGCCGGCTGATCGGTGTGCGCGAACTATCGCCGGTCGATTTGCTGGAGTCTTGCATCGATCAGATCGAGCGGATCGATCCCGCAGTCAATGCGGTCGTGACTCGCGCCTACGAACGCGCGCGAGACGAAGCGCGCGAAGCCGAGGCGGCGGTACGACGCGGCGATACACTCGGTGCCTTGCACGGCCTGCCGATTGCGATCAAAGACATTCAGGACACAGCGGGTATCCGTACAACCTATGGCAGTCAGTCGCTGGAGCACCATGTGCCGAAGGTCGATGCCGGCATCGTCGCGCGGATTCGTCGCGCCGGTGGCATTGTCATCGGCAAGACCAATGTGCCGGAGTTCAGCATTGGCGCGAACACCGTCAACCGGTTGTTCGGCGCCACCGGCAATCCGTTCGACGTGACGCGCACCTGCGGCGGCTCGTCAGGTGGGTCGGCCGTGGCGGTGGCGACCCATATGGCGCCGCTCGCGACCGGTTCGGACCACGGTGGCAGTCTGCGGATTCCAGCCTGCTACAGCGGTGTCGTCGGGTATCGTGCTACACCCGGCGTGGTGCCGAACGAACGCCGCACGATCACGCAGACGAACTACGCCGTCCAAGGCCCGATGGCGCGAACGGTCGCCGATGCGGCGCTGCTCCTGTCGGTGATCGCGCAGCGCTCGGAGGCGACGCGACGGGATCCGATGGCGTTTCCGCTGGAATCGGCTGCGTTTGCGCGGCTGGATCCGATCGATACGAGCGGTCTGCGTATTGCTGTCACGGCGGATCTCGGCGGCGTGCTGTTGTCGCAAACGATGCGCCGCACATTCGATGCACGTGTCGCGCGGCTGTCTCGATTCGTCGAGCGCTGCGACTGGCATGCAATCGATCTGCGCCGCGCGCCCGACGTCGACTGGCATCTGCGTCAGGATGTGTTCGTCGTTCAGTACGCGCGCGAAGCGGCGCAGTGGGACCCAGGATTCAATCCGAACGTGCGCGCGACGTACGAGGCAGCACTGGCGACGCCGATGGAAGCAATCGCGAGCGCGCGGTGCACGCAGATGGAGTTGTACCAGGCGTTCAACGCGATATTCGACGACTATGATCTGCTGATCTGTCCGGGTGTCAGCATCCCGCCGTTCGAATGGCGGCATCTCAATCCGCGCGAGATCGACGGCGCGCCGGTTGCCAACTACATGGCGTGGCTTGCGTTGACGTCGTCGATCACGGTGGTTGGCCATCCAGTGGTTGCGCTACCGTGCGGCATCGACGAGACCGGCATGCCGTTCGGTATCCAGGTGGTCGGTCCGATGTACGGTGACCACACACTGCTGGCGGCCGCGCACGCATTGGAGCAGGCGTTTGCCGCGGATCCGCTGCTGACGCGACCCATCCCGAACTTCGAAGCGTTGGCCGCGACATCTTCTGACTGCCGGACGTTGGGGCGGACGGTGTAGTCGCCGGCGCCTTGGTCTGATGCAAAGCAGCGCGTTGGAACACCTCGTTCAGGCGATCGATCCTCGCGCGTCGTTGCGCAGCACGTGGCCGCTGAGGGGCGGTATTTCGGCGAAGATAACCGGGATCGAGTACGTGCTGCGCGGCGGTGAAACACGGCGGGTCGTATTGCGCATGCCAGCGGCGGAAATGCTGCGGCGGAACCCGCGTGCGGCAGCCGACGAGTTTCGGTTGTTGCAGCGGCTTCGCGCGGCCGGTCTACAGGTGCCGACGCCAATTCGGCTCGACGAGTCGGGCGAGATCTTCGCGGAGCCGTATCTCGTCGTCGGCTTCATCGACGGCGCGCCTGAATTCTCGCCAACACAACGCTCCGACTTCGTTGCGCAGATGGCGATGCGTCTTGCGGAGATCCATCGCGTTGCGGCGAACGAAGTCGAGCTTTTGCCGACATTCATTCCGGCACATCTGCGGCAACGCGACTACGTTGCAACGAGCAGAACTGTGGACGTCGCGGCGATACTTGCGGTGCTGGAGAACGCCTCGCCGCCGCGCGCATTGAATCAGCCAGTGCTGCTGCACGGTGATTTTTGGCCTGGAAACGTGGTCTGGAACGCTGGTCGAATTTCAGCCGTCATCGATTGGGAAGAAGCGTGCATTGGCGATCCGATCGTGGATGTTGCGATCGCCCGTCTCGACATTCTGTGGTTGCTCGGCATCGAGTGGATGCACGAATTTACGCAATGCTACCGTGCGCTGTTGCGGCTCGATTTCCGCGACCTGCCGTACTGGGATCTCGATGCGGCGCTGCGCCCCGCGTTCAACATTGCCGATTGGGCGAGCCAGTGGCCCGATCTTGGCCGGCCGGACATCACCGAGACAACGATGCGGTCCGGACACGCACAATTCGTCGCGCAGGCATTGGCTGCACTGCACCTTTGAGCGGCGTCAGGCCGTACCATTCGCGTATTCGTTCATGTTTGCGGCCTCCAGCGCCATGCGCTTGGCGCGGTCGAGGTCGTAGTGCAGCCGCGACACGATGCGCTGCGCGTACAGACCGCCGCCGGCCTGGATGTTCGTTACGGCGTACCAGCCGCCCAACGAATCGGCTGTGTAGTCGCGAATCGCATGAAACAGTTTGGTGCGATACAGGCCGTCGACCGATTGCATCGTGCCCATGTATTTGCGGATCAGATGTCCGGTCTTTTCGTTCTCCAGATCGGCGATGCCGGGCGCCGTCAGCACGCTGCCCCCGGCGATGTCGTGCAGATGACGCACCATAAGAGAGTAGTTAGCGGCGCCGTGGTACTTGCCGACATTGGTGTAGAGTTCACTGGGAAACGCCGCGCCATCGGATGTGATGCTGCAATTATTGATCGCCGCGTCGAGGCTCGCGCGGATCAACGTTGCGTTGATCATGATCTCGGAGATTTTCTCCTTGATATGGCCGACCTTGTCCAGCCCGTTGGCTTCTGAGATCAGCTGTGCAAAGCCGACCAGCCGGTCGTATTGACTGGCCATGCCGGACAGGCCACCGAGGCGCTCCCACAAGCCCAGCGAATGCGCGAAGATGGTGGCGAGTTCGGGATGGTCGCCGCCCAGAAACACGCGTTCGCTCGGCACGAACACGTCGTCGAAGATCACGAAACCCTCGGGGGTGTGATGGGTGCCCGACATCGGGAAGTCGCGCTTGTCCTCGTGGCGCGGCGCATACGTCGTATTGATGATTTTTACGCCAGGGGCATTCACCGGCACCATGCAGGCGACTGAATAGTCGGCCTCGTCCGGCTTCATCGACTTCGTCGGAATCGTCATCAACTCGTGACCCATCGATGCAGCGGAAATGTGCAGCTTGGCGCCGCGGATCACGATCCCTTCGGCCGTGCGTTTGACGACGCGCACGTATGCATCGGGGTCGTCCTGCAGGCCTGGACGGCGGCTGCGATCGCCTTTCGAATCGGTGATGCACTGCGTGATGCGTACGTCACGCGCCTGGGCGTCCTTGACGTAGGCGCGAATGCGCGCGGCGTTCTCCGGCAACGTCGCTTCGATGCGATCGGCGGCGGTCAGCAACGTCATGATCGATGCATACGTCACGTGCGTTAGCAGATCCACCGATTCATGCAGTTCGACCTGTTCGCGCAATTCATGCGCTGAACCGGGCACCTTCATGAATGCCCCGACTGCGCCGGGCGCCGGATCATAGAAACGTTCATAGCCGCGGGCTGCGGATTCGACCGTCTGGCCGAGGATCGGATGTCCGGGTAGGTCGAACACCTGCTCGCCTGCAAAGAACGTCTCGCGTCCGTCGTTCAGTGATGCGCGATATTGATCGGCGGTCATCATTCGGGCTGTCTCCTCGATTCACCGATGCGAATCTTTGCATCATGGTCCGGCAAAGTGAATCGATATTTAGAACGCGTTACAGTCTTCAAATGACGCGCGTAAGATGCGGCAAAGCGTTGGGGACGGCACAGCGATGGATCTGAGGGGGCAGGTGGTCGTGGTGACCGGCGCGGGATCGGGAATCGGTCGCGCGACGGCGTTGCGATTCGCGTCGGCCGGCGCCACGGTGATTGCGAATGGCCGGCGGTTGGACAAACTCGAGGAGACGCTGACGCAGGCCGCGGCACTGCCGGGCCTTTATCGTATCGATCGCCGCGGATATCGGTACCGCGGAAGGCGCGCAGGAGGTCATTGACGGCGCAACGAAGGCGGGCGACTTCAGCATCCTGGTCAACAACGCAGGCGTCGGCTGGGCCTTTGGGGTCGAACGGCCGGGCTCGATGGCCGTGCTCGGCGAGACGCCGCCGGATCTGTGGCGCGAGGTCATGCGGATCAATCTGGATTCGGTCTATTTTCTATGCCATGCCGCGCTCGGGGTATTTCAGCGTCGCGGCGGCGGCAGCGTCGTCAACATCTCGAGCGGCGGTGGCATCCGCGGCATGGCGGATGCGCATACCTATGCGACGGCGAAGGCCGGCGTCATCAACCTCTCGCGGTCGCTGGCGCGCGCGTACGGCCCGCAGAATATTCGCTGTAATGTTGTCGCGCCGGGATTCGTGGACACCGACATGGTCAGTCCGGTGCTCGACTCGCAGTTGAATCCGTTCAACGACGCCGTACAGCGCTATCAGGTTTCGCCACTGGGGCGCCCGGGACGTCCGGAAGAAATCGCCACGGCGATCTTTTACCTCGCGGTCGAAGGCACGTATTGCAACGGTGCCGTACTCGTCGTCGACGGTGGTTCGCTCGCGTGATCATTCAGGCTAGGTCAAACGATGCGTGAAGAACGCGAGGATCTCGTCGACCGCGGCGCGCGTCGGTTCGCCGTCCTTGTCGACGAGATGCAACGTGACGACGCTATGCGGCGGCGTTGGCACGGTCTTCGCTGCAGCTGAATCCGGTAGCGCGCGGCCGAGGAAACGATCGCCAAGTGCCTGTTCATATGCCGCAAAGCGTTCTGCTCTGCAATATTTGTCGCCCTCGAATCGATACGCGAGCACGGTCAGATCTTCGTCGATCATCCGCCGGCGCACCTCTTCCAACTCGTCGGGCGAGATATGCATCCCGCCTGCGCGCCCCATCGGTAAGGAGGGTTGTGACATCACCGGCGCGAGGACGCTTGGCTCGAGCATCATCGACAATGCGAAATTGCCGGTGAAACACATGCCGATCGCGCCAACGCCTTTGCCACCACATTTTTCGTGTGCGTACGCGGCGAGGGCTCGCAACCAAGCGGTGACCGGACTGGAACTGTCTGCCGCGAATGCTCGAAATTCCCGGCTGATGCAGGCCCGCGCCATCGTGAAGCGGAACTGATCCAGCGTTGGCAGAGCGCCGATCGTGCCGAATAGGTGCGGCATCCACACAGTAAAACCTGCGTCGCGCACCATTCGCGCGAATCGGGCGACATGGTGATAGATGCCGGGCATCTCGGACATCACGATCACCGCGGGGCCGTGTCCCATCACATACACCGGTTTCGTCTTGCCAAGGAACGACAGGTCGACGCATTCGAAGTCGCCGAGTGTTTCGGTCGCAAGCAGCGTCAGCAGATCGGGTTCGCTCATACGAAGTGGTTGCGGACGTATTCGCCTCCAAGCGGATTGTCGTAGCCTTGCTGTCGGCGTGCAGCATGTCAACGAGGGGTCAATGCGTACCGCGATCGTCATTCTGGCAGGGCTTGTGCTGTGGGGCGGCTGTGTGGGCGTCGCAAAATGGCTTGGCGGAGGCAGCGCGGCATCGTGGTTTCGCGCCACGCGAACGTTCGTCATTTTCTGGTTCATGGTTGCGGTGACGAATATGTGGGTGGGAGTCACTCAGGCGGGTTATGCCGCCAGTGAAGAACTGCCGATCTTCGCTTTGATATTCGGAATTCCGACGGTGGTAGCCGTCGGGGTTTGGCGCGTGCAGCGTCGCCGGAACTGATTCGGGCCTGCCGTTGTTTGGTGATCGGCCGGTGCAACCGATAATTGAAATGTGTTCTACTTTATTCACAACGCAGCGGGTGATCATCCATGGCATACCAAATCAAGCGCTTTCCATATTCGGGAACGATCGATGCGGACGGCCACGTGCTCGAACCGGGTGACTTGTGGGAGAACTACCTCGAGGACAGATACAAAGCACGGGCGCTGCGCATCAAGGTCGATCAGGAAGGCTATGAGTACCTGGAGATCGACCGGCGCCCGTCGCAGCGCAGTGTTCGTGGATCGCTCGGTCTGCTCGGCGCGATGGGCGATGAAGACCTGCGTCCGCGGCCGGACCGACGCTACGCCGACAACATGCCATTCGGATCATCCAATGCGGCTGAGCGGCTACAACTGCTGGAGCAGGAAAACCTCGACGCGGCGTTGCTCTATCCGACGATCGGACTGTTGTGGGAAACCGAATTGCAGGATCCCGAACTGAGCCTCGCGTACGCGCGCGCATACAATCGATGGATCGCCGATTTCTGCCGCGCATCGCGTGGACGGTTGGTACCGATTGCGCAACTGACGTTGCTGGACCCTGCAGGATCTGCCGCCGAACTCGAACGCGCCGTGAAAGACGGTTGCAAAGGCGCGTGGATCAACCCGTTCAATCATCACCGCGT
The DNA here is from genome assembly GCA_963812255.1 of uncultured Gammaproteobacteria bacterium. Classification (GTDB taxonomy): domain Bacteria; phylum Pseudomonadota; class Gammaproteobacteria; order Pseudomonadales; family Azotimanducaceae; genus DATJGR01. Next base: position 90,845 of record CAWEUM010000005.1, on the reverse strand, counting down.
GATCCACGGCGATGCGAAACACGATGTTCTGTTTGCGAAATGCTGCGAACTTGATGTGCCACTGGCCATCCATCCAACGTTCACGCCGCACGCCGCGGCCGCGGGCATATTCGACTGGCCGCACCCCGGCCGTGCCTGGGGCGAAGCGATCTGGTTGCGCTCGATCGTGCAGCAGGCGCTGATTTCGTTCTTCTCGCTCGGCACGCTCGACCGATTCCCAACGCTTCGCCTCGGTGTGCTCGAAGCGGGCTCGGGCTGGCTCGGTGCGATGCTCGACCGTCTCGATGCGTTCAGCGAGTCGTTGAACCTTGCGGGCAAGCGTCCGAGCGCGACCGAGTACTTCCGTCGCCAGTGCTTCATTTCCGGCGATCCTGATGAGACCACCGCGCCGTACACGATCGACCACGTCGGTTCGGATTGCTTCATGTGGGCGACCGACTATCCGCATCCTGATCATCCGCATACGTGGGTAGACGATCTGACTCGCTATGCTGAAGTGCTTGCGCCACAAACGCGCGCGAAAGTGTTGGGTGAGAACGTCAAACGGATTTACCGGATCGACGTCACCGGCTAAAGGGAGACGGCCGGTCGTTGCTGAGCGCCGTAAGGGCTTACGTCCTCTTCGGTTCACGGTGGAGGTGGAGGTGTTTTGCGCCGGACACGCCATGAACCCATCCCTTGGGGGCTCGCGTAGCGCCGTCCGTGGCGCAACACGGTCCGGCGCAAAACACCTCCACCTCTACCTCCACCTGCGTCGGTGTACTCACCACCAGGCGGGACCCATAGCGTCAGAGTGCTCGTTCAACGTGGAACCACATCACAGCGACGCATTTGGAAGAAGCACGCCGACCCTATTGGTTTCCCCCGAACGAGGCGCGTCGCTCGAGTCGTGATGGGGCGGAGCTTCCATGCGGCGGACCGTACTGCGCCAGGGATGGCGCAGGACGAGCTTCCAGGGACGGGACTTCCGGCGTGTCCGCAGCATGGAAGCTCCGCCCCATCACGACCACAAAGCCCCGATTCAGAGTGATTTGTTCGCCTCGCGCAGGTTGCTCTGAGCTGCTTGCGCCCCTTTGGCTCCGCGATACTTCTCTCGCCACAACTTCTGCAAGCGCTTCTGCTGTGCGATCGCTTTTTCATGCAACCGTTCGCGGCTCAGCGGCGTGGCCATCGCCGACAGTGACAGGGCAAAGCCGTACTGGACCCACGCCTCGAGTTCTGGCAGCGACAATTCACCCGAGACCCATTCGAGAATGGCGGAGAAGAACGTCCGGCCCAGGTTGATCGCGAACGCGTCGGGCTCGACGTCATCCGACAGATATCCAGCGTTGATCGCGTCCTGCACGAAGCCCTTCCACATTGCGTGACGTGGGCCACCGAACATCGAACGGAATTCGCGGCCGCCGTCGTTGTACACCGCAAACAGCACCGCACGATAGAAGCTCGGCTCGGTCGCATACAAAGTCGTTGCAAGCGAAACCGCTTTGAAGAACACGTCGAGTTCGTCGACGCGCACCTTGGCGAGACGTTCCTGATAGTGCTCGAGATCGTCGTCGAGCACGGCGAACATCACCATCTGCTTGGAGCCGAACAGATTGTAAGGTGTCGCGATGCTGACGCCGGCCTGATCCGCGAGCGCGCGCATCGAGAAACCGGTATCACCGGTCTGCTGCATCAGTGCGCGCGCGGCCCGAACGATCTGGCGGCGACGCTTGTGCTTGGCCGCCTCCCGGTTGCTCATCGGCGTGGCGGGTGTCTCAGACACCGGCCAGACTCAGGCGACGCTGCGAACGCCTTCGCGAGTTCCCTTGAGCTTCACGATCTCCATACGCAATTCTTCGATGCAGGCTCTCAACTCAGCGATCTCCGTCGCTGACGAGTTCGACATGCCGCAGACGCGATCGTATTCGGCTTGCAGACGGCGTCCGCTGTCCCGCTCTTCGGCGATGTAGCGGCCGAGCAACTCGCCGGTCTGTGGGTCGATGGACGTATCGTTGAAGAAACCGGTGAAAGGATCCTTGCGTGGCTCGGCGCTGCGCGGGCCTTGCAAACGCTCCACTTTCTGTGCGTCGCTGAGCGACGACTTCACACATGCGACGAGGCCGTCGAAATCCTTGAATACCTGGTAGGCCGTTTCTTCACATACGGCGTGGCCGAGTTCGCACATGCGCTTGGTGAAAGCCATCGCGTGTTCGCCTTCACGGATCGCGACGAAACGCAGTGCGTTGGCAAGAGATTCGTCCTGCGTCGTCGACGCCCAAGCATCGAGCAGAATCTGGCCCTTGCGCTCGTTGACGGCGATTGAGTTCAGCAGCGGCAGGTAGGTTGGCTCTTTCATGGTTGTCCTCAGGAGGTTCGTGGGTTGGCTTTGGCTCGCAACAATACGAGTTGACTCCCAACTTATGCCAGCCTATAACTCAAAGCCAGCGACTTTTTATAACGCATTGCAATCTCTTGTCAGGATTACCGGTGAGCCTTACTTCACAGCGCGCGTGTGTACAACCCGAACCCGATGAAACGTTTGCCGAGCTGGTGGCGCGTGTCATGCCGGACGAAACGTCCAACAGTGCTTTCGAAAAGCTGCAGAGCTGGAATCTGCATATCTTCCTACGGCGTCCGTCGGGGCTGCTGCTCGGCAGCGACATCGTTTTCGTCGAGCCGCCACGCTGAATGCGGCCCGGACAACCGGTGCGGTCATCGTGGCGGCTGAACTCGCTGCCGGACACGACGGCCAGGCGGACTTGATCGTCAGCCTTCGCTTCGACAACGGTCGAGTGTCGCGCGTCACGCTCGACACGGTGGCGGGGCTGCGTTTGATGCGCAATTGCGGCGCGACCCAGTATTCGGAACTCGTCGGCCATTCGTGGCGCGGCATTTTGGAGGGTATTTCATGTTCGACCTGATCATCAAAGGCGGCCGGGTGGTCGATGGCAGCGGACGCGCCGCGTACGAGGCCGATGTGGCGATCAACGACGGCGTCATTGCCGTGGTCGGTGAGCTGGGTGGCGATGCACGCGAAATCGTCGATGCACGGCATCGTGTCGTCGCCCCGGGTTTCATCGATCCACACACCCATTTCGATGTGCAACTTTTGTGGGACGGTCAGGCACGTCCGGCCATCGAACACGGCGTAACGACGGTTGTGCCGGGCAACTGTTCGCTGTCTCTGGCACCGCTGAAGGCGGCTGATCGCGGTGCGCTGGTCGGCATGTTTCAACAGATCGAGGAATTGCCGCCGGCAGCGTTCACCGATGCGTTCGAATGGACATGGGAGCGTTTCGACGGCTATGTCGAAGCGCTCGAGCGGAATCTGTCGTTGAACGTCGCGCCACTGGTGGGCCACAGCGTGATTCGTCTGTGGGTGATGGGTGCGGCCGCACAGCAGCGCGCGGCGCATCGCGACGAAATCGCGGCGATGCAGGACCTGTTGCGCGAATGCCTCGATGCCGGTGCGGTCGGGTTGAGCACCAGCTTTGTCGATGTGGATGCGAATCTGCGTCCGGTGCCAAGCCGCTTTGCCTACCAGGCGGAACTCGACGCGCTGGCAAAGGTGCTCGGCGAATACGGGCGGATGTTGCAGGTGGTACCGGAGTTCTACGCGACAGACCTGACGATCGCGCGGATCGATCAACTGGCCGAGCTGTCGTTGAAGTACAACATTCCGACCACGTTCTCGCCGTTGTTCGATTCTGCGGCGGCGCCAGACAACGTGCCGCGAACGATCGCGCGGGTCGAAGAGCAGTTCGCCCGCGGCGCCCGTGTGTGGCCGCAGGTGCAGACGCGGCCCATCGACATCAGCTTTTCGTTCGAACGCCCGAGCCTGTATTTCGCGCGCTTCCCCAGCTGGTATCGAACGATGCGGTTGCCGCGTGCCGAACGTATTGCCGCGTTGCGCGACACGGACAATGTCGAGCGCATGATCGCCGAGACCGGTGCCGACGGTGGCCGTGCGTTTCTGGGCACGCTGCAGGTGCGCGGCGGTGAAGGCGCGCCGGAGAATCTGGTCGGACTGACGCTCGCACAGATCGCCGATGCCCGCGGTGAAAGCGCCGCGCAATCCCTCATCAACGTCTCGCTGGAGCACGACCTGCTGGTGCCGTTCCTTGCGGCGAACGTCGGTCATGAAGATGCCTCACGGGTCGGTCCGTTGCTGGCGCATCCGCTGGTCCACGTAGGTGCCAGCGATGGCGGTGCCCACGTAACGTCGTTCTCCACGTATGGCGACACGGGCTATCTGTTCAGCCGCTATGTGCGCGAAACGCGGCACCTGAGCCTCGAACAGGCGATCAAGAAGATCACATCCGATACAGCTGACATCTGGGGGTTGAAGAATCGGGGGGTCTTGAAGCAGGGCTATGCGGCCGACATCGTCGTATTCGATGCGCAGCGGATCGATCGCGGCGACGAGCACGCCGTGTTCGACATGCCGGGCGCCGGCATGCGTTACGTGCGCGACAGCATCGGTGTCGACACCGTCGTCGTGAACGGCGCCATTGCGTATAAAGATAGTGAGTACAAGGATTCGCGCACAGGGACGGTGTGCACTTGATCGGGTGGTATCGGGAGCGTCGATGATGGGAGACATCAATCATCGCGTCGTCGCGAGCAACGGGATCCGGCTCCACATCGCGGAGGCGGGCACAGGGCCGACGGTGCTGCTGATCCACGGCTTTCCGGAGTCGTGGTATTCGTGGCGCTATCAACTGCCAGTGCTCGCGCAGGCGGGTTATCACGCGGTGGCGCTCGATGTGCGCGGATACGGCCGCTCGTCGAAGCCGAACACCGTGGCCGACTATCGGATGGTCAAGAAAGTGGGTGATATCGTCGGTCTCGTGAACAGTTTCGGCGGCGAGCCGGTCACGGTGGTTGGGCATGACTGGGGCGCGCCGATCGCGTGGATGAGCGCGTTGCTGCGGCCCGATCTGTTTCGCGGCGTGGCGGGATTGTCAGTGCCTTATGCGCCGCCGGCCGCACCGGATAGCGTCTCGCCGACGCAGCGCATGCGCGCGATGGCGGGCGATGATGAATTCTACGTCGAGTATTTTCAGCAACCCGGCCGTGCCGAGGCAGAGATCGAAGCCGACGTGCGGCAATGGCTGCTCGGATTCTATTGGTGCGCGTCGGGTGACGTTCGCGACGGTCCCAACATTTCGATCGTGCCGCGGGGAACGCAACTGCGCGACAAGTTCGTCTATCCCGAGACGATGCCATTGTGGCTGTCGGAGACCGATCTCGATGTGTATGCGCGCGAGTTCGAGTATTCCGGCTTTTTCGGTCCGCTTTCGCGCTATCGCAATGTCGATCGCGACTGGGAAGATCTGGCAGGTTTCGCGGGCCGGCCGATCACGATTCCGGCGCTGTTCGTAGGCGGTTCGCGCGACGGTCCAACGATCTGGGGGGCGCCGTCCATTGCGCGCTTTCCGGAAACGCTACCGCATTTGTTCAGAAGCGAAATCATCGATGGCGCCGGGCATTGGATACAGCAGGAAGCCGCGACGCGCACCAACGCTTTGCTGATCGAGTTTCTGGGTGCCATTCATCGATGAGTCAGCCGATGAAGCGCGGCGGCCATCAAACCGCACCAGTTGATGTGAGCAATGAGTGGTTGGGTCTGACTGACGATCTGACGGGGCCGCCGTTGTTGAAATGCGCTCAGGCGGCGTAAATCATCGCTCATGCGTACGCAGCACCACCCTAACCACCGAGCAACGTGAGAACGTTGCCGTCCGGGTCGCGAAAGTGGGCCAACACGCCGCCCCACGGTTGTTTCTGCGGCGCGCCTACGAACTCGACACCATGCTTGGTTAGCGCCGCGAAACGGCTGTAGATGTCGTCGACCTGCAGTGATACACCGACGAAGCGACCCACCAGATCGATATGCTCTTCGTCGGCCGGATCGGCGTGTTCCAACGCGAGGTGCGCCTCGCCGGTTGCGAACTCCGCCCAACCGTCTCCAACGAAGACAGGCGTCATGCCGAGCGTGTTCGTGTAGAAGTCGATCGCTCGCGTCCAGTCGGTAACGAACACGCGGACGACACAGAGTTTGTATTCCACCGCGTATCACCGCGCCCCCTGTCGATGACAGTATCGGTCGACCGATGATCAGAGACAACGCCGCGGATCGGTCAAGCTTCTGTATCGTTGACCGACTCGTGTATAACTCACCCTTCGGGTAGGGCCGCGCTGGCATTGCAGCGTGCGCACCGCCCATGCTCTTCACGAAATAATCGAGTCAGCATGCCAGCGAAGAAACCGAAAAACACCACGAAACGCGCATCTAGATCGAAAGTACCGAAATACGTCTATGCGTTCGGTAAGACTACCGACGGCAGCAAGACGATGCGCGATCTGCTTGGTGGCAAAGGCGCAAACCTCGCCGAGATGGCGGCGATCGGTTTGCCGGTGCCGCCCGGATTTACCATCAGTACTGAGGTCTGTACCTATTTCGATGACAAAGGTCGCCGCTATCCAGACAGACTGGTGTCTGACGTGGAGGCGGCGATTGCCAATGTAGAGCGTCAGCAGAACAGGGGATTCGGCAGCCGCGACAATCCATTGCTGTTGTCGGTGCGGTCCGGTGCGCGGGAATCGATGCCGGGCATGATGGATACGATTCTTAATCTGGGCCTCAACGACGAGACGGTCGAGGGGCTCGCCGTGCGCACGTCGAACCCACGTTTTGCGTACGACTGCTATCGGCGCTTCATTCAGATGTACGGCGGCGTCGTGATGGAAGTGAGCGCGGTGACGCAGGAGGCTCACGATCCGTTCGATGCGGCCATGGATGGCTTGAAGGACGAACTCGGCAAAACGCTGGACACCGAACTCACCTCCGGCGACCTGAAGGAACTGGTGAAACGCTACAAGCGCCTCATCAAGTCGCGCACGCGCAAGAGTTTTCCACAGGACGTATACGAACAGTTGTGGGGTGCGATCGGCGCTGTTTTCGGTTCGTGGAAAAACGAACGCGCGGTCATCTACCGGCAACGCTATGGCATCCCCACTGAGTGGGGTACGGCGGTGAACGTGCAGGCGATGGTATTTGGCAATCTCGGCGCGGACAGCGCCACCGGCGTTGCATTCACACGCGACCCGGCGAATGGCGAAAACGTCATCTACGGTGAATACCTCGTCAACGCGCAGGGCGAAGACGTCGTCGCCGGTGTGCGCACCCCGAAGCAGATCGCCGAGATGGCGCAGGAGATGCCGGAGAGCTACCGGGAGTTGCAGCGCGTGCGCACGAAACTCGAGCAGCACTTCCGCGATATGCAGGATCTCGAGTTCACGATCGAAAACCGGCGCCTGTTCATCCTGCAGACGCGCAACGGCAAACGCACTGGACTCGCTGCGATACGCATTGCAGTGGAAATGACCGAAGAGAAGCTGATGACGCAGCGCACCGCACTGCTGAAAATTCCCGCCGAGTCGATCGACTCGTTGCTCGTGCCGGTGTTCGATGCGCGCGCGCAGAAGGCGGCGCGGGTGATCGGCCGAGGTCTGCCGGCCGGACCCGGCGCTGCGTCGGGTCTCATCGTATTCACAGCGGCCGCCGCGGAAACTGAATCCAAGCGCGGTAATCGGGTCGTACTGTGCCGGATCGAAACGTCGCCTGACGACCTCAAGGGCATGTTGTTTTCGCAGGGCATCCTGACGTCGCGCGGTGGCGTATCGTCGCATGCGGCGCTGGTCGCACGGCAACTCGGTAAGGTATGCGTTTGCGGCGCAACGCACGTCGCGATCAACTATGAAAAGGAGACGCTGACCGCCGATGGCGTGGTGCTCAAAGAAGGCGACTACATTTCGCTCGATGGTACGACCGGCGAAATCTACGCCGGTCCGATCGATAGTGCCGATTCCGAAGTCAAACGCGTGTTGAGCGGCAACCTGAAGCCTGCGCAAAGTTACACGTATCAATTGTTCGAAACCGTCATGGGCTGGGCCGACAAACATCGCCGGCTCGCCGTGCGTACCAACGCCGACACGCCGGCGATGGCGCAACAGGCGGTTGCGTATGGTGCCGAAGGCATCGGCTTGTGCCGCACCGAGCACATGTTCTTCGACGGCAATCGCATCGATTACATGCGACAGATGATTCTGGCGACCGATGAAGTACAACGCCGCGCCGCGTTGAAGTTGTTGCTGCCGTTTCAGAGGAAGGATTTTGCCGGGCTGTTCAAAGCAATGGATGGACGTCCGGTGACGATCCGGCTGCTCGATCCTCCGTTGCACGAGTTCCTGCCTCAGGACGACACGATCCGTCGTGCGCTGGCAGCCAAACTGGGTATGTCTGCCGAGGTCATCGTCGAACGCATCCGTGCGCTGCACGAAGAAAATCCGATGCTCGGTTGCCGCGGTTGTCGCTTGGGGATTCTGTTCCCGGAGATCACCGAGATGCAGGCGCGGGCGATCTTCGAAGCGGCCGCACAGGTGATCACCGCGAAGCATTCCGTCGTGGTGAAACCGGAAATCATGATCCCTTTGGTCGGCTTCAGAGCCGAACTCGCGGATCAGGTGGCAATCGTGCACCGCGTTGCGCGAGAGGTGAGCCAGCGTACCGGCATCGAGCTCGACTATCTCGTGGGTACGATGATCGAGGTGCCGCGCGCCGCGATCACCGCGGACGAACTCGCAGAGGTTGCCGAGTTCTTCAGCTTCGGCACCAACGACCTCACGCAGATGACCTTGGGGCTGAGTCGCGACGACATGGGCTCGTTCTTCGAGACGTATCGGCAGAAGGAAATCTATCAACACAACCCGTTTGCGAGTATCGACGAACAGGGTGTCGGCCGGTTGATCACAGAAGGCGTCGCACGCGGCCGCTCGACCCGGAAAGAGATCAAGCTCGGTATCTGCGGCGAACATGCCGGCGATCCGGCGTCGATAGGCTTTTGTCATCGCGCCGGGCTCGAGTACGTCAGTTGTTCGCCGCCGCGCGTGCCGATTGCGCGGCTGGCAGCGGCGCAGGCGGCCCTGCGCGATGCATAGAACGAGGGCATTGCGATTCCGGTGATCACCTGCATCGAAGACCTGCGTGTGCTGGCGCAGCGGCGCGTGCCGCGCATGTTCTACGATTACGCCGATTCGGGGTCGTGGAGCGAATCGACTTATCGTGAAAACATTTCCGACTTCGGCGTGATCAAGCTGCGTCAGCGCGTAGCCGTCGACATCGACTCGCGCACGCTCCAGTCGAAGATGATCGGTGAGGACGTGTCGATGCCGGTCGCGCTTGCGCCGGTGGGCCTCACCGGTATGCAGCATGCGGACGGCGAAATTCTCGCGGCGCGGGCGGCCGAGCGGTTCGGCGTGCCGTTCGTGCTCTCGACGATGAGCATCTGCTCGATCGAGGACGTCGCCGAAAACGTTTCGCGACCGTTCTGGTTTCAACTCTATGTGATGCGCGATCGCGAGTTCATCGGCGCACTGATCGATCGTGCGAAGGCGGCCGGATGCTCGGCGCTGGTGCTGACGCTCGACCTGCAGATTCTCGGACAGCGCCACAAGGATCTGAAGAACGGTCTGTCGGCACCACCGAAACCGACGTTCGCAAATATTGCCAACATGGCGACTAAGCCGCGCTGGGCCTGGGGGATGTTGCGAACCCGGCGACGCTCGTTTCGGAACATCGTTGGCCACGCGCCCGGTGTTGGCGACATGGGTTCATTGTCGACGTGGACCGCGCAGCAGTTCGATCCGAGGCTGAGTTGGGATGACGTCGAATGGATCAAGGATCGCTGGGGCGGCAAGCTGGTCCTGAAAGGCATCATGGATCCGAGTGATGCATCGCTGGCCGTAGACAGCGGCGCCGATGCGCTGATCGTGTCGAACCATGGAGGTCGCCAGCTGGACGGCGCGCCGTCCAGCATCCGGGCGCTGCCAGCGATCGTCGAAGCGGTCGGCCGCGATATCGAAATCTGGCTCGACGGCGGCATTCGCAGTGGTCAGGACGTAATTCGCGCGCTGGCGCTCGGAGCGCGCGGCACGATGATCGGCCGCGCCTACGTCTATGGACTTGGCGCGCTGGGTGAGGCAGGTGTCACCAAGGCGCTACAGATCATCGCGAATGAACTCGACCTGACGATGGCATTCTGCGGCCTGCGTGACATCAATGCGGTCGATGCGTCGATTCTGTGGCGAGCACCGTAGCTGAGACGGTCAGCGTAAGTGAGAGCAATAAAAATGGCCAGAATGCTTTTCCAGATTGCGGGAATGCACTCTGACCCCTCATTTGCGTTATCCCGGTGGTCGCTCGAGCACCACGATGTCTTGATGGTGAAATAATCCGCGCGGGAGAAACCCGACAACGGTGAAATATCTCGAGAAGGTCGCCTCGACGTACGACTGCAGATGGAACGCAGTCTGGTACCAATCTGGAAACAACGCGCGCGTTGCATTGGTACGGCTGAAGACGAATCCTTTCTCGACAAGCGTCCGGCGATCCGGTGCCGGCATTTCGTCCCACGTGTGGGGACCATGCAAGGTAATCAGGCAGGTACCGCCGGGCTCGATGATGCGCCTCAATTCCTGCAGCCAGCGCAACTGGTAATCCTCGTCGAGGTGCGTGAATACGGAAATCGCGTAGACCAGATCGAATGATTCATCGGGGTACCGCAGCGGCGGCAAAGCGCCGTTCGTGTCGAAGCGCGCAACCGACAGGTGCGCGCGACACCATTCGATCGCGGCGCTATCGATGTCGGTGCCGCTGATCGAAGCGTTTGGCGCACGCTCGGAAAGCCACATGAGCGTTCCTCCACAGCCGCAGCCAAAGTCCAGGATAGAGCGGCGCGATGCGAGATCACGCGCGAAATCGTGCAATGTCTCGTCGATGCATTTGGCGCAATCGCGACCGACCCGCGCGAACAGATCACCGCTCGGTGAGCCTCGCACCTTGAATCGCAGCAACGCCGGTGGCAGTACGCGGCCTTCGTAGGTACGGTCGAAGAGGCGGTCTGCGAGTTCGACCCCCCAGCAGACGATCGGCATGACGACTCGGTGATAGATGGTGCGTACCAGCGGGTACAGAGTCGGCGGCGTGCGGCGTTTGAAGACGTCGACTACGGTGGCGGAGGTGATCATAGGGATGACCGCGGCCGCAGCGATTTTGTCAAATACAATGCCAGGTGATCATCGAAGACGACCTGCTCGCCTTCCCGCACGTAGCGATTGTCATACGCGACGCCGCGTCCATCGGGTACATAGCCGCGCAATACATACATTCTCTGCGCGGCGTTGTAGCCGGGATGCAATCCGACGCCGATCCCGATCATCGGCGCCCGCATAGAAGCGATGCGCTCGGCGATGTCGACGAGGCGGGCGGCGATTCCGCGCCGCCGGTACGACGGCAACACGTTCAGATCGACGATTTCAGGAATGCCGCTGGCGCGGAAATACGCGTATTCCGGCATCCAGACGAGCGTGGTGTAGCCGACGAACTGCCCCGCGATCGTCGCAATCAGAACGACCCGGCGGCCGGTCGCCTGCTGGGCCTCGTACAGCAGCAACTGCGATGCTGGCTTGTGCGCATCGACGTCGGTAAACGCCGCCGAGATCACGTTTGCGTCGCCGTGCTGCAGGCTGCGTATACGCACCTCATCCCGCATGTTGGCGCGCTTTGCGAGTCGCGTGGTACGTAAGAGCGAGCGTGATGCAATGACGCAGCACATCGATTGGCAAAGGCGCGCGGCGAACGAGCGCGATGCTGCGATTGCCGTCGTAGCGAACTTCGGTCGGGTACAACTCGCGAAATGTTGCAATGAGATTGGTCTGGCAGTGGAAAAACATGTGATAGTCCGGGCCATCCGACGACTTCCAATGGATGCGTACGATACTGCCGCTCTTCGATTGCGTGGTCAGATAGCTCGGTTCGCCCCAGCGCAGGGCTTCTTCGAGTGGGCCGACACCAACGGTTTCCGCCGCGGTGTCGAAGATCAACTGCCGTAGTTGCATCAGCCGCGTGCGCACGTCACGCGGATAGCCTGCGAACACGGCGGCAACGTCTGCGTTGTCGAAGGATCGATTTTTCATCGTGCTGACATTCCTGGATGTCCCGCGAAGCATAGAATTATGCATTCGATTCCATTTCAGCCAAACGAGAGAATACCGCTGCGATGAATACCGGGCCGCGCAGGGTCGTCGGCGCGCTATTGATTGCTGTTGCGGTTGGATGCGAAATCGAAATCCTTTCGCAGATTCGTCGAATGACACTCGGCGCACATGTAGTTCCAAGTCTGGCTGTAGTGGGTCCAGTGCAGCCAGTCGTCCGCCTTGACGTTGTCGTCAGGATAAAGGTGAAACCAACGCTGCCCGCCTTGAGCCTTGGGACGGGTATCCCAGGCGATGCTCAACGCCTGCTTGCGGCCATTGGAGCGTTTCACTATGCGTCGGGCCTTGCGCTGGCGCGGCAACACCGCGCCGATGAAATGCTGGCTGAATTGCGCAAAGTCGTTCTTCTGGCGCCGGGCGGCGCGCGGCTATGCCAATCGATTGCTCGATCTCGATCGGGACAATCCCGAGTACGCACAGCTGGCGCGCCAGTTCGATTCCGGTGGCCAGCCCGTAGCACGTCGTATCGGCGGCGCTTGAGTTCCACCCACGCCGCAACGGGCGTTCCTAGAGGCCCCCCGCGCACCTTTATCCGGAACGTTTAGAGCGTTTCCTTTTACAACGAGATCCTTTAGCGTGCCCGTTCACGTAAGGGGTGACGTTTGGATCTCGTTACGACCGCTTCCGGCCTTCTAGTCGGGTTGCTGGTCGGCGCCACCGGCGTCGGCGGCGGTTCGCTGATGACGCCGTTGCTCGTGCTGGTAATGGGCGTCGCACCCGCGACCGCTGTAGGTACCGATTTGCTGTACGCGTCGCTGACTAAAATTGGCGGCGCGTGGGCGCATGGCCGGCGCAACAACATCAACTGGCGGATTTGTGGATTGCTCGCGGCAGGCAGTCTACCGGCATCGGCAGCGTTGCTGCTGGCGCATAGCCAATTGAACCTCGGTGCCAATCCCGACGTGTTGAAGCAGTGTCTAGGTGTTGTACTGATGCTCAGTGCGGTTGCGTTGCTGTTGCGCAATCGCCTGCAGGAATTTGCGTTGGGGCGCGCGCCTAACGGTTCGCCGAAACCGGTTTCGCCGATCGCAACGGTGGTCACGGGCGCGGTAGTGGGTGCGTTGGTCACTGCGACGTCGGTGGGCGCCGGTGCGCTGGGCGTGGCGGCGCTGCTGTTCCTGTATCCGTCGATTTCGACGACTCGGATCGTCGGTACCGACATCGCACACGCGGTTCCGCTGACGATGTTGGCCGGTCTCGGCCATGCGTCGCTCGGTCACGTCGACGTGCATCTGCTCGGCAATCTGCTGCTCGGGTCGTTGCCCGGCGTTTACCTCGGCAGTCGGTTGAGCCGCGTGTTGCCGGAGCGGATCCTGCGCGGGATTCTGGCTGCCGTGCTGGTTCTGGTGGCGGCGAGACTCCTGATGTAGCTGAAGAGGATTCTGCCATGGGTCAAATGGAAGGCGCGCCGCGCGCCGGTGTACTGCGCACCCCGGAAGCGAGATTCGACGGCATTCGCGATTTTCCGTGGCAACCGCGCTATGTGATGGTCGAGCCAGGTCTGCGCATGGCGTACTACGAGGCCGGTCCGTCCAATGCAGCGGAGACGTTGCTGCTGCTGCATGGCGAGCCGATGTGGGGGTATCTATATCGCAAGATGATCGCCCCGTTCGTTGCGGCTGGATATCGAGTGATCGTCCCCGATTTGATCGGCTTCGGGCGCTCGGACAAACCGATGGATCAGGTCGCGTACACCTACAGCGCGCACGTGGCGTGGGTGAGCCGGCTGGTGCAACACCTCGATCTCGATCACGTTACGTTCTTCGGCCAGGATTGGGGCGGCCTGATCGGCGCGCGGGTGATGACTGAGAACGCTGCGTGCTTCGCGCGGGCGGTGTTTTCGAACACCGGCTTGCCAGGCAGCAATGCTCCAAGTGTGCCGGGACTGGCCGCGCAGCAGCGCCTGGCGCCGGAGGCTCTGCAGGCGACGTTCGGTATGGACTGGCGCGCGACCGTCGCGAAAAACGACTGCATCGAGGCGGAGAAAGTGCACGCGTTGGTCGTGCCAGGCCCTGCGTTCTATTTTCTCGCGTGGCGCGTGTACAGTCAGGAAGTGGCCGAGTTGTGGCCATCCAAGGTCGCGCCGGGTTGGTGTCTGAAGCCGCTTTCCGCAGCCGCGTGTGCTGCCTATGACGCGCCATTTCCAGACCAGTCCTACGTCGCCGGTGCGAGGCGTTTTCCGATGCTGGTCCCGATTACCGCCGATGATCCGGAACGCCAAAAGAACGATGCGGCTTGGCGGGTGTTGGAGGCGTGGCGTAAACCGGTGCTGACGGTGTGGGGCGACCATTGCCCGCACTCACGCATCGATATGGGCCGTTCGTTTCAAGAGCGAATTCCGGGCGCGCAGCTACCCGGCATCGAACACAGGGTCTATACGGCAAGCCACTTCATTCAGGAGGACATGGGTCAGGAACTCGCGGCCGTCATCGTCGGGTTCATCAGGCGGTTCGCCTAACGAAAAACGCCAGGTGGTCGGCTCAGGATCCGCCTGGCGTTGTCTCGAAGCATCAACCATCAGCCGAGCAGGTTGTACCCTTGCTCGTCGTGCATCGACAGATCCAGGCCCGCTTCTTCTTCTTCGTCGGCGACGCGCAAGCCGATCACCACATCGATGACCTTCAGAATGATGAAGCTGGCGACGCCGCAGTAGGCCAAGGTTGCCAGCACGCCGATGCACTGCTTGGCCAATTGTCCACCGATGTCGACTCCTTCTGCGAGGCCGACCCCGCCGAACGAGGCATCGGCGAAGATACCCGTCAACAGTGCGCCGATGATGCCGCCGATACCGTGCACGCCGAATGCGTCCAACGAATCGTCGTAACCGAGCGCGGGCTTGACCTTCACCACCATGAAGTAGCAGCCGAGGCCAGCCGCGATACCGATGACGAGTGCCCCTTCGGGGCCGACGTAACCCGAGGCGGGTGTGATGGCGACCAGACCCGCTACGGCGCCGGAGGCAACACCGAGTGCGCTGGGTTTGCCGTGCACCATCCACTCCGCGAACATCCATGTCAGGGCCGCGGTGGCGGTGGCGACTTGCGTGACCAGCATCGCCATACCGGCGCGGCCATCGGCGGCGAGTTCGCTACCGGCGTTGAAGCCGAACCAGCCCACCCACAACATCCCGGCGCCAACCAAGGTCAGGACCAGGTTGCTCGGCTTGATCGGCGTGCTGGGATAGCCGCGACGTTTGCCCAGCACCAGTGCTGCGACCAGGCCGGCGATACCCGCGTTGATGTGCACCACCGTGCCGCCCGCGAAATCGAGTACGCCCATGTTGCCGAGCCAGCCGCCACCCCATACCCAGTGAGCGATCGGTGCGTAGACGAGCGTCACCCACAGGCCCATGAACCAGATCAGCGCGGAGAATTTCATCCGTTCGGCGAACGCACCCACGATCAGTGCGGGCGTGATGATCGCGAACGTCAACTGGAACGTGGAGAACACCGACTCGGGAATGGTGCCCTTCAGTGTGTCGAAGCTGACGCCGTTGTGGAATGTCTTGGCGAGATTGCCGATGATTCCGCCGACGTCGTCGCCGAACGCGAGCGCGTAGAGGTAGACGACCCACAGCACCGTGACCAGGCACGTGATCACGAAGCATTGCATCATCACCGACAACGCATTCTTGCTACGCACCATGCCGGCGTAAAATAACGACAGGCCGGGTATCGTCATCAGCAGCACCAGCGCGGTCGAGGTCAGCATCCACGCGGTATCGCCGGCGCTGATTTCGGGTGGCGCGTCATCTGCAAACGCGAAGGCGCTCATCAGCATCGCGGCCAGCGACGCGGCGATCGTCAGTCCGCTCTTCAGACGTGTCGGATGGATCATCAGGTCCCCCTATTCGTAACGATTGGTTCGAGCACATGCGCGGATCCACGACCGCGCGATCGTCTGTGCACTGGCACGATGCGTGCCAAGATGCGTGGTAAACGGGCGAGCGCCGCATGACGCATTGATCTGCGCAGTGATCGAGGTGCGGAGGCGTGCTGCTGTATCACCCGACCGCCCTAAAACGGGGCGGTCGGTCTCGCGGAGCGCTAGGATGGTGCGAGTCGTTCGGAGAACAGGATGGCTGGATTCGATTGGCGGACGGAGTGGGCACGGCGGCCGTGGTGGATGAACGCGATCTTCGCGTTCTGCCTCTACATGACGTTTATCTACATGCCGTTCGATCTGCTCTGGAAGAGTGTCGAGCACGACGACGAGGTATGGTTCGGGGTGCTGTTCCATGGTTGGGCGGCAAAGGCCACCGAGCCACTGCATTGGGCAATCTATGCGGCTGGCGCGTACGGGTTCTGGAAGATGCGCCGATGGATGTGGCCGTGGGCCGCGCTGTATCTGGCGCAGATCACCATCGGCATGTTCGTGTTCAATCTGGTCGACCCGCGAGGCGGGGGATGGGCGGGTGGTCTGTTGAGTGCGGCGGTGTTTTTGATCCCAACGATTGCGATGTGGCGGTCGCGAGCGCGCTTCCAGCCCCGCCAGGTCGAGCCGGGTAGCACGTCCGTCTGAACGATTCGGTGCTTGCGTCACAGCCGCCGCACGGGTTCGGCGCAATACTCCCCGTTAACTCGACAGCCGAAGCCAAGTCATGCCATCCCGCGCAGGTGAACCCGAGAAGATGAGATTCCGCGGCAGCCACGTGTTTCCGGCGGGCGGGAAGTGGTACTTCAACACGCGTGAGCAAATCGACGTGGGGCCTTTCGATTCGCGCGAAGAAGCCCAGATGAATTCGATTCGGTTACGGCTCGTGTTGACCAAGATCGACGACCCAGAGCTCGCGCGAACCGTGATCAATCGTTACAAAGAAATTCCGCTCGAGAGCCACACCGATCTGCGCTCGCTGATGGTGTACGTTGCGAAGAACATGCGCGTCGAGCAGCGCACCGAACCGTAGCCTCCAAGAAACGGGTCGGAGTGTCTTTTCGCGGCGAAAAGCACGCTGACCCTTTTTCTGTATGATTCCCGCTCGCTGTCGTCATTTGTGAGTGGTGGATGATTCAACCCCGGCGCATTGCGCGCATTCTCGTCGCCAATCGCGGCGAAATTTCCATCCGGGTGCAGCGCGCCGCGATGGAACTCGGTATCGGCACGGTTGCGGTGTTCTCCCAGGAAGACCGGTTCGCGCTGCACCGCTTCAAGGCGGACGAGGCGTATCGCGTCGGCAAAGGCAAGACGCCCGTGCAGGCGTATCTCGACGTCGAGGATCTGATGCGCATCGCCACGCGGGCCCGTTGCGATGCGGTGCATCCGGGCTATGGATTTCTCGCCGAGCAGCCGGAGTTCGCGCGTACGATACAGGAAGCCGGGCTGATCTGGGTTGGGCCGCCGCCCGACGTCATGGAAACGCTTGGCAACAAAGTCGCAGCACGCGCGTTGGCACAACGCGCACGGGTACCGGTGTTGCCTGCGACGGGGCCGCTGCCGCGCGACGCCGACGAAGTACGCACGCTCGCCGCCGGCATCGGCTTTCCGCTGATGGTGAAGGCGAGTTGGGGCGGTGGCGGACGCGGCACCCGCGCGGTACCCACTGCAGAACAACTCGACGATCTGCTCGCGACGGCGCGCAGCGAGGCGTTGACGGCGTTCGGCAATGACGAGGTCTATCTCGAGAAGACCGTGCAACGTGCGCGTCACGTCGAAGTCCAAATCCTCGCAGACACGCACGGCAATCTGGTGCATCTGTTCGAGCGCGACTGCACGGTGCAGCGGCGCCACCAGAAGGTGGTGGAGCGCGCACCGGCGGCGTTCTTGAGCCAGGCGCGTCGCGACGAACTGTATGGCTACGCACTGGCGATCGGTCGCGCGGTGGGTTATCAGAACGCCGGCACCGTCGAGTTCCTCGAAGACGTCGATACCGGCGCGTTCTACTTCATCGAAGTCAATCCGCGCATTCAGGTCGAACACACGGTCACGGAGAACATCACCGGCATCGATCTCGTGAAGGCGCAGATTCTGATCGCTGCGGGTGCTGCGATCGGCGATGCCGACAGCGGCGTGCCGCGGCAGCAGGAGATCCGCGCATACGGCCATGCGATGCAGTGCCGCATCACAACCGAGGACCCGGAGAACAATTTCATTCCCGACTATGGCGTGCTGTCGGCGTATCGCAGTCCCGCCGGTTTCGGCATTCGCCTCGATGCCGGAACGGCATATGCCGGCGCGCGCATCACGCGCTACTACGACTCGATGCTCGTGAAGGTGACTGCGTGGGGGCGCACGCCTGATGAAACCGGCACGCGGATGCGCCGTGCGCTGAAGGAATTTCGCCTGCGCGGCGTGCGCACTAACCTGCCATTTCTGCAGCAGTTGCTGGCGCACCCGACGTTTCAGTCGGCCGACTACACGACAACGTTCATCGACGACACTCCGGAATTGATGCAGTTCACGATGCGTACCGACGAGGTGGGGCGCCTGCTGCATTTCGTCGGCGATGTAATCGTTAACGGTAATCCCGAAGTACGCGGACGCTCTGCCTCGCGCGAGCACGTGATTCCGAAAGCGCCGACGGTGGCCAGCGATACGCCGCCGCGCGGCACAAAGCAATTGTTGGCCGATCTCGGTGCAGAGAAATTTGCCGCGTGGATGCGTGGCGAACGGCGTGTGCTGATCACTGATACGACCTTGCGCGACGCACACCAGTCGCTGCTCGCCACGCGAATGCGCAGTCGCGACATGCTGGAGATCGCGCCGGTCTATGCGCAATTGTTGCCACAACTACTGTCGTTGGAATGCTGGGGCGGTGCCACATTCGACGTAGCAATGCGTTTCCTCGGCGAATGTCCATGGGAGCGACTCGAAGCATTGCGCGAACGCGTACCGAACATTCTGCTGCAGATGCTGTTGCGCTCGGCAAACGCGGTCGGCTACACCAACTATCCCGACAATGTGGTGCAGTATTTCGTACGCCGCGCCGCGGCGAGCGGCATCGATCTGTTCCGCGTGTTCGATTCACTCAACGGCGTGGACAACATGCGCGTCGCAATCGACGCGGTGCGCGATACCGGCGCGATCTGCGAAGCGGCGATCTGCTACACCGGCGACCTGACGGATCCGGACTGTACCAAATACGACTTGAAGTACTACGTGCGCATGGCCCGTGAACTCGAAGCGGCCGGCGCGCACGTGCTCGGTATCAAGGATATGGCGGGCCTGTGCCGGCCCCACGCGGCCGCCACATTGGTGCGCACTTTGCGCGAAGAAGTTGGTTTGCCGATCCACTTTCACACGCACGACACCAGCGGCATCTCGGCGGCGAGCGTGCTGGCGGCGGTCGACGCGGGTTGCGATGCCGTCGATGCGGCAATGGATTCGATGAGCGGACTTACGTCGCAACCGAACCTGGGCTCGATTGTGGAGGCATTGCGGCACGATGTACGTGCGACCGGACTTGACGCCGAACACATTCGAGTGATCTCCCGTTATTTCGAACCGGTGCGCCGCTGCTACGCCGCATTCGAAAGCGACATCCGCTCCGGCGCGTCGGAGGTGTACGTGCACGGCATGCCAGGTGGTCAGTACACGAACCTGCGGGAGCAGGCGCGGGGACTGGGTCTCGGCGATCGGTGGGCCGATGTCGCGCGCACCTACGCCGAAGTCAACGAAATGTTCGGCGACATCGTCAAGGTGACGCCGACGTCCAAAGTCGTCGGCGACATGGCGTTGATGATGGTGACAAGCGGCCTCGATCGCGAAGCAGTGCTCGACCCGAACCGGTCGATCGCTTTTCCCGAGTCCGTGGTGTCGATGTTCCACGGTGATCTCGGCCAACCCTATGGCGGATTCCCGCAAGAATTGCAGAAGAAGATTCTCAATGGCGCCGCGCCCTTGTCGGCTCGTCCCGGGGCATTGATGAAGCCGGTTGACCTGACCGCGGCACGCGCGGAAGCCGAACGTAAAGCCGAGCGAAACCTGACCGATCAGCAGTTTGCGTCGTACCTGATGTATCCGAAGGTATTTCTCGACTGGAACGCATACAGGACGAAGTACGGCAACGTGGGCGTGCTGCCCACAACGGTGTTCTTCTATGGGATGTCGCCGGGCGAGGAAGTCACCGTCGACGGTAGTCCCGGCAGGACCCTGATTCTGCGATTCCTCGCGCTCAGCGAGCCGCACGCCGACGGTACCCGCACCGCGTTCTTCGAGGTCAACGGTCAACCGCGGTCTGTCAACATCGCAGATCGCGCGCTGAAGCCGGATCGCGCTCCGGCGCGGCAGGCTGAGGCGGGCAACGACGACCACGTTGGCGCGCCGATGCCGGGTATGGTAGCGACTGTGGCGGTGAAGCCCGGTGATGAGGTTGAGCGCGGCGACATGCTGCTGTCGATCGAAGCGATGAAGATGGAGGCGGGCGTGCGGGCCGAACGGGACGGACGCATCGCCGAGGTGGTGGTGGAGCCGGGTCAGCAGATCGCCGCGAAGGATCTGTTGGTCGTATTCGGATCGAAGTAACCTGAACGGGCGTATCACTGCAGGGGAGGCAACGCGATGCCCTACATAGCCGATCGAGTCGTGCACGACGCCGATGCACACGTGTTCGAGCTGCCCGGATACCTGGAACCGTGGATCGATCCATCGCTGCGCGAAGCACTGAAGAAATACAGCGACCCGCGCGACGAGCACGTCGCAGCGTTCATCGCGGATGCGCGCAAGTCGTATGATGACGTGGCCTATCGCGCGCGGGACGAGGCGGAAATCACGTTGCGCAAAGGCTTCACCGCGCTCGGCGCGTTCGACAAACATGAACGTCCGGCCGCGGTAGACCATCTTGGTGTCGCGAGCCAACTCGTCTTCACGACCGGCGGACTCGCACCGCTCGCAGCCAGCGATCGCAGCGGCAATCTCGATGAAGCGTATGGCATCGCGCGTGCCCACAACCGCGCGATGGTCGATTTCTGCAATGTCGATCGGCGCCTGTTGCCGGTCTTGTACATACCCTTCAGCGATATCGAATGCGCGATCCAAGCGGCCGACGAAGCGATTTCGATGGGTGCGGCGGCTTTGATGATTCCGTCGGCGTGTCCGCTGCATCATTCGCCGAGCCACGTCGGTTTCGATCCGCTGTGGGCGCGCGCGCAGGAGGCCGGCATTCCGGTCGTATTTCATGTCGGCGGCGGCAAGGCGATGGACGCGACGTACAAAGCCAACGGTCTGCCGCCGGTGAAAGATTTCATCGGCGGCGACGGCAACTTCACCTCCGTGTCGTACATGTACATCGCTGAGTCGCCGATGCAGTCGCTGGCGACATTGATCATCGACGGCGTGTTCGAGCGCTTTCCGCGGCTCAAGTTCGGCGTGATCGAGATGGGCGCCGCTTGGGTACCGGGCTGGATGCGGTCGATGGATTCTGCGGCCGGAGCGTTTCGCAAGAGCGAGGTACGGCTGCGCAATCTGTCGCTGAAGCCGTCCGAATACGTGCAGCGGCAGATCCGTGTGACACCGTATCCGCACGAACCCGCCGGCTGGATCATCAGGAATGCCGGTTCCAGTGTGTGCCTGTTCAGCTCGGACTATCCGCACGTCGAGGGTGGCCGCAATCCCGTCAAGCGCTTCGAAGCGAGTCTCGACGCCGAAGGTTGCAGCGCCGCCGAGCGCGACGCGTTCTATCGATCCAATTTCGAGGATCTGATGGGTAACGCTTTGGCGGTATAGGGCCGCAGGTACGCTTGCACTGGAGCATCCACCGCAGTGGGATGATTGGGTCACTTCACAACGGGTGCCGATCACCCAGGCTACGGCCGATGTCCCCGCATTCAAATCATCAATTTGGACGATAGGCGGCACCCGTTGCGGAGCCTATTTTCATGACTCGACGCGGCAGCCCCGGGTGGGTCGCCGACTTCGACACATTCCCAAGAGGAGCGACACGTCATGGAAAAAACAGCTCAACGAAGGGGCCGCGGGCAACGCATCCGTACGATTCACAATGAAGCCGGCGCCACGCCAACGGCGGCGTAGCGCAGCTGGATCGCTCGAGGGTTTCAGGAAAAGACTGGCGACGATCGTCGGTATCGGTGGCCCAATGGATGTCGCGTTTGTCGGCAGAACGGCGTACGTGATGGTTTCGCTGGTTGGTGATCCCTTTTTCGGCGGCACAGAGAAGGACGGAATCTACGGGATCGACGGCAGTGGTAACCAACTCCTGCGCGAAACTTCGCTCGATGACGAATAGGCTCATGATCGTTCTTGGCCGGGTTGTTTGGTCAATTCCTGGCGCGTAACCCCCATAGTCCATTGAGGTTCTGCCGGGCTTCGCGCCGCAGTTGCGGTCGCGGATGTGTGCGCCGAGCATTGCCTGCGGTCACCACTCGCCGCGCGTTAGAAGTCACGAGGACGTCATCACGATCGAACGCTGCGATAGATGAAATGTTCGTTCGCGATTCGCCCCGGTGTCCTGGGTCGAATCTGCTAGAATGCGATATGCTTGAAAATAAAATTATTTAATATCAAATAATTATAGGATTTATCTCGAAATGTGTTTGAATATTCGACGGCCTTGTCGTTCGGCTCGGTTGTGACGTTTCAGTCCCGCTATCGAGTCGCCTTCTGGCTGTGGCTCTGCTACTTCGGCATCGCAATGGTGACCCGACTGCTGCTCGCGTTGTCATTGCCGCCGGATGCCGGCGTGACGATGGCGGATGTGCCCTCGATTGTCACGTTCGGTGCTCTCTACGACATGTGCTTCATCGCGTACGCATCGATCCTGCCGGTTCTGTTCGTAGCGCTGTGCCCCGAGGCGCTGTGGCAGCGCGCGGCGACGCGCGCCTTTGTTCATGTCGTGAGTTTCGCGACACTGTACGGATTCGGCTTCATCGCCGTGGCGGAATACCTGTTCTGGGGAGAGTTCGCGGCGCGGTTCAATTTCATTTCCGTGGACTACCTCGTCTATCGGCGCGAAGTCTCTAACAACATTTCTGAGTCGTATCCGGTTCCATGGATTCTAGCGGGCATTTTCGTTGCCTCGATTGGAATCTACTGGTGGCTTTATCCGCGAATCGAGGCGGGGCTGAGCGTCAGAGAGCCGTTCGCCAGGCGTATCGGCTTGGCGATGGTGTTGTGGACGGTTCCGCTGCTCGCATATGTGGTCGTGGACCAGGGCTTGCGCGATCGCTTTACCGACAACTACGCCCGCGAACTGGCGTCGGACGGGCCATACCAATTCGTCGCGGCATTTCGCAACAACCAACTCGACTACGCGCAGTTTTATCAACACGAGAGCGCCGCTGATGCGGCGAGTATCCTGAAGACGCAGTTGAACGCGAAGCCTGGGGATTTCATCGATCCGAATCCACTGTCGATTCTGCGCCGCGTTCACGGCAGCGGTGCCGAACGGCCCCTCAACGTCGTGATCGTGATGATCGAGAGTCTCAGCGCGAAGTATCTAGCCCGGTTCACGCCGGGGTCCACGTTGACGCCGAATCTCGATGCGTTGATCGACAAGAGTCTGTTTTTCTCCCGGTTGTATGCGACGGGTACGCGAACGGTACGCGGGCTCGAAGCGGTGACGTTGTCGTTTCCGCCGACACCGGGACGCTCGATCGTGAAGCGGATCGGGCGCGAATCGGGGCTCTGGTCGTTGGGTAATGTATTGCGGCAGCACGGCTACGACACCCAATTCATATACGGCGGCCGCGGCTACTTCGACAACATGGCCGCATTCTTCAAGGGCAATGGCTACGGTGTGATCGATCAATCGAGCGTGCCGGATGACGAGATCGAATTCCGCAACGCATGGGGTATGTCGGATGAAGACCTCTATCGGCAGACGCTCGAAGCGGCGGATCGTGCGGCGTCGGCAGGCAAGCCGTTCTTCTTCCATCTGATGACGACATCCAACCACCGGCCGTACACGTATCCGAGCGGTCGCGTCCCCATCGCGTCGGGCAGCGGCCGCGACGGCGCGGTCATGTACACCGACTACGCGATCGCAGAATTTCTGCGCAAAGCGCGCGCCCATTCCTGGTTCGACAACACGCTGTTCGTCATTGTGGCCGATCATTGTGCGGGCAGCGCGGGCAAGGAAGACCTGCCGCTCGACAAGTACCACATTCCGTTGTGGTTCTATTCGCCGCGCAACGTGCCGGCTCGTGAACTGGATACGCTGGTGAGTCAGATCGACATCGCGCCCACGATATTAGCCCTGTTGAACATCGATTATGCGTCGATGGCATTCGGCGTCGATATGCGCGCGAGCGGGCATCCGCGGCGCGCGCTGATCGGTAACTACGAGTACCTCGGTTACTACGACGGGTCTGATCTGACGATCCTGCAACCCAGAACGCGGATCGAACGCTACCGATACGTAGATGGGGTTGCGCACAAAGTCGACGTCGACGGTGGTGATCGTGGCGCCGAACTCGCGCGCGCGTACTACCAGACGGCAGCGGATACCTACGAGGCGCGTCTAGACGACTGGAATCGGGTCACAGCGCTGACGCACGGTCGATGATGCCGCCAACGGCACTCGGTTCCGTACGCGATCACGTCTGGTGGCCGCTCGTGGCATTCGTTGCGATCGCGATGGTGTTGGAGTCGAGCCGAATCGATTTGTGGCTGGCGGAACTGATCTATCGGTGGGAAGGAGGTGCGTGGGCGCTGCGGCGCGATGCGTTCGTCAGGGGTGTTCTGCACGACGATGCGAAACGCTGGATCGGCGCATTCTACGTTTTGCTCATGGTCGCCTGTGCGGCGTCGTTCCGGGTTGCTCGGCTCGCGCGACTGCGTTGGGGACTCGTGTATCTGGTGACGGCGATTGCTCTGTCGACGCTGTCGATCGCACTGTTGAAGGACATCACGCGCGTGCATTGTCCCTGGTCGATCGTGCGCTTCGGTGGCGATGTCGCATATTCAACCACTTGGCATGAGATTCTCATGCATGGTGATTCCGGGCGCTGTTTCCCGTCCGGGCACGCGAGTTCCGGATTTGCATTGCTCGCGTTCTATTTCTTCAGTCGGCAGTACGCGTTTGCGTGGCGCTGGTACGCATTCGCTGGCGCCGTGGCCATCGGGCTGACCTTTGGCGTCGCACAACAGCTACGCGGCGCGCACTACCTGTCGCACGACGTCTGGGCGCTGGCGATTTGCTGGTTCGGTGCCGTCGTAACCACACCCATTCTGAATCACGCGCGGCCGACGTGACGCGTCGCGCTCGATTCGGATCTTGCGATTCGCGTTTCGATACGACAGTCTCGCAACTTCGATTTGATGCCTGACGAGATACGATGAACAAGGCAATTCGGACGATTGCGATTGTCCTAGCTTTAGCGTCAGGCGGCGGCTGCGCCAGCATCGCCTCGCATCATGATTTCAACCCCGAGGTGAACTTCGATCTGTTCGCGACGTTCTCGTGGGTTTCACCACACCCGTTTGTCGATCCTGCGCCGGATGTCGGTCCGCTGCTCGAAGGGCAGATCCAGCAAACCGCGCAGGATTTGCTGGTGGCAAAGGGCTATCGCTTTGTCGAGGATGCCGATCGAGCGGACTTCGTCGTAGGATTCGGACTTGGTGCCACCGACAAGCTACGCATCGATTCGTACCCGGCCGCGTATCGCGGCCCGTGGTATTGGCACGGCACTCATGACGTGCGGGTGCGCCAGCATTTAGAGGGACGTCTTGTCGTCGATATCTTCGACGTACGCACGCACAAGCCGGCGTGGCACGGCTGGGCAACAAAGACAATCACCACGAGTGATCGGAAGGATCCTCAGCCCGCCATTCGGGCAGCGTTGACTGCGATTCTGGCAAATTTTCCGCCGAGCTGACTGACACTCGCATAAGCTTTCAAAATGGCAGTCGGTCGACAGCGTCGAGACAGCGGTGCGAATAGCCCACCTCGTTGTCGTACCAGACGAGCACTTTGGCGAGGTAGCCAGCCACGGAAGTGGCGCCGGCATGGACGATGCCCGAGTACGGCTCGCCGAGTATGTCTACCGATACCAGTTCGTCTTCGGAGTAACCCAGGATGCCTGCCAACGGGCCGTGCGCCGCGGCGTGCATGGCGGCATTGATGTCGGCCACCGAAGCCCTCCTCGACAGGCGGGCGCTGATGTCAGTCAATGAACCATCGGGGATCGGTACGCGAATCGCCAGCACGCGAATCTTCTCGGCCAGTTGCGGTATCACCTGAACCGTTGCAGCGTCGGCGCCCGAGGTGGTCGGGATCATCGACACTGCGGCGGCACGACCACGGTGTTTTTTCTTTGCCGGTCGGTCGACGATAGCCTGCGACGCCGTGTATGCGTGGACCGTGGTTGCCAGTACCTCTTCGACGCCGAATGCGTCTATCAGTACTTTCAGCGGCGGTGCCAGTGAGTTGGTTGTGCATGACGCGTTCGAAACGATGAAGTGCCGGCTGGGATCGAAGTCGGCCTCGTTGACGCCTAGCACGATCGTCAGATCGGCATCCGCTGCAGGCGCGCCGAGCAGGACCCGTCGGGCGCCTGCTTCGATGTGCCGTGCGGCGGATTCCCGCGATGCAAACTGACCGGTGCATTCGATCACGATGTCGACGCCGAGCGTTCGCCAAGGCAGCTTCGTCGGATCGCTTTCGCGCAAAAGCGCGACCTGCCGATCACCGACCATCAGGCGACCGTTCGCGTAGCCAACACTTTCATCGAGGCGCCCATGAACGGAGTCGTATTTGACAAGATAGGCGATGTCGTTCGGATCGGCGATGTCATTGACGGCAACAAGGTCGAGGTTCCAGCGATTGGCGCCCAGCAACCGGCGCAACATGACTCGCCCGGTGCGGCCCATGCCGTTGATGGCGATTCTTTTCATCGGGACCTCGCATGGTGATACCGCATCATAGCGCTTGGATTGGATGACCGCTGCTGCAGTTCCGCGCCCCTTGTTCGCGGCCTGATGACTGCGATGACTCACTGGAACTGTGACGTCCATCCCGGGAAGTTGATCGTCATCGCATTCGTGCAGTGATGTTTCCCGCGGTAGTGCTCGACCCATTCGGATGTAATACCGCAAGGCGCGCCGCGGCGCGCTGGCAGCAGCACATGAACGCCGTGGAGGATCCGCAGGATGAGTCAGCAGGACGCTTTCGCCGAAGCTGTATTGTTTTTCGAGGGCGACGAGATCTCGGTGGAAATGCACTATGCCGAGTTCGAAGCTCTGTTGAACCAGGCGACGACACTCGAGCACTTTGCGGCCAGCCAGGTACGTGGCGCATACGTGGTGGTTGGCACCGGTCTGGCGGTGCGAGGGTTGGTGAGTTTTCTATTGCGCATCGACGAAAACGGACACGCCGATCAGGGCTTCTCCGTGCCACTGCGGCATCTGGTGCGTCACGCGGGCCTCGGTCCGGATATCGGCTGTGGCGCTATCCGTCTTGCTTCGCGTACGCAGTGCTCGGTGTCCTGGCATGCGATGAACCTGTGGGAACCGGAGGGGCAAGGCGAACACAATCCGCTTCAGGTCGTGCAAACTGCCGTATGGCGCAATCGACTCAGTTTGAAACTCTCCACGCAGGACGCCGATGGCGAGCCGCCATTGCTGCGCCCGCCGACACCCGACGAGCCGGACGAGCCGAGTCTCGAGCCGACCACCCTTCATGCCAAGTCGACAGCCCCTAAAACACCGAAGTCTGCGGCGCGGAAACCCCGGTCGAACGCGGAGATCGTACCGGTTCCGGCCGATGACAAGATCGACCAGGCATTCGGCGAAGAGGGGAGAATCAGTCTCGCGCAGCTGATTGCGCAACATAACAAAAGTGTGGATGGATTGACGCGCAAATACCGCCTCGATCTGGAACAGCAGCAACAGACTTATCTGGACCAGATTCGTGGATGCCGAGATGAGATCCAGCGGCTCAAGGCGCTGCTACGGCATGAACAGAATCGCAATCGGCGGCTGCAACAGCTGTTGCGCGGAGAAGTCGGACCCTGAAGCGGCTACGCCCGTTGGCGCTCAGGGCGTATCGAGACTCTGGTCCATTTCGAGCGATGGTGACGGACACCTTGGATGGCCGACGATCTGCGCCGGCACACCTGCAACGGTGACGTGAGGCGGCACATTCTGCAGCACGACACTCCCGGCCCCAACCTTGGCGCCTTCGCCAACTTCGATGTTACCGATTACCTTGCAGCCTGCCGACAGCAGCACACCGCGGCGGATTTTCGGATGCCGATCCCCGGATACTTTGCCTGATCCACCCAACGTGACTGAATGCAGGATCGACACATCGTCTTCGACGACGGCCGTTTCGCCGATGACGATACCGGTTGCGTGATCGAGCATGATGCCGGAGCCGATGCGCGCGGCGGGGTGAATATCAACGCCCAATGTCACGCTGATTTGGTTCTGGAAGAATCGCGCCAGCGCGTGCCTGTCACGATGCCATAGCCAGTTCGCGATGCGATGCGCCTGCAGCGCGTGGAATCCTTTGAAAAACAGGAACGGTGTCGATACGTCGTCGCACGCAGGATCGCGGTTGTACGTCGCGAGGATGTCGATTTCAGCGGCAATCAGGATCATCGGTGAGTGATTCAGCGCCTCTTCGATGACGTCGCGCACCATCATCGTCGGCAGCATCGGAGTGTCGAGACGGCTGGCAATGCGGAAGCTCAATGCCGATTGAAAACTCTTGTGGTTTAGGATCGTCGCGTGAAAGTAGCTACCCAGGATGGGTTCGCGCCGCGATTTCTCCTGAGCTTCGTTCCTCATAGCGTCCCACAGACTCGTGTCGGGCGCGCGATTGAGCCGCGAATTTGCTGTGCTCAGCACCGCCTGATGGCGATCCTGCAATGGGCTGCCCATACGCCTCTCCGATTCCATACGCGGGCAAGGTTGAGCGCTTGGGCATGATTATTCAAGCCGAGCCGCGGTGCGCAATTGCGCGGTACATGTCGCATCGGTGCAGGTTCCTGCGGTCATGTGCGACCAGCCCGCGGCCACGTTGCGCCGTCGGGCCGACGTGTATACTCGGGGTTCGCAAGTGTAGTGCGCCGTACATTTTGATGCATTCAGCGCGCCTTACGAGGATCTCTCGCAAGGCGCACACCGCAGTCAATGGTCATCGCTGACACATGAAAACGCCTTTCAAGACCGTCGGGCTGATCGCTCGCAGGGGCAACCGCAACATTGTGGAATCGGTGGTGACGCTGGAGCAGTTCCTGCGTGGCTGCGGCGTTTCGGTCGTTCTGGACCAAAAAACTGCGACGCTGTTACCGAAGGGCGCGCACCGAATAGAGGTGCGTGGCGAGCTTGGCCGGGTGTGCGATCTGTTGATTGTAGTTGGCGGTGACGGCAGCCTGCTCGGCGTTGCGCGCGACCTCGCCGCAACGGGTGTGCCGGTGATTGGTATCAACCGGGGCGGCCTGGGGTTTCTCGCGGACATATCGCCCGACCAGATCGAGACGAAGATCGGCGCGGTGCTTGCCGGCGAGTACAAGGTCGATCACCGGTTCCTGCTCGACGCCGAGGTCTATCGCAACGGCGTACGTATCGGTGGATCGCCTGCGCTGAACGACGTCGTCGTTCACTCGGGGACCATGTCACGCATGATGGAATTCTCGCTGCACATCGATGACACATTCGTATACGACCAACGCTCCGACGGTCTGATCGTTGCCACACCGACTGGTTCGACCGCATACGCGTTGTCCGCCGGCGGACCGATCATGCACCCCGGGCTCGGTGCGATCGTGGTGGTGCCGATGTTCCCGCACACGCTCACGTCGCGTCCCCTGGTGGTGTCGAGCGAGTCACTCATCACCGTCGTCATCGGCCCAGGCACGTCGAAGAATCAGCAGATCAGTTGTGATTCACAGGTCGACATCGGCGTCGAGCCCGGCGACGAGATCCACATTCGAAAATACGCGCACTCACTGAAACTGCTGTACTCGCGTGAACACAGTTTCTACGAAGCATGCCGCAGCAAGCTCGACTGGGCATCGCGGCTCGGTGGCCCTGTCAGCATCGACTGATCCGGCGTGTCTTTCTCAATCCGCAGCCCCGTTGCCCCGGCTACTTACACGGCGGCCATTCAGATGGGTGGTTGGTCAATATCTGTGACCACACCCGGATCGTCGAGAGCGACTCGCGTCACCGCCGTCGGGTGTGCCTCGACGATCGAGCGGGCGCCGCGATCGCCGCTCAGCGCGATCAACTCGGCGAAGAACTCGCGTGAGAATCCAACCGGATGTCCGGCACTGTCGGCGTGCATTGGTACGACGATTCTCGGGGCGTGCTCGATGCGGGCGGCGTCCATGTTCGCCTTGAGCTTCGCGAGCGTTTCGGTGCGCACGTATGGCATGTCGCCGAGCCCGAGAAACAGGTAATCCCAGTCCGCCAACGCGCGCACACCGTCGGCGATGCTCGCTGCCATGCCGAGCTGCGCCTGATCGGTCAGGATGATGATCGGGATCTTCCGACCGAGGCGCGCGCCGATCTGCCGGGTCAACTCGCTGTCGCTGTTTCGAACCACCACTGCGACGTTGGAAAACACTGCCGCATACGGTCGCAGCGACGCGATCAGCAACGGCTCGCCGTCGCGCATTTGGAACAGCCGCTTGTCGCTGCCGAAACGACGCGAGAACCCCGCTGCGATGACGAGCGCGCCGTTAGCCATCGCCTTTCACGCGGCGGACGTCAATCCCGATGCGGACGCAAGGTCGGTCAGGCGCGCGAGGCTTTCGATCTCCCGCTTTTTTCGCACGGCAGTGATCTCGGCCAGGATCGCGATGGCGATCTCGGGCGGTGTTTTACTGCCGATCGGCAGGCCGATTGGCGCATGTAGTTGCGCCAATTCGGTGTCCGTGACATCGAGTTGACGCAACCGTGCGCGCCGCGCCGCCGATGTTTTCGCCGAACCCATCGCGCCGACGTAAAACGCATTCGTCTTCAGCGCCTCCATCAGGCCCATGTCGTCGATCCGGGGATCATGCGTCAATGCGACGATCGCCGAAGCGGAATCGTTGGCATACGCCTTGACTGCGTCGTCGGGCATGTCGGCGACGGTGCGGGTGCCGGGGACCGCGAAGTCCGCCAGCAACTGCGCGCGCGGATCGCAGATCGTGACCGCGTAGTCGAGCATCTGCGCCATCTCGGCGAGATACTTCGACACCATGCCGGCGCCGATGACGAACAGCTGATAGCGCGGTCCGTAGGTCTGACGCAGAACCGAAGCAGCTTCGTCGTAAGTTGGGTCTTCGTGCGTATCGACGGCTTCGATCGTGCTCGCTCCACGCCGCACGTCGACGGTGCGGCGAATGCGGCCACGACGCATCAGTCGGTCGTCGATTTGCCGCATTTGCGCAAGATGCGCGACCGGTGACAGCGGTTCGACGACGATGTCGAGGTGCCCACCGCATGGCAGGCCGAACTTCTCTGTTTCATCGGCGCTGATGCCGTAACGGAAATATTGGGGGGCGGCATGCGCGAGCGTCCCGGATGTCAATTTCTCCAGCAGATCCTCTTCGACGCAGCCACCGGACAGAGATCCTGCAACCCGGCCCGTACTATCGCAGGTAAACAACGAACCGACGGGCCGCGGGGACGACCCCCAGGTTTTTACGACGGTCGCGAGCCAGCAGGTGCCGCCGGCTTCGAGCCAGATTCGTGCTTGACGGAGAACTTCGTGGTCGGCTGCTTGCATGGCGGTGTGCGGTGCACTTAGGGTACTGCGAGTTTACACGAGTCGTTGCGGGGTTGCGGGTGGTCACGAATTCGGTGCGTGCGCTGAACCTTGCGACCGACGTCGATCTCGCCCCGTTCTGCAGCTACCTGACGCAGCGGCGCATCGCGCATCGCGTGTTCGAAGAGCAGGGACGACAGGTACTGGAAGTGGCGGGGGGCGTAGACGCCGAAACTGTGCAAAGCGACTATGCCGCATGGTGTGACGGTCGACTGGGCCTGCAACGGGTGCCACGGCGGCGGCAACCGCCGGGCCGATCCTGGTGGCCGACGTTGCGCCGCTACCCGGTCGTGAGCGCGTTGATTGCGTTGGCGCTGCTCTGCTTGCCGGCAACGTGGCCGCTGGACGCGGGTAGTCTGGGGCATTTTCTGCCTTGGCTGACGATTGTGCCGGTTGATGGTTCCGACGGTTCGTTGCGCTATCCGTCGCTGCAGGCGTCGTTTCACGCAATGCTAGGGAGCCTGCAGCCGTGGCGGATCGTGACGCCGATCTTCATTCATTTCGGCATTGCGCATCTTGCATTCAATGCGGCGGTGGTCATCGAGTTCGGCCGGCGAATCGAGCGCGGTGCGGGCTCCATTGTATTGCTGCTGCTGACCTTGCTGATCGCCGTGACCGGCAACGTCGCGCAGTTTTTCGTCACTCACGCGCCGCTGTTTGGCGGGCTGTCCGGAGTGGCCTATGGATTGTTCGCTTACGTCGCAACCCGAGGTCAATTCGATGCCGCGGCGGTGTGGCAGGTCAACCGCGCATTCAGCATCGCAGTAGTGCTGATGCTCGTGTTGATGACGACCGGCATAACCGAAATGTTCGGTCTGTACATTGCCAACACCGTGCATTGGGTTGGACTGGCGCTCGGTGTGCTTGCGGCACTGGTGTGGCGACCGACGCGCCGCGGTTCGTCCAGTGAAGTCGAGGCACACGCACGTGAGCGCTGACGTCGTCGAACACCTTGGCAGTGGCGTGTTGAGCATGCTGGCTGCCGCGCGTGCCGAGCCGGTCGACTATCGGCTGTCGCTTGGCGATATTTCGATCCCCTTGAACGGTCTGTTGGGCCGCCGATTGTCGATACGCTTCGACGGTCAGATCACGTGCCGGCACTGTCGGCGGCCGACGCGCAAGAGTTATGGTGACGGTTACTGCTACCCCTGCTTCAAGGCACTGGCGCGGTGCGACCTGTGCGTCGTCAGTCCGGATCGCTGCCACTACGCGGCGGGTACGTGTCGCGAGCCGTCGTGGGGAGAGGCATTCTGCATGCAGCCGCACATCGTGTACCTGGCGAACTCGGCTGGCCCGAAAGTCGGTATCACGCATCCTCAAAATGTGCCGACGCGGTGGCTCGATCAGGGCGCGACCCAGGCGACAGTCATCGTCAGAACGCGCAGTCGACATCAGGCGGGCTGTGTCGAGGTTGCGCTCGCGCGTTACGTCAGTGACCGCACCGATTGGCGCGGACTGACCGGTGGCGAGGCCGCGGAGATTGACCTGCGCGCGCTGGCCGCGCGATTGCGATCGGACGCAGCGATCGAACTTGCCGCGCTCGAGGCGCGTTTCCCCGACGCGCTGGTGTGGGAACCTGAACTCGTGCTGGAACGCTTTCAATACCCTGTGCTCGAATATGCAAGCCCTCCAATCGGCCTGTCGCTCGCGGCGCGCGGTGAAATAGCCGGTACGTTGCTCGGGATCAAGGGCCAATATCTGATGTTCGATAACGGCGTGTTCAACGTTCGCCGATACACCTCGCATCACGTCACGCTCGCGCGGGTTGCTGATGCGCCCCGGGATGCCGGCGGTGCGTTGCATCGTCCGCTCAAACAAATGGAGCTGTTCAAATGAAAGATGGTCAACCGAATGCGATTCGGCTCGCGGACTACAAACCGCCGGATCACCTCATCACCGACGTGCATCTGGAGTTCGATCTCGGCGAAGGCGTCACGCAGGTGACATCGCGGCTGAGCGTGCGCCGCGCCGGCGCTAACTCGACGTTGCGTCTCGATGGCCAGCAGCTCGAACTCGTCTCGGTGTCGGTCGATATGCGCGTGCTGACGAGCAACGAATATCGGATCGATGATGATTCGCTGACTCTGTTCGACTTACCCGAAACCTGTGAGCTGTCGATCGCCACGCGCATCCATCCCGAGCAGAACGTCGCGCTCGAGGGTCTGTACAAGTCCGGCGGGCGCTCCGGTGGGATGTACTGCACGCAATGCGAAGCGGAGGGCTTCCGCAAGATGACCTACTACCTCGATCGGCCCGACGTATTGGCACGTTTTACGACGACGATCGTAGCCGATTCGCGGTATCCGGTGCTTCTGTCCAATGGCAACCCGATCGATGAACGCACGCTGCCCGACGGGCGCCGCAAAGTGACGTGGCAGGATCCGTTTCCGAAACCCAGCTACCTGTTCGCGCTGGTCGCTGGTGATCTGGCGCGGCTCGAGGATGAATTCGTCACCGTGTCGGGGCGCCGCGTCGCACTGCGCATCTACTCCGAACCCCACAACATTTCGCAATGCACCTACGCGATGGCCGCCTTGAAGCGCGCGATGCGCTGGGACGAAGAAGTGTACGGCCGCGAATACGATCTCGACATCTTCATGATCGTTGCGGTGGAAGACTTCAACATGGGCGCGATGGAGAACAAAGGACTCAACATTTTCAACACGTCGTGCGTGCTGGCAAGTCCCGACACAGCGACGGATCTTGCGTATCAGCACGTCGAGGCGGTCGTTGCGCACGAGTACTTCCACAACTGGTCCGGCAATCGCGTGACCTGCCGCGACTGGTTTCAGCTGAGCCTGAAAGAAGGTTTCACGGTATTTCGCGACGCTGAATTCTCCGCCGACATGAACTCGCGCGCGGTAAAGCGGATCGACGACGTCAATCGTCTGCGCACGTATCAATTTGCCGAGGATGCCGGACCGTTGGCGCATCCGGTGCGTCCCGACAGTTACATCGAAATCTCGAATTTCTATACGACCACCGTTTACGAAAAAGGTGCCGAAGTGGTCAGGATGATCCACACGCTGCTCGGCCCGGAGCGGTTTCGTCGTGGCACCGATCTGTATTTCGAACGCCACGACGGCGCGGCGGTGACGACCGAAGACTTCGTACGGGCAATGGAGGACGCCAACGCGTTCGATCTGACGCAGTTCCGCCGTTGGTACAGCCAGGCAGGTACGCCAATCGTCACGGCGAAGAGTGTGTTCCGCAACGGTATATTCGATCTGACGATTGCCCAAAGGTGCCCGCCCACGCCGGGTCAGCCGGTCAAGGCGCCGTTCCACCTACCGCTTGCCGTCGGTCTGCTAGACTCTAACGGCCGCGAGTTGCTTGGCGAAGCCGGCCGCGAGAACGGATCGATGGCCGTGATCGAGAGCGCTGCGCCGATCGAGAACCCGAGCGGTGACGGTACGTTGGTCGTCAATGCAACGGAAGCGACGACCGTCATACGGGTTACGGGCCTCACGGATCGCCCTGTGTTGAGCCTGCTGCGTGGTTTCTCCGCGCCGGTCAACGTCGAATATCCCCGATCGAATGATGAACTCGTGTTTCTGGTTCGCCACGACTCCGACGGCTTTTCGCGGTGGGATGCAATGCAGTCGTTGCATGTGTTGGAAATCGACCGTATCCGTCGCGGCGGCGCCGATCCAGCGGACGGTTTGCTGTCTTCGTATCGCGATCTGCTGACAGATGCCGTTGTGAGTTCTGACGGGGCGCAGTCGGCGATGCTCGCTGCCATGCTGGCGGTGCCAACCGAGGGCTATCTCAGCGAACTGATGAGCGAGATTGACGTCGATGGACTGCATCGTGCGCGTGGAACGCTGTACGGCGCGCTCGGTGGCGTATTGTTTGAACGATGGCTCGAACTCTATCGCTCCAAGGCCCCATCCGGCCCATACCGACCGGACGCAGCCGGCATCGGGCGCCGCGCGCTGCGCAATCTGGCGCTGGGATTTCTCTGTACGGCGACTGGTGCTGCCCGCCAGGATCCAATCCGTGAACTGCTGCTGACGCAGTATCGATCGGCCGACAACCTGACGGATCGGCTTGCGGCGCTTCGCGAGATCATCAACGCGCCGTGGTTGAACGAGACCGAGCGCCAACGCGTCATCGACGACTTTCATTCGCGGTGGTCGACGGAAAAGCTGGTGATCGATCAATGGTTCGCGGCGCAGGCCGCCTGCCCCCGAGCCGGCGCGTTGGCGCGCGTAGAAGCACTCGAGGCACATGCTGACTTCGATACACCCAACCCGAATCGGCTGCGTGCGTTGTACGGCGTGTTCGCCGGCCAGAATCCGTCGCACTTCCACGCGCGCGATGGCGCGGGCTACCGGTTCCTTGCCGACCGGGTCGTGCGTGTCGACGGCGCGAACCCGCAGATTGCCGCGCGCCTGTTGGCGCCGCTGACGCGCTGGCGACGCTATGATGCGGTGCGGCGAGCCGCGATGCGCGCCGCGCTACGCGAAATCGAGTCGCGGGATGCGATCTCTGCGGATGTGTTCGAGGTCGTCACCAAGGCTCTTCAGGCCGACGGATAGAGCGCCGGCAAAACCTCCGCCCGGATCGACTGCTTCGCATTCGCGCGTGCCGCATCGACGCAATGGCGCAGTGGCTTTGCGTCGAACGCACCGGCATCGCGCTGGTACAACTGTGCGTTCAGCGCGTTGACCGCATCGTGCGCGTCGGCCTTGGCGCAGAAGTGGCGCGTTGCATCGACCAGTGGCGCGCCATAGTGCTGCGGCAACCACATATCGAGCGCGCCGCGGATTCGCTGCGACGCGCCGCTGTCGCAGGCGCGACAGAATTCTCGGTACGCATCCACTTCATGCTGACGGGATCCAATGCCGCCGCTGGCGCGTCGGTAGTCGCGCCAGGCGATGAATGCACAACCGACCAGCAAGGCGATGAATGCGGCGGTGACCCATTGATTGACCCTGGGCGCTGCGCTGGCTACGGGTGTTGCGCTCGGTGTCGAGGTAGCATGGGCGCTGTCATGGCTCGGCGCGGCCGTCGCGCTACGCTCGACGCGCTGCTTTGGCCCAGTCGCCTGTTGGCGCGCGCGGTTTTGTACCTGGATCGGCGCGCCGGAAATGCCGATCGTTCGAGCGGGCAGAGACGCTGTTCTCACCTGCCTATGAACGGTATCGAACCACGTAACGGCCACCTCGGGTACTGTCAGGGTGCCGGGCTGAATCGCGACCAGGCTCGTCGATTCGGTTCGGGTGCCGATGATGCCGCTGCTGCCCTGCGATTCGTTCAATTTGGGCGGTTCCGGGTAGGCTTTCAGCGAATCGGGTAACGGCATCGTCAACGGCGGAATGGCCGATGCGGTGTTGCCATCGGCGCGCACGATCAGGGTTCGCTGGCTCGGCGTACCGGTTGTGAGGCCGCGCGCGGGTTCGCCGGGCCAATCCTCTACCAATTCGACATCGGCGGCGGGCAACCACGGCGCATCGCGCGGATAGTCCGTCGGAATCGGTTGCACTGGGATCCACAGCGGGTCCGAGCTGACGTCCACGCCGATGCGGCGTCCACTGATGCCGTCCGCGAATCGCACGCTGCCGGTCACGGTGGTTGCCGGCACCTTCAATGTGCCGCTGCGCTCGGGGAACACCGCGAAACGTTGCTCGATCACGCCGTACCGACGCCCGTCGCGAATTGCCGAGGAGCGCTCCGCATCGCCCAACGACTTCACCATGGCGCCGGGGATTTCCGGCTCGTTCGGCATATCGCCATAGAGCTGCGCGCCGTCGAGGTAGAACAACCGTCTGGTAACGACGATCTGTGACTGCACATACACCTGCTTCGGCCGGTAGCTCGTTTCAAAGAACACGGTGCGGGCGATCGCGCGTTTCAGCTGCGGATCCAGGTCTTTGACGGTCACCTGAATCGGCTGCGACTTATCATTATCAATGGAAATCGGCGGAATCGTCAGCGTTCCGGTGTGTTTCGGCTTCAACGCCAGGGTCCAGGTCGTCCATGCGCTCACCTCGCCGTTGATGCTCTGGAACTGGCTGCTGCGCTGCGTACTGAGCACATCGAATTGCGTCGATAGCCCGTCGAGATCCGGATCTGAAGTGACGTTCGCGCTGTCCGCGCGCAACGTCAGACGGATCGTGTCGGCCGCGGAAATCGTCGTCGAATCAACGCTCGCGTCCAGCCGCGCGAGCGCATTCACGGGAACGAGCAACGCGGTCAGGACGCAGACGCCTATCCAGGTGAGCGCGATCACCAGATGTGCTCCTGATCGCTCGAATCGGGCGCGGCGTTGCGTAGTCGTTGGTTGGATTCGTACTGAAACTTGCGTCGCAGCAGTCCCGCAGGATCGTCCGGTACGCGCCGCAGCCAACGTTCCAGAGAATCGCGTTCTTCGTTGTGTAACTCACTGTGCGATCCGTCGCGCTGTGCCGTTTCCTGCCGCTGTCCGGCGTCGGGTTGCGGCTTGTTCTGACGCGCATTGCGCGGCTGCTTAGCGGCGTGTTCGTCCTGTTCGCCTTGCGGTGATTTCGACGCGTCCGCGCCCGAGTCACCGGAGGCGCTTCGCTCGCGCGATTGTTCGGACTTCGACTGATTGCGGTTGCGTTGCGACTGCTGATTTGAATTGCTGCTCGCTTGTTGCTGTTTCAGCAGCTTTTCGAGCAGCGCCTTGTTGAAGGCCGCGTCCTTGTCGTGCGGCGCGGCGCGTAGAGTTTCGTCGTACGCTTGAATCGCTTCCTGGTACTTGTGCTGTTTCGCAAGCGCGTTGCCGCGGTTGTAGCTGCCGGTGGGTGACGGATCGGCCGAAAACCGCCGGTCGGCGTCACGGTAGGCGCCGCTACGGTAGTCGGCGATACCTTGCCACTGCGGGTTGGCGAACAACTCCGCGGCGCGTTTGGGTTGGTTCTGCTGAAGCGCCTGATAGCCCTGTTGATCTGGCGTGCGCCACAGGTCGCTCCACCAACTCGCCTGCGCCGGCGGCGGCAGCAGAACGCAGCAGAGCAGGGCAACCGCTCCACGTCTGAAGTTCAGCAGTGCAAACGGAATCAGCAGAAGCACCAACCAATAGCCATAGTCCGCCCAGAGATCGAATTTTCGATTCAAGCGACGTTCTGCGTCGGCATCAGGAAGCTGTGTCGTCAGTAGATTCGCGATATCCGTCGCGTCCGAGGTGACGTTTGCGTAGCGGCCGTTGCACATCTGAGCCAGAGATCGAAGCCGGTTGGAATCGAGTTTGGCGATGATCGTGTTGCCTTGCCGATCGGTCAGCAGACGTCCGGGTTGATCGACGAAATCGAGCGGTATGGGCGCACCCGATGCGGTTCCGACGCCGAGGATCGAAATCGGAAAGTTCTGCGACGCATCCATCGAAACATCGACGATGTGGTCGACACCGTCAGTGACCAGCAGCAGACGCCCTTGGGACATGCCGGCGTTGCTCATCAATGTGCGCGCGAGTTGCAACGCCTGACGGGGATTGCTACCCAGAACCGGCATCATGTCGGGTGCCAGAGACGCCAACATGTTTTCGATGGTGCGAGTGTCGTCGGTCAGCGGGGCAACCGTATGCGCATCGCCGGCGTACGCGACCAGGCCCGTGTACCCTTCGGTGCGCGTGCGCAGAATGTCGGTGATCGCGTGACGCGCGCGCACTAGCCGTGATGGCGCCACGTCGGTCGCGTACATCGACAGCGACAGGTCGAGCACGATGACGAGTGCATCTGTTCTCTGGTCGATCGGTTGCGGCAATCGCTGCCACGTGGGGCCGGCGAGCGCGATGCTGGCGATGGCGAGCGCGAGGCCGGTGACCAGCGGCAGCAGCACACCGCTCTTTTTCGGGTCGCGCTCGATCAGCGCGTCGCGCAATTCGGCGTCGATCACCGTATCCCAGTTGGACCGTTTCAGTCGCGAGCGGGCGGCGAGTACCGTCATCGCGACGGCGCCGAGGAGCGCGAGCAGCCACCAGGGTCGTAGAAAATGGAACAGGGCCAGATCATGCACGGGCGAAGTCCCCCATGCGTACGCCGGACAGCAGCACGACAATCCAGAGCGCCCAGCTCGCGGCGAGCGGGTAGTGGAACAACGCCTTGACCGGACGAAACGTGCGTGCGTCCTGCGCAGTGGGCTCGATGGCGTCGAGGAGGTCGTAGATCTTGGTGAGTTCCGCGGTGTCGCGGGCGCGAAAGAATCGACCGCCGGTGGTACTGGCAATACGTTGCAGCGACTTTGCGTCGAGATCCGCCGACGGATTGACGATTCGCCCGCCGAACTCACCCCAAAAGCCCGGCACCTGCATTTCTTCCGCGCCGACGCCTATGGTGTAGATCTTCACGCCCTCGACATGTGCGATCTGGGCGGCTTTTTCCGGCGGCACCTCACCGACATTGTTCGCGCCGTCGGTCAGTAGAATCAGGACGCGTGATTTAGCGGGACGCGTGCGAAGCCGTTTCACGGCGAGGCCGATGGCATCGCCGATCGCGGTCTTGCCGCCGGCGATGCCGACCGGCGCTTCGTCGAGCAGTTGGCCCACTGTGGTGAGATCGAACGTCAAAGGCGCCTGCAGGTACGCATTGGTGCCGAACAGAATGAGCCCGACGCGGTCGCCGGCGCGATGTGCGATGAAGTCGGTGACGACGGCTTTCACCGCGGTCAGCCGATTCACGACCTGGTCGTCTATTTCCATGTCCTGGGTATTCATGCTGCCGGAGATGTCGACCGCGAGCATCAGATCGCGGCCGGTACTCGGCAGGGCGACCGCTTCGCCGGTGAACTGCGGGCGCGCTGCCGCACCGATCAGACAGGTCCACGCAAGCCAGGCGAGCAGCGTGACCAGCCAGTTCCGATGCTTGCTCCGACCGCGCGTCATCAACGCCTGTTTGAACCGGCTCACGTCGGGTACGCGCAGCGCGGCTTCCTGCTCGCGGCGGGGCCGCAACAGCCAACGGCTGAGCAAAGGTAGCGGTAAGGCTGCGAATGCCCATGGCCAGACGAAGTTGATCATGGTGATCGACGCCTGGAAGCTGCCCGCAGCACGTCACGCGCCGCAGCGTGCAGCGCTCTGGGATCTGTATCGAAGTCCGGTGCAAAGCGCCGATGTCCGAGGGCCGTACCGGGGCCATTGGTGAAAACGTCGCTAGCGACGAGTCCGTCGAGGTACTCGAGCCATGCCGATCCGGTCAACGGCGCCGCGTCGCTGCGCCGTGCGCCGTGAATCAGAGCGCGCTTCAGCAGATCGTTCACCGAATCAGCGAATGCGTGTGCAGAGACTTCGTGCGCACACGACGCCGCCAACAGTTCATCCAGGGCGCGCGACGCGCGCCGGAAGGGCTGGTTGTCCCGGCGCGCGCGATATATTCGCATCGCAAGCCATGTGCATAACGCAGCCAGGCACAACGCGGCGATCCACCAACCGGGCGCCGGCGGCCAGAATCCCGGCGGTTCGGGCAGATGCAGGTCGCGTAGCTGCTCGAGGGCGTCGTCCATCAATGCACGAGACGTTCGCCAAGCCGCGTCACCGCGGGTTCGTTGGTCGCCAGAGCGATGAACTGACTGCGTGTCGCGATACACGCCGACTCGAGCGTCTTCGTGCGCGCCGCGAATTCCTCTCGATAGCGCGCCCGGACTCGGGCATCCGACGTCGACAACACGCTGCGCGCCTCGCCGTCGGTAACGGTGTAGCGATCCGGTGGTGGCAATTCGCGTTCGAGCGGATCACTGACATGAATCAGCACCAGGCTGTTGTGCCGCGCGATGCGCTTCAGTTGGCGTTCGTAATTTGTATCGTAGCCCGCGAAATCCGAAATGAGATAGATCCGATGACCGTTGCGGGCAATGCGAACCAGATGATCGAGCACGTTTGACACGCCGCGCTGCGGAAGCGGACTGGCGGTGCCGTTGCCCAACGCGATGTTGCTGGCGCCGACCTGACTGAGCAGTCGTACGACCGCGCGCGCGCTGCGAAAAGGTTTGAAGGCATATTCGCCGTAGTCGTCGAAGACGAGGCCGCCAATCCGATCCCCAGCATCGACGGCGTGCCAGGCGAGCAGCGCAGCGCACTCCGCCGCGGCCACCGATTTCATGCGCACGCGACTGCCGAAGTACATCCCTCGGCATTGATCCACGACAATCAGCGTCGGCCGTTCACGCTCCTCGCGATATACCTTCGTATGCGGCTTGGCTTTGCGTGCGGTCACCCGCCAGTCGATCGAACGGACGTCGTCACCGGGTTGGTACAGTCGGACTTCGGCGAAGTCGACGCCGCGGCCGCGGTGGCGCGACAACCGGCCGCCGCTGTGTGGGCCGCTGGTGCGCGTCGATGCGGTGCGCAACGGCAGCTTCACACCGCGCAACGCAATCAATTGCGCAACACTGACCGTTGTGCCGCGCAGTTGCGCGATGGCAGGGGCCTTCGTGGTCATGGAGCCGGGACGGCGGCGAGGATCCGGTCGATGAGCTGGTCCGCGTCGATGGCCTGCGCCTCGGCCTCGAAGCTCGTGATGATGCGATGCCGCAGCGTATCGTGCGCGACGCTGCGCACGTCGTCTGGCGTGACGAAGTTGCGGCCGTCGAGCCAGGCCACCGCGCGGCTGCATTGATCGAGGGCGATGGTGCCACGCGGGCTCGCGCCGTAATCGAGCCAACCCACCAGATCGGCCTGATAGAGATTGGGTTTCCGGGTGGCCATCACGAGCTGGACCAGATACTCCTCGACCCCCGGCGCCATGTACTGCTCGATGATCTGGCGGCGCGCCGCGAAGATGTCCTGCGCGTCGAGCCGCACTGGTGGTGCGGCGTCGCGTTTGCCGACCGTCTCCGCGCGCACCAGGCCAAGAATCTGGTGCTCGGCCTCGGCACTGGGATAATCGACTTTGATGTGCATCAGAAATCGATCGAGCTGCGCTTCGGGCAGCGGATACGTGCCTTCCTGTTCGATTGGATTCTGCGTTGCCATCACGAGGAACAGCTCCGGCAACGGATACGTTTCACGACCAATACTGACCTGGTGCTCCGCCATCGCCTCGAGCAATGCCGATTGTACTTTGGCCGGCGCCCGATTGACTTCGTCGGCGAGCACGAGGTTGTGAAAGATCGGCCCCTGTTGAAAGCGGAACGAGCCGTCCTCCGGACGATAGACCTCTGTGCCGGTCACGTCGCTCGGCAACAGGTCCGGTGTGAACTGAATGCGATGGAAGTCGCCATCGACCGCACTCGCGAGTTCTTTGATCGCGCGTGTTTTGGCGAGGCCTGGTGCGCCTTCGACGAGCAGATGTCCTCCGCACAACAGGGCCGTCATCAGACGTTCGATCAGAGGCCGCTGGCCGATGATGCGCCCATCCAGCCAATCCATCACGATGCGGATCTTGTCCTGCTGCTGCGCGGCGACTGCTTGCATGTCCTGCCTTGCGTAAAACGTGGGTCATTGTAGCGGCGGTCGGGACCGAGTCCAGCCGCGCGCGTGAGTGAGAGACGTGGTTGCGAAGCGTCGGCGCAATCAACTGTCAGGGCCTTAGATGGACGAGCGACATAGAAGTTCGACACGAGGCGAGTCCGCGTTGCCAGCACGGCGCGCGCCGGTACACTGTCGCGCCACGATCGTGTTGTGAGTCTACGTGTATCGGACTTTGCGTAAATGGATGTTCCTGTTGCCGCCTGAAGTCGCGCATGCGGTCGCGCTGCGGGGACTCGACATTGCGCAGCGTACCGGTGTTGCACAGCGGTTCGTTCACGGCGTCTATCAACCCGTCACGGTGATGGGATTGAAGTTCCGTAACCGGGTCGGGCTCGCGGCCGGTCTCGACAAGGACGCGCGTTGCATCGAAGGCCTGCTGGCGATGGGTTTCGGCTTTGTCGAGGTCGGTACCCTCACGCCGCGGCCGCAACCCGGCAATCCACGGCCGCGGCTGTTCCGTTTGCCCGGCGAGGGCGCGTTGATCAATCGAATGGGATTCAACAACGGCGGCGCCGAGGCAGCGGTCGCGCGCATCCGTCGCGCGCGTGAGCGTTTGGGTCCGCTTGCGGGCTGTATCGGCGTCAACATCGGCAAGAACAAGGACACCGAACTCATCGACGCGGCCGACGACTATCTGCGGGGGTTCGACACGGTATACGACGTTGCGGACTACGTGAGCGTCAACATATCGTCGCCCAATACGGCCGGATTGCGCACATTACAGGAAGGCGCCGCGCTGCGGGGGCTGCTGACGGAATTGAAGAGGCGCCAGGCAGAATTGCACGCGCAGCGCGGCCGGTATGTTCCGTTGGCGACGAAGATCGCGCCCGACCTCGAGCCTGATGCGATCGAGGCGCTCGCGGACGTGCTGATCGATGTGAAAATCGATGCCTGCATCGCGACGAATACGACAATTTTCAGACCGATTCCTGCGAACACCCGACATTGCGACGAAACGGGCGGCCTGAGTGGCGTGCCGCTGCATGCACTCGCTGTCGCGTGCGTCGCGCGCCTGGCACGGGCACTCGGCGGGCGCGTTCCGATCATCGGCGTTGGTGGCATCCACGATGTTGCGAGCGCGCGCCGTTTCATCGATGTCGGCGCATCGCTGGTGCAGCTCTACACCGGCTTCATCTATGAAGGCC
Organism: uncultured Gammaproteobacteria bacterium; assembly: GCA_963812255.1. Classification (GTDB taxonomy): domain Bacteria; phylum Pseudomonadota; class Gammaproteobacteria; order Pseudomonadales; family Azotimanducaceae; genus DATJGR01. The sequence goes on along the minus strand of CAWEUM010000005.1, from coordinate 46,519 downwards.
CCGCATTGGTGCGTGATGTCGCGCGTGCCCTCGGCGCCTAGCGGATCCATGCGCGAAGCATTAGGCTCCCGAGCGGGAAGGGGCCGGGTGGTAAGCTATTCTAATTCTCTGAATATTCTCTATTATATTGAAAAAATAGAGAATTAAATTTCCATTTTGATTGATTCGCGAGCCGGGGGAGGCGACGATGAGTGGGGGAGATACCGCGTGGGTACTGACATCGACGGCGTTGGTTCTGTTCATGACGCTTCCGGGGCTTGCGCTGTTTTATGGCGGCCTGGTCCGGACGAAAAACGTACTCAGTGTGTTGATGCAATGCTTCGCGATCACCTGCGTCGTGTCGCTGTTGTGGCTGCTGCTGGGTTACAGCCTTGCTTTCGCCGACGGCAATGGTTTTATCGGCGACCTGAGCAAGGCGCTGTTCGCCGGCGTCACCCCTGACGCGTTGAAGGGCACGATACCGGAATCGGCGTTTGCGCTGTTTCAGCTGACCTTCGCGATCATCACCCCCGCGCTGGTCGTCGGCGGATTCGCCGAACGGATGCGTTTTGGCGCCTGTTTGTTGTTTGCCGCGCTGTGGTTCCTCGTCGTGTACGCGCCGGTGTGTCATTGGGTGTGGGGCGGCGGCTGGCTCGGTGAAATGGGCGTGAAAGATTTCGCGGGCGGCATCGTCGTGCACATCACCGCCGGCGCCGGTGCATTAACGGCGGCACTCGTGCTGGGTTCGCGGCGCGGCTTCCCGCACCAGGTGAGCCCGCCGCACAACATGACCTTGACGGTGGCGGGCGCGGGGATGCTGTGGGTCGGTTGGTTTGGCTTCAACGGTGGCAGCGCGCTGGCGGCGAATGGGGACGCCGCGATGGCGATGCTGGTGACGCATATCTCTGCGTCTGCGGGCGCCTTCGTGTGGCTGGTTGCAGAGTGGGTGCGGTTCGGCAAACCGAGCGCACTCGGCGCGGTGACCGGAATGGTCGCGGGTCTCGGCACGATCACGCCAGCCTCCGGCTTCGTCGGCCCGGGTGGCGCACTGGTGATCGGCATTGCGGCCGGTTTGCTGTGTTTCGGTGCGACGAACTTTCTGAAACGCACGTTGCACATCGACGATTCGCTGGACGTATTCCCGGTGCATGGTGTTGGCGGCTTGCTTGGAACTCTGCTGACCGGCGTGTTCGCTAGTGACGCACTCGGCGTCTTCAGCGGCCACGATTCGTTTCACATCGGCCACCAGCTGGGTATACAGGCGATCGGTGCGTTCAGCGCATTGGTCTACACAGTGGTTGCCACGTTCGTCATATTGAAGCTGGTGGCGGTGGTGACGCCGTTGCGCGTATCGGCCGAGGAAGAAACCGAGGGCCTGGATCTGGTACTCCACAACGAGCGCGGCTACGACCTTTAATCGCGATCATTCGATATCTTCACCGCACGCCGCGTTCGAGTGCGCTGTTCACCAGCGCATCGACCAACGCCTCGAACGTGAGGCCATATGCGCGCGCCCCGTCCGGATACAAACTCGTCGGTGTCATGCCTGGCAGCGTGTTCACCTCCAACAGCACGATGTCGTCGGCGTCGCCAACGATGAAGTCCGCCCGCGACAGATCCACACACCCCAGCGCCGCGTGCGCCACGAGTGCGATATCCTGGAGACGGGCCCGACAGGTCGCGCCGACACCGGCCGGGATCACGTGTTCGCTTTCGCCTACGGTATAGCGGTGCGTGTAGTCGTACCAGGTGCCCGCCGGAGTGCGCACTTCGATGGTTGGAAACGCATGCGCGGAGTCGCCATGCAGATCGAGCACACCGACGGTGACCTCGGTACCGAGCACGAACGGTTCGACCAGCACACCGTCGCCGAGCGCGAACGCAGTTTGTAGTGGTTGTGTCAGATCGCCCCCGTTCATCACCAGTGTCACGCCGATCGCGGAGCCTTGCCGCAGCGGCTTCACAACCACTCGATCTCCCAGTGCGGCGAGCGTGTCCCTGCATGCGTCGGCGACCGGCGTATGCGGCGCGAAGACGAGATCCGCGCACAGCGGCAATCCGGCGCGTTGGAAGATGGCCTTGGCGAGGCTCTTGTCCATGGCCGAGGCGCTCGCGAGGACACCGCTGCCGACGTACGGCACCCCGAGAATCTCGAGATAGCCCTGCACGGTACCGTCTTCGCCCGGCGGCCCGTGCAGCACTGGAAAAACCACGTCCGCGCGAAAGTGCTGCAGCGCGTCGGTCAAGGTGCCGTCGAGTTCGAATTGCTGCACGTGTCGATACGTGGCCTGCAGTGCCTTCGTGACCCCCGCTGCAGATGAGCGCGACACGGCTGCCTCGTTGGAGCGCCCGCCCGCGATGATCGCAACGCGTGCCGATTTCATGGGTCTGGCGCCAACCCCGGGGATGATAGATTTTCGATATCGAGCGGCGGCAGTGTATCCGCCGGTTCGAAACCGAAGATGCGGGCGAAAAACAGATATTCGCCTTCGAGCGCGCGTTTGATGTTCGGCGCCTGCCGGAAACCGTGCTGCTCGTTCTCAAATGCGACGTAGGCGACCGGCAGTTGCCGGCGACGCAACGCATCGACCATCGCTTCGGCTTGATTCGGCGGCACCACCCGATCCTCGAGCCCTTGAAAGAACACGACCGGACACGTCAGCCGATCGACGTGGTGAATCGGCGATCGCTCGATGTACACGTCGCGAGCCAGCGGATAGGGGCCGATCAAACGATCGAGATAGCGAGACTCGAATTTATGCGTTTCGCGCGCCAGCGATTCGAGATCGCCGACGCCGTAGTGGCTCGCGCCGGCACGAAACGTATCGCCGAACGTCAACGCCGCCAGTGTCGTGAAGCCGCCGGCGCTGCCACCGCGGATCGCGGCTCGATTTCGGTCGATCCGGCCTGCTTTGGCGAGGTGGTCGACGAGGTCTTCGCAGTCATGCACATCGACCAGACCCCATTTGCCGTCCAGCCGTTCTCGATAGGCACGTCCGTATCCGCTCGACCCCCCATAGTTCACGTCGGCCACGGCCCAGCCGCGAGTGGTGTAGTACTGAATCCAGAAATTTACGACCGGATGCGCAGCCGCGGTCGGCCCGCCGTGGCTCATCACCAACAACGGTGGCAGTTCGGTACCATCTCCATGAACGTGCGGATTGTGCGGCGGATAAAAATACGCATATGCGGTTGCACCGTCGCGACTCGGGTATTCGATCGATTCCGGCATGGAAATCCAGACGGGGTCGATTGCGAGCCGGCCGGCTTCAGCAATCGGCTCGCCAACGGTCTCGCTGGGTTCGCTGCTCAAACCGATTGAAGTGATCGTCGCCAGGCGGTTGGGACTGGCGCCGATGACATAGAGGCGCGCGTCGAACAGCGCCATTCCGAAGTAGGCTTGCCATGGGCTAGGCAACGGCGTCGCCATTGCGTGATCGACATCGATGATCAGCAAGCTGGTCGCGCCTTTTTCCATGCGTTGGGCGATCACGTGGCGCGGGCCGAGCACGCAGTAGTATTTCGAACCGAGTCCCCACGCCGGCCCGCTGTATTCGGCCGCATCGGGATACACGCAATACACACCGCTGCCGTCGTAGCTGTATAGATTCCAGAAACCGCTTTGATCGGACGCGAACACAAGGCGGTCGGCCGTCAGCCATTCCGGCTGCACGATCGATTCGGCCGCACCTCCGGCCACGATGGTTTCGTCGACCAGGGTACCGTCTTCACCGAAGCTCGCGACGTGCAACTGGGTGCCGTCCCACGGCATGTTCGGGTGGTCCCAACTCAGAAAACACAGACGCCGTCCGTCGGGCGACAGACGCGGCGCACTATAGAAGTCGTGGCCGCGGTGCAGGTCCGTGGTTTCTCCGGTATGGGTGTCGATTGCGATCAGGCAGTTCTCGCGTTCGACTTCGCCGGGGCGCTCACCGACCGCAATGAGGCGCGTACGCGATGCGTCGAAGACGAAATCGGCGTAGCGCGTATCTGCGTCGGTGTGTGTGAGCGCAATCGGCGTTCCAGCCGTCAGCGCGACGCGGTAGATATTCTGGTCCGCGAAGTCGACGAAGAACGCGTCGGTTTGCGTCGTGCAGTAGGCACCGCCACCATATTCGTGCACTCGGGTGCGAACGTTGGCCGGCGCTGGGGTCAGTTCGGTGCGCTGACCGCCGCGAAACATCATCAGCGTGCTGCGGCCGCCTTCCTCGGGTCGAGATTCCAACCAGAACAATGCGCTGGCATTGCTCGTCAGGGTGCTCAGGCCGGTGACACTACCCGTGATGATGTCGGCGCTGATCGGCGACGGCCAGGTGCCATGGGGAGCTACTGAAGACATCGGGTTCGTTGCGGATTAGGCGCCGCGAAGTGTATCGCGCTGATGTTGGATTGCCCAACGCTCATGGTCCCGCCAGGCTCCGGCAATGTAGAGGAAGTTTGGTGAAAAGCCTTCGTTGACGAAGCCGCAACGCTTCACCAGATTGATCGACGGCGTGTTGCTCGGTTGTATGTTCGCCTCGAGACGATGCAGACCCAGCTTGTCGAATGCGTAGCGTACCGTCGCCAGCAGACCGCCGGTCATATAGCCACGACCGGCATACGGAAGCCCCGCGTAGTAACCCAACGATGCGTTCAGGAACGAGCCGCGAACAATGTTGTTCAGGTTGATCACGCCGACGATCACGCCATCGACGCCACGGCATACCAGCAGTCCCTCGTGGTCGTTGCGGCTCATGCGTGTGAAGTAGCCTTCGAACGCCCGCGTCGTCAACGGCGGCGAGATCCACGGCTCGTGAAGGCTGCGGCTGGCTCGCATCAGTTCGATGAATGCGTCTCGGTCGTCCCGCGTCACCGGGCGAACGAAGACCTGCGTGTCGGGTGTTGCGCGCGCCAAAGATTTCTCTAGACCGGACTCATGATGTATGCCGCGCCTCGTTCAGCAAGCCATGCGTTGGCGAATTCGGCACGCGGGCATTGCCGCGGTACAGTACCCGCATCCTTCGCTGCGGGGTCGTTGATGTAGGCGAAGTCGCGATCGAACCCGGTCACCACCACCAGATGTCCGGCGGTCGACGGCAATGCAGCGCCGGTGAGACCACCCGCAGCGAAGCGGATGCTTGCGACAATCGGCAGTCCGCGGCCGATGATCGACGCTGCCTCATCGACGTCGGTGAAGCACTCCACGGCGGCGATCAAACCGGCGTCGGCGGCGCTTCGGATGGATAGCGGCCACACGCCGAACAGACCGGACGGCGCATGCAGCGTGTCGCGAACCACCTCTGAAAGCGCGGCGTCGATGCCATGGTAGTGCAGCACCATCGCAACGCTGGTCGGTGAACAGATCCGATTACGTAGCGAGCGCGGCGCGGACAGTTGGCTGATGGCCGGTACCACCAGCCGCGGACTGTTCGTGCATCCCGGCTGCGGGAAACGCCGAAATGCGCGGCTCGAGATGCACAACAGATAGTCCTGGGGCGGCTGCGTCGAGGCGACGTACACCGTCAGCATCGGCGCGCGCAAATCGGCTCGACAATGAAAATAGTCGATGTGGGTCGTGACGCGGGGGTCCGTGGTCGGGAGATCGGTCGGCGTTTGGGTGGTCGGGTTCAACCGCCATGCCACCCCGTCGCTTGCCAGTTCGGCCGAAAAGTCGGTGGACGCGGCACCGAGCCGGGCGAAGCTCGGCACCACAATGTGGTCGTTGGGAAGGTCGGGCAACGGGACGATCGCCGACCAACCATCGTTGCAGGGCGACCAGGTGGTGGTGCCAGACACCGCCAACGGATAACGCAGGGCGATGCGGTCGGACGCGAATCGCAGCGTTTGCACTACCTGCTCCGTGTTCTTACGCTGGAGTCTGGCAATAGGCTCAAGTTCTTGACCAAGTCGCTTACTTTGTATTCGACCGACGCGTGTCATCTGTGCGAACGCGCGGAACGGCTGCTGCGCAGTATGCCAGAACTGCGCGGTGCGACCCTCGACGTGATCGACATCGCTGGCGACTCGGCGCTGCTCGCGCGGTACGGCGCGTCAATCCCGGTGCTGGCGGCGACATCGGGCGAAATCGCCTGGCCGTTCAACGCCGACGACATTCTGCGGCTTTTGTCCTGATAGACGTGGGGTCCGAAGCAGACTCTCAACCTAGATCGAACACGCGCATCGCGTTTTCTGCGGTGACGCGTGCGACATGCTCGATCGGCTGACCCCGCGCGGTCGCGATCGTCTGCACGATCCAGATCAGATTTGCCGGTTCGTTGCGCCGCGTTTTCGATCTCGGGCGCATCGTGCGTGGAAGAAGATAGGGCGAATCGGTTTCGATCAGCAGTCTATTATCGGGAATCCGCGCGACCAGCGCCTGCAGTTCGGCGCCACGGCGTTCGTCGCAGATCCAGCCGGTGACGCCGATATGGCAGTCGAGTTCCAGATAGCGTGAGAGCTGGGTTTCGTCGCCGGTGAAACAATGCACCACGACGCCACGTAACGATCCACGATGACGTTCGAGATGTTCGGCAACCGCCATCCCGGTGTCGCGATCGTGAACGAACACCGGCCGCTGCATGCGCGCGGCGAGTTCGAGTTGCGCCTCGAACACTGCGTGTTGAACAGGTGGCTCGGAATAATTCCTATTGAAATCGAGACCGGTCTCCCCGACCGCACAAACCCCCGGAGATGCCGCCAGGTGCTCGAGTTGGTCAACCCAGGAGCCTGATGCGCGCGCCGCGTCATGCGGGTGTATGCCAACGGTGCAGGACAAACGCGGATGGCGCGAGCAGAGCGCTACGGCTGCGGTGCTCGAGTCGATGTCGGTGCCGGTGACGATGATCCGTTCGACGCCGGCATCGATGGCACGGTCGAGTACGGCATCGAGATCAGCTTCGAAGCTCGAATGAGTCAGGTTGGCGCCGATATCGATCATTACGGCTAGTGTAATGCGCGATTCTGTTTGGAACTTGACCGGTTGATTCGAAGAACAGGGTGGCATGACGGTTGCGGCCGCGGATCGGTACGCCGGACCGTGTTGCGCCAGGGAAGGCGCAACGCGAGCCCCCAGGGATGGGTTCCTGGCGTGTCCGGCGTACCGATCCGCGGCCGCAACCGTCGATTCCATCGCGTGCTGACACGGTGTGCAACACCGCTCCATAGGGTTCATGGCACTAGCGTTCGTCTGCTTCCAGAAAAGGGGTCGGATGTCCGAGCCGCTGTCCGTACACGTATGCGAATGCGAGCACGCTCTTCACGTAGTTGCGCGTTTCTTCGAACGGAATCGTTTCGATCCACGCATCGGCGGGTCGAGCGGGGCGATCATGCAGCCATCGGTCCACGCGATGCGCGCCGGCGTTGTACGCCGCAGCGGTGAGGACTCGATTGCCATCGTAGCGCGCCAACAATTCTGCGATGTGGCGACTGGCGATGTGGATGTTGATGGCTGGATCGAACAGATCCCCCGTTGCCGGCGCCGGATCGCCTGAATTGCGTGCGGTGGTGGCGGCGGTCGCGGGCATCAGCTGCATGACGCCGAGTGCGCCGGCCGGCGACCGTGCCGCCGGCGCGAATGCGCTCTCCTGGCGCGCAATCCCGTACAGAAAATTGATCGGTACAGCGCTTGCTCGACTCTCTTTGATGAAGGCTGCGGTGAACGGTGTCGGAAAGCGCAGCGACAGGTCATCGCGCAGATCAGCGGAGTTTGCCGTCATGATGCTGAGATTGATCCAGCCGAGGTCCGCAAGCACGTGCGCGGCGGCGACACTGTCGGCGCCCGACAGGTTGGGCCACAGCATCGCCCATTCGCGGCGTGCGTCGGCGAGATCGCCGATTGCGTACAGTTCGCGAAGGCGCAACATCGCAGGCCGCTGTTGCAGCGCGGCCACCACGTCGGGTGCCGGTCGGCTCGGCCGATCGTTGAGCGCCAGCGGATCGCCGAGCGTTTGTGCTGCGAGGAATCCGTAGTACTGGCGCTCGTGTGCGATGTCCTGCCACGGAGCAGAGGTGGTGGTGTTCGGCTTGGCAACCAGCGCGCGTTGCGCGCGCCCGAGCCAGTATCGCCAGCGCTGTTTGGTCCGCTCTTCAGCGTCCAAACGCTGAATCAATGAAATCACGGTCGGCCAGTCCTGGTTCGTTACGCTGGCGAGGATCTGCGCCTCGAAGACGAGCAGATGACGGCCGTCGGGACTGGGCGACAGATCGGCATTCCGGTCGACAATGCCGTGGCGCGCAAAGCCGATCGCGAGATCCTGACCGATGACACGTTTGCTGTGGGTGTTGAACGAAAGCGTCTCGCGGTACGTCGCCCATGCGTCGGTGGCAGCATCCGGATCGATCGAGGCCAATCGACGTAGGCCGTGTTCGACGATCTGCCGCGTCATTACATTGTTCTTTCTAAACCGCGACGTGTTGCGGATCAGCGTGGGATCGCGCGCAACATGGTAGAAGAGGTCGCCCTGCCTGGCGAGTTCGCGACTCAACAGACCCGCAAGGTAACGTGCGAGCCGCCATGATCGAGCCTGCAGCGCGAGGGTGAGACGATTCCAGACGAGTTGATTGGTGACGTGGCCGCGTTCGATCCAGGTCGCAAACAGCGAATCGCATTCGTGCGGTTGCGATGTGCCGACCATCCACAGCGGCTCCACTGGTGCCATTGCGGCTTCGTGTTGACCGCTCCGATCCAGCGCGCGCAGATAATCGCACTGTCGATCGACCCGGTTGCTCGGTTCGTAATTCGCCAGGAACAGATCCCATGCTCGACGCTCGGTGAGATCGTCCATCCACGCGTCGTACAAACGATCCGCAACCGGAACGGTGCTCCAGCGTGCGCGAAATGCCGCAACATCAGAGGGGGTCAGTTCACGCAGGCGTCGCATATGATCCTGATAGTCGAGGTAGGGGTACAGCGCATAACCCACCAGCCCGGCTTTCTGCGATTGGAATCCGGCGATGTCGTTGCGGGCGAGACTGGCGAGTGCATCGAGGTAGCGTTGCCGCAACGCATACGGGTCCGCGCGTGAGATCGGATGGGGGGCGGCCGCCAGCGCGTTAGGCGCTGCCGCGGGAGACAGGCACGACAGCGCGCAAACCAGACCAACGAGCACCCTGACGAGCGCTCGCTCGCACCGCCTTGCGGCGGCGATTCGGGAAGTCATCGAATCAGTCTTGAGGTGCGTCGCTGCCGACGCGCACCGCGAGCACGTCGGTCGGTGATCCGTGCAGAACGCCGTTCGCGGTCGAGCCCAGCAGCAGCGCCAGGCCATGCCTGCCGTGACTGCCCACGACGACGAGGTCGATCGCCTTTTCTTTCGCGACGCGGTGGATCTCCGCCTCGGGTCTGCCGAAGATGAGATAGCTACGCTCGGCGACGACGCCAATCGAATTTGCAAATTCAGCCAGATGCGATTTTGCCTGGGCGTGGATCTGTTCCTGAACCGACGACAGATCCATTGGAATATCGCCGCCATACGCGAGACTCAAGGGTTCGATGACGTGAATGACGTGCAGTTCGGCATCGAATCGCTGCGAGATGGCGCGCGCGCGATGGGCAACGCGCTCGGATTCTTCGGTCAGGTCTACCGCCAGCAGAATTCGTCGGTACGCACCCATGATTGTCTATCCCCCGAGATTCGCGCGACCATACAACACAAGCCACGGAACGAACAGTAGGCGCCATGATGCTGTCGAACGGAGCATTTCATTGAGCTGGCTCATCATTGGTATCATTTTGGCGGCAGCATTCGGACCGATCATCTGGATGGTGCCTTCGCGCTCGGACCGGCGCCTCGCGAAGATGCGCACGCGGGCACGCGTCCACGGTCTGCAGGTTGAGATGACTCATCTCGACAACCTTGCGGCGGTTCCGTCCGAACGGGTCAGCGCCGGCGGCGTAAAACGTAGCCCCAAGGTTGCATGTGCCGAATATCGACTTGGCCTGCGGCGCGTCGCCCGCGCCGCGCCGCAGTGGAAGATCCTGTACAACCCCGGTGCGATACCGAGCGAAATTCCTGGCGCGATGTCCGGCGCGACCGATGGCCCGATACATAACTGGATCTGGGATTCGGCGCCGTCCGGTTCCGCCGGCTATTGGCTGCGGGTTGCGGACGTTGTGGCACAGCTGCCCGCCGATTCGCTCGCACTCGTGGCAGAACCGAGTTCCGTATCGTGCTGCTGGCGTGAGCGGGCCACTGCAGAAGACGCCGTCACGAGCGTCGATCGTCTGTTCAATTCATTGAAAAAAATCGCTGAAATTCAGATATTTGAAGACTCAATCGCAACAAAGGATGAAGTTTCGAACGCAGATCGGATTGGTCCTGCCATTGACCCTTGAGTGACATCACAACGAATGCGCACCTGGCCGAAGGGGTCGAGCGTGTGAAGTTGACAGTCCGGAAATAGACCGCGTATACATGGCGCCTTTCGCGCCGGACCCCCCCCCCCGACGCATACAGGAGGCACATGGCCCGTTCGCTGGTCATCGTCGAGTCGCCGGCCAAGGCGCGGACCATCAATCGGTATCTCGGCAAGGACTACGTCGTCAAGTCGAGCATCGGTCACATCCGCGATTTGCCGACTGGCGGCAAGGCAAGCGACCCCAAGGCGCGAGCGAAAGAAGCCGCCAAAACGCGCAAGTTGTCGCCGAAAGCCAAGGAGACCTACCGTAAGCGGCGCGCCCGCGATCAACTCGTACGTCGGATGGGAGTCGATCCGGAGCGCGATTGGGCGGCCACCTACGAAGTGCTGCCGGGCAAGGAAAAGGTCGTCGACGAACTGCGCAAGCTGGCCGAGAAATCCGATGAGATTTACCTCGCCACCGACCTCGACCGTGAAGGTGAGGCGATTGCCTGGCACCTGAAAGAGACCATCGGCGGCGACCCGCAGCGGTATCGCCGCGTCGTATTCAACGAGATCACGCGCAAGGCAATTCAGGAAGCATTCGCGCATCCGACGTCGATCGACACCAGCCGTGTCAGTGCGCAGCAGGCGCGTCGATTCCTGGATCGCGTGGTGGGTTTCGAACTGTCGCCGTTGCTGTGGGCGAAGGTTGCCCGGGGACTGTCCGCCGGGCGCGTGCAGTCGGTGGCGGTACGTCTCATCGTAGAGCGTGAACGCGAAATTCGCGCCTTCGTGCCCGAAGAGTATTGGGAGGCGTTCGCGGACCTTGCGCGTTCCGGGGAGGAGAGCCATCGCTTCCAGATCTTCAAAGATCGTGGCGAGAACTATCGCCCCGTCAATGCCGCTCAATCCGACGACGCGATGCGGCGCCTGCGTGGCCAACCCTTCACCGTGACGTCGCGCGACGATAAGCCGACATCGACACGCCCGAACGCGCCGTACATCACCTCGACGTTGCAGCAGGCGGCGAGCACGCGCCTGTCGTTCAGCGTGAAGAAGACCATGACGATGGCGCAGCGTCTCTACGAGGGCGGCTACATCACCTACATGCGGACCGACTCGACGAACCTCTCGAACGATGCGCTCGAGGCAGTGCGTGAATACATCGAGAAACAGTTCGGCGCGAAGTATCTGCCGGAGCGCCCCAACACCTACACGAGCAAAGCGGCGGCGCAGGAGGCGCACGAGGCGATTCGGCCGTCGAACGTGAACACTCCGCCTACTGGGCTCGTCGGCATGGAGAACGATGCGGTGCGGCTGTACGAGATCATCTGGCGTCAGTTCGTCGCCTGTCAGATGCCGCCGGCGGAGTACACGAGTACCACGGTGATCGCCGGCGCCGGCGATTTCGAAGCCCGCATTCGTGGCCGCATCGTGCGCTTCGACGGTTTTACCCGGGTGTCACCCGCCGTGGCGCGCAAGGACGAAGATCGCACGTTGCCGGATTTTGTCGCCGGCGAATCGCTCGATGTCACCGCGCTCGAACCGGTGCAGCATTTCACGAAGCCGCCGCCGCGCTACGGTGAGGCGAGTCTGGTGCGGGAACTCGAAAAGCGTGGGATCGGCCGGCCATCGACGTACGCGGCGATCATCTCGACCATTCAGGACCGCGGTTATGTGACGTTGAATGCGCGCCGCTTCCATGCCGAGAAGATTGGCGAACTCGTGACCGATCGGCTGGTCGAGAATTTCGATAACCTGCTCGACTTCGGCTTTACCGCGCAACTCGAACGGGAACTCGACCAGATCGCCGACGGCGAAGCGGATTGGCGCGAAGTTCTGAATACCTTTTATGGTGATTTTTCCGGCAAGCTGAATCGCGCTCAGGCCGACGACGGCGGCATGCGCCCCAATGTGCCGACCAACACCGATATTCCCTGCGCGCTGTGCGGTCGACCCATGCAGATCCGTACCGGCAGCACGGGTGTCTTTCTCGGTTGTTCCGGATACGCACTGCCGCCCAAGGAGCGCTGTACGCAGACGCTGAACCTGATTCCCGGCGACGAGGTCGTCGATGTCGAGGCGGACTCGGAGGCGGAGTCGCGGTTGTTGCGGCTGAAACATCGTTGCCCGCGCTGCGACACACCGATGGACAGCTATCTGATCGACGAGAGCCGCAAGTTGCATATCTGCGGGAACAATCCCGATTGTCCCGGATACCTGGTCGAGGGGGGCGAATTCCGCCTCAAGGGTTACGAAGGTCCGGTGATCGAGTGCGACAAGTGCGGTGCCCAGATGCAGTTGAAATCGGGTCGCTTCGGTAAATACTTCGGCTGTACCAATGGCAATTGTAAGAACACCCGCAAGCTGCTACGCAACGGCGAAGCTGCACCGCCCAAAGCCGAGCCGGTACCGATGCCGGAACTGCGTTGCGCCAAGGTCGACGATCACTACGTGCTGCGCGACGGCGCTTCGGGCATTTTTCTCGCGGCGAGCCAGTTCCCGAGGCATCGGGAAACGCGCGCGCCGACAATCGCAGAGTTGCAGCCGCATCGCCGAAAGATCGACCCCAAGCACCACTATCTGCTCGATGCGCCGCAGAGCGATCCGGCCGGTCACCCGGCGATCGTCAAGTACAGCCGCAAAACGCGCGAGCAGTTCGTATCCAGCGAGCTGGACGGCAAACCCACTGGCTGGCGCGCGGTGTATCGTAACGGTGTGTGGATCGAGGAATCGAGTTCGAGTCCGGACGCCAAACCAGCGAAAGGGCGGCGCGCCGTGAAACAATCACCCGGCAAGCGCAGCCCGCGTAGAGCCAGATCCTGATGGGGAATGCGTAATGGGGTATCCAAGGGACGAACAATCGGATGCATTTGCCATGCTCGAGATCGTGCAGTTGTCCAACGGCGACATTGTGTTGCGCGATCCCGATGTCGGTGCCGAACCGCTACTGAAGATTCAGTTTTCCAGGGAGGTGCGCGCGATGCTCGGTGCCGGTGCGATGCAGGTCGCCAAGACGATGATCGAGGCCGCTGCTGCACAGATGTCCGACGTCGTCGATGCCAACGATGACTCCGCAGGGCCGGACATCGTTCATTAGTCTGGACTCAAGGGTTCACCTCGCACGGCGTGGCGTGACGGAGATCGGTACGCCGGACACGCCATGAACCCATGCCTAGGGGCTCGCGTTGCGCCATTCCCTTGTGCAACACGGACAGGCGCACCGATCTCAGCCACGACCGTCATTCGTGCGCTCAGCTTCGCCGGCTCCACCGGAATTCGACGCCAAGCGGTATTGGAAGCGGGTAGTCGAAGCTATCAGTGGCGCCGGATCACGCCGACGCTCAAGCCTTCGATCGCAAAGGACTGCCGCTCTAAATCGACTTCGATCGGCTCGTAAGCGTCGTTCTCGGCTAACAACATCAGCCGGCCGCGGCCGCGCGGACGGCGCAAGCGTTTGACGGTGACCTCGTCGTCGATGCGCGCAACGACGATCTCGCCGTCTCGCGCATCGTCGGCTTTGTGGACCGCAAGCAGATCACCGTCGAAGATGCCGGCGTTGATCATGCTGTCGCCGCGAACGCGCAGCAGGTAGTCGGCGTGCGGACGGAAGAAATTCCCCGCCAGATCGCAGGTGTCTTCGATGTGCTCGTGTGCGAGGATCGGACTGCCTGCCGCCACACGGCCGATGATTGGCAGTCCCGCGGGTTCCGGCAGTCGAATGCCGCGCGATGTGCCGGGGATCATTTCGATTGCGCCTTTGCGCGCCAGTGCCTTCAAATGTTCCTCTGCGGCGTTCGGCGATTTGAAGCCGAGTTCGTTCGCGATGTCGGCGCGGGTCGGCGGGTAGCCGGTCTCGAGGATGTGGCGTCGGATCAGGTCGAGTACCTGCGACTGGCGAGCGGTCAAACCCTGCATTGGGCAGCTACCTGTCTGGATATACAGTAGCCTGGCATTATATACAGCACATTGCGATGTTGCCTAGCATTTCATGTATCCATGAGCAACCGCAGTTAACTCACTGGAAGCGATATCTTTTATGGCACGAAGTGCGATGACCCATCCAGACCAATCCGCTCTCGCTGACGTCAACGCTGCCCGCGCCGCCGCGGAATGCCTGTTCGACGCTGCCGCCGTTGCTCGGGCGGTGGATCAGTTGGCGGTGCGCCTCGCGGTGCGGCTCGACGGCACGCATCCGATCGTGATGTGCGTGATGAATGGGGGCCTCATTCTCACCGCCGAGTTGTTGCTGCGGCTGCATTTTCCGCTCGAGGTCGCCTACGTTCACGCAACCCGCTATCGCGACGCGACGCAAGGCGCCACGCTCGAGTGGCGCGCGCTGCCGTCCGCCGATGTCGACGCGCGCACGGTGCTGTTGATCGATGACGTTCTCGACGAAGGGCATACGTTGGCCGCGGTAGTAGATCGGTTGCGAGCCGGTGGAGCGGCGGCGATCGTCACATCGGTGTTGGTCGACAAGGAGGTTGCCGGGCCGCGACCGGTGCGGGTCGATGAGGCTGCGGTGCGCTGCCCCGATCAGTTCTTGTTCGGGCATGGCATGGACTATCGCGGCCATTGGCGGAATCTCGCGGGAATCTACGCGCTGCCGGGCGGATGGTCCGCGCCATGACGACTGCGGTCATCGGTATCATCGGCGGTACCGGCATCAATCGCCTCGCCGATCGGCTGGTTGAGGAGACGCGCATCTCGGATCGTGTCGATACGCCGTTCGGTGCTGCATCGGGAGCGCCGCAGTTCGGTCGTGTCGGCGGGCGTGCCGTGATCTTTCTGGCCCGGCACGGCCAGCCGCATCGTATTGCACCGCATCTGATCAACTATCGCGCCAATGTGTGGTTACTGCGCGAACTCGGCGCGACCGCGGTGGTTGCGACCAATGCGGTCGGATCCATCGCTCCGGTTATGGCGCCGGGTGATCTGATGATCCCGGATCAGATCATCGACTATACGTGGGGCAGAGCGCATACCTATATGGGTATGGGTGATCAGCCGCTTCGGCACGTCGACTTCTCGGCGCCGTATGACGCAGAGCTACGGAGTCGATTGGTCGCCGCCGGACAGGATCTTGCGCCGCAACGAAGAGTGTTCGATGCGGGTGTCTATGGTGCGACACAGGGACCGCGTTTGGAAACCGCCGCAGAAATCGACCGGATGGCCCGCGACGGCTGCGATGTCGTCGGCATGACGGGCATGCCCGAGGCGAGCCTCGCCCGCGAACTGGGGCTGCCTTTTGCTACCGTGTGTCTGGCGGTGAATCGCGCCGCCGGGCGCGGCGATGGCCCGCTCGATGAAGAGGACATCGGACGCGTCGCCGCGCAGGGGATGCCGCTCGTCGAGCGCCTGCTCGCGCGCTGCATCGAGTTGATGTGATTTGAACTATTGGGTCTGAGGCTGCGTCTGGGGTTGGGGCGTGGGTGGCTGCGGCTCGGATGGTTGCGCGAGCCGCGCGAGTTCCGCGACCAGCGCTTCAGGGGGCTGCACCGGATCGATGCGCGCCAGCACACCGAATTTCGGATGATCGAGGTAATGCAATTCACCGCTGCGCATGCGGCGTTGCTCGCGCAATTCCATGTAGCCCGGATCGGTTTGGTTCGTATCGAACTCATCCGCTGCGCGACGGTCCGGAAAGCTGCCGTTGGCGAGCGGCGCTGAATCGCGCCCTGGCGCGGGGTCCGGCGCGTACCACAGCAGCGCATTCAGATGCAGGTAATGTCCCAGGGTGACCCCGAGCACGCCTTCGATGCGCCGCACGGGCCCGACCTGTTCGCCCGCCTGGATCAGCATCGGTTGCGATTGATCGCGATCGGGTACCGGTTGGATCCATGCGCGATGAAACAGCACACGGTAGGCGCTGCTGCGCTGCAGGCGATTGTCCTGCTGAGCCAACAGCAGCGACGCGTCGGGTTCGAACCGGTACGCCCGTTTTTGCAACCCTATCACGTAGTCCGCGACGGCCTTCTGCGCAGTCTCTGCCGCGGTCCGCGGTGCGGCATGGTTCGCTGCCGGCGGCTGAGTCAATCCGTTGGTGCTGGTGACGGTCGGGAACGCGGGCATCGCACGCGTCTCTTCGTCGAGCGTGTAAGCGGCAGCGAGACCGGAGTCGTCGGTGAATGACAGCGCGTCGAGCGGATACGCGCGCGGGGCGTGCGATATG
The DNA here is from genome assembly GCA_963812255.1 of uncultured Gammaproteobacteria bacterium. Lineage (GTDB taxonomy): Bacteria > Pseudomonadota > Gammaproteobacteria > Pseudomonadales > Azotimanducaceae > DATJGR01. Next base: position 30,051 of record CAWEUM010000005.1, on the reverse strand, counting down.
AGTACCTCCGGTCCCGCACTGATGTCGCCGAGCCGTTCGAAGATGATGATCTCGACCCGATACCAGGTGCCGTCGGGTAAGGTCGGAAAATCCTCTGCGTGCGTCACCCCGGCCGACAGCGTGCCAAATGCAAGCAATGCGATCAGTTCGCGAGCGACGTTCATGCGGAGGCTGCCATCGGTGATGTCTCGCCGGGATCGAGACGGTCCAGCAAATGGGCGACGTGATCGAAGCGCGCCTGTGCATCGTCGAGTTTGGCAGTGACCCGCAACCGCGTGCCGTCTTCCAGCCGGTAACTGTTCGGCTCGCGTTGCACGAGACGAACCAGCGCGATCGGATCGACACGGGTATCCGATGCGAACTCGATGCGTCCGCCGGTCGGACCGAAGTCGATTCGCGCGATGCCGAGCGCGGCCGCAGTGAGCCGCAGCGCGGTGACTTCGAACAGCGTCTTGGTTGCGTTCGGCAGCCCGCCGAAGCGATCGATCATCTCGACTCTCAGTTCATCCAGCGCGTCACGGTGCTCGGCGCTGCTGATGCGCTTGTAGAGAATCAGCCGTGTGTGAACGTCGGGCAGGTAGTCTTCGGGTATCAGTGCGGGCACGCGCAGATTGACCTCCTGATGCGGCGTCAGCTGTGCATCGAGGTCCGGTGTTTTGCCGGCGCGAATCGCCCGCACCGCGCGGTCCAGCATATCCATGTACAACGAAAAACCGATCGATTCGATCTGTCCGGATTGATCTTCGCCCAACAGTTCACCAGCGCCACGGATCTCGAGATCGTGCGTCGCCAGCGAAAATCCGACGCCCAGTTCGCCGGCCGCCTCGATCGCCTCGAGGCGCTTGCGCGCGTCTTGGGTCAGCGCTTTCGGGTGCGGAATCAGCAGATACGCATACGCCTGGCGGTGCGAGCGTCCAACACGGCCGCGCAGTTGGTGAAGCTGCGCCAGACCGAACTTGTCGGCGCGGTCCATGATCATCGTGTTCGCATTGGGAATGTCGATACCGTTTTCGATGATCGTCGTGCACACCAGCACGTTGCTGCGGCGGTGGTAGAAATCGCTCATGACGAGTTCGAGGCGACGCTTCGGCATCTGACCGTGTCCCACGCCGATGCGCGCCTCGGGAATCAATTCGCCGATCTCGGTCGCCGTCTGCTCGATCGTGCGCACCTCGTTGTGGAGATAGAAGACCTGACCGCCGCGAGCCAGTTCGCGGCTGATCGCCTCGCGAATCAGATGTTTGCGACGCTGCACGACGAACGTCTTGACCGACAGACGCCGGGCGGGTGGCGTGGCGATGATCGACAGGTCGCGGATGCCGCCCATCGCCAGATTCAACGTGCGCGGAATCGGGGTGGCGGTCAGAGTCAGCACGTCGACCTCGGCGCGTAAGGTTCGCAGGCGTTCCTTCTGACGAACACCGAAGCGATGCTCTTCATCGATGATCACCAGACCGAGTTCGCGAAACGCAAACTTACTGTTGAGCAGCTTGTGGGTGCCGATGACGATGTCGATCGCGCCTGATGAGAGTCGTTGGCGGACGGCGGCAAGTTCACTCTCGGTACGCAGCCGCGAGACGGCCTCTATCTGTACCGGCCAGTCGGCAAAGCGGTCCCTGAAGCTCTCATAGTGTTGTTGAGCCAGCAGCGTCGTCGGCACCAGTATGACGACTTGTTTGCGGCTCTGGACGGCGACGAACGCGGCACGCATCGCGACCTCGGTCTTGCCGAAGCCGACGTCACCGCAGATCAGGCGGTCCATCGACTTCGGGTTAGTCAGATCTGCGATCACCTCGTCGATCGCGCGGCGCTGGTCGGACGTGACGTCGAAGGGAAATTGGTCGACGAAGCGTTGGTACTCGTCATCGGGTGCGGTCAGTGCGGTGCCCTGGCGCGCCTGCCGGTGCGCGTAGATATTCAACAGTTCCGCGGCGACATCGTGTATTTTTTCGGCCGCGCGGCGTTTGGCCTTGTCCCACTGATCGGACCCGAGCCGGTGCAGCGGCGCATTGGCTTCGTCCGCGCCGCCGTAACGTGAAATCAGATGCAGCGCGGTCACCGGCACATACAGCTTCGCGTCATCCGCGTATTCGATCGTCAGGAACTCCGACAGCGCACCATCGATTTCGAGCGTGCGCAGGCCGAGGTAGCGGCCGACGCCGTGGTCGATGTGCACCACCGGCGCACCGATATGCAGTTCGGTGAGATTGCGGATGATCTGATCGGAATCGACCGAGCGTGCGTCGCGGCGTGCCTCGGTATCGGCGCGCACGCCGAACACCTGTGTCTCGGTGATCAAGGCGAACGCATCGGTCAACGCTGCGCATTCGATTGGAGCGACGGTCAGCGCCAGTTTTGCGTTGCCGTCGCGGAATGCCGCGAAGTTCTCGGCATCGACCGGCCGCAATCCGGCGCGGGCGAGAAATTCGCCGAACACTTCGCGACGTCCTGCGGACTCGGCGCAGAACAGCACCGGTACGGTGGACGCTGCGACGAACGCCGTTAGGCGCTCACCGGGATGGTGTGAGCGGTGATTCGCGGACACGTCCGGGAGTCCTTCGTCGCGAAGTCGACGCTGTGCGCGCGGCTCTCCAACACGATCTGTTTCAGCGATCCGATCGCGTGAAACAACTCGTCCGTTCGCAGATAGATTGCATCGGGCGCGAGAATAGGGCGCTCGATATCATGGCGCAGGCTTTCGTAGCGCGCCCGGACGTCGATCTGAAATGCAGTGATGGCTGGGTCCAAGCCCGCTGGCAAAACAACCAGAGAGTCGTCGGGCAGATAGTCGAACACGGTGGCGAGCGTGTCGTGGAACATCGGCAGGTAATATTCGATGCCGGACGGCGCGATGCCCTGACTGACGTCCTGATACATCGGACAGCGCCGCACATCGACGTCGAACAGTTCGTGCCAGCGATTGCGAAACCGTGCAATCGCGTCACTCGTCAGCGGAAATTCCTTTGCCGGCAGAATTTCGACCGAGTCGATCTGTTCGATCGTGCGCTGACTGTCGGGGTCGAACGTCCGCAGGCTTGCAACCTCGTCGTCGAACAGGTCGATCCGATACGGCGCCGGCGCACCCATCGGATAGACATCCACAAGCGAGCCGCGGACCGCGAACTCACCGCGCTCGGCGACCGTTTCCACGCATCGGTACCCGGCTTGTTCGAGATCGGCCCGATAGGTGTGCGCATCGAACCGCGCGCCCACCGCGAGCACCAGACTATGCGCCGCCAGAAACACCGGCGGGGGCAGCCGTTGCAACAGGGTCCGAATCGGCACCACCAGAACGCCACGACCCAGGCTCGGCAATCGATGCAGTGTCCGCAGCCGGTCGGAGACGATGTCCTGGTGCGGCGAGAACGCGTCGTACGCGAGCGTTTCCCAATCCGGCAACGTCACGACTTCGAGGGTGCCGCTCGAGAAGAATTCGATTTCTCGACACAGCCGATAGGCGGCTGAAGGGTTCGCTGCCACGGCCACGACGAGGCCGCTGTGCTGCTCCGCGGCACGTGCGATTGCGAGGCTTGCCGTGCCATCGACCAGACCGCACCAGCCTGCGCGATCGCCCGATCTTTTCGGAAGCGGTGGTGCTTCGGGGTTCGCCATGGCCGTGCGCCGTTGAGTGGGTCGATTGAAGGGCGCGGTATTCTACTTCAGGCGTTCCGCGCGTGGGCCCTCCGCGCGTAGGGCTGCGTCGAGACACGGGCAGTAGATCCGTTAATTCAGACGCGTTAGAGTGCGTCGCGCCCGATCGTCGTCCCACAGAGAGGCAGTTCGTTTCCACAGAGCGGTTATGAAACCCACCAACATTTTCGAGCCCAGCTACTTTCACAAAGTCGTCGATTGCCAGTGGGCGTGCCCGGCTCATACGCCGGTACCGGAGTACATTCGCCTGATTGCTCAGGAGAAATACACCGAAGCCTATATGTTGAACTGGGACTCCAACGTATTCCCCGGAATACTCGGACGCACCTGCGACCGTCCCTGTGAGCCTGCGTGTCGACGCGTGCGCACGGAGGAAAAGCCGGTCGCGATCTGCCGGCTCAAACGTGTCGCGGCCGACAACAGAGGTGACATCACACCGTTCATGCCGCGCGTGCCGACGCAAAAAAACGGCAAGCGCGTCGCGTTGCTCGGCGCCGGTCCGGCGTCGCTCGCCGTCGCGCGCGATCTGCTGCCGCTCGGCTACGAAGTGCATATGTTCGAAAAGGACCCGGAAGGCGGCGGCATGATGCGCACGCAGATCCCGGCGTTTCGATTGCCGATAGAAGTGCTCGAAGATGAGGTCGCCCTGATTCTCGACATGGGTGTTGAGTGCCATTTCGGCCACGACGTGACCAGCTTCAAAGCGATGCTCGATGAAAAATTCGACGCGTACTTCGTGGGCACCGGCGCGCCGCGCGGCCGCGACCTGCCGGAACTGAAAGGCCGTCAAGAGAGCGCCGCGCACATCTCGATCGGTATCGAATGGCTTGGCAGCGTTGCGTTTGGCCATACCACGTCAATCAAAGGCAAAGTCATTGTCATGGGCGGCGGCAACACGGCGATGGACTGTTGTCGAACCGCACGCCGGTTGGGCGCGGACCAGGTTACCGTCGTCGTGCGCTCGGGATTCGACGTGATGAAAGCGTCGGACTGGGAAAAAGAAGACGCGATGTCGGAAGGCATTCCGATTGTCAACAATCGCCCGCCGGTCGAGTTCGTGCACGAGAACGGCAAACTCACGGGCGTGATCTTCCAGCGCGTCAAGCAAGTCACCGACTCGTCCGGCCGCACCAAGTCCGTGCCGACCGGCGAACCGGATGTTTTCATGGAAGCCGATCACGTGCTGATGGCGATCGGTCAGGAGAATCACTGCCCGTGGATCGAGCGCGATATCGGTATCGAATTCGACCGCTGGGAATGTCCGGTGCTCGACCGCGACACGTTGCAGTCGACATTGCCGAACGTGTTCTTTGGTGGTGACTCGGCGTTTGGGCCGGAAAACATCATCTGGGCGTCCGCGCATGCGCACAAAGCGGCCATTTCGATTCACCTGTTCTGTCAGGGGCTCGATGTGAAGGCGGATCGGCCGCCCGAAGGCGTCAACCTGCTCAGTCAGAAAATGGGCATGCACGAGTGGAGTTATGACAGCGAGCACGATGCGTCGAAACGCTATCTGGTGCCGCACGTCGATCCGCGTAAATCTCTGAAGAACATCAAGATGGAAGTCGAGCTCGGCTTCGATCGGGCGCTCGGTGCGCGTGAGGCACAGCGCTGCCTGAATTGCGACGTGCAGACGGTGTTCACCGACAAGCTGTGTATCGAGTGCGACGCCTGTGTCGACATCTGTCCGATGGACTGTATTACGTTCACTCAGAACGCGGAGGAAGTGGATCTGCGACAACTTCTGACCGCCCCCGCGTCGAATACCGAACAAGACCTCTACGTGTCTGGCGAACTGAGAACCGGCCGCGTGATGGTGAAGGACGAAGACCTCTGCCTGCACTGCGGTTTGTGTGCGGAGCGTTGCCCGACCAACGCATGGGACATGCAGAAGTCGGTTCTCCACCTGCCACAGCTGGGATCCTACGCGTCATGACGCGGTTCAACGATTTCGTCATCAAGTTTGCCAACGTCAACGGCTCGGGCTCGGCAAGCGCAAACGGCATGTTCGCGAAAGCCGTGTTTCGCATGGGTGTACCGGTCGGCACGCGCAACATCTTCCCGTCGAACATCCAGGGATTGCCAACGTGGTTCGAGGTACGCGTCAACGAACGCGGCTATCTCGGCCGTCGCGACGGCGTCGACGTCATGGTCGCGATGAACGCCGAGACCTATGCGGAAGACGTCGCGAGCCTCGTTCCAGGCGGATTTCTCGTCTACGACAATTCGCGGCCGCGGGCGAGCGAACTCGCACGCAGCGACGTCGTCGACGTCGGCATTCCGATCTCGACGCTGCTGCTGTCCGAGTTCGCCGATCCGAAGCAGCGTCAGTTGTTCAAGAACATCGTCTATGTAGGTGCGTTGTCGGCACTGATCAACATCGATTTCGACGTGCTCACCGGCATGGTTTCGGAGCAGTACAAAGGCAAGGACGCGCTGATCAAGCCGAACCTGCACGCGCTGGAAATCGGCCGCAGCTATGCGCGCACGTATCTCGATGCGCCGCTGCCGGTGCAGCTGCGGCGTAGCAATGCCGTTGGCGAGAAGATCATGATCGAAGGCAACACCGCATCGGCGCTCGGTGCGATCTATGGCGGTGCGACTGTCTGCGCCTGGTATCCGATCACGCCCTCGACGTCGGTCGCCGAAGCGTTCGAGCGCTACGCGAACCGGTTTCGCATCGATAAGGAGTCGGGTAAGAAAAAGTTTGCGATCATGCAAGCGGAAGACGAACTCGCCGCGATCGGTATGGTCATCGGTGCCGCATGGAATGGTGCGCGCGCGTTCACAGCGACCAGTGGTCCGGGCGTCTCGCTGATGAGCGAATTCCTTGGTCTCGCGTATTTCGCGGAAATTCCTACGGTGTTGATCGACGTTCAACGCGCGGGTCCATCGACCGGCATGCCGACGCGCACGCAGCAGGCCGATCTGATGTCGGCGGTGTACGCATCGCACGGCGACACCAAGCACGTAGTGTTGATCCCGTCTACGCCGAAAGAGTGTTTCGATTTCTCGGCTGATGCACTGGATCTTGCGGATCGACTGCAGACGCCGGTGATCATCATGTCCGATCTGGAACTCGGCATGAACGAGGTGATGTCGGACCCGCTGGAATGGGACGACACGCGCAGCTATGACCGCGGTAAGGTCTATCACGCGGACGACCTCGATCGGATCGAGAACTTCGGCCGCTATGTCGATATCGATGGTGACGGTATCGGCTATCGCACCTATCCCGGCACGCATCCGTCGAAAGGCAGTTTTTTCACGCGCGGCACGTCCCGCGACGAGTATGCGCGCTACACCGAAGACCCGCAGATCTATACCCAGAACATGGTCCGGCTGCTCGCGAAGTGGGAAACCGCGAAGGCGCTGATACCGGCGCCGGAAATTCGGGAAGCGTCGCCGCGTCGTACCTACGGCATCATGTACTTCGGTACGACGCTGACGCCGATGGCGGAATCACTCGACCTGCTCGAGGCGGACGGCATTCATCTGGATACGTTGCGAATTCGCGCGGTGCCGTTTCCCGATTCCGTGTTCGACTTCATCGACTCCCATGAACTCGTCTTTATCGTGGAACAGAACCGTGACGCGCAGATGCGCATGATCCTCGTCAACGAAGGCGGCCTCGATCCTGCCAAAATCGTTCCCGTGTGCTACTACGGAGGCTTTTCGATCGCGGCCGAATTCATCCGCGGCACCGTGGCGGAGTATTTTTCGATGAACAAGCTCGCACGCATTTCGGAGGTCAAGCGATGACATTCGTCACCAAGCCCCGGGTCCATCATCCGCAACTCAAAGTCAACGACCTCGGCCTTACCCGGCGCGACTACGAAGGTTCGGTCTCGACATTGTGTGCGGGTTGCGGTCACGACTCCGTCAGCGCAGCGATCGTGCAGGCCTGTGCGGAGCTCTCCATCCCCCCGCATCGATTTGCGAAGATCTCCGGTATCGGATGCTCGTCGAAGACGCCGACGTATTTCCTCGGTAAATCGCACGGCTTCAATTCGGTCCACGGCCGGATGCCCTCGGTGGCCACCGGCGCGAATCTCGCCAATCACGCGCTGTACTGCATCGGTATTTCCGGCGACGGCGATACCGCATCGATCGGCATGGGTCAGTTCGCGCACATCGTTCGCCGGCGGATCAACATGTGCTACATCGTCGACAACAACGGCACCTATGGACTCACCAAAGGGCAGTTTTCGGCGACCAACGACAAAGGGTCCACGAGCAAGAAGGGCGCCCCGAATCTCTACGAGCCCATCGATCTGGTCAGCATTGCCTTGCAACTGGGCGCCACGTTCGTCGCGCGCAGCTTCTCCGGCGACAAAGGGCAACTCGTGCCATTGGTGAAGGCGGCGCTGCTGCACAAAGGATTTGCTTTCATCGATGTGATTTCGCCGTGCGTGGCATTCAACAACCATCGCGGGTCGACGAAGAGCTACGACTACGTTCGTGATCATCGCGGTGACGTCGTTGCCGCCGATTTTGTTGCGCCGCAGCCGGAGATCGTCGCGGACTACCCAGCCGGCGCGCGCGAAGACATCACGATGCCCGACGGTTCGATACTGCGGCTGCGCAAGCTGGCGCGCGACTACGATCCCCATGATCGCGTCGATGCGCTCGCATATGTTCAGCGCAAACAGGATGAAGGCGAGGTGGTCACCGGGTTGCTGTATCTGGATTCGGATGCGTCGGACTGCCACGCGATACTCGACACTGTCGATACGCCGCTGAACGCGTTGACAGAAGCCGATCTGTGTCCGGGTAGCGCGGCGTTGGCGCCGGTCAACGCCAGCTTCCGATAGCAGGTCGTTGCGCTCCGACGAGATCGGATCACCAACACGCTACAACTCTTCACGCTTCTGCGATGCCGGACACGCTACCGTTGTGCAGAGCGTTGCAACGTATTGGTTCAGTTTTGATAATAGCCGCCCGCTTACCGCCCAACACGACGAGGATCGGACGTGGCACTACCCAGCCTTGATGACTATTTCCCGGACTGGAAGGAACGCGAGGCGCTTGCAGAAGCGATGGTCCCGATCATCGGCAATCTGTATCGCAACAACGTCGTGACCTATTGCTTCGGCCGCGCGCTGTACAGCCAGAGCGTCACCAACATCATGAAGACGCACCGCTACGTGCGGCAGATCGCCAACAACGAACTGTCGGAGTTCGAGAGCTATCCGATCATGAAGGCGCTGTCGGAGCTCGATCTGGGACCATGCCACATCGATATCGGCAAGCTCGCGCTGAAGTACATGAGCGAGAGTGCCGGCAACGGGACGACGGCGATGGATTTCGTCAAGCAGGCGTGCGGCGAGGTCATCGGCCGGCACGTGCCGCCGCTCGATAAACCACAGGACGTGGTGTTGTATGGCTTCGGCCGCATCGGCCGCCTGCTGGCGCGATTGTTGATCGAGAAGACAGGCGGCGGCCAACAACTTCGCTTACGCGCGATTGTCGTGCGCAAATCCAGCAAGGAGGATATGGTCAAACGCGCGAGTCTGCTGCGTCGGGACTCCGTGCACGGGTCGTTCAACGGCACCATACGTATCGACTTCGAAAACAACTGCATCATTGCCAATGGCAACGTGATCCACATCATTTACTCGAATGGACCAGCCGACGCCGACTACGAGCGCTACGGCATCACCGATGCGATTGTCATCGACAACACCGGCGCGTGGCGCGACGAGAAAGGGCTCTCCGAACACCTGAAGGCGAAAGGGGTCGCGCGCGTGATAGTCACTGCGCCCGGCAAGAAGGGTTTGAAGAACATCGTGTCCGGAATCAATTCGAGCACGTTGTCGGCGGACGACCGCATTCTCGCTGCGGCGTCGTGCACGACTAATGCGATCGTGCCGATCCTGAAGGCGATCGACGACAAGTTTCGGATCGAACACGGTCACATCGAAACGGTTCATTCGTATACGCCAGACCAGAACCTCACCGACAACTATCACGAGAAGAGCCGCCGTGGACGTAGCGCACCGTTGAATCTGGTGATCACCGAGACGGGGGCATCGTCGGCGATCACCGAATTGCTGCCAAGGCTCGAAAACAAGCTGACCGGCAATGCGATCCGTGTGCCGACACCCGACGTATCGCTGGCGATCCTGAATCTGACCTTGTCGCGCAATACCACGCTCGAAGAGGTGAACGCCTATCTGCGCGATGCGTCGTTGTACTCGCCGCTGCAGCGCCAGATCGACTTCATCAATTCGCCCGAGGTCGTGTCATCCGACTTCGTTGGCAATCGTCACGCGTGTATCGTCGATGGCGGCGCAACGATCGTGAAGGACAACCGCATCGTCGTGTACGTCTGGTACGACAACGAATACGGTTACTCCTGCCAGGTGGTACGCGTCGTGCAGAAGTGGGCTGGCATCCGCTATCCGTTGATTCCGAGCGACGTTGCCGAAATCGGGTTCGGCTAGGTCACCGCTTACCCGAGCCTATTTGCCGGAAAAGTGGGGCGGCCTCTTCTCCAGAAACGAGGCCATGCCTTCTTTGAAGTCCGCCGAGCGGAACAACGGCAGCAACTGCAGAAACACGTGATGCACATGGTCGTTGAACGTTTCGTTCATGCCCATGCGCATCATTCGCTTGGAGGCCTGCACCGCGAGCGGCGCATTGCGCGAAATCTCACCGGCAAGTTCGGCAGCGGTGCTTGCAACGTCGGCGGCCGCAACCACGCGCGACACCAGTCCCATCTCGAGGCTTTCGGCGGCTGTCAGCGTGCGGCCGGTGAAGATCAGTTCGGCGGCCTTCGACCATCCGAGCAAGCGCGGCAGAATCCAGGTACCGCCCGATTCCGGCAGCACGCCACGCGCGGTGAATGCGGCGGCGAGTTTGGCGGTGTCGGCCATGATGCGGATGTCGCAGCCGAGGGCAAGGTCCATACCGTAGCCCGCGGCCGAGCCGTTCAACGCGCAGATGGTCGGCTTGTCGAGGCTATGCAGTACTGTGGGCGGCGTGTTGCGCAGATCGAGATTCGCCGGACCCGCACTGTTCGACAGGCCACTGCCGATATCGCCGCCTCGCAGGTCGAGCCCCGCGCAAAAGAATCGTCCCGAGCCGGTGATGACGATGGCGCGTACGTCTGGGTCTTCGTTGGCAGCGAGCAGGTGGCGCGTCAACGCGTCGAGCATCGGTCCGGAGATCGTGTTCTGTACCTGGGGCCGGTTGATCGCCAACGTGGCGACGTGATCGGCGACCTCGTACAACACGTCCTGGTTCATTGCGTCTTTCGGTTGGCTGGCCATGTGATTTCTCGGTGGATTGGATGTGGCGAGTCGCGGCCATCGTCTATGCGCGGCGCGACGGCATCTTTTCTTCACAGATATCGTAGCCCGCCTCCGCCGGAATGCACAGGTACGCACCATCGTCGCGCTGTTCGGTCCAAGGCGTTACGGTGACGACGGGACCGCGCCGGGCAAGCTCGATCGCATCGGTCGGGGACGTAGCGTGGCCCAGCTTCTCGATTTGCCGCAGCGTCGGAAAAATCACCGTGTAGCGACCCGACGCCGCACCCGTCAGCGCGGCTGATGGAGAGATCCAGACCGAATCCACCGACTCGTGACCATCGTGAAGCGCGACCTGATCAGAAGGCGCCTCCGCGACGAAGAAATGCGTGTCGAATCGCTTCGGCATCATCTCCGGGGTAATCCAGTGTGCGAACGGCACCAGCAGATCGCAGGCGAGCCGCAGATCCTGCTCCTCGAGGAACGTCAAAAACCGGATTTCACCCGAGTGGATGCGATCGCGGAACGGCTCGAGCTTCGCAAGCCGCGTACCGGCGACCAACTTTTCATCGCCCACCGGGCGGGCGAGCAGAACGCCGCATTCTTCGTAGGCCTCGCGGATTGCCGCAATTTGAATGGCGCGCGTCGCGGCGACATCCGATGCGCCGTCGCAATGTGCGCTGAGCGCGGCGTCGTCGTCTTGCGGGTCGACTTTGCCACCCGGGAACACCAGAGCGCCTGACGCGAAATCGATCTGGTGGTGGCGCACGACCATGAACACTTCGAGCGCCGAGTGATCGCCGCGCAACAGCAGAATGGTGGCCGACGGAACGGCCGCTGCGACGGCTCGCGTCATCGCCCGGCGACGTCGTGAATGAATCGATCGAGCGTTGCGATCTTCTGCGGGGTCGGCCCGAGGGTGAAATCCGGCACGATTAGTTCGTCTACGCCGATGGCTCGATATTGCGCAACGATTTGACGGATCTCATCGACGCTGCCGATGTTGGCAGCTTGAGGAACATTCGCCTCGCGCATCCGCTTCAGGTAGCTCGAGTCGTCGCTCATGAACAATAGTGCTACGGCGCTGCGCTGAATCGATTTCGGATCTCGGCCCAATCGCTTGCAGTGCGCGTCGAGGATCGCCATCTTCGCCTTCAGGGTTTCGACCGTGCCCCATACGTTCCACTCGTCGGCATACTGGGCGGTGATCCGCAACGTGACCTTTTCGCCACCGCCGCCGATGAGCAACGGCAACGTGCGTTGCACCGGTTTTGGTTCGAGCGATGCATCGTCGAGCTGATAGTACTTGCCGGCGAAGCTGGATTTCGACTCGCTATAGAGGCGTTTGATCACCTGGCACGCCTCGTCGAGCCGGTCGAGCCGCTCTCGGACGCTGTAGAACGGTATGCCATATTGTTTGTGTTCGTTTTCCTGCCAGCCGGAGCCGAGCCCGAGCACCACGCGCCCGCCGGTGATGTGATCCAGGGTTGCCGCCATTTTCGCCAGCACCGCCGGATGCCGATACGTATTGCCGGCCACCAGCGTGCCGATCCGGATGCGGGGAACCAGCGCGCCGATTGCGGCGAGTGTCATCCAGGCTTCCGGCCATGGCGTGCTGGTATCGGGTGCGTTGGGCATGAAGTGATCGGCGTACCACAGCCCGTCCCACCCGGTGCCCTCGACGTGGCGGGCGAGCGCGATGACGTCGTTGAACGATTGTGAGGGGTTGGGCCAGAAGCTGAAGCGCATCGTGTGGTCTCGTCGAGCTCAACCGGGATGTTCGCTTATGTATCCGGCTATGGCAAACTCGATGCGAGCCGGACAATCGCGACACTTCGGATCGAGTCGACGGGTACTACCGATCGACTGGCGCGCCGCGGAGGTCGATGTGGAGAGGATCCAGAACAGGACCACCAGTACCGTGTTGAATACAGACCGTATTCGATTGCGGCCCATCTCACCGGAAGATGTGGATGCGCTGCATGCGTTGTGGACCGATCCCGACGTGCGCCGCTACCTATGGGAAGATCGCATCATCCCGCGCGAAACGGTGGAAGAGATCGTCGCGCGGAGCCTCACTACATTCGAATCGGGTGGCTACGGGTTCTTCGCCATGGAGTTGCGCGATCGAGCCGGCGAGCTGATCGGTTTCTGCGGGCATCGCCGCGACGATGCGGAGGATCAGATCGAGCTGCTGTATGGAATTCATCCGACGTACTGGGGAGAAGGGCTGGCGGCCGAGGCCGCCAACGAAGTGCTTCGGTTCGGCTTCGAGGCCTGTGAGTTCGACCGCGTCGTCGCGGCAACCGACACGCCCAATCAGCAGTCCGTCAGGGTGCTGCAGAAGCTCGGGATGACGTTCGACTGCCGGCGCGAATTCCACGGACTGGACACGGTGTTCTTTTCGATGACGCGCTCGGAATTTCTCGAATCCGATTGATATCGGCAGGTTGCGGCGCATGCGCATCGGGGTGTTGAGGGTTTGCTTTACGTTGCCGGGCTGCCGCTCACTGAAGGAAAAGCGCCAACGGCTCGGCGGCCTGCGCGAACGGTTTGGCAAACAGGTGAACGTGGCGGTGTGCGAAAGCGACTTCCAGGATGCCCACGACCGCGCCGAGTGGTCGTTTGTCGCCGCCGCGCTGACGGGGCGCCTGATCGACCAGATGCTCGGCGACATCGAGCACCGGATCATCGAATCGGTCGACGCGACGATCTCCGGGATCGACCGCGAAATCGGCTGAAGGGCAGAGTAGGTCCACTTTGAGCGAATTGTGCGCCGCGCTTGCGCAGATACCGCGCCAGCGGCAGCATGGACGCATGGGTACCTTGGTATTGTTGGCGGTCATCGGCGGTGTTGCCTACCTATGGGTAGTGCGCACGCGCACCGCGCGCGAGCGATGGATTGCCCGGCTTTCGCTTCCGGGGGTGTGGCAATCGGATGCGCCGGGCGGGGCGTGTGTGCTCGAGTTCGTCGGCGACCCGACATCCGGTCATTTCATCGAACGTGTCGGACGCGCGATCGAGCGGGGTCGTTGGCGATTGGCGGGCACCGCAATCGAACTCGAATCGGAGCGCGGTACGCGCCGGTACGAACTGCGGTTGTTCGAAAACGGCTCGATCGGTATCGATGGCCCTGAGCGGGAACATCGAATCTACGTTCGTCAGCGCAGCAATGTGGTGCCGCTGCGCAAGCGTCAGTGACCGTCGGAGTGTGTCGGCGCCGCGTCGTCCTTGCGTCGCCCGAATCGTTCCGGGTCGCGGCGCGGCACCAGATCTTCCGCGAGACGTTCCGCATTGCGTCGGTCTTCGCTGCGCTTGCGGCGCGTGCCCGTATTCTTGCGACGTTCTGAGTCGAACGAATCGCGCATCGACGAATCGCGCATCGAAAAGTACCCGCTGAAGCCGCAACGGATTTTACTCTGAATCGCGTGTCCGTCTCATCCCCCGGATGCACCGCACGGAGCGAAACGCTTATCCCCGGCGGAGATCGGGGATGGGTACAATGCGCTCGCTGAGCAAGACGGCATTCATGACAAAATCCCTCGATACATTGACCGATCTGGCGGCACGTGTACTGACGCGTCTGGACGCAGTGCTTCCGCAGATCGGCACACCGGACTGGTCGGTGACCTATGCTGCGGTCTGGCACCTCAGTGCACTGGGTGGCGAACTGCGCGCTCACACCGATCTCGACCCGATCGATCTTAACGATCTGTTGTTCATCGATCGCCAGAAGCAACGCATCGAGGCCAATACGGCACAGTTCGTCGCAGGATACCCCGCCAACAACGTGCTGCTGTGGGGCGCTCGCGGAACGGGCAAATCCTCGTTGATTCATGGATTGCTGAATCGCTATGCGAATCAGGGCTTACGGCTGATCGAAATGGACAAACGCGCGCTCGGCGCGCTGCCGCGCATCGTTGCGCTGGTGCGTGACGCGCCTTACCGGTTCGTCCTGGTGTGCGACGACCTGTCGTTCTCCGTCGACGACGCATCGTACAAAGAGTTAAAGAGCGTCCTCGAAGGGTCGGTGTTCCGGTCGTCGGAAAACGTGTTGATCTATGCCACGTCGAATCGTCGGCATTTGTTGCCGGAACACATGGCCGACAATCTCGCGGCGAGCCACGAAGGCGGCGAACTGCACGAGAGTGAGGCAGTCGAGGAGAAAATCTCGTTGTCGGATCGATTTGGCCTGTGGCTGTCGTTTCAGCCCTTCAAGCAGGACGCGTATCTGGATGTGGTCGCGCGTTGGTTGCAGCGGATCGGTGAGCGTCACGGAATGCAGGTCGTGCTAACGGATTCAGCTCGCCGCGAAGCGTTGCAGTGGGCGCTCGCGCGCGGCGCGCGGAACGGTCGAAGCGCCCAGTACTTCGCACGCGATTGGATTGGCCGGATGCTGCTCGAACGATCCAGGAAGCCAGCTTGACGCCACCAGGGGTGGTTCATAGAATGCGCCGCTTCGTCTTCGTCCCCTTCGTCTAGAGGCCTAGGACACCGGGTTTTCATCCCGGCGACAGGGGTTCGACTCCCCTAGGGGACGCCAAACTGCGCCGCTGTAATCTTGCGAGTTCCGGCATCTCCCGAGTAACATGCGGGCCAATGGCGTTCTCGCCGATGATCGTTCGATTCGGGGAGCGCATCGAGATGGCAGCGGTGCGAGCGCGCGCATTTTTCAGCGGGAATAGCTCAGTTGGTAGAGCACAACCTTGCCAAGGTCAGTAGATTCCGCGTATCTCTTGGCTTACAGCTTGTCGAGACTCGCCACGAGACTCATCGTGTGGCGAATCTGCGAGACACTCCTAGGCAACTCCGAGGTGCCAAAGGCACCCGAACGGCCATATTGGCGCGGCTCAGCTGATTTGGTTAGCGCCGCTAGCCAGGCGCAGGAACTTAGAAGCGGTCGAGACGTGGTCAAGCTACTCCAACTGGCGCCTTCGGGCTACCCATAGCGAACTCAATGGCAGCCGCGAGGTGCTGGTGGCCAACGCCCTTGTGTCGAGCGTCGCGTCAGATATGCTAGAAATGACTGAGTATTGCGGCACGCCACCATCCGACAGCGTGAAGTCGTCAGTAGGATTCTCAGCGGGGTACGCGGCCTGCTCGTCGAACAGTTCCACCCTGTTGGCGGTCCGTTCGCTCGCTACCACCGGAGACTTCTTCGCATCCGCCGCGACGCCGTTACGTCGAAACTCGGACACCTTGTGGTCCCATTCTCCTCGTTCAGCCCGTTTGGCCGCCTGCCAGGCATCTATCGATTGCGTCGGCGGTCCATGTCTCTCCTCAAACGCTGTGGTACAGCGGGCGCAGACGCGCGGCGGCGTTCTCGTGCGGCGTCGGATCAGCTCGTCGGATCTGTGCTCTGGCGATGGGGATCGCATCGAGCAGTAGTTGAGACGGCCACTTGCCCGCCGCTCGAGCGGCTTCGAGTTCGGCCGCAAGTTCGGCGGCGTTCATCGAGCGGTACCGCTGGCGCTGCTTTCCGCTCCGAGACGGAGCGACGTCGCCCATTGGTTTCCCGCTGTACAAAGCCTGCGGCAACACGACGTTCATTGACGCCAGCCGGAAGCCGGGAACGATTCAATCACCTTCGGATCGCCTGAAGTCCACGCTCGCGCTCCGCGCGGCAGCTACGACACCGGGCGTGCCCAGGTGAGAACTCGAACGCGAACCGGTACTCAGCGCAGAGACGGCGGGCGCGACCGAAGATGCCGACATCGGCGAGAACGGTCCGCAATGACAAAGCATCGAGTTAGATAAATCAACCACCTACCGGGCGTCCGTTGGAATCTGATGCCGCACAAAGCAGGACAAGGCACGACTGATCCCCGCAAAATCCCCACACTCGCAGATCACCAACGGATCTGAAAAGGTTCGCCCGCGTGAGTTCGTCAAAGACCGAACTACCGCCCGGCGATACTGCTTCCTCGACGACTTCAAGATGTGCATGCACAGATGCCGAGCGTAGGACCAGTGAACTGATTTCGTGATCCAGCGCAACCCAACGTGACCGAAACAAACGTTTAGCAGCGGTTTCTTACCGCCGTAGATCATGTTGGGTGGTCCTGAGTGACGATAGATTGGGCACCGAAGTGGGCACCTCAGCTTTGTAAATTTCGTCCAAGACATAGCGCGGCATGAGGGACTAGTCTTGCGATCCTTACTTAGCGGCGCGACGTTCATGCCACACACCATCGATCTCTCCAAGACGTTCATTCACCTCAGCGATCGAGGCGATGCGGAGGCCGTGAAGGTGACGCCGATGTTCTGGAGAGTATCCGGCAAACGTTACGATCGTCTCGCCGGCGTCTTCGACTTCAATTCCGCAAAGGACCTGCATTCTTCGATGCAGGAGATGCACCGGGACGCCGACGAAGTGCTGTTCTTGGTGTCTGGCGCTATCGATGTCCTTTCGGAGGAAGGCAGCACAGAACAAACCGTCGCGTTGGAATCTGGCGAGGCAGTGATTGTGCCGCGCGGTGTATGGCATCGGCTCGTCATGCGTCGACCTGGAAGGTTGCTATTCATAAACAGCCGCAAGGGAATGCAGGGCAGACCTCATAAACCATCGGGATGATGTCGAGGAAGATCGGGAGGTTGAGCGACCGCGACTCGCTGGATAGGTCGAAACGTGTCGATCTGACATCAGCCCTTCGTCGCCTTTCATTGCCCCCAGCTAATGACACGCGGAAATTCCGTCCGCAAGTCGACTCGGATTTTGAGTCCGGGTCCGAGAGACTCGGGAAGCACAGGCGGGCAGCTGCGAATGAGTTTTGTGCTCGCTGGATGGCACCCAGGCGAACGTCCTTGTGGCATGTCTATTGATGCATGCCTCTTTGTGTACGGTAACGCACCGAATATGCGGAGGGCCATCCGTATGTTTGCGTAGGTACTCGATCGGCCTTGATGGGGCTGATCGGGACCGGCGAGCCATCGTCAGCCTAAATCTGTTCTTTTGGAGCAAACCACGTGAGATCACCCAACAGATATGTCGCATTCACTTTTGCCGTCCTGCTCGCTTCCTTGCTTGGATGCGCATCAACAGCCACGCATGAGGGGACTGGCGAATACGTCGACGATTCCGTCATTACGACCAAAGTTAAAGCCGCGATCTTCAACGATTCGTCGCTGAAGTCCGCTGAGATCAACGTCGAGACGTTCAAAGGCGTCGTTCAGCTCAGCGGGTTCGTCAGCTCCAGCAGCGACATCAGCAAGGCGACTGAACTGGCACGCGGCGTCCAGGGCGTGAAATCAGTCAAGAATGACATGCGAGTGAAGTGACCCCGACTCACCGAGAGGCGGTGTGAGTTCGAATCAGCGCAGGGCGCAAGCAAGGTATCTGCAAATCAAGTCAGGGAGAGCGCAATGAACTGGGATCGTATCGAAGGTAACTGGAAGCAGATGAAAGGCTCCGTCAAGGAAAAGTGGGGCAAGCTCACCGATGATCACCTCGATGTGGTTGCCGGCAAACGCGACAAGCTCGCCGGCCAAATCCAAGAGACATACGGAATCTCGAAGGACGAGGCGGACAGGCAGATTTCTGCCTGGGAAAAGACGCTGAAATAGATCGCGTCTGCTGAACAACATTGGGGGCGGTGTGGGACTGTTCGCAATGCTGGCGAGGGCATTGTCCGCCTCGGGCCAGGGTAGCGGCCACGCGCTGCGGATGTCTTCGGTGCCGTTTCGCACCGAATTCAAAAGGAATCGGCCGTTGCCGGAAGCGCTGTACCGATGCACCTACGCGTTGATGGGTCGGATCGGACGAGTTTCCGCTCACGCAGCGTACGCAACCGCACCGATTGTCCGAAAGACCATCCGTATGCTCGCGTGTGGAGACTCCATCTTCCATCGTCCCTGATCGGGCTGACGTGGCGCGTCGATGGACGTGAAATCCGTCAAGGCATGCTCCGGTGCCGTCGGTTCTGTGAGTTCGAGTCGGAGCAAGGTGGATGCAACGCGTCTGCAATCGGTCAGGGAGAGTGCAAATGAGCAGGGATCCTATTGAAGGTAACCGGAAGGAGATGATGGGAGTCACTCATCTCGATGTGATCGCGGGCAAGCGCGTGATCAAGTTTTTTTACGGGCGGGGTGGTTGGTATTTCCTGTCGCCTGACAGACTGCCAGTGGGTCCGTACCAGTGCGAAAGGGCCGCGGCAGAGGGCGCTGAAGGCCTCGCGCAGGTTCTCGCGAACTTGGACCACTCGCGAACGCTATCGGCGACAATCCAGTTTGCGGTTGAGAGTTATCCCTTCAAAAATATACCGACCGATCCGAACCGTAGTGTCATAGAGTGCGAGTTGCACCGGCTCGAACGTGCCTACGCAGAATCCGACCGCCGGTGGCAGGAACTCGTAAAGCGATCGGCGCGACCAGTGGCGCAGAATTCCGAGGCGCACGAACTGTCGAGATTCCTGCGATTCGTCGCGAGGCAAGTCGTCGCGCTCAGGGACAAGTTGTTTCAAACAAGTGGAGCATCTTCGTTTGGAGGTCGGACCACCACGCACCGGGAGCGAGCATGAAATCGGTTTTTCGCAGTCGGGAATTGTTCTGGTCGTCGCCCCGATGAACCGCCAGTGGTCTGCTCTTCTCGGGTCTGGAAGCGCGTTGTTGTCCATGTATGAACGAAGGTTCGGTTCGTAAGACTTGATTCGCAGTGTTGGCGTGTAACGTTCGGTGTTGTAAGTAGCGAACATAGGACTCGGAACCTGAACCTCAGGAAGTGGTGCCTCGGGCGAGGTTAAGGGGTCGCCGTGTTGCGTTGTCACGCTTGCGACGGTCAAACGAATCGGAGGGTTAGTGCGCTTGCGTACAGAACAATGAGGCGATGTCGCTTAGTGTCTTGCTACGAATCAATAGGAGCCGTCGAGATGATCGCTATTGCACATCGCATCGCGAACCGGGGGCTCGCAGCAGCGGTCGCACTCTCGACGATGCTCGCGGTCTCCTGTGTCCCGTTCAGCAGTTCGCCGCAACAGACCCAAGCGAGCAATCCGACCGTCACCTACACGTACCACAGCGACGATGAGTTGATTCAGACCAATCAGCTTGCGGCGACGTTCTGCAACCGGTATCAGAACACTACGCCTCGTCCTCTAAGTTTCACCAAAGACTCGAGCGGTGAGCGCGTCGTTGCGTACGAGTGTGTGCCGACATCGATATCCGCGACGCGGAGTTCGAATCCGAATCTGTCGTATACGTACCGGACGGATCAGGAGCTCGTCGATGTCTCCCGGAGTGCGCGCGCCTATTGCTTCAACACGGGGTCATCACAGGTGGCTTCCAATATCGTCTCGAACGGCGATGGAACGAAGACCGTCACGTTCCAATGCCGCCCGAATTGAGCGCGACCTGAACCAAAGGGTCGAGCGGAGTATTTCGCCGCAGAAGATGCGTCACAGCAACGCGCTCCTAGTGAGACCAGGAGCACAATGGCGTGGAGGAAATCGGACAGCCAGGCATGTGATCGCGCGAGCGGTAAGCTCTGAAACGCCGCTCAAGGAACGCGTTGCAGCTTCGCCTCCAACTGCTTTGTGGCGGTGATATCGACAAGGGTGATCACCACCCCGTCGATCACGTTGTCCAGCCTGCGGTACGGCATGATGCGTACCGAGAACCACCGGCCGTCATTGGCTGGGATCTGCTTTTCGGAAAACGTCAGAGTGCGCAGAGTCTCGAGTGCGTCCTCATGCAGCGCCGGGTATTGCAGGCTTGTGGTGAGATCGCTGAACGGCCGACCGATGTCGCTTTCCCGAACATTGACAATCTTCGACGCCCGATCGGTGTAGCGTCTGACGTTCAAACGCTGATCCAGGAACAAAATGGCGATCTCCGTGCTGTTGAGCAGGTTCTGCATGTCGCTCTGGGCGAGCGCGAGATCGTCGAGTTTGGTCTGCAGTTCCATATTGATGGTTTGCAGCTCCTCGTTCATCGACTGCATTTCCTCCTTGGAAGTCATCAACTCCTCGTTGGTCGATTGCAGTTCTTCGTTAGTTGACTGCAACTCCTCGTTGGCCGACTGCAACTCTTCCCTGGACGCGCGGGATTCTTCGCGCAACGTCTGGATTTCATCGTTTAGTCTTTGCAGCTCCGCCGCATGAGAGGCTTCCGGGGCGGTTTGCGCCTTGCGCCGGCGACGACTCGGCGGAACCGGTGCCAGATCGCGGAAGACGATCATCGTCATGCCTTGGAGCGCTTCCGCTTCATGCAGCGCCTGCACCGTCACATCGACACCGTGTGAGCCGCCCGGACCCTGCACTTGCAGGCCCTGCAGCTGCAGCGGCTCGCGCTGTGAGGCGGCCTGTTTCAGAGCGCCGGCGAGCGGTGCTCGCAGACCTTCACGCACCATGGCATGGAAGTTCCAGTTGGCCTTACCGGCGGCCGGCTCCAGATATTTCCCGGTATGGCCGCTGATGTAGACGATGTCGCCGCTGCTGTTGAGCACGACGGCCGCGGGCGCATACACCTGCAGCAACACATGATCGGCGGCCGTTTGCAGATTGTCCGTGGTCTGAGTCGGTGCTTCGGGAGACGGCACGTGGGACTCCGGGGTTATCGTGAAAAATGGAGGGAACGATTTCATCGGGGAGTCGGGAGCATCGATGGAGTCCCTGTCCTGGCGTAGATAGAGCCGCTGCTTCGGTTCGCCGACCGAAGTGAACAGACGGTTGAACTTTCCCACCGTCTCCGAACTCCCGAGCAACAGCAGGCCGCCGGGACGAAGGCTGTAATGAAACAGGGGAAGGAGTCTGCGCTGGAGTATCGCGTCGAAATAGATCAGCAGGTTGCGGCAGACGATCAAGTCCAGCTTGGTGAAGGGAGCATCGAGCACCACGTCGTGCTGCGCAAACAGCACCATGTCGCGAATGTTCTGGTTGACCTGATAGTGATTGTCTTGGGCACGGAAGAACCTGGCGAGCCTCTCTGCAGATACCTCGGAAACGATTGAGGCGGGGTAGCGGCCGCTGCGTGCGGTGGCGATAGCGTCAGGGCTCAGGTCCGAGGCGAAGATCTGCAGCGCGAAGCCATGTGGCAGCGGCAACCGTTGCATTGCTTCAGTGAAGACCATGGCAAGTGAATAGGCTTCCTCGCCGGTCGAGCAGCCGATCGACCAGACGCGAATTTTTTTCTCAGCGGTTCGCCGCGCCAGCAGATCTGGCAACGCGACCTTCGCAAAATGCTCCCACACCGCGGGGTCACGAAAGAAGTTGGTTACCCCGATCAGCAACTCCTTGAACAGCAGGTCGATCTCGTGCCGGTTGTGCTGCAGGAAATCGGCATAGAGCGGCAGCGTTGCGATGCCGTGAATCGCCATGCGCCGTTCGATCCTGCGATGCAGAGTGCTGGGCTTATACAGCGAAAAGTCGTGCCGGGTTCGCTGCTGCAGTAACCTGAAAATGGTGTGCAGAGGGAGTTTGGGCGCTGCTGCGGGCTGCACGTCGTCCCAGGTAGCGAGACCCGGGTCCGGCACCTGAGCGACGTAGGCCAGGATGCGGGCCGGCAGCTCGGCAGGCGGTGCGACGATGTCACCACAACCGGCGGCGATCGCGCTCTTGGGCATTAGATCGAACTGCGCCGTGTCGGGCTGTTGCACGACCGTCAGGCCGCCCACTGCCTTGACGGCCTGCAAGCCCAGCGTACCGTCCGATCCCATGCCGGACAGAACCACGGCGATCGCGCGTTCACCTTGGGCGCTTGCCAGGGAGGAGAACAGGACGTTGATCGGCAACCGCAGACCGCGCGGCTCCGTAGGCCTCTCCAGCTGCAGTGCGCCGTTGACCACGCTGAGTTCCGTGTTCGGAGGAATCACGTATACGCAGTTGGCCTCTACGTGGACATTTGTGCTGGCCTCGTGCACCGGCATTACGGTGACTCGCTGCAGCAGTTCCGCGAGTAGCGCTTTTTGCGTGGGATCCAGATGCTGGACCACGACGTAGGCCAGACCACTTTTTGGCGGGACGTGCCCGAGGAATTCCTCGAGCGGCGCCAGGCCTCCGGCCGAGGCGCCGATGCCCACGATGCGCGTGGCGAGCGACGGTGTGCGGTTAGGACTGGTGTGTGTCGAAAAGGCCATAGGGGAGCATGCGCTAGGCGACGGTAGACTTGCACGATGCTCGCGGTCTATCCATGGTCCGCATACTGGTGAAACTCAGACGCTTGGGTCAGGCTGCCTGGGATCGGTCGTATCGACCAATACCATCAGAAAAGACCCGTCGCCGGGAACAACACTGGCCACGATCTGTAGCGGGCGAGACATTTTTTCGGCGCTGGACTGCACTTTGCAGGTGTCCGTTGAGCCGCCGGCACGCAGCCGCTTCAGCAATGCACGAAGCACCGGCCGGCTCTCGGGCGCCAGAAAGCGGTCGATACGCTGCGCGTGCAATTCGTCTGGCGCGACTGCGAACAGGGTGGCGCCGGCAACATTGCCTTGGAGGATCTCACCTTCGGGGCCAACCCTTAGATAGGCCACCGGCGCGAATTCGTAGAGCCCCTGGTAACCAGCGAGCTCTTCAGTCAGCTCGCGCTGAGTGGCTTCCATTTGCTCGTGCTGGAGATCCAACTCAACCTGGTGGACCTGCACTTCATGCAGCAGCTTGAGCGCGTCATGCGCGCTCGCCGGATTGCTGGCGAGTTCATGCAGCAGGTTCAGGGCACTTACGCCTGTCGGCCAGCCGCTGGTCGGCGGAGCAGAGCCTTCTTTGAGCCGCGCTTCTGCATCGAGGCGCAGCTTCGACTGCTTGGACGATTCAGTGGATCGAGTGGACATTCAGTCTCCAGCCCATTAGGGAGCGGCACTCACGCTCAGGCAACACGCCGGTGTTTGGCGCTTCACCGGTGACCCGGTGATCGCTTTGCCGTCCTCTGCTTAGCCGCGGCGGACGTCCCAACCCGGCGTTCTGCAGACGTCTCACTGCCCCCGCAAAATTCGCCAGCGTCAAGCGCGTCGCGTAGCCCCTGATCATCGTCATTTGGGTTCGACTATACCATCAGAGCCGAGTTGAGGATGCGCGATGCCCGGTTCCAAGAAGTGGTGTCTGCACTGTGGCGGTGAACAAGCGACGTATTTCATGACCGTTCAGGAGTACGACGAACGCATACGGTCGGCAGCGTCTACGCGAATCTACTGGTGTGCGACCTGTCGCGAGGAGAGCCGATACTCTGAGTCAAAAGGTCCGGATTCGACGACGACCGCCGAGAGATGACTACTCTTGATCAATTGACCTGAACTCGATCTCGCCAAACTCGGGGTAGTCATCCTTGAGCGCGTCGAGCCTTCTGGACATGCTGGCGTCAATGTGACCCACCAGGCCGATCCTGGTCCTGCCTTCGATCCACGCCAACGATTTGAAGCGATCACCGAATGTCCGGAGCAGTTTCGATGTCAGTGGTCTGAGAACCGGGGGTGCGCTGCCTTTCGAGGGGATCGTCATCGGCGCCCTTTGTGTTGACTGGACGAAGACGGTGCAGCCTAGGTAGTTCTACGCACCCGCTTCCGTTCGTTACCGCACACAACCTCGTCGTCCTAGCGGCGCATCATCTTTCAAATGACTCAAGGGTCGCTTGATTTCAAGACGCTCGGCAAGCTGTGCGCGTCATTCGGAAAACGATCGAGTACCCGTGGTCAAGCCCGGCCGCGGAGATTGACGGCCCTGAGGCACGCGAGATCGAGTTGCCGGTCAGTCCGAACCGGACCATGAAATTTCCAGGCGGGCGTCCCTGAAGAGTTTCGATGCCGAGAGTCGAATGCGCGAGGCAGCTACAAGCGGAGCTACTCGGCGACGAGATCATCGAAATCGCCGACGACAGATCGGGCGATTACGTGGAGAAACGCGACCAGAATGGCGAGCCAACGGGAAGCTACCTGGTCGACCACGAGAACATCCAACGGTCGCAACTCCGCGTGGACACGCGGAAGTGGTACCTGAGCAAGGTACTGCCGAACGTGTACGGAGACCGGCACATCTTCCAGACACAGCAGGAGGATGACGGCGAGCTGAGGGGCATCCGGCGGTACTTCTCCAGGTCGTTCCGAGGGTGTTCGAAATACGGACTCGGCGCGTGCGTCGGGTCTTCGTGGTGACGCCCCGGAATGTGATCTCGCGATTTCTGTGGCTGATGTCCATCCAGCGCAATTGGAGGATCTCGGTCTTCCGCGCTCCCGTGTTCAACGCGATCTTCAGCCGCAGGTAGAACCACTCGGGGTGGAGCATTTGCTCTGTCGATGTGCCGAAGTGCGAAAGGTACGACCATTGATCAGCGGCCGCGATGAGGCGCTCGTACTCGTCCTTGTCGAGATAAATCCTCTGAGCGTCGACGTCGACTTGCGCCAGTGTGACGTCGTCAGCAGGACTACGTCTGATGAGGTTGAACTTGACGGCCAGGTTGAGTGCACGCTTCAGGTCGCCGAGAATGCGGTTGACGGTCGCGGGGGCGAGCGACTGCATGGCCAGTAATTTCCACCGCTCGATCTGCTCGGTGGTCAGGGTCTTCAGTCGGGTCGCACCGATGGATGGATTGCGGTCGACGAAGTGGACCTCGAGCCGCTGAAGGGTGCCCGCTGAGTCGCTTCGAGCCGCCTCGCACCAGGTCTTGAAGTCGGCGTCGATGTACTCGGCGAGCGTCGCGCCGGATTGATGGACGACCAGCTCGGTGACGACCTGGGCCTGTAACTCACGGACACGCTCGCGGGCGGCCTTCAGCGTGAAGGTGACCGGGTCGTAGTCGCCGAGCTTCTCCTTCGTCTGCCTTCCGTTCTGCCGCCACTTAAAGTAAATTGCGATCCGTCCGGAGTGGTGGATCTCCACTTGGAGACCGTCCTCGGCGAGCGTGTACCGACGGTCCCCTGGCTTCACTGATCGAAGAAATTGCTCGGTGATTCGACGTGCCACGACTGCGGACTGCTCTGCGACTCATCGGAGACTCAGGGTATGGTCCAGAGCCCCGGTTCTGTCGAGTCTGAGGGGTATGAGTAGAATGACGAACCTGGAGTGGAGCCAGTGGCCACGCGGGTTTCAAGGCTAACGCGGGAATAGCTCAGTTGGTAGAGCACAACCTTGCCAAGGTTGGGGTCGGGAGTTCGAGTCTCCTTTCCCGCTCCATTTCTTCATCGACTTGCACGATCACGCCCGATAGACACGCTACGCAAGTGATACGCACGACGGCGGGTTGAACGGGTTAATGTTCGAGTTCGCAGCGTAGTAGATCGCGCTTCACCATCGGCGCGATCGTCCGGAACGGCTTCTCGATCTCGCCATCGTTTTGTCGGTCTGCGTTCCTTTGGATTCAGATGTATGACACGCGATTGCTTGTCAATCTGAACCTAGATGAGTTCGAGCAGAGCCATCGCCCGCGATCCGGTTCCGACGGCGAGGATCATGTAGCGCCACCCATGCTCGTGAGTCGCCGCCGCGTTGAACAGGGCGGCGAGATCCTCGCATCGCGCGGATCGACGGCAACGCCGACGGTTTGCAGGGCGCCTAGAAATCGGGTCCGTGTCCCATGCCGGAACCCGTGCATCCATTCCACGATCGAAGACTTCACGGATGCCGATGCCGCACGCCTCGGTGGCTCCGATGCCCGCCCGTCAATTCTCCAGAAACTGCCTCATCCATGCCAAAGCCTGGGCGCCTGTCTCCGACAGCGGCTTCCCATCTGCAGCATCGGATGCCCCCAAACCGATTCTGCTGCGCAGCTGACGGTAAACGGTAATGGTGTGGAAGGTCTGCAGCCGCGTATCGCTCGCCTGGACACGTCGAAGCCACAGCTGCGCTTTGTCCGTTTCGCCCTGGCTGTGTGCCATCACGGCAAGGGGCACGAACAGATCGGGCCACGGCTGGACGCCCATACGGGTCAGTCTTGAAACGATCCCGCTGCACAGCTCGGCGGCCTCCCGTAGTTGTCCGCCGGCGGCTCTGGAACAGGCAAACAACGCCCTGGCTCCAAGCAATGAATGCACCTGCGAGGACTCCAGCAGGCGGTCGGTCCACCGATTTGCGGTCTGCGGATCTGCCAGGCAGTTGCAGGCGATGACGGCGCAGATAGCGCTATGGGTTGGATTATCGATCACATCGCGGGTCAGATTTTTCTCGATCACCTCCAACGCTGCGGCCGTTGCCTCGCCGTACTGCTTCTGCATCGTCAGACCCCAGGCCTGATACGTGCGGGCAAGATCCAGGCTGCCGGTCTCGCCCGCCGTCTGGGCGACGTTGATCGCCTCCGCGAGCTGGCGGCGCGCCAGCTCGGGATCCGAGAGAGTGCTGATCAGCGAGGCCAGTATCAGCGCGACGGTCAGCCGCGACGGCGCGTCAAGCGTTCGCGCAAGCTCGAGATGAACGCCGGCGTGGTGCTCGAAAAGCGCAGGATCCCGGGTCACCAGGGCACACAGTGCCGCCATGCCGTGAAGCTTGACCCGACACAGCAGGTCATCCGTTTGGCCGAGGTAATCCCCGATCCTGTCCAGCTTCGTGAGCGCTCGAGCCCCTTCGTCCATCTGAATCAGTAGACCTGGCTGGGTGCAGACATCGATAGCCGCATCAATCCTGCCTTGCCGGCTGAAGAAACGCTCGGCGGCGGTGATGTCGGCGTAGTGATCTGCAGCCCATTGTGCATGCGCGTAGCTGAGCAGACTGCCGTAAGGGTAATCACCAAGCCGCGCCAGACACCAGTGGGCGTGGCGTTCGCCATTCGCAACCCTCTCATTGGCGGAAAGTTGTTCAAGGGCATAAAGGCGCACGGTCTCCAGCAGCCGCCACCAGGACCCCTCGGCAGACGTACGGCTGAGCATGCACAACTCGACCAACCGGGAGATGCAGAACGAGATGCTCTGCGTCATCTGCTCGGTGTAGACCTCCTCGATGTCTGCGATGGTGAACTGGCCAGGAAAGACCGCGATCTGGCCCAGTAGCCGCTGCTCGTCGTGGTTGAGAAGTTGCCAGGTCTCCCGCACAACCGCCGCCAGACTCTCCTGCCTGTCCGCGCCGGTTCTGATGCGTTGACGGCCGGCGAGCAGATCGAAACGTCTGTCCAGACGCTCGAGGAGCTCCTCCAGGGTTAGGTGCTTGAGCTGTGCGGCAGCCAGTTCGATGGCAAGCGGCAGCCCATCCAATTGCTCACACACCTGTTCGACCTTCGCTACGTCGAACATCTGATCCACCATGCCGTGACGCCGCGCGGTGGAGAGAAACAATTGCACCGCGGGTGACTCACCATCCTCGACATGAAGTGCCAGCGGGTCCACGAAAAACCGCAACTCGTCGGCCAGGTCGATGGGATCTCGACTGGTAATGAGAAAATGCGGCGCGGCCGTGTTCTCCAACAGAAAGTCCAAGGCAACCGCCACGTCATCTTCGATGTGCTCGCAATTGTCGAGAATGAACAGGGCCCGGCGCTGGCGAATCGCCGCAGCCAACTGCTCTCGCAAGCTGCCATTGCCCATCTTGATTCCGAGCGCGGAAGCCATGGCGGTATCGATACCTGCCGCATTGACGACGGGGACCAGGTCCACGAACCACACGCCATCCGGATAGTCGTCCAGCACCGCCCGCCCCACGGCTTTGGCCAACCGCGTCTTACCTGTTCCGCCGATGCCCAGCAGGGACACCATGCGATAGTTCTGAAAAGCCTCGATGCAGCGGCGCAGCTCGCGCGTGCGACCGAAGAACGGCGTTCTTTCGTAGCCGAGGTTGGACAGCCGTTGGGAAGGTATTCCGTCGTCTTGCGGCTGCGTGGAGCGCACCGGCCCATGCTGGGTGTCTGCTACAAAGCGATACCCGCGACCGTGGACCGTTTTGATGATTTCCTGCTTCTGTCCGTCGTCGCCCAAAGCCTGCCGCAGGCGTTTGATCTGAGTGGCGAGCGCGGACTCGCTGACGAAGCGGTGGCCCCACAGTTCGTCGAGCAGCCTGTCCTTGCCGACGAGTTGACCCCGGTTGTCGATCAGGAAGCAGAGCAGCGAGAGCACACGAGGCTCGAGCGCAACGGGTTCTCCGGCGCGAAGGAGCTCGAACGTGTCCTGGTTCAGTTCGAATTCGCCAAATCTGACAATTCGTGTGCGCCCTTCAGCGCGGCCAGGCGCAGCTGCGCGAACCACATTTGCATCCGATTACTGCGTGAGCCGCAATCATAGGTGGAATGCCGACGCTTCTGAAGGCGACTGCCGCGTTGTGTTTACGTCCCGACAGCAACACGTTCCCGGCGCACGCCCGCAAGGTGTTGGGCAACGTCCGTCGCAACATACCGCGCATCGTCGCTGACACCGTACATGAAGCTCGACTTACGGCTGCGCAGGAATGTGTGGCCCAGGGTGTACAGCCCCGGAACAGTTTTGACGATACCAGCATCGTGCGTAAGCCGTCCCCTTCTGTCGAAGGCAGGCAGATTCAACCAGCGATGGTCAGGGGCATACCCCGTGGCCCAGAACACGCTCGAGATCTCACCGTGATCGAGTTGCAGCGCGAGGCGCGGATTTTTCGGCACGCGGGTCGCTGCCGGTCGATCGGCCTGCAATGGACGCCGGCAGTCCAGCGGCGTGGCGTCGAAGCGGTCGAGCATTCGATGCATCTTCAGGTCCGCAGACTTCAGGTGATTCGCGAGCGCGCCGGAAAACTGGATCGTCCTGCCGCGCACGCCGGCGACCCGCCCGACCAGTTCGACGCCGAGCGACTGGAGACGGTTCAGATCCATGTTGCACCCGCTGCGGCCGATGAGTTGCGGCGAAGGGACGCGTCGCGCGCGCTCGATGTCGTCGACGTCGTCGATGGTTTCGTGCAGCAGTCCGCTGCGGTCCAGCCACCAGTAAACATCTCGCCCGCGATACGACCTCGGCATGCGGACATGCTCGCCGACGGCCAAGGTCACACGCCGCCCGTGCATTCGCAGTTCTTCAGCGATCTGCAGGCCCGTTGCAGAAGCGCCGACGATCAGAACACCGCCATCCGGAAACTGATCGGGTGTGCGATAGGCGACCGCCGTCATCTGGTGCATATCGGCCGGCAACCCGGCGGCCAGCGGTGGCAGTTCCGCCTCGCAAAGGCGCCGCTCGCGTCGATGATCACGCGACTCCGCCACACTTCGTCATTGGCGATACGCGAAAGCCACCCGGGACCGCGGTCGCCCGGGTAACGTCCACGCCAGTGGCGACCTCGATCCGATGTCG
>CAWEUM010000004.1:0-23209 GCA_963812255.1 uncultured Gammaproteobacteria bacterium | reverse complement strand
CAATAAAATCAATGGGTTAGGCGTGCATGACGGGCCGGATAACGGTCCAAGCAAGTTGTTGCGCAAGTTTCGGGGCAGGGATGGTAGTCTGCCCAAATCGAACAGGCTGCCTGGTGTGAGAACACACAGGAGAAGCATCAGGCGTCGCCGCCGCGATCCGCTCCAGCAGATACGTCTGGTACGGATCGAGCTTCGTCGGCCGCGTTCGTCGCGGTCCATACTCCGCTCGCGTGTCGTCGCGCAGATACCTGCGCACCGTGTTACGCGATACCCCGAGTTCGCGTGCAATCGCCTTGATCGACTTCCCCTGCCGCGCCAGCACTTTGATCTCCACAACCGTCTCCAAGCTGTGCATGGCGTCGCCCAAAGGGACGCCAGCTTACCCACTACACAGGGGTCAGCTTTACTCCGACGAGGGGGGTCAGTTTTACTCCGGCGTTAACACTGATTCCGACCGATCCTTGGTTCGAGGCCGCGTCGCGGATTCCGAATCCGTCCGTGTATTTCGGTTCGCAGATGCTCGACCAGCGTATAGCAGAGCAAACCCAGTATTACCGCGAGTTCATGAAGCCCATCGGGATGCGCTTCTTATTGGGCTGCGGGGTAGTAAGCCCTTCTACTGTCGCGTTCATGTCGGCGCATCGATGGTCGGGACAGAAAGACTACCCGCCGCGCACGGTGAATCGAGTACGCGAGCTCACTCCCCACGTCGTGCGTGTCTCTCGCTTGCTGATCGACCGCAACCACACTGCGGACCTCCAAGACACTGGAACAGTTCCGATGCTGCGGATCAGCAAATATGGACTGGAGTTCGCCAATGCCCGAGCAATGGATTGGTTGAGACAATCGCCTGAGGCGAACTGGACCAGCAATCAGCTGCGATTGAAGAGCCGCGAAACGGATTTGCTTCCGAACAACTATGTGTCGAAGGTCCTTTCAGGTGACCCGACACGCTTGCCGATGACACCCTTGGAAATAGCAATCGGCTCCGACCAATCTGCGTTTCGGCTGTTGGTACTACCGACGCTGAGTATCGGATCGCGTTTAGAGCGAGAACCGGCCGTGTTGATCATTGTCCTCGATGGCTACTGGCGGCTTTCGAAGGCTCACGCCGAAATCTTTGGATTGTCGGAATCCGAAGTGCAACTAGCGAATGCGTTGATGGCCGGACAGTCGCTGATGGATCACGCTCGGTCCCGGTTCCGCTCGATCCATACGATCCGTTCGCAACTCAAATCGCTGCTGCACAAGGTCGGCGTTCACACGCAGGCGCAGTTGGTGCGCAAACTTTTATTGCTTGGTGCGAGCGACTCGTAGCGTCCCACGCTGGTCCGAAATCAAGTTCTGCGTCGCAATTCCAATGGTCTGAGAGTACGCGCTCGCCTCGCCACGCTCCCCATTCACTTTCACCCATTTGGGTGATGACGGCTTCATCTGATCGGGCCAGTGTAAAAGTGTCGGCCCACAAGCCAAATGACGAAGCCGAGAACTTGGTGACACCGGATCAAAAGGTCTCAAAACGGAACTGGGCAGACGTGGCCTTGGTCGCTCTTGCGGCGGTCGGATTGATGTTTCTCGCACCGCTCGTCTACCCGATCGTGGACGTCGCTCGATGGTCGAAAGAGAAGCGAGGGACCGCACCGGAAGCTGGCAGGAAGGAAAAGCGAGGGAATTCGGAAGAACTTTCGACGGGTTCTTGGGATACACCTAGCCGGCCGAAGAACACCATTTGAATAGGGGGAGCTATGAGAGATCTAAGTTGTTGGGTGCGAGTACGCGGGATCTATCTGTCCGGAGCGTTAATCCTCGTCTCACTGATCGCAGGCACCGCGCATGCGGACGTTATCCTCGAAGGCGGGGGCAAACTCATCGGACAAGTCGGGCTCGCGGGCGAGACGTTTGGGAGCGGTTCCGTCACCGCCAACTGGAGCGGCGGCAGCAACTCAATCAACCTGACCAACGGCGATTCGAGCTACACGATCGGGGTCAGTGCTGATACTCCGATCAGTCTCTACTACTACCTCTACTCGTTCCAGAACACATCGAATGCCTATCTGTACGGTTACCGCAACAACATCCCCGCACTGGCCGTCGATGAGACCCGTACGCTCGACCTCACGCGTGCTGCGGGCCGCGTCCGTGGCATTGTGAACGTCATCGGCGGCACATTGGCACGCATCCAGATGTCGACGTCGGTTAACGCGTCGGCCACGGAGTACTACAACGGCACCGTCACCGCCTCGGGGGGCGCGGATGCGATGCAGCCAATGCCCGCGCTTGCGAATGCCAAAGTCTCGGGCAGCGCCACGCTGCACGCCGAGGCCGGCTGCGACATTCCGGTGAGCCTGCCGCAGCAGACCGTCACTGTGCCCGACGGCGGCATTGTCGATGTCTCCTGGTCGTTCGACCTCACAACCGAACTGTGCGTGCTCGGAAGCATTTCGGGTCAGGTGTCCTTGGCTGGACTCGGCGGCGGGAACGGTGACGTTCACTTGGGCCGCCACCAGATCACCGCGTCGGGACCGTCTAGCGTCACTCTTCAGCCAACGACCGACGGACCGTACGCAATCTCAAATCTCGTCCCGGGTACCTACTACCTCTACCACTATTCGTACTACGGCGCGCCATACGGCCAAACTGGATTCAGCTCTCGCTCGGTACCGGTTGTCGCAGGTCAGGTGACCGATCAAGATCTCACGGAATCGGTCGGAACTGTTCACTCCCACCTGGTACCACAAGGACAGTGGACGCTCTCGGATGGATACAACGCCAACGGATATCTCACGTCGTCAGCGGGCTATTCGTACGACTCGATCGACCTCGCCACCGGTAGCATGGATTTCGTGGCGCCGGTGGGACAGAGCTACTTGTATTACTGGCAGATCTACTTCCAGCTCAACGACGCGAGTCGAACTGGGTATCAGTACCTGTATCGATACGCGTATACGCCGTCCGTAAGCCCGCTGGTCGCAACGGTGACACAAGGCGATCGGCTCACTCCGGGGGACGTCACGTTTGCGAGTTCGCAGGCAGCGCAGACCTTCTACATCGTGAACCCGGCGGTCGGCATCAAGACGCTACAGATCAGTGGCTACTTCTATGATCGTGATCCGACGACCAATCAGATTCTCAACCAGACTTCTCTGAACGCGTCGAGTTCACTCCGTGCCGGCGCAATGCCAAACAACTCCGTTGAAGTCCTTCTGCGCGGTGTGCCCGGCACGTACCAGATGACGGCGACGGCCCAAGGCACAGACGGCGGAGCCTACAGTGCACCGTTCCAGTTGGTTCTCGGCGCGCCACACGACACGCCCGTCGGGGGCGGCGTCGAGCAGCCAATCATGGATGCGTCCGGACAGTCTATTGGATGGTTGGCCTTCGGTAACGTAACTGCACCCGGCAAAACCACTGTCAGTGTGTCATCGACCGGACCCAAGTCGCCGGGCAATTTCGTCATTGCGCCCGCGAAACCCAACGGCGACATCCAGCCGACAGGTCAGTCGCTCTACTACGACATCCAGACGACGGCTTCCTTTGACGAGGCGACTGTATGCCTGACATACAACGACGCCGGCATGTCTCAGAAGCAAGAAGAAAACCTGGAGCTCGGACACCAAGTTTGTGCCGATCCCGCAGACAGCAAGACGTGCGGCTGGGTCGACATCACACTGAAGCCCCCCTATCCGGACACCGTCAACAACAAGATCTGTGGAACCACGACCAGCTTCTCCGTGTTCGCAATCCTCGAACCTCTGGATAGTGACGAGGATGGCGTGCTCGACTATGCCGACAACTGTCCGGTAACGCCGAACGCGGATCAGCACGATCTAGATGGGGACGGCATAGGCGACGCGTGCGACTCCGACTCGGATGGCGATGGCATTCCGGACGATCAGGATCTCTGCCCCTCGTTCGCCAGTTCCAACAACGCGGACCTCGATGGTGATGGGGTGGGTGATGTCTGTGACGCGGATATGGACGGAGATGGCGTCGACAACGTGGCAGACAACTGTCCGTCAGCTGCCAATGCGAGTCAGGCGGACTTCGATGGCGATGGACTTGGGGATGCCTGCGACCTCGACGATGACGGCGACGGAATCGATGACTCCGCCGACCTCTGTAGCGGTACCCAGCCCGGCGACACGATCGATCGCAACGGATGCTCCAGCGCGCAGCTGTTCGAAACGCGATGCCCCGCCGGAGGGGACTACAAGAACCACGGTCAGTACGTGTCCTGCGTCTCTAACGAGGCAGAACGTCAGGTCCTCAACGGACTTCTCAACACTACGGACAAAGGCGCAATCGTGTCGTCAGCCGCTCAAAGCGAGATCGGAAAGCCCAAGTAGCTAACGAAGGTGTCTGGGGGACAAGGATGTCCCCCAGTGGATTCACCGTCTCAACTGGGCAGGGCAAAATGCTTACACGTGCACCTTTGTTGGCGGCGGCTGCATTGGCAGCGCTTTCTGCCTCGAGTTCCTCGCTCATCAGGGCTCGAGGATAGATCCTCAATCAAGCAGCCGAATATAGAGATGCAGTTCGCTAGACTTCGATGACCCCAGCCGAACCGGAGGCATCAAGAATCTAGCTTCAAGGTGTCCACCGAACCGTATGAAGCATCAATTCCCTTCCAACAATTCGTTAGGCGTGCTCACGTGTACCTCGCCGCACGCTAATCATGAAGACAATGCTCAAAACCCATGCTGCAGCAAATACCCCGCCGATCATCACCGGGGTTGCGTGGGTGGCTGAAACGTACAGCGGAGCGACGTCCGGGTAATCCGGCGTTTTGAGCTTTGACCAAGAGAAGCACGCTGCGCGGCAGGCACTGCCACACTGGCTCCGCGATGCGAACCTCAGTGACAGTGCGCGGTCGTACGTTCCACCACAGTTCGTCGCCGTACTTCGGCCATACGTTTTGGATTTCTTCAACAGAGGCATCGCTGAGATCGAATGTCCCTCCTGCGGCGCGATCGTTCGCGACATTGAAATGACGACGCTCAACGAACGACGAGAAGGAACGCAGGTGACGTGGACAGATGACTGGCGTTGCCGCCAGGGGCATCCGCTGTATTGGGGAAATCACGAAGTGCGGTTCTGCATGTGAGCTGAGCCGATGACAAACGACCAAGGTTCATTCCTGCAGCAGATACGGGTGCTCGTTCCTGCGGGCATAGGCCGTCCGATCAGGCGCCGTCTACGCCGACCTCGAGTGACATAGACATAAGAAAATGCGCCGCGGGTCCGTGGGTGCGGGTCGCGGCGCGGAACAAAGAGCGGGCACCCTACTTCGTCGTGATCGTTCCGGTAGCTTTGTACGTAGCCGCGTATCCGTCGCTGCGTTCCGACGTGTATTTCGTCGTTCCGCCGCCGCTTGCGCCGACGAATTTTCCGGTGCCGCCGATGACGGTCCACGTGATGGGCTGGTCGTCGGTCGTTCCGGTGATTGCGACGAACAGCACATCACCGTTGTCGTAGAAGTGTGAGCAATGGCCGGTAAAAGCCTTGGCCACGCCTTTGTCGTCCAACCAACTATCGAAGTTGCACCATTCGCTCGTTTGCTCGCCAGTCTTGTCGTTGACGAGGCTGCTGTGGTCCTGGGCATCGGTCATGATCACCGTGCCGTTCGGTAGTGTGATCTTCTCACCCTGTTTCGTCAGGACGTTGTAGCCGGTCGCGGACATTTGCTCGGTGGCTGCGACTGCGGTCGTAGCGGCCCAGCACAGTACGATCGTCAGAGCATGAACAATGAACGTTTTCATTTTGGTGAGTCCTCAGCATTTTCGATCAACGTCGAGTCGACGTCATTTCAGGTAGCATCACGTGCGGCGGTAGCTTGGACCTACGCCGACGCCGAGGACTGCGAACTCCCCTCTACGATGTGATTGCCATCTCCCGCAGCGCAGGTCTGCACTGCCGATCGGATCATGGACGTGACGGATCTCCGTTGGCAAGCGCCATGGCGCGCGCCCTCAAATGATCGTTTGCCAAGTCGAACCGATACACGAAGGGGTTGGGTGGGCCGCGCCCTTCTCGGGACGCTGCCTGTCCCGCCGATGAGCCCCGCCCCACTCGAAAACGGGGGGCCGGGGTCGGCCTATTAGGAAAGGTCGCGATCTAGGATCCCTTGACGATTCACAGCATCAATTCGATGACCGTGAGCCGGATCGACCCTACCTCACCATCTACGATCTGGGGTCATGGCTGTGTGATGCTCCCCCGTTTCTCCGGACACGTCGTTAAGGATTTTTCTGTTCGAACAGCATGGGGATCTGATGTCCGATAGCAGAATGCTTGCGTTGCCGGTTGTAGTACACCTCGATGTATTCAAAGATTTTTGCCGTGGCGGAACGTCTCGATGCATAGCGTTCCCGATGCACCAATTCGACTTTCAGCGTATGGAAAAAACTCTCCATCGCCGCATTGTCGTAACAGGTTGCTCGACGACCCATGCTGCAGCGTAAACCGTTGCGCTGGATCAGACGTTGGTAACGTGTTGCACAGTACTGACTGCCCCGGTCCGAGTGGATAATCGTGCCCTTCGGGAAGGCTCGCCGGAACAACGCCATCGGTCAACGCATCAGCGACGAGCTGCTGCGTCATACGCCGGTTCATCGACCAACCAACGATGGCGCGAGAATACAGATCCATCACCACGGCCAGATACAACCAACCCTCGTCGGTCCACACGTAGGTGATGTCGCTCACCCACTTCTCATTCGCAGCTATCGCGGTGAAGTTCTGCTCGAGCAGATCCTCGGCGACTGGTTTGGTCGTGGTTCGAATCGGTGGTCACCTTGAACTTCTTGCACTGGATCGCCTGGATGCCCAACACCCGCATGCGCCGCGCCACGCGGTTCTCGCTGCACAATAATCCTTGGCCGTTGATCTCATCGACAATCCGCGGCGCGCCATAGCGTTGCTTGTGCTGGCTGAACACCTGCCGGATGTGGCCATCCAGGATGCCATTGGCGAGTGCTCGACGGCCTGGACGGCGATGCACCCAGTCGTAGTAGCCGCTGGTCGATATGTTCAACACGCTGCACATGAGATTGATTGGCCAGACCTTCTTGTGCGCATCGACAAACCGATATCTCATCGGCTTTCCTTGGCAAAGAAGGCCGTGGCCTTTTTTAGGATGTCTTTCTCCATCCGCAGCCGACGGTTCTCTTCCTCCAATTCGCGGATCCGTTGCTGTTCCGGCGTGAGCTTGCCGTGGCCCGCAAACGCATGTTCCGGTTGTCCTTCCAGTTCGCGTTTCCAACGGCCAATCAGGTTGCCGCGAATGCCAAGGCTGCGGCCCGCCTCGGCGTTGCTGTAACCCTGGTCAACGACCAGCGATACCGCTTCTCGCTTGAACTCCTTGCCAAACTCTCTGCGCTTCTTCGTCATCTAACACCTCGTTTCGGATCATTGTATGACCCTTAACTCGGTGTCCGAAAATTCGGGGGAAGATCAGTGCGCTCATGCCCAGCGACCAGCCTGCCTCGTCGATGGGACCCGTCGCCCTCGAAATCGGGATGTGCCGGGTCACCGTTCACCTGAAGCCTGGACGACTGGGACCCCTTTCGAGTTTCACAGCGCCTCGTCTCATCATCGATCCACTGCTCATACGCATCCGATGCCTTGAAGAATGCCACGATCGGGTTCGACCTGGTTGGCGTTGGTGACCGCACGATGCGCCGCCTCGGAGCAGGCCAGGCGTCCAGCATCGATGGCGCCGGTAGTCGGCAGGGGGAACAGTGTGCCCCTTTCTCATGTCCTGCGGCTCTTGGCGGCACGGCGCTTGCGCATTTGCCTACGCTGGTGGCCAGCACGCTTTTCTGTGGGACGGTACAGCGATGCGGGATCTCAATGGCCTTATTGATCCGACCGACCCACTGCAGCCATTTGTCATTCTCCGTGAGGGCGTTGACATCAACGATCTTGGGCAGATCGCGGCCAATGGTTCCGTGAACCGCACCGGGATTTTCGGAGGTCCGTATTGCGCGTGCTTCGCTATAAATGGCGATCGTACGATCATCGAAACTAGCGAAATGGCGATATGGAGCTCGCTAACGGTAGCACTGTGGTGAGCCTGCTTGGCCGACTTCGGTCCGTAGATCGCGGCGCTGAGCAGATAGTGCAGCAAACCTTAGTCCGCAATGCTACCGGTGCCGTCGTCTCGCTTCCGAATCCGGAAGTGGATTTCGAGAAGTACCACCGTATTGCGGGCGAATGACTTGGATCTGCCCCGTCAAATCGGAATCAGGCGAAATGGCTGGTGTTTCTACCACCACTACAGCAGTCGCGTACACGCGCGAAGGTTCTGTCGTTTGCGGACCAATATTCGCTGACCGACACGGGGTCACGTGTGCTGCAAGACTTTGTGCAGGGTTTAGAACTATCGACCATTGCTGCGAAGTTGGGACATTCGCTGGAAACGTGTCCGGTCGGTCCTGACGCACACGTTCCAAAAATCGCGAACACGCCGTCAGGCGGAGTTGCTGAAAAGGGTGTTGGCTTAAGGGCGAGGTGAAAAGCCGTGCGCATCACCCAAATGGGTGATGCAGCGGAGCTGCGCTCGAGAGAACGTGTCAGCGAACAAACAAGGCAAGGGGCCGATCATCTAGTGAACCAGCACC
This sequence comes from uncultured Gammaproteobacteria bacterium, assembly GCA_963812255.1. GTDB lineage: Bacteria > Pseudomonadota > Gammaproteobacteria > Pseudomonadales > Azotimanducaceae > DATJGR01. The sequence goes on along the minus strand of CAWEUM010000004.1, from coordinate 14,588 downwards.
CGCTCACGGTGCTTGAACGCCAACAACAACCCAGGGGGAGGCACCATGAGACGAACCAACATTCCAATGCTTGCGATAGCGATGTCGACGCTGCTATTCGCCGTTTTCGCGAACGCCGCCGAGGGCCCGTCCCGCGAGCAAGAAGCACTGATGCAGAGCGAACGTGACTGGGCAAAAGCCTGGGGCACGAAGGACATGAGCGCAATCGATTGGGAAGCAGACGAATACGTTTTCACCGACTTCGACGGTTCGGTTTCTGATCGGGCTGCAGATGTGGAGACCCTGAAGTCCCCCACGTTCGCGATTTCTTACGAGGTCGACGACATGAAAGCGATGGTCTTTGGCGACACGGGCGTGGTGGTAGGTCACCAGACTCAGACGGGACGCCAACAAGGTCGAGACATTGGCGGGACATTCCGCTTCACCGATACCTGGGTCAAACGCGATGGGCGCTGGCGTTGTGTCGCGGCGCAACTAACGCCCATTGAAAAGCCATAGGCTGTGAGTCTGCGTGATGAATCCCGAGGAGCGTGGTGGCACAAGTGTGGTGGCTAGACGAAAGGATCGAAGGCGGGGTGCGTCCGACGTAGCGTCGATTACGCTCGGTGGGATCGGATTGCTGTTTGTCGCGCCGCTGATCCACGTCATCGCGGACTTCATTCAGCGAAGGAAACTCAGGGACGCAGACCTTAAAGAAATGGGCGCGAAAGAAAGAGAGGGAATTCGCAAGAACTTTCGACGGGTTCCTGGGGTACACCTAGCCCGCCGAGAACACCATCTGAATAGGGGGAGCTATGAGAGGACGAGTTCAACCTAGTAGCTGGTGGCGTCTGTGATCTCTATTCGTTCAGCCACCTGTTCGAGCACGAATGCGAGTGGTAGTTCGACCATAGTGACCACAGTGCGCCCCCTGCGGAAGCGGCGGAAGCGGCTGCTACTGGGCTGCCTGCTCGCGACCAGATAGTGGACGTTGCCGAGATTGAAACAGTGATTCACGAGGCATCCAGCCGCGCTGAGCCTGATGCCTGACCGCCTAGTAGCAGACCGGCGCCTTCCCTCGAGCCCGCGCCTTCGGCGCCATTTTCAGCCTTCGGAAGAAATTGGGAACGAAATCGGAAGAATTCCGCCCTCGCATCTGCGACAGAGTTTCTCTCGTGGTTGGTGACGGGAGCAACGCGGTTGGATTCGATAGCCCATAGATATAGCGCGGGGGTCCACGCCACACGCACCCTGGTCCAGAAATTACAACAATGGATCGCTGCTCCGGATTTCGAGTCCAGGGCACTGGACGCGATGCGATCACATTGCGGTGGCGCGAAAGCGATCATGGTCAATCACCATCGGGACGGCGCGCCGACGGATTTCCTGTTTGCGCCGTTCCTAACCGAACGCGACCTGGCGGCCTATAAGCGAGACTACGCTGCGCGCAATCCCTTCGCCGCGCCCATAAATGCTCTTGACGTCGGTGTTGTGGCGACGACCACCTCGATGCTTCCCATTCGTCAGTACCGGAAACTGCCGTACTACGCCTGGGCAAAGGGGGCGTACGGTGTCTATGAAGTAGGCAGTGTCGTGAGTCGCGCAGGTGCCGACTCAATCGCGATCGGGTTCTCGCGCTCCTTCGCCCAGGGCGACTTCAGCATCGATCAGGTTGCGCGACTGCGCGCATTGGTTGCACCGTTCCGGCGTGCCTACTTCCTACACCGGCGGTTGCGCGATCTCTCCGCGCTCGACGGGCTGCGTATAGGCACGCTCATCGACTTGACCGATCCCCACTATGGCTGCTTTGCCATCGACGCAGATCGCGTGATCGTTGATCTCAACGCGGCTGCAGAAGAACACCTCGCCAGTGGCGTTTCGGTTGTGCGCGTTGATGGCCGGTTGCGATTCACGGATCCGTACGCTGAGCGGATGCTCAAAGGTGCGCTGGCTTCCGGATCCTCCAGCGCGATGATCCCGTTGCCGAATGCCGGGGCGAGTTCGAGGACTGCCACCCTGTTGCGCGTGGATGACGTGGGACTTCCTTCGTCGCAAGGGAAGGGCGCGTGTTGGCTCGTGTTTCTGCCGGCTTTGCAGCAGACGCGGCTCCGAGAAAGAGTTCATGCATTCGCGGACGAGCATTCGTTGACGGATACGGAGGCGCGAGTCCTCGAACAGCTGGTAAACGGCCTTGATATTCCCACCATTGCGACGCGGGTCGGCCATTGTGTGGAAACGTGCAGATCCGTGTTGAAGCACATCTTTCAGAAATCGGGGACGCATCGCCAGTCGGAGTTGGTGGCGAAGGTGTTGGGGTGATTCGTGGCTCGCGCCGCCTACCGACGTGAGGGCGCAACGTTCGTCATCTGCGCCGATCACTTGACGGTTCATTGGCTGGTCGAAAACTTCCCGTCGTCAGCCACAGCTCATCACCCGTTTGGGGGATGTAAGACCTCGTCAGGCGCGTCACCCTGACCGCAAGCGAAAGAGGTAACACCGATGAGTCTCCGCTATGGACCTAGTCGCATCCGAAAGCTGGGTGCCGCTTTGTTGCTCCCCACCTTCAGCATTCAGTCGGTCAGGACGATACGGATGGGGATGGAACGGGTGATGCGTGCGATACCGACGTGGGCAGCGATGGTGTTGCCAACGCGGCGGATCAGTGTGTGGCGACTACGGCGATCGCCGTTGTCGATGAGCCTAACGGCTGTGCGTTGGCGTAGCCGTGTTCATGCGAGGGGCACGGTGACATCGTGGCGCAACCACGGCAAGTACGTCTCGTGTGTGGCACATGCAGCCAACGAGTTCGAGTCGAGCGGGCTGATCACGGCGGCGCAAAGGGACGCGTTGGTGTCTGCGGCGGGGCGGTCAAGTTGTGGAAACTAGAAGTCAGCCTGCACATGAACGTGGCTACCCGCTTGGGCGCCCATTTCCGACGGACGAATTTTGCATAGGGTGCAAGACGGCAGAAGAGATCAAAGGAAACCCGGCCGCGGGGATGTTCGATGTTCAAGTGAGATCGATCGACAAATCAAATAGTACTGGGCACAACGTGCGCCAACAGCGCATCTATTGTTCAGATCAATCCAATTCCGAACGCGTTGGTAGGCCGCAGCGTGAGATGTTCATCGCGGTTATCGGCGGAGGAATGACTCATGCAACTTAATGGATTTTCCGGTGTTGGTGCCGCGTTCTCATCCAAGCTGATAGCGTTACTCTTGCTCATTTCCCCACTGATGGCACAGGCCGAGCCGTTCGCCTACGTCACGAGAGTAGGTTTCAACAGCGTCTCCGTGATTGATACGGCGACCAACATGGTCACCACCACCGTGAACGTTGGAGTGAACCCATTTGGTGTTGCGATCACGGCCGATGGCACAACCGCCTACGTCACAAACTGGAGCTCCAACAACGTCTCGGTAATCGACACCGGGACGAACTCGGTGATCACCACCGTCAACGTTGGAGAAAATCCATTTGGCGTTGCCATCACGCCTGATGGCACGACTGCCTACGTGGCGAATAACAATTCCGCCAGCGTCTCAGTGATCGATACCGCGACCAACTCTGGCATCGCCACCGTGGGCGTTGGAGCATACCCACGTGGCGTTGCCATCACACCTGATGGCACGACCGCCTATGTGGCGAACTCCAACTCGAACAACGTTTCAGTAATCGACACTGCGACCAACACCGTTACCGCCACCGTCAACGTTGGCGCATTCCCAAATGATGTCGCTATCACGCCCGATGGCACGGCCGCCTACGTGGTGAACTCTAATTCAAAGAACGTCTCGGTGATCGATGCTGCGACTAACACCGTCACAGCTACCATTGGCCTTGGACTTTCCGTCCATGCCGTTGCCATCACACCCGATGGCACGACCGCGTACGTTGTGAGCACCTCTTCCAACAACGTTTCCGTGATCAATACCACGACCAAGACGGTCATCACCACCGTGGGCGTTGGACAGGCCCCATCTGATGTCGCTTTCACACCCGATGGCACGACCGCCTACGTCACGAACAATAATTCCCAAAACGTCTCAGTGATCGATACCGCGACCAACGCGGTCATCGCCACCGTGGGCTTCGGTTTTGGGGGGCCATTTGGTATTGCGATTGCGATCACGCGGTCTGGCGACACCGATCACGACGGCATTTCCGACCTTGACGACAACTGTCCGTCGGTTGCCAACGCGGATCAGACCGACAGTGATGTGGACGGTATCGGTGATGCGTGTGATGCCGATGACGACAACGATGGGGTCGTTGATGGGTCAGATAACTGCCCGGTTGTAGCCAACCCTGATCAGTCGAATCTGGACGGTGATGCGTTTGGTGACGTCTGCGACGGCGATGCGGACGGTGATGGCGTGTTGAACGCCGGCGACAACTGCCCGGTTGTCACTAACGTCGACCAGACCGACACCGACGGTGATGGCGTCGGTGACGAGTGCGACACGGACGACGACAACGACGGTATTCCGGACACCGCCGACAACTGCACGGCCACGCCGAACCCAGGTCAGGCCGATCTGGATGCCGATGGCATCGGCGATGCCTGTGATGCCGACCTGGATGGTGACGGTGTCGACAACGAAGCCGACAACTGTCCGGTCAACACCAATGTCGGTCAGGACGATACGGATGGTGATGGCCTGGGTGATGCCTGCGATACCGACGATGACGCTGACGGTGTGGCCGATCTCGCGGACAACTGTCCACTCGTCTTCAACACGGATCAGGCGGACGGCGACGGGGATGGTCGTGGTGATGTCTGCGATGACGATCTGGATGGCGACGGTGTGTCCAACCAGGCTGACAACTGTCCGACGGTTGCCAACTCAGCGCAGCTGGATCAAGACGGCGATGGAACGGGTGATGCCTGCGACCCCGACGTGGACGGCGATGGTGTTGCCAACGCGACCGACCAGTGTGCGGCGACTACCCCGGGCGTCGTTGTCGATCCGACTAACGGCTGTGCGTTGGCGCAGCTGTGTCCCTGCGAGGGGCCGCGAGGCACGGTGACATCGTGGCGCAACCACGGCAAGTACGTCTCGTGTGTGGCACATGCAGCCAACGAGTTCGAATCCAACGGCCTGATCACCGCCATACAAAAGGACGCGTTGGTGTCCGCCGCAGGACAGGCGAACTGCGGGAAATAGTACGAAGCTTCGACCTATTGAGGCCAGCTGAGGGGGTGTCGGGAAACCGGCACCCCATTTCCTCCCGCGATTTGCACCTTGGCCTTCTGAGCCGGGACCACGTCAACGATTTACCGGCAACCCGCATGGGAAGCCGATCCGCGATCCAGCACGGCGGACGCTGGCGATATCCACTTGATACGAGACGATTCACGCATTGCAGGCGGCGCCGCCATCTGCTCATATGCCATACGCCGCGGTCAGTCTGGGGAGAGAGAACGCGGCCGTCGTGGCTTTGGGGAGAAAATGTGCGCACTACACGATCAGGTAACGTTCGGCGCCGCGCGTTCGCCATGGTCCTGGTCGCGCCGGTCGCTGTCCATGCCGCAGACCGGGCCGAAGCCATCGAAGAAGTCGTCATCGTCGGTTCGCGAATCGAAAAGCCAGACTACGCGTATTCAAACCCGGTCATTTCGGTTGACGCCGATTCGCTGCGGATGCGCGGCACGATCGACGTCGCTACCTACTTGAAAGACATCCCGGCGCTGGTCGGCTCGGTTGAAGCCCCTGGTGGCAGTAATTCGATCGGTGCCACGGGACTATCGCTGCTCAACCTGCGCAACCTCGGCGCGGGCCGTACACTGGTGCTCGTCGATGGCCGGCGCCATGTTGCTGGCCAGCCAGGAACGGAAGCCGTCGACATCGACACGATTCCGAATGAACTGATCGAGCGTGTCGACATCCTGACCGGCGGTGCATCGGCGATTTACGGCGCGGACGGGGTCAGCGGTGTCGTCAACTTCGTTATGAAGCGTAACTTCGAGGGATTCACCTTCCGCGCGCAGGGCAACCGCTCCGACCAATCCGACGCGGATGCGTCCCTGATGGGCTTCACGGCCGGCAAAAACTTCAACGATGACCGCACGAACGTCTCCTTCGCCGCCGAGATCACCTCCAATGACCGACTGAAGGCGCACGACCGTGATTTTGCCCGCAACGGCAACTACGCAACGTTTGTTTTCAATCCAAACGATTTCGGCGGGCCGATGTTTACGGACGACCCGAACCTGCCGGACTACGTCCCGCTGACTGACGTCCGCCAGGGCTTCGTCTCGCGCGCGGGCGGTGTCATCACCGATTACGACTTCTCGCCGACGTTCGACTTCAGTCCCGATTACAACGGCAACGACGTGCCCTGGAATGGCGGCTCGCCACTGTTCAATGGCCTGCAGAAAGGCGGCAGCGGCACGCCGCTGGCCGACTACATCGGTGACCTCGCACCGAAGGAGGATCGCGAAACGTTCAATCTGTTCGCGCACCACGAGTTCTCAGCGTTCGCGCGCGCATTTGGCGAGCTCAAGTACTCGAAGAACACCTCGACTGCGCGCGACACACCTTCGTTTGATTACACCCTGTTTCTGGCGCCTGACTACGCGTATACCCCGCCAAACATCGAAGCCGCCGCGAACGGCAACTTCCTGCTCGTGAACCGAGATCACTTTGACCTCGGGCGGCGCGGCGAGCGCATCGAGCGCGAGACGCTGCGCGGTGTCGTCGGCGTCGACGGGGACCTGGCGGACGGCTGGCGTTACGAGGTGTCGTACGTGTACGGCGCCACTGACATCACCGACCACATCCTCAACAATCGGCTGAACGACCGGTTTGCGGCGGCGCTCGACGCGGTCGTGGATCCTGCGACCGGCGAGATCGTCTGCCGGTCGAATCTGTTCCCGTCGGCCGAGCCGACCAACATCTCGCTGCAGCAGGACGTGATTGAGCCCGGCTGGAACGACTTCGCGCCGCGCCCGGGAACATGGGCGGCGACGTTCCAGCCCGGCCCAAACAGCGGTTGTGTGCCCCTCAACATCCTCGGTGAGAACGTCGCGTCCGCGGCAGCTCGCGACTGGATCAATGCGACGACGAAGACCCACAGCGAGATCACCCAGCAGGTCGTGCAGGCATACGTCACCGGCAACAGCCAGCGGTGGTTCGTGTTGCCGGCCGGCCCGATCGGCGTCGCCGCCGGTGTGGAATACCGTGACGAGCGCAGCAGCAATGTTCCGGATGACTGGGATCGCGCCGGCTACACATTCTTCAACATCATTGAGCCGACGCACGGCGACTTTCACGTCAACGAGGCGTTCATCGAAGTGGACGTGCCATTGCTCACCGACGTCCCGGGCTTCCAGGCGCTATCAATCGACGGCGCGTATCGCGTCTCGGACTACTCAACGATCGGCACTGCGGACACCTGGAAGGTCGGCATGGGCTGGCAGGTGATCGACGACGTGCGTTTTCGCGGCACGCTCGCCGAGGCGACCCGGGCGCCGAACATCAACGAGTTGTTCCGTCCAGGCGAACAGACGTATCAGTTCATCTCGGATCCGTGCGATTTTCGAGCGGCGGCGCGAACCACCTATACCAAAGCCAATTGCGCGGCGATTCTCGCACCGCTCGGCATCGATCCGGCGACGTTCAGCCAGACGGTCGGGCAGGTCTCCGGGCTGTTGCGCGGCAACGATAACCTGTCTGAAGAAGTCGCCGACACCAAGACGGTTGGCGTGATCGTTCAACCACGCTTTGTGAAGAACCTGACATTGTCGCTTGATTGGTACGACATCAAAATCAACGACGCTGTGACGACGGCGGGGCCACAGACCTCGGCGCAACAGTGCGTCGACCTGCGGACCATCGACAACGCGTTCTGCCCGCTGATCGAACGCAACGCGACGTCCGGGCAGATCGTCAGCTTCGTGCAGATGCCGCTCAACGTCGCCCAGTACCGGACGCAGGGCTACGATTTCACCGTCAACTATCTGCTCGAGCCCGGCGCGTTCGGCCTACCCGACGGAATCGGCTCGTTCAATTTTCACCTGCTTGGCAATCACCTGATGGATCTCACGTTCATTGATCTGCCCGGTGCCGCGCCGCGCTCGCCACTGCGCGACGCCGGCGCGCCCACGTGGCAGACGCTGTTCGACCTGACGTGGCGCCTGGAGCCATTCGTGGTCAACTATGGTTTCAGCTACTTCGACGAGACGCGGCGGGTCGATCAACCTGCGCGCCGCTCGCAACCTGACGTCATGCTCGATCGATACCTCGATTACCGCTCGCGCTTCGTGCAGAACGTGTACGTGAGCTACAGCTGGGAAAATCGCGTGACGCTTGGCGGGGGCGTGAACAACCTGGCCAACGCAAATCCGTCCATCGGCAGCCTGTCGTATCCGAACGGCGCCATCGGACGCTCGTATTTCCTGTCGCTGACGATGCGGCCCTCGACGCCTTGACGCGAGTCGGCTTCGGGCACAGCCTCGGAGACGGATGGCGCGGACTCAAACACCATGAACGACCAGATCCCGGCACACCGACAATTGAGCTATCGCGTTGGCGAGTGGCTCGTCAGCCCCACGGGTTGCCGGCTGACGTGCGACACCACCGATGTGCGCATCAGTCCGCGCAGCATGGAAGTTCTGGTTCATTTGATGGAGCGTGCCGGCCTTGCGGTCACCAACAAAGAACTGCTCGAGGCGTATTGGATCGGCGGCGTCACCTCGACCAACGCTGTGCATAAGGCAATCGGCGAGTTGCGTCAGGTGTTCGGTGACGACAGGCACCAGGCGCGCTATATCGAAACGGTTCAGAAGCGTGGCTATCGGCTTGTTGCCGATGTAGTGCGAATCGAAGTGCCCGCGGGCACGCCCCTTATCAATGGAACTGGTGAACGGCTCGACTCACAGCAGGAGTCGTCTGCCGAGGCGTCGGCTGTCAATGTCAATGGCAGCGCGCCCATTGCAGCGGACCCGTCGTTAGGGGCAAATCGACGCTCACGCTCGAGAATCGCAGCCTGGTCCGTCACCGCGTTGGTGCTGCTTGCAGCAAGCGGCACAGGCCTCTATCGCGTATGGGGCCCGTTTGCGGCGCTCGTCGACCGCGCAACCGGACGATGCTTCGCGAGCTGTGAATCGAAGGTCGCGACGGTTGCGGTACTGCCGTTCAAAGATTTGAGTGGTGATCCGGCAGACGAATATCTCGGAGAAGGTGTGGCGATCGCGCTCATCGACGGCATCGCGCGGTCGAAGCAGATCGAACTAACCCATCCAGGTCTGGCCTTTCGCGAAAAGACGGACGGACGGTCGATTGCGGACATCGCCAAAACCCTGGGTGTAGACAACCTTCTTCAGGGAACCGTACAGCGCTCGGGGAATCGGCTGCGAGTGACACTCGAGCTGACTCGCGCGGCGGATGGTGTCAGCCTCTACAGCGGCACATTCGATGATTCGATCGATCATCTTTTCGAGTTCCAGGACGGCGTTTCGGAAGTGGTCAGAAAGGCGCTCTCCGTGCACCTCGATCCGTTCCAACGCGCGCAGATGATCGCGGGCGGCACCACCAATGTGGAGGCATATCTCGCGATTCAAGAGGCACATTTCCATTCGCATAGACCAACGCATGACGACGCGGTGAAGACCATCGAAGCCTCGCGCCGTGCGATCGAGTTGGATCCCAAATACGTCGATGCCTACTGGTGCCTGGTGGTGGGTCTGAGCGGCTTCGCTGCGAACGGCCTGGCGACGAATCAACTGTCGACGCAACAGTATTCTCAGATCGTGGAAGAGATCAGATCGATTGCAGATCGAGCGGCCAAGGAGATACCCGACAGCGGTGTGGACTATGCGACGAAGGTCGAACTCGCCGAGATGACAGGCGATTTGGTCGGCGAGGAGGTTGCGCTTCGTGAACTCATCAAACTACGCAAATCGCCGGTGCGAAGACATCTGAAACCAGAGGGGTTCTATGCAAGTCTGTTGAGGGGCGCCGGTCTCTTCGATGACGCGAAAGCGTTCACCTGGCTGGAGATCGAAATTTTGGATCGGGGAATGACATGGGCTTGGGAAGACCCACAGATCACCTTGCATCGAGAAGGAATGGTGCCCGTGATTGCGCGGTACAAATTGGCGGTGAACGAGAATCCACGGGATGTCAGCACGCTAAATGGACTGATCGCGCTGCTCGCGCGTAGGCGGCAATTCGCGGAAGCCGAGCACTATCTCGAACTGCTCAGCGCGGCTGATCCTGGAGGTCTGTGGGTGAAGGACGCCCGTGCAGTTGTCGACGTCTATCGAGGTCAGCTACGCGCGAATACGTCAGAGTTGGAGGCATTCCTGGCGGATCCCGGCACGTCAGCGATTAGCGCGGGAAAAATCCTTTTCATGCTGGGTGAGATCGACTATGGAATCGAACGCTGGGAAGGCCTTTCGGCTCCGGAACGGCGCTTTCTTTATGACGTTCGCCGTTACATTGAATATCACATGCCCCCCAACGTGTTGGGCGACGCGCGCTACCAGGCGCTGCTCGATCGTCTTGGCATGGGGGAGCAATGGCGGCACTACCTCGAAGATAGGATACGCGAACTTCAGCCCTATACGGGCATCAGTCTCGCGTCGGATCACCCCGGCCGAGCCCCGCCCGGCGAGTGGCGGTGGAAAACATAGCGTTGCGCCTGCGAGGTGGAACCGTGCTCTCGCATCTGCCGCACATCAGACCATCCGACTAGACCCTCGGAACGAGGGTCCCACCTCCTGTAGTTGCACTCGGAAGAATTTCAGAAGGAGTTGAGAAGAACGCCGTCCATGCCAGTCCACTAGCGTGAGTCTCGCGGTGAGTGGAGTGGAGATTCACGGTGTCGTTCGACCGCTTAGCGATGAGGGTTGTTCTGTTCGTTGTCAGTGGAGGTGGTTTCTGGCCGTGGAATACCCGGAGAGGGCCTCTGTAACCCTTGCGAGAACTCGACTCTGAATCAGCGGCGGCGTGTGTCGCCGCATTTGGCTCGGAACCTGAGCAGCCGGCGCTGGAATCAAGCGCGCCAAACTCGGTGGTCGAGCCATTCCTAAGCTCTCAACGAAGCAGCCAAGATCGACCCGCGTAGCGACGTAGACCGAACCAGTTCCGCGTGTCACACGGGGAGGGCCGAGCATCTCAGCCGCCATACTAGCCGCCGATTTGCCGTTCAGCGGTCGGTGAGCGTCAGCAGAATGTCGGCGTACCAAGCGCAGTTGAGGCCGAGCGCTTCGTCGATTTCGGCGTCGCGCGTTCCGGAATCGAGCCGCGCTGAGCCTGATGCACGACCCCTTCCTGCGCGCGGAGCGCTCGATGGTCGACATCAGTCGCTCGTGGGGGCGGGCGCCGTTGCACATCCGCAGCGTGCACACGTATAGCAGAACTGATGGGTGCTCTGTCTGTTGGACTCGAATCAATGCCTAGCTGATTAGCCGTCACACTCACTGACACGTCAAGTCCGCGCAAACCTCGAGCCGAGTCAAGATGCCGGTGAGATCAGCAATGCGAGCGAAGTGCGCGTCATCGCGCCCAGACCACGCGATTTCACGTGTCTCTTTCGGTGTCGCGTTGATCCTGTTCGGCTTGCTCAGGCAAGTTTCAAGCAAGTTTCTACCACTCCTTTACGCACCTTTGTGTACCGGTTAGACTACAAAAGTCCCACGAAACATGTGGTTTACGGGGCCGCTAGTGTCGGCACATTGTGGCTTCGAACCAGGTGGCCGGCGGTTCGAAGCCGTCCGGGCGCGCCAATAAATCCATTAGAAACAGTTAGTTATCGGTCTGTTTGAGCCGTAACGAGAAGGTGCGCAGGCTCGGCGCTCGCCGGCATTGGCGATGCACCTGACACCAACATGTCGCGTTCGATCATCATCAGGATGAAGCGACGCGCGCCACATGAGCACGTTGATCAGTTTCGATTGCGAACCGAAGAGCCCGTTGGTCATGCGCTGCGTGAACGGCTCGCACAGTTGTCGGAGATCGTCGGCCCGTGCGTTGGCGCGGATTTTCCGGTTCTGCTGGACGGCGTGGTTGATCGACCCGCCGAGATCTGGGAACCGCTGATCGCGATTGCGGATGCCGCAGGCGGCCATTGGCCGCAGACGGCACGAGTCGCGTGCGTCGAACTCTGCAATGTCGCTGCGGATCGCAAGGTATCACTCGGTATTCGCCTGCTCGCGGATCTTCGAGTCGTCTTCGGCACATCGGATGCGCTGCATACCGAGACCATTCTGCATCGACTCACTCACGGTGATTACTTTGGACTCGATGCGGACGCTCCATGGAGTGACCTGGGTGGGAAGCCGATCGGGGACCGTCGTCTTGCGTCGATGCTGAAGAAGTACGACGTCACGCCGCTGAAGGTGAAGATCGATGGTCGAGCGCTGCAAGGTTACCGGCGCGAACACCTGTGGGACGCGTGGTCTCGCTACCTCTCTCCCGTGGTCGCACAGGTGGAACCTCCGGAACCTGCAGTACCTCCAAATGCAATCGCGGGCCTAGCGATGGTTCCAAAGGTTCCGCAGGTTCCGGACATCCCGACCCGGGAGAGCGCCAACGGCATTTGTAAGGCGTGCGATGGTGAAGGCTGCGAGTGGTGCGAGCGATGACCAGATTTCAGAAGTGCGATGAAGCATGATTGCCGAACGCACCTGTCTAACGCAGTTCGGACGACCTTGCCTTCGAAGATCTCCTGGTGCACGCATCGTGTTCCGATAATCCGCGACGCGGATACTGCTCTTGGTCTACTTGGCCGTTGTGTGCCTATAAAGCGTCGACGGACTCACCTTCAAGATCCTCGCGACCTCGCGCAACGGTTTGCCACCATCGATGAGCGACTTCGCGTGCTTGATCCGCTTTTACGACAGTCGCCACGGGGCCCGCTGACGCGGCTGACCTTGAGTTCGTTTCGTTGGGCAACCAATGCGATGTCGACAGGTGCAGCAACGAGCACGGGCCGTCTGGATCGGACCGCAGACGAAGGGACAGTCAGCGCGATCAACTGCAGTCAACGTCGTATCATCGGCCAACGCGGTCGCCCAGTCGGAGAACGCGAGGTTCGAGGTGATGATGATCGAGCCGCGTTCGTAGCGTTTTGTGATATCGCTGCTGGCCGAACAATGAGGCCATTACGGAGTTCAAATTCATACGGCTAGTCGAACATGCTGGTTCTGCCACGCAGTGACCTGTAGTGCCAGAAGGGTTCATCGATGGTCGCTTGCACCGCGTGTGCGATCGTTGATTTTCCGAAACTGGAGATTTCCTATACACGAATTTGGAAACGTGGTTCATTTCCGGGACCGAATTGCTCTCCAGGCGGGTCGCATGACGCATGAGGAACTGCTCGCGTACCACTCCGATTCAGGCGTCTTTACTGGGGTCGATCACTTTGCCCATCAGGTCGATCTGATCGCTAACGATGTCGCGTCGGTGGTCGGCGCAGTGCAGGGTTTGCTGATTCACGAGGGCCTTGCGTCTGCCTACGGCGTCAAGCTGCCTGCCGAACGCTTGGTCGAAAGGCAACTTCACAGTGCGGTTGCAATGTTGACGCGTGCGTCAGGGATCGACGAACGTGCGGTCTACGAATCGCGCCCGCCGGAGAAACGCGCGGTCGGTGTCTGCCGTCACTTCGCGACGTTGTTTGTCGCGATCATGCGCCACAAAGGAATTCCGTCGCGTGCACGCTGCGGGTTCGCTGACTACTTTGCGCCTGGCAAGTTTGTGGACCATTGGATCGGTGAGTACTGGAATTCAATTGAGCGGCGCTGGGTGTTGGTGGACGTTCAGATCGATGAAGTTCAGCGCGCCATGTTTCGTGTCGAGTTCGATACGCTCGATGTTCCGCGTGGCCGGTTCCTGGTCGCCGGCGACGCGTGGCGAGCGTGTCGCAATGGTGCTGATGCCTCGAACTTCGGTGTCGCCGGTACCTTGATGTGGGGACTGACCGAAGTGTTCGGCGATGTGTTCCAGGATCTCGCTGCCTTACAGAACATCGAGCTGCTGCCGTGGGGATGGTACGGCATGGCCACAGACGACAACGCGATGGCGGCAGAAGCGGCGTTGGTGGACCAGCTAGCGGCGCTCTCAAGCCGCGCCGATGCAACGTCGATTGAGACGCTGCGCCGAATGGTTGCTGGCGATGATCGCCTGCGTGTGCCTGCTGAAACGCTCGCGACCATAATCACCGCCGATCGGAAAGCTTGGACAGAGATCTCAACCCAATGAAATACAGTCACACCTGCATCGGAATCGGCGTGGCGGTTGCGCTATTCGCGGCGGCGGAAATCGGAGTCGCGGACGAGCGCGCCTACAATGCAGTACTTCCAAGCGGGGATCCCGTCAGCGTCGGCTTTTCGTCGGAGCGTCTGACGTTGCTGAACACAGGAAACGGCTCGCTAGGGTGTGGCCCAACGGGGCGGATCGACCAGAGGGGATGACGAATCGGGGACCCCCGTAACGTATCGTCCGCCCTGGGTGGTCACTGCGTCGTATGCCTGCAGTCCGATTATTCCCGCGCCGAGCGTGACCGCCGGTTGCGGCGCGATGACATGCTCACAGCCCTGCGGTACGAACGCGGCATGCATCTCGAGATCGTTCACGTGCCGGGTCCAGATCAGCAGCTAATCC
>CAWEUM010000003.1:0-1439534 GCA_963812255.1 uncultured Gammaproteobacteria bacterium | reverse complement strand
TCCGCTGTATCGATCTAACTCCATGAATTTTCAGACGTTTCCGGCGTCGCAGTTCTCCCCAAGGTCCAAGATTGTATTCGAACTTTGTGATTCGCGCGCGCGACTGCTATTTCGCGCATGTCGCTATTCGATGCCGTCCTGCGGGCCGAGCGATGTAGCAACATCAACTGACGCTCCTTTCTTGTCGTGCAAATCGCATGTACTCTGAGTCGACAGACAGTCGTTTGTCGAGTCGAAACCGATTGTCAACGGGATACAGCTCTGTCTGGCGCTTCGCCGCGTGCATATAGTGTGACCGCAGGAGGCAACGCATGTCCCAATGCGTACACCACGAACTCCCTGAGTCGTGGGGCGACAAAGCCTCCGACTACGAAGCCCTTTTTGTGCCATTCAGCGCTGAGGTCGCCCGCCGGGCCGTTGCTCTTGCCGGTATCGGTGAGGGACAACGGTACATCGACGTTGCTGCGGGGACCGGTGCCATGTCTCTGGCCGCTCATGCGGCCGGGGCCACCGTCATCGCGACCGATTTCTCGGAAGGTATGCTCGACGTCTTGCGCGCCAAGCTCGAACGCGTGGCGATAACGAACGTCGAGGTCCGCCGCATGGACAGCCAAGCGCTCGATCTCCCCGACGCCGGCTTCGATGCGGCCGGCTGCGGCTTTGGGCTGCAGTTCTTTCCCGATCAGGCGAAAGCACTCGCTGAACTTCACCGGGTGCTGAGGCCCGGTGGTTGCGCAGTCATCACCACCACGGGTCATCCCGGCAGCTCGCAGCTCCAAACCTACATCGGACGCTCCATTGCTGCCGCCATCGGCGCCCAGCCTGGAGCACCAATGGGGACACAGCAACCACCTGCCGGGCCGGTGTCCGCACCCAGCGTTGAGGCACTCGCCGACAGCCTCAGCGCGGCCGGCTTCCGCCGCGTGCGTGTCGAGACTATCGTCGTTCCCTGGCCCATCCCAGACCCTACGGAGTTTTGGGAGAAATGGGCCATCGAATCACCGCCGACCGCCGCAGCAATGCGCAACATCCCTCCCCCCATCCGGGGCGCCGCCGGCCACGAGTTCGCGAGGCTGTTGCGGGATTCCGGGCTCAAAGAGTTCGACGTGCAGGCGTACGTGGCTCTGGGGCAGGCCTAGGAACGAATCAGCGACGCGGCTCGGCACCCGTGTTTGGCGGCAGCAGCCAATGCCAGTCGACGTAAGCATGGACGACGATTGTATGAGTTCCTAGCTTCATGCTGATCTATCGCGCTCTCCGGCTCGGAGCGAGGTGGTCGGCGATCATGGCGTCCAGCATCGACGGTTGCCGGTAGTCGGCAAGAGCGGAATTATGTAGCAAGCGCACAAATGGGCGCTGAGTGAGTTTTGCTTAGCGAGCGAGCGGTCGTCCGACTGAGGTGGCCCGCCAGGACACATATTTTTCCACTGGTATCTCATCGAGAACTGCACGAATGCCTTCTTCGATGTTCCAATTTGCTGGCAATTCCACCAAAAGGTTCTCGGTTACTGTTCCATAGACAATAAGTGCAAGCTCGCCTGTCTCAAGCATTATCGATGCGCCAAGCGACGGCTCTGCAACGCTTAGCGGATCGAGCTTCTTCAACTTCACCGGGAGCTTCCTAACCAACCAAAGAGGCACGTTGGCGACGAGCGCTAGAACCATCGGCTCCTGAATGTCACTTGCGGTTACTTCACGCATAGCGAGAACCTACTACTGGATTCTGTTAACTGCAATGTTAATGCAGACCATGTTTTGTGAGACCTTCACTACACCGGGCGAACCATCGTCCCAATAGACGAGCATTCCGGTTGGACCGATTTGATGCGTAGGTGGTACTAGGGTGGTGAATTCGATTCCCTGCTTCCCATGTGGCAACGGCCCTGCATACGCCTTGACGCGCGGAATATCACTTTGGGCGATATTCTGCATCGGTCTGCCGCAAGCTCTACCAGTCGAGTCCATCTGTTGTGAGATCGCCAGATCCTGAAACCGGTGATATACCGACATTCACTCCACTCTACCCCGCCACCCATCAACGAAGTGTGCGACAACGTTCACTATTAATGCGAGTCCGTTCTTAAACAGTTAGTTCTATTGCTGGCTCGCCTGCTGATAATTGGACCAGCTGATAAGTTAGGGTTTCTCGGAGGAGGAGCCCATGAAGAAGCGATTTACCGAGGAGCAGATCGTACGGATATTGCAGGAATCGGAAGCTGAGATGTCGACGCGGGACGTGTGCCGCAACCGACGCGACCTACCGGCAACACCACGTTGTGTTCCCCGCGCACGCGGGGATGAACCGTCCATCCCCAACGGCCCCGACTTCTCCAGGTGTGTTCCCCGCGCACGCGGGGATGAACCGTATGCCCAACCCGCTACCAGAATGGTACTTCTGTGTTCCCCGCGCACGCGGGGATGAACCATGATCCGACGTTCGATGCCGAGCTCTGGGGTGTTCCCCGCGCACGCGGGGATGAACCGCCTACTTCCACAACAATCATGGCCGCTGAGTGTTCCCCGCGCACGCGGGGATGAACCGGCAATCGAGCGCGATCAGGGCGGACGATGTGTGTTCCCCGCGCACGCGGGGATGAACCGAATGCTGCGTGCACATTGCGGCCAGTGTGCGTGTTCCCCGCGCACGCGGGGATGAACCGAGACCGACTCGAGTAACGCATCATGCCATAGCGAGTGTTCCCCGCGCACGCGGGGATGAACCGATAACAGTGTGCCACGGGTGAGCGCTGGCCAGTGTTCCCCGCGCACGCGGGGATGAACCGCTGAGTGGCGCCATATCGCCGCAGTTAGTTAGTGTTCCCCGCGCACGCGGGGATGAACCGCCTTTGCGGCCATCGCCCTTGATGTCCACGAAGTGTTCCCCGCGCACGCGCTCGTTCCTTGCCACCGCGCCGTGCCGAGTCGATCGGGCTGGCATCGGTCACAGTTCGGCGGTCGATGTTGGCGAGCAACCCTACCCCGGGGGCTGTGACCCGGTTCCAACGAACCGTCGCGTGTAGCGCGTTTAGGCGGTAGCGGCTGCGTTTTCGAGCGCGAACTCCATAACGGCTACCTGCCTGCTTTGGCCGTTCAGCGTCTTCAGGATCTTCGCGAGACGAACTGCCTGGGACTCAGCATTGCGTTCGCTCGCATAGGGGCCCACCGCGAATCCGTCAGGCGACAGAAAATACCAACCCCTCTGCCGCTCGAAGAACCGGATCGTTCGGAACCATTCGCGGAAATCGTTAGAGTCCATGACACAGTTGGTCGCGTGTGACAGGCGCACATTATCTGTGCGCGCGACGATTCACTCGTTCGGACGTTGTGATCGAGAACGGTGATCCATGTGTTGGGAGTGTGAGGGTCCCCGCGAGCTGCCATTGAACAGCACCGCAGTGGCAGGAACCTTGAATCACCTCCAGCCTCCGCTTCGCTCGGGATTGTGACAACACATCAAGTGCCGCCTAACACCAAGTCAATCGGCGTGGACGTTCTGGCGGACAGATTGAGAATGCAACTTGCGCGACGGGTTGATACGTCCGCTTCAACTTCATGTTGGACGCCTGGATACCTTCAACTCTATGTTCCCACGTAGGCATTCTCCTGCGTCTCATTCAGTGGATAGATTGAAACCGCGCCAACCTGGCGGTGCGGGCACTGTTCTGCCAGTTCCATCGCAGCTTCATTAGTCGGAACATCAATTACAAAAAAGCCACCCAGTTTAGGCAGGGCCTGCAGCCTGGAGCCTGACGTTCCTGGAAATTGGACGGCATCCGGCTTTTGAAACACCTGTGAATCAAAGATCAACGAGTTGGTCGATTTCAGGTCATCTACGAAACGCATCATTTCCTTGAAGCACTTCTGATTTTGATCCTCACTCAAGTTTGCTTCATCGTGCATATGAAAGAGCATGATGTACCTCATCACATCCCTCCGGTGCCTAAACGGGAGTGTGCACCCTACCCCACCCAGCCACTCGCC
Source organism: uncultured Gammaproteobacteria bacterium (assembly GCA_963812255.1). GTDB lineage: Bacteria > Pseudomonadota > Gammaproteobacteria > Pseudomonadales > Azotimanducaceae > DATJGR01. The sequence goes on along the minus strand of CAWEUM010000003.1, from coordinate 1,435,553 downwards.
GCTTCAGCGATCCCTACAGCACGCTCCCGCAGTTCGACCGGCAACTGGTGATCGACGACCGCAACGAACCGCTGCTCGCCAAATCCGCTGACATGCGCGTGAACGCACAATTGGTCCAGCGTCGCGAGAAGTACATCGACATCATGGCAATCGAACAGTTTGAAAAGGTCGTCGGTACCGAGCACGGCAACAGCGCGTTCGCCTTTGCGACGACCTCCTCGACGTCTACGCGGTGGAATCGGAATCCTTTCCATGCCCGGAGTGTGCTGTGCGCCTTTCGCCCTTGCCAAGCATTGACACGTCATCGCATTCTCCAGCTACGGAAAATGACGAAAGAGCACGGTACGCAGAGTGAAACGTCGGATTTACCGCTATGGAGCTTGCTTGAGCGTGAGTCCACGGCTTCGACCATGCACGCAGCGACATCGCTCTTCCTCGGTTAGGTGTACAACGGTTCAGTTTTGGGTTCGTCCGGCCAGGATGGGCTTGTGTTGTAGCGGCGCGCACCCCGGCGGTTTCGGATTTCCATCGCACCAGATTCGCGGTCGCCAGTTTTTGATACCGGCCTGGCGGGTCTGCGGTTTGGAACTTGCGCAATGTCTCGGCGAGGATTTCACGGCGTCGAACATATTCAACCCTCGCATAGCCACTCGCAATCAGGTCCTCTTCAGTGGGAAATGGTCTGCCTGGCATATGTAGTTGCCTCAAACAATCTTATCCACTAACAACGGATAGAACACTGGCGAGACATCACCGTTTTTCATCGATGGTTCAGGTAGACGAACCACACACCGCATTCGATACTCGGCGGTGTCAACTCCAGGAGCAGATTGTACCTGGCTGGCAGTCGGAGGCTGTTGCAGCCTTCGTTTCATCCCAGCATTGCGGAAAGAAACACCAAGACCGCGACCGCGCAAACGTATGTGCCCGCCACGCTCAACCAGCCAACTCGCTTAGTCAGGTAGGTCGCCACGACGCCTGTTGCAAGGAATGCGAAAAAATGGCGCGCGAACAGGCGTCCGAGGAGCTCTCCCTTCTGTTCGTTGTCGCTACTAGATCAAATTCGCCCCAGATTAAAACGAGGTTCAACAGGAGCATCAACACCGCGATCAAAGCAGCTTTGGCGAACGGATTCGCCAGTCGGATCATTGGAATCCCCCCTGCGACCTCAGACGCGCTCTTCGTGTTTCCGCTTATCCGAATCATCGCACGCCGTCGGAAGTCGGAATTCCCATCGCTCGACTCCAAATGCTATGACATCGCCGGGCAGCAGCTCCACCGGTTCTGTGACACGCCGGTCGGTGTTAGCGCCGGAGTAAAACTGACCCCCCTCGCCGAAGTAAAACTGACCCCGTAGCAGTGGGTAAGCTGGCGTCCCTTTGGGCGACGCCATGCACAGTTTGGAGACGATGGTGGAGATCAAAGTGCTGGCACGACGTGGGAAGTCGATCAAAGAGATCGCACGGGATCTCGGGGTGGCGCGCAACACGGTGCGCAAGTATCTGCGCGTGGAGTCGGCGCCGAGGTACGGTCCGCGCTCGCCTCGTTCGACGAAGGTCGATCCGTTCGTTGAGTACCTGAAGTGCCGCGTCGACTCGGCGCAGCCGGACTGGATCCCGGCGACGGTACTGATCCGAGAGATTCGGGAACTCGGCTATGCGGGTGGGATCTCGCAGCTCAAGGTGTGGCTTGCGACGCTGAAGCCACGGCGCCCGGCCGAGCCGGTGGTGCGCTTCGAGACGCCACCTGGACAGCAGATGCAGGCGGACTTTATCGTCATGCGTCGCGGCCGGGATCGACTGTCAGCGTTTGTGGCGACACTGGGCTATAGCCGGATGACGTTCATCCAGTTCGTGCGCGATGAGAAGCTCACGACGGTACTCGCCTGTCTGCGGCGCGCGTTCGAAGCGTTTCAAGGTGTGCCGGAACACGTTCTCTTCGACAACATGAAGACCGTGGTGCTGGATCGTGATGCCTATGGCATCGGTGAACACCGTTTCCATCCGCAGGCGCTGCAACTCGCCAAGGATCTGGGTTTTAAGATCCGTCTGTGCCGACCGTATCGGGCCAAGACCAAGGGCAAGGTGGAACGGTTCAACCGCTACTTGCGGTCCAGCTTCTGGGTACCGTTGCGTGCACAGTTCAAGGCGTCGGGTCTCGTTGTCGATGCCGAGACGGCGAACATCGAGGTCACCCGTTGGCTACGCGACGTGGCCAACGTACGCATCCACAGCGACCTCAAGCAACGGCCGATCGATCGCTTCGAAGCGGAACGCATGCATCTCGAGCCGTACGAGGGAACGGTGGTGAACCTCAACGCCTTGTCGCGCTCCGTACCGACGCCGATCGAGTCGCTGCAACATCCGTTGTCGAGCTACGACGCGCTGGTGGTGAGCCAATGAACTTACAGGACGATCGGATCACCAGCTTGTGCGAAGCACTGCAACTCGACCAGGTTGCCAGTGGCTATGGCGCCATTGCACAAGCCTCTGCCAACGAGTCGGTCAGCTTCAGCGACTTCCTCGAGCGGCTGCTCAAGGCTGAACTCGATGCGCGTCATGAGCGCGCTCGGCAGATACTGCTGAAGCTCGCGACGCTGCCGGCGATCAAGACGCTTGGAAGAGTACGACTTCGGCTTCGCCACCGGTGTGCCCAAAGCGCAGATCCAGGAACTCGCCACACTCGCCTTCGTCGAGCGCGCCGAGAACGTCGTGCTGCTGGGTCCGAGTGGCACGGGTAAAACACATCTCGCCTTGGCGCTGGCCTATCGGGCGGTAATGGCACGCATCAAGACGCGCTTCATCACGGCCGCCGACCTGATGCTGCAGCTGGCTGCCGCACATCGCAAAGAACAGCTCACGTCGTACTTCAACCGGGCGATCTTGGGACCCCGATTACTCGTGATCGACGAGCTCGGCTATCTGCCGTTCGGTCGTGCTGAAGCTAACTTGCTGTTCCAGGTCATCGCCAAACGCTACGAGCGTGGCTCGATCATCATCACCTCGAACCTGTCGTTCTCGGATTGGGCCGGCGCACTCGCCGATGACGCGACACTCACGGCCGCGCTACTCGATCGCCTGCTGCACCACGGCCACATCGTCGCCTGCCGCGGCGAAAGTTATCGACTCAAAGACAAACGCAAAGCGGGCATCACAACCAATCGGAAGAAGAGCGCGCCGGCTGACTGACCAAAGGTCAGCCAGCGCGCAGACAGGGGGGGTCAAATTTACTTCGGCGACTCAGCAGCAAGAGGGGTCAATTTTCAATCGGCGTTGACAATGTACAGCCAATCTTCGTCGCAATCGAGCAGATCGTCGCCCACTGCGAGCTGTGTTCTCGCTCGTGCTCGAAGACCATGCGCACCGCCGTTCCCGGATCTCCGGGGAATACCTCGTTGATTTGTTCATCGCTCCATCCTCTCAAGATATGGAGCCTCCGGAAATCCCGGTGCGATTCAATCCCCCCAAGCCGACACGCCCTGCGCAAGCTCAAATCTTTTTTTTGATGACCTTCCTGCAGGATGTGCTTGTCCAACGTCAGATCGGCGACCAGGCGCTTCAAACGCGAGTTCTCATCTTCGAGTTGTTTGAGCCGTCGCAGCTCGCTTGAGGTCAGGTTCGAACGCGACAGTAGTGCAGATCTTAGGGAACGTGAATCTCAACCTGGAGTGTGGAATTCTCGAAGGCACCAGTAGCACCCGTCGTACCCCAGCTCTAGAGCCTCTTCCTCTGATTTGAAGCTCGTCGGGGCTAAAATCTCGCTGAGCTGGCAGTTCGTGTTCTCACGTGACGGGTCGTGGAACTGCATGGTTCGTGTATTGCCAATGAACCCCTGCGCGCACTCGAATACTTCATCTCCGACAAGTGGTGTGCCCAACATTGCCGCAATCCGCCGAAACAATTCTTCGTCCCACAGCGCCTCTGCGTGATTTATCGGAAACGACGTGTGGGGGGCTCCGGGTAGGCGCGCCCTAGCATCGGCAACCAAGCCGTCTCCTTCGTTGTTGTCTTGTTCATCATCTACAACAGCATCGGGAAGTTGATCGAACATCGGCGAGATTATCGGCAATTGAACTGGATACAGTTCGTAGTCGAACCGGACATCAGGAAAGTCCCAGAAGTTGGGGGCGAAACTACTCGGCTCATAGAGCCAATAATACAAACGCATAAACCGTACAGAGGTTCCCCCAAATGTCGCGAAGGGAATCTGTGGTACATCGCCCGGGTCCGCCAGAGTGTCGAAGACCTGATTGTTAGGCAATAGTTGATTAGCACCTTCTGACTCAGAAAACCAGCCCGTAACCTTGTTGACAGCCGAGAGCAACAACGCATCAACGTGCGCGAGGGAAAGAATCGGCCCAAGAAGAAGCCCCAATGCCGCGTCGGCCAGCTTTTTCTTTGCTAGAGGAGCAAGTGTGCCTTGATGTGGAGAGCAGAGCGTAATCACCTGCTCTATCCACTCGACAGCATCGGACTGATTTGCGCCGATGTAGGCACGAGCCAAGATCCCACCCCTACTGTGGCACAACAGCACGACCTTCTTGCCCGATAGTGGCCCGACCAACACTTCATTTCGAATGAATGGAACGATCAAGGTCTCAAGCTGTTCCAACGAAGCTTCGACCTTATCCTGTGGACCGTCTTGACTGTAGTTGATCACAGTATGGCCGACTGACCGGAGCATTCCCTCCCAGCACCGGATGTCGGGATCCAGGTCTGAAAGTGAGAAGTTGGTTACGGCATCAAGCCAGTCCAGCGGATTGGAGTACGGTGGGGTCAAGTGGTTGTCTGAGTGGCGGTTGTGCGGGTCCGCTCGATGATTCCACTCGTACTTTCGCCAGTTCGGATATGCCCAATCGCTCTTAGTTCCACCCAAACCATGCAGAAGCAGGACTACTCGTCGATCTGCACGTCGCTGAGTCGCCTGCCGGGGGAAGACTTCCAGAAAGCCATACTCCGTACCTAGGGTAGTCACGCCTACGCCGTCTTCTGCCAGACCCGTATCACGGTCTCACTGCTTGTGCCACGTTCGTCAAGTCTGGTAGTCGTACTCGTTTCTACCAGATAGTTGCCTGCCTCGAAGTCTAACGGCTCCGGTCCACCGACAACTCCAACTACCTCACCGTCGATAATCCGTATCGCCTTTGCAAGAAACGTTGTCCCTGGTGGGAGCGGGCCGACTTCGATATCAGCGGACTCAAGCTCCTTCAGCCGCGGGTGACTGAAGAAGGCGTTCAACTTCTGCTCGAACCCCTTCAGAGACCGCTTGTTGAGCTGTCTGAACTTTGCTTGCGCCATAACCCCTAACCGCGCTGTCGCCTACTCGGAGCGAGCCAGCCAACACTCATCCCGTTCAACAGATCATCTTCCGCTAGAGAAGTCTCTTCAGAAACGACCTTTGACTACGATTGGGCACCACAGCCATCACGCTCAAGGTACGCCATGAATCAGCCACATCGACCAGCTACGTCCTTCGACGCGAGTCCTAGTCGCAGCTCCCGCAACCTTCTGGCGAGCAACTGCAGGCCGAACACCTTCCCTGCGTATCGCACACCTTGAAGCATGCACAACTGGTCACGCCACCTGCTTGGTCTTGTATTGCGCCAACCAGCCTCAGGGGCTTGTTCGCAAATGCAGGGTTCTGTCGAATCGCCTCAGAGCGAACCTCTGCCGCGAGCGAATCTAAAGATTTCTTGTCCGCGGAACATCCAGGCAAGAAGACCAGACAACTCGACAAAAGGAGCAGCGCGGCAGCCGGTTGAAGGATTCGCACGTTCGCATCCCCTTGTACGACCGTGAGAATCTCATCCTACGTCAGTCGACTTGACATGTCGACCGTAGTCAGGGCGACGACAATCTCAGCGCTTGGGCTTGACCCGTTTCTTCTGCCCCTCGACACGGGGCGGCGCAAGCAACACTCGCGGCATCGTCACGGGCTTGCCGTCCACATCCACGTACGCGACGGGCTTCTTGCCGAGCCGTCTGTCGAGCGGGGCATAGATCACGCGAATCGCCGGCACGATGTCCATCACGGTCGCTGCCGCTGGAGAGTGAAGTATGCCGGCCGTTACCGACTCGACGAGCGCTCCGTGGGGGTCGGGTGCTTTCCAGTTCCTTTTCACGATCTCGCGATAGCGGCGCGCGGTCTCGATAACTGGGGGGGGGGGGGGATCTCTGGCCAACGCACTGCCAAAAAGCCCACTGAGCCGTCGCGCATCAATCCGATCGTTGCGCGCGAGGAGAAGACGGGGATCCCGTCAATCTCGCGCGTGGCCCGCACCCATTTCTTTCCCGCCTCGATCGGCTCGAGTTTCACTTTACCCGTCTTCGTCGCGCTCACCGACCTGCGTTCTTTCCTGTACCACCCTCAGTGACTCGATCTCCGCCATCGGAATTTTCAGGTGTTCGAGCAATTCACGGCTGCGCATCTCGAGCGTTTCATCGGAACCCTTGAACATCCCCGTCCGCTTCGTGTCGGAAAAGCGCTCGTCGTAGGCAAAGAATGTCCGACCGTCAAGCCCCCGCGAGAACGTGATGTTTCCGTGCGCAATGCTGAGAAATTATTCTTGTGAACGGCGCCGAGCACCTCGTCGAGCTTCAAGCGGAGCGCTTCCGCAGCGAGCATCCGAGTGGTCGCTTGCTTGTCTTCGGAAGTTGGCGGGGGACTTGCCGAAGGTGTAGTAGGAGCACCGCGTAGACAACCTGAATCGCACCGGGATTTTCGGAGGCTCCATATCTTGAGAGGATGGAGCGATGAACAAGTCGAAGAGGTATTCCCCGGAGATCCGGGAACGGGCAGTACGGATGGTTTTCGAGCACGAACGAGATCACAGCTCGCAATGGGCGACCATCTGTTCGATAGCAACGAAGATCGGCTGTACATCGGAGACATTGCGCAACTGGGTGCGGCAAGCGGAGCGAGATCAAGGTCGACGTCAGGGTGTAACGAGCGACGATCGCGACCGACTCAAGGCGTTGGAACGTGAGAACCGCGAGTTGCGCCGAGCGAACGAGATTTTGCGCAAGGCGTCCGCGTATTTTGCCCAGGCGGAGTCCGACTGGACGTCACACGGCGCCGAGTGAAGTGATGGTGTCGTTTATCGACGATCATCGAGAGGCGTATGGGGTCGAGCCGATCTGTGCGGTACTGCCGATCGCCCCATCGACGTACTACGAGCGTAAAGCGCGAAGTCGCGATCCAACTCGGTTGCCGCCGCGGGTGCAGTGTGACGAGACATTGCGCGGCGAGATCCAGCGCGTTTGGGATGAGAACTTCCAGGTCTACGGCGTGCGCAAGGTTTGGCGACAGCTGAAGCGCGAAGATATCGCTGTTGCGCGCTGCACTGTGACTCGACTGATGCATGATCTGGGTTTACGCGGTGTGGTTCGTGGTCGTCGTTTCAAGACCACGATCCCGGATGAAGCCCTTGATCGGCCGGCAGATCGCGTCAATCGCGACTTCAAAGTGAATCGGCCAAATGCACTGTGGGTGTCGGATCTGACGTACGTGGCGACGTGGCGCGGGTTTGTCTATGTGGCATTCGTCATCGATGCGTTTGCGCGCCGTATCGTCGGCTGGCGTGTCTCGAGTTCGCTGCGCAGCGACTTAGCGCTGGATGCGTTGGAGCAAGCACTTTACGACCGAGATGCGGCCGACCAGAACACGCTGATACATCATAGTGACCGCGGTGTTCAGGGCGGATTCCATCGGTCGTTGCAACATCTCCAGATGGGAGGTGTTAGATGGGACGACCAAGAGGTTGGACAACGCAGCAGACAGGTCGGGAGCCAATGCGCTCGCCAGGTCGGCCATGCGTCAATCAGCGTGAAGCCAGACAGGCGTTTTGGAAGTGCATCGCGGAAGGGATGCAGAGTGAATCCGCCGCGTTAGCGTGCGGCGTGTCGCAGCCGGTGGGGACGCGGTGGTTTCGAGAGGCTGGTGGAATGCCGTCGATCAGTTTGGCGCCGGGCTCGAAGCGTTATCTGTCGTTTGGTGAGCGCGAGGAGCTTGCATTGTTGCGAGCTCAGGGGTGTGGAATTCGCGAGATCGCCCGATGCTTAGGCCGATCACCTTCGACAATCTCGCGCGAGCTGCGTCGTAATGCAGAGACTCGTGGCGGTACACTGAAGTACCGCGCTACGGTTGCGCAGTGGAAAGCCGAGCGGGCTGCCAAGCGCCCCAAGACTGCCAAGCTCGTGGAGAACGAACCACTGCGACTCTACGTGCAAAACAGGCTTGCAGGCGCGGTCACGGATGCCAAGGGCCGACCGATCTTGGGACCCAACGTATCCTGGAGGGGGCGACGTCACGGCCGCCGTGCGGACCGACGGTGGGGCACTTGCTGGAGTCCAGAGCAGATCAGTCGCCGGCTGCGTATCGACTACCCCGATGACGAGACTATGCGGATCTCCCACGAAGCCATCTACCAATCACTTTACGTTCAAGGCCGCGGAGCGCTGCGGCGCGAGCTATCCGCATGCCTGCGCACCGGTCGGGCTCTGCGGGTGCCACGTGCCAGAACACAGCAGCGCGGAAAAAACTTCATCGCTCCTGAGGTGATGATCAGCCAGCGGCCGGCCGAGGTCGCTGAGCGCGCTGTACCTGGTCACTGGGAAGGCGACCTAGTCATCGGCTTGCAAAGCTCTGCGATCGGCACCTTGGTTGAACGTACAACACGGTTCACGATGTTGCTGCATTTGCCGCCGATGGCGGGACATACCTCAAGCACCAGAGCCAAGAACGGGCCGGCGCTAGCCGGCCATGGTGCCGAAGCTGTCCGCGATGCCATCGCTGCGAAGATCGCCACGTTGCCGGAACAGCTCCGCAAATCGCTGACTTGGGATCAGGGTGCGGAGATGGCCCAACATACACAGTTGCGGATCGACACCGGCTTGGCGATTTACTTCTGCGATCCACGGAGTCCTTGGCAACGGGGTACCAACGAGAACACCAACGGGCTATTGCGGCAGTACTTTCCGAAGGGTACCGACCTCAGTCGATATGGCGAGCATGAGCTCGACGCAGTGGCTGCTGCTCTCAACAGCAGGCCTCGCAAAACCCTCGGATGGAAGGCGCCAGTCGAAGCACTCGAGGAGTTACTATCCACAGCTCAAGCAACCGGTGTTGCAACGACTCCTTGAACCTAAGCAGTACTTGTCGATCCGATACACCGAACGGTTGGCGGAAGCCGGAATCGAGCCGTCGGTCGGCAGTGTCGGCGACTCTTACGACAACGCTCTGGCGGAAACAATTATCGGGTTATACAAGACAGAACTGATCCGTCAGCGAGGTCCGTGGAAAAACCTGGAGGACGTCGAGTTCGCGACCCTCGCGTGGGTCGACTGGTTCAACAACCGTCGTCTGTTGGAACCGATCGGCAACGTCCCACCGGCTGAGTTGGAACAGGCGTACTATCGCCAACAGGAGTCGGCCATGGCGGCTTGACTCAAACCCACGAGCCTCCGGAATACTCGGTGCGATTCAGTTCACCCGCTATCACGAAGCATGGTGGTTCTACCGCGCAGGGACCATCGCGAACATCGAGGCATTGAATCGAAATGAGCGCGAGAACTTTGACCGATTCATTCGCAATCAGTACTCGACTGGCGCTTCACGCGTTTGGTGGGAATGCTGGAAGCAGGTCAGGAGCGCTGATGATTCAGCGGTGCGCTACGTAGACAACCTGTTGGCGCAGCCAGCCCCCACGCAATAACAAGACATCGAGTGTTAGCCTCTCCTGATCCACACAGGAGGGGAGTTATGAACTGGGACGCAATTGGCGCAATTGGGGAAGTGCTGGGTTCGATAGGTGTCCTGATAACCATTGTTTATTTTGGCGTGCAGTTGAACAAGACGCAGGTGTCGATGCGCATCTCGATTGCGGCCGGAATAGCGCAAGCACGTGTCGACCTCAACAATCAACGGCTCGACTACATGGATCTCCTAGTCAGAGCAAATGCCGGGGACGACGTCAACGAGGTAGAACGAGAAAGACTACGGAGCATATATGGGAGTGAAGCTGCCACGATGCTTTTTGCGTTTCTCAACTTTCGCAACCTTGGTCATGATGGGCAGATCCAAGCGCGCAATTTCGCCCGATTTCTCCGCGATAACCCTGCGCTGGAGGGATTCTGGGAGTTGGAGAACGAACGCGGGGAACGATACAGCGGAATGGCGAGAAACGTTCCTTGGGAAGAATGGATTGAGTCGGTGAGCGGGCATCTATTTGCCGTAAAAGCGCGCCCCCGCGTGGTCTGACGAAGCGCGCTGCGCGACGGCTATGTGATTCGGCGGGTTCATTGCCGAGTTGAAGGCGATTGGAGACCGTCCACTTCGGGTCGAAAGCGGCTTTACCGCAGCCGTGTAAAAGCGTCAGCTATCGGGCCAGGCGCGGCCGTTTATCACGAGTCGGAACTCGGTCTCGATTCCATTTCCTCGTGCCAGCGCCGGAAGTTGGCAACGTCACCAGGGATTTCGATTCCGTTGAAACGAATGCCGAAGTCAATTGCAACTTTCGTAGTGATGTCCGCCACGGTTAGGTAATCGGCTGCCAGGAAAGGACATGCTTCCAATTCGCGATCGAAAAGCCTCATCGTCTTATCAACTCGCTTCCTGGCACTTTCCGCGACTTCGTCTCCAAGGAACCCGCCAGCAAACTCAATTGGCATGTAGAACGCGAACTCAGCTCGAGGATCGTGCGGGCCATCGCGCGAAAGCCATGTCCGCTCATTTCATCTTTGCCGATGCCCATTCTCCGAAGCGCCGCGAGGACTGCGTTGTCGCTCATGGGACGGCTGCTCGTCCGCGCTCCAGGAAAAACGTAGCGACCTGCACCGGTCAAGGCGTGAAGCTCACGCAGAATTGCGACTGCTTGTTTTGAAAGCGGGACGAGGTGCGGCTCTCGCATCTTCATCCGATCTGCGGAGATATTCCATTCGGCGAGATCCAGGTCGATCTCCGCCCATTCGGCTCTCCGCAGTTCGCCAGGTCTGACGAAAACCAGCGGCGCGAGCCGTAGCGCGCACTGTGTGACGAACGAACCTTTGTAGCCGTCGCAGGCTCGCAGTAGCTGGGCAACCGCGTCAGGGTCTGTCGTGCTTGCCAGATGCTTTTCTTTCACCGGCGGCAGAGCACCTCGCAAGTCACCTGACGGATCGCGCTCGGCGCGCCCGGTCGCGACGGCATAGCGGAATATCTGACCGCAGTTTTGAAGTGTCCTATGCGCGGTTTCCAGCGCGCCACGCGCTTCAACTCGCCGCAAGCAGGCGAGCAGCTCAGGCGCACGCACGTCTGACACTGGTACCTGCTTTCTGACCTTGGTTGGACTACATTGGATTGCGTGGTGGTGGAGCCGAGGGGGATCGAACCCCTGACCTCTGCATTGCGAACGCAGCGCTCTCCCAGCTGAGCTACGGCCCCGATCTGAAAAATTTCTCAGTCGCGCAAAAATACCCGTTTTCCACGCATCTGTGCAGCGCCGCGAAGCGTCGTCGGGTGATCGCGACTTGAAGTCAGCCCCCGAATCCGGCATCAAGGCGTCCGCAATGGGGTATCCGGCTGTCCGTCGGGGAGTCCAACGAAGAAATGAATGATCGCAAGGGCGGGGGAGTGAGGTGTGTTCGAGCTCGATCTGATCCAGACGTTGGCGTTCGGCAGCATCGTGTTGTTGGGCGGCTATGTGCTGCGCTGGGCGGTGCCGGTTTTCGCCCGCTACAACCTGCCGGCGCCGGTGCTCGGCGGCATGGTCGTGTCCATCATCGTGCTCATTGCGCGCAATCAGGGCGTGACGTTGTTTCAGTTCGATACGTCCTTGCAGAATCCACTGATGATCGCGTTCTTCACGACGATCGGCTTCGGCGCGAGTCTGCCGCTGTTGAAGATCGGTGGCCCGCAGGTGCTGAAGTTTTTTGCAATCGCCGCGGTGTTCGTCGTGGTACAGAACGTCGTAGGTGTTCTCTGCGCGGCGTTGCTCGGCATGCACCCGCTGTTTGGTGTGCTTGCTGGGTCGGTGACGATGACCGGCGGTCCGGCAACGGGTCTTGCGTTCGCGCCGCTGTTCGAGCAGGCGGGCGTCACCGGCGCGGCCTCGGTCGGCATAGCAGCTGCGATGGCCGGCATCGTGCTCGGCGGCGTGTTTGGCGGGCCGATTGGGACGTGGTTGGTCGACCGCTACCAGCTTGCGCATCCGCGCTCGCAAACCGCGCGCGACGATGCCGCGCCAATCCCTGCCGAAGAACTGGCGCGCGTCGTTCAACATGGCGACGAAACGGATGTGCTGGGCATTCTCAAGAATCTCACCGCGATACTGGTCGCGATGTGGATCGGCGGCTGGGTCAGTCAGGGATTTGCGGTGCTGGGGCTCACGCTGCCGGCCTACATTGGCGCCATGCTGGTCGCTGCGGCGATCCGCAATCTCGACAACGTGACCGACTGGTTCGGCCTCTCCGAGCAGTTCATAAACGAATTCGGTGCCGTCACGCTGTCGCTGTTTCTGGTCATCGCGCTGATGACCTTGAGGCTGTGGGAATTGGCAGGGCTCGCGTTGCCGTTGATGGTGATTGTGCTGGCGCAATTGCTGGTTGCCTGTCTCGTTGCGGCCGGCATCGTGTTCCGTTTGATGGGCCGCGACTACGAGAGTGCGGTGATGAGCGGCGGCTTCGTCGGCTTCACGCTCGGCACGACGGCCAACGCGATGGCCGTGATGGGCGCCTTAGTGGAAAAGTTTGGTCCGGCGCCGAGGGCATTTCTGGTGGCGCCGATGGTCGGCGCATTCTTCATCGACTTTACGAATGCGATCATCATCACGGTGTTCCTGAACGTGTTTGGCTGACGTGCCGCGACCAGGGCTCGATATCCGGGCGCTGCCCAGCTTGCGCAAATTTGCGCGAGGGCTGTGTGCGGAGCGCGCGTGACGACGCCCGCCTTGCCGTGACGACGGCGCTCATGACAGGATCGCCGCATGCCCAAGCGTTCGCTGACAGATGGATCGGAGACGTTTGAGGTCACGGTGCTCGAAGCGGCTAACCCATCCCGCACGGTGCTGTTCGCGGTGGGCGGTGGTGGGAACCCCGAACGACACCTGCCGCTGTTGGCGTCTCTCGCCGAGCACGGCGCGACGGTCGTTGCGCCCCACTTCGAGCGACTCGATTCACCGTATCCCACCGATCACGATCTGATGCTGCGCGGCCGCCGACTGAAGCTCGCCCTGGACAGCGTCGCAGATCCGCATCTGCCGGTCGCCGGCGTCGGGCATTCGATCGGCACCACTTTGCTACTCGCTCTAGCAGGTGGCCAGGTTTGGACGCGTTCCGGCCAACGTCTCTCGATCGTTCCCGACCAGCGCCTCGCGCGGCTGGTGCTGTTGGCTCCGGCAACGCTGTTCTTTCAAACCCCGGGTGCGTTGGACGCGGTGAGCACACCCATCCTCGCCTGGGCCGGAACGAACGACCCGATCACGCCTCTGGCGCAGGCCGAGTTTCTGACGCGCGCTCTCGGAGCCCGAATGCCCGTCGAGGTGCGGGCCGTGGAGGGGGCCGGCCACTTCTCGTTCATGAACGCGCCGCCGCCAGGGACCACGGAGCCGCTGCCGAATCACAAAGCCTTCCTTGCCAGCTTGATCACCGAGGTGTGTCGGTTCGTCGCTGAGTAGTCGCAATACAAGCAGACGTTGCGCCGGCTACCAGGGCTCGATACCTGCCAGCCGCGCGCCCAGGCTGGTCAATTCAACCGGTGGACCCGGCTCCGGATCGAGCTGACCGGCAACCTGCTGACGAATTGCCCATGCCGGCGGCCGCTTCTCCCTGCACTCGCGCGCGTTGCGCAGCCTCGATTCCTCCGAACCGGCCGGCGTCATCGTGACGTATTGCACCAGGCGCGGCCGATCGGAATTGTTGGCGAGACTGGTGTGCGGCATGCGCCGATGCCACAACAGCAGGCTGCCCTGACTGCCTCCGACACCGACCAACGGATATTCCGCCACATCCGGCCGGCGCGCCTCTTCGTCGGTGCGGCCCACCGCGAGCCATTCGTCGAGCGTTCGATACAGCTCCGGCACCATCGCGAACGCGCCTTGCTGCACGGGCGTGTCGGTCAGGTACACGAGGCCCTGCACGGTCATCGGCTCGTCCACGCGCGGATCGCCGTCCCAATGCACGGCGTTCATTCGGAAGCCCGTCTCGTGGAAATTGCTCGGCACCTTGAACGAGCCGCGATCGAAACTGACCCACAGCTTTTCGGTCTGATAAATGGCGCTGAATAACTCGTGCAGCGCGGGCAACTGTCGTACATCCCACAGCGCCTGATGATGGTGCAGCGGCACGATGCCGTGACCCTGCGCGGCGTAGTTGGCCCATGTCGCCCGATCTTGGGGATCGACGCCGATGAATTCGCACAGCGCCGCCGTTGAGCGTTCGCACAATGCCTTCGGAACCACGTCCGGAATCAGCAGCCAGCCGTGTTCGAGCAGTCTGTCGCGAATGTTGGCTGGTATTGAGGTCACGACACGCGCACCGACTCGAAGAACGCGCGTACGCGCTGGGCGATGACTTCGGCTTGCGCCGCGTCGAGTTCGCGCGGATCGATCAGTGCGACGCCCTCGTCGAGGTGATGATTGCGGCTGCGAATGCTTGGCGACCCGGACGCCAGATATTCGACCAGTGGGCGAATATCACCGTGGTTGCTAAGCCGAAGCGCAAGCCGTTCGATGTCACGCCCCGCAGCGTCGGATTCGATACCCGCTAACAGTCCGTCAATGCCGTTCAACTGCGTCATCATCTCATCGACGAGTGCGTGATGCCGCGCGCGGTTGATACCCGCATCGCGCGCGGCATATTCCTCGAGTGCAGCCATCAACCCCACGATCTGTTCCTTGCCGGCCTTCATTGCGCGGGCGATGCCACGCTGCTGCAGCTCACAGGCTTCGATGAAAGCCTGTTTCCCTGCGACGAACCCGACCGTTGGGCCGCCAATCGCCTTACCGCCGGAATAGGTGACGAGGTCGGCGCCGAGCGCGATGTAGCGCAGCAGATCCTCTTCGGCGGCCGCATCGACGATCACCGGCACGTTCGATCGATGCGCTGCGACGATGCAATCTGCGAGCGGAATCATCCGTTCCTGCACGCTGTGGTGCGATTGAACGAACAACAGCGCGACAATGTCGTCGTGACGCGCCAGCGCGTCGTCGAGCAGTGCTTTCGGCACGCCGTTCGTCCAACCGATGATCTCGGGACGCCCGCCGCCGAGCTGAATCATCTGCCTCACGGAAGCACCGAAGTTGATGTCATGACCCGCCTGCAACAGCACCCGCCGGCGCAGCCCTTCTGTGTCGGGCACGCGCAGCACGAGATCGAGTTGGCTGCCCGTGATGCACGCGGCGACGGCGATGGCGATACCCGCGGCGGCGCCGGGTGTGATCGACGCGGCCTCTGCGCCGGTGTGTGTCGCGACGAGTTCACCGGCCCGGCGGCGCAACGATTCGATGTCGACATGGCTGCGCGCAGCTTCGGCCTGCGCGCGCGCGATGGTCTCACTCTGCGCTGTGCCGCCGAGCGCGGTCATCTTGCCGGCGGCATTGATCACCGTGTCGAGGCCGAAGCGCTGGTAGATGTTGCCGGTCATGTCGCCGCGCACTTCAGAGTTCTGCGCTGCGCGCATGGTAGGCGCCGTCGACGTACACCCCGCGTGGGGCGATCCAGTGCTGCACGGTGCGCTTCTCACCTTCCGCGTCCTCGAGCTCACGGGGTTCGTCCTGCACGTCAAAGATCGTGACGTGGGCGGGGGCGCCAGCCGAGAGCGCCCCGAAACCGCGCTGGTCGAGGTGCAGCATCTTCGCCGGCGTTGCCGTTACGGCGTGCACGGCGTCAGCCAGTGAAAGCCCCAGCGCCAACAGCTTGCTCATGGTGCGCGACAGCGAGAACGCGTAGCGATTGACGTTGCCGGCATGCAGGTCGCTGGAGATCGTGTGTACCGGCATACCCTGCGCGAGCGCCAGTTCGCACGTGCGGAAGCTGAAAGACGCTTGTCCATGCCCGATGTCGGCATACACGCCGCGTTCGATCGCCGCGCGAAAGGCCGGCAGCACTTTGTTCCCGTACGTCAGCACACCGCCCACCTTGCCGTGATACGTGTGCGTGATGATATCGCCCGGACGCAACAGATCGAGCATGTCATCGATCACCGGCGGTGCATTGCCGATGTGCATCATTAATGGCTTGTTGACGAGTTCCGCCGCCTTGCGCGCCAGCTTCACGGCCTGCTCACCGAAGGCTTCGGCGTGCGACGCGGATGCAAGCACTTTCACGCCGACGAGCCAGTCACCATGGCGATCGAATGCTTTCACGACACCCGGCAAGTCGCACAGATCCGGTCGCGACGCGTGTCCGCCACCGACGTTTGGCAGCCCCGGCGAGCCGATGTTGATGAACGCATACGCGCGTGTGCGCTGCGTTTCGTGGACGAATTTCGGAAAGGCATCGACCATGTTCGCGCCGAACGAACCCGCATCCACGCAACATGCCACCCCCTGTTGCACCCCGATTCGATCTGCATTCAATCGCGATGTGCGGAACAGCGGATGCGCGAAGATGTGCGTATGGCTGTCGATGAACCCCGCCGACACGTAGGCGCCGGATGCATCGACGATGTTCGCGCCCGCCGCGGACGAGCGGTCGACATCACCGACGGCGGCGACGCGTGCACCGTCGATGAGTACGTCACCGATTTCGAACGCGTGTCGCGCGGGATCGTAAACCTGGCCGCCCCGGATCAGGGTCGTTGGCATGCGGTGGGGTCCGTCATCGAATCGACGAGAGCATAACCAAATCCGCCGCAGCGCGGGCGCGTCGTTCGATCTCTTCCCATGCGTGCTCGGCGACCAGCCGCCGTGGGGCGATCCACGAACCGGACACCGCCAGCACATTCGGCCGCGTGAGATAGTCGGCCGCATTGGCTGCGGTCACACCGCCCGTCGGCAGCAGCCGCACGTCCGGAAATGGACCTGCCAGTGCGTCCACCAACTCGAGCCGCGCCGGAAACAGCTTCTGAATCGTGTAGCCCGCGTCGGCCAGCGCCATCACTTCGCTGGCGCTACCGGCGCCGGGCAGCCATGGCGCACCGATGTCACGGGCCGCCGCGATCAGCGAGGCGGTGCTGCCGGGGCTGATCAGCGCAACGGCGCCGGCATCGTACGCGGCGCGCATGTCGTCTTGGGTGCGGATGGTGCCGACGGCCACGCCGATGGCGAGCTGCGCGTTGCGTATCGCGCGCACGCCGGTCAGCGCCGCGCCTGTGCGCAGCGTGATTTCCATCAGCGTCAACCCGGCTTTGGCGAGTCGCGTTGCCAGCGGCACGGCATCATCGACGTGATCGAGTGCGATGACCGGTATCGCGACCGCGTTGCGCAACAACGTTTCGAGCATGTTCTGTCCAGCTGCGGTGTCGCGCCACGATAACGCGATGCGGAGGGATACAGTCACTGTATGGGTTGGGGCGCAGCAAGAATCGAGGACAAAGCTGCCGCTGCGTTTTCAGGGCGCAGCTGCAACGGCCATCCGTTTTTGCGTATTCGTTACCTGTACGCTCGATCGGTCGCGCATTCGGTCGACCCAGGTCAGCAGTGGCGATCCTTCGAGAATCGTCGCGTCCTCCGGCGAAGCGGGGAACAATGCCAAGTGCGCGATCAGCATCAGATCCGCAAGGCTCACCATGCGCCGGCCATGTAGGCTGAATCGCCCAACAATTGTTCGAGGGCGCGAACACGCGTGGTCGCCCCGGGGATCGCCTTCGCAACGGCGGCTTCGTCCACCGGCCCGCCGAGCATCGGCGCGGTTCCGTCCTCCGATGCTTGATTGGTGGTCTTCAGCCGGCGCGAACCACGTCGGCGAAGCCCTGGAGAATGCCGCCCCACCCGTTAGGGCCGTCGAATGTGTCGCGTGCGCCGTCGGCGCCCATTCGTTCGAGATGGCGATGCTCGAGATCAACCCGCGTCATGCCGGCAGCCTGAGCAGTGAACGTGACCTCGACTTCGGTCAGCAGGGCCGGATGATGCTGCCAATCCGTGCCGATACGCCACGCGAGCACCAGCCGCGCGGGCGGATCCCAGATCAGCACGTCGCCCCATGCGGTTTCGCTACCGTCATCATCGACGCCGTACCAGCGGCCGCCCACTCCGGGCTCCAAGACCGCATTTTTTAGCGCACCTTTGCCAATCGTGTGCGAACGCGGCCACCAACGGTCGAAGCCGGCAGTGAAGACTTCGAATGCGCGTTCGGGGGTCGCCGGGACGGTTACCGTTTTGCGCACCGGTGCAGGATGGGTCGTGCGATTCATTTTTGCGGCGTTCTCCTTTCTGTGTTTGGCGCTTCTTCGGCACTTCGAACGACTTCGGCTTGAAAGGCCGCGAGTGCGGTGTCCCAGAAGCGATCGAGCCACGCGCGCACCTCACCCAGACCGTTGGGGTCGATCTGGTACACCCGCCGAGTCCCGTCGCGACGTTCTGTCACGAGCCCGGCCGTCTTGAGCGCCTTCAAATGCTGCGAAACGGCTGGGCGGGTGACCGGCATCTCGTCTGCCAGTTCACCGACGGCCTTGGGTCTCGTCGCGAGGCGCTCGAAAACATCGCGACGCGTGGCGTCTGCCAGCGCTTTGAATGCCAAGTGTCGCTTCGTCATGGCTTGGTGGGTGAAAACAGGTCAAGAACCATCGGTAGGAATCGCTCCGGTCGTTTGCTCGTTGCGTTAGCGGATGCTTACCGTAAGTCATTGCTTACGGATGTGTCAATCCCTTTTTCGCTGAGACGGGTGCGTTCGGCAGCGTTTGTGGGACAGAATCGTGGAACCGCGAAACGGTTTTTTCGAGGAGCGATGGCAGCCGCTCCGACCGAGCATGAGGATCGATCGATGGCCACCCACGAACAGGCGCTGGAACCCAGCCCACTCGGGTCCGTGGTGCTTGGCCGCGGCAGTTCGGCAGCATCGGAGGCGCGAAGGCATTGATTGGCCGAGGTCTCGATCGCGCGGCCGCGTTTGCGACGATGGACGAGGCAACCGTACTCGGCATCGATGTATCCGACACCGCCGAGATCCGTCATTCGGATGTAACCACCGCAGGGGTCGGCCCGTCTCGGCTCGCACCGCATCTCGGCCAGGTGGCGACGCCGTGCAGATCCCTCCGAACGCGTCCGATGCAGCGCATTTGAAGAGCGGGTTCGAAGGCAGGAATCCGTAATCGATGTTGCGGCGATTTCTGGTTGGAACCTATACGTCGCACCGCGCGTCGCGGGGTCTGTATCTGTGCGCGATGGACGCGAACGGTGACATCGATGTACTCGCCGAATGTCAGACGCCGGATCCGTCGTTCGTCGTATTGCATCCGCGCCTGCCGCTGGCGTACGTCGTGAACGAGACGCCTGCAGCGCCCGGTGGCGTTGCATTGATCGACGTGGGCCGCGATCATTTGATCGAACGGCAACGCATTTCGTCGGAAGGACATGCGCCGTGTCATCTCGCGTTGCTGGGCGATACGGCGCTGGCGGTGGCCCATTACGGCTGCGGCACGATCAGCGTGTTCAAACTGGATCGACGCGGCCGGTTCAGCGGCGCGTCGCAGACGTGGCGGCACCACGGCGCGTCGGTGAATCCGCGCCGTCAGACATCCGCGCATCCCCACTACGTGCTCGTTGGCGAGCATTCAATCTACGTGACCGATCTCGGTCAGGATTGCATCGTGCAGTACGCTGGCAGGCCGCTGGCGGAGCGCTCGCGCTGCGCGATTCACCCCGGCGCCGGCCCGCGCCACCTGTGCTTCGGCGAATCGAACGCCGGCTGGCTCAGCAATGAACTGGACAACACGGTGTCGCGATTGCGCGTTGCCGCCGACGGCAGTTTGCACGAGGTCGGTTGGCGCAGCACATTGCCGGAAGAATTCGCTGGCCGCAGCGCGGTGAGCGAGATCGCGCGGCATCCCAATGGCCGCTGGTTGTACATCGGCAACCGTGGTCACGACTCGATCGCGTGGTATGCAATCGGTGCGGGCGGCGAATTGGACCTGCGGGGGACCGTCGCCACGCTGGGCCGTCATCCGCGACACTTCGCGTTGACACAACAAGGCGATGCGATGCTGGTGGCGAATCGTGACTCGGACAATCTGGTTGCGTTTCGGATCGATCCGCAGAGCGGCCGGCCGAATCTGTTGGCGGCGCCGTTCGAAGGCATTGCTGCGCCCGTCTGTGTGCGCTGGCTTTGACGCGCGGTTGGCGCGGACTCGTGCCACCGCTGGCCTGAGCCGTCTTTGAGCGTTCCGCGCTCGTAAAGGTACGGTCACTCGCGTCGAAGCTGCTCATCGCTGGCATACGCGACGTCGACGACATCGCCCGGAGCAAACATCTCTCTCAGCCTGCGCAGCGAATTGCGGCGGGTGAGTTCGCCCAGATCCTCGTAGAGCAGAACTTCCGCGCCGTAGGCAACCCAATCCTGCATGACCCACGCATACCGGTAGTACGCAAAGGCTTCGCGGTCCACCCGGGTGGGTCCGTAGCCTTCGTAGAATCTGCGTGTGTCGTCCCCGCTGCCGCCGGTGGTCAGGCCGGTGCCGAAGAACATCAGATCGCGTTCCTTCGGCGCGAAGATCGGTTGATCCCAATCGACGAGGTGCAGCGCGCCGCCGGATTCGACCAGCACGTTCGCGGTATGAATATCGCTATGGCACAACACGAAGCGGCGTGGCGCATCGTGCAGTGAACGACCCAGCGCCTGCGCCCGGTTCATCAATGCTTCGACTTGGGCCTGGCGTTCGGTCCAGAACCCGATCAGTTCCGCTTCGACGTCGTCGCGTGGATCGGACGCGTCCACTTTCGCCTGCAACCGTTGCATTTCGCCGACCCAATAAGGCTGCTCGAACGCTTCGCTCATCACCAACTGCCGAATCCCGGGTGCAAGTTCGAAACTGTGTATCCGCTTCAGCACGCTGCCGAGTTGCGTCCACTGTTGCGCCGTCAAACCTGCCTCCATCGCGGTGCGCGCATCGATGAAGGGATAAAGAATGAGGTTGAACGCGCCGTGTGGAACCCATAGGGCGCCGCTCGACGTAGGCAAAGGCGCAACCACCTCTCGCAGGCCGCCTTCATTCAGACGGTGTGGTACAACCACGCTCGGCTCGTACATCGGCGCACGGCGGGCTTTGAGAAAAAATGCGTTGTGCCGACTCTCGACGCGATAGACATACGAGCCCACATCGTTGCCGATCGGCAGGAAATCGAGCGAGACCACATCGAGCGCATAGTGTTGGCGCAGCTTCGCGGTGATTGTTTCGTCGTTCAGATTGGGTTTTTCCAGCATGACTAGTCGGGGCGTCGATCGAGCGATTGAGTGGCATCTGCGACAGTCTGCCAGTCTCGATAGAGCGTTGCGTATTCACTGGTGAGCGCTGCGTCCGGAATGTAGCGATGCTTCACATGCACCAGCGCTGACGCGGCGCGGTCGTAGTCGGGGAATATACCCAGCGCGACAGCGGCAAAGATCGCCGCGCCTCGCCCCTCTACGGCCTCGTCTGACGCCTCGAGTGGACGGCCGATCACGTTCGCGAGAATTTCGCACCAGATCGCACTGCGGGAGCCGCTGCCCGTCAAACGGATCACGGCGGGATCGCCGCACCACGCATGGATCTGATCGAAGATCGCGCGGATCGCGAAGGCGCCGCCTTCGAGCACCGCGCGATAAGTGTCGGCGCGGTCGTGCGACGTGCGCAGGCCGGTGAACACCGCACTCGCGCCGGGGCGCGCCGCGGGCGCGACCTGTCCGGACAGAAACGGCAGAAACCGCACGCCCGCGGCGCCGGCGGGTACACGCGCCGCGGCGGCGTCCATTGCCTTGAAGTGGCGTGCCCGTGAACGGTCGCTGGTGCCGAAGATCAGATCGAGAAACCAATCCGCCGCGCGCCCGCCCATGACTGCGTTGCCGCCGATCACATGACGATCCGGCGGCAGACCGTAGAAGCGGAAAGACCCGACGGGAATCTCGCGCCGGATCGCGCGGACGACCGCGTGGGTGCCGAGGGTGATCGCATATGCGCCCGGATAACCTGCCCCCGCACCGACGTTCGCGCAGATGCCATCGTGTGCGCCGACCGCAACCGGGATGCCCGCATCGAGTCCGAGCGCGGTCGCGGCGCGCGCATCGAGCGGCCCGGCGACGTCCCACGGCATCGCGACCCGCGGCACCAGATTGGCAGATGCGGTGTGTTCGAGCGCGTCCGCGTCCCAGGCGCCCGCGTCTGGTCCACTGCTTGGGTCGGTGACCGCGTTGCCAGTCAGCCGGTAGATGAGGAAATCTTTGGCGTACAGCACATGGCGCAATTGCCGCGCTCGAGCAGGCTCGTTGGCCGCGAACCATTGCTTCTTCGCCAGCAGCGCCGCGGCATAGTTCGAAACGTGCGCGCCACCTTTGCGCCATTCGTTCAGCGCGATGAGTTCGCCCTTGTGGCGGCGGTCGGACCACGGTTGACCGATCACGGTGCCGTCGCGGCCGATGAACACCGCCGCACCGCCGCGGCCGGATACGGAGATCGCGATGACGCGTCGCGCCTTCGCTCCGGGCGCCATTCGCATAAGCAACTCGCGCGTGAGGCGAACCGTATCGCTCCACCATGTATCGGCGTCCTGCCAGCTGAAATCGTCGTGCTGAAACTCCTGATGTCGTGCGGCGCGCTGACCGATCAATCGGCCGCGCACCGAAAACAGCGCGACCTTGATGCGCGTGGTGCCGAGGTCATACGTCAGGATTGCGTCGTGGGCGTTCGATTTCATCGGGTTGGGCTTGTTCGGCATACTCGGCATGTCGATGGCTCTGTTCGGTTCGGATTGCGTCGGCCGCGCCTGACGGTGCAAGGTACCGGTCGAGTGCAGGTAGGGGAATGACGAGATGCAGGATCACATGCAGGGCAGAGTTGTTTTGGTCACCGGTGGTGCGCGTGGCATCGGCCGCGCGATCTCGGAAGCGTTTCTGCGCGCCGGCGCGAAAGTGATGATCGGCGATCTCGGCGCGAAGGCGTCCGACTGGACGTACGAACTGTCCGATGCCGATGCGTTGCAGCGCAGCGCGCGGGAACAGGCGGGGATCGGCGAGGTGAAAGCCACCGAACTCGATGTCACCGATGCGTCGAGCTGCGACGCCGCCGTCTCCGCCACAGTCGCCGCCTTCGGGGCCCTCGACGTGCTGATCAACAATGCCGGCGTCGTGCAGTCCGGCCCGATTGCCGAGTTCGTCGAACGTGATTGGGACCGAATCTTCGCGGTCAACACCAAGGGCATCTATCTGATGGTGCGCGCGGCGCTGCCAGCGTTGCGTCGCTCGAAAGACGCGGCAATCGTCAACACCGCGTCGATTGCCGGCAAGCAAGGCTATCGTAATATGGTTGCGTACTGCGGCTCGAAGTTCGCGGCGATCGGCATTACACAGGCGCTGGCAGCGGAACTCGCGCCGGACAACATACGCGTAAACGCGATCTGCCCCGGCGTGGTCGGCACCGCGATGTGGCTCGAACACCTGATGCCGATGAACACGCTCGATCAGAACGCCAAGACTGCCGAGTTCGAACGCGCGATGCACGAGATGATTCCGCTGGGCCGCCCGCAGACGGGTCAGGACATGGGCGCGGCTGCGGTGTTTCTTGCATCGGCGCCGAACATCACCGGCGTGAGCTTGAGCGTCGCCGGCGGCTACGAGATGAATTGAACATGTGAGTGGTGCGGGGAATCGATGCTATCGACAGGGACGCTCCTTATCGGCAGCATCGGGTAACCGACCCATTGCGGGTCGGCACGTCTTCTGTGGGGAAAACAGTCTTGGGGGGAACAGTGAACCGATCGAAGCTGGCTGCGAGTGTATTGCTTTCATTGTGTGCGATCGCGCTTGGCGCATGTTCCGAGTCCGATCGTGGAGGTACGGCGGCCAGCGCCGACAATGCGTCCACGCCGCCCGCTGACGTCGAAGCTCGCAAGTTTGCCGCCGTCGACGATGCGCGGCTGCTCGCGGCGGCAGACGATGGTGCCGACTGGCTGTCGTACGGTCGCACCTATGACGAGCAGCGCTTCTCGCCGCTGACCGCGATCAATGCGTCCAATGTCGACAAGCTTGGCCTGCAGTGGTTCTCCGATCTCGACACCGCGCGTGGCCAGGAAGCAACGCCGATTGTCGTCGACGGCGTACTGTACGTTTCGACGGCGTGGTCGATGGTCAAGGCGTTCGACGCCGCGACCGGCAAGCCGTTGTGGGCGTATGACCCGCACGTGCCGCGCGAAAAGCTGGTCGATGTCTGCTGCGATGCCGTCAATCGCGGGGTAGCGGTTTACAAAGGCAAAGTATTCGTCGGAACGCTCGCCGGTCACGTGGTGGCGCTCGACGCCGGCACCGGCAAAGTCGTGTGGGACACGCAAAGCATTCCCGAAGGCTCACACATGGCGATCACCGGTGCACCGCGAATCGTCAAAGGCAAGGTGCTGATCGGCGCGGCGGGTTCGGAATATCTCACCCGCGGCTATCTCGCCGCATTCGATGCCGAAACGGGCAAGCAGGTATGGCGCTTCTATACGGTTCCCGGCGATCCGTCCAAGCCGTTCGAAGGCAAGTACCTCGAGACCGCCGCGAAGACCTGGAGCGGCGAGTGGTGGAAGCTCGGCGGCGGTGGAACGGTGTGGGATTCGATCACCTACGATCCGGAGACCGACCTCGTTTATTTCGGCACAGCCAACGCAGAACCCTGGAATCCTGCCGTTCGCAATACGACGGAGGGCGACAATCTCTACACCGCATCGATCGTAGCGATTCGTCCCGACACGGGGGAGTACGTGTGGCATTTTCAGGAGACGCCGGAAGATCGTTGGGACTTCGATTCGGACCAACAGATCATCGCCGCCAACCTGACGATCGACGGCAATCCGCAACGCGTGGTGATGCACGCGCCGAAGAACGGTTTCTTCTACGTACTTGATGCGAAAACCGGCAAATTCATCTCGGGGACCGCCTTCGCGACGGTGAACTGGGCATCTGGGCTCGATCCTGTCACCGGTTATCCGAACGTCAATCCCGAAGCGAAATACGATGTAACGGGCAAGCCGTTCACCAGTCTGCCGAGCGCGACTGGCGCGCATAGCTGGAATCCAATGTCGTACAGCCCCCAGACCGGTCTGGTGTACATACCGGCCAACGAGGTGGCCTTCACGTATGCGGCGGCATCGAAGGACTGGAAACCCAGCGAGGTCGGCTTCCAACTTGGCCTCAACGCCGACGCGGGCGATATGCCGGCCGACGCCAAGCTGCGAGCGGAAGCTGCGAAGGCCACCACCGGCGCGCTGCTCGCGTGGGACCCCGTGGCGCGCAAGGCGCGCTGGACGGTGCAGCATGCAGGGCCGACGAATGGCGGCACGCTCGCCACCGCCGGTAACCTCGTGTTTCAAGGCACCGCCGGTGGCGAGTTCCGCGCGTACACCGCAGATACCGGCAAACTCTTGTGGCATTTCCCGACCCAGACCGGTGTGGTCGCCGCGCCGATGACCTATTCGGTTGGCAACACGCAATATGTCGCGATTCTCTCGGGGTGGGGCGGGGTCTGGGATTTGAATGCCGGCTTGCTGGCCGGCAAGTCAGGTTCGGTTCGCAACGTCAGCCGTCTGCTGGTGTTCAAACTCGACGGTGCAGCGCAATTGCCGCCGCTCACGCCGCAGTCGCAAGCGGTGCTCGACCCGCCACCGTCTACCGGCAAGCCCGATCAGATTGCCGCCGGCAACCGCTCCTTCGCCAACAGCTGCAGCGTGTGCCACGGCAATGCAGCGGCGGCCGGTGGTCTGGTACCGGATCTGCGTCACTCGGCTGCGATCAACAGTCCGAAGCTGTGGCAGCGGATCGTGCATGACGGCATCTTGACGCAGGCGGGGATGGTCGGCTGGTCGGCGAACATGACGCCCGCGCAGATCGAGGACATCCGACTCTATGTCGTCAAGCGTGCCAATGAGGACAAGCTGCTGGAGGCACAGGGTGAGAAAGCCGAAACGGCCGGATCGAACGGTCTCTAGCGCGAACGAGTGAGTTTGGAAAAGGGGTGGCGTGGGAGGTGTTGCCGAGGAAGGTGAACGCCTCCTCGTGATCCCTGGCTAGAATTCGGTTTTGCGTCCGAGTTTCAGCATAGCGGCCAGAAATTCCTCATCGGTGTCGCAGTACGATTCGATCTCATCGTCGTCTGGATCATGATCGAAGACCCAATATCGTCGCGCGGCGACGTTGTAGCCGATGTAGTGATGCGCGCTATCGACGTAGAGCGTCGTACCCTGGTGAGGGCCACTGTTGCATTCGACGATCATTCTTCCGGCAAATGCGTGCACGCGCTTGGCGCCGTCGTCGATCAATTCGAGTTCGATCTGTTCTAAATCCTCGGGATTGTGTGTCCGCCGCATTGCAGGTTTTCCACCGCAGGTCGAGAAGCTCGGCGCCAGTGGCGCGCCGACCAGCATACTGGCGTGCCAGTTCGTCACATAGTCCCATGAACGGTGGCACTCAGATTTCTGGCATCCTGAATGGACCCAGCAGCTTTTACGGAGAATCCATGAAATACCGCAAGCTCGGCCGCACTGGCCTCAAGGTCTCGACGCTCTGCCTCGGCACCATGACCTTCGGCAACAAGGAGTGGGGCTCGGACGAGGCGACGGCGAAACGGATCGTAGACGCATTTTTGGCGGCGGGCGGCAACTTCGTAGACACCGCCGACGTGTACGTGGACGGTGTCGCCGAGGAGATCACCGGCCGCCTGATCGGGCACAAGCGAAAGGACGTGATTCTCGCCACCAAGGTAGCCGGCCCGACTGGGGCTGGTCTCAACGATATGGGGCTCTCCCGAAAACACATCCTCGACAGCGTCGATGCGAGCCTTGCGCGGCTCGGCACCGACTACATCGATCTCTACCAGGTGCACGCATACGATCCGACCACGCCGCTCGACGAGACGCTGATTGCGCTGAACGACTGTGTGCGGGCCGGCAAGGTGCGCTACATCGGCTGCTCCAACTATTCCGCATGGCATCTGATGAAAGCGACCGCCCTGGCGAAGGACCTCGGCGTCGCCCGTTACGATTGCCTGCAGCCGCAGTATTCGCTGGTGTGCCGCTACATCGAGCGCGAGCACGTGCCGCTCTGCATCGAGGAGGGCATCGGCCTCATCCCTTGGAGTCCGCTCGGCGGCGGCGTCCTGACGGGCAAAGTCCGCCGCGGCGAAGCGCTGCCGCAGGGCTCGCGTGCCGCGACCCAGGCCAACCAGAATGCCCGCTACACCAACGCGAAGAATCTCGACATCGCCGAGACGCTGATCCAGGTCGCCGAGGGCATCGGCAAGACTCCGTCACAGGTGGCGCTGGCGTGGTGCATGCATCAGCCGGGTGTCACGTCGCCGATCTTCGGCGCGCGCACCATGGCCCAGCTCGAGGACAACCTTGCCGCCGTGGACATCGTGCTCGATGACGAGTCCGCGAAGGCGCTCGAGGAAGCCTCGCAGCTCGCGCTGGTATACCCGTACGACTTCCACCAGATGGTGCGCGGCATGGTGGAGGGACGGCTGGCCTGATCATGAAACTCGGCGTCACCCTCAGAAACATGGGTCCCGAGAGCACGCCGGAGCTGATGCAGTCTGCGGCGCGCAGCGCCGAGACGCTCGGCTTCGAGTCCGTGTGGATCACAGACCACATTGCGATCCCACCCGACGACGCCGAGGGCAGCGGCGGCCGCTATACCGATCCGCTGACCACGCTTGCGTGGCTGGGTGGTGCCACGAAGCAGATCAAGCTGGGCGTCGGCGTTCTGATCGCGCCTTACCGAGGTGTGCTGCCGACGGCCAAGGCCATTGCCTCGGTACAGGAACTCACCGGGCACCGTCTGTTGCTGGGTCTCGGGGTCGGCTGGATGGACGCCGAGTTCAAGGCCTTGGGCGTGGATCGCCACCAGCGCGGTCGGCTCACCGACGATCTGCTCGAGTTCCTCTCAACGTGCTTCAGCCGCGAGGTGGTGACGCAAAACGGTCAGACCTTCCTATTCAAGCCGCAGCCTCCGGCACCGCCAATCTACATCGGTGGGCGAGCCCCGCATGCGCTGCGCCGGGCGCTGCGCTTCGGTCACGGTTGGCTACCGATGGCGCACGATCCGGTGTCGCTCGAGCACGATCTGGATCGGTTTCGGGTGCTGGCCGACGAGATGAATGCCGAGACAGGACCGGTCACCGCGATGGCCGGATTGCCACTCGCCGAGCCCGACCGGGCAAACGAACTCGTGGCGCAATACAACGCGCTTGGATTGGAACGGCTGGTGTGCGCGGTGCGGTATCGAAACCTCGACGAGTACATCGAGTGCCTCGATGCGCTGAACGGGCTGAAGGCAACACTGGCGACCTGAACCGCGCTGGCGGTGTTTTCGGGGAGACAATTGTGGAGAGTCGAGAAGGGCCCTTGCCTGCAGGACGATCGGGAGGAGCATATCCCTCGTGTACTTCCTGCCCCACCATTGCAAGCGCTGCCTCCGCTTCGCCCTCCGCCAGCAGCGTCGCGCCAAGATCACGATCTGGCACTGCAATGGCTCGAACGCGTGTACGAGCACAAGGATCCTGATCTTCTCCAAATCGTCGGCGAGCATCTGTTCAAGAATGTCGCCGGAAACCGCCGCTTCAAGGCATTCCTGCGCAAGATGAAGTTGCCGGAATCCCTAGACCCTTAGGACCGTCGGGTACGCGGCAACGGACTTTTGATCAGGCTCCCTCAACCCTCGGCAGCTTCGCATAGGCTTGTTGCCAGCGCGGGTCGCTGGTCAGCGTTGTCGGCCATACTCCGGCAACAGATACCGTGACCAGGTGCATCCAGCGCACCACCGGTTCGAATCGCGCATCGACGGCCCGATCGATCCAACGGAACGCCGCATCGAGATCACCGAGTGCGACGTAGCCTTCAATCATGTCCACCGGACTGAATCTTCGGCCATGACTGGCGGCTTCGAGATCACGTAGGATCGCGCGGGCGCGATCGGCGCGTCGGGTTGTAGCCAACGCTGCTGGAAACAGGTCTGGATGATTGGTGCCACACAGATCCCACGCCAGATCCACCAGCGTCGCGGCACGCTCGGGCTTGCCAAGTGCGACGTGGGCGTTGGCTTGCTCGAGCAGCAGTTGTGCTTTGCCGAGTTCGCCAGGATACAGCTCGAGCGCACTGTCGATCGTCTTCACCGCGGCGGAAGATTGCCCGCGGGTGCGCAGCAATCGCGCGAGACTGAGCTGCCCCCTAGAACCCGTTGGCGCCCCGTCGACGGCACGTCGCATGAAGGCGAGCGCTTCATCCGGCCGCTCTTGATGGAGCAACGAATCTGATTTCACAGCCAGCGCGCCGGCGCTATTCGGATTCACACTCAACACGTCACGCACGTATTGGCTTGTGGTGGCATATTCAAGCTTCAGTAGACTGTAGTGCGCGGCGAGCGCATCCAAGTGAGACTGCGTGAGTCCGAACGTAGCGACGCCAGATTTCAACAAGTCGGCGGCGCGCGTCAGCAGTTCCGCGATCGGCGCGACGGTTTGCACGGGTTCCATCGACTGGTCCATGAGGTCCAGATAGGCGGAGATCACGTTCTGGTACGTCCAGACGTGGTCAGGGTCCAATTCGAGCGATTTCTCCATGTTCGCGAGCATCGCCGCGATATCGACATCGCCCCCCGTGAGCAAATCCATCTGTTCACGATTCCCTCGGACGAAGTATTCCTGCGCCGCCGAATTGGCGAATGCCGATTTACCCACTCTGTACATGTCGGGGACCATCCACGCGATGCGTCTCGCGGCATGGTGGACAACGTCGCTCTGCGCCGTCAGGGAATCCGCCATGGACGCATCGTAGGTGTGGGACCAGACCGGATCGTTGTCTGCGGCATGGATGAGCTGGACGGTGACCCTGTCCCTGTCACCGCCGGAACGCACGCTACCCTCTACCAGATAACCGGCACCGAGCGTTCGTCCTATCGTTGCCAGGTCGTCGTTCGTATCGCGGTAGCGTAGCGTTGATCGGGCGGACGCGACGCGCAGCCCGTACAGCAGAGGCGGGAACATCCGCCGAACCTCGTCGGTCTTCGGCCCAGACAATTCGTTGATGAGTTCATCCGTCAGCCCTTGTGCAAACGTCGCCGTTGCGGCGTCGCTGCTCAAGGCACGGAATGGTAGCACCGCGACGGTGTACTCCACGTTGACTGATGCGGACGGAGTACCAACCGCTTGAGACTCCGAGGTTGACGACGGCCACATGCGCCACAGCAGTGCTGTCAGGACAATGGCAACGCCGGCGACGGCGACATAGTGCAGAGGACGGAGGCCGCGCGTCCGCGATCTGGCTGACTTCGGAGCTGGCGGCGCGGGCGGCGGCCCACTCACTAGGTACCGATCGATCGCGGCGAGCAGCTTGTCGGCATACTGCTCCTCACTCAGTTCGTGCTTCAGAATCGATTGCTGAGGTCCCAACTGCAATTGCATTCCCGGCGGCAAATCGACCGGACCATCCTGGACAACCAGCAATGGCCGCTCTTTGTCGATCGCGAAGTTCAGTTCGTTCTGGCAGTGCTTCCTCCTGACCGACCGCGGCGTGCAGAAGAACAGCACGACGGATGCTTCCGTCAATTTGCTCGCCAGTTCATCGGTCCAGCGCGCCCCTGGCGAGACGCCTTCGTCGTACCAGATCCGCACGCCTCGTTCGTGCAGGCGTTGGATCTCCGGATACACCTGTTCGGCATCCTCGTGCGCATAGCACACGAAGACGTGCGGTTCTTGACCCTGGTACGCAGCGAAGGGCCTTTTCATCAGGCTGACTTCTTCAAGGACTGAGCGCCAACGGACTTCCCTGCGGCTGGATATTGTTCCTGAACTACGCAGTGGTCGAGAAAATCCGCTGTGCTCGGTCAGATGCTCCCGACCGCGCCTCGTCTCGCTGCATCGAAGCATGAAATCGTCAGATTCTTCCATCCAGGGGTCGAACGATCTGTCCGATCCGCCGCGGTGATTGCGTGGCCAAATGGGTAGGTGAGAGGCGCGGTGGTCGTCACAAGGGAGAGCGCAGCGTTCAGATCTTCAGACAGGAACCCTAGACTGATTGCCACGCTAATGAAGTGCCTCTACCCAATATCCCCTGGATTGGAGCTCCATAACTAGCTCCAACTCTTCGTCGTGTTTTCCGATGCGATGTAGTAATTCTGCAGAGGAACGCTTTTTCCAACCAAAGTCCGCAGTGTCTTGCAACGTAGTAAGGACTTTTTGTGCTGACGACCAAGAACCTCTTGCGGCATGTAAATCACCCGAAGCTGCTTTCAGATCCCCGTCAAGTAGGTAGCCATCAAACAACGCCTCGCCAGACTTCGCTGATACAGTGATTTTCCCCAATTTATATGCAAGTTCAGTTCGGGTTCGATCAATCTGGGTCAATCCTACCTCGGCCGTTAGTTCACCGAGCTTGGAATCCTCAGTTTTCAGACGCGTTGCTACTAGATCACCAAATCCTTTGTCTGCACGTTCAAAAAGCGCTGTAGCTGTTTCTATCTTGTTCAATCGGTAGTGAGCGCGCGCTGACGAAGCGATTACTGTGTACAACCTAAAGCGCCAATCTGCGTTTGAGGGATCGTGATCTGTCAGTTCGCTTAGGATTTCCTGCGCTTGATCGTAGAAATTGATAGCTGTTGAGAAGTCGCCGAGGTCTGCTCGCTTCTGGCCATATACCGCAAGGTGACTCGCATATCGTGAGAGATGATCGGGAGAACGGTCCATTGCGACAAGAATGCGCATTTCGTCAATGGTCTGTTGTTCCCAATCGCTCGCTTCTTTGGGGTTACCACGGCGAGTCTCAAGCTCTCCAAGCCAACTCAAACTTTCGGCAAGTTCCCGTCGATAGAGGAGGTTGGTGGAGAACTCAACGACTAGCCGTTTCATTCTTGCAACACCTTCCGACATTAGCGACGCGGCTTGGTCCAACTGTCCCATTGCTAGTGCTACAACTGCCAAATTGGCGTACGCGTAGGCAGTTTCGAGCGTGTACTTTTCGTTCTCAGGTTCAGCGCCCGAGAGCATCGAAACTAGGCGCATGTATTCATGAAACTTCTGTTGAGCTTCTGGGAGTTCCCGCCGAGAGTAGTACACAGATCCAACATAGAACTCGGATTGCGACAACTCGAATGTGAATTCCTCATTTGACGGCATTTCCTCGTGGAGTTCTCGCAATGCGACCGCACTCATCTTGTAGGCTTCGACGGCTGCATCGAGGTGACCTTGCGACGAACGGACTTGTCCAATCTGGCGAATGGTGACTGCGTTGAGTAGCCGCTCATCCGGCGACAATGATTCCTTATCAAGCTTGGAGAAATAGGTGAGCGCTCGTTCTCCCACGTCGTCCAAGATATCCAGACGACCAACCTCATCGAGTTTGACTCGAAGATCACCGATCATGAATGACAGCAAGTCGTTTGCACTGGCTCGGTGAGCTTCTGCCTCTTTACGAGCGGAGTTGGCTTCTTGCTGTGCTAGAAACGCCCACAACGCGAGTGTGCTGGTCAGTGCCATTCCAACGATTGATCCTGTCAAAATGGCTAGGAGATTTCGCTGTCGTCGTTGCTGGTCTCTCCGGCGCAGGTCATCTAGACCCACGCCAATCATTCCAGCGACCAGCTTTAGAATTGCACCTCGTTTGCCATCGGATTGTGCTCTGGGATCAGCGGCGAGAGGTTCCGACTCCTGAAAGGTTGCAAAACCATCACCATCAACATCTCTTAGTGCAGCCGGCGGAAAACTAACAGCCGGATCATCTACGAGTACGCAGAAGATATGGCCTTCTTTTCCTTGTTTCTTGAACTCAACAATCTCCTCGTTCACCCAGCGGGAAACAGCGCCCGACCGTGAGCAAACGACGATGAGATTCTCCGATTCGTTAAGCGCAGCTTTGATTTCGGCTGTCAAATCATTTGAGGAGGCCAATTCATCTCGATCGCGGAATATGGGCGACAATCTGTTGCTGGGCAGTTGCAATCCATCTACTAAGTACTTGGGGATTCGGTAGCTTTCTAGTGCTCGATGCAGCCAACGAACCCACTCTTCGTCCTTATGGCTATAGCTGATGAACGCTTTGTACTTGCAATCAAACACGCCCAGACGCTTCCAGTTCGCGCGTTCGATAGAGCATAGCGGCGACGTTGTTGAGTGTCAGGTAGGCATCAAGCCACACCGTGCAGAGGAGTCAGACTGATATGGCAAAGCGACACCTGCCGGATCTCCATCCGAGCGAAACGCCTGACCTTTACCGTAGCCGAATCCGAACCGGCCGGTCTCGTGAGCGCGCATCGAGCAAACCGGCCAAGGCACGCAGATCCCCAACAATTGCCATCGGTGGCGTTCGAACGACTATCGCTGAGGCGATGCGTCAAGCGCGAGTCAATGCTCCCATTTACCACAGCCGACTTCGCCGGATGGACGAAGGCACGGGATGCATCGACTCCACCAGGACGCACCGGTCGGCCCGATGCTAAGACCGAACGATTCTACAGATACAACGGCAAGCGGAAATCGCTCTGGGCGTGGTCGAAGGTGCTGAAATTGAAGTATTCAACGGTACTTCATCGGATCAATCGAGGGCGCTCGTTCGAAGATGCGACCCTACAGGGGAAGGCGGTCCATGGCTGAAGGGGTGATACGACACCCCTCGCCGCTCTTTACAAGCTTAAGCGTAGCTCGGCTCGGCCTGCGGCCGACTGGATCTCAGTGGGGAGGCGCAGCCGGAAATACCAAGACGCGCCGCGCCTCAGTCGGTAGGATGCCGCCCGATAGATCCGGGCCATGGAACGCCTCGTACGTGTACCACTTGTGTACCAGCGAGGCCGATCGAGAGTGTAAGTGCTTGAGCTGCCGAGGAGTGGTGCCGAGGAGAGGACTTGAACCTCCACGGGGTTTCCCCCACTGGCACCTGAAGCCAGCGCGTCTACCAATTTCACCACCCCGGCGAGTAGCGGGTGGCGACTCTACGCACCGATTTCGGGGTTGTCAACGTGACAGAAAAACGCAAGCGCCGCAGTAAATCCGTTGGCTCCGCGGCAAAGTCCCGCGCTGTGGAACATAAAGTTTCGTTGACGCCGGGCGCCGTGCTCGAACTGTTTCGCGCTCACAAGAAGCCGATGAAATGGCCGGAGATTCGAGACCTGGCCGGCGTTCGCCAGGGCGCGGACGTCGATCAACTGCGGCGCGTGCTGCGGGGTTTGTGCCATTCAGGGGACCTGCACATCGATCGGCGCGGCGCGTATCAACTGGCCGCCGAGGAACTGTCGATCGACGGCGTCATTGGTCGTGGCGACCGCGGGCGGCTCATGCTGGTGCCCAGTTCTGGCGGCGATGTGTTTCCGGTACGGCTGACGCGCGACTCGCGCCTGCGCGTCGGCGATACGGTACTCGCGCGGCTGGTCGAGGGCCAAGCGGTGATCTCGGCCGTCACTGCACGTTCGGCGAAGCCGGTCATCGGCCGTGCGATCGCCGACGAACGTGGCTGGTACGTGGTCGCAGAAGGCGATTTTCGAGGCCGCGTTTATCTCGTAACGAACGGTCATGGCGCTGCAGCGGATGGCGACACCGTGGCGGCCGAGGTGATTGGCGAGGAGAGCTTCGGACTCACCGGTCGGGTCGTCGACGTGGTGGCGCCGCGCGATGACCTGCATGCCGCGTCGATCACGTTGCTGCGCGCGCACGGGGTGCCGGTCGAGTGGCCCGCTGAGGTTGACGATGAAGTGCGCGGTCTACCGGATCGCGTCGATCCGAAGCGCCACGGAGATCGCGAAGATGTCACCGATGTTCCATTGGTCACGATCGACGGCGAAGACGCGCGTGACTTCGACGACGCGGTCTGCTGCATGCCGCGGCCGAAGGGTGGCTGGCGGCTGATGGTCGCGATTGCCGATGTCGGCCACTACGTGAAACTCGCGTCGGCATTCGACGTCGAGGCGCGCGAGCGTGGCAATTCGGTGTATCTGCCGGATCGGGTCGTGCCGATGCTGCCGGAGGCGCTGTCGAATGGTCTGTGCTCGCTGCGTCCGCAGGAACACCGGCTGTGCATGGTCTGCGACATGCAGGTGTCGCCGCTCGGCAAGATCACCAGTTATCGCTTCTACTCGGCGTTGATGTTTTCGCGCGCGCGGCTGACGTACACGCAGGTTGCTGCGTTCATCGAGGCCGGCTACCGGGGCTTCGAAGGTGAAGTGTCGGATTCGCTGAAAGCCCTGCATCAAGCCTTCAAGGCGTTGCTTGCTGCGCGCGAAGAGCGCGGCGCGCTCGATTTCGATGCGCCCGAGCAGAAACTCATTCTCGAAAACGGTCTACTCGAGCGAATCGAACCCGTCGTGCGCAACGATGCGCACCGGTTAATCGAAGAGGCAATGATCTCGGCCAACGTTTGCGCCGCGCGGTTTCTCGAAAAGCACGATGCGCCCGCGCTATACAGAGTGCATGAGGGACCGACCCCGGAAAAGTTCGAGCTGTTGCGGCAAACGCTCGCCTACGCCGGTATTCGTTTGAGCGATGCGGCACCTTCGCCGAAGACCCTGCAGACGGTGGCGGCACAGATCGGTGATCGCCCCGACAAAGGCCTTCTCGAAACGATGATCCTGCGGTCGATGATGCAGGCGCGCTACAGCCCCAAGAACATCGGTCATTTCGGTTTGGCGCTGCCGCGCTATCTGCATTTCACGTCGCCGATTCGCCGCTATGCCGATCTGGTCGTGCATCGCGCGATCGCCGGCGTGTTGGATGCCGAGCTGGTTCCACATCCTGTACCGCAGGGTGGGCTCGATGAAATCGGTGAACATCTGTCGCTGACGGAGCGGCGCGCGGATGAGGTCAGCCGGGGTGTTGCGGATTGGTTGAAGTGCGAATTCGCCGCGCAGTTCGTTGGCGAAACGTTCACCGGTACCATCGTCGCGGTGACCGATTTCGGCGTGTTCATCGAGCTCGACAAGATCTTCATCCAGGGCCTGCTCCACGTATCGAACCTGGGAGACGACTACTTCGAGTTCTATCCAGCGGCGATGTCGCTCGTCGGCGAACGCTCCGGCCGACGCATCAAACTCGGTGACAAGCTGCAGGTGATCCTTGCCGACGTCGACATCGAATCGCGCAAGATCGATCTGCTCGTTGCGGGCACCAAAGGAGGCAAGCGGCGCCGCCGGGGTCGTTCGTGAGCGAACGCGTCTTCGGTATACACGCAGTCGAGGCGCTGCTGCGCGAAGATCCGGACCGCGTGCGCCGGTTGCTGGTGCTGGCCGACCGTACAGACAAGCGAATCCAGACGGTGTTGAGCCTCGCTGAATCGGCGCGGGTGAACGTCGAAGTTTGTCCGCGGCGCCAGCTCGACCGGCTTACCCACAACGCTCGCCATCAGGGAGTCGTAGCGGAAACGGCCGCGGCGCTGCTCGGTTCCGAGGCGGAACTGGAGCTGCGATTTTCGTCGCTGCGGCAACCCCAACTGCTGCTCGCGCTGGACGGCGTCATGGATCCGCGAAACCTAGGTGCGTGTCTGCGCAGTGCCGATGCGGCGGGGGTCGATGCGGTGCTGTTGCCGAAGCGGCGCAGCGCACCCCTGAGCGAAGTGGCTCGAAAAGCGGCCAGCGGCGCGGCCGAGTCGCTGTTCATCGTCGCGGTCGCCAATCTGGTGCGGCGTCTGGACTGGCTGAAGCGGCAAGGGCTGTGGATCGTCGGCGCAGCAGGAGACGCGGACCTTGCGTGGAGCAAAGCGGATCTTTGCCGGCCGACAGTGTTGGTACTGGGGGGTGAGGGCAAAGGGATACGCGAGCTGACCCGTAAGACGTGCGATGAACTGGTCTCGATTCCGATGCGCGGCGGCGTGTCGAGCCTGAACGTTTCGGTCGCGACCGGAATCCTGCTGTTCGAGGTGCTGCGCCAGCGGGCGACGCGTGGTGATTGAAGTATTGACCGGATTCGGTCGTGACAATTGTTCGCGCCGTCACTAGAATGCGCCCCCTTTCCTCAAATCACTCCTTGCTTCACGCCCATTGAGCGGAAGCGTTACGCCATAAGGAGGCGCCATGCGACATTACGAGGTCGTGTTTCTCGTGCATCCCGATCAGAGCGATCAGGTGCCGGGCATGATCGAACGCTACAAAGCTCTGATCGAACGCGGCAACGGCACGGTCCACCGTCTGGAAGACTGGGGCCGTCGGCAATTGACGTTCCCCGTCAAGAAAATCCACAAGGCCCATTTCGTGTTGATGAACATCGAGGTATCGCTCGAGACGCTCGAAGAGCTGTCGAGCGCGTTCCGCTTCAACGACGCGGTGCTGCGCAACCTGATCATGAAACGCAACGAGCCGGCGACCGAAATCTCGAAGATCTACGCCGAGGAATTGCGTGATCAGGAGAAAGAACGCGACCGCGACCGGCGCCGCGAAGAAGAACTGGCCGCGCGCCGCAGCGAAGCAGAGAGCGCGCCACGCGCATCCGAAGAAGAAGCTGAAGTGGGAGAAAGCGAATGAGTGAGACTCGTCAATTCCGGCGCAAGAAATTCTGTCGCTTCACCGCCGAAGGCATCAAGGAAATCGACTACAAGGATCTCGAGCTGCTCAAGCAGTACATCACCGAAACCGGCAAGATCGTGCCGAGCCGCATCACCGGTACCAGCGCGCGCTACCAGCGGCAGCTGGCCCTTGCCGTAAAGCGTGCGCGCTACCTGGCGCTGCTGCCGTACACCGACGCGCATCAATGACCGGGAGCACATCGTGAACGTCATTCTGTTGGAACGCATCGTCAATCTCGGCGCCCTCGGCGACGAAGTCGTCGTCAAGAGCGGCTTCGCGCGGAATTTTCTGATTCCCAAAGGCAAGGCCGTGCGCGCATCGAAGGAAAACCGCGAGGTGTTCGAAGCCCGTCGCGCCGAACTGGAGCGCGTCGCTCAGGAACGGATGGGCGAAGCGCAGGGTCGCGCCGCGAAACTCGAAGGCGTCATCGTGACGATCTCGGCCAAAGCCGGCGAAGAGGGCAAGTTGTACGGCTCGGTCGGCACGCACGACATCGCCGAGATGCTCGTGGCTCAGGGTGCGGATGTCGAGAAGAGCGAGATCCGCATGCCGGAGGGTGTCATCCGTATGGTCGGCGAGTATTCGATCGACGTGCATCTGCACACCGACGTCAACGTTGCAGTAAAGGTCATCGTCGTTCCCGAATAAATAGGGTCAGTCTGCACTGCGGATCAAACGTCGCTCTGACCCTGTTTCCCCTTCATTCCTGATTAAAGGGCGCCGGCTGCTTGACGGATGGGCCTCAATCTCTGAGGCTCTTCCTCCCGCAACGCAAGCCTCTCCGTGATGTCGGACACCGCTACAGATTCGGACCCTGCGCGTCTCTCGTCGCCGAATGCGAATCTTTCGGCTACCGCGCAGCTGAAGGTGCCGCCGCATTCGGTCGAGGCTGAGCAATCGGTGCTCGGCGGTCTGATGTTGAACAACGACGCGTGGTTGAACGTCGCCGACGTTCTGACCGCTCGCGATTTCTATCGCGCCCAGCACCAGATCATCTTCGACGCGATGGCGAGTCTGGCGAATGCGAACGAACCCCTCGATGCGGTGACGTTGTCCGAGGCGCTTGCATCGCGCGGCCTCCTCGACAAAGCCGGCGGCATCAGCTTTCTCGCCGAGATTGCGGAGACGACGCCGGGCGCGAGCAACGTGCTTGCGTATGCGCAGATCGTCCGTGAACGCTCGACTTTGCGACAGCTGATCTCGGCCGCCAACAAGATTGCCGAGTCGGCGTTCCAGCCGCAGGGCCGGCCGAGCAGCGAACTGCTCGACCTGGCCGAATCCGAAGTGTTCCGCATCCACGAAGGACGCCTGCGCGACGCGGGTCCGGAAGGGGTTGCGCCGCTGCTGACGCGCGCGGTGCAACGCATCGAGTCGCTGTATGCCTCGCGCAATCCGATCACGGGGCTCGCCACCGGATTCGACGATCTCGACAAGAAGACTGCCGGGTTGCAGACGTCGGACCTGATCATCATTGCGGGTCGTCCGTCGATGGGGAAATCCGCGTTGATGATAAACATGGCCGAACACGCGTTGATGAATGATGAGCCTGGCGCTGTGCTCGTGTTCACGATGGAGATGCCGTCGGATCAGCTCGTGATGCGGATGCTGTCGTCGCTCGGTCGCATCGATCAAACGCGGATGCGCACCGGCGACATGCACGACGACGACTGGCCGCGGTTCACCTCGGCCGTTAGCCAGTTGAAGGACAAGGCGTTGTTCATGGACGACTCGCCGGCGTTGACGCCGAACGAACTGCGCACGCGGGCGCGTCGTATCGCGCGCGAAGCGGGCGGGTTGAAGCTGATCGTGGTCGACTACCTGCAGCTGATGCGCGGCAACGAGAAGGCGGACAATCGCACCGGCGAGATTTCGGAGATCTCACGCTCGCTGAAGGCGATCGCGAAAGAGTTGCGGTGCCCGCTGGTGGCAGGATCGCAGCTCAACCGCGGCCTCGAGAGCCGCAACGACAAGCGGCCGCTGATGTCGGATCTACGTGAAAGTGGCGCGATTGAACAGGATGCGGATCTGATCCTGATGATCTATCGCGACGAGGTTTACAACCCCGAGTCGCCCGACAAAGGCACCGCGGAAGTCATCATCGGCAAGCAACGCAACGGGCCGATCGGCAAAGTGCGGCTCGCGTTCATCGGTAATCTGACGAAGTTCGAAAACCTGGCGCGCAACGAATACGAAGACTACATGCGCTGATGACCGCGCACATGGCTGGACGAAATGGCTAAGGCGCGCCTCGCGTACGTCTGCAACGATTGTGGTGCCGAGCACGGCAAGTGGCAGGGTCAGTGCACGGCCTGCGGCGCATGGAACACGCTGACACGCATTTCGCTCGGCCCAGTCAAACCCGCGCGGCCAGCGGTGGGTTTTGCGGCCACTGCACCGGCTGTGCAGATTCTCGCCGACGTCGATTCCAACGATAGTGCTCGCATTCCAACCGGTTTCGTCGAGTTCGATCGCGTGCTCGGCGGCGGCCTGGTTCCCGGTTCCGTCGTGTTGATCGGCGGCGAACCCGGTGCGGGCAAGAGCACGCTGCTGCTGCAGGTGACGACCGCCCTCGCGGCGGAAGGAGAAGTGCTCTACGTCTCCGGCGAGGAGTCGCTGCAGCAGCTTGCGATGCGCGGGCGGCGTCTGGAGCTACCGCTCGATCGGCTGCGTGTCGCATCCGAAACGCGCGCTGAAGAAGTTGCCGCGCTGATCGAGCGGCATCGGCCGCTAGTGGTCGTGCTCGATTCGATCCAGGTGATGGAACTCGGCAGCGTAGAGAGTGTGCCGGGCAGCATCACCCAGGTGCGCGAAACCGCGGCATTCTTCACACGACTGGCGAAGCAGACTCACACCGTGGTGATCCTCGTCGGCCACGTGACGAAGGAAGGCAGTCTCGCCGGACCAAAGGTGCTCGAGCACATGATCGATTGTTTCGTGATGCTCGATAGCCCAGAAGGCTCGAGATTTCGCACGCTGCGCGGGCTCAAGAACCGTTTCGGCGCGGTCAACGAACTGGGCGTGTTTGCGATGACCGATCGCGGCATGAAGGAAGTGTCCAATCCATCGGCGATCTTTCTGCAACGTCCCGAAGCCTTATCGCCGGGCAGTGTGGCGACCGTGACCTGGGAAGGCACGCGACCGCTGCTCGTTGAATTGCAGGCGCTGGTGGACGCGGTGCAGGGCGGTTATCCGCGTCGCGTGGCGGTTGGGCTGGATGCGCAACGCCTTGCGATGCATCTGGCGGTATTGCATCGGCACTGCGGAATTTCGCTGGCGGATCAGGACGTGTTCGCGAACGTCGTCGGCGGCGTACGCATCGGTGAGACCGGGTCGGATCTCGCCTTGATTCTCGCGGTGCTATCGAGCTTTCGGAACAGGGTCCTGCCGCGCGATCTGATCGTGTTTGGGGAGATCGGCCTGACCGGTGAGGTGAGGGGCGTGGCCAATGGTCAGGAGCGGCTGCGCGAGGCGCTCAAGCACGGTTTTCGCAGGGCGATCATTCCGCGCGGCAACCGCCCCAAACCGGCGCTGACCGATATGGACGTTCGCGCGGTCGCCTCGCTGAACGAAGCACTCGATGTGCTCAACGAAGGCGACTGACCGACCGCATCCGTTGCGACCGCGTCCGTGCGACCGCGTCCGTGCATCGGAAGGATTTTCACATCCACGGCACAACGTCTCACACGCAATCACCGGCAACGGGTGAACAATGACCTCGTTGTGGTGGTGGGCCCATAGCGGGGCTCGTAGGAGGCAACATGTTCGGTTTCGCGCTTCGCGACGTCATTTCGTTCATTGTCAGCTGCCTGATCAAGCTGCTCGGGTGACGAAGGAAAAGGGGTCAGAGCGACTCTGACCCCTTTTCCTTCTCAAGCGAGCTTCTTGTAGCGAATTCGCGTCGGTTCTACTGCGGCCGCGCCGAGACGCTTCTTATGGTCTTCTTCGTAGTCGCTGAAGTTTCCGGCGAACCATTCGACATGGCTGTCGCCCTCGAATGCCAGCATGTGCGTCGCGATCCGATCGAGAAACCAACGATCGTGCGAGACCACCAGGATGGTGCCGGGGAAATTCAGTAACGCATCCTCCAGCGCACGCAGCGTTTCGACGTCCAGATCATTGGTCGGCTCATCGAGCAACAGGACGTTGGCGCCCTGACGCAACAGTTTCGCCAGGTGCAAGCGGTTGCGTTCGCCACCGGACAGGTCGCCGACCTTCTTCTGTTGATCCGCGCCGCGGAAGTTGAAACGTCCCGCATACGCGCGGGACGGAATTTCGTATGCGCCGACGCGCATGATGTCCTGGCCGTTGGAGATCTCCTCCCAGACGCTCTTCGTGGGGTCGAGGTCGTCGCGGCTCTGGTCGACGTATGCGAGCTGCACGGTTTCGCCAAGTTCCAAGGTGCCCGAGTCGGGCGCCTCGCGATCCGTGATCATGCGGAACAATGTCGTCTTACCGGCACCGTTGGCGCCGATGATGCCGACGATCGCACCACGTGGAATGCTGAACGACGCGTCTTCGATCAGCAGCCGGTCACCGTAGCCCTTACTGATGTTCGTGAGCTCGATGACTTTCTCGCCAAGGCGCGGTCCAGGTGGAATGTACAGTTCGGACGTTTCGTTGCGGGTCTGCACCTCCTTCGACATCAGTTCCTCGAAGCGCGCGAGCCGGGCTTTGCTCTTCGCCTGACGGCCCTTCGGATTCGATCGCACCCATTCCAATTCGGCCTTGATTGCGCGTTGCCGGGCCTGCTCCTGGCTTGCCTCCGAGCTCAGCCGTTTGTCCTTTGCGTCGAGCCAGGCGCTGTAGTTACCCTCGAACGGAATACCGCGGCCGCGGTCGAGTTCGAGGATCCAGCCGGCGACGTTGTCGAGGAAGTAACGGTCGTGGGTCACCGCTACAACGGTACCGGGATACTCGCCCAGAAAGCGTTCGAGCCACGCCACGCTCTCGGCGTCGAGGTGGTTGGTCGGTTCGTCCAGCAGCAGCATGTCCGGACGCGACAGCAGCAACGTGCACAGCGCGACGCGACGCTTCTCGCCACCCGACAGATGCGCCACATCGGCCTCCCAACTCGGCAGGCGCAGCGCGTCGGCGGCGATATCGAGCGTGCGATCCAGGTCCCAGCCGTCGGCGTCGTCGATTTTCGTCTGCAGATCGCCCTGCCGCTCGAGCAGCGCGTTCATCTCGTCGTCGGACATCGGCTCCGCGAACTTGTTGGAGATCTCGTCGTACTCGGTCAGCAGGGCTTTGAGTTCGGCGACGCCCTGTTCGACGTTGCCGCGAACGTCTTTGGATGGGTCCAGTTGCGGCTCCTGAGGCAGGAATCCGACGTGCAGGCCTTTCTGCGGACGCGCTTCGCCGTCGATCTGTGTGTCGAGGCCGGCCATGATCTTCAGCAGTGTCGATTTCCCGGACCCGTTCAGGCCCAGTACGCCGATCTTGGCGCCTGGGAAAAACGACAGCGAGATGTTCTCGAGAATCTTGCGTCCACCGGGTACGACCTTGGAGACGCGATTCATAGTGTAGACGTACTGCGCCATCGTGCTGCTTGGAAAAATTGGGGCGCCCATTGTAGTGCGAATGGGGAATGGGGTCAGAGTCACTCTGACCCTCGTTCATCTTCGCGATGATGGGCTTTCACGTGCTCCGATTTCGGGCCTTAGGCTACAATACGTCGCTTCCTCAGCCGCCCGGATTCTCCATGTTCGACCCGAAAATGACGGTTGCCGGCTACGACGACGCGTTGTGGCACGCCATCTCAGAAGAGCAACAGCGCCAGGAAGACCACATCGAGCTGATCGCGTCGGAAAACTATGCGAGTCCGAGGGTGCTGCAGGCGCAGGGCACCGTGTTGACGAACAAGTACGCGGAAGGATATCCGTCGAAGCGCTACTACGGTGGTTGCGAGTACGTCGATCAGGTCGAAGTGCTCGCGATCGAACGCGCCAAACAGCTGTTCGGCGCCGCATTCGCAAACGTGCAACCCCATTCCGGGTCTCAGGCCAACGCGGCCGCCTATCTCG
Organism: uncultured Gammaproteobacteria bacterium; assembly: GCA_963812255.1. GTDB lineage: Bacteria > Pseudomonadota > Gammaproteobacteria > Pseudomonadales > Azotimanducaceae > DATJGR01. The sequence continues at coordinate 1,391,932 of CAWEUM010000003.1, read as the reverse complement.
CGCTGTTGTCCGCGGGCGATACCGTCCTCGGTATGAGCCTCGACGCGGGTGGCCACCTGACCCACGGGGCGGCGGTCAATTTTTCCGGGAAGGTGTATCACGCCGTACAGTACGGTCTCGATCCGGCGACCGGCGAAGTCGACTACGCGCAGGTCGAAGCCCTGGCACAGGCGCACCGGCCGAAGCTGCTCGTGGCGGGATTTTCGGCGTATTCGCGAAAGATGGACTGGCAACGCTTCCGCGACATAGCGGATTCGGTGGGCGCGTACTTTCTGGTCGACATGGCGCATGTCGCCGGGCTCGTTGCAACGGGGCTGTATCCAAACCCGGTGCCGTTCGCTGACGTCGTGACGTCCACCACGCACAAGACGCTGCGCGGTCCGCGCGGCGGTCTGATCCTCGCGCGCGCCAATGCCGACATCGAGAAAAAGCTCAACTCCGCGTTGTTCCCGGGCACCCAGGGTGGACCGCTGATGCACGTGATCGCAGCGAAAGCGGTGTGTTTCAAAGAAGCAATGGAGCCAGAGTTCGCTGCATATCAGGAGCAGGTGATCGCCAACGCGCGCGTGATGGCGACGCAGTTTCAGCAGCGCGGCTATCGAGTGGTATCCGGTGGCACGGACAACCATCTGTTCCTGCTCGACCTGATCGACAAAGAGATCACCGGTAAGGCAGCCGACGCCGCATTGGGCCGCGCCAACATCACCGTCAATAAGAATGCGGTGCCGAACGATCCGCGTTCACCGTTCGTCACCTCCGGTCTACGCATCGGCACGCCCGCGGTCACCACGCGCGGCTTCAAGGAAGCCGAGTGCACGACCTTGACGGCTTGGATGTGCGATGTGCTCGACGACCTCGAGAACGACAACATGATCGCGACGGTTCAGCATCGCGCGATCGAGCTGTGTCGGCGTTTCCCCGTGTACGCCGCGGCGAGCTGAGGAGCGCCGGTGCACTGTCCCTTCTGTGGCGCCGACGACACAAAAGTCATCGATTCGCGCCTTGTTGCGGATGGTGATCAGGTGCGCCGCCGGCGCGAATGCCAGACGTGCGGCGAACGCTTCACAACTTTCGAAACCGCCGAGCTGGTGATGCCGCGCATCGTCAAACGCGATGGCATTCGAGAGCCCTTCAATGAAGAGAAACTTCGCTCGGGGTTGCAGCGCGCACTCGAAAAACGTCCCGTGAGCACGGAGGAAATCGAAGCCGGGATCGCCCGGATCATGCATCGGCTGCGCTCGTCCGGTGAGCGCGAATTGCCGTCGCGGATGGTTGGCGAAGAGGTCATGCGCGAGCTGCGACAGATGGATGGAATCGCCTACGTTCGGTTTGCTTCTGTGTACCGCGATTTTCAGGATGTCAGCGAATTCCAGGACGAAATCCGCAAGCTGGCGAAAGGACACGCCGACGATCTCACGCCGCTTGCGAAGACCAAAGGCGGCTCATAGCGCCGCAATAGAAATGCACCAGTTGGCGGACTCCGATCTTCTGTTCCTTGACGTGGCCGTTGAACTCGCGCGCAATGGCCTCTATTCGACCACACCGAATCCGCGCGTTGGTTGCGTGCTGGTTCACGACGGCAACATCATCGGCCGCGGCTGGCACCGGCGCGCGGGTAGTGCGCACGCCGAAGCAGCCGCGCTGGCCGACGCCGCGACGTCCACCGGCGGACGATCCGCTGCCGGATCGACCTGTTACGTTTCGCTCGAACCGTGTTCGCATCACGGTCGGATGCCGCCGTGTACCGACGCGTTGATCGATGCAGGTGTCGCGCGCGTCGTGACGGCATCGGGCGATCCGGATCCGCGCGTCTCAGGTCGAGGTATAGAGCGGTTGCGCGCCGCAGGCATCCGCGTCGACGTGTGCGAACGTCCGGCCGCCGCGGAACTGAATCGCGGCTTTTTCAACCGGCTGACGCAGCGGCGACCGTGGGTTCGCGTGAAAGTTGCCGCGACGCTCGACGGCCGCGCCGCGACCGCGTCGGGCGAAAGCCAGTGGATCACCGGTGCCGCTGCGCGCGCGGATGCGCAGTACTGGCGCGCGCGCAGTTGCGCGATTCTGACCGGGATTGGCACGGTGCTGGCGGACGATCCGCGACTGACCGTGCGCGACCCCCAGTACGCGGTGGATGGCGTCATCCGTCAGCCATTGCGCGTCGTTGTCGATTCCGCGTTGCGTACATCGCCGACCGCAACGTTGTTGCAAACTCCGCCGGTCCTGCTGGTGTATGTCGCTGCGACCGAAGACGCCAAACGAGCGCTCGTCGACGCCGGTGCCGAACTATTGAGGCAGCCTGCTTCGCTTATCGACATAGGCGTGCTACTGGCCGAGTTGGCGAACCGCGGTGTCAATGAACTGCTGGTCGAGGCCGGGCCGCGGTTGACGGGTGACGTTTTCCGCCAGGCGCTGTGGGACGAAGCAATCGTATACGTGGCGCCTAAACTGCTTGGTGGGACCGCTCGCCCCTTTGCCGATTTGTCGGTCGATCGTCTTGCCGATGCGATCAACGGAACGATCATGGACTGTCGGCAGATCGGCGATGATCTGCGGCTGCGTATCTTGCGCGTGGCCTCCTAGTGTCGTGTGGCGCACTATATAACCCTTGGACTGAGCAGCATTTACTCGGAGACATAGCATGGCTGATGTGAAGACGATCGAGGGCGGGTTTAGCGGTAGCGGCCGTAAGGTCGCCATCGTCGCAGGTCGCTTCAACAACTACATCGTCGACAGCCTCGTCGAAGGTGCCGTCGACACGCTGGTGCGTCATGGCGTGGCCATAAAGGACATCACGTTGATCAAAGTACCGGGCTGCTTCGAATTGCCGTTGGCTGTCAAGCGTGTCGGCGAGGGTAAGGGCGGTCACGACGCAATCATCGCGCTCGGCGCAGTGATCCGCGGTGCGACGCCGCACTTCGACTATGTCGCCGGACAATGTGCTGCGGGCCTGGCGCGCGTGAGCCTCGAACTGTCGTTGCCGGTCGCGTTCGGTGTGTTAACCACCGATTCGATCGAACAGGCGATCGAGCGCGCCGGAACCAAAGCCGGCAACAAGGGGTGCGACGCAGCGATGACGGCGTTGGAAATGATCAGCGTGCTCGACAAACTGGGTTGAGCTTCCATAAGAGCAGATTTGAAAGAGCAGATTTGAACGGAACACTTCCCATGCCTGAAGCACGCTTCGATCCGTTTTCCCGCCGCCGCGCGCGGCGCCTGCTGCTGCAGGCGCTGTACCAGTGGCAGATGTCGGGTGCCGACGAAGCCGAGATCGAGCGTCAGTTTCGTGAAGACCCGAACTTCGAACGGGTTGATGGCGAATTCTTTCATCAGGTGCTGCGCGGTGTCATCGGCAGTTGCGCATCGCTCGACGAATGCCTCGCGCCGCTGCTCGATCGCAAAGTGATGGAACTCGATCGGGTAGAGCTTGCGCTGTTGAGGATGGGCGTTTACGAGCTGTGCCATCGCCAGGACGTGCCATTCAAAGTGGCCATCGACGAAGCGGTAGGCCTGGCGCGCGTGTTCGGCGCAGAAGAGAGCCATCGCTATATCAACGGCGTGCTCGATGCAGTCGCACGCACCCAGCGGGCGCGCGAAGTCGCGGCCGATGGATGAGTTTTCCCGCATCGATCGGCTGATCGAATTGCTCGGCGACAACGCTCGCGGTCCCAGCATACTGTTGGGCCCCGGAGACGATGCGGCGCTGATTTTGCCGCCTGCGGGCCAGATCCTCGTCAGCTCGATCGATTCGCTGGTCGCCGGCGTGCACTTTCCCGTCAATGCGCCCGCCGATCTGATCGGATGCCGCGCGTTGGGGATCAGCCTGTCCGATCTCGCGGCAATGGGCGCCGAGCCGGGTCACGTGCTGATTGCGTTGACGCTGCCGGACGATTCTGGCCGCTGGCTCGAAGAATTCGGGCGCGGTGTCGCTGCGTATGCGGCGCGCTATGGCGCGAAGATCGTGGGCGGAAATCTGGCTAGAGGACCCCTTAATGTGGCCGTTAGTGTGCACGGCTATGTCCCGCCGGATCTGGCTTTGACGCGTGCCGGTGCGCGGCCGGGAGATCTCGTCTGCGTGAGCTATCTGCTCGGTGGCGCTGCTGCTGCGCTGAGTCGGACGGATCTGGAGGCACCGCCTCGCCGCAAAGCGTTGCTGGCGAGCGCGCCGGATCAGCCACTCTTTCCGCTGCGCCGCTACTACATGCCCGAGCCGCGCATCGAACTGGGATGCGCGCTGCGTGGCCTCGCGAGCGCGGCGATCGACATTTCCGATGGTCTGGTCGCGGACCTTGCGCATCTGTGTCGAGCCAGCGGCGTTGCGGCGGAGGTCGACCTCGATGCCGTGCCGGTGCTCGCCGGCGTGAATGCGGAACTCGCGGCGACCGGCGGCGATGATTACGAACTGTGTTTCACGATCGCGCCGCGCGACCGGGAGCGGTTGCGCGAATTGCCGCTGCAGGTGACGGTTGTTGGGGAAGTTCGTGCCGGGGAGGGCGTGTCTGTTCGTTCGCATGGCCGCCTCGTGCAACTGCGGCGCGGAGGATTCGATCATTTCCGCTGAGCCGAAAGGTCGAATTGCCGTGTCCGATCTGAAGAATCCGTCCGTGCTGTTCGCGACCGGGCTCGGCAGCGGCCTCGCGCCGGTGGCACCCGGCACCGTGGGTAGTCTGCTCGCGCTGCCGATCTGGTGGTTTCTGCTCGCGCATCTGTCGCTTCCGGTACAACTCGGAATCGTTGTCGGCATTACGATCGTCTCGATCTGGGTTGTCGATCGCGCCTGTCGGGCCGCGGGAGTCGGCGATGCGCCCGCGTTCGTGCTGGACGAGTTCGTCGGCCAATGGATCGCGCTCGTCACCGCGCCGAAATCGTTGCTCGGCGTCGGCGCCGGGTTCTTGCTGTTTCGTCTGTTCGATATCGTCAAGCCGTGGCCGGTGTCCTGGGCCGATCGTCGTCTCACCGGCGGGCTCGGCGTCGTCCTCGACGACGTGCTCGCCGGAGTTCTCGCCGCGCTTGTGCTTTGGCTCTCAATCGGCTGAATCGCTCTCCGTTGGTGAGTGAGCCGGACGTATGATTTCAGCGCACGCATCTGAGGCGAAGTACATGGATGGATATCGCACGGCGCGACTCCTAACGGTCGCCTTGTTGTTCGGCCTCGCAGACGCCGCGTTCGCAAATTCCCCGGTCGAAGCAGTCGGTCTCTTCAAGGACCGCGCCATGATCCGCGTGTTGGGCGCCGAACACTACCTTACGGTTGGCCAGACCTCGGTCGAAGGTGCAACCTTGATCGAGTCGGACGCGCACCACGCCGTGGTTCGCTACAAGGATCAGACGTATCGTCTGACGTTGAGTGATCAGATTGGCGGCGTCTTTCAGGCACCGACCCACACCACGCTGTCGATCGCACCCGACAAGGTGGGTCAATATCGTGCACAAGGCACCATCAACGGCCGTTCGGCCGACTTCCTCGTAGATACCGGCGCATCGCTTGTCGCGATCAGCGAACGCAGCGCAAAGGAAATGGGCATTCAGTACATTGCATCGCCCGAACACGCATCCGTTGTCACGGCGCAAGGGCGGGTGGATTCATACCTGATCGACCTCGACACGCTCACGGTCGGAGGCATCACGACACATCACGTCCGCGCGGCGGTGATTCCCGGGGACTATCCCGTCGAAGTTCTGCTCGGTATGTCGTTTCTGGGCAAGGTCAAAATGGAACAGCAGGCGAACGTGCTGATTCTCAAGCAGCTCTACTGACCCCCCGCCACGGGCAAACGGCTAACGCGTGCGCTCGACGATCTGGTGCGCGATCGCGTGCAGCGGGCCCGAGTCGATGCCGGCGCGATGCAGAGCGGCGATCGCGTCGTCGTGCAGGCCAGACGCGCGTAAGCGCGACGCGTCGACTCCCAATAAGCCTGGGAAGGTGTTCTTGCCGGCCGCGGCGTCGGTGCCCGCGGCCTTGCCGATCTGTTGGGTGTTCTCGGTGGCGTCCAGCAGGTCGTCGACGATCTGAAAGGCAAGCCCCACCAGTGACCCGAAATCGCGTAGCGCGTCGCGCGTCGCATCACTCGCGCCGGCGGTCAGTGCGCCGAGTTCGACCGCGGCGGTCAACAGTGCGCCCGTCTTGGCACGATGCATCCTCTGCAATGCCTCGATCGAGAGCTTGAGACCGGTGGCGTCCATGTCGAATGCTTGTCCACCGACCATGCCTTGCCATCCGACAGCGCCCGCGAGGATGCCGATCATTGCAAGACGCATCTGGGCCGGCAGTGCGTACGCACCAGTGACCGTTTCAAACGCAAGCGCCTGCAGCGCGTCGCCGGCGAGAATCGCGACTGACTCGCCAAACGCGATGTGTACGGTCGCCCTGCCGCGTCGCAACGCGTCGTCGTCCATCGCGGGCAGGTCATCGTGAATCAACGAATAGGCGTGGATGAACTCCACGGCGCATGCGGGCGCGAGCGCTTGCGTTGGATCGGTACCGAGGCTCGCGGCCGTAGCACAGGTCAGCAGCGGACGGATGCGTTTGCCGCCTCCGAGCGTTGCATAGCGCATCGCTTCGATGAGTTGAACGGAGAGCGCGTCCGACGCGGTGGTCTGCGGCAGGCGTGCATGGAGGTCGCGTTCGATCAATACGAGGTAGTGTGCGAGTGCGTCGCGATCAGTCGCCATCATCAGGCTCGAATTCGTCGGGTTCGACGTCCTCGAGACTGAGACCCGCATCAGTTTCGGTGAGCGCCTGAACGCGCAGTTCGGCGTTCTTCAGCGCTTGCTGGCAGTCGCGCGTCAACGCGACGCCGCGCTCGAATGCCTTCAGCGACTCTTCCAGCGACAGCTCGCCAGTCTCCATGCGCTCGACCAGTTGTTCGAGCTCCGCGAGCGCGGCTTCGAAATTCTCGACAGGCCGTGTGACGGGCGGCGTGACAGGTGGGGTGCTCATGCGGCGACGTTAACTGGGGTGGTCCACCGTGGTCAACGCGTTGAAGCGCACGGGGTCAGGCACAAACCAACGATTCTATCGAGGGGCAACGCGGTTTCGGGTCAACGTTCCTCGGCATCGGGCAGCGTCGCCGACTTGCGCGGTGCGCGTTGGGGGAGGGGCTGGGAGGCGGGCTGTCGGGCGCGGCGATGACGGTTGATTCGATCCCTGTTGATCAACTGACTTTCCGAACGATCAATCACTTCCGTGTAATTCATAATGTGGTGGAAAGGATGACAATATATCTAAATGATTAGATTGAATAAAGTGGCCCAGTACTTTTCAGGACAGTATTTCCGTAAGCTGCCTGTCGCACTCATCCCCTTGGCACTCGAATCGATGGAGACATCAATGCGGATATTGTTTGGGCTTTTTGCGGCGGCGCTCGCGGTCTCGGCCATGGCTGACGACAACGCGGTGAAATACCGCCAGCACACCATGGAAGCGGTGGGCGGGCACATGCAGGCGCTTGTCGCAATCGCCAAGGGCGAGGTAGACCACAAGGACCACATTCCGGTGCACACTGCGAGCCTGGCGGGCCTGTCGCGAATCGCGCCGGATCTGTTTGGCCCGGATTCGAAGACCGGCGCGAAAACTCACGCGCTGCCGAAGATCTGGGAAGAGCCAGATGCGTTCAAGCAGCGCCTCGACGACTTCCGCACCGCTGCGGAACACCTGGAGGCGGTGGTGGAAGCCAACGACATGGCGAAGTTCGGTGCGGCGCTGGGCGCCCTCGGTAAGTCCTGCAAGGGCTGCCACGACGACTTCAAGAAGGAATGAGGGCGTCGGGGTTCAGGCCCAGCGCGATGCGAACCAGACAATCGCCACAGCGGCGAGCGCGGTAGCCACGGCCCGGACCCAGAGGTGCTGCGATATTGCCGGCCCGGATATCGCGTTGCGGCCGTTCAGCATCGACATCGCCACCGGATCGCGGCGTCGCGCATACCACGCGAGTGCCGTCAGATGGAGCGCCGCCAGCCCGAGCACAACCCAGTAGGCACGCGTGTGAATCGATGTCGCGAGGTCGACGCCGGCGTCGCTCAACAGGTGAGCGAAGGGTCCGTCGGTGAAAATGTCGTCGCTCGAAAATAAGCCAGAGCCGGCCTGCGTCGTCGCGGCGATGAACATCGCGATGGCCATCGCCGCGCCGGGAGCGGTATGTACGGCGCCTACGACCGTCCGCGCGCGTAGATGGTCCCAGATTGCGATCGGCGAGGTGCGGTACTGGCTGAGGCGTACGTAGCGGCCACCCCACAACGCCCATCCGAGGCGAAAAAGCAGCAATCCGATGACGCCAACGCCGCTGAAGATGTGCAGATCCATCGCGCCGATGCCGCCGTCGAGGCCGGTGTACAGCGAAATGCACAGGCACGTCGCGAACAACCAATGCCACACGCGATGGGGCCAGTCCCAGACAAGCGGCGATTTCGCTTTGGTCACGACGCGCGCAAGTGCTCAGACGCTGCCGCGGCGCTGTTTGGTCGCGGTGCCTTCGGGCATCAGCCGCCAGGTGCCCGTCGGCGGATCGAGAGTGATCTGCGCTTCGGCCTCGAGCACCGTCAATGCACGACGTATCGCCCACATGCCCATCGGATCACCGAGTTCGCGCAGTCTCGAGCCCACGTCGCCTGGACTGACAGTGGTGGCGCCCGAAGCCACGAGTTCCTCGAAAACGCGCAACACGAGATCGATGTGTCGGCGATCGGTCGTCATGCGTCTGGTATCCGGCGGGAAATGGCGCCCGTTGTATCAGAAAGGGTTCGTCCGGCCAAGACCGGATGCAAAAACAGACTGGATACTGCCATGCCTGACGGAAACGTCCGGCCGCACGCGTTGTCCACGACTGCGCGGTATCGTTTGCGATGTGCGCACGTCGGGATAGAGTAGCGGGCATCCATGCGGTTGCGATGGGATATCGCTCGACGAGTCGAATGTGTCCGGGGGTTGAAATGCGTGTTGGGTTCGGTGTGATGCTGATTGCTTGCAGTTGTGTCGTCGACGTTGCAGCCGAGACGTTGCACATTGAACCAGGTCTGTGGAACGTCACCTACAGCTATTCGCTGCAGGGTAATCCACCCGCAAAAGTTCTGGCGAACCTGTCTCCCGAGAAACGTGCTGCAGTGATGAAGGCGTGGGCGGCGGATCTGGGCAAGACGAAGACGAACTCGTCGCAGACCTGTATCACCGCCGAGGAGTTGGCGAGCGGCACCGCGTTCGAGAACGATCCGGATGAGCCCAGGCAGGGATGTGAGCGCAGCATCGGCACGCAGACTTCGACCCAATGGAACATGGTCGAGCGTTGCACCGGGGCGGACGGACCGGCCGAGCGAAATGTGCAGATCACGGCCCCTGGGCCACGAATGGTCAAAGGTGCAATGAATTCCGCGCGGGGTGAAGGGGATGCTGCAAGCGGTCTCAACATGACCTTTACAGGGCATTGGGTCGCCAAGGATTGCGGTGAGGTGCGCTAGCACAAATCGACATGAACGCAACCGATACTGTGGAAATCGATTGCCCCTATTGCGGCGAACGCATTGAGGTCGTCGTAGATTGCAGCGTGGAATACCAGCAATACATCGAGGACTGCGCGGTGTGTTGCCGGCCGATCACGATTGCGGCGTCGGTCGACGCGACCGGTGCGGTCTGCGTTACGGCTCGCGATGAAAATGACGCTTGAGGGTGGATAGATGAGACACGCAACCAAATGGGCGTTGGCGCGCGTGGCTGCTGCGGTTGCGCTGCTGTTCGCTTCAGCGAGTGCATCGGCCGGAAAGAAAACCGACATCATCGAATTCGGCAACGGTAGTCGTCTGGTCGGCGAATTCAAGGGTCTCGAACGCGGCAAGGCGACATTCAAAACCGATGCGACGGATACGATCTCGATCGACTGGGCCAATGTCACCCGGCTCGTCACCGATCAGAATGTCCGCATCGATCTGCGTGACGGCCGGCGGTACTTCGGCGCGCTGGGTCGAGGTGCCGAAGCCGGCTCGCTTTCTGTCTCCACCGGTGTCGGAGCCATCGCGTTGCCGATCGACGAGGCCGTCGAATTGGATCCAGTCAAGTCCACCATTCTGGATCGCATCGATTTCGATATTTCATTCGGTTACTCGTTCGCGAAGTCGACCGGCGTCGAGCAACTCAACTTCGCCTCGACACTGCGCTATGACACGGAACTGGTTTCGAGGGATTTGAACTTGTCGTCGCAGACCACCAGTTCGGATAGCGAGTCCGGTTCGTCGCGGAACGTTGCTGGCTATCGCTCGATCAAGATGCGAGACAACCGATGGTTCGCCGGTTGGACGGGTCTATATGAGAGCAACGACGCGTTGTCACTCGACCATCGCATAACGGGTGGGGCCGTCGGTGGACGTACGTTTTTTCCATCGGTGAATCAGAGGTTGCGTGCCTTCGCGGGACTCGCAGTGAACGGCGAGCGATTCGAAGGCAACAATACGCAAACGAGTCTCGAAGGCGTCATCGCAGGTACCGTCGACTGGTTCGATTTCGGAGAGCCCGAACTCGATCTGAGTTCGATGTTGACGCTCTATCCAAGCATCACGGAGACCGGCCGTGTTCGCGGCAACTTCGATGTTTCGTTGCGTTGGGAACTATTCAAAGACTTGTACTGGAAGCTCTCGCTGTTCGACGACTACGACAGCCGGCCGGATGGACGCACCGGCGATCCAAACCCAGCCAACAACGACTACGGTGTAACCACGTCAGTGGGCTGGTCCTGGTAACGATGCCGCACGTCTAACGACTGCATAAGGGGCCGAAGCGTCGTCATCGTCCGATTGTCGTCGCCCCGAAGACGTTGCCGATCCGAAGAAAATAGACGCGTTCACCTCCCTCGGCGAAGGCGACGCCCCAGTACAGCGGTCCGATCGGTGACCGATTTCCGAAATAGAGGCTGCCGTTCATGATGCCGTTCGAAAACACGTCGTCATGATGCTGGCCGGCGTTGCCGAACTCGGCCGAAACGCCGACGTAGGCGGGGAACAGTCCACCGCGTCCACTCAAATCGAATCGATAGCTCGCAAGTATCTCGCCGAAATTCTGTCCGTTGACGCGATTGGGTTCGAGTCCCGAAAGGTTGAACAATCCGCCACCGCGAAACACGGCGTAGATCGGCGCGTTGTTGTCGAGTGTCATGTCGTACTTGAAGCCGCCAAGCAGCGTATGCCGCCCGCTGGTCCACGCGGTGACGAGTTGCGTTCTGACCTGCTCGTACGGATCGTCTGCGCCGAGCGATGTCGCGGATTTCAAGTACGTGATGTTTGCCAAGGTCCCGGTGCTCGGGAAGTAGCGTTCATCGAGTCGATCGAGCGCCGCCTTGAACACGTACTCGGCGCCGTTGTAGTGGTAGTTGACCAGTGACGGATCTCCGATCTGGACATTGGCGTCGCCGGAGAAGCGTCTGAAGCCGACGGAGAGGGCTGCGTAGTCGCCAAGTTCCCGGAGTATGTCCATCTGTGCGCCGAACTGATCGACCCGATACGTGTTCACGACGTGTCCGTTGTTGTCGAAAGTCGACAGAGCCTGCTGCTCCGCGAATGCGATCGGTCGCAGGTAGAGCTGTAGTTTCGGGCTGAGCGCCTTGTACACCTCACCGAGCAGCGCCGGGCTTTCGCCGAGTTGCAGCAGCACGCGCCCTTCGGAGCCGTACTCGTCCAGCGCGGTGTTGAGTACGGCCAGCCGCAGGTTCGCGTCGGTACTATCGCCGCTGCTGAAGATGTCCAGGCCCCATTCCAGAAAGCGCGTGCCGCGCGGATCCTGGGTGACGTGAATGACTACGCCGGTCTTGCCATCCTGCTCCGCGAGTTCGTAACGAACCAGGTTCAGGTAACCGAGCGCGTAGATCTGACCGATCTGCGCATCGAGCGCCTTGGTATCGAGTGGTTGGCCGATCGGGATATGCAGCCGATCCTGAATCACCGCGTCATCGAATCGTGACCGATTGTCGAGGTGAACGAATTCGATAGGCGGCCGCGCAGTGCTGACGCACGATTCGATGAATTTCCGGTCTTCGGCATAGGTCGCCGCGCTCACCGCGAGCCGTTCCAGCTGCGGTCGCTTTTCGCTGGCGCCGGCATAGCCGATGGGGATGGCCCTGGCGACATCATCGAAACTCGATGAGGTGATGTCCGAACCCAGATTGGGCGTGATCAGCACATCGCGATCGGTGAGCGTCGCAATCTGCGTGGCCGCATTGCGAACCACCAGCAATCCGGACAATTGCGCGGTGATGTCGACGAGCGTTTTCAGCTTGTCACGCGGCTCCAACGGCGTGCCGACGTCGACGGCGATGACGATGTCCGCGCCCATCTTGCGCACCACGTCGATCGGCACGTTATCCGAGATTCCGCCATCGACGAGCAGGTGTTGCCCAAGCTGAACCGGTTCGAATGCACCCGGCACCGACATACTTGCGCGCATCGCCACGGCCAGGTCACCGCCATCGAGAACCACGGCGTTGCCATCGATGATGTCGGTCGCAACCGCGCGATACGGTATCGGCAGATCGTTGAAGTCCGTAGTGCGGACACGATCGGATGTCAGCGACTCGAATAGAAACGAGATCTTTTGACCGCTGATAGCCCCGGTCGACAGTAGCTGTGAATCCTTGCCGATTCCGAGCTTGGGCCCGAACAGGCCCAGGTTGTCGTCGAGTTTGCGCAGGTAGGGCTCGTCCTGCCGCGGTGTAGAGTCTTTGAACAACCGATCGAAATCGATCGCCTTCACGGTCGCTTCGAGTTGATCCGCGTCCATCCCGGTCGCATAGAAGGCGCCGACCAACGAACCCATGCTGGTGCCCGCGATGTAGTCGACGGGTACGTGCAGCTCTTGCAGCAGCCGGATCACGCCGATGTGTGCCGCGCCGCGCGCCCCGCCACCGCCGAGTACCAGGCCGATCTTCGGACGATCCTGCTGCGGCCCTCGAGCGCATTCGACGGCGCTGGCCGCGGAGGCCGCGACCATCGAGACGATCGAGGCAACGGTGCTCAGGGTACATATCAGGCGTTTCATGGCCAGAGTCCTCTGCTATCGAGCTTGCGCATCTGCGGAATCAGTTGATCATCGCCGAGGCGCTCAGCGAGTGCCCGCAGCGCGGCTTCGTCGGGGCGCCTCCACTGGAGGTCGCCGAGTTCCTGGTCGATGGGTGCGTCGTACCGCAGTGTTGCCAGCGTGCGGAATAGAAGCGCGTCCTCGCGTCCCGCGCGAAGATTATCAGCCAGCACACGCGCGCCGCGTACCTTCACCGTCCACGATTCGCAATCATCGGGAATCGCTTCGAGCTTGTTGTAGACCGCGAGCACTGCGGCCGCAGATTTCGCGCCCCAACGCGCGATGCCGGGAAAGCCGTCGGCGCTGTCGCCCACCAGTGCCAGCCAATCCGGAATCGATTCGGGGGCTACGCCGAACTTCTCTCTGACGCCGGTCTCCGAGAGTTGTGTGCCGCGCATGCGATCGCGGCACACGATCTGTTCGCCGCGCACGCATTGGGTAAGGTCTTTGTCGGGTGAACAAATCACCACCTGGGCCACCTCGTTCGATACGGAGTATCTCGCCGTCGCTGTGGCGATCGCATCATCGGCCTCGAACTCGATCATCGGCCAGGTGACGATGCCGAGCGCACGGGTTGCGTCCTCCGCGAGAGCGAACTGGGATCGCAGAGCCGGGTCGATGCCGTCGCCGGTCTTGTACGGCGCATACAGCGTGTTGCGGAACGACTCGATGACGTGATCGAACGCGATACCGACGTGCGTGACGTCCGGCTCGGCAAGCAACACCAGTAGCGAACGCACCAGTCCGCGCACTGCACCGACTTCCGTACCATCGTCCGTACGTTTGGACGGCGCACCATAGAACGCGCGAAACAATTCGTAGGTACCGTCAACCAGATGCACTTTCATTGCACGGGACTCGATCGAGATTGCATTCGTTGGGCTCGGCTGGCGTCGCGTGCGCGCTGCAGCAATGTTCGCAACAGGCGCCGCAGGCTTTCGCGGACCTCGGCCGGCTCGCCAAGTGCCGGTAGTACGTCTGCGACGGCTTCCAACGTCGATACATAGTCGCGGCGCGGTTCCTTACGCAGACGCCCATACATCGACGGCTCGCGCGGTGTCAGCACGATACGAGGCAACTTCAGCAGCCAGGCGTTGCGCCACCAGAGCGTCTTCGCCTGGCTCCAGGTTCCATCCAGCAGCAGCACGCCATCGAGGCCATGCGATGTGAGATCTCGGAGTCGGCCGTTGCGATCGACGAGAACCACCGGTTGGTCTTTGGCTTCAGCAGGCAACTCGAACGCTAGCTTCGCGGCGGCGAGCACCGCCCAGCGCGATTTGTTCGCCCCCACGACACCGAGCGCATGATCCAGCGATGCCCACGACAAGCCGACTCGAATCTCTGCGCGGGGTAAAGTCAACGCGACGAGCTTCGCAGTACCCAACGTTTCGTCGTCTTCTTGAGGGTGCTGCAGCACGACGATGCGCAGCCGCGTCGCCACCGGTTCGACGCGGTCGCAGATGCACACTGCCGATGGCTTCGCGCAGTGACTGCAGACTGTGGTGGAGGCGTCGGTCCGGTCCATTTCTTCGACGACGCCGCGCTTCAATGAGGGTGCGGCGCGCGTTCGACGCGGTCTGCGTGGATCACCGCGGCCGCGTCAGAAATTTCATCGGAGCCGGCATTTCTGCCGGATCCATGCGACCCACCGGTGAACTGGAGTAGTTCGACGACAACACGCGCCCCTTTTTCGCGCAGCAGGGTCACCAATGGCCGCGATAGAACAACACGATTGCATGTGGCGCCACGATATCCGCCGGCAACGTCTGCGTACCACCGCCGGCGAGGTTGAGCGTGAGCGTTGGGAATGTGTCGCCTAGATCGAGCTTGTCCACCATTGCGGTCTCCGAGGCAGAGAGCAATCACCGTATCACTTTCGCGTCGATCCATCTCACTTCGATCGTTAGTCGGAAAATGCTTCCTTGACTCGAGTTCGGCTGAATACTCCGTCGGATGTATGCCAGAATGCCGGATGTTCGAAGCGTAGTGCGTGGCGATCGCAGACGAATTTCCATCCGATGGTGCACAGGATGCGATCGAAGCGTTCGGCTATCGCCAGGAACTGAAACGGTCACTCAGTCTCGGCGACCTGCTGGTCTACGGTCTCATCTTCATCGTCCCTGGCGCACCGATCTCGGTGTTTGGCATCGTCTTCAATGCGAGTGCGGGGATGGTGCCCCTCGTCTACATCGTTGGGCTGGTTGCGATGTTGTTCACCGCCGCAAGCTACGTAACGATGTCGCGCGCGTATCCGATCGCAGGTTCGGTGTATGCCTATGCGGGCCGTGCCATCGGCGCCGGCGTCGGCTTTCTGGCCGGTTGGGTCATGCTGCTCGACTACCTGTTCCTGCCGACGCTGGTTTACATTCTGTGTGCGGTCGCTGTTCACGCCGTTGTGCCCGAGGTACCGAAGATCGCATGGATCATCGGCTTCGTTGCGGTCAACACGATCTTGAGCATTCGCGGCATCGAGACGACCGCGCGCATCAGCATGCTGCTGCTCGCCTTTCAGCTCGCGGGGCTGATCGCATTCATGGTGATGGCGGTGATCGCGCTGGCGCACGGCACAGCCGATGCGCATCTGTCGCTGAAGCCACTGTTCAATCCAGCGGTCGCGAGCCCAAGCCTGATATTCGGCGCGTTGTCGCTCGCGGTGTTGAGTTTCCTTGGGTTCGATGCGATCTCAACGCTGGCGGAGGAGGCCAAGGGCGGTGCGCACGCGATCGGTCGCGCCACGTTTCTGTCGTTGGTTCTGACGGCGGGCATCTTCGTAACGCTGACCTATGCTGCGTCGCTGTTCGTCCTGGACCAGACTCGATTTCCGCCGGGCGATCGAACCGAAGCGGCCTTCTACGACATCGCGCTCACGATCGGCGGCAGCTGGTTGAAGTGGGTTCTGACGGTGCCCGGGGTGCTGTTTGCCGGACTCCCCGGTGCGCTTGCGGCGCAGATGGCAACGACGCGGCTGCTGTTCAGCATGGCGCGGGATTCACGTCTACCGAAGTCGCTCGCGCACGTCAGCGAAACCCACCACGTGCCAGACCACGCCGCGCTATTGGTATCGGCCGTCACCTTGGCGCTCGGAATTCTGCTGGTCGACCGGCTGGAGCTACTCACCTCAATGGTCAATTTCGGTGCGCTGACCGGGTTTCTGTTGCTGCATGCATCGGTGGTGGCGCATGTGATGAAGCATCGGGGCGACGCGCCACGCTGGCGGCCAATGGCCATCGCCGTGATCGGCTTCGTGATCATCGGCTACGTGATGGTGAACCTGAATGGGACTGCCAAACTGGTTGGATTGTGCTGGCTCGCCATGGGTGTGCTGCTGCTCGTACAACGCTTGCGGCAACCCACGGCTACGTCAACCTGAGCTCACTTCAGCGCTTCGGATGCGCCTTCGGGGATCGCACTACGCCACGACGGAAATCGCCGGTTCACGCGTTAGATTGGAGCCCACCCAACGATGAGGTTAGCCATCATGACTCGATTGGTCGTCTCGGCGCTGTTCTTCGCGGTGCTCGCAACTGCGGCGGCCGCAGAAGTACCGCAGGCCCGGCCGTGTCAGGCAGACATGGAGAAATACTGTTCGGACGCGCGCGGCGAACGCGCGAAGATGCACCAGTGCGTGCAGCAGCATTTCGATAATTTTTCGTCGGCCTGTCAGGCGCGGATCAAAGAACGCCAGGCGCACCATCGCCAGGGGCAAGGCGGGCAATGGCAGCACCAATCGCCCGCACAAGGCGGTGTCCCGCCGACCGATTCGGGTTCCTGATCAGCGGCGGGTGATCATCGGAGGAAGCGGATGGAGGTTCACGCCCCGCACGGCCTGATGTTGATGACTCTCGTAGCGGTGATCGTGATACCGCTGGAACGGCTGTTACCGGTACGCCGCCAGAGTCTCCTGCGACCGCACATGCTCACCGACGGATTGCATCTCGTGCTGACCTCGGCGATGGCGAAGCTGTTCTTCCAGTTGGTGTTCGGGCTGGTGTTGCTGACGTTCGTGTTCGGTGTGAATCGGCTCGTGGCGTCGGAGGGCCTCAGGGCACGCGTCGCCGCCCAGCCGTTCTTGCTGCAGTTTGCCGAGGCGATGGTGGTCTATGAGTTCTTCGGTTATTGGTCGCATCGGGCCTCGCATGAATGGCGCTGGTGGTGGCGCTTTCACTCGATCCATCACTCGTCGACGACGCTGGACTGGCTGGCGACGCCACGGCTGCATTTCGTCGATCAGGGATTGCGTCAGATCGTCAAGCTGACGCCGCTGGTGCTGCTCGGATTCACGCGGGAGAGCTTCGGGTTGGTCGCGGTGGTGGGCCCGGTGCTCACCTTTCTGATTCACGCCAACGCTCGATTGCACTGGGGACCGCTGCGGTTCATATATACCTCCCCGCAGTTCCACCACTGGCACCACGCGCTGATCCCGACCAACAAGAATTACAGCGATCAGTTCCCCTGGATGGACGCCCTGTTCGGCACGTTGCATTTGCCACGTGGTCAGTGGCCCAATGCCTACGGGATCGCCGAACCCATGCCGGCGAGTTGGTGGCGTCAGATGCTGCTCCCGTTCGCGACGTTGCGCAGCGGGCCCGCATCCACTGGCAAACCGCCGGCGTACATCGGGTGCGCTTCGAGATCGCAGGAGACCGAGCAACTCGACGCGTTGTCCTGACGACTACGTCAACCGGGTCGCGGCGCGCCGCCCACCGCGCTTCTGTGCGGTCCACGGGCGACGCTGTCGCGGCGCTGTTTGCGGCGCAGCGTTGTCTACCAACTCGTGCGTAGTGGTTGTCGCAGGAATCCAGCTTGGGGCGCCACGTGCCGGGTGGCATGGACGCCGTAGCGTCCGAACGGGACGCGGAAACGCGTCGTAGACGGTCTGTGGGAGATAGATCCCGGCTCTTCGCGGTTTAGATGATCCGTCTGGGGATGCCGTCCATTGATGCGCATCACCAAAGTCAGGGAACTTTCGAGGAATGGATCCGACCGACGAAAACTCTACCAGACCGCTTCGCGCCTCTGTGAAGGTGTTGGTGAAGAATCGCGGCCGCGTTCGGTATGCAATCAGCGCGTCGCGAACTCCTTTTCGAGCTGATCGAGTATGCGATCCAACGTGCGGCCGATCAGTGTGCAGTTGCGGATCATCTCGATCTTCGGCCAGGTCGACGCTTCGCCTTCACCGATGAGCCGGCGCGTCTCTTCGTTCGACATCACCGAAAGCAACTTCGATGGATCCCAGATTCGGCGTTTTGGAATGATGTTGATATCCGCGGTGTAATCCTGCATCACGACGCTGTACGCCATTCGCACGTAGACGTTCAGTGGATACGCGCGTTTGACCAGCGCCATCGTGAATGGGTATGTCGCCTTCAGCCATTCCTTGGTCGCGCTTTGATAAACGTCGATCAACTTCAGCATCAGATTGTCGTCGTCGCTCGAATCGCGTAGCGCCCACAGCACGACGGGATTGGTCTGACTGGTGATGAAGTGGTTGACGCCGTAAAGCCGCGCGAGACGTTTCGCGGGCAGATCGTCGGCGATCGAACCATCGACCCATTTGCGCGATGCGACGTACGGCAAACGTATGCCGCTGGCAGTCTTTGCCATCAGCGTCACCGCGGGGAAAACACCTGGGATTGCGCATGAGGCCAGCACCGCTTCGCGAATGCAGACGCTGGGTGACGTCACTGCGTTCAGCAGACGCGAACTCTGATGCATTTCACTGGGTGAAACCGAAATGTTGATCTTGCGACCAGTGCATTCGAATGCTTCTGCAAACGTCATGTCCGGCACTTGCGATTCAATCGCTGCCTGCAGGTCTCCGCGGCCGATCTGGCGGCGACCGCTTAGCAATCGTGCGTCGCCCGGGTTCAATGGCATGAAGGCGTTGGCGATGCTCGTCGGCTGCATCGCTGTGAGCAGCGTCGCATCGTCGTGTGTACCGATGACCGCGGCGACGAACGAGCCGGCGCTCGATCCGGAGATCACGTCGGGCAGCAGCTCCTGCTCTAGAAGCGCCTTCGCTACGCCGACGTGGAACGGGCCAAGCGCGCCGGCACCGCTCAACATCAGCGCGGAGCGTCCGAAGCACAAACTCGCCCGGCGAAAAAGTGCGAGCCTGTCTATCGGTGGAATCACCGAGTCGTCGACCAACGCGGCCTGCTCGATCGCGTCTGCCAGTTCTGTAATGTAGTTGGTGATCAGTTCTTTGGTGCCGAACTTCGCTCGCGAGTAGACCGCTGGCCGCCCCATGCCGCCGGTGTTGCCATGGATGCCTTCGCTCAAGTAGTACAGCAGCGCCAACGGATCGCGGGTCGCCTTCACCGCACGAATCTCGTCGTAACGGCGACGGATAGCCTTGTAGTCGTAGCGCCGGCTGCGGTCGTCGCGGCGCCAGCGATCGGCGCCGGATCTTACATCGTGGGCAAGCGCCGCGGCCTTCCAGGTTTCGTAGCTCGGTCCGGCGTCGGACGTGGCTGGCCCCTGCGGCCCCTCAACTTCGGAGTGGAGCACTCCGGCGGCCACGTTCATCTGCGTTCCCCCCTCGAGAATGTCGAGGGAGATTTGCACTATCCATGCCACAGAACGCCATCGTCGGACTGCCGCGGCATCGAATTTGCAGACATCGCCGTTTCCATCCAAGACGGCGGCCAAGTGACATCTCAGCGTCGCAATCCGGTCGAGCACTACCTCGAGCGCCTGCACGCGCGTTTCAAAGCCCAGCCCGACGGCCAGGTAGCGACCTACATTCCTCAACTCGGCCTTGCCGATCCCGACTGGTTCGGTGTCTGCATCGCCACGATGGACGGCCACGTCTATGAGGTTGGCGATGCGCGCCACCCGTTCACGATTCAGTCGATCTCGAAGCCGTTCGTGTACGGTCTCGCGTTGGAGGACCGCGGCAAACCGGCCGTGCTGAAACGGATCGGCGTCGAACCCACCGGGGACGCGTTCAATCAGATCAGCCTCGAGCCGGATACCGGACGGCCGCGCAATCCGATGATCAACGCCGGTGCAATCGCGGCTGCCGCCTTGGTGGCGGGCTATTCGATCGATGATCGCTGGAACCGGATCCTGTCGCTGTTTGGTCTTTACGCCGGACGCCAACTCGTGCTGAACGAGGCCGTCTACCGCTCCGAGCGCGATACCGGCCATCGCAATCGGGCCATCAGTCACATGCTGCGCAACGCCGGTATTCTGACCGAAGATCCCGAACCCGATCTCGACCTCTATTTCCGTCAGTGCTCGATCGATGTCACCGCGCGAGATCTTGCGGTGATGGCGGCGACGCTGGCCTCGGGCGGCGTGAATCCGGTCACGGGCGAACGGGCGCTGGCTGCGGAATACGTCGACGAAGTGCTGAGCGTGATGGCAACGTGCGGCATGTACGACTATGCGGGCGAGTGGTTCTACCGCGTCGGTTTTCCGGCTAAGAGCGGTGTATCCGGTGGGGTGCTCGCGGTATTACCTGGTCAATTCGGGGTCGGAGTGTTCTCTCCGCCGCTCGACGCGCGCGGCAACAGTGTCCGCGGCGTTGCGGTCTGTGCTGCACTGTCGGACGACTTGGAATTGCATTCGTTGCGCGCGCCGCGCGCCTCATTGTCGTCGCTCCGTAGTCGCTCCACGCTGGTGCGCACCCGCTCTAAAAGGGTGCGGTCGATGGCCGAGGTCGATCGCTTGGCATCGATCGGCGAGCAGGTCGTCTTCTATCAGCTGCAGGGCGACTTGTCGTTTGCGGCGATGGAGTTCATCGCACGCCGCATCAGCGAGGAGCGTGCCGATCTTCGCCTACTGGTGCTCGACCTGAGCCGGGTACGCGAGTTCGATACGCCGGCGGCGCGTACGCTGAGTGAACTTTTGCGCGACGCGATTGCCGGCCCGCACCGTCTCGCTTTGGTCGCGCTGCAGCAGCATCCGCGCGTGCAGCGACTGCTCGACGAAGCACGCGTCGACGATCCGAAGCTGCGCGTCCCCACTTTCGATGATTTCGACGCCGCGGTGGAGTGGTGCGAAAGCCAGCTCTTGGAGGCTGATGGTGCAGTGCAGACCGATGAGGGGGAACTCGAGATCGGATCTCACGAATTGCTGTGTGGTCTGGATGATGGCGAACAGGATCTTCTCCGCTCGCTCGTCACGCGCCGCGAAATAGCCGCGGGTCAGTTCGTCGTGCGCGACGGCGACCAAGCCGATGCATTGTTTCTCATCGTGCGCGGCGAACTCAGCGTATTTGCGGAAGATACGACCGGACGTCGCCGCCGCTTGTCGACCTTGTCGCCCGGGATGGGGTTCGGGGAAGCGGCGCTGATCCAGCATGCTCCACGCACCGCCTCGGTACGCGCCGACCGCGATTCCGTCTGCTACGTGCTCGACCGCTTGGCGATCGATGTGCTGCGCGCCGATTACCCGACGGTCGCGCTGACGTTGCTTGGCAACGTGTTGCGTTCGACCTGGCGTATCGTCGAGCGGCTCAGCCGGGAGCAGGTCGCGCGACCACTCTGATCGATCGCGCCGACCCGGTTCGTATCGTCCTGACCGATGGCCTCAGTGCACGGCGGGCGGAACCAACGGCACCGTACGTGCAATCGTGAACTGTTGCATTGCATCGAGCTTCTGCTCGATCTGCATTGCGCGCGCCACCAACGCGGCCGGTAGGACCTTTTCGAATTTCTTGACGTATTGCACCTTCAGGTCGAGTCGTTTGCGGTCGATGTCGAGGTACGTCTGTGTGAGTTTTTTCGCGACGTCGTCAGTCATCGTGGGAAATTGATCAGCGTACTTGCGGATGAGCTGCGCCAATCGGTCGTTCTGTTTGGCCACTTCGAGGCGGTACTCGCGATACAGTGGCCAGAACACGTTTGCCTCGGCTTCGGTCAACTTGACGTTCTCGGCGACCGTTGCCTGCCGCGTGGCTTCGGTCAGCGTTCGGGCAATCTGAACGTCTCGTTCGAAAGTGGAGTCGGCCGTCGGGGGCGCCGGGGGCGGTGGCGGTTGGGTTTCGGCAAACGCGATCGATGCGCATACGAGCAACGCGAGACCCAAGGTGTTTGAAGTTCGTGTCATGTTTCGGTTCGTCCTGAGGGGTGGTGCGGCGATGCTAGTCGGCTGCGACGAATCGCTCAACCCAGTCAGGGACTGGGACGATCGAAATCGAGTATGTCGCTGTCGGCTGACAACTTCACAATGGCGGGGTGCCTGCTCGGTGGCGCCTGCCGTGTCAAAGCGTTTGGCCAGCTCGCGGTCCGGGATAGATTTGCTGCCAGTGGTCTTTCATGCTGATACCTCCTCGGGCGCGAATCGAATAGAGTACGAAGTTCGATGCGCGCACCATGCAACGCCGTTCGTCGTGCCTAGACAACAAATCGACGACCGCACGCGGCTCGCCGAGCAGGGAGGATGTCCGTGACCAGCTCGAGAAACGTAGCCGTATTGGTCGGCAGTCTGCGCAAAGGGTCGTTCAGTCGTACGACGGCCCAAGCGCTCGCCAACGTCGCACCGGCGCAGCTGAAGTTCGACATCCTCGAGATCGGCCAGCTACCGCTGTACAACCAGGATTTGGATGCAGAATCACCACCTGAGTCCTACCTCGCGTTTCGCAAGCGGGTAAAGGCTGCGGACGCAGTACTGTTCGTGACACCGGAGTACAACCGGTCCGTCCCGGGCGTACTGAAAAACGCGATCGACGTGGGCTCGCGCCCCTATGGGCAGAACTCGTGGAACGGCAAGCCCGGCGCCGTGATCAGCGTTTCGCCGGGGGCCATTGGCGCATTCGGCGCCAACCATCACCTGCGCCAGTCTCTCGTTTTCCTCAACATTCCGGTGATGCAACAGCCGGAGGCCTATATCGGCGGCGCCGGCAGTCTCTTCGATGAAGCCGGCAGATTGAAGAACGCCGACACGCGCAAGTTCTTCGCCAGTCTGATGGACGCATTCGCCGCCTGGATCGAAGTCCATATCGCTCACTGACCCAGTGGACTGCAAGGTGTGAAGTGTTGGCAACCGTGCCCTCGAGGGCACCTATTCAGGTTAAAGTGGCGGCCATGAGTTACATGATGCAGTCCCATCGTGGCCGCCGATCGTCGGCGGCCGGAGCTTTCCCAGCACTTTCTGCGTAAAGGGGCGACCGCTGCCCGGCTGGTAGATGCCACTTCGATCTCGCGCTCGGACCTCGTCATCGAGATCGGTGCGGGTCGCGGCGCATTGACGTTGCCGTTGTCCCGCTGCGCGGGGCGATTGATTGCGGTGGAGATCGACGCTGTGCTTTCGGCGCAGCTTGACGGACGGTTCAACCGCAACGTCGAAATCGTCACCGCCGACTTCCTCGACCTGCCACTTCCTGCGGGCGCTTACAAAGCTTTCGGTAACCTGCCTTTTGGGGCGACGACGGACATCGTTCGCAAACTCATACGTGCGGCGAATCCGCCGATCGATGCGTGGCTCGTCGTGCAGCGGGAACTCGCGCATCGGTTCTGCGGCACGCCGTACGTCGGCGAATCGTTGTGGTCGCTGCGGTTGAAACCGTGGTGGCATGTGGAAATCGTCGATCGATTGCGGCGCGTCGACTTCGACCCACCGCCGTCCGTCGAATCGGTGTTGATTTGGCTGAGTCGTCGTGAGCGCGCGTTGTTGAACGAGTCGCAGGGACTGCTATATCTCGACCTGGTCGAGCGCGCGTTCGACGGCAATCAAAGCGTGCAGAAGGCGACCGCCCGGTGGATCAGCAAAACCGAAGTTCGAAGGCTCGCGCAGGACCTGCGCTTCGGTGTCGACTACAGGGCGTCGATGCTGAGTTTCGAACAATGGCTCGGCATCGCCCGATTCATGCAGCGGATGAAGCGTGGCACCTGACGAAGTCGGCTTGCCGGTTCCGGTTGTGTCGATGAAGATGCCGGCACTGTCCGGAGGCTCAATGGACCTGTTGCTGCACGTCATCGAAACCTACGGTCTCTGGGTCGTGTTCGTCTGCGTGATTCTGGATCAGGGCGGTCTGCCGTTTCCGGCTTATCCGCCGATGATCGTGACAGCGGGACTTGCGGTCGATTCGAACGCATCCCTCGCGCCGATCCTGATCGTTGCAACGCTCGGAACGTTGCTCGCAGATCTGCTTTGGTTCGCAGGTGGTCGGCGCTTCGGCGCATCGCTGTTGCGGTTGATGTGCAAGTTGTCGCTATCGGCGGATTCCTGCGTCGGCATGACGCGGCGCATCTACGGTCGGTGGGGTGCGCCGTCGTTGATCGTCTCCAAGTACATCCCGGGCTTTGCGGCGGTTGCAACGACGCTCGCGGGTGAAGCCGGCACGAGTCTGCGTGGATTTCTGGTGTACGACGGGATTGGCGCGATGTTGTGGGCGGGTGGTGCGGTTGCGCTAGGTGCGATTTTTCACGAAGCGGTTGCCGCTGTGCTGCTCGAACTCGAAGACCTCGGTCACGTGGCGGTGCTCCTGTTGTTGGCCGCGATCGTGTTGTTTGTTCTCGGCAAGTGGTGGCAGCGGCACCGGTTCCTGATGAAGATCAAGATGGCGCGGATCAGCGCGCCGGATCTCAGCGCATTGCTCGAATCGGGCGCGGCGGCAAAAGTGCTCGACGTGCGGTCGAGCGACCGGCGCGCGCAATCCGGCTGGATTCCGGGCAGTATCGAGGTGCATGACCTCTCCAAACTGCGATTGAATGCGGATGACGACGTCGTCGTCTATTGCGATTGTCCAAACGATGCGTCGGCCGCCGTCATAGTGGCGAAGCTCAGGAAACAGGGCTTTACGCGGGCGCGACCGCTCGCCGGCGGAATCGATGCGTGGCGTTCGCACGGATTTCCGATCGAACAAGTACCTGCATCGTTGGTCGCCGCCAGAAGGTAACCCTGACGACGGTGCCGTGTCCCGTTGAGACGTACCGCGTTGCGCACGGTGCGCGCGCCGGTGCAAGTCCGATCCCGGCGAACGCGTGCATGGCATCACCTCAACACAGTGGTTCGAAGGCTTCACACTGCGCGCACACTTGATCCTTCAACGACTGCACATATTGCAGGCGATCGAGTTCCGGTCGCTGATGAATCCAGCCGATGATCGCGAGACCTCGAATCAGCAAAAACATCGGAACCAACGCGAGCGCTTCGTCGGATATTTCTCGCGTGTTGCGGTAGCCCCGGACAAACGCGCGTTCGAGGATGGGATAGTCGGACGACTTCCAGCTTGCGAACAGCGCAACGGCGACGTCGTACTGATGCCAGCCGAATCCTGAATCGTCAAAGTCGATTACAGTCAAGCGATCGCCGTGGAGCAGCAGGTTACCGGCGTGCAGGTCGGCGTGAATCATGCTGTAGGTCGCAGCGTCCCGCCCGTAACGCTCGAGCGAGGCACGGATGCGATCGCGTGTGTGGAGCAGCAACTTCCGTTCCGCGTTCGACAGCGCAGCGTGCTCCCAGAATGGCCCCCAGAACGGCGCGTCGCCCATCAGCCCATCGGCATCGAACGCGTGGCGTTTGAAAGTGGCCGGCACGCGCCACGGGCTCGCCTGGTTGTGCATCGACGCGGCGATCGAACCAAGCTGGGCGTAGTACCCCTCGACGTCGCGAGCGTTCTTGGGCTGTCGCAACACTTCGGCGAGCAATTCGCCGTTCGCCCAATGCGAAAGTCCGACGTAGCGCTGCTCTTTCGTGCCCGCAATCATGACTGGAATATAGTGACCCCCGTTCCGCGCCGATACCGCGCGCGGCACCGCGATGCCGGCATCGGACAGCGCAGTGATCCACACGCGTTCCGAATTCAGCTCATCGAACGTGTGATAGCCGGGGCGATGCAGGCGCAAGACATAGAACGCGCCGTTGCGATCGGTTACGCGAAACGTGACGTTTTCCGAGAGCGAAACCAGTTTCAGCTCAGTGGGTGCGATCGCAAACGCGCTGAGGGCTTCCCACGCTGCAGGCGTGTACTGTTGTTCGGCGGCTGCTCTATCCATCGGCGCCGTCAGCGGTTGATCTCGGTGATCGTCGCGTCGAACGCATCGAGAAATGCTTTTGCGTTGTCCATCGAAAAGACGAGTGGAGGGCGGATTTTGACGACGTTGTTGAACGCACCCGCGTTGCTCGTCAGAAACCCTTTGTCTTTCAGGCGCTCGACCACGTCGATGGCGCGCTCGCGGTCGGGCGCCTTCGTCGTGCGATCCTTCACCATCTCCACGCCGACGAACAGCCCCTGCCCACGAATGTCGCCGATCGCTGCACACGCGTCCTTCCGCTCGAGCAAAGCCGCTTTCAACACGGCGCCGACGGACGCGGCGTTTTCGCGCAACCGTTCGCGTTCGATGACGTCGAGCACGGCCATGCCGACGGCGGCCTGCAACGGGCTCGACGCGAACGTGTTGAAGTAGCGCGTTGCGGCGCGAAACAGGTCGACCAACGATTTGCTTGCGGCGGTTGCCGACAACGGCAACCCGTTACCCATCGGCTTACCGGTCACGACGATGTCGGGTTTGAAGCCGGTCACTTCGTAACCCCACCAGCGCCCCGTGCGGCAATACCCGGCCTGCACTTCGTCTGCGATCACGAGTCCACCGGCGGCGTGTACGATTTCGACGGCGCGCGGCATGAAGCTACGCGGCACGTCCGGCAACCCTTCGTTCGCGAAGATCGAACAGACGATCAATCCGGCAAAACCTTCGTCGCTGTTTTCGAGACTGGTGATCGCATCGCGCAAACGATCGAGGTACGCGTTGGTCAGGTCGGCTTCGCTCAGATTTGGCGCAATCGGTCGATACAGCTCTGGAAACGGGAACGACCGGACGTCTGCGCCTGTGGGTTGGCCCCTTCGTGTGGCCGACAGCTTACCGACGGCCTCGCTGTTGCCGTGATACGTCGCATTCGAACACACGATACCGTGTTTGCCGGTGGCGACGCGCGCCATCCGCAGCGCCACTTCGTTGGCCTCGGTACCGCTGCAGCTGAACACGACGCTTTCGAGCGGCGGCGCGTGCAGCTTCGTCAGCCGCTCGGCGTATTCGACGATGTCCTCGTGCAGATAGCGGCTGTGAACGTTGAGCGTGCCTTGCTGGCGCGCCATCGCTTCGACCACATAGGGATTGCCGTGACCGACGCACGGCACGTTGTTGTACATGTCGACGTAGCGGCGGCCGTCGGCGCCGAACAGATACACACCGTCACCGCGGACGATGTGCAGTGGTGTTTTGTAGAACAGCGGCGCGCCGGCGCCGAGCGCCTGGTTGCGTCGCGCGAGCAGCGATTGGATCTTCACGGAATCACCTCGTATGTTCGGTGCACTGTACGCCAGCCGTCGTTGAGATAGGATCACTCGAAACCAACCGCTCCAAATCAACCAGGTACCGACTATGCCCGCCCGCACCTTACGAAACCAACGCATCGTCGTCATCGGCGGCACGTCCGGCATCGGCTTTTCCGTTGCGCAGGAAGCGATCGCCGAAGGGGCGAACGTGATCGTCGGTTCCAGCAACGCGACGAACGTCGACGCTGCGGTCGAAAGGCTCGGCAGCGGAGCGGCGGGTTTGTCGATCGACGTCAAGGACGAAGCGAGCGTGGCAGCGTTTTTTGAACGTACCGGCCCATTCGACCATCTCGTCTACACGGCGGGCGACTGGGGGGCGCTGCGCAGCGCCAGCACGATCGCAAAACTCGACCTGAGCGGTGCAAACGCAGTGTTTGCAGTCCGTTTCTGGGGCGCCTTGTCCGCGACCAAACACGCCCAAGGTCGGATTTCGCTGGATGGTTCGGTCACGCTTACCGACGGTGTCGTTGCTCACCGACCGCGCAAAGGCGCGGCGATCAACACGGCGATGGCCGGTGCGATCGAGCATCTGACCCGGTCGCTCGCGGTCGACCTCGCGCCACTGCGCGTCAACGCAGTGTGCCCCGGCTATGTGCGGACCGAAGTTTGGAACAGCATTCCTGAAGATCAACGGGAGGCCCAAATCCAAAAGATGACGGAGCGCCTACCGTTGCCGCGCGCCGGGATGCCGTCGGAAATCGCGCAGGCGTATCTGTATCTGATGCGAGGCGCCTACTCGACCGGACAGGTACTGGTGGTCGACGGCGGCATGACCCTGATCTGACATCGCGTCGTTCGTGCCGGCCCGAGTGCGGGAATGATCGTCAGATGTCGAGATCGCCTTTCAACAACCGTTGGGCGATCGTGCGGTTCAGAATTTCGTTCGTCCCGTCGGCGACGTTGACGATGCGCAGCGAATGCCACGCATCAGTCAGACCCAGTTCGTTTGTGAAGCCCATCGCGCCGTGTGTCTGTATTGCGCGGTCCAGCGCGCGAAACCCGACCTTGACCGAGTACGCTTTGCACATGCTGAGTTCTTTGATCGCCGGCTGCCCCTGATCGAGCAGCATCGACGCATTCAGTCCCATCAGATGCGCCGCGTGCAGTTCGGTCGCGGACTCCGCAAGCGGAAACGTCACCGCCTGATAGTTCGAAATCGAACTGCCGAACGCTTCGCGCGTTTTTGCGTATTCGATCGCCGTTTCGATTCCCCAACGACCGTACCCGACCGCCCGCGCGGAGTTGTAGATGCGTCCGAGCGACACACCGTACAACGCCGCGGCAAAACCCTCTCCGAACTCCCCGACGACCTGCCACGGCTCGACCCGCAAATCCTCCAATGCAAGTTCCGCTTCGTCGCCGCCGACGTGCCCGAACAGTTTGATCACGCGTTGAACCGTGAAACCTTTTGCGTCGGTCGGCACGATGAACGCCGTGATCCGGCGTTTGCCGGTCGATTGTTGGGGTTGCGTGGCGGCGAACAACACGCAGTAGTCTGCGACCGGCGCGTTGCTCGTCCAGATTTTCCGACCGGAGATCCGCCAGCCGTCGCCATCCCGTATCGCTCGCGTCGCGATCATGCTGGCGTCCGATCCGGCATTTGGCTCCGACAAGCCGAAACACATCGATTTGGTGCCGTTCATCAGGCCCGGCAGAATGCGCTGCTGCGCCTCGGTCGACATACGTTCGAGTAACCGGCTCGGACCAAACGCCCAATGCGCGAGCGCATAGAGCATCAGCCAGTTGTTGGGTCCGCAGAAATGAAACAGCGCTTCCCACGCAACGTAGTACGCGAGGTGTCCGAGACCACCGCCACCGAGCGCTTCGGGTACACACATCTGGTAATACCCGGCCGCCGACGATGCAGTCCTCACTTCACGAATCAGTCCGATCAGTTCGTCGGAGAAGCGCCCGTCTTCGCGATAGAGCACGCGGGGGTTGCCGAACAACGCCTGGTGTTTCGCGTGACGCGGCAGAATTTCCTGACGCGCGAACGCGAGCAATCCGTCGCGCGCTGCGGCGACGTCCTCCGGGAGGGGCATCGCGATGGCGGTCATGAGGCGGGCCGAGCAGTTATGTTTTCCGACCGTAGCATCAAGGACGTGCCAAGCTCTAGCGATCGGTAGGACAGTCGTCGTGCGGTTCGCTGCGACGGACATGCAGAAGAGCCATCCATGGGGCTCGTCACGCGCCATCCCTGGCGCGAGGGTCCGGCACAGCGATCCTGCACCACCACCGTCAACCGGCGCATCGTTTCGTCACGCATGCGGCGTCAATTGCGAACGATGTGGCACGCGAGCGATGCGATTTGTTTGACACAACACCGGTGCAACACGCTTCACGAAGGGGTGGACACGCGACAAAAGGCGGAGGTGGCTGTTGCCTGCGCCGACCGTCTTGCGCCAGGGACGCGCAAGACGGTCGGCGCAGGCAACAGCCATCTCCTCCGCAGCTCGACTCCAGGAACATCCTACGGCCGAAACTGCAACGCGCGGGGTCCAAGCGCGGCCGGCTGACGGACGATCCGATACGCGGTCTCGAGCCACTCGCAGACGAGCCGACGCGTGTCGCGCGGATCGATCATCTCTTCCATCTGAAACCGCGAGAGCGGTCCCACCGGGCCGCGGACACTTTCGATTCGCGCCATCAGCTCGTCGCGCAGCGCTCGGGGGTCGTTCGATTCCGCGAGCTGACGTTTGTACGCCGCTTCGATGCCGCCTTCCGGTGGAATGCCGCCGACGTCGGCCGACGGCCAGACGACGCGCATCGATGGGCGTGATCGCGGCGTCGCGTAGTTGTTACCTGCAACGCCGAAGCTGCGCCGCATGATCACGGTGAAGATTGGAATCGATGCTTGTGCAAAGGCAACCATCCACTCGCCGCCTTTACGAATCGTGCCGGCTATTTCGTGTTCGATTCCGACGGCGAAGCCCGGGTTGTCGACGAGGTTGAGCAACGGCAGATGGAAAACGTCGCACAGATCGATGTGGCGTTTGAGTTTATCGCAGCCGTCCGCCGTGAGCGCGCCGCCGTTGACGTGCCGGCTGTCCGAGGTGATCACGCCCATCGGATATCCATTGAAGCGCACGAACCCGGTGACCTGATCGCTGCCCCACAACTTACCCAGTTCGAAAAACGAATTGGTGTCGGCCATCAACCCGATCGCTGTGCGCACGTCGAACGTGCTCGTCCGTTTGCGCGGTACCAGCGTGAACAGATCTTCGTCGCGTCGATCGGCCGGATCGCGCGCGCTTGGTGGCAATACGGGCGGTGCCTCGTACACGCTCGGCGGCAGGTACGACAGGAACCGCCGCGTCATCGCCATCGCTTGGCTTTCCGTCTCGGCCAGGTTGTCGACGGCGCCGTTGCGGCAGTGAATCCGCCAGTCGCCGAGGTCTTCCTTCGTCACGTCGTAGCCCATCGCGTGTGCGACGACCGGGGGTCCGGCGACGAACAGCTGCGCAATGTCACGCACCATCACCGAAAAGTGGCCGAGTACTGCCTTGGCCGCGCCGATGCCGACGACGCTGCCGAGCAGGACGTTGACGACCGGTACGGTACAAAGCTGCGCAGCGTAATCGGACGAACCGAGGTGACCCGGCAGGAAGGAACCACCGCCACCCGCAACGCGCGGCCGACCCGCGGTGATTGCGCCGGAACTCTCCTGTGCGGTCGATTCCCCTTCTTTTGTCTGTTGGGGAACCATCGCGGCGACGCTGCCGCCGCCGGAAGACCCGTCCAACAAACGGACGGACGGCACCCGCATTTCCATCGACAGCCGATCGAGGTACAGACTTTTTGCACCGATCGCGCCGTCTGCGTGTCCGCCACGCGACGTGAAGTCGTCGGCGCAGACGATCGTAGTGCGGCCTTCGACCGTTCCCCAACCACCGACGTGGTTCGCCGGCGTGAACGCAGCGATGCGGCCTTCATCGTCGTACGACGCAAACCCCGTAACGCTGCCGACTTCGCGAAACGAATCGTCATCGAGCAGCAGCGCGATGCGCTCGCGACACGTGAGTTTGCCGCGGTCGCGTTGGCGCACGACGCCTGGTTCGGTGGAGCCCGGTTCGAGTCGCAGGTGCGCAAACCCCTGCAGCGTACGGACTTCCTCCAGTACCGGCGCCCACGTGTCGCGACCGTGCGCCACCACCGATCCATCGGCCGTTGACGGGGCGATGGTTGCGAGAACCTGACCTTCCACGACCGCATCGCCCGGAGCGAGCTGTTGCACGGCGTCAACCACACCGTGGCACGGCGCCTGCACTTCGGTCTCCATCTTCATCGCGGTGACGATCATCAGTACGTCGCCGCGAACGACGGACTGTCCCTGCTTCACACGAACCTCGATCACCGAACCCGCCATCGGGCACTCGACGCCGATATGTCCGTGCTCCACAGTGAGACTCGGCGTGGTCGGCGTATGCGGTCGCGCTGACGGCCTGGCCGTATTCGAACCGACGTGCTGTTCCAGGAGCGCCATCATTTGGTCGTTGGTCGTTGCCACGCCGTCCTTCAACGTCGCGGCATCTTCCACCAGCAACGTCGTACGAGCATCGCCCGCACGGACGGCGGCATGTCTCAGAATCGCCTGCAGCTGTGCGACATTCGTCGGCAGGCCCGCAATGTGCAGTTCAGCGAGCGCACGCGACGTGCGCTCGAGTGCGGATGTCAGTGTTCCCGACGAGTTCGATGAACCAATCACCTTCGCAAGCAACGCATCGAACTGTGACGGCGGCGCGTATCCCATGTATCCGCTCGCATCAACACGCACGCCGATACCCGATGGCTCGCGATACGCCGCAAGCGTGCCGACGCCGGTCGCCACCACGCGTGCCTGAACCGCGAATCCACGCGGCGCCCCGATTGCGTGCTGGTCCGCGATGCCGATGTCGGCCAGCGTCGCACCAGCGGCGATTCGAAACTGCGCTTCCACGAGATCGATGCCGGTCACCTGTTCTGTGACCGTGTGCTCGACCTGAATGCGCGGATTGCACTCGATGAACCAATATTCGCTGAGCTCCGGCACAACCAGAAATTCGATGGTGCCCGCGTTGACGTATTCGGCAGCTTTCACCAGACGCATCGCATCCGTCGTGATGCGCTTGCGAAGCGCGTCGCTCAGGTTCGGCGCCGGCGCAATTTCGACCACCTTCTGATTGCGCAGCTGCACCGAGCAATCGCGTTCATGCAGATGAACGACGTTCCCCCGCGAATCGGCGAGCACCTGCACTTCGACGTGCCGCGGACGTTCGATCAGCTTTTCGACGAGTAACGCGCCGTCGCCGAATGCGGCTTCCGCCTCGCTGCGACACCGTGCGTAGGCTTCGGACATTTCGCCTGCGTTCGCAACCGCGCGCATCCCGCGACCGCCGCCGCCGGCCGAGGCTTTCAGCATCACCGGATAGCCAACCTCCCTGGCAAAGCGGGCGGCCTCGTCCGCAGAGCGGAGCGCACGCGTGCTGCCCGGCACGATCGGAATTCCCAACGAGCGTGCCAGGTCGCGCGCACGCACTTTGTCGCCGAACAATTCGAGGGAAGCGGGCGACGGGCCGACGAAGGCGATCCCGGCGTCCGCACAACGTTGTGCGAACCGGCCGTTCTCGGACAGAAATCCATAGCCGGGATGAATGCAGTCGCAGCCGGCTTCGTTGGCGACGGCGATCAGCGCGTCGATGTCGAGGTACGCACGAACAGCGTCGGCCGTCGCCGCAAGTTGACGCGACTGTGTCGTCAGTCGCGTGTGCAACGATGACGCATCGACCGGCGCATACACGCTGACCGATTCGATCCCCAACGCAGCCGCCGCTTTTGCGATCCGAATGGCAATTTCACCTCGGTTCGCAATCAAAACACGCTTGAACATCTTCACGACCCACCTCGTCATCGAACAGACCGGTCAGCGTGTCGGAGCATCTCCGCGATGTCCAGCCGGTCGCCGTCGCCCGAGCTGCAGCGTCTCGACCAGCGGTGGTGGCGGACGATCGTTGCGACGGACCGTCGGCGCCGTGGATGGCACCGGCGAGCTCCAGGGACGGATTCATGCGTGTCGGTCGCATCTGCAACCAGCGCGCGTGTGATATCAATTTGGCTGTTGCGGGCCACTAGTGCGATGCTCCGCGTCGGATCAACACATACGGGAGGGGATCCGATGGCGCAACGAATGGAAGACCTCGAGGCGATCACGAAGGTCGTGCAGCTATATATCGACGGCGCCGGCGGCGACGTTTCGAAACTGCGCGACGCGTTCCACCCCGATGCACGCATGTACGGCCGCATCGGCACGACGCAATACGCAATTCCAATCACCGGTTTTTTCGACATGGTGGCCGCTTCGAAGACTTCGCTCGCCGGGCCGCGCTACAAGGCGAAAATCGTATCCATCGACGTCGTCGGCGATGCCGGCGTCGCCGTGCTCGCCGAAGAAGACTATTTCGGTTGCGATTTCGTCGACTTCTTCTCGGTCGCACGCATCGACGGCATCTGGAAGATCGTGAACAAAACGTACGCCCACACCGGCGGCAAACCGCCTGGATGATCCGCGGCGGGACCCTCCGGTTGGCGTGGGGCCTTCGCGCGATACGACATCGCGCTCACCGCCGGTACGGCGGGTCTGAAGGCGTATTGGCGGGCGAAATCGGCCCGCAATGGAGATAGATGCGCGCGGGGAGCTAGGCGCGACATCATCAACGCCCATTGTGGACGCTACACACGCTCGAGCGCTTGCGCAAAGTCGGCGACGAGATCGACGGCGCTTTCGATACCGATGGAAACGCGCACGAGATTGTCGGTGATGCCGAGTTGCCTGCGTCGCGCGTCGGCCACGCTCAAATGCGTCATCGACGCCGGGTGCGAGGCGAGGCTTTCGGTGCCGCCGAGGCTCACCGCGAGTTTCACGAGCTGCAGGTTGTCGAGCATGCGGAACGCTTCTGCTTCACCACCCTTGACGAGCACGGAGAATGTCGATCCGGCGCCAGAGCAGTGGCTTGCATAGATGCGCCCCTGCGGGCTCGCTGGATCGAGGAAGCCAAGATAGCCGACGCGCTCGACCTTCGGATGGCCTCGCAGGAACTCGCACACCGTGCGCGCGTTCTGCTCGGCGCGCTCCATGCGCAACGCCACCGTTTCGAGGGAGCGCAGCAGCATCCACGAGGTGTGCGGGTCGGTGATGGTGCCGATGGTGTTGCGCAGCGCCATGATCGGCAGCAACGCCGCTTTATGGCCGACCACGCCGCCGGCGACCAGGTCGCTGTGCCCCCCAACGTACTTGGTCAGCGAATACAGTGAGACGTCGGCACCGTGCCGGATCGGTTGCTGGAATACCGGTCCGAGGAACGTGTTGTCCACCATGATCAGCGGTTTGGCTGCCGGATCGTCGGCGTACAGCTCGTCGCGGAGCCGGACGATGCCGGCGATGTCGACCAGTTCGTTGGTCGGATTGGCCGGGCTTTCGAGGTAAATCACGGCGATGGGGCGCTTCGCGCGTGACTGGTTGATCAACGCGCGCACATCGGCGAGCGGGGCACCCGCCGCAAAGTTGGCGTAATCGACATCCAACCGGCCGAACACCGCGTCGATGAGCTTTTCGGTTGCGGCGTACAACGGCCCGGAATGCAGAATCGTTTCGCCAGACTTCACGTGCGCCATCAGCGCGGTGGTGATCGCCGACATACCGGTCGAAAAGACGGCTGCCTCTTCGGCGCCCTCCCATAGTGCGAGCCGATCCTCGAGGATCTCCTGATCCGGTCCGTTGAAGCGACCGTATACGAGACCTTCGGTCCCGCCGGGACGTTTGCCGGTGATGCCTTCGAAAAAACGCTTGCCATCGGCGCAACTGTCGAAGACGAAGGTCGAGGTCAAGAAGATCGGGGGCTTCAGCGAGCCTTCCGACAGCTTCGGGTTGTAGCCGTAACCCATCATCAGCGACTGAGGCGACAACTGATGGTCGCCGAGTTTCGTCGTGCGTTGATCTTTCATCAGCGTCTTCCGGTACGTTGGAGGACCCTCAGTCTACCGGCAGGACGAACGGGCGACGCGTGAGATCGCCGCACACAGATGGCCACGTACGAACGATGGGTTGACCGGGGTCGGTGGTCGGCAGAGGACGTGCCTCATCCGATGTCGATGCGGAATACCGGGTAGCCGGGCGCGATTGCGAGCAGCTGTGCATCCGTGGCATCCGGCCCGATGCCTTCGAAGAAGGCGGCGACCTCGATCTTCCAGCGCCGCAGGTACTCGCGCAGAATCGCCGGCTTGTCGGCGTCGATGAGCTCGTGAGCCGTGAACTTCTCGACACGGCTGCCGACGCGCAGCTCGGCTTGGCCTGCCGCGCGCAGGTTTCGAACCCACTGCGTGTGCCCCCGCGGGGCGACCAGATAGTTGTTTCCTTCGTAAACGAGCAAGTTGACCGGTACCGTGCGCCACGCGCCACTCTTGCGGCCGCGGACGTACAGCACGCGGCTGCCGAGCACACTGATACCGAGCGTCGTGAGGCCCGCAACGGCCGAGTTGAACAGCCGGCCCATCAGTCGACCCGCCGTGGTCGTCGGCATCAGATAACGGGGTGAGCTGCGGCTGGTGTTCTCGGGCACGAGATGCTCCTGACGTTTCCTGGCTGAGTGTTCACTGACACTCATCGGACGATAGCGGGCCCGCTATCGTCGAACTCAATGCAACCAATGAATTGTGGTTCTCTACCCGACCAACGTCTTCAACAGTGCCCGCGTGCGCGTTCGCTCTTCTGCGGACGGTACGAACTCGGAAGGCGCGAAATCGGTGACACCGGCGGCGCGTAGGTCGTCGATGCGCTTCAGCACCGCGTCCTCGTCACCGACCAGCGCCACGTCGCCGGGTCCCGCCACGCCTTCCCGATCGAACATCGCGCGATAGGACGGCAGCTGGCCGTACATCGACAGTTGCTTGTCGATCTGCGCACGCACCTTGGCAGCTTCGTTGGTCACGCAGACGGGCAAGCTCGCGATGATGCGCGGCGCGGGTCGGCCAGCCTTCTGTGCCGCCTCGCCGATCGACGGCGCGATGTGCTCGCGGATCGTGCGCGGGCCGACCCATGCGAGCGTAGTGCCGTCGGTGCGCGCGCCTGCGACGGCCAGCGCCTGCGGTCCGAGCGCGGCGACCACGACACCGCAGCGTCGTTCGGCACGTCTGA
This sequence comes from uncultured Gammaproteobacteria bacterium, assembly GCA_963812255.1. Lineage (GTDB taxonomy): Bacteria > Pseudomonadota > Gammaproteobacteria > Pseudomonadales > Azotimanducaceae > DATJGR01. Next base: position 1,355,437 of record CAWEUM010000003.1, on the reverse strand, counting down.
AGAGCTGTGCCTCGCAGCGGATCGTCTCGCCCTCGAACGACACCTTGCCTTCGTCGAGCAGCGGCATCAGCACGGACAGGAATTCGCGCAGGTGTCGGATCGGTTTGTCGAAACCGATCCCGAGCTGCGCCATCATCGGCGCGTGCGAGAGCCCGATGCCGAGCGTCAACCGTCCACCGATGGCGGCGTTGCTGGTCAAGGCTTGTCCCGCGAGCACCATCGGATGCCGTGGCATCGTCGGCACGATCGCGGTGCCGAGTTCGATGGTCGGCACCCGCAACCCGACGACCGTCAGCACCGTCAATGCATCGAGGCCGCCGGTGGGATGTTCGGCGAGCCAGTAACTCGAGAAACCATCGGCTGCGGCTTGCGCCGCGTGTTCTGCGATCGCATCGATCGACGCGCGCTGTACGAGTCCTGTGCCGTTGATGCCCAAGCGCATGGCGGGTGCCTCCGTGTTCCAGGGCCCTAGAGGGTAGCAGCACCACGGACGCGTTGCTTTCGCGCGCGATGCACGGCACCGTAGCCGCATGAAAGCACTCGGCAGCAAAGCGGCCGGCGCGCGGCTCGAACGCATGAAGGCATCGCCGCTGTGGCACCGCGCGGGGTTTCGCAACGTGCACCCGGTGCTGCCGGGGCTGCGCGATGCGAACGCGTCGATGCCGACCGTGACCGAATTCCTGCTCGGCGGCGCGCGGCGCGTACCACGCGCGCCGCTGCCGTCGCTGAATCCACTCGATGCGTGGCGCAATCCCGCGTCGAGCGGCCTGCGCGCGACGTGGCTCGGCCATTCCACCGTGCTGATCGAGATCGATGGCGTCCGTGTGCTGACGGATCCGGTGTGGGGACCGCGCGCGTCGCCGTCGCAGTTCATCGGGCCGAAGCGTTTTCAGCCAGTGCCGATTCCGCTGAAGGCGCTGCCCCTGGTGGATCTCGTGATCGTCTCGCACGATCACTACGACCACCTGGACTATCCGACCATCCGTGCGCTCACGAAGCGCGACGTGCCGTTCGTGACATCGCTCGGCGTCGGTGCGCACCTCGAGGCGTGGGGCGTGGATCCCAAACGCATCACCGAACTCGACTGGTGGGAGTCGTTCACGCTGCCGAACGCCGAGCTCGCCGTCACCGCTGCGCCATCGCAGCACTTCTCCGGGCGCGCCATGCACGATCGCAATGCGACATTGTGGTCGTCGCTCGTGATCAAGACGCCGCGGCATGCGGTGTTTTTCGGGGGCGACGGCGGATTGACGATGCAATACGAGGAGGTGGGCGAACGGCTCGGACCGTTCGATCTGGTGATGCTCGAAGTCGGCGCATTTCATCCGGCGTGGGGCGATATCCACCTCGGCCCCAACAATGCGCTGAAGGCGCTGACGATGCTGCGCGGCAGCGCATTTCTGCCGGTGCACTGGGGCACATTCTGTCTCGCGATGCACGCGTGGGATCAACCGGCCGAGGTGTTGTTCGAACAGGCGCCGAAGGTCGCCGTACAACTACTGATGCCGCGCATCGGCGAACCGGTCGAGCCGGCGCACGATCACGTCGTCACGCCGTGGTGGCGCCCGGTCGATGGACGAGCGTACGAACCCGCACCCGCCGCGACGGCGCCAGTGCGCCATGCGAGGGGCGATGCGCCGGCGGCGATGCCCTGGCCGATTGACTAGCGGCCGCGACGAGCCACCGCGCCGGGGTTCGTAGCCCAGGCCTAGGCACCCGAGGGGCGAATTGTTTGACTCGATCGCCGCGACCCTGTAAAGCAGTTGGCGGGGAATGGAATGAATCACGGGAGGGGAAACAATGAATCCACGTAGCTACCTGCTTTGCGCCATCTCGTGCGCCGCCTGGATCGCAAACACGGCATACGCAGAGGTCGAGTGCCACGGAAATGAGTGCACTATCACCGTCACCGTCAACAGTTGCGACGACATCGTCGTCAACCCGGACGGGCTGTCGACCGATCACCCGGTGAACCTACGCTGGGAGATCGTCACGCCGGACTATGACTTCCTATCCGACACGGGCATTCAGTTCAGCGATCCGCAGTTCGTCGCGAAGAACCCAGCAAAATCCAACGAGTTTCACGTTCACGACAACAAGTCCACGACCGGGACGTTCCCCTATCAGGTGAACATCGCGGGCTGCGCGCCGACGGACCCGTACGTTCGCAACAAATAATGCGGCGGCGGATCGCTCAGCCTGCCTCGTCGTCCAGCAGCCTTCGCACCGGCTCCAGGGCCTGACCGATTTCGGAATCCGGTCCGGCGCCGATGGCGTCGGCAATTGCGGCGGCCTCGGTCAGTGCGGCACGCGCAGCACCGCGCTCACCGGCAAGGTGGAGTGCTTCCGCACGGCCGCACAGCAACATAGCGAGGCCGATCCGGTCTGACGCGGTGCGCAGCAACGCTTCGCCGGCATCGAGGCAGTGCAACGCCTCGTGAGGTCGGGCGGCGCGCGCATGCAGCACGCCGAGATAGCCGAGCGTCTGTCCCTCCGAATCGTGGTCGCCGGACGAACGCGCCACGTTCAGTGCGTTCTCATAATGTTGCCGCGCGATGTCCGGTTGCGCACGCCGCTCCATCACGATTCCCAGATTGCACAGCACCATACCTTCCAGGTGCGCCTGTCCGAGGTCGCGGGCGGCGTCGAGTGCCAATGTCAGATTGGTTTGCGCGTCGTCCAGCCGCCCGCGCATCTGATGCACCATGCCGAGGTTGCACAGCGTGTTGCCTTCGAGACGCCGGTTGCCTACCTCGCGAGCCGCTTCGAGCGCGGCCCGGTGATTCGAGATTGCCGAATCGAGCTCGCCGCGATCGATACACAGATTGCCGAGATTGCCGAGGATCGCGGCTTCGCGATGACGATCGCCGGCCCCGCGGGCCAGAGTCAGTGCGGTTTCGAACTGCTTTTGCGCAGCGTCGGTGCGACCCAGCAGTTGCTCCATGTTGCCGAGAATGTTGTGCACCGCGCAGGCGAGGTCGCGGTCGCCGTATGTGCGAGCCGTCTCGCTGGCGGCGTTCAGGTGGCGGCGAGCCACGTCGCAGCGGCCGGCGTAGGTGTCGATCTCGCCTAGACTGCATTCGGCGCGGGCGGCAGCGAGCCGGTCGCCGGTGGCCACGGCGCTGGCTTGTGATGCCTCGAAGTGGGCGTAGGCTTCTGCGTTGCGGCCGCAGGCTTCAAGCGCTTCTCCCGCCAACAATTCCACGCTGGCGATCGAGCGATCATCGAGCTGCGGCATGGCGCACACTGCGTCCGCCAGGTCGACGCCCACCTGGAACGGTCCCCGCAGTTTGACGGCCGCCCACGCTGGGCGTAACAGCCCCACTGCCTGAGCGCTGTCGCCGCGCCCAACCGCGCGACGACACGCGGCGACCATGTTTTCCAGGTCCGCGCAATCATCCGCTTGCGCCAGCGCGTCGCTGAGATCAGCGAACCAGGCGCCGTGCCGTTGCTGTGCACTCAGCGAGGCAGCTGGGCCACTACCCGCATAGCGGCCCGGTGTGCGCAGGTGTTCGGCCGCGTATTCCTGCACGCTGACGAGCAGCTCGAATCGCTCGTCGGTCGGATGGCGCACCAGCGATTTCTGCACCAGCGACTGCAGCGCGTCGACTGGCCAGAGATCGGCATCGAACGAAGCCAGGTCGAGCGCGTGCTCGACGGCCTCGAGTGTGAAGCCGCCTTCGAACACGGACAGTTGCGCGAGTGCGGCCTTCTCCGCCTCATCGAGCAGATCCCACGACCAGTCGAATACTGCACGCAAGGTGGCCTGTCGGTCGATGCGTCCGCTGCCCGATGAAGTGAGAAGCTTGAAGCGATCGCGCATGCGCCTCAGCAGTACGTGCGGCGGCATGACGTGAATTCGCGCTGCCGCGAGTTCGATCGCGAGCGGCAGCCCATCGAGTAACGTCAACAGCGGCCAGATGGCATCGAGTTCCCGTTCGTCCGGTTCCCAGCCGGGCCGGATTGCTTGCGCACGGGCGACGAACAGCTCGGCCGCATCCAGCGGCGCGAGCGGATCGAGCGCCAACTCGATTTCCCCCGTGACGCCGAGCACCTCGCGCGTCGTGACCAGAAACCGCGCGCCGGCTGCCTTCGCCAGCCATTGGCCGACGGTCGCGTTGGCGAATGCGGTGATTTGTTCGAAGTTGTCCAGAATCACCAGCGTCGGACCGCGCGCGGCGATGGCGTGGCCGATCTGTGCGACCGGGTCGCCGCGACCAAGCGGCATGTCGAGTCCCTCGGCAACGGCAGCCACGATGCCGTCCAGGCTGCGTGCCTGCGCGAGATCGCAGAACCAGATGCCACCGGAGAAATCGCCGAGCGATCGCCAGCCGAAGCGCGTGACCAATCGCGTCTTGCCCAACCCGCCGATGCCCAGCACCGACACGAGCCGCGCGCCGGCCTCGAATCGTCGCGACAGTTGACGCAAAGGATCGCTACGACCGATGAAGCTGTCGCGTTCCGCCGGCAGGCTATGGCGCATCTCGCTGACGGGCAGCCAGAGCCCCTCTTTCTGAACGACCTGGTAACCTTTGTCGGAGCCCTTGGGTGTAGTGAACAGCGCATCGTCACGTGCGGCTTCGAACAATTCGATCGGTTCGGGAACGCCCTTCAGTTGCCAGTGCCCATGCGAGTGCATTTGCACGTCGGGGCCAATCCGCATCGCAGCATGTGCGGCAGCCGACAACAACGTCTGGCCGCCGCCGGCGACCGCCATCACCCGCGCCGCAATCGACTTGGCAGCGCCGTCGATCTCCAGCGGCTTGGCGCCACGGGCGACATCGGCACGCGGATTCTCGCGCAGCGTCACCGGCCCGACGTGCAACCCGGCACGCGCCTGCAGCGGCGGATCCAACGAAGCCAGTGCGTCGTGATAGGCAATTGCATAGGCGAGTGCGTCGGCCGCGGAGCCGAACATCACCAGCATACCGTCGGATTTGTCGATCTCGCGCCCGTCCCATGCACCCAGCAGATCTCGCGCCAGGCGGTCGTGAGCGGTCCACAACTCCGCACTCGCCACGTCGCCGAGCTCGACGGCGATGCGGGTACTGTCGACCACGTCGGCCAGCAGGAGCGCGCGGGTAGCTTCGATATTGTCCATCCCCGGCGGAGTTTCCACCACACTGATGGGGCGCACCAGACCTTTTGCGCGCGCCCGGCGCGGCGTAGCCGTTGGCTGACCGCGCGGCACGACGCGCGACCTTGTCGAATCGTCAGATGTCGGCGGCGGCGCCCGGCGCGCGCGCGTGACTCACCACCGTCCGGACTGGCGCATTCTCCTTCCGCAACAGCATTCCGAAGAGTCCGATCACGCCCGGCTCACGCATTTGCCCGAGCGTTGGCCAATCGATGCGTGAGTTTGTGCGGAAGGTCTCAAATTCCTTCCGCGTCGCGAATGCCGATTGCCGACCAAGCTCCGATAATGAATGAGGCAGTCGTGCGTTGCACGCCTGCGCAGATCGGATTCAGTACCCCAGAGCGAACGGGCCTTGGCAGGATTCCATCCCATCGCAGCCGCTGCAATCGTCGCACTTGCCCTGAACGCGCAGGCGAAACCGCCTGTATCCGATCTGGACGACGTGCGTCGCAGCTACATCGAACTACAACGCGACGTGTTGCTTGCGGACCCGGCGCCGATTCTGCCGACGAACTCGCAGGTCGCGATCTATGTTTCGATCGATCCCCGCGCGACCGCGATGCTCAACGCGCTGTCGATCGAAATCGACGATCACGTCGTGAGCCAACCGCGCTATTCGGCCATGCAGTATGCGGGCCTGCGGCGCGGCGCATCGGACCGTGCGTACGTCGGTCAGTTATCGAGCACACCGCACACGCTCATCGCGACGTTTTCCGGAAATCGGGGCGACGGCCGCCCATTCGTGCGCGTCGCAAACCTCGATCTCCCCGAATCGACCGAACCGCGTTACGTGGAACTGAAGCTTTCCCACACACAAACGAAGGATCTGCCGGACGTCGACGCTCGAGTCGTTGCGCCGAATACGACCGCCGCCGCAGATCCTCTCTGCGACTGGCTGTTCGGTTGCCTTGTACCAGCGTCGGTTGCGACGCCTGCAGACCTCGTCTACCGGTCGGTACTGTATCCCCTTTATCAAGACGACAACGAGCGCACGCTGGTGCTGGCGATGGCCGTCAGCGCGCGCCCGACCGACTATCAACCCGATGCCGCCGAACGGTTGCAGCTCGCGCAGGTCGCTTCTGCCTTTGCCATCGGCGCGCGCAGCATTGCGCTCGAAGCCTCTGATGTACTGAAGGGTGAGTCGCCTGGACCGCAGGAAAAGATACGCCTTGCATTCCTGAGCGCGCGTGACAGCTACCGCCGTCAGGAATGGGCTGGCCTCGACACTGCGCTTGCGACGATCGCCCGCACGCGCAAAGTACTTCCTGCGACGCCGGCGATTCCATCTTCCGTCGATGCCGAAATCGCGTTCATGCGGGCCGAGCTTGCGACCGTTCGCGGCGACTTCGACCGCGCGCAATACATCATCTCGAGTGAGATCCCGCCGCAGGATAGCCTCCGGGCCTACGCGTTGTTCAATCTCGGCGTCGTGTTGCACACCTCTGGAATCGCGAATCGCGCGGAACGCGTATTCACACGACTCGTATCGATGCCGGTCTACACACAGGACGCACTCGACATCAAGGAACGCGCGCGTGTCGCGTTGTCGGTTGTCAACCTGCAGCGAACCCAATCCGCGTCGGCAGAAGCGGTGCTGCGCGACGCGCCAGCGCGGGGGCGATATCACGATCAATTCATGGTGTCGTCCGCGGCTCGAGCGATGGAACACGCAGACTACGAACTTGCGGCGCGAATCTGGCTCACACTCGTAAACGAAGCGCCGTGGTCGACGGCGGGTAAAACTGCCCAGGTCGCCTATCCGATGTGCCTGGAACATATTGCCGCTCCGAACGTCGTGTTGGCTCAATATCGCGACGCCCAAGCGAAATTCGAACGACGTTTGGCGGACCTGACTGAGTTGACTCGACGTACCGGCGACCCAGTTTGGATCAAGTCGCTCCTACGCAGCCTCGAAAAGCCTCCCCATGCCGCGCTGTCGCACGATCCAACCGTTGCCGAATGGCGCGGCCGGCTCGGCCATGATGACTGGCTCACCTGGTTCAATGCAGATGCCACGCAAGCGCAGTTCCGCGAGCTTGCCGAACTCGAACGTATGTCGTCCTGGCTCTCCAGCAACGTGCCCGGGGCGTTCGACCTGCGCGCAAGTTCGCTCGCGGCAAACGTATCGCGACTCGCAAACGACCGCCGTACGTTGCTTGCGCGTTCGGTTTCGGAAATAGCGCAAAACGAATTCGCAATGGCGCAGCAGCAGCTGCTTCTGATCAAGGTTGGCATCGCGAGGGCCACCGACCAGCTCGCGGAGCAACGTCCGGCGCAGGTCGAGCCATGAGGACGATCGCCGTGTGTGCGGGTGTGTTCGGATTGATCGTTTCGTTGATCGGGTGCAGCAGTGCGCCACGCAGCATCGAAGCGCCGGGGCCGAAGGTCGGCGTCGTGCTCGCACAACTGCCGCCGCTGACGACTACGCCGCCCGCGACATCGGAGACTACGACATCCAGGGACGCCGCGGCCGCATATGACCGCATCGAGGGGGCGTTGCCCGATGCGTCAGACAACCGGACCATCGAGCGTCGACTTGCAGATCTCGGCCGGCGCATCGGAGCCGAAAGCGATCCGGAGCACACCGTCGACTGGTACAAGGATGCGATCGCCAGATACGAGACGTTGCTGGCGGATCCCCGCAACGGCGACGCCGAAGACATCCTGTACCACCTCGCCGAAGCCTACGACGCAATCGACGATCGAAAGGCCACGAACCTTTATCTCGATCGCCTGATCAAAGAATTCCCCAAAAGCAACTATCGCGTCGAAGCGCACTTTCGCCGCGGGGAACTCGCATTCTCCGCCAAGAACTATCACCGAGCCGTTGAAAACTACGCGTTCGTCGTCGAACAGGGTCCCTCTGGTACCTACTGGCAGAACGGCAACTACATGCTCGGCTGGGCCCGCTTGAAACAGGGCAAATACGAACGCAGCCTCGATTCCTTCTTTGTGACGATCGAGACGATCCTGGCCGAAAACGAGGTACCTACCTCTTCTTCGAAAGAAATGCTCGACGACACGCTGCGGGCCATCGTCATCGCCGTCACCTACCTGGATGGCGCGAACACCCTCAAACTGCGTTTCGATAAGCTGCACAAACCACGCTGGCAATATCGCGTGTACGAGCGTCTCGCCGACGACCTGCAGAACAAGCAACGAATCCTCGACAGCGTCGCGGCGCTCGAGGCGTTCGCCGTTGAAAATCCATACGACGAGCACGCGATCGCGTTCGCTGAGCGCGAGGTCGACACGCTCACGCAAGCCGAATTTCCCGCCGAAGCGCGCAAACGCAAGGAAACATTCATCGCACAGTATCACTTCGGTACCGACTATTGGGTGGTCAACGGCAACGAACTGCGCGATCACTATGCACCCACACTGAGAACGTATCTGTTGGACGTGGGCCGGCTCGCGCACGCGGACGGCCAGCGTGAGCACCAGACAACGGAGCTGCTGCGCGCATCGAGATACTACGAACAGCTCGTCGAGACCTTTCCCCTCGATCCGGCCGTTGGCGAGGTATTGTTTCTCGACGGCGAAGCGCTCACCGATGCGCACGAGCCCGGAAGAGCGCTCGTCGCGTATCAGCGCGTCGTACACGAACATCCGCGAGATCCACACGCTCAGGACGCGGGTTACGCGGCGATCGTGAGCCTCAATGCACTGCTGCACGCGGCGAAGCCGGGCGACGTTGAGATGCTGGCGCGCACACGGATCGACGCGCAGATCGAATATGCGACGTTGTTCCCCGCTGCCCCTCACGCCGCAGAAGCCCAAGTCAACGCCGCAAGCGCGCTCCTCGAAACGCACGAATACGCCGATGCCACACGATTGGCGCAGGGATTGCTCAACCGGCCGGCCCAACTGTCGAAGGCAGTTGCTGTCAGTGCGACGTTGATCGTTGCCCAAAGTGCGCTCGAACAGCGGCAGTTCTCGTCGGCCGAAACGCACTACCGCGAAGCGCTGGCGCTGACCGATTCATCGTCGAAGGACACTGCGAGCATTCGCGCACGACTGCTCGCATCGATCTACGAACAGGCAGAGCAGGACGAAACGCGCGGCGACGTCGACGGCGCGGTCAAAAACTACTTGCGCATTGCAACACATGATCGGAATTCGGACCTCGCCGCAAAAGCGCATTTCGACGCCATTGCCGCATACGAAGCGGCGGAACGTTGGGGCGACGCTGCGGATCTGTTGGCGGAGTTCCGCACGCGCTACCCGAACAGCGCGCTCGCGCCTGACCTCGGCACACGCCTCGCCGGATTCTACGAAAAGGCCGGACGGCGGCTGGCCGCCGCACGGGAATTCGAGCGTGTTGCATCTGCCAATGCATCGACCGAGGTGGGACGCGCGGCCTTGTACCACGCAGGTGAACTGTACGAGGACGGCGACCCGGCACGATCGATCGAGTGTTTCCGCCACTATGTCGCCACGTATCCCAAGCCGGTCGATCAGACGCTGGAGGCTGCCCATCATCTCGAGGTTGCGTATGCGCGCCTCGATGACGGCAATCATCTCGAATACTGGTTGCGCAAAGAAGTCGAACTTGCCGGCCCGGCCCATGCTGACATGAACGATCGCAGCCGCTATCTCGCGGCGTCCGCCCAGATCCAACTTGCCGAATCATCCCGCCGCGTGTTCGACGCGATCCAACTGTCGGGTGATTTGAAGAACAACCTTAGGCGAAAGCAGGAAGCGCTCAAACAGACGGTGGCTGCGTACGAGCGAGCGGCCGGTTATGGCGTCGCCGAATTCGCCACCGCTTCGACCTATCAGACCGCCGACACCTACGCCGCGCTGAGTCGCGAGCTGCTCGCCTCACCGATTCCAGCGTCACTATCCGAAATGGAACGAGAGCAGTACCAGGTATTGCTGGAGGAACAAGCGACCCCGATCGAAGAACTCGCGATCTCGATCCACGAGATCAACGTGCGCCGAAGCTGGGCTGGAATCTACGACGAGTGGGTCGGTAAAAGCTTCGACGCGTTGCGCACGTTGTTCCCGGCGCGATATGCACGACCAGATGAGTGGATCGGATTCGTCGATACGCTTCGATAGTTCCCTGCGATCACTCATCGCAACAGCGGAATCATCCCGCTATATTCGTTGCTCACGGCTGGAGATCAGGAGAAAGCGCAAGGGGAGAAGCCATCTCATGTATCCAGCAATTCGTTCTGCTCGTCCGTATTGGATTCCGTGATACCCAACTATTCGTCCGAGGGGGCCGGCGCAAGAGGATAGTCGTGTGGACGAGCTGTGTAGAAGAGGAGCCGGAGAGGCTCGAATGATCGCGTCAGGAAAGGTCACGTCGGCTGAGGTAGTGGACGCTTTTCTGGCTCGAATCGAGGAGGTCAATCCGGCGGTCAATGCGGTGACGGTTACGCTGGCCGCGGACGCTCGCGCAGATGCCGCGGTTGTCGACCGCGCGGTTTCCGCCGGAAGGTCGCTGGGACCGTTCGCCGGTGTGCCATTCGTATAAGCGTGCCTCGTCCAGGGTGTATTCAAGCCCGTTGATCAGGCGGCGCAGCGTGCCGTGTGCGAGGCCGTGTACCAGTCCGGCTCTGCGTGGTCGCGGTTCTTTCACGACCATCCGGTGGTTCTCTCCCCCGTGTGTTGCGAGCGTCCCTGGGTCGTGGACGAGGACGTCTCGCACGTTGCCAGGATCGCGAAGGCGATGCGTATGGTCGTGCCCGTCAACATTCTCGGGCTGCCCGCCTGCGCGGTGCCTGTCGGCAGCGACGGTGGTCTGCCACAAGGTGTCCAGCTCATCGGCGCGCGATTTCAGGAGCCTCTACTGCTGGACGCCGCGCAAGTGATCGAGGACCGCGCGCCGGTTCTCACACCGATCGAACCGCGGCGGGTTGCAACGGACGGGCCCGCGCTCCGCTGAACGGGTTCGCACGGCCGATCGGCGGGCCCGAAGACGCGCGGCTGTACGAGGCGTTGGAGAATCGATGGATGGCAGTGCACCAAACGGTGGAGATCGCAGATGAATGAAGGCTTTTACGCTCGAGGCGCGCAATACGACGCTCAACACGGGCATTTGACGAAGGACGTGGAGTTCTTTCGCAGGATCGCCGCGGAGATCGGAGGCTCGATTCTGGAAGTCGCCTGCGGGACGGGTCGGATCGCAATACCGCTGCTTGAGGACGGCCACTTGGTCACCGGCGTCGACCTCGAACAGGAGATGCTCAATCGAGCGATTGAGAAAGCTGGTTCGAGAGCATCATTTCTGCTCGGTGATATGCGCAACATGCAACTGGGGCGTCGGTTCCGACTTGTCATCATCGCATTCAACTCCCTTGGACATCTCCACACCGCAGATGACGTGCAGCGCTTTTTCGCACGGGTACATGAGCATCTCGATAGCGACGGCCGATTCGTCATCACCATGTTCAACCCCCGATCTGCGCATGCTTTGCCAGAAGCCCGATGAGGCTCGAGAGATCTCGCGCTACCGCGATCCGGAATCGTCCAACGAAGTTGTCGTAACAGAAACGGCGACCTACGAACGGGCAACTCAGCTCCTTCGATCGACTTGGCACTACCGGATCGGGGATCGAGCGTTCGACACGCAATTGCAGTTGCGAATTTTCTTTCCGCAGGAGTTGGACGCCTTGGTACGGTACGCAGGCTTTTCGATTGTGGCGAAATATGGCGATTTCGACAGATCGACGTTCACGTCCGACTCACCCCACCAGATCATCGTGGCGACCAGGTCGACAGTGGGCCCGTCGAGATAGTCGGTGCGTTCATCTGATTCGACTGATATGACTTCAAGCGCAGCGTGCCTCTGTGGTTCCGTTGTCCTTCAATTTGGGAATGTCCACGCCATGAAGACAATTGGCCTCCTCGGCGGCATGAGTTGGGAATCGACGGTTTCCTACTACCGCATCGTGAACGAGACGGTGAAGCATCGACTCGGCGGTCTTCACTCCGCGAAGATCGTGATGTTCAGCGTCGACTTCCAAGAGATCGAGCAACTGCAGCATGCCAACGAGTGGGGAGCTGCTGCGCGATTGCTGGCGGACGCAGCCCGCTCCGTCGAGGTCGCCGGTGCCGACTTCCTGGTTCTATGCACGAACACGATGCACAAGGTGGCCGCTACCATCGAGTCCTCCGTGCGAATTCCACTGCTGCATATCGCGGACCCAACGGCGCACGCGATCAAGGCTGCCGGATACTCCAAAGTCGGCCTTCTCGGAACCAGGTTCACGATGGAACAGGATTTCTATAAGCAGCGCCTCGCTCGGCGTCATGGGTTGGAGGTGCTCGTTCCGAGCCTGGAAGAAAGGGAAGTCGTACACCGCGTGATCTACGAGGAACTGTGTCTCGGCAAGGCCTTCTCCACATCCAGGAAGAAGTACAAGGACGTCATGGAGGCGCTGGTTGCCGGCGGCGCGCAGGCGCTCATTCTCGGCTGCACAGAGATATCGCTTCTGGTAGGCCCGAACGATTCGACCGTCCCGCTATTCGATACCGCGGCGATCCATGCACGAAGTGCGGCCGAATACGCGCTCGCCAATGACGCTTAGCCAGCGGAGCGACCGACATCCTCATGGCCTCGGGAGAAACGTCCATGGATGTCGTTGTAGAAAACCTCTACCTTGCAATCGCCTGGTTGCGATACCTCTGAGAGTTGGATCAGGATCAACCCGACGAGTCGCGATCCGAGGAAATCATCCATGCGAATAATCGACGTCGACGCCCACTTTCACGAACCCGTGGACTGGATCCGGCACACGGATGCCGCGCTCGCCGAGCAGCTGGGCCCGCCGCTACGCTTCATCGACGTGGCCGATGCGGTTTTCGGCATCAACAACCCGGCGCTCGCACAGTTGCCTGTCGCGCAACAACCAGACGCGGCCTGGGACACGGTGCTGCCAGGCTTCGTGCGTCATCTGGAGATGACCGATACCCGTCAGCCCGCGCAGCAATCCGAGCTTTCGGGCGATCCTGTCTACGACGCCGAAGCGCGACTGAAGGTATGCGACGCGGAGGGCATCGACGTCCAGTTCCTGAACCCGTCGTTCCTCGTGAATCCCATCGTGCAGGCCGCGCGCGCGCGCCGTGGCGATCTGATCCCGCGCATCCGCCAGACCTGGAATCGTTGGGCGATGGGCATGGTGCACGGGCACACCGATCGACTGATGCCCGTCACGCAGATCGACCTGAATGACGTACCGGGATCGATCGCCGAGATGACGCGGATGCGTGCGCTCGGCAGTCGCAGCTTCGCTATCGGTGAATCGCCGGTCGGCGTCGGCCGCAGCGCCCTGGCACGCTCGATTACTCACCCTGACTTCGAACCGGTCTGGTCGGCCGCCGAAGATCTCGGCATGGCGGCCATCGCGCACGTAGGGTTCTCGCGTGAGCGCATCCAGTTCGGTTGGGCCAACAACGGTACGAACGATCTCACGACCTACGGCCTGTTGAGCATGGTGATCGCACCGCAGCTCGGGCCGCAGCTGCTGCTGGGTGCGTTGATCTTCGACGGTGTGCTCGAACGGCACCCGAAGCTGACGGTGGTAGTGGAGGAAGTCGGCATCTCCTGGCTGCCGCACTTGATGACCGTGCTCGACCATGCGGTCGGTCGCGCCAAGCGCGAACAGCTGGCGGATGGCGAGTTCCGCCCGGACTTTGCGGGCACCGCATACAAACTGCCTTTGGCGCCCACGGAGTATTTGCGCCGCCAGGTCAGGGTGACGCCACTCGTCGTGAACGAGCCGCTGCGTCCGGTGTTGGACCAGGTTCCGCCGGAGATGTTGTGTTTCTCCAGCGACTATCCGCACGTCGAGGGTACGGCATCCGCCGTTGCGATTTGCGAACGGCAGTTGGCAGGGTGTGCGCCCGGGGTGCGCGAGACATTCTACTGGAGCGTTGCGCTACGCATCGGACTGTAGGCTGGGCGGCCGATCATTGGTTCTGAAGTACCGTTCTAAAAACTCAGGTGGATCGGATGGAAAAACCAATCAAAAACCTCGACGAGGTCGAATTCGACGATATCGAGGTGAACGGTCCCTACACCTCGAGCCGCGGCCGGATCAGTGATCACATCGGTGCAAAAAAACTCGGTTACAACCTGACGGTGCTGCCGCCCGGCAAGGTCCAATGTCCATTCCACAGCCATCACGGCGAAGAGGAAATGTTCCTGATCGTCGAAGGTGAAGGAGAACTTCGCTTCGGTGACCAGCGCTACCCGATCCGCAAACACGATGTCATCGCGTGCCCGCCGGGCGGACCGGAGGTTGCGCACCAGATCATCAACACCGGCCACATGACCATGCGGTACCTGGCTCTCTCAACGCTGTCGGAAGTGGATGCGTGCGAGTACCCCGATACGCAGAAGGTTCTAATCGTCACCGGCCAGCCCAGCCAGCCTGGCCTTCGCAAGATGTTTCGGGCGGAGACCACCGTGGAATACTATGACCGTGATCCCCTCAATTCAGACGTGGACAGAGACAACAGCGCTTCTTGACCAAATCAACTGCCTTCAGCGGCACCGCGAACGACTACGTTCGCTACCGCCCGCCATATCCGGAGCCGTTTTTGTCCCAACTGCGGTCTGACGCAGGGACGCGCGGATCCGGTACTTTGCTGGATCTCGCGTGTGGACCGGGCCGGGTGGCGATTCCGATGGCGCCATATTTTGCGAGCGTGCTGGCTGTCGACCTCGAAACCGAGATGATTTCAGTCGGAGAACGTGAAGCGGGGGTACGCGGTGTTACCAACATCGCGTGGCGTGTGGAACAGGTCGAGGAACTGCAACTTGGTAGGCACTCGTTCGAACTCATCACGATCGGCGAAGCGTTTCACCGGCTTGATCAGAAGCGCGTCCTCACCCAAGCCATGCAGTGGCTTCAACCTCGCGGCTCACTCGCAACGCTTGGTGCCGAGCCCGTATGGCGGGGCGAAGAGGCGTGGAAACGGGTCCTCGTCGACGTCGTCAACAAATGGACGGGCCGGTCACTGGGCGCGCCCAACACAAACAAATGGGGTGGCCCCAGCGACGCATTGTGCGAGGTTGGTCTGAAGGTCGAAGAGCACGAGCATGTCGTCGAATGGGTCTGGACGTGTGAATCGATCATTGGCTTCATGTTCTCAACTTCCGTTGCATCGCGTCGGGTTCTGGGGAATAAAGCCGGTCGTTTCGAAGCGGATCTGCGCGCAGAGCTACTCGACTGCGAGCCGAATGGCCGGTTCGTCTGCGCGCAGCGGTTCG
This sequence comes from uncultured Gammaproteobacteria bacterium, assembly GCA_963812255.1. Classification (GTDB taxonomy): domain Bacteria; phylum Pseudomonadota; class Gammaproteobacteria; order Pseudomonadales; family Azotimanducaceae; genus DATJGR01. The sequence goes on along the minus strand of CAWEUM010000003.1, from coordinate 1,340,072 downwards.
GCTTTACGCTGGGGATGAAGGAAGGGGACGATAGGTGAGGCTTCGCGCCTGAACCGGGTCGTTGGAGAGGAGAGAGAACGCTGGACCTCGACAGGCTGTGGACGGTCGCCGAGCGCGCGCGATCGAAAGGCAAGCTAGCGCCGGCTGACGTCGCTTTCGTTCGTGACGCCGTTCCGGTGCAACTCGAATCGTTTCCTCATCTGAGCTTGCCCAAGACCATTCGACACCCCGGCGGTTTTTCGGTCTCGGGAGCGCCAGTCGGTACGTTTCTCAAAGGCGCCGTGTTGATCGCCGGTCAGAAGGTGTTTGGCCGTAGGTATGGCGGCTCGGTGTTTTACGAGACTGTGGAAAAGGACCTCGCCTTCGGAATCATGCGCTCGCATTTCCACCGTGGTTTTCCGAAAGGCTCGCACTGTTGTGTCCAATGCTCGCTTGCCGTGTATCCGGTGCTGGAGGCCGGCGCGATTCGGTACTTCGATTGCGCGGCGCTTGCGGACAATCTGAGGAGACTGATTGACGAAGGCCAGTGGAGGTTCTCGAAGCCCGTCAACCCCAAACTGGTTGGCTGGTCGCTGCGACAGTACAAGTGAGTACACGTCAACTCGGGCGTTGAGTGAGCGATGGCTGGCTCGACAGGTTTCGGTGCCATGTTCGAACAACTCCAGAGCATCCTCACCGGTACGGCTGGTCTCACGCTTGCGGTAATCGTCGCTGTGTCGCTTGGCGTCTCTCGCGACGCGATCGCCCGCGACCAGCTCGGACTTGTCAGGTGGCTGGTCTGCGTCGGCGTCGCGCTGCACATCTGTCACTTCGCCGAAGAGGCACTCACTGGCTTCTACATTCGATTCCCCGAGCTGCTTGGCCTCGCGTCTTGGCCAGTCTCATTCTTCGTGTCGTTCAATCTGGCTTGGATTGCAGTCTGGCTGCTGTGTGTTGCATGGGTCGGCGCGTACCCACGTGCGGCCATAATTCCGATCTGGTTTCTCGCGATTGGATCAACCGCCAATGGCATTGTGCATCCGCTACTTGCGTTGGCCGCGGGCGGTTATTTCCCTGGCTTGTGGAGTTCGGTGCCGGTCGGCATTCTAGGCATCGTCTTGCTGCGTGCCCTAGCCGCCGCGACGCGCGGCGGTACGACGTCTCGAGGCGCTGGTTGAACATCTCACTGCCGCTGGCGCAAGAGGAAGGCGGTCGAATGCGCAAACGTCCGCAAACAAAACGTCGCGCGACGAACCCGGCGCCGGAACGCAACCCGGCCGGCGAACCGTCGCTCTGAGGGCCTGCTCCGATGCGAAACCCGGCGCCGTCGCGAGTCCCAGGTCTGCGGCAAACGCATCCGCACCTAGCGTGTTGATCTACAAGGTCATGGGAAAGATGTTCGCGATCCTGTCGATCCGAGGCATCGAGAACCTCGTGGGTCACTCGTATCAACTGGTGTGCGCGGGACTCACACGCAAGCAGAAGGCTGAACTCGCCGCCCTGTCGACGTGAGACTGGCGGTGGGGGAAGGCCATTTGTGGGGTTCTGGCTGGTCGCTCGCGGTCCGCCAGCGGAGTCTGCCAGATTGCCGCTACAGGGCGTGGTCGATCACCAGCACGATCGGAGCGGTGACATCCTTGGTTTTCAGCACCGCTGAGCGGCCTTCGTAGTCACCCGGCAATGGTTTGACGCTGCCGTTGATCGATGCGCGTGCGACGAGTTCGACGTTCACCGCTGAATTGATCGAACGGCCCGGTAGCATTGCGTCGGCGTCCGACAACGATACGTCCTTGGGGAGGTCGGCCACCGAGAATCGCTTGACCGCGAGCGGCGCCGGATTCCCGTCCATCGCACGCGCGATCAAGAACACGACAGTTGTCGGCGGCAGCTCGATATCGGACGCAAGCGCCACATGGACAGGGATCGAAGTTGTGCTCGCCACCGCGTTCGCGCCGTTGGAGGTCGGCGCAGCGATGCCGCCCGCTGTGATGGTTGCCGGTGCGGTGTTAGCGGCAGCGCGCGAGCCACCGAGCACGAGGGCGACGGTCTGTCGTGCTTGTCCGAATTCGAGCTGTTTCGAGGCGACTTCGAGGTCGCCGGGTTGCAATGCGACGGCGCCGCTCATCGACAGCCGGGCGACGGCTTCGACGGGGCCGGTCTGTGGGGTCACCGCCGAGAACTCGACCGCTGCCGGCAGATCACGGATGCTGTAGGTCTGCACTCCAAGCGGCATGCGCTCGCCCACCGGGCGAATGAATACGTAGACTTTCGCGGTCTCGGGTAATGCGTCGATCGCGCCCGCATACGCAACTTCGACCGTTAGCGGGGCGCCGGCCGAAGAATTCGGTGCCTGTTCCCCCTCTTTGGCCGGTTTGCGATTCGATTCGACGGATGTCGACGCGGCCGTGACTGCGGTGTCCTTGCCCGGTTCCGTCTGCGCGGTCTGCGCGACTCTGAAAATCGCAGCGATCACGAAGACGCCAACGACGATCGCAAGAGTCAGGTCGCGACGCCGATATGATTCATGCTGTTCGTCGGGCACACATCCACCTAGCGCGTTAGCAGTGACAACACCGACTTAGAGTACTCGTCGAACATCTCGTGCCACCGCGGTTCCGGGTTTGTCCGGGCGAGATCATAAGCGCTTGCGGCGTTCGAGTTGCGAATTCGTGAATCGGCGCCCTGTTGCAGCAAGAACTTGGCCATCTCGAAGTGATGCGCGTTCGCGGCGCGAAACAGTGGGGTATTGCCCTGGGAATCGCGGCTATCCAACGCCGCTCCGGCCGCTGTCAACAACACCGCCGACTCCATGTCGCCGGCGATTGCTGCAAGATGCAGCGGGGTGGATCCAGAATCCGATGCCACGTTCGGATCGTGTCCGGCCTTCAGCAGCACCTCGACGCAGGCGGTTGCGTTCGCCCGAACGGCTCTATGAAGGGGCGATACTCCGGATGCATCTCGGGCGAATTTTGCGCTCGCGGGGACTTGAGACTCTGCGTTGAGCAGCAACGTCAATCCGTTTGGGTCTTTGTGGTTCGCCGCATACCAAACCGCCGTACGACCCAAATTGTCGACGAGTGTGGCGTCCGCGCCGTGCTCGAGGAGACCTCGAACGGACTCGAACGCCCCCGCGTCGGCTGCAATCATCAGTGCGGTCCTGCCCCCGTCGCCGCGCGCGTTCGCATTGGCACGATGTCCGAGCAACGCGCGCGTGAGATGCGGGTCGGTGCGACTTGCGGCGACACCGAGTGGGAATCGCCCCTGCGCATCCACCGAATCGATCCCCGCGTCGTCGTTGAGCAGCGCGACCGCGATGTCGTCGTAGCCCTTTTCGATGGCGGCCAGCAGCGGCGTTTGTCCATTGGGTAATGCGGTGTCGGAGCGCGCGCCGTGCGCAAGCAGTGCGGAAACGACCTCTGTGCGGCCTTGATCGACCGCTCGATTCAACGCCGTATACCCCATGCCGTCGTGTGCGTCGAGGTTCGCCGTCGGCAGGAGCGACTCGACCAACTTCAGATCCCCGTTCCACGCGGCAACACTCAGATCCGGCCAGCCTTCGAAACGCTTGTCGCGGCGCAGCCCAGCGACACGTGCCGCCAGATCGAGCGACTTGGTCGGTGCGGCCAACGACGGATCGGCCGCCACGCCTTTGGCTTGCGCGAGTTGCGCAGCAGTCCACCCAGCGGCGTTCACTGCAGACAGGCTGGCGCCGTGTCGCGTCAGTAGATTGACCGTGCTTTGGTGTCGATGCGCGATTGCCACATGCAGCGGCGTGTCGCCGTTTAGATCCGCGACGTTCGGGTCGGCGCCGGCGGTGAGTAGTAGCTCGATGACAGAATCGCGCCCCTTTTCGGCGGCATAGAACAGCGCCGTTCGTTGCGCGCGGTCGCGGTCGCTCGAGTCGATCCCGGACGCGAGCAGGTAGCCAACCACGCGTGGGTGCCCGGCGACCGAGGCGGCCATCAACAACGTCTGCCCTTGGCCGTCCACGACAGATAGATCGCGGCCGGCGAGTTGGGTCAGAACGGCGTCCTCGTTCGGCAATGCAACGATCGCCAGCAGGTCGCCGGGTTTGTCGGTGAGTGCCTGCAGCTGCTGCTGCGCCCGCGCGTCCCCTGAACGCGCCGCTCGTGTATACCACTGGCCCGCCTTGACGATATCGCGCGCCACACCTATTCCGCGTTCGTAGCACTGAGCCAGCATGTATTGGGAGGAGACGTGCCCTGCGTTCGCGGCGCGTTCATACAACCGAGCGCTCTCCTTCAGGTTCTGCGGGATTCCGATTCCGGCACGGTAGAGGTTCGCGAGGCGGTACATCGCTTCGGTATCGCCACGACGCGCCCGTTCGTCGAGAAGCCGCCGCGCCTGCGCGTAGTTTCCGTCGATGATTCGAGCATTGATGTAGCTGAAACCGTCTTCAACGGCGTGCACAACAGACGACGTCATTGCGACGCCAATCCAAAGTAGCCCGGCGAGCCTACTCCGTGCCATATTTGGTCTCGATGTGAATGCCGACGCGCCGTAGGAAGTCAGTTGGCAAAACACCTCCGGCGCAGACGATGACCTGATCATTCGGGATCTTGGCGCGCTGCCGCGCGGCATCGAGCACCACGTGACTGCGGTCGATCTCGATGACGTTGGAAGAGAGTCTGAGATTGATCTTGCCTTCAGCGTTCGCGCGTTTGACGAGATCGCGATTGCGCAGCTTCGCACGCGAGAACGCGTCTGCGCGATACGACACGGTGACCTTCGTCTCGGGCGCATCCGCGACAGCCAGCGCGGCTTCCAGTGCCGAATCGCCGCCACCTACGACGAGTATGTTTTTGCCCGCGTACTGCGCCGGATCGACGAGGCGATACACGACCTTGGAAAGATCCTCGCCAGGCACGCCCAACTGGCGAGGCGTTCCGCGGCGTCCGAGCGCGAGCAACACCGACCGGGCGCGGTACTTCTTTCGGGTCGTCGTAACGACGAAACCACTTTCCTCGGCGTCGATTGCATCCACGCGCTCCTGGTAGTTGATCCGAATTCCTGATTCGGCTTCCGCGTGTTTCCAGAATCGCATCAGGGATTCTTTGTCGACCTGTTTGAAGTCCATCCGACCGACGATGGCCAGTTCTGCAGGTCCCGTCATCACGAGCTTGCCGCGCGGGAAGTGGGCGACGGTTCCGCCGAGTAGATCCTGTTCCAGCGTCACGTAGTCGAGCCGCTTTGCGTGTGCCGCGAGCGTCGCCGAGAAACCGGCGGGACCTGCACCAACAATCACGACGTCATGTATACCGCGCGTGCGTCCGAGCTTGAATTCGGGTGCATTCGAGAGGCTCTCGATTGCCTGACGACCTTGCTCGACCGCGTTGCGAATGAGTCCCATTCCGCCGAGTTCGCCTGCGACGAAAATCCCTGCCACGTTCGTTTCGAAGCCGGGCGTCAATGCGGGGATGTCGACGCCGCGTTCCGACGTACCAAAGACGAGCCTGATCGCATCCACCGGACACACCGTCTTGCAGGCGCCGTGACCGATGCAGTCCGAAGGGCTCACCAGATTCGCTTTGCCGCGTATCACGCCGAGCACCTTGTGTTCGGGATACTCTGGACACGCATGCACGCATGCTTCGCAGCCGATGCAACGCATCGGGTCGATGGCCGGATGCAGCGATGGTGGAGCTGTTAAACCGGCTTCGACCGATTCGTAGTGGATTGCCGCGTTTTCCGAATGCTTGCGACTACGATTCCGGCTCATTGCGTATGCGAGGACCAGTAGCGGAACCAGATACGCAACGTACGGCAGCCAGTCTTCGGTCGATGTCATCATCCGTGGTGAACCCCGTCGCGGCCGAACGCGCGCAGTGAAGCATTATCGACAGATCATGCGTGAACGACTCGAAGCGGTCGAAAGCGTGAGACGTCGCGCACATTTTTTTTGATCGCTCGATATCCTCGTACATCAATCCGGTCTGCGTATTCACGGATGAAGCAGCTTCCGTCCTCGATTGAACACTCTTCTGTCGGGTTACGTCGTCGTTCGGTCGTCGGCGAGCCGAAGCTGCGCGTGGCCATCGTGCCACCGAAACGACCTGATGCGAGCGATCCGTTGTGGATGCAGCTCGGTGCGGTCCTTTTCTATTCGCTGTGCACGCTCATTGTTTGGTGGGGTTGGGAGGTCCGCGACCAGCACTACATCTCGGCAAAATTCGGTGTCGGTTATGCGCTGGGCATCATCGGGACGACACTGATGGGGTTGCTGCTGTTGTACCCCGCGCGCAAGCGCGCGCGCGCGTTTCGCAATCTAGGACCGATCCGGTACTGGTTCCGGGTGCACATGCTGTTGGGGGTCATCGGACCGATACTCGTGGTGTTCCACTGCAATTTCCAGCTCGGTTCCTTCAACAGCCAGACGGTTCTGTTTTGCACCCTGATCGTGTCGTTCTCAGGTTTCTTCGGTCGCTACTTCTACGCGCGAATTCACCACGGACTCTACGGACACAAGGCGAGCCTCGACGAGCTACAGCGCGATTTCATCGATATCCGCAACAAAGGTTCGGTGTTTTCTCAGCTCCTGCCGACGATCATGGAGGAACTCGCGCGCGTCGAGCGGCCGCTGTTGTCGCCAACGGGAAAGCTGCACGCAGGCATCGCCACGGCAATGGTGACCGGCGTCAGGACGCGGTGGGCATACTTGCGCATTCGAATGAAGCTGAAACATGCGTTGGACGACGCCGCGCTTGCATCTGCGATCGTCGCGCGCGAACGGGTTCGTCTGGAGTCCAACAGTGCGCGCTACGCCGCGGGTCGACTCGAAAAACTACGCAAATACGCTCAGTTCGTTTTGTTCGAGAGGCTCTTTTCCATTTGGCACGTCGTGCACTATCCACTCTTCATCGTGCTGGTTGTCGCAGTGATCGTACACATCGTTTCGGTGCACATGTATTGATCCCCAGATTACACCTTCGTTCTTGCGTCCTGCTGATGGTCGCGCTTTCGGCTTCTGGCACGGCGTTCTCTGCGAGTTTGGAACGCCTGGTCATGCCCGGTCCGGTCATCCAGGGACACGCGAAGCTGGAAAACGACTGTTCGAACTGTCATCGCGCTTTCGTTGCCACAGAGCAGCCGGCACTTTGTATGGACTGCCACAAAGAAATCAGCGCCGACGTGCGCGCGCTAACGGGTTTCCACGGTCGCGTCGCAAAGGACCAGCCGCAACTCCTGTGCAAGAACTGTCATACCGAACACAAGGGACGTGGCGCCAATGTGGTCGATCTGGATCGTTCCTCATTCGATCACGGCCGCACGAACTTTCCGTTACATGGTGGCCACACGGGGCGAGATTGTGCCGCCTGCCACATCGAGGGCAAGTCGTTTCGCGATGCGCCGGTCGAATGCGTCGGCTGTCACGACGATGCGCAGCCACATATGAAGCGCTTGGGGGATGACTGCGCCGATTGCCACAGTGAGGATCGCGCGTGGCGTGCAGTGGAGTTTGATCACTCGACGACGGCTTTCGAGCTGCGCGGTGCGCACGCCAAGGTCATCTGCAAAACCTGCCACGTCGACGAAGTTTGGAAGGACCTACCGAAGACCTGCGTGGCTTGCCATAGCGCAGACGACGTTCATCGCGGCAGTCGAGGGACGAACTGCGCGAGCTGCCACAACACGACCAAATGGTCAGGCGCCACATTCGATCATCTCAAGCACACCGGCTTCGCGTTGGTGGGGCGGCACCACGACCTCGTGTGCGACGCCTGCCACCTGGACCACATGGCGATCAAGACACCCCCGAAGAATTGCAATGGATGCCACAGTGCCGATGACGCACATCGTGGCCGCTTCGGCAGCGATTGCGCGCAGTGTCATGGTGAATCGACCTGGGAGAACACCTTCGATCACCTCGCTAAGACCGGTTTCGCATTGCGGGGTGCACATTCCACGGTCGTGTGTGAGAGCTGTCATCGCGGAGCGCTGACAGACGACCTGCCGAAGACCTGCATGGGTTGCCATGAGGACGATGATCCGCACAATCGGCGCTACCCTGCCTGCGAGGCTTGCCACGGCGTCGTGACGTGGCACTCGGTTGCATTCGACCACGGGTTCACAACGTTTCCGTTGATCGGCATGCATGCTTCGGCGGCATGCGAATCGTGTCATACGAAGCTCGATTTCACCGGTGTTTCAAAGGGCTGCGGCGATTGCCACGCAGATCGGGATTTCCACCACGGCGCACTTGGTCGAGGGTGCGGCTTGTGCCACAACCCGAATGGCTGGGACCGATGGCAATTCGATCACGATAAGCAGACGACCTATCCGTTGACGGGCGGTCACCATGACGTCGAGTGTGCCGCGTGTCACAAGGCGGCCATGTCCGACAAAGTTACACTGTCGCGAGCATGCATTGCCTGCCACGCCAAGGACGACAAACACGACGGCAGGTTCGGAGCCAATTGCGGCCGATGTCACACCACCGACTCGTTCAGTAGGCCTCTGCCGCTGAACAGGTGAAATTGAAATGAATCGCTGCGCCGTGCTGTTCGCACTATCGCTTATCGTGCTCGCCCCGGCGTACGCGGCTTCGCCTGCGATTCCGTTCGATCACTTCACGACTGGCTTCGAGCTCGACGGAATGCACCGCACCGTCGATTGCGAATCGTGCCATGTTCGCGGCGTGTTCAAAGGAACGCCGCGGACATGCGCGGGCTGTCACGATGGCAGTAATCGCATCGCGAGCTCGTCGAAGTCGCCGCGACACATGAACACCACCGCGGTATGCGAGGCGTGCCATTCAGCGGCAACTAGCTGGCAAACGGTACTGGTCGTCAATCACGACGAAGTGGTCGGCACGTGTCAATCGTGCCACAACGGTACGTACGCAAATCCGAAGCCGCCGAGCCATCCGCTGACGTCCGATGACTGCGGTTCTTGCCACAACACGTTCTCGTGGACCGGCGTGACCTTCAATCACGACGGGATCGTCGACAACTGCGCCAGCTGCCACGACGGAGCCAAGGCAACCGGCAAGTCGGCCAGACATATCCTCACTGACCGCGTGTGCGAGGATTGCCACACGACGATGTTCTGGAAACCGGTCACGACCGTCGACCACGCCCACGTGCTCGGCAGCTGCTCGAGTTGCCACAACGGGGCGATCGCCACCGGCAAAGTTCCGAACCACGTGCCGACGACGCTCGAGTGCAACGAGTGCCACTCGACACTCGCGTGGAAGCCGGCGTTGTTCGATCACGCCGGAATCGTCGACGGATGCTCGCAGTGTCATGACGGCATGCGCGCGACCGGCAAGAACGCGTCGCACATCGCCACCGACATGGTGTGTGAGGCCTGTCACTCGACGATGACGTTCAAGCCGGCGGTCGTTGTCGACCACGCGCATGTTCAGGGCAGCTGTTCGTCGTGCCACAACGGTACGCGGGCGCAAGGTAAGAACGCGAATCACTTTCCGACCGTCGCCGAATGCGATACGTGCCACTCGACGCTCGCCTGGAAGCCTGCGACGTTCAGTCATACGGGCATCGTCAATGGCTGTTCGAGCTGCCACGACAACGTGCGAGTCTCGGGTCGGACCGCGACCCACATCCGCACCGACGCCATATGTGAGGACTGTCATACGACACTCGCTTGGAAACCGGTCACGGTCGTCGATCACAACCACGTGCTCGGCAGTTGCGCGAGCTGTCACAACGGTACGTTGGCAACCGGCAAGCCGGCGACGCACGTACCGACCGCAATCGATTGTGGCGCCTGCCACTCACCACTTGCATGGAAGCCTGCGACGTTCGATCACGCAAACGTCACGACCAATTGTTTTCAGTGTCACAACAACGTCAATGCGATCGGAAAGGCAGCCACCCACATACGCACCGACAACGTCTGCGAAGCGTGCCACTCGACGATCGCATTCAAGCCGGTCGTTGCCGTCGACCACAATCACGTTCAAGGCAACTGCGCCCAATGCCACGACGGTATGACCGCGACCGGAAAAGGCAACGGTCACATCCCGACGACGCTCGACTGCGGCGCTTGCCACTCGTCACTTGCCTGGAAGCCGGCGAGCTTCGATCACGCGACCGTCACAGGTAACTGTGTGCAGTGCCACAACAACGTCAATGCCGTGGGCAAGCCGCCGACGCACGTATTGACGGACAACGTCTGCGAGGCGTGCCATTCGATCGTTGCGTTCAAGCCGGTCGTCGTGGTCGATCACGCACACGTGCTCGGCAGCTGCTCGAGTTGCCACAATGGTTCGAAGGCGACGGGCAAACCCACTGGACACGTGCAGACGACGCTCGAATGCGATGCCTGCCATTCGTCGCTCGCATGGAAGCCTGCACGCTTCGATCATTCGACGGTGACCGGCAACTGCGTAAGCTGCCATAACAACGTCACGGCGATCGGCAAACCTGCCACGCACATCTCGACCGACAACGCCTGTGAAAACTGCCACTCGATCGTGACGTTCAAGCCCGCGGTCAAAGTCGACCACGCTGACGTGCTCGGCACCTGCGTGAGCTGCCACAACAACGTCAAGGCGCCAGGCAAGCCGCCGACGCACGTTCCGGCGAACGATCAATGCGACAACTGCCACACGGTCAACGCGTGGCGACCGGCGGTCTTCGACCATAGCGGGATCGCATCCGGCACCTGCGCGACCTGCCATAACGGGCAGACATCGACCGGCAAACCGGCAACGCACATTCCGACCTCATCGTCGTGCGATGTGTGTCACTCGACGGTGGCGTGGAAGCCTGCAAACTTCAATCACGCGGGGGTCACCGGTGGTTGCGCGACATGCCACAACGGCGCGCAGGCGACAGGCAAACCCGCCACCCACTTCGTTACGGCGCGTGACTGCGATTACTGCCACACGACCAACCTGTGGAAACCAACGACGTTCGTTCACGCGTCGCCGGACTATCCCGGAGATCACCGCAAGGCGTTGACATGCAAGCAGTGCCATACCAGCAACGCAGAAGTGATTCCGTACAAGTACCCCGCTTATCGGCCGGATTGCGCAGAGTGCCACGCCGGAAACTACAGGCCGGGCGACCATAAGAACAAGACCGTCAGCGACAACCGCGACTGCGACCGCTCGGGCTGCCACAGCGTTCGCAGCAGCAGCTTCTGAAGCACATGTGGCGCGCCGGTCTAGGACTTCTTTTGCTCTACTGCGGCATTGCGTTGGCCGACACGACGCCGCTGCAAGGCGCGCGGATCGTCGAGCAAGCCGATGGCAGCACCGTCGTCGAGTTCGCCTTCGCCGAGGATGTTCGAAGTACCGCGCATGACGTCAAATCCGACTCGATCGAAATCCGGTTGCGGGGAGCAACGCTTTCGGCGCAATGGAATCAGGAAGACGAGCACTACGATGGCGAGCTCGGTGCGGTTGAACATTTGACGTTCGATGGAAGCGGCGCAGGTGGTTACCACCTCGCGATTCGATTGAGTTGGCCGATGTCGATCGAATTGTTGCCGCAACCCGATGCACGCCACCTCGCGATTCGATTGACGGACCCGAAACCGCCGCGACACAACGAAATGGCACAGGCGGAGGTTCCTCCCGACTCGGCGGGCTCTGCATTGGCGGTGACTGCCGAGCCTTCGAGCGCGCCGCAACTTGATGCGCCGACCGCTGTTGACCCCGACGCCTTGGAGTCGATTTCGGATCCGTACCAAAGAGCCCTTGCCGGGGCGCGCCAGGCCGCGATGTCGCAGGACTATCAACGCGCCATTGCGCTTTACACGAAGGCCGCGCAATCGAGCGACGTCGCGGTGCGCCAGGAGGCGCTCGAAATGCTGGCGATGGCTCGAGAGCGCAATCACCAGGATGCGCAAGCAAAGCTGATCTACGAACAGTTCCTCGCGCAATATCCCGACTCCGAGAGTACGCCGCGGATCCGGCAACGCCTGTCCGGACTTCTCACGCGTGATCTGCCCGTGCAGAAGAAACTGAAGCAACCGGATCCGGGACAGGCGAGCTGGATCGCGGTGGGTAACATTTCACAGTTCTACCTTCGCAACGAGTTGGCCGTGAACGGCGACAAAGCCATCGTCGGAGTCGATGGCCTGTTCACGAATGCAGATGTCATCGTTGCGCGACGCACGCAGAGTCTCGAACTCGGGATGCGTATGTCGACGAACGGCCTATATGACATGAGTTCCGACGCCGATAGCACCTATCAGTTGTCGACCGCCTATCTCGAGGGCAAACAGATCGATTGGGGCGTCGAAGTCAGGATCGGTCGGCAGTCGCAGCAGAACAGTGGCGTTCTGGGCCGCTATGACGGCGCGCAGATCCGGTACCAACTCTCACCATGGTTGAAAGTCGGGGCAATTGGTGGCTATGCGCTGGATTACGGCAGCAGTGCGTTCACGACGAAGCGGCCGTTGTACGGCGTGAATGCCGAAATCATCCTGGCGGATGGATTGTGGGATTTCGCTCCGTTCTATATCGAACAGCGGGCCGACGGATTGCTCGACCGCCGAGCCGTGGGACTCGAGACTCGCTATGTCCGGGACCGTATTTCGGCGTTTTCTCTGATCGACTACGACACCTATCACAGCGCGCTGAACACAACGTACTTGATGGTCAATCTTCGACTTGCCGAGGGATCGACGGCGTATGTGAACGTGGATCGTCGTCGCAGCCCGTACATCACGACGGAGAACGCATTGATCGGGCAGGGGGTCGCCAGCTTGAGCGACCTCGAAGGGACGTACACCGATCAACAGATCCAGCAGCTCGCAGACGATCGCACCGCAACGCTTTCGTTGGCGACCATTGGCTTCGATCAGGAGTTTTCGCCGCGGTTGCAGGTCGGAACCGACATTTCGTACTCGGACTATGCCGAGACGCAAGCGTCGGGCAATGTTGCGGCGACTCCATCGCGGAAGGATTACTACTACACGCTGCGCTTTCGGTCGGACGACATATTCGGCAGCCAGACCTTTTCTGCGTTGTACCTGCGCTATGCGGACAGCCCCGAATCACAGACGAGTTCGATCTATTGGAACAATCGATTCACGTTTCGCAATGTCTGGCAGCTGTATCCGCGCATCCGCGTCGACTATCGCGAATTCACGGATATGGGTGGGTCGCAGTGGACAGTTGCACCATCACTGCGGCTCGACTATCGGCCGACGCGCAACATGTACTTCGAGTTCGAAGCAGGCTACGACCGCACCCAGCGTGATGCGCCGGTGCAGACGCAGGCGTTGGATATCGTCGGCTATTACTGCCGCCTCGGCTATCGTTCGCTGTTCTGAGCGTTGCAGATCGTCGGGAGTTCAACGGATCGAACGATGAAAGCTCGGTGGATCGAGGACAAGCCGAAATCTCAATGCACCTTCGGAAAGCCGGGATCGCGAAACGGCGCGCCTTGGCCGAGTCGTTTGGCGCGGGTCATGGGATGCATGTCCGGCCCGTCGCCGATCTTCGCGATGCGCTCCATCGTATCGCCGGGGCGCCAGGCCACTTTCGCGTCCTCGCCGAAGTAACGCAGCGATAACGTGTGCCGCTGCCTGCCGGATCCGGCCGGCGCACCGCCGTGCAGCATGGCGGGATGGAATACCACGATATCACCGACGTTAATCGGGAACGAGACGATCGCATAGTTGGAGCGATTTGACTCGATGTCGGGCAGACGCGGCAGGTCGCCGGTGCCGTACAGCGGCAGGGTTTCGTCATTGGGATCGAAGCGGCTGCCGTCATAGAGGGTGCCCCGGTGGGAACCCACGACGAATTCCAGCGATTCGTCCGCCGCCAGGTCGTCGAACGAAATCCACACCACGGCGAGGTCGTTGCCGCACACCGGTAGATAGGGGAGATCCTGGTGCCAAGGCGTGCGCCGTGCGGCATCTGCTTCGCCCCCAGCCTTGAGAAAGATCTGCTCGTACATGTACCACACGTCCGGCTTCTGCCAGAGGCTGGAGACGATGCGCGGAATCGGCGTCTTCGTGTTGACGTCGGTATAGGGATCGAACGATGCCGGATTCGCGAGATCGCCGTAGAAGGATCCGGGCGTGCCCGGCAGCAGTTGCGATGCACCGCGTCCGGGGTGGCTAAGCGACCAGTCGAAGGCTGCCCTGGCGATCGCGATCGCATCAGCGTCCAGGACGCCTGAGAGATGCACCACGCCCCGGTCCCGGAATTCGTCGATGGCGGCCTGGGTGATCAAATGGTCTACCTCGCGTTGGGTGGCAGGTCATTATTGCTTGGCAGGCGACGCGACCCAACCGGAATGAGGTCACCGGCCCGCGTTCGGAAGCTGCAGCACCTGCTGTACGATGACGACGTCGGGGCCGCTGCATGGACGAGAGGAGCGCACATGGAACTGAACGACAAGGTGGCCATCATCACGGGCGCTGGATCGGGCATCGGGCGCGCCCTCGCACAGCGCATCGCGGGTATGGGTGCGCGGGCTGTCGTGTGTACCGACCTGAACGGCGCGACGGCCGAAGAAACCGCCCGGCTGATCGGCGACGTTGCCAGTGCCGCGTCGCTCGACGTCGCGGATGAGGCGGCCATCGAGAGGATCGTTGCCAACGCCGAAGCGCGCTACGGCGCGGTGGACCTGTTCGTGTCGAATGCCGGCTACGGGCGTCGAGGTGGTCTGGAGCTGCCGACCGAGGAATGGCAGAAGATGATGAACGTCCATGCATTCGCGCACCTCGCTGCTGCGCGCGCGGTGATTCCGGGCATGATCAAACGCGGCGGCGGCTATCTGCTGTCTACCGCGTCTGCCGCCGGCCTCCTCACGCAGATCGACTCCGGACCGTACGCACTGTCGAAGCATGCCGCGGTCGCACTCGCCGAATGGCTTGCAATCAACTATGGCGATCAAGGCATCGGCGTGTCGGTGTTGTGTCCGCAGGCGGTGCGCACCAACATTCTCGGTCCGCGTGCATCCAGTGCTTCGTCCAGCACGCGCCAGGCTGCCGGCGACGGCATTCTGGAACCGGAATTCGTTGCGGACGCGTGTGTGGATGCGATTCGCGACGAGCGTTTCCTGGTGCTGCCGCATCCGGAGGTCGCGACGTATTTCCAGCGCAAGGCGAACGACTACGACCGCTGGTTGAGTGGAATGAGGCGGTTTCGGCGGAAGTTGGTGGGTGGGTGAGCCGGCTTCGCCGCGTCGCCTACGTCATCCGCCTGATTAGGAGATGCGAATGAACCGACTGTTGTTGCTACTGGTATTGATCTCGATTGCGGGTTGTGGGCCAGCCGACAGCACGAAGCCCGGGGCGATCACGGGTGTCGCAGAGGATGCAAAGCAGGCGCGCACGGCGGCGCAGGATGCTGTATCGGCCGCTGAATCCGCGTCGCGTCGCGTCGAGTCTGCGTCGCGGATCCAACCGGACGGCGACAAAGCCTCGGACCCGGCGTCACCGGCACACTGAGATTCAGCCGACCTTCACCGTCCGGATGGACCGAGTTGCAGAGGACGGCGCCCCGCGACCTCTCGAGTTCGGTGGCGACTCAGATCCCGAGGCGCGCGTTCTCACGTTCGAACATCTGGCGGATGGCGTCACCGTCGGAGGGTTCTTCTTCCAGCGTCTCGGGGTTCCATTGGCTGCGCGTCGTGGCGAAGAAATCCCCGCCGTAAATATGGATGCCGCCCGTGAACCGGAGCAGAGGATTCGTCACCGAGTGGATCACGTCGACGGGCAGGGCGACGGTGTCACCTTCGAAGAGGGCTTTGGCGCCGAACGCCTCGATGCGGTGGGACGTATCCCGCCAGAGTAGATTGTCCTCGCGGCCCGTGTAGATCCCAATGTTCGCCCACATCAGATGATCATGCGGCATGAGATTCATCTGCGGCGTCCAGGCGGCGCTGAAGATCGTGAGCGTCGGGGAGCGATGGATCACCGAGATGCCTGCACGCGAAGGCGCGCCGACAGCTGCGAGCATTCGAGCGGGCTCGCGCACGGCGCGCGCGAGTATTTCCAGCACCGCAGTCTGCGCCTCCGCTTCCCGATTCGCGTCGACGCAGTCCTGCACGAATCGTTCGATGTCGATCTTCCGGCTCGTGGCCGCGGACTCCGCGGCTGGCGCCGCACCGAGCGTGGAGGGCAGCATTGCTCCGGCCACCGCGGCCACCGCCATGCCGACGAACCCGCGGCGGGTCAGACCGGAAACAAACCGTTCGTTGCGCAACGTTCGCCAGCGCTCCTCGATGAACGTGACGGGAGCTGAATCCCGCGGCTGCATAGCATGGTCTCGCGTTCGACCGAAGGCAACGGCCGCCTCGATCACGTGCGCCACTGCGTCTCCGTTGGGTGCCCCGCCGCAGGCATCACCGGTTCGCCTCGACCAACGCGAGCAAACCACGCAACAGTTGCTCCGGCGTCGGCGGACAGCCCGTGATCCTCAGGTCGATAGGCACGGTCTCGCCGATACCGCCACACACAGCGTAGCTGCCGGAGAAAGCGCCGCCGTCGATCGCGCAATCGCCGGCCGCGACGACCCACTTCGGGTTCGGCGTGGCGAAGTATGTGCGTTCCAGCGCCTCGCGCATATTCGCGGTCAGCGGGCCGGTCACGAGCAACACGTCGGCGTGCCGCGGCGACGCGACGAACCGCAGACCGAACCGCTCGAGGTCGTAGACCGCGTTGTTCAGCGCGTGGATCTCCAGTTCGCAGCCGTTGCACGAACCGGCGTCGACTTCTCGAATCGCGAGGCTGCGGCCGAGCTTGCGCCGCGCCGTGGCGTCGAGCCGCCCCGCGAGCTCGGCGAGGCCCGCGTCATCGAGCGGCGGCGGTGTTTCGGTGACCGGTCGGTTGACGAGGCTCTGGAACAGCAATCTGCGCATCTTCGCCTATCCGTCGTGGCCCGCGTACGAGCAATTGAACGATTTGTTGCACAGCGGGAAGTCCGCGACGATGTTCCCTTCGACGACGGCTTCGAGCAGCGGCCATTGGAACCACGATGCGTCGCGGACGTGGCAGCGCGCAATCCGACCGTCGCCGTCGACGCGGACCCACGCGAACACGTCGCCGCGGAACGCTTCGACGAGCGCCGCGCCTTCGCTGACGAGCCCGTCCGGTCGCGCGATGCGGTCGTCGAACGTCGGCCCGTCGCGCAGGCGGTCGAGCATCGTGCGGGCCAGACGCACGCTTTGCCGTACTTCATCGATGCGGACCCAGACGCGCGCATCGACATCGCCGTCGGTGCGCACCACCACGTCGAAGTCGAGCGCGTCGTAAGGCGCGTACGGAATCGCGCGGCGCGCGTCGAACGCGCGCCCCGACGCGCGGCCGACAAAACCGCCAGCGGCATACTGACGCGCCAGGTCCGCTGCCAGCACGCCGGTGCCGACGGTGCGGTCCTGCAGCGACGGCGTGTCGTCGTACAGCTCGACGAGCCTCGGGAAGCGCGCGTCGATCTCGCCGAGCGCGGTTCGGATCGCCGCGATACCGTCGGTCCCGAGATCGACGGCGACGCCGCCCGGCACGATCCGATCCATCATCAGGCGGTGACCAAACGCCGTGCCGCACGCGCGCAGCACGCGCTCGCGCAGTACACCACAGTGCGCGTGCATCAGCGTGAACGCCGCGTCGTTGCAGATCGCGCCGATGTCACCGAGATGATTCGCGATGCGTTCGAGCTCGGCCATCAGTCCGCGCAGCCATTGTGCGCGGGTCGGCACCGTGACGCCGAGCGCCGCTTCGACCGCGCGCGCGAACGCGAACGACATCGCCACAGTGCTGTCGCCGGACACGCGCGCGGCGAGTCGCGCAGCGCGATCGAGCGGCGCGCCGACCCACAACGATTCGATCCCCTTGTGCGTATAGCCCAAGCGCTCTTCGAGGCGCACCACCGTTTCGCCGTTGGCGGAGAAGCGGAAATGCCCGGGCTCGATGATGCCCGCATGCACCGGACCGACCGCGATCTGGTGCAGGCCGTCGCCTTCCGCGGCGAGGAACGGATAAGGTGGCGGCGCGGCAGGCGCACTCGGCTTCGACGCGAGCGGGTGACGCAGCGGCCACCGGCCGTGATCGAGCCACGGCCGCGGATCGGGCGCGTGATCCGCCTCGATGCCGTGCAAATCGCGGAGCGCGCGTTCGAGTCGAATCGCCGGCGCATGCCGACGACCGATCGACGGATACCGGTTCTGCGGACAATCGAGCGTCGCGATCGCGACCGCGCCATCGTGCGCGTCGAACACCGCCGCGTGCACCGCGCCGGGCTCGGCCCAATGCGCGAGCAGAGACCAGGCGCCGACCTCGCCGAGCCGAACAGCGAGCGAATCCCACGCGGCCGCGTCGACCGATGCGCGCGCGAGCGGTGTGCTGCCGAGCAGACGTTGTGAGCCATCGAACGTGCCGGTCAGTCGATCATTCATTGGCGTTCACCCGAGCAATCGCGCGATCGTCTGGAACCACTGCACGAGCGACGCCGGCAGGAAGATGCCGGCGGCGAGCACCAGCGCCAGGTGACCGTACAACGGCAGATACGACGCATCACTCGGCGCATGATTCGAGCTCGGTTCGCCAAACGCGATTGCGTTGAGTTGTTTGAGCAGCGCGCCGAAGCCGAGCAACAGACCCACGACCAGTGGCAGCGCGAGCCACGGGAGCCGATCCATCGTCGACGTGACGATCAGGAATTCGCTCATGAAGATTCCCATCGGCGGAATACCGGCGATCGCGAGCACGCCGAGCACCAGACCCCAGCCGAGCAGCGGGTGCGAGTGAGTCAGCCCGCGGATGTCGGCGATGCGCTGCGTTCCCTTGATCTGCGCGATGTGCCCGACGGCATAGAAGATCGCCGATTTCGTCAGGCTGTGCATCGTCATGTGCAACAGCCCAGCGAAGTTCGCGAGCGGTCCGCCGACGCCGAACGCGAACGTAATGATGCCCATGTGTTCGATCGACGAATAGGCGAACAGCCGCTTGATGTCGCGCCGGCGATACAGCATCAACGCGCCGAACGAAAGCGACGCGAGTCCCATTCCGATCATCAACGGACCCGGCGCCACGGCGCCCGCGTTGCCGGCCATCAACATCTTGAAGCGCAGTACCGCGTATAGCGCGACGTTCAGCAACAATCCCGACAGCACCGCCGAAATCGGCGTGGGACCTTCGGCGTGCGCGTCGGGCAGCCAACCGTGCACCGGCACCAGACCGACTTTCGTGCCGTAACCGAGCAGCAGGAACACGAACGCGAGATTCAGGATCGCCGGTTCGAACTGCGCGACATGCGCGATCAAGTTGGTCCATGCCATCGTTTGCAAGCCTTCACCGAGCACCGGCAGCGCCGCCACGTAGACGAGCGTCGTGCCGAACAGCGCGAGCGCGATGCCGACGCTGCCGAGAATGAAATATTTCCATGCCGCTTCGAGCGACTGATGCGTGCGGTAGAGCCCGACCATTACGACCGTCGTCAATGTCGCGAGTTCGACAGCGACCCACATCAGACCGATGTTGTTCGCGACCAGCGCGAGGTTCATGCCGAACATCATCGACTGAAACATCGCGTGGTAGAACCGCACGTGGTTGCGCGTCAGCCGGTCCGTCTCGATCTCGTGACCGATGTAGCTCGCGCTGAACACGCTCGTCGTGAAGCCGACGAATGCATTGACGACGATGAACACGATGTTCAGATCGTCGATGAACAACAATGCGCCCGGCGCCGGCCTGATGGCTAGAAACGAGACGGCGCCGAGCAGCGTCAAGAACGACGTAACGGCGTTCACCACGGCCGACAACCGATAGCCGCGGATCACCGCGAGCGTCACGGCGCCGAGGAGCGGCGCGCCGAGCACGCCCCAGAACGGCGCCTGCGATACGTCGATCACAGCGCGTCTCCGCGCGACACATTCAGCACCGACAGGTCGACGCTGTCGAAGCGTTCGCGAATGCGGAACAGAAACAGTCCGATCACGATGAACGCGATCAACACCGAGAACGCGATGCTGATTTCCACTACCAGCGGCATTCCGCGCGCGCCAGACGCCGCCAGGATCAGGCCGTTCTCGAGCGACATGAAGCCGACCACCTGACTGACCGCATTGCGCCGCGTGACCATCATCAGCATGCCGAGCAGGATCACCGCGAGCGCGAATGCGAGGTCCTGGCGCCCGAGCGGATCGAAGTCCGGCGTGACCTTCAGCATCAGCACGATCGACAGCGAGACCAGTCCGACGCCAACCAGCATCGTCGGCCCGATGCCCACTGTCGTCTCGATCTTGCGATGGATCGCCAGGCGCCGCACGATCCTGCGCAGCGCGGACGGAATCAGGATCGCCTTGAGGCCGAGCGTGATGAACGCCGTCACGTACAGGTGCGGCGCATTTTGTCCGTGCGCCTGCCACGCGACCGACAGCGACAGCAGCGCCGCATGCAGCGCGATCACGTTCAGCAATGCCCCCATGCGATCCTGATAAAGCAGCATGAAGCTGACCAGCACCATCCCGCCCGCGAACAGGTGTGCGACGTCGTATGTCAGTGACCCGGTCACAGGCTCCTCGTCACGAACATCAGCAACACCGCGAGCAGCGCCAGCATCAGCGAGATACCGAGGAATTCCGGCACGCGGAACACGCGCATCTTCGCGATCGTCGTCTCGAACACGGCGAGGGCCACGCCGGCACCGGTGACTTTCAGTGCATACGCCAGCAGTCCGTACAGGTAGCCCGACCCATGCGCCGCGGCCGGCGCCAGGCCCCACGGTGTGAACACCGCCGCGATCAACGACACGTACAGCAGCAGCTTCAGCGAGCCGGCCAACTCGATCACGGCCAGATGGCGCCCGGAGTATTCGAGCACCATCGCCTCGTGCACCATCGTGAGTTCCAAGTGCGTCGCCGGATTGTCGACTGGGATCCGGGCGTTTTCGGCGAGCGCGACGATGACCAACGCGGCGACCGCGAGGCCGAGCGACACGCGCAACCCGACGTCGCCGGAGATCATGTACGCGGCGATGACGGACAACTGCGTCGATCCGGCGATCAGCGCGAGGGTGAACGCGACGATGACGAGCGCGGGTTCCGCGAGCGAAGCGATCATCACCTCGCGGCTCGAACCGATGCCACCGAAACTGGTGCCGATATCGAGACCGACGAGCGCGAGGAAGAAGCGCGCGCTGCCGAGCAGCGCGACGATCGCGATCAGATCCGCCGACGTGCTGAGCGCCAATCCGGTCGCGAACGTCGGTACCAACGACGCGGCGGTCCACGTCGCCGCGAAGATCAGATACGGCGCCACGCGGAACAGCCACGACGCGTTTTCGGCGACGACCGCTTCCTTGTTCAGCAACTTCCACAGATCCCGGTACGGCTGCAGCACCGGCGGCCCGCGGCGCTGCTGCAGGCGCGACTTCAGCTTTCGGACGAGCCCGGTGAGCAGCGGTGCCGCGACGAGCACCAGCAGCGTCTGCGCTGCCTGCAATGCGAGTTCGCCGATCATTGCCATAGCGCGAGCAGGCCCAACAGGCTCACGAGGGTGATGAACACCAGTCCGAGATACTGACGAATCGTCAGCGACTGGGAACGATTCGCGCGCGCCGAGACGGCGTCGACCGCGCGCGCGATCGGCACGTACAGCGTCTCCCACAACACGTCACGAACGCTGACGGCGAAGTGCGCGGCGCCGACCTCGCCGGGCTTCGCGAACGTCACGCGCTCGCGTGCGCGAAACAGCAGCGTGCCGAACACGCGACGGATCGGCTGCGAAAAGCTCGACGCCGAGTACTGCAGCGCCGGACTCGCGTCGGGGTAGCCGCAATCCCATGGCGGTGCGCGGCGGATTTCGCGGGAAGCCACGCGGTGGATCACGAACGCGCCGAGGCCCGCGGCCAGCGCCGTGAAAAGGAACACGAAGAAGGGGTTGTAAGAACTCCGCGCGGCGCTGATCGGCACGATCGTCAGCCACGATTGATCGGCCTGCGCCGGCACACGCCCGCCGACGAACGCGTCCGTCAGCGGCGCGAGTGCATCGATCACATAGCCGGGCAGGATGCCAGCCGCGATGCACAGCACCACGACGATCAGCATCGCGGCGCGGGACGTCGGCCGCGCGTCGTGCGCGAGCTGCGACGCCGACGAGCGCGGCCGGCCGAGGAACGTGAGGCCGAACGCCTTGACGAAGCACGCCGCCGCCAGCGCCGCCGCGAGCGCAAGCATTGCGCCGACCGCGGGGATCAGGAACTTCAGTCCCCAGGCCGCGAGCTGCGGACTGACGAGGATCGCCTGGAAGGTCAGCCATTCTGAGACGAATCCGTTGAGGGGCGGCAGCGCCGAGATCGCCATCGCGCCGACCAGAAACGCGAATGCGGTCACCGGCATCCGATGTATCAGCCCGCCGAGGTGTTCCATGTCGCGTTCGTGCGTCGACGCATGCACCGCGCCGGCTCCGTAGAACAAGAGGCTTTTGAACAACGAATGGTTGAATGCGTGGAACAGCGCCGCGACGAACGCGAGCGCCGCCGCCCACGCAACGCCGCCGGCTTCGAATGCGAGCGCGAGCCCTAGACCGACGAAAACGATGCCGACGTTCTCGACGGTGCTGTACGCGAGCAGTCGCTTCAGATCGTCCTGCAGCGTGGCCTGCAACGCGCCGAGCACCGCGGTGATCCCGCCGATTGCGAGTACGACGACGCTCCACCAGTTCGCCGGCTCGCCCAGCAAATCGAATGCGATTCGGATGAATCCGTAGATCGCAACTTTCGTCATGACCCCGCTCATCAGCGCGGAAACGTGGCTCGGTGCCGCCGGGTGAGCGAGCGGCAGCCACGCGTGCAGCGGCGCGATTCCGGCCTTCGAACCGCAGCCGACGAGTGCGAGACAGAACACCGCACCGCTTCGCAGCGCGTCGCTATCGAGCGCACGCATCGCGGCGAATTCGTAGCCGCCGTCCCGCGCCAACAGGCCGAACGCGAGCAACAGCGCCAGCGTGCCGAAGCTCGCCATCACGAGGTACACGTAACCGGCGCGGCGGTTGTCGGCTTCGCCGTGGTGCGACATGACGAGCGCCCACGACGACAGCGACATGAACTCCCAACTGAGCAGGTACGTGAACGCATCGCCGGCAACGACGACCAGGTTCATGCCGGCCAGAAACGCCGGAAAGAACGGCACCACGCGACCGGGAGACGGCTCATGCGCACCGTAGCCGATGCCGTACAAGCTCGCCGTCGCGCCGCCGAGATCGACGACGAACAGAAACAGCGACGCGAGTAGATCGAGATCGAAATGTGCCCCGACCCATGGCAAGCCGATCGGCAAGGTCACGCTCGGTTGGCTCGGGCGGACACCGCCGAGTAGAGAGGCGAGCGCGACGCCGGCGAGTGAGAGGCAGACGACCAGACAGACGACGTACACGACCGTCGCACCGCCGCGCCGCGGCGCGGCGTATACGCCGAACACCGCGGTCCCCAACAGGACCGCAATGCCGCACAGCACGACGTCCAAAGCGTGCGCGGCCCCGATCACGGCTGCAATCACGAAGGCCTGCTCATTGCTTCAGACGTACCCCTCGGCCGCCGCCCGCGCTCGCAGACTCCGGACCGATCAGCACAATGCCGGTTCGGTCGAGCGCTTCGATCAGCTTCATCAACGATTCGACGTTGCCACGCACGACGTCGTCGCTCGCCTCCATCCGCTGAATCGTCGGCAGTGACAGCCCGCTGAGCTTCGCGAGCGTTCGCTGGTCGATGCGGAGCAATGCCCGCGCCGCCCGCATTTGCGCCGATGTTATCATGTCTGAAACATCATATCTGATGTTCTCAGCATCCAAAAGAGACCCGTTGGACCTAGATGACACCTGCACCGTTACGCGCAATCGGAACCGCCCCTCTTTCGAACACGACCCGGCTGCCCCGAACCGCGCGGTACGATATCCGCGTCTTCGACGAGGTAAGACGATGCCCGAACCATCGATCTCCTGGCTTCATTCGGCCCCAACGGATGGGTCCGGTCGCGTGCTGAGCGCTGCCGAGGTCGACGCCTGGCGTACGCGCGGCTTCGCCTTCGTGTCCGGAGTGTTCGACGCCGACCTCGTGGCTGAATTGAAGATCGACGCCCTCGCGCGGTTCCCGCCGCCCGGCTCCCGCGAAGCTGCACAAATCGCGGATTTCGGCAGTGGGGGCAGGCTGACATTTCCGTCGCAGAGCCGCGCGTTCAACGCGATCACACTGCATCCGCGGCTGCTCGCCGCAGTCGTGGCGCTGCTCGACGTGCCGATGACCGACCTGCGCCTGACCCAGTCGGATCTCTGGCCGAAATACGGACAGTCGCGCCCGCGCGGCGCCCTCGACAACGACGAACAGCGCATTCACGTCGACTATCCGAATCACACGCTCGCGCATCCGAGTCCGTGGCTCCGGCCCGAAGCAGTCGAACTGATCCTGTACCTCGACGATGTCGAGGACTGCGGCGGTGCGACGGCGCTGGTCGCGCGCAACGGTCCGGACGATCCGGCGTACCGCTGGCCGATCGTCGATTCACCAGGCATCGGCGACCTCGACTACGTCAATGACCGGGCGCAGGCCGAGGCGTACTTCGCGACGCAGCGGCCGCAACTCGCCGATTGGCGATCGAGCCTGTACGCGCGTGAGCAACGCGTTTACTACCGGCCCGGCGACGTACTGTTCTACCGACACGATCTCTGGCATCGCGGAACGGCGCTGACGCCCGGACGGGTGCGATTCGCGCACAACATCACATACCGCAAGGCGTCGGCCGAATGGATCAGTGTGCTGCATGTCGGCTGGGCGTGGTCTGCGTATCAGAAATCGAAGCTCCTTGAACGCCTTATCGCGCGCGCCTCGCTCGAGCAACGCGCCGTGCTCGGTTTTCCTCAGCCGGGCTCGAGCTATTGGTGCGACGAAACGATCGCCGCGGTAGAGGCGCGTTACGGCGTGTTCGGCATCGACATGGCGCCGTATCGAAACGGTCTCTGAGCGCCGATTCGGAGCCAGTCATTTCAGCGAACGCTCTGGCGGGGAACAGCTGGTGCGTCTAATGGCCCGCGGCTGCAGGACGCCAGTTCACGGCAGCGGCGACCCCGCATAGCTGACCTCCGCGATCTCCTCCGGCATCACGCGGGTGAGATAGTCCGCGCTGGCCGCGCGCACGTCGGCTTCGGCCGCAAACTCGCTGTCGAAGAACGCGCGCACCGCGAGCATTGTCAGCATGTGCTGACGCGCGGCGCGCATCACGAGCGGAAACGACCGCACGCACGGAGGCGGGTAGGCGGTCACCTCCAGCAGGCCGTCCTGCGTGCCGCCGAACAGACCGTTGAACGGATTCGGCGGACTGGCGTGCGGATCGGCGCCGCCCAGATAGCAACCGACCGCGTCGGGGTTGCGGAACGGGCGCAGCCAACTCGCGGCGATGTCGTCGAAGCCGAGGTGCGTGGCGTTGGCGAACGTCATCAGCCCGCCGACCGGCACCCGCTCCGGAATCGGCAACGCGTTGGCGCGGTAGTCGACGATGCCGTCCGAGGTGCCGGCGATCATCAGGAACGGAACCTCCGCCTGGTGGAAGAACGCCCGGCCGAACACGTCTCCGATACCGGCGAGCGCGACCGCCGCCGACAGCCGCGGATCGCGCCAACGCGGGTGAAAGGCCGCGAGCGTCGCCGTGACCGCGCCCAGCGACAGTCCGAACACACCGATCCGATCCTCGTCCAGGGCCGCGCGGAACGGCCGCTCGGTGTCGCTCAGAGCAAGCATACGATCGATCAGAAACGACACGTCTCCCGGCTGCCGGACCACGTCGTCCGGGGTCGGACCCCCCGGCGCCCCGGTATGGCTGAGCGGAAAGTCGGCTGCCACGACGACGTATCCATGGCTCGCCAGGTGCCGTGCCAGGTAGGCGCCACCGTACCGGTTCGACGTGAGTCCGTGGCAGTAGACGAGCAGCGGCAGCGGGCCGCGGGCGCCTTCGGGATACCAGACCGTTGCCGGCAGGGTGCGCGACGCGGCGCCAGGGTCGTCACCATGGGCCGGGGTCTGCCGAGATCCGTCGACCCAGGAGAAATCGGCTTCGCCCACCGAAAAGCGGCCCGTCGCGAGGCGCGCCGCGCTGACGCTGTCCTCCGGAAGGGGCTCCGCCGCCCCGATGGTCCAGAACACACCGAACAGCGCAGTAACCGCCACGATCAAGGCGCCCACCACGGCGACGATAGCAACGAGCACTCTCACTGGTTTCCCACCTTCCGCGCGACCCATCCATAGGCATGGTACGCGAACTCGATCCTCGCCTTGGGCGGAGCCGCCAGCGACCGGCGATCGCGATCAGTCGATGGCTTTGGCCGCCGCCGCTACGGCGCACCAAACCGGAAAGCACTATATGGGCGCCGAGGTGCCGCGTACGATGTCTGGATTGCCGACTGCGGTTGAACTGGGATCGCTTACGACGATCCGCAACTGGAACGAGGGGATAGCATGCGCCGTCTGATCAAGAACGTTTTCGTGGTGTCCGTGGATGACCGAATCGGCAACATCGCGGATGCGGACATTCTCATCGTAGGCGGCAGGATTGCACAGATCGGCCCCGGTATCGAAGCCAACGCCGACGACGTCTTCGACGGCACCGGCCATATCGCCTCGCCCGGATTTGTCGACACACATCACCATATCTGGCAGACGGCGATTCGGGGGCTCACGGCCGACTGGTCGCTGCTCGATTATTTCACCGGCATTCGCATGGTCACCGCCGGCTTCTATCGTCCGGGCGATATGTATGCGGCCAACCTGCATGGTGCTCTGGAGGCACTGAATTCGGGGACGACGACAACCGCCGACTACTGCCACAACCTGCTGTCGCCGGATCATGCGCAAGAGGCGCTTCGCGGCCTACGAGACGCCGGAGCCCGCGCGGTCTGGTGCTATGGCTTCAACTCTCCGCCTGCGGAATCAGTGGAGTTTGCCGATAACGCCTCCCGCATCGCTTCGCTGAACCGCATCGCGGCTCGGCATTTTTCATCCAGGGAAGGTCTGATCACGCTCGGCGTGAGTCCCGAAGAACCGGCCGTCTGGGCACGAAGCATCGATCGCGGCCGCGCCCAGGTGGAAGCCGCCCGACACGTTGATGCACGCGTGTTCCTGCACACCAACTCCGTCAGGGAGCCAATGACGCGCAACCCCGCTCGGGAGGCCAGCATGCTGGCTTCGGCGGGCTTGTTGGGGCCCGATGTGGTGCTCGTACATATGGGATGGTCCATGCCGAATGAGTGGCGCGTCGTCGCGGACGCTGGCACTCACCTTTCCTTCACGCCGGAGACCGAGCTGCAGATGGGGATGAACTTCCCGCAGATCGCCGCGGCCGAATCACACGGCATCAATTTCAGCTTCGGCATCGACATCATCTCCAACAATTCCCCGGACCTTCGAACCGCGCTGCGTCTGATTCTTCAGGCGGAGCGCCATCGCCGCAGCGCAGCCAACGATCAAGACGGATTGTCCTTTAGCGGCGCCGCGCCCACCTGTGCGGAGGCCCTGCGCTGGGGAACGCTGGATGGTGCGAAGGCCTGCGGGCTGGACCACAAGATTGGCTCTCTCAGTCCCGGCAAGTCCGCCGACATACTGCTTCACGACGCGCGGCACATGACCATGGCCGGGTGGGACCGGTCGAATCCCGAAGGGACGCTGCTGCTGCATGCCGGGCCGCAATGCCTGTCTACGGTGCTGGTGGAAGGCGAATTCGTTAAACGCGATTTCAAGGTGGCAGGCAGCGACGCAGCGAGCCGGATCTTGGAACAGACCAGCGCACACATCTATGCCGAGTTGGAGCGGCTGGGCGGGCCGAAGGCAGCCCTGGCGCTGGGGCACGAACGGATGGCATCCGTGCTGGGTGGCGCGCAGAGTGGGGCCAAGGCCACGCCCGCTGCGTGACCGAGGCGTCCACGTCAGCCGCTCCTTCCCGTTGGGGAAGGAGCGGTGATCTCGAAGTCACCGAATGCTACTTCGCCTTCTTCGGCGTCGGCCCGGTCCACGTCCAACTGGTGATCAGCCAACCGGTCGCTGCCTTCTGCATCGTGAACGTCATCTGCGCGGGCTCTTTCATCTCGGCGCCGTGCTGTTTGAATCTGTAGACCACATCGACGATGACGTACGCGCGATCGCCGCCGACTTCCGTTCGCGTGATCTCACCCAGTTTGACGAACTCGTTCGTGATGCCTTGGCTCTTGTCGTACGCGGCGAGCGCGTCGCCCCATGCTTTGAACGCGCCGGGCCCCTGCCATTGATACGGCGGCACTTCATCGATGATCACGAGACCGGTCGTCGCATGCGCAGCAGCGGCCGCCGTGGCGTCGCCCTTGTTGAAATTGTTGATGAACTGATGGATTGGAGCCGAAAACTGCGCGGTGTCCGGTGTCTCTGCTGCGGCGGCGCCAACGAGACCGATCGAGCATACGAGAGCGGCAATCAAGTGCTGCATGTTTAGATTACTCCTTTGTCTTCTGTCTTCTGTGTGGGCTGTTCTGTGTTCAGCTGAACGCGCGGCGCAGTAGTGTGCGCCGATCGCGGACGGCGGGGCAATGCAGGATCACGCGTCGCGCTGCCACTTCACACTTCGGGCGAACTGCACGCATACTCGATTGCCCGCAATTGCCTGACTGAGGGTCGCCCGCATGACGAATCGCAACGCCTACCTACCTGGCCGCCTGGGTAATCCGTCTGCATCGCTCGAGACCGACGAACGGGCGGACCCACGCATCATCGAAGTTCTGAAGGCTCTGGGCGGATTCGCGCCCGGCCTGGAACCGGTGGCTGCCGATGCTTCCTACGAGCAGTGCCTAGCGTATTGTCTCGCGTTCGAGGAGACCGCCGCGGCCGGCAACGAAATGCTGCTGGCCACGCTGCCGCAATTCTCAACCGTCGAGAA
The DNA here is from genome assembly GCA_963812255.1 of uncultured Gammaproteobacteria bacterium. GTDB lineage: Bacteria > Pseudomonadota > Gammaproteobacteria > Pseudomonadales > Azotimanducaceae > DATJGR01. Next base: position 1,311,258 of record CAWEUM010000003.1, on the reverse strand, counting down.
GTACACCGAGACCATCACCGGCACCGACGGCAACGAGATCACGTTGCACATGCATCGTCCCAAAGGCGTCGTCGGGAAGGTGCCGTGTGTCGTGCATACGCACGGCGGCGGCATGGTGTTGATGACGGCGGCTGATCCGATGTTCGTGCGGTGGCGCGACAGCCTGGCGGACGCCGGCGTACTGACGATCGGTGTCGAGTTCCGCAACGGCGGTGGCCGCCTCGGCAATCATCCGTTCCCGGCGGGACTCAACGACTGCGCATCGGCCGTGCAGTGGGCGCATGCGCAGCGCGACGCGCTGGGGATTTCCAGCATCGTGATCTCGGGTGAGTCCGGCGGCGGCAATCTGTGTATTGCCACGACATTGAAAGCCAAGCAGGAGGGATGGGCCGATCAGATCGACGGGGTGTTCGCGCTGTGCCCTTACATCTCCGGCGCGTATGCCGAGCCGCCGCCGGCACTGCTGTCGCTGTACGAAAACGACGGCTACATGCTGTCGTGCGCGCAGATGGCGGCGCTTGTGAAGGTCTACGACCCCACAGGCACGCAGCGCAACAACCCGCTGGCGTGGCCGCTCGCGGCGCAACCCGATGACCTGACAGGGCTGCCGCCGCACATCATTTCGGTGAACGAGCTGGATCCGCTGCGCGACGAAGGCCTCGCTTACTACCGCAAGCTGGTCAGAGCCGGCGTCCCAGCGGTAGCGCGAACAGTCCACGGCACGCCGCACGCGGGCGACCTGAGCTATCCCGACGTGACGCCCGAGGTGTATCAGGACACGTTGCGCTCGCTGAAAAGTTTTGCTGCGTCCTTTGCGTAGCGCGCAACTCACGTCGAGGATCACGACGCCGCGAAACGTTCCGAACTCTGTTCAAAGAATGTAGCCGTCGCCCGACGCGCGCACGGTGATGTCGCTGATGACGACGCCCCACGGTTGATTGATCGCGTAGACGATCTGATCGGCGAGATACTCCGGCGCCAACGCGTGATATTCAATGTGATCCGCGTCGGAATATTCCGCCGGCAACTCACCGGCCGCGTAGGCTTGCATCTGCTGGAGATAGGCAGGCGCATTCTGGCCGAGGATGCCGACGACTGCCGTCTCGTTGACGATGCCGGTGCCGAGGCCGGTTGCCGGCACACCGGTCGGTCGCACATTCGTGACCTTGATCTTGCCCTGCGATTCGACACGCAACGATTCGGACAGGAAGTTGACGGCGGCCTTGCTGGCGCCGTAGACGGCGGCGCCGGCCACCGGAAAGTTGCTGTAGATCGAAGACAGGTTCACGACGTGGCCGCGGCCCTGAACGATCATCTGATCGTGCACTGCCACGATGCCGTTCAACACGCCCTTGATGTTGATGTCGATGCAGCGCTCCCATGCGTCGGCCGCCCGTGCATGATCGGCAAAGAACGCCAGCGGCATGATGCCGGCGTTGTTCACCATCACGTCGATGGCGCCGAAGCGTTCGACGGCTTGTTTCGCCAGCCGTTGCATCTCGGCGAGCTTGCGCACGTCGGTCACCGCGCTCGTCGCGGTACCGCCGGATCCTTCGATGGCAGTTACGGTCTGCGCGAGTCCGGCCTCGTTGACGTCGGCGCAAACGACACGTGCCCCGAGCGCAGCGGTTTTTTCGCACACCAGACGACCGAAACCCGACGCGGCGCCGGTGACCACGATGACTTTGCCGAAGACGTGATTGGTCATGGCACTTCCTGCTTGGCACACAGCAGCGGAGTATTACCGAGGGGTTCGTTCAAAGGAACCTGCCTTGGATGGTGCGGAGTTCATCCCTTTGGCCGTTCTTCCGCCGAGCAGGTACGACGAACGGTGGAAGTGCATCAGATTTGCGGGACCGAAGTTGATGTCCATCGCGTTGGTACAGCGATGACAACCCGAGTCGGTCGCGTCGATCCACATGAAATGATGCACGTAGAGTTGTCGCCGCCCCTCGAATAGATCGATCAGGGCCGCAGCGCCGTTGGCTCCCTGGAAAACGTACCGCGTCTCGATCTGGACCATCGGCAGGCGGCGGCGGTCGGCGCTGACGGCGTCGCTACGGCGGGTCAGGTCGTTCGGGATACCACCCTGGGTGTCGTCGGGGTAGACGTACTCATCGCAGACGACCCTCCGCCTTCGGATCTCGCGGCTGGACGGGTCGCGCGGCCGTTAGCCCCAAGGTCTTCGTGACGAACACCGTCCGCAGGAATTTCAACCGTCGTTGGGTTCGAGCAAATATTCCCGAGCGGCCGCGCCTCGATCGCGGGATGTCGGGAACTAAAATGTTCTGAATCGTCCTGAAGGCGCAGCGGGACTCGCCTGCGCGACATCGCCATGGCGAGAAGGTTATTGTGGCATCTCAAATTTGAGGGGTAACAAATGAGATTCGGCATGCTCTACGAGCTTCAGCTTCCCAAACCATGGGAAACCGACAGCGAACAAAATCTGGTCGACAACGCGATTGCTCAATGCGTCCTCGGCGACAAGCTTGGCATCGACTATGCCTGGTCCGTCGAACACCACTTCCTCGAGGAGTACTCTCACTGCTCAGCGAGCGAAGTGTTCTTGTCCGCCATCGCCGCGAGAACCCAACGCATCAAGATCGGCTTCGGCATTCGACAAGTCATCTCGAACTACAACCACCCGGCACGCACGGCCGAAGCCGTCGGCATGCTGGATCTCGTGTCGCACGGGCGCGTGCAGTTCGGAATAGGCGAAGGCGCCACGCGACTCGAACTCGGCGGTTTTGCAATCCCCGCGAAACGCAAGCGCGCCATGTCTCTAGAAGCTGCTCGCGAAGTGGCCGACATGATGGTGATGGAACCGTACCCCGGCTACGAGTGCGAGGACTGGTCGTTGCCATGCCGCAACATCCTGCCGAAACCGATCCAAAAACCCCATCCGCCGATGTGGATGGCGTGCACCAACCGCGACACGATCAAAGTCGCGGCGCAAAACGGTCTCGGGGTACTGGCCTTCAGCTTCCTCGACCCCGAAGAAGCCAAGACATGGAGTTCGATCTACTACGACACGATCCGCTCCGAAGCGTGTGTGCCGCTGGGCCACACGGTCAACGCAAACATCGCGATGGTGTCGGCGTTTTCTCTGCACGACGATCACGAAGAGGCTTCGCGACGCGGCGAGGACGGATTCCGCTTCTTCGAATACGCGGTCGGTGCGCTCGTCACCGACGACGTGATTCCGGGGCGCAGCAAACTCTGGGAGAACTTCGAAGCCCGCAAGGCGGCGAAGGCTCGCGGGCAGAACGTCGTCGATGCCGCGTACGGTGGCGCCGCCGCAAATCCCGATCGCAGCATGACCCGGTCACCCGGCATAGGAACCCCGGACGAATTCCGCAAACACATGCACAGCTTCGCCGACGTCGGCGTCGATCAGGTGATCTTTCTGCAACAGGGCGGTAAAAACCGGCACGAGCACATTTGTGAAAGTCTCGAACTGTTCCACAACGAGGTGCTAGACGACTTCGCTGAGGGGCGCGAGTCGCGCGAAAAGCGCAAGGCCGAAGATCTCGCACCCTACATTGAAGCGGCGCTTGCGCGACGCAAGAGCCGTCCCCCACTCAGAGATGACGAGATTCCAATCGTCCCGGCATCACGTCCCAAGCCGATGGTTTCGTAGCCGACCGATCAGGCAATCACCCCCATCCGCTTCGAGATGGCTTCGGCTTCATCCAGCCATGTGCTGATGCTGGCCTCGATTCCGCGACGCCAGAAATTCGGGTCGCGTGGATCGAGCCCGAACGGCGCCATCAACTCGATCGCGCTCTGACTGCCGCCGGCACGCAGCAGATTCAGGTACATTGGTTCGAACGCTTTGCCGAACTCGTCGCGCCGCGCGAACAAAGATTGTGTGAACAACTCGCCGAACGCATATGCATACACGTAGAACGGCCGCAGGAAATGGCTGACGTAGCACCACAGGTTGTCGACGTGCTCGTATGTGAACAGCTCACCCGGCTTGCCGTAGAAGGTATGCGTGACGTCCATCCATGCCGCCGAATAATCTTCGACGGTGAGTTTGCCGGTGCGCCGCGCTTCGTGTGCCCGACGTTCGAAATTCGAAAACGAGATCTGCCGTACCACCGTGTTCACGTGGTCTGCCGATTTTTCCATCAAAAGCGCCAGCTTCTGCGCGTCGGATTGCGTATGTTCGAGCAGGTAGCGGAACGTCGTCATCTCACCGAAAATTGAAGCCGTCTCGGCATATGCCATCGGTGCGCGGAACATCAACGCGCCCTGCGCTTGCGCCGCGAGCATTCCGTGCACGCCGTGGCCGGCTTCGTGCGCGACAGTCATGATGTCGCGCGGTGAGCCGAGGTAGTTCAAAAAATTGTATGCACGGGGTTCGCCGTTCGGCAGCAGCACCGCATAGTTGAACGCGCCGCCGGTTTTTCCCGCATAAGGCGGCGCGTCGACCCACTTGCGGTCGAGCATGCGGCGGACGAGATCGCGCAACGTCGGACTGAACGACCCGTATGCAGACAACACCGTCTCGACACATTCGCTCCACGGCACGACGCGACTCGACGATTGGGGCATCGGCGCATTGCGGTCCGACCATTTCAGCGTCGTCTTGCCGAGATGAGCGGCGAGCAGGCGGTAGTAGCGTCGTCCCTGTGCCGCGCCGTACTCCGCGACGGCCTCATGTAGTGCCTCAACCGTTTCGTCGTCGACCCGATTACCGATGTTTGTTGCACTCATCGGATTCGCGTAACCGCGCTCGCGATCTTCGACGTACTTCGCGCCGAGCACGACGTTCAACGTACGCGCCATCAAACGGTCGAAGCGCTTCGCCGTAAGCCCCGTGCTGAATGCAGCGAGCGCACCAGCGCGCCGATCAGCATCGCGATCGTTGGACACGACGTGGAGGATCTCGGGCATCGTCAGTTCGCGCGCGTCGAAGCCGAATCGCAATTCGGTTTCCGTTTCGTCGACATAGTCCGACCACTCCGAAGGTCCAAACGGCGAACGCAGCGTCAGCGCGCGCTCGACGTCTTCCGCGAGCAGGAAGCGCCGGTTGACGCGGATGTAGTCGAGTAGTGATCTGTGGCGTGCGGCGACCGCATCTCGCTTCAAGATGTCGCTGTACACGGCATCGTCGATCGCAACCAATTCGTGTTCGAAGAACGTCAGGTGGTCTGCGCTCGCTTGGCTCCACGCCTCCTGTACCATGCCGAGGCGCTGCTGGATCTTTTGATTCGTCGCGTCGGTGCTACGTCGCAGGAACAGATAGACGAACAGCTGATCGGAGAGTCGCGTCATCTCGGCCTGCGCCTCGAGCGCCGCGCCGAGCGTGTCGGCAAGCTTCCCCGCGTGCGCTTCGTGGAATCGCTTGGCCATCGAGACGAGACGGTCGAGGTCTGCGTCGAGTTTGGGATCGTCGATGTCGCCGTAAAGATCGCCCAGATCCCAATGTACGGATTCGGCGCCGGTCGCTTGTTGATGTGGCACGGTCTTGCAGGCCCTCGGTTGGCAGATCGACGCTCTATGCTATCCGGCGTATCGGCGGTCGGGTAATTTTCGAGACGCGTTGCCGCTCAGGCCCGATCGAGCGATGCGTACATTGCGCGCAACAGAGTATGCGCGCGGTCGTCGCCGACGGTTCCTTCACCCATTCGGTTCATGATGTAAGCCAGCGTAAATCCCGCGTCGACGTCGTTGACCACCAGCGAGCCGCCCCACCCCCCCCAGTAACAGACCCGTGCATTCGGGCTGATCGGATTGCGTGGCGAATTCAGTCCGTAGCCAACGCCGAACGTGACGCCGATGCCTAGCACGAGATCCCGGCCGGCGGCCTGCACGTCGAAAATCCGATCGATGGTTTTGTGCGAAAGCAGATCGACGCCGCGCAACGATCCGCCATGGGATACCGCGGCCTGGGCCAGGGCGACACCGCGAGCGTTGCCGTGTCCTCCGGCTGCGGGAATTTCGGCCCTGCGCCACGGGATCTCCCATGACTGTTCGGCCATCAATCGCGGGTTCGATGCGCGGTACGGAATGGAATCGCGGTCGGGCCGACTGGCGCCGTCACCGCTGCCGAACTGTAGCGGTGGCGCGGGGATGACCAGCGCAACGCGGTGGTCGTGTTCCGCTGCAAGCCCGATGTGGAAGTCGGCGCCCATCGGACGCGCGATTTCCTCGGCAAAGAACCGACCGACCGAGCGTCCATCGACGCGACGCACGACTTCGCCAACGAGATTGCCTTGGCTGATGCCGTGGTAGCCGGATTTCCAGCCGGGCTCCCACCAGGTCGCCTGTCCAGCGAGCAGGTTAGTGACCTTCTGCCAGTCGTACAGGTCGACCCCGTCGATTCGTTGATCCCAGCCTGGAAGGCCAGCGGTATGCGAAAGCAGGTGACGCACCAACACATTGCGCTTGCCATTCTGGCCGAACTCCGGCCAGTACGTCTCGACCGGCGCATCGACGTCGACCAAGCCGCGGCTGGCGAGCACGAGCAGCGAAAGACAGCTCATCGTCTTGGTGGTCGAGAATACGTTGGTGATGGTGTCGTGTTTCCACGGTGTGGTGCGCGCGCGATCCTGATGGCCACCCCAGAGGTCGACGACCAACTCGTCACCCATGACCACCGCGAGCGACGCACCGACATCGCCGTTCTCGACGAAGTTGGCGGCGAAGGCGTCTTTGATGGCTCCGAACCGGTCGGCGCACGTTCCGCTGATATCGACGTTCAATGGATTTCCTTTTGTAGTGTCCGCGACCAAAGAAGCCTGCCACAGGTTCTGTGTCGCGGCGATCTTCGAGTCGGGTGGAAAGCGGGCAGGGCTGAAGCGGATGGTCGCGGCGCATGAAGAACGACTGTGCCTCCGCGGGCCCCCGATCAAACACGCACCGTCAACTCCAACCCGACGCGATAATGTTTGTCGAGAACCCAACAGGTCGATGCCGAGCTCCAAAATCACCATGACCATGAGGCTCGTGTTCAGCATTGGCGATGTCTCGAACGGATCGTGATGCGTCGCGCCATTGCCGAGCCGGTTAATCCGTGATTACGTGCGGACCGCGATCGAACCGGAAAGAGCATGGCAACCAAACAATCTGGGAATTTTCATCTCAACGGGCGCGGCCTTCGCCTGCGCATTGATGACGGCGTCTCGAAGTTACGAGAGACGTGAAGCGTGCGAGTGGTCATTGGGGTTCTCGTTCCGGTGCTGTGCCAACTCGTCGCGTTCGCGCTGGTGATCCTGGCCTCGCGCGGCAACGGCTCGTTCGTGGGCCTGCTCGCACTCAGCGCGGCGGTAGTTGCGATCCCGGGCGCGGCACTCGTCAATTTCAGCCGGGTTTGCAAGGTGCCGCCGATTCCGACGCGTCGACTGGTCGCGTCGAACATCGGCATTGCGTTGATCGTGCCTGCGCTGCTCGGCGCGTTTCGCGTGATCGAGCCGCACATCTGATCGGCGGACGCTGAACGAGTCGCTGCAGCTTGGCAACGACTAGACTGACATCGCAGCGCCGACGAACCTGATCAGATCAACACGACGCCGCCGACTAGGATTACTTCGATGAAGCAAGAATCTGCCATGACCGACATGATCGTGCAGGCGTCGACCGGACTGCTGCTGGCTGGCACCGACACATACTTTCCGCCTTTCGGTTTCTGGATTGCACAATGGATCGCCAGGACCCGGCGTCTAGTGTGTCTGACCTCTGCGGTTATCCAACGTCGGCGTGGTCGTAGCGGTTCGGGCAGGTTCGCGACATGAACCAAGTCATCAGGGAGCGCACCGGGTGGAAATAGACCAAGCCAAAGTCGGCCGCCCCGATGTGGGAAAGACCATGCGCACCACGCTACCGGGAGGTCCAGAGTTTCGCGGTCTGAGCGCCGCTGATGCCGCAGCCCGCCTGCAACGGGAAGGGTTCAATGAGCTTCCTCAGGCGCACCGGCGTACGCCGCTTCGAATCATCCTGGACGTGATTCGTGAACCCATGCTGGCGCTGCTGATTGGCGGCGGCGTGGTCTATCTGGCGCTTGGCAGTGCCCAGGAAGCAGCGGTATTGCTCGCCTTCGCCTGTCTCTCCGTGGTCATTACCGTCGTGCAGGAAGCCCGCACGGAGCGGGTCATGGAAGCGCTGCGCGATCTGACGAGTCCGCGCGCGCTGGTGATCCGGGACGGAGAGCGCCTGCGCATCGCCGGACGTGAGGTCGTGCGGGGCGACCTGGTTGTGCTGGCCGAAGGTGATCGGGTGCCCGCCGACGCGCGCGTCCTCACGGCAGAAGATCTGCAGGCCGACGAATCCCTGCTTACAGGCGAATCCGTCCCTGTGCGCAAGACGGCAGGTACTGATACGTCAGATCCGCCGCCTCGTCCGGGTGGCGACGATCTGGCATTTGTATTTTCCGGGGCATTGATCGTGCGGGGGACTGGTGTTGCCGAGGTCGTCGCCACCGGCGCCGGCAGCGAAATCGGCAAGATCGGCAAATCGTTGAGCCTGCTCGAGGTCGAGGTCCCGCATCTGCAGCGCCAGACTCGAAGCCTGGTGTTCGTTTTCGCGGTTGCGGGTGCCGCGGTGAGCGCCGTTGTCGTGCTGCTTTACGGGATATTGCGCGGCGGTTGGCTCGAGGCGCTGCTGGCCGGCATTGCCGTGGGTATGTCAATGCTGCCGGAAGAATTTCCGGTGGTGCTGGCCGTTTTCATGGCGATGGGGGCCTGGCGGATCTCGCAGGTACGGGTGCTCACCCGTCGCGCCTCGGCGATCGAGACACTCGGCGCGGCGACAGTGCTCTGCACCGACAAGACCGGCACATTGACCGAGAACCGCATGAGTGTGACCGAACTACGGCTGTCCGAGGGAAGTACGTTCAGGGTCGGTGCCGCCGATACGCGGATGCCGCAGCCGTTCCGGGAACTGGCCTCACTGGGAGCTCTGGCCAGTGCACCAGAGCCATTCGACCCGATGGAAAAGGCCTTCCACGCGCTGTCGGAAAGCCAACTGACAGGGTCCCCCGGGGAGGGACAGACGTTGGTCAAGACGTACGCACTACGCCCGGGGCTGCTGGCCATGTCGCAGGTGTGGAAAGGCGCCGAGCAGGACCTTCTGGTGGCCGCGAAGGGCGCGCCCGAGGCCATTGCCGAACTATGCCACCTCGACCCCGCGGCTCGCGCAGCCGTGACGCTGGCGGTCGACGAGATGGCGCAAACCGGCCTGCGCGTGCTTGGCGTAGCGCAGACCTCATTCGCAGGCGCCGACCTGCCGAGCTCCCAGCAGGATTTCGATTTCCGGTTTGTGGGCCTTGTGGGCCTTGCGGATCCGGTGCGTGAAAGCGTGCCGCCGGCCATTGCGGAATGCCGCAACGCTGGCATCCGGGTGATCATGATTACCGGCGACTACCCGGCCACTGCTCGCGCGGTTGCGGCTGCGGCGGGTCTGAGCGGAGAAGATCTGATGAGTGGCGAGGAGCTCCAAAGCCTCACCGATGACGAGCTCGCCGCCCGCGTGCGGACCGTCACTATCTTTGCCCGCATCATGCCCGAGCAGAAGCTGCGTATCGTCAATGCGCTCAAGGCGAACGGGGAGATCGTCGCGATGACCGGAGACGGGGTAAACGACGCGCCGTCCCTCAAGGCCGCGCATATCGGTGTGGCGATGGGTGGCCGTGGTACCGACGTAGCGCGCGAGGCGGCGTCGATTGTCCTGCTCGACGATGATTTCGGATCGATCGTCAACACCATCCGGCTGGGCCGCCGGATTTACACCAATCTTCGCAAGGCGATGAGCTTTATCTTAGCTGTCCATATTCCGATCGCCGGCTTGGCGTTGATGCCCCTGACCTTTGGTCTACCGATTCTGTTCGGGCCGATGCACATTGCCTTTCTCGAGATGGTGATCGACCCAGTCTGCTCCCTGGTCTTCGAGGCTGAGACCGCGGAGGAGGGGCAGATGCGTCGCCCTCCGCGCGCACCAATGGAGCCGCTGTTCTCCGCGCTCACGATCGCCTGGAGCGTGCTTCAGGGCGTCCTGGCGTTCGGGGTGGCTGCCGCGATCTTTGTCGTGTCAATGCAATACGGCCTGGATGATGATCAGGTGCGGGCCGTGACGTTCGCATCGTTGGTGACGTCAATCATCGCGCTGATCCTGGTGAATCGTTCCACGGGCGCATCGATCATGGCGGCGATCCGGCGACCGAACCGGGCGCTGGCAATCGTGCTCCCGATCGTCGGCGCATTGCTCGCTGTGACGCTCTTCTGGCCATACGCGCGCACTATGTTCGGCTTTGGCGCGCTCGATGTTTCAGCCCTTGTGATCCCGCTGGCTGCCGGAGCACTCGTTCTCGTCGCGCTGGAAGGCCTCAAGCCTCTTTGGCTTATGGCTTTCCCCGGCCGTACCGGACGTTCCGAATCATCCGATGCTACGTGATTCGGAGCGGATCGGTGGGGCCCGGGCTACGGAGTCAAGCACCTCAAAAGAACACGTGCACCTGAACGAAGGTCTCGCTCGCATTCAGCACGGCCGAATCATCCTGGCTATCGCGCTGCCGATAACCGGCGCGCAGCTCGGTGAACGGCCACGGGAAGTATTCGTAAACGGCGCTATAGCGGTAACGATTCGTGATGTCGCGATCGTCGATGCGATTCATCTCGGTGATGAGTTGCAGATAGTGACCTTTGCGCAACTCGATAGCGGCCTGCAGTAGCGCCACGTCCTGCTGCCGGTTGCCGGTGCCGAATCCGTCGTCCTCGATCCGGTCGTACTCCATCAGCCAGCTCACGGGACCGGTACGCACACCGCCAAACAAACCGTACATCGTTCGGTCGCCTGGGTCGGTGCGATTGAGATTGCCGCTGACACCGATGCGCCACCTGGTGTTGACGTGTGCCAGCCGAACGCTGATCTGTTTGCCGTCGTCGGTCTCGGGCGCCCCGGCAGTTCCGTTGGTCAGCGAAACCTGAGCCGACCAGGCGCCACCAACAAACCCCGCTTCGACACCGTTGTCCGGGCTGTTGAAATTGATGCCGGTGATTTCGCGAACGAAGGCAGAATCATCTTCGAGACGCAGGCCATAGGGAAGGAAAAGCTTGCCGGCTTTGAGGTACCAATCACCCGAGGCGAGCATCACCCACGCCTGTCGATTGAGCGATCCGTTGGGCGCGACTTGCTCATCGAGATAGAGGCTGACGTGCTCGTTCAGCGTCGCATCCAAGTAGAGGCTCACCCTGTCGATACCGAAACTCTGGTTGTCGTCCCGGTCGTCGAGATCGAACATGCGTCCGCTGCCGCGCGCATCACTGCCGGCAGAAAACCGCTCGAGCACCGACCCCGTCCACATGTCGAGCTTCGACGCATTTGCCGGCAGCGCCGTCTGACTGAACACGTCGCCAAACGCGTTGCGTAGCCCGCCGCCGGTCGGATCGACGTGGCACTGGTTGCACTGATAGCCGTTTTGGACAGCCAGGTACGGTTCCGCCACTGCGCACACTGTCCATAACGTGCTCACAATGAGGACAGTGAAGCGACGAATTTCGACTACAGGCGACCTCACGCCGGATTAATCCGCTCCACGCAGAGCTAGTTGTTCTGCGCGCCTTCGGTGATCCATTGCCGCAGCGCCTGAATGAGATCGTTGGAGAGAGGTGGACCGCCCAGCGGCATGCGGCCGCCGACAGCGGCGGTCCCTTCGACCTTTTGGACCAGATAGCTCTGGTCGGGATTGCCCGGATTGACGCGCAGCAGCGCGTTTTGTTCGTTGCTCGCCACATTGATGATGGCGTTGTACGCCAGCCCTTGTGAGAGATTCATGCCCTGCTGAGGACTGGCCCCCGCGTGACATCCGGACAGGGCACAGCTTGGCGTGAATATGCTGTTCTGGATCGAGGTAAACGTCACGGTGCTCGATGTGGCCACACTGAACACGCTGATGAAATCGCCACCCGCCGAGGTGTCGGAATCTCCGTCCAATATGTTCCCGTTTAGGTCGGCGATGGGCTCTCCACCAGTGCCTTTGAGTTTGATCTCAAACGTGTCGTCGGCCACCGTTACGCCGGACAAATCGATGGTCGCCGTGGTTCCGCCGGCGCTGATGGCGGTCGGCGTGATGCCCATTTCATTGCCGTCGCTGAAGCTCGCGTCGCCTCCGCTGGCGCTGAGCTCGACCGACGCGTTGGCCACAGTGGATACGCGCACGTCGCGGTTGAATGTGACGACGATCTGGCTTGGGAAGCTCGTCAAATCGGTACCCGCGGCGGGTACGATCGAGACGACCCGAAATGAACCCGAGTTTGGCGGTGAGCCGCTCGACGGAACGATCTGGCCGCGAACCTCCCCATCGGGATGGGCGGGCGTGTGCACGTTGACGTAAAGCTCGCCGGCGTTGAACGCCTGCACGCCAGCACTATCCAGCACCGCGCCGTCCGACTGCCAATGCGACGTGTCGTTGGCGTCCTGATTCAGACCAATCAGCACCGGCCCATTGGCGCCGACCGGTGCCTGATGCACATGTGCGGCGACGGCATCATCCAACCCCAACGTGTTGACATGAACAGTGATGTCGCCCATCGCGAAGGCCGGATCAACGGTAATGGCTGCCGTGGCACGCGCGTTGCCCGCAACCGGTGGAACTTCCTCCGCTCCCGAGAGCGCAACGAACAGGACCTCCCTGCCGGGAGGCACGATCTGACCACGTATTTCGCCGCCGGGATTGGCAGGTGTGTGGATATTGAGATAGAGCTCCGCCGCATCGAATGCCTGCATCCCCGCTGCATCGAGCACGGCGTCGGCAGCCGACGACCAGTGCTTCACATTTGCCGGATCCTGATCCAGGCCGATCAAAATTGGCCCGTTCACGCCCGCAACTGCACGGTGCGCGTGCGCGGCGACGGCGTCGTCGAGCCCGGTCGTGTTGACGTGGATGGCGATGGCGCCAGTATCGCGGTCCAGCGTAACCGCACCGACTGCGCTGGCCGAGGATGTCAACAGAGGCACTTCCTGCGTGTCCGAAAGATCCACAAACAGAACCGAGACATTGCCCATCAACAGTTGGCCGCGCACTGCCCCATCGGGCTGCGCCGCCGTCGCGACGAACACATAGACCGCACCGCGCGACAAGGCGTCCTGATCCGCCGCGGTCAACACCGCGCCAGCCGGCACCGACCAGCTCGTGGCATCGTCCTGCTGCAGCGTGACGATCACCGGACCCTGTTCGCCCGCAAAGCCAGTGTGAATCGTCACCGCTGTAGCTGTGAGGCCGGTGAGGGTCACGGTACCGGACAGCGTTCCGTCATCGAGATTCAGGACGAGTGACGTGGTAGCCGAGCCCGCCTCGCTGCTGCCACCGACCACCTCCTTGGCCACCAGGTTCGCGGTGACGCTCGTCGTGTTGGCGGGAGGTAGTGGCGGATTTGGTGGTGCCTTGTTGCCATTGTCGTTGCCATCGCTGCACGCCGCATTTGCGAGTAGCAACGCCGCACCAACGACTCCACGAAACGAGCTCCAGTTGATTCCCATAGCAGGCTCCCCCTCGCGCGTGATCTTGACGAGGGGTTAGTAGCCAGCACGGCCGGAAAACGTTCAATGCAGCCGAATATTTATATACGGGTTCACGATGGCAGGAACGTGCGAGAACCAGCGGCGGCTACTCGCGTGAATACCAGTGAATCAGAACGACCAGGTTGCGCGACCCAGCCAGCGCGCCGCACCCGACGGGCCAAAAATGCGCGAACCCGCTGCGTCGGTGCCCGAGAAGGCAATTCGGAACTGAATCGCACGCAGCACGCGTCCGAGTCCGACTTCGTAATACCGGTAGTCGCGGCCGACAACGCCGGAGACATCCTGGTACCCGCCTGTGAGATCGATGGTCACCCCAAGCGGCAGTCGGTGCTGGTAGGTCAGTTCAGCATTGTGCGTTGTCCGGTTCCCGTCCAGCCAGTCGTGGCCGATCCCCACACCAACAGACCAGTGATCGAAAAAACGCAGGCTCGTATACCACTCAGTCCAGTCATAGTTTCGCTGCGCGCTGGACGAGGGATAGCTGTAGCGAACGACTGCCGAATCCACGAATATCCGAGACGTGAGTGCGCGACCGATTCCCACGATGTAGTCCACTTCGACGTCACTGCCTTCGTCGCTGTAGGGGAACTCGACCTGTCCCGCCCAGACGGCCCCGTAGAATCCACTGTTGGAATCGTATTGCACCAGGCCGTCCACGACCGGAACATCCCGAGTCTGCTTGACACCGCGATAGATCTCGGCAGTCGCGAGGCTTACCCGTCCGCTCAACCCGGCTGCTGCGTTGGCCGACGCACACACCAGCAAAACGCCGATCATCGAACGCCCGCGTCGCGCATCCTTAGCGTTCATGCTCTGCGGCGATCGACCGAGGTGGGTCCTCGCACCGCAGTGCAGTGCGCACTGCAACGAGAAAATCCGAATCTCTGCCCAACGTCGGCGTTCGGACTCCTGCGACGAACGCGCGCATTTCCTGCAACGTATCAGCCGCGCCAGATCGGGACCGAAGCAGCGCGGCGAATCCACTCGCTGCCGCCGCCGACATTGAACTGCCGTAGAAGAACTGATATCCACCGCGGGCCCGAGTGCTCAGCCGCTCCGCATCGAAAATCCACCCTACGCAACCGTCGTCATCCATCATCGAACTCGCCGCCGGCAGCGCCGCATTCACCCCGGATACCGCAAGCACACCGACCATGGAAGCGGGAAATCCGGCAGAGGGTTTATTCGGGTCGGCCGCCGCCACAACAATGACACCGCGCGCCAGCAGCACTGACAACTGACGCGCAAGGAGTGCATCACTCGGACCGGACAGGCTCAGATTGAGAACGTCTACGCGATCCTCGGTAGCCTGCTCCAACGCTTTTGCGATGGTGAAGGAATTACACCGCGCACCCGCGTGACCAGTCGCATGGCAGGCGCCATAAACATACAGCTTGGCCTCGGGGGCGAGGCCCACGAGGCCATTGCCGTCGCCGCCATTCGCGGAAATCACACCCGCAACGGCAGTACCGTGCAACAGGTTGTCCCCGGGCTTGCCGACAAATGTGTACTGGCGCGCAACCTGCCCCCGCAAATCAGGGTGGTTCTGGTCCACCAACGTGTCGATCATGCCGATGCGCGATGGCGCGCCGCGTGTCAATCGATGCAGCGACGCCACACGGGTGGCATCATCTCCGTACTGCAGCACGAAATGCCGGTTGGCAATTTCTGTAGCCGGCAACCCGAGCCCCCTGAACTCGTTCAGGGGCTGGGCGCTATCAACGCCCTGTTCCGCCGCGATGTGCTTCAGCAGACGATTCAGATCATGACTCTGCGACACCTCGAACAGCACGCAGTGTATGTGCAGTGATTTGATCGGCCAGGCATCCACGCGACGCAGGCCATACCTTTGCCGCACCCGATCGATGTCGGCTGCTACGTCCTGCGAAATCAACCAGCCATTCCGGGAGTAGGTGCGAGACGATCCAACGCTCGGCAACGGTGCCGATGACGGCCCCGACTTGAACGTCACCAACAGTAAGGTTTGTTCGGCATCTGGAGTGGGTGCCGTTGCGCATGCCGACAGCGAAACCAGCAGAACCCATACGCCGAAGTGCGCGTAGGAAACGCGGAGCATCAACGCCGCTCGACAGTGGCGAACGCAACCTCCGGCTGGTGGCGCAGCCAGGCGAGGTCGGCGACGGGTTCCGATCGTACCGGCAGTGCGAATCTGTATACGTTGCGCGGCGATGGACCGGAAACGATTGATGCATGCAAGTGTTTGGCCAGCTCACCCACTTGTTGCGGCATGACACCAGCGGCCGCTGCGACTTGAACAATTACCGCGGAACTCGCTGTCTCCGCGTTGGTCAGTGTCGCGTACTCGCCGGTGTAGCGGACGCCCGCAGACCACAAACCGATCGAGGCGGACGCGGCGATTACGAACATCGACGCTGCAGAAATCCACCATGCGGTGCCAGCGTGACGTCGATTGGCGCTCTGATCGGGTGTGGGGACTGGCGCGCGCGCGACCGCAGCGCGCAGGAATTCATAGGCCTGCGGGCGTCGCCCCAGAACTTCGTCAAGTTGTGAGGGTGCTTCGGCCAACCGTTGCGACAGCGCTACCTCCGCTTCGACGAGCCTGGAACCATCTGCTCTGGCGGCAAGCGCAGCGGCAACCTGATCGGTCTCCGCCTCACTCAGCGTCCCCAGAACATACCACGGCAGCAGCTCTTCCAAATCGTCGGGCAGCGGTTTGTCGTTCATCACGACGCTGATTCCATCAAAGCGCGAAGCACGCGCCGCGCATGAAACATGCGTGTCTTGACCGTATTTTCCGGGCAACCCAATATCTCGCCAATCTCCGAGTACGAATAACCGAAAAAGTATGCCAGCTCGACCACGGCTCGCTGCTCCGGAGATATCCGCGCGAGCGCCTTGTCGAGATCACGCCGTAAGCTCGCCAACTCGGATGCATCGTCATGCGCCAGATGCTCGTCATGCAACATCTCCGTCGGCTTTGTTCTGGCAACGGTTCTGGCGCCTTTGCGATAAGCGATACTCAATATCCATGTCGACACACTCGCGTCGCCGCGAAACTCGGCGGCCTTGTTCCAGACCACCAAGAAGACGTCATTGATAATCTCGATGACAGTATTCGGATCACGCGTAACACGGAGCAGAAATCGAGCCAACCGGGGATAGTAAAGATCGTACAGCGCCTTCAGCGCGACTTCGTCGCGGCACGCGATCCGCGCCAACAATGCACGCTCGAAATGCGCCGACATGATGGTTGATGCCTGCTGGACCAATGCCTGTGTCGCGCACCACATTGCGCGATGAGTCGACGATGCGCAAGCCGCGTAGGGCTAGTCTTGAACGACTCCGCTATCGGGTTCCGCGCCGGATCGAACCGAAACGACGAGCGCGACCCAGATTTTGCGCGCGGTCCGAAGATAGCAGTGCGATGACTGCTGCAGATCGATGTCAAGCGGTGAGGCATGAGTCATGAGAACAGCGATTGCTTTGCTCGCCCTTGGCTTGGTATGTCCCCCGGCCGCGTTTGCGGTCGACGACCCGATGCCGAGCTACGCACGCGTCGTGGGCGACAAGGTATTCATAATGGTCCGGCCCGGGCCGGGTAAGCCCATGCAAGTAGGCAACGCAGGCGCCTACGCGCAAGCCGGACTCTATCGTAACGACGGCTCGACGATGCCGTTGTGGCGAGTAACGTGGTATGCGAAGGACACGAAGCTCTCCGAGGACGGCCGATTTCTGGTGCGAGTGGATTCGGCGCCAACCACACGGTATGCGCCCGCCTTGGTCTTCTACGACCGCGGCCGGGAGCTCGCGCGCTACTCGCTCGAGGATCTGGGCGCGGCGAACGGTGATGGCTCGTGGCTCGACTCGGCCGCACTCGACGACGCCACCAAGAAGTTCGGGATTCGGGCGACCGGCGGACAAACTCACTCCTTCGACCTCACGAGCGGAGGAAGGCTCCTAGGCGAGGTAATTGATGCCACGAAGTTGCGCGCGGTCGCTCTTAACGAGGCCTTCTCGTTGGCCGTCGGTGAGCGGGTGGCGGTGCCCGAAGCGGATTTGCTCATTGAGCTCACTGATCTCCGCTACGTGACCTGTCCGCCCGGTGAGCTATGCTCGCGCCCCTCGGGTCCGCTCGTACAGTTCCGCGTCGTCGAGATCAGCACAAGCACCGAAATTCAACACGGTACCGAGCGCGGCCCACTGCCGAATCGCTTCCCGCACTTCGCACGCCAAATCACGAGCGACGGAAAAACCTACGTACAGTTCGCCGTGCACGCAAGCGCCGAATTCTGCCGGTCGCGAGCGTCACAGGCTGAGAAGCGCACGTGCTGGTCGCGCCTCGCAGAGCTGACGGCCGACCCGGCTCATTGCGCCAACATTCCGGCAACCGGGCTTTCCCCTGACGTCTGCTATGCCACACTCGCGCAAGAGCTCGACCGACCGGAGCTTTGCGAACACGTGACGGCAACGAACGGTTGGTGCGGCTTCGTCAAAACGAGGACAGAGACGGACGATCCGCGAAAGTGCGGACAACTGACGCCCGACAGTCGAAGAACGGAGTGCGTGAGCGCCGCTGCGGCACGGTATGGGAAGGATATCTGCCGCCAGCTTCCGTGGGAGCAGGATCGCGCCACATGTTTCGGTGTTTTCGGCGAAAACCTACGCGAACCGCACGCAGCTGATCGCGACGTCCCTCGCCAGGAACCGAACCGGCCGTAGCCCTGGCTGCCGGTGCGGCGAGCTCGAGCGCCAGCACCCTACGCCAGCCTGCGGGCCGACAGCAATGCGGTACTGGATCGACGCGGCAGCCTAATGCATCCAGCGCATCGCGCGATTCCAGATCGAGCCAGGGCTGTTCTGAATCCCGGATCAGCAGACCATCGCGCTCCGCCGCCGCTCAGCAGGTAGCCGTCGATTGTGTCGAGAGCAGCTGCGACGGCCCCAGCTTCGGGAAGGCACGCCGGGACAGCGCCATCATCGTGGTGGCCTTTGTCACATGAACTGCCGTGTCTTCGTTACTGCGAGTGACGACCGATTACAAGCTCGCCGATTTTGCGTACATGGATCAGACCCTCTGATCCCGTGAGATCCGATACGCTCTTCCAGTCGAATCTGTAGCGTCGTGCGGAGGGCAGTCCGTGAAAAAATCATCATTCCGCGCCGTTTCCATCGCGCACAAGTCAGTCTGTGCTTGCGCTGCTGTCAAACTGGTCGAAGGAGCTCGATATCTCTGCAACGATGCGCCGGCGCTGCCGCTAAAGGCGTGTCAGCATCCGGAGACTTGCAAGTGCGTCTATCAGCATCACGAGGACAGACGAGCAGACATTCGCCGCGACTCCGACGTTGGGATCGCTGGTCAAGGGTACTTGGGGGCAGAACGTCGCAGCAGACGTGGCCGACGGGCGAGCGATCGCGTCGGGCAGCCGAGGAGGTATGGCAATCGATAGTTCCTGGCTGGGCGCACAACTCCAGACGCGGAATCCGAACGCTGAGGCGCATCCGGCGTTGCGCCTTGCCTGTCACTGTCATTAGCGTTACTCGCTACGTGGGCGTTAGCCCATCACCGCTGACTGGGCAGACTCTGCCCAGTGCCGCTCCAGCACTTCGACCGTTCGAGGCCTGCCGCCAGGGGATCTTGAGCGCGTCCATCTCCGCCGAGATCGAGCGGTGGCGGCATCGGCGCGTCGGCTGCCAGCACAGCTTGCGTCGCGGAGTAGTCATAGCGATGGCAATGGCCAAAGGCGCACGAAGCCGTGCAGACTTGAACGCTGCGAGCGAAGCGCAAGGGGGAAGCCACATGATTCGATCGCTGAGGCAACCCTATAGGCATCAGGGCGCCGCCGGGCTTCGGTCTTGAGAAAGCGGTTGCCCAGTGAGCTTCAAGTTCGAACGACTCGCACCTTGAAATGTCGCTCGCGTCGCCAGCCGAGACGCGGGTGTGCGCATTGCGACGGTTCAATTTGGTTGCCGCGATAAGCGGACTCCCCCAAATTTGGTGGCCATGTCGGACATTACACCTAATGTTCGGCAGCGCACAGCGTGCCTGGAGTCCTCTCCTGTACTGTCCAATTTGCAACGCGGATGCACTTTGCTCGCGGCGGTCGCTAGGACAGAAAGGCATGGTTTGGATTACTTTGGTCGGGCTCTTTGTTTTTTTTCTGACCCGATGGCAACCGATGAATGCTGCCCGTCGCCCGCAGTTCCAATACGTTGAATCGATTGCTCTCGACGCGGCGATCCCCGACGACGTCACCATCCGCCGCACGTGAGAACGCAGTTCGGACAGGGTCTAAGACCAACGCTCAAAGTTCGACCAATGGATCGCTCGACCCAAATTTAGATCCCGACGACCGATCTGCGGGTCGAAGTCCGGCGCACGCTATGTGCGGTGCCGGACAGAGAACTGTTCCTGATCTATCGGAAGGAAATCTTCCAGACCGGCCTCGGTCGCCTCCGCCATGAAGAACGCGAACGACGGGTTAATTTCTGCGAGATACCCCGCACGACAGGAACAGAGGATACGGAAACAGCAACCATCCTGGATCGAATTAGGCCATCATCTTGATGGACGAGGAACGCACTATCCGCGTGCTACCCTTCCGGGCGGATCGTCATCGAACACGACTTCGCGTTCGGGCCAGCGCAGTGCCGCCAGGCGCCCGTGGAACGGTCCGGTTCGAGGGTGCTTTCGTTCCTTGAAGTGTACGCCGGCGCTGTAGTCGACGCAGAACGCGACTTCCCGGCCCTCGTTGTTCTTGTGCCAGCCGCACACAGGTTCACTCTCGAACAGGTTTGGCTCACCCTGGCTGAGCTTCGCGCGGGACTCCGGACTCCAGAAGCGCCAGTGGTGTCCGAATACGCGTTCAAGTTGCTCGACGACCTGCTCGCGCGTAGCTGTGAGCCAGGCGTCTCGGGCCACCGACCATCGGCCAGCGTCGCGGTGAATGCTTCGTATTCGCGCGTGATCAACTCCCGCAGCTCCGTGGCAATGCCGTCGCCGCGCTCGGCTTGTTGGCGACGCGGACTTGCGCCCGGCTGAACTGCATGTCCAGGCGCGCCCGTTCCATGGCCACTGGCGGCGTGCGCCGCAGCTCGGTCGCAAGACCCAGCCACGACATCGTGCTGATCAGCCACTTGGTCGGGTCCCATCGCCACCAGCGGATGCCGTTGCGGTAGTCGTTGGCGAACAGGGGTGGAAATTGTGATAACCCTCGCCATAGGTCAGCAGTGCAAGGATCGGATTGTCACGCGACGTGTTGCGGTCGGTGTACGGTTGCGCGCCCCAACCGTGCGCCAGCGAGTTGATGAAGAACGTGACGTGGTGGTTGACGACGAGGCGCAACAATCCGGCGAGCAGCAACGTGCCCCATACGTCACGGCTGAGCAATCCGACGACCAGCGGTAGGCCGATGTTCATCGCCAGCGCGATCGGCACATAGTAACGATGCTGAAACATCACGATCGGGTCGCGTTTCAGATCCTTGACGTACTTGAAGTCAGGGATGCTGGCCGCGTACTTCCGCAGCATCCAGCCGATGTGCGAGTACCACATACCGCGGCGTGACGAATACGGGTCGAGTTCTTCGTCGTCGACGAAGCGATGATGCGGTCTATGACCCGCGGCCCAGGTGTAGATGCTGTTCTGTATCGCCATGGCGCCAAACAACATGAAGAACACGCGCACCGTCCAATGCGCTTCGTACGAGCGATGAGACCAGAGACGGTGATATCCCGCGGTGATCGACAGCCCTGATGCGACGAGAAACAGTACGAACCACAGCCAATTCGCCATCGAATATCCGACCAGTGCGCCATACAGCGGCACGCCGATGATTGCGGCGACGAATGTCGTCGAAAATAGAACCGTCGTGACCCAGGCGATGGGGGCGTGGGCCGTGGTGTCGGTCATCGATTCTCCGCGTCCGTGGCGATGCGAGCGCAGCTTCCCGGGACCTTGCCGCAGACCCGTGGCCCCGCGACGTCGAAATCCGTGACGGGGTCGTGACGATCTGACCTAACGTCGGAAACCGCGCGCTACCGCAGCCACCTCCGCCGACTTGAGCGTCGATTCAGCAAAGATCGCTGCCTTCTCTCGCTACAAAGTCGGGCCGCGCCGTCCCATCACAAAGAAGACGGCCGCGACGATAAGGCCGACCACGAAGAGAATCCACGCGATCTGCGTTGCAGCGCCAGCGATTCCCGAAAATCCAAGAACGGCTGCGACGATTGCGATAATCAAAAACGTAACTGCCCAGTTCAACATGCTGTACTCCAAAGGTAATGCGTCGAACCTAGTTGACGCGATCCGCACCTCCCCCGTCTGTTCGCAACCGAACTTACGGACGCTGCTAATGGAGTGACGATGGCTGTCACGGACCCGAGCATGGTTGTGGGTTCGCAACGAACAGCCTGAGCGCCTCGCGATCGAGATGTATGCGCGGGTCGATGGCATCGCCGAGCGGCTGCACTTGGGACAACTGCGCCGCACGAAAATCATCCCGCATGTGTTCAGCGAACGGGCTCTTCAAGACAATGAGACTTGTACTGCTCAAACGCCAGCGACAGATTCGAACGGCCGGCACCTATCATTCAGCTGTGCGTATCGTATGCAGCTGCGCGGTAAACTTCATTTGGAAACGGTATTTTTGGGGAGGGGAAACATGTCGGTTTATGCGATTGCCCGAGGCCACATCAGCGCCGCTGTGACCGATGCCGAGCGTGATGGTCTACCGAAAGGTGACTGTCTGCACGCGCTGCTGGTGAGCGTCATCGAAGCCCTCAAGGCGGAGCGCGGCGTGGACGATACCCGCGGCGCCCTCGAATTTCAGATGAACAATCTGGCAGATGACGCGGACTACGAGTTCATGCGGCCATGAACGCCTCGGCCATCGCGCCGGACAAACGCCGCTCGGAACCGGATCGCAATGTCCTCGTCTGGATCGCGCCTAATGAATGCTTCGCAGCGCCATATCGAGACAGCATCGGCTACCGAGGCACGCATTACGATCCGAGCTTGATCGCGCCGGAATATTCCCGTTTCTCAAGGGCGTCAGCAGCATGCCACTCGTCGATTGTCGGAACATTCAAGCGGCGGCGTATCAACCCTTCTAGGCCATCTTTCAAGTTGGCGGGCGGTCAGAACTACCTGAAGATGTTAATCACGCCGGTGATTTCCAGGATCAGCAGCACCAAGAACACGATACCGACCACGACAAGGGCGTCGCCGCCGGCAGGCGCGGATGTGATCTTCTGATCGAGCAACTGCAGTTCGCTGTCGGTGAGCGCTGCGACACGGGTCTGCGCGTCGCGAGGATCGACGCCGAGGCCGATCATCTGACTGCGCACCGAGTCCTGCGCGAGAAATCCGTTGATACGGTCGATCCGCGCGTCGCGCGTCAGCGATTGGCTGAAGGTCGGTGTACCGATTACTTCGGCACGTGCCGCCGGAATGCAGCCGAGGCTGACCAGATTCAGGCACATCGAGAAGATTAGGGCGTTTCGAAGCAGTTCATTGCGCTTGTTCAATTGCAACCCTCGATTGGTGGCACCCATCGCGCAATGTAGTGGAGTGGCAGGGTTCGGTCAAATTCACCGTCTTGAGGCGCTGTGACATGGTTTTCCCCCGACACCGTGGGAAGTCCAAACTACGGCATCCAATCGAAGACCTGGGAACTGCTGTATGTCTATGTGAGCTCGGCGAAGCGGTACGCGCTGTTCAATCTCGATCGCAAGGGCCGGCCCGTGTTGCGCAAAGCGTCGCAGCATGGACTCGGCACCTGATCGAACTGTACCGCGATGACGAAGCACCCAAACATCTTCCAGCCCCGCAAGTGCCGCTTTCGGAGCTGGGTGTGAGGCGATGGCTGCGAGCGGCCAACTGGACGGAAAGATCTCCGAGTTCGCCAAAAAGGCGCTCACGAAAGACCAGCCACTCGCATGTTCCAATGCCCTTGGCGATACCCATAACACGCGCGAGCGGCGAGCCCTTACGGGGCCTGCTCTAGACCATTCGGAACGGTTCGATGGGAGAAGCCAGAACGGCTGGAGCTCAGGTATTCACTGGTCTCTAGCCGTCTGGAGTGGTCTAGGTTAGACCAGGAGTTGGTGGAGGCGGCGGGAGTTGAACCCGCGTCCGCCGGTACTCGACCATCGGATCTACATGCTTAGTTTCGTCTATTGATTTAGCTTCGAGTCGACCCGGCGAGCAGGGTGTCCCAAGCGATCCCGATTGGTTTTAACGACGCGGCCCCGGGCGAGGCGTTGTGCGCGATCCTGTGAAACGTGCCGCTGATTTCATGCCACAGGCAGCAATCGTCAGCGTTAGCCGGCTTAAGCGGCTAGTGCGTAGTTTTCGTCGTTGGCAACTATAAAAGTTGCAGCAATTGATTTACGAGAGTTACTACCCTCTCGGCATGCACCTTTGGCGTTGTCACCGCCGTCGAAGCCAGGTCGCCCCCGGTTCTTGAAACAGGTTCGCAAGTATACCACTGCGTTTATGGGGTTCTACGCGGATTGTTTCAAGGTGCGGTGTTGTTGCCGCTTCCAGTCGCGGTCCCGTTCGGTGGCGCGCTTGTCGTGTTCCTTCTTCCCTTTGCCCAACGCGATTTCGCATTTCACCTTGTTGCCCTTCCAGTACAGCGATGTCGCGACGCACGTGTAGCCCTTCTGGCTCGTATCGGCGAACAGACGGGCGATCTCCTTCTTGTGCAGCAGCAGCTTGCGCATGCGCTTCGGATCTGCGATCACGTGGGTAGATGCGCTCGCCAACGGCGTTATTGTGGCGCCGTGCAGCCACGCCTCGCCGTCGCGGATCAGCACATAGCTGTCCAGCAGCTGAGCCTTGCCGCTACGGATGCTCTTCAATTCCCAGCCCGCCAGCGCGATGCCGGCCTCGAATCGATCGGAGAGCGCATAGTCGTGGCGTGCGCGTCGATTCTGCGCAATCGACGCCGGTCCTTTGGTTTTCGCTTTTGCCATGCGGCCGATTATAGGGGCGCTTGAGGGGGTTACCCAATTTGTCGACAATTGCGGTTTCTTCCGCTCGCCTTCGTCGGGCTCGCAAACAGGCTGTCGAAATGCCCCAGGTACGGCGCTCAGCATTGTTGCCGTATTCTGCGGCTCAGGTGTTCGACATCGTCCGTGACATCGAGCGTTATCCGGAATTCCTGCCATGGTGCAGCGCGGCGCGGATCGTGCGCGACGACGCGGATGAAGTCGTTGCGGAGCTGACGATCGCGAAAGGACGCATTGCTGAACGATTCACCACGCGCAACGTGCTCGTCTACCCAGACTCGATCGATTTGAACCTGGTGCGCGGTCCGTTCGAGCGGCTTGCGGGCAGGTGGCGCTTCATCGCGCTGGCTGCGCTCGGCAGCAAAGTGGAACTCGAGCTCGAGTTCGAGATGTCGCGGACGCTCGTTCAGCGCACGCTCGGGATCATCTTCGGGCGCGCCGCCGGCACTATAGTGGATGCGTTCTGCAAACGGGCGCGCGCAATTTACGGCTCGGGTGGCGTGTGAGTGGCGTGCACGTCGAAGTGGTTTACGCGCTGCCCGAGGTCCAGTTGCTGGCCGAACTGTCGTTGCCGCACGGCGCCACGGTGGCCGATGCGCTGGCGCACGTCGCCACGATGCCCGGATTTTCCGGTCTCGACTTCGATCGCGCATCGGTCGGAGTATTCGGGCGCATAGTGGCTGATCGCAGCCAACGGCTCGACGAAGGGGATCGAGTGGAGATCTATCGCCCGCTTACGGTTGATCCGATGACTGCGCGTCGGCGGAGGGCGGATCGGCAGGAGGCGGAGTGATCTCGGGTGGGGTCGGCGCGAGCGGATCAGCCACGGTGTCGGCTTTGGCCTGCTCGGCCGCGCTCGTCGGTGCCATGTCGCCGCTGAACTTCGCGAGTGTGTCGCCTTTGAAGAACAGTGACATTCTCAGCTGCTGATACACCACGTCGCCGACCTGAACCGAATACACATAGTCCCAGCGGCCTGGATTGAATGGGTCGCGCAGCACCGGTTCACCCATCACGAACGCCACCTGGCGGCGGGTCATGCCCGGTTTGAGCCGGTCGATCATCTCCTGGGTGATGACGTTGCCCTGCTGCACCGCGACGTGGGCCACTTTCGGCAAACCGAAGTGGCAGCCCGCGATCAGGAACAAGATCGTTGCCAGAAGCGGACGCACGCATACTCCGGAAGCTCAATGGGGCGCAGATAGTAGCGAGACGGTCGGAGTGTTGGAAGGTTCAGGGAACGATCAGGTCGCACCGGTACTGATCAGTTCCTGCGCGTATTCGATCGTCTTCGTCGTGATGTCGGCGCCACCGAGCATCCGTGCGAGCTCGGCAACGCGCCCTGAACTGTCCAACGGTTCGACGATGGTGTCGTACTCGCTGGTCTTGCGGATCAGCAGATGATGTTCGCCTCGCGCGGCAACTTGCGGCGCGTGTGTGACACACAGTACTTGTGTGCGCGCGGCGAGACGACGCAACAGCCGGCCGACCACATCTGCCGTGGTGCCGCCGATGCCGACATCGGCTTCGTCGAGGATGAGCGCTGGAAGCCGGGATTTTTCGGCGGCAACCACCTGGATCGCGAGGCTGACGCGCGAACGTTCGCCGCCCGATGCGATGCGGGCCAACGGCGCCGCCGGATATTTTGGATTCGTCACGATCTGGTATTCCACCGAGTCGAGGCCGCCTTCGTGTTCGGCATCGGTGAACCTCAATTCGAGGCTGCCGCCGGCGATACCCAAACCATCCATGTGCGCGCTGACGTCGCGGGCGAATTTCTTCGCGGCCCGACGTCGTTTGGCGGACAGCTCACCGCCCATCGTTCGAAATTGGGCTTGTGCCGCTACCATCGTGTTGCGCACGGTATCGAGATCTTCGACGCTGACAACGAGTGCATTGAGCTCGTGTTCGAGTTCGGCGTGGTGTTCGGCCAGAAACTCGGGACGCACGCGATGTTTGCGCGCGAGTTCGGTGATGTGATCGAGCCGTGCCTCCATGCGTTCGAGTTCGTCGGGCGCAGAGGTCAGGTCATCCAGATAGCGTCGCAGCTCCAGCGCCGTCTCATCGAGGTGTGTCAGCGCTGTTTGGAGCAGCTCCCGCGCGTTCGACAGCGCCGCATGACGATCGTCGATGGTCGCGAGCAATGTCGCGAGACGCGGTACATCGGCGGCGCTGGACTCGGCTTCGCCGTCCAGCACGGCCAACGCGGTACCGACGCGCATCTGGATTTCCTGCGACTTTGATTGGCGGCGAAAGCGGTCATGCAGATCCGCATACTCACCGGCTGTGGTCGCGAGTTCGGCCAGTTCGCCGAGCTGGTACTCCAACAAGGCTCTTCGGTCGCGCGACTGCGCCGCACCGGCTTCGAGTGCCTCGAGCTGGTCGGTCGCAGCACGCCACGTCCGGTATGCATCGCGAACGCGCGCTGCGAGCGTTTCGACGCCGGCGTAGTGATCGAGTAGATCGAGCTGCACGTCGCGGCGCAGCAACGATTGATGCTCGTTCTGGCCATGAATGTCGATCAGTGTTGCCGCCAGTTCGGTCAAATCATTCAGTGTCACAGGCGCGCCGTTGATGAACGCGCGCGAGCGGCCCTCTCGGTTGATGATTCGACGCAGCACACAGCGATGTGGGGTGTCCGGATCGTCGAGGCCGCGCGTCGCGATGAAGTCGAAAGCGCGCTCAATGCCCTCGATGTCGAACTCGGCGCTGACGTCGCTGCGCTCTGCCGTGGGGCGCACCGCCGCGGAGGAGGCGCGATCGCCGAGCGCGAGACCAAGCGCGCCCAGCAGGATCGACTTGCCGGCACCGGATTCACCGGTCAGCACCGTCATCCCCCGCTCGAATACCACGTCTACCGCCCTCACCAGCGCGAAGTCGCGGACGGTCAATCGGGTCAGCATGGCGTGAGTGGATCCTCGCGGGCGCGAACTCAGGTTGGTTTCGCCGGGTATTCGTGCCATTTTAGGTGCCGGTGCCGATCGGGGTAAACGCGTTTTTGGCAACGTGAAGCGACAGCAAAGATCAGAAGATGGCATTGGCGATCGGGCTCAGCGCCTGTTGAAGATGCTTGTCGAGCACTATCTCGAGCAGGGCACGCCTGTGGCGTCGAAAACGCTCGCGACGCGACCCGATGTCGATGTGAGTGCCGCGACAGTACGCAACATCATGGCGGAACTCGAAGCGCGGGGACTGGTCGTGTCGCCGCACACCTCCGCCGGCAAGGTGCCGACGAATCTCGGTTTGCGATTTTTTGTCGATACCTTGCTGTCGGTGAAACCGTTGCGGCGCAGCAGTGTGCGAATGTTGCGCGACGGCTTGAATCCGGATCTCGCGCCGTCGCGATTGGTCGAACTCGCATCCGGATTGCTGGCCGAGATCAGCAGCATGGCCGGTGTCGTGACGTTGCCGCGCAAAGAACAGATCGCGTTGCGGCAGGTGGAATTCCTACCGCTGACGTCCAATCGCGTGCTGGTGATCCTGGTTATCAATGAACGTGACGTCCAAAACAGGGTGATTCACACCGATCGCGAGTACAGCGAAAGCGAGCTCGTGCAGGCCGCGAACTACATCAATCGCGAGTTTGCCGGTGCATCACTGCAGAACATCCGTACTGCGTTGATCGATAGCATGCAGCGCGACAAAGCCGGCGTTGATCAACTGATGCAACTCGCGCTCGATATGGCCGCGAAAGCCTTCGACGTGGACGCGTCGGGTAGCCGCTCCGGCGCATCGGACGCGGATGGCTATGTGGTGGCCGGCGAGGCAAACCTGCTCGGGACACGCAACGATGAGGCGATGCGCAGGTTGTTCGACGCCTTTGCTCGGAAACGCGACATCCTGCATCTGCTCGATCGATGCCTGGACTCCGAAGGCATTCAGCTGTTCATCGGCGAGGAGTCCGGTTATGAGGTGCTGGGTGACTACAGCGTGGTCACCGCGCCGTATCGAGTCAACGCGCGAGTAGCGGGTGTGCTGGGCGTGATCGGCCCGACTCGGATGGCCTATCAGCAGATCATCCCGATCGTCGACGTCACTGCGCGAGTGCTTGGCGCGGCGCTCGATCAGTCCTGAACTGCACCCGCCGCCGGGGTTGGAAAGCCGGTTCGAGACCCCATTATTCCCAACCGCGCCCAGCAGGAGTCTCGTTGCGAATGTCCGAAGACAAATCAACACCCGAAGCCGTCGGTGTGATCAGCGATGCGAACGACGGTGAAACCGCGCCCCAGACGGAGGCTGAGTTGATCGCCGCGCTCGAAGCGGCACGGAACGCGGCCGACCAGGCGCGAGAACAGGCGTTGCGCGCACAGGCGGAATCGGAAAACGTGCGGCGCCGGGCGCAGCGCGACGTCGAAAATGCTCACAAGTTCGCGCTGGAGCGCTTTACCAGCGATCTGCTCCCAGTACTGGACAGCCTCGAGCGCGCGGTCGAATCGGCGCGGGCGCCGAACGCTGCCGGATCCGCCGCGGCGATCGCTGACGGCGTGGAGCTGTCGCTGAAGTTGTTTCTCGACACGCTGGCGAAGGCCGACATCATCCAGCTCGATCCGGTGGGCGAACCGTTCGACCCCAAGTTTCATCAGGCCGTCGGCATGCTGGAGAGCCAGACCGCCGAGCCCGGTTCGGTGGTCGAGGTGCTGCAGAAGGGCTTCACGTTGAATGGGCGTCTGGTGCGGGCGGCGATGGTGATGGTGGCGAAGGCACCCACCGATTCGGACGAATGACGGGTTGAACTTTGGCGCCGAGCGCCAATATAGCGGTTACCAGTTGCTCCGTAGACCGGGGCTATGAAGGAGATCCCACAGATGGGCAAGATTATCGGCATAGACCTCGGCACCACGAACTCGTGTGTCGCGGTGATGGAAGGCAAAGACGTGAAGGTCATCGAGAATTCCGAGGGCGATCGGACCACGCCTTCGATCATCGCCTATACCGACGAGGGTGAAATCCTTGTCGGCCAGTCGGCGAAACGCCAGGCGGTGACCAATCCGACCAATACGCTGTCGGCGGTGAAGCGTCTGATCGGCCGCAAATTCAAAGACCAGGTCGTCCAGAAAGACATCGACATGGTCCCGTACAAGATCGTCGGGGCCAAGAACGGCGATGCGTGGATCGACGTCAAGGGCCAGCAACTCGCGCCGCCGCAGATCTCGGCCGAAGTGTTGAAGAAGATGAAGAAGACCGCCGAGGACTATCTCGGTGAGACCGTCTCGGAAGCGGTCATCACGGTACCGGCGTATTTCGACGATTCGCAGCGCCAGGCGACTAAAGACGCGGGGCGCATCGCCGGGCTCGACGTCAAGCGCATCATCAACGAACCGACGGCCGCTGCGCTCGCCTATGGCATGGACAAGCACCGCGGCGATTCTAAAATCGCGGTGTACGACCTGGGTGGCGGCACGTTCGACATCTCGATCATCGAGATCGCCGACGTCGACGGTGAGAAGCAGTTTGAAGTGCTGTCGACCAATGGCGACACCTTCCTTGGTGGCGAAGACTTCGACAAGACGTTGATCGATTACCTCGCCGACGAGTTCAAGAAGGCGAACGGTATGGACCTGCGCGGCGATCCGCTGGCGATGCAGCGCCTCAAGGAGGCGGGCGAGAAAGCCAAGATCGAGCTGTCGTCGTCACAGCAAACCGAAGTGAATCTGCCATATATCACCGCGGACAAATCCGGGCCGAAGCACCTGGTTCAAAAGGTCACTCGCGCCAAGCTGGAATCGCTGGTGGAAGCACTCGTCGAGCGGACGATGACGCCGTGCCGCACGGCGCTCGATGATGCTGGCGTGAAAGTGGGCGATGTCGATGAAGTCATTCTGGTCGGCGGCCAGACGCGGATGCCGTTGGTGCAGGCGCGGGTCAAAGAGTTCTTCGGCAAAGAGCCGCGCAAGGACGTCAATCCCGACGAAGCGGTCGCGATCGGCGCCGCGATTCAGGCTGCCGTGTTGTCCGGCGACGTCAAAGACGTGCTGCTGCTCGACGTCACACCATTGTCGCTCGGTATCGAGACCCTTGGTGGCGTCATGAGCGTGCTGATCGAGAAAAACACGACGATTCCGACGAAGAAGCAGCAGGTGTTCTCGACCGCGGACGACAACCAGACCGCCGTCACGATTCATGTATTGCAGGGCGAGCGCAAGCAGGCGTCGCAGAACAAGTCGCTCGGTCGCTTCGATCTAGCAGACATTCCACCCGCGCCGCGCGGCATGCCGCAAGTGGAAGTCAGCTTCGACATCGATGCCAACGGTATTCTGAACGTGTCGGCGAAGGACAAGGCGACCGGCAAAGAACAGTCGATCATCATCAAGGCATCGAGTGGTTTGAGCGAGGCCGAGATCGACAAGATGGTTCGCGACGCCGAGGCGCACTCGGAAGAGGATCAGAAGTTCGAGGAGATGGTCGGTCTGCGCAACCAGGCCGACGGCTTGATTCATTCCGCGCGTAAAGTCGTGGCCGATGCCGGTGACAAGGCGACCGACGAGGAGAAAGCCAACGTCGAATCGGCCGCGAAAGCGCTGGAAGAAGTGATGAAGGGCGACGACAAAGAAGCGATCGAGAAGAAGATCGCGGCTCTGACGGAAGCATCCGCGGTGCTGGCGCAGAAGATGCATGCAGATGCGACGGCGGGCGCGAGTCCCGGCACCGACAATGCAGACGGTGGTGGGACCGGTGATGGTGCCGTAGATGCGGAGTTCGAAGAGGTCAAGGACGACGATAAGAAGTAACATCCCGGTGTCGTGATACGACACTCGGTCTGACGAAACGGCTAGGGCGCACGCTTTCATAGCGTGCGTCCTTTTGTGTAGAGATTTTTCTGGTAGAGCATCGCATGGCAGCAAAGCGCGACTACTACGAAGTTCTGGGACTGCAACGCGGTGCGTCCGAGGCGGACGTCAAGAAGGCGTATCGCCGGCTCGCGATGAAGCACCACCCTGATCGCAACCCGGATCCTGCGTCCGAGGAAAGATTCAAGGAAGCATCGGAAGCCTACGAGGTGCTTTCCGATTCGGCGAAGAAGAATGCCTATGACCAGTTCGGTCACGCCGGGCTAGATTCCAACATGGGCGGGCGCGGCGGCGGCGCGAGCTTCTCGGACATCTTCAGCGACGTGTTCGGCGACATTTTTGGCGGTGGCGGGCGCAGTTCGGTCGCGCGCGGCTCGGATCTGCGCTACACGTTGGAACTCGAGCTCGAAAAGGCAGTGCGTGGCGATACCGTTGAAATTCGCGTACCGGTGCTGTCGGTGTGCGAAGAGTGCGATGGCAGTGGTGCCCGCAAAGGCACAACTGCAATTCCGTGCAGCGATTGCGGTGGCGCCGGCCAGATTCGTGTCTCGCAGGGATTCTTCTCGTTGCAACAGACGTGTCCTCGCTGTCGCGGGGCCGGATCGATCATCAAAGACCCGTGCCGCGCGTGCGGCGGGGGTGGTCGCGTGGAGCGGCGCAAGACGCTGTCGGTGAAGATTCCGCCCGGTGTCGACACCGGGGATCGAATTCGGCTCAGCGGCGAAGGCGAAGCCGGTCACAACGGCGGTCCGCCGGGCGATCTGTATGTGCAGGTTGCCGTTCGCGAACACAAAATCTTCTCTCGTGACGGCAAGGATCTGTACTGCGAAGTGCCGATTTCAATCGCTGATGCGGTGCTTGGCGGTGAGCTCGATGTGCCGACATTGGGCGGCCGAGTCAAATTGAAAATTCCCGCGGAGACGCAAACCGGACGCATGTTCCGGCTGCGCGGCAAGGGCGTGGCGCCGGTTCGCGGTGGCGGACCCGGCGATCTGTTGTGTCGTGTGGTCGTGGAGACGCCGGTGAAGCTCAACAGCGAGCAGAAGGCGATGTTCGAAGAATTGCGCGGCGTGCTGCGCGAAGGCGGTGACACGCACTCGCCGAAAGAGACGTCGTGGTTCAAGGGTGTCATGGATTTCTTCGAGGGACTGAAGTCGTAGTCGCCGTTCAGGCTACAATCGAGCGCATTCGATGCCGGATCCGACGATGATCAGAATTGCCATCACCGGCGCCGCCGGGCGCATGGGTCGCACCCTTGTTCAGGCGTTGGCATCGAACGACGCGTTGGCGCTCGGAGCGGCGTTCGAGCGACCGGGATTGTCGCTGCTGGGTGCCGACGCGGGTGAGTTGGCCGGTATCGGAGCGCTCGGCGTTCAAGTCACGGAATCGATTCGAGACGCACTCGGTACATTCGACACGCTGGTGGATTTCAGTGTGCCGGCGGCGACCCTGAATGCGTTGGCGACCTGCCGCGACGCCGGTAAATCGCTGGTCATCGGCACCACGGGGTTCGACGAGGCGGATCGCCGAGCGATTGAATCCGCCGCGCGTGACGTTCCGATCGTGATGGCGCCGAACTACAGCATCGGCGTGAACCTGTGTTTCAAACTCATCGAACTGGCGGCGACGGTGCTCGGCGACGACGTCGACATCGAGGTGATCGAAGCGCATCACCGCGGCAAGGTCGACGCACCGTCCGGAACCGCATTGAAGATGGGTCAGATTCTGGCGTCGGCGCTCGGACGTGACCTCGCCAATTCGGCGATCTACGGCCGGCAGGGGATCACCGGGCCACGCGAACGCAAGACGATCGGGTTCGAGACGCTGCGCGCGGGCGACATCGTCGGCGAACATACCGTGATGTTCGCGGGCGCCGGCGAGCGGGTGGAGATCACGCATCGCGCCGCGAGCCGCATGAACTTCGCGACTGGCGCGATGCGCGCGGCGCAATGGCTCGCCGGGCGCGAGCACGGTCTCTTCGACATGCAGGACGTGCTCGGATTGCGCGCCTGATCGCGGCTGAGAAGCGAGACTGAAGCGCAGCGTCGAGTGACACGCACGGAGCGTTTCCCTAGAATACGCGCCCAGCCTGCATTGGCCGTCACGGTCCGCGAAACGCGGCTCCACGACGCGGCCTGATCTACGCAACCGCTAGCGGGTGGGAAGTGATTCCCCCCGCTTTTTTGTAACCTCGGGTTCCCGAAGGGACGGCGAATTTGACACCCGCTTTACTGGCGCTCGAAGACGGCAGCGTGTTTCGCGGCACCTCCATTGGTGTCGAAGGTCGCGCCGTTGGAGAAGTGGTGTTCAACACCGCGATGACCGGTTATCAGGAGATTCTCACCGACCCTTCGTACGCGAGCCAGATCATCACGCTGACTCACCCGCACATCGGCAACACCGGGACCAATTCCGAGGACGCCGAGTCGGATCGTGTCTGGGCCGCTGGGCTGGTGATTCGGGATCTGCCGATTCTGCCCAGCAACTGGCGTTCGCAGATGACACTGGCACAGTACCTCGTTGCCGAACGCGTCGTTGCGATTGCGGGTATCGATACGCGGCGGCTGACCCGACTCATCCGAACGCAAGGTGCGTTGGCGGGATGTATCGTGACCGGGCACGGTGCAGCGTCCGAGATCGACACGGACGCCGCGGTGCACGACGCGCGTCAGTTCCCCGGCCTCGAAGGCGCAGATCTGGCCGCGCTCGTCACGTGCACCACATCGCATCCTTGGCACGAAGGGAGTTGGCGGCTCGGCGAGGGGTATGCGGCGCCAACGCAGAGCATCTTTCGGGTCGTCGCGTACGATTTCGGCGTCAAGCGCAACATCCTGCGTCTCCTCGCAGATCGCGGATGCGACGTGACCGTGGTGCCGGCCAAGACGACCGCGGCGCAGGTGCTGGATCTGAAGCCGGACGGCGTGTTCCTGTCGAATGGTCCGGGCGATCCGGAACCGTGCGACTACGCGATTCGTGCGGTGGCTGATCTGGTGGAGACGGGCCTGCCGACATTCGGCATCTGTCTGGGCCACCAGCTTCTAGCGCTGGCGAGTGGTGCGCGGACGACCAAGATGCCCCACGGTCATCACGGCGCGAATCACCCGGTGAAGGATCTGCGCGACGGGCGTGTGATCATCACGAGCCAGAACCACGGCTTCTCGGTTGATCAGAGCACGCTGCCGAACTGTCTCGAGGCGACCCACGTTTCGCTGTTCGATGGTTCACTGCAGGGCGTGCGCCGCACCGACCGACCCGCATTCGGCTTTCAGGGGCATCCCGAAGCGAGTCCGGGCCCGAAGGATTGCGTCTACCTGTTCGACCAGTTCGTCGCGCTGATGAACGGCATGCGCGCGCACGATGCCTAAGCGTACCGACATCGAATCCGTGCTGATCATCGGCGCTGGCCCGATCGTCATCGGACAGGCGTGCGAGTTCGATTACTCAGGCGCGCAAGCATGCAAGGCGTTGCGCGACGAAGGTTATCGCGTGGTGCTGGTCAATTCGAATCCGGCGACCATCATGACCGACCCGGCGATGGCCGACGCGACGTACATCGAGCCGGTCGAGTGGCGCACCGTGGCGCAGATCATCGAGCGCGAACGCCCGGACGCACTACTACCGACGATGGGCGGCCAGACTGCTCTCAACTGTGCGCTGGATCTGGTGCGCGAAGGCGTGCTGGAAAAGTGGGGCGTCGAACTGATCGGTGCGAGCCAGGACGCGATCGACAAGGCCGAGGATCGCGAGCGATTTGGTCGCGCGATGAAATCGATCGGGCTCGATACACCGCGCTCGGCCATCGCGCACAGCCTCGAAGAGGCTCTGCAGGTGCAGAGCGCGCTTGGCTTTCCGTGCGTGATCCGGCCGTCGTTCACGCTGGGCGGCAGTGGCGGCGGGATTGCCTACAACCGGGAGGAATTCGTCGAGATCTGCACGCGCGGTCTCGATCTGTCGCCAACGAACGAGCTGTTGATCGACGAGTCGTTGCTCGGCTGGAAAGAGTTCGAGATGGAGGTCGTGCGCGACAAGCGCGACAACTGCATCATCGTCTGCTCGATCGAAAATCTGGATCCGATGGGTATCCATACCGGTGATTCGATCACGGTTGCGCCGGCGCAGACCCTGACCGACAAGGAATATCAGATCCTGCGCGACGCATCGATCGCGGTGCTGCGTGAGATCGGCGTCGAGACAGGCGGCTCGAACGTGCAGTTCGCGATCGATCCGAAGACTGGCCGGATGGTCGTCATCGAAATGAATCCACGCGTATCGCGCTCGTCGGCGCTGGCGTCCAAGGCGACAGGCTTTCCGATCGCGAAGGTGGCGGCCAAACTTGCCGTCGGCTTCACCTTGGATGAACTCACCAACGACATCACCGGTGTGACACCGGTTTCGTTCGAACCCGCGATCGATTACATCGTCACGAAGATCCCCCGCTTCACGTTCGAGAAGTTCCAGAACGTCGACGCTCGCTTAACGACGCAGATGAAGTCCGTTGGCGAGGTAATGGCGATTGGCCGGACGTTCCAGGAGTCGTTTCAGAAAGCGCTGCGCGGATTGGAGATCTCGCGCTCGGGGCTCAATGAGCTGGTGACGCCGGAAGATGACGATGAGCGAACGCACCTGATTCGAGAGTTGAAAGTCGCTGGCGCGGACAGAATCTGGTACGTGGCGGATGCGTTCCGCGCCGGCATGAGCATCGCGGAAATTGCCGAGTTCACAGCGATCGATCCCTGGTTTCTCGCGCAGATCGAAGATCTCGTGCGGGTTGAACAGGACTTGAAGGGGCGGCACCTCGGATCGCTCGGTCGCGACGAAGTGCTCGGGCTCAAGCGAAAAGGGTTTTCCGACGTACGTCTCGGCGAACTGTTGGGCGAGTCCGATTCCGCTGTTCGCGCGCACCGCAAGTCGCTGAACGTCACTCCCGTTTTCAAGCGCGTCGACACATGCGCCGCGGAGTTTCCGTCTGCGACGGCATACATGTATTCGACGTACGAAGAAGAGTGCGAAGCGGCGCCGAGCGACCGGCGCAAGATCATGGTGCTGGGCGGTGGCCCCAACAGAATCGGACAGGGGATTGAATTCGACTACTGTTGCGTGCACGCGGCACTCGCAATGCGCGAAGACGGCTATGAGACGATCATGGTCAACTGCAACCCGGAAACCGTTTCGACAGACTACGACACGTCGGATCGGCTCTATTTCGAGCCGGTCACGCTCGAGGATGTTCTGGCAATCGTCGAAGTCGAACGTCCTACAGGTGTGATCGTTCAATTCGGCGGACAGACCCCGCTGAAGCTCGTCGACGCATTGCATGCAGAGGGTGTACCGATCATAGGTACCAGCGCCGATGCGATCGATCGCGCGGAAGACCGACAACGCTTTCAGCAGCTGATCGCCAAGGTCGGTCTGCTGCAGCCGGAGAATCGAACCGTCGCGACGGTGGAAGACGGCATCGAAGCCGCCGACATGATTGGGTTCCCGATGGTCGTGCGGCCGTCGTACGTTCTTGGTGGTCGCGCGATGGAGATCGTGCACAACAAAACCGATCTGGCGCGATATCTACGGGATGCATTCGTCGTGTCGAACTCCGCACCGGTACTGCTCGATCATTTCCTCGATCAGGCGATCGAAGTCGACGTTGACGCAGTGTGTGACGGCGAACGGGTCGTCATCGGCGCAATCATGCAGCACATCGAACAGGCGGGCGTGCACTCGGGCGATTCGGCGTGTTCGTTGCCGCCGTATCGCCTGGACCCGGACGTTCAGGACACGATACGGCGTCAGGTCGCGGCGATGGCGATCGAACTCGGCGTCGTCGGCCTGATGAACGTTCAGATGGCGGTTCAACAGAACAATGTATTCGTGCTGGAGGTCAATCCGCGCGCATCGCGCACCGTGCCATTTGTTTCCAAGTGCATCGGCGTGTCGCTGGCGAAGATCGCAGCGCGATGTATGGCGGGTACGTCGCTTGCAGCACAGGGATTCACGCAGGAAATCATTCCGCACTATTCGTGCGTGAAGGAATCGGTGTTCCCATTCAACAAATTCCCCGGCGCGGATCCGATCCTCGGACCGGAAATGAAGTCGACGGGTGAGGTGATGGGCGTTGGCGATACCTTTGCGGAGGCCTTCGCGAAGGCGACGCTCGCCAGCGGTGAGCGATTGCCTCGCGGCGGTCACGCGTTCCTCAGCGTCAAAAACTCGGACAAGGTGGGCGTTGCTGCGATTGGCCGTGATCTGGTCGATCTCGGCTTCGAACTGGTCGCAACACGGGGCACGGCGCGAGTGCTCAGCGAAGCAGGTATTGCGGTCGAGGTGGTGAACAAAGTGACTGAGGGGCGGCCCGACATCGTCGACCTGCTGAAGAATGCGAAGATCGATCTGATCGTCAATACCACCGAGGGCCGCCAGGCTATTGCCGACTCGGCGGTGATTCGGCGACTCGCGTTGCAGAACAAAGTCTGTTACACCACCACCCTGGCGGGTGGCGAGGCATTCTGTATCGCCATTCGTTTCGGTCGGGGAAACCAGGTGCGCGCCTTGCAGGATCTGCACGCGCGTATCCTCTAGATGATCGAAGTTCCCGAAGCGATGACTCGAACATTGGTGGTCGAACGATGACGCCCGTAACATGATGCTCCCAAGATGAAAGTACCCATGACACTCGAAGGATCGGAGCGGCTCCGTGAAGAGCTCGAGCACCTGAAATCGGTGTTGCGACCTCAGATTATTCAAGCGATCGCTACGGCGCGTGAGCATGGTGACCTGCGTGAGAACGCCGAGTACCAGGCGGCGAAGGAGCAGCAGGGCTTTGCGGAAGGTCGTATCAAGGAAATCGAAGCCAAGCTCGCCGATGCGCAAGTTATCGACGTCACGCGGATCAAGCACACCGGCAAAGTGGTTTTCGGTTCGACCGTGGCGCTGATCGAAGTCGCCAGCGGCGCGGAGAAGCGCTACAAGATCGTCGGCGAGGACGAGGCGGATCTGAAACTGAACAAGATCTCGGTGATGTCACCGATTGCGCGTGCGTTGGTTGGAAAGTCCGAAGGCGACACGGTTGTCGTCAACGCGCCAAACGGCGCGACCGAATACGAAATCGACAAGGTCGAGCACATCTGACGATTCCATCGAAGCATCGGTGTTACGAAAGCCGGGCAACGTTTGACAGTCTTGGATCCGCATCCGGGTTCCGCCGATACAGCACCCATACCTTGCCGATGACTTGTACAATTTCCGCGTCGGACTGTAGCGATAGCGCTTCACCGAGTTCCTTGCGTGTAGCGCGGTCCGCAACGTTGATCTTGGCTTTGATGAGTTCGTGATCGTTCAGTGCCCGATGGGTCTCCTGCAACAGGCTGTCGGTCACGCCACGCTCGGCAATCGTGACGATGCTGTGCAGGTGGTGCGCCAATTGTCGCAGGTGCCGCTTTTCGTTGGATGTCAGCATCGGTGCATTAACTCATGACGAAGCGAACCAAATCCAGCCAGCGCTGGCTCGAGCGACAAAGGCGCGACCCATACGTCAGGCGTGCTGCAGCGGGAACGCTCGGTTCGCGCGCGCACTTCAAACTGGCCCAGCTCGATCAACGCTTTTCGCTGTTGCGTCCCCAGATGTCTGTACTCGAACTCGGTGCGGCACCGGGCGGATGGACGCGGTATGTCGCCAGCCGCGTCAACGCCGGCCGTATTGTGGCGGTGGATTACCGGGCGATGCAGGTTCCGCGCGGCGTCGTCTTCATTTGCCTCGACATTTACTCCGACGAATGTGTGAATGCAGTCGATGACGCGCTTGGCGAGCAGAGAGTCGGCCTTGTATTGTCCGATATGTCCCCCAACATCAGTGGTGTGAAGGCAGCTGACCAGGCGGCCGCGATGGACTTAGTTGATCTGGCCACCGACGCTGCCATGCGATGGCTGCAACCCGGTGGCGCGATGGTGGTCAAAATGTTCCAGGGCGAAGGCATTGACGCGTGGCTTTCCGTCACGCGAAAGACATTTGCGAAGGTGACGCTGGCAAAGCCCGCCGCGTCTCGTTCGGAATCGCGCGAGGTGTATGGTGTTGCGACAGGCTTTGCCCCTGATGTGCCCCCGGGGCCCCGCCCGATGGTCGCCTCAACCGATGTGTAGTAAGCTCGAAGTGGTCAAGCATTCAGAATCTGCGAGGATAACCCATTGAATGATATGGGAAAAAATTTGCTCTTGTGGCTGATCATCGCGGCAGTCCTGCTGACGGTGTTCAACAATTTCAGCGTGCATCCTCAGCCGCAGGAGGTCACCTATTCCAGCTTCGTCTCCGACGTTCAGCAGGATCAGGTCCAACAAGTTGCGATCAATGGTCTGGTGATCATCGGCAAACGCAAGTCTGGTGAAGACTTCAAAGTCATTCGCCCGCCGATCGACGACCCCAAATTGATGGACGAGTTGATCAATCACAACGTCAATGTAATCGGCGAGGCGCCTGAGCAACAAAGCATCTGGGCTCAGTTGCTGATTGCGAGCTTCCCGATCCTGATCATCATCGCGGTGTTCATGTTGTTCATGCGGCAGATGCAGGGCGGTGCGGGCGGCCGGGGCGGACCGATGGCCTTCGGTAAGAGCAAGGCGCGGCTCCTCTCCGAAGATCAGATCAAGACGACGTTTGCCGACGTCGCCGGCGTTGACGAGGCGAAGGAAGACGTTCAGGAACTCGTCGACTTCCTGCGGGATCCCGGTAAATTCCAAAAGCTCGGCGGTCGCATTCCGCGCGGCATACTGATGGTCGGCCCACCCGGTACCGGCAAAACACTGCTCGCCAAAGCCATCGCCGGGGAGGCGAAGGTTCCGTTCTTCACCATTTCCGGTTCGGATTTCGTTGAAATGTTCGTCGGCGTTGGGGCATCGCGCGTTCGAGACATGTTCGAACAGGCGAAAAAGCAGTCGCCGTGCATCATCTTCATCGATGAGATCGACGCGGTCGGCCGGCACCGTGGTGCCGGTCTGGGCGGCGGTCATGATGAACGCGAGCAGACGCTGAACCAGTTGCTCGTCGAGATGGACGGTTTCGAGCCGAACGACGGAATCATCGTCATTGCAGCAACCAACCGCCCCGACGTGCTGGACCCGGCGTTGCTGCGGCCGGGCCGATTCGACCGTCAGGTGGTTGTGGGCCTGCCGGATATCCGGGGTCGTGAGCAGATTCTGAAGGTCCACATGCGCAAGGTGCCGCTCTCCGACAATGTGGATGCCAGCATCATCGCACGCGGCACACCAGGTTTTTCCGGCGCTGATCTTGCGAACCTCGTCAACGAGGCCACTCTGTTTGCGGCGCGCGCGAGCAAACGCCTGGTTGAAATGGACGAGTTCGACAAGGCCAAAGACAAGATCATGATGGGCGCCGAGCGCAAGACGATGGTGATGTCCGAAAAGGAGAAGCGCACCACCGCCTATCACGAAGCGGGTCACGCGATCGTCGGCCGTGCCGTGCCGGAGCACGATCCGATATATAAGGTGACGATCATGCCGCGCGGCAGAGCGCTTGGCGTGACGATGTTCCTGCCCGAAGAAGACCGTTACAGCCACAGCCGTACCTGGCTGCTGTCGAACATCAGCTCGTTGTTCGGCGGCCGCATCGCAGAAGAAATGGTGCTCGGTCCGGACGGTATCACGACCGGAGCGTCGAACGACATCGAGCGGGCAACCCGTCTGGCGCGCAACATGGTGACCAAGTGGGGGTTGTCGGAAAAATTGGGCCCGCAGAAATTCGACGAGGACGATACCGAGGTATTTCTGGGCATGTCGGCTGGTTCCAAGCCGAAGTCGGTGTCGGACGATACGGCGCGCCTCATCGACGAGGAGGTCCGACGGATCATCGATCAGTGCTACAAAACGTCGCAGCAGATCCTGAAGACCAACGAAGACAAACTCCATTCGATGGCGGAGGCGTTGATCGAATACGAAACGCTGACTGCAGATCAGATCGACGACATCATGGCGGGTGCAAAACCACGTGCACCTGGCGAGGGCAGCGGCCCGGTGAGTCGAGCTAAAGACCACACCAGCCAGCCTGGCACTCAAAACATAGGTGGTCCTGCCGAAGAACACTGATTCCGCGCGTAGCGACGTCAGTGGATTCGCCCGCACCTGTAGCTCCGGTGCTGGTCTGTCGCGACAAGCGACTGTTGCTCGCGAAGCCGCAGGTGATGGGGGTGCTGAACGTCACCCCCGATTCGTTCTCCGACGGCGGACGCTTCCTGCGCAACGGCAACTTCGACGCATCAGCTGCAGCCGACGCGGCGGCCGAGATGATCGAAGACGGTGCCTCAATCATTGACGTCGGTGGTGAGTCGAGCAGACCCGGCGCAACCCCGGTCGAATGCGAAGAAGAACTCCGCCGTGTGATTCCGATCGTGGAGCGGCTGGTGGCGTTCGCTACTATAGTTTCGGTGGATACCAGCAAGGTGCGTGTCGCGCGTGCGGCGCTCGACGCCGGGGCGCATATGATCAACGATGTGCGCGGACTCGAAGATGCGGATCTGCTGACGCTGGTGGCCGCGACCGGTGCCGGGGTGTGTTTGATGCACATGCGTGGTGAACCTCGAACGATGCAGGACGCGCCCTCGTATCGGGATGTCGTGACTGAGGTGAGCAGTTACCTCCGCGATCGTGCCGGGCGCTGCGAGGCAGCAGGCATTTCCCGGCAGCAGATTGCAATCGATCCAGGATTCGGATTTGGGAAAACGCTGCAGCACAACCTGGCCTTGCTTCGCCGCCTCGATGAAATCGCGGCCGTCGGATATCCCGTATTGGTGGGTCTGTCGAGAAAGGGAATGATCGGTACGATCACATCACGAAAGTCCGATCAGCGGGCCGCCGGGAGCGTCGCAGCCGCGGTGGTGGCGGTGCAGAACGGCGCGCGCATCATACGTGCGCACGATGTTGCGGCGACGGTCGATGCAATAAAGGTTGCAGTTCGGCTCATGGAGGATTGACGTGACACGCAGGTACTTCGGAACGGATGGAATTCGGGGTCGGGTTGGCGAGACGCCGATCACGCCCGATTTCTGTTTGAAGCTCGGTTGGGCCGCGGGCCGCGTCTTCGGCGGCAATGGGCGGCGCAGCATCCTGATCGGTAAGGACACGCGCGTGTCCGGATACA
This sequence comes from uncultured Gammaproteobacteria bacterium, assembly GCA_963812255.1. GTDB lineage: Bacteria > Pseudomonadota > Gammaproteobacteria > Pseudomonadales > Azotimanducaceae > DATJGR01. The sequence goes on along the minus strand of CAWEUM010000003.1, from coordinate 1,268,817 downwards.
TGTTTGAGGCCGTGTTGGAGGCCGGGCTGGCATCGGCAGGCGTCGACGTGCGATTGCTCGGTCCGATGCCGACGCCTGCGGTGGCGTACCTGACGCGGACCTTGAGGGCCGATGCCGGTATCGTAATAAGCGCCTCTCACAACCCTTTTTACGACAACGGCATCAAATTTTTCGACCGAGACGGCAACAAGCTCGCGGATGCGAAGGAGCTCGAGATCGAAGCGGAGCTCGATACGCCATTGCAGTGCGTCGCATCGGAAGCGATCGGCAAGGCGCAACGTGTGGACGACGCGCGCGGCCGCTACATCGAATTCTGCAAGGCGACCGTTGACCGCGGCATGCGATTGTCGGATTTCAAGATCGTACTCGACTGTGCCCACGGCGCCACCTATGAAGTTGCGCCGGGAGTGTTTGCCGAGTTGGGCGCCGACATCGTCGTCATCGGTGCCGAACCGGATGGAATGAACATCAATGCGGATTGTGGCTCGACGCACCCGGAGCAATTGCAGGCCGAGGTGCGCAGGCACGGCGCGGACCTCGGCGTTGCGTTCGATGGCGACGGCGATCGGCTGGTGATGGTGGATCATCAAGGTACCGTGCTCGACGGGGACGAACTGCTGTTCATTCTCGCGCGACACCGCAAGGAATCGAACAGATTGCCAGGCGGCGTAGTTGGCACACTGATGAGCAACCTGGGATTGGAGCGTTCGCTGGCGCGGCTCTCCATCCCGTTTGTCCGAACGAAGGTCGGCGATCGCTACATTCTCGAGGAACTCAAGAGGCGGCAGTGGGAGTTGGGCGGTGAAGGCTCGGGCCATATCGTGTGCCTCGACCTCAATACCACCGGCGATGGAATCGTATCGGCGCTGCAAATTCTTGCGGCGATGGTGGCTAGCGGGCGCTCGCTGGCCGAGTTGCGGGCCGGCGTCGAAAAATTTCCGCAAACGCTCGTCAATGTGGGTGCCGCGCAACCTGCCGGCGTCGTTGCGTTGGCCAGTGTCAAACGAGCCGTCGGCGAGATCGAACAGTCGTTGGCCGGTGTCGGCCGTGTTCTGCTACGACCGTCAGGAACGGAACCGCTGGTGCGCGTGATGGTCGAGGGGCAGGACGCCGCGCACGTCGCACGCCTCGCCGGCGACCTTGCTGCAGTCGTTCGCGCGGCGGCGAACGGCGTCTGAGGAGACGCTGCCGGCGCAGGTTACGATTCACTCGCGGCCCGACTGCGATGGCGTTGTGCCGAATGTTCGCGTTGTTTACCATGTTCGGCCTTTTTTGACCTGCTTCAACGTTGCGAGGTCCATTGAAGTGCGGCGTTGCGTTGTTGCCGGCAACTGGAAGATGCACGGATCGACGGCAGCCATTGATGCGTTGCTGGATGAGCTGTTGCCGTTCCCCGCGTCGCCGATCGACGTGGTGCTGTTTCCACCTGTCGCGTACCTGTCGATGGTGATCGGCCGCGTTCGGGCGAGTTCGATCTCGGTGGGTGCGCAGAACATTCATCAGGAGCCGGCGGGCGCCTTCACCGGCGAAGTGGCCGCGGAGATGGTCAAGGACATCGGCGCGGAATACGTTCTGGTGGGACACTCGGAGCGACGACAGCTATTCGGCGAGCGCAACGAATTGGTAGCGCAGAAATTCGCCGCCGCACAGCGTGCGGGACTCGAGCCCGTGCTCTGTGTCGGTGAGACGTTGGCGGAACGCGAGATGGGTCGTGCGGAAGAAGTGGTGTCGGTGCAGCTGGCCGCCGTCGTGGATCTGGTGGGAGTCGCGGCGCTGAAGCGAGCGATCATCGCGTATGAGCCGGTTTGGGCAATCGGGACGGGGCGCGGCGCGACGCCGACGGATGCGCAATCGATGCACCACGCGATCAGAACGCGGATTCGATCGCTCGATGCGTCGATCGCCGACGACGTGCGGATTCTTTATGGCGGAAGCATCAAGGCGGACAATGCCGCCGCACTGTTCGCGTCTAAAGATGTGGATGGCGGGTTGGTTGGCGGCGCTTCGCTGAATGCGGAGCAGTTTTTGAAAATTTGCAAGGCGGCATAGTACATGAGCACGCTGGAAACGATTCTGCTGATATTGCTGGTGATTGACGCCATTGCGTTGGGTGCGTTGATATTGTTGCAGCAAGGAAAAGGCGCCGACATCGGCGCGGCGTTCGGTAGTGGCGCTTCGAGCGCGGTCTTTGGCGGTGCTGGATCGGCATCATTCCTCGCCAAGTTCACGGCGTGGCTCGCGATGGGGTTCTTTCTGTTGTCTTTCGGGCTCGCATTCACCGCGAAGGAACGCGCGGCCAGCTTGAAGGACATTGGCGTGCCCGTCGTCACGGTGCCGGTGCAGCCAACCGGGCAAGCGCCAGCGCAGCCGCCAACCGGCGACGCGAAACACGATGATGCCGATGGCGGGAAGTTGACAGCCCCAAGCGAACCTGTAGATTCCGGCGTTCCCGACGTCTGAGCAGTCAGATCTAGTTCGAGCCGAAGTGGTGAAATTGGTAGACACGCTACCTTGAGGGGGTAGTGAGCTTACGCTCGTGGAGGTTCGAGTCCTCTCTTCGGCACCATTTATCGGAAGACGGCCGTCGCATCGAAAGGCGGCGCAAATCGCCAAGGGAGCGCCGGGTTGGTTGCGGCTGATGCTTTGTTGACCCGCTATACCCACCTCCCTATAATCCGCACCCTGCTGATGCGGGGTGGAGCAGTCTGGTAGCTCGTCGGGCTCATAACCCGAAGGTCGTGGGTTCAAATCCTGCCCCCGCTACCAAGGATAAAAAGCCCCTCTTCAGGGGCTTTTTCGTAGGTTAGGAAGGCCTTGGTCCTTCCCCTCCAGATGGGCGTTAGCCCATTTTTTATTTGTGGCGTCGCATCGGCGACAGCGCTTGGAAACTGATGATTCGTGGATGACGAAAAAGGAACGGGAGCTCGAAACACTGCTGTCGCCAACGGTGACCGCGATGGGTCTGCGCATGTGGGGCGTGGAATATCTCGGGCAAGGCAGGCATGCGGTGCTGCGTGTGTACATCGACCGGGACGACGGCGTCACGATCGAGGATTGCGAACAGGTATCGAAGCAGGTCAGCGAGTTGTTGGACGTCGAAGACGCGCTGACGGCCAGCTATACATTGGAAGTCTCTTCGCCGGGAATGGACCGTTTGTTGTTCAAGCCGGAACAGTACGCCGAGAGTATCGGAGAGATCGTCGATGTCAGGCTCAACTACCCGTTCGAGGGGCGTCGCCGCGTCATCGGATCGCTGACTGGGCTGACCAACGACGAGGTTGTCGTGCGAGCTGACGATTTCGAATATTTGATTCCGCTGAGCAACGTTGCGCGAGCTCGGATCGTGCCGCGATTTGAATAGGTCGAGACCATGAGCAAAGAGATTTTGATGGTGGTGGAGTCCGTCTCGCTTGAGAAGGGCGTTCCCAAGGAAGTGATCATCGATGCGCTCGAGCAGGCGCTCGCGATGGCGACCAAGAAGCGGTACTCCGAAAATGCCGATATTCGCGTCTCCATCGATCGAGATAGCGGAGAGTACGCCACGTTCCGAGTCTGGACGGTGGTGAATCCGGACGAACTGCCCGAAGAAGAAGAGCTGAACCCCGATGCGCAACTGACGATCGAGGAGGCGCACGAAAAGGATCCGAATCTGAATCTGGGCGACGTGTACGAGATTCCCGTCGAGTCCGTCGAATTTGGCCGCATCGCGGCGCAAACCGCCAAACAGGTGATCGTGCAGAAGGTACGCGAGGCCGAGCGGGCGCAGGTCGTGGAAGCCTATCTGCCGCGCGTGGGGCAGCTCGTCAGCGGAACCGTCAAGAAGGTGACTCGTGAATCTGTCATCGTCGATCTCGGCAACAACGCCGAAGCTCTGTTGGGGCGGGAACATCTGATTCCTCGCGAAACATTTCGTGTCAGCGACCGACTTCGGGCACTGCTCGTCGACGTGCGCCCCGATGCGCGCGGCCCGCAACTGATACTCACGCGCACCTCACCGAAGATGTTGGTCGAGCTGTTCAAGATCGAAGTTCCCGAAATTGCCGAATACATCATCGAGATTCGCGGCGCCGCACGCGATCCGGGTTCGCGCGCGAAGATCGCAGTGAAAACGAACGATGGCCGCATCGACCCTGTGGGTGCCTGCGTGGGTATGCGCGGCTCGCGGGTGCAGGCGGTGTCGGGTGAGCTGGCTGGTGAACGCATCGATATCGTGCCGTGGGACGACAATCCTGCGCAACTCGCGATCAACGCGATGGCACCCGCCGAAGTCGCCTCGATCGTCGTCGATGAGGACTCGCACTCGATGGATATCGCCGTTGCCGACGACAACCTGGCGCAGGCGATTGGCCGTGGCGGACAGAACGTGCGCCTCGCGAGCGATCTGACGGGATGGACTCTGAACATCATGACGATCGAGGACGCCGCATCGAAGCAGCAACTCGAGTCGTCGAAGTTCATGACCGAATTCATCGACGCGTTACAGATCGACGAGAACGTTGCGGCGGTGCTGGTAGAGGAAGGCTTCACGACCCTCGAAGAGATCGCATACGTACCATTGGACGAAATGCTGGCAATCGAAGGATTCGACGAGGAGATCGCTCAGGAGTTGCGGAATCGCGCGAAGGACGCGCTGTTGACGAAGGCGATCGCCGCCGAAGAAAAGCTGGGTGACATCGAGCCCGCGGCGGATCTGCTCGAGGTGGATGGCATGGATCGCCGCCTTGCATATTTGTTGGCGAGTCACGGCATCATTACGCGTGAAGACCTGGCGGAGCAGGCGGTCGATGATCTGCTCGACATAGAAGACATTGGTCAGGAACGCGCTGCCGCGCTGATCATGACGGCGCGTGCCCCCTGGTTCGAAGCAGCAGAAACGGATCTGGGATAGCCGCGCGGTAACGGAGGACGGCATGGTAGATGTCACAGTTCGAGAGCTTGCGGAGACGGTTGGCGCCCCCGTCGACCGCCTGCTCAAGCAGATGCAGGATGCAGGACTGCCGCACAAGGCAGACAAGGACGCGGTGTCGGAGGATGAAAAGCAGGAATTGCTCGCATACCTGAAGCGTAGTCACGGGCAAACGGAAGGCGTTCCTCGCAAGATCACGCTGACGCGTAAGTCCGTCAGCACGCTGAAGGCCGGGCAAGGCAAAGGCCGCACCGTCGCGGTCGAGGTGCGCAAGAGTCGCACCTATGTCAAGCGCGCGGCCACGGCGATCGATCATCCGAAGGGGCCGCTGGCCGACGCCCCCTCGGCACCGAAGCAGCAGGTCAGGCCTCAATCTGAGGTCGAAGCAGAACGCATTCGACGCGAAGACACGGCGCGCAAGTCCGCCGAGGAAGAGACGCGCCGTGCGGTAGCCGAAAAGAAGGCCGAAGACGAACGCCGTCGCGCCGAACTCGAACGTGAAAAAGAGAAAGCGCTGACGGCTGCCGCCGTACCGAAGGTCGAAGAATCCGACCAGGCAAGACTCGAGCGCGAAGCGGCCGAGGCCGTGGCTCAAGCTCAGGCGAGTGAGCAGAAGGGTGGGTCTCCGAAGCGCTCAGCCAAGGACCGCAGCCGTGAGAAAAACCGCGGCCTCGACGACGAATTCGGCGATGGCCGCCGGCGCCGTCGGGAGATCACGCTGAAGCCGGATCTTCGGCGCCCGAAACGCAAAATCGATAAGCAGGGCGGTGAGTTCGAGCGCCCAACCGAGATCGCGAAGCGCGAAATTCAGGTGCCCGAGGCGATTTCGGTAGGAGACCTCGCGCAGCGTATGTCGGTAAAGGCGGGCGAGGTCATCAAGACGCTGATGGCCATGGGCGTGATGGCAACGATCAATCATGTTCTCGACCAGGACAGTGCGATTCTGGTCGTCGAGGAAATGGGCCATGTCGCCAAGACGGTGGCGTCGGATGCGATTGAGCACGCTCACGAGCAGTCGTTGAACATCGAAGGCGATGCGCAAACGCGCCCGCCGGTCGTTACGATCATGGGTCACGTCGACCATGGTAAGACTTCGCTGCTCGACTACATTCGCAAAACGCGCGTTGCGAGCGGTGAAGCCGGCGGAATCACGCAGCATATTGGCGCCTATCACGTCGAGATTCCGCAGGGCCGCATTACTTTCCTGGACACGCCAGGTCACGCTGCGTTCACCGCAATGCGTGCAAGAGGGGCGCAAGCCACCGATATCGTCATCCTCGTCGTGGCCGCTGACGACGGCGTGATGCCGCAGACCGAAGAAGCCATTCAGCACGCCAAGGCTGCCGGCACACCGATCATCGTCGCCGTCAACAAGATGGACAAGGAAGGCGCTGACCCTGAACGCGTGAAGAACGAACTCGCGACGAAGGGCGTGATTCCTGACGATTGGGGTGGCGATACGCAGTTCGTCAAAGTTTCGGCGTTGACCGGTGACGGCATCGAAGATCTGCTCGGCGCCATCGTGCTTCAGGCGGAAGTGATGGAACTGACGGCTGTACCGGACGGTCCGGGGCGGGGCGTCGTGATCGAGTCGCGGCTCGATCGTGGCCGGGGACCCGTGGCGACGCTGCTCGTGCAGAACGGCACTCTGCGGCAGGGTAGCGTGTTGATTGCCGGGGAATACATTGGCCGCGTACGCGCGATGGTCGATGACCGCGGCGAGCAGGTCAAAGAAGCAGGGCCATCGATGCCGGTGGAAGTGCTGGGCTTGTCGGGAACGCCTGATGCGGGTGATCCGTTTTCCGTCGCGCCGGACGAGCGCAAGGCGCGGGAACTGGCCGACTACCGTCAGAACAAGAGCACCGAGCAGCGCCAGGCGGCGCACCAGGCAACAAAGATCGAGAACATGTTCGCCACGATGCAGGAGGGCGAAAAGTCGGTCCTCCGGCTGGTATTGAAAACCGACGTGCGCGGCTCGCTCGAAGCGATCACGCACGCCGTCAACGAGCTGAGCACGAGCGAAGTCAAAGCGCTGATCATCGGCTCTGGAGTCGGCGGAATCAGTGAGTCGGACGCGATGATGTCGTTGGCATCGCATGCCACTGTCTTCGGATTCAACGTTCGCGCTGACGCATCGGCAAAAAAGATCATCGAACGTGAAGGCGTCGATGTCCGCTACTACAGTGTCATCTACGAGCTGCTCGACGATATCAAACAGGTTCTGTCGGGCATGCTGGCGCCGGAAATTCGCGAAGAGATCCTTGGCCTGGCGGAGGTGCGCGAAGTGTTTCGTTCGCCGCGCTATGGGCAGGTCGCAGGCTGCATGGTCGTCGAGGGTACGATCTTTCGGAACAAGAAGGTTCGCGTGCTGCGCGACAACGTCGTCATTCACCAGGGCGAACTAGATTCGTTGCGGCGCTTCAAGGACGACGTGAACGAGGTCCGCGCGGGACTCGAGTGCGGTATCGGCGTGCGCAACTACGATGTCAAGGTCGGCGACAAGATCGAAGTATTCGATACGAAGGAATTTGCACGCGCGCTTTGAAGCGCTCGACTAGGCAGCGATGAAGGAATTTGGCCGAGGACCTCGAGTTGCCGATCATCTGCGGGAGCGGTTGGCGGACATCATCCGCGCGCAGATGCGTGATCCGAGGGTGGGCATGGTCAGCGTGAATGACGTCCGCGTGACGCGAGATCTGGCGTATGCGGATATTTACGTGTCTGCGCTGGGCGCCGATGATCCGAAGGACCAACAGGCGTTGGTGAAAGTGCTCGAGCACGCGGCCGGTTTTCTGCGCTCCGAGATCGCTCGCGACAGCACGATGCGTACGACACCGAAGCTGCGCTTCCATTACGACGGGCTAATCGTCGAGGGCGCGCGAATCGAGTCTTTGATTCGTCGGGCCGTGGCGGCCGATGCAGCATTGCACGAGCACGGGGATGACGACTGATGGCTCGCCGACAACGCGGCCGCGAGGTCAACGGCATGATCATCGTCGACAAGCCGAGTGGTGCGAGTTCCAACGACGCGGTGCAACGGGCGAAGCAGCTGTACCGCGCGCAGAAGGTCGGCCATACCGGCAGCTTGGATCCGCTGGCGACCGGAGTACTGCCTTTATGCTTCGGCGAGGCGACGAAGTTCTCGCAGTTCCTGCTCGACTCGGACAAGAAGTATTGGGTTCGGATCAGGCTCGGTGTTCGCACCGACAGTGGCGATGCCGATGGACACGTGCTCGAGACTCGGCAAGTGGTCGACATCGATGCGATGGCAGTGCGGCAGGTGCTGGCGGAGTTCTGCGGAGAGATCGACCAGGTCCCGTCGATGTTTTCGGCGATCAAACATCAGGGCCAGCCACTGTACAAGCTGGCGCGTCGCGGCATCGAAGTGGAACGCAAGTCGCGCAGAGTGATGGTTTATAGCAATGAGTTGGTTGCGTTTCATGGTGATGAGTTCGAGCTCGAGATTCACTGCAGCAAAGGCACTTATGTGCGCACGATCGCCGAGGAACTCGGCGCGAAACTCGGCTGCGGTGCGCATGTGTGCGCCTTGCGCCGACGTCAGGCCGGTCCCTATGATGAATCGGAGATGGTGAGTTTCGCGGAGCTGGAACAGATTCGCGATGAGGGCGGATTCGAGGCACTGGATGCGCTTTTGTTGCCGGTCGAGAGTGCGGTGCGCGACTGGCCAGTGGTTTCAGTCAGCGATGCGACGGCGTTTTACATCCGGCAGGGTCAGCCGGTGATCGTGCCGCACGCGCCGACTTCGGGGCGTGTGCAGTTGGTCGAGCAATCTACCGACGGCTCGCATCAGATGTTCATTGGCGTGGGTGAGATATTGGATGACGGGCGCGTCGCACCGAGACGTCTCGTCGTCACCCACTGAAATAGTCGGCAACTGCAGATATGCGTGGTTGCTGCCTGAAGACAGGTTGTCATCGACAACCTGTTGGGTTGCGGAAGAATCCGCGTTCATTCACAAGGCATATTCGGAGAACGACATGGCACTGAGTGCACAGGTAAAGGCGAAGTTAGTAGAAGAGTATCAATTGTCAGCAAACGACACCGGCTCCCCGGAAGTTCAGGTTGCACTTCTGACGGCAAACATCAACTCGTTGCAGGAACACTTCCGTTCCAATCAGAAGGATCACCATTCGCGGCGCGGATTGATCCGCATGGTGAACCAGCGGCGCAAGTTGTTGGATTACCTTCACGAGAGGAATTCAGAGCGCTATGCGACCCTGATCGAAAGACTGGGATTGAGACGATAACCGGTGTGTCACTAGGTAGGAGGATAGAGATTTGAATCGAGTAACAAAGGAATTCCAGTACGGCGACCATCGCGTGATCCTGGAGACCGGGCGACTTGCCCGTCAGGCGACCGGCGCTGTGCTCGTCACGATGGGCGAAACCGTCGTGCTTTGCACGGTCGTGGGAATGAAAACAAGTCGTCCCGGGGTCGACTTCTTTCCGTTGACCGTGAATTACCAGGAGAAGACCTACGCCGCGGGCAAGATCCCCGGTGGCTTTTTTCGCCGCGAGGGGCGGCCTTCGGAGAAGGAAACCCTCACGTGCCGTTTGATCGACCGGCCGATTCGGCCGCTGTTCCCCAAGGGATTCAGCAACGAGGTGCAGGTCGTTTGCACGGTCATGTCGGCGGACAAAGACATGGACCCGGATATCGCATCGCTGATCGGCGCATCGGCGGCGTTGGCTGTTTCCGGCCTGCCGTTCAACGGTCCTGTCGGTGCTGCACGCGTGGGCTACAAGGATGGTCAGTACCTGTTGAACCCGGGCTTTGCTGCGTTGCAGGATTCGCGCCTCAACATGGTCGTGGCAGGGACGGAATCCGCCGTGCTGATGGTCGAATCCGAAGCGCAGGAACTCACCGAGGACCAGATGCTCGGTGGTGTACTGTTTGGACACGATTCGATGCAGGCGGCGATCGCTGCAATCAAGGAGTTGGCCGCCGAGGCCGGCAAACCGCGTTGGGAAGTGGCTTCCACAAAGAGCAACGAATCACTCGTTGCTGCGCTGTCCGATCTGGTCAAAGCGGATCTCGGTGCAGCCTATCGCACCACCGACAAACAGGAACGTCAGGCCAAGGTTGGCGAACTGCGCAACCGCGCAATAGCAGGACTGGGAGGCGGCGATTCGCCGCAATACGCGGCGCAGGAGGTCAGCGATGCGTTCGGCAAGCTCGAAAAACAATTGGTACGCCAACGTGTGTTGAACGGTGAACCGCGTATCGATGGTCGCGACCTGCGCAAGGTGAGACCGATCGCGATCGAGGTCGGCTTGCTGCCGAAGGCGCATGGATCTGCGCTGTTCACGCGTGGCGAAACGCAGGCGATCGTCGTCGCGACGCTCGGTACGTTGCGCGATGCGGCGATCGTCGATGCGCTCGAAGGGACCTACAAAGACGGCTTCATGTTGCACTACAACTTCCCCCCGTACAGCACCGGTGAAGCCGGCTTCATGACTGGACCGAAGCGGCGTGAAATCGGCCACGGACGACTGGCGCGACGCGGGATCGCAGCGGTATTGCCGCCGCAGGACTCGTTTCCGTACACCTTGCGCGTCGTCTCCGAAATTACCGAATCAAACGGTTCGAGTTCGATGGCGAGCGTGTGCGGTGCGTCGCTGGCGCTGATGGATGCCGGCGTGCCCCTCAAAGCACCCGTTGCGGGTGTCGCGATGGGCCTGGTGAAGGAAGGCAATCGCTACGCAGTGCTGACCGACATTCTTGGAGACGAGGATCACCTGGGCGACATGGACTTCAAGGTTGCCGGCACGAGTCGTGGTGTGACCGCTCTGCAGATGGATATCAAGATCGACGGCATCACCGAGGAGATCATGGAGGCTGCGCTCGAGCAGGCATCCGAAGCGCGGCTGCATATTCTCGGCGAGATGAACAAGGTGCTGGCGCAATCGCGCCCGTCGATTTCAGTGAATGCGCCGCAGATGGTGGTCCTGAAGGTCAATCCCGAGAAGATCCGCGACATCATCGGCAAAGGCGGCAGCACGATTCGCGCAATCGTCGAGCAGACTGGCGCGCAGATCGATATCGACGACGACGGCAGCGTTCGAATCTATGCCGCGGATGCAGCGGCGAAGGACGCCGCGGTGAATCGCGTCATGGAAATCGCGGCGGATGCAGAGATCGGCAAGGTCTACCGCGGTCGCGTCGAACGCATCGTCGATTTCGGTGCGTTCATCAACATTCTGCCGGGAAAAGATGGTTTGGTGCACATCTCCCAGATTGCCGAAGAGCGGGTGGAAAAGGTCACTGACTACCTGAAAGAGGGGCAGGAAGTGGATGTCGTTGTGCTGGATGTGGACCAACGAGGCCGCGTCAAACTCAGCATGAAGGAAGTGCCGAAACAAGCAGCGGGCTGACGTAATCCTGCCACAGGCGAAACGAAACGACCCGGCACCCAGCTGCCGGGTCTTTCACCGTCGCACCGCCTAGGCCTCGTGGCGACCTTGGAGGAGATCGTCGACAACTGCCGGGTCGGCCAAGGTTGTCGTGTCTCCGAGGTTCTCCAATTCATTTGCGGCGATCTTTCGGAGAATGCGCCGCATGATTTTGCCCGAGCGTGTCTTCGGTAACCCCGGCGCCCACTGGATGATATCGGGCTTGGCGATTGCGCCGATCTCTTTGCGTACCAGATCTGACAGTTCCTGCTTCAGCGCCGCGTCCGGTGTGACACCGCTCATCAATGTGACGTAGGCGTATATACCCTCGCCTTTGACAGCGTGCGGAAAGCCGACGACAGCAGCCTCCGCAACCTTGGGATGCAACACCAGCGCACTCTCGACTTCGGCCGTTCCCAGGCGGTGGCCGGAGATGTTCATCACGTCGTCGACGCGCCCGGTGATCCAGTAGTACCCGTCGGCATCGCGTCGGGCGCCGTCGCCGGTGAAGTACATACCCTTGTAGGTTCGATAGTAGGTGTCGATCACGCGCTGATGGTCGCCGTAGACCGTACGGATCTGTCCAGGCCACGAACTCGTCAGCACGAGATTACCGACGGCAGTCGTCGAGTCGATGACGTTGCCGTTTTCGTCCACGATGGCCGGTGCCACACCGAAAAAGGGCAGGGTGGCGGAGCCCGGTTTCAGATCGATCGCCCCTGGCAGCGGCGTGATCATGATTCCGCCAGTCTCGGTCTGCCACCAGGTGTCCACGATCGGACATCGGCGCTCTCCGACGACATTGAAATACCATTCCCATGCCTCGGGATTGATGGGTTCGCCGACGGTCCCCAACAACTTCAAAGAGGCGCGTGAGGTACTCTTGACGAATTGATCGCCCTGGCCCATCAGTGAACGCAGTGCCGTGGGTGCGGTGTAAAAGATATTGACCTTGTGTTTGTCGATCACCTGCCAGAAGCGTGCGGCATCCGGATACGTGGGTATGCCCTCGAACATCAGCGTTATCGCACCGTTCGCCAAAGGCCCGTACACGATGTAAGAGTGTCCGGTTACCCAACCCACGTCGGCGGTGCACCAGTAGACGTCGCCGTCGTGGTAGTCGAAAACGTACTTGTGCGTGATTGCTGCGTGCAGCAGGTAGCCGCCGGTGGAATGCTGAACTCCTTTCGGTTTGCCGGTAGAACCGGACGTGTACAGGATGAACAATGGATCTTCGGCATCCATTTCCTCCGGCTCACACTCGGCGGATTGCTGCGCGACCAGTTCGTGATACCAGACGTCGCGGCCCTTTTGCCACGGTATGTCCCCGCCTGTCCGTTTCACCGTCAGCACGGTGTGGACATTGGGGCAGTGTGTCAGGGCTTCTTCGGTATTGCGCTTCAACGGTACCGTGCGGCCGCCGCGGACGCCTTCATCGGCGGTGATGACCACTTGGCAATCGGAATCGAGTATGCGGTCCTTCAGCGACTGTGGGGAAAATCCACCGAACACGACCGAATGAACCGCACCGATCCGCGCGCAGGCAAGCATCGCATAGGCTGCTTCCGGGATCATCGGCATGTAGATGCATACGCGATCGCCTTTCGCAACGCCGCGACTCTTCATCGCGTTCGCAAGCTGACATACCTGCCGATGCAGCTCTCTATAGGTGATCTTCGCGTCGCTCGAAGGATCATCACCTTCCCAGATGATCGCGACCTGATCGCCGCGGGTCTTCAGGTGGCGATCGATACAGTTGTAGCTCGCGTTGAGCGTCGCACCTTTGAACCAGGTGAAGCGGCCGCCGACAAAATCCACTTCGCGTACCGCATCCCAGCCCCGATACCAATCGATGAACGCATCGGCCTGCTCGGCCCAGAACTCATCCGGCGTGTCGATCGATCGACGATACATCGCATCGTATTTGGCGCGATCAATGTGTGCTGATACACGGAAGCTCTCGGGCACCTCGTGGGTCTCGATCTCGGTCATGGCCATTCCTCCTTACTTCTTCTCGAATCATACCCGCGGGCGGACCCCGACAATCGACCTGAACTGGATGCTACCGGCCGGCGGCTCATATCAGAGTCGGATGCGGATTGAAGTATTGACGCATCCCGGACATGTTCAGGATGCGCGATACGAGTTGCTCGTAGTGCGCTTCGTTGTTTACCACGTCGATCTCCGCAGCGTTCACGATCAGCAGCGGCGAGTCGTCGTAGAAGTGAAAAAAGCGCGTGTAGGCATCGATCAAGGTTTCGAGATAGTCGTGGCTGATGTGCTGCTCTGCCGGAATTCCGCGGCGCCGCACGCGCTCCATCAGAACATCGGCGGGTGCCTGCAGGTATACGACGAGGTCGGGCGTCGGTGTGTCGATCGCAAGGGTGCGGTAGATCTGGTCGTAGAGCTTCAGTTCGTTGGCATCCAGCGTGATTTCGGCGAACAGCCGATCTTTCTGGATCAGAAAATCCGCGACGAGGACGGGGTGGAACAGGTTGCCTTCTCCGAGTTCCGCGATTTGCCGCGCACGATGCAACAGAAAGAACAGTTGGGTCGGCAGCGCGTGCCGGCCACGATCGCGATAGAAACGCTCCAGAAACGGGTTCTCTGCGGCCGGCTCCATCAGGATCGGGTGGTGAAACGATTCTCCTAAGCGTCGCGCAAGCGTGGTTTTTCCGACGCCGATCGGCCCTTCAACCACGACGAACCGCGGCGGTTCGGCCTCGTCGATGTTTGCGATCGGCATTGCCATCGGGAGATTTCAGCAGCGTTCAGGATGGAGGCGAATCGCCATCATGGAGAACCGCCAGGCGTGGATCAAGCAGCGCCGCGGCGTCGCCGTCGACGTCTTCGCTTGCTCTTCGTCGGGGCGATTGCGCTGCTCATCGAGTTGCGTTGATCCTCGTCGGCGGCCTGGTAGTTCGTCCACCAGTCGGCCAATTCCTGTTCGACTTCGCCCACTCCGGCGCGCAACAACAGGAAATCGTAGGCGGCGCGAAAGCGCGGGTGTTCGATGAGTTTGTCGCTGCCGCGACCGGTCGTTTCGAGGCGCGGCTGGAGCAACCACACCTCGCGCACGAATTGAGCAAAGCGACGTGGCACGGCGGCGATTTCGTTCTGATCGCGCAACACTTCGGCGCTGGCCGATTCGCGCGCCTCGGCAAGTGGCATCGCATCACTGTGTTGCGCCAGACGCTCTCGATATGAGTCCCACAGCAATACCGCAATCAGAAATCCCGGTGTCACGGGCTTGTCTTCGCGAACGCGCAGATCAGTACCTTCCATTGCGTTGCGAATCAGTTCGAGGCTGCGCGTCGACGTGTTGTGGTCAGGGAATATCGCGTCTGCAAGTTCATAGCGCTGAAGCATTTCCCACGCAAGCGTCGCATGTCCCTGCAGCAACAGTTTGCACAGCTCGTCGAACAATCGCGCCGGCGCCACGGCGCTGATCATATAGGCGGCGCCGGGAATCGCGGCATCGGTTTCCGGCTCGATATCGAAACTCAGCTTCGTCGCAAATCGGATCGCGCGCAGAATTCGCACCGGATCTTCGCGAAACCGGACATTGGCGTCGCCGATCAGCTTCAGGCGCCGTGCTCGAAGATCCGCAAGTCCGCCGACGTAGTCGATCAGCGCCTCGTCCAGTGGATCGTAGTAGAGCGCGTTGATCGTGAAGTCGCGGCGAAATGCATCTTCATGAATGTCGCCGTAGACGTTGTCGCGCAGGATCATGCCCTCGACCGATCGCGCAGAATCGCGGTCGCGCAAATCACGACGGCTGTGATGGTGCACGACATCGTCTTCGTCACCGTCCATGAGCCGTCGAAATGTCGAGACTTCAATCGTCTCGCGGCCGAAGCGGACGTGCGCGATGCGGAACCGCCGCCCGACCAATCGCGATCGCCGGAAAACCTCCCGGACCTGCTCGGGGGTCGCGTTTGTGGCGACGTCGAAATCTTTCGGGGCGATGCCCAGCAGCATGTCCCTGACGCATCCACCGACGAGCAGCGCTTCGTAGCCGGCCTCACGCAACCCTCGCACGACGTTCATGGCCGCGGCATCGACGAGCCCGACCGGGATACCGTGTTCGGATTCGCCCATGCGCAAAGGTTCAGGAAAATGCCCGATCTCGCTCGAAGGCGCGAGACCGTCGGAAGACGTCATAGCGGTTTTGAGTTCACGTGAGCGGAAGCTGAAATGGTATCAGATCGTTGAAACAAAGAGGGAAATCAACCGGGCGGTATTGGCGCCGTGGCGGCGCGGGTCACCCGTCGCCATCACGACGCGGCGCGCGCGTTCGCGTGCGCTTTCGCGGAATGTTCAACCGCTGCCGCCGCTCCCACAAACTCTTGCGGCTGATGCCCAGTTTGGCAGCCAGTTGTGTCTCCGTCAGCGCGTCCTGATGCTCGAGCACGAACTTCAAGAAATAGCCCTCGAGGCTCGTCTCCGTATCGTTATCGTCGGACAGTTGCCGCGCAGCGTGCGCGGATGCATTCGTCGAGTCAGCTTTGCTCGAGCCGCCCTTGCTCGAGTCGCCTCTGCTCGAGTCAATGCCGAGTAAGCTGGCTTCGATGATGCCTGCAGGACACAGAATCACGGCGCGTTCGAGTGCATTCTCCAGTTCGCGTACGTTGCCCGGCCAATCATACCGGCGTATTGCAGCAAGGGCCGCGTCGGATAGCCTGAGCACGGGCCGCGACAATCTGTGACAGATGCGCTGTAGCAGCCAATTGGAGAGTTCGATGACGTCGTTACCGCGTTCGCGCAGCGGCGGCACGATGAGCGTTGCCGCACTCAATCGAGCATAGAGGTCTTCGAGGAATCGACCCGCGGCAACGAGTGGTCGCAAGTCGCGATGTGTGGCGGTGATCAATCGAACATCCGTTTGTCTCTCGATCTGCCGATCGCCGTGCTCGTTCCCGACGCTACCGAAGCCCGTATTGGAGCTCTGCAGCATGCGCAACAGGCGCGCCTGCGCCGGCAAGGTCAGCTCTCCGATCTCGTCGAGAAACAATGTCCCATGATTGGCCGCCTCCAATAGCCCGAGCCGAGCATAGCCACTGTCTTGCTGATCGCCGAATAGCTCCGCTTCGATCAGTGACTCGGGGATAGTCGCGCAGTTGCAGGAGATCATTGCGCGTGCGCGACGCGGACTGGCGGCGTGTACTGCGCGCGCAACCAGTTCCTTTCCAGAACCCGATTCGCCCAGTATCAGCAGTGACGTTTGCGCCCCGGCAATTGCATCGATGCGTCGCGATAGCTCGAGCATCTCCGGACAATCCCCAATCATCCGTGTCGATGGGAAGGGTGGTCCGCGGGTGAATTCGGAGCGGTGGATGCAACGGTCGAGCGCGGCCACCAGCTCGTCTGGTTCAAAAGGCGTCGCGAGATAGTCGCATGCGCCGAGTTGCATCGCCTCGACCGCACGACGGACGCTGCCATTTTCGGTGAAGAGGATCAATGGCAGATCGCCGCATAGGCTGCGCAGCGCAATGCCGTCGCCCGATGGAAGGTCCGCATTCGCTATGATGACGTCGATTTCGGCGAGGTCTGGGACACTGAGACCCTCTGAATCGCTCGCCTCCGTGACACGCACACCTGCGGCAATGAACGCGCGGCAAAGTCGCTCGCGGCGGATTGTGTCGGGGTCCAATAGCAGAACGCGGGTCATACGATTCCGAGGGCGGACATCGCGCCGATGTTAGCAAACGCGCCTCAGATGCACACGAAACCAGGATGCGCCGGGCCGCGTGGTACGCGACCAAGGTCCCAATGCGTTGCGGCCCAATCGAGCAGCTCGAGTGGTTCGCTGTGGCGCAACGTTCGCGGTGGCTCATGACCGAGCAGCGCGAGGATCAATCTAAGGTTCGCAGCCGGACGGGTGTCCAAGGAGCTTGTGAGTGTCTGTTTGCTGAGTTTCTGATGCCTCCGATCCGTCAGAACGGGCACGTGCGCGTATCGCGGAGCCCGCACTCCGAGCAGCCGGAACAACAGCAGTTGACGCGGCGTATTGTCGAGGAGATCCGCGCCGCGGACGACCTGGGTGACGTTTTGCGCGGCATCGTCGACCACCACTGCGAGTTGATAGGCAATGATGCCGTCGCGGCGTTCGATGATGAAGTCGCCAACGTCCGTGTCGAGGCGCTGAACATAGCTACCTTGAATCAGGTCGATTAATTCGATCGACTCGCTGGGTACTTTGACGCGCACGGCCGATGGACCTGGCCGACTGCCGTCCCGATTGCGGCAGATGCCGGGATAAACCGCTGTCTCCCGGAGCTGGCTGCGGCTGCAGGTGCATAGAAAGGTGTGGCCGGCGCGAGTCAGTCGATCGAGTGCGTTGCGATACAGCGCCACTCGGTCGTGCTGGTAGCTGAGGTCATCCCACCGCAACGCATGGTGTTCGAGCGTCGCGAGAATGGAGTCGGACGCGCCCGGGACACAACGCGGTTGATCGAGATCCTCGATGCGAACGAGCCAGCGACCGCCGCTCGCGCGCGCATTGACCCAACTCGCAACTGCGCTCAGCAACGAGCCGAGGTGTAGAGGTCCGGTGGGTGAAGGTGCAAAGCGTCCAGTTTCGACGGTGCTTGGCACGGCGCTACCCGTGGAGTTGGCGCTCCTTGATCTCATCGAGCGTCTTGCAATCTACGCACTGGGTCGCGGTTGGACGCGCCTCGAGACGCCGCAGTCCGATTTCAACGCCGCAGGTGTCGCAATAGCCGTAGTCTTCCTGATCGATTCGCTCGATCGTCTGGTCGATCTTCTTGATCAGCTTTCGCTCACGGTCCCGCGTTCGCAGCTCGATGCTGAACTCTTCTTCCTGGGTTGCCCTGTCGGCCGGATCCGGGAAGTTCGCCGCTTCGTCCTGCATGTGATGAACAGTTCGGTCTACTTCTTCCATGAGCTCCAGGCGCCATTTCAGGAGAATGTCGCGGAAATGGTCGAGCTGCTTCGCATCCATGTAGGCTTCGCCGCGCTTGGGTTCGTAGGGGACGAAATTCTTGAACGGCGAATCGACGGCACGTGCACGCGCTTTAGCGTTCTGCTTGGCTCGCGTCCCCGATGCCGCTGCATCAGTTTTCGCCACCGAGAGGCTCGCGGTGCGCTTCGTGGCTGCGCTGGATTTCCCGGTCGCCTTGTGCCGTGGGTCCGCTTTCGACTTTCCGTCAGCTTTTGAACGGGCGACCGGTTTTGAACTCGCGTCGGCTTTGGATTTCACTATCGGTTTAGCCTTCGCCTTAGGTTTCGTTTTGCGCTTTGCGGCCGTCGACTTTGCCGCGGCCGGCTTCGTTGCTGCTGATTTTTTCCGTGTTTTCGCCGCCATTTCGGTAGTTCGCTCGTCTCCGACGCATTGGCCTTGATGGTGCGAGGACGGACCCCCCGCGATGAAGGGCGCGTACGCTACCAGAAGATTCCAGAGATCGCCATAATAATTGCAGCGCTGCGACACGGGTTGAAATTACGGCAGTTCGGCTTCGATCAGAGCCAGCTCTCGCTCCCCTCGGCGTCCGAATAGTGGAGTTCGAACGTGGATTTTGAGCCGCCACTGCAACGCGGAATATTGTTGCGGCGCTACAAACGCTTTCTAGCGGACATCGTCACTGCGTCGGGTGCGCATTTGACGATTCATTGTCCCAATCCTGGCGCGATGACCGGGTGTGCCGATGCCGGTAGTCGTGTCTGGTATTCGCGCTCGCGCAACGCGCATCGAAAATATCCGCATACCCTGGAAATCGTCGAGACTCCAAATGGCGATTTGGTTGGCGTCAATCCTTCCCGCGCGAATGCCATCGTCGGTGAGGCCGTTTGCGCGGGGCGTGTCGTCGGGATGACCGGCGGAACCGTGCGCCGCGAAGCACCGATTCCCGACGAACGCGGACGGTTCGACTTTCGGATCGACTACGCCAACGGCGCTGCCCGCTTCGTGGAGGTCAAGAGCGTGACGATGGCCCGCGAGAGAGGAATTGGCGCGTTTCCTGATGCGCGAAGCGAGCGCGCGCGGCGCCACATCGAGGCATTGCGGCGCCTCCGGGTCGCCGGTCATGCTTCGCTGATGTTGTTTTGTGTTCAACATTCAGCGGTCGCTCGTATGACGATCGCCGACGATATCGACCCGGACTACGGCGTGGCGATACGCGCCGCGCATTCGGCTGGTGTCGAGGTGGCTGCGTATAAGACCATGATCACTCCGGCGCGAGTGGTACTCGGCGACGCGATTCCGGTGATGCTGTGAGCGAGCTAGCCGGGCAGGTTGCGAAAATCGTCTAGGGCGCGTTGATAGTCGGCCCGGGTGGGCAATCGCGCGCCGTAGCGCGTGATGAGGTGTGCGGCGGCGAAGTTTGCGAATCGCGCAGCGACATCCGGCGGCATGTCGGCCGCCCATCCCGCGAGGCAGGCACCGGAATAAATGTCGCCAGCGCCATTGGTATCGACCGGCGTGACCGGGAATCCGGAAACCTCCCAACGCTCGCGGTCGTGGATGACTAGGCTGCCGCGGGCGCCCAAAGTGATGTTGACCGAGCGCGCGATATCCTTCAGTTCGGCAACCGCGATGTCGAGACGATCCGTACCGGCCCAGTCGAGGGCTTCCTCTTCGTTGCAGAAGAGGTGGTCCACGCCGTTGCCCAGCATCTTAGTCAGTGGGTCTCGAAATATCTGAACCATGCTGGCGTCCGACAGCGTCAACGCCGTTCTGATGGATTCCGATTCGGCGAATTCGCGGCAGCGCACGGCGGCGTCGCAACCGGTTGCGGAAGAACTCAAATAACCTTCGATGTAGAGGTATCGGGATTTGCGCAGAGCTTCTTCGTCGACCTCGGAGACAGCGAGCTTGTCCGAGACGCCCAGGAATGTGCTCATCGAACGTTCGGCATCCGGCGTGATGAGAACCAGGCAGCGTCCGGATTTTGCGTCGTTCGCGGGGTTTTGTAGATTGGTGGCGACTCCGATTGTCGCCAGATCCTGCAAGAAAAACGCCCCAACATCATCGTTGGCGACCTTGCACGAATAGAAGGTTGTGCAACCGAACGCTTGCGCCGCAATCAGGGTGTTCGCCGCGGAACCCCCGCTCATGCGCGTCGAGGGGAGGTCTCTGAGACTCTCGAGTAGTTCTTCGATGCGAGCTTCGTCGACGAGCATGACATGGCCCTTGTCGATCGCGTGGCGGCGCAGAAACGCGTCGTCTACGCTGAATTCCATATCCACGAGTGCGTTGCCGAGCGCGTAGACATCGTACTGCTTCATCGAGCTGCCACCTCTGCGAATGCCTGGTCCGCGGCGGCTAGGGTGGCCGCAATCTGTTGGGCGCCGTGCGCAGCGCTGACGAAACCCGCTTCGAACGCCGATGGTGCAAGATAGACGCCGCGTGCAAGAAGGGCATGAAACAGGCAACTGAAGCTTGCCGTGTCCGAGGCGCTGACATCGTCGAGATTTCGGACATGGGACATCGAAGTGAAGAACAGACTGAACATGCCGCAGACCCAGTTCACCCTAACGGCAACGTTGTGTCGCGTCGCAGCGGCTGCCAGACCGTCGGCGATACGTCGTGTGGACGCGGCAAGGCGGTCGTAGAACGCCTCGTTGTCGAGTTCCGCGAGCGTCGCGAGGCCAGCGGCCATGGCGAGCGGGCTGCCGGATAGTGTGCCGGCCTGGTAGATCGGTCCCAGCGGTGCGATCTGGTCCATGATCTCGCGGCGACCGCCAAATGCCCCAACCGGCAAGCCGCCGCCGACAATCTTGCCGAGCGTCGTCAGGTCGGGTTCGATCGCGTACAACGATTGAGCTCCGCCGCGGGCAACTCGAAATCCCGTCATCACCTCATCGAATATCAGCAGCGCGCCGTGTCGTTGGGTGACTTCGCGTAGCGACTCCAGAAATCCCGGTTGCGGAGGGATGCAACCCATGTTTCCGGCGATCGGTTCGACGATCACACACGCGACTCGATCTCCATACTGCGTGAATGCCTGGCGCACGGCGCCTTCGTCGTTGAACGGGAGACTGAGCGTGTGCTTGACGGTGTCCTCGGGCACGCCGGGTGAGTTGGGGATGCCCAGGGTGAGCAATCCGGAGCCGGCTTTGACCAGCAAAGCGTCCGCGTGTCCGTGATAGCAGCCGGCGAACTTGATCACCAGGTCGCGTCCCGTGAATCCCCGCGCCAAGCGAATCGCGGACATCGTTGCTTCCGTCCCGGAGTTGACCATGCGCACCTTTTCGATGCTCGGCATCATCGCCCGGACCTTCTCCGCCAGCCTAACCTCCAGTTCAGTGGGTGCACCGAACCCCATCGAACGCTCCAGCTGATTCGCAATCGCGGCGCGTACGGTGGGGTGACCGTGGCCAAGAATCATGGGTCCCCATGCGCCGACATAGTCGATATAGGTGTTTCCGTCGACGTCGATCAGCTCGGCGCCCTGAGCGGATTCGAAGAATATCGGTGTGCCGCCGACGCCTCGGAACGCTCTGACCGGCGAATTGACTCCGCCCGGAATGCTGAACTCCGCACGGCGAATCAATTGCTCGGATTTCGTGTATCGGGCCATGGAGTGTTGTCTCAGAAGGGTTTGACGATAACGAGCAGCACGATGCCGACCAGGATCAGGATGGGTGCTTCGTTGAACCACCGATAGAATCGATCACTCCTGGTGTTTTCATCGCGGGCAAATACCGCGACGATGAAGCCACAATAAGCGTGATAGCAGATCAGCACAGCGACCAACGCGAGCTTCGCATGCATCCATCCCGCGTAGGCGAAAGCGTCCCATGACGCCGCCAGCAACCAAACCCCGAGCAGAAGCGCAATCACGGCAGACGGTGTCATGATGCCGCGATAAAGCTTGCGTTCCATGACTTTGAATCGCTCGATGCTGATCCGATCGGTTGCCATTGAGTGATACACGAACAACCGCGGTAGATAGAAGATGCCCGCGAACCAGAAAATCACGAACAGCAGATGCGCGGCTTTGACCCACAGCATGTTCAATCGCAATCGACGTGATGCGATCCACTCAAAGGCACCTCGATCGACTGTTCCAGCATGTCGACGCCGTCTGCGAACCTGACAAGCCCGACATTCTAGTATAGGAAGCATCCGAATGAGCGCTGCCTTATGAATCGAGCCTCCTCTTCATTGCGGATGAAAGTCGTGGCGCATCGCCCGGCGCGCAAGGCACTGACGATTTTGATTGCGCTCCCGATCGCCGCAGCGATCGGGTATGGCGGCTATTGGATTGGCGCGCAACATCGGGCGACCGCGGGCGGGTCGGACGCAGTGAATGATCGATCCTCACAAGAGCGCGTCGTTGAACTCGAACGGAAACTCGCGGACATCCAGCTGAATCAGGTGGTCGATGGCGACGCCAGTGAGAGTCTTCGACAGACGATCAAATCATTGCGTGACGAACTGGCGGCTTCACAAGACGAGGTATTGTTTTATCGTCAGTTGATGACACCGGAAGGCGCGCAACGCGGATTGCGTGTTGAAAAGCTCGAGCTCAGTTCGGGCGGGGAGCCGGGCGAATTCAATTATCGACTGCTGCTGACGCAGGCGGCAGCAAAGAACAGTTGGGCGAGCGGCAAGGTAACAATCGAAGTGGTCGCGACGTCGGACAACGGGCAAGTAGTGCTGCCGCTCACGGAATTGACGCCGGTCGAGTCATATCCTCTCAGCTTCAAATTCCGCTACTTCCAGGCGTTTTCCGGAACGCTGACGGTCCCGGATGGGGTTGAGCCGGAGCAGGTTGTCGTCGCGGCGACAATGGCCGGAAGGAATGGAAAGCGAGTTGAAAAGACCTTCAACTGGACGCTCCAGGAGCATTGAGCATGATGAGCAAGAAACCGATGACGAAGATGGGTAAGGGCGCGACCCTGATCGCCGAGAACACTTCCGTGGTCGGCGAAGTACGTTTCGCGGACCAGTTGTATGTCAATGGTCACATCGAAGGGAACGTGTTGGCTGAAGCGGGCAGTGAGGCGACGCTGACAATCAGTGACGTTGGATCCGTGACGGGCCAGATCAATGCGCCGTTCGTCGTCGTCAACGGGCGCGTAGAGGGTGATGTGCACGCAGGGACGCGAGTCGAGTTGGCGCCGCAGGCGCGAATTTCCGGCAACGTCTACTACACGCTGATTGAGATGCAACTCGGCGCGATGGTCGATGGTCAGTTGGTGCATGTACAGAACGAAGCCGACGCGAGGAGTAACGTGCATCCGCTACCTTTGGTCAGCGAGGAAGCGCGCTGACTGGGTCTTCGATTGACCGTTGCCGCGCATCCCCCGATAATCCTGAGTTATGGAAACTGAAACGGTTGGTGCGAACGCAAAGTTGCCCGATATTCATTTCTCGGATCGAGCCGCGCATAAGGTGCGCGACCTCATTGAGGACGAAGGCAACGACGCGCTGAAGCTGCGTGTATTCATTACAGGCGGCGGGTGCTCAGGATTCTCGTACGGTTTTACTTTCGACGAGGACGTTGCCGAAGACGACGCACTTGTCGAGAACGATGGCGTCACGATGGTTGTGGACCCGATGAGCTTTCAATATCTCGCAGGTGCCGAAGTGGACTATCGCGAGGATCTGCAGGGCGCGCAATTCGTTGTGCAAAACCCAAACGCGTCGTCGACCTGCGGTTGCGGCAACTCCTTCTCGATCTGATCCCCTATTTTTACGGATTTCTCGCGAGCTGGACGTCGTTCCGATGGCTGTCCAGTTGAGCGAGCAGCGCCACCGATTGCGTCCGGAAGCGGGCGAGCTCGCTTGCCGGAACAGGCTGTGCTTTCGGTAACGCAACGGTTCGCGGGTTTCGGTGCGTGCCATTGACGAGGAACTCGTAGTGGAGATGGGGGGCAGTTGCCCAACCCGTGGCTCCGACGTACCCGATTACTTGCCCCTGGCTGACGCGCGAACCGCTTCGGATGCCTCGTCCAAACTTCGATAGGTGCAGATATTTCGTCTGGATGGAGTTGCCATGCTGCACGACGATGTAGTTGCCGTTCGGCACCGTTCGCGTGGCGCTCACCACGCGACCGTCGCCAGCCGCGAGAATCGGTGTGCCGGTCGGCGCCACGTAGTCGATACCGCGATGGGGCATCACACGCTTCTGGATCGGATGGAACCGACGCAGATTGAAGTTCGAGCTGATCCGACTGAATTCAACGGGTGCGCGGAGAAACGCTTTGCGCATGCTCTCGCCGGATGCGCTGTAGTAGTCGCCACGACCGCTGGCGTCCACATAGTAGACGGCTCGGTATCGTGTCGCTCGATTGATGAACTCAGCCGCGAGGATCTTGCCGTAGCCCACGAATTCGTCGTTGACGTAGGTTTCCTCGAACAGCATTGAAAATTCGTCGCCGTTGCGGATGTCGAGCACGAAATCGACATCCCATTGGAAGATCTGGGCAAGGCGCAAGGTGACTGCGTCGCTCAAACCGATTCTCTGGCTCGTGGCAAACAGCGACTGATCTATCGTGCCGTGTTTGTACGCGGTCGCTACATCTGCCTTGCGGGTGATGCGTCTCGCGACAAAATGCGTATCTTGTCGCGCGAATTCCAGAGTGTGGAGCCGATCGACCGCGTACGAGAGTTTCATCAGTCTCCCGTCCGAGGACGTGATGAACCGCAGTTCGTTGTCGGGATAGATACGTTTAAGGGCCGCGGACAGTGAACCGCTCTCGAGAACGGCCGCGAGATCACCAGGTGGCAGTGAAACCCGCTTGAAGATTCTCGCCAAGCTATCGCCCGCGCGTACCCTTTCGATCAGTTCGGAGGGTGCCACATCGGGGTTTGTCGCAACTTGGTGGGCCGGCGTCGCGACAGGGATCTCAGTGGCGTCAACCGATGTGCTGATGCCGACCCGGGTCGACGGAGCGTCGGCGCTGCCCGTCGGCGCCGCCGCATCGGCTGGTTCCACTCGAGTTTGCGAGACTAGAAGCGCAATCAGTGGCAACGCAATCAGACCGACGATCGCGGTGTGAGTCTTGGGGAATCGACGCAGTATTCCCATGGAAGGATTCGGACGCAAAATAGGAGGGTCGGTCGTGTGAATGACAGCGCGTCTGGGTTGGCAAGTATAGGGTGCAGCGGCGACGCGGGGAAAGTCCTCCGTTCGTACCGTTCGCTGTCCGAATCGAAGTGTGTCTGCTATCGTTCCGGGCCGAATTCCCCTAACAACTCAATCATGTCTGGCTCACCGATCTCAGAGCTGGATCAGCGCGAGCTGGTCGCTCAAATCTCGGATCGCGCGCGATTGGACGCGCATCTTGTTGCCGGCCCGCGGACGCTCTATGGCGGATTCGATCCCACCGCCGACAGTCTCCATATCGGCAGCTTAGTGCCACTGCTGACGCTGCGTCGATTTCAACTCTACGGACATCGCCCAATCGTCCTTGTGGGCGGCGCCACCGGGCTAATTGGTGATCCGTCGTTCAAAGGTGCCGAACGGGCGTTGAATGAGCGCGAAGTCGTCGAAGGCTGGGTAGAGCGGATTCGCGACCAGGTTTCTAGTTTGATCGATCTGACAGGAAACAATCCTGCGATCGTCGTCGACAATCTCGAGTGGACGCAGCGCGTCGACATCATCAGTTTCTTGCGTGACGTCGGGAAGCACTTCTCGGTCAATGCAATGATGCAAAAGGACTCCGTTCGTTCGAGGTTGAGCCAGCCCGAATCCGGCATCTCCTTCACCGAATTCAGCTACATGTTGCTTCAATCGATGGATTACATGGAGCTGTGCAAACGCTACGAATGCACACTTCAAGTTGGAGGTAGTGATCAGTGGGGCAACATTACTGCGGGCATGGACCTGGTACGTCGAACGCTGAATCGCGAGGCCTTCGCGTTGACTGTTCCGCTGATTACGAAGTCCGACGGAACGAAATTCGGCAAGACCGAGACCGGCACGGTCTGGCTTGATCCTCGACGGACCTCGCCATATGCGTTCTATCAGTTCTGGCTGAATACCGCCGACGCGGACGTGCTGCGATACCTCGGCGCGTTTACGTTTGTCGATGTAGAAGAAATTGCTCAACTGGGTGATCTTTTGGTGGCCGCTCCGGAAAAGCGTGAGGCGCAGCGCAGGCTCGCCCGTGAGGTGACGCAATTGGTGCACGGTGGTGTTGGTCTCGATTCCGCGCAACGAATCTCCTCGGTACTGTTCGGCGGAAACGTGCGCGATCTGACGCTGGCAGATCTCGAGCAGCTTCATCTGGACGGCATCGCCTCATGTGAAATCGAGGATGGGGATAATGGTCTCGTTGCAGTGCTCGCGAAGAGTTCGATGGCGCCGTCGCGTAGTGCAGCTCGCAAGCTTGTCCAGAGCGGTGGGGTCCACGTGAACGGCTCGGTCGCCGCGGATCTCGACGCTGTTTTGGTGCGCGAGTCCGCTCTGTTTGGCCGCTACCATCTAATCAGACGCGGTAAGAAAGCGTGGTGTTTGGCAACTCACCGACGATGAAAATGCAGCGTTTGACAGCGAATCAATTGGTGAAACGGCGCCCGTCGGGGGAGCGAGAATCGTCTTCGGGCGCCCCTTGCTAAGCAAAAGTCGCTGCGTATAATACGCACCCCTTGGTCGCCGGACACCCGTGCGGCCCGCTCTTTAAAAACTTAAGCAAGCCATTCGTGTGGGCGCCCGAAAGTTTGGAATGAACCAAGCGTTTATTCTTGTAGCTGCGTCTTTTCTTCGGAAGAGACAAAGCGAGACGTTAAAAAGTGAAGAGTTTGATCATGGCTCAGATTGAACGTTGGCGGCAGGCCTAAAACATGCAAGTCGAACGGTAACAGCGGAAGCTTGCTTCCGGCTGACGAGTGGCGGACGGGTGAGTAACACGTAGGAATCTACCTAGTAGTGGGGGACAACCCGGGGAAACTCGGGCTAATACCGCATACGCTCTACGGAGGAAAGCGGGGGATCTTCGGACCTCGCGCTATTGGAGGAGCCTGCGTCGGATTAGCTAGTTGGTGGGGTAAAAGCCTACCAAGGCGACGATCCGTAGCTGGTCTGAGAGGACGATCAGCCACACTGGAACTGAGACACGGTCCAGACTCCTACGGGAGGCAGCAGTTAGGAATCTTGGGCAATGGGCGCAAGCCTGACCCAGCCATGCCGCGTGTGTGAAGAAGGCCTTCGGGTTGTAAAGCACTTTCAGCGGTGAAGAAAAGCTCAGGGCTAACACCCTTGAGTCTTGACGTTAACCACAGAAGAAGCACCGGCTAACTCCGTGCCAGCAGCCGCGGTAATACGGAGGGTGCGAACGTTAATCGGAATCACTGGGCGTAAAGCGCGCGTAGGCGGTTTGTTAAGTGGGATGTGAAATCCCCGGGCTCAACCTGGGAATTGCATTTCAAACTGGCCGACTAGAGTACGGTAGAGGGAGGTAGAATTTCCTGTGTAGCGGTGAAATGCGTAGATATAGGAAGGAATACCAGTGGCGAAGGCGGCCTCCTGGATCGATACTGACGCTGAGGCGCGAAAGCGTGGGGAGCAAACAGGATTAGATACCCTGGTAGTCCACGCCGTAAACGATGAGAACTAGCCGTTGGATCCCTTGAGGGTTTAGTGGCGTAGCTAACGCGATAAGTTCTCCGCCTGGGGAGTACGGCCGCAAGGCTAAAACTCAAATGAATTGACGGGGGCCCGCACAAGCGGTGGAGCATGTTGTTTAATTCGATGCAACGCGAAGAACCTTACCACCCCTTGACATCCTCGGAACTTGGCAGAGATGCCTTGGTGCCTTCGGGAACCGAGTGACAGGTGCTGCATGGCTGTCGTCAGCTCGTGTCGTGAGATGTTGGGTTAAGTCCCGTAACGAGCGCAACCCTTGTCCTTATTTGCCAGCGGGTCATGCCGGGAACTCTAAGGAGACTGCCGGTGACAAACCGGAGGAAGGTGGGGATGACGTCAAGTCATCATGGCCCTCACGGGGTGGGCTACAAACGTGCTACAATGGGCGGCACAAAGGGTTGCTATCCCGCGAGGGGGAGCGAATCCCAAAAAACCGTTCGTAGTCCGGATCGGAGTCTGCAACTCGACTCCGTGAAGTCGGAATCGCTAGTAATCGCGAATCAGCATGTCGCGGTGAATACGTTCCCGGGCCTTGTACACACCGCCCGTCACGTCATGGGAGTGGATTGCACCAGAAGTGGCTAGTCTAACCTTCGGGGGGACGGTTACCACGGTGTGGTCCATGACTGGGACGAAGTCGTAACAAGGTAGCCGTAGGGGAACCTGCGGCTGGATCACCTCCTTAAACGAAAGGCCTCATCAACGACGCTTTATGAGCTGAGTCGATGCGGCATCAAGGTTCATTGCGACTTTCCCGCGCTCACACGAATGGCTTGCTGAATTGCGTCGACATGGTTGTTGTATGGAGCGCACGGCGCTCGTTGGGGCGACCGAAGTCGGGTCTGTAGCTCAGTTGGTTAGAGCGCACCCCTGATAAGGGTGAGGTCGGAAGTTCAAATCTTCCC
Source organism: uncultured Gammaproteobacteria bacterium (assembly GCA_963812255.1). Lineage (GTDB taxonomy): Bacteria > Pseudomonadota > Gammaproteobacteria > Pseudomonadales > Azotimanducaceae > DATJGR01. Next base: position 1,240,033 of record CAWEUM010000003.1, on the reverse strand, counting down.
AGACCCACCATCTAGAGCAACACGGACATTGGCAGTTCTCGAGGGGCCGTAGCTCAGCTGGGAGAGCGCCTGCCTTGCACGCAGGAGGTCAGGAGTTCGATCCTCCTCGGCTCCACCAATTCGACCGATGGCGACGCAGCTTTGAGAGCGCACATCTAGTGGTGCCAATCACTAGATGTGAGCTCTTTGCGCCGTGGCGCAAGTTCTTTAACAATTTGGATTCAATGCAGTTACTGGTTGCATTCGACGATCGTGTCGATGCGACAAGAAGAGGCTGTGGAGTGTCCGATCGTTCGAGATTGGCCGTCCGCAGCAGTTTGATGCGTCAAGGTATGTTGGCGATTGAGATCGTGTGATTCGAGCATCCTAAGCGGTGCGTTGGGTTATATGGTCAAGCAGAAAAGCGCATTTGGTGGATGCCTTGGCAGCTGGAGGCGATGAAGGACGTTGTAGCTTGCGATAAGCCTCGGGGAGCCGGCAAACAGGCTTTGATCCGGGGATTTCCGAATGGGGAAACCCACCGCTTCGGCGGTATCTACGTCTGAATAAATAGGACGTAGAAGCGAACCCGGGGAACTGAAATATCTCAGTACCCGGAGGAAAAGAAATCAACCGAGATTCCCTTAGTAGCGACGAGCGAACGGGGATTAGCCCTTAAGCTTCGTGGAACGTTAGTGGAAGTGTCTGGAAAGTCACACCATAGAGGGTGAGAGTCCCGTACATGAAAACGTCCGCGTAGTGAAATCGAGTAAGGCGGGACACGTGACATCCTGTCTGAACGTGGGGGGACCATCCTCCAAGGCTAAATACTCCCAGCTGACCGATAGTGAACCAGTACCGTGAGGGAAAGGCGAAAAGAACCCCGGTGAGGGGAGTGAAATAGAACCTGAAACCAAGTGCGTACAAGCAGTCAGAGCCCTTCTTCGGAGGGGTGATGGCGTACCTTTTGTATAATGGGTCAGCGAGTTATTTTCAGTGGCAAGGTTAACCGTCTAGGGGAGCCGTAGGGAAACCGAGTCTCAATAGGGCGTTTAGTCGCTGGGAATAGACCCGAAACCGGGCGATCTAGCCATGGGCAGGGTGAAGGTTCGGTAACACGAACTGGAGGCCCGAACCCACTACTGTTGAAAAAGTAGGGGATGACCTGTGGCTAGGAGTGAAAGGCTAATCAAGCCCGGAGATAGCTGGTTCTCCCCGAAAGCTATTTAGGTAGCGCCTCTCGTATCACCGCTGGGGGTAGAGCACTGTTTGGGCTAGGGGGCCATCCCGGCTTACCAACCCCATGCAAACTCCGAATACCAGCGAGTGCAATCGAGGGAGACAGACGGCGGGTGCTAACGTCCGTCGTCAAGAGGGAAACAACCCAGATCGCCAGCTAAGGTCCCTAAATTACGGTTAAGTGGGAAACGATGTGGGAAGGCACAGACAGCCAGGAGGTTGGCTTAGAAGCAGCCATCCTTTAAAGAAAGCGTAATAGCTCACTGGTCGAGTCGGCCCGCGCGGAAGATGTAACGGGGCTCAAACCGTGTACCGAAGCTGCGAATACGACATCTTCGGATGTCGTGTGGTAGGGGAGCGTTCCGTACGCCGTCGAAGGTGAATCGTGAGGTTCGCTGGAGGTATCGGAAGTGCGAATGCTGACATGAGTAACGATAAGGGAGGTGAAAATCCTCCCCGCCGAAAGACCAAGGGTTCCTGCGCAACGTTCGTCGGCGCAGGGTGAGTCGGATCCTAAGGTGAGGCCGAAAGGCGTAGTCGATGGGAAGCCGGTTAATATTCCGGCACCAGATATTGCTGCGATGGAGTGACGGAGAAGGCTAGGCCGGCCTGGTGATGGTTATCCAGGTTTAAGCGCGTAGGCGGGGATTCTAGGCAAATCCGGAATCCTAACGCTGAGGCGTGACGACGAACCTCTCCTATACGAGAGGGAAGTGGTTAATGCCATGCTTCCAAGAAAAACTTCTAAGCGTCAGGCAATAGATGTCCGTACCCCAAACCGACACAGGTGGTCGGGTAGAGAATACCAAGGCGTTTGAGAGAACTCGGGTGAAGGAACTAGGCAAAATGGCACCGTAACTTCGGGAGAAGGTGCGCCCCTATTACGTGAAAGCCCTCGCGGCTCGAGCGGAAGGGGGTCGAAGATACCAGGTCGCTGCGACTGTTTATTAAAAACACAGCACTCTGCAAACACGTAAGTGGACGTATAGGGTGTGACGCCTGCCCGGTGCCGGAAGGTTAATTGATGGGGTTAGCTTCGGCGAAGCTCCTGATCGAAGCCCCGGTAAACGGCGGCCGTAACTATAACGGTCCTAAGGTAGCGAAATTCCTTGTCGGGTAAGTTCCGACCTGCACGAATGGCGTAACGATGGCGACACTGTCTCCACCCGAGACTCAGTGAAATTGAAATCGCGGTGAAGATGCCGTGTACCCGCGGCTAGACGGAAAGACCCCGTGAACCTTTACTATAGCTTCACACTGGACTTTGACCTGACCTGTGTAGGATAGGTGGGAGGCTTTGAAACCGGGACGCTAGTTTCGGTGGAGCCAACCTTGAAATACCACCCTGGTCATGTCGGGGTTCTAACTCTGACCCGTTATCCGGGTCGAGGACAGTGTGTGGTGGGTAGTTTGACTGGGGCGGTCTCCTCCCAAAGAGTAACGGAGGAGCACGAAGGTGCGCTCAGCATGGTCGGAAATCATGCGTTGCGTGTAAAGGCAGAAGCGCGCTTGACTGCGAGACTGACAAGTCGAGCAGGGTCGAAAGACGGTCTTAGTGATCCGGTGGTTCTGTATGGAAGGGCCATCGCTCAACGGATAAAAGGTACTCCGGGGATAACAGGCTGATACCGCCCAAGAGTTCACATCGACGGCGGTGTTTGGCACCTCGATGTCGGCTCATCACATCCTGGGGCTGAAGCCGGTCCCAAGGGTATGGCTGTTCGCCATTTAAAGTGGTACGCGAGCTGGGTTTAGAACGTCGTGAGACAGTTCGGTCCCTATCTGCCGTGGGCGTATGAGATTTGAGAGGAGCTGCTCCTAGTACGAGAGGACCGGAGTGGACGGACCTCTGGTGTTCCGGTTGTCACGCCAGTGGCATTGCCGGGTAGCTATGTCCGGAAGGGATAACCGCTGAAAGCATCTAAGCGGGAAGCCCCCCTCAAGATGAGATCTCACTGATCTTCGGATCCTGAAGGGCCCTCGTAGACTACGAGGTTGATAGGCGGGGTGTGTAAGCGCTGCGAGGCGTTGAGCTAACCCGTACTAATTGCCCGTGAGGCTTGACCATATAACCCAGCGTATCCGACGCATCGAACCTGCATTGAATCCAATTTGTTCTGGCACCGGTTTAGCGGTTTGCCTGACGACGATAGCGAGTCGGAACCACCTGATCCCATCCCGAACTCAGTAGTGAAACGGCTCAGCGCCGATGGTAGTGTGGGGTCTCCCCATGTGAGAGTAGGACATCGTCAGGCTTCTTAGTAAACAAGGCCCACCTTTGGTGGGCCTTGTCGTTTCTGGGAAGCGGATACGCAATGCGACGAGGTCAGATATATTCGGCGGGTCGGTCCGAATGTCTCGATACAAAGAAATGCGCTCCATTCATCAGCCGCTCAGAAGCGAAGTCATTCAGGCGGGTCTTTCGCTCGATGCCGCGCGCTGGCTGAAGGAACTCGACATCCATCTCGAGATTGACTCGACGAACACGCACCTGATGAAACGAGCTGCCGCCGAGGCGATCGACGGCATCGTATGTATCGCCGAACGACAAACACATGGAAGGGGGCGCCGGGGCCGGACATGGTTGACGCCGGCGGGCGGCAATATCGCGCTGTCGTTGGGCGCCAGTATCTCGGTTGCGATGGCCGACGTTGCGCCGCTCAGTCTGGTTGTTGGCGTGGCGGTTGCAGATGCGCTGGAGCGGTCCGGTGTCACCGGAGTCTCGCTCAAATGGCCGAACGACATCCTTCTCGACGGAAACAAGCTGGGCGGGATACTGATCGAAATCGTCCGGATCTCCCGTCCGCTGGATGTGGTTATTGGCGTTGGGATCAATGTGGGATCCAACGTCGAAATCGGCGCACGCCTTGGTTTGCCTGTTGGGGACGCGCTGGATCGAAATCTAAACGTTTCGCGCAACGACCTCGTGGCCGCGTTGATCAACAGCATTCACGACCTGATGCGGCTTTTCGAGGCGAAAGGATTCGCATCGATGCGCTCGGAGTGGGAGGCTTTGCATGCACATCAGCACCACGGCGTTCGTCTGATCAGCGCGAGTGAATCGGTCGCAGGCGTCGCCCGAGGTGTCACAGACAACGGCGAAATCATCTTGGAGACGGAACAAGGTGTCCGTCATTTCAGCGCCGGGGAGGTGTCACTTCGGGGTGAGTATTGAATGCGCAGGTAGGCACCGAGTTCCGAATCGTTGCGTGCCAACCGCGCATTCTATAGAATGCCGCCCCCATTTCGGCCGCCATAGCTCAGTTGGTAGAGCAGCTCATTTGTAATGAGATGGTCCAGGGTTCAACTCCTTGTGGCGGCACCAAGCGCGGGTCACGCAGTGTCAAACGATAACGTAAGTGCTTGCATTTACAGGGATAACGCCCTCTCTGTCGTTGACATGGTTGGGGGTCGCGGGCAGAATCGCGCGTCCTTGCTCGGAGGGGTTCCCGAGCGGTCAAAGGGATCAGACTGTAAATCTGACGGCTTAGCCTTCGTAGGTTCGAATCCTACCCCCTCCACCAGGCAGTCTGAATCGAACCCGCAAGACGACGAAGTCTTTGCGAATTGGCCAGCGGAGTTGGTACACGTTGGTCGCGCCAGTGAGGTGGAAAGAATTGTGCGGCGGGTATGGTTCAATGGTAGAACCTCAGCCTTCCAAGCTGATGGTGCGGGTTCGATTCCCGCTACCCGCTCCATCGAGCGGATGCCTTCCCGAACTCTGGGTCGATTCGCGTTCGCGGATGTCGGCCGCAGTAGCTGGAAGCTCTATTGCTCACATAGCTCAGTAGGTAGAGCACTTCCTTGGTAAGGAAGAGGCCACCGGTTCGAATCCGGTTGTGAGCACCACAATCCCCGAGATCGAACGCGAATTTTCCGTAACACCGGGACCATTTTAGAAGGAGGCGGTCAGAAAAATGTCCAAAGCGAAGTTTGAGCGAAGCAAGCCGCATGTAAATGTGGGGACGATAGGTCATGTAGACCATGGTAAGACGACGTTGACGGCGGCGTTGACGAAGGTTTGTTTTGACGCGTGGGGGAAGGGGGAGTTGAAGGCGTTTGATCAGATTGACAATGCGCCGGAGGAGCGGGAACGGGGTATTACGATCAATACGTCGCACGTGGAATACGAGTCGCCGAAGCGTCACTACGCGCATGTGGACTGTCCGGGACACGCGGATTACGTGAAGAACATGATCACGGGTGCGGCGCAGATGGACGGAGCGATTTTGGTGGTGTCGGCGGCGGATGGTCCGATGCCGCAGACACGGGAACACATTGTGTTGTCGCGTCAGGTGGGTGTACCGCGGATTGTGGTGTATCTGAACAAGGCGGACATGGTTGACGATGCGGAGTTGCTGGAGTTGGTGGAGATGGAGGTCCGGGAACTGTTGGACCGGTATGAATTTCCGGGGGACGACACACCGATCATTATTGGCAGTGCGTTGAAGGCGCTGGAAGGTGATACGAGTGAGTTGGGTGTGCCGAGCGTGATGAAGCTGGTGGAGACGCTGGATGAGTACATTCCGGAACCGGAACGGGCGGTGGACCTGCCGTTTTTGATGCCGATTGAGGATGTATTTTCGATTTCGGGCCGCGGCACGGTGGTGACGGGACGGATCGACCGAGGCGTGATCAAGGTGGGGGAAGAGATCGAGATTGTCGGGATCAAGGACACGACGCGTACGACGTGTACGGGAGTGGAGATGTTCCGCAAGTTGTTGGATGAGGGTCGAGCGGGCGAGAACGTTGGGGTGTTGTTGCGGGGTACGAAGCGGGACGACGTTGAGCGAGGCCAGGTATTGGCGAAGCCGGGTTCGATCACACCGCATACCAAGTTCGAAGCGGAAGTGTATGTGTTGTCGAAGGATGAGGGAGGGCGGCATACACCGTTCTTCAAGGGTTATCGGCCGCAGTTTTACTTTCGTACGACGGATGTTACGGGGTCGGTTGAGTTGCCGGCGGATGTGGAGATGGTGATGCCGGGGGACAACGTGAACATGATCGTGACATTGATCAATCCGATTGCGATGGATGAGGGGTTGCGGTTCGCGATCCGCGAAGGGGGTCGTACCGTCGGCGCCGGCGTCGTCGTCAAAATCGTCGAGTGATAGAGCTTTAGGCCAGTAGCTCAATTGGTAGAGCAGCGGTCTCCAAAACCGCAGGTTGGGGGTTCGATTCCCTCCTGGCCTGCCACTAGATCGTCGTAAGGATCTCGAGTCAGGTGATGAGCACACATACCGAGCCCGGCCAGTCGCTGACGGATTGGTTCAAATGGATCGTCGTTGCCGCGGTGGTGGCTGGCGGTGTTTTCGGCAACTGGTATTACCAGGATCAATCGCTGCTTTACAGGGTGCTCGCGCTGCTCGCGCTGGCCGCAGTTGCTGCGTTGGTGACGTTTCAAACGAACCAGGGCAAGGCGCTTTGGACCTTGATCAAGGAATCGCGTGTCGAGATTCGGCGTGTGGTTTGGCCAAATCGTCAGGAGACAACCCAGACCACCTTCATCGTGGTTGGGTTGGTGTTGGTGTTCTCGATGATTCTCTGGGGGCTCGACTCGCTGTTGAGCTGGATTGTTTCAGTTGTGATCGGGTAGCGCGATGGCGAAACGTTGGTACGTGGTGCACGCCTATTCGGGCTTCGAAAAAAACGTTGCTCGGGCGCTCAAGGAACGCATTGGCCTTTCGAAGCTCGACGAGTACTTCGGACAGGTTCTGGTGCCGACGGAAGAAGTAGTGGAAATGCGCGCGGGACAAAAGCGTCGCAGCGAACGCAAGTTCTTCCCAGGCTACGTGCTTGTGGAGATGGAGTTGAACGATGAGACCTGGCACCTGGTCAAAGAGACTCCCCGTGTCATGGGCTTCATTGGCGGCAAGGCCGATCGTCCCGCGCCGCTCACCGAGGCCGAGGCGAATGCGATTCTCGATCGGGTGGAGACCGGCGGCGACAAGGCCACACCGAAAACGGTTTACGAACCGGGTGAACTCGTGCGGGTGATGGATGGCCCGTTCAATGACTTCAACGGCGTCGTCGAGCAGGTGAACTACGAGAAGAGCCGTCTGGTAGTCGCGGTGACGATCTTTGGTCGTTCGACGCCGGTCGAGCTTGATTTTGCTCAGGTGGAGAAGGGCTGATGGTGGTGCGTGAGTGACGTGTGTAGCTGCACGCGAGTAACGGATACAGGTATTGGATAGCGATGATTGGCCGGCTGGCCACCCGGGGAGTGCGATTGCCTAGTCAACGTACGCTTGAACCCATACAAGGAGCGCTACATGGCGAAGAAAGTACAGGCATACATACGGTTGCAAGTGCCGGCGGGGAAGGCGAACCCAAGCCCGCCCGTGGGTCCCGCACTGGGTCAGCACGGCGTGAACATCATGGAGTTCTGCAAGGCGTTCAACGCCGATACCCAGAGCATGGAAGCCGGCATGCCTATTCCGGTCGTGATCACCGTATACAGCGATCGGAGTTTCACATTCATCAAGAAGACGCCGCCTGCGGCGGTGTTACTTCGCAAAGCGGCAGGTATCGACAAAGGCAGTGCGATTCCCAACGCCAACAAGGTGGGTAAGGTGACGCGCGCGCAAGTCGAAGAAATCGCGCGTTTGAAGACACCGGATCTGACGGCCGCTGGAATGGAGGCCGCTGTTCGAACAATTGCCGGTAGCGCTCGCAGCGCCGGCATCGAAGTGGAGGGGCTTTAGCATGGCGCGGCTCTCCAAACGCATGAAGGCGATTGCGGCGAAGATCGATAGGGAGCGCGCTTACCCGATCGACGATGCCGTGAAGCTACTCAATGAAGTGGCAACGACCAAGTTCAAGGAATCGATTGACGTGGCGGTCAATCTCGGTGTCGATCCGCGCAAATCGGACCAGGCGGTTCGCGGCGCTACGACGTTGCCGCACGGCACCGGCAGGGAAACGCGCGTGGCGGTTTTTGCCCAGGGGGCGAATGCAGAAAAGGCGAGCGCGGCGGGCGCGGACATCGTCGGGTTCGAAGATCTCGCAGAGCAGATCAAGGCCGGTGAGCTGAATTTCGATGTTGTCATTGCGACACCTGACGCGATGCGAATCGTCGGTCAGCTGGGCAAGGTGCTCGGTCCGCGCGGCCTGATGCCGAACCCGAAAACCGGCACGGTGACACCGGATGTCGAGACCGCAGTGCGTAACGCCAAGTCCGGGCAGGTCCAGTTTCGCGCCGACAAGGCCGGGATCGTCCACGGCAGCGTGGGCAAGGTTGGATTTGGAACCAAGGAGATCAAAGAGAACTTGGAAGCATTGATGGCTGATTTGAGAAAGGCCAAACCGGCATCGGCGAAAGGTGTCTACCTGAAGAAGGTCACGCTATCGACGACGATGGGACCGGGCGTGGCGATCGATCAGGCCTCTCTGGAGGGCTGAGCGGATACTGGATTGTTTTGGAGGCGCCGCGACGTTCGCGTCGGGGTCCGTCAAAGACCGTGGGTGTCGGCCCAGGCTGCTGGACCGGCTTAAGTCGCAGGAGCCCACGCAGGCGGTGAGTCTTGACCGAGATCTGGGTCTCGCCGTGCAACCGATCTGTCGACGACGACAGATCACTTAGAAAAGGTAGGCCGGGAAACCGGCATCATCCAGGAGAGCATCGGTGGCACTGAAACTCGAGCACAAGCAAGCGATCGTTGCTGAGGTGAACGAAGCTGCAGGAAAAGCGCTGTCTGCCGTGTTGGCCGATTATCGCGGCTTGACCGTCGGCCAGATGACCGAACTTCGCGCGAAAGCGCGAGCCTCGGGCATCTACATGAGGGTCATACGCAATACGTTGGCGAAACGTGCGGTCGCCGGGACGGATTACGAGTGCCTTCAAGGGGCGCTAGTCGGGCCGACCCTGGTTGCATTTTCGCAGGAGGAACCGGGTGCTGCGGCGCGCCTGCTGAAGGAATACGTGAAGACCTTCGAGAAACTCGAAGTCAAAGCGTTGTCCATCGGTGGTGTTCTGCTGGCTGCCGACCAACTGGACCGTGTCGCAACACTGCCCACTCGTGATGAGGCGTTGTCGCTTCTGATGGCGGTTATGCAGGCGCCGGTTGCCAAGCTGGCTCGTACACTCAACGAAATACCCGGGAAACTGGTGCGCACGTTGGCGGCGGTTCGCGACCAAAAGGAAGCGACGGCCTAGCCGCTGCGGTATCCCGCAATTTACCCAAACAAACGCAGATTCGAAGATTAGTCAGGAGATTTCGAGATGGCTTTGTCCAAAGACGATATTTTGAACGCAATCGCCGACATGAGTGTCATGCAGGTCGTGGAACTCGTTCAGGCAATGGAAGAGAAATTCGGCGTAACGGCGGCAGCCGCCGTTGCGGCTGCTCCGGCGGCCACCGGCGCTGCGGTCGCGGTTGTCGAAGAACAGACCGAATTCAACGTGTTCCTCGCGTCGGTCGGCGAGAAGAAGGTGAATGTCATCAAGGCGGTTCGCACGGTGACGGGGCTTGGCTTGAAGGAAGCCAAGGATCTGGTCGATGGCGCACCATCGTCCGTGAAGGAAGGCGTGAACAAAGCAGAGGCGGAAGAGATCAAGAAGCAGTTGGAAGAAGCCGGCGCAACGGTCGAGCTCAAGTAACCTGCTTGGCTTTGATTCGGCGAGGTGCCCTATGGAACGGCTGGCGGCGCGACCGAAAGGTTGCGCCGGCCCGGCCTTTTGTCGTTGGGACAGTGAGTTTGAGGCGATGAGTTCTGGAAAGTGAAAGAGTTCGGGAAATAGATAGTTCCGCAGTTGGCGATGGCAGTTTGGCGTAGAACGTGAGCAACCGGGAGATTCGAATGGCGTACAGCTTTACCGAGAAAAAGCGGATCCGAAAAGATTTCGGCAAGTTGCCGGAGATCATGGAGATACCGTACCTCCTCTCTATACAGATCGACTCGTACAACCGGTTTCTGCAGCTGAACGGAAGCGCCACGGATCGTCGTGACGCCGGCCTGCATGCCGCGTTTCGGTCGGTCTTCCCAATCGTCAGCTATTCCGGCAACGCGGCGCTCGAATATGTCGATTATCGCTTGGGTGATCCGATCTTCGACGTCAAAGAGTGCGTCTCCCGCGGCATCACGTACGCGGCGCCGCTACGCGTTCGCGTTCGATTGATCATCTATGACCGTGAGTCCGCGTCGAAGGCTGTCAAAGACGTGAAGGAGCAGGAGGTCTACATGGGCGAGATCCCGCTCATGACCGAAAACGGCACCTTCGTCATCAACGGCACCGAGCGTGTGGTCGTCTCGCAGCTGCACCGATCGCCGGGCGTGTTCTACGATCACGACCGTGGCAAAACGCACTCGTCAGGCAAGCTGCTGTACAACGGCCGCGTCATCCCGTATCGCGGGTCATGGCTCGATTTCGAGTTCGACCCGAAGGACTGTGTGTTCGTGCGCATCGACCGTCGGCGCAAACTCCCTGCGACGATCCTGCTGCGGGCGCTCGATTTCACATCCGAGCAAATGCTCGAAATGTTTTTCGAGACGAACCAGTTTCATGTCAAGAAAGACGGCTTTTCGATCGACCTGATTCCGGAGCGGATGCGCGGAGATGTCGCTTCGTTCGAAATCAAGGACAAGAAAGGCGACACCATTGTCGAAGTAGGTCGGCGCATCACCGCACGACACGTTCGGCTGCTCGAGAAGTCGGGCCTTCGCCGTCTCGATGTGCCGCGCGAATATATGTTGGATCGCGTCATCGCGCGCGACATCGTCAATCAGGACACCGGCGAAATCCTCGTTCCGTGCAACACCATGATCACCGAAGAGGTTCTGGAGTTGCTGCTCGAAGCCGGGGTGTCGACGATCGAGACTATCTATACGAATGAGCTCGATTGCGGGCCGTACGTCTCTGACACGCTGCGCATCGATGCGACGCGCAATCGTCTCGAGGCGCTGGTCGAAATCTACCGCATGATGCGTCCGGGGGAGCCGCCGACCAAGGAGGCCGCGGAGAATCTGTTCAACAACCTGTTCTTCACGCCGGAGCGATACGATCTGTCGGCGGTTGGACGCATGAAGTTCAACCGGCGCCTCGGTCGCGAAGAGACCGTCGGTTCCGGTGTCCTCGATGCGCAGGACATCATCGAAGTGCTGCGCACGCTCATTGAGATTCGCAACGGCAAAGGCACCGTCGATGACATCGACCACCTCGGCAATCGGCGCGTTCGTTCGGTGGGTGAGATGGCGGAGAATCAGTTCCGCGTGGGGCTGATTCGCGTCGAACGCGCGGTGAAGGAGCGTCTATCGCTTGCAGAGAGTGAAGGCTTGATGCCGCAGGACATGATCAACGCGAAGCCTGTGGCCGCGGCGATCAAGGAGTTCTTCGGCTCCAGCCAACTGTCGCAGTTCATGGACCAGAACAACCCGTTGTCGGAGGTGACGCACAAGCGGCGCGTTTCCGCGTTGGGGCCGGGCGGTCTGACGCGCGAGCGAGCGGGCTTCGAAGTGCGCGACGTGCACCCCACGCACTATGGTCGGGTCTGCCCGATCGAAACGCCGGAGGGCCCGAACATCGGTCTGATCAACAGCCTCGCAACGTACGCGCGGACGAACGAATACGGCTTCCTCGAAACGCCGTATCGCAAAGTCGTCGGCGGTAAAGTGACCCACGACATCGAGTACCTGTCGGCGATCGACGAAGCCGAATACGTCATTGCTCAGGCGAGTTCGAAGCTCGACGCCAAGGATCAGTTTATCGGCGATCTCGTTGACGTACGTCACCAGAACGAATTCGAGAAGGCGACCCCGGAGAACGTCAACTACATGGACGTTTCGCCGAAGCAGGTCGTGTCGGTGGCGGCAGCCCTGATTCCGTTTCTGGAACACGATGATGCGAACCGCGCGCTGATGGGTTCGAACATGCAGCGCCAGGGCGTACCGACGATCCGTACCGAAAAGCCGCTCGTCGGCACCGGTATGGAACGCCATGTTGCGCGCGATTCCGGTGTGTGTGTCATTGCGCAACGCGGTGGCGTCATCGACAGCGTCGATGCGGCGCGGATCGTGGTGCGGGTTGCCGATCGCGAAACGGATGCGGGCGAAGCGGGTGTCGATATCTACAATCTCACCAAGTTCACGCGCTCGAACCAGAACACCTGCATCAACCAGCGCCCGCTGGTCAAGAAAGGTGATCAGATTGCGCGCGGCGACATTCTTGCCGATGGTCCGTCGATCGACATGGGCGAACTCGCGCTGGGTCAGAACATGCGTATCGCGTTCATGCCGTGGAACGGCTACAACTTCGAAGACTCGATCCTGGTGTCAGAGCGCGTCGTTCAGGAAGATCGCTTTACGAGCATCCACATTCAGGAACTGACGTGTATTGCGCGTGACACGAAGCTCGGGCCCGAAGAGATCACGTGTGACATTCCCAACGTCGGCGAGTCGGCGCTGGCCAAGCTCGACGAGTCCGGAATCGTCTACATCGGCGCCGAAGTGAAAGCCGGTGATATTCTGGTCGGCAAGGTGACCCCGAAGGGCGAAACGCAGTTGACGCCCGAAGAAAAACTCTTGCGAGCGATCTTCGGTGAGAAGGCGTCCGACGTGAAGGACACGTCGTTGCGCGTGGGGACCAGCTACAAAGGCACGGTCATCGACGTTCAGGTGTTCACGCGCGATGGGGTCGAGAAGGATCAACGCGCCAAGGACATCGAGAAGTCGCAGCTCGCTCAGATCCGCAAGGACCTGGACGATGAATATCGGATTGTCGAACTCGCGACCTACCAGCGCCTGCGACAAGCATTGCTTGGTAAGAAGGCGGCGAGCGCGCCGGATATGGCGAAAGGCGGAACGGTCACCACGGAATATCTCGACGCGCTCGCGCACGGCGACGATTGGTTCCGCATTCGGATGGCCGAAGATGCGTTGAATGAGCAGTTGGAGAAGGCCGAAGCGCAGTTGAAGGCGCGCCGCGAGAAGCTCGATGCGCGATATGCAGATAAGAAGCAGAAGCTCGAAAGCGGTGATGACCTCGCGCCAGGTGTGCTGAAGATCGTCAAGGTCTATCTCGCGATCAAGCGGCGCATTCAGCCGGGTGACAAGATGGCGGGCCGACACGGTAACAAAGGGGTGATCTCCGTGATCATGCCGGTGGAAGACATGCCGTTCGATTCGCGTGGCGAGCCGGTCGACATCGTGCTGAATCCGCTCGGTGTCCCGTCACGCATGAACGTCGGTCAGGTGTTGGAGACGCACCTCGGCTGGGCCGCGACAGGTCTCGGTGAGAAGATCAATCGGATGCTCGAAGAGCAGCGCAAGGCCGCTGACATTCGCAAGTTTCTCGACGAAATCTACAACGGTACCGGTGGCCGCACCGAAGACTTGCAGTCGCTGAGCGACGACGAAATCCTCGAACTCGCGCGAAACCTGATCGGCGGTGTACCGATGGCGACGCAGGTATTCGATGGCGCCAAAGAAGACGAGATCAAAAAAATGCTGGCGTTGGCGGATCTGCCAAGCACGGGCCAGGCGACCCTTTGGGACGGCCGGACCGGTGATCAATTCGACCGGCCGGTGACGATCGGCTACATGTACATGATGAAGCTGAACCACCTCGTCGACGACAAGATGCATGCGCGCTCGACCGGTTCGTACAGCCTGGTCACGCAGCAACCGCTCGGCGGCAAGGCGCAGTTCGGTGGTCAACGCTTCGGCGAAATGGAAGTGTGGGCGCTCGAGGCCTACGGGGCGGCGTACACGTTGCAGGAGATGCTCACGGTCAAATCCGACGACGTCACCGGCAGAACGAAGATGTACAAGAACATCGTCGACGGCGATTTCCGCATGGATCCGGGAATGCCCGAGTCGTTCAACGTACTGCTGAAGGAAGTGCGATCCCTCGGGATCGACATGGAACTCGAGAGCGAATGAGACCGAACCCAATGAACGGAGAGAGACATTGAAAGACTTATTGAATCTTCTCAAATCTCAAGGAAGCGTCGACGAATTCGATTCGTTGCGCATTGGTCTCGCATCGCCGGACATGATCCGCTCGTGGTCGTTCGGCGAGGTCAAAAAGCCCGAGACCATCAACTACCGCACGTTCAAGCCGGAGCGCGACGGCTTGTTCTGTGCGCGGATTTTCGGACCGGTGAAGGACTACGAGTGCTTGTGCGGCAAATACAAGCGCCTGAAGCATCGTGGCGTCATCTGCGAGAAGTGCGGCGTCGAAGTGACGCTGACGAAAGTACGGCGCGATCGGATGGGCCATATCGAACTCGCCAGCCCCGTGGCACACATCTGGTTTCTGAAGTCGCTGCCGTCGCGGATAGGACTGCTGCTCGATATGACATTGCGCGACATCGAGCGCGTGCTGTATTTCGAATCGTACGTCGTCGTCGATTCGGGCATGACGGATCTCGATGTCGGGCAGTTGCTTACGGACGAGGAGTACTATGCCAAGCTCGAAGAGTTCGGCGATGAGTTCGTCGCGAAGATGGGTGCCGAAGCGATTCAGGCGTTGCTGAAAGCCCAGGACGTCGACGAAGAGATCGCGCGCTTGCGGGAAGAGATTCCAGCGACCAACTCCGAAACGAAAATCAAGAAGCTTTCGAAGCGCTTGAAGCTGATGGAAGCGTTCGTCAATTCGGGCAACAACCCCGAGTGGATGATCATGACCGTGCTGCCGGTGCTGCCGCCGGACCTGCGTCCGCTCGTACCGCTCGATGGCGGTCGCTTCGCAACGTCGGATCTGAACGACCTGTATCGCCGCGTGATCAACCGCAACAACCGTTTGAAGCGGCTGCTCGATCTCAATGCGCCGGATATCATCGTGCGCAACGAAAAGCGCATGCTGCAGGAAGCGGTCGATGCGCTGCTCGACAACGGTCGTCGCGGTCGCGCAATCACCGGTTCCAACAAGCGGCCGTTGAAGTCGCTCGCCGACATGATCAAGGGTAAGCAGGGCCGGTTCCGGCAGAATCTGCTCGGTAAGCGCGTGGACTATTCCGGTCGCTCCGTCATCGTGGTCGGACCGACTCTGAAGCTGCACCAGTGCGGGTTGCCGAAGAAAATGGCGCTGGAGCTGTTCAAACCGTTCATCTTCGGCAAGCTCGAAGCACGCGGTCTGGCGACAACGATCAAAGCGGCGAAGAAGATGGTGGAACGCGAAACCGCGGAGGTCTGGGACATCCTGGCCGAGGTCATTCGCGAACACCCGGTGCTGTTGAATCGCGCGCCGACGTTGCACCGTCTCGGTATTCAGGCGTTCGAGCCGACGTTGATCGAAGGTAAGGCCATTCAGCTGCACCCGTTGGTCTGTGCCGCGTACAACGCCGACTTCGACGGCGACCAGATGGCGGTGCACGTGCCGTTGACGCTCGAAGCGCAGCTGGAATCGCGCGCTTTGATGATGTCGACGAACAACATTCTGTCGCCGGCGAGCGGCGAACCGATCATCGTGCCGTCGCAGGACGTCGTGCTGGGCCTCTATTACATGACCCGCGCCCGCGTCAACGCGAAGGGTGAGGGCATGACGTTCGCCGATGCCGGCGAGGTTCACCGGGCATATCGCACCGGTACTGCGTCGCTGCATGCGCGGGTCAAGGTCCGCATCGTCGAGCACGTCGCCGACGAGCACGGCAACATTCGCGAGGAGCGTTCGCTGGTCGAGACGACCGTCGGTCGCGCGCTGCTGTACGAGATCGTGCCGAAGCAGTTGCCGTTCGGTTTGATCAACAAGCCGATGGACAAAAAGTCGATATCGGGCTTGATCAATGCGTGCTACCGCAACGTAGGTCTCAAGGAGACGGTGATATTTGCCGATCAACTGATGTACACGGGCTTCGCGCAATCCACTTCGTCGGGGGCATCGATCGGTGTCGAAGACTTCGTCATCCCGCAAGCGAAGGCGAAGATCATCGGTGACGCCGAATCTGAAGTGAAGGAGATCGAGTCTCAGTACGCGTCAGGTCTGGTCACCCAAGGCGAGAAGTACAACAAGGTGGTCGACATCTGGTCGCGAGCGAACGATCTCGTTGCGCGCTCGATGATGGACGGCATCTCCAAAGAGAAGGTCGTCAACCGGGAAGGAAACGACGAAGACCAGGAATCGTTCAACTCGGTATACATCTATGCGGACTCCGGCGCGCGGGGTTCGCCGGCTCAGATTCGGCAGTTGGCCGGTATGCGCGGACTGATGACGAAGCCGGACGGCAGCATCATCGAAACGCCGATCACCGCCAATTTCCGCGAAGGCTTGTCGGTAAACGAATACTTCATTTCCACGCACGGGGCCCGCAAAGGTCTAGCAGATACGGCGTTGAAGACGGCGAACTCGGGTTATCTGACGCGTCGACTCGTCGATGTGGCGCAGGATCTGGTCGTCACCGAAGTCGATTGCGGTACGCGTCAGGGCCTGCACATCAGCGCACTGATCGAAGGCGGCGACGTCGTGGAGCCGTTGGCGGCGCGCGTGTTGGGTCGAGTCGTGGCCAACGATGTGCATGCACCGGACGGCAAGACGCTGTTGATGCCCGCCGGAACGATGCTCGACGAGGCATGGGTCGAGCAACTCGAGACGCTCGGCGTAGACGAGTTGGTGGTGCGCTCGCCGATCACCTGCGATACCCGCCACGGCGTGTGTGCAACGTGCTACGGACGCGACCTGGCGCGAGGCCATCTGGTCAACGTCGGTGAGTCGGTCGGCGTCATTGCGGCGCAATCGATCGGAGAGCCCGGCACCCAGTTGACGATGCGGACATTCCACATCGGCGGCGCGGCGTCGCGGGCCACTGCAATCGACAACATTCAGGTGAAGCATGGCGGCTCGGTAAGACTGCACAACCTGAAGACAGTCAAGCGCGACTCGGGGGAACTGGTTGCGGTATCCCGCTCGGGAGAAATCGCGATCGCCGATTCACAGGGTCGTGAGCGGGAACGCTACAAGCTCCCTTACGGTGCAGTCATCTCGGTCAGCGAGAATGAACATGTCGACGCGGGTCAGATGATTGCGCAATGGGATCCCCATACCCACGCGATCATCACCGAGGTGGCAGGCAAGGTGGTCTTCCAGGACATGGAAGAGGGGCTGTCGATCAATCGGCAGACCGACGAACTGACCGGCCTGACGAACATCCTGGTGCTCGATGCGAAGGATCGTCCGAGTGCGGGCAAGGACTTGCGTCCGGCGATCAGTCTCGTCGACGGTAAAGGCAAAGAGGTGTTCCTCGCGGGCACGGATGTGCCGGCGCACTATCTGCTCCCGGCGGATGCGATCTTGAGTCTCGAAGACGGCGAGGGGATCGGCGTCGGCGACGTCATCGCGCGGATTCCGCAGGAGGGGTCGAAGACTCGCGACATCACCGGCGGTCTGCCGCGCGTGGCAGACCTGTTCGAAGCGCGCAAACCGAAGGAACCGGCGATCCTCGCCGAGGCATCGGGCACGATCAGCTTCGGCAAGGAGACCAAGGGTAAGCGTCGTCTGGTGATCACGCCGGCGGACGGCGATCCGTACGAAACGTTGATACCGAAGTGGCGCAACATCGGCGTGTTCGAAGGCGAGTCGGTGGAGCGCGGCGAGGTCGTCTCCGACGGCGCAGCGTCGCCCCACGACATCCTGCGTCTGAAAGGTGTCAACGAACTGGCCCGTTACATCACCAACGAAATTCAGGAGGTCTATCGTCTGCAGGGCGTCACGATCAACGACAAGCACATCGAAGTGATCGTGCGGCAGATGTTGCGGAAAGTGGAGATCACCGATCCGGGTGAATCGTCGCTGATTCGCGGTGAACAGCTCGAGCATGTCGCGGTGGTCGAAGAAAACGAGAGGCTGCGGGCCGAATCGAAAGACCCGGTTCAGTTCGAACGCCAGCTGCTCGGTATCACCAAGGCGTCGCTGGCAACGGAGTCGTTCCTGTCGGCGGCATCGTTCCAGGAGACGACGCGCGTACTGACGGAAGCGGCTGTCACCGGCAAGCGCGACTACCTTCGCGGCCTCAAGGAGAACGTGGTCGTCGGCCGGCTGATCCCGGCTGGAACGGGTCTCGCATATCACAGCGAACGCAAGCACAAGCGCGAGCAGGAGCTGGCAGCGCGACTTGCGAAAGAGCAGGGTGCGACCGCCGACGAGATCGAAGCGGCGCTGTCCGAGGCGTTGAGCAACAGCGGCAGCTGATCTCGTTTGGTTGCGGCTCGGCAGGAGAGCGATTAGAATCGCGCACCTTTCATCCGGGGGCCACCTAGCGCCCCCGGTTTTTATCTAGAGGATGTGTTAATGGCGACGATCAGCCAGCTCGTGCGCAAGCCGCGCAAGCGCAAGGTTGAAAAGAATCAGGTGCCCGCGCTGCAGGGATCTCCGCAGAAGCGCGGCGTCTGCACGCGTGTCTATACGACTACGCCGAAAAAGCCCAACTCGGCGTTGCGCAAGGTATGTCGCGTTCGTCTGACCAACGGCTACGAAGTGGCGTCCTACATTGGAGGCGAAGGCCACAATTTGCAGGAGCACTCGGTCGTGCTGATTCGCGGTGGTCGCGTGAAGGATCTGCCGGGGGTTCGATATCACACGGTTCGCGGTACGCTGGACACGTCCGGCGTTGCGGATCGTCGTCAGTCGCGATCCAAGTACGGAGCCAAACGCCCGAAGTAATCCTCGAGCCGAACCAACCCAAGCTCGATCAGACCCGAGCCCAATCAAACCCAAGTAAGGCCGGCCGAGTGTGCCGGATACCCTGAACAGAGGAGTAGCACCATGCCAAGACGTCGCGTCGCCGCCAAGCGCGCCATATTGCCGGATCCGATGTACGGCAATCAGATTCTCGCCAAGTTTATCAACCACGTCATGATCAGCGGAAAGAAGGCCGTTGCAGAAGGGATCGTGTACGGTGCCCTCGACCGCATTCGCGAGCGTGGCAAATCCGATCCGGTCGAAGTGTTCGAAAAGGCGCTGGAAGCAATCGCGCCGTACATCGAGGTGAAGTCGCGTCGCGTTGGCGGCGCCACTTATCAAGTGCCGGTCGAAGTTCGGCCTTCTCGCCGCCAGGCGTTGGCGATGCGATGGCTGGTCGACAACGCGCGCGGTCGTGGCGAAAAATCAATGGCCGCTCGCCTCGCGGGCGAGATCTTCGACGCAGCCGAAGGCCGTGGTGGCGCCGTGAAAAAACGCGAAGACACCCATCGGATGGCCGAAGCCAACAAGGCATTCGCGCACTACAGATTCTGATCGATGCGGATATCGACTGCCGGCGCGAGTGCAGTGGTGTGTGGCAGTGCGTAGCCAAGCGTTGCTGAGCACCAGTGCGCGTTCCGACGCGGGTCGATGGACGGAGAGGGCGATGTCTCGAACGACGCCGATTTCACGTTACCGCAACATCGGTATCGTTGCGCACGTGGACGCCGGGAAGACGACGACCACCGAACGGGTGTTGTTCTACACCGGTGTATCTCACAGGCTCGGTGAGGTGCACGACGGTGCGGCGATCATGGATTGGATGGAACAGGAGCAGGAGCGCGGCATCACGATCACTTCGGCGTGCACGACGTGTTTCTGGTCGGGCATGGACAAGCAGCGCGAAGAGCATCGCATCAACATCATCGACACCCCGGGCCACGTCGATTTCACGGTCGAAGTGGAGCGCAGCTTGCGCGTGCTCGACGGCGCGTGTGTCGTATTCTGCGGCACGTCCGGCGTCGAGTCGCAATCCGAAACGGTTTGGCGTCAAGCCGACAAGTATGCTGTGCCACGGATCGTATTCGTCAACAAGATGGATCGCCCGGACGCGGATTTCATTCGCGTCGTCGAGCAGATCCGAAATCGCCTCGGTGCCAATCCCGTGGCGGTTCAGCTGCCGATCGGTGTCGAAGAGAACTTCCAGGGCGTCGTCGACCTCATCCAGATGAAGGCGATCTATTGGGACGAAGCGGATCTCGGGTTGAGCTTCCGGGTGAGTGATGTTCCGGGGGATATGCGCGCGCTTTGCGAGAAGTTCCGCGAACGTCTCGTTGCGGCGGCTGCCGACGCCAGCGAAGAGCTGACCGAAAAATATCTCAGCGGGGTCGAGTTGACCGAGGCCGAGATCAGAGCCGGGCTTCGCAAGCGCACCGTCGCGAATGAGGTGGTGCCGGCGTTATGCGGATCCGCGTTCAGGAACAAAGGCGTTCAGGCGATGCTGGATGCGGTCGTCGACTATCTGCCTGCACCCACCGAAGTCAAAGCGATCCAGGGTGTGCTCGAAGACGGCGTGACTCCGGCAGTTCGGGAATCGAGCGACGACGCGCCGTTTGCCGCGCTCGCGTTCAAGATTGCCAACGATCCGTCGGCCGGCACGCTGGCGTTTTTTCGTGTCTACTCCGGTGCATTGCGCAGCGGCGACGCCGTATACAACGCCGCCAAGCGCAAGCGGGAGCGCGTCGGTCGCATGGTGCAGATGCACGCGAACGATCGCAGCGAAATTGACGAAGTTCGCGCCGGCGACATCGCTGCGGCGGTCGGTTTGAAGGATGTGGCGACCGGCGACACGTTGTGTGCGCTCGACAACGTCATCAGCCTCGAGCGTATGGAATTCCCCGAGCCGGTCATATCGGTGGCCGTCGAGCCGAAGTCGGTGCGGGACCAGGAAAATATGGCTGTCGCGCTGGCACGGCTTGCACAGGAAGACCCGTCATTCCGCGTGCATATCGATGCAGACTCTGGTCAGACGATCATCGAAGGCATGGGCGAGTTGCATCTCGACGTCATCGTCGATCGGCTGCGGCGCGATTTCAAGGTTGCGGCAAACGTCGGCAAACCGCGCGTCGCGTATCGCGAAACCATTCGCGCTCGGGTTGAAACTGAAGGGAAGCTCGCGCGCCAGTGGCAGGGCCGCGGCCAGTACGCACACGTGTGGCTGCGTATGGAGCCGTTGTCCGACACCGTAGAGGGCGCCACGTTCCAATTCGTCGATCAGATTGGCGGAGGGACGATCCCGCGGGAATTCATCCCGGCGGTCGAACGAGGCGTCGTGGATCAGCTGCAGAGTGGTGTGCTGGCGGGCTATCCACTGATCAATCTCGCGGTGACGTTATTCGACGGCTCGTTCCACGAATCCGATTCGTCGGAGATGGCGTTCAGGATCGCCGGTTCGTTGGCGCTGAGAGAAGGTGCGTTGAAAGCCGAGCCGGCCGTTCTCGAGCCGATCATGAAGGTCGAAGTGGTGACGCCGGAGAACTACCTCGGCGACGTAGTGGGGGACCTCAATCGTCGGCGTGGTCTGATCCAGGGCCTCGATGCGCATCCGGCAGGCAAACTCGTTCGCGCCGAGGTGCCGATGTCCGAGATGTTCGGATACGCCACGCATCTACGCTCGGCAACCCAGGGCCGCGCAACGTTTACGATGAATTTCTCGAGATACCAGATCGTCCCTGACGGAATCGCGCAGGGGATCATCAAGCAGACATGAGTGGATTAGAGGGAAAAGAAAATGTCCAAAGCGAAGTTTGAGCGAAGCAAGCCGCATGTAAATGTGGGGACGATAGGTCATGTAGACCATGGTAAGACGACGTTGACGGCGGCGTTGACGAAGGTTTGTTTTGACGCGTGGGGGAAGGGGGAGTTGAAGGCGTTTGATCAGATTGACAATGCGCCGGAGGAGCGGGAACGGGGTATTACGATCAATACGTCGCACGTGGAATACGAGTCGCCGAAGCGTCACTACGCGCATGTGGACTGTCCGGGACACGCGGATTACGTGAAGAACATGATCACGGGTGCGGCGCAGATGGACGGAGCGATTTTGGTGGTGTCGGCGGCGGATGGTCCGATGCCGCAGACACGGGAACACATTGTGTTGTCGCGTCAGGTGGGTGTACCGCGGATTGTGGTGTATCTGAACAAGGCGGACATGGTTGACGATGCGGAGTTGCTGGAGTTGGTGGAGATGGAGGTCCGGGAACTGTTGGACCGGTATGAATTTCCGGGGGACGACACACCGATCATTATTGGCAGTGCGTTGAAGGCGCTGGAAGGTGATACGAGTGAGTTGGGTGTGCCGAGCGTGATGAAGCTGGTGGAGACGCTGGATGAGTACATTCCGGAACCGGAACGGGCGGTGGACCTGCCGTTTTTGATGCCGATTGAGGATGTATTTTCGATTTCGGGCCGCGGCACGGTGGTGACGGGACGGATCGACCGAGGCGTGATCAAGGTGGGGGAAGAGATCGAGATTGTCGGGATCAAGGACACGACGCGTACGACGTGTACGGGAGTGGAGATGTTCCGCAAGTTGTTGGATGAGGGTCGAGCGGGCGAGAACGTTGGGGTGTTGTTGCGGGGTACGAAGCGGGACGACGTTGAGCGAGGCCAGGTATTGGCGAAGCCGGGTTCGATCACACCGCATACCAAGTTCGAAGCGGAAGTGTATGTGTTGTCGAAGGATGAGGGAGGGCGGCATACACCGTTCTTCAAGGGTTATCGGCCGCAGTTTTACTTTCGTACGACGGATGTTACGGGGTCGGTTGAGTTGCCGGCGGATGTGGAGATGGTGATGCCGGGGGACAACGTGAACATGATCGTGACATTGATCAATCCGATTGCGATGGATGAGGGGTTGCGGTTCGCGATCCGCGAAGGGGGTCGTACCGTCGGCGCCGGCGTCGTCGTCAAAATCGTCGAGTAAAGCTCGCCGGCGCGCCTCGAAGCGATCGTTAGCGGTCCGCCCGATCGCGCAGCATAGATCGCGTGCGGCCGTAAAGCAGAAGTGCAGCATGCCCTCGCGCGCTGTTTGACAGCCAACTGGGCGCTCTATAGAATGCCGCCTCCTTTTTCCAAGGGGCGGCTCTTTTTTCCCCTAAAACTTCTCTGTGCCAGAAGGGGTTGGAGTCACAAGTCGTGCAGAATCAGCGGATACGCATTCGATTGAAGGCCTTCGATCACCGTTTGATCGATGTGTCGACACAGGAGATCGTCGACACAGCGAAGCGAACCGGCGCACTCGTGCGTGGCCCGATTCCGCTGCCGACGCGCAAAGAACGATTCACGGTTCTGGTGTCGCCGCACGTCAACAAAGACGCGCGCGACCAATATGAGATCCGCACCCACAAGCGGCTGCTCGACATCGTCGAGCCAACCGAAAAGACGGTGGATGCATTGATGAAGCTCGATCTGGCGGCCGGAGTCGAGGTCCAGATCAGCTTGAACTAGAACTGCCTCGCGGCGCCCGAGGGCGCGCGTCGACGCTTCGCGAACGACGAAACGAAAGAGGTGGTGCATCAAGGTCCCGATAGGGGATCACAGATTGAGCAGTGACCGCTTGTGTGCCTTCTACAATGGCCGGCAGGCGGTTTCCACACGTGGCCGCCGCATAAGGCGCGTCGTAGCGAATTGAGAGGAATGCCGTGGCCATTGGTCTGGTAGGCAGAAAAAGCGGAATGACGCGGATCTTCACCGAAGACGGTGCATCGATCCCGGTGACGGTGATCGAAGCCGATCCGAACCGCATTACTCAGGTTAAAACCGAGCAGCATGACGGATATGCCGCGGTACAGGTGACGACCGGCACGCGCAAAGCGCAGCGTGTCACCAAGCCGATGGCGGGACACTTTGCGAAGGCCGGAAGTATGGCCGGTCGTGGCACCTGGGAATTCCGCCTCGATGGATCCCAGGCGAGCGACCTGGTCGCGGGCGGAACCCTCGGAATCGATCAGTTCGAAGCGGGTCAGAAGGTCGACGTGACCGGGGTTTCGAAAGGCAAGGGCTTCGCCGGCACGATCAAGCGCTGGAACTTCGCTGGTCAGGATGCGACGCACGGCAACTCCGTATCACACCGTGTGCCCGGATCGATCGGTCAGAACCAGTCACCGGGCCGGGTTTTCAAAGGCAAGAAGATGTCGGGCCAAATGGGTAATCGCCGTGTGACCGAGCAGAACCTCGTCGTCGTGCGCGTCGATACGGAACGCAATCTGCTGCTCGTCCGGGGCGCAGTCCCCGGCGCGGCAGGCACCGATGTGTACATCCGACCAGCCGTGAAAGGCTGAGCGGCGTGCGGATGTTGGAGGGACAGTGGTCATGAATCTGAACTTGGCAGCACCTGGCGGCGGCACGGTGGAGATTTCCGAACTGGCATTCGGGCGCGAGTTCAACGAATCGTTGGTCCATCAAGTCGTCGTGGCGTATCTCGCAGGTGGCCGTCGCGGCACGCGTAAGCAATTGACGCGTGCCGAGGTCAGGGGTGGCGGCAAGAAGCCGTGGCGTCAGAAGGGAACCGGACGGGCGCGCGCGGGGAGCAGCCGCAGCCCCTTGTGGCGTGCCGGCGGGGTGACGTTCGCGGCGCGGCCGCAGGACCATTCGCAGAAGGTGAACCGCAAGATGTATCAGGGGGCGCTGCGTTGTATCGCGTCCGAGCTCATCCGCCAGAATCGCCTGATTGCAATCGATGCCTTTTCCGTCGACGCACCGAAAACCCAAGCCCTCCTCGCCAAGCTCAAATCCCTCGATCTCCCCGATGTTCTGATTGTCACCGAAGACGTTGATACGAATCTGTATCTGTCTGCGCGCAACCTGAAGAACGTCGACGTGTGCGACGTTGCAGCGCTCGATCCGGTCGCGTTGCTTGCGCACGAGCGGGTGTTGATCACCGTCGCGGCACTCAAGCGGTTCGAAGAGGTGCTGGCATGACCACTGAACGTCACTACACGATTCTGCTCGCGCCGCATTTTTCGGAAAAGATCGCCTCGCTGACCGATGCGTCGAATCAGTACGCGTTCAAAGTCGCACGCGACGCAACCAAGCCGGAAATCAAAGCGGCGGTCGAGTCGATCTTCTCCGTCAACGTGGAGAACATCTCCACATTGAACGTGCGTGGCAAGGAAAAGCGGACCCAGCGTGGGATGTCGCGCAAGAACCATTGGAAGAAGGCATACGTGCGCCTCGCAGCGGGTCAAAGCATCGACCTGACGGCGACGGACTGAGGAAAGAGCAATGGCAGTAGTCAAAACAAAGCCCACTTCGCCCGGCCGACGCTTCGTCATCAAGGTGGTCAGCCCGGAGCTGCACAAAGGCGAGCCGCATTGGCCGTTGGTCGAGAATCAGACCAAGCATGGCGGGCGCAACAACGCAGGCCGCATCACGATGCGGCACCAGGGCGGCGGTCACAAACAACATTATCGGGTCATCGATTTCAAACGCGACAAGGACGGCATTCCTGCGACGGTCGAGCGTATCGAATACGACCCCAATCGCACCGCGAACATCGCGCTGCTGAAATATCGGGACGGTGAGCGCCGCTACATCGTCGCACCGCGCGGCGTCGCTGCCGGTGACCAGCTGATGTCGGGTTCGACCGCGCCGATTCGCGCCGGCAATTCCATGCAGTTGCGCAGCGTTCCGCTCGGTAGCGTGGTGCACTGCGTCGAGTTGAAAGCCGGACGTGGCGCGCAGCTCGCGCGAAGCGCAGGCAGTTCGGCGCAACTCGTTGCGCGCGAAGGTGTCTACGCGACGTTGCGCCTGCGATCCGGAGAGATGCGCCGGGTGTTGATCGAATGTCGTGCAACGCTCGGCGAAGTCGGTAACAGCGAACACAGCCTGCGATCGCTGGGTAAAGCCGGCGCGAAGCGATGGCGCGGCATTCGCCCGACCGTGCGTGGAGTTGCGATGAACCCGGTCGATCACCCGCACGGCGGAGGTGAAGGCAAGACATCCGCGGGTCGTCATCCTGTGTCGCCATGGGGCACGAAGACGAAGGGTTACAAGACGCGCAGCAACAAACGCACCGACAGCATGATCGTGCGCCGACGTGGCAAGAAATAACCGGACCGCGGGAGAAGCCAAGTGCCAAGATCGTTGAGAAAAGGACCGTTCGTCGACCTCCACCTCGCCAAGAAGGTCGAGGTCGCATCGGCAGCGAACGACAAGCGCGCCATCAAGACGTGGTCGCGCCGCTCGATGATCCTGCCGGACATGGTGGGGCTGACGATTGCGGTTCACAACGGGCGTCAGCACATTCCCGTGTACGTGTCCGAAGAAATGGTTGGCCACAAGCTGGGCGAGTTTGCGCCGACGCGCACCTATCGGGGCCACGCCGGCGACAAGAAGGTGAAGCGCTAGCGCGCGAGTCACGGAGCGAATCAATGGAAGCTACGGCAATTGCAAAAGGTCTACGAATCGCGGCTCAAAAAGCTCGGCTCGTCGTCGACCTCGTGCGCGGCAAACCGGTCGCGAATGCACTCGACATCCTGAGTTTCAGCAATCAGAAAGGCGCCGTGCTCGTCCGCAAAGTGCTCGAGTCGGCGATCGCCAACGCTGAGAACAACGAAGGAGCGGACGTCGACGAGTTGCGCGTCCACCGAATATTCGTCGATGAAGGCAGGACTTTGAAACGAATGATGCCGCGGGCGAAGGGCCGGGGAGATCGCATATCGAAGCGCTCCTGCCACATCACCGTCACCGTCTCAGATACGACCGCCCAGGCGCGGTAAGCGGAGCAAGCATGGGTCAGAAAGTAAATCCGACGGGCATGCGACTTGGAATCGTCAAAAGTCATACGTCGGTTTGGTACGCGGATAAGAAGCAGTATTCGAAGTACCTGTTGAACGATCTGCGCGTTCGCGAATTCCTGCGCGAGCGCCTCTCGCAGGCGTCCGTGAGCCGCATCGAGATCGAGCGTCCGGCACAGACCGCGCGGATTTCGATTCACACGGCGCGGCCCGGTATCGTGATTGGCAAGAAAGGTGAGGATGTCGAACGGCTGCGTCGCGAACTCGCGCGGATGATGGGCGTACCGGTGCACGTCAACATCGAAGAGATTCGCAAGCCGGAGATTGACGCATTGCTCGTGGCGCAGAACGTCGCGCAGCAACTCGAGCGCCGCGTGCAGTTCCGTCGCGCGATGCGGCGGGTCATCCAGAATGCGATGCGGCTCGGTGCGAAAGGCATCAAGGTGCGTGTCGCGGGCCGTCTCGGCGGTACAGAAATCGCGCGCTCCGAGGTGTACCACGAAGGTCGGGTGCCGCTGCACACGCTGCGCGCCGATATCGACTATGCGACCGCCGAAGCAAAAACGACCTACGGCGTGCTCGGAATCAAAGTCTGGATCTTCAAAGGTGAAATTCTGGGCACGGACGCAGAGGCGCACGCAAGCGCGTAGCGCGGCGTCGAACGAGGAAGCCAGTCATGTTGCAACCCAAGCGAACGAAATTCCGCAAGATGCACAAGGGCCGCAATCGCGGCCTTGCAGTGCGCGGAAGCACCGTCAGCTTCGGCGAGTATGGTCTGAAGGCGACCGGGCGCGGCCGCCTGACGGCGCGTCAGCTCGAGGCGGGACGTCGCGCGATGACGCGGCACGTAAAACGCGGCGGAAAGGTTTGGATCCGTGTGTTCCCCGACAAACCCATCACGAAAAAGCCCCTCGAAGTGCGTCAGGGAAAGGGTAAGGGCGCGGTCGAATACTGGGTCGCGCTGATTCAGCCCGGCAGGGTGTTGTACGAAATGGAAGGTGTAACCGAGGACCTGGCCCGCGAAGCGTTCTCGTTGGCGGCGGCGAAGCTGCCGTTCAAGACCACGTTCATCAAGCGTTCGGTGATGTGATGAAGGCGTCCGAGATCAGAGACAAGACCGCAGCGGAACTGCAAACCGAGTTGCTGCGGCTGAGGAAGGAACAGTTCAACGTGCGCATGCAATCGGCGGGCGGCCAATTGAATCAGCCACATTTCATGAAGGGGCTGCGTCGCGATATCGCGCGGGTGAAAACGGTGCTCAGGGAGAAACGCGACAATGGCTGAAGTGGAATCGAAGCTCACCAAAGGCCGTGTCGTCAGTGGCCGCGTCATCAGCAACAAGAGCAATCAGACGATCACGGTGCTCATTGAGCGCCGCGAGCCGCATCCGGTGTACGGCAAATACATCCGCCGCTCGACGAAAGTTCACGCGCATGACGCGAACAACGAATGCAATGAAGGTGATCTGGTGACGGTGCGCGAGTCGCGCCCGTACTCGAAAACAAAGTCGTGGGTGCTCGCGAGCATCGACGAGCGTGTTCACGAAAGTGTTCGGGAAGGCGCCGCAACCGCGTCGCGACCGCATAGCGGCTGATAGGTAACGCAGATGATTCAGACGGAATCGATTTTGGATGTCGCAGACAACAGCGGTGCGCGCCGGGTGATGTGCATCAAGGTGCTGGGCGGCTCGAAGCGCCGTTATGCGGGCATCGGTGACGTCATCAAGGTGACGATCAAAGAAGCGATTCCGCGGGGCCGGGTGCGCAAAGGCCAGGTGATGAATGCCGTGGTCGTACGGACGAAACACGGTGTGCGCCGGCAGGATGGCTCGCTGATCAAGTTCGATCAGAACGCCGCGGTGTTGTTGAACGCGCAGATGCAGCCTGTTGGCACGCGGATCTTCGGGCCGGTCACGCGAGAGCTGCGGACGGAGAACTTCATGCGGATCATTTCGCTGGCGCCCGAAGTGCTCTAGCTGCAGATGCTCTAAGGAGAACGCGATGCGAAAAATCAAAAGCAAAGACGACGTAATCGTCATCGCTGGCCGCGACAAGGGCCGGCGCGGTGAAGTGCTGTCGGTGCGCGCCGACGGTCGCCTCGTCGTCGCCGGCATCAACATCGCCAAGAAACATCAGCGCGGCGATCCCAATCAGGGCAAACCAGGCGGAATCGTCGACAAGGAGGCACCGATCCAGGCGTCCAACGTTGCGATCTACAACGACGAGACCGGCAAGGCCGATCGCGTTGGATTCCGCATCGAGGACGGCAGGAAAGTCCGTTACTTCAAATCGACGAACAAGCTGGTGGACGCCTAACGAGGCAGAAATGACCGATCTACACAGACACTACATCGAAACGATCCGTCCGAGTCTGATTGAGCAGTTCTCGTACAAGAACGTGATGGAGGCTCCGCGACTTGTGAAAGTCACGCTGAACATGGGTGTCGGCGAAGCCGTTGGCGACAAGAAGATCATGGACAACGCCGTCGCAGACATGGCGTCGATCGCTGGGCAGAAGCCCGTCGTCAACAACGCACGCAAGTCCGAGGCGGGGTTCAAGATCCGCGAGGGGTATCCGGTTGGCTGCAAAGTAACTTTGCGCCACGCGCGCATGTACGAATTCGTCGAGCGCCTGGTTGGCATCGCGATTCCGCGCATGCGTGACTTCCGCGGGCTCAATCCGCGCTCATTCGATGGACGCGGCAATTTTTCGATGGGCGTGGCGGAACAGATCATTTTCCCCGAGGTGGACTACGACAAGATCGATGCCATTCGAGGTCTCGATATCACCGTTACGACGACGGCGCGGACCAATGCGGAAGGTCTCGCGCTGCTCAAGGCATTCAGTTTTCCGTTCCGCGAGGCGCATTAGGTATGGCAAAAACTTCGGTGGTCGAGCGGGAGCGCAAGCGCGGCCGCATCCAGGCCAAATACGCGCAAAAGCGCAAGCATCTGAAGGCGATCATCAACGATCGCAACGTGTCCGATGACGATCGTTGGGACGCGCAGGTCAGGTTGCAGAAGCTGCCGCGCGACGCGAGTCCGTACCGCCGGCGTCGGCGCTGCTCGATCACCGGGCGGCCGCGTGGCGTTTATCGAAAGTTCGGTCTCGCGCGGACGAAACTGCGCGAAGCGGCGATGCGTGGCGATGTGCCGGGCCTGGTAAAAGCGAGTTGGTGAGGGGTGATCTGAAATGACAATGCAGGATCCGGTGGCCGACATGCTCACGCGCATTCGCAATGCGCAGCAAGTTCGCAATCCGAACGTGTCGATGCCGAGCTCGAAGCTGAAACTGGCGATTGCGAAGGTATTGCGTGACGAAGGGTATGTCGGTGGATTTTCAGTGTCGCCCGGTGCCAAGCCCTTGTTGTCGATCGACTTGAAGTATCACAAGGGTCGCGCGGTGATCGAGTCGCTGGATCGTGTCAGCCGACCGGGTTTGCGCATCTATCGTGATAAAGATGAACTGCCGACGATTCAGGGCGGTCTCGGCATCGCGGTCGTCAGCACCTGCAAGGGTGTGATGACCGATCGTGCGGCGCGCAAGGCAGGCGTCGGCGGCGAAGTGCTGTGCACGGTATTTTGATCGGGCGGGATTTGTTTCAAACGCACTTGCCAGAGTAAGAGGTGAGAAATGTCTCGAGTTGCCAACTATCCGATCGATGTGCCGAAGGGTGTCGAAGTCACACTCGATGCGACGTCGCTGCGCGTCAAGGGCGCCAAGGGCAGCTTGTCGGTGCCGGTTGACGAAGCAGTCGAAATCAAGCGCGAAGACGACCGATTGCGCTTTTCCGCACGCCGTGCCGATCAACACGCGCAATCGATGGCTGGAACGCTGCGCGCGCTGGTGCGCAACATGCTCATCGGCGTATCCGAAGGGTTCAGCAAGAAGCTCGAACTGCAGGGTGTCGGCTATCGCGCCGCGGCGCAGGGCAGCAAGCTCGACCTGCAGCTGGGATTTTCGCATCCGATCAAATACCAGCTGCCCGACGGAATCAAAGCCGAAACACCGAGCCAGAGTGAAGTGATCGTGAGTGGCGCGGACCGGCAACTCGTCGGCCAGGTCGCGTCGGAGATTCGCGGGTTCCGTCCGCCAGAGCCGTATAAAGGCAAAGGCGTGCGATATGCCGACGAACGGGTCAAACGCAAAGAAGCGAAGAAGAAGTAGGCCAGATGATGAACGAGAAGAAACAGGCTCGGATGCGCCGCGCACGCAGCAGCCGAATGAAGATGCGTGAACTGGGTGCGACCCGACTGACGGTGCATCGCACGCCGCGCCACATCTACGCGCAAGTGATCGCGCCCGAGGGTGCGCGCGTGCTCGTCTGTGCGTCCACGCTCGATGCCGCGCTGCGCTCCGCCGGCAAAACCGGCAACAAGGAAGCCGCCGCGAAGGTCGGTGGATTGATTGCGGAGCGCGCCAAAGCGGCCGGCATCACACGCGTGGCGTTCGATCGGTCGGGTTTCAAATATCACGGCCGCGTGAAAGCGCTGGCCGATGCCGCCCGCGAGGGTGGCCTGGAATTTTAGAAGTCAGCTGAAGGTAAGTCATGGCCTATAACCAGGAAGTGAAGGAAGAAGGACTGGTCGAGAAACTCGTCCAGGTCAACCGTGTCGCCAAGGTCGTCAAAGGCGGACGCATTTTCGGCTTCACGGCACTGACGGTCGTGGGCGATGGCAAAGGTCGCGTCGGCTTCGGTCGCGGCAAGGCGCGAGAAGTGCCGGTTGCGATTCAGAAAGCGATGCAGGCGGCGCAGCGCAACATGATCGAGATCGAACTCGATCGGGGCACGATCTGGTACCCGATCACCCAACGTCACGGCGCGTCCAAGGTGTTCATGCAGCCCGCGTCGGAAGGTACCGGCGTTATTGCGGGCGGCGCGATGCGCGCGGTGCTCGAAGCAGCCGGCGTTCACAACGTGCTGGCAAAGTGCTACGGCTCGACGAATCCGGTGAATGTCGTTCGGGCGACGTTCAACGCGTTGCGTCACATGAGTTCGCCGCAGCAGGTCGCAGACAAGCGCGGCTTGACAGTCGAACAGATGCAGGCGTGAAGAGTTAGAAGGTAGAAGAGATGAGTGCTGAAAAAACCATTCGCGTCACGCAGACCAAAAGCGCCGCGCATCGCCTGCCGAAACACAAGGCGTGCGTCGCCGGCCTTGGCTTGCGTCGCATCGGTCACACGGTCGAACTGCAGGACACGCCCGCGGTACGCGGCATGATCGAAAAGGTTTGCTACATGGTCCGCGTCGAGGGAGAACAATGATGCGATTGAACGATTTAACTCCCGCGGCGGGCAGCAAGCCCCTCAAGAAGCGCGTTGGGCGTGGTATCGGCTCCGGCCTTGGCAAGACGTGTGGACGTGGACACAAGGGCCAGAAAGCGCGCAAGAGCGGCAATATCAAGCCCGGCTTCGAAGGCGGTCAGATGCCGCTGCAACGTCGCGTTCCGAAGTTTGGATTTCGGTCGCGCGTCAGCGTGATCACCGGCGAGGTTCGGCTTGGGGAACTGGCGAAAATCGCCGACGGCGTCGTAGATATCGCCGCACTGAAATCGGCCAACCTGGTCAACAAGGGCGCGAAGCGCGCCCGTATCATGTTGTCGGGTTCGATCGATAGAGCAATCACGGTCAAGGGAATCAAGCTCACCAAAGGTGCGCGCGAAGCAATCGAAGCGGCCGGAGGCAAGGTCGAAGACTGATGGCGGCGCAGGGACAGAAACTGGCAGGCGTGCAGGCGGGGCTCACCGAGCTGCGCAATCGCCTGCTGTTCGTGCTGTTCGCGCTGATCGTTTCGCGGATCGGTAGTCATATTCCGATACCCGGCATCAACCCCGACCGCTTGCGAGAGCTATTCGAACAGAACCAGGGTGGCATCCTCGATCTGTTCAACATGTTCTCCGGCGGCGCGCTGCACCGTATGAGTGTTCTTGCGCTCGGAGTGATGCCCTACATTACGTCGAGCATCATCATGAACCTGCTGACGATGATGCATCCGCCATTGCAGCAACTACGCAAGGAAGGCGAAGCGGGTCGCCGCAAAATCACGCAATACACCCGCTACGGCACGTTGCTGGTCGCCCTGATTCAGGGTTCGGCGCTGGCGGCGACGCTCGCGAATCAGGGATTGGCATTCAGTTCGAGCTTCATCTTCCACTTTGTCGCGGTCACCACTGTCGTGACCGGCGCGCTGTTCATGATGTGGCTCGGTGAGCAGATCACTGAGCGTGGCGTTGGCAACGGCATTTCGCTGTTGATCTTTGCGAACATCGTGTCGGGCTTCCCCGCTGCGATCGGACGGTCGTTCGAAGCTGCGCGGCAGGGCGACATCAACATCGTGGCACTGCTCGCAATCGGCGCGTTTGCGATTGTCGTCGTTGCGTTCGTCGTGTTCATCGAACGCGGCCAACGGCGCATCACGGTCAACTATGCGAAACGGCAACAGGGCCGCCGCGTCTATCAGGCTCAATCGAGCCATCTGCCGTTGAAGGTCAACATGGCCGGTGTGATCCCGGCGATCTTCGCGTCGAGCCTGCTGCTCGCGCCGTCATCGCTGGCGCAGTGGTTTGGCCAGACGAAAGGTCTGGAATGGTTGCAAGAGGTCTCGCTCGTACTGTCGCCGGGCCAGCCTCTGTACATCCTGATGTTCGCCGGCGGGATCGTGTTCTTCAGTTTTTTCTACACGGCGATCGTGTTCGATCCGAAGGACGTCGCCGATAACCTGCAGCGCCAGGGCGCTTACGTTCCGGGCATTCGGCCCGGACAACACACCGCAAAGTACATCGATGACGTCATCACGCGGTTGACGACGTTCGGTGCACTGTATGTGACGCTCGTTTGTCTGCTGCCCGAGTTCATGATCGTGTTCTTCAAGGTCACGTTCCAACTCGGTGGTACTGCGCTGTTGATCGTCGTCGTCGTGGCGATGGATTTCATGGCTCAGGTTCAGGCGCATCTGATGTCCAGTCAGTACGCGAAGTTGATGGAGAAATCGAATCTCAAGAACTACGGACGCGGCCGCCGATGAACGGCCGCAGGGCAAAGAGGTAACACGTGAAAGTCAGAGCATCGGTCAAGAAGCTGTGCCGCAACTGCAAGATCGTTCGACGCAAGCGGGTCGTGCGCGTGATCTGCACCGCCGAGGCGCGCCACAAGCAACGCCAGGGATGAGTGCGCTCGTGCGAGACCGGCGTCCGAACGCGGGTCGGTCAGTTGAATCCAGCCTGTTCAGCGGCTACACTGCGCGCCCTTTTTGCGCCGGGGTCGGTGAACGCGCTCTTTTTGAAGCATGGTCACGGAGCTAAGTGAATGGCGCGAATTGCCGGAATCAACGTCCCAGACAACAAGCATGCGGTCATTTCGCTGACCTATATCTACGGTATCGGTCGCACCACCGCCCAACGCATCTGTGCTGCGGCTGGTGTGAATCCGACCGCCAAAATACAGGATCTCTCCGAGGCGGATCTCGATGCGATTCGCGGCGAGATCGGCAAGATCAGCGTCGAGGGCGACCTGCGCCGTGTGACTTCGATGAGCATCAAACGGTTGATGGACCTCGGCTGCTATCGAGGCATACGTCACCGCCGCGGACTGCCGCTGCGGGGCCAGCGCACACGCACGAACGCGCGTACCCGAAAGGGCCCGCGGCGTCCGATCAGGAAATAGAAGGCAAAACATGGCAGACCAGCCCGCACGAAAGAAAGTCAAGCGCGTCGTCGTCGATGGCGTTGCGCACATACAGGCGTCGTTCAACAACACGATGATTACGATCACCGATCGACAGGGCAACGCGCTGTGCTGGGCGACGTCGGGCGCATCGGGTTACCGGGGTTCGCGCAAAAGCACGCCGTTCGCAGCACAGGTGGCCGCCGAGCGTGCCGCGAACGCGGCACAGGAATACGGCATGAAGAGCCTCGACGTGCTGGTCAAGGGTCCGGGACCGGGTCGCGAATCTGCGGTGCGCTCGCTGAACGCATCCGGCATGCGCATCAACAGCATCGCTGATGTGACCCCGATCCCACACAACGGCTGCCGGCCGCCGAAGAAGCGCCGCGTTTAGCAGGAGAGCACGATGGCCCGTTATCTAGGACCCAAACTGAAGTTGTCGCGCCGCGAAGGAACAGACCTGTTCCTGAAGAGCGGTGTGCGTCCACTGGATTCCAAATGCAAAGCGGAGACAGTGCCGGGCCAGCACGGTGCGCGTCGTTCACGGCTGTCCGACTACGCGGTGCAGCTGCGCGAAAAGCAAAAAGTACGCCGTCTCTATGGTGTCCTCGAACGCCAGTTCCGTAATTACTACAAGGCCGCGGATGGTGCAAAAGGCGCCACCGGCGAGAACCTATTGCGCAATCTGGAAGGCCGCCTCGACAACGTCGTGTACCGGATGGGATTTGGCTGCACCCGTGCGGAATCGCGTCAGCTGGTGACGCACAAGGCGATCACGGTCAACGGCCGCGCCGTGAACATTCCGAGCTACAGCGTGCAGCCCGAAGACATCATTGCGGTGCGCGAAAAAGCCCGCGGTCAACTGCGCATCCAGGCAGCCCTGGAACTGGCGGTTCAGCGCGGATCCGTTGATTGGGTGGAGGTCGACGCAACGAAAATGCAGGGCATTTTCAAACGCATGCCCGATCGCGCCGAACTCCCCAGTGAGATCAATGAGAACCTCATCGTCGAGTTGTACTCCAAGTAACGCTGGCTGCTAACTGCTAAGAGAAGGAAAGGAGATGGGATCAATGGCACAGTCGGTGAATGAATTCCTGACGCCGCGTCATATCGACATACAGGAGCTCGGACCCACGCGTGCGCGCGTGACCCTCGAACCGCTCGAGCGCGGCTTCGGCCACACACTCGGCAATACGCTGCGACGTATCCTGCTGTCGTCGATGCCGGGCTGCGCGATCACTGAAGTGCAGATCGACAATGTGCTGCACGAATACAGCGCGATGGAAGGCGTCCAGGAGGATGTCATCGACATTCTGCTGAACCTGAAGGGCGTCAGCGTCGTGCTGCACAATGGCGACGAGGCGATCATCACGCTGTCGAAGAAAGGCGCCGGCGCGGTTACCGCGGGCGACTTCCAGCTGACGCAGGACGTCGCAATCGTCAACCCGGATCATCTCATCTGCACGCTCAATGAGAATGGTGCGATCAAGATGGAGGTGAAGGTCAGTCGCGGCCGCGGCTACGAGCCGGCGGAAAACCGTGAAGAGATCGAAGACGAAGAATCGTCGCGTTCGATCGGCGTACTACGTCTGGACGCTACCTTTAGCCCGATGCGGCGCGTCTCCTACACCGTTGAGAATGCCCGCGTGGAACAGCGCACCAACCTCGACAAACTGATACTCGATCTCGAAACCAACGGCACGATCGACCCGGAAGAGGCGATCCGCCGCGCCGCGACGATTCTGCAGCAGCAACTGGCGGTGTTCGTCGATTTGGAAAGCGAAGGCGAACCGGAAACCGTCGAAAAGCACGACGAAATCGACCCGATCCTGATGCGCCCGGTCGATGATCTCGAGCTGACAGTACGATCGGCGAACTGTCTGAAGGCCGAAAACATCTACTACATCGGCGATCTCATTCAACGCACCGAGGTGGAGTTGCTGAAGACGCCAAACCTCGGCAAAAAGTCGCTGACCGAAATCAAGGACGTGCTCGCTTCACGCGGCCTGTCGCTTGGCATGCGGTTGGAAAATTGGCCGCCATCGGGTTTGCGCGACGATAAGGTCGCTTGATAACGGGTGCGATGTCGTCGATGGCCGATCGCGAAACGGAACAAACAGGAAGACAGGTAGATGCGTCATCGTAAGAGTGGCCGCCACTTCAACATGCCAGGCGCGCATCGCGACTCGATGCTGCGGAATCTGGCGATATCGTTGATCGAGCACGAGCTGATCAAGACGACGCTGCCCCGTGCCAAGGAATTGCGGCGCATCGCCGAGCCGCTGATCACGATGGCCAAGGAAGATTCGGTGTCGCACCGTCGGCTGATCTTCAATCGCACCCGAAGCGATAGCGCCGTCGGCAAGCTGTTCAGTGAGTTGGGACCGCGTTATCGGAGCCGTCCAGGCGGCTATACGCGGATCCTGAAGTGCGGCTATCGGCATGGTGACAACGCACCGATGGCCTATATCGAGCTGGTCGATCGTCCAGTGGTGGCGCGCGAAGACGCAGACGACGTGGCTGGCGACTCAGGGGATTGACGAACCACTCGAATGATCCCGAGAGCCGGACTTCGTCCGGCTTTTTGTTTGTGGACACGCAGCTCGGATAAGCTGCGCGGAGATGGATAGATGGCCAACAGTTTCAATCCGCCGCGACGCACATTGATGGGCCCCGGGCCTTCCGATGTCGATCCGCGCGTACTTGCGGCGATGGCGCGGCCGACGATCGGACATCTCGATCCGGAGTTCGTCCGCATGATGGACGAGCTCAAGAGGCTGTTGCAGAACGCTTTTCGGACACGCAACGCGCTGACCATTCCTCTGTCGGCACCCGGATCCGCCGCCATGGAAGCCGTTTTCGTCAATCTGGTGGAACCGCTCGACAAGGTGATCGTCTGCGTCAACGGCGTGTTCGGCGGGCGCATGGCGGAGAACGTGCGTCGTATCGGCGGCGAAGCGGTGATCGTCGAGGACCCATGGGGAGCCCCGGTGGATCCCAACAAAGTCGCTGAGGCGCTGAAGCGGCATCCTGATGCGAAAATCGTTGCGTTCGTACATGCGGAGACGTCGACTGGCGTGCGCTCCGACGTGCAGGCGCTGTGCAAGCTCGCGCAGGAGCACGGCTGCCTGTCGATCGTCGATGCGGTGACGTCGCTCGGCGGCATTCCGCTAGAGGTCGACGCGTGGGGCATCGATGCGGTGTATTCCGGGTCGCAGAAGTGCCTTTCGTGTCCGCCGGGCATCTCACCGGTGACCATGAGTCCGCGCGCCGTC
The DNA here is from genome assembly GCA_963812255.1 of uncultured Gammaproteobacteria bacterium. Classification (GTDB taxonomy): domain Bacteria; phylum Pseudomonadota; class Gammaproteobacteria; order Pseudomonadales; family Azotimanducaceae; genus DATJGR01. The sequence continues at coordinate 1,202,471 of CAWEUM010000003.1, read as the reverse complement.
GAGGTGATCCGCAGACGCAACTCACCGGTACAGAGTTGGTTCCTCGATCTGAATCTGGTGATGGCGTACTGGGACGGTGATGGAGCGCGCGTATATCACCACACTGCGCCGGTGAATGCGTTGTACGGACTACACGAGTCGTTGGTGATGCTCGAAGAGGAAGGACTTCAGAATTCGTGGGCGCGGCACGCGGCCGAGCACGCTGCGCTGCGCGACGGCGTCGAGGCGATGGGATTGCGATTTGCCGTCGATGAACCCTGGCGGCTGCCGCAGCTGAACGCGATTCTGGTACCGGACGGTGTCGTCGAAGCCGATGTCCGGCGCACATTGCTGAACGACTTCGATCTCGAGATCGGCGCCGGGCTTGGTGCATCGGCAGGCAAGCTGTGGCGCGTCGGCCTGATGGGCCGCAGCGCGTGCCGGCGCAATGTACTGCTGTTTCTGAGCGCGATGCAGGTGACCCTGCGCAACGGAGCGGTTGCCGCAGTTCGCAACTAACCTCCGTGCCAATGTTGGCCTCCTGGAGTTTCGATGTCGGTCGTCCAAAGACTGTTCGTGATTTCCGGCCTATCGCCGCCGGTCGCGCGCAGCTTTCATTGTGAGCAACTGACGGAGTCCACGTTACCGGTTGCGCTGAGCCTGCTCGAAGGCGGTTTCGCCGCAGTCGTCGCGGCCAAGACATTCGGCGTACCGCCGTGGCTGCTCGCGGTCATCTCCGCGTCACCGATGTTCGGCAACCTGTCGAGCTTCGTCTGGAATCGCGTTGCCAGCGGGCGTTCAAAGGTGCCGATGATTGTCACGTTGCAGAGCCTGGTGCTCGTTTGCGTGTGTGCGGTCGCGCTCAGCCCGCGTTCGATGACCGGCGCGTGGGTACTGGTCGGCGCGGTGATCATCTCCCGCCTGCTGATCGCCGGCATCATCACCGCGCGCAGCGTAACGTGGAGTTTGAACTACGGCCGAAATCTGCGCGCGAGTGTGACGAGCCGCCTTCAAGTGATCTCGAGTTTCGTCACCGTGTTCACGACCAGCATGGCGGGACTGGTACTCGATGTGCACCCTGAAAACTATCGCTGGCTGTATGGGGTCGGCGTCCTGATCGGCGCAGTCGGGGTGTGGTCGTTCTCGCGCGTCACGGTGCAGGGTGAACTGCGCCACCGTGTTCGCGAGCGTCAGGGCGACGCCGATGTCAGCGGCCGCAATGGCTTTCTGAGCATCCTGCGCGCGGATCGCAAATACGCACGCTATCAACTGCATCAATTCACATCCGGTGTAGCTGCGATGATGCTCGAACCGGTGTTGGTCTATCTGGTGACGAGACAACTCGGCGCCAGCTATATCGTCAGCATTGGCATCATCATGATCATTCCGTTCTCGATGAATCTGATCACGTTGCCGCTGTGGGGACGTTATCTCGATCGTGTGCACGTCGCCGAATTTCGCGCACGGCAGAACGCGATGTGGGTGCTCGGCGTGCTGATCATGTTCTGGGGCGCACTGACGGGCTCACTGGTGTGGATCGCCGCCGGGCGGTTCGTCAATGGAATCGTCAACGGTGGCGGTTCACTGGCCTGGCAACTGGGTCATAACGATTTCGCGCCGCGCGATCAGGTAGCCGCCTACATGGGCATCCACGTAACGTTGACCGGGGTGCGCGGTGCGTTCGCACCGTTTCTCGGGATGGCGTTGTACCTGGGTTGGAGCAGGATGGGCTGGAGCCGGGGGACGATACTTCCGGAAATGGGCGGACTCGGCCCGTATCTGTTTCTGGTATCCGCGGCGCTGGGCGTGATGGCGTGGCGCGGCTTCAACACATTGCGCCACGAAGTGCGCATGGACCTGCGCCAGGCATAGAATCAACCCGATGAGTGCTGCCAAACCATTGTTCTCGCACCGCAAATTCTGGGCGCATCGCTTCGGCACGGCGCCATTTCTGCCGACCACCTCAGACGAGATGGACGCGCTCGGTTGGGATTCTTGCGACGTCGTCATCGTCACCGGTGACGCGTACGTCGATCACCCCAGCTTCGGCATGGCGATCGTCGGCCGGTTACTCGAAGCACAGGGGTTTCGGGTCGGCATCATTGCGCAACCCGACTGGCGCAGCGCCGGCGACTTCGCCCGGCTCGGACGGCCCAATCTGTTCTTCGGCATCACTGCCGGCAACATGGATTCGATGGTCAACCGTTATACGGCGGATCGTCGCGTGCGCAGCGACGATGCGTACACCCCGGGCGGCGAGGCCGGCAGCCGACCGGATCGCAGCGTGATCGTGTACGCGCAACGCGCGCGCGAAGCCTTCAACGACGTGCCAATCGTCCTCGGAGGCATTGAAGCGAGCCTGCGGCGGATCGCGCACTTCGACTACTGGTCCGAGAAAGTGCGCCGCAGCGTGCTGCTCGATGCGAAAGCGGACATGCTGCTGTTCGGCAATGCAGAGCGCGCGCTCGCCGAGGTCGCCCACCGTCTGGCGGCGGGCGAAAGCATCGATGCGATCACGGATGTCCGTGGCACGGTGTTCGTGCGTGAGCATGTGCCCCCAGGATGGATCGAAGTCGACTCGACACACCTCGATGCGCCCGGTCCGATCGCACGGCATCCGGATCCGTATGCGATGTCACCTTTGATGATGGCGACGGATTCGACATCCGCCGGCATGTCGCAGCAAGGCGAAACGGTTGCCGCTGATGCGCCGCGTATCGTCCGCTTCGTTCGCGACATTCCGCGCACGCAACGTGACGTCAGTGTGATCCGGTTGCCGGACTACGATACGGTTCGTAACGACCCCGTCATGTACGCGCACGCGTCGCGGATCCTTCACACCGAATCCAATCCGGGAAATGCGCGGCCGCTGGTGCAACGTCATGGGGCGCAGGACGTCTGGTTGAATCCGCCGCCGATTCCTCTGGCCACCCGGGAACTCGACGCGATCTACGAACTGCCGTACGCCCGCGCCCCGCATCCGAGCTATGGCGATGCAAAGATCCCGGCGTGGGAGATGATCCGATTCTCGGTTGCGATTCAGCGTGGCTGTTTCGGCGGCTGCACGTTCTGTTCGATCACCGAACACGAGGGCCGGATTATTCAGAGCCGCTCGGAGGCTTCGGTGCTGCGCGAGATCGAAACGATCCGCGACACGGTTTCCGGGTTCACCGGCGTGATCTCGGATCTCGGTGGCCCCACGGCGAATATGTATCGGCTTGCGTGCAAGAGTCGCCAGATCGAATCGGCATGCCGCCGGCCGTCGTGCGTCTATCCGGGTATCTGTCCGAATCTCGACACCAATCACGCGCCGCTGATCGACCTGTACAAAAAAGCGCGGGGGTTGCCCGGTATCAAAAAAGTGCTCATCGCGTCTGGTGTGCGCTATGACCTCGCGATCGAATCGCCGGAGTACGTCAAAGAGCTCGCGCAACACCACGTAGGCGGCTATCTAAAGATCGCGCCGGAAGCGATCGGCGAGGGTCCGCTGTCGAAGATGATGAAGCCCGGGGTTGGCACGTACTACAAGTTCAAAGAGCTGTTCGACAAATTCTCGAGTGAGGCAGGTAAGGAACAGTACCTGATTCCGTATTTCATCGCGGCGCATCCCGGCACGACGGATGAAGACATGCTCGAACTTGCGATCTGGTTGAAGCGCAACGGCTATCGCGCCGATCAGGTGCAGGCGTTCTTGCCGTCCCCGATGGCAACCGCTACTGCGATGTGGCATTCCGGAAAGAACCCGCTGCGCAAGGTCACGCGAGACGGTGAATCCGTCGTGGTCGTGAAAGGTTTGAAGCAGCGGCGACTGCACAAAGCATTTCTGCGCTACCACGACGCCAACAACTGGCCGATGCTGCGCGAAGCTTTGCATCGGATGGGCCGCGCCGACTTGATCGGCAATGGCAAAAAGCATCTGGTGCCGCGCTTCCAGCCGAAGGGCGCCAGCGGCAGTGGCGAAGGCAAGCGTGCTGGCAGCTTTCGAACGCAGCACGTTCGCGATTCGTATCGGCGCAAGGGGCGCAACTGAGGCCCGCCGGTTGCCGGGTTTGGGGTGTTCGAGAAGCGGTGTTTGGTTTGCAGCGTTCCTGCAAACAGGACGCCGGCACTAAAGCCCGGGGCCGATCAGGCAGATCTAAAGCAGCGCCTTTAGAAACTTCCCCGTGTACGACTTCTTGTGCTTGGCGAGCTGCTCCGGCGCGCCGGTTGCGATTACTTCTCCGCCGCCACCACCCCCCTCCGGACCGAGGTCGATAATCCAATCAGCCGTCTTGATCACATCCAGGTTGTGTTCGATGACGACGATGGTGTTGCCGTCGTCGCGCAGCCGGTGCAGCACGTCGAGCAACTGCCGGATGTCGTGAAAATGCAGGCCGGTGGTCGGTTCGTCGAGAATGTAGAGCGTCTGGCCGGTGCCGCGTTTCGACAGTTCGCGCGATAGTTTCACGCGCTGAGCCTCGCCCCCGGACAATGTCGTTGCACTCTGCCCGAGGCGGATATAGGACAGGCCGACATCGATGATCGTCTGCAGCTTGCGCGCAAGCATCGGCACCGCGTCGAAGAAGTCGCGCGCTTCCTCGACGGTCATCTCGAGCACTTCGCTGATGTTCTTGTCCTTGTAGCGCACGTCGAGCGTTTCCCGGTTGTAGCGCTTGCTCTTGCAGACATCGCACGGCACGTAGATGTCCGGCAGGAAGTGCATTTCGACCTTGATCAGCCCGTCGCCCTGACACGCTTCGCAGCGGCCGCCTTTGACGTTGAAACTGAAACGTCCGGCCTGATAACCGCGGCTGCGCGCTTCCTGCGTCTGCGCGAACAACTCGCGGATCGGCGTGAACAATCCGGTGTATGTCGCGGGATTCGATCGCGGCGTGCGGCCGATCGGGCTCTGATCGATGTCGACGACTTTATCGACCAGATTCAGTCCGTCGATGCCGTCGTGTGCCGCGGCGGTCGGCGTGGTCGCTTTGTTCAGTAGGCGCGCCGCGACGGGAAACAGCGTGTGATTGATCAACGTGGATTTGCCGGACCCGGAAACACCGGTTACGCAAGTGAACAAACCGAATGGAATCTCGACCGTCAGGTTCTTGAGGTTATTGCCGCGCGCGCCGCGCAGGCGAATGACCTTCTTTGGATCCATCTTGCGGCGTGTCGTCGGAACCTGGATCTTCTGCTTGCCGGACAGATATTGACCGGTGATCGAACATTTGGATTTGAGGATGTCGGCGAGCGCGCCCTGCGCGACGATCTCGCCACCGTGCACGCCGGCACCGGGCCCGATGTCGATGATGTGATCGGCGCGTCGAATCGCTTCCTCGTCGTGCTCCACGACGATGACGGTATTGCCCAGGTCGCGCAGGTGCGTCAACGTGCGCAGCAGGCGCGCATTGTCGCGCTGATGCAGGCCGATCGACGGTTCGTCGAGGATGTACATCACGCCGACGAGTCCGGCGCCGATCTGGCTCGCGAGCCGAATTCGTTGTGCCTCCCCGCCCGACAGCGTGTCGGCGCTGCGATTCAACGTCAGGTAGTTGAGCCCGACATCGACGAGAAACTGCAGCCGTGCACAGATTTCCTTGAGGATCTTGTCGGCGATCTCGCCGCGCCGCCCCGCTAGCTTCAGATTCGCGAAATAATCGAAAGCGGCTTCGACGGACCGATCGCTGAGGTTTGGCAATGTCGTCTCGCCGATGTAGACGTTGCGCGATGCTTCCTTTAGCCGGGTGCCCCGGCACGCGGGACAACTGCGCACCGTCAGATACCGCGCAAGGTTCTCGCGCACCATCGTGGAATCGGTTTCGCGATAGCGCCGCTCCATGTTGGGTACGATGCCCTCGAAGCGGTGCTTGCGCTGAATGACGTCGCCGCGATCGTTGACGTAGCTGAAATCGATTCGTTCCGAGCCGCTACCGCTGAGGATCGCTTCGCGTTGCTTCTTTTTCAGCGCGCTGAACGGTGCTTCGACGTCGAAACCATAGTGCTTGGCGAGCGACGCGAGCATATGAAAATAATAGACGTTGCGGCGATCCCAACCCCGAATTGCACCTTCGGCGAGCGACAGATCGGGATCGGCAACCACGAGATCCGGGTCGAAGAACTGTTTCACGCCGAGCCCGTCGCACTCCGGACATGCCCCCGCGGGATTGTTGAACGAAAACATCCGGGGCTCGAGTTCGTTGATGCTGTAGCCGCAGTGCGGACAGGCGAAGCGCGCCGAGAAAATCAGATCCGTCGCCTTGTCGTCGTCGATGAAGGACACCTTCGCGATACCGTCCGCAAGGCCGATTGCGGTTTCGAACGATTCCGCCAGACGCTGCTGTGCGTCGCCTCGCACGCGCAGTCGATCGATGACCGCCTCGATCGTGTGCTTTTTCTTCTTGTCGAGTGCCGGCGGATGGTCCAGATCCGTGACGATGCCATCGACGCGCGCGCGAATGAATCCGTTGGCGACCAGTTCCCGGAACACCAGTTGGTGTTCGCCCTTCCGGTCGGTGATCACCGGCGCGAGCACCATGATGCGTGCATCGCCCGGCAGCGCGAGCACCTGATCGACCATCTGGCTGACGGTCTGGGCGGCCAGCGCCTGACCGTGAGTCGGACAGCGCGGCTCGCCGACTCTCGCGAACAGCAGCCGCAGGTAGTCGTAGATCTCGGTGATTGTGCCGACCGTCGAGCGCGGATTGTGCGAGGTCGATTTCTGTTCGATCGAGATGGCCGGCGACAGACCTTCGATATGGTCGATGTCCGGTTTTTCCATCATCGACAGGAATTGGCGCGCGTACGCGGACAGCGACTCGACGTAGCGGCGCTGGCCTTCCGCATACAGCGTATCGAAGGCGAGCGACGATTTGCCGGACCCCGACAAACCCGTGATCACAACGAGCCGGTCGCGAGGGATCGTCAGGTCGAAATTCTTCAGATTGTGGGTGCGTGCCCCACGCAGCGTGATCGCGTCCAAGACACCTTCAGCGCGGGCGGTCCGCGTGACGAAAACCAGCAAAAATACGCGTTAGACTCCCGCGCCGCAAGGCGTTGCTCATTCACTGCTGACAGCGTCTTGGCTCACCGCTGACAGCGTCTTGGTCACCGCTGACAGCGTCTTGGCTTACAGCCAACAGCGTCGAGTACGGTGGGTTTAGCACTGGCGATGCGCTAAACTGCCACGCCTCACGATCATCCCAAGACGAGAGCTCACGACATGGCGCGCGGCATCAACAAGGTCATCCTGATCGGCAATCTGGGGCGCGATCCCGAAACGCGATACACCCAAGGCGGCTCCGCGGTGACGAACCTGCGCCTCGCGACGGCCGAGTCGTGGAAGGACCGCCAGACCGGCGAGCAGCAGGAGCGGACCGAATGGCATACAGTTGTCTGCTTCGCGCGGCTCGCCGAAATTGCCGGTGAGTATCTGCGCAAAGGCAGCAAGGTCTACATCGAGGGCAGGCTGCAGACCCGTAAGTGGCAGGACAAGGACGGCCACGACCGCTATTCCACCGAGATCGTCGCAAACGAGATGCAGATGCTCGACAGCCGTGGCGGTGGTGGTGGCGGCGATGGCGACGCGCCGATGCGTCAGAGCAGCGGGGCGCCCCGTAATCAGGCCACGCGGGGCGACAGAGCCGACAGCCGCGCCGAAGCCGCGTACGACTCCGGCTCGACCAGCGACTTCGCCGACATCGACGACGACATTCCGTTCTAGAGCGGTTGATCACTTCGCCACGGTTCAGATCGAGCCGACCGGGTCGTGATCAGTCGCTGAAATTCGTCGGACACGAAATCGTCTGATTTTCCAGCGTGAGCCGGCCGTCCCTGGCGTGCGAAAGTCGCATCGCCCTGGATACTCAGACAGACGTTAGATCCAGTGGTAATGCTGTTGTAGATCAACGCTCCGGTTCCGCGCCACAACAGGATGCCGCCGGTGCGACGGGTTGCGCCGATCAACGTCCTGTTTGCCAGCGTGGGTGCAGAAACCCGGTCGGTGTTCGGATCGTTCGGATTGTTGTCGGCCTCGAGATGTAAATCTCGAGCAGGTTTCGATAGCCCATGGGTTCGGCACTGGAGATTCGAAGGCGTGATCAACGGTAGAGCGGGTGGGTTGCAGTTGCGTGACGAATGCGAGTAGGCAGGGCCGCGTGATATCGTGTCGGCTATGGATTCAATGCCCATCGCAGACAAAGCAATTCCGCTGTTTCCGCTCGGCACGGTGTTGTTCAGCGGTGGCCGGTTGCCGTTGCGGATCTTCGAACCGCGTTACACGGCGATGGTGAGCCGGTGCCTACGGGAACAATGCGGTTTTGGTGTGGTGCTGATCCGGGAGGGCTCGGATGCGCGGCGCGGCAAGGACTCGACCCAGCCTGAAATCTTCAGCGTGGGAACCTACGGCACGATTGTCGATTTCAACACCCTCGACAACGGCATGCTCGGCATCATCACCCGAGGCGGGGCGAAGTTCCGCATCCTCGAAACCTTCGAAACGGACGATCATCTGTTGATGGGCAGGGTCGAATTCCTGCCGGAAGAGCGCGCGCAGGCGCCTGGCGCGGAGTACGTCGCGCTGATCGATATGCTGCGCGAACTGATGCAACACCCGGTGGCGCGGAAGCTTGCGCTCGATGTCGACTATCGCGACGCCCGGTCGGTGTCGTGGCGGCTGTCGGAGCTGCTGCCGCTCGAGCCTGAGATCAAGCAGGGGTTGTTGCAGATGAGCCTGCCGCGCGAACGTCTGGCTGAATTGACCCGAATCGTCAACAACCTGCGCGGCTGACACCATGCGGTTGACACAATGAAGCACGCTGATCAGAACGCTATTCGACAATCGACTCCAGCGATCGATATCGAAGCCTATATGCTCGAACTCGGTCGCAACGCGCGTGCAGCGGCGCGGTCGATCGTTGCGGCCGGGTCCGGTACGAAGTCCGAAGCGTTGCGGGCCATCGCGAACGAGCTGCATGCCGCGCGCGCGGAGATCTTGAAAGCCAACGGCGCCGATGTGCGTGCCGCTAGGTCCAACGCTCTGGATACGTCATTGCTCGATCGCCTTCTGCTCGACGATCGCGGCATCGATCGGATGATCGATGGCATCCGGGAAGTGGATGCGTTGCCGGATCCCGTCGGTGCGATCAGCGATGTCGAGTTCCGCCCGAGCGGCATTCAGGTCGGCCGCATGCGCGTGCCGCTCGGTGTCGTCGGTATCATCTACGAATCGCGGCCGAACGTGACGGCGGACGCCGCGGCGCTGTGTTTGAAGTCATCCAACGCGTGCATTCTGCGCGGCGGATCGGAAGCGATCGAGACGAACAGAGCCATTGCCGAAGCGATCGGCCGCGGACTGATTGCCGCAGGTCTGCCGGCAACCGCAGTACAGCTCGTCGCGACCACAGATCGCGCCGCGGTCGGCGCACTGCTGAAGCTTACGCAATATGTCGACGTGCTGGTGCCGCGCGGCGGCAAAGGTCTGATCGAACGCGTCAGCGCCGAGTCGACGATTCCGGTGATCAAACATCTCGACGGTGTCTGTCACGTCTACATCGATGACGGCGCCGACGTCGAGATGGCGGTTTCGGTCGCGGTCAATTCGAAGACGGAGAAGTACGCCGTCTGCAACGCAATGGAGACATTGCTCGTTGCACAATCCATTGCGCCGAAGGTGCTGCCGGTGTTGCGAGAGCGGTTCGATCAGGCTCATGTCGAGTTGCGCGGCTGTGCGCAGACGCGCGCGCTGTTGTCGGGCATCGGCACGGCGACCGAGGCGGACTGGTATGCCGAATATCTCGGCCCAACGTTGTCGATTCGCGTCGTAGCAAACATCGATGAAGCGATCGACCACATTGCGACCTACGGTTCGCAGCACACCGACGTTATCGTGTCCAACGACTATGCGAGGACGCGGCGTTTCGTCACCGAAGTGGATTCCGCGTCGGTGATGGTCAACGCGTCGTCCCAGTTCGCCGACGGATTCGAGTTCGGACTCGGTGCCGAGATCGGTATCTCCACCGACAAACTCCACGCACGCGGTCCGGTCGGCCTGGAAGGCCTCACGACGCGCAAGTTCGTGGTGTTTGGCAACGGCGAGATTCGGCATCGTTGATCGGCTTCTTGGGAGGTACGTTCGATCCCATCCACAACGGACATCTGCATGCGGCCGATACGGCTGCGGTGGCGCTGGAGCTCGACTACGTCGCGCTCATGCTGGCGGCACGACCGCAGCATCGGGCTTCGACACACGCAACGATCGAACAGCGCTGGTCGATGCTGGAACTTGCGATATGGGGTCACGACCGGTTGCGCGCCGATGATCGGGAAATGTTGCGCGACCGTGCCAGCTACACCATCGACACGCTCGACGAACTACGCGCGCAGCACGGTTCGTCGGCATCGATCGTCTGGTTGGTCGGCTGGGACGCGTATCGACAGTTACCCACCTGGCACCGCTGGCGCGAACTGCTGCGGCGAGCGCATCTCGGCGTTTTGAGGCGGCCCGGATGCGACGCTGCGCTCGACCCTGACATGCAACGATTCACCGGCGCGCATCGCGTCGATGCCGCTGCGACACTGCGCATGCGACCCGCCGGCAACGTCTGTTTCATCGATGCACCGATGCTGTCGATTTCGTCGACCGATATTCGTGCACGACTGGGTCGCGGCGAAGACGTTGGCCAATTGCTCCCGCCCCGCGTCTGGACCTATATTAGGGCACACGATCTTTATGCAGGCCCACCATCCGGAATGACACCACTCTAATGGCACCCAAGAAGTTGCGCGACCATGTCGTGCGCGCGCTCGAAGACCTCAAAGGAAGAGAAATCGTTGCGCTCGACGTGTCACGCGCAACCAGCGTGACAGACTACATGATCATCGCCAGCGGCACGTCGAATCGCCACGTCAAAGCCCTCGTCGACAACGTTCTCGAATCCTCCAAAGCCAGTGGTGTTGCATCGCTCGGCATCGAAGGCCGCGAAACGATGGAGTGGGTGCTGCTCGATCTCGGCGACGTCGTCGTCAATGTCATGCAGAAAGACGCACGCGAATTCTACGATCTGGAACGCCTCTGGTCCGAAGTACCGCGAGACGTGCCGACAAGAATGCCGAGAGTCGAGTCGACGGCCTGAGCGCGCCGATGGCCGCGGCCTGCTGCCAATGAAGATTCGTCTGCTGTGTGTCGGTACTCGTGTGCCGGGATGGATCGCAGAAGGCTATGCGAGCTTCGCCAGCCGCTTGCCGAAAGACAACGCACTGATTCTCGAAGAGATACCCGCCGCCGCGCGACACGGTGACCGAAAGCAATGCATCGACCTCGAGGGCGAACGCCTGTTGCGCCGAACGCACTCAGACGATTGTGTGATCACGTTGGATGAACGTGGCAGCCTATGGAGTAGTGTCGATCTCTCGCAGCGACTCGCAACGTGGCGCCGCGATGGACGCGATGTTGTGCTGCTGGTCGGTGGGGCCGACGGTTTGTCAGACACCTGCAGAGCCCGTGCCTCTGGGTCCTGGTCGTTGTCCGCGGCTACACTGCCACATGCATTGGTGCGCGTTCTGGTGGCCGAGCAGATCTATCGAGCGTGGACGCTGCTGACCGGCCACCCCTATCACCGGGCCTGAACGCGATGGTTGCCTCATCTCACATCAAAGACCCGAATCGCGAACAACGCGATTTCACGAGTCGCGTCATCGTGCTGTTTCTGCTTGCGTTACTGGCGATCTCCGTGCTGATCGCGCGCATGATCCATCTGCAGGTTGCCGACTACGAAAAGTACCGCACGCGTTCCGATCAGAACCGTATTCAGGTGCAGCCGATCGGTCCGCCGCGGGGGCTGATCTTCGATCGCAACGGGGTATTGCTCGCCGACAATCAACCCGTCTTCACGCTCAGCCTGATCGCCGAACAGATTCCTAACCTGGGCGAGTTGCTCGGGCAATTGCACAAGCTCGTCGACTTCGACGCGCGCGACGTCGAGGCGTTCAAGAAACGTTTCGAGCGGCGTCGCAGGCCGTTCGAATCCGTGCCGTTGAAGGTGGTGCTGTCCGAGAAGGAAATCGCGGCGCTTGCCGTCAACCGGTTCCGTCTGCCGGGGGTCGTCGTCGAAGCTCAACTCGTGCGGCACTATCCGTTGGGCGCGCTGATGGCACACGCGATCGGATCGGTGCGCAGGATCAGCGAAGACGATCTCAGGACGCTCGATCCGGTGAGCTACAGCGCAACACAGTTCGTCGGCAAATTGGGTATCGAGCGCGCCTACGAGCGATCGCTGCATGGTCAGGTCGGCTATCAGCAGGTCGAGACCGATGCGAGAGGCCGAATCCGCAAAGTTCTGAACGTGCAGCCGCCGACCGCCGGGCAGAACCTGACTTTGCAGCTCGATACGCGGTTGCAGGTTGCCGCAACGGCAGCGCTCGGCGATCGGCGCGGTGCGGTGGTCGCCATCGATCCGCACACGGGCGGAATCCTCGCGCTGGTCAGCAACCCGGGATACGACCCGAACGTGTTTATTACCGGCATTAGCACCGCGCAGTACCAGGCGCTGAGCGAAGACCGCCAGAAACCGTTGTTCAACCGCGCGACGAATGGTCAGTACGCGCCGGGGTCGACGTTCAAGCCTGTCGTGGCGCTGTGCGGATTGTCGCTTGGCGCGACGGATTGGGATCGCACGATCGATGATCGCGGCTTTTTCAAGTTTCCGGGGCAATCACGAATCTATCGTGATTGGAGCTGGAAGCAGAACAACAGCGGTGGGCAGGGCGTCGAAAATCTGACTCGGGCAATCTACCGGTCGTCGAACACCTACTTCTATGAACTGGCGTCGCGGCTCGACATCAACGACTTCGTCAAATGTGCGGCGAAGTTCGGTTACGGGCGCAACACCACTGTAGACGTGCTCGATGGGTTGCCGGGTCTGCTGCCGAATCCGGTTTGGAAGCGCGGTGTCAAAGGCCAGCCGTGGTATCCGGGCGATACCGTCAACATGGGCGTGGGTCAAGGTGATGTGCTGGCAACGCCGATTCAGCTGGCGACGGTTGCAACGATCATCGCGAATCGCGGTCACTGGATTCGGCCGCGGCTGTTGCTGTCGAGCGATCACGCGCTAACGGAATGGGATCCGCCCCCGCCAATGCCTGACGTGACCAACCTCGTGACACCGACCGACTGGGAACGCCTCGTCGATGCGATGGAGATGGTGGTGCATCGTGGCAACCTGGGCTATCGCCAGAGCGGTACCGCATTTGACGCGATCGGCCGCAATCTTGCATACCGGATGGCTGGCAAATCGGGTACCGCGCAGGTGGTCGGCATCAAACAGGGCGATACCTATCACGAAGACGAGTTGTCCGAGTTTCATCGCAAGCACGCGTGGTTCATCGCGTTTGCGCCGGCCGACGCACCACAGATCGCCGTATCGGTTCTGGTCGAAAACGGCGGCGGCGGCAGCGCTGTCGCGGCGCCGGTCGCGCGTGCAGTGATCGATGCGTATCTGCTGCCGCTGCTGGCTGCCCGATGAGTGAGCGCGACTTCGTTCGGTCGCTACCGGGCGGCTCACTGCCGGCGCGGCGACTGAGCCGCGTGCATCTCGATCCACTGTTGCTGGCCGCGTTACTCGCGGTGATCGGGTTCGGCCTGGTGGTCCTGTACAGCGCGCTGGGTCGTGACATCACGATTTTCGATGGACAGGTCGCGCGGATGCTGCTTGCGCTCGGCATCATGGTCGTCGCGGCCCAATTCGAGCCGGGGGTGTATCTGCGTTGGACGCCGCTGCTGTACGCCGTGGGTATGGGCCTTCTGGTCGCGGTCATGTTTTTCGGCGTGTCGGTCAAGGGATCCCGGCGCTGGCTCGATTTTCCTGGCCTGCCGCGGTTTCAGCCATCGGAAGTGATGCGCATCGCGGTGCCGTTGATGGTTGCCTGGTATTTCAATGATCGACCATTGCCGCCGCGTGTCAGCCACCTGGTGGTGGCGTTGCTGCTGATCGTGGTTCCATCGGCGTTGATTGCGGTTCAGCCCGATCTCGGGACCGGGATTCTGGTCGCCGCAGCGGGACTGGTGGTGATCGTGCTCGCGGGATTGCAGTGGCGCTGGATCGGCCTCGCACTGATGGCCGCTGCAGCCGCGTTACCGGGCCTGTGGTACGTGATGCGCGACTACCAGCGCGATCGCGTGTTGACGTTGTTCGATCCCGAACGCGACCCGCTCGGGGCCGGCTGGAACATCATCCAGTCGACGACTGCGATCGGCTCGGGGGGTGTGTTCGGCAAGGGCCTGTTCGAGGGCACTCAGTCGCACCTCGATTTTCTGCCGGAAGGTCAGACCGATTTCATCATCGCGGTGGTCGCAGAAGAACTCGGGCTGATTGGCGTGATCACACTGCTGGTGTTGTACCTCGTCATCATCGCGCGCGGTCTCTATATCGCAACGCAGGCGCGACAGACCTTCGGCCGCTTGACGGCCGGTGCGTTGACCTTGACGTTCTTCGTCTACGCATTTGTTAACATCGCCATGGTGTCCGGGCTGCTGCCGGTGGTGGGGGTGCCGCTGCCGCTTGTCAGTTATGGCGGCACGTCGGCGATCACACTGCTCGCAGGCTTTGGAATCGTGATGTCGATCTACACGCATCGCGGTTGGTGACAGGGAGGTTCGGATCATGCGAATTGCGACGGGAATCGGCGTGGCCGCGACGATGCTGTACGCGTTGTGCGTCTTTGCTGCGCCCGATTTCAGCGACCGCGACGATGTCGATGCGTACATCGATCGGATGGTGAAGCAGCACGGCTTCTCTCGCGATGATCTAACGAAGTTGTTCAACGACGCGGAGCAAAAGCAGAACATTCTCGACGCGATTGCGCGACCCGCGGAGAAGGTCAAACCTTGGGCCGACTATCGCGAGATTTTCGTCACCGACACGCGTATCACCGAAGGGGTCGAATTCTGGCGCGACAACGCCGCCACACTCGCGCGTGCACAACGCGCGTATTCGGTACCACCCGAGGTGATCGTTGCGATCATCGGCGTCGAGACGCGTTACGGCCGTCATGCCGGGACGTATCGGGTGCTGGATGCGTTATCGACGTTGGCATTCGATTATCCGCCACGCGCCGATTTTTTTCGCAGTGAGCTGACCCAGTTCCTGCTGCTCGCGCGCGAGGAAGGCGTCGATCCTCGCTCGCTGATGGGCTCCTATGCGGGCGCGATGGGTTACGGTCAGTTCATTCCATCGAGTTACCGCCACTACGCGGTGGATTTCGACGGCGACGGCAAGCGCGACATCTGGGCGAATCCGCAGGACGCGATCGGCAGTGTTGCCAACTACTTCAGCAAGCACGGCTGGGCCGCCGGTGGAGATATCGCAGAACCCGCATCGGTCAGCGGTGACCGTGCCGATGCAGTGGCGAACGAGGGCCTGAATCTGCTCCATACCGTCGGCCAGTTGCGCGCGCTGGGCGTCGCAGTCGCCGGGGTCGACGATAAAGCCGCGGCCGGCCTGTATCGGATGGATGGCGCCGATGGCGTGGAGTACTGGGTGGGCCTGCACAACTTCTACGTGATCACTCGATACAACCACAGCAGCATGTACGCGCTGGCGGTGCACCAACTGGGCCAGGCGATTGCAGGACGTGCCGCGCAGTTGGCGCTGGTGGAAACCCCGGCTCAATGATGTATCGGATCGATATCCGGTTCGTCGCTGTGGCGATGCTGGTCGTGATCGCCGCGTGTTCGACGACGCCGTCGATCACGCATGACAGCGCGCCCGCACATCCGCCAGCCGATCTTGCTCGCCTGCCCGATCCCGTTCCACATAGCGAACCATTGAGCAAATACGGCAACAAGAGCCCGTACCAGGTGCTTGGAAAGACGTACTACGTGTTGCGCAATCCCGCGGGCTACAAGGAATACGGCACGGCCTCGTGGTACGGCACCAAATTCCACGGACGCAAAACGTCGAGCGGCGAACCCTACGATATGTACGAATTGACGGCCGCGCATCGCAGCTTGCCGATTCCGTCGTATGCGCGCGTGACCAACCTGGACAACCGGCGTTCGGTCATCGTGCGCGTGAACGATCGCGGCCCGTTTCACAGCGAACGGATCATCGATCTATCGTATGCAGCAGCCGTAAAGCTTGGCTATGCCGAACGCGGCACGGCACGCGTGATGGTCGAACGCATCGACGGTGGTGCCGATGAAATCGTTGCAACGACAGACGCCGATTCGGACGGCAAGCGATCGGCCTCCGCGGCCGCGCCGCCAGCGATTTCGAGCGCTGGCCAGATCTACTTGCAGGCCGGTGCATTCGCAAGCGCCACCGGTGCCGAGCGGCTGCGCAGTGATCTCACGCGGATCGTCGCCGTCGCGGTACACGTACAGCGTACGACGAACGACCGCTACTACCATGTTCGGATCGGACCCGTGATGCAGATGAGCGAAGCCACCCGATTACAGGCGTTGATCGTCGGCGCATCGCACCCCAAGCCGCTGATCATTTTCCAGTAGCGTACAGCCGCGATGACGCATCAGTGCAATGACGTACAATCGCCGCGGGAATGCCTCCACATTCTCAATCATTACACGAGGGTAAAGGCCATCAGACAACGCATCTTCGTCACGCTGCTTCTCTTGCCACTGTTCGCCGTTGCCGCCGAATCCACGCCAGCGCCACCGATGGCCCCACCGTCGCCGCCCGAGATCAACGCCACTGCCTATATTCTGATCGACTACGACACCGACGATGTCCTCGCCGAGAAGAACATCGATGAGAGAGTGCCGCCCGCAAGCCTGACGAAGATCATGACCAGTTATATCGCGGCGCGCGAAATCGAATCCGGCCGGATTCATCTCACCGACGAGGTGCCGGTGAGCGTCAACGCATGGCGACATGCGGCGCCGAAGGAACGACAGTCCGCGATGTTCATTCGTGAAGGCACCACGGTGAAACTCGAAGACCTGTTACGCGGCATCATCATCCAGTCGGGCAACGATGCCACGGTGGCGGTTGCCGAGTATGTCGGCGGAGGCGAGGATGCGTTCGTCGACCTGATGAATCAGGAAGCCAGGACGCTGGGCATGTCCGGCACGCACTTCGTCAATTCCGACGGATTGCCGGATCCCGAGCACTACAGCACGGTTCGAGATCTGGCGACTTTGACGCGCGCTCTGATCCACGATTACCCGAAGCACTACGAAATCTATTCTGAAAAATCATTCAGCTACAACAACATCGACCAGCCGAACAGAAATCGTCTGTTGTGGCGCGATCGTACCGTGGATGGCGTGAAGACCGGACACACGTCGGTGGCAGGTTACTGCCTGATCGCAAGCGCGTTGCGCGACGGTATGCGGCTGATCTCGGTCGTCATGGGAACCGACAGCGACGAAGCGCGCATGCGCGAGAGCCAGAAACTGCTGTCCTACGGCTACCGCTATTTCGAAACCCACAGACTCTATGAGCCCGGCGTGATGCTGCGTACGGCGGATGTCTGGTACGGCAAGGACAATGAAGTTCAACTTGGCGTGACGGCAGCGGTGTACGTGACGATTCCGCGCGGCCGCTATGCGGACCTGAAGGCCGAGACCGACGTCGACCGTGTGGTCAAGGCGCCGTTTGAAGCAGGCGCCCCGTTCGGTCAGTTGCGCGTGGTGCTCGATGACAAAACTCTCGTCAAAGTCCCGCTGACGGCCGAAACTGCGGAGGAAGAGGCGGGCTGGTTCAAACGGCTCTGGCAGAGCGTCTATCTGTTCTTTCGGGAGCTGCTGAGTTGACCGAAGATTCGTACAAGATCGTATTTCCGTGCGACTACCCGGTGAAGATCGTCGGCGAGAATCGGGATGCATTCGCCGAAGAGGTAGTCGAACTGACCCGCCGGCACGCGCCGGAGATCACGGACGAACACGTTGAGGTGCGTCCCAGTCGCGCGGGGCGCTACTGTTCCGTGACGATCACGATTCGCGCGACCGGCGAGCCACAGCTGCGCGACTTGCACGAAACGCTGAAGGCCCACCCACTAGTTCGCATGGTGCTGTGAATGAGAAGTCTCGACCTGGGCAGCACCCGCTACTTACCGGTGTTCCAGGCAATGCAGACGTTCACAGCGCAGCGCACGTCCGAAACCGAAGATGAGCTGTGGCTGACCGAGCATGAGCGCGTCTTCACGCAGGGTCAGGCAGGCCGCGCTGAGCATCTTCTCGCGCCGGGCGATATCGAAGTCGTCCAGACCGATCGCGGTGGTCAAGTGACCTATCACGGTCCAGGGCAACTCGTCGTCTACCTGATGATCGATGTTCGCCGCGCTCGGCTGAGTCCGCGCGGGCTCGTTACTGTGATCGAGCAATCGATCATCGATCTGTTGGCAGACTACGGGATCGAAGCCGGCAGCAGACCGGATGCGCCTGGTGTGTACGTCGGGGGCGCCAAAGTCGCATCGTTGGGGCTGCGCATCAAACGGGGGTGTTCGTACCACGGTCTTGCTCTGAACGTGAACATGGACCTCGAGCCATTCGGCCGGATCAACCCCTGCGGGCTCGTCGGATTGCAGGTCACGCAACTGGCCGATCTCGGGGGACCCTCGCGCGTCCACGATGTGAAGGCGCCGTTGATCGCAAGGCTCGAGAAGCGGCTCGCCGAACCGCTCGGCGAACGACTCGAAACATCCTGATTCAATGGTGAATCGGACAGGCCGGATTGCGGCGCAGACGTAGCTTGTGCCATTCCATGGCCATCGCGTCGAGGTAGAGCACATGTCCGGTGAGTGGAGTGCCGGTGCCGGTGATCAGCTTCCACGCTTCCATCGCCTGAACACTGCCTATGATTCCGACCAGCGGCGCAGCGACGCCGTTTTCGGAACAGTTCAGCGCCGCGTCGTTGCCCTCGGGGTACAGGCACCGGTAGCACGGTGCGTCGGCTACGCGCGGATCGAACACCGCCACTTGTCCCTCGGCGCGAATCGCGGCGCCGGACACCAGCGGCTTGGCCGCCGCGAAGCAGGCATCGTTGATCTCGTACCGCACGGTGAAATTGTCGGTGCCGTCGATAACCAGATCGACCGTGTCGATGACGCGTCGCAGGCTCGGCCCCCTCATTCGTTCTCGCACCGCTGTGATGCGGGTATCCGGATTCAATGCACGGATCGATGCCGCGGCCGATTCCACTTTGGACATGCCAACGGACGAATGATGGTGCGCGATCTGACGCTGAAGGTTTGATGGCTCCACCGTATCGTGATCCGCGAGTACCAGGTGGCCCACGCCAGCAGCTGCCAGATACAGTGCAACGGGTGAGCCGAGACCGCCGAGTCCGACGATCAGCACGTTGGCTGCGAGCAGCCGCTCCTGCCCCGCAATATCGACCTCGGGCAGCATGATCTGTCGGCTGTAGCGAAGCAGTTGGTCGTCGTTCATCGTCGACCGAGCGTAACACGCTCGCAGCCGGCGTCATCTCGGACCGCTACGATCTCTCGGAAACCGGCAGATTCGAACAAACGGCGCACCGGTGCGGCTTGATCGAATCCATGTTCGACGAGCAGCCAGCCGTCAGGTCGCAGGCGCGCGGGGGCACCTGCGACGACGACGCGCAGCGCGGCGAGCCCATCGACGCCTCCTGTCAACGCGAGGCGTGGTTCGCAGACGAGTGCGTCGAGGTGCGGATCCGTGTCGCGGATGTATGGTGGGTTGGAGACGATGAGATCGAAATTCTCACGAACGGCGTCGTACCAGTCGCCGTTGCGCAGATCGACGTCGAGCTGGTGCTTCTCTGCGTTGCACCTCGCGATCGCGAGCGCCTTGACACATACGTCGGTGGCGACCACCGTGGACTGCGGAAGCTGTTGTTTGATCGCCAAGGCGATAGCGCCTGATCCAGTGCCGAGATCGAGTATTCGTGCCTGCAGCGCCGTGTACCGCAACGCCAGTTCGACCAGCAATTCGGTTTCCGGGCGCGGAATCAGCACCGCCTCCGACACATTGAGCTCGAGATTCCAAAATGATCGACGACCGATGACGTAGGCCACCGGCCTGCCGCGGCGGTAATCACGCAGCATCCGAGCGAACCTGGCAGCATCGTGGGCGCTCGGCACGGCGTCACCGTGTGCGTAGAGATAAGCGCGGTCGACGCGCAGCGCTTCACACAGCAGCAGCTCGAGATCGCGGCGTTCGGCGTAGTCTCGCACGTCGCGCAGCATGTCGGAGAGCGTCGTCACGCAACGCCGAGCGCCGCGAGCGCTTCTGCCTGATGCTCCTGAATCAACGGTTCGACGACTTCATCGAGGTGCCCCTCCATGATCTCACCGAGTCTGTAGAGCGTGAGATTGATGCGATGGTCGGTCAGCCGACCCTGCGGAAAATTGTAGGTGCGAATGCGTTCGGAGCGATCGCCGCTGCCGACCATCGATTTTCGCGACTGCGCCTGATCAGCCTGCTGCTGCTGGCGCGCCGCGTCGAGCAGACGCGCTTTCAGCAACGACATCGCCCTGGCGCGGTTCTTATGCTGGGAGCGCTCGTCCTGACACTCGACGACGAGCCCGGTGGGGATATGTGTCAGCCGTACCGCCGAGTCGGTCTTGTTGACATGCTGGCCGCCAGCCCCCGAGGAGCGATAGGTGTCGATGCGTAGATCGGCTCTTGGAATGTCGATGTCATCGATGTCGTCGACTTCCGGCAATATGGCGACCGTGCATGCGGACGTGTGGATGCGGCCCTGCGACTCGGTCTGCGGGACGCGCTGCACGCGGTGCACGCCGGACTCGAATTTCAAGCGCCGGTAGACGCCGTCACCTTCGACGCGACTGATGATTTCCTTGAAGCCGCCGTGTTCGCCAGGACGTTCGTTGAGAATTTCCAGATGCCAGCCGTTGATCTCGGCATAGCGCGCGTACATCCGAAACAGATCGCCGGCGAAGATAGCGGCTTCGTCGCCACCGGTACCGGCTCGCACCTCGAGAAAGATGTTGGCATCGTCATGCCGATCTTTCGGAATCAGCAGCGTCCTGATTTCGCGCTCTTCCACATCAATGCGCTCGAGCAGATTATCGCGATCGTCGGCCGCGAGCTGACGCAGTTCCCGATCGCTATCCTGGAGCAGCGCCTGTGCGTCTTCGATCTGGGTTCGCAGCGCCTGTATGAGCCTGTAGCGTTCGATGATCGGTTCGAGCTCGGAGTATTCGCGCGATAGTGTGGTGAACTTTTCCCGGTCTGCGACGACCTCGGCTTCGCCGAGCAGGGCCGACAACTCTTCGTGACGATCGGCTAGATCGTCCAGCGTGGCGAGGATGGACTGGGAGAGCGCCATGCGAGTCTCAATCCGGCTTGTCGAGACCGTAGAGTGCCCGCACATAGTCGAGGATATCGTGACGGCCTTCGGCGCTGGCCTCACGGATCGCAATCGTCGGATCGTGGATCAATTTGTTGGTCAGCGTTCTCGCCAGCGCCTGCAACACGACCTCGGCTGACTCGCCATTTCCGAGGCGCTGGCGCGCTCGCTCCAGTTCGATCAGCTGCAATGCTTCAGCGCGGCTGCGGAACCGGGTCAGCAAGTGCTGTGCATCGCGGATGCGCTTTTCTCGGAAGTAGCGATCGGTGCCGGCAACGATGAGTTCTTCCGCGCTCTCGGCGGCGCGGCGGCGCTCACTGACGTTGGCTTCGATGATGTCGGTCAGATCATCTATCGAGTACAGATAGACGTCGCGCAACTCGGCCACCTCCGGTTCGATGTCGCGCGGCACGGCGATGTCGACCATGAACATCGGCCGGTGGCGCCGGCTCCGAATTGCCGCTTCGACGGCGCCCTTGCCGAGCACCGGAAAGGCGCTCCCCGTGGAGGCAATGACGATGTCGTGATTGGCGAGCACGCCAGGCATGTCGGTGAGCTGGATCGCCCGCGCACCGAAATTCGACGCAAGGTCTTTTGCATTGGCGAGGGTGCGGTTGGCGATCGTCATCGAGCCGATGCCGGCATTGTGAAGATGTTGGGCGACCAACTCGATGGTGTCGCCGGCGCCGAGCAGCAACGCCGCGTTTTGCGACAGGTCGGCGAAAATCTGTCGAGCGAGCGATACAGCGGCGTATGCCACCGACACCGGATTGCGGCCGATATCAGTGTCGGTGCGCACTTGCTTGGCGACGTTGAGTGTCACTTGCGACAGCAGGTTCAATTCTGGACCGATCGTGCCCGCTTCGCGCGCCAGATCGTAGGCGCCCTTCACCTGGCCGAGAATCTGTGGCT
This sequence comes from uncultured Gammaproteobacteria bacterium, assembly GCA_963812255.1. Classification (GTDB taxonomy): domain Bacteria; phylum Pseudomonadota; class Gammaproteobacteria; order Pseudomonadales; family Azotimanducaceae; genus DATJGR01. The sequence goes on along the minus strand of CAWEUM010000003.1, from coordinate 1,180,293 downwards.
CACCGAGTACCTGTGAATCGAGTCCGGCGGCCACCCGCATCAGATGTCGCGCGGCATCGCGGTCCCAGTGCGCGTACGCCGCATCACGTATATCCGACGGCGCGACGTTTCGGTAGTGCGACAACCAGTCGAGTAACGCGCCCTGATCGTTCAAATCCGCGTAGCAATACAACTCGGTCCGATTGCAGGTGGAAAGAATCGCGACTTCGCCGACCGCCGGTACCGATCGCGTTAGATCGCGGTGTGCTTCGAGCAGGCCTTCCTCCGGAAACGCGATACGTTCCCGCAGATCGATCGGTGCAGTGCGAAAGTTCAGGCCGTACGCGAGAATCGCCATCAGCGGTTAATCAGATGTGGCCGCGACATCATATCAAAGCCGAGCCTGGAGTTTAGATGCAACAAGTGGCTAACCCGTTATTTCTAAAAGCGTTTTCAACCAGGTGTCGACGCTTCGCATTTTTCGGCGTGGCGCTGGTCACGTTCGGTGGCTGTTCGCTACTGCGCGGCGGGCCTTCGATGTCGATTCCGGACGTGGGTGGATTTGCCGTCAAGGGACGTCTTGCGGTCCGCCAGGCTGACGATGGCTTCTCCGCCAGTTTCCTGTGGCAGCATGCGAACGATCGCGACGAGATCGATCTGTGGGGACCGATCGGCCAGGGCCACAGCCGCCTGGTTGCGCTTTCACATGTGGGAAAGGCATCCATCGGAAAGGCCGCGGACGTCACGGTCTACACGGCGAAAGGCGAGGTTTACCACGAGTCCGACATCGACACGGCGATGCGGCGCTGGCTCGGCTTCGCACTGCCAGTCGCGGCGCTGACCCACTGGATTCGGGGCGAGCCGGCGACGCAGTATCCGATAGAGGCGACGGGGTTCTCCGCGTCCGGCGAACTGACGACACTGGATCAATTGTCGTGGCATCTGGAATTCTCGGACCCCCGCACGTTCGATGCGGGCCGGCGATTTCCGTCACGTATCGTTGCCGTGCGGGGCAACGTGAAGGTCACGTTGCTGCCGGCGCAGTGGTCGTTCGGTGCCCAGAACGCGTTTGACACCCCGTAGACCGATCATCAAAATACCGCCCTTCCGCGAATCGGGGCATGCGCCCGCGCAGCCACAAATCTTCGTCGAGTCCACTACTTGGGGCGTAGCCAAGCGGTAAGGCAGCGGGTTTTGATCCCGCCATCCTAGGTTCAAATCCTAGCGCCCCAGCCATTGTGGACCGTGGACGAGCGACCCAGGCGTTTGGTCATCGTGACCAGTGTGAGTGAGGACAGTTGGCCCATCTGATCGTATTTGCCGGCAATTCGCATCCCGAACTCGCGAATCGTGTCGCGCATCAATTGCGGATCGACCTCGGCTCGGCCGAGGTCGATCGGTTCAGCGACGGCGAGGTACGCGTCGAGATCCACGAAAACGTTCGGGGCGCCGACGTATTCATGCTGCAGTCGACGTGCGCGCCAACCAACGACAACCTCATGGAACTGATGGTGATGGCCGATGCAATCAAACGCGCATCGGCTAGCCGGATCACCGCGGTGATGCCGTACTTCGGTTACGCGCGCCAGGATCGTCGTCCGCGTTCCGCGCGGGTCCCGATCAGCGCGAAGGTTGTCGCCGATATGCTGGCGGTGGCCGGGGTCAATCGTGTGCTGACGGTCGATCTGCATGCCGACCAGATTCAGGGTTTCTTCAACGTGCCGGTGGACAACGTGTACGCCTCACCGCTGCTGATTGATCACGCACTGGCAGCGCGCTATCCGAATCCGATGGTGATTTCTCCCGACGTCGGCGGTGTGGTGCGTGCCCGCGCCATCGCCAAGCGCATCAACGACACCGATCTTGCGATCATCGACAAGCGCCGTTCGGTCGCCAACGAATCGGAAGTGATGAACATCATCGGCGACGTCGAGGGGCGCACGGCGATCATCGTCGACGATATCGTCGATACGGCCGGCACACTGTGCCAGGCTGCGGCAGCGCTGAAGGATCGTGGTGCCTCGGGCGTGGTCGCCTACATTACCCACGCGGTGTTGTCCGGACCGGCGATTGCGCGAATTGACGATTCTGCGCTCGATGCGCTGTTCGTCACCGACACCATTCCGCTCAGCCCCCAAGCGATGGCGTGCACTAGGATCAAACAATTGAGTCTCGACCGGCTGCTGGCCGAAGCAATTCGCCGCGTCAGCAATGAAGAGTCGGTCAGCGCGATGTTTCGGTAGGCTTTCAAGAGTTTCGATAGGCGTACGAAAAGAGTTTCGAGCACTTCTACTAATGGGTGCGTACGGGTTCTGGTCGCGGACCCGATGCGCGATTGAACGTGACAATCTAGGAGACCGCCATGTCACAGCAGATTGAATTGGTTGCGGAAGCGCGTGCTGACGTCGGGAAAGGTGCGAGCCGCCGCCTGCGTCGCAACGCGGCGATGGTGCCAGGCATCGTCTATGGAGGCGGTGAGGCGCCAGTGAACATCTCGTTGATCGAAAACGATCTCTCGAAGGCGATCCAGTCGGATACCTTTTTCTCGCAGATTCTCGCTTTGAAGTTCGGCGCTGAACGCAGTCAGGTGCTTGCGCGCGACATGCAGCGTCATCCGGCAACGAACAAACCGATGCACATCGATTTCCAGCGCATCGTTGCGGGTGAAGAGATTACCGTAGAGATCCCGCTGCACTTCATCAACGAAGAAGAGTGTATCGGCGTCAAAGACCAGAAAGGCTTGATCACGCACCACATCATCGAAGTCGACGTGACGTGTTTGCCGAAGGATCTTCCGGAATTCATCCCGGTCGATGTGGCATCCCTGAAGCTTGGCGACATCCTGCATCTCTCGGACTTGAAGCTGCCGGAAGGCGTTGTGCTCGAGGCACTGGAAGGACTGTCCGCCGACGAGCGCGAGGAACAAGACCTCGCGGTTGTCAGTGTGCACGCGTCGACCCTTGCGGCCGAAGTGGACGAGATGGAAGCGGCTGGTGAAACGGCTCCGGAGGTACCGTCCGACGTGAAAGCCGAAGGTGACGAATCCGACGCCGACAAAGACTGAGCGTGGCCGCCATACGTCTGATCGTGGGCCTGGGCAATCCGGGTCCGCGATACGACGGCACACCGCACAACGTCGGCTCGGAATCTGTAGAGGCGTTTGCGGAGCGATTCCGCATCGCGCTGAAGGCGGAATCCCGATTTAAGGGGCGCCTGGGACGTGGGTCGATCACGGGTCACGACGTTCGATTGTTGATTCCCGGCACCTACATGAACGCGAGCGGCGAGTCGGTTGGCGCGGTTGCGACATTCTTCAAATTCACGCCGGCCGAAATTCTGGTGATTCACGACGAGATGGCGTTCGAGCCTGGTGTGGTGCGGTTGAAGCAAGGTGGCGGACACAACGGTCACAACGGCCTGCGCGCCATCATTGCATCGTTGGGAAACGACACCGGTTTCGTGCGATTGCGTGTCGGCGTTGGCCATCCCGGTGCGAAGGATCGGGTCACCGGTTATCTCACGGGCGCTAAGATGCATCGCGACGATCGCGACAAGGTTCGGCGCGCGATGGAGCTACCGGACGAGGTCTTGGAATTGATCTGTGCAGGTGAGTTTCTGAAAGCCATGAACGTCCTGCATACATCTGACATCGGGGACGATTGATGGGCTTCAATTGCGGAATCGTCGGGCTACCCAACGTGGGTAAGTCGACGTTGTTCAACGCGCTCACCAAAGCGGGCATCGATGCGGAGAACTTTCCGTTCTGCACGATCGAGCCGAATACGGGCATCGTTCCGGTCCCGGATCCGCGTCTCGATCGGATCAGTGGGATCGTCAAACCACAGAAGGTGATTCCGACGACGATGGAGTTCGTCGACATTGCGGGGCTGGTGGCCGGCGCATCGAAAGGTGAAGGTCTGGGCAATCAGTTTCTCGCACACATCCGCGAGACCGATGCGGTTGCGCACGTGGTGCGCTGTTTTGTCGACGACAACGTGGTGCATGTCGCCGACCGCGTGTCGCCCCGAGACGACATCGAAGTGATCGATACGGAACTCGCGCTGGCTGATCTGGAAACTGTGGAGCGTGTGTACGACCGCAGCCGCCGCACGGCGAACGCGGGTGACAAGGACGCCAAGGTGCTGGTTGCGCTGCTCGAGCATGTCCGCGGTGCGCTCAACGAAGCTCGTCCAGTGCGCGCACTGGGACTGGGCCCTAACGATTCCGTCCGGCTGCGAGATCTGCACCTGATTACCTCCAAGCCAGTGATGTATATCGCCAACGTCGATGAGAACGGTTTCGAGGACAATCCGCTGCTCGATGAGGTCAACCGCATCGCTGCCGAACAGGGCACCTTGGTCGTTCCGATCTGCAACAAGCTGGAAGCCGAAATTGCTGAGCTCGACGACGCTGCCCGCACGGAGTTTCTCGCGGACCTGGGGATGTCGGAACCCGGATTGAATCGGGTGATTCGAGCCGGGTATGAGCTGCTGCGGCTACAGACGTATTTCACTGCTGGGCCGAAAGAGGCACGCGCGTGGACGATTCAGATCGGCACCCGGGCGCCGCAAGCTGCGCGCGTGATTCACACCGACTTCGAGAAGGGCTTCATCCGCGCGGAGGTCATCGGCTATGACGACTTCATTGCATACAACGGTGAACAGGGCGCGAAGGACGCGGGAAAGTGGCGGCTCGAAGGTAAGGAATACCTCGTTGCCGACGGAGACGTAGTGCATTTCAGGTTCAACGTCTGAGGTACATCCGCGCCGCCGTTGCCTTGACATGGATGAACCATGTTCGGAAAATCCGCAGCCCTTCAGTGGCTACGTAGCTCAGCTGGTTAGAGCACAGGATTCATAATCCTGGGGTCGGTGGTTCAAGTCCACCCGTAGCTACCATTAAATCAATGAGTTATGCGTTTGGTATGATCTGTCGGCTTCACGGGGACGCACAGGGGACGCAGTGCGTTGCGGTCCGACAGATTTCGGCTCGATGCTCGGTGGCGGGACGGACGGGACTCGAACGCACAATGTGTGCCGACTGGTCCGGCCATGATTCCCATAACTCATTGCATTTCGGGCCTTCGGCAGCTTGCCGCGCCCGGGAAACGCGTCGCCTTGCTCTACTTCCAGTTGTCGTTTCCAGCGGCCAATCAAGTTGCCACGAATACCCAGACTGCGGCCGGCCTCGGCATAGCTGTAGCCCTGCTCAACAACCAACGCCACCGCTTCTTGCTTGAACTCCTTGCCAAACTCTCTGCGCCTTTTCGTCATCTAACACCTCGTCTATGGACTCCCCCGTCAAGCATTGGTTAGCTGATTTCAGTTCTTCATCTTGATTCTCCGACGTTGACCGTGCGTCTGCGCTTCAAGAGATCCGGTTGCAGTCGTCTATTCGGCGTCTGAAGTGGAGTGACGTGACTCCGCGCCATCATGTGATCCGCACCCGACAGGCCCATCGTTGCATCGAGCAGTGAGCTCGGAAGGGTTATCGGCCTTGTGTCGGGTCCGGAAGCCGGTTGACTCATGAAGTGGTTGCGCCGGTTGGTGGTGGGTGAGCTCAATGCGCGCGGTAGTCTTCCGCACGCGTCCAAGTGACCCAGATGATCCGCGCCATCTTGTTGGCCAATGCGATGGTGGCCTTGTTGTGATGGGTGCGTTGTTCGACGTCGAGCACCCAACGCTGTAACCCAGTCAGCGCTTGATCCCCCTTGGTCGCCTGGCGGTGAGCGAGTAGCAGTGCCGAGCGGGCACCATGGCTGAGCAGCATGCGCAGATAGCCATCACCCCGCTTCGAGATGCGACCCAGATGGCGGCTCTGCCCGGAACTGTATTCCCTGGGCGTGAGCCCGAGCCAAGCGGCGAACTGCCGAGCACGGGCAAAGCTGTTGATGTCGGCGACTGAGCCGACCAGGGCGGTGGCAATGATCACGCCGACCCCAGGAATGGTCATGAGCCGTTGCATGTCGGAACTGGCCTTGGCGATGGTGGTGAGCTGCCGATCGATCTGCTTGATGCGCGCCTCGAGAACGCCGATCTCTTCCAGAATCGGTGTCAGTCCGCTGACCAGCGTACCGGGCACGTGATCAATGCAGGCATTCAAACGAGTGGCGATGCGGTTGGCGCCGGTGGGCAGTGAGATCCCGAACTCGGCCAACAGACCCCGCGCCAGCGTGATGCGTTGTCGACGTGTCACAACCCACTGTTGGCGGATGCGGTGCAGACCTTGCAGCGCCTGCTGATCGACCGACTTGATCGGCACTGGCTTCAGGTCGGGATCGCGGCGTGCGCGAAGCAGTGCATCGGCATCGGCGGCATCGGTCTTATTGCGTCGCACATAGGGCCGTACGTACTTTGCGTGCAACAGATACGGATCATGCCCGTGGGAGCGCGCCGTGCGCGCCCAGTGATGCGCTGTGGCGCAGGCTTCCATGACAATCTCGGAGACAGGCTGTTCTGCTAGAAAGCGTTGATACTGGGCGCGGGAGAGACGCCTTTGCTCAACGATACGACCGGCCGCATTGGCCAGCGACAACTGAAAGACAGACTTTGAAAGATCAACACCGATGGACGTAGCATTCATGTGGTGGACTCCTCCATGCCGAACAGTTCAGGTGGCACGATGATGCCGGTACAGTGGCAGGGGGAGTCCATCTCATCATTCCAGATCATTGAATGACCCTTAACTCGGTGTCCGGAAACTCGGGGGAAGATCACTGAAGCCGGTGGCGCCAGATCGGACTGCTCCAATCGAGCTCGAGCTGATTGAGCCAGTTGGCGGCCTTCACGAGATCGCGACCGGTGCCCATGCGCGCATACGCTAGCCGCGTACCGTCGCTGCTCGTGCAGACGTGAGTATGCTGCGGCGCGAGGTCAACACCTCCGCCCGCTGCGGGAGAGGTCGCGAGCGCGGCAGTACGCGAAGACACCTCCACTTCCTGGACCTCAGCCAACAGCCGATAGCCTCGCCCGCGCACCGTTTCAATCCGCACCTTCGGCACGGCTGCCAGCGCCCGCCGCACCAGAGAGATGTTCTGCTGCAAACTGTTCGGCTCGACCACCACGTCTGGCCAGATCTGCTCGATGAGCCTCTGCTGCGTCTGCAAGCTGTAGGCACCCTCGACTAACGCCAGCAAAGTGTCGAATGCCTTCCCGAGCAGGACGATGGGCCGGCCGCCGAAGAGCAGTCTCCGCTCCCGTGCGTCGAGACGCATAGGTCCCACCTCATAGACTTTTGATCCGGCGGCTGACATCCGGCGTCCCGGCAAGGTAGGTGTAAGTGGACGACATTCTGCAGCCTAGCCTCGAAGGCAGGGAAGAATTCGTTCCTGTATGCACACATCAGCCGATCGACACCGAGGCGACAGCTCGGTGGAATCGTTACCATACGCAGATTCGACCGCCGATTCGGTGCACGCACCGGTCGCATCGCCACCGTCCGGAACGAATGTGCTGCACGATCCCGCCTTCTACGTGACTGCGATCATCGCCGTGATGATCGTAGGCATCGCCAAGGGCGGCCTCGGCAGTGGCATCGGCATCGTCGGCGTGCCGCTGATGTCGTTGACGATTGCGCCGGCGCGCGCGGCGGCGATCATGCTGCCGATTCTGCTGACGATGGACGCGTTCGCGATGCGTGCGTGGTGGGGGCGCTGGGATCGCGCGAATCTGCGCACGATGATCCCGGGCGGCGTGCTCGGCACGCTGATCGGCGCCGGCACGTTTCGGATGCTGTCGAGCGACGCGCTGCGCCTCCTCGTCGGTGGGATCGCACTCGCCATGTCATTCGCATGGTTTCTGCGCCGCGCGGCCCCAACGAAGCAGGCGGCGTCGATGGCGCGCGGCACCTTCTGGAGCTCACTCGCGGGCTTCACGAGTTTCAGCATCCATGCCGGCGGTCCACCGACGCAGGTCTATTTGCTGTCGCAACAACTCGACAAGGGACGCTTTCAGGGAACAACGGTCGCGTTCTTCTTCATGCTGAATTGGATGAAGGCGCCGATGTACGCCGGGCTCGGCCAGCTTGACGTCGACAACGTCGCGACATCGCTGGTATTGCTGCCGCTGGCGCCACTCGGAATCTGGATCGGCGGAGTCATGCACGATCGGGTCGACGAGCAGCTGTTCTATAGGATCATCTACGCCTCGTTACTGTTGATCGGCGTGAAACTCGTCTACGACGGCCTCGCATGAGTCAATCTTGACAACCGCGCGGCGCAGAAACCATGCGAATGACATGGCGAGCGGTTTGAAATAGAGGATGTAGTCGGCTCGCTTGCCCTGACCACGACTTACCAACTTGTCGCGCACGATGATGCGGCCTTTGGTAAAGCTGACCTCTTCGCGAATCTGCAACAATTCGTCCCACCGTGCTTTGCGAAGCGCGGGTGTGATGAATTTGGTGCAAATGTCTCGTTCGCTTAGGGTCCGTTTGTCCATCACGAGAGTTTGCCATGCCGTGCAGCAGGATGCGGTCGTTAGCCATGCTCAATCAACCGAAAATTGGCTCGCGAAGGTGTTCGGCTTCGCGATCGTCCGCGCGACGTTCTGGTTCACCGCGTCGAGAGAGTAAGACCTGATCCACAGATCGCGAAGCCGTGAAACGAGAGGACGCTCGCCGACGCTACCTGAACGCGCCCAACGACCGCGTTAGGGTCCAGTTCTTCCGACTTATCGAAGAGCTGACGCACAGCATCAAAACAGCGCCGAACATCGAGCGGCGCAGCGGCCCGTTGCAGGGATTCACGCCGCATTGCGCTGCCTCGACAGCGCCAACTGCGCCAGCGTGCCTCTCCGTTCACACAGCTGATTCACCGATGTGAGCAAATGAGACAGCTCGGGGGCGGAGTAATGCGCGATTCCAGCTCGGCCAAGACCTTGCCGGAGTCCGTCGTAACAGCACCTCGGCGACCCTCAATGCCCCGGTGCATCGCGCGACGCGACGCGTTGCCGAGGTTCGGTTGCTCCACGTCAATCTTCAGCGGCAGCGAGTGCGCGCTTGTCCGGATTCAGTGCAGCACACGACGCGCGTCGGCCAATGTCGCGCCCGCCGCTGCGGAGTCAAGCGACGCCAGGCGGGCGCGAAGCATTTCTACGCCGCGCCCCGATGCGCCGACTGATCGCTCGGCACGAACCCAGCTTGTCAGCGCGCGCAGCTCGAGCATTGGCGAGCCCTGGGCGCGCGCCGTCTCGGCGGCACGATCGAACTCGGCGAACGCGGGATCGGCGTCGCGCGTGAGCGCGATCTGCCCACGCAAACGGCAGATCTCGGCCGCGAAGTAGCGCTCCCCGGTGCGCGTTGCGTGTGCCGATGCACGGTCGAGCCAGGCGCGTGCATCGCCGTCGCGCCCGGCTTCGTGCAATCGCTCCGCGAGCAGGCACGTGAAGTAGGTCTGGAACAGTAACGCGCCGAGCGCGTCCGCTTCGTCGATTCCGTGCTCCATCTGTGCGATGCCGACCGCGCTATCGCCCGCTGCGGCCCGCGCCCAACCGGACAAGATCCGACCCCACGCGCCGAAAAGCGAGAGGCCGTATTGCTCGGCGTTGGCGATCGAGCGCTGCGCGGTCGCGAGCGTTGCCGCACCATCGCCTTCGTATTGCAACAGGAATTGCTGTGCGCTGAGCGCGTACGCGATCGAGAGACTGTGATTGGCAGCACGGGCGAGTCGCAATGCAGTGTCGACGATTGTGGTGGCGCGCGCCGGTCGACCGAGGAACCACGATAGCATGGCCATCGGCGCCAGGGCTGCGACGTCCGGCATCTCGCCGTAGGTGGCGAGCGCCGCGCCGCAGCATTCCGGCGTGGCGAGTTCCAATGCGTCGGTGAATCGCTTGTGCGCGTCGTCGAAGCGACCCATCAGGAACTCGGGCCAGGCAAATTGACGCAACGCGACCGTCAGCGCGGGATCGCCGTGTGCGCGCGCGAGCGAGACGAAATCCTGCGCGAGCGCGAGCGCCTCCGCCATCGAGCCGCCGACGATCGTGCTGCTGCAGCGTCCGTACAGCACTGGCAGCAGGCGCGGGCCGTCGCCGAGGCGCTTGCACAATCGATGCGCGTCGGCGTAGACGCGCCTCGTCTCACGCGCAGCGTATCCCTCGGTCGCACTCAACGCGACGCCGAGCAATGTCAGCAAACCGATCTCCTGCTCGTCGCGCTCCGCGCTCTCCGACTGCTCGTGCAGCAGCGCGAGGCCGCGGCGCGCGAGCATTGCGGCTTCCCGCGGCGACGTCCGCTCGGCGTGGTGACGCGCGGCAAGCTCGTAGTACTTGATCGCCTCGGCGCGCGCGCCACCGCGTTCGAAGTGGGTCGCGACCTCGCTCGAATGCTCCGCGATCCGGTGCCCGTAGCCGACGACCAGCCGACGCGCGATCGTCGCGTGTCCCCGGCGTCGCTGCCCCGCGCCCTGCCGGTCGTAGGTCGCTTGGGCGAAGAATTGATGACTGAAGCGAAACGCGGTCGACACGGTGCCGTCGGGCCATGCGAGCTCGCCACCGACGAGCGGGAAGCCGTACTCGCGCGAGACGCGCACCAGGTCGGCTTCTACGTCCTCTTCGTTCGCAGCCAGCACTGCTGCGACGTGCGGCGCACCGAACTCGAGGCCGGCAATGCTGCCGGCCTCGAGCAGGTCAACGACGGACAGATCGAGACGCTCGAGCCCGGTCTCGACGAGTTCGCGCAACGAGCGAGGAATCGTGCGCAGATGCTCGATCAGTGGCACCTCGCCCGCGGTCTCCGTCAACCAGCTGTCTACAGTTACGCGCATGAAGAGCGGCTGACCGGCACAGCACGACCAGAGCGCGTCGATCGTGGCAGCGTCCGCTGCCCGGCCGAGGCGCGCCTCGAGATAAGTGCCGACCGCCGCCGCGTCGAGCGGACCCAGCTCGATCCGCTCGGCAAGGTCGCGCACCCAGAGCTCGCGGATGCGACGTTGCGCCTCTGCTCCGGCACCAGTGCGCAATGTGCCGATCACGAGAAGGCGCGCGATCGGGGCGCGTCGCGTCGCGTAGTCCAGCCAGTCGAGCGTCGACGGATCGGCCCATTGCAAATCTTCGAGCACGAGCACGATCGGCGCGTCGTCGGCGAGTGCAGCCAGCGCGTCCGTGAGCTCAAGCGACAGTCGCGGGCTCGCGGCCACGGTGGACGGCACTTGCGCATCCCCGAACCACTGGGCCCAACGCGCCTGCCACGACGGCGCGCGCGTGCGCAACACGTGGTCGACATCGTTCGCGAGCGCGCTCCGCGTTGCGGAGCGCAACGCGTCGATTAGCGGCAGGTAGGGCTCCGTGACATCCACTTCGCTCGAGCAATGCCCGCGCAACACGCGCGCGTGCACAGTCTCGCACCGACCGCTGGCGAATGCGTTGATGAGCGTCGTCTTCCCGACGCCGCTCTCGCCGGCGACGAACGCGAACGTCGCGGCGCCGCCGAGCGCACGCTCGAGCAACCCCGAGAGCTTGTCGAGCTCCACGTCACGGCCCGCAACCGTCGGAGGGGCGCTGCGCGCCGGGTTCGATGGCGGCGGGCGTGATGCAGTCGTTGCAGGGCGCCCGGCCGACGCCTCGCCTTCCTCGGCTGGGAGCGTCGCGATGAACCGGTAACCGCGACCGTGCACGGTCTGGATCACGCGTTGCGCGGTGCCGCTGTCGTCGAGTGCGCGACGGATCGCTCTCAAGCGGCTCGACAGCGCGCTATCACTGACGACCTTGCCTTTCCACAGCGAAGCGAACAGCTCATCGCGCGTGACCACCCGATCGCGTCGCTCGATCAAATAGACGAGTACGTCGAACTCCTGCGGGTCGATGCGCACTGCGACGTCGTTGCGCCGCAGGCTGAACGTATCGGTGTCGACGTGGAATGGTCCGAATCGATAGATCACGACGCGTAGCCCGTTCGACACAAACAAACCACGAAAAGGTCATGAATCCGTCAAGCTCGCAAGAAGTCCCATCCGTAGGCTTCTTCATCATCCGCCGGTGCACGACGCACGCTGCAGCCACGAACAGCTGCTCGCCGTCGAAGCACCTGATCGGATCACAGGCTGCAATCGAGCGGCAGGCCAACCTACGCAGAACAGGAAAACGACATGCAAACTCAAACTGCCAAGTTCAGTCAACTGATATTCACCCGCAAACCATCCCAACAATGGAGGATTCTTTGATGAAACGCACCAACACGCTACCGACTTCTCTCATGGCTGCCTTGCTTGGTCTCGGCCTGACGGCTGCTGGGCAGGCGGCCCACGCGAAACAGATCACCCCGCCAGACGTACCTGCCCAACTCAACGACAACGTGCTCCCAGGGAACACCGCGTTTCTTGTGGGTCACGCCACCGGCACCCAGAATTACGTCTGCCTACCCGCCGGCGCAGGGTTCGCCTACGTCCTGTTCACGCCCGAGGCCACTCTGGTCGACGACCACGGCAAACAAATCATCACCCACTTCTTCAGCCCCAACCTCAACCCGGACTCGGGCGAGAACCTCGGCACGATTCGTGCCACTTGGCAGACCTCGGACACGAGCATCGTTTGGGCCAAGGTAGTGGCCAGTGCCACTCATGCGACCGACCCCGGCTTTGTTGCGGATGGCGCGGTGGCCTGGCTGACACTCGCGCGTGTTGGGGCGCAAGACGGACCGAGGGGTGAAGACACGCTCTCCGACGTCACCTTCGTCCAGCGACTGAATACGTCTGGAGGGCTCGCACCGGGAGACTGCACCTCGATCGCCGACGTGGGCAAAGTGGCGTTCAGGCCTTATACGGCTGACTACTTCTTCTACTCGGCCGACGACGACAACTAGGATGCATTGAGGCATAGCTATGAGAATCGTGTTCTTTACCGCCCTCGTGCTTCTCACAGGCGCGGTCTCATCGATCGCTGCGGATGCTACGCAACGCGATAGTGCTTTGGTGAGATTCAAGGGAGGCATCGGGGTAATCCCGGTGTCTAACGTCGTCGTCGACGCGACCACCGGTGCTGTTACCGTCAACCGGAACGTGGTCCGCGGGGTGAATTCTCCGGGACAGATCTGGAGGATTGAAAACCTGGAGGCCGAGATCACCGATAACGGTGACATTGCGATCGAGGGCGTGGGTCTTTTGCTGGGTGGTGGCAACGGCATTGCCACCAATGCAGGTCAGAGCGTCGCGGCGCAACTCTTTTGTGGCGATGAGACGTTCACGTCGCCTGGCGTGGCGCTCGAGGTCAATGGCAACTTCAACATCGCAGGAACTCTCGACCCATCGGCCCTGCCCGAGGTGTGTGATGCCCCCGCGCTCCTCATTCGAAGCATCAACCTCACGACTGGCGTTTTAGGATCGTGGTTGGCGGCCGGCATTCCGAGATTCCCTCAGCATGACCGTCGCAGCTAGCGGCGTTCTCATAGCAGGTGCCGCCTAATGCAAGCGGTTCCAGGCGCGCGCGAGGGCGCCTGGAACCGCCTTCTAGGCGTCACCTGCTTTTTCCTCCTCAACTTCTTCGAATGTGCCGGTGCGCACCTCACCGCTATCGAACCTTGCTGGCTCGCATCAAACGTGGACTTTTCGTTTACCAAAGCGGTCAAGCATCGATTCGATAGTTCGCTTCCAACGCGCGGCCGTTAGAGGTCAGGGTTGCCTTGGAGACATCGTTCGCGTGCGCTAGATTGCTTGACCATGGCCGAGCGACTACTCCCCAGATGCCCTCGTGCGCTCGATGCGTAATCCCGACTCTAGCCTCGCACCATATCGACTAGGCGACCAAGTCGGTCGATACCAAATTCAGGCGCTGCTAGCCACGGGTCCGTTTGTCGCATTCTACGAGGTGCTAGACCCTCTACTTCATCGACGGGCTGCTCTCTTGTCCTACATGCGCGGTGAGGATGGGGACATCGCTAGACGGTACCAATTGCTCGAACGCGCAGCGAGATTTACGGCAGACCTATCACATCCTGCGATTGTGAACGTCTTGGATTCTGGCAATCACGAGGGATCGCCATTCTTCTCGTACGAGTTCATGCCCGGCGCACTTTCCAATGAACTCGCGGAACACGGGACCCTCGATAGATCGAAGTGCATCACTATTGCGCGTCGGGTGGCGAGTGCGCTCGACTTCATTCACCGTCGTGGATTCGTGCATCGCGACGTCAGACCGGAGAATGTGCTTTTGAACGCGTTTGGCGATGCGTTCATCAGCGGACTGAGCTTCTTCCACCCGTCGGCAGCTACGGTGTTGCCCATCGGGAACTGATGCCAGCAACGATTCACGATACCGATCACTATGCGAACAACCGGGCAGAGCTTTCTCACCAGCCGACCCGAGTCCGCGAACGAGGCATGCGTGGCTTCTCGTCGCCTGAGCAAGCGCAACGATTCTTGAGTGTCCATGCCGTTGTCTACAACCTATTCAACCAACAGCGCCACCTGGTATCGGCGGCGTTCTACCGAACTCGTCGCATGCGTGCATTTGAATCTTGGAACGTGGCAGTCGCTGCATGATGTTCTCGAAAGACTTCTGCATCAGTCGATCCAGTTAATTTGTCAGTACCGTGCAAACCCATACCAGCCGAATTGAACCGGACAACGACACCGCCGACAGCCGCACACGCGCGCGGTGGTTGATTCGGAAGTCCTGACCCGGGCCAGAGCGCGGAACGAAAGAAGGATCGGCGTGCGTGCGTTGGTCGCTTGGCGCGGAATGTGAGGCCGAAGCCGCCACGCTCAAAGTCGTTGACACCGTGCCTCCATGTATGCAGCCTCCGACCAATCGGCACCCGTGCACCGGCAAAGGAACATCGTCATGATTCGACCACTGTGTCTCATTGCAACGATACTTCTGGCGGCCAACACTCACGCCGCCTCCAAGAACTACCAGACCCAGGTCACTCGAACCCTTTCCGACGCAAACAACTATGGCGGCTGTATGGCAAAGCTGGTCAACCCACCATCGAGTGCGGGGCTGGCGTGCGCCGGAGACTGGGTTTCCTTCAGTTGCAGCGGCGACTTCGCCGAGAGAGACGTGGCAAATCGCAGTTTCGAGATTGCGCAGCTCGCCCAGCTGACCCAGCGATCGGTCATGGTGTTTGTGGATGACGCCAAGAAGCACAACGGCTTTTGCTTCGCACCTCGAATCGATCTGTTGAACCCGTGATGAGGCCCGGCACAGTCGCTCGAGTAGCGCTTGTCGCCGCTGTGAGTGCGCTGTCTCTGGCGGGACTGGCGCTCCTCGAGGTCAACAGAATTGGTGGAAGCATTCACGCCGTGCCTGAAGCAGTCACCAACTCCGATGCCGCGCCAGGTGCGCCGCAAACAATCACGGATTCCGGACGCGAGTATCAACCCGCTCCAACTCTCGTCCCGGTTTCTCATACCAACACGCCGCCCGACACATCCCTGCCAACGCCAATACAGGTCGGCGAGACTTGGAACGTGTCGTATCGGGAAAACGAGGAAGTTGTCGACATTGGCGAGCGTATCGACGTCGACGGGACCGACTTCGTTGAGAGTTCCGATGAGGTCGTCGAGTTGGGAATGTTCGTCGATCCAGACATCTAGCGAGCATGTCTGGGGCTGGAGGGGCAAGCAAATGCTATCGAAATTGAGTGATTTCTCGGCGCGACTGGTTCTATCCGGTTATGCGGTCTGCTCATGCTCATTCGTAGCCGTCATGGCGCCAACAAGCGTCCAGGGCGAACCCCTGGGAAACGAGTTTCAGGTCAACACCACCACCGAGAACGACCAGGTGGCACCGGATGTCGCGTCCGACGCTGCCGGGAATTTCATCGTCGTGTTCCAGACCTTCGAAGCACCGGGTACCGGAGCGAATGTCCTCGCCCAACGATATGACTTCGCGGGCCGGCGGCTTGGAGGTGAGTTTCAAGTCAACACAACAGCCAACTCAGACGTGACATTCCCGGCGATCGCGATGGCGCCAGCTGGAGACTTCGTCGTTGCCTGGCAAGACTTTGGCGACGACGGCAGTGGTACCGGCGTGTTCGCGCAACGTTACAATGCCGCGGGACAGGCGCAAGGTGCCAACATCCCGGTAAATACCACCACCCAGGGCCAACAACACCGCGCAAACGTCGCGATGGCCAACGACGCCCGTTTCGTGGTGGTTTGGGAAGATGCGACAGCCGGCAACAGCAAGCGCGGCATACGGGGGCAACGATTCGATGCTTCCGGGAACGCACAGGGAAGCGAGTTCGACATCAGCACCGATCCAGATATCGATCACACATATCCACAAGTGGCCATGGATTCCCTTGGCAATTTTGTTGTTGGATGGTCCGCGGGGAACGTGGGCGCAAATCAGGACGTGGTATTCCGAAGATTCGACTTAAACGGTCTACCCTTAGGAGGACCCGCTCAAGTCAACGTCACAAGCAGAATGGATTCGGCCTCAGGTGTCGTGAACAACATGAGCATTGACGCCGACGCCCACGGCAACTTCGTGGTCGCGTGGCAAGCGGTCAACTTCACCGGCCCCGGCGTACCGGGTGCGTCGATCGGGATTCTGGCGCGCAGGTACGACAGCAACGGAAACGCACTGGGCGCGCGATTCGAAGTGAACACCAATAAACCCAGTGGGGCGCCCGAGGTCGACGTGTTGCCGAACGGTGAATTCGCAATCGCCTACGAGGCGCCGGACGGCAGCCTCTCGGGTGTCGCTGCCCGGATTTACTCTTCGGATGGGCGGCCTGTCGAACCGGCCTTCCGGTACAACACCACGACACCGCTTGTGCAGGACCGGCCCGCCATCGCGCTGGATAGACGCGGCCGCGGTGTTATCGTGTGGCGAGCGAAGCAGAATCAGGACGGCGATCGTGACGGCGTCTTCGCACGGTTGCTAAAGTACAACGCGGGCACCTTCAACGGCAACCGCGTTTTGCGAACCATCTGCTTGGCGGCCGGGACCTGTCAGAGTTAGGACGCCGTGAAACGCAAGTTGGCACCCGGATGCTGCTCGCGGGATCGCGCCTTCTCCGATCCGTCAGCCGAACAGCCCCGAACGGCTGCGGTCCAGATCGAGTAGCCACCGCTTCGTCTCGAGGCCGCCACCGAAGCCGGTGAGTGATCCGTCGAGGCCGATCACGCGGTGGCACGAAATGATGATCGGGATGAGATTGGCGCCGTTCGCCGCACCGACAGCGCGCACGGCCCACGGATGGTCGACCCCGGCCATCGAACCTGCGACCTCGGGGTTCGATATTGTGGTCAAGCTGGCAGTCGGCGCGGACCTGGTCAACGCTGCACGCACCATGATGCTGGCGTTGGGCTGTATTCAGTCGCAATCCTGCAATACCAACACCTCACCGGTATTGCCACCCAGAACCGCAAGCGTGGCAACGCGCTAAACATTGAGCAGCGGTACAAGCGGGTTGCCAGCTTTCATCAGCGCACGCTCGAATCTGCCTTCGACATGATTGGTGCCATGGGTTTGGATGATCCGGTCCAACTGTTCCCACACCTGATCTGGCGCCGCGGCGCCAACGAGACGAATCTCCATTTCGACGAGCTGTATCCGACGCTGGAATCCAACGTCCTGCTGGGCGCGGATATTCCGACGGACTACGCGCAAGACTGGCGACTGGCGTCGTCGGATACCTTCGCTCCGCAACTGTCGTCGGCTGAACTGGCAGCGCTCACTGGATTCCGGAAAGGTTGAAAGATCAGTTCGGGCAATCGACGGGCCGAACTGTTGCCTGCGCGCATGCGCCGACGTGCGCAGCTTGGCTCGCCCCCCGGCGCTACCTCCGAAGAGTCGTGCCAATTGCATCACTGGGTGCTGCATCGGCACAGGCTCACACCCAAGGATGCGGATCCCGATGTGGCGCCGATCAAGACGAATGCCAACTCGAGATTCACTGCCGGCGAAGGCTGGCATACGGACGTATCCTGCGACGAAACACCGATCAGCACGTCGTTGCTGTATGTGACACAGGTGCCGGAAAACGGCGGCGGCGACACCCTGTTTGCGAACAAGAATCACGCTTACGAAACACTGTCGCCTCCCGTCAAATCGTTGGTCGCCAACCTTGCCGCGGTACACGACGGCACGCTGCCCTGGAAGGCGGGCTACGGCATCGATCCCAATCCGGGTACCCAGTATCCCGTGCACGTGCACCCGATTGTGATCGCACATCCGGAAACGGGGCTGCCTATCCTGTGGGTGAATCGAGGCTTTACCACTCGCATCCGAGGCGTGTCCGAACGCGAGAGCCGCTACCTGCTCAAGATGCTGTTCAATCACATCGAAGCGAGCCCAGTATTTTCCGCGAAAATAGGAGTCGATGTTGCTGAAGCCGGGCCGCACTGCGCGCGAAAAACTGCTCCGCCTCATCAGTTCGCACCTTGAGCACGTGGTAAGAACTCAAGATGCCTTTGCGTTCGAGGCCTTCGCCTACCTAGCTCGCAACGATGTGGCACGTGGGCGGCGCGATGAGTGGTATGTATGGCTCACCGATCACTATGCAGCGCTGATCGTCGAGATCACCGGGTTGCCGGACGATGTTGCCCGGCGGCGCGCGTTGCATATCGTGACGCTGTGCCTCGGCGCCTGGCTGACACTGGGTCAGTCACGGCCTTGCTCGTCAGCCACCACTTGAGCGTGTCGGGTCGGATGCGCGGTCGCCGCATGAGCGCCATTTCTCCGGGCGCCGCTTGCGGCGCTGTCAGCTGAGTTCGGGACGTCTGTCTGGCCGTCGGTCGATCAGATAGACCATCGCGCACGCGTATATCGTCACCGCAGTGAACAGCCCCATCCGAACGGCGAATGCGGTGTACACATCCTTTCCTGCCGCGCTGTCCTGCACGGACTGCCCCAGCAGCAGGAGCATGGTTATCAGGGTGTTCAATCACAGTCCGGGTGTCAGGCGCGTCGGGCTCAGCCCATACAGTCTGCGGGCCACCAGCAGCGTGGCGAGAAGCGTCCACAGGAAGAACATCCACAGGTGCGGAAACACAGTCAGCACGCCCCAGAACGCCACGGCAAAGATCGCGCCCAACAGCGTCGCACCCAGAATCTCGCGCGCGGCGTGGTCGGTGGTTCAAGTCCACCCGTAGCTACCATTTATCAAAGACTTGCGCTCGCGGGTATCCACAATCTGTCTTACTGGCTTCGATCTGTCTTACGCACCAAGCCGCGCCGATGCCGTGCAGAGGCTCTCCGAGTCGCTGGCGACCTTGGCTCTCAAGTCGTTCTCGGTGAACCGCGCGCCGCCGGCGAGCCGCTCGCCATTGGAACCGATCGGCAACGTGCCACCAGCGGAACTCGAACTCGCGTACTATCAATCGGAAGAGTCGGCCATGGCGGATTGACTCAAACCCACGAGCCTCCCGGGGACCCGGTGCGGTTCACACGTCCCACTTAATAAATCGATGGAAGCTGTACAACGCGACGTCGATCGGCTGCTGCTACGTTTCTGAATCCGTTGGTGTTCGGGAGGTGCCGCGCATGGTTTCCTGGAAGAACTGGTCGGGGCGACAACGCGCAAAGGTGGGCGCGCTGCACTTCATCCGCAGCGAAGCCGATGCCGTGGCCATCGTGCGTGCCGCGCGACAATCGCATCTCACTGTTCGCACAGCAGGTGCCGGGCATAGCCATGCACCACTGGTGCCGAACGACGATGTCATTGTCGATGTCTCGGGTCTGTCCGGCGTCGTTGCCGCAGACTCAGATACGGAGCGTGCCTGGGTGTGGGCGGGCACGCCGATCTATGCGCTTGGTCGCGCATTACACGATCAGGGACTGGCATTGCCCAATCAGGGCGATATCGACCGCCAGACCATTGGCGGGGCGGTAGCCACCGGCACGCACGGTACTGGTCCGCAATTGAAAAATCTCTCGTCGGCTGTGGTGGGTGCGCGCGTCGTGCTGGCGTCGGGTGAGATCGTTACGTGCGATGCCCGGCGCGAAGCGGCACTGGCGGGTGCGCTGCGCCTGCATCTGGGCGCGTTCGGCATCGTCACACAGCTGCACTTGCAGTTGAGAGCCGCCTATAAGCTGGCCGAGCGCGGCTGGACGGAACCGTTTGCTGCGCTGCGTGACAATATCGGGGCCCTGGTTGCCGCGACGCGCCACTTCGAATTCTTCTGGAACCCGAAAACCGACCTGGCGAATGCCAAATCCATCGCAGAGACCGATGCCGAGCCGGTGTATCCGTTGGCAGAGGAAGGTGGTCGCTGCGCCTGGAGCTACGAGGTATTGCCCAATCATCGACCGCACTTCCACACGGAGATGGAATACAGCATGCCGGCGGAGCAGGGTCTCGCGTGTTTTGAGGCGATCCGGCATCTGCTGCGCACGCGCTTCACCGATGTCCAATGGCCGGTTGAATATCGCACGCTCGCCGCCGACGACGTGTGGCTGTCCAGCGCCTACGCGCGTCCCACCGTCACCATCTCCGTGCATCAGGATGTCAACCAAGACGAGCGCGCCTACTACGAGGCTTGCGAGGAGATCTTCCGCGCTCACGATGGCCGGCCGCACTGGGGAAAAGTGAACTACCTCGACGGTACGCAGCTGGCGGATATTCACCCGCGGTGGCACGACTGGTGGGCTGCACGCGATGCGGTGGATCCGAGTGGGATCTTCCTGAACGACTATCTGCGCAACGTGCGCCCCTGACGCGCGATGCCGCCTGCGTCACTGCCAGCGATGCCGCGCACCGTCTGGGCACTCGGCTTCGTCAGTTTGTTCATGGACATTTCCTCCGAGACCATTCACGGACTGCTGCCGCTGTTTCTCACCGCCACGCTGGGTGCGAGTGTTGTGGTGGTGGGGATAGTCGATGGCGTAGCCGAAGCCACGGCATCCATCGTTAAGGTATTTTCGGGCTATTTCTCGGACCGGTTCGGACGACGTAAGCCCCTGCTGCTGGCCGGCTACGGACTGGCCGCACTGTCCAAACCGCTGTTTCCACTGGCCGACAGCGCCTTCGTGGTGCTGTTAGCACGATTCGCGGATCGCATCGGCAAGGGTATTCGTGGTGCGCCGCGCGATGCACTGGTGGCGGATGTCACGCCGGAGGCGATTCGCGGCAGGGCGTATGGCCTGCGTCAGGCGCTGGATACAACCGGCGCATTCATCGGGCCTTTGCTTGCCGTCGCACTGATGTTTGTCTTTGCCGACGATATGCGCGCGGTGTTCTGGGTTGCCGCCATTCCGGCGAGCGTCGCCGTGCTGTTGGTGGTGTTTGCAGTCAAGGAAAGCAAGACCCGCGCCACCGGCGAGCCCGCCGCCGCGCCGATTGCGATGCGTGATCTGGCGCGACTGAATCGGGCGTACTGGCGTGTGGTGATAGTCGGCGTGGTGTTTTCGCTGGCGCGCTTCAGCGAAGCTTTTCTCATTCTGCAGGCGCATGCCACGGGTTTATCATTGGCATTTGCCCCGGTGGTGCTCGTGGTAATGAACGTCGTCTACGCGGGGCTTGCCTATCCCGCGGGCGCGCTGGCGGATTCGTTGGGTGTGCGTGGGTTGCTGCTTGCGGGCATCGCGCTGCTGGTTGGTGCCGATGTCGTGCTGGCGAGCGCGTCGCACTATCTGGCGGTGCTGGCCGGCACCGCGTTATGGGGCGCGCATATGGCGCTGACACAGGGATTGTTTGCCAAACTCGTAGCGGAGCGCGCACCCGCTGCGCTGCGCGGTTCTGCGTTCGGTGTCTACCACCTGGCGACCGGCGTTGCTCTGCTCATTGCGAGCGTGCTGGCCGGTCTGCTGTGGGACCGCCTCGGCGCGAGCGCTGCGTTCTTCACAAGCGCTGGCCTGGCCGCGATTGCCGGCCTGTTGGTGGTGCTGCATCGGGCGCAACGATAACGTCGTCGTCGCGCGACGTCTGTTTGTCCCCTCAAAGCAGGTGCGTTTCCTGGCTCGCGCGAAAAGCCGGTGGCCGCGCTGAAGGCGGGCGGATCTGATACTTCGAACAACCCACCGGCGTTTGCCCGCCCAGCGATGCACCCGCCACGTAGTCGGCGATCACGGATGTCAGCGTGTACTCGGCCGCACTCAGCAGCTGATCGGATACCACGATGAATACCGCCGTAAACGCGTTCTGCGCGCCGGTTATGGCAACGGTCGACTGAAACTCCGCAACTGCCTGTACAAGCAGACTCGTCTCGACGACTAGCGACTTTCGGGCCAGTTCTAGCCCGCGTGCGCGTTCGGCCACGCCAGCCATTGGTCGTTCGCCTGACGCCACATCCTTGGGCAACCCAGCACCGGCTTCCGCGTCGCTGCCCAGTCGCCTGATACTCCGCACGGTTCGCGAAGAGGTGGTCTGTGTTTCCTATCCTCTACCGTGAGTTCGAGCAAGCGGCCCGGCGTGTACTGCACCGGTTTCGCGAAATCACGAACTGGGCCACGCATTCCATTCCTGGGTGATGAGTGATCTGCCAGAGAGTCAGCGCAGGTACGGTATGTCCCTGGCCGAAACGGCCAGCACGTTCGATGAAACTGCGGTGCGCGAAGCATACTTTTATCCGCGTTACGTTGCATTGCTGCGTGATACTGGACGCATGACGGCGGAGGATCTGGCTAGCCGGCATCTGGGTGCGCAAATCGATGTGCCGGATTTCTGGCGTGCCGCGGTGGCGCGCCTCGAACCGCGCGTTGTAGCGTTCGACGCAGTGGTTGCTGGCATCGCGTAACGCCTCGCATTGTGCTGCTCCGCGCGATTTATCATGCGCGCAACGGATCCAACAACCGCGAGGGTGCGCACCTGTGCTAAACGACCGCGAAATTGTAGCTGCATTGCACGCGCGGCTCGGACGCGTGCATGCCAATCAGCGACTCGGCATTGAGCGCGAGCATGAAGCGCGGGTATTCGGCGGCGGCGTCAACATTTTTCACCCGGAGAACTGGTACGCTCTGCCGAAGCTCATCCGGGGCTGTCTGAAGCTGGTGGGGATGTATGGCCGCGCGCGACGGAACGCCAACCGCCTCGAAGTGCGCCACAATGAGATTCACCTGCCGGGGCTCGCTGCTGCGTTCGACGGCTACACGCTGCTGCATCTGAGCGATCTGCACGTGGATATGAATGACAGCATCGTGGGGACGATCGCGGCGGCGGTGCGTGACCTCCAATACGATCTCTGTGTGCTGACCGGTGACTATCGGGCGGGTACGGCGGGGCCGATCGAAGACGCGCTGGCGGGCATGCGCCGCATCTGCACGGTGCTGCGCATGCCGGCGCTGGGCGTGCTGGGAAATCACGACAGTGTAAGCATGGTGCCGGAGCTCGAGGCAATGGGCATCCAGATGCTGATGAACGAATCCACGTGCATCGAGCGCGACGGCGCAACCGTGCACGTCGCCGGCGTAGATGATCCGCACTACTACCGGGTGGATAATCTCGAGCGCGCATCGCGGCGAATTGCAGAAGGCGCGGTGTCGATCCTGCTATCGCATACCCCCGAGATTTATCGTCAGGCGGCCCACGCAGGGTTCGACGTGATGCTGTGCGGGCATACCCATGGCGGCCAGATCTGCCTGCCGGGCGGTGTTCCAATCACGCTGGACGCGAAGCTGCCGCGACGCTATGGGCGCGGCGCCTGGCAGCACCACACCATGCAGGGGTATACCTCGGTGGGCGCGGGGACGAGCATCGTCGATGTGCGCATCAATTGTCCGCCCGAGGTGACGCTGCATCGCCTGCGTTTTATCTAGTGTCGTGTCCCAGGCGCAACGCTAATACGGCCGATCCCGCAGCTTCAGCCGGAACAGCAGTTTCGACAAGACGATCTCCAGCACGACGAATGCAGCGATGATCTCTGCAACCTGCCACCATGAGAATCCGAACCACGCGCGCGCCGCGAGCGCCGGCAGCAGTACTTCGGGAATCTGATCGAGCCCGAGTGCCTGGCTGCTGGGGGTGAGTCCCAGCCGCCGCTTGGTGAAACTCGACAAAAGATCGCCGGACATCGCCACGATGCCGATGACGAGACCGTGCCATGGTCGATGGCCCAGCAGTGGCGCGATGAGTGCCGGCGCGAGAATTCCCACCAGTACGCCCCGCAGCGTCTTGGATTTGCCGAACAGCGGCCGCCCGTCGAGGAAGTTCACGCCGCCGTCGAGCGGGCGCGCCAGTCGCGCTCCCAGCAGATTCTTCGCGACGATCGGCGCTGTGTTGGCCGCGCCGATCAGCACAAGGACGGTGAGCATCGGGATGAATGAGGTCACGCGCGTCACGGTTACCAGAGGATGCGGCGATGTTACGTAGGGTGCGGAGGTGTCGCAGCGTATCCTGCCCGACGATGAACTACCCCGACATTCTAGCGGTGGCCGTCACGTTGTTCTTCGTGATGGATCCGCTGGGCAACATCCCGACATTCAACGCCGTGCCGGCGCGTTTCGAAGCCAGGCGCGCGCGGAACGTCGGCTGCGACGACCGCAGCGACGCGCGAGATGGAGGGCATCACCGGCCCAGGCCCTGAGCTTGATGCGCGTAGCGCGCTGGGGACTGCGCACCATCGACGCCGAACCCGGATCGCCGATGCTGTCTGAACGAGAGGATCTCATCCTTGGTCTGGTGCAGAGCTCGTCCGGGGCTGGACGGCGCCGAGCTCGAGCGATTCGAGCGCGCCCTCGCTTACGCGGAGGTCGTCTACCCCATGCGCGACGACAACGTGCTGTACACCGAAGGCCTGCCGTGTGGGCTCGTGCGCCGCGTGCTTCTCGAAATCGGCAAGCGCCTTGCGCTTGCAGGGACGATCGGCGCCGCCGTTGACGTCGCGTTTTTCGAAGCAGGCGAGTTGCGCGCGGCGCTACCCGCGGGCGCCTCGCTCGCGGAGCGCATCCGTCGACGCAAGTCCGAACGAGCGTGGGTACTCGCGCACCCCGGCCCGTCAAGGGTGGGGCCAGCCCCGGTGCCGGATCCCGACCCGCGCGGCCTGCCGCAGCCGCTTCGGCGTCTGATGGAGGCGACCAGTTGGGCTCTCCAACACGCGATGGTGACGCCCGCGTCGCAGCGTGATGGCGCAGGCAACTTGGTTGGAATCCCGGTGTCCCCGGGGACCTACACCGGTCCGGCGCGAATCGTTCGTGGTGAGGATGAGCTCGATCGCCTGCAACCTGGCGACGTGCTTGTGTGCCCCACCACCCACTCAAGCTGGGCGGTGATCTTCGGCCACGCCGGCGCCCTCGTCACCGACGGCGGCGGCATGCTCTCGCATCCCGCGATCATCGCGCGCGAGCATGGCGTCCCGGCGGTGCTCGGCACCGGGAACGCGACCTCCACCCTCGTCGACGGGCAGCTCGTCACCGTCGACGGAAATGCCGGAGTCGTACGGAGGATGGAGTCGGCCCCAAGGAGCAGCAGCCGACTAATCTCGCACGCTCCCGAAGCTTGGTCGCAGCGTTGCTAGTCGCGCCTCAGTACACCCGTCAGGGTGAGTACTACCACGGCCGATAGCGCGGTGCCCAGCAGCACATAGAGACTGTGCAGGAGCGACCAGACCCAACGCCACGCGCCTTCGGGTGCAAAGCGGCAATAGGTGTCCTGACCCAGACTGATGACGGGTAGTGCGATGTCGAGCGCGTACTCGAAGACGTTCAATCCCGGGCACCCTCGTTCAGCCGCGACTCGGGCGAGATCGAACGGAAACACATATTCCACGGGTTCAGGCGACATCTCGAACGGCACAAACGGCTGTTCGAACCCCCACAATGCGATCGAGTACATCAGCGCACCGAGCAGCACGAAGATCACGAAGGACAGCACTGCGCGGCCGGTGGAGTAGCCGTGGTGGCTGACGAGCATGAGCAGGTTTGGCACGACCCGCGCCCACGGCCGATCGATGCGCGCGGCAAGCCGCATGCGGATCTTTTCCACGGCGATGGCGTCGGCTTCCTGCGCCTGACCGTGGCGGCGCAGCACGCGGCTGAGTTCCTCGTAGGGCTGCGGCCTGAAGGTCTCGGCACTCGGATTTCCGTGCGGAAACTGGCGGCGCAGCCATGCGATGCGGCCGGCGACGAGTTCCCGCCCAACGGCGTTACCCAGCCGCTCGTACGTAGCGCCTTCCAGATCGAGATAACCGTGCGCCGGCCAGCCGCTGTCGAGATTGTCGATGACGCCGTTGAGCTGGGCGCCATTCAGCAGAAACCAGCCCTCCACCGGTTTGGCCGGCGTGGACCGCAACGGCGGCGGCCCGTCCGGATCGAGGGCACCGATGTTCGTCATGACGAGCGCGTTGGAGACGCGCAGCTGCTGAAGGTTCAGCGCGACGGGTCGGTCGCGGCCAAGGAAGTTCATGTCGGGACCAGGCGCCAGCCGGGCATTGGTCATGAAAAAGCTGCCGCCAAGGGTTGCCGACAGGAAGTTGAGCCGCCCAGCAGCCTCGAACGGAGCCTCCCCGTCGGCGCCCAGAAACACCGACTCGACTCTGAGATCCTCGCAGTGCAGCGCGCGGCCGGTCGGGTTGGCGAGTTTCGCACCGCTCAGAATCAGATCGCCAACGATGCGTGCGGCGGCGAGCGAAACCTCACCGAGTGCCTCGAACCGGTAGCCGCCGGCCCAGCCGAGATCTACGTTGCCGCCGACAATCATGGAGCGCGCACTCAGCGCCGCATCGCCGCGGCCGTCGATGAGCACGCCATCGAGGCACACGTCGCCATCCACGCGGGCACCGTCCAAGCGAACGACTCCATTCATGGTGGGCCGCGCTTGCGGGGTGGAGCTGACTGCCAGCCGCCCGCCGATGCGCGCGTTACTCAGGTGAATGGAACAGGTACCGACGTCCGCCAGCTCGCACGCGTAATCGTCAACCCCGGAGAAGCGAGAGCCGGAGAGATCGAGATCGGCTTTGGTGGTTAGACTCGCCCCGATGAATGCGGGCAGCATGCAGTCGACGAACCGCAGCGAAAGGAAATCACCGCCGCTCAAATCAACCACGCCGTCGAACTGACATGACCAGAACAGCAGCGCTGCAATGCCGTCGCCACGCTCGCGCCGCAACGGACGCAAGCGGCCGACGATCTCGGCGCCGCGGATGCGGAGCGCGCCACGCAGTGCCGTTTGACCTTTATCGGTACCCGAGATCAACGCTTCGAGAAAGGCTGCGCTGAGTCGTCGCTGCGGGGGCGGTCGCATCGAAAAGTCGGCAACGACATCCGCCGCGATGGCCGCGAGCAAATGAAGCTCGGCTTCGGACGTGTGAATCGCAGCACCGGAACTCGTTATGGTTGTCATTGCGGGTCAGCAGCAACGCAGTGAGCCATGATGTTGGATCTACACTTCGACAGCTGCAAGGAGCTACCGATGACAGATGCCTTGCCACACGCGAGGGTTTTTGCCGCATGGATCCGGCACGTGGCTTCCCGCGTGGCTCCGTCTGATGTGTCGCGGTCCCCGATCTCGTTTTCTCAAGTTGGCAGGTCACCCCCCCCCCCATGCGTTTGATCGCGTCGTAGATTCCTTGGTTGTGCGAGAACCCCGTGGCGGTTTTCTTTGGCTCAGGCGGTTCCAAATCCGCTACCGATCCACTGATGCTCCCGGCTGCTCGTGCGGAAGATAGCTATCACTGGATCAATGACATACGATCTTCGCGTCCCGCGGGAACAGGTGCACCATGAAGACGGTGTGTGTGTCGTTCAAAGCCCATATGGGATGGACCAACGCGGTTGCTGTCCTGGTCGATGCGCCATCTCCGACACCTGTCTATACGGGTCGGGTCGATCTCGTCGCGACGGACGACCGAGACGTCAGCGAGCCCTATCATGTCGCCGGAGGATGGCACGGACTGAATCGAGTTACTCAACCGCGTGACCCGGCTGCAACCGTTCGCAACGGGCGCCGCCGACAAGCGTCTGCGGCGAAGGTGCAACTCAACGCATTTGGTCAGACGCTCGAGGCTGCACAACTACGCTGGACGCGTGCCGTCGTTCTGACGGGTCGTGGTCGGCTCAGCGACGATCTCGATCGCATCCTCGGGTCTCACGCGCACATCCACGTTGCGGAAGGCGATGCGATACGCGACGCGACGCGGATCGCCCTCGATGCCATGCGGATCGAACGCATCGATCAAGACGAGAAGAGCGTCCTTTCGGATGCGATTCACTCGCTGAAATGCAGCGCGGCCGACTGCGACAGTTTGATGAAGAATGCAAGACCAGCGGGCGCAAAGTCGTGGCGCAAGGAAGAGCGCTTGCTCGCCCTCGCTGCGTGGCTCAACCGCAAATAGTCGGGATGTCGGCTCAGATGAATGTGTCGGCGTTATCTGACGTAGGGGTTACCCTCCTCGTTGAAACGTCATGTGGACGTCGAGCCAGCGTCGTAGCCTCGTTGCGAACGGCGCGACATCATCGATCGCAAAGTATGCGAACGATCGACAGCCCAACACCGAATAGATCCATTGCACAGTCGTTAGCGCTCCGCGCGCCCGAAGAACCCGGAACGCCCGAAAATCAGATCCGAAAGCGATCCAACGGATGAATTTGGGCGTGTTCAGCGGCAGCGGAGGAAGCATCTTCGCGTCACGGTACGCGTTTAGAGGCACGTCCAGGCCCGAGCGCGTGATCATCTCCTGACCGAGTATGGTGCGCGCATTGATCTCCATCAGCACGAATCGTCCGTCGCGCGCGTCCCGACGAAACTCGACGGTGGCCGGACCGCGATGCTGGGTGATGCCCAGGAGTTTCAACCCGAGTTCGGCGACGTCGGGCTGATCGCAAATCTCCTGTGCACTCGCATCTCCGGCGTCGACAGGGAACTGACGCAGCTTTCGTTTCGTTCGCCACGCGATCGGCCTGCCGGAGCGGTCGATGTACGTACATACAGAGAACACATCGCTGTCATTCCCCGGGATGATTTCCAACGGAATGGCAACCTGGCCGGCCTCGATGAAGTCTTGGAGAATCGCTCGCAGTTGCGCGGGCGTGTCTGCGCGCTCGAGCTTCTGACCCCGCTTTAAGGACCGCCACTGATGCGCAAGCGCGGGCTTGACGTAGCACGGTGTCGGCACGGTTGCGACAGCAACATCGATTTCGGCGCGATCCGCCACAACGTGAAACCGCGGGTGCGGGATACCGTGGCGCTTTGCGGTTTCATACAGTTTCGCCTTGTCGATGATCGCGTCCAGCACGGCGTAACTCGGGCAGACGAAGCAATACCGTGCATCCAGCCGCGCTTGGTATTTCGCTACGAGCAATGCGTATCGATCACCGGTCGCCAGCAGGAACGGTCGATCGGTCGGCTGGGGCAAGCCCATCAGACGGACGACGACACTCTCGTCGTCCAGCCCTTCCAGATCTTCGAACTGCGCGGCATAACGGCTGCGTTCGAATGCCTGAGCGCTCTTCTCGGCCGCCATCACCGCACTCAGCCCCGCCCGTCCGAGCGATCTCGCGGCGCTGAGCGCATTCGGGGACGCCCCGAGGATCACCGCGTCGATTCTCATTTCAACGCCACATTGTTCTGGGTCGTGCTGCACATCGGTCACGTGGTGCCGGTGCCGGGCCGAAGGTGGTCAGCGACTTGGTGGTGCGAACGTCCGTAGAACGGCGACAACTCGCCGTTCACACCGACATCCGGATCCGGCAGATACACACCTACTTGGGATCGCGACAGCGACAATCCGTCAGACGGCATGAATCCCTGACTGCGCCAAGGCACCAGACAGAAATTCGAATGGGTCGTCGGGTCGAGGAACGGGTATTTGATCACCTCGAAGTATGGCGAATAGTCGAAGTCCTTCGGTGTGCACAGCAGCGGATTTCGACGAAACAGCGCAACAGTGCTGCCCTCGATGCGCTTGACCAACGGCAGGATCGGAAAGCGAACTGCGTCGAACGCCTCGGCAATCATCGTGGAGCAGACGGTCCGCGTCGGCGTTCCGATGTGATGGTAGAACAGCGTCGACCGCCATCGGCGCGGCATGATGGCCCATGGAAACAGGAACCGCGCCAGATCGAGGATCTGGCGGACGTTGTACGGCGTTCCGAGGCGACCGAGTGCGTACGCGGCAACACGCTGCGCGTCTTGTCGGTTCAAACCCGCCGGCCGGCAGATTCGTACGTGCTCGTCACGATAGACTGATACCGGACGAATGACCGTGCCCAACCCGAGTTCGCTCTCGATGATGAGTTGTTCTTCGCAGTGGGCGCCGACCTGTTCGATGGCCAGATCGCGCAGATCGCTCGACCAATCGATCTCCCGGATGCGTCCAATGTAGAGCGCAGCGTGCGACCACGGGCTCTGGGTGATCAGTTTGATGACATCGCTGGCGCGGCTGCGACCTTCGACCAGGATCACGTCACAGAGCCTGAGCTCCTCCCGTATTCGCTGAAAGTCGGACAATGGCACGCCGCGCAGATCGCGGCGCTGTCCCAACCATTTAACGATGGGGGCGGACAGGCGTTCCTTCAGGCCGGTGTTCATTGCTGAATGTAACGCGTGGGATGATTGTGATTCCACGGCTGGTAAGTCACCGCGAACTGGATGCGGTCTGCGATCGGCGGATGACCGAACGCCCAGAACACGTAAAATCGATTTGGGTGCGGATACGCCAGCGACTTCTCGCCCAGCTTCTGGAAGGCGTGTGCGGCCACCTGAGGGGAGTCCGGCACCAGCCCATGGATCACCTCCAGCCCATAGATGTCGGCTTGGTGTTCAAGGTAACGCGAGAACGCAGCGCTGACCGGTTGAGCGAACAGAGAAAACACGGCAAACAGCAGGAGTAGTGCCGGTAGCGAAGCCCAATCTGCGAGTTCGCGCACACCCCATCGTTTGCCCCATCGGCGGAGCACGCCATCGATTAGACGGTGCGCGAAGTACAGCGCGAACAACAGTCCGACGATGCTGGCGGCGATGCTGATCCACCCGTGATGGAGTGCATAGTGACCCTGTTCGTGACCGAACACGAACATCGTTTCGGGGATCGTCATGCCACGGGCCGTATTGTCCCACACCACTACACGCTTACTGGCACCGATGCCGGTGACATATGCGTTGTATGTCGTCACCTTATCGCTGGCGTGCATCTCGAACATGCGCGAACGGTCGATGGATATTCCACCGCGATGCATGACCTTCTCCAACTCGACAACCAGTTTCGGTTGCGTGCTCTGCAGAGACTCGAATTTGTTGAATAGCGGGGCAATGAATACAGGTTGGATCAGTACGACCAACAAGACCACCGGAATGGACGCCAGCCAACAATACAACCACCAGCGCTTCGGGCTGTGTCGCAGGATCGCGTACAACCCCCAGACGAGCAGCGTCGCGACAATGGTCCCGATGATTTCCCCCTTCGTCCAGTCCCAGAGCCAGGAACCCCAACTCTGCACCGACAAGCCATAGCCGCGAGCCAGGTGCTCGCCGTAGATGCTCAGCGGCAGACCGAGTACGTCCATCGTCAGCAGCAGGAGTGGCGCGAACACGATGACCTGCAGGAAGCGGCGTCGGCTGACGCGCTCCGCCCAATCACGAAATCGAGCGCTGATGCCGAATATCAGCAGTATCAGCGGCACCGCGAGCCCGTACAGCGTGCCGACCACCAGCATCGTTGTCCGTGTGCGATACAGCGCCTCCGCCTTGGCGAGCTTTTTCGGTGGAAGCTGGTACTCGGTGATGTCGGTCGCGGCCGCGTCGGGCGTCGCAGATGTCGAGTATGTCGTATCGGGTGCCGCACCCGGCGCGCCGTGAGCGGTCGCCGTTGGACCCTGGGCGTGCGGTGTCATCGCAATCGCGCCGACGAGAACGAGCAGCGACGCTCGGACCAGTGCTTTCAAGGCCCCTCCAACGAACGGCTGACGAGCCGCGTAAGGTGCGCACCATCATACAACGACCCGCCCGTGTCGAGCCCGTGGTGACGGGCTCGATGCAGGAGTAGCATCAGCCGCGAACGATCGTCGTGGTGCCTATGGACATACCGCTTGCCTGGCTGATTGCCGGATTCGTTCTGATCATCATAGAACTCGTCACCGGCACCTTTTATCTGCTGGTGCTGGGGATCGCGGCCCTGCTCTCCGCGGTGATCGGATACGCTGGCGGCGCGTTTGCGTGGCAGGCGATCGGTGCGGCCGTGATCGCCGTAGCGGGCGTAGTCTGGGTTCGTCGATACCATCGCTCGGCACGGCGAACGTCGATGCAAGGGCTCGACGTCGGTCAGCCAACCGTATTCGATACGTGGGTCAGTCGCGCTGACGGACAGGCGCGCGTGAAGCACCGCGACGCGTTGTGGGATGCGCATGTCGTCGGAGGCGCGTCCGGCGAGGTCGGAGAGATCCTCTACATCACGGCAATCGATGGCAACACGCTCACTGTTTCCAAGACGCGGCCCTCGTAGCGCCGCAGACAGTTTTCAGCCCGCTGGAGGCAGCATGGGATTCAAGATCATTGGCGTAGTCGTCGCCACGATGATTCTCGCGAGCGTAGTGCAGCTTCGCCCCTTCGCGATTCCGTTCTTCATCGTGGCGACCGCGGTGGTATTCATCGTCGAGGGTGTGCGGGTGGTGCCGCAACAGTCTGCGTGGGTCGTAGAACGTCTCGGCAAGTTCCACGAAATTCTCCAGCCCGGCCTCAACGTGATCATTCCGTTTCTCGATCGGGTCGCCTACCAACATTCGCTGAAGGAAGTGCCGCTCGACGTAGATGAGCAGGTGTGCATCACCAAAGACAACACCCAGCTCGCCGTAGATGGATTGATCTATTTCCAGGTGACCGATCCGCGGCTGGCCTCCTATGGAACCTCCGACTACGTCACCGCGATCGTTCAGCTCGCGCAGACGACGCTGCGCAGCGAGGTCGGCAAGATGGAACTCGACCAGTCCCTGCAGAGCCGCGACGTCATCAACCGTCAGATCGTGTCTGTGCTCGACGAGGCGGGACGATCGTGGGGTGTGAAGGTGTTGCGCTACGAAGTCAAAAATCTGACGCCGCCGGAATCGATCCTGCGCGCGATGCAGCAGCAGATCACGGCCGAGCGCGAGAAGCGCGCGCTGATCGCGAAGTCGGAAGGCGAGAAACAGCAGGAGATCAATCTGGCGGAAGGCGAGAAGCAGGCGGCGATTCTGAAATCCGAAGGCGACAAGCAGTCCGCGATCAACAAGGCGCAGGGCGAAGCGACTGCGTTGCGTCTCGTCGCCGAGGCGACCGCGGCCGCCGTGACCGCGGTGGCGGAGTCGATCGGCAAGGAAGGCGGGCTGCAGGCGGCCAATCTGAAGATCGCCGAAGAGTACATCGGCGCGCTCGGCAATCTGGCGAAGACCAACAACACGATGATCGTGCCGACCAATCTGGCAGACGTCGCCAGCGTGGTCGCCTCGGCAATGACAGTGCTGGACCGGACACGCGCAGCGCCTTCGACGCGGAGTCCCGGCTGAACGGAAACGTCGCTGGCGGATCAGCCCGCCGGAAGGCCCTCCGCGAGGAAATGCTCGGCGATCGCGCAATGCGCGGCGACGCCCCGCGCCAGCACCGATTCGTTCAGCATCATCCGATTTGAATGGCAGGGACAGGCGGTTTGCCAGTCCTGACCGTCCGGGCAAACGCCGAGCATCATCATCGCGCCCGGAACGCGCTGCAGAACATACGAGAAGTCTTCGGCGCCCATGATCGGGTTCTGCATCGTCTGCCATGCCGTGTCGCCAAACAGGTTGGTTATGGCGCGCTCGGCGAGCGATACCGCGCGGGGATCGCACACGGTGACGGCGAATCCGGCGGTGATCTCGGTGACGGCTTCGGCGCCGTGTGCGCGAGCGATGTTTTCGGCAAGCCGAGCGATGCCGGCGTGGATCGTCGAGCGCGCGTGTTCCGACACCGATCGGATCGTACCTGTCAATCGTGCGGTCTCCGGAATGACGTTGTTGGTCGACCCTGCCTGAATCTGAGCGATCGTCACGACGACCGGATTGAATACGTCGATCTGTCGTGTGACCAGCGTCTGCAGTGCAGTGACGATCTCGCATGCGATCGGAATCGGGTCGAGCGTTTGATGCGGCATCGACGCGTGGCCGCCGCGACCGCGCACATCGATCGTCACGACGTCGGCGGATGCCAGCAGCGGGCCTGGTTTGGACGACAGCATGCCGGCGGGTGCGTTCGGCGCGATGTGGATCGCGAAGGCGGCATCGGGCGCAGGATTGTCGAGCAGACCGTCGTCGATCATGTACTTGGCACCGTGCCAACCCTCTTCGCCGGGTTGAAACATGAACAGTACGCGTCCAGCGAGGCGTTCGCGCTGCGTGCACAGCAGTTTCGCAGCGGAGGCCAACATAGCGGTATGCGCGTCGTGCCCGCAGGCGTGCATCGCGCCTGCAACGGTCGAACGAAACTCTACTTCGGTATTTTCCGGCATTGGAAGCGCGTCCATATCGCCGCGCAACAACACAGTCCTGCCGGGCCGGGCGCCTTCGAGAATCGCAATGAGCCCCGTCGTTGATGGGCCGGTCTTGAATTCGAGCGGCAGACCCGCCAGTGCGGCCTGCACCTTCGCCAACGTCTTCGGCGTTTTCAGGCCGAGTTCCGGTTCACGATGGATTGCGCGCCGCAACTCGATAGTCTCAGCGTCCAACGCTTGCGAGTGTTGCAGCCAATCGGCGATGCGGGCCTGTTGATTCATCTGACGATCCTCGCTGACGACGCAATACTGGACACTACCACGGAGACATCGCAGAAAGGTTTTCCTACACTGCTCGCGTCGTTCTTTGAGGCGCCAAACGGTGAACATTCTGCTCACGCCGGTGGAGGCGCGCATTCTGGGCTCGTTGATGGAGAAATCCGTCGTGACACCGGACCAGTATCCGCTGACCCTTAACGCGCTGACGCTGGCATGCAATCAGAAGTCCAGCCGTGATCCGATGATGTCGCTCGATCAGGGTGCGGTTCAACACGCGGCGCGGCAACTCGAGGATAAACACCTACTCAGCAGCGAGGAGAACTTCAAAGGGCGCGTCGTCAAATACACGCAACGGTTGTGCAACACGCCATTTGCGGAGCTTCAGTTGTCAGAGGCCGAGTTCGCGGTCATCTGCCTGATGCTGCTGCGCGGCCGTCAGACACCAGGCGAGTTGCGCGCGCGCAGCGGCAGGCTGCATGGGTTCACGGATAACGCCGCAGTCGAGACGACGCTCGAGGCGCTGCTCGAGCGGGATGGCGGATCACTCGTTGCGCGGCTGCCACGCATGTCGGGTAGGCGTGACTTTGAATACACGCACCTGCTGGGTGGCCCGATCGAGTCGGTTCGGACCGACACCGGTCTGCGCTCGGAGAGGCCGGTACCCACTCCGGGACCGGATCGTGTTTCGCGGCTGGAGTCGCGAATCGATATGCTCGAACGGGAGTTGCAGGAGTTGAAGCGAATCCTGGCGCCGAACAGGGAATTTGATGCAGATGTGGGTCTTGCGCAGGAAGGTGAGCAATGACGTTCGACGAATACATCGGTATGCGTCATGCCGAAGACGCGATGCGCCACATCGAGAATGGCGACGAAGTCAGCGCGCAGATCAGCATCGAACCGCATCACTGCAATCCGACCGGCAACATCAATGGCGGCGTGATCATCTCGTTGGCGGACAATATTTCCACCGGCGCGGCCAACCGGGCATACGAACTGAAGACCGGCGAGCGCAAGTTCATGGTGGGTGTCGATCTGCACGCGGTGATGCTTGCCAACCAACGTGGCGGAACGATACGCGGCATTGCGGCGCCGGTGCGGGTCGGCCGCAGGATCACGGTCATTCGCAGCCAGATTTGGGGTGACGGTGACACGCTTTTGGCTGAAGTCACTACGACGCATGTTCCAACGTAGTGTCCGGCAGAGAATCGCCCGCGCGAGAGCGCGAATCGATGCGTCGAGATCAGAGCTGGGAGTTACTGGAGCTGGGAAGGGGTGGCGCGACTGCCTCTAAGCGCAGAGACCGGAGACATCTCTAGGGTCGAACGGTTTCGCTGGATCGTCCTAGAGGCAGCCGCTGGGGAGCTAATGTATAGGCCAGTGCTGTGGAAAAAGCCGGTAATTGATGGAGAGCTAATGGATTTTTTTTGGCTTTGCGCGGATCTGGCGGATGTAGGAAAAGTGAGATCCCCGCCCGGATCGGAGACACGGCCGGCTCGAATCGGTGACGCAAGCATATGAGGCTGTCGGTGCTCGATCAAAGCCCCATCCGCAGTGGGGGTTCGGCAGCAGAAGCGCTCCACGAGAGCATCCAGCTCGCGCAGATCGCCGAGCGGCTCGGTTATCACCGCTATTGGGTCGCCGAACATCATGGCTCGGCGAGTTTCGCCGGTTCGTCGCCCGAGATATTGATCAGTACCATCGCGGCGCACACGTCGCGCATCAGGGTCGGCTCCGGCGGCGTGATGTTGACCCACTACAGTCCGTTGAAAGTCGCCGAGAATTTTCGCTTGCTGGCGACGCTGTATCCGGACCGCATTGACCTCGGGATTGGGCGTGCACCCGGCAGCGACGGCATTACCGCGCTCGCGCTGGCCTACGGGTCGCAGATCGGCATCGAGTACTTCCCCGCAAAACTCGCGGACCTGAAAGCGTTCGTCGGGGGCACGCCACCGTACACCGAGGCATTGCAATCCGTGCGGGTGACGCCGGAACCGGCCACCGCGCCGGAGATCTGGATGCTGGCCTCCAGTGAAGACGGCGCGCGTCTCGCGGCGCACTTCGGTTTGCCGCTGTCATTCGCGCATTTCATCAGCCCGCATGCGGCAGAAGAGTGCTGCCAGATCTATCGGGACACTTTTCGTCCCACTGCGGCGTGTCCGTTGCCACGCGTGAATCTCGGAGTGTTCGTGATCTGCGCCGACAGCGACGCTGAGGCGCAGCTGCTGGCTCAATGTCGCGATCTATGGCGGCTCAGAGTCGAACGGGGTGAATTCGGACCGTTCCCTTCACCTGCGGAGGCGCTCGCGTTTCAGATGACACCCGCCGAGCGCGAGCGTATCGCCGCGCGCCGCGAGCATCAGATCCTCGGCACGCGAATCCCCGTTCTCGAACAACTCGAGGGGCTGGCCGCGCGCTGCTGGGCGGAGGAACTGGTCATCGTCAGCATCACGCACGATTTTCAGCAGCGGGTGCGATGCTATGAATTGTTGATGGAGGCCACCTAACGGATCTGCCGTCAGTGGCGCTCCGCCTCGGTGGCGCAATCGACACACAAACTGGTGGTGGGCAGCGCCTGCAGCCGGGCCGACGGGATGTTCTCACCGCACGACGTGCAATATGCGTAGTCACCGGACTCGATGCGTTGCAGCGCGCGCGAAATCTGACGAAGTTCTTCGGCAACCTCTACATCGAGCGCCTCGAGCAATTCCTGGTTCTCGAGTTCGACGGCCTGCTCGGCGAAGTCCTGCGGTATTGGCTCATCGCGATGACGCGTTTTCTTCGTGATGCGGTCGTGGCGCTCGAGCAACTCCTGCTTCCGAGCCAGTAGCGCGCGCTTGATCTGGTGCTGGTCCACGACGATTTCCTGCTGCCGCCAATCTGGATGATACCCGACTCTTCCACAGCCGAGGTGAAACGCACGATCGAGTTGTGATTGGGCACGGATTGATAAACACCCTGCCATGCCCTATACAGAGCATTGTTGTAAAGCTTGGAGGCAGAGTGGCGGATATCAGACGGCTCAGCGGCGCGCCCGCACGTTCGATCGAAATCAACAGCGTCCTGCGCAATACGTATCTATTGCTCGGATTGACGTTGGCGTTCAGCTCGATGATCACCTACGTGGCGGTCGCCAGCGACGCACCGTACCTCGGGTTTTTCCCGACGTTGATCGGCTTCTTCGGCCTGCTGTTCGTGGTGCACCGTCTAGCGAACAGCGCCTGGGGCCTGCTTGCGGTATTCGCCTTTACCGGTTTTCTCGGATACTCGCTGGGGCCACTGTTGTCGTTGTATCTGAAACTTCCCAATGGTCACCAACTCGTCGGTCAGGCGCTGGCGCTGACGTCCGGCGCATTCGTCGGACTGTCGATGTACGCGCTGACCACACGCAGGGATTTCAGCTTCCTGAGTGGATTTCTCGTCACCGGGTTCTTCGTGCTGATCGGCGCGATTCTGCTGAACTATTTCGTGGACATTTCCGGTCTCTCGCTCGCGATATCGGCCGGCATCGTGCTGTTCGCGTGCGCGGCGATCCTGTTCGAAACGGGCCTGATCATCAGCGGTGGTGAGACGAATTACATTCGCGCGACGGTCAGCCTCTATGTTTCGATCTACAACCTGTTCGCGAGCTTGCTGCACCTGCTCGGGGGCTTCGGTGACGACTGATCGAACATCGGCTTAGCGAGTCACTGACATCCTGTTAAGCAGTCAGCTTTTGATACACCTTGGTGAGGGCATCGGGCAGCGACTCGATGTCCTCGATCAGCATGTAACGATCGTCCGGGCACATGCGCTTCAGGTAGTCGTGCCCTGATCGATCGACGGTAATACAGAACGTCTGCACCCCCGCGCGCGCGGCTTCTTCGAGCGCCTTCGCCGTGTCGGCGACGCCATATTCGTGATCGCTGCGGTCGGGACCGTAGTCGCAGTCCTGAGGAAATCCGTCCGACAACATGATCAGCACCTTCAGTGCGCTACCGGTTCGCGCGAGCTTCGCGGTACTGTGGCGAATCGCCGGTCCCATGCGCGTGCTTCGGCGCGGGCGCATGCCAACGAGCGCCTTGAGGTTCGCGCCGCGAAACGCGTCACCGAATTCCTTCGCGATGTAGTACTCCACGCAGTCGCGGCTGTAGCCGGAGAAGCCGAAGATCCCATACGCGTCGCCGTGGCTGTCGAGCGCGCGCGCCATCAATGCGATCGAATCGCGCAGCACGTCGACGATGCGCCGTGCGGCCGGTGCGCTGGGTTCGATGCGCGCTGGTTGCCACAGAAACGAATCGTCATCGTCATCGACGTCGACGTCGGGGGGCGCCGGCTGCACCACCGGGTCGTCGGTCGATGCGGACAGATCGATCAGGAACGCGGCCGCGACGTCGCGCGTGACGCGGTCGCGGCGCTGATAGACGCGTTCGTCCGGCACCGCGCCGCGCCGTAATTCGGTGCGGTGGTCGAGGACCTGATCCCAGTCGAGTTCCTCGCCGTCGAGCACGCGCCGGGTGCGCTGGTAAGCATGCAACGGCAGTTGCTGAAATTGTCGTCGAACCCGTCGCTCGTGCGGTGCGATGCGATTCAGCAATGCGATGACGGCGGCGGCGTCACCGGGTTCGATACGTCGCTCGTAGAGCCGGCACCAGCCGCGCAGATAGCGCTGTCCGTGTGCATCCCATTCGTCATAGAGAAAACTCTGGCTCGCGGGTTTGTCGTCGTGGCCGAGTGTATGGGCAAGCGTACTGCGTTCCATGTCGATGCGGCGTGCCAGCGTGTCGCGCGCATCGCTGAGGCGGCGCACGTCGATATCCGGTGGTCTCTCCGCGCCCGCTTCGGCGATGCCGGATTCGGCGTCGAGTGCACGGGTTGCAATCGTCGCGTCGAGCCCTTCCAATTCCTGGTCCCAATCGTCGAGGCGGTCTTCGCGTTGCAGCCATTCGGTTGGCGGCGCGCCATGCAGTGCCGGGCGTTGTTCGGCGGTTTCCTCGGCCACCTCGGCGACGACGGCTGTCGCCGCAGGTATCAGGCCTTGGGCGTCTAGCAACATATAGATCCGAACAGTTGCCTGCGCGGTCGCATAAACGTCGCTATCGCGACAGCGAACCGTCGATATCGCAACCAGAATCGAATCGAGGACTCCGGTCATATCGAGTTCGATCAGATCGTGCTTCGAAGCACCCAACGTGAAGCGCAGCATCGCCTCTAGAACGTCGCGCAGATCCGCTACGACCTGCAACGGTGCCCGACGATCCAATTCGGCGGCGGCTTCACGCGCGTGGTCTCGGCGTACACCTGGATAGACCGCGATCATTCTCGTATCGATCCGATGCGCCTCGATCAACCGGAACAATACGCGCGCCAATGCAGGCATCGCGAAGCGTTCGTAAAATGCGTCGAGGTCGGATTCCCGCACGATCGCCGGTATGCCGATTCGCGCCGACAAAATCGGCGAGCGTTCCGCCGCGGTCGCGAGACGGAATGCAAACGTACCGAACTCGCGGTAGCCGAGCTGATGCAGCGACAGCAGCCGGAACGTGCGGCGATTGAGCTGTGCATCGGCATGGGCGGCGATACTCGATGGCAGATACAACGCCATTGAACTGAGCATCGCGCGATCGTGGCGCGCAATAGCTTGATCGCCTGCGAACGTCTCGGCTGCGCGGACTTCGTATGCGGCGCCGGTGATCGCCTGAGCGAACAGCGCGATACGGCGCTCGACGTCGAGCAGTTCGACGCCGGGCCCGGTCACGGTAAAACGACGTCGACGACGTCCGCCACCGCGCTCTGCACCGTCGCATCGTCGGACACCGCGTGGACGATGCCGATCTCGCAGGCACGTCGCGGTTCGATGCCGCGCCGAATCAGCTGACCGGTGTAAGTCAGCAGGCGCGTGCTGACGCCGTCGTCGAAACCCTGCTCCGCCAGCTGACGCGTCTTCGCACCGATAACGGCGAGCCTTTCTGCTGTGGTGGTGTCGACGCCGCTTTCGTGCGCGATG
This sequence comes from uncultured Gammaproteobacteria bacterium, assembly GCA_963812255.1. Lineage (GTDB taxonomy): Bacteria > Pseudomonadota > Gammaproteobacteria > Pseudomonadales > Azotimanducaceae > DATJGR01. Next base: position 1,139,809 of record CAWEUM010000003.1, on the reverse strand, counting down.
ATGATCGCCTCGCGCTCGATATCCGGATAATCGAATGCGATGGCAACGAAGCGCTGACGCGTGCTGGCTTTGAGATCTTTCAGCACGCTCTGATAGCCCGGGTTGTACGAAATCACCAATAGGAAATCCGGATGCGCGGGCAGCAATTCGCCAGTCTTTTCAATTGGCAGCATGCGCCGATGGTCGGTCAGCGAGTGAATGATCACAGTGGTGTCTTTGCGCGCCTCGACGATCTCGTCGAGATAGCAGATCGAACCGGCACGCACCGCGCGGGTCAACGGTCCGTCCATCCACACGGCCTCGTCGCCACGCAGCAGAAAGCGCCCGACCAGATCCGTGGCGGTGAGATCTTCGTGGCAGCTGACAGTAACGAGCGGTTCGTCCAGCAGCTGCCGCGCCGACTCGTGCTGACGGTACAGCCGCCACGTCATGTATTCGACGAAACGGGTTTTGCCGCAGCCGGTCGGGCCTTTCAGCAGAACCGGCAGCCGTGCCTCGTACGCGGCTTCGAAGACCTCGAGTTCATCGCCGATTGCCAGATAGTAGGGTTCGATCTGCTGCTCCATGTTCTGCGCTTTCACGGCACGAACGCTTCGCGGCCGCGGTGAAACGTGATGAACGTTTGCCCGGAATTACGATTCGTCAGCCGGCGTCCCCACATCGGATGCTTCATGCTGCGCACTTCGTGTTCGAGTTCGACCAGCGCCGTTTCGCCGTGCGAAGGATCGACGATTGCCTGAAAGCGGTACTGATGCTGATCGGACTCTTCGCTGATCAACGCACGCGCGTTGAGCCAGTCGTGCGCGGCCGAGAAGTTCGCGACATAGATTGCGATGTGGTGGCCGTCGTAGCTGCCGATGTCGCCGTCCTTCTCGACGAAGCGCAGTATCTGGTTCGTACCCATGTGCACCTCAGTCACGCCGTTGGTTTCGATGGCGGGGGTTGCGAAAACATCGCGGTAAAAACGGGCGATGGGCGCGGCGGTTCCGGTCCGCACGCCCATGTCGAGATAGCCGATCCCGAGCGACATCTTCTCGTTCGCCGCGTGGCAGCGTATGCGGTTGCCCCAGGGGCAGGTCACACCAATATGATCGTCGTAGACCTCCCAGCCGAACTGGGTGTCCTTCAACGATCTGCCGATCTGGTCGAGGCGCCATCGGAGCTGCTCCAGATCGGGCACGACGAGCCCGATCGTGCCGCGGAATCGCTGCGCGTTGCCCTGCGGCAGGTGAAACTGCTGGTCACCGACGTTGACCCACATGTTGTTGAAGTTGAACACGCCGAAATCGACGTATGGATCGCGCGTGAAGCCAAGGCCCGACACGTAGAACAGTGACGCGAGCGCTTGATCGGGTACTGTGAGGTTCAAGTGCTCGAGCGCGAGGATATTCCCAACGTCCTCTGCACTCCGGTCGAATGTCTTGCTCACGGTGGCTCTCCTGCGCGGTGCGACGGTGGACTGAGATGCATGACATTAAAGCAGACTTGTCGCACAGAGCCATCACGCCGAAGATTCGGGGCGAGGCGGCTTTTCACACGACTCCGAGGCGATGCATGACCGACGACACCGAGACGTTACTCGACGCGACCACGGCTCTGGTGCCGCCGCTGCTCACGGCGCTGGACGTATTGGCGTTCGTCGGTCGGCATCTGCATCCGCCGCATTTGCCGCGGTTGGCGGCGTCGGTCGCCGAGTACGCTGCGCCACTGCGCGCTGGTCGCGCGCAATTCGATGCGGTGCCGTGGCCAGACGATCTGCAGTACTTCCACACCCAACTCGTCACAGCGTGTGATGCCGCACTACGCGCGCTCGACGGCGTGGCCGAGAGCGCGAAGGAGGCGAATGGTGCGATGCGGGCGTATCGCGCGATGCGTGCCGGCACCCAAGCGTTAGAAGCGTTGTATCCGCTGACGTTCATGCTGCCGCCGGTGAGCCGGTTCTTCCTGGAACCCGAGCGCCGCAGCGATGATGAACTCGTGCGGCGTCTCGCCGATGCGGATGCGCAGCGCGACGAGGTGGGTGTTCTCAACGTGGAGAACGCGCGCGATACACGGGGTGGATTCTCGCTGTATGTGCCGGAATTCTACGATGCCGCGATGCCGTGTCCGTTGATTGTCGCGCTGCATGGCGGCAGCGGGCACGGTGCCGATTTCCTGTGGACCTGGCTGCGCGAAGCGCGCACGCGTGGCTGTATCGTCATCAGCCCCACCTCGCGCGGCGGAACCTGGTCGCTGATGGATCCGTCACTGGACGGCGATGCGCTACGCGATCTGGTGCGGCGCGTTGCTGCGCGTTGGTCGATCGACCCCGGTCGCGTGCTGCTGACCGGCATGTCGGACGGCGGCACGTTCGCGCTCTTGACCGGCTTGATGCAACGCGCGCCGTTCACGCATCTAGCGCCGATCTCAGGGAGTTTTCATCCGATGCTGCTCGAAGCGGCGTCGGATATTGCGGGGCTGCCGGTTTATCTCGTGCATGGCGCACTCGACTGGATGTTTCCGATCGACATGGCGCGCACCGCGCACGCCGCGCTCATGGCGGCCGGCGCCGACGTCATGTTCCGCGAGATCGAAGACCTGTCGCACACCTATCCGCGCGACGAAAACCCGAGAATTCTCGACTGGTTTCTCGGATAAGAGGGTCAGAGTCGCCCTGACCCTCTGCCTCACTCTCATCTGCGCTCATAGGGTCAGCCGCCGGTAAACGATCCAACGATCGCCCTGGTGTACTGGTACCGCGAGACGGCCGCGCGCTTGCGTCAGGTCGCGTGCGCTGTCCGGCAAGCCGTCGCGGCAGTCGATCAGATACGCGTCGATCGGGTCAGCCAGGGCATCGATCTCGACCGCCACGCCGGATGACGGAGGCGCGACGATCTGCACGAGGCGGTAGCCGCCTTGCGCCGCTGAGCCGGTGACGACCGGGCGACCCTCGACACGGATCGCGCTGATCGGCGCTTTGGCTTCAATGGCTAGAAAGATCGAATGGGTGCTTGCGGCCGGATGGAGCTGCAACCGGTGCGTCGCCCCGCGGATGGACTGAGTGGTGTCGGTCATCGACCGAGGTTGAACGGACGTCGGCGCAACGAACACCTTGCCGAACGATGTTCCGAGATCCCACGGCAATGGCGACGTTGCGGCCGCGAAGGGTAATGCGTGCAGGACGCGCGCCGGCAACGGATTGGGGCTCCATGCAATGTACTGCGCCGTTTTCGAGTCGGCGTCGAGTGCGTAGGTGAAATTCACGTGCTGCGCGCGTTGTTCCGAGTACAGCGGCGCCCAATACGCCCAAACGATGCCGATCGCGAGAATCAACACGGCAACCCGGCGTGCGAGCGTCACGCGGCCGCGATCGATCAGTGGCAGCAATGTAACCGCGAGCAGTGCCAACGGTACGAACATCGACGCTGCGGCCGTCAGCCCTTGCGTGATCTCGCCCATGTAGGCGAGCGGCAATGTGAAGAACCCGGCGATCAGTGCGTTCAATACGGCTGCAGCGCAGCGAATAGCCGGCCGATCCAACGGGGCCGCGAACGCGAGCGTGACAATGACCAACGTCGCAACGAAGGCGGCGGGCAACAACAAGTGCGATGCCAGCGGGAGAAACCATGCCAATGCCAGGGCCAGCAACGCCCACAGCCACCACGCCGCCAGCAATGTGTTCCAGAAGCCCACGCGGCGCACCAGCGGGCGCAGCAGCGCGATGGCAACGATCGGCGTGGTGTAGATGATCAGTCGCCACGGCCACGGGTTGGCAGGCCACGCCACACGGGTCGAAGCCAGCAGCGTCGCGAGCGCCAGCAGTGCGAGTTCGAGTACCACGACGAGCGCGAGCGCCAGCGCGACGATCCCGAATGCGGCGCTGAAGTGACCGGGCCCCTGCCAGCGCCGCCAGGTGGCGAGGCTGAGTCCGACGATCACGAAGATCGATATCAATAGCCCCGTCCGCGGCGTGTAGACGAGCCAGATCGATTGAGTGAGGGTCGTGTAGACGTAGTTTGGCGCAGTCTTCGACAGGTCTGCGTCGGCCAGCACGCGAACCAGCGGCAGCGCGTTTTCGCCGTGGTGTTGCAACGTCGCTGCGCTCAGATTCGCGATCCTATCGAGTGGGGTGTGGTAGTGATTGCGTTGCCCGGCGAAGGCGAAATCGACGCCGGGTTTGCCGTGTCGGTCCGAAACCGAAAGGTCGGTGTTGTTCGGCATATGTTTGAACAACTCTTCGGAGAAGCTCGACGCAACCGGATAGCGCGCCGCCGACCGGAACGCATCTAATACACGACCGCTGTGCGGACCGCTGCGCAGCAACGCCACCGGCCCGTCTGATCCGGCGCCTTCCAGATTGATGACGGCCGCGACGTCTTGGCTCCACGGATGCTGGGAGAAGAACGCTTCGGCCCCGAGCAGCCCCGGTTCTTCGCCGTCGGTGAATGCAAACACGATGCTGTTGAGCGTTTGCGGCGCGTTGTGCTGGATTCGAGCGATCTCGAGGAGTGCTGCGACGCCGGCACCGTCATCGCCCGCGCCGGGTGCATCCGGGACGGAATCATAGTGCGCCATCAGCAGCACCGCGCGTTTGCGTTGTCCGTCGATGCGCGCCAGTACATTCTGTACGTAGCCGCACAATGGCCATTGGGCACTGCAGACGAACCTGTCCTGCACCTGGGGAGTCAGGCCGAGTTCGTTCAGACGCGCAATGAGCCGCGACTTCACGAGACGGTTGGCGGGGCTGCCGATCGGATGCGGTGATTCGTCGCCAAGCAGGCGGACGAGTTCAGCGCGCGCACGTGCGGACGAGAACGAACTCTCAGGCGCGTCGAGTCCGAGCGGGGCGGGTGGCACAAGGCTCAATGCCTTGAGGGTGAAAACGACGCTGAGCAACAGCAGGCATGCAACGAAGCCGGCGGCGGCGAATTTCGAGGAGCCGCGCGGCATCGTCAGCGCGGCGCTCGCATTGGCCTGCGCGCCATGTTCCAGCGGCTACTTCGGTGGAAACGGCAGCGGCGCTGCATCGAACATCTTCACATCGACCCGCTTCGGCGGATGCGCGCGCATCGCTTCGTTGAACGCCGCCATATGCGGCAGCGTGAAGTGAAGTTTCAGTGCGTCGATGTCCTGCCAGTGTTCGATGATGCGCAGCTTCGTCGGATTGCCGATTTCGGTTGCGAACACGTAGTCGATGCAACCGGGCTCGGCACGGCTCGCCGCCTCCATCGCGACAATTGCGTCTTTGAGCGCCGCCACTGCGCCGGCTTCGGTTTCGATCTCGACATTCAGTACGATCATGTTGCTCCCCTCATCTGATCGGTTGGTGTCCTTTCATCATCAGCCTTGGACACCGTCCACCTGATGGTCGTTCGCCTCATTCTCAGTGTCCCACAACGACGGCTGTTGCGCGCCGGCCGCATGAGCGAAATGCTCTACCGCATATTCGATTCGCTCCTCGACGGTAAAGTGCTGCAATTCGTCGAGAGATTCGACGTGACGCAATCGCGGCAGCAGGCCACGATCGTTGGCAACCTGGATCGTCAGACCGGGCCGCGCGTTCAGTTCGAGCAGCAGTGGGCCGCGCTGCGCATCGAGCACCATGTCGGCCCCGAGATATCCCAGTCGCGTCACCTCGTAACACCGCGCTGCGAGCGACAGCAATTGTCGCCAGTGCGGTACCTGGATGTTGACGAGTTCGTGGCCGGTATCGGGATGTCGATCGATGGGGCGATTGAACTGCACCGCAGCAATGCTGCGACCGGTTGCGATGTCGATGCCCAGACCGACTGCGCCCTGGTGCAGATTGGCCTTGCCGTCTGACCGCTTGGTCGCCAGGCGGAGCATCCCCATCACCGGGTATCCCTTGAATACGATCAAACGGACGTCCGGCACCCCTTCGTAGCTGATGTGCTGAAACGTCGTATCGATGGTCACCAACGCTTCGACGAAGGCGACGTCGGTGCGTCCGCCGAGCGAGTAGAGACCGCTGATGATGTTCGATAAATGGCGCTTTACGTCCGCAACCGACAGTTGCGCGCCGCTCGACTTCACCAGCCGGTCGCCTTCGCGTCCTACGATCACGAGGATGCCTTTGCCGCCGCTGCCACGCGCCGGTTTGATGACGAACTGCGTGAACGTGTCGAGAATCTTTTCGATGTGCTCGATTTCGTGCTGCAGCCGAATCACCAGCAACAGTTCGGGGGCGGTGACATCGGCCTTGCGGATCACCAGCTTCGTCAGCAACTTGTCGTCGACAAGCGGGTACCGTTCGCGCGGGTTGTAGCGGCCGATATAGGCGACGTTGCGGCAGTTCATGCCGAGAATGCCTTTGCGCCACAGCGTGATCGGATTCGCCCACATGGATCAGTCGTTCGCCATCGTCGCGAAGCGGCGCAACTCGAGCAGCCGGTAGCCTGTGTAGCGGCCGAGCAACAGAATCGCGGCGAGCACGACCAGGTGGAGTTCGGGGAAATTGAACGCGAGATGACGCGTCAGCGGCTGGTCCATGACGAGAAACGCGGTAATCGCGACGAGGAGACTGCCGCCGCCCTGAACCAATACTTCCTTCGGGCCGTCCTCTTCCCACAGGATCGACATACGCTCGATAGTCCACGCTAGGATGATCATCGGGAAGAACGTGATCGTCAGGCCCGCTTCGAGGCCGAGACGGTAACTCAATACACTGACGATCGACATGATCGCGACTACGACGATCACCAACGTGGCGATGCGCGCGACCAGCAACAGGTTCAGCGTCGACAGATACGAGCGGATGAACAACCCGATCGCCACGACGAGCACGAAGCTGATCACACCCGGGATCAGCTGTGTCTGCAGAAATGCGAGCGCGATCAGCACCGGCATGAACGTACCCGAGGTCTTCAACCCGACCAGCGTTCGCAGTATCACGACCACCAGGGCGCCGACCGGCAGCAACATGATGAGCTTGAACATGTTCTGCTCTTCTACCGGCAGGCTATACAACGACAGGCTCGGGGCCTCCATGCCCTGGGCATTGGAGGTCGCCAGCGACAGCGACGGCCGCGTCTGGCTGATGATTGCGAACGTGACGCGGCTGCGCTTGCCGCCGATCACATCGAGCACGCTCGGTGTATCGGTCTGCCAGAACAACAGATTCGACGTGTGTGCGATCAGTCCCTTGTTCGGATCGAACAGATGCCAATGACCGTTCTGCCACACCTGCACAAGTTCCACCAGCGACTGGCGCCGGCGTCCTTCCTCGAGGACGAGCGCCTGAACGCGTCGCGCGGGTACGTTTGCCAGTGCCAGCAGGTCGCTGAAAAGCGACGGTTGTGCGAATCGGTCGAGCAGCAGGGCCATGTTCTGATCGCGCGGCACAAGGGTCATTTCACGGATCAGTTGCTGGCCGAGGGTCAGCGCGTCCGCCGACCGCGGCAGCACTGCGTTGATGACGGTCTGGGCCGCGGTGGCGTACGGTTCGTCGAAGCGAACTGTCGCGATTTCTGGCTGCGGCTCGTAGACTCGAGACGGGTCGCTGTCGGCGACCAGTTCAACTTTGTAGTAAAGCGTCTGCTCGCCGCGAACGTTGCGTTTGGACCAGCGCGCGCGGCGTTGACCCTCGTTGTCTTCGATCACGAAACCGTAGCCGGAAGACACCGTATTTTCGTTGACGATGCGATAGTCGGCCTGGCTCGATGGCAGACTCAGGATGGCTTGTACCGGCGCGCCATCACCGAAAAAATTGATCTTCGCCTCGATCTGCCAGACGGTTTCCTGGGTACCCGGCAGAAACGGAATATTGAATTGATCGTGACGGTAGATCGCGCTGATCACGCCGCCTGCGGCGAGCATGATCACCAGAAACAGAAACGGCCCCCGCTTTGTCATGGGGCGCGCTTCTCGGTGCCGGACGCGGCAGCCTTGGCGCGCGGCTGCACATAACGCGCGCCCACTTCCACGAGCGCGATGTCCTTCAGAAAGCTGCGCCCCAGAATCACCGGCTGATCGGCTCGATCGGTGAGTACGAAAGAGAACGTGTCCTTCACGTCTCCGAGTTCGATTCGCATCCGCACGACAGGACGTTTGACCTCGGTGCCGCCGGATTGAACCGCCCGCACGTGGCGGGATACGCGCCGTTCGACCGAGACGGGTTCGTCCGAATCGTTGGCGTGCAGCACGAAGCGCACCCACGACTTGCCGTCACGTTCGAATTCGACGATGTCTTCGCCGAGCAGCAAGTTGTTTGCCGCACTGGTGTCTATCCCGGCGGTCAATCCAAAGCCAGGCGGATCGATCCAGACCTGTTCGATATCGCCAACCACCATCTTCGAACCGCTGACGACGACGCGCTCGACTTGCGGTTTGCACTGGGCAGACGCTCGCGGTGCCGGCGGACACAGGCGCTTCAGCCGCTCCGGCAGTATTGCGATGGAATCCTCGACGCGTCCGAGGGCGTGGGTCTGGGTGTCGAGGTCGGTCGACACCGCCTGCTGCGCAGCGAGCACGTCGGTGAGAGACGCCCGCAGGTCGCCCAGTTCGCCGCTCAATCGGCCGACTTCTGCCTTGAGCGCATCCAGCGACTCGCCCGAGTCTGCGTGCGGCGCAGGCGCCAGCGGCGCACAGCCGCCGTTCGCCAGCGCAACCAGCACGACAGAAAAAAACAGGCGGAGTTGCACCGTGGCGATGCTCACGCTGGCTCGAACCCTCCCCGAAGAGGGTTCAAGTCTACAGGATCATCCGCGCACGAGTTGGCCCGGCAATGCGCCGGTATGCTCGCCATCGGCAAAGGTCGGCACGCCGCGTTTGATGATGTGCCGGTAGCCGTCCACGCGCTGGACCAGGCGTTTGCCGCCTGCGGGCAGATCGAAGATGGCTTCGGGCCGGCGCAGCGTCAGGCGGTCGAAATCGATGATGTTGATATCGGCCAGCCGGCCAGCCGCGAGCAGACCTCGATCATGCATCCCATACGCCACGGCGGTGTCGAGCGAGAGCTTTCTGACGAGGTACTCGAGGGGTAGCTGCTCTCCCTTGGTGCGATCGCGCGCCCAGTGCGTAAGGATGAACGTCGGCATACCCGCGTCCGCGATGACGCCGCAATGCGCGCCGCCGTCCGACAGCCCGAACAGGATATTCGGATGCTGCATGTTTTCGCGGAACGAATCGAAATTGTAGGTGCGATAACCGCCCAGTGGCTGATAGAACAGTTCCTTGCCGCCGTGATCGACGAGCAGGTCGTACATCACTTCGTATGCGTCTTTGCCGGCACGTTGCGCGATCCCGGCAACGCTGTCGGCCCGGTTCGGTTCGTAGTTCGGCTTTTCTCCGAGCGGGAAAATCTGCCACAGCAATTCATCGAGGCTGGACGCGGAGATCGTGCGTTGCAGCGTGCTGTGTTCGGCGAGAATCGTCGCTTTCATCGCCGGTTCGCGCAGCTTGGCGACCAGTTCCTCGTGCGGCAGATGCGCGAGCTGGGTTGCATAGGTCGGGTGGCGCATGAAGATGTGGAAATTCGACTGCAGTCCGTGCAGCACGCCGGTCGGTCGCCCGGCCATCTGCGGGCGCACTTCGATGCCCTGGCGCCGCGCCTGTTCGGCGATATTGAACATCTTGTTGCCTTCGTAGGCGCCGGCCGAAGTTGCAACCAGCGTCACCGGCCGGCCGGTCTGCTCGGCGAATTGCGTGACCCACGCCCATTCGTCGTCGCTGCCGAGGTGATCCGACACCAGTTCGAAGATCCCGTGGTCGAGCCCTTTCATCGACAGCCCGAGCGCCAGCATTTCGTCACTACCGGCGAACGTCCCGGGTACGTGCACGCCGTGCTTGTCCTTATGCAACAAGGTGCGGGAACTCGAAAAGCCCAATGCGCCCGCTTTGATGCCATCGCGAACGATGTCCGCCATCGCGGCAATTTCGTCGGCGGTTGGCAGATCGTCGTTGGTGTTGCAGCGCTCGCCCATCACGTAGGCGCGGACGGCGCCGTGTGGCACCTGGGTCGCGATGTCGATGGCGCGCGGCTGCGCTTCGAGCGCGTCGAGATATTGCGCGAAGCTCTCCCAACGCCAATCGATGCCTTCCGCGAGCGCTGCACCCGGAATGTCCTCGACGCCTTCCATCAATTCAATCAGGAAGTGTTCCTGGCCGGGTCGGACCGGTGCGAAGCCGACCCCGCAGTTGCCCATGACGACGGTGGTGACGCCGTGCCAGCTCGATGGCGCCAGGATCGGATCCCAGGTTGCCTGACCGTCGTAGTGTGTGTGTACATCGACCCATCCGGGTGTGACGAGACAGCCGCGCGCATCGATCGTCCGATGCGCCGGCGCGTCGATGTGCCCGACCGCGACGATCTTCTCGCCATCGATTGCCACGTCGGCGATGGCGCGCGGGTTGCCGCTCCCGTCGATGACGGTGCCGTTACGGATGATCAGATCGTGCATGGGGTAGGTCTCGCTGTGTGTCGGGTGGCTCGCTGTTCGACGTTAATGGATGTGATTTAGCTTGTCCATGTGGTCGTGATGGGCGCAGATCTTCCATGCGGCGGACACGCCGTAAGTCCCATCCCTGGAGGCTCGTCCTGCCATCCCGGGCGCAGTACGGTCCGCCGCATGGAAGATCCGCCCCCACCACGACTCGAGCGACGCGCTTCGTTCGGGTGGAAACAAATAGGGTCGGAGTGATTCTTCCAAACGGGTCGCCGCGGCTCCACGTCGAATGAAGCACTCTGACCCTCCGCCACGGTTGACTAACGATGGATACGCCGACGCAGTTGGAGGTAGATGTATGTGCCGTTGTGCCGGACCGTGTTGCGCCAGGAATGGCGCAACACGAGCCCCAGGGATGGGTTCATGGCGTGTCCGGCGCAACACACATCCGCCTCCACCGTGATGCGAGCGCATTGCACCGCGCTTGACCGCAATGTGAAAAACTGTATATATATACAGTCCATGATCCAGAGAGTGTTGCCGTGAACACGCGACCGAACCCCACGGCGATGAAGGGTCGCGGCGCATTGTCCAACCCGGCGGGACGATTCGAACGGCGCAGCAGCGAGGGCGTCGACGACGGCTGGGGCGAAGATCCGTGGCCCGACACGCAACTCGCAACAGAACTGTTCGCCGACAAAACGCGCCACATCATCGCCCGCAATCAATCCCCGGACGTGCCGTTCGATCAGTCGATCAATCCATACAAGGGATGCGAGCACGGTTGTGTGTATTGCTTTGCGCGGCCCAGTCACGCATATCTCGATCTGTCGCCCGGAATCGATTTCGAAACGAAGATCTTCTACAAAACTCGCGTACCGGAGCGGCTCGTCGAGGCACTGTCGCGACCCGGATACGTCTGCAGCCCGATTGCACTGGGTGCAAACACCGACCCGTATCAACCCGTCGAGAAGCGCCTGAAAGTAACGCGTCAGATCCTGACGACACTGCTAGCGTGGCGCCATCCGGTATCGATCGTAACCAAAGGCGCGCTGGTGCTGCGGGACATCGATCTGCTGGGTGATCTCGCCACACACGGGCTCGCGTCCGTCATGATCAGTCTGACGACGCTCGACAATGGGTTGAAGACGAAGCTTGAACCGCGCGCCGCGGGGCCCGCGGCACGGTTGCGCTGCATTCGCGAACTGGCGTCCGCCGGCATTCCGGTCGGCGTGCTGATGGCACCGGTGATTCCCGGGTTGAACGACGCGGAAATCGAGGACATCGCCGCAGCAAGCGCGCACGCGGGCGCGCTCAGCATCGGCTATGTGCTGCTGCGACTGCCCTACGAAGTCAAAGACCTGTTTCGGGAGTGGCTGCACACGCACGCGCCGGATAAAGCCGGCCGCGTGATGAACCTGATTCGCGAGTTGCGCGGTGGCCGCGACTACGACTCGCAGTGGGGGCAGCGCCAGACGGGCAGCGGACCGCTGGCGGATCTGCTGCTGCGGCGTTTCGAACTGGCGCGCCGCCGGCATGGGCTCAACAGCGCGCGGCTGACGAAGCTGCGCACCGATCTGTTCCGCGATCCGGAAGCGGCACAGCAGGACGACCTGTTCGTCTGACCTGAGCTTCACGTTGGCGTTTGTAGCGCCGAGTCCGGATAATCGCAGCGCTGTAACCGCCACGCGACCGAAAGAACATGAGCCGTCCGAGACGCTATCAGCTCAAGTACAGGGATCGGCCGGTCGAACTGGAGATCACACAAGAAGACGATCTGGTGCTGCGCCTCGACGGAATCGTCCGCAAGCGGCGCAACCGCGATGGCGTCAGCTGCGTGTACGTGTGGACGAATGTCGAACTGCACTGGGAAGAACACCATTACATCGAGGCACGCTGGTGGCCCGACATTGACCGAGTCCATATGACGGTCAACGGCGCGACGTTGATCGACGATACGCGCGCGCTGCACTAGCATAAGAGCGGGCAATCTCCGGAGCACGGTTGTGGAACAGCTTTCGGGACAGGACGCCTCATTCTTGTATGCCGAGTCGAAGCACGCGCCCCTGCACGTCGGCTCGATTGGCATCTACGATCAGTCGACGGTTCCGGGGGGGTTACTGCGATTCCGCCAGATCCTCGACTACAACGCGCAGCGGCTGCATCTGACGAAAACGTTGAGGCGCAAAGTGGTGCGGGTACCGTTCGATCTGGATCACCCGTACTGGGTGGACGACAAAGATTTTGATCTCGAGTATCACATCCGCCACATCGCGCTGCCGCAGCCGGCGGACTGGCGTCAGCTCTATATCCTCGCCTCGCGCATCCTGGCGACGCCGCTCGATATGTCGAAGCCGCCATGGGAGTCATACTACGTAGAGGGACTGGATAACGTCGAAGGTCTGCCGCCACGCTGTTTTGCCGTGATCATGAAGACGCACCACTGTGCGATCGATGGCGCGTCGACCGTGGACCTCGCTGAACTGCTGCACGATCTGACACCCGAGCCGAAGCAGATTCCGCCGCCAAGCGGTATGTGGCGGGGAGAGCGCGAACCGCAGGTGGCTGAACTGATGCTGCGCAGCTTTGCCAACAACGCGCTTGCGCCGCTGCGCGCGGCCGAAGTGTTCGCGCGAGCGGTTCCGGACGCGGGCCGCGCGTTCGAGCGCCTCGCAGATAATCCCACCGTGGCGCCGATCGGGCCGGTCCCGCGGACGCGCTTCAATCGCACGATCACGGCGCACCGCGTCATCGGCTTCTGCCGCTTCAGTCTCGACGAGATCCGCGCGATGCGCAAAGCGGTCAAGGGCGCTACGGTCAACGACACCGTGGTCAGTCTGTGTGGCGGCGCATTGCGCAAATACCTCGTCAGGAAGCAGGAGCTACCGTCGGACTCGCTGGTTGCGATGGCGCCGGTCAGCGTCCGCGGTGGCGACGAGAAAGGCGCGATGGGCAACCGCGTATCCGGCATGATGATCTCGCTCGGCAGTCACATCGAGGACCCGCGTGAGCGGCTGGCGCACGTGCAGAAGAGTTCCGCCCAATCCAAAGCGCTGACGAACGCGATCGGCGCGCGGCAGATGACCGACGCGATGCGCTTCATTCCGGGCTCGTTGATGGTGATGGGGACGCGCTTTGCGAGTCAGATGGGGCTCGCGAACATACAGAATCCCGCCTACAACTGTGTCGTCACGAATGTGCCGGGCCCTCAGGTACCGTTGTATTCGATGGGCGCGAAGCTGTTGACGACGATCGGCTTCGGTCCGCTGACCGATGGCGTCGGACTGATGTTTCCGGTCGCCAGCTACTGTGGCGAGTTCATGGTGTCGTTCACCGCGTGCCGCGAAATGCTGCCCGATCCGCAATTCATGGAGCAGTGCATCCGCGATACGTATGACGACATGCGCTCGGCAATGGTGAAATCAGGCGCGCCCTAGTGCGCGCGGCGAGCCGTGGCGGGTGCGACAAGCACGCGCCTTTTCTAGTCTGTTGTCGGACTGTTCCGGAAACGTTGTGGAACTGTCAGTTCACCATTGCTTGCCGATACCGCCGCGGTGGCCGAAGAATGCCGCCGGCCAGTTGCGGCCGGTGATCATTGCCTTGTCGACATCCTCTTCGGTGGCGAGACCGTCGTCGACAATCTTCTTTGCTTCACGGTACGCCGCGGCGAACACACGGTTCAGGATGAAGCCGTATGTGCCGGGTGCGTCGCGCACCATCGACACGCTGCGTCCGGCCTTCTCGGCGACGCCGCGCACGGTGTCAATCGTCGTCTGGCTGGTCTGGGGCGTGAAGATGACTTCGCACATGCGCATCACCGGTACCGGATTGGAAAAGTGCATGCCGGCGCACAGCGTCTGACGCTTCTGTGGCAGTCCGCCGACGATCTCGGCGATCGCAAATCCCGACGTATTCGACGTTAGAATCGCGTCCGGCTTGATGACCGAGTCGAGTTCGGCGAAAACGCGCTGTTTCAGATCGAGTTTTTCCGGCACCGCCTCGATAATGAAGTCGCAATCCCTCAGATCATCGAGCTCGAGCGTGTAGTCGATCCGATCGATCGCCGCTGTGGCCAGGTCGAAGCCGAGTTTGCCGCGCTCGACAGATCGCTTCAGGCTCCATTTGCGGTCCGTCACTTCGGCGCGCGTTTCATCGAGAATCTGTTGCGTCAAATCGCGAATCGTCACGCGATAGCCCGCCAGCGCGAGAACCTGGGCAATCCCACCACCCATCACGCCGCCGCCAACGACGCCGATACGCTTGACCGCTTCGAGTTCCATGTCCGTCTCCCTGATCGTGAATAGGCTGCAGTCGCAAGCATAGCCTCGGCCGCGCTCGAGCGAAAAGATTTGGGTATGATCCGGCGCTGGTGGATTGCGGGTGCGAAAGGGTGGTGATGAGCGTCAAACGGTTGCGCCAGGTGTTCATTGCGGCCGCGGATGATTTTGCCGCGCAGTGCCATTTCTATCAAAACGCGCTCGGACTCGAGCTTGCGTTCCGAGACGGCGAACATTGGGCGCAATTCAACGCCGGCGACGTTTCGTTTGCGTTGGCCGGAGCACGTGAGCGGATGGGTGCGGTGCCCGGCCAGGCAATCGCGGTATTCGAAGTGGCCGATCTCGATGTGTTTCTGGCGAACGTATGCGATGGCGGCGGTACGCACGACCCGATTAGGGATATGGGCGGCCATGGCCGCAGCGCGCTGTGCCGCGATCCGGCCGGCGCCGCGTTCGCCGCGCTGCAGAAGTAACGATACGTAGTAGATGCTGGCACGCCAACCCAGGGGGACATAACGATGCAGGACACCAGCCGCACAACGATGCTCAATGTGCTCGACCGGCAGCGCAGCGACTATCTGCGCGAAGGTGAAGTCCCTGCGGCGCGACGCATCGATCGTCTCGATCGTGCAATCGCCGTGCTCGTCGATCATCAGCAGCGCCTCGTCGAGGCGATGTCGGAGGACTTCGGGCACCGTTCGCGGCATCAGTCGCTGTTCACCGACATCGCCGCGTCAATCGGTCCGCTGAAGCACGCGAAGAAACACCTCGCCGAGTGGCTGAAGCCACAGAAGCGTAAGGTCGACTTCCCGATGAATCTGCTCGGTGCCAAAGCACGCGTCGAGTATCAGCCGCTCGGTGTAGTCGGCGTCATCAGTCCGTGGAATTTTCCGGTGAATCTGACGTTCACGCCGCTCGCCGGCATTCTCGCCGCCGGCAATCGCTGCGTGATCAAACCGTCGGAATACACGCCGGCAACTTCGGCGGTCATGGCGGAGATCATTGCCGGTGCATTCGATGAACTGGAGATCGCAGTGTGCGTCGGAGGCCCGCAGACCGGTGCGGATTTCGCCGGCTTGCCGTTCGATCATCTGTTGTTTACCGGCGCGACGTCGGTGGCGCGCCATGTCATGCGCGCCGCGGCGGAAAATCTCGTCCCGGTCACGCTCGAACTGGGTGGCAAATCGCCTGTCATAGTCGGCCGCTCGGTGAACATCGACAAAACCACCGACGCGATCATGGCGGGCAAGATGATGAACGCCGGTCAGATCTGTCTCGCGCCGGACTATGTATTCGTGCCGAAGGAGCGCATCGGCGAGTTCGTCACTTCGACCCAACGATCTGTTGCGAAGATGTTCACCAGCCTGATCGACAACGACGACTACACATCGATTGTCAATCAGCGTCACTACGATCGGTTGAACGGCTACATCGACGATGCGAAGCAGAAAGGCGCGCAAGTCGTGGAGATCAATCCCGCCAATGAAGACTTCCGTCAGCAACCACACCACAAAATTCCGCCAACCTTGATCCTCGATCCAGACGACTCCATGGCGGTGATGCAGGACGAGATCTTCGGCCCGGTGCTGCCGGTGAAGACGTACGACGATCTGGCCGAGGCCGTCGACTACATCAACGGCCATGCGCGGCCGCTGGGCCTGTATTACTTCGGTACCGACGAACGCGAACAGCATCGCGTGCTGACACACACGACGTCCGGCGGCGTCACCGTGAACGACGTGATCATGCATGTCGCGCAGGAGGATCTGCCGTTCGGCGGCGTCGGTCCGTCGGGCATGGGCGCCTATCACGGCTACGACGGATTCAGAACGTTCAGTCACGCGAAATCGATCTTCACGCAGTCGAAGATCGATCTGGCCAGCCTCGCTGGGTTGCGGCCGCCGTACGGGTCTAAGATCGAGAAACTGTTGAAGACACAGATCGGCAAATAGCCGGCGTCAGGCATTTTGTGAGCCAAGCGCGCCGCTGCGGGGGCGTCAAAGCGGGGGCGTGATTTGGTCAAGATCAGCGACGCGATGCGACGATATGTACTCGGCGTTCTGGTGGTCGTGTACACGTTCAACTTCATCGACCGGCAGATCCTGTCGATCCTGCTGGAGCCGATCAAGCGAGATCTCGGTTTGTCGGATACGCAGCTCGGCCTGTTGACGGGCTTCGCGTTCGCGGCGTTCTACGCGACCTTGGGCATGCCGATCGCGCGCTTCGCGGATCGCAGCAACCGCCGCAATCTGATCGCGTTGTCGCTGACGATCTGGAGCGCCATGACGGCACTGTCAGGCGTCGCAGCGAACTTCTGGCATCTGCTGGTGGCGCGCATCGGCGTAGGTGTCGGCGAAGCGGGTTGCTCGCCCGCATCGCATGCGATCATCGCAGACTATTATCCGGCCACGTCGCGGGCGACCGCGTTGGGCATCTACTCACTCGGCATTCCGGTGGGCATTCTGTTCGGCTTCTACCTCGGTGGCACGATCAACGAGCTGTTCGGCTGGCGGATTGCGTTCTTCGTGGTGGGTGTTCCCGGATTGCTGCTGGCGCTGCTGGTGCGATTTACGGTGCGGGAGCCGCCGCGCGGCATGGCTGAAGGGCGCACCGCGGGGGCACAACAGCCCGGCATCGGTGAAACGCTGCGTTATCTGCTGTCGAAGCCGTCGTTTCGACATTTGGCTTTTGGCGCGGCGCTGACGGCGTTCGTCGGTTATGGCTTCGTCACCTGGACGCCGTCGTTTCTGATCCGGTCGCACGGCATGAGCACCGGCGAGGTCGGCAAGTGGCTCGGGTTGATCGTGGGCATTGCCGGCGGTATCGGCATCTCGCTCGGCGGGTTTCTCGCCGACCGATGGGGCCGCCGCGATACGCGCTGGTATCTCTGGATTGTCGCGGTGGCGTTGCTCGTTGCCATGCCGTTCTCCATTGCAGCGTTTCTCGCGCCGTCGTCGGCGCAGGCGCTGTGGTACTTCGTGGTGCCGGTGCTGCTCGGGAATTTCTATCAGGCCACGACGTTTTCGCAGACACAGGGTCTGGTCGGGCTGCGGATGCGCGCCGTTGCGGCCGGTGTATTGCTGTTCATCATCAACATCATCGGGCTTGGCGCGGGGCCGACGTTCGTCGGGTTTGTCGCCGATCTGCTGGTGCCGCGTTTCGGGACGGAGTCGTTGCGCTACGCGCTGCTGCTGTGCTCGCTCGTCAACATCTGGGCGGCAGCACACTACTTCATTGCCGGCAAGCATCTCGACAACGATCTGGAGCAAGCCTGACGGTGCGATAATGGGCCGACTGTCCGTTCGAGCATGTGATGGTTACGCCGATGGTTACCCCGAGGAAGGACGCACCGAGACTCGAGGACGAGGCCGCGCGCTTTCACCGCGACGGCTATCTAGTGGTGCGTGGTCTAGCGAGCGCAGACGAGTGCGCATCGCTGACGGCGCTGGTTCAGTCGATGCTGGACCCGCTGCAGGGACCGGTCGAATTCGAGGCCGACGTCGGCTATCCCGGCGCACCGAAGGATCGGCTCGAGCGCGGCGGATTGACGCCGCGGCGATTGCTGCATGCCTACTCGCGCGATGCGCTGTTGCGCGCGTGGGCCCGCGATCCACGCGTCGCGCGTCGTCTGGCGGTATTGCTCGCGGGGCACGCGCCACGCGTGTCGCAGTGCCATCACAATTGCATCATGACCAAGCACCCCGGCTATTCGAGCCTCACCGCGTGGCATCGGGACATCCGCTACTGGTCGTTCGAGCGGCCGGAGTTGATCTCGACGTGGCTTGCGCTCGGTCCCGAACGGCGCGCCAATGGGGCGCTGTGGGTGATTCCGTCGAGCCATCACCTCGACGTCGATGCGCAGCGGTACGATCAGAAGCTGTTCCTGCGAACCGACCTGCCTGAAAATGAGGCGCTCATCGGCCAGGCGAAGATGGTCGAACTCGATGCTGGCGATATGCTGTTCTTTCACTGCCGTCTGTTTCACGCCGCCGGACGCAATGAGACCGATGCGGTGAAGTGTTCGCTGGTGTTCAGTTATCACGATGAATCCAACCAAGCCAATCCCGGCACACGGTCGGCGGTCTATCCGTCGGTAGCCGTGCCGGTGCCCGAATCGGAATGACAGTGCAATGGACGATGATGATGAGTTGTTTCGCGCCGCGATGGCCGGCGTTGAGCGCCTCGATATGGTCGCCAGGCCGGCGCCGCCGCGTGCCGAGCCGACCCTGCGACAACGGACGCGCCGCGAACACGCCGCCTCGAATCGGCAGCCGCCGGTAGATCCGAATTACCTGACGCTTGCGGAGGTAAAGCCGCTTGCGCCGCACGAACTCGTCAGTTGGAAGAAGGACGGCGTTCAGGAAGGTGTCTTCAAAAAGCTGCGCCTTGGCCAGTATCCGTTGGAAGGTCGTCTCGACCTGCATCGCAAAACTGTCAAGCAGGCCCGCGAAGCCCTATTCGAGTTCATGCACGTGGCGCTGGCGAAAGGCTGGCGGTGCGTCCTGATCAATCATGGGCGGGGCGAGCGCAGTCCGACACCGGCGCGCATCAAGAGCTACACGATCGCGTGGCTGGCGCAGATGCCCGAGGTCCTCGCCTATCATCATCCCGAACGCCGTCACGGAGGGGCGGGCGCGGTATTCGTGCTGCTGCGCAAATCGGCAGCGCTGCGTGAACAGAACCGCGAACGCCACGGTCAGAAGAGTTCGCCATAACGGGGGGCTGCCCTCACAACACACCTTTGTCCAGATCGAGACTGCCGCGCGCCAGGTTCAACCGCAACACGTCGCTCGCGCCTTCGGCGAGGCGCAGCGAACGGACCTCACGATACAGCCGTTCCAGCGGATGGCCGATCGTCAGCGCCTTGCCGCCGACCAGTTGAATGGCGCCATCGACGACGGCGCTAAGCGTCTCAGTGGCGAAGACTTTGCACGCGATGCCTTCGTTGACGATATTCGCGCCGGTCTCGCCCAGGCGTGCGGTCCGATACAACATGCTGCGCGCGGCAAACGTTCGAATGCGCAGATCCGCATACCGCAGCCGTACTCCTTCGCGCGCGCCGAGCGGCTCGCCGGAATGGTGCGGTGCCTTCAGGTGCTGCGTCGCGAAATCGATCGTCCAACGAGCCAGGCCGACTGCTTCTGCAGCGATCGACAAGCGCGTATCGCCGATCTGGCGCATCGCCCGCGGCAGCCCTTCGCCGGGTCGACCGATGATGTGCGAACTCGGCACGCGTACGGCATCGAATCGAAACGCCGCGTGATGGCTGCCGTCGAGGGAGTCGAAGCGTCGCTCGATCATCACGCCTTCAGCATGGGTGTCGATCACCACCATCGCGCGACCCTGTCCCTCCACATCGACGAGCGTGTTCAGAAAATCGGCGCTGCCGCCGCCGGTCACATAGGACTTGCGTCCGGTGATGCACAATCCGTCGGGAGTCGCCGTGGCGCGTGTGAAATGTGCCGCATCGTCTGGTTCGGTAAACGCGAACCCGGCGCGCTTTTCGCCGGCCAGAAGTGGCGCCAGGAACTGTGACCGCAGTGGTTCCCCACATCCGGCGAGCACGCCCGGGCCGGGTCCGAACGCGGCGCTCGCCAAGCCGGTATTGAACGCCGCGAACGTGTCGCGCACCACGGTCAGGGCCAGCAATCCGGCTTCGGTTCCACCCACTGAGCGCGGTTGCGTCATCGAAAAGAAGCCCGCTTCTCGTGCGGCGCGGGTGACGTTTGTTCGGGCCCGTGGTTCGGGCGTCCCGGCTACCATTGCATCCTTGTTGGGGAGCAGCACGTCTTGGGCGAAACGCTCTGCGCGTTCACGCAGATTGGCCAGTGCACCCGTGATCGACTCCGGCATCGGCAAAACGCTCAATCAACGCGAGGCGGATACTCTAACATCGCGACTCAAGCGAGCGGCAGATGCGGGTCCGCGGGTCCGTTCGGCCTACCGGTCGGGATCGAATTTCGACCCGCAACCAAGTAATCTAGCGCCCTTCTATTACATGACAACCCGGTCTCACCTTCGAAGGTTGAGCTGTAGGAGGAACGTGGATGAGCCCCATCAGGGTTGCCATCGTTGGCGTTGGGAACTGTGCGAGTTCGCTGGTTCAGGGAATTCACTACTACCGTGACAAATCGCCTGAGAATGCCGTTGGCCTGATGCACTGGCGCAT
This sequence comes from uncultured Gammaproteobacteria bacterium, assembly GCA_963812255.1. Taxonomy (GTDB): domain Bacteria; phylum Pseudomonadota; class Gammaproteobacteria; order Pseudomonadales; family Azotimanducaceae; genus DATJGR01. The sequence continues at coordinate 1,118,981 of CAWEUM010000003.1, read as the reverse complement.
TGGCGAATACGGTCCATCGGACATACAGGTCGTCGCTGCCTTCGACATCGATGCGCGCAAGGTGGGACGCGACGTCAGCGAGGCGATCTTTGCACTGCCGAACTGTACGACAGTGTTTTGCGGTGACCTGCCGAGCAGCGATGTGGAAGTTGCGATGGGTTGCGTGCTCGACGGCTTTTCGGAGCATCTGGAAGACTATCCGGATCATCAAACCTTCGTGCTTTCGGACGCACCGGAGGCCAGTCAGGCCGATGTCGTTGCGGCGCTGCGCGCGGCGCGTGCGGATGTCTTGCTCAACTATCTGCCGGTCGGCTCGGAACAGGCTGCACGCTTCTATGCCGAATGCGCGCTGCAAGCGGGTGTCGCACTGGTCAATTGCATGCCGGTCTTCATTGCCAGCGATACCGTTTGGGCGCAGCGGTTTCGAGATGAGGGTCTGCCGCTGATCGGCGACGACATCAAGGCGCAACTCGGTGCAACGATCACGCACCGCCTGTTGACCGACCTGTTCCACAAGCGCGGCGTTAAACTCGAGCGCACCTATCAGTTGAACACCGGCGGCAATACCGACTTCCTCAACATGCTGAATCGCTCCCGGCTGCGTTCGAAGAAGACGTCGAAGACCGAGGCCGTGCAGTCGGTCGCCGAACATCGCCTCGACGACGACAACATTCATATCGGCCCGAGCGACTACGTGCCGTGGCAGAAAGACAACAAAGTCTGCTTCCTGCGTATGGAGGGAAAGCTGTTCGGTGATGTTCCGATGAATATCGAATTGCGACTGTCGGTAGAAGATTCACCGAACTCCGCAGGCGTCGCGATCGACATGGTCCGCTGTGCCAAGCTCGCCCTCGAGCGCGGCCAGGGCGGTGTGCTCGACGGACCCGCCGCATATTTCTGCAAACATCCGCCGCGCCAGTACACCGACGATCAGGCGCACCAGATGACCGAGGCATTCATCGCCGGAGCGCCGGTCAGCGTATCCGTCGAACGCGAGGCGCGAGTCGCCGCCGACGCTGAGCGCAAACGCCGATCGGTTTGAGGGACAAGGGCTCAGAGTCACTCTGACCCTTCATTTCATTGCGATCAGCGCGCATCGAACCGGCGCTGGAAAGCCTTCGATCGTGTTCGTTGGCGCGTTGGGATCGAGTGCTGCCGCCAACGACTCAAAGCGCATCCAAGATGTCGTGCGTTGCTCATCGGTGCTGGTCGGAGTGACATCGACGATGCGCACGCCTCGGAATCCGGCCTCGCTGACCCACGCCACAAGCGTTTTGGCATCCGGAATGTGCCAGACATTGCGCATCCGCGCGTAGCGACCGTCCGGTATCAGCACCCCAGTGGATCCGTTGTCGACGATCAGCGTTTCGACCACGAGTTCGCCGCCGCGACGCAACCGCGCATGCAGCGCGCGCAGGTGCTCGAGCGGGTCGCGTCGATGGTAGAGAACGCCCATCGAGAAAACCGTATCGAACGCCGAGGCGTCAGGTGGCAAATCTTCGAGGCGTGCCGGCAACACTGCGTTGACGAAGTGCGGCCTCACGATGCGCAGGTAGCTCGCAATCGCCGCGTACTGCATCGTGTAGAGGATGGTCGGATCGATACCGACGACACACCGCGCGCCCGCCGCGCACATACGCCAGCCGTAGTAGCCGTTGCCGCAGCCGACGTCGAGTACGATGCGATCGTCGAGCGCGCTCAGGTGCGGAGCAATGCGTGCCCATTTCCAATCACTGCGCCACTCGGTATCGATGCGAATGCCGAACAGCGAGAACGGCCCCTTGCGCCACGGGTGCAACGACATCAGCCGATCGCGCAGGGTCTGCCGCGTCGACGCATCGCAATCCGCGCTGCTCCCGATCCGAATGGTTGCGCCGATGTCGACATCGTCGCTCAACAGACGCGGCAGTGCGGCGATCGACTCCAGCCAGGTGTGGCTGTCGCCATGCGCGTGGATGTTGCGTTCGAGCAATTCTGTAGTCGCGCGCCATTCCGGCAGAACTGTGAGCGCACGCTCCCATTCACTGGTCATGAGACGCATCGGCGTCACGACGTCGCTATCACAACATCGCAACGAAGGACGCCCAGTTCAGGCACCGGAACCAGACATGCACACGGGCAAAACCGGCCGCGCGAAAGCGCGCGACGTGTTCCTCGATGCTGTCGGGAACCAACACGTTTTCGAGCGCCGTGCGCTTCTGCGCGACTTCCAGCTCGCTGTAGCCATTTGCGCGCTTGTAGCCGAGGTGCGTGTGATTGAAGTAGCTCTGTTCCCATTCGTCGGCGAAGCGCACCTTCTCGGAAACGATCAGCACACCACTGGCATCCATGCCGTCGCGGATGCGCCTCAAAAGCGGCAGGCGGTCGGCGCTCGGCACGAACTGCAACGTGTAGTTCATGACGACTGCGCAGGCGTTCTCCACGGGCACCTCGCGCACGTCCGCGAGCACCCATTCGACGCGGGTGTCATCGCCATGCAGCGCGCGGGCGCGATCCAGCATTGCTGACGAGTTGTCCACGCCGATGACGCGGCAGTCCGGCGTATCGAGTTGCCGCTGGATCGCCATGGTGGTGGCGCCCAGCGAGCAACCGAGGTCGTAGCAGCGACCGCCTGAGCGCGCATGGCGCGCGGCGATCAAGCCGCTGATGGGAACGACGGTCTCGTAACCCGGCACCGAGCGCCGGATCATGTCGGGAAACGCTGCAGCGACACTCTCGTCGAACACGAAATCGACGATCTGGGCGCGCGGCTCGCGGAATACCTCGTCACGCATGGGTCATCTCATGATGGAGCAGGGCCGCCATGATAAGCTCTCCAACCGATCTCGATCCGCTGCATGCCCGCGCGATGAATTCACCCAACATCAATCTGGCCAGCCCCGAGCTTTACATCAACCGTGAGTTGTCACAGCTCGAATTCAACCGCCGCGTGCTCGAACTCGCAAAGGACGACGATGTACCGCTGCTCGAACGGTTGACGTTTCTCTGTATCGCCAATGCCAATCTCGACGAATTCTTCGAGATTCGAGTCGCCGGTCTGATTCATCAGCAGGCATTCGGCGCGATGCAACGTGGCCCCGACAATCTGTCGCCGGCCGAGCAGCTTCGTGCGATCGGACAGGTTGCGCACGAGTTGCTCGATGAGCAATACCGCGTGCTCAACGAACTGCTTCTGCCGCGCCTCGATCTCGAGGGTATTCGCTTCATTCCGCGTGATCGCTGGAATTCGAAGCAGAGTCAATGGCTGCGGCGCTATTTCACGCACGATCTGGTGCCGATCTTGAGCCCTGTAGGGCTCGATCCGGCGCATCCATTTCCAAAGGTGCTGAACAAGGGCTTGAGCTTCATCGTGACGCTCGAAGGCAAGGACGCGTTTGGTCGCGACAGCGGGCGGGCGGTGGTGCAGGCGCCGCGATCCTTGCCACGGCTGGTTCGGCTGCCGGAGTCCGTCGCGCAGGCGCCTTATGATTTCGTATTCCTGTCCTCGATCGTGCACGCAAACATCGGTGACCTGTTTCCGGGAATGAAAGTCACCGGTTGTTATCAGTTTCGCGTTACCCGCAACAGCGATCTGTTCGTCGACGAAGAAGAGGTCGATGACCTGCTGCGTGCGCTGGAAGGTGAGTTGTCGGCGCGCCGCTTTGGCGACGAAGTGCGACTGGAGATCACCCACGACACACCGCCGCTTGTCATCTCGTCGCTGGTGGCCGAATTCGGGCTCACCGAGAGCGACATCTACCTGTGCCGCGGACCGGTGAACCTGAATCGTTTGTCGGCGCTACCCGATCTGGTGGACCGCCCGGATCTGAAATTTCCGGGCTTCATCGCCGGCCTGCCGGACCGGCTGAAACAAGGCGCCGACATCTTCGAAGTGATCCGCAAAGGCGACCTGCTGCTGCACCATCCGTTTCAAGCGTTCACACCGGTGGTCGATTTTCTGCGGCAGGCGGCGGCGGATCCGGACGTATTGTCGATTCGGCAGACGTTGTATCGAACCGGATTCGACTCCGCTGTCGCAAAATCGTTGGTGGCTGCGGCAAATGCGGACAAGGACGTGCTGGTCGTAATCGAACTGCGCGCACGCTTTGACGAACAGGCCAACATCGAACTGGCCAACCGATTGCAGGCGGCCGGCGCGCAGGTGGTATATGGCGTGGTACGGCACAAGACGCATTCCAAGATGAGCATGGTGATTCGTCGCGAAGGCCGCACACTTCGGCGCTACGTTCACCTGGGCACCGGTAACTACCACGCACGGACCGCACGCACCTACACCGACTACGGGCTGTTCACGTGCGACAAAGAGATTGGCGAAGATGTGCAGAAAGTGTTCCAGCAACTCACTGCAATGGGCCGGCCGAGCCGATTGAAAAAGCTGCTGCAAGCACCGTTCACGCTGCATCGTTCGGTGCTGGATCTGATCGGGCGCGAAGCGGAACAGGCGGCCAACGGCCAGCCAGCGCGCGTGATGGCGAAGATGAATGCGCTGATCGATCCAGATGTCATTCTGGCGCTGTATCGCGCATCACAAGCGGGCGTGAAGATCGATCTGATTGTGCGCGGCATGTGTGCGCTGCGCCCCGGGGTGCCGGGTGTGTCCGACAACATTCAGGTGCGTTCGATCATGGGACGCTTTCTCGAACACGCGCGCGTGTACTACTTCGAAAATGGCGGCGTGCCGAAGGTGTATCTGTCGAGCGCCGACTGGATGCAGCGCAACTTCTTCAGTCGTGTCGAGACCGCGTTTCCGATCGAAGATGAGCGCATGGCGCAACGCGTCGTCACCGAGTCGTTCGACCTGTACAAGGCAGACAACTGTCAGGCGTGGGTGCTGCAGACCGACGGTCGCTACAAGCGCCTGCGCAGCGGCGCGGCGAAACGTCGCAGCGCACAGGATTCGCTGCTCCAGACACTTGCCGAAGACAGTGGACTGGCCGCGTTGCGCGCTCAGGAGACGTCGAACTGACACAGTGGCCCGGCTCGACGTCAGCAAGACGACGCGCCCTTCGGGCTGGGCAGTCGGGCTGCCTAGACCTCCCGGACGCAACCGCCTCGATCATCTGCGTCGTGACAAAATGGTCGACCAGCTGCGCGGCCACAGCAAACGGGCAAGGATCGTTCGGGTGGGGGAGCGCATCGGCCGCGCGCTGCGCCCGCCGGTGAAAGCTTCCTGCATCCCAGGCCGGCCCGAGGAAGGCAAACGGCGCCAGCAGAACCGGCTTGTTTTGCATAGCGCTGCTCAGGGTGGCCGGGACGCGGAACTAACTGATGACCTCGAGACGCAGTGGAATGGCTGCAAGAAAGGCCGATTCCTGTTCAAGATCGAGTTGCGTCAGCGGATGCGACTCGAGCCAGTCGTTGGGGATGGACATTTTCAGTTTGTCTTCGCCGGCCTGCATCGAGATACGCGGAAGTGGGTTGCCGGTGCGGTTGCGCCGCAGCACGACGGCCAGGCGCAGCAACACGGCAAGCCGGATCAACGTGGTGCGCTCGTCGGCATCGATTCGATCGAAATCGAGTTTCGGAAACTTGCGCCGGTGCGCGCGCACCAGAAGCGCAAGACGCAGCTTGTCGGTCTGTGAGAAGCCCGCGAGGTCCATGTTCTGCACCAGGTAGTGGCCGTGCTTGTGGTACTGGCTGTGCGATACATCCATGCCGATCTCGTGCAATACCGCGCTCCAGCGCAGCAGGCGTTCGTGCTCGTCGCCTCCCAGCCCCCACGCGGCCGCAACCTGAACGAGCAGCGTCTGCGCCGTTTCGGCGACCTTCTGCGCGTGTGCTTCGTCGACGTGATAGCGGCGCGCGAGATCGGCGACGCTATGTTCGCGCACATCCTCGTGGCGCGCGCGACCGATCAGTTCCTGCAGCAGGCCTTCGCGCAATGCGCCGCTCGACACGGTCAGCCGCTCGATGCCAAGGCCTTCAAAGATAGCGCGCAGAATCGCGACGCCGCCTGGAAATACCGGCGCCCGCTCAGTGGGCAAACCGCCGAGTGAAACCGCTTCGATGCGCTTCGCGCCGGTCAGCGCCTTCGTGATCTCGGTGAGCGCGGCCGGCGTCAATCCGTCGGCGCCTTCGGTGATCTTCGCTGCGACGTCGTTGATCGCGTTGATCGTTCCAGAAGTGCCGATGACAGTGTCCCAACCGCGTCGACGGTACAGCGCTTCGACCGGCTCCAATTCTTGACGAGAAGCCAGTTCCGCAGCCGCGAAGCGGCTGGGCTTGAGTTCACCGTCATCGAAGAATCGCCGCGAAACCGATACGCAGCCCATATAGAGGCTGTCCATCAATTCCGGCTCGTAGCCGCAGCCAAGTATCAATTCCGTACTGCCGCCGCCGATGTCGATGACGAGACGCCGATCTACGGCCGGGCCCATCGCGTAGCAGACGCCTTTGTAGATCAGGCGGGCCTCTTCACGTCCCGAGATAATCTCGATCGGATGACCGATGGCGGCTTCGGCGCGAGAAATGAATTCCCAGCCGTTGCGCGCCTTACGCAACGTGTTGGTACCGACGACGCGGACGGAGTCTGAGCGCAGGTGGCGCAGACGCTGCCCGAAGCGGGCCAGGCACTCGATGCCGCGATCCATTGCCTGCCGCGACAACGTGTCGTTTGCATCGAGGCCGGCGGCGAGGCGCACCATTTCCTTCAATCGGTCGACAACCTGAATGCGACCGTTGTTTTGTTGCGCGACGATCAGGTGGAAGCTGTTCGAGCCGAGGTCGAGCGCGGCCAGTTGGCTCTCGGCTTCCTGGGGCGGGGAGGGGTCGAGTGATTCTGCCATGCGCGGCCGCCGACGAAAGCGCAATTGTAGCCGACGTCGCCGACGAAGCGCGCGGCAGCGGGGCAAGGAGAGTCGCTCTGATCCCGATCTACGCCGCGAGATCCGGCGGCAACGGGCAATCGAGCGTCGCGGCGATTCCAATCAGCAACGCGCGTTGCGCGGTGGTTGCGCCGTCGGTGAGCGCGCACGCCGCGCAACCTTTGATCAGGCGCGGTTTCGCGAGCGGATGCAGGTCGCGTAGATCGCGCAGCCCATCGTTCAGCCGCGAGAAGTTCGGATCACGTGCTGCATCCAACTGCAGCGACATTTCCACCGCAGCGGCACCCGCATCGAAGGCGCGTTGCTGTGCGTCGAACGCGTCGGAACTCGCCCGCGCGACGGCCGACAGCACTTGCGCCACCTGCGCCCGAACCGCATCGAGATCGCGATAGCGCACAACTGTGGTCCGAGGACCTTCGAAGTGCGGCTTCAGCGATTTCAGCAACACGCGATGCAGCACCCACTCGAACAGATCGATCCGGTGATCGGCGCGTATCAACGCGATGACGTCTGCGACGAAGCGTTCATACTGCGGCGTCGACATGGTCAGCAGCGCGGGTGCCGCGAGCGACACGAGCGTCAACTTCTGCATGTCGTCGAGGTCACTGACCCTGGGCTCGATTGCTACCAGATGTTTCACCACGGCCGGTTCGAGCACCGCTTCGAGTTGCGTGCGTGGCGCGGTGTCGGCGGGCAGCAGGAATGCGTAGACCAACGCGCGCGCCGACCACGGATCGCGCGCCGCCGCGAGACAGTCTGCGGGCAATCCGCCGATCAACGATTGCGCCTGCGTCAGGCTCGCGGCGCTTGGATTGCCGACAGCAGCGACGATATGTTCTGCAACGCCGGGCGCGGACGCGTTGGCGCGGCCGCTAAATCCCGCGGCTGCGGTGGGCACATCTGCGCTCGCAGCTTCCGGCCCGCCCGCCAGGAACTGCCCGTCCCAGCTCGGTTCGATCGCGCGGATGCGCGCGGGTAGCGGCGGATGCGTCGCCATCAGGCTGTTCATGAAAAAGCTGATCGCCTGACTGAAGAACATGTGGCTCATCTCGCTCGCATGTGCATTCGCGAGCTGCGAGCCGGCGCTTGCTCCGCCGATCTTCTTCAGCGCATTCGCGATGCCGCGCGGGTTGCGCGTGAACTGCACCGAGGCGGCGTCGGCGAGAAATTCACGCTGTCGACTGACGGCTGCTTTGATCAGGTTGCCGCAGAACGTGCCGGCAACCCCGATCACCAACAGGCCCACGCCCAATGCGAGCACCGGCAACCCGTTGGAGTCGCGACGGCTTCTCGTCATCGTGCTCCCACGCAACAGCAGACGGCCGATCAAGCCGACGAACAAAATACCGTTCAGCAATGCAATCAGTCGCAGATTCAGACGCGAGTCGCCATTGAGAACATGGCTGAACTCATGACCGATGACACCCTGCAACTCTTCGCGATTGAGGGTCTCGAGCGTGCCGGCGGTGACGCCGACCACCGCATCGTCGGTGCTGAACCCGGCGGCAAACGCGTTGATGCCAGGCTCGTCGACGCGGTACACGGCCGGCACTCGGATGCCGGACGCAATCGCCATCTCTTCGACGACATTGAGCAGCCGCCGTTCGGCAAACGATTGCGTGCCCGGGTCGATCAGCCGTCCGCCCAACATCTCTACGATGGCGCGACCGCCGGAGCGCAGTGTGAGGTATTTATAGAGGCTTGCGCCCGCGATGCAGACCAGCACACCGGCGGAAATCAGGATCCACGCCTGCGCGGATTGGTTGTTCAGTGCCGCGCCCGCGCCACGCGCCACACCCGGTGATGTCGAGAACGCGACAACGATTGCAACCAGCACGTTCGTCGCGATGATCAATCCGATGACCGCGATGGCGAACAATGCGACCAATTGCCAGGTTTTGCGCCGGGCGCGGTCTTGCGCAGCGAAAAAGTCCATGCCGGGAGCCCGTGGGGAATCTATCTCGGGATCAGAATTTCACCTTCGGCGCTTCCTGAATCGCAGCGTGGTCTTCGAACTCCAGCAGTGATGCGTTCGCGGTGTGACCGAAGGCCGCGGCCAGCACCACCGGCGGGAATGTCTGCTTGTAGGTGTTGTAGGCCGTCACCTGATCGTTGTACGCCTGACGCGCGAACGCGACGCGGTTCTCCGTGCTCGTCAGTTCCTCGGAGAGCTGCATCATGTTCTGGTTCGCCTTCAGATCCGGGTACGCTTCCATCACGACATTCAGGCGCCCGAGCGCGCCACCGAGTGCGCGTTCTGCGCTGCCGAGTTGTTCCATCGCGCCCGCATTGCCCGGATCCTTGGCCGCGGCCGCGAGCCCGGTGACCGCCTGATTGCGGGCAGCGATCACGGCTTCGAGCGTGCCGCGTTCGTGCGCGAGATAGCCTTTGGCGGTTTCGATGAGATTCGGAATCAGATCGTAGCGGCGCTTCAGCTGCACCTCGATTTGCGAGAACGCGTTGACATAGCGATTCTTCAACGTGACGAGCTTGTTGAAGATCGCGATGACCCAGACGACGAGTACGACGATGATGCCGAGGAATATCAGTGCGCCGAATCCCATGTGGTGCTCCGTATCTTGATCGGACGGGACTCAAGCTTACCAATGCCAACGGCGTGTGTATCGTAAAAGCCGATTGCTGACGTGGTCGTCAGGGCGCGATCATTCCATTGGTCAGATTGCTTTCGTCGTACTCGAATACGACGTTCGGGTCCGGCAGCAGAAGCGTGTGGTCTTTGCCGGGGTAGTCGAGTCGAAACAACAGGTCCTTGATGATGTTCAGCCGGGCGGTGCGCTTCTTGTCGGCGTGTACGATGATCCACGGTGCCAGAGCATGGTGCGTGCGCGCGAACATTGCGTTGCGCGCGGTGCTGTAGTCGCTCCAATGCTGTGCGGCGACCTCGTCGATCGGGCTGATTTTCCATTGTTTCAACGGATCATCCCGCCGCTCGTCCAGACGTTGCTTCTGCTCCTCTTCGGAAATGTCGAGGTAGTACTTGAACAGCCTGACGCCGGAGCGAATGAGCATCTGCTCGTATCTGACGACGGTTTCGATGAACTCCGCGTACTGCTCTTCGGTGCAAAAGCCCATCACGCGCTCGACCCCGGCGCGGTTGTACCAGCTTCGGTTGAACAACACGATCTCGTCCGCAGTCGGCAACTGCGACGTGTAGCGCTGAAAATACCATGCGCTGCGGTCGCGATCGGACGGTTTGCCTAGCGCGACGATGCGTGTTTCGCGCGGGCTCAGGTGCTGGACGATGCGTTTGATCGTGCCGTCCTTTCCGGCGGCGTCGCGTCCCTCGAAGATCACCAGTATCTTTTCGTCCGCCGCAATCACCTGCTTCTGCAGCTTCACGAGTTCGATTTGCAGCAGTCGCAGCGTCTTTTTGTAGCCGAGCGAATCCGGTGATTTGGGCTGCTTGCTCATCGAGATGCGCAGGTGTGCATCAGCGCCAGCTCTTCTTCAACCGCTTGTAAGCCTTGTCGAGTTCCGCTGCGACCTGACGCAGCGATGCAGCGACTTCTCCCGCGGATGCCTTGGCTTCGTTGCCGAACGAGTCGAATCGCTGCTCGAGCTTCTCCCACTTCTTCTCCAGTTGCTCCCACTCCTGCTTCGCCTCGGCTTTCGCCAGGTGCAGTTGCAGATTCAACTCGTCGCGCTCCTGGCGCAGCGTGTCGATGATCTCTTCGAGTTTGATCTTCTCGGCCATGACTCTTCCTGTGTGCGTTGTGTCGCCGACGGGACATTAGGATGGGGCGATCGCAAGTGCAAGGGCGCGCCATGGGTACGGATTTTCCCTAGAATCCGAAGGAACGTGTGATATGGAGGGGCAGCATGAAGATCGGGACGGGCGTTGGAGGCTGGTTGACGGGCATCGGTGACGGCGCGCGCAAAGCGGAAGAGCAAGGCTACGACTTCGTGACGTGCGGCGAACTCGCGCACGACTCGATGCTGACGATGACGGTGGCGGCAAACGCGACGCAACGCATCGAACTGAACACCGGCGTCACGATCGCATTCCCGCGCAGTCCGATGGTGCTCGCGATGGAGGCGTGGGATTTGCAGCACTATTCCAAGGGCCGCTTCAACATCGGCCTCGGCAGCCAGGTTAAGGGCCACAACGAGCGTCGCTTCGGCGGCACATGGAATGCACCCGCGCCACGGATGAAGGAATACATCCAGATGATGAAAGCGGTCTGGGACAGTTGGCAGAACGGCACCAAGCCTGAGTTTCTCGGCAAGTCTTACAGATACACGCTGATGACGCCGAACTTCAACCCGGGTCCCATCGACTACCCGCGGCCGAAGATCTTTCTCGCAGTCGTGGGGGACGCGATGGCGCGCGTTGCCGGCGAAGTGGCCGACGGCATCCTGCCGCACGGCGGCATCATGACCGACAAATATATGCGCGAAGTGATGCTGCCGAACGTCAAGATCGGCCTCGAACGTTCGGGTCGCGGCTGGGACGACATCGACATCACTGCGAGTGGCTACACCGTGTACGGTGAAAACGACGAGGAGATTCATCGTGGCCTCGACGGGTTGCGCCAGGCGCTGTCGTTCTACGGATCCACACGCACGTATCACGACGTGCTCGAGCTGCACGGGCTCAAATACCTTGGCGACAAACTCCATGCGCTGTCGCTGCGCGGTGAGTGGCAGCAGATGCGAGAGGTGATCACCGACGACGAACTGCTGGAACTCGCACAGGTTGCCACTTACGACAAGATGCCGCAGTTCCTGCGTGAGCACCGCGAGTACGCGAAGCGCACGACGCTCGGCATGCGTTACTCGTCGCCTGACGAGCGCGCTCGGGCGCATGCGGTGATGGGGGAGGTGAGGAAGGTGGAGACGCGCGGTGTGCCGAGGGGGTTGGAGATTTAGAGGCCACGAGGTTGAGCCGGCTAGCCGAGGTCCTTTGCGTCGAGCGGAGCATGTTGTCTAGCGGAGCTTTTCCCAGAATCCGCGCGGCGACACGATCGTCACCGAAACTTCATCGGCAATGTCCAGTAAACCTCGATCGCCGGCGACCAACGCATCAACGTGGCCTTCCGTTGCGGCTGCAAGGATCCACTGATGGTCCGGATCGCCTTCTGGTAGCGAAGACGGTTCCGAGGGCCGAACGATTGCGGATCTCTCGCGCAGAAATCCGGTGACCGCCACGGCGTTGGCTGTTGGCATGTCGCTTTGCCACGAGTACGAGTTGCAGTTCGTCGAGAATCGTTTCGCCCACCACGAGATCGTGTTCGGTGAATACGGTTCGAAGAGCATCCTCACACAGTCCGCGCGTCGCAAACGCTGCAACCAGTACGTCGATATTCAGCAGAACGCTCAGGAGATAGCGCGAAAGACATCTTCATCGGTGAGCCAGCCTCTCGCCTCGGCGAACGGTGCGACGCCGCGGCGCAGGTCTTCGAATTTTGCGAGAGCAAGCTGTCGACGCAATGCGTCGCGAATCAGCTCGCTCTTGGCGCGGCGGGTCTCCTTGGCGAGCTTCCGCAACTCGTTGTCCAGTTTTTTGTCCAGTCGAACCCGTTATCGTTCCTATGTAAGACATCGCAATACAGCCCGTCACGGCAACCGAGACCATTGCGTATCGCCCACACCCCGGAAGGTTGCACTGGCGCAAGCGAATTGGGTATGGTCCCGATGAACTTCGAATAGACCGATTGAAATCGGCGCAAGCGGGGGAGTCGTGCGAACGCTGAAAACCGGGCTGATGTTGCTCACGACAGCGGCCCTTTCGAGTGCAATGCCGGCGGTTTCACAGGTCGGAGCGAGTTCGGATTCGTCCGCGATATCCCAATTGGCGACCTCTACGGCGCAGGGCGTCGCGAAGCAGGCCGCTGGCGAATTGACCTCCTGGGGGATGGCTCAGTTGGGCTTTCCAAGCACAGACAGCACCGCAGAACTCGACAGCCTGCTCAAAGAGGTCGTCGCAGAGCTGGCGGCAATCGAGCAGGAAATCGCGGGCCTGGAGTGCATCGAGAATGCGACCGACGCCCAGGAGGCAGCGGCACGCATTCAGGACGCGTGGAACACCTACCAACTTGCGGTGGAGGCGAGCTACATCGATCCGACGACACTAACCAGTTGGACAAATTATGTGCGCGGCACGGGAACCAACTCGCTGACCGCCGATCTGCAACTGATATCCAACGATTTCACCGGACAAGGTAGCGGTCAGTCGCTGCTGGCGAGTTGCGAGACGGCCAGCAACGTCGAACCACCCAAAAAAGACACGCTGGACGATCGTGATGCGTGGGCGTTTTCCAGCAATTTGATCGACTATTACGCGGATACCGAGATTCTCGGCGTCGCGATCCTGGCCGACGATTTCCATCTGCAGGCTTATCAGGCGTGGCTGGCCGAAGGCAACACACCGGACGGTACTACCACCGACAATCTCCCGATTGCGGTGTGTGGCAATCCGCCCGCGAATACACCGCGCGCGGGCGCGTGTGTCTCTGCAGAAGATTACTACACCCAATACCGCGGCAACGTCGTGGCGATCCTCAACTATGGTGGCGCGCCGTATTCCACCGACGATCAGTGGCTCTTGAACGGCCGGGGTTCGCTATGGGTGGTCAACTACAACGATTTCATGGAGGCGGGCGGCTACTCATCGACCTGTGTCAAGGAGACGAGTGGCGGCACGCCCTGTGGGGCCGGAATCGGCGAAGCCACGTTGTCCAAGTTTTACCAGCTGGATTCGACGACCAATGAGGTCAGCTACGGCGACTATGTGACGGCATGGAGCGTCGCCGATCAGTCCGACTGGACAGATCTGTTGAGAAACTGGAGTTCCGATCATCTCGTGGACTATTTGAGCGGCCTGGGGTTCGACAAGGCCAGCCTCGCGAACCGCTTCTTCTATACTGGTAACACCATCCCCGGTGATTTCGAAGTGACCAAAGTATTTCTGAACGGAAATGCGCATTTCCACAACCTGGAATTTGCGTGTTTCGTGTCACCGGAATCGCCACATAGCTATAACGGTTTTGCGATCCCACAGCCCTTTTGCGACCAGGAGACGTTTGTCGGTCTTGAATATATCGACATCAACCACGGCAACAACGGCAACAAGAACGCCTGCGCCACGTTCGAGGTCGACCAGTATTTGATCAACGACAAAGAAGCGGAAACCCAGACCGACGCGCTGATCAGCAACTTCATGGGCGGGCGGTACCAGATGGTTGAGCAATGCGACAGTGGCAAACACGTGCAGGGGTGGGAAGATCCGTTCTCCAACCAACCGCCCGGCCAGCCGCCCGGCTGGCTGCTCAGCTACCGGTCGAACATGACCAACACGGACGCCTGGGGACCGAATGACACCGGGACGGTTGTGAGCCCCGTCAACAACCAGTACCGGTGGCCGGTCGTCAATCTCGACAGCTACTATCAGAGTCAGGACTCGACATGCACCGCCGAATCCACCAACCGAGGCGACACCGGTGTATTGCCGAGCATTTGCGGCCCGTTGCTCGATGCGTACGTCAATGCCTATATCCCGCCGGCCCCGACCGGCGCGGTGCCCATGCTAACCGTGCCGGATGAAACGCTCGTGGTACAGGTGGACCAATATGAAGTGCCGGACGGCACCTATCTCGACGTCAGGCAGCCGGTGAGTTACGCGTCCCTCGTGTCCGCCTCCGATCCCGACCGGGGCGTGTTGCCGGCGCAATGTTTTCCACCGTCTGACAAGGCGCTCGGTCTGGGTATTACCCGGGTTCGCTGCTCCGCTACGGATCTGGACGGCGATGGCGCGCAACGCCAATTCAACGTGCACGTTCAGTATCCGTTCCGGTTCGTCGACACATTGGCGCAGAGACGCGGCAAGGTGTGGCTCAAGGCGGGGCGTCAGATCAAGATCGAATTCACGACCGATGGCTATAAGGGCCTCGATGTCATGACAGCGTTGCCGACTTCGACCCGGATCAACTGCAGGACAGGTGAAGTCAACGGCAAGCCTCGAGAGATTCGCGTCACCGGCCGCGGATTTTTTGCGCACGGGCACCCGTCGCAGCTTCGCTACATCAACGCGAAGGACGAGTACACTCAGCACTGGACGACCAGCCGGCGGTGGCAGAACCAATGCCGCCGACTGTCGTTACCGCTGGTGGATGATACGGCTCGAACCGTCGACATTCGCTTCTATTGACGTTCGCTCGCGGGCCGTCGGTTTTCTCGGGAACAGGGCGTCATTCGACGACGCGTCCAGCGCAGCGAGGATGCGTTGCGCCGTATCGGGGAGAAACGCTCGCAACACCAGGCCAATGCAACGCAACGTCGCGTAGAGTTCCGCCAGCACGCACCCGGCTGCATCGAGACTCCCGGCCTTCGCTAACCGCCACGGCTCGGTTTTGTTGGCGTACGCGTTCGCCGCGGCAACGACATCCCAGATCGCTTCGAGTGCGCGGTGTACCGCGAACGCTTCGATGTGTCGGTCGACGTCATCGATCAGGTTCGATGCAAGTCTGGACGCCACGACCTCTATCGGCGACCCGTGCCGCCGGCCGAGAGCGACGGTGCGTGACAGCAGATTGCCGAGCCCGTTCGCGAGTTCGGTCTGGTAAACCGTATCGAATCGGTTCCACGAGAAATCCCCGTCGCGATGACTGCCGATGTGGCGCAACAGGTAGTAGCGCAGGGAATCGGCGCCGTAGCGTGCGCACGCCTCCGCAGGCGAAATCGTGTTCCCGAGCGACTTGCCGATCTTGCGACCGTCGACCGTGACGTATCCGTGCACCAGGATCTGGGATGGAGGGCGCAAGCCGGCGGACAGCAGGATCGCGGGCCAATAGACGGCGTGAAACCGGATCACGCCTTTACCAACGACGTGACTGATGCGCTCTGCGCGGGTCCAATAACGCTCGAACGAAGGTGCGGCAGATGCGTATCCCAGTGCACTGATGTAGTTGGCCAGCGCATCGAACCACACATACACAACTTGAGACGAATCGCCCGGCACCTCGATACCCCAGCCGCGCGCGCGTGCGACGCTGCGCGATATCGACAGATCCGCAAGCGGCGCTTTGAGAAACGACAGTACCTCGTGCTTTCGATGCGTCGGACAGATTTCGATTTCGTCGCGCCGGATGAGTTGGATCAACTGGTCCTGATAGCGGCTCAGGCGAAAGAAATGGTTCCGCTCCGAGACGTGCTCCGGTTGCGTGCCATGCTCGGGGCACACGCCGTCGGGCAGTTCCGAGTCCCGGTAGAACTGTTCGCAACCGCCGCAATACAGCCCTTCGTAGTCGCTCGAATAGATGTCTCCGCTGTGGTCGCATGCGTGCCACAGCTTCGCGACCGCCGGGGCATGGCGGGCATCGGCGCTGGTGCGCACGAAGTCGTTGTAGCCGATGTTCAGCAATGGCTTCAAAGCCGCGAACGCGTTCGCGTGCCGGGTGATGAATTCGGATGTCGGTACACCTTGCGCCTCTGCCGCCAGTGCGTTTTTGACGCTGTTGTCGTCGGTGCCCGATAGAAAATAGACGTCGTCGCCCCGCAACCGCGCGTGACGCGCGATCACGTCGGCAATGACCAGTTCCAACGCGAAGCCGATGTGCGGCTCGGCATTGACGTAAGGGATCGAGGTGCTCACGAAACGGTCGTTCATCACTGTTCTCCGGGCAAAAAAAAGCCGGGCCATCGTTTGGGGACGGCCCGGCTCTTCGTTAGGATTGTTGAGCGAAAATCAGATCGAGCGGGATCCCCACATCTGCGGCATGGCCATGGGCATTGTGTTGAGGTGCGCACTCGGATTCATGCTGCGCATCGTAGATCGATGCGTTGCGGGAGTCGAGGCGAACGTTGCGCAGTCCACCTTCGATTCGTGCCATGTCGGTCGATAACGGAGGCGGTCTTGGAAATGGTTCGGCGAGAGAATCGTTACTGATGTTGCCTGTGGTTCAGCCGCATCAGACAACGGACCAACGTGCGACCCTGCTCATTGATCCAGCGCTCTGCCTCCTCTGCCCCGACCGCGTCGGCAACGCGTAGCGATGCGACGTTGTCCGAGTCGATGATGAGGTGCGCGCGCCGCGCGCCGGTGTGATCGGCCAGGAACCGCGTGATCAGGTTGACCGCGCGGCTGATATAGCCGCGCGCTCGATGTACGGGATGGGCCGCGTAAGAGATGTTTGCATCACCGGCCGGCACGCGTTCGTTTGCCAGATCGCAGTCGATGCAAGCGACGTAGTCAGCGTCAGTCGCGTCCACGGCAAAACACCATTTTGGGCCGGTTCCGAAGTCGGCTGCATTCGTCCGCAATATTCGAAGCGCGTGATCATGCTGGTCCTCGCGCGACATCGCCTTCCACCGGTCATGTTCCCCGGGCTGCCAGAGCCATTTGATCTGTTCGCTGTCTTTAGCGGCGAGATCCATGTACAGATCATCGATCCTCTGGCGCCGAATGGTAATCACATCATCGGTGTAGCTGAGCGGCGGGACAGGTCGTTTGTAATAGCAGCTTCCGTTGAGTTGCCCCGCCGGCGTGAATCGTGTGCGCGCAGCGAGCGCGCGCGACAGCGCGTTGTCGGGATGGATGAGCAGCGTCCCGGTCGAGTGCGTGCCGGTGAGTGCGAGATGGTGCATCAGCAACTGAACCGCTCTGGACGCGTACCCGTTGCCGCGATGCGGTGCGAAGACGTTGTAGCCGATGTTGACTTCGCCACGTTGCAACCATGCGCGGTCGATGTCGTAGTCGACCCAGCCGACGATGGCGTCGCCGACGACGATGCACGCCGTCGGCTGTGGTGTCTGAGCGCCTTCGCCAAGCCAGCGCCTGAATTGCGCATCGCGCCCGGCGATCAATACCTCTGCATCGCCCGGCGCAGGCGGCCGAATGGTGACGACACCGTCGGTGATGCGCCGTAGTGCGCTCAATCCGGCAGGCCGAGTACTCGCTTGGCAATCACGTTGAGCTGCACTTCGCTGGTGCCGCCCTCAATCGAATTGGCCTTCGATCGCAGCCATTGCCGCGTGGTATTGAGTTCCCGGTCGCTGAATGCATCGCCGCTCCAGCCGACGGCCTGGGTGCCCATTGTTTCGAGCAGCACTTCGTACTTGCGTTTGTTCTGCTCGGTGCCGTAGTACTTGAACATCGAACTGAGATCGCCGTTGGCATGGCCGGCTTTGGCCTCTTCGATCGAACGTCCCAACGTCAGTTGAAAGGCGCGATCGTCCATGCGGTGGCGGGTGATCCGGCCGCGGATCGCCATGTCTGCGATACGTCCGTCGGCTTCTCCAACGTATTCCTTCGCGATGTCCTCCATCCTGCGGCCCGTTGCACCGAGCGCGGAGTTGCCGCCGATGCCGGCAACCATCTGGCGCTCGTGCTGCAGCAAACGCTTTGCGATCGTCCAACCTTTGTTGATCTGACCCACCAGGTTCTGCTTCGGTACTTTGACGTCTTCGAAGAACGTCTGACAGAACGGCGACGAGCCGCTGATCAGCGTAATCGGTGAGGTGCTGACCCCGGGCGAGGCCATGTCGAACAACAGGAAGCTGATGCCCTCATGCTTCGGTACGTCGAAATCGGTGCGGACGAGGCAGAAGATCCAGTCGGCTTCGTCGGCGTACGACGTCCAGATCTTCGAACCGTTGACGAGGTAGTAATCACCCATGTCCTGCGCGCGCGTGCGCAGCCCCGCGAGATCGGATCCGGAGCCGGGTTCGGAATAGCCCTGACACCAGCGAATTTCACCGCGCACGATTTTCGGCAGATGCTCGAGCTTCTGCGCTTCGTTGCCAAATTCGAGCAGCGCCGGTCCGAGCATCCAGATGCCGAAGCTCGACAGCGGTGAGCGCGCATTGATGCGTCCGAGCTCCTGCTGCAGCACGCGATTTTCGTCGATCGACAGGCCGCCGCCGCCGTACTGCTTCGGCCACATCGGACACGTCCAGCCTTTCTCCGCCATACGCGCGAGCCAAACGCGCGAATCGGGATTGACGAACCTTTCACGGCGTCCGCCCCATACGGTCTCATCCTCGTTGCCCGGCGTCCGCATCGACGCGGGGCAGTTGGCTTCGAGCCAGGCCCGGGTTTCGTTACGGAAGCTGTCCAGATCAGTCACGGTTGTACCCATCGATGTATGCATGTTGGCGACAATTCTAGCGGGCTTGCCGACGCGCGTGCAGTCCCGAAACGAGCACCGATTTGGTTCTGATATAGTGCCGCGGAACCGATCTTTGCACGGGCAGACGATGGCGAGTTCTGATGTGGCGTTCGACAGCCTGACCTTCCGCACGACGTTGGCGCAGTTCTGCACCGGCGTCGTCGTCGCCACGGGCATGGACAATGGACGACCGGTGGGGTTCGCGGCGCAGTCGTTCACGTCGCTGTCGCTCGATCCGCCGCTCGTGGCCGTATGCCCCGGCAAGAAGAGCACCAGTTGGCCGAGATTGCGCAGTTCGGGCAGCTTCTGCATCAATGTGCTCTCGGCGAAACAGAAAGACGTGTGCGACGAGTTCGCGAAGCCGGGACTTTTCGCCGAGGTCGACTGGCGCCCAGGCGTGACGGGATCGCCGGTGCTTGGCGGTATTCTCGCGTACGTCGATTGCGACATCGAAGCAGAACACGACGCCGGCGATCACATCATCGCGATCGGCCGAGTGCGCGACCTTAAGATTCTCGACGCGCACGCCGAACCGCTGTTGTACTTTCGCAGCAAATATGGCCGCTTCGAGACGTTCATCTAGACCGAGCTCATCAGCCTCAATCGAGAGGCTCAATCGAATCGTTGGAAGTCCGGGTCATGTTCAAGACGCGTGTGTGTGAAATCCTTGGAATCGAGCACCCAATCGTGCTGGCGGGCATGGGTGGCGCCAGCACACCGGAACTCGCTGCGGCAGTGTCCAATGCCGGCGGTTTAGGTGTGCTCGGCGCGGCGGGATGCGGACCGAAACAGTTGCGCGAATGGATTCGCCGCACGCGAGCGTTAACGGATAAGCCGTTTGGCGTGGACACATTGCTGCCGGCGTCGGTGAGGCGCGCGAACTATGCTCACTCCGAAGGACCGTCACCGTTGGATCTGTTACCAGAGCTGCAGGCGTTTGCCTCGGAGTTCATGGCAAAGCAACACCTCGAACCCGTCGATCCGGATACGTTCCGGCAACGTCGTGACCCGGACGAGCCGGCCGGCTTTTCAAAGGAGTTCTTCGACGCGCAGATGGAAGTTGTGATCGAGGAACGCGTGCCGGTCTATGCATCGGGTCTTGGCAATCCGGGTCCTTGGATGAAAAGGCTGCGCGCGAACGGCACGAAGGTGATGTGCGTTGTCGGCAAGGTGAAGCACGCAGTACAAGTGATTCAAGCGGGCATCGACATCGTGGTGGCGCAGGGTCACGATGGCGGCGGCCACAATTCACCGATCGGCACCATGGCGCTGATTCCGCAGGTGGTCGATGCAGTTGGTGATGTGCCGGTACTCGGCGCAGGCGGTATCACCGACGGGCGTGGCATTGCCGCGGCGATGATGCTCGGCGCTGAGGGCGTGTGGGTTGGCTCGGCGTTTCTAGCGTCGAACGAAGCCGGCATCCATGACTTTCAGAAGCAGGCGATCGTCGATGCCGCCGAAGACGGAACCGTCGTTTCGCGCAGCGTTACCGGCAAACCGGCACGGATCATTCGCAGCGTGTGGACCGATGCGTGGACACACGCAGACAAAGAACCGCTGCCGATGCCGTATCAAGGCGCCGTGTCGGGTCCGGTGCTGGCGGCCGCGACGCGCGACAAACGCGGCGACGTCAATCCCGGGTTCGCCGGACAAGGCATCGGTATGATCAAGGCGGTGAGACCAGCGGCGGAGATCTTCAAAGAACTGGTGTGGGGCGCAGAACAGGCGCTGAAGCGCAGTTCGAATTGGATCTGAAGCACATGTCCGGTTCCCGGAATTACATCCGCACTACGCTGATCGGCGGCGCGCTGGTTGTACTACCACTATTCGTATTCGCGAACCTGTTGCTGTGGCTCGCGACCTGGATCGTCGGAAAAACCGCACCCGTTGCGAAATATGTCGCCCTTAATCTGGATCTGCCGATCTGGGTGGGTCAGGGACTGACGATCGCAGCGATTCTGGTCGCGTGCTTCGTGCTCGGCGCGATCGTGAGCACGCGATTCGGCAATCGCGCGTACACCTGGCTCGAGCGCAATACTGTGCAAAGGGTGCCTGGCTACAAGCCCGTCAAAGAGATCGTCGGTTATCTGGGCAAGCGCGATCAGAATCCGTTCGCGCGCCCGGTGATCGTCGATATCGGCGACGGCATGCGGCTAACGGGATTTCTGGCCGACGAGGGTGCTGAGGGGTCGACGATCTTCATGCCCACCGGCCCGAACCCGACGACAGGACTGATCCTTCACGTACTGCCGTCGCAAGTACAGCGGCTGGCCCTGCCTGGCAGCGAAGTGTTGCAGACGGTTATTTCGTGTGGGGCGGGTTCTCAACGTCTGCTGCGCTCGATCGCGCGGCGCGGCGCCGAGCAAAGAGATATCGCGCCAACCATATGATCAGGCCGCCGGCGATCACAATACAGATGATGCGGGTCTCGTAGGCTTTACCGGTGCCGAGCAGCGACTCGGCGGTGCGGCCGAAATAGTAACCGAGTACCGGAATCGATATCGCCCACAGCGCCGCGCCGGCTGCATTCAGCGCAATGAACCGCCACACGGGAATCTGCGTGATGCTGCCGGCGACGAATGGCGTTGCGTTGCGGATCCCGTACACGAACCGAAAGCCGAGCAGAACCGGGATCTGATAGCGGTTCAGCAACCGTTCCGTATCCGCAATGCGTCGTTGCATCAGCGTGGACTTCGGTTTCCAGCGCGAGCCCAAACGCCTACCTAGCCAGTAGGCGGTTTGATCGCCGCAGAACGAGCCCGCGAACGTAACGACAATCACGATGGGAAGGCTGAGTAAACCGCCGTGCGCCAGAAATCCGCCGAGCAATGCGATCGACTCACCCTCGAAGAATGTTCCGGCGAATACCGCCACATAGCCGTATTGTTGGACCAGATCGCCGAACTCGTTCATGTGGCCACTTCTTGCTCATCTATGGCTCATTGCGCCGCGCGCGGCTACTGTAACCGCTTCGCGGTGAGTGAGTGAGGAATCATGAGGCAGCCTACGCGACATCTGGCGCCAGGAACGGCGCCGGGCACGTTCGATACCGAGCGAGTGCGGGCAGTTCAACACGCGCACTTCGAGATCACCGAATATTCGGCGGATCGCTTGATGGCTGTCTCGAATGACGTTGAACTGCTCGATCGGCCGATACCGACGGATGGCGTTCGATGGATTCACGTGGTGGGCGCACCCTCGATGCGACTGCTCGAAAAACTGAAGAGCCAGTATTCGATCGATGCGCTGGCCCTGGAAGACGCTGTCACCGGGAGCCAACGACCCAAGTTCAACGAATACGACACCCGCCTGTTCGTTACGTTGATGATTCCAACCGCCGGGCAACCCGGGCGATTCGAGCAACTCAGTGTGTTTGCCGACGACCACGTCGTCGTCAGCTTTCACGACGGCGCGCCGGGATTACTGGATCCGATTCGAAAGCGTCTGACGAGCGAAAAGGGCCGCATGCGGCGCAATGACGGCAGCTACATGTTGTATGCGATGATCGATCTGGCGATCGATCTGCTGTTTCCTGTGATAGACGACATCGGTGCCGAAATCACCACGCTCGAAGCCGAGATTCTCGAAAGTCCAGCGCCGGAGGCGCTGGCGCGACTGCACGAGATCCGAAACCGCCTTCTCGTGTATCGGCGAACTGCGTGGGCGATGCGCGAGATCCTCGCGAACCTGTTCCGCCATCTCGATGCATCGGAATCCGACAGCGATCGCAGTTATCTGCGGCCCTACCTTCAGGATTGCTACGACCATATCGTCAGCGTCATCGATCTGCTGGAGACACACCGTGAAGTGGCGACCAGCCTCGTTGAGGTTTATCTGTCGCTCGTCAGCAATCGTTTGAACGAAGTGATGCGAGTGCTAACGCTGATCGCAACACTGTTCATTCCGCCTACATTCCTCGTTGGCGTGTACGGCATGAACTTCGACAGAAAGGCGGGCGCTTTGAGCATGCCCGAACTGGGTTGGCCATATGCGTACGTGAGTGTTCTCGCCGTGATTGCTGTGTCGATGATCGCAATGCTGCTGTACTTCCGGCGCAAGGGCTGGATCTGAGATCGTCGTTCAGCGAGCCATTGCGCGCCATTCAAGATCGACGGTCAAGGGTTCCACCAGATCGCGCGGCAACATCGTCACGCGTGAATACCACTGGTAGATGTTCACTCCGCTTCGCGTGCGCCGCCGGCAAGAAGAGGCGATCCAATATGAACCGCATTCGCCGGCGACTTAGTCAACGGCTTCGTGATCTGGGCGTCGAGGAACGTGCATGGCCTGGACGCGACGATGGGTTTGTCTCCTTGCTGTTTCGCGGCAAAGAGTTCGCACATTTTCATTCGGACCAGGAGATCGACATTCGTTTAGGAAAGAATGTCATTCGGCAGGAACGGCTGGTTCGTGTGTCCGACTCAACGGTGCACCCGACCCGCTCCGATGGTTTCCCTTGGTACGCACTGGCAGTTCGTAGTGAATCCGATCTGGACGAAGCCCTCAGGCTGATAAAAATTGCGCTGTCAGGGCTCAACAAGCGGAAGTGATGCAACCGCTCGGAACCAGCCAGCTGCCTAACATCTAGGCAGTTGACCCACTGGTCTCGCTGGTCTTGGGGTTCCGCAGGACTCGCTCTGACATGACCTCCTCGCTTCGCAGACAGCGACCCTCGTGCGGAACAGCCGCCAGGGGTCGACATTCTCCGGTCTGGAATGTCTAACCCATTCAACGATGCTCGGGCTGGAGCTCATCCTGGATGTCTCAACTCGATGGAGTCAACACGCTGCGCACCAGCGCGCGGTTTGAGTTGCGCAGAGGCATCCTTTGCGGAGCGTCGTCAAACTTGCATAATACTTGCGGCAAATCAAACCTAGTCAAGGTTCGCGGTCAATCCCGTTACCACGTGAGCGCTTCGCTGGGTGCCGCATGACATTTCGTTGGAGCGGCGCAAACGAATCGCTACCCCGTCGGGCCGGTCAACTCAGTTGCTTACGCCATGGACGCATTGCTAGTCATCGATGTTCAAAAGGCGCTAGTGCAAGGCGCATACCAAGAAAGCGAGGTCCTGAGTGCGATCAGAGCCGTTTCCGATAAGGTAAGGAAACGGGGCGGAATTGTGGTGTTTATTCAGCATTGTCACGCGAGCTTCGAACCGATGAAAAAAGGCAACCCAGGATGGGAGCTCCATGGATCGCTAGATGTAGGCGACGACGACTTGTTCGTCGAGAAGGAAGCATCTGACTCTTTCTATGAAAGCGGGCTAGATGAACTTCTGCAGCAACGCGGCGTAGATCACCTCTATGTAACCGGGCTACAAACCGAATTTTGCGTCGATGCGACCTGTAGATCCGCCTTGAGCAGAGGCTATTTGGTTACCTTGATTGGCGATGGGCATACGACGGGGGATGCAGTGTTGTCTGCGGCGCAAATCATCGAGCACCACAATGCGGTCCTTGCCAATCTGGCCCACCCGAAGAACTCGATTCGGGTTTGTGCGAGCACAGACTTGTGATCGTGGCGTTTAGCAGAAAGTTTGAAGCTGACCAGCGAGCCTGTCACGCGAGTTGCATGCGCAAGCCGCATTCGGCGAAACATGCGGTCAAACGGCATCGGTGGGACGACAGGTCCTTGATCGACCGACGTGTAAGACATTGATATTCTGTGGTGAAGCCGATCACCACGCGCGTCTTCCAGGTGAACATCCAGGATCTAGCCGCGATCGCAGAAATTGCCGGTAGCGTCGCTGTCATCGCGAGCCTCATCTATCTGGCGCTACAGATTAGGCAGACGAACGTTGCCACACATCGAAGCATGTACGCTCAAGCGGCAACGTCCATATCGGAGTTCTGGCTCTCGTTGGCCAAGGATCCGCAGCTGTACGCCTCGTTTACGTCTATGCTGCGTGCACCAGAGTCCCTGTCGGAACACGAGCGAGATCGAGGCTACCTGGTGATGGACTCGTACCTTAGCCTCATGGAGAGTTACTTCCTCCACAATAGGCAGTACGGAGAACAGCTATCTCAGGAAAGATGGAGCCGCTTGCTTCATCGTATGTTTCATACGACGGGTGGCCAAGAATACTGGCGAAAACGCAAATCTTCATTTCACAAGGATTTTGTGGAGTATCTCGATGGCATCATCGCGCGCGACGCCTCGTCGGGCGGCTGAACTCAACCGTGTTAGGAGTCTATGCGCGATGCGTAAGGTCACCAAAACATCGATACCAGAAGTGATTGCTCGATTGCAGTACCTGCCGAATCGAACTCCTGCGATGGCCTTCACTGGTGGTGCGGAGAAGGCTTTCGCTGAACTCCGGAAGTATCGAGATGGAGCTGTCTATGCAGGCTTCTATTCGGGTCACAGCGAGTGGGAGAGGCATTCCAACGGTGACGAGATCGTACTGGTGCTAGAAGGATCGACAACACTGGTGCTCCGACAAACTGGAAGGGATGAGAGTATCCGGCTGGGAGCGAGCGAGTTGTTGGTCGTGCCGGCGAACACTTGGCATCGGTTTGAGGCGTCGAAGAACCTGAAGATTCTGACCGTTACGCCCCAGCCCACGGACCATAGCCTAGATCTAACCGATGCCTAACAAGCGCATTAGGCTGCTTGGCGGCAGGCGGTACGGAAATGACTCTGTGTATTCGGGCGGGTAAATCCGGAGACCTGACGTTCCTGCGGCGAATGCTCTACGAAGCTGCATATTGGAGGGGAACGGATCTGCCCGAGATCGAGTTGGGCCTCTCAACTCCGCAACTGAGCAAGCTACTCTCCGATTGGGGGCGTAAGGGCGACACTGCAGTTGTGGCCGAGGACGAGTCGACGGCGATCGGCGCGGCATGGTTTCGATTCTGGGATGACGCGAATCACTCGTTCGGCTATGTATCAAGCGAGGTGCCGGAATTGGCAATAGGGGTGGCGATGGAGCACCGCGGTCGAGGAGTTGGCCGCAAGCTCATTCAGGCACTCATTTGCGAGGCAGCCGACGCCGGGATTGCGCGGATCAGTCTGAGCGTGGAACGCGACAATCCAGCACTTCATCTGTATGAGTCCGTCGGATTTAAGGTCATAGGACACGGTGGCAACCCATGTACGATGGTGATCAGTGCGCGCGCCGCCTAACCATTTGTCTGTGGACGCCCCTGTCAACGTTTCTGGTGTTTGGCGCGCATTACCAATTATCTGGTTGATGTCTAAACTCGGCGTGAACCCGACCATCCAAAGCGTCACTTGAAGATTTCGCTTCAGGACGAATTATCTGCGGCCGATACGCAAGCGGTTGAACGCGGCCTCATCGAACATGCCCGGGCGAGTGGGATCGAGCCACGTAACTACCGATCGTTAGTGATCCTGATGCACGATGACGCGGGGACGGTGGTGGGCGGGGTGGTCGCTGCAACAGTCTGGGGTTGGCTGGACATCAAGGAACTCTGGGTAGCAGAGCAGTTTCGTGCTCGGAAATGGGGCTCCAAGCTGCTCACGTTAGCTGAGCACGAGGCCGTCAGCAGACAGTGCCATCATGCCTATCTGGATACGTTCGACTTTCAGGCGCTTGGCTTCTACCGGCGCCTCGGCTATGAGATCTTCGGGTCCTTGAACGATTTCCCCATCGGTCATGTGAGGTACTTTGTGAGTAAGCGTTTGGCGGAATTTCGCGCAGACCCGATCTGAGGTGGTCGTGTCATATCTAAGGACACAGAGCGCTGATTGCGCCGTTCGGACCCATCTCACCAGGATGCGGTGTCCGCCCCAATCGTCACCCGTTTGCTTGGCAAGACGGTCTAGCAGCTTTTGGCGGACGTTATGCCGCAGGAGAAGCCGATGAAGCGCACATGGACTATCATTGGTGTTGCCGATGTTGCTCACAGCTTCAGGTGGTATCAGTCGCTGTTCGGTCAACCGGATGCGTCTCCTGCCCATGACGACTTCGGGCAAATCCTCGACACCGATGGAACGGTGTTGCTTTGCCTCCACCAGTGGGGAGCACACGACCATCCATCCTTGAGCAGTCCCGACCACTCGGAACCTGGCAACGGGCTACTCTTGTTCTTCCGTGTGGATGATTTTGACGAGGCGCTGCCTCGGGCCCGCGCCCTTGTCAATGGACTCGACGAGGAGCCCCACGTAAGCCCAAGCACTGGAACCAGAGAGTTTGCACTCCGTGATCCTGACGGGTATCACGTCACGATCAGTGCGCTCGCTTTGGCCTAACAGTTCATTCAAGCCGACATCGCGTCGCGGCTAAATTCAGGCGGTAGGCGGCACCGCGTCGTTGCCAGTTTGAACTACATTCGGGAAAGGCTTGCGGCACAATCGAATTTCGGCTCAGTGGGAGGGACAACATGGAATTTGGTTGGTTTGAGGTGAGTCTCGACGTGAAGGATATCGATCGGACGCGCCGCTTCTACGAAAAGCTCGGCTTCGAAGTCTTGGGCGAGGCCGCTGAGGGACGTGTGGTAACTCTCCAGAAGGCCGATTGCCGCATCAGCCTCTACCAGGGAGTTCTCGATCCAGCAGAGACACAGCTTATCTTCTGGCAGGGTGACGTTCGGGCTATTGCAGAAGATTTAACGTGCATGCGAAACCGAGGAGCAGCAATAGCACCATGTCGCCCGAATTGATCATTCGCGCCGAAGGCTACGACGACCGTGCTGCGATCGGCGACGTCGTCCGGGCGGCATTCTTCGGAAAGTCCTATGCCGCGGGGGACGAGGCGGAATTGGTCGACAGGCTGCGGGCCGAGAATGCTCTGTCGGCCTCACTCGTAGCCGAATTGAAAGGGATCGTCGTCGGTCAAATCGCATTCTCCCCGGCACAGGCATCGGACGGGTCTGATGGCTGGTATGCGCTTGGCCCTGTGGCAGTTCTACCTGCGCACCAAAGCACTGGCATCGGCTCGAAGCTCGTTCGTGCCGGCCTTCAGAGAATCACTGAGTTGGGTGCGGTTGGGTGCATTCTTACTGGCAATCCTGCCTACTACACTCGCTTTGGATTCACTGTTTCACCGACGAACGCTCCGCCTGGCGAGCCAGCTGAGTTCTTCATGGTGAAACTGCTTGGCGCCGAACAACCGATAGGTCCAGTCTCATTTCATGAGGCATTTCATAGTGCGGCCTAAACAGCGAATGCAGCCGGCCAGCTAAAGCGTCATCAAAGTTGCTTGCGCAACTCAGCTGCCACTTTGGCGTTCGCAAAAGCCCCACCAGAACCGGGGAGTAGCAGATGGCTTTCGCGCTCATCGTGGTGTTGTACATCAGTATTGGCTTGTTGTCCGCGGCAGGCTCTGTGTGGCTTTCACAGAAGATAGTGCCCGCCCGGTGGGAGTCAGCCGTGTTCGGTGTATTCCTTATTGTGATTGCTTGCTTCTACTTGGCATTCACGTCCTACTTCGCCGATGAGCGCGCGTGGAGCTTAGAGTTAGCCGGAGTTGCGGCGTTCGTTGTTCTTGGATGCCTCGGGGTCCGAATTCCGACCGTTCTCATTGCAGGATATGGATTGCATGGTGCGTGGGATCTGCTTCACGAGGTCCACGCCCATTCAGGTGTGGACACCTTCGGAGGCAGAGTGCCATCTGAGATTCCACTCGCGTATGGAGCGTTCTGCGCAACGTACGACTGGTGCATGGCGGCGTACTTCTACGTGCGGCGCAAGGAGTGGCGGGCGGCATGGATAAGTCGCGGTGCATGATTTCGCCGCCCGACTCAGACGTTAGGCGACACGGGTCCGTGCCGATGCGAGTCGTATTCATTCATGGAGCCAAAGCCTGGCTGGCGTTCTCCGAAGCAGCTGCAGCCGATGCGTCATTCGTTTTCACGTTCCATCCCCAAGCAACGGTTGATCGCGCGCTCCTCGACGCTCTGGTGCAGATCGTCGAGGAGCCAGAAGGAGAGGTCTGTTTTGTTGAGCTAAGAGCTGCCAGAGCCACGGTCTTGCAACGCTTGGCGAGCCCCAGCCGTGTCAAGTTCGGCAAGCTGATGGATCGAGATCTGTGCGAGCAGATTGAGCGAGACGGTGGCTTCCCATTCCCGCCGTTGCCAAACCCGCTATTGGTGATCGACACTGAGGTGCTTGAGCCAAAGGACGCAGCAGTGGCCATTGAGGAAACGCCTTTGAAGCCACAAAGCCGTCATCAAATTTGCTGCCG
This sequence comes from uncultured Gammaproteobacteria bacterium, assembly GCA_963812255.1. GTDB lineage: Bacteria > Pseudomonadota > Gammaproteobacteria > Pseudomonadales > Azotimanducaceae > DATJGR01. The sequence goes on along the minus strand of CAWEUM010000003.1, from coordinate 1,089,885 downwards.
GCTTCTCGGGCCAGTGAACTCCACTGAAAGCGCGTCTGCGAGTAGCGCACATGTCTGATGCAGTAGAGAAGGCGCGTACCGGCCATTGCCTTTGTGGAAAGGTTCGATACACCGTTGTGGGCGATCCAGTTGTGGTCGCTCATTGCCACTGCGATGACTGTCAGCGTTTGACTGGGTCCGGTCACTCAACCGGTGCCATGTTCTCCGCCACGCAGCTCAGACTGGACGGACCAACCGCCGAATTCAAACTGGTGTCCGAGGCGGGGAACGAAGTTACGAGAGTATTTTGCCCCTCGTGCGGTAGCCCGATCCTTGGTCAGAATACGGGCATGGCGGGTTTTGTAACGCTCAGCCTGGGTACGATGGACGATTCGAGTGAATTCGAACCGGGCGTAACGGTTTTTGCGCGCAATCGAAAGCCGTGGGATGCGATGGATGGGTCGGTTGCGACTTTTGATGCGCAACCCGCCTGGTCGCCGAGCGACGCATAACATGAAGTTGAAGCTGACTAAGGAGCCTTTCACCCGATGAACCGAATTGTCCCCGTAGACGCTTCGCGCAATTTGTTCGACATTCACCGAGACCTTTCGGTGACTATCAGAGAGCACCGACCCGGTCCGCCGAGGCGAATCGATGGTATGACTGTAGGGATCGTGACTATCGTCGATGACGCGCCTCATAAAGGCGAGGTCCACCCCGACGGGGACGAAATTCTCTACGTCGTATCTGGAAGGCTCCGTGTCACCGGAGAATCTGACCCAAACGCGTCCCTTGAACTGGGTGCTGGAGAAGCCTGCATAGTACCCAAGGGCGAATGGCACCTGGTCCACGTGTTGGAGAAAACTCAACTCATCCACATTACACCGGGGCCAAATGGTGACCATCGGCCACTCTAGGCTGGCTCCGTCGAATCGGGAGAGAACGGACGATGTATGTGAATACGTATGTCCTGGGTGTGCCTGCGGAAAAGAAGGACGACTATGTCCAGATAGCGAATCTGTTCGCCGAGGTTGCCAAGGATTTCGGTGCGCTCGAAATCTTTGAGAATTGGGAACTCGAAGTACCCGACGGCGAGCACACTGACTATCGCAAGGCGGTGAAAGCGCTGCCGGGCGAAAAGATTGTTTTGTCCTGGGTCGTCTGGCCCGACAGGGAAACCGGCGCCAAGGCGCATAAAGGCATGTTTGCCGACCCGAGGATGGCTGAAATTGGCGAAATGCCATTCGACGGCAATCGTATGATCCTTGGAGGCTTCGAACCGATTCTCACATACCGACGGGACTGAGGGTCAAGAATGCTCGAGCGTTACAAAGAATCACGGCGGCTGCCCAACAGTGCAGCTGAGTTGCGTCGTTAGCCGGCTCTTGGCGTGAGTGCATTGCTTGAAGAACTGCGGCAGCTGGAAGTCGAACTTCATCGGTCTGACACGCGGCAGAATGTCTCGCGGCTTCAGGAGTTGCTTCATTCGGACTTTGAGGAATTCGGTCGATCTGGACGACGGTTTTCGCGAGATCAGGCGTTGTCGGAGTTGGCAGCCGAGACGGAGATTACAACGGTAGTTTCGCTGGATTTCCGACTCCAGGAAATCGGCGCGGGAATCGCGTTGTTGACTTACGTTTCCGCGCATAGAAATGAATCCGGCGAACTGCACAGGCATGCACTACGGTCGTCCATCTGGGTGATTGGGGATCGCGGCTGGCAGATATTGTTCCATCAAGGGACGCCAACATGTTAGGCGGCGGTACCGCGGGGTAGAATATTTGCATAGCCTCGGCGAGTGATGGTTGACGCGTTGGCCGCCGGCACCCGGCGTCGGATGGATTTCCGCAGGCGTGACTAAAAGAACGATTGTGGCGGCCCGCCAGCATATCAAGCTGCCTGCGAACATCGCTTCGGAGGCGGCGTCTATAGGGCTTTCATTATCGAAGGTGTAACCACAGCGGCGCCGGCTTGAAAGCGCCTTCGCATGAATTTCAGAGAGGTGCTTCGGTGAATCTAACGGGCAAGAAGTTCCGAGCGGTCGCCAACTCCAGTAACGGCACCCTAGATACGGAAACGACGATGACGTTTGTCGCGGAGGACGAATCCGGCATCGTCGGGATCTATGGTGGCGGCACGATCGGAATCGGAAATGTCCTGGCCCGCCGGACGAACGCTGTCAGTGTCGAGATGCTGTACCAATGCATCACGATCTCCGGTGAGCTGAAAGCCGGCAAGGCGACCGCAACTTTCCGCGAAGGTGCAGCGAAGCGCCTACATATGGACCTCGACTGGCAATGGCTGACCGGCGATCGTTCCAAGGGAGCCTCAGAGTGGGTGCACGACGTTCCATGAGTTCATGGTTCGCCAGGCGCCTATCCGTTCATCGCGTGACGAGCTTCGATGCCACGGCGGCTCAGCCCGCCTAACATATCCTTGCAGCTGAACCACCGGAGCGTCACCCGATTTGCGTGCTCGAATTGGTCGCTTCCTAGGCGGGCGGCTGAACTCAGCCGTCCAGGCGGCAAGGATGGAGACCCACAGTGGAAAGAGACGATCACCTCTACATCAATATGATGGCATTTGGTCACCTGGTCGGTGCGGTTTTTGTAGTGCTTCTGATCGTTCTCTTCGCCGATTCTCCGTGGGTTGGCGGTTCCCTGTCTCTGGCCCTTGTCTTGTTCATTCTTCTCGAGCATCGAAAGCGACTCAGTCTGGAAATGCACCGCTTCCGGTTCGCATTTCAAGCGATATTTTTCGCCGCCTTTTCCTTGCTTTGGCTTTATCTCATGCTGCGTCCTGAACTCATACTCGCGTTGGCGATCGTCCCGATTCTGTGCTGTGCCTACGAGTATGCTTTGGATCAGTCTTCCGTTAGGCAGATCTGATGCATCTGGAGTCCAACTCTGCGCGCGTCGGCCCAAGTAAGAACGGTACAGAAGGCTTTGCCAATCGCGTTGGGTGGCGGCTATCTTTCAGTGCTTCGCGTCGATAGGGGACCAGCATGGCGTTCTACAGCGAATCTCAAAGGCGGCTTCAGGCTCAGTTCGACAGCCGTAGGCTCGCCGACAGACTCGAAGGCTCCATCGTTACGGACCGGATCGCGTCGGCGCAGCACCGCGCCTTCATCGAGTCGCGCGACTTCTTCTTCCTGACCACGGTAAACGCGCAAGGTGAGCCGACCGTGTCGCACAAAGGCGGCGATGTGGGAGTGGTGACGGTCGTGGACGACAGTACGTTGGTGTTCCCGAGTTACGACGGCAATGGCATGTTCATGTCGATGGGCAACATCGCAGAGACGGGCAAGATCGGCTTGTTGTTCATCGATTTCGAGACACCGAACCGATTGCGCGTGCAAGCCACTGCAACGGTCGGCGCCGATGATCCGTTGATGGCGAAATACCCGGGTGCGCAGCTGCTGGTTCGCGCGAAAGTCGACAAGGTGTTTGTGAACTGCGCGCGGTTGGTTCACACGCACAAGCGCATCGCGGCGTCGCCATACGTGCCGGATCGGCACGGCGCGATGCCGTTGCCCGCGTGGAAACGGATCGACATGGTGCAGGATGCGTTGCCGGCGTCTGACGTGGGCCGCGCCGAGCGCGAAGGCGGTCTCATCACGCCGGAACAGTATGGCGAGAAGCTTGCGTCTGGCGAATCGTGATCGAAAGACACGGAGACGCATCGGCCGCGTGAACCGGCACCGCCAGCGAGGCGAACCTCGATGAGATCGCGCAACCCCATCTTCATTCATTACGTTTTCGATATGGAACGCGCACGGCGATTCTATGAATCGGTCTTCAATGTCACGCCGTCGTTCGAGTCGAAAGGCTGGACGACATTGAGTTTCGGCTCGTTCGAGCTTGCGCTGCATATCCTATCGCCGGGTCATATCGACGAGGCACCGCTACCGCATGCGGGCCTCAACCTCGAGGTCGATCGCATTGAAGACATGCAGGGGCTGATCGAGGAATACGGTGGTGAACTGCTCGAATTGCGCGAAGCGCAGCGGCACGTACCGGATCGGGTTGCGACGTTTCGCGATACCGAGGGAAATGGCTTCGAATTGCGCCAGTACGTAGGGTTTGCGCGCTGACACAGCGGCGCCGACGCGGCCCCGTGGTGTATCGAATCCGTTAGCTCAGCGCTTCTACCGGCAATGCTGCGCCATGAATTGCGTTGGCGGCATTTGATGCAAGGAACGCGATCGCGCGGGCCAGATCCCCGGGTGCCACCCACAGCGTGTGGTCGGCGTCCGGCATGTCCTGGCGGTTTCGCGCGGTATCGATGATGCTCGGCAGTACGCAGTTGACATTGATGCCGCTGCCCTTCAGTTCGTCGGCCAGACTCTCAGTCAGACGAATCACGACGCTCTTCGATGCACAGTACGCACCCATGCGGCCGGCGCCTTTCAATCCCGCGCGTGCACCGACGTTGACGATCTTGCCACTGCCAGCGTCGAGCATCATGGGGACCGTGGCACGCACCATGTTCAGCAGGGTCTTGACGTTCAGATCGAACATGTACTGCCAGGTCGCTTCGGTGGTTTCGTGGACCGTCTCGCCCATCGAGAAGCCACCCGCGACGTTTGCGAGCACGTCGATGCGACCGAGTTTCGAGCGGATCGTACCGGCCAGCGTGTGAGCGGCCTCGGGGTCGGTGAGGTCGCCGACGAGCGTGAGATGCGGACTTTGTGTTTCGACAATATCCACCAGCGCGAGTGTCGCGCCCCGATGTGCGAATTCACCCGCGACTGCGCGACCCAGCGCGCCGGCCGCGCCGGTGATGACGACAACTTTGCCGTCGAAGTCGCGCGTTGCCATTTATGCCGCCCCTTGCAACTCTTCGAGCGCCTGCCAGTGCAGGTCGCCAAACGCGCCGTTCGGATTGATCGGCTGAATGCACACGTGGCTCGCGCCCGCGTCGAAGTGCGCCTTGATGCGTTTTTTGATCGCTTCGACAGTACCCCAGGCGAACGTCGTGTCGACGAAGCGGTCGGATCCGCCGTTCGCGAAGTCGTCTTCGGTGAGACCCATCCGCAACCAGTTGTTGCGGTAGTTCGGCAGACCCAGATAAATCGCCGCGTTGGCGCGCGCGAGCGGTCGCGCCTTGGCAGGATCGGTTTCGAGGATCACCTTTTGTTCGACGCACAGCCACGGCTTCGGCCCGAGCACCTTGCGCGCCATCGCGGTGTGGTCCGGTGAACTGAAATACGGATGCGCACCGGTGCAGGTGTCGCGCGCGAGCGCCAGCATTTTCGGCCCCAGCGCGGCGATCACGCGTGGCGGCGGCTCCGACGGCTGGACTGAGCCGTACGGTGACGCATCCATCTTCGCCAGATAGTTGCGCATCGTTTCGACGGGTTTGCCGTATTCGAGGCCGCGAACGCCTTCGACCATCGGTTTGTGCGAAACGCCGAGGCCGAGCAGGAAACGGTTGTTCGATTGTTCCGCGAGTGTCTTCTGACCCGCCATCGTCACGCCGGGTTCACGGTGATAGATCGACGCAATGCCGGTCGCAACGACGAGCTTCTGGGTTTTTGCGAGCAGCCACGCCGCGTGCGCGAACGGATTGCGGCCGGTTGTTTCGGGTATCCACAGCGACGCGTAACCGAGCGCTTCGATGCGCTGCGCGGCTTCGGCCGCTTTGTTTGCCGACATGAGCTCCGTGAAATACCAGACCCCGAGTTTTCCGAGATTCATCACAGTGTCCTTCTATATCCGGTTCGATGTTCGATCATTTGCCTTTGAAGTCCCCGGGACGCCGCTCCGAAACCGCCCGGATGCCTTCGTCGGAATCTTCGGTGCCGCGCAGCCATTGTTGTTCCTTCAATTCGTGTTCGGTGGCTGCGGCGATGCTGTCGGCGAGGCCCTGGCGCACGGTGGCGCGGACCGAAACGACCGCCAGTGGCGCGTTTTCGGCGATTTCGGCGGCGAGCGCAGTGGCTGCGGCGCGCAATCCGTCCGCCTCGACGAGCTCATCGGCGAGACCGATCTTCAGTGCCTCTTCACCGCTGAGTCTGCGTCCGGTGAAGAACATCAGGTTTGCGGCCTGCTGACCGATGAGGCGCGGCAACGTCACCGTGAGGCCGAACCCCGGGTGAATGCCCAGTTTGGCGAAGTTCGCTGCGAAGCGGGCTTCGCGCGTCACGACACGGAAATCGGGAACCAGCGCCAGCCCGAGCCCACCGCCAATCGCGGCGCCCTGGATCGCGCCGACGACCGGTTTTTTGCAACTGAACAGACGGACGGCTTCGCGATACAGCTTGCCGGTGGTGTTGCGGAAGCCTTCCTCTGTAAAATCCGCACTTCCCGACCCGTCGCTCCGACCGCTTCCGAAGTTCGCTCCCGCACAGAACGATTTACCCTGCGCGGCCAGTACGATGGCCCGGCACTGTGGATCGTCGTCCATTGCGGAAAATGCGTCTGCGATCTGGCCGATCAGGCTGAAGTCGAAAAAATTGTGCGGGGGACGCTGAATTTCGATCGTGGCGACGTGCCCGTCGAGGGTCACGCCGATGTCGGTGAAGCTGGCTGCTGGCATGTTGCGGCGCCTTAGTTGAGTTGGTTATCGGAGTGGGTACGCGTAAGGGAGAAATTGGACGAGTATGTTAGCAACAATGAGACGGCGCACCCAGCCTGAACTATCCATGAATGCGTACGAACCCGTGAATAGTCCAGGCTAGCAAACCATGGCACAGGCGGTAGAAGAAGCGGTTGAAACGCGTGAACGTCTCGGGATCCTGCAACTCGCGCTGCCGGCGATTCTCGGCAATCTGCTGTACGGCATCGTCGGACTGGTGCAAACGAAGGCAGTTGGCGAGCTTGGAGCGGATGCTCTGGCGGCGGTCGGTGCCGGGCAGCGCGTGTTCTTCGCACTGCAGGCCGTGATGATGGCGATCGGCGCCGGCACCACCGCGCTGGTGGCCCGCGCGTGGGGGCGCCGCGACGAAATCGAAGCAGGCCGCATCACCATCGCGTCGCTGGTACTGGGCGCCTTGTTCGGGTTGGTACTGATGATCCCAGGCGTGTTCTTCTCGTCTCATATCGCGTCAATTTTTGGGCTGGACGCGAACACCGTCGACCTCGCGGCAAAATATATCCGTTGGCTGTCGATGTTCAACGTCGCGTTCGCCGCGAACTTCATCATGGCGGGTGCGTTGCGTGCGGCAGGCGATGCGTGGACGCCGCTGTACGTGGGCGCGTTCGTCAACTTGGTCAACATTCCTTTGCTGTATGCACTGGTGTTCGGCCTGTGGGGCGCGCCGAAAATGGGCGTTTCGGGCAGCGCGCTCGCTGCCGGCGTGTCGTTCACGCTCGGTGGCGTGATTCTGGTGGGTCTGTGGTGGAATCAACGGCTGCGGATTCGTCACGTTCGCGGCGGCTGGTTCCGAATCGAACGTCTGAAGCGTCTGCTCGATATCGGCTACCCCGCGGGCCTCGAACAGATCATCTTTCAGGCGGGCTTCTTTGCATTCCTGATGCTGATCGGCAACTTCTACGGCACCCAGGCGTTCGCGGCATACAACATCGGCGTGAACATGCTGAACATCTGCATGGTCGCCGGATTCGGTTTCTCCATCGCCGGTTCGACTCTGGTCGGACAGGCGCTTGGCGCGGATGACGCGCCGGGCGCGGTCCGCGCCGGCTGGCGCGCGATGCGTATGGCGATTGCGACGATGGGGGGGCTCGGCATGATCGTGATTTACTTTGCCCGAGATCTAGCGACGTTCTTCATCGGTAACGATCCGGTGACGATTCAGTACACGGTGGAGTTCACCTACGTGCTCGGCGCGATGATGCCGTTGATGGCGGTCGACTTCGCCATCGGCGGCTCGCTGCGCGGTGCCGGCGATACGCGCTTTCCGATGGTGACGACGTTTTGCGGATTGATCGGTATGCGCTGTACGCTCGCGGCGGTGTTCACGTATGCGGGTTTGCCGGTGCGATGGGTGTATGCCGCGCTGATCGGCGACTACGTGCTGAAAGGCATCATGCAGTTGTGGCGATTCCGATCCGGGCGTTGGAAGTACATCGTGCGCAACGAAGATTTGATCAAAGGCAGTGCCTGAGCTTCCCGACCTGACGGTCTACCTCGAACACCTCGAGCGTCGCACCCGCGACGCTGAATTGGTCGCTATCCGGCTTGCGAGCCCGTTCGTGCTGCGCACGGTGCAGCCCACGATCGCGCAGACGTGCGGTCGTCGTGTCCGCGGCTGGCGACGACTGGCCAAGCAACTCGTGCTCGAACTCGATGACCACTACTACGTGGTTATCCACCTGATGATTTCCGGGCGCTTGCATTGGCAAAAACAAATTGGTTCGGCGATGAAGCGCAATGGCATCGCCGCGCTCGACTTTTCAACCGGCGCGCTGGTGTTCACCGAGGCGAGCAAGAAGCGCCGTGCCTCATTGAAACTGGTGGAAGGCGATGCTGCGCTTGCCGCGCTCGATCCGGGTGGTCTCGACATGACGAGTGTATCGGTCGAGGCGTTCGTGGATCGATTGAGGTCAGTTGGTCACACGATCAAACGGGTGCTGACGGATCAGCACATCCTGGCCGGCATCGGCAATGCCTATTCGGACGAGATCCTGCTGCGCGCGCAATTGTCGCCGTTCAAGCTGGCCAGCGCGCTGACGGACGAGGAATTGCGCAGGCTGTACACGGCCTGTCGGAATGTGATCGACGAATGGACCGCGCGTCTGCGTGCTGAAGCGGGAGATGCGTTCCCGAAGAAGGTCACTGCGTTTCACGACCAAATGGCGGTGCACGGCAAGTTCCGCCAACCGTGTCCGGTGTGCGGATCGCCGGTGCAGCGCATCGTCTATGCCGAGAACGAGAGCAACTATTGCGCGAAATGCCAGACGGCGGGACGCTTGCTGGCGGATCGCTCGCTGTCGCGCCTGCTGAAAGCGACCTGGCCGAAACGGTTGGAAGACCTCGAGTGAGCGCTATCGCGGCACGTTGCTTTGGGCACGCGCGCGCAATTCACTCGACGAAACGTCCTGGCGGAAATCGGCCTCGGCAACCGCATTGCACAGGCTGCGCAGGGCCGCCGGCAGTTCGCAGTCGTCGAGGCCGGTGAAGCGCCCGTCGATCGTTCGTCCGAATACCAGAAAGCGACAGCCGAGATCGCCGATCTCGGCAACGGCCGCGGCGAGGCGCTGTGGATCGTCGTCGTAGTATTTGGCCTGTCCGATGCGGCTGACGGTATCGACGCCGACAATGAATCGCACGCCGGGGAAGCGACGTGCCTTTTCTACGAACGTCGCGGTGTTTGTGACCCACAGCGGCGTCGATGAATCGAACTGGTCGATGCGGTTTCGTAACGCAAGGTAGTTCAGGCGCGGCTTATCCACGTTGTTGGTACAGATCTCGAATGCTACGGGATCGCCGAGAACATGTTGTGCGTGGTGTGCCATCGCCCGGTGTCCGTCGTGCAAAGGATTGAAGGCGCCCGGGAACAACACCGTTGGTGGCGCCGCTTGATGAACCGGCGCGGCGCGAATGCGCCCCAACAGCACATCGCCCCATTCGGTGGGGGCAGTGGCGTGATCGGTGTCGACGGATTCGCCTGCGAGTAGGGCAGGATCGATTTGTTCATCGAGGTCGAAAGACTCTGCCAGCCCCTGCAGCGCGATATCGGCGACCAATCGTTCTTCCGCGAGCCGGTCGCGCGTGCCTTTCACCAGCGTGATCGACCACGTGCGCGTTTCCCGCAGAGTCTGCAGTGCGAAATGTGCGCGATGCGCGCCTCGCTTTGGCGATGTGGTGGTGAGACTCGCAGTGCAGCCGAATCCGAAGCAGTGCGGCTCTACGGAAGGGACGTCAGAAGACCGGTCACCAGGTGTGCTCAGCGCGTGCGCCAGCAGGAAGCCTGCCATCGCGATGTCGCACGCGGTCGCGACGCTGCACGCCTGTTCCGGTGCTGCGCCGATGAATTGCGCCAGCGCATCGGCTGAATACGGCACCCGGGCGTCGAGCACGGTTGCGGACGCACCCGGCACAGTGAGCAGGTCTGCCAACAGCAGCACTCCGCCGCCGGTCACCGCGACGACCCCGCTATGAGGCGACGTGTGAAGCCGCTCGACGAGTACGTTCCGGGCGTTCACCGGTGCCCCATCACGCGGCGAGAAAACTGTGTACCACGCCCAGGAACGTATCGAGCTGGTCGTGGTGCACCCAGTGTCCTGCACCTTCGATGTTGGTAACGCGCACGTTCTGGAAGTGCTTAGCGCGACCGTCTTTCTCCGGATCCGACGCCCACGATTCGGTACCGCGGATGAGCAACGTCGGACAGGTGATACGGGCATACAGCTCGTTGCTCTGTCCTGGCGACAAACCAACCGGAAAGAATGCGCGCACGTAGTTGTCGAACTTCCAGCTATACGTGCCGTCTTCGTTCTGGTTGCTGCCGTGAATCGTCAGATGCCGGGCTTGATCGGCCGACAGATGCGGGTTTTCTTCCTGCATGCGCTGGAACGCTTCTTCGAGCGACGCATAGCGGCGCGGACTTCGGCCGGCGATCCTACGCAGCCCGTTCACCCATTCGTGTATCCGTTCGTGCGTCGGCTGCTGTGCGAATGTCTCGAGCATGCGTGGTGGCGGGCCCATGCCTTCGATCGAGACGAGCTTGGTGACCGTGTCCGGGTAGAGTCCTGTGTACGTCAGCGAAATTGAGCCGCCCAGTGAGTGACCGATGATGGTCACCGGCGTCATGTTGCGCTGATTGAGCAGCTGCGCAATGTCGTAGACGTAGTCGAGCTGTGTGTAACCACCGCCCTTCAACCATTCCGAGTCGCCATGGCCTCGCAGGTCCGGCGCGATGATGTGATAGTCACGGTGCAGGTCCTCGGCCACCCAATCCCAGTTACGGCAATGATCGCGTCCGCCGTGCACCAGCAGCAGCGGTGGCGCATCGCGATCACCCCAGGCTACATAATGCAGTCGCAGCCGCTGCGAAAAATAAATGTGCGACGTAGGGCCAGCCTTCGACATGCTGTTGGACCTCACGATTGGTTCAGAAGAGGGGCTCAAAGGAGTTGGCTCGAAATGAGTCGGCGGGCAGTATAACGCGACCGATGTCATCCGTCGGAGCGAGGGTGTTGTGAATGCGTGGCCAGTGGTCGCTTGCGTTGGCACAATGCGGCGCAAAGAAATTTCGGATGAGGCAACATCGTGCTGCTGCTCAAAGATCTCCATGTGGCGTTTGCGTACATCACGATCGCCGGTTTTGTCGTGCGCGGTCTGATGTCGATCGCGGAATCGCCGCTGCGTAACGCGAGGTGGCTGCGCATCGCCCCGCACGTTGTCGATACGTTGCTGCTGGCATTCGGTATAGCGCTGGCTGTCTCACTATCGTTGTCGCCGCTCGCGAACGGCTGGTTGATGGCGAAGATCATCGGATTGATCGCCTACATCGGCTTCGGTGTGATGGCGATGCGAGCGCGCGGTCGGTCACTGAAGATCGCCGCGTTCATTGCTGCAATCGCGTCGGTCGGGTACATCTTCGCGGTTGCGTACTCGAAGCAGGTCATGCCGTTCTAGCCGATGCGGGTGTTCCTCGCGTGTTGTATCGACGGTGATACCGCAGCGCAGTTGAGCGCAGCGCTCGCGCGACATGCCGACCGCTATCACGGCGGAGGCTACCGTTGGATAACGCCTGCCAACTATCACATCACGTTGCGATTTTTCGGTGACCTGACGCAGCGACAGGTCGATCGTGTCGTCGAGTTGGTCCGACCGGTGGCTGACTGCGCTGGAGGCATCCAGTGTCGTGCGCTGTCGCTGCAGCCGTTACCGACTGCGCGGCGTCCGAGCGTCATCGCGCTACCGATCGACTCGGCCGGCCGGGTCGACGGGCTTGCGGCGCGACTGAATGCGATTCTCGAGAGTGAGTTCGGGCCGCCGGACCAGCCGTTCAATGCACATCTGAGCGTCGTGCGATGCCGGCGCGGCGCGCGCTTTCTTGGCGCCACCGGCAACCTCGACTTTTCGCTGAACTTGGCCGGCGTGGCGCTGTTGGAAAGCAGGTTGTCGAGTGAAGGCTCGCGATACAGGCCGCTGTGGAGGTTCCGTCGAGCAGGGTTCTGAAAAACGAGTTGCGCGTGTCGTATGATCGGCACGCGCGAACGTCGATCGGACGTCGAACCACCCAAGGAGCGCGATGCAACTGGCGAACACCCCGCGCCGCTACGGCGGTGTTTCACAGGCTTTGCACTGGGCGATCGTCCTGCTGGTGATCTCTCAGTACGTATTGGCCGAGCTCGCCGAAAGTGCCGGTGTCGACAAAGCCGTGCATCCCGCGGCCGCGCTGCACCAACTGGCGTTGCTGGCGCGACACAAAGAACTCGGGCTGACGATTTTTGCACTGGCAGTCGTGCGGCTGTTGTGGCGCTGGAATTCGCCGCCGCCGGCATTTCCGAACGCAATGCCGCGGTGGCAGGTCGTCGCCGCGAAACTGACGCACTACGGCTTCTACGTTGTGTTGTTCGCGATGCCGATTTCAGGCTTGGTGATGTCCGCCGCGGCGAACTTTCCGGTGTCGTATTTCGGCTTGTTCACCATTCCGAATCTGGTGAGCCCCAACGACGCGCTCAAAGAATCGATGGAGGATGTCCACGGGGCGCTGTTCGATGTCCTTGTCGCGCTCGCGATCGTGCACGTTGCGGCCGCTCTGAAGCATCACTTCGCCGACCGAGACGATGTGCTGCGGCGGATGTTGCCGGGGCCTCCGCCGTGAAACGATCTTCGGCGTGTCTTTTTTTGGTTTGTTTTGCTTCGATCGCCGCGCTATCCGCTGCGGCGGAGCCGAGTCGTTGGCAGATCGACTATGGCGCGAGCCATATTGCGTTCACAGCCGAACAGGCGGGCGCGCCGTTCGACGCAGGCTTCAAAACCTTTCAGGCCGATGTCCGCTTCGACCCGGATGCACTCGCCGACAGCAGCGCCGAGGTATCGATCGATACCGGCTCGGTGTCGACATCCGATGGCGAGCGTGACGGCATTCTGCGCGGCACCGGATGGTTTGAATCCGAGCAGTATCCGCAGGCGCGATTCGTTGCGAAGTCATTCGAAAAGGTAACCGATGGCTATGCGGCGCACGGTGAACTCACGATTCGATCGGTCACCGTGCCTGTGACGTTGCGGTTCAGGCTGTCCGAGACCGATGGCCATGTCGAACTGCATGGCGAAACGGATCTCGATCGGTTCGCATTCGAGCTGGGTTTGGGTGACTGGGCCGATACCAAGTGGATCGGCAAAAACGTCCACGTCGCGGTTACTTTGGTCGGGACGCGCTGACGATGAAGGTGGTTCGCGAATTTCCGCGCGCGGTGCGCGAAATTCCGCACGACTTCATTGTGTTGTCCGACGGCACGCGGCTGGCGGCGCGCCTGTGGTTACCGGAGGATGCCGAGACGAATCCGGTTGCGGCCCTGCTCGAGTATTTGCCGTATCGCAAAGGCGATGGCACCGCGATCGAAGACGCGACTCGGCATCACTACTTTGCTGGTCACGGCTTCGCATCGGTGCGCGTCGATATCCGCGGCACGGGCGACTCGGACGGTCTGTTGCAGGACGAGTACAGCGAGGCCGAACTCGACGACGCCGTCGAAGTGATCGCGTGGCTCGCGGCGCAACCGTGGTGTAGCGGCCGCGTCGGCATGTTCGGCATCTCCTGGGGTGGTTTCAACGCTCTGCAGGTCGCCGCACGCGCACCGCCCGGACTCGGTGCAGTGATCAGCCTCTGCTCCACCGACGATCGCTTTGGCGATGACGTCCACTACATGGGCGGCGCGGTCCTCGCGAGCGACATGCTCGGTTGGGCGACGACCTTGCTTGGCACCAATGCGAAGCCGCCCGATCCGGCGATCGTCGGTCCACGCTGGCGCGAGATGTGGCAACAGCGCCTCGATGCGACGCCGGCATTCATCGACACCTGGCTCGAACATCCGCAGCGCGACGCATATTGGCAGCACGGTTCTGTGTGTGAAAACTACGCGGCGATTCGCTGCCCGGTGATGGCGGTGGGCGGTTGGGCGGACGGCTATACCAACGCGGTGATGCGCCTGCTCGACGGTCTCGATGTACCGTGTCGCGGCATCATCGGACCGTGGGCACACCAGTATCCGTATGCGGCACGGCCCGGCCCGGGCATCGGCTTTTTGCAGGAGGCGGTACGCTGGTGGGATCACTGGTTGAATGGTCGCGAACGCGGTGTGCTCGATACACCGAAGCTGCGCGTCTGGCTACAGGAATACACATCGCCGCAACCGACACTGTGGCCGGGACGATGGCTCGGCAGCGATCTCGATGCGAGCGAGTTCGAAACGCGTGATCTGTTTCTGGTCGCGGGTGAACTGCGCGCCGCACCGGATCCAGCTGCCAGAGCCACATTGCGCGACGATCTGAGTCACGGCGCAGCAGCCGGTCAGTGGTGCCCGTTCGGTCCCCGCGATCTCGCGCGGGATCAGCGCCCGGACGATGCCGTCAGCGTCACGTTCGATAGCGCGCCGCTCGACGTCGCACTGCAATTGCTCGGCGTACCGGAACTCATCGTCGAACTCGGTGGCACCGGTCCTGGTGAGCAGAGCGCCGGTGAGGAAAGGCCCGGTGCGCAGATCGTCGCGCGGCTGTGCGAAGTCGGGCCTGATGGTTCGTCATTGCTGCTGTCGTGGGGTGTGCAGTCACTCGGCGGCGCCTCGGTGGCGCGTGTGCGGCTGAATACCATCGGCCATCGAGTGCGTGCGGGACACCGGCTGCGCCTCGCGGTTGCGACGTCCTACTGGCCCGTCGTCTGGCCGGCCAGCGACGTTCCGGCACCGCGATTGATCACCGGCGTCAGTCGGTTGGTGCTGCCGATCTGGCGAGCGGCCGGCATTCCCGTGACGTTCGACGATCCGGAATGCGCGGCACATGCGCCGTTTACCGTGCTGCGCAAGGCCGAACTTTCGGCGCTGGATGGCGGTGTGGGTCGGCGCTTGGATCAGGGCAGGATTCGTCACGCCAACGGCATGGAAGTCGACACGATTTTCATCGACGAGGCCGCGTTTGACGAGGGGCGGCCGACGGTGTGCTGCGTGCGCCACTTCGAACTGGCGCGTGGCCGCTGGCAGACGCGCATCCAAGTCGACGCTGAGATGACAGGCGACCGCAACGGTTTCGACGTGCGGGTGGGGTTGGTCGCGTCGTTCGGCGAAGTTCGCTGTGCCGATCGGACATGGCGGTTTCGCATGCCGCGGCGCCCGGCGTAGCATGGCGGCGAACTGAGGGTGGTTGGTATGAACGATGCGATCAAACTGATCTCGGGCACGTCGCATCCGGCACTCGCGGCAGAAATCGCACAGCACCTCGGCGTGCCGCTGTGTGAAACCGAGATCCATCGATTCGGCAACGAGAACATTCTGTTCCAGTGCAAGGAGAACGTTCGCGAGTCGGACGTGTTCGTGATCCAGACGTCGTGTCCGCCGGTGTCCGATCTGCTGATGGAACTGCTGATCATCATCGACGCACTGAAGCACGCCTCCGCGAGACGCATCACCGCGGTGCTGCCGTACATGCCGTATGCGCGTTCCGACAAGAAGGACCGGCCGCGGATCTCGATCACTGCGCGGCTGATTGCGGACCTGCTCGAGACCGCCGGCGCCGATCGCGTGCTGACGATGAACCTGCACTCGCCGCAGGTGCAGGGCTTTTTTCGCATTCCGGTGGATCAACTCAATGCGACGCCGATCGTCTGCGATCATCTTCGTGCGACGACCCATCTCGGCGACAGTGTGCTGGTCGCCAGCGATATCGGCGAAGCGAAGGATCTCGGCGAGTACGCGAATCGTCTGAAGTTGCCGATGGCCATCATCGACAAGCGCCGCCGCGACGACAGCGAGAGTCCCGTTGCGGTCGGCCTGATCGGTGATGTGCGCGATCGCGATGCGCTGATCATCGACGACGAAATCGCCAGCGGCGGCACGATGATCGAAGCGGCGCGATTTCTCAGCGCAAACGGCGCGCGGCGTATCGAAGCCGCGGCGGTGCACGCGGTGCTGTCGGGGCACGCGGTGCAGCGCCTGCGCGATTCACAGATCGAGCGGCTGATCGTCACCAATTCGATTCCGCTGCGCGACGGGTTGCCGCTCGATCAGGTCGAGGTGATCAGCGTCGCGCATTTGTTTGCGGCAGCGATTCGCGCCATTCACAGCGGCGACAGCGTATCGAAGCTGTTCGCCTGACGGGCGCCGACGATGCAGTTCACGCGGCGACTTCACGACGGCATCAAGAACGGCGACATCACCGTCAGCGTGCGTATCTGGCAGCGGCCGCACGTTCGTGTCGGCAATCGATACCGGTTCGGAGACGGCGCGATCGAAGTCGACGCGCTGAGCGAGATCCAACTCACCGACATCACGCCGCAACTCGCGCGACGCTCGGGGTTCAATGGTGTCGTCGACCTGTTGAAGATCGCCAAACACGGCCCAGGCGAGAATGTCTACCTGGTGGAATTCCACTATCTGGGATCGGACGCTTGACGGGTAAGCTTGGACGGATTGGTTCAGGAGGCAAGCATGGCAGGGGTCGATGAAACGATCGGTCAGTGGGTCAAGAAGGTCGAGCAGACCGGCGAGTTGCGGCGTATTCCCGGCTTCGGCGAACCGCTCAATCTGGACGACGGCTATCTCGAAACGCCGACCGAGCTGCGCATGGCGCACAAGATTCTCAAGAATGCAGGCTACGTGCCGGCAGAGATCGAGATGCTGCAGCAGCTTGCGGCGATGCGCGAAGCGCTGAACGCAACGCGGGACAGCGAAAGGCAGCGAGACCTGAAAGTGAAGATCGCCGAGATGCAGCAGAGAGTTTCGATGATGCTCGACGCGACGCGCGGCAAACGCTGACGGATCCACAATGGCGCAGGATACCTGATCCGAATGCAGTCGTTGCTATTGTCACGGGCCGATCTTTCAACGAAGCTGACTGCGCCCAAGAAAACCGTGATCAGCGATTCGCTTCAATACGGGTTCGACGCGGGGAAGGCGGGAAAGAATGAACGTTCTGGCGATTTCGGGCAGTTTGCGCAGCCGCTCAACGAACACCGAGCTGCTGTTGGCGGCACGCGCGCTGGCGCCGGCGGACATGCTGATAGACCTTTATTCAGCATTGGATCGATTACCTCATTTCAACCCCGATGTCGAACCGACGACGTCGGATCCCGTAATGGATTTGAAGCAGCGGCTGCACCGTGCGGACGGTCTATTGATCTCGAGCCCGGAGTACGCGCGCGGCGTGCCGGGTTCGCTGAAGAACGCCCTCGACTGGCTCGTCAGTGGACCGGAATTCGTCGACAAACCGGTCGCGCTTCTGAACGCCTCGCCCCGTTCGACGTATGGGTACGAGGCGCTGCGCACGACCGTCGCGACGATGTCTGGTCGGATGGTCGACGAAGCCTCGATCACGTTGCCGTTGCTCGGCATGAATTACGATGCCGCCGCGATGATCACCGATGTGAACATCGCCGGCGCGTTGCGCGCGGCGCTGGTGATATTCCGCAACGCGATCGCTGATGCGCATCCGGCCGACTCGGCGGGCTGAATCTTCAGCGTGCGAGGGCGTCTATCAGGCGCGCCTTCATGTCGGCGCGCTGCGCAGGTGTGGCGACGATGTCGAACTCGCCGGTAAAGCGTTCCAGCCGCAAGTAGTCGATCAAGAAATCGTACACGGCGTTGGCCGCGTTTTGATCGGCATTGAACGCGGAGACCTGCGCGTCCACGAGATCGGTCACTGTCATCACACCGCGTTCGTACGCCTCGGTGACCAACTTCAGGTTGCTGTGACCAGCCGCCGCCGCGGTGTTGGAATAGTCGATGCGGTCGAAGCGCGCCTCGGTGGAAAGCGTCTGCTGCAACACGCCGGACTGTAGGTTGAGGAGCAGTTCGTCGTAGCGTAGCTGCTGCTGAGTCAGTTCGGCTTGCGCGCGATCCTGCTCGGCGCTGCGCGCGCCGCCCTGATACAACGGCAGCCGGGCCTCCAAGCCGACGAACCAATTGGTCTTGTCGGTCACCCCGCCAGGAGCGCCCGGAAACAACTTCGAGAAATCGACCTGCTCGGTACCAGCACCGCCGCGTCCCAGTTCCTGATCGAGGCTGGCCTGGGCGGAAAGTTCTGGCAGGTAATACGCGCGCTTCGCCGTCGTCAGGCGACGGGCGTCGGCGTCGAGCCGTTGTTGCATCGCTTTGATTTCGGGCGCGCCACGCAGCGTTTCGTCGACAAAGTACTTGCGCAACCGTACCCGCCCCGCCGGCTGTCGCAGGTTTGCACGAATCTCCGGCGACGATACTAGGAAGTACGCTGCGTCGAGAGATGGCGCCTGGGTCGCATACTGACTGCCAAGCGGTGCGTTCATGGTGCGGTTCAGCTCGATACGGGCTTGATTTGCGGTGGCTTGCGCAGTCACGACGTTGGCGTGCGCGTTGGCGCGCGCGGTTTCCCATCGATAGATCTCCGCGCGCGTGCCAACGCCGAGTTCGAGGCGCGAGGATGCGCGCTGGTAGTTTGCTTCGGTAACGCTGAGATTCTTCCGGTCGACCTCGAGCAGCGCATCCGCGCGGAGCAGGTCGAGATAGGCGATCGCGGTCGCCAGGATCGTGTCGAGCACCCGGGCCTCCTGATCCTTCACCCGCGCTGCTTCGAGCATGCGCTGCACTTGATAGGAGGAGTTCGCCTTGTCGTCGAACAGCTTCTGTGCCATCGACAACGACGCGAACGATTGATATTCGGGTGCCTGTCCAAATGCGGCGATCGCCCGATCGTCGTCGATCCGGCTGCCACGCAGCGATGCATCGACCTGGGGTAACAGATCGGCCCGTGCCGCGCCGACGTCAGCGGCGCCGATCGACACGTCCTGGGCGCCCGCCAGTAATGCGAAGTTCTGCTTCAGCGCGCGATCGATCGCCTGTATCAACGTCAGTTCGGTGGAAGCGTCTGCCTCCGAGCCGGCCGTCGGCGCGGCGACAGTTGCCGCAGGCAGAGAATCTGCAGCGCCGCACACACTGGTCAAGACGGCGGCAAGCAGTGTGACCAGAGCGCGACGCGCCACCCGGCCGATTGCGCCAATCGAGGTCGTCGAAACAACATGTCTACTCACGGCGAGCCGGTGCCGGCGATCGGGGTCATTGCTGATCTGGTGCGATGTTCATCCGGCATGATCGCCGAACGTGCCATCGATTCAAGTAGCGGTGCTGATGATTTCGTGCGACCCACGCCGTCGGCTCGCAGGCGCCGCATTATTCGAAAATGTGCTTTTCATGTATGCTGCGGTCACCGCGGTGGGCGACCAGGGGACGTGGACCTGGGCGAAGCGGCGTCAAGAAAACAAGATCACAGGAGAAGGGCATGAGTAACACGATTCGATTGGTCGCTGTGGCGATGCTGGCGATTCTGGTGGGATGTGGACAGCAGGAATCGAGTCCCGCGGCGAAGGCGGCGGCTGATTCGGCTTCCCAGGCGATGGATTCAGCCGCCGATGCGGCGAAGTCGGCCAAAGATGCGGCCTCATCGAGTGTCGATGCGATGGGGGACAAGATGAACGCGATGGGCGATGCGTCGAAGGATGCGATGGACTCCGCCGCCGACGGCACGAAGGACATGGCAAACGACGCGTCCGCGATGGGCGATGATGCGATGGATTCCGCCGGCCAGGCAGGTTCAGACGCCGCCGACTCCGCTGCGGATGCCATGCAGAACGCGAAAGACGCCGCCACCGGGAAGTCGGGCAGCTAGCGATTGCCCCGCGCGAATCCCGCCTGGGCTACAAACGCCTGAAACATCGGCGGCGCGATGCGCCGCCCTTTTTCGCTTCGTGCCTTCTCGCATGACAGCCTTCATTGCATTGCCGAATGCCGGTAAGATCCGACGTCTCTCGGCGCCGAATGTCCGGTCCGATCCATATCGTATCCGATAGCAAACTGAGGAAAGCACAATGAGAGACGTCGTCATCGTCGACAATGTCCGGACCGGGCTCGCCAAGGCGTTCCGCGGTAGTTTCAACCTGACGCGCTCCGATGACATGCTCGCGCATTGCATCAACGCGCTGCTCGATCGCAATCCGAACGTCTCACCCGACGAAGTCGAGGACGTAGTCGTCGGTTGCGCCAGCCATACCGGCGAACAGGATGGCAACATCGCGCGCCTCGCGGTGGTGCTGTCGCGCCTGCCGATCACGACGGCGGGTCTGTCGATCAACCGCTTCTGTTCGTCCGGATTGCAGTCGATTGCGATCGCCGCGAACCAGATCGCATCCGGTCAGACGCAAGTAGCGATCGCGGGTGGTGTCGACTCGATCTCGATGCGGCAGCGCCAGGAGGCGGGCAAATCGAAGCCGAACAAGCGCCTGATCGAAGAAAAGCCTGCAATTTTCATGGCGATGGGCAACACCGCGGAGGTCGTTGCGCGGCGCTACCAGGTGACTCGCGAGATGCAGGACGCGTATGCGTTACAGAGCCAGCAGCGCTATGCAAAGGCGGTGGAGCAAGGTTACGTCAGCGAAGAAATCGTGCCGATGAAGGTGACGATGAACAAGGTCGACAAGAAGACCGGCGCGGAAAGTCTCGTCGACGTGGTGGTCGATAAGGACGAATGCAATCGGCCCGATACGACGCTCGAAGGTCTTGCCAAACTGCCGCCGGCGTTCGAAGAAGACGGTTCGGTGACTGCGGGCAACGCATCGCAACTGTCCGACGGTGCTTCGATGACTTTGCTCATGAGTGCCGAACGCGCGGGACAATTGGGCTTGAAACCGATGGGCGTGTTTCGTGGTTTCACCGTCGCTGGGTGTGAGCCCGACGAGATGGGTATCGGTCCGGTGTTCTCGGTGCCGCGTTTGCTGAAGAACGCAGGTCTGAAGTTGCAGGACATCGATCTGTGGGAGTTGAACGAAGCGTTTGCTTCGCAGTGTTTGTATTGTCGCGATGCGCTCGGTATCGACAACGAAATCTACAACGTCAACGGCGGCAGCATCAGCATCGGGCATCCGTTCGGCATGACGGGATCGCGGCAGACCGGGCTCGTGCTGCGTGAACTGAAGCGACGCAACAAGAAATATGGCGTCGTGACCATGTGCATCGGCGGTGGCCAAGGCGCAACCGGACTGTTCGAGGCGCTCTGACGAGGCGACTGGGGGCGTTGCGAGACGCCCCATAGTCATTCGACCTGGCGGAAACACTCTGTAACCAATTCCCGTAGCACGGACATGCATCGGAAACTCGGATCACAGACACTGAAAGCCATCGTAAAACAGCAGAGCCGCGTGATCGTAAGAGCGCTTTTTATTGCTGCGTGCGTTGGGCTGGCCGGATGGGTCCATGCAACGACGTTATATGCAGATAAAACCGATCGAGAGTTGACGGAACTGGCGGCCGGCTGGGAGACGTTGTCCGAAGAGCAGCGTCGCGCGTTGTTGACGGAAATCAAGGCGCGTATGAACGCGAACTCGGGCAGTCACCCGGTGTTGACGATTAGAGCGGAGCGCCGCTATGGAAGGATCGTTCGGCAACCGGATGGCTCTTTGGTGCGCATCGAGACCACCGAGCATGTGGTGCGTTTTCAGCCCCTGCCTGAGGATGCGAGCGATCGTCCCTTCGGACTCGGCTTTGAGCAACGCGTCGTGGCCGGTGAGTCGAGCGCCACCGACCACAGCAACGAAGCGCCGACTACTACACCCGCGACAACAACAGCCACACCCATTCCTGCAAGAGCGCCTGCAAGTCCACCGTCTGATGCAGCGCCAGTGATCCAGGTCGGTACCGCTCACATCCCCTAGCCTGGATAGTTTATGAATTCACTGCTGCGGCCATCATGTCGATGAACAGTGAGCGCGCCCGACTGCTCGTCGTCGACGACGACGCGGAGTTACGCGAACTGGCGCAGGCGTATCTCAGGCAACAGGGCTTCGACGTCGAAACGGTTGCGGATGGCGCGCGCATGGACGCGGCGTTGGGCGCGCGCACGTTCGATCTGATCATTCTCGATCTGATGCTGCCCGGCGAAGACGGCCTGTCGATCGCGAAACGGCTGAAAGGTCAACTGAATATTCCGATCATTATTGTCTCGGCACAGGGCGAGGACGTCGATCGCATCGTCGGGCTGGAGATCGGTGCGGACGACTATATCGCGAAGCCGTTCAATCCTCGAGAACTGCTGGCGCGGATTCGGGCGGTATTGCGACGGGCCCAGAATCGAGCCGCCGAGCCGGAGGCCGTTACCCGATTCGGCCCCTTCGAACTGGATACGAACGCGCACCGGCTGACGCGTGACGGCAAGTCCGTAGCGCTCACATCTGGCGAGTTCGATCTGTTGGTGATTCTGGTGGCCCACCCCAATCGAGTGCTCGATCGGGATCGACTGCTCGATCTGTTGACCGGCGCGGAACGTTCGCCGTTCGATCGCTCGATCGATGTCAGGGTCACACGGCTGCGCGGCAAGATCGAACAGAATCCGTCCGAACCGGTCTACATCAAAACGATCTGGGGCAAGGGATACATGTTCTGTCCCGAAGGCGCTTGACGGTGCGCCGCCCGTAGCGTCGGTATGGCGCGCGCTGCATCTCTGCTGGTTCGAACGACGTTGGTGCTGGCGGTCAGCGCGGCCGCGATTGCGGCCACCGCGATCGTGGCGCTGAACACGTTTGTGATCTCACCGATTGCGGAACGATCCGCAGACGATGAGGCCGCATTGCTGGTGCTGTCTGCACAAACCTGGGTGGAGCTGCCGCCGAATGCGCGGCCGTATTTCGAACTCGAACTCGCCCAAAACCACGATCTGATTATTTCGCCGCAGGCGCGTGATCTACCGCCGGCGGATTTGGGCATGTCATATCTCGGCTTGCTGCAGGAGAAGCTGCAGGAGCGCCTCGGTACCAATGTGCGCCTGATGCAGGGCGACGATCTGATCTGGGCGAATGTGCCGATGGGGGGCTACACGATGCAGATCGGGTTGTCGCCGAACCGCAAGGACATTCAACCGCTGAATGTCGGTCTGATGATCGTCATCATGGGTGCCGCGATCGTATTTGTTACGTCGCTGCTGATCGTGCAACGCATCGCGCGGCCATTGGTCCGGGCCGCACAACTCGCCGAGACCTTTCGGGGCGGCGAACAATTCGTGCCGCTGCCCGAGAGCGGCCCCAGCGAGCTGGTCACGTTGGCGCGCAGTTTCAACACGATGGCGCGTGAGATTTCGACCTTGCTGTCGAACCGAACGACCTTGCTGGCCGGCATATCGCACGACCTGCGCACGCCGCTCGCGCGGATGCGGCTCGCGCTGGAACTGCTGCCGAGCGATGTCGATCCGAAGTTCGTCGAACGGTTCGATCGGAATCTCGGCATCATGGACGGGTTGATCGGTGATGCACTGCGGTTTGCGCGCGGCACCAATGAGGCGCCCCAGGAAGTCGATTTGCGCGCGTACCTCGATGATGTCGTCGCGGGCATCGACGACGCGGTAAAGGTGCAATGGCGTGGCCGGGGCGAGGTTCGCCGTCCCGTTGCAGTCGGATCGTTGCGGCGCGTGCTACAGAATCTGTTGGCGAACGCACGACAACATGGCGCAGGCGTGCCGGAGGTCGTGGTCGTTGCGGAGCAAGCGGTCGAAATTCATGTCATCGATCGTGGCCCGGGTATTCCGACAGACAGCCGGGACGCGGTATTTCAGCCGTTTTTCCGCCTCGATCGATCGCGCAGCTCGAGTACCGGTGGCAGCGGGCTCGGTCTTGCGATCGTTCAACAGCTGTGTCAGGCACACGGTTGGCTGATCGAGATTCGCGATCGAAAGGGTGTCGGCACAGACGCGGTGCTGACCGTTTGCCGTTGAGCCGCTGCGCGTTTGCGCATGCTGTACAAGATCTGGGCATTCGCCTACCCTAGGCGCCCCCGAATAATAAGTACGGCCTCAGATCGTCGGCGAGGCTGAGCAAGGGACCCCAGATGAATAAAGAGGAGCACGCCACAGTGAGCAGCCGCTTGAGGTTTCTGATTTCCGTCATCGCCTTTGTCAGCGCCGCGAGTGTGTGGGCAGGTGACGCCGGCCCGCACAAGGGTCAGTTCTACATCCACCCGATGTTTGTTTACTACGATCCCCCTGGAAAACTCGGTTACGACGATTACGCGACCGGACCAGGGATCGCGCTCGGTTGGTCGTTCCAGGAGAACTGGGCGCTGGAAGGGGAATACGACACGGAACAACCCGACTTGAAGAACCCCCCGGGTGGCAAGGGCGAGATCTACAACTGGGGTGTCAACGCGTTGTACCTGATGCCGGGCCCACGACTGTTCACGCCGTTCGTCACTGTCGGAGGTGGTCGCGGAAACTACGATCGCGACAGCTACGGCAGCGGCAAGACCGAGACTGAGAATCAGTATAACTTCGGGCTCGGAACCTTCATCGGAACCAGCAAACGCATTGCGTTCCGAGCGGACATTCGCGGCCTCTACACGCTCGACTCAGAAAAGCTGCAGCCTTGGGCTGCCGTTGGCGTGGTATTCAAGCTCGGTGGCCAGAAGGAAGAGCCGGCGCCTGTGGCCGCGGCACCTGCCGATAGCGATGGTGACGGTGTGCCGGATACGAGTGACGCGTGTCCCAACACACCGACTGGTGTGCAGGTCGACAGCCGTGGCTGTCCGCTCGACAGCGATGGGGATGGCGTGCCGGACTACCTCGACAAGTGTCCCGATACGCCCCGCGGCGCCAAAGTGGACGAGACAGGCTGCCCGATTCCGGTGGAGCCGACCACGTTCGATCTGACGGTGGAGTTTGCGTTCAACTCCTCGGAGATCAACGATCTTTCGTTCCGCGAGTTGCGTAAGGCGATGACGTTCATGCGCGAGCATCCGGACACGAAGGCGATGGTCGAAGGCAATACCGACAGTGTCGGCTCTGATGCGTACAACCAGAAGTTGTCGGTGCGCCGTGCAGACGCAGTCAAGGACGTGCTCGTCAAGTCCGGCATCGACGGCGATCGCCTGACGACCGTCGGCAATGGTGAGAGCAAGCCGATCGCGACAAACGATACGGACGAGGGGCGCGCGAAGAACCGTCGCGTGTCGATCGTCGTATCGGACAAGTAGTGCCGATCAGTAGTGTCGATATGAGGTGAGCAGGCCTTCGGGCCTGCTGTGTCGAAACGCCGATGCGCCGTCACGGGCCTCGGCGTTTTGCTTTTTGCGGATAGCGAGCTCGAGGTCTTTGGAATGAAAATCCTGGGTGGTGTAGTCGCATTGGTGTTGCTGTTGGTGATCGGCGTGTTCGTCTACGTGGGTTACAACACGAATTCGATCGTGAAGCGCGCGATCGAGACGATCGGTCCGCAGTATCTCGGAGCGAAGGTGAGCGTCGGTAGCGTGGACATGTCGCTGCAGGACGGCCGCGGCACTTTGAAGAATCTTGAGATCGGCAATCCAGCCGGCTACGAGGGACCTTACGCGCTGCGGGTCGCAACTGTCTCGGTCACGCTGGACGTTGCGCATTCGAACACGTCACTGGTGGTGCTCAAACAGGTCACCATCGACGACGCGCGCGTTGCGGCGATTGCCAAGTCCCCGAAGGAGACCAACTTGCACGCGCTCGTATCGAATGTGCCGGAGTCGAACGCTTCGCCGCTGAAGTTGATCATCGATCGGCTGGATCTGACGCACACCCACGCGGCGATCACTTCGCCGTTGCTGGCACAGTCTCTCGACGTCGACGTCCCGGATGCGCATCTGAAGGACATCGGGCGCGCCAGTGGCGGCGTCGACGTCGGGACCGTCGTCGGCCAGGTGCTGGCGCCGATCACCAAAGCCGTCGTGCGGCGCGTACAGCAGGCGGGCATCCGCGGTGCGGAGAGTCAGTTGAAGTCGGAGGCGGCGAAGCGCCTGAACGATGCGCTGCAGCGCTTCGGGCATCCTGGAAACTGAATGGTGGCGGGATCTGCCTCGATGCCGGTGTTTACGAATCTGCTGTATGAAGTATCCGATGCGCTGGCGCTGATCACCATCAACCGTCCCGACAAGATGAACGCGATCTCGCTGGCGACGCTGGAGGATCTTCGCGCGGCGGTGCAGGCCGCGGCGATTGATCCGATGGTGCGGGTGATTGCGATCACCGGTGCGGGAGACAAGGCGTTTGCGTCAGGATCGGATCTGACGGAGGTGCTGCATCGCGACTTCGAAAAAGCGCTGGAGCCGATCGTGCAAGGGCTCGCCGATCAGCTCGAGCGCACGCCGAAACCGACGATCGCTGCAATCAACGGTATCTGCATGGGCGGCGGACTGGAGGTTGCACTGGGTTGCGATCTCCGCGTCGCCGTGCCGAGCGCGAAGTTCGCCACGCCGGAAGGCAAGCTCGGCATCATTCCTGGCGGCGGCGCGACGGCGCGCCTGCCCCGAATCGTTGGGCGCGGCTGGGGTATGGAAATGCTGTTGATGGGCGAGCCGATCGACGCGCAGCGCGCGTTGCAGATCGGACTGGTGACCCGGGTCGTCGAAGCAGAGGACCTGATGGCTGAGGTGCGGCGCATGGCGCAGCATCTTGCGACGTTTGCCCCGTTCGTACCACGGACGATGAAAGCCATGGTGCATTTCGGCATGGACGGCAGCCTCGCTGCCGCATTGATGCTCGAGAAGTATGCGCAAGCGGCGCTGGTGCAGACAGACGATAAGGTGGAAGGGATTACCGCCTTCCTCGAAAAGCGCAAGCCTGACTTTCACGGACGCTAACCAGGGGGCCCGGCGATGAAGGGTCCGGTTGATACGGCGATTTTGCTGATGGATACTGCGTGTCCTTTGCGAGTCCAGGGGGGACGATGACCATCAAGCACTTTCCGATTGAGGCGGGCCACATCATGATGTTCGCCCGCTCCGTCGGCGACGATAACCAGATCTACTACGACGCGGCCTATGCGAAAGGAACGGAACCCGGAACCATCATCGCGCCACCGACATTCGTTCAGTCGAGCGCACAGTTCGACCCGGATTACTTTCTGCGGCCGAAAGTCGGCCAGCCCTGGTTTGGTTCCGGCAAAGAGCCGACGGGCATCAAACCGTCGAAGGGTGGCGGTGGCGGCGGTGGCGGTGGTGGCGGCGGGCTCCACGCCGAGCAGCACTACGAGTATCACCGCACACCGAAGGCTGGTGATGTGCTGACCGCGACGACGAAGCCCGGCAAGACATGGGAAAAGGAAGGCAAACGCTCCGGCAAACTGGTGTTCTCGGAATCCATTACCGAGTATCGCGATCAGAACGGCGAACTGGTCGTGACCGCGCGCGGTGTCGGGGTACGCACCGAACGTCCTGTGGATCAGAAGTAGGGGATGACGCGATGGCACTCAACGCAAGTGAACTGAAAATCGGCGATACCTACACGGAACGCCTCGTCGAGGACCTCAAACGCACGCAGATCGTGCAATACGCTGGCGCGTCGGGTGACTACAACCCGCTGCACACCGATGAAATATTCACGACGAAGGTCGCCGGTTACCCATCGGTGTTTGCGCACGGCATGCTGAGCATGGGCATGACGGGCAGAATGCTGACGAACTACGTCGGCGATGGTCGCCTGACGAAATTCGGCGTGCGCTTCACGAGCCAGGTCTGGCCGGGTGACACGTTGGATTCGACCGCCACCGTCGATGCGGTGCGCAACGAAGGCGGCAAACACTACGTCGATCTGTCCGTCTCGACGGTGAATCAGAATGGTGTCGAAGTGATCAAAGGCAACGCGACGGCGCGTATCGACGGCTGAACTTTCTGGTTTGTTGAAAACTCCGCGCGCGCCCGCTAGGGCGTGCGCGCGACGCGCCTGAAATGATCGAGCGCCTCGGGATTCGCCAACGCACCGACGTTCTTCACTGCGCGCCCGTTGACCAATTCGCGCACGGCGAGTTCCACCAGCTTGCCGCTGCGCGTTCGCGGGATATCCGGGACTGCGATCACTGCGTCGGGTACATGACGCGGACTGGTTCCCGAGCGGATCGAGTCGCGGATTCGCTGTTCCAGCGCCGCGTCGAGCCCGATGCCCGGCTTTAGACGAACGAACAACAGAATCTCGAGATCCGCGCCGATCTCGCGTCCGACTGCGATGCATTCGAGCACTTCTTCGATCGTTTCCATCTGGCGATAGATCTCGGCGGTGCCAATGCGCACGCCGCCGCGATTGAGCACCGCGTCTGAACGGCCGTGGATGACGATGCCGTCATGTTCAGTCCACTCGCCGAAGTCGCCGTGATGCCAGATACCCGGAAATCGCTCGAAATACGCGGCGCGATAGCGAACCCCGTCCGAGTCGTCGAGGAAACCGATTGGCATCGACGGGAACGGCCGGGTGCAAACCAGTTCGCCTTTGCCGTGCGCCAATGCCAAACCGTTGTCGTCATAAAATGCAATGGCCATACCGAGCCCAGGCGACTGAATTTCGCCGGCATAAACGTCAAGCATCGGATTGCCCAGCGCGAAGCAGCCCATGATGTCGGTGCCGCCGGTGATCGAGGACAGCCGCACCTTTGCAAGGTTGTTGTATGTCCACTGAAAGCTCTCGGCGGGTAGTGGCGAACCGGTCGACAGAATAGAACGTAGCGGCATCAATCGATGATGCTGCCGCGGCACATAGTGATTCTTTGCCAGGTGCGAGAGATATCCGGGGCTGATGCCGAGATGCGCGATGCGTTCCTCTTCCGCGTATCGCAGCAGCACGGCGAGATCGGGATGAAACGGCGAACCGTCGTAGAGGCACACCGTGGTGCCGGTTGCGAGTGCGGCGACGAGCCAGTTCCACATCATCCAGCCGCACGTCGTGAAGAACAGCAGGCGCTCGTCTGCGTTCAGATCGCAGTGCAGCAGGTGTTCTTTCCTGTTCTGCAGCAACGTGCCGCCGATACCGTGCACGATGCATTTCGGTATGCCGGTCGTGCCGGATGAAAACATGACATACAGCGGCGCCGAGAACGGTAAGCGGACGAATTCGTAGCAGGGCGTCGGATGCACAAACAATGTCTCAAAGGCGCGGGCCAAAGGCGTGTCTGTTGTATCGTCTGCGGTGCCCCGTGCTCGGATCATCAACGTCGTGCGTACGCTGGGCAGGCGGTTGGCGACCTCGATCAGCCGCGCTCTACAATCGAACCATTTACCGCCATAGCAGTAGCCGTCGCAGCCGATCAGCAGCTTCGGTTTCACCTGGCCGAAGCGATCGACGATCGCCGCCGCACCGAAATCCGCAGAACAGGAACTCCAGACGCCCCCGAGCGCGGTCGTCGCAAGCATCGCGATGACAGTTTCGATGCGATTCGGCACGATCGCAGCGACGCGATCCCCGGGCCCGATACCGAGGTCGCGCAGATGCGCGGCGACGTGAGCGACGCGTTCGCGCAGCGCCGCAAACGTCAATGTCTGTCGTGCGCCCGATTCATCGCGATAGATCAGGGCGGTGGCCGCGTCGCGCCGGCGCAGCAGGTTCTCGGCGAAATTGACGCGCGCGTCCGGGAACCAGCTCGCGCCGGGCATCCGATCGAGGTATCGAGCGGCGACGTCGCCGCGTTCGCCGGCGATCTCGGCGAAATCCCACAGCGTGCTCCAGAACGCGTCGGGCGAAGCAACCGACCACGCGTGCAATGCCGCGTAGTCGGCATGGCCGGTGCGGCGTCTGAATCGATCGAGGTGACTCGTGGCAATATCGGCCGCGGACGGCGACCAGAGCGGCGCTACCACTTTTCTTGCGAGGTGCGCACGTCGACCTCGAACGACCACGCATTGCGCGGCTGTTTGTACAGGTACTGAAAGGCGTCGACGATACCTTCGAGATTGATCAGGCCCGCTTCACCGAGCCGATTCGCGTATTCCGGAAAGCCGCGCATGATCTTGTCGCCGCCGATCGGACCGTCGATGACGACGTGCGCGACGTGGATGAACTGGGGGCCGTATTCCTTGGACATCGCCTGCGCGAGATTGCGTAATGCACCCTTGGCGGCATTGAAGGCACCGAAGTTCGCGCGCCCGCGCAGGGACGCGCTGGCGCCGGTGAACAACAACGTGCCACGTTGGTTCGGCAGCATGCGTCGGACAGCCTCGCGGCCGAACAGGAAGCCGCCAAAGCATCCGACGCGCCATGCATTTTCGAAATACTCGGCATCCATGTCGACGATGCGCCCCGGCGTATTGTTGCCCGCGTTGTAAATCGCGACGTCGATCGGCCCGCCCGGCGCAGCCTCGGCGCGATCGAATAGACCGATCACGGCGGCTTCGTCGGTCGCGTCGGTGACGACTGCGGTTGCGTGGCCGTCGTTCGTCGTGATCGAACGCGCCACGCGATCGAGATCGGTTTGCGTGCGACCCGCTACGAAGACGTGCAATCCGAGGCTGGCGAATCGTTCCGCGAGACGTGCGCCGAGACCCGCTTCGGGGCCGACGCCGATGACGATCGCTTTCCTGTCGGTCAAGTGCGACTCCGTTCAGACGACCCGGTGCAGCAATGGTTGCGCGTTTGCCAGGCGATGGCAATTTGCGACGGCAACGTCGAGACTGCGTTGCAGCGTCTCGCGCGTCAGCCAAGCGATGTGCGGTGTCAGCACGACGTCGTCGCGTTGCAGCAGCGGGTTGCCCGGCGCGACCGGTTCACCGTCGAAGACGTCGAGACCGGCCGCCGCGATTTGACGCGCGTCGAGGGCGGCGACCAGTGCGGCTTCGTCGATCAACGCGCCGCGCGCGGTGTTGATCAGCACGCTGCCGCGTCGCATCCGCGCGAAGCGTTGTGCGTTCAGCAGGTGGTGGGTCGCATCGGTCAGCGGCACATGCAGGCTGACGATATCGGCGCGTTCGAGCAGTGCGTCCAGTTCGACGAATTCGAACGGCTGCTGCCCCTTCTCCGACCGGGCGGTGTAGATGACTCGTGCGCCCATCGTCGTGAGGGTCGGTGCAAGCATCTGCGGGATGCTACCGAAGCCGACCAGGCCGATCGTTCGCCCGGCGATCTCGCCGAGCCGGTCCTGGCGCACAGCCGGCCATGTCCAACCGTCGCCACGGCGCACCTCGGCATCGAAAAGGCGGATCTGCCGCAGCACCGCGAGCATCAGGCCGAGCGTGTGCTCCGCCACAGCTCGGCTGTTGGTACCCGGCATGTTGCACACGGCTATGTCGCGGGCGCGGGCGCGCTCGAGGTCGATGGTGTTCACGCCGACTCCGATCTTCTGCACCAGACGCAATCGCGGCGCGGCGTCGATCACCGCGGCGTCGACCGGACGCAGACAATGCCACAAGACATCGGTTTCACGCAGCAGTTCGAACAGATGCGTGTCGTCCGACTCCGGACAGATCGAAACATCGAGACCCGTGGCAACCAGTGCGCCGAGCACGTCGGTAAACTCCGGCGCTGCGGCGTAGTTGTAGATCACGTTCACTTAACGCAACTCTATCCGGGTACGACTTTGCGGAATCCGGTGATCTCGACGCGCTCGAACAGACCCGCCTTCCGATACGGATCGGCTTCACTGAAACGCTGCGCCTGCGCGAGGTCGTCGGCCTCGACGATGAATAGCGAACCGCGCATTCCGCCGTCCGCGCCGAGCAGCGGCCCGGCGAGGATTATTTCGATCGGCTTCGTGTCGATGTAGGCAAGATGCGCAGGCCGATTGGCCATGCGTAGATCGAGCGCATCGGCCTTGTCCACGCAGTAGATGGCGAAGTGCATAAGAAGCTCTCCTGATAGAGGGTCAGAGTAGCTCTGACCGTCCTGTTACCTGTGCTGTTGGAGGGAACGGCAACAATGCGCCGTCGGAGCGCAAGCGTTCGGCGATTCGTGTTCCCTCATTCCATTTTGCGGTTCGTTCCCCGCGCGTGATCGAGCCGATTTTCAACATCGGCGCGCGCCAGCCGACCGCCAAATGAACGATCGAGGTGTCTTCGGTTTCGCCGGAGCGTGCCGATACGATCGGCAGCACGTTGGCCGCATTGCACGCATCGAGCGCAGCGTGCGCCTCGCTGATGGTGCCGGCCTGATTGGGTTTGATCAATGCTGCATCGATCAACCCCTGGTCCGCGGCGTTTCGGATTCGATCTGCATTGGTCACGACAAGGTCGTCGCCGACGATGGCTACCCGCGGGCCGATGGTGGCGCGAAGTGCGGCATAGTGTTCCTGATCGTCTTCGGCGCATGGATCCTCGACCAGTCGCACCGGGTAACGGTGACACCACTGCGCCAGTTGCTCGACCCATTCGTCTGGCGCGTACTCGTGTGCGTCCGCGTCCAGCCGGTAGGCGGAGTTTCGGTAGAACTGGCTGGCGGCGAGGTCGAGCGAAATGGCGACGTCGTCGAACGGCCGTAATCCCGCCCGCTCGATGGCGCGGAGCATCACGTCGAGCGCGGCTTCGTTACCATCGACGTCGGGCCAGAATCCACCTTCATCGGCGACACCGCGCAACTGGTTTGCGTCGGCCAGAATCTCACCGGCTGCACGATAGACGCGCGCGCACCAGTCGAGTGCCGTCTGCCAGTCGGCGGCGCCCAGCGGCAGGGCCATGATGTCCTGGATGTCGATGCGGCCGTGCGCATGCGCTCCACCACCGATGATCTGGACCTGCGGCCGCGGCATCGCGAGATCGTTGGTTTGCGCAAGGTATCGCCACAGTGGCTCGCGCTGCGCCGCCGCGGCGGTCTGTAGCGCGGCCATCGATGTTGCGATCAACGTGTTGCCGCCGAGCCGCCTGCGTTGCTCGCTCGCATCCAATTCGATCAGCAACCGATCGATCTGCTCTTGATCGCTGCAATCATTTCCCAGCAGCGCCGGCGCGATCTCCAGCCGAAACAGCGTGCACGCATCTTCGACACCCAGTCGGTCGGCATCGCGGCGCTCATGCGCCTCGAAGGCGCCCCTCGATGCCCCGGCAGGTGCAACTCCGCGTCCCATTGCGTCGCCGGCACGCAGTTCGACTTCGATCGTCGGTCGGCCGCGCGAATCGTAGATCGACCGCGCGCTCGCGCTATCGATGCGGGTCACGGAAAGAATGCCTGCCGCCAGTCCTCGACCATCGCGTTGAACGACGCGGACGGTTCGTGCAGCAATCGCAATGCGTGTGTCCGGACTTTGGCGCGCACTTTGTAGCTGAGATACTCCGCGGGTGATTTGCCGTCGACGCGCGCCAATAGCAGCGCGGGTACCAGCAGCAGCAGTCGCTCGGACACGGGCTCGGGGGCGGCGCGCTCGTAGGCCGCGAGCAGGTGGTTGATCGTTTCGTAAAACCAATCGCGAAATCCCGACACGTGTGCGGCCTTGAGTAGCAGGTGCGTGGCGAGAAACGCGACGTCGAACGCCGGGTCGGCCCAGCACGCGCATTCGGCGTCGAGCAGCACCGGCGGCCGCGAGATGTGGATCAGGATGTTCTTCGGGCTGACATCGCCGTGAATCAGTGCGGTGCGATAGGTTTTCAGGTGATCGATCGCCTCCAGCAGGCGATGTTCAACCTCGGGATTGTCTCGCGCCGCGGCGACGAAGAACGGCTCCAGTCGCAGCGCCGTGAACAGGTCCAGGTTGTCGAATGTCGCGGCGAGTTCCGGCTGTTCGCTGCTGCGGCGGTGGATCGCGGCCAGCAACTCGCCCATCTCGGTGCCGACGGCAGGACGCACCAGTCCTTGCATCAACTGCACTTTCCAGTTCGTGAAGCGTGCCGGCTCGAACCAGCCGAGAATCGCGACGTGCATGTCGGTGTCCGACGCAATCACCGCCGGTACCTGGCACGGCGCGATGCTTGCTGCGAATTGCAACCAGCGCACCTCTTCGGCGTTGCGCCGCGCGGGCGCGAGCCACTCCTGCGCAACGTTCAGCCGCGGCAGCGCCCGTTTGAGGCAATACGTCTGATCGCCGGCATCGACGCGCCACAACTGTGATGAGACGCCGGCGGTAATCGGCGTACATGTGACGTTACGGACACCGAGCAGGTTTTCGACGCAACGTACCGCATCGAAGTGGCCGCCGCCGTTTGTCGCCGCGGAATCAGAGAAGGGCATTGCGTAAGCCGTCGACGGCTTTGTCCATCGCAGGTTCGACGGCCGTCAGC
The DNA here is from genome assembly GCA_963812255.1 of uncultured Gammaproteobacteria bacterium. Lineage (GTDB taxonomy): Bacteria > Pseudomonadota > Gammaproteobacteria > Pseudomonadales > Azotimanducaceae > DATJGR01. The sequence continues at coordinate 1,055,854 of CAWEUM010000003.1, read as the reverse complement.
TGGCGACTCATCGCGAGGAAATCGTGGATCAGCCCATCGAAACGGACGCAGTCGACCGTGACGCCTGCCGCCTTCAGTTTCGCGGCATAGGCTTCGCCTTCGTCGCGCAGTGGATCGAATTCTGCCGTCATGATCAGCGCAGGTGGAAGGTTTGCGAAGCGTTTCGCGTTCAACGGCGTCGCCAACGGATTTTTTCTGTCGGACGGATTCGGACAATAGCTATTCCAGAACCATTCCATGCTCGCGCGCGTCAAAAGATAGCCGTCGGCGTTGTCGCGATACGAAAGGGTGTCGAAATCGGCGTCGGTGACGGGATACGCCAGTAGCTGATAGGCAATCGAGGGTCCGTTGCGGTCGCGCGCGAGCTGGGTGACGACGGCCGCGAGGTTTGCGCCCGCGCTCTCACCGAAAACCGCGATCTTTCTCGCATCGCCGTTCAGCGCCGCGGCATTGTCGGCCGCCCAACAGGTTGCCGCGTACGCATCGTCTACCGCGGCGGGGAATCGATGTTCTGGCGCGAGCCGGTAGTCGACCGATACGACGGCGCAGCCGACGCGCCGACACAATTCGCGCGACACCGCATCGGCTGTTTCGAGATCGCCGATCACCCAACCGCCGCCGTGAAAGTTGATCAGCAGTGGCAAGGGTTTGCTGTCGCTCGGTGTATAGATACGAACCGGTATTGCGCCGGTTGGACCCGGAATCGTTCGACTCTGAACCCGCGCGACCTCGAGTTCGGGCGCGGCCGGACGCATCAACCGATACATCGCGCGCGCGTCGCTGACGGGCATATCGGACAACGCCGGGCCGGGCTCGGCTGCCAACTGTTGCAACAGCGCGACGTATTCAGGATGCATCGGCATACGAACATTCCTTCGAAGAAAGCGTGATGAAGCTTAACCCGGAAGACTCATGGGGTCAGAGTGCTTTTCAGCCGCGAAAAGCACTCTGACCCCATGAGTCCTTTCGAGTACCATGACGGCCATCCACAGATTTTTTCAGGAGCAGGCGGTCATGAGTTCGTCCCGGCATCGCATGAACGGCGAAGAGGCGCTCGACGCGGTCAAGCAGTTCAACTTTCTCGAGAACACGCTGCTGAAGCATCGCACGTTGACGATCTTCGGTGAGATCAACAAAGAAGTGGCGCAGCGAACCGCGGAGAAGTTGTTGGCGCTTGCGTACGAAGGGAGCGCGCCGATCACGATCTTCATCGGCTCGCCCGGCGGCCACGTCGAGTCTGGTGACACGATCTACGACATGATTCGATTCATCGGCCCGGTCGTGCGTACGGTCGGCACCGGCTGGGTCGGCTCGATTGCGACGCACATCTATCTCGCGCCGGCGAAGGAACATCGCTATGCGCTGCCGAATACCCGGTTCCTGATCCACCAACCGTCCGGCGGCTTCGGCGGCGATGCCACAGACATTGCGATCCAGGCGCGCGAGATCATCAAGACGCGTGAGCGGATCAATCAGATCATCGCTGAACAAACCGGCCAGCCGTTGGAACGGGTCGCGGTCGATACGGACCGTGACTATTGGATGAGCGCGGAAGAGTCTGTTGCATATGGCCTCGTTGGCAAGATCGTCAACACCGCGGCGGAACTGCCGGGCTAACGGCTGTGGCACACGTCAACGACATCGACACGCTCGCGGCGCTGACCCGCTTTCACGCGCGCGAACGCGGCGACAACGTCGCGTTCCACTACGACGGCCGCGAGACCACCTATCGGCAATTCGACGAATTCACGAATCGCGTTGCGAATGGATTGCTCGCCGCGGGATCGACGTCCGGTAGTCGGGTTGGTTTTCTCGACAAGAACTCCGACCTGTTCTATCAGCTGGTGTTCGGTGCGGCGAAGGCCGGTGCCGTATCGGTTGGGATCAACTGGCGGCTCGCGCCGCCGGAAGTTGCCTACATCCTGAACGACAGCCGCGCCGAGGTGTTGTGCGTCGGTCCGGATTTCTTTGGCCTCGTCGCCGAGATCAAGGATAGCCTGACCCACGTGAAGCAGATCATCGCGATGAGTGGGCTGCACCACGAATGGCAGGACTTCTCGCAGTGGCGGGACGCGCAGCGCGCCGATGATCCGGCGATTGCGGTGCGCCCCAAAGACGTTGCGATTCAGATGTACACCAGCGGCACCACCGGCCATCCGAAAGGTGTGCAGCTGCAGCATTGTTGCTTCTTCGATCTGCAGCGTCTGGCACCGAACGACGACATGCAGTGGAACGCGTGGACCGACCGCGACGTCAGCCTGGTCGCGATGCCGAGTTTTCATATTGGTGGAGTCGGCTACGGCGTGTGGGGCCTGCGCGCAGGCGCGACCAATGTCGTCGTCTCCGAGTTCGATCCGGGTGCAACCCTCGAGCTGATCGAAACACACGGTATCTCGAAAGTATTCCTGGTGCCCGCGGCGATTCGCATGGTCGTGCAGCATCCACGCGCGCAGCACACCGACTTCGGCAACATCGAATACATCATGTATGGCGCCTCACCCATTCCGTTGGATCTGTTGCGTCAGGCGATCGCGGTATTCAAATGCGGCTTCGTGCAGCTGTACGGCATGACCGAGACCACCGGTGCGGCGACGTATCTGCCACCGCAGGATCACGAGGTGGCGGGCAACGAGCGGATGCGCTCGGCCGGCAAGCCGTATCCGGGCGTCGAGCTGAAAGTCGTCGACGAACACGGCAAACCCCTACCGCCGCGGAGTGTCGGTGAGATCTGCATCAAGTCGAAGGCGAATATGCTCGGTTACTGGAACTTGCCGGACGCCACCGACAAGACGTTGATCGACGGCTACGTGCACACCGGGGATGCCGGCTATCTCGATGAAGACGGCTATGTATACGTGCACGATCGCGTCAAGGACATGATCGTATCGGGCGGCGAAAACATCTATCCAGCCGAAGTGGAAAACGCACTGTTCGGTCATCCCGCGGTTGCCGATGTCGCAGTGATCGGGGTGCCCGACGAGCGCTGGGGCGAAGGGGTCAAGGCGATCGTCGTGTGCAAACCCGGCGAGAACGTGACCGCGGATGAACTGATCGGCTTCGCGCGCACGCGCATCGCCGGCTTCAAATTGCCGAAGACGATCGAATTCATCGCGGAGTTGCCGCGCAATCCATCCGGCAAAGTGCTGAAGCGCGAGCTGCGCAAGCCATTCTGGGAAGGCCGCGAGCGCCAGGTGAATTGATGTCGAGCGATGGTGCGCACGTTCGCTAGCCGCGACGGACGATTTCGAGTCGAAGCGGCGTCCGCCGATGTTTCATGGATTCTGTTCGAGCCGAGCGATGCCAGGGCCATAGTCGTGCTCGCACACGGCGCCGGTGCGGACATGCATCATGCGAGCATGACGTCGATTGCGACTGAGCTGGCTCGTCGGGGCGTCGCGGTGCTGCGATTCAACTTTCCGTTCATGGAAACGCGCTCGGGTATGACGCGCAGAGGCCGCGTCGATTCGCGAGCGGTATCCACGGCGGCAATCGCCTCCGCCGTCGGGCAGGCGCACCTGCTGGTGGAGCATACACCGCTGTTTCTTGGTGGCCATTCATTTGGCGGCCGCATGGCGTCGCACGCGATCCTCGAGCACGATCTCGGCGACGTGCGCGGCCTGATCTTCTGTTCGTTTCCGCTACACCCGGCCGGCAAGCCCGATACGTCGCGCGCTGCACATCTCGATCGCATCGCAATCCCGATGCTGTTTTTGTCCGGCACACGCGATGCGCTGGCGGAGCAGAATCTCTTGAGCGGTGTGACCGCCGGACTGAGTCCGCTTGCCGAACTCGTCTGGCTCGACACCGCCGATCACGGCTACAACGTGTTGAAGCGCAGTCGGACGCGTGCTGATTCGGTGTTCGAAGAACTGGCCGACGTTGCGGCTGCGTTCATCAACCGCGTTTGCTGAACGCCTTCATGCGCTCTTCGAGGTCCGGGCCGCGTCTCGGGCTGTTCGCGCGCTCGAACTGCAGCCCGTCCGACAGCGTGTAGTCCAGGCCGCGGTTGACGAGCATTTTGTCGGCGCGCAGCGTGAACCACGAGTTGCCCAGGAACGTGCGCGCGGTCGCAATGGCGGTCGCCATCAGTTCGGCGTCGGGCACGCAGTCGACGGCCAGGCCGATTTGTGTCGCTTCCTTACCCGAGACGACGCGTCCGCTGAACATCAATTCCTTCGCGCGGCCGATGCCGACGCGGCGTGGCAACCGCTGGCTCATACCCCATGTCGGGGACATCGCCCACTTGCCGTGCGTATCGGCGAAACGGGCGCCTTCTGCCGCGATGATGACGTCGCACGCGAGCGCGAGTTCGAGTGAACCCGTGTAGCAATGACCCTGCACCGCGGCGATGACCGGTTGCGGCAGACGTTCGATCGCTTCGAGGGTCTCCGCCTGGAAGTGTCGGCTCGGTGCGATTTCACCCGATGTGATGGCTTTCAGATCGTTGCCGGCGGAGAACGACCGACCGTTGCCGCGCAGAATCACGCAGCCAATCGTTTCGGTCTGTGCCGCGAGTGCATCGACATGCGCCCGCAGTTCGACGAACAGTTTCGGACTCAATGCGTTCAACGCGTCGGGCCGGTTCAGGGTCAGGACGCACAGGCCCTGATCGTCATCGCGCAGTACCAGTTGGCTCATCGTCTCCCCTCTGCGGTGGATTGGTTGGATGGGCGTCATCATAATTCAACGTTGCTACGAACGGTTCACGCAGGGGAAAGCGATTGTCCAGTCGAGCGACTCGCGGGACGGCACGCAGACAGGTCGTTGTCGTCGGCGGCGGCATGGCGGGCCTGTCATGCGCGGCCGAGTTGTCGCCGCATTGCGATGTGACGGTTCTCGAGGCCGAGTCCGCGATCGGCTACCACAGTTCGGGTCGCTCGGCGGCGTCGTACATCGAGCCTTACGTGAACGCGACGATCTTTGCACTCACTCGGACGAGCCGTTCGTTCTTCGAACGTCCACCGCCGGGGTTCGCCGATGCGCCGCTGGTGACGCCGCGCGGCGACATCATGACTGCGACGGCTGCCAAAGCGCATCTCGTCGATGCCTATCTCGAACGCTGGCAGGCGCTGTGTCCAGACCTCGTCGAGATCGACTCCGCAGAGGCGCTGCGATGCGTGCCGATCCTGCGGCCGGAATCGGTGGCGCGTGTGGTGTCGGACCCGAACGTGCTGGACATCGACGTGCACGGCTTGCTGAACGGGTTTCGCCGCGTTCTGCGTGCGAATGGTGGGGAACTGGTGACCGATGCTACCGTGGATTCGATCTCGCGCGTCGACAGCCAGTGGCGTCTCGACGCGGCCGGGCAACGTCGTCAGTTCGATGTGGTCGTAAATGCGTGCGGGGCGTGGGGTGACCAGGTGGCGAAGCTTGCCGGTATCGCGGCGGTTGGACTCGTGCCAAAACGACGAACCGCAGTACTGCTGCGTTGCGATCATCCTGACCTCGCCCGCTGGCCCATCGTTCACGAGATCGAGAGCGCGTTCTATTTCAAGCCCGACGCGGGCCGGTTGCTGTTGTCGCCGGCCGATCAGACGCCGAGTGAGCCGTGCGATGCGCAGCCTGAGGAAATCGATATTGCGGTTGCGATCGAACGCTTCGAACGCGCGACGAATCGTTCTGTCGAACGGGTCGAACACCGCTGGGCCGGACTGCGCTCGTTCGTTGCCGATAGCGTGCCCGTGGTGGGTTTCGATCCGGACGCACCCGGTTTCTTCTGGCTTGTGGGCCAAGGCGGCTTCGGTATTCAGACGGCCCCGTCGATGGCACGCCTCAGCGCCGCATTGGTCTGCGGCGAAGAGGTTCCGGACGACTTGCGCGCGTACGGCTTGACACGGGATCTCTTTCGCCCACGGCGGTGAGAGGAAAGGGGGCAGAGTTACTTTGCCCCTCTTTCCGCCTACAGGCCCAGCACGAGTTTTGCGACGATGTTTTTCTGCACTTCGTTGCTGCCGCCGGCGATCGAAGAGGCGCGGTAGTTGAGATAGTTCGGCAGCACCACGATAGCCTCGTTGGGACCCACGGGTTCGACATTGCGGCCGACGGTACGGGCTTCCGGCTGATGCGGGGATGCGTAGTAGCCGATCGCTTCAACCGCGAGTTCGGAAATCCGCTGGCTCATGTTCGCGCCAAGATTCTTCAGGATCGAGGATTCCGGACCGGGATTGCCGCCTTGGGACAGAGCCGCGAGGATTCGAAACTCGGTGTACTGAATCGCCATCAGATCGATCTGCGCGGTGGTGAGCTTGCGCGCGAAGCTTGGATCGTCCGCGAGGCTGCCCCCTTCCGCACGCGTCAGAGACGCCAGACGCTGCAACCGCGTCAGAGACGCTTGCATGCGCGCCGAACCGCCGCCGCCGCGTTCGAATTCGAGCAGATACTTCGCAACGGTCCAGCCGTCGTTTTCTGCACCGACGCGATTCGCGCGCGGCACGCGCACATTGTCGAAGAACACCTGATTGACTTCGTGCTCGCCGGAGACGAACAGGATCGGTTCGACGCTGATGCCGGGACTGTTCATGTCCAGCAGTAGGAACGTGATGCCCTGCTGCGGCTTGCCGCCCGAATCGGTGCGCACCAGACAGAACATGCGATTGGCGTGATGCGCATGCGTCGTCCAGATTTTCGTGCCGTTGAGCACGTAGTGTTCGCCGTCGATGTCTGCACGCAGTTGTAGCGATGCGAGATCCGATCCGGCGCCGGGCTCGGAGTAGCCCTGACACCAGTAGTCTTCGCCCGACAGGATGCGGGGCAGATAGAACGTGCGCTGCTCCGATGTGCCGTGCCCGATCAGCATCGGTCCGCACATGCCGAGCCCCATCGGTGCGACACCCGGCGCGCCGGCGAGGCTCGCCTCCGTGGTGAAGATGTGGCGCTGCAGCAGATCCCACCCGGTGCCGCCGTATTGTTTCGGCCAGCTCGGCGCGATCCAGCCTTTGGCATACAGAATGCGGTGCCAGCGGATGTTCGTTGCGTAATCCTGGAACACGCCCGCACAGAACCGCGCCCCGTCGCGCAGGTCATCGTCGAGCGCCGTGTCTAGAAAGTCACGCACTTCGTCGCGGAAGCGTTCGTGTTCAGGCAGCAGGCGTATGTCCATCCATCTTCAGCTGTTTCAGACGAGCTTCCAACTCGAACACGTGCGGATCGTCGAGGTCAAGTTCACGCAGCGCCTCGGCGAGCTCGAACAGGTACTCGGTGTTGCTGCCGCTCGGTCCGCGGCTGACGAGAATCTGCCGCGCGATCGTATCGAGCGATGCAGTGCCGAGATATGCAGGGTTGTCTGGAGGCGCGATGTACGCCACGCCGGGTGCGCGGCCGTCCGCGAACGTCAGCGCGACCGCGTGGCGTTCATAGCCGTTCTTCTCGCGGTGATCGAGGTGGTCGAAAACGGAATGTTCGATGCGGTACGCAACTCCATCGCAGATGGCATCTCGTTGTGCGATCAATGTAGCCACACGCCCCGGCGCGTTCGGAACGCCGCGGTGATCATGTGAACCCTGCCAGAAGCGGCGGCTCCAGCCGGTAATGCGGGCCGGTTTGCGTTCGGCAAACGGGAAATCGGGACGCCAGATCAGCGAACCGTACCCGAATATCCAGACGCTCGCGGCGTGGTCGTTCAGGCCAGATACTTTCAGGAAAGCCCCACCGACACCTCGAAGGCGCGCTTGCACTCCTGCTGAAGCGCCGGTGACATCAGATAATCGATGGCCGTCATCGCGAGCGCTTTGGCACCGTCGAGTGCCGCGGCATCACCCATTTCGGAACCCGCCCATTTGGCGAAGTCGGGGTGATGAATCACGACGTGGCTCGGCGCCGCGGCGAGCATAGGGTGGATCGACGGCACGCGATAGCTGACGTTGCCCATGTCGGTGCTGCCGCTCGAACCGGCCGGTAGCTTTTCGATTGGAAAGAACGAACGGCCGAGACTTTCGGCATTGCGTTGGAAGCATTTCGCCATCGGCCAGCTGACATTCAGGTCGAGGTAATCTACATTCGCCCAGCGCACGTCGACTTTGCACCCGCTGCCCGTCGCACCCGCCTCGAAACACGCCTGCACGCGCGGCTTCAACTGCGCGAGATCTTCTACATTTGCGGCGCGCACATAGAAGTCGCCGGCGGCGAAATCCGGCACGATGTTCGGTGCCATGCCGCCGTCGGTGACGATGCCGTGGATGCGTTCGGTCGCCTGAATGTGTTGGCGCAGATTCGAGATCGCCTGATAGGCGAGCAACAATCCGTCGAGCGCGTTGATGCCGCGATGCGGCATCGCAGATGCGTGCGCGGATCGACCGTGGTATTCGACACGTACTTCGGCAACGCAGATACACGGCATCGTGGTCAGGTTGATCCCGGACGGGTGCATCATCATTGCCGCATCGACACCGTCGAATGCGCCCGCGCGAATCATCAGTTCCTTGCCGCCGCCCTTCTCCTCGGCCGGCGTTCCCAACAGACGCACCGTGCCGCACAGCGATTCGCGGACCGCGCCGAGTGCAAGCGTCGCCCCGAGCGCCGATGTCGCAATGAGGTTGTGCCCGCACGCATGGCCGATGCCGGGCAGCGCGTCGTACTCGGCCAGCACTGCAACGCGTGCCCCGCGGCGAGGACCGCTGATTTCGCTTTCAAACGCGGTCTCGAGTCCGTATACGGATTTACGCACTGGCAGGCCGGCAGCGGCCAGAGCGTTGCACAGCACGCCGCTGGCGTGATGTTCGTTGAAGGCGAGTTCCGGATGAGCATGGATGTCGTGCGAGACATCGAGCAGGGTCTGCGCGACTGTGTCGATGCATTCGACAACACGTTGTTTCAATTCTGCGGTCATGGAGATCTCCGAACGTGGAATCGAGCCGTAGGCAATCATTGCAGGTTCCCGAGGTACCCCACAAGCCCGCGGCAAGCGGTGTGCCGGTGCCAGCAGCGCTCCTGCCTGACGATATGTCTAAGGGGAGAAGAGTGCGTCGAATTCAGCGGGCGAACCGAACGCGGCGGCAACGGATGCGCCGGTCCTTTGTCTTTCAGTTGGGTAGGACAACCGTAATTCGCGCGACTTACCACCATTGACTCTCTGATGGCGATCTTTTAAAAGAGTCAGCCTTGCCTGTTTTTGGGTGAGCGGGGAGTTCGAGGCGATCAAGACGCTGCCGGCCACGGCAGACAAAATGGGGAGATCAACGAGCATGAGATTCGCAAGGCTGTTACTGGCGTCGTATGCGTGTGCGTTCGTCGCGGGTCTCCCGCGACAGCGCTCGCCGCGAACCGGCGCCGATCCCAGCGCTAAGCGGGTAATCGAAGAGATCGTCGTGACATCGCGGCGTGAGGAGGAACAGATCCAGGACGTACCGGTTTCGGTATCGGCCTACACCCAGCAGGATCTGCAGCGCATCGCGCCATACACGCTCGTCGACATGGATGGATTGATGCCGAACGTGTCGATTGCTCAGCAGACCGCCGGGCCGAGCATGGGCGCGATTTTCATTCGCGGTATCGGCAGTGCCGATGTCGAGAAGACCACGCCACCGCAGGTCGGTGTGGTCGTCGACGGTCTGTTTCAAGCGACCAATACCGGGCAGCTCGTCGATATGTTCGATGTCGATCAGATCGAAGTGAACCGCGGTCCGCAAGGTGTGCTGTACGGCAAGAACACCACCGGCGGCACGATCGTCATCCAGCGTTCGCAGCCGGAATTCAATGAACTCAAGTACAAAGCATCCATCGAAGGCGGCACGTACAACGATCAGATCTACAAAGGACGCATCAACGTTCCGCTGATCGACGACGAACTGGCGCTGAAAATCGCCGGCATGTCGAGTGAATCGCGACGGCGTGTACCAGAACACGACGCGCCAGGCCGATGCCAGCAACGTCGATTACAAAACCTACAGCGCGGCATTGAAGTGGCAACCGGTCGATGAGCTGACAGCGACGTTGTGGTACGACAACATCGACGACACCGGCAATTATGGCGTTCCGAACGATCCTTTCTATCGACGGCAAGAACCCATTCAAGACGCAGGCAAACCTGAAGCAGCCGGTGAAGTACAACGTCGACACGTGGGGACTGAACGTGCAGTGGGATCTCGGCAACGGCACGACATTGGAATCGATCACCGGCGTGGTCACGTCCAAAGACATCGTTCAGCAGGACTTCGACAACTCCACACTGGCCACCGCTGCGGTTCCGCTGCCACAGCTGCACACGCTGCGCAACCAGAATCTGTCAGACCACCAGTGAAGAACTGCGCCTGAGCGGCGACCTGACGAGCAAACATGACATACACGCTCGGGCGCGCTGTACTACAACACGTCGCTCGACTTCCGCCAGGGCACGAACCAGGTGCTGCAATTGCCGGCATGCAGCCCGCTTTGGTGCCCCGCCGGGGTTGCCCTGCGCGGCACGTTCGGACTTTATCCGAACCCGATTCCGGGCGTGGGTGATGCGGTGTGCCAGACGGTGGCATCGGCTCGTATCAGCGAAGCCAATCAACAGGATCTGTCGAAATCCATCTATGGCGCGATCAACTAGCAGGTCACCGACCGGCTCGCAATTGAGCGGCGGGCTGCGACGAATCCAGCAGGACATCAGCTTCAAGACGGCGTTCTATCCGGCCGACGTGCCGCTCGGCTCGATCCAAGTACCGAACGGCGCGAATTCGGGCGCCAGCGCTGCCGCCATTCCCGATCAACAGCGATAACGACTGGAACAAGACGATCGGGGAAGCCACGGCGACGTTCCACCTGACCGACGACAACATGGTGTATGCGCGGTATGCGCAGGGATTTCGCAGTGGCGGCTTCAGCATCCGCGGCAACGATCCGCAAGTTTCTGTCGTTCGGCCGGAGAACACCGACGCATATGAGATCGGTTCGAAGAATGAATTCTTCGATCACATGCTGCAGCTGAACCTGACGACTTCTACACGATTCAGCACGACATCCAGTTCGGTCTCGGTGCTGACGACGACGGCGTACCGCCAGGCACGAACACGATCGTCAACAACGGCAGCGATGTGGACGAATACGGATTCGAATTGCAGTCCACGTGGCTGATGAACGATCTGTTCTCGATCATGGCGTCGTATGGGTATCAGGACAACAGTGTCGACGATATCTCGATCAGTTCGGAGCGGGTGCCATACAACCCCGACGGATCTGCCTGCATGCCGGCCGATGCAGGGTCCGTGTCCGTTCGGTGACGTTGAAAGGTAATTCGCTCGGGCGTGCGCCGAAGTACAACTACTCCGTTGACCGGTATCTATTCGCAGGATTTCGGAAACGACAACGTGTCGCTGAATGTGACCGGGCGCGGCCAGGACGACATCACCCTCGTCGGCGGCGCGACGTCGTGGCTGTGGTGATGCAGAAGGCCTATACGCTGGTTGACGCGCGCGCGGCGGTGCAATGGAACATGAACGATGGCAATCTGCTGCGCTCTATCGCTGATTGGCAAAAACCTCAACGACAAGGATTACCTCATCGAAGCGTTGCCGCTTGGCAATGGCGGATTCGAGGGTTTGGGCGCGCCGAGAACGATCGCACTGGAGTTGCTGTACCAGCGCTGACTTTCGTGCTTCTGGAATACGAGCCGGCCCCAGGGCCGGCTTTTTTTTCATCTTTTTTCCATTAAGTATTGAGTTTGTCGTTACGAGCGTGTATCAAGTTGTAACCGAACTCGGCTGGGGAGTTGGATTCGGTGGAAAGCCAAAAGCTGGATCACCAAGGGGGTATTACCGTGAAGTACATCAGCCACGCCGCACTCGCGGCGTTTTGTGTCTGGGCGTCCGCCGCGTTCGGGGCTGATCCCGCAGCCCGGGAGGCGAACACCGCGGTCGAAGAAATCGTCGTCACAGGTTCCTACATTCAGGGGTCTGCGAAGGACGCCGCGCTGCCGGTGCAATCGATCACCGCGCAGGACATGTTGGACCAGGGGAACCCGAGCATCATCGAGATGGTTCGGGACCTCTCGGTGACCTCAGGCAACCTCGGTGAGACGAACCAGTTTCAAGGCATCGGACAAGGCAACGAAGGGGTCACGACGATCAACCTGCGCGGCCTCGGTGCGTCGCGCACGCTGGTGCTGATCAACGGCCGCCGTCAGGTCGCGACGGAGGCAAACGGTGTCGACATCAGCGCCATTCCGACGTCCGCATTGGGTAGGACCGAGGTGTTGCTCGGCGGCGCGGCTGCGACCTACGGATCCGATGCGATTGCCGGCGTCGTGAACTTCATTACCCGCAGCAACTTCGAAGGCTTCGAAGTCAACGGCTCGTTCCAATCCCTCGAGGACGCCGAAGGGTATGGCGGCAATCCCGATGCGAGCCTGATCTATGGGTGGGGCAGCGATCGCCTGCACTTGATGTTCGCGTTCGAATACGATCAGCGGGCGAAGCTTCCGGTGAAGGAACGCGACTGGGCGTTGCAGCCCTACGCTAAGAATCCGGGCGGTGGCTATTCGGCGATCTCGAATCCCGCGACCGTATACCCGGCGACGACGTTCGCAGCGCAAGCGGATCCCGGGTGCGCGGTGCTCGGCAACTTCACAGGCGGCGCGTGCCGCTTCCAGTTCACGTTCTTCGACAACCTGGCCGAGAAGCAGACGACCTACAAATACTTCACCGAGTTGAACTACGACGTCAGCGATACAACGAAACTGCACGTCGAAGCGTTGTACGCGAAGATGAACATGCCCAGCTGGAATACGTCTCCGTCGTATCCGCCGCAATCGCTGTTCGGTCCAGACCGCTACATCGCGCCGACGCATCCGGGCCTGGTCGACATGAAACTGCAGAACCCGGGGTTCGTTCCCGATGTCGGAGGCGTTCCACAGGGTGCGTTCGCAATCAACCGGTACGCCGGCGTCACCGGATTCTTCGGCAAGCCGCAGACCGGGGGCCGTGCCACCGATACCTTCAGGCTCGGCGCGGCGTTGACCGGTTCCATGTTCGAAGAGGCAGTGAACTATGACATGGCCGTGACCTGGTCGCGGCGTGAACGTTACTTGAACGGCAAAGACATGTCCGTGCAGAACATGGCCTTTGCGCTCAATGGGCTCGGGGGTCCTGGCTGCGTTCCTGGAGGCAGCGACCCGGCCAACTCGACACCGGGCGTTGGACCGTGCGAGTACTACAACCCGTTCTCCAATGCGGTTCAGCGCTCGGTCGTGACCGGAATCGTGAACCCACAGTACAACCCGGCTGTCGCGAATTCACCGGAGATGACGCGGTGGCTCATTGGTCAGCAAAAGTACGACGCCACGAGCGATCTGTTGGTGTGGGACTTGGTCTTCAGCGGCGAAACACCGCTCACCTTGCCCGGCGGTGCGGTCGGTTGGGCGGCCGGATTCCAGGCGCGCAACGAAAAATACAATCTCGATGCGAACGACAACACGAACCTGGCGGCTATTCCGTGTCCGTTCACCAATCCGTATGCGGTGACTCTCGGTTTGACGCCGTCGCTGAATTGCGCGTTCCCAACAGGACCGTTCGCGTTTCTTGCGGGGACCAACGAGGAAAACACCAGTCGCAACGTCTATGGGTTGTTCGCCGAATTCGCATTACCGATCCTCGATACGCTCGACATGCAGTTGGCGCTACGTTACGAAGATTACGGCTCGGATGTGGGATCGACGGTGGATCCGAAGATTGCGTTGCGCTGGCAGGCGTTGGACTGGTTGGCATTTCGGGCGTCCGCGACGACCACATTCCGCGGTCCGCCGCAGAGTTTCCTCGGTGGCCGTGGCACGGCGCTCGTTTTCATCGCGCCGACCAACGCGTTCAAGGCGGTCGACACCGTCGGGAATCCCAGACTGACGTCGGAATCGGCGGTGACGACGAACGTTGGGTTCATCGTCAACGCTGGAGGATTTTCGGCGACGATGGATTACTGGTACTACGACTTCAAGGATCCGTTCCAGGTGACTGACCCGAACCAAGTCGTCAGTGCCTACAGTGCACAGAATTGCTACACCGGCGCGCCTGGTGCACCTGGCCCCAATTGCGCGGAGTTGCAAAGCCACATCACGCCGTTTGCGACGCCTCCGGCGGGGATCGAGCGCGTCGAAGTGAACTTCATCAACGGCGGCAAGATCAAAACGACCGGGATCGACGCGAGCGCGCAGTACGACTTTGAAGATGTATACGGCGGCGTTCTGTCGCTCGGTGCAACCGGCACGTACACGATCGAGTACGACTCGGAAGACTTCAAGGACCTCGGCGGTACGACCGTTGCGGCCGGAGGCGACTTTGCGGGTCTGTTGAACACGGGCACGCCGTTCACGTCTCTGCCGGACTTCAAAGGCAACACGTGGATCAAATATGTGCACGGTCCGCATCGGTTCACGTACATGCTCCGCTACATCACCGACTACCGAGACGCGAGGTCGACGACGATCGCGCCGCTGAAGAACATCGATTCGGTCGCCTACAGCGACGTCTACTACAACGTCTCGTTGTTCAACGACAGCACCGTGTTGTCGCTGTCGGTGATGAATCTCACCGATGAAGATCCGCCAGCCGTACAGTCCGATTTGAACTACGACCCCTACACGGCCGACCCGTTTGGCCGCATGTTCAAGGTCGGCATTCGGTACACGCTCGGCGGCGGCTGATCCAAGGTCGCGCCTGACAGGGCCGGTCTTCGCGAGAAGACCGGCCTTTTCTTTGCACGGCCGATCGACATCGGCGCACAAACGACGGAGCATTGCCCGACAGGATTTGCAACGGAGGATACATGGCCTACGACTATGAACTGCTGAAAGTGGAGATCGAGGGCCGCATCGCCTGGATCACGATCGCGAATCCGCCGATCAATGTCATCACCGTGCCGCTCTACGCAGAACTCGCAGCGCTATCCAAGGAGCTCAAAGCCGACCCCAACCTGACCGTCGTCGTGCTGAAGAGTGCCGATCCCGATTTCTTTCTCGCGCATTTCGACGTCGGCGCAATTCTCAGCTTCCCCACCGAACTGCCCGCGCAGCGCGACACGGAACTCAACGACTATCACGCGATGTGCGAGCGCTTCCGCACGATGGACAAGGTGACGATCGCGCAGATCGAGGGTCGCGTTGGCGGTGGCGGCAGCGAACTCGCGTCGTCGTGCGACATGCGCTTCGGGGTGCGCGGCAAAACCAAGATCAATCAGATGGAAGTGCCACTCGGCATTCTGCCTGGCGGTACCGGAACGCAACGGCTACCTCGATTGGTCGGCCGTGGACGCGCGCTCGAAATCATCCTCGGCGGTGACGATCTGAACGCTGAAGATGCGGAGCGCTGGGGGTATCTGAACCGGATTTTCGACGCGAACGAAATCGGCCCCTTCGTGGCTGCGTTGGCGCGCCGGATGGCGACGTTTCCGCCGGAGGCATTGCGCCTCGCGAAGGAGAGCGTCAACAACGCCGAGAAACCGTTGGCCGACGCGTTGCCGGACGAGGCGTATCTGTTTCAGCGAACGCTGCGCACCGACGGCGCGCAGCGCAACATGAAGCGCTTCATGGAGATGGGCGGGCAGACGCGCGAAGGCGAACTGGCGGTCGGCGAATTGATGGGCAGGGTCGCTGGACCGTGACCGGCCAGCTGCAACTGCTGGCTTCCGGGCTCGTTTTCGAAGCCGACACCGCCGGTGTGCCGGGTTCGCCGCTGGTCCTGCTCCTGCACGGTTTTCCACAGACCAGTCATAGCTGGCGGCATCAACTGCCGGCGCTGGCCGATGCGGGATACTTTGCGGTTGCGCCGAACCAGCGCGGCTACTCGCCGCTCGCGCGCCCGGGCGAGATCGATGCGTATGCGACCGATCGGCTGATCGCCGATGCTCGCACCATGGCGGCATCGTTGGGCTATTCGCACTATCACCTTGTCGGACACGATTGGGGCGGACAACTGTCGTGGCTGATCGCGGCGCAGTATCCGCGGGAGTTGGACAGTTTGACGGTGCTGTCGCGGCCGCACCCCGCCGCATTCGCGCGCGCGATGAAGGCCGATGCTCGTCAATCGGACAGATCTAAGCACCATAAGGCGTTCCAGGATGCGAATGCCGCGCGCGAACTGCTGGCCGACGACGCGCGCCGCCTGCGCGCAACTTTGCGCAACCAGGGCGTGCCGGATGCCGACGTCGATGCGTATCTGAGCCGGCTCGGCACGTTCGAGGCGCTCGATTCAGCGATCAACTGGTATCGTGCGGCGCGAATCGCGAGCGGTGCATTGGCGCTCCCGGATGTGCCGCCGGTCGAGGTGCCAACGATGTACCTGTGGGGCGATCAGGATGCGACCGTTGGTCGCATCGCGGCCGAGGAGACTGCTCACTTCGTGACCGCGCCGTTCCGGTTCGAAGTGCTGCCGGGCATTGGGCACTTCATGACCGATCAGGCCTCGGAACGTGTCACCGAACTGTTGCTGCAATGGCTGGGGTCAGAGTAGGTCAGGTTGAGGTCGTTCCGACCCGCTGGGCGCGCTTTTCACGGTGCTGCGCCCTAGTCTTTGTGTGCCGCGTACGCGCTGCAGTTGGCGGCGGCGTTGGCCGATCGGACTAAGCGACCTTCACCGGCGGCTGGTTCTCGCTGTTGGCCAGAATCACGTCGTCTGGCGCCGCCAGCATTTCCGCGAGGGTTCCGGACGGATCGTTGGTCATGTGCGGTCCCGGCGCATCGATGCCGGGTTGTTTGATCCCACCGCGCTGATCCGTGTAATCCGCCGGCTTCTTGTACCGCGCGAGTTCAAGCGCCGTGATGCCGGCGAGTTCGACGACTTCTGGATCGATCCATGCGCGCGCGTCGATTGCCTCGGTTGAACACGATAGTTCGAGACTCAGATTTTCCAGTCCCGCGAAATAGATCGATTTGCACATACCGTGATCGATCGGCCCCAACACCGGGATGCCTTTCGAGCGGACCCGGTCGCGCATTGCGAGCAATTCTTTATCGTTCTTCACGCGTAGTGCCAGGTGCTGCATCACGCCCCGTGCGCAATTGGCGCCGGGATTGCCAGCATGGGTCTTGCCGAGTTCGACCGGAATTTTACCGACGTCGGGGTTCTGAACGAACGCGATTGCGCTTTCGTCGTTCAGACGCAGAAAACCGTGCCAGGTATTCGGCACGCCGTGCATCCAATACAGCGCGACGAGTTCGGTACCCAGAACGTCGGTGAAGTATTCGATCTGCGCTTTCATGTCCGCTGTGCAGATTGCGATGTGGTGCAGGCCGTCGACTTTGTTCATGTGAGTGGCTCCGTCGTGGTCGTTGTTCAAACGATGCGCGAATCGTGCTTGCCCCAATACCGGTCTTTCAAGATTCGCTTGTAGAGTTTGCCGGTCGGCAGACGCGGAAGTTCCGATTCGAAATCGATGCTGTGTGGGCATTTGTAGTGCGCGATGTGTTCGCGCGCGTACGCAAGCAATTCGGCCGCGAGCTCCGGAGTCGGTTCGCACCCCACAGCGGGCTGCACGACCGCCTTGACTTCTTCGCCCATCTCTTCGTTCGGCACACCCACCACCGCGACGTCGGCAATCTTCGGATGCATCACCATGATGTCCTCGATTTCCTGAGGATAGATGTTCACACCACCGGAGATGATCATGAACGTCGCGCGATCGGTGAGGAACAGATAGCCCTGGTCGTTGACGTAGCCGACGTCGCCGAGCGCGCTCCAGTTCGGATGTTGGGGATGCTGGGCACCTTTGGTCTTGTCCTGATCGTGGAAGTATTCGAACGGCATCTGCGGTAGCTCGAAGTAGACCAGTCCGCTCTCCCCGTTGGGCAGCGCATCGCCGCCTTCGTCGCAGATGTGCAGTGTGCCGAGCACCGGTTTGCCGACAGTGCCGGGATATTTGAGCCAATCCTGTGGTGTGACATGGGTCAAACCGTTCAACTCGGTACCGCCGTAGTACTCGTACAGGATCGGCCCCCACCAGTCGAACATCTGCTGCTTGACCTGTTTCGGGCACGGTGCGGCGGCGTGAATCGCGACCTTGTGCGATGTCAGATCGAAGCCACTTCGATCTTCGATCGGCAGCTTCAGCATCCGCGAAAACATCGTCGGCACCCATTGGCTGTGTGTCACGCGATACTCGGCCATTGCCTGCAATGCCAGCACCGGATCGAATTTTGGCATCATTACCACTGTGCCGCCGAGCGCCTGCGTCGCGGTGGTGAAACCGAGCGGCGCCGAGTGATACAGCGGCGCCGGGGACAGATACACGGAGTTCGTATCGAAGCCCCACAACTGCTTCTGCAGCGCGCCGACCGGACCGGCGTCGTCGGCGATCTGGGTGTCCGGCAGCGGCCGCAGGATCCCCTTCGGTCTTCCGGTGGTTCCGGAGCTGTACAACATGAAGCCACCGGACGGTTCGTTGGCGAGCGGCTGCGCGGGATACGCGGCAATGGCTTCGTCGTATGCCTGGTACCCCGTGATTGCGTCGTCCACCATCAGCCACGTGAGGCACTGCGTGTGCGCGCTCGGCAAACCGGCGGCGACGTTGGCCATGTGGTGCGACGCGACCAGCACCTTCGCTTCGCAGTTGTCCAGGATATAGGCGGCTTCGTCGGTGGTCAGATAACGGTTGATCGTCGTCAGATACAGACCGGAGCGCAGCGCCGCCCACACCACATCGAAATAGCGCGCGTGATTCTCCATCAGAATCGCGATGTGGTCGCCGCGGCGCAGACCGCGATCCCACATCAGCTGGGCCAGTTGATTGGATCGGCCGTCGAGTTCGCGATAGCTGACGGTAACGCCGGTTGCGGCGTTGATCAGCGCGGGCTTGTTCGGGAACTCCTTTGCCCATCGACCTGGGTACATGGATCGGCCTCCGCTTCGGTGTCGGCCCGGATGGGCCCGTAGGGGTAATCTTCTCTCGGCGAGGCTACAAGAACCAGCGAACGCAGACGTATCCGGTCACGCTCATCGTGATCGTATACGGTGCGGCCATGATGGCCATGCGCGCGTAGGACAATCTCACCAGTGGCGCTACCGACGATGTCAACAGGAACAGGAACGCCGCCTGCCCGTTGGGCGTCGCGATGCTCGGGATGTTGGTGCCGGTATTGATCGCGATGGCGAGATGGTCGAAGTGATCGCGGGCGATCTCACCGGCCGAGAACGCGGCTTCCACCTCGTTGATGTACACGGTGGCAACGAACACATTGTCGCTGATCGCCGACAGCACCCCATTCGCAATGTACAGCATCGACGGCTGCGCGTCGGGTTCGAGCGCCAGCACGTAGTGAATGATCGGCGTGAACAGATGCTGATCGTGAATCACCGCTACGATGACGAAGAACACCGCCAGCAATGCCGTGAACGGCAGAGCTTCCTCGAACGCGCGGCCGATTTGATGCTCTTCCACGACGCCATTGAACGCCGTTTGAATGACGATCACCGCCAGGCCGATGAGGCCGACTTCGGCCCAGTGGAACGCCAGCGCCACGATCAGGAACGTGGCCGCGATGGCCTGCACCAACAGGCGCATGCGGGTGCGGTCGTTGCGGGAATCGCTCGCGGCTGCATCGGACTCCCTCAGGATCGCTGCCACGCGATCCGGGATCGGCGTGCCATAGCCGAATGCACGGGTTTTTTCGAGCAGCACACAGGTTGCGAATCCGACCACGACGACCGGCATGGTTACCGGCGCCATGCGCGCGAAATATTCCATGAAGTCCCAACCCATTTTTCCGGCGATCAGCAGGTTCTGCGGTTCGCCGACGGTCGTGCAGACACCGCCGATGGCGGTTCCCACAGCCGCGTGCATCAGCAACCCGCGCAGCAGCGCGCGGAACTGGTCCAGGTCCTCGCGATGGTGGTCGGCGACCTGGTCGTCGCGGGTGTGATCGTGGCTGTGCGAATGCGCGAACTGAAATCCGGATGCGACGCGGTGATAGATAGCGTAGAACCCCGCCGTGACGCTGATGATGACCGCGGTGACCGTCAGCGCATCCAGAAATGCCGACAAAAGCGCCGCGACGGCGCTGAACAACAGCGCCAGCCAAGCCTGCGAACGCACGCCGAGTAGGATTTTCGTGAACGCGAACAGCAGCAGTTCGCGCATGAAGTAGATGCCCGCGACCATGAACATCAGCAGCAGAACCACCGGGAAGTTGCCGAACAGTTCGTCGCGCACGCTCGGCGGGTGCGTCAGGCCGATGACCACCGCTTCAAGCGCGAGCAGGCCGCCGGGCTGCAGTGGATAACAGCGCAGCGCCATCGCCAGACAGAATACGAACTCGACAACCAGCAGCCAGCCGGTCACGAAGCCGCCGCCGAACGGGGCCAGCGCCAGCAGTGGATTCAGCACCAGGAACGCCGCGATCGTGCCTTTGTACCAGTGTGGCGCGTTGCCGAGAAAGTTAGCCCAAAGGGCCGCGGGGGAAAACGTCATCGGATTCGTATTTGCGTGCGGCGCGCCAGTATAGTCGATCGACCCAATCGGCGCGGATGACCCGACTGCTATGGCAACGACTGACACTTCGAACGTTCGTGGCGACACAACGGGTGCGGACCGCGTGCGCTTTGGCACCTTCGCCGGCGTGTTCACGCCGAATGTGCTCACGATTCTCGGCGTCATCATGTTCCTGCGGCTCGGCCAGATCGTTGGCCAGTCCGGTATTGTCGATGCCCTCATCATCGTGCTGTGCGCGAAACTGATTACGTCTCTGACCGCGGTTTCGCTGGCGGGTGTCGCGACCAACACGCGGGTTAAGGGGGGCGGGGCCTACTTTCTGATCAGCCGCAGCCTCGGCCCGGAGTTTGGCGGTGCGATCGGTGTGGTGTTCTACCTTGCGCAGGCTATTTCGGTGGCGATGTACGTGATTGGGTTCACCGAGGCGTTCACGAGCGCATTTCCGGCGACCGAGCCGTATCGAACGCTGGTGGCGACGACGCTCAACGTGATCGTGTTCGTCTGTGTGTTCGTCGGTGCCGGTTGGACCATCAAGGTGCAGTACGGCATTCTCGCGATCCTGGGTCTGTCGCTGTTGTCGTTCTACGTCGGTGCGGCGCTGCATTTTTCGCTGCAGACGGCGGCTACGAATCTGCACGCGGGATATACGCCGGGCGAGAGCATGTTCACGATGTTCGCGCTGTTTTTCCCGGCCGCGACCGGGATCATGGCTGGCGCCAACATGTCGGGCGATCTGAAGGAGCCGGACAAATCGTTGCCGACTGGTACGTTCGCGGCGATCGGGGTGACCGCGTTGATTTATCTGTCGATGGTGCTGCTGCTCGGCGGCGTCACGAGCCGTGATGAACTCATCGGCAACACCTTCATCGTCAAAGACATCGCGCTGATCTCGGTGCTGGTTGTGCTGGGCGTATTCGCGGCAACAGCGTCGTCGGCGCTCGGTAGCATGATGGGTGCGCCGCGCATTCTACAGGCATTGGCCAAAGACGAAATCTTCCCGACGATCCGCTGGTTGGCGCGCGGCAGCGGCACATCCAACGAGCCGCGCTACGCCACCGCCGTGACGTTCCTGATCGCGCAGGGCGCGATCATGGTGGCGGATCTCGACCTGATCGCGCCGATCATCACGATGTTCTTCATGGTGACCTACGGCACGCTCAACCTCGCGTGTTTCTACGAGGGCTATTCGAAGAACCCGAGCTTCCGGCCGCGCTTCCGGCTGAGCCATTGGTCCATCTCGCTGGCCGGCGCGATGGGTTGCGGTATTGCGATGTTGTTGATGGCGCCGTTGTGGGCGGCGGCCGCGGTCGCGGCCATGTGGGGGCTGTACCGTTACATCGGCCGCGCCGAAGTGCGCGCACGCTTTGGCGATGTGCAGAGCGGCGTGGCACTCGAGCAGGCGCGCAAAGCGCTGCTGCGGCTCGAGGAAGAGGCGTACCACCCCAAGAACTGGCGGCCGATGATCCTGGCGTTGAGCGGCGGCGTTTGGAATCGATACCATCTGGCCGAGTACGGATCCTGGCTTGGCGCGGGCCGCGGACTGCTCAGCTTCGCGCAGATCGTCACCGGCGATGTGGAGGATCGCATCGAACTGCGCACGCGCCACGAGCACCGCCTGCGCCAATTCATTGCCGAGGAGGAGCTCAATGCGTTTCCGGTCGTCGTGATCGAGGAAGATCTGATCGCCGGCGTCAAAGCGATCCTGCAATGCTATGGCATCGGCGGCGTGCGCCCCAACACGATCATGTTGGGGTGGACCGAAGATCCGCAGCGGCTCGAACCGATGGGCCGCATTCTGCGACTGCTGCGCGATTTCCACCGCAACATCGTCATCGTCAAATACGATGAATTGAGAGAGCGCTGGGCTGCACCACCCGGCAGCATCGATGTATGGTGGCACAGCCGCGAGAACGGGCCTTTGATGCTGTTGCTGGCGCATCTGCTGGTTCAGAACCGTGCGTATCGCGACCACCGCATCAGAATTCTCAACGTCGTTGGCGATGCGTCGGCGCAGCCGGGCGTGACCGACCACTTGACCCGATTGATCGAATCGGCGCGGATCGACGCCGACATCGAGGTGATCGTCTCAGACGACATCGTCACCGAAATGCGCCGGCGCTCGCGCAAGGCGGCGGTGGTGTTCATGGGTTTCGATCCGCCGGAGCAAGGCAGCGCGCAACTGTTTGCAGAGAACTACTACCGCGTGATGGAACATCTCGACACCGTGATTCTCGTCCACAGCGCCGGCGACGTGGATCTGGAAGCGTGAGAATGAAAAATGGGGTCAGAGTCACTTTGACCCCCGTTTTTCACTCGCGGCGCTGCATCGCATCGCGCGCCGCTTCTCCGGAGAGGCCGAAGAAAGACCGCAGATGCAGATCGCGTTGCGGAAACGGTACCTCGATCGCGTGGCGTTCGAGTGCCGAATGGATCTCCCAGAGATACGCCGCGGTCACCGCCTTGGGTCGCCGGATGTTGGCGCCGCCGAGCCACACCAGCAATTCGAAATCGAGACTGGATTCGCCGAAATTCACGAACCACACCTGCGGTGGACGTCCCTGCAGGCTGGCCATGTCCGCCGGCACCCTTTCGGCGGCCTCTAGCCCCGCTGCCTTCACCCGTTCTTTGTCGGAGCCGTACGCGACGCCGAACGGAATGTGGATGCGGCGTACTTCTTCGTGGAACGTCCAGTTGATGACGCGCCCGGTAACGAATTCCGAGTTCGGGATCAGCACATCGACATTGTCATTGGTGGTGAGCATCGTCGAACGCATGTTGATCTGACGCACCTCGCCCATGATTCCCGATTCGAGTTCGATGAAGTCGCCGACGCGCAACGTCCGATCGATCAAAAGAATGATGCCGGAAACGAAGCTGCCGACCAGCGGCTGCAGGCCAAGGCCGACACCGAGCCCGAGCGCGCCGCCGATCAGCGCGAACGTCGTGAAGTCGATGCCGATCGCGCTGAGGCCGAACACCAGTGCGAGGGTCAGGATCGTGTAGTGCGAAAGTCGATCCAGTGTGTACAGCGTGCTCTGAGTGGCGGCACGCGCCTCGAGCAGACGCCTCAGTGCCAGTCGGGCCGCCTTCGACACCCACACTGCGATGAACGTGAACACCGCGAGCTTCAACAGCGAATTCAGCGAGATCGCGGCATGACCGACGTTGAACAGGCTGGTGCCCGCGAGTCCCTCGATGCGCTGCCAGATGGCGTGCAGGTCGTCCATTACAACCAGCGCCGTGAGCGAAACAGGACCAGCAGCGAAACGGCTACTGTCGCCATGAACGCGAGCACGGCGAAATACCCGTCGCGCATGCGCAGTTCCGGCATCACCTCGAAGTTCATCCCGTAAACCCCGGCGATGAAACTCAGCGGCACGAAGATGCAGGTAATCACCGTCAGCACCTTCATGATCTTGTTCAGGTGATGCGACGCCAGCGACAGGTAGCCGTTCATCAGATCGTTGGCGAGATCGTTGTACAGGTTCGCAAGGCTGACCAGCCGTTCGAACTGCTCGCGCAGTTCCAGAATATCGCGCGACGAAGCCTCGAACAGCGGATGACGATCGCGCGCCAGCACGTCGCAGATCGCCGTGTGGTAGCTCGCAATCCGGCGCACGTTTTTCAGTTGCCGCTTATATGTCAGCAGCTCGTTGAGCAGATCGTCGGCCGGATTCTCGAACATCTCGTCCTCGATATCGGCGAGACGCTGTTCGAGGCTCAGCACGATCGGGACGTAGCGCGACACGACGGTCTGCGTGATCTGAAGAGAAAGCTGTGCGGGCGTAACGCTGCAGGCGTCGGCGGCTTCCAGCAGTCGCGCGCGTGCCTTTTCAATGCTCGGGGAATTCATGCTGTGGCGGGTCAGCAGGAATCGCGCCCCGATGAAGAACGCGATCTGAATGGTTTGAAACTCGATCGACTGCGCCTCCGCGTTGAGTGCGCGCAACAGCACGAAAACGTTGTCGCCGGTCGTGATGGCCTTCGGGGGAAAGCGCTTTGCGAGCGCTTGCTCGATGATCACCGGATCGGCCCCGAATTCAGCCAGCCAGCGCGACTGCTCGGATCCGTCGCTTTCGTCGAGGTCGATCCAAAGATACGCGTCGGGGTCGCCGCCGCGCCATTGCTCGATGAGTTCGCTGCCGCCTGATGTGGCGGCGGCATCGGTCGGTCTCCACAGCAGCACGTTCAACCGTTGTCTCCGTTGGGGTTCCGCCGATCAGGCAGCGGCTGCGCAGGTCGCATGATCACTTCGCGAACCGGATAGGGAATCCCGATACCGTTTTCCTTGAACGTGTCCCATAGTGCGAGCAGCACCATACCGCGAATGTTGGTCAGTCCGTTGCGTGGGTCGCTGATCCAGAAGCGCAGCAGGAAGTCGACCGACGAGCCGCCGAAACCGGTCATCCAGCACACGGGCTTGCGGTTCGGGATGACGCGCGGTACGCGGGCGGCCGCCTCGATCGCGACGGCGGTGACGCGATGCGGGTCGGAGTCGTAGGCAACGCCGAAGGCGACGTCGAGACGCACGAACTCGTCCGAGAACGACCAGTTGATGACCTCCTGAGTGATGAAGTCTTCGTTCGGAATCAGATATTCGCGGCCGTCGCGCGTGATGACCGAGACGAACCGGGCGCGCAGCTCGCGGATCCAGCCGAACGTTTCGCCGAGCGTGATCGTATCGCCGGGTTTGATGGAACGGTCGAGCAGGATGATGATGCCGGAGATGAAATTCGACACGACCTTCTGCAGGCCGAAACCGATACCGACGCCGATGGCGCCCGACAGCACGGTGAACACCGTGAGGTCGACACCGACGCCAGCGATGGCGATCAGCGACGCCACGACGATCAGCGTGATCCGCAGCACCTTGCCGATCAGTACGCGCAGCGATGGCGTCAACTCGTCGGAGCGTTGGATACGGTTGTCGAGGAAGTTGCCGACCCCGACCGCGACCCACAGCCAGACGCCCAGGAACACGACGGCCTTGATCACCAACAGCAACGAGAGCCGGAAGCGGCCGACGGTGAAGCCGATCTCGTCGAGCAAGGTCGCCGCGTCGGCCGATATGCCGAGCACCACCAGCGCCACATACGTCCAACCCACCCAGCCGATCGCGCGACCGATGGCATGGCTGCGGATCGTGCGCGACAGCACCCGGATCACCAGCCACGCGAGCGCCAGCAGGAAGATGTCGGATGTCAGTTGGCTGGAATGCGGCCACTTGATTGCGCGCATCACCAGAATTGCGCCACCGGTGAACGCAACGAAGAACACCCATTCCAGGCGCCGCAGCAATGCGATGACGACCCGCAACAGGCTCGGGTCGCCCTTGATGCGCCGCGCGCGCGTTTCGAGCTTCGGCTCGAAGCGACGCGACAGCACGATCGCGGCGAGGAACAGTACTGCGGCGATTCCGATCTGATAAAGAATCGCAGGCTGGGCGATGTAGTTGAACGTCAGTTCACCGGATTCGGTGAGCCGCGAGAAGATGGCGCTGGGTTCGATGTCGTTCACCGCGTGTGGCGTTCCCCTACATATTGAATCGATTGACGAGCAAATACGCGAGTGCGGTGATCATGATCAACGCAAGCGGTAGACCGACTCGCACGAAGTCCCGAAATTTGTATCCCGCGGCGCCCATGATCAACAGATTGGTCTGATACGCCATCGGCGTGACATAGCACAGATTGCAACCGAACAGCACCGCGAGCACCAGTGGCTCGGCCTGAATCGACAACTGCGATGCGAGGCTCACGGCGAGTGGTGTGCTGATCGCAGCCGCTGCGGTGTTGGAAACGAAGTTGGTCAGAACCATCGCGAAAACCATCAAACCGGCAACGACGAATGCCGGCGCCACATCGCTGAGGCCGAGCGCCAGAATGGATGCCATCCACGCGGCAGCGCCGGTTTCCTCGAGCGCCCGCCCCAGCGCGATGCTGGCCGCGACCAGTACGATCACTTCGACGCTCAGCGCGCGACCGATGTTTTCGTAGCGTACACAACCGGTCGCCAGCATCGCGATGGTGCCGGCGAGCGCGGCGATCGCGATCGGTACCAGCTTGAATGCGGCCAGCACGACGACGGCCGCGGTAATGACGAGCGCCAGTGGCGCCTTTGCCGTGCGCGGCAGTTCCAGCACGTCGCGCAGCACCATCGTGCCTTCGCTGCGTTCCAGTTCGACGAGACCCTCGGATCGGCCCTGCACCAACAGCACGTCCCCAACGTCGAGACGCTCGGCGGCCGCCACGCGACTACGGAACAGGTGCGTGTCGGCGGCACGATAGGTGCCCAGCACGGCAACCCCGAATCGGTCGGCGATGCGCGCCGCGCGCACCGACTTGCCAACTAAAGTGGAGTCTCCGCCGATTGCGACTTCGGCCATCCGGCGATCGTCGTCTTGGCGTTCCTCCTTGTTTGGACCGTGGCTGCTGGCCTGCGCCTGCACCCATTCGGATGCGAGCGATGCGCGAAAATGTTCGCTCGCTTCGCGTAACTGATCGATCGTGCCGACGATCGGGATCACGTCGCCCGCTTCGATGGTGGCCCCAGTGATCTGGTGGCCGTTGCGAATGGCGCCATGCATTTCGAGGTCTGCGCCGGGTCCCTTCGCGATCTCGTCGAGCGTTTTGCCGACGATGCTCGAGCGAGCCGCGACATGCAGCATGGCGCTGTAGCGGCGCGGCGAAGACTTGTCGTCTGTCTCCGTGGCGGGGAGCAGTCGCGGCGCGATCAGCCACAGGTACGGGAACGCGATCAACGCCGCCGTCGCGACCAACGGCATGAACGACACCACGCCGATCGGCGGCATCCCCAGGTCGGCCGCGATCGAAACAACCAGCACGTTGGTGGACGTGCCGATGGTGGTCGACATGCCGCCGATCAGAATCGCGAAGTTCACTGGCATCAGCGTCTTGGATGCCGGCACGCCTGCGCGCTCGGCCAGGTTCAGCAGGATTGGCAGCATCAATACCAGCACCGGCGTGTCGTTGACGAAACCGCTGATCAACATGCACACCAGCAAGGTGCACAGCATTCCGAGCACGTGGCTGAAACGCCATAGTCGGCCGAGTATCCGCGCAGCCGGCTCCAGCGCGCCGGTCATCACCAGGCCACGTCCCAGAATCATCAGGCAACAGATCGCCACCAGCGCCGGATGTCCGAAGCCGCCGAACGCGACTTCCATGCCGGTGAAGTTCCCCGCTTCGTGCTGAATCGGAAATGCGTAAAAACCGATCGCCAGCACGCCGATCACGATCAGACAGATCAGTTCGATGCGCAGCCGACCTCTGACGAACATGGCGAACGCGGCCACCGTTACGAGTAACGCGGCGACGGCGTGCAGAGACGGGAGGGCTGGCATGAGTACGCTAACGCCGGTTACGGCAGCGTTTGCTCGGACGATGGTGGATCGGGGTAGTTCGCAAGCGGTGGGTCTCGTTGTTCGGACGGGACGCGGTCACTAAAGTGCGCGGTCCGTCTACTGTCGTACAAAACTACCTGAATGCGGCGAGGTCTGGAAGGTCGCCGCGCGGCTCGGCGCGGCTTGCCCGCGCCTTGCCCGCGCCTCGCGCACGCTCCATGACTTGCAATCTGTTGCCCGAGCGTTAGCCTCGCGCTCTCACGCCGTGATGAGGAACGCACGAGAATGGACGTACGCGCTGCCGTTGCATTCGCCGCCGGCGAGCCGTTGTCGATCGAGACGGTACAACTCGAGGGACCGAAGGCCGGCGAAGTTTTGGTGGAGGTCAAGGCGACCGGCGTCTGCCATACCGACGCCTACACGTTGTCGGGTGACGATCCCGAAGGCTTGTTTCCGTCGATCATGGGTCATGAAGGTGCCGGCGTTGTCGTGGATGTCGGCGCTCGTGTGACGTCGGTTGCGCGCGGCGACCATGTGATTCCGCTTTACACACCGGAATGTCGGCAATGCAAATTCTGCACGTCCGGCAAGACGAATCTGTGTCAGGCGATTCGCGAAACGCAGGGCCGCGGTGTGATGCCCGACGGCAGCAGCCGGTTTTCGTTCAATCGCAAGCCGCTGTACCACTACATGGGTACCTCCACATTCGCAAACTATACGGTGCTTCCGGAGATCGCCGTCGCGAAGATTCGTCCGGACGCGCCGTTCGACAAGGTCTGCTACATCGGCTGCGGCGTCACCACCGGCATTGGTGCGGTCATCAACACCGCGAAGGTGGAACCCGGCGCGAACGTCGCCGTGTTCGGTCTCGGTGGTATCGGATTGAACGTGATCCAGGGCGCGCGGCTGGTCGGCGCGAATCGCATCATCGGCGTCGACACCAATCCGGCCAAGGTGCCGCTTGCGACGAAGTTCGGCATGACCGATTTCGTCAACCCGAACGACGTTGACAATCTCGTCGCCGAAATTGTGTCGATGACCGGCGGCGGGGTGGACTATTCGTTCGAGTGCATCGGCAACGTCAACGTGATGCGCCAGGCGCTCGAGTGCTGCCACAAAGGCTGGGGTGAGAGCATCATCATCGGCGTCGCCGGCGGCGGTGCGGAGATCAGCACGAGGCCGTTTCAGCTGGTAACGGGTCGGGTATGGCGCGGCACCGCATTCGGCGGTGCGAAGGGCCGCACCGACGTGCCGAAGATCGTCGACTGGTATATGGACGGCAAGATCAACATCGACGATCTCATTACCCACACGATGCCGCTGGAGGACATCAATCGGGCTTTCGACCTGATGCACGAAGGCAAATCGATCCGCTCGGTGGTGATTTACTAGGGTTCGCGCCGCGGTTCACGTTGGATGGGGATGTTTGTGTCTTGCGCCAGACACAACATCCCTCTCCACCCGCGTCGGCGTATCCACCGTTAGTCAACCGTGGCGAAGAACACAGTGCTTCATTCGACGTGGAGCCGCGGCGCTGTGTTTGGAAGAATCACTCCGACCTATCTTCCCCGTAACGAAGCACGTCGCTCGAGTCGTGGTGGGCGCGGATCTTCCATGCGGCGGACCGTACTGCGCCAGGGATGGCGCAGGACGAGCCTCCAGGGATGGGACTTACGGCGTGTCCGCCGCATGGAAGATCCGCGCCCACCACGACCCCACCACGACCCCACGATTAAAGCTTGAAAATTCACGAGGAATGTTCAGAGTCTCTCAGGCCCCCTCGAGGGCTTAGCCCACGAGGCTGACCTGTTTCTCCGGAGAACGAAGCATGAAATTCGGCGCGATGATTGCCACACGAATCGCCGACTGGCGGCTGCTGGTGGATGCGGAACAGATGGGTTTCGACCACGGCTGGGTGCCGGACTCTCAGATGATCTGGTCGGATTGTTACGCGGTACTGGCGCTGGTTGCGGCGCACACACAGCGCATGCGGATCGGCACCGGCGTCGCGATCGCCGGCACGCGTATCGCGCCGGTCACCGCTCATTCGATCGCAACGATCAACGAGATTGCGCCAGGGCGAGTCTTTCTCGGCATCGGCACCGGACACACGGCGATGCGTGTGATGGGCATGGACGCCGTTAAGCCGAAGCCGTTTGCCGAGTATTTGCGCGTGGTGCGCGCGCTGCTGCACGGCGAGGAAGTGGAGTACACCTTGAATGGCGTGACGCGGCCGATCCGCTTCCTGCATCAGGACATGGGGTTTTTCAACGTCGAGCAGCCGGTGCCGATCTACGTTGCGGCGAACGGCCCGCTCGCGCTCGCTGCGGCCGGTGCGTACGGGGACGGACGGATCTCCGCTGGCGGTGAACCGAACGCCGTGTTTGCTAGCAATTTTGCGCGGGTGCGTGCCGGCGCGGAAGCCGCGGGCCGCAACCTGGACGATCGTTTCCATACCGCCGCGCTCACGTTCAGTTGCGTACTGAGGCCCGGCGAAAAGCTGACGTCTGATCGCGTCATCGATCAGGTTGGCTCGATGGTCAGCGCAAGCCTGCACTTCTGGTGGGAGTTGTACCGCCAGAGTGGGTCGGATGCGTTCATCCGCCCCGAAGTGCGCGACGTGTGGGAGAAGTATCTCGCGCGCGTAGCAGCCACTCCGGAAGCCCGGCGGCACCTGCATGTTCACGATGGACACTGCACCTATCTGATGCCCGAAGAACGCGAATTCATCACGCCGGAACTGATACGCGCATCCGGTGGGCTGGTTGGCGAACCGGACGAGATCATTGCGACGCTGCGCGAGCAGGAGCGGGGTGGATTGAAAGAAGTGACCTTGTTGCCGCCGATGGCGTCGGCGCGAGAGTGCTACTCAGATTTCGCCAAGCATGTGATTGAACGCTATTGAGAGATCATCTATCGAAATGTCGAGGGGAACGTGGACCAGACAAAGTGGCTTGCCCAAGTGAACGAAGCGGTGCTCGAACCGGATCTGCCGATCTGCGATCCACATCATCACCTGTGGGATCACCCTACGAGCCGCTATCTGCTCGATGAATTGCTGCAGGACACCGGCTCCGGGCACAACGTGGTGTCGACGGTATTCGTCGAATGCGGGTCCATGTATCGTGCAGACGGCGAAGAGGCAATGAAGCCGGTCGGTGAGACCGAGTTTGTCAACGGTGTCGCAGCGATGTCCGCAAGCGGGCGCTACGGAGCGATTCGTGCCGCGGCAGGGATCGTTGGTCTGGCTGATCTGACGCTCGGAGCGCGTGTCGGCGAGGTGCTCGATGCGCATCTCGCGGTGGGTCCGCGTTTCAAGGGTATTCGTCACGCGGCGGGTTGGGACGCAGCTGATACGGTGCGCAACTCGCACACCAACCCCACTGAGGGGTTGTTGCTCGACGCAACATTTCGCAAGGGTTTTACCGAACTCGGCAAACGCGGGTTGAGCTTCGATGCGTGGCTGTATCATCCGCAGATTCCGCAATTGACCGACCTCGCACGCGCGTTCGAAGACACCACGATCATTCTCGATCATTTCGGCGGACCGCTCGGTATCGGCCCGTACGAAGGAAAACGCGCCGAGGTGTTTGCGCAGTGGCGGCAATCGATCACGGATCTCGCGGCGTGCGACAACGTGGTTGCGAAGCTCGGCGGCATTGCGATGCCGATCAATGGCTTCGGTTTTCATAGACGCGAGCGGCCGGCGACGTCGGATGAACTCGTCGCGGCCGCAGGTGACTACTATCGCCACACGATCGATGTCTTCGGCGTCGATCGCTGCATGTTCGAAAGCAACTTTCCGGTCGATAAGGCGAGTTGTTCGTACCGGACACTGTGGAATGCGTTCAAGAAGATCGCGGCCGGCGCATCCGACAGCGACAAGGCGGCGCTGTTTCACAACACGGCCGCCGGTGTGTATAGATTGTGATCCCGAACCATCCTAGGAGAACGAACATGAAAAAGGTGCTGATGTTTGTCGTATCGGTGATGGCGGCGTGCAGCGTTTCCGCTGCCGACGTCGCGTCGTCGCTGTTGTCACCTTCGCCGGCGGGCGCGAGCGTCTATTTCATCGAACCAGCTGACGGTGCGGTTGTGGGGACGACGTTCACCGTGAAGTTCGGCCTCAAGGGTATGGGTGTTGCTCCGGCCGGCACCGATGTGCCGAACACCGGCCACCACCATCTGCTGATCGACGTGGCCAAGTTGCCGGACCTGAAGCAGCCGCTACCCTCGACGGAGCACATCCTGCATTTCGGCAAGGGACAGACCGAGACCGAGCTGACGTTGCCGCCGGGAAAACATACGCTGCAGCTGGTATTCGCGAACTATCTGCACATTCCGCACGATCCGCCGGTGATCTCCAAACGCATCACGATCACGGTGAAGTAGCGCCTGGACAAACGGGCTCAGGCGCGCAGCGCGCGAGCCCAGTCCACTACCTTCATGTTGTCGTCGAGAAAGCGCAGCGTGTCGGTCTCGTTCAGTGTGGGCAGTCCCACGACCACGCGATTGACGCCCAGATCGGCCAGTTGCGCCAGCGCGGATTCGTCGGCGGGAGACGTCAGCGCGGATACGTCGATCTCCGAACGCGCGCGACCCGCCTCGGCGCACGCGTTGTCGAGCTGCTGCATCTGTTCGGCGAAACCCGGCATCACGATGGGATACCACCCGTCGCCGTATTCGACGACGCGGCGAATCGCCCAGCTCGACTGGGCGCCGATGAATACCGGCGGATGCGGTTTTCGCGCCGGCTTCGGCTCCACCCATACGGCGTCGAAATCGACGAATTTGCCGTGAAACGATGCGTCTTTCTGCGTCCACATCGCTTTCATCGCGAGCACGTTTTCGCGCAGCACGGCCCATCGATCCCCGAAACGCACGCCGTGGTTTTCGAGTTCTTCGCGATTCCACCCGGCACCGATGCCGAACAGGAAACGACCGCCGGACAGGCTGTCGAGTGACGCGATACGTTTGGCCAGCGCGATCGGATGATGCTCGGGAACCAGACAAATGCCGGTGCCGATCTTCAGGTGTGTGGTGACTGCGGCGACTTGAGCCAGATACGTGAAGGGCTCAAAGCTCTCCCAGTAAATGCTCGGCAGATCGCCGCCGGGCGGGTAAGGGGTTTTCCGAGACGCCGGAATGTGCGTATGCTCGACGACCCACACCGAATCGAAGCCGCGCTCTTCGAGCGCGCGGCCGAGTGCCGTGGGACCGATCGCATAGCTCGTTGGAAACGTCGAAACGCCTATCTGCATGCTGTACTCCGAGACATGGAGTCAGAGTCACTCTGACCGCATGTCGTTGCTTCACTTCAATACATCTGTCAGGAAGCGTTCGAACAGCGGGTTGAACGCCTGCGGTCGCTCCCAGAAAGGTGCATGCCCCGTGTCCGGCCAGTACGTGCACTTTGCGATCCCACAGATTTCGGTACGGAAACGCCGCCAGATAGTCGTTGTCGACGAACGGTTCGTCGGCACCGGTGATCACCGCGATGGGGGTGGGATTCGACGAGACGACGTCGCGTTGATCGGCGCCGCGGCCGGCCATGGCCGCTTCCATCATCAGGCGCCGTGCGCGTCCGTCGGTGCGGCGCACCGCCGCTTCGAGAAACGGTGCCGGCGCGCCGGTGGTTTCCAGCGCGTAGGCGCGGATATCCGCATCGCTGAACTGCTCTTTGCCAGTGAGATCCATGTGTGGATGCGGTCGAAATCCCGCGGCGAAATCGGTGTTGTTGTGGCCCACCGGCGGCGTGCCGGTGATCGCCAGTCCGGCGACGTCGAGGTTGCGCGCCAGCAGTTCGATACCCACGTGACCGCCGAGTGACCAACCCAGGATCGCGACCCGTTCGATGCCCATTTCCGCGAGCAGTTCGAGTGCGACGTCAGCGTAGCCCGGAATGCTGTACGTTGATTGCGGGTCGCTCGCGTCCTCCGACGCACCATGCCCCGGCAGATCGAACGCCACCAGTCTGAAGCGCTGCGCGAGGGGCGACTCGAACTGCCGCGTGAAGACCTCCTTGCAAGCGGAATTGCCGTGCATCATCAGCACCGCGGCGTCCGGTCCACCCGTATCGGCGACCGCAATGCGGCCATGCCGCGTCGCGATGTCGAAGCCCTGCGCGGCCAATTCGGTTCAGCGTGCCAGAATGGTGACGCCGGACAGGCCCGGTGCGCCGTACACATGCGTGTAGCCGGTTTTGAGGTCTCGCGGCACCTGCCGGGCGCCGCATTCACCCCGCAGTTGTGCGCAGATCTCGTACACCTGGCGCAAGCCCGAAGCGCCGATCGGCTCGCCGTTCGCGAGACACCCACCGTCGGTATTCACTGGCAGCCGGCCGGTGATCTCGGTGACGCCGTCGCGCAGCCATTGTTCCTGCTCGCCATCCTTGCAGAAGCCGTTTTCGGCCATGTGCATGATCTCTGCACCGGATTCCGTGTCCTGCAGTTGCGCCACATCGATTTCGTTGGGGCCGATGCCGGCCATTTCGAATGCGGCGCGCGAAGCCATCACCGTGGGCGGTGTGTCGGTGCGTTCGAGCGCCTGGGATTGGCTGAACACTTCGAACGAACCGAAAGGGCGCGTCTTCACGCTGACGGCCTTGACGAAGACCGGTTTCTTGACGAGCTGCTTCGCCTTGTCGGCGCGACACAGGATCATTGCGCAGCCGCCTTCGGCGGGGGAGCAGAACATGTATTTGCGCAGCGGGTGGCAGACCATCTGCGACGACGCGACGTCCTCGTAGCTCATGCCGCCCTTGCGCCACGCGTTGGGATTCTTCGCGCCATTGGCGTAGTTCTTCACGGCCACCCTTACCAATGCGTCCTCGGTGATACCGTAGTCGTGCATGTAGCGCTGGATTTTCATGCCGAAGAATTGCGGCGTCAGCGCCATGCCGATGTCGCCGTACCATTTACCGAGGCCGCTGCCTTCCGTGTTGACGGTGAATGCGCCGCGCGGATGCTTGTCGAAGCCCACGGCCATGCCGATATCGAACATGCCGGATTTGATCGCCATATACGCCGACTGGAGCGCGCTGCCGCCGGTAGCGCAACCGTTGGCGACGTTGATGAACTGCAGACCGGTGAGACCGAGCTTCGACACCATCGTGTCGGCCGCGCCGGCAGAGGCGCTGCCACCATACGCGAAGTTGAGGTCGGACCATTCGAGGCCCGAATCCTTCAGCGCCTGCCGCGCGGCGTAAACGCCTTGATCGAGGCCGCTGACGCCGTCGGTTCGACCGAATGGGTGGATACCGATGCCGATGATTGCCACGTCGACCATGTGCGCCCTCCAGCGTCTTAGAGTTCGGAGACGGGTTGAAAGAAGTAGGCCATCACTTCGCGGCCGGCATCGTCGTCGATGTATTTCTCGACCACGAGTTCCATTTCCATACCGATGGCGAGCTTGGAAATGTCCTTGCATTTGAGTCGGCTCTCCACGCGAACCTGGCCAGGCAGTTCCACATAGCCGACGCCGAACGGTTTGAATGTCTCGGGTGTTTCCGGACCGATGTACGGCGGGCGGTTGGGCATGAACCCTTGAACCGTCCAGGTCCACAGCGTGCCACGACGTTCGAGTTCGATGGTGTCGACATCTTCACCACAGCATGCGGGACAACTGTGCTGAGCGGGAAAGGTGACGATGCCGCACGCACTGCAGCGGCTGCCGAGCAAACGGGGGTCGTTCGACGGCCAGGTGAAGAGGCCCTCTGCGATCGGAATTTGACGTGCTGCAGACATCGATGCCCCTCATCGTCGACCAGGAAGGACGTCGCTTGAGTACATCACAAAACAGTCAGACTGTCATGTTTTCGGCGTTCGCGAACGCGCACGCCCCCGCGACGGCTTGCGTTTGGCCGACGCACGCACACGTTCGTGACCACGTTCGCGAACGCGCTTCTGCTTCGGCGCCGCCACCTGTTTTTTTGCGGATTCGCGGTCGAGCGACGTCAGCACGTCATCAAACGAGCGCCGCAATTCCACTTTCAGCCACGCGAGCAGGTCGTCTGCCACCTTGGTGAGCCGGCGTGTGTGCAGATTTGCAGCCATACCCTCGAGCAGCAGCAGGGTCAGCCAGTTCGCGCGAATGATTTCCGGCGACTGCGCGAGGTCGGGAAACACCTCGCGCACGGTGATTGCCCACGCGCGGTCGAGTTCTTCGATGGCCGGAATCAGCACCGCGTGCAGTTCCGGATCGGTACGTGCGGCGATCTGCAGTTCATGGAATACGACAAAATAGGGGGTATTCAGTTGCGCCCAGTAGGTGTCGATGCCTTCGTCGACGCGCGAGTGCGTTGCGTCACCCTGCACGGTGCTTTCTTCGCGTTTGAACAACTCCAGGCGCTTCTCGTTGAGATGCTGCACCGCAGCCTTGATCAGATCCGCGCGGGACGGAAAGTGATGCAACATCGCCCCACGAGATACGCCGGCCCCGTTGGCAATCTTCTCGGTGGTGGTATTGTTGTAGCCGAATTCGTAGAGGCAGCGAATGGCCGCATCGAGAATCGTGTTGCGGGTGTTCTGGCTTTTCGTCTGCTGCCACGTTCTGGTCGAATTCGAAGCGGGCATTGCGCGCGACATGGTGACTCCGCGGGTTCGTGATCGATTGTAGGGGGAGATGCGGTGCGCGACAAAGAGATCCTGCTGATTACGAAGGGGCATCCGTTTCAGCGCGGGGCGTTCTTCGATCTGTTCGATGCGTTGCCGGGGGTGAACTACACCCATGTCGAGCAGCCGGCCGCACAGGCATTTTTCGACCCGAATCTCGCCAGACCGTATGACGCGTTCGTGTTGTACGACATGCCCGGCATTCGGTTTCGCGACGGGGCGGCGCCGGATTTTGTCGAACCACCGGCCGAACTGACCCGCAACATTGAAAAGCTGTTGGAGCAGGGAATCGGACTGGTGTTCCTGCATCATGCGGTCGCAGGTTGGCCCGCCTGGCCGGAATATGCAGAGATCATCGGCGCACGGTTTCTGTATCTGCCGGGCGAATTGCGCGGTGTGCCGCGGCAGGACTCGGGTTATCGGCACGAGGTGACCCATCAGGTTCGTGTCGTCGCCGATCATCCGGTCACGCGCGATGTGCCCGAGACATTTTCGATCACCGACGAGCTGTATCTGTTCGAGGTTTTCGAAGACAGCGTGGTGCCGCTGCTGCGCAGCGACCACGCGTTCGTTCAGGGGAATTTCTATTCGGCGGCGAAGGTCGTTCGCGAAGGCAAGATGTTTTCGAACGAAGGTTGGCAACACACGGCGGGCAGCAATCTGATTGGCTGGGCGAAGCACTATCGCAACGCGCCGATCGTTTATCTTCAATGCGGCGACGATCCGCGCGCGTATGAAAATCCGCACTACCAGACGTTGCTCGGCAATGCGATCGAGTGGGTCGCGAGTCCGCAGGCGCGCGAATGGGCCAGGCTGCGGTTCGAAAATCAGAATCACTCCTAGGTAACGAAAGGAAGGAAATGTATGCCGCTCGAAGTGATTGGCGCCGGTTTCGGGCGCACGGGAACGATGTCGCTGAAGCTCGCGCTGGAGCGGCTCGGGTACGTCAAGTGCTATCACATGATGGAAGTGTTTCCTCGTCCGGAGCACATCCCGCTGTGGGCGGCCGCGCATCGCGGCGAAGCGGTCGACTGGGAGGGTCTGTACGACGGGTTCCGCGCGACGGTGGACTGGCCGTCGTGCAACCTGTGGGAAGAACACGCGGCGCTGTATCCGAACGCGAAGATCATTCTCAGCACGCGCGATCCCGACAGTTGGTACAAGAGCGTGATGAATACGATCTACCCATCTTCGACGCAGGCGCGTGACTCGGACGAGCCGATGATCAAGCGTTTCGGCGAGTGGGCGTGCGATATCACGTGGAAGCGGGTGTTCGACGATCGCATCGAGGACCGCGAATATGCCATCGGCGTCTACAACGCCCATGTCGAGTATGTCAAAGCCACCGCGCCGAGGGCGCGGCTGCTGGTGTTCGAGGCGAAGCAGGGGTGGGAGCCGTTGTGTCGGTTTCTAGGCGTCGAGGTCCCGGACGAACCGTATCCGCGCACCAACACCACCGACGATTTCATGAACCGCCAGGCGCCATCACTCGGGGATCGGAAGCCGGACTAGCTATCCGATCCGACATGGTGAAGTCACCTCGGCGAGGCTGCGATGCGGCGCCCGCATCACGCGTCTTGCACGCGGTCCGGATACCCCGACCAGGTCCATGCGTACGTCGTACGACTCACGCCGAGCATGATGCCGCCGAGCGCTTTCGGATGAATGAACAAGCCGTTGGAATCTTCGTCGCTGCCGGTCCAGTCGCGTGGCGCGAGACGCTTCAAACGCTCGCGCAACTCCGGTAGCCGATCGGTTTCGCCGTAGCACATGTACAAGGTCGGACCGAAGCGTGCGAAATAGCGGCCCATCGTCTTGCCGGCGTCGAACGGATGAATCGACTCGATTCGATGCAGCGCGTTCGAATCGAACAAGGTCAGCGTGCCGTCGTAGCCGAACGCTTCCGATCTGATCGGTACGAAATTGCGCGCCTCGAGGTCGAACAGCCGCGCAATCGTCGCGGCTGCGCCGGCGGGATCGTCGGTCAGGTGGGTCACTTCATACAAATTCTTCATCAGGCCGGTCGCGGGCCGCTGTGCGTCTTTACTGATGACGACGTTGAGCCCGGGGATCGACAGCCGCCCGGCGTCGATGAAGAACTGTTGGCCGATTTGCGTCGGCACGATCCCGGCTTCGGCGAGCCGCCGTCGCGTACGGGGGATGTCGTCGGTTGCGAGTCCCGCCGCGAACGCGCCGCCACCCGCCGCAACATGGCGCGCGACGGGGCCTGGTGCGTTCGGCTGCAGAATTTCGACTTCGGCATCGCCGACGCTGACAACGGTGCGCTGGGCACCCAGAACGTCGATCGTATCTTGCCGTGCGACGCGCGCATCGAGCAATTCCAGCCAACGATTCGCCACGGCCGCGGCGTCCTGCGTGGTGATCTGAACGCGATCGATTCGGGTCAGCATGGGCATTCTCCGGTGATGCTCTCGCGTCACCGTAGTGTCGCAGAAATCGGAAAAGGGGGTCAGAGTGCCTTTCGCCGCGAAAAGCACTCTGATCCCTTTCGACTAGCTAGGTGCCAGCGCATCCGCCAGGCGGTGGATCAAGGTCTCGGTCTCGGCGAACCCCATGCAGGCGTCGGTGATGCTCTGACCGTACTGCAGCGACGGACCCAGATTCTGGCGTCCGCCGACGAGGTGGCTCTCGATCATCAAAGCGACAATTGCGCTGTCGCCTTCGTGTTTCTGACGAATCACCGCCTCGACGACATCCGCCTGACGCGCTGGATCCTTGCCGCTGTTGCCATGGCTCGCGTCGATCATCAGACGTTGGGGCAGATCCGCGTTCGCAAGCAGTCGCACCGCGCCGGCGACTGCATCGGCGTGGAAGTTCGCACCCGTTTCGCTGCCGCCGCGCAGTACGATGTGGCAATACGGATTGCCGGTCGTTTCCAGAATGGCCGGCGCACCCTCTTTGGTCAGCGACGGAAACAGATGGCTGCGCCGTGCCGCGAGCAGCGCATCGACCGCCACCTGTACGTTGCCGTCGGTGCGGTTCTTGATGCCGACCGGCATCGACAAACCCGACGCGAGTTCGCGATGCACCTGGCTCTCGGCAGTGCGCGCGCCGATCGCCCCCCAGCTGATCAGGTCGGTGTAGAAC
Source organism: uncultured Gammaproteobacteria bacterium (assembly GCA_963812255.1). Taxonomy (GTDB): domain Bacteria; phylum Pseudomonadota; class Gammaproteobacteria; order Pseudomonadales; family Azotimanducaceae; genus DATJGR01. The sequence continues at coordinate 1,016,389 of CAWEUM010000003.1, read as the reverse complement.
TGGCCGAAGGTCGTATCGAGGAATTCGGTGCCGGCCGGCAGGCCGATTGCCGCGACGTCCGCCAGCAGTTGGCGCGCCAGGCGCAGTCCGGTGTTGATTCGAAAGGAGCCATCGAGGCCGGGGTCGTTGATCAGTCCTTTCCAGCCGACCGTGGTGCGCGGCTTCTCGAAATACACGCGCATGATCAGCAGCAACTGCTCGGCGACCGCATCAGCCAACGGTTTCAAGCGCCGCGCGTATTCCAGTGCCGCGGTAGGATCGTGAATCGAGCAAGGCCCAACGATGACGGCGAGGCGCGCATCGCGGCCATCGAGAATCGCTTCCATCGTGCGCCGCCCCGTCGCCACGACAGACGCCGCCGCATCGGTCAACGGGATGTCCTCGGCGAGGATCGCCGGGGCGATCAGCGGCCGGACCCGATTGATGCGCAGATCGTCAGTGCGCATCGGAGGGCTGTGATGGGATCGATGCGGTGAGCTCGATGCGCGGCGGAAACGCCGGCGGCACGCGCGCGTGCGCGGCCTGCTCGAATGCGTAGGCGAAGCCGATCAGTTGGGCTTCGCTGTATGCGGCGCCCATGAACGTCAATCCCAACGGCAGCCCGTGTACTGCGCCCATCGGGATCGTGATGCTCGGCGTCCCGGCCACCGCGGCCATGCTCGCGCCGCCGCCGACAAAGTGATCACCCAATAGCGGATCGGTGAGCCACGCCGGTCCCGCACTCGGCACGATCAACGCATCGACGCGATTGGTTTTCAGTGCCGCCAGCAATCCGTCCTGACCGGCACGTTGCCGCGCAGTGTTGCGCGCCTCGATGTAGTCGGCCGATCGCAGCGATCCCCTGGCCTGCGCAGAGACGAAGATGTCCTGGCCAAACCACGGCATCACACGGTCGCGGTGCGCATCGTTGAACTCGATCAGGTCGGCAAGCGATGCCGGCTCGAGACCGGTGGCCTTCAGGTAGGCGTTGAGTCCCTGTTTGAACTCGTACTGCAACGCCTTGAACTCCGCATCCTGCCAACTGCGGTAGCCGTCGATCCTGATGCGGGTGACGATGGCGCCGGCCGCGGTCAGCGTGGCGACCGCGCGGTCCACCGTCGCGTCGACCTCACGGTTGAAGCCCAGCGATTCGCGCACCAGGCCCAGCCGTTTACCGGCCAGCGATCCCGTATTCAGAAATGCGGTGAAATCCGGCGCGACGTGAGCCTTCGCCTCTTTACCCGCCGGATCGGACTCATCGACCGACGTCAGCACGTTGAGCAAAGTGGCGACATCGGTGACGGTTCGTCCCATCGGCCCTGCGGTGTCCTGCGAAACCGAGATCGGGATGATGCCGCGGCGGCTGACGAGACCGATGGTGGGCTTCATTCCGACGAGACCGCTCATTGCGGCGGGACAGATGATGCTGCCGTCGGTTTCGGTGCCGACGCCGACGGTGGCGAGACTCGCGGTGATCGCCGTGGCGGTGCCGGCGCTCGAACCACATGGATTGCGATCGAGCGCGTAGGCGTTGCGCGTCTGTCCACCCCGGCTACTCCAGCCGGACGTCGAATGCGTCGAGCGGAAGTTGGCCCACTCGCTCAGATTCGTTTTGCCGAGAATGATTGTCCCGGCCGCGCGCAGCCGCTCGACGAGAAACGCATCATGCTTCGGACGGTTGTCCACGAGCGCCAGCGACCCGGCCGAGTTCACCATGCCGACAACGTCGATGTTGTCTTTCAGCAATACGGGAATTCCGTGCAGCGGTCCACGCACACGGCCGGCGCCACGCTCCTCATCGAGGCGGTCGGCGTCGTCCAACGCCGTGGGGTTCAATTCGATGATGGAATTCAACGCCGGTCCGGCACGGTCGACGGCTTGAATGCGATCCAGATACGCCTGCGTCAGCTGATGCGCGGTGAACTCGCCCGCACTCATCTTCCGCTGCGCGTCGGCGACGCTGAGCTCGACCACGTCGATCGTCATCTGTTTAGTGGGCGTGGTTGACTCGGAACGTTCCGGCACCTCGCGCGGTGCGCGATCGCAGCCGACCAGCAATGTGTGCAACAGTGTGAAAAGCAGGGCGACGCGACCCGCAGGGGCCGAGTGCCGCCGCGATTTGGATGGCAGGAAGGCATCAACCACCTGTCGCAAGCGCGGCGGAATTCGCGGCGTCGCGTTGCAGCGCGACGAGGTGAGGTGTGCGGCGGACCAGATACGTGTACACGGTCGGCACCACGAACAACGTGAACAGCGTGCCGATGGTCATGCCGCCGACGATTACCCAGCCGATGTCGTTGCGCGCTTCGGCGCCGGGTCCGGTTGCCATCGCCAATGGCACCGCGCCGAGCACCATCGCGCCCGTCGTCATCAGGATGGGTCGCAGGCGCATTACGCTCGCTTCGAGCACAGCTTCCATGATCGGCCTTCCGGCAGCACGCAGTTGGTTGGAGAACTCGACGATCAGAATACCGTGCTTCGTGATCAATCCCACCAGTGTAATCAAGCCGATCTGACTGTAGATGTTCAGTGAGCCGCCCGAGAGTTTCAGTGCCAGCAACGCACCGGCCATCGCCAACGGCACGCTGAGAATGATGACGAACGGCGCGACGAAGCTTTCGAACTGCGCGGCCAGCACCAGATAGATGAACGCGAGTGCGAGCAGGAACGTGACATAGATCTTTCCGGACGAGTCCTTGAACTCGCGGGCGACGCCTTCGAAGTCGGTCTGCGCGGTTGGACCCATCACCTCGCGCGTCGCCGATTGCAGCGCATCGAGCGCCTCGCCGAGCGTGTGACCATCGCCGATCGACGCGGTAATCACCGCAGCGCGCTGTTTATTGAAGTGATTCAGTTCACGCGGCGCGACCGCTTCGCGGACGGAAACGAGGTTCGACAACTGAATCATCTCGCCGTTGCCGCCGCGCACGTAGATATTCGTCAGGTCGTCGGGATCACGCCGATTGACGTCGGCCACCTGCAACTTCACATTGTACTGCTCGGCGTTGCGCTTGAAGCGGGTGACTTCACGACCACCCAGCATCGTCTCCAGCGTGCGGCCGATCTCCTCCACATTGGCGCCGACCGCGGCGACCTTGTCGCGATTTACATCGACCTTGAGTTCGGGTTTGTTGAGTTTCAGGTCCGTATCGGCGTTCACCAGTGCCGGGTTGTTGGCGAGTCGAGCCAGGATCGCATCGACGTTCCGATCGAGCTCCGCGTAGGACTCGGATGTTTGAATGACGAACTGAATCGCCAGCGCGCCGCCACTCGATGCGCCCAACGACTGCGGCGTCACGGCAAACGCGCGGATGCCGGGAATGGCCATCAGATCAGGCTGGATGCTCGCGGCAATCTGCTGAGACGTGCGCGTACGCTCGTTCCACGGCTTCATCGACGAATACGAAATCATGTCGCTGACGGTTGGCCGCCCCATGATCATCATGTAGCGCTGCATTTCCGGAATGGACTTGAATACCGTGTCGACTTTCTGGGTGTAACTGTTCAGATAGTCGAGGGTCGCCCCTTCTGGGGCGTTGGCGAACACCATCACGGTGCCCTGGTCTTCCATTGGCGCCAGTTCCGACGGCAGGCTCAGATACAGCGCAACCGAAGCGGAACCGATCAGCAGCATCACGGTGATGACGATCGGGCGCCACCGCAGACCCGCGCCGAGTGCGCGCCGGTAGAGTTCCGATGTGCGCGCGAGCACGCGTTCGCCGAAGTTGAACATTGCGTTGTGTTTGGTTTCGCGACGCAGGATTCGGGATGCGAGTGTCGCCGACAACGTCAACGCGACGAATCCCGAGACGATCACAGCGCCGGCGAGGGTGAGCGCGAATTCGGTGAAGAACTTGCCGGTCTTGCCCTCGCTGAACGCGATCGGCGTGAACACGGCAGCGAGCGTAAAGGTCATCGCGATGATCGCGAAGCCGATCTGTTTGGAACCCACGAACGCGGCCTTGATCGGCTCCATGCCCTGCTCGATGTAGCGGTAGATATTCTCGAGCATGACGATGGCGTCGTCGACGACCAGACCGATCGCGAGCACGAATGCCAGCAACGTCAGCGTGTTGATCGAAAATCCGAACGCCCACATCAATGCCAGCGCACCGATCAGCGCGATAGGTATCGTCACCAACGGTACCAGTGTGGCGCGCCAGTTGCGCAGGAACAGGAAAATCACGATCACCACCAACGCGATCGCTTCCAGGATCGTCACGAATACGCGATCGATCGATTCCTGTACGAAGATCGACGAGTCGTAGCCGATATCGACGCGCATCCCTTCCGGCAATACCTTGTTCAGATCGACGAGTTCGCGGCGCAGGCTCTGGGCGACATCGAGCAGATTGGCCGTCGACTGTTTGATCAAGCCCAGCCCGATCGCGCGCCGGCCCGATGCGCGCGACATGTTGCGTTCCAGTTCCGGTCCGATCTCCACCCGCGCGACATCACCCAACCGCACCAGGTAGCCGCTGGCGTCCTTCACGATGATCTGCGAGAACTGTTCCGGCGTGCGCAAATCGGTTTCCGACAGCACCGTGAACTCCCGGTCGCTGCTCTCGATGCGGCCGGCCGGAATTTCGACGTTCTGCTGCGTCAGCGACCGTTCGACATCCGCAGGGGTGAGGTTGTAAGCGGCAAGCCGTGAGCGGTCCAGCCAGACGCGCATCGAATAGCGGCGCTCGCCGAGGATCAGCAGTTGCGCGACGCCCGGCAGTACCTCCAGCCGATCCTTGACGATCCGGTCGGCGTAGTCGGACAACTGCATTTCGTCGTGACGATCCGAGTTGATCGCCATGTAGATGATCGGTGTCGCATCCGATTCGATCTTCGCGACGATCGGATCGTCGACATCCTTCGGCAGAAATCGGCGCGCGCGGCCGACGCGGTCGCGGACGTCGTTGGCAGCGTCATCGGGGTTGCGTCCGGTTTTGAATCGCACCGATATCTGTGATAGCTCCGCGCGGCTGATCGAACTGATGTAGTCGATGCCTTCGATGCCGGAGATACCGTCTTCGAGCGGTTTGGTGACTTGCGTTTCGATGATCTGCGCGTTCGCGCCGAGGTAGCTCGTCGTGACGGTGACCACCGGATCGTCGACGTTTGGATATTCACGGATCGTCAGCCGGTCCCACGCGATCAAACCGACGAGCACGATGATCAGATTCGCAACGGTGGCCAGTACCGGGCGGCGAATGCTGAGATCGGACAGAATCATGAGTCTTTCGCAACGTTTGCGTCTTTGCTTTCGACTGCGTGAACCGCAACGCCGTCGCGCAACTTCAACTGACCCGCGCTGACCACGACGTCGTCGGCGCTCAAACCGTGACGTATTTCGACGCGGGTGTCCTTGCGCTTGCCGATCTGCACCTCCGTCAACGCCGCGTGGCCATCGACGACGCGATAGACGAAGTGCTGATCACCCAGCGGGACGATCGCGCTCTCCGGTACCAGTACTGCATTCGCGTTGCGGTCGATGATCAGCGAAACCCTGCAGAACAATCCGGGCCGCAGCTTGTTTTCGTCGTTGGGAAGTCGGGCACGAATGACGACCGCGCGGCCGTTCACATCCACCTGAGGCTCGATTGCGTACACGCTGCCAGCGAAGGCCTGTTGCGGAAACGCATCCACCTGCACTGCGATGTCCTGACCGCTGGTCACATCCGGCAGATAGACCTCGCCCACACGAAAGTCGACCTTCAACAGATCGATATCGACCAGGTTGACCAGTACCTGACCGACATCGACGAATTCGCCGACGCTGACGTTGCGCAAGCCGATGATGCCGTCGAACGGTGCGCGGATGCGGGTCTTATCGAGCGTCGCGCGCGCCAACTCCAATGCCGCATCGTCGGCGGCGAGTTGGGCTTCGGCGCGGTCCTTCACTTCGATCGATGCGGCCTTCTTCTCGACCAGCAGTTTGGCCCGCTCGTAAGCGAGTTCGGAGAGCTTGCGGTTCGCGGCCTGCTCCGCCACTTCGGCACGATAGACCGAATCATCGAGGGTGATCAGTGTCGCGCCTTTGCGAACCTTCTCGCCCTCACCGAATCCGACTGCCACGACCCGGCCCGCGATCTCGGGACGAATCGTCACCGATTCGTTCGCGCGCAGCGTGCCAACGGCCTCGACCGTACGGCTGACGTTGCCGAGCACGACGGGCGTGACTTCGACAACCGGCGGAGGCATCCGGAACGACTGTGTGTCGGACGCAGCGCCGTCGTGGTGTCGGTACACATACAGCCCACCTACCGCGAGCGCGAGCAGCGCAACGGTGACGATCAGGATTTTCATTGAGTGGATGGTGACTAAAACGTTGCATTGTAGGCGCAAACCGGGTGAGTTCGAGGGATGGAGGCTCAGAGCAACTCTGACCCTCCTCAGGGTCTTGGCATGAACGCAAACAGCCGCTCGATTTCCTCCGGCGCCGGTTTGCGCGCGTACTCCGAGATTTCGAATGCCTCTGCGAGGCGATATTCCGGTGCGAAGCGGCGGGCGATGGCGCGATTGCGGCCGTAGAAGGTCGGCAACCAGCGCAGCCGCTGCGCCGGGTCGTCGGGGACTTCGGCGTCGCGGCCCAGCGTGTGGGGGATCCACTCGTACACTTGCGAGGCGTGGCAGTCGAGCATCGCGGCGAGCGTGTCGATGACCGGTTCGACGTCGAGCTTCACGTCGGCACGGAACGGCGCGGGTTGTGAGAAGAAATCGGCAAAGTGCGCCACCACCGGGTCGTTCGGCAGCGCGGGTGTGTCGGGTACCACGTTCGGTACTCGTACCATGTAACACGCGTCGCGCACCAAGGTGGCGACCGCGCGATGATCCGGATGGTAGTCGTGGATGCGATGTGTCAGCACGAGGTCCGGCGCGAAGCGCCTGATCTCGCGGATCACATCGTGCCGGATCGCAAGCGTCGGTTCGAGTTCGCCGTCGAGGTTGGTCCAGACGTCGACTTCGCAACCGATCACTGCCGCCGCACGCGCCGCTTCGTCGCGACGCCGCGCCGCGAGATGCGCGCGCTGCATCGACTGATGCCCGGCGCTGCCGTCGCTGACCGAAATGATACGCACGTGATTGCCGCGCGCGCGGTGCAACGCGAGGAGGCCACCACCGTGGAATTCCGCGTCGTCGGGATGCGCGCCGAACACCAGTACACGCAGTGTCATCGTTTCGGTCTCACGGTTGGTCGATCTCACAAGGCCAGTACAGATTCACACGGCACTTTACAGCTTCGGCGCATGCGCCGAGTAGACTCGCGTCCCTAGGAACTGGATCACAGTCAACAGGATCGCATCCGTCCATTTCCAGCCAACGGAGTCAGGTGTGGATTATCGATTTCTGCTCGGCCGAGCCTTCAAGCTGCAAGACCAGCTGTATGTTGCGAGCGCGCTTGGGAAGGGCGACAGCGGCGAGATCGTGCGCGCAACGACGCGGATTCACGGCCAACAGGTGATGCGCATTTTCCCGGCCGGCATGGTCGTGGATCATCTGCTCTACGACGAAGAGATCGAACTCGTTCCCGTTTCGTTCGCCTGAAAGGCGAGCTGCCGGATGATCAGCGCGGGGTGAACGTGATCGGCAGTGCCGCGAGTCCGCGCAGCAGCACGTTCGGCGGATAAACGAGCACGTCGTCGTCGCAATCGAGCGCGAAGTTCTCGAGGCGCGACAGCAGCACCCGAAATGCGATGTCCATCTCTTTGCGCGCAAGGCTCGCGCCGATGCACATGTGTACGCCGTAGCCGAACGCGATGTTCTGGCGCGCATTCTTGCGGGTCACGTCGAACGCATCGGCGTGCTCGAAAATCCGCTCGTCTCGATCGCCGGACGAATACCGAATTTGAATCATGCTGCCGGCCGGAATCTGCGTGCCGTTGACCTCGGTGTCTTTCTTGCAGACGCGCCACATGTTTGCGGTGGGAGTCGACAGCCGCAGCACTTCTTCGACCAGATTCGGGATCAGACCGGGGTCGTTCTGCAGCGCCGAGAGCTGATCCGGATGTCGGATCAGCAGCAGAATGCCTTCGGCGATTGCTGCCGTCGTCGTTTCGTTGCCGGCAACGAGCAACTGCTGAATGATCGACAGCGACTCTGCGGTATCGAGCGGCCGTTCACCCTCGAGGCGCGCGTGCACGATGTCGGAGATGATGTCGTCCTTGCGGTCGTGTTTGCGGTCTTCGAGTTTTCTGGCGAAATAGTGCTGATACTCCACGATCAGTTTCACCGCCTCGAGCTCTTCGTCCGGCGATGCCATCCGCGACAACTGGGCAACGAACGCATCCGACCACTTGTTGAACAGCTCGAGATCACTGCGCGGCACGCCGAGCTGATCGGCGATCACGATCATCGGCAGCGGGCCACAGAACGCGGCGACCAGATCGCAGCGGCCCGTATCGACGAAAGTATCGATCAGGTCATTGGCGATCTTCGTGATATCGGGTTCGAGCGTGGCGACGCGGCGCGCAGTGAACGCCTGATTGACGAGGCCGCGATAACGGCGATGCACCGGAGGATCTTCGGTCAGCATCGTGTCCACCGCCGGATAGCCTTGCTTCTGCGCCTCGATCAGGCGCGGGTCGACGTCGCCTTCGCTGCGCATCGCCTGACCAAACTTGTTGGAGAATGTCTCCGGATCGCCGGCGATCCTGCGAATGGTGTCGTAATCGAATACGAAGAACATGCCAGTGTTCGGGCAGCGGTAGATCGGCGCTTCGCGGCGCATGCGCGCATTGAACTGGTGCGGACATTTCAGCACGTCCACGTCGAGCGGCGTGAACTGACTCAGTGGGTCGGTCGTCACTTTGGCCTTGGCAGCGGTAGTCGGGTCGGCGGCTGCGCTCATCGGAGGCTCCCCACGTGTTGGCAATCAGGCGACTGTAGCATCGAGGATAAAACAATCAATCGTGACGGTTTAGCAGCGTGCTGCCGGCGGACGGATCCGCCGGCGTTTTTCGAACGCACCCGTCCGTGCCACGGCCGGTTGAAAAATGCAGGGACCCGCAAGCCATGGATGGCCGAGCGCCGCAAGAAGCCTCGCGAATGCGGCGTTTTTCTGTTGGGCCTCATACCTTTACCATCATTTTGCCGATGTTCTCGCCCTGGAACAGTTGGATCAGCGCGTGGGGCAGATTTTTGAAGCCATCGACGACGGTCGCGCGGTGTTTCAACTTGCCGCTGTCGATCCATTGCTGCATCTGACGCTGTGCTTCGGGAAATCGCTTGGCGTAGTCGAGCACGATGAAGCCCTCCATGCGCGCGCGGCGAAAGACCAGATTGAAGTAGTTGCGCGGTCCGGGGATGGGCCCCTGCGCGTTATAGCGTGAGATGCCGCCGCAGATCACGACACGCGCGTTCATTGCGATGCGCGCCAGGCACAAGTCCAGGATTTCGCCGCCGACGTTGTCGAAGTAGATATTGATGCCGTTCGGGCAGGCTCCATCAAGGGCTTCGCCGACATCCTGTTTTTTGTAGTTGATTGCCACGTCGAAGCCGAGCTCGTCGGTGAGCCAGGCACACTTCGCAGCGCTGCCGGCCAATCCGACCACGCGGCAGCCGTGGATGCGCGCGATCTGGCCGGCGACGCTGCCGGTAGCGCCCGCGGCACCGCTGACGACGACCGTCTGCCCCGGTTTTGGCTCGCCGAGATCGAGCATGCCGAAATAGGCGGTCATACCGGTGCCGCCGAGCACGCCCAGGGCGACGACTGGATCGGTGCCGGCCGGATAGACGCGCACCGGCGCGGTCTTGTTGTCGGTCACCGAATAGTCCTGCATGCCGAGCGAACCCGCGACGAGCGCGCCTTGCGGCAGATCGGGATGTTTCGATACGTCGACGATGCCGACGCCACCGGCGCGCATCACGTCGCCGATCTCGAGTGGCGCGACGTAGTCGGCACGGTTTTCCATCTGACCGCGCATTGAAGGATCGAGCGACAGGTAAGTGGTCCGGATGCGCGCCTGGCCGTCGTCGATTTCGGGAATCGGCGCTTCGGAATACCGGAAGTCGCTCTCCTTGACCATGCCGACGGGACGCGCCGCGATACGAAACTGGCGATTGATCGTGGGGGTGTCGATGCTCATATGATGCTCTTTGTCGTGGATGTACGTGCGCAGTATAAAACCGTCTTGACTGACTGTTTTGCGTTACCTATTCTCGACAGCCTTTTGTGGTCTCGACGGCCTTTTCGGGGTTTGCGTCGGCGTAAGGAGAATCGAAGTTGGATTTCGAGTTCAGTCCGGCCGATGCGGCGTTTCGCCTCGAAGTGCGCGAATTCCTCGCACGCGAACTGCCACAGGATCTGAAAGCCGCTGCGCGGCACACCACCACGGTATTTGCGGACAAAGACGTTGCGATGCGCTGGCAGGCGATCCTCGTGCGCAAGGGTTGGGCGGTGCCTTCGTGGCCGGTCGAGCATGGCGGCACCGACTGGAGCCCAACGCAGAAACACATCTTTGCGGAAGAGTGCGCGAAAGCGGGCACGCCCGGCCTCATACCGTTGGGCCTGCGCATGCTCGCGCCGGTGCTGTTCCGCTACGGCACGCAGGAACAGAAGGACTACTACCTCCCGCGGATGCTGTCCGGCGAGCACTACTGGTGTCAGGGCTATTCGGAACCGGGGTCGGGTTCGGACCTGTCGAGTCTGAAAACCCGCGCGGTCAAAGACGGCGACGACTACATCGTCGACGGCACCAAGATCTGGACCACGCACGCGCAGTTCGCCGATCACATCTTCTGTCTCGTTCGCACCGATGATTCGGGGAAGCCGCAGGCCGGCATCACGTTCCTGTTGATCGAGATGGCGACGCCGGGGATCACCGTCCAGCCGATCATAACCTTGGCCGCGGATCACGAAGTCAATCAGGTGTTCTTCGACAACGTCCGCGTGCCGCAATCGAATCGCGTCGGCCCGGAGAACGAGGGCTGGACCGTCGCGAAGTACCTGCTCGAATTCGAGCGTGGCGGTGGCGGCGCGTCGGCGCGGCTGAAGATCGGTCTGGGCGACTTGCGCGCGATCGCGCAGCTTCAGCTTGACGGCGATGGTGCGGCGCTCGCGGATTATCCGGCGTTTGCCGCGCGGATGGATCAACTCGAAATTCGCATGATGGCGCTTGAGTTCGCCGAGATGACGACGTTGGCGCGCCTCGCGCGCGGCGGCTCGCCCGGTCCGGAGTCGTCGCTGCAGAAGAACACATCGGTCGACATCGGACAGACCTTGGAAACACTGCTGCTCGAAGCGATTGATTACTATGGATTGCCGCATGCGAACCTGATTTCGCTGAACGGACACACCGATCCGTGGCCGGCACCCGATTACGCGCAGACGATCACGGCGCGTTATCTGAACGGTCGGGCGGCGTCGATTTTCGGCGGCTCGCGGGAGGTGCAGAAGAACATCGTCGCGAAAGTCGTACTGGGCCTGTGAGGTTCGACGCGCTGGCCCTACGATGAGACCCTAGAACTCGATAACAGTCATTCCAATCAGAGAGGACACACCATGGACCTGCAATTGAAGGGACAGACCGCGCTGATCACCGGCGGCACCAAAGGCATCGGCCGCGCCATTGCGGAAACGTTTGCTGACGAAGGCTGCAACGTATCGATCTGCGCGCGTAACGAAGGCGAAGTCAAAGCTGCGGTGTCCGCGCTGCAGAGCAAAGGCGTCAAGGCATTCGGCAAGGTGGTCGATGTCGGGCAGGGCGATCAACTCAAGGCGTGGATCAACGAATCCGCCGAAGCGCTCGGCGGCCTCGACATCCTGATCTCCAACGTCAGCGGCGGCAACGCGCCGGGTGAGGCTGGTTGGCGTTCGAATTTCGAGCACGACATGCTCGGCGCGGTGCGCAGTGTCGAAGCGGCGCTGCCGTACCTCGAGAAATCCAAAAACGGCAACATCGTGATGATCTCGACGACGGCGGCACTGGAAAAATTCATCTCGGCGGGGCCGTACAACGCGATGAAGGCGGCGCTGTTGAACTATTCCGGGGCGCTGTCGCAGGATCTGGGGCCGAAGGGTATTCGCGTCAACGCCGTCAGCCCGGGCCCGATCATGATCGCCGGCGGCGCGTGGGACAAAATCAAGCAAGGCATGGCCCCGTTTTACGAAGCGACGCTGGCACAGATTCCATTGGGCCGCATGGGTACCGCGGAGGAAGTCGCGGCGCAAGTGGTGTTGATGACGAGCCCGCGCGCGGGCTTCACGACCGGCACCAACGTCGTCATCGACGGCGGCATCACCAAGCGAATTCAGTACTGATCAGGAACGCGGGTCAGAGCGACTCTGACCCGCTACCGGAGGGAGGGCACATGTCGAATCGGACGGTGAAGGTCTATCTCGTTGCGGCGGGCGACTATCACGACATCGATTTTGCGCGCCTGGAGCTGCTGAAGCTGCTGGCGGAGAACGAGAAGATCCGCGTCGAGGTCGCGCAGAACTATCACGATCTCGACGCGATCGAACGCGCCGACTTTCTGATCAGCTATACCTGCAATCTGGTGCCTTCGGAGGCTGAACAGACGGCGCTGCACGACTATGTGTCGTCCGGTAAACGCTGGTTCGCGCTGCACGGCACGAACTCGATTCTGAAGTTCCTCGCCGATGGTCGCGTCGACAGTCCCGAAAGCGCTCCGGTGCTGATGAACACACTGGGTACGCAGTTCATCGCGCATCCACCGATTCAGCCGTTCAAGGTCCGCGTGGCCGATCCCGACCACGAGCTGGTCAAGGGCGTCGGTGAATTCGAGACCGACGACGAACTGTATCTGTCGCGCGTTCACGGCAAGTTGCACATGCTGCTCGACACGCAATACAGCGGCGCCGCAAAAGGTTTCGTCGAGGAACAGTGGAACGACGATGCGGCGCGGCCGGTCTACTACATTCACAAGGTCGGCAGCGGAGAGGTGTTGTATCTGAATCTCGGCCATTGCCGGGGCCACTACGACATGCAGCCGATGATCGACCACTATCCCCAGATCGAACGCGGTTCGTGGCAGCTGCCGCAGTTCTACGAGCTGTTGCGCCGAGGGATCGCTTATTGCGCCCGCACTGGGTAATACTCGTCCCATCTTGCGTGGGGCGGGTGGGCCAGGCGGGCGATGAAGGATCTTCGGGGCGTCCCGGTCTCGTGTTCGAATCCGGCGGTTTTGGATCTGTACGAAGCCGCGCTCGAGAGCTATCAATCGTTCGTCGGCGATCCGGTTGCGATCATCGATCGCGCGCTCGCGTTGCAACCCGATTTCATACTCGGTCACCTGCTGCGAGCCGCGGTGTTGATGACCGCGTCGGAACGGCGCGTGGTGGCCGGCGCCGGCGAGAGTCTCGACGTTGCCGACACATTCTCAGCTCACGCTAACGATCGAGAAAAGGCTCTGCTGGCAGCGACGCGGAATCTGGTGGCAGGCGACTGGCATCGAGCATGCGTTGACTACGATGCGATTCTGGCAGACCACCCGCGAGATATCTTCGCGTTGCAGACCGCGCATCTGTTCGACTTCTACCGCGGCGACGCGTTGAATCTGCGCGACCGTGTCACACGCGTGTTGCCGCAATGGGACCCCGCCGTGCCAGGATTTGCATACCTGCTCGGCATGCACGCGTTCGGCCTGGAGGAATGCAATCAATACGCGGCAGCCGAAGCGGCGGGCCGGCGCGCGCTGCAACTGCAGCCGCGCGACGCGTGGGCCGTGCACGCGGTGACCCATGTGATGGAGATGACTGGCCGCATCGAAGAAGGCATCGGGTGGCTCGAGCGCCGTCACGACGACTGGGCGCCGGACAATGGATTCGCGTTTCACAACTTCTGGCATCTCGCGTTGTATCGGCTCGATCGGGCCGATCACGCCGCCGCGCTCGCGCTGTATGACGCGAGCATCTATCCGACCGAGATCGATCTGTGCGTGGTGATGGTGGATGCGACGTCGTTGCTGTGGCGTCTCTACCTCGAAGACGTGCCGCTGGGCGCGCGTCCGCTCGCACTGGCGCAGGTGTGGCAGCGGCGTGTCGAGGAGCGCGGCTATTACGCGTTCAACGATCTTCATGCGGTGATGGCGTTTTGTCTCGCGGCGCAGTTCGGCCAGGCCCGCGAGTGGATCGATCGCCTGCGGTACGTGGCAGATGAACCGCTCAACGCCAATACGAGGATGACCACCGAGGTCGGGTTGCCGCTCGCGCAGGCGATGCTGGCGTTCGCAAACCGCGACTATTCGGCCGCCATCGACCTCGCGCTGCCAGTGCGCGACCACGCGTACCGTTTCGGTGGAAGCCACGCACAGCGCGATGTGATCACGTTGACGTTGATCGAAGCGGCGTTGCGTTCGCGCCGCTACAACCTGGCGCGACACCTGATTGCCGAGCGCACGGTGCAAAAGCCGGACAGCGCCTGGGGCTGGCGGCTGCTGGCGCGCGCCGATGGCTGATCTCGCCAACAATTCGTCTGGTGGGCGCAGAAAACGCCATCCGTATTGTGCTATCCCATTGAATTGATTGGCTACATCGACGTTGGCGCGCGATGTGCATCGCCGTGCGGAAGCGCGGCTGACCGGAGTGAACGCTGATGCTGCGAATTGAACATCTGTCGAAGACCTACGGCAACGGCGTTGCAGCGCTGCAGGATGTCTCGCTGTCGATTCCGACCGGCATGTTCGGGTTGCTCGGTCCCAATGGCGCCGGCAAATCGACGCTGATGCGGACGCTCGCAACGTTGCAGGAACCCGATGGCGGCAGCATCCATTTGAATGGACAGGACGTACGCAGCGATCCCGATGGATTGCGTCGCCGTCTCGGCTATCTGCCGCAGGAGTTCGGCGTCTACCCGCGGATTTCGCCGGAGGTGATGCTGCATCATCTTGCGGTTCTCAAAGGCATCGGCGAGCGCGCGCAACGCAACGCGCTGGTCGAGCGGTTGCTGGTGCAGACGAATCTGTGGGACGTGCGCCGTAAAAACCTCGACACGTTCTCCGGCGGCATGCGGCAGCGGTTCGGCATCGCACAGGCGCTGATCGGCGAGCCGGCCTTGGTTATCGTCGACGAACCCACTGCGGGTCTCGATCCGGCCGAACGGCGGCGATTCCACAACCTGCTTGCCCGTATCGGTGAAGACGTGGTCGTGATTCTGTCGACTCACATCGTCGACGACGTCAGTGATCTGTGCACCCGGATGGCGATCATGGCCAACGGCCGGATCCTCGTGGAAGGCGAACCGGCGGCACTGATCGGTAAGCTCGAAGGTCGGCTTTGGAAACAACTGGTCGCGCCGGGCGAGGTGGCTATGGTCCGTGAGCGGGTGCCGATCCTGTCGACGCGGCTGATCGCCGGTCGCGCCGAGATCAGGGTCGTGGGCAGCGAGCGTCCCGATGGCCTCGAACCGGCGCAACCGACGCTCGAGGACGTCTACTTCGCGACGCTGATGCAGCACGGTGTCGATGTCGAGCCATGACCTTGTGCGCTGGAGATCAAGCAGCATGACGATGCTCGGCGAAATCTTTCGCTTCGAGTGCCGTTATCAACGCACCAGCCCGCTGTTCATTGCGACAGCGCTGATGTTCTTCATGCTTGCGTTCCTCGGCATGGCCAGCGAGCACGTCCACATCGGCGGCGACACCGAAAACCTGAACCTCAACGCGCCGTACACACTGATTCAGACGCATTTCATCCTCAGCATTATTGCGATGTTCGCGGCCGTGGCATTCGTTGCCGCGCCGCTGACGCGTGACCTGGAACTGAAGACCGAAGAAACGCTCGTGGCGACCGGGGTCGGCCGCGTGTCTTTCCTGTTCGGACGCTTTTCCGGCGGTTTTCTATTCGCGCTGTTGAGCGGCTGCGCCGCCGTGTTGGGCACTCTGGTGGCCACGTTCATGCCGTGGCTCGATCCACAACGCATCGCGCCGCTTGCGTTGAATCCGTATTGGTTTTCGGTGTGGGCGGTGATGCTGCCGAATCTGCTGATCATCTGCTGTCTGGTCGTTGTCGTCGCGGCGCTGACGCGTTCGCTGCTCGCCTCGTACACGGTGCTCGTCGCCGTGCTCATCGCCGACCTGGTGATGGGCGCGAACACCGACCAGGAAACAATCGGTCGCATGGCGCTGCTCGATCCGTTCGGGCTCGTCGCGTTCGAAGACGTCACGCGTTACTGGACCGTGTTCGATCGCAATACGCTGGTGCCAGCGATGACCGGTGCGCTGCTCGTGAACCGATTGATCTGGTTATCCGTTTCTGCTGCGGCACTCGGCATTGCGGCGTGGCGTTTCAGCTTCGCGCCTCGATCGCCCCGTCGGCGCAAATCGCGCCTCAGCAGCGATGCGGCGATGATCGCAACGACGGACTCGCCGCGTGTGACCCCGAAATTCGGTGCCGCCCTGGTGGCGAGGCAATGGCTGTCGCAGGTCAAGATCGATCTGCGCGGCGTGCTGACGAGTTTTCCGTTCTACGTAATCCTGGTGTTCGGCATCGTCAACGTACTCGGCGGATTCTTCGGCGCGATCTCGCAATTCTTCGGCACACCGGTGCTTCCGGTCACGCGAATGATGCTGAGCATCGTCGACGGCAGCTACGTGTTTGTCGTGTTCATCATCATCGTCTACTACAGCGGCGAACTGGTGCATCGCGAACGCCAGACCGGCGTCGCGCAATACGCCGATGCGATGCCGTTTCCGAACGGCGTGATGGTGGCGGCCAAGATCGCGGCAATGTGGGCGATCGTTGTAATGCTGATGTGCGTGGTGATGCTGACATCGATCGTGGTGCAGGCGGGCCACGGTTACTTTCGCTTCGAGATCGTGCGATACCTCGTCGGATTGTTCGTCGTGCACGGCTGGTTTGCGTATCTGTTCTGCGTCGTTGCCGTGTGTGTCCAGTCGATCGTCGGCAACAAATTCCTCGGCATGTTGATTCTGATCGGATTGTTCGTGGGCCTGCAGACGATGAACAGCCTCGGCTGGGAACACGTGCTGTATCAGATGGGGGTGCCGAGCGCGCCGTTGTCCGACATGAACGGCTGGGGACACTACATCGAACCCATGCTGACGGTCGGCGCGTACTGGTCGCTGTGGATGGTGCTGGCCGGGATCGCCGCGCATGCGTTTGCGTTACGCGGCGCGCCCGAGGGCTGGCGCGGCCGGGTGGCGATCGCGCGCCAACGTTTTACGCCGTCTGTTCGAACTGTGGCACTCGCCACGCTACTGCTCACGTGTGCGCTCGGCGGCTGGATCTTTTACAACACCAACGTACTGAATCGCTACGAAACGGCAAACGATCGCGAAGCGCTGCAGGCCGACTACGAAAAACACTACAAGCAGTACGAGAGCCTGCCGATGCCGGAAGCGATCAGCCTCGACGCGGCGATCGACATCTATCCATCACAGCGGCGTATCGAAAGCCGGGGCACTGCGGTGGTCGAGAATGTGCATCCAACACCGATCTCCGAGATCGACGTGCAGATTTCGCGGCGCCTGACGATCAATTCCATCACGATTCCAAACGCGACGCAGATCGAATCCGACCCGAGCACAGGATTCCATCGTTTCGCCTTAACCAAAGCGTTGGAACCCGGTTCGAGATTGTCGATGACGTGGGATCTGTCGTGGCGCAATCCGGGCTTCGTCAATTCCGGAAGCACCACGCGCGTCGTCGGGAACGGCACTTTTGTCGACAACCGCGACATCATGCCGACCTTGGGGTACGACCCGGAAGGTGAACTGCAGGACAACAACAAACGCCGCAAGCACGGGCTTGGACC
This sequence comes from uncultured Gammaproteobacteria bacterium, assembly GCA_963812255.1. Classification (GTDB taxonomy): domain Bacteria; phylum Pseudomonadota; class Gammaproteobacteria; order Pseudomonadales; family Azotimanducaceae; genus DATJGR01. Next base: position 998,684 of record CAWEUM010000003.1, on the reverse strand, counting down.
GGTGGAGCGGTTACCGAAATATGCCAGCGCACATGCGGATGCGCCGAACATGTTCGGCGTCCACGTGCGTTCGGAGTTCCACACTGTCGTCAGCACCAGCGCCGATCAGATCGCGATTGCGCCAGGCTATCTGAAGTCGGACAAAACCGTCGGCGATCGGCGTTACTTCGAGTACCAGATGGACGCGCCGATCTGGCCGTTCGTTTCGTTTCAGTCGGCGCGCTATGCGGTCGCCAACGATCGCTGGCGCAACGTTGCATTGCAGGTGTTCTATCACCCGGCGCACGATTTCAATGTGGCGCGCATGATCGAAGCGTCGAAGAAGTCGCTGGATTACTTCACGCGCGAATTCTCTCCGTATCAGTACCGGCAGTTCCGCATCATCGAGTTCCCTGCGTATCAGACGTTCGCGCAATCGTTTCCGAACACGGTTCCGTTCTCCGAAGGCATCGGCTTCATCGCGAATCTGAAGGATCCGAAGAACATCGACTATGTTTTCTATGTCACCGCGCACGAACTCGCACACCAATGGTGGGGACACCAACTCGCTGCACGTCGCGCGCAAGGTGAGACGATGCTCGTAGAGACCCTGGCGCAATATTCCGCGCTGATGGTGATGGAGCACGAGTACGGCCCGACCCAGATGCGCCGCTTCCTGAAGTACGAACTCGACAACTATCTCAAGAACCGCGGTGGCGAGAAGATCGAGGAATTGCCGCTGAAGCTGGTCGAAGACCAGGGATACGTCCACTACCGTAAGGGCAGTCTGGCGATGTACGCATTGAAGGATGCGATCGGCGAAGCCGCGGTGAATCGAGCGCTGCGCAACATGCTCGCGCGCTACGCGTCAGACGGCGCGCCGTTTCCAATGTCGGGCGACCTGATCGACGCGTTCCGCGCCGAGGCGCCCGCGGACAAACAGGCGCTCATCACCTCGCTGTTCGAGAAGATCACATTATGGGATTTGAGCGTGGCCGATGTGCGCGTGAAGCAGACCGACGACGGGCGCTACCACGTGACGATGACGGTGGCGACGAAGCAGTATGAAGCCGACGGCGGTGGGCGTGAAACCGAAGTGCCGCTCGATCTATGGCTCGACGTAGGAATCTTCGGCAAGGCGTCGAAGGACCTCGGCGAAAACGATCTGCCGCCGCCGCTGGCGATCGAGAAGCGGCACTTCACGACGCCGACATCGACGCTCGAGTTCGTAGTCGATCAGCTGCCCGTGCGGGTCGGCGTTGACCCGTACAACAAGATGATCGACCGCAATCCGGATGACAACCTGAAAATGATCGGGCCGCTCGGTTGAGCGAATGTCAGCGGCGCCGGGATCCGCCGCCGCGCATTCCGCCGCCGCTGAAACCGCGCTGCTGCTGATATTGCTGGAACCGTTGCGTCCCCATCTGCCGCGAGTTGAAGTCGCGATTCAGCTGATTCATGTCGGGGCGATCGGCGCCGCTGCGGTCCCGTGTGCTGGACGGTGATGGGTTCATAGTGCCGGTCTGATTCGGACGCACCGGCCGAGATTCGACGTTCTGCCAGCCGTTGCCGGCGGAATAGTGCGACCAACCGTCGTCGGACTTCCTGTACACGTTGCCGTTGTGTCCCGCGTAGACGTCCCCTGAACTACCTTGCGCGATCGTGGTTCGCCCGGATTCCGCATTGCGTCCAGACGCGCCGCTGGCACCGCCGGACGTTTCGAATTGGGTGCGGCTGGATGTACCCTGACGCGTCGTGTTCGTGTCGAGGGTCTGCCCCGATCCGTTCGTGAAGGTTCCTTCGCGCGTCGCACCGCCGGGTGTTGTGTCGCGCGTGACGGTACCGCTGCCGCCCCCCGACCCGGTAACTGTCGTCGTACCGCCGGCACGTGTGTGTTCGCCATCGATTGTTGCGGTGCCGCCGTTGGCGCCGGTGATGGTTCCGCTGGTGTTCACTTCGCCGTTGCCCCACGAACGATTGACCACGCTCGAAGCACCGTTCGACGTCGCGCGTTTCACCTGAGATGTCTGCGAATCGAAATCGACCCGACGGTCCATGGCGACGGATCCACCATTCGGCCCGACGCGTTCGCGCTCGCCGTGGAACTGATTCGAGTTGTAGGAGTACTTGCGGTCCGATTGTGTGTACACGCCGGTGCGCGGGTTGTATTTCTCGCCGTAGCTCGACCAGGCGTTGCCGTTCCACGCGGTTTCGACGTAGCCATATCGGCCGGTGCGTGGGTTGTAGCCTTGCGTGTAGGAGTAGCCGCCGTACGGCCCATACCACACCGAGCGCGATCCGAATCCTCCGGTAACCGGGTTGTACCAGTTGCCATGACCGTATGAGCCCCAATAGGGGTAGTACACCGGACCCCGGATATACGGCGGGTAGTACCAGCCCGTGCCGTAGTACGGCACGCCCCACACAACGAACACGCTGGAAGTGTAGGATGGTGGATACGTGTAAACCACGGTAGCCGGTGTCGCATCGACGAGCGTGACCTGAGTAACGGGGTAGGCCGGTGAACTTGGGGGAATCGCGTAGATTTCGCTCGGCACGGACGTGGCAACCGCCCAGGGACCGTTCGGCGACGATGCCAGATACCAGACGCCTGCGTAGCACAGGTAATAGCGATGATCGAACAGAATCACGTCGCTGCCGGAATTGACGGCGCGTGACACCTTCGTGCCATCGATCGGCTCGAATTTCGGATCACCCGCATAGCTCACTTCCACGTCTGGCCCTTTACCTACCGGCGTCACCGTATTTGTCGGCAGTGAAGATTCGAGCGCAGCGAATCGTGCCTCGATCGTATTCGGTACCGATGCGCGCACCGCTGCCATCGCGCTATCGGCCGGGATCTTCGAGAATGCGTCGGGCAAATCTTTCACGAAGGTCCAGGGCCCCTTTGTGAGATTGTTGGTGGAAAACCAGCGCCCGGATACCAGGAAATACCATTGCTTGCCGAGTTGAAACAGCGGACTGGCGGTGTTGGTCACGTATTGCAATCCGCCGGTATCAGGAATTACGGCGAGCTTCGGCCGGCCCTCGGTGACGATCAATTCGGTGGGCTCATGTTGCACGACGACTGCCGGAACCGGATCCTTCGATGCGCGTGGCGGCAGCGCGTCCTGCACGGCCTGCAGTCCCGAGTCCTTTGGCAGCCCATCGAATCCGCTTGGCAACGCGGCGGTCGCGCTCCACGGACCGTCGAGCTGCTTCGCGCTCAACCACTGCTTGTCGTTCAGCAGGTAGTAGGTGCGCGTCGCGGGATCCGCGAACACCGGCCAGTTTGCGTTGACGACGACATCCAGTCCGGAATCACCGGCCTTGCTCGTGACGGGATTGCCGTTGATGAACAGCAGTATGGTGGGGTCAGCCGCGACGATGATCTTCGGCGCTTGCGTGCTGAAGCCGGGCGGCGGGGGTTTGTCTAGCACGTCATCGGTCAACGCAGCGAGGACCAGATCGAGCGGCACCTCCAGTTTGTCGCGCTTGATCAGGTGTTTGACGGCGGCGACTTCTGCCGGGCGTGCCGCGCCGGGGAAGACGACATCGTCGACACGTGGCGACGTGATCGTGACTATGCGCGACTCCAGGTCGATCTCAGTCTCGCCTGTCATCGCGGCGGTGCCGTAGGTGGTGTTCTGGCCGTCGGGCGACGTCACTTCGATCGCCATCCATGCTTCGAGCCGTTCGAAATTCGGCCAGTGGCGGATCTGCGGCGCAAACAGCACGATCGAATAGCCGTCGGATACGCGGCGCTGGGGGTACGTGAAGTTCGGTGGATCGCTCGGTCGTATCAGCGGTGCGTTGGCGACGGCTGCTTCGTGTTCTTGTTGTTTCGCGGTTGCGGCAGACGGAGAACTGCCCGCCGCTTTCGACGGCGCATCTTCGCAGCCAACAACCATGCACAGCGTGAGCAGCACGGCGAACGGCGCCGTCATATGAGTGAGAGTCTTCATATTGCGCCTCCGTTCTCCAGCCACCGGGCAGCGTCGGCCGGCAGCGTCTTTTGGATTGCCACATCGTAGAGAGCGAGGTCCTGCTCGGTGAGCACATCGCGCCAGCGGCCGTTGGTTCCTTTATTGAAGAATGTGTTGGTACCCCCTGTGAAGAACAGTTCCATCTGATTGTCTGCGGCCGCCGCAGCGCGCTTCATCGTCTCGAATCGGCATGCGTCGACGATGAGGGGCCAGCGCGCTGCCGGTACATCGACATCGAGAAACCCGGCGATTCCTCGCATCTGTCCTTCGAGATCGGCAAGCAGATCGGCATAGTGCACCAGCTTGACGTTCGGCCGATGACGAAGCGGCCACCAGACCTTGCAGTGATGCAGGTGCGACCAATACGGATATCCGTCCGATTCCCACTCGAACCAGCCGCGCGTGATCCAGTCGCGCCAGCGCGCGCCGATGTCGTTCTCGAACGTCGGGAACGCCTCACCGACGCGCCCCGGCACGCTGTTGATCACCTGATAGAACAGCGGTGTGTGGCTGCCCCAATGATTCAGCAGCGACATGAACACATCGCGCGCATCGCGCGAGACGACGATGTATTGCACGTCGGGGTCGTACGGCAAGCCGTCCAGCGGCAAGTGGGTCTTGATGAAGCGGCGCGTGGATTGCGCTTTGAGTTGATTGAGCACCAGTTCCAGCGGAAATATGCGGTTGTCGAGCCAAGGCGACAAACTGATCGGGTCGGCGACTTCGCCGTTCGGATACAGAAGTTGCCCGACGATCGCCTGCATCCAGGTGGTGCCGGCCTTGTAGGATGTCGAAATCACAATGTCGCCCGGCCGGCGCGCGAAATAATCCCAGCGCGTCGAATCGAGATGGTGGTTCTGATAGACGCGGCGTTCGGGCATCGGATTCGGCCGTGGCGTTGTGAGGTTACAGACTACCCGATCAGGCCGATTACTGGCCACCGACTGACGGTGTGGTAATGGCGCGGCGGATCGCCGCGAGTGGCGCGGCGTCGTTGAACCGAACGCCGTCGCTGGTCCGAATCACGCCGAGGTTGCGCCACAAATCGTCGAGATCGACCGGCGCGGGACCATCCTTCATGCGTCGATACAGCTCCATCATCGCAGGTACGCCAACCGCCCGATCGGCAGTGGCGAGCACGCGTTCGGTCGACCACTCCACGCGGATGTTGCCACCGGCGGCGAGAACACCGCGCAATGCGTCGCGCAAACCCTGGCGATTGTCGGTGCGGCGACGGATGTCGATGTCCGCCAACAGACAAAACAGGGCGCCGCCCCAATAGATGCGGCCCCACGTCGGCGTGTTGTCGAGGCCGCGGTCGCGAACTTGCGGCAGTCCGTTCGGCAGGCCCGCGACCATGTCACCCCAGACCCGTTCGGGAGACAGGTCACCCCGCCCCGCACGCGCAATCGGTTCCACATACGTCGCGATGCCCTCTTCGAGCCAGTGGCTGCGGCGCGGCACGTTCGGTAGCGCGAGATGCACCATCTCGTGTGTCATCACCCAGTCCTGATCGAGATCGTCGACCACCGCCGCTTGATTGACCGTGGCGCGGATCAACGGGCCGTCGTCCCGCAAGCCGTAGGTCGTCGCGTGTGCAACGGCGCGTTGTGAGGCGAACGACACGCGTACGTCCAACAGATCTACCGGAAAGCGTCCGTAGTAGTCCGCTACGGTGACGACGGCGCGTTCGATCCAGCGATTGATCTGCTGCGGTGGGAGATTGGGGGCGTCACCGTCCGCGCGAATCGTGATCGTGGCGCCGGCCAGGTGTACGACGTCGTCGTTCGCATCGCAGAGGGCTGCGTACAGCAACATGGCCAGCGCGAACGCCGACACACGCGCTATCAGCCGATTGTTTCCAGTGACCACAGTGTCACCGCGAGCGGCTTCTTGATGAATACGCCACCGCCTACGCTCTGAAAATGCTTGGCGAGCTGGCGGGCGTACCATTTGGCGCTGCGCAGATGCACATCCGAATCGGTGCGCGTTCGATCGCAATGCGCCCAGTCCTCCGCCGTCAGCACGCCCAGGTACAACGCGCCGCGACACAGCTTGGCGAGATTAGCGATCGCCGCACGGCACTGTTTGTCGTCCAGCGACGGTAGCACGTCGTGGCAGACGACGAGATCGTAAGGGGTGCGCGCGGCGAAGTCGGTCACCGAGGCTTGCGTCCAGCCGTGCTTGCGGCACAGATGGCCACTGTATTCGACGCCGCTGCAGCGCGCCTTGGGGTATTCGTTGGCGAGCGCGCGCAACATCCAGCCGAGACCGCAACCGATGTCGAGCACTGAACGAACGGGTAGCTCGAGATGCCGCAGATAGGCGGCGACGAACGATGCCTGGCGTTTGACCGCCTGGGGCGTCGTCGCGCGCGTGTGCGGATTGCGGTAGAAGCGTTCGTAGTAGCGTGCGTCGAAACGTTGCTCTGAAATCACACGGGTCCTCGATGGGGTGAGCGCGGCAACATGGTCAAAACCGTCAGACTTGTCTGTAATTTGCCGCATCTGTAATGTGTGCTCGAATTCTTCCAGCGACAATCGGGTAACACCATGGCACAGCCGTTTCGCTTCGGCGTTCAGTCGTTCAACTCTGTGTCGGGTTCGGCGTGGACCGAGACGGCACGAAAAGTCGAATCGCTCGGCTACTCGACCCTGCATCTGGCCGACCATCTGCTGGGTCCGGGACCGGCGCTCGCGAAGACTAACCATCCGGTGCAGAACCTCGCCGCAGTGCCGGCGATGGCCCATGCGGCCGCGGTGACGAAGACGCTGAAGATTGGTTGTCGCGTGTTCTGCATCGATTATCGCCTGCCGGTGGTGCTGATCAAAGAAGCGATGACGCTCGATCTGTTGTCCGACGGGCGGCTCGAACTCGGCCTCGGTGCGGGCTGGCTGGAGGAGGAATACCACGCAACCGGGATCGAATTCGATCCGCCAGGCGTGCGCATCAGTCGCCTCGAGGACGTCATCGCCGGCGTGCGCGCGTACGCGGCCGATGGGGTCGTGCACGTGGCCAACGACACGATTCGATGGCGTGATTTCGAAGGCTTGCCGAAACCGGTGTCGCGTCCGCATCCGCCGCTGATGATTGGCGGCGGCAGTCCGCGGATTCTGCGCATTGCAGGTCGTGAGGCGGATATTGTCAGTCTGAATTTCAACAATCGGGCCGGGATCATCGGCCCCGATGGTGTGCAATCGTCATCAGCCGCGGAGACAGCGAAGAAGATCGGCTGGGTACATGCCGGCGCCGGCGCGCGGCTCGCTTCGATCGAGATCGAAATCGGTGCCTATTTCACGTTCGTTACCGACGATGCGAAGCCGATGGTGGCGATGTTCGCGAAGAATTTCGGCTTCTCGGAAGCAGATATGCTGACGCACCCGCACGCGTTGTTCGGAGGCGTCGAGACGGTGGTCGAAGAATTGCAACGGCGTCGCGCGGAGTATGGCATCTCGTACGTGACGATTCCGGAAGACGCGATGGCCGCGTTTGCGCCGGTGGTGGCGCGTCTGAACGGTCGATAATCGTACGGTTGAGTCGAAGCGCCGCAAGAGGATCCGCTGTTACTCGGAGTTCTCCCGCTCCACAACGTCGCCGTCCGGCGCATCGTTCGCACCATCCCCGATGGGGCCGCTGAGGTCCGAAGGGGTTCGCGCCGAGCGTTCGAGGGCTTCGGATGCCTTGGCATCTTCCATCGACGACTCGATGCCGATATGGAATGCGGCATATCCGGGCAGCACCACCTGATTGAGCGCCATGCCGAGCACGCGGCCGTCGAAGGGCGCAACCACGTCGGCGACGTGATTGGTGACCGGGTCCGTCACAGTGCCGAGCCGGGTGCCTTCTTCGATCAGATCACCGAGGTGAACGCCGCTGATCAGCACGCCGCCCTGGCTGACTCGAACCCAGCGCGATTCGAAATACACCGGAGCCCGCTGGCGCGTGTCGCTCAGGTCGTATTGATACATCGACAACGACCACATCGCGCGATGAATCGCATCGACACCCGCGCGGATGTCATGCTCCTGAATGCGCTGCGGTTCGCCTGTTTCCAGCGTCACGGCGGGAATGCCCGCGTCGGTGGCCGCGCGCCGCAATGTGCCGATCGCGCCGCGATTGTGCACGATCACCGTCGAACCGAAGCGCCGCGACAGATCGAGCACGTCCAGGTTGGTCAGATCGGCGCGCAGCTGCGGCAGGTTTGTGCGGTGAAACGAGCCGGTGTGGATATCGACGAGATAGTCACAGCCGACGATGACCTGGCGAAACAGCGAGAAGGCCAGCCGCGAGGCCGCGCTGCCCTGCGGTTTGCCGGGAAAGTAGCGGTTCAGGTCACGCCGGTCGGGCAGATATCGCGTGCCGCGCCGAAACCCGTCGAGATTGACGATCGGCACGCCAACGACGATGCCGGTGAGCTGCTTGGGATCGATTCCATACAACACGCGCCGTACGATTTCGAGACCGTTGTGTTCATCGCCATGGATCACAGCGGTGAGGCACAGCGTGGGCCCGGCGTAGGCGCCGTTGACGATCACCACCCCGCGCGAGATCGCGGTGCCGTCGAACGAAGCCGACGGCGACCAGTAAACCAGTCTTCGTGACGTCGGCTCGACGTCCTTGCCGAGAATGTGTATCGGCTGGGCTGGCGCGGCTGGTGGCGGATACGTCGCGGGCGCGGCTGCCGCGCTTGCCGCCCGTGCAGCGTTCTTCGGGGTGGCGATTGCAACCTGTTGCGGTTGTACCGCGGCGGCAAGGGTAACAGCCGAACACACCATGCCCAACATCGCGGTGAGCAGCATCGCCGGCGCGGCGTACCGTCTAGCGCGCACCCGCTCTGGGTGTGAGATCTGGTCGTGTGGTGACAGCAAGCTGAATAACCGGCAACAAGTATTTGAATCATATACTCGAATTGAATCCCAAGACGAGAATCTATCTGCACTTCTATCTGTTCCTCGATCTGCGTTCGGTATCCTGCATTGAGGCGCGTGAGGCCGCCGCGCTATTCTCCGCTGCCATACCGGGGAGGCAGCACAGATGGCGGATGTCATGGCGGCGTTGCGCGACGCGATAGGTGATGAAGCAATCCTGACCGGCGATGACGTGCACAACCGCGCGTCCGGCATCTGGCGCCGAGACGGCATTCGGGCCAAAGCGCTGTTGCGCCCGCGCGATACCGAAGGCATCAGCCGCGCACTCGCGGTGTGCCACGCGCACGGCCAGAGCGTCATCGCGCACGGCGGCCTGACCGGCCTGGTGGGTGGTGCGCTGACGTCGCCCGACGACATCGTCATTTCGCTGGAACGAATGAATCGCGTCGAGGAGATCAACGCCGTCGATCGGACAATGACGGTGCAGGCAGGTGCGGTGCTGCAAACGGTGCAGGAGCAGGCCGATACCGCGGGACTGATGTTTCCACTCGATCTCGGGGGCCGTGGCAGCGCGACGATTGGCGGCAACATCGCAACCAACGCCGGCGGCAATCGCGTGATTCGCTACGGCATGGCGCGCGACATGGTGCTCGGTCTCGAAGCCGTGCTGGCCGACGGCACCATCGTGTCGAGCATGAACCGGATGATCAAAAACAATGCCGGCTACGACCTGAAGCAGTTGTTCATCGGTTCCGAAGGCAGCCTTGGTATCGTCACGCGTGCCATCCTGCGGTTGCGAGAAAAGCCGCGCAGTCAGGAAACGCTGTTCGTCGCAGTCGACGAGTTCGCCAAGCTGGCGCGCTTTCTGAAATCAATGGACGCCTCGCTCGGCGGCACGCTCTCGGCGTTCGAAGTGATGTGGAACAACTTCTATCGGTTGGTCACGACGGCCCCGGCCACGAATCAGCCGCCGTTGCCGCACGACTACCCGTTCTATGTGCTCGTGGAGGCGATGGGTGGCGATCCGGAAAAGGATCACGAGCGCATCGAGGCAGCGCTGACGATGGCGTACGAGGAAGGTTTGATCGCCGATGCGGTGGTGGCGCAGTCCGAAGCGCAGCGACAGCAGATCTGGGCGATGCGTGACGATGTCGGGCAGACTTCGCGCTACGCGCCGACATTCGTTTTCGATGTGAGCATGCGCATCTCGAAGATGGAAGGCTACGTCGACGAGGTGAATCGCCGCCTTGCCGGACATTTCAGTGATGTCACCAACTTCACGTTCGGCCACATGGGCGACGGCAACCTGCACTTCGTGATCAGCGTCGGCGACGGAAGCGCCGAGGCGCGCGAGACGGTCGAGCGCAGCGTGTACGAACCGTTGGCGGCAATCGAAGGGTCCGTCTCGGCCGAACACGGTGTCGGTCTGGAGAAGAAGCCGTATTTGTCGATCAGCCGGTCGCCGACCGAACTGGCATTGATGCGCGCCTTGAAGGAAGCGTTGGATCCGAAGGGCATTCTCAACCCAGGCAAGATATTCGATCCAGGGCGTTCTGCTGAGCGCCGCGCTCCGGAACACGATTTAGGGCGCAATTTGGAGGGTGCCGCATGAGTGACCTGCATTGGCTGTCGTTGTCAGAGGTCTGCCGCCGCATCAAAAGCGGGGAACTGACGTCGAAAGAGGTCACCGAACACGCGCTGAACCGGGTTCGCACGACGCAGGACCGCTATCGCGCATTCGTTACCGTCACCGCGGATGCGGCGATGGCGAGCGCGGAACACTGTGACGCCGCGCGCGCAAACGGCGGACCACTCGGGCCGCTGCACGGCGTTCCGATCGCGCTGAAAGATCTGCTGTGGACGCGGGGTGTGAAAACGACCTGCGGCACCAAGGTGCTCGCGGACTGGGTACCGGATGAGGATGCGACGGTGGTGACGCGGCTGAAGAACGCCGGTGCCGTGATTCTCGGCAAGGTCAAGCTCACGGAAGGCGCATTCTCGGAACACCATCCCGAGGTCGATCCGCCGCGCAATGTATGGGATGCGGCCGTGTGGCCGGGCGTCTCGTCCTCCGGATCCGGCGTAGCGGTTGCGGCAGGCCTCGCGTACGGCGCGATCGGCACCGACACGGGCGGCAGCATCCGGTTCCCGTCGGCGGCCAACGGCATCGTTGGAATAAAACCGACCTATGGCCGCGTCAGCCGTCACGGTGCGTTTCCCCTCGCAGATTCGTTGGATCATATCGGGCCGATGGCGCGCACCACCGAAGACGCGGCGCGCATGCTCGGCGTGCTCGCCGGCCACGATGTGCACGATGCGACGTCGCTTGCTTCTGCAGTGCCGAACTACGGCGCGGCGATCGGTGAATCGGTGCGTGGCATGCGCATCGGCATCGATCGCGCGTACACAGAGACCGGCGTAGCCGAAGATGTGGTGGCCGGGGTGCGCGAAGCGCTCGCGACGCTGGAGGATCTCGGTGCAGAGATCGTCGAAGTGGAAATCCCTGCGTATAAGCCGCTGCTGCAGGGCTGGGGCATCACCTGCGGCGCAGAAACGGCGTTGGCGCATGCAGCGTATTTCCCAGCTCGGCGAAGCGAGTATGGTGCCGCGCTGGCGGGCCTGCTCGATGGTGGCCGCGCGGCGTCTGCAACCGCGTATGCAGCGCTCGAGCGTCGGCGCGAACGGTTCCGTGCCGATTTCGAGACGTTGCTGCATCGTGTCGATGTGCTGATTGCACCGGCGATGGTACTGGCACCGCCGCGGGTCGATCAGATGGCGTCTTTGCTGGCTGGCGGCGTCGCTGACTTCATCACATTCACTGCGCCGTTCAACTATTCGGGCCACCCGAGTATCACGCTGCCGGCGACATTCAATCGGAACGGCGTACCTGTTTCGTTCCAGTTGATCGGCCGCTTGCTCGGCGAGCCAACCTTAATTCATGCAGGGCACGCTTACGAGCATGCGCGCGGCCCGATGCGGTTGCCGGAATAGATACGAAGCCGGTCATCGGGTTGCTGCTGCGCAGCCGTGGCGCGGAGATTGATTGACAGGTATGTCCGTGCCCGACATTGAAAACGACCAGCTGGTGTCGAATGCCATCCAGGTGCTCCTCTCCGAGAAGCGAACCTCGCTGGCGATGATGCGTACCGGTATCGCGATCATCGCGCTGCCGCTTGCGATCACCAGCGCGCTCATTGCGACATCGAGCTTGTACGAAATCGATCGGGTTTCTCACATGCTCGCGTCGGTGATGATCGTGAACGCGCTGCTGCTCGTGTTGGGAGTCACCATGGTCGCCAGCGCATACCACAACATAGCCAAGTACGCTCGCCTTCTCCATCAACTGAAGAAAGACCATCCCTCGATGAGTCGTTATCTGGATTGAAGTACCAGGACTATCTCAGGCGAACGTCATTTGTCCCTGATCGAGCACTACTACATCGTGCTGGTTCGTCGTCCGAAACAGACACGAAGTGCCGTCGACCCACATCGAGATCGTTAGCGCATCGCCTGGATAGACCGGCTTCGAAAATCGGCCGTCCATCGATTTGAAGCGTTTCGGATCGCCGTTGCACAGTGCGTGCAACAGTGCGCGGCCGGTGAAGCCATACGTGCACAACCCATGCAGGATCGGCTTTTCGAACCCACCCGCCTTTGCGAACGACGGATCGGAATGCAGCGGATTGCGATCCCCGGACAGCCGGTACGTCAACGCCTGGTCTTCGCGAGTTTGATAGACGACCTGATGGTCGGGCTTACGGTCGGGGAATTCGAGCTTCTCACTCGGCCCGCGATCGCCGCCCCAACCACCCTCGCCGCGGCAGTACAGCGACATTCGGGTTTTCAACAACGGCTTGGACGTTGCGACGTTCGTCGCTATCGATTCGAATTCGAGTACCGCAGCATTGCCCTTGTCCCAGATGCCGGTGACGCGGCCGACACTCTCGAGTTCGCCGTCCGCGGGAATCTCGTCGAGCAACTCGATGCCCTGCGTGCCGTGCACCATCAGGAACGGGTTGAACGAACCGATTTTGTCCATCGGCACGCCACCGCCACCGATGATCACTGCGAACGTGGGCAATACCCGCTGCGTGACATCCTTGGTGTTCTCGGTGGTGAACGCGAGTTCGTTGGTGCCCGCGCCTACTCCAACGGCATACAGCAGCGCGTCTTTCGACGCCCACGAACGGCGGCTCGGCTTCCCCGTTGCGCCAACGGCATTTGGATTGATCGGCATGGCGAAACTCCTGTGCGAAATGCTGAGGTTGATCGAGAGATGCATTGAACCATAGGCTTGCTTGGCACTGTGCGGCGAAATGGCAAGCAGCTCAAAGACAGGGATCCCGAACACTATCACTGGACCAGGGATCGTTGGCTTGCCATTTAGATCCGCTGCCAAGTCGCTTAAATCACGTTGGTCCACCTCAATCTACGGGCCAGTGCGCGCGGCCGCATCTTCACCAACTGTTAAGCCCACGTGTCGGTCAGGAAATACAACGTCTCTGGGAAGGACATGGGCTTGCCGTGCAGACTCAACTCACCTCAAAAAAGATCGCTCAAGAAACCCAACGCTTCAATTGCGATATTGCAGAACTAAAGGGAGCAAGCAATGGCCCCAGAGACCGGTAGCATGCGATCCGCATACGAGTTGGTACGTCCTGAGTTCTTTCCGAGGAAGTGTAAGGGAATGCGTCTCGCCAAACTTGATTCCAAGCGGTTGGCCCTACGGTGCGGCCAGATAACGCATCATGCATATTGCCAACTAGGATCACGTGCTTGAGATTATTCAAATGGGGATGGTTGTAGGTGAGACCTACGTCCTTGAGCCCGACATACCTGTACAGTCGCACGAGATCTTCTGTCGACGATGTGACCACCCAAGTGCGGCCAGCTTGGGTTGCGGTGATTACAACGTGGCGAAGCAGCGCGAAGAACAATCCTGTGCGTCGAAAGTCTGGATGGGTGCAGGCCCGCGTTACTTCCACTGACTCGTCGCGTCGCGGAAAATGGTTCGGCCAAGAGACGAACTCCTCATGCTCGGTGATGTCGCCGACCTCGTGAAAGGTGAGTCGCGCGGTCGCAATTGTCTTACCACGAAATCTACACGTCAGGATTCGCGCTCGCGAATCGTGTATGTCAGAAACGTCGGTGACGCTAGCGGCGGCGTCGATCTTCTGGTCCGCTTGGTACGCCAAATGACGAAGGTTGAGTACCTCTCTGTAGTCCTGTTCGGTTCGTACTACGCCGTACTCGATCGAATCCCGAATGCCAACATGAATAAACCCGCTGTCGCGAAACGCTCGAAGAGATTCGACGTCTCCAAATTGAGACATATACTGGGCGATAACACTCGATTGACCATCGCTCAAACTCTTGATTTGTACGCCCACCGATAGGTGTTCCCGCTCATTTAAAGAGACAAACGCTACGTTCTGTACGCTGACTTCAACCGTAATCTGCGCGACCATCGGGAAGCTAATGATTACGTCGAGTTTCATGCCGCGAACAATGAAGTTGTTGCGGAGACTCGTAATCAATCGCATGCCGGAGATTGAGACGTCCAAGACTCGAAAGTATATGAAGTCGTTGAACTTTGCTGGGTTCGAAGCGATCCCCGTTGGGTGAAAATCTCCCGGGCACAACCATCGAGCCTGTCTACGTCGCTCGAGGTGGGGTATTTGGTCGGCTGGTTCGGATGTGATCCGTATTGATAACTCCTGTAGTTCATGCGATGACGAGCCTACGTCGACAACGACTCCGCGGTGAACGACAACCTGCGTATCCGAGTAGAGGATCTTGATCTGAACAGACTCCCCCCGCCAACATGGACCCATCGCCACGGGCTCAGAGAGGAGCACCCTCACACCTAGAGGGGATAGTTCCAACAGCTTGGCCGGGTGCACCGGACCCTGCAGAGTGTTGGAGCGCGTTATCTCGACGGGAGTATTTTCCAGAAGGCCGATTCGATGTGATTCCAGCTCCGCCTGCAAGACTTCGAGTGAGGCTTCAAGCATCTCAGTTTCTGTTATGCGCGATTCGTTGATTTGCCTCAATGTACTCTTGAGCAGAAAGGATCCTGCTGTAGTTCTCCGAGATGGCTGGTAGAAGCCAAAGTGTCGTGATTTCCTCAAAGTCCCGAATTCGTGCTCCGATCTTGTCAAGCTCTAGTGGAACCATCGTACATCCCATGGCCAGATGCTCGAGGAGGCGAGCTGTTGTCGGACAAAGAACGAGATCGCTTTCTTGAACGAGTTGTTTGAATCGAGCCAGTTTCGTAATTTCATCGATTCTACTCAATAGATTCACCGGCGAGCCGAGTGCAGTGATCTCGATAGAAGAATCATAGCCCCCAAGGTTACCAACAATAGCATCGCCGTTTGCTATCAGGACATGCCGCCGAACCCGTGTGTCAGCCGTTTGATGATCGTTGAATCTCCGGTTGGTGCTGGCAATCTCAAGGCCCGATGAGATGCAATGTATCAAGTTGACATATGGATTTGTGTCATCGTAGTACGCAAAGATTAGATCACCTATCTTTCTAGGAATTCCGTGGAATTTCTCGATAACCGCGTTGCACCTGCGGATGTTGGGAATCACCCCTTCGTCGAGGAACGAATGAGAATTCTTTGTTGCCTGTGTGAAGCCACGAATGTCGGAGAACAGACATGCAACCGGACGTTGTGATGGCCGCAAGACATCATCGACCACCTGAAGAATCGTATGGCGATTTTCGGAGAGGCGCTCCGTCAGGCGCGTTGAGATTTCGCGAGGGAGAAATGCCCTGATTCGATCTGTGAACTCAACGTTCATCTCAATCATTCGACGCTGCGAGTCCAGATTCTGTTGGCTAGCGAGAAAGAAGCGGATGTCACCCAAATACTTTGAGCGAGTGATTACGATGAAGATGAGCGTTGCGACGATTCCGCTGATCGCGGCGGGCCTAGAAATTCCCGACTCCAGGAGCGAGGCCCACTGACTAGCGAGCACTGCGCCGCCGAAAGCCAGGCTCTTTAGCATCGACATTCGCAACAGCATGGCCGATGCGATTACGAACACAAATGCGTACAAATACTGACTCTGTTCGTACCATATTGTTGTCCGTGCCTGCGTATAGCAAAGCAGCCACAACATGACTGCAGCCGGTATTCGAAAGCGTTTGGCTCGACATATCGCTGGGAGGAAATAGCACAATGTCGTTGCCGCGCAACAGGCCGCGATCGACATTCTGAATCTAAGCCAAAGCGAATCAGGTTGTAGATGCATTGGATGGTCGAAGAGGAAATAGTGACCAACGTAAACAACTCCAACTATGGGAAATAGCACCCTCCACAATAGAATGCTCTCGCGTCGCTCTTGTTCCGCCCAGACCGAATGCCATGGTGTGCCCTCCAATAGGAGAGTGGGGAACAAAGCGTATGCAATCCGTTCCAGCACGTGCCGTTTGACCTATATTGCTGTCGAAGATGGCAGAGCCGGAAGCTGAAACCTCATCTCATCAATATCCTTATTGACGGTGGTTCGTGTCGGTTACCCCGACGTGACGACATTCTCCCACTCTCCACCCCCTGCGGAGGTATGACACCCGTCACACTATTCCTACCGCTGATCAGGTTCGAACGCGCTGGCGTATACGGGTAGCGTAGCGGCGCCGCCGGTGTGCACGAATACGACGTTACTGCACCACGCGAGATCGCGGCGGCGAATCATCTCGAGTAACCCACCAAGCGCCTTTCCGGAGTACACCGGATCCGTGACGATGCCTTCGGTGGTGGCCAGGGTCTTGATCGCTTCCAAAGTCCGCCGGGTTGGAATGCCGTAGTCCTCACCGAGGTAATCGTGGGCCACACGCACCGAAGCGTCGGAATCGAGCTTCGCGTAGGCTAGCGTTTCCGCAAGCAGGCGCGTGACGCGCCGTTCGAGGCGCGCGTGGTCGGTGTCGTATACGTTGATGCCCAGCACGTCGATATCTGAATCGGTCGCGACGAATCCCGCGACCAGGCCTGCTTGCGTGCCGCCGCTTGACGTCGCATGCACGATCAGATCGGGACGGAAGCCAAGCGAACGGCTTTGATCCACAATCTCGGCGGCGCAGCGTACGTAGCCCATTGCGCCGATCGCATTTGAACCGCCGGTGGGTACAACGTAGCAACGCCGTCCCTGTCCCGTCAGGTCTTCGATCAACGTTCGCGCCAGCGTTTCCGCGTTGGCGGGTTCACACAGATGCACCCGCGCGCCCAACAGCCGATCGAGCAGCACGTTGCCGCTGGTTTCGTATTCCTGGTGACGCCACGCGACGCGGCGGGAAAGTACCAGGTGGCACTGCAAACCGACCTTCGCGCATGCGGCGGCAGCTTGGCGCGCATGGTTGGATTGGACGGCGCCGAAGGTGATAACGGTGTCTGCACGTTGGACGTTCGCATGGGCCAGCAGAAATTCGAGCTTGCGGGTCTTGTTGCCGCCGGTGGCGAGTCCCGTGCAATCGTCGCGTTTGATCCACACGCGGGGTCCGCCGAGCAGTTCCGAGAGGCGGTCGAGGGGCTCTAGCGGGGTTGGTGTATGGCCCAGATCGATGCGTGGAATGGCTGCGAGCACATCGGTCATGATGGGGTGGCCCGTTTGGCGGATCGCAGATAGTCCGTCACCGCCGGGGAAAAGTATCGGTATCCCTTTGCCTCGCGCTCGGCATCGTCCAGTGTATCGAGCGCCAGCAACAGATCGCACGCGGCCTCCGGAAACCCAACGATTTCAATGAGGGGATGGCAGCGTACGTGAATCGTGAATACCACCCTGTGCGCGTCCAGGCGCCGCAGCGTCTGTCTCTCGGAACGCACCACGAGCGAATCGATGTCCTCGGGCATCACGGGATGCCAGGTCTCGGATCGTGGCTGAAATGGCTCGGGATCCGTGTGAATCAACCAGTTGCGGCGCTCGAATATTGCGCCATTGGGTAACCGCGCGAAGAATTGCCGCATTGGCGCGCCGAGCTTGGCGTTCAGCGTCGGCACCGGCGCGTGGATACCTTCGAGTGTTCGTCCGATCTTTTCAGCCAATGACCAATACGACGGCGAACACACGCACGCAGCGGTGAGGCGATACGATTCATCATCGCGCTCCATCAGGCACAGATCGTCTGGAACGAGCAACGAAGCTGCCACCAGCGGCACCTCGCGGTGACTACTGCGCGTGGCGTCGGAACAGGTGCGTGAAGCACCGGAATCATTCAACGCTTCGTTCACCGCATCGAGGATCCGTAGCTGGCCCTCGTGCGACTCATCGAGCGCGGCAAAAACCAATGCAGTGGGCTCGGTGAGCAATTGCTGTTTGCGCGCGAGCTCTGCATCGGTAATTCTCTCCGGCAACCAACAATCCGGTTCGATCGGGCGCAGCGCCATCCGATAGCCGCCTTTGCCGCCGCGCCAAGGCGGATCGCGCCAGAACGAATCCGTCATACTTGCTTGCGGGCGGTCACTCGAATCTCGACGTGCGCGCGGGGAACCGCGAGTTCGCTGATACCGATGGCCGTCCAGGCCGGCCACGGCGCCGTTAGAAATTGATTGCGCACCTTCATGAACGTGCCCATCGTGCGCTGCAGCCCAACGTGGTAGCTCGTGTATTCCACAATGTCGCCAAACTCCATCCCGGCGGCGGCCAATACCGATTCCACTTTGCGCCATGCATTGCGGAATTCATCGGCAAGCTCGGTCGGTACCTTGCCATCGGCACTGGTGCCGATCTGCCCCGAGCAAAGCAGCAGCTCACCGGAGCGAACCGCTTGCGAGAAGTGGAAGTTGTCGTACAGCGTTTGGGATTCATTCGGGTTGATCGTTTCGATGCCCACTACCTGTCTCCTGTTCGATGAGCGCGTTTGGTCCGGAATCATAACGCCCGCCGCGCCGCGCCGCGCGACTGTGCAATACTCGCTCTACCAACAGATGCCGCCACCATGAGCTTCGGCTATTCCGAGCGAACCACAATCTCCGCTTCCGAACGCGGCGTCTACCTGGCGGCCGCGATTGATTTCGCCCGCGAAGCGGGCCGTGTGATCCTGCCTCACTTTCGCAGCGAACTTGCGGTGGAAAACAAGCTCGACGACGGCGGCTACGATCCGGTCACCATCGCCGACAAAGGCGCGGAGGCGATCATCCGCGCCGGCATCGAGAGTCGCTTCCCGACCCACGGCATTTTCGGCGAAGAACTTGGCCATCACCCCGGCGCGGGATTAACGTGGGTGATCGATCCAATCGACGGCACGCGCGCGTTCGTCACCGGTATGGTGCATTGGGGCGTGCTGATTGCATTGTTCGATGGCGCCGAGCCG
Source organism: uncultured Gammaproteobacteria bacterium (assembly GCA_963812255.1). GTDB lineage: Bacteria > Pseudomonadota > Gammaproteobacteria > Pseudomonadales > Azotimanducaceae > DATJGR01. The sequence continues at coordinate 979,533 of CAWEUM010000003.1, read as the reverse complement.
GTGCTCGGGGTGATGTACCAACCGTTTACCGACGAACTTTTCACGGGCACCAACGAAACCGCGCACTACCGCCGCGGTGCTCTCGAGCGCGCGCTGCAGGTGCGTCCATGTGTGTCGGTCGCCACGGCGGTGCTCGCGTCGACCAGCCCGCAGGCATTTGGCAACGTCGAGGAACAGGTCGGCTTCGAGGTGCTGCGTCGTCGCGTGCGGCTCACCCGCTGGGGAGGCGATTGCTACCAGTACTGCATGCTGGCGATGGGGTACGTCGATCTGGTTGTGGAGGCTGGCCTGCGTCCGTACGACGTACAGGCGCTGATGCCCATCATTCGCGGCGCCGGCGGCATCATTACGACGTGGGACGGCAACGATCCGTCGATGGGTGGACGCGTCATCGCGTGCGGCGATGCGCGCGTGCACCGTGAAGCGATGACATCACTGTGCGACGGTATGGTCGGCAAATCGGAATAACGGAACGGCAGAGGGGATTGAATCGTGGAGTTTGGTATTGCGTTGGCGACGTCGACCGAGTCGTGGAAAGCCGTCAAGCGCGCCGAGGCGCTGGGCTTCAGTCATGCATGGTTCTACGACACACAACTGTTGAATCCGGATGTATTCATCGGGATGACGCAGGCGGCGATGAACACGCAGCGCATTCGGTTGGGCACCGGTGTGCTGATTCCATCGAATCGCATCGAACCGGTCACGGCGAACGCGTTCGCGACCTTGAACAAGATTGCGCCGGGACGCATCGATTTCGGCGTCGGCACCGGGTTCACCGGACGGCGCACGATGGGCCTCGGCCCGATCACGCTGGCGCGGATGGAAACGTACATCGGACGCGTTCAGGCGTTGCTGCGCGGCGAGACGGTCACTTGGCATTTCGAAGGTGAATCGCGCGCGATCCGATTCCTGAATCCGGATTTCGGCCTGATCAACATCGAAGATCCGATCCCACTGCACATTTCGGCATTCGGGCCAAAGGCGCGTCGATTAACGGCGAAGCTGGGTGCCGGCTGGCTGAACTTCGGTGCCGATGTCCAGCGCGCAGCGAAGGAACTCGACGACATGCGGGGTGCGTGGCGCGAAGCCGGTCGCGCGGAGGCGCTGCACAGTACGCAGTTTGCGCTGGGTTGTGTTCTGAAGGACGGCGAAGCGGCCGATTCGCCGCGTGCCGTCGCCCAAGCCGGGCCGTTGGTTGCGGTGCTGTTTCACAACCTGGTCGAAACCACGTCGGCCGGTTCGATGGCCGGAATATTGCCGGGCGACGTCAACACGGCGCTCGAGCAGTACCGCAGCGTCTACAACGCTTATGAGCCGAGTGATGCGCGTTATCTGCTGAACCATCGTGGCCATCTGATGTTCATCAAACCCGAAGAACGGCCGCTGTTGAGCGCATCGCTGATCGAATCGTTTTCGTTCACCGGCACTGCAGACGTGCTGCTCGAACGGCTCAAGGTGCTCGATGCGGCGGGCTATTCTCAGTTCACGATCCAGTTGGTCGAAGGCCACGAAGACGCGTTGGACGACTGGTCCGAACTGTTCTCGCGGCTGTAGCGATCCGTTTGCGATTAACAGATACGCGATGTCGAAGATCGAACAGTACGCCACGCTGACACGTTCGCTGGCGGGCCTGCTCGCAGATGAGCGCGATTGGATTGCCAATCTCGCCAATACTGCGGCACTGCTGCTCGCTGAACTCGACGATATCAACTGGGTAGGATTCTATCTGCTGAAAGACCGTGAACTCGTCCTCGGGCCATTCCAGGGCAAACCGGCATGTGTGCGAATTGCGCTGGGCAAAGGAGTCTGCGGAACGGCCGCGCTGCGTCGTGAAAGCATCGTCGTGCCCGATGTGAGCCAGTTCGATGGACACATTGCCTGCGACACTGCGTCCAACTCCGAACTCGTCGTGCCGCTGATGTCCGCGGGCGAGTTGCTCGGTGTGCTCGACGTCGATAGTCCCCGAATTGCCCGATTCGATGAGCAGGATCGTTGCGGCCTGGAAGCGGTTGCAGCCTTGCTCGTCAGCGCGAGTGCGGTGTGAGACGCAACAGCACGTGCGTCTCGTCGTTGTCGACACCCTCGTGCTTCAGCGCCGCGGGTTCGGTGCCCCACGCTTCGAAACCGAACGAACGATACAGCGCGAGCGCCACGGCTCTTCAGCTATCCCGTGCTGATGGCGGCCGACATCTTGCTCTACGAGGCGAATCTCGTACCGGTGCGGGAGGATCAACGACGGCATCTGGAACTGACTCGAGATATCGCCGGCCACTTCAACGGCATCTACGGGTCGATCTGCTCACTTCCGGAGGCGTACGTTCCTGAGTCCGGTGCAGGAATCCTGCGCCTCCAGGACCCGGCCAAAAGGATGTCCAAGTCGGACGAGACTGATGCAAACATCATCGTGATTTGACCGCTTATGATCGATCGCCACCGATCGCGAATGTGGGGCCGAGCATCGTGCAGGCTGTTTCGACCGTCCTTCTGCGAATCGACCATCGTTGTTCGAAATGAAAACTAAGTCTGCAGACGGCTGTGACATCGCATTCGACGTATCAGGTCGAGGCGCGCCCGTCCTGCTGCTGCATGGGTTCAGTCAATCGCGGGCCCTATGGTCACACTTCGGATGGGTAGAGCGCTTGAGTCGCAAGTACTCGGTCATTGTCATGGACATGAGAGGTTGTGGTGAGAGCAGCGCACCAATGGAGCCTGATGATTATTCGCTGACGCGCCACCTGGCCGATGTTGATGCCGTACTGGAGGCGCTAGCGATCGGGCGTTGCGCCGTATGGGGTTGGTCCTTTGGGGGAACGCTCGCGCTGCACTTGGCAAAACGAGGCTCGAAGATTTCGTCGGCACTTGTCGCGGGCACGCACTTTGGAAGGGTTTTCACTGACAAATACATACGAGAGAGATTGGCGGAGGCAAGCGACCGAACGCGCGCACGGTGGGAAGGGTTGCGATCTTGGCCAGCTGTCGAGCCGGCCGAATTGAAATGCCCAACCGCTGTGTATTCCGGGACCAATGACGGGAACGTCGTTGTTCAGCTAGAACGCAGGCGTCGTGAGATCGAATCGGCCGGCATTGAGCTTCGTATCTTCCCTGACCTTCGGCACGGCGAACTGGTTTCGAAGGTCGGCGCGATTGACGAGTTTGTTCATAGACATTTGTAGGATGCATTTCGGTATGGCCGAGGCATTTCCGTTTGCTTTCGCACGCGAAGGCGCTGTTCACCGCGTTGGGCTACTCAACGCTGAGTCGGAGAATGTCGAAGCAAGCTTTGGACTAGCGATCGACATTCGCTGTGCGTCTGATCGCGTGCGTCGACAGGTCAATCGAGACTACGAGCGCAGATCGCTACCAAAGTCGTAGCGCTCCCGGTTGTGCCTTTCTTCGTCCTGAGTAAGCGGTTCGAATATGGGCTCCCCGTCCTTGAGAACAGGTTTGAAGTTTTCGTCAAGGACGAGCTTGCCTTTGCGATCGGGGTGATCGAGGTAGATCTGGCACAGCGCAATGCATTCATCACAGATGAAAACGGAAGGCCCGGCGATCAGCTTTCCGACCTCCTTTGGGCCTTTGCCGCAGAACGAACATCGAACGGGGATCTTCTTGTCATCGGCCATGATTTTTGCCACCACCTGTTGGAAGCTCAGGAATCGGTAACCGTCAGCTGGTTCACTGTCATCGGGATAGATCTTCGGAATGGTTTTGATTTTGTAGGCCGCGCCGACATAACGCCGGATCACCCAGCGCGATACGCTCTTGCCTTTGCGATAGCCGACGTGAATCCCATCGCACAGCCGTGCGAAATACGGTCTTGCCCTGGGCTCGAGTTTGCGGCGCTGGTCGCGATCATGAATTGGAAACGACATGCGGGCTTTCCCGGTAAGCGCGTCGACAATTTATCAACGGCATCTTCGGGTGTAATGTCCAAAATTTGTCGATCTTGTAGCCGGCGCGTGGTCGTTGATGAAGTGAAGCCGAATCGCCGCGCAACGCACGATGCGTTGAGGCGGTCTAAGCCTTGAAAACTTACAACCAGTCAGACCCTGAGGACGAAGCTTAGGTGCCCCGGTTGATCGCGAGCGAGCTGAAATCCGAGCCCTTTCGCAACGGCGATGCTGGCTTTGTTCCGATGCGTAATCCCAGCCCAGATCTCCGTTGCGCCAAGATATTCGACAGCCGCATCGATCAAGGCGCGGCAACTGGTCGTTACGTAGCCGCGTCGATCAGCGGCCAGATCGGCAGAGATCTGATCGCGCGACTTCGCGATGAACTCTCGGTAGTCACCGTTGCGCGTCGGATGGTCGCGGTTCCGCTGGATCAAGTCGAAGTATTCGTCCGAATCTTCGCTGTTGAGTCGCAGCAAGCACGCGCCGCGCATCGACGTGATCATTTCGTATGGGAGGCCACTGTCCTTCACCTGGACCCGGCGCTCGGCCGCGGAGGCTCAGGGGTCGTGTTCAGCGTCCGTCCAACAACTTCAGATGCAACAGTTCGTTCAACCGATCGATTTGAAAGACGCCTCGATCAATACTAACGATTGGGTCTCGGCCGTTGCGCTTGAGAACGGCTGCCATTCCCAGTCTCGCGGCGGGTTCGACATCCAGCGTAAGGTTGTCGCCCACCATGACGGCGTCGCTTGCGCCGACTAGGAGCGATGACAAGGCGCCTTCGAATACCGCTGCGTGAGGCTTTCGCAAACCAATCGCGCCGGCGGAAATAATCACCTCGAACACTGCGTCAAGCCCCAAGAGTTCAAGCTCTTGCGCCACCAGATCGACCGGAGTCAGCCGATTTGTGAGGAGGCCCAATGAGAATCCACGCTCGCGCAGGCTTGTTAGCGTTTCGATCGTGTCCGGAAAGCACACCCGACCGAAGACCTGGGGAGGTACCTCGAAAAGCGCTCGCCACCATGAGGCCGCGAGATGGTCCGCGCCAGGACCGATTCGTTCGTTGAGCATTCGGCCCATGAGTTGTTCACCTTGCAACCACCGCACCTCGTCAAACGGTGGCGTAAGCGGGTCCGGTTCTCCATGTTGCAGATTGAATGCGCTCCAAAACGACGTGAGGAAGCCGGTGAGATCGAGACTAGCAGGAACGTCCGTACCAAGTGCAGGGTTTAGCCGTTGTGTCTGTGCACGCGTCACGTCGTCCCATCCCCTTCGCTCCGGTACGTGCACCAGCGTGTCGTCCAGATCGAAGATGATCGCTCGTCTTGTCATGGCTTAAGCCCCGTTCGGCCGCGTTAAGGTCGCCATAGGTCCGACGTGGAAAGTTTCGCGCGCTGGTCAGGAGAACGACCGATTGATTCTCTACCCAACGACAGCTGGCTGGAACTGTTCCGCGTGTAGACTCGCCACAATGGGTTCGGACAGGGGCGTTTATGCAGCAACTGCAGCAATCCGTCGAAGCCGCTTACCGTGGTGAGGGCGTATCGGATCTCGGCGAGACGCCGACGCGAATCTATCGCCTTCTGGAGTCTGGTGACGTACGCGTGGCGACGGTCGTAACGGCGAGTGGACAACGCACGAGCGGGTCAAGAAGGCGATCCTGCTGAGTTTCAAGCACTTCGATCCGAAGTTGTACGGTGATGGCGTGGCTCGCTATTTCGACCGCATCGCTCCTCGGTTCGAAAATGCGTCAGCGGAGGATTTCCGATCGTTGGGCGTACGTGTGGCGCCTGGTGCGGTTGTACGGTCGGGGAGCCACATCGGTCGCAACGTCGTCCTCATGCCCTGCTTCATCAATGTTGGCGCACATGTAGATGAAGGCACGATGATCGATACGTGGGCAACGGTTGGTTCGTGTGCTCAGATCGGCGCGAACGTTCACATCTCGGGAGGAGTAGGAATCGGCGGCGTATTGGAGCCGACCCAAGCGTCTCCCACGATTGTTGAAGACGGCTGCTTCGTTGGGGCAAGGTCGGAGATTGTGGAAGGCGTGATTGTCCGGAAAGGCAGCGTCATTGGCATGGGTGCGTTCATCGGGCAGGGCACGCCGATTTACGATCGTGAAGCGGATACAGTTAGCTACGGAATGGTGCCCCCCAATTCGGTCGTTTTATCTGGAACACTCAATCGCGGGAAGTACTCGCTGAACGCAGCGATCATCGTGAAAACGGTCGACGAGCGCACGCGCTCGAAGACTTCGGTCACGGAGATATTGCGTGGCGTTGAGTGATCTTGCGGTACCGTGCCGCCGATGCAACGCCTGCAGCCGTCGTATTTCTCACGGCTGCGCAACTCAACGGAGCGGTTGGCGCGGGAAGTAGCTCTGATTCAGCTAGTTGGTGACAGCAACGTGCTTTTCGCACCGACATTGTATCTGACTTCGCGTTGGCAGTCTGTTCCGAACGCGGAAATCTCCCTAGATTCGGTCGCGCTTGAATGCAACCGAGTCTTCAGTGTTCAACCGCAACTTCGTCCTCATTTGGCAAGGTCAGATGGTGAGCCAGATCGGCAGCCAGATGTTCAGTCTGGCGTTGCTGTACTGGATTCTCGAAACGACCGGTTCGGGCACGATCATGGGTCTGGTGTTGATGTCCGCCGCGCTGCCCGGCGCGCTTCTCGGACCGTTCGGCGGCACGCTTGCAGACAGCATCAGTCGTAAGCACCTGATCGTCTTCGCAGATGCGGCCCGCGGCATCACGGCTATCGGTTTCGTGTTTGCGTTGTGGTACGGGGATTCGAAGTGGTCCCTACCGCTATTGTTTGTATCCCAAATCGTCTTTGGTATCTGCGGCTCGATATTCAAGCCGGCGCTAAGCGCGAGCGTTCCAGACCTTGTGCCGAGAGATCGTCTCGCGTCCGCAAACTCGCTGATACAAGGAACTGCCGCGGTCACTTCGACCCTGAGCATGGGCGTTGGCGGATATCTCTACGCCTTGTTGGGTGGTCCGATGATCTTTCTATTCAACGGGGTGAGCTTTCTGCTTTCCGCGGCTGCCTCCTGGTTTGTCCGTATCCCTCAAATACGAGCCCCAGAGCCAGCGACGCGCGTCAGCGTATCGAACAAGTTCCTGACCGATACGCTGGCGGGACTGCGGTTTGTTTGGCACCGCGGTGGTCTTCGAACGCTGATCGCAGTGACGGCGTTGCTCAATTTCGTCTTGGTACCGACAGGGTTGGCATTGCCGATTCTCGTTCGGGACTGTTTGCATAGAGGGCCTGAGTTCCTCGGATTGATGGGTGCGTGTCAGGGCGCCGGCTCCGTGGTTGGACTGCTGCTGGCTGGAACCTTGAGAATCAACCCAGCCCATCGACCACATGTCGTCGGTGCGGGAGTTTGGGTCATGGGCCTCGTGGTTCTCTTGCTGGGAATCAATCGCACGCCGGAGCTGAGCCTAGTCATGCTCGCCCTGTTCGGATTCCTCTTCCCGTTGGTCAACATCCACATCGTCACGGTCATTCAAGGCACCACGCCGTCCGAGATTCGAGGCCGCGTGCTCGGACTACTCGGTACGCTCGTTTTAGGACTGGTGCCGGTCGCGCAGGGGCTGTCCGGATTGTTGATCGACGCGGTTAACAAACAAGTAACGGTGATCTATGTGGCAGTAGGGTTGATCTGCATGTTGCTCATGGGTTTGGCTTGGTCAAATCATACCTTCCGCAAGTTCTTGGCGACGCCGATTGATTAACTGACGCTGATGCGCCGCATTCGATGTTTGGATCTCACGTTGACCGTATTGCCGCGATGGGACTCAACCTCAGCTCGTCCGACCCAATCCGTCCGAAGATGCGCGCTTGATCCGCTAACGCAAGGGATTAGCTGGCATGCACGACATGTGAAAATGCGTTTCCGAGCGATCTACCCCCCGAAACCCCAATCGTGTGTACAGGCGATGAGCGCCTTCGTTCTTGAGACCGAGGGAGAGGTCAACACGTCTGTTGCTTCGGTGAGCGAGATCGACCGTGTCTTGCAAGACGTGGCGACCGATGCCGCGATTCTGAAACCGCGGCAGGATCTGGATTTCGCCGACCTCCGAGTGAGTCCGGCTCTTCGAACGCCTGAAGCATTCCGACGGGAGAACCGTCGATTTCGATGATCGAGATGTGACCTCGCTGCAACGATTCAGCGAAGTGTCGGGCATGGCGCGCTTCGTCCCAACCGCCCCAGGTTGCTTTGAACAAATCCTGATATGCGGCTCGGCGCCGTTCGTCGAGCCACGTTACGTCGCTGTCGCGCGCGGATCTCAATGTATATTTCATGGATGCTAGCGAATCAGCGTTGCGTCGCGAGATGAAGCCACGGATCTACATCCGCTCCGTAGAGCTTACCGATCAACGCGAATTTCTAGCTTCGGCGCGTCGCTCCAGGGCCTTTCACCGACCGTGGACGACGGCTCCGTCCACCCCACAACAGTTTCAGCGATATCTCGCACGCATGGCGCAACCGGGTAACCACGCATTCGTCGTGTGTCGGCGTGACGACGACAGCATTGCCGGTCTCATCGACATCACCAACATTGTGCTCGGCCTGTACCGCAGCGGCTATCTGGGCTACTACGCCTTTGCGGGGCACGAAGGCCAAGGGTTGATGCGCCAGGGTCTGCAAGCTGTCGTTCGACACGCGTTCAAATCGCTGAAGCTGCATCGCCTGGAAGCGAATATTCAACCGGACAACGATGCTTCGATCGGGTTGGTCCGTTCGTGCGGATTCTCGAAGGAAGGTTATTCATCTCGGTATCTGAAGATCGGTGGGATCTGGCGCGATCATGAGCGTTGGGCGATCGTCGCCTTGACCACCAGATAACGCTCGTTGGCGTTACCGGATGAGGCACAGTTTCGGCACACCGATGCAAAGCGGACATTCGGCGCTCCTGTCTCCTGGGTCCGCCTTATCACTGCGGGTCCGCGCCCGAGACAGATTTTCCGCCGCGGCACCCTCTTATGGGTAAGGAACCAACATATGGGAAGCAAGTCGAACCTCTAGCGTGTCTCCCTGAGGCTGGATGCCTCAGATTCTCCAAGAGCAATGCGTCGCGCGACCTGAAGGGAGGGCATAGGCATCGGGTCGCCGATCCAACACAGGAGAGCAGCACCATGAATAGACCACAAATGAATACCGCGCTCAGGGCGGCACTCGTGCTTACGTTGTGCGCCAGTGCAAACGCGATGGCCGGCGGATTGTTTGCACCAGAGTTCAATCCCCTCGACTTTTCGACTCCATTGAGTATCACCAACCCGTACTGGCCGATGCCGGTCAATACGGCCTACGTTTACTTCACCCAAACCGCGGACGGCTGCGAGTGGGACGAGCTCGATATCACGAACACGACCCGGCCGATCGATGGCATTGGTACCCGGGTCGTGCTGGACCGGGTTTGGCTAGACACGTCCGAGAGCTGCGCCGACCAACTCGACAACTATCCCAACGACTTCCCCTATGGCGACCTGACCGAGACGACCCAGGATTACCACGCGCAGGATAACGCCGGTAACCTCTGGTACTTGGGCGAACACACGATCGATAAGACCGTCGCGCCGGCAGACTGTGAGACCTATGCCTCTGGCACTGATGCTATTTTCCCCGGCATAAACGGCTGTCTGGACGGTTCCTTCATCGCCGGTGAAAAGGATGCGCTCCCCGGCATCGTCATGATGGCAGAGCCGTCAAAAGGCGATTTCTACCAGCAAGAATTCGACGAGGACAACGCCGAAGACTGGGGCAAGGTGCTCAATTTCGTCCCGGTTAAGTACGCCGGGGGGGAGTATGTGAACTGCCTGGAGACCAAGGAGTGGAGCCCGCTGGAGCACGGCGCGATCGAGCATAAGTACTACTGTCAGGGAGCCGATGGAGGACGCGGCGCGCTGGTGCAGGTCGAAGCGGTTTCTGGCGGGAAGACCGAATGGACCAAGTTGATTGACGTACATACTATTCCTTGATCAGGGAAGTCAGGCGTCTGATCGCGGGCGGTGCGCTGGCGATACACGGCCGCGCGGCTGATTCCACTCAACTGGGCCGTGCGCGTTGCCCAATTCTGAATGTGCCAGTAAACGCCAGATAACGCTCGTTAGTGGCACCGGGTGAGGCCCAGTCTCGGCACACGGTATCCGCACTCGGATGCAAAGCGGACATTCAACGCCCGGCCTCCTGGGTCCGCTTTCGGCCAGGATCGCTCATTGACCAAGCGACTCAGCGGCCCAGGCCCTCGTAGCATGACATGTCTCCATTGCCCGCTTGTAGGCTTCGCGTCCGCTGGTGCGGGCGATATAGGCCTGCTCCGCATTGCCAAGGGCTGCGGCCCCAGTTCTTTGGGCAAATTCCAGGGCGTAGGTCACCGAAATGTCGGCAGCCGTGAACGTCTCGCCAGCAAGATAGGGCGAGCGCGCAAGCTGCCGCGTGACCAACCGCAACCGGCTCTGGAACACCTCCAGCGCCTTCCTGGCACCCCAGTTCCGCCGCTCGGCCTCGGGCGCGAGATTGCGGCTCACGACCACGAAATAGAGGGAGGCCGCGAGGCCGGCTTCACCGAGGTGAAGGAACTGTTGGTATGCGGGGAAGGCGGGGTCGTGCGGGTCCGGCGTGAGCGGCGTCGGCCCGTAGCGGGCCATCAGGTACTCCATGATCGCAATCGACTCGACCATCGTGGCGTCGCCGTCCTGGATCGCGGGGATGAAGCCGGCGGGGTTGATGGCCAGATATTCCGGGTCGTTCTCGAGCCCAGCCAGTAGGTCCACCGGCCTCAGCCGGTACGGGAGCCCCATCTCCTCCAGCAACCAGACCACCCGGAAGCCCCTACCTTCGCCGAAAACAGTGATCATCTTTCGCAATCCTTCGTTGACGTGCCCCGAATTGTATCGCTCGGCGACGGCGCGTCCCGAATCTAGGTTAGCGTGATATACCCGCAACGGGGCGGAGGCGAATCTTTGACGTTGGCGCTGGAACGTCCGGTATGTGTCGAAGCAGACTTGGGGGGCGGAATTGTGCCGACACGCGGATTTTCAGTCCGCAACTGCGAAGCATTGAAGTAGATAAATCAATAACTTACTGGGCGTCCGTTGCGATCTGATGCCCGAAATGAGGACAATGCACCACTGATCCCCGCAAAATCCCCACGCGCGGAAGTCCGCATAGGATCCGCGAACGGTTCCCCGAGCCCCTTCGTAGATACGTTGGCAAGAGAACGCGCCTGCTGGGTTGGCCGGCAGGTGGTCAACAATCCAGCGTTGATCGGGATCGCGCTGGTCATACGACAGAGAAATGATTGGGGTGTGCTAGACGTATCGGTCGGATGGTTCCGAGACTCCCAGCAATTCGACGAAGGGGTGCACACAGTGATCGTCGCGCACTGGCGTCGGGATGAGTGGTTGGAGCCTGATGGGGCTTGGGAGTACTTCTGGGAGGCGGGACTCGTTCACGAGTTCGAGGCACGGGCGTGGCGTAAAGAGGTGTGGCCCGAGCCGGTCGTCGAGGAAGATGAATGCGTGGACTATGACATCCAGGAAGTCGTGGAGCTGGAGGTCCCGATGTTTGAGAGTGCGCCGACGATCGGTGGACACGACCTAGAAAAAGAGGCTTCGACGTTGTCCAACCGAGAGCTATCGAAGTCCTCCAAGTCTGACGCTTCACCAACAGCAAGTGTATGTCGGTGCAGCTGAACAGCTTGAACAGATCCTCCGTACCGAATACAGCAACAGTGGGTTCGCTTTTACGGCGTCCGCTGACACTGCTTTCTTGACATCTGTCATCACTGACCACAGGGTGGATCGCCAATGCAGGCACATCCGCCCCGACAACGAGGGGAAGACTGTACCCATGGGAGCGAATCGTATTCGGGCAGTTGTAGTTACCGTCGCAATTGCGTTGAACACGCTCGCATGTTCGAACTCCTCGAACCACTCGTCGGGCGGGTCAAATCAGCGAGGCGACGCGCGCGCCGGTCTCTATGCTACGACCTGGCCGGTGCCTACCGCCGACTCGTGGCGTACCAGCTCTATCGCTTCTGGCGGACTACCCGATGAAGTGAGCAGTAACGACCTGGTCACAAAGACTGTCGAGCTGGGACCGGCCCCTATCTTTGGTATCACACACGATGACGCGTTGTTCGTACTCGGCGGTGCCACCCACCTGCTCGATCTCTTTACCCGCGCCCAGGGCAACGACCTCCCCGACGATGCCGAGGCAATCCTGGCCGCTGCGGCTACCCGTCCGGACGCAGAAACGTCGAACGCTTACGTTGCCAAAATTGACCCCACGACGATGACAGCGCAAGTGCTCGAGCTGCCTATGGGGACTACGCCCAACTATCCGGGCAGCCTCGTCGCGCACGCGAACGGAATGTTGTACGCGATCGCCACGGCCACGCTGTTTGAGATCGAACCTGACACGTTCGAGATCACCCGTTCGCTGGCTCTCCCCCTCAATCCGGAGAATCCAGGTGCAACCATCTACAACACCCTGCAAGTCTCCGCCCGCAACGGCGACCTGCTCGCCAAGACCGCGCCGCAGCAAGGTGACGGCGTGCTGCTGGCCATCGATGTCGAGCCGATGGCGATCCGCAACAAGCTCGAAACCGCTCTCTCCAGCGCTCGAATGACGGCCCTTGTGCAGGGTGACACCGAGTACGTCTACCTCCCCGGCAACACTGACACGCTCCGCTTCAGCGTGACCGATGACGGTTTCATCCCCGACCCATCCTGGTCCGCCCCATACCGTATGCCCAAAGACGGCACACAGCCGGGCGTTGCCATGACCCCAACCGGTAAACACAGGACCGTTGTGTTTCCCAACAACAATACCGTACTCGTCGGCGTCCGTGCCCCACTCGAGGTGTTGTGGCAGTCGACCACGGACAGTTCCGCCGCTGTCTGGAGTGTGAACGCCACGATGACCGACCTGCCTGGTGGCAGTTTCGCGCCGCCTCCGGTGGATCCCTTCGTAAACTCGATCGTGATCGCAGCTGACGCGGTCAATGGCCGCTCCGCCGCCTGGAGGATCACCGACGATGGCGCCCTTGAGAACCTGTGGACGACCGAGGCATACGCCATATCCGTCGGCGCGGCGATTGTCGCGGACCAGCAGCGCCTCTACACAGACGATCGCCAATGCGATGCGCAGGGCACCAACTGCACTCTTTATCTGGTGATTGCTGATCTGCTGACTGGTGACGAAATCGCCCGAGTAGAGGTCGCCGGATCGCAGCCGAGTATCGGCCGCATCTTCATCAGTGCCAATGCCGTCTACTACATCGCAACCCAGGGTGAGGGTGGCCCAGGCTACGTCACTCAAGTCACCGCTCTTTGACTCTCCGCCGCCGGTCGCCGGAAGTCACGCAGGATAGAGACTATCGTGTAGGCATCGCGTGCTGCAGAAAACTGGATAGCAACGTCGGCGCCGTCGTGAATCCCAAAGTGAAGGTTGGTGACAGCGCCGCGTCGATTTGAATCTGAAGAGTCACAACCAGGCAACGTGATTCGCGCGCTGGTACGGTTGATGCCGCGCCGCACCTATGGAACGATCGACGGCCCTGTGGCGATTAGCGTGGTGATCTCGATGAGCGTGAATCGTGCTGTTGCACATCTGGCGGGGTTCGTTGCGATCGTGTCCCTGTTCACTCCTGGCCCGAGTATGGCCCGCGCCGCGGATCCGGAATCCCGCTGTGAAGTCGATCAGATCCGAGCCTCATCCGCGCTCTACCGCTGCCTCATCGAGGTGGGCACTTCGGAACTTCCTGCCGATACGGCGGACCGGCTCACAACGCACTGCGTAGACCGACATATCGCGCGCTATGCCATCGCCGAGCGACACTGGGGTGCGGCGTGCTCCGAGCGCGATGAGTTGCGGACACGGCAGGCCGTTGCAGCACAGGCGCAGGCATTGGTCGACGGATCGGTCAGCCCGATGGCGTGCGCTGACGTCACCGACAACACCGAGGCGGGACTGGTCACGTGCCGGCTGACGGTGCCGAGTCAGAGCACAACCGTCAGCAGTGTCGATCTGGGTGCGATCCTGAACCAGCTCGCGGTCTTCGGCGTGAGCGATGCGAACGTGATGTGGATTCAGGCCTGGGGCGCGGATGGCGGCTCGGGCTATGACACCAGCGAAGGGGGCGGCGCCGCCGGTGGGGGTGGCTTCGCGCAGACCATCACCACCGCCTCGGATTTCATGCACGGCTTCGAGACCTCGATCTTTTACTTCTACCTCGGCCAGAACGGCACGCACAACAGCGAATCAGGCGGACAAGGCGGTGCCGCGACGCTCGTCACCACGCAAGATCTTCTGCCAGACCCGACCAGCGACCCTGACCCCACACACGTCGTTGCCATTGCCGGCGGCGGCGGCGGCGGTGGTGGTGCAAACCCGTCCTTCGATTGCGGCAACCAAGGTGAGGCGGGTGCGGGTGGCGGCGTCGCGTTCGCGAGCACGACGAGCCCCGGCTCTGGCAAAGGCGGCGACTCGAGCGGCGGCAGCGCTCCTGGCCTGGGCGGGAATGCCGGGCAGGGTGGTGCGGGCGCCAACAACGGTCACGACGGCTACGGCGGACGCGGCGGCGATGGTGGCAAGAGTGGGCTGCACCAGACGGGCTGGATCAATACGGGGACGACTACCCTGACGTTCAGCGCGGGCGAAGGCGCGGCCGGCACCGACCTCGAGAACACCTCGTGCGTGGGCGGCGGAGGCGGTGGTGGCGGCGGTTGGGGTGGTGGTGGCGGCGGCGCGTACTCGCACGACGAGGCGACCGGGACGGAGCATCACTCGAGCGGCGGTGGCGGTGGCGCCAGCTTCAGCGTCACATCCACCCAGCTCGACGGTCGCGCGCCGGACGCGACGACCGGTGCACCGACCAATCCCAACGGAGTAAGTGGATTCGTCCAGCTGGTCTTCGATCTGGCGCCCGATCAGTAGAACGACGCCGGCGCCGACCGGCCAGCCCGGTGCGCTGCAAGCGCGATACGGCCGGCGCTTCCCACGCACGTGTATTGGCCACGTAGCCCTGACGGGCGCATTCGGGCGCGGCGGCAGTCGGGCGCGCGTGCCGCGCGTCAGCCGATTCGATTCTTCCAATACGGCTGGCGTACCATATTATCGCGCCGTTCTGCGGCTCTATCCGGCCAACCCGAAGAGCAAGGAAGCGCTGTAGAAGCTCGGCGCGCTGTGAAACGCTTCGGTGCGCGCTAACCGCGAATGCGTATTTCGACTCGCCGGTTCGCCTGATGGTCCGCTTCGGTCGTGCCGTTGCGCAGCGGGCGCGACTTGCCGGCACCCGTTGCTGTCAGCCGTTCCGCGGACGCCCCATGCGCGATGAGCCAGGCACGCACCGCTTCGGCGCGCCGCTGCGAGAGAGCCTGGTTGTAAGCGTCGTCGCCACGCACATCGGTATGTCCTTCGATCGCGACCGCCGCGTTCGGCTTGGAGTTCACCACGGTGAGAAGTCGGCCCAGCTGTTCCTCGGCCGCGGGCTTCAACTCTGCTTTGTCGAAGTCGAACAGCACGTCCGCAGAGAGATCGATTTTGATTTCCTGCGCCGTCACCTCGGCCTTCAGCTCTTTGAGCGCACCCTCGAGACCAAGCGACTTTCCGGCCGCCGCAATTCCACCAGTTGTTGCGCCGCCAAGCCCCGTGATGGCTACACCCTCAATCGGCAAGAAGTCAGGCAGCACCAGGTCTACGCTCGTCACGTCGTCGGGCGGCGCCTGGAACGTGAGGCTCATCAGGATCGGCTCGTTCCAGTCCGGAATGAATGTGCCGCCATCGATGTGTTGCCCGATCGGCGTCGCCTGGAAGATTCCTTCTGTGTCCTTCAGCAGCGGGTATCTGCGCTTGTTCTGCGGATCGAAGAGGTACACGTTCGCGTACGTGAAATAGGGGCTCCGCATGTCGACTTTGACGCCTGGCTCCGCCGCCAGCTTGAGACGCACCTTCACTGCCTCGTCAGCGCGTTTGGCCGAGACCAGCGTCGCCGCCACCATCGACGGAGTACTCTTCGCTACCTTCGACGAAAGCAGCGCACCGATACCATCAGTCACCGCCACATCCTCGAACGGGAACATCTGCGGAACTTCAACGCTGACCACGGTGCCCGTGGGCAGCGCGTCGAAATAGGCCCACAGTACCGCCGGCCGGCCGGGCGGCATCGTCACGAGAATGCGCCCACCGTCGATCGAATCACCGATCGGCCCGCCGACGAACCTGCCGTTCGCATCCTTGATCGGAAAGTGCTTCTGCTTCGACTTGACGTCGACGAGCGTCACCTTACCGACGGCGAAGCGAGCGCTTTCCACTTCCTTTTCGCCGTTGTTTACGTACCGGACGGCGAGGCGCGTGACGCCACCGTTCGAGCGCAGCTCGACCAGCTCTGCCGTGACGTTCGGGATCTGGATCTCCGTCGGCTCTGCGTAAGCGACGTCTGTTGCGAGGGTGCTGACCACCCACGCGGCGATCCACACGATGTACCTCGGCTGCACTTTAGTCCCCTTCTGTAGCGCATCCCGATTGCTAAGATTGCGCTTTGAGGACCTGGTCCGGCAATGAGTATCGCGTTGGGCAACGGAAGGGTTGGCCCTACGACAACACGACGTGGGAGGTACTCGATGCTGCACGGGCCATGATGGGGGATGCGCAGGGAGCTCGCGCCGCGGCGGAGCGCATCAAGCTGCTGAATCCCTTACGCTGCTACATACCCGTGTACTTCGGCGCCACCGCCAGCGCCCGCACGGGTGACTTCGAGCGCAGCGCCACCCTGGTGGATGAGCTAAGGTACCGGCAGGCAGCAGCGCCTCCGGGCACGCTGGAGCACCGCGCCCTCGAGTTCGTGTATTGGCAGGCAGCAGCGATGCTCGCGATTGCCAGGGGTGACACCCGGCAATTGATGATAGTCGCCGATGAGTACCTGAATAGGGGCGAGCACCTGCGTGCCGCCGTTTACCTCTTTGTGTTGGAAGATCCGCGCACCGAAGCCACCGTCGACCTGGCGCTCCGGGACCCGCCGTATCCGCTGTGGGGCTGGTATCACTACAGGATACTGACCCCGGAACAGCGAGACGATCCGCTTATCCGCAAACTCGCCGCGAGCCTGGGTCTCACACGCGAGTGGCGCGACGAGCTGTGTCGGCGCATCGCCATGCGCTAGTCAAAAGCGCGGAATAGCTCCGCCTGCTGGGATCCTTACCGGCGCTTTCCATATCACCGGCGCGCGAAACCGTCCGATCCGGCCTTCGCTATTGAGTGCGGGCGTCGACGCTTTCTTCGCGATCGCATTCGCTGTGGCCGCCTTCCTCCGGAGCCGAACCATTGACGCGATTCTACTGGTGCTATGGGCAGCTGTTGTCGAAATGGCTGCGATCGGCCAGAGGCGGCAAGCCATCGAACCACGATCCGCGATTCCGCGTGTAGGCCGCGCGGAGTTGCATATACGAATCCATCGCCGACGGGGATCCTAACGGAGTTGAATTCGAACCCAATGGATGGTAGATCAGCCCTTGTCGTCACGCCTCAGTGCGCTCTAGTTTGAGCTAGAGGAAGGCAAGTCGCGGCTTCGGGAGGCGATTCGATGGCAACAGACACCCTACGCGAGGAATTGTTGGGGCGAGTGCGCGATCTCGAGCCAGTGATCAACAAGCACGCCGATGCCAACGAACGACAGCGCCATCTGGCCGACCCGGTTGTGGACTCGCTACGGGCGGCCAAACTGTTTCATATGATCACGCCGCGCGCCTTAGGCGGATTGTCAGTCGATCTGGTGACGTTCTATCGCGTCGTCGAGCAGCTCGCCTCCATCGACGGCTCGACAGCATGGTGCGTGATGATCAATGCCGGTTGCCCGCTCACTGGTGCGTTTCTGCCGGAATCAAC
Source organism: uncultured Gammaproteobacteria bacterium (assembly GCA_963812255.1). Classification (GTDB taxonomy): domain Bacteria; phylum Pseudomonadota; class Gammaproteobacteria; order Pseudomonadales; family Azotimanducaceae; genus DATJGR01. The sequence goes on along the minus strand of CAWEUM010000003.1, from coordinate 961,737 downwards.
TGCACGAGCGATCTATGGAGATGCGCTTGCAATCGGATCGGGAACGTTCTTTCCGTTCGGTCGCGCGGAACGCGTGGCCGGTGGCTATAGGGTGCGCGGCCGCTGGCCGTATGCCAGTGGCTCGTGGCATTCGAACTGGCACTTCTGCGCGTGCCTTGCTTACGAGGCCGGTTCTGAGACGCCGCTCGCAGGGAGCGCAGGTCAACCTTTGATCGTTGCACCGCACTTGCCGCGCGCTGAGGTGAATCTGATCGATACGTGGGATGTCAGTGGTCTCGCAGGCTCGGGTAGCCACGACGTCGAAGTGGACGCTTTCGTTGCCGACGAGTATGTGTGGCGTCTTGGCGTCGACCAGCCGAATGCGTTGTACCGCGATGTTCTCTACCGAGTCCCATTCATGGCGGTCTTCGCGTGGCCCATCGCCGCAGTGGCGCTCGGAATCGCGCGTGGCGCAATCGATGAAGTGACCCGCATCGCACAGGGCAAACGTCAGGCTGCGACGGGGGTACCGTTGGTGGAGCAACCGCTGTTTCAACTGCAGATCGCACAAGCTACGGCGAAGCTAGAGTCAGCCAGAGCCTGGCTCTATGAACGCCTGGAGGACATGTGGAACAAAGCAAACAATGAGCAAGCGATTCCGATGCCAGAACGCGCGCTCGGCCTGCTAGCGGCGACGAACGCGACACAAGAAGCTGCTGCTGTGGTCGAGATTGCGTATCGCGCGGGCGGCGCATCCGCGAATTTCCGTCGCAACTCGTTGCAGCGTGCGCTGCGTGACGTGAACGCCGCAACTCAGCACGCCGCGACTGCGCCGGCGCAACTGCTCGCTGCCGGCGGCATGATGCTCGGGCTAGGGCCGGAAAACCCTATGATGTTGCTGTGATTCCGGCCGGCAGTTGGGTGCTTAAAGGCCCGCCAGGCATCCACCCGCCCAGGCTTTCCCAGGGTCGCGTGGGCGAGACACCGATGCTACGGAATCAGTAGCGCGTTGCCTGAGCTGGTCTACCAGGGCGAGCAGGGCTACCGATTTGCTTGAATGCCCCCGCCCAGGCATCCCTACCTCGTGCGCGCACGGGCCGGCCGGTGCTGCCGCGCGTAGCTGATAGATAGGTGCGCTGCGTCGGCGCGGTCGCGGATCGTCGTCCGCAGCTGCTAGCCTGTGCTGCCCGAGTACTGAGTACTCGACTACGCAGCTCGGCGCCGGTTGGCGCAAGGCAGGGTTGGGCTTCCTGCGGAGCGCGGCGAGGGTTGCTCGTCAGGGCGAGTGCGGTGTGAGACGCAACAGCATGTGCGTCTCGTCGTAGTCGACACCCTCGTGCTTCAGCGCCGCGGGTTCGGTGCCCCACGCTTCGAAACCGAACGAACGATACAGCGCGAGCGCCACGGCGTTGTCCGACGTCACCGACAACAGAATGTGTTCCAGATCAGGTAGCTTGCGCGCGCGTTCGAGCGTCATCGCCATCAGGCGCCGACCAAGCCCGGCACCGCGGTAGGCGGGGGTCACGTACACACCCCACACGGAACCGATGTGGCGGCGTTTCTCTGCGGTCTCGCGAAGAAATCCGCCGATACCAACAAGCTGATCGTCCTTGTAGGCGCCGAGTACGAAGTTGTCCGCCAAGCCAAGGAGGCGGTCGCGATACTTGTCCGCCTTGGCGCTCGATTCGGTCTCGTAGCTGGATCCAAAGGCGGTGGGCTCGGCGCGAAGCGCTTCGAGGCGCAGGCGCCGATAGCGATCGGTATCGTCGTTACCCAGAAGCCGCAATTTCACTGCGTCCAAAATTGCGCCCCTTACATTGCATCAACCAGATTGCGCAACGATTCGCAGTAGCGCACACGGTCTTTCAGTGTCTTGCCGGCGAAGCCGACGTTGAGCGCGTTCACGCCGGATTCCTTCAGCGCTGCGAGCCGGTCGCGCACGAAACCTTCTGGACCGATCAACGACGTCGCATCGATGTACGACTGCGGAATGGCCGCTTCGGCGGCGTCCTTCTTGCCGGCGAGATACAAATCCTGAATCACCTTCGCGTCCTGCTCGTAACCGTACTTCGAGAAGGTATCGTTGTAGAAGTTCTTCGAGCGCGCGCCCATGCCGCCAATGTAGAGCGCCATCTGCGGTCGACCGAGGTTGCGTAATTCTTCGAGACCTTCGCCGATCGCCACACCTCCGCCAGCGAATATTTCGAGGGGCGCGCGGTTCGGGTCGCGCTTCGCTGCGCCTGCCCGTAGCGCCTTGCCCCACACGGCGTTCGCGCCCTCGGCCATGTAGAACGCGGGCAGCCACGCATCGGCGAGTTCGGCAGTCAGTTCCACACTTCTGGCACCGAGTGCGGCAACCGCAATGGGAATCTCGTCGCGCACCGGATGATTGATCAGTTTCAGCGGCTTGCCGAGGCCGCTGCCGCGATTCTGCGGCAACGGAATCTGATAGTGACGGCCGTCGTAGCTGACCTTTTCACGTCGCCACACCATGCGGCAGATCTCGATGATTTCGCGAATGCGTTGCGTCGGCGCGTCGTAGACAACCCCGTGAAAGCCCTCGATCACCTGTGGGCCTGACGCGCCGAGGCCAAGCATGCAGCGGCCGTCGGACAAGTAGTCGATGCCGGCGGCGGTCATTGCCAGCAACGACGGCGTGCGCGTGTAGATCGGCAGAATTCCGGAGGCAATCGTGACGCGCTGCGTCTGTGCCGCGATGTAGCCCATCGCGCTGGGGGCATCGTAGGAATACGCCTCCGGTACCCACACCATGTCGAGACCGGCTTTTTCGAGTTCCTGCACTTCTTTGACAGCTTCCTTCATGCCGCTCGCGTAGCTCAATAACGTGGAGATTCGCATCGTTTGTCTTCCTCGGTGATGTGGTCAGGCGATTCGTGTGGGTTGCAACTGTTCCGTCAGCGCTCGCAGCGTATCGAGCAGCAGGCCACGCTCGGCGGCTTTGATTTTGGTTTCCAGCGATTCGGGCGTTTCGGCCGCGTCAACGGGCACGCGCACCTGCGCAATGATCGGTCCCGAATCGTAGTCCCCGGACACCCAATGCACGGTTGCACCGCTTTCGTGCTCGCCGCCGGCCAGCACCATTTCGTGAACGCGCCGGCCGAAGCAGCCGCTGCCGCCGTATTTCGGCAGCAGTGAGGGATGGGTGTTGATGATCCGGTCCTTGAACCGGGCGAGGGTCACGGGTCCCAGGCGCTTCATGTATCCCGCAAGCACCACCAGATCGATGCCGGCGTGCTCCAGGCTCCGCGCGATCGCGTCGTCGAGTGCATTGAGTGTCGCGTGCGTCGTGCTCGACAAATGCAATGCCCGAATCCCGGCGATGCGCGCGCGGCGGATGGCGCCGGAATCGCTGTTGTTGCTGATGACGATGCCAACGCGCGCGTGCAGCCGCGCGGCCGCATTGGACGTATCGCATGCGTCGAGGACGGCCTGCAGCACCGAACCCCCGTGTGATGCCAGCACCCCGATGCGCATCAGGAGGCCTTCGCTGCCACTTTGTAGATAGCGGTGTGGTAGGCCTCGACCGCGGGCACGCCGTCGACGAGAAACGCCAGATAGATCTTGATGAATTCGTGACCCTTGCGTTCCCATTTCTCGATCGGGATGGCGCGAATCTCGACCGCGTCGCCGACTTTCAGAATCCGTCTGAAGGTCATCTCCGTGCCCACGTGAATCCACGCCGGCAGAATGAAGCGGCGCACCAGCATCTGATTGCACCAATGTTGAATCAGATGCGGATGCACCACGCCGCCGCGGTACACCGGCAGGTCGTCGGACAGTTCGTCGGCATAGCGGCGGTTTTCCTCTGGGCTGGGCGTCCACGTCGCAGCGGCGAACGGTGAGTCCACCTCGATGGCGTTCCAGGCGATCTCGACGCGCGGCGCCTCGCGTGCGGCGCCCGCAACCTGCGAACGCGCATCGATTGGCGGCAGCGCGGCGGGCACTTCGACGTTGATGTGCGCGAGCAGCACACCGGCTGCGTTGTAGCATTCCACGAGATAGGTCTGATCACCGGTTTGGGTCAACGGGATCGACAAGCGATCGCCGTCATACGCGGGTTTGAGCAACCGCAGCGCGATTCGGCTGTGGCCCAGCCAATCGACACCGAGTTCGTTGGTCAGCGGATAGGTCATGTGGCCGAACACCGCCACGCCGGGTACCAGCGCGCCGGTAAATCCATAGGCGCGCGCGATGTCGTCGCTGTGAATGCGATTCTCGCTCGCGTGCGAATGGTTGATCGCGATGCTTTGGTGCACGCTCATGGCCGTGACTCGTTGTGTGGGTTAAGCGCGCATCGTATCGCCATCGACTGCTCGAATCACCGCAATGGGCCGGCAGCATGCGCCCACCTCAGGATTGTCTTGCCACAGGTCTTTCGTTAGCCTAGCGCGCTCTTTGTGCGGGACCACCGCACGACCTGCCAAAGCATTTTCAGACAAGCACGAACAGACGAGGGGACTACGGGATGCGTATAGGCGTGCCAAGGGAAAACTGGCCAGGTGAATTGCGCGCGGGGCTGGTTCCGGCTGGCATCAAAAAGCTGATCGCGCTCGGCTTCGACGTGACTGTCGAATCCGGCATCGGCGCCGGCGCTCGAATCCCCGATGACGACTATCGCGAGGCGGGTGCATCGATCGCGCCGGACGCGCGAACCGCGGTTGCCGACGCGAACATCGTGGTGCGTGTGCGCAAGCCTTCGAACGAGGACCTGCTGAGCCTTTCCAGCGGTGTCGTCCACATCAGCTTTCTCGATCCGTTCAACGAGCGCGCGTTGGTGGCAAGCCTCGCATCCCACGGCGTTACCGGGATTTCGATGGAAATGGTGCCGCGCAGCACGCGCGCACAGAAAATGGACGCGTTGTCCTCGCAGGCGAACCTGGCCGGATATGTCACGGTGATTCTGGCGGCAACCTATAGCCCGAAGATGTTGCCAATGATGATGACGCCGGCCGGCACGATTCAACCGTGCCGTGTATTCGTCATCGGCGCCGGCGTTGCGGGACTGCAGGCCATTGCAACCGCAAAGCGCCTCGGCGCGCGGGTGGAAGCGTTCGACACCCGCCCGGTTGTCGCCGAACAGGTGCAGTCGCTCGGCGCCAAGTTCGTGGAGATCGATCTGGGCGACACGGGACAGACGGCTCAGGGCTACGCCCGTGAGCTAACGCCGGAGCAACTGGAACTGCAGCGTCAGGGAATGAAGAAGGTCATCGGGACCTCGGATATCCTGATCACAACGGCGCAGGTGTTTGGCCGACCGGCGCCGCGCATCGTGACGCGCGACATGATCGAAGGCATGCGGCCGGGCAGCGTGGTGGTCGACATGGCCGTTGAATCCGGCGGCAACGTCGAGGGTTCGGTGGTGAACGAAGTGATCGACATCAACGGCGTTCTGGTCGTCGGCCTCGGCAATCTTCCTTCTCGGGTCAGCCGCAACGCGAGCGAGATGTACTCGAGCAACATCGTGAATCTGTTGGACGAGTTCTGGGACAAAGAGACCAAACAGCTGAATCTCGATCCGAACGACGACATCGTCAAGGGGTGCGTCATCACCCGCGGCGGCGAGATCGTCAACGAGACAATCAAGAAGCTGTAGCGGTTTCGGGGAAGCGAGGATGCGCCTGCACATCGTCGATGTCTTTGCCGAAACGCGCTATGCGGGCAATCAGCTCGCGGTGGTGCGCGATTGCGCGGCGCTGTCGGCGCAGATGATGCAGACCATCGCACGCGAGATGAACTTCTCCGAAACGACGTTCGTCGTCGAGGAAACGCAGACGCGCGCGCGAGTCCGGATTTTCACGCCGGGGCGGGAGCTGCCGTTCGCGGGACATCCCACCATCGGTACGGCCTGGGTGTTGGGCCATTCGCGCCCCGGCTATCGCCTGGAACTGGCTGCCGGCAATGTCGATGTGACGTTCGACGGCGCGGGGGGTATCGCGTGGATGTCGCCGCCCAAGCCGAAACTCGGAAATCTCTTTGCGATCGAACGGGCCGCGCCTCTGGTAGGACTGACGGTGAACGATCTGTTGCTGGAACCGCCGCCGCAGTTCGTCTCGATCGGCCCCGAGTTCGTATTCATCGGCGTTCGTGATCTGCAGACCTTGCGACGCGCGCGTCTGAACGAAGCCTATTTCCGCGCATGCGTCGCCGAAGGGCTGCCGTTCCATGCGGCGTTCCTGTTCACGCCGCACGCATATTCCCGCGACGCCGATTACGCAGTGCGGTTGTTCTTCGACGCGAACGGCATCCGCGAAGATCCGGCAACCGGCAGCGCCAACACTGGCTTTGCCGCATTTCTGCATACGCATCTGAAGGCGCCCGTGGACGTGATCGTCGAACAGGGTTTCGAAATCCAGCGGCCATCGCGGCTGTATCTGCGCGCGGATGAAAAGTCGTTGCAGGTCGGCGGGCGGGTGCAGGCGGTGTCCGAGGGTCGCTTGCTTTAGCGCTGGGTTTCAGCCGATCCCGAGCCGTTCGAACTGTTCCTCGGGTGCTTCGATCGCCTTCAACGCAACGCGCAACATTTCGATCATGTCCGTCTCGTCCCGCGAGCCCAAGCGGTTTTCCAGTTCGTCCGGATCGTTGTCGAGTCGGTAGCAGTGGTGCTCGCTGGTCCGCGTTCCGAGCGACCAGTACGGCAGCATGTCACCCGGTTTGAACGGCTGTCGGATCACCGGAGCATCGGAGCCGGGCATGTAGTCGAGGTACGCCGCGCGATTCGGCCGCGGCAGTTTCAGATCGTGCATGCCCGCGACAGGCATCGTCGACCAGCGATTCGACCACATCGATAGCGGCAGGTTGTCGCTGTTCACCGGTGCCCGCGCATATTTCCGCGTGCCGTCTATGACGTGTACCCAGCGGCCGTACATGCCTGCCAGCACCCAATTCCTGATCTGTTCGGACTCACCCGTTACCAACGGCACCATTGAGTGGCCGTGCGTGCGATGCTCGCTCGAAACACCGAACACATCGGCGATCGTTGCGTAGATATCGACGTTGGTCGTCAGCGCTTGCGTTCGCTTGGGTTCGACTCCAGGCCAGGCGATCATCAACGGCGTATGCCCGAGCGGTTCGTAGTGCGGTACGCCGGGTTTGCCGAAGATGTCCTTCTCCCCGAGGTAGTGGCCGTGATCGGTGCACAGCACGACTGCGGTGTCCGACCACAACTCATGCTCATCGACAACGTCGAGAAGCCTTCCGAACCAATGGTCAATCATGCTGAGCTTGGCGCCATAGTTGGCGCGGATGTGGCGCGCTTCGCGCGCGGTGATCACGCCACGCGCGACCGCATCGACCGCGTACGGAGGCCAGATGATCTGCTCGTCGCGCCAGTCCGGGTCGTAGCGATTCACCCACGGCGCGGGCGTGTCGAACGGTTCGTGCGGATCGAACTCGTCGATGAACAGCATGAAACGATCGTGGGCGCCCGCGTTGTCGCGCAGCCAGCGCGCGGCGGTGGACATCGTTTTCGGCCCCGGAAAGTCTGATTCCTCGCGAAACCACGTGCGGCTGAGGTCGTAGGGCCGGCCGCGGGCGGCGCGCGCCGGCGGTAGCGTCGGCGCACCCGTTGCCGATGGATCGGCGCGCGTCTTCCACGGATCGCCTTCGTGGCCGCGCAGATACTCCCACGCAGTAAACTCGGTGTGGTAGTTCTCGCCACCGGTTTCGAAGAGGTGCGGATGATCGGAGACGAGCATCGTCGTCACGCCGGCCCGCCGCAGCGGATGCGTGATCGGTTCTTCCCACAGCTCGATCGAACCCCATGGCTTCCACGGAAAGTCGAGCGCGCCGCACAGCACATCGTGACGCGCCGGCATGCACGGCAGCGAGCCGACGAAATGATTTTCGAACTGCACCGCTCGCCGCGCGAAGCGATCCAGATTCGGCGTAGCAAATTCGCGCCCGCCGTAACTGCCGAGCATGTGGCGGTTCAGGCTGTCCAGCAGAACCACGATAACGTTCTTGGGGTTGCCCACGCGGCGGATCCTGATCCTGATGTGTGAGGGGATTCTACGGAAGATGCCGGGCATTTTGACTTTCGTTATGAATGTGGAAATAGTGCGGCAGAATAAAAAATGGGAGGGGAGCGTTGCACACCGTCGAGCGACAGATCTTCGGCGTTGCCTATCGAGAGACGGCGGCGTTCAAGGACACCTATGGCGGTGAGCCAGGCAACGTGTTCATCGAATGCCTGCGTGTCACGCCGGTGAACGTTGCCTCCGACACCGTGCTGGTGTTCAGCCATCCAATTGGTGGCGGCGGTTTTCTGCCCGCGATCACGCAGCTCGCGCGCGCCGGCCACCACGTGCTGTTCGTCAACACCCGCTATCGCGGTAACGATAGCGCCCTGATCATGGAGAAATGCCTGCTCGACCTCGGCGCCGGTATCAAGGATGCCAAACAACGCTTTGGTTACACGAACGTCGTGCTGGGTGGCTGGTCGGGCGGCGGGTCGCTCGCGCTGTACTACCAGGAGCAGGCCGAGCATACGAACATCGACAGCACTCCGGCCGGCGACGCCGTCGATCTTGCTGGCGCAAAACTAATCCCGGGCGACGCGATCATGCTGATGGCGGCGCACGTCAGCCGCTCGGTCACGCTGACCGAGTGGCTGGATGCCTCGATCATTGATGAACTCGATCCGGACCGGCGCGAGGCGGAATTCGATCTGTACGATCCGCGTAATCCGCATCGGGCGCCGTACGATGGTGACTTTCTGACGCGCTATCGCGCCGCGCAGATGGCGCGCAACCGGCGCATCACCGATTGGGTGAAGACCGAGCTCGCCGCGCGCATTCGCATTGATGGCCCGGGCGCCGAGCGGGGTTTCGTCGTGCATGGCACGATGGCGGATCCACGCTGGCTCGATCCGATGGTCGATCCGAACGATCGCGAGCCGGGCACCTGCTATCTGGGCGATCCGCGCGTCGTCAACATGGGGCCGGTCGGACTCGCGCGATTCTGCACGCTGCGCAGCTGGCTATCGCAGTGGAGTTTCGACGAGTCACGTGCGAACGGAGTCTTGAACGCGCGCAACATTTCGTGTCCGGTGCTCGTCATCGGCAATAGTGCCGACAACGCCTGTACCCCGAGCCATACGCATCGGCTGTTCGATGCAGTGGGTCACGCAGATAAGGAACTTCGAGAAATCAAAGGCGCGACGCACTATTACGCAGGACAGCCCAAGCACTGCGCCGAAGCGATCGATGTGTGCGGCGAGTGGCTTGGCCGCAAAGGGTTCGTCAATGGATAGCCTTGGCGGAGATAGCAATCCCGGCGCGCCGATTGCGGCGCTGCACGAACTGGCACCGAGCGTGCCGGTTTGGTCTTTCGCAACTTGGGTCTCTTGGAATTGGGTCTTTTGGAACTTGATCTTTCAGAACAGCGAGGAGACGCAGCGTGAGCAGGGACAAGCAGCACAATGATGCGTTCGGGCTGCCGGATTTCGGCTGGCGCCTGTTGCTGGCGCTGACGCTGGTGTTGGCCACCTACAACCCCACGGACTATTCGTTCGTGCATTGGATGCGCACGTCCATCGCTTCCCATACGCTGGGGCCGGAACACGCGGTCGTAGGTGTCGCGTTGCTCGGTGGTTGGCTGGTCGTCGTCGGTGCCACGCGTAGCGCGCTCGGCTCGGTCGGCCTGATCGTACTGTGCGCGTTCATGGCGACCCTGGTGTGGTGGTTGGTCGACATCGGCTGGCTGGTCGCCAGCTCGCGGGGCTCGATCGAATGGGTGGTGCTGGTGTGTTTGGCGGTGTTGCTCGCTGTCGGCATGTCCTGGGCACATATCTGGCGCAGGATCACGGGACAGGTCGCGGTCGAACGAGTTCACCACTGATCACCGGCACATCACCGAGCCGCCGCACACGGTAATCGCCTGGCCGGTGATGTAGCTGCTCGCGTCGGATGCGAGAAACACCGCAACACCCGCGAGTTCTTCCGGCTCGCCGATGCGTCGCAGCGGCATTCGCTCGACGACGCGCCGTTCGGTCTCCGGATTGTCCCAGAGCGCTTTGGCGAAGTCGGTGCGGATGAGTCCCGGGCAGATCGCGTTCACGCGGATGTTGTGCGGGCCGTATTCGAGCGCGAGGTTGCGTACCAGCGCGAGGTCGGCGGTCTTGGAAATGTTGTAGGTGCCAAGCACTTCGGACGGGCCGAATGCCGCGGTGCTCGACGTGATCATGATCGAGCCGTGCTTTTTCTCGACCATATCGGGCAGCACCATATGGGCGAGCCAGTGATTCGACTTCACGTTGGATGCCATGATCTTGTCGAATGCCGAGTCGGGAATATCGGACGACGGACCGTAGAATGGATTGACGCCGGCGTTACCGATCAGGATGTCGATGCTGCCGAGGCGCTCGTGCGTTTCGTCGACGAGTGCCTGCAGTTGTTCCTTGTAGCCGATGTTGCAGGCGATCGGAGTGGCACGTCCGTTGCCGTGCCGGGCATTGATCGCATCACAGGCCGCTTCGCATTGATCGATCTTGCGGCTCGAGATCACCACCCGCGCACCGTGATCGGCCAGCGCATTCGCCATGGCGAGCCCCATGCCTTTGGACGCGCCTGTGAGCACTGCGACGCGATCGGTCAAATCGAACAGATTCATGCTTCCCCCTGCAGAAATTGTTATCTGTTAGGCTCGGAAAGCTTAGCAGGGGAGCGCGGGGAGTGTCTGTTCGATCCACGTCGGAGTCCGCGACGGAGTCCACGCCGGAAGTTGGTGGGCGTTACGCGAAGTACGTGTTGTTCGTGCTCGTGCTCGTGTATGTATTCAATTTCATCGATCGGCAGATCCTGTCGATCCTCGCCGAAGAAATCAAAGCGGATCTCGGCATCAGCGACGCGCAGATCGGCTTTCTGTACGGCACCGCATTCGCGGTATTTTACGCGGTGTTCGGTATTCCACTCGGCAAGCTCGCCGATGTCTGGGTGCGCAAGAATCTCATCTCTGTTGGTCTCGCGTTCTGGAGTTTGATGACCGCGCTGTCGGGCACCGCGCGGAATTTCGCTACGCTCGCGACCTGCCGCTTTGGCGTGGGCATCGGTGAAGCGAGCGCCACGCCGGCGGCGTTCTCGATGCTGTCGGACTACTTTCCAACCCGTCTGCGCGCGACGGCGATCGCGATCTATTCCAGTGGCATCTACATCGGCGCCGGGATCGGCATTTTTCTCGGCGGTGTGATCGTGGATGGTTGGCGCGAGGCGTTTCCCGATCCTTCTAGCGCGCCGTTCGGTCTGAAGCCTTGGCACGCCGCGTTCTTTGCCGTCGGCTTGCCGGGGTTGTTGATGTCGCTGTGGGTGGCGACGTTGCGCGAACCACAGCGTGGGCTCAGCGAGGGACTCACGGAGCGCATTGAGCCGCATCCGTTTCGCGCGGCGGGCCGTGAATTGCTGGCGGTGCTGCCGCCGTTGACGCTCATTGCGGCGGCGCGCCTTGGCCGCAAGGCGTTAGTCGTGAACGTCGTCTCCGCAATCGTGGTCGCCGCCGTGGCCGCCGCGCTGGTCGAACTGGTCGGCAATCCGACACAATGGATCGCGCTCGGGGTCGGCGTCTATGCCGCGGTGTCCTGGATCCAGAATCTCGCGGCGCGCGATCCCGTTGCGTTCTCGATGATCTTTCGCTGCAAAGCATTGCGGTGCGTCGCGATCGGATTTCCGTTCATCAGCTTCGTCACCTACGGCGTCGGTTTCTGGGCGCCGCCGTTCATGTTACGCGTGCACAATGTCGACGCGTCCAGCGCCGGAACCATTCTCGGTTTGTCTGCCGCGCTGGGCGGGTTGATAGGGGTGACGTTCGGCGGCTGGATCTCCGATCGACTGCGCGCCCGCTCCGTCAACGCGCGTTTGTGGGTCGGTATCGCGACGCCGTTGTTGACGTTGCCGGTGGGGCTCGGGTTTCTGCTGACGGACAACCTTACCGTCGCGTATGGCTGCAACTTCGTATTCAGCATCGTCTCGCCGATGTGGATCGGTCCCGCCGCGGGCACCGTCAACGATCTGGTGATGCCGCGGATGCGCGCGATGGCATCGGCGTTCTACCTGTTGATGGTCACATTCATCGGTCTGGCGCTCGGACCGTTCACGATCGGTCAATTGAGCGATCTGTTTGCGGCGTCCGGCATGAATTCTGCGGAAGCGCTACGTCAGGGCATGCTGTGCGGTCTTGGCGCGTTGGGCCTGGCATTGTTGTTTCTGGTGCTCGCGTTGCGCTACCTCGAATCCGACGAACTCAGCCGGCTCGACCGCGCGCGCCTCGCCGGGGAAATCACCTAGCCGAGCGGAAGGAATCATGCGAGAGTTCGGACCCATCGGGGAGGACGCCCTTGCAACAATCCGGTGAATATCGCATCGCGGCCGCGCGCGAAAAGGTGTGGCTCGCGCTCAATGACCCGCAGGTGCTCACCCAGTGCATCGAAGGATGTCAGAGCATGACGAAGGTGGCCGACGATGCCTATGTTGCGTCGATCAAGGCCAAGGTCGGCCCGGTCAGTGCCACATTCAGCGCCGACCTCAAACTTTCGGATCTGGACCCGCCGTCGGGATACACGCTGAACGTCAACGCCAAAGGCGGAGCAGCGGGATTCGGCAGGGGTTCAGCACGGGTTGCGCTCGTCGAGAACGGTGACGCCACGATTCTGAACTACGCGTTGGACGGCAATGTCGGCGGCAAGCTGGCGCAGGTGGGTTCCCGCTTGATTGACGGTGCTGCGCGCAAGATGGCGAACGATTTTTTTCGCAAGTTCGGCGAAATCGTAGCGCCGGGAGCCAGCGAGCAGATCGTTGCGCCGATACAGCGAGAAAAATCCGGGGCCAAAACGACAAATGCGGATGCGTACGAGCGCAGCGGGGTGCGCTTCGTCTGGATCGTTGCCTTCGCGGTGCTGATACTCGCAATCGCGCTGGCAGCATGAACGCCGCCATGCAGGCGGCGTGAACGCGCAAAGGACCGCGAAGTGATGCCAATGCAGCGAGCCGATCGCTGTGATGGGCTGAGACAACTATTAGCGAGATCCTATAAGAGAGATCCGAGGGAGGATACGACGTGAATATTGCGCTGACGGTAAACGGTAAGGCGCGCGCGCTCGATGTCGCGCCAAATACGTTGTTGGTCGAATTGCTGCGCGGTCACCTTGGGTTGACCGGCACCCACGTGGGGTGTGACACGAGTCAGTGCGGCGCCTGCACCGTGCATTTGAACGGCGCGTCGGTGAAATCGTGCACGTTGCTTGCGGCGCAGGCGGACGGCGCGGACATCACGACGATCGAAGGCATCGGCACGCCGGATCATCTACATCCGATGCAGGCTGCGTTTCGAGAATGTCATGCGCTGCAGTGCGGATTCTGCACCCCCGGCATGATCATGAGTGCGATCGATCTCGTCGCGAACTCGTCGGACCTCGATGAAGCCGCCGTGCGACGCGGACTCGGGGGAAACATCTGCCGCTGTACCGGCTATCACAACATCGTTCGCGCGGTGATGACCGCCGCGACGGTGATGGAGGAGCGCGCATCATGAACGCGACGGGTATTGGCGCATCGGTCAAGCGTGTCGAGGACTTTCGTTTCATCACCGGACGCGGTCGCTATACAGACGACATCAACCAGCCCGGCCAGGTCTACGCGGTGTTCCTGCGCTCACCGTACGCAAGGGCGCGTGTCGCCGCGGTCGATCCGAGCGCGGCGCTGGAAGTCGATGGCGTGCTCGCGGTGCTGACCGGACGTGAAATGGCCGCCGACGGCATCGGCGATCTGCCGTGCGGCTGGCTCGTCAAATCGAAAGACGGCAGCGACATGAAACAGCCGCCGCATCCGCCGCTAGCGGCGGAATACTGCAATTACGTTGGCGAACCGTACGGCGTTGTCCTAGCGGCGACCGTTGCCGCAGCACGTGAAGGCGCCGATGCGGTGATGACCGACTTCGAAGAACTCGAAGCAGTCGTGTCCATTACGAAGGCGACGCATGCGCCCCGGATTCACGCCGATGTACCGGACAATCGCAGCTATCAGTGGGAGTTGGGCGACAAGGCCGCAACCGATGAAGCCTTCGCGCGTGCCGCGCACGTCACCAAGCTCGACATCACCAACAACCGGCTGATTCCCAACGCGCTCGAGCCGCGCGCGGCGCTGGGTGTGCACGATCTCGCCAACGAATCGTTCACGATCTACACGACCAGTCAAAATCCACATCTCGCACGATTGGTGCTGTCGGCGTTCGTCAAGCTCGCGCCCGAACACAAGCTGCGCATCATCGCCCCCGATGTCGGTGGCGGATTCGGCTCGAAGATCTTCATTTATCCGGAAGAGACGACGGTCGCGTGGGCGTCGCGTCGTATCGGGCGACCGGTGAAGTGGACGGCCGAACGCTCCGAGTCGTTTTTGTCCGACGCACACGGGCGCGATCATTCGACGCACGCAGAACTGGCGCTGGACGACAAAGGTCGATTCCTCGGCCTGCGCGTCAAAACGATTGCAAATCTCGGTGCATATCTGTCGACGTTTGCTTCGTCGGTACCGACGTATCTGTATGGCACGTTGCTCGCGGGTCAGTACAAAACGCCGGCGATCCACGTCGAAGTGGACGGCGTATTCACAAATACTGCGCCGGTCGACGCGTATCGCGGCGCCGGCCGGCCGGAGGCGACGTACGTCGTCGAACGCATCGTCGAAACGGCTGCGCGCGAACTGAACATCGACCCAACGGATCTGCGGCGCCGCAACTTCATCCAGCCGGGCGATTTCCCGTATCAAACCCCGGTTGCGCTCGTATACGACATCGGCGACTACGAAGCGAGTCTGGACAAGGCGCTCGATTTGATCGAATACGACACATATCCGGCACGAAAGAAAGCATCGGCGGAACGCGGCCGCAAACGCGGCATCGGATTCTCGTGTTATATCGAGGCGTGCGGCCTCGCGCCGTCGCAACTTGCCACGCAACTGGGCGCTGGCGTTGGGCTGTACGAAAGCGGCGAAGTCCGTGTGAATCCGACCGGTTCAGTCACGGTATTCACCGGGTCTCACAGCCACGGCCAGGGGCATGAAACGACGTTCGCGCAGATCGTTTCCGACCGGCTCGGCATCCCGCTCGAGAACGTCGAGGTCGTTCACGGCGACACCGGCCGCGTCGAGTTCGGCCTCGGCACGTACGGTTCGCGCTCGGTCGCGGTCGGTGGATCGGCGCTGATGAAGGCAACCGACAAGGTCATCGCGAAAGGTAAGAAGATCGCCGCGTACATGCTCGAATCGGAAGCCGACAACATCGACTTCGACGAGGGCGTGTTTGCAGTGCGTGCCAGCAACCGTTCGATGACGTTCGCCGAAATCGCGTTCGCGGCCTATGTCCCCTCGAACTATCCGTTGGACGAGCTGGAGCCCGGGCTGTCCGAGAAAGCGTTCTACGATCCGGCGAACTTCACGTTCCCGGCCGGCGCGCATATCGCCGAGGTGGAGGTCGATCCGGACACCGGCGTCGTCGACGTCGTGAACTTCGTGGCGGTCGACGACTTCGGCAAGGTCATCAATCCGATGATCGTCGAAGGCCAGGTACACGGCGGCATCGCGCAGGGCATCGGGCAGGCGCTGCTCGAACACGGCATCTACGATGATACGGGGCAACTCGTCACCGGTTCGTTCATGGACTACTGCATGCCGCGCGCCGACGATCTACCGAACTTCATCGTCGACACCACGGTGACCGCGTGCACGCACAATCCGCTCGGGGTGAAAGGCTGTGGCGAGGCCGGCGCGATCGGCGCGCCGGCGGCGATCATCAACGCGCTCACCGATGCATTAGGTGTCAAAGACGTTGCGATGCCTGCAACGCCCGAATGCGTCTGGCGCGCCTGCAGGGGGGAATGAGCATGTACAGCTTCAACTATCATCGTCCGACGAATCTCGACGACGCCGCGAAGCTGCGCGCCGACAGTGAAGATGCGGTGTTTCTGGCCGGCGGACAGACTTTGATTCCGACGTTGAAGCAACGCCTCGCGGCGCCGACCGACGTGATCGATCTCGGCGGGGTGGAGGGTCTCGTCGGCATCGACGTGGACGCCAAACGCGTGATCATCGGTGCGATGACGCGGCATGCCGACGTGGCGCGATCGAGTGCGCTGCGTAAGGTGTTGCCGGTGCTGTGCGATCTCGCCGGACAAATTGGCGATGCGCAGGTGCGCAATCGCGGCACCATTGGCGGTTCCATCGCCAACAGCGATCCGGCTGCCGACTATCCGGCGGCGGTGATCGGGCTCGGCGCCACGTTGCAGACCAACAAGCGCACCATCGCGGCAGCCGACTATTTCAAGGATCTGTTCGAAACGGCACTTGAACCGGGTGAAATCGTCAGATCGATCGAGTTCCCGGTGCCGAAGCGCGCCGCGTACTGCAAGTTCCCCAATCCGGCATCGCGCTACGCGGTGGCCGGAGTGCTGATCGCGGATTTTGCCGGCACGATTCGCGTCGGTGTCACCGGCGCTGGACCGTGCGCGTTTCGCGCATTGAATCTCGAGCAAGCCCTGAACTCGAAGCTCACGCCCAGCGCGGTGGATGCTGTGGAGATCGACTACGAGCGCTTCAACAGCGATCTGCATGCGACGGCGGAGTTTCGCGCGAACCTGGTGCGCGTGATGGCGCGCCGCGCGGTTGCCGCGTTGATTGCCAACTGACCCATGCGAGCCGCGATGCGACCGACGAACCAAGCGTGACGCGAATCCGCAGCGTGCGCTGTCACGCGATCTCGCCGGACATCGGCACCGTCGTGCTGGACGAGGTCGAGTTGCCGCCGCCCGGCGCCGGCGAAGTTCAAGTTCGGTTGAAGGCATGCGCGGTGAATTTTCCCGACATCCTGATGATTCAGGGCAAGTATCAATACAAACCGCCGCTGCCGTTCGCGCCGGGCGGTGAGGCGGCGGGTGATATCGCCGCCATCGGTGCGGATGTCATCGGTTTCGCCGTCGGAGATGGCGTTGTCGTGGGGCTGCGCCACGGCGGCTTCGCCGAGGCCGTCAACGTGCCGACCAGCGCGGTGCAGCGGATACCGGGGCGCATGAGCTATGCAAAAGCGGCGTCGTTTCAAACGGCGTATCAGACGGCCTGGGTGGCGTTGGTGCCGCGCGGGCAACTGCAAGCCGGCGAAACACTGCTGGTGCACGGCGCGACCGGCGGGGTCGGCATGGCTGCGGTGGATCTCGGCAAGCTGCTCGGTGCGACTGTCATCGCAACCGGCGGCACCGACGAAAAACTCGCCATCGTGAAAGCGCGCGGCGCCGATTACGTGATCAACTACACGCTGCCGGACGGACGGCTCGGCGGTTTCCGCCATCAGGTGAAAGCGCTGACCCGCGACCGCGGTGCCGACGTCGTCTACGATCCGGTGGGCGGCGACGTGTTCGACGAATCGATGCGCTGCGTCAATTGGAACGCGCGGCTGCTGACGATCGGTTTCACCAGCGGCCGTTGGCCGCAAGCCGCGGTGAATCTGATTCTGATCAAGTCGCTCAGCGTGATCGGCGTGCGCGCCGGCGAGTATGGCCGGCGCGAGCCGAAGAAAGGCGAGCAGGTGCGCAAAGCGCTGTTCGATATGGCGGAATGGGGCCGAATCGACCCGTACGTCTGCGCCGCGTTTCCCCTCGAGGATGCCGTTGGCGCGATGCGGATGCTGACGCAGCGCAAGGTCGTCGGTAAAGTGGTCGTTACCATGAATGGCTACACGATGAGTGACTGATCCGTGCAGAAGGGGTCAGAGCATTCGGTGGCAACGCGCGACACAGCCCGGACCTGACGCCGGAGTGCTCTGACCCCTCGATGTCGACGCTTGCGCTCTGCCTCGTATTGATCGCCGCGCTCATTCATGCGGGCTGGAACTTTCTCGCCAAGAAGAGCGGCGGGGATGTGCGCTTTGCGTTGATCACGTGCATCGCGCAGATTCTCGTCTGGGCGCCGGTGGGGCTCTGGTTCGCCTGGCGCGACGCGCCGGCGTTCGGTGTGCTGCAGTGGAGTCTGGTCGCTGCGAGCGGTGCCATCCACGTGGTGTATTACGTGACCTTGCTGCGAGGCTACCGGCTCGGCGACCTGTCGGTGGTCTATCCGCTGGCACGCGGCACCGGCCCGCTGATCACCGCATTCGTCGCAACGACGTTTTTCGGCGAGGCACTGGGACTGATCGGCTGGCTCGGTGTGCTGGGCATCGTCGGCGGCGTCATCGTCATCGCCGGCGGTACAACGTTGCTGCGAACGCTTCGCAGCGGTCGGCAGTCGCCAAGCGACGTCGCGCGCCTGCGCACGGGCGTTGGTTATGGACTGGTCACCGGTGGATTCATCGCTGCGTACACGCTGGTGGATGGATACGCTGTGAAGCACGCCAACATGTCGCCAATCCTCGTCGACTACCTCAGCAACCTGGCGCGGCTACCGCTTACGTGGCTGCTGATCGCGTTGCTCGCCCGGCGCGAGCCGCTGCCGATGGCAGACTACGCGAAGCGGATGTGGCGCGGCGCGCTGATCATCGGGGCGGTGTCTCCTGTTGCCTACGTGCTGGTGCTGTACGCCGTCGGCATGGCCCCGCTGTCGCAGGTGGCGCCGGCGCGCGAAGTCTCGATGTTGTTCGCGGCGTTCCTCGGTGGCTCACAGCTCGGTGAACGGGATCCGCGTGCACGCCTGATCGGTGCCGCCTGCATCGCGATTGGCGTTGTCGCAATTGCGGCTGCGTGAATGCCGAGTCGAAGCGCGTCTTCGAGCAGGGCAACGACAACGCCGAGCCACCCGCTAACAATTCGCTTGGGCAGACTCGAGTGATTCGGTGGCGTAAACAGCCAGCGCTTCCAGTTCGGCTTTGCAATCCCCGACAAAGCAAGAACCATGCATCACAGCGAGCCGTTCGGGGCCGAGCGTTTTGAGTTTGCGAATGGTGGATGCTGTGGCGGGCGTCAGCGCCATCGCGTGAAATGCCTCTTCCGCAATGATCGCATTGGATACGATACTTTCATGGGTGATCGCAGGCCCATTTCCCAGTTGGGTGAACAGGTCACCCGTAAACAGCGTTTTCGTAGTTTCCTCGAACACGAGTCCGGATTCCCACGCATGAGGCACATGCGGCGTGTCGATATATCGCACACGTTTACCGCCCAAATCGATCACCTCGCCATTCTCCAATGCGCGCGGCGGACGATCGGCAAGATCGTTTAGAGAGACCATGCAGGCGATGGCCCCGTGCACGACTTGGGCGCCTGGCGCAGCGCCCAGCCATTGATTCATGGAACCGCATTCGTCCGATTCGACATGTCCGAAGGAGATCCATCGAATCTTCTCGAGAGGCACGATGGCCGAAGCGGCTTTCGAAACAGACGCGAAAAGGCTGCGCCCGCCGCAATGGAACAAGAACGGCTCTTCGGCATCGATCAGATATTGATTGAAGGTGAACCCGTTCGGCGGCGCATCAGGAACGAATGTCGAGAGCCGAAAGATCCCATCGGCAATTTCGTCGACTCGTATGTCCATCGGCGTACTTCCTCATTCTTCAACAACGTATCCAAAACTATCATCGCGGGGTGTGCATTCGAAAGCGCCGATCCCAATTTCTCAAGCGGTTCCCAAAAGCTCGCTACACTTCAATTCCTCGTAGGCTGCGAATCCCTTCTCCAGCTTCGGCATCCAGTCGAGTGGCGGTATCTTCCAAGAAAATTCCATGACCGGCATCAACAGCCCGACAATCACGCCGATGCGGTAGTCGAGTTGGACGTCCTGGCGATCGTAAGCCACTCCGTTGGCGGTGATGCTCTGCCAATAGCGATCAAGCAACAGCGGTTCGAATCGCCGACGATGTTCTGGGTAGAGATGCGATGCGATCGTATAGGCCAAATCGCATCCGCCCAGCCCGGTCCGCCACAAGGGCCAATCGAAGATCACACACTTGTTCGGCTGCGAATCGTTTGAGTAGAGGAAATTCCAGAAGTGCGAATCGTTGTGCAGCAATGTCGAATTGCTACTCGTGAGCCGGCTCTCCAGCAGCAATTCGAGGTTGGAGAAAACGCGCTCATATTGCTGAATTCGGGTCGGGGGCAAGTACTCTCCAACCAAATCCACGAAGCCCGAAAAGTATGTGACCAAGTGATTTGCGTCTTGATGGGCAACGACCTGTGGCGTAGGCGCGTCGATGGATTCGGTACGCCCCCACCAATGCGCGTGAATTGCAGCAAGAGCCGTTACGGCTCCTTCGCAATCCGCTAGTTTGGGAACGATGGGCCAGGGTGTTTGGCCGTGGGAGTCAGACAGGTCGCCAAACAAGAACAAAAGGCCCCGCTCTGGATCTTCATCGACGATTCCATAGCACGTCAGGATTGGCAGGTCCGTTCCACGGCCAAGCACGCGTTCGTAAACATCTGCTTCACCCTGTCCACGATCACCAATTGAGGGCCTCTTGATCAGCATCCGTGCAGGCAGAGTGTGATCGTCGTTCGAGTACGTAAGCTCAGCAGCATAGAACTCGGAGCCAATACCATTCGTGTCGATAGACGTCATTTCCATATCCACGACCACGGCGTCACCCAGGTAGCCATTGCCGCGGAGTATGGATGTCAGCTGTTCGGTATCCAC
Source organism: uncultured Gammaproteobacteria bacterium (assembly GCA_963812255.1). Taxonomy (GTDB): domain Bacteria; phylum Pseudomonadota; class Gammaproteobacteria; order Pseudomonadales; family Azotimanducaceae; genus DATJGR01. The sequence goes on along the minus strand of CAWEUM010000003.1, from coordinate 941,149 downwards.
GCACCTGCCACTTCTGGGTCGTCGGGTCGGCCGCAGCCGCAACGATTGGTTAGGCGGCGCACCAAGCCAAATAGTTCAAGCAGCACCCCGCCAGCATCGCTGACGCGCTAGGCCAACGACGCGAACGCCGCCATCGCCAGGTTTCCACCGCGCGCATCGCCGGTGGTGCCGAGCCCCATCTTGTTCATCACGTACGACAGGCAGACGCGTGCGTCCGCGTCCACGATCACCAACGAGCCGCCCCAGCCGCCCCAGAAGCAGGTATGTGGATTCGGGCCGAGCGGAAATGCCTCGCTGGTCAGCCCGTAGCCCATGCCGAAGCGTATCGGCGTGCCAAGCACCAGATCCATGCCGCTGGACTGCTCGTCGAATGCGCGGTCGCAGCCGCGCTTCGACAAGATCTGCTTGCCGAACACGGAGCCGCCGTTGGCGATCAGCGACTGCACCCTGACAACCGAGCGTGCGTTGCCGTGGCCGTTCGCAGCCGGAATCTCAGCGCGGCGCCACGCCGTCGTGCGCGAATCGAGCGCGTTGACCGGCGGGCAACGGAATGTACGCGCGGCGATGGAATTTGGATCGGTGTCGGTAACCATGGGGGCGGTGCCACTCGGTGGCGGAATCAGATCGCCGACGCGGCCGAAATGGCGTGGGTCGAGTCCGATGTGAAAATCGGCGTCGAGCGGTTCGGCGATTTCCTCACGGAAGAACGTTCCGAGAGTCGAGCCGGTGACGCGGCGGACCACTTCGCCGATCAAGTAACCCTGTGTGATTGCGTGATAGCCGCTTTGGCTGCCCGGCTTCCACCAGGGCGCTTGCGCCGCAAGCAGCCCCGTCATCTTTTCCCAATCGTATATGTCCGCGGCGGCCAGCGGACCGTCCAGCCCCGACAATCCTGCTGAGTGGCTCATGAAGTGGCGCACTTCGATGTCCGCTTTTCCGTTCTGCGCGAATTCGGGCCAGTACCGCGCGACTGGCGCGTACAGGTCGATGTCGCCGCGGTCCGCCAACACCAATGCGCAGACCGCGGCCATCGTCTTCGTCGTCGAATAGACGTTGACGATCGTGTCTTCCTGCCAGGGTTTCTGCTTGTCTTCGTCGAGATGCCCGCCCCAGATGTCGACGACGAACTCGCCGTCTACGGTCATTGCAAACGACGCACCGATATCGCTGCCGTCTTCGAAATTGCCGGCGAATACATCGCGCACGCGTTCGAACTTGTCGTGACAGTACCCTTGAACCTTGGTGGCCATCCTGATCTCCGGTCAGCCGCGATACTGTTCGGCGAGTCGACGCATTCCAGACAGCCAGCGATCGTAGTCGGCGGTCTTACGGCGCATGTAATTGAGGACCTCGGGATGCGGTAGCACCAGAAAGCGTTCTTGGTCGAGCGTTTCGACGACCGCGTCGACCACTTGTTCAGGTTCCAGCATGCCGTCGACGCTTGCGACCCCGTCCGGATTGCCGGCGGTCATGGCCGTGCGCACCGCCTGCGGACACAGTACCGATACCTTGATGCCTTCGTGACCGTGGGTAATGGAGAGCCACTCCGCGAGCGCAACCGCTGCGTGCTTGGTCACGGCATACGTCACCGAGCCGATCTGCGACAACAGACCGGCTGCCGATGCCGTGTTCAACAGATAGCCGCCGCCGCGCTTCACCATGCGCGGAATCAGATTGCGCGCGGCATACACATGCGACATCAAGTTCACTTCCCAGATCTTCTGCCACGCATCGTCCGGTGCGTCGATGCCGCGCCCGATGCCAATGCCGGCGTTCGAACAGAACAGTGCGATCGGACCAAAGTCGCGCTCAGTGGTGTCGATCAAGCCTTGAATGTCGGCTTCCTTGCTGACGTCCACCTGATGGTGAGATCCGCCGATTTCGTCTGCGACAGCGGCGGCACCCTTGCCGTCCAGGTCTGCCACCGCAACGTGCTGCGCGCCGTCTGCCGCGAAGCGCCTGGCCATCGCGCGACCGATGCCGCTCGCGCCGCCGGTCACCACGACGACTTTGTCCTGTACGTTCATCGGTCCCTCGAACTCTGGTTAGCGTGAACGCCGAACCTTAGACGTTCCGATGGTTCATTTCCATTGCGCGAAGAATGCTCGCGCCGCAACCACAGTGGCGATGTCGAATATCTCGGCGTCCGAGAACCCGACGCGCTGGCCGGGAGGAACTCGCGCAGGGCTGCGGCGTGCGCCAGGCACGCCGAATTGCCGAAAGTAGACGCGGCGGCAACGGCGACCCGTTCGAAGCGCCATCTGATGCAGCGCTGGAGCCCGGACTTCATCTCGACGTTGACCGAAGACGCCGTCGCACGCGCGATCGTCTGGTCGCGACCGGCGCCTCCGTCCGGCCTTAGACCTTTGCGAGTCCGTTTGCCATAATCCGCGCCCGCCGCGGGTGTAGTTCAATGGTAGAACGGCAGCTTCCCAAGCTGCATACGAGGGTTCGATTCCCTCCACCCGCTCCATCGTGCCCGTTGCCGGCCATTTCGCATGCGATCAGAACGCTATCGCTGGGTACTCGCGTGCAATCTATTCGCGATCCTGACGGTTTCATCCGGGCTCGGTTTCTACAATCTGTCGGTATACATGAGCCTGCTTGCGGCGGAGCGCGGCTTCTCGATCGCGTCCGCGTCCAACGCAGTTGGAGTCTTTTTTCTCATGAGCGGAGCGGCCGGTTTGATCATCGGCCGGGTTCTACAGCGACGAGATGCGCGCCTGGTGATGCTCGTTGGGGCGCTGGTCGGTGGTGGAGCGATCGCCTGTATCGGCTGGGTGCACGCGGTATCCCAGCTCTATGCGGTGTACGCGCTGTTCGGTGTCGGCTATGCCTGTGTTTCGGTGTTGCCGGCGACCACGTTGGTCACGCGCTGGTTCGACGTCGCGACGCGCCCGCTCGCGGTGTCGTTCACCACCACCGGACTGTCGCTGGGCGGCGTCGTGATGACACCGTTGTCGGCATTGTTGCTGGCACATTGGCCGATCGAGCAGGCAATGGCGGTGCTGGGCGGTGTGTTCGCGTTCGTCATCATGCCGATTGCGTGGTTCGGTGTACGGTCGTTTCCACCGTTGAGTCAAACCGACACCCCTTCGTTGGGCCGTCTGGAAACCTCGTTTTCGCTGGCGATCCGCTCGCGCTTCTTCATCGTCCTAACGGTGGGCTATGTGGTGGCGATGGGGACGCAGGTCGGCGTCATTGCCCATCTCTACAACGCGGGGGTTGCGATTGCGTCGCCGCTGCAGGCGGCGTTTGCGGTATCGGCGATGGCCACGTTCGCGGTAGTGGGGCGTTTTGTTGGGGGTGCGCTCATCGGGCGCGTACCGATCAAGGCCTTCACGCTCGCCAATCTGATGGGTCAGCTGCTCGGATTCGTTCTGATCGGGCACGCGCAGGACGCGATTGGCTTGTGGATCGGCGCCGGCGTGTTCGGTCTCACGGTCGGTAACCTGCTGATGCTGCAGGCATTGTTGCTCGCGCAGGCGTTCGGTGTGACGGACTACCCCAGAATCTATGGCCTGAGCCAGGCCGTGACGATGCTCGGGGTCGCGTGTGGGCCGGTGTTGCTCGGCGTCATCGCAGCGGCGGGTGGCTACCTCGCGGGATTTTCGGTGTTTGCGATACTCTCCGGTGTGGCGTTTGCGCTGATCGTCGCCGCCGGGCCGGTGCCCGATGGCGACCGGGTACGGTGACGAATCGCGCGCCGTTGGGTCCAGAATTTCAATGAAGAACCCACAGGAGGGACGCAAGTCGATGCAGGTTTTGTTTGCGCTGATGCTGGGAATACTGGTCGTAACCGATGTGAGCGCCGCTATTCCGGTGCGTCAGGGCAATGGCGAGGCGATGCCGAGTCTGGCGCCGATGCTCGAACAGATCACCCCTGCCGTCGTGAACATCGCGACGTATACGACCGTACAACTGCGCAACCCGCTGATGGATGATCCGTTCTTTCGGCGCTTCTTCAATGTGCCCGAACAACAACGGCGCTATCGTCGAACTCGTGCTGCGGGGTCCGGTGTCATTGTCGATGCGCGGCAGGGTTACATCGTTACCAACAACCACGTGATCGATCACGCCGACGAGATCACCGTGACGCTCTCCGACGGTCGCGCGTTGCCGGCGAAGCTGGTCGGCACCGATGCCCAGGTCGATCTCGCGGTACTGAAAGTCGATTCGGCCAAGCTGACGCAAATCGGGTTCGCCGATTCCGCGGCGTTGCGTGTTGGTGATTATGTGGTGGCGATCGGCAATCCGTTCGGCCTCGATCAGACCGTCACGTCGGGCATCGTCAGTGCGCTCGGCCGCAGCGGCTTGGGCATCGAAGGCTACGAAGATTTCATTCAGACGGATGCATCGATCAACCCCGGCAACTCGGGCGGCGCCTTGGTGAATCTGCGTGGCGAGTTGATCGGCATCAACACCGCAATCCTTGCACCGGCAGGCGGCAATATCGGTATCGGATTCGCCATTCCAGCCAACATGGTCGCCGCGATCATGGCGCAACTGATCAAGCACGGCGAAGTGCAGCGCGGCCGCCTGGGTATTCGCGTGCAAGCGCTGAACGCCGAACTTGCCAAGGCGTTCGAGGTCAGCTTCGTAGAAGGCGTCGTCGTTGTCGAGGTGGACAAGGGCAGCGCGGCTGCCAACGCGGGCGTGCGGCCGGGTGACATCATCGTCAAAGTCGATGATCGCGACATCAAACGGGTCGTGGACTTTTACGGCCAGTCGGCTCTTCTGATGGTGGGTGACACGGTGCATCTGACCGTGTTGCGCGACGGCAGGCAGAAGCGCGTCACGTTCGATCTGGCGGCCGAAAATCTCGAGCAGGTCAGCGGCGAACGAATCGATTCACGCCTGACGGGCGTTTCGTTTCGGAACTTTCGCAGTGACCAGGATCCGTCGGCCGGCGCAGGCGTGCTGGTTACGGATATCTCGAACGCCAGTCTCGCGTGGGCGCGCGGGTTGCGTCCCGGAGACATCGTGGTGGCCATCAACCGCAAACCGGTGCGCAGCATCGCGGAGATCACGGATCAACTGCACGGCGCCGGCGGGCAACTGCTGCTGCGCGTCTACAGGTCCGGCGAGTTCGGCTTCATCGTGATCCCATGAGCGTTGGCCGCGGCTGAACACATCCGTTGAGGTTCGCGGTGCCGAGGCGCATAGTCCTTCGCGATACGGGAGGACGATGATGAAAATCAACGCACTGGGTCACGTCGTGCTGCGGGTCAGCGATCGCGAGCGCGCGAAACAGTTCTACAACGGGGTACTGGGGCTGCCGATCTGTGCCCACTTCGACGAGGGCGGCATGAAGATGGCGTTCTTCACGCTCGGCAACCATCACGATTTTGCGGTGTCGGAAGTCAGCGGCGAAGACAATGGCGGCGGCGCGACGGCCGTGGGGTTGGATCACGTTGCATTCAACATCGGTACGACCCTGGATGAGTTGCGCGACGCGCAAGCAACGTTGACGGCGGCCGGTATTGCGACCACTCCGATCGACCACGAGGTCACGAAATCGTTGTATTTCCAGGATCCCGACGGCAATGGGATCGAACTATACGTCGACGCCTCCGATGCCTGGCGGCGCGAACCGCAGCGCGTGGCGCAGGTGCGCCCGCTCGAACTTTGACCGAAAAAGAAAGGGGGCAGAGTGACTCTGACCCTCAATCGACCAGCGTGAACTGTGGCTCCACCGGTTCCGCCGCGTCGCCGATGTAGACCTCGTCGAGATCGACACACTGCAGCGCTTCGGCCAGCGGCACGAGCACGCGTTGCAGCACGCCGCTTTTGTCGCGATAGGCAGCTACCACCGTGGTGTCGTGGGCTTTGATGATCAGGTACTTGGTGCCGTTGCGGTTCAGCAGGAGGCCGACGAGGGACTCGGAAATGTTCATGGTTGAGACTCCAGCACCGACGCCACTAAGATAGCGCCGCGAGCGGCGTGATGGCGATTCCGCTCATCGACTCAGGAGCCCCGTTTGGCGGTGACGTAGGCTTCAACGCCTCCCGTCACCACCGAACGACTCTGCCAGCCTCACGCGTCGAACATGATCACGTTTCGTGCAACTTCGCCTGTCTTCAGTGCATCCATCGCGTCATTGACGTCGCTCAGTTTGATGCGGCCCGAGATCATGTCATCGAGATGCAGTTTACCGTTGAGGTAGAAATCAACGAACCGCGGCATGTCGACGCGGAACCGGTTCGAGCCCATGTTCGAACCTTGAATTTTGCGCTCCATCAGGAACTCGGGACCGTGCAATTCGATCATCGTGCCCATCGGAATCATGCCGATGATCGTGGCGGTACCGCCTTTGCGGAGCATCTTGAACGATTGTTCCGTCGTGACTTTCAGACCGATCGCTTCGAACGAGTAGTGCACGCCGCCGCCGGTCATCGCCAGCACCTCGCCGACAGCGTCCTTTTCCTTTGCGTTGATCGTGTCGGTGGCGCCGAACTTGCGTGCGAGTTCGAGCTTGCTCGACAGCGCGTCGATGGCAATGATTCGACCGGCGCCGGCGATCGCCGCGCCATTGATACACGACAATCCCACACCGCCGCAGCCAATCACGGCAACGGTGGTGCCGGGCTCGACTTTTGCCGTATGGATCACCGCGCCAACGCCGGTGGTCACGCCACAGCCGATCAACGCCGCGCGATCGAGCGGCATGTCGGGACGGATCTTCACGATCGCGTGTTCGTGCACCAGCATCCGCTCGGCGAACGACGATAGATTGAGGAACTGAAAGATCGGCGCCCCGCCGGCGCTCAATCGCGGTGGCTGATCCATCGGACGATCCAGGTCCTCGCGATCGCATAGCGACATGTGGCCGGTGAGGCACGGTTCGCAATGTCCGCAGAATGCCGACAAGCAGGTGATCACATGGTCGCCGGGCTTCACGTAGGTCACTGCCGAACCCACGGCCTCCACGACGCCTGCCGATTCGTGGCCGAGCACCGACGGCAGCGGGTACAGATACGAACCGTTCTGAAAATGCAGGTCCGAGTGGCACACGCCGGCGGCAACGGTGCGTACCAGCACTTCCCGTGGCCCCGGATTACCGTGGCTGACTTCTTCGATCACCAACGGCTTGTTGACTTCACGCAGTACTGCTGCCTTCATCCCAAAAATCCTCCGCGACGCGATTCGATATCAGAAACGGGATCGGAGTGTGCCAAAGGCGATGTCGGTTTACTACTCGCGCTGCGCCGCGCGCCATGACTCGAACGGAGTGGAATCTTGATTCTCGTCGGCATCGGATCCAATCGCGGTGATTCGCTGTGCATCGTCCGCGACAGCATCGAGCGACTGCGCGTCTTTTCGAGCGGTTGTTTCCGGGCCTCGTCGTTGTGGCGCACGAGCCCGGTCGATTGTCCACCCGATGCGGGCGACTTCATCAACGCGGTGGTGGCATTCGATGCGGCACCGGAGCTCACCCCCGAAGCACTGCTACGCGCATTGAAGCAACTCGAACGCGAATTCGGCCGCGCCGAGGCGCCGGTTCGTAATGCACCGCGCGAACTCGATCTGGATCTGCTGGTGTTCGGTGACGAGCGCCGCGCGACGCATGATTTCGTGTTGCCGCATCCGCGCGCGGTACAACGGCGCTTCGTGATGGCACCGGCGGCGGAGGTCGCCGCCGAATTCGTCTGGCCCGGGGTTGGCGCAACGGTCGCCGAATTGCTCGACCGCGTCTGCGGCAACGAACGTGTCGAACGTCTGACGGCGGGTGCGCCCGAGCGCTGAGCACGTGGTAGCATCCCGATCAAAACGATGGATCCGGAAGCGTGCCAGTGCCGGCCGGACAGGACTATGGGTATCTTGGGGAGACCATGGGGACTGCTGACGTGTTGCGCATGCATCGCGGGCGTATTGCTGTGCAACAACAGCGCCGCATACGACCCGCCGTTGCATCAGCAGTTCACCTTCATCGCAGCGAAACAACTCAATCGTTGTCTGGAAGACACGGCAGTACCACGGCTGACGCCGCTGCAGGTTCGCTATATCGCCAAGAGTGACGTCGCCCAGGCGAAGGGGAGCTGGTTCGGACAATTTCGCTGGGGCTACTACGACCGCGCGCAACAGCAGCAGCGGACCTTGATGTGGGTCATTGATACGCGCCTGCACGATCATTTCCGTCAACTGGAACGGGACTTGTCGAGCGCGCAGGAAATGCGTGATCAGTATTCGGATCTCGGCTACGTCGTGAATTACCTGCAGAACATGACGTCGCCGGCGCACGTCGTGCCGGTGTATTTCACACGATGGTGGCGCTTTTCGCTCACCGATCGGTTCGACAGCTACCCAAGTGATCCGGATGAGCTCGAACATGCGCTGAACACCGACTGCACGGCGTTGCTGCAGGCGCCGGAGATACCGGTCGACGAAATCCTGCGCAATACCGCGAGTGCCACGCTGCTCGCAGTGCAGCGGCGCATCGACGGCCTGCCGGTGACCTGGCAGGCGTTCTGGAGGCTCGCCGACGATCCCGAGCAGTTCGGCGATTACGGCCGCGCCGGTAACAACTTCGGCCGCCGGGCGGAATTCAAGTGTGGCGACACGAAATGCGTGCTGCTCGACAAGGACCCGCTATACGACGCGTTTGCTTTGCAGCGGCACATCGATGCGGTGAAGGCGACGATGCGCGCGATGCTCTGGTTACAGCGACGGTTGGCGGGTGAGTACGTCCCGCACTGACGGGATGCTTGCCGGCTTGCGCGTGCTCGATGCGAGCGGCGCGAGTGGCCTGCTCGCGGGTCAGATCCTCGCCGACCTGGGCGCCGACGTCGTGCAGGTCGTATCGTCACAGCAGACGCGCGTCGCGGAACGAAGCGCTGCCGACTTTCACTGGCGTGCGTACACGCGCGGCAAACGGCTGCTCGAAATCGATCTCGAAGATCGCGCCAATTCTAAGCCGTTGGCGGAACTGTTGGCCGGCGCGGACGTGCTGATCGAGTCGATGTCGAACGACGAGGCATCGCACCTGGGCTTCGAACCCGAGCGGGTCGCGGCGCGGTATCCGCATCTGATTCATGTGTCGATTACACCTTTCGGACGCACTGGGCCAAAGGCGGACTATGCCGCCACCGATTTGACGATCGGTGCTGCGTCGGGATTTCTGTTCGTCTCGGGTGCAGCAGGCGAAGCGCCGCTGCGCATTTCGGTTCCCCAAGCGCACGCGCATGCCGGCGCCGATGCGGCGGTTGCGATCCTGATTGCGTTGCGCGCTGCGAAAGACAGGCGCGGTCAGCACATCGACATCTCGGCGCAGCATTCGCTGACGCTGGCGTTGTTGGGACGCAGTCTCGACGGCGCCGTCAATCAGCCGCGCGCCGAACGCAGCAGCGGCTACGCAATGGTTGGTGCGATCCGCGTGCGCAACGTCTATCCGGTGCACGACGGTTGGGTGATGGTCACACCGGGTATTGTGCCGCCCGTTGCGGCGTTCATGCGGCGCTTGATGAGTTGGGCGGTCGAGGAAGACTTGTGCGATGCGCAGCTCATCGAATGGGACTGGGGCAGTGTTGCGGCGCGCATGGCGCAGGGCGAAATCAGCCCTCAGCAGTGGCGGCCTGTCGATGCGGCCATCGAAGCATTGCTGGCGCCGCGCAGCAAAGCCGAAGTGATGGCGGAAGCCGTTTCGCGCAAGCTGCTGCTGGCGCCGGTGATGCACGTCGGCGAACTGATCGACAGCCCGCATTTTGCCGCGCGCGGCTGCCTGGAGACGCGCTCTGGTAGCCCGCAGCTAGGGCCGTTCGTTCGTTTCGAACGCGGCGCCGCACAATCGCCCAACGAAATGATTGAGGTGCGCGCCGCAGACCTGGTGCGGAATTGGACCCGCCGGATGTCTCCATCGCGCGCTTGCTCCGCCGCACCATTGGCGGGGCTCAAAGTACTGGATCTGTTCTGGGTGGTCGCCGGCCCGGGTGCCACCCGGATGCTCGCCGACTATGGTGCGACGGTCATTCACGTCGAGTCCCGCAATCGTCTCGACATGTTGCGCGCGGTACCCCCGTACATCGACGCGATTCCGGATCCTGAACGGACGCCCGGATTTCACAGCACGCACGCCAATAAGCTGAATGTGTCGCTTGACCTGTCCAACGCAGCCGGCCGCGAGGTACTGGCGGATCTGATCCGTTGGGCAGATGTCTACGGCGAATCGTTTTCACCAGGTGTCGTGGAGCGCATGGGTTTCGGCTATGCAGCAGCGCGTGCACTCAATCCGGACATCATCATGGTGAGCAGCAGCCTGCTGGGCCAGTCTGGACCGTGGCGTGACTATGCGGGATTCGGCAACCTGGCGGCCGCGGTGTGCGGCTTCCATCAATTGACCGGCCGCCAATTGACCGGCCACCAATTGACCGGCGCGCAATCGATGGGTGCGGCGGGTGTACCACCCACCGGGTGCTTTGGCCCGTACACCGATTTCATGGGGGTGCGCTACAACGCCATCGCGATCCTGGCGGCGTTGGCGCACCGTGATCGCACCGGCGAAGGCCAGTTCATCGACATGGCACAGGCCGAAGCGGCACTGCATTTTCTCGCGCCGGCGGCACTCGCCTATCTCGAGGCGAAGATCCAGCCGCAGGCACACGGCAACCGGGATGAATCGATGGCGCCGCACGGCGTCTATCCGGCCCGCGGGTCCGATCGCTGGGTTGCCATCGCGATGCGCACCGACGACGAGTGGCGGCGTTGGTGCCGCTACGCGAATCGGGAAGACCTTGCCGCAGACGCGTCACTCGCGAAGCTCGACGGTCGCAAGCAGGCGGAGGACCGCATCGACGCGGCGGTGTCGGTGTGGACGCGTGAACGCGACGCGCACGCGATCGAGAGCGAACTGCAGGGGCTTGGCATCGCCGCGCACGCGCTTCTGGATACGCACGAATTGATGACCGATGTGCACCTCCAATCGCGCGGACACGTGGTTCGGATCGCGCACTCCCAGTTCGGCACGACAGCGATCGAAGGCAGTCGCATCCTGATGTCGCATTCCAAAGCCGCGCGTCCGGAAACCGCGGTGAGTTATGGCTCCCACAATCAAATGGTGCTCGCGGATATCCTCGGCTATTCGCCGCAGCGCATCGCACAACTCGCGGCGCTGGGAGCCCTGCAATGACCGCACCACGCATGCTGCACCGTTTGATCGTGATGCTCGGGTTGGCCGTCACGTGCCAGGTCGCGGCTGCCGATCGCGCCTGGCTCGACGATCGTGACGCCGTGCATCAATTCGTCGACGGCGTGATGGCGGCGCAGATTGCAAAGGGCGAGGTGGTCGGCGCCACGGTGTCGATCGTTCGTGGTGACGACGTGCTGTTGTCGCAGGGATACGGCAGCGCGGATCGGGCGAGCGGCCGGCCGGTCAGCGCCGCCGATACGCTGTTTCGGATCGGCTCGGTGTCGAAGGTCTTCGTCTGGATTGCGGTGATGCAGCAGGTCGCGGCAGGACGGCTCGATCTGCATACCGACGTGAATACCTATTTGAAAGATTTTCAGATCCCGCCGACGTTTCCGGAGCCAATCACGTTGACCCAGCTGATGACTCATACGGCGGGGTTCGAGGATCGACCTATCATCGGCTTGTTCGCGAACGGTCCGCAGACCGTTGGCGACTTTCATTCGAATCTCGTCTCGATGCTGCCGCAACGCATCAGGATGCCGGGCCAATTCGCAGCGTACTCGAACTACGGCGCTGCACTGGCTGCTCATCTGGTGGAAATCGTCTCTAAAGAGGATTGGGACGACTACGTCGAGCGCCACATCATCGAGCCGTTGGGCATGCGGCGAACGACCACGCGACAGCCGGTTCCGCCACCGCTTGCCGACGAGGTGTCGCGCGGCTACCTGCGAAAGAACGGTCGTGACACGACGATGCAATTCGAATTCGTTACCTTGCCGCCGGCTGGATCCGTCAGCAGCACCGCTGCCGACATGGCACGCCTCATGATTGAACTGCTGGCCCGGACCGATACGGCCGTGCTGCCGTCGGTTTCGCGCGCGGAACTGTTCGAGCCCGGCTATCAACACGATCCCCGCTTGAACCGCATGCTGCATGGGCTGTATGAGCGCAGCAGCGGCCGCGGCGAGCGGCTGGTCGGCCACGACGGCGATACGCTGGCCTTTCATGCCGCGCTGGTGCTGTGCCCATCGCTCGATCTCGGTATCTTTGCGTCCTACAACAGCGAAAGCGGCGCCGGCGCGCGCGACGACCTGATCGCGGCGCTACTCGATCGCCTGTTCGGGGTGCCCGACAGGCCGCGGCGCGGTACCGATCAATCGACCGACACGAAACGCTATCTCGGCTTCTATTCGAGTCTGCGCGCACCACGCAGCGGGCACGCCAAGATCATGTCCCTGCTCAGCACGTTCGAGGTGAAGGACCACGACGGGGATCTGTTGCTGCCTGGAGAGCGCGGGCCGCGGCGTTTCGTCAAAGTGGACGACGACCTGTTCGAGGCCGCCGACGGGCGCAACCACATCGCGTTTCGCGGCGACGGTCCACGCGCGTCGTATCTGTTCTACGATTCGTTTCCGCCGATCGACTTTGCGCGTGTCGCGCCGCGGGACGATCCGCGGATCCATATCGCGCTGCTGGCGACGGTTCTGGTGCTATGCGCGGCGGCGTGGTTGTTGTGGCCGCTGTCGTGGCTTCGTCACCGCGGTCGCGTCGCGTTGACCGGCGAGACGCGCGCGAGTCTACTGGCGGCGCTGACGTCGGCGATGATCATCGGATTTTGCGCGGTGATCGGCGCTTCGGTCGCGGGACCGCAGGACATCCTCTTCGGTCTGCCGAAACGTGTGACGCAGGCGTTCTGGGTTCCCATTGCGCTGATACCGCTGTTGCTGCTGCAGCTCGTGTATGGGTCGCGCGCCTGGATCGACGGATTATGGTGGCCATCGCGGCGGATTCACTACACGCTGCTGACGTTCGCGGCGATCGCGTTCGTCGTCTGGGCCTTCTACTGGCACCTCACGGCGGTGGTGGTCGACTTCTGAGGAACGCGTGATGGGTGAACGCCTGGCAACGCACCGGCGCCTGATTCGCGATGCCAAGTTTGCGCCCGAAGAAGCACGCATCGTCGACATTGCGGCGCGACTGCGGTTGACCGGGGCACAGCGCAGCGCGATCGAAGACAACGCAGTGCGGCTGGTCGAGCGGGTTCGAACGCGTCGCGATGAGCACAGCGTGCTGGACGTTTTTCTGCAGGAATTCGGACTCGCCAACGAGGAAGGCGTGGCGTTGATGTGCCTCGCCGAGGCACTGCTGCGCGTTCCGGATGCGGCGACGGTCGATGCGCTGATCGCGGACAAGATTCTGCCCGGTCGCTGGGCCGATCACGTCGGTAACTCCGAATCGACTTTCGTGAACGCCTCGACCTGGGCACTGATGCTGACCGGTCGCGTCATCGCGTTGGACAAATTCGCCGAACGCTCGCCGGCCGACGTACTGCGCCGCCTGATCGGCCGCGCATCGGAGCCGGTGATTCGCCAGGCAATGCGTCGCGCGATGGGCATCCTGGGCGGCGAATTCGTGTTGGGGCGCAGCATCGACGACGCCCTCACGCGCGGTGTACGCGAACACGGTGCCGCCGGCGTATTTTCGTTTGACATGCTCGGCGAAGGCGCGCGTACGGCGCACGACGCGGGGCGGTACTGCAACGCCTATGCCGAAGCGCTGGATCGGGCCGGGGAGGCGGCCTCCGGTCGCGGTACGCGGCTCGGCTCCGGCATCTCGGTGAAACTGTCGGCACTTCACCCGCGCTATGAATTCGCCCAGCACGATCGGGTCATCGAGGAACTGTATCCCCGGTTGTTCGATCTTGCGCGCCGCGCCGCGCGATGGGATATCGGTCTGTCGATCGATGCGGAGGAAGCCGACCGGCTCGACCTGTCGCTCGATCTCTTCGAGCGTCTTTGTCGTGCGGCGGAGCTGTCTCGTTGGAACGGTCTGGGTCTCGTCGTGCAGGCGTACGGCAAGCGCGCATTGCCAGTGATCGACTGGTTGATCGAACTGGCAAGCGAGACCGGACGGAATGTGCCCGTGAGGCTCGTCAAAGGCGCGTACTGGGACGCCGAGATCAAACGCGCCCAGGAAAACGGGCTGCCGGATTTTCCGGTGTTCACACAGAAGGCCAATACCGATGTTGCTTATCTCGCCTGCGCGGAGCGGCTGCTCGGCGCGCGCGAAACGATCTATCCGCAGTTCGCAACGCACAACGCGCATACGCTGGCGGCGGTCCTCGAGATTGCAGGCGATAGCGTGGACTTCGAGTTCCAGCGGCTGCACGGCATGGGTGAACTGTTGTATCGGGTTGCCGCCGAGCAGTTCTCGGACATGCCGCAGGTGCGCGTCTACGCGCCGGTTGGTGGACATCGCGACCTGCTGGCTTATCTGGTGCGCAGGTTGCTCGAGAATGGTGCCAACTCGAGTTTCGTCAATCGCTTCCTCGATGCAGATACGCCGGCCCGCGACGTCGTACGCGATCCGGTGACGCTGGTCGCGCGCGGTCCGCGTCGCCATCCGCGTATTCGCGTGCCGGCTGCGTTGTATGGTTCGCGGCGCAATTCGGTGGGCGTCGACCTGAGCGACGCGGCGAACGTCGAGGCGTTGACGAATGCGTTGGCGACGCATGCGACACGCGCCTTCGAAGCGCGCCCGGCGACATCTGACGATCGCGAGGACGTCGTGATCCGCAACCCCGCGAATCATCGCGAAATCGTCGGTCACGCGCGCTATGCGTCGGCCGACGATATCGACGCTGCAATGCGTGCCGCGGCTGCGGCGCAACACGACTGGGACCGCCTCGGCGGTGGCGCGCGAGCGAAACCACTGCTGGAGGTGGCGGACGCCATCGAGAACGACCGCAACGTGTTGGTTGGGTTGCTGGTGCGAGAAGCGGGCAAGACGCTCGCCGATGCGCTTGCCGAAGTGCGCGAGGCCGTCGACTTCTGCCGCTATTACGCGGCGCGTGCGCGCGAACAATTTGCGGCACCGACGAATCTGCCCGGCCCGAGCGGCGAATCGAACGAAATCAGCCTGCATGGCCGTGGCGTATTCGCGTGTATCAGTCCGTGGAACTTTCCGCTCGCGATATTCATCGGCCAGATCGTCGCTGCGTTGGCGGCCGGCAACACCGTGGTCGCCAAACCTGCCGAGCAGACGCCGTTGATCGCCGCACGGATGATCGAACTCGCCCACGCGGCCGGCATTGCAGCCGACGTCGTGCAGCTGCTGCCCGGAGACGCGGCGGTGGGCGCCGCGCTGGTCGCACATCCGTTGATTGCCGGGGTGGCGTTCACGGGTGGCACCGACACGGCGCGTGCCATCAATCGGGCACTCGCGGCACGCGACGGCGCGATCGTGCCGCTGATCGCCGAGACCGGTGGCCAGAACGCTATGTTCGCCGATTCCACGGCGCTGCTGGAACAGTTGACCGACGACGTAGTGCGTTCCGCGTTCGGCAGCGCGGGTCAGCGCTGCTCGGCGCTGCGGTTGCTGTTGTTGCAGGACGACGTGGCCGGACCGGCGCTGACGATGATCCGCGGCGCGATGCGCGAGCTGCGCATCGGTGATCCCGGGAATCCGGCGACGGACATCGGACCGCTGATCGATACGGAGGCGGTCGCGAAGCTCTCGCGTTACGTAGCCGGGTTGCGTGCCAGCAGTGCCCGTGTCGACGCGACACCTCTTCCGGAGCGATGCGCGAACGGATCATTCATGGCGCCGCACATCGTCGAGCTCGATGGATTCGACGATCTGACAGAAGAACATTTCGGTCCGGTGCTGCACGTGGTGCGCTTCGAAGCGGATGCGCTGGATGCAAACGTCCGGGCGGTACGCGCGCTGGGTTTCGGTCTCACGATGGGCATTCACAGCCGCATCGATTCACGTTGGCGGCGCGTGTTCGAGAATTCGGCGGTTGGCAATACTTATGTCAACCGTTCGATGATCGGAGCGGTAGTCGGTGTGCAGCCGTTTGGGGGCGAGGGTTTGTCGGGCACCGGTCCGAAGGCGGGCGGGCCGAACTATCTGTTGCGCTTCGCGACGGAACGGGTGTTGAGCGTCAATACGATGGCACGCGGCGGCAATATCGATCTGTTGCGCGGTGGTTGACGGCGCCGATGAGCGTCGAGCAAGCGGGAGAACAATGCCAGATGCTCGAAGCGCTCCGACTGCCGATGCGCACGCCAGGCTGGCTCTCGATACTGGTCCTTTCGGTCGGCGGCTGGATTCTGCTGCGGGTCAGCGGAGTATTTCCGGTCGACTTCAGAGTGTGGGTGGCCGGGATATCGCTGGGCTTCTGGCTGGCCGTGGTCGGTCAGTTGCAATGCTACGGCGGGTTCTTGCTGCTCAGTGCAGTGCGCGGGCATTCACGGCCCCCAGCGCCACCGCCGGAGGCGCTGAATCCCTTCGCGTCCTTCGTCGCGCCGGTTGTGCTGATGTTCGTCTGGTCGGCGGCAACGCTCACTCGCGATGCGCTGGCCGGTGGTAACGCGCTGCTTGGTATAGGTGCTTTCGCCGCGATCGCGGTCGTGCCTGCAAGCGTCATCCTGATGATTCTCGGTGAACGTATCGGCGACGGTCTGGATCCGCGGCGCCTCGCCGGATTCGTTAGAGGCCTCGGCGTCGCGTATCTGGCGTTGGCTATTGCGTTCTGGATCGGTTATGGCGGCATCTTCATGGTGATCTGGTTTGCTGATCAGAGAGCATTTGTCGGTTTTCTCGCGGCGGGCTATGCGTTGCTGCTGGCGCACGATTTTGCCGGACGCATTGTGTTTTCGAGGCGCCGCGAACTCACACTCGAGACCGAACGCAGTCCGGAACAGGACGTTGCCGCCGAAGTGGCAACCGAAGAGGCCGAGTTGAAGCGCGTGTTGTTCGAGTTGCATCGGCTCTGTAGCGTGGATCGCTATCGTGAGGCTTTTCAGCGGCTCGATACGCACCTCGCACGCCAGAATTACCGAAACGACCCGCGCGCGCACGAACTGCTGCAGCACTTTCAGGGCCGACCGTTGGCACTCGAACACGGGTTTGCGTACATCGAGCGGCTGCTCGCATCCGGCAAGGCGCTGAGTGCATGGGATGTGTGCAAACGATGCCTCGACGAGGACGAACTGTTTCGGCCTCGCTCGGATCGGAGCTTGATGTCGCTCGTTTCGCAGTCTGGCCACGCCGATGCGAGCTACGCGGAGCGGCTGCTGGCCGACTTCGCTCGAGCCTATCCCGACAGCACGCTCGGCGCGAACGCGACGTTTCGCCTGGCACAGATCAAGATCGAACACCTCGACGATCGCGCCGGCGGCGTTGCGCTGCTGCGAGCGATCCGCGACGAGCACGCTCGGTTCTCACGGCTGACAGCGTTTCGGGACTATATCGGTCGGCTGGGGATCGACTAGCCTGGCGCAAGCATGGCCGCGCGGCGTGGATGCCGTTAGCATCGAGTCGTTCGCGACCCAATGGAGCTGCGTGGATGAAATACCTCGAACGAGAACGCGTTGCGATCGCCGCTGCCCGCGAACACGCGTATTCGATTCCGCTGAACCAGATCGATGTCAGCGACCGCAATCTGTTTGGCAACAACACGCTGTGGCCGTATTTCGAGCGCCTGCGCAACGAAGACCCCGTTCATTTTCACGAAACGAGTCCGTTCGGTGCGTACTGGTCGGTCACGCGCCATGCCGACATGATGGCGGTGGACGCGGCGCCCGGTGTGTTCTCGTCCGAGGAGAACATCACCATCCACGAGCAGCGCGAAGAGTTTCCGCTGCCGATGTTCATCGCGATGGACGAGCCGAAACACGCGCAGCAACGCAAGACCGTCATGCCGGCGGTCGCGCCCACCAATCTGGCGCACCTCGAAAGCACGATCCGCGAACGCGCGGCCGCGATTCTCGATCAACTGCCGGTGGGAGAACCGTTCAACTGGGTGGAACGTGTCGCCATCGAACTGACTACCCAGATGCTGGCGACGTTACTCGGCTTCCCCTTCGAAGAGCGCAGCAGGCTCACCCGATGGTCCGATGTGGCCAGCGCCGGACCGCAATCCGGCGTGGTGGAAAGCCACGCACAGCGCCGTGCCGAACTGACGCAATGCCTGGAGTATTTCCTCGAATTGCGCAAAGTGCGCGCCGGTCAGCCGCCGCGTTTCGATCTCGTTTCGATGCTGGCGCACGGCGCCTCGACCCGGGACATGCCGAGGCAGGAGTTCCTTGGCAACCTGGTGTTGCTGATCGTCGGCGGCAATGACACCACCCGCAATTCCATCACCGGCGGCGTACTTGCGTTGAACGAATACCCGGAGCAGTTCGGTCAACTGCGATCGAATCCGTCGCTGATACCGAACATGGTGGCGGAGATCATTCGCTGGCAGACGCCGATTCCACACATGCGGCGCACCGCACTCGACAGTGTGGAACTCGGTGGCAAACGGATCGGCAAGGGCGACAAGGTGGTGATGTGGTACATCTCGGGCAACCGGGATGCTTCGGTATTCGAACGCGCCGATGAGTTGATTATCGACCGCCCCAATGCGCGCCATCACGTCGCGTTCGGTTACGGCATTCACCGCTGTATGGGCAACCGGCTCGCCGAGATGCAGCTGCGCGTGCTGTGGGAAGAAATCCTGGCGCGCTTCAAGCGCATCGAAGTGGTGGGCGAACCGGTGCGCACACGCTCGAATCTGCTGCGCGGTTATTCGAATCTGCCGGTGGTGGTCGAGCGGTTCTGATCCGGCCCGTTTCCGCAGCGACGCAAGCCGCGGTGCGGCCAGCCGAACGAAGCGATGAGCCTTCCGCAGTACGCTGCGCGCGCCGTTCCAAGCGTGTTCTCAAACCGGCTACATTCGTACCTAGTGTGATCACGGGAGAGCAATTCACATGACACTGCAGGACTTGGGCGCCATTGGCGAGGTGATCGGCGCGCTTGGCGTGGTCGTGACATTGATTTATCTGACGAAACAGATCCGGCAAAACACGGAGGCGGTGGACGAGGCGCGCAAACTTGCGCTCGCGCAAACGTACCAGATGCGCTCCGACGCGCTGCAGACGATGATCGTGCGCGCCGCGGAATCCGAGCACATCGCCCCGATCATCATCAAGCTGACGGAACTGGGATATCCGGAAGACATCGCCGCGATCGATCAGCTCAGTCCCTCGGAACGCGGGCGCTTCCGCCTGTGGCAGATCGGTCAGCAGACGCATTGGGACAACATGTTTTTCCAGTACCAGCACGGCTATCTCGACGAGGAGTCGTACGAGGACTCGTTCAAAGTGCGCGTGCGGCGTCTCGCGCCGACCTGGCTAGCGCTGGGTCTGACGAACGTGCGCGCCAGCTTTCGCAAGGAAATTGACAGGCTGCGGCAGGCGTGAGGGCTAACGGTGAATCTGCGCAGAAAGAACGCTTTACCGCCTACCACGTCGTGTTGCTGGCCTTGCTCGGCATTGCCACGTTGTACGAGGGATTCGACGCCTCGATGCTGACACTCGCGTCGGTCGATGTGCGCGCGACGCTGCACATCCGTCTGGATGAGTGGGGCACCCTGTACGCGGTTACCCGCGCCGGTGTCATCGCGTCGTTTTTCTTCCTGATGTGCGCGGATCGCTTCGGCCGTCGCACGCTGTTTCTGATTACTGTTGCGGGATTTGCGATTGCCAGCGGTGCAACGGCGTTCGTGCAGTCCAAGGTTGAGTTCACGCTCTGGCAAACGCTCGCGCGACTGTTCCTGACGGCACAGTACGGACTGGCGGTGATCATCGCCAGCGAAGAACTGCCGGCCGGTCTGCGCGGGACCGGCATTACGATACTCACTGCGTTCGCGACCATCGGCACCGTTTCGATGGCGAAAGCATCGCCGTACTTTCTTCTGGTTGGCGATGCGACGGGCAACCCGGCGCATGATTTCGCGATGCACTGCGTGGCAATCGGTTCGCGCTGGCTGGGGGTCGAGTACGATGGCGCGCATTGGCGCGGCCTTTATCTGATTGGGGTGGTACCGCTGCTGCTGTTGCCGGTGTTGGCGCTCGGCGTTCGCGAGACACAACGTTTCCGTCAGATCGCGCTCGGTCGCGCAGTCGCATCATTGCTCGGCACGATGAAGGCACAATTCAAGGAGGCGCGGCGTCTGATCGAGCCGCGTTACCGGCCGCGCTTTCTGATCGTTGCGCTGTTGTGGAATTGCGTGAATCTCGTGATCGCGCCGGCGGTTGCGTTCTGGGCGATCTATGCGCGCGAGGATGTCGGCATGACGCCGGCGCAGGTCGGCAATATCGTGATGTGGGCTTACATCGCTGGCGCATTCGGACATCTGTTGGCCGGCCAACTGGTCGACCGCGTCGGTCGCAAGATCACATGCGCCGGCTTCTACAGCATTGCCGCAGTTGCGATCGTCGGGCTGTTCCACACGCATACCGTCGGCGGCCAGTATTTCTGGCACATCGCTACGGTGTTCTTCTTCAATTGCGCAATCGGTGCCACGCACGTGTACGCATCGGAGCTGTTTCCGACCGAGCTGCGTGCGACAGGCTACGGCTGGACGACGAATCTGTTCGGCCGCGTCACCGAGGTGGCGATTCCGGTACTGATCGGCGCGCTGATCCCGATCATGGGTATCTCGTGGGGCATCACCTGGGTGGCGATCGGACCGATCATCGGCGCGCTGCTGGTGATGAAATACGCACTCGAAACGCGCGGCCTGACGCTTGAAGAAGTGCAGACGAAGCTCGACGGCACGCACGGCAGCGAGGAGGCGATCGCGGCCTGACGCGAATATCTGTTGCAGCGTTCTTCGTCGCCCGGCGTCGTAGTGATTCGCGCTTGCCGATCCTCATGTTGCAGCGGTAGAGTCGTCGCGGGGAGTCTGCAGTTCGACTCGGATAGAAATGCAGTGGGGAGAATTTCATGGAGGTTCGAGTAACGGCGCGGCTGGTGGCCGCGCTGCTGTGTATGACTGGGGCACAAGTACTGGCTGAGGAGAGCGCCGCACCTGAGCGAGTCGGCATTGAGCAGATTGTCGTCACGGCGCAGAAGCGCGAAGAAAACATCAACGACATCGGCATGTCGATTCAGGCCGCGACCGGCGAGCAACTCACCACCCTCGGCATCACCGACACGTCCCAACTCGACAAGGTCGTGACCGGATTCAATTCCAATGTCACGTATTACGGCACCGCGATCTATACGATCCGCGGCGTCGGTTTCCAGGACACCGCGCTCGCATCGGGGCCGACGGTCAGCGTCTATCTCGACGAAATGCCGCTGCAGTTCTCGGTGATGACCCAGGGCGCGACGCTCGATCTGCAACGTGTCGAAGCATTGAAAGGCCCTCAGGGAACGTTGTTTGGCGAGAACGCCACGGGTGGCGCGGTCAACTACATCGCGAACAAACCCACGGATCAGTTAGAGAGTGGTCTCGACGCGAGCTACGGCCGCTTCAACAGCGTCAACGTCGACGCGTTCGTCAGCGGTCCGGTCAGCGACACCCTGCGCTACCGACTTGCCGGCCGCGTCATCAAGACGGGTCCTTGGCAGACGAGCTACACACGCAATGGGTCGCTTCCGCCCGACCCGTACTGGGTGGCCGCCGGTGAAACCTATTCGCGCAAGCGAGAGTCGGGCGATCAGGACTTCTACGACATGCGCGCGTCGGTGGAGTGGCTGCCGACCGACAAGCTGACCGCGCTGTTGACCTTCAGCGCGTTCAAGGATAAAGGCGATTCGCAGATGCCGCAGCTGTTCGGCATCGCGCCGCTCAACCAGGTGAACACCCTCAACCCGCTGATCGCGAACTATCCGGCCTCACCGCGCAACCCGCGGGCCGCCGACTGGGGGCCGTGTGTGAACGTCAGCGGTGGCGACCCCGCCAACGTGAACGGACTCATCAACACGACGAACCGCTTGTACGACCACTGCAAGCAAGCGGGTAAGAACAACAAGTTCTATTCGCCGTCTCTGCGGGTGGATTACGACCTCACCGACGACCTGAAGCTAACGTCTCTGACGAGCTACAACAAATTCGACCGTGATCAGCGACTCGAGAGCGACGGTACGCTGTATCAGGACTACGAATCGTTTCAGGAAGGCGATCTGAAGACGTTCTTTCAGGAGCTGCGGCTGGCCGGCAGCGTGCGCGGCAGCGGCAGTTGGGTGGTCGGCGTGAATTATGAATACACCAGAACCTGGGACAGCTTCCTTCAGACATACGGAATCTCGACGGCGGTACCAACGGTCGTCATCACGGCCACGCCGCTCGGCCCAACCAATCCGAACAACCTGCAAAGGACCTCCACCTACGCGGCGTTCGGCGACATCGAGTATCCGATCCTCGACACCGTGACATTGCATGCCGGCGTTCGCTATACGAACCAGCAGCGCGACTATCGTGGCTGCGGCTCCGACGGCGGAGACGGCAGTTGGGCGCACATTTCGGTTGAGATCCAGACCGTTCTCCAACTCGTCAATGGGTATCCCGTGATCGGGGGTCTCGACGTGGGTCCGGGCAACTGCGCCAGCAGCGGCCCGCCGCCGACATACTTCCCCGTCGCGAGCGGTTTCGAGGACAAGCTCAACCAGGACAATGTGCCGTGGCGCTTCGGTGCAGACTGGACGCCGGCGTCGAACGTTCTGCTCTACGCGAACGTCAGCCAGGGATACAAATCCGGCAGCTTCCCGACGGTAGCGAGTGCCGCCTTCGTGCAACTGTTTCCAGCCACGCAGGAAGACCTGCTCGCGTACGAAGTGGGTACGAAGCTGGGGCTGCTCGATGGCAGGTTGCAGCTCAACGCGGCGACGTTCTATTACGACTACACCGACAAGCAGATTCTCGGCGCGATCAACGATTTCGTGTTCGGTTCGCTGCCTGCGCTGGTCAACGTGCCGGAATCGCACGTCATCGGGTTCGAGGTCGACATGGTGTGGGAGCCGATCGACGGATTGCGCATCGCGCCGTCGGTCAGCTATGCCAAGAGCGAGATCGATGGCGACTTCCGCAACTTCGATCCGTTTTACAACACCGCCGCGAACGGCTCGACGAAGGACTTCTCCGGCGAGCCGTTCCCGAATGCGCCGGAATGGACGTCCAATGTAGACGTGCAGTATGAATGGCCTTTGCGGGGTGATGTCACCGCGTTCGTCGGTGCGCATGTCAATTATCAAAGCTCCACGCACGGTTTCTTCTACGACCGATGCAACGAGCCCGGCCAGACGGATCCGGTGACCGGGTTGCCCGTGACCTGCACGAAGACGTATCTCGCGAGCATTCCCTATGCATATGGCAGCTCGAGTATGGAGATCAACTCACGTACATTGCTCGACCTCCGCGCCGGCGTAGAGTCCGGGCCGTGGCGCGTGTGGGCATGGGGCCGCAACGTGACCGACGAGTACTACTGGAATCAGGCGCAGCACGTGAACGACGTGCTGCTGCGGTACTCCGGCATGCCGGCGACGTATGGGATTACTGTCAGTTTGCGTTCTGGGGGTTGAGGGTCACTGCCGATTGACCCAGAACGTCGGATAGTCGAACCGGTTGGCGCCGACGGCGTCTGCAACGATTTCGCTCGCGGACCGGGTTACCCCGAAGGATCCTGATCGACCTGCTGTCACAGATCTCCGTGCTCAATCGTCTATATGGCATGAAATCTAATTCAGGAGCCATATCGATGTGGCGAAGCAGCACGCTGGTTCGGGTCACTGTCGCGCTGATCGCAGTGGCGGTTGCGGTCAACGGCCTCTACATGCTGCTGACACCGCAAAACTGGTACCAGTCGATTCCCAGCGTGCCCCATACCGGTCCGTTCAACACTCACTTCGTCCGGGACATCGGGTGTGCCTATCTGGCATGTGGTGTGGGCCTGGCGCTCGGCGCCTGGCGCACGCGATGGCTGCTGCCCGCCACGTTGCCGGCGTTGAGCTTTCTGGGATTGCACGCCGGGCTTCACGGCTGGGAGGCGTTGTTCGCCCATACCGAGGCGGCCGCTCACGCCGATCTGATCGACGCGCTGGGCGTCTATGGTCCGCCGCTGCTGATTTTGCTGATCATCATCCTTACACGACCCACGCGGCAGGAGGCCTGACATGATCCGTTCCTTGTTGCATCGAACGATCGGCGCGTTCGAAAGGCGCTATGGTTACGATGCTGCTTATATGCACGAGATACTCGACACATCGGTCGGTGCGTTTCTGAAACTGGGTATGGCTCAGGCGATGAATGCCCACCGCGACAGCGTCCCCAACGATGCATTGTTCGCGGCCCGGATCGCTGCAGTCCGGTTCGAAGATTGCGGACCCTGCGCCCAACTGGTCGTCAACATGGCGTTGGAGGCAGGTGTGGCCCCTGACATGGTGCGCGCCATCGTTGCTCGTGATCAGGCGAAGTTGAGCGACGATGCCCGCGTGGGGCTTGCACTCGCTGACGCCGTGCTCGCGCACGCGCCCACTGACGACGCACGCGCCGAGGTGGCGCGACGCTACGGTGAGCGCGGCCTGGTGACCCTGGCCTACACCATCGCCGCCACTCGAATCTACCCGACGATGAAGCGCGCGCTCGGTCACGCACATGCCTGCGAACGGTTGCGCATCGATGACGAACTGGTGCCGGCCGCGCGTGCGCCGGGACGCATTGCGGCGTGACCGGTGTCGATGCCGCCGCGGAGGAGTTCGAACGCCATCGCGCACGGCTGACGGGTCTCGGCTATCGGATGCTGGGCAGTGTCGCCGAAGCAGAGGATCTGGTGCAGGAAACCTACCTGCGCTGGCGCGTGGCACCCATGCTCGACATCCGCCAACCCGGTGCGTGGTTGCACACCGCCATGGCGCGGCTCTGCATCGATGCATTGCGCAGGCGCGCTTCACGACGTGAGGATTACGTTGGCCCGTGGCTGCCCGAACCTTGCCGCACCGCGGCCCCGTCCGAAAACGACGCGGAACAATCGCTGGCTCTGGCGGACGATCTGTCCATGGCGTTCATACTGTTGCTCGAACGGCTCGCGCCCGAAGAGCGCGCCGCCTTTCTGCTGCACGAAGTATTCGATGCGCGCTATTCACAAATAGCGCGGACCCTCGACAAATCCGAGGCGGCGATTCGCCAACTGGTATCCCGCGCACGCAATCGCATCACTCAGGAACGCAGCCGCTTTCGCGCAACCGCCGAAGACCAGCGGTCGCTTGCACAGCGATTTCAGCAGGCCGTGTTGGAACGCGACGAAGCCGCGTTGCTCGCGATGTTCAAACCCGATGCGACGTTGATCTCCGACGGCGGCGGTAAGGCGCTGGCGGCGTTGCGGCCGATCGACGGCGCAGAGAAGATCGTGCGTTTCTTCATGGGCGTCACCAAGCACGACGACCCGCGTCGGTTTTTTCTCGAGCCGACGTGGATCAATCAAACCCGAGGATTTGTGCTGCGTGACGGCGACGGCCATGTCGACGCTACGGTTTCTCTCGAAGTCGACGGTGGGGCGGTCGCGGTGATCTATGTGGTCCGCAATCCGGACAAACTGGTCCGCTTCAAGTAGGCGCACGCGGGCAGCCGCCTTCGACGCATTCGCAAAGTCCGGGACTCGGGCACCGCCGCGCCGGCGCCGCCTCTCGTTCCAGTGACGTCAAACCACCGTATCCCCGTTGTCGACCACCATTTCAGTACCGGTGATGTGTTTGGACTCATCGGAGATCAGATACAGCACCATGTAGGCGACGTCGTTCGGTTCGCCGATGCCCATCTGCAGGCGCATCGCCTCGGGATCCGGTTGTTCCATCAGTTTGACGCCCGATAGCGTTTCCAACGCGGCATGCACCATCGGCGTGCTGATGCTTCCAGGGTGCACGGTGTTGCAGCGGATGCCGTACTTCTGTGCTCGGCAATGAATCGCGATCGATTTCGTCATCGATCGAATGCCGCCCTTTGCTGCCGAATACGCCAGGAAATCCGGGATGCCGATCAGTGCGGCGGACGATGACATATTCACGATCGATCCACCGCCGTTACCTTTCATGGCCTCGATGGCGTACTTGCAGCCGAAGAAGGTCGAGTCGAGATGGATTGCGAGCGTGCGCCGCCAGACCTCGGTGGTGGTGGTTTCGATGTTCGCCGCTACGGCGATCCCGGCGTTGTTGACGAGACCGTCGATGCGGCCGTGGCTGCGCACCACGCCGGCGATCAGATCGCGCCACGTCTGCTCGTCGGCGACATCCTGACGGATGAACTCGGCGTCGATGTCCTTCGCGATGGCGCGTCCGGCCGTTTCGTTGATGTCCGTCATCACCACCTTCGCGCCATGAGTTGCGAGCAGACGCGCGTCCGCGGCGCCGAGTCCGCTCGCAGCACCGGTCACGATCACTACCTTGTTGTCGACACGTCCCATGATTGCCCCCTGTGAATAGAACGGTTTGGTTGCGAAAAACTTTATTGCGGTGCGAGCCGACGCCGGCCGGTCGACGCAATGGCGACTGCGCCCAGGATCCTCTGATGCTCCGCGCGCGAGATGTCGTAGAAGCTTGCGAGATAGATCGTTGCGGCGATCATCGCCAGCACACCGGGACCCATCGCCATACCGAGAAAATGCAGGGATGCAGGATCCACCGTCGCCGCCGTGGCGCTGCGGCCGATGTCGGCTGCATCGACGATCACGCCGGAAATCACGATACCGAATCCGCCGACGGCTTTCGCCGCGAACGACAGTGCCGCGAAGTAGATGCCTTCGTTGCGCGTGCCGTGCACCTCTTCGTGCTGGTCCGTGATATCGGCGACCATCGAACCGATCATCACACCGAGCACGCCGATGCCGAGACTGCAGATCGCGTTGGCAAGCAGCACGATGTAGAAGCCGCGTATGTCACCCGGTTCGGGGAACCAGCCGAGCAGCTTGAGAATGATCGGGCTGGTGTTCCAGATCGCGTACCACGCCAGCCCGCACACCAACAGCGTTTTCTTCTCGGTGAATATCCGCGTCAGCGGTGTGGCGAGTGCGGCCCCGATGAAGCCCCCCACCACCGAGGCCGGAAAACTCCAGCTTATTTGAACCAGGCTGAACTGAAAATACAGGGTGCCGAGATACAGCGACAGGGCGGTCACCATGCCCATCGTCATGCCCCACAGCACGCACGTCAGCACCATCGATTTGAAGGATCGCAGCGCGAACGCCTGACTCGCCTCCCTGAGCACCTGCGATAAACCGAATCGTTTCGTCGTCGCGCCGGCTTGCGGCAGATTGGGGATCTGGTCATGCGTGCCGATAGCGGATATCCAGATCCCGACACAGATGATCATCGCAAACGTTGCGCCGAACGCAGGATATGCGGCGGGGTTCAGTTGTCCGTTCGGAAATGCTTCGGTTGCCTTGAAGTAGCCTTGCAGTCCCAGCAGGAACACCAGCAGCGTGCCGATCGATCCCATCAGTGAGCGCAACGCCGACAGCAGCGTGCGTTCGTCGTATGCGGTCGCGAGCTCGGCCGTCATCGCGGTGTGCGGGATGGAATAGAACGATTGGGTGATGCGGGTCAGGATCGAAAAGACCAGCAACCACGCGAAAAGACCGTGTTCGCCGAAGCCGGTGGGTGGCGCGAACAGCAGATAGAAACAGGCTGCGAACGGTATCGCGGCGCCATACATGAACGGATGACGGCGACCCCATCGCCCGCGCGTGCGGTCGGAGAGCGAGCCGACGATCGGATCGACCACGGCATCGACAACCAGCGCCAACACGATTGCCATGCTCGCGAGAGACCCCGGCAATCCGAGCACCTGATTGTAGAAGTACAGCAGGAAAAACCCGAACGCCGTGCTCTGCACACCTTCGGGAATCTGCCCGAACGCAAAGGCCAGCCGGACGCGCCAGCTCGCGGGTCGTAGCGATGCCTGCATCGCGGGGCGTAGCGATGCCTGCATCGCGGGGCGTAGCGATGCCTGCATCGCGGGTCGTAGCGATGTATCGATCGCGGGACGCAGCGACGCTCGCGCCGTCTCGTTCCCGTTGTCCGTGGTCGTCACGTCAACGCGGCTTCAGTCCTCGCTTGGCGCGTTCGCTGGCCATGCGGACACGGTCGCTTTCGAGCCGGGCACCGAGTTCTTCCTCGCTGACGGTGCCTGCCATGTGGCGTCCGGCGAGTGCTGAGTTGTACATGATCTTCTTCACCGGCGTCACCGCCAGCACCACGCGCAGCGGAGATTCCAGCAGATTGTTGAAGAACTCCTCACCGGCCGTGTTGTCCGGGTTCAGCTTCTTCGACAGCGCCGGATAGAACCACCGCTTGGTGGCCTCGTCCTCGAAAATCTCTCCATGTCCCTTGAAGGTGATCGCGCCGCGCGCCAGGTCATCACCCACGCCGGCCGGGTAGCCGGTGCTGCTGACCACCACCGAAACCTTGTTGTTACGTCGAATCGCGGCGGTGCGATGCCTGTGCGATGCAAACGTGATCCAGATCTTGCCGTCATGCCAGACGAACGCGTGCACGACGCCGACTGGCCAGTTGTCTTTGGTCGCCCACATCAGTACGCATTCGGTGGAATACGTCATCAGTTGTTCCGTCTCGGCATCCGAGAACGGATAGATCGAGACGATTTCGTGATCGGTTGTTCTTGCCATGTTCTGCTCCACATCTATCGACGTTGCTGAATGTTGCCACACAAGTGTCCGGGCGTTGCTCTTGCACAGGTGCCGCAACAGGTTGACTAACCGCGCCGTCTCCGGCGTGATGACGAGCCCGCACAGGAGAAAGCCATGTCAAACACGCTACGGTACCTCGCCGATCGCATCGAACTGATGGACGTGATGCTGACGTACGCGAAGGGCGTCGACGAGCGCGATCTGAAACTCTACCGATCGGTCTTTGCCGACGACGTCGAGGTCGTGGGCTTCGGCAGCGAAGTTTTTCGTGGCGCGGACGCCTGGACCACATACGTCGAACAGGCGCTTGCTCAATTCGGACCTACACAGCACATGCTTGGCCCGCAACTCGCCGCCGTGGACGGCGACACTGCGCATTGCCGCACCGACGTACAGGCGCTGCACTTCCTGAAAGCGGCGCCCAGGGACACGTTGACGTTGTGGGCCACCTACGTGACCGATATGCGTCGCATCGACGGCACTTGGAAAATCGCGCGCCACGAATTGATCTCCCGCGGGACTCGCACTCAGTCTGGCTGATCGCCGCGCCGCACGACACTATCCAAAACGGGAGGTGTTCAAGGCTGCCCCGAGGTTGCAGACTGAAAAAAACGAAGGGGCCCGCATGAACGTCTCGGGGATGATCCACGTCAACATCAATTGTTCGAACTTCGAACGCTCGAAGCACTTCTACGAGCTGCTCGGCTTCCGCGTCATCTGGCAGGTACCGAGTACGAACTCGAAAGAAGTCGCAGCGGCGGTGGGCATGCCGCCGTACCAGGTCAACGGCGCATTGATGGCGCTGGAAGGATCGGAACACCCGGTGGTGATCGACCTGCTCGAGTGGCAGTCGCCGAGCGACGACGCGCCGCCTTACCCGCATCTTTACCATCTCGGGCTCGCACGCCTGGCGCTTTCGACCCGCGATATGGACGCGGATCTCGCGGAACTCGAGGAGATGGGCGTCGAACTGGTCGGGCCACCAGCGCGTGTAGTGGTTGACGGCGTCGAGTCCGGTGGCCGTTTCGTCTGCTTCAAGGATCCGGATGGCACGGTGCTGGAATTGGTGGAAGCGCGAGATGCCGGAGAGGTTGCGGATCATGGCAACGCCGCGGCCCGCCCACGTCGCTAGATAGAGTGGCCGGAACCGCCGTTGAACCTCAGTTTCGTCCTGGAGTAGTCGAATGGCCACCAATCGCAGAGTGTTCCTGAAACACCGCCCGAACGGGCTGCCGAATACGGAAGATTTCGGAATAGAGGATCAGACGGTCGACGACGTCGCCCCGGACCAGGTGCTCGTTAGAGTCGCGGTGATTTCGATCGATGCGTTCATCGGGACCACGCTCGATGGTGGCGGCATCCACGGCACCACCCCGATCGGCGGAACGATCGTGGCGCTCGGTGTTGGTGAGGTGCTTCAGAGTCGATACGAGCCGTTGCAGGCGGGGGACTGGGTAACCGGGCCGACCATGGCACAAACGGTTGCGCTGATGCCGGGTACGATGATGCAGAAGATCGACGTGTCGGTTGCGCCCCCGAGTGCGTACGTTGGGGTGTTGGGACTGACGACCGGGCTGACCGCGCACGTCGGCATGATCCAGATCGGCAAGGTGCGTGCCGGCGATACCGTGGTGGTCTCGGCCGCCGCCGGAGCGGTGGGGATGCTTGCGAGCCAGATCGCGAAAGCCAACGGCGCGCGTGCGATCGGTATCGCCGGCGGCCCCAGCAAGATCGCCTTCCTCGTCGACGAAATCGGCCTCGATGGCGCGATCGATTACAAGAACGACGACGTCGCGGCGCGGCTCGACGAGTTGGCGCCAAACGGAATCAATGTGTACTTCGACAACGTCGGCGGCGAACTGCTCGACACCGTGCTCCATCGAATCGCGCCGGAAGCGCGGGTCGTGATCTGCGGCGCCATCTCGCAGTATCAGCACCTGGACGACGTCCGCGGTCCGAAGTTGTACCTGCGGCTGGCCGAGCGCAACGCAACCATGGGCGGTTTTACCGTCGATCACTATCCGCAAACGTTTGAATCGGCGAGCGCCGAACTCGCGCTGTGGACCAAACAAGGCAAGCTGCGCCTGCCAGAGCATGTAGTCGACGGCATCGATGGCTTTCCGCAGGCGCTGATCACACTGTTTAACGGCGGCCATACCGGCAAACTGCTGGTCAAGCCGTAGACACCACTTAGAGTCATCGTCAGGAGAGATCGATGCGCTTCGGAATGTTCTATGTACTCGAATCACCGGACAACGACTACGCGCGCGCTTACAAGGAAATGTTCGGTCAGATCGAATACGCCGAGGAACTCGGTTTCGATTCGGTGTGGCTCGCCGAGCACCACGGATCGCAGTACGGCTCGATGCCGTCCGGTGCGGTCGCTGCCGCGGCGGTTGCCAAGATCACCGAAAAAATGCGTATCGGGCTCGCCGTGTCGATTTTGCCTTTCAACAATCCGGTGCGCATTGCAGAAGACTACGCGATGGTCGACGTCATCAGTGGCGGGCGGCTCGACATGGGCGTTGGGCGCGGCTACCAGCCGCGTGAGTTCAAGCATTTGGGACTTGCGGATCAGATGGCGCACAGCCGGGAAATCTTCGAGGAATCGCTCGATATCCTGATCGGCCTGTGGGAGAACGAAACATTCTCGTATGCGGGCAAGCACTTCCAGCTCGAAGACGTGCGGCTGACGCCGCGGCCGATTCAGAAGCCGCGCCCGCCGATCACCGTGGCGGCGATCAGTCCGAGTACTTTCGAACTGGTCGGCAAGTACGGTCTGAACGTGATGGTCACGCCGACGTTGATGTCGCTCGATGAATTGAAGGGGTTCGTGCTCAGCGCCAAGCAGAATCTGGTGGCTGCCGGCGTCGATCCCAAATCACTGAATTTTCCAATGAACTGGCAGGTGCATTTGGCTGAAACCGAGTCCGAAGCGCTTTCCAGACCTTCCGAAGCGCTGGACTGGTACTTCAATCTGGTCATGAAGCTCGTGCCGAAGGGGCCGAACGCGCAGGGCTACGAATACATGGCAAACGTCGCGGCCGAGTTTGAAAAGGCCGGCGGCGTCAACATTCAATCGCTGCGCGAAGGTGGCATCATCATGCTCGGCACGCCGGAAATGATGCGCGCGAAACTCGCCGGACTGCGCAATGACATCGGCCAACAGCAGGTGTTCTGCTGGATGCGCATCGGCGGGCTCGAAGACCACAAGGTGCGCGCCTCGATGAAACTGTTTGCAGAAGAAGTCATGCCGCACTTCAGGGACTAACCGTGGCGTACCTCGCAGTCGAAGGCCCCAAGGGGGTCTACTACGAACACTTCGCAGGTGGCGAAGCGGCGATCGTGCTGATCCACGGCTGGGCGGTCGACTCTCGCTGCTGGGATGGTGTGCTGCCGGCTCTATTTGACACGGGACACAGCGTGATCACGCTGGACCAGCGCTGCTGTGGCCGTTCCGATCGAGATTTCGCCGATGTGTCGATCGGGGCGATCGCGGCAGACGTGGTGCGTTTGGCGGATCACCTGTCGTTGCGCCAGGTGGTATTGAATGGCTGGTCACTCGGCGGCGCGGTCGCGGTCGAGGCGGCGGTCGCGCTCGGTGATCGCGTGGCCGGACTCGTCCTGACAGGTGCAGCGACGCCGCGTTATACCCATGCCGAGGATTTCCCGCACGGCGGCGCCGAGGCCGATGTGCGCGCCACCGTCGCCGCGATTCGAAGCGATCGCATCGGCACCTTCGAAGGCGTGGCGCGCGCGGTGTTCGCGCACGATCCGGGCGCGGCGCAACTCGCGTCTGTCGAGCGGATGTTTCTGGACAGCAGCCCGCGCGCCTATGCAACATTGTTGGATCTTGCCGCGCTCGATCAGCGCGAACTGCTGCCTGAGATCGACGCGCCCACGCTGCTGATGCACGGCGACGTCGACGCGTTTGTTCCGTTGGATGTTGCCCGTGCAGCAACGGCCCTGCTCTCCAATGCACGATTGTCCATCTATCCGAACTGCGGACATGCGCCGTTTATCGAACACCAGGCTCGCTACAGCGACGAGCTGACAGCATTTCTCGCCCGGACGTAGTGAGTCGCGCGATGGCACGTCAGGTGAATTTCGGGCTGTGGTACGACTTCCGAAATCCGGCGCGATGGCGAGTGCCGTTCGAGCGCCTCTATGCGCAAACGCTCGAGCAGATAAGTTGGGCGGAATCGATCGGCTTCGATTCGGTGTGGTTGACGGAACACCATTTCACCGACGATGGCTACACGCCGTCACCGTTGGTGATCGCGGCCGCGATCGGCGCGCGCACGCAGCGGCTGCGGATCGGTACGAACCTGCTGCAGATTCCGCTGCACGATCCGATACGCCTCGCCGAAGACGCCGCGGCCGTGTCGCTGCTGACCGGTGGCCGCTTCGATCTCGGTGTTGCACTGGGTTATCGCGAACTGGAGTTCGATGCGTTCGGTCGGCGTCTGCGCCACCGTCCGAGCCTGCTCGAGGAAAGCGTGGAAATCCTGCGCCGCGCATGGCGCGGCGAATCGATCCAGTTCAATGGCCGGCGCTTTCGGGTCGGTGATCTACGCATTACGCCAGTGCCGGAACGACCGCCGCGGATTCTGATCGGCGGCATGGTGCCGCCGGCGATCGAGCGTGCCGCGCGCATCGGCGATGGCTTCCTGTCGACCGGTGGCATTGGCCACGACGTGTATGTCGCGGCGTTGATCCAAAACGCAAAAGCGCCTGACGCGGGCGTGATCTGCGCGGGCGACTGGGCGATCGTCAGCGACGATCCACAGCGTGAAGCCGAAGTGGTTGGCGAACACGTGCTGTACCAGACCAACGAATACGTTGCGTGGGGCGCGTTCGGTCCACCCGACAGCGTGCCCCAGTTCGGCGACGCCGCGTCCGCGCTACGCGAGGGGCTGTACCAGCTGAGCACGCCGGAGGCTGCAGTGGATCGTCTGGTGGCGATGCTGAAACAGTATCCTCAGATCGTCGACGTGCATTTCTGGGCGCAGTTTCCCGGAGAATCGATCGCGTCCGGCTCGCGGCGCATCGAAACGCTGGCGAATCGGGTATTGCCAAAGATCAGAGCCGCCATTGCCTGATGTGCAGGCGTGCGGCCATCAACACAACGAAGTAGGAGAGTAGAGGGATGGGCAACGTGAACATCAATTCGGCGGGCCCCGCCGCCGATGAGCCTCTGCTGGACCGGATCGCAGCGCTTGCCGATGTGATCCGCGACGGCGGCGACCGCGCGCAATCGATGCGCCGGCTGCCGGATGATACGGTTGCAACACTCGTAGATGCCGGATTCTTCCGTTTCACATTGCCGCGTGAACTCGGCGGCGAAGACGCGAGCGTGCGCGAAACCGTCGAAGTACTGGAGGCGATGGCCGCGATCGATGCGTCGGTGGCATGGAACGTGATGCTTGGATCTGAGATCAACGCAATGGCCGCCGGAGGTATGCCTGTCGATCTGGCGAAGCAGGTCTATCTCGACAATCCGCGCGTCATCATGTGCGGAGGCGGTGGCCCCGGATCGACACCCGCGCGCGCCGTCGCGCAGCCCGACGGCAGCTATCTCGTTTCGGGTCAGACGACGTTCATCAGCGGTTGCCACAATGCGGAGTGGTGTTTCATGGTTGCGCCGGTTTTCGACGGCGAGACGCTGCGGTTGACACCGGAGGGCCATCCGACGGTTAGAACGTGGTTTTTGCGCCGCAATCAGTGGGACATATTGGATACGTGGGACGTGGCCGGGCTGCGCGGGTCCGGCAGTCATGATGTGAAAGCCGACAACGCGCTGGTCAGCGCCGACTACGCGCGCGTGGAACTGATGCTGTTGCCGGCGCTGTACGACAATCCGGTGTTCCGCATCCCGGTGCCGCTGCGCCTCGCGTACAACAAGTCCGCAGTGGCGCTCGGCGTTGCGAAAGGCGCACTCGAATGTTTCAACGAACTGGCGAACAAGAAAGTGCCGTTGTTGGCGGTGGCTCCGTTGCGGGAGCGTCCGATCGCCCAGTATCGGATGGGCCGGGCACAGGCCAAGTACCGCGCGGCGCGCGCGTATCTGCTGGAGGCGATGGACGAGGTCGAAGCGGAACTGCGTGGCGGTGCCGATTCACCGTCCGCGCGGTTGACGCAGAACGCGCGCCTGGCCTGCACGTACGCTGCGAACGCGTCGATGGAAGTTGTCGATTCGATCCACAACGCCGCCGGAACCAGCGCGATGCGGATGAACAATCCGCTCGAGCGCAAGCTGCGTGACGCGCACGGCTGTGCGACCCACCGATGGGTGTCGCATGCGCTGTTCACTGACCTTGGACGGATCCTGTTGGGCGGCGAGCCGAGCGCTGAATTCGCCGGCACCGGCGGGCCGATGCCAGGCTGAGCGTGTCCGACAGCCTGCCTGGACGCAACGAGGTGGGAATGAGATGGTGCCGCTGCAAAACGATGGAGGCGCCTAGATGTCCGAGGAGAGGGAGAGCCTGGAACGCGCGTATCGCCAGTTGGCTGAATCGCGCGATCTGATCGAGGCCGCGGAATGCCTGAAGGCGGTCGGCCATAGTACCGGCCTGCAGCACCCGGCCGTGATCGACGACTACTCTTCGAGCCGCCTGCTAACGACCGAAGACGGCCGCACGCTCACCAGCGTATTGGGCTGGAAAACCGATTTCGTCGAACAGTATCTGTCGCAGAAATTGTATCTGGTGAGCCCGATCGCCGCGGTGTGTCGCATGTCGACCAAACCGTTCAGCTGGGACGCGTTGGCCATCGAGGCGACCATCCAGGAGGCACGCACGCGAACTCAGGTCGAATGGCCGTTGACCCCGGCGCGAGGGGTCTACGGCGGCATTACGGTGCCGATCCATCTACCGCGCGGACGAACAGGCTCGGTCTCGTGGTATTCGGGCGACCCAGACGTGAACATCCCTCGCGCGCTCGAGGAGTTCGGCGATCAGCTGCGTTTGGTGAGCCATCGGTTCATGGACCTCGTGTACGCCCGTCGCGCCGAGACCGAATCCGAGGAGGAGGCGCGGCTGCATCTGAGCGAACGTGAACTCGAGTGCCTCACCTGGGCCGCGCTCGGTCGAACCGATGCCGATATCGGCGGTGTGATTCACCGGGCGCCGGCAACTGCGCGATTTCACATTGACAACGCTGTGCGAAAACTCGGCGCCCGCAATCGAACCCAGGCCGTAGCGATTGCCGCGCAACGCGGCCTGATTCACCCGCTGGACGAGTCACATCAGAGATCCGTGACACCGCGATAACCTCCCCAAAACGCGAGTTACTCCAGGCAGAAGACGCAGCGATACTGAGGTACTGCATGTCGACTTCGGGGAGGGGGTTATGCGGAACGGTTCATTGCTTTGCATCCGGATTGGCGTTGTCGCGGCATTGTTATGCGGCGGGTTCGCCGGTTCGACCACGTCGTCCGCGGCAGAGGCCAAACCGGCGGCGATCGAAGAAATCATTGTTACCGCGCAGAAGCGCGCGGAAAACGTTCAGGACGTGCCGGTCGCCATCACGGCGGTGTCCGCGAAGGAACTTGCGCAGCCGTCGATTCGAAATCTGGTCGACCTGAACGGCTACGCGCCGAACGTCAACATCGGCTCCGACCCGAGCCGCGCAGGTGCCGCCGCCATCACCATCCGCGGCATCAGCCCGACCCGCACCGACGACAACTCATTCGACTCGCCGATTGCGGTGATGATCGACGGCATCTATCTCGGCACGCTGTCGGGCCAGATCATCGACAACTTCGATCTCGAACGCGTCGAGATCCTGCGCGGTCCGCAGGGCACGCTGTTCGGCAAGAACACGATCGGCGGCGTGATATCGGTGGTCCGAACCCGCCCCACAGGTGAATGGGACGGCCGCTTCAAAGTCGACTACGGCAATTGGAACGACCGCGAATTCCGCGGCGTCGTCAATGCGCCGATTATCGAGGACAAGCTCGCCGCGAAAGGTTTCTACACGATCAGCAAAAACGATGGGTACCTCACGCACACAGGCACGGGCAACAACATGCCCAAGAGGGACTACGAGAACTATGGTCTGACATTGCTCGCCACGCCGATCGACAAATTCGAGGCACTGTTCACGATCGAGAAATACATAGACAAGAGCCAGGGCGGCGGTTCACTGACGAACTACAATCTGGCGCCGAATGTTGTTCCGCCACCCAGCGATTCGCGTCAGGCGGATCTGTCGGGCGGGTTTCTCTCCTGCACTCTGTTTGCCAGCCAGATCGTTCCGGAATGGGATTCCACCGTACCTTGCCGGAACAATCTG
Source organism: uncultured Gammaproteobacteria bacterium (assembly GCA_963812255.1). Taxonomy (GTDB): domain Bacteria; phylum Pseudomonadota; class Gammaproteobacteria; order Pseudomonadales; family Azotimanducaceae; genus DATJGR01. The sequence continues at coordinate 904,260 of CAWEUM010000003.1, read as the reverse complement.
AAAACCGCGACGTCGACCGCGGTGGACACTCCGAACCCATCGAAATTCGATGTCGACGCGTACACGTTGAACATGAGCTACGACCTCAGCGATCACCTGAAGCTCGTTTCGGTGACCGGCTATCGGAACATGACCGAGGATCGTTTGCTCGACTTCGACGGCTCGTCGGGCCCCTTCATCACGATCCGGCGCAACAACGACTACGACCAGACCAGCGAGGAACTGCGCCTCGAAGGCACCTGGGACAAGCTGTCGGTCGTGGCGGGGGGCTTCTACTGGGACAGCAAATTCACCCAGGATTGGGCAACCGGCGGGAATTTCTGGAAATACGTCGGCTCACTGAGCGGCTATGACCTGAGCAACAACACCTGGATCGATCCGGTGTTCGGACCTCTGGTCGGCGCGCCGCCGCTGTATGCGCCGAATCCGCTGATCGCCGCAAACGGCGGGCCAATCGGAGTTTCACCGCTTCAGGCCTGCTTTGATACGCCCGGCATCGCAGCGATGGACCCGGCCTCCCGTACCGCCGAGCAAACCGCGATATTGAATCTGTTTGGCAGCGTGCGCTGCGACACTGGCGCAACCCTGGCGGGGTTGGGACCGATGTACCAGCAACGCCTCTACGAAACCCAGGAGACGAAGTCCTATGCGTATTTCGTGCAGGCGGATTGGCAGTTCCTGGATAACTGGACGCTGACGCTCGGCACTCGATATACGGAAGAGAAGAAAAACTTCAAAGCCGGACAGGCGTATCTGGCGCCCGAGGCGCGTTACGGCATCAACAACTTCCCCGGATATGCAAACCTCGACAACACCTGGACGAAGTGGACGCCGAAGGTTGGCTTGTCGTACCGGTTTTCGCCCGACGTTCTGTTTTACACGTCGTACTCGGAAGGATTCCACTCCGGTGGATTCTTCGGCGTCAATCAGAACATCGCGGACTTTGTTCGGGATCAATACAAGCCGGAGGAGGTCGACTCCTCCGAAGCCGGCATGAAGAGCCAGTTCTTCGACAATCACGTTCAGTTGAACCTGGCGTTCTTCTACAACAAATACAAGAACAAGCAGGAGCAATCGGTGCAGCTCGACCCGACGACCAACACGGTTGCGACGGTGTTCAGCAATGTCGCGGATGCGACCTACAAGGGTGCCGAGGTCGAGGCGCAATGGGTTCCGTCAGACTACATCAGTCTGTTCGCGACGATGGGCTGGCTCGATGCGAGCTATGACAAATTCCAAACGGACATCAACGCCAACGACGGCGTCACGCTGATTCAGGACGCCAGCTTTCTGGAACCGCGCAACGCGCCAAAATACACGTATGGCGCGGGTGGCACCTTCAACTATCCGATCGGTCCCGGCAACATCGAAGTGTTCACCAAGTACTCCTGGGTGGACAAGATCCAAACGGATCTGCTGAATCTGAAGGTGGGCGAGATCGACGCACGGAAGGATCTGAGCGCGTCGGTCGGCTACTACTACAAGAACATGTCGCTGGTTCTGTACGGCCGCAACCTCACCGACGAAACGTTCGAGATTCCGTTCCTGATTTATCCGTTGTTTGCATCCGGCACGGTGACGCCGGGCAGAACCTGGGGGCTCAGTTTCAGTATCGATCTGGGTCGCGCGAACTAGGCAGCGTTCAACACTTTGTAGATGCGTTTCGAAAACAACCAGCGGCCGTCGCGTTTCACATAGTCGTCTTCGTACTGACCGGTGATCGCGCGCTTGACGCCATCCTTCTGATGCAGGAATTCCTGCTGATACCAGGTTGCGTGAGCGGTGTTACCGGTGACGACGATTGGACCGGCGGATGCGAAAAAGCCGACGAACGAAAAGGTGGCCATCATCTGCTGCCACATTGGAAGGAACTTGTCTTTGCCGGTCACGTCGCCCATGCCAGGCAGCGACCACGTTGCGTCGTCCGTCCAGTTGGCGGCCCACGCGTCCGAGTCGGATCGCATCACGGCATCGTTGTACGACTCCACGAGCTCGCGGATCGCCAGCCTGTCTTCAACCGGACCGCTACTGATCATTGCATGCGCCTGCTTGAAGGTGATGATGTATGCCAGTGAGCCACGTAACGTGGCGGTGTGCAACGCGTTCGACAATACGAACAGAGGACGACCCGATGCCCGACCAGGCCACCAACTACGATGACGTCAAACAATATCGGTTGGATCCGGAGCGCGAGCGCGAACTGGTTGCCAGCGCCGGCGAATGTGTGTTCGTCTGGGCAAACAAAATGGGGCATCCGCTTGGCGTGATCACGGCCTACGTTCCGGTCGAAGGCAAAATATGGATGACCGCGACACGGGAGCGCGTGCGCATCAAAGCCATCGCGCGCGATCCTCGCTCGGCAGTCGTCATTTCCAGCAAAGGCACGCCGATGGGTGGTGGCAAGACGGTCACCTACAAAGGGCACACCGTCATCCACGACGACGACAAGACGAAGCGATGGATGTACGGCATGCTGGCGGCCGGTATGGCCTCTGCCAGGGATGACGGGAATGCATTCACAGCCGGGCTCGATCCAGAGATGTTCGTGCGATTTCTCGATACCCCGGAACGGGTCGTGCTGGAATTCACGCCGGAGATGTCGATCCCGTTCGACGGCGACAAAATGGCCAAGGGTACGGCGGCGGCGTATGCCGAATTCGCCGCTCAGGATGCCGCCGAGCGCGGCTGAGCATTGCAGCAAGTCTCACATGAAGGACATTCGACCATGACGAAAATGATCATCATCGCCGGAACGATCGATCTCGAAGATCCGGCCAAGCGCGACGAAACGCTGGCGATCGCGCGGGGGTTGCAGCAGAAGACGCGCGACGAAGAGCCGGGCTGCCTGGCGTATGTCTTCTCTGCCGATCCGTGCGTCGATGGGCGGCTGGCCGTCTACGAACTGTGGCGGGACGAGGCAAGTCTCGCCGCGCACTTCAAGCATCCGAATTATCTGAACATGCGCGACGCGCTGGGACGCGTCGGGTTGAAGGGCGCCGACAACAACAAATACCGCATCGATGCGTCCGAGCCGGTCTACGACGCCACGATGACCCCGCGCGCAGATTTCTTCACCGAGGCAAAGTAGCTCAGCGCGTTCCTGCGCGCTCTCAGCGCGTTCCTGCGCGCTTGCACGACCAAGCGGTTTACGGTGTGGCCCGCTTCGTGAACACGTCGCGGCGCCGGTAGAGCATATCGTCGCGATTCTGCCTGCTGCGCAAGTCGGCCGGTGCGGCGAATAACCCTTGCGACGCCGGCGGCTCGATGCGCATCCAGTCGGTTGTGCCGATGCGGTACGCAATCTTCCACATGCCGGCGCGCTTCTCCATCCGATCCATGTAGCGGCCGCCGACCCAGAAATCCATTTCGGTGTCGTACGCGTTCGGCGCTGCCAACGGATCCCCTTTGGCGCGCATCCGGTGGTACGCGGTGAAATACGCTTCGGTGTGCGCCGTGGTACCGTCGGCTTCGACCTCGATCAAAATGTTGCCGAGCTGATGATGCGTGTGCGTGTTCGTTGCCAGCACGGCCAGCGCGTACGCGACGAAATCCCCTGGTTCACCGGGGCGAGACGGTCGCGACGCATCGCTGCTCGGTCCTTCGAAGCCGTGGCGATGGTACGAGTCGGGATGAAACACTCTACGCAGCAACGCCTCGTCGAGGTGATCGATGGCGCGGCAATACGTCATCATCACTTCCGTGCACGCCTGCTTGTCGAGCAGTTCCTGCAGGTGCGGATCGCCCACGGTCGCAACCTTGCCGGCGTTCATCATCCTTTCGATGCTCATAGCTCTACCTCGACGTGTGCGGAGCGAAAAAATGGGGTCAGAACAACTCTGACCCCGTTTAGCGCTGCGGCCCTTTCGATGCTGTAGCCTTCCGCTACGGGCCTCCGGAGATTCGGATGCATTGCCCTGTCACCCAGGCCGAAGCGGCCGAGCACAGATACAATGCCGCCGCGCCGAGGTCGTCGGGTGTGCCGAGTCGGCCGGCCGGCAATCGCAACATCTTTTCCAGCCGCGGCAGATCGGCCTCCGTCAGCTTCATCGCGCCCATCATGATTTCGGTCGGCACTGCGCCCGGCATGATGCAGTTGACGCGGATGCGCGGGCCCAGTTCGACGGCGAATATGCGCGTCAGCATGTTGGTGCCGGCCTTCGCGGCACTGTAGTGGCCGCTGCCCGGCACCAGCACCTCGGCCGCAATCGACGAAATATTCAGGATGCGTCCGCCGTCCTGCATCCTGCCGGCGGCTATTCGCGTGCACGCAAAGATGGCGGTCAGATTCAGGGCCAGGGTTGCGTCCCATTCCGCACGCGGCAGGTCCGTCAGCGGCATCTGCAGCGGCGAGCCACCGGCGTTGTTGACCCAGATGTCGAGCCGACCCCATTCGTCGACCGCCGCCTGCGCCAGGCGCGCCACTGCATCCTCGTCAGTCACATCGGTTGCGACGGCGATCGCGCGACCGCCAGATTCGACGATATCGGTGGCGACGCGCTCGATTTCGTGGATACGCCGGGCCGCGCAGACGACGCTGGCGCCGGCACCGGCCAGTGTCTTCGCAATGCCTTCACCGATACCGCGCCCGGCACCGGTGACGACGGCCACGTCGCCGTGCACACCGAACAGGTTCTCGAGCATCGCGTGGTCCGTCATTCGTACATCCGTCCATCCTTGATGACCGACAGTTTGCCACGATCCTGCAGCACGCGGATGTTCGCGATCGGATCGCCGTCGACGATGATCAGATCGGCGAGGGATCCTTGTGCCAACGTCCCGAGCCTGCCCCCGCGATCGAACGCGAGGCCGCCGTTGCGCGTGGCGCAGAGCAGCGCTTCGGCGCTCGACATACCGAACAGGTCCACGAAGTACTCGAGGTCCTTCGCGTAGGTACCGTGTGGCGCGATGCTGATGCCGTAGTCGCCGCCGATCACCAGTGGTACCCCGGCGCTGCGGAGCTTGCCCACGCTTGCAATCGTTGCGTCGATTTCCGCGGCGTAACCTTGTTTGCGCACGGTGTCTTTCGAGATGCCGAGGCTCTCACACTGCGCGAGATACTGAACTTCCCAGGCGATGGCGGGCCCGACGAAGATACGATCGCGATGGTAGGCGAGCAAGTCGACGGCCTCGTCGTCGAGATAGTTGGCGTGGCCGATGTAGTCGACCCCAGCCCGCACGGCCTGCTTCACCGCAGCCGCGGAGCGGGCATGACACGCCACGCGCAGTTTGCGTCGATGCGCCTCCTCGACGATGGCGGTCACTTCCTCATCGCAGAACGATAGTTCGCCGGGCGGGTTGATCGGATTGATCGCCTCGCCATCGATGAAGATCTTCACCACATCGACCCGCTGCTTTCGTTGTTCGCGCACCGCTTTGCGCAGCGCCCACGGGCCGTCCTCGATCCGGCTGAGCCCGCCGGGGGCATCCACGTTGCTCGCCGTTGCACCGAGGTCACGGCCCGCCGCGAGCAACCGCGGCCCGGCGATGCGCCCCGCGTTGATCGCATCGCGCAATGCGACGTCGATCCGGTACGTCGAACCGAAGCTGATCGCCGACGTGAACCCGCTCGCCAGCATCAATGCCGCGTTGCCGACTGCGGTGATCGTGGCGTCCTCTACCGTCGTCGCGCCGATTGCGAAAGGGCTTGCATCGGCAAACGACAAGTGGGCATGCGTTTCAGTCATGCCGGGCATGATGAATTTCCCGCCGACGTCGGTCACTGGGCAACCGTCCGGCGTGGCTGGCAGCTTGTCTCGTGGACCCACGTATCGAATGGTGTTGCCCGATATCCAGACTGCGCCGGACGCGATGACGGATTCGTCGATCGCAGTGAACACGCGGGCATTGATGAAGACCTGATCGTGACTGCTCATGTCGGTTCCGCTTTTGGTAAGGCGCCTCAGTTGGCGAAGAACGCCGTCTTCTTTTCCCCATTCGCGCCGTACACCGGTTCGCCACGCTCGACCAGATACGCCTGGTTGATGCTTTCTTTGATGTTCGCGTTCGACAGCAACTCCACCATCTTCGCGTAGTTCGAATGCTTGAAGTGCGCGGCGAGGCTGGCGCTGTCCTCCCACAGTTCGTAGACCTGGATGCGCGTGGGCACAGATGGGTCTGGCGCGAAGCAGTAGTCGCGGCAACCCGATTCCTCCCGGCGGGTGGCCATCTGCACGTCGGCGGTCATGGCGACCGCGCGGTCGCGGTCCTGCTGGTTTTCGAACCGCAGCGCGGCAACAACGATGATCATGGGTGTTTCCTTATGTTTGGTCGCGTGTCCAGCGGCGGTGCGATGGTCCTGCAACACCGCGCTTTGCCCCGGCATGTTCCGGGTAGACCGATGCGGTGTACAGGTCGCCGTGCGCGTCCATTGCGAGTTGATGGATGTAGATCGCTATGTTGTCCACACGCTTGCGCACCGCGCCGGTCTCTTCGTTGAGAATCGCCAGATTGCTCATCTTGTCGCTGGCATAGATCTGGTTTCCGTAGCTGGCAATGCTGAGCGGCGCGATGTGCGTCCATTCGTCGATGTATGCGCCGTCCGGATCGAAACGCTGAATGCGGGACCGGCAGCCCGGAATTGCGCGGGTTCGGTGTGGTGCGATCTGACCGGGGACCGTCATGTACGGATGAAAGTTGCCGCCGCACAGATCGGCCACCAGCAATCGCCCCTGCGAATCCTGTGCGAGCGCGTGAGGGGTGTTGAATTGTCCGGGGCCGCGGCCCCAGCCGCCGACCGATTTGATGAATTCTCCGTCCGGAGAAAACCACACCAGGCGCGAATTCCAGTAGCCGTCGGCGACGACGATGTTGCCGTTGTCCTGCACGATCACCGCGGTCGGGCCGTTGAAGTGGCTTTCGTCGTCGCCCCATTCGCCGAAGCGACCGAGCGACAACAGCAGTTCGCCGTTCGGGCGATATTTCCGCACCGTGTGACCGTCGCGATCCGTGGTCCAGAACATGCCGTCGCGCTCGATATACAGCGTGTGCGCGCCGAGCGCAAAGCCGCGTTCATCCGACGCGCCCCACTTGCCCAAATAGCTGCCGTCTCGGCTGAACATCGAGATGCTGCTCTTGCCCATCTTGTCTTTCATCGCAAGCGGATGTGCTGCCCAGTGTTCGATGTCGCGCGTAAACAGGTAGATCACGCCTTGCGCGTCGACCGCGACACCCGAACCCATCTCGAACTGCATGTCTGGTGGATAGACGGGCCACGGTTCCACGAGCCGGTAACCGCTGCGTGGGTCGTCGTTGCCGGTCTGGTTGTCGACTTCGTGATCGTCACACATCGTGATTCTTCAGCATTCGGCAGCGCAGGTGGATCCGGCGCACGAACCGGATTCGCTCGGATAGAACACCGGCGCGAAACCGCCGCCGGGTGTGCGGAAATTCGTCGTCTGCCCTTGATACAGGCGCGCCGCGATCAGCAATGGCTGAACGTCATACGCATAGTTGCGCAGATCGACTTTCAAGATCAGCGTGCCGTGTTCGTCGCGGCCGAGACGCTCGCTGGGCGGCACCAGGGCCTGGGCTACGTAGTCGCCGGCGAGAATGTCGCCGAACACGCGCCGCGTGAGCTTTTCGCCACGATAGGCGCCGCCGCTGCCGAAGCCGTTCGCCGGCTTGAAGAACAGACGCTTGCGATCGCGCCAGAGCGCCTCACCGTCCGCCGCTGCAACGCGGGTGGTGCGCGGAATGTTCTGCAGCAGGCAGTCAGCGACCGATGATTCGATTCCCCAACGAGTCAACGTGGCGGCATCCGACAGCAGCGCGAGATTGCGCTTGTTCGCATACAGTGCGTGGGCGTGAGGGTGCGGGGTAAGGAGAGCCGCATCGTCCCGATAGGCTTGTGCGAGCACCGCGTGTTCGGGCAGTTCGAAGTAGAAGTCTGTGAGGCGGTTGTAGACGAGGTCGATCGGCCCAGCGGCGTCACGCAGCGTGCCGGAAACGAGTTCGAGCTCCGCCGGGTCGGCGATCGATGTCGCAATGCCGTGCGATTCGAACAGCCGCTGAAACAGCAGAAATTCCGGGTACAGGTACTGCTTGCGCGGTTTGCTATCGACGATTGCAATGTGTCGCAGCGGCGCGGTACCGCGAGCACGGTGCCATTCCGTCGCGAACATTTCGAACAGACGTGTCTCCGCCGCGTCGTAGTCGCTGGCGCCGCGGATCAGGTTCGAGATCTCCCGGCAGCACGCCTGCTGTGCGCGGCCCATGACCGCGTTCAGCATTGCGCCGCCCGCGTTGGTGTTGATCTCGATGAGCTGCGGTCCATCGGCACCGAGATGAAAATCGTAACTCTGCAGCACGCCATGGGCGGCCGGCACTGGCAACGCGATCGGCGGCGCGGTGGACAGTGCCGCCTGACGATACGCCTCTGTGGCGATGACGGTTTGGATCGCGCGCATCACCCGTTGCATCTGCTGCACGTGCTCGTGCGTCACGAACACCGGCAGTGACGAAAACAGATGCGGATGGGAATCCGCGAGCGAACCGCCGAGTCCGCGATGGGACAGGTCCGCGTCGAGCCAATCGTGGAGCGCGGCGACATCGGTGCCGATACAAAAGCACTCGTGGTTCAATCGGTTGGCCGCAGCGTTCAAGGAAACCTCGGAGTGCGTCATAGTCTTGGCGTCGTAGTGACGTAGCGAAGAGCGTGACGCGCAGTGTAGCGCGCGCGGCGCAAAGCACGGCAACGCTTGTGGTAACGTCGCCGGCATGACGGACCCTCTGCACCTTGGATTGACCCCGTGGCTCGCCCCGCTCGGGCGACGCGCCGATGAGTTGTCGCGGCAGGCCGAACTTGCTGAACAATGGGGTTACCAATCCTTCTGGCTACCGGAGAATCATTTCGGCGAGGGTGCGATTCCCGAGCCGATGATGTTGCTGGCGGCCGTGGCAGCCGCCACCACGACGATCCGTCTGGGCACCACCTCCTACCTGTTGCCGTTACGGCATCCGCTGCAGGCGGCCGAACAGGTTGCGGTGCTCGATCAGTTGTCCGGGGGCCGCGTCATTCTCGGTGTCGGTCGCGGGTATCAGCCGGCGCTGTTCGATGCGTTCAACGTTGTACGCGCCGAAAAGCGCGAGATCTTTGCCGATTGCCTCGCCACGATGTGTCGCGCCTGGTGTGGCGATGTCGTCGGTCCCGGCGCGACCGTATCGTTGTGGCCGCGCCCGGTGCAGGCGCCGCATCCGCCGGTGTGGGTTGCGGCGTTCGGGCCGAAGGCGCTGCGCCAGGCGGGCCTGCTGGGGTTGCCGTATCTTGCGTCGCCGATGGAGTCGATGAACACGCTGGCCGGAAACTACGCGCGGCACGCGCAAGCCTGTCGAGAAGCCGACGTCGAGGTCCCGGTCGTTGTGCCGGTCATGCGCACGGTGTTCGTCAGTCACGACGTTGCGGTGGTCGATCGAGTGCGCGCAGCGTTGGCGGCGCAACTGACGGTGACGCGCGCGCAGGCGACGCCGACGATGCGGTCTAGAATGCCGGCAATGGTAGACGAATGGGGCGTCATCGGTACACCGGAACAGGTTCGTACGCGTATCGCCGACTATCGTCGCGAACTCGGCATGACGCACCTGATCGCTACACGGATGCGAATCGGCGACATCGAGTCGAGCCTGGTGGAGGAATCCGTACACACACTGGCCGAGATCGTCGGCGATGGGGAGTAATTGATGAATCTGCGCGTATTGTGGCCGGCGATGCGCTGGCGGGACGATCGGCACATCGAGACCGAGGCTGTTGGCAACGGCGTCCGCGCCGAATTCGTCGATCGCTTCGAGGAGATCACGGATGAACAGTGGCGCAACTGCGATGGCATCGTGTCGGTACTCGACGTGCCACCGCAGTATCGAGGCAAGCTCGAAAAATGCCGCATCTTCGTCACGCCGAAAGTCGGGTTTGACAATCTCGACATTGCCGCATGGGGCGAACTCGGGATTCCGGTGTGCAACGTGCCCGACTACGGCACGATGGAAGTGGCCGATCACGCGATCGCGCTGATGCTGACGTTGATGAAGGGCATCGAGTTCCACACCGTTGCGCTGCGCGCCGATCCACGCGGCAACTGGCGTCCCGCGCTGAACCCATACGGACGGAGACTGTCGGCGTGTACGTTCGGCGTCGTCGGGTTGGGCCGCATCGGTACTGCGACGGCACTACGCGCGAAGGCATTCGGAATGAACGTGGTGTTCTACGATCCATACCTCAGCAACGGTGTCGATCTGGCGCTCGGCGTACGCCGCGTGCACAGCCTCGAGGATCTGATGCGCCAAAGCGACGTCGTCAGCGTGCACGTACCGCTGTCGAATGAGACCCGCAAACTGGTTGGCGCGGGCGCGTTCGCCGCCTCGAAACAGAACCTGATTCTGGTGAACACCGCGCGCGGAGAAGTCGTGGATCTCGACGCGCTGCACGAAGCGATGCGCAGCGGCGCGGTGCGTGCCGCCGGTCTCGATGTATTGCCGGTGGAACCTGCGGACTCCGCGCATCCGTTGATCGCCGCATTCAGCGCCAACGAACCGTGGCTCGCGCACCGCCTGGTCCTGACACCTCACTCGGCGTTCTTTACCCCGGAGAGTGTGTTCGACATGCGTGCGAAGAGCGCCGAGGTCGCGGCAACGTTTCTGCGCGACGGTCGCATGCAGAACTGCGTAAACGCGGCGTTCCTGAAATGAAAATGGGGGTCCGGCACGAAGCCCCGATCAATCCTTCTGAAGATGGAGGGTCAGAGTTGCTCTGACCCCGTTTTGTCCCGTTTTGTCCCGTTTTGTCAGTGCTCGACCTGGCCCAGATTTGCGTGCAGCACCGCGCCGTTGATCACCGGGTTGTGCGCTGCCCAGTGCAGCGTCTCGGCGATTTCTTCCGGGTTGATCAGCCGGCCGTACACCGACATTGATCGCACCTTGTCCCGAGCGTCGACGGGTACGTGCTCGCGAAACATCTCGGTATCGGTGAAGCCGGGACAGATGCACGCGGTGTGAATCTCACGCCCGGCGAGGTCCTGACAGGCCGCACGCATCATGCCGACGATCGCGTGCTTGCTGACGACGTAACTGAAACTGTGCGGTACCGCCTTCTCCGACAACGTGGAGCCGACGAACAGCACGCTCGAACCGCGGTGCATGAACGGCAACGCAAAATAATTCAGCGTGTTCGGTGCGACGAGGTTCACCTCGAAGACCTCGCGCAGCCGATTACTCGGCGTCTCCACAGCGCTGTCGTTGTCGAGCCGCGCGGCGTTGTGAATCAGCACGATGCGCTCGGCATCGCCCAGCAACTGACGCAACTGACCCGAGATGTTGTCGATGAAGCGCGGCGTGGACAGATCGCAGTTGATGTGGGTCACCTTCGCGAGCGGACACCTGCGGCGCGACAGATTGACGACATCGAAGCCGTCGTCGGCGAAGCGGCGGGCGGTGGCGAGGCCGATTCCGGCGCTAGCACCGGTTATCAACAATAATTTCATGAGCGACTCCAACGGCAAGAGGCCCACTGACCGGGGCCAGAGGATACGCGGACGGTCAACGAGTCGATCGGCTGCTCGCGCAATGTTGCATCGGCGCCGAGACGATTGGCGAACCATCGAGCGAACTCTTCGACTGTCGTGTTTCGGATCGGCAGCGGCAACGCGTCGCGTTCGAGAAACGGTATCCGTTCGTCGGCGAAGCAGACGATGAGATAGTTCGCGTCTTTGTCGAACGTCAGATGCGGCGATTGCGACGGCAACAATACGCGTTCGTCGAGTTCGTCGCACAGCGCCATCAAGCGATCTTTGACGACGTTGTAGTCGAACGCGAGACCGTTGGGTCCGACGACGGTGTCGAGAGAGCAACTGACGTCGAAGTTGTGGCCATGCAGGTTTTCGCGTTGCGTCGCCGAGAAGATCGTGAAATGTGCAGCCGAGAAGTGCAGATAGTCTTTGGTGATTTCGATCGTCGTGGCGGTCGACGGCAATTCCGACTCGTCGTGTGAGGGCTGACGCGTAGCGGCGGGCTTTTGCATGAACTGCGATGCTACGCAGCTTTGCCGGGCTTGAACAGCGCTCGAACGACGCGTTGACCGATGCGTCCAACAAAGTAGAGTGGTGCGTTCACACAAGCGGGGAGATCGAGTGATGCGAATCGACGCCGCCGCGGCGGGGATGTCCAAGCGTGCATTAGCGCGAATATCGGATCACCTCGTGCGTCGCTACATCGCGCCCGGCAAGATTGCTGGCGCGCTGCCGGTGGTGTTTCGGAGAGGCGAGCTGGCCTATTTCGAGCCGCTCGGTCGAATGGACATCGAACGTGACGTGCCCATGCGCGATGACACGATTTTTCGCATCTATTCGATGACGAAACCGATCACCGCAGTTGCACTGATGATGCTGTACGAGGACGGACTCTTTCAGTTGAATGATCCGGCGCATCGGTTCATTCCGCAGTGGCGTGACCTGGCCGTGTATGAAGCAGGTATCGTGCCGAATTTTCTCACCCGGCCGGTCGACCGGGCGATGACGATCAAGGATCTGTTCACGCACATGTCCGGGCTGACGTACGGATTCATGAATCGGTCCAACGTCGATCATGCGTACCGTAAGCTCGGTGTCGGTGCATCGGAAGGCGCGACATTGCGCACCATGATCGATACGTTGGCGAACGTGCCGCTCGAGTTCTCTCCGGGCACGCGTTGGAATTACTCGGTGGCCTCCGACGTGCTCGGGTATCTCGTCGAAGTGATGTCGGGGGAGCCGTACGATCAGTATCTGCGCACTCGAATTTTCGAGCCGCTCGGCATGAAGGACACTGGATTCTCCGTTGCCGAGGACGCGGTGGGACGGTTTGCCGCGAACTACAGCCGCGGCGCCGACAAAAAACTGCGGGTTGAAGACGACCCGCGCAACAGCATCTACCTGAAGCCGCGCACGTTCTTTTCCGGCGGCGGCGGGCTGGTGTCCACGGCGCACGACTACCTGCGGTTTTGCCGCATGCTGGTCAATGGCGGTGAGCTCGACGGTGTGCGCATCCTGGGACGCAAGACCATCGAACTGATGACGCGAAATCATCTGCCGAACGACGAAGACCTGACGCGCTGGGCGCTCGGCAGCTTCTCGGAGACGGCAAACGAGGGTTACGGATTCGGTCTCGGCTTCTCGATCAATCTTGGGCCGGCGCGCACCGCGACGATCGGCTCGGCCGGCGAGTATGCCTGGGGCGGAGCTGCGAGCACCATCTTCTGGGTCGATCCGGCCGAACAACTGGTCGTGATCCTGATGACCCAGTTCATGCCGTCCGCGACGTTCAACTTCCGCGGGCAATTGAAGGCGCTGGTGTATCCGGCGATCGTGGACTGATGCGATGACTCAGCGTATTCGAATGCTCGCGTTCGCGACACTGGCACCCGCCGCGGTTGCATTGGCCGCCGACGTCCCGACGTTCCAGTCCGGCGAGTACGAAATCACGACCAGTTTCGGCGCAAGCCAGACGCTGACGAAGAAGGCTTGCCTGACGAACTACGAGAACTGGTTCGAGTCGCTGCGCGAAGACTTCAAGGAACGCGGCTGCAGCCTCGCGGCCACGAACCAGGCCGACCGAGTCTATCACTACGCCATGGATTGCTCGAACGGCGCGAGCGGTACGCTGACGGTGACGAAGTTGAGCGAATCGGATTTCGAATCGGTCGCCGAGATTCAGCTGCCGATCGCCGGATTCACGCAGACGATCTCCACGCGTGATCACGCCAAGCGAATCGGCGACTGTCCGCCGGAATGAATGACGGAATCGATCGAACCGCTGCGCAATGGCGGTGCGGTGTTCGCGCCGTTTGCGCTATCGCTGTGCGGAATCATGCGGTCGCTCGAACGGGATTCCGTCGAAAAGGCTGATGCGCGACGGCGCGAGTAGCTTGTGATGAACTTGGCCCGGACGTTGCATAGTTAACCGTCAGGCGGCAGGCACGACGCGAATCTCCCCCCTCGCTGGCACGTTTTGCGTGCTTACCCCAGCCATCGTGCCTGCCGCCGCCTTCACTGGACCGCGACGGAGATTGACATGCACAAGCTGGGTATCACCGACGCATCTTTCCTCTACATGGAAAGCCCGTCGAATCCGATGAACATCGGCTCAGTGCAGTTGCTCGACGTCCCCAAGCGAGACAAATTCTTCATCGAATTGAAGCGCTACCTGAAAGATCGCGTCGCGTCGGTCCCGTTCATGTGCAAGCGGCTGAAGTCGACGCCGCTGACGCTCGACCAGCCGGTGTGGATTGACGATCCGGGCTTCGATATCGACAACCACGTCACCCGCGTCGTACTCAGTGCGCCAGGGACCTGGGTGCAACTGGAAGCACTGGTCGCGCGGCTGCATGAAACGCCGCTGCCGCGCAACCGACCGTTGTGGGCGTTCTATTACATCGAGGGACTCGAATCGGGTCAGGTGGCGTGGTTCTGCAAATATCATCACGCGTGCATCGACGGTATGGCGGGGCAGGCGATCATCGACGTGCTGTTCTCGCGCGACCCGCTGACGGACCCGCCGATTGCGCAGCCGACAGTCGCCGAACCTGAGCCCAGCGCGCTGGACCTCGTCTTCGACGCGGCGCGATCGCTGATCGATCAAAGCTTCGCGTGGACGTCGCGGCTCGACGATCAGCGCAAAGCTGCCATGGCGCTGTTCAATCGCGCCCTGCGCGGTCGAGCTGGTATGGGTGCGTTGTACGGTGAAGCACCTCGCGCTCCATTCAACTGTGCGGTGAGTCCCTACCGCACGTGGGCGGCCGCAACGTTGCCGTTGTCGGAGATGAAGGCGGTCGCGAAATCGCGCGGTGCGACACTGAACGACGCTGTGATGGCGGTCTGCGCGGCCGGGTTGCGTCGTTATCTGCTACGCCACAATGCACTGCCCGCGATGTCGTTGCGCTGCGGCGTGCCGGTATCGCTGCGTGCGCCAGGCGATACGAGCATGCGCAATCAGGTGACGATGCTCGTCGCCTCGCTCGGCACGGACATCGCCGATCCGATCGAGCGGCTGCTCGCGATCAAAGAATCGATGCAGGTCGGCAAGGGTGTCGTTGCCGCAACGGGTGCGTTGCAGCCGGATGACTTACACGTACCCGGCCTCGCAACGATGATGTCCGCGGCATCGTTGTGGGCCGAACGGCTGCGCGTCGCTGATTTCATGGCGCCGATGGTCAATGTCGTGATCTCGAACGTGCGCGGCCCGGCGAGGACGATGTACCTGCATGGCGCGAAGATGTGCAGTCATTTCCCGGTGTCGATTCCGGCGCATTCGGTCGCGCTGAACCTGACGGTGCAGACCTACGTGGATCGCGTTGATCTGGGGGTGACTGCGTGCCTCGAAGCGGTCCCCGACATAGGCGCATTGCGCGACGACATCGTTGCGGGCTGGCTGGAGTTGAAGGCGGCCGCGACACCGCGCGCGACGTTGGAAGCAGAGCCGATCATTCGAACGCGTCCCACCGAATCCAGTGGCGACACGATGACGACGACTCAGCACGCGGCCTGATCAAGACAGCGCGTCGACCAGTTCGCCGAGCGAGCCCAGTGACCATTTCGGCGTCGCCTCGGCGGCCGGTGTCGCACCGCTGCCATCGCCGGCGTGCCGGTCGATCCATACGGTGTCGAGGCCCAGCGCGTTGGCCGGCGCGATATCGTGATACAGGCTTTGGGCAACATGCAGGATGCGCCCTTTCGGTACGCCGAGGCGCTCGATGGCCGCCTCGAACGGTCGTGGATCGGGTTTGTACGCACCGACCTGTGCCGCGGTGACGACGTGATCGAAGGGTATGTCGAGGCGCGCCTGCGTGAGTGCGAACAGGTCGTCGTCGATGTTCGATATGATCGCACGCCGGAAATTCGGTGCCAGCGCTTTCAGCGCCGCCACGGTATCCGGGAACGGCATCCAGTCACGGATGCTGTCCGGAAACCCCGAGACCGCGTCTGCGGAGGGGGCAAAGCCCAGACGTTCTCCCAATGCCTTCACGACATCTTCGAGAATCTGGCGATAGCTTCGATACGCGCCGGCTTGCAGGTTCGCTTCGGTGCGGCCGTAGAAATCCAGCAGAAAGCTGTCTACCGCGTGGGCATCGTGTGTCTCCAGCAGCGGCCTGAAGTAGCCCAGCATGCCCGATTCCCAATCGATGAGGGTTCCGTAGCAGTCGAATGTGATGGCGTCGTAGCGGCCTCCGTCGATCCTGGTGGTCATGGTGCGAGTTACTTCCGTATCAGTCGGTTTGAATGCGGTCGGTGATCAGGCCGAAGAATGCGTGATCGTTCGCGCCCGCGAAAAACCAGCCGAGATGGATTGCACACTCTTCGCACTGCGCCAGCCGCCAGCGGTGGTTGGGGAACCAGGTATCGGCCGCATTCGGCGGACCGGCGACCGTGCACCCCAACGCCTCCTTATAGCAGCCTAGATGAAACCGGTAACCATATGGATTGGTGAAATGATGATCGTGGCTTCCGTGCACCTCGATGCGGTGATCGATATGGCTGATGACGTGCGAGCAGGTAGCACAGTAGACGTAGCCTTTCTTTGCCCGCGTTTCCTCATCGAGCAGCGCGGCCAGCGCGGGATCGAGTGTGGCTTGACTGCGTTTGTCGACGACGTCGATCATCTCTAGTGTCACTTGGCCTGAGGACGGTTGATTGCAGCCATATTCGGTGATCTATGAACGGGCCGCTGCGCGCAAAGGCGGCAAAGGCGCGCTTGAAGCGTTATTACCAAAACCGAAAACGGCCGCGCAACTGAAACGTATCACCGATGATCGGTATCTCGCCGAAATGACCAAATGTGTGTTCAGATCTGGATTCGTCTGGCAGATCATCGAACACAAATGGCCGGGATTCGAGACCGCGTTCGATCACTTTGACACCGTCGCGTGCGCAATGTTGTCGGATGAAGACCTCGAACAGCTCGGTCAGGATGAACGCATCGTGCGGCACGCCAAAAAGATCGCTTCGGTGCGCGGCAACGCGCAATTCGTCCGCGCAGTGAAGGACGCCCGCGGCGGTTTTGGCCGATATCTTGCGGAATGGCCGGACGACGACGTCGTTGGACTGTGGAACGACTTGAAGCGTCGCGGTCAGCGTCTCGGCGGCAACACCGGTGCGTACTTTCTGCGTTTCATGGGCCGCGATACGTTCATGTTGTCCGCTGACGTCGTCAGCGCGCTGGTGCGGCAGAAGATCATCGACAAAGCACCCGGCAGCAAGAAGGCGCTTGCCGCGGTGCAACGGGCATTCAATGAATGGCACGCCGAGAGTGGCCGCCCGCTCTCGGCCATCTCGCGCACGCTTGCCTGTTCGGTTGGCTAGCAGACGGTTGCGCTACGGTTCATCGGCGGCTACCTGTTTCGAAGAAGCACTCTGACCCGAATATCTTCCCCGGAACGAAGCGCGTCGCGTCGTGATGGGGGCGGATCTGCTATGCGGCGGACCGTCCTGCGCCAGGGATGGCGCAGGACGAGCCTCCAGGGACGGGACTTATGGCGTGTCCGCCACACAGCAGATCCGCCCCCAACACGACCCAATCCGCAACTAGATCAGATCCTTCAGCGGGACGCTCGGATCAGCCAGCTTCGCCGGATCGGGTTTCGAGCGCTTGTTCACCATCTGTCTGCAGGCCATGAATTCGCGCGGGCTGTTGACCGCGTCGACGGCGACGATCACGCCATCCTTCAGATAGAACGTGGCGAATTGATTCGTCGCCGGATCGCCTCGAGTGACGGCGAGGTCGCCGTCGGACGAAAAGCCCGCCATCTGCAGTTTCAGTTCGTATTGATCCGACCAGAACCAGGGGATCGACGCGTACGTTGCATCGCCGCCGTTCATATTGGTCGCCGCCGCGCGCGCCTGTTCCATTGCGTTCGGCACGCTCTCCAACCGCACGCGCCGACCGAGCAACGCGTTCGGATGATTCGTACAGTCTCCCGCCGCGTAGATGTCGGGATCCGACGTACGACAGTGATCGTCGACGAGGATGCCGTTGTCGCACGCGATACCGGCGTCGGCCGCCAGTTCGGTGTTCGGCACGATGCCGATTCCAATGATCACGATGTCGGTCGGAATACGCTCGCCCGAATCGGTGACGACGGCTTCGAGATGGCCCGTGCCTTCGAAGCCCGACACTTTCGTGCTGGTGCGAATGACGACCCCGCGACCGGCGTGCAGACCGTGATAGAAGGTGCTCATCGCGGGTGTGGTCACGCGCTTGAGAATCCGATCTTCCATTTCGATTACCGTGACCTTGAGCCCCGCGGTGAGCGCGACCGCGGCGACCTCCAGGCCCACATAGCCGCCCCCGGCAATCACCATCCGTTTGCCGGGTGCGAATGCAGCCCGAATTGCATCGACATCGGCGAGTGTGCGCAGGTAGTAGATACCAGCGAGGTCGTGACCCGGAATGTCGAGGCGCCGCACGCGGCCGCCCGTCGCAAGCAGCAGCTTGTCGTAGCGCAGTGTCTCGCCGTTCGATAGCGAAACCGAGTGCGCGGCCGGATCGATGCGCTCCGCGCGCACGCCCAGATGCAGCGTGATCTTGCGTTCGTCGTAGAACGCCGCGGCACGCAGATGAACTTTTTCGAGGCCGTGTTCGCCGGAGAGATACTGCTTCGATAGCGGTGGTCTCTGATACGGCAAATGCGGCTCATCGCCGACCACATCGATCTCGCCGTCGAAACCCTCCTGGCGCAGGCTTGCTACGGCCTGACCGGCCGCATGGCCGCCACCGATCACGACAAATCTGGACATCGGATCCCCCTCTGCGATACGCGGTGATTCTAACCTGCGCTGGGCGCGGGTTCCGCGTTCGCGCGCGTCGATCTCCACGTTGCGCCGGCCGTGAAGGCCGTCCATCCCCAGCGCACCCATCGCATGATCGCGAAGGCGAGCCACAGCGACCACGCCAACATGACGACACGGTACAACCAAATCGGTGCCGACATCACGTACGCCGTCGGTAGCGTCGACCGGGTTTGATCCTGGAACCAGTGATAGCTGTACGCCGAAGATCCGTAGCCGACGATGTGCATTTCCGGAGTGCCGAGCAACCCCATCGGCACGCTCGCCGCGAGCGCGATCAATGCGACGATGCTTCCCAGCGCAAGCAGGATCTGGGTCAGCTGAAACGCCCTCACGGGCGAACTCTGCAACCGATCTGCATAGCGGCGTCGCAGCAACAGCAACAACAGCCAGGCGGCGACGAGGACGGTACTCGGCAGGTTGCACAGGCTCATGCCGAATCCGAGCAGCACACCGTCGAGCGTCGTCAGCGGCAGCGCCGGGATGCGCGCGAGCAGCCAGGCGATGCCGATCACGACGACCACCACGCCCCAGTACAGAATCGCGGGTCCCAGTAGCGGGCCGCCGACGAACAGCGGCCAGCGGTCGGTCGGCAGGCTGAGATTGAGGCGCACGTTGTACGCGTGACCGGGCAGTTCGACGGCACTGGTACGCAGCATCGCGCCGATCGACAGCGGCGCTTCCCAGACGACCTCGGCGGTTTCGGAACCGGGCACAACCGGCAGCGGCAGCGATTCACCCGCCGTTGGGATCGGTTGCGGTGCTCCGTTGATCGCAATGCTGAGAATCTTCGCGTTGCCGGGAATATGCACAGCGTAGTTGCCGCCCTGACTGCTGAGCAGACGCAGTGCCAGGGTGCTGCGGCGCGCGCGCGCGCCAGGCTGCTCGCTCAAATCGATCGATTCGACCGTGATCGTTTCGCCAGGAACGGGTATCGGTTTGGTGAGCGTGATCGTAAGCCGCTCACCGCCGAGTGGCGCAAACCGAGGTCCGGGGGATTCACCCGCGGCAAGTTTCATCGGCGTGAGCGTCACCGGAACGCCGACATAGTCGACGTGCCAGAAGTTCGATGGAATCAAGGTCCACTGCTCGCTCCATTTCGACACGGCGGGCGCCGTCAGCTGCAGTGTATCGGTGCTCGCCAGTGCGCTGCGCCAGTCGATCTGCCGTTGTCCCGGCGCTAAGACCCCGATGATCTTGCCGTTTTCGACCCGAACGCGACCGTCGAGCAGCGATTCGCCTGGCACCAACGGTACCGCGAAGGGGATGCCGCCGTCCGAGGGCGCGAGGCGCGTCAAGGTCGTATGAATGCGCCATTCGAGACCGAAGTCGAACGTGCGACTGAGCCTGAAATACGGCGCGATCGGCGCCGGCGCGAGGCTCGCCTTGGCGTCTTTCGTCGCTGACACGGTTTCGCGCTCGAACTGCAACGCGCCGCCGCGCAGGCGGCCGTCCTGCACGCCATACGCGTGCCAGCCCTTTAGATCGAGTGAAATCCGTCCGGGCGGAGTCGGGAATGACAATTCGAATCGATCGATGTCGGTGACAGGGCCGGACAGTTCGATCGCGTGGACACCGGCCGTGAGCGCGATCGCCAGTTGGCCCGCATCGTCGCGGGTGACGATGGCTGCCTGATCGCCGTCGCGCGCTTCCAGCGGCCACCATCGGGCTGCCGATGGCAACGGCAGCGCCACCGTGGCGGCCGCGTTGATGTCGAGTCGCACGGTCAGCTGGTCGCCGGCCAAAGTCACGCGGGCGTGTTCGACGGCGGCGCACGCCGGCAGACAATCCGGTGGCTGCGTCAGGCGCTGCTCCAGTTCGTCGAGCATGTCCGGACTGGGGATGTCGGCGCGCGCCGGCGGTGGCAAGGCGAGGCTGGCGACGAACAGCAATGCGCCGACCGCCGGCATGGAGAAACGCTTCAGCCATGTCGGAAGCGGGATCGAAGGCGGTAACGTCGCGCCGCCGACAATCGCGGCGAGCAGCAGCAACAGCACCGGGCCGACTACGTGCAGGCTGCGCGTCAACCACGGCGGTGAAAACACCAACGCGACCGACTGCGCCGCGGTGACCGGACCGTCCCAGATCAGCGTTTCGTCGCGCCATTGCCAGGTTGGCACACCCGGGCCCGTTTGCACCTGCGTATTCGATTCGAACCGGGGCACCGGCGCGGCGGCGAGCGCGACTTCCGGCGCATTCTGCCGTTTCAGTGAGGAGACAACGCGGGTGCGTACGCTGTTGGCCTCGCTGGCCGCCGCGCGATCCTCCGCAGGCGCCGTCATACCGAACTCGCCAGCCACTGACCGGGGAAGTGCGGCGGAAGGGTTCTCGAGCTGCGGATAGATCGCCATCCTGAAGCTGTCGATGGCAAACGACAGGACGCCGAGCACGGTGACGGCGAGTACAACGAAATAACCGAGGCGCGCGAGCTGGCCGAGGCGAGCGCGAGCCACCTGTAGCACTGCGAGCAGCACCAGCAGCACGATCCATACGAATGTCGGCGCGCCGGGTTCCTGAAAGACCAGCGCCAGCGTCAACCCGAACAGTACGGCGGCAGGGCGGCCAAGCACCCGCAGAGCCAGTACCACGCTGATGACCACCAGAAAGATATCCCACAGCGTCCACATGGACAGCCATGCGGTCGGCGCCCGATCGACGCCGTGGGTCCACAGCAATCGCCAGCCCGGCGGCAGGTGCAGTTCGCCGGATAAGCGTGAGACATCGGTGTCCCAGCCAACGGCGGTATCGAGGCTTCCGCGCGACAATTCGCTGGTCGCTACAATGCGATGTTTGCCGCTCAGCAGTTCGATACCGGGTTTCGTATCGCCGAGTCGGGTGATCAATTGCGGTGCGCCGTCCACGGTCATGCGGCCGGGAACGAATCGGGCGGCGAGGCGCGTCGGTCGCGCGATCGAACCATCGAGCGTATCGCGCACCGTTACGCCCCTGCCGTTGAAGGACAGCCAGATGTCTCGCGACAGTGAAAAGTCGTTGGGAGTCGGATTGGGGTCGCCCCGGAACTGCTCGACAAGCTTCAGTTCGTTCTGCGCGCTGACCACGTAGGCGGGGATGTCCTTGAACGGCGCGTTGGTTTGGCTCAGATCGATCGGTGTGGCGCCTTCGACGTTGACCACGCGCAGCGTGCGGTCGGCGTTGAAGCCCCAGATCTCCTGTTCCGGCCAGTTCTCGGTTTTGGGCGCGACGCGGAACGCGGTCGGCGCATCGAGTGCGCGGCCCGTTACCTGCACCTGCCACTCACCGGGTTCGACCTGCACCTCGAGCTGTCCGGAGTCATCCAGATGCGCAGGCAGTCTGCTATCGATGGCGGTAAGTTCGAATCCGTCCGGCAGCGCGCGGCCAAGCGTTACGAGGCGATGGCTGCCCGCGACAGAGAGGTCGATGTAGGTCTGCAGTAGCATCGGCACGCCGTCGTCGAGGCGCCGATAGACGCGCGCCGTCAGCGAGTCGTTGGGCAGTTCGGCGGTGGCGCCGGAGGTGGCTGGACTGGCGCCGAGCCACAACCGACCATTCTTGATCAGCGGCTGCGCAACCGCGCGGCCGCCGATGCTCAGTTGCAGCGCGCCTGGCTGACGTGGCACGGCGAGCGAGTCTGGCAGTGTGTTCCAGTGCAGCGCGCCGGCGATCGCATAGCGCCCGGACGGCAGTCGCAGCCGAGGGAGATCCTTCAGGCGCGTGACGATCGCGGGCGCGCCGTTCGATGTGACGTCTCCCGGCCACTCGTCGGCATCGCCCGGCAGTATCACATCGGCGTTGGCAAAGACCTCGACCTCGATCGAGAAGTGGCCGCCGGCTTGGGTCAGATCGAGCTTCAGCGCGCTCATCCAGACGCAGGAGCGGATCGATGCGTTGTCGTAACGCGGCGGGCACTGAACATCGGGATGGCGATCGAGCACCCAGCCGCGCCACGGTTCGAGTACCGTTGGGATGTTCGGTTGCGCGGCGCGCGCGAAACTGGCGCCGCTCGTCGCAGTGAGTGTTGCGATGAGTACCGTCATCACGACCCAGCCGGTTCGCTGCTGCATATCCCGCGTCCCCTGGAAAGGCGCCCGATTCTTTCATTTCCGGTTCGATGCCGAAAGCGCGTCGAAAGACCCTTCGAAAGGAATGGGTGGCGCGCTAACATGCGGCCCTCGCACCGGACCCGACGATGAATCAGTTTCGAACCCTGCATGACATCGCCAAAGCTGCGCGCGTGAATCTGTCGCGCAACGACTGGGACTATCTGATCGGCGGTGCCGACACGGAGACGTCACTCAAGCGCAATCGTCTCGCGCTCGATTCGCTCGCGTTTCGGCCGCGTGTACTGAATGACGTTGCGAACGTCGATGCGGGTGTCGAACTCTGTGGTCACCGCCTGCGCATACCGGTAATACTGCCGCCGATCGGTTCGATACAGGTATTCGAATCGGGGGGTGCGGCATCCGTTGCGCAGGCAGCGGATGCGTTCGGTTCGATGATGATTCTGAGTTCGGTGTGCCTGCCCGATTTCGAAACGCTTGCGAGAACGCGCGCGCGCGAGGGTGCGGCGCCGAAGGTTTTTCAGCTCTATCTGCTCGGTGATCGGGGTTGGATGGACGATCATATCGAACGTGCGATTGCAGCCGGTTATGCGGGATTTTGCCTGACGGTCGATACAGCGGTTTACAGTCGGCGCGAGCGCGACATTTCGAAGGCGTACGTGCCGGCATCGGGTCGTCAAGCCGGCGGCGGTGACTTTGTTCATCAGGCGAAGATGACGTGGGATACCGTTGCGCACATCAAGCGCAAGCACCGCGTACCGCTGTGGCTGAAAGGCATCAATGTGGCGGACGACGCGCGCCGCGCGGTCGACCTCGGGGTCGATGTGGTCTACGTATCGAATCACGGCGGGCGTCAACTCGATCACGGGCGCGGCTGCATCGATGCGCTGCCCGAAGTGACGGCAGCGGTGGCGGGGCGCGTCCCCGTTGTCGTCGATGGCGGTTTCATGCGTGGCACCGACGTCATCAAAGGTGTCGCGCGGGGCGCCACGGCGGTGGGCATCGGGCGGCTCGAGGCATTGGCAATGGCGGCCGGCGGTGCGGAGGCCCTGACACGCGCGCTGGAACTGCTCGAAATCGAGATCCGCACCAACATGGGATTGTTGGGCGTGAGTCGTGTCGCGGAGTTGACACCCGAACTGCTCGAACCGGCGCGGCCGATCGGCGTTGCCCACGCGCTGTCCGCGTTCCCGCTGCTGGACGAAGGGTATTAGTGAGGCGCGTTCGAGAGCAGGACAGAGTCAGAGCGTCCTGCGCCAGGGATGACGCAGCACCAGCCTCCAGGGACGGGACTCAGGCGTGTCCGGCACAACGAACATCCGCCTGCACCGTGCACCGTAGCGCACCGAGTCAGCAGACTCAGGGCTTACCTTCGTTGCGGGGGATCGGCAGCGGAAGATGCGCGATGTTGGTGCCGCCCTTGCTCTCGCTGATTTTCGCGACACCCTCTTTTTCGACCTCGTCGATGCGAACCACCGAATGCACGGGTATGAAGCTGCGCTGTACGCCGTCGAATTCGGTGCGTAGACGGTCCTGGCCCGGATCGATGACGACCTTGGTCTTGTCGCCGAAGATGTAGTCCTCGATTTCGATGAATCCGTACAGATCGCTCTGATAAATCGCGCGCGCATACACCTCGTAGATCTGGCCCTGATTGTGGAAAAGGATCTTGTAGATGTGTTGCTGCTGGTCGGCCATGCACGTTCCTGATGCGGATGTTCCGCCATATATAAAGGTCTGACTCGCAAATTCAAGTGCCGCTATAATTCCGCCCCCGTTTTATTCGATTGCCGCACGAAACAATGCCCGGAAAAGTCTTCGTCGAGACGCAGGGTTGCCAGATGAACGAGTACGACTCCGCGCGGATGCTCGATCTGCTTCGGGCAAGCCACGGACTCGAACCCGTTCAATGCGCCGAAGACGCCGACGTGCTGCTGCTGAATACCTGCTCGGTGCGCGAGAAGGCACAGGAGAAGGTGTTTTCGCAACTCGGCCGGTGGAGGCCGTTGAAGGCTGCAAGACCGGACCTTTTGATCGGTGTGGGCGGCTGCGTCGCGAGCCAGGAGGGTGATGCAATCCGGCGCCGTGCGCCGTATGTGGACGTGGTGTTCGGGCCGCAGACATTGCATCGCCTGCCGGCGCTGCTCGACGCGGCCCGCGCGCGCGACGGTGCGCAGGTCGTCGACATCAGCTTTCCGGCAATCGAAAAGTTCGATTCGTTGCCGGCGCCGAAGGTCGATGGGCCGGCGGCGATGGTTTCGGTCATGGAAGGCTGCAGCAAATACTGTTCGTTCTGCGTCGTGCCGTACACACGCGGTCCCGAAGTGAGCCGGCCGGTCGCCGATGTGATGCGCGAAGTGGTGCAACTCGCACGCCAGGGCGTTCGTGAGATCACGTTCCTCGGCCAGAACGTCAACGCCTACCGCGGCGACATCGAAGACGATCAGGCGGATCTCGCGGAATTGCTGCACTACGCGGCCGATGTGCCCGGCATCGACAGGCTGCGGTACACCACCTCGCACCCGGTCGAATTTTCCAACAGTCTGATCGAGGCGTACGCGAGCCTGCCGCAACTCGTCAGCCACGTGCATCTGCCGGTTCAGTCGGGATCGGATCGCGTTCTCGCGATGATGAAGCGCGGCCATACGATCCTTGAGTACAAGGACAAGATTCGCCGCGTCCGCGCGGTCCGGCCGGACGTGTCGTTGACGTCTGATTTCATCGTCGGCTTCCCCGGCGAAACCGATCGGGATTTCGAGGCGACGCTGGCGCTCGTCGAAGCACTGCGCTTCGACATGTCGTTCACGTTTCAGTACAGCCCGCGTCCCGGTACGCCGGCCGCGAGTCTGCCCGATCCGACCCCGTCGGACGTCAAGCGTGAACGGCTGAAGACGCTGCAGGCGCTGCTCCGCAAGCAGGGTGATGCATTCAGCCGGGCCATGGTCGGCACGACGCAACGGGTGCTCGTGACCGGGCCGGCCAAGCGTGATCCCAGCCAGATGCAGGGCCGCACCGACAACAACCGCGTAGTCAACTTCAGTGGCGCCGCCGAGGTCGGTCACTTCGTCAACGTCGTCATCGGCGAGGCGATGAGCTACACGTTGCGGGGCCGCGTCGCTGGAAACTTCAATTGACAGGCTACCGCTCGCCGATATGCTAGCCGTCATATGCCGAATTGCCTCGTAGTTTGACGGACCAGCCGAATCGCGTCGTTGCGCTGACTGGCAGCGTAACGCTCGAACCGAATGATTCCCGCCGCCTCGCGTCGCTGTGTGGTCCGTTCGATGCGAACCTCAAATTCATCGAACGCAGCCTCGGCGTGCGGATTCGCAACCGTGGCAATGAGTTTCAGGTGTCGGGTCCAGCGCAGGGCGTGGAGGTATCCGAGGCGCTG
Organism: uncultured Gammaproteobacteria bacterium; assembly: GCA_963812255.1. GTDB lineage: Bacteria > Pseudomonadota > Gammaproteobacteria > Pseudomonadales > Azotimanducaceae > DATJGR01. The sequence continues at coordinate 878,026 of CAWEUM010000003.1, read as the reverse complement.
CTGAAGGCGCTCTACGGAGACATTGCCGATGGCGAGGCGCTCGAATCGGAATCGATTCACCTGTATCTGCAGGACGCCGGCGTAGAAGCGCTGACCCAGGGTGAGACCGACGCCGGGTTGTTGATCCATACGCGGCGCAAAACGATCAAGCCGCGCGGACCCAACCAGACTCACTACGTGCGCGCGATTCAGTTGCACGACGCCAACTTCGGCATCGGTCCGGCCGGTACCGGCAAGACCTATCTGGCCGTCGCATGCGCGGTTGCGGCGCTCGAACAACAGCGGGTCGGACGGATTCTGCTGGTTCGGCCGGCGGTCGAAGCGGGCGAGAAGCTCGGTTTCCTGCCTGGCGATCTCGCACAGAAGATCGATCCGTATCTGCGGCCGTTGTACGACGCGCTGTACGAAATGATGGGCGTCGAGCGGGTGCACAAATACATCGAACGCAACATCATCGAAGTGGCGCCGCTGGCATTCATGCGCGGCCGGACATTGAACAATGCATTCATCATTCTCGACGAAAGTCAGAACACGACGATCGAGCAGATGAAAATGTTTCTGACGCGGATCGGCTTCGGCTCTACCGCGGTGATCACCGGTGACATCACGCAGATCGATCTGCCGCGCGGCAGCCGTTCCGGGTTGATTCACTGCATCGGCGTGCTTGATGGAGTCGACGGATTGTCGTTCACGCACTTCACGTCGAAGGATGTCGTGCGGCACCCGTTGGTGCAGCGGATCGTCGAAGCCTATGCGCGCCACGACGCCGCGAGCGAACTGCGATCCGAAAACGGCTCGCGGAGCGATGAACAACCCTAGTGTCGCCCGCGCCAGGATCGAGATTCAGATCGCCGATGGAGTCGAGGCGCCACCCCGCGCGGCTTCATTGCGTCGCTGGGCGCGCGCAGCGTTGGTGGACATCGGTGAGTCCGGCAGTCTGTGCATTCGCATCGTCGGAGCCGATGAGATGGCGGATCTCAACGCGCGCTACCGTCACAAGGACGGCCTCACCAACGTGCTGTCGTTCATGGCCGATGTGATCGACCCCGAGTGTGGTGAGCGGTTGCTTGGTGATGTGGTGATCTGCGCGCCGGTGGTTGCCGCCGAAGCGGGGCTGCAAGGCAAATCGACCGCCGACCACTGCGCGCATCTGGTGATCCACGGCGTGCTGCATCTGTGCGGCTACGACCATGAGCAACCCGCCGATGCGCAGGTGATGGAGGGTCGCGAAGTCGCCATACTGAACACCCTTGGCATTGGCGATCCGTATCGATGATTTTTATGCGTGCCTGTATGGAGAGTCGTTTCGAGAGCCGGTTCGATCGTCCGGAAAACCGATTGTATGAGTGACTCGGAGACAGACGACACCGGGGGCGGCCGGCGCTGGATCGAACGCGTCGCGGACATGTTCTCCGGCGAGCCGACGTCGCGCTCCGAGTTGATGGAAACGCTGCGTGACGCGGCCGATCGTGACGTGATCGACGTCGATGTCCTCAACATCCTGTTCGGCGCAATCGCGGTGGCCGACATGCACGCGCGCGACGTGATGGTGCCGCGCTCGCAGCTCGTCTACGTCCGGGCCGACATGGCGCCGCGGCAGTTCCTGCCGATCGTCATCGAGTCGCAGCATTCGCGATTTCCCGTCATCGGTGACGATTTCGACGATCTGCGCGGAATCCTGCATGCGAAAGACATCCTGCCGTTGCTGCTGCAAGACGATTGGGACGATTTCGATATCAAGGATTGCATGCGCCCGGCGGCGGCGATCCCCGAGAGCAAGCGGCTGAACGTGCTGCTGCAGGACTTTCGCGCCAATCGCAATCACATGGCGGTGGTGATAGACGAATACGGGCATGTCAGCGGTGCGGTGACGATCGAGGATGTCCTCGAGCAGATCGTCGGCGACATCGAAGACGAACACGACGTCGACGAAAAATCGGACATCAAGGAACTCGGCGCGGACAACTACACCGTCAAGGCGACCACACCGATCGAGGATTTCAACGAGCGCTTCGGTACCGCGTTCAGTGATACCGAGTTCGACACGATCGGTGGCCTGATCATGAAACATTTCGGGCATCTGCCGAAGCGCGACGAGAGTATCGCGATGGGCGAATTGATGTTCGAGGTGCTCAACGCCGACAGCCGGCGCATCCGGCTGCTGCGCGTATCGCCGATCGGCGGCGATCACTGAAGCACGCATGAACCGGGTCCGCACGGCATGGCTCGCGGTGTCGGCCGGTGCGGCGCTGCCACTGGCGTTGGCGCCGTTCGACTGGTGGCCGCTGTCGTTGCTCAGTGTTGCGGTTCTGTTCCGCCTGCTCGATACCGCGCGGCCCGGACGCGCCGCGCTGCTTGGCTGGCTGTACGGCGTGGGCAAATACGGCGTCGGGGCATCGTGGATCTATGTCAGCATTCACGATTTCGGGCCGGCACCGGTGTGGCTCGCGGGATCGCTGGTCGCGATATTCGTCGCGGCCATGGCGCTGTTCCCGGCAGTCATGACGTTTGTTTACGCGCGCTGGCTTCGCGGACCGAACCGCTGGATGAATCCGGTTGCCTTCAGCGTCTGTTGGGTCGCGCTCGAATGGCTGCTGACCTGGGTGCTGACGGGATTTCCGTGGTTGTACCTCGGCTACGCCCACCTCGAGGATCCGCTGCGCCATTTTGCGCCCGTTGGCGGCGTGCTGTTGGTCAGCCTGATGGCCGCGTTGAGTGCGACATTCGCCGTCGTGCCGATTGCGCGCGGCGTGTCTCGGCGCGTGACGACGACGTGCATCGTGCTCGCGCTGCTGCCGTGGCTGGCAGGCTATGGCCTCGGTTTCGCGCGCTGGGTCGAACCCGGCCGCCCTGGCAGCGTGGCGCTCGTGCAGGGTGATATTCCGCAAGACGTCAAATGGCGCCCCGAGAGCGTTGCGCCCATCCTCGAGCGGTATCGGACGTTGTCGGCGCCGTACTGGCATCACGACCTCGTGATCTGGCCGGAAGCGGCGGTGACGTTGTTCGAACAACAGGCGCAACCGTTCATCGAGGAGATGGCACGCAATGCGAGCAATGGAGGCGCGGCGCTGCTGTTCGGCGTGCCCGGCTACGAACGATCGCCCGATGGCCAGGTGACGTTTCGCAATATGGCGGTGGTGGTCGGCAACGGCAGCGGGCACTACGTCAAACGCCATCTGGTGCCGTTCGGTGAATACGTGCCGTTGGAGCGCCTGCTGCGCGGCGTCATCGAATTTTTCGACCTGCCGATGTCGCGTGCCGGTGCTGGCCCGCTCGAACAACCGCTGCTGCGTGCCGGGCCCTGGCGGCTGGCAATGGCGATCTGCTACGAGGTGGTATATCCGGATCTGGTGCGGCGCGACGCGCGCCACGCGGACGTCATCGTGACGATCTCGAATGACGCCTGGTTCGGTCATTCGATCGGCCCGTTTCAGCACATGCAGATGGTGCGTATGCGGGCGCTGGAGAACGGCCGCTACGTGCTGCGCGCGACCAACAACGGCATTACTGCGATCGTCACGCCGACCGGCGCGATCGCGGCGCGGGTGCCGCAATTCGAACCCATCGTGCTCGACGGCACGTTCAGTGGCATGAAGGGTGTGACGCCATATGGCGCCGTGGGCAACATACCCGTACTGGTGCTGATCGGCCTGGGACTTGCCGCTGCAGTACTGTTTCGGCGGCGCCGATGATCGATCGGCGCCGTGGTCGTGATTGATGGGGCGGATCTGCCATGCGGCGGACACGCCGTAAATCCCATCCCTGGAGGCTCGTCCTGCGCCATCCCTGGCGCAGGACGGTCCGCCGCATGGCACATCCGCCGCATCACGACTCGAGCGTCGTGCTTCGGTCCGGGGAAGAGAAAATAGGTTCGGAGTGACGCTCTCCGCTTGGTGAGTACGCCGACGCAGGTGGAGGCGGATGTGTTTTGTGCCGGACCGTGTTGCGCCAGGGATGGCGCAACGCGAGCCCCCAAGGATGGGTTCATAGCGTGTCCGGCACAAAACACATTCGCCTCCACCGGCTGCGCAGTGTTGTCGTTTTCGGGCCGCTCGACTACCGTGACGGATTTTCCCGCGCGCGCAACCATGAGCAGCAACGACGATCGTTACGACCCGCAGGCCATCGAAGCCAAGTGGCAGGCCGAGTGGGTGAATCGCGGCACCAATACGTTTAGCGAAGCGCAGATTCGCGCGCCGCGCGATCCCCTCTACAACCTGATGATGTTCCCGTATCCGTCCGCGGAAGGGCTGCACATCGGCAACATTTATGCGTTCACTGGCGCCGACGTACACGGCCGCTACTGGCGGCTGCGCGGCAAGACTGTATTCGAGCCGATCGGTTTCGACGCGTTCGGCATTCACTCGGAAAACTATGCCCTGAAGGTCCAGACGAATCCGAACGATCTGATTCCGCGCAACGTTGCCAACTTCACCCGCCAGCTGAAACGGGTCGGAGGTATGTTCGACTGGAATCATACCGTCGACACGACCGCCCCCGAGTACTACAAGTGGACGCAGTGGGTGTTTCTGAAGCTCTACCACGGCGGACTCGTCGAGCGCCGCGACGGGGTAGTGAACTGGTGCCCGTCGTGCAAGACGGTGCTCGCGAACGAGCAGGTGATCGCCGGGCTCTGCGAACGCTGCGATGCGGTGGTCGAGCAACGTCGCATGCCGCAGTGGTATTTCAAGATCAGTCAGTATGCGGCTCGGCTGCTCGACAACATCGAATGGCTCGACTGGTCCGAAGTCACCAAGAAAGCCCAGACGAACTGGATCGGCCGCAGCGAAGGCGCAGAGATCGATTTCGCGGTCGCCGAAACGGACGCGAACGTGGGTGTGTTCACCACCCGTCCGGATACGCTGTTCGGTGCGACCTATATGGTGCTTGCGCCCGAGCACCCGCTGGTTGATTCGGTCACGACACCCGCGCAGCGCATCGCGGTGGAAACCTATCGCGACGCCGTGGCGAAGCGCGATATCGTCGACCGGAAGAAGACCGACAAAGACAAGACCGGCGTTTTCACCGGCGGATACTGCATCAACCCCGTCAACGCGGCGCGGATTCCGATCTGGATCGCCGATTATGTGCTGATGGACTACGGTACCGGCGCCATCATGGCGGTGCCGGGACACGATCCGCGCGATTTCGAATTCGCCACGCGATTCGCGCTGCCGATCGTCCGTGTGATTGCTGCGGCCGGCGAATCGGCCACGACTCCGCTCGCCGAGGCGTACGTAGGCGACGGTGGGCTGGTGAACTCGGATCGATTCGACGGTATGGCCGTCGCCGAAGCCAAGCGCGCCATTGTGGAATGGTTAGCGCACCGCGGCGTCGCGGAGTCGAAGATCAACTACCGGCTCCACGATTGGTGTGTCTCGCGACAACGCTATTGGGGCCCTCCAATCCCAATGATTCACTGCGACAAAGATGGTGCGGTGCCGGTTCCGGAGGGGGATCTGCCCGTCATACTGCCGCGCGTCGAAGATTTCAAACCGGACGATTCGGGCATCAGTCCGCTTGCGCGCGTGCGCGAGTGGTACGAGACGTCGTGCCCGGTCTGTGGGGGTGAAGCGCGGCGTGAAACCGACGTATCCGACACGTTCCTCGATAGCGCGTGGTATTTCCTGCGCTATCCGAGCACCGATCGCAACGACGTCGCGTTCGATCCCGACATCACGCGCACGTGGTTGCCGGTGCACACGTATATCGGCGGCAACGAACACGCCGTGCTGCATTTGATGTACTCGCGGTTCGTCACGATGGCGTTGCACGATCTCGGTCTGCTCGATTTCGAAGAGCCGTTCGTCAAGTTTCGTGCACACGGCTTGATCATCAACGATGGCGCGAAGATGTCGAAGAGCCGCGGCAACGTCGTGGTACCGGACGCGCTAATCGAAAAATATGGTGCCGATACAGTGCGCCTTTACCTGATGTTTCTTGGCCCGTTCGAGCAGGGCGGCGACTATCGCGATCAGGGCATCGCAGGCCCGCATGGCTTCCTCGCGCGGATCTGGCAGAGCGTGTTGGAAGCTCAGGACGGGCCACCCGATCCCGACGTCGAAAAGAAGCTGCACCAGACGATTCGTCAGGTCACCGAGCGGGTGGCCGATCTGCACTACAACACCGCGATTGCGGCGTTGATGGAATATCTCAACGCCGTCCGTGCCGGTGGCCGTACCGCCCGGCGCGCCGAAGTGGAAGCGCTGGTTGTGATGCTGGCGCCATTCGCGCCGCACATTGCGGAGGAACTGTACCAGCGCCTCGGACACAACGGCGGCTTGTTCGATGCGGCGCGGTGGCCGAAATTCGATGCGTCGAAGGCAGCCGAAGATTCGGTAGAGATTGCGGTGCAGGTCAACGGCAAGCTTCGCGCGCGCCTGGTCATCGATCTCGATGCCGACGAAGCAACTGTCAAGGCGGCGGCCATCCAGTTGGACAACGTGGCGCGGCACGTCGGCGGCAAGACGGTCCGCAAGCAGATCTACGTGGCCGGAAAGCTACTGAATCTGGTGGTGGGTTGATGCGCGGCGTGGTGCTCGTGCTGATTTCGGGATTGCTGATCGGTTGCGGCTTCCACCTGCGCGGTTCGAGCATCGAGGCAGACGTCGCATCGGCTTACGTGCGGGCAGCGCCCAGCGTCACCATAGCGGGCGATCTGACGCGGCAGCTCCAGCAAGCCGGCGTAAAGATGCTCGACAGCGCCGTGGGCGCCGCGGTCGTCATCGATCTGCTCGACCAGCAAGGCAGTGACCATACGGTGTCGTACACCAATCGCGCGACCACCGCGGAATCGGAAATCGGGCTGCAGGTGCGCTTCAAAATTACCGGCGCGCGGAACGAGGTGCTCATCGACGACCGTTGGGCGCGCGCGACGCGCACGTATCTGGTGGATACCAACAATCTAGTTGGCAGCAACCAGCAGCAGCAGGTATTGAGCGGCGAACTGGCTGGCGACATCACCCAGCAGATCGTACGCAGTCTCAATGCCGCGACGCGCGCGAAGCCGCACTGATGCCGGCGCTGCGTCTGCAGGATCTGCGACGTGATCTCGAAAGACGGCTGCGCCCGGCCTACTTCGTCACGGGCGATGAGACGTTGCTGGTCGAGGAAGCGTGCGATGCGATCATCGCGGCCGCCCGCGCGGCCGGATTCGACGAACGTGAGCTGATTCAGGCCGATGCAACCTACGACTGGAACCAGCTGACGTTGCAGGCGCATTCCATGTCGCTGTTCACGCAACGCAAGGTGCTGGACGTGCGAGCGTCGCCCAAGAGCTTCGCCAAGGCGGAACCGCTGTTGCGGGTTTTTGAAGCGCTGCCGGCGGACACGTTGCTGCTCGTTCGAACCGGCCAACTCGATGGGAAGCAACGCAAGACGGCGTGGTTCAAACGGATCGAGGCGGCCGCCGCGGTGATGGTGGTCTGGCCCATGGAGCTGAAAGACACATCCAGTTGGCTCACGCAGCGCAGCAAGCGCATTGGGCTGGACCTGAGCGACGATGCGCTGGCGTACCTCGCCACGCGAGTCGAAGGCAACCTGCTCGCCGCTGCGCAGGAGCTCGACAAGCTCGCGCTGTTGGGGCTACCGCAACCCGTGACGATGTCCGATCTGACGCGCGTGACGAGTGATGTCACCCACTACGATGCGTTCGATCTGACCGATGCGGCACTTGCGGGTGAGGTGCAGCGTGTTCGGCGCATCGTCGCGGCATTGCGTGCGGAAGGCGCTCCTGTGCTCGGTGTGTTGGGGGCATTCGCTTTTCAGATACGTCGGCTGATAAACGACGACACCGTGGGTCTTCCGAAAGCGAAGATCAGCTCGATGCGTGAGGCGCGCCAGCGATTGAAACTGCGCGACATCGAGGCATTGCTCGTGCCGGCAGCTCAGGCCGACCAACAGGCGAAAGGCGCCGCAACCGGTGATCCGTGGTTGACGATCGAAACGATCGCGTTGCGCCTGGCGGGTGTCGACGATCTCGCGTGGCTTTCGTCAGGCGATCGTGCTTGACGCATCTACTAAGGCGCGTCAAATGCAAAGCGTGCTTCGAATGGTTCCAGATAACGCTCGATGTCGACCTTGATCGGCATCAGATAGGCGTTGCCGCCGCGCTCTGCGACTTCTGAAAGAAAACGCAACGCAAACGCCTGGTTCCAACTCAGGCTCGGCACGAATTCCGGTGGAAACCGAACCTGGTTGATCCGCTGCCAGTAGCGCTGGCTGCGATCCGACACCACCGGACTGACGCCCCAGAATGTCGGCGCGTCGCCGAGCATCGATGCGCATCGATCGAGATCGCGCAGATCGAACAACGGTTGCGTGAAAAATCCACTGGCGCCTGCGGCACGCTTTCCTTCGATGTTGTCCTCGAGCTCCGCGTCGTGCCGGTAGCGGTGTGGATCCAGCGCGGCATAGACCACCAAGCGTGGTGCATGCGTAGCGAGAAAACGAATCAGTGCGTTCGGCTCCATGCCGTCGTGCGGCGACGCCGCGCTGCGCCGGTCGCCCGCGACCACAATCACCTCGTCGATGCCGCTCGCGGCGAGCCTGCCGATCAGTTCAAACGCCGCAGAGTCGTCGAAATCGCAAGCTCGCAAATGCGGAATGCGATGTGCGATCCGATGCCGGATGTGATCGGCTGCGTCGAGGCAGTGCAATTGGCAGTTCGTCACGTCCGGCACATTGACGGTGTCGATGCGCGGATAGCGCGTCGTGATCAACGCGATCGCGCCGTCCAGTTCCGCAGCCGATCGCGGAACGATTTCCAGTGAGGTGCGCATGATTGTGCTCGATGAGACTCGTAAGCAAGTCTCCGACGCATCGCAGGCCCGGCAAAACCAAAGGGCTCATCGGCAACGTGAGTCGGCCTCATACGAACCGGGAGAATGGCGCGGAGCGGATGGATCTTTATTCGATTGGGGGTTCGTGGTCGTGACGGGGACGGATCTGCCTGCGGCGGACACGCCGTAAGTCCCATCCCTGGAGGCTCGTCCTGCGCCATCCCTGGCGCAGTACGGTCCGCCGCAGGCAGATCCGCCCCCGTCACGATTCGAGCGACGCGCGTCTTCTGGGACCGGGCAGGCGTGGACTACCTGTGGATACGCCGGCGCAGGGGGAGGTGGATGTGTTTTGTGCCGGACCGTGTTGCGCCAGGGATGGCGCAACGCGAGCCCCCAGGGATGGGTTGTTCATGGCGTGTCCGGCGCAAAACGCATCCACCTCCCCTGAGAACTGCACCCGGTCCGCCGTATGGCAGATCCGCTCCGTCACGTTCGAGCGACGCGATCCGGTCTGCGGATGCTGGGGGTCAGAGTGCTCGACACCCCTTGCCTCACCCCGTGATCGGCTGCACCCTCAAACCGTCACTCGCCTTCGGTAGTTGCGTCGTGATGATGCGGCTACCCGGGCGCAAGCCGTCACCGCGCACCAGCACACGATATGCACCGTCGGCGCCGCGGTGATCGCCGATACGTTGCACCCGAATCGCGCGCAACCGATCATCGCCGCCGACCGCATAGACTCGGTCGTCGTCGTAGATGGATTGTATGGGCAGCGCAACGACCTGGGATTCGAGCGGCAAAGTCACATCGAGATCGACCACGCGACCGATCTCCGGCATTGCAATGGTGTTGTCGGTTGGTTCGAATCTGAAGAATGCATCCAGACCGCTCTGTCCCGCCCGCACGCTGCTCGACAACCGGCTCAATGCGAGTGCGCGATGATCCGCCAGCGTCGCCGTGATCGGCACGCCGGCTGCGAGCGCGCTGCGCACTCGCGCGGCATAGCCGTCGGGTAGTGGCGCGCGGATCTCGAACCCTGCGGCGTTGGCCATCTCGACAAGCGGTGCAGCAAGCGTGGTGTGATTGCCGGGCGCGGCCTGCACCTCGAGAATCGGCCCGGCGAACGGCGCGCGAATGGTGGTGTGATCGAGATCGATGCGTGCTTGCTCGAGTTCCGCTTCGCTGCGTTGGATCCGTGCGCGTTGTTCGTTGATGCGGTTCGGGAAATCCGCGAGTTCCCGCACGTGCTTCTGGTAGTCGATCTCCGCCGCGCTGGCCTGCGCGACCGCATCGTCGAACATCGCCATCGCGATCATCTTTCGCTGCAACAGATCGTTGAGCCGCGCGCGACGCTTCAGGGCGATATCGTGCATCGCGCGAAACTCGGGGTCGGTGTGCGCCACCATGCGCTGCTCGGCCTGCAGCGACTTCAACACGGCCTGTTGTTGCGCAACGTCGGCCTGGTGTTCATCAACGCGCAACGCGAGTTCGCTTCTGACCAGTTCAACGAGTACGTCGCCTTGCGCAACCCATTGTCCTTCGCGAACGTGCACGGCGTCGATCTCGGCGTCCAGATTCGATTGCAGATGCGCGACCTGCGTCGACTCGACGCGGCCGTAGGCGGCGAACGTCGGCGCCAGTGCGGCCGGCGTGACCGTGGTCACCGATACGGGCCAGATTTTTTCCGCCTGTACCTCCGGCACGGGCTTCGGTCCGGTGGCAAAGATCGACACGCTGATCAGGCCGGAGGCACCGATGATACCGAGCGCGAGCAGCGCGCGTCGTGCGCCGGCTCCACGCGGAAGCCTCGTGCTGAGCGCCGTCCGGAGGCGGTTGAGTTCGATCATGATTGAGATTCCCTTGGTAGAACGGCATCACCGCGTTTCACGCGCGATTGAATGCTCTGAAAGTGTCTGTGCACGAAATGCTTCAGGCGTTGCTCGAGTGCGTCCAGCAGCAGGATCAGGGCCGGAATCACCAGCAACACCAGCAATGTCGAGAACGCCAATCCAAAACACAGCGTCACGGCGATCGGCGTGACGTAGATCGATAGCGTGGAGGTGACGAACGTCAGCGATATCAGCCCGGCGATCGTCGTCAGCGAGGTCAGCAGAACAGCCCGAAAACGAGCACGCACTGCAACCTCCAACGACTCTCTCAGGGGGCGGGATGCGTCGATCTCGTCCTTCAGAAAGCTCACCAGCACGATCGAATCGTTGACAACGATGCCGGTGAGGGCAAAGAAAGCGAGCAACGACATTGCGCCGACGTCGATGCCCATCAGCCAGTGGCCGACGATCGCGCCGGTCAGGCCGAATGGAATTGCGGTCATGATCGCCAATGGCCAGAGATACGAGGCGAACACCCAGGTCAGAATCAGATAGATCAGGGTCAGGGTCAGAATGCTGCCGAGCCCCATCGTTGCGAGCATGCGCTGATCAGCTTCGGATCGTCCCGACAGGCCGAATGTCAGGTGATGCGCCGCCGTGATCGTCGGTACATGGTTCTTTTCGATGTCGGACACGATCGCCATTGCGTTGTTGACGTGCGCGTCGACGTCGGCGAAGACCCGAACCGCCATCTCGGAATCGTTGTGGCGGATCACATCGATGCCGCGGCGGTTGGACAACGTCGCCACGTTGCCCAGCGGCACCAGCGAACCCGATGGTGTCTGGATCGGAAACCGGCGCAACCCCGACAGGTCGTCGCGCTCGTCATCCGGCAGCATCACGCGCACTTCCAGCTCGGCGTCGTTTTCGTTCAGGATCTGCACGCGTTGGCCACTGTACGCAGCGCGCAACTGGCGACCCAACGAATCGGACGTCAGGCCCAGGCTCCGCCCGGCCGGGGTCAACGCAAAGATCAGTTGATCCTTGCCATAGGGCAGGTCGTCAAGCACATTCGACACGCCGGGATAGCCTTCGAGCACCCTTGCCAGATCGTCAGCGCCCGCCTTGACTGAGTCGAGGTCCGCGCCGCGCAGCACCAGTGTGATATCGGACTGCCCATTGTTCGCTCCGCCGCCAACACCGACGTAGAGCTGTTCGACGTAGCCGGGCTGGTGAATCTGCTTGCGCCAGGCTTTAGCGAACACGGCGGGTGCGACGGTGCGCGACTCTTCGAACGCATAGGGTGCTTCGATCGACAGGTACTGAGCGCCGGTTTGGCGCTCTCGACTGAACTCGGCAAGATTCTGTTTGGTGGTCCAGCCGTTCAGGTTCGTAGATCCGTACTGCGCGTCGGTTGCGCGCAACGTTTCTTCCAGCTCGGCGGTGAACGCGCGCTTCTCGGTGTCGGTCGCGGCCGCGCTGAATTCGACTTCGGCCTGAATCGATTCGAAGTCGAATCCGGTGACGAAGTGAACGCCGACGTGTTGCGACGCGATCAGACTGACGCCGCAGATCATCGCGCCGATCGCGGTAGACAGCGTGGCGCCCGGTTTATCGAGCGCCGCGCGCGCAAACGGCATGAAGCGTACGTCCAGGAAGCGCGCAAACGCTGCATCGAAGCGCAGCCGGAACGCTGACGGCTGGGTCGCGCCGCGCATCTTTTCGAATGCCTTTCGCAAGTGCCCGGGCAGAACGAGGAAGCATTCGATGAGTGACGCGATGATGATACAGAGCAACACCGTCGGTAGCGCCAGTACCGCGGCACCCATCTCGCCGCCGAACAGCAGCAGAGGAATGAATGCAGCGAGCGTCGTCAGCGAGGAGGCGACCACGGGTACGAACATCCGCTTTGCGCCGCCGATCGCGGCTTCGAGGGGCGTTGCGCCGGCTTCGAACAATGTGACCGACGCCTCGCCGACGACGATCGCGTCGTCGACGACGATGCCGAGCGCCATGACGAATCCAATCAACGCGATGATGCTGATACCATAGCCAAACGCCCAATGGAACAGCGTCAGTCCGAGCAGGCAGGTCACCGGAACGCCGATCGCCACCCACCAACTGACGCGTGCGTTCAGAAACAGGAACAATGTCAGCACGACCAGCACCAGCCCGGATGCCGCGTTGTTGCCGATCATCCGCAATTGCGCGCCGAGCATGTCCCAGATATCGAACGACAACGACAACTCGACGCCCCTCGGCAAGGTCGGCTGTGTATCCGCCAGCCACTGCTGCACGATGTGCTCGCCGCGCAGAGCGTCGAAGCCGGTGTCACGCATCAACCACATTTGAATCGCCGGACGACCTTCGTGCGTAACGATCGGCTGCCCGTCGAGGGGACGGCGTACCACGTCGGAAATGTCGCCGAGACGCACCAGACGATCGCCTCGGTCGATGTGCAACTGCGCGAACGCGATCGGATCGCGCTTCTGATCCAGGCTGCGTAGTTGGCGCGAACCCTGGCCGCGGCCGATCGTGCCCGCCGGAACGTCCTGTGAAACGCGCGCGATTTCGGCGGCCAGGTCATCCAACGTCAGGCCGAGTTCGTGCAGCCGCGCGGCGGGCGTCAGTACGGCGATTTCTTCGTCCGGCAGGCCGTCGTACTGGATCGCGGCGACTCCGCGCGCCAGCAGATCTTTCTCCATGCCGCGCACCAGTGGAATCAGGTCTTCGATGGTCCCCGACCCGGTCACCAGGACTGATGCGATGGGTTCCATGTCGATATAGCGGCGCACCACCGGCGGTTCGATATCCGGTGGGAGATTGCGGATGTTGGCGACGCGCTGTTTGACGGTGTCGAGCGCGACCATCATGTCCGCGTTTACATTGAACTGGGCGACGATCTCGACCGATCCGTTGTGCGTGCGGGAGCGCAACTCACGTAGATCGTTGACGGTGCGGATCTGCTGTTCGATTGGTGTGGTGACGAGTTGCTCGATGTCCTCGGCCGAAGCGCCGCGCCATTCGACATCGACCAAAACGGATGCCTGCGGCGTCGGGGGATCGAGCTGCGTCGGAATGCTTCTCAGCGTCCATAAGCCGGCGAGGATCATGATCAGCATCGCCAGGTTGGCGGCGACGCGATGCTTCGCGAACAGTTCGATCAAGGCAGGATCCCGCGACGGTGACGGGTACCTCGGTATCAGGAACCATGCCAACGATCGCGACTGCGTAAGCTTTTGAAAAATATGAGCCATCTGAGATGACCGCGTCGCAGCGAACGCGCCGTGTGGCGAAACTCACCAAACAATGGCGGACGTTGATGAACGCGAGGCAAGCAGACGAGCATAAGGGGGGCAGAGTGACTCTGCCCCCCTTTTCGGCTCAGTTGACCAGCGTGTCGCTCTCGCGGCCGAGTTCGATCAGGCGCAGGCGGCCGTCGTTGTTGGCGATTCGTGTGATGGAGCCGTTATCCGGGCGAAAGCAGATGAGGCGGTCGTCGGACGTGGCTGCGCCGACCGCGACATTGATGGCGATGTAGTGGCAGAACACGACGCTGTCTTCCGAAAGCTGCAATAGACACTCGATCAGGGCGGCGCGCCATTGCTGCAACTCATCAGGCAGGGTTCGCCAACGACCTTGCATGGCCTCGCGCAACCAGGCCGCGCGCTGCGCCAGATCATCCGTCGGCGACGGAATCTCGGCGACGCGATGCTCGATGACCGGCTCGATGCCCCATCGCTGTGACAGCGGAACGGCAGTCTCTCTCGCACGCGCGAGCGGACTCGAATATATGGCGAACGGTCCCAGCGGTGCCAAGGTCGTAGCGCTGTTGAGTGCCTGTGTGCGCCCCAGATCATCGAGTCCGGGATCCAGATGGCCGTCGAAACCCGCTGCAGCGCGGCCATGTCGCACGAGGAAAAGAGTGGCCATGTCGTGTCTGTCCGAAGTTAGTGGTTAAATACACGATTCGCTCGACAGCGGAGAATACGCACCGCGTCGAGCGCACGCAGTTGTAGTTCGAAGTACTGGAAAAACCTATGAAATCGCACGATTCCGGCTTGTCCCCGGACATGGTACCCGACACGAAAGTCAGCGTCCGCGAGATCTTCGGCCTCGATCAGGATCTCGTGTGTCCTGCGTTTTCCGAACGCACTGCGTATGTGCCGGAGATCGATCCCGCCTACCGATTCAATCCGGAAACGACCCTGTCGATCCTGGCGGGCTTTGCGTTCAATCGGCGCGTAATGATTCAGGGCTACCACGGCACCGGCAAGTCGACGCACATCGAACAGGTAGCAGCGCGTCTGAACTGGCCCTGCATCCGGGTCAACCTCGACAGCCACATCAGCCGCATCGATCTCGTCGGCAAGGACGCGATCGTGGTACGTGACGGCCAGCAGATCACTGAATTCAAAGAAGGCATGTTGCCGTGGGCGCTGCAACATCCAACCGCGCTGGTGTTCGACGAATACGATGCGGGTCGCCCCGACGTGATGTTCGTCATCCAGCGGGTGCTCGAGGTCGAAGGCAAACTGACGCTGCTCGATCAGAACAAGGTCATCAGCCCGCATTCGGCATTCCGCTTGTTCGCAACCACCAACACGATCGGTCTGGGTGACACGACTGGCCTGTACCACGGCACGCAGCAGATCAACCAGGGTCAGATGGACCGTTGGAACATCGTCACCACTTTGAACTATCTACCGCACGATGCGGAGGTGGAGATCGTGCTCAGCAAAGAGCCGAACTGGAAAACGGACAAAGGCCGCCGGCAGATATCCAACATGGTTTCGGTCGCGGATCTGACTCGGCGCGGTTTCATCAACGGCGATCTGTCGGTCGTGATGTCTCCGCGCACCGTGATTACGTGGGCCGAGAACGCGGAGATCTTCAGCGATCTCGGCTTTGCGTTTCGCGTGTCGTTCCTCAACAAATGCGATGAACTCGAACGACCGATCGTTGCGGAGTACTACCAACGCTGCATGGGCGAGGATCTCGGTGATGCCACGCGCGGCATCACACTGAAAGCTTCCTAGCGAAGCCGGGCCCCCACGCATGTCCGCGAGCGACAAGGACAATCCGTTAGAGCCGTTCAAGCGCGCGACCATCGCGACGATGCGTGCGCTCGCCGAAAACGATGAGCTCGACGTCACGTTTGGTCATGGGACCCCGGCTGCCTCGGGCAATCGCATCCGCGTGCCGTTGCCGGCGGTCGGTTCCACCGACGAACAGATCAACGTCGTCCGCGGCGTCGGCGACGAGTTCGCGTTGCGGCTGCGTTACCACGACGAACGGCTGTACCAGCGGCGCGCGCCTCGGGAGGGTCCGGCTCAGGAGATGTTCCGCTGGGTCGAGGATGCGCGCATCGCGTCGATCGGTTCGCTGCGCATGCAGGGTGTCGCGCAGAACCTCGACGCTTCGCTCGAGTCGCAATGCCAGGAAGCCGCGTTCGACACCATCACCATGCAGACCGAGGCACCCCTTAGTGTGGCCGTCGGGCTGCTGGTTCGCGAACATCTCACCGGCCGCAAGCTGCCGCCGTCGGCCGAAAACGTGGTCAAGCATTGGCGCGAGTTCGTGGAATCCCGTGCGGGACGTGACATCGACGCTCTGAAGGCGTGTCTGCTCGATCAGGATCGCTTCTCGCGCGTGTCGCGGGCGATCCTCAGCGATCTCGGTCTGGCATCGGAGTTCGACGATCCGCCGGAGCTCGAAGAGAACGATCAGGATTCCGAAACGGTCGACGAGTCTTCCGATTCGGATTCGGACGCGAGCCCGGAGGACGTGGCGCTCGACGACGACTCGATGGCCGACGAGGATGCCGAGGGCGAGACGTCGACGATGCAGATGGAAGCGGACATGGATCTGTCAGATCTTGGCTCCGAATCCGACCCGGACGAGGCACCGCAGATCACGCCGGACGATTCGGGCCGCATCCGCGTGGACGTGAACTATCAGGCTTTTACGCTGGAATTCGACGAGACGGTGAGGGCCGAGGATCTGTGCGATGCCGACGAATTGACCCGGCTGCGCGGGTTGCTCGATCAGCAACTCGTCTCGCTGCAGCACGCCACGTCGAAGCTCGCCAATCGTTTGCAGCGGCGTCTGATGGCAAAGCAGAATCGATCCTGGGAGTTCGATCTCGAAGAAGGCATTCTCGACGCGTCGCGGCTGGCGATCGTCGTTGCCGACCCAATGAATCCGTTGGCGTACAAGCAGGAAAAGGAGATCACGTTTCGCGACACCGTCGTGACGATGCTGATCGACAGCTCCGGTTCGATGCGCGGGCGTTCGATCACGATCGCCGCGATGTGCGCCGACATTCTCGGCCGAACCCTGGAGCGTTGTTCGGTGAAGGTCGAAATTCTCGGGTTTACGACGCGTGCGTGGCGCGGCGGTCAGTCGCGGGAACGTTGGATACAGGCAGGCAAACCGTCGAATCCAGGACGCCTGAACGATCTGCGTCACATCGTTTACAAGGCCGCCGATGATCCATGGCGCCGCGCCCGGCGCAATCTCGGCTTGATGATGCGGGAAGAGCTTTTGAAGGAAAACATCGACGGCGAAGCGTTGATCTGGGCGCACAACCGCATCGTAGTTCGCCAGGAGCAGCGCAAAGTATTGATGGTGATCTCGGACGGCCTACCGGTAGACAACTCGACGTTGCTCGTCAATCCGAGCAACTACCTCGAGCAGCATTTGAAGTATGCGATCGACATCATCGAGAAGCAGTCGAGTGTCGAGTTGATCGCGATCGGCATCGGCCACGATGTGACGCATCACTATCAACGCGCGGTGACGATCACCGACGCGGAGCAACTCGGCGGTGCGATGACGGAGCAGTTGGCGGCGCTGTTCGATGTGGACTCGCGTCCGACACGTGGTGTCCCCAGACACTCCCCTGGCAGGCGTTGACTTTGTCCTAGGCGGGGCATATAAGCGGCGGACGAAGAGCTTGGGAAGGTTCTTCGGCCGTCTGTGTCGGGAGCACAGGACGCGGTGTTCGAACGGGGGGAGACGCGCATGGCAAGCCGCTTACGTTGGCGCGCGGGACCATGGGTCGATGCTGGCCGTAGCGGGTTAAACCCAATCCGTCTCGTTCGGTTGTTGTCTAGCAGGCGTTGGCGCCGCGCATTGTTCTCGTCGTGCGCATATTGCGCGCCGATGTTTCTCTATGCCGCGTTCGCGACGCAATCGGTTTCGGCGGCTGATGCATCCCAGGCGACGACTGTGTCGCCTGCCGCGAAGCGCCAGATCGAAGAGGTGGTGGTGACCGCCGAGCGTAAGGAATCCACTGTCAGCGACACCTCCATTTCGATCACGGCGTTCACTGGTGAAATGCTCGAAGGGTTCGGCATCCGCAATCAGGAAGACCTGCAGAAATTCATTCCCGCAGCGGTCATCGAACCGTATGACATGGCGATTCGCGGCGTTGGCAGGAACTTTCGATCGCTCGGTGGTGACCCAGGCATCGCGACGTATCTGAACGGCGTGTATTCCGAAGACTTCGGTATCGCCTCCACAGAAGGTGGGTTATTCGACATCGAACGAATCGAAGTACTACGTGGACCCCAGGGCACGTTGTATGGCCGCAACGCGATCGGCGGCGCCGTGAACTTCATCAACAAGTTGCCGACGAACGAATTCGAAGGCGAAGCGCGCGTGGTCGCGGGAAATTATGGATTGATCGAAGAGTACGGAGTGCTGTCCGGGCCGCTCATCGACAACGTCCTGGCCGCGCGGCTGACCGGCACAAAGCGAACCCGGGACGGCTACATCGACGATAAGTCGGGCAACCAAAATCCGGATAACTATGGCGACGAAAACTACGCGTTGTCTTTGCGTTGGACGCCAACAGAAAACTTCGAATTCAACACGCGCGGCAACGAGCGCAGCTATCGCCGCCGAATGGGCGGTGCGGACGCTGCGCCGATCGTCAACTTGACCGAGAACGGCGGCACCCCCGATCCGGTGACTGGCAATCCTCGAAACACCTCGTCGTTCGCGATGGGCTATCGACGCGTGGACGTCAGCACGCCTTGTGCGTCGCTCGTGGACAGAACCACACCGGACTGTGTGGTGACGGCGGCCACCGCCAACAATGCCTTTCAGCCGGGTGGAACGGCCGTCTATACGTTCGCCGACCCGCTGACCGGCGCACCGGTGACTGCACAACGCGTGACGCCAGGCGTCGACTTCGGCCTCGTCGGCGCAAATCAGATCAACAACCAAGCGTTCGGAACCGACCTGTCGCGCCAGCACATGCTGGGTCTCGGTAGTATCGAAGGTCATGACGTGGCGACGGACACCAGCGGCCATCAGGATGAGTACTTCGACCAGCAGGCAAACTCGACCGACATACGCTGGACCATCAACGACCAGCTTTCCATCAAGTATATCTTCGGCTACACCGACTATTTCTATGACCGCACATCGGACACCGAGTTATCGAGCAACACCAATACATTCAGCACGGGACCGGATCGATTCTCCGGCGACAGACAGTTCTACGTTAGCCAGGAAACAGAGTACGTTTCGCACGAATTGCAGTTCTTCACGGACTGGACCGATAAGCTCACGACCACCAGCGGCCTGTTTTACTACAAAGCCGCGATCACGCAGCGCGGTGATTTCTACAACTCGAACGGCAGCAGTAAGTTCAACGAGGATTTCGACTACGCGGATGCGGCACCGATAGCTGCTGCGGAACAGCCGCTCGCCGCGTTCATACCGTTGCTACCCAAAGTCGACCTGTTCACTGCCAAACAATCCGGGCTTGCTGCACGGTCCGGCGTGCCATCGGGGCTCAATCCGCTGACAGCCGCATTCTGTGCCTCGGTGCCATTCAACAACAATCCGTTCCGGTTTTGCAGCGGACAGTGGAGCGCGGACAACGGCGACCGCGTAGCACATGGCCCTGTGACGACTGGTACCAACCTCGAGTATCAGACGCGCAGTGAACGCGAAGCGTTCGCCGTGTATTCCCAGAGCGTGTACACGTTCAACGAGCACTTCGCGTTGACGCTGGGCGCGCGATGGGCGAGAGACCAGTTGCATGGTGAGGAGAACCTCTACACGTACGTCGAAAACCTGGGTGGCGAGGGCGGCAACCTGACGCCGGCGACTCTGACTGCGATGAATGTTGCAATCGGTGCGCTGACACCGGACGGGCAGGTGCTCGATTACAACAATCTCCGAACCGCCGGCCTGCCGGTCACCGAATCGTTGTGGCGTCAGCTGTATCGCAAGGACGATGCGGTAACCGGCCGCTTCAACATCGACTGGACACCGAACGACAAAGACCTGTTCTATTTTTCGATTACCAGTGGTGTGCGGGCGGGGGGGTTCAATCTGGTGTTCTTCAGCCAGAACGCAAAATACCAACCCGAGAACCTCGTTGCCTACGAGTTGGGTTACAAAGGTGAGCTTCTCGACGGAACGATGCAGGTCAACTCGGCGCTGTATTACTACGACTACAAGCATGTGCATACATTCGGAGCGAGTCCATCGGCGCTAGGCGGCGACTCCGTGAGCGTGTTCGCCGTCCCCGCGGCGGAACTGATCGGCTTCGATGCCGACGTACTGTGGTTGGTCAACCAACGAATCACCTTGGGCGCGACGGTTAGTTTCACTCACAGTGAGTACACCAAAAACTTCGAGATGGTAGATCTGTACAACGCGAAACGGCCAGGGTCCTTATTCGATCCTGTGGATACGCCGTTTAACATCAAGGGCAATCAGATGTTGCGCGTACCGGAATACAAGGCGGACGCTTACGCGCAATACGCGTGGCCGGTCCCGGGCGATAGCGGAACGGTGACGTTCCTGGTGGACTATTCTTACATCGACAAGGTCTTCTTCAATGTATTCGAACAGCCGACCGATGAAGCGCCGCACTACAACCGGGTGGATGGGCGCATCACGTGGCTGTCATCGGACTCCGCTTGGACCGTTGCCGCATTTTGCAACAACGTGTTCGACGAGATCGGAATTCGCCAGATCGAAGCGGGCGACGAGTCGCAGGACTTCATCCGCGGCGGCACGTTGACGAATCCGCGAACGTTTGGTTTGGAAGTGCTCTACAAGTTTGGCGCCTTCAAGTAACAAACGATCGGTGATTCAAAGTTCGACGGAGCACCACCCCCTTCCTGTTTTGTTGGGCGGCGCGAACCGCCGACGCGCCGATCGGCCGCCTTCGATCTAGGTTGTCAGCGTCGTTCGATGTTCGATTCGGGCGCGGGCGTTGACTTTGTCCTAGTCGGGGCATATAACCGCCGGACGAAGAGCTTGGGAGGGTTCTTCGGATGTCAGTATCGGCGTTTCGAGTGGAGTCTATTGTTAGGGGAGATCAATCGCATGGTAGTCCGCTCAGTGGAGCGCGTTGGCGTATACGCCGATGCGGGTCGTAGTCGCGTTTCTGGTAGCTTTTCATCCTGGTTCCGCGGGTTCCGGCCATGCGCCTACAGCGTGCCGGTGCTTTTCGCGGCTGCGTTCATGGCGCAATCGGTATCTGCGGAGGAAGCCGCAGCGACAACTGCGTCACCCGCTGCGAAGCGTCAGATCGAAGAGGTGGTGGTCACCGCCGAACGTAAAGAGGCGAGCATCAGTGACACGTCCATCTCGATCACGGCCTTCACCGGCCAGATGCTCGAAGACTTTGGTATCCGCAACGCGGAAGACCTGCAGAACCTGATTCCTGCCGCGGTCATTCAGCCATATGACATGGCGATTCGCGGTATCGGCCGGAACTTCCGCAACCTCGGCGGGGACCCCGGCATTGCGACGTACGCAAACGGTGTGTACTCGGAAGACTTCGGTATCGCCTCGAGCGAAGGCGGCTTGTTCGATATCGAACGGGTCGAAGTGTTGCGCGGTCCGCAGGGCACGTTGTACGGCCGCAATGCGATTGGTGGTGCGGTGAACTTCATCAACAAGAAGCCGACGGACGAGTTCGAAGGCGAAGCCAAGGTCATCACCGGCGATGACGGCCTGCAAGAAGAATACGGGATGCTGTCCGGGCCGATCATTCCGGGCATTCTGGACGCACGCGTGACGGGCACGAAGCGTAAGCGCGACGGTTCGATCAAAGATCTGTCCGGCAACCAGGCGGCAGACAGTGTGGGCGACGAGAACTATTCGCTCGCGTTCTTGTGGACGCCGAGCGATGAATTCAGTTGGTACATTCGCGGCAATGAGCGGAGTTCGCGGCGCCGGATGGGTGGCGCGGATGCGGCCGGTATCATCACGTTCTCCGAGAACGGCAGCACGGCGAAAAATGCCCGCGACACGGACACCTACGTGTTTGGCTACCGTGCGGTGGATCCGGCGATACCGTGTCCCGATCTGTTCACCCGGACCGCGGTCGTCCAGGTACCCGGTATCAGAACCGGCACACCGGGCTTTCTGGGGACCCCGGGCGCACCCGGCGGCGTGGGCTGCATGGTCAGTGGCCGGCCGACCTTCGAATTCACCAATCCGCTCGACGGATCCGCCGTGACCGCGCAACGCGTGGTGCCGGGGGTAGATGCCGCGACCGGCAGCGGCACGACGACCCACCCCAACTATGCCTACGGTGCCAACCCGTCGCAATTGCGGGTGCTCGGGTTCGACAACCTGAAAGGTACCGACCTCGTGACCACCACGAACGGCCTGCAGAACGAAGGGTTCGACCAGCACGCCGGCACGTCGGAGATGACGTGGCAGGTGAACGATGCGGTCACGTTGAAGTACATCTTCGGCTATTCGTCGTTCTTCTACGATCGCAACACCGATGTCGACCTGACCAACAGCACGCTGTTCGACAACCAGTTCTATGTCAGTCAGGAGGCGGAGTACGTCTCGCACGAATTGCAGGCGTTCACCGACATCTCGGACAGCCTCTCGCTGACGACGGGGTTGTTCTATTACGATTCCAAGATCACTCAGCGCGGTGATTTCTACGACAGCAACTGCGTGTTGAATCAACCGTGCTCGTCGCGTTACGCCAATCCGGCGTTCGGTACCGCCGCGAGCCCCATTCCCTACGGGGCGATCTCTCCGGGTCTTGCGTTCCTGGACTTTACGCCGCAGGTCGGCCTGTTCACCGCGAAACAGTACGGCACGATCGCCGTGAACGGTGGTCAGGCACCGTTCTATTGCCCGGTAGCGACCGGTGCGTTCGAAGTCGAGAAATCGACATTCTGTTTCGGCAGTTGGCAGGGGTGGACCAATAGCCATGTGGCGCACCAGAACCCGTTTGTCTCGGCAACGGATCTGCAGTACCAGACGCGTTCGGAGCGAAATTCGTACGCGGCCTATACGCAGGGCGTGTACACGTTTAATGAACACTTCGCGTTGACATTGGGCGTACGCTGGGCCCGCGATCAATTGACCGGCGAGGAGAATCTCGGCTACTACAACGAAGACATCGCCGCCGGTTTGGGGTTCACTGCTGCGGGCGGCACTTCGTCGCTGGCGGCCGTGAACCAGGCACTCGGCTATCTCGGTGCCGACGGCACGATTCTGAATCCGCAGCGGCTGCTGGTGAACGGCATACCGGGCAGCATCAGCCTCTGGCGCCAGGAAGAGCGTAAGGACGACGACATCACGTGGCGCGTCAACCTCGACTGGACACCCACCGACAACAGCCTGATCTATCTGTCGGCCACCAAGGGTTCGCGCGCGGGCGGCTTCAACCTCGTGTTTTTCAGCGCGGAGCGGGCATTCAAGACGGAGAGCCTGATCTCGTATGAACTGGGCTACAAGGGCACGTTGCTCGACGGCACCATGCAGCTCAACACTGCGGTCTACCTGTACGACTACAAGAACGTCGAGACGTTCGGTACAGGCCCGTCCCTGACAAACCCGGCCAATACCTCGACCAGCGTGTTTTCCGTGCCGTCTGCCCGGATCGTCGGGTGGGATACCGACCTCGACTGGCTGATTACAGACAACATCACACTGGGTGCCAACTTCAGCTATACGCACAGCGAGTACACCGACAACTTCACCGTCAACGATCCCAATGATCCGAACCGGCCGCCGTCGCTATTCAACCCTGCGGCCATCCCGATCGATCTGGACGGCAAACAGATGCTGCAGGTGCCCGAAATGAAGGGCGGCGTGTACGCGCAGTACAACTGGCAACTGGGCGATAAAGGCGCAGTGACGTTCCTCGTGAACTGGAGCTGGATCGACAAGGTGTACTTCTCGGCGTTCGAATCCAGCGAAGATGCGTCGCCGTCGTATCAACGCACCGACCTGAGAGCGACGTGGGTCTCGCCGAGTACCGCTTGGACTGTGGCCGGATTTGTCAACAACGTGTTCGACGAAATCGGTGTGCGGCAAGTGGACCACTACGGCTCGACCGAGGACGTGAACTTCCGCCGCTCCGGTGCGAACACGATTCCACAGCAGCTCGGTGTTTCGGTGGACTACCGGTTTGGCGCGATCAAATAACGACGACCTGATTGTCGATTTGAATGTGTCGGTTTGAACGGGGGGCTCAATGCCCCCCTTCTTTTTTGTTGGACGTCAACTCACGACGGTGAGGCGCCGGATCTCGGACCAGCGCGCCACTCAGCCTGCGAGCCAACTCCGTGAACTTGGCGCGCTTTTGGATGAAAACGACCTGATCCGATGTCGCCCGAAAGGAGGGATTCGCGCCTTCATAGGAGTGTTGGGCGATCGGCCGATGAGTCCGATCCTGTCTACTCGGTGACGATCGTCCACGCGGAGCAACTGCGCTCGATGACCGAGCGATTGGCCGGTTTGTTCCATGCCGATTCGCTTCCAACACCCGTGGGGTGCGTTGACATTGCGCTGGGCGCCGCATATAAACGTCGCACGAAGAGCCTCTGAAGGTTGCTTCGGCCGCCTGTTTCGGCAGTTTGGCAGTTTATAGGTGGGGTCCATTCAAACGGGGAGTTCAATCGCATGGCAATCCGCTCAAGGGAGCGCGTCGGCGCGTGCGCCGATGCTGGTCGTAGTCGCGTAACAGTTTCTGATTTTTCATCTTGGTTCCGTGGATTGGTTCGGTCATGTGCCTACAGCGTGCCGGTGCTTTTCGCGGCTGCGTTCATGGCGCAATCGGTATCTGCGGAGGAAGCCGCAGCGACAACTGCGTCACCCGCTGCGAAGCGTCAGATCGAAGAGGTGGTGGTCACCGCCGAACGTAAAGAGGCGAGCATCAGTGACACGTCCATCTCGATCACGGCCTTCACCGGCCAGATGCTCGAAGACTTTGGTATCCGCAACGCGGAAGACCTGCAGAACCTGATTCCTGCCGCGGTCATTCAGCCATATGACATGGCGATTCGCGGTATCGGCCGGAACTTCCGCAACCTCGGCGGGGACCCCGGCATTGCGACGTACGCAAACGGTGTGTACTCGGAAGACTTCGGTATCGCCTCGAGCGAAGGCGGCTTGTTCGATATCGAACGGGTCGAAGTGTTGCGCGGTCCGCAGGGCACGTTGTACGGCCGCAATGCGATTGGTGGTGCGGTGAACTTCATCAACAAGAAGCCGACGGACGAGTTCGAAGGCGAAGCCAAGGTCATCACCGGCGACAACGGCCTGCAAGAAGAATACGGGATGCTGTCCGGGCCGATCATTCCGGGCATTCTGGACGCACGCGTGACGGGCACGAAGCGTAAGCGCGACGGTCGAAGTCAAAGATCTGTCCGGCAACCAGGCGGCAGACAGTGTGGGCGACGAGAACTATTCGCTCGCGTTCTTGTGGACGCCGAGCGATGAATTCAGTTGGTACATTCGCGGCAATGAGCGGAGTTCGCGGCGCCGGATGGGTGGCGCGGATGCGGCCGGTATCATCACGTTCTCCGAGAACGGCGATTCCAGCAAGAATGCGCGCGATACGTCCACGTACGCATTCGGCTATCGGGCTGTAAACCCGGCCACCGCCTGCCCCGACCAATTTACTCGAACCGCGACCGTCGCGACACCCGGGTATCCGCAATGGCGTGGGATGTATGGTGAGCGGACTGCCGACGTTCACGTTTAAGAACCCTACGGATGGATCGACTGTAACGGCGCAACGCGCGGTGGCGGGTGTTGATTCGGCAACGGGTACCGGCACGATCACCCACCCGAACTTCGCGTACGGCTCCGATCCTTCAAAGCTGCGCGTATTGGGTTTCGACAACCTGAAAGGTACCGACATCGTGACCGCCACGAACGGTCTGCAGAACGAAGGGTTCGACCAGCACGCCGGCACGTCGGAGATGTCCTGGCAGGTCAGCGACGGCACGACGTTGAAGTACATCTTCGGCTACTCGTCGTTCTTCTACGATCGCAATACCGATACCGATCTGACCAACAATACGATATTCGACAACCAGTTCTATGTCAGTCAGGAGGCGGAGTACGTCTCGCATGAATTGCAGGCGTTCACCGATATCTCGGACAACTTTTCGCTGACGACGGGGTTGTTCTACTACGATTCCAAGATCACCCAGCGCGGGGATTTCTACGACAGCAACTGCGTGCTGAACCAACCCTGCTCGTCGCGTTACGCGAATCCGGCGTTCGGTACGGCCGCGAACCCCGTTCCCTACGGAGCCATCTCTCCGGGTCTTGCGTTCATGGATTCATTGCCCCAGATGACGCTGTTCACGGCGAAGCAATACGGGACGATTGCGGTAAACGGTGGGCAGGCCCCGTTCAATTGCATACCGGGGTTGTTCGAGGTCGTCCAAGTCGACCTATTGCTACGGCAGTTGGCAAGGCAACACGAATGGACATGTCGTGCACCAGAATCCGTTCACGTCCGCCAACAACGAGCAGTACCAGACGCGTTCCGAACGAAATTCGTACGCGGCCTACACGCAGGGTGTGTACACGTTCAATGAACACTTCGCGTTGACATTGGGAGCACGCTGGGCGCGCGACCAATTGACCGGAGAGGAAAACCTCTGGTTCTACGCTGAGGATCAGATCGCGACATTGGGATTCGCGCCTACTGGGGGTACTTCGTCTCTTGCTGCCGTGAACCAGGCGTTCGGGTATCTCGGGGCGGACGGTACGATCCTCAATCCGCAACGCCTTCTGCCGGTGGGTGTGCCCGCCAGTCTCAGCTTGTGGCGGCAGGAAGAGCGCAAGGACGATGACATCACCTGGCGTGTCAACCTCGACTGGACACCCACCGACAACGACCTGATCTACCTGTCGGCGACCAAAGGCTCACGTGCCGGCGGGTTCAACCTGGTTTTCTTCAGCGCGAACAGGGCTTTCAAGACCGAGAGCCTGATCTCGTACGAGCTGGGCTACAAAGGGACGTTGCGCGACGGCACCATGCAGCTCAACAGTGCTGTCTACCTGTATGACTACAAGAACGTTGAGACATTCGGAACCGGTCCGTCGCTGTTCAATCCGCTCAACACCTCAACCAGCGTATTCTCCGTCCCGACGGCGCAGATCATCGGCTGGGATACCGACCTCGATTGGTTGATCACCGACAGCATCACACTGGGTGCCAACTTCAGCTATACCCACAGCGAGTACACCGACAACTTCACCGTCAACGATCCCAACGATCCGAACCGGCCGCCGTCATTGTTCGACCCCCTCAATGTACCGATCGACCTGAAGGGTAAACAGATGCTGCAGGTGCCGGAGATGAAAGGCGGCGTCTATGCGCAGTACAACTGGCAACTGGGCGATAAAGGCGCAGTGACGTTCCTCGTGAACTGGAGCTGGATCGACAAGGTGTACTTCTCGGCGTTCGAATCCAACGAAGATGCGGCGCCGTCGTATCAGCGCACCGACGTACGGGCGACGTGGGTCTCGCCGAGTACCGCTTGGACCGTGGCCGGATTTGTCAACAACGTGTTCGATGAGATTGGCGTCCGCCAGGTCGACCACTACGGCTCCACGGAAGACCTCAACTTCCGACGTTCCGGCGCGAACACCAACCCGCAGTCAATGGGGATATCCGTCGACTACAGATTCGGCGCGATCAAATGACGACTTTCTGATTGTCGATTTGAACGGGGGGCTCAATGCCCCCCTTCTTTTTTGTTGGACGTCAACCCACGACCGTGAGGCGCTGGATCTCCGGCCGACCCGCCATCAGGCCGGCGAACTTCGGTCCCGCCGCCTTGAAATGCGCCGTCTGACCGTGCGCCGCGAGCGCTTCATCCGACTCGTAGAGTTCCAGCATCAGGTACTCGCCGCCCTCGGTTTTCGTCAGCGTGTACAGCTTGTTACCGGGTTCGTTTGCGCGGACTTCCTTTGCCAGACCGAGCATGACGTGCTCGAATTCGGCTTCTTTGCCGGGGACCACTTTTAGAGTTGCGATGACTGCGAGCATGGGCTTTCCTTTTGAGTCGGTGATGTGATCTCGGCATGATAGTCCGATGAACGGTGACGGTGTAATCAAACGCCTCGTCGAACGGCTGGCTGACTATCGAACTCGCTATCCCGAAGAGGCGGCGACGGTCGATCGCTTCGAGGTGTTCGCGAACAGCGAGCCGAATTGCTTCCAGCGCGACTGTTGGAGCGGACATGTCACGGGTTCCGCGTGGGTCGTCAACTCGCAGCGCAACCGCGTGTTGCTGACACATCACCGCAAACTCGATCGGTGGCTACAGCTGGGTGGTCACAGCGACGGCGATGGTGATGTGTTGCGTGTTGCCTGTCGTGAAGCGCACGAGGAATCGGGCCTCATGGTTGTACCGTTCAGCGACGATCTGTTCGATATTGATATTCACCTGATTCCGGCACGCGGCGATGATCCTGCGCATCATCATTTCGATGCACGGTTTGCGCTCGTCGCCGCCGGTGAGAACTTCCGCATCAGCAACGAGTCGCACGCGCTGCGCTGGGTGAAGATCGAAGAGATTGGTGCCGTAACGCGCGAGCCTTCGATGCTGCGGATGGCGGAAAAGTGGCTGCGGCGCGACGGTGGCATCTCAGCTTAGTGTTGCCCCCACTCCCCACGACAGGTCGCTGAAGCGGCGCCTCGCCACTTCGAAGCCCAAGTCTTTCAATGCTTGGACGCTCTCGTCGAGCATCCAGAAGAACTCTTGCTCGATCGCTTCGGCAACATCCGGCCACGTTTGCTGGTAGCGCGCCAGTGCGTCGATGCGATGTTGCGCCGATTCGAACATCAGATCACCCAACACCACTCGCGCGCCGGGCTTCGCAACAGCGCGGATTCGTTGGAACAGCACGCGCTTCTCGTCGCCTTGCAGATGATGGATTGCATAGGTCGAGACGATCCGGTCGAACTGCGCGGGGTCGCTGTCGAAGTAGGCCAGCAGATCGTCGCGGGTCCATTCGATGCAATTCGATGAATCGGCCTTCGCGGTCTTGTTCGCTGCAACGTTGAGCATCGCGCGAGACACGTCGACCGCGACGATGCGGCGAGCGGGCAGCAGCAGCCGGGTCAGATTACCGGTGCCGGCGCCGAGTTCCAGCACGTCGTGTCGGCTGTCGATTTGCGCGCTGCGCGCGACCCACGCGAGCAACTCGGCGTAGCCGGTTCGAATCGGGTGCGCCTCATCGCACACGTCGTCGTCGTAATCGGGTGCGTCGGCGTCATGATTAAACGTATCGGCGTGGCGTGAGCGCATCGGTCATTCTCCGTCGATCACTTGCATGGTCGGTCCTGTGAGGAAGGCATTCAACCACGCATTCGCGAGCTGTTTCGGCGAGATAAAAAAAGGGGCGCACGAAGCGCCCCTCATGTCAGCGTTGCCGCGGTCGTTACGCGCCATTTCCGTTGAAGGTATACGAAACCGTTGCGCCGTAGACGCGCGGCTCGGTCAGGAAGTAGTTCTGGAAAAGTCCCGACGTATCCGACGTCAGGTAGTGTCCCGTAACGTTGTCCTTGTCGGCGATGTTGCGAATCCACAGCTTGGCGCTCCATGCACCGCCGGCCGAATCGATGTTGATCGACGCGTTCTGCTGGGTCCACGACGGGATCTTGTCGCCTTTGCGGTTGTATTCGCGGGCGTAAGAGCTGTCCTGCCAGTAGAACGAATAGCGCGGTGTGATGGTGCCGAAGCTGAAGTCGAACGCGTACGAGATGCCGATGTTGATCTTGTTCTGCGGCGCATTCGGCAGCTTGTTGCCACCTAGATTCGTCAGCACGCCATCGTTGGCAGCCACTCCGTTGGCAAGCAGGTAGTCGCGGCTGAAGTACGCCGGGATGCCGTTTGGATATTGCGCGTCTGGCGCCTGTGCCGGGCCGATTGCTGCGCCGTTGGCTATAGCGTCCGCGACGAGCGCCGGTGTCAACTGTGCAATCGGTGCCACATAGTTGATGCCGGTATTCGAACCCGGGTCGATGTTCTTCAGCAGTATCAACGACGGATCACCTTGTGTACGCGACGCGGTGTCGAGCAGCTCGATATTCTTGATGTCGGTGTGCAGATACGAATACGTGAAGTCGATCGACAAATTCTCCAGCTGCTCCGGTTTCCAGAACGACTCGAGCTCCAGGCCCGTGATGTTCGCGTTGACGTTCTGGTTCACTGCGGTGTTGTTCTGAATGCTCGCGATCTGCAGCCCTTCGTAGTTGTAGTGGAACACCGCTACATTGAGCTGCAGATGATCGTCGAGCAGCAGATTCTTGCTGCCGACCTCATACGCATCGATCTGTTCGCTGTCGAACAGGAAGGGTGTAGTCGATTGGAAGCTCGGGTTGATCGGCGGATTGAAGCCGCCTGGTTTGTACCCGCGGCTGTAGAACGCATACAGGCTGCTCTGATCGTTCACCGCCCAGTCGACGCCGAGCCGACCGGTGAACTCGTGGAACGTGTTGTAGTGCGGGCTGCCGGTCAGATTCCGCGCCTCGTTGACCTGCGGGACAATCGGTACCATCCCTGAGACACCGATGCGCTGAACGATCCCCCCGATGCCAGGCGTTGCGGCCGCGCTCGCGACAAGGGCCGGGTCGATTCCATAGTAGTGGAAGAGTTGTGCCGAACCGTCTGCACATCCTGCGCAGGGATTGAGGACGCCGGTCGTAATGTATTGAGTGAAGGTGGTTCTTGCGTAGACCGGATCGGGGCCAAGCGCGCCGCCCAAGGCCGCATTCCAATTGATCGAGTTGTACAGCAGTCCGCGATCCTGCACTTCCTTATAGTCGTTGTTGTAGCGCAGCCCGGCCGTCAGCTTAACCGTCTCGGTAGGCTTGAAGTACAACTCGCCGAACCCTGCGTAACTGCGCGTCTCGTACCCTGGATTCTGTCCGGTCGAGTCGAACTGTCCCGGATACAGCGGCGGGAAGCCGAGCAATGGCGAACCCTGCGCGGTGACGACGTCGAGCGAATTCGAGATCACGAAATAGTCTCCGGAACTGCGTGACGTCGAGTAGTTCGTGCCGAGCAGGAAATTCCACGGGCCATCGAACTGTGACTGCACCTTCAGTTCCGCGGTCCAATAGTTGCTGGTCGAATCCGACCGGTCGTAGCTGTACACGCGTGTGCCGCCGGCGGCGATCGGATTGGAATACACGCAGCCACCGATCGCGCCGAAGTTACCGTCCTCGACGGTACCGCAGGGTGAATGCTGCAAGCCGCCGACGACCGACGACGTGGGGTACACACCCGAGGGATTCGCAGCCGTCGGATTTAGATCGGCGCCGACGTCCATGTTGTAGTCCTGTAACGAGCGGAAGTTCGTATCCTGCACGCCGCCGATCAGGCTGACGGTGAATTTGTCGAATTCGTAGTTGACGCCGCCCGAGATGATGTTTTCGTCGTAGTAGTACTTCGGATTGAAGTCGGTCCACATATCGCGTAATCCCAACTTCGGCCGTGTCAGACCCGGTGCGGTGGCTTCACCCAGTGGCAGCGCGCCGGCGAGACCGAAGAAGATGCCACCGGTCGTTGAGCCCTGGTTTACGCCCTGCAAGCCGAACTTGTCCGTCTGGCAGCCGGAGGTCGGCAGCGGGTTGGTGGCGCAGACCTGGTTGGTGATGCGCGTCCTGTTGTCGTCCTCGTGGAACTTCGAATACAGAAACCAGGCGTTGGCATTGTCCGTGATGTCCCAAAGACCTGAAATCCGGTAGCTGTACATGCCGCGGCCGTCCACGTTGTTGTCGATGCCCGGCGCTTTGTACTTGTTGTCGGTGTATCCGTCACGGCTCAAGCCCTGGCCGGCAAATCGCAACGCGAACGTGTCGGTGATCGGCATGTTCACCATGGCCTTGATGCGCTCGTTCTGATAATTGCCATACTCGGCTTCGACATTGGTGGAGAAGCCGTCGAAATTCGGCTTGTTGGTGATCATGTTCATGACGCCACCGGTTGCGTTGCGGCCGTACAAGGTGCCCTGCGGTCCGCGCAGAATCTCCACCCGCTGCATGTCGTAGAATTCCATTGCGGTCAGGTTCGTCGCGAACGGGACGTCGTTGATGTGAATCGAAACACCGGCATCGCCGGAGCCGGCAGTTACGAGGCGGCCGATACCGCGAATCGACAGGCTGGAACTGCCGAAATTCGTTGGTGTGAAGCTGACGTTCGGTGCGTTCATCTGCACGTCGGAGGTGCCCAGGATTTGTCGGTCCTGAAGCATCTTTCCGCTCAGCGCGGTGACCGCGATCGGCACGTCTTGCACGCTGGCTTCGGTGCGTTCCGCAGTGACGATGACTTCCTCGATGCCTTTGGTCGGCGCCTTGTCCGGCGGCTTGATTTCCTCGGCCCAGGCGGTTGCGACAAAAGACGCGGACAGGCCCAATGCAATGACTGCGGCAGATTGTGTTAAGCGAAACTGCATGATGAATCTCCCCAATGCAACAACTAGGATGGGCGACAAACCACTCCCGACACGTGTTCACGCGACTGCGGTGAAGGAGAGCCCCCGTTTGCTCAGCGGGAGTTGGAGACGCGCCGCAGCGGTTTGGTTCCGCGAGCTGTGTCGCATTGTCGACTGTCGAGGTGTTTGGCGCTTGTACCGTTGCAATCTGGGTGCTCCGACCGGCGTTCGATGGAAATCATCGTCCGGTTCTGTTGACACGCGCAGCGACAGTTCATGAACTTCGAATCGCTTTGGGATCGCAACGTGCGGTTGCTGGACGAACCGAACCATCGCGGCGCGGGTACCAGCGCCGTCGGCGTCGCTGACGCAGCGCGATGGCCTGAGTTCGCCGCGCACGCGCGCATATTCATCAAGCGTCAACAGGCATTCTTCTGCCGGCCGCCGTGGAACGCGTTTCGCCGTACACCGACGTTGCGCCGCGAGGTGCGCTTCCTCAATCGCGCGCGTGCGTTGGGTGTGGGTGTGCCGAAGGTGATCCACTACACGGAAGGATCGGACGATCGCGCGCTGCTGCTGCTCGAGGAAATCGATGGCACGGCGGATCTCGAACACGCGCTGGCGACGGCGACTCTATCGGATCGCGCCACCGTGCTGCGCGATGTGTCTGCAATGCTGGCGCGTCTGCACGACGCCCGAATTCTGCACGGCGCGGTTTATCCGAAGCACGTGCTCATCGACGTCGCCGCGCCGCATCGATGCTGGCTGATCGATTTCGAAAAAGCGCGCCATGTGGCAACGCGATCGCGCGCGGCGGAGCGCGACCTCACGCGGTTGCTGCGGCATGCGCCGTTCATCGTCGAAGGGGATCTGGAGGCGCTGCTATCTGCGTACGACGCGCGCGCATTTCGGACTTTACGACGAAGACTCGGCGCGGTGCTGCAACGCGCTCGTGCGCCTCAGTCGAACAGATGACAGGCGACGAACCGCTCCGGCGCGTCCGCATCCTTCAGCGGAATCAATGCCGGCCGCGCCACGCGACACACATCCATCACCTTCGGACACCGGTTGGCGAACCGGCAACCCGGCGGAATGTTTACCGGTGAGGGAATTTCACCAATGATTTCACTGCTGTTTCGCGACCTCTCGGCAATTGGATCCGGTTCCGGATTCGAGCCGATCAGCAATTGCGTATAGGGGTGCTGCGGCTCGAAGAACACCCCGTCGGAGGGACCGACCTCGACCAGCGAACCCAGATACATCACCGCCATGCGATCCGATACGTAGCGCACCATCGATAGGTCGTGAGCGATAAACAGGAGCGTCAGCCCCATCGACGTCTTCAATTCGTCGAGCAGATTCACGACCTGTGCCTGCACCGAGACATCGAGCGCCGAGATCGGCTCGTCGCAGACGACGAACTCGGGCTGCATGATCAACGCGCGTGCAATACCGATGCGTTGCCGTTGTCCGCCGGAGAACTCGTGTGGATAGCGCGACATGTGGTCCGGCTCCAGACCGACGCGGCGCAACCAGTCGGCGACCCGCTCGCGCACCTGTGCGGATGAATCACGGCTGTGCAGCCGAGGCCCTTCGCCGATGATTTCGCCGACGGTCATCCGCGGATTCAGCGATGAATACGGATCCTGGAAAATCATCTGCATGCGTTTTGCGTGGCGCTGAAAATCCGATGGTGTGTAGATTTGCGGCAGGCGTTCATCACGATAGGTGACGGTACCGCCCGTTTTGTCGTGCAGACCGACCAGCGCTTTGCCGAATGTCGATTTCCCTGAACCGCTTTCGCCGACGAGTCCGACGATCTCCTTCTCGGCGATCGACAGTGTCACTTCATCGAGCGCGTGCACGATTTGACTACCGCCAATCGCGAAGTGTTTGGTCAGCTTGTCTGCGGTGACGAGGATGCTCATGCAGATGTCGGTTGTGTGCGCGGTGCGATGTAGATGCGCTCGATATCGCGATGCGCGTCGGCGTGTTGCAGCCAACAACGCGATGCGTGAGCGTCGCCGACGTCGAACAACGGCGGTCGTTCACTCTGACAGATCTGCATCGCATGCGGACAGCGCGCGAAGTAACCGCAGCCGACTGGTGGCGCGAACAGGTCTGGCGGGCTGCCGTCGATCGGTTGCAGACGGTGCGACACCTCGGAACTGTTAGACGGCATCGCGTCGCGCAGGCCCAGCGTGTACGGATGCGCCGAACGATAGAAGATGTCCTGCGCGCTGCCGCGCTCGACGATTTCACCGGCATACATCACGTTGACGCGGTCTGCCATGCGCGCCACGACGCCGAGGTCGTGCGTGATGAGTACTATTGCCATGTGCCGCTCGCGCTGGATGTCCTTCAGCAGATCGAGAATCTGCGCCTGAATCGTCACGTCCAATGCAGTGGTCGGTTCGTCCGCGATCAAAATCGCCGGTTCGCAGGCGATCGCCACAGCAATCATCGCGCGTTGCAACATGCCCCCGGAGAATTCGAACGGATATTGCCGGGCGCGTTTGGCGGCATCCGGAATGCGCGTAGCGCTCAACAGTTCGACGGCGCGATTGGCTGCATTTTTGCTGCTGAAATTGCGGTGCACGATCAGGGTCTCGGCGATCTGATCGCCGATCGTCATCGTCGGATTCAACGATGTCATCGGATCCTGAAATATCATGCCGACTTCGTCGCCGCGAATGTCGGCGCCGTTGATCTGCTTGCTGCGCAGAATGTCCTGGCCGCGCAGTTGTGCGCGGCCGGCAGTGATGCGGCCGGGCGGCATCGGGATCAGGCCCATGATGCTCTGCACTGTCACCGACTTGCCGCAGCCCGATTCGCCGACGATCGCCAGCGTTTCTCCAGGCTCCACCTTGAAGCTGACGCCGCGCACCGCGTGCACGGTGCCGCCGTAGGTGTCGAATTCCACGTGAAGATCCGCGACCTCGAGTAACGGCTGGGTCATTCGCGCGATCTCATGCGAGCGTCGAGCGCATCGCGCAGGCCGTCGCCGAGCAGGTTGAACGCGAGCACCGTGACGGAGATGAACGCGGCCGGAAATATCAGCTCGTGCGGATGCGTCAGCATCGTCTTGATGCCGTCGTTGCACATACTGCCCCACGATGGTGTGGGTGGCGCGACACCCATGCCGATGAAAGACAGAAACGCTTCGGTGAAGATCGCACCCGGCACTGCGAATGTCAGTGTCACCAGGATCACACCGAGCGTATTTGGAATCATGTGCCGCAGGATCAGATAACGCGTCGGCGCGCCGAGCAATCGGGATGCGTTGATATAGGCTTCCTCACGGATCTGCAGGATCTGACCGCGCACGAGCCGCGCGGTACCGGGCCAACTGAGCAACACCAGTGCCACCAGCATCGGGACGATGCCGCTCTCGCCGGGTCCGATGCCGAACGCGATCTTGAACAGGATCATGAACAGCAGAAACGGCAGTGCGATGACGAAATCGGTGAATCGCATCAGCAGTTGGTCGATGCGACCGCCGAGGAATCCGGCGGTGGCACCGTACAGGATACCGATCAGCACGTAGAAGAGCGGCGCAACGATGCCGATGAACAAAGACACGCGCGCTCCGTAGATCAAGCGGGCAAGCATGTCGCGGCCGAGATAGTCGGTGCCCATCGGGTGCAGTGCGAGCCGTATCGTATCGCCGGGTGTCAGGTCCGCGTTCGGTGGCGCGAGGCCACGCTCGATCGCAGTGTCTGGGGTAATCACGCGGACCGGATGCACCGTCAGCCGCGCGGTCTGCGCCAGTTCCTTTCCGTCGGCGCTGAACGGCACCACCGTGTAGTAGTAAGTCTCCGGCACCAGATTGAGTCGATCTTCGAAGCTGACGTGATCTGCGCCATATACCTCGCCCAACGGTAGTCCTAAGGCGTGGGTCGGTCCTGGCTCGAAGATGTTGCGGTAGATGCGATACCCGGCGGCGCGCGAATCGGGACTCCACACCAGACGCACGGACTGGGTATCGGCGGGTCGCGCGAGCGAAAGCGCAATCGGCGTGGCTGACCCCGCCGTCGGCGCTGCCGTGACGCCCTGCCAGGACTGATAAGGCGCGACGACGGTAGCCGTGCGATCGGCCCACGGCGATTGACTGACCTGGTCGACGTCCTGGCTGGCGGGATCGACGCGCCACAGGAATGGGCCGAGTACCGTGAACAGCAGCAGCACCACGATGAGGTACAGCGACATCAGTGCGCGCGAATTGCGCTTCAATCTGAGCCAGGCATCCTGCCAGTACGACAACGATGGTCGCGAGATTTCGTGCCGGACGCGCTCGGCAGCGACCGGTTCGAAGGCGTGAGCGGGCAGGGCGGATTCAGCCATCGCTACTCGCCACCACTACTCGAGCCTGACGCGCGGATCGACGAACCCATAAAGCAGATCGACGAGGATGACCATGAACACCAGAAAAGCGCCGTAGAACACGGTGGTACCCATGATCACGGTGTAGTCGAGTTGCTGGACTGCCTGCACGAAATAACGGCCGAGGCCCGGAATTGCGAACACCAGTTCGACGACGAAACCGCCGGTCGTGATTGCGGCGATTGCCGGGCCGAGCACGGTGATGACCGGCAGGATCGCATTGCGCAACTCATGCTTCAGAAAGATGCGGGTAATCGGCAGGCCTTTCGCCTTGGCAGTGCGCACATAGTCTGCGTTGACGATCTCGAGCATCGAAGAGCGCATCAGCCGGGTGAGGAACGCCATCGTGCCGAGACCGAGTACCAGCGACGGTACGATCATGTGCGCGACGCTGCCCCAGCCCGCGACAGGCAACAGTGTGCGATGAAACAGCGCATTGAGGTTCACCAGCCCCAACTGACCGAGCGCGGCGAACACGAAGTTCGGTACCGAGATGCCCAGTATCACGAGGAACATGATCACGATGTCCGGCAGGCGATTGCGATACAGCGCGGTGAGTGCACCCCACAGCACGCCGCCGATGGCGGCGAATACGATCGCCAGAATGCCCAACGTCGCCGACACCGGAAAATGCTTGATGATGATGTCGTTGACGCTGCGATTCTGTTGCGTGAACGAAATACCGAAGTCGCCGCGCAGCATGTTGTCCATGTAGATCAGGTATTGCTGCATCACCGGCTTGTCGAGGCCGTATTTCGCTTCGAGATTCTTGCGGACCTGCGCCGTGACGGCCTTGTCGTTGATCAGCGGATCGCCCGGCACCGCGTGCATCGCGATGAACGTCGCGGTGGCGATGAACCAGACTGTGATGACGCCTTGAATCAGCCGCTTGATCGTGTAGCGCAACATTTCGATTAGCGCCGTCGACCGACGCGGCGGTGGATCATCGGCTCCCCTCGATATAGGCGTTGGTATAGTCTGGATCGGCGCCGACGACGCGCCGCTCGACGCCTTTCAGGCGCGGATCCGACACATACACCAGGCCGCGTTCGTAGTTCGGAATGATCACGACGTCGTCGCGGACGATCTTCTGTATCTCGCCGAATGCATCCATGCGCGTCTTCGTATCGAGCGAGCTCTGGGCGATGCGCACCAGATGGTCGAGATTCGGATTGGAGTACTCGCCGCGATTGTTCTTGTTCCACGACGTGAACAAATCGGCGAACGTCAGCGGATCGTCGTAGTCCGGCCCCCAGCCCGCCATGACCATGTCGAACTCGCCCGCGGTCATCTTCGCGAGGCGCTGCTTGAAGATCTGCTTGTCGATCTTGATGTCGAGGCCGAGCGTGCGCTTGAAGACGTTCTGGAAATACTCGGCTTGCGTCGCCGACTGCGGATTGTCGCCGGTCAGCAGCACCAGCGGCGGCCACTTGGTGAGGCCGAGTTCCTGTTTGGCAAGTTCCAGATGGCGGCGCGCGGCGGGTATGTCCACGCGCAGCGGTTGCGGTGGATACTCCTGGCGAAAATAGCCATTCGTACCGCGCAGCCACGCCGGGAACAGCGAGATACCCGGCAGGTTACCCGGCAGCTTCATCACCTTGTTGACGAGTTCACTTGGATCCGCCACCAGCAGCAGCGCCTTGCGCAGATTCAGATTGTCTGTCAGGCGGCCGTGCCGGTGGTTGAATTCGATGTAGAACACCGAGCCGTCGGTGAATCGGTGGATCGGCCAGCCCTGTTCGAGTGCGTTTTCCAGCGTGTCCGCGTCGAGTCCGGCAGTGGCGACCTTGCCATCCTTGAACAGATTCAGCACCGCGTTCGGATCGGCCGTGACATATGGGATGTCGATCACGTTGAGCCGGATGCGGTCCGCGTTCCAGTAGTACGGATTCTTCTCCATGCGCAGATGTGCGCCGTGCACCCACGTGGTGATGCGGAACGGCCCGTTGTAAAGCATCGTGTCGGCGTCCGCGCCGTAGCGGCCGTTGCTCGCTTCGTAGAAATCCTGCCGAATGGCTCCGTACGTGGCGTACACCACGAGCTTTTCGAAGTACGGCGTCGGCCGTTCGAATTCGACCGCAAGGGTGCGGTCGTCAACGGCGCGCACGCCCAACGCATCGACTGCCAGTTGGCCTTCGTTGATGCGCTCGCCGTTTTTCACCGGAAACAGAAAGAACGCGTATTCCGATGCAGTCGCCGGATCCACCACCTTGCGCCATGCGAACACGAAGTCGTGCGCGGTGACAGGTTTACCGTCGCTCCAGCGGGCATCGGCGCGCAGCCAGAACGTGGCGCCGGTCGGCGTGATCTCCCAGCGCTGCGCGACCCCGGGTTCCAGCTTGGTACCCGGACCGCGGCGCAACAGGCTTTCCATCACATGACCCAGCACGAAGCCACTGACCTGGTCCGTGGCGCGGGAGCTATCGAGTTGCGGTGGTTCGGCGCCGATCGCCAGCGTGATCGTCTTCGTCAAGGGATCGACGGCGTCCGAAAGACCCTCGCTGCCGCTGGTGACTCGCGACAGCCAACCCAGCAGCATCGCCAACGCGATGAATGCAGCGACCCCGAGTGCGGCAAGCAGCAGTAGCTGACGCGCGGCCGTGCGGGTGAAGGAGTCGCCAGAATCGGTGATGACTTCACTCATGTCGCGTACGGCGCGCTACTGAACGGTGCGCAGCAGGTTACCGACTATGCGCTCCAAATGCATGAGGCTGTTGCATTCCTCCACCTGGTGCGCGTAGGCAGAATAGCGGCGCATCTCGGCGTCGCCGACGGTCCAACTGTTGCGAGATTCCGGATTCAGCCAGATCAGCCGTTTGCAGCGGTCGTACATCTCTTTGAGGATGTCGGTGCGCGGCTCGCCATAGTTGTTGCGGGCATCGCCGAGGATGATGATCGTGGTGCGGTTGTCGACGTCGTCGAGACACAGCTTCTTGAAGTCGGCGAACGCCTGGCCGTAGTCGGTGGAGCCACCGCTGTAGTCACGCAGCGCCTTGGCAATTGCATCTTCGATGTTGTTCCGTTCGAACAGCTCGGTCACCTCGGCCAGGTCCGACGAAAACGCGAACGAACGCACCTTCGGCATCACCTCTTCGAGGCTGTACAGGAACATCAACATGAAGCGTGCGTAGTTGGCAACGGAGCCGCTGACGTCGCAGATGGCAAACACCTTGGGCCGGTCGATCTTCACCGATTTCCAGTGCAGATCGAAGATTGCACCGTCGTACGCCATGTTGCGGCGCAGCGTGCGAGGCAGGTTCAACGCGCCGCGCTTGAAGACCTTCTTGCGGCGTGAATGCAGCGCGGCAAGTTTTTTCGCCATCCGGAACACGACTTCCTGAATGAGCCGGAAGTTGCGCTGTTCGACGTTGGATAGTTTCACCTTGCGCAACAGCTCTTCGCGCAGGCGCCGTCCGGTCGCATCCGCGTGCAGCAGAAATTGCTGTTCGACGTAGTCGCGCACCTGTTCACGCAACCACTCCCGGCGTTTTTTCAGTTCCTGACCCAGTCTGCGCGCCGGCGTCGCGCGGCTCTGCCGCAGCGACGAGATTTCCCGCGACAGGTCGTTGAGCCCCATCGCCTCCATGATCCTGCGCGTGTAGAGGCCTTTCTGCGTGAACACCTGGATCGATTTGAGATCGACCGTTTCGGCCGCACTCGCCATTGCCATCGCGAGTTCGGCGCGCGCGCCTTCGATCAGCAGCTTACCGAGGCTCGACGTCGGCTCGGACATTTCGCCTTCGCCGAGGTCTTCGTCCGCTTCGTCTTCGCCGCCGCGCTGCTTCGACTTGCGCGCGCCACTGCCGCCGGCTGCTGCACCGCGCCCTTCGGCACCTTGGCCGCCCTGCGCGTCGTCGCCATCCTGTTCGCGGCCCTCCTCATCGGTGTTGTCGGCGCCGGCCGACGACTCGTCTTCGCGCGGCGGATCGGTGTCGAATTTCTTGAACGAGAAGAACGCGTCGAAGCAGTCGCTGAAAGATTCTTTCTCGTCGGCGGTCTTCGGCAACACCATCGACAGCGCGTCCTTCAGGAACGCACGGTCGCGATAGCCGACCAGTTCCATCGTGTTGAACGCATCCAGCGTCTCCGCGGTCGACACGCGGACCTCGGCGTTGCGCAGCGCGCGAATGAAGTTGGATAGCGTGCGTTCCACCGCGCCTCCAGAAATGGGTCAGAGTGATTTTCGCCGCGAAAAGCGCTCTGACCGCATTTGTCCTAGCCTTTTGTCGCCTTGCTCGTCAACGTCGTCAACTCGGCTTCGACGTTCACGATGTCGTCCTGAAACTTCAGGATCACGTTCAATGTGTCGCGGACGAGTTCCGGTTCGAGCCGCTCCGCGTGCAACAGCAGCAGCGTGCGTGCCCAATCGATCGTTTCCGATATGGCCGGCACTTTTTTCAGGTCCAGGTCGCGCAGTTCGTGGATGAAGTTGACCAGCTGCCTGCGCAGCTCCGGCAGAATTTCCGGTACGCGCGCGTGGATGATGCGTTGCTCGAGCTCGATGTCCGGAAACGGAATGTACAGGTGCAGGCAGCGTCGCTTCAGCGCGTCGGATATCTCGCGGGTGTTGTTGCTGGTCAGAAACACCAGCGGCGGTTCGGCTTTGGCTTTCACCGTTCCGATCTCGGGAATCGACACCTGGAAGTCCGACAGGATTTCCAGCAGCAGTGATTCGAATTCGTGGTCGGATTTGTCGACTTCATCGATCAGCAGTACGCAGCCGTGCTCCTCCTTCAACGCCTTCAGCAGCGGTCGCGGTTCGATGAACTCCTCGGAGAAAAAAATGTCGCCGAACTCGTGCAGCCGGCTCACAGACTCCCTGAAGCCTTTGGCACCCTGCAGCACTTCGTCGAGGGTTTCCTTCAATACCTGGGTGTACAGCAACTGCTTGCCGTACTTCCACTCGTACAGTGCCTTGGCTTCATCGAGGCCCTCGTAACATTGCAGGCGAATCAGCGGCATATCGAACATCGTGGCGGTGGTCTTCGCCAACTCGGTTTTGCCGACGCCCGGCGGACCCTCGATCAGCACGGGCTTCTTCAGATGGAATGCCAGGTAGACGGCGGTCGCAATCTGATTGCTGCAGATATAGCGGTGCTGCTCTAGCGAGTTCTTCAGCGAATCGACCGATCCGGTTATGTGTTCGATGTCCTGCACTCACTCCCCCTGAAGGCTGTTGATTGATCTCGCGAGGGCCGCGAGCGCAAAGCTCGTTATTATCGTGGTCAAGTCTGGGCGAATGCAAAGACTGGCGGGTCACCCCGCTGGGATCAGGGCGACTCTGACCCGCGATGGAGGCGGATCAACCCCTCCTGGGCGACACTTGCGACGAGCGCGCCGTCGCGCCGGTAGATCAGGCCACGGTTGAAGCCGCGCGCGCCGGATGCGCTTGGACTGTCCTGAACGAACAGCAGCCACTCGTCTGCGCGAAACGGCCGGTGGAACCACATTGCGTGGTCGAGGCTGGCGCTCTGCAGGTTCTGTTGCGTGTACGACACCGCATGCGGCAGCAGGGCGGTATCGAGTAGCGACCAATCGGACAGATACGCGAGCACGCACTGGTGCAGGCGGAGATCGTCGGGCAGCGCGTCGCGCGCGCGCATCCAACCGTTTTGAAAAGGCGCGCGCGGCGTCGGATTGAAGAAGTCGTTCGGATCGATCGGGCGCACTTCGATCGGACGCTCGCGAGTGAACATCTCGCGATACTCGCTGGGCAGATCTTTCGACATCCGCCGGCGCAGCGATGCTTCGTCCTCGAGATCCTCCGGCTGCGGCACCGCGGGCATGTCGAACTGGTGATCCAGACCTTCCTCGTGGTTCTGAAACGAGATCGCCATGTTGAAGATCGCTTTGCCGTGCTGGATGGCGACGACGCGGCGGGTGGTGAAGCTCTTGCCGTCGCGGATCCGGTCGACGACGTACAGAATCGGCACCGACGTATCGCCGGGTCGCAGAAAATAGCCGTGCAGCGAATGCGCGTGACGCTCCGGAACGACGGTGCGCGATGCGGCGACCAGTGCCTGGCCGATCACCTGGCCGCCGTACACACGCTGCCAACCTTCGTTTGGACTCGAACCGCGAAAATGGTTGACGTCGATCTCTTCGAGATCGAGCAATGCGATCAGGTGCTCGAGGCTCTGCTGCATGGATCATCCGGGTTCACGGGGTCGCCGCGTATTGTAGATGGATAAGGGGGCCGTCATGCCTTTTCATCAACGCTCGCGATGCCGAACGATTCGTCGTTGTGATCTCCTGATCACCGGACGGTGAACAGCACTTGATCGATGACGGTTCCGGACGGACCGACCAGAGCGAGTTGGTGCGCGCCGGCGCGCGGCATCCACATCAGTTGTGTGTCGGCCGGGCCGATCGCGATGCCGTCGAGGCGAAACGCCAACTGCTTCGTGGTGCCGCGCGCGAGCAGCGGAACGCGCTGATGTTGGGGCGGCATGTCGGGATCGATGGCGATGATGAGTCCGTTGCCGGGGCTTGCGATATGAGCTCGAGCGGCACGCGACGGCACCGGCGCCACCGCCGCGAGTTCCGTTCCCATCGCGAACCATTCCTGGCGCGGTGGCTCGATACCACCGTCGAAGGTCACTGCGGCTCGATTCACACCCGCCGGTGGCGCCGGTGCGTGCGAGTCCCCACGGGCGTGCAACGCCGCGACGATGTCGTGCCAGGCTGGCGCTGCTCCGGTGACGCCGCTGACGGCGCGCATCGAGTCGCCTTCGAAATTGCCGACCCAGATGCCAACGGTGTATCGATCCGTGAAGCCGATGCACCAGTTGTCGCGCAGATCTTTGCTGGTGCCGGTCTTCACAGCGCTCCAGAAGCCGGTGTTGAGGTGGTTGTCGAGGCCGAACGTCGCAACGCGCGCGGCGCGATCGCTCAAGACGTCGGTGACGAGAAAACTCGCGACGGCGGGCGACACCCGGGAAGGCGGCACGGTGGGCTCGTCGGCGCGCAGCCGCAGCGGTGAGGCGAGCCCGCCACGCGCAAGGGTGCGATACGCATTGACCTGTTCCCAGAGGCTCACTTCGGCGGAGCCGAGCGCCAGCGAGTAGCCGTAGAACTCGCCGTCGTGCGTGATCCCGGAATAGCCGACCGCGTGCAGCCGATCGCGGAAGGCTTCTACGCCGACCAGTACCAGCGTGCGTACCGCGGGTACGTTCAATGAACTCCCCAGCGCGGTGCGCACGCTGACCAGCCCCTTGAAGTCGCGATCGTAATTCTGCGGCAGATAAACCCCGGTTGCGGTATCGAGGCTGATCGGGGAATCATCGAGCAGTGACGCGTTGGTGAGATAACGCTGCTCCAGTGCGAGGCCGTACAGGAACGGCTTCAGCGTGGATCCCGCCTGGCGATGCGCGCTCACGCCATCGACGTGTCGTGCACGCGATTGGGGTCCTGCGGAACCGATGTAGGCCAGCACATCGCCGGTCGCGTTATCCACGACCAGTGCCGCGCCGTCGCGCACGTTGTGTGGTGCGAGGCCCGCCAGATGGTTGCGCATGACGTCGCGCGCCATCCTCTGAACGTTGGCGTCGAGCGTGGTGAGGAGGCGCTGGCCGGGTCGTTGGAGCAATGCGCCGGCGAGATCCGGAGCCAGGTCCGAGGCATCGGTCAGGTGCGCGGCGCGATCGAGCATGGTGTGTGTGGTTGCGGTGATCGCACTGCAGGTCGGTGTCGACCGCACGGCGTGCGCGCGTACGCATGCTCGCGCGGCGACGTTCTCGGTGCCCATCGCCGGCGCAGGCAGC
Organism: uncultured Gammaproteobacteria bacterium; assembly: GCA_963812255.1. Taxonomy (GTDB): domain Bacteria; phylum Pseudomonadota; class Gammaproteobacteria; order Pseudomonadales; family Azotimanducaceae; genus DATJGR01. The sequence continues at coordinate 833,569 of CAWEUM010000003.1, read as the reverse complement.
AACGCGGCGAGCACCAGACTCTCGGCTACCGACAACCCCGACGGCAACTTGCCGGCCAGCAGACGCGTCGCGGCATCGATGCCCTGCAGCTCGCCGCGAAAGTCGAGCAGATTCAGATAGGCCTCGAGAATCTGCGGTTTGCTCCAGCGCGATTCGATGCGTACGGCGGTGCGCACCTGAGCAAGTTTGTCGCTCCAGCCGCGACGATGCCGCGCAATCGATGGATCGAGCATCGCCGCCAGCTGCATCGTGATGGTGCTCGCGCCGCGGCGTCGTACGCCGGTGAGGTTGTCACGCAACGCGCCGAGCACCGCCCACCAATCGACGCCGTGATGGATCCAGAACCGGTGATCCTCGGCAGCGACGACGGCGTCGATCAATGCGGTTGAAATCGAATCGAGCGCAACCCAGCCGAAACGTCTCACGCCGTAGTCCATCCGCGTGCTGTCGAGCAGGACGCCATTACGGTCGAGCAGATAACTCTCCGACGGTTGCCAACGGGCACGCACGGTCGCGAAATCGGGCACGGCGGACGAATCGGGTAGACGCCACCAGACGATCAGTGCGCATACTGCGGAGGCCGCGACGACGATCGCTGTCAGCGCCGTACGCTCGCAAGACGTCATCGATACGGTTCCACGTTGACAGGCGTGTTGGGCAGCTCACCGAGCATTTCCGGTGCGTACATCGCCTCCGCGCGCGTCGGCGGCAACTGGAACGTTCCGGGGTTGTTCAGCCGCAACGTGTACTCGGCGCTGAATGTGCCTTTCGGCACGAACCGGTAGTAAGTGCGAAACGCATCGAAAGTGCGCTGCTCGAACGCGGGCCACACCCAGCCTGATTGCTTCTCGTTGTCGGTCAACGTGCGCGACTGACCACCGAGTCCACTGCCTAGCACCGTCGCACCCGCGGGTATTGGATCGTCGACGACCACCCACGTCATGTCGGTTTGCGCGTCGATGTCGAGATGCACACGGACGACGTCGCCGCGGGTCCAGTGCCCAGGCCGAGCCTGCTCGACCGCGGTGACAGTGCGGGTGATCGCAAAACCGCTGGATAGCGCGGATTTCAGCGGCAAGGCAGCGGTGGCACGGACAGTCGCCCACGGTCGCCCGGTGCCGAGTTGGGTCACTTCGAGAGTCTCAGGTCCGGCCTGCCATGGCAGTTGCACGGTCAGTTCGTCGTGCTTTCCGGCCCACGCCAGCAATTTTTTCACGGAGCCGTAGGCAATACGTGTCGATCCGGTGATCGGTGCCGATTCGAATACTTTGGAGAATTCCTCCATCGCAAGCACACCCCAGGCATTGGCGACGGTCGTGTTCCAATGCCCGAAATGTTGCCGGCCGATCGCGCCGCGCACCATGCGTGGCATATCGCTCCGCCAGTCCGGCCGGTCCATCAGCGTCAGCAGTGCGCGCACGGCGTTGGAGTCACTGGAGATCATCAACCACCACAGCGCGTCGCCGCGCTGTGTCGAAAAGCCCATCGTCGTGCCTTGAAAATTCAGCCGCGCGCGGATGATGCCTTCGGCCGCGGCAGTGCTCGCTTCGGTGTTGGGCAATCCCGGCATTCGACGCAGGATGTCCAGCCAATCGAGTACCGCCGACGTCGGCCAGTTGTCTGGATCGATGTCGATGCTGTCGAGCATCTGCGGCTGCGCGGCTTCGTACCGCGACAACGCCGCAACTGCCGCGAGCTTGCGGATGGTCAAATCCGCCGTCGGCAGTGCAGAGCTCAGATCGATGCGCCCCTCGACGAAATCGGTGAGCCCGCTGAACATCTTATGTAGCTCGGGCAGCGGAATCTCGTAGCCCGCTTCGGCCGCGATCGCCAGCGCGTAGGCCGTCAGCGTGTCGTCGCCGGCCAGCGTGTCCGACGGGAAGTATTTCAGCAGGCCGTTGCGATCCTGATAAGTGGGCAGGCGGTCCATCCAGTGCCGCCACGCGTCTGCGTCGCGCAGTGCTACCGCCTTCGACAGGTTCTGTTCGAGGCACACGTACGGATACCTTGACATGTATTCGTTCACGCCATCGAGACGATCGCCGAGCCGCGCCTGTAATGACACGTCGAGCCCGCCGCGGCCGGCAATCGCATCCGTCGGCCGTTGCGCGGTCATGACAAGCGGCCGATCGAGCTGTGCGAGCGTCGCCTGGAATGTGCGCACGGGAATTGCAGCGATGATACGCTGAGTCACCGCGAGCCGGTCGTGCGCAGCACCTGAGGTTTCCTTCAACGAAACGTCCCACGCGAGCGTTTCGGTTCCGAGTGGCGCGGCGACCAGCCAGGTGACATCGCGCGCGCTGCCCGCGGCAATGTCGATTTGTTGGTGCGCAAGCGCCGGCTTCAGCGCTGGCGTGGTCGCAGCAATGACGTCGGCCGCGATCGGATGATCGGTGGTGTTGCGTAGCACGAACGTCGCCGCGTAGCGGTCGCCTGCGCGGACGACCGGAGGCAGGCCCGACAGCAGCAACAGGTCTTGCGTCGTCGCGATCCGCGTGCTGCCGGTACCGAACAGATCGGCACCGCCGTTCGCAACGGCAACGATGCGAAAGTGCGTCAGCGAATCATTCAGCGGAATCGTCGCCCGCGCGTTGCCGTTTGTGTCGAGACTCACACGACCCTGCCACGTCAGCAAGGTGTCGAACAGTTCGCGCGCGCGGTCGCGTCCTCCGCCACCACCGTGCGGGACCGCCTTGCGACCGAATGTCCGTCGGCCGATCACTTCCGTCTGTGCGGTCGCTGTCCAAACTTCGAGGCCGCGTCGCCCCATCATCGCGTCGAGCAGATTCCAACTCGGATTCGGAGCGAGTTCGAGCAGCGCTTCGTCGACCGCCGCAAGCGCGACTTCGGATCCGGCGGGCAGCCGCTTGCCATCGGCGCGCGCGACGTGGATTTTAATGTGCGCCTGTTGGCGTACCGCGTAGTTCGGCCGGTCGGCGGTGACGGTGACGTCGAGCCGGTGTGGCTTCCAGCCGACGCGGATCTCCGCCGTGCCGAGCCGATAGCTCGGCTTGCTCAGGTCGATCAAGGCGGTCGGCCGGCCGCCATTGCGGGAGATGAATTCGGGCAGATCGAAGCGCCGTGCCATGTCGGCGAGCCAGCTTGCGAACGTACCGATGCGACCGCGCACCGCCAGGACCGATACGAAAACGTTGGGCGCATCGACATCGGTGATCGGGACTTCGACGATCGGATCGCTGCCGTCGAGCGTCGTGACGAAACTTTCGAGAACGCCCTCGCGCTCCACCGTGACGAGCGCGGTCGCGCTGCGGAACGGCATGCGTACTTGAAACCGCGCGGTATCGCCGGGCTCGTATTCCTTCTGCTCAGCCAGTAAGTCCATGCGATCACCGCTGGTGCCGCCGAACCACCATTGGTCCTGATCAACGACCCACATCGACGTTGAAGCGGCAACCGTGTTGTCAGCCGCATCCTTGCTGCGGGCGACCACGATGACTTCACCGGAAATGCCGGGAGCGACTTCGCAGGTCAGCAGTCCCTGGGCGTTGGTCGTGCCGTCGCAGGTCGGCTGCAGAGCGCGGATCTCACGCATGCTTTCGTAGGCGTAGAAGCCGCCGATCAGGCGTTTGCGGTACGAGTAGTTGGCAGCGCGGTACAAAGTCACTTCGATGCGCTGTCCGGCTGCGGGCCGGCCCTGCAGATCGAGTGCGACAACGCGAAACCGCATCTGTTCGGTGCTTGCCGCCCAGCCTTCACGGTGTATGCCGAGCGTGACGGCTGCGGGCCACAGGTCGACACGGGTCGCGGACGTCAAGAATTCACCGTTTGCATCGGCGTAGTCCATTTCCGCATTCAGCACCGAAGCTTGCTCGACCTTCGGGATGTCGGGAATGGTGACGCGCGCTGAACCCTGGTCGTCCAGGTTCAGCGGAATCACGCGCGCCTTGATCGCCTCGTTGGCTTGGGTGTCGCGTTCGAAGTCGTATGCGGCCGGACCCGATTGGGTGATGCCTTCGGTCACCGCCGGCCCGCCGAACTCGTAGTCGGGATAGTCGGCGAAGCGGATGGTCCGCGGCTCGACCGTGGTGCGGACTTTGACGGGCATCCCGGCGGCGCTCCCGCCCGAGAGATAGCTCGCGTGCAGGTTCAGAGCCACTTCGGACGGACGCAGCTGCGGCCGGGGAGGCCCGTCGATCGTCGCGCGAATGGTCGGTAGGCGAAACTGTTCCACCTTGAATGTGCCACTGTCATGCCAACCTTCGTTGCCGTAGATCTCGATCGAGTAGTCGCCGAGCTTCGCGTCCGGAGGAATCGGCCATGTCGATTCGGCCACGCCGGTCGCGTCGAAAGTCGCTGTGAATTCGAAGCGCGTCGCGCTGCCGCGATGGGTGATGCGGAGCTTGCGGTCCCCTGGTGGCGCCGCGGCCAGCTCCACGCCTGCTGTGCTGTGCCGCCGCAGAAAGTGTTTCATCGATACGGTTTCGCCAGCGCGGAACAGCGAACGATCGAGGACGCTGTGATAGATATCGGCTTGCCATTCGTCGCCGACGTTCAATGCGAAGTCGTATGGCGCAATACCCTCGTTCCAGAACGAGAGTGCGAAACTGAAGTCGTCGTCGGATCGCGCACTGATCATCAACGGCGATGCGTAGCTGCACGACGCATTGCCATTGGGTTCGCCGAACGACTCATCCACAACGGCGATGCCGTCGTGATCGGTACGACCATGCCAGCGCGGTGCGCCGGTGCAGTAATCGGCAATCTCGACATCCACGTTGTCCGCCGGCGTTGCATCGTCGAGGTGTGTGACCCAGACGCGGGACGATTCGCGACCCCATTTGAAATGCACGCTGAGATTGGTCACCAGTACCGCACTCGACACGTAGCGGGGCCGATCGCCGCCGAGCAGCGCTTCGCCGAGGCGCCGACTTGCGAGTTCCACGACATAGAAGCCCCGCCGCGGTAACGGTATGCCAACGACTTCGAATGGCCGCACCGGCGCGTTCCCGTCGCCGATGGTGGGCACGCTGAACGATTCTGCTGCATCACTCGGCGCGAACACCGAGTGATCAGCGGTCTGTTCGACCCACGCCGATTTCTTCTCGGCTGAGTTGTACGACCACGTGCCGTGCGGGCGATTGGCGGCTTCGACTCTTCGCAGCCACGAAGCCACGTGGGCGGTGTCGGATGCTTCGCGCAGCCGCTTGCCCGCGAGATCGACGCGTTTGGCCGGTAGTTGCGATTCGACGTTGCGCAACGTCACCGGCAATACTGCATCGTTCGCTTCGAGAATCCCGAATTCGCCTGAAAACTTCGCCAGCGGCGGATAGCTGTCGATGGCGATCTCCAATGGAAAGCGGTCGGCATTGAGTAGCGGCCGGCCGATGTCGTCGACCAAACCGGGGGGCAACATCAGTTTGACGGTCTGGTTTTCGGAGAAGGGACCTTTGAAGGTGACGTCATCGACGCTCGCAATCCCCGCGGTGGCAGGCTCGGGCGCCATCGCGGTACCGTCGGCGATCAGAACACGAATGGCTCGAGCGCTGGCGGCGGAAACCGGCGCGCTGAAGCGTAGTCGAAGCGGCTGCAGCGGAATGCAGCCGGCGCGCGCGTTGACCCGACTGCATTCGAGATGCGCCGTGAACGCGGGACGGACCCGATACGGCAGCTTCTGTTCGTTCGTCGTAGCGATATGGCTCGGCGCCTCGATACCGGCACCCCATACGATCTGCAGTTTCGTATCGCTGGGTAGAGTGCGTTTGCAGGTGAGTGCAACGAGATCGGCTTCGGCGGTTTCGAGCGCACGGTCGCGCACGCGTGCAGTCGACTGCGCGCCATCCTTCCACAGGATCCGATAATAGCTGTAGCCCAGCTCGCGACGCTGATCGAGTATCGCCGCGCGTTCTTTGCCGGTCAGGACGTGAACCGGGATGCGCTCCGAGATGCCGTCGACCGCACAATACACACCGCGTTCGATCGATTCGGTCGTCGCCGCCGAATCGAGCGCGAATAGAAACACCTGATTTTCGTCGACGGTGCTGCCTTGTTGCGGCAGCGACGCGCGAATCGATGGCCCGCCGGTATCGAAGGCGAACCGTTCGGCGCGATCGATCGGCGCGCCGTCGCGCGATCGCAGGCCGGCACGAAGTGCAAACGTGCAGCGCAGGCCGCCCGGCAGGTCCGCGTCGAAGTCGTACACCCAGTTGCGCGGGTCCACCCAGCGACCATGGCCGGCCGCCTTGCAATCGATATCGAACGGATCGGCCAGCCGCGGATCGCCGAGCGCGACCATTGGTACCGCGAATCGCGCGGTTACCTGGCGAACCTGTTTGACCGTGCCCTGCGGAGAAAACTGCGCGACAGGGCCGCTCGTTGCGGCCGTTGCGTGGATCGAGATCAACGCGCTGAGCGCCAAGGCGATGGTGGCGAGTCTCGTTCGCGGACCCATGGAATGTCGCGCCACTTGGTATTGAGCGACCGGAAAGCTTGCCCGATCGACGACGATTGCACCATCGATGAGGGTGATGCGTGAGCGCGTTGGATGGGGACCATGGCCGATCCAGCGAAGAGTCTGGCTTGCCGCCGCGTCTGCCGGCGCGGACAATCTCACGCTCATCTGCGTGGGAGTTGACGTTGGGCGTTCAAAAGGACGCGCCGGGCTGGTTTTCCAAGGCGCTGGAAGTGCCATTCGAAGAAAGCTGGATCAGCGTCGACGGTGCGCGCATTCACTACCTGCAGTGGGGCGGCGTGAGCGACAAACCGGGCATCGTGCTGGTTCACGGCAACGGTGCGCACGCGCATTGGTGGACGTTCATCGCGCCGTTCCTGCTCGAACATTATCGCGTCGTCGCGCTCGATTTGTCGGGGATGGGCGATTCGGATCATCGCGATGGATACTCGCCGGAAGGCTTCGCCGCGGAAGTGGCTGGCGTCATGGACGCCGCCGGGTTCGGCAACGACTCGATCGTCGTCGGCCACAGCTTTGGCGGTTTCGTCACGTTGAACACCGGTTTGTTGTATCGGGAGCGGCTCGCCGGGATCGTGCTGGTGGATTCCGCAGTGCGTCCGCCTGACTTTCAATGGGAGCGCGACCCGCGCCGGTCGCCGATTCGTCCCAAGCGAATGTACAACGAATATGCCGAGGCACTGGCGCGCTTCCGGCTGATGCCGCCGCAGGACTGCAACAATCAATACATCCTCGATTACATCGGCAAACATTCGCTGAAGCAGACCGAAGGCGGTTGGACGTGGAAGTTCGACGACGGCCTGTTCAGGAAGATGGAGTTTCATACCAACATGGCGGAAGGGCTCGCTTCGATCAGCTGCCGCGTGGGGGTGATCTACGGACAGGACAGCTATCTGTTCGGCCAGGAGATTGCCGACTACATGTTCAAGGTGCTCGACGAATCGGTACCATTCGTCGCGATCCCGGAGGCGCAGCATCACCTGTTTCTCGATCAGCCGCTCGCGTTCGTCGCGGCGCTGCGCACGCTGCTCGCGGAATGGCGGCACTCGAAGCCGCTGCGGGCTGTCTCTTCACATTCGATTTGATCAACTCAGCAGGACATTGGAATGCCGTCCAGACGCAACAACATCGAACTCGACGCGGCGGAGATCCGCGCGTTTCTCGATAGCCGCAAAACGCTGATCATCGTCTCCAACGGCAAGGATGGCTATCCGCACCCGATGCCAATGTGGTTTTACGTCGACGACGCGGGCTGTCTGTACTGCACGACGTTTGCGAAGTCGCAGAAGGTGTTGAACTGGCGCCGCGACCCCAAGGCGAGTTTGCTCGTGGAGACCGGCGTCGAATATGCGCAGCTCAAAGGCGTGGTGATCTATGCGCGTGCCGAGATCATCGACGATCTCGACACTGCGATCGACACACTGGTGAAGATCAACACGCGCGGTGCGACGATCGATGCGGCACAGCGTCAGGCGTTGACTGCGGCCGTGTCGAAGACCGCTACGAAGCGCGCGGTGATCAAGTTCCATCCGCAGCGATACGTGAGCTGGGATCATTCGAAGCTGGGCGGGCGGTATTGACTCGAGACACCGCGCGAGATCGACCTCAATGAGCGAACACGATCGAGGCCAGGTAGCCGCATCGGCGGCGGACATCTACGAACGCTTTTTCGTGCCGGCTCTGTTCGCCGAATGGCCCGCGCGCATTCTGGCGGCGGCGGATGTCCGCCCGGGCCAACGCGTGCTCGACGTCGCGAGCGGTACTGGAATTCTCGCTAGAGAGGCAGCGCGCATCGTGGGCACCTCCGGCGCGGTGGTGGGATTGGACATCAATCCTGGCATGCTCGCCGTCGCGCAGGCGAAGTCAGACGATGTTTCCTGGCAGCAGGCGGCGGCCGAGTCGTTGCCGTTCGACGCCGATTCGTTCGATCGCGTTGTCAGTCAATTCGGTCTGATGTTCTTCGAGGACCGGCTCGGCGCCATCTCGGAAATGCTCCGCGTGCTGCGTCGGGGCGGAACGGCATGCGTCGCAGTGTGGGCGGCTCTCGACGACACGCCTGGCTATGCGGCGGTTGCGCAGATGTTGCGTGATCTGTTCGGCGCGGACGTTGCCAAGGCCATCGAGGCGCCGTATTGCCTGGGTGACACGCGCGATTTGTCGAGGCTGTTCGCAGCTGCCGGCGCGGGGCAGGCATCGGTGCACACGGTCCCGGGCACGGCGCGATTCACGTCGATCGACGCGTGGCTGTACACGGATATCAAAGGCTGGACGCTCGCGGATGTCATCGACGACGCCGACTATGAAAGATTGAAGCAGGCAGCGCGGCAGCGGTTGTCTCAGTTCGTTCAACCGGATGGTTCGGTGACATTCCCGGCGCCGGCGCATCTGGTGACGGTAGCGGCGTGACTATGATTGGTGATGGCTGTGTGCCTGGGTTGATGTAGCGTGGGCGCGTCTGATGCGAGCCGCTAGCGCCTCACCACGCTCGATCGGAATCGGGTCCGAGGCGCCTACGCCTTCAACGGTCCCGAATCGCGCAGCGCGCGAAACGCCTCGATAATCGCGTCGATCTGCTCAGGCGTATGCGCCGCCGACAGGCTGACGCGCAGCAGGCAGAACGGACCCGGCGAGGCCTGCAGCGGCACCAGGTTCACGTACACCCCGTTGTCGATCAGGAATCGCCAGGCGTTCAGAGCTTGCTCGGTGTCGCGCACGTGCACGCCGACGACTGGTGTGATGACCGGCCCCAATTCGTAGCCGAGTTGTTGTAGCGCGCCATAGGTGACGCGCGCGTTGTTGTGGAGGCGTTCACGCAGATCGGGGTTCTTGCGGATGACGTTCAAAGCCGCGCGCGCCGATGCCATCACCGACGGCGCACTCGAGGCCGAATACGCATACGAACGCGCCGCCGCGCGCAGCAGTGCGAGATCGTGGCGACGGCTGATCGCATAGCCGCCGACGCAGCCGAGGCTCTTGCTGAACGTACCGACGATGACATCGACCTGGTCCTCCACGCCGGCCTCTTCGGCGAGGCCGCGGCCGGTTTCTCCAAGCACGCCGAACGAATGTGCCTCGTCGACCAACAACGCCGCGCGGTGGCGCGTGGTCACTTCGCAGATGTCGGCAAGCGGCGCCGTATCGCCGAGCATGCTGTAGATGCCTTCGACGATGACCAGTGCGTTCGCCGCGGTTTCGCCGAGGCGCCGCAGCTTCTTGTCGAGGTCGGCCACGTCGTTGTGCTTGAAGCGATACGTCGTGGCACCCGCGAGCGTGGCGCCGTCGTAGATGCTGGCGTGACTCTGTGCGTCGAGGATCAACACGGAATCGCGATCGGCCAGCGCTGAAATCATGCCGACGTTGGCCTGATAGCCGGTGGTGAAGACCACCGCCGAGCGCGCGCCATAGAACTCCGCCATTTCGCGTTCGAGCGCGGCGTGGTCGGGGTAGGTACCGCTCGCGAGTCGCGAACCGGTGGTGCCGGTGCCGTAGCGCGCCGCCGCTTCGGCCGATGCGCGAATGCAATCGGGATGAAACGTCAGCCCCAGGTAATTGTTGGTGCCGGCGAGAATGACGTTGCGGCCGTCGACAGTGCCCGCAGTGGGACTGCCGTCGACCAGCACCATCGTGCCGAGCACATTACTGTCCTGCCAGGGCAATTCCTCGGCCGCGATTCGGCGTTCGACGAGATTCATGCTTTTTTGACCAGGCGCTCGAGCTCGCTGGCCATATCGGTGATCGTTCGAATCTCGGCGAGATCGTTCAGCGGGAAGGAAATATCGTACGTATCTTCGAGTTGCTCGATCAGTTCCATGATCTCGATCGACGAAAGGCCAACGTCGTCCACCAGATCGCTATCGACTTCGACGGCTGTACCGTCCTCGGCGAGTTGGTTGACAAGCTCCTTCAGGCGAGCGGCATAATCCTCGCGTTTTTCCATAGCGTTGTTGCAGATTTGGGGCGGATATTGGCGGGAGGCGATTATACAGACAAAGCCTCTCGACGGGACACAGCACCTCGCGTCTGGGCCGTTGCGAGCTATCGGGCCGGCGAAAATTCACAGATCTCGGGACTCGCCGATCGCTTGAACGGTGAGGTCGTCAACAAACGGCTGCACTACAACGCGTGCGCCGCGCCGCTTGGGTTGGTGCGCGTGATGTCGTGTCGCGGCATCGATGCGTCGGGCTCAGACGCGCTCGCGCCGCCGTGGCCCGATGTGATCGTGTCGGCGGGCCTCAAGAACGAACCCGTATGCCGCTGGATCAAGGCCCGCAGCGGCGGCCGAACGCAGCTCGTTTTCCTCGGCCGGACATGGGCGCATCGCAGCGCATTCGACCTCGTGGTGACCACGCCGCAATATCGTCTGCCTCGGGAACCGAACGTGCTGCACAACCTGATGACGCAGCACGGTGTTGCGCCGGCGCGGCTTGCGGCAGATCGGAACCGGTGGGTCGCGAGGTTCTCCGCATTGCCGCAACCCGTGTTGGGCGTGCTGATCGGCGGCGACAGCGGACCGTTCGTCCTGGGACCGCGCGCCGCGCGGCGCCTCGCGGGCAAGGTCAATGCGATGGTTGAGGCGCGCGGCGGCAGCGCGATCGTGACGACCAGTTCGCGAACGCGATCAGTCGTCGCGGACGTGCTCGAATCCGCAGTGACGATCCCCATGTCGCTGCACCGCTACCGGGCAAACGATCCCGACAACCCTTATTTCGGCATTCTCGCGCTTGCAGACGCCTTCGTTGTGACGTCGGACAGCGTGGCGATGTTGTCGGAAGCGGCGGCGACGGGACGCTGTGTGCACATCTTCGATCTTGCGGCCGCAGATACGGCTAGGCGCGATGCCAGCCTGAAATCGGTGTGTTATCGGTGGATGATGAAGGTGCTGCCAAAGCGATTGTCGCGCGACATAGGTCTGTTTCACGAAGCGTTCGTCGCGGCCGGCCATGGCACCTGGTCGAACGATCCGTGTGACGGTGCGGGGAGAACTGCGGCGCAGGAGATCGACGCGACGGTTGCCCGCGTCCGATCGCTGGTCGAAAAGGCGGAAAGAGGCTCGGAGTTACTCTGACCCTCTTTGCTAGCTAACGCTTTGGTTGAGGCGCTGGCCGTTCGATCGCGTGGCATCCAGGGTCAGCGTCCCGGCGTCCACCCGGTATACGGCGTCGGCGATGTCGGCCATCGCCGATTGGTGCGACACCGCCAGAATGGTCAGTTGACCGCGCAGAGACTGCAGCGTGGCACAGATGCCCGCTTCGGTTGCCGAATCGAGCGCACTGGTTGCTTCGTCGAGGATCAGCAGCTTCGGATGATGCGCGAGTGCGCGCGCGATCATGATGCGTTGGCGTTGGCCCCCCGACAGCAACGTGCCGCGTTCCCCGACGACGCTGTCGATGCCATCGGGGAGCCGCGAGACGAAATCCCACGCGCCGGAAATTTTGAGCGCGTGTTCGGCATCGTCGCGTTTTAGGCTCGGGTCGCCCAGCGCGACGTTGTGCAGAATGGAGTCGTGCAGCAGCAGATTTTCCTGCGGCACGTAACCGATGCTGTGGCGCCAGCTGTGGATATCGAGGTCCGCAAGCTCGTGTCCATCAACGCGGATGGTTCCCGATGCAGGTGTGATCAGTCCGATCACGAGATCGGCGATGGTCGTCTTGCCGGAACCGGAGTCGCCGACGAGGCACGTGATCACGCCTGCCGAGATCGATAGCGAGACATCGTCGAGTACGCGGTGATCGCCGTACGCAAAGCTGACTCCGTGGAATTCGATGCTTTTGTCGAGATCGACGCGTTCGATGCCGACGCCGGTCTCGGCGTGGGCTTTTGCTTCGGCAATGGTTGCATCGAGCGCCCAGTAGGCGCTTTCGCACGTCATGACCTTCTGGTACTGCTTCTGCACCTTGCCGATGCGCTTCAGTGTTTGTCCGAGCACCACGGCCATGAAGGTGACCGTAGCGAGCGGCACCTGAAACGAAACCAGTGCGACGAAGATGCCACCCACGATGACGAGTGCGAGCAGTGACTCCTGAGCACCTTCGAGCCCTGCCTCGCCGAGTACCTGCCTGCGCAGCGCGCCTCTGAGCTTGCCGGTCTCGAATGTCAGGACGTCTTCAGCGACTTTGTCGCGACCCATGGCTTTGAAGGTCTTGACGGACTGAAGTACGTCGCTCAGCGTGCCGAGCAGCGAGCGGTACCAGTGGGTTTGTTTGCCGCCCGCGCGGTGCGCGATGCGCACGAACACGTGCGACGCCGACAGCACAGCCGCACCGGCGGCGAAGCACATCAGTGTTGCCTGCCACGAAACGAGCACCGCGACAGCGGTATAGACGGTGGCTTCTATCAACGCAGCCAGTACCCGAACCGCGAACACGTAGGCCTGCGCCGCTCGCCACGCTTCCGTCGCCATGGCATTGGCGAGCGATCCGGTCGATTGCCGCGTGAAGAACGACCAGCGCGATGCAATGACTGCAGTCAGCAGATTCATGCGCAGCTCGGTCGCGACGTCCGCCGCGATGTAACCAATGCGCTGTTCGGCGATGAAGATCAGCGTGTTCTTGACGACGATCGCGCCGAGTATCACCGCCAGCAACAAGCCGAGTGTCGGTGTGATCCCGACGGTGGCGAGCGCGTCGTGTACATGCTGGGCGAACGGATTCTGTGCCGCTTCGGGTGCATCGCTCGACATCGCCAGTTGCAGCGCAGGCAGCAGCGACGACAGGCCAACACCGTCGGCAATGCCCGCCAGCAGTAGTGCAACTGCCAGAAAGAAGCTCTGAAATGGATAGCGGCGGATGAATGCTTTGAGAAGTTCCATATCGGGTCGGCTGTCAGTCCATGCGTCGCATCAACAGCAGGGCCAGAACGAGCACCAGCAGTGGCGGCACGGCCGACGTCACCGGAGTGGACAGGCCCGCGAGTATACCCGCGTTCGACACCACCTGCTGACCGACGTAGATCAGAAATGCCAGTGCCGCGCCGATCGCGAGGCGCGCCGAGCGGCCACCTCGAATGTTCGACAACAGCGCGAACGGCGCGGCCAGCAATGCGTATGCGATTGCCGCCAGTGGCAATGTGAGCCTGCGCCATAGTTCCAACCGTTCGTTCTGCCCCCCGGATATCTCGTTGGCGTGATGCGTTGCGCGACTGATCAGCTCGCCGATCGTGTAGCTCGAAATGGGCACGTCGTACAGGCGCGTCGTTCGATCCCATACCGGTGTCCAACTCAGTGCGGTCATCTTCTCCGGTGCAGCCGGTGCGCCGTCGTCCAAATAGCGCTTGCGCCAGACGTCTTCGAGATGCCACAGGCTGGCATTGACGATGGCGGCGGACTTTGCCCGCAGGTAGCTTTCGAGACGCGTATCCGGCGTGAATTCGAACATACGGATGTTACTTGGACCTTCTGAATCCTCCAGCGTCGCTACGTTCACATACGTCGCACCCGCGCGAATCCAGAACCCGCTGCGCCGCAGCAGATTTCCGGTCGGCGCCGTTTCATGAATGCGCAGCAGGCTTGCCTCGAGGCGCAACGGCCTGGCCGCAAGTTCGACACCGGCGATGACGACCATGAATGCCGCCGCGAGCAGACCGGCAACGCGGCCGAGTCGCATGCCGGATACACCGGCCGCGCGCAACGCGATCAGTTCGCTGGTGGCATTGAGACGATCGTAGGCGTTCAGTGTCGCCAGCAGCGCGATGAACGGTGACAGATCGACGAGCAGCGCCGGTGTGCTGTAGAGCACGACCAGTATTGCGTCGAGCACGGTGTATTGAGCATCGCCGATGTCCTGCGATTCGGTGAGGAACGCCAGCAGATCGAACAGCACCAGCAATGCGGCGCCGATCAGCAGATAGCTCTTCGCCAGTTCGCGCGCCAGATACCCGAACGCGCGGCTCATCCGGGGCGTCTCAGGCTAACGGATGGAAGCTGGCGCACGACGAGAAACAATAATGCGGTGAGAAAGGGGACCCACAACATCCCTGGAATCTCCGTAACCTGGCCGTTCTCCACCCAGGTGCGGCTGGCTGCCGCAACGTTGAAGACCACCGCGTACACGGCGATTCCGGCGATGAAGCGCGGATACGGGCTGCTGCCGGGCAACGCGCGCGAGATTTCTACGGCGATCAATGCCATGAAGAACGCGATCACCGGCAGACACATACGCCATTGCAGCTCCGCACGCTCTTTGGCCGAAGTCGCGGCGATGAGCTCGCGGGTTGGCGACGCGCGGCGCTTGTTCCGGACATCCGCGAGTTGTTGCGAGGGTGCGTAGTACGTGAGCCCTTCGAACTCGGAACGTTTGTCGGCCCGGGAGGTTTCGCTGATCGCATAGCTGACGCCGCGCTGCAGCTCGATTCGCTGGCGGCTGGCTCCGTCGGCGCCGAAGATCCGCCCTGAGTCGGAGCGAATGATCCGAACGTTCTGCGCGTCTCTGCTCTGGATGAACACGCCATGCATTGCGTTCGCCCGGCGGTCGATCGATTCGGCGCTGAGTACGATGCGGTTACCAAACGTGTAGAACTGATTCGCTTGCATCGCGTCGGTGGTCAACTGACTGGACGCTGCATCGAGTCGATAACTCTCGGCATATGCCCAGGGTCGTGCATACAGCGACAGCCCCGCGACGCAAGCGCATAGAAAAAAAGCGATCAACCAGACGGGGTATGCCACGCGTTCCGGCAGTACACCCGCGCCGTAAAGCGCGAATGCTTCGCGATCGCGATGCCACTGGTTCATCGTCGTCAGCACGCCCATGTACAACGACGTCGGTAGCAGCACCTCGGCCGCGATCAGGTCACGCAGGCCGATCAGCGTGAACACCTCATCTATTGGAATTCTCGAGTACGCCGCGTCGCGCAACAGCGCAGCTGCGTTGAATGCCGATACGAGCAGGATCAGTAGTGCGAAGCCGACCAAGGTCGGTGTCAATACCAGGCGGATGAGGTAGCGGTCGATGATCAAATCGTCACCAGCGCAGAGTCGTCAGCGCCGTGGCACGACAGGACCGCGCACCGGGTAGCGCGTCGTGTGGCGACAGGATGGCCGCTCATCCATAATTCCGCGCGATATTCGAATGGCGGTGAGTGTAGCGACGCGGGAACGTGGATGTCGAATGCGCGGGCGCGGGCGCCCCTGGTGTGGATTCTGAAGGGACCGAAGGCTGGCGATTATGCGCAGTTGCAACTGCTCGCGCGTGCCCTCCATGAGCCGTCGGTGACGAAGCAACTCATGTTCAAGCCATGGGAACTGCTGCTGCACGCGTGTCCACATCCGACGCTCGCGGCGCTCGATCGAACCGCGAGCGATCCACTCGTGCCGCCGTGGCCGGATCTCGTGTTGACCGCGGGGCGGCGCAACGAACTGGTCGCGCGCTGGGTGCGCGATGCGTCCGGGGGAACAACGCGGTTGGTTCACGTCGGCCGCCCATGGTCGAATCCTGAACGCTTCGATCTGGTGGTTTCGAACCGCCAGTACCTGCTCGAATCCGGCGCGAACGTCATCGTCAACGATCTGCCGTTGACCGATCCGGGTGCGACGTCAGCCGCGGACAAACAGATGGACTGGGGGGCAAAGTGGGCGCATCTGCCGCGTCCATGGAGCGTGGTGCTCGTTGGCGGCGACAGTGGACCGATGGTGTTCACTGGAGAGCGGGCACGAGAGCTGGCGCGTTTGATCAACGACCGCGCGGCTCACACACGCGGTAGCGTGCTGCTGTCAACGAGCGGGAGAACACCGGCGCACAGCGCGGCGGCATTGGTGGATGCGTTGCGCGCGCCGGCATTCGTACATCGCTGGCCATCGCCGGACAATCCATATCGCGAATTGCTCGCATGCGGTGACGAGTTCATCGTCACTGCCGATAGCATGTCGATGCTGGCTGAGGCCTGTGCGACCGGGAAGCCGGTGTATCTGTTCGACGATTTCGATGCGACGCGTAGCTGGCGCAGCCGCTCGGCGTATCGCTGGAAGCCGTTGGTTCACCGTGTGGCGATGTCGATCGGCCCGCGTCGGATGCGTCGCGATGTGCGGCGCATCCACGCGACACTGCTGGAGACGGGCCGTATTCGCCGCCTCGAATCGGAAGCCGTCGCGCGCACTCCACCGGCAGCCTACTCCGATGATCTGGCACGTACCGTCGCGCGTGTGCGTGCGTTGTTGAATGGATAAATGGGTTCAGCGGAACACGAGCCAGAGCGACTCTGACCCTATCCGGTCAGCGCCAGCGGCGGTCGACCGGGCGGCGCGAGCGCGGGTGTGCGGTCTAGCACTTCGAATGCGTCGTGGCGAACGTGGTTGCGCCGCATTTCACTGCGCAACATATCTTCGGTGACGAGGTTTGCGTCGATGCACTCGCGCAGCAGGCCGAAGAAGAGCCGCTCCTGATTCGCGTCGGGATGGGTTTTGTAGTTGCCGAGGAACGCGTATTCACCGAACAGTTTGCGGCGCGCGCGCATCAGCCAGCCGATCGGTGGGAACAGCCGGAAGCGTTCCGCCGGCCGCCAGTCCACCGGCAATCCAGATTTCCACGGCTGAGTCTTGCGGCGTGTGGTGTGCAGCATCTTCGTCTGCGGCGTCAGATGATCGAAGTCGTTCCACTCCTTTTCGAGCAGGCCGATCGTTGTGCGGTCTTCGTGCTTCAGACAGATCCAGTCCGAGTAGTCGAGCTTCATGTCGAACATCGAGCGGAACTGCTCTTCGCAGCGCCAGTGCGTCAGCTTCGCGCAGTCGAGCAGCATCACGCTCGACGCCATGCAGTGGTCGATCAATCCCTTCGTGCCGGAACGCGCCCGCGCGACGATCGCCTTGCCCTGCATGTCGCGCGACAGCAGTTCCCAGATGTCGCCAACCGCGAATATGTCCGGATCCATGATGACGGCGCGGCCTTGATAGCCCATCAATTCGGGAGGCATGAAACGCAGCGGCGTGAATGACTGCAGGTCGTCGTTCAACCACACGCGCTTGACCCCGTCGCGCAGGTACATCCTGCCTTCGTATTCGCCGAAAAACGGATGCTCCCGGGTGTCGATGATCTTGACGTCGAACGCATCGGCGCTGCGCGAGTTACGCTTCAGAGCGTGCTGGGCGACGATTGCACCGACAATCTGTTTGGGATTGCTATGAATGAAAACGCAATGATCCATTGTGCTTACCTCGTGTCACGCTGGGTATCCGCGCGGCCATAGCCAAACCGCGGATCCAGCGTCTTGTCGATGACATCGACGATTGCCGCAACTTCGGCGTCGTCGAAGTAGTCCTGATAGCCGCCGACTTTCGCGCGGCGTGTCTTGAAGGAGTCGGGGTTGGCAACGTCGGTGGCGCGTAATCGATCGCTCGCCGAGGTGGCTTCGGTTTCGCGCTGCTTCATGTTTTCGAAGCGCGCCCATTCGACCGCGTCGGCCACTTCTTCGTCGGTCGCCCGCATACCCATGAAGTCCGCTATGCGACGCAGTTCGACGGACGTCTGGGCGCGCATGTCCTCGTAGCGCACCATCAAAGTCGAATCGAGCGTATCGAGCGCAACCGCCCATTCGTTCAGCCACGCGTTGACCTTCGGCAGACCGCTCGAGCCCATCATGAAGTCGAACTCGGTCACTGAGTCGTCCACCGGCGGATATTGATTCAGCAGAACCTTGTGCGGACGCATTCGATGCTTCCACTGAAAGTACTGCGACATCGTGATGTCGGCAGGGTGCCGAACCAGCAGCAACACGGGCGTGTCCGCAAACGCAGTCTTGCCGCCGCCATGGCCGGTGTAGTCACGCAGGTAGTTGTCGTGGGTGAACAACACCCGTGGCAACGCCGGATTGGCGCGATGGTAGTTACTGTATTCGATCAGTTCTTCGGACAGACCGTGGCGACCTTGATAAATGCGCGAAATCATGACCCGCAACCAGGTTCGGCCGCTTTTGCCAAACGAAACGACCGCGTAGTCGGCCCGCCCGAGACGCGTCTGTTCGAGCCATCCGCGCAGCCGACGCTCGGTCGGAAACCGTTTCGATTCGGGTAGCAATCGCCCGGCTTGTTCGAGGATTCGCTGCAGCATGGGGTCGTTGGAGCTCCGTCTGCGAGACGGCTGAATTGGCGGCTATTCTAGGGAAATTCCCGTGTTTTGCACGCCGCCGCGCCGAAGACGCTTCTTGATCAACCGCGGCAACTTGGCAACGCGCACCCGCCAATGCTGCGGCACGTTGAACAGTTTGGTGCGGGATTCACCAACCAGATTCATGAACAGCCGCAGATGCCGGGTTGGCTGACGCACGGTGACGCCGTGCAGCGCGTCCGGACCGTTGACGAACATCACCAGCGTGTTGCGCGCGTAGGGGATTCGAGTGACCTGCTCGACCAACGCATCGTCGATGAACATGCCGTTGAAGCGCTTGCGCCACTGCGCGCGCGTCAGATCGCGGCGAAGCCGCAGCACATCGAGATCTCCGCCGACCGAGTCGTCTTCGGGACTGCGCAGATAAAACAGGCCCGAGAACAGTTTGTGCTCGGAATCGACGTGGATGGTCTTGACGGAAGACGCATCCCGCACCGCCGTGTTACCGGAGATCTGAGCATCGAGGAAAAAGTCGCCGCGTCCTTCGTCGTCACCGTCTCGCGCGCGAATGCCGGGCCTCACGGCATGGAGTGCCTCGAGGTTGGGGAACGCCTCCGGGTAGAGACGTACGACGTGGTCGCCGAACACCCGAACGAAATCGTCGAAGAAGGCGGGTGAGGCATGATAGGCAACGAGCGCTTTCCAGATGTCTGCGATGCCGGCAGTCTGGGCTGCGTCGCGCGCCGGCATGCTCCATCTGGTGTTGTTACGCGTGCCGTCTACGCCCAAAATGTCGAGCCGCGGATAATCGGCGATCAGCGCATTGCAGAGTTCGTCGGGCAGCGCATCGTGGACGACGATGTAGGGATAGGGATCTTCTACCACGTCGTCCGGCCGCGCGCGCCGCAAGACCGAAAGGGAATCTGTGCCGTTCATTGGATGTGGATGAAGTGGGACCGGAGTCTGGCCGATGGCTTGGTGTAGGTCGAAGGCGCCGAAGTGTTGTTCCCCGAGGTGTTTGAGTCAATAGCGGATATCGCGTGGAAACGCTGAACGTAACGGGCGTGCCGCAAGTCGAACGCCCCGAGGCGGTGGAAGGTCGAGTCGCATGAATCGCAGTGGGAGCTATCCGAAGACGCCGTTCGCCGCGGCGCGTGCGCAGGCCGGTCGTACGGCCTCGATCGTCGGTTTGCTGCGGGTGCCGGCGTCGCCCAGGATCTGGCTGTTGATTGGCGACAAACGCGGTGACAATCAGCAGGTCGAACTGATTGCGCGCAGCCTGACGGACCGCCTGAACTGGCGCATCGACGTGCGGCGGTTGCAATTCAAAGACGCGTATCGCATCGGCAAGCCGGCGTTTCGGGCCGATCACTCGCATGTCGACTGGTCCGCATCCGATACCGTCATGCCGCCGTGGCCGGATCTGCTGATTACCGTGGGTCGGCGTCCGTCGATGGTCGCGCTTTGGATCAAAGCGCAATCCGGTGGGCGCACGCGTCTGGTGATCGTCGGGCGGCCGCGTCGCTGGCTGCACCGCTTCGACCTGATCGTCGCGGCGGCGCATCACCATGTACCGGAATTGTCGAACGTATTGCGTCTCGGGTTGCCGTTGATCACGGCGGATCTCCCCGGCATGGTGGCGGCGCGCGAGCGCTGGATGCCGCGATTCAGGGACCTGCCCCGGCCGCTGATTGCGGTGTTCGTAGGCGGGCCGACGAAACCGCATGTCTTCGATCGCAATGTGGCGCGCGAGCTGATGGCCTGCGCCAACGGGCTGGTGCGGTCGTCCGGCACGCTGTGGATCGCGACGAGCCCGCGAACGTCCCCCGAAGTGGTCGATGCGCTCGAGGACGGACTGCCGGAGAACGGCTACCTGTTCCGCTGGCGACCGGATGATCCGGATAATCCTTATCTCGGACTGCTCGCGTGCGCGGATCGGTTCATCGTGACCGGCGACAGCGTATCGATGCAGGTCGAAGTCGCGCGGCTTGGCAAACCGTTGGCGATTTTTCCGTTGCCTTCGCGCTATGGGCTCGTGGAACGACTGCGTCGCGCGACGGCGCGCCTCGCATACGGCCGGACGCCGCCACGGCTTCTATCGCGCCTGATCCGAGCTTTGCAGGCGATGGGTTTGATGCAATTTCCACGCGATGTCGCGGAGATCCACACGCTGTTGTTCGAACAGGGCCTTGCGGTGCGCCTCGGCGAACCGTTCGAACTTCCCGGTGCCGGCGTCGATATCGATCTCGACCAGATTGTCGATCGGATTCGTGCGCTGCTCGCGCGAGCGGACGTGGCCGGCGTGCGGCGCGATGCATTGGATCGCGAAGGACAGTCTCCTGCCGCATAATCCGGCGTCGCTTCACGGAACCCATCGTGGCACTGAGGAACTTCGTCAACCGATACATTGGGCCGCGTCACGAACGCCGCCGCGCGTGGTCGAAGCATCTGGCGCGCGTTGCACAACGCCATCGCCTCGTCATTTATCCGCACCACCTGAACTGGACGCTACCGGGCGAGTTGACGGAACTCGAAGCGCAGTGGGGGAGCCTGCCCGGACTGCCGCTCGATTGTTGCCAACTGTTGTTCTCGGTCGCGCGCGGCATCGGGGCACGTGGCGTACACGGCGATACGGCCGAGTGCGGCGTGCGCTACGGCAAGAGTTCGTATTTCGTACTGCATGGCCTGAACGATCCGCAGCGGCCCCATCACTTGTGCGATTCGTTCGAGGGGCTGTCCGAACCGACCGACGTCGACGCTGAATCCGGCGCGCGACGGGATGCGTGGCAGGCGGGTGATCTCGAAGCCGATGAGCGCATTGCGCGCGAACAACTCCGGGCGTTTGCCCAATGTCGGTTTCACCGCGGCTGGATTCCGGAATGTTTTGCGGGCATGGAGGATTGTCGCTTTGCGTTGGTGCACATCGATGTCGATCTGTACGAGCCGACGCGCGCGGCGTTCGAGTTCTTCTATCCGCGACTGACGCGTGGCGCGGTGATGATCTGCGACGACTACGGCTTTGCGTCCTGCCCCGGTGCGCGCAAGGCGGTGGACGAGTTTTTCGACGGCAGACCCGATGTGCCGATCGAATTGCCGTCCGGACAAGCATTGATATTTCATTGCTGATCGTGCGCGCACCGAGACGGGCGCGACGTTCTGGTTGTTTCCATCGATGCCGGCATCTGCAAAACTGCGCGCCGGTGCGGGGGAACGCAATTGGTGCCATCCGAGAGGCATAACATCGGTTGGGGCGTGATCGGCTGCGGCGATGTTGTCGATCGCAAGGCCGGCGTCGCGCTGCGGACGATTCCGGGCAGCAGCATCGTCACGGTGATGCGGCGTTCGGCGGATCGAGCCCGCCAGTTCGCCGAGCGCCATGGCGTGGCGCGCTGGACGACTCACGCAGAGGAGGTCATCGAAAGCCCCGACGTCGATGCAATCTATATCGCCACGCCGCCTGAAAATCATCTCGAATATGCGCTTGCGGTGTGTGCGGCCGGCAAAGCGTGTCTGGTCGAGAAGCCGGCGGGTCGCTCCGAAGCCGAATGCCGCCAGATGGTCGAGGTATTCAAACAAGCCGGCGTACCACTCTACGTTTCCTACTACAGGCGTTATCTGGCCAAGTTTCGAGGGGTGAAGCAGATCATCACCACGGGCCAACTCGGCGCGATCGTGACGATTCACTATCGAATGGCGAAGCCGCATCGCGAGTCGCAATGGCGCGCGAATCCAAAGGTCAGCGGTGGCGGACATTTCTACGATCTTGCCGGTCACGTGCTCGATCTCTTCGACGATTGGTTCGGGCCGCTCGAATTGCTCGGTAGCGCGGCGACCAACACGATTCCGGTTCAGTCCGTCGAGGATGCCGTTGCGTTGACGTTTCGCACCGCCGACGGTGCACTCGGTAGTGCGACGTGGAATTTTGCATCGGCGACCAGCGTCGATGAACTCATCATCGAAGGCACGTTTGGAAGCCTGCGGCTGGCCGCGATGTCGCGCTCGGGTTCGGTGCGTATGACGTTGACCCCCGAAGCGGCGGTGCGCGCGAGCCGTTCGATCGCGCGACGCGCGGTGACGATCGTGAAACGGCGCGCGCGGTTGCCGACCCGCCGCGAATTCCGCTATCCCGAGGAGGCACAACCGCATCGGCCGATGCTGGAACACATCGTCGATGAGTTGCGCGACGGTGGCACGCCGGCGAGCCCGGCTGCGGCGTTGCGTACGTCCGGAATCATGAATGCCGCGCTCGATGTCTACTATGGTGGCCGCGACGACGCGTTCTGGAACCAGCCGCAGCGCTGGCAGAGCCTGCGCAATCGTGCGACGCAGCGTATCGCCGAGACGACCGGGTATCGATTGAGCGCGGAGCAGATCGAGTTTTTTTCAACCAACGGTTATCTCGGGCCTCTGAAATGCGACGCCGATTGGCAGCGGATCGTCGTGCCGCTGAAGAAAGGCCGGAATCTGCATCTCACGGAACCGTTCGTATTCGAGTTGTGTTCACATCCGTCGATCGTTGCGCGCGCCGCGCAGCTGCTGGGTCAGGACCGCGTGTCGTTGTTCAAGAGCCGCTTCGTCGTAAAGATCGGCGGCGCGAATGCCGAGGTAGCCTGGCATCAGGATGTGGGACCGACCAACGGCGGCTATTTTCCGGACGGACGCCCGGTACCGACGTTGACGTGTTGGCTGGCGCTCGATCGTGTGAACGCAAGCAACGGCGCTGTGCGCGTCGTACCCGGGACGCATCGTGCGCTCTACGGTGACTATCACAAACGGATTCGAGCGGACCTCGTCGACCGCGGTGACATTTCCGATGTCGAACTCGACCGCGCGGTCACTTTCACACTCGAGCCCGGTGAGTTCTATCTGTTTCATTCGTGGCTGCTGCATGGCAGCGAACCCAGCAGTTCGAAAGGCCGGCGTGCAGGCGTCAACATGCGCTATGCCGCCGTAGGCGACGAGTTCGAAGCGGATTTCGAGTACATCCCGCTGTAGGCGGTGATGCGTAGAGCGCATGATCGTCTCTCACCGGCACCGCTACATCTTCGTTCGGACCCGCAAGACCGCCGGCACCAGCGTCGAAATCGCGCTATCGAAATTCTGCGGGCCCGACGACATCATCACGCGCGATACCGACGATGCGTTGCGCCGCGAACTCGGCTACCCCGGGCCGCAGAATGACGGCGGAATTGGCTTCAGGCAGTACACCTTTGGCGAATGGAGACGATTCCTGCTACGCGGTGAGCGCGCGCGGTTCAAGAATCACATGTCAGCGGCGCGCATTCGCACGCTGGTCGGCGAGGACGTGTGGAGCAGCTATTACAAGTTCGCGATCGAACGCGACCCGTGGGACAAGGCGATTTCGTTGTACTACTGGCGTACCCGTAACGAAGAGCCGCGTCGGCCGTTGTTGCAGTTTCTCGAAGAGGTCGGCACGCGTTCGCTGTCGAACGCACACATCTACCTGATCGACGGCAAGATTGGCGTCGATCGGATCATTGCGTACGAAAACCTCGCCGCGCAGCTGGAAGAGGTCCGCCTGCGAATCGGACTGCCCGAGCCGTTGTCGCTGCCGCGCGCGAAGGGCACGCATCGCGTGCAGCGATCGAACGATGAGCAGTTGATCGGGCCGGCCGAGCGCGTTGTCATCGACGCTGCGTGCCGACGCGAAATCGCGCTGCTCGGCTTTCGGCGGTAGCCGCATCACCTCAACCAAGCGACAATGCCCTCGAATCCATGAGGGTCCGAATTCACAGGAGCATCCGATGCAGAGGTCTTTCACCGTCGATGCCGATTCTCACGTCCTCGAACCGCCCGATTTGTGGGAGCGGTATCTCGAAGCGCGCTACGTCGACCGTGCAATCAAGATTCGGCCGGGTCCGGATGGTGAGCAGCTGATCGTTGACGGCGAAGTGCTGATGAGTGGCCGCCTCGCAAGCCTCGGCGGTGTCGAGCACGACGCCGGCGAGCTGTTCCGGCGCGCCGATGTGCCATACCTCGACGGCTGTCCTGCCGCGAGCATGCACACCGAAGCGCGTGTCGCGATGCTGAACGGATGGGGCGTCGATGCCGGTGTCACGTTCCCGACCATCGGCATTCTGTGGGACAAGGAAGAAGATCCCGATCTCGCGATGGCATATGCGCGCGCGTACAACAACTGGCAATGGGATTTTGCATCGCCCGCGGTCGATCGCATCATTCCGATCGCTCATATACCGTTGTACGAGCCGGACCTCGCCCTAACGGAACTGAGAAGGTGCCTGAAGCTCGGTTTCAAAGGCATGTTCCTGGCACCGGAGCGCGTTTGCGGCAAACGTCCCTCACATCCCGATTTTGATCCGCTGTGGGCCGAACTGCAGGCTGCGGATCTGCCGGTTTGCATCCATCTGATCGTGCGTTTCAAACGCGCGGTCGGACTCGCGGGATCACAGTGGTACGACCCCGCGGAAGGCATCAACACGGTGTTCGCGTTCGGCCTCGGCGGAACGATGCAGTTGATTCCGGCGATTTCGTCGATGGTCTGCGACGGGCTGTTCGATCGCTTTCCCAAGCTGAAGGTGCTGGTGGTCGAAGCGGGCGCCGGATTTGCGGCCTACGTGATGGACCGGCTCGATGAAAAATTCGATCGCTTCGGCGCGTTCACGCCGCTGAAACTCAAGCCCAGCGAGTATTTTCGGCGCAACCTCTGGTACGTGATGGACCCTCAGGAACGCTCGATCGATGCGCAATGCGACCTTGTCGGCGAAGACCGGTTTCTGTGGGGCTCCGACTATCCGCATATCGATTCGCATATCAACGCTGCCGACGAAGTGCGCGCGAGCCTCGCAACCATGAGTGAGCCGCGCCGCCGTCTCGTCCTCGGAGAGAACGCGCGGCGATTGTTCAATCTGGCGTAGTCCGGCGTACCGATCCTCCGCCACAACCGTCAACTCCAGCTGATGCGCCGGCGTTTCCATCTGATCGGACTTGCGCCGATTCCGAGCGACTGCGCAATGCCGATCAGGCGCGCGGCGCGGCGATGGCGAAGATGGTCTCGAACTCATCCCACGCGGAGACCTCCATGCGTTACGCCACAGCTCGCGAACAGATGTCAGCACTGGATGCGCGTCAGATATCGGCTGTCGAGCTGCTCGATGCAACGATTGCGCGCATCGAGGCACGCGATGCCAGGCTGAACGCGGTCGTCGTGCGCGACTTCGACCGTGCGCGGTCGACAGCGGCGGCAGCGGATGCGGCGCGGGCGCGCGGCGAGCATGGTGCGCTGCTCGGCTTGCCGATGACCGTGAAGGAGTGCTTCAACGTTGCCGGCTTGCCGACGACGTGGGGAATTCCGGGCACGCAGTCGATTCCCGTGCACGAAGATTCCATTGCCGTCGCGCGCCTCAAAGGCGCGGGCGCGGTCATCCTCGGCAAAACCAATCTTTCAATGCAGCTCGCCGATTGGCAGAGCTCCAATGCTGTTTACGGTACCACGAACAATCCGTGGGACGTCGAACGCACCCCAGGTGGGTCGTCAGGTGGCAGTGCCGCGGCGGTTGCGGCGGGATTCGTTGCACTGGAGATGGGTTCCGATCTGAACGGATCGCTGAGGATTCCGGCGCATTGCTGCGGTGTGTTCGGCCACCGCCCGACATTCGGACTGGTCCCGACCCGTGGCTTTGCGCCACCGGGCGTGCCAATGCTGTCGGTGGCTTCGGACGTCGAATTCGGCACGATCGGTCCGCTGGCCAGGAGCGCGGCCGATCTTACGCTCGGGCTCGATGTACTGGCCGGACCCGACACCGCGCAAGCGGTGGGATATCAGTTGCATCTGCCGCCGCCGCGTGCGGAACGGTTGCGCAACTTTCGCGTGCTACTACTCGACGAACATCCGCTGCTGCCCGTTTCGAGCGAGGTGTGTGTTGCGCTCGCCCGCTTCGCCGATCAGCTGGCTCAGGTGGGTTGCCGAGTCGCGCGTTCGAGCCCACTTCTGCCGGATCTGAAGCAGGTTGCAAACGTCTTTGGACGACTGCTGCTGGCGTTTTTCGGTGCCGACATGCCGCAGTCCGCGTACGATTCGCTGAGAGCGCAAGTCGCGGAGTTGCCCGCGTCTGTACCGCAGTTTGCTGCCGAGGAAATGCGCGGGCTGGTATTGACGCACCGCGACTGGATCACTGCGGATCGCATCCGTGTCGGCATCGCGCACCAATGGCGGGAGCTGTTTCGGGAATTCGATGTGGTGCTGTGTCCCGTGCTGCCGACGCCGGCCTTTGCACATGATCACACCGACATCGATTCACGCACCATCGACGTCGACGGGCACACCATTGCCTACAAGGCGCTCCCGGTCTGGGCGAGCGTGGCGGCGGTGGGTGGGTTGCCGGCAAGCGTCATGCCAATCGGGTCGAGTTCGCGAGGCTTGCCCATTGGCGTGCAGATCATCGGCCCACAACTGGAGGACGCCACCGCCATTCACTTCGCCGAACTCGTCGAGCGCGAATTCGGCGGCTTCACGGCGCCGCCCGAGTGATACGCGACATCCGTATCGGCCGAGAGCGCGGCTTCGAACAGTGAACGCAGCCTGCGTGCGCCGCTGATCGACAGATGGTTGTCGTCGACGTAGAGCGGTCGCGCGGGTGTGCCAACACCGCACGTTTTTCTATCGCATAGAGACAGATAGGGCTGTATCAGCATAAAGCCGAACTGTGCTTGCAGATCGTGCAGCGTGTTCAGCACGAGCTTCTGCCGTTCGAAAAACGCTGCACGCGACGGCTCGATATCTTCAATTCGAACCTTACGTTTGAACCAGATGTCGCGTGCCAGCGTGGTTGGCACATCGAAGCCGATCTCGGGAATCGGTCCCACGACGATGATCCGCCGGCCAGCGCTGCGTAGCGCGCTCAGCGTCCGTCCGAGACCGCGACGGAACACCGCCGCATTTTCCCCGACGCTGGTTTCGTGTGATTGCGCGTCACGCACGAACACGTCGGTGCCGCTCTCGTTCAGGTAACGTCTGCCGTCTGCCGTGATCACCCAACGCGATGCGAGGATGACGGTGTGGAGCTTTCCCTCGCTCCGGATCAAGTCGAGCACGCGTGCGTTGAAGTCTTCGCAGGGAAACGACTTGTCCTGCGTCCGCGACACACCGAGCAATGGTGCACAGCCCCCGGAACCCGCAAACAATCCCGCGATGTTTGCGGAACCGGCGGCCTCGGATATCGCCGGCGCCAACGCGTTCGCGTGCGAGTCGCCCCATAGCAAAAAGGTTGGCCTTCGATCACTGCTGCCGATTCTGCAGAGGTCGTCGGCCGTCACCTGATCCGGCCCAAAGTTCATGCAGCGTTGCTTGAATTGAACGTCCGTATCCAGCGCGCCCGCGGCGGCCGTTGAGACTGCATCGGGCACGCGCGCAGGCAGGCCGTGTCGCGCATCGATGGTGCCGCCGGTCAGCAGCAACACGACGCTCGCGGCGCCGCCGAACGCAAAGATCTGTGCTCGTGAGAAACGGCGTCCGCGGCCGCGAAATGGCGCTTCGATGAATCGCCACGAAAGGTCGGCGGCCGCGAACGACAACGCAATCAGCGGCAGTGTTTCGATGCCGGTCAACGGGCGGCCGGTCACGGCGCGTGCGAACACGAGGATCGGCCAATGCCACAGATACAGCGAATACGAGATCAACCCGACGTAGACGAACGCGCGGCTGGACAACAGCGCGTGGATGGGCGAAGTGCCGCCGCTACGCTGCGGCGTCAAGTGGCCGTTTCCTGCGGTCGAGCCGCCACGGCCGGCGTGAATGATCAGCGCGGCGCCGATGCACGGCGGCAACGCCGCGATGCCGGGAAATGGGGTCTTGGCCGAATACAGCGTCGTGCTGATGCCGATCAGGCCGAGGCCGAGCAGCGTTGCGGCAGCGCGCGCTCGTGTGTTCACGAGCGCCGGGATAGGCGCGCAAACCAGCAGTGCGCCGATCATCAGCTCCCACATCCGCGTCGGCAGCAGATAGAACGTCGCCTCGGGATCACTGCCCACCAAAGCCGCGCTCAGCGCAAACGAGACGAACGCGATTCCGAGCACCCAGCGGGTCAATGCCGCTTTAGCGTATTTCGAGACCGCGATCAGAAACGGCGGAAACAGCAGATAGAACTGTTCTTCGACCGCCAGCGACCACGTGTGCAGCAACGGCTTGAGTTCTGCCGGGGTGTCGAAGTAGCCGGCCTGATCCCAGAACAGGAAGTTCGAAGCGAACGCGGCAGTGGCCACGACGCTGCGACCGAACGCGGCGAACTCCTGCGGCAGAAACAGCAGATATCCCGCGATCGTACACGCGACGAGTACGACGAACAGTGCGGGAAACAAGCGCCGTACGCGGCGTTCGTAGAACATGGCGATGGAGAAACGTCCGGCGCGGATATCGTCGAGGATGATGCCGACGATCAGATAGCCTGAAATCACGAAGAACACATCCACACCGATGAAGCCACCGGTGAACGGCCCGAGGTGTGCATGGAACAGTACGACCGCCACGACGGCGATTGCGCGCAGGCCATCGATGTCGCGACGGTACGTGGTCACGCGCTGCGCGACACGGTTCGAACGACGGCCGCAACGACCCGGTCGAGTTCGTCGGATGCAGCGCCACTGCGCTCCTGCATCGGCGTGCCGGCAGCCACAGCGAATCCGGCGTCGATCAACTGGCGATGGATTTGTGTGAGATCTCGCGGAAACGCTGTAAATCCGATTCGCGGCAGCAACCGATATTTGAGCGTATCGCCGGCCCCGGCAAGCCAGCGCGGCAACAATGCGCTGGCGGTGGTCGCGAACTTCGATCGGCGCAGCGGGTAGATCGCCAGCGGCCGGTTCAGCCGCGCGACCTCCGTAATCATCGACATGCTGTCGCCGGTGACGACGAAGCCGTCGGCGTGGGCGAGCAATCCGAAATACGGGTTCTGAGTTGCCTCGGCACGCCATTCGAACAAGGTGTCGCGCTCGCCGAGGCTGGCACGTATTGCACCGACCGCCGCCGCAGGCGTACGACGGCTGGTGGTGACGTACAACGAACCCGTTGTGCCGCAGTAGCCGCGCGCGAGCGCGATCAGCTCGCGTGCCGAATCGGCGTCGAAAACGAAAGGCCGGGTCGCCCCCCCCACCAGGACCGCGATCAGCGGGTGGGCGCGCTGCTCGAAATGTGGTTGCCAATGTGCGGCTTCGCGCGCCAGGCGTTGCCGGTCGATGCGCATCAGCGGCAGCGACACGCGGACGATGTTGGCCCCATCGGGCAGTTGGAACTGCCCGGATACGACGATCAACGAGAAATGTCGTGGGTGCCGTTTCGGCCGGCCGAACAGAACGATGCCGGTACGATCGCCGGATTGCCGACGGATCCACAGCGCCGCCATCGCCGGACGCCGGCCGATCGTGATGACGAAATCCGGCCATGGTGGTGTTAGCGGGTCCGAATGCGCCGCATCGACGTGATACAGCGACGCGAAGAACGGAGGCTTCCCCGTCTTGAACGGTTTTTTGAACAGCAGACGACGATATTCGACGCGCCACGGCAGTTGTTCGACGACGGCGTCGACCTGGGCGTTATCACCGGCTTTGTCGCCGACGACGACCCAGATGCGCGGTGCGGCCGCCGATTGGGTCAACGAAAAACTCCGGCACGGTAAAGGCGCCAGAAGAATCCCCACATATGCAAAACGGGATTGCGACGCACCCGTTCGGGTACCTCGATGCGGGTTCCGGAGTGGCGCTCGAGCTTCCAGATGATGTAGTCGAATCCGCCATCGAATGTAATCCAGGCTTTCAGGATTCGCGCGAGTGCCAGGAATTTTCCAGTGACCCGACGAATCCTCCATGCATATGTTCCACGTCGACGTGTTCGCGGCGTGAGCGTTGCGCGCCAACGACCTGGCGCGGTCGCGATCATTGCGGCCGCCGGGGCGGCGGCCAGTGTGACCGCGTCGTAAAACTCGGCGTGCGCCGAAACCAGTTCGGCGGCGCGATCAGGCCCCTCGCTGCGCAGTTCGGTCGCATAACTCGTGCGCAGCCCGTCGATCCACAGCGCGCGCGCGTCGAATTCGGTGACCTGCAGGCACAGCACCTTGCCGATGAATGTCTTCACAGCGGCGCCCAGACACGTGAGCACCTGCGCGCGGACCGCCGCATCGCGCGCGTAGGCCAGCGATACCGGCTGGCAGAAGCGGCCCCACAGATAAGAATGGAACCAGTCGCAGACGCCGCGGGCGAAATCGGCGCGCGAAATGACGGTGCATTTCGCGCGGCGTGTGCCGGTCTCGGTGTGGATCTCGAGGTAATAGACGTTGGGTGGCAGCACTGCGGCGAGCACGGCTTCGACGCGTGGCAGCGCCCGGTAGTCGTCGAGGACGGCGTACAGGTCATAGAGCCCGTCGGGTTGATCGAGACGCCGACATGAGCCGTAAAACAGAATTGCCGCGACGGACGCACCGAACCTGGCGGTCGCCGCGGCGACGAAGGCGGGTACCGCGAACGGCAAGTCGCGATCCGCTTCTGCCGTAACCACATCGATCAGGCCAGCCGGTATCGCGTTCACACGCCGTGGCCGCCTTTGCCGAGCGGCACGATCGTGACCGGACCATATGCGTCGACGCGGATCTCGCCCGTTCGCGCGTGGTAGATCTCGCCGTCGATCGTGTACGGACCTTCACCCCGAATGTCGATGTGCTTGCCGCGTCGGCTGAGATAGCCATTGGCCTGCGTCAGGTGCGGTTCCGGGCGGCCACGCAGCAGATCCGGAAAGTTGCGCAGAAAGCGCTTGGTGTGTTCACGCACCAGGGTGATGCGTAGCGGCGCCGTCCCACTGCCCCAGAACGGGCGAATGCCGAGGAGCAGTTCGCTCAGCGCAGTGATCAGAAAGATCGACGCGCGAGAGCTGTGGTGCTCGCCGTCGATATCCAGATCGAGTGGCACACCGTCGGCGAACACCGGTTCGCGTCGCGCGATGCCCCAGCCGGCTCGCAGCAACGCAACGCCCGCGGCCCATTCGTCGCGCAGGCCGAGGTTATAGATCCGCTCGTGGCAATATTCGATGCCGCGCACGATTGCACCCATTCCGAGACACAAGCCGAGTTGCGCATCGGCGCCGACCGCGTGCACCTTCAACAGATGTCGCGGCTCGGCGACGCCGTTTTCGGTCAGCGCACTCAGCTCCATCGCGCCGAGCAGCCTGTCGAGGGCGCGATCGAACGGTACCGAGCCGCCGTTGACGCCGCGCGCGCTCATGCTCGTGGTGCCACCGGGCAGTAAGCCAAGCGCGGGCAGCGATCCGCCGTCGGCCGCGCGCAGCAGTGCGGTCAAGGTCAAGTGCACGGTGCCGTCACCGCCATTGATGCCGAGCAGTTCGACGCCGTCGGCAAGCAGGGATTCCGCCGCTGCTGGAAGGTCGTCGAGCGCTGCCGTCTCGATGTGGCGGATGTCCGGGTGTTTGGCGAGTTGCATGCGTAGCCGCGGCAGGTGGCGCCGATTGCGGTTCGAATGGGGATTCGTGAGGATGGCGGACCGCAAAGGGACTCAGCTCGCGACGACGAAGCGGGCTATGGTAGCAACCCGCCCTTGCAACCGCATGATACGAAAGCAGAGAACCGGATTGACCATTGCGTCTACGCCTCCGACCGATATGCCGCGCGCCTTCACGCTGGCGCACCTGTCGGACCCGCACCTCACGTCGCTGGTCGGCGTGCGTTCGAGCGACCTGCTGAACAAGCGAATTCTTGGTTATCTGTCGTGGCGGCGTCGCCGGCGGCGCATACACCGCATGGAGCCGCTGGCGGCGGTGGTTGCCGACATGCGCGGGTTCGCACCGGACCATCTGGCGGTGACCGGTGATCTGACTCACGTTGGCCTACCGGCGGAATGCGAAGCCGCGTTGGCGTGGTTGCGTGAATTGGGCCCGAGCGATCGCATTTCGCTGGTTCCTGGCAATCACGACCGCTACGTCGCCGCCGAATTCGACCGGACGGTGGGACTTTGGCGAGAGTATTTTCGGGGCGACGACGGTTCGACCGGCTTTCCGTTTCTGCGCCGTCGCGGCCCGGTTGCGTTGATCGGGATCGATACTGCGGTGCCTACAGCGCCGTTCCTGGCATCGGGCCGCATCGGCGACACGCAGCGCGCGCGTCTTGCGCAGCATCTGGCTGGCGCACGCGTCGCAAAGCTGTTTCGAGTCGTGCTGATACATCACTCGCCGCTGTTGGACGGGCACTCGCGCCGGAAGCGGCTGAGCGACGCGGCGGCACTCACCGATACGCTGATCGCGCACGGTGCCGAATTGGTGATTCACGGCCACGGTCACACAGACCGGATCGATCGTCTGACCGGGCGCGACGGGCCGATGCTGGTCGTGGCCGTGCCCTCGGCGTCACATAGCGAACCAGGCCGCGCGGGTTGGAATCGGTATTCCATTTCGGGTGCGGCAGGACATTGGCAGCTGGATGTAGAAGCGCGCCGTAGCTGTGTTAACGGATTCTCGACGACCGCGCGCGAGACGCTGACATGGGGCGCGGATGTCAGCCGCGCAACCGCGCCCACGTCTCGTTGACGAGGCGCCAGTCGTCGATCGAATCGACGTCCACCGCCGCTTCCGGTTGCGGCACCATCACCGGGGCAATACGGCATTCGGTACGCCGACTCAACTCACCGAGTGCGTCGGTCAGCGAGAGTCGATGTGCCAGGTACCGCAGGAACAGTCCGGTTCCGAGCATCCGCATAATTCGCCACGGACGCTTGCGTTGCTTTTCGACGTGGCGCCAGAACACGGTTACCGAATGACCGGCCGGCCGCAGCACCGCGAACAGGTTGCAACCGCAGTACGTGTCGTCGCTGAAGCGCCAACCGGTTCTGCGGGTGCGCGGGAATGTCGCCAGCACGTCAGCTCGGCGCGCAAAGCCGACAGCGAAATCGGCGTCCGTTGCGAGCGCGGCAGCGCAGAAATGATCGAGGATTTCCGGCGTGATGAATGCATGATCGGCAGTGGTCAGGACGATGTGGCCGTCGGTTCCGATCGCGTCGAGCGCGGCGCTGGCACTCGCGGCGGGGCTTTCGGTCGGCGCGATCCAGGTCCAGTTGCCGGAGTCGATGCGCGCGCCCAATCGGGGTTCAGCCGCCAACGTCGCGGCGCTCGGGCCAACGAGCATTCGCCGATCGATGCGATCGCAGCGTTCGATGGAATCCAGCACGCGTTCGATGACCGGGATGCCGGCAATCGGCGCCAGAACTTTGCTCGCGACGCCGGCGGCGCTCGCCAGTGGATCGGCGGCGGGAGAGGCGCGCTCGCCGGCGAGCACAACTGCGGTAAACGTCTGAGCGGGCTTCACACTGTTCAGGGGACCAGGGTTTTTTCGTACATACGATAGCGCTTGGATACGCGCCCGCCGATGGTCTCGATGATGTTGCGCATGCCGGCGTTGGTTTCCAGGATCCAACTCATCTCGACCTTGTCGATTCCTCGAGCGACGGATGCGTTGCGCACCGCATGGATCACCGCGAATGCCAGCCCCGGCCCGAGCCGGGTACGTTGAAATTTCTGCCTGACGCCCATCAACGGCACCCGAGCGCTGTGCGGGTAGCGGACCTTCAATCGCCACAGAAGCTTCAACCAGCCCAGCGGCAACAAACGTCCGTTCAGATCGGCGATCGCCTCGTTGACGTTCGGCAGCATCACGATGAACGCAGCAGGTTCGCCGTCGACTTCGGCAATCTGAATGAAATCATCGTTGATGATCAGCAGCATCTCGTGGCCGATCGTCAGAAATTCGTCATCGGTGAACGGAACGAACCCCCAGTTGTTCTCCCATGCATCGTTGAAGATGCTGCACATCGCTTTGAGATCGGTGTCGCGGTTTTTGCGGTCGATCGGCCGGATTACCATGCGCCCCTGCAGACGTCGCTCGACCGCGCTCATGATCGCGGGGATCTTGAAGTTCGGATCCATCTCGTATGCCAGCAGATCTTTGACGGGGTGATAGCCGGCCTCTTCGACGCGCCGTCCGGTGTGGGGCAGCGAGTGGCCCATCATGAAATAGGGGGGCGTATCGAAGCCGTCTACGAGCAGGCCGACCTCTTGGTTGATATTGAGGTTCATCGGACCCTGAGACTGGGTCATGTTGCGTTCTCGCAACCAGCCTTCGGCAGCCCGGAATAGTGCGGTGAAGACCGCTTTGTCGTCGATTGCATCCAGCGAGCCGAAATAGCCGAGCCCGGGCCGGCCGCGGTCGGCGTTCAGGTGATCGACCTGTGCGCTGATTCGCCCGACCGCGTTGCCGTCGCGATAGGCGATGAAGGCCTGCATGTCCGCATGGCGGAAAAACGGGTGCTTTGGGCTGATTTGATCGCGTCGGTCGAACAATAGGGGGGGTACCCAGTTCGGATCACCCCTGTACACGTCGAATGGCACGCGGATGAACGTCTCGCGTTGCTGCTTCGTGATGGCGGGCACGATTTCGGGCGTCAAAGTTTCGATTTACCTGATAGGTCGCATGGGTATAATGGCGCCCGCACGAAGAATAGCCGTCATAAGGCGGAAAGAGCTCAAGTAGGTTGCGGTCTCAGGGTAAGTAGCTGCTAGCGCGGCTTAGTTTGCGTGTTGGCAAACTCTATCATAATAAGCTTGAGTGTGTGTTGGTGGTAAACGGGGCTTCCTTTCAAACGGATGCGAATAGCGTAGTAGACGACCCAGTTTGGCGACCAGGAGACTTCTCGACGCTGCACGAAGCGTTGGATCACGCGGCCCGAAGCCGTCATTCGATGACGTTCTTCAACGGTCGCGGCGAAGTCGTACGTGAGCTGAGCTATCGAGAGTTGCGTGCGCAAGCGATGCACGCTGCTCGACGTCTGCTTGGGCTGGCAAACGTCAATCGCGGCGACCGTGTTGCATTGGTCGCCGAGACGCGAGCCGAATTCGTCATCCTGTTCTTCGCCTGCCAGTACGCGGGCCTCGTTCCCGTGCCACTTCCGGCCACGGTGAGTCTGGGTGGGCGCGAACAATATCTGCGCCAGCTGCGATTTCTGATCGAAAATTCGGGTGCCCGGGCCGCGTTCGCGACCGACGAATTCGTCGGCTTGCTGAGAGACGCCACACAGGGACTCGAACTTGCGTTGGCGGCTCGGCTCGAAGATCTCGCGGCCCAGGCGGCCACCGACGCTCCGCTGGTTGGCTCGGCGATCGATGAGATCGCCTACGTGCAATACACCTCCGGCAGTACACGTGTGGCGCGTGGTGCCGTGATCACCCAGCGCGCGGTCATGTGCAATCTGACGGCGATTATTTCGGACGGTCTCGGTTTGCGGCCCGACGATCGGTTCTTCTCATGGCTGCCCTTCTATCACGACATGGGCCTGGTCGGAAAAATGCTGGTGCCGGTGGCCGGGCAAGTACCCGTTGCGTATCTCGGCACCCGCGAGTTTGCGATGCGGCCGCGAATGTGGCTGACGCTGATGGATCGAACGCAGGCAACGATTTCGTTCGGTCCGCCGTTTGGATACGAACTGTGTGCGCGCCGGCTGCGCGATGGTGACGGCGCACGCTTCGACCTGCATCGATGGCGCGTCGCGGGTGTCGGCGCGGAGATGATTCGGCCCGAGGCGCTGGCATCGTTTGTCTCTGCCGTGGTCGGAAGCGGCTTTACCGGGGAAGCATTCGTGCCGTCGTACGGTATGGCCGAAGTCGGCCTCGCGATCAGCTTCGCCCGGCGCGGCGTCGGTGTTGCGGTCGACCATGTCGATCGCAGCGATTGCGTAAAACATCGCCGCGCCCGCGCGGTGACGAAAGGCGATGGTCACGGTGCTCCGGTGCGCGCATTTGTCGATTGTGGCGCGCCGTTGCCAGGCATCGACGTCCAGGTGCGCGGCATCGAAGGTGAACTGCTGGCGGAGCGCGAGATCGGTACGCTATGGGTGCGCACTGCGAGCGTCATGCAGGGTTATCTGCATGAGCCGGAAGCGACTGCCGAGGTGCTGACACCGGACGGCTGGCTGGATACCGGTGACTTGGGCTATCTGCTGGATGGGCGCATCTTCGTCACCGGTCGTGAGAAGGACATGATCATCGTCGGTGGACGCAATTTCTGGCCGCAGGATCTCGAATACGTTGCGGAATCCCAGGAGACCGTCCGGACCGGTGACTCGATGGCGTTTTCGATTTCCGATGACGACGGTGAGCGCGTCGTGTTGCTGGTTCAAAGTCGCGAGCTGGATGAAGAAGCGCGCGCGCGCTTGCAGCACACGGTACATGCGCATATCAAGAGCGAGTTCGGCATCGATTGTCACGTCGAACTGGTCGACTCTCATGCATTGCCACGCACGTCGTCGGGGAAGCCGTCGCGCTCGCAGGCACGACGGATGTATACCGAAACGCTCGAATCAGCCGCGCTCACGTCCGGCGCAGCGGACGGCGCTCGCTCCTGACCGCGTCCGACGCAGCGGTTACCCGACGGAAAGACCAGTGTGTCGCGGTGACCGGCGCGACCGGATTCATCGGCACCCATTTGCTGCAACAGCTGCGCCGCGACGGTATCACCGTACGGGCATTGACCCGAACGCCGCGCCGCTCATTTGACGGACAACTCACCTGGATAACCGGTGATCTCGTCGAAGGTCCGGGTGTCGAACAACTTCTCGAGGGCGCCAGCGCGGTGGTTCATTGCGCGGGCGCGGTGCGCGGTGCGCGGACCCAGGACTTCGAGACAATCAATGTGGTCGGTACCGAACGTCTCGCGGGCGCTGCGGCGGCGGCCGGGGTAGCACGGGGCCTGGCGCTTTCGTCGCTGGCCGCGCGTGAACCACAGCTTTCAATGTATGCGAAGAGCAAGCGACGCGGCGAGGTTGCGCTGAGCAATGGCCCGGTACCCTGGACGCTGTTTCGACCGCCCGCGGTCTACGGACCGGGCGATAAGGAACTTGCACCGCTGTTCGGTCTGATGCTGCGGGGGCTCGCCATCGTACCGGGCCACTCGGGCCGCACGTCGCTGATCTATGTGACGGATCTGGTGCGTGCGATCAGCGCGTGGCTCTCGGAGCCGTCAGTCGAGGGCGGTTGCTTCGAATTGGATGACGGCACGCCCGGTGGTTACGACTGGTCCGAGATGATCCGGATCGCCACCGAACTGCGTGGCGCGCCGGTACGCCGGCTCAATGTGCCGCGCGCCGCGCTCGCCAGCCTCGGCGCCATGAATCAATGGTTGGGGCGCATGTTCCATCGTGCGCCGATGCTGACGTCGGGCAAGGTCCGCGAACTGTTCCATCTGGATTGGGTGTGCTACACGCAGGATGTTCGCCAGGCACTGCAGTGGCGGCCGGAGGTGGGATTCGCCGAAGGTCTGCGTCTCAGCTTTCCGCTCGAGCGTGTCGATGAGCCAACCGGCGGGCAGCGCGACGAACGACACAACGAGCGAGGCGACTAGCGGCATGACCTTGGGGGCGGTGGCAACCTGGCATGGCCGCTATCTCGGCGTCGAACTGCGCTGGGCGCGATTACCGGATGAGATCGCGAATGCTGATCTGGCGATACTGTCGCCCGCGGAACGCAACAGGGCAGCCGAGTTCAGAGCGGTGCGACGGCGGCTGGAATACGTAGCATCGCGCGCTTTTCTGCGTCGATCCCTCGGCGAGATACTGCGCGGGGATCCTGCCGTGATCCCTATCACTCCGGACGACTTTGGCAAGCCGCAGCACGCGGGTGGCGTGGAATTCAACCTGTCACATAGCGCGGGCGCGGTACTGATCGGCTGGGGCGATCGGCCACTCGGGGTCGATCTGGAGGCCGCGCAGCGAACCACACGAGCGATCGAACGCGTCCGGATCGTGGCCCAGGTGCGGGACGCGGCCTCGATCGAACTGATTGCGGCGTTCACACTCGTCGAAGCCGCGACCAAGGCGATTGGCCGAGGTCTGGCGGCGATGCGCGACTTGCGGCTCGAGCATGTCGCCGCCACCGGCGAGATCCGTTTCGCCTCTGCGCTCGTCGAATATCCGATACATGCTGTGTCGGTGCCTGTTTCGGCGAGTTATGTCGGGGCGGTCGCGGTACTCGGTTGAGCATCGATCCGCAGACGCTCGGCAAACGCTGCCACATCGGCGAGGCTGTGCAGGTCGCGATCGAACTGCGGCACTTTGCGCATGGCGACGTGGTCGTGCGCCCAGTCGGTCGCATCGATTGCGGTGCGGTCGATTGCCGCCAATGTCAACTGTTCCCGGTACGCGGTGAGCAGCCGCCGGGTCAGATCGACACCGTCGAGCAGGCGATTCGACGCGGCCGCGATCAGCGCGCCGTCGTGCGGCGTCAGGCTGTAACTCGAATCGTCGAGGATTGCATCCGCCTGATGCACGCGATTGATGATGACGCCAGCGATCGGCATCGCATCCTGCGACAATCGGCCAAAGAAACGATCGACCTGCGCGAGACTTGCAGGCTCCGGTGAGCAGATCAACAGGAAGCTGGTATCGGACTGACGCAGCATCTCCAACAGGCGCTGTGAGCGTTCCTTGAATCCTGTGGACATGCCGGCGAAGGCGAGAAAGAAGTCCGACAGATCCCTCAACACGTCGTAGCCCGTCAGGCGCTCGAAGACCTTCAACAATCGATCGGACGAGCGTCGGAACAGATCGAAGCCGATGCGTCCGGCGACGCGATACGGCTGCAGCAGCAGGTTGACGAATGAACCCTCGAACAAATCGAACAGACGCGCCGGGGCGTCGAGAAAATCGAGCGCGTGTTGTGCGGGCGGCGTATCGACGACCAGCAGGTCATAGGTCGATCCAGTAGCCAGTTCGTACACCTTCTCCATCGCCATGAACTCGCGCGAACCGGCCAGCGAATTCGACAGGTGCTGGTAGTAGCGATTCGCGAAGATCGTTTCGCGGGCTGCATTGCTCGGCGCGTACTGTTCGATCAGTGCGTCGAACGTGCGCTTGGTATCGAGCATCATCGCGTGCATTTCGCCCGCCACCGACGGGATGGCGATTCGCTGCGGCGCGTCGTCCAGGGCATCGAGACCGAGCGCCTGAGCCAGGCGTCGCGCGGGGTCGATGGTGATCACGAGCGCTTTGCGCCCCTGCAGTGCGGCAAGGTAGCCGAGCGCAGCCGCGGTGGTCGTCTTGCCGACACCCCCTCCGCCACAGCAGATGACGATGCGTTTTTGCTCCACGAGCGCCGCGACGTCGAGTTCGGTCGCGTCAGCCATGCTGCGCGCCATCACCGAGACTCGCGACGATGCCGTCGATCAGACTGGCCTGGTCGTGGCGCGGTAGAACGATCTGTGGCACCTCGATGAGGTGGGG
The DNA here is from genome assembly GCA_963812255.1 of uncultured Gammaproteobacteria bacterium. GTDB lineage: Bacteria > Pseudomonadota > Gammaproteobacteria > Pseudomonadales > Azotimanducaceae > DATJGR01. The sequence goes on along the minus strand of CAWEUM010000003.1, from coordinate 793,819 downwards.
CATGAGATGCGTGAGACGTGGGAGTTGCTCGCGCAGCATCTCGACGTGGCGCGCGTGTGCGGACGCGCGCTCGAAATGTGCGACGGCCGCGCGGGTGATACGCGCCAGCGAGGGTGACGCTTCGTCTGTTGCCGAGAGTGCATCGATTTCCGCCGCGCTGAACAGCTGCGGCGTGACTCGATTGACGATCATCTGGCCGAGATGCATGGCGAGATCGCCTCTCACATAGCTCGCCAGTTCGAGTGCTTCGCGAACGGCCATTTCTTCCGGCAGCGAAACAATGACGATGCGAGTGGTGACGTCGTTCTCCAGCATCAGCTGGATCTTGAGCGCACTGTGATGCAACGGACCGGTTCGCACTGCGGTACCGGTGGTGCGCGGTGTGCGCAACATCAGCGCCGCGTGGCCCGTGGCCGGTCCGTCGAACACCACGAGTTCGTAGTTCGACGCCGAGACCAGATCGTAGAGCTTGCCGAGGCACATCAGTTCTTCGAAGCCGGGCGCAGCTTCGATGAAATGCTGCAGCGCCGCGCCATTGAGAAACCAGTCATACAGTCCGGGCAGCAGCATCGTGCGGTGCACGTATTCTTTCAGGGCCGATCGACCGTCGACGCTGCACAGTTCCAGGTTCGGTTCTATCCGAACCGGTTCGTAGGTTCCTGCGACGCCGAGTTGCGGGTGCGTATACCCCGTCTGGTGCTGCACGACCAGCAGACTCTTTCGGCCCGACCGCGCGGCGCGCGCGGCGAGCGATGTGGCAATGGCGCTCTTGCCCACGCCGCCCTTGCCGGTGACGAACAGCAACTTCGGCTGTGCCGCTTCCGCAATGATGACTCGGCTCCTCGAAACAGGGTCAAAGGACCTTTCCGTTCTGAAAGGCGCTCCGACCCTTTTTCTTCCCAGTACCTAGTATTTGTACGTCTCGGGCTTGAATGGGCCCTCGACACTCACGCCGATATAGCTCGCTTGCGGCGCAGTCAAGCGCGTGACCACGCCGCCGAAGCCTTCGACCATCAGTTGCGCGACTTCCTCGTCGAGTTTTTTCGGCAGTACTTCAATGGTAACTGGTGCGCGCTGATTGGGCGGTTGGTCTGCCCAGCGCTGCTCGTACAGGTGCATTTGCGCGAGCACCTGGTTGGCGAACGAACCGTCCATGACGCGCGACGGGTGACCCATCGCGTTGCCCAGATTCACGAGCCGGCCTTCCGACAGCAGGATCAGATAGTCGTCCACGTCCCCGCTGCGGTAGATCTGATGGACCTGATCTTTGACCTTGTCCCAGCGCCAGTGCTGGCGCATGTAGGCGGTGTCGATTTCATTGTCGAAATGGCCGATGTTGCAGACCACCGCGCCGCGCTTCAGCGATTTCAGCATGGCGGCGTCACAGACGTTCGAATTGCCGGTGCAGGTGACGACGAGATCAGTGCTGCCGAGCAGACGTTTGTCGATGTCTTCGTCGCGACCCGTGTTGAGGCCATCGAGGTACGGTGAGACGACCTCATAACCGTCCATGCATGCCTGCATCGCGCAGATCGGATCGACCTCGGCAACCCGCACCACCATGCTCTCCTGGCGCAGGCTCTGAGCAGAGCCCTTGCCGACGTCGCCGTAGCCGATCACCAGCGCGCGGCGGCCGGCCAGCAGCATGTCGGTGCCGCGCTTGATCGCGTCGCTGAGGCTGTGCCGGCAGCCGTACTTGTTGTCGTTCTTCGACTTGGTCACCGAGTCATTGACGTTGATCACCGGCACTTTCAGGGTGGCGGCTTTCAACATGTCGTAGAGGCGGTGCACGCCGGTCGTCGTTTCCTCGCTGATGCCATGCATGCGTTCGAGCATCTGTGGGTACACTTCGTGGATGCGCTGGGTCAGGTCGCCGCCGTCGTCGAGGAGCAGGTTCGCATTCCACGGCTTGCCGTCCTTGTTGATCGTCTGTTCGATGCACCACCAGTACTCCTCTTCGGTTTCGCCTTTCCATGCGAACACGGGTACGCCCGCAGCAGCGGTCGCTGCGGCCGCGTGGTCCTGGGTCGAGAAGATATTGCACGAAGACCAGCGGACCTCGGCGCCGAGTGCGCACAGCGTCTCGATCAACACCGCGGTCTGCACGGTCATGTGAATGCAACCGATGATGCGCGCGCCTTTCAGCGGCTGGCTCGCCTGATACTTGCGGCGCAGCGCAATCAATGCGGGCATTTCGGCCTCCGCGAGCCGGATCTCCTTGCGGCCGAATTCGGCGAGTCCGATGTCCGCCACCTTGTAATCCTGTTGGGTCACTGCGTTGCTCCTTTCTGATAAGAGAGACATTGGATGCGAAAACCGTTGCGCTGAGCGAGGTACTGGCTGGTCCCCGGTTGGAAGCCAGCTTCGGCCGCCCAGCTGTTCAGATCGACGGGATCGAAACCGAGCCACAGGTCACCACAGGCGGCCCGGGCCCATTCCTGCTCGTGGTCGACCAACTCCACGACGGCAAGCGTGCCGCGGTCGTGCAGCAACCGATAGGCGTGCTCGATGAACCGTCGCGGCGATGCCGCGTGGTGAAGCACCATCGCGAACAGGATCAGATCCTGCCGCGGCGTCTCGAGCGACTCGAACGACTTCAGACGTAGCGTGACGTTGTCGGGATTGGCGCTGCGGATGCCGGCGCGCGCCCGCTCGAGCATTTCTGCCGAGTTGTCGATGCCGAGCACCGTGGTGAAGCGTGTGGCGAGCATCAGCAGCGTCTCGCCGTCACCAGGCCCGACGTCGAGCGCGCGCTTGCGCGAACAACGCGCGCTGTCGACCATGTCGCTCAACGTTGCGAGATAGGTGTCCGGCGCGCAGATCAGCTCGCGCTGGTCGGCGAATTCGCGAGCGTGGTCGGCAAAGAATTTCCGACTGCGCTCGGCACGCTCGGCGTGGACGTGATTCATGCGCCGTTGCAACGCGTCGTCGATTTCGAACCCGTCCAGCGTCTCGAAAAGATGGGTGACGTAATCGTGCACGGTGCAGTCCGACTTCGGCTGAGCGCGGCGATAGTAGATACCGTTCCCGTCCCGCCGTGTCGCGACCAGTCCGGCGCGGTTGAGGATCTTCAGATGATGGCTCAACGCGGGTTGCGCCACATTGAAGATGTGCGCAAGTTCCAGCACGCCGAACGAATCCTTGCGCAGCGCGCGCAGGATGTCGGCGCGCAGCGGATCGGCCGCCGCGCGGGTGGTGCTGAGAAACGCTTCATAACCCGCCGATGCGGTCATCAATGTGGTGGTGGCTTCGAGATACGGCACGCGGATGATAACAACCCGCGTAATCAACATCAAAATATTTTTATACAGAATTTCGATGCAACGTCCGACTACCGGATCGACCGAGACAACTGCGACAATCTTGGCTTCGCGCGCTTCGGTATCTTCGATGCTCCTAGACAGCAAACTGCCTCATGTGGGCACGACGATTTTCACGCTGATGTCGCAACTGGCTGGCGAACACGATGCGATCAACCTGTCGCAGGGATTTCCCGATTTCGACGGACCATCCCTGCTGCTCGAACGCGCGGTGCACCATTTGACGCACGGCCACAATCAATATGCGCCGATGCCCGGGGTGCCGGCGTTGCGCGAGCAGGTCGCCCGGAAGGTGGCAGACGTTTACGGACGCCGCGTTGATATGGACGCCGAGGTCACGATTACGGCCGGTGCAACGGAGGCAATCTTCTGTGCAATCACGGCCGTTGTGCGGCCGTGGGACGAGGTCATCGTTTTCGATCCGGCATACGACAGCTACGAACCCGCGGTCACCTTGGCCGGCGGCGTGACGCGGCACGTGCCGTTGACGACGCCGTCGTTCACTCCGGACTGGGATCGCGTGCGCGATGCGATCACGCCGCAAACACGATTGATCATCATCAACACGCCGCATAACCCAACGGGGTCGGTATGGCGCGAGTCAGACATGCAGGTGCTGCAGGAACTGTCTCGCGCGCAGGGATTTTTCATCGTCGGAGATGAGGTCTACGAACATATCGTGTTCGATGGCGCGCGGCACGAAAGTCTACTCAGATATCCGGATCTGTATGCCCGCAGCTTTGTCACTTCGTCGTTCGGAAAGACGTTCCATACGACGGGCTGGAAGACCGGCTATTGCGTTGCGCCGCCCGAACTGACAGTCGAACTGAGGCGCGTTCATCAGTACGTCAATTTCGTCGCGAACACGCCGATTCAGCATGCGCTGGCGGATTTCATGGCGGCCGCGCCGGAGCATGCCACGTCGCTCGGTGCCTTCTACCAGCGCAAACGCGACCTGTTCGTTGGCTTGCTGGCGGATTCGCGCTTCGCGGTCACGCCGAGTGCAGGCACGTATTTTCAGTTGCTTGACTATTCACGTGTGTCGAGCGAGCGCGACGTTGACCTCGCGCGACGATTGACGATCGAGGCGGGTGTGGCGTCGATTCCGGTGTCGGTCTTCTATCAGCACGCCCCGGAACTGAGGCTGCTGCGTTTCTGCTTCGCGAAGGACGACGCGACCCTGGCGCGTGCGGCGGACATTCTGTGTCGACTCTGAGGGAACCGGGTATGCGCGCACGCTCGCTAGCCGCCCTGGGATGGCTTTTGCTGGCTGCCGGATGCGGCGGGGAGCCTGCTACAAGCAGTTCGACCAATCCGTTGCTGCCGGGCCAGCAGACCTATCAGCGCTTTTGTGTTTCGTGCCACGCGTCGGGCATCAGCGGTGCGCCGCCGATCGGCAATACGCAAGCCTGGGCTCCGCGGATCGCGCAGGGAGAGGCGCTGATGCTGAAGCACACGATCGAAGGCATGCCGTCTGGCGGCATGCCGCCGCGAGGTATGTGCGCCGCGTGCAGTGATGAGGATTTGAAAGACGCGATTCGCTACATGACGACGCCGCATCCATAACGCGGTGTGACCCTGCCGAATCGCCTATTCGGCTAACTGTTCGCAGTTGCGACCAGACATCAGCAACCAGTGTCGCGGCGACGCGCGACAACCTCCGGCGTTTACGTGCGAAGCGGACTTGGAACGATTCCTGCTTGATTCCCGCGAAATGGGTCTGATTGCGTGAACCACTGCGCCGCGAAAATACAGGTGTGAGTTATCGAACATGAGCCGCTACTATCTACCCGGGGACATCGTTTCACGCCGCAAAGGCATTGTGATGCATCGAGGCATCGCGCTCGGTGACGGCCGCGTGCTCCACAACACGCCGTTCAAGGGTGAGCACATCTGCAGCGAGGCCGAGTTCAGGGATGGACGCCGGCTGCATGTAACCCGGATGGATCGGACAGCACGCCAACGCGCGTTGTTGCACGCGGAGCTGGATACAGGGGGGCGGCGGTACAGCCTGCTGTCGAACAACTGTGAACACACGGTATCGCGCGCGCTCGGGGGTGAGGTTGAGAGCCCGCAACTGCGCGGCTGGCTCGGAGGCTTTGTGGCGGGCGCAGCGCTACTGGCGGTTACGCGCAATCCGGCCGCGGCCGCGGCCGGATTCGCGGCGGTTCGCGGTTGGCTGTCGGGTCGCCGATAGCGCGAACTCCGCCGGTAGCGGTGCGGTGATCGCGATGCCGTTCACGACGATACGGTGGCAGTGCAGCGCAAGACGCGGCCAGCGCTGTTCGGAGGCGGCTGGCTTTCCGTACAGATGATCACCCGCGATCGGGTACCCGATCCACGCAAGGTGTACGCGCAGTTGATGCGTGCGCCCCGTCAGCGGTTGCAATACCAGCAGCGAGTGGTGCGCGTTGCCGCCGAGCCTGCGTAGGCGCGAGATGCTCTCGTGTCCGGGTGAAGCGCGCCCCACCAGATGCCAGCGGGCGCCGTGACGCACGATTCGATCCCTCGGTGCCGCAACCCGAAAGCGACTCTTGCGGCCCTTGACGAGTGGTAGATCGATGCAACCGGTGCGGCCGCCGAGCCGGATGTCGCCGACCACACGCGCCACGTAGAACTTGCCGACGTCGCGTCGCGCAAACGCTTGCGTCAGTTGCGCCTGGCGCTCGCGCGTGAGCGCGACCAGCAGCACGCCACTGGTGCCTTTGTCGATCCGGTGCACGGAATACGGCTCGCCGCCGTCGAACGCGAGGTATTCGCGCAGCGCGTCCCACAGGCAGGCTGCGCCGCTGCGATCGGCCAGCAACGAGATGCCGCTCGGCTTGTCGATTGCGAGCAGGTCGGCACTGCGATGCAGCACATTGAAACCGGCGGCTTCGCGCACTCGGTCAGTGCCCGAACGACTCCGTGAACCGGACGTTGCGCCGCTCGATGCCGAGCCGAACGACATCGAGCGCACCATTTCTGATCATCCATTCAAGCCGATGATCCCGGTACTCGCGCTTGAACAGTCCGGCCTGCAATGCTTCGCGTACCGCGGCCATGCCGGCGCTTGCGCCCTCCATTGCCATTGCCGCTGCCTCGCCCGACACGCGCTTGACGCTGTCGCGCGCATTCGCGCGCAACAGCCATGCGCCAAGCGTGGATTTCGGTGGCGGCGTGTGGCCGAAGCCGCTGGCGCCGTTGACGAACGGAATCACACACAGATCGCCCCAGCCGAACTGATCGCCGTTGAACCAGCGACGTTCGCCGAGCTGCTGTTCGAGCCATTGATACCAACGAGTCAGCTCTGCCGCGCCGGCGGCTTCCAGCCGGCTGGCTTCGGCGCCTTCTGCGCGGCCGAAGTTGCGAATCTCCGAAAGCGCCCAAGTGATGGCCTCGAAGTGGGTGTCCATCACGTCCTCGAGCATGCGCACCCGCGCGCGCTCGATCGGCGTGGATGGCAGCAGCGCGGGCGACGGCCAGGTATCTTCGATGTATTCGAGGATGACGGTGGAATCGAAGATCGCCGCGTCGCCGTCGAGCAGCGCTGGTACCTCGCCGCGAGGATTGGCCGCGGCGAATGCCGCATCCACTTGGCCGCTGCCGATTGCATTGGGCAACACGCCTTCGAACTCGATGCCCTTCTCGATCAACGCGATCTTGACCTTCTGCCCGTATGGGGACAGTGGATGGTCGTAAAGACGTAGTGCCATGAACATGCTCTCGACGCGAAAGGGTGAGCATTCTTTCAGATGCGCCCACGCGCGTCATCGACCATCGCGGCTTTGCCAGTACGGTGGCGGCGTTGTGTCCGCCACGCGCATCCACCAGACTTGCCGATCAAAATAGCCGATGGAGAGTGCGATGCGTGCCGCGGTGATGCGAGATTCGAAGATCGTGACCGACGATGTGCCGGAGCCGGTACCCGCAGCCGGCGAGGTGTTGGTGAAGACGCTGGCCTGTGGTATCTGCGGGTCCGATTTACATGCGTTGAAACACGCCAGCCAGTTCGTCGAGAACGCACCCGGCGGCATGGGCATGGACATTTCCCGCGACGTCGTGATGGGTCACGAGTTCTGCGCCGAGATTCTCGATCACGGTCCGCAGACCAGCCGAACGCTGAAGGCCGGCACGCGTGTGTGTTCGTTCCCGATCGTGCTGCGCGGTGGCGCGCCGGTTTCGGTTGGCTATTCGAACGACATACCCGGTGGCTACGCGGAGCGGATGGTGTTGATGGAGCAACTGCTGTTGCCGGTACCCAATGGTCTGTCGACCGAGCTCGCGGCGTTGACCGAACCGCTCGCGGTGGGTTTGCATGCAGTGGAAATGGCGCGGCTGGGTGCCGACGACGTGCCGCTGGTGATCGGTTGCGGGCCGATCGGACTCGCCGTCATCAGTGCGCTGAAGACTCATGACGCACGTCCGATCATCGCGGCCGACTACTCGCCGCTACGCCGCAAGCTCGCTGAGCAGATGGGCGCCGACATCGTGCTCGATCCATCCACAACATCGCCGTACACGAACTGGCGCGAGGTTGCCGAAGTCAGCAAAAGCGGTGAGCGGTTGCCGCTGAATCCGCTGACCGGCGCACCCATGCTGCGCCCCGGGGTGTTCTTCGAATGCGTTGGTGTTCCCGGGGTGATCGATCAGATGATGGTGGGCGCCGAACGAGGTTGCCGCTTCGTCGTTGTCGGCGTGTGTATGGAGCCGGATCAGGTCAGACCGCTTCTCGGTATCACGAAAGAACTCAACCTGCAGTTCGTACTCGCCTACACCGTCGAGGAGTTCGCCAGGACATTGGCGCTGATCGCCGATGGGACGCTGATGGTGGATCCGCTGATCACCGGAAAGGTCGGTGTTGGCGACGTGGCGGATGCGTTTCAGAATCTCGGCCATCCCGACGCCCACGCGAAGATCATCGTGGAGCCCTGGCGGGAATGAGCAGGGGGGAATGCAGCGGACGGAGATGATGAGACATATACGATGAATCTGCGCGATCTGCGCTATCTGGTCGCGCTGGCGGACGAGCGCCATTTTGGTCGCGCGGCACAAGCGTGCTTCGTCAGCCAGCCGACGTTATCGACGCAGATCAAGAAACTGGAAGAGCAACTCAACGTCACGCTGATCGAGCGCGCGAATCGACAAGTGATTCTGACGCCGGTCGGCGCCGCCGTTGTTGCGGCGGCGCAGCGTGTGCTTCGCGATGTGGACGACCTGTTGCGTATTGCGGAGGAGCATCGGGATCCGCTCGGCGGCACCGTGCGGCTCGGTATCATCCCGACCGTGGCGCCCTATCTATTGCCGCGGATTCTGCCGATCATCCGCCGCGAGTTTCCGAAGGTTTCGATCAAACTCAACGAAGCACAGACGCGCGTCATCATGAAGCTGCTGGACGACGGCGAGCTCGATGCCGCGATCGTGGCGCTGCCGGTCACCGAAGAACACGTCGTGCAGACCAAGCTTTACAGCGAGCCATTTTATCTCGCGGTTGGAAAGCAGCATCCCAAGGCGGCGCGTAAGACGGTATCGCTCGACGACCTGAACGACGAACAGGTGTTGCTGCTGGAAGACGGCCATTGTCTGCGCGATCAGGCGCTGGATATCTGTAAATCGCACAATGCAGTCGAGAACACCAATTTCCGCGCGACCAGCCTCGAGACGCTGCGACAGATGGTCGCGGCGAACATCGGCGTGACTTTGATGCCGAAACTGGCATTAGGTGGACGCGGCGGCAGCGTCAAGTACATTCCGTTTCGCGGCAGGCCCCCGAGCCGCGACATCGGCATGGTGTGGCGCGCCACCGTCAGCCGCACCGAGTTGTTGGGCCGGCTCGCGCGGGCGATCCAACAACCGTTGCGCTGACCCGCGACATCTGTCCGCGACTGTACGCGACGTTTTTTTTTGTCGGTCGGCCCTTGAAAGTCCTACGCGCGGGCCCATTATGCGCAGGCGCGGCACACCGCCCCCAACCGAACAGCTTAAGAGCAGAGGAAAATCATATGAAATTCAGACCGTTACACGACCGAGTCTTGGTGGAACGGGTTGCCGAGGAGAGTAAGTCGGCTGGCGGCATCCTCATCCCGGACAACGCCAGGGAGAAGCCGCAGCAGGGCCTCGTGGAGGCTGTAGGCGGCGGTGCGATCCTGGACAACGGGAACATCCGCGCACCGGGCGTCAAAAAAGGCGACCGAATTCTGTTTGGCAAGTATTCCGGCAGCGAGATCAAGATCGACGGCAAGGAATACGTGATCATGCGGGAAGAGGACGTGATGGCGGTGTTGAAGTAACGAACCGACGAAGACAGGAACGAAAATCATGAGTGCGAAGAAGATCGTATTTGACGAAGACGCCCGCAAGCGACTGGCGCGAGGTGTCGACATTCTCGCCGACGCGGTGAAAGTCACGTTGGGACCGAAGGGTCGTCACGTGGTCTTGAACAAGAGTTGGGGGGCACCGACGGTCACCAAGGACGGCGTATCGGTCGCGAAAGAGATCGAGCTGAAGGACAAGTTCGAAAACATGGGTGCGCAACTGGTCAAACAAGTTGCCAGCAAAACATCCGACGAAGCGGGGGATGGCACGACAACGGCAACCGTCATTGCGCAGGCCGTATTGCGAGAAGGGGCCAAAGCCGTCGCCGCTGGTGTCAACCCGATGGATCTGAAGCGCGGCATCGATCAGGCGGTCAAGGTCGTAATCGCGGGTCTCGAGAAATTGTCGACACCGTGCACGGATCGCAAATCGATTGCGCAGGTCGGTGCGGTGTCGGCGAACGCGGATCAGGCAATCGGCGATCTGCTTGCAGAGGCGATGGACAAGGTCGGCAAGGAAGGCGTCATCACGATCGAAGACGGCTCCGGCATGGAAAACGAACTGGAAGTCGTCGAAGGTATGCAGTTCGATCGCGGTTACCTGTCGCCGTATTTCATCACCAAGCCCGATCGCCAGGTTGCCGAACTCGACAACCCGATGATTCTGCTGCGCGACAAGAAGATCTCGTCGGTGCGTGAGTTACTGCCGATACTCGAAGCCGTTGCGCGTGCAGGCAAGCCGCTGGTGATCATCGCCGAAGACATCGAAGGCGAAGCGCTGGCTACGTTGGTCGTCAACAAACTGCGTTCGATCGTCAGCGTGGCGGCGGTCAAAGCGCCGGGATTCGGTGATCGTCGCAAGGCGATGCTCGAAGACATTGCGATTCTGACCGGCGGCAAGGTGATCTCCGACGACACCGGGATGCAACTCGAAAAAGTCACCGTGGAAGACCTGGGGACGGCGAAGCGCGTCGAGATCGGGAAGGAGAACACGACGATCGTTGGCGGATCCGGCAAATCGAAAGACATCAAGGCGCGCATCGGCGCGATCCGCAAAGAGATCGAAGATACGAAGTCGGACTACGACAAGGAAAAGCTCCAGGAACGCCTGGCGAAACTCGCCGGCGGCGTGGCTGTCGTGAAGGTCGGTGCCGCGACCGAGATCGCGATGAAAGAGAAGAAAGCCCGCCTCGAGGATGCGTTGCATGCAACCCGTGCAGCCGTCGAAGAGGGGGTGGTACCGGGCGGCGGCGTTGCGCTGCTGCGGGCGAGCCGCGGCCTCGACAAGCTGAAGGGCGACAACGACGACCAGACCATCGGCATCAAGCTGTTGCGCCGGGCGATCGAAGAACCGCTGCGACAGATCGTTGCGAATGCGGGATTCGAGCAGGCGGTCGTCGTCGAAAAGGTTCGCTCCGGCAAAGGCAACTACGGATTCGATGCGGCGACCGACGAATACGGCGACATGATGGAGCTCGGCATTCTGGATCCCACGAAAGTCACACGTTTGGCATTGCAGAATGCCGCGAGCGTTGCGGGCCTGATGCTGACCACCGAAGCGCTGATCGCGGATGCACCGGAAAAGCCGAAGTCGGCGGCCGGGCATGATCACGGCCACGATCACGACGACTATTGATCGGTAGGAAGCTGAGAGGGTCAGAGTCGCTCTGACCCTCGCTCCTCACTGCTTTCCTACAGCAGAAACGACAGCAGCGTCGCGATGCCGAGGAATGAAAAGAACCCCGTCACATCGGTGATGGTGGTCAGCACGATCGTCGAACTCGTTGCCGGGTCCTGGCCGAATCGGCTCATCATGATTGGAATGAATGCGCCGGCAACACCGGCAATCGTCATCGACGCGATCATTGCGAGGCCGATGACGAGTGCCAGTCCAGGTGATTTGCTCCACACATAGACAGATAGTGAAGTCACCAGCGCGACGCCGAGCCCATTCAGCAGACCCGCCGCCATCTCTTTGCGCAACACGCGCGACCAAGCATTGACGCCGATTTCGCGCAACGCGAGACCGCGCAACGTCACCGCGAGTGCCTGTGAGCCGGAGTTCCCCGACTGGCCGGCCACCACCGGCATCAAAACTGCGAGCGCGGTGAATTGCGAAATCGTGCCCTCGAACAGACCGACGACGGACGCGGCCAGAAATGCGGTCAACAGATTGATCTGCAGCCACGGATGACGTTTCTGAATCGTGGTCCAGATCGTCGACAGCGCGTGTTCGTCTTTACCTGCGCCGACCATCGTTTGCAGGTCGGACAGTGCGTCCTGCTCGACCGCGTCGAACAGGTTTTCGCTGCGGATGATGCCGGAGAAGCGTCCCTCGAGATTCACAACCGGCAACGTGTTGACGTTGTAACGGCCGATGCCCGCGGCGATTTCCTCCCGCGTCGTGAATTCATCGACCTGCCAGATCACGTTCCGCATCAACGTGCCGATGCTCGCATCAGGGCTCGCGCCGATGAGTAGCTGCAGATCGATCGTCCCGACCAGGTTGTCGTCGGCATCGACGACGAACAGCGTGCGCGCAAGACGTGTTCGACACTGGCGCACGCGTGCGAGACATTCCTCGACCTGCGTGTGCGTCGTCACGTGCAGCGGTTGAATTTCCATCAGCGCGGCGGCGGAGCCTTCCTGAACACGTAGGATGCGTTCGGCCTCGCGTTGCACTGCACTCGGAAAGGATGCGATGAGCGCCTCACGGCGCCTTCGCGGAATCGTTCTCAGACAGCGAAACGCATCGCGCGGCTCCATCGCGGCGATCACTTCGGCGCAGCGCTGCGGTGAAAATGCCTCGATGAGCCGTCCGGCGGTGTCGGCATCGAGATGACGCAGTGCGACGACGGCACGCTGTACGCTGCCGGATTCGATCCAGTCGAGCAATTCCGCCTCGGATTGGCGCGTCAACACGCTGATGGCGACATCGGGCGCCGAGCTGAGTACCTCGTCGGAGAGCATCATGAGCCTCTCCGGCGTCGACCCATCAGCGCGACCAGCAAACCCGCCCAGGAACTGATGATCAGTACCGGCAGATTGACCGGCCGCGGATGTGCGTCTGCGTCAGTCAGACGCAACGCTCTAACGAGATCTCCAAGGTGAAGTACGCCGGCGAAGCGTTCCGCCTCGTCGAGCACGGGCAGACAGTCGTGCGCCTGCCAATCCGGCAACCGCATTGCGTGGTCGAGCATCAGCACGCTGCGCAGAATCGGTCGTTGCGAGATCGGCAGATCCGCAATCGTCTGCCCTCCGCGCGCGCGGGCGGCGTCGACGATTGCGATCTGACCTGCGTACCCTTCCGAATCGTTGACGAGATAGATCCATGATTCGCCCTGAGCGTGCAGGTTGGTGATGCGATCCATCACCGTATCGACGGTTTCACTCAGGTGCGCGATCGGTGGGTGATCGTCCAGCGCAGAAACCACGCGATCGCGCGGCAGCACAAGCGCGCGGGCAATTCGCGCGCGTTGACGCGCGGGGAACCCCGCAAGCAAATTCTCGCGTGCGCCGCGGGGTAGACCGCGTAGCATGCGAATGACATTGATGTCGACGCCGGCGTCGACGATTGCTTCGTGCCACGGCAAATCCGGCAGTTCGGTGTGTACGACGTTCAACCACCATACCGGCGCGTGGCGCAGCAACAGCGCGAGATCGCCCGGGTCGCACTGTGCGAGCGCAGCGGCGCGCTCGTCAGCGCCGAGTTTTGCGAGCGCAACGCAGCACGCCGGCGCATCAGCGCGCATCCAGCCGTGCATCAGCTCGACGTCGATCGTGGTCACGATTCTCTGTCCGGCTCGACGAGCAGCGGTCGCGTTGCGAGGTAACGCCCCGGCACATGCAGGATGCCATCGCTCCCTTCGACAACGATGCTGGTTTCAGTCACTTCGATGACGCGCCCGCGAACGTTGCCGACGCGAATACGGGTGCCGGGGCGGACAAGCTCGGGGAAACGTCGCATCGTCATCAGGTCCTGCACGAAACCGATGCTGCCGATCGACAGGGCGATTCCCACGCTCGCCACCAGCGCAATGACGATGCCAACGAGCGCATTGAGGATCCAGCCGACGTAAACGCCAACGATATCCAGCGCCATGACGATGGACAGGAACAGCACGATGGCATACGTCGTGCGCCGAACGAGATGTTCGCTGCCGGTGCTGACGACGCGGGCGCTTCGCCCCATCAGATCCTGGCCGGCGACACCAAGCAAATGACCCAGCACGACTACCGCAAGCGCTGCGAGAAATGCCGGACCGTGCATCGCGAGCGTCGCCAGCGCGTCTCCCACGGCCGGGGCGGCCAACATTCGAACCGTCATCACGAGGCCGCCGATCAACATGCCCCAGAAGGCGATACCGCCCATCACCGCAACCGACTCGGGTCCCAGGTGCAGCCAACGCCGCCCGGCCGCGCGGATCAGCGCGCGTAGGCCATAGCCGGCCAGCAACGACGCGGCGAAAACGGCGAGAGCGGTAAAGGTAATGTCCATGGTTTCAGTCACCACCCACTTTCGGTCGGCGCTTTCATTGGTCGCCACTGCGCGACATCACCAGGTCGATGCGCCGATTGCGAGCGCGTCCCTGGGCGGTATCGTTGCTCGAGATCGGTCGCGTTTCACCATAGCCCATCGCCGATATCCGATACGTCGCGAGGTTCATGTGGCCGAGTAGATATGCGCGCACCGCGTCGGCGCGGCGCTGCGAGAGTTGCAGATTCGATTCGTCGCCGCCAAACGAATCGGTGTGGCCCTCCACCGTGATCACCGAGTCGTCGAGAATCTCGATCGCGTGTGCAACCTTGCCGAGCAATGCGAACTGGTCGGCCTGGATCGTAGCCGCGCCGCTGTCGAAGCTGAGTCCGATCAGTCGCACGACGATTGCGTTGCCGGTACGAAACACCTCGGCTTCCGATGGATTGAATAGCTTCTCGACCTGCGTCAGCTGGCTGCGTCGTTGCTGCTGTTCCGCAAGCAGGGCATTGAGCGCGACGGTCTCTTTCGAGGCGCCGCCGAGACTGGTCTCGAGTGTTGCGATCCGCTCGTCGCGCTCGCTCAGATCAACTCGCGCCTGCGCAAGGTCGCGTTGTGACTGCTTGACGGCCGCGAGCGCAGCTGCGGCGGTCGGCGCGATGCCGTTGCTCAGATCCGGGGTCACCCCGACCGTATTGGCGATCTCGATGATCGGCGCCTCATCGCGCAGCAGCACGTCTTCCAGGGTGCGATTGTCGGCGTTGATCGCCTTGATCTGAACCGCAAGATGCAGCGCGTGGCTGGCTTGCTCCTTCGCCTGCTTGGCGAGCAGCCGCGCGCGGTCGGTGTCGTGTCGATCTTCGACGATCGCGCTATCCGCCGCGACGATGGATGCCCGTGCCTCGGCCAGCGTGATCGGAGCGTATTTACCTGCGTTCGCCTCATCCGCCTGCACCAGAAAATGCTGT
Source organism: uncultured Gammaproteobacteria bacterium (assembly GCA_963812255.1). Classification (GTDB taxonomy): domain Bacteria; phylum Pseudomonadota; class Gammaproteobacteria; order Pseudomonadales; family Azotimanducaceae; genus DATJGR01. The sequence continues at coordinate 778,761 of CAWEUM010000003.1, read as the reverse complement.
GCGTCGCGCAGGATCGCGTCCCTGATTGCGTCGAGTTCGGCGCTACGATAGCTCTCCACGGCGTCGATCGCCTGCGACTGAGCCTTTTCGGTGTGGCCGTGCTCGAGCGTGATTGCGGCTTTGCGAAACTGTTTTTCGGCCTTGTCGAAGGTGCGCACGGCCAAACGATCGGCACCGGCAGAGAGCGCGTTGCGACGGCTGGTCAATACCGATTCGAACGTCCCGCGGCCGAGGCGCATCGTGCTGGCAGCGCCTTCAATTGCGGCGTTTGCCTCGGCGATGTACTTGTCGATTTGTTCCGGCGAGCGCTTGCGCTCGAGGCTCTCGCGTGCGCGACCGTAAGCTTGCGTGGCGTCTTCCCATGCCTCCGGCGCCAGTAGCGGCATCTGGTCCTGCCGCGCTTGTGTCATCGCGGTGTTGAGCTTCTCGAACAGCGCGTCGTCGGCGCTGGCAGCCGTAGCAAGCGCGCTGACAAGCAGCAGGGGCGCGAATAACGCGAAACGCATGGGCAGCTCCCGAGTCGATCGGCACAAATGCCGCCATAGACTACAGGGGAACTCGCCGACTCACAGCAGCGGTGCGGCGATTTTGCGCGCGGGCGCGCGTTATCGATTATGTGCAACGGTGCGAGTGAGTCGCAACGTGTCGCGAGCAAGTCGCGCCGTGTCGCGAGCAAGTCGCGCCGTGTCTAGAACGCCGCCGGGAATCAGTCGAGGTCTGCAGCGAGGCTCGCGCGAACGGGTTCCGGCACCTGATCGATACGGTACGGCAACTGAGGATGATCGATGCCGATCGCAATCGGTCCGCCCGCCTTGACGGCGGAGATCAGATCGGGGGTGAGGTCGAAACGCAGAAAATGCACGGCTGCGGTCTTCTCGTCGGTGCTACGTGGCAGATCCTCGTTGGCGATTGCAAACACGGCTTCGTAGGTTGCGACCTTGATCCAGACGCGATGTTCGACACCCACCAGCTGCGCGAGCGCTTCGCGCCGCTCATCGACCGCTTCGTATTCGATCATGAATGTCGCCTTCCAGTTACTGCCGTCCGGAATCAACGGATTGTACGACTCGATTTCTTCAGCGATGGCGTCGGGTTCGAATATGCGCTCGACGCGCAGCATTTCCTGTACTTGATACTTCATCGTGATGAAATCCTCGAACACCAGGGTCGCATGCGGCCCGAGCGCAACCCGGCGCACCTTCTTGTGCTCGATGACCGTCGCGCGGAATGCCGCGCGTTTCGCCGCGTATTCTTCGAGGCTCCAGATGTTCGAACGGTCTAGTTTCATGTCAGATTCCGTAAGCTCGCCGAACCAGGCTGAGCGGGTGTTCGGCTCGGGTGGATGACCCTTTTTGTTCGAGGCCGTGCTGAATCATCCGTCCCGCCATCGGACAGTCGGACCCATAGTGATCCGGCGCTGCCTGCTCCACGCGTGTCACGACCGGGCGCGCGATCTTCATCGCCTTTTCGTAGGTTTCGCTCTTCAATGCGTAGGTACCGTCGTGGCCGGAGCAGCGTTCGATCGCGGTGATCTGCGTGTCGGGAATGAGTTGCATGAAGTCGCGTGTCTTCATACCGATGTTCTGAACGCGCTGGTGGCACGCGACGTGATAGGCGACGGTGCCGAGGCGATGCGCAAAATCGGTCTTCACCAACCCCGCCTTGTGGCGCAGCATCAGGTATTCGAACGGGTCGAAGAATGCGGCCTTGACGCGCGCCACATCGGGATCGTCGGGGAACATCAACGGAATTTCTTGCTTGTACATCAGCACGCACGACGGAATGGGACTCATCAGATCGTAGCCCGCGTCGATGGCTTCGAGAAAGACCGGCAGATTGGCGTCCTTGAGTTTCTCGACCGAACGCAGATCGCCCAACTCGAGCTTCGGCATGCCGCAGCATCGTGTGTGCTCGAGTAGCCGCACCGAAACGTCGTTGTGCTTGAGCACAGCGACCATGTCCTGCACGACGTCGGGTTCGTTGTATTCGCCATAGCAGGTGACAAAAATAGCAACCTTGCCTCGGGTACGATCGGTCGATCGCGGCGGTGCATCGACGCTTTGATCTGCATCGAGTCGGCGGCTGAGCCGTTTCGTGTAGAACTTCGGCACAGGCGCGTTCGGATGCACGCCAACCACCTTGTCGGCGACTGACCGCATCGCGGAATTGCCGATTGCGGCATTGGTGATCTGACCAATGCCGGGAGTCGACAGCGTCTTGAACACCGCATCGGTCGTCGTGATCAGGCGGTCGCGCCACTTCGTGTCGCCCCCACGAAACCGATACGCCTTCGCGCGCAACATCAAGTGTGGGAAGTCGACCGCCCACTCGTGCGGCGGCAGGTAGGGACATTTCGTTTCGGCACACAGATCGCACAGATAACACTGGTCGACGACCTTCGTGTAGTCGGCCTTATCGACGCCGTCGACTTCGAGCGTGGGGGATTCGTCGACCAGATCGAACAGGGTTGGAAATGAATCACACAGGCTGACGCAACGCCTGCAACCATGGCAGATGTCGAATACCCGCTCGAGCTCGGCATAGAGTGAATCCTTCGCGTAGAACTCGCTGTTTCGCCAGTCGATGGGCGTGCGCTTTGGCGCTTCGAGATTACCTTCCCGGATGCCTGCCATTGGAGTGTCCTGATCGATACGAAAAGCCGATTTGGAACCGGAGGACGATAAAAGAAGGGCCGTTACAGAAAACGGCCCCCGCGCTGCCTGATGCCGTGCGCGAATCCTCGACTATGGCATCAGGCGCATTGCGTCAAGCCATGGCGTCCAAGGCCTTGGTGAAGCGATTTGCATGCGATCGCTCCGCTTTTGCGAGCGTTTCGAACCAGTCGGCGATTTCGTCGAAACCCTCGTCGCGTGCGGTCTTTGCCATGCCCGGATACATGTCGGTGTACTCGTGTGTCTCGCCGGCGATGGCTGCCTTGAGATTGTTCGATGTGCTGCCGATCGGCAGTCCGGTTGCCGGATCGCCGACGGCCTCCATGTATTCCAGATGGCCGTGCGCGTGCCCGGTTTCACCTTCCGCAGTGGATCGGAACACCGCGGCGACATCGTTCTCGCCTTCGACATCCGCCTTTGCGGCGAAATACAGGTAGCGACGATTGGCTTGCGATTCGCCAGCGAATGCGTCCTTCAGATTGTTGAGTGTTTTGCTCGTTTTCAATTCCATCGCGTCATCACCTCTTGTTGACTATGTGTGACCTTTCACCTTGCCGCGTGCACTTTACCGCTCGGTCGGACACGTGAACTCACGTCACTGTGGCACGGCTCAGTATAAGAGCAATCATACAGAGTGGAATTCGTATCTATGAATGGCACCGATTGGCGGTAGCTATCGAGGCGATCCGTACGGAAGGGACCATATATGAATTCTCGCCAGCTGCCGTTCGCTAGCCGTTCGCTAGAATGAACGGCTTTCCGCTCCCGGGCCATTCCGATGGATTCGTCTTCACACGCGGTCGCGACGGTGCCGGTGGGATCGCTCGCGCGGCGTGAATTCGGGGCGCTGACCAGCCTTGCGCTACCGATGATTGTGACGCAGCTGTCGCAGATGGGGATGGGCGTCGCAGACGCCATCATGGCGGGACGCGTCAGTCCGGCGGACCTTGCCGGCGTAGCGCTCGGCGGTAATCTGTTCTGGCCGCTGATGCTGCTGATGTCCGGCGTCATCATGGCGGTGACGCCGTCGGTCTCGCAGTTGCATGGCGCGCGGCGAGAGTCCGAAGTTGCGGCTGTCGTGCGCCAGGCATTATGGCTTGCGCTGGTCGGGGGCGGTCTGGCGTTTCTGTTGCTCGGCTATTCACAGAACCTGCTGCGATTCGTAGGTGTCGATCCGACTGCAATACCGATTGCGGTCGAATATATGCGCGCGCTGCGCTTCGGGATGCTGCCGGTGCTTGGCTACTTCACGCTGCGCTACCTGTGCGAGGGCATGTCGTGGACCACGCCGGCAATGGTGATCGCGCTGGCGGCTCTCGCACTGAAGGTACCGCTGAATCTTCTATTCATTTATGGCGGCCTTGGCTTCGAAGGGCTCGGCGGCGTCGGCTGCGGTTGGTCGAGCGCGCTGGTCATGTGGTTCGAACTGATCGCGATGATCGGTGTCGTGCTGTTTACACGGATGCGTCGAGTAGGGCTGTTCAGCGGCTTTTCGGCGCCCGACCCGGCTCAGATCTTGCGTCTGATCAGGCTCGGTGCGCCGATCGGTGCAACGATGTTCTTCGAGATGGCGATCTTTTCGTTGATGACCCTGCTGATCGGCCGGTTGGGCGTCGATGCGGTAGCCGCGCATCAGATCGCATCGAACGTCGGCGGTATTACCTACATGATACCGATGGCACTCGGGATGGCGGCAACGATCCGCGTCGGCTACAACGTCGGCGCCGACGATCTCGTCAGGGCGCGCGTTGCAGGTCGCGTTGCGATTGGTTCGTCGCTGCTGTTCGCGATTGCGTCTGCGTCGATCGTGCTGCTTTTTCGCAACGCAATTCCGCTGCTCTACACACAAGACACCGGCGTGATCGAAGTCGCGACGCAATTGCTGGTGCTGATCGCGATCTATCAGATATTCGATGATTCTCAGGCGACCATCATCGGCGTGCTGCGGGGCTATAAAGACACCCGCATGCCATTGTTCGTCACGTTGTTCGCCTATTGGGCGATTGCGCTGCCACTGGGGGCGATGCTCGGATTCGGTATCGGCTTCGGCTCGGGCACCGCCGCGCTGGGCGTCAGCGGCTTCTGGTTGGGTCTCATTTTCGGCCTGATATTGGTTGCGTTGACATTGAGTGGCCGCTTTCTCTGGCTCAGTGCCCGCGACGATCGAATCATCGAGTTCAGCACGCGCTGAAACCTCAGGCGATCACACTGCGCATCAGCGATGCGAGTTGATGTTCATTCGACTGCGTCTCGCTTGATTCGAGCGCCGCGGCCGCAGCGCGGCGGTCTTCGACGGAGCGATTCTGTCCGAGCTTCGAGCTCGCTTCGATTGACTCGATGTGGATGCGAAACGCGACGATGGCGTCGAGCATTCTGGCCCGAATGGCAGGTTCCATTTTGTTCGAATGCCATGGCTGCGGCCGATGTGCCTCATGTCGCGCGCTCAGGCGATCGACCAGATCGCGGCGCGCGGCCTGGTCGTCCAATAGCTCGATCGAGCCGCGCACTTCGACGGCGACATAATTCCACGTTGGCACCAGGTTGGAACTCACGTACCAGGATGGCGATATGTACGCATTCGGCCCGATGAAAGTGACCAGCAGATCGTATGCGGTGGCGAAGCGGCGCCAGTGCGAATTGGCCCGCGCGACGTGGCCGTCGAGCCAGCCGCGGTCGCGGTCGATCAGGAACGGAATCGTGCTGGTTTGCAAACGATTCGCGTCGACGGTCGTCAACGTGCCGAATGGATGACGGTCGATCAGGTCGAACTGCGCTGTGCGGTCGGTGACCGCGAATTGAGCGGGAATGTACACAAATCACCGTGGGTGAGTTTCGAGACGCGGTACTTTAGGATCGCGCGCTCATTCGATGCAATTCCGCCAATGCCACTGTGGGTCTCGATCACCATCGCGGCGGCGTTCTTTCAGAACCTGCGTTCGGCGCTGCAGCGCCATCTGACCGGCCGCTTGTCCACTGAAGGATCGACGTCGGTCCGCTTCATCTTTTCCGTTCCGTTCGTAGTGTTCTACGTGATATTGCTCATCGATGTGGGCGGTCTGTCGTTGCCGGGACCGAATCCGGTTTTTTTGGCGTACGGATTTGTCGGCGGCACGACACAGATTCTGGCGACGGTCTGTCTGATTCGCTCCTTCTCGCTGGGCACCTTCGCAGTGGGTACGGCGCTGTCGAAAACCGAGACGGTCCAGGCCGCGATGTTCGGCGCGGTGTTGCTCGGTGAGACGGTGTCGCGTGCAGGACTGGTTGGTATCGTCGTCTGCTTGATCGGCGTATTGCTGCTCGCTGCACCGAATCGGACCGTAACCGGCGCAGGGAACGGGTTGTTGTCGCGCGGTTCGTTGTTCGGACTCGCATCGGGTTCGCTGTTCGCCGTTGCCGCGGTCAGTTACCGGGGCGCGGCGCTGGCGTTGGCCGATACCCATTTCGCGATGCAGGCGGCCTACACGCAGTTGTGGGTAACGCTGTTTCAGGCGGCCGTGATGGTGGTTTACCTGCTGTTGCGCGAACCGGGACAGCTCACGCGTATCGCCGGAGCATGGCGCGTATCGCTGCTGGTGGGTGCCTCGGGGATGCTGGCATCGGCTGGGTGGTTCACCGCGATGGCGTTGCAGCAGGCGGCCTACGTCCGCGCGGTCGGCCAGATCGAACTGGTGTTTACCTTTGTGGTGTCGTGGGTGTGGTTCCGCGAACGCATGCGCGCGAAACACGGCATCGGTGTGGTGTTGATCGTCGCCGGCATCGTGCTGTTGTTGCTGCGATAGTGCCGCAGAGGCGTCAGGCGCGAAGCAACGTCCACACGCCGATCGCGATGAAGCCCGCGCCGGCCACATACTGCAGCGCTTTCTCGCTGACATAGGCAGATAGCAGGCTGCCGGCCAACACGCCGATGCCCGAGGCGAGAATCAGCGCCAGCGACGCGCCGAAAAACACGGTCAGTTTGCTCACTTCGCGATCCGCCGCAAACAGCATCGTCGCAAGCTGCGTTTTATCGCCGAGTTCTGCGATGAAGACGGTGGCGAAGACGGTGAACAATATCTTGAGATCCATGGGTGCTCCCACCTATCAGTGGATTGGCCGATCGTTCGCGGCCTTCGCATCCACGCTGCGCAAAAACTCGAGGACTGTCGAATCGACGTCGTCGGTTGCTTCCTCCATCAACCAGTGTCCGGCGTTCAGTTCGTGGTAATCGAACGGACCTTCGATGAAATTGCGCTGCGACTCGACGGCGTATCGGCCCACGGCCGGATCCTGATTGCCCCAGATGAAAAGCACCGGTAGACGCACCTTCGGTGCCGTCTCGACGCTCGGTGCATCCGGCGCGCGATACCAGTTCAGTGCCGCCGTCAACGCGCCAGGCTCGGAGAACACTGCGTGATACTCGGCACGCTGCGCAGCCGTCATGTCGCCGTACAGCGCGTCATCCATCAGCGCCAGATGGTTGAACGTGAATACGGCTTCAGGCAGCAGCGGCAGGCGAAAGAACAGCATGTAGCGGCTGCGCCGACGTTGATCGGCATCGTTGGCGAGCGCGTCGGCGAAAGCCGAAATGTGTGGGATCGACAGACTCGTGTACGAGCGCAGCTGTTCGGGCCTGCTCATCACGGCCGCCCAACCGACCCCCGCGCCCCAGTCGTGCCCAACGAGATGAAAGTGGCGCATTCCGGTTGCCTGGGCGACGGCGAAGACATCTTCGACCAGTTTCGGCAGCGCATATCCGGCCACGTCTTTGGGTCGCGCGCCCGGTGAGTAGCCACGTTGGTCGAATGCGACGACGCGATAGCCCTGATCCGCAAGCAGTTCGATCAATGGTTTCCACATGAGCGACGTTTCGGGGAACCCGTGCAGCAGGATTACACCGGGGCCGGCGTTGTGAAGCCCCGCCACGCGCGCCCGAAATTCGAATCCGTTTGCGGCGATACGAACCAGTCCGTGGCGCGTGTTCGCATCGAGCAAAGGCAGCAGTGCCGTTTCTGCGCGATGGCGATGCGTCCAATCCAGGGACAGCAGGCTGCCGCCGGCCAGCACCGCGACCGCGACGACAACGATCACGATCAACAGCAGGATGAGGGCTCGCAGAACTCCCACGCGACGCACTCCGAGAAATGGTCTGCGCCAAGCGTAGCATCTCTTGTCAGCGGTGGCGGCTGCGCCGACACTGCGCGAACTGGAGGACAACTCATGCCATTTAAAGCGCTCGCGATCGACCTCGACGGTACGCTGTTGGTCGGGGAGAAAATTCCCCCTGACAATGCCGTGGCCGTGCGCGCCGCGCGCGATGCCGGCTTGCAGATCATCATTGCGACCGCGCGTTGGCATCAGATGGCGTTGCGTGTCGCCAATGAACTCGGCATCAGTGGGCCGGTGATTGCGTGTTCAGGCGCGCAGGTGCACCTGCCGTCCGACGACCGGGACATTTTCGATGAACGCTTGCCGGAAGATTTCGTCGCGGAGCTATATGCGATCTGCGATTCGGAGCGATGCGTGGCGACGGTCACGGTTGGCGACCGGGTGCTGCTGAAACTCGACGGTGAACCCGATCGCGCGTTGATGCTGCCGGAGATGAGCTGGGTGCGGCAGTTGCGGGGTGCTGCGGACTCGATGCCCCGCGTTGCTGCGATTCAGGGCAGTCGCGTGAACGCGCGGATTCGTGCCGAGTTGGAGCCACGCTTCGGCGACCGCGTGCACTTTTTCGATTCGATTGGTCCGAACGGCAAGATCATCATGGCGATTACTGCGGCAACGGCGAGCAAAGGTGCAGCGCTGGAATCGGCATGTCGCTTCATGAACCTGTCGACGCGCGAAGTCGTCGCATTCGGCGATGCCGACAACGATGTCGAGATGTTTCGCGTTGCCGGAGCGTCGGTCGCAATGGGTCAGGCGGAACCCAGGGTCAAAGCGGCGGCAACGATGGTGACGTTGCGCAACGATGAATCCGGTGTCGCACGCGCCATAGAACGTTTGTTGGCGACCGGACACGTCGCCTGACGTCGCCGTCCCAGGCTCAGCCGGATTTGCGCCAGGTCGCTACCGCCGCGTCATTGCCGTGTTCCTGAACGCGCTCGTGCACGGAGTTCAGAGCGTCGTAGATGGCCCGTGTTGCATCCGGAACGCTGGTACCCTGCGGGATTCTGACCGGCGGCTGAAAGTGCGCGCCGGCCGGACCGGGATGAATCTCGCGTGAGCCCTTTGGTCGCAGTTTGTTCAGACCGACCAGATAGATCGGGACCACCGGCACGTTCAACTCCGTCGCCAGGATCGATACACCATGGCGAAACTTCGCCATCTTGCGGCTTGTTGAACGTGTTCCTTCGGGAAAGATCACCAGATTGGCACCGTTCTTGATCAACCATTTGGGGTAGTCGAGAGCGCGCGAGCCACCGCCACGCTGGATCGGGAACGTCCCCATCACGAGCGACTGATACCACGGCTGCATGACGAGTTCGGGGCGTCCGGTGACGAACCATCTATCTGCGGCAGCGCCGAAATAGATGTTCCATTTCACGTGCTGCGGCAGTGCATGAAACAGTACCAGCGCGTCGAGGTGGCTGGTGTGGTTGCCAACGACGATGCACGGGCCTTGAACGCCTTTGAATTGTTCACGGCCGGTCACCGTCAGCGGCTTGCAGGCTTCCCACACCCAGCGCGAATAGCCGTGCCAGCGCATCGTCGCGCGGGCAATCTTGGCCCACCACCGGATCTGCCATTTGTGCGGTCCGACGGTGCCGCTTTCACTGGCGATCAGGCGCTTGAAGAGTTCCAGATCGATCGCCGGCAGCAGCTCCGTGTCGACGGCGTCGGTCAACTCCTGGCCGAGTGTGGCGTGATAGGCGCGAAAATTGTCGGAAGCTTCGAAGATCGTGCAGTGGTCCCATTCCCCGAGAACTTGAAACTCACACAGAACCTTCGCCTCGCGGGCTTCGAGTGCGCTGCGCAATTGCAGCAGACTCCTTGGGTCGGCCGAGATGCTGCGCATCGCGTCCGTCGAGAAGCGCGACAGCATCACATAGTTGGGCATCGTGCGATTCCGCCGTCGGTGGCAGCGACGCTGCGTCAGGCGCCGCCGGGGCTCTTGCCTGACAACATGTCGACGAACTGAGCAACCGGCATTGCCGGCATGGTGGTGACCTTGATGGTGCCGCGCGCACCGAGTTCCATCGCGATGCGCGCCATCACTTCGTTGGTGGGGGCCTCGATGATGTTGACGAAATCGTAGCCCCCGAGCACCGCGTACTGGCTCGTCACACGTGCGCCCATCGACTCGACTTCCTTGTTGACCTCGCCGAGGCGTTCGGGACGCTCTTTGAGCGTCTTGCGACCTTCGTCCGTCAAATTGCTGAACATGATGTACGTGGCCATGCTGCTCCCCTCATAGGAGTCTTCGACTGTACGCGGATCGATCTGCATCGTCACCCGCTGTACCGCGATCGTCATCGCGGACTAACATTGATCATTTGGCGCGGGCGCAGATGATGAAAGCAGCGGTATTTTCCGGGCCGGGTTTGCTCGACATCGTGGATCGCAGCATCCCGGAACCGAAACCGGGATGGGTGCGCATAGGCGTCAACGCGACCGGCATCTGCGGCAGCGACCTGCACATTTACGGCGGTATGCTCGGCGACGTCACCGGCTTGCAGCCCGGTCACGAAGTCGCGGGCGTGATCGATGCGGTCGGCGACGGAGTCTCGCTTTCGACGGGCGGCCAGGTCGCTGTGGAACCGATAACGGCGTGCGGTCACTGTTTTCAGTGCGCGACGGGACATCGCAACCGATGCGCCGGGCATCGCTTGTTCGGGGTAACGGCCCGCGGCGGCATGGCCGAATTTCTCAGCGTGCCGGCAGATTGCCTGCATGCGCTGCCCGCCGATCTGGACGGCAACGTCGCGGCTTTGGCGGAGCCGATGGCGGTGTGCGTCCGCGGAACGCGGCGCGCCGGCGTAGAGCTCGGCGATAGGGTTGCGGTACTTGGTGCCGGCACCATCGGACTGTTGTCGGTGCTGACGGCGCGCGAAGCAGGCGCGAGCGAGGTGTTCATCACCGCACGCCATCCGCACCAGCGCATGCTCGCGCAATCCCTGGGCGCGACGCGCGTGTTCGCAACCATCGAGGCGATGATCGAAGAAGTCGGCCCGGAGTCGATGGACGTTGTCATCGAAACTGTGGGCGGCCACTCGGATGCGTTGACCGAAGCCGTCAACGTCGCAGCGCGCGGCGGTACCATCGCGATGCTGGGGATATTCGACGGTTCGCCGCGAATTCCCGGGCTGCCGTTTGCGGATCGCGAACTGACGCTGGTTGGATCGTACTGCTATGCGCGGGACGCCCGGGTGGGCGACTTCGCACACGCAACGACACTGTTGTCGAAACACCGCCGCGAGTTGCCGGAGCTCATCACGCATCGTTTCAAGCTGGATGAGGTATCGCGCGCCTATGCGGCTGCAGCAGACAAAGGCTCGGGCTCGATCAAGGTTCAGATCGAGCCGTGAACTCCGTTTGGCTGGGTATCACATCGCTCACGCTTCGATGACGTAGCGTCCTGGGGCCGGATCTTGCGGCGGAAACGTGATCGAACCCAGCATCGTGGGCGCTTGAATGCGCTCGCCGGAATGTGCTGCAAGCCAGCCAAACCAGTGTTCGCGCCAGTCGCCCTGGGTCTCACGAGCGACTGCGAACCAGTCGTCGGCAGAGGCCGGCAACTCCTTTGCCCGCCAATATTTCAGGTGCTTGTTGTCGCCGCGTGCGCTGATGGTCTGCGTGTGGTTCTGGTTTGTGAGTACGAATTCGACATTGCCGCCGAACAGTTGCGTCGAGCGGTACGCGCCCTTCCAGGGCGTGATGTGATCGGTGCTGCCGGCCATCAGATAGATGTCGCAACCGACGTTCTGGAGATCGATCCGGTGGCCCAGCGCGCGCAACTCCCCCTTTGCCAGCTTGTTGGCATAGGACAGATCGAGAAAGTCTGAGTACAGTCCCGCTGGCAGACGCGTGTAGTCCATGGACCAGAACAGCAGCGGATGCGACGGCGGGTCTTCGCCGAGTAGATAGTTGCTTCGAAAAAACGCCATCACGTTCTCCTCGGGCCGCAGCCAGGCGAACATTTCAAATACGTTCTTTTCGTCGAACACGCCTTGGTTGCGCACGCGCGCCTTCTGTGCGGTCACAGAACGCTCGCTGATGAACAACCCGAAATCGGAGTCGAGCGGCCGGTTGTCGAGAATGTTGATGAACAGCGCCAGCGATGCCAGCCAGTCGTCCCCACGCGCCGCAAGAACCCCGGCCGCGACCGCCGTGGTGAGTCCGCCGGCGCAGACGCCGATCAGATTCACTTTCTGTTGTCCGCTGATCTCTCGCGCCACCGCGACAGCCTGGATCACGCCTTCGGCATATGCATCCAAGCCCCAGTTGCGCTGTTTCTCGGTCGGATTGCGCCAGCTGACGGCGAATATCTGAACGCCTGTATCGAGCAGTTTCTGGAACAGGCTGCGATCGGGCGTCAGATCACCCAGGTAAAAGCGATTGACCTGACTGAACACGTAGACGAGTGGGATCGCGTGTACGTCGAGCGTCTTTGGCGTGTACTGAATGACTTCGAGCAGTTCGTTGCGGAACACGACGGAGCCGGCGCTTGCACACACGTCGACCCCGACTTTGAATGCGTTTCTGTCCGCGACGGCCGGATAGCCGTGGTTGTGGCGTACGTCGTCGACATAGTTGCGCAGCCCCTTCAGCAGGCTATCACCGCGGGTTTCCCAGGCCTTGCGCAGTGCGGCGGGATTTCCTGCCAACGAGTTCATTGGGGCGGCGAGATCTTTCATGATGTCGAGCATGAAGCGCGCGCGTTCGCGCTCGAGATCGTCGAAGTTGGCGCGCGCCAGCCACTCGTCGACTGATCTGCCCCACGCCAGGTAGGCCTGCCCAATACGGCGAAACAGCGGATTTTCTCGCCACGAGTCGTCTTTGAAGCGAGCGTCCTTCGGTGCCGGTTCGATTTTGCTGCTGCCGAACGTGATGCTCACGAGGTCGCTGAGCAGGCCCTGAGCCGACTCGATCACCGCGCGCGGCTGTTCGGTGGCTCGATCCACCACCAGTTGGAGCGACTCGAGCATGGCGCGACGATCCAGCGCGAGCGCCGACGTCAGCGCGATGCCTTCGCGTGTCTCGGCGAAATCCGGAGTGACATCATTTCGCCCATTGGATAAATCGGCGGAAGGGCTGACCATGACCCTCGTCTCCCGAAACGGTTCGGTCAGTCTGCCCGCGGTGCGATGGCGGATCAATGACGGACGCGATCGCTCAGCTGCGTTTGCGCGGCTGGTGAAGACGCTCGGCGACGATTCTGAATACCTGCGGATTGACGCCGAAACCGACATGGGAGCTGTTCACCTCGATGTGTTCGACGTCGGGATTCGTCTCGTCGATGGCCGCCTGCCATGACACGACTCCATCGGTCTTGCTGTACAGCGCCGTGATTGGCACACGGATCGGCGTGCGTTCACGCCGGCGGATCAATTCGTGAATCTGCGCATCGGTCATGCCGGTGCTGGCTTGCATGAGGCGGCCGATGCTCGTCGCCCCCGGACCACCTTTTACCGGTGACCCGAGTGTGATCACCTGGCGGATCAAATCGGGCCTCGCGCGGGCGATCTCACGCGCAATGCTGCCACCCCGGCTCCAGCCGACCAGATTGATCTTCTGGCCGTGGCCTTTGTGCAGCGTGACGGCCCGCGCGATCAAGCGCTCGATCAACGGCTGCCCCGGGCCGGTGTTGCGGCCCAGATCCCAGCCTGTGACGGCGTAGCCAAGCTCATTCAGGAACCGGCGCAACACCCACGTCGACGCATCGTTCGCCATGAACCCGGGCAACACGATCACCGGACGCTCGTCGCCGCGCGGCCCGCTCATGCGCAGCAACGGCAGCATCAGCATCAGCGATGCGAACTCGGCGCCTGCGCGCGCTTCGAGTAACTGATACAGCATTGGCGGCGGAGCGATGAATTCGCGATCGGTGCTCATGCGCGGAAGATAACCCGCCGCAAACCGGTTGTCGTCACGCCCGATCTGCCTGCCGCTGAAGTGATTTGTCTACACGTTGGGCCAAACCGACGGGATTGGAGTTTCATCCGCCTTCCGATCGGTTCAGAATCGCGATCGACGGGGAGGGTCGATGGTGCTGAGTGAAGTCATTTGAACTGGACGTCAAACATGAACGATCGAAACCCTCAACCACTGAACGAATCGCCGCTGATGCTGATGACAACGATGTTAGGGGCGTTTGCCGATGCAATGAATTTGCACCACCTGAGGGCAGAACTCTATGGTGAAAGTGCGGGCATCGATATCGTACCCACGCGGCGCGTAGCGGAGCCGCTGTCCCGGTCGATGCCGCCCGCGCGGGCAGAGCGAAGCTCAAGCGACCATCAGTTCGGCCTGCAGACAGCGCCGTTCGACGCCAGCGCGCGCCCCGGCCGGATGTAGCGTGCGTACATCGACGCGACGCTTCAGCACCCGCGCGCGTAGATCGATGTAGGTGTGTAGCAGATCGTCGCGAAACTGCCGGAGGTTCGGCATCGTCGCGGCGCACGCGGTGATGCCGATGTCGAAGTGTTCCGCGTAGCTCTGTACGGTGATGTTGACGCCGCTACCGTGCGCCGGGATGGACACTGGAAAATGCGTCAGCATGCGCGCGCCGTTCGAATAGCGAATGGCCTTTGGTCCCGGCACGTTCGAGATCACAACGTTGAACAGGGGCGGCATGTAGTCCGCTGCGCCACTGATTTCCCAGATACGTGACGCGGCGCGGCCGAACCACGGGGCGCCGAGTAGGCGAGGGTTGCTGGGCAGCAATGCGTTGAACTCCTGTGCAAGCGCCTTCGCGAGGATCGCCGCGCTGTGAACCGTGCGCAGGCGGGCAATCGGATCGCCGATCTGCGTGCCGAGTGCAACACGCATCATCGTCACTTGGGTATTCATCGTCGTGTCGCCGGGTCGGCGTACCGACACCGGCACGCCGGCGAGCAGCGACGCATCGGGTAACGCCTCGTGGCGCATTAGATACGCGCGTAACGCGCCGCCGCACAGCGCCAGGAATACGTCGTTGATGGAACAACCGTGCATCTTGCCAATTGCCTTGACGTCCGCGAGCGATATACGCAGCACGGCGTATCCGCGCGCGGCACCGATCCCTCGGTTGATGAGTGTTGCCGGTGCGAGCCATCGAGTCGAGTCAGCGGGGCTCGCGTGGAACATGCGCCGACCGAGGCGCGTCAACGCATCGATGCTGCGCGCAGCGTCGAGGAGCGACTGGCTGCCGGCATTCAGGAATCGTCGCAACGCGCTCACGCCTGGCGCATCGTTTGCTTGCAATGCCTGCGTGCGTGCCGCGGTGCTGATAACCGCGTTGCCGGGTTGTGGTGTCGCGTCGGTCAACACGTCGACGGCGGCTTGTCCCGCCAGACCGTCGAGGCAGGCGTGGTGAACGACGTTGAAGTACGCGACGCGGCCGTCCGCCAGTCCATCGATGTAGTAGATCTTCCACAACGGTCGTGAACGATCGAGCGGGCGCGCGTGCAATTCGGCGACCGACCTCTCGAGTTGCGATGTGTCGCCTTGGCCGGGCAATGCAACGCGTTCGATGTGGGCGTCGTAGTCGACATCGCATGCGACCCATCTCGGGTGATCGATCTGCAGTGGCGCGTTCTCGACGCGATGGGTGAGATAGGGCAACAAATGACTACGCGATCGAATCATCTGTTTCATTTCCGTGAAGAAGCGATCGCGTCGATCGCCCGGCATGTCGAGTATCTGAACCGAGCCAATGTGCATCGGCATGCGCGCGGTTTCGGCATAGAGGAAGCTTGCGTCCGGTCCGTTCAGTCGATTCATGGCAGATGTCCTTTGCTGCAACGACGAGTTCGGCTGTTTCGATCACCGCATACCGACGAAGTTCTGCAAATGACTGGCGCGTGATCGATATGTCAGACGATCGATGTTCTGCGCGGAATCTGGATCGGCGAGGTTTTTTACAGGTGAATCTCAGTTTGCGAACTTACGGCAGCATCGTATCCAATGTCGCGCGATATCCGGTCGCCGCACCGAACGAAGGTGGGTCGAGCACTTCGAACAGACCGCCGCTTCGTTTGCCGCCGGACGATGTGCCCGATGCATAGTGTGCAATCAACGACGTCAGTGTGTATTCGGGCTGTGTCAGCAATCGATCGGACACGACGACGTAGGCGGCGGTGAATGCACTTTGGCTGGTGGCCATTGCCGGTACGCGTTGGCCATAGACGTTGATGATGTCGTCGATCGTCACGACACGCGTCGATTCCGCCGGCACGATCGCGCCGAATTGCACATCGACGGAGCGATCGGTGACGAATCGATACGGCCGTACTTCGTCCGGACGCACCAGGCCCATCAGGTACAATTCGAGGTCCGAAAATGGATTTGCCACGAACTTCTCGGAATCCTCGGCGTTGGTAACGCGGTAGCCGTCGCGGTCCGGCAACAGAAACGGTCCATTCCCCATTTGTCCGACGTGGTCCGACGCCCCCCAGTGGAAGCCCGTTGGTAACGAAAGATTCAGTGCCGCTGCGTTGAGGTACGCAGCCCAGCGATGACCGATTTCGTGGTTGATCTCGAGGCCGAGTGTGTGCGCGTTCTGAAACGCGATCTGCTGTAGACGGCCGGCGCTGCGGTAAGCGGCTGAGTAATCGAATGGTGCCACGTTGATGCCCGCGACGTCGTTCTTCACGCCAATCGAGCGCGGCACACCATCGCCGGTACTATGGGTGTGAAACAGCACCGCGAAGTCGAACGGGTCGCCGGGAAGAGCCTCGTAAACGCGCGCCATGGTCCGTTCGATGGCCGCGTCGTCGAACGTCGGATCGACGATGTTGATCATCGTATCCGTCCGCTGGGTCTTCGCGTCGATGCTGCGGACGTTGAAGGCGTTTTGCTCTGACCGGGCAACGATCGAAACGTCGATACTTGCGTCGATCGAATTGTCCGGCGATATGGGTGCCTGATCGCCGTTCGTTGCGGCAATGGCAATCGGTACGGAATCGACGAGCCCATCGTACAGACGAAGCCGACTCGGTTCGGCGAGGTCGAGCGTGAACGTCAGTGTCCAGACGCCATCGCCGGCGCGTTCGTCTCCGTGCGTGCCGTCGTCGAACATCGGTCGCAGGATCCGCGCGCCACTGCCATCAACGAGACCGTCGAAATACGATAGTGTCAATGCGATTTGACCGGTTGCTTTGGTGTGAGCTTTGACGGTGATGGGTTGTATTGCGAGCGCGTCGGACCACACTGCGTACGGTGAGACTTCGACATTCTGCAGGCTGAACGACGCGATGATGCCCGGCGCGGTATTGCTTGTTGCGACGTCGTTGCCTTGCGGTTCACTGCTGCCGCCAGAGCCGCCGCCGCAGGCGCTCAACAGTGCAGCGAGCACCGAGACGGTAGCGATTCGACCGGGACAGAGCACGCGAGCACCTGCAAATTTCGAATGTGGCGGCATGCTACGGGGCGACCGCGCTGCAGGTGTTCCGACGTTGTGGGCGGTGTGCGAGACCCTTGAGCGAGTTGCGAGCGTTCCTTGTAGCAAACCCGGTCGCAGTTCACCGTTTTTCAAGTAAGGTGGCGGAGTGAGACCCGCTCGTGAAAGACCCCGCTCGCAATGGGTTCGTAACGCGCTCGTAATGGGCTCGTAAATGGGCTCGTAAATGGAAGGGAGGCACATCGATGGCACTGCTCGAAGACAAAATCGCGATCATCACCGGCGGTGGGACCGGCATCGGCCGCGCGCACGCATTGCTGTTTGCGCAACACGGCGCTCGCATCGTCGTAAACGACACAGGTGGAGCGCTGAACGGGAGTGGTGGAAGTGAATCCGCTCGGGCTGTGGTCGATGAAATCCGCAACCTCGGCGGTGACGCCGTGGCCGACACGCATTCGGTCGCGAGCTTCGAGGGTGCGCGAGCGATCGTCGCGGCCGCGGTTGATGCATTTGGCGGCGTCGATATTCTGGTCAACAACGCAGGCATCCTCCGTGATCGCACCTTGCTGAAGATGACACCCGAGGAGTGGCAGGGCGTAATCGACGTACATTTGACCGGCACGTTTGCGTGCCTGCAGGCCGCGGCACAGCAAATGGTGGTGCAGGGCCGCGGTGGGCGGATCATCAACACGAGTTCATCGTCAGGTTTGCTCGGTAACTTCGGACAGTCCAACTATGGTGCGGCGAAAGCCGGCATCCATGCGCTGACGCGGATTGCGTCGATGGAATTGGCGAGCAAAGGCATCACCGTGAATGCGCTCGCGCCCAATGCGTTCACTCGCATGACGCGCGACCTGCCAGGCATGTCGGGTTTCACCGAACAAGAGATGGGACCTCAGTTCATGGCGCCGATCGTCTGCTACCTTGCATCCGACCAAGCCGCCAATATCACCGGGCAGACGTTTGGCTCGAACCAGAACCAGTTGTTCATCTACAAGATGATGGTCAGCGAAGGCGTCAACAAACCCGGTTTCGATCCATGGAATCCCGAACAGATTGGTGCGCTGATTCAGCGCGTGATCTCATGGTGAGGTGACGTATGGCACCGATTCCAAAGCGAGGATGCGTTGCGGTGACCGGTGCGGCCGGATTCATCGGTGGCTGGGTCGTGCGGCGATTGCTCGACAAGGGCTATCGCGTGCGCGCGTGCGTGCGCAACGTCGACGACCGGGCGCGCACGACATTCCTGCGAGACATGCCTGGTTATGCGTCGGGACGCCTCACCTTGCACGCCGCGGACTTGGACAGCGCCGGCTGCTTCGACGAGATATTCAAAGGCTGCCACGGCGTCTGCCATGTGTCGCACGTGAGTACCTACGACGATCACGAGTACGTGCGGCGCGTCTGTGATCATGTCATTGCCAGCGTAAATGGGTCGGGCAGCGTCGGCCGGGTGATCGTCACATCGAGCATCGCGGCGGTGCTGTCGGAGGCCGACATCAACGAACTCGCCAGACGCCCGGTCATCTACGAGGATCGCTATCCGGACGAATCCAATCCGAAGCGCACGCCCGCGCGGGGACAGGGCTACTCGATGGGCAAAGTCATCGCAGAACGTGCGTTTTCGGATGCTGCACGCGTTCACGGTGGTTGGGACGCGATCACGTGCTGCCCTGCAGACAATGTCGGGCCGATCCAGTCGGCACACCAGAAGAACATGGGCCCGTGGCAGCACATCATCGAACACATGTTGCTGGGCAGGTACGAACAGACCGGGGCTTATCGGCCTTGGATGACGGTCGACGTTCGTGACGATGCCGATTGCCACGTCGGCCTGCTGGAGAGCGTCGAAGTGATGAACGGCGAGCGCTATATCGCGTGGTCGACGGACGCGCGCAACGTCGAAGACATCTGTGCGAGCATTGATCGGATCCTGCCGGAACTCGGCCACGACGCGCCGTCCGTGACAGACGAATTTCCGGATCGAATCAAGGCGCGGGAAGCGGAACTGCGCGCGGTCTGGGCAGGCTTGGATCTACGCAACGATCGGATTCGCGCGGTAACCGGTGTGACTTTTCGGCCCCTCGACGAATCCGTTCGCGACTGCGTGGAGTCGTTGTTGAGCGTTGCGAATGTGAAGCCAAAGCTCAGGGCAGGATTCCAACCTCGAATCTGAGTGGGTATCAATCGTTCGATCCCGGTTTGCCGCGAAGTTTTTTGAGCACGCCTCGGTGGTCTTTGGTGTCGCGCCGTCGTCGCTTCGATGCCAGCGAAGGTCGCGTCGCGATGCGCCGCTTTGGCTGCTGTTCCGCGCGTGCGACCAGTTCCGCCAAGCGCTCGAATGCATCTTCGCGATTGGCTTTCTGCGTGCGGAAACGCTGCGCGAAAACGATGATTTCACCGTCGCGGGTCAGCCGATTGCCGGCAAGCCGCTCGAGGCGCGCGCGTATTGATTGCGACAATCCGGCGGCGTCGAGGTCGAAGCGCAATTCGACCGCCGTTGCGACCTTGTTGACGTTTTGGCCGCCTGGACCGGCGCTACGGACGAACGCCAGTTGGACGGCGCCTTCTGGTACCACGGTTTTCGGAGTCAACTGAATGCCGGGCATCGTTCAGGCTCAGGTGATGTCGATCAATCCGGAAATTTCGCCGATCAATTGCGCGCGTGTCGCCGCGTCGATCGATGCGTCCGAGCGGAGTGTGCGAAATATCGTCTCGAGCCTGCGCCGTCGCCCGGTGTCGATCCGGTCGCTGAAGTGCTCGCCGCGTTCTGCATCGATTATCAGCGCCTCCCGCCGCGCGTGATTGCGCTCGGCTATCAGCCGCAGGTGTATCAGTGCGCGCCCAAGCACAACCCATGGAAAATTCGGATCGGTGATCGGTCCCAGCCGCAGGTCGAAGCCACCGAGCGGTCGCCCAAGTACCTCGACCTTCGCCAGACGATCGGAACCGACCAGCGCGCCAGCGGCTCCCATCAAAGCGCCGATACCCGCGCCCAGGAACAGTGACGCGCCGCCGAGCATCGCGTCGACCAATCCGCCTGCGACGGCGCCGGACGCGGCACCCGTCACGGCGAGTTGTGCCGACGACAGGCCGAACACGCTGAAGCTACGCCGCGAGAATACGTCTTCGGCCAGAAACGACGCGTCTGCTTCGTGGGCCTGCAGCCCGGCGTGGTGATAGATCTGGGCCACGGCACGTCGCGCGATGTGTTCCCGCCTGCTGACGGCTTTACGTAGCCGGGTGCGGACTGCATCTTCGATCTCGGGTTCGGGTTGTTCGCTAGGCAATGCGGCGGACTCGGTAGCGGTCAGTACCGCGACCAACAGATCGGCGATCTCGGTGGCGGCACGCTGTTTGCGGTGCGCGCGTTCAGCCGCCAACGCGTCCGCAGCCTGATTCAGTCGTGGCGACCAGGTTTCGTCGATCGCGCCGAAGGCACGCAGGAGATCGACGCGCCGCGCAAAATCGGCGTGCATCGCGTCGAAGACGCGCACGATCGAGAAGTACTGTGACAGTGCGGCGCGCCATTCGTCGACGTGGTCGCCTTCCGCGATCATGTTGATCAGCGCCATGCGTGGTCGACCCGTCCAGCGCAGCACCTCCATTTCCGGTTCGTATTCGCGTCCGTATGGGCGACTGCCATCCACGACGTAGAGAATCCCGGCGCCGTCGAGGATCGGTCGCAGCAGTTCGCATTCGTCGTGAAATCGCTCGTCGCGCGCATGCTGGGTGACGAACTCGCGCACCACGTCTGCGCGGGCGCCCGCGCCGCGGTCGTGTGCGTTCAGCCACGCGAGCACGTCGCGAGCGCGTTGAAATCCTGGCGTGTCGAACAGCTCGTACAGCGTTACGCCGTCGAGCCGCATCGGAAAACTGCGCGCCGTCTGTGTGGTGCCCGGATCGGCGGAGATCGCGACGCTGTCGTCTTCGGCAAGCGTGGCGACGATGCTGCTCTTCCCCTTGTTCGGATGGCCGACGATCGCGAAGCGCGGCAGACTCATGTGGCACCGGTCTCGAGATACAGGTGCGGATCGGCGGCGCGACCGATCGCCCGTGCCCACGTGTCGCGTTGCGACTGTTCGACACCGTTGCCGGCCGTTTCTGCGATCGGCACAACCACGATCGATACGTCGCGCCCGATCGCCTCCCGCAGTGCTTTGATGAAGTCTAGAAATTCGAGCAGCGGCGGCTCCCATGCACGCGTGAAGACGATGATGCTGACGGGTTTTCCGTCCGAAACCTCCGCAAGTACGGCACGATCCTCCTCGAGCGTTCGTCCTCCGCCGGCCTCCACGAGTTGGTCCAGAACGACGCCGAGCAGGCCCCGAGCGTATGCCTCGGCGGCTGCCGGATCGATACTTCCGGACCAGATCACAGCGCGCGCCGTGCCAACATGTGTGCGATGGCGCGGTTGATCGGGCGCTTCCTCAGCGATTCTCGGATTTTCCGCCGCGCCCGCAGCCGTCTCCAACGCGGGCGTCGCCATGCGGTCGAGCAGTGCGACGACGCGGGGATCCTCAACGAGCAGCGTGCGTGTTGCGCTGCGCAACCGCAGCGCGGCCAGGGCCAGCAAAGCCCCACGCGGGATCAGTCCGTAGGTGACGACGGCCAGAATCACGAACGACCACCAGCCCGTCAGCTGACTCGAAGCTGCCAAGTCGAACGCACTGGCGCCACCGAGGCGAAAGAATTGAGAACGTTCGATCAGCGTGATGTCTGGCACTGCGCTGGGCAACCACGATCGCCACGGCACGGATAGAGTATCAACGGCGAAGGCGATGGAGCGTACATCCGCATGCAAGGTCGTGCTCCAACCGAACGCGAGATCGGTGAACGTCACCAGCGCGATGCCGGTGGCGATCACGGCAAGATTGAAGGCTACGGCAGCGGTCTGGGACCAGTACAGCAGCAGCCATTTGGCGAATCGACTCGCTGCTGCTGCACGTCCTGGATGCCAGCCGAACAGCGGCGCGGTATCCCGTGGCACATCGGCGATACGCCGGTAGATCGACGCTGCCAAGGCGCCGGGGCTGATCGTTGCCAACAGATCCTGGATGGCGCGCAGTCCAGGAATTCCGCGCGGAATCAGCAGCAACGTCAGCAATAGCAATACCAGCTGTGCGATCACGAGGGTTGCCAATAACGTGACGACATTGACCGGGCGAGACCCGTCATAGTGGAACGCGGCGAGCGCGACGCCGACGCCGGACAGCGAGCCGATGCCGATCATGACCACCGTCACCAAGCTTCGTGTTCTCTGCAAACGCTCGCCGGTTTGGTTGGGCGATCGCGACGTCAGTAGTGCGATCCGAGTCCACCAGCCACGCACGCGAGCATCTTTGGCATCGCTCTTCAACTGTGAGCCGATTTCCCGATCGCGACGCGAACGGGTCGCGAACGGAGTGTCACGATCGCTCTCGAGCCACAACGGGATGTCGATTGCATCTTCGAACAGCGTGGTCGAGGGGCGAGGCGGCGGCATCGCGTCATGATAGGGGCGCAACCCGTCGCGGTCACGCACCCCTAACTCACCTCGGACCCTCGGCGCTGTGAACCAGGTCTCCCGAACGACGTGGGTAGCACCGCAGATGCTCCGCGGCAACCGCCATAGACTCGAACCGCTATCTGTGTGTAACCCAGCGCGCCGGATGCGCGCGGTCCGAACGCACGAATCCAGGACTGCCAAGGACGATGCCATGGTACGGTTCGCGACCGATGTGCTGCTGACAGGGCTTGCGATTGCCCTACTGGGAATTCTGGTTCTGTTGTCCACCACGGCGGACGAAGCAGTTCGCCGCCAAGCCGATCTGGATCTGCGACAACTGCGCGAAGCTGCCGCTGCCATCGAACGCGATGCGCTGAGTTCGCGCAATCTGCAAATTGACAACGGCGCGGGTCTGCGTGCACTCGATCTCGACGTACGGACGCGGGTCGAGTCGATCGGACGCGACTTGCATCAACTGTTTCCGATGGATCCGAGCGGCCTGGCGCAGATCCGCGGTGTCGCGGAAGCGGCATTCAACTCGATCGATCCTCGAAACGCGGAGCGCGTCGAAGCCGAACCGCTACTGCGGAAACTCGCGGCACTGAATCAATCGGCCGCGCGGCTGTCCGATCGGGTCACCGCGTTTCGCGAGAATCAGACGCACTATCTGGAGTTGCGCCAGGCGCTGAACCGAGACAGCCGTGCGTTCGTCAACCGATTGCGGGAACACGGTGTAGTGTCGCTGGCAGATTCGATCTTTCGCGGCGTGCAGCAGGTGCTCGAGCGGGCCGAGCGCGGCGGTGATTCGGATCTGGATCAGGTCGAGTCGGTCATCAACCGGTTGACGGCGCTGCCGCAAATCAAGGCCCCAGGCGATCGCGCCGATCTGCTTGGGCTGGTCGAGCAGATGCGCGCTTTGGTACCGACGCGTCGGGCCGTCCAGACGAACTTGACCGACATCGTCAGTGGCCGTTTCTCCAGGCAGGTGATGAACCTGCACGAACTGATCTCGCGAGATACCTTGTACCGGCTGACCACCGTCAACGATTCCCGGGTGCTGCTGAACATCTACACGGTGCTGTTGCTGCTCGTCCTCGGCTACTTCGGCATTCGGCTGCAGCGCAGCTATCGAGCGCTGAATACGTCGCATGAAGCCCTCGAGATCGCCAACACTTCGCTGGAGGTGCGTGTTCAGGAACGTACCCAGGATCTGGAACGCGCCTATGATGAATTGAAGGAGTCCCAGGTGCAGCTGGTTCAGGCCGAGAAAATGTCGTCACTCGGCCAACTGGTTGCGGGTATCGTTCACGAGATCAACACGCCGCTCCTGTATGTCCAGAACAATGCGACGGTGACGTCACAGAATGTCGAAGAGTTGCGTGAGTGCATCGTCGAAACGACCCGGCTGGCCAAGCTCGCCGACGAGCATGGTGTGCGGGCGCCGGAAGTAGTCGACGCACTGCAGAGGCTCGCCGAGCATGTCGATCCCGCGCTGCTGAGCGAAACGATCGACGAGATCGTGGCGCTCGCGCAGGACAGTACCGACGGTTTGAATCAGATCAGCGAACTGGTGCAGAGCCTGAAGGATTTCAGCCGGCTCGATCGCGCAGCAGAGGATCGTTTTGACGTTCGCGAGGGAATCGAGAAAACATTGCTGATAACGCGCAACCTGCTCAAATACGGCGTCACGGTCGAGAAGCGGTTGGACGAAGTACCGCAGATCCTGTGCGCGCCGTCGCGGATCAATCAGATCTTCATCAACCTCGTGACCAACGCGGTTCAGGCGATGGATGGCAAAGGCACGTTGACGATTACTACGACGGCGCGCGACGGCTGGGTGGATATCGAAGTGTGCGATACGGGATGCGGCATCGCTCAGGAGAACCTGGACAAGATCATGGATCCGTTCTTCACAACCAAGCCGGTCGGCCAGGGCACCGGATTGGGTCTGTCGATCGTGCGTCGAATCGTCGATGAACATGGCGGCAGTGTGACGGTCGACTCGCAGGTCGGGGTCGGTACGGCGATCCTGATCAGTTTGCCGGTCGATCGAAGCGTGATGCGCACGGACGGCGCCGATCGCGTGCAGTCGGACGATGCCGAGGCCGCGTGACATGGACGCTGCGATGAAGCGAGGAACGCTGCTGTTCGTTGACGATGAGCGCCGCGTGTTGACTTCGATGCGGGCAATGTTCCGGCGTGAATACGAGGTGCTGCTCGCTAACAGCGGCCAAGAGGCGCTGGATCTGCTGAATGACCACGAAGTCGATGTGATCGTTTCCGATCAGCGGATGCCCGGTATGACCGGGGTCGAGGTGCTGAAGGCCGTCAAGCAGCGCGCGCCGAACGCGATGCGCATCCTGTTGACCGGTTATGCGGACCTCAAAGCGATTGAAGCATCGATCAACGAAGGCGAGGTGTTTCGCTACCTCACCAAGCCATGCGCCGGTGAGGAGCTGAAGGAGGCGATTGGGCTTGCCGCTGGCATTGCGACACATTCGGACACGCCGTCGGTAGAGGTTGCACCGCTGCGCGGTGTGGCGCAGCCGAGTCGCCAACGAGTAGACGGGGTGGAGACGACGACCATTGTCCCAACCGATTCAACCGCACAACCACCCGCAACTCGCCGCCATCCTGCTCACGCGAATGCACCGGTCCGTCATGCGCCGTTGACGCCGATCATGCGAAGTCCGCGCCTGTCGCCGAGGATGACGCCGGGGCGTGCTGGCGATGACGATTCGCATATCCGGGAAGTCGAATTGCTCGTCCTGACGCCGGACGTTGCGATGGCCGCTGCACTGAAAGTCGCGGTGGACGGCAGTCATCGAGTTCATCATGCGACATCGCTTGAAGCCGCCGTGGCGGCGCTGGAGGCACACCCGATCGGAGTGATGGTGACCGACACGGCGGCCAGCGCAGAGCAGGTCGCGTCCTTGACAACCACGTTGAAGCGCCATGTTCCGGAACTCGTGACGATCGTTGCGAGCAGCCGGTCCGATGCGCAACTGCTGATCGATCTGATCAACTACGGCCAGATTTTCCGCTTCCTGCTGAAGCCGTTGCACAGCGGCCAGTGCCGGCTGTCGGTCGAATCGGCCGTCGTCAAGCATCGTGAACTCGCTTCCGATCCGATGCTGCACCGGCGCCACGCAGTGCCCGAACGCAAGATCGCTCAAGACGGCATGTTCAGCGCGATGTTCGGCCGGATTCGTCGACTGCGCGACCGCTTCCTCACTCACAACGGCTTGGCATGACGATGGCAACACAAACCCTGGACCGCGATCCCACGATTTCGAACATCGCCAGCAGCTTTGGCACCGCATCGTTGGTCGTCATCATCGGCGTGCTGGCGGCATGGGTGCTTGTCAAGTACGACCCAGGCGCCGCCCCGGATGCGCTGCGTGATCGTGAGGCGCGAACGGCACAAGCGACCGAAGGCATCATCGAACGTGGTGTGACAGAGAGTGTTTCGGCGGGATCCGCGACGCAAGACGTCACAGCGAACGCGACAGCCTCGAATCGACCGGCGTCGAATTCGCTGCTCGAGCAAGCGGAAGTTGCGTTTGCGGCGGGACGCATCATCGAGCCCGAATTCGACAACGCGCTGAACTACTATCGCTCGCTGCTGGAAACCGAACCGGACAACAAGGACGCTGCGCAAGGTATCGAGCGCGTGGTTGCGTATCTCGAGAATCAGGCGGAGGGCGCGGTGTTTCAGAACGATTGGGATGCCGCGCGAGCCTACGCCGCCGTCATTCTGAACGTCCGCCCGAACGATTCGCATGCGCTCGATTTGCGCGCTCGCATCAACAGACTCGAGCGCATTCAGGTGCTGATGGCGAAAGCGCTTGATCAGTCCGGTCGGGGTCATCTGGTGGCGCCGAAAGGCGACAACGCGGCCGATTCGTATCGGGCGATACTCGCGTTGGACGCCGACAACTCGGTTGCCGCGCAAGGGATTCGTTCGATCGCGCTGCGGCTCGTTGCCAATGCACAATCCGCGACGCTTGCTGGTGAGCTAGACAAGGCGCACAAATTCATCGCGTCCGCGCGCGCGATCGATCCGGCGACACCGGGACTGGCCGCAGTGGAAAAATCATCGAATCAGATGATCCGCGAGGCAGAAGGCGAGAGTTCGAAGAACGACCTGCTTGCCGCGTCCCGGGCACTGCAATCCGACCGGCTGATGCCACCGGCGACACCGAACGCATACGATCTGTTCAATGCGGTACTGGCGCGCGCGCCAAACTCTGTGGCGGCCCGCCAGGGTCTCGCGCTGGTGCGCGATGCCCTGCTCGACCGCGCGGCGTCACTCATCGCCGGTGGTTCGTTGGAGCAAGCTGGGACGTTTCTGATCCAGGCCAAAGTTGCAGGTGCCGATCAGGCGCGCCTGGAACGGCTGCAAAGTGAATTTGCTTATCAGAAGCGCCTCAAGGACGCCCGCGAAGGGCATTTCGATCGGCTCTATGCGATCAGCGAACTGAAGATCACCAGACAGGTGGCACCCACTTATCCGCGCACCGCGCGGACGAACGGCATACCGGGCTGGGTAGAACTCGAATTTACCGTGACCGAGCAGGGAGACGTACGCGATGCACGTGTGCGCAACTCCTCGGCATCGATCTTCGAAGGGGTGGCGATCTCGGCGATCAATCGGTGGCGGTTCGAACCCGTCATCGACGATGGCCGTCCGGTCCCGGTGCGCAGCGTCTTGAGGTTCACCTTCAAAGGCGACCACGGCTAGTCCGATCTTTGTCCACGCCGCATTCGCGAGCGCGGTTCGCGTCCATACGGTAAAGTAGCGGGCCCCGAGTCGAACACCGGAGTCGTCATGCCTCGCGTGACCTATGTCGAGCATGCCGGGGCGATTCGCGAAGTCGACGTCGCCGTCGGCCACACCGTGATGGAGGGCGCCTATCAGAACGGCATCGCTGGCATAGAAGCCGAGTGCGGCGGTGCGTGCAGTTGTGCCACCTGTCACTGCTACGTCGACGAAGCGTGGGTCGCGAGCTTCCCGGCGCCGCGGGACGAAGAACTCGAAATGCTCGAATTCGCCAAATCTGAGTTTCGCTCGAACAGCCGCCTCGCTTGCCAACTGGATATCACCGACGTGCACAACGGGTTGATCGTCCGATTGCCGGAACTCCAATGACTCGGCGCCTCTACCATTGTGCTGACTCGCGCTCGATGCGTTCATTGTGGCTGCTGAATGAACTCGGGCTGGAATTCGAGCTGATCGAGCTGGGATTCGATATGAAAAAACTTCGTTCGTCCGAATATCTGGCGATTCATCCGTTGGGACGGGTGCCGTGTCTGGTCGACGGCGAGCTGGTACTCTTCGAATCGGGTGCGATCTGCCAGTATCTGTGTGAACGCTATGACGATGGCACGTTGCACCGGGCAGCGGGACATCCGGAACGCGCGCAATGGCTGCAATGGGTGCACTACGCGGAGACCATCGCGGTGCACGGGGCGAGTCTGGTGCAGCAAAGTGTGTTCATAGCGCCCAACGAACGGTCAGAGGCGGTGCGCAACCTCGAGTCCCGGCGGCTCGGCAAGGCGCTCAGTGTCGTCGATGCTCACCTCGAGGGTCGCGATTATCTGCTGGACAGCGGATTTTCCGCGGCCGATACCGGCGTCGGCTACAGCGTTCACCTGGCGCGCAAGTTCATTCCTCTCGACCCATATCCGCGTCTAGTGGATTACTACGAGCGTCTGCGCGCCAGACCGGCGTTCCTCGCTTCGGTTGGCTGAGCCTGGTTCGTCACCGGTACCGCGCGGTGACGCAACGCGTGCCGGCGCGGGTATGATTCGCCGAATAGCGGCACAAGGGGGCGCGCACGAATGCAGGGCCGACGCAGTTTCTGGACGTGGGGCTTCGAGCGCGACGAACCGAGCGACGCGGATCGCCGCAAGTTCGCCGCGAGTTGGTCCAAGCGCATTGGACACCCCGTGGAACCGCCGCCGATTCCCGCGATCGCCGACATCGAACTGCGCCCCGCACGGATCGACATCCCGAGTGCGTTGCAAGGTTGGGTGACGGCCGACAAGCACGAACGCATCGTGCATACGCACGGCGGCCATTCGCTGGAGCTGTTGCAGGCGCTGCGCGGAGATTTCACATCACCGCCTGACGCCGTTGCGCATCCGCGCACCGAAGCGGAACTCGATGCGACCCTTGCGTGGTGCGATGGTAACGGCTATGTCGTCATTCCATCGGGCGGCCGGACGTCGGTGGTGTGGGGCGTCAATGTACCCGAAGCGTGTGATGCGGCGGTAACGATCGACCTCGATCGCCTCGACCGCGTGATCGAAGTCGATGAGGTATCACGCGCGGCGCGCGTGCAGGCGGGCATCTACGGGCCGGACCTCGAAAACCACTTGCGCCCGCTGGGCTTCACGTTGCGACACTTTCCACAGAGTTTTCCGTGGTCGACGCTTGGCGGGTGGATCGCGACGCGCTCCGGGGGCCATTACGCCACCAATCACACGCACATAGACGATTTCGTCGAGTCGACGCGGATGCTGACACCCGCCGGTTGGTGGGAGTCGCGGCGGTTGCCCGGTAGCGGCGCCGGACCCAGCCCGGACCGTATCGTACTTGGCTCGGAAGGCACCCTCGGCATCATCACCGAAGCGTGGATGCGGATTCAGAAACGGCCGATGTTCCGCGCGACTGCTGGTGTCACATTCGATTCCTGGCACGCGGGTTACGAAGCGACGCGCCAGGTTGTGCAGGCGAAATTGTGGCCCGCGAATCTGCGCTTGCTCGATCCGGCCGAAGCACAGCGCGCTGCGGGTCTCGACGGCGAGCGGACGCTGCTGATAATCGGCTTCGAGTCGGCTGAGGTACCGCAAGGGCCGTTCATTCAGGCCGCGGTTGCGATCGCGCGGAGTGCCGGTGGCGCAGTTGCCGACGACGCGATTCGTATTTCCGACGGTTCCGGTGAGGCGACCGGGCGTGACGGTGCGGTCGGCGCGTGGCGGGACAGCTTCATAGGCGTCAATGCGGGCCTCACGAACGGCATGGGTCTGTTGGCGGATACGTTCGAGACGGCGATCACCTGGGACGAATGGCCGGCGTTCGACGTCGAAATCCGCGCGAAAGTTGCGCGCGCCCTGAAGGAAGTGTTGGGCGATGGAACGTCGCTGTCGTGCCGGTTCACACACGTTTATCCGGATGGCCCGGCGCCATACTACTCGTTCTCCGGCGTCGCCAAGCTCGGTGGCGAATACGCGCAGTGGCGCGAGATCAAAGAAGCCGCGTCGAACGCCGTCGTCGGCG
This sequence comes from uncultured Gammaproteobacteria bacterium, assembly GCA_963812255.1. Classification (GTDB taxonomy): domain Bacteria; phylum Pseudomonadota; class Gammaproteobacteria; order Pseudomonadales; family Azotimanducaceae; genus DATJGR01. The sequence goes on along the minus strand of CAWEUM010000003.1, from coordinate 748,801 downwards.
CCGGCGGTACGATTACACACCATCATGCCGTGGGGCGGCTGCATCGAGCGGCATGGGAGCGTCAGCGGCCGCCGCTGTTCGCCGAGGCGCTACGCGCGGTGAAGAAGCGGCTGGATCCGAAGTCGTTGTTGAATCCGGGTGTACTACTGACGGATTGATGGCGCGTCACTGGGGGTCATTCGTTGTCGTGCGGAATCGCGAGTTGCGCGCCGCACGCCTTGCAATGAATTGCATCGGGATCGTGCCGCTGCAGTCCGCACGCCGGACACGGGAATACCACCTTCGATGGTCGCATCAGCACCTGCGCCAGGCGAACGAACAGCGAGATTCCCACGACCATCATCAGGATCGAGAGTATCCGTCCCCACGCACCGGGTAACGTGATGTCGCCGTATCCGGTTGTCGTCAGTGTCGACACCGTGAAGTACAGCGAATCCAGGTAGGATTTGATCGAAGCGGTTTTGGCCGCGAACGCCGTATGCACGAACCCGGTGGCGACGAACACGAAAACGAACAGGTTGGTGGCCGCCACCGTGATCTCCTGGATGCGTGTATCGGCCCAACGGCCGTTGCCGACGACCGACCAGAAGCGATCCAGCCGCACCAGAGTGAATGCGCGCATGACCCGCAGGAATGCGAGATTCGCCAGCGTCGCCGGGGCGAGTAGGGAACCCAGCACAATCAGGTCGACCCACACGATCGGTCGCGCAATCCATGCCCGAAAGCTCTCGTATGCCCACGCGCGGGCAGCGAGATCGATCGCCAGCAGCGCTCCGATGGCGTAGTCGACTGTCAGATAGTCCCGGCCGCGCTCCACGAACGGAGCCACCACGAAAAATCCGATGATCACCACGTCGAAGCTCAATAGCGCCGCACGGAATCGGATTGCCCGCCGCGAGTCGCCGTGATACAGCATACGCATGCGTGTGCGCAGTGTGTGCGGCGGTCCAAACGAAGGACGCGGCGCCGCGGCGTGCCTTTTGCGCCGCGACGACTTGGTACTCGAAGTCATTGCCGTTGCCGATATCGGTGTAGAGTCTCGATCAGAACGCGAGTCTACACTTGAAGCTGACGGCTGACCCGAGCCGCGCTGGTGTTCGCGTGACTCAGCATTGATTCGCCTGCACTGACGTCGAATTCATCGCTGTCATCGACGAACAACCGCTGTGGTCGTTGGCGCCTGGCCGCTGGACTTGCAATGCCCCGAACCCGGCTGCTAGTTTGCGCTCCCGCTCCAAAACGCGATGCACCGATGGCTTCTGCTCCGAACGACCCACCAGGCCGCCGCACGATGGATTCGTCGCCACAGGTCATGCGTAGGTTGATGCGGCGGGCGCGGAGCGCGCTTGTCAGCCTATCTGACCGGATGCGGCGCGCGCCGGAGCTGGATGCAATTCCGAATCACCTGCTGACCGATGGGGAGATTCAGTCGTTCCGGCAGATCGGCGACAGATTTCTCGGCTATTTCGTCGAATACGGCGGATTGACGCCGAACGATGCAGTGCTCGAAGTGGGCTGCGGTCCGGGACGCATGGCGCGGCCGCTTACGCAGTATCTGGATTCGGGTTCTTATGATGGCTTCGACGTGATGCCCGAGTGCGTGCGCTGGTGTCGCGCGTCGATCGGGTCGCGTCACGCGAATTTCAGGTTTCAGATTGCCGACATATTCAATGGCTCCTACAACCCGGATGGCAGGTTTGCCGCGTCTTCGTATCGCTTCCCTTATGCCGATGCGCAATTCGACTTCGTGTTTCTGACGTCGGTCTTTACCCATCTGCTGCCCGACGACATGGAGCACTATCTCGAAGAAATATTTCGAGTCATGAAACCAGGCGGTCGCTGTCTCATCACGTTCTTCCTGTTGAATCCGGAGTCAGCGGATCTGATTCGCGCCGGAAGAAGCACCATTGCGTTCGTCGTGGACCGCGGCCGCTATCTCACTGTCGACGGGGCGCCGGAAGAGTCGGCGGTGGCCTACGATGAGCGATACATCGCCGAACTGTTCGAACGCAACGGATTGCGCGATCGGCAGGTGCATTTCGGCAACTGGTGTCGTAGACCGCAAGCGCTCGACTACCAGGATCTGGTGTTCGCGACGAAGGAATCCAACGCGGGCGTCACGCCGCGTCCGAATGCACCGTCACACGTCGTCCGATCCAGTGCATCGACGTGAACAGCACGACATAGATCACAGCGGCGACTGCATACGGCAGTGCCGGTTCGATCTGATAAAGCACCCCGCCAGCGAGCGGGCCCAGCGTAAACCCGAGCGGTCCGCAGGATCCGGCGACACCGGCGACGGCGCCCTGCTCCTGCGGCGAGACGGCGAGTGACGCACCCGCCATGAACGCGGGGCCGGCGATGCCCATGCCGAAGCCGAGAATCATCATCGCGATCGACAACCACAACTGTGAATCCGCCAACGCCATGATCGTGAACGCTGCGATCAGCAGCGGCATCGCGAGGCGCAGCATCGTGAACGGCGCCAGCGAGAGCCGCTGTACGATGAAACCCTGGGCGATCAATGAGCACGCCGCCGACAGCATCATCGCGAAGCCGAACGTGCGCGCGGTTTCGCCCGCGTCGAGGCCGAGCGTGTCTTGAAATCGAAATCCCAGCGTCTGCTGCACGAGCGCCATGCCACTGAACATCAGCACGCCGACGATCACGAACGGTAGGATGCGCGCGTCAGTGTATTTCATACGGCGGATGCGCGTAGCGGGTACAGACAGCGGCGGTTCCGGCAGAAAGCGCCACACGAACAGGCCATTCAGCAGCGCTACGCCGGCCATCACCCACAGCGGCAGCAGCATCGAGAACACCGCGAGACCGGCGACTGCCGGCCCGAGGATCGAGCCGAGATTGTTGGCGGCGCCCGCCGCACCCATGCCCTTGGTTCGATTGGCCACGCTGGTGATATCTGCCATGTATGCATTCGCCGCCGGCATCGTTGCCGACATCATCGCCGCGTGTGTCATACGTGAGACGACGAGCGTGACGAACAGAAAGCTGCCCGTGAGTGCGCCGATCATGCCGGCGTAGAGCACCGAATTGAACAATACCGTGCCCGCCGTGAAGCCGAACAGACCGACCAGCATCACGTGCTTGCGGCCCCAGCGATCGCTGACGCGGCCCCATATCGGACTCGTTAGGAACACCGTCAGCGACGAAGCGGCAATAATCGACGTGATCTGTATTTCAGACAGGCCGATTTCGCGCCCCAGCGGCGCGAGCACGGGGAAAAGTACCGTAAAGCCCATACCGACACTGACGAGCGAGACCAGCAGCGTTCGGCGCGCATAGACGAGGGGAAGTTCTGGCACACGGACTCCTGGCACTCACAAAGACAGCGGCGAACAAAGCAAATCAAACGTTGCGTGGAATGTCCCGAAACGGACCCGTATCAGAACGTGCGTCCTTCGGCAATCCAAGAACGCGTTCACCGATGATATTTCGCTGAATTTCGTCGGTGCCCCCGGCGATAGACGTCGCCGGAACCGATACGAGAATTTCGGCGATGATGCCGTCGTGCGGTGCATCTGTTCCGGTCAGCATCGCGTCGGCGCCGGTAATCAGGGTGTGCACGCGCGATGCTTGTCGCGCGATGTTACTGCCGGCGAGTTTTCCGAGCGAACCCTCCGGCCCCTGTGGTTTACCGATTCGCTGCGCTGCGGCGGCGCGGCGCGCCATCCAGTTTGTCGCGCGTGACAGGGTCAGCAGCTTCGCGATTTCCTGCCGTATCACCGAGTCCATCCAAGCGCCGGTCTCCTTCGCGCGGGGAATCACCAGATCGACCCGACCCGCGCGCTGTGGGTACCACTTATACGGCTCGTTGGCGATCTCGGCTTCGACACGGGCCTCGTCGTAGGCGCGACCACTGCGGCCTTGTGTATTGACGCCCGAGACACCGACTGCCGGACGGCGTTCGTGCGCCAGGGTCGTCATCGCGACGGTCCAGCCATTGTTTTTTGATCCAACGATCCAATCCTCGGGAATCTTCGCGTCACTGAAGAAGACCTGATTGAACGACGCGTGGCCGTTCATCTGTTTCAACGGCATTACCTGAACACCGGGTTGGTGCATGTCGATCACGAAATACGTGAGGCCCTGATGCTTCGGCGCATCCCAATCCGTGCGCGCGACGAGTAGTCCATAATCGGCGTGGTGCGCACTGGTATTCCATACCTTCTGGCCGTTGATGATCCAGTGTGTGCCGTCGAAGTCGGCGCGCGTTGTCGCGCCGGCGAGATCGGAACCGCTGCCGGGCTCGCTGAATAGCTGGCACCAGCCATCCTCACCGGTGATGATGCGGCGCAGAAAACGTTGTTTGATGGCATCGCTTGCATGCTCCAGCAAGGTTACCGAAGCGAGGATGCGCGGGCCGGTTGCCGCGGCACCAACGGCACCTGCGGCAACGAATTCATCGTTGATGGCGGGAAGCAGGCGCACAGGAATGTCGCGGCCGTGCCACTTCTGCGGCCAGTGCGGCATGCCCCAACCGGAATCTGCGAGCTTGTTGCGCCATTCGATCAGATTCAGGTCGGCGTTCCAGTTCGCATTCAACCAAGCGCGCACCTCGGCTGCGATATCGACTTCGTTGGCCTCGCTCACGTCTAACCCTCCAGCCGCTGCAGCATCAACTCGCGGTGATGATTCGGATCGCCGAACAGCACTTCCGAGCTTTTTGCGCGTTTGAACCACAGATGCGTATCGTGATCCCACGTGAAACCGATGCCGCCGTGGATCTGAATCGTGTCTGCCGCGACGCGCACGTAGGTATCGGCGGCTGCCGCCTTGGCCATCGACGCGAGGCCCGGCGTTTGCGGATCGTCCGCGGCTTGCGCCTGAGCCGCGTAGTACGCGGCTGATTTTGCCAGTTCTACGTCGAGCAGCATGTCGGCGCATTTGTGCTTGATCGCCTGGAACGAGCCGATCGCGCGGCCGAACTGCACGCGCAGGTTCGCGTAGGCCACGGCCGAGTCGAGCAGCGCCTGCGCGCCGCCGACCATCTCGTTCGCCAGCGCGATCGCGGCATGATCCAGGGTACGAGACAGTGGGACCGCGCCGGAACCGGCATCGCCCAACAGTTGTGCAGGGGCGCGATCGAATCCGATCTTCGCCTGCTTGCGGGTCGCGTCCAGGGTTGCGAGCGGCGTGCGAGTAACACCTTCGGCGCGCGAATCCACGACGAATAGCGAAATGCCCGCGTCGCCCGCGCTGCCCGCTTCGCGCGCAACGACGACGAGCGATTGCGCACTGCAGCCGTCGATCACGAAGCTCTTCACGCCGTCAATGGTCCAGCGATGGTCTTTGCGCGTCGCGGTGGCTTGAATGCCGGTTGCGTCCCACCGCCCGTTTGGTTCCGTCACGGCCAACGCACCTCGCAGCCGGCCGGCGGCGATTTCGGGCAACAGCTCGGCGCATTGCTGCGGCGTGGCGGCATTCGCGATGGCACCGGCCGCGAGCACACACGAGGAAAAATAGGGCGCGCACAATAGTGCGCGGCCTTGCTCTTCCATCGCGATACCCAGCTCGACCGGTCCGAACCCTGCGCCACCGTAAACCTCGGGAATGTGGATCCCGGTTAGCGCCAGATCATCGCCAAGTTGCCGCCATACGGCCGAGTCGAAACCGTCGGCGGTCTCCATCAAGGCCCGTACCACGGTCGTTGGTGATTTGTCGGCAAGAAAGCGACGCACGACCGAGCGGAACTGATCCTGCTCGTCGGTGAACGCGAATTCCATCTGAACCCCGCATGCAAAGAACCGATGATAGAGTCGCGGCGGCCGGATGAGGAGCCCGGCGATACCGAATGAGTCGCCGAATCAACTCAGGCCCTCGAGAAATTCTTCCAGTGTGCGGTTGAACCGCAACGGATATTCGAGATTCGGCAGATGCGCTGCGTCGGCGAATGTGAACAGACGCGCGAAGCGCACCGTGGTGGCCAAGTGGTCGCATTGCCGGGCGACGTGCGGGAAATCGAGGCGACCCCGGATGATCAGCGTGGGAACGGCGATTTCACCGACGCGCGAGTACGCCGGCGCCGCCGCGATCTCTTCGCCGAGCAGCCGTGCCCGGAGCGCACGGCCGTTCATATCGAGAAACAACTCGCGCGCTTCACCCGATACGCGTCCATTGCGCTCGAGTGGCCCGTCCAGCCACGCCTGTGCTTCGAGCGCATTGACTCTGTCGAGGTCGCCTTCGCGTTCGGCTCGATCCAGATCGTCTACCAGATCCTGGATCCGCGGCGGCAGGGACACGCGTGGCGCGCCGCCGATCGCCGGCGCAACCAGCACCAGCGCACGGATGCGCGCCGGCGCGGCGAGCGCGGTGTCGATCGCAATGCGGCCACCTTGCGAACTGCCGACGAGGATTGCGGGTTCGCAGGGCGTGTGCGCATCGAGGACCGCGGTGAGATCGGCGACCTGCGAAAAGCGTTCCTGTGTGTGCGGTGTGCTGCCGAAACCGCGGCGGTCATAAGCTATCGCGTGGTAGGCCCTATCTGCGCCCCTTGCATGTGGCGCCAGCGCATCGAGTTGATCCCGCCACATGCGCGCATCGGCAACTCCCGCGTGCAGGAACACGACCGGCGTGCCACGTCCTCTCGATATGCCCGCCAACTGCGTCGACCCCGATGCAATGGCAAAGCGCTCTTGTGTCACGTTGCGTGTCGGGACACTTGCGTCCCGGTCGCCGTCGGAGACGGTCGCAGCAACCCGATGGCCACGCCGATGAAGGTGCCCAGTGTCGCCAGCGCCATGTCCTTTTGCGCGTCCCACTCGTCGCCTTGCGTGCCGACATACGCGGCACCCAAATCCCCGCCGAACGTTTCGGCGGCGCCCCACTCAATCAACTCGTAGATGTGCGATGCCGACATTGCGAGCAGCAGCGTGACCCACCATGCGGCGCGAACGGACGCCTGCCCACTGCGTACCAGCCATTCGTGGCACGGGATCGCCAGCAGCAAACCGAACGAGAAGTGCACGAGGCGATCGAACTGATTGCGCTGCGAGCGGGTGACGTCGGTAATCGATTGCCCGAACAGGGTTCGCGACCAATCGTCGTACGGCACCAGCGAATAGGTGTAGTGGGCGCCGGTGACATGCAACGCAAGGAAGCTGAGCGCCAGAATGATCGACGTTGGCGACAACGTGCCGGCGCGCCAGAACGCGACCAGCAGACTCACGCCGGCGAGCGTCATCACGTTTTCCAGCAACCAGTCGGAGCGGCTCACCGGCGCGATTGCCATTGCGCACCAATAAATCGTGAACGCAGCGAAGGCGTAACGTACGGTCGTTGACGACCTCATCATCGTGGTTTCAAGATCGGATCCCATCCCAAACGCGCATCAATGTCGTCGCATACGGTGGCGCCGTGGGTTCATGCATGAAGTACGCATAGACTTCACGCCATTTCGTGTCCTTCAGCTTGCCGGCCCACTGCTCGAGGTCGTGATCCGAGTATTGTTCCAGCCGCAGCCTGACGTAGCCCCAATTGGCAGTTTCCACCAGCGGCGGCGGCGCATTGTCTTCGCGCTCGGAAAGACACAGCGCCGCGCCGGCGGTCGCGAGCGCGTCATAGACCGCGTCGTCGAACCAGCTGTCGTTGCGGAATTCGAACGTCGCGCGGTGACCGTCGGGAAGCAGATCGAGGAATGCGGTCAGGCGCGGCAGGTCCTTCTTTAGAAAAGGCGGCAGTTGGAACAGCACCGGGCCACACTTGTCACCCAGCGCGGCTAGATTCGTGTACAGATAGGTGACCGCATCGGCAGCCGTATCCGCCTTCAACCGCGCCATGTGTGTGATACGTCGCGACGCCTTGATGGCGAATCGGAACGGGTCCGGGGTCGAACTCGCCCACGTCTCGAGTACCGCTCGCTTCGGCATGCGATAAAACGTGTTGTTGATCTCGACTGTCGGCAACCGCTGTGCATACCAGGCGAGCATCTCGTCCGCCTTGATCGTTGTTGGATAGAAATCGCCTTTCCACTCCTTGTACGCGTAGCCGCTCGCGCCGGCATAGAGTCTGGCAGTTTTCACGTTGAGTCCTTTGCGATGGATCCGTGCTTAGATATCCGGTTCCGCCGGCAGATGATCCACTCGGTTCAAGTATCGCAGCCGCGCTCCATCCGGCGTGATTTCCACACACGTGACGCCCGTGTTCCCGTGTTCATAGTAGATCCCCGCACCTAGCGGCTGCCCGCCGAGTGCATTCAGCAGCGTGCTCATGAAATCGCCATGCGTCACGATGCCGATCCGTACGTCTTCGGCTGCGCGTTCGCGCAACGCCTGCGCGACCCGCGCTGCGCGCCCGTGGCCGACGTGCAGCTCCTCGAAATCGCGATTCCACCAGCCTTGCTCGGTCACTTCCGGGGCCAGAACGCACTGCGGAAATCGCTGCGAGAGTTCGCGACGCGTTGCGCCGGGATAACCGATCTTGCGCTCGCCGTGATCGCGGTAGATGCCGCCGTGCTCGTGAATGTCGACCCACACATGCGGTACCACGCCGACGGCCTTGGCGATTGCATCGGCGGTCTGTATCGCGCGGATCATCGCGCTGCAATACAGCTGATCCAGGACCGGGCGCGCGGCATCGCGTGGCGGTTCGGCGATGTGCCGGCCCGCCGCGACATGAACAGCAAGATGCCCGGCTTGCTGCTCGCCTTCGGCGGTCAGCAACGGATCCTCGACGCGCTGGTTCCAGTCGCTGAGCGCGTTGTTGGTGGATTGGCCGTGGCGAATCAGAAACAGTTCCATGAGATATCGCGTTGCTGCAGGTAGCTGTCGGTGCCGAGTTTACAGACAACGCGGCCAGTCAGTCAGAAATAATGTTTCGTTAACATAGCCAAATCAACGAGTTACCGGGCGTCTTCGCCAGCGATTTGATCTCGGCAAGCAAACGGTGTTGGCGTGGAAATTGAAGGTGTTGGCGTGGAAATTGAAGGTGTTGGCGTGGAAATTGAAATGGATGATACGAACCATTGATGATCCCATAGTTCACGTATGCGGTCTCGTGGGAGCGGAGCGCGTCTATGGGTTGATCGTAGGCAAATGCACCGTGGATCGGTTCCTGAATGGACTGTCTTGTGATCGACGTGACGGCTCCAAGTGGTCCGGTATCAGGACCGAAAGCTTCGCCTCATCAGGTTCGATCGCGAAATTCGTGGCGGACGCATCTGACAAGAGCGATGCGATCCTTTGGGTAACGAATCTGTTTTCGCCAGGTCTCCAGGGTGTAGACGCAGGAAATCTTCGCCTGAACCGAGGCGGATGCGGCGCGCACCAGTTTGGCGCGGCCCCCGTGTAACTCTGTTGTACGCTCCATGGCGTTGGCACTTCCTCGCGCTCGAGTGCTTGTGTAGGATGATTTGCCTTGAACGCTAGGCGTGACTCGACCGTTAGAGTCGAACGCGTGAAGCAGGGCCGCGAGGAGCAGCGTTCACGATGCGGTCTTTTCGAGCACACAATCCATGGCGTTGGGACAACTCCCTGGTCATTCGCGCTACCGCTCCTTCGGCGTGCGCAAAGCGATTTATTGATCTGCCTCAGGAATCTCACATGCAAACCAAGAAGTCGGGTTTTACTGCCTCCGTTTCCTTTGCGCTGCTTGCCGCATTGCTGTCGGCGTTTGTGCCGCCGGCCAGTGCCGGGGGGCCGAAAAAGACGATCAGCCTGTCGGTGACTCCCACGACACCGTCCACTGGAACGGTTTCCGCAACGATCACCAATACCGGCAACTCGAATGCCAATTCATTCGAGATCGACTGGACCACTACATCCCCCGATTTCCACGTTTCCAGCGCTGTGGCCGGCGGCACCGAGGGCACCTGTTCCGCTACGGGGTGCGTCTTCCTCAAGCAACTGCCGACGAAGAGTTCGATCACTGTCGAGCTAATGGTGGAGGTCACCAACCAATGTAATCCGATGTCGATCACCTGGTCTGCGTCCGCGTGGACCGGCTCACCCGGATCGGTTAGTACGTCATTCGTGCTCGAGTCCCCGTTCGTCACCTCCTCTTCGCCCAATTGCAGCGTCGAGTTCGTCACGCAGCCGAAGGACGCGTTCATCGGTTCCACCGTCACCGGCGCGCCGTTCAATTCGTCCGGCACTCCCGTGACTGTGCAATTGCTGCAGGCCGGAGTGGCGGCGACCGGGACGGCTGTATCGCTGAGCGCGTCGCCTGGGTCGTGTGCGACTGGTCCGGCCAGCGCAATGACCGACGCGTCCGGCGTCGCGGAATTGGAGTTCACCGCTGCCGCGGCGTCGGCTTCGTGCGTACTCACGGCGACTGCGCCAGGATACGGCTCCGCCAATTCGGAATCGTTCAAGGTCGTAGAACACGGCGAACTTGGCTGCAACACGGACAACAACACGTTTGGAAACACCGGCGCCGGCGGGCTTGCAGTCAACGGCACGCGGTTGGGGAACGTTGATGATCCGTCGCCCACTGCGGTCGGAGGTTCCACGGCCCCGGCATGCGTGGTCGTACCGTACGTCGTGTCGACCACGTGCCCGGCTGGTGTCACCGGAGCGTGCACCGACTTCATCTACGATCCGCTGGATCAGGGCACGCATATGGCCTTTCTCTTTCATTGGGACTGGCCGGCGAGACCGCTTTCATCGCTGCCAGCGCCGGGCGGAATTCAGACGATCGAGGATACGCAGCAATTCTTCATCAACGGGAACCAGGTGACTGGGGTTAATCTGGACTTCTGCCCGGAGATTTCGCCGACCCTCACATACGATGAATCCGGAAATGTGATCGGAGTTGAGCTTGCTGCGGGCCAGGCGCCAGCCGATCAAGAGTTCCCTTCGCCACCCGGTACTCAGGCAGGTTGTCTACTCCGTCGTGACGTGAACCTGATGGGCGACCAGTATCAGGTCAGCGAAGACGCGTACGTTCAAGGCGACTACGCCGCGCGTCGCAACTGACGCGCGGTTCAGCTTCTGGCCGCAACCAACAACTGATTTTCATCGCGCCTCGGCGTGCGTTGCACGCCGAGGCTGTCGAGCATCTGCGCCGCCAACGCGGCGTCTTCGGCCGCGTGGCCATCCGAAGCGATCTCCGATCGCACTGCCAACAGCAACGCCTCGTCGTAATGCAAAGAGTGTTCACGCGCCGCGCAGATGCCGTTGTCTACTTCGATTTCTGCGTCTGCGATGCGGCCGAGCTCAGCCAGCGCACGCGCGCGTATGCGCGCGGTCCTTGGGTAGATCAGGTTTGCGTCCTCGCCGGCCGCTTGCGCAGCGCGGTCGATCAGGTCGAGCGCGGCCGCGGCGTGAGTCTGGCGCAATCGCGCTTCGGCGAGTACCACACTCGCTTCCAGCGCGAAGGCATGTTTCTGCAGACGAGTGAACTCGGCCGCGGTATGCGCCATCGCTGCTTCAGCCTGGGCGAACTGGCCGCGTTCAATCATGATCCGTGCGAGTTGGATGTCGATCACCGCCACACCCTCATCGAATTCGGCGGCCTGCATCGCGCGGCGCGCCTCCTGAAGCAGCGCCTCGGCTTCTGTGAAACGACGTTGATTGACGAAGATCTCGCCGATGTTCAACCCGGCGTAGGCGCCCCCCACAGAGTCGCCGGTGCGTAGGTCGAGTTCGCGACCGGACCGCAACCATTCGACTGCTTCGTCCCAGCGGCACGCATGCGCGTTCAGAAAGCCCAGGTTCGCTCTGACGTTGGCCTGCATGCGCAGATCACCCATTTCTTCGAAGATCGCGAGCGCTTCCTTTAAGCAAGCGCCGTCGCCGGGACCTTCGAGAGCCGTGCGTGCGAGGTCGAGCACGATCAGCGCGCGGCCCAGCGACAGGCGTTCGTTCGCGTCGCGTGCTTCGGCGACCGCCGTTTCGGCACGCGCAAGCGCGCGCCGTGGACGATCCTGCCCGAACTGCACCATCGCCTCGAACGAACGCAGGCGCGCGCGCGCCTGCGCCGCTTGCGTCGTGGTGTGGTCGTGCAGCAATCGCAGGCCAATGGTGAGATCGCGTAGCGCGGCAGAGAATTTGCCGGCGCGCTCCTTCGCGCGGGCGCGGCCGAACAACAGGTCGGCGCGCGTTACCGTGTCGTCTCCCGCCAACTGCAATGCATGTCGGTACGCATCGAGCGACGCGCCGAACAATCCGGCGAGCTCGCGCACGTCTCCGAGCTCGATCCACGCACCAAGGTGTTCCTGGCGGTCGAGCGCCGGCAAGCGTTTCGCTACGGCCAACGCCATCTCGTAGTAGCGCGCTGCATCGACGTTGGCGTAGCTCTTGCGCGCGCGGTCCGCTGCGATGCGCGCGTAGCGCCACGTGCGCGTCGCATCGCCGGCGCGAGAGAAATGCAGAGCCAGCGCGTCGGCGCTGGCGTCGCCGTGACGTTCCATCGCAGCGCCGGCAGCGGCGTGCAGTTGTGTGCGCAATCGGAACGCCACGGATTCGTAGGTGGTGTCGCGCACGAGACCGTTCCGGAACCGCAACTGGTCGCCATCGCGTTCCAGGAATTCGTCGAGCCTGGCGAGCGCGTCGAGGTCGGGGTCGCGCCCGTCGGCCCGCACGATCGCCTCCAGTACTTCGCGTGGAAAGGCTCGGCCGAGTACCGACGCGTAACGCAGCAGCCGGCGCGCAACGGCATCGAGTGTGTCGATCCGCGCGGCCAGCGTCGCCTCGAGTGACAGGGGCACCGCATCGAGCGATCCGACATCGCGAGCGGTGCGCAGAATCTCGGTCGCGAATAACGGATTGCCGCCCGAGCGGTGCACCACTTCTTCGACGTCGTGCGCGCGCAACGGCGCGGCTTCCGTTGCCAATTCGATGAGTCGACGAATCTCGTCTGCCGGCATCGGAGTGAGCTGGAACTCGAGGTCGGCGCCCGGGCAGAACCCCGTCTCGACGTTGCGTCGCGACGTGAGCATCAACCAGCCCCGGTCGCGGCAGCTGCGCGCAACGAACGACAGCAGCTCGCACGACGCCTCGTCGACCCATTGCGCGTCGTCGACTACGAATACGAGCGGGTCGTGATGGCGCGCAGCGATCAGAGCTGTCAATGCCGCGCCGCGTCGCTCCGCGCGGAAACCCGGTTGCAATGCCGTGACCTGAGGCGACGCTTCGATGTCGACCTGCAACGCTTCGCCGATCAACGACAGCCACGGCAGTTGAGACGGGTCGTGTTGGGCGATGCGTTCGCGCAGCACCGTGGCGGCATCCGGATCGCGCGTGTCGATCGCGAGCAAGCGACGCAGCGGCTCCCGCACCAGGCGGAATGGGGCGTTCGCACTATACGGTTCTGCCCGCAACGAGACGATGCGATCTTCCGGAAGCGACGCAATCGCTTCGCGTAGCAGCCGGCTCTTGCCCACACCGGAGTCGCCGACGATCGATAACACCGCGCCGCCCCGGCGTTCTCGCGTCGAGTCGATCGCATCGCGCAGCAGATCTAGTTCGTTGGTACGGCCGACGAACTCGTCGACCTCCAGACCTTCGCGGCGCCGCGGTCCGAGCTCGGTACCGACCTCGTATACGAGCATCGGCACCTTCTTGCCTTTGAATTCGAATGGCCCTGCAGGGCGGACGTCGAACAGCGTGAGCGATTGGTCGAGCACGGAAGGGTGTGCGTAGATCGAACCCGGCGGCGCCTTCGATGCGATTCGTGCGGCGGTGTTCGTGGTATCGCCCATCGCCGAATATGCAGCACGATCCGGCGCACCGACCTCAGCCGCGAACGCATGCCCGCGATTCACACCGATCTGCACGGGCAACGGCAACGGCGCGTCGGCAATCCGGCGCAGCGCGCGCAACATCACGCCTTCGTCGTCCTCATGCGCGAACGGCACGCCGGAACCGACGAAAAACTTGCCGCCGTCGCGGTCGATGTCGACCGCGAGCAGCGTCACGCCCTCGGTGTCGAGGCACGTCTGAACCGTGCCGACGGTCGTTTGCAGCGCCCTTGCTAGCTCGTCAGCGCCATACTGGCGCAGGAACGCATCGGTTCCGGAAAAGCGGACAAATGCGATACACGCGACTCGGTGCTCGGGTTCGGGCGGTGTCGCCAGAAATTCGCCGAGCTGGCGCGGGAACAGCGATGCGACGAGGTCAGCGGAGGCCTCGTGCCGATGCCTGCGTTGAGGGGAAACAGGTGATGCTCGCCAACGGAGCAACCGTTCGCTGTTCATACGTGCCTTGACGGCACTTTCGGGCAACATCGCCGCAGCACCCGAACTGAGTGCGATTTCGCCGGCATTGGCCGCGTGTTCGACGTCGACGACGGTGCTCGCCGAAGGTCCGAGTACGATGAGCTCTTTGTGCGTCGATCCGACCAGGAAAAAGTGAACGTCGCCGCTATGGATGCCGACCGACATCGACAATCGTAGCGGTCCTACCGATGTCGGGATTTCGGCGGCCTTACGCAGCGCACGGCGCATTTCAACTGCCGCACCCGCGGCGCGGCGCGTATGGTCTTCGCCTTCGAAGAACAACAACAACGCGTCGCCGCCGAACTTCAGGAGCATGCCGCCGTGGTCGTGAGTGATGTCGATCATCACCGCGAACACGCGGCTCAACGTTTCGACGAGTTCTTCCCCGCCCGAGCGACCACGCAGCGCCAATCGTTCGGCGAGCGCGGTGAATCCGGAAATATCGGCAAAGCACAACGATCCGGGAATCAGGCGCCAGAGCCGGTCCGGTTCGTCGAGTGCCCAGGCGATTGCGAGTTCGGGGATGTGTCTGCGTAGCGCCATCGTGGCGGCATTCAACACCGCGCAGCCCTTTCACTCAATAGGTGCTCGAGGCGGCCGATGCGCTTCAGGTCGTCCGATCACCCCGCGCCTTCGTATGGATTGCTTGCAAAGCCCAGATTGGCGCCCGAACGAAACCGAGAGGCGTCGTCGCGGGCGCGATTTTGGAGACCCTTCTGGCGGTAACTGTCCCCTGGACATAGAGGGCTACTGACGGCGCGCGTTCAGGCTGTGCATGAACCCATGGCCGCGCTGTGGCGCTGCAGCGACCACTGCTCAGCCGGGCTGTCGTAGCATGGCGTGGAAAATCGCGTCGAACGGGTGGGTCTGAGCAACTAACGTCGCCTCACCTCTTCGGTGTGCGTCTCATGCGCGGAGGCGAGCTGCGCTGATAGCTGTTCAACTGAGCAATGGCGTCGCGGTCCGGAAGCTGCGCGCCGTACGTGAAATCGATGCTGATTTCTGCCTACAGTCAACGCGCATCGTAAGTGGACCCAGATACCGCTTTTAATGAGGGGCGCGCGAACGTCTCGGATACCGTTTTGGCAAACCGTTCGCCTGATCCACACGCGTCGAGCTGCGCAGAGAATCAAATGCGCTACCATGGCTGCGCGATGGCGACGCAACGATCCAGCTCCACCCGACGACGCGATCCGCCCGCATACCGCTGGGCCGATTTCGACGACGAACGCTTGTTGGCGATGCGGTTGCGCGATCTGAGGCTGCGCGTTACTGACAGTCTGGTTGAGCCTGAAATTCAGGCGCTCTACGCCAATCTCGAGCGCCGCGGGATCGGGTTCAGACCGCATGTCTGGTTGTCCGAAGAGTGGTTCTCGCCCGACGGCGTACCTGGGATTGCAATTCCGTTCTTTGTCACGCACCCGCGGCTGCGTCAGTTGGAGCGTCGCATGATGGGCGATGTCGATGGCGGCGACCGCTTCTGGCGCTTACGTCTGCTGCGGCACGAGGCTGGCCATGCGCTGGACACCGCGTACGGATTGCGCAGACGCGCGGACTGGCGGCGCGTGTTCGGGCCGGCGTCCACACGCTATCCGGGCACCTACACGCCCCGGCCGAGCAGTCGACGCCACGTGTTGCATGTCGGTCATTGGTATGCGCAAAGCCATCCGACCGAGGATTTCGCCGAGACGTTCGCGGTGTGGTTGCAACCCAAGGCACGCTGGCGACGCGAATATGCGGGCTGGCCGGCGCTCGCAAAACTCGAGTTCGTCGACGCGCTGATGGACGAGATCGCCTCGGTGCCACCGCGCGTGCGGGACCGTTCGGTCATTGAACCGTTGTCGCAGAGTGATCTGACGCTGGGTCAACACTACCGACGCAAACAGGCGCGCTATGACCGCATCGAACGTCGTTACGATGCCTGGCTGCATCGTGTCTTCGCGGCGCGTTCGTTGCGCCCCCGCGGCGTACCGGCGGTGCGTTTCATCCATGAGATCGAACAGCAGGTGCGGCGCCTGCTGGCGCGTCGCGACCGACTGCATTCGTATTTGGTCGACTATGCGATTGCAACGATCGCGCGCCGCGCGCAGGAACTCGATCTGGTATTGCGCGGCTCGCGCCGCGACAGCAAGCGACGTGTCGTTCGCCTGCACGAGCGCGTGGTACTCGACGTGCTGCGACGCAATCGGGAGAAATATACGCTATGAGGAAATATCGGATCCTGATGATCGCGCACGAGTCGCTGGTGCCGTCGGATCTCGAGCTGCTGGCCGACGCCGATGAGAGCATCACCGAGTATCACGTCTATGCGACGCTGCAGAACCTGGGCCATCACGTTCGACTGATGGGAATTGGCGATCAATTGACGGAGTTGCGCGAGGCAATCCGCGACTGGCGGCCGCACGTGATCTTCAATCTCATGGAACAGTTCGCCGGCATCGTCGCCTACGACTACTACGTGGTCGCGTTTCTCGAACTGATGCGCCAGCGTTACACCGGCTGTAATCCGCGCGGGCTGATGTTGTCGCGCGACAAGGTGCTGACGAAGCAGGTGCTCGCATGGCACCGCATCGCCACGCCCGCGTTCCACTACGTTCCGTTCGGACGGCGATTTCGCGAGCCGCGGCGCCTGAAATTTCCATTGTTCGTCAAGTCCGCGACAGAGGATGCGTCGTTCGGCATCGCCCAGGCGTCGGTGGTAGACGACATGCAGAGCCTGCGCGAGCGCGTGGAGTTCATTCACGATCAGATTCAGAGCGATGCGCTGGTGGAGGAGTATATCGACGGTCGCGAGATCTACGTGGGCGTGATGGGTAACACGCAGCTCACGACCTTTCCGGCCTGGGAGATGAACTTCGGCACGCTGCCCACACTGCAGGCGGGCATCGCGACGCGCAAGGTCAAGTGGGATCGCAACTATCAGAAAAAGCATGGCATCACGACCGGCCCCGCCGCCGATCTGGACCCGGCGCAGACGGATCGACTCAGCCGCCTCGCAAAACGCATCTACCGCGCGTTGCATATGAATGGGTTCGCCCGCATGGATTTTCGAATGCGCGAAGACGGCAGTGTGTTTCTGTTGGAAGCCAACGCGAACCCGAACCTCACTCATGGTGAAGACTTCGCCGAGTCGGCCGAAACGGTAGGCGTCGACTATGAGTCCCTGCTGATGCGGATCGTGAATCTTGGTTTGGCGTACATGCCGGAGTGGCGGATGTTCGAGGGTTAGACAGCCAGACCGATAGTCAGTCGAAAGAAATTCGCCCCGCCGAGATCAGAAGGCTCTCAAACTGCTGCCGAGCGACGCCATAGCGGCGCATCAACTCCTTCGCCTGAGCACGTTTCGTCTCGCGATCACGCAGCGACTCATCGTGCGTTCCGACGATCATCACGTTGCGGTGTGTGTGCGCGTCGGAAATGAACTCCATCACGCGGGTCCTGTAGCCCTGGGTTTCGAGCAATAGTCCACGCAATGCGTCGGTGATCATTTGCGAATAGCGGTCCTTGAAGGTGTCGTGCTTCAGCAGCGAACGCTCGTCGATCGGCACTTTCAACTGCGGGCGAAGTTCTTTCTGACAGCACGGCACCGCCATGATGATCGATGCGCCGGCGACGACGCCTTTGAACAACGCAACGTCGGTGGCGGTATCACACGCGTGCAACGCAACGACGATATCGGCTGAACCGAATTCAACTGTCTCGACTGTAGACGATTCGAATTTCAAACGATCGTAACCAAGCTTTTGCGCGATGCCATTGCACACGTCGACCAGTTCAGCGTTGCGATCGACCCCGAGCACGTCGGTTTCGATGCCGAGTTCGTTGGTGCAATAGTCATACAGCGCGAATGTCAGGTACGCCTTGCCGCAACCCATGTCGACGATGCGCAAGCGTTTGCGTTCACGTAGCCCTGATTTATGCATCAGATCGTCGAGAATCTTGATGACGCTCTGCAATTGCCGGTATTTGTCGCTTTTGCTGCTCTTAACTTTGCCTTCGCCGCCGACGATGCCGAGTTCGTACAGATACGGAGCGTTGGCGGGGTCGAGCACATATCGGCGCACGCGGTCGTGCTCTGCGGGCGGTTGATCGGTAAACGTCGGTGAGCCGCGAAACAGCCGCGCCTTTCCCTTGCTGTTGGTACGTAGTTCGATGTCGGTGCTCGTCGTGAACAGATGCGCATTGTCGAAATGCTCAGCCAGCAGCGAGCCGATCACCTCGGTGGCACGTGCAACGGGATGGTTCTGCGTGATGTCCTGAGTGAGATGCCGCAGCAGAATGCTGATGTGCGGTGCATGCTTGATCTCAACGAGTCGGACGAACGCCTGCTTCGCACGCGGCCCGGTATCGATGCCGCGCTTCGGCTTGCCGAGCGTGAGCTTTACGAATCGTTGCGTGGCCAGCGCGTGCCGCAGTTCATCGAGCAGTTCGGTGATGGGGTCGCTGGCAGGTTCGTCGGCTGTCAAAGTGTCGCGCGCGCGTCGTTCGGTGCGCCAAGGATAGACCGGTTGGTCCGCATGGTCTGTATCCGCGTGATGTCACACCCCGGTTGTCCGAATTCGGCGGCCGGTGCGCGCGGTTGTGGAACGGCTGGCGGAGGCAAGTGCCGGGCTTCTTCTCAACTCGTTGTCCTTTGACGCGAATTTCCGGCTCACGCAGCGCGCGACGCCAGGATAGCGCCGACGCGCTGCATCGATTCCCGCGGATCATCGCGGTGATATGGATGTTCAGCCGGTTCGATGTTGTCGAGAAATCGGAGATAGATCACCGCCTGTCGCGCAACGGCGATCGGCGATATCAATTGCCACGCGCGTGCGGGGTCGGACTCGGGGTACGCGGTGCGCCAGCGGGCGAGCCAGTGGTCGCGCAAACTCGAACGCCATCCCGCTCGTGCTCGATCCATGAACGCGCTGACGTCCAGCAGCGGATGGCCAACACCCGCATCGCCCCAGTCCAGAATCGTCAGATGTAGTTCATCACCACGCACGTTTCCAGGATGAAAGTCGCCATGAACCAACGAGTCCGGAATGCCGCACGCATCGATCTCGTTGAAACGCTTGTCGAGCCCGCCGATGAACCGCTCGATCACCCTGACGTCGGCCATATGGAGTTCGTCCCGCGTGCGCTCGAATGCGTTCTCGATCGCCGGAATCAGAACGGCTGCACGCCAGTCCGGCAGACCCAACGCAAGCAATACCTCCACACGCGCCGCCCAATCACGCTGCAGCGTGACGAGCACGTCGATCATCGCGCGCCGCTGGTCCTGCGTCGCATCGAACAGATCGACACCCGGAATGTGGCTCATGACGAGGCGCCCGTGTTCGTGGGCCAGCGCGTGTGGCACGCATCCGGATGGTGCGAGCGCCTTGATGAGTGCGCCTTCATGGCCGAAGAATTGAGGAACTGACTTCAGCCACGCGTCCTGACCATCCAGCGGAAGACGCCAGAGGCTCGAGAGATTCCAGGTCTTGATCTGCACCGGCGGCGCGACGACTGCGCGGTTCGCCTGTGCGAGCGATGCGCGTGCCCATTCGAGATCGGCGCGCGGGCCGCCCACGCGTGCGTAGCTATTGCGCAGCAGATGGTCGTCGAGCTCGCCGTCGAACGGTTCGCACTCAATGTTCGCGCTGGTTTCCGCCAGATACGTGACACGACCACCCGGCATACGCGGCCGCTCGGCGCGCAGCAGGCGCAGGATCGTCACATCGATGCCGAACCACTCGCGCACGGCGCGCACGACCGTTTCAACCTCCGGCCACCACGGTGTGCCCGCAGGCACCGGCGGCAATTTCCCAATCAAGGCGCCGTTGGAGTGGACGAGCACCAGCTCGGCGCTGCGTTGAGGCGCCGCGCCGCTCATCAACGCGGATCGCGGATCGTGACGGTACCCTGCGCAATTGCGGCGCGGCGGCCTTCGTTGACGATGTCGATACGCACCACGGCCTGAGTGCGCGACAGGTTGATGATTTCGGCGCGCGCGGCCACCGTTCCCTGCGTGACCGGTGCCGTCAAATTGATCTTGAACTCGGTGGTTGCCCCCCACTGACCCTTCTTCATCACCGGATAGCAGACGCAGCCGAGCATGTGATCGCAGAATGCGGACAGAACGCCACCGTGCATGTTGCCGATCCCTGTCAGCAATTCCGGCCGAACGGTGAGTTCGCCGGTCATCGTGCCGGGGCCGACGTCGGTGATGCGTATGCCGAGGAAATCAGGCAGGCCGCCGGCGGCGCCTTTGTTCGCGAGAAAGCGCGCTGCGATCGCCTCGTCGTAGTCGAATTTTGGCGTCAGATCGATGTTCTGGCTCATGCGTATTCAACTCCCCGTTCGAAACGTATCGACGATCGCATCGACGTTTTCGGCGACGCGGCCCCGCTTGATGCCCACCGACGGTGAATACAGCAATACGTGATCGGCGAGTGGCGTCCACTGCCTCAAACGGTCGCGCACTTCGTCGGGCTTCCCAGTGACCGCGATGGCGTCGACCATCTCGTCCGGCACGGCCGCCGCCATCGCCGCGAAATCACCGCTGCGGAAAGCCGCCGTAATCGTCTCGCCGATCGCCTCCCAGCCGTGCGGCGCCAGGATCGTGTGATAGAGCCGCGTGGTGTAGTAGAACGCGATCTGCATGCGTGCCTCGTTGCGCGCCTGCGTCGGATCGTTGGCGATGCTGCAGATCACGTACGGCAGCAGCGCGCAGCTGCTGCCATTCAGCTCAGGAAGAACCATTTCGGCAATGTATTTTCGAGTGTAGACCGGATGGCCAACGAGGCCGTTTGCAACCGCAGCTGCAGCTCTGATCATGCCGCGATTCACCGCGGCGATCGCAATCGGGATGTCGGCGCGTGCGGCGCCCGGACGCGAAAACTGGGGAATCTTGACGCGATAGAAGTCGCCTTCGTAGTTCAGTCCGCCGCCATTCTGTGCGGCGAAGGCGGCGCGAATCAGGCCGATCGCGTCTTTCATGCGCGGCGCGGGTGGGTCTTCGAACGGCATCGAATACCAGTTCTCGTTCATCGTCTTGGTACCGCTACCGAGACCCAGAATCATGCGTCCGCCGGACAGTTCGTCGATGTCCATCGCGCCAGTGGCGGCGAGCATCGGCGAACGCATGAACGCGTACGCGATACCGGTTCCGAGCTTGATGCGCGTCGTCGCGGTCGCAATCGCGGCCAGGCGCACGAGACCGTTGGCGTTGAAGAATTCGGTGGTCCATACCGACTCGAATCCGGCGGCTTCGGCGCGCACCGCGGCGTCGATCTGGCCCTTGATGTCGGCCCGAGTCAGGATCAGCCCGTATTTCATCGGAATGCCTCTCGATATCGCACTCAATGTGGCGGGATCAGACACGAATGGATCGATTCCTCGCCGGGTATCTGTCGGGCGAGCGTTCGAATCGCAAGCGCAGCGTCTTCGAGCGCAAAGTTGTGTGTGTGCAGCTTCTCGATCGGCACGCGGCCGGACTCGATCAGCCGAATGGCGGCCTTGTATCCGGACGACGTGACACCGATCGCGCCCTTGATCTGGATCTCCTTCATCACGATCAGATCCGAGACGAAGTTGTCGACAGCACGGAATCCTTTGACGCCGGCGAGCACGACGGTACCACCGGGGCGCACCATCGACAACGCGTCGGCCACGGGCTTGGTTGCATAGGCGGACACATCGACGACGATGTCCGCACCGCGCCCGTTTGTCAGTTCTTTTACGCGCTTGACCGGATCTTCGTTGTCGACGTCGATGGTATGATCGGCGCCGAACGTGCGCGCCAGCGCCAGCTTGTTGGCATCTGCGGCGAGTCCGGTGACGATGATCGTTCCGGCGCCGACTTCGCGGCACGCGATCACGCTGGCAAGTCCGCGTTGCCCCGGGCCGAGAATGACAATCGAATCACCGGGCCGCGTATTCGGTAGCTCGACCGCCCAGCGAAAGCCTGCGCCGAGCGGATTGAACATCACGCCGATCTCGCACGGCAGTCGGGGATCGACACGGTGCACGATGGTGTTCGGCGCGAGGTACATGTACTGCGCGTAAGCCCCCCACAGTCCCGGCGGTTCCGACAGTGGAATGTACGAGTAGATCCGACGGGTATCGCATAAGTGATAGCTGCCCGACAGGCACGGACCGCAATGGCGGCACGACAGCATCGTCTCCACCGCAACGCGATCGCCGACGTCGACGCCCCAACGTTTCGCCGCGCGGTCGCCGATCTTCGCGATGCGGCCCAACGGTTCGTGTCCGGGCACCACTGGCATCGGCGTGCGCAACTGGCCCTCGAACTGTTCGTAGTCAGAACCGCAAATGCCGCACGCCTCGAGTTGCAGCACCGCGGAATCGTCATCGATGTCGGGGATCGGTATGTCGCGCGGTTCGAGCGTGCGGGTCGCCGTTTGAACCATCGCGAACGCGGTGCGTGGCAACGTGCTTGTTTGATGTTGACCGGTCGCCATTCCTTGATCTCTGCGCCGCGGGCACAATGTCTCGCAATGTAATGCACTTCTTCGAGGCGACCAACTGGTGACGGCAGCACTGAGCGACGGCAGGCAATTCGATGCACGAACGACTGCGGACGAGGTTGTCGCAGGGCTCGACCTTGCCGGCAGAACGATCGTCGTGACCGGTGCGAATACCGGCATCGGCGAACCGACGGCGACGGCGCTTGCGGGCGCCGGCGCACGGGTGATCTTCGCCTGCCGGCAGATGGACACGGGCGAAGCGGCGGTCGCGCGTGCCCGCGCGGCCCATCCCGGATGCAAAGCGGAGTTCGCGGCCCTCGATCTCGCGTCGTTCGCGAGCGTTCGACATTTCGCGGACGGTTTGGCGGCGAAACAGATCGACGCGCTGGTGTGCAATGCGGGACTCGCGTTGATGGCGTTCGAGGAAACCGACGACGGGTTCGAGCGCACGGTCGGCGTGTGCCATATCGGCCACTTTCTGCTCGCGCGGCTGTTGATGCCGCGCCTGCTGGCCAGTCGTGCGCCGCGAATCGTGATGGTTTCGAGCACCAGCCACGCCTCGCCCCCGAAGCTCGATTTCGATCAGCTGCCGATGAGCCGCAACAACTTCAAGGGCATGGGCGCCTATGGCCAGGCGAAATTGTGCAATGTGCTGATGGCGAAGTCGCTGCAGCGACGCTATGGAAATCGTGGTCTCATCGCGTGCGCGCTGCATCCGGGCACGCTGATCACGACCGAGATCGGCCGCGGCTCGAAGATCGTCGGCGCACTGATGATGCTCGTCAGTCCGTTCACGAAGAATCGCGCGCAGGGCGCGGCGACGAGCGTCTATGCAACGGTGCATGAGCCCGCGACCGACATCGCCGGCCAATATCTGCGCGACTGCCGCGTGGTGTCCAGCAGCGCCGAATCCAACGACCCTGCAGTGGCGCAGCGACTGTGGGATCTCAGCGAGCAATGGCTGGAACGGGCCGGCCAACTACCGGATTGGCCGGCGTAGGCGTCGATGCGAGCCGGGAACCGCCCCGCGGCAGGTCATGCCGGGCGTATCTGCGCACGCCGCCAGACGAGGGTGTAGGCGACGGCGTTCACGGCGATGACGCCGACGCCGAGCCACGTTTGCACGTCGGAATCGATGCCTAGCGGGTAGAGCACACCGATCACGTAGTGGGCGAGAAAATCGCCGGGATAGGGTTCACTGCCGGCGCGCACCCTGAGGGCATTCTCGAGCGGGGTCAACGGACACACGCTTCCCGACAGTTCGACAAAGGCGCCCCACAACGCCGCCGGCGCGTGAAACCACACCAGGCGCGGCCAGCGCAGCGCGATGAAGCCTCCGACCACGACGAACACGGCGAATGCCAGATGCGCGCTTACGGCCAGATCGGCGAGGATCCGGGGATTCACGTCCACGAGCCGGCCCGTCAGGCAGCGGGGCGTTCACCGACGATGGACACCCGCTCGCCGTGGCGCGTCTCGGGATGGTAGTCCCAGACGGCGTGGTGCTGCGTGCAGCGGTTGTCCCAGAACGTGAGCGTGTCGGCGGCCCAGCGTACGCGGCAAGTCAACGACGGGGTGGTGGCGATATGCCGATAGAGCATGTCCAACAGACCTTGGCTCTCCCACCGGGCCAGGCCCTTGATGTGGGACGTGAAGCCGCTGTTCACGTACAACACTTTGCGGCCCGTATCCGGATGCCGGGTGACCACGGGGTGCTCGGCGCGCGGATAATTCTGTCCCTTCGGCGGCGCAATGCCGTAGGCGCCAACATAGGGGATGGCGCCGTCGTGCACGGCGGTGAGGCCCGCAAGGAACCGTTGCAGCGGTTGCGAGAGCGTCTCGTAGGCCCGGTACATATCGGCGAACAGCGTGTCGCCCCCGCCGTGAGCGGGGACCTCTTTCATGTGGAGCATCGATCCGAGCGGTGGACACGCCTCGCAGGTCACATCGGTGTGCCAGCCGTCACCCGCCGTGTAGCGCGACTTGGCCGTAGTCTTCACGGTGAGGATTTCGGGATCGCCGCCGTAGTCGTGTTGGAGCGGATGTACGTGCAGAGGCCCGAACAGCCGCCCGAACGCCTTGTGCTGCTCGCTCGACAGATGCTGATCACGGAACACCAGCACCATCCAGTCGGCGAATGCCCGCTTCAAGTCTGCTCGTTGCTCAGCAGACAGGGGTCGCGACAGATCGACACCTGCTACTTCCGCGCCGATGTGAGGCGTCAGCGGTTCGACAGTGAGGCTTCTGTAGTCCATGGCGTGTGTGTTGGCGGTGACCCCCGGATGCTCGCCAAAACGGCCCGAACCTGCAAGGGCCGCGTCGGCGGACGAGTTCGGGCGGTCTGAACGCCGGACCCATGAATCAGATGCCAGCCGCCGGCGCGGCGCGATCCGTGTATCGCTCCGCCTCGACGAAGACCCGTTTCACCTCCGGGTAGGCAATCTTGATGGTGCGGTCGAGGCCCTCGATGGCGGCTTCGATCTCGGTGGCTCGGGCATCACCACGAAACTGGACGCTGAGGTTCACCAGTACGAACTCGGGCCCCATGTGCATGGTCAGCACCTCGTGTACTTGCTCCACACTTGTCCGTTCGCTGGCGATTGCGCGAATACCGTCCACGACTCGCCGGTTGGCGCTCTCGCCGATGAGCAGACCTTTGGTTTCGTAGGCGAGCCAGGTGGCCGTGCCGCCGAGGATGATGCCGATCAAAATGGAACCCAGGCCGTCGAGCCAGAGCACGCCAGTCAGCCTCGCTGCCGTCACCGCCGCCAGCGCCACGAGTAGGCCCAGCAGCGCGGCGGAGTCTTCGAACAACACGACGAATAGTGAGGGATCCTTGCCCCGGTGCACCGCTTCAAGGTATCCCCATGGTCCCTTGGCCCGGCGGAACTCCACGAACGCGAACGTCCACGCGGCGCCTTCGAAGATCATCGCGAGGCTCAGGACCACATAGTTCACCGCCGGGTTTTTGATCGGGGTGGGGGCGAGCACATGTCGGATGCCCTCGACGATGGAGATGCCGGCCCCGACGGCGAAGATCAGGATTGCCACGACGAAGCTCCAGAAATAGACCTCCTTGCCGTGGCCAAATGGAAAGCGCTCATCGGGTGGCCGGTCCGCCCGGCGCATGCCGTGCAGCAGCAGAATCTGATTGCCCGTGTCCACCAGCGAGTGAATGCCCTCGGAGAGCATCGCGGCGCTTCCGGTCAGTGCTGCTGCAACGAATTTGGTCAGTGCGATCAGCAGGTTGCCGGAGAGGGCGGCGTAGATGACTCGGGTGGAACCTCGCGCCATGGAGTTCAGCTGCCGCCGGCTAGAGGTGGCGGGTGGGCGCAGGGCGCGGACTGATGATGGATCAGCTTGAGTTCTCCGCCTTCCTCGATGAACGCGTTCGACGCCACGAGCACGTCGTCGCGCAGTTCTTCATAGCAGATGACGGTGAACGTGCCGCGCTGTTCCACGGCCACGGCGTTGTAGAAATCGATGCCGGGCTGGTCGGCATTGCCGAGAATGTGGTGCCAGCTCTGCATCACCGCTTCCCGTCCCACCAGGGCGGGCCACCCCGGATGGATGCACACCACCGGGACACTCGTGGCCCACAGACGGTCCATCGCCGCGACGTCTTTGCGGATGAACGCGAGATAGAAAGCTTCGTTGGCAAAGAGCGCGCGTTCAGCGGCGGAATCCGGCATGGTCACCTCACGGGTAGATCGGGGACGTACCTCCCCGGCTGGCCAACCCTAGGCCGGAGGCCGCTTTTCGGCACACCTCAACAGCACCTGTTTGCGCTGATCCGTGAATGCGTGCAACCGCGTCATGTAGGCGGCGCGCACGTGATCGCGGCCCTCGGCGGTCAGCTTGTCGAACCAGTCGTCCTCGCCCAACATCTCGCCGAGGCGGGGGGGATTGCGGTGCATCATCTGCACGTCCACCTTTTTCGGCTCCAGGCCGCGCAGAATGCCGCGATTGAAATGCGCGTGCAGGGTGATACGTTCACCGGGCTCGGTACGATCGCCCTGCCAGTGCCACACCCCGTGGGTGAAGTAGACAACCGAGCCCTTTGGCATCTCGATGGGAACACCGCGGTCCATCGCCTCACCCTTTCGGGGCCCGCGTCGCTCGCGATGGGATCCGGGAACGATCCAGGTAGGCCCGCTCGCCTGGGTCCAATCCTCCAGGGCCCACACACCCACTCCGGTCATGGCGAAGTCCGGATAAGGCTCCGGCACCATCGAGTAGTCGGTGTGGATGGGAATGACGCCGGCGCCTGGCCCGCGCCGGATCGAACTCAGAGATGCGATCACGGCGCCGCGTCCCAATGAGGCGTCGATCAACGTCATGAGCTGGGGGTTCTGGACGATGCGCTCGAATGCTCGCCCGTGATAGAGCATCCATTGCAGGGAAAAGCTGTGGTGCGGCAGCAATGCCTGGAGGGTTGCCTCGCGCAATTCGTCGGCAAATGCTCCAGAGATGGCGCGTTCGATGATGGTGTAGCCGTTCTCCTCCATTTCCCTTACCCGGTCCGCCATGCCCAGACGGGTAGCCCGATGGGCGAGGTCTGGATTCTCAACCGTCGAACGGCCGAGATGGTCGTGCATGAGCGCGAGCATTTCGAGGGTGGCAGGGTGCTCCAGCGTGAGATTCCGGTGCAGTACCCGGCCGCCGAAGACGTGTGTGATCTCATCCAGCGTCGCATCCATGACGCCCGGTGCCAGCGCTCCGATACTCTGCGCCGCCATCAGCGCGGCCTGGTAGTCTCCGGTGACAACCGCGTCGGCCGTGGGCAGGAATTCCCTCGACACGGTCAGGCTTTCGCCGTCGTAGCGCGCGCTCCAGCACGCAACATCGTCGGGAAATTCTAGATGGGGCGGCGCGTCGCTGAACCGTTCCGACAGCGTAAACGGAACAACGGCTTGCTTGAGACGCCTGACTTCCCGTTGCAGATACGCCTCTGCAGTGCTCAACCAGCTATCGGACAAGAACTCGAAATGGTGCGGCAGTGTGACCATGGCTTTCCCTCTTTCTTCAGCCGTCTCCCACCAGTGACAGCATTTCTTCGCGGCTCGGCCCCCGCTGAATTCGTGTCGGCTTTTTGGCATTCGACATGTTGGTCCCCTTGATCATGGTGACACGCGAATTTGATCCCGTCGGACCGGTCACGCGCAACGAGGTCGAGACCGCCCCTCAACGCGCGTGGTAGACCATATCCAGATCTTCGTCCTTCTCCATCCCGAACACCTGCTGCAGCGCTTCGATCAGCGGTGGTGCGAACTCGGGATTCGTCCACGAGCCCGCCGTCAGTGCACCATCGACGACGAGCGCATGGCCAGAGATGAATGATGCTTCATCGCTTGCCAGAAAACATGCGGCATTGGCGATGTCGGATGGTTCGCCGGCGCGCGGAATCGGCTGCATTTTCATCAGGAACGGTTTGACCGCGGCGGCGTAGTCGGTGTTGCCGCCGCGTTTCAGCGCGAGTTGACCCGCGAAGATCGGCGTCGCGATGCCGCCCGGACAGATCGCGTTGACGCGAATGTTGAACGGACCCAGTTCCTGTGCCACTGAACGCGTCAGGTTGATCACCGCGGATTTCACAGCGGTGTAAACGTGCGGACCGTAGCCCGCCTTGAGGCCCGCGACACTCGCGGTGGAGATGATCACGCCGGAACGCTGTTCTCGCATGATCGGCGCTGCGTATTTCATACCGAGGAGCGGGCCGGTCAACATGGCATCGACCGTGCGGCGATACGGCTCGCCCATGTCGGTATCGTGAATTTCGCCCGTTACGCCGCCAAATCCTGCGTTGTTGAACAACGTGTCGAGACGACCGAAACGTTTCACGGCGAATTCGATCATCGCTTTGATGTCGTTTTCACTGCAGACGTCGGTGCAGATGTATGCGGTGTCGCCACCCAACTGCGCGGCGAGCGCTTCGCCTTTATCCTGCTGCAGATCGGCGATGACGACACGCGCGCCTTCGGCAACGAACTTCTCCACGGTCGCGCGGCCCATGCCGCTGGCGCCGCCGGTAATCACCGCCACTTTGCCGCTGAGTCGATCCCCCATGAGTGCCTCCCTCTTGCTGGTGTACCGGGCTTTGCGCCTGGTGTTGCGTGAGCGACGAAGGCTACCATGCGTGCAATACACGCAGACGTAATTCAAAAAAGGGCCACGCATGACCGACGCAGCACAGGTATACGCGCAGCTGCGCATCTGGGACGGCATCGCCGATGGCTACCTCGACAGCGCCGATGCGATCCGTATCGAAGAGGGGAAGATTTCCGCGGTCGGCTCGGTGTCGGAGATTTCGTACGGCGCTGCGGTGCGTGATATGGGCGGCGTGACAGCGGTTCCGGGTCTCATCGATGCGCACGTGCACATGGTGCTCGATCCCGATGTGCGAGATCCGCTCGCACAGACGAACGGCGATGCGCAAACGCGATTCGCGGCAATGGCGCAACGGGCGCTTGACATGGTCCGTGCGGGTATTACCAGCGCCCGGGACCTGGGCGGTGGCGAATGGCTGGAACTCGAACTGCGCGATCGCATTGCGCGGGGTGAGATCGCGGGACCGCGGCTGCTGTGTTCCGGCCAGCCGATTACGTCGCCGGGTGGCCATTGCCACTTCTGGGGTGGCGAGGCAGGGAATCGTGCCGATGTCGCGGCCGTGGTCGCTCGTCAGCACGCGCATGGCGTCGATCTGATCAAAGTGATGGCGACCGGCGGCGCGATGACGAAGGGCAGCACGCCGCGCATGGCGCAGTTCGATCAGGAAACGCTTGTAGCGATCGTTGCCGATGCGCGCCAACGAGGCTACCCGGTCGCGGCGCACTGCCATGGCACGATCGGCATCCGCTACGCGGCACGTGCCGGTGTCAGCACGATCGAACACTGCTCGTGGGTCGGGGAGGCCGGGTGGGGTGCCGAGTACGACCCCGAACTCGCCGTTGAGATGGCACAGCGTGGCGTGTGGGTGTCGCCCACGGTGAATGTCGGCTGGAAGCGCCATCAGGGCAGCGGCAGCGACCACGAAAAGCGTCTGCTCGGTAATTTCGCCGCGATGCGCGCAGCCGGCGTGCGGCTGGCGGCATCGACCGATGCCGGCATCCCGAACGTGCGTCACGCGGATCTCGGCAAAGCATTGTCGGTGTTCGCGCATTTCGCAGGACTATCGAACGTCGAGGCATTGAGAGCCGCCACATCGGACTGTGCACAGGCGATCGGACTTGGGGGCACCGCCGGACGAATCGCATCGGGATTTTCGGCCGACGTATTGTTTGTCGACGGGGATCCGTTGGCGAATCTCGAGTGTCTCGTCGCACCGCATGACGTATTGGCGCGCGGTCGAAGCGTTGGCCAACATGATCGCTGAAGCGCGGCCAACCGGCACATGAGAGCCGACGGCAGCGCTGAATGTCAGTGAAAATGCACGCCGACGAAGTGGCCACCGATGCAGAACTGGTGCGCCGGTTGCTCCAGAACCAACACCCTCAGTGGGCTGAACTACCGATCGAACGGATCGCATCGGCCGGCACCGACAACGCGATGTACCGCCTTGGCGACGAACTCGCCGTCCGGCTACCCCGCATTCACTGGGCGGTGGGCAATGTAGCGAAGGAACAGACGTGGCTGCCGATACTGGCTCCGCATTTGCCGCTCGCCGTACCGGTGCCGATCGCCGCCGGTAAACGGGAACCGGCATTTCCGTATCCATGGGGCGTCGTGCAGTGGCTACCCGGCGAACTGGCGACGCTGGATCGCCTCGACGATCCCGTTGGCGCTGCGCTCGAACTGGCGAGCTTCGTTCGCGCACTACGTTGCATCGATACGGCCGGTGGGCCGCGGCACAAGCGTGGTGCACCCATCCGTCTCTCTGATGCGGTGATGCGTGAGGCGATCGCCGGTCTGCGCGGCGAGGTGGACGCCGATGCCGTTACCGAAGCCTGGAACCAGGTCATGGCCGCGCCAGATTACAACGGTCCGCCGGTCTGGTTCCATGGTGACCTGTCATATCTGAATCTGCTCGCGTGGGACGGCAAACTCACCGGCGTCATTGACTGGGGCGCATGCGGCGTAGGTGATCCGGCGATTGAAATGATCATTGCCTGGAGTTTGTTTCCGCGAGAGGCACGCCGCGCCTACCGCGAAGCGCTGAATGTTGATGCGGCGACGTGGGAGCGGGGTAAAGGCTGGGTGCTCAACGGTGTCTTCGGCGTGAACTACTACCGCGATACCAACCCGACGCTCGTTGCCGACAAGGTTCGGGCGATCGAGGCGGTACTCGTCGATCCGGACTGAAAATCCGCGTGTCGACACTGTGCGACGACCGGTTCAATTCTGATGTGCACTCTGAGACACAGAGCGGACGCTCCCGCGCCAACATCAAACAGTCCGCTTCCGACCCGAAGTCGACGTTCGAAGGAATTCGCGACCTCGGTCGGTTCCACAGGTGAATCGCACGGGCCGTTTGGCTAGCGTATATAGGCTACCGCCAAACCCGCGATCAACGCAGCCAACAACCAGGGTCCAACTCGCGTCACCCAGCGTATCCTCTGCAGGCGCCGGACCATCGACGCACGGTCGTTGATGTTCGGGAAAGGTATAGAGGGCACTGGCATGCTGAGAAACTGACACAGCGGCGCCCATCCGTCGCGCACGTCGTATACCAGCAGGCGCTCGGCCGGTACCGTGTTGCACACCTTCACGGTGTGTTCGTTGAAGATCTCTTTTGCGCGTCGCGGATCATCGAAACGTCCTTCGAACACACCGTTCCAGATCAGACGTTCGATCATCTCGAACGCATCGCCGATCGTGCCGATCGAGCGCATCAGTAAGCGCGGAACCACCGTGCGTGCCTGATAGAGCGTCTCGAAAGTACTGCGGTACCAGTCGTCCTCGTTGCGCACCGTGTGGACGACCTTTGCGTCGGGGAATTCACGCATTAGATCCGCGTAGAACAGACACGCCGGAAAGTCGACGGTGGCCTCGAACCCTTCGAACAGCGCACGCCAGTCTGGGGGCTCACCTCGCGCAATCGCTAGCCACTTCCGCGGATGGCCACGCGTCCTGCCGACCTCAACCATGTGGTAGCACGGATCGAAACCGAGCTGCTGCAACGCGGCCTGCAGTGACAACGTACCAGTCCTGCCAAACCCTGAACCGATCACGCGCAATTGCAGCGTTCCTCCACAGGCTGGACGCTAGGTTACCACCGTGCTTCACATGCGCGTCGGGACACCTGGGGACCATCGTGGCCGGACTTCCGCTTGATGGTTGCAAGTGGCTATCACTCGATCGATGAGCACGTCAGCCAGCGCAGGTGTGGAGTGTCCGCTTCTGGCGAAAGCGGACCCAGGAGACAGAGCGCCGAATGTCCGCTTTGCATCGGTGTGCCGAAACTGTGCCTCACCCCGTAACGCTAACGAGCGTTATCTGGCGGTTACTGGCACATTCCGAATTCGGCAAACGCGCTAAGTGACTGAACTGTTTGGTAGTGCCTAGTTCACTAGTCCAACTGAAAATCCGCGTGTCGGCACTGTGTGACGACCAGTTCAATTTCTGCCCCTGGCGACCATGTGCACTCTGAGACACAGAGCGGACGTTCCCGCGCCAACATCAAACAGTTCGCTTCCGAGCCGAAGCGGACCTCAGCTTGAGCTTTGATGTTGACCACGTCCCTTGGCCTCCTCCTCGAGGTGGGCCATCACCTCAGCCCAGCGGGGGTCCTTGCGTAGTTCCTCCGAATAGATCGTGCCCGTACGGATCGTATTCACTATGTTTGTGATGTGATGATCGATCGCCGCATGGATCCAGTCGAATACACGGTCGTCGCCCAAAGCAGTGTAGGCAAACACCATTGCATCGATTGGCGGATGCTCAAGTCTCTCCAGTGGTGCGAGGATCTGATACGCTTCGTCGCGTCGGCCCACCTTCGCAAGAATCCCGGCGAATGGAGGTCGATACATTGGCCCGGCAGATGAGAGCCCATCGTCGATCGCCTTGTTCGCTTCGGCTGTCTGACCCAGTGCATCGTAGGCATAAGCCTTGATCAGAAGCAGATAGGCGCGTAACCATCCGCTCTGGATCAGGCGGAGCCCAGTGTCGGCTGCACGGATTGCTTCGCGGCTCTGGCCCCATGCGGAGAGAATGGAGGCGTAAGCCAAATAGACGGCTGCATCACCATCGTAGATCCGCAATGCTCGGCGGTAATTCTCGGCCGCGTCTGAGAGATTGCCTTGGCCAAATGCAAGGCGCGCAAGCTCTGCGTAATTCCGATAGGCGTACGGCTGCAGTGGGTCGCTTGCCAGAGACGCACGAATGCTTGCTGCTGCGGCTGGACGGTCGAATTCGAGGTCGCCTTGCAATTCGCCTTGTGCGGTCAGCAGCTGTGGGTCATTGGGGGCGAGCGCTAGCCCCCGGTCGAGCGTCAGGTGGGCCTCTCGCGCGGCGGCCTGCCAATCCATCAGGCCGAGGAACCCCTGCACTGTGTAGTTGTAGGCGACGATCCGATACGCATCTGCGATATTGGGGTCTAAGGCAATTGCGCGCTGCGCGTTGCGCAGCTCGAGCCCGAGGTCCAAATCGCCGCCCTGGCTGAATCGTGCGCGTTCGGCCAATGCGGCGCAGTAGGCGGCTGCCGCTTGTTCGCTATGAGACGAACGTTTTACAGACTCGCATTGCTGATCCTGGACGAGGTTCTGGCGAACGAAACGTCCGAGTGTCGACGCCATTTCCGCGGGATCGCCGGTCGCATCAGCTGCTGCGCGCTCGAAGGTCTTCGCCCATACCGTCTGATGGTCATCGGTCCGGGTCATGCTCGCGCGAACACGCACGCTGTCTCTGAGGCGTTGCACGTTACCAACGACCACGTAGCTGGCGTCGTTCACTTGGCGTACGTGGGTCGCGTCCTCGACCGCCACGCTCCGTAGTTCCTGGTAACCCGCCACGTCGGTTCGCAGTTCCTCGGTCAACGCGTCTGCATAGGTAGTCATCTCCGCGTCACCACCGATCACGGAGAAGGGCATCACGGCGACGGAGCGATCGAATGCGGGGATGTTGCCGGTTGGACGGCTTGAGAGCCACAGGGCGAGCCCAACTGCAATCACCAACGCAACGGCTACACCAGTCAGCCGACCGACGTGCCGGCGGCGCGTTGTGATTGGGTCACGGCGATCGCTCGTCGAGGTTCCCGCGTTGCGCGATCGCGCGTCACCGATCGCCCGCGCCACCTTCGCTTCGTACGTGGAACGCGGTTCGTCGTACTTCAGGATCGCCTGTCGATTGCTTAGGCTGAGTTCCAATCCCCTCGGCAGCTCCGTGGGAACCAAATGTACCGAGAGGATTCGACACGACTTGCCGAGCGCGAAATTCACCTCGCGACGACAATGCTCGGAACTCACCGATTGCGGCGTGACGAAATAGAGGACGACCGTACTGCGCTCGATCTTCCGCGCGATCGCGTCGGACCACTCCGAACCGGGACTGACACCTTCGTCGTACCAGATGCGAAAGCCGGAACTCTTGAGTCGGGTTATTTCCGGATACACCAGCGCCTTGTCGTCATGCGAATAGCAGACGAACACGTAGGGCTCATCGCCCTCGTAGGCCTCAAACGGACGCTCCAACGTACCTCCCCAGATGCATCATCGCGATTGTAACCGGTCCGTCCGCTTCTGCCCCGATAGCAGGCCCAGGAGACTGGGCGCTAAACATCCGCTTTGCATCCGCGTGCGGATACCGTGTGCCGAGACTGTGCCTCACCCGGTGACACCACCGAGCGCTATCTGGGCAGTTACTGGCACATTCAGAATCGGGCAACGCGCCAGGTGACTGCGTTAGTTGGTACTACGTAATTCACTGGTCCAACAGACGATCCGCGTGTCGGCACTGTGCGACGACCGGTTCAATTCTGCCCTTGGCCACCATGCAATCAAGCACTTAGGCCCCTCAGCAGAATCGTTCTGCACCCTGTGTGGGGATTTTGCGGGGGTCATGCTACGCTAATCCGGCGCAAAACGACCAACTCCGGCTTCGTCTCGTCACGCGCGCACACCGGCCCGTGCGCGCGCGACGGTAGGGATGGCTGGGCGGGCGGCCCACCTCCGCTCACATCTGGCAATGCGGGCCCGAGCCCCCTCGCTGGGGCGGCGAGCGCTACCGCTCCGCAGCGCACGCGACGGCAGGTGTGGTTGGTCGGGGCGGGCAAGCTCGTGCCCGTCAACTACGCCGCCGCGCCGCAGCCATCAATCGTGAACTCGATGACGGCGGTGCGGGCGCTGTGGCGGTCGTGAAGTTTGTGTAGGATCTTCGCGAGGCGAACTGCCTGGCGCTCGGCGTCGCGTTCACTGACGTATGGTCCTACTGCGAGCCCGTCAGGCGACAGGAAATACCAACCGCGCTCTCGTTCGAAGAACCGAATTGAGCGGAACCACGCGCGAAACTCGTTGGCACTCATGGCGCATCTTTGTGTGGTAAGAGACAGGCGCACAGTATCGGTGCACATCAACCAACATGCTGTGGTCGATGGGTTCGGCTTGTACGGGAGATGTCATGCCGCAGGAGCGGAGATCGAGACGCGGTTCTCGTTTGATGGCCTCGACGTCCCACCAACGTTCATCTCCACTCGAACGACTGCCCGCGTCCGTGGAACGTCCTGACTAAATGCGCCATGTGAGAACGAAATCGAACTGTAGCTGTGAATCGCGTGGGCGGGATATTCGCAGTGCAGGAAGATCGGACGCGATGCGACGAAGGAACGCCACAGTATCTCTAGAGCATCCGCGCCAGCATGTTTGCCGTCAGCGTGCATCAGCGGGACCAGCTCTCCAAATATCAGGACGCGGCGATAGTTGGCCGCGGTGCGATCTAAGAGCGCGCCAACCAGCTCAGCGAATCGGATCACGTCGGGTACGCCATCAACGATGATCGTCGACAGCGCTTCGAGCGCATTCAGGTGTGTGTACTGTCCCTTGCCGAGCGCTGTGACGATATTGATGCCGTGAACGGTCAGCTGCTTTTCCAGCAGGCGCCGATGCGTACCGGTGGCAATGGAGACGACGGCGTTTCCTTTGTCCAATTCAGCGCACATGGTGCTGCTGATCTCGTCGAGCAGCGTTGCATCGTCGCAAAACTGTTCGGCGGGCAAGGCGTCTTGACCAATTCTCACTGAATTCATGCTGCGGTCCCTGGTGCAAAGCGATTCGAGGGCACAGTAGGCTCGCGGGGAGTGAGCGTCCGTTCGGTAAGGCACCGATGGCGACGTACAGTCCGACATCGCTGGATATTACGAAATCTCCCCCCAGGTTGAGGGTGTGACGACTCTACCGAGCCACATAAGACAGGAGTCGATCAGACTCCGTCTTGACGACCTGGTAGCACTCGCAGGATCGTGATTCGAGACCCGCGCGGTCGAGTACGGTGATGTGGCCTCGTTGATAGTGAATCAATCCGGCGCGTTGCAATTTGCCCGCGGCTTCCGTGACACCTTCTCGGCGCACGCCCAACATGCTGGCGATCAGCTCCTGAGTCATAACGAGTTCGTTCGCGGGCAGGCGATCCAGGCTCAACAGCAGCCATCGGCACAATTGTTGGTCGATTGAATGATGCCGATTGCACACGGCCGTCTGGGCCATCTGGGTAATCAGCGCTTGGGTATACCGGAGCAGGAGATGCATCATCGCGCCGAAACGCCCGAACTCTTGCTTAAGCAACTCGGCTTTCATCCGGTATCCGTGCCCACCACTCTGTACCACCGCACGGCTGGGCGTCGTGTCACCACCCATGAACAACGAGATACCAAGGATACCTTCGTTGCCGACGACCGCGATTTCTGCGGACGCACCATCTTCCATGACGTACAGCAGCGACACGATCGCGGTCGTCGGGAAGTACACGTACCGCATCTTTGTTCCGGGCTCATAGAGGACATCGCCGAGTTCCATCGCTATCAGTTCTGCATGGGAAGTGATCCGCTCGTAGCCGGCGGCGGGCATGGCATCGAGCAAATGATTTTGGTGTGGGCTGTCGGGCATAGCTGCTGGCGCATGAACCATCAGGATCACACTACTCGTAGAGAGTAACAGTATCTGTCCGCGAGCGAACAAAAGCGCTTCGCGGTGTCCGACACTGCGGGCTGGACTCAAGTTCCTCGCGCCAAATTGGTCGTCGGTGCGGGGGAGGTTCGGTGATTTCGGGATATCGGCTCGGTTGCCGGTCGTCGATGGGCGTGCCAGCGGTCCAGCGCGCGCTACCGTACAGATCCGGCAGATCAGATCGAACAGACTTTGCGAGGTGAGGGATGGGGAACGTGCCGCATCACGATATTGCTGGAATAGGAATTAGTGGAGATCGAAATGAACAAAGATCAAGTCAAAGGCCGAGTCGACGAAGCGAAAGGTAAGATCAAGGAAGTTGCCGGCAAGGTCTTCGGTAACAAGACGAAAGAGACGAAAGGCAAGATTGAGAAAAAGATCGGCGAAGTCCACGCGGACTACGGCGATCTCAAGGAAGAAGTCGAAGACGACGCCAAGTAGGGCTCGTATCGCCGCATCACGTGCGCTGATCGGCCGCGAACCCGTGCTCGTGAGAGACATCCGTAGCGCGCCCCGCGCTTGCAGGGCCCGTTGGCTGCGGCGCCATACGTGTACCGGCACGACACCCACCAAACCGTTCGTGTGATGCCACTACTCATCCTTCCGGCCGCAGGTCCTGTGAGATCGCGGTGGCGTTATTCTCAGAATCGGTCGAGCGGACACCCGCGTGGATTGGAAGCTCACTTTAGGAACCCGCTCGAACCCAACAGGACCCGTCTCGCTCGAATCTGGGGTGTACTAGGGTCGCCGTCCACCTGAAACCTCGCCGTCGAGGCCTAGATTGTCCTGACGATTCCATTATGGCGCGTTCCGTTCTACCCTCTCTTCATCCACACAGGAGGGGTCGCGATGAATTGGGGATGCGATTGGGGCGGTCAGTGAAGGACTAGTATCATTGGCCGTGTTCATCACCCTCAGCTATCTGGCGATACAGGTGCGCTACGGGCCTGATGGCGTTCGAAGAACTTGGCTTCAGTCGCGTAGAGGCGGAGAGATTGAGTGCCTTTTCGTTTGCACAGCGGACGTATCAAACGGAGACGATCCACTACCGCGATGAGTTGGCGCCGCCCGACAATTTACGACGTTCCCGTCTCTCTCCGGTACGGAAGCGAACGTTTCGAAGGCGATCGTACGCCCGCGACCCTCAGGCTTCCCCGCAGGGATATCGGGACGGTGCCCGCGGATGAGAGGATTTGTTACGAATACTCAGTGGCGCTCAACAATCGCGCGCCGGGCTTCGAAATAGCGTTCTTCGACCTCGCGGCGATCCCGCTCTTCCGTAAGCGACTCCATCGCTCCGCGAAATATCATCTCCGCCTGCAGCACCAGTGCTGATTTGTCCTGCGCACGGCTGACGATTCCCGCGATGGTGGTAATGGATTCGAGCAGGCGCAATGTCACGGCTACGCTCGAGCAGCCGTATTGCCTGATCTGATTGAACGCCTCGCCCAGCATTAGCGGGAACGTAACCGGCGTAGTCACGATCCGTAATCGATTCTGAGCATCGAGCCGATGGGGTGACGGCGCGGCGCGCCCCGCCACACGATGCAGCGCCGAAGACAGGCGGTCCACGCACGCCATTGCGGTAAATGGATCGTTGATTCCCGGAGAAAGGGCTCGTATCGCGATCTCGACGAGTTGATGGACGGGGAATTCGATGTCCTGAGAGGTCGTGCGCTGACTGCCCAGCGCGAACGCAGCATTTGCCTTTTCCGCGAACTGTTCACTGATGCTGTCGCCGGGGGAACACATCAGCAAAGGCGCGCCTTTCACAACGTATTGACCGGGGCGCCGCTCGATCCGAAACACGACGTCCGATTCTGTCGCCAGTGCCATCAGGTCATCGGACTCGATGAGCTGAACATACCCGTCCTGCTCCGATCCAATGGGGCTTGCCCCGCGGTCGAATGATTCGAGGATCACCCGATCTTTCGTCGACAGTCCAGACGCACAGTGTCCTTCACCGATCAGTTCCGGAAAATCTCGATCGACTCCTTCGACAAGCTCCTTGCCGACGCGCGCAACGACTTCGTCGGCTTGTATGGATATGGACACGTGGTGAATGAAGTAGATCAGAACAGCGAGGCTAGCTAACGCGAACAGCACGCCAATCGTGACCGACAGGTGCGGCACAAACGCGCCTTCGTCGACGCGACGAACCGTCCGCAGCACGAGCAGGCAATACACAAACGTCGCGACGAAGGTTCCTAGAACCAGCTGGTTGGTCTTGTCGCGCATGAAATTCCGCAGCATCCGCGGACCGAGTTGCGACGAAGCGAGCGACAAGGCGACGAGCGTCATCGAGAATACGACGCCGGCGATTGTGATCATCGAGCCGGCAATCGTGCCCAGGACCTGGCTCGCCCCTTCGGCGCCGCCAGAGTACACCCAGCGCGCGGCACGCAACCAGGTAGGAGTCAACGACCGGTCCGCGGCAACGGTCGCGAGCGCCAACACTACGGCGCCAGCAGCCATGACTGCGGGAACGAACCAGAAACTCGAACGAATGTGATCCCAGCGTTTCAGCAGCTGCGCTTTCACGCCGGAGGCAGCGGTGCAGGCGCTCTCGCGACGTGCTTGCGCTCTATGTGTTGTGCGTTCATACCGCGATTCGATTCGGGAACAGGCATGCCGTGAGCAGCCAGCCTGCGATGGCACGCGTCCAACGTCTGTTCGGTATCGTACCGAGGGACGCGGGAGCGCTTCATTTGCGACAAAACCTTCAAGTTCACGCTTGATGAATACGTCGTTGAGTTCGGCGATGAGATTGCCAGATATCAACGTCAACGCGGTGCGCTTTGAGGTTGAATGACCGATCACCGACGCGTTGCCTAGCGTGGCCATCTGCGCCACATTACAAGATGGCTAACATCGACCGCCCGGCTACGGCCCACGAGTGAATCTCGCGCGCCGTGAAGTGATGACGCCGATATCGCAGGGCGCAGATGATTTCAGTCGTGACCGCCCCTTATTCAAAATGTTGGCGCGCACGGGTGGACTGTATGCAATCTCGTGGTTGAAACCGGTTCGTGGCTGTCCGGTCGAAAGGTATTGATCTCACCGATCTCTAAGGAGCTACGCGCGGTGCTTGCCGATGGCGGGTGGGAGGAACGTTTGCCGATTTTCTGGAGCTAGTGCGGGCAGGAAGGTGGGTCGGTGAGAGGAGACCCTTCTGGTACATGATGCACCCGAACTGCCTGATCACCTGCAGCCAGATCGGATCGAGCCCTCTAGCGTCAATCGACTCGCGGATTGATGCGAGCTGTGTGCTCTCGTCGACAATCCTGTTTATGTTCTCTTGAACCTCATCCTCGTTCACCGAGGGCTTCACCACAGCATCCAACATTCTAGTTTTCCCCACTGTTTCGGCTTCACCGCATGCAGCCGCACGATCCCGCACTCTCGACGGGGCGGACGCGGCAGTCTGTTCGGTGAGATTTCCCGATAAATTGACCGAAGGGAGGTCTCGAGATGAAGCGGAAGCAGTATTCGACAGAGCAGATCATCGGCTTTCTGAAGGCGCATGAAGCAGGCGTCAAGATTCCCGATCTGATACGCAAGCATGGTTTTTCGGAGCAGAGCTTCTATCGCTGGAAGTCGAAATACGGCGGGCTGGAAGTTTCGGATGCAAAGCGACTGAAGGAACTCGAACAAGAAAACGCGCGTTTGAAGAAGCTGCTGGCGGAGGCCGAGCTCGACAAAGCGATGCTGAAGGACGTTCTGGGAAAAAAGTGGTAAAGCCGGCCAGTCGTAAACGTCTCGTCGGCTATCTGCAGCAGCACTATGTCGTCAGCGAACGTCGCGCCTGTCGGTTGATCCGGATCAGTCGCAAAGCAGTTCACTATGAACCGCGGCGACCACGACAGGACATCGATCTGATCGGCCGCCTGAAGGCGCTCGGTGAAGCGTATCCGCGCTACGGCTATCTGATGCTGCACGGCATGCTGCGCGCAGAGGGCGTGGTCGAGAACCACAAGCGAACGTATCGGCTGTACACGGATCTCGGCATGCAGGTTCGCACCAAGCGTCGACGCAAGTTGATCCGAGTGCGTGTCCCGATGGCGGTACCGACACGTCCGAACGAACGCTGGTCGGCCGACTTCGTGCACGACCAGCTCGCTGATGGTCGACGCATTCGCGTGCTCAATGTCGTCGACGACTTCTCACGTGTCTGCGTCGGACAGCTGGTCGACTTGTCGATCTCCGGAGCCAGGATGGTTCGCTTACTCGACGAACTCAGACAGACGCGCAGGTTGCCGAAGACGTTGGTACTCGACAACGGACCCGAGATGACCAGCAAGGCCATGTTCTTTTGGAGTCGCCAGCACGGCGTGAAGCTGCAGTAGCCAACATTCCCCGTCGCTGGATCGCCCGTTCGTCGCGATCCGGATCAGGCGTGCATTTGCGACTAAGTTGGCTAGGCCACAGACCGATTGCCGACATGGTGTTCATATGAATGCACTGGTGCGT
This sequence comes from uncultured Gammaproteobacteria bacterium, assembly GCA_963812255.1. Classification (GTDB taxonomy): domain Bacteria; phylum Pseudomonadota; class Gammaproteobacteria; order Pseudomonadales; family Azotimanducaceae; genus DATJGR01. The sequence goes on along the minus strand of CAWEUM010000003.1, from coordinate 707,612 downwards.
GTTTAGCACCCTCGCTGAGGGTGGGCACGACGAGGAGAACTACATGTATATCGGTGGCGGTGCTCTCTTACTCATCATCGTTCTGCTCATCATCTTCCTATGATCATGCCGCTGCGATCCCGGCCTCGGTACAAGAGGCCAGGTCGTTTCGCACTGAATTCAGCAGGAATCGGCCGTTGCAAGAAAGGCGTGTTCGATCAGGGGTCGAAATGAATGAATCTTCACAACACGCCCCCATCAATTGGGGGACCACCATCCTGTTCTCGGCGACGTTCGTTGCAGCGCTCGTAGCCGTGCCGTTGTACGGCATGCTCGTCGGTTATTCCACCGCCAGCTGGGTGTGGTTTGCGCTGTTCCTCACAGCATCGGGGTTGTCGATCACCGCGGGCTACCATCGTCTGTGGTCGCACCGGGCCTACCAGGCACACTGGAGTGTGCGGCTGTTTTTCATGCTGTTCGGCGCGATGGCGATTCAGAGCAGCATCTACATCTGGGCGGCCGGTCACCGTCCCCACCACCGCTTTGTCGATGACGAAGCGCTCGACCCCTATTCGTCGCGGCGGGGGCTGTGGTTTTCACACATCGGCTGGATGCTGCGCCGTTATGCCAGCGGCGAGCCCGATTTCAAGTACGTGAAAGACCTCGAACGCGATCCGATCGTGATGTTCCAACACCGCCACTATGTTGCCCTCGTGCTGGCGATGAACATTGGTCTGCCGCTGCTGGTGGGTGTGTTGTCGGGTGATGTCTGGGGTACGTTGCTCCTCGCGGGCGTTCTGCGCCTAGTCATCAATCACCACGTGACGTTTTTCATCAACTCGCTGGCCCACGGTTGGGGCCAGCAGCCCTACACCGACAGCAATTCGTCCCGCGACAATCCGTTGTTGGCACTGGTGACCTACGGCGAGGGCTACCACAACTTCCATCACCTGTTCGCCAACGACTACCGCAACGGCATCCGCTGGTGGCAGTGGGACCCGACCAAGTGGCTGATCAGCACGATGTCGTGGCTGGGTCTTGCGACCGAGCTGCGGCGCACGCCGCCAGTGGCCATGGAACGGGCGCGTCTGGACATGCAGTTCAGCCGGGCGCAGGTGCAGATCGAACAGGAGGCGGCCAGCGGGGACGGCCGCCGCCTGGCGCAATTGCGTGACTTCGTCACCGGTGAGTACGACGCCTTCACGGCAACGCTGGCTGAATGGTCGGCCACGCGCGATGCGTGGCTGGCCGCCAAACGGGAACAGACCTTCGAATGGGTTGATTTCAACGCCTACGCGCGCGAGGTGGCGTCGACGTTCCGTGCTCAGCGGCGGCGCCTGGCGCAGATGATGCTGCGGGGCCCGACGCCGATTTAGATAGAAAGCATAGCGCCAGGCGATGCGCTCCCTCATCGCTCCACCGCGTTTGTTGCTTCCTCGCCGACAAACACATGAAGGCGGCGATCCATGCAATGCACGCCGACCCGGCCCGACGGTGGACCTTGCAGACTCTGGCCAATCGCGCGGGCATGTCGCGCACGACCTTCACCTTGAAGTTCAAGGCGACAGTCGGCGCCTCGCCCATGAAATATCTAACCCGCTGGCGGATGATGCTCGCCGGGGACCGCCTGGCAAACACAGGCGATCCTATCTCTACTATCGCGCTTTCCCTTGGGTACGAGTCTGAGAGCGCCTTCAGCACAGCCTTCAAAAGGACCATACGCTGCGCTCCCCGCCAATATGCGCGCAGCCGGAACACTGCTCACGAACTGGCTGTTGGTGGCGCCGAGTCGTTCCGATCAAACCTTTCAGGCCCAGATAAGGCCCCCAAAAGGTACCACCCGTTCCGTTCATCCCATTAATTCATCCCCGCTAAGGGAGCCCATTTTTCATATCAAGTTGCCCCTTAACGGAGTCGTCGGTCGTCCCAAGCTTCGCGAACCATTCGGTCTGCAAACCGTAGCTCACCCCGAGACTGCCGTCTGGTACGTTTTACTGGGAACCGCACCATAGGCGAGGTCGTGATCGCGACGAAAACATTCGAGGGGACCGGCCTACTAAACTGCGCTGCATCCCACTCGAAACACATGAGGGTGTCGGATGAACGTCGAATTTCGCCGAACGGACCTGCGTCGTTATGCGGTCGTGATCCGCCGTGATGGGCCGCCACCGCTCGAGATGAACCCGGCGCCCGGCTATGACGTGGATATGCCACACGACCTGTTGCACTTCGTCGTCGAGAGCGAACTGGGGCTGCGCCGCGGCATCTTCGGACAGGTGGCTGCAGGCGGCGATGCGGGCACCTTTCAGGATCGGACGGCGCGATCGAGGAATCGCCGCGAAGCGGCGCGAGCGCGGCGGCGTATCGCGAAGCGGGGTGCAAAGTTGAGCAGCCATGGTCGTGACGAGGCGGCGTTGTCCGAACGGGCCACGTACATATGCTTCCACGAATGGCTGGCGCGCTCTAGCGACGGCCGGCAAAGGCGCCGCGCGGCGACGATGGCAGCGGAAGCCGGGCAGGTTCGCGCGACGCAGACGCAATCGGATCGTCAAGTGTTGAGCGAGGAATCCATTGAGCGCATTTGCGCGCGCCTGGACGAGTTGAGCGCACGCGGGCGTTCTCTGGGCATCGGCGAATCTCTCGTCGTTGCGTGGCCCCACGATGCCGTTCGCGTTGCGTAGACCGCCGCTGCGATAGACGAGCTACAAAAGACCTTTCAACATCGGACCTTCGGGTTCCAGCCCCAGCAGCACGCGGCCGCCGTCTTCGATGTGCTGCGGCGCCACGGTCACGTGCTGACGCACGACTCGAACATCGCGCGCGAGGCGTTCGAGCGGCGCGGTGCGGAAGTTCGCCGTCGTGCCGGCCGCTTCGGTCACCGCATCCACTGCCTCGGCCGCGCCGGCCACGGCGTCGGAACAGGCAATCTGGAACAGCGCGCGGTCACGCATGGTGATCTCCTGGTGCGCACGAACTTTCGTCCACATCGCTTCGACGAGTTCGAACACGAGCGCGCGTGAGGCCCGCAGCCGCACCTCTGCTGTGGCGACCGCGCGTTGCGCAAACGGCCGCTCGCGCAGCGTCCGCGACGTGAATCGCGGCACCTTGCCGGTGGCGATGTCAGTGAACGCATCGATCGCGGCGCGCCCGATGCCGAGTGCGACGCCGACCTTGTTGTAGGCGAGCCGGCTGCCGAGGGGAAAGTGCTCGAGCGGTGACTTGTCGTGGTGCCGGCCCATCTGCGCCAGAATCCGCGCGTTGGGGACCTCGACGTCGGTGATCTTGACGTCGTGTGAGCCGGAGCCGCGCAAGCCGCCGACGTCCCACGTGTCGAGAATCTCGAAATCGGGCCGCGTTACCACCGCGTAGACCGGTGGCAGGTCGGGAATCGCTTCACCGTTGCGCCGTCGCCAAACGAGCCCGGCGAAAACGGCTGCGTTGTGGCAACCGCTGACGAACTGCCACTGGCCATTGACTCGGAATCCATTCACCGTTTCGTCGGCGCTGCAGATCGCAGCGGTAGAACCGCACAGGATCGTCATCGGATCGGCGAGCAGGTCTGCACACTCCACAAACGCAGGAGCGATCAAACCGAAACTCTCGATGCCGATCATGAGGTTCCAGCCGGTGCTGCCGTCGGCATACGCGACGGCTTCGATCGTCGCGATCTGGGTCATCGGATCGGCGTCGCTGCCACCGCTGCGGCGAGGCGCGGCGATGCGATACAGGCCAGCTTCGGCCATTGCGCGAGCCACCTCCGGCGACAGGTGGCGCTGCCGCTCGGCCGTATCGGCATGCTGGCGGATCAACGGCGCGAGGTCGCGCGCGCGCGCGACGGGATCGAAGGTCGATTCGGAGTTCATTGGATGTGCCGCGCGGTGGAGTGCGGGGATTGTCGCAAATTTGAGACGGCCTGCGGCAGCGGCGATGAAGGCGTCGTCGCGGGCCGGAACGGATCGATTATGCTGTGGTCCACCGTGATGGAGTGATGCAGATGGTTTCGTATTCGTTCGATGAGTTGATGCGCGAGCCGACGATCGAAGAACCGCTGATCGCCGGCGGCGTCCGTTGCCATGGCGGCTATGTCGGCGGCCAATATGTATCGCCGCGCAGCGTGGTCAGGCAGCCCGCGATCGCGGCATGGCGGCAAAGTTTGCTCGACGATGGTCAGCCGCTCGTGCACGTGCCCGCGAAGTATGTGCCGCCGAACTACCCGAACTATCCGCAAGCGAAGTTTCTACTAAAGGAAGGCGTCGTCGAGCCGGTGACACGGGCGCTGACGATCATCTCGATCGTCGAAGGATTCGGCGCGCGCATTCGGGAAGTCAAAGTGCCGGATTTTGCCACCGAGATCAGGGAGTCCATCGAAGGTACCGCGGTCGCTCACCTCGCCAACGGATTATTCGAGGCGCACGCGCGTGACGAGGCTGGGCATCGCAACGAAGGCGGCCACAAACAGATGTGGGAAGCGGCGCGCGATCTCGGTTTGGAAAAGCCGCATGTGCCGGGCGATGTGTTGCTGCGTCTGATGACCGGCGGTGCGGTCGCCGAACGCGTACGGATGTTCCCGGCGCTGTCGGAGCGCATGGAGAACATGATCGTGATGATGGCGAACGTGCTGATCGTCGAAACGTTTGCCGAGGACACCTTCGACTGGGCGCAGCAATTGCTGGGAGACCCGGAGGTCAGTGCGGATCCGCAGCGCGCGGCCCACGTCATCTCCTGCATCGCGCGCGACGAAGTGCCGCACGTCGACTACCTGACGGTCGCGCTGTCTGAACTGCGCGCGCGGACGCTGCTCAGTACTGACGGCAAACAGGAGTTTGCAGGTTCCGACGTGATCGACGGTGTGTTCCGTCGGCAACTGCGCGGCATGGCCACTCAACGTCCCCGTCAGTCGCGGGATCGCCTGCGCGACGAGATCCGCACGGCGATCGCGGATGGGCAGCGTGCGTCGGACATCGCGAAACGCTTCGAGGATCTCGATTCCGGCTGGGCGTTCCCGCATCCCGACGATGAAGGGCTGGATATTCTATTGACCGCTGCCTGATGGTCGGTCGCCTCGCCGAACGCCTCTACCGCAACGCGCGCATTGGTTGGACGGCGTTATGCGTGTGGCTGCGCTACAAAACTCCGTTGTGGTGGGACGCGCTATTGCGCCGCGAGCCCGACAAGCGCGACATGACGGCGATCCACCAACGTAACGCGGATCAAATCTTCGCAACCGCTGTGTCGATGCGCGGCATGCTGGTGAAGATGTGTCAGGTCGTAGGCACTCGATCCGATATTTTCCCTCCGCAATACGTGAAGACGCTATCGCAGTGCCACGATCGATTGCCGGCGCGCGACTTCGAAACGATCAAGCGCGTGGTCGAAGAGGACTTCGGCGGGCCGCTGGCCGATGTATTCAGTGAATTTTCGCCGACCGCAATCGCCGCCGCTTCGCTTGCACAAGTGCATCGCGCGCGCCTCCTCGACGGACGCGTGGTTGCAGTGAAGGTGCAGTATCCGGACATCGACCACATCATTCGCACCGATCTGACGGCGTCGCGGCGCGTCGCCGTGATCTACCAGCATTTCGATTCGAACCCGATGGACTTCATTCCGCTGCTCGACGAGATGCAACGACACCTGAAGATGGAACTCGATTTCCGCCGCGAAGCGCAGAGCGCCGATCGCGTGCGTGGATTTTTCACCGATGATCCAACGGTGCGCATTCCGGAAATCCTGCACGAACACTGTACGCGGCGCGTGATCACGATGGAGTACGTCGAAGGCGTGAGGGTCAATGATCGGGACGCGCTGGAAGCCGCCGGGATCGAATACTCCGATCTGATGACGCGGCTGATGCGGATCTTCAATCAGATGATCCTGGCGCATGGTTTTTTCCATGCGGATCCACATCCTGGCAACATCCTCGTCAACCGCAGCCCGCGCGGGAAAGCGTTGTTCACGCTGCTCGACTTCGGTCTGGCCAAGGAATTACCGGAGGGGTTTGGACTGGGCCTGTTCGAGCTGATGTTCTCGATGATGACGTTCAACGAGTCCGCGATGCTGCGCGCGTTCCGTGAGCTGGGTTTTGCCACTAAGAACGACGATGACTCGACGCTGCTGATGATCGCGCGCCGGATGATCTCCCGTTCCGATACCGGTGCATTCCAGGGCGAGTTCACCGAAGACATGACCGACGAGATGTTCGACGCGATTCGTGAGAATCCGGTCGTCAAAGTGCCGATCGACTTCGTGCTGGTGGCGCGCGCCTTCGCGCTGCTGTCCGGCATCGCGCACACCCTGGGTCAGCGCGCCAATGCGCTCGATGCGATGGGCCCGGCGGTCGCGGGGTAGCAAGGGTCAGAGTGCCCCACCGGGCCAAGCAGCCGGGGCTCAACGTTGAATAAAGCACTCTGACCCCAGGAACGCCTCGACCAACGCCGCGCTGCGCTCCAGCCGGGTCAGCAAAAACAGGTGGCCGCAGTCGAAGATTTCGAGGCGCGCGTTTGGTATCAGTCGCGTCAGCAGGCGCGCATTTGCGAGCGGGATGATCGGATCGTCGCCGCCGGCCATCACCAGGGTCGGCTGTCTGATCTGATGCAACCAGTGCACGCTGGTCCAGCCCGTCAGCGCCCATAGCTGGTTCAGGTAGCCGTAGATACTCGGCGGGGCCATACGTCTTGCGTGGCGCTCGCCGAGCGCGCGGTCGTTGCGGAAGTCGCCGCCGTAGATGGAACCGGCGATGCTCTTGAAGAAACCTGCGGACAGATAGCGCAACGGCGTCGCCATCTTCAACAGCACCGACGGGCGCGGCGGAATCATCAGATGTCCGGTTGAAGTGGCCGCTAGAATGAGACGGTCGACTCGATCGGAATACTGACGGGTGAACTGCTGCGCGAGGCCACCGCCCCACGAAATGCCCATCACGTGAACTCGGTCGATGCCGAGGTCGTCGAGCAACTCCTTCGCCAACTGCGCGTACCCGGGTAGACGACGGACCAGAATAGATGGTTTCGACGCGCCGACGCCGGGGAGGTCGAACGTCAGTGTTGCGACACCGTTGAGACGCCGCATGAAAGGCTCCAACAATTCAGAGCTGGCGCCGATGCCGTTGAAGATCAGCAGCGGCGGCCCGATTGCGTGTTCGGGTTGAGTCGTCGCGATGCGTAGCCGATCGTCGCCGACTTCGTGAAACGAATGTTCGACCCGGTTCGAATCGGGCACCGATTGCGTCATTCGAAAACGTAGGTGCCGGGCGCATCGGCGAGCGGCGGATGGCCCGCGCTGCCGAGTGCCGTCGGTGCAACGTTTTCGCCGATGCCGTTCGCTCTCAGCCAGTCCGTCCAGAATGGCCACCAGGAACCGTCGTGTTCGCGCGCGTTGCGCCGCCACGCCTCGCAGTCGGCCGGGGTTTCGAGGTTCAGATAGTAGCGGCGCTTCGATAGTCCGGGCGGATTGATCAGGCTTTGAATGTGGCCCGCCGTGCTCAGTACATACGTGGCTGGCCCACCGAACAACTGCGTCGAGCGATAGCATGCCTGCCACGGCGTGATGTGATCGGTCGTGCCGCCGGTGATGAACACCGGACAGTGGACCTGTTTCAGGTCGATCGGCACGTCGCGGACCCGCAGCATGCCAGACCGCCTGAACGGGTTGTCTTTGAAGATATCGAGGAAGTCGCTGTGCAGGCGCGCCGGTAGCCGCGTCGTATCGTTGTTCCAATACAGAATGTCGAATGCCGGCGGTGTTTCGCCGTGCAGATAATTCGCCACGACGTAGTTCCAGATCAGATCGTTCGGCCGCATCCAGTTGAATACGCGTGCGGTGTCCTGACCGTCCAGTACGCCCTGCCGGGCCGAACGTTTGCGCGCCGCCTCGATGGCCTCGTCAGTCATGAACAGGCCGGTGACTGAGTCTTCCGGATGCGTATCGAGGACGTTGACCATCAACGTCAACGACGAAACACGATCGGCACTGCGCTGCGCCGACATATACCCGAGCGCCGCGGTCAGCGTGATGCCGCCGGCACAGGCGCCGACCGCCGCCACGCTGCGATGGCCGGTGATTTCGCGGGTCGCTTCGATCGCGACATCCAGCGCGTCGATGTACTCGGCCAGGCCCCAATCGCGATGTTCTGCGGTCGGGTTGCGCCACGACACCATGAATACCTGGAAGCCCGCGTCGAGCAGATATTTGGCGAGACTCTTCTGCGGCGACATGTCGTAGACATAGAACTTGTTGATCTGTGGGGGCACGATGAACACCGGCCGCGTCTCGACGTTTGGCGTCGTTGGGCGATACTGAATCAGTTCGAGGATTGGACTGCGCAACACGACGGCGCCCGGCGTACACGCGAGATTGACGCCGACCTTGAACGGCGTCTTGTCGACCTGAGCGGGCATGCCGCCGTTGTGGAAAAGATCGTCGATGAAATTGCGCGCGCCTTTGACCAGACTGCGCCCGCTTGTTTGCTTGGCTTTCTTCAACGCCGACGGGTTGCCGAGCAGGAAGTTCGTTGGTGCGAGTCCGTCAGTCAGAAGTCCGAGCAGGAAATGCGCGCGCTGTCGGTCGATCGAATCAAATCCGATCGCATCGACCCATTCGTGGGCGCTTCGCTGCCATACCAGAAAGTTCTGCGCGACCCGCTTGTAGATCGGATTGTCGCGGAACGCCGGGTCCTTGAACCGTGGGTCCTTCGGATCGGGCGCTGCATCGGAGCCGCCGAACAGGATGCGGACCGACTCCTGCCATTGGCGCGTTGCGTGTTCGAAGCCGATCGCCGGTTGCAGCAGCCCCTGTCGCAGCACCTTGGCGCCGGCGCGGACGATGTCGCCAACGCCGAAGCCGACAACGGGGTTCAACGCGAGCGTGTTCTCTGCAGCCGCGTCCTCCGGATGCGAAGCGATGTCGTCTGAGTCCGCCATGGATGCCCCTCGCGTGTCGTTCAGTCGGACTATAGTCGGCTTTTCGGAGCAGCGGGCCAACACAGCGTGAAGTCGCAGACGTGAAGTTGCAGGGGTGCTTGCCTATAATGCGCGGCCCTCGAATGTCGGTACCGCGCTTTGACCCATGCCTCCACTCAGCCCTACCGAGAACCCGTCGAACGCCATGTGCGCATCAACGCCGTTGACCTCTGCTACTTCGAATGGGGCACCTTGGATCCGGCACAGCCGACGGTGTTGTTGGCGCACGCAACGGGTTTCCATGCGCGCTGTTGGGATCAAGTGGTCGGACACCTCGCGGACACGCGTCACGTCATCGCGATCGATCAGCGCGGTCATGGCCGCAGCGCCAAGGTACCGCCATACAACTGGGAGTCGTTCGGCGACGATCTGGCAGCGTTCGTCGAAGCGCTCGATCTGAACAGGATCATCGGCGTCGGACACTCGATGGGCGGCCACGCCGTCGTACAGGCGGCTGCGCACGGGCAAGAACGCTTCGAACGCCTCGTGCTCGTGGATCCGGTGATCATGGATCCGGAACTCTATGCGCAGATGAAGGGCACTATGGTCGCGCTGCGGCCACAGGATCATCCGACGTCCAAGCGCAACAACCAGTGGCAGTCGTGGCAAGAGATGTTCGAGCGCCTGAAGGGACGCGGATCGTTCTCGGTGTGGCGAGACGATGTGCTCGAGGACTATTGCCGGTGGGGTCTGCTGCCGAATCCCGACGGTGCCGGCTTCGTACTGGCTTGTCCGCCGTTGGTGGAGGCGTCGATCTACACTGGCTCGAGCGGCCGCGACATTCATGATCTGTTTGCAACGATTGCGGTGCCGGTTACGGTGCTGCGAGGCGAGAAACGTGCGCGCGCCGAAGCCATGGACTTTCTTGCATCACCGACATGGGAGCGGCTCGCCGACCAGTTTGCAAAGGGGCGCGACGTCTACCTTCCGACGCTTACTCATTTCATACCGATGCAGGATCCGGAACGGGTGGCGCGGTTCATCGAAGGCCGCGACTGAGTGTGGCGGTCGGGTTCGACGCGATCCCGCTCGGCGCCTCGTATTGCCACAGGCCGGTCCACGCCAGACCGATCACGAAAATCAGCGACGACATGACGACGCCGGGGATCAACGCCGTCAACGGGTCGTAACCCGCAATCAGATTGCCGAGCAGCATCGAACTGAGCGGTGCCGAAATCATGAAACTGACGAGCAGAACCGACAAGATCTGGGCTCGATGCACGCCTTCGGCCAGTTCCTGAACGGTGGTGCGAACCAATGTGGTGGTCACGCCCATGTTGAGCCCCCACGCGAACATCGCGACGTAGAACAGCCATAGCTCGGGTTTGGTCCACAGCAGCCCGAGGATCACGACGCGCGTGACCTGCATCAGCAGAAACAGGCGACCCGGCTGAAACAGCGGCATGAAACGCAGCAGGATCACGTTCGAGCCGATGCTGCCGGTCGTGAATACCATCATCACCGTTGCGAAGAACGCCGCATCACCGCCGTAGACCTGTTTGACGATGAACGGGATCGCGACGATATACGCCCCGGCGTTGACGAGCGACGATGCGAAATTGAGGCCGATGATGTTGCGGATCAGCGGCATCCGCCACGTCGCCTTGATGCCTGCCAGCAAGTCGAGCGGGCCGCGGCCGGGCGCGGCCGGCATCGGCGGCATCCGCTGCGCCGCACCCGCGCCGATGGCGAAACATGCGGCCTGAAGTAACAACACGACGATCAGACCGAGTTCGTCGAGTCGACCGCCGAGCCACATACCGCACAATCCCGCCAGCGAGGTCACGATTGTCATCATCGTCACGGTGCGTTGAATGTCAGTCCGCGCAACGCGGCTGAGAATCGATTGCCGGGCTGGATCGGTGATCGCCTGCATCGAAGACACCGCGATGCCGAAGGCGATCACCACCCAGAACGACAGCAGTCCGCGGTACACCATCGCAGCGATCAAAAGCGACGGAATCGCGATTGCGACGTGCATGCCGATCAGCAGTCGCCGGCCATCGGTTCGATCGGCCACTACGCCACCGATCAGCAGAATCAGCAGTCCCGGTATCTCGATCAGCGCGCGGCCGAAGCCGACCCGATCGGCGGGCGTCTGCAGAACGCCGACCATCAGCCACGTGATCAGAAACCCCTGCAGACTCATCGCGGCCATCCACAGGCTGGAACTCGTCAGATACCAGGCAAATGCCGAACGCGGCACGTCGATCGAGGCTGCGCGGTCTGTCACGACGCTGGCTTCGTTGTGAAAAATCGATCATACCGATAGTCTTCGGTGTCAGCGAAAGCGCCACGAGTCGAGGTGTCAGATGACGATGCGGACGGGTGTGACGGTGGCCTTCAATCACACGACGCGGCCCGATTACATTGCGGACGCGGCGCGCTTCATCGAGGAAGCGGGCTTCCATTCCCTGTGGGTTCCCGAACATGTCTTGTTCTTTCCGGACTACGCCTCGCGCTATCCGTACGCGGACGACGGCCGGGTGCCGGGCAATCCGCAAGGGGTACTCGATCCGTTTACTGCGTTGACGTTCGTTGCCGCGCACACCCGGCGTCTGCGACTCGGCACTGGTATCTGTCTGGTGCCGCAACGTCAGCCGGTTTACACGGCGAAGATGGTCGCCGATCTCGATTATCTGTCGGGCGGGCGTGTCGACTTCGGCGTCGGGATCGGTTGGCTGGCCGAAGAGTTTCAGGCGTTGGGGATGGACTTTCGTGTACGAGCGCGCCGCTGCGCGGAATACGTCGATGTCATGAAGGCGCTATGGGCCGATGGTGTGTCGACGTTTTCCGGCGAAACGGTGCAGTTGGCGTCCTGCTACTTCAATCCCAAGCCCGTGCAGCGCCCGCATCCGCCGATCTATTTTGGCGGCGAGAGCAGGGCCGCACTGGCCCGCGTTGCGACGCAAGGAAACGGTTGGTATGGGTTCGACTTGGACCCGGCAGGTGTAAGCGAGCGGCTAGCGGTGCTCGACGGCCTGTTGGCGGAGGCAGGCCGCACGCGGGCCGATATCGAGATCTGCGTGGGTCCCAATCGGCACACGATCACGGGCGATGGAGTGAAGGCTTATCGAGACGCGGGTGTTTCTCAACTCATCGCGCCGCTGTTCGCCCGCACTCTCGACGATCTGAAGCGGCGCGCAGACCGACTGCTGGCAACGCTGGGCACGCCATAGTCCGCATCCTTCAGGATGCGCCGGTCGAGGATTACGAGCCCTTACATCCGTAACATCCGTGGCACATACAGCGGTTCGTCCGAGCACGGAGAATCGAGTCGTGTTCAATTTCGGGAGGCTCGGAAATGCTTGTGGGCCGCCGTGACGAAAGATCGAAGACCTGGTTCCGTGCCGAGCGTGTGTTTCACACCAACGGCCGATGGTATTTCCACACCCGCGAAGGCATCGATGTAGGGCCATACGAGTCCCAGCTCGAGGCGGAAATCGAAGCGAGCATGCTCAAGGAACTGATCAAGAATACCCTCGTCCAGGGTGAGTCATTGTCGGTTCTGCGCGATTTCATTCTCGAATCCTTCACGCTTGGCCGTCCGTTGAACGTCATGGTCGCCGACACCGCCGAACATATCGTCGTAAGCCCACCAGCAGGCGATTGACCCCCGCGAAACGCGGGTCGCGTGAAAACTCGGGGAGCGGGGCATAGAATGCGCCCTCGCTCGATCACCGTACGACAGCAGCAACATGGCGGAACCCGCTGAAGCGCCTTCCGGCGCGTTCGACTTTGTGGCAATGGAACACGCGATTCTGGATTTCTGGCGTCGCGACGAGTTGTTCCACAAGTCGCTCGAGCACACCAGCGACAAGAAGCCGTACATCTTCTACGACGGTCCACCGTTCGCTACGGGCCTGCCCCATCACGGCCACCTCGTCGCCTCGACATTGAAGGATGTGGTGCCGCGTTATTGGACGATGAAGGGCCGTTACGTGCTGCGGCGCTTCGGCTGGGACTGCCACGGCCTGCCGATCGAGCACGAGATCGACAAGCAACTCGGTGCGTCGGCTTCGGAGGTTGTCGCACAACTCGGCGTGGCAGGCTACAACGCCGAGTGTCGCAAGATCGTGCAGCGATATGTCGCGCAGTGGCGTAACACCATTACGCGCCTCGGCCGTTGGGTCGACTTCGACAACGACTACAAGACGATGGACACGTCGTACATGGAGTCGGTCTGGTGGGTGGTCAGGCAGCTGTGGGACAAGGGCCTGATCTACCAAGGTGTCAAGGTGATGCCGATTTCAACTGAACTCGGTACCGTTTTGTCGAATTTCGAGGCCACGTCGAACTATCAGGACGTCCAGGATCCCGCGATTACGGTGCTGCTGAAGCTGTGCGACGAGGACGCGCATCTGGCGATCTGGACGACCACCCCATGGACGCTGCCGTCGAACCTCGCCGTCTGCGTCGGTCCCGACATCGCATACGCGAAGGTGCGTGATCGGGGCCGCGGCATCGAGCTTTATCTGGCCGAAGCGCGCCTCGATGAGTACCGTAAGACGCACGATCTCGAAGTGCTCGGTAGCTGCCTCGGGCGAGACCTCGTTGGGCGCGCTTACGAACCGCTGTTCCCGTATTTTGCCGATCAGCGCGCCCGAGGCGCGTTCGTCGTGGTGATGGATGACTATGTCACCACCGAATCGGGCACCGGACTCGTTCATCAGGCGCCGGCGTTTGGTGAGGACGACTACCGTGTTGCGAACGTGGCCGGCATTGAAGCGTTTGCATGTCCGGTCACGCTGAACGGGATCTTCACCGACGAGGTCCCGGATTTCGCGGGCCGCTACGTCAAGGAAGCCGACAAGGACATCATCAAACGTCTCAAGGAGACCGGCGCGCTGTACGAACAGAGCGTGCTGCAGCACAGCTACCCGTTCTGTTATCGATCCGATACGCCGCTGATCTATCGCGCGATTCCGTCGTGGTATGTGCGCGTCACCGAGATCATCGACGATCTGCTCGCGGCGAACGAACAGATCCGCTGGATTCCCGGCCACATCAAGCACGGTCGCTTCGGCAATTGGCTCAAGGGCGCAATCGACTGGTCGATCTCGCGCAACCGGATCTGGGGTACGCCGCTGCCGATCTGGGTCAATGACGTGACGGGCAAGACGCTCTGCATCGGCTCGCTCGACGAACTCGAAGCGTACACCGGGCAACGAGTCGATGACCTGCACCGGGAGTACGTAGATCCGCTGACGTTCACGCTGCAAGGCGAAGACGGCACCTATCGGCGCGTCGAGGAAGTGTTGGACTGCTGGTTCGAATCGGGCTCGATGCCGTACGCGCAATTGCACTATCCGTTCGAAAATGAGGCCGTGTTCAATGCGGGTTTCCCCGCGGAATTCATCGCGGAGGGCCTCGACCAGACGCGCGGCTGGTTCTATACGTTGATCGTGTTGTCGGCTGCGCTGTACAAAAAGCCTGCGTTCAAGAATGCGATCGTCAACGGCATGGTGATCGCCGAAGACGGCCGCAAGATGTCGAAACGGTTGCGCAACTACACGCCGCCGGACGAATTGATGGATATGTACGGCGCGGATGCGCTGCGGCTGTATTTGATCAACTCGGGTCTGGTGCGCGGCGAAGAGCAGCGTTTTGCCGACAGTGGTGTGAAGGATATGACCCGCCGCACACTGCTGCCCTGGTACCACGCCTTTCAGTTCCTGATGACCTACGCGACGATCGACGGCTGGTCGCCGGAGAAAGGTCTGCATTACGGCAGCAATATCCTAGACCAGTGGATCTTGTCGCGGCTGCAGAGCCTCGAGAAAGACATCGGCCAGGAGATGCGCAAGTATCGCCTCTACAATGTGGTGCCGCGCCTGCTCGGTTTCATCGAGGATCTGACCAATGGTTACATCCGTTTGAACCGGGACCGGTTCTGGGGTCAGGACATCACCGCCGACAAGATCGCGGCATACAGCACGCTCTATACCGTGATCGAAGAACTGACGATGGTGATGGCGCCGTTCACGCCGTTTCTCGCCGAGCATCTGTATCAGGAGCTGGCGAAGTTGGCGGGACGCGGCGCACCCAAGCCTCCGTCGGTGCATATGTGCTCTTATCCCGATCCAGAGGAATCGTTGATCCAGCCGCGCCTCGAGGAAGCGGTAAGCCGAATGCAACAGGTCATTCTGTTGGGCCGCCAGCGTCGCGAGGAGGTCAAGATCAATCTGCGCAAACCGATGCGCTGTTTGACGATCGTGCATCGGGATGCGGATCTGCTGAATGAAGTGCGCGCTCTCGAACCGTTCATCCTCCGGGAGTTGAACGTCAAGCGTGTGGCCTACGATCGCGACGAGGATAGATATATTCGCCTGTACGCCAAGCCGAACTTTCCTGTGCTGGGCAAGCGGCTCGGTATACGCATGAAGCAATTCGCCGCGCAGATTCAGCAGCTGGATCGCGCGCAGATCGAAACGCTGCAGGAATCGGGCAGTATCACGATCGACGGTGAAGCGTTCACGGGGGACGAGATCCAGGTACTGCGTGAGGCCAAGCCTGGCACTCAGGCGGTTTCCAACCGTTTCATCTCGATTGACCTCGACTGCGCGCTGGACGATGGCCTGGTCGCCGAGGGCTTTGCGCGGGAGGCGGTCAACCGGATTCAGCGCAGTCGAAAGGAGATGGGCCTGAATGTTTCGGACCGCATTTCCGTGATCTATCACGGCGCGGGGCCGGTCGATGCGGCGCTTGCACAGTTCGCCGAGTACGTTGCGGGTGAGACGCTGGCGACGCGGCTCGAGCAGGGCGATCCGGGTACCAACGCATTCGCCACCACTATCGATGGCCACGCGTTCAGCTATCGAATTGAGTTGTCTGGAACGTCCGGGGAATAAAAAGGCCGCAGAATGCGGCCTAAGTTGCGCCGATTGCCCAGCGCGGAGTCTCTCGATCTCTCCCTCCTCCTAGCGGAAGGGATATCAGCAGAATCGATACCGAGTGTCAACCGGTCGGTCTATTCATATGCCCGGCTTCGGAGAATTTGTCCGACACTAACGTTTCCGCCGAGGTTTGTGATCCGACGTCGTGCGATGCCCAACCCAAAAAAAGGAGGCTGCGCGGTAGAAGGAGGAAACCCTGCGCAGCCTCGAGGTGGGGGATCTGCAGTTACTGTTTGAGTACCGCTACCGCCGCGGGCAGTGCTGACTCATCGACGTCAACGGCGAGCACCTCGCCGTTCTGTTTGGCGCGACAGCTCACCGGGACCTGCTTGATCGGGCTGGCTGCGTCGCTCGAGGACACGCTGAAATCGAAATCCCGATATCGCGGCGAGGACTTGATCTTGGTGATGCGGAAATCCGCTTGCGCCGGAGTCAGTCCGAGGCGTTCCGCGGCGGCCGTCTTACAGCCGTCAATGGACGCAGAGTACGCGTCCGCATTTGCATGCACGCCGGCCAGAACGAACACGGCGGCGATGAGCGAGGTGAGGGCGGTCTTCATACGATCTCCGAAGCGGTGGGTTGCGTGTTGATGTTACTTTAGGTAACACTCCGCGCAAGCGCCAATAGCGCACCACGGCGGCGCGGAATTGCGCCGGGAGCGAAGTCGATGTCGACGATGGATTGGGACGATCTCAAGGTGTTCACCGCGATTGCCCATCAGGGATCGGTGCGTGGCGCCGCCCGTCACTTGGGTATTCACCACTCTACCGTGGCGCGGCGCCTGGATCATTTCGAAAAGCGTCTCGGCACGCTCATGTTCAACCGAACGCCGGACGGCTTGAAATTATCGGCCGACGGTCAGCTGGTGCTGCTTCAGGCCGAGCAGGTCGAAAGCGAAATCGACGCGATCGAAAGGGTGCTGGTGGGTCGCGACCAGCGTCTCCAGGGTCACGTTCGGGTCACGTTTCCGGAACCGGCCGGCACCGGATTCCTGATGCGCGACCTGGGCCGTTTCGTCGATGAGCATCCAGATATCTCGCTGGATTTCATTGGTTCTTACGAGGCACTCAGCCTGACGCGTGGCGAGGCCGACATTGCGGTGCGCGCAACGGACGCGCCACCCGAGCATCTCGTTGGCCGCCGGCTTGGACACTATGCGGTGGCGGTGTATGCGAGCAACGACTATCTGACGAGGCATGATCCGCGCGGCAAGCCACAATCGTGCAACTGGATCGATTGGGGCGTGGGTCGATCCATCAGTGAAGCGGTGCGAGAGGCCACGTTTCCCGAGATGCCGAGCCGCGCGCGCAGTCCGAACGCGTCGTTGCAGCTCGCGGCGGTGGAAGCCGGCGTTGGACTGGCGGCGCTGCCGTGCGCGCTTGGCGATGTGCATCCCGAACTGACACGGCTCAGCGATCCGGTCACCGCGCAGGAGATCTGGGTGCTGACGCACCCGGACCTGCGAAACGCCGCACGCGTGCGCGCCGTGATGGCGTGCATCGTCGAATCGTTTCAGCACAATGAGGATCTGTTGCTGGGTCGCTCCACTTGGCGGGACGCGACCGTGCAATTGAAGCGGGCGTGAATTCGTCGGCTCGTGTAGTGCGCCATTCCGTTTGGAACTGATCGGTGATTGAACACACGTGACACACGGTGCGCGACACAGCCAGCGCCCGCCAACTCTATGAATGCACCGGATTAGGCGGCGCACTACACTACTCCGCGCAACGGGAGACACGTGGGACGACTCATGCCGGGCGCACCTAAGCGGCTGCGATGTGAATATCTGGAGAATCCGATCGGCATCGACGCGCCAACTCCTCGCCTGTCGTGGTGGCTCGATGACGAACGCCCGGCAGAAATTCAAACTGCGTATCACATCCTCGCCGCGCGCCGTGAAGATCTGCTCGACGACGATCACGGCGATCTGTGGGACAGCGGGCGCACCGAATCGTCGAATACGTGTCATATCGCATACGCCGGGCCGTCGCTGCATGCGCGCCAGCGTGTGTGGTGGAAAGTCCGTGCGTTCGATTCCGACGGGATCGGTGGCCCTTGGAGCCGTGTGAGCTTTTTCGAGATGGGGCTGCTCGACGCCGCGGATTGGCGCGCGCGTTGGATCGCCGCGCCGCTGATCGGCGGCAAACGCACACCCGTGCAGGTGCCGGCATTGCGCCGAACGTTCGAATTGGTGCAACCGGTCGAGCAGGCGCGCCTGTACGTGACCGCGTTGGGCGTGTACGACATCGAAATCAACGGTACGCGTGCGATCGATGTTGAACTCGCGCCGGGCTGGACCGATTTCGGCAAGCGTGTCCGTTACCAGACATTCGATGTTGCGCGCCTGCTGCAGCCCGGTGAAAACGCGCTCGGCGCGTTGCTCGGTGACGGATGGTACTGCGGCACGCTGGGGATGTCGGACCGCCAGCAATATGGCGACCGACCGATGTTGTTGCTGCAACTCGAAATCACGCTCGCCGACGGCACGCAGATACGCATCACGTCCGACGATCTGTGGAAGTGGCACCGCTCGCCTATTCTGTACTCGGACATCATGCTCGGTGAAAGTGTCGATGCGCGCCAGCGCCTCGGCGCGTGGAGCGCACCCGGCTATGATGCGGCCGGCTGGTCGCAAGTGGACGTGTTGCCGCCGCGTCGCGATCTGAAACTCGACGCAACGACCCATCCGCAGATTCGGGTCGTCGAACGACTCTCGCCGACGCGCGCGCCAATTCGTCGCGCTGGCCAGTTGGGTGCCCGGCGCCTGATCTACGATTTCGGTCAGAACATCGTCGGGCGGGTTCGCCTGAGGCTGCGCGCGCCACGTGGCACGCTCATCGAAATCCGTCATGCCGAACGCCTCGACGACACCGGCGGGCTGTACACGGCGAATCTCCGCAGCGCCGCCGCAACCGATCTGTATACCTGTTGCGGCGACGCGAACGGCGAACTGTTCGAGCCGCGATTCACGTTCCACGGATTTCAGTTCGTCGAAGTGACCGGACACTTCGACGTGTCTGCGATCGAGGACATCACCGCCGCCGTGCTGACGTCGGCGTTGGCAGAGATCGGCGAGTTTCAATGCGATCATCCGCTGCTGAATCAGCTGCAGAACAACATCCAGCGCAGTCAACGTGGCAACTTCGTCGATATACCGACGGATTGCCCGCAGCGCGACGAGCGGTTGGGGTGGACGGGCGATGCACAGGTGTTCGTGCGCAGCGCTGCGTTCAATGCGGACGTCGCGGCGTTTTTCTCCAAATGGCTCGTCGATCTGACCGACGCGCAGTCTGCGGACGGGTCGGTGCCGGCGGTGGCGCCCGTGCCGCCGCAACTTGCTATCCTGCGCCGGGACGGTGGTCCCGCTTGGTCCGATGCCATTGTCATCTGCCCGTGGACTGTGTATCGGTGCAGTGGCGATCGCCGCATTCTCGAACGCCATTACGATGCGATGAAGGCGTTCATCGACAACATCCAGAGGCGCTTCCCCGCGCTGATTCGCGCCGATCGCCAAATCGAAGGGTGGCAAGGATTCGGCGACTGGCTGGACACGGATGGTGCGCGAACCGGCGATACTCGGTTCGGCAACACACCGAAGGACCTGATCGGCACGGCGTACTTCTGCTACAGCGCAAAACTGTTGGCGCGAATCGCCGGTGTGCTCGGCAACGTATCCGACCTCGAGACCTACGAAAGCCTGGCGCAACGTGTCCGAGCCGCATTTCGGCGGCGCTTCGTCACCGCGGCGGGTCGGCTCGTCGGCGAGACACAAACCGCGTATGTACTGGCGCTGCATTTCGGTCTGTTCGATCCGGAGGAAGCCGACCAGGCGGTAGCAATCTTGGTGCGGGACATCGAGGCGCGCGGTGATCATCTGTCTACCGGCTTCGTCGGAACGCCGTACCTGCTGCCTGTGCTGACCAATCATGGACGATTGGACGTGGCGTATCGGCTGGTACTGCAGACGTCGGCACCGAGTTGGCTGTATCCAGTCACGCAGGGTGCCACGACGATCTGGGAACGCTGGAACGGCTGGACCGACGACGGATTTGCCGACCCTGCGATGAACAGCTTCAACCACTATGCGTACGGCGCGGTGGGTGAGTGGTTATATGGCACACTCGGCGGACTCGAACTGGACCCGGACCTTTCGCCGGCCCGCAATGCCTACCGGCGCGTCCGCATCCAGCCGCGCCCGCCGCGTATGGAAGACTTTCCCAACGGGGTGCCGATTCGGTTTTCGAGTGTGGCGCTCGATTCGGTTCACGGCCGCTACGAAGTGACCTGGGAGATCGGCAAAGGCCGTTTTCTGCTGAAGGTGCGCATCCCGCCCAACTGTTCCGCAAAGGTGATCCTGCCAAACGGCGCGTCACACGAAGCGGTTGCGGGCCGCCATCAGTTCGATATCGAGATGGGCGAATTGGCCGATGACGGCATTCCAGTGTTGTCGGAAAAGCTGGCGAGTTGACTAGGAGACCAGGGATGGACGGCATCCACGACCTCGGCGGCAAACATGGATTCGGCGCGATCGAGGCGGAGCGAGACGAGCCAGTGTTTCATGCGCGCTGGGAGGGCCGGGTGTTTGCGATGAGTCTGCTCGGGCCGGAGGGCGCACGGCACAACAACGATCACTTCCGCCATGCGATCGAACGCATCGATCCGCTGGCGTATCTCGCGCACGGCTACTATGGGCGCTGGCTGGGTGGTTTGGAAACGCGGATCGTCGAAGCCGGCGTCCTCGACACCGCGACGATCACGCACCGAGCGATCGAACTCGGTGCCGATGCCGGCGACCTGATCGGCGCACGACCATCGCGGAATCCGGATCCCATCGACTACGCGCCGTCCGGCCCCGACAACCTCCGCCCCATCGCGGCCGCGCCACTGTTCAAGGTTGGCGATCTGGTGCGAACGCGGGCCTACGCCGTGCCGGGTCATACGCGCTTACCTGCCTACGCCCGCAACCGCCGCGGAGCGATCGTGGCGTGTCACGATGGCTGGGTGTTTCCGGACGACAATGCCCACGGTCGTGGCGAGAATCCCCAACATCTCTACAACGTCGCGTTCGACGCGACCGAACTGTGGGGCGACGGCGCCGAAACAGGGATCAGTGTCCACCTGGACTTGTTCGAACCGTATCTGGAGCGTTCCGATGTCTGATCCGCATGCGCTGGCGATTCGCGCCGAGGCGATCGAATCGCTGTTGATCGAAAAGGGCCTGATCTCCGCTGCAGATGTCGATGCAGTGGTGGAGCGATACAACGACCGGACGGGTCCGTTGAACGGTGCGAAAGTGGTCGCGCGCGCGTGGTGCGATCCTGCATTCAAACGGGCGCTGCTCGCAGATGGAACGGCTACGGTCGCGAAATTCGAGTTCGAGGGTGGTCAGACCGAAAAGCTCGTCGTCGTCGAGAACACGTCCGAAGTGCACAATGTGGTCGTGTGCACGCTGTGCTCGTGCTATCCGTGGGCGATGCTGGGCTTGCCGCCGCGTTGGTACAAAGATCCGGCGTATCGATCCCGCATCGTCCGCGAACCGCGCCGCGTGCTCGAGGAGTTTGGGCTACGACTGGCGGACGACGTTGCCGTGCGTGTATGGGATTCGAGCGCCGAAGTGCGTTATCTGGTGCTGCCGCAACCGCCGGCAGGGTGGCAGGCATGTTCCGAAGACGAGCTGGCCGAGCGGGTCACGCGTGACGCGATGATCGGCGTCGAGGTGCTGCGATGACGACACCGTATGTCCTGACCGGGATGGCTGAGCCGCCGATGGTCAACGGTGAGCTCGCGTTCGAGTCACCGTGGCAGGGTCGGGTATTCGGCATCGCACGCGGATTGGCAGAGCGCGGTGTTTTCGAATGGGATGCGTTTCGTGCCCGCCTCATCGAGCAGATTGCATCGTTCGACCTCAACCAGAATGAACCCGTTTCCGCGTCCGGCCTTTCGACGTTGCAGTTTCACTACTACGACCACTTTCTTGCCGCACTCGAGATGCTGCTTGTCGATCGATCGATCATCGCGCCGGGAGAACTCACGCACCGGATTCGTGCGTTCGCAGAGCGGCCCCCTGGTCACGACCATGGCCACCATCACGATCACTAGCGTAGTGCGCCATTGTGTTTAGAACTTGATCGGCGGTTCTGACGAACAGTTGTGGAGTTGAAATCCGGTGGAGTGGGCGGTTGTTCGCGCCGGACACGCCGTAAACCCATCCCTGGGGGCTCGCGTTGCGCCATCCAGGCGCAACACGGTCCGGCGCGAACAACCGCCCGCTCCACCTGCAGCCGCGTGTCCACCCCTTCGCCGAACGTGTTGCAAGATGCCTGTCTTGCCTGTCTTGCCTGTCTTGCCGGTCGTGACGCCGACAGCCGCATTCGCATCGTCCCTATACCTAGAAGCGCGCGCTCGAATGACGGTTGCGGCGGAAGATCAGTCCGCCGGACACGCCATGAACCCATCCCTGGGGCTCGCGTTGCGCCATCCCTGGCGCAACACGGTCCGGCGGACTGATCTTCCGCCGCAACCGTCAAATCAACCGTGTCACCGGCCACGACAACAGCTCAGCCGCGCGTCAGCGTCTCGTGTGCGAATGCGCGAATCGTGGCGAGATTTCCGCTTGCCACTACGCGGCTACGCTTGGCCGCGAGTTGATGGTCGTACATCGGATCGTAGTACCAGTCGAGTAGCAGTCCGATCCAGATCCCGTGCAGATCGGGGCGGTCAGCGCGATCCAGGCTGAAGCCTGAAGCAAACGCGATGTCGATGGCGCGACGGACTTCCGCGTGACGCAAACCGCCGAGGCGGCGCCCGATTCGATCGAGCGCGTCGGTGAATCGAGCGTGCAACGCGCGCGGCGCGACGCCATGGGTCAAAGGGTCTTCGAGGTACTCGTGATAGATCCGTCGCGTTCGTTCGTCGCGCGTTGCTTCAAGCACGGCCAGCGGTGCGGATTGCATGGCCGCATGCAACGGCGTCGGCAACGCCAACCGGCCGATCGTGCGACTCTCGTCTTCGATCAGCAGGATCGCATGGTCGCGCTTGCGCAACATCTCGATCGCAAGCCGATTCTCGAATCCGATCGGCGTTGGCTGAGCCGTGGACGTCGAACCAAACGCAGAACCGCGATGATTGGCAAGACGTTCGAGATCGATTTGCGCATCGAATTCCTGCAGCAGATCGGTCTTGCCCGAACCGGTGCGTCCGCCAATTAACAACAGTCTGGATGAGGCGCGGAACTCCTCTATGACCTGCAGACAGGTTCGGCGCAGGGCCTTGTAGCCGCCGTCGATGCAGGCAACACCAACACCGGCATCGAGCAACCAGCGCTGCGCAATCTGCGATCGCAATCCGCCCCTGAAGCAGTACAACGCGGTGTCCGCATGTGTAGCGATGAAGTTGCGCCACGCATCGACGCGGGCGCATCGGGTCCCACCGGATACGAGTTCTTCGCCGAGTGCGATGGCGGCGTGCTGTCCGCACGCTTTATAGCGCGTGCCGATCGCGACGCGTTCCGCATCGGTCAGCAATGGCAGGTTGATCGCGGTGGGGAAGGCGCCGAGTGCGAATTCCGCCGGCGCGCGCAGATCGATCAGAGGAATTCCGTCATGGAGCACCCGCAGGTAATCGGCCCGCGTATCACTCATTCCCAAGCGCATTCCAGCGCATTTGGCGTTTCAAGGCATCGGGGCACGAGATCATCAGGGCACGGGATCGATGACGGTTTCACCGCGCTGAAAAGCGTCCAGGTGCGCCTGCAATACATCGACCACGTCCGTTTCCTTCTGGTCGCGGGCGGCGTCGACTGCCTGCTGTTGTAACGCGATTGCCTTGGTGAAGTTGCCGTTCGCGGCATAGGCGGCCGCCCACGTATCGAGATAGGCGGGATTCTTCTGCGCAGTTTCATCGCCGGTCATCGCGTGTTCCATGATCTCGAGCGCGTAACTGGGCTTTCGCAATGGCTCCAGATGGGTGACGGCGAGCGTCCACGCCACTTCGTTGACGATGTTGACGTCATCGGGCGAGGTGCTGACGGCCGATTTGAACCAAGTCAGCGCGTGCCGGTAGCTCTGCGACACACCGACACCCTTCGCATATAGATTGCCGAGCAGCAGCATCGCTTCCGGTTCGCCAGCCTTGGCTTCTGCGACCAACCAAGTGCGGGCCTGCGGGTCGAACTGCTGGCTGTCGTCTTGCGAAAGCAGAAAACGAACGTACTGCAGCCGGGCCCGCTTGTCGCCCGTTTCGGCAGCTCGCTTGAAATAGGTCTGCGCGGTGTCTTCGTCTTTCTCGACGTGTATGCCTTCGGCGTAGAGGTGTCCCAGCCACATCAATGCGTTCGGATTGTTCAGATCGGCCGCTTGCTTGAGCAGTGCCATACCCGATTGGATGTTGTCGTCGCCGTACGCGCCGTCCAGATAAAGTCCCGACAGCGCGAACATTGCTTCATCGGAGCCGGCGGCAATAGCGTGCAGATATTGTTCGAGCACGTATTCCATCGCGTCTTTGCGCGCGCCGCCTTTCAGGTCGTCGGCTTCCAATTCGTAAACCCGTGCCAACATCAGATTGGCAAGCACGTTGCCGGTTCGGGTCGCAGCGTTGAGCCAATCGGCGGCTTCGCGGAATCGATTCTGCGACAGCAGATATGCACCGATAGCGGCTTGTGCGGCGGAATCGTTGCTGCGCGCGAGGTATCCGATCAGCATACCGGCGCTGAAGGGCTTGTCCGATTCGACATCGTTCCCCGCCTGCTCGTCGTCTTTCCCTTCGCCGTTCTGCTGGGCGTCGCGTTCGACGACGCCTTCGACCGCGCGGTAGGCCGCCGTCAGATCAAAATAGATGTTCTTCAGCGGACCCTCTGTCGGCCGCGCGCTCACCAACATCATGAAGGGGATCTTTTCGCCGCTGTGGTACATCGAGCCGACCGATGTCAGTCCCCGTACTTTCAGAAACGCCTGTGCTTCGGAGGATGAGATCACCGGATAGGGGTGCTCGCGCGACCCGTCGCCGGAGTGTTCGATCGACTGGGTAATTTTGTCGACCCACGCCTGGTGCAGCGTCACCGAATCCGGTGCATCGACATGTTCGTAGAAACGCACCAGCGCCAGGTGCCCCGGCAGGCTGCCGTAGTAGAGATTCAGGATCGCGGTTCCGACGGCGCCGAGGCGCAGCGGCTCATCCGCCATCATCTGCAGCGCCTGTTGCTCCAGTGGTGCCAGCTTCTGCATGCGTTGGTCGAAGTCGGGCGCGGCAAGGAACGCCGTCCGCAGTTCTTCGACCGACACCGACTGGCCGGCATCCGCGGCCTTCGAAAGCGCTTCGTAGTCGGGAGGAGGAGTTGCGGTCTGGCATCCGGCCAACGAAATCAGCACGAACCAGAGCGCCAATGAGACGGTGCGCATCTGTAGGAGGGTATCCATCGAGTGTCGGCCGCGAGTGTATCGTACCTTTGGACCGCGGTTGAGACCGGGTGTCACCCTTCTGTTGTGCTTTGGTAACGAACCTTGCCTCGGAGTTAGAATGCGAACGACGCTTGAATCGGAGACGCTGTCATGGGATTGGGACGCAAACTACAACTGCCGCGCGCCGGCGAGGCGCTTCCCGGGCGCAGCGAGCCGATGCGTGTGCCGGCCACGCACTTCGTCAACGGCCACTCACTGAAACCGCCGTTCCCCGCGCAACATGAGCAGGCGGTGTTCGGCATGGGCTGCTTCTGGGGCGCGGAGCGCAAGTTCTGGCAGACACCGGGTGTGTACTCGACCGCGGTCGGCTATGCCGGCGGGTCGACGCCGAACCCGACTTACGAAGAAGTGTGTTCCGGTGCAACCGGCCACAGCGAGGTGGTGCTGGTCGTATTCGATCCGGAGATCGTGAGCTACGACGAACTGCTGCGCTTGTTCTGGGAAGCACACGATCCGACGCAGGGCATGCGGCAGGGCAACGATGTGGGCACGCAGTACCGCTCCGTCATTTATACCTACTCGGACGCGCAACTGGCCGCGGCACGAAGATCCGAGCAGGCGTTTCAACGGGCGCTGCGAACATCGGGATACGGCGCGATCACGACTGAGATTCGCAGCGCGCCGGAGTTCTATTACGCGGAGCATTATCACCAGCAGTACCTGGCAAAGGTGCCCGATGGATATTGCGGGCTCGGTGGCACCGGGGTTTGTATGCCGGCCGAGGCGCTCGCTTCCTGAGCAGGTGCTAGTCGAGCGTGGTTTTCGTCGCGCCGCAGCGCTCGCAACGGTGCAAAGTGACGAGGCGTCCACGCCGCACGTCGAATTGCTTTTTCTGCGCGATTCGCCATTTGTGAAACCCGCTGCGACACAGCGTTTTGCCTTCGGCGCGCTTAGCGGCCGACGGGCGCTGAAACTTGATCACCTCGCCCACGAGCGACGCTCCTTGCGTGGCAGTTCAAACTAGCACATCGGATGGGCCGGGTTTACTATTCCCGGCCTTTGTCAGGAGGGGCCTGTGGGGCTCGAGGATGCGAAGTATTTCAGTCTCGCGACCTTTCGCAGGAACGGCAACGCGGTGACCACACCGGTCTGGTTCGCGACGCTCGGCGACACCTTCTACGTGTTCAGCGCACCGGATGCCGGCAAAGTGAAGCGAATTCGTCTGACGTCGCGCGCGCGCATTGCTGCGTGCGACATGCGCGGCAGGTTGCTGGGCGAGTGGATGGACGCCAAGGCACGTCTGGTGTTCGATGCAGCCGAGATCGAGGAAGCGCATGCTGGACTGGTCCGAAAATACGGGTTGACGATGGTGGTTGGCGATTTCTTCGCAAAGCTCGCCGGCCGCTATCGGCGACGACAATTCATCGCCGTGATCCTGGCCGCGCCATGAATTACCCGTTGGCAGGCATTCGTGTGCTCGATATGTCGCGCGTGTTGGCGGGACCGTTCGCCGGCCGGATGCTTGCCGATCTGGGCGCCGATGTCGTCAAGGTCGAGCCGCCCGTCGGCGATGTCACGCGCAACTGGGGTGCGCGGATCAACGGTCAGGCCGGCTACTTCAATCAGCAGAATGTCGGCAAACGCGGCATCTGCGTCGACCTCGACGTTGCCGGTGGCGCAGACCTGATCAAACAGCTTGTGGCGAAAGCAGACGTGCTGATCGAGAACTTTCGTCCGGACGTCATGGGGCGCCTCGGTTTGGGTTACGACGTGTTGCAGCAGGTCAATCCGCGACTGGTGATGCTGTCCATCTCTGGATTCGGCCACAACGGCCCCGAATCGCGCCGCGCCGCGTATGCGCCAATCGTGCACGCGGAATCCGGGCTGATCGCGCGCCAGCAGAAGGTGACGGGCGCGCATGCGACCGACATTGCTGTGTCGATCGCCGATACCAACGCAGCGTTGCATGGTCTGGTTGGATTGTTGTCGGCGCTGTTGATGAGGGATCGAACCGGCGCGGGCCAGCACATCGACATCGCGATGGTCGACTCGATGCTGGTGACCGACGACGCGTTGCACTATGTGGTCGATGATGTCGAGCACCTCAAGCCGATGCCGAGTGAGGTGTGGGATACCGCTGCCGGCACGCTGCTGATTGCGAGCGATTTTCGCCACGTTTGGAAACAACTCGTGTCCCGCTGCGGCGTGGTCGATCCGACGCCGGCGAATGCGTCGCTCGAAGAAAAGATCAGATTGCGCCGCGCAACCGCGCAGGCGTATTTCAAAGACCTGCCGAACCGCGAGGCGGTGATCGCTGCGCTCGATCAGATGAACCTCGCGTGGGGTGATGTCCGCGCGGGCGCGCAGGCGCTCGCGCTGCCGACGGTGAAGCATCGCGGCACGATCACGCAGGTCGACGATCGGGGCGGCGGACAACGCCCCGTTGTGCAATCGCCGTATCGATTCTCTGCCGCCGCGAGTGGTGCCCGAGGCGGTTCGCCGCGCCAGGGCGAACACAACGAGGCGGTACTGGCGGACTGGCTCGGGATGGACGCGCAGGCCGCCGCTGCGCTTCGCGCTTCCGGTGTGCTGGTGAACGTTGACGGCTAGTGTCGTGAAACGGGTCGGCGTCGGCATCGACTTCGGAACAACGAATACCGCGGCGGCGATATACGACGGACAGCGCGTGAGGTTGATCGAACTCGATGCGCCCGAGCAGATCATGCCTTCGGCGACCTACATCGATTCCGAACTGCAGACACTCACGGGTCTCGCTGCGATCGATCGATACATCAGCGACAACGTCGGGCGCACCGTCGAACTGGTACCCGAAGTGATCGGTGAGTCGATGTTGATGGTCGGCGATCCGGACCCGGAAGGGCGTCGTCCGGTCGAGACGCTTACGCAGAAGGTCTACGGGCAACCGGTGCGCGACGGCGGACTGAAGGGACGCTTGTTTCGCGGCGTGAAGCGTCTGTTGGGCGATCCGAACGTACGGCGGTTGATGGTGTTCGATCATCCTTTTCGTCTGGTCGCGCTGGTCACGCCCATCCTGTTGCACGTGCGCCGCGTGATCGAAGCAGGCATCGGCGACGTGTCGCGCGCGTGGGTGGGACACCCGGTGAAGTTCGAGGGTCGCGACCCGCATCGCGATAAGTTGGCGCTGGCGCGTCTAGGCGAGGCATATGGCCACGCCGGCATAAAAGAGCATGTGTTCTATCCGGAGCCGATTGCAGCCGCGGTCAGTTACCTGGATGCGCACCCCGACATGGCGGGCCGCTTCGTGCTGACGGTCGATTTCGGGGGCGGTACGCTGGATTTCAGCGTCCTGCGTGCCGAGGCGGATCACTTCGATGTGATTACGACTCACGGTGTTGCGCTCGGCGGTGACCACATCGATCAACGTCTGTTCCGCACACTGCTGTTTCCGGTGCTCGGCAAGGGGGAAATCTGGCGTCGGCGTGGTTTCGACAAACAGGAAATCGAAACCCGCTTTCCGTTCGAGGACTACGAGGATCTGTTGCTCAATTGGGCGGTGACCTATCTGCTGAATCAGAACAAGTACACCACGCCGATGATGGACTGCATCGAGCGTGGCGGTCCTGCGGCGCACAAGTTTCGCCGGTTGCGCGAACTGATCCAGCAGAACTTGAGCTACACCGCGTTTCAAGCCATCAAGGATTTCAAAGCCGCGCTGTCGTCGGCAGACGAAGCAGTGCTCGACATTCCCGAGATCGATGTCGAGATCTCGCTGACGCGCGCGCGTTTCGAAGACCTGATCGGTGATCTGCTAGAGCAGTTCGAACGTGGCGTCGACGATACGCTAGAGAAGTGTAGCCTTGCGTCGAATGGGATCGATCTGGTATTGCGTACCGGCGGTTCGTCGTTGATCCCGGCGGTGCGACGGATACTCGAGGACCGATTTCCGGGGCGTGTCGTCGAACACGATCCCTTCACATCGGTCGCCGCCGGCCTGGCCATCGCAGACTATCGCGGCTATCGCTTCGGCTGAGGCGCGCTCAGTCCTGATCGTCGGGCGGCTCCCAGTTCGGATCGAGCGCTTGGAAGAACGACTGCATCATGCGATAGGTCAGTCCCCAGACGAAGTGACCGCCGTTGATGCGATAGCCGCTGAACAACACCGGTGAGCCGTTGATGATGCGTTCTTCCGTGGTGTGGTTGGCGCCGCGAGCGATTGCATCCAGCGGTGTCCAGACGACTTCGGCGACTTCGTGGTTGGGTCGAAACGCTGGCTCGCTGTCTAACCGGAACACGTAAGGCGCGATCACCATATTCAACGCCTGGCCGCGCGGCTGTGCACGTTGGTGGTCGATGGTACCGATGTGCCTCGCGGCACCGCCGAGATCGAGACCGATCTCTTCGCGTGTCTCGCGCATCGCAGCCGCCAGCAGTGAAGCGTCCGAGGTTTCCTTGTGGCCGCCCGGAAACGCCATGTGGCCGGACCACGGATCGCCACGCTTTTCGGCGCGTCGGATGAACAGCAAATCCGTCACGCGCTGCCCATCGCGATCACGCTCGCGCAGGATCATCGCCACGGCGGCCTGGCGCGTCGACGATCTGATCGGAGAGAGCTGCGCCGTATAGTCGGCCAAGCGTTGTTCGATGTGCGGCAGCGTGATCACGCGTTGTATTCTTTTGAAAAGCCCGCATGATATCCACACTTTTCGTTGGGGCGTTTGCCGATGAGTTCGTTGATCGAGTCGTCGGCCAATCAGTGCTTCGTCTGTGGTCCGGCGAACCCGATCGGTCTTAAATTGAACTTCCGCATCGATGGCGATGTGTGTCGCGCGGAGTTCACGCCGACCGAAGCGCACATGGGATATCAGGGGCTCACGCACGGCGGCATCATCTTCAGTCTGCTCGATGACGTGATGGCGAACTGGCTTTGGTTACAGGGTGAACGGTGCTTCACCGCGCGCGCGGATATTCGCTATCGCGAGTCATTGCCGATCGGTACGCCAGTGCGCATGGAAGGCCGCATGCTGAAACGCAAGGGCCGCCTGGTTCAACTCGAGGGACGCGTGATTCGCCAGGACACAGACGCGACGGTCGCCGAAGCCGGTGGCAGCTTCATGGTTAGCAGAGACCCCTGAGTTCATCCCTCGATCAATAGGCGCATGTGACGTGCCGACTGCGAATTAGTGCTTCGCAAGCTCGACGATCGGCCGGTGCCGCTCGTACATTTCGAGCACCCACTTTCCTGCTTCATGCTCACGCCAGCGCTGCGTGACTTGTGCCAGACGCTCCGGCATCGGCGTCGGTTTCCGCATGTCCGGATGCGGCGGGTCGATCAGCGGTGCCAGTAGCGATGCCGCGGTCAGGTCGGCGATGGTGAACCCGTCACCGGCCAGATAGCGCGTCTTGAACGTGATCCGCCTGATCGATTCCATGTTGTCCGCTACGAGGCGTTCGGCTTCGGTGATCGCGAAGCGGCTGGTGATGCCGTTGCCTTTCCTGATGCGGCCTTTCAGCAGTGGCAGCGCGGCGCGGTACAGCGTGCGTGGCAGCAGTGGTTTACCGGATGCAAAGAGGCGAGCGATGTAATCCGGCTCGTCCAACATCGCGACGAACACACAGATGCGTGCCGCCGGCCCAACGACGAAGTCGAAGTGGCGCGCGATTTCACGCGCGCGGCCGCGGGTTGCCTCGTCGGAAGGA
This sequence comes from uncultured Gammaproteobacteria bacterium, assembly GCA_963812255.1. Lineage (GTDB taxonomy): Bacteria > Pseudomonadota > Gammaproteobacteria > Pseudomonadales > Azotimanducaceae > DATJGR01. The sequence continues at coordinate 676,709 of CAWEUM010000003.1, read as the reverse complement.
AACAGTGTCGGGGTGTCTTTGAAGATCATCTCGAGACGCTCGATGATCCACGCAGAGTCGGACACGTACTCGTTGTCCATGCGCAGCACCGGTGTCTGGGTCTGGCCGGTGAGCTTGTTGACCGTGGCCGCGTGGGGGCCAGGCAGCAGATCGGTGCGCTTGTGGGGTAGACCTTTGTAGTCGAGCGCCCAGCGCACCTTCTCGTTGTAGTGCGAGAAGCGAAACTGGAACAGTTCGAGGTCGATGGTCATGGTCGGGGCATCATGCTATCGGCGGGCGACGGACACAATGCGTGGAAATGGGGTCAGAGTGCCTTTTTGCTGTCACGACGGCGAGAGAAAAAGGCACTCTGACCCCATTTCCTCCCCCCAGCGGGATTGTCAGCTTGATCAACGACGCGGCAATGGTGGATGATCCACGTGTGGGATCTCGAATGACTACCGAATCGGAGGGGATGCGATGGCCTGGGTCACCATAGTCGCCATGTTGGCGCTGCTCGAGTACTTCTTCTTCAGTATCAAAGTGGGTCAGGCGCGGGGGAAATACGGCGTCAAGGCGCCGGCGACCACCGGGAACGAAATGTTCGAGCGCTACAATCGTGTTCACCAGAATACGATGGAACAGCTCGTGATGTTCATTCCGAGCTTGTTCACTTTCGCGTTTTTCGTCTCAGAAATGTGGGCGTCGATTCTCGGTGTCGCGTTCATCGTCGGCCGCGCGTTGTATTTCAATCTTTACATTGGCGAGCCGGACAAGCGCGGCCCCGGGGTGTTGGTCGGCGTGCTGGCCACCGCGGTATTGGTGATCGGCTCGCTGGTCGGGGCCGTCATCACGCTCGTCTGAGTCGCATCCCGCACGGTGGTCGCTTGGCGGTTACCGCGCCGGATAGTTTCGCGCCAGCCAGTCCAGCATCAGCTGGTTGGTTTCGGTCGGTTTTTCCTGCTGAATCCAGTGACCGCAGTCGAGCGTTTCGACTTCGACGCGTGGCACGAACTCATTGATCTTATCCGACGCCTGCACCATGTCGTAGCGTCCGTGGATCATCAGCGCAGGGCATGCGACGTGTTGTGGCACTTCGCCGAGCGTATGCCAGTTGCGCGTGAAGTTGCGGTACCAGTTGATCGGCCCGGTGAAGCCGCCGTTGGCGAACGCGTTTGCGAATACGTCGAGTTCCGCCTCCGACATCATCAGCTGCCCCGGGGGATTGGTTTCGTCGACAAGGCTGATCATCGCCATGCCGGGGCGCGCTGCGCGAGGCGGCGCATTCCATTGCCCGGTGCGATAAAGGTTGCGCAGCAGATTCTTCGGGTTGCGCGCGAACGCCGCGTCCGCGACGCCCGGTTGACGGTTGAAATGAACGATGTAGAAATCGCCACCAAGCATCTTCTCCCAGAACGCCACCCATTCGGTGGTGCCGCGATCGAGGAACGGCACGCTCAGGTTGATGACACCCGCGACCCGATCGGGGTGCAGCAGCGCCATGCCCCAAACGACGATCGCGCCCCAGTCGTGCCCGACGAACACGGCGTCTTTGTACCCGTAGTGATCCAATAAGCCGACCAGGTCGCCGGTCAACTGAACCAGATCGTACGATTCGACCGCGGCCGGTTTGTCGGTGGCGCCATAGCCGCGCTGGTCCGGCGCGATCACGTGATAGCCGGCATCAGCGAGCGGCTGCAGTTGATGCCGCCACGAGAACGCGAGTTCTGGAAAGCCATGGCACAACACCAGCGGCTTGCCGGCGCCCAGTTCGTACACTGCCATGCGGATGCCGTTGGTGTTTACGAAGTGTGGCGAATCGAATGGCGTCATGAAGTGGCCCGGCATCAAGTGAGGTCTGGAAGCAGGCTACCGTACAAAACCGTACTAGCAAACTGCCAGGCACATTCTGCGTAGTACAATCCGCGCCACCAAACGATTGACGAGGCGAAACGCATGGCGCAGGCGCGGGCAAACGGCATCCAGATCGAGTACGACACATTCGGCGAACGCTCCGGGCGGCCGCTGTTGTTGGTGATGGGCCTCGGCGCGCAGATGATTCACTGGCGCGCCGAGTTCTGCGAGCAACTCGCCGATGCTGGACATTTCGTCGTGCGCTACGACAACCGGGACGTGGGGCTGTCGACGAAGTTCGATTCGGCGGGATTGCCCGACATCGCTGCGATGATGACCCAGATGGCCGCTGGCGAGGCGGTATCGGCGCCGTACACGCTCAACGACATGGCGGCAGACGGCTTCGGGCTGCTCGATGCACTCGATATTCCCGCGGCGCATATCTGCGGCGCATCGATGGGCGGCATGATTGTTCAGGCGATGGCGATCAACGATCGAAAGCGCGTCAAGAGTCTCACATCGATCATGTCGAGCACCGGCAATCGCGACCTGCCACCGTCGAAACCCGAAGCCATGGCTGCGTTGATGAGTCCGTCGGGTACCAATCGCGACGAGGTCCTCGCGCGGTCCGTCAGCGTATCGACGATCATCGGCAGTCCCGGATTTCGCGTGGATCCCGAAGAGATGCGGGCGCGGACGCTGGAAGCATTCGAGCGCTCGTTCTATCCGGTCGGCGTCGCACGCCAAATGGCCGCGGTGGCGTCGCACGGCAGCCGCAAGCAAGCGCTGTCGAGCCTCGAGCTTCCGGCGCTGGTGATTCACGGTAAGGCGGATCCGTTGGTGCCGGTCGAAGGTGGCATCGATACCCACGAAGCGTTGCGCGGATCGCAGCTGATGTTGATCGACGGCATGGGTCACGATCTGCCGCGCCAGGTGTGGCCACAGATCGTCACAGCCATCACTGCGTTGACGGCTGCAGCGGACTGATTTGAACGGCGGTCACACGCTGAATTCATCGCGGCAGAGCGCGTTCGTTGGCGTGCTGCTGGCACTGGTCGTCGGCTGCACGCACAATCCGCCGATCGTTTTTCCGAGCGATGCGGGCCCCGGTATGGAACTCACCGCGACGCCGTTTTTTGCGCAGCAGACCCACCAGTGCGGCCCTGCGGCGCTCGCAGCGGTGCTGGATGCGTCGGGCACGCGGGTCACGCCCGAGGAACTGGTGCCGCAAACCTATCTACCGGCCCGCCACGGCTCGCTGCAGCTCGAGCTGATCGCCGCGGCGCGCCGCCATCAACGTATTCCGTACGTACTCTCACCAGATGCAGGGACCTTGTTTGCAGAACTCGATGCCGGTCATCCAGTGCTGGTGCTACAGGACCTCGGCGTAGGCCCGCTACACGTGTGGCACTACGCTGTCGTCATCGGTTACCAATCGTCTGAGCAAACAATGCTGTTGCGATCGGGTACCACCGAACGCCTGGAGATGCCGTATGCGGATTTCCTTCGCAGTTGGCGCAAGTCGAATCAATGGGGTCTGGTGACCCTGGCCGCGGATACACTGCCAGCGACAGCCGACGCCACTCGCTATGTCGCGTCAATCGTTCCGCTCGAAGCGCTCGGCGAGATTTCGGTAGCGCGCGACGCGTATGCGACCGCGCTGGCTCGTTGGCCCGACAATCTGGTTGCGTCGTTCGGATTCGCTACCACCGCGTTCCGTTTGGGTGATCTGCCTGCGGCGAAGGCGGCATACGACCGGGTGCTGCGTCTATCGCCGGATAATCCCAGTGCGCTGAACAATCTTTCAGAGGTGATGTTGGGTCTCGGTTGCGCAACGCGCGCGGTCAGCTACGCTGATGCAGCGCTGGCACGCGCTACGGGCACCGATCAGCCGAGTGAACTGCGCGCGGCGATCGACGATACGCGCGCGAAAGCCGTTGCCGCACAGGCTGCGGGGCGCGACGCAGTTGGATGCGATCGCTGAAGCAATCGGTTCATCTCCTCAGTCAGAATTTGCTGAAGATATGGGTCACACCGAGTAGTTCGAGGATCAGCAACACCACAAATACGACGCCAACGAGGGCAAAGAAGCCATCACCGCCGGCCGGCATTGAGTCGATGCGTTGATCGAGCGCCTGTAGTTCGCTGTCGGTCAGCGCGGCCACGCGCGTTTGGGCGTCGTTGGGTTCGACGCCAAGGCTGATCATCTGGTTGCGTACCGAATCCCTCGCGAGGAAACCGTTGATCCGTTCGATCCGTGCATCGCGCGACATCGATTGGCTGAACGTCGGAGTGCCGATCACCGCCGCGTGAGCGGCCGGTATGCAGCCGAGGCTGACGAGATTCAGGCTCATCGCGATTACGAGTGCATTCTGAAACAGAAAGCCTTTGCGCGTGTTCAAGTGGAACCCTCCATGATTGGCGCGTCGGTGGTACGCCCAGCAGTGTAGAGAGACGTTTCGGCCAAATCCATAGAGTACGTCGCCATCTTGATGCGCGGTTGCATTGCCCACATAGTGCATGCATCCATCACCGGGAGATCGATATGCGTGTGGCACGAATTGGACTGTTTACGATCGTGGCGGCCATCGTTTCCGGGTGCGGCATCAACACGATTCCGAGCTACGACGAACAAGTCAAGGCGGCGTGGGGACAGGTACAGAACCAGTATCAGCGCCGTGCCGATCTGGTGCCGAATCTCGTGGCCACCGTAAAGGGCTATGCGACCCACGAACAGGACACGCTGCAAGCTGTCGTCGAAGCGCGCGCGAAGGTGTCGCAGATGAACGTGACGCCCGAAACCATGTCGGATCCGGAAGCGTTCAAGGCGTTCGAAAAAAACCAGGCAGCGCTGACCGGCGCGTTGTCGAGGTTGATGGTGGTGGTCGAGCGCTACCCCGATCTGAAGGCCAACCAGAACTTCCTGCAGCTGCAATCGCAACTCGAGGGCACCGAAAATCGCATCAGTGTGGCGCGTCGTGACTACATCGCCGCGGTGCAGCGCTACAACACCGAGATTCGGACATTCCCCGGCCGCATCTGGCACGCATTGATGTATCGAGATATGAAGGTGCGCGAATCGTTCACCGCATCCGAAGGCGCGGCTACCGCGCCGGTCGTCAAATTCTGATGCGACGCGCGCCGGTGCTCGTTGCGCTGCTGCTGGCGGCAGCATTCGCGCATGCAGCGCAGACGTTTCCGCCGCTGACGGGCCGTGTCGTCGATGCGGCCGGTATTCTCGACGCGCGAACGCGTGCCGAATTGACGCAGCAGCTCGCGGCATACGACGCGGCAACCGGCCGGCAGATCGTGGTGGCGACGATACCGAGTTTGGACGGCGTGCCGATCGAGCAATACGGATATCAGCTGGGTCGCCATTGGGGCATCGGCGGCAAGGCGCATGACACTGGCGTGGTGCTGATCGTCGCGAAAGCGGAACACAAGGTGCGAATCGAGGTGGGTTACGGACTAGAAGGTGACCTGACCGACGCGATGTCGTCGAACATCATCAACACGCGCATCGTGCCCGAATTTCGCAAAGGCGATTACGATGCGGGCGTGCGCGCTGGTGTCAGCGCCATCATGGACGTGTTGGGCGGGCAAGGCGACGCGCGCCCGGCGAAGAGCCCTGTCAAAGGTCTGCACGTGGGCATCTTCTGGCTGATCGTGCTGTTCATCGTCATCAGCGGGTTTGGTGGTGGTCGTCGCGGCGGACGCGGCGGTGGACTGGGACGCGCGATCCTCTGGGGTAGCGTACTCAACGGCATGGGCGGCGGTCGCGGAGGTGGCGGCTTCGGGGGTGGTGGCGGATTCAGCGGCGGCGGCGGCAGTTTCGGCGGCGGCGGCGCGTCAGGCAGTTGGTAGGTGAACGATGAGCCTGTTCGGAGAACGTGAGCGCGCCGAGATCGCCGATGCGATCACCGACGTGGAGCGGCGTACCAACGCGGAACTGGTGGCGGTACTCGCTGCGCGCAGCGACGACTATGTGCACCTGGCGATGGCGTACGCGGCAGTGGGCGCGCTGCTGCTGAGCGCGCCGCTGTTGGCCCTGCATCCGAGTGCGTTCGTCTTCGTGGCCACTCAACTGGTGTTATTCTGCGTGCTCGTGCTGCTGGTCCGATTTCCAGCGATGGCGCGGCGCATCATCCCGCGACGGCTCGGCCACTGGCGTGCATCGAACATGGCGCGCCGGCAGTTCCTCGACAACGGTTTACACCACACCAGCGGTGAAACAGGCCTGCTGATCTTCGTTTCCGAGGCGGAGCGCTACGTCGAAATCCTCGCCGATCGCGGCGTCAGCACGCATGTCGATAACGGCCGCTGGCAGGATATCGTCGATCGCTTCATCGCGAACGTGCAGCGCAAGCGCGTGACACCGGGGTTCGTTCAGGCGATCGGTGAATGCGGTGAGATTCTCGCTGAAGCCGTGCCGAAGACCGCCGACAACCAGAACGAGTTGGCGAATCGGCTGATTCTGATCGGGTACGACTGAAGCTTGCTGCTGAGGTTTGTGTCGATGTGGCAACGCCTCGTACGATAGCGCCCTTCGTATTCGTCAGGAATGTTCAATGACGCCGCGTACCGAGATCGACTGCGATGAGCTGAAGACCTGCGTGCAACTGACGGAAATGATCCGGGCGCGCGCATTCGGGAACACCCGATGAATCGCATTCTCGACGTCCCGGGGGCGGTCAACCTGCGCGACTTCGGCGGTTACGACACGGTGGACGGTGGCCGCGTTCGAACGGGTGTGTTGTTTCGCTCGGGCATCCTCTCTACGTTGACGCCGGATGGATGTAGCGCGGTGCGCGACCTGCGCATCGGCGTGATCTGCGACCTGCGTCGCGATGACGAGCGACAACTCGAGCCGACGCCGTTTCCGCAGCACGATCCGCGCCAGGTGCATGTGCCGATCGACCCCGACAGCGGCGTGAAGCTGCGCGAAGCGATGGAGTTCGGCGGGCTCGATCTGGCGGGCCGCGTGCGCTACATGACAGAAATCAATCGCGAACTGGCGCGCGCACATCACGCCGACTACCGCCGCGTCTTCGATGCGTTGTGGGCGGCTGACGAAAGAGGCTTTCTGATTCACTGTGCTGCTGGCAAGGACCGCACCGGCTTCGGTGTCGCGGTGATTCAGTTTGCGCTCGGTGTGTCGCGCGACACGGTGATCGAAGACTACCTGCTGACCAACGAAGCGATGGATTTCGAGCGCTTCATCGTGCCGCGTCTGCACGGGCACTACGGTGATGTTGACGTCGAGACCGCGAAGGCGCTGTCCGGCGTGCGCGAAGAGTACATCCACGCAGCGCTCGACGAGATCGATACGCGCTACGGCTCGTTCGATGTTTATCTGGAGAAGGCGCTCGGCATCGACGCGCAACGGCGCGCGGCATTGCGAGATCGTTATCTGGAATGACGCCTTTTCCCGGATTGACGCAGCGACTCACGGGGTGGCTCGATGGCAGATAAGGGCAGCGGCTTCGACACACGCTCGCTGCATGCGGGCCAGCGCCCGGATCCGGCGACGGGTGCGCGTGCTACGCCGATCTACCAGTCAGCAGCGTTCGTTTTTCCCGATACTGATTTCGCGGCCGGCCTGTTCAACCTCGAACGCGCCGGACACGTGTACTCGCGGTTGTCGAATCCAACCAACGCGGTCCTCGAAGAACGGGTCGCAGCGCTGGAGGGCGGTGTAGGCGCGATCGCCACCGCGAGCGGCCAGGCGGCGATGCATCTTGCGATTGCGACGTTGTGCGGCGCCGGCGATCACATCGTTGCGTCGCGCTCGATCTACGGCGGCACCCACAACCTGCTTGCCTACACGCTGCCGCGTTTCGGTATCACAACAACGTTCGTCGATCCCCGTGATCCCGCGGCTTTTGCCGCGGCGATCCGTTCCGATACGCGCCTCTTGTTCGGGGAAACGCTCGGCAATCCGGGTCTGGAAGTGCTGAACGTCCCCGTTGTGGCACGCGTGGCACACGATGCTGGCTTGCCGCTGCTGATCGATTCGACCTTCACAACGCCGTACCTGATGCGGCCCCTCGAATGGGGCGCGGATCTGGTGCTGCACAGTGCGACGAAATTTCTGTCGGGACACGGAGTCGTCATTGGCGGTGTGCTGGTCGACGGCGGCCGCTTCGATTGGGAAGCATCCGGCCGGTTCGCGACGTTGACGGAACCCTATGCGGGTTTTCACGATCTGGTGTTTGCCGAAGAATTCGGTCCACAGGCGTTCATCACGCGCGCGCGCAGAGAAGGACTGCGTGATTTCGGCGCATGCATGGCGCCGACGACGGCGTTTCAGATCCTGCAGGGTCTCGAGACGCTGTCGCTGCGAATGGACCGGCACGTAGCGAACGCGCAGCGAATCGCGACATTCCTCGCCGAGCACGCGGCCGTGCGAAGCGTCAGTCATCCCGATCTGCCGACACATCCCGATCATGAACTCGCGCGGCAATTGATGCCGCACGGTGCCGGCGCGGTGTTGTCGTTCGACATCAACGGCGGTCGCGCCGCGGGCCGTGTGTTCATCGAGAATCTGGCGATCTTTTCGCACCTCGCCAATGTCGGTGACGCCAAGTCGCTGGTGATTCATCCAGCCAGCACGACGCATCACCGTATGGACGCCGATGCACTGCTTGCCGCCGGCATTGGCGAAGGCCTGGTGCGATTGTCCGTTGGCATCGAAGATGTCGACGATCTGATCGACGACCTCGGCCGGGCGCTGCACCGCGCGCAGCGATCGGTGACCTGAAATGCGGGTCAGCGTCGGCGGGCGCACCGTGTTCGTGGGCACCGGCAGCGGGCATCCACGCGCGGACGCGGCCACGATCGTTTTTCTGCACGGCGCCGCACACGACCACACCGTTTGGGTGATGCCGGCGCGCTATTTCGCCCGCCACGGCATGCGTGTGTTGGTTCCGGATCTGCCGGGACATGGCCGTTCGGACGGGCCGCCGCTGACGACGATCGAAGCGATGGCCGATTGGCTCGCAACGCTGTTCGATGCCGCGGCGGTCACCCACGCCACGATCGCGGGACACAGCATGGGTGCGTTGATCGCGCAGGCGTTTGCCACCCGCCATCCGTCGCGGGTGGAGGCGTTGGCGCTGCTCGGTGTATCGGCGCCGATGCCGGTCACCGAACGTTTGCTCACTGCCGCGCTCGACAACGACGCGTCGGCCACCGAGATGGCCAACGGCTGGAGTCACAGCGTGCGGGCGCGACTCGGGGGCAGTCCGAATCCCGGTTTGTGGATGCTCGGCGGCGGTGCCCGCTTGATCGAGCGGTCGGCTCGCGGCGTTCATCACGCTGACCTTGCGGCGTGCAACGCATACACCTCGGATCCGGCAGCCATCGCGGTGCCGACGTTGGTCATCGTCGGCGAAGCGGATCAGATGACGCCGGCCCGCAGCGGCCGCGCGTTCGCGGAGCAGATCCCGAATGCGCGCCTGGTTGCGCTTGCCGGATGCGGGCACGCGATGTTGTCGGAGCAGCCGAATCAGGTGCTGGATGCGTTGATTGGCGCGACGCAGGTTCCCGACAGCCATTGATCGATATCTGCCGTGCCGAGGTCATTGTTGACAGGGCTCGGTCTGCCGCTGGCGGTGCCATCGCAGTCATCGAGGATCGCGACGAGGTATCGATAGCGAATCTCGCGCATGCGGATCCATCGCCGATGCCAATCGAGCAGTTCACGCAGGATTGTCATATCCGTTCTCCATCCGATGCTCATATGTGTCGGTTGGCGAGGCGCCAGATCGACACGGACGCGAACAAATATCGAGCGGCGCGCTACGCGACGGCCGGTATAGTGAGATTGTGCGTATGAGTGTCCCGCGACGAATATGGATCCTGCGGCTGGTGCCGGATGTACGCTTTGGCCGTGTGTTCACGGCTGTTGCCGTGTTGCTGATTCTGCTGGGCGCGTATGCCGCGGTCGGCATGTTCGGTGGCAATTCGTCAAACACGGGTGCGCCAACGGCGGCCCTGTTCTTCGCGGTGATCATTGCCTATGTCGTGCCGACGTTTCACTACACGGTGGCGCGTTGCGAGGATGCATTCGCCGACCTCGCGCCGCGGTTGAACGCGACAGCCCGCCAGATCGACGGCTGGCGACATTCGATCGGGCAGCGGTCGGTTCGCGCGCAATCGATCATCCTCGTCATCGGCGTCGCAGCGGGTGTCGCGCACAACGTTGCGCTGACGCGGGCAAATGGGCTGGTTCAGGCGTTCACCGGAAATCGCATCGACGCCGCGGTGGCGTGGGGCACGATGCTGGTGTGGATCGTGATGATGACGGTGGTCGCCGGGTTGTTTCAGATCGCGCTGGTGTTCTCCCGCCTCGGTCGGCGAACCCGGGTCGATCTGTTGCAACCGCGCACTCTGACCCCATTCGCGCGTGTCGCGGTGATCCTGACATTGGCGATCATCGGCGCGCAGGCCGCCTTTCCCATTCTGTGGCTGAACAGCCAGCTGAGTGCGATCGCATCGATTCCGGGCCTGATCACGACGACGATTCCGATGCTGTTTCTGTTCGCGATGCCGCTGATGCCCATTCATCGCGCCATCGCTGCGACAAAGGCTGCAGAGATCGAACGTCTGGATGGCCAACTCGCGGCGCTGACTGAGGCGAAGCAGAAGGACTCCGAACTTCTCGCTCGGCTCGCGCCGTTGCTGGCCTACCGGCGCGAGATCGAATCGGTGCGCGAGTGGCCGTTTGACACCGGCGTGTCGAGCCGGCTCGCCTTCTATCTCGTGATTCCGCCGATCACGTGGATTGGATCCGCGGTGATCCAGCACTTCGTCGACAGCGCGCTGTAGTCTGGATCGACCACGACCGATCTATTGGCTCATATACCAGCCGCCATTGGGTGAAATCACCTGGCCGGTCATGAATTTGGCTTCCTCGCTGGCGAGATACACTGCGGCCCACGCGATGTCGTCCGGTTCGCCAATGCGGCCCTGCGGCGTCTGTGCCGCAAGCATCGGGTGCATTGCTTCGAATGGAGTCGTCATGTCGGTCAGAATCCAGCCTGGCGCAATCGCATTGACGCGAATGTTGCGGTCGGCGACTTCGTGCGCCAACGAGCGCGTAAAGCCGAGGATCGCAGCCTTCGCGGTGCAATACGCGGTGCCGCCGCCGCGAGAAAACGTGCCCATGATGCTGCTCATGTTGATGATCGCGCCGTTGCGCTGCGCGGTCATCGTCTTGAGCGCTTCGCGACAGCAGAAGAATGTTCCGTCGACATGGACACCGAGCATCCGGTGCCATTCCTCGTCGGTGGTTTCGATCGTCGAATTATCCGGTTCGACCGGCTCTCCGCGCGCCGCGGCTTCGGCGCGCTGAATCATCTCGGCGACGCGCTGATTGTTGTCGTTGCGACCTTCGAGGCCGCTGATGCCGGCATTGTTGACGAGGATGTCGATCCGATCGGTCGTCTTGGCGATGTCGGCGAACATCCGCGCGACATCTTTCGAGTCGGCGACGTTCGCGGCGAAGCCGGTACCATTCAATGATCTAGCGGTCGCGCGTGCTGCATCGAGATTGAGATCGTTGATGATGATCGCGGCGCCCTCTTCGGCGAAACGTCGCGCGATGGCGGCACCGAGTCCGCGTGCTGCGCCGGTGATCAGCGCCGTCTTGCCCTTCAATCTGTCCATCAGAGCGACCTCATATGTTGTGATCCTTGCGGTACTGCGCCCAGCGCGCAAACGACGTGTTGATCGCGGCGCTGCGGGCCTCGACGGCAGGCTTCAACTCGGGATGGCTGAAGATGTACGCATCGTCGGCTTGAATCGCCGCGAGCACCATGTCGCCGACGACGGCGGGATCGAGCGCGTTGGCCATGATCTCGGCCACGCGTGCGGCGTTGTCGGCGTCGGTTCCGTCACCCGCCAGCAAATTCGAGGCTGTGTCCACCTCGCCCTGCAAATCCTGCGGCCGATTGCGCCCCGAATTGAAGATGCTGGTGCTGACGACACCGGGGCACAGCACCGACACGCCAATGTTGTGCGGCGCGAGATCCGCGCGCATCACCTCGGACAGTCCCACGACCGCGTATTTCGTCGTCGTGTAGACGCCGAGACCGGGAACGGCCATCTGCCCGGCCATCGAGGCGGTGTTGACGAAGTGGCCGCCTTCACCGTGCGACTTGATGCGCTCGATGAACGCCTGCACGCCGTTGACGACGCCGGCGAGATTGACTCCCATCACCCAATCCCAGTCCTTGTAGCTCATCGCATCGAGTGGCCCGCCGACAGCAACACCGGCGTTGTTGCAGACAACGTGCACTTTGCCGAACGCCGCCTCGGTTTCGGCGGCGGCTCGCTCCATCGCCTCGCGATCCGTCACGTCCACCTTCAGCGTGATCACTTCGGCATTGGTCCGGGCGAATTCCGCTTTCACGCGATCGAGTGCGTCCTGCTCGATGTCTGCGATCGCCACTTTCATACCCGCCGCCGAAAATGAGCGCGCCATGGCGAGTCCCATACCGCTGGCACCGCCGGTGATGAACGCCACCTTACCCGCAACGTCTTTCATGTCTGCTGCCTCATGCTGTCCCCTCGATCAAATCGCTGGAAATTCTAACCCGTATGCGCACAATGAGCGACTGATCGCGACGCATCGCAGCGGGGGGAAATATGGGCGAATTGCTGTTGGCCAGTGTCGTGTTTGTGGTCGCTCATCTCGGTATCAGCAGTACACCTTTACGCGGGGTACTGGTGAGAGCGATTGGTGACCGTGTCTATCTTGGCGTGTATTCGCTGATCGCCGCCGTTACGCTCGTCTATCTGGTCATCGCGTACAACCGCGCATCGCACGTCGATTTCCTGTGGCTGTCGACGCCGGCATTGCGGACGATTCCGTTCATCGTGATGCCGATCGCCTTTACATTTCTGTTGGGCGGCTTCATGGCGCGCAACCCGACGGCGGTGGGGCAGGAATCGCAGATCACCTCGATCGGCGAGGGCAGCGGCGTGGTGCGCATCACCCGGCATCCGTTTCAGTGGGCCGTCGCCCTGTGGGCCGCGGCGCATATCATAGCCAATGGCGACGTAGCGTCGCTGTTGTTGTTCGGCAGCCTCGGCACTCTCTCGCTCGCCGGAAGCTATCTGATCGATGTGAAGAAGTCGCGCACGATGGGTGGCGACTGGAGCGCATTCGCGCGATCGACGTCGAACGTGCCGTTCGCGGCAATCGTCCAATCGCGGAATCGACTGGTGTTGCGCGAACTCGTTGGGCCGCTGCTGGCGGGTTTCGCAGCGTATGCGCTGGTGATTTGGGGCCACGCGTACGTGTCGGGCGTGGCGCTGATCTGAATGAGCGTCAGAGACGCTCTGACCCTCTTTCCTTCCATTTGCTCAGGCGAGAGCCTGCTCCGTCGCCAGCTTAAGCTCGGCGTAGCTGCCCGAGAAGAAGTGATCGGCACCCGCGATGAGCGCCAGGCTGGCGCCCGGCGCTTCGCGCGCGGCCCAACGACGCAGATCGGCGGCGGAGACGAAATCGTCGGCGTCGCCAGCGATCAACGCGATAGCGGCGGCGGAGTTCGGGCGGTTGGAGAAATCCATCCGTGTAACCGGTGGCGCCACAAGCAACACGCCCGCCAATTCGCCTGCGGCGTCGATCGACTTCCAGACAATGTTCGAACCGAACGAATAACCCGCGAGCCAGATCGGAACAGCGCCGATGCGATCGCGCAACCACGCGACCGCGGCGAGCAGATCGTCGACCTCACCCGCGCCGTTGCCGAAGCGTCCGCTGCTTTGGCCGACGCCGCGGAAATTGAATCGCAGCGTTGCGAAACCGTGACGGCGCGCGACAGCGTCCACGACACCGATCACTGCATCGTCCATGCTGCCGCCGAATTGCGGGTGCGGATGACACAACACGATCGCTCGAGTCGCGGCGCTGTCTGCGTCGAAGCGCGCTTCGAGATGACCCGATTCGGAGGGAATCATGGTTGTTGTCAAAGATGTCGCCATGAGACGGAACATTGCCGGCTCAATGCGGTCTGTGCAAGGTCGAAACTTGAAATCGCGGCTCGGCTGCGTAGTCTTGCGGCCGAATCGGGGCGCGCCAACAGGAGGGGTGAGTGATCAAAGCGGAACAGCTGACACGCCGATACGAGGATTTCCTCGCTGTCGATCGGGTCGACTTCACGATCGAGCAAGGCGAAATAGTCGGTCTGTTGGGCCACAACGGGGCTGGCAAGACGACGATCATGAAGATGCTCACCGGCTATCTCGAGCCGAGCGCCGGACGCATCTTCGTCGACGGCATCGATGTCGCCGAGCAACCCAAAGTCGTACAGCGTTCGCTGGGTTATCTCTCCGAAAGCCTCCCTCTCTACCCCGAAATGACGGTCGTCGACTATCTCGAATACGCGGCCGAGTTGCGCGGTGTGGCGCCGCAGGATCAGGCCAATGCGGTGCGCGAGTCGATCGAGGCCACCGAACTCCAGATCAAGGCATTCGATGCGATCGCGACATTGTCGCGCGGCTACCGGCAGCGGGTCGGTGTCGCGCAGGCGATTCTGCACAAGCCACGTTTTCTCGTCCTCGATGAGCCAACCAACGGGCTCGATCCGTCGCAGACCCAACATATGCGGGATCTCATCAGGCGGCTCGCATCGCAAGCGACGATCATTCTTTCGACCCACATCATGCAGGAGGTCAGCGCCGTGTGTGATCGCGCGATGATCCTGCGCAACGGTCGGCTGGTACTGGACGAATCGCTCGCAGCACTCAAACGCAGCGAACGGCTGCTCGTCGGCACCGATGCCGAACCCGGAGCCATTACCAGCGCGTTGCGTGGCATCGAGGGCCTCGGTGCGGTAACGAGCAGTGGGCCGAAGCGTGTGGCGGTGCCGTTTTCCGCAGATGCCGAAGCGACCGCCGCGCAAGTTGTCGCAGCGCTGGTCGCGGCCAATATCCGGGTCTTCTCCGTCACACCGGAGCAGCGCGATCTGGAAACGGTGTTCCGGCAGGTCAGCGATGCTGGAGAAGCCGCATGAACGGAGCCAGCATCAGACGCATTGCCGCCAAGGAACTGTCGCTTTTCTTTTCGTCGCCGATCGGCTATCTGTTCCTCGCCAGCTTCCTCGCAATCACGCTGTTCATCTTTTTCTGGGGCGAGGCATTCTTTGCGCGCAACATCGCCGACGTACGGCCGATGTTCGAATGGTTGCCGCTGCTGCTGGTATTCCTGTGCAGCGCGCTGACGATGCGGATGTGGAGCGAGGAGCGACGTTCCGGCACACTCGAATTCGTCTCCACGGTGCCGGTGACGACGTGGTCGTTCGTCGTCGGAAAGTTTCTCGCCTGCTGGACGTTAGTTGCGATTGCGCTGCTGCTGACATTGCCGCTGCCGCTGACTGTGGCATACGTCGGCAACCTCGATTGGGGTCCCGTGCTCGCGGGTTATCTCGCAGCAATGCTGCTGGGCGGCGCATACATCGCCATCGGGCTGACCGTCAGCGCGCGCAGCGACAATCAGATTGTCAGCCTGATCCTGGCAACGCTCGCCTGCGGTGCGTTGTATCTCATCGGCGCGCCGCTGCTGACCGATCTCGCCGGCAACGACCTGGGTATCTGGATGCGCGCCATCGGTACGGGGTCGCGATTCGAATCAATCACGCGGGGCGTGCTGGATTTCCGGGATCTCTACTACTACGTCAGTCTGACGATCACGTTCCTCGCATTGAATGTGTTTGCGCTGGAACGGCAGCGTTGGGCGAAGGACGGCGATCAGCGCCGGCACAGCGCGTGGCAATTGGGCATCGGCCTGGTGGTTGCGAATCTGCTGGTCGCGAACCTCTGGCTGGCGCCGCTGACGAGCGCGCGAGTCGACGTGACGCAGGGGCGTCTGTACTCGATTTCTCCGGCTACGATGAACTACATCGATCAACTGCGCGAACCGCTGCTGATCCGCGGCTATTTTTCGTCGAAGACGCATCCGCTGCTGGCGCCGCTGGTGCCGCAGCTGAAGGATCTTTTGCGTGAATACGAAATCGCCGGTCACGGCAAGATTCACGTTGAAATCGTCGACCCGGCGAAGGATCCCGAAGCCGAAAACGAAGCAAACAACAAATACGGCATCCGACCCGTGCCGTTTCAGGTTGCCGACCGCTATCAATCGAGCCTGGTGAACTCCTATTTCGACGTGCTGGTTCAGTATGGCGATCAGTTTGAAGTGCTCGGCTTTCGCGACTTGATCGAGGTCAAGGTCGAAGGTGAGTCTAAGCTCGATGTACAGCTGCGCAATCCGGAATACGACATCACCCGCACCATCAAGAAAGTGTTGTACGGCTTTCAATCCGGTGGCGACCTGTTTGCGAGCATCCCGAAACCGTTGAAATTCGTCGGCTATGTGTCGTCGGACAGCGCGCTGCCGCCGACGCTTGCGAAGTTCAAGGACACTGTCATCAAAGTACTCGATGACTACAAGAAAACGGCGGGTGGCAAGCTTTCGGTCGAATTCGTCGATCCCGCCGCCGGCGACGGGGCGGTGGCAAAACGGATCCGTCAGCAGTACGGCTTCCGTCCGATGGCGGCGAGCCTGTTCGACACCAACACGTTCTATTTCTATCTGGTGCTGGACGGCGGCGCCAGTACCGTGGTGCAGATTCCGTTGCCGCAAGACCTGACGGAGGAAGCGCTGAAGCGGTCGATGGATGCGGCCTTCAAGCGTTTTGCGACCGGCTATCTGAAGTCCATCGCGCTCATGGCGCCGGAAACCCCTGCTTATATGCGCGGCATGAGTGGCGGCAATCAGTACACGCAACTGGCCGATGCGCTGATGACCGATCACAACGTCGAACGCACGCAACTAAAGGACGGTCGGGTACCGGAGGGAGCCGAAGTGTTGATCGTGGCCGATCCGACGAGCCTCGACGACAAGCAGGTTTTCGCAATCGATCAGTTCCTGATGCAGGGCGGCACGGTGATGCTGTCGGCCGCGCCGCTCGCGCCGAGCCTGTCGCAGCAAACGCTGACCGCTGGACCGCGCAATACGGGGCTCTCGAAATGGCTCGACTTCGAGGGCATTCACATTCAGCCGTCGTTCGTCATGGATCCGCAGAACGCGGCGTTCCCGGTGCCGGTCAGACGCGAGGTCGGTGGATTCTCCTTCCAGGAAATGCAGATGCTGGACTATCCGTATTTCGTCGACGTGCGAGGCCGCGGCAAGAACGCCGTATCGCCGATCACTGCGGATGTGCCGCAGGTGACGATGCCGTGGGTGTCACCGATCGACCTCGATGCGAAAAAGAACACCGGACGAACCGTGACGGATCTGCTGAAGAGTTCAGCCGAGAGCTGGCGATCGAAGTCCATGGACGTGATGCCACGGATTGATTCGAGAGGTCACTCCGCGTTTACGCCCGAGGGCGATCGCGGCGCATCGGTGTTGGGTGTCAGCGTGGAAGGCACGTTCAAATCGTTTTTCGCCGACAAGCCCAACCCGCTGCTCGCGCAGGCGAAAGACGACGACAAAGGCGGCAAAAAGGACGCATCCGCAGACAAGTCGGATAAGGCGCGGGCCGACCAGGACAAAGACAAAGCGGATGTGGGCGTCATTACGGGTGTCATCGACAAATCTCCGGAATCGGCGAGATTGTTCGTGTTCGCTTCCAATACGTTCCTGTCCGATCAGACGCTGGCGATGATCGGCTCTGCCGAAGGCACGGTGTACGGCAATTCGCTGCAGATGATGGCCAATGCGGTGGACGCGTCGCTCGAAGATCCCGGCTTGCTGGCGATTCGCTCGCGCGGACATTTCAATCGCACCCTCCCGTCGCTCGAACCGTCGCAGCGGATGACGCTCGAATACTCGAACTATGCGTTGGCGCTGGCGCTGCTCGCGATGATTTTTGGCATACACCGGGCGCGCGCGAAGACCCGTGTTGCGAAATACCACCGGTGGCTCGATGCCGCGCACTCGCCTGGCCAGACTCCCAGCCAGAGAGGGGGAGAACCCGCATGAACCGCCATGTGAAAGTGCTGTCGTTGTTGCTCGCATTGCAGTTGATCGTGCTCGGCGGAATCCTGGTGTGGCAGCAGCGCGTTATGTCGAAGCCGCCGGCGAATCTGCTTTCGGTCGATAGCGCTAAGGTCGATGGCCTCGAAATCATCGATGACAAGGCCCAGAAGCTGACCTTGCACAAGGGCGCCTCAGGATGGCTGCTCCCGGGTGCCAAGGGGCTGCCCGCCGACAACAATAAAGTCGGCGAGTTGCTCGACAAGCTGATTGCGGTGCAGGTGCCGTGGCCGGTTGCAACGAGCGCCGAGTCGGCGAAAAGATTCGAGGTGGCGCCGGACAAGTTCCAGCGCGAGATCAAACTGATGGATCACGATCAGGTGGTGGGTGATGTGTATCTGGGTACTTCGCCCGGCTTCAAGAAAGTGCACGCGCGCCGCGCCGATGGGAACGACATCTATGCGATTTCGTTTGCCAACTACGAAGCCACCGCGCGAGCCGATGACTGGCTCGACAAGGAGTTGTTGAAGCCGAGCGGCGACATCACGACATTGACACGGCCGGACCACTGGATCCTGCAACACAAGGATGCCGTGTGGACGCTCGACGGAATGGCGCCGGACCAGAAATTGCAACAGGACGCCGTCACCGAACTCGTCAACAAGGTCGCGAATCTGCGCGTCATGGGCGTGTCCGATGCGCCGGACCCGACCGGCCAACCGGTGCTTTCGTTGAACGCCACAACGAAGAACGGCGAATTCGACTATCAGTTCTATCAACCGACACCGAAGGGCGATTTTATCGTCACGCGCAAGGGACAGGCTGGCGCGTTCAAGCTCGCCGCGTACGTTGGCGAGCCGTTGATCAAGGACCGCAGTGACCTGGTTGCCAATAGCGCGCCGGCGCCAGCGGCGGCAGCCCAGGCTGCGGCCGCTGGCGGGGCGAAAAGCGCGCCCGCAAAGCCGGCGGCGCAACCGAAAACGGCTGCCAAACCCGCCCCGGGATAGAAAACCGTCAGAGTTGCCTTTTTTTTCGGCCCCCGGTACAAAGGCACCAGACCGAGGACCGAAATCATGGACACGCTCGAACTCAACGCCGTTGCGCGCCGCTGCCTCGACTATCTGGCAAGTGGCACCACGGCGATGGCGGATCAGCCTCTGGTGATCGACGCAACGACCTACACCGACGAAACGCTATGGCAGGAGGAACGCGAACGGCTGTTTCGTAAAGGCGCGACGTTGATCTGTCTCGGGTCTGAGATACCGAATGCCGGCGACTTCAAAACTCACGAAGACACCGGCGTTCCGATGATCGTGGTGCGCGATCAGACCGGTGTCGTGCGGGCGTTCCTGAACGCGTGCCGACACCGCGGCGCGCGCCTCGAAGACGTTGCGTGCGGCCACAAGGAACGTTTCACGTGTCCGTACCACGCCTGGACGTACGATCTGTCGGGGCAGTTGCAGTCGGTCTTCAGGCAGGAGACGTTCGGTCACGTCGACAAATCGAGCCACGGCCTTATTCGCTTGCCCGTGCAGGAAAAGTACGGGCTCGTGTACGTCAATCCGGATCCTGAAGGCCTTGTCGACATCGACGATATGCTCGGCGACCTGGGGCCGCAGCTCGGTACCTGGCATCTCGGCGATACCCAGTTCATCCGCAGCAAAGAACTGCGCGTGCGCACCAACTGGAAGCTCGCGCTCGACACGTTCTGCGAGGGCTATCACTTCGGTCCGCTGCACAAGGACTCTGTGGGATTGACGTCGCTGACGAACCTGATGACCTACGACCGCTACAAATACAATCACCGGCTCGGCTTCCCGAGCAAATCGATCGTCGAGTTGAAAGATCAGCCGGAATCCGAGTGGGACGCGTTCGCCCACCTGACGTTCGTGCACTTTCTGTTTCCGAACATCACGCTGCTGGTATCGCGCGACTTTGTATACATGTTTCACCTGTATCCAGGTGAGCGGGTCGACGAACACGTCACGCGCTATCACCTGTATTCGCGCAACCATCTGACGAGCGAGGCGGAACTCGCTTCGGCCAACCAGCAATTCGACTACATCTATTCCATCGTCGAGAACGAGGATTACTGGATCAGCCGTAATGTGATGAAGAGCTTCAAGTCGCGGCTGCATCCGTATTCGATTTTCGGTCGCAACGAACCGTCGTTGATCAATATGCACCGGGCATTTCGCGAATCGATAGGCCGTGACCCGGACGAAATCGCGTTCAACCCGCAGCGACGTGCAGCAGGGTTTTCATAGCGCTTGGTTGGTAGACAGGGTCAGTAACGCCGTGGCATCACTCAGTACACACGCGATTTTTGCCCGCACCTTTGGCCCGGTACAACGCGCGATCGGCGTGCGTGAGGATGTGGTCGATGCCGTCGTCCAGACACGACATCGTGGCGACGCCGATGCTCGCGGTCACGTGAATGGGGTGACCTCTTGCGTCCGCGATGATCTGTTCGTTGATGGTGCCGCGCAGCCGTTGCGCGAGCTTGATCGCGCCGTCGCGATCGGTGTCCGGCAGCAGTATCGCGAACTCTTCACCACCGATGCGAGCCGCTACGTCGGAGACGCGTTTGATCTCCTGCGTGATGCTTGCAATCACCTGCAGCACGCGGTCGCCGATGTCGTGACCGTGCGTGTCGTTGACACTCTTGAACGAGTCCATATCGAGCAGCAGCACGCTCATCGGCTGATTGCCGCGCTTGACCCGTTCGGCTTCTTCGGCGAGCCGTTGCATGAAGTAGCGACGGTTCGCCAAGTTGGTCAGAAAGTCGGTGTGCGCCAGACGCTCCATCTCGTGCTTGATCTCCGTCAGCTCCGTAATGTCGCGAAAGACCAGCGCCATTTCCTGCGTCTGTTCGGATTCGTTGGCCAACGGCGTCGCCAGCACGTGGAAAGAACGGCTGCCGAGATTGAATTCGGCTTTGGAGAACAACCCAACCATCAGGCCGGGCAGATATTGGGTGCGGATGAAGTTCGTCGCCGGCTGGTTCAGAGCAGACTCGATTGTTGTGCCGAACGTCTTCGCGGCGGCGGAATTGAGATCGATGATGCGTCCGTTGCCCTGAATCACTACGACCGCATCGTTCAACTGTTCAACGACGCGATTGCGGATCATTGGCGTGACTTCGATCAATCCGAAGCGCAGCACACCGTCATTCATCAGCAATGCCGACAATGCGAAACCGAGTGGCGTGAGGTCGAATCCTGGGATCGGAAACCACTGTGTCATCGAAAGGACGTTGAGGCCGACGGTGATCGTCGGCGCCGCAATGACCGCAACCAGCGCCTTGCGATAGCGCGTCGACCTCGACAGTTCGAAACCGAGGATCACGGTTGCGGCGAACAGCAACGTGTACGTGTACATGATGTGGATCATCAACCACGGCCCGTCCTGCGCAACCCAACTGACGTAACCGTGCCGGGTGATCGTGTGCGGCGACTCCCAGATGAGCTGATGCCATTCGTTGGTCAGCGCGAGTACCAGCGAGATGCTGGGGATCACCGATATCGTGATCAGCAGTGCGCTCGACACTTGCCGGCGTTGCCGGGCATAGGCCACGGCGAACCAGAACCAGCACACGGCCACGTAGGCGATGCCTGGAGTCTGCAGCTTCATCGCGAACATTTTCATCGACGGGCTTGTCACCAGCGTTGCAAGCAACTGCCCGCAGGACCAGACGATCAGGCACCAGCACAGACCCAACAATGGTGTAACACCGGGAACGCTTGGATTGCGTCGGGCAAAGCGCAGCGTGGAACCCGCCAGAACCAACGAGATCAACGACGGCAGCGACCAAACGGTCACCTGGAACATGACAGCAGCCCTTCCGTGTTCTGCATGCGGCGAGAAGGAAGCGGGGTACTTCGCAAGATTCGGCCATGGCGCCGGATTGCTCAACGGAGCCTCGGACGGAACATGACGACGTTCACGTTTGCGAGATCCGATTGGGGCAGTGCGTCACCGTCTGGCTGGAGTGAGGGCGGATGACTTTCTCATGGCACGATGAAACTGCGGACCTCGAGCGTCTGATCGAGTTCGAACGCGAGCGTACGGCGCCGCCGGATGGTTTTCCCGCGCTGCCGGACCTGCCGGGCAAACGCTACACGGACCCGGCGTTCTATGCGCTCGAACGGGAACATTTGTGGCGCCAGTCATGGTTGTTCGCCGGCCATCTGGATGAGGTGCCGGAGCCCGGCTGCTACAAGCTGTTCGACTCGGCTCTGCAGGGTGTCGTGATTCTGAATGCGCGGGATGGCGTGCGCGCGTTTTACAACACCTGTCGGCATCGCGGTGCCGCGCTGGTCCGTGAACCGTACGGTCGGACAGATCGGTTCGTCTGTGGTTACCACGGTTGGACCTATGCGCACGACGGTTCGCTGATCGCGTTGCGCGATGAACGCGATTTCGTCGGCCTCGACAAGTCCTGTCGCTCGCTGTACCCGGTGCGAATCGAATCGATCGGCAGATTCCTGTTCGTCAACTTCGATTGCAATGCGCGGCCGCTGGCGGAGGATCTCGCCGAGTTCATTCCGCAATGGCGACAGTTCCAGTTCGAATCGCTGCGTTTCGTCCGCAAGGATCGGTTCGAACTGCAGTGCAACTGGAAGATCGCGATGGAAGCGAACATGGAGGTTTATCACGTACCGTCGATTCATCCGAAAACAGTATCTCCGCTGCTGGACCATCGCGGCAATGTGAATACGTTGTACCCCGGCGGACACGGCCGCATGGTAGCGCCGTCGAAGCCGATGCGCGGGCAGAACGACGACCGTGACGATCGGCCCGACATCGAAACGGTCGGTGAGATCGCGCGCACCTGCACGTTGTCGTTCAATCTGGTTCCGAACCTCGTTTCGCCGATGAGCGTGAAGGGATTTCCGATCATGGCGTTCTGGCCGACGAGTCTGAACACAACGACACTCGAGATATCCTGGTTCGGCAAAGACTGGTCTCCGGCACCGATGCCCAATGCTTGGGATCGCCACATTGCCTTCTTCAATGACGTGGTTGCGGAAGACACGCAGTTCGGCAACTGGATCCAGAAGGCCGTCGAGTCGTATGTCTACGATGGTGTTCCGCTGAGCTACCAGGAAGCGCGTATCTACCATTGGCATCAATCGATCGACTCGATCATCGGCGTCGAACGCATTCCTGAAGCGCTACGCGTCGCGCCGGTCATCGGCGCGGAGTGGATGTACCCGCACGATTCACAGAGACGAATTCAAACGGAGTTACCATGAACATGATGGAAGCACAGCCATGCCAGTACTGAAACACCCACTCACGGGAGCAATCTACACATTGCGCGACGACGGCCTTGTCGACGTCGACAACAACGGTTTGTGCGGTGTGTTTTATTCCGACGGTCGGCATCATTCGGGCGAACTGAAGTTCGCCGATCCGCACATGCTGGTGTGGCTCGCTGGACCGCAACTTCCAACCGAGGCAGATAGCCGGCGCCGGCAACGCGGCTGATGCAGTTCGCGATGCATACGTCGACCCACGAATTCAAAAGAGGAAAACCATCATGGCTGCTGTGATCAAACCCCAAACACGTTCTGCCGGTATCAGCTATCAGGAACTGATCAGCCGCGACGTCGTGCCGCCACCGCGTACTTTGACATTGGAAGGCCGTCTCGAAAGCGCCCCGACCAGCGTGCCGGTGAGCCGCTATGCGACCCAGTCGTTCCACGATCTCGAGATGCGGAATCTGTGGCCGAAGGTGTGGCAGATGGCGTGCCGCGAAGAGGAAATCCCGCAGATCGGTGATTACACGACCTATGAGATCGGCAATTTTTCGATCATCGTGGTGCGCACCCAGCGGGGGTTTAGGGCGCACCACAACGTTTGTCGCCACCGTGGGCGGCGACTGTGCGACGCCGACGGACACGCGGCGAGCTTCATCTGTCCGTTTCACGGATTCAGCTGGAACATCGACGGCTCACTGCGATCGGTGACGTCCGAGTGGGACTTCCCGCAGATCGACAAGAAGGATTTCGACCTGAACGCGGTGCAATGTGATACGTGGGGCGGTTGGGTATTCATCAACATGGACCTCAATGCAGCACCGCTTGCCGACTTCCTCGGCGATCTGCCGGAGCATTTCGCGGTGTGGAAGCCGGAAGAGCGCTACATCGAGGCACACGTTGCCAAGGTGATGTCGTGCAACTGGAAGGCGTGCCAGGAAGCATTCATGGAGGCGTTCCACGTCATCCACACGCACCCGCAGATTCTCGTTGGCATCGGTGACGAGAATTCACAATATGACGTGTGGGGAAACTTCTCCCGCGCGATCACACCGAATGCGACGCCGAGTCCGCACCTGCGATTCAAGCCGAGCGAACAGGAGATGTTCGATTCGGTGACGATGCGTTATCTCGATCAGCCGTCGATGGGCGAGGTGCCCGGCGGCACGACGGCGCGTGCGATGATGGCGGCTGGCGCCCGCATGGCGCTGCAACCGATAGTGGGCGAAGACACACCGATATCCGATGCGTGCGTGTCCGACAGCATCTACTACACACTGTTTCCGAACTTCCATCCGTGGGGTGGCTACAACCGCATAACCTATCGGTTCCGCCCTTACAAGAATCACTTCGACAAGTCGATCATGGAGTGCTACTACATGAGTCCGTTTGCCGGGGAGCGTCCGGCGCCCGCGAAGATTCACTGGCTCGAAGAAGACCAGCCGTGGACGGACGCGCCCGAACTCGGTGCATTGGCGAAAGTGTTCACGCAGGACACCTTCAACCTGCCGAAGGTCCAGATCGGGCTGGCCGCGGCGCAGTTCGACGAGGTCGTCCTGGCAAACTATCAGGAAACCAAGATCCGGCATTTCCATCAGCTTCTGAAGCAGTACATCGTCGATTAGGCGCGTCGATGCGTTCGGCGGGCACGCGCGGCGCCGTTCAGATTGCGTATTTAGTCGCGGATGTCGAAGCGGCGGCGCGATTCTGGGCGCGCGAAATCGGTGCCGGGCCGTTCTTCGTGGCAGAACACATTGTGCTGACGCGCGTCGTGTATCGCGGCCGGGAATCGTCGTTGGATCACACGTCGGCCTACGGCCAGTGGGGTAACGTGATGGTGGAGTTCGTACAACAGAGCTGCACCGCCGCATCGGTGTTCTCCGATCGACCGTTTGGGATTCATCACGTCGCACGCTTCGCGGCGGATCTGGATGCGGAACTCGCGCAGTTGGCAGACTCCGGATTCGCGACGGCGATGACCGCGGAGGCCGGACCCGTCCGGTTCGCGTTTGTCGATACCGGCGCGCAGTTGGGCCATTTCCTGGAACTGTATCAGGACGATCCGCAGATTCGCCGATTTTACGATGCGATTCGGGCAGCGGCTTCCGGCTGGGACGGTCGCAACGCCATTCGACCCATCGGCAACCTGTGAGCATTCCTCGCAACCTATCGCGGTACACTTGCGTTCGAAAAGTCTGGACGGGAGGAGCCGCATGCATTCGCAGCGCTTGGGACATCTCTGGCCGGTCAGCCGTCTGACGCTCGGCGGAGGCGGTCTCGGTCAAGTGTGGGGCAAGACCGACCGTGCCGAAGCGATTGCGACGGTGCATGCCGCTGTGGCCGCCGGGATCACGTTGTTCGACCTGGCACCGTTGTATGGTCGCGGCGAATCCGAAGCGGTCATCGGGGCCGCGTTCGAAGGACACCCCCCGGCGGGTGTTCGTTTCACGACCAAGTGTCAGCTTGGCACGCCGGCCGCGGGCGAAGCGGCGTCGATCATCCGCAGCCATCTTGCGCGCAGCCTGCAGGCGTTGCGGTTGCCTCGCGTCGACTTGCTGTTGCTGCATTCGAACATCATCGAAGACGACTATCGGTTTCCGCGGGATGCAGCCGTACAGAACCGCTTCGCAACGCCCGTTTCCATGTATCGGGACGAAGTGATTCCAACCTTCGAAGCGTTGATCGGCGAAGGCCTGATCGGCAACTGGGGCATCACTGGGGTCGGCGTGCCGAACGTAATCATCGAAGCACTGCGCGGTGAGCCCAGACCCGCGGTTGTGCAGTGCGTTGCGAACTGCCTCGATTCCGCCGGCGGTATGCGACGCTACGACGAGCCCGCCCGGCCGCGCGACATCATCGCTGCGGCGCGTGCTGCGAATGTCGGCGTACTGGGTATTCGCGCGGTGCAGGCCGGCGCGCTAACGGATGAACTCGACCGCGATCTCGATGCGGACGATCCGGATCGGCAGGATTTCGACCGGGCAGCGCCGCTGCGCGCCCTGGCGCGTTCGCTGGGAATGAGCACCGCGAAGCTTGCGCATCGCTACGCGCTCGGAATCGACGGAGTAGATAGCGTGATTCTCGGGGTCAAGAATCGCGTCGAATTGCAGGAGTGCCTCGACGCCGAAGCAGAAGGTCCGTTGACAGCGGAACTCACCAGCGCCGTCGACGCGGCGGTGGGTCGGGGTTGATCGAGGCGCTGCGACGCGAAGCCGGTATCTTAGCAGGTGGAATTTCACGGCACACCAGGATTGGTTCTGCCCGGCGGCGGCGCGCGGGGTGCGTATCAGGTCGGCGTGCTGAAGGCGATCGCAGCGCTGATGGATTCGGATCGGTTGCCGTTTCCGGTCATAGCCGGCATCTCGGCTGGCTCGATCAACGCTGCGGGGATCGCGCAGCAGGCCGATGATTTCGGCGCCGCCGTGGCGCGGTTGGAGCAACTCTGGGGCGCGATGCATGCGAGCGATGTTTTCGAGATCGAACTCGGCCGTCTGCAGGTGTTGTTCAACCGGTCGCGCCGGCCGCTAGCGCTGTTCGACAACGCACCACTGGCGTCGCTGATCCGTCGCGAACTGAGCCCGGATGGTTTGAGCGCGTCGATTGCTTCGGGTGCGTTGCGCGCGTTGGCGGTCACGGCTTCGAACTACTCCACGGGCGAAGCCACCACATTCGTTCAAGCGGCGGGGGAAGTGGCCGGTTGGGATCACCATCGACGCAATTGCGCGCGGACTGCGATCGGGCCGGAACATCTGCTGGGATCTTCGGCGCTACCCGTACTGTTCCCCGCACAACGCATTGGCGACGACTTCTACGTTGACGGGTCTTTGCGTATGACGGCGCCGTTGAGTCCGGCGATCAATCTCGGGGCGGATCGCATTCTGGTGATTGGTGTGCGCAACGAATCGCTGCCGATCCATCACCTCACATCCGGTCCGCCCGGACTCGGCGAGATTGGTGGTTACACGCTGGAGTCGCTGTTCGCCGAAAATCTGAATGCCGATCTGGAACGGATGCGCCAGATCAACGAACTGTTGGGCCTGGTTGCGCCATGGCGCCGAAAACGCAGCAGGCGTCGCCGCATCGACGTGATGGTGATCCGCCCGTCGCAGGATATCCGGCTCATCGCGACCGGCTTTCTGGCGAAACTTCCGCGCCACATCCGATTGTTTCTACGCGCCATTGGCGGGTGGGGCAACGAGTGGCGGTTGCCGAGCTATCTGCTGTTCGAGCGTCCCTTCACACAGGCACTGATCGAACTGGGCTATCGAGATGGGCTCAAGCAGCGGCCGATGCTGGAGAGATTTTTCCGCTGATCACGGCCGCTATCGCACCGCAGTTGCTGGCTTGCGGAACCTCAAGGTCATGCGATCCGACTCTCCGATCGCGCTGTATTTGGCAACGCACGCGTCCTTCTCCTCACCCGCGGCCATCGGCTGGCACACACGCAGATTAGGCGGCAGCGACCACACACCCTTCGGGTGATCGGTGGTGTCCTTGGCATTTGCATTGACGTCGGAGCGCGCTTCCAGCACCAGCCCTGCCTGCGTGGCGAGGCCGATGACATGATCCTCGGTCACGTAACCGGTCTTTTTCATCATTTCGATCGAGGTGTTCGGTTTGGCGCGATGTTCGACGACGCCGAGTACGCCGCCCGGCTTCAGTGTATTGCTGAGCGCGCGGAACATCTCTTTGGCATAACCGCCGGCAAGCCAGTTGTGGACGTTGCGGAACGTCAGCACGAAATCGGCATGCCCCGGGGGTGCCATGACGGTGCGTCCGGGGAAACCCAGTTCGGTCAACACGACGTGATCGAATACCGCGTTGCCGGCGAGTTTGTCGGCCAGCGCGCGCTGCGCGTCGAGTTGGTACTCCGGAGTATCTTTCAAAGTGGTCGCGAACCCGGCCGCGTAGTAGATACCGCGGTCGCGCAGGTAAGGTCCCAGAATTTCGACCCACCAGCCACTGGATGGCCAGACCTCGACCACAGTCGAGGTCGGTTTGACGCCGAAGAATTCCAGTACCTGCTTCGGATGGCGGGAGGCGTCCCGGACCGTGTTCGCGGGATCACGTTGGCCGCCGGCGAGTGCTTCATCCAGCGTCGTTGCGTTCGCGGCGCAGGTCAGTAACGCGCACAGCAAGGTGATGGCCAGTCGCATCGTTCTCTCCCCTTATCTGCGATGTTGGGCTTGCACATGGGTGAATCGGATCATCGGTCGGCTTTTCCGTCGACGACGATTCGATCGACTCGATTCGTGTAGAACGCGACGTGCTCCCGCAGCGCCCGCGCTTCATCGTACGGGTCGTCGTAGGCCCACACGGCGTTCTCGGCGCACCGATCGCCAACCTTGATCGACCAGTACCGCGCCGTGCCTTTGAATGGACAGTAGGTGCTGTGATCGGTTGCGACGAGCAGATCCATGCGCACATCGCGTTTCGGTACGTAGTAGACGATGTCGTGACGCGACTCATCGACGCGCAGCGCGTCGCGTGTATCGGCGACGGCATGACCCTCGAAGTCGACGCGGACGCTGGTTTGAGCCGCCTGAATGTCGACGCGATGGCTCGGGTGCTTGGCGAAACCCGGCGCGGGGCGGGCCGCGTGTGGCGCGACGTTCAGTTGCGCCTGGATTTGATCGATCAGCGGTTTTGGGTCCGCATACGGTTTCGTATCGGGCGCGTTCCATACCGGACCCGGCCAGGCCGCATCGGTGGTGTGGCGGGCGATCACATGAATGTGCAATTGCGGCACCATGTTGCCGAGCGCGGCGACGTTCATTTTGTCGGCGGTGCTGATTTCCTTGAGCGCCGTCGAGACGCGTTCGATCTCGCTGAACAACGCCTCGCGATGCGCGGCCGGCACGTCGTGGAAATCGCGCAGACCGTCGAGCCGCGGCACGAGGATGCACCACGGAAATCGCGAATCGTTATTCAACAACACGGTACATAACGGCAGATCGCAGATGGGGAGGCCACCGGCCGCGAGGCGGGGATGCAGTTGGAAGGTCACGTCGTCATCCAAGCGAACACAGACTTCCGCACTATGAGCGGCGGGATCGGCGAGATCAACGGCAGAGGTATACTTTGCTCGACTGGCGAACAGGAGCGACTCTACATGACCGGACTGCAGACATTACCTCGCGACGCGACGACCGAAGCGATTCTCGATGCGACCGAACGCGACGGTGCGTGCATCGTCGCGGATCTCCTGAGCCTGGACGAACTCGCTCACATCGACGCCGAGATCGCGCCTTACGTTGCGGCCGCTTCGCTGGGACGTGACGATTTCACGGGACGCCAGACCGCTCGCATCGGTGCGTTGGTCGCGCGCTCGCCTGCGTGCCGCGAAGTGGTGATGAACGGCACGATCCTCGACGCGGCGAACGGGTTTCTTGCGCCATACTGCAACCGCATCCAGCTGCACTTGACGCAGCTGATCCGAATCCTGCCGGGGCAGGGCGTGCAACCGCTGCATCGTGATCGACTGGCGTGGGGCGGCTTTCTGCCGTTTCCGATCGAGCCCCAGTTCAACACCCTGTGGGCACTGACCGAATTCACCGCAGAGAACGGCGCAACTCGGGTGGTACCCGGTAGTCACCGCGGCAAGCTTGATCGAGAACCCGATGAGGGTGAGGTGGTGCAGGCGGAGATGTCGCGCGGTTCGGTGCTGATCTACACCGGTTCTGTGGTGCACAGCGGCGGCGAAAATCGCAGCACGCAGCCGCGCCTCGGCATGAACATCACCTATTGTCTGTCGTGGTTGCGCCAGGAAGAAAATCAGTTCCTGTCGTGCCCGCCGGAGATTGCCAGAACGCTGGAGCCCGAATTGCAGGAATTGCTCGGCTATACGATGGCCAACTATGCGCTCGGCTACTATTCCAGCCCCGCGCCCCTCGACGCCGACGTACCGGACACGCTGCCGCCGGAACTGGTGCTCGGCCGCAGGCCGCGCGACAAGCTGAAGTACTCTGGGTTTGCGTAGGTAGCCGCGGGTTTCGCGTCGTTTCGCGCCGCCGCGAGGTCCGTCACGTCAAGACTTGGAGTTCGGATCGGGTTGCACCGGACGCGCCTTTGCGGCCGTCAGTGCCTGCTTCAGTTCGGCTTCGCACGCGATCAGTTGCTTTTCCGCTTCGACACGTTGGCGTTTGCCGTCGTCGGCAATCCGCAACGCGTCGTCGATGGTGGCGATGAGCGCATCGTTGGCCTGCTTCACGGCGGCGATGTCGACCACGCCCCGTTCGATTTGCGTGCGAATGGCCTCGGTCGACGTGCGCAGCGTGTCGGCATTGGCGGTGAGCAGTTCGTTGGTGAGGTCCGTAGCTTGCTTCAGCGTATCGCCCGCATCGGCTGAACGTGCAATCGTCACTGCCATCGCCAGTTGCTGACGCCACAGCGGAATCGTGTTGGCCATCGTTGAGCCGATTTTGCTGACCAGGGCCTTGTCGTTTTCCTGCACCAGCCTGATCGACGGCAGACTCTGCATCGTCACCTGACGCGTCAGCTTCAGGTCGTGGACGCGCCGCTCGAGATCGTCGCGCTTCGCTCTGAGATCGCGTAGTGCTTGCGCCTTCAGCACGTCTGCGCTGGCGTCTGCTTCCTTCTGCAGGACGGGCAGTTGCTCGGTGTCTATCCGCCGCACGCACTCTTCGCCCGCCGCAATGTAGGTGGCAAGCGTATGGAAATAGCTGAGCGTCTTATCGTACAGCCGATCCAGCATGCCGACATCCTTCATCAGTGTGCTGGTGTGGTCGTCGAGACGATTGCTGATCCCGTCGATCTGCCCACGCACCTGTTCGTACTGCTGCAGCACCTTCGCGATGGGCTTCGCCTTGCCAAACAGCCGCGCGAGAAACCCCGGCCTTTTTTTTGGATCGAGGTCGTCCAGCGCGAACCCGCGCAACGTGGTTACCATCTCGTTCAGCGCCTGCCCGGCGGGACCGGTATCCTTGTTTCGCACGCCCTCCAGCATTTCGTCGGCAACGGTAGTGACTTCACCTTGGGCCGCGGTGCCGAAGAACAGGATCGAGTTGCTGTCCGTCAGATCGATCTCCGCCAACGCGCGGTCGATTTCCGCGCGCCGCGCGGGCGGCGCCGCGGCGTAGCCGACCACGTCTTCGGTCGGGAGCGGCGGCGTCGGCTTCAGGTCATTCGTTTGTGTGGTCTCGGTCATTTTGACACCC
Organism: uncultured Gammaproteobacteria bacterium; assembly: GCA_963812255.1. Taxonomy (GTDB): domain Bacteria; phylum Pseudomonadota; class Gammaproteobacteria; order Pseudomonadales; family Azotimanducaceae; genus DATJGR01. Next base: position 645,450 of record CAWEUM010000003.1, on the reverse strand, counting down.
CTCTGCGTAGCAGTTAGTTCACACCTTCGCGCTTGAGCCGTGCATTCAGCACCTCGATGTCGACGTCGAGCGAGGTCAAATCGTGCTCGATCAGTTTGCTGTATTGCGCGTCGAACGTGGATTCCATATCGATGAGCAACTGGCGGAAATTCTGTTCGATTGGCGCTTTGCGAATCTGCCGGTGGGTACGCGCGTACTCGGTGGTCACGCGCTCGGCGCTATCGAGGTAGAGGTTGAGGAACCGACGCGCGCGAGAGGCGTCGCGTGGATCGCGTTCGATCTCCTGCAGAATGCGGCGGCCGATGTCGATGATGCGCGACAGGCGTTCACCGAATTCGGGTACCGCGATGTCGCGGGCCGCCGCTTCGATACCGCGCAGTCGCCCGTATGCCCGTTTCAGTGCGGTCGCGACCGCTGCGCCATCGACGCCGTCCACGCTTGCCACTTCGACGCGATGCGGTTTCAGATCCCGGCCAAAAAAGCACACATAGCCGATGCCGGCGAGCACCGCGAACAACACCGCACCGATGAAGGTGTGGCCACCTGCGATGGCGGTCAAGCCTGCGCCCGCGGCGGTCAGCGCGGTGCCGAACAGCCTCAGAGGCAGTTTCGGCGGGTCGGTTCGTTCGCCGAGGAAGTAGCGCGCCTGCGCCACCAACGCGCGCCACGACAGCACGCCCGCACCCCACAGGCACGCCAATGCGCCGCTCGTCGCTGCGAGTTGCGTTGTGTCGCCCGCGCCGAGCGCGAGAATCACGGCGAGCACGAGCGGGCCCGAAAACATGAATAAAACCGCGGACTTGAGCACTGGCGCCCATGCACGGCCTTTGCGCAACAGGTCGTTCATCCGTTGCGCTCGATCTGCTGCTGCACGGACGGAGTCTCCAGGTTCGTCAAGGTCTGCACGAACGCCTGACAACTCGATACGCTGAGCGATGTGGTCAGCAGAAACAGCCCGAGCAGGCGAACTGGGAGTCTGGTCACCCGGAACCTCGATGCAAAACGAGATGACAGAGGCTATCACCACTCGCACGCGCCTGCGCCGGGGCGCGGGTATGACGCGCTGACGCAATGGCCGCTTATGTCAACGGGGCCGCGGACGCCAGGCGGCGGTGTCACCGCCGCAAAGTTGAGACTTCATCATTCCCGCCAGGGTTCGACGAGGATCTTTGCGTGCTGCTCCGGATCCCGCAGCACCTCGAACGAGCCTGCGACGTCATCCAATCCGACGCGCGCAGTGATCAGCGACCTCACGTCGTAGGAACCGTCTGCGATGCGCATAAGCGTTTCGCTGAATTCGTCGAGGGTATAGCCAAGTACGTACTGCACCGACAACTCTTTGTTGATCGCGATCAGCGGACGACTGTGATCCATCTCGAGACACACGCCGACCACCACGATGCGCGCGTTGCGCGGTGCGGCGAGGAATACTTGATCGATGATGCCGGGCACGCCGACGCATTCGAAGATCACGACGTTGTCCGGTCGTCGTAACTCGGGATACGCATAGGGCGAACTCTGCTTCGGATCGATCGCCGCATCGGCGCCTTGGCCGAGCGCCAGGCTCCGTCGGCGCGGTGAGTAGTCCGCCGCCATGATCGGCGAAACACCGCGTTGTTTCAGGGCGGTGATCACCGCGAGCCCGACCGGCCCGCAACCGAGCACCAGCACAGCGTCGTCAGCAGTGAGGCGCGCCTTGTTGACTGCATGCAAGCCTACCGCCATCGGTTCGGTCAAAGCGGCATGCGTATAAGGGGTACCACTCGGCACCGGCACCAGCAGCGATCGCGATAGGATCATGTACTGCGCGAAACCTCCGGGGGTTTCAGCGGAGTAGCCAACGGCGAGCGGCGATTCGCGCGCGAGCATCGGTACCGAGCATACGAGTGTGCCGATCGGAAGATCACGCGGCGTGGCAGGACCATAGTCGACAATCTCGGCCGAGAATTCGTGACCGAGCACGACCGGATCGAACGTCGTCAGCTTGAACGCGCCTCCGGCTTCACGGCTGGTGTTGACGAAAGCCTCCGTGTGTCGCGCCGCGTGCAGGTCGGAACCGCAGATGCCACAGGCGTGCGTCTTCACGAGCACTTCATCGGCGAGCGGTATCGGATCTGGCACTGTATCGACCCAAATCGAACCGCGTTCCATCAGTGCCGCGCGCATCGGTGTCTCCTTGCGATTGTATTTGTCGCGATGGCTGGGAGAGGCGTGGAGTGTCGCGCAGAACCGGTGAAACTAGAAGGGCGGAGAGGTCGCATTCGTTACGGTGGGTAGAGGACACTTCGTTGTTTTGTTGTACGGCGTCTCGCGCTAGGTGCGTGTCCGAGCCAGGAGAAGTGTTTGCGCGACCCGAAGCAATCGAGATATCGGCAGGTGGTGTCCTTCAGCGGTAAGACGCAATCCATCAAGTATGCCCAGCTGATGCAGCAGAAGATCGATACTGCCGAAGGTCGGCGGCTGTATGGCCGTAGACTCGGTGCGGTAGAATCGGTGTTCGACGAGCTAGTCGAGGGGTGAAGCGACATCGGGCGATGCTCCCGGTGTCATCATCGAGTACGAAGAGGTCATTTCATGTGCAGCGAATACAGTCGCTACAGATACGCTCGCCCCAGCAACGTTTTTCTACAGTCTCGTTAGGCGACACGTGAAGGGCGTCGTCTTTGACCTAGATGAAACCCTCGTTGATCGACGGGGATCGCTCGACGTTTACTCGAAACGGCTCTATTCAGCCTTTGCTGATTCAGTCGTCGTCCCCGAAGGCGAGTTCAGGACGGAATTTCATCGACTCGATGGGAACGGCCGAGTTCTGCGTGATGAATTCTTTGAGTCCCTCTCGGCCGCTCTGTTTCGCGGTGTTCCCGCTAGCCGCGTCAAGGAACACTTCGAAGCTACAGCCTGGACGGAACCGCGCCTGTTCGAGGGTATCGTCGATCTACTTACATTGCTTCGTGCGCAAGATTGGCGGATCGGGATCATCACGAATGGCGGTATCCCCTCGCAGGCGGCCAAGATCGAGAACTCAGGGCTAGGCGAGCTGATCGATGGTTTCGTGATTTCGTCAGCCTTCGGATTCAAGAAACCTGCACCAGAGATCTACCGCCACATGATCGACGCGCTTGGGATCGAGCCACATCAGTCCTGGTTCGTTGGCGACGATCCACGGGCGGATGTATGGGGTGCCAAACAGGTAGGTTTCCGAACCTGCTGGGTCGAACGATACGCCGTTTGGCCTGCCGACCTGCCTCACTGCTACGATGCGCACATCAATCACACCGTCGATTGCCTAGGGGTAGTAGCGCGCGCTCTAGCTTCAACTTCGAAGTGCAACACTGACTAGCTTGAGTTGAAAAGTTGATTGGGTGTTCTATAGCCATGATTTTCTCGGTCGGGTGTTGAGCTTGTCTGCGAGCACAGGCATTTAGCTTCAGATCCTCAGAAAGGCAGAGGGCCGATACCTCCTCCACTCGTCATCTTCAATTGCGACGGCGTCCTGGTCGACGGCGAACGCATCAGGCATCTCGTCCTGCTGGCGCATCTTTCATGGACGCCCGACGGGGTTCGTTGTAAACATTCCGACCGCTTGATTTTTGAGGAGACGCAGCATGGACCTATTCACGGGCGGTTGCCTTTGCGGCAACGTCCGATTTGTGGCGTCGGGACTCCCATACCGAGTCGGCCTTTGTCACTGTCTCGACTGCCGCAAGCATCATGGGGCCCTTTTTCACGCTTCCGCGGTGTTCCCTCAGGATGCGGTGACGATCGATGGCGAAACACGCGACTACGCCGGACGGGTTTTTTGTCCCCGCTGCGGCTCGTCCGTTTTCGCACGCACCGCAGACGAAATCGAAGTGAACCTAGGATCCCTGGATGCCCCTGACCAACTGATGCCAACCTATGAAAGCTGGATCGTCCGTCGCGAGTCCTGGTTGCCGTTTCCGCTCACGAGACGATACGAGCGCGATCGTGACGCCATCGGTCGCTTTGAGAAGTAGGTGGTCCATGCCACCGAATGTAGCAGCTCGAAGAAAGAACGCATTCGAAAACGGATCTACAAAACACGAGATCTCGCCAAGGCCAACGTCTCCGTGGGAAGTCAGGGTCCGGGTAAAATCTCGTCCGTAAAGGCCTTTAGTACGAGGTGATCCGATGGCAACTTTGAAGTCCCGCGTAACGATCCATATGGTGGCGAGCCTCGACGGATTCATCGCGCGGAAGAACGGAAGCGTGGACTGGCTCGAGACCGCTGACGAGTTCAAAGATGGGGACACAATGGATCCAGAATTCGTCGCGGCGTTTCTCCAGACGATCGACTGCTACGTCATGGGATCACGAACCTATGAGACCGCATTGGACTTTGAGGCTAAGGGCTTAGGCTGGTCTTATGGTGACAAGCCGACCTTTGTCCTCAGCAGTCGCGAGCTACCGAAAACGAGGGACACCGTCGAATTCTACTCAGGAGATCTCGCGCGGTTCGTGAATGATCGGTTGAAGCCGGCCTTTCGCAGCATCTGGTTCGTCGGAGGTGGTGCAGTATCCGGTGAATGCCTTCGGCTCGGACTCGCGGACGAAGTCCGATATTCGATCGTGCCCATCCTGATTGGGGAAGGGATCCCATTCTTTGGGACCCTAGACCAGGATGTCGCGTTGCATCTTGTCGAGGTGAAAGCCTATACGAGCGGCATGGTGGCGATCCACCACGAAGTGCGGAAGTAGGCGGAAGTAGACGGCTGGGCCTCCTGTCTGATGCCGGCTGTTAGGCCGTCCCCTCGAGCGAACGACCAAATGGGCGAAGAGCACTATCGCCAGTCGTCTAGGCCGGGCGGAGCCATCTTCGGATGACGGCTCGGCAGAGGCGGCTCGGTCGACCGTGTCCAGAAGAAGCCCGTATGTCCATGGTCCATTTGTCGCAACCGGACGCTCGCCGGGTCGAGCGTTGGGATCATTCGTGCGTTGACGCCGTAGACGCGCGGCGGATCTGGATCGAGCACGGTCATATGCGTGATGCAACCGCATTCTCTGCAGCGGTGGAACGCGAGCCAGCGGTTGCCCCAGGTGTAGGTGTCGGTGGAGTGGGCGCCACGGACGAGCGTCACTTGGGTGGCGTCGGGATAGGTCCAGATCGCGCCGTAGCGGCGACAGATCGTGCAATTGCAGTCGAGGACCCAATCCGGAAGGTCTTCGATTTCAAAACGGACGGCGGTGCAATGACAAGCAGCTCGAACCATAAGGAGGTCCCCTCTTGGATTGCAGTTCCGATGCCGGCTGATTGTACACGGTGCTCTGTCGGGTCTAGGGTGGTGCTTGGGTGTCGCAGAAGCGTTCACGATGATATTCAGATGGATTCGCGACATGGCCTTGGCGAGCTAGCGCAGCGGGAAGCAAATGACGTCTAACCACTGCATGCAGCCGACCAATCAAAGCGTTGTCAAATTTGATTGCACGAATATGCCGCCACTTTGTTTGGCGCCTGATGCTGGCTATATGGACCGTTCCCCTTAGTCAACTTGTTGTAAAGCTACATTCTTAATGTCTCCGGTTCGGCTGGTGCCATCGAAGTCTGGCGAACTGCATCTCTATATTCGGCTGCTTGATTGAGGATCTATCCTCGAGCCCTGATGACAGACGCTCACACGGCCCCCATTCGTTAGTCAGCAGATTGCTCTGCTCCCAGCATCAACAGGTTCACCGTGTGGCGGTTCGACCGACTTCATCAACACCAGCAGTTCTGGACGGGATTACTCAAGCAAATTGCTCCTTGGCCAGGATCGACCAGATCATTCGGGCGTGTTTGTTCGCCAGTGCAACGGCTGCCTTGTTCCAGGGTTTGGTCCCCCGCAGTCGTGTTGCCCATTGACTCTTCGGATCTTCACGTCGATGCACATACATCAACTCCGACCGTCCGCCATGAATCAGTAGAGTACGGATGTAGGTATCACCCCGTTTGGTGATCCTGCCGAGAATCGTTCTGCCACCGGTGGAGAACTGTTTTGGTGTCAAACCCAGCCAAGCCGCAAACTGGCGACCGTTCTTGAAGTCTCGACCGTTGCCAACAGTCGCAACGATCGCGCTGGCAGTGATCGGTCCGACCCCGTGGATCTCAGTCAACCGTCGTGCTCGCGCATCGGCTCGTACATGCGCATTGATGCGGCGGTCATAACTCAAGATCTCGGTATGCAGTTCACCGAGTCGGCCATAAAGCTTGTCGAGTTCTTGCCACGCCAGCATCGGAACGAGATCTGCATGGCGCTGCCGCACGCTCGTCCAAACACGTTTGATCGATTCCAGACCGTGCGGCATGACCACACCGAACTCTGCGAGCAACCCACGCAGTTGATTCGCCACGCGGTTCTGTTCGTTGACGATGCTCTTACGAACCCGATGGATCAGCAGCATCGCTTGCTGCTCCGGATCTTTGATCGGTACAAACCGCATGTGTGGCCGACCGACCGCTTCACAGATCGCCTCGGCATCATTTGCGTCGTTCTTTCCAGTTCGGCCCTGGTGACGATACGGCGCAACCAATCTGGGTTCCATGATCCGGGCATCGTGGCCCAGCTTGATTAACTCGCGTGCCCAATGATGGGCACCGGAGCCGGCTTCCATGCCGACCAAACTGGACTCGAGCTGTGCAAAAAACGGTAGCAGCTCCGTTCGCTTGAGCGTCTTCTTCAGCACACGCCGATCGCGATCATCAACGCCGTACAGGACGAACACATTCTTGGACAGATCAATACCCACGCGCATAATCATTTTCATGGATCTCCTCGTTGAACAGTTGAGAAGTGGCATTCCCGATTGTGCGCCAGGCTTACGCCGGCACAACCGGGAGGTCCATGTCATTCGTTAGGCTGCGAGATGGCGATTGCGTACCCTTCCTCGTCGAGGCCGGCGGCCCGTGTAGCAATTGTCGACGACGACGACCGGATTCTCTATCTTCATGCTCGCGAGGGAACAAGCGGAAGGGAGTTCTGGGTTATGCCTGGCGGTGGCCTGGAGGCGGGAGAAAGCTTCGAAGAGGCGGCAATCCGCGAGGTCTACGAAGAGACTGGACTAAAGGTGGAACTGGGGGCTTGTCTTTGGACGCGGCGCCATGTCTTTGAATGGCTTGGCGAACGTCTGGACCAGTTTGAGGTTTACTTCCTCGCGCGAGTATCTGGCCCTTTAGATGTCGATGGCACGCCGGACGACTATGTGCATGGCCATCGTTGGTGGTCTCTTCAAGAGATGGAGCGGACTGACGAGGTATTTGCCCCACGGCAGATCGCACGACTCATCGCGCCGGTATTGGAAGGTGAGTTTCCTGATGAGCCGTATGACTGTGGAATCTAGCGAGGTAGTGGAAATTTGCCGCCACTTTGTTTCGCGTCTGGAGATTCTCCACTCAGCTGAGATACCTTCGAGAGATGGCCTCTATCACGAGCAACACCGACGAGCCGAAGAATTGACCCGAATGCAACCGCCGTTGGATCAGGCGCCGCAGTGGTTGAGGCACGCTGTTGTTCGGTGGCAACAGGCAATGCGGTATGACGCCCAACAACTGCGCGCGAGGCCGAGACAGATTCAATGAATCAACGGTTGACGTTCGTCGCACTTAGCGTTTCCGATTTGAATCAGTCGCTTCGATTCTATCGGGACATTCTTGGAGTGCCTCTGCGAGAGGAATCGCACGACAGTAGCCTCGAGGATCGGTGGTACGGCGGCCCGCATGCTGCGTACTCCTGGACCGATGGAGCTTTCATCCACTTCGCTCTCTACCCGAGCCAACATCCGCACCGCCCGGTCACGACTGCAGCGCAGATTGGATTTCACTTAGCTGATTTTGATGCCGTTCACGCGCGAGTTATTCGTGCTGGCATCACGGTCGTCCAGGAGCCACGCAACGAGCCATGGGGAATGACCGCGCGGTACTTTGATCCCGATGGCAACATCGTCAGCATTACGGTGACTGAATCGTAATGCTCCCAATGAGGTACACGATGCCGCCCAACCACTGCATGCAGCCGCGCCGCAGCCAGGCATCAAATCTGCATACGCGAATTTTCCCCGTCTCTGCGGTGCGGCTGATGCTGGCTGTTTTAGGAGTCATGATTTTCAGCATCTCCTCGCCCATAACTGCTGCACCACCGTCGGTCATCGAGCAGGTATTCGCTGTCGAACGGGCATTCGCAAAGTCGATGGCGGAACGCAATTTCGATGACTTTACTCGCTTCATATCGGAGGAGGCTGTGTTTTTCGCGGGTACGAGGCCACTGCGGGGCAAGGCGCAGATCACCGATGAATGGTCTGAATACTTCAAAGAGGCAACGGCGCCGTTCTCATGGGAACCAGATCAGGTAGAAGTTCTGGAATCAGGCTCGCTTGCCTTAAGTACCGGACCCGTACGCGATTCCGCCGGAACGATTGTTGCGCGCTTCAACTCCATTTGGCGCCTGGAAGCACCCGGCGTTTGGCGCATCGTCTTTGACAAAGGAAGCCCAGCAAGCCCGGGTCCGAAGTGACGCAGCGGCTCAATTCAAGCGTTAGGCGATGATGACAGAGGTGTCCGGTCAATCAGGCGGGTGCCAATGCGGTTACATCAGATATGCTGTTGAAGGCGAGGTCATTCGATTGAACATCTGCCACTGCCGGGATTGTCAGCGCCAATCAGGAAGTGCATTTGGCATGAGCCTTGTAATTTCCCCCGATGCGTTCGTGCTCACTTCTGGTGAGCTACGAACCTTCGATCTTAGAGCAGATAGCGGTCGCACGAAGACGTGCGCGTTCTGCCCGAACTGCGGTGTGAGGGTATACAATCGAACGCGCTACCTCTGCAGCATCAAGGCGGGTACGCTCGATGACACCAGCTGGCTGATGCCTGACGCCCACTACTGGATCAGAAGCAAACAGTCATGGACGGAGCTACCAGTTGATATCCCCTGCTACGAAACGCACGAGTAGCAAGATGGATGGGGAATCGACAGAACAGTTTACTCGAGAGACTGGATGCAGAGCGGGGTTGTTGTGGCGGGGCCGGCGTCGCACAAACGTCGCGACAGCTCAGCGCGCAGCCGATCTCTATCGTTAGTCGGCCGGGTTCGGTGCCTGATCCGAATGAAACGCTCTATCTCCTTGTTGAGGCCGCCGTCGCGATCGCGGGGTTCTCCGGTGTCATCGTGGTCTTTGGCCGGCGGTCCGAAGGCGAATGGTCATGACTTGAGCGTGTCCGCCTCGTCAACCTGCTCGTGGCGAGTCTTGCGGTTCTTCTGCTATCTCTCATGACTCTCGTCGTCCTGCACGCCGGACTCGCGCTCACTACAACGTGGCGAGTCGCGGGAAGTCTTCGGCGTCTCGCGGTCATCGCTCAGACGATCTACAATCAATGTAAGCGAGTCCAAAACGTAGTCAACGTTTGCTGCTCACGCAGAATTCTGGCCATTTCGTCGGTGCAGCGGACTGTTGATGAACTGCACCGTTTCGGTCGCACGGGAGGCTACACCATGCAGACTCGGCCTCTCCCAGAAGCACGCTCGGTGATCCTCGAATGCGTCGGCGCGGTTGTTGGTCTCGATGACGCCCTTTCGATTGTCTCGGCTAGCTATGAGATGAACACCAATCGAGTACTCCTTCGCGACCGACAATTGCCGGCGGAGTTTTTTAAGCTGCAGACGGGGTTCGCTGGTGAATTCATTCAGAAGCTTGTCAACTATCAGATTACGGTTGCGTGTGTGTTCGAAGAGGGTGGGCCGCTGAGCGATCGTTTTCGCGAGTACGTAGCCGAAGCGAAATCGGGCCGTCAGTTTCGATCGTTTGCGGACGAAGCAGAAGCAATCGCGTGGCTGGACGGACAATGACTAGGCTCACCGGAATTTGGAATGGACACTGAGAATGAAGCCCAGCAAGTCGCTGCGCTGATGCCGCGCCCGCTTTGCCGCTGATGCCGCGTACGAACTGCCATTCGCGCGATCTCGTAGCGTTGCCAGGTACGATATAGAGGCTCGATCGTCGTTGGCCATTCGATTGACCAAGGAACGCAGACCTCCTATCCGATATGGCGCAGCGGCTCAAACCCTGCATTGGCTGACCGCCATGCTTGTGTTAGGTGCTTTTGTTTATGGTCCGGGCGGCTCGGAAGAGCATGTCTACTCGGCAGCCCGAGACTTAGATCGCCAGCTTCATGAAACCTTGGGACTGAGTGTGCTCGTGCTACTGGTGCTGCAAGTCGTTTGGCGTGCAGTCGATACTCGCCCGCCGGCACCGGAAGTTGCGCGCTGGATGGAACGCTCGGCCAAGGCAGTGCAAGCCGTGCTCTATGCTCTTCTCGTTGCTGTGCCGGTTACCGCCATTTCCGGCGCTTGGCTCGAGGGGCACGCTCTCACGCTACTTGCGGGAATACGATTCACTCCGTTGGTCGCGGAATCGCACGCGCTCGGCACGAAGATCGCAGAAGTTCACACGTGGCTTGATGACACGATCATGTGGCTCGCAGGATTGCACGCGCTCGCCGGCGTCTTTCATCACTACGTGCTCAAAGACGCCGTTCTGAGGTCAATGCTCCCTCGCTGGGTCATGAGAGGTCCGAGTTGAGCCCTAATCCGAGTTGGGTGGTGTGTGGGGGAAGATTCCGGCTGGCGTGGGCTTGCGTTGGCGTTGGACGCATCGCGGTCAACGTAACGCCACCTGGCGTAAGCTGTTCTGAATCCAATTGGTGGTGTTTGAGAGATGACAGACCATGAGCAGATCGCAAACACGCTGAGCCGATTCATGAACTGTTTCGATCTCAAGGACTGGAAGTTGATGGAGGCGCTTCTGGAGCCGACGATGCAAATCGATTACACAGATCTTCGCGGTAGGTCTCCGTCCACCATTGGCTCAGACGAATACGCAAGAACTCGGTCCGAGGCGTTGCACGAACTTGCCACGCATCATGTCCTGACGAATCTGGATATTGAGACGCACGACGGCGCAGCCTCGGTGTCGGCAAGCTGCGTGATCTTTCGTTCGGATGGCACCAAGAATTTCAATTCGCATGCGTTCTACAAGTTTGCGCTGTCCGATGCGGGCGGCTCATGGCGCATCGCGGCGATTACGCAACGGATACTCTGGAATGAGGGCGATCCGGCGATTCACAAAGGTGTCGGTCGTTGAGATGCCACCGAGGTAAATCGAGAGAGGCTGGCTGACGGCCGTACAAAGGAGGAGCCGATCGTGGATCAGACATCCATGCAGAGTTCGAGATCGCGAACTTCGTCGCACCTACGATCTCCGCGGTTGTTTTCGTTTTGATCATGTCTGCGGCAAAGGAGCCGACTCGATGGTGTCGGAGTCGTTCTTTCCTGGTGCGCCGTCGCTGTTCGATCGTCTGCGAACCAGATCCCGGGTGCGTACCTGGGGTCTCCGACGTCGCGCCAGGGAGATATCATGGACGCCATCGAGTGGTGCGACGATGTGCCTCGAAGGTCCGTCGGATCTTACGACGGTGTTCCTGATGCGGCGTTCAATTGTTCGGAGGAGCAAAAATGGAAGGTTCCTGTCACTGCGGCGCGGTTCAATGGCGATTCGACGGAATCCCCGAATCGGCGACGGCGTGCAATTGCACGATCTGTCGCCGCTACGGCGTGCTGTGGGCCTACGACTTCGAGGGCGAAGGCATCAATGTCTCGGGTCCAACCCAAGCTTACGTCCCAGGGGATTCGATCGGGTTTCATTTTTGCCCTGCGTGTGGCTCCGTCGCTTACTGGCGAGCACTCCAGGCCGACGACACCGGGCGGCGTCGCATCGCGGTGAACCTGCGGCTGACTGAACCGGAGGCCGTGGCGGAGATCCCCATCGACCATTTCGACGGTCTCGAGAGTTTCGACGATCTCCCTCGAGATGGCCGGTGTGTTGGCGATTATTGGTTCTAGTGAGGACAAGTGCGATGGCATCGGTGCGAGCAGGCAACAAAGGCGTTCTGGTGGTGGTTGACGTCCAGGTGGGCGTGATTAAGGAATCATGGGACGCACAACGAATCGTTACGAACGTGTCACTGGCAGTCGAGCGAGCGCGCGCGCAGCACGTGCCGGTGATTTGGGTGCAGCACTCGGACGATCAGCTCGAGCATGGAAGTCCCGATTGGCACTTGGTGAAAGAACTGGTTCCGGCAGCGGGCGAACCACGCATCCAGAAGCAGTTCGCCTCGTCTTTCGAACAAACTCAACTCGATGACGAACTCGCCAAAGTCGGTGCGACGCACATCGCTCTTGCTGGCGCAGCAACGAACTGGTGCATTCGCGCGACGGCGTATGGTGCACTTGACCGCGGCTACGACCTCACCCTGATCAAGGACGCGCACACAACCGGCTCCGTCGACCTCGACGACGGAACGAGAATCGAGGCGACAAGCGTCATTCAGGATCTGAACATGACGATGAGTTGGTTGCGCTACCCCGGCCGCACGAATCAAATCTCAGCAGCGGCGGAGGTTGATTTCGCCCACTTCGGTTGAGCGGTCGTGTCCTCAGAGCAGCGCTCGCCCCGTCAGTATTGTTGTTCCGGATCGAAAATATCCTGATGGAAGCTCGCGACCTCGGCGGCAACCTCCTGCGCGTCTTCGAAGCGTGCGATATGGAACAACGCATCGCCCTCGTTGACGAGCGGAAGATTTGTCCGGCCGATGATCACGCCGCTGGTGCCGGCCGTTACGGCGTCGGTCGTGCCATCGAAAAAATCCGACGGGTCACAGATTTCCGCGAGTAGCTCGCCATCGCCGACGTGATCACCGAGCTGTCGACGTGTGATTACGACGCCACTCGATGGCGCGCGCACCCAGGTGGATGAGTGCGCGATGAACGGTTCGCCGCGTTGCGCTGCGCTGCGACGAACGATCATGCCAAGGCCGCGCATCACATTGAGTACCCCTTCGACGCCGACGCGAATGGCCAACTCGTCATAGCGCAACGCTTCGCCGGCTTCGTACAACAACATCCGCACACCGGCAGATGCGGCTTCGCTGCGTAGCGATCCGTCGCGAACCGACGAGTTGATCAATACCGGCACGCCGAACGAACCGGCGAGGGCGCGGGTTTCGGGATCGGACAGATCCGCGCGAACCTGCGGCAGGTTGCTTCGATGCGACGAACCCGTGTGCAGATCGATTCCGTAGGCGCATGGTTTGACGACGTGCTCCACCAGGATGTATGCGAGGCGCGCCGCCAATGAACCCGATGGCGAGCCTGGAAAGGAGCGATTGAGGTCGCGTCGATCGGGCAGATATCGTGAGTGCTGAATCATGCCGAATGCGTTTACGATCGGCACCGCGACCAGCACGCCTCGCATGGCCCGCAGGGCACGGTGTTGCAATAAACGACGAATGATTTCTACGCCGTTGAGTTCGTCGCCGTGGATGGCGGCCGACAGGAATATTCGGGGTCCGTCACGTCGGCCACATACCACATGCACCGGCAGGTTCAGCGGCGCGGCGTGTGTGTACAGCGATGCGATCGGTAATTCGACGACGCGTCGCTCGCCTGGCGCGACCGACGTGTCGCCGATCTCGAACGCGTGCGCGGGGTCAGCCTTTGCCTTTGGTTTTGGTGTTGCCAACTTTTGCGTTCTGCTCGATGAACTGAATGATCATGCCGGCGACGTCTTTCTGGGTGGCTTCTTCGATGCCGCGCAAGCCCGGCGACGAGTTGACTTCCATCACCAGCGGCCCGCGACTGGATCGCAGCAGGTCGACACCAGCGACGTTGAGCCCCATCAGTTGCGCCGCCTTCACCGCCGTGCGTCGTTCGGCCGGCGTCAGCTTCACCAGTGTGGCGCTGCCGCCGCGGTGCAGGTTGGATCGAAACTCACCCTCCGGGGCCTGGCGCTGCATGGCCGCGATGACGCGATTTCCGACCACGAAGCAGCGAATGTCCGATCCCTTCGATTCCTTGATGAATTCCTGCACCAGGATGTTCGAGCCCAGTCCCATGAATGCCTGAATCACCGATTCCGCCGCTTTGTTCGTTTCTGCCAGCACTACGCCGATCCCCTGCGTGCCTTCGAGCAGTTTCACGACCAGCGGCGCACCGCCGACCTCACGGATCAGGCCCGCGACATCGTCGGGTCGGTTGGCGAACGCGGTGACCGGAATGCCGACGTTGTGTCGGGACAGGAGTTGCATCGAGCGCAGTTTGTCACGTGCCCGCGTGATCGCAACGGATTCATTGACGCAATACACACCCATCATCTCGAACTGCCGCGCGACAGCGGTGCCGTAGAAGTTTACCGATACACCGATGCGCGGAATGATCGCGTCGAAGCTGCTGCGACCGAACTCTTCGCTGCGGTAATGGATCGTTGGTTTGGCCGCGGTGATGTCCATGAAACAGTGCAGATGATCGACCACGCGTACTTCGTGGCCGCGGCCAACGGCCGCTTCCTGCAGACGGCGCGTCGAGTAGAGCCGCGAGTTTCTGGAAAGGATTGCGATTCGCATGAGTTGGCTACCTCCGTTTGATTCGGGTTCCGCTACCCGGCTCACCGGCCAGATAAGAGCTGCGCGGGTCCACCGCATAGTCGCCCGCAAGCGCCGTTCGTCCCAGCAACATACGAAAGCGCATTGTGTCGCGGTTGGTCAACGTCACCTCGACGACGCGGCGCGCGAGGCCGATCACCACTGTCGTGTCGATCACGTAGCGCAGCTCGGCGTGTCCACCCGAGTCGGTCACCTTACGCCGATCTTTCACTGGCGCATCGCAAAACACGTCGATCTTGCGACTGCGCTGCAATGGATGCATGCCGACACGCACCCAGTCCGCACCGCGGCGGCGCAACAGTTCGATCGAGAACGCGTGCAACGTTGAACTGCGCGCGCCGGTATCCACCTTCGCTTTGATTCGCGAGAGTCCCAGATCCGGCAGCGCAACCCATTCACGCCAGCCGAGCATGACAAGCGACGGCTTCATGATACGCCCCATCGTTTAGATTTGTTGGCTGCCGCGTATCGAGGCGCGTTCACGCGTCGATGCGATCGCGCGCTCGACGGCTTCCGCGACGGCCAGGGTGTGCCGATCGCTCATCGCGATTCCGCATACCGAAAGACCCACCGGCGCGGAACCGGCTGCGTGACAAGGCAGCGATACCGCGCAGCCATCGAGAAAATTGATTAGTCCGGCATTGCGCAGGATGCGCGCGTTCCAGCGGAAATAGTCGTCGTCGGTCGCCGCGGCTTCGGCGATCGTCGGTGCGATGCACGGCACGCTCGGCATCAGCATCGCATCGAACGCTGCAAGCTCGGCTTCGACTTCGCGGATGAATGCGTCACGTAAGCCTCGCAGCTCGATGTAATCCGCGGCGCCGAGTTCGCCACCCGACACGATGCGCTTGCCGACGCGCGGATCGTAGTCGCCAAATCTGTGGAGCCACTGCCGGTGAATCGAATATGCCTCTACACCGGCGAGGCCGCCGGCGCGAAAGTATTCGGCTTGCCGGTCGAACATCGACATCGGTACGTCGACGATGCGGGCGCCGGCGTCGATCAACGTGGCAAGGGCCGCATCGAACGCGGTGGCCACCGCAGGATCGAGATCCTCGACCGCGCCGGAATGCGGCAGCATGAGCCGCAAGCCGCGCGCGTCGAGGGGCGGGCGTGCAGGCCGATCCTCGGCAGCGAGAATCGCGTCGTACACCGCGCACTCGGCAACTGTTGCACACAGCGGTCCAACCGAGTCGAGCGTACCCGATAGCGGAAACGCACCGTCACGCGGCACCCGACGGGCGGTGGGTTTGAATCCGGTGATCCCGCACAACGCGGCCGGTATTCGAATCGATCCGCGCGTATCGGTACCGAGCGCCATCGCGCACATGCCGTCGGCTACCGCGACGGCCGCGCCCGACGACGACCCTCCGGGTACGCGCTCCGCCGCCCGGTCGTAGGGATTGCGCGGCGTTCCGTAGTGCGGATTCGTGCCGACCACGCCGAACGCGAACTCGACCATGTTCGTGCGGCCGACGATGATCGCGCCGGCGGCGCGCAATCGCGCCACGGCTCCGGCGTCGTGTCGCGCAGGTTCCGCGCCTGCTAACAGCTTCGATCCGGCGCGCGTCACGTCGCCTCCGACATCGAACAGGTCTTTGACGCTGACCGGTATCCCCTCGATCGGCGAACGCACGATGCCGGCTTGCCGCAACCGGTCGGAATGGTCGGCTTCGGCGCGCGCCGTGTCGGCGTAAACCTTGACGAACGCGCGCGCCCCTTCGCCGTTCGCCTCGGCGATGCGCGCGAGGGCCAGCTCGACGCGCTCGCGACTGCTGATATCGTTCATCCCGTCGGATGATTGAGTTTGCATGTCGTAGTCGTTCAACCGGTGTTGCGCAGCCCGCTCGATATGCCCGCCATCGTGATCTTAAGCGCGCGCGCGGTGGCATCGTCGGGTTGCTGCCGATAGCGGGCCAGCAGCTCCGCCTGCAGCAGATGGAGCGGATCGAGATACGTGTTGCGCACCGATAGTGATGCGCGCAGCTCCGGATCGTCCTGCAGCAACTGGGTTTCACCGTGCAGTTTCAACAGGGCGTTTGCGAGCACGTCGGCACGCTCGCCGAGGCGCTCCACTGCCTGTTGCTGTGCCGCGCTCGTCAGGCGCCGCGCGTAGTAGCGCGCCAGATCGGGATCCGTCTTTGCAAGCACCATCTCGAGCATGTTCAGCTGCATGCGAAAGAACGGCCAACGCGCCATGTCGGCCATCACCGGATCGTCGCCGCGGTCGTGTGATCCTGCTAGCGCGGCATCGGTGCCGAGCCACGCCGGCAGCATCAGGCGCACCTGAGTCCACGCGAATACCCACGGAATCGCGCGCAGGCTACTGATGTCCTGGGTGTCGCGACGGCGCGACGGACGGCTGCCGAGCGCGAGGATGCCGAGTTCGGTTTCCGGCGTCAGCGCGCGAAAGAGCGCGACGAAATCCGGATCGTCGCGCACCACATGGCGATAAGCCGCCAGCGCGACGCTCGACAATTCACCGATCCGCGCGCGCCATGCCGGCCCCGGCACCGGCGGCGGATGCAACGTTGCTTCCAGTACTGCGGTCACGTAGCGGGTCAGCGTTTCGATCGCGAGTTGAGGATTGCCGAGCTTGAAGCGAATCACCTCGCCTTGTTCGGTGACGCGCAGGCTGCTCTGCACCGAGCCGGGTGGCTGCGAAAGGATTGCCTGACGTGCCGGTCCACCGCCGCGACCGATCGCGCCACCGCGGCCGTGGAACAGCCGCAGCCGTATGCCGTGCCGCTGCGCGACGTCCACGAGATGCTCCTGCGCGCGATATTGCGCCCACGCCGCGGCGAACTGTCCGGCGTCTTTGGCCGAGTCCGAGTAGCCGATCATCACGTGTAGTTCCCGGCCGGCGTAGCTGCGATACCATGGAATGGCCAGCAGCGCGTCGATCGTCTGCGCCGCCCCGTCGAGGTCGTCGAGCGTTTCGAACAGCGGCACCACCGGCAACGCGCGGGTGACGCCGGATGCCCGCAGCAGCAGAATCACCGCGAGTACATCGGACGGCGATGTGGCCATCGAGATCACGTACTGAGCCATGCCGTCGCCGAGTGGCGAGGCGATCACTGCGCAGGTGGCGAGTACTTCGCTTGCATCCTCCGACGCGGGCCAGTGGGTCGGAAACAACGGCCGACGGCCAACGAGTTCAGCGAGCAGGAATTGCTGGCGTTGCGGTTCCGACCACTCGGCGTAACTGCGGCCGTCGTGAAGGATGCCGAGGTACTGGGTGATCTCGTCGAGTACACCGGTGTGACGATCGGAACTCTGGCGGACGTCGAGCCGCACCAAGGTGGTTCCGAATGCGGCAACTCGGCGCAATGTATCGAGTAACGGCCCGTCGGCGATCAACCCCATGCCACATGCATGCAGCGAGCGATGACACAACGCCAGCGGCTCGTGCAGATCGGCGGCATCGAAGTAGATCCGGTTCGGATCGTCCGGCGGCCGTGCATCGCCACCCTCAGCCCATTCGCGAGTGCGCCGCAACCGTTCGCGAACGTCCTTCAGCACTGCCCGATAGGGTTCGCGGGCGTCCCCGCTGCGCGCGTGGATGACCTCGCTGGCATGCGTCATAGACAGCGACCCGTGCAGCGCATCGACGTCGCGCAGATACAGATCCGCTGCCATCCAGCGCGCCAGCATCAGCACTTCGCCGGTGACGGCAGCGGTGACGTTCGGGTTGCCGTCGCGATCGCCGCCCATCCACGTCGCAAACCGAATCGGCGTCGCTGTCGCGCTCAGCGGCGGCCGGCCGGTCTGTGCGAGGCTCGCGTCGAACTGGCGCAGGAATCGCGGCAGCGCCTCCCACAGCGATTGTTCGATCACCGCGAAGCCCCACTTCGCTTCGTCCTGCGGCGTCGGTCGCTCGGTGCGCACCTCGTCACTGTGCCATGCCTCGGAAATCAATCGTTCCAGGAGGACGACATCGTGTGGTTGTTCGGCCAGGGCGCCGCCGATCGCATCGTATTTCAGCACCAGCGTGCGCCTGAGTACTTCCGTTGGGTGCGCCGTCAGCACCAGTTCGATCTGCAACGCGTCGATGGCATCGTCGAGCTTGTTGGTTTGCGGCAGGTCGAAGGTCAGCGACTGATTCGTCACCGCATGGTGCTGCTCGGCGATGTTCGCCAGATTCAGGAACTGATTGAACGCCCGCGCGACGTCGCAGATGGCATCGGCCGGAATCGACTCGAGCAGTGCGCTGAGGGCGTCCCACTCGGCGCCGCCTCCGGCGCGCGCCGCTTTGGCCAGCGCACGGATCTGCTCGATGCGATCGACGAACGCGGCACCACGGTCGGCCGCGATCACACGGCCCAGGATTTCGCCGAGCAGGCGGACATCGTCGCGCAATGCCTTGTCGAGGAGCCGCGCTTCGGAGAGCATGTCCGTTTACCGTTTTCGTTGAGGAGAATTGCAACGATAATGCCCGCCATGTCGATTGCGTACCACCTCCGCCGCACCGGGGGGCGCAGCAAGAACATTTCGGTGCGCGTGCACCACGACGGCACCGTGCGCGTCGGCGCGCCAACATGGGCCAGTCTCAAAGACATTCATCGCGTCGTTTATTCGCACGCGGCGTGGATCGCCGAGCAGGTGGCGGAAACGCGTGCGCTCGCGCCGCGCTACGACGAGGGCGCGTTGCTTTTCTATCTCGGCAAGCGTCATCCACTTGCGTTCGAAGCACCCGTGCGTCGTGACGGCGTGATGTTCACCGGCCGCCGAATCGTCGTGGCCAGTCACGATAGAAGCGCGGAACGCGTCCGAGCGCTGTTGCGGAACTGGTATCGCGTGCGGGCGACGGAACTGTTGGCGCAACGGATCGCGGTGTGGGCGGATCTCCCGTGGTTGAAAGGCATGCCGCGCTGGCGCCTGCGGCGGATGCGCTCGCAGTGGGGGAACTGCAGCACGACGGGAGACATCACGCTGAACACCCAACTCGTCAAGGCGCCGCTGGATCTGATCGATTACGTGATCCTGCACGAGCTCGCGCACATCAAACACCACGATCACGGTCGTGGTTTTGAGCGTGTGATGGATACCCACATGTCGGATTGGCGCCAGCGCCGGCGCGCGCTGAATGCGCTGGGCGTCTCGATTCTCATCGACTGACGCTTTCATATGCGGCGATCGGATCTTGCCGATAGAACGTACGAAGCTGCGCGTATACGTCCGGATACGCTTCGATGACGACGTCGGGTGCGGCGAAGAACAGTTCGCTGAGAACCGCGAAGAACTCGGCCGGATCGGTCCCCGCGTAGTCGTCGAAAGGCGGTCCTTCGTCGCGATCGAGCATCGCATTGAACGCCTCGAATGCGCGGCTCATCACCGTCGACCAGGTTTCGATGCGCATATCGGCATGCAGCGGGGGCAAACCGTTCGGTGGCCCGGTCAGTTCGTCGAGTTTGTGCGCGAACTCGTGAATGACGACGTTGTAGATCTCATCCGACGGCCGCGGCTGCGCCTCTTCCCACGACAGTACCACCGGACCGCCGTCGGCCGATTCGCCGTCGAGTTCTTCGAAGCCCGAGTGAACAAGCCCCGTGTCGTCTTCGATTTCGCGATGCGCGACGAACGCACCGGGATACAGAATCACGGTGCGCCAGCCGCGATAGCAGCTGAGCCCCTGATCCGTTTGCTGGAAGTTCAGGATTGGTAGACACGCCTGAGCGGCGATGGTAACGCGCATTCTGTCGTCGATGCGGAGTTCGTGTGCGCCGACGATCGTCTTTTCGTACAGAAACAGCGCGACGAGATCGCGCAACCGGGCCACGTCGTTGGCATCGAGATGATCGAGGACATGCAACTGCGCGACGACATCGCTCCACAAACCGTCAGGTATTGCGTGGCGCTGCCGAATGCGCGCCCTGCGCCACGCCTGCAGGCGTTTCAGCATCAACGCGGTGCGTTGCGCCGGGCGCTGACCACACCGGTGTTGAAGCCAAGCCAGTGCATGCGCCCCAGATAGCGCGCGTGTTCGATCTTCAGGCAGCGATCCATGACGACATCGAGGCCAGCTGCGCGCGCTTGTTTGGCACCTGCTTCGTGAATCACACCGAACTGCAGCCACAGCGCCTTTGCGCCGACCTCCGCAGCTTCATCGGCGATCTGCGGTACGACGCTCGGTTCACGGAATACATCGACGATGTCGATTGGTGTGTCGATTTGCGCGAGATGCTCGACGCTCCGCTGCCCAAGCACTTCGCGTTCGCGTGGATTGACTGGAATAACGCGGTAGCCGTGACGCAGCAGATAGAACCCAACGAAGTGACTTGGCCGCAACGGATTGGCCGACAGACCGACGATTGCGATCGTGCGTGCGGTACCGATGAGGCGGCGAATGACGTTGGGGTCCTGATAGCCGGTCGCTGCGGGCTCACTCATGACGAGACCGCCGCAAGGCCCTGACGCAGATCCCAGATCAGATCGTCGACATCCTCGATGCCGATCGACAGCCGAATCGTACCCGGGCCGATGCCGGCGGCGTGGAGTTCCGCATCGCTCAGTTGCCGGTGCGTCGTGCTCGCCGGATGAATGACGAGGCTCTTTGCGTCGCCGACGTTGGCCAGGTGCGAGAACAGATTCAGCGCAGCGATGAACGCTGTCCCCGCTTCGCGTCCGCCGGGCAGATCGAAGCAGAACACCGCGCCGGCGCCGCGCGGCAGGTATTTCTCGCGCAGTTCTCGATAAGGACTGTCGGCGAGGCCCGCATAGCGCACGCGTTCGGCACCCGGTTCCGTGGCGAGAAATTGCGCCACAGTGGTCGCGTTGGTGACGTGCGCGCGCATGCGCAACGGCAAGGTTTCGAGGCCCTGCATGAACAGAAAAGCATTCAATGGCGCGAGCGCGGCACCGAGGTCGCGCAATGTTTCTGTCCGCAGCTTCATCAGATAGCCGTAGATGCCGAAGTTCTCGTGAAACGCCAGGCCGTGGTACGCGGGCGACGGCGCGGCCACGATGGGGTAGCGGCCGTTCGACCAGTCGAAAGTACCTTTGTCGACGACGACACCGCCGATGCTCGTGCCGTGGCCGCCGATGAACTTCGTCGCCGAATGCACCACGATATCGGCGCCCCATTCGAGCGGGCGGCAGAGATACGGTGTCGCGAACGTATTGTCGACCATCAGCGGCGCGCCGTGATCGTGCGCGATACCTGCAAGCGCCTCGATGTCGAGCACGTTGCCAGCGGGATTGCCGATCGTTTCGCCAAACAACAGTTTGGTTTGCGGCGTCAGCGCGGCGCGCCATGCATCGATATGATCCGGATCGACGAACGTCAATCCGATCGACAGCTTGCGCAGCAGATGCTTCAGTTGCGTCACGGTGCCGCCGTACAGCGCGTTCGATGCGACGACGTGATCACCGGGTTCCAGCATCGTGAACAGCGCGGCCGTTTGTGCAGCGAGTCCGCTGGCGAAGGCCACTGCGCCGACACCGCCCTCCAGGTTGGCGATGCGTTCCTCGAACGCGGCGACCGTCGGATTCATGATCCGCGAGTAGGTATTGCCGTATTCCTGCAGATTGAAATAGGCCGCCGCCGCATCCGAATCCTCGAACACGTAACTGGTCGTCTGGAAGATTGGAATGGCGCGCGCGCCGGTCACCGGTTCCGGCCGCGCGCCGGCGTGCACCGCGCGCGTGTGGAATCCAAAAGACCTGGGCGGCGCAGCGTCGGGCATCAGTTGAGGACCGGTCCGGCCGGAACGTCGGCGTATTGCCAGGCAACCTGTAGCGCCTGACGCGTAGCCGTTGCGTCTTTGCCTTGTGCGGCGACGGCCTCGCTCAAGCCCCACAGGGACCAGCCGTTGTTCTTGAAATACGCAAGGTCTTCTTCGAACACGCGCTGCGCGTCGGACGGACGCTTTGCACGCAGGTAAGCGGCACCGAGGCTCTGGCGGACGGGATAAAACCAGTAAGGCGGTTCGGTATATTGCAGAGCGTCCTGTGCCTTCACGGCGCGTTCGAGCGCCGTGACCTCGCCGGCGTGATCCCCGTGCGCGTTTGCAATCGCCGCGGTCACGAGATCGGTCGCGATGGCGACCATGCCATTGATGGTATCCGGCTTACCTAGAATCGCTACGGTCGCGCCGAGGTCCGCGGCCGCCTGCAGGAATTCGAGTTCCGCGTTCGCGTTGGCAATGTCGCCCTTGCGCGCATATGCCACGCCGCGGCCGTAGTGCCACATTGCTGTCGCAAATGGCACCCCGTCCGGCGGCGCAGGCTCTGCGAGCATGTCGTCCCAGAGCCCGAAACGGATCAAGGTATAGATCGGTACCGGCAGGAATTGTTGTACCTCCGGCGTCGAACGCGCGAAGTCGAGCGGCACGTGTTGCGCCATCTTGCGCGCGGTGTCGAGCGACAACTGCTTCTGACCCTCCATCATCGCGGCATACCACAGGAAGTGCAGGTTGTGCGGGTAATATACCGCGGGGTAAAAGCCCTGCGCATTGCACTGCGCGATGTAGTCCTCGTCCGCCTCTGCAGCCAATTCGTTTTGCGTCACCGCATCGTGATAGCGTCCGACGCGCAAATAGATATGCGCCGGCATGTGTACGAGGTGGCCGGCGACTGGCACCAGATCACCGAGTTCATCGGCCGCTGGTTCCGCGCGTTCTGGTGTTTTCGTGGCCTCGACCGCGTGAATGTAGAAGTGCAGCCCGCCTGGATGATGAGGATTCGTCGCCATCACGCGTTCGAGTTGTGCCAGCGCGATGGCCGTTTCGGGCTTGGGCGATCCGTCGGCCTGGTAGTAGTCCCACGGCATCAAATCCATCAACGATTCCGCGTACAACGCCGCAGCGTCGAGGTCATCCGGATGGCCGGCGACGAGTCTTGCCATCGCATCCGCGTAGGCCCGGTCGAGCGAGACGCGGTCTTTGCCGGACTGGCTGTAGCGCGCGGTGACGGCATCGATGTATGCCTGTTCGCGCGGAGATTCGTTGGCACGCAACGCCTGCGCCGTCTGCAGCGCCTGCCATGCCTGGGGCACCGCCTCCGGCGGCATTGGCTGATTGATGTTCGGTCCATACGATAGCGCCACGCCCCACCAGCAGATTCCGCAGGTGGGGTCGAGCCGCGCCGCCTCTTTGAACGAGCGGATCGCTTCCGCGTGATTGAAGCCATACATCAACGTGAAGCCCTGATCGAAGTACTTCTGTGCCTGTTCCGACGTGGTCGAGATCGGCACGTGCAATGGACCAATGCCGTGCAGCAGCGGAGCAGTGGTGCCGTCGGGTTGTACGTCGGCGAGTTCTTGCGCCGGGCCGGCTGCGGTGTCGTCGGTGCGCGAGTTCGATACTGGTGTATCGCGCTGGCAACCAGACGTGAAACCGAGCGCGATAAAAAGCGCCGCCAGGCCCACGAAACGGAGATGGTCCACGGCATGTTCCTCCTACCAGGATGGACGCAAACGATAGCAGATACGCGGCGGCGCGGCCGCTAGAATGGCGCGGTGGAACCACGACACAGCGACGCGCAGATCGAACATTTCGAACAGCATGGCTGGGTGCTGTTCGAGCGCCTTGTCGGGCCCGACGAGATCGATGCTGCGTACCCCGGCCTGTTTGAGTTGTACCCCACACCGGAGCTGTTTCATTCCGACGCGGCGAACGCGAAGGAGGCCGGGGATGCGCGAGTCGTTCCATTTCGCGAAGGCGCGGACGCGCCGGCCAACCAAGGCACAGAGGGGCGTTTCAGGCCCCTTCAATTCGCCGGACTGAAGGAGTTTCCGTTCCCGGATCAGACGTTGAATCTGCTTGCGCTGCATCCGGCGATCATCGCTGCGGCCGAAGCGCTGCTGCGCTCTCGCGACGTGCGGCTGTATCAGGCAGAGACGTTCGCGAAATACACCGGCGTGACGCAGTACGAGCAGCCGTTTCATGCCGACTACACGAACCACGTGATGTTGCCGCCGCGCTCGGATGGTCGTTATCGACAGATCCAGATGTTCCTGTATTTGACCGACGTGACCCTCGCCCACGGTGCCACACGTATTGTCAGCCGCACGCTCACGAAGGATGTGCCGCTGATTCGGCTCGCGTTTCCGCGTGCGCGTGTATCGGCCGAGCGGGTCGCCGAGTGGGAGACGGCGGCCGTCAGCGCGGTAGCGCCGCGCGGCTCTCTATTGGTCTACAGCGCCGATGTCGTCCACCGCGGTACCGAGATGTCATTAGCGGGAGGTGGACGGTTTTTCTTCAACCTGGCATATCGTGTAGCGGGTGCCGATTGGGTCGGCTCCAATCCATGGCCGCGCAAGGGCATGGTCGATTGGACACCCCTTGTGGAACGCTGCAGTGTGCGTCAGCTCGAAGCGCTCGGATTTCCGCCGCCGGGCCACGACTATTGGGACGAGGTGACGCTGCAAGGCTGCGCCGAGCGATATCCGAAGCTGGATCTCACGCCGTGGCGCGATGCGTATGGGCGAACCCGAGCCAGAGAGGCCGAGACCCACGCCGACGCGCCGTTGACGCGCCGATGAGCGTCAGCGCGGATCAGTGGTGGGGTTTGTTCAGCCGCGATTCGATCGGTGCGGCGGAGGAGGTGCTCCGATACTCGACAAGTTGCTCAGTTGGTATCGTCGATGGACGCATATGCGCGAGATCCTTTACGTCTCAACACACCGTAATGTCCGGCGCACTACACTAGGTTCAGCGATTGTTCAGCGCTTCCGATGGACTCTCTGCCGATATGGCTGCGTACCACAAGCCTCATCCCGATCGGATGATGAACGTTGCCGCGACCGCTCTGGCCATTGCGCTGACGTTCGCGGGCGTTCCGGCATGCGCCGACGGATTGCGGTGTGGCGTTCGCGTCGTCGATCCCGGCTTGCAGATGTTCGAGGTGTTGCAGGCCTGCGGCGACCCGACGCAAGTGACGCGCAGTTCCATCCAACGGCCGTTGGTGGTCTGGCTCCACGGCCGCCCATACTCAGACGGCACGATCATCGACGTGGCGGTCGAGACGTGGATCTACAACTTCGGTAGCGCGCGCCTGATGCGGCAGCTGCGATTCGAGGACGGCGTGCTCGTCGACGTTGTCTCGCTCGGCCACGGCAACGACGAGCCCTGAGACGTCACTTGGCTGCGCGCAACGGTATCAACTTGCGAAGACCGGTTTCGCGCAGATAGAGCCGGCCCCACAGCAGCACACCGAGATAAACTCCAAACAGGACGTGCGAGACGAGTAGGCTGCCGACTCGCACGTGCGGTCGGTTCGAATGCTCGACTGGCGGTGATGGTGATCGAAGCGAACGGGTTGACTCCATACCAATTGGTCGGTATGGTCCGTACCGACTAACCGGTATGGAACCGAATCAATGGGCGCATTGGCGCAACACGACTCAAAAACCAAGCTATTGGACGCGGCGCTGCAGGTGTTTCGGGCAAAGGGGTACGCGGCCAGCACGGTCGATGACATCTGCAAGAACGCGGGGGTCACGAAAGGCAGCTTTTTCCATCACTTCAAAACCAAGGAAGACCTGACCTTGGAAGCGGCAGCGCACTGGAACGCGTCGACAGCGGCGATGTTTGCCGATGCACCCTACCACGACGCTGCCGACCCGCTCGAGCGCGTACTCGGCTATGTGGATTTTCGCGCGTCGATCCTCAACCGCGACTTAACAGACTTCACTTGCCTGTTGGGCACCCTCGTTCAGGAGACCTACGCAACGCATCCGCCGATCCGGGAGGCGTGCGATTGCGGGATGTCTTCGCACATCGAGACATTGACACGCGATATCGAGGCGGCGCGCGAGCGCTACGCGCCGGATGCGCAGTGGAGCGCGGAGAGTGTGGGTTATTTCATCCAAACCGTTTTGCAGGGGTCATTCGTGTTCGCGAAGGCGAAGCAGAGTTCAGATGTCGTACGAGACAACCTCGCCCATCTGCGGCGATACCTGGCAGACCTGTTCTCGCCAGGTCGAAGATCCGATTCGACTCGGGAAAAGTCATGAGCGCGATGCCGAAAAATCACACCGTGTCTGTGGTTCAACTTCAATGCCGAAGAGGCCGTGAGCCGCCTGTCGTGGCAGATCGTGCCGCACGCGCTGACAACGATGCTGAGGGGCCCGGATCCCACCAGAGCGGCTCGAGTGATGCAGGCCATGTTTTCGATGAGCGAGATCGACATAACCCGCCTGCAACAGGCATGGGACGAAGCGTAAGCCGGCGCGTCGAGGAGGCTTCAGATGCTCAAAAAGATCAATGATTGGTATCGTCGCTGGGTGCGCATGCGCGAGATCCAGTATGCCTTTCTTGTCGCGATCCTGGACGAGGTCGACGGTGTGAACGTCAAATGGAGGCAGACCGATGATAGATCACAAAGTGGTTGCGATGGACGAGTGGACGACCGCGCGTATAGAACTGTTGCGGAAAGAAAAGGAGCTGACGCGGCTGCGCGACGAATTGGCACGGCAGCGCCGAGCGCTACCGTGGGTGAGGGTCGAGAAGCGTTATGTGTTCGATGCGGCTGACGGAAAGAAGTCATTCGCGGACCTGTTTGCGGACCGCAGCCAATTGGCGGTATATCACTTCATGCTTGCACCGGGCTCGGATCATCTGTGCGGCGGGTGCTCGTTTCTCTGCGATCACGTCGATGCGGCGCGCATGCACTTCGAACAGGACGATTTGTCGTTCGTTGCCATTTCGCGGGCGCCGATGAGTCGGATTCTGGCGGTCAAAGCGCGCATGGGATGGGGCTTCAACTGGGTGTCGTCGTTCGCCAACGATTTCAACTTCGACTACAACGTGTCGTTCACGGATGAGTCGATCGCGCGCGGCGATACGTACTACAACTATCAGAAGCGCGAGAACCCGACTGTAGGCGAAGCACCGGGCATCAGCATGTTCAAGATGGCCGAGAATGGCGAGGTCTTTCACACCTATTCAACCTACGCGCGCGGCGGCGACCCGCTGATTGGCGCCTACAACTGGCTGGATCTGGCGCCGAAGGGTCGCAACGAAAAATCGGTGATGGATTGGGTTCGGCTGCATGATGAATACGGGCAGCCGGATCACGGGTCTTGATGCACATGACAGATCAACGCAATCGCGATATCCGCTGAGCGGATGCTCAAAATCGAAGCGGCCACGGATTGAGATCGGAGGTCAATGTCTTGTTCACGCGTCATCTCCTCATCGCATCGGTGGCGGCGGTCGCCCTGCTCGCGGTCGATGCGGCTGACGCAAGCGAGCCGCTGATGGCCACATCGTGCGACAGCCAAACTCAGCGCCAATTCGATTTCTGGATCGGTAGCTGGCGAATCGAACAGCGCATCCTTCGGGACGACGGCGAGTACATCGAACTGCCGGCAAGTACTCGAGTGAGCAAAATCTTGAATGGCTGCGCGATCCTCGAACAGTGGCAAGGCGAAGTGCAGTTCTTCTGGGAAGGCATGAAAGCGCCGCAAGCCATGACCGCGATCAGCATTCGGGCGGTGGACCCGGACACCGGGTACTGGCGTATTCATTGGATGGACTCGCGGACGCCGCGGTTCGACGTGCCGTATGAGGGCAGCTTCGCGGGGGATCGTGGCGAATTCACCCGCACAGTGGATACTGCAGACGGGATCCAATTGGGACGTATCGTGTTCGAGCGACGCGGCACAGCCCGGGTCGATTGGTCGCTCTCCATTTCGAGTGATCGAGGCGCTCATTGGCGATCTCTGTGGCTGATGGAGATGCATCGACAGAGCGATTGAAGGCGCCGGAGAGCGCTTTGAAAGCCGAATAAAAACACGCTACGGTCGCCGGTACTGCATTGCCGCCAATCAATCGTCATGCCGGAACCGAACGACGCGGCGGCGGTAAGGGTGTTTCCGCCTGCCGTACCCCTCATCACTGTCCTGCTCGGTGTCGCGCTTCAATACGTGTTGCCGATCCACATCGGATTCTTCCCAGCGGCCGTCGCGCGATACTCGCTTGGCGCGCTCATTGTCGTGGGCGCTGTGCTGGGCCTTGGCCTACGCTCTGTTTTGCTCGTTCGTCGCAGCGGCCAGAGCGAGAACCCCTGGAAGCCGACAACGCAGATCATCGACCAGGGACCATTTGGTATCAGTCGAAATCCGATGTACCTTCAGATGGTCCTCGTGTGCGTGGGCTTTTCCGTCCTGCTTTGGAACACGTGGATTCTGCTGCTGACGCCGCTGTGTGGCTGGGCGCTGCAGAGCCTGGTTATCTCGAAGGAAGAGGCGTATCTGGAATCCAAATTCGGAGACAGCTACGCCGCATACAAACGTCGAGTACGACGATGGATATAGACACCACGAGCGAATGAACATGGCTGACCTGACGCGAGCCGCAGTACTACCTCACATAGAATCTTCTGCCGTCGATTATGGAGTCGAGGAACCCGCGATGGCGCGCTATCGCGCCGAAGGCGAACAACGCGCCGGCGCGCTCGGCAATCGCGGCCCGCTCCGTTTCGATGCCGACGGCAAGCTCGATCCGGCGATCCTCGATGCATATTCCCGCTGCGGGTTCTACATCTTTGAACGGGTGCTGCAGCAACCCGAACTCGACGACATCGAACGCGATGTGGCCGACATGCTCGCGCGCGCGCCGGTGACTCGGGGCGCGTCGGTCGATCGACAGGGGCGCCCGGCGCTGGGCAGCGACTGCAGCGCGCCGAACATCAGCTGGGTAAAGCCGCTAACGGATCCGCTCGGTGGCACCGATCGTGCAAACGGCCGCCACCCGGCGAAGATGTTCGAGCCCGAAGTGCCAGCCGACGCACCGGAGTACGTGGTGCAACTGATCCTGGGTTCTCTGCAATTCTCGGATGCGTGCCTGCGCGTTTACGGCCATCCGGAGCTGCTCGCGGTCGCCGCCGCGATCAATGGCGATGATTTCACCCCGTTCAATGAAGCCGTATGGATCAAACACGCACGTCTCGGCGGTTCGGTGGCCTGGCATCAGGATGGCTGGACGCACTGGCACAGCCCGCGGTTCGACGAAGGCACACACGGCTTCAATTTCATGGCGCAGTTGTATGGCTGCAACGCGGCGAACGGCCTGTGGGTGGTGCCAGGTTCGCACCGTCCAGGCAAGGCCGACATCAAGGCGATGGTCGCGGCGGCGGGCTCCGACCGGTTGCCCGACGCCGTGCCGCTGATCTGTGGCGCGGGTGACGTTGCGATCTGCAACCGGCAGGCGATCCACGGCTCGTTCGCCAATACCAGCGATGACGTGCGTGTGACGATCAACTTCGGCTTTCATCGGCGCGCCTCGGTGCTCGGCGTCGAGAGCGGCGGCGTGCACAATCCGGTGGCGGTGTACGACGATGCACGCATCCGCGAGCGGTCGAGATTGATTGCGTACGCGATCGACGCGCGCCGGCAGCGATTCCCGGACGAGACGCCCTATCGGTATGCGCCACTCGCGGCGGAGCAATCGCGGTATCAATGGGACCCGGAGGCCCGCGCCTCGATCAAGGATTACAATCTGCAAGACCTCGGTATTTAGTGTAGTGCCCGGATGATCCCGCGTACTACAATAGCCAACAAATCGGCAGAGGGGGCGAGATGGCACACCGCATCGAGACACTGCCCGACATCCTGCGCGTCCACGCACGCGATCGCGCCGACAAATGCGCACTGATCTATCCGACGGATGGCCGTAGCTGGACGTTCGCCGAGCTCGACCTTCAATCGAATCAGGTCGCGGCCGCACTCGGGGAGGCCGGTGTCGGCGCCCAGGACCGTATCGCGTTCCTCGACAAGAATTCGCCGGAATATTTCCTGTATCTCTATGGCGGCGCGAAGCTCGGTGCGGTGACCGTGGCCGTCAACTGGCGGCTCGCCGCGCCAGAGATCGAATACATCCTCAATCACAGCGAGGCGAAAGTGCTGCTGATTGGTCAGGAGTTCCTGGGTCATCTGGCGAAGATGAATCTCGAACACGTACGTCAGATCGTCGTGATCGGCGAATCGAATGCCGATCACCTGAATTTTGTCGAATGGATCGATCGGCGCGACGATCACGATCCTGCCATCGCGCACGATCCGCACGAGACATGCTTTCAGCTATATACCTCCGGTACCACCGGATTGCCGAAAGGCGTGGAGCTGACGCACTACAACTTCCTGTGCCTGTTCAACGACGGCCACAACCTGTATCGGATGACTTCGGACACGGTGAACCTGGTCTGCATGCCGCTGTTTCACATCGCCGGCAGCGGGTGGGGTATCGTCGGTCAGTACCAGGGCGGGCGAACGATACTGCTGCGTGATGTCGACGTGCGGCAGATCCTGCAGCTCATTCCGAGGCATCGCGTGACACATGCGATGTTCGTACCGGCGGTACTACAGGTGATGGTTGGGTCACAGGGCGTCGATGACGTCGATTTCGGCAGCCTCGAGATCATCCTATACGGCGCATCGCCGATCAGCGAGGAGGTGCTGACGCGCGCCATCGGCATATTCGACTGCGGCTTCATGCAGGGCTATGGGCTCACCGAGACCACCGGCATGGGCGCGCTCCTGACACCGGAGGATCACGATCCCGGTGGTCCGCGTGCGCATCTGCTGCGCTCGTGCGGCCGGCCGCCGGGTGATCTGGAAGTGAAGATTCTGAACCCTGACGGCGTGACACAGGCGCGCGACGGCGAGGTCGGCGAGATCTGCATTCGCGGCCGCAATACCATGAAAGGCTACTGGAAGAATCCCGATGCGACCGCTCAGACGATCGCTGCAGACGGCTGGCTGCGTACCGGCGATGCCGGCTATCTGAGAGACGGCTATCTGTTCATCCACGATCGCGTCAAGGACATGATCATTTCCGGTGCGGAGAACATCTATCCGGCGGAAATCGAGAACGTGCTGATGCGCCATCCTGGTATCGCCGATGCCGCGGTGATCGGCGTGCCGAGCGAGAAGTGGGGCGAAACCGTCAAGGCGATCGTCACGCGCAAGGATCCTGCGCTGACCGAGGAGGCGGTGATAGCGCACTGCAGGGAGCATTTGGCGCGCTACAAGTGTCCGACGTCGGTCGACTGGATGGAGACGATTCCGCGCAACCCGTCGGGCAAGATCCTGAAGAAGGAATTGCGAGAACCGTTCTGGCGCGGCCGCGATCGTCGGGTGTCGTGAGCCGTACCTTTCCCTCAGCAGCACTGTCTATATATAGTCACCGGTTCAAATCCGATTCTCATCCACGCAGGAGTACTGACGTGAACTTCGATATTCCCAAGGATCTGGCCGATTACCTCGTCGAACTCGATGATTTCATTGAGCGCGAGATCAAGCCGCTCGAAAACGCCGACGACAACATTCGCTTCTTCGATCATCGCCGAGAAGATGCGCGCACGGACTGGGATCGCGGCGGTCTGCCGTCGGAGGAGTGGGAAGCGCTGCTTGCCAAGGCGCGCAAACTGGCGGACGACGCCGGACACTACCGCTATCCATTTCCGAAGCAGTACGGCGGCAAGGATGGGACCAACCTCGGCATGGCCGTGATCCGCGAGCACTTCGCGGCCAAGGGTCTCGGGCTGCACAACGATCTGCAGAACGAACACTCGATCGTGGGCAACAACGTCGGTCTGATGTTGATGCTGCACCACGGCACCGAAGAGCAGAAAAAAGAGTGGATCCCGGCGATGCTGGCCGGCCAACGCGGATTCGCGTTCGGTATCACCGAGCCCGACCATGGTTCCGACGCGACGCACATGGAAACGGTCGCCCGACGCGACGGCGACGACTGGGTCATCAACGGCGGCAAGACGTGGAACACCGGCATCCACAAGGCGAAATACGATCTGATCTTTGCGCGTACCGGTGGCAAAGCGGGCGACGGTGATGGCATCACCGCGTTTCTGACGCCAACCGATTCGCAGGGATTCAAAGTCGAAGAGATGATGTGGACCTTCAACATGCCCACCGATCATGGCCGCATCTCGTTGACCGACGTGCGCGTGCCGAACGATGCAATCTTCGGTGGCGAAGGCAAAGGCCTCGGCGTGGTTCAGATGTTCTTCAACGAAAATCGGATCCGCCAGGCAGCGTCGAGCCTCGGCGCTGCGCAGTTCTGCATCAACGAGTCGGTCGAATACGCGAAGGTGCGCAAGCCTTTCGGCAAGGCACTTTCGACCAATCAGGCGATTCAGTTTCCGCTCGTCGAGTTGCAGACGCAGTGCGAAATGCTGCGCGCGCTGATCCACAAGACGGCGTGGCAGATGGATACCTACGGCGCGTTCTCCGTCTCCGACAAAGTATCGATGTGCAACTACTGGGCGAACCGGTTGTGCTGCGAAGCGGCCGACCGCGCGATGCAGGTGCATGGCGGCCTGGGGTACTCGCGGCACAAGCCGTTCGAACACATCTACCGGCATCACCGCCGCTACCGCATCACCGAAGGCTCAGAGGAGATTCAGATGCGCCGCGTCGCGGGCTACATGTTCGGGTTCATGAAACAGCGCGCGCCGAAGGGCGTCCACGAAGGCTGAGTCGATGCCGCCGGTCGACTTCGAGACAAAGCTCGCGGCAGTGCTGCGTCGTCAGATCGACGGTTTCAAGGCACTGCTGTCGGTAGAACGTCTATCGGGCGGCGCGAGTCAGGAGACGTATCGATTGGTGATTCGCGATGCCGGCGGTGAACGGCGGCTGGCGATGCGCCGCGCGCCGGGCGGGGTTGAGAGCGTTCGTATCGCCGGGCATCCGGGATTGCGGACCGAGGCGACCTTGATGCGTTGCGCGCGAGAAGCCGGTGTGCCGGAACCGGAGGTCTACGCGGTTCTCGAACCTTCTGATGAACTCGGCGATGGTTTCGTGATGCAGTGGCTGGATGGTGAGGCACTCGGGGCGCGGATCGTACGTGCAGAGTCGCTCGCCGGCATTCGTGCGGAACTCGCGTTTCAATGCGGTCAGATCCTCGCGCGCATCCATGCGATCGATCTGCACGACACAGGGCTCGATCAATTGCTCGATCCGATGGACCCGGCCGCGTTCGTCGAACAGACCTGGGAACGCTACAAACTGCTGAATACGCCGCAGCCGATGATCGACTATGCCGGTTGCTGGCTGCGGGCGCATCTGCCGAAGAATCCACGCGCGACCCTGGTGCACAACGATTTCCGCAACGGCAACATCATGGTTTCTCCCGACGGCGTCGTCGCTGTGCTCGATTGGGAAGTCGCGCACATTGGCGATCCGATGCGGGATCTCGGCTGGATCTGCACAAACTCGTGGCGTTTTGGCCGCAGCGATCTGCCGGTAGGTGGATTCGGCGAGTACGCAGATCTGTTCCGTGGATATGAATCGGTGTCGGGCACCAAGGTCGATCCGACTCAGGTCAAGTTCTGGGAAGTGTTCGGGTCGTTCTGGTGGGCGATCGGCTGCCTCGGCATGGCCGAGCACTTTCGCAGCGGCCCGGACAAAACCGTCGAACGGCCCGGTATCGGCCGGCGCAGCTCGGAATGCCAGGTCGATTGCGCGAACCTGCTGATTCCGGGACCGGTGGAACTGGTGGAAGGCGCGCCGTTCAGCTCGACCCTCGATATGCCGCGAACGGATGAACTCGTCAGCAGCGTGCGCGATTATCTGCGTGGCGATGTGATGGCGGCCACGGAGGGCCGCATCAACTTTCTCGCGCGGGTTGCGTCGAACTCGCTCGATATCGTGCTGCGCGAATTGAGCCTGGGTGCGCCGCAGCGCGCGCTCGAGCAGCAACGGCTGCGTGTGTTGTTCGATGCGTCAGCCGATGACGATCTCGAAGCGCTGCGCTGGCGACTCGTGCACGCATTGCGTAACGGCAGCATGCCGCTCGATGAACCGGGGCTGGCCGATCACCTTCGGCAGACCGTCGTGAATCAACTGGCCATCGATCAGCCGGGTTATTCCGGATTGAAGACGGCACTCGGCGGCTGATTGGCGCTATAGTCACTTTGCATCAGTCCCAACCCGAGCCGGTTCAGTTCATGCGCCTCACGCAAGCAGATGCATCGTTCCTGTACACCGAGTCTGCCAGCGGACCGATGCATATTTCGTCCGTTTACGTGCTGGAAGGCGAGTTGGCGTTCGAGCAGGTGTTCGAGCACTTCGAATCGCGTCTGCACCTGATTCCGTCGTATCGGCGCAAGCTCGCACCAGTCCCGTTCAACATCGCCCACCCTGAATGGGTCGACGATCCGGACTTCGATCTCGCCAATCACGTGCTGGCGCATCGAGTGCCTGACGGCAGCACGCTCGATCAGGGTGTCGATGCCGCCATCGAGTTGAACGAACCGATCCTCGATCGGTCGCGGCCGCTGTGGAAGGTTTACGTCATTGGAGGCGTGCCGGATCGAACGCTGATACTGATGATGACGCACCACGCGATGATCGATGGCGCATCGGGCATCGAGTTGACGACGATCCTGTACGATTTCGACGCGAAAGGTGCGAACACCGAGCCGCCGCCGAAGGAGCCGTGGGCGGCGCAACCGACGCCGAGTGGCGCTGAACTGTTCAGCCGCGCGCTGCGCGACAACATGCAGCGTTTGGCCGATAGCACGCCACTTGCCGCGATCCGCAACGCCACCGAGCGGCAGGCACTGCTGAGTCGCGCCGTGGGTGTGCTGTCCAGATTTGCGTCGAAGCCCGCCATCACCGCGCCATTCAATGCCGGTATCGTCGGGCCACATCGTAGGCTGCGCTGGCTCGCCCGCCCGCTTGCAGAAATTCGCGAGATACGGCGGGGTCTCGGTGGCACGATCAACGATGTCGTGTTGACGGTCGTGTCCGAAGCGGTAGCGCGTTATCTCGCTGCCCACGGCGAAC
This sequence comes from uncultured Gammaproteobacteria bacterium, assembly GCA_963812255.1. GTDB lineage: Bacteria > Pseudomonadota > Gammaproteobacteria > Pseudomonadales > Azotimanducaceae > DATJGR01. Next base: position 610,216 of record CAWEUM010000003.1, on the reverse strand, counting down.
GCGTGGATGGTCAGCACTTGCGCATCATGTGTCCCGTGAACGTGCGCACGCACGGGCAGCAGGGCGCACTCGGCAATCAGGTCTCGGCGATTTTCCCGATGTTGCCGGCTTGGCCGATGAATCCGCCCACGCGTCTCGGTGCGGTGTGCGCCGAAGTCGAGCGCATCAAGGAAGAACAGGAGGCTCAGGCACTGACGTTGTTGCAGAATACCGTGCCGGAGCCGTGGCCGGTCGCGCTGGTGGCCTCGCAGTTGACCGGCACGCGCTTCGATCCGACCGCGCTCGCCGCGCGCATCCCGATGCCTGTGATGCCCTCCGTTGGCGGCTGGCGGCCACCCAACCTCGGCTTGAATTTCGTCTGCACGAATGTGCCCGGCGTGCAGGTGCCGCAATATTTGTGTGGGCACCGAGTGCTCGATACGATCGGGGTGCTGGTGCTGTCGGGCAACATCGGGCTCGGCGTGACGATTCTCAGCTACAACCAGAAGCTGTACTTCAGTTTCGTCTGCGAGCCACGCCTGCTGCCGGATCTCGAGGTGATCACCGACGCGGCGGCTGCGGCGTACGCCGAGCTGTTGAGTGCCGCGCGCACGCGCGTCGAACAGTTTTCCAAATAAACTCGATGAGCAAGAGATCATGTCCAGCGATGCAATGAACAACGATGTAAAGACCGCGGCCTATCCTCGAACGATCGACCTGCCCGACGGCCAGCGTGTCGAGATGCGCCTGATGGCTGCGACGGACCGCGACGCGATGCTCGCGTTCGCGCGCAGCGTGCCGCAGGAGGATCTGTTGTTCCTGCGGCTGGACATCACCGATCCGGCGGTTGTCGACGAGTGGATCAAGAACATCGAAGCGGGGCTCTCGACGACGTTGCTCGCATCCGACTCTCAGGGCATCGTCGGTTACGCGTCGGTGCATCGAAATCGCGCGCCGTGGACGCGCCGGGTCGGCGAGATTCGCGTGAACGTCAGCGCGACATACCGCGCCCGTGGTCTGGGGCGCACTCTCACGGCACAGATATTCGACCTCGCGCGGGGGCTGGGCCTGCGCAAACTGATGGCGAACATGACCACCGATCAACCCGGTGCGCAGGCTGCGTTTCGACGTCTGGGGTTCGTTCCCGAAGCGCTGCTGGCCGACTACGTGGAAGATCGCAACGGCACATCGCGCGATCTCGTGATGATGTCGTACGACGTCGGCGGCCACACGGATCTGGTGGCGGATCCATTGCAGATCGACTGAGGGTCGGAGCCGCTCTGACCCTCTTTCCGCCTTACGCCAGCAACGCCTCGCAATCCAGATCGTCCAGCGCGGCGCAGGCGCGTTGCGACAACGCCCGAGCGATTGCGGCGCCGCGTGCGTTCGCGAGGTCGAGAGTGGATGCAATCACCACCGCATAATCCAACAGATACAGTGTGGCGCGCCGATAGTCGAGCAGCAGATTGTCCGACGAGTAGTCGCGCACGCCGTTCGTGCGCAGACCCTCGAGATAGCGTGCGAGTAGATCACGCTCGCTGCGTCGGCGCGCCTCGAGTTGCACGCTCTGGGTGAGAAAGTAGGCCAGATCCTGCGCACAGCTCGACCAGGTGATCGATTGCCAGTCGACGATCGCGAAATCCGGTTGCGCCGGCGTTGCGGCAAAAAACATGTTCTCGAGCCGGAAATCGCCGTGGCAGATTGTCTGTGGTCCGCTGCAGAGCGTCTGCAGGATGCTGCCGGTATGCGGCCCCACGCGATGCCCCCAGCGTTGCACATTCACCGGAATCACATCGGCCAGTTCGTCTACGAAGCGCGGCCAGCCCTGCGCGAACCCGGCTTCCATGCCGCCGATCTGAAGATCGTTGGCGTGCGATGTGACCCAAGCGAAGCGCGCATCGTGGGTGCGATTCCAGTTCTCGGCGTGGAACTTCGCCATCGCGTCCACCACGACCTCGGCATCGCGCAAATCGCTACCCGCCACCTGATCGCCGATGCGGCGTTCGCCTAGATCCTCGAGCAGCAGCACGAAATCCGACGACGACCTGGCGCGGAGAGCAAAGAAACAGCGGGGATGACCGATCGACGTCGTGGTGGCCAGAGAATCGTAGAAGCGCACCTCGCGGCCGTACATGTTGAATGCGTCCGCGACTGCGCGGTTTTCAGCGACGGACGACGGGAACTTGCAGATCATACGCGTTGGCGCGTTGCTCGGCTCGCCGCTGTAGCTCAGTTGCACGCGTCCCACCATACCGATGAGACCCGCCCCTTCGCCAAGTGGTTGGGCGCTGCATGACGCGACGAATGTATTCGACGACAGCACGCCGCTGCGGCGCAGTGCGTGGGTTAGCCAGGCCGGTTCGAGGTCCTCGATCCGGACCGGCAACTTCGTGTCATCGATCTCCATCAGTAGGGTGCTTGGCCGCCGTCGACATTGAAAAAGCTGCCTGTGATGCCGCGTCCGGCGTCCGACGCGAGCAGTACCGCGACCGCTGCGACCTGTTCCACCGTGTTCAGTTCACCGGTCAGCGTTTTCGCCTTGAAGACGTTCTCGACCATTTCTTCGTAAGTCATGCCCATTGCCGCCGCGGTGCCGGGGCCGCCTTGCAGCACGGCGTCCGTTAGAACGAGTCCGGGACAGATCGCGTTCACGGTAACGCCCATGCGGCCTGCTTCGGCGGCCGCAGATTTGGTGAGGCCGTGCACGCCGTGTTTGGCCGCAACGTAGCCCGCCATGCCGGCGGCGCCGGTCTTGCCCTCGACCGACGAAATGTTGATCACGGAACCGGATCCTTGCGTGAGCATGTGCGCGAACGCGTGCTTGGTGCCATAGAACACGCTGCTCAGATTCCACTGCAGATCGTTCGCCCACGCGTCGTCGTCGAGTTGCGCCACCGGTGCCGGAGCGGTGATACCGCCGGCGTTGTTGACCATCACGTCGAGTCGGCCCCAGCGTGCCACCGCGGTGTCGATCAGCGATTTGACGTCCGCCGACGATCTGGCATCGCCGCTGACGAACAGTACGCGATCTCCGGCGTCAAGTTCGGTAAGCGCCCGCGCGCCCTTCGCCGCGTCGCGTCCATTGAAGGCGACGCAAGCACCTTCCGCGAGAAACGCCTCCACGATAGCGCGGCCGATGCTGCGGCTACCGCCGGTCACCGCCGCGACTTGACCCGACATCTTCATGGCTCTTTCATACCGGACGATCGATGCCGATGGATGCTACCTGTGATGAGGTACATTCGGTAGAGTGCCGGAACGTCGAGAAGGGGTGCTGGATGAAGACGAGTGTGGATGCGGTAGTGGTCGGCGCCGGTTTTGCCGGTTTGTACATGTTGCACAAACTGCACGAACTCGGTCTCAACGCGCGCGCCTTCGAAGCCGGAGACGGGGTAGGCGGCACCTGGTACTGGAACCGATACCCGGGTGCCCGCGTCGACATCGAAAGTCTCGAGTACTCGTATCAGTTCTCCGATGATCTGCAACAGCGATGGCAGTGGTCGGAGCGCTACGCGACACAGCCCGAACTGCTGCGCTACGCTAATCACGTTGCAGACCGCTTCGATCTTCGCCGCGATATCGAGTTGAATACACGGGTGTGCTCTGCGCAGTTCGACGATGTCGCGCGCCGTTGGCGCATCGTGACCGACCGCGCCGGCGCGACGGGTGACGTCAGCGCGAAGTTTTTCATTCTGGCTTCGGGCTGCCTGTCGTCCGCGAACGTGCCGGATTTCAAAGGGCTCGACGACTTCGAGGGTGATTGGTACCACACCGGCAACTGGCCGCACGACGGGGTCGATTTCACCGACAAGCGTGTGGCCGTCATCGGCACCGGCTCGTCGGGGATTCAGTCCATCCCGTTGATCGCGCAACAGGCGCGGCGACTGTTCGTCTTTCAGCGCACCGCGACGTATTCCGTTCCCGCTCATAACGGTCCGATCGATCCGGCTGTACTCGCAGACGTGAAGGCGAACTACGCCGATTTCCGGAAGCGCAATGCGCAGACCGGCTTCGGCTTCATCCTCGACGCCAACGAGGGGTCCGCATTCGATGTCGACGCGGCAGGGCGACGCGCCGAATATGAAGCGAGATGGGCGCGCGGCGGGCTCGGCTTCTATGGCAGCTTCGCGGATCTGCTATCCGACAAGCGGGCCAACGACACTGCGGCCGACTTCATTCGCGACAAGATCCGCGCCGTAGTGTGTGACCCGGCTGTCGCGGAATTACTGTGTCCGGAGACCGTGGTCGGTTGCAAGCGGCTGTGCGTAGATACCGGTTACTACGCAACCTACAACCGCGACAACGTCACGCTCGTCGACGTGAGTCGTGAACCCATCGATGCGATCACGGCAACCGGCTTGCGCGTCGGTGAGCGCGACTATCCGGTGGATGCCATCGTCTTCGCGACCGGCTTCGACGCGATGACCGGTGCGGTCCTGAAGATCGACATACGCGGCGCGTCGGGGTTGCGCCTGGCAGACAAGTGGGCGGCCGGACCACGCAACTATCTTGGCCTCGGCGTCGCCGGCTTTCCGAACATGTTCATCATTGCCGGCCCTGGCAGTCCCTCGGTGCTGACCAACATGCTGCCGTCGATCGAACAGCACGTGCGCTGGATCGGTGATTGCATCGCCGCGATGCAAGTCAGGCAGGCGCAATGGATCGAACCGATGGCTAGGGCGGAGGACGAGTGGGTCAGACATGTGAACGAGCTCGCGGACGAGTCGTTGTTTCCGAGCTGCAACTCATGGTATCTCGGCGCCAACGTGCCGGGTAAGGCGCGCGTGTTCATGCCGTATTCCGGCGGCTTCGCAACCTACGTCGAGAAATGTGATGAGGTCGCGTCGCGTGGCTACGAAGGCTTTGAGTTGAGCTGAGCTGCGATCCGGCCGTCGTTAGCCGGCTCAGTGGTGCTTCGCGTCCTTGGACCGGATCTGCTGCTTGAGCAGATCGACTTCGTGCTGCGTGACCGGCTGAAACATCCCCAGACCACACGATGCGCCCGGCATGAAGCCGAAGCCGGTCTGATGCAGCACGGTGATGATGTCGAGGTCGCACAGTTGGGTCAGCGACGTGCGTGTCAGGTAAGGGTCATGGGGACGCATTCCGGCACAGCCGGCAGGCAGCGTGTTCAGGTACAGACGTTTGGTGGTCATCGTGAACAGCATGTGCCTGGAGTCGAGGATGTCGGTATGGTCGATGCGCATCATGTTGAGGCAATGCAGAGGACGATCGGTCGCGTCGTCCTGCGCGGCGGCACTCGTCATGCCCGCCGCAGCGAGCAGGCAAACAGCAGCTGTAGTGCGGGCTGACGGTTTCACGTGTTGGTGCCTCCATGGATGAACATGTGGATGGCATGTCACCGTGTCGGTTTGACCGCGGCGCACGCGACTTTTCGTCATCATCGCAGATCCGCGTGCCCGATCGTCCGACGGGTTGGATCAGGCGACGCGGGCGATACTCGATTGTGGCGCGATGACGTGCTCGTGGAGGGCCACGATCGTACGTTTGTAATCCGGTTCATTGACGAAGAACTTGATGTCCACGTTGCGGATCGACTGATGGATCGCGAGTAGCGGAATATCTGCGTCGGCAAGCGCGGCGACGCACCTGGGCAGCAGGCCGGCGACGTCGAGATCGCTGCCGATCACGCAAACCACGGCAACGCCGCGGGTACGCACGTCGGCGTCGGGAAAGCACCGATGCACTCCGGCGTGCAACGCGTCGATCTGCGCCGCATCGCACGCCAGATAGTGAACAATGCTGTTGGCGTTGCTCTCACGCGCGATGATCGGAATGGGTTGTTCGTCGAGCAATCGCTGAATGGCGGCTTGATGTCCGCGCCGCTCCAGCATCTCGTGATCGAACACCTCGAATACGTGCACGTCGCGGCGGCCGGAGATGATTTCCACGCAGCGCAGCGGATTGCGGTATCCCGCTTCGATGAACGTTCCGGCATGGCCCGGTTCCAGCGCGCAGGTGACCCGCAATGGAATACCGGCGCGCCGCAGCGGCCGCGCCGCGTCGGGATGAATCGCCTCCATCCCCAGCAGAGACAGCTGATCCGCGACGTCGTGATTGGTGCGGCCGATCGGGACAGCTCGATTCGGGCCGACAATGCGTGGATCCGCGCTGCACAGATGATACTGCTTGTGAATGATCGCCTCGCGCGCCTGCGTCAGCACCGCGATGCGACTGAACGTGATCTCGCTGTAGCCCCTCTGGTAGGTCGTCAGCAACCCTTCGCCACATTGGGCGTAGCCGGTCACGATCGGTAGCGTTGTCGACAAATCCAGCGGCGCGATCCGCGCCTCGATCAGGTCTTCCAGTGGAACGCGCACCTGCTGCTGTGGCCCCGACAGGTCGATGAACTCGGCGGACACGCCGTTGCGCTGCAGCAGCACGGAGGCGGTGTGTGCGCTATGCGCTTCGCCCATACCCGCCAGCATCTCGCCGGCGAGACGCAGTCGTTCGGCCAGCGGGTTGGTGGAAGTCTCATCGTGCAGTTGTGAAAGGCGCGTATGCAGCAGATCGATACGATCGTGCACGAATGCGTTGGCACTGGCGCGATCACCGACCTCCTGCAATACGTGAGTGTTGATCGCACACATCTGTTCCGCAACATTCTCCAGCGCATCCGACCATGCGCGATCGGACTCCCCTTCCTCGAGCGCTGCCGCGAAACACGCAAACACTCCGGGTTTGCCGGTGTGTTTGTTCTCGAGGAGCAGATCGGTGATGCCTGCGTATGCGGAGACGACAAAGATGCGTTGATACAGGGTCTGATTCGACGACGGAGCATGCGTCGGCGAAGTCTGATTGAGCCGGCGAAGTAGCAGATGCTCGAGCAGACCGTCCGACGACATCGACGCGCCACCTATCTTCTCGACTGTGTGTTTCATGATGCGAGCGCCTCGGTCACCGGGTCGCGCGCCGGCTGATCGTTCGGTCGGGCAGCGATAAACGTAGGGCGCGGCCGCGCTGCAGCGTAGGGTGCGCGCAACGCGTTCGAACAGGCGTTGTAGACGAAGAAGGCGTTGACCCGCGGCCGGGACGAGAGGTTCTCGTGGGATCCGTGTAGCGTATTGCAATCGAACACGACGACCGACCCGGCCGGTCCGGTTGGCATCGTCAGGCCGCCTTGTCCCATCAGCGTATTCAGATGTTCCAGTGGTGGCGTGCCGATCTGCTGCACGACCAATGATGTGCGGTAGTGGTCGTCGGGTGTCGTGCCGATGCACGGCACGAAGCTCAGATGCGATCCCGGGATCAACATCAGCGAGCCATTGAACTCGTTGTTCTCGCATAGCGCGATCGAGACACTGACAGCGCGCATGTCGGGCATTCCGTCCTCCGCGTGCCATGTTTCGAAGTCGGAATGCCAGAAGAATCCGGTCCCGGCGTAGGCAGGTTTATAGTTCAGACGCGTCTGGTGAAGATAAGCGGTTTCACCGAGCAGTGCGCCAACGAGGCGCAGCAGTCGCGGATGCCGGGTGAGCGAATCGAATACGCGTGAGCGCTTCGGTACGTCGAACAGCGAACGCAGCGCAGTGGAACCGGCCTCGAAAAATGCTTCCGGCGGCTGTGTGTCGATGCTGGCGTTTTGAAGCCGGCTGGCCTCCTCGCACCACGGTGCAGCCTCCGCCTCGGAAAAGAAGCCCGGCAGCGACAGAAACCCGTCTGCTTCGAACCGCGTTGCGGCGTCCTCGATGCCGGTTGCAGCCGCAACGTCGTGCGCTCCTCCGCGCACCGCCCGGCCCCGTCTTGGGATCATTTCCGGCAGACGCGCCGCCGGCGGCCTACGCGTCGGGTAGGGGTCGTGAGTCGTACTCATTGGATGGCTTCCTCGTCCGCCGCGTACACGCCATTTTCGTCGTGGATCTCACGCCCACGCAGTGGCGGATTGAATACACACACGCAGACGATCTCCGTGAAGGCGCGTAACAGGTGATCATCGTGGCGGTCCAGCGCGTACACCGTTCCCGCAGCGATCGAGTGGCGCTCGCCGTCCGCGAGTGTCACCACCTCACCTTCGCCGCTCACGCAGTACACCGCTTCCAGATGGTTCTTGTACCAGATGTGGGTCTCGCAGCCCGCGTACAGTCGGGTGACGTGCAGCGAAAATCCCATCTTCTCACCCGCCAGCAACAGGCGCGTGCTCTCCCAGTTTGCAGCGGTCACATGTCGCGGCGTATCGAGCAGATCGTTCAGCTTCCTCACAATCATCGGTTGCACCTCAAGACACGCGTTTCAGTACACGTTCGCGGGGCCGGCCGAGCACGTCATCGATCGACCGTCCGACGATGTCGAGCGCGCGTTCGATGTCCTCGGTCTTCGTCGTCAGCGGACACAGACACTTGACGACCTGGCCGTCTGCACCGCTTGTTTCGATCACCAGCCCCTTTGCAAAGGCGTTGGCGGATACACGGCTTGCGGCAGCGCCCGATTCGAGTTCGATGCCGAGCATGAGTCCGCGGCCGCGCACGCGGGTGTCGGGGTGTCGCGCCGAGATCTGCGCCAACCCATTGCGCAACAGCGTGCCGTTGCGTTCGACATTGCGTTCCAGCGCGTCGTGTACCCAGAAATGTTCGATGGCCGCGCGCGCGGTGACGAAGGCGTGGTTGTTGCCGCGAAATGTGCCGTTGTGTTCGCCCGGTTTCCAGATGTCGTATTCCGGCTTGAGCAGCACCACCGCCATCGGCAAGCCGAAGCCGGACAGCGACTTCGACAACGTGATGATGTCCGGGCTGATGCCGGCGCGCTCGAAGCTGAAGAAGCTGCCCGTGCGTCCGCAGCCGGCCTGAATGTCGTCGATGATCAACAACATGCCGTTACGCCGGCACAGCGATTCGAGTCGTCGCAACCATTCGAAAGAGGCGACGTTGATGCCGCCTTCACCCTGAACGGTTTCGACAATCGCCGCCGCCGGTAGATCGACACCGCTCGAAGCGTCGTTGATCAGTCGGTCCAGCAGGTCGATGGTGTCGACGTCATCGCCCAGATAGCCGTCGTACAGGGCGCGCGTCACGCCTGGCAACGTGATGCCAGCGCCGCTGCGATGCAGCGAGTTGCCGGTGACCGACGCCGCGCCGAGCGACACGCCGTGGAAGCCGTTGGTAAACGCGACGACGTTGTGCCGGCCGGTGACTTTGCGCGCCAGTTTCAGCGCGGCTTCGACGGCGTTGGCGCCGGTAGGGCCGGTAAACTGGACGGCGTACTTCATGTTTCGCGGCGCGAGAATGTGCCCATCGAAAGCATCGAGGAACGCTTCCTTTGCGGCGGTGTGCATATCGAGCCCGTGTGCAATGCCGTCGCGCGAGATGTATTCGACCAGCGCGTGCTTCAGCACCGGGTGGTTGTGGCCGTAGTTCAATGTGCCTGCACCGGCCAGGAAATCGAGGTACGCACGGCCCTGGGGATCGTAGAGATACGATCCGTGCGCCCGGTCGAACGTGACGGGGAAGCTGCGCGCATACGAGCACACGGAGGACTCGAGTTTTTCGAAACTGTTCATGGGATTGTCTCCGGGTGGGTGAAAGATTGATTCGACAAACCGCGCGTCGTGCCGTTTGGCGTAGGCTGCGGCGGACGACACAGCGGGCCTATCCGCACAAGATGCTCTGCGTCGTGTTGAGACTCGAAGTGCGTGCGGCTGGAAAACCACGGTGTCGAGGAAAGCGGCGCGCCGTATGCATCGGCAAAGCGGCGAAACGTGTGCCAGGACGGTTGGTTTTCCGGGGTGATACTCGTTTCGACGAAGCGCACGGACGCGCAGCTGTCGCGCTCGATCAGCGCCGCGAGCATCGCGCGGCCGAGCGCCTGACCCCGGCTCTCCGGTGCCACCGCAACCTGCCAGACGAACAACGTGTCCGGGCGCGCGGGGATGAGATAGCCGGAGATGAATCCGGCCAGAGCGCCGTCCGATTCGGCGATCACGGAGGTGTCCGCGAAGTGGCTGCTTTGCAGCAGGTTGCAATAGCGTGAATTCGTATCGAGCGGCGGGCATCGAGCGATCAGGTTATGAATCGCGGGCCCATCTGTCGCAGTGGGCGTTCGGAAGGTGTTGTGCTTGTTCAAAAGTTGCTTGGTGGGTGCTTCGTGGGGGCGGTAGTTTAGATGTCTAAGTATTTATTGCAAGTATACGCTTATCATTTGTTCATAAAATAGATATAAATCAATTAGTTAAATATAATCTACTTAATATGATACCAAAGCATATTTTCGTAGCAGTTCGATGCTGTTTCGGCGACAGGAGTGACCATGGCTGATTCGTACGACGCGGTGCTGGTGGCCTTGCGCCGCATCATTCGCGCTACCGATATGTACTCACAGAAGTTGCGCAAGACTGTGGGTCTCACCGCGCCACAGTTGCTGGTGCTAAGAGCGATGGTTCAGACGCAGGACATTTCGCTGAAGAACGTCGCCAACGAGCTCAGCCTGTCGCAGGCGACGGTGACGACCATCGTCGATCGGCTCGAGAGCAGAGGCTTGTTGACCCGCCGACGGGGATCCGAAGACAAGCGAAAGGTGCACATCAACCCGACACAGGCGGGCCTCGATGCGCTGCGCCGCGCGCCGGATCTGCTGCAGGATCGATTCGTTCGGCGCTTCGAGCAGCTACCCGACTGGGAGCGCTCGATGATCATGGCCGCGTTGCAGCGCACCGCATCGTTGATGGATGCGGCGGAGATCGACGCATCGCCGGTGCTGCTCACCGGTGAACTGCTGACCGTCAACGCTGCGCACGACTGAACGCGGTCCGCGGTGCCGCCTCGTACTCCGGCTACTCGGTAAGGCTCGCGAACGTTTTGCCGGCCTTGGCAAGCCGCGCCAGCAGCGGCGACGGTTTCCACGCCTCGCCGTATTCCTGATGGAACTTCAGGACGTCCTGATAGATGCCGTCGAGGCCGATCTGGTCTGCGTAGTACATCGGTCCGCCTCGGTATTTCGGGAACCCGTAGCCGTAGACATAAACGACGTCGATGTCGCTGGCGCGCAGCGCGACACCACTTTCGAGCAACTGCGCACCGATGTTGATCAGCGGATACAGACAACGCTTCAACACCTCTTCGTCGCCGATCTCGCGCCGTGCGATGCCGAGTTCCTTCGATGTCGCAACGATCAGATTGGCGACGTCCGGATCCGGTGTGCCCTGGCGGCTGCCTTCGGCATAGCGGTAGTAGCCGGCGTTGGTTTTCTGACCGAAGCGCCCGAGTTCGCAGAGTTTGTCGACGACGCGCGCGGTCATCGGCACGTCTTCGGGTTTCATACCGGACATCTTGCGCGCGCGCCAGCCGAGGTCGAGACCGACCAGATCGTTCATCGCGAACGGGCCCATGTTGAAACCGAAATCGTAGATGACCTTGTCGACCTGTTCCGGCAGCGCGCCTTGCAGGATGATCTCGCCGGCCTGCTGCGTGTAGCCGCCGAGCATCCGATTGCCGATGAAGCCGCGCTCGTTGCGCGATAGCACCGGAATCTTTGCAATCGTCTTGCCGAGCGCCATCGCGGTGGCGATCGTCGGCTTGGCCGACTGCCCGCCGCGCACCACTTCCAGCAACTGCATCACGTTCGCCGGGCTGAAGAAGTGCATGCCGATGACGTCCTGCGGCCGCTTCGTCATCGCCGCCATCTGGTCGATGTCCAGTGCAGACGTGTTGCTCGCGAGAATGGCGCCAGGCTTCATCGTTGCATCGAGCTTCTCGAAGATCTGCTTTTTCAGGTCGAGATTTTCATAGACGGCTTCGATGACGACATCGGCGTCGGCAATCGCGTCGTAGTCGATCACGCCGTCGATCAGCGCCATCCGCTCGTCCATCTGCGCTTGCGTGATGCGACCGCCGGAGACCATCCGCGCGTAATTTTTCTTGATGACGCCGAGACCCTTCTGTAGTGCCTCGTCATTGACTTCGAGCACTTTCACTGGAATGCCGACATTGGCGAAGTTCATTGCGATGCCGCCGCCCATTAGACCGGCACCAACCGTTGCCGCGGACTGGATGTTCTTCTTTGGCGTCTCGGCCGGCACGTCCGGTATGCGCGCGGCCTGACGCTCCGCGAAGAACACGTGAATCATGGCGGCGCGCTGAGGATGGGTCAGGCATTTGGTGAAATTCTCGCGTTCGACTTTCATTCCGGCATCGAAGTCATCGACCTTCACCGCGGCCTTGACGCATTCGTACGCCATCTGGCCGTTGAACTGACCACGCAGCCGGCGCGCAAGATATGCCTCAGCTTCCTTGAAGATGCCGGGATTCGCGCGATCGGCAAGCACCTTGTCGGTCTTGTTGCGAATCAGGGGGTGTGGGCCGCCTTGTTGGACGATGCGTTTCGCGAATTCGATGGCGCCCGACACGAGATCCCCTTCAATGATTTCGTCGACGATCCCGAGGCGCAGCGCATCCTCGGTCTCAAACGGGTCGCCGGAGAGAATCGCGGTCATCGCTTCGGCGGCACCGATCAATCGCGGCAGGCGTTGCGTGCCGCCGCCGCCTGGCAGCAGACCGATCTTGATCTCGGGCAGCCCGACCGGTGCACCGGGCGAGGCAACGCGATAGTGACACGTCAATGCCTGTTCGAGACCGCCGCCGAAGGCGGTGCCATTGATCGCGGCGATCACCGGCTTCGGGCTTGCCTCGATGATGACGCCGGCCTGGCGTTTGGGTTGTTCGTCGGCGTTCGGCGCTTTGCCGAAGTCGCGAATATCGGCACCGGCGATGAACGCGCGGCCCTTGCCGGTGATGACGATCGCCGTGACCGCGTCGTCCGCGAGTGCGGTTTCCAGGTGCTGCGACAGATAGAACCTGACGCCGCTGCTGAGGGGATTGACGGGCGGATTGTCGATCGTCAGCAGTGCGACGCCGTCTCGAACCTCGTAGTGAACCGTGCCGATCAGTGCCATGTATGAATCCTCGAAATTCGATGCGGGCTGGCCGAACGTTTTAACCCGTTTCGGGATCCGAGGCAAAGCAGCGCGTCAGTAGCCCCGCGCTTTGTCGATGACACCTTCGAGCGGTTCGCCGCGGCGCAATCGGGTCAGGTTCGTCACAAACCGGTCGATGTTGCGCGCGGCGCGATATTGGCTCGCACCGGCAGTGTGCGGCGTCATGACGACGCTGCCAAGGCGCCACAGCGGGCTGTCCGGCGGCAACGGTTCGCGCGGCGCGACGTCGAGCGCCGCGCCGGCTATGCGGCGCTGTTCGAGCGCTTCGATCAACGCATGCTCGTCCATCACTTCGCCACGCGTGACATTCACCAGAATGGCCGTCGGTTTCATTGCCGCAAACGCAACTGCGTCGAACATGCCACGCGTCTGGCGGGTCAGCGGTACGCACACCGCAACGACATCCGACGAGCCGAGCAGTGCGTGAAACGTCTCGGCCTTGCCGACGAATGGCACCTCCATCGACGGCGCAACCGCTTCGCAGTCGATCGCGGCGCAGTGCATACCGAACGCGGCGCCGCGGCGGGCGATGGCGCGGCCGGTACCACCGAAACCGACGATACCGAGCCTCAGGCCGGTCAATTCGATCTCGGCGCGGCGCAGCGTGGGACGATGATTCCACGCGTCCGCGCCCATTCGCAGCGCAGCGGCCAGTTGCCGCGTCAGCATCAACAGCAAGCCGAACGCGTGATCGGCCAGATGTTCGCCGACAAGCCCTTTCTCGCTCGTCAGCACCACGTCACTTTCCGCAAACGCCGGATACAGAAATGCATCGACGCCGGATGCGATCGCATGCACCCAGCGTAGTCGCGGCGCGGCCTGAAACAATGGCGGCGGTACGAATCCGAGAATCACCTGCACATCGTGCGCGTGTTCGCCGGCGCGTCCCGGCGTCGTGACGATGACCTCGGCATCAGAACCGGCGGCATTGCGAATACGGTGCAGGTCGGCGTTCGAGACGTCGGGCAGGGTGAGGCCGGGAATGATGAGGATCTTCATCCCAGATGCCGCCACGCGAATCAGGCGAAACGGATCGCGACGCAACCGAGCGCGCCGAATTCAGATTCCCAGCGGCTCGGCCCGCGCACCGGCTGACGCGTGAATGAACCGGTGATGATGTGTTGGTCGGCACCGAGGCCGCGGCCGAACTTCGACAGCTCGCGCGCCAGCGTAGCGAGTGATTCGAAGTGGTCGTCGATGTGGCCTCGTGCACGGACGCGTTCGACCTCAGCGTCGTCGCATTTCAGGACGACCTCGAGACCGTCCCAATCGAAATCCTGTGGCAACGGTTTGATCAGTGGACCGACGACGATGCCCCAGTGCGAGAGGTTGTCCGCAACGCGCGCAGGGCCGTCGGCGTCGCCGACGATGCGCGTCTCGCTCACTTCGAATGCCGGTGCGACGCCGAGAACGGCCTCGCGGGCCTGCTCGGCGGTGACCTTGGAACCTTCCAGGTCGGCTTGCATCACAAAGCACAGCTCGCTCTCGATGGCGCAGTGTCGGATCACGGACGCTTTGAGTTCGTCATCGGAATCGATGATGCGATTGCGCAGGATGTGACCGAACGGACGAACGCCCCGGCCGAAGGCGTCGCGTGATTTGCCCGACGTCATGCCGATTTTCCAGCCGCCTAACCATTCGCCCCGACCGCACCATCGGTCGAGCACGTCGAGCTGTATTGCCTCGCCTTCTTCGATCGTCAGTTTGCCTCGCAACTGGGCGGCCTGGATCGGCCTGCCTGTTGCGCCCTGCCAGAAATGCTCGAAGTAAACTGAATGATCCGAAGCCATGATGGTGAGATTACCGTTCGCGTGGTGGGCGTGCACAGAGAATACACCGGGCGGTGTCCGGTGGCGCTTCGACCCGGAATGGCGGTAAAACAGAATCGGCTGAAACGCGGGAGAGTGATATGCGCAACGGACTCAAAGTGATCGACACCGATTGTCATCAGATGGAACCGCCCGCGATGTGGGCCGAGTATATCGATTCGGCGTTCGCGGACCGGGCGCCGCGAGTCGTTGAGTCCGACCACGGCAAGGGGCTGTGCGTCGAGGGCGAGCCGCTGACGCGACAAACCGGCGCGTATCCGATGAATTCACCCGAATTCATCGCGGCGACCATGCGGGGGATGCAGCGTTTCGAGAAGACGCGCAGCACCGGATTCAGTGCAGTGAGCCGGATCCACGACATGGACGAACAGGGGGTCGACGCGCAGGTTCTGTATCCGACCGCCGGCGGCCAGTTGCTCGGCAAGCCGTTTCGCGATGCAGAGCTGCTGGCGGCGTGTTGCCGCGCTTACAACGACTGGAGCCTCGACTATTGTTCGGCCGCTCCCAAGCGGTTGCGCATGGCCGCCATGTTGCCGTTGCAGGCGGTCGATCTCGCCATCGAAGAGGCGGGGCGCGTCAGCGCGCTCGGCGCCGCGGCGTTCTATCTGCGGCCCAACCCGACCGTCGGCCGAAATCTGCACCACCCCGACTACGAACCCTTGTGGCGCGAGATCGCGCGGCTCGGCAAACCCGTCTGCATCCACGACTCCGGTTCACCGTATCTTCCGTCGTTCGGCGAGCGCATGGAAACCCATACGTCGGGACACATCATCGCGCATCCGTTCGAGGCGATGGTCGCGATGATGAGCCTGATCTGGTATGGCGTGATCGAGCGGCACCCGAGCCTAATGGTCGTGCATGTCGAAGCCGATGCCGGCTGGCTGCCGTATTGGCTGCAGCGCATGGAACAGCATTGGGAGTTCTCCGGGAATGCCGAACACCCTTATCTCAAGCGTCGGCCGACCGAGTATTTCCGGACGAACTTCCGGGTAGCTTGCCGTGGCGACGAGATGACGCTGCCGGGTGTCGTCGACCTCATTGGCGACGACAATCTGACTTTCAATACGGACTATCCGCACCCCGACGGCACCTGGCCGACCGGCATCGAGCGTCTCGAGCAGCAACCCATCGCGCGTTCGAGCATCAAGAAAATCTTCTGGGATAACGCGGCGTCACTGTTCGGCGCACTGCACTAGTTCACGTCAGGGCCCACGACCAACGGCGCTGTTCGAGCGCGACACTTCGAAGCTGATGGTGACGTTGCCGATTTTCAGTTGCCCGGAACTGGGCAACGTCACCTCGCTGACGTGGATAAGCTGTTCGCCGTCTGATGATTTCAGGACACTGCCGTTGCGGCTCTGGTCGCGGTATCGAAATGCGCCGTGATCGCTGGTGATGAATCCGTGATGACGCGAGATGAAGTCTGAGTCGACCTTCAACTGGCAGTCCTGTCCGCGACCGATCGTGTAACGACCGCCGAAATCGGCGGGCACGAGGTTTCTCCGATCTTCGTATTCGATGATCAGAACGTCCGGGAGAAGGCGTGTTTCCGGTATGTCGGCGACGTGGTCCGGCGGGTTTGCAAGGTGGCGCGCTGCCTGTAGGAGTTTGTCGTGATATGCAGGCTCCGCGATCGCATAGCGAATCAGCGCCTGACGATGCGACAGACTCATCTGAAGTCCGGGCGTCAGTACGAGAGGTTCGACGTACACGCAGATGAACTGCTTGGCTTCATCGATCGCGAAGCCGATCTCCTGCATGCAGTATTCGGAGCCGACGGAATGATGCGAGAGAAAGCACAACACGCCACAAGATTGTTTGATCCGGCGCGCCAATTCGTCGCGCCATATCGCGCCACCCGGGATGCCTTCGTCGTGCCAGGTCTCAACGCCGCCGCGCTGTAGCACCTGCAGGTCGGCGAGCACCACATCCGCGTCGGCATGCGCATACGTCACGAACAGATAGTTCGGAGTGGTGTCTTTTGGTGTCGCCTCGTCGTCCATCGATTACACGCAAGCGCCGTTGCACCACGCTAACGATCAGGCATGGACGCGGCGCCACCGCGTCCATGCCTATCTGTTAACGGGGAAACCTGTAAACGGCGCGAAGGGTCGTGCTGTTGAGGTCGCCATTGTCTACATCGACGACTTCGTACTCTGCGTTGAGACTGAAATTTTCGGAGAGATTGAATCCAACCCCTCCCGCATACATGATCGCATCGTTGCTGTCGCTCTGACCCTTGACGTACTGCCGCTTCACGTCGACGTTGAACCAGTTGTAACCGATCCGCGCGTAGACCTCGAGCACATCACCGATCGGATACGACGGGCGCACCGACAGTTCCCAGGAATCGGCGGTCGCCGTCACGTTGGTGTTGCCGTTGATGGGAATCTTGGTCTGTGTCTTCGAGTACCAGTTGTAGTCTGCCTGGATGGCGAGGTACTTGTTGAACTGGTATCCCGCGAGCACGTCCCACACGGCCGAGCTGTCGGCGAAGTTCCGGTCGCTGCCGAGCTGCGGCGTTCCGCCGAAACCGGATGGGTTCCCGTCGATCTTGATGCTGTATATGCCGACTCCGCCCCCCACGTACAGTGCCGGATCCGCAGCGGCATTTGTCGCCAGACCGAGAACGCCGACCAACCCCATTACTATTCGTATGCCTCGCATGCCTGAACTCTCCTTAGATGAGCTACCCGATGAGCTACTCGAATTCCCCTGAGGCGGATGCCTCGATCAACAGATTATCACGGGTGGCATGAGCGTTTGTTAAGTGGTTTATGGGTCGTTGCCGCCCTCGATGGTCCGACCCGTTGACAGGGATACGCGATTCCTGCGACGTCCGCGCTCCTCGGACTCCACTCGACTGGCGTTTTGAAACTCCATGCCGACATCTTCGGCGGTGGTGCCATTGTCATCGCTAGCATCGCTGCCATGCCGGGCAACGTGCTGCCCGTGCTTGCAGGAATGTTGTCGGGATTGCACGGCAGGATGAAGCCGAACTCGGATTCCTGCTCGCGACGGTTACGTTCGCGGGCTTATTGATGTCGCTGACGGCGCTGCAATGGATCGGCCGTGAACCTGCGCAATGCGATTGCGAATGCGATTGTGCTGCCGCTCGGGTTGCTCGGGTTGCTCGGGTTGCGTTTCGCGCCCGGTACCGTTGCGCTATTCCTGTCGCAGGCGGTGGTGGAAACCCGTCTGGACGGCTCACCTGTTGACGTGCACCAGGCGCCTCTGTCAGCTTGGTTAGCGCTTGGCACAATCGTCGTTTTCTATGTGGGCGGCATCGGCGTCTGGGCGTCTCGGTGGGGGCCATGTCGATCGCGGGCGATGTCGTGATCGCGAGGAAGACGGGGTAAGCTTCGCCATTACCGAGTGAATAAACTGGACTCATCACAGGAGAACGTCGTGTCGAACCGAGCGCGTATTTTTGCTGTCGTTGCAATGCTGGCGAGCCTCGCCGCATCGGCATCGCAATATCCAATGCTGGACATGGTTGCGCAGAAGGTCATTGCGCGGTACGAACAATCGACGTGTGAGCAGCTTTGGGCGCGGCGCGGCACACCCAAATCGCAGCAGGAGCAGGATGTGGTCAGCCTGTTGCAGGGCGACCCGCAGAGGCGCAAGGCGTTTCTCGATGAGGTTGCAGCACCCATCGCCAACAAGATGTTCGAGTGCGGGCTGATTCCATGAGCACACGCCGGATCTTGGCGCGTGTGTCGACGTGGGTGCTCGGCGCGCTGCTGAGCGCGACGGCGTTTGCGCAGGATTCAAACGAGAAGCCCGAAGCACGTGTGCCCAAGGCGGCCGTGAAGGTTCCGGCGACGGTCGATTCGGCCGCCAAACCGGCTGCCTCGGCGCAACTCGAGCCCAAGGCGATCGAGTTGTTGAAGGCCGCCAGCGCGCGGCTCGCCGCTGCACACGCGATGACGTTCACCGCAATCGTCAGCTACGAAAGCCCCAGCGCATTGGGGCCTCCGCTGCTGTATTCGACCCGCTCCGAGGTCACGCTGCAGCGCCCGGACAAACTGCGCGTGATATCACCCGGCGACGGGGGCGCAACGGAGTTCTACTACGACGGCAAGACGATGACCGCATTTGCACCGGCCGAGAACCTGGTTGCCACCGCCGCGGCCCCGGCAACGATCGATGCGGCGCTCGAAGCGGCGTTCGACTCGGCTGACATCTATTTTCCATTCAGCGATGTGATCGTTGCGGATCCGTACAAGGATCTCGCGCAAGGGCTGCAGGTGGCGTTCTACATCGGTCAATCACACGTCGTCGGCGGCACGATCACCGACATGGTTGGGTATGTGAGCGACGGTGTGTTTGCGCAGATCTGGATCGGTACAGACGACAAACTGCCGCGTAAGATCCGTGCGATTTATCTGGACGATCCCTTGATGTTGCGGCACGACATGGACATCTCGGACTGGAATCTCGCGCCAACGTTTGCAACCGACGCCTTCGTCGCAGCGACCAGAGTGGCGTCGGCGACGCACATCGCGTTTGCACGCCCCGACGCGCCACCGGTGGGTGCGCTGGCTCAGCCGCCGATGACCGCGCCGAGCGCAGGCAAACCGGCCAACGCACCAGCAGGAGACTCGACACCGTGACAAAAGTCGCAATCGTACTGGCGGGACTGGCAATCATGCTCTGCAGCGGATCCGCCGGCGCGTGGTCGCACGCGAACCACTGGGGCGGCGCGACGTCGCATGCGTCTGGGTCGGGTTCGACGACGCGTACCGGCGCGTGGGGCGGCAGCGAAACCCACACCTATGGCCAAGGCACAACAGCGACCAATCGCTTCGGTGATACCGCGACCCATGCGGCGGGCTCCGACCAGACATCGTTCAGCAATCGCTATGGCGGCACCGCAACGCATACGTATGGTGAGGGGACCTCCGCGCACAGTGCCGACGGTGGCAGCGCATATCACGCCGAAGGGTCGGGCGAAACGACGATGCACGGTGCAGACGGTGGTAGCGCGACGCACTACGCGGGCTACGGGACCGTCGGCACCACCGCGTACGGCGCGACCGCCTACCACAAGCCCTATTACGGGACGGCGGTATATCCGGCATACCACCCGCCGACCACCGTCAACTACTACAGTTCCAGCTGCGGGAACTGCGGTGGCTGGTCAGCGGCGGGTGCTGCGGCCGCGGGAGTGGTCGTGGGTGCAGCAGTTGCGTCAGCGAGCACCGCCGCCGCAACGACCAACGCCTACAATGCTGGAGTTGCCAATACCGAGGCGGCGAACGCGAATGCATACAATGCCGGTGTAACAGCCGGCACCACGAATGCAGCCTACGCGCAGGGCTATGCAGCTGCCGAGACGCACCCGACGTACGTGATGGGCGCCATCTATCCGACATTGCCGGCGGGTTGCATGAAGCCGACGGTGAATGGCGTGGCCTACTACCTCTGCGGAAACAACTGGTTCCTGCCGTCGTATGGCGCCAACGGTGTCTACTATCGAGTCGTCGTAGCCCCCTGATCTAGTCGTTAGTCGCCGACGTGCGCGGTCGCGAGGCCGTTGCGTAGAAAACCGTCTATTGCCGCGGCGACGCCATCGGGTTCGTGGATCGCCACATCGTGGCCGGCGCGCGCGAACACCTGCAGCGCGGCGTTGGGCAGGCGCCGGAAGTCGTCCAGGTTGGCCGCCAGCAGCGTGTCCGCGGAACCGGCGATGACGAGCGTAGGCTGCATGATCGATTTCAGTCGCGCGCCGAGCCTCAGGTCGCGCATGGACGCTGCGCTGCCGTCGAAATGCCCGTCCGATACGCCGAAGATGTGATCGATGCGGCTGTTGAACCACGCGTTGTCCTCGACGTCCGGCCTCACGCACGTTGTTCGGTACTGCGCCAACAGTGTCGCTCGGTCGCGATTGCGACGCAGCTGTGCGCGCTGTTCGTGCATGCGTGGATCGTTGTTCGGAAATCCGTCGGCCGGCACCGACGCCATCAGGATCAGGCGCTCGATCCGCTGCGGATATTCCAGCGCGAGAACAAAGCCGATGCCGCCGCCCATGCTGTGACCCGCATAGGTGAATCGATCGACCCCGAGATGATCGGCCAACCCGATGACATCCGCGGCGTATTGCGCCAGGTCGTAACCGTCCGTGGTGTGTTCGCTGTCGCCGGTACCACGGCATTCCATCAGAATGACCCGATGGCGCCGCGCCAGTCGATCGGCAACCGGCGCCCAGTTGACGCGCGACGCGGTGTAGCCATGGTGCAGCAGGATCGGCGGATCATCGTGCGCCGCGGCGCCGCGCACCTCGTACCACAGGCGTGCGCCGTTGACGGTTGCGTGGGTCATCGTGTCCTTCCCGTATCGATACGAATCGCGCAGCGTAGCAGGTTGCTGAAAACCCATGTCTCGGCGAAACGTCGCCGAAGGGTGACGCATGGTGCGATCGGCGTAAACTCGCGGTTGCCTCACGTGATGTGCGTCGTGATCTCAACCCGCCGTCGTTCGACTTGTTGCATCGATCGCCGCCACGGTGATGCTCGCCAGTGCTGATCCGCTTCGGATTACATCTCGACGGCTTGCACCCACAGACGCCGGCGACGGCGGTCGGCGAAGTCACGCTCGGCCCGCTTGGGTTCCTCGAGGTGCTCGAGACGCAACTTGGCTTGCCCGGAGTCGTTGCGACGTCCACCGATGTGCTGATGGCGTATCGCGCCTGCCTTGCCGAAGTGAATCATCCAACGCGCTTCTATCATGCCTCGTTCGAGGTGGATCCGATCAACGTCAGCCGTACATTGCTCGCCTGGCGTGCAACGCTTTACGAGCATGGCTGGGCGGGCGAATTCGCCGCCGACGCACCGGTGCGACTGTGTGATCTCGGCGATGTCGAGCGGCTCGCGATGCTGCGGGTGGCACTGAATCGCGGCCAGCGCGTGCAGCGCGCAACCGCCGCGCTGGCGCAATGCGATACCCAGATCGCGGCGGTCGAACTGCTCGACGCCGTCGCTGACCTGCCGATCGTCTGGCGAAGGCTTCTGGAGAAACTACCGTTCACGGTGGCGCCCGGTGTGACGGCGGTGCCGCACGCATCGAACCGAACGGACCTGCACGTCGTGCAAAGCACGCTGACCGCGCTCGGCGCGGCGGGCCCGGCGCCAGCCCCCGGCGCCGCAATGCCGCGACGGAAGATTCGCCTTCGCGGCGATGGCAGTTTCGTCGTGTTGCGGGGTGCGTCGCGTGACATCACCGCGCAGGCGGTCGCCGAATGCATCAATGCTGTAGCGGACCGAAAGCCTGTGCGTGAAGCGATGCTGGTGGTCGCCGAACGCGACGGCATCGTGCTGGACAACGCCTTCGAACGAGCCGGTTTACCGCGCGCCGGTTTCCAGCATTTTTCGAGCTTTCGCGCGGTCACGCAGGTACTGAAGCTCGCTTTGTCGCTGCTCTGGCGGCCGGTCAGCGTGCAGTTGCTGCTGCAGTTCCTGATTCATCCGGTCGGGCCGCTGCCGCGACACGTTCGCGACGCGTTTGCCGATGCGCTGTCGCAGCAACCCGGTATCGGTGGCCGGCAATGGTCGGCGGCGCTGAGCGCGATCGAGACGCGAATGCGCGATGAGTTTGGGGCGGACGCGAACGCGATCGCGACGATGAGATCGGCGATAGACACATGGCTCGACGGTGAGCGATTCGATCCGGCGGCCGGGGCACCGATCGAGACGATCGCGCGGCGCACTCAGTTGTGTTCGACCTATCTCGCCACCCGGTTGGCGGCGATTGCCAATGAGACGGAAGCCGGTCTGTATGCGAGCGCGCTCGGACAGTCTGAAGCGCTGCTGCGGGCACTGCGATCGCTTGCAGAGCAAGATCGGCCGGTCGTGACCCGCATCGATCTGGATCGGCTGATCGACGATGTATCGAGTGTCGCGCCCGACCCCAACACGTTTGCGCAGGCGCGACATGTTCGCGCAACGACCGATCCGGCAACAGTGACCCAGACCTGGCAGCGAATCTTCTGGTGGGATCTCGCGATGCCGAGAGACGACGTCTCCTATCCGTGGTCGCGCAAAGAGATCGGCTGGCTGCGCGCGAACGGTGTCTCGCTGGCCGACGTCGAAGAAGTGCTCAGACGTCGCACACGGCAATGGCTGAGGCCGATTCTAAGCGCACGTGATCACCTCACGTTGGTCGTGCACGACTCGGAGCAGGGTTATCACCCCATGTGGACCCAGATCGACAACCTTTTCGATGGCTTCGTCGAAGTTCGCATCGACGATGCGTTGCTCAATGGCGAGACGCTACCCGACGTCGGCATCGAGACGCGAACGTTGCCGGTGAATCCATTGCCAGCGCCTCGGCGTTGGTGGCGTCTACCGCACGACGTTTCGATTCCGTCGCGCGACGTCGAATCGTATTCCAGCCTGTCGAAGCTGTTCGACTGGCCGCACGGCTATGTGTTGCGCTATGCGGCGCGACTGCGAACGGGGCGCGCGCAGGATCTTGCCGACGACAACCGGCTGTACGGCAATCTCGCGCACGGGTTGTTCGAGCGGTTCTTCAACGAGAATCCCCTGTGGGCGATGCTCGATGAATCCGCTATCTGGGGCTGGCTCTCGAGCGAGCTACCGCACTTGATCGAAACAGAGGGTGCGATGCTGCTCGAAGCCGGTCGCGGCGTCGACGCGCAGCACATCAGCGGCACGCTCGAACGCGCTCTGATTGCGTTGATCGAACACCTGCGCAGCGCCCGGATCGAGACTGTGCAGCCCGAATGCCATGGTGAAGCGGCGTTCAAACGAATTCGTATCGGCGGCGCCATCGATCTGTTGCTGACGGATCACGTCGGCCGCGAAACGGTGCTCGATGTGAAGTGGGGTGGTGAGGCGTATCGCGCCCGAGATCTGAGTGAGAACCGGCATCTGCAGCTGGCGATGTATGCGTATTTGCGGCGCAGCGGACAACGCTTTCCCGAGCAGGCGTACTTCATCGTCGAGCCGGCACGGGTGCTGGCTCAGAGTGCCGCCACGTTTCCCGGCGCGGCTTTACGTCCGCCGCGCAACAACGAATCGGTCATTGACCTCTGGCAACGCATTGGTGCCAGTTACGACTGGCGCCGGCGTCAACTCGATGCGGGGCTCGTGGAGGTCAATGTAGCTGCGACCACGCCAACCGACGAGTCGACGCCCCCGCTTACCGCGCTGGACGTTGCGAACGCCCCCGATCCATTCGACGATTTCGTCAACCTGACGGGCTGGAGCGACTATCAGTGAGAGCTTCGATCCGTATCGGACCTCGTCGACTCCGCTGCCGCGCGTGTTCTGCCATGGTCGAGCGTGTCGAGCATTGCGTCGGTGTGCGCGGCGTACATCGCGAACGGGAATCCGTGACCGCCGTCGACCCAGATCAGCCGCGCACCGGGGATGGATTCGGCGAGCGCGACCGCATGACCGGGCCGGACCATGAGGTCGTCGCGTCCGTGGATGATCAACGTCGGCGCTGCAATCGTCGCGAGCCGGTCGAGGCGGGATGCCGCGGAGGCGACCGCAAAGCCCTGCGATGAGGCGCCGTTGATGCCGGCCCGGTCGTACGCCGCTTCGACGTACGCACGCAATGCGTCTCGACCGGATTCGGTGACACCGGCGACGCGTGCCAATAGATCGGTCTCGAGATCGAGCGCGTGGCCGCGCACCAGGAACGCTGGCAGAAACGACATGCGTCCAACGCGCGGATACTGATCGATCAAATACGCGAGCAACTGCGGATCGACGGCGCCGAGGCGCGGGTCGTAAGGATTCGACGGCGTCGTCGACAGCAGCGTCAACGACATCGCCCGTTCCGGCGCCGTGATCGCTGCGAGCTGCGCGATCATGCCGCCTTGTGAGACACCGATCAGATGTGTCCGCGCGATATCGAGCCCGTCGAGCAGACTCCACAGGTCGGTAACATCGGCATCCAAGCCATACGGTGGTGGCTGCGCCGGTGTCCAGTGCTGAGGATCGAAGCCATCCGGGAACGGCAGCCACTGTGACAGTCCGACGTCGCGGGCGTCGTAGCGGACCACCGAATAGCCGCCGTCGAGCAGGGCGACGATGAAATCGTCTGGCCAGTAGATCGCCTGCGAATCGCTGCCGCTCAGCAGCACCACGGTCGCCCGGCTCGGATCGCCGAAGCGCTCGTACCACAACTGAACACCGGTGGTCGGCGTGTAGTAGCCCGCTTCGCGCCGGTAGCTGACGCTCGCCGAGCGGCTCGCGATCGTTCCGGTCGCAACGATCCTGTCTCGCGGTCGTTCGCCGCAGGCCGCCAGGAGCGCGGCCATCATCCACGACGCAACCGCCAACCGAAACGCGGCGCTTGATCGGCGCGCCACATTCCGGCCGTCAGGTGGCATCGCGATGTGCGGCGATGATCCCGAACATGGCTCGCAGCTCGCCGAGTGGCATGTTCAGATGCCCTTCGAAAGCATCCCACGGCCATCGCTGGCGCTGGCGTCGGCAGCGCTGAATCGTGCGCGGCACGAGATCGGCCGAACACACCACTGCGCGCAGGGCGTCGCCGATCGGCAAGCGTCCGCAAACATCCAGCAACTCGTGTAGTCGATAGCCTTCTAGGACGCGGATGCCGGCGGTCGTGCCGAAGATGCTCGACAGCTTGACCACTGCTTCATCGGGCATCGAGGTTCCGCAGCCATAGACGACGTGGACCGCGTCATGCGATTCGAAGAATCGTCGCGCATCGCACGACGACAGCGCATTGCCGCGGACGAGCTCCGGGTTGTCATCGAAGTACTCCGCGAGCCCTTTGCCGAATGTCGGCGTCGCGTTCTGCGCTTCGAACGAGCAGCCTGCATTCGACATCGCGTTCATTCGATGGCACCGTCCGGTCCGCACTTCCGGACACGAGGATTGCACAGGCGCCCGCACAGGCAAAGCGTCGGGCGGCGGCCCCGAGACACCCGGCGGCTGATGGTGTGTAAGAATCGTGTGAGCTCGGGTGGAGTGTGTCGAGCCGCACGGACCGGCTGGGCCGAACACCCGTGAGAACCGCCGACGAGGATTGCCGCAAATGGAAACCGACGTGAATGATCTCGGACACCAGACGAGCGGCCCAGACGCTGTTCTGGCCAAACCCCCGCGCTGGTACCGGCATACCTGGTTCCTCGGTCGAGCGCCGCCGCTGACGGAACGGCAGTGGCGCATGCTCGGCCTGGTCGCCGCGGTTTCGTTTTTCGAGACATACGATCTGTTTCTGATGTCGTTGAATCTGAAGCAGATTCAAGCCGGTCTCGGCATCGAAGAGAGCTCCCTCGGCACGATGTTGTCGTTCGTGCGCAGCGGTGCGTTGCTGGCGCTGTTCATCGTGCCGTTCGCGGACCGGCTGGGTCGGCGTAGGGTCCTTCTCGCGACGATCATCGGTTACACCGTGACGACGGCGATGACGGCGCTGTCGCCAAATGTCGAAGCGTTCGTGGTGCTGCAATTTCTGGCGCGAATTTTTGCGGTGGCGGAAGGATTGCTTGCGACTGTCGTCATCGTCGAGGAATTTCCGGCCGAGCATCGCGCATGGGGAATCGGTGCCGCCGCCGCGATACAGGCGTGCGGCGCGGGCTTTGCCGCGCTGATGTTCGGTTTCGTCGACATATTGCCGTTCGGGTGGCGCGCGCTGTACGCGATTGGCGTGATTCCGCTGTGCTTCATTGCGTACTGGCGGCGCTTGCTGCCGGAAACCGGACAGTTCGCACATCTGGAACAGGTACGCGCGCAGCACGGCACACCCGCGCCGGTTTTTGCCAATATCTGGCGTGCGGCGCGCGAACACCCACGCACGTTTGCAGTGCTGGCGGGCACGTTTTTCTTTCTCAGCATGGCCGGCAGTTCGGCAGGCACCTTCTCGCCGAAATATTTGCAGGACGTGCATGGCTGGGCCCCCTCCCAGGTTGCCACGCTGACGTTCATTGGCGGTGCACTTGCGATCATCGGTAATCCAGTGTCGGGTTGGCTCAGCGATCGTTTCGGACGGCGTCCGACCGGCGCGCTGTTCGGTCTCGGCTATTGCGCCGCGGTTATGGCGTTCTACTCGATCGGCGGCTTGTTCCTGCCGGTGATCTGGATCGCGGTGACGTTCTTCTCGATGGGCGGCGACGTCACGCTGTCGACGTATCGGGCGGAACTGTTCCCGACCTCGATGCGCTCCTCTGCTGCAGGCGCGACGAATCTCGCGTCGGTCTCGGGCGGAATCGTCGGCCTGCTGCTGGTATCGGCGCTATTCGACTTTGCCGGCAGCACCTGGAATGCGATTCTCATCGTCGCCTCGCTGAGCGTGCTGGCGCCGCTGTCGATCTGGTTCCTATTTCCCGAGACGGCAGGCCGTTCGCTCGATGACATTGCGCCGGAAGCGCCGGTCGAGCCAACCCCCGAATAACACCGAATGATGCTCCAGGCCGACTTTTCACACGTTACGTTCATCAGGGCCGGCGCCGGCAGCGGCAAGACATATCGGCTAACGGAAGAACTCGAACGCGCTTTGCGCGACGGCGTGAAGCCGTCAGGCGTCATCGGCACCACGTTTACGGTCAAGGCCGCCGGAGAGCTGCAGGACCGCGTGCGCGAACGCTTGATCCGAAGCGGCGAGGCGCAGCGCGCGGAGCAGATGTCGCAGGCTTTGATCGGCACCGTGCACAGCGTCTGCGAACGCTTGTTGAAGCGCTTCGCGTTCGAACTCGGTCTGTCGCCCGCGCTGAATGTGCTCGGCGTCGAAGATCAGCGTCTGTTCTATCAGGCGCTCGACGAGACGACCGATCTCGATCAAGTGCGCAAGATGAATGTACTCGCGGCGCGACTGTCGATCGAACGCTGGCAGGACGACGTGAAGAAACTCGCGGACCGCGCCCGCGACAACGACATCGATTCACCGGCGTTGATTGCGATGGGAGTCGAGAGCGCCGACAGCCTGCTCGAATTTTTCCCAAAAACGGAGCACGCCGATCATTGCGCCAAGCTGATTCGCGCGGTCGATTCGGCTCGCGCCGCAATCGACGTGAGCTTCGATACCACCAAGGGTACCAGCGACTATCTGGATGCCTTGAACAACGCGCGTCATCTGCTGCGCCAGCAGGATTGCGCATGGTCGCTGTGGCTGACACTGAGCAAAAAGAAGGCGGCGAAGAAGAGTGATCCGCATGCCGCGGGCGTTCGCGCGGCGGCACTGAGCTACGCGGTACACCCCGACTACCAGCGAGACATCCGCGAGTACATCGAACGCGTCTACGCGATCGCCGCCGCGACGCTCGGGCGCTTCCAGCACTTGAAAACCGAACGCGGTCTGATCGATTTCACGGACATGGAACGACTCGCGTTGCGCGCGCTCGACAATTCGAGCATCGCCGAGCGTCTCGAGGATGAGCTCGAGTTGCTGCTCGTCGACGAATTCCAGGATACCAATCCGATGCAGCTCGCGCTGTTCGTGAAGCTGGC
This sequence comes from uncultured Gammaproteobacteria bacterium, assembly GCA_963812255.1. Classification (GTDB taxonomy): domain Bacteria; phylum Pseudomonadota; class Gammaproteobacteria; order Pseudomonadales; family Azotimanducaceae; genus DATJGR01. The sequence goes on along the minus strand of CAWEUM010000003.1, from coordinate 582,020 downwards.
GCGGCTGGCGGATCGAACGATATTCGTTGGTGACGTCAAGCAGGCGATCTATGCGTTCCGCGGATGCGACCCTGATCTGGTGTTCGCGACGCTGGCCGGGTTCGCACAGCGCGATGCGCGCACCGACGTGCTCGAGGCATCGTGGCGAGCGCGCCCGACGTTGCTGGCCCATTTGAATCGGGTCTTTGGCGATGCGTTTGCGGCCGACGGCATTGCGCCGGAGGAAGTCGTTCTGCGCGCGCAGCGCGAAGAGGTCCTGCAGAGTGATCCGGCGATCGTGCAATGGCGCGCCCCCGGCAAGCAGGAAGCGCAATACAACGCGATCGCGCGCGGCATCGCGAACCTGGTGGCGGATCGGACCCAAATCGTCGATCCCCAAGCCGGCGCGCCGCGCCCGCTCCGCTTCGGAGACATCGCGGTGCTGGCGCGCACGAATCCACACGTGGAAGACATTGCCCGAACACTTCAGACCGCGCGCGTTCCGATGAAAATGTCGCTGCAGGGGTTGCTTGCAGTCCCGGAGGTATGCTTCGCGAAAGCGTGTCTGCGCCGCCTCACGGACCGCACCGACACACTTGCCACCGCGGAAATCGTAGCATTTTCAGACGGTGTCGATCCGGAGCAGTGGTTGGCGGATCGACTGACTTATCTCGAGGGCGGCGGTCACTCCGCCGAATGGCTCGAAGCAACCCACCCCATCGTGAAACGGTTAGCCGAGCTGCGCAGCGGTGTCGCGTTCCAGTCGCCGGTGGAGACCGTCGCACGGGTGCTGAACGACATCGGCGTCAGAGAGGTGATCGCCGGCTGGGGTCCGGATGCGATGAAGGCAGCGCAGCGCCAGCGCAACCTCGATGCGTTTCTGAATCTGGGGGTTCAATACGAAGGTTACTGCGCCGCGCAGCACGAGGCCGCGACCTTGGCCGGGTTTCTGTTCTGGATGAAACATCCACATTCGCCGGAACTCGATCTTCAGCCGACGGTCACGACCGGGGACGCGGTTCACGTGCTGACCTATCACAAAGCGAAAGGATTGGAATGGCCGGTTGTGATTGTCGTGGACTTCGATGCACCGTCGCGCAGCAATCTGTGGGATGTGCGGGTGCGTTTGACCGCACCGTTCGATCTCGGCGATCCGCTCATGCATCGTACGGTCCGGTTCTGGCCACGTATTTTTGCAGACAACAAACAGGGCATCCCGATCCTCGACGCCATAAACGCAAGTGACGAGGCGCGTGATTGCGACCGCGCGAGCGCGTCAGAGGAGCGCCGGCTCGCGTATGTCGGCATGACGCGGGCGCGCGATATGCTGGTTGTCGCGTTACCGGACAAGCAACTCAGAGCCGATGCCTGGTTGAATGCGTTTTCGTCTGAATCGTCATTGCCTGGCGGCGATGCAGCCAGTATGTTGCCGAACGACGGCGTTGTGCCGCGGCCATTGGCCTATTCGCCAACGTGGTTTGCATGGCGTCCGCGCGCCGAGGCAGGGTTGCGCGAAACGCTGAGCCCGTCGAGCGCCGAGCCGCTCCACAGCGCCACGATTGGCGACGTTGTGGACTTGGGCGGGCGCGTCGCGGTGCACGGGGACGACATGACGCCGATCGGTTCGGCGTTGCACCGCATCATCGCCGCTGAACTCGTCAACCCGAATCGTGACGATGCGATCGAACGCGCGCGTGCCGTGCTGAAGGGCTTCGATGTGGACGCATGCGTCGCGGCCGAAGCCGCGGTCGATTGCGCGCGAAGGTTCGTCGCGTTCGTCAGCGCGCGATTCCGGCCGATCCGCATTCTGGCCGAGCTGCCGCTTGCACAGACGCTTGCCAACGGGCAGACATTGCGTGGCTGGATAGACGCGTTGGTCGAAACTGCAGATGGATGGATCGTCATCGATCACAAGTCGTCACCGCGTCCCAAATCGGAATGGACGCGCGAGGCGTTGGCGCATTCGGGCCAGATTGAGCAATATCGGTCCATGCTCGCGGCGGCGAATGTTCGACTGGCGCCGTCGGCGTGGATTCACTTTCCAGTCAGCGGCGGAATGATCCGCATCGATTCGAAGCACCGTTGAGCACTTCACCAATGCTTCATTCGCAGGTCAAAAGGAGAAACTCGAGATGACGCGTCTGCAGAACAAGGTGGCGGTCGTCACCGGCGGCGCCAGCGGCATGGGCAGGGCGACTGTGTTGCGCTTTCTTGCCGAAGGTGCTCGCGTGGTGGTGGCCGACTTCAACGCGGCAACCGGCGCGGACACCGTGGCGGAGGCGTCGCGCCGAGGATTTTCCGAAACGGTGCGTTTCATTCGTACCGATGTCGCCAGCGAAGCAGACATCGAAGCGATGCTGCGCTGTGCCGTCGACGCATTCGGGCGGCTGGACATCGTCTTCAACAATGCCGGCGTCGGCGGCGCGATCGGCCCGTTGACGGAAACCTCGGTCGACGATTGGGATTACACGTTCGATGTGCTTGCAAAGGGCGTGTTTCTCGGCATCAAACACGCCGCGCGCATCATGCGAGCGCAAGGCCACGGTGGGTCGATCATCAATACCGCGTCGATTGCCGGATTGAGCGGAGACGCTGGACCGATGGTGTACTCGGCTGCGAAGGCGGCGGTGATCAGCCTCAGCCAATCCGCCGCGGTCGAACTTGCCGCCGACCGCATTCGAGTCAACGCGATCTGTCCGGGGTTCATCGTCACGCCGCTTGCGGAGGGTGCCAATCGCGAGGGCACACAAGCTGCGTTCGCCAAGTCGCAACCGTGGCCAGACTACGGGCGCGGCGATCACATTGCCGGTGCGGCGCTGTTTCTGGCGAGCGACGACGCGGAGTTCGTGACCGGTGAAGCGTTGATCGTCGATGGCGGCCTGACTGCGGCGGGACCGGAGTTGTCGAAGAAGTTCGCGCGCGTCTCGGCGCGCACGTCGAAGGTGTCGGGCGTCACCAAAGGCAGCACCGGCCAACCACCCGAACTCCGGCGGCTGTAACAACAAGCGTTCAACATGCTCCAACACACGCTGTTGTTTGTCGCGGGCCTCGCGGCACTGCTGGCGGGCGCGGAGGCGCTTGTCCACGGCGCGTCGCGTATCGCATTGTCGCTCGGGCTGTCGCCGCTGGTGGTCGGCTTGACGATTGTGGCGTTCGGTACCAGTGCCCCCGAGGTCGCCGTTTCGGTCGGCGCCGTGGTACGAGGTACCACCGACATCGCGGTTGGCAACGTCATTGGCAGCAATATCTTCAATATCCTGATGATCGTCGGTCTGGGCGCGTTGGTCGTACCGTTGTCTGTTCACACCCAACTGGTTCGACAGGAGGTGCCGATCATGATCGGCGCGTCGCTGCTGCTGCTCGTGATGATGCTCGACGAGCGTCTGAGCCGCATTGACGCAGCCGTCCTGCTCGGGTTGCTGATCGCCTACGTGGTGTTCCTGGTGCGACAATCGCGCGCGCAGGCGGACAACGTACAGCAAATGTATGCCGTCGCCGTCGAACACCATGGCTGGGATCGATCGGTGCCGGTGCAACTCGCGCTGATCGTTGGCGGAATGGGTCTGCTGGTCGTGGGATCGAACTGGCTGGTCGATGCCTCCGTTGCGTTCGCGCACGCATTAGGTGTCAGCGATCTGGTGATTGGGTTGACGATCATCGCGGCGGGTACGTCGATGCCCGAACTCGCGACCTCCGTTCTTGCTGCGCGCCGCGGCGCGCCCGATATTGCGATCGGCGACGCGGTCGGCAGCAGCACCTTCAACATTTTGGGTGGTCTGGGCATTTCGGGTCTTGTGGGCAGCGCAGGGCTGACGATTCCGGCGCCCGCGATGAATTTCGATATCTGGGTGATGTGCGCGGTGGCGCTTGCGTGCCTGCCGGTGTTCATCGCAGGTCGCCGCATCGGCCGGCTCAAGGGATTGTTGTTCGTGGCGTACTATGGGGCATACGTTGCGTATCTGATCCTCGACGCACGCAGCCACGATGCACTCCCGCAGTACTCGGCCATCATGATCGGCTTCGTGTTGCCGATGACGATCATCACGTTGATCGCGATGCTGGTGCGGGATCAGATACCAGCGCCGCCGACGGCGTGAACGCCGAGCCTATGGCGCGGCCCTGCCCAATTTGCAACGATACGCATCCCGGGCAGGCGGATGTCCGGTTTGCCGAAACCCAAAGGAGCGTCTCTTCAAATGAATCTGAAACACAAATCCACAGCGGGGCTTCTCGCTCGCGTCTGGCTGTTTGTGGGCATTGTCTGCGTGGCGGCAGCCTGCAGCAGTATCCCCGAGCCCGTTGCGCAGATGGCGAGCGCGCGCACCACCATCAGGAATCTCGAAGGTACCAGCGCGAGGAACCTGTCGCCGGTGCTGGTCGACCGCGCCCACACAAAGCTGGCGCGGGCCGAGAAGGCGATCGCCGACAAGCAATACGCTGAGGCACGTAATCTGGCGGAACAGGCACAAGCCGATGCGGAACTTGCGAGCGCGCAGGCGAGTGCGATCCAGGCGCAGCAGGCTGCCAGTGATCTCGATTCAAGCATCAAGGTACTGCGAAGCGAGATCGACCGCGCGCGGTCGACCAATTGAAAACGGCTAAAGGAATCGCCATGGATATGAAACTGAATCGAATTTTCTGGGCAACCGGTGTGGTGATTGCGATGTTCGTCGCCGGCTGTGCCTCGGTGCCGAAGCCCTCGTCCGCATTGCAGGAAGCGCAGGCGGCATACGAGAAGGCCAAGGCCAATACGGATGTACTCAAATACGCATCGGGGAATCTCAACGAGGCCAACGCGACATTGAATCAGGCGGCCGCGGCCGAAAGTCTGGATGACATGAATTCGCTCGCCTACGTAGCGAATTCCCAGGTGCAGGTTGCCGAAGCCGTTGCAAAGCGCAAAGCAGCGGAGGCGCAGATTGCTCAACTGAACACCGTCAAGGACAGCGTTCAGTTGGAGATGCGAGACGCCGAACTGGCGGCTTCGCAGGCACAGCTGGCCGCGCTGAAAGCGAAACAGACCGACCGCGGCACAGTCGTCACGTTGGGAAATGTGTTGTTCGCGACTGGGAAGGCCGATCTGATGGCGGGTGCGATGGATTCGATCAACAGGCTCGCAATCTATCTGCAGGCGAACCCGAATGCGGGTGTAGTCATCGAGGGGCATACCGACAGCACCGGCAGCGACACCACGAACCTGTATTTGTCACAGGATCGTGCCGACGCGGTGCGCACTGCGCTGCTGGCGAAAGGCGTTGCGCCGGAACGGGTTGTTGCAACCGGTCTTGGTTCGAGCAAGCCCGTTGCGAGCAATGACACCGCCGCAGGTCGGCAACAGAACCGTCGCGTGGAGGTGATCATCAACTAGGCCGCCAGCCGGTCGTTCTTGCGGGAGCGATCGGCTCGTCGTCCAGACACTGCGATGGAATTCAAGGACTACTATGCGATCATGGGCGTTCTGCGTGACGCGACGCAGGACGAGATCAAGCGTGCGTATCGAAAACTCGCGCGCAAGTATCACCCCGACGTCAGCAAGGAATCCGACGCGGAAGTGCGCTTCAAGGAATTGGGCGAGGCATATGAAGTATTGAAGGATGCCGAAAAGCGCGCGGCCTACGATCAACTCGGTGCGAACTGGAAGCAGGGCCAGGAATTTCGCCCGCCGCCGGACTGGGACAACGGCTTCGAGTTTACCGGTGGTGGTTTCACGGGCGGCGATTCGGCGCAGTTCAGCGATTTTTTCGAATCTCTGTTCGGTCGCGGCGGGTTTGGTCGTGCCGGGCGCGACGGGTTTCATGCGCATGGTCAGGATCACCATGCCCGGGTGCTCATCGATTTGGAGGACGCCTACACCGGCGCGACCCGCGCGATCACGTTGCGCGTCCCCGAAGTCGATCCGCAAGGACACGTTGTGACGCGCGAGCGCACCCTCAATGTGACGATTCCGAAAGGCATTCGGGCGGGCCAGCATCTGCGGCTTGCGGGGCAGGGCACCCCGGGCGTTGGTCAGGGCAAAGCGGGCGATCTGTTTCTCGAAATCGAATTCCGGCCGCACAAGCACTATCGGGTCGACGAACGCGATGTCTATCTCGACGTCCCGGTCACGCCGTGGGAAGCGGCACTCGGCGCATCGGTGAAGGTCCCCACGCCAGGTGGCATCGTCGAGATGAAGATCCCGGCGGGCTCCGGCGCAGGCCGCAAGATGCGCCTGAGAGGCCGTGGTCTGCCAGGCAGCACGCCGGGTGACTTTTACGTGGTATTACGCATCGAGGCGCCGCCTGCCGACAACGCAGCGGCGAAGGCGTTGTACGAGCAGATGGCGAAGGAAATGCGATCGTTCAATCCGCGCGCGAAGCTGGGAGTCTGATGGTGGCCAACGACGACACTCTGTCGCGCCTGACCGGGATCATTCTCGAAGAACAGGTCGAACTGACGTTGGGTGAGGTCAGCCGCAGCTGCGCTGTTCACGCCGAATACATCATCGAACTGGTCGAGGAAGGCGTGCTCGCGCCGATCGGCCGTGAACCACGTGGTTGGCGCTTCACCGGTGGTCAGGTTCATCGGGCGAGCATCGCCCTGCGGCTGCAACGCGATCTGGGTATCAATCTGGCTGGTGTTGCCCTCGCGCTGGAACTACTGGACGAACTCAATGCACTGCGGGCGCGGCTGAATGGGCCCGTTGGGGGTTCAGATCTGCATCAGGTGTAGCACAGAAAACCCTGGCTGAACGCGGCGGCGCCGCTTTGCGCCAGGACGTTGAAAAATAGCGTCTGGCTCTCGTCGCCGAGCACCTCCAACGTCAGCGTAGACGGCATCAGTACCATCCCCGTGAAGCGTCCACCGAGGCGGCGAACCCGGGTCGGGTCCGCGCCGAGGCATTGATCGACGAGACGACTCACCGCCAGTGCCAGCGTCGCGGTGCCGTGCAGGATGATGTCCGGCAAGCCGGCAGCGAGCGCTACCCTGCGATCTGTGTGGATGGGATTGAAGATCCGCGCGCATTCGGTGTACACGTGCGCGGCGTTGGCGGCGATCGGAAGAGAAAATCGTCGAACGCGCCCCGATGGGACCGTCATACGAGGAATCTGAGGGACTGTTTCGGAGAAGGTCGGCCCGCCGATCACCTCGACATCGCGACTGATGCCGAGCTGATACGTACGGCACACCAGTGCGCCGGTGGTGTCGAACGTGTCCAGCCGCGTCGATTGCGCGGCACCCGGTTTGATGCGTTGCAGGCCAATCACGGTCGCCTGTGTCGTCAGCTTGTCGCCAGCGCGAATCTCGCGGTGGATGTGCAGATCGTGCGCGGCGTGGACCCCGCGGGCACCCTCGGCGCGTGTGACCATCTCCGACCCCGGTAGAGTGCGGCTGTTCAGGATGACCGGCCATTCCAGACACACCGGAAACACTGGATGGGCAGCGACCGTACCGGCCTGTGTATCCAGATAGCGCGGATTGTGATCGCCCAGGCCGGCTGCGTAGGACATGATCCAGCGCGCATCGACATCGTGGGTCAGCGGGTCGGTGCTCGCGCCGACCGTAGAGGCGTTGAGTGGCATAGCGAATGTCTCCCCCGACGGATATTTCCGTTCAAAGATCGGGCGGTGCGCTACGGCGCGATGGATCAGAAGGACTCATGAAACCGATTTGGTTGCCGTCAGGATCTTCGACGATCGCATAACGCGCGCCCCAGAACGGATCGAACGGCGGCTGCGACGTCTTGTGTCCCAATGACGTCAATTTGGCGTGAATGCGGTCGACGTCCTCTCGAGCCGGTACGCTGAAGGTCACCACTGAGCGGCTGCCGGCACCGCTCCACTCGCGCCAGCCTCGGTTGTATACCTTCGCAAGCGCCGGGCTGTCGAAGTGCAGCACCATCCCGCCTGGTAGCGTGACGTCGACGTGGTGGATGCCGCTCGCGGTCCGCCAGATCGCCGAATTCGGTATCTCGACACCGGCAGCGCGATAGAACGCGATGCTCGCGTCCATGTCGCGCACTACGAGGTCGAGTTGCTTCATGACAGGTTGCATGTGCTGCTCCCATTCGCATTCATGTGAACCTTAGGCCGCGGGCACGCGGGACGTCTTGGACATATTTTCCGCCACCGCTCCGCGCGGCCGATTGAAACACCACTCGGCGACGATGAGGTTCGGCACCCAAGCGACCCAGGCGATGATCGGATAGGCCTCTTCGAACGGAACGCCGAGCACCATTGAGATCGGCAGATACAGCCGCAGCGTCACGGCGGCGAACGTCAGAGAAAAGTTGCGCACCATCCAGCGGCGATGCGCCGCGGTATCGCCGGCGCGGATCGCCGCGTACGCACGCGCGCCGGTGTACAGCCACACCCCTGCAAGACACCCGAATCCGAGCCGTGCCGTTACGCCGCCGAATGCGTGTGTCGACATGATCAACCCGGCGATGCCGCCGATCATCACACCCACACCGAGATAGATTCGTCCCATCCAACGATGCAGGTCGCGGTGCTTCGTGCGCAGCCGCGACGAGAACTGGAATCCGCCGAGGCTCAGTGCGACCGCCGCCGCGAAAACGTGCGTGTAGAGCGCGGTGGTGTGGGCCTTGAACGCGATACCGAGCAGCGGGTGGACGACGCCGTCGATCGGCCGCAGACCATACGAGAGCACTGCATTGGCTGCGATCGCGAGCGACAGGAACATCAGGAGCACATAGCCGGTCATTCGCATCGCTGTCCCCGCGTGTGGTTGTCGGCACGCCCATATGCTATCTCTTCCGCAGCGAGAGGGGACATTCGTTACGTCTGATCCCCCCGATCGGGTCGTCCGGATACGCAACATCGCGCCTCCGCAGCGTCCGCCGTGAATCGTTGCGCGCGCTGCTTCGGCAGTGCATCCGCCCCGCGCGCATCGGGTATGCTCCGTTTCGGGGTCGCTGTCTCCGGGCCTCCCGAATACACGAAGATGCGAGGGCAGATGCTCACTGGTGCTCTACGCCGTGCCGATGGAAGACCGCGACACGAAAGGCAACGTGTACGAATACATGCTCGCGACGATCGGGACCGCGGTCGCTGCAACGACAGCGGGTTCGCCCCAGTGTACTGGGCGCCTTGGAATACCGAGGCGTTCCTTCGCATCAACGAAGCCCATCTCGACGCATCGTCACAGTGAAGCGCCCATACTCTCTCGTCGAGTCACGTCGGCTTCGGTTGACCCTGTTCACCGCTGCGTACTTTTGTCAGGGCGTTCCGATCGGACTGCTGACGATTGCGTTGCCGGCATGGCTGTCTCAGCGTGGTTCGAGTCTCGGCGAGATCGCTGCGTACCAGGCGATCGTCGGCCTGCCGTGGGGCTTCAAACTCATTGCCGGACCGTTCATGGATCGCTACGCGTTCCTCGCGATGGGGCGGCGTCGGCCTTGGATCATGGCGGCGCAAGCCGGGCTCACGTTGGCGCTTGCGTCGCTGGCGGTGGTCGATGATCCGTTGGGCCAGCTTCGCCGGGTGATTGCACTGGGATTCATGGTGAACGCATTCGCCGCGTTGCAGGACGTCGCGGTCGACGGAATGGCCATCGACGTACTGCCGGAGGACGAACGCGGCCGCGCCAACGCGTTCATGGCATTCGGCCAGGTGGCGGGTTATTCATCGTTCGCCGCGTTGTGTGGCGTGTTGTTGTCACATTACGGACTGGGTGCGGCTGCGTGCGTGTCGGCATTGACGGTGGGTACCGTATTCGTGCTGGTCGGCACTGTGCGCGAACGCGCCGGCGAACGTCTGCTGCCGTGGACGGTCGGCGAAGCGGCCCGGCGGGACGTTTCGGTCGAGACCAGTTTCGCCGGCGTATTTTCCGGACTGCTCAAAGTTCTGCTGTTGCCGATGAGCCTGATCCTGTCGGCGGGTGAATGGCTCGTACGGATGCGCGATGGCGTCGCGGTCGCAGTGGTGCCGGTGGCCGCGACGCAGACGCTGGGTTTCGGCGCCGAAGCGTATTCGAGCTTCCAGGGGATCGTCGGCGTCGCGGTCGCCATTGTGGGCGTGGGAATCGGTCCGCTGGTCGATCGATACGGCGCCAAGACATTCTATCTGCTGGGCATCGCAGGCAGCGCGCTGACGACGCTCGTCTTTGCGCTGACGCCAACGCTCTGGTCGAACGCTGCGTATGTCGTTGCGATGGCCGTCACTGCCGGATTCTTCACGCAAGTCATCTTCGTCAGTTTCATTGCGTGCGCGATGACGATCTGCTGGTTGCCGGTGGCGGCGTCCCAGTTCGCGATCTACATGTCGTTGTCGAATCTGGCGCGTTCGCTGGGTTCGAGCCTGCTTGCCCCTGTAGCCGACCGGATCGATCTGCAACAGCAGATGCTGGTGATCTCCGCGCTGATGGTGTGTGCGTTCATCGTCGTAGCGTTCTTCAATCTGGATCGGCACCGTGCGCGGCTGCGCGCGCTGGATCGAAGCGCATGATCATCTTCGCACAGATGCTCGCTCAGTGGCCGCCGGCGTACGCCTTGATCAGCTGATCGAGAAAGTCCCGGCCCTCGTACAACGATTGCACTCGAACGCGTTCGTCGAGCCCGTGCGCGTGAGTCGTCGCCGGGTCGGCGAAAATGCCGCTGACGCCGTATGTCGGAATGCCCGCAGGTGTCAGGAAGCGGCCGTCGGTTGCGCCGGCCGCCATCGTCGGCACCACTGGCACGCCGGGCCACATCTTTTGCGTGATCTGGTCAATCGGCGTGAGCACGGCTTTCGTCAGCGGCGGCGGTGGCGATACTTTCTCCGGCGGATCGACAAACGTGATCTTGATTGCGGGATCAGCGACAACACGTTCGAGCGTTGCCAGCACGGCTTGCTGCGTGGTGCCCGGAAAGATCCGACAGTTGACGTTCGCGCCGGCCCGTTGCGGCAGACCGTTCGGCGCGTGCCCGCCGTCGAGCATCGTGGCCACGCAGGTCGTGTGCAGAATCGCGTTGTAGCTCGGGTTCGCGATGATTCGTGCCAGCGCGTCTGCATCCGGTGGCGTCTTGAGGATCGCCAGCATGTCGGAACCAGTCTGGCCCGACTCGATCTTCGACATGCGTTCGAAGAAGCCGCGGGTGGCAGCGTTGAATTCGATCGGGAACTGGTAGGCCGACACACGCGTCAGCCCAGCGGCCAATTGGTAGATGGCGTTGTCTTTCACCGGGCGCGAGGAATGACCACCGGGATTGGTGACCTCGAAGCGGTAGTCCTGATAGATCTTCTCGCCTGCCTGCACGCCATTGTAGATCCGTTTCCCATCGCTGCCGAGACGGCCGCCGGCACCTTCGTTGAGCGCGAGTTCGGCATCGATTAGGTCGTGGTGGTGCTCCACGAGATACTCCGCGCCGTCGAAGTCGTACGGGGTCTCCTCGCCGCACGTCAGCGCGAGCTTGATGTCGCGCCGGGGTCGGTAGCCGCTCTTTTTGTACCGCATCATCGCGTCGACGAAAATCGCCGCCATCGCTTTGTCGTCTGCGGTGCCGCGGCCGTAGAAATAGCCGTCCTCTTCGACCAGTGTGAACGGATCGCGGACCCAATCGGCGCGCTTGGCTTCGACCACGTCGATGTGAGCGAGCAGCAGCAGCGCCTTGGTGTTGCGATCGGTGCCGTGCAGGATCGCAATCAGATTCCCCTTCTTCGGCCGGTCGGGTGGTGCGATCGAGTGGATGTCGGTATCCGCAAAGCCGGCGGACCGCAGCCGCTTCGCCATCGCTTCGACGGCGCCGATGCAATTGTCGGCCGACAAGGTGGTGTTGATCTCGACGAGTTCCTTGTAGATACCACGGAACTCGGCCTGCTGGGGTGTCAATGCGGCCGCATCGATGCCCGACGCGATCGCCGTCATGCCCAACGCCATGACACACAGCACGATTCTGCTAACCATGATGCTCCCTCGCAGTTTGTTGTGTAGACCTCTTCGGACCGCTCGTCTGAAGAGGCGCGGCCGTCGGCGCCACATTGTTCGTTGCCAGCGCGAGACCTTCGGGAACGTGCACTGTCGATGTCGGGAACGCGATTTCGGCGTCGTGCCGGGCGACGATGTCGATGATGCGCAGCAACACGTCCTGCTTGACCGCATGGTAAGTCTGCCAAACCGTCGTCTTCGTGAAGCAGTAGATGAAGAAGTCGAGTGAGGAAGCATTGAATTTGTCGAAATTCACCATCAGTGTCTGGGCCTGATCGATATCGGCGTGCGCGCGAAGCATGGAGTCGACGTCGGCGACGATGTCCTTCACTTTTGCCGCATCGTCATAGCGCAGGCCGACTTGTTCGAAGATGCGCCGGTTGAGCATCCGCGACGGGTTTTCGACAGCGACCTGCGTGAATACGGAATTCGGCACATACAGCGGCCGCCGGTCGAACGTTCTGATCCGGGTAAGACGCCAGCCGATGACTTCCACGGTGCCTTCGATGTCACGATCGGGCGACCGGATCCAGTCGCCAACCGCGAATGGCCGGTCCATGTAGATCATCGCGCCGCCAAAAAAGTTTGCGAGCAGATCCTTTGCAGCGAAGCCCACCGCCAGTCCGCCGATTCCGCCGAACGCGAGCACGCCCGATACGCTGTAACCGAGTGTCTGCAGCACGACCAGCACAGCGGTGACGATGACCGCGATGCGCAGTAACTTGGCGATGGCCTCGACCGTGGTTCGGTCGACAGGCTCATCGCGTGCCAGTCTGTCCTGTACGATGTTCGCCTGCGCGAGCGAAATGAACCGCGACAGAAACCAGGCCAGACACGCGATGATGCCAACGTCGCGCAGCGGTCCAACGACAGTGAACAGTTCCACGTGTGCATGCGTTTGGATGATGGTGATCGCGAAGGCGATGCCGATGACCCATACGAGCACACCGGCGGGCTTGCCCACGGCACCGATCAGGGAGTCGTCCCAATGGGTGCGCGTTCTGGCCTGACCGGATTCGAGGCGGCGAATGATACGGGTCACGGCGTAGTTCGCGGTCGCTGTCGCCAGCACCACGGCAAATACCTGCAGAATCCACGCCTCGAAGCCGAGGCGTGTCGAAAGATTCTGGATGAACTGAGTCACGTCCATGGCAGCGTCTGAGGAGCGCGGAATTCGTCAGGATACGGTGCGGGGCGCGAATTTTGAACCGCGCTGGCCGATTTCGTCGAATCGGATCGGCCGAAATCGCCAGTGAATTAGGACGCTTGGCGTCACCGCGTCTTCCCTGGCGCAGCGACCTGGGCGACGATGGCAGTCCGCAGTTTTGCAGGACATCCTCGCGATGCCGGCCCTTTCACTGTCTCGCATTCTCGCCCACTGGGCAGCCCAGCAACCCGACCGCACCGCCGTCAGTCACGAAGGTCATGAGGTCACGTTCGCGGCGCTCGATGCGCGGTCGAATCGGCTCGCACGCGCGTACGCGGCCCTCGGCGTCGGTGAGGACGACTTCGTGACGATCGCATTGCCGAACAGTATTGCGTTCTTCGAGGCGTGCTTCGCCACTTGGAAACTCGGCGCAACACCACAGCCCGTTTCGGCGAAGTTGCCGAAGTTCGAACTCGATCAAATCATCGAAGTCGGTAGCCCGAAGCTGGTGGTGGGCGCCCAGCAGGATGAACATGTCGGCGTGAAGACGCTTCCGGTCGGCTACGAAGCCGATGTGGAGTTCTCGGATGCGGCGCTACCCGAACGCACAGCGACATCCTGGAAGGCCATGACGTCCGGCGGCAGCACGGGCCGGCCGAAGCTGATCGTGACGAAACAATCGGCGATGCGCGATCCTGAGGAACCATTCCTGAATTTCCCGATGCGCAGCAGCGTGTTGATCCCGGGCCCGCTGTATCACAACGGTCCGTTCATGTGGGCCATGGGTGGCCTGTTCAAAGGCAATACCGTCAGCATCACGACGCGTTTCGACGCGCAACAAACGCTGCAACTGATCGAAGCGCAACGGGTCGATACGATCTACATGGTGCCGACGATGATGCAGCGGATCTGGAATCTGCCCAGCGAGACCCGCCTCCAATACGATGTGTCGTCGTTGAAGACGCTCTGGCATCTCGCCGCCCCATGCCCGGCCTGGCTGAAGGAGGCGTACATCGATTGGCTCGGCGCCGACGTGATCTGGGAGCTGTACGGTGGTACCGAGGGGCAGGGTGGCTCCGTCATCACCGGCACCGAATGGCTCGCTCATCGCGGATCGGTCGGCAAGCCGAACCCGACCTGCGAGATGAAGGTCGTCGATGAGCACGGCAACTCGTTGCCCGCGGGAGAAGTGGGCGAGCTGTTCATGCGGCCGCTCGCCGGCCCTGGGACCACTTATCGTTACATCGGCGCCGAAGCCAGATCGATGGACGGCGGCTGGGAGAGCCTCGGTGACATGGGATCGATCGATGCAGAGGGTTATCTCTATCTGTCCGATCGGCAGACAGACATGATTCTGTCGGGCGGCGCGAATATCTATCCCGCCGAAGTCGAGGCCGCCATCGATGCGTATCCCGGCGTGCGGTCGTCCGCGGCGATCGGTCTGCCGCATGAAGACCTCGGCAGCTATGTTCACGCGATCGTCGATGTGCCGGACAAATCGATTTCGAAGGACGCGCTGCTGGCGCACCTTTCCGAGCGGCTGGTTCGATACAAGCTGCCAAGGACAATTGAATTCGTGGCCGAGCCGCTGCGAGACGATGCGGGTAAGGTGCGCCGCAAGTCGTTGCGCGCCCAGCGGATGCCGAAGACCTAGCGGCGGCGAGGCCGGCGTGCGCCAACATGCCGATGTGCGGCTCGGTCCGGCGCACAGGTTGGTGTCGGCGCGGTATGCGTCGTGAATGTTCTTGGAGGGTCTCGATGAAACGACTACGCTCGGGTGCGTAGCGGAGGCCCACAACTAACGCGTGAGGGAACCAACATGAACGTGTACCTGGTCTGTTCCGGTGTTCTCGTCGTTGTCTATTTCCTGCTGGCGAACCACGTTTCCTACATGCGCATGCAGACCAACGTCGTCATCGGGAACGACGACCTGCCATCCGGGCGTTTGAATCGGGCGATCCGCGCGCACGGCAACGCGTCTGAATACATTCCGCTGTTCGTCGCGTTGTTCCTGTACTTCCTCGTCAGCGGCGCGAGCGGCTGGATCAGTTGGGTGGTGGTCGGCGTGACGATTTGCCGCGTTCTACACCCAATCGCGATATTCATCGCTCCAGATCTGAACCAGCGGCACTTCCTGCGCTTCATTGCCGCGGTGGGCACATACCTGGGAGGCATCGCGCTCGGGGTGGCGCTGTTGCTGCGCGCCTTCGTGGCCTGACCTTCTCGCTCGCCGCTCACTCCACCTATGCAACCGTCGCCTCAACGTCAGTGTTTTTACGCACCTGGCCCGCCGATGTGGCATCACCGCGCGTCTACCTATATTTAGACGATCTTAGCGTTCCTAAAATAAAGAAAGTATATTCTTTCTTTATTTAGAGACCCGCCACCCCGGCCATTGGAGATCGTCGATGAATTCTCGCTCAACGGATCGGATCCGCGTTGCCAGCCACGATGAGCTGAAAGAAAGAGGTGTTATCGTCGTCGCGGGATTGCAGCGCCGCATCGCAGTGTTTGCCGACGGTGATGCGGTGTACGCCGTCGAAAACAACTGTCCACACATGGGCTTCCCGCTGGATCGCGGAAGCGTGCGCGATGGCATGTTGACCTGTCATTGGCATCAGGCGCGTTTCGATCTGCGTTCCGGGTGTACGTTCGATCTATGGGCCGACGACGTACCGCGCTACGAATCCTGGATCGACGACGGCATCGTGTACGTAAGCCCTGAGCCGTGCATCGAGTTCGATGCCGCGCATCATCGCGCTCGGCTGCGACGCGGTATGGAACAGAACATCGGACTCGTGCAGGCGAAGAGCATTCTGGCCCTGTTGCCGGATCACGCGTCGGATGATGTCGCGCGCATCGTGCGCGGTGCAGCGGAGTTCGCATCGACGAATCTGACCGAGGTCACCGAAGGACTCATTCGTCTGACGTGCATCGCGCGGCTCTATCCAGCGCTGTCGAAGGACACAGCCTATCAAGGCCTCTACTACGCGATACGGGCGATCGCCAATGAAGCGAGCCATTCACCCCCGCGCCGCGCCAGAGAGCCGCTGTTGGAGCATCACGATCTGAAAATGCTGAGAGGCTGGATGAAGCAGTGGGTGCAAACCCGTCACCGCGACGGTGCCGAACGTACGGCGTTGACCGGCCTGCGCGAACTATCCGCGCAGGATTTCGCGGATCTGATTTTCAGCGCTGCAACCGAACGGCTCTACGCCAACGGCGGTCACGAACTGGAGAGCTGCAACAAGGTATTCGAGTTGGTCGAAATGCTGGGTACCGATGCCGCGTCACTACTCGTACCGCTCGTGATTCCAGGGTTGACCGAGGCACGTGGTCGTGAGGAAAGCACCAACTGGCATCACCCGGTGGAACTCGTCGAACCGCTGCGCGATCTCGAGGCGCGTTTGCCCGGCGTGCTGAATCGCGCGGAGGATGCGAGTTGGGTGCCGGATCGGGCGCTCACCGAGCTGATTCTCGGTGAGGATCCGCTTTCGACAATTGACGGTCTCGAACGCGCGTTGCGCGAAGGGGCGCCGGCGCATCGGCTCGCGCGTCACGTCGCGTATGCAGCAGCGTTGCGATTGGCGCGATTCGCGACGTCCAACGAAGTCACCGACTGGTTCAATCCGCAGCATACGTTCGTGTATTGCAATGGCGCGTATCAGGCCGTGCGGCGTTCGCCGACACCCGATGTAGTGCGCGGCATTTTTCACGGCGCAATGTCGGTGTACATGGACCGCTATCTCAACGTACCGCCGACACGCCTGCCGAGCGAGCGGCATACGCGCGACGATCTACCGGATACGGCGGACGCACTGCGCCAGGCGCTGCTACGAGAACTCGATCAGCGCGCAAACGTCGAACGCGCGGCGGACATCGTGTCGCGATACGTCGCATTGGGTCTGCCGCGAACCGACCTGATCGACACGCTCACGTTTGCGACCGTGCGCGAAGACCTCGATTTTCATTCGCTGCAGGTGCTGGAAGCCGGCGTCAATCAATGTCGCGCCTGGGACGATGGCGGCGGCACCGGCGCGGAGGCCGAACACATTCTCGTTGGCGTCGCACGCAACCTCGCAGCACACTGCCCGACGCGGCGCGCCGGACAGCAGACCGCCGTGATTGCCCAACGATTGCATCGAGGCGAGAAGATGTTCGAGGCGTGATCGTGACTTAGGCGCCGGTTCGCGCGGAGTCGAACGCCGGTGCAGAAAATCGCGCACTCCACCTCCCCACGTCCCGTGGTCTGGTCGCCGGCCAAAGCCAAAATGCAAGGCTGCGCGGAATTACCGCTCGAATGCGCGGTCGATCCGATCGAAACGCCTGCGAATGAACTGACGGCTCTCTTCGTGCGGTAGAACGTAGAGTTGATTCTCGTCGATTGCGCGCACGACCATCGCGGCGACATCGTTCACGTCGAGCACGGCTCCGGCGAGATCGGCGTTGGCCTCGCCTTGCTCCGGTACCGGCGGTGAGGCTTCGACGCCGCCGTAACGCGCATCGCGATTGCGCTCCGACGAACCGATGTTCGTGGCGACACGCATCGGGCACAGCACCGATACACCGATGTTGTCGCCACGCAGTTCGCGGTGCAGCACTTCCGCGAGCGCCACGACTCCGTATTTCGCAACACAGTAAGGCCCAAGCCCGGTATTCGGCACGAGGCCCGCGAAGGATGCGGTGAACAGGATGTGTCCGCCGGCCTGCGCCGCGCGCATGTGTGGCAGAAATGCCTCGACTCCGTGGATCGGCCCCCAAAGATCCACGTCGATGATCCATCGCCAATCGTCGTGACTCATGTCACTGATCGGTCCACCCACCGCCACGCCGGCATTGTTGAACAGGATGTGGACGTCGCCGAGCGCCTCGACGACGTCGTTGGCCAAAGCCCGCATCGCGGCGTGGTCGGACACATCGCAGACGCGCGTCTCCACGCGACCGGAACCCATCGACGAGACGGCTTTGGCTGCATCGCCGAGCGCGGCTGCCTGCATGTCCACCAGCACCACGTGCGCGCCGCGCGCCGCCAATTGCTTCGCCGTCGCCAGGCCTATGCCGCTGGCGCCGCCGGTGATCACCGCCACTTTGTCCTGCATCTCCATCCGACTCTCCTCAGCTCAGTTCGTGGCTGCGCGCGAGATCGGCGCGTAGATCCTTCGCAGCCATCAGATAGAAAACGGTCGAAAGAATGTTGAACAACAACACGCTCACCAGCGCCCAGCGCACCGATTCGTCGCCGAGGTTGGTGAACGCGTTCAAAAGATCGGATGTCACCCCGACGATGAGCGGGCCGAGGCCCATGCCGATCAGATTCAGGATGAACAGCAGAATCGACGCGGCCAGTGCGCGCATACGTATGCCCACCAGACCTTGCGCCAGCGAAAACGTCGGGCCGAGGTAGTAAGCGCCGAGAAATCCCGGAATCGCCGCGATCCAGAAGGCAACGATGGGGTCCGGCCACGTGTACACCGCGGTTGAAAACGGTACCGATATCAGCGTCGCGAGTCCCGGCAACCAGACGTACCAGCGCACGTCGCGTTTTGCGAGCCGATCGGCGAAGTAGCCGCCGGTCGCTGTGCCGAGGATTCCGGCGAATCCGAGCCAGAACAGCGCGGTGCCGATATCACGCGTCCCCATGTCGTGCACGCGAATGAACAGCGGTGCGATGAACGGCCCGACGCCGTAGCCCACCAGCGCGTGCAGCGCGCCGCCGAGCGTCATATAGCGGAAGCTCTTGCGCGACCACAACGCTTTGAAGACGAAGCCAACCGGCGGCGCGACCGCCCGCACCTGCGCCAACCGTTCCGATGCGCCGCGCGGAGGCTCCTTCATGCCGAACCGCAACACCAGCGCCATCAGCAGCCCGGGCAGTCCGACGACGATGAACGCGGTGCGCCAATCCACGGCTTCGTTGATCCAGCCGCCGGCGAGGTTGCCGATCATCGTGCCGACCGGAATGCCAAGCGCATAGAGTCCGAGCGCAGTGGCGCGCCTGTCCGACGCGAACAGGTCAGAGATCATCGAGTGCGCCGGTGGACTGCCGCCGGCTTCGCCGACAGCAACACCGATGCGTGCGAACAACAGATGCCAGAAATTCTGCACCAGCCCGCACAACGCGGTCATCGCACTCCAGATGGCCAGACAGACGGAGATGATATTGCGACGATTGTGGGTATCCGCGAGCCGCGCAATCGGAATACCGAACGCAGTGTAGAATAGCGCGAACGCGATGCCGCCCATCAGACCGATCTGCCAGTCGTACAGCCCGAGATCGTCCTTGATCGGCTGTGCGAGAATATTCAGTACCGAGCGGTCGATGAAATTAAGCACGTAGACGAAGAACAACAACGCGAGAGCGTAGCGCGGATACCACTTCGAGGTGTACGTTGGTGCTTCGGATGGTTCTTGCGTCAAAGGCCGTGTCAATCGAGCCGCTCGCGTCACCAGTAGCTCGCAGAGTCACCGATGGTCGTATTGCGGTCAAGCCGACATCATGCGCAACGAAAACAGTAGCGGAGGGGGTATGCGCGAATATCGAAACGCGGTGATGGACAATGCCCGCTGGGCGGGCTTTGAATCGCGACCGGACGACATCTTCGTCTGCACGCCCTCGAAATGCGGCACCACCTGGATGCAGATGATCGTTGCCAATCTGCTGTGGCCGGACGGGCAGTTCCCCGGCACGATCGTCAACGGCATCTGTCCGTGGATCGAAGCCAAGTTCATGCCGGCAGAGGCGATGCACGAGATGTTGAAGGCGCAGACGCACCGTCGCGCGATGAAGAGCCATTCCCCAGCCGACGCGATTCCGTGGTTCTCGCAAGCGAAGTACATCACCGTCGCGCGCGACGGACGCGATGCATTCATGTCGTGGTGCAATCACGTACAGCGGATGAAGATGATCGACATGCTGAATGGGCAAGCAGCGGCGGACGGACTCGCGCCGATGAAGAAGTTCGACGGCGACTACCACGCGTTCTTCAAGGACTGGCTGGCGGAGAACAACTATTTCGATGTGATCGCGACCTATTGGGCGCGGCGCGGCGAACCGAACCTGCTGTTCGCCCACTACAACGACATGAAGGCCGACCTCGGCGGCGAGATGCGCCGGGTTGCCGAGTTTCTCGATATCGAGATTCCGGAGTCGAAGTGGCCTGCCGTGATCGATCGCTGCACGTTCGAATCGATGCGGAACGTCGAACCCTCTTCGGACCCCATGCAGATGGCGTTCGAGGGCGGCATCAAAGGCTTCATCTTCAAAGGCACCAACGGCCGCTGGCGCGACGTCCTCACGGACGAAGAAGTAGCCGCATACCACCGCCGTGCCGCGGAACTGTTGCCCCCCGATGCGGTGCGCTGGATCGAACGCGGCCGCGGCGCGCTGGAGCCGTGAGCGGATTGCGCGCTACAGCCAGCCGCGGCGTTTGAAGTAGAGGTAAGGCAACAATGCCGAAACGATCATGCCGCCGATCGCGAGCGGATAGCCGAAGGTCCAGCTGAGTTCCGGCATCACGTGGAAATTCATGCCGTAGATACTGGCGATCAATGTCGGCGGCATCAGCGCGACCGAGGCCACCGAGAAGATTTTGATGATCTGGTTCTGCTCGATATTGATGAAGCCCTGCGCGCCTTGCAGCAGAAAGTTCACCTTCTCGAACAGGAAGTTGTTGTGTGGCAGCAGCGCGTCGATGTCGCCGATCAGATTACGCAGCCGCTTGGCGTGAGTCTTCGATTGGCGCGCGTCCTCGACGACGGCGTTACGCAGCAGATACGTTAGGTCGCGGCGAGCGTCCATCAGGCACAGGCGCACCTTGCCGTTCAGGTCTTCGTGCTGAGCGAGGGTATCCAGCGATTCCTCCAGATCGGTGTTGGATTCCTCGAACACACACCGGCCGATCGCTTCGAGGCCGAAGTACAGTTCCTGCAGCGTGTCACCGAGATCGTCGACCGCGGTTTCGAACAGCGAGATCAGCAGGCCGAACGGATCGGCGAGCAAGTGGGGGTCGCGGCGGACCGTGAGGCGCAGCAGACGCAATGCCGGCACATCACGATCGTGGACCGTCAGCAAACGGTCTGGACGCACCACGACCGTCACGTTGGTGTTCTCGGGACGACCCTCGACCCGGTGCAGAAACAGCGTCGAGACATGGGTGCCGGCGTCATCGACGTACGAGCGCGCGCTGGATTCGATCTCGTCGGCGTCCGGCGTGTCATCGAACGATCGCCTCAGCACACTGCCGAGCATATGGCGCTCTTCGGGGGTCGGATCGACGACATCGACCCAGAGTGCCGTTTCGAGGGCGAGCGGATCGTCTACGATCTCGAGACCCTCGTCGGTCAAACTATGCGCCAACAGCATGCGCGACTCCGAAATGTCGTGTTTGAACTTACCGTGCCTGAATTCTAACGAGTCGGGTTGCGGATGAGATAGGCAGGGCGCGGATGAGGCTCGTCCACTGCAGCGGACGCCGAGAGAATTGTACGCATCGCGTTGACGCCGATCCACGTACCCATCGCCAGCAATGCGCCGAACGCAACTCTGCGCATCGTCGATTCACCGAATGCCGGTGGATACCGGCGGCCAAGCCATGCGCCGATCAACACCGCCGGCAGCGCCGCACCCGCCGTGGCCGCCACGGTCGTAGTCAGGTGACCGGTCGCTGCAACCATCACTGTCCGGGCGATCGTGGTGATCGCGAAACACCCCAGCAGGGTTGCGCGGATCTCGGTGATGGGCAGTGGTTGCCGATAGCAGAACCATCCCATTACCGGACCCGAAGCTGCGAACAGCCCGCCGAGTAGTCCGCCCGAGATGCCCGCACCGAGCGTTCCCGCAGTACCGGACAAGGTGGCGCGCGGGATCGGTCGCAGCATCATGGCAGCGCTACCGGCGACGAGAAACAGCGCCAGCAGCAATTGCAGCCAGGAGGTGGCGCCCGCGTTCAGTACGCCGAGCAGCCAGATGCCCAGCGCGATCGCGGGAATCTGGCCGATCGCGAGCAACCGCAGCGTGCGTCCCTGAACCAGGTGATAGTGGCCGTGCAGCGACATCAGGACGTTGACCAACGAAAGCAGGCTCACCGCCGCCGCGGTCACCTCCAGATCGTACAAGCCGCTCGTGGCCGCCACTGCCATGATCAGCAGCCCCATCGCAAAGCCGGCCACTGCCTGCACGTAGCTGCCGATCAGCGCGATCGCGAGAAAGATGGAGATGGCTTGCAACGAGATCTCCACGGGCCAGGCGTCGCCGGCTGGTGTTACGAATCGAACCGTCGCAGGTGTTCCGCGGCCCAGGCTTCCACCGGCTCCAGATTGTCATAATCGGTGAATTGCAGCATGAAGCGTTGGCATCCGGCATCGATGTACCGTTCGAGCCGCTCAATACCTTCCGACCCTTCAGCCCATGCAAACGGTCCCATCAGTGAGCGCTTGACCGTTCGCGGATCGCGGCCGTGTTTGTCGAGCAGTTCGTCTAACAGATTACTTCTGGCGCGAAACGTATCGACATCCAGATACACGCCATTCCATTCGTCGGCGTACTTTGCAGCGAGCGGCAGGCTGCGTTTGGGTCCATTTCCGCCGATCAGGATTGGCATTCTGCGCCGCGGCCGCGGCAACAGCACCGCGTCGCGCACGCTGACGATCTTGCCGGTGTAGTTGACCGGCGCGGCATCGCGCAGCAGCCGCCGCGTGATTTCTAGCGCGTCGGTCAACTTGTTGAAGCGCGTCGGAAAATCGTCGAACGGAATGCCGTAGTTCTCGTGTTCGCGGCGCTGCCAGCCGGCGCCGAGACCGAGCACCAGGCGCCCCTCCGACAGATCGTCGATCGCGGCGGCCTGGCGCACCGTCATCGTCGGGTGGCGAAACGTCACCGGCGCGACCAGCGAACCGAACTCGATCCGCCTGGTGCGTGTCGCCGCGTAGGTCAGCGACGTGAACAGTTCTAGAGAATCGAGATCCGGCTCGGCCGGGTTCGTAAAATGGTCCGAGCGGAATACGCATTGGTAGCCTGTGCGTTCCGCCAGGTCGAGCACGCGCGTCCACCGGTCCCAGTTGAGCCCGAACTGTCCTTCGACCATCAAGCCGATTGCTGCTTTCATGCTGTCTCCGCGTCTAGAGTGCTTAACCGATCGCCGCGAGTACGCGGATCTCAACCTTGAACTGCGGTGCCGCGAGCTTTGCCTCGACGCAAGCGCGCGGCGGCGTATTGCCCTTGGGCGCCCAGGCGTCCCATTGAGAATTCATCGCGGCATAGTCGGCGATGTCGGCGAGCCAGATCGTCGCGTTCAATATTTTCGTCTTGTCGGTACCGGCCTCGGAGAGGTAACCATCGATCGATTCGAGGATCTGACGGGTTTGTCCGGCCGCGTCTGCGGTTGCGTCACCCGCAACGATGCCCGCGGTGTAGACTGTGTTGCCGTGGATCGCGACCTGGGACAGGCGGGGGCCGACATGCAGGCGTTTGATCGTCATCGCGAAATGCTCCTGTGGATGTGTTGAACGAGAAGGGTGCCATAATGCATCGTCTCGCCTCGAGTTGGCATCAGGAGCGCCTGCAATGAGTGAACAGCGATCATTCGCCCCACGCGGCATCAATGTGCTCGGAGGCCCGCTGCGCACCTGCAGTACCGCGCCGTTGACCGGCTTCTTCCGCGATGGCTGCTGTCGCACCGACGACTCGGATGTTGGCGTGCACAGCGTGTGCGTCGAGACGACGCGCGAATTTCTCGAATTTTCGCGCCGCGTCGGCAACGATCTTTCGACGCCGCGCCCCGAGTTCGGTTTTGCCGGACTCGCGCCGGGTGATCAATGGTGCTTGTGTGCATCGCGTTGGGTCGAGGCGCTCGAAGCGGGTGCGGCGCCGCGGGTGGTCCTCGAGGCGACTCATGCCAAAACGCTCGAGTTCGTCGCGCTGGAAACGCTGATGGAATACGCAACGGGTGCGCAGCAGCACTGAGCGCGTTTCGTCTTGTCTGGCAGCACCTCGGGTTGCAACACGTTCGGTGAAGCGGTGGTACGGGACCGAGTCGATGTTCGACTCGGCCCGCTAGTGGCACTTCAACAGCGTGCCGTTACGGTCGCCACGGCTCGCTATAATTCTCCGCGCCCTCACGGCGCACGTCGGCCAGCCAGTCGCCGGCATAGGGCCACGCCTCCGGCCTTTCCGGATCCGGTCCCTGCCAGAATCGCGCGAGTGGTCCGTCGACGACCTTCTCGAGCGACCACGCCTGACGTCGGAACGTCCAACTCTCGGGCACCAACCGGTGTGCCTCGCGAAAGTGCGGGATCGCGGCATCGTGATGCCCATCCATTTCGAGTTGCGTCGCCAGCGCGAAGTGTGCATGACCGAGCGCCTTCGCGTTGTCGCGCGGGCGTGAACGCTCCACCACCTCGGCCGGCGACAGCGCAAAGCGGCTCGCTGCGCCGTGATCTACCCAGTCCCGCAGCGCGGCGTGGTACGCCGGCGCATCGCTCTTTATCTTGACCGCTTCGGACATGATCTCGACGAAGCGCGGCGGCAGCTCACTCGGCAGGTCGACACGCGGCCCGGTCGGACCGTCTGGCTGCGGCGGCGCCGGCGCAGCCTCGGCAGGTCGCACGATCATGCCGCGCTCGTCGATCCAGACGCTGCTCGGGATGTTGATGACGCCGAACAGATCCGCGACCACATGGTGCTGATCGATCAGCGACGGATGCTCGGGCTTTGCGGCCTCGATGAATCCGCGGCAACCGGCACCACCCAGTGTGTCGAGACCCACTGTGACGAGCTCGAAACCTTTGGGGTGGAATTCGTTTCGCAATGCCTGCCACACGGGCAGGTCGCCGGAGCAGCCTCAGTAAGGCGCCCAGGCATATAGCAGCACCTTCTGACCGCGCAGACTGGATAGTTTGAATTCCCGGCCATCCAGATCGGGCAATGTCAGCTCCGGCGCTTCGGCGCTGGTCAGCGCGCGCGAACCGATCGATGCCGGGCCCAGTGACCACAGCCCCTGTTCCTGCGCCTCGACGAGCGGCATGCCGATGTCGTTGGCGACCCGCTTGATGTCCACGGGGTCCGTGGCGGGCTTCGACAGCGGGATACAGATCTCGCCGCGGCAGGCGCCTTCGGGCTTCAGAGTCCAGCCGGTGCCGGACTCGAATTCATCTTTCGGAATCTTCAGAGAACGCAGCAACATGGTGACGCCGCCTCGTCGGGAATGTGACAGGTAGTCTACTCCAACTGAGCAGGTGCTGGTCTAGGCGCGAAACCGCCAGCATTGATGCGCGCGCGGGTTGCGGCGGAAGTCTTCGTCGATCGTAGAGGCGGTGATGTCGTCGAATGTCAGATCGGTCAGCGCGTCGCTCAGCTTGAAGCCGCGTTTGTTGGTCGAGAAATACAGCGTGCCGTCTGTCGCCAACAGATCGACACAGGTGCGAATCAACCCTGCGTGATCGCGTTGAATATCCAACACCTCGTCGGTCGATTTAGAGTTCGAGAACGAGGGCGGGTCGAGCAGAATCAGATCGTACCGATCGGTTCGCCGAACGGCGTCGTCGAGCCACGCGCTGCAATCGGCCCGTATCAAGCGATGGTTGCGAAGATCACCCGTATTGAGCTCGAGGTTGCGCAGCGCCCAGTTCAAATAGGTATTGGACAGATCGACCGACGTCGTGGCCGCGGCGCCGCCGCGCAGCGCGTGTACGGTCGCTGCACCGGTGTATGCGTAAAGATTCAGGAATCGTCTGCGGGGCGCCTCGCGCTGAATGCGCATCCGCAGCGGGCGATGATCGAGGAACAGTCCGGTGTCGAGATAATCGCGCAGATTCACGAGCAGCCGGCAACCACCTTCTTCGACTAGATGCAATTCACCCGCTTCGTCCTGCCGCGTGTACTGGTTGCTGCCGCGCTTGCGCTCGCGTGTTTTCATGAACACCTGCGACGCCGCCACGCCGAACAATTCCGGCAATACGGCAAGCGCGGACTCGCGGCGCAATCGCGCGCGCTCGGCGTCGACGCTTGTCGGCGGCGCGTATTCCTGGACGTGCAGCCACGCTGCCTCGCCTTCGTAGAGATCAATCGCGAACGCGTAGTCGGGCAGATCGGCGTCATAGACGCGGTAACAGGTGATCGCGTTCCCGCGCGCCCAGCGCGCGAGACGCTTGTGGTTCTTGCGAACGCGATTCCGGAAGTCCTCGATGTGCGCGTCGAGGATCGCATTGAGACGCGCATCGGAATGGGCATTCTCGCGCGGCGCCGCGTCGTGTTCGCCGCGCCGTGTCAGCGTGCGCTCGGCGGAGATGTCGAACGTCAATAATGCGACGTCGATTGCACCGTTGCGCGCGGCATTCTTCTTCGTCAACCGCAGACCGGTGCGGAAGCCGAGCGCGGTATCCGGCGCCAGCACGCTTGCGCGCCAGCCATCGAAGCGCGCGCGCAAGACATCGCCCAGTTCGGTAAACAACGCCGGCAGCGATGCGGCATCGGACAGGCGCTCACCATACGGCGGATTGCAGATCAGCAGACCGTTGGCAGCAGGGGGGTTGATGTCCCGCAGGTCCCGTTTTTCGACGGTGATGTATTGGCTCAACGCGATACTTTCGATGTTCTCGATTGTCGAGGCGACCGCGCGCGGATCGCAGTCGCTTGCCTGCACGATCGGTGCGCGCCGCAACCCCGCGTCGCGTCTGGCGCGCGCCTCTTCGACGAGCGCCACCCAGATTTCGCGTTGATGCCCCTGCCATTTTTCGAATCCGAATGCTGCGCGCGACAGACCTGGCGCGATGTCTGCGGCCATCAGCAGTGCTTCGATCGCAAACGTGCCGGAACCGCACATCGGATCAAGCAGGGCACCACCGCCGTCGGCGATTTTCGGCCATGCCGCGCGCAGCAACAGCGCGGCCGCCAGATTCTCCTTTAGCGGAGCCGGACCTTGCGCTCGACGATAGCCTCGTCGATGCAGGCTGTCGCCCGAAAGATCGATCGACAGCGTTGCGCGGTCACGAATGAGGTGTACGTTGATTCGCACATCGGGGTCACTAACGTCGACGTTGGGGCGGGAGCCGGTTGCAGCGCGAATCTGATCGACGATCGCGTCCTTGACGCGCTGCGCGCCATACAGGCTGTGATTGATCTGTGAATGCGCCGTCGTGAAGTCGACGGCGATGGAACGCTGCGGGTCGATGTGATCGAGCCAGCGGGTTCGCTGAATGCCTTCGTAGAGTGCATCCGCGTCCGGCGCATCGAACCTGTCGATCTGCAACAGAATGCGATTCGCGACGCGGCTCCAAAGACACGCGCGATAGGCGCATTCGAGGCTGCCGCTGAAGCCGACGCCAGCGGTCGATCGGGTGGTGATCTGTGCGCCCCAGCCGAGCAGTTCGCGTTCGATCAGGTCTGAGAAGCCGAGTGGGTGCGTGGCGAACAGGTTCATTGCGTCACCCCAGGGGGGCAACCCCCCTGGGGGTAAAAGAAACGACTCTGAACCTTCTCTTGCGCCTCCTCATGGGTTCGGTAGGGCGAAGGCAACCACGTAGTCGCCGCGTGTGGTGCCCATGCCGCCGTGACCGCCGGCGGCGATCACGACGTACTGACGTCCATCCTGGCTGTATGTCATCGGCGTCGCCTGACCACCCGCCGGCAAGCGTCCGCGCCACAGCTCGGTGCCGGTCTCGACGTCGAACGCGCGCAGGTAGTTGTCGGCCGTCGCACCGATGAATATCAGCCCTCCTGCAGTGACGATCGAGCCGCCCATGCTCGGAACGCCGTTGATGAACCAGATTGGCCACGGCGCGAGGTCGCGTGAAGTACCGAGCGGGACCTGCCATTGCATCTTGCCGGTTTTCAGATTGACCGCGCTCAACGTTCCCCACGGCGGCGCCGTGCACGGCACGCCGATTGGCGAGGTGATCAGTTCACGTCGCATGCCGTACGGTGTGCCGGTTTGGCGGGCGAATTCCGAATCCGGATATTGTTTGGACTCATACGTGGCCTTCAGGTCCTTGCGTGGAATCAGCTGCACGACGAACGCCAACCGGTTGGTATTTGCGATGACCAATTGACGGGTCGGATCGAACGACACGCTGCCCCAATTCGAACCGCCCGCATAGCCCGGCCACTCGACGGTGCCCTGCAGACTCGGCGGTGTGTAGATACCCTCGGAGCGGAACTTCGCGATGGCATCGGCGCATCGGCCGCGATCCCACGGCGTGAAGCCCCATGCATCGTCCCGGGTCAATGGACCATTCGGGACCAGAGACGGCAAAGCCGAGGACGGTTGAGTCGGTGACAACACTTCACCGGCCACTCCGTCCTGTGGCACCGCGCGCTCCTGCATCGGGAATAACGGCTTGCCGGTTTGCCGGTCGAAAACGAACACCATGCCCATCTTGGTTGGTTGCACGACCGCCGGAATCGTCTGGCCATGACGCTGGAGATCGATCAGTACCGGCTGGGCCGGCATGTCGTAGTCCCAGACATCGTGATGCACGATCTGCTGAGCCCAAACGACGGCACCGGTCGCCGCGTTCAATGCGACGAGTGAATTCGCATATCGGTTGTCGCCGGGGCGTTCGCCGCCGTAGAAATCCGGGCTCGCCGAACCGACGGGTACGAACAGCAAGCCGCGTTCGACGTCGACCGATAGTACGGACCATGCATTCGCGGCACCGGTGATTTTCGCGGCGCGCTGTGTCCACTGTGAATAGACCGGATTGTCGCGCGTGCGCGGAATCGGATCCCACGACCACATCAACGCGCCGCTGCGCGCATCGAACGCACGCACGATGCCGAGTTCATTGTCGACGGCGCGGTTGTCGCCGACGGCGGAGCCCGTGATGACGAGGTCATGCCACAACACGGGCGGTGACGTCACCAGGTAATTGCCGGGATCGCGCGGGCGGCTGCCGATATTCAGATCGACCTGGCCGTTCTTGCCGAAGTCGGCACATGGCCGTCCGGTTGCCGCATCGAGCGCGATCAGCCGCGCGTCGAGCGTGCCGAACAGGATTCGCAGTGCGCAGGTTTGATTTGCTGCCGCATCCGGATCGCGCCACGCGCTGACGCCGCGCGACGTGTTCTCGGAGTAGGCGCGATCATTCGGCAGGTTCGCGTCGTACTGCCACAGTCGTACACCCGTGGCGGCGTCGATCGCATGCACGTGCCCATACGGCGTGCCAACGTATAGCACGCCGTCGATCAGAATCGGCGTGGCTTCGAATGCCAAGCGCTTGCGGCTCGGATACCCCTCGCCCAGATCACCGGTGCGGTAGCTCCAGACCTGCTGCAGCCGCGTCACATTGGCACGATCGATCTGCGTCAACGATGCGTATCGGCTGCCGCCCGGATCGTTCCCGTAGGTGGGCCAGTCAGTGTTCGTATCGGCGGCTTCGCTCGCTAACGGTGATGCCGAGGTGAGCATGGCAAAGAGCAGAGCATGCGTCGGAAGTCGGTGCGACTTATTGCGCTTGGATGCGGTCGTCTTGTACATCGACCCCCTCCGGATCATCTGGTGCCGAATGGTGCAGTACGCGTTCGCGCATGGTCCGGTTGTCGGCCTCGATTGCGCCGATCACCGCGAGAAAGCGCGGATCGTCGCGCATCTGGGCGAACGCGGGAAGCCGATCGAGCCGTTGAAAATAGTCGAAGTCCCATAATGTTCTGTAGCCCTGCAACTGGGCGGCGCGCAGTTCGTCGAGTGCGGCGTCCGTTCGACCGAGCTGCGCGAGGGCTTGGGCGCGCGTCAGTTTGCGCGCCACCGGATCATATCCACCCTGCGGGGGCGCCTGGGCCATCAGCAGGCGTTCGAGCAGGTGCGTCGCATCGTCGCGGCGTCCCTCGCGCATCAGCAGATCGCCGGCGGAAAGCAGCGTTTCGCTCTGCGCGCCCGTTGTGTCGAGCGACGTCAGCAACGCCGGCGCCGTCTGCATCAGCTGTTGCCGAGCAGTAGCCAGATCGCCGCGTGTCAGCGCTGCGTTGATCAGTAGCGCGCGCCAGATCGGATCGTTGGTCGCGGTCAGTTGCACCTGCGCGAGACGAAACGCTGCCGAATCATCGCCGCGCATGTGCATCAGGATGACCTCGCCGAATGGTTGCGAGCGTGGTGCGTAGCTGAGATCGGCAAGCGTCGCGCGAACGTCATCCTGCAGGCCGAGATTCAGATATGCGTTGGCCAATGCGAAGGTCGCGCGCGGGCTGGTTCTCGCAGCGTGAGCCTCGCGTAGATACGGCAACGCCGCATCGAGCTGCCCTTGTGCCAGCAGCAACTCGCCGAGTTCCGTTCTGGCGAATACATAATCCGGATACACCCGCATCAGCGTCACGAGTTTCTGCCGCGCCTGCGCGAGGCGGCCGAGCCCTTCCAGCGCTGTGATCAATTGCGCCTGCGCGAGGCGCGACAGTGGATCGCGAACGACGGCGCGATGCAGCGCGTCGTAGGCGTCGGAATAGCGGCCCATTTCGTTCAGCAATGCGCCGTACGCCGCGAGCGCGTCCGGATCATTCGGCGCGAGCTCGACTGCGCGCGACAGCCGTTGCTCGGCCAGCGTCTGGTAGCGTGATTCATCGGTGCGATGCAACAGGATCGTATACGCGGTGCCGGCGGCGACGTTCGCGACCACCGAATCAGGGTCGATCGCCAGTGCGCGCTCGATTGTGGCGACCGCGTCTCTCGCGGCCGGTTCAAAATCGAGTGTGATGTAGGTACCTGCCAACAGCATCGTAGCCTGCGTGTAACCCGCCAGCGCGTCGACGTTGTTCGGTTCCCGATCTTTCAGCTGCGCGAACAGGTCGCGGGCCTGGGTCAATGGCTCGAGCGAGCGTTCGTGCAACAGCGCGCTCGCGACCAGGTACAATCGATAGTCCTGCGCATCGAGCGTTGCGTCGGGCGCGCCGTGCTGGCGCGCGCCGAGTTTCATTTCCAATGTCGATGCGACGTTTTCCGCAACGTCGTCCTGGATTGCAAAGATGTCGTCGAGACGTCGGTCGTACGTTTGCGACCATAGATGAAATCCGTCGGCGGTAGAAATCAGCTGCACCGTGATGCGCAACTTGTCGCCTGCGCGGCGCACGCTGCCTTCCAGTACCTGCGCGACGCCGAGCGCGCGGCCGATTTCGCGCAGATCCTGATTGCGGTTCTTGAAGTAGAACGAAGAGGTGCGGCCAGAAACCTTGAGTCCGCCGATGCGAGCCAGATCGTTGATCAGTTCCTCGGTCAGGCCGTCCGCGAAATAATTGCTGTCTGCGTCGTCGCTGAAGCTGGTGAATGGCAGCACGGCGATCGAGTTTTCGGCAGCCGAGGCACTGGGATTCGGTGATTGACCCGGTGTATCCGCCGCCACGACGTCGTGACGCGCGTATTGCGCCGTCGAAATGCCGACGGCTGCCACGATCGCCAGCAGCAGCGTGGCTTCGATCCAGCTTCCGCGCGGCGCGCTGCCATCGGCGCTCGCGTCCGGCGCGGTGCGGCGGACGCCTGCCGGCGTGATCTCGAACGCCCAGGTGATGACGGCCGTGATCGGCAACCCAATCAGGAGCAGCATCGCAACGAATGTGATCGTCCATTGCGGCAGCATCAATGCCGGAAACAATCGGTCCGCAACTTGCAGTACGCCCCATGCGAATACGGCGTAGGCGCCTGCGACGCGCAGCACCTTGCGACGCTTAAGTTCGGCGAGAAAGGTCTGCAACATGACGGGGGTCGGATCGATTCGATCCTTGAATATGCCGGATGGCCGTGAATTCGTCACGCTGGTTCGGGGTTTCCCCGTATTCAAGGCATGCGCCGGCTATGTGATACTGTGGTGCTCGAATGTCTGGATCGCGACCATGAGTGAAACGGTCTCCAAATCGCCCACCGAACTCGACGTGTCCGTTGACCCGAGGAAGGAGAAGATCAAGGCGCACATTCGCGCCACGATGCCGGAGTTCGATCCGACCATGTCGAATGCGGAGTTTGCCGCGCTGTGGCCGATCGACGTTGATCAGGATGCGTACTCGATTCCGCTCGAGTCGATCAACGTCGGCCATCCGGATCTGTTCGGGGCCGACGCGATCTGGCCGTACTTCGAACGCTTGCGGAACGAAGCGCCGGTGCATTACTGCGAAAAGAGCCAGTTCGGCCCGTACTGGTCGCTGACGAAATTCGCCGACATCATGTACGCCGATACGCACCACGACCTCTTCTCGTCGGATTCGCGAATCGGGGGCATCAGTCTCGGCGGCGGCGCCGACCCCGATCCGAAGTTCGATCTGCCGATGTTCATTCAGGAAGATCCGCCCAAGCACGAGGATCAGCGCAAGGTCGTCGCGCCGATGTTCACGCCGCGCAACCTGGTGGATCTCGAGCCGCTCATTCGCGAGCGGGCCTGCAAGATCCTCGACAACCTGCCGCGCAACGAGGATTTCAACTGGGTCAAACAGGTGTCGGTGGAACTCACCGGGCAGATGCTCGCGACACTGTTCGATATTCCGCAGGAAGATCGACATAAGTTGATCTACTGGTCCGACAGCGTGTCGAACCTCGGCAACCCGGAATACTTTGAAAACGTAGAGGCCGGATTCAAGGTGTTGTGGGAGTGTTACGGTTACTTCGACGAGGTTTGGAAGGAGCGCGTCAAGCATCCGCACAAGCTCGACCTGATCTCGATGCTCGCGCACGGTGATTCAACGAAGAACATGCCGCCGAATGAGTACCTCGGCAACATTCTGCTGTTGATCGTCGGCGGTAACGACACGACACGCAATTCGATTTCGGGCGGTGTGCTGGCGCTGAACAAGTTTCAGGATCAATACACCAAATTGCGCGACAACCCAGGTCTGATCACCAACATGGTGCCGGAGATCATCCGCTATCAGTCGCCGGTTGCGCACATGGCGCGCACCGCCCTCGAAGATACCGAGATCGGTGGCAAACAGATCAAGCAGGGCGAGAAAATCGCAATGTGGTATATCTCGGGTAACCGCGATCCGGATGCGATCGAGGATCCAGATCAGTTCCGGATCGATCGCACCAACGCGCGGCATCATCTGTCATTCGGCTTCGGAATCCATCGTTGCCTCGGCAATCGCCTCGGCGAGATGCAGTTGCGCGTGATCTGGGAAGAGATACAGAAGCGCTTCCCGAAGATCGACGTCGTGGGCGATCCGGTGTTTCTGAAGTCGAGCTTCATTCACGGCATTCGCGAGTTGCCGGTGCGGATCCGCGCCTGATTCCCACATCAAAATGCAAATCGGCGACCTTTCGGTCGCCGTTTTCACTGACACATAAGTTACCAGCCTCGCTCGCATTCGACCAGTCTGTTCAGGCGCTCATTTGAGGCGTAAAACGCCGCGTTCTTTCGAGTAACACCTGAAGCAGGAGGTTCTCGTATGCAGAAACGCAAGGTGCCGGGCCGGGCGCGCAAATCGAAGCAGCTCCTGAAGACGTTGACCGACAATCCGGCGTTGCCGGCATTCGTGCGGCGGCTTCAAGCCCCCGTGTTGAAGCGCCTGATCGATCAGGTCGGGTTACGCGATGCCGGCGACCTGATCGCGTTGACATCCACCGATCAGCTACGGGAGATTTTCGAAGTATCGTTGTGGGAATCGCTGGTCCCGGGTCAGGCGGAGCGGTTGCGGCCGGAGAAATTCCTCGAATGGATCGACGTGATGCTCGACGTGAGCCCGGCGTTCGCGGCGGAGCGCTTGATCGAATTGGGCGAGGACTTCGTCGTCGCTAACTTCGCGCCGCTGATCGGCGTGATCGACGCGGGTGTCATGTCGGAGCATCAAGCCGATTCCGAGCGGTGCGTCTGCGGCTATTGCGCGCTGATCGAGCGCGGCGTCTCGCTCGAGCTGATCGCCGACTACATCGTCGTTGCCGTATATGAAGACGAATGGGATAGCGTCAGGACGACCTTGCTGGAACTCGACACCGAGGATGCGGGGTTCCTGCGCCGCGTGCTCGCGCGATGTTGCAAAGCCCCGACAGTACGCGGTGCCGCCGATCACGGGGAGACATTGCTCGAAGACGAAACCTACGCGCGCGAACAACGCCGCGAACAGGGTGGATTCGTCACGCCGCAGATTGCCTTGATGTTCCTGAAGATCGCGCGAACGGCACCGCGCGAAGAACTGGTCGCGCAACGCGATTATGACGACGTCAGCCGGCGCTACTTCGATCAGATCGCGGCGGCGCAAGCGGCGGTCGTTCGCAATCGTGATGCCGAAGAAGCGGCTGAGGACGTGAACCCGGAAACCACGATCACGCCCGTGCAATTGCGCGCCTTGGAAGAAGTGTTGGTGGAGGCTGAGATTGTCGGCGGACAATCGACGCTGCGGTTGTCCGGACCATCGACCGCGCGCGAGCAGTCGGTCGAACTGCAGGCGCATCTCGACCGTCTGCAGATCGTGCGCCCCGATCTGTTCGCGGCGAGATTGGCGGAACTGGTGTTTCTGGCAAACGTTTTGATGGCCGGCAGCTTCTACCACGGCGGACGATTCACCGAAGCCGAAGCAGCGCGGGCAGCGCTCGCGTGCGCGAATCTGGGGCTCGACCATTTGACGGCTCAACCGATTGACGATGCACCGTTCGAACGCCACGCGCCGGGCGGCATAACGCGTGGCGAGTTCATCGACGCGACGCTCGAGCGGCAGCCTGGTATCGTGCGTCTGTTTCAGATTGGCTGGAATCTCATTCAGTGCCTGCCGATGCGCGCTGCAACCCGCTTGCTCGATGCGCTGCGTTCGGATCACGTCCGCGAGCAGTTGTGGCACAAGCGCTGGATGCTCGACGAGATCGAGACCGCGGTGAACGATCCAGACATTCTTCGACTCATCGAACAGGGCGAGTTCGAGGATGTCGCCGACAACCTCGTACTGCTGCGGCTCGTGCTCGATGCGCGCGCGTGCTATTGCTTGCAAACGTTGATTGCGCATGTCCCGCGGTATCCGTTGCAACTCAACCTCGGATTCCAGCGCGCGCAGGCGACGACGAACGAAAGCGGCTACCTGACGACGATGCGGGAAGTCGGGCGCGTCGAGGCCTTTCTGGATGAACTCGATGCGTTGCTGAAGCTGTGAGGCGCGCCGCATCGACGGCCGCCGGGGCGCGATGCGGAAGCAGCAGCCGCCGGTATTGAGCGCCATCGGGAAATTTCTGCGCGTAGCGAAATCATGGCCAACAGATATCGCGCCAATACGAATATGTTGGTGAGCCGAGCGACAACCTGCTGGATGGCGCCCTGGTCCCCGGCATCGTTTCGGCGGGCTTTGACCGCGGCGATGGTCTGCATCAGCAGACCCACGGCGGTATGCTGGTAAAGTGTATGCCGGCGAAGGAGACCTGAATGGATCTACTGGGTAATCTCGGCCGCGCGTTGTGGCTCGCCTTCACGATGTTCTGGCAGATCTTCTGGGGCTTGAGCCTGGGGTTCGTCGTTTCCGCGATGATTGAAGCGTTGGTATCCAAGGACGCGATGTCGAAGCTGCTTCCCGATCACAGCGCGCGATCCATCGCCAAGGCCGGTCTTTTCGGCGCGGCCACCTCTTCGTGCTCATACGCGGCCGTCGCGATGGCGCGATCGGTCGTTCGAAAGGGAGGCGATTTCACTTCCGCGATGGCGTTTCAGTTTGCGGCGACCAACCTGGTGCTGGAACTCGGTGTCTTGCTGTGGGTGCTGATGGCTTGGCAGTTTGCGGCTGCGGAATTCATTGGTGGCACGATCATGCTGATCCTGCTCGGTATCGGATACGCGGCGTTGTTGCCCAAGAAGCTGGAACAAGCTGCCATCGACCACGCCAAGGGAAATGCGAGAGGCGCGATGGAAGGCCATGCGGCGATGGCGATGAGTAAGCGCACTACCGACAGCTGGCGCGAGCGACTTACGTCGCGAAAAGGCTGGATCGCGATCAGTCACAGTTACGTGATGAACTGGTCGATGGTGTGGAAGGACATCTTGCTTGGCGTGCTGATCGCTGGTGCATTGGGCGCTTGGGTGCCGGATAGCTTCTGGCAAGGCTTCTTTCTGCAAGGTCATGGTGCGTGGACGATGGTGATCTGGGGCGCGTTGATAGGGCCGTTGATTGCGGTCGCGGCGTTCACCTGTTCGATTGGAAACGTTCCGTTGGCAGCGGTGCTGTGGAGCGGCGGTATCAGTTTCGGAGGCGTCATCGCGTTCATTTTCGGTGACCTGATCATCCCACCGATCCTCAATATCTACCGAAAGTACTACGGGGGTCGGACGGCACTTTTTCTATTCGTCTCTTTCTATGTGGTGATGGTCCTTGCTGCGTTGGGCGTGGAGGGCATCTTTGTGCTGCTGGATTGGCAACCGACGAATCGTGAGACGGCGGTAGCGGTCTCGACTATCGCCTTCAACTACACGACGATGTTGAATATCGTCTTTGGACTCGCCGCCGCCGCGCTGTTTGTGTTGTTCCTGCGGAGCGGCGGCCCGGAGATGATGCGGATGATGGAGGTCGACGGCCGCGGCGATGATTCCGATGCGGATCACGGAGGCGGAGCCGAATCATGATGCGCGGCGGGTTGCATGGAGATCTCGGCGGTAGCAGACTGGCCCCGTGAAACGATACCGCACCATTGTTGCGCTGTTATTGACTTTGGCGCTGCCGTACGCGGCAACCGCCGCCATGACCGAAGCGTTTCACTGTCATCACGCGGGCGCGCCGGCGCACGCCGATGACAAATCGCAGCTGCATCACCACGACGCGGCCATGATGGGTAGCCATCACTCCGGCGCCCAGATGATGGATGCCGAACGGTGTGACTGCCCGGTGAAATGTGCCTGTGCGCAGCATTGTGCGGGTGGCGGCTGCGGCGCGGCGTTGGCGCCCGCTGCGTTTGCGATTGCGCCGCTGCCCTGGGTGGAGCGCTCGCTCGGCGGCCCCACGTTCCGGATTTCGAATCCTGACCGCGGTCTGCTGTTTCGCCCTCCTATAACGGCGCTGCCAAGCGCCGCCTGATGCATTTGGCCGTTCTCCCGACGGCCTGAAAAATGTCCCCGGTGTGAATCCGTCCCGGCGCTCGCGGGGGCGGCGCTTGGCTTCGTCGAGGATGGTTGATCGATTCGACGGAGATTCGACGTGGATTTACGTTCTCAACACGTGTTCATCGCGCTGACGTCGATGGTACTGGCGGGATGCGCGAACATTCCGGCGGACCGTGGTTACCGCGATGTCCACGAACAGGTCGCGGAGCGGGGCATGCGGCTGCCGGCTGATATCAATTCCGAGCGGTCCGCGTTCGTAGCGGAGATACTTGCCAGCCCGCTCACTGCAGACGCCGCGGTGCGTGTAGCGCTCGTTGCCAATCCGCGGCTGCGGTTGCAATACGCGCAACTCGGGATCAGCGGCGCCGAAGTGATTCGAGCCGGAAGGCTCAGCAATCCAACACTCGCGAGTACCTGGCAATCCTCGAGCGCGGCCGGCGATTCCAGCCGCTACGACTTCGGTCTGACCCAGAATTTTGCGGAGCTGCTGCTGTTGCCGGCGCGGACACGCTTCGCCAAAGGCGAGTTCGAGCGTGCGAAGTTGGACGCGATACAGCGCCTGCTCGACCTCGATGCCGATGTGCGAGCCGCCTACTACGAGCTGGTCGGCGCGAAGCAGATCGCGCAGATGCGCAAGACCGTTGCCGTGGCGGCGGTCGCGGCGGCCGAGCTGTCACAGCGTTTCAAGAACGCTGGCAATTTCACCGCGCTGCGATTGGCAATCGATCGGGCCGCTGCGAGCCAGGCTACGCTCGACGAGGAGCAGGCCGAGGCGGCTGCCGTGCAGTCGAAGCGGGTACTCAATGAACTGATGGGGCTCGATGCCGACGCGGTCTGGGAGGTCGCGCGCGCCTTACCGGGGCCGTTGGCGCACGAGGATTCCCTCCCGACACTGCAGAGGCTGGCGGCGCAACAACGAGCGGATCTCGACTCCGACCGCCGCGCGGTGGTGCTGCTCGAAGACGTGCTCGGCGTGACGCGTAGCTTTCGATTCGTGGGGCAGGTAGACGTCGGCGCACAGTATGAGCGCGACACAGATCGCAGCCGGCTGATCGGCCCATCGTTATCGCTGCAGTTGCCGATCTTCAATCAGGGTCAGGCCGCGGTGCTGCGCGCCGAATCGCTGCTAGAGGCTGCCCGCGCACAACTGCGCGCCAAAGAACTGGAGGTATCCAACCGCGTGCGTGCCGCCCACGAGCGCGTTCTGGCGGCGCGCAAACGCATCGATCGTCTGAAGCACGAAACCATTCCATTGCGCGAGCGGATCGTCGCGCGCACCCAGGAACAGCAGAACTACATGCTGGTCGGTATCTTCGACCTGCTGCGCGTGAAGCGGGACGAGTACGACACCTACCAGCAGTATCTCGAATCGGTGCGCGATTATTGGTTGATGCGCGTGCAGCTTGCGCACGCCGTCGGCAGCCACCTGCCGAGCGACGATCTCATCGGTGCGGCCGTGGTGGTGCCCGGCGAGCCGGTCGAACGCGGTTTGAATCAACCCGGTGAGGAGAAGGAAATGATGATGCATGAATCTCGGCAGCAGGATCATTCGGCAGCCGCGGCGCCGAAGACGCCGAAAGGAGGTTCGTGATGGTTGCGAGGCGTTCGGTACTCAGTGCGCTGTCCGCACTGACCACGCTGCCGCTGTTGCGTTCGGCACGCGCGGCACAGCCGAAACGGGATGGTTCGAGCAATGGCGCTGGAGGCGGGGTCGCGCGTGGCACCCCTCGGCCCGCGCGCGTGACGACCCCCAACGGCCGCACCCTGCCGTGGCAGTGGGTGGACGGTGCGAAACAGTTTCATCTGATCGCGGAAGAGTTCGAGCACGAGTTCGCGCCGGGTTGCGTCGCGACGTGCTGGGGCTACAACGGTTCGACACCCGGTCCGACGATCGAGGCGGTAGAGGGCGACAGAGTGCGCATCCTCGTCACAAACCATTTGAAGGAATGGACCACGATTCACTGGCACGGCCTGATTCTGCCGAACGGCATGGACGGTGTCGGTGGCCTCAACCAACCCCACATCAAGCCAGGCGAAACCTATGCGTACGAGTTCACGCTGGTGCAGGCCGGTACCCACATGTACCACCCGCACGCAGACGAGATGGTGCAGATGGCGTTCGGGATGATGGGCTTTTTCATCATCCATCCGAAGGCGGGCGACGCGGAACCGGTTGATCGCGATTTCGCGATCATGCTGCACAACTGGGCGTTGCATCCGGGTACCTACCGTCCCGATCCGGCGGTGATGGTCGACTTCGATCTGTGGACCTTCAACAGCAAGGTCTATCCTGCCACCGCCCCTCTCGTCGTGCGCCATAATGAGCGCGTCAGGATTCGCGTCGGAAATCTGTCGATGTGGAATCACCCGATTCACTTCCACGGCCACAGGTTCTGGGTCACCGGCAGTGACGGCGACCGGTGGCCGACGTCCGCGTGGCGCCGCGAGGTCACCGAGATCGTCGGCGTGGGTCAGATGCGCGATTTCGAGTTCGTTGCGGACAACCCTGGCGACTGGGCATTTCACTGCCACATGGCGCACCACACGATGAATGCGATGGGCCACACGGTGCCCAATCCAACGGGCGTGGATCAACAGGGCGTGGAAGCGCGAATTCGCGCGATGTTGCCTGGCTATTCGGCGATGGGCAGCCACGGCATGGCCGAGCACAGCCAGCACATCTCGATGGGATTACCGGGGCCGGAGAACACACTGCCGATGATGACCGGTACGGGACCATTCGGGCCGATCGAGATGGGCGGTATGTTTACGGTGCTGAAGGTCCGAAAGGGTCTCGACGTGAACGACTACGACGACCCGGGCTGGTATCGATATCCCGAAGGCTCCGTCGCACGCAGGGTTGCATTCGATCCCGCGTACTCGGTGCCGGATGCGATGCAAGGCATGCACCACAGCGGACACGACATGATGAATATGAGGACACGATGATGAAGACCCTGACCACGATCGTAGTGACCTTACTGGTCGCTGCGCTGGCGGCGATTGGATATGTCTACAGCGGATCGTTCGACATCGCCGCCGACCAACCGCATGGTGAGCTGGTAAGTTG
Organism: uncultured Gammaproteobacteria bacterium; assembly: GCA_963812255.1. Lineage (GTDB taxonomy): Bacteria > Pseudomonadota > Gammaproteobacteria > Pseudomonadales > Azotimanducaceae > DATJGR01. The sequence continues at coordinate 541,956 of CAWEUM010000003.1, read as the reverse complement.
GCTCGTGAGGACCACGCGGCAACGTTCCGTTGCGGTGCGTTCGAAGGATATTGACGTGCCGGATCTCGACGCGCCTGTGCTGATCGCCGAAGGCGCGGGCGAATACGCGGAAATGTGCGCCGGTTGCCACCTCGCCCCAGGCGTCGCCAACAACGAATTCCGCAAGGGGCTGAACCCACCGGCGCCGAAACTCGCGGAACGCACGCATGGCAATGCCCGCGACGTTGCGGCGCGCCGGTTCTGGATCGTCAAGCACGGTATCAAGATGACGGCGATGCCGGCTTGGGGTTTGACGCACGATGATGAGACCTTGTGGAGTATCGTTGCATTTCTTCGCAAGCTACCGGAATTGACGCCGGAGAAGTACGCAGCCATGACGGCCGATGCCGCTGCGATTCACGAGCAACGCGAACACGCGGAGCACGATCAATGAGCGCGCACACACACAATCATGCAGGCGGGCCCTCGAATGGGCGCAACGCGGCCACTGCGATCGATCCCGTGTGCGGCATGACGGTAACGATCGAGCCGGTCGCCTTAGTGGCAGATCATGACGGCCACAGATATTACTTTTGCGGCCCGAACTGCCGGACGAAATTCATCGCGGATCCGGATCGCTACCTGTCGCTGAAACCGACCGACGCGCCAGCCGCGCCGGCCGGTAGCCAATGGACCTGCCCGATGCATCCGGAAATCATCCGCGATCGCGCCGGATCCTGTCCGATCTGCGGCATGGCGCTCGAACCGCTGACGCCGATGGCGCAGACCGGGCCGAATCCCGAGCTGGCCGATATGACGCGCCGATTCTGGATCGCGCTGGCGTTGGCGCTGCCGGTTTTCGTCATCGAAATGGGCGGGCACCTGTTGGGAGCGCATCGATGGTTGGATCAGCAGACCTCGCACTGGATCCAATTCGCGCTCGCGACGCCGGTTGTGCTGTGGGCCGGTTGGCCGTTCTTCGAGCGGGGCTGGGCGTCGCTCATCAGCCGTCACCTCAACATGTTCACGTTGATTGCGATGGGGACCGGCGTGGCGTGGATCTATAGCGTGATCGCGACGTTTGCCCCCGGGATGTTTCCCGCCGCGTTCCGGGCACCCGACGGCACCGTGGGTGTGTATTTCGAGGCGGCCGCAGTGATCACCGTATTGGTTCTGCTCGGTCAAATGCTCGAGCTGCGCGCGCGCGAAACCACCGGCGGTGCAATCAGGGCGCTGCTCGATCTGACGCCGAAAATCGCGCGCCGCGTACGCCCCGACGGCGCCGACGAGGAGGTCGAACTCGAACACGTTGCTGTCGGCGATGTGCTGCGCGTTCGCCCTGGGGAGCAGATTCCGGTAGACGGGGTGCTGCTGGAAGGGCGCGGTGCCGTCGACGAGTCGATGGTCACCGGTGAGTCGATGCCGGTAACCAAAGCGGTTGACGACAAGCTGATCGGCGGAACGATCAACCAGAGTGGTGGGTTGCTGATGCGTGCCGAACAGGTCGGCCGCGACACGATGCTCGCGCGCATCGTCGCGATGGTCGCCGACGCTCAACGCAGCCGCGCGCCGATTCAGCGTCTGGCGGACCGGGTGGCCGGGTATTTCGTACCAACGGTTGTCGGCGTCGCGCTGCTCGCATTCGCGGCGTGGTCGGTCTGGGGCCCACCGCCGGCGATGGGTCACGGTTTGATCGCCGCCGTTGCGGTGCTGATCATTGCGTGTCCCTGTGCGCTCGGGCTCGCGACGCCGATGTCGATCATGGTGGGTGTCGGACGCGGCGCGCACAGCGGTGTGCTGATCAAGGACGCCGAGGCGCTCGAACGTATGGAAAAGGTCGACACGCTCGTGCTCGACAAAACCGGGACCTTGACCGAAGGCAAACCTAAAGTCGTTGAAGTGCGGGTTGTGTCGGAGATGACAGAATCCGAGCTGCTGAGGCTGGCCGCAAGCGTCGAGCGCGCCAGTGAGCATCCGTTGGCGCATGCCATCGTCGCCGCGGCCAACGAGCGCCACATCGAATTGTCGCAACCCCAGGAAGTCGACTCGCCGGTGGGCAAAGGGGTTCATGGGCGCGTTGATGGACAGATCGTGCTGATCGGCAACGCGCGCTTCCTCGGCGAGCAATCCGTTGATGTCGCGGCTCTAGAAGCCGAAGCGGACGCATTGCGACGCGACGGCGCGACGGCCATTTTTGTCGCGATCGACGGTCGGCCGGCAGGTCTGATCGGTGTTGCCGATCCAGTCAAGACATCCACGCGTGAGGCGTTGGCGGCGCTGCAGGCGGCCGGCATCCGCGTGATGATGTTGACCGGCGACAATCGCGCGACTGCGGATGCGGTTGCGCGCACGCTTGGCATCGACGCGGTGGAAGCGGACGTGCTGCCGGATCAGAAGGGTGCCGTGATCGCGAAGTTGAGAGCGCAGGGCCGTGTGGTTGCGATGGCCGGTGACGGGGTCAACGACGCGCCGGCTTTGGCGGCCGCCGATGTCGGCATTGCGATGGGAACCGGCACCGATGTCGCCATTGAAAGTGCCGGCATCACGCTGTTGGGCGGCGACCTCAACGGCATCGTCAAGGCCGTGCGTCTCAGCAGGATGACGATGCGCAACATTCGACAGAACCTGTTCTTTGCTTTTGTTTACAACGCTGCGGGGGTGCCGATCGCGGCCGGTGTGCTGTATCCGCTGTTCGGCGTGTTGCTGTCGCCGATCATAGCCGCCGCGGCGATGTCCGCGAGTTCGGTCAGCGTCATCGGCAACGCGCTGCGACTGCGGCGTGCGCCGCTATGAAGCAGCGAGCCTCCCGCTACGGATTCGCAGACGGTACGTAGCACACCTCGAGTTTCAACCCATCGGGATCTGCGAAAAACGCCGCATAGTAGTACACCCCGTAGCCGGCTTGTCCTGCATAGTTCTTAGGCGCATCCAGTATCTCGCCACCGACCGCGACGACGGCTTCATATATTCGATCGACCTGTGCGTCGGATTCGGCGTGAAACGCCAGATGGTGCGGTCCGGGCTCGTATCGATCGTAACGACGATCACGGCTTTCCCTAGCGGAAGGTCGGACTTCGATGTCGAAGCGCGAACCGTCTGCGTATTTCATGCCCCATGTGGCTCGCGTCGGCGGCTCGCCCGACCACTCGGGCGATTCGATCTTCCATCGGCGATAACCGAGTCCGTTCAGCAAGGCGTGGTAGAAACGGATCGACCGATCCGGATGGCCGACCGAGATGTCGATGTGACTCAATGGCCCTGTCGTTGGCACCGCATTCTCCGCAACTTCTCAACGCGATTGATCGTGCGACGGAATCGCCGCGGGGTCCATCCACATGTGTCTCGTAGTTGAGAATTGTTGACATGAGAGACCATAGATGAACGAATTGGAAGGGATGGATCAAATGTACGGTGGACATGACTGACACATTGCCGTTGTCACGCTACACGGTGCTCGATCTGACGATCGCGCGCGCGGGTCCCACAGCGGTGCGGCTGCTCGCCGACTGGGGTGCCAACGTCATCAAGATCGAACCGCCCCCGGCGCATGGCGGATCGGGTGGATCGGTGACCGGTGCACGGCATGGTCCCGACGATCAGAATCTTCATCGCAACAAGCGCGGCCTGTGTATCGATCTCAAACACCCCGACGGCGCTGCACTGTTTGGCGCGCTCGTCGCGCGCGCCGACATTGTGGTGGAGAATTTCCGGGCAGACGTCAAAACCCGGCTCGGCATCGACTATGCGCGGCTCAGCGCGATCAATCCGAGCATTATTCTGGCGAGTATCTCCGGCTTCGGTCAGGACGGACCGTACGGCGATCGTCCCGGCGTTGATCAGATCGTGCAGGGCATGAGCGGCCTGATGTCGATCACCGGTGAGCCGGACGGTCCGCCGATGCGGGTCGGCATCGCGATCTCGGACACGACCGCCGGCATGTTTCTCGGCCAGGCGATTCTGCTGGCGCTGTTGCACCGCGAACACACCGGGGAAGGGCAGTGGGTCCACACGTCGCTGCTGGAGAGCATGCTGAGCAAGCTCGATTTCCAGGGCGCGCGCTACACGATGAACAAAGACGTGCCGGGTAGGCAAGGGAACTATCATCCGGTGCAGGTGCCGATGGGCACGTACCCCGCCCAGGACGGCCTCGTCAATCTCGCAGCCAGCACGGCCAAGATGTGGAGGAACTTCTGCGAGGCGCTCGACGCGAAGGATCTGTTGACCGATCCGATGTATGCCAACGGACGTGCCCGCGCGCAGAACAGGGTGCGGCTGAATGCAGCCGTTGGCGAAGTCACAAGACGGTTCACGACGGCGGAGCTGGTTGCGCGCCTGAATCCCGTCGGTGTACCGTGCGGACCGATCTATACGATCGGTGAAGCATTCGAAGATGCGCAGGTTCGACACCTGAAAATGACGCGTAGTGCCAAGCACAAAGATCTCGGCGACATCGCGCTGATCCGCACGCCGATCAACCTGTCGCGGTTTGCAGCGGACACACCGTTTCACCACGCCGGCCCCGATCCGGGCGAGCACTCCGCCGAGGTGCTGCGCGAGTTCGGCATCGCGCCGGAAGAAATCGAACGCCTCGTGCAATCGGGAGCCATCGCATGATCGAACTGAAGACCCGGAAGATCCTGGCCGAAGTGGATGACGGCATCGGTTGGCTGACGTTCAACCATCCGCAGCGGCGTAATGCGGTTTCGCTCGAGATGTGGCAGGGGATCGGCGATGCGCTGGAAGCCTTTCAAGCCGATCCAGCGGTCCGCGTGGTCGTGATGAAAGGTGCCGGTGGCAAAGCGTTCGCGGCTGGCGCGGATATTTCCGAATTCGATGAACATCGGGCGAATGCGCAGCAGCGCAAGGAATATGGCGAGATCGCGCAACGCGGCAACTACTGGCTGTCGCATCTGGAGAAGCCGTTCATTGCGATGATTCAGGGCTTCTGCATTGGCGGCGGCCTGGCGATTGCGCTGAACGCCGACGTGCGCTTTGCGACACCGGATTCGCGTTTCGGTATCCCAGCGGCGAAACTCGGTCTCGGCTATGAATATGCGGGTATCGCAACGCTGGCGCGCCTCGTCGGGCCGTCCTCGGCGCGCGACATTCTATTCAGCGCGCGGTTTCTCGAATCCGACGAAGCACTGCGGATCGGTCTGATCAACTTCATCGTCTCTAACGAGGATCTAGAGGCGCGTGTACGCGCCTACGCCACGACCATTGCCGAAAACGCACCGTTGACGATTCGTGCTGCGAAAGCGTCGATCAACGCGTTCGAGCGCTATTCGCACAGCGTCGAAGCGCGCGACGTCGCGCCGCTGATCGACGCGTGCTTCAACAGCGAGGACTACAAGGAAGGACGGCGTGCGTTTGCCGAGAAGCGTGTGCCGAATTTCAAGGGGCGCTGATTTCCACGGACGCTGAATCGGCTGGTGGATCTTCGCGGTCGCCCGCGTGGGCAGCAGCCATGGAGCCCGGCCGCTGGTATCGGATCTCCGGCGACACACCCGACCTGGGGCTGTCGCCCACGCGGGTTGGCACGCGCTTTCTGAGCGATAACGATCCGGCGTTGGATTCGCGTCTCAATCCCGCCCGGACCACACGCGAGCGCATCCGGCGCCGACTCGGTCGGCAATGGGATTCGCCATGGCGCGGCCGCGTGGGATTTGCGTCGATCACCGAAGCCTGGAACAGCGCCGTGTATGCGTCGCGGCATGGAACGTGCGGCGCGATGATCGTGTTCGGCGGCGGGCACAACAACTATTTCGGCTCGGATGTCCACGCATTCGATGTCGGCGAGCGGACATGGCGCCGGCTGACCACCGGCTACGTTGGTGGCGGCATCGATGCGTACGGGGAGGGTGCCGTTTATCCGCACGCCGAGTATCCTGATGGCTCGCCGTTGCCGCCACACACTTACGATTACGTTCAGTACGACCCAGTCGGCAACGACTATCTATTGTTGAAGGGTCAGACAGAGCTCGGCAAAAACGTCAAGGCCGCGCCGATTCCGCACCTGTTCAATCTCGATTCGCTGACCTGGCGTCGCGGCCCGCAACATCCGTTGGCGATCCTCAACTCCGGCGGCTTCAGCACGTGGGATGCGAAGCGGCGGCTGTTGTGGGGGCACAGCGGTGACGACGGCGGCGGCAATGCGTTCGTGTCGTACGCGCCGGATGGCGTCAACGCGAATGGCAGCGTCGGTGCGTGGCGAGAATTCCATCCAAACAAGTTGCCTGGCGAAGCCAATCACAACGCGATGCAGATGGATCCGCTCGCCGATCGAATCGTACTCGCGCTGCACCGGCGCAATGGCCTGGCAAGCATCGACCCGAATGAGCCGGGTACGGCGCTCGCGCCGATCGTGTCGCGTGGGTCCAGACCGCGCATCCGTGAATACGCATCGCTTCAGTATGCCCCACGTCTCGGCGCGCTGATCTACTATTCCGCCAACGACGGAGCGATGGTGCACGCGGTCCGCGTCGAAGGTGGAGCAAACTGGATGCGTCTGACACAAGGCTCGAGTCTGGATCCGATTGCCGATGCGCAGCGGCAGTCCCGGTGCGCGGTCAATGTTGCGCACACGTTTGGCCGGTTTCGGATTGCTTACTTTCGCGAAATGGATCTGGCGTTGCTGGTTCGCCATGTCGATACACCCGTGTATGCGATGCGATTACCGTCGTAGCGCGCAAGATCCTCCGGGTGAGGCAAAATGCGACTCAATGGAAGATGTTGGCCAGCACCTCGGCGACGATCTGCGTGCCGATCTGAACGAGCACCAGATCGGTACCGCAGCGCTTCCATTCGTAGTCGGGATAGTTTGGAAGCTGGTGGACCATCGAGTCGGGAATCGCCTTCTTTGCGATCCCTGGAGGCAGCGGTTTTCCACGGACGAGGTTTTTCGCAATGCCGGGCGGCAGCGCCTTGTAACCTGTCTGATGTTCCGCGACGGCGATGCGCTTGATGGCGTCGTAGTCGATGTCCACCCGTTCGAGTGGCGTTGAAACGGGGCGCACCGCTGCAGACGCAGGTGCCGGCTTGCCTTTGTTGGGGGGCGGCGCTGCCGCGGCAACAGTAGCCACCGCGAATGCGAATACGAACGCAGTCCTCAAATTATTGAGATCGAACACCGTAGGATCTCCTGTCATCCGGTCACGGATTCTAGCGCTTCCGGGCAACGGTTCCGTGACCACAATACGATGTAGAGGGGTTGGCGATGCGCAGTACACGAATCCTGGCTTTGGCAATCGCAACGGCACTGATCGCGGCCTGCGGTGGCGGCAGCGGTTCTTCCAACAGCGCCCCGACCGGCTCCGTCACGATCACGATGGCGGATGCGCCGGTCGATGGCTATTCGCAGGTCATCATGGTGATCAGCCAGATCAGGTTGCTGTCGGACGGGGGTCAGGACGTCCTCGTGCTGGACGAACCGAAGCAGGTGGATTTCCTCGCACTCAGCAACTTCTCCGAAGTATTGACCAAGCGCGAAGTCATCGCCGGCACCTACAGCAAGATCCGATTGATTCTCGACAGCCTGACTCTGGTGAAGACGGATGCGGCGGGAAACGTCACCCAGACCGACGATGTGAAGCTCAACGGCCTTCAGAAGATCGATATCAACCCACAGGGCACGTTTCAGGTTCGCGGCGGTGAGGACATCATCGTCAACGTCGACCTGAATCTGGATCGTTCCATCCACATCGTGACCACCGGCAACGGCGCAGTGAAATTCCGCCCGGTGATATTCGCCAGCATCAACACCGAGCCCGCGTTCGACAAGCTGTTCCGCGTCGAGGGAACAGTCGATTCGATCGACGGCAACGCGACCACGCTGAACGTCTGCGACATTCGCCGCGTCTCCGACGACGGTGCGAGAGCGCCGAATCCGAAGGACATCTGTGTGTTCACCGATCCGAATACCGACACGAGTTATTTCGATGCCGAGTCGAATCCGCTATCGAATGGATTCGACGGATTGGCCGTCAATGATCTGGTTGTGATCTACGGAAAGTTCGACCCGGCCGCATCGACGGACACATTCGTTCCCGCGGTCATTGCAATGGGCTCGCGCGATACGTTCGCGCGTGAACGGGGTGTCTCCTCGGAGTTCGTTGCCGATGCAAATGACGCCTCGGCACCCGGTACGATGAATCTCGACGAAGTGAACAGCGCGTGCTCATCGACGCCCGCGCAGCGTGTAGTGAGTGTCGCAGGCAGTACCGCAGTGTTCTCAGAGGATGCCGATGGTAATGCGGCGCAGATATCGCGGGAGAGTATCGAGCGTTGCCGAGCAACGGAAACGGAAGGCTCGGTGGTCTATCGCGGCGCCGCAGACGAATTCCTGCGCGCGTTCGTCGTGTTGCAGGGCGTGCCGGTGATTGCCGAAGAAGAGTTGGTCGGCAGCCTCGCTTCGAACGGGCAGGGTCAATACACGTTGACCCCGACGACGCCAGGCACCGACCAATGCGTCGTTGTCGGTGACGCGACGGCTATGACACAGATCGAAACTGTTGACGGTACCGCCACCGTGACCCAACTCGGCACAGTGCCCCTCGGCTTGGAGGTCAGCGTCACCGGAACGAGAGATGCCAACAACTGTCTGGCGGCGACAGAGGTGATCAGAGAGATCTGATCATCGCTCGCGTTGACCGTCGAGCCGGTAGTCCAGCGACCGGCCACCTTCGACCGTCGTGTGCAACCCAACCCAACTACCGTCGCTGTCGGCGTATAGAACGTCGATTCTAAAATCGCTGCCTTTCAGTTCGAGCAGCGTCCGATCGGACGCGTTGGCGAGGATACGCTGAACGGATTGATACTTTCCGGTCTGACTGTTCAGTAATTCGTCATGCTGCTGCAGCAAGTCGGCATTCCAGTAAGCATAGCTGGCAACGCACAGCGGCAGTGTTTCGTGCCGCGTGTCTCCGCCCGGTGAATTGCTTGATGAACTGCTCGACGCAACGTCTACTTCGAATCCGGCGGCCGTGGTGTGTCCGGTGAGCGTGGTGCGTTCGCGGTTCACTTGAGTCTGCGTATCGATCGATTGCAGGCAGCCGTTGCGCCAGGTCTCGACGGCAGTGTGGCGGTAGCGGTACACCGAAACCCATAGCACCTTGACGTCGAACTCGGCATGCGACCTCACGAGGTACGCTTCGTCGGGGCCGGTGCGCTCCACGGTAAATCGATGAAAACCGATACGTTTACCATCCAGGTAGGCGCCGAAATCGAATTGCTGTGCCTGCGCGCCGATCGGCAACAGCAGTATTCCACAGGCAAGCCACAGTGCGCGCATTTCAATTCGATCCGATTTCAATTCGAGCCAGTTGGCATCGCAGGACAGTAGCCGCGGCCGCGTGAAGGGTGTGTGAAGAATTTCCCCATGTCCGTTCACGCGCCCCTCACACGGGTGCGGCGATAGTCTCGCCAAAGATTCGCGCGGAGTTCCCATGCAGGCGTTGCGACAGTGGTTCGTCAATGACGGTTCGCGCAGCGATGACGAGCGCATCGATGTCGTGCGGGTGGTGCCGTTCGTTGTGTTGCATGCCGGTGCGCTGGCGGCGTGTTTCGTTGGCGTTGCGTGGATCGATGTGGCAGTGGCGGTTGCGTTCTATTGGGTGCGGATGTTTGCAATCACCGGCTTCTATCACCGGTACTTCAGTCACCGCGCTTTCGAAGCCTCGCGGCGCGTGCAGTTTGCGTTCGCGTTGCTGGCGGCGAGCGCGGCGCAGCGTGGTCCGCTGTGGTGGGCCGGCGTGCATCGCCGCCACCACGCCGAAGCAGACACCGAAGCCGACCCGCACTCGCCGCGGCGGGGCTTTCTGCACGCGCATCTAGGCTGGTTTCTGGGCCGGCGCCATTTTGCGACCGATTTCGAGCGGGTCAAAGACTGGGCGCGCTTTCCGGAATTGGTGTGGCTCGATCGATACGACTCGGTGGTGCCGATTGCGGCTGCCGTGGCGTTGTTTGGCGTCGGCGCCGCGTTCCAGCGATGGGTGCCGGCGCTCGAAACATCGGGCCTGCAGATGCTGTTGTGGGGCTATTGCGTATCGACCGTTGCGCTGCTGCACGCGACCCTGCTGGTGAATTCGGTGACGCATCGATTCGGCAGGCGGCGCTACGCGACCCGGGACGACAGCCGCAATCTGCGCTGGCTCGCGTGGTTGACGTTGGGCGAGGGCTGGCACAACAACCACCATCGCTTCGCGGCCTCGGCGCGGCAGGGCTTTTTCGACGGTGAGATCGATCTGTCGTATCGAGTGCTGCGCGTGCTCGAGCGGTTGGGCGTGGTACGCAATCTGCGTGATGTGCCGGCGGCGATCCTCGCCGAGGGTGCGCCGCGATGAATCGGGTCGCGATGATCGGGGCCGGCATTGCCGGCATTGCGTGCGCCGATGCCCTCGACGCGCATGCGGAGGTGACGCTCATCGAGTCAGCCATGCGGTTGGGCGGCCACACGGATACCCATCCTCTGACGATCGACGGTGTGGAGGCCGCGATCGATTCCGGCTTCATCGTGTTCAATCGCGAGAACTATCCCGGATTTTCGGCCTGGCTCGACGGTCTCGGTGTTGGAAGCCGCACAACGGACATGAGCTTTTCCGTCACGCATGGCGGCAGCGGTCTCGAATACGGCACCGATCGACTGGCGGCGTTGTTGTGCCAACCGAAGAACGCGCTGCGGCCGCGATTCCTGCGGATGCTGTACGACATCTTCCGCTTCTATCGTGACGCCGCCGCGTTGACGGCGTCGGAATCGGATCTGGATATCGCGCGCTTCGTCGCGCGCAAAGGATACGGCGCGGGCTTTGCCGAAGATCATCTTCTGCCTATGTGCGCCGCGCTGTGGTCGCAGCCACCCGCCAGCGTTGGTACGACCGCAATCGGACATGTGACGGAATTCATGTCGAATCACGGCATGCTGTCGTTGCGCGGGCGGCCGACGTGGCGGGTGGTGGAAGGTGGCTCGCAACGTTACGTCGAAGCGTTCGCACGCCGATTTCGCGGACGTGTGATGACGGATTCACCCGTGCGCGCGGTGCGCCGGTGTGCCAATGGCATCGAACTCAGCATCGGATCAGGCCGCCGCCACCAACCGCTGCATTTCGACGCGGTGGTGCTCGCCTGTCATACCGACCAGGCGCTGCGGTGCCTTGCCGCACCGACCCCTGCTGAACAACGTGTGCTCGGCGCCATTCGTTATCAGCCCAATCGGGTTGTGGTGCACACCGACGCTACGCTGATGCCGCGGCATCGGCGCGCCTGGAGCAGTTGGAATGCGTTTGTCGAGCCGGGTCCGCAACCGGAGTCGGATCCCAGATCCAACGCGGGCGCGCCGTGTACCGTGACATATTGGATGAACCGGCTGCAGCGCATCGAAGCGCCCCGGTCGGTGTTCGTCAGCCTGAACCCTTCATCGAGGCTGCGCGAATCGTCCATTCTGGTGGAGCGTGATTACGCCCATCCGGTGTTCGATCGCGCCGCGCGGGCTGCGCAGCGCGAAGTCGATGCGCTGCAGGGCGTTGGCGGGATCTATTTCGCGGGCGCCTGGACCGGGTTCGGCTTTCACGAGGACGGGTTCGTCAGCGGACGCCATGCCGCAGCCGTCGTGCAGCGTGATCTGCGGAGACGTCATGCAGCTTGACCGCATCGCCGAAGGATTCGTCACGCACAGCCGTGAGCAACCGTTGCCCCACGCATTCCGCTATCGCATCTGCATGCTGCTCGCCGATGTCGATCATCTGGATTCGCTGGCGCGCCGCAGCCGGTTGCTGTCGATCGATCGCTTCAATCTATTGTCGATTCGCACGCGTGCGTGTCTGCCGGATTGGCCGGGCGACACCATACGCGCGCGTGCCAACGCGGCAATCGGGGCGGCCGGACTCCCGTCGGTTACCGGGCCGATGCTGCTGTTGCAGCAACCTGTCTCCTGCGGCGCGGGCTTCAATCCGGTGCGGTTCGTGTTTTGCCTCGATCCGTCGGCTCGACGAATCGAATGTCTGATCGGCGAAATCAACAACACGCCGTGGGGCGAACGCCACAGCTACGTGCTTCGCGCGCCGACACCGGCGGCGCACGTCGAGTTCGTATTCGACAAGGCCTTCCACGTGTCGCCGTTCAATCCGATGGCCCAGCGTTATCGGTGGATCATCGACTACGCACCGCGGCGAATCGGCATTCGCATGGAGCTGACGCAGAACGATGCAGTCGTGTTTCGTTCGACGCTTGCGTTGCGCACCGCGCCGGTCACCGCCGGCGCGCTGCGTCGCACCGCATTTCGCTATGCCGCACAACCGTTGATTCAACTGCTGCGCATCTATCGCCAGGCCGGAACACTGTGGCTGCGCGGCAGCCCGTTCCACAACCATCCAAAATACGGAGTCGGCTCATGACTGTGGGAATTCTGCAGGGTGCAACCAAGCCGATCGGCCGGATCGATTCGATCTGTCGACGGCTGCTCGCAACGCGTCTCAATAAAGGCGTTAGCGGTGGCCTGGCGATTCATGATGCGAGCGGTTCATTGCGGTTCGGCGCGGCGCCGTTCGTCGAGATCGTCGTCCACGATTCGCGCTTCTACCGCTGCATTGCCACCAGCGGTACGTTGGGTGCGGCGGAGTCGTATGTCGATGGCCACTGGGATTGCGACGATCTCGTCGGTTTGGTGCGGTTGCTGGTTCGGGATCGCGATGCGACGCAGGCTTTGGAGGGCGGAGCCGCGCTGCTGACGGGTTGGGCCGCGCGAATCCTGAACCTGCTGATGCGCGACAACAGCGAGCGTGGCAGTCGCAGCAATATCGCGGCGCATTATGACCTGAGTAACGCACTATTCGAGCGGATGCTCGATTCGCGCATGCAGTATTCCGCAGCGATGTTCGAACGCGAGCACGATGATCTCGAGTCCGCCAGCGTGCGCAAACTCGATACGATCGTTGGGAAACTGGAATTGACTAGTGATGATCATTTGCTCGAGATCGGCAGCGGCTGGGGCGGTCTGGCGATTCACGCCGCACGCGCGTCCGGGTGTCGGGTCACTACAACGACTGTCTCACGCGAGCAGTTCGAATACGCGCGCGCGTGTGTGGCCGGAGCGGGACTATCACAACGCGTCGAGGTGTTGTGCACCGATTATCGACGGTTGACGGGACGCTATTCGAAGTTGGTATCGGTGGAAATGGTCGAGGCAGTCGGTGCGAATCATCTCGACGAGTATTTTGCTGCCCTGAATCGGTTGCTCGATGAAGATGGGCTCGCGTTGCTACAGGCGATCACCATTGCGGATGCGCACTATCAACGTGCATTGCAGTCGGTCGACTTCATCAAGAAGTACGTGTTTCCCGGAAGCTTCATTCCGTGCGTGTCGGTGTTGATCGGAGCAGCGGCGCGCGTGAGCAATCTGGTGCCGATGAATGTGGAGGATCTGGGTACCGATTACGCGCGCACCTTGCTCGCGTGGCGGCGCAATTTCGAGTCGCGCTGGAGCGACATCGCCCGGTTGGGCTTCGACGAACGCTTCCGGCGTTTGTGGACGTTCTATCTGTGCTATTGCGAGGGCGGGTTTCGCGAGCGTGCGCTGTCCGACGTCCAACTGTTGTTCGCGAAACCGCTGTATCGGGGCCGGCCCTGGCGTGTGCGTTCGGTATGAAACCTCACGCGGTCGTCAACGGCGTGCTGTTTCAGGTGACCTGGTTTGCAGCGGTACTCGGCGGCACCGGCGCTGGGCTCGCCGCTTGTGCGGCGTTGGCTGCGCATGTGCTATGGCGCGGCGGCCGCCGGGATCTGGCGCTGGCGGCGATTGTCGGCGCGATCGGATTGGGGCTCGACACCATTTGGATTTACTGCGGCATTCTCGATTTCCACGGCACCGTGCCGGCGCCGCATTGGATCGTGGTGTTGTGGGTGGCATTGGGCCTGTCGATTAACCACAGCTTGTCGATGCTCGTCGGGCGCCCGTGGTTGGCAGCGGTCCTTGCGGCGGTTGCGTGTCCGCTGTCGTATCTCGGCGGTGCCGCGCTGGGTGCAGTCATAGTACCCGCGCCGGCTCGGCTGGTCGTGGTTGCTTTGAGCTGGGCGGTTCTATTCGCCTGCTTGTTCGGCGCGGTCGCGCCTTTTCTCAATCGTCAGTTCGAGGAGACAGCCTGATGGGATTCGCTCAAGAGATCGCCGAACGGGGCTACGTACCGGATTTTCTGGTACGACGCGAGATCAGGCGCCTGGTGCGCGAGCGCCTGCATGAGCAGCGACGCGGTACGCAGGCAATGCGCGAGGCGCGCAAGGCCGCGCTGATCGAAGCGCTGGGCCGCAGCCCCGTGGCGCTGCATGTCGATGTCGCCAACGCACAGCACTACGAGGTGCCAACGCAGTTCTTCCAGATCGTGCTGGGCCGTCATCTCAAGTACAGCGCGTGTCTGTGGCGGGACGGCGATGATCTGGACACGGCGGAGGCGAACATGCTGGCACTCTATGCGGAGCGGATGGATCTGCGCGACGGACAGCGCGTGCTCGATCTGGGATGTGGGTGGGGCTCGTTTTCGTTGTGGGCGGCGCAGCGGTACCCGGCCGCGCAATTTACGGCGGTGTCGAACTCGCGCAGCCAACGAGCCTTCATCGAGAAGAGAGCGGGCCTGTTGGGGCTACGGAACTTGCAGGTCGTCACGGCCGATGCCAACGCGCTCGATTTCGCGACAGGCACATTCGACCGCGTCGTGTCTGTGGAAATGTTCGAGCACATCAGGAACTATCGAACCTTGCTTGCGCGCATCGCGCGCTGGCTGGCACCGGGCGGCAGGTTGTTCGTGCACATTTTCTGTCATCGCGAACTGACGTATCCGTTCGAGACCGCTGGCGCCGACAACTGGATGGGGCGCCACTTCTTCACCGGCGGCCTGATGCCGGCAGCCGACACCCTGACGCACTTTCAGCAGCACCTGCGCATCGACAACGTCTGGTCGTTGTCGGGACAACACTACCAGCGCACGGCTGCGGCGTGGCTCGAGCGAATGGACGACCATCCCGATGCGGTGCACGCGGCGCTCACGCAGGCGTATGGCGATGACGTCGAGCGTTGGATTCAGCGGTGGCGCATTTTCTTCATGGCCTGCGAGGAAATGTTCGGCTACCGTGACGGCGAAGAGTGGCAGGTCTGCCACTACCTGATGAGTCCGTCGAACTGATGAGGCCACCGAGCGAGACATGAAACGAACCGGCGTCCGGGCGCGTCTCGGGCGAGCCTTCGCGCTGCAGATCGCTGTGATCAGCGCGGCCGTCATCGTCGGCGTGTTCGGTATCAGTTTTGTGGTTTCGGACGTCCTTTCGCGCAAGGCGTTGCAAGGCGAGGCCGCGCACTATTGGATGCGTTGGGAAACCAACGCCGCGGCGGCGCCGCCCGATACCGATAACATGACTGGCTATCTCGCGCGCGGCGATGACTTCGCGGCAATACCCGAGCCGCTGCGCCGGCAACCGCCTGGATTCCGCCGCATCGATTTTCAAGGCGAGCAGCCGCTGCTGTATGTCAGCGACGGTGCCGGCGGACGGCTGTATCTGGTGTTCCGGCAAGCGCAAGTATCGGATTTGACTCTGTATTTCGGCGCCATCCCCGGGGCACTGGTACTGCTGTTCATCTATGCGTTGTCCTTCATCACCTACCGCCTGTCGCAGCGCGCCGTGTCGCCGCTGGTGAGTCTGGCGCAGCGGCTGGAGACCTACGATCCGAAACGCGATGCCGGGACGCACCTCGATCTGGGCGATCTGCGCGACAGCGCGGACGCCGAGGTGACGACGATGATCGAGGCGCTGGATCGTTTTACCCGTCGTCTGGAGGCATTCGTCGTTCGCGAACGCAATTTCACGCGCGATGCGAGTCATGAACTGCGTACCCCGATTGCGGTGGTGCGCGCCTGCTTGGATCTGTTGGAGCGGAACAAGCAGCGACCGGCCACAGATCAAGCGTCGCTGGACCGAATGCGGCGCGCCGTTTCGCAGATGCAGTCGCTGATCGAGAGTCTGCTGTTGCTGGCGCGCGAGGACGAACTGCACGCGCTGGACGAATCTACGAACGTCAACGTGCTGTTGGCTGAGCAGATCGACCTGCTGGCCGATCTGGCGCAAGAGACCGGAAACGCCGTGAAGCTGACCGAGCGAGCAGAGCTGATCGTGAACGCGCCGCCGCGCATGATCGCGATCGTGCTCACAAATCTGCTGCGCAACGCGCTGATGTACAGCCGCGACGCCGTGGTGAACGTTTCGGTCGGCGCAGATTTCGTCTCGGTGCGCGATACGGGTATTGGCATGAGTAGCGCTGACCTGACGCGCGTGTTCGAGCCGTTCTTTCGTGGTGAGGGGCGGATTGAGACAAAGGGTGACGCGTCGCGGCATCGTGCCGCATCCGGCCAGGGGTTGGGACTTGCGATCGTACGGAGGCTGGTGGACCAATTCGGTTGGTCGCTCGACCTAACGAGCGCGCTCGGTGAGGGCACCACGGTGACGTTGCGCTTTACACGCGCCACGTCCGCTCAAGGGGCACGTATGCAGAACCCCAGCCCGGGTACCGTTTCGATCAATTCCTGATCGAAGTCTTTGTCGACCAGCCGCCGCAAGTTGTAGAGGTGACTCCGTAACGCGTCGCTCTCCGGCACGTCGTCGCCCCACAACGCGCGCTCGAGCACTTCGCGGCCGACGACGTTGGGCGATTCGCGCATCAATATCTTCAGAATCTCGAACTGCTTCGGCGAAAGGCGCAACCGGCGTCCGGCGCGGCGCACGTCGGCAGTCGCGATGTCGAGTGTGAGGTCGCCGATCACATAGGCGGTCGCGTAGGCATTGCTTTGGCTGCGGCGAATGGTTGCGCCGAGCCGCGCCTCGAGTTCCGCCATCGCGAACGGTTTGACCAGATAGTCGTCGGCCCCGGCATCGAATCCGGAGAGTTTGTCGTCGAGTTGGTCGCGCGCCGTCAGCATGATGATCGGCGTGCTGGAGTGCGCATCCCGACGCAGCGTGCGGCAGATCTCGAGCCCGTTGATGCCGGGCAACCCGATGTCGAGCAGGATGGCGTCGTATCGGTTTGTCGCCGCCAGATGCAGGGCCGTCAAGCCGTCGGCCGCATAGTCTAGTACGAAGCCGGCTGCATCCAGGTACGCGCCGATGCTCTCTGCGAGTGAGGCGTTGTCCTCGACCAGCAGGATGTCGAAACGTTCGTTCATACTGGATCGCGTCTGCGGTGAGCATAGGATGCATCGCGCGCCACGACAGTTCCATTGCGTGACTTCATCGAGTGTTTCGATACCGCGCCGCCGGATGATCGCCGCTCACGCGCGTGCATCCGGTACCGAAGTAGTGCTCACGCAATGTCGAACCTTCGTATGCGGTGCGGAATCGGCCGCGCTGTTGCAATTCCGGGATCACCGCGGCGACGAAGTCTTCGTGCGAGCCCGGTTGTACCACCGGCATCACGTTGAAACCATCTACACCACCGATGTCGACCCATTCTTCGAGCAGATCGGCGACGCGCTGTGCGCTACCGATGAGCTTGACACTGAAGCTACCCAGCTTGATGCGCTCGTAGAAGTCGCGCATGGTCTTGCCCCGCATGCCGCGCGCGATGGCCTGCATACCGTCGGAGTCGATGTCGTCGAGTCGATCGTCGAGGTCGTAGCCGGCGAGGTCGACACCAGTCCAGCCCCCGAACAGCGCGAACGTACCCTCTGGTGAAACGTAGCGTAGCGCGTCGTCGTACTTGCGTTGCGCATCGGCGTCGGTGTCACCGACCACTGGAATGATGCCCGCCAGAATCTTCACGCTGGCGGGATCGCGGCCGTACGCTTCGATACGATTGCGAATCATCGTCACGCGCTCACGCGCGTTGAGGGGATCGGTGAAGCCGACGAACAGCGCTTCCGCGTGCTTCGCGCCGAATTCGATACCGCGGGGGGATGCGCCGGCCTGATAGATGACCGGGGTGCGCTGCGGGCTCGGCTCGCACATATGCGGCCCGCGCACCGAGAAGTAGCGGCCGGCGTGGTTGATGTCGTGCACGCGTTCGGGTGCCGTATGAATGTTGTGTACCGTGTCGCGCACGACCGCGTCGTCGTCCCACGAGCCTTCCCAAAGCTTGTAGACCACATCGAGATATTCATCGGCACGGTCGTACCGCTCGTCGTGGGGCAGCATGATGCCTAGACCATTGTCCTCGGCGTTCTTCATGTACGACGTGACGACGTTGAAACCGATCCGCCCCTTCGTAAAATGGTCTAGCGAGGAGAACGTTCGAGCGCAGTTGTACGGCGAGTGGTACGTCGTACTGTACGTGCTGGCGAAGCCAAGATGCTTGGTGGATAGTGCCAGCGCAGATATCAGCAGCAGCGGGTCGGCCCCGGGTGTCTGCACCGCGTGACGTACCGCCGCATCGCGGCTTGCCGCGTAGCCATCGTAGATGCCGTGAATGTCTGCGAAGAACAGCGCATCGATGCAGCCGCGTTCCAGCGTTCTCGCGAGATCTGCCCAGACTTGAAGATCGGTGTAGCCACGCGACATCGCATCCGCCGGATTGCGCCATTGGCCGATCGACTGTGAGATCGGTGTGCACTGCGTGAATGCGTTGATGTGGATCATGCCGTTGCCGCCCCTTGCGTCGCCAGCGTTTGAATTTCCAAGACGACGTGGGTCATCTCGACCGAAACAATACGAGCCTGCCACGGCTTGCTCTGGCTCACGACGATTACCGGCGCTCGGAACCATAGTTGGATCGGTGACGTGCCGCTACGCGGCCCCGGCGGGCGCGTGTCATCGATCGATTTCAGCGGCACGCTCGGTCTTTGCGCGACGTCGCGCGTCGGCGGCCGCAAGTAACGAGTCGACCATCGTTCGGTGTCCGGCGGGCTGGTAGCTGAACAGCAATGCGCGGCGTTGCAACGCGGAGCGATTCGGTTCGGAGCGGTGGACGAGGAAACTGCCGAACATCACCATCGATCCGGCGCGCAGCGGCAGCGGGAGCATTTCGACGTCGGCATATGCCGCGGCGTCGATCTCGTTCGCACCGAATGCATCGCTGTCGGTCCGGTTGCGCCATTGGCCGGAGCGATGGCTTCCCGGTGCCACCTGCAGACAGCCGTTTTCGAGCGTTGCGTCATCGAGGAACAACATGGCTGTGGCCACGCGTGCGGGCGCATCGGCGCTGTCGAGCCAGTACGGATAATCCTGGTGAATCGGATTTACGCCGCCAACACCGGGGCGTTTCAGATTGAGCTTTTCGGTGAACAGGCTCGGGCTCGTGTCGCCTACAAGAACCTGCATCGGTTCGGTGAAGCGCGCATCGAGCGCCCAGGCCTTCAAAGTGGGGTCCAAATGTGCGAACGGCTCGATGCCGTGGACGACATCGCTGTCGCCTTCCCACTTGATCATCGTGCTGCGCTCGAAGTCCGGCGCGAACACGTAGCTGCCGGCTTTGTAGCGCTTCAGCCGACGATCGCGGACGAGCCGCGCAACGAGGTCTTCGCACGCGGCGGTGATGTCGGCTATTTCCGGCGCGTCGAACACGTTCTCGCGAACGACGTAGCCGTGGCGGTCGAGAAACTGTGATTCATCCTGTGTCAGGCGGCCAGTTGCCATGGTTGCAACGCTTTCCCGAGTCAATGCAATTTAGTCCCGCTGGCGTTTCGATGGAAGACGAACGAATCTGATTCCGCGGTGCTGTGACCTCTCCGCATTCCACTGGCGCGGGACAAAGGGGGCTGGCTCGTTTGCGGCGATGGGTCGTCGCACCACACTATCGATACGCCTTCGCCTGAATGCCGTACAGCTCTGCATATTGTCCGCGTTTCGACATCAGCGCCTCGTGCGAACCGATCTCCACGAGTTTCGAGCCGTCGAGTACCACGATCAGATCGGCCATCCGCACGGTGCTGAAACGATGCGATACCAGAATCGTGATGCGTCCGTCCGGCGTGCGTGCGGGGTCCGTGCCGCGAAAACCACCGCGCGCCGCTTCCGCATAGCGCTCGAACAGCATGTGCTCCGTTTCGGCGTCGAGCGCGGCGGTGGGCTCGTCGAGCACCAACAACAAGGGCCGGTCGCGCATGAAGCCGCGCGCGAGTGCAAGTTTCTGCCATTGGCCGAAACTGACCTCCACGCCGCCGGGCCAAGTCGGTCCGAGTTGGGTCGCGAGACCCTCGACGAGTCGCTCCACCACGTCTGCGGCGCCCGCGCGATCCACTGCAACCGCAACAGCCGGTTGATCGTCGAGGCGCGGTATATCGCCAACGCCCACGGTATGGCGCGCACGGAACTCGAATCGGAAAAAATCCTGAAATGCGCCCGCGAGACGCTCGCGCCATGCATCGGCCGGCATCTGCGCGAGGTCGACGCCGTCGATGACGATACGGCCGCTGCCAGGCCGATACAGCTTGCACAACAGCTTCACCAACGTGCTTTTGCCGGCGCCGTTTTCGCCGACGATTGCAACGACGGTACCCGGTTCGATTTCGAAGCTGACGTCGTCGAGCACGTTGCGCGTCGTGCCGGGGTAGGCGAACGAGACGTGTTCGAAGCGGATCCCTCGAGTGAGCCGCTGCGGCACCGTCGCGTCGGCGTTTTCGGTCAATGACGCGGCATAGTCTTCTAGCCATGCGAGGCGCCGCGACCCGTCCATCCAGATGCCGCGTAGAAAGCCGATCTCGCCGACCGTGGCGCCGATATAGGCCGACAGACGGGAACCGGCGGCGAGAACCAGCAGCACCTGCCCGGGCGTGCCGTCGAGACCCGAAGACACGAATACGACGGCGCCGATGTACGCGGCACCGAAGATCGCCCAGCCAAGCGCGTGCCACAGCGCGCTGCCGGTGCGTGCGGCGCCAACCGGACCATACCAGCGTTCCCACGCCTCGCGACGCAGTTGGGCGAGCCGGCGGCCGATCCGCGTGACGCGCACCTCCTTGCCCGGCGGGGCCGTCGTCGCTGTCGTGAACAGATGCCGGGCCAACCGATTCGCTGAGGCGCCGCGCTCCTCCGCGGCGCGTTCGACGGCGGGGCGCCATGTCGATGCCAACACCGTCGGCAGCGCGAACACCACCAGCAGCAGCAATGCCCAGTGAATCGACATCAGCAGCGCAATCGTGACCCCGAGGCGCAGAATCCAGCCGCACGTCGAGAACAGCGACATGTACATGTGGTCGAGCACGAACACCTGATCGCGCAGCACCGCGAGTCGATCGAGGAACTCCGGCCGCTCGTGGTGGGTGATCGTCTGTACCGATGCCTGCAGGTTCGCGACGTGCGATTCGAGCGCGATCGTCACGCGGTCGCGAAAGCGCCTCTGCGTGCGATCGCTGACGACCCGCAGAAACCAGGTGGCGACCGCGCACGCGGCGAGTCCAAGCATTGCAGTCGTGACGAGCCTGCCGTCGTGCGCGGCCGCACCATTGGCCAGCAGCATGAACAGCAGCGCGACCAATGCGTCCGGTAAAGCTGCGAGCAGCGACAACCCGAATGAAATCGTCAGCAGTCGCGGTTCTGCCTGGTAGCCGCGCTTCAGCGCGCGCCACATGGCCGGAACGGCGGCGGGGAGGTCGTCAGCGAGACCTTCAGCCGAGGACATCGAGCGTCTCCTGTGCACCGTCGCTGTCGCCGTCACCGAAGCGCGACGCCTGCAGGTCGAACATCGTGCGGTAGCGGCCGTTTGCGGCCATCAGTTCGGCATGCGTGCCGAGTTCGACCACGCGGCCCTTTTCGAGCACGCAGATGCGATCTGCGAGCCGCACGGTCGAGAACCGGTGCGAAATCAGGATCGTGGTGGCGTGACGCGTCGAGGCGAGCACGCGCTCGAAGATTTCGGCTTCGCCGCGTACATCGAGTTGCGCCGTCGGCTCATCCAGCAGCACCACGCCGGCGCCGAGCCGCACGGCGCACAGCGCGCGGGCGAGGGCGATGCGCTGCCATTGGCCACCTGACAGGTCGGTGCCGCCTTCGTAGCCGCGCGCGAGCACGGTGTCGAGACTCGCAAGATTAGATGCGCCGGCATCCACAAGCGCCGCCTCGATCACGTCGTCAGGCGCTCCGGCGGGTGCGACGTTGTCGCGCAGCGGCATCTCGAAGCGGATGAAATCCTGGAACACCGCCGTCACCCGCGCACGCCACGAATCCAGTTCGAATTCACGTACGTCGATACCGTCGATCTCGATCGCGCCGTGCTGTGGGTCGTACAGACGACACAGCAGTTTTGCGAGCGTGGTCTTGCCGGCACCGTTCTGACCGACGATGGCAATCGACGAACCCGCCGGAATGGTCAGATCGAATCCCTCGAGAACCGATTCGCCGGGTGCGGCAGGGTACGCGAACGTGACATTGCGGAAGCGGATCTCGCGTGCCGGCAGGCGTTGCGCCGAATGCGCGCCTTGCGGCAACGCGCCCTCCGGATCCATCGCGTGTTGCAGGCGCAGCACCGCAGCGGCGGGCGCAGCGGCGCCGTCGAGCGCCCACGACAGGCCGCCGAAGGCGATCATGCTGGCGGTGACGGCCGCGCTCGCGAACGTCACTGCGCGGCCGAGGTCGAGGTGACCCGCGTTGAGATCCGTCGCGATCGAGGCGAATACCGCCGCGTTCGCGGCCAGTACCACCAGCAGACTCGACACGACGGGGCGTTCACGCAGCCGTGTGGCTTCCCAGCGCAAGTCGAACAGCCGCCGCCGTTGCGCGGTGAAGCGTTCGACGGTCCACGTCGACAAGCCGAACAACCGCAACTCTTTTGCCGCGGGTGGATCGACGGCCAGTCGATACGCATAGTCGGCGTGGCGTTGCGCCTCACGCACCTCGTCGGTATTGCGATCGCGCCACACCGCGCTTTCGCGCAGTAACCATTGGGTTGCCAACCAACCGCCGACGAGCAGCAGCGGCGCCCACCAGGCATAGGCGGCGAGCAGCATCGCGGCGACAAAGCCGGCAACGAACTCGACGAGACCGGAGCCGATGAAATCCATCGAGATCGACAGCGGCGGCCCGCTGATGCCTAGATCGAAGTCGCGCGCTACCGTGAGGTCGGTTGTCAGGTGTGGATCTTCGAGGTGGCCCATGCCAGGTGGCCGCACGCATGCAAACGTCAGTTGGTCGTAAAGCCACGCCGCTGTGCGGCTGCCGAGGTTCTTGCCGATGGCCTGATGCAGCGGCGACATCGTTTGCAGCAGCACGAACACGACGCCGACGATCGAAAGCGGCAGGCCGAGAGAATCGCCGCGCTGCACCGCGCCGATCAACATACCCATTGCGATGGCGAATGCCGCCGGCAGCAGACCCCGCAGCAGCAATAGGGTCCACCACGTCACCGCAAGTGACAGATCAGCCTGCGGCAGGACGCCGAAGAATTTCCACTCGTCGCGGGCGCGCAGCCAATCGAGCACGTGTGAGGCCCTCCCACCGACGGATGATCCCCGTTGACGCAGCGATGATCCAGCATTGCGGTGCGCTTCGGCTTGAAGATTTTTGCTGCTCGGCCCGTGCCGTTGGCGATGCGGCGTGTGTAGCTAGGTTTGTTTGCCCTCGTCAGTCCGCCTCGACGAACTCGGCGTAACGGTCGAGACGACGCAGCATGTCGTCCGTGGAGCCCGCTGTCAGCGCGAGGATCGCGCGGTCGACGCCGGCGTCGCGAAACGGCTGGATGGTTTCGTGCTTTGCGGACAGTCCGAAGGCGCTGATCGCGATGCTGCGCTCATTGCGTCCGGCGTCACGCGCAAAGGCGCGCAGCCTGCCGATTCCGGCGAGCACCAGCCCCGGATCGCGCACGCGCGGCAGCCAGCCGTCGGCGTATTTCACGATGCGCTTCAACGTGTGATCGGTTTCGCCGCCGATGAAGATCGGCGGGTGCGGACGCGTGACCGGTTTCGGCCAGCACCACATTGCATCGAAGTCCACGTACTTGCCGTGGAACTGCGCCTCGTCTTCGGTCCAGATCGCTTTCAGCGCCTGCAGTTGTTCTTCGAGTCGCGCAAAGCGTGTCGCATACGTGCAGCCGTGGTTCTCCATCTCCGGCTTGTTCCAGCCGCCGCCGACACCGAACAGCACGCGACCGCCGGACAGGTGGTCGAGCGTTGCAACGGTCTTCGCCGTGTGGATCGTGTCGCGCTGAATCAGCAGGCAGATGCCGGTGCCGAGCTTGATTCGTGTCGTGACGCTGGCCGCGGCCGCCAGCGTCACGAATGGATCGAGCGTCCGCGCGAAGTCGCGCGTGACCGGGCCGCGGCCGGGATACGGCGTGGAACCGGTGGTTGGAATGTGCGAATGCTCCGGCACCCAGATCGATTCGAACCCGCGTTCTTCGATTGCGCGAGCGAGATCGACGACGGGCATCGATGCGTCGGTGAGCACGAGATACAGGCCGATTTTCATGCGCGCGTTCCTGAGTGCTTTGGGTGCGTCGGTGCCAGTCTGGCGTCAGCTGACTCGAATTGGAACACCGCTTCGAAGGACACGTTGAACGCCCGGGCGATGCCAAACGCGACTTCGAGCGAAGGCGAATATTTCGAGCCTTCGATTGCGATGATGGTCTGCCGCGTCACGCCCACCGCGTCGGCCAAAGCCTGCTGCGTCATTTCGCCGGCTTCGAAGCGGAGCCGGCGCACCTGGTTGGTGATCGTCGATTTTTTTGCCACGTTCACAGCGCCGTGCGGTGGTAGTAGACGATCTGGCTCGCGCGTTTGATCACTTCGGCGGCACAGAGGCTGACGACCAACCAATGCACCGTTGCAATCGATGGCTCGTGAAACAGTGTGTACCAGATCGTGCCGACCACGCCGCTTGCTGATGCATCCTTCACCGCACGTTTGATTCATGGCTCGCCCGATCGCACACTCGACCACCCGGCGCGCGGCGCCGCTGAGGGCCAGCAGGCCGCCATGACATCCACCCGCCGTTCCCAGCCGATCCTCGAGACGTTGCTGAGGCACGAACGGCTCGTTCTGATGATCGTGATTCTGGCGATCAGCGTCCTCTGCTGGACATGGATCGTCGCGATGGGGCTCGACATGTACGGGCCGATGAGCGGTTCATCGGCATGGATGATGACCGCGCGCTGGGATGCTCCGCATCTATTTCTACTGTGGGCCATGTGGGCCGTGATGATGGCCGCCATGATGCTGCCGTCCGCATCGCCGCTGCTGCTGCTCTTCCTGCGGGCTGCCCGGGCGCGTGACACGCATCGCACGGTCGGCTCGCGGGTCTACGCCGTTGTGGCGGGCTATCTCGCCGTGTGGGCACTGTTCAGCGTTGGCGCGACGTTGCTGCAACGGGGGCTGTCCGCATCGCTGCTGCTGTCTCCAATGATGGAGCCCGCCGCGCCTGCGGTGGGTGCGGCGATCCTGTTGCTCGCAGGCGTCTATCAGATCACGCCGTTGAAGCAGCGGTGTCTGCGCGTCTGTCAGTCGCCGATGTCTTTCCTGCTGCGGCACTGGCACCCGGGTCGATTCGGCGCATTCACGGTGGGCGTCGAGCACGGCCTATTGTGTCTCGGATGCTGCTGGGCGCTGATGCTGCTGCTGTTCGCCGGCGGCGTCATGAACGTGGCGGTGATCGTGGCGCTGACCGCCTGGGTGACGATCGAGAAGCTGGCGCCGTTCGGCCGCGCAAGTCTTTTTGTCAGCGGCGGCCTGATGATCGCCACTGCCGGATGGATCCTGGTTTAGTCGATGTAGTCGAGCTACGTCGCTCGAGAATTGTTCCAGTCGAAGTCGTACAGGATCCAGTTCGACTTCTCGAACGCGAGCGACAATCCACCCGCCTTGGCCGAGAACGTCCCCACGCCGCACGCGCCCCGCGTCCAGATGAAACCGTCGGGCAGATCGACGTGCGCGTGATGCGGTTGTCCGGTAACCGGGTTCTTGAAGGCCTCGCCGCGCGCGTCGGCGATACCCTCTACTTTGAACACGCTGTCGACGCCATGACCCTCGATGGAGATCGGCGCCTTTTCGAGGCCGATCACTTCGAAGGTCGGCCCCAACAGTTCCCAGGGCAGCCCGCCGAGTTTGCCGCTGCAGATCTCGGCCAGGGCTTCGATCTGCTCGTCGCTGGTCGACGGTTCTACCACGAAGACGCACTTCCCGTTGCCGTCGTGGATTGCCTTGGGCCAATCGATGATCGCGGCACTCTTCACGCCGGCTAGATCCACGCCCCCGCATGATCCCGCGGTGATGTCCATGCCGACCAACGCGCGGCAGCTTCCGTCCTTCGAGTTCGGAAATCCGCCGAAATTGCACCCGCAGCCGAAGTCGCAATTGCAGAACTCGTAGCCCGTGCCGCGGAGCGCCCACTGCGTCGTTGTAGTTGCCATCTGAATATCCTGCCGCTTGGGGCATTTATGTGTACTACATCGTCCGTACACCGGCAACCTCTCCAACACCAGTCGTTCGAGGGCCGCCGGCAAGTCGCCCAGCTGGCGTCGGGCGGGAGATTGTGTAGGATGACCGATCTTTTGATCTGGCCCCACGTTTCTTGGCGTTGTCGAAGAGCCGCTTCGCCGGCGCATGTATGTGCGGGTCGCCTACTGTTCTGAAGGGGAAGGAAATTGGATGCCGTCTATCTGACATTCGTCCTGATGCTGTCGATCTTCCTGGGCTTCGAGCTCATCTCGAAGGTGCCGTCGACGTTGCATACGCCGTTGATGTCGGGCTCGAACGCAATCTCCGGGATTACGATGGTCGGCGCAGTCGTTGCGGCGGGCATGGATGCGCCGGCGTTTGCCAACTGGCTCGGCGCGATCGCGGTGGCCAATGGCGCCATCAACGTTGTCGGTGGCTATCTGGTTACCGACCGGATGCTCGCGATGTTCAAGAAGAAAGGCGCCAAATGATGAACCTGGACATCTACATCAACCTGACCTACGTGGTTGCATCGGTGCTGTTCGTCATGGGCCTGAAGATGCTGGCCCATCCCGATACGGCGCGGCGCGGCAACGTCATATCCGGCATCGGCATGCTGATTGCGGTGATCGTGACGTTGCTCGAACACGATATCGTCAGCTATCAGTACATCATCGGCGGGGCTGTCGTCGGTTCGATCATCGGCGCGGTTGCGGCGTACCGGGTTGCGATGACCTCGATGCCCGAGATGGTCGGGTTGTTCAACGGAGCAGGCGGCCTGGCGAGTCTGTTGGTTGGTTGGGCCGCACTGTACCAGTCCAGCGACACCCGCTTTACGTACCTCACGATCTGTCTGTCGATTCTGATCGGCGGCGTCACGTTCACCGGTAGCGTCGTCGCCTGGGCAAAGCTGGCCGAAGTGATGCCATCCCGCGCGATCGTATTCGGGGCGCAGCGCCTGGTGAATGCTGTGATTCTAATCGGCATATTGGTTTCCGGCGCGATGGTGACGATGGATCCGACGCTGAATTCGGCCCATTTCTTTGTACTGCTCGCGTTGTCGCTGGTGCTCGGCGTCATGGCAGTGATTCCGATCGGCGGCGCCGACATGCCCGTCGTCATCTCGCTGTTGAATTCCTATTCGGGTCTCGCCGCGTGCGCCGCGGGCTTCGCGATCAACAACAACGTGTTGATCGTTGCCGGCGCGCTCGTCGGGGCGTCGGGCATCATCCTGACTCGGATCATGTGCAAAGCGATGAACCGCTCGCTCGCCAACGTGCTGTTTTCCGGATTCGGCGCCGTGAAGACCGCGACCAAGATCGAAGGCGAAGTGAAGCCGATCACGGCCGAAGACGCGTACCTGATCCTCGAGTCCGCGGCGTCGGTTACGTTCGTGCCGGGCTACGGAATGGCAGTTGCGCAGGCGCAACACGTCGTGCGCGAACTCGGCGAACTGTTGGAAAAGAACGGCACCGAGGTGACCTTTGCAATTCACCCGGTAGCGGGCCGGATGCCAGGACATATGAACGTGCTGCTCGCAGAAGCGAACGTGCCGTACGATCAACTCGTCGAGATGGATGACATCAACCCGCGTATCGACAGCATCGACGTGGCTGTCGTCATCGGCGCAAACGACGTTGTGAATCCCGCTGCGCGAACCGACGAGAACAGTCCGATCTACGGGATGCCGATCATCAATGTCGACAAGGCACGCACGGTGTTCGTGTTGAAGCGGTCGATGGCGTCCGGATTCTCCGGTGTCGACAACCCACTGTTCTTCGGTGAAAACACTCGCATGTTGTTCGGGGACGCGAAGGAGTCGATTGCCGGACTGGTCGGGGAGTTCAAACGCGCCTGACTCCGCCGGTTAGAACGTGTAGTCGATCCACCATGAAAGGGTTTGCCCCGGTGCGACCGTGCGCTCGAGAAACGGCTCCCACGAAAACGTCGCGGCGTTGCCCCAGATCGGGAAGAAGCCCGGCACGTAGCTGCACGCCGCCGTCACCATCCCAAGCTTTGGGTGACGCTGGATCAACACCAGCGGCGCCGCCGCATCGTGATCGAGCGGCAGGTATTTTCCTTCGTTCCACGGCCAGGCCGATCGCGCGATGAAGCCGTTGTGCGACAGCGTGTAATCGTTGGCGTCCTGCCAGCGTAGTGGTGCATTGATCCACAGCAGTTCGTCTGTTGCGGTTTGCGGGTAGAACGGATGCGGGAACCAGCGCATCGGAAGCGCCGCTTTGCCGATGTTGTGCAGCGCCGTGTGTGAACGAACCGTGCGCACGCGCAGCGAAACGGTGCGGCTCAGATCGAACGCGTAGTCTTCGTATGCCTGGTGTGTCGTGAACACCGCTTCGGTCGTGGTGCGCTCGACACGCCAATCGCACAAGTATCGCACGGTTCGCGCTCGCGTATCGCACACGCCGATACCGATGATGAGCGCTTCGCCGATCGTTTTGGCCGAATTCAGCGGGCCGAGATTGAACGCGTCAGGAATGCCCTGACCGTCGAACCAGTTGAAGTGGTCGGGGTAGGTGGGGCCGCTCAGCAGGTCGCCGTGTTCATGATCGCGTATCTGAAAGATGTACCCGCCGGTGCAGTAGCGCACGCCGAAGCGTTCGCGGTCGGCGATGGGGTCCAGTAGCTGCACCTCGAGCGTATCGTTGGCGAGATCGAACACTACGGAATGCCGATCATTTCGGTATCGGAGACGAGAATCAGCGTCTTGTCGATGTCGAGCCAGCGTTCGATGCCGTCGGACGTCAGCTGCTTGCTGAAACGCAACCATGCCTTCTCGTTGGGGAAGTAGAGTTCCGCCATGCCCGCGTAGGGTTCGTCGTGTGGATCGATGCTGTGACTGACAACGTAGTGGAAACCGCCGACCGCCGCCATCGTCTGCGCGACGTTTGGGGCGTGGACCATCAGCCAGTGCTCGAAGAATGCGTCATATTCGGTGTCGTGTTTGGCCGTTACCAGATACGTGATCTTGCAGAAACCGGAACGCGTCGACGGATACGGGTCGTTCAACGTCAGCGGCGCGCTGGACAGTCGCTCGCCACCGTCCAAGACCACGTATTCGGTCGTCGCCCAGCCGACATAGGGTTCGGCTTTCTGCTGAAACGAGTCGGTCGGCGTAGTGCCGAATGCCGTCGCGGGCTTTGGCAGGGCGCGATCCCACCACAACTGCGCGATTCCGTCCCATGGGTGCAGAGCGTCGGGTGTCGGCTGGAAAAGCGTCGCAATGTAGCGCTGCGCGTGAGGACGATGCCGTGCCTCGGCTTGCTTCTGATTGGCGATGACCAGCGGCATGTGATTGGCGAACCAATGCGCGATCAGTTCCTCGCGAGACGTCGAAGGCTTGCGCCGGATCAGATACAGCATCTTCGCGCCGGGTGTCGCCACTCGGTCGGATACCGTTGGGGTCATCGCTCACGCTCCATTTGCTCCGGCGACCGGATATCACGTCGATTAGAGCAGACGCCGTCTTGGGGGCCAAGCGCGTGCGATCTGTTCAAATGGCCATATCCGTCTGCAAGGACTTGGGGTCCGACCCAGACGCATTGCGAAAGAGAGAAACGCGGGAACCCATTCGGGTTCCCGCTCACGCCAAAGGGGGAGGGATGACCGGCGTACAAATGGTTGTTGAGACGTATGCTGGCCCAGCAAGACTCCGACGTGAAATAAGGGGATCTCCGTAACACAGTCAGGGCCGGCGCCATGCACGGCCCGCAGCATGATGCGCTTGTCGGACGCCACGGACTAACCATTCACCATTCAATCGGTTAGCCTGCGTGCTGCATTCGCACAACACATGGGGGAGACATGGTGGACGGGGCAATCTGGAAGCCGAGGTGGGGATTTGCAGGTGTGCTATGCGCGCTCGCGATCGTGGGCTGCAACCAGAGTCCGCCGCCCGCTTCTCCACCGGCCGCGGCGACGGCGGAGCCGGCAGCGACGCAGTCGGCTGAGGTGGTCGAGCTGCCGGAAATCCCGACCCATTGGACCAACGACAAGCCGATCGGCGGCGGCGCGCCTGGCGTCACAGATGCGCAGCTGCTGGCCGGCACCGATGACCCGACACAGTGGCTGCTGTACGGCGGCGATTACTCGAACCAGCGCTTCAGCCCGATTACCGCGCTGAACCCGTCGAGCGTTGCGAATCTTCAGGTCGCATGGATTTTCCCGACCGGCACGCTCGGTCAGTTCGAGGTATCACCTGTCGTCTACGACGGCATCATGTATGTCACCTCGTCGTACAACCGGCTGTTCGCGCTGAACGCGGCGACCGGTGAACTGTATTGGCGCTACGACCACAAGCTGCCCGAAGATCTGCGTTTGTGCTGCGGTCCGCCGAACCGGGGCGTTGGCATCAAAGGCGACTTCGTGATGATGGCCACACTGGACTCGCACCTGATCGCGTTCGACCGACTCTCCGGGAACGTCAAATGGGACGTCGAGGTCGCCAACTACCAGGATGGCTACAGCATCACGTCGGCGCCTTTCGTGGTGAAGAACATGGCGATTATCGGTGTTGCCGGCGGGGAATTCGGCGCGGTGGGCTTCTTCGATGCCTATGACATCGATACCGGCAAGCGAATCTGGCGCCGCTACACGATTCCGAAAGCGGGCGAGCCGGGTGCGGAAACGTGGGCGGGAAAGTCCGGTGAATCGGGCGGCGCGCCGGCCTGGACGAGCGGTGCTTATGATCCGAAGGCCGACGTGCTGTACTGGACCACCGGCAATCCGGGGCCGGACTGGAACGGTGATGACCGCGCTGGCGACAATCTGTACTCGGATAGCGTGATGGCGCTCGATCCGGCGACCGGCGACATGAAATGGTACTTCCAGTTCACGCCGCACGACGTATGGGACTACGACGGCAATACCCAGGTCTTCCTCGTCGATATCATCGTCAAGGGCAAACCCCTGAAGGCGTTGGTACAGGCGAATCGCAACGGCTACTACTACATCCTCGATCGCACCACCGGTTCATTCGTGCAGGCTTCGCCGTATCTCGAACAGGTCAACTGGGCGACGATCGATGCGAAGGGCCGTCCGGTGGTGAATCCGAAGGCCATGCCCGTCGAGGAACCCGACACGCGCATCTGCCCCGGCAACATGGGTGGTATGAACGGGGCGTGGAGTGGCGCGCTGAACCCGAAGCTCTCGCTGGCGTATATTCCGGCCATCGAAGCATGCCAGCACTTCGAGAAAGGCATTGCGATCCGTGCGACGGGTCAACCGTTCATGGGCGGCATGCCGCAGACGACCGATGTCAGCGAAGACACGGCGTACGGGAATCTGAACGCGATCGATGTCGCCACCGGGGAAGTCCGTTGGCGGTACAAGGACGCGGACCCGATGGCTGGCGGGGCGCTGGCGACGGCGGGCGGCGTGGTCATCACCGGCTCGCAGGACGGTCATGCGATTGCGCTTGATGGCGCATCAGGCAAAGTGCTGTGGAAATTCCGTGTCGGGGGCGGCGTGCGCAGCCAGCCGATTGCGTATCAGTCGGGTGGAGATACGTTCGTTGCAGTCGGTGCAGGCAACTGGGCGACGATCGCGGCGTTCCAGGGCGGTACGGAGAGTGTTCCGGAAGGCGGTACGTTGGTCGTATTCAAACTGCCGCACAAGTGAGGCCCCACGAGTGAACTCCCATACGTGAGAAAAGGGGCGCAACGCGCCGCGGTTGCGGCGCTGGTCCTGGCCGGGTGTTGCGTCCTCGGTGCTTGCGCGCCCGCCGGTTCGCCCGCCGATCGATTCGTGAAGGACCCCAAAGCGCTCGCGCGCGGCAAGGCGATTTTCACTGGTACGTGCGGTGCATATTGTCACAGCACCAGGAAAGACAACCGCGACGCACCATACCTGTTCGATTGCCATTGGCTCCACGGCGGCAGTGACGAACAGATCCACGCGACGATCGCCAACGGCGTTCCAGGGACGCGGATGATCGGCTTCGGTGGCAAGATGCCGCAGGGCGATGACGACATCTGGCGTGTCGTTGCATATTTGAAGACTCGGCGCGAGAGTTGCTCGCACTGACCTTTTGCTCGGTTCTGGGATCGCTACTGTCGCGAGGTCGGCATGGGCCGCATATTCGAAGTCAGAAAACACACGATGTTCGCCCGCTGGAATCGCATGGCGAAGCAATTCGCCAAGATCGGCAAGGACATCACGATCGCCGTGCGGAGCGGCGGTACCGATCCCGGCAGCAATCCGGCGCTGCGCCGCGTCATTGCGAACGCGCGTGCGGTCAATATGCCGAAGGACAAAGTCGAAGCAGCGATCCGGCGCGCCTCGGGCGCCGATGCGAAGGACTACGAAATTGTCTTCTACGAAGGTTACGCACCGCACGGTGTGGCCGTCATCGTCGAGACGGCCACGGACAACACCAAGCGCACCGTCGCCAGCGTGCGCAGTATCTTTTCCAAGTTCGGCGGCAATCTCGGCACCACCGGTGCGGTCGAATTCATGTTCAAGCGCATGGGCGTGTTCAGGTTGAGTCCGGAAGGCATCGATCAGGACGATCTCGAACTCGATCTGATCGATCACGGGTTGGAAGAAATGGGCGAGAGCACCGGCGACAAAGGTGAACCGCAACTGGTCGTGCGCTGCGCATTCGAGGAGTTCGGCAACGTACAGAAGGCGCTCGAGGAACGCGAGCTGGTGCCATTGTCTGCAGAGCAGGAATTCGTCTGCATCGCGCCGATCGAACTACCCGAAGATCAGGCGACCGAGGCGCTCGAACTGATCGACAAGCTCGAGCAGGACGACGACGTGCAGCGCGTCTTCCATACGCTGGCGTAGTGCGCGGCGCGCCGCACCAACCCGATGCAATACACGACATTCGGTAGAACGGGTCTCGAGGTGAGCGTCGCCGGTCTCGGCTGTGGGGGATTCAGCCGGGTTGGACTTGGCGCCGGAAAATCCGAACACGATGCCGTCGGGGTCATTCGCACCGCGATAGATCTCGGCGTCAACCTGATCGATACAGCGGCCGTCTACGGCACCGAGAGTGTGGTCGGCAAGGCGATTCGCGGCCATCCACGCGATCGGCTCGTGATCGCAACGAAAGCCGGATTCGGTCGTGGACCCGAGGTTCCGTCTGCGCAGGACATCGTCGCGAGCCTCGACAATTCGCTGCGAACGCTCGGGACCGACTACGTCGACATCTTCCAGTTGCACGCCGTGCGCCCGCTGCAGTATTCGCAAGTTCGCGAGCGCCTGATTGGCGCGCTGCTGAACGAGAAGGCTAAGGGGAAGTTCCGCTTTCTCGGAATCACTGAAACGCCACCGAACGACGTACACCACGAGTTGGCGCAGATCGCGCTGCCGGACGGTGTCTGGGACTCATTCATGCTGGCCTACCACATGCTGCATCAGAACGCGCGCGGTCGGGTGTTCCCGCTCACGCGACGCATGGGTGCGGGCACGCTGTTGATGTTCGTCGTGCGCGGTATTTTTGCGCAACCCGAGCGTCTGGCAATGACGCTCGATGAGTTGGGTTTGCCCGCGCTCGACTTTCTGCTGCATCCCGACGGCGCCAGCACACTGGTCGATGCGGCATATCGATTCGTTCGGCATGAGGTTGGTGTGGACGTGGTGCTGTTTGGAACCGGCGATCATGCGCACCTGCGCAGCAATGTCGAATCGTTGACGAAACCGCCGTTGCCGGGCGCGGATGTCGAGGTGCTCGAGCGCGTGTTCGGGCACATCGTGGGTGTCGGGCTCGATGTGCCCGGCAGGAAGGTGTCGCGGTCGCCTTCGTAGGCGCTATAGGGGCCGCGCCGACATAGCGTGGGGCGAACTCAGGTCACCACGTCGATCGGCGTCAGAGTGCCGAGGTGCTGTTCGATCAGCGCGGCCGCGTCGAGACAGAGGTCCTCGCGAAACCGGTCACCGATGACCTGGACGCCGGTCGGCAGGCCATCGCTGATACCGGTTGGAATGCAGACGACCGGCAGCCCCAACAGATTCATCGGGGTGACGAAACGCATCAGGTTGACGATCTCGGCCGCGCTGGACGCGTTTGCGATATCGTAGCCGTGAGCAAATTGTGGCTCGCACCAAGTCGGGCCGACGATAATTGGATAGTCGGCGAAGAACGCGGACCACGCGCGTGCGATCTCGTGACGAGTCTGCATCAGCGCCACGCCGTCTGCGTAGGTTGGCGTGCCGAACAATCCGCTGAACGCGGCGAAGAACGCGTACGCGTCGCCCGACATGACAGTGCTGAGTTGCTCACGCAAGGTGCCGAGTTCCCACGACAGCCAGCGCCCCCAGGTTTCGATCGCGGCTTCGAGCATCGGCGGTGCGACTTCTTCGACGTGATAGCCGGATGCTTCCAGTGCGGTACCGGCGGCACGCACGCCTTCACGGATCGACGGCGCGGTTGTGCCGCCCGCGGGATGTGTGACGACGGCGACGCGAATGGGTGTCGATGCGGCGGGTCCGCGCAACGGTGCGGGGAACGAGTTCGGATCGCGTGGATCGGGCCCGGCGAGAATTCCGAGACTCAGCCTCAGGTCCGCAACCGTGCGCGCCATCGGTCCCTGCACCAGCATCATCTGGGACGCTAACACCCCGCTGGCGGGTTCGATGCTCGACGCGTGCGGGATGCGGCCGAACGACGGTTTCAACGACGCGACACCACAACAGAAAGCAGGGTTACGCAGCGAACCGCCGATGTCGTTGCCGAGGCCGATCGGGCTCATGCCCGTTGCCAGTGCCGCCGCTTCGCCACCGCTCGAACCGCCGACAGTTCGGCCGAGATTCCACGGATTGCGGGTGAGTCCGTACAGTGCGCTGTCTGTGTGCAGGCGCAGACCCATGTCGGGCATGTTGGTGCGGCCGATTGGAATTGCGCCGGCTGCCTTCATGCGCGCGACGGCGGGATCATCGAGCGACGGCATCGCATTCGCCAGCATCGGCACCGCGTTCGTTGTCGGTGAACCGACGAGGTCGATGTTGGTCTTGATGCTGAACGGCACGCCATGGAGTACACCGCCTTGCTCGCCGTTGGCGATTGCGTGATCGACCCGATGTGCGCCATCGAGTGCGTCCTTCTCGAGCACGGTTGGCATCGCATTGATAGCCGGATTCACGGTCGCAATGCGTTCGAGGTGCGCCTCAACGACCTCGCGCGAACTGACCTCGCGGCGCGCAATCAGAGAAGCTAGATCGCCGGCCGTTCGTTTCCACAGGGCTTCGCGCATATCGACTCCAGATCCGTTGCGCCCAGTCTACGACGCTGCGGCAAATTGTTTGAGTCGTTTCGCGCGCTTGCATGATCAACTGATCTTGTACGCGTCGCCGACGCGCCGTTGCAATTCGTCTTTCGCCACCTCTTCGATCGGTGTCGCGATCATCCAGCGGTGGCCAAACGGATCTTTGAGGGTGCCGGAGCGCTCACCGTAGGGTTGGTCCTGTACGGCGCGCTGAATCACGGCACCCGCCGCCGCCGCGCGCTCAGCCACTGCGCCGGCGTCGGTGACCTGCAGATGCAGCGTCATGGGGGTCCCCCCGAGCGACTCCGGACTCAGCACGTCCATCTCTGGATGTTCGTCCGACAGCATGATCTTGGCACCGTCGATTTCGATCTCCGCGTGTCCGATGCGGCCGTTCGGCTCCGTGTAGCGCGCGCCGCTCTCGACGGCGCCGAAGACCTTCTTGTAGAAGGCGATCGCGCGCGCGGCGCCTTTGACGGTGATGTAAGGCGTGACGATCTGGTTCATGGCTCATTCCTCGTGAATCCGGTTGCGACCGGTGGGTGGGTTGCCGTCGACGTGGAAGGGTGCATAGAGATATGCCGGCGCAATGCGGACAGATTGTCGGCCCACAGGCTCGCCTTCATGTATTCGTACGCTCGTCCCGCTTCACCGTGACGCGCGGGATGATCGGCGCGCAACTGCTGCCAGCCGCGGTGCTCAACCGATACGCGCGTGCCGGTGTCTATTGCGTCGAAGCGCACCTCGACCTCGGTTGTTTCTGCTTCGGCAAAACTCGGCAGGCGCCACGTCAATACCAGTCGTTTCCCCGGCGACCAGTGCGCGACGCGCCCGATGACGAACGTCGTACCGTCGGCGTAGGTTTCCATGAGCCGTCCCGTGGGACCGGGTTCGAACGTCAGCGTGCCATCCCAGGGCGGCCGGAACCGATGCTTCGGCCCGCGCAGCCACCAGGTATCGATCTGCGACGTGAATACCTCGAACGCGAGGTGCGGATTCGCCGCAACCTCGATTGAGACGGTGACCGTTCGATTGCTCATCTGCGCGCTCGTTTGCGCGGCTTGGTGGGTTTGCCGAGGGCGCGCCCCGCTGCCGCGTCGGCGGCCGTTTTGAATGCGCCGAGCTGATCGCGCCAGAATGCGTCGACGTCGCCAAGCCAATCGCGTAATTCCCGGAACCGTTCCGGCCGCAGGCGGTAAACCCGTACCCGCGCGTCCTCGCTGGAATGCTCCGTTTCGATCAGCGCGCTATCGCGCAACAGCTTCAGGTGCTTGCTCATCAGGGGGGCGCTTGTCGCGAGCATCGTGGCGAGTTCGCCGGCACGCCGCGGCTGGACCTTGAGGAGCTCTATGACGCCGCGTCGGACCGGATCGGCCAGCGCAATGAGCGTGTCGTCGATTTTTGGCGCGGTTGAAGACATCGACAGAAACTAATTTACATTTATGGAAATAATTTACCAAAAAAGAAAATATGTCAACCTCGCGATTGATCCCTCCACGCGTTCCAGATCGCTTTGGTCTTTTTACCCGCCGTCAGGCGATCGTCCGATAACGCGTCGAGCATGTCGGAAAGGCGTTTCGACTTGATGATCGTGTATAGGGTCAGCCAGCCGGTTGCGATCAGTACAACGAATGTGATCGCGAGTTTAGTGGAGAGCGGCTCTGCTGCGGCGGCAATCAGATTCATGCCGAGGAAGCCCGTCGTGACGGTACCGATCAAGCCGAAGATCGTCACAACCGTGAGTCGCACGACGGTGTTGGCCTGTCGGCGCAGGCTGTCGCTGTCGAGGTACTCGTCCATGTCGTGAATCCGTTCCTTCACCTCGGCGTACAACGGATCGAGGCCGAGATGTTCGGCGCACATCTTGAACAGCGCCTTGGCGGTCGCCTGTTCAGACACGTCGTGGAACCAGTAGCGGTGCGTGAAGCGCAAAAAAATTTCAAAACGCTGCCGGATCGCGCGCTTGAAACGCTTGACCGAATCGGGATTGCCGACCTCGAGCCGTTCGAGCGCGTGCACGAGCTGATCAGATACCATCAACAGCGCGGCCTTTTGAAAATGCGCAATCAGGAACAGCAGGAAGTGCTGGTGACGAAACTGAGCGAGCACGCCGCTATCGGTGTTGGTGAAGTAGGGCCAATTCGCGTCGCCGATGACGGTGAGACCTTGACCGCTGCACAGGTAGCGCGTGTTCCGTCCGTCGCTGCCGTCGCCGCCTTCGGTCCAGTATCGGTCGTAGCAATAGCGCTGTTCGAAATCGGCGACGTAATGTTCTGAATAGGGGAGCGAGGATTCGTCTTCGCCAGCGCCGGTGACGAGACCGAGACGCACGAGATCTCTGCGCGACAGCGCGCGGACGTTTTCCATTCCCAGATAGGCCATGACCGGCATTCGGTAGTACTCGATCTGCCGATAGCGGATCTCGCCTTGCGTTGCGGTTTGATCCTGTACCAGCGGATGGAGCACGTAAGCCCAATGTGCGCTGATCCGCGGCGCATGGTGTCGACCGACGAATCCAAGAAATGTTTCGCGGTCCTGCGAATCCGATTCGGCGAGCACGCGCCCGTCTGCCGCCAACCACTCGACGCGATACATGGAATGGATGCCCTGGCCGCGCGCGTCCCAACCGGCGGGATAGGCGCGACCGAATCGATGCAGGATCTTCTGCACGACGTCGAGCGGAAGATCACTCGCATGCACTTCGACGTTAAGCAGGGTCACGTCGATGTCGAAGAAGAAATACAGATCGATGTGGGCAATCGACAGCACCACCGGCACGGCTTCAGGCGTCGCGACCAGGCGCACGGCGGTGATGTCGTCGCGCCGAAATATGCGCATCGGCGAATGCCCCGGAGCGTCCGGATCGCGGCTGATCACCTGGCCGCCCTCGCCATACAGGAATCGTTGGACGTACGGCAGAAACGTTACCAGTTCATTGTAGTGACGCTCCTTGTAATCGCCCGGCCTGCCGCTGAATTCGTTGGCCGCTTCGTGCCACACGCCTTCGGCAGCGTCCGCCTGCAGTACTTCCCAATGGCGCTGTACCTGCTTGCCCTCGCGCAGCGGCATCAGTTGCAGCGGCCACAGCAGAATCTGCCGGAAATGGCGGACGCGTTTGGTTTGATTCGTCGAGGTGTCCTCGGGCATCGCATTCATCCCCCGCAGCAGCGTAGCAGCGCGTTGTCGGCGCTGCACGCGGCGGCTCGTCCACGGCGCAGTCACCGCGCGCCTTGGCCGGCTCGTCGATGGTGAACGACGCTGTGGATTGCACCGGTGGGGGCATTCACGGATCATCGGATCCATGCCGGACGGACCACGCAACTGTTGGATGTATAGCGCATGAGTGCGATCGAATCGTTCCGGCGACAGACGCGCGACTGGCTCGCACAGAACTGCCCGCCCGGGGCGCGCGGGCCGGGTCAGATTCCCTGGGGGGCGACACGTGTGCCGCTCGAGGACGATGCGCGATTGTGGCTCGACCGAATGGCATCACGCGGTTGGACCGTACCGACGTGGCCGCGTGAGTATGGCGGCGCCGAGCTCACGAGTGCGCAGTATCTCGTGCTGCTCGAAGAGCTGCGTCGGATCGATGCGCGTTCGCCGTTGACCGGGCGCGGTGTCAACTACATCGGTCCGACCTT
Organism: uncultured Gammaproteobacteria bacterium; assembly: GCA_963812255.1. Classification (GTDB taxonomy): domain Bacteria; phylum Pseudomonadota; class Gammaproteobacteria; order Pseudomonadales; family Azotimanducaceae; genus DATJGR01. The sequence continues at coordinate 502,785 of CAWEUM010000003.1, read as the reverse complement.
GCTCGACTACGGCACGCCTGAACAGAAGGCGCGTTGGCTGCCCGGCATCGCGCGCGGCGACGGCGGCTGGTGCATGGGTTATTCGGAGCCCGGCGCGGGATCCGATCTGGCGAACCTGAGCACCCGCGCGGTACTCGATGGTGATCGGTACGTCATCAATGGCCGCAAGACCTGGACATCGGATGCGATGGAATCCGACTACATCTTCGCGCTGGTGAGGACCGACCCGACTGCTCCGAAGCACCACGGCATCAGTCTGATGCTGATCGACATGCATCAGCGCGGCGTGCAGGTGAGGCCGATCCGGCTCATCAGCGGCAACTCTCCGTTCAACGAGACGCTGTTCGAAGATGCCATTGCGCGGCGTGTCGATGTCGTTGGGCCGCTGAACCAGGGTTGGACAGTCGGCAAGCGGCTGCTGCAGTACGAGCGCTCGACGCACGCCGGTATCAATATATCTGGCACTCAAGGGCGCGTCGCAGAGACGCCGCTCGTCGATATCGTTAGGCATTATGCTGGTGACGTGTGCGGGCGCATTGCAGATGCGGATCAGCGCGCATCGTTGACCCGTCACGAAATGAATCAGCACGCCTATCGGTTGACACAACGTCGCGTGATCGAAGAGACGCGGGCTCGTGCGCCGGGATTCGCGTCGTCGGCGGTAAAACTGTCTGGCGCGCTGCTGACCAAGGAACGCACCGAACTGCAGATCGCGGCAATGGGATTCAAAGGCGTTGGATGGGAAGGTGACGTATTTTCGCGCGAAGAGCTTTCGGCGACGCGAACGTGGCTGAGACAGAAGGCGGCCACCATTGCCGGTGGTACGGCGGAGATACAGCTGAACATCATTGCAAAGCGTGTGTTAGAACTTCCGGATTAGTGCACAAGAAGAGGGGATCAGAGTGCCTTTCGCCGCGAAAGGCGTTCTGATCCCCTTTTTTTGGTAGTTGGGTGGTAAAGAGGTAAGCGCGTGCTGGTGTGGGTCGGGTTTTACGGTTTCATTCTGCTGATGCTGGCGCTCGATCTGGGGGTCTTTCAGCGCGACGCACATCCGGTTTCATTGCGCGAAGCGCTGCTGCGCAGCGCGGCTTGGATCTCGTTGGGTCTCGGGTTCGGCGTCTTCGTGTACTTTGCCTATGAACTGCATTGGTTTGAACTCGGGCGTGCGGTCGATTCGGTCGACGGATCCGTCAACGACGGCGCGCTCGCGGTGGCGAAGTATCTGACCGGCTACGTCGTCGAGCAATCGCTGAGCGCTGACAACGTGGTTGTGATGGTCGTGGTATTCGCGTTCTTTGGCGTGGCACCGCGGTACCAGCATCGGGTGCTCTTCTGGGGCATCCTCGGTGCGATGCTGCTGCGCGGTTTAATGATTGCGCTCGGCGTTTCGCTGATCAGCCGATTTCATTGGGTCTTGTACGTGTTCGGTGGGTTTCTGATTCTCATTGGTATCAGGATGCTGTTCGTGAGAATGAAGCACTCGGATCTCGTCCATAACCCGATCATCCGTCTCGTGCGCCGCTTCGTGCCGGTGACCTCGCAGTTCCACGGCGGTCATTTCGTCGTGCGAGCCGGGAGCAACGATGTCGCCGAATCCGCGGTACCCGGCACGCGCCGCAATGGCGATGCGGTGTTTGAAAAGGCGAAGGCGGGCGCGCTGCTGCTGACACCGCTCGGTCTTGCGCTGGTGGTGGTGGAATTCAGCGATCTGGTGTTCGCGGTCGATTCGATTCCGGCGATCTTCTCGATCACCGCCGATCCGTTCCTGGTCTTCACGAGCAACGTGTTCGCGATTCTCGGTTTGCGCTCGCTGTACTTTGTGCTGGCTGGACTGCTGTATCGATTCCGCTACCTGAATACCGCGATCGCCGTCGTGCTCGTGATCGTCGGGACCAAGATGCTCGCGTCTTCCTGGGTCCAGATGACGTTCGGTTCGCGCGCGAATTTCCATCTGCTCGCGCTGATTCTGTCGATATTGACGATCGGAATTGCGGTGTCGTGGGTGGCCGGTAAGCGCCGTCGCGGCGATGGCGGAACTTGAAGCCCCTCAGTGCGCCGAGCGCTGATTGCGAATCAACGCGGGCTGTTCGGCCCAGTTCGGCCGCGGTTCCGGCGCGGGCCCGGTCGGTAACGGCTGCACGGGGGGCAGCGGCTTTGCTGCAATGATTCGCTTGATGACGACCTGAACTTTGTAGACGTACGTGAACACCACCGGTACGACTACGAGGCTCAACAGCGTAGAGGTGATCAAGCCGCCGATGACGGCGATACCCATCGGCGCCCGGAAGCTGGTGTCGGCGTCGAGGCCGAGCGCGACCGGCGACATGCCCGCGATCATCGCCAAGGTGGTCATGACGATCGGCCGCGCGCGTTTGTGGCATGCATCGAGTAGCGCATCGGTCAGTTCCATACCGCGATCACGCATCGACACGATGGCGTATTCGACCAGCAGAATGGAGTTCTTGGTGGTGATGCCCATCAGCATCAGCAGGCCGATCATCGCTGGCATCGACAGATATTGACCCGCCAGCAGCAAGGCAAGAAAAGCACCACCGACCGACAACGGTAACGCCGCGAGAATCGTAATCGGTTGCAGAAAATCCTTGAACAGCAGCACGAGCACCAGATACACGCACAGGATGCCGGTGACCATCGCGAGGCCGAAGCTGCCGAACAACTCCTTCATGCGCTCACCGTCGCCCGCGTCGATCTTCCGCACACCAGCGGGCAGATTGACGATGGACGGCAGCTTATCGATCGCGCGGGTCACCTCGCCGAGCGGCAGGCCACCGAGTTCGGCGTCGATGTCGACGTTGCGGCTGCGGTCGAACCGATCGATCTGCGCCGGGCCGCTGCCGATCGTCACGTTCGCGACGCTGCTCAATGGCACCAGACCATGATTACCCGGCACACGCATCTCCTTGATCGCGGCGAGGTCGCTGCGCGCTGCGAGCGGCAATTGCACCCGTATGTCCACCTGCCGATCCGGCAGGTTCAACTTCGGCAACGCCTTGTCGTAGTCCCCCGCGGTCGCGACATGTACCGTTTCACCGATGCTGGCCGCAGTGACACCGAGTTCGGCGGCGCGAGCGAAATCCGGCGTGATCAGAATCTCGGGCCGCAGCAGACTCGCACTGGAGGTGACGTTGCCGAGCCCGGGTATGCGGCGCAGATCGCGCACGACAGCGTGCGCCGCGCGCTGCAGCGCGTCGGAATTGTCACCGGACAGCACCAGTTGGACCTTTTCTCCGTTGCCGCCGTAGCCGATCGTGAACCGTGCGCCCGGCACGTTGCGCAGCTTCTCGCGCAGTTCATTCTCGATCGCTGTCTGCGATCGAGTGCGTTGTTTGACGGGCACGAGAGTGAGCGTCAACGAGGCCTTGCGGATGTCCGCGGGACCGCTCTTGCCACCACCACCTCGGCTCATCATGCCGCCTCCGGCGTTGGCGCCGATCGATGTGAATACCTGGCTGATCTCGGGAATAGTGTGGGTGATCGAGCGCACCGCGTCGACGGTGTTGCGCGTCTCGGCGAGCGTGCTGCCGGGCGACAACTCGATCGTCACATGAGTCTGCGACCGGTCGCTCGCGGTCATGAAGCTCGTCGGCAGCAACAATACGAGCGCCAGTGACCCGAGGAAAAATCCGGTCGCGGCAACCATGACCAGAAGCCGGTGCCGCAACGACCACGCGGCAGCACTCAGATACCAGTCCAGGATGCGGCTTTTCTCCGGTTCGCCTTGATGGTGCGTCAGGAAACGCGCGGCGAGCATCGGTGTCAGCAGCCGCGCGACCGCCAGCGATGCGAGCACTGCGACGACTGCGGTCCAACCGAATTGCTTGAACACCAGCCCTGGGATGCCCCCCATCATTGCCGTTGGCAAGAACACCGCCACCAAGGTCATGCTAGTGGCGATCACCGCGAGGCCGATTTCGGTTGCCGCATCCATCGCAGCCCTGACCGGTGGTTTGCCGCCGCGCAGATGGCGAACGATGTTTTCCACCTCGACGATGGCGTCGTCCACGAGTAGACCGATGATCAAAGACAGCGCCAGCAGGGTGACGACGTTCAGCGAAAAATCCAGAAAGTACATCGCCGCAAACGTCGGAATGATCGATAGCGGTAATGCCGAAGCGGATACCAGGGTGGCGCGCCAGTCGCGCAGGAACAGCCACACGACGGCGATCGCCAGCAGCGCGCCTTCCCACAGCATGTTCATCGACGCGTCGTACTCGTGACGGATCTGGCTCACGGAATCGCTGACGAGGTTGAATTTCATGGCCGGGTGCGCGGCACCGAGCGCGGCGATAGCTTTGCTGACGCCTTCGGCAACCGCGAGCGCGCTGGTGCCGCGCGATCGCATCACCTGGATGCACACCACCGGCACGCCATCCAACAGGGCAAGCTGTGTACGGTCCGCGACGGTGTCGGATATCGTCGCGATCTGGTCGAGGCGCATGTGTCGACCATCGGCGAACGCGATGTCCAACGCGCCGAGTTGATCGGCCCGTTGAACGGTTGCCAATGTGCGCAGCGACTGCTGGGCGTCGCCGATCTCGGCCCTGCCACCCGACAGCTGTTGCTGGACCCGACGCAGCTGACGAGACACTTCGGCCGCACTGAGATTCATCGCGGCCAACTGCGCGGGATCGAGTTCGATGCGCACTTCCCGATTCACGCCGCCGATGCGCGAAACCTGGCCGACGCCGGGCACCGACAACAGCGTTCTCGAGACGGTGTCGTCCGCGAACCAGGACAGAGCCTCCTCGTCCATACGATCGGAGGCGAGCGAGTAGGTCACGATCGGCATGCCCGCCGTATTGATCTTGCTGACGATGGGTTCGTCCATGTCGCTGGGCAGATCGGCGCGGATGTTCGACACGGCTGCGCGGACATCGTTGAGCGCCTCGAACAGATTTTTTTCGAGATGGAACATCACAGTCGTGGTCGAGGTGCCTTCTGTGACGGTCGACGTGATGTGCTCGATGTCGCCGATCGTCGCCACCGCGTTTTCGATCTTGCGCGTGACTTCGGTTTCGAGCTGCGATGCCGATGCGCCCTGTAGCGACGCGGTGACCGTGACGGCGGGGAACTCCATGTCGGGCATGTCGGCGACGGGCAGATGCTTGAACCCGTAGATGCCAGCGAGCGTCAGCAGAATGAAGATGACGATCGACGGAATCGGCTGACGGATCGACCAGGTCGCGAAGTTACCGCTCATGTCTTGTGTCCGGAATCGTTGCCTTTGACGACGCGTACGACGTCGGCGTCGTTGAGGAATCCTGCACCCGCGGCGACGACCTGCTGCGACGCGGCCAGCCCGGAACTAATTTCGACACCATCGCCAAAGCGCCGGCCGACGGCCACCTTGGTCAGCACGACGTGATTGTCGGCGCCGAGTACGAAGACATATTCGTGGCCGTCACGCAGCACGATGGCGTCTGACGGCAGGGTGAGCGCGGCGCGCTGACCCAATGTGATCGTGCCACCACCGAACATGCCGGCGCGCGCGCCGCTGTGCGCGTCGTCGCCGCGGTCGAGTTCGACGTATGCCAAACCGATACGAGTGCTCTCGTCCAGCACCGGCGCGACCTGGCGCACCTTGCCGTGAGCGGTGGTGCCGTCGCTGAGCTTGACGCTGGCGCGGTCGCCGACGCGCACTTTCGACAACTGCGCACCCGACAATTCGGCGCGCCATTCGAGCCGGTTCTGGCGCACCAGACGAAACAGTTCAGCGCCGGGCGCCGCGACCATGCCGAGCATCGCTTTGCGTGACGAGATGACGCCGTCGTCCGGCGCCACGACACGCGTGTACTGCAATGCGAGCTTCTGGCTGTGTAGCCGCGCCTTGGCGGATTCGAGTTGCGCGTTTGCGGTGCTGCTCCGGGTCAGGTATTGGGTGGTGTCCTGTTGGCTCAGCGCACCGGTCTTGCCTAGTCGTTGCGCTCGTTCTGCGTTGGCTTGCGCCTCGGCGACGTTGGCTTGCGCTTCGGTGACTGCCGCTTCCATCTGTTTGACCAGCGCCTGCGTCGTTGCATCGTCGAAGCGGGCGAGCAACTGCCCCTTGGTCACCTGGTCGCCCACGTCTACATCGACTTCGGCGAGCCGCAAGCCGCTGACTTCGGCGGCGACAATCGCCTCCTGCCAGGCCGCGATGGTGCCCGACGCCTGAATCACTTCCGGCCACTCTACCTGCTTCGGATGCACGACGCTGACGGTCATAGCGGCCGGCCGGGTGGCCTTTGACTGATGATCCGCTGGCGGCGGACCGTTTGTGTTGGGTCGCGACGCCGCCAGGCCGACACACGCCACGATTACGGCGCCGCCGATCCACAACCAGCGCGAGGCCTTGCCGATTTTCATGACGATGCTCGTTGAAGATTGGTGGTGCCTTTCAGGTGTGTTGCGGTACCAGCGCGTTTTTCGGCAGCGCGCTCAGCACCGCTGCGTCGGGCCGATTCCGCTTCGATCAATGCGACGCCATGGTCGGCCAGCCGCGCGATGGTCGCCTGCATTGCAGCGTCATCCTCGAGCAGTTCCGGGGCCAGCGAATCCAATGCGGTACGTTGCACGAACAGCACCAGGGCCATGCCCCCGATGCTGAACGCGAGCTGGTGCAACGCGGTGTCGGGCTTCGAGATGCCGAGCGTGCGACATAGGAAACTGGTCAGGTGATGGTGCAGTCGCCGCGGCGCATCGGATTGAGCCTCGAGCACGCCGCTGGGCTGCAGCTCTTCACGCAGGAACACGAGCCTCAACTGTTGTACTTGGTCAGGTGCGGCGATGTACGCCATGATGTGGCGATAGAACGCCAGCATCACGGTGCGTAGCGGCACGTTGGCATCGTTCATTTCGCGTGGAAATTGACCGAGTTGTTCGGGAATCCGGAACACTTCGCGATACAGCGACGCTTTGTCGCCGAAGTAGTAGTGGATCGCCGCGACATTCGCGCCGGCCAGCCGGCAGATTTCGCGGGTCGAGGCGCCTTCGTAGCCTTTGGATGCGAACACCGTCAGCGCGGCGCGCACGAGGCGCTGCTGGACGTCGGATTGCGTGGTGTCACGGTCGGTCAAAGCGGTGTCTCTCAACAAGTGGCTGAAACCCCACTGTGCGAGGGGTCAGGGCCGCGCAAGATAAAGCAGTCGCTTGAATTAAGCAAGCGCTTGATTTCCATTCTGTGACCGAGAGCAAAACGGCTTCAGAGTGACTCTGACCCGGTTCTGATGTCGCTTTTCGAGGTGCTTTCGCCCGCAATGCCGAGTTTCGAGTGGCGATATCCAAAGAAGGCGTAGATCAGCGCCCCTGCGAGTGCGTAAGTTACGAGGATGCCGAGCGCGATCGGATCGTGTTCCACGGCACCGGGATTGCCGATCAGCATGCCCAGCAGGTCCACGCCGAGCCCTTTGCTGAGGATGTCGAGTAGGATCGGACCCATCATCAGCACGACGCAGAAGAAGATGCCGAGGATGGGCGTGTAGGGATAGAACGGCACTTCGAAGGGGCGCGGCATGTCGGGGTTGTGTCTGCGCAGGTACAACACGCTGCCGCAGACGATTGCGAACGCAAGCGCGGTGCCGAGGCTAACGAGATCGCCGAGCACGCCGAGCGGCAGTACCGCTGCGGCGAACGCAATGATCAAGCCCAGCACGATCGTCCCGGCGGCCGGCGTGCGAAAGCGCGAATTGATCTCGCCGAACACCCGCCAGATCAGACCGTCCTGCGCCATCTGATAGAAAACGCGCGATTGGGCAAAGCACAGCACCAGCATCACCGATGACAGTCCGGTAAAGGCGCCGATCTTGATCAGTAACGAGAACAGATTGAGATCGGGGGCTTCGGTGCCACGCCACGACACCAATGCCCATGACGGATTCATTCGATCTACGGCGACGGCGATCGGGTCGGGTACGCCGAGCGTGCCGAACGGAACGACGCCGGTCATGACCGTCGCCACCAGCATGTAGATCAACGTGCAGAAGCCGAGCGATCCGAGGATGCCGATCGGCACGTCCTTTTGCGGATTGAGCGATTCGCCGGCAGCGGTCGACACCGCTTCGAAACCGACGTACGCGAAAAAGATGATCGACGCCGCGCGGACGATCCCTTGCCAGCCGTAGCGGAACCCGCCTTCGTTGGCGGGTATGAACGGCGACCAGTTGTCGGGATTTACATACGTCACGCCGATCAGAACGAACGCAATCAGCACCGTGACCTTGATCACCACGATGACGTTGTTGACCCCTGCGGACTCGCGTACGCCGAGCGTCAGCAGACTCGCCACGGCGAGAATGCCGAGCGCACCGATCAGGTTGAATCCGTGGGTACTGCGCAGCACGCCGTCCTGGTATTGCCAGGTCGACTGCGATAGCGCGTCCGGAACATGCACGCCGAAATCGCGCAGCAGACTGACGACATAACCGGTCCATCCGGACGCGACCGTCGATGCGGCCACACCGTATTCGAGCAGCAGCAGCCAGCCCATGACCCACGCCAACGCCTCGCCCAAGGTGACGTAGGCATACGAATACGCGGAACCCGAAACCGGCATCGTCGACGCAAGTTCGGCATAGCACAGTCCGGCGAAGGTGCAGGCAACCCCGGCGATGATGAATGACAGCACCACCGCGGGACCGGCGAAGTTCGCTGCCGCGTTGCCGGTCATGACGAATATTCCGGCGCCGATGATCGCGCCGATACCGAGTGTGACCAGATTGAACGGCCCGAGCGTGCGCTTCAGCGCGCTGCGGGCGAATTCATCCTGTATCTGAGCGATCGATTTTTTTGCTGACAGTCGGCCACGAACCATGCTGAACGCACCGGAATATTCGGCGCATTACACTAGCACGACTGCGTTAAGGCGCGTGCGCGTTCAGTCAGGGGAGCGTCAGATAACCACCGAGCGCGAACAACGGTTGGGGATAGACGCCGAGCCACACGGTGACGATCATCGCCAGCAATAGCATCGCACCGCCGGCTTTGTAGACCCACGGTAGCGACACGGCGTCACGCGCAGGTCTCGACTCGACGCTCGTCAGTACCGCGTTGATGACACGCAGGTAGTAGTACAGCCCGATTGCGCTTGCAACGACGATGCCGCCGACGAGCCACCACCGGGCGGCCTGTACCCCGACGCCGACGACCGCGAGTTTGCCGACGAACCCTGCGGTCATCGGTACGCCGGCCAGCGACAGGAACATCGTGATCAGAACCGCGGCGAGGTACGGGCGATGCCAGAACAGGCTGCGGTATGCGTCGATGTCTTCATGGTCACGCGGCCCCATCGGACTCGACACCAGCGACATGGCGCCGAATATGCCCAGCGTCGTGACGAGGTAGGTGACGAGAAAGACGCCGCCCGCGCGCACCGCGTCGATGCCCGGCAATACCAGTATCACTGCGAGATAGCCGAAGTTCGCGATCGACGAGTACGCCAACAGCCGTTTCAGATTGTTCTGTCGCAGCGCGAGCACGCTGCCAATCAGCATCGATGCGAGCGCGAGTCCGACGATCGCACTGACGATTAGCGGCGACGCGATGCCGATACCCGCGTGGAACAATCGCAGCGCGACGATGAAGGCCCCAAGCTTCACGACAGTTGCAAGGTAAGCGGTGATCGGCATCGGAGCGGCCTCGTAGACGTCCGGTGTCCATTGATGGAACGGTACCAGTGACAGCTTGAAGGCAAGGCCCGCCAGCAGCATCGCGGTACCGAGCGTGACCAGCGGCGATTCTAGACCGGCAACGGCAATTGCGCCGGCCAGCGAACCGAAGTCGAGTGCACCGGTCTGCGCGTAGATCAGCGCGACGCCGAACAACAGCGTGGCTGAGGCGGCGGCGGAGAGAATCAGGTATTTCGCGCCGCCTTCTATCGAGCGTGGCCGTTCGATCGAATAGGCGATCGTACCCACGATCGGCAGACTCAGCAGTTCGAGCCCGAGCAACAAGGTCGCTGCGTGGTTGGCACACGCGAGCGTCAACGCGCCGAGCGTGCCGACGCCGATCAACAGATACAGTTCCTCGCGATGGCCACGATAGCCGGCGAAATATGCCGGGCATAGCACCAGTATGCCGAGCGTAGTGATCAGGATCAGCCCCATTGCAAACTCGGCCGTCGCATCGACGCTCAGCAATGGCGTGACCGCGACCGCATGCTCCTGCACCGCGGACCAGCTCGGGACGAGGCTCAGCAGCGCGACGGTCATGCCGAGTAACGTCACCCCGCTTGCCAATCGGTGGCTGCGGTGAATCGCGATTGCGAACATCGCTGAGACGACCGTCGCGGTGGTGATCAGCAGGGGTAGCAGTGCCAGTGCTTGTTCCTTCACCGCGTGCCCCCCGTCGCCTGCAATTCGAGCCCGGGAGCGATTGTGGGGACGTTCGCGGGAACGAGCGAGTAGTGCGGGTCGAATGAGTGCGCCAACGCTTGCATTGGGGCGCGCGCGACGTCGATCACGGGTTGCGGGTACAGTCCCAGGCCGATCAGCAGCGCCACGAGCGTGAGCATCATTGACAGCTCGCGCCTCGACAGAGGTGTGAACGTCCGCGCGGGATCGGCGACGGCGCCGCGAACGGGGCCGTGCAACGCGCGCTGAACCATCACCAGCGCGTAGATCACCGCAAGAATCAGACCGCTCGATGCGCAGATAGCGACCCACGGCGCGATGACGAACGTACCCGAGAGAATCAGAAATTCGCCAACGAAATTGCCGAGTCCGGGCAATCCGAGCGCCGCAAGTGCGAAGAACAACAGCAGTCTCGGCAGATTCGGCAGCCGCGCCCACAGGCCGCCCATGTCGCGCAGATCACGTGTCTGCAGGCGATCACGGATCTGAGCGCATAGAATGAACAGCGAACCGGCCGACAGGCCGTGGGCGACCATCTGCACGGCGACGCCGATCAATGCTTGTTCGGTACCGGCATAGATGCCGATTACGACGAAGCCCATATGGCTGATGCTGGTGTAGGCGACCAGGCGCTTGATGTCGTTCTGAGAAAACGCTACAACCGCGCCGTACACCACACCGGCCACGCCCAACCACATTGCCAATGGCGCGATCTCGACTGATGCGTGGGGAAACAGCGGGATGCCGAAGCGCAGCAGACCGTACGCAGCCGTCTTCAGCAGGATTCCGGCGAGATCGACAGAACCGCCCACCGGCGCATTGGTGTGTGCGTCGGGCAGCCAGCCGTGCAGCGGCACGATGGGCATCTTCACGGCGAACGAAACGAAGAAGCCGAGCATCAGAAGCCATTCCACGGACGCTGCCATGGGTGTACCGAGCAGCGCCTGATAGTCGAACGTTACGATTCCGGTGGCGTCGTAGTGGACGTACGCGAGCGCCAGGATCGCGATCAGCATCAACAAGCCCGAGGCCTGCGTATAGACGAAAAATTTCGTTGCCGCGTACAGCTTGGTCTTGCCGCCGGCATCATGGCCCCACAGCGCAATCAAGAAATACATCGGTACCAGCATTGCTTCCCAAAGGAAGAAGAACAGCAACAGGTCGAGCGCGAGGAACACCCCGATCACGCCGGCCAGGTTTGTTAGCAGGTTCAGGTGAAAGAAGCCCGCGTCGCGATCGATGTCGCGCCATGAGCTGAGTACCGCCATGACGCCGAGCAGATTCGTCAGGGTGATCAACAGCATCGACAGGCCATCGAGGCCGAGATGAAAGCTTGCACCGAACGAGTCGATCCACGCGGCACGATACTCGATGGTCCAGTGCGGCTCGCCGAGCGCGCCGGAAAATGCGACCCCGGCGAATGAGAAATCCCGCGTGGCCCACAGCCACAGCGACAGGCCAAGCGCGATCAGCATGCTCACCAACGCGATCCAACGCGGCGCGGACGGTGAAAGACGTTCGCCGCGCCAGCTCGCGAGTCCGCCGACGAATGGGATCAGGATCAACCAGACGAGCATCATCGCGCGGCACTCATGTGAACGCGACCACGGCGATCAGGACGCACAGTCCGGCCCCAGCTACCGCTGCATACCAGCGCACGTTGCCGTTCTGGGTAGCGGATGCGAGTGCGTTCAGGCCACTCAGGGTGGCCGGGACCAGGTTCATCGCGTGATCGATCGGATCATCTCGATTGGTTCTGGACAACCAGATGAAGGGGCGCACCAACAGACGTTCGTACAGCCAGTCGAACCCCCACGCGTGCTGCCACAGCGAAGCGATCCACGCCGTTGCCGGATGGGTTGCCAGCGCCGACGGCAACTGCGGCATCCGCAGGAACAGCAACCAGGCGGTAGCGATCCCGAGTATCGATATCAGCGCCGGAAATTCGGCAATCCAGCCGAAATCCGCATCGGTCGCGGCGGGCGCGGGCAAGACTCCCGCCAGGTGTGGCCGCAGGAATCCGCCGATCAGCGCGAGCACCGCGAGCACCGCGAGAGGCAGTGTATGACTCGCACCACGCGGCGGGTTCGGTACAGCATGGTCGGGCGTGTTCCAGCGCTCCGGGCCGAAGAATACGATGAAGATCAGCCGGAACGTGTACAACGACGTCAAAAAGGCGCCGATCAAACCCGCAATCCACAGTTCGTGGTGTCCGGTCGCATACGCGAGATGCAGGACCTGATCTTTCGAGTAGTAGCCCGACGTGAACGGAACTGCCGCCAGCGCGAGCGCGCCGATCAGCATGCAGGCGAACGTGAACGGTAGCCGGGTGCGCAGCCCGCCCATCCTGAAAACGTCCTGTTCGTGATGCATCGCGAGAATCACAGAACCGGCGCATAGAAACAGCAATGCCTTGAAGAAGGCATGCGTTACCAGATGGAAAATCGCCGAGCCGTAGGCGCCGACGCCCTCCGCCAGAAACATGTAGCCGATCTGACTCATCGTCGAGTAGGCGAGGATCTTCTTGATGTCGCTCTGCATCAGCGCGGCGCAGCCTGCCAACAGCAGCGTGATGGCGCCCACCACGCCGACGCACTCGAGCGCAAACGGCGACACATCGAACAAAGGGTGCATCCGTGCAATCAGATACACGCCGGCTGTGACCATCGTCGCGGCATGGATCAGCGCGGAGACCGGCGTCGGTCCGGCCATCGCGTCCGCCAGCCAGGTCTGCAACGGAAACTGCGCGGATTTGCCGACTGCGCCGCCGAGCAACAGCAGACAGACGAGTGTCGCAGTGGGGCTGCCCGTGTTCCATGTGTCAGCTACACCGTGCAGCACGACATCGATGTTCAGCGTGCCGAACTCGCGATACAGCACGAACAGCCCGATCACCAACGCGACGTCGCCGATCCGCGTGACGATGAACGCCTTGCGCGCCGCGTCTCCGTTGGCCGGATCCTTGTACCAGAAACCGATCAGCAGATAACTGCACAGGCCAACGCCTTCCCAGCCGAAATACAGGAACAGGAGATCGTCGGCGAGCACCAGGAACAGCATCGCCGCGACGAACAGGTTCATATAGGAGAAGAAGCGCGCGAAACCGTCGTCTTTTCGCATGTACCACGCGGCGAACAGATGGATCAGAAAGCCGACCCCGGTGACGACGCCGAGCATCGTCAACGACAGCGCGTCGAGATTGAGCGAAAAGGTCGGTGCAAACGTATCGACCTGCATCCAGGTCCACAGGGTCTGCGTAAGACTGCCGCCACTCGGCGGATGCGTCAGGAAGTCGTAGCCGATGAGCCCGGTGATCAGTGCCGACAGCCCAACCGTACCAACGCCGACGATTGCTGCCGCGTTTTCCGACAGGCGCTCGCGCGTGATCGTCAGCCAGACGAAGCCGGCCAGCGGGAACGCAAAAGTCAACGGCAGCAGATTCGTCAAGCGCGTCTCATCCTCGCATCGTTGCGGCTGCGTCGATGTCGAGCGTGCGGAATCGGCGATAGAGCTGCATCAGCAGCGCGAGGCCGACGCACGCTTCGGCAGCCTGCAAGGTCAACACCAGGATGAACATCACCTGGCCATCGGGTTCACCCCAACGCGCGCCACCGACGACGAACGCCAGCGCGGTGGAGTTCATCATGATTTCGATCGACATCAGCATGAACAGCACGTTGCGGCGGGTGATCAAGCCGACCGTGCCCAGTACGAACAACGCTGCCGCAAGCAGCAGGCCGTGTTCCATCGGGATCGGGCTCAGCATCGTCAGACGTCCTCGTGGCGGCCGAGGTGATAGGCGGCGACGAGCCCGCCCAGCAACAGCATCGATGCCAGTTCGACGCCGAGCAGATACGGTCCGAACAGCGCGATGCCGACAGCCTTCGGCGGGATGATCGAAAGCGCCGGTGCGGTCAGGGCATCGCCCGGCCACAACAGCACGATGAGTTCGGCCAGCAGAATCGCGGCAAGGATCAGTGGTCCGACCCAAACGCCACCTTTCATCCACACGCGTTCCTGCTCGACGGTGCGCTGCCCGAGATTCAGCATCATCACGACGAAGACGAACAACACCATAATGGCGCCGGCGTAGATGATCACCTCGAGCACACCTGCGAACGGCGCCCCGAGCGTGAAGAAGACCATCGCGACTGCCAGCAGCGACACCACAAGATGCAGCAGTGCGTGCACCGGATGGGTGTTGATGATGACCATTGTCGTGGCGAACAGCGCAACGGCGGAGGCGATGTAGAAGCCGGTCTCGATCATGGCAACCTCAGGGCAGCAGACTCTTCGTATCGACCGGCGGCTCTTCGTTCAGCGCCTCGCCCTTGGCTTTGCCAGTGATCGACATCCCGGCCACCCGATAGAAGTTGTAGTCGTGGTATTTGCCGGTTCCGGAGATCAACAGATGCTCTTTTTCGTAGACCAGGTTCTGGCGGTTGTATTCGCCCATCTCGAAATCCGGCGTCAGTTGAATCGCGTTCGTCGGGCACGCTTCTTCGCACAGGCCGCAGAAAATGCAGCGCGAGAAATTGATCCGGAAGAACGCTGGGTACCAGCGCCCATCCTCCGGGCGTTCAGCCTTCTGCAGCGAGATACAGCCCACCGGGCAGGCCACCGCACAGAGGTTGCAGGCGACGCAGCGCTCGTCACCGTCCGGATCGCGCGTCAACACGATGCGTCCCCGATAGCGGGGCGGTACCGGTGGCATCTGCTCCGGGTATGCGATCACGTCGCGCGGACGAAATGCGTGCATGAAGATCATGCCGACAGATCTGAGTTGTGTGCCGACACCGCGCAATGCAGACCACAACAACGATGCGAAGCGAGTCATTCGATCAGGTCCCGTTCGCATGCCACAGCACGAACGCGGCGGTGCCCAACACGTTCAACACCGCCAGCGGCAGACAGAATTTCCATCCCGCTACCATCATCTGGTCATAGCGGGGCCGCGGCAGCGCAGCACGCAATAGCACGAACATCGCCATGAACATCGCGGCTTTCGCGGCGAACCAGATGAACGGAACCTGTGCGAGCACCGGAATTTGATCCTCGAACGGCACGTGCCAGCCACCGAAAAAGAGCGTGACCGTCAGCGACGAGATCAACACGATGCCGACGTATTCGGCGACGAAGAACATGCCGAACTTCATCCCCGAGTACTCGGTGTGATAGCCCGCGGCGAGTTCGGCTTCGGCCTCCGGCAGGTCGAAGGGAATGCGATGGATCACGGCGATGCCGGCGAGCACCCAGACGCAGAAGCCGAAGAATTGTGGAAAAACGAACCAGATGTGCCGCTGCGCATCGACGATGTGCGTCAGATCGAAGCTGCCGGCCTGCATCACCACGCCCATCAGCGACAGGCCCATGAACACCTCGTAGGAAATCATCTGCGCGGTCGAACGCAAGCCACCGAGCAGCGCGTATTTGCTGTTCGACGACCAGCCGCCGAGCATCACCGCATAGACGGCCAATCCTGCGATGGCAAAGAAGAACAGGATGCCGTCCTGTGGCGACGTGACGACCCAATGCGGCGTCAGCGGTACCAGCGAGAACGCGAGCAGCATCAACCCGATTGCGAGTGCCGGCGCGAGGATGAACGTGAATCGATCGACGAACGGCGGCGTCCAGTCTTCCTTGAAGAAAATCTTCACCATGTCGGCGGGGACCTGCAGCAGACCGAACCAGCCGACCCGGTTTGGACCGTAGCGGTCCTGCCACAGCCCGAGCAGGCGGCGTTCGACCCAGATCATCTGCGCACCGGCGAGGATCACGCCGAAAAGAATGACGACGGCCTTGAACACCGCCCAGAAAATTGCGCCGAGTTCGGGCGTCACCCAATCGAACATCCCATCGAGCATCGCTCAGTCTCCCTTTGCGACGGTGCACGTCGTGTCGGTCGCGAACGGCGCGATGCCGTGCAGGCCGACCGGGATGCCCACGAATCCGCGTGGAAAATCGCTGCGGGTCCGCGCCGTGACGTCTGCGACGCACGCACCGATCGTCACCCGCGCGCGGTCGTGCTCATCGATACCGAAGCGCTGCGCGTCATCGCGATTCAACACCACGTAGGGCGCCGGCATGCGCGCTTGAATCGGCTCGGCCAGACGCGTCAGTTCCTCGGAACCGAAGTGTTCGTGCAACGGTAGCGGCGTAAAGCCTGCGACGCTTTCCGGTCGCGGTGGCTGCGTTTGTTCACCGGTTGGCTCGAAGTACCGTGGCGTTGCCTGTGGTTGAGCGCGAAACAGATACTTGCCTGGATCACCGCCGCGTAGTGCGCCGCCAACTTCGGTCTGGAGTTTGTTCCACGCCTGCGGCGAGTTCCAGCCGGGTGCCCACGCGAACGGCAGCAACTCCGGCGGTCGGTCAACCGCACCTGCGCCGTTGTAACCTTCCATTGAAAAATTGAGCGCAGTATCGGGGTCCTGTGTCGAACGCGGTTCATGCACGAACACGATCGCGCGCGCGGCCGTGCGGCCCGATTGACGTTGCGGGGCGCGTGATACCCGCATACCGCGAATGCGGAAGTCGGCACCGGGCGCAGCGGCGACGACGCCGTCGAACTGTGGCAGTAGCGCTTCGAACTCGGCGAGCACCGCATCGAGGTTCTCGGTTTCCGTCTCGCCGCCACGCAGACGACCCAACCAGCGCCACGATTCGAGGGTTTCGATCGAGCGGTCGTAATAGGCCGGATCGAAAGTCTGGAAGTAGCGCTGCGCGCGACCCTCCATGTTCACCAGCGTGCCCGTTGCTTCAGCGAACGTAGCGGCGGGTAGCACCACTTCTGCGCGTTGCGCGGTGGCGGTCATCTGATGCTCGAGGACTAGGAGGCGCGCATCCGCGAGCAGCGGATCGAGTTCTGCTTGCGGCATGCGTCGTTCGAGATCGTTCTCCAGCACCACGACGACGGCCTTCGATTCCGCGACCCGAGCCAGGCAATCCTCGAGCGGTGGTGCAGCGAACAGCGCCACACCGAGACTGTTGGCTTCCGCCACCGCGAGGCTCAACAGGACGTCGGGGTTGAGTTTGTGCAAGGCCCACGCCACATTGGCCGCGGCGCGAACGACGCCCGTCGAGTCCAGGCCGGTCCCGGAGACGATCAACGGTCGCTTCGCGTGGCGCAGCGCGTCGGCGATCTGTTGCGCGACCGCTGCGTCTGCAGCGGCAGCTGCCGGGGCTGTATCATCGAGCGCGTTCGCCACGTCGAATCCGAGTTCGGCGATTGCGGCCGGTGCGAGACGCAGCGTTTGCCGTGCGATGTCGTCGATGCCGGTTGTGGCCGGCGTGGCGATGAAAATCGGATTGCGCTGATGCTGGGCGATATCGGAAGCCGACGCGGATTGCCAATCCGGCACATGCTTCTCGCGCGTCATGTCGAGTGCTTTGCCGTGTGCCGCTCGCCGCAGTGCCAGTGCCACACGCGGTGCCGTCGCCAACACATCTTCGCCGAGTACAAGTACCGCATCGGCGTCGTCGATCGCCCGGATACTCGCCGCGGACACCGGACCGTCGCGCAGTACTTCGAGCACGGTTGCTGTCAATTCCGCGTCGCGTCGTGTCATGCCGCTCGAAAATGCATCGGCACCGACCATCTGGCGCAGACGAAAGTTCGCCTCGAGGCTCGCGCGCGGCGATCCGATTCCAAAGACCGGGTGACCGGACTCGAGCAGTTGCCGCGCCCGCGTGAGGGCGTTGGCGACCGAATCATTTTCTAACCCGCCGCCGTCGCGTTTCAGCAGCGGCTTCCGGGGCCGGTCAGTTCGGTTGACGTAGCCGTAGCCGAAGCGGCCCCGATCGCAGAGAAAATAGCCGTTGAGCTGCCCGTGATAGCGATTCACGATGCGGCGCAACTCTCCGTAGCGCTCGCCGGGCGAGATGTTGCAGCCCACCGCGCAGCCGGTGCATATGCTGGGCGCGAACTGCATGTCCCACTTACGCGCGTAGTGTTCGGTGTGCGTCTTGTCGGTGAAAACGCCGGTGGGGCAGACCTCGGTGAGATTGCCGGAGAACTCGTTCTCCAATACGCCTGATTGTTTGCGGCCGAAGTAGACGTTCTCCGCCGAGCTGAACACACCGAAGTCGGTTCCACCCGCATAGCCGTTGTAAAAGCGCACGCAGCGGTAGCAGGCGATACACCGGTTCATCTCATGCGCGATGAACGGACCGAGATCCTGATTCAAATGGGTGCGTTTGGTGAAGCGATAGTGGCGCCGGTAATGTCCGGTCATCACCGTCATGTCCTGCAGATGGCAATGGCCGCCTTCTTCGCAGACCGGGCAGTCGTGCGGATGATTGACCATCATGAATGCGATGATCGCCTCACGAAACTCTTTCGCTTCCGGATCGGCGATCGAAATGCGTGTGTTGTCGGCGGCTGGTGTCATGCACGCCATGACGATACGGCCGACTGTGTCGTGTTCGTCGCGATAGAGTTTCACCGCGCACTGGCGGCACGCGCCGACGCTGCCGAGCGCCGGATGCCAACAGAAGTAGGGGAGGTCGAATCCGCGACTCAGGCATGCCTGCAGCAGATTGTCTGTTGGATCGACTTCGTGCGGCTCGCCGTCTACATGAATGATTGCCATCGCGTCTCTCAGGCCGCTGTCGTGGTGGAGGAGAGAGGTGTCGTGGAGGAGACGGTTGCCGCGGGTGATGCGTTCGAGGCAACGCCCGCCTCGAACTCCGAACGGAAGAATTTGAGCGCCGATTGCAACGGTTCCATCGCGCCGGGCGCATGCGGACAGAATGTCTTGCCGGGGCCGAGCCAATGGGTCAATTTGCCGAGCACGTCGAGATCTTCTGCGCGGCCGCGGCCGGCCTCCAGCGCGCGCAGAATTTTCACGCTCCACGGCAGCCCATCGCGGCACGGCGTGCACCAGCCGCACGATTCGCGCGCGAAGAACTCTTCGAGATTTCTAACGGCCGAGACGATGCTCTGATCGTCGGCGACGACGGTGATCTGGCCGGTGCCCATACGAGAGCCGGCCTTCTGGATCGTTTCGTAGTCCATTGCCAGATCGAGATGTTCTGGCAGCAGGAAATCCGTCGAGCCGCCACCGGGTAGCCACGCCTTGAGCTTACGTCCATCTTTCATGCCGCGCGCATGCACTTCGAGCAGCTCGCGGGCGGAGGTTCCGATCGGCAGTTCCCAGCAACCCGGATTGGCCGCGCGACCGGAACATCCATATAGCTTCGTACCGCTATCGGCGCTCTTGCCTTGCGAAAGGCTTTTGAACCAGTCTGAACCGTTGGCAAGAATGTGCGGCAGATTCGATAGCGTTTCGACGTTGTTGACGATGGTCGGGCGCCCCCACAGACCGGCGATCTGCGGAAACGGTGGCTTCGCGCGCGGCGTCGCCCGCCGCCCCTCGAGCGAGTTGATCAGGGCGGTTTCTTCGCCGCAGATGTACCGTCCGGCACCGGTGTGCACATGGATGTCGAAACCCCACGGGCCGCCCAGGATGTTTGCACCGATGTAACCGGCGGCCCGCGCGGCATCGATTGCCTGGTTCAGACGCTTTTCGGAGGTGACGTATTCGCCGCGCAGAAAGATGAATCCTGACGTGGCCTGGATCGCATGTCCGGCGATCAACATGGCTTCGATGAGTTGATGCGGTGCCTGCTCCATCAACAGACGGTCCTTGAAGGTGCCGGGCTCCATTTCGTCGGCATTGCAGACGAGATATTTCTTTCCGGCGTCGGCGCCCATCGGAATCAGTCCCCACTTCACGCCGGTCGGAAATCCGGCTCCGCCGCGACCGCGCAGGTTCGATCCTTTGACGATGCCCTGCACGTCGGCGCTGGACATCTGCGTGACTGCGTTGCGGAACGTCGCGTAACCGTTCTCGGCCTGATAGCCGTCGAAGTCGAGCGGGCCGGCCGCGAGGTCGATCAGCCGCGTCAGCGGCCGCGCGTAATCTGGATCACGCGCGCTGCGCAGACTCATGCGTAACCCTCCAGCAATTTCGCAACCTGGTCGGGCTCGAGAGGGCCGTGCAGGTCGTCGTCGATCATCAGACAAGGGCCGCGATCGCAGGCACCGAGGCAACAAATCGGCAACAGGGTGAAGCGCTGGTCCGGTGTCGTTTCTCCGAGCCGAATGCGCAGTGCGGCGGTCAGGCCGTCGCGCAGTTCGTCGTAACCGGTGAGATGACAGGCGATGCTGTCGCAGACCTTGATGACATGGCGGCCGACCGGATGGCGGAAGATGAGACTGTAGAATGTCGCCACACCCTCGAGATCGACGGCGCTGATGCCCAGCACCGATGCGATCGCACCGATTGCCGCGTCGGGCACCCAGCCACGATGCTTCTGAACCACTTTCAATGCCTCGATGCTGGCAGCCCGCGGATCGGGGTAGGCCTGCATCGCGCGCTCGATGTCGCGCCGTTCGGCGTCACTCAGTTGAAACGCCGGCGATTGGGGATCGATGATCTTGACGGCGTCGGTCATCGGTCGACGTCCGACATCACGAAGTCGATCGAGGCGATGTAGGCGATCAGGTCCGGCACCATCCGGCCGCGAATCACGCTCGGAATCTGCTGCAGATGCGCAAAGCTCGGTGTTCGCAGGCGCGTCCGGTAGCTCATCGTGCTGCCGTCGCTCGTCAGGAAGTATCCGGCGATACCCTTGGTGGCCTCGATCATCTGCGAGGTCTCGCCGGCCGGCATCACGGGACCCCACGACACACCGAGGAAGTGCGTGATCAGCGTTTCGATGTCCTTCAGCGTGCGTTCTTTCGGCGGCGGGCACGTCAGCGGATGGTCGGCCTTGTACGGCCCGGCCGGCATGTTGTCGAGGCATTGCTCGATGATGCGCAGTGACTGATGAATTTCCCCTTCGCGAACCAGGGTGCGGTCGTACGCATCACCGCGCGTACCGAGCGGCACGTCGAAGTCGAAATTCTCGTAGCCGGAATACGGCCGTGCCTTGCGCAGGTCGTAGTCGCAGCCGGTCGCGCGCAGCCCCGCGCCGGTCACGCCCCAGTCGAGCGCATCCGCGGTCGTGTACGACGCCACGCCGCGTGCGCGTGCAACGAGAATCGAGTTCGTCAGGATCGCCTTACGGTACTCCATCAGCCGCTTCGGCAGCCAGTCGACGAACTCGCGGACCTTCTTCTCCCAGCCGACCGGCAGATCGTGCGCCACACCGCCGATGCGAAACCACGCCGGATGCATGCGGAAACCCGTGATGGCCTCGATGACGTCGTAACCCTTCTGCCGGTCCACGAACATGTAGAACACCGGACTCATTGCGCCGACGTCCTGGCAGAACGTGCCGTAGTACAGCAGGTGCGACAAAATGCGGAAGAACTCGCACAGCATTACGCGGATCGTCTTCACGCGGTCCGGCACCTCGATGCCGGCGAGCTTTTCGAGTGCCAGCACGTACGGCAGGTTGTTCATCACGCCGCCGAGATAGTCGACACGGTCGGTATACGGAATGTAGGTGTGCCACGACTGCCGCTCGCCCATCTTTTCGGCGCCGCGGTGGTGATAGCCGATGTCGGGTACGCAGTCTACGATCTCTTCGCCATCGAGTTGCAGCACGATACGAAAAGCACCGTGCGCGGACGGATGGTTCGGCCCGAGATTGAGAAACATGAAGTCGTGATCACCGGTTGCACGGCGCATGCCCCATTCCTCGGGCCGGAATCGCAGCGCGTCCTGTTCCTGGTCCTGCCGCAGTGCGTCGAGCTGAAACGGATCGAATTCCGTTGCGCGTGCGGAATATTCCTTGCGCAGCGGATGGCCTTCCCACGTCGGCGGCAACAGGATGCGCCGCAGATGAGGATGAGAACGGAAGGTGATACCGAACAGATCCCATACTTCGCGCTCGTACCAGTTCGCGTTGACGAAGATCGGCACGATCGACTCGATCGACGGGAAGTCGCCGCGCAGCGCAACCTTGATGCGAATGTCTTCGTTGCGTTCGATCGACAACAGGTGGTAGATGAGCGTGAAATCGGATGCGGGCAGCGCGCGACGGTGTTTTCGAACGCGCTCGTCCGTGGCGGTGAGGTCGAACAGCATCGAATACGGTCGCGCGACACCGTCCTTCAGATAGCGCAGCACCTCATGCAATCGCGCCGCGGTGGTCCACAGCGTGGGTACCCTGTCCACGGTGGATTGTTCGGTGAAGTCCGATTCAGTAAAGCGCGCAAACAGATCGCGAAAGACCGCGGGTCGCGCTAGCTGGGTGGGTGCAGCGACGGCGTTCACAACTCATCCGGGCTGCGCAGCTTCGTCTGTGCCCGGCGCTCGACGAGCTTGATGTCGCGCTGTGCCGGCATGTTGGCCTTGTAGATGCCTTGATCGCCGACGGTCCACGACAGGGGTCGCCGTTCTTTGCCGATCGAGTCCTGCAACAGCATCAATCCCTGTAGAAAGGCTTCCGGGCGCGGCGGGCATCCCGGGATGTACAGGTCGACGGGCAGGAATTTGTCCACCCCCTGAACGACCGAGTAAATGTCGTACATACCGCCCGAGTTTGCGCAGGCGCCCATGGAAATGACCCACTTCGGTTCGAGCAGTTGTTCGTACAGGCGCTGAACGACGGGTGCCATTTTGATGAAGCAGGTCCCTGCGATCACCATCAGATCCGCCTGACGCGGCGACGCGCGAATGACCTCGGCCCCGAAGCGTGCAATGTCGTGCGTCGAGGTCCATGTCGTGACCATTTCGACGTAGCAACACGACAAGCCGAAATTGAATGGATAAATCGAATTCTTGCGTCCCCAGTTCACCAGGTCCTGCAACTTCCCCACGAAGACGTTGCGCCGAACCTGCTCCTCGGTGAACACCTCTGCCGATTCCGGCTGGGTGTAATCTTTCGTCAACGGAGAGACACCGGTGGGGCGGTTCGGTTCGATCCGCGTGAAGGTATATTTCATTGAGCGCTCGACTGCTGCGTAGGTTGGATGGGCTCGACGTGGAAATGCGCCCCAAGAGTGGTGCGGGCGGGTTGACGCGCGCGTGGCGCCCAATCCAGCGCGCCGATTCGGGCGAGGTAGAACAGGCTCACCAGCAGGATCGTGATGAACGTGAACGCCTCGAAGAAACCGGCCCAGCCGGACTCCCGTACCGAGATCGACCAGGCATAGAGGAACAGTGCTTCGACGTCGAAAATCACGAAGAACACGGCCACCAGATAGAACTTTGCCGACAAGCGCAGTCGTTCGGGCGATGCCGACACCACGCCGGATTCGAACGGTTCGTTGCGCGCCCGCGCACCGCTCGTTCCGCCCAGCAGTGCCGACAGGCCCAGCATGATTCCGCAGAGGGAAACCGTGCCGACAACATAGACGGCGATCGACCAGAAACCGGGCGACGTGGGCATCTGCGCCCCTCTCCTTACTTGTTAGAGCTTGGCAGGGCGATGTATCCAAGACCCATGCGCAGCTCATTGTACTGCGCCAGACTGACGCGCGGAAATGGTCCGGTCTGCTCCGCTGGCTGCGCGGTGCCGGGCGGCTCGCGCGCGCTGATCTAGGTGGTCAAAAAACGCCGCGTCGGCGGAGCTTCGTCAACGATCGCCTTTTTCGGGGCGGGGCGTTAGATGATGACGGTGGTCGGCTGATGCCGGCGACCGCGCAGGCGGCGATCCCACAACGTCTCTCGCCGGCGACGCATTCGCTCATGCAGTTGGGTGCGTCGTGTGCGCAGCCATTGTTCCGGCAACAGCGGGTCGATGGACTTGCCGCGGCGTTCTTCCTCGGCAGCGCGGAACTTGCAGAAATCCTCGTAGGCTTCGATATCGTGGCGCAGTGCCTGGCAGACGAGATCGATCACGACCGCGTCGTCGAGAAAACCGAACCCCGGCACGTTGTCCGGAATGATGTCGTCCGGGTCGGCGAAGTACGCCAGCGCGTTGGTGATTCGCGCGCGATCATCACCGGACAGTTCCCAGACCTTGTCTTCGAGCATGCGAATGAGCTGCTTGAGCTTTTCCATCCGTTCTCGGATGAAATCAGGCATATCGGCACCGCCGGCCTCGTCGAGTAGATCGCGCGCGGCGCGGATGACGTCGTCTTCGCCCAGTGAAGAGGCTTTCTCCTTCGCCTCGTTCATCAGCTCGCCGAGATGTTCGATATCGCGGTCCGAAAGCTGAAACGTAATAGTGAGTGCCATGAAATCCCCTGCCCAAAACAGGCTAAGACGACTGCTCGGAGTCGATGTGTTTGATCCAGGCGTCGGCCTGCTTCTTCTGTTTGTCGTGGGCCGCCGCCTTGACGAACCAGCCGCGTGCCTCCTTTGGCTTCTTGTCGCTGTACAGCGCGATGCCCATCAGCAGTTGCGTATTGCCCGTGTCCTTGAGGCGACCCTTCGCGAGCGCCTGTTTCAGCGCATCCGCGGCACCCGCCCAATCCTGCCGCTGCAACTGAACCTCCGCGAGGCGCACGAACGTCTCTCCGGTAGGACTCAACTCGCCGGCCTTTTGCAAGGGCGCGATGGCGTCTTTGTATTCGCGCGCCTCGATCCACGAAAACCCGAGCCGTTCGTAGGTCTTTTCGTCGGATTTGAAGGTGCCGTTGGCGACGAATTTCTGCATGTTTTTCGCGGCGCGATAGGGGATGCCGGTGAACGCTTCGAGTTCGGTCAGTGGGCGCAGGTCGGAGTCTGTTTTCAGCAGTCCGCCGACATTGGCCACTTCGAGGACCGCCAGAGATTCGGGATATCGCTCCAACTGACGATTGACTGCCGACAGCTGTACCCAGTATTGCTTCTTCGATGGATCTGCCATCACGAGTTGTTTCAACAACGGTATCGCCTGCTGGTACTGCTCCTTTTCGATGCGCAACGCGAGCAGCAGTTGCAGCCAACTCTCTCTAGGCTTATCGGACAGTTCGACGGCCTTCTGGGCGGGGGCCAGCGCCTGATCGAGTTTCTTCAGTTGATAGTAGGCCACCGCGAGCAGGTAATAGGCAGTGGAGTTCGGGTTCACTGCGGTCTTGAACCACTCGTTCAGCGCATTGATGCCTTCCTGCCACTTTTCCTGCGCGATGAACATCTGCGCGATCTGATAGCGTGCTTCCTGCTGTTCTTCCTCGTTCAGTCCGCCCGTCGCGATCGCAGCCTGCATGTTCTTCCGAACGCCGTCATAGTCGTTCTGCGCGCCGGCGATGGACGCGTAGATCTGGTAGACGCGGCTCTTTTCATACGGACTCAACTTTTCCATGTTCATTTTCGCGAGCACCGCCTTCGCGTCCGCGTACTTCTGCGCATTGAGCGCTTCGATGGCTTCGTTGAGTTTCTTGCCGGTGCTGACATCGATGCTGGGCGCGCGCTGTTCCTTCTCCGCCGCAATGGCGGCGGTCGGCAGCGACGCGGCGCCGATTCCACCCAGCATCACCACTCCAATCGCGACTGCAGTTGAAACGCGCACCTCTATTTCTCCAACTTGAACGTCAACACGACCATCACGCCACGGCGTTCCTGCGCGCGACCGTCAACGACCTTCGGATTGTATTTCCAACGGCCGATCGCGGTAATCGCGGCCCGGTCGAAGAGTCCCTTCGGATCGGCGTCGACGACCCGCGGGTTGGCTACGGTGCCGGCGGCGGTGATGGTGAACTCGACCTGCACCCAGCCTTCGATACCGCGCGAACGGGCCCGCGACGGATACTCAGGATTGATGCGTACCAACGGAATGACGTCGCGGTCGGACCCGACGGAAATGCCATGCCCGAGGTTTGACGTGTCGAACGAAACGTTGACCGAACTGATCCCGGCGGAATTGAGAGCATTGGTGACATTGGAGATTTGCGGAATTTCCGGCACCTTTTCGGGTTTCGGCTGGACCATCTTTTCGCGTTTGGTCTCGGTTTCGGTGTCGTGACGCAGCACCGTAAAATTAATCTTCAGGGCCGGCTTCAACTCACCGAAGCCGCTGTGCCCGCTGACGGCAATCCATAAAAACCAATACAAGCCCATCGCAAACGCGAGGCCGAGGATGAACGCGATTGGAAGTCTGACGAACGTGGAATCCATGATGCACCCCTCTGCTAGACGGACCCCGGGGTCGCCGACAACGCAACTTCTTTGATGCCGGCCTTGCGGGCCTGGTCCATCACTTTTGCGACTTGACCGGCGGGGGCGAGTTTGTCGGCAATGATTACAACGGTGTCCTCCGGCCGCTCAATGTGCAGCTTTTCGAGTATCGGACGCACTTCGCGCAGCGCCGTCTGCTTTCGATCCATCCAGATTTCACCGTCCGGTTTGATCGCAATCAACAGATTGCCCGATTCTCGGTGGATCGCCGTGTCGGCACTGGGGCGGTCGACGACTGCGCCGGTCTGCTTGACGAACGACGTCGTAATAATGAAGAAGATCAACAGGTTCAGTACGAAATCCAGCATCGGTGCGAGGTCGATACCGTGGTCCTCTTGATCTGGAGCGTGACTGCGTAGCGCCATGGCGGTTACTCCTCTCCGGTTGCAAAGGTCACGTTGTAGACACCGGCGAGGTGGCACTGATCGATCGCGGTGACCACGAGGCCGGTCTCCGCCTTAGGATCGGCGATGATCAGAACACCTGCCTTGGGTGCGACCGCATGCAGTCGCTCCACGTTGGCGCGAATCGCCTCCGGGTCGACCACGCGCCCTTCGATCCACACGTCGCCGTTCTGAAGAATCTGGATCGCAATACTTTTGTCAGCGTTCTTTGGCGGGGGTTCCCCGGTGGGACGCTGCACCGTCAATCCGGATTCTTTGACGAACACCGCGATGATGATGAAAAAGATCAGTAGATTCAGTACGAAATCCAGCATCGGCGCGAGGTCGATGCCGTGTGCTTCCTCGTGAGCCTGTTCTGCATGTCGGCGTGAACGCATGTCAGAACCTCAACTGGTCGGAGATCACTTCGGATTTTCGCTTCGCCACGGTGGTGAAGTGATACACCGGATACAGTCCTGTGATGCTGACCGCGAGCCCGGACATCGTGCAGAGCATTGCGTGCGACACCCCCGTCGCCATCGTGCGCGCATCGGCGGAACCGCGCAGCGCCATCGAGTCGAACACCTCCAGCATGCCACTGACCGTGCCGATCAGACCCAGTAACGGCGCCATCGGTACGAGCACGCGCATCAACAGCAGGTTGGTCGCCATCCGCGAGTCCAGACGCGAGATCATCGCCTCTCGAATCTGTCGCGCGCACCAGGACAAGTGGTCGGTGCGTGCATTCCATTTCTCGATCGTGCTCTCGATCTCGCCGGGCAACACCCGGGAGAAGAACCAGATCCGTTCGATCACCAACGTCCACAGGATGACGCCCGAGATAAAGATGAAGAACACGAACGGACCGCCGCCATCGACAAGGTTCACAACCGCCTGGTAGGGCGCCTGCAGCTTATCCAGCATTTTTCTTCTCGATCATTTCGGCGAGCAGGCCAGACGTCTGCCCGTCGAGCAGTGACGTGAGCTGACGCGACAGCGCGCTCAGGGCCGCATTGCCAAACAGCAGCGGTATGGCAATGCCGAGGCCGAGCACCGTCGCGATCATCGCCTGGCTGATACCGTGCGCCATCAGTTTCGGATCGCTCGATCCGGACTCGGTGATGCTCTGGAACGTCAGGATCATCCCGATGACGGTACCGATCAGACCGAGCAATGGACCGGCGGCGACCGCCAATCGTAGAAACGCCTGGAACCGTTCGAGCTTCGGAATCTCCTGAATGACCGCTTCGGAAATCCGCAACTCTGCGACCTCCCAATCTTCTTCGATGCGCGACGCATCGCCCTTGAACGACAGCAGCACGCGACCCAACGGATTGTCGGCGCGCGGATGCTCGAGATCCTTCTGCTGAGCCGCCACCTTCATACGGGTACGGATCAAATAGAGGAACTGCCAGGCCCAGCACAACGCGCCGATCACACCGACGGCGATGATGACGTAGCCGACCTCCTGGCCCTGCTCGATACGTTCGGCGATGTCGGGGCGCTCACCGTACAATTGAATCAGGACACCCCGACCCGGATCGACCGGAGTCCGGACGTAGCCGGTGGTGGCGGCCTGGAAGTTCTTTGCGGCCGAAAGAAAGCGGCTGGGCGGCTGCCGCGCCAGCACGGCAAGGCTCTTCAGCGACGGCAGGTACGACAGATATTTTCCGTTCGACATGATCGTGAATGGACCGATGCGAACGACCTGAGCCGTTTCGGAATGTCCATCGGGCTGCAGCACCGCGTGTTCGAAGCGCTCGATCTGGCCGGTCGCCGTCATTTCACGCTGCATTTCGAACCACAGCCGCTCGAGTTCCGAGATCGATGGCAGCTTTTTCGCCGAAGCGAGCGCACGCAGGAACTCTTCCCGATCCGGGAACTGCGCGCTGATGATCGATTGCTCCGCGACGTTGGCAGTATCTCCGGCCACCTGACGCGTCACGCCGAACAGTTCGCCGAGGTTGCCCTGACGCTGCTTCAGCAGCGCGTTGACGTCGTTGATCTCCTTGTCGTTCTTGTCGAATTCGGCAGACAGCGCGTTGCTGCGATCCTCTGCGGCCTTTTGGGCCTTCTCGGCGTCCGCCAACAACTTAGCCTGTTCTGCACGATTCGCCGTGAAGTCTCTGATTCGCTTGGCATTTTCTGCCGATTCCTGCGTACGAACATTCTTGACCTGCTGCAGCAGCTGTTCGAGCGTCAACGCCGCCGCGGCGTGTGCCGGCACCACCTGCAGCCCAAGCAGACTGACGGCCGTCAGCAGTGTCAGCCTGCGCATCGTCACGAGCTTGATTGAACGCATCACCGTTGCACCTCCGTTGGGGCTGGCAGCTTGACCCACAGGACATCAGGGGCACCTTTCTTCTCGGCGACCGCCAGTGCGGCGGCGATATCTTTTTCTTCACCTGGGTCGGACACCCATTTGGCCTCTTCTTTGTTCCAGTAGCCGGCGTCTTTGCCGTCGGGACGGCGATACACCAGCGCGACGCGTCCAACGCGAACGACGTCGACGACCGTCGCCGAATCGCCCTCGCCGAGCTTTGCTTCGTAGCTGTCGAGCGTGCGTCCGTATTCCATCTCGATCTGATATGCCTCGAGAATGCGGCGATATTTCTCCGAAACAGTGACATCGGCGCGATCCATGATGTCTTTCAAGCCTTGGACCCGCTTGGTGCGTTCCTCGAGCTTGAACGGCATGTCGGCGGCGACGAACTTGGCGAGCATGTCGACCATGTTTTCCATCAGCGGGAACACGTCGCGACTGGTGGTCTCGATCGTCGCGAGTTGATCGTTGACGGACTCGATCTCCTTGCGTTGCTCGAGGACCTGGTCCGTCAGATGCGTGTTGTATTTCGTGATGCTCTGGGTCGTTTCGATCGCGCGACGATACTTGGTCAGCATTTGCTGGGTCCCATCGTCGAGTTGATCGACCTTGTCTTGGGCTGCCTTCGCCGCCTTGTCCGTGGCGGACTGTTGCGCGAGGAGGTTGTCGAGAGGCTGCGTGTCGGCGGCATAGACGGGCACTGTCAGCATCAGCGCCATCAGTACGACCGCACGGGATCGCTGAGTTCTGTCTGGTGTCATGGTGTCTTGCTTCGTTCCTTAGGCCGGCTGAGAGGTAGCGCGACCGTATTGTTGATGTAATCGATCTCGTGCGAGACCGGCCCCCCGAATCCAGCACGTTCCCCTGTCATGCCGGAGACCGCGTGACAACCCTGCACCCCGACATGGCGATGTCGTACATTGCAAGTCCTGTGGATGAACCCAGGTAGACGCGATCCCGGTGTGGATTTCAACACTATCTTGGGGCGGAACGCAAAGGTTTGATGGAATTTGATGACATGAGGAGGGCGCCTGGATCCGACGGCTCAATCCATCCGGCCAGGTGGGGGCCACCGCAGGCATAGCATGCGCCCGGCCACGCCATCGTTCAGCGACAGCGATTTCTAACGATCCTACGATGGCGCAAGGATTGTTCGCGGCGCCGGCCCCTATATTTCGACCTGAGTGCCGAGTTCGACGACGCGATTGGATGGGATGGCAAAGAAGTCGGACGCCTTCGTAGCATTCTTCGACATGGACACGAACAGGCGCTCGCGCCATTTCGCCATGCCCGGCGTTCCGGCGGCGATCAGCGATTCGCGCGAAACGAAGAACGACGTTTCCATCATCTTGAAGGCGAATCCGCCGCGTCCGCATTGCTCGAGCAGTCGCGGCACGTCGGCGTCTTCGGAAAACCCGTAAAACGCGGTGATTTGAAAGAATGCGCCGCCCAGTGGTTTGATCTCGTAGCGCTCGTCGAGCGAAACGTATGGAATGTCACGCGAGACGATTGTCAGGAACACCACGCGCTCGTGCAGCACTTTGTTGTGTTTGAGGTTGTGCAGCAGCGAGTGCGGCACCGAGTTGACGGCAGAGGTCAGAAACACAGCGGTGCCCGGTACCCGCGTTGGTGGATCGAGTTCGATGCTCGCAATGAAGTCGTCGACGGGCAGCGACTCGTCGGACAGTCGACCCATCAGCATCGCGCGGCCCTTCTTCCATGTCGTCAGCACCGTAAAGACCGCGATGCCTATGACGATCGGGAACCAGCCGCCGGAGGGAATCTTCAGCGCGTTCGAGGTCAGGAAAGCGAGATCGATCAGTGCCAGCGGTAGTGCAATCGCCACCGCGATCACGGTCGGCCATCGCCACACGCGCCGCATCACGAAGAGAATCAGAATCGAATCGATCAGCATCGCCAATGTGACGGCGATGCCGTAGGCACCGCCGAGATTGCCGGAGTGGCGGAATCCAACCACCAGCAGGATCACCGCGATGAACAATGCCCAATTGATGAATGGAACGTAGACCTGGCCGATTTCCTGCTCGGACGTGTGCTGCAGAGTCAGTCGAGGGCAGTAGCCCATCTGAATCGCCGCGCGGGTCAGCGAGAACGCGCCGGAAATCACCGCCTGCGATGCGATCACCGCGGCGCACGTGGCGAGCAACACCAGTGGAATCAACGCCCAGGTAGGTGCCATCAGGTAGAACGGATTTTCGATCCTGGTTGGATCGTCCAGCAGC
Source organism: uncultured Gammaproteobacteria bacterium (assembly GCA_963812255.1). Lineage (GTDB taxonomy): Bacteria > Pseudomonadota > Gammaproteobacteria > Pseudomonadales > Azotimanducaceae > DATJGR01. The sequence goes on along the minus strand of CAWEUM010000003.1, from coordinate 471,441 downwards.
AGGGCGCCTTGGCCGAAGTAATTCAGTACCAGCGACGGCATCACGAACAACATCCACGCGCGGCGGATCGGCGAGATGCCGAAATGCCCCATGTCGGCGTACAGCGCTTCGGTACCGGTCACGGCCAGAATGACGGCGCCCAGTGCCAGGAATGCCGCGGTCGGGTTGTCGATGACGAAACTGACTGCGTGAACCGGATTGATGGCTTCGAGCACCTGCGGCCGGTCGAAGATCTCAATCGCTCCGAGCACCGCGAGCGTCGCAAACCAGACGCACATCACAGGGCCGAAAAAGGCGCCGACACGGGCCGTGCCGGTGCGTTGAATCGTGAACAACATGATGATGATGACGACCGCTACGGGCACGATGAACTTGTGCAGCGCAGGCGTGATGACGCCCAATCCTTCCACCGCGCCAAGCACCGAAATCGCCGGCGTGATCATGCCGTCGCCGTAGAACATCGCGGCGCCCAGTATGCCGAGACCGACCAACCAAGCGCGGCGCCTCGGCTGCGACTCCAGGCCACGCGAAACCAACGCTGTCAGTGCGAGGATACCGCCTTCACCGCGATTGTCGGCGCGCATGATCAGGGTCACGTACTTCAGGGTCACGATGATCATCAGTGACCAGAAGAGGATCGACAGAATGCCCATGATGTTGGCGACCGACAGGTCCAGCCGGTGAATGCCGGAGAAACACTGCCGCAAGGTATAGAGCGGGCTGGTGCCAATGTCGCCGTAGACCACACCGACCGCGCCGAGGATCAGCGGTGCCATTCGCGAAGACGGTGCCGTTGGCTGCGCGTCGGTCGCACTGCCGTTAGTGTGCATGCGGCTGGGCCTGGCTGAGATGAGCGTCGCTCGGCATGGGCGGGTAGCGCTGAATAGCGCGGCATTGTTCCTCAACGACCGCCGAACATCAATTTCCCTCGATTCTCCAACTCGGCCAACCCGATCCGCGCTGCTCGCGCCGACCGATAAGAGACGCAAATGGCGACCGATTCGCCAGTGGATTGTAATTTTCTGCCCGAAAGCGGGCAAAAAAGTTGCTTGACGGTCGCCTGGGGTCCCTAATCTCCGGCCATGTACGACGTCGATGAACTCTCGGCTCACCTTGCCAGATCCACGCGGCTCGATGCCAACGAGGCGCGCCGCGCGGTGCTCGAACTGCTCGACCTGTTATCGAGCGAAACGCCGGAAGCCTACGTCCGGCGCCGGCACAGCGAGTTGAAGTCCAATGGTCGGCTGACGAACAACCTGATCTATCGACGGATCGCGCACGAACTCACCACGCGCCCGTTCGGCGTGGCACCGCTCAGCGAGCGCCAGATCCGGCGACTGATCTACGGCTGAAGCCACTCGATGCCATCTTTTCATCGCTCACACAGGAAAACACCATAAATGTGCGGAATCGTTGGTTATGTTGGACACCAGAATGCGGTGCCGATTCTCGTCGAAGGCCTGCATCGTCTGGAGTATCGCGGCTACGACTCGTCCGGGCTGGCGCTACATCGAAAGCGTGGTATCGAAGTTCACAAGCGCCAGGGCAAGGTGCGCGATATGGAGGCAAGCCTGCCGAAGCGCTTCAGCGGCGTGGTTGGGATCGGCCATACGCGATGGGCGACGCACGGTGCGCCGAACGACGTCAATGCGCACCCGCATCTCGATGCCACGGGCCGGATCGCGGTCGTTCACAACGGGATCATCGAAAACGCACATGCATTGCGCGCGCAACTGGAGGGCCGGGGTGTCGAGTTCGTTTCGGAAACCGACACTGAGGTGCTGGCACAACTCATCGCCAGCGTGGATGCCGACTCACTCGAAGACGCGGTGCGCACCGCATTGGGCGCGATTACCGGCACGTATGGCATTGCGGTCATCGACGCGAGATATCCCTCCCAGATCGTTGTGGCGCGCAATGGCAGTCCGGTGATCCTAGGCATTGGCGACAAAGAAATGTTCATCGCTTCGGATGCGTCAGCGCTGGTCCGGCACACGCAGCAGGCGATCTATCTCGACGACGGGGAGATCGCGGTCGTAGACGCGCGTGGTTACCGCTTGATTTCGCTCGATGCATCACCACCCACATCGAAGCAACCGACAACCCTCGCGTTGGTCGACGAACAGTTGTCGAAAGGCGCGTTCAGCCACTACACGACGAAGGAAATTCACGAACAGCCCGAGGCCGTTCGCAGCACGTTGCGTGGCCGTCTCGATCGACGTTTCTGCACCGCGCGGCTGGATGGGCTCGAACTCACCGCGCGCGAACTGCTGCGCTTCCGCCGCATCAAGATTCTCGGCTGCGGATCGGCGTGCATTTCGGGATTTCTCGGGGCCAGGATGATTGAACGACTGAGTCGAATTCCGTGCGATGCGGAATCGGCCGCCGAGTTCCGATATCGCAATCCGGTCATCGAAGACGACACGCTGTACATCGCGGTGAGCCAGTCGGGCGAGACGTTCGACACACTCGCAGCGGTCGATGAGATCAAGCGCAAAGGTGGCGTGGTCGTTGGGATCGTCAACGTCGTCGGCAGCAGCATTGCGCGTGCCTGTGGACGCGGCGTGTATCTGCACGCGGGTCCCGAAATCGCTGTCGTGTCGACAAAAACGTTCACCTCGACACTGGTTGCATTCGTGCTACTTGCGCTGCACCTGGGTCGAATGAAAGACGTTTCGGCGGGCGCCGGGCGGCGCCTAATCGATGCGTTGGAGGCATTGCCGGACCATCTCACGGCGTTGATCGCGATGGAGGAGCAGCCGGCGGAACTCGCGAGGAAGTACGCGCAGTTCGCCAACGCCTACTTCGTTGGCCGCAACGAAGGCTATGCACTGGCGATGGAGGGCGCTCTGAAACTCAAGGAGATTAGCTACTTACATGCTGAAGCGTATCCAGCATCTGAACTTAAACACGGCCCTTTGGCGCTCATATCGCCGGAGACGTTCACCGTTGTCATCATCCCATCGGACGATCTGTTCGAAAAGAACATCTCGACCATCGAAGAAATTCGTGCCCGCCGCGGGCCGGTGCTGGCCCTTGGCCATGTGGCCACGCTTGGCGTGTCTGTCGACGATGTGATCGTGGTACCGCGGTTGCACGAGATGCTCGATCCGCTGTTGATGCTGGTGCCGCTGCAGCAGTTTGCATATCGGATGGCGATCGAACGCGGTTGCGACATCGATCAGCCGCGCAACCTGGCCAAGAGTGTTACTGTCGAGTGACGGTCGCCTTCCGGTCCGATGTTTCCCGGCGGTATTGGAAGGGCGCTCGAAACGATGGGCGAAATAACGCGGCGCAATTCCGCTTCAAAGCGGCCCCGGTTCGGTAAGATCACTGGTTGGAATTCCACGCGTCACAAAACGTTGATTGCATGACACTGGAAGAAGAAGCCATCGCGTTGTTGCTGCGTTCACCGCGGCTGGAAGTGGGTACGATCATCGACCTGCTCGATGTCAGCGATCTGGCATTTCGTGACATGGTGAAACACAATCCGCGCATTGCCACGTTGATGGCGGAGCGTCGCGCCGGTGCGCTACCCGAGATGAAGTGCGAAGCGACGCGTTGTCCGGCATGCGACGACTGGTTTGTGCCGTATGCGTCGGCGCGGTTCTGCTCGGATGCCTGTCGAGACATCGGCCGAATCGCAGCCCAGCGCAGCAAACGTCTGCGCGCCCTGTAGTTCGTGTTCGTGTAGCGCACCGCATATTCTGGAGGCCGTCATGTTGACTCGACTGGTTGCGTTCGCGGCGTGTGTCGTACCTCTTTATGTCCTTGGCGCCGATTCATTCGATATCAAGGCCGGTGCATGGGACGTCACGATGTCGACGTCCTTTGCTGGAATGCCGGTCCCGCAGGAAGCGCTGGCGAAGATGCCGCCAGATCAGCGTGCCAAAATCGAAGCGATGATTCAGGCACGCGCTGGCAAGGTGCAGACGCACACCTACCGTACGTGTGTGACCGCAGAGGATCTCGATCGCAACGCTTTGATGAAAAGCGAGAGTCCCGGCTGCAAGCGCAACGTCATCACGAAGACCGCGAGTGTTCTGGAACTCGAAGAGACCTGTGGCGCGCCGGAACCGTCGCAAACCCACGCGACGTTTCAAGCATCGTCGCCGGCGGCCTATACCGCGAACGTCGTACGAACGATGGGCAAAGGTGGTGAGGTGCACATCGACATGAAGGGGAAATGGATCGCGGCAGCGTGCAGCAAAGGCGACGATTGAGTACCGCCCGGTATGATCGTTTCAATCGCAGTGGACCCGGCTGCGATTGATTCAATAGTGGGGCGGGCGCTCTTCTTCGATCGAATAGCCCGGATCGTCGTCACGCCGCTCGATCAACTCGATGAGCCGTGCGATCACATCACGCATCTCATCCAACTGGCGCTGCTGATCGACCAGTGCGTCATTCAGCTTCGCGATTGTGTCTTCCTGAAAGAGTAGTTGCGTCTCGACGTTGATGCGCCGTTCGGTATCCACGCTGCGTTCAATCCTGCACTTTCAATCTCGAGAATCGCTGAACGGCTTCAACTTGCGCAACAGCCGATTCGGGTCGGCGCTGCGGCTCTTGTGCATTGAATCGTCAACCATCTTTTCGTACTTGGGGTCGAGTTTGGCGGTCTTGGTGTTGTCCGAGGCGTGGTAGGCGACGCGAGCAATGATGCGATGCGTGTCGTGAGCCTGACAGTGCGCGCAGTCGATGGCGGAGGGTGGACTGTCGATCGACGCGTACGCGTCGGTCACGCCGCCGCACGCGCGGCATCGGTACGCGTAGATCGGCATGACGGACGCGCGCGGCTTTACGACGTCTCGGCGCGCACGCCGGCGTCGAAGAAAGCCTGCACTGAGGTGTGATAGCGCAGAAAGTCCAGTTGCTTGCGTGGGTTCGCTGCGCTCACGATCGTGTCCGTCGTATCGAGTTCCACCAGCGAGCGGCCTTCGCCGCTGCGGCGACCGTCGAGGAAACGCGCCCACTCATCAGCACCCATGTCGATGACGAAATCCGCGTCGCGAAGATCGTTGCCATTCGCGGTCTGCACTGTGTGGCAACTGAAGCCGCTGAAGGTCACCAGGTAGCTGGCGCCGCCGACTTTCAGCCCTATCCTGGCATCGATGGACCCGCGCTTGCGGAACGCCCGATCGGCGTTGACCGCATCGCGAGCGCGTTCGAGCCACGCCGCGGATAGTTCGGCTGCGCTCACGGTCATGCTCAATGCTCCAGATATTTCTTCAACAGCGGGTGCAGCATTTCGTCTCGCGGCACGCCCAGCCAGTCGCAGACCGCGACGTAGTTGCGCACGAAATCTCCAACGAGGTGCAGGTAGGTCTCCATGCCGAGCGTGCGGCCGCCCTTGATGCCGCCGCCAAAGATGATCGCGAGTGCGGGCCGCATCGTCGACTCCTCGAGTTCCGCGGCCATCATCACTTCGCCGAGGGTGAGCAGCGTCTGCAGGATGTCGGCTTGGCCCGCCTGATGTGAGATCGAGTATTTCAGGTGATCGTAGCCGTAGGTCAGATGGCGCGCGTGGTCTTCGATCGCCTTGCCGAAGATCATGCGTTCGGCATCGTTGTGCGCGGCGATCAGCAGGCCGCGCAACACCTGCATGGTGAATGTACCGCGCACCAGATACAGATAAACCACAGACTCGGTCCAGCCGCCTCGGCTCTCGAGAATCATACGGTTGACGAGCCCGCGACTCTCGACCCCGAGCCCGCCGCCGTTCGACAGTGCACGCTTGCGCAATGCCTCGATGATGCGCGCGCAATCGAATATGGCGGTCGCCAGAAACTGTTTCACCTCGTAGTAGCCGTAGGACATCTGGTCCAGCCAATACGTGATGATCTCGATCTCGGTGTTGGCGTATTGCGACAGTTCGGTGCAGACCTGACACACTGCGCGCTCGACGTCGTCGGGTAGCGGCTGCAGCGAACTCCATGGAACGTCGGTCGCTGGTATCCAGCGGCGCTGAATGGCTTCTTCGTACAGATTCGCCGCGCTGTCGGCCCACATCTGATGCTTGTGGCGCAGGTTATAGGGCAGCGGCGGCACACCGGGACGCGGCAATGCCCCGCGGGGTCGACGGGTCTGATCCTCCCAGACCTCCGGTACTTCGCCGTAGATGCCGACGTTGAGATCGCCGAGCCGCAGGCCGTGTTCGCCGGGCTTGACGCGGATGTCCCATTCGGCCGACAGCCCCATCCATTCGAAGCTCGGTTCGGGCACGCCTTCGACACCCGCCTGCGCGCCACCATCCGGCATTGCGGCGGGCACCGCCATCCCTCGAGAAGGCTTGGTCGCCATACTTCGTCCCTCTCGGTGCTAGTGTGCCGCTGCGAATTGCTGCGGGAGCGTGGAGCGTCCGTTTTCGAAGCGCGCACCGAAGCCGGCGGTCTTGACGCGCTGCATGTATTCCTTCAGTTGACGGCGCCGAATGACGAGCAGTTTTTTGTGGCCTTCGTCGTAGTGCTCTTTACCGCCGCCCAGCAGAATCGCCAGCGCCTCTGCGGTTTCGGCTTGCGTACCCGCGGGGTTCTGAACACCGGACAGAATCTGTGCCTCGGCTTCGTCGAGATAGAATTCGATCTCCTCGCGTCGCTCCGGTGCGGTTTCCGACAGGAAGCGCAGGTGCATCACGCCGAATGCCACATGACGTGCTTCGTCCTGGGCGCACAGCCGGTACATGATTTTCTCGGCCTCGTTCTGTCCGAACAGTTCGCCCATGCGGAACATCGTCAGTACCGCACCCTCGCCGGAGATGTGCAGGCGTGTCGACATCTCGGTGAAATCACGCGCGAGATCGATACTACCGACGAATCCGGACGTCGCACCCGACATGCGCATCAGCCCGCCGCCGTTGGCGAGCGCGCGCTTGCGGAATACGTCCATATGACGTGCTTCGTCCATCACCTGTGCGATCAGTACGTGGCGCGGTTCGAGAAAGTCCGGCGTCGTGTTGGCGACCCAGCGCGCGGGCACGTCACCGGCAACGAATTCGACTTCGTTGAAGAACGTGCACAACAGGCACTCCGCCTCTTCGACCGCGTCGGGTAGTGGCTCGATGGTGTGCCACGGCACATCGGTCGCGGAACTCCATTGGCGTTGCAGCGCTTCCTCATAAAGAAAGGTCGCGTTCGACAGCCAGATTTCGGACTTCGCGCGCACGCCGTACGCGCCTACACGATAGGCGTCCGGACGCTCGCCGGCACCGCGTGGACGCCCGCTCATGTTGCGGCTGAGCGTAGGGATGTCGCCGTAGCTACCGAGCTGAATTTCAGTCAGGGTCAGGCCGCGTTTGCCCGGCTCTGCGTGCATGCCCCACTCGCCCATCTGCTGCATCCAGCTCGTGTCGAGATCGTATTCCTGCTGCTGGACAGGTGCTTCGCTCATCTTCGCTCCTCGCGGTCAATGCCACTACAATACTCCGTATAGCACTCTACGCGCGCCTTTTGAATAGGTACTCACGCGTGTTCCGCCAATTGCCGCGAAACGGGGGCTTCGATGGAGGAGGTATCGGACGCCCATGCGCTCGCCGGCATCCGTGTGATCGACATCGGGGGAACGGTTGCGACCGGCTACTGCGGAAAATTATTCGCGGATCACGGTGCGGATGTTGTCGACGTGGAGCCGCTGCACGGCGCGGCGACGCGTTCACTGGCGCCGCTCAGCCCGCGTGCGGCGGCGCCGGAGAACAGCGCGCTGCATGCGTACCTGAGCGCTAACAAGCGAAGTGTGGCGCTGGACATCGAACGTGACGAGGGGCGGCGTTTGTTCCTGGAGTTGGCGCGTGCCGCGCACGTCGTGCTCGATGCGTCGGTTGGAACGGGCGCCGCATCGTTCGATGCACTCGCCTGCGCGTCTCCGCGCGTGGTTTTCTCGAGGATCACCTGGTTCGGCCAGACCGGCCCCTATGCGAACTATGTCGGCAGCGACGGCATCTGCCATGCACTGACCGGCATGCTGCGCGGCATCGGCGAAGAAAATGGTCCGCCGGTGATGCCGTCGGGTTACCAGGCGCAGATCGTCGGTGGTCTGACTGCGTACATCGGCACCTTGGGACAAGTCATCGCCGAAGAACTGGGCAATCGGACCGAGGCATGTCAGCTCGATACGAGCGTTTACGAAGCGAACCTGTGCTTCACCGACGTGGGCGCGGTCGGCGCGTTCAATACCGCTGCAGTCGCACCTCGAATGGGCATCAATCGTTTCCCCCCGACGTTTCCGTTGGGCATCTATCCATGCCGGGACGGTTGGCTCGGTGTCACGGCGCTGACGCCGAGCCAGTGGGCAGCATTCTGCGAACTGCTGGACCTCGACGAACTCGCGGCCGTGCCCGCATACCAGACCACGCTCGGACGGCTCGCCGATGCGCAGCGGCTGGAGCCGGTCTTCATAAAGCGGCTTGCGGAGCGATCTTCGGAGGATCTCTTTCATCGTGGCCAGTCGATGCGCATCCCGCTCGCGCTGGTGCCGACGATGCAGCAGCTGTTCGAGGTCGATCAGTACGTCGCACGCAACGCATTCGGTCAAATCTCGCACCCGACGCAAGGCTCGATCACCGCTCCGATGGTGCCGTTCAAGCTGCACCGGACGCCGGCGCTCGCCGGTGGTTCGTCGCCGCGGCTCGGTGCGCACACGCGTGAGTCTCTGGCGGCCCTGGGCGTGAATGCAGAGACGTTCGGCGAGCTGCGGCGCGCCAACGTCGTAGCAGGGGAGTGAGCGTGACCAGAAGTTCACTGAAGGGTCCACTGTATGGAGTGCGGGTCATCGACCTGTCGATGGGTTGGGCGGGGCCGCTCGCCGCGCGCCACTTCGTCGACATGGGCGCGCAGGTCATCAAGATCGAGTCGTGCGAGCGCTTCGATTGGTGGCGCGGGTGGGAAGCAACGGAAGAGTGGATCGCGCAGGATGGGGCCGAAACCTCGGCGGCGTTCAACACCGTCAATCGCAACAAGCTCGATGTCACGCTCGATCTGATGTCGGCAGAAGGCAAGGCCTTGCTCGAGCGGCTGGTCGCGATCGCCGATGTGCTCGTCGAGAACTACTCGGCCGGCGTACTGCCGAAACTTGGACTTGGCTACGACTCGCTGAGAAAAGTGAACCCCGAACTGGTGATGTTGTCGATGCCGGCATTCGGTAGCAACGGACCGTGGTCGGCGTATCGAGCGTACGGTTCGACAGTGGAACAGGCGTCGGGTCTGCCACACCTGACCGGGGAACCGCAGTGGCCGCCGACGATGGTGCACGTCGCGTATGGTGATGCGGTCGGCGGATTGAATGGCGCCGCAGCGTTGCTGACTGCGCTGCGCCACCGGCGGCGCACCGGTAAGGGGCAGTATCTCGATCTATCGCAATCGGAATGTCTATTTCCGCTTGCCGTCCACGGCATCCTCGAGCAGTCCGTGTCGGGCTGCGCGCCGCTGCGGACGGGGAATCGCTCACCCAACTGCGCCCCGCACGGTGTATATCCGGCGCTCGGTGACGATCAATGGGTTGTGATTCAGATCCTGACGGAGCCGCAGTGGCGCGCACTGAGCGGTCTGATCGAGGGTCTCCGCCGCTTCGGTGATCTAACGGACCGGCTGGCGCGCCGCGACGAACTCGATCGCATCGTCGCCGCGTGGACGCAATCGAGGGAGGCGCGCGAGATCATGCGGCAACTGCAGGCGATCGGAGTCCCTGCAGCCGCCACTCACAATATGCTCGACGTGTTGAATGATCCGCAGCTCGAAGCGCGGCGATTCTGGCAGATGATCGACCGCAAACACGTGGGCCGGCAACCGAACCCCGTCGCCCCGTACCGATCCGGCGAAGCGCCTCGCCCGATCGAGGCGCCGGCGCCGACCCTCGGCCAGCACAATAGGCAGGTGCTCACCGAATTGTTGGGACTCACCGAAGAAGACCTCGCGCGGCTGACGAAGGCGGGCGTGATTGGCGACCGTCCAGTCATGCGGCGCAAGGAATGAACGCGGGCTACCGGTTTGGCGCGGCCTTGTCCACAGCCATCAGGTGCTCGGCAATGGCGTTCATCACCGCCGGTGTTTCGACGTCCGTGGCCCGACTCTCGGCGTTTGGATCCGACGTCTGTTTGACGATCACCACCCGCGCGACCGGATCGATGTAGATGTACTGGCCGTGGATACCGATCGCGCTGACGGCTTGATGTGCATTGTTGAACGTCCACCACTGATCGTGATACGCGAAGCCGATCGTGTGATACCAGGGATCCTTGTAGTAGCGGCCGAAAACGTCCGGATTGCCAGGCTGCTTGATGCGTTTGGCGATCGCGGTGGAAACGATCCGCCGACCGTTGAACTCACCGTCGTCGAGGATCATCTGGCCGAAGCGGGCGCCGTCGCGTAGCGCGATGTGCAATCCGCCTCCGGCCATCTCGGTGCCTTCGGAATCGAGCCAGTAGTAGGCGTCCTGATCGGTCCCCAGTTTCGACCAGATTCGGGCGTCCAGTTCCTGCGCGAGATTGCTGCCGGTCAAGCGGCGGATGATCCAGCCGATCACCTCGGGATCGGGTGTCACATAGTGAAACGCTTCGCCGTTAGCGAAATGCGCATTCGGCTTCGTCAGCGTGCGCAGATACGCGTACAGCGAACCGTCGCACGACGTGAACGCGGCCGCAAAACGGGCGATGTCCGAATTGGGATCGTCGTAGGTTTCGTCGAAATCGATCGAATTGGTCATGTTCAGCACCTGCTGCACCTTCGCACCCGCGAAGGCGGTGCCCTTCAGTTCCGGCAGGTAGCTCGCAACGGTACGCCGCGGGTCGAGCTTGCCTTCCTCGATCAGCATCAGCGCCAGCGTGCCCGTGAAAGACTTGGTGACCGAAAACATCAAATGCCGGGTCGCCGGCGTCTGGCCGTTGAAGTAGCGTTCGTAGACGACCGCACCGTCATGCAGCACGATGAAGCCGTCGGTGTACGCGCGGGGCAACCACGCGGCCAAGGTCGACTTCCGCGAGGCGTCCGGCTGCACTCCCAACTGCACTTCCAATGTGTCGAGGTCGACCTGACGGGTTGGCAGAGGTGCGGAGACCACCGCTCGCGGAACGACCCGGGTCGGGAACACCTCACGCGTGTGTTGGAACGCCCAACGGTTCTGCGGACTACCCATGAAGTTCTCTCGCGTCACGCGTTTGTCCACCGGCGGGGGTGCGCCGACCATCAGGCCGAGGTCGGCTGCGGTGGGCGGCGGCGTATCGGCAACTGCCGCAGCGCTCAGCAGCACGGTGGTCGCAAGGATAATCATTCGAGTCGGATTCATCGTGTCGCTTCCGTCTGGACGTTCGGTATAACGACCACGATGGTACTGACTCCGGACGGAAACTGATCGATTGACTTAAGCAGTTGACGAAGTAGCATCCGGCGCGTGACAAAACGATCCGAATCCGCGTCGTCTCGCGGCGACCAAACCCGGGAGTCGCTCATCGACGCGGCGGTCGAGGTATTCGGTCGCGACGGATTCCGTGCCGCCAGCACACGCTCGATCGCCGGTGCGGCGCACGTCAATCAGGCATTGATCGGATATCACTTCGGCGGCAAGCCGGGGTTGTATCTGGCGGTATTCGAACGTATCGCGCAGCGCGTTGCGCAGTACCTGGATCCCGTTGCGCAGGCAATCGAACAGTTGTTCAGCGACAGCGATGGCGCGCGCACGAGCGCGGAGTCGGCGCAGTGTCTGGTGCTCGTCCATCGTCTGATCGACGCGCTGGTCGCGACGTTCTCGGCGCCGGAGTCTGCGGCCTGGGCGCGACTGATTCTGCGCGAACAGCAGAATCCATCGGACGCGTTCGATCTGCTCTACCGCGCCGCGATCGGTCGGATCTTGACCTTGTTGACGCGCCTGATTGCGCAGATTCGCGATACCGATCAGAACGCAATCGAGGCGCGTCTGTTGAGTCAGACGATCATCGGTCAGGCGTTGGTGTTTCGTTCGGCACGTGCGACCGTGCAGCGCCACCTCGAGTGGCAGCAGATCGGTGCCGACGAGATCAGCCTGATCCAGGAGGCGATTCGTCGCAATGTCACGGCCATGCTCAAAAAGGGGAGCTAATCGATGGGTTCGACAGGGAAGGTCGCGCTGATAGTAGTGGTACTCGCGGTCGCAGGAGGCGGCGGTTGGTATTGGTTCGAGACCGAAAGGCAACAGACTGCGACGCAGATAACGCTTTACGGCAACGTAGACATCCGCGAGGTCGAACTCGGGTTCCGCGTGTCGGGCCGGCTGATCGACGTGCTCGTCGACGAAGGTGACGTGGTGGCCAAGGATCAACGCCTGGCCGTACTCGACCCGGAACCGTATCGCCAGGCGTTGTCCGTCGCCGAGGCGAACGTGCATCTGGCCGAAGCGAATTTCGCGAAGTTCGAAAAAGGATCGCGGCCGCAGGAAGTGCAGGAAGCGCAGGCGCGGGTCACCGCGGCCGAGGCGGCATTTCGCAACGCGCAGCGCGAATACGATCGTCAACTCGGCCTGGCAAAGACCGGTGGTACCAGCCAGGCCGCGCGAGACACGGCACAGACGTTGCGCGATCAGACCGCCGCAACCTTGGCCGCGCAGCGCGAGTCGCTCGCGCTGGTGATCGAGGGATTTCGCAAAGAAGAGGTCAGTGCGAGCCGGGCCGAACTGGCCGCCGCCGTCGCGCAGCGCAGTCAGGCAGAGACGCAACTCGCCGACACCGAATTGTTCTCCCCGTCCGACGGTGTCGTGCTGTCGCGCATTCGTGAGCCCGGCAGCATCGTCACGGTTGGCGCGCCGGTATACAGCCTGTCGCTGCGCAATCCGGTGTACGTCCGCGCGTACGTGGCGGAATCGGATCTGGGCAAGGTGGTCCCCGGCGCCAAAGTCGAGGTGAGCACCGATTCATCGGGCAAGCGTTATCACGGTCAGATCGGCTACATCTCGCCGCGCGCCGAATTCACGCCGAAGTCGGTCGAGACGACCGAGCTTCGAACGGATCTGGTGTATCGGCTGCGGGTCGTCGTCGCTGACGCGGACGATGGACTACGACAAGGCATGCCGGTCACGCTGATCGTTCCGATCGCATCACCGGCGCATTGAATTGAGCGCAGCGGTCGAAATCCGCGATGTCGTCAAACGGTTCGGCGAAGTCGAAGCGCTGAAGGGCGTGAGCGCCGACATTGAGGCCGGGCGCCTCACCGGTCTCGTTGGGCCAGACGGTGCCGGCAAGACGACGTTGATTCGGATGATGGCGGCTTTGATGACGCCGACCGAGGGCAGCATCAGCGTCGCAAACAGCGATGTCGTTCGCTCGGCAGAGAGCGTTCACGCCCGCACCGGCTACATGCCGCAGCGATTCGGACTGTATGAAGAGTTGTCGGTGATGGAGAACCTGAAGCTGTACGCACGGTTGCGCGGTCTCGCGGACGATGCGCTCGAATCGACGTTCAGTCGGTTGCTGCAGTTCACGCGCCTCGAACCGTTTACCAGACGCCGCGCCGGCCGGCTGTCCGGCGGGATGAAGCAGAAACTCGGTCTGGCGTGCGCGCTGATGGCCACGCCAGAGGTGTTGCTGCTGGACGAGCCGAGTGTCGGGGTCGATCCGGTCAGCCGTCAGGATTTGTGGCGGATGGTCGAGGAACTGACACACGACGGTATGGCGGTGGTCTGGTCGACCGCGTATCTCGATGAGGCCGAGCGTTGCGATGCGGTGCTGTTGCTGAACGACGGGCGCATCGAGTTCCTCGGCCCGCCGAAGCAGCTCACGCAACGCGTCGCCGGACGCAGCCATCGCCTCGTCGGCATCGGCCGCGAGCGCCGTGGCGTGCTCGCCGAGGTGTTGGATCTCGACACCGTTCGCGATGGCGTCATCGAAGGCGATGCCGTTCGAGTGGTATTGAACGAAGGTGCCGACATCGGCCCCGTTCGTGCGTTGGCGGAGCATCACGGTGGGCAGTTGAAGCCGGCAACGCCGCGGTTCGAAGATGCCTTCATCGATCTGCTCGGCGGCGGGCCTGGTGGCCATTCCGTCATCGCCGATCGGATGGATGCGTTTGATCTCGGCACCGAAATAGCGGTATCGAGCCGCAACCTGACCAAGCGTTTCGGTGATTTCGTCGCAGCCGACGACGTGACGTTCGAAGTCGGCAAGGGGGAGATCTTCGGTCTGCTCGGACCCAACGGCGCCGGCAAGTCGACGATTTTCAAGTTGCTGTGCGGGCTGGAGAAGCCGACCGCGGGTGAAGCCCGCGTTGTTGGTGTGGATCTGCGCCGCGCGACCGAAGCGAAGATGAAGCTCGGTTACATGTCACAGAAGTTCGCACTGTACGGTTTGCTGTCGGTACGGCAGAACCTGGATTTTTATTCCGGCGTCTACGGCCTGACGGGCGCGTTACGCCGCAAACGGATCCAGGAGATGATCGAGACGTTCGAACTCGAACGCTTTCTGAAAGTTTCTCCGGACACGCTGCCACTTGGCTACAAGCAACGACTGGCGCTTGCCTGTGCGCTGATGCATCGGCCGTTGGTGCTGTTTCTGGACGAGCCGACGTCCGGGGTCGACCCGATCACGCGGCGCGAATTCTGGACTCATGTCAACGGTTTGGCGCGCAAAGGGGTGACCGCGATGGTCACGACGCACTTCATGGAGGAGGCAGAGTACTGCGATCGTGTCGCGCTGATGTATCAGGCAAGGGTCATCGCGCTCGGCTCTCCCGACGAACTGAAGGCGCGTGTTGCGAATCGGCAGCGTCCTGATCCGACGATGGAAGAAGCGTTCATCGGTCTCGTCGAAGCGGCTGCAGATGTCGAGCGTGACGCCGCATGAGCGGACAGTCGGGTTTCAGCGGCAAGCGGCTGTTCGGGCTGGTATACAAGGAGAGCCTGCAGGTCGTGCGCGATCCATCCGCCATTCTGGTCACGTTCGCGCTGCCGGCGGTGCTGATGCTGGTGTTCGCCTTTGCGTTGTCGTTAGATCAGAGCCACGTGCCGATCGGTGTCGTGCTCGAGAGCGACGCGGCACAAGCGCGCGATCTTGCCGCGGCATTCTCCGGCACGAAATATTTCGACGTTACGCCGGCGCGTGACCGGCGCGAGGTCGTGCCGCGGTTGGTGGCGGGTGATCTGCGCGGATTCGTCGTGATTCCGCAGGATTTCGAAGCGCGCCTCAAAGGTGGCCGCGCGCCGCTGGTTCAGATCGTCACCGACGGTTCGCAACCGAATACCGCGGCATTCGTCGCCGCGTTCGCACGCGGCGTCGTCGCGAATTGGGAGGAGGGCCTTGAAACAAACGGCCGCGAAGCGGCCCGTGTGGCATCGCCGGTTTCGCTGGAGCCGCGATTCTGGTTCAACATCGGAATCAACAGTCGTCATTTCCTGATTCCGGGTGCCATCGCGATCATCGTCACGTTGATCGGGACGCTGCTCACGGCGCTCGTCGTTGCGCGCGAATGGGAACGCGGCACGATGGAGGCGCTGATGTCGACCCCGGCGAGCATCGTCGAGATCCTGCTCGGCAAACTGCTCCCGTACTTCGTTCTGGGACTCGCCGCCACCTTGGGTTGCACGATGCTCGCGACACATGCATTCGGCGTACCGCTGCGCGGCTCCTACGTCGCCCTCTTTGCGCTGACGTCGGTCTTCCTGATACCGGCGCTCGGCCAGGGATTGTTGATTTCTTCGGCAGCGCGCAATCAATTCGTCGCGTCGCAGTACGCGGCGATGAGCGGGTTCCTCCCGGCGTTCATGTTGTCGGGGTTTCTGTTCGAGATCGACGCCATGCCGGCATGGCTGCGCGCCATCACCTACCTGTTACCGGCGCGCTACTTCGTGGCGTCGTTGCAGACGGTATTTCTGACCGGCGACGTGTGGCGGCTGTTCGTGCCGAACATGCTGGCGATGTTCGCGATTGGTGCGGGTTTCTTTGCGTTGGTGGCCCGAAATACCCGCAAGAGCATGGACGTCTGACGTGCGACTCGCCGCGCAAGTCGTCAAAGAGCTGCTCAGCAACCTGCGGGATCCGCAGACGCTGATATCGCTGATCGTTCCCCCGATGATGCAGTTGTTCGTGCTGGCGTTTGCCGGGACGCTGGAAGTGCGCAACGTCGCGCTGGCGGTCGTCAACGACGACTCGGGTCGCGCGTCGTACGAGTTGATCCAGCGGATTGCTGCGGCGAGCTTCGTCCGTGAAATCATTTTCGTCGATCGCCCGGCAGCGATCACACAACTGCTCGATCGGCGCAAGATCATGGCAGGCCTGCATATTCCAGCGGATTTTTCTCGCGACGTCACCGCCCGCGTACCGGCAACCGTCCAGGTGCTCGTTGACGGACGCCGCGCCAATTCAGGTCAGATTACGCTGAGTTATCTGCAGACCATCGCCGGTGACTACGGCGCGGAACTGGTCGGCGCGCGGGCCATCGCACCGCGGGTCGAGGTTCGCCACTGGTTCAACGAGAATCTGATCTATCGATGGTTTTTCGTGCCGGCCATGACAGGCGTGCTCGTCATGTTCAATAGTCTGGTCCTCACGGCTTTGTCGATCTCGCGTGAGCGGGAACTGGGGACGTTCGATCAGCTGGTGGTGTCACCCACGTCGCCACTCGAGATCGTGGTTGCGAAGTTATTGCCCGCATTCGTCATTGCCACCGTTCAAGCGGCCGTGATGATCACGCTGAGTATCTTGGTATTCGGGATTCCGATGTGGGGATCGATACCGCTGCTGTTGGTGAGCGTCGGACTGTTCATTTTTTCGATGGTGGGAATCGGCCTGATGCTTTCGGCGATCTGTGCAACGCAGCAGCAGGCGATCCTGGGCGCCTTTGCGATCGGCTATCCGCTGATCATGATCTCGGGCTTTGCAACGCCCGTTGAGAACATGCCGCACTGGTTGCAGATCCTTGCGCAAGCGAGTCCATTGAAGCATTTCCTCGTGATCGTCGAGGGCAGCTTCACGAAGGCGATGCCGCCGGCGGACGTCTTTACGAATGCGTGGCCGTTGGTTGCGATCGGGTTCGTCACGCTGTCTGCGGCAATAATGATCGTGAAACGCAAATTGCAGTGGTGATTTGCACGGATGGCGCGAAGGGATGTGGGGTGGCTGTGCGGCGCGTTTTGCACTTAGACTGACGCGCGGTCGATTTTTGGACGATGTAGAGGGGCAGTCCAGTGGTTACCCAGATACGAGACGCCGCGATCGTCGGCGTGCATGAATATCCTTCGCGCAAGGTGGACGGACAGGTCGGTGCGATGCAGATCAAGGCTGCGAGCGCAGCGCGTGCGCTCGAAGACGCCGGACTGACCTGGCAAGACGTCGATGCCATCTACGATGCCGGCGAAGGCGGCGGGGGCATGAGTGGCCTGACGATCGCCGAATACTTCGGCCTGAAGCCGAACGTCATCGACACCACAGCCGTCGGAGGTAGCTCATACGAGTTTCACGCTGCGCACGCGAAGCGCGATATCGCTGCGGGCAAGGCGCGCGTAGCGCTACTGACGTACGGCTCCACGGCGCTCAGCAACGCGATGGCGATTGGCACCGGCGGCCGTGGCGGCGGCTATGCCACACATCCCGCCGACAACATGGATGCGTTTGCCGGCATGACCCTGGTGTCGAACTACGCGATGGTTGCGCGGCGCCACATGCATCAGTACGGCACTACCAGCGAACAGCTCGCCGAGATCGGCATCGCGACACGTCTGCACGCGATGCGCAACCCCGAAGCGGTCGCTGCGATGACCGCGCTCGGCTTCCTGGACATTCGCGAGACGACGATTGCCGACGTGATCGGTTCGCCGCTGATCGCCGACCCGCTGCATCGTCTGGATTGCTGCATGATCTCCGACGGCGGTGGCGCGGTCGTCATCGCCGCCGCCGACGTGGCGCGCGATTGCCGCAAGAAGCCGGTGTGGATCCTCGGCAGCGGTGAGGCAACCAAGTATCCAGAGAACGGCGGAGACATCACCGTAAGCGCCGCGGCGCAGTGCGCACCGCGCGCGTTCGGCGAAGCGGGCGTCAAACCCTCCGAAATCGACATCGCGATGATCTACGACTCGTTCAGCATCACTGTGTTGACGTTGCTCGAAGACCTCGGCTTCTGCAGGAAAGGCGAGGGCGGTGCATGGGTCAGCGGTGGACGGCTGCGTTTCGATCGGCCCGCTGACGGGCCGGCGCTGAACACCGACGGCGGCGGGCTGTCGTCAAATCACCCTGGGATGCGTGGCATCTTCCTGCTGATCGAGGCAACGCGGCAGTTGCGCGGCGAGTCGACGTCACAAGTGAACGGCGCGCGTCTGGCTGTCGCGCACGGCAATGGCGGTATGTTGGGCAGCCGTCACAGCGGTGGGACGGTGATATTGGGAGGAGATTGAAATGGCTGAGCCGAAGCGACCGCTACCGAATCTGAAGGAGCACGACACGCGCGCCTTCTGGCAAGCCACCAAGGACGGCAAACTTCGCTATCAGCGCTGCGATGCGTGTGGGACCGTCGTGTTCTATCCGCGCAGCCACTGCACCGGCTGCCTCGACGGCACGCTGACGTGGCATACCGCATCGGGACACGGCACGGTTTACAGCTTCAGCGTCGTGCGCAAGGCGGAGCATCCATTCTTTCGCAGCCAGGTGCCCTATGCAGTCGCGTGGATCGACCTCGACGAAGGCCCGCGAATGGTGTCGAATGTGGTCGGCATCGACGACCCGGCGACCGACATCGAAATCGGTCAGCGCGTCGTCGTCGAATGGGAAATGCACGACGACTTGGCGATTCCTCTATTTCGGCCGGCGTGAGGGGCAGAGCGACCCTCACCCTAGCTTGACAGTTGCCGTGCCGAAGACGCGTGTCTCGCCGGCGTCGTTGGCGACCGTCAGGTCGATCACGACGGTGCCTTCGTCCTCATCGATGTCGGTGACGACACCGCTGATCGAGTAGGTCTGGTCCACGATCACCGGCGCGCGAAAGACCGTGTCGATGTTCGTGACCTGCGCATCCGGCGCCCAGCGGTGGATCATGGCCGACAGGAAACCCTGGCTCATGATGCCCGGTACCAGCGCACCCGGCAGCCCTTCGGCGCGTGCAGCGGCATGATCGGTGAAGCGCGGACGATCCCACCCGGCCGCACGCGCGAAACGTTTGACGTTATCGAGGCTGGTGTCGGGCGCGAACACTGGCAACTGCGCGCCGAACTCCACATCAGAGAGCGTCTTGATCGTCATGCGTCCGGCCGCTCGCGTATCACCATGCTCGTGTCCGCCGAAGCCAGATGTTCGTTGGCGCCATCGTAGAGTTCCATCCGGATGACGATGAACACCATGCGCCCCGAGC
Source organism: uncultured Gammaproteobacteria bacterium (assembly GCA_963812255.1). Classification (GTDB taxonomy): domain Bacteria; phylum Pseudomonadota; class Gammaproteobacteria; order Pseudomonadales; family Azotimanducaceae; genus DATJGR01. Next base: position 452,158 of record CAWEUM010000003.1, on the reverse strand, counting down.
GGCCGGACTTGGCATAGATGTCGTGTATATGGCTGCGGCCGATCAGTTTCGTGTCGGGGCGGATCGGTCGCTTGGGCGACACGGCCTTGCCCGCGTCCATGCCCATGCCGGGCAGGCTCGGGAATCCGTCGGGTAGGCGGCGTCCTGCGTTGAAGCTCGACGGGAACGTCGGCGGCGCCTGAAAGTCCGGATGCGACGGATCGGTGTAGCGCGGCGCGAGGTCACCGCAGGCCTTTGCGTATTCCGCGAGGCGGGCGGCGGTCACCGAGAAGGTCTGCTCGTCGAAGTCGACTTTCAGAAAGCGTGCTTTGAGGTCTTCGATATCCAGGGTCATGCGATCGACTCGGACGTTTTGAACGAAACGGCACTGAATTCTTCGGCGCGCAGCGCCTCCACGAGTTCGCGTTCACCGTTCACCGGTGCCGGAAACCGCGTCGCGCATCGACCGATGTGACTCACGATGTGTGCATCGCTGCCGCCGATGCCCAGATAGCCCTGGGCTTGCGCCATGGCCTGCGCGATGTCGTCCTCGCCCGCCCGACTGCCGCCGTTCAACGTCTCCACAATGCGTACCCCCGCTGGTACACCGAGCGTGTCGAGGTGAGCAGCCATGCCCACGCGTTTGCGTCCTGGATGACACGGCACCGCGATGGCGTCATGCAACATACAGGCGTCAAGGACCTTCGCCAGCGGCAGATGGATGTCGCGGAAATCGAACGCCGCGCGTAGCGCATCGTTGACGCCGAACACCAGCACGTGGCCGTACTCGGTTTCGACTTCGCTCGCTTTCAGAATCGTCAGATCGAATTCCAGCGCCAGTTCGCTGTAATCGGATTCGGCATCGAACTGGCGGTGTTCGGTCAGCACGAAGCCGTCGATCGGGATGTTGCGAGAACGAATCCACTGGCAGTAGTTGCGCACTTTCGCGCGGCCATCGTCTGATTTGACGGAGTGGGTATGCAGATCGAGGATCATGTCCGCATGGTAGCGGCACCGTTCGTGTTGCGCGAGAGGCGTGCTGCAAGGGCGTGCCGCAAGCCGCAAAGGGGTGCGGCCGGCGCGCTCGTTGCCTAACATGGGCGCACGATGCATCTCTATGAACCCTCACGGCACGAACGACTGGGTGGCGCCGACTGGAGTGAGGTGCATGCGCGCGCGGCGATTGAACGAATTGCCGCGGACGCCCGTCGCGCTATTACCGTCGAGGGTCTGTGGCCAACCCATCCGTTAGACGTCTCGCCGGAACGGCCGACTTCGATGAAGCCATTGTGTTTCGGTGCGGCCGGCGTCATCTGGGCACTCGATCGGCTGACCGGACTGGGCGTTATCCCGGCTGGCCCGGACTACCTCCCAAGCGTGATCGAACTGGCTCGGCGCCATCGCGAGGATTTGCGCGCCAACCCACAAGTGGGTCAGTACATGAGCGATGGGCTCGCATCGTATCTGATCGGCGAGGTCGGCATGCAGATGCTGCAGTGGCAGATGCAACCGTCGGACGCGATTGGCGATGCGATCCATGCGGGACTGCAGCAGAAGATCGGCGACGGGCGCGGGCTGCTGTGGGGCGCGGCCGGTTCGATGATTGCGGCGGTGCTGATGCATCAGCGTACGAACGATCCACGCTGGGCCGAACTGTTCGTGGCTCATTTTGAAGCTCTGTGGAACAAATGGGTGTGGACCGACGATGCGCAGTGTTGGATTTGGACGGACGAACTCTACGGGGTCACCGAGACGCGGCTCGGCGCGCTGCACGGGTTCGTCGCGAACGCGCACGCGATTGTTCGCGGTGCGCATCTTCTGTCGCGCGATCGGCGCCACGCAGCAATCCAGCGCATCGTGCAGACGCTGCTGCGAACTGCTCTGGTCGACGAGCGATACGTGAACTGGCCACACACCGTGCAGGCCAACTCGGCCATGTCGAATCGCGCCAGGACCAGGCCGCTGGTTCAATTCTGTAGTGGTGCGCCGGGTGTGGTTGCATGTATGACAGGGCTCGCAGCCGACACCTCGGAGCGGCTCGAGTCGTTGCTGGTCGCGGCCGGCGAATTCATTTGGGGAGTTGGTCCTACAACGAAATTTCCGGTCCTGTGTCATGGTGTCGTTGGATCGGGTTATGCGTTCTTGAAGCTGTATGCGCGTACCGGCGACCAGAAATGGCTCGAGCGCGCTCGTGCGTTCGCGATGCACGGAGTTGACGCGGCGCAACGCGCAGTCGCGCAATACGGCCAGCGCAAGTATTCGCTGTGGACCGGAGACCTCGGCCTCGCAGTCTTCTTATGGGATTGTGTCGTCGGCGATGCCCGGTTGCCCACGCTGGAGGTGTTCTGACGGCATGACGAAGGTGACATTCGTACATCCCGACGGGTCGCGCGAAACGCATTCGGTGATGTCCGGCGAGACGGTGATGGATTGCGCGCTCGATCACGGTGTGGCCGGTATCGCAGCGCAGTGCGGCGGTGCGTGTACCTGCGTGACGTGCCATTGTTATGTCGAGTTGCCCTGGTCGGCGTCGTTGGCGCCCGCGCAGCGTGATGAACTGGAAATGCTCGAGTATGTTTGGGCACGCGGCACAGGCAGCCGCCTCGCGTGCCAGATCGTGCTCAGCGATGCGTGCGACGGTATCGTGGTTAAAATCCCGAGCCGTCAGGCGCTGAACCCCTGACCGGAGAGCGCTGTGGCATATCGATTGCCTGTGGGTAGCTGAACCATGTCTTTCGGTTCGACCCGAACTTGGAATACCGTGGCGTCCATGAGATTGACCCGTGAACCTCACCCGGAGAACGCGGCGTCCCACGAGGACGCGTGCCCTGAGACCGACTGGTCTCTGGTCAGCCGTGACGGTCGCGCCAGTGCGAGATTGCGTCAAGTGATGGTGATCGGCAGCGGCATGTGTTGCGATCTGTGCCTGCCCGAGGATGGAGTCTCGCGCCACCATGCGATTCTGACTGTCGAAGACAGGGACCTTTTTGTGACGCCTCTCGCCGGCGCGCCGGTCCGCGTCGATGGGGAGGCCATCCACGGACGCTACCCACTGCGCAACGGTGGAATGCTATCGATTGGTCCAGCGGTGTTTGGGGTTCGCGCCGTTGGCGGCGCGACGCCGATCATACATGTTGGTCCGATCGACACCTCCAACCCGGATGCGGCCGCGGCGGAAGTCGATGTAGCGGAAGTTGACGAAGCGGAAGCGGCCGGTGCGGCATTGGCCGAAGCGGCATTGGCCGAAGTGTCGAAGTCCGCGGCCGAACCCGATCTCGCCTCGCCGGAACCCGATCTCACTCCGTTGGAATTTCAAGCCGACTCGATCGAAGCCGGCGCCGCTGAGTCGGACTCTGGCGTTTCGCTGGTTCAGGCGCTTGAAAGAGCGCTCGCCGAAGCCGCGCGGTCCAAAAAGACTCCGTCCGAACCTGATGTCACTCGGGCGAAACCCGATGTCGCCTGGCCGGAATTCGATTTGGCCCCTGACGAGCCTGTTGTCGCCGTGGAAGCGCCCGAGATACAAAAGCCCTCGCGTTCGCGTCCCGAGGCGGCGCGGGTGCCGCGGCGCAGTGCGCCGATCGCCCGGATCGCCGAGGCATCTTCAGACGTCGATCGCCCACCCGGCCCGCTGCCCACCGAACGGCTGCCGCGAGTACGTCAACCGCAGCCGCAGCCTCTCCCTCAGCCTCAGCCTCAGCAGCTCCGGAGACAGGCGCGTCAACGCGGGCGGACGGCCGGCATCGTGGGCGTTGTGTTCGTGACGGTTGCAGTGGCGGTGGCACTCTGGTGGGCGCCGTCTGCATCGATTCAGCTCCCGCTGGCCTGGTTCGATCGGTTCCGTGAACAACCGCCATTTGAGGGCGCAGCACCTGCCCAGGTGCCGTCGAGCCCGACGGACACAGCCGAAATCGCCAAACCGGGCGTCGCACCTGGGTCTGTGGTGGAGACCGCGGTGGATCGGAGCGCCCCTGGCGAGCCCACGAATGCAACGAGTACGGAACATACCGATGCGAGGGCCGCGGCACCGGCCGCGATGGCGACCCGGGCGAACGATTCGGTGCCCGCGCTGATGAGCCGGGCCGATGCGCTGTATGCCAAAGGCACGATCGTGGGCGCCGCGCAGACCTACCTGCAGGCGTTGTCGATCGAACCGGACGATGCGGTAGCGCGAGCAAGACTCGGCGACGCCGTCTCGCGCGTCGCCGCGACCGCAAGCAACATGATCCTGACACAACGGTTCGAAGGTGCGCGAAACCTGCTGCGTCGATTGTCGGAGACCATCCCGGAAGCCAGCAGAAAGCTCGTCGATCAAAACGCGCTGGATCAATGGCGGGTTGTAGAGTTGCTGCTCGACGCAGATGCGCGGATGCAGAAATATCAGATCCTCGAGCCCGAACACGACAACGCGGTCGAACTGCTGCACGAAGCGCTTCGATTGGACCCGAAGAATCCGATAGCCGATGAAATGCTGTCGAAGGCATTTGGTCTGCTTGCAGAGCGCAATCAAGCGGCCACGGGCTACTCGCGGGATGATTCGAAGTCCGGCGATGCGCGCCAGCGATGAAGTTCGGTTCGACGTCGGCGACCGAACGATCGCCGGCAAACGGTTTCGTGGCGGCAGGATTCCAACCATCGCGTTGCACGGCTGGCTCGACAACGCGAACTCGTTCGATGCGTTCGCGCAGGCCATGCCCGAACTCGAACTCGTCGCGATGGATTTTGCCGGCCACGGCTATTCGGATCCGCGTCGGGACGATGTCGGCTATTGGGGCTGGCTCGATGTGCAGGACGTCATCGCGGTGGCCGATCGGCTGGACTGGCAACGTTTTGTCATCGTTGCGCATTCGATGGGCGCGGAATACAGCACCCAACTCGTTGGGCTGTATCCGGAGCGCGTCTCCGCGCAGATATGCATCGACGGCTGGGTCGAGGCAACCACCGCCGCGACCGTGCTCGACGGCGTGCGCGAGAATCTCGATACCTGTCTGACGTCACCCGACACGACGTTGCGACCGTACGCATCGCTCGATGCGATGGCGGCGCGGCTCGAAGAAGCCAAGGGCATCGAGTTCGGCGTCGCGCGCGCGTTGGTCGAGCGCGGTCATCGGCGCACCGACGGGGGTTACATCTGGTCGACCGAGCCGCGTATCCGCCGGACCCACACACAGAGGCAGCCTGACGACGTCGTCGTGGCGCTGGCGCAACGCACCATCGCACCGACGTTACTGATCACAGCGCGCGGCGGCGAAGACTGGTTCCAACATTCGCTCGAACTGGTGCGTCCGCTGCTGGCGGACTTCCAGGAGATTTCCCTCGATGGTCCGCACCATCTGCACATGTCGGCCGCGCTCGACGAGCTGGTCGAGGCAGTCGGATCTTTTCTGCGCGATCGCGCAATCGACTGATTGCCGGCGCGCTACATGCGCGATGCACCGGCGTTGAAGCTGAAAGGTTTGCGCCAGACGAACGGTAGATCCGTCAGCGCGCCCCCTCGTTCCGCCGTCTGCACGAGCTGAAGCGCTGCGTGCAGGATCGCGTGTTGCGTTTCGGTATCGCCCGGTGCGCCGAATGCGTTGCCCATCGGATGGTTGACGAAGACGCTGCGGGGCGGCTTCACCTGTGCAATCAGATCTCGCCCGGTGGCGACACACACGGTCGCTGATGGCATGTTCTTCGATGACTCTGCAGACCAGACCCACGGTCTGGTGATCGAGCGGTCAGGCGGGTACCGCGATCAGAACGTCGACGCCGTCCTGGCACAGCGCGGCCGCGAAAGCGGGTGCCGATTCCTGCAGCAGTTTGGTGCGGTTGTAAGTGCGTCCCATGAAACCGCTCCAGAAGCGTTTTGCGATTGCGCCGATCTCACCGGACTGTTCGAGTTCGCGCAGGCGATCGATCGGGAACTGGCAGTTGATGTCGATTTCGGCGTCGTGGTGGTCGTAGTACGCGTCGTGGATCTGAAAATCCGTGGCCGCGACGTCGCGGTTGATCGCATCGACACGGTGATCATTGCGCGCCAACGGATCGAACGCGGGCATGGCGCACTGTGAAATGCCGCCGGACGTCAGCAACGTCACGGTACACGCCGACAGTGGACGCTTGAGCCGATGCATCGGCGCATCCGCATTGATGGTCCACTGATACGGTGGGTGTCCCAACGAGGCGTAGTGGGTGTTCAACGCATCGACGTATCGGATAGGTTGCATGGGGTGAAATCCTCCTGAGTTCTAACGGGAAAGCGCGCTCACGCGCGGACGACCTTTTGCTCGATGAGCGAATCGATGTCGGCGTCCGCGAACCCGAGTTCGTTCAGCACGGCGCGCGAATGCTGGCCGATCGATGGCGCAGAGGCACGCGGCTTGACGTCTGCGGTGTGGAAGCGCATTGGCGCATTCACGGTGCGATAGGTGCCATGCTGCGGGTGACAGATCTCGGGAAACAGACCAATTGCCTCGGCATGCGGATCGGATGCCACTTCGTGAATTGCGAGCACCGGTCCCCAGATCAGACCGTTCGCGTCGAAGATCGCACCCCATTCATCGCGGCTTCGGCTCGACAGCGCTGCGTCGATGCCGTCGACCAGTTCGGCCATGTTCCGGTAGCGGCCCCGCGCGTCGGCAAAGCGAGGATCGTCGAGCCAGGCCTCGCAGCCGATCACGCGACATAGCCGCGGCCAGGCGGACTCCTCCGGCATGTTGAACACCACCCACTTGCCGTCGCCGCACGGGTAACGATTCGCCGTTGGCGTCAACATCTCGTGGCGCGCGCGGCGTCGCACGGGTGCGCGGTCGACGGCGGTGACGCCATAGTCGGTGGCCTGTGTCCACACCGCCGTTTCGTATAGCGATGTCTCGACCACCTGTCCCACACCGGTGCGCTCGGTCAGCCGCAGCGCCGCCAGCATCGCGCCGACCATCGCCAGCCCTGTGGTGTGATCGCCCTGCGCCGGCCGGGCCATTGGGACCGTGCCCGCGTCGCCCTCGCGGCTCGAGTCGTACAGCCCGGAGCGGCCGAAGAATGCCGTGACGTCGTAGCCAGGTCGTTTCGCTTCGGGTCCGGTGGTGCCATAGCCGGTCAACGTCGCGTGCACGAGTTTCGGGTTGAGCTTTAGGAGACTGGCCGGATCGAGGCCGAAGCGCGTTTGACGATGCGTCAGCAGGTTGCACATGAAGATGTTCGCGCCCGCCGCCAGCCGCTGCACGAGATTCGCGCCCGCGTCCGTGTCGAGTGCAACCGCGATCGACCGCTTGCCACGGTTGTCTACGTCGAACTGCAGATCGTAATCTTTGAACGCCGTGTCCACCTTCGCGGGCCGGCTCAGACCGCGCATTGGGTCACCACCGATCGGTTCGACCTTGATCACATCGGCGCCGAGGTCGGCAAGAATCGCACTGGCGCTTGGGGCGGCCATCCAGCTCTCGATGCTGATGACGCGGATGTCGTCGAGTGGCGCGACCAATACTGTCTCCTTGGAAGATACGGACCAAAGGGAAGCACGTTGTATCAGAGCAGCGCCATGGGTGCATCATTCACCGCCCAAGGTTCTGATGGAGCGGCATGATGGCGGAATTGGACAAACAGGCGACGGTTGCGATTCTAAACAAGATTCTCGAAGTTGAACTCGCCGGCGTGGTGCGCTACACGCACTACTCATTGCTGGTGTTCGGATTCAATCGGATTCCGATCGTCTCGTGGTTGCGCGCGCAAGCCGATGAAGCGTTGGCACACGCGCAGGAAGCCGGCGAAATGGTGACGCTCCTCGGCGCGCACCCGTCTCTCGCGATTGGCCCTTTGCTCGAGAGCCATCATCACGAGATCGCGACGATTCTGAAGGAATCGCTGCATAGCGAAGCCGAAGCGTTGCAGATGTACAAGGATCTGCTTGCGCTGACGCAGGGAAAGTCGGTGCTGCTGGAGGAGTACGCGCGCAAGATGATCAGCGCGGAGGAGCTACACGCCGGCGAGGTCGACAAGATGCTGCGTCAGCCCGGCGACATCGCGGCGTTTCGGCAGAGCTGATCTCTCCGGGCGAGCCGCGCGTGCCAATTCAGCGCGCGAGCTTCTGATAGTCCGAGTTGTTGATCATCACCTGGACGTTGCTCGAAGGAACCGTCAGGGTCGACAGCGCCGGGTAGGTCGTCCCGTCGGGCAGTCGTTGGAATTGCACGGTCAGCGTGACTGGTTTCGATGGCGAGTCCTGCCACGTCGCAACGTCGATCGACACAAAGCCTTTCGGGTTGAGATTGAAGGTCAAAGTCAGCGCGTCGCCCGGGAGCTGGTAGTTCGCGAACACCAGAATGGCTTTCCCGGGCGGTGCCGTGAGCAGTTGCATCTTGCCCGCTGCAACCACGGCCTGCAGTTTCCCCGGGTCCGGCGGAACGTAGCTGTGTACCAGCGCCGAGGCGCTCTCCAGTTCATTCTTGATCTCGGCCGTTTTACGTTCTTCGATTCGGCCGCGCAGACCGCGCTCTTGCTTCGCTGCAGGTGCCGAAAGAATGGTCTTGTGCAATTGGCCGTCGGCTCCGTATGAGCACGAGACGACCTTGGTGCTCTTGACTTCCCCGTTGTAACTGATCTGCGTCGTTTCGACCCAGGTGTATTGGCGCAACGCGGCCTGATTGCGCGCCGCCGCCGCTTTGACGGTGGCGAATCGATCCTGACCCTGCGCAGTAGACTCCGCCTGTGCAAGTGAAACCGCGCCAAGCGCCAGCACAATCGCGACGAGCCGGCAAACTGCGGCGGTCAATGAGATTTGCATGTCGACCCTCGTGCTCTCAGGACTGTTACGGGTTTTCGCCTTCGGCCGCGAAGCAACCGCTCGAGCCATCTTGCGGGCAGATCACGACGTACGTCTTGCGATGGTCGCAGCCGGCGACGCCAATCGTGTACTCGGCACGCTCGGGGCCGCGCACGATCGGGCCGTCGATGGCGGGTTGAACCATCTCGCTCGACAGCACCGAACCGGTGGCTTGCGGGCAGTTGAACTCGAACTGGGCGCGTTTGGTGGCGACGCCGATCGCCTCCTGCTGCGATCCGGCGAGCACCTGCTGGTTGCTCTGGCAGCCCGTGACGGTGAGTGCAACGGTGAGAACTGCGAAACAGGCACGAACGTAGCTCATCTGGATTTCTCCTGGTCGAGGTGTTGGATCACCATACGGGGAACTGCCGCGGATACTGCCGCAATTCGAGGGAAATGCGCAACGACGTTGTGGCGGCTGGATATGCTGAATCGCTGTTTCGTAAGATGGCCCAACTATGGCAACTACGAGCAGACCGAGATGAATCAGTTCGAAGGTAAGACCGCGGTCGTCACCGGCGCCGCTAGCGGTATCGGTCGCGCTCTGGCGGAGCGGTTCGCGCAGGCGCGGATGCAGGTGGTACTCGCAGACATCGAGCAGGATGCCCTCGATCGTGCGGTCCAGGAACTCGAACAACGCCAGCACCGGGTGATTGGCGTTGTCGCGAATACGATGATTCGAGAGTCGGTCGAAGCGTTGGCGAAAAAGGCCATCGATGAATTCGGCAAAGTCCACATCGTGTGCAACAACGCCGGTGTGGCAAGCACCGCGTCGGGTCTGAAGCCGATCTGGGAAGTATCCGAGCGCGATTGGCAATGGGTGATGGGGGTGAACTTCTGGGGTGTGCTCTACGGCTTGCAGGCATTCGTGCCGCACATGCTCGAGCATGGCGAGGAGGGCCACATCGTCAACACCGCGTCGCTTGCCGGATTGATGCCGGGCGGAGGAACATATGGCGTCAGCAAACACGGCGTGCTCGCGCTGACCGAAACGCTGCATCGCGACCTGCAGGCGCGCGGCGCGAAGATCGGTGCTTCGGTGCTGTGTCCCGGGTTCGTCAACACGAACATCTTCGACGCGGAACGCAACCGCCCCAAAGAACTCTCGTCAGGCCCGGGGCCGCAGGCGCCAGCCGAGATGGCTGCGATGGGTCGGGCCATGCTCGCGCAGGGCAAACCGCCGTCAGAGGTCGCCGACATCGTGTTCAAATCAATCCAGGAAGATCGCTGCTACGTGCTTCCACATCCGGCCTGGGATGCGATCGTGCGATCGCGTGTCGATGCGGTGCTCACACGCGGCGCGCCGATGACGATGGATTTCGAAGACTTGATGAAACGCCGTGCGGCAGGGGAGCAGTTCTGAAATGAACGCGGATGCGAACGAGTCGCGGTGGGATGTCAATCGTCTGGCGGGTGCGTTGGGGGGCGAGGTACGCGGTGTCGATCTGGCGAAGGTGTCGGCCGACGATGTCTCGGCGATCGAAGACCTGCTGCTCGAGCACCTCGTGCTGTTCTTTCCGGAACAGAAGCTGACCATCGATGAGCATGTTGAGTTCGGACGGCGTTTCGGCCAACTGGAAGGGCATCCGAATCTCAAGAATCCGTTCACGCCGCACAACGAACTGTTCGAACTCGCGGCGACGCACGGCGGTGTCGCCGACGAGTGGCACACCGACATCACGTTCCAGGCGGAACCCGCGCTGTTGTCGGTGCTGAAGATGGTGAAGTGCCCGCCGAGCGGCGGTGACACGATGTGGGCGAGCCTGTACGCAGCGTACGAGGAACTGTCTGCGCCGATGCGTGAGTTGTGCGATGGCCTCACGGCGCTGCACGACGCGCTGCCCCACAACCGACCCGACAAGATGGCGGTGCATCCGGTGGTGCGCGTGCATCCGTTGACCGGCCGCCGCGCGCTGTACGTCAACGAGCACTTCACGCGGCGCATTGTCGAGATGAACGCAACCGAGAGCGAGATGCTGCTGCAGTATCTGACGAAGTGGGTGGCAAACCCACGTTTCACGGTGCGCTACCGCTGGAGCGAGGGCACAATCGCGATGTGGGACAACCGTTGCACGCAGCACTTCGTGCTGAACGATTTCGAGGGTGAGCGGATCATTCAACGCGTGACGGTGATGGGTGACAAGCCGATCGGCACCCCCCCGAAGTGGGAACCGTGGGTTCGGCCGGGTGCGCTGTCAGCGGCAAGCCGGCATGACCGGCAGTTGCATATGTATTTGACGCAGAAGGCAACCGCCCCTTGAACGAAGCAAATCAATCCACCGGGCGGCGCATCACCTGTAGAGTTTCCGCACCTCCACCGGACGCGTCGTGGATCTGGTGATCGAGGAGTGCCAAGGCGAGTCGCGAGTCTGTGCTTTCGAAACGGCGGGGCGATGTCGAAGCACGAATCGTCGATCACCGATCGCGGTTCGGGTCCATCGGGATCGACGCGCCGGAAGAAGCCATATTCGGCGCGCGATGAAACGTTGACCCGTGGGCGAGGGCCTCGGGGTCGTCCGCCTGAACCGTGGCAGCACACTCCAAGCATGCGAACTTCACGGTTGCTCCTGTTGATTCTCGAACGCGGTACGCGCGCTGCGCATCCCTTCCACCGCGCGCGGAAACCCACCGTAGACAGTGAGCTGGACCATCACTTCCTCGATTTCCTCACGCGTAACGCCGTGGTTCAGGGCGCCCGGCACGTGGACGGCGAGTTCCTCGGCACGCGCGAGAATTGCGAGGATCGCAACCGTGACGAGGCTGCGGTCGCGGCGTGAAAGCTGCGAGCGTGCCCACAACTCGCCGAACCCCCAGTCGAACGCCAACTCGCCGACGCCCCCAAGCGAATCGATGATGTTGGTGCGGGCCGCAACCGGGTCCGCAGCAATGCGCCCTGCAAACAGCGTTTTGAGCACATCGGCGGCGTCGGCCCAGCGTTGCGGATCATCCTTGGCGATCGCCTCGCTGCGTTCCGGCTGTCGGTCGACGCCGTCGATGGAGCAGAACACTTCGTCGACGATGCGGCTCGCCTGCATCGCCATCGGAAAACCGGCATAGCCCGCAACCTGCAGAATCACCTCTTCGACTTCGGTTCGGGTCAGGCCATGGTGCAATGCGCCTCGAATGTGACTGCGCAACTCCTCGACGGACCCGATCGTTGCGAGGAACGTCACTACGATCAGGCTGCGATCGCGCCGCGACAGTTGTGGTCGCGACCACAGATTGCCGAGCACGTGGTCGACCGCGAACGTACCGAGCGCGCCGTGACGGCGGATCATCGCCGTTGCTGCGCGCGACGGATCGTAGCTGCCGCCGCCGAGCGTGCCCAGCAGATCGAGGCCGTTGGCGCGCCGTTGGGATTGAGTGCTCATCGTCGCCCCCTTGTGTGAGTCATTCCACCCACGTCAGCACGTCGCCGCCCTGGCCCATCAGCGCGGTGCCGGGAAATACGCGCAGCCGCCACGGTTCCAGACACAACACGGCGAAGTTCGGCGACGTGGGTCCCTCCCATCCGGGGATCATCGCCGGGTCGTAGCCAACCGGGGCCGGCGCTTCCTTGAACTGCCGCCAGACGCGCTTGCGGGTGTCGTCATCGAACGCCCAGCTCGCGCGGCACTCGGCCACGCAGGTGTCCTGCGACGGCGCCCAATAGTTGCACGACGCATAGGCGCTCGCCTTCAGGTGCGCGCGTTTCGTTGGCGTCGGCCCGGTCATGATCAGGCCCGTGAGTTCCCGGCCGTCCCATTGCCATAGCGGATGCAGCACACGCGACCGCGGACGCCCTTCGCTGTCGACCGTGGCGACGCTGCACCAGACGATCTGATGCGCCATCTTGACGAACGCAGGGGCTACTTGCTTCAGCGTGTTCACCGGCATCTCCGAAAAGTCGCGATTGGGCTGCAAGGTTACCGATGCAAAGGGGCGTCGCGCTACCCGTTCGGTCGGACGCGCATGGGATGCGGGTGCCCTCGTCGCATGGATAGGGCACGATAGGGCGCCACGCTCATTGGAGAACGCGGATGAATGTCCTGGATGTTGCCGTCACAGAACACACGGTAAAGGCTGGGCCGCACACGACGTTCTATCTCGCCGCGGGACCCGATGACGGGCCGTTGCTGATCTTCGTGCACGGCTGGCCCGAACTGGCGATCAGCTGGCGGCACCAGTTACCGGCGTTTGCCGCCCTCGGCTTTCGCGCGATCGCGCCGGACATGCGTGGCTACGGCCGCTCGTCGGTCTATGCAACGCACGACGCGTATGCGCAGCCCCACATCGTTGGCGACATGATCGCCTTAATCGATTCGTTGGGCCGTGAGCGCGCCGTGTGGATCGGTCACGATTGGGGTAGTCCGGTAGTGTGGAACGTTGCCCGTCATCATCCGGAACGCTGCGCAGCCGTTGCGAATCTCTGCGTACCGTATTTCACGATCGAGCGTGGCCTCGAGGCGTGCATGGACTTGATCAATCGCGACATCTATCCGGCGGACGATTACCCGGCCGGGCAATGGGAATACATGCTGCACTACCAGGAGGATTTCGCGGGCGCGACGCGAGAAATGGATTCGAACCCGTACAACGTCGCCAAACTGCTGTTCCGCAAAGGTGATCCGAGCGGTTTCGGTCAGCCGGCCGGTACGGCGATGGTGCGCAAGAACCGTAGTTGGTTCAGTGGCGGTGAAGTACCGTCGATGCCGCGCGACGACGATGTCGTCACCGAAGCCGATGTCTGCGCATACGCGAGCGCGCTGACGCGCAACGGTTTCTTCGGTCCGAACTCGTACTACATGAACCACGCCGCGAACGCTGCGTACGCGGCAAGCGCGACCCACGACGCCTATCTCGACATGCCGGTGCTGTTCCTCGCGGCGCAGTACGACTATACGTGCGAGTGCATCAGTTCGCGCCTGGCTGAACCGATGCGCAAATATTGCCGCAACCTCAGCGAGTCCGTCGTCTATTCGGGGCATTGGATGGCACAGGAGAAGCCGCGCGACGTCAACGCCGCGGTGGCTCGCTGGCTCGCAACATCGGTTGCACAGATGTGGCCAATGCCACGAGAAGGAGCAGTGCAATGACGGAACCGCTGAGTGGCATTCGCGTATTGGAGATGGCGACCGCGATCCAGGGTCCTGGTGCGGCAGTCTTTCTCGCCGACATGGGCGCAGAAGTGATCAAAGTCGAGCCGCCAATCGGCGACGGCAGTCGCTACCACCGTGGCGCGAACAATACATTGCCGCCGGATGCGATGGGCTCGCAGTTCATTGCGATGAACCGCGGTAAGCGCAGCGTCTGCATCGACTTTCATACCGAACTGGGTCGCAGGCTCGTCGAGCGGTTGCTGGGTCAGACCGATGTATTTCTGACGAATTTTCGAGCCTCTGCGCTGACGCGTATGGGTCTGGACTTCGCGAGTCTGCACGCGCGCTTCCCGAAGCTGATTCACGCCTCCGTAAACGGCTTCGGGCCGCTCGGTCCGGATGCCGACAAGGCGATGCTCGACGGCGCGGCGCAGGCCCGCGGTGGTGCGATTGCATTGACGGGACCCGCTGACGGACCCGCGATGCCACCCGGTGCGGCAATCGCGGACACCGCCGGTGCAATGCAGTTCGCCCTTGCAGTGATGACGGCATTGTTCGCGCGTGAATGCGCTGGAGTCGGTCAGCAAGTGTGCAGTTCATCGCTCGGCGCGCAGTTGTTCCTGCAGATGTGGGAGCTGCAGCATTCTATCATCACCGGCCAGTCGCTGAGGCGCGCCGGTGCGCATCATCCGAACATCTTGAGCCCATACGGGGTCTATCAGACGCGTGACGGCGGAGCGTTTCTGTTTGCAGTCGCGATGAGCGATGAATCGTGGTTGGCGTTCTGCGACTTTGCCGGATTGCCCGATCTCGCCGCGGATCCACGCTGGAACACTGGCAGCAAACGCATCGGCTATGCCGGTGATGCGGGCAACCTCGACGTCTCGCGTGCGCGGATGCGCGAAGCGTTTGCGAAGAAGACGACCGAGGAGTGGGCCGCATTCCTTGCGACACAGCCGGAGATCATCTACGAGCGTGTGCGCGACTATGATGATGTGTTGGCGGATCCGCAGAACGCCGCGAACGGCTACATCGTCGACATGGATCTGCCGGTGATCGGTCCTACGAAGGTCGTCGGCAACCTCATCGGGCTCAGCGCCACACCGGGTTCGGTGAAGGGCCCGCCGCCAGCGCTTGGCGAAGCCACGGCCGAAGTCATGCGCCGGCTCGGCTTCGACGATGCAGAGATCGAGTTGGTCGAGCAACAAGCCATGGCCCAGCGCGAACTCGTATTGGCGGCGGCGGCCGCACTGACGACATGAGAGGGTCAGAGTCGCTCTGACCCCGCCTGCACCTTTCCCGCTATTTCTCGCTGAGCTGTACCAGCACGCCGTTCGCGGCTGCGGGATGCACGAACGCGCCGCCGATCGTGCGTATCGACTTGTCAGTCAGCGCCTTCACGGTCGCTTCGCGATCGTCTATCGCAAACGCGACCGTGTGCACCCCCTCACCGAGCTTGTTCAGCGATCCGGTGATCGGCGAGCTGTCGTCGGTTGGCTGAATCAGTTCCAGGAACGTGCCATTGTCGAAATGATAGAAGGCCTGTAACGCCTTCAACGCGCTCGATGACGCGCGTGTAGGCTCGATGCCGAGCAGCTTCGTGTAACCCTCGATCGCGGTGTCCAGATTCTTCACGCGCACGACCACGTGATCGATGCCTTTGAATGCCATGGTGATGTTCCTCGGTGCCGATTCGAATGACGCATGAGTATACTCACCCGCTTCGTACTTTCAGGACACATCGGCATGCCTGCAATTGCTACGGCGCGTCCCGCGAGCTTCCAGGCCTTCGTTGCGCTGAGAACCCGGATCACAGACGCGCAGGGCATCGCGAAGGCGCTCGCATTTCGCCCGCGCGCGACGGATGTGATCATCTCGCCGTTCGGAAAGTGCGGCACCACGTGGTTGCAGCAGGTGTTCCATGGGTTGCGAACCCGTGGTGATATGGACTTCGACGACATCTCGCGCGTCGTACCGTGGATCGAGACCGCCAACGATCTTGGGTTGGATCTCGACGCGCCGCAGCGCGGCGAACCGCGCGGCTACAAGAGTCATCTGCCGTACGACCTCGTCCCCAAGGGGGCGCGCTATATCGTGTCGATACGGGATCCGAAAGATGCGCTCGTGTCTGCGTTTCGCTTCATGGAGGGTTGGTGGTTCGAACGGGGTAGCGTCTCGATAGAAACCTTCGCGCGCGAGGGCTATTTGCACCGTGGCGCCAAGCGCGACTACTGGCATCACCTGGCGTCATGGTGGCCGCATCGCAACGATCCGAACGTTCTGCTGCTGTGCTATGAACACATGAGTCGCGATCTCGAAACGACGGTGCGCAGAGTTGCCGAGTTCCTGGATATCGCATTGGACGACGAGTTGTCCGAGATCGTCATGCGTCAATCGTCGTTGCCGTTCATGCTCGCTCACAAGGATCGCTTCGACGATCGGCTGATGCGCGACCGCAGCGAGCAGATCGCGGGGCTGCCTGCGGGCAGCGATTCGTCGAAGGTGCGTAACGGCAAAGTCGGTGAGCACGCGTCGGAACTGCCGCAGGAGATCGTCGCGGAATTCGATGAGGCGTGGCGCCGGGAGATTGAGTCGGGATTCGGCTTTGCAAGTTATGACGCGCTGGCCGATGCGTTGGTGGGGTGAGCACTAACGCTGCGATCAGAGCGACTGTAGGCGTCGTAGCGCTCAGCGCGACTGCGACCCCAAACCAGCAAGACGCTACGTCAGAAGTTGAATCCGACACCCAGCGTGTAGAAGAACGCGCCATCGTTGAATTGGTTGTCGATGTCGTTGGCATTGTCGAACAGAAAATCGTATTCAACCTGAAACGCAATGTAGGTCTTTTCCTTGACGTAAAATTTGAGGCCGGTCTCGAGACCCGCCGCGCCGGTGTCATGAACGTTGTCACCGTAGATGGCACCGATGTTGGCACCGAGATATGGCACGACCGTGTTCTGACCGAAGTGGTAGTCGATGAAACCACGGGTCGCACCGGACGTGGCGTTGTTGGCATTGTCGGACGAAAAGATGTTCACGCTCTGGCGTAGACCGATCTCCACCGGATCCGAAAGAAACCAGCCCAGTTCACCCGTCGTGCCGAACGTCGTCGAGTCGAAATTTTTATCGCTCGCGCCCGTTCCTGAAATCGTGAATGCCTTGTCCCCGGCGGCCTGTGCCGCCAGCGCGTTCGTTGCCGGCAAACCGACGACCATCGCGGCCGTCAGCGCGGCCAAATGTTTTCTAAGCATGTAAGACTCTCCGAGTGATTCGATTGACTAAAGTCGCGGCCTTCTGCCCATCACGAAGAACACGATGGCGAGGACCAACCCCACCACGAACAGGATCCACGCGATGTGCGCAGCGGTGCCGGCGACGCCACCGAGGCCCAACAATCCCGCCACGATGGCGATGATGAAAAAGATCACGGCCCAATTGAACATGTCCTACCTCCGAAGTCCGAAGGGCGTCGGAACATTGCGTGACGTCCTGTCCGTAGCCTGCAATCGTTGTGCCAACGCTTTGGAGCGCGCCATTGGCGGGCTGTCAGGCTCGGGAAAGGCGGGCGGCGGCGACTCGCGTCCCAGCGCCTGAGATCGTCGTTGCTGGATATTGCGGTAACTCCTGCCAACCTCATGTAAGAATTACACGCGAGCGTGGCTCGCATTCATGGACCCATTGGCCGATCTCAGATGTCGCACAACCTCTATGATGATCCCGAGTTCTTCGCCGGCTACAGCCGGTTGGCGCGCTCTCGCGAGGGTCTGGCGGGCGCGCCGGAGTGGCCGAGGCTGCGCGCAATGCTGCCGCCCCTTGAGGGACTCCGGGTGCTCGATCTGGGCTGCGGCTTCGGTGCGTTTTCACGCTGGGCGCGCAAGATGGGCGCGACCACCGTGTTGGGGGTCGATCGTTCCGAGAAAATGCTAGCGCGTGCGCGGTCGCTGACGCGGGATCCGGCGGTGACCTTTCGCCAGGTCCCGATCGAACGCATGGATCTGACGCCCGCGTCGTTCGATCTCATCTACAGTTCACTGGTGTTGCACTACCTGGAGGACCTGTCCCCTGTGGTCGCGGTCATGCGCAACCTGCTTTCGGGCGGCGGCCGATTGGTCTTATCGGTGGAGCATCCGATTTTTACGGCGCCGCGAACTCCCGTATGGCGAACCGAGCCGGACGGCACGAAAGCATGGCCGTTGACCGACTACCTCGCAGAGGGGCGCCGAGTGACCGATTGGATCACCTCCGGCGTCGTCAAATACCACCGAACGATGCAGAGCTACGTGAACGTCCTCGTCGAGAAGGGTTTTCGCATCCGTCGAATCGAAGAGTGGGCGCCGAACCCGAAGCAGATCGGCGAACATCCCGAATGGGCGGACGAGGTCCATCGGCCACCGTTTCTGTTGCTGGCGGCGGAGGTTTAGCGAGAGACGCTGCCTATGGCGCGGATCAAGGAGATTGTCATCGATGCGCTGGATCCGCCGGCGCTTGCGCGGTTCTGGGCGGACGCGCTGGACGATTATTCGATCCGGGCGTATGACGATGCCGAGATCGCGCGCCTGGCGCGGCTCGGCCTGACGCCGGCCACGGATGTCTCCGTGGCGGTCGATGGCGGCGGGCCGACGTTGTTCTTCCAGAAGACGCTAAGAGCGAAGCGAGGCCGGAACCGGATTCACATGGATCTGCGTTGTGAATCTCGTGCGGACGAGGTGGTGCGACTCGAGCGGCTGGGCGCCTCGGTGCGCGATCGGCACGCGACATTCACGGTTATGCGGGATCCCGAAGGCAATGAATTCTGCGTTCAGGATCCGTGACGAAGGGCTCACCTGGCCGCGGCAGCACCCTTCGAAACTTCCGCCACACCGCGCAGCGCCAGTTTATCGAGATTTTCGCGGTGCGTGGTGCGACTGATTCGGTAGAACGCCAGCAGCACGATCGCGATCAAATAGAAACCCCATATTGCCGGGATGTAGACGGATGCGAGATCGAAAAGGGTCTGCTGCGGCACCTGGCCGAGTTTCGCCTGCGTCGGAAAGTTCACATAGGCGAGCAATTGCCCGGCGACGATCACGCCCAGGCCGTTGACTGCTTTCTGCGCAAAACTGTTGGCCGCAAAGAACAGACCCTCGGAGCGCCGGCCGGTGCTGACTTCGCTGTCCTCAACAACGTCGGCGATCATCGCTGCCACCAGAATGCCCGATGCAATGATGAGGGTGACCTCGATGGTGTTGAACACGATCACCGTGGGGTACAGCGCCGGCGTACCGTTGTCCGGGAACCAGCCGAGCATCCGGAGAATGTACGGCAGCGGCGACATCAGTACCGACATCGAGGTGATCAGAATCGCGGCGCGCTTTTTGCCGAGCCGGCGGGAGATCCACGGCGCAAACAGCAGCGCGACGCCGGCGGAGGCGAAGTACGGCAACTGCATGTAGCCGATCTGGGTGCTGGTCAACTCCCAGAAGTGACGCGTGAAATAGATGCTCAGACTGGTTCCGATACCGGCGGCCACGGCGGTGAACAACGCCGACGCAAACAGCACCAGGAAAGACCGGTTCGACAGCGTTTCCTTCAGTTCGGCCAGCGTGTACTTCAAACCCTTGTGCGTGCGCAGCGGCGGTCTTTTCAGGTATGGAATGTGTTTGTGCGTGCCGAGCGCCGACACGTAGATCGAAATCAGAATGATGAACGACGCCGCGAGACCGTAGTTGCTCCAACCCGCACGGTATTCGAGTCCACCAAGATCCTCCGGGAGAAAGAACAAGTAGACGAGCACCGCCATCGTCAGGCCGCCCCACCAACCGAAGAAAAATCGGAAGCTCATGAACTGAGTCCGTTGATCGTAGTCCTGGGTGAGTTCCGCAACCAGCGCGGTGGCGGGGATTTCGTAGAACGTGATCAGGGTGCGAATCAGCACCGCCATCGTCACGAAATACGCGAACATTGCCGGCGGATCGAGGTGTGGCGGTGACCACAGAAAGTAGTACGCGAGCGCCACCGGAATGCCGGCAGCGTACATCAACGGATGGCGCCGCCCCCAGCGCGAGTGCAGGTGGTCCGACATATACCCGACCAGCGGATCAGAGATCGCATCGAACACCAGCGCGATGAAAATTCCCAACGACACCCACTGAGGGGGCAGCCCGATCACCTGGCTGTAAAAGAACAGCAGCAGATAGTTGAAGCCGTTGCTCTTGGCGCCGTTC
Source organism: uncultured Gammaproteobacteria bacterium (assembly GCA_963812255.1). Taxonomy (GTDB): domain Bacteria; phylum Pseudomonadota; class Gammaproteobacteria; order Pseudomonadales; family Azotimanducaceae; genus DATJGR01. The sequence continues at coordinate 432,101 of CAWEUM010000003.1, read as the reverse complement.
GCGACGGCACCGAAACCATAGTAAAGCTTGGTGGACAGGTCGGTTGTGCTGTGGGGTTTGGCGGCCGCCGCGGACGCGCTCACTATGCGAGTCTCACGAGCATCTTGCCGATGTTCTCGCCAGTGAACAGCCCGATCAGCGCGCGCGGTGCATTGTCGATGCCGTCGACGATCGTCTCGCGATACTTCATCCGCCCATCGGCAATCCAGGCTTTCATATCGCTGAGGAATTGCTCTCGAATGTTGTCGAACTCGTACACCACGAAGCCCTTCATCGTCAGCCGGTTGTAGATCATGTTCGACAACGTCGTTACACCCGTGGACCGCGCGCCTGGCGTGTTGTACGCAGAGATCATCCCACATACCGGGATGCGGCCGAGCGGATTCATCCGCGGCAGTGCTGCATCCAGATGTTCGCCGCCGACGTTTTCGAAATACACATCGATGCCGTTCGGTGCTGCAGCCTTGAGATTTTTGCGCAACGAGCCTTGCTTGTAGTTGATCGCGACGTCGACACCGAGTTCGTCGGTCAGCCAGTCGCATTTGGCCTGCGAACCGGCACTGCCGATCGTGTAGCAGCCATTTATTCTGGCGATCTGCACCGCCACGCTGCCGACCGCGCCGGCGGCTGCCGAGACGAAGACATTTTCGCCGCGCTGCAATTCTCCGGTGACCAACAGGCCTCCATAGGCCGTGAGCCCGGTGCCGCCGAGCACGTGCATGTGAAGCGTCGGTGACGTGTCGCCGGGTGGCAGCGCGCGCACGTGCGTTCCATCGCAGAGCCAGTATTCGCGGAATCCCGCCTGATGCTGCACGAGGTCGCCTTCTTTGAAATCTGTATGGCGGCTCGCGGCCACCACGCCGATGGCGCCGCCACCCATTGCTTCGTTCAATGGTTGCTGACCGATCGAGAGGCGTGGCCGCATCGCCGGATCGACCGACATGTAGAGATTTTGAACCAGAATCTCGCCTGCGGCCGGCTCGGCCACGGTGGATTCGACGATGGCAAAGTCGGCCACCGACGGCATGCCGTCGGGATGATTGATCAGGTGTACCTCGCGCTGGGTGATGGCCATGGCGGGCTCCGGGCTGTCGGATGGGAAGCTTAGCCGGTGTGGCATGCCGGTGTATTGCCCAATGTCGAAGCGGCCCGGGACGCTGGGGCCGCGTCGGAGATCTCGTTCGCAATGGTGCGTGGATCCGATCGCCCCCTAATCAAGGCGTTGGCGATCACCGAGACGGTAGCCGGCGTCTTCAATGGCCGTCCCGACCTGTGCGATGATTCAGATCCGACGTGAGGAGATGAGACCGATGGTGCAACCCAATGCGACCTACGCCGGCGGCCGGCGCATGTTCGATTCCGACAGCCACGTGATGGAGACTTTGGATTGGCTGGCGAGCTACGCCAGGCCCGAGCAAGCGGGGCTGGTTGGTCCGCTGGCGACAGAGAGCGGCGGTGCCAAGGTGGTTGAGACGATCGCCGCGGCCAAAGCGCGGCATGCGGATCCGCAGGCGACGGCGAAGCTGCTCGAGGCGCCCCTGATCTCGGGGCCGAAGGGGTGGCACGCGTATGGCGCATTCGATCCGAAGGAGCGCAGCCATGCTCTCGACCTGCTCGGGTTCGAGCAGCAACTCGTGTTCCCGACGTTCTCGATCGGCCAATTCGCCCGTTCGTCCAGGCTCGACAAGCTGTATGGCGGAGCCGACATGCTGAACCGACGCATGGCGGATTTCTGTCGGCACGATGCGCGCCTGCTTCCAGTGGGTTACGCGCCGTTGACGGATCCGAAACTCGCGCTCAATGCGGTTCGCGATGGGCTTGCGGAGGGTATCCGCGCATTCTGGGTGAGTTCGGACCCGGTGGCCGGCCGCTCGCCGTCGCATGTCGATCACGATCCGATCTGGGATCTGCTACAGGCTAGCGGGGTGCCGATGGTGTTGCACATCGGTGGTGGCCGCGGCCTCGACAAGGCCTACCACGAGGCGGGTCATCCGAAGGTGAAGGACTGGCTTGGCGGCGGTGAGAATCTACGCGGAAAGGACTTCCATGCGATCTCGCATTCGCCGCAGAACTTCCTGACTGCGATGATCTACGATCAGGTGTTCCAGCGCTTTCCAAAGCTGATGTGCGGTGTCATCGAGATCGGCGCGACGTGGGTCCCCGGGTTCCTGCGCACGCTGGATCAGGGTCACAAGGCGTTTCGCAAATCCGAACCTCTGCTCGGAGGGCTTACGTTGAGTCCGTCCGAATTCTTCCGACGTCAGGTGCGCGTGAGCCTGTTTCCGTACGAAGATGCGGGTTGGCTGATCGATCAAGCCGGCGCCGACATCTTCATGTTTGCCTCCGACTTTCCGCATCCCGAAGGCGGACGCGATCCGATCGGCCGATTCGACAGTACGCTCGATGCGGCCGAAACGCACAGCGCCGCGCGCGATCGATTCTACTTCGGCAACTTCGCTTCGCTGTTGAACATTGGGGTCTGACGCATGCTCGACATCGACGACCTGAAGGCGCGGTTTCTGAACCTCGAATTCGACAGCAAGGATTTCATCATCGACGAGGCGAATGCGCTGACCGTCGCGCGGATGTCCGGCGAAACGCGTCCCGAGTTCGTCGATCCGATGAACGGCGATTTTCAGGCAACCCCCGCGATTCTTGCGAGCCTTGCATCGGGCCGACGGTTGCCGATCAGCTTTCCGGAGCTTGGCGGCATTCCGATGGATGGCGGCAAGGCAGTGACATGTCTGCAGCCGGTTCGCGTCGGCGCGCCGCTCAATGGACGGACTCATCTGCACGACATTTACGCCAAGAGCGGCCGCTCCGGACGGATGATCTTTCTGGTCTCTCGGATGGAAATCCGCGATGCGGCAGGCGCGCACGTTGCGACCAGCGACTCGAGCATGGTGATTCGCGAGCGTCCCGAATCGTGAGCATCACGCGTATCGAAGACGTGGAATTCGGCGCCGAGTTGCCGACATTCGAACCCGATACTTCGCTCGATCGAGTACGTGAGTTCGCCGGTGCCGTGGGCTGGCTCGGCGCGCGTTTCGATAGTCACGAGCGTGCCCGCCATGAAGGCCTGCCCGGCGCACTCGTGCCGGGAATCATGTCGATGGGTTTCATCACGACGATGATTCATCAGTGGTCGCCGCGTGCGCGTGTCGAGTACATCGACACAGTGTTTCGGGCGCCGCTGCTGGCGGACGAACCGTGTGCGTTGATTGGAGTGGTGACCGATGTCGATTTCGAATCCGGCGTGATCGAACTCGACGTGTCGGTCAAGAACACCGCGGGCGAAACGCGGGTGTTCGGCAACGCGCGGGTCCGTATCGCCCCACCGCCCCCGTGAAGCAGGGTTGCGCCGCGCCCGAGGCGGGCGCAGGCTGAAGTCCCTCTGGAAGGAGAACCGTTGTGCTCAGGCGGATTTCCGGATTCACACTCGCGACGGTGGTTCTGCTTTGCGGCTGCGGCAAGCAAGGTGAGGACGCCGGCGGCGACGAGAATTCGTCGCGTGGCCCGGATCCCTGCGCGTTGCTCAGTGCGGCGCAGGTGACGACGGTGCTGCCGGATTCCGATGGCGGGTATGCAGCGATGCGTGGCGGTTCGCTGGTGAAGGGTGTCGATTCGTATCAATGCTCGTACTCCGACCCGACGTCGAACACACTGCTCCTGATATTTCACACTGCCGACACCGCCGCGCATTTCGACGACATCAAACCGAAGAACCCGAGTTGGGCCGTTGGCGAGAAGAACGTGCAACGCGTGAATCTCGGAGATTCCGGCTGGCTCCAACGCAATGAACACGAACTCAAACTGGAGGCGAGTCACGGGCGCCTCGTCATTCAGTTGTCACTCGATGCGCCGGATGCGCTCGAAAAGGAGGGCGCTCTGATCGCGCTCGGTCAGGCGCTGTTGGATGCGCTCGTGGACGTGCCTGCCTACGCAACCAAGTAGAGTCGGGGCAGACGCGCGTCGGTCAACCCGGCGGACCGTCGAGTTTCAGCACTTTGCGCGCGTTCTCGCGCAGGAACTTTGGCCACACCGATTCCTTGAACGGAACACCGTGCATGTCGGTCATGATCCGTTCCAGCGACAAACCCATCGGGAAGTAGCCGGCGTAGATGATCTTGTCCGCGCCGCGCGTGTTCGCGTAGTCGACGATGGCTTTCGGGTAGTGCTTCGGCGCGAATGCCGATGTCGAGTAGTACAAGTTCGGCCACTTCAGCATCAGCTTGATCGCGAGGTCCTGCCATGGTTCGCAACCGTGCCGTGTGACGAACACGAGTTCGGGAAAGTCGTACATCACCTGATCGATCAGTTCGACCTTCTGCGGCCACATCGGAAAACGCGGCCCCGGAACACCGGCGCACGAAAAGATCGGCAGCCCGAGTTCCACGCATTTCGCGTAGATCGGATACATCAATGCATCCGCAATCCCGACCTGCGGGTTGTAGCCGGCGTTGAATGCGCCGAACGAACGCACACCGAATTCCTCGTGCTGGCGCACCATGTCGCGGATCCCCTCCATGCCCTTGTTGGGGTCCACCGAACCCTGTCCGACGAATCGATCCGCGTGTTCTTTGAGCGCTTTGCGGCTGACGTCGCCGCCGACACCGATCAGGCCGACCTCGATGCCGAAGCGGTCCATCTCATGCAGCGTGATCGAAATGGGGTCGCCCGATCCGTACAGTTCCTTTGGCACGTTCTTGAACATGTACTCGACCGGGAAGTCGAATTTCGCCGAACCGTCCTTCAACTGCTCACGAATGAAGTCGTACATTTTGAAGTCGTCGGCCGGGAAACCGATCATCGTGTCGACTATTCCGACATCGGCTGGCTTGGCCATCGTCAGAGTCCGTACAGCGCACTCTGGAACAGATAGCACGTCGCGTCGCGTGGTATCTGATCCTTCGGCAACGGGGTGCTGATCTGCTCGGGGGTCGGCCCGAATTTCGCAGCAAGCGGCCGAAGCCTGTCGAGATCGAAGTGGTACAGCTTTGCCGCGTTCTCACCGAGCACCTTGCGGCGGCGCGTCTCGGGCATGTCGGCGAACGTCAGCCGCAGCGATTCGAGGTTGTAGGGGAACGTGCCTTCATAGTGTGGGTAGTCGTTACCCCAGAGCACACGGTCCTCGCCGATCGCATCGATGCCGTTCAAGTCGGCGGCGCTGGGAAAGCTCGCGCCGTAGAAGCAATTGCGGGCCGCATATTCGCTTGGTTTGTCCCTCAATACCCACTGCATGCCCTCGTAGTTCATCTCGCCGATGGCGCCGTGCACGAAGCCCATGTGGATACGGTCGAGCGCCTTCAGCATGTCGCCGACCCAGCTGCAACCACTTTCGGTGAGGACGTACTTCAGTCTTGGATATTTCTCGTAGGCGCCGCTCATCAGCAGATGGCGGAAGCCGGTCTGACAGTAGAACGTGACTTCGGAGATCCAAAGCGCCTCCGGCACCGGTCCTTCTCCGTAGTTCGGCGAGCCTTGTCCGGAGTGCTGATTGATCACGAGATCGTGATCCTGAATTGCGGCATACACCCTATCCCAAGCCGGATCGTACAACGGTTTCAGCCAGCCGCAATCTGGCGGAATCAGCGGCAGCAGTACGCCGCCACGCAATCCGGCCTTCGCGATGAACTCGATGTCCTTGATCGCCTCATCGAGATCGTTGGGAAGAATCAGACCGATACCGGCGCGGCGCACCGGATCTTGGGCACAGAAGTCCTTCAGCCAGCGGTTGTGCGCACGGATTCCGGCCAGTGCGTGCTCGTAATCCTCGGGCCGTGGCGGTTGTGCGGTGACGATGCTCTTGCGAAAGAACGGCGGTACCGTGTTCGGAAAGATCACTTCGCCAACCACGCCCTGGCTGTTCTGGTCGTTGGTGCGGATGTCGAGATCCCAGTTGCGCAGCTTCTTGCTGCCGTAGTGCTCGAGCGCCGGATTTCTGTAGCCGCCGCGCCACGCGTCGAATGCGTCGCGATACTGTGGTTCGAGATATTCGCGGTACTGCGCGTGGCTGCCACCTGCGTGGGTATCGGCGGTGATCAGTACATATGGCTCGTTGGTCATGGTGTCCACCTGAACAGACCGGTTCGAGCGTAGAGAAAAAGACGCCGACGGTCGATAGCGAGCGCTATTGGCGGATGCCTGCCGGCAATCTCTGTGGTATCTATAGAGCCGTGACGCAGCCACCCTGAGCTTGGTCGCAATACGGTCTGCAAAGTGAGTGGATCGATGAGTATCGTCAATCGATTCAAGGCATGGATGATTCGAGCGACGCAGCGGCTTCTGCGTCGCGCGTTGCGCGATCCGGAGGTCCGCGAGGCGATCTATCAGGCCGTCTCGAAGCCCGCCGATTCGAACGACGACTTCACACCGCCCAACATTCGTCGCCGACTATGGGTGCGAGCCAACGACGACACTGTCGCGTACGTCGAACAACATATGCTGTACATCTCGAGCTGCGCAGGCCGCTGGCCTGTCATCGATGCGGCGCTCGAGGCAGTCACGCTGGACGGGGAGTACCTCGAATTCGGCGTCGCAAACGGGGTATCCATCAACTACATCGCTGAAAAGGTCGGCGATCGGGTCGTGCACGGCTTCGACTCTTTCGAAGGACTCCCCGAACACTGGTTCGACGGTGTGGGCCTGGGTGTATTCGATCGGGGCGGCGTTCCACCCGACGTGCGCGCCAACGTTCGCCTGCATCGCGGCCTGTTCGACGTTTCGCTGCCGGCGTTTGTCGCGTCGCAAGCCACGAGACCGGTCGCGTTCGTACATGTGGACTGCGATCTCTATGCGTCGACTCGGGAGGTATTCACACGACTCGATGATCGCATCGCGTCCGGTACGATCATCGTATTCGATGAGTATTTCAATTTCCCCGGCTGGAGAAATCAGGAATACAAGGCATTTCAGGAGTTCGTGCGCGAGCGCAATCTGCGGTACACGTACCTGACCTACGACCGCATTCAGTCCACGGTGGCGGTGAAGATCCTTTGATGTTTACGACGACAAATCACACTGGGGCGGCTCGATGATCCAGGGGGGTTGTTTCTGCAAACGGATCCGCTACGAGATCGACGCGGGAGAGTACGTCACTGCGAACTGCCACTGCACGATGTGCCGGCGCATCCACGCCGCCCCGTACGTCACCTGGATCGTCGTGCCGGTCGAGCGCTTCCGATATGTTGGCGAAGTGCCAACCCGGCTTGCTTCGTCGAGCGATGGCGCGCGCTTCTTCTGTGCTGCCTGCGGCACGCATATCGCGTGTGTCAATGGCGGCCATCCGGACATTGTCGACGTCACGGTGGGCAGCCTCGATGCGCCCGGGGCGTTCAAGCCGACCATCGAGGTATTTGCCGACACGCGCCTCGACTGGGTCGCCTCAGACGTTGCGAGTCGAGCCGATTCGGGCGATCACGGCAGGTAGGGGATTCGCGGCGGCCCGAGTTGTGATTGCAGTATCCGTTGCGCATCGGAAACGAACTCACAGAGCAGCGTGCGCGTATCGCGTGGGTCGATGATGTCTTGCCCGGTCGCCTCCGCGGTGCGAAAGGGCGATGCGAGGGCGCGCAGTCGCGCTTCGATCTGATCGCGCATCAACTGCGGATCGGGGGCGTTTTCGATCTCGCGGCGATAGGCGGCACTCGCGCCGCCCGCGATGTGCATCGAGCCCCAGTTCGCAGACGGCCACGCGAACCGCCGGAACATGCCGCTCGGCCGGTGGTGGCATTGGCCGGCGACGCCGTACAGGCGACCCACGACGACGGTGATCCACGGCATCCAGCTCTGATTCGTCATCGCCACCAGGCGGGCGCCGGCACGTTCGATGCCGAGCTTTTCGGATTCGAGACCCACCATGAACCCGGCTTCGTCGGCAAACGAGATCAGTGGCAGGTGGAATGTGTTGCACAGCTGGATCAGTCGCATGACTTTGTTGCCGGCGGCAACATCGGTGGCGCCGCCGTGATGTTTCGGATTGTTCGCCATCACGCCGACCGGATAGCCGTTCAGCCGCGCGAGGCCAACCACGCGCGAACGACCGTACAGAGGTGCGATCTCGAAGAACGAATCGGTATCGGCCACGAGTCGAATCATCAGTTTGGGATCGTAGATCTGTCTGGGGTCCCGGGGGATCAGCGACAAGAGCCGCTCTTCGCGTCGGTCCGGATCGTCACCCGTGTCGCCACGTGGCGGCATTTCCCAGACGTTGCTCGGCAGGTACGACAGAAACCGACGCAGCATTGTGAACGCGTGCGCTTCGTCGTCGGCGAGATTGTCCACGCTGCCGCTGATTTTCACGTGGATGTGATCGCCGCCGAGTTCCTCTTTGCTGATCTCGTAGCCGAGCGCGGCTTTGACCACCGGTGGACCGCCCGGAAACAGCTGGCTGTTGTCCTTGATCATCAGGTTGAAGTGGGCGAGACACGCGTTGATGGCGGGCAGCCCGGCGACCGAACCCATCACGGCGGAGACGACCGGCACGCAGCTCAACAGCTCCACATCGACCGCGCTCCAGATGTTGCCGTCGGGCAGATACGTGCGCCCCATCGTCTCGAACGACCGTACGCTGCCGCCGGCGGCATCCAATAGCCGGACATAGGGGATGCGCCACTCACGCGCACGTACGTTCGATGCGAGTTCCTGGCCGAGTCCGCCACGCGTTCCAGCGGACCCGCCGCGCACCGTGAAGTCGCCGGCCGTGACGATCACCTTGCGGGAATCGATGAGGCACGTGCCTTCGACCGAGCCCTTGGGCGTGAATCCGGTCAACTCGATACCGTCGTACTGGGCATCGCCAATGAGGCCCATGAACTCGCGGAAGCTGTCGCCATCGGCCAATGCTTCGATACGTTCGCGCACCGTCAACTTGCCGCGCGCGCGCTGTCGCGCGATGCCCTCCGCGCCACCCATCTGTGCGGCGAAATGTTTGCGCCGCGCCAGTTCGTCCACTTCGTCTTGCCAGCTCACGAGTACCGCCGTGTGTCGATGGTGTCGTGGAATGCTAACAATCTCTGCTGTGGCGCGTCGTCGCTTTCGTCGCGCTGGCTGTACACTGAAGCTGGGGATCGCGTCGTGGGGAGGGTCGATGGCCGAAGCGGTGATAGCGGATCGGGAAAAGTCGTTCAGTGCGACGTATCAGTGGTATGCGCTCGGCGTGTTGTTCGTCGTATACGTGTTCAACTTCATCGATCGTTCGGTACTTGCGCTGCTTGCGCAGTCGATCAAGCAGGATCTGCAGATCTCGGATACCGAGCTCGGTTTGTTGAGCGGACTCGCGTTCGCGCTGTTCTATACCGCACTCGGGGTGCCGATTGCTCGATTGGCCGACAGAGGTAATCGCCGCAACATTCTGATCGTGTGTCTGTCGATCTGGAGCGCGATGACCGCGTTGTGCGGGTTGGCGCAGAGCTACACGTATCTGTTGCTGGCGCGCATTGGCGTTGCGATCGGCGAGGCCGGCGGCAGCCCGCCGTCGCACTCGATGATCTCCGACATGTTCCCGCAGCATCGCCGCGCAACCGCACTGGGGATCTATGCGCTGGGTATTCCCGTCGGCTCGATGATCGGTGCGCTCGCCGGCGGATGGATGAACGATGCGTTCGATTGGCGCACCGCGTTCATGCTGGTGGGTTTGCCCGGTCTGCTGCTCGCGGTGGTTGTACGACTGACGTTGAAAGAGCCGCCGCGCGGTGTGTCGGAACCGGGTTGGGCACCTGTTCGGGAATCCGTGCGGGAACCCATCGCTGCCGCGGCCGGCACGCCGCCGATTGCGGATGTGTTCCGCGTGTTGTGGCAGCGGCGCAGCTTTCGCTGGTTGTCGATCAGCGCAGGTTTTCAGGCCTTCATGGGCTATGGCAGTGGCGCGTGGGTGCCGGCCATGTTCGAACGCAGCCACGGACTCTCCAGCACGCAGATTGGCACGGCGTTGTTCTGGCTCGGCTTCGCGAGCGTCGCCGGAACCTTCGCCGGCGGCTGGTTCGGAGATCGGCTCGGGCGGCGCGACGCGCGCTGGTATATGTGGCTGCCCGCGTTGACCACGCTGGCGGCAGTCCCGTTCACGGCGTTCTGTTATCTAACGAGCGATCCGTGGATCGCGTTCTGGGTGCTCAGTGTGCCGTACATGCTTGGCGCCTATTGGCTTGCGCCAGTGTTTTCGTTGACTCAAGGCCTGGTCGGCTTGCGTATGCGCGCGGTAGCGGCGTCGATCATGCTGTTCGTGCTGAACATCATCGGCATGGGACTCGGGCCGTGGTTCGTCGGAGCGGTATCCGATCTGCTGGATGCACATACTTCGCTCGGGGCCGACTCGTTGCGCTGGTCGTTGGTGATCTCGCTCGGCTTTTCATTCGCTGCGATCTTGTGTTGCGTGCAAGGGGCACGAACGCTCAAAGAAGATCTCGCGCGCAGCCAGGAACTCTGAGGTTCGTTCGAAACTCGGTCGCACCACGCGCGTCTAACAGCGCGCGGCGACGCACTCCGACGAACGGAACGGGGCGCCTCGTTCGTATGAAGATGATCCAAAACGGGTCGCCGGCTGCAGGGGCCGGTCGAACAGAGATACAGTTCAGATGACAGAGACCGAACGAGCCACCCGCCAGGCATCGGCGAGTCACGCCCCCGGACGCCCTATGCCAGATGTGGCCGCGGAACGGCCACCGCGGCGCGTGCGCCGCACGGGATGGATCGTCTGTGCGGCGGTTGTCGTTGCGGTGCTGGCCGGATATCTCTGGACGCACCGGACGCCGGCACCGCACTACCTGACCCAAACCGTGACGCGCGGCGACGTGATGCGCGCGGTAACCGCCAGTGGGACGGTCAATCCACAGACGACGGTTCAGGTCGGCACCTACGTTTCGGGTGTCCTGCAGGAGTTGCACTGTGACTTCAACACCCGAGTCGAAGCCGGCCAACTGTGCGCCAAGATCGATCCGCGACCGTACCAGACCGTCGTCGATCAGGCGAACGCCGCGCTCGGCACCGCGCGCGCGCAACTGGCAAAAGATCAGGCGGCATTGGCGTTCGCGAAGGTCATCTACGATCGAGACGTCGATCTGCTGAAACGCCGCATCGTCTCGCAGGAAACGGTCGACGCTGCCGGCAGCACGCGCGACCAGGCGGTCGCGCAGGTGGCGCTGGATCGAAGCACCATTGCGCAGCACGTCGCGACATTGAATGCGGCGAAGGTCAATCTCGACTACACGAACATCATCTCGCCTGTGGACGGCACCGTGGTATCGCGCAATGTGACGCAGGGCCAGACGGTCGCCGCGAGCTTTCAAACGCCGACATTGTTTCTGATCGCGACCGATCTCACCCAGATGCAGATCGACACGAATGTCAGCGAGTCGGACATCGGCAGCGTTGCCGATGGCAACAAGGTGTTGTTCAGCGTCGAAGCGTATCCCGAGCGTAATTTCACCGGCACGGTGACGCAGGTGCGCCAGGCGCCGCAGAGCGTGCAGAACGTGATCACCTATGATGCAGTCGTCGGCGTACCGAATCCGAAGCTGTTGCTGAAACCGGGTATGACGGCCGCAGTGCGCATCATCAGTGCAGAGCGCAATAACGTGCTGCGCGTACCCAATCAGGCGCTGCGTTTTACGCCGGCGGGTGCCGCACCCCTCGATACCACGTCGCGAACCAGTGCGGGTCACGCGACGCAAACGCGACACGTCGTATGGAAGCTCGTTGATGGTCACCCTTTGCGTGTGCCGATCGAGATCGGCCTGGACGACGAAGCGTTCACAGAAGTCGTCGGCGGTGCGCTATCGCCGGGCGACATGGTGATCGTCGGTGTCGGCAACCTTGGTGGTGCGACGCGGGGCGGAATGACCAGCGGCCGCACGCGGCTGCCGCGCTTGTAGCAGCGGACGCATGCGCGACGCTGTCATCGAAATCCACGATCTGGTGCGCACTTACCACGCGGGCGACGTCGATGTGCATGCGCTGCGCGGCGTGAATCTCACGATCGAGCGCGGCGAATTCGTCGCCATCATGGGCTCGTCGGGGTCCGGTAAGTCGACGATGATGGCGATACTCGGCTGCCTCGACCGTCCCACCAGCGGCCGCTATCTGTTCGAAGGCGTCGATGTCGCGGAACTTTCGGAGCCGGAACTCGCGCGGATTCGCAGCCAGCGCATCGGTTTCGTGTTTCAGAGTTTCAACCTGCTCGCGCGCACCAGCGCCATCGAGAACGCGGCGCTGCCATTGTTCTATTCCACCACTGCGCCGCCGCACGCGGCCGACCGGACCGAGCTGGCGCGCCGCGCACTCGCGATGCTCGGTCTGGATCACCGCGCGGGCAATACGCCGGCGCAGCTATCCGGGGGAGAGCAGCAGCGGGTCGCGATTGCACGCGCGTTGATCAATGCACCAAGTGTGCTGCTCGCTGATGAACCGACCGGCAATCTCGATACGCGCAATTCCAGTGAAATCATGCGCACGCTCGTGCAGTTCAATCGGGAACGGGGCGTGACAGTGGTCGTGGTCACGCATGAGCCGGACGTCGCGGCGTATGCGGATCGAGTGATCACGATGCGCGACGGCACAGTGGTGTCGGATCAGCGCAGTGAATCGGGCGCTCTCGCACGAACGAGAGCACGGCCTCAGCCCGACAGTGGCTTGGCCAATGGTGATGGGGCACCCGCGTTCGGCGCGCGTGCCGCCTTCATGCTGATGGTTGTCGGTGCTGCGCTACAGGCGCTCGCACGCAACAAGATGCGCTCGGCGTTGACGATGCTCGGTGTATTCATCGGCGTGGCGGCCCTGATCGCGATGGTTGCGGTCGGTCAGGGCGCCAACGAGGCGGTGCGCAAGCAACTGGCGAGTCTCGGCACCAACATGTTCGTCGTGGTGCCCGGTGCGTCATCCAGCGGTGGCGCGCGTCGTGGCTTCGGCAGCGCGTCGACGTTGACGGTTGCCGATGCCGATGCGATCCGCCACGAAGCGGTTGCGGTGACGCAAGTCAGCTATATGATCGGCCAACCCGGCCAAGTGCAGTTCGGTAACCGGAACTGGACGACGACGATACAGGCAGTCACTGCCAGCTATCCGGAAATCACCAACTGGCGCATCGAGGCCGGGCGCGGGCTCGCCGACGACGATGTTGCGAACGCATCGCTCGTGGTCGTGCTCGGCCAGACAGTCTATCGCCAACTGTTCAATGAAGGGGAGAATCCCATCGGCACCGTGGTGCTGGTGAAGGGCATTCCTCTGCGTGTGATCGGTGTATACGAAGGCAAGGGTCAGAGCGGGATGGGCCGTGACCAGGATGACGTTGCGATGATTCCGTTCACGACAGGTGAACGCAAGATCGTCGGCGTGGCGGTACCGTCGACGGATGCCCAGGAGAACAGTTTGTATCCGGCGCTGCCGAATCCCTATGGAATCGCGCCGCGCCTCACTGGATTCGTAAACGTGATTTTCGTGCAGGCCGCGAGCGCGGCCAGCGTGCAGAAAGCGATCGACGAGGTCACCGAAATCCTGGGCGCACGTCACCATGTTCGCGAGGGCACGGATGCGGATTTCAGCGTCCACAACCTGAGCGAGATTGCGAGTGCAGCCGAAGGCAGCGCGAAGATCATTGCCACGCTGTTGGCGGCGGTGGCGTCGATTTCACTGCTCGTCGGTGGGATCGGTATCATGAACATCCTGCTTGTATCCGTCACCGAGCGAACTCGCGAGATTGGCCTGCGCATGGCCATCGGCGCGCAGCGTATGCACGTATTGCTGCAATTCCTCGCGGAGGCCGTGATCCTGAGCGTGACAGGCGGCATCGCGGGCATCGTATTCGGTGTGTTGATCACCCAGGCGGTTGCGGTGTTTGCGGGATGGCCGACGTTTGTCTCGCTGTCTGCCATCGCGCTGGGTTTTTTCTTTTCCGCTGCCATCGGGGTCTTCTTCGGCTACTACCCGGCCCGGAAGGCCGCGCGTCTCGATCCGATCGAAGCGCTGCGCTATGAGTAGCGCCTGGTTATCACGAGCCTTGAGGGGCACGCCGCTGTGGGCGATGTGGCTGCTGATCGGCGGCTGCACCGTAGGGCCCGATTTCACGCGGCCCGCTGCACCTGATGTCGATCGCTATGATCAATCCCGTGTCACATTGCCGAGCGCGGGTGAGGGCCAGCCGCTGCAGACGCTGAGCACGGGTTCGGCGCCCGCGGCGCAATGGTGGCGCGCGTTCGGGTCGGCGCCCCTCAACGATACCGTCGTGCTCGCGCTGCAGGACAGTCCGACATTGCAAGCTGCCAACGCTACTCTGGCGGCGGCGGACGAGTCGCTGGCGGCGACGCGGGGCGCACTGTTTCCGCAGGCGGATCTCGGCGCGAGTGCGTCTCGGGGCAACAGTGGCGGCATTGGTGGCGGCATGATTCGCAACCTGTATGACATCGGTGCGACGCTCGGCTACAGCGTCGATCTGTTTGGCGGTACGCGCCGGCGCATCGAGCAGCAGGCCGCGCTGGTGGACTTTCAGCGTGGACAACTCGGGGCAACGTATCTCGCGCTGACCGGCAACGTCGTCACCGCCGCGATCAATGCTGCTGGCGCGGCCGAGCAACTGGCGGCAGCGCAAGACATCATTGCGGTGGATGAACACAACCTGGAGCTGGTGCAGATATCCGAGTCTGCTGGAAAATCGGCCGGCACAGACGTGCTTGCGGCCGAGGGCCAACTCGCCAACGACCGCACGCTGCTACCGCCGCTGCGCCAGGCGCTTGCGGTCGCGCAACATTCGCTGGCGGTGTTGACAGGGCGCATGCCGGCGCAGTGGGTACCGCCGTCGTTCACGTTTGCATCGATCACGTTGCCCAGCGAGCTGCCGCTGAGCTTGCCGGCGGAACTCGTTCGAGCGCGCCCGGACATCGTCGCGGCAGAAGCGCAGTTACATGCGGCCAGTGCAGCGATCGGCATTGCAACGGCGCAGTTGTATCCAAGTCTGACGTTGACCGGCTCCTGGACGACGACTGGTAGCACCCGCTCGGATCTGTTCAGCGCCAACAGCGATGTCTGGTCGATCGCAGCCGGACTCACGGCACCGCTGTTTCACGGCGGCACGTTGCGTGCCGAACAGCGCGCCACAATAGACACGTATGCGGCGCAACTCGCCCAATACCGCCAGACCGTGCTTCAGGCGTTCGGTCAGGTGGCCGACGCACTCAATGCGCTCGAACACGACGCTGAATCCATCGCTGCACAGCACGCGGCGCTGGAAGCCTCGCGTGCGTCGCTCGAACTGACCCAGCAGAGCTACCAGGCGGGACAGACGAGTTTTCTGCAGGTGCTGGTTACTCAGCGCCTGTACCTGCAGTCGCGGCTGGGATTCGCCCGTGCACAGAGTCAGCGCTATCTCGATACCGCGCTGTTCTATCTCGTGCTGGGCGGCGACGTGGTCAGCGCGCCCGAGGCGCATTGAGTCACGCCAATGGTACGCTGGGTTGCGCCAGGGGTGCGTCGAGCCGCGACGGATAGTCGATGCGCTCGAACGGCCACGCGTTCGCGAGCCATTCCACGACGGCTCGATACAGAGCGCCGTCGAGCGCCGCACAGCGCGCGCAAACCCACGACCTGACGCGCACATCGTGGCGATCGTCGCGGCTCGGGTAGATGTAAACGCAACCGACGACATCGTCGACTGCATCCAGCACGGTGTAAGTGAAGCCCCGGCGTGCCGCGAAGTCGTGCGCGTGTTTCGCGAGATCGCCGCGGTTCGCCTCCAGGCTCATCTCCCGCGGCCACGATTCGCTGCTGAATCCGGGTGTCGCCCGGATGTGGTCGATGCTGGTGCTCCACGCGGCGTAGTCGCGCCGGTTGTACTCGACGTCGAGGGGACGCAAGCGGAACGCCGCGTGATCGAGACCTTGCGGTACATCGAAGCCGTCGGGGACGAAGCCTGACGAGTCGTCTGTCGCGTCCATCTCATCTCCTTGTCCGGTCAGTGTGCCTCGTCGACCGCGCGCGATGAAGCAGATCCAACTTGCCGCATCACGAACAAGCCTCCAGAATTCGCGCCCCTTTTTCGAGCGTGAGATCGTGAGCGCGTCCGCGGAAGAATTTCGCACTCTGGTGCGGCTCGCGCTGCCGTTGATGGCTGCGCAGTTGTTGCAGATGGCGCAGGGCGTGATGGACACCATCATGGCCGGACATCTCTCTGCGCAGGATCTTGCCGGCATCGGACTCGGACTGAATGTGCTGTGGCCGTCGCAGTTCCTCGTCGGTGGGATCGTATTGGCGGCGACGCCGATCATCGCGCAGCTGCGCGGTGCGGGTCGCGTCGCCGACGTTGGCGAAGTCGTCCGTCAGGGCTTCTGGATCGTGCTGTTCGCGGCGCTGCTACTGACGTTGTTCTGGACCAACGTGGAGTTTGTCTATGTCGCGCTGCACATCGATGTGCCGACACGCACGATCGCGCAGGACTATTTGTATGCAACGAGCTGGGGCGCGACGCCGTTGCTGGGCTACTTTCTCGTTCGCTATCTGTGCGAAGGTATGGGCGAGACGCGTCCGGCGATGTACATCGCCCTGGCAGCTCTGGCACTGAAACTGCCGCTGAACTATGCGTTCATGTACGGCCACTGGGGCGCGCCGGCACTCGGTGGAGCGGGTTGCGGCTGGGCATCCGCGCTGCTTTGGTGGGCCGAGTTCGGCGGCATGCTGCTCGTAGCGCGCCTGCCGTTCGCGCGGGCAACCGGATTGTTCTCGAAATTCTCGTGGCCCGACTGGTCGGTCTTGAAGCGCTTCGTCACTGTCGGCGCACCGATCGGTGCCACGGCATTTGCCGAAGTCTTTGCATTTTCGCTGATGGGGTTATTGCTCGGGCGCTTCGGCCCGGAGACGCTCGCCGCCCACCAGATCGCCGGCAATCTCAACGGGGTGGCATTTATGGTGCCGCTCGCTCTTGGTATGGCGACGACGATTCGTGTCGGCTACAACGTCGGCGCCAACGATTTCGATAGGGCGCGACTGTCGGCGCTCGTTGCGATGAAGACGGCGGCGCTGTTCGCGGTCGTGGTTGGGGTTGCGATGTTGCTGACGCGCTTCTTCCTCGTATCGCTTTTCAGCACCGATCCCGAAGTGAATGCGCTGGCGGCAACGGTGGTGATTTTCGTGGCCGCGTACCAGATCGCCGATGATACTCAGGTGGTCGCGATCGGCGCCCTGCGCGGCTACAAGGACACCCAGGCGCCAATGTGGATCGCACTGTTGGGTTATTGGATTGTTGCCGTGCCAATCGGATGTTGGCTCGGCTTCGGCTTGTTTGTCGTGCAGCCGATGCGCATCTATGGTTTCTGGAGCGGCATGACGGCGGGACTCGGGTTTGTCGCCATCGCGGCAACGTTTCGGCTGTGGCGTACCTCCAGTGATACGCAGAGAATCGCTCGCTTCGCAACGACCTGAACTAACCTGTCCTCATGGACTCTCTGATCGCGGCGGCCGCGCGGGCACTCGCCACCGGCGACGCGCTCGGCGCTCTGGAGCGGTCGCGGTCAATCGTTCTTCTTGCGTCTAAGCGTACCCACGATCTCGAACACCAGTCCGGAAACCGGCGCGATGCGCGTCACGCGAAAGATCAGCCCGGACACCGACATCGGTCGGACCGGGCGCACCTCACGCAGCCGCGGCAGAAAACCGATCGCGACGATCAGGCGCATCACCGAGGATGCCACGAATACCCCATACAGCACGCTGAGCCAGTGAAACGTTGTGCCGAACAGCGTGATTTCATTGGGAAGATGGGTGCCGAGGAAGCCCCCGATGGCCGCGCCGATGAACACTGCCAGCGCCGCGAGCACGTTGTGCGCGGCCATCAAGGTTGCGCGGCGTTCAGGCGGCGTCAGGTCGAACACGAAATTTGATGCGCTCAACGTGAAGCCCGCCCAGACCAGGCCGCTGACGCATTGCACCGCGAGCAGGTAGTAGTAGTTGGTCGATACCAGCCAGAGCGACGGCATGATGACGATGGCGGTACCGGTCGTGATCAGAATGAGGCGGTTGCCGAAAATGTCGCTGAGGCGGCCCCAGCGGTTCAGCGTCAGGAACTGCAGCAGCAACGATGCCGCCGAATTGATCATGAACTGCGCGTAGCTGAACGAAAGGTCCCGCAGCATGTAGACGACGAAGAACGGTGATGCGATGCCGACGGCGAACTGCATGCTCGCAAAGAACAGCGAAAACGGTACTAGATCGGTCGAGCGGATGGCGCGCCACAGATCGATGTGCCATGGCGATTCGAGCGTTGCGACATGGCCGGGCGGATCGTACATCTGCGCCAGGTGATACGCGGACTGAAAGCGCGCGGCGCATGCCACGGCGAACACCGTCACGAAGCCCCAGTACGCGATGTGCAGGGAATCGAACAACTCGAGGATCAAGCCGCCCGCAATGAGCGCGAAGAAGCTCGCGACGCTGGCGAGTTGCGTACGCAGTGCAAAGAAGCGGCCGCGACGTGCCTCGGGCACGATATCGCCCATCAGACTGCTCCACTGAGGGGAGCCGAGATTCGGACCGATGTAGTAGACGATCGAGCAGATCACCAGCAGCAGCACCGCCTCGTCGGGAAACAGCAATGGCAACAGTGTCAGCGGCACCAGAGTCGAGGCCTGCACCAGCGCACCGAACACGATGATCTGTTTGCGCTGTCCGGTGCGGCGACCGAGCCATGCCGAAAAGAGCTGCATGAACGATGCGAGCAACGGCGGCAGCGATGCGAGCAGGCCGATCTGCGCGGTGGTGGCTTTCAGCAGGATCGCAAACGGCGAAAAATAGCCCTCGGCGGCGCCGGTCATCACCGAATAGGTGATGCCATCGTAGAGCGAGTGACGCAACGAACGCTCGACGACCGGATCCTTCGAGAATTGTTGTGCGGGCAGTAAATTCTTGAACACGAAGGTTCCAGCGCCGGTTCGGTGGCGTAAAAAGGGCGAGATTGTAGGGTAGAGCGTCGTGTTGGCGATACGCGCATTGCAATGCTGCGGTGGGTTCCGCTAAATAGTCTGATGAGCACATCGACCTGAGGGAATGCACCATGGCTGCTGCCAAGCTGAACGATCTTGCCCCTGTAACCGAAGACGACGAGGCGATCCGCCGTGCCTTGAAAGAAGCCCACATCCCGTCGTTGATGGCGGCTCTGGTGCACATCACCGGGGACCTCGACATCATCCGCGGCGACATCCGTCCGACCAACTCATTCTTCGGCGACGCCCAGGGCGGCATCACCGAGCCGCAGCAGGAACAGATTCGCGAGCTCGCTCTGCGAGTGTTGCGCACCTACCGGGATGAGGGGCACAAGCTGCCGCCACCGCCAAGCGACCACATCTTCGAGATGGTGAACTTCGTGATCGGCACCGAAGTTGACAGCGACTATGCAGAATTTCTCAGCGCCGAACTCGCGATGGACGACAGCGACCCGTACGGCGTGCCGGAAATCGACGCGATTCCGGCCGCGGAGCGCGCGAAGTTCAAGGTTGTCATCGTCGGTTCCGGGATGTCTGGGCTGCTCGCCGGCATCCGCCTGCAGGAGGCCGGCATTTCGTTCGAGATCATCGAACGTCATTCGAATGTCGGTGGCACCTGGTATCAGAACACCTATCCAGGCTGTCGCGTCGACAGTCCGAATCACACCTACTCATACAGTTTCCTTCCCAACGACTGGCCGCAGCACTACTCGAAGCAGGAAGTGTTGCGGCAGTACTTCGACAAATGCGCCAACGACTACCATCTGCGCAAACACATCCGTTTCAATACCGAAGTGAAGGCATGCAGCTATGACGATGCGTCCGCGTCGTGGCGCGTCGTCGTGCAGAAGGCAGACGGTCAACAGGAGACCTTGACCGCCAACGCGGTGATCACCGCAGTTGGCCAATTGAATCGTCCGAAATGGCCAGACATTCCGGGCCAGGATCGCTTCAAAGGTATCTCGTTCCATTCGACCGAGTGGGAGCACGAGCACGATCTGACCGGCAAGCGCGTGCTCGTCATCGGTACCGGCGCGAGCGCATTCCAGTTTGCACCGGAAGTGGCCAAGGTTGCAAAGGAAGTGGTGATTTTCCAGCGCACGCCGCCGTGGGTCAGCATGACGCCCGAGTACCACGAGGATGTACCGGCGGGAAAACACTGGTTGCTGAACCATGTCCCTTACTACTCGAAGTGGTATCGGTTCGCGGTTTTCTGGCGCATGGCGGAAGGGATTCTCGCTGCCGTGCAGAAAGATCCCGCGTGGAATGATCAGACCCGCTCGATCAGTGCCAACAACGACGAATTGCGCAAGCTGTTCACGCAGACCCTCGCCGAACTCTGTGGCGAAGACAAAGAGCTGTTGCAGAAAGTCACGCCCAAATACCCACCGGGCGGCAAGCGGATCCTGTTCGACAACGGCAACTGGATTCGCGCGTTGCGTCGCGACAATGTGCAGTTGGTGACGCAGCCCATTGCCGAAATCAACGAGACGGGTTTGAAGACCAAAGACGGCACGCAGTACGACGCTGACGTGCTGATCTACGGCACGGGCTTCCTGGCGAGCCGTTTTCTTTGGCCGATGCAGGTCACCGGAAAGGACGGTGTCGATCTGCAGACGCAGTGGAACGGCGATCCGCGCGCGTACCTCGGCATCACCATCCCGAACTTTCCGAATCTGTTCTGCCTGTATGGACCGAACACCAATATCGTCGTCAACGGCAGCATCGTGTTTTTCTCGGAGTGCGAAGTGCGCTACGTGCTGAACTGCATTCGGGTGCTGTTGGAGGACGGCCATGCGGCGCTCGACTGCAAGAAAGACGTGCACGACGCATACAACCGCAAAATCGACGAAGGCAATCTGATGATGGCCTGGGGTGCCGCCAACGTGCCGACCTGGTACAAGAACGAGAAAGGCCGCGTGACGCAGAACTGGCCGTTCACGTTAGTCGAGTTCTGGAACCGGACGCGCGTGCTGAATCCCGACGACTATGCGTTCATTGACGCGAAGGCCGAGGCGTCTTGACCTCATGGCTCGATAACGGCATCGCAATGCAACTAGGCGGAGGCCAGCGGGGCCTCTGCTCCGAATGCCAGCGTGTGGAATCGCTGCCCCATCCGCACGTAACCCGCTCCGTTGGGGTGCAGATGATCCGGCAGATCGCCTATATCGTCTGCGCCGAATAGATCGAGCCCATCGAGGTAGTGCAGGTTCGCGTCGCCACGCGCGCGGCGACCTTCAACGACGTCTCCGATGATCGTGCGCATCTGCTGCAAAGTCAGACTGCCGTTGCGTATCTCGTCATTGCCCGGCAGCGTGACGAAGACACCCTTCGCGTTCGGAATCGTCGGTCCAGGATGCGTCTCGGCTGACGGGCAGAAGATCGGCGACGCGATCAGCAGCGGGGTGTTGGGTTTGCCTTCGCGGATCGTGTCGATGAAGCCGTGCAGCGCCGGTGCAAACGTGCGCTCTTTCAGCGAATCGAGATTCACGACGTTGATGCCGACCTTGAGACTCAATACGTCGGCATCTTCGTCCCGCATCGTGCGCGCGACGAATTGATCGAGGTGGCAGTTGCCGCCGAGCCCCAGATTCAGCAATTCAACATCGGCCAGGCGTGCGGCGACCACCGGCCAGGTTCGCGTCGGACTGGATGCTTCCATGCAATGGCTGATCGAGCTGCCGTGGTGTACCCAGCGGCGCCGCCTGCGCTGCTGGGCGAGTTCGACCATCGCGCCGTCATCGATGCGCATCGCACGCACCTCGAGAATTGCGTTGGCGGGCAGCCACAGTTCGCACTGCTTGAGTCCACCCGGCAGATCGTCGAAGACCACGGTACCGGATTCGCCACGCTCGCGGGTCGCCTTGCCGCGATCGGCGAGATTGATCCTCAACCGATCGCCACAGTCGGTCGCCACACTGATCGGGTCCGCGCCATCGATGATGAGATCGAACACCGCCGGCGCCGGCGGTTTCGAGATTTCGATACGCGTTGGCAGCACGTCGAGTTCGATGCGACGCGCGGTGGTCGCGAATTCGAGCCGAACGCCGGACGGCATCGTCACCATGATCTCCATGAACAGTGGAACCTGCGGACGTGTCCAGCTCGGCAATCGCCGCGGCACGATGCCGGTTGGCCGGCGATCAATATCGAGCGCGCCAACGAGGCGCATGGGACCGTTTTCGAGTGCGATGCTTTGCATGGATGATCCGAATTGAGATGAAGAGATCAGATAAAGGGGACAGAGTGCCTGTTCAAAAACGAACCCGTTCGATGCCATAACGCTTCGAAAAGGCACTCTGAACCGTCTATCTTCAGCTTAGCCAAGCTTGGCGTGACTGACCACACTGCCGCTTGCGTGCGGCGCAGTCCGGCGAGACGATCACCTGCGACAATCAGGAGACGCGACCCGTGAACGATGCGACCGCAATCGCGCGCGAGATCATCGACGGCAGGGGGTTTGCGGTGCTGGGCGACCTTCTTTCTGTCAGCCAGGCGGGTGCGCTGCACCGGCAATCGCTGCGGCTCGCAGAAGAATATCGAGGCGATGGCACGCTGATCGTGCAGGGTGCGGGGCGGCGCGAACGCGTCCGTCGCGTGCTGGATCGCGACGCTGCATTCATGGATCTGGTGCAGCATCCGCAACTGCTGGCAATTGCCGCTGCGGTGATCGGACAGGCGCCAATCGTCAGCGCGCTCGGCGCGCACATTCTGCGGCCCGGCGCGGCGCCGATGGGCAAGCACGTCGACTATCCGTATTGGGCGATGAACGAGCCGTATCCGGCCAGCGCGGCGTTGACACTTCAAGTGATCGTGATGACGCACGATTTCAACGAGCGTAACGGCGCACCCCGGCTGGTGGCTGGCAGCCAACTGTTGCGGCGGCCGCCCGACGAGACGTTCGCGGAACGCGCCGAATTCGTCACCGGTCATGCGGGGTCGGCGGTGGTATCCCACGGTCTCACCTGGC
Source organism: uncultured Gammaproteobacteria bacterium (assembly GCA_963812255.1). Lineage (GTDB taxonomy): Bacteria > Pseudomonadota > Gammaproteobacteria > Pseudomonadales > Azotimanducaceae > DATJGR01. Next base: position 409,178 of record CAWEUM010000003.1, on the reverse strand, counting down.
ATGACACCTCGGCTAACGAATCCGATGCACCGCGCGTGTCGATTCTGATCAACTATGGCCCAGTCTGGGTTCAGCCGATGACGCCGATGCGCGATTTCTATCCGGGAGCGTTTCTCGACGGCCTCGCGCCGGCGCAGCGAAGGCTGCTTGGCCTCGATCTGGCCGGCTCGCTGGCCGGAATTATGAAAGCGCGCTATTCGAAGCCCGCCGACGCCGAGCCTGCCTGATCGCTTCGGAAATTTTCTTCAATCGCGATCGCCCAGAGCAGGCCATCCTGTCGCGTCGCGATCGAATCTTGGAGGTCATTGATGCCGGTGGAGTTGGGTTATTTCACGTTACCGGTTAAAGATCTCGCGTCTGCGAAGGCGTTCTACGGTGCGCTGTTCGGATGGCAGTTCGAAGAAGGAGGGCACGTTGCCAACACAACGATTCCGCTGGGTCTCAGTCCGGACGGCCCGGCAGAAATGCCGAACGTCTATTTCCGCGTAAACGATATCGACGCCGCCGCGAACCGGGTAACGGAACTAGGCGGTCGCGTGCGATCCCGAAATCAGTATCCGTCCGGTCCGAATGCAGTGTGCAGCGATCCGGACGGAACCGTTTTCAGCCTGTGGCAGCCGGCGCCGGGTTACGAATAGCGACGACACCAGATTGTCAGTCGATCGCCTGGTACGCCGCGACGCGGATATCGTCCGTCATCGGCAGCATCGAGCCGAGGTACTGCGTCATGACGACGCCGGTCATTTCCTCTTTCGGGTCGACCCAGAAATACGTCGTCGCGGCGCCGCCCCAGCCGAGTTCGCCGTCGCCGGTGAGGCCCAGCGCCTGACCGGTGTCGATCATCACGCGGACGCCCAGACCCCAACCGTAACCGCTGAACGCCTGTGGACCGATCGTGAGCGGCAATTGCGATGGCGGAATTCGGTTGGTGCGCATCATCTCGATCATTTTGCGAGATAGGATTCTGTCGCCATTTAAACTTTTACCATTCAATAACATACGAGAGAATCTTGTGTAGTCGTCGAGTGTTGAAAACAGCCCGTGGCCGCCGCGCCGGAATTTCTCGGGCAGGTTCGACGGGTACATGTCCTCGACATCGGACGGCGTCAGTTCCTGCGGACGCGGTTTCAGCGGTGCGAGTTCTGTGATGTCGGCGATGCCGTACATCGGCATCAATCGAGCCTGCTTTGCGGGTGGTACGAAGTACGCGGTGTCTTTCATGCCGAGTGGCTCGAAGATGTGTTCTTTCATCAATTCGTCGATGCCGCGGTCAGCCGCTTTTTCGACGACGTGCGCAAGCACATCGGTCGCAACGCTGTAACGGAACTGGCTGCCGGGCTGGAACGCGATCGGCTGCTCGGCGAGACGGCCCATCATTTCGTCGAGCGAAATCCTGCCGTCGCCGCTGATCTCGGCAGCCTGGTAGTACGGCGCGATGTGGCAAGCGGGAATGAACTCGTACGTGAATCCTGCCCGATGTGTCAGCAGATCCTCGACGGTGATCGGACGCTGTGCTGGCGCGATCTGTCCATTCGCCGACAGCACGGTCATCTGCGCAAAGCGCTTGTCGAACTGCGGCAGCATGTCGTACAGGCGCAGCTTGCCTTGTTCAATCAGGATCAGCGCCATCACCGACGTGATCGGCTTGGTCATCGAATAGATGCGATACAGTGCATGCTCCGGAATCCGCTGCTTTGTCTGCGCATTGGCATAGCCGCATTGGCCGCGTGCCAGTTCTTCGCCGCGGCGCTCGATCAGCCATTCGATGCCCGCGAACGTGTTGTTGTCGATGTAACGCTGGGCGGCTTGCCCTATTCTGTCGATCCGATTCATACAAAATTCCCGTGTTGGTGCCAATAGAGGGTTCGGCTATGCGTGGCCGGCGACCGCGTGCGGCTCGTACAGCGCTTCGAGCTGTTTGACGTCGTCTGCGGAGAGTTCCACGTCGACTGCCGCAATCGCATCATCAAGTTGCGACAATTTCGATGCGCCGATGATCGGTGCCACCACGCCGGGTTTGCCGAGCAGCCACGCGAGCGCGGTCTGCGCCGGTTTGACCCCGAGCCGAGCCGCTGTTTCGGCGTTGCGCTGCACGATGTCCACGTCCGATTCACGCCGATACAGCATCTTGGTGAACTCGTCCGAATGGGCGCGGGTGGTCGTCTTCAGGGTTTCGCGGTCGCGTGCAAGGTAGCCGCGCGCCAGCGGGCTCCATGGAATGAGTCCCACCTGTTGATCGGCGCACAGTGGATTCATTTCCCGCTCCTCTTCGCGGTACAGCAGGTTGTAGTGATTCTGCATTGTGACGAAGCGCGCCGCATGCCGCGCATCCTGTGTGAACAGGTATTTCGCCATCTGCCATGCGAACATGCTCGATGCGCCGAGGTAGCGGACCTTGCCGGCGCGCACCAGATCGTTGAGTGCATCGATCGTCTCTTCGATCGGCGTGTGGCCGTCGAAGCGGTGGATCTGATACAGGTCGATGAAGTCGGTATCGAGACGCGTGAGCGATGCGTCGCACGATTCGATGACATTCTTGCGCGACAACCCGAAGCGATTGCGAGCGCGATTGTGCGTGCCGCCGTTGCACTTCGTCGCGATGACGACATCGTGGCGGTCTACGCCGATTTCGCGCAGCGCGCGGCCCAACACTTCTTCCGAGGCGCCGTCGGAGTACACATCAGCAGTGTCGAAAAAATTGATTCCGGCGTCGAGCGCGCGCGCAACGAACGGCTTCGCTTCGGCGTAATCGAGCACCCAATCGCGCCATTGTTTCGATCCGTAAGTCATCATGCCAAGACAGATGCGCGACACGCTGACACCGGTGCCGCCGAGTTTTGCATATTTCATCTCAGGTTCCTCATCGTCGGTTGCGCAGTGGGGAACTGTGCCAGCCGAAATGATCGCATGCGGAAGAGGATATGTCGCGTGAGGCGAATTGACGAGCGCGGAGAAGAGGATGGCGGACGCCACGTGGCGTCCGCGCCAGAGTTCCTTCGTCAGCGGCTATTTCTCCTTGTGGCCGCCATGATGGCCCAGTTGCGAGACGTGTCTGATCTTCCAGACCTCGCCTGTGAGCGCGACGATGAAGGCGGTATCGTCGGCGAAAGCGAGCGATGTGGGCCGGTTGAGCGTGTCGAGGAGCACGGTGAATGTACCGTCGTCGTTCACCCGCAGCAGTCTGCCCGTGTTCGGCGCAGCTGGTGAGCCTGGATCGCCGCCGCCGAAATCGCCTTGCGACAGCGCATATAGCCTGCGGTGCGCATCGAATTCGACGTCGACGATCATGCTGACCCCGGAGGCGACGTTCTCGGCTGATGTTCGGCGACCTGGCCGGAACGACACGACTTTCCCCGTTTCCGGTGTGTTCGGCTGTGGTCCGAGCTCCGCCATGTAGACGCGGCCCGCAGACTGGTCGAGGCCAGTGGGCACGACATCGCCAAACGACTTCAGCACGGAGACATTGCCACGCAGCGTGACGCGAAGGATTCGATTGAGATGCCCATCGGAAACCAGAAATCCACCGTCGACGGGCTGCAGTGCGTACTGAAGGCCATTCTGCAGGAAGTAGTTGAAGTGGCCCGGCGGTGCGGGATTGTCGAGGCTGCCGAGATCCGGGGGGTTATCAAACGAAAACGACCCAAGATCTGCGATGAGCGTGGGATTGCCTTGGCGGTCGATGCGATAAATTCCGTCGAGTCCCGATGGGCCGCCAAACAGCGGATCGCTGATGAGCGTAACCAGCACATAAGCGGTCCTACCCATGAACGCCACATCTATCGCACCACCAAGGCCAACCATTGATGGGGGCAGCCCCGTCGCGAACGCCGAGATTTCTCCGCTTGAAACGTCAATTCGCGTGATCTCGCCAATGGCGCCCTGCGGCACGTACAGCGCGCCGTCTGGACCGATCGTGCCGCCGATCGTGCCTAGTAGGCCGGACGCTAGCAGCGTTGGCTCGGGTGTTTCACCGCGACGCTCGTGTGCGGCCGCGGTCAGTGCGAACGCGCTGAGCAGAACGATCAGTACGGAAGTCTTCATGTTGATTCCGGATGACGATTGATGCCTGGAGAACTCTCCGCCTTCACGCTGTGCGCGTCCTAAGGTGTGCCTGAGGTGTCTGTGAGGAATCTCTGACCGATCGGCAGCCGGGTCGCTTGACTGGGTATGGTGCGGAAGCTCAGTGTGAACGTGCCGCGCGATGGGGATCCGCAGCGATGGGTGGTGCGAGACAGGTAGCGGGGGGGCGATTTCGCCTGGGCGACCGGTGGATCACCCCTGACGCCAACGACATCGATGGCACGCGGGTCGAAGCCAAGTCGATGGACGTGTTGGTTGCGCTCGTGGAGGCATCACCGTCGGTGATGTCGGGCTCCGCGCTGTTGGAACGGGTTTGGCCGGATGTCGTGGTGGTAGACAACGTCGTCTATCAGGCGGTCGCCCAGTTGCGCAAGGCATTGGGTGATGATTCGCATGTGCCGCGCTACATAGAGACCATTCCGCGGCGTGGCTATCGGTTGATTGCCGAGATCGAACGCGGAGTGCCAGGTACCGCGGAACCCGACAACGTGGGGGCATCTGCGCCCTCACGAGCCGATGCGGCCCTCGAAGGGAGCGGTGATTACGGTCTGGACGAACACGCCGTTGAATCGGTCACCGTAGTGGGCGAACGCGTGACCGCCAATCCAAGCGGACCCTCGTCGATGGGTGCGTCATCAGTGGCGAAGGCCGAGCCGCGGAAAACCGGAGAAACGCGCGGAGCCGGTATCGCGGCTGGTGCAGCCGTCGTGCTTGTTCTTACCGGTCTCGGGTTTGCGAACCGAACGGACATCGGAGTGTGGTGGGCGCTCCATGTTGTGCCAATCACGTCGCGACCGATCGACCAGCACATCGGCTTTGCAACCACCTCGGACGGCGTTCGGGTTGCATATGCGACATCCGGCTCCGGCCCGCCGCTGGTGTTGGTGGTTGGCTGGTTGACGCATTTGAAAGATGGACTGTCCAGCCCGAGCTATGACAGCGGCGGCTATATCCGGCGGTACTCGCGCGATCACCTGGTCGTGCGCTATGACGGCCGCGGCTTCGGGCTGTCGGAGCGCAACGTAAGCGATTTCTCGCTGGACGCCCGCGTGCGAGATCTCGAGGCTGTGGTCGACGCGCTCGGTCTCGAGCGTTTCGCGCTGTGCGGCATGTCGGCGGGTGGTCCGACGGTGTTGACCTACACCGACCGACACCCGGAGCGGGTCTCGCGTCTAGTGCTGCTTGCGAGCTTGATGAATGGCAAGTTTTTCGTCGATGCGAAGTGGAAGGAACGCTACGCGGCAATTGACAGGATGTGGGATTTCGCCCGCACTGACTGGCAAACGCCGGCTGCGCGGGCTGCAGTCGTCGAGTGGATGCATCCGAAGGCCAGCGAGGTCGAACGGCGCTTGTTGATGGCGCTTTTGTTAACCGCTGCGGACGGCTCGTCGGTCGCCAACTTTAAATCGGTTGAGGTCGACGCCTCCGAGGCGGCGCGGCGGATCCGCATACCCACCCTGGTTGTCGCTGGCAGTGAAGACACCGAACTGCCGCTCACAGCAAGCGAAGAAGTTGCCGCGGCAATACCAGGTGCCCGCTTCGAACTACTCGAGGGCGCGGACCATTTCGAGACGATCGGTACCGACCCTCGCGCCATGCAGATGGTCTCGGCGTTTCTCGCCGAGGATGGACAGTAGCGCTCAATCGAGTTGGTCCGGCGGCGTGTGTAGGGCAAGGAACGCTCGCACACGCGCGACGGTCGCATCGATCACTTCCGGTTCTTTCCAGCGTTCGACGAGTTCCGCATTCGGTGCAAGATCGGCGACCTCACGGGACGTCACCGACGGGTGATAGCGGTCATTGCCCAATAGCACCAGCATGGGTGTCGAACAGTGACGTACAAAATCCCGGCTGACGTTGAAGACGAAATCGCCGCCGTACATACGCTCGCGAAACGCCTCCCACGCCGCGGCTTCGACATCCGGTCGCTGCGATCGCAGTTCGTCGGCCCAACTGTCGAACATGTCGTAGAACGCTTGGCGGTTGGCACCGTCGTAGCCGATCGGTTGCTGCAGCACCGCTGCGGTCACCCGCGTCGGCGCCGCTTGCATCAGACCCAGGCAGTAGGGTCCACCGATACAGCCGCCGAGCACGTGCGCGCGCTCGATGCCGAGTTGATCCATCAGCGCGATGTGATCGGTGGTATAGCTGTGCCAGCCATTGCCTGAATGGATCGGCGCGGTGGAGAGTCCGGCGTTGCGCTGATCCATCGCGATCACGCGGAACGCGTCACAGAGTGTGTCGATCGGGTTCCACGGCGAGTTCGCCCAAAAGCGAATTGCGGATCGCATGCCGCCGGGTGCGAACAACAGCACCGGGTATCCGTGGCCGTATTCTTCGTAGTAGAGGTGGGCGCCTTGGTGTTGGATCGTCGGCACGAGGTCGCTCCGTCCGGTGTTGCTCGAGTAAGTATATGCATAGGCTGGCGGATCATCTGCCGCGCGAAGTGACGAACGGCCAGGTCTGTAGCACTAGGAGGGAGCCGCTACCGGAGTTGCAAAATGAACCAAAAAGAAACCCCGCTGAAGCGGGGTTTCATATTGGTTGGCAGCCTTGCCCGAACGTCTTCGGACGGTGTCCAGCCGTGACTCATCGAGTCGTTTCTTTAACGACGCTTTGCTGCGTCGCCTGCGTCGGAGTGATCGACTCCGTCGCAAGATTGGGCGCGTGCTCCCCGTGCCCGGGGATCGTTGCCCTTGAGCCGCCTCAGCCTTAGGCGACCCTGGCCTGGCAGGGCCTTGGCGGATTGCTTGGTCGTTTGAGACCCGTTGCCGGGTGGCTCGTGCCGCGCATCCGTGAAGCAGACATTATCACGCGGTGTTCCGATGGGAAGTGAAATAACCGAAGGATCGCGGTGGATAACCTGGGCATAACAGCGCGCGTTGGCTGTGGAGCGCCGTTGGCATTGCTGTGGACAAGTGTGCAACTACGCTGATTCGATTCGGGAAATCGTCACATGCAGCGCTTTCAACTTCAGCGCCGGTTGTCGTGGACATTCGGCAATCGGGCAGCTGGCAACCGGTTGAGGCTGCGAGCACCTCGCGCAACGCTCGCTGCAGCCTCTCTCGGTGTTGCGATGCGTTGGGTGGCGGGTCCGCGGGCCCTGGGCACCGTGGATGCCGCGGGCGCCATAGATCGATTGTTGGGACGCAGGGCAGCGACTGCCACTGGCCGCTGCTGCGCTGGCCGAGCGACAGGTTCGACTCGCGCAGGTGCTGTGGTCGGCCGCGATGGCTGCTGCGGCTGATCGCGCCGCATGCGAGGTTGCTGAAACGCGACGCGTGGCACCAGTGCCGGCCCCAACACCGTTGTGCGACTGGATGGCGCCGATGTTTGGCGCGTTCGGATGTCGCGTATCCGGGCGGGTGCCGTGATGGGCACCCGGCTGATGCGTGTCTGGGCACGGGGAGCAACGTCTGCGCGCGGCGTCGCTTCGGGACGTCGGGACTCATTCGGTGTTTGCGGTTCAGAGACCCGGGGACCGGACGCGGTGGATGATCGCGGCGCGGTGGGATGCGTCCGGTCGGCGACTGAGCTGCCGCTCCATCGCCTGGAGACATTGGGACGCCCCTGCTGCGCAGCCGCACGTGCTGCGGCGCCTATGTCGCTGCGGCGCGATGTCGAATCGGCAAACGAGATCTGCGTGGGACTGGGTCGAGTCGTACGACGGTTTTGTTGAGGGGCGCGCGGTGGCGCAGCATGCGGGCTCGATCGCGTGCCGTGCCCTGCGACCAATGCGTCGTGTTCGAGCGTCGTCACCGCGTGCGGCGCGGTGCGATTCCGATAGCGGTGATGAGGGCGACGACCGTGGTAGGCGTTCTCGAGCTCACGGCGATCGCGCGCCGCATGCGCGGCATTGACCCGGCTGAAGTAGTGCCACGAAGTACGCCGGCCCGGTATGTAGATCTCGTTGGGCCCCAGCGGCAGCCAACCCACCGGTCTGAAATTCACACCGAAGCTCGGCGATCCTACCCACGCGACCAGCGCCGGTGCGTAGAGGGGTCGAGCATGAATTGTCCCCGGCACCCAGCACCAGCGCTGGCGAAGGTAAGCCCAACGGCCGTAGTGGAACGGCGCGTAGCCCCACGGTGCATCATCGATCCACGTCCAGCCCCACGGCGAGATCCATACCCACCGACCATACCGATAGGGCGCCCAGTCGACTGCCAGCGTCGTCGGCTGCCAGACGTTGCCATAGTCGGGTTCGTACGCCCAGGTACCGTTGCGATCGAGATCCTCATAGCCGACGACGCCGGGCGCAACGTAACGCGCCGCGACCGACTGCGTAGCCAAAGCATCGCGTTCGTTCGCCCAGGTCTCGAACGCGCTCGGCCGCTCGGCCTGCGTCACGATCGAACTGAGCTGATACTGACCGCCGAAGTCGCCCTGCTCACCGTTGTTGAGAAGGTAGCCCCGCTGGTCCGCGCCTGTGACATCGGCCGTTCCGCTGCGCACCGTCACCAACGTGTTCAGTGAGGTGCGTTCGCCGTCCGCCGTTGCCTCCACGACGTAGTGTCCCGGTTGCCGGATCATCACGGTCGCGTTCGGTGTATCGACTTCGATGCGTTCGTTTGCTTCGAGCGCATGCGCGTGGACGACGATCGCACCGTCGCTCAGGCTTATCTCCATCGTCGCGTCGCCGAGTGTGGTGAATGAAAAGTCGGTGCTCTGATCGAGTTGGATGGTGGCCGTATCGACCTGCACCTCGGCTCGCGCGCCGGCATCGACCCAGATACGATCGCCGCTGGTCAAAGGCCGGTTGATCGGAGCATCGATCCAGCCCTCGGCATCGGCAGGGGAAAGCGACACGGTGCCCTGCACGAAACTGAGCCGTGCGACGCGCCCCGGCGGGTCGATGATTGCGGCGTGCTCGTTCACGTTGTCGGCGGTGGCGCCGCCGCTTGCGAGAATGGCGCTGAGCAGCGCCCAGCGCTTGAATTGGTCACATCGCACGCTGCGCATCGCCAGCAATCCGAGTAGCACGGACGTGCAGTATCGAGGCCGTTGGATGAACCTGACCTGAATGCATCGGAATGGGCGGCGCACTACACTAGTGCGAAGCAGCCTACGCTCGGAGACACCATGAGCCGACCCGATGTCGTAATCGACGGTGACGGACACATCTGCGAACCGGAGTGCGTGTGGCGCGACTACACCCGCGCCGAGTATCGGGACCGCGTGTTGCAGATCAAGACAGAGAACGGACACAGTTTCGTCTCGATCGAAGGTTCGTCACGCGGAATCGGCAGCGGCGCCGGACCCGCGCAGGCCTGCATCCCCGGCGGCATGGAACCGGGCAACACGCTGACGTGGGGGGACATCCTGCCGGGCAGTTACGACCCGAAAGCCCGTCTCGATGTACTCGATGAGGAGGGCATCGACCAGGCGCTGTTTTTTCCGTCGATCCATCTGCTGTGGGGTGACGTCAAAGACCCGCTCGTCGCCGCCGAGACGTGCCGCGCCTACAACGACTGGATGAGCGACTTCTGCAAGGTCGATTCGCAGCGTTTGTTCGGTATGGGCATCGTGCCGCTGCAGGACGTCGATCTCGCGGTGCGCGAAGCCAAAAGGCTGGCGAAACTCGGTCTGCGCGGCTTGATCATCCGGCCAGAACGTTTCAACGATCTGGCGCTGTTCGATCCTGCGTGCGACGCGTTGTGGGATGTCGCGGTGGCGGATGGTCTCGCTGTTGGCATCCACGGCAGCTTCGGTTCCCGCATGAAGAGCTTTGCAACCGGGCGTTATCACGGCAACGTCTTCTACGACCATATGATCGCGCACCCGTTTGGCCAGATGGCGGTGGTGATGGACCTGATCGCAGGCGGCGTGCTCGACCGGTATCCTGCGCTGAGGGTCGGATTCTTCGAAAGCGGACTCGGTTGGATTCCGTACTGGCTGGATCGGCTCGATGAACACTTCGAGGTGATGGGGCACCACACGCCGTGGCTGAAGCGGCCGCCCAGCGAGATCTTTCGCGCGCAATGCTTCGTATCGATGGAGGCCGATGAATCCACCGGCCTGAAATGGATCATCGAAAAAGATCTGCTGCGGTGCATCCTCTGGGGATCCGATTATCCGCACTTCGACTCGACCTATCCTGGCGCGTACACGGCCGCGCAGGAAACATTCGAGGCGGCTGGGGCAGAGGTGGCCCGGCAGGTCGTATACGGGAATCCACGTAGATTCATGGGCCTGGTCTGATCGCGGTATCATCCGCGTTTCGACCCCGCAGCTTCAAAACCCGACCAACGAGGAACCCTCGGTGCCCATTATCAAATTCATCGAACACGACGGTAAGCAACATGACATTGATGCCAGCAATGGCATCTCGGTGATGAATGCGGCGATCGATAACCTCGTTCCCGGAATCGATGCCGATTGCGGCGGTGAATGCTCCTGTGCCACGTGTCACGTGATCGTCGATGAGGCATGGATAGGGGTCGTCGGGCGTCCCAGCGATCAGGAAGAGTCGATGCTGGACATGAATCCGGAGCGTGAAGTGAACTCGCGTCTGTCGTGTCAGATTGAAGTACGCGACGAACTCGACGGTCTGATCGTGCGGTTGCCGCAGTTTCAGATTTGATGTTTTAGAGCGCAGCTTGAAGTAGAGGAATCGGCCATGAGCGAAGCAATCGATATACGCAACCACGCGAGCGATGCAGCGACAATCCAGCTCGATCAGATCGAGATCTGGAATCCGGACCGTTTCCGCGACAACACGATCTGGCCGTATTTCGCACGATTGCGGAAAGAAGATCCGGTTCACTACACCGCAGAGAGCCCGATGGGGCCATTCTGGTCGATCACGAAGTTCGAAGACATCATGTACGTCGACATGCACCACGAGCTGTTCTCGTCGGAGGGCGGCATCACAATCGATGACGACGACGTCGATTTCGAATTGCCGATGTTCATTGCGATGGATCCGCCAAAGCACGATCTGCAGCGCAAAACCGTCAGCGGCGTCGTGGCGCCACCGAACCTCGTCAAGCTCGAAGCCACGATTCGGGAACGCGCCGGGAAGATTCTCGATTCGCTGCCGCGCGAAAAAACGTTCGATTGGGTCGACACGGTATCGATTGAACTGACGACACAGATGCTCGCGACGCTATTCGACTTTCCGTGGGAGGATCGCCGCAAGTTGACCTATTGGTCGGACATCGCGACCGCCGATGAGTCATCTGGTTTGTTTGGAACCGAACAAGAGCGTCAGGCCGAACTGCTGAAGTGCCTCGAATACTTCACGGTGCTGTGGAACGAGCGCGTCAAGACCACCGGTGGCAACGATCTGATCTCGATGCTGGCGCACGGCGAATCGACTAAAAACATGCCGCCGATGGAATATCTGGGCAACCTCATACTGTTGATCGTCGGCGGTAACGACACCACCCGCAATTCGATCAGCGGCGGTGTGATCGCACTGAACCAGAATCCGGATCAGTACCAGAAGCTGCGCGAACACCCCGAACTGATTCCGAACATGGTGTCCGAGATCATCCGCTGGCAGACGCCGCTGGCGCACATGCGCCGCCGCGCGTTGCATGACACCGAGCTGCGCGGCAAACAGATCAAGAAGGGCGACAAAGTCGTGATGTGGTACGTATCGGGCAACCGCGACGAAGATGCCATTTCCGATCCGGACGCGTTCATCATCGATCGGCCGAAGGCGCGTCAGCACCTGTCGTTCGGTTTCGGCATCCATCGCTGCATGGGCAACCGGCTCGCGGAGATGCAACTACGGGTCGTCTGGGAAGAAATCCTGAAACGCTTCCATACCGTCGAAGTGGTCGGTGAGCCGGTGCGGGTGCGTTCGAACTTCGTGAAAGGCTATTCCCACCTGCCGGTCAGGTTGCACGCGCATTGAATGACCGCAACCGCTGCGGCCCTGCTTGCGCGAGCGACTAACGACGGCGAATGCTGAGCGCTGCGCTCTGGATCCTGGTCGCTCTATTGATGGCGGTCGGTGTTGCCGGCACCGTGGTGCCCGTGTTGCCGGGGGCAGTGCTCATATTCGCTGGCGCGGTGTTGGCGGGGTGGATCGACGACTTCAGCCGCATCTCGTGGTGGACGCTCGGGGCGCTCGGCATTCTGACGGTGGTGAGCATCGCCTGTGATTTCATAGCGGCCGCATTCGGAGCGAAGCGTCTCGGCGCGAGTCCGCTGGCGATCAGCGGCGCCGCGATCGGCACTCTCGTCGGCGTATTCACGGGTCTGTGGGGTTTGCTGTTCATGCCGCTTGCCGGTGCGGCGATTGGCGAGTATGTCGCGCTCCGGAACGTCGGGCGCGCCGGGCGCGTGGGCCTCGCGACCGGTGTGGGCTTGCTTGTCGGCACGGCCGTGAAGGTTGCCCTGGCGTTCTCGATGATTGGTATCTTCGCCGCGGCGCTCGTGCTCTGACGCGGTCTCAGGCTCTCACTTGGCGCGCCACGTAGCGCCTCACTTGGTTCGTTCGCGGACGGCCTGAGTCGGGGGAGCCGGGTGTGCCGATTTGGCGTTGTTCCGCTTGTTTGCAAATGCCGTATTGATGCGCGCGGCCTCGTGGCTCTCACTGGATGATTTTTCGCGCATCACGACCTTGCCGAATGGATCGGTCTTGCCTTTGACGACGAACGACGCGTTGCTGGCGCGGCACCATTCGCTCAAGTAGTCGAAATCGACGCGTCGACGGACGTTGCGCACCAGCACCACCGCGTTGGCGTGCAGCCTATCCTCGATGCAGGGCAGCAGCCGCCGCGCGCTGCCCGGCTGGGCGTTCGAAGCTTCGCAGAGAACCAGGCTCAGCGGTCCCGGCAACCGTGCCGGATCGATGGCATAGCCGACGCCGGCAGCGTTCAGATCTGCGGGTGCCGTAATGACGTGGGCGGACAGTTCGTACTGGTGCAGCCACGATCGCAATGCATTGGCGGCATGGGTGCTGCTTTCCAGCGTCCACAACCGCACACCGCGACGTTCGACCGCAATGGCCAGCAGCAAGGTCGTCAGATCGGCGCCGCATTGCAGGATGCTGCCATGCGCCTTCTGAGCTTCCAGCAGTACCGCGCGAAGGTAGCCGTCGGCGGCGGTCAGGCTCGGGTCGCCCCAACCCTCGCAGATCTCGGTGACGATGCGATCGGGAATCGGGCCGGCGGACGCTTCGCGGGCTGCCCGAATCGCGCGATCGAGCCGGAACTGGCGTGCATACGCGGCAACGCGTGCACGCACTTCTGCAAGCGATGGATGCGCGGCGAGGCGCTCGAAGTACTGCATTGGCTTCGATGCCTGAAATCCCCTGAGTGGGACAGTTTAGCGGTCCGGACCCCTGAGAATAGCGGCGCAAGGGTACGGCGTGATGTCGTTCACAGCGCGCGCCGGCCGTCCGTATGGACGATGCCGACGCATGCCTGTCACGTGGTCATCTGCGTCGAATGGCGCCATTGCGTTCGCCGGGTGAATCGATCGCGCCCGGTCGAACCGCGCGTGACGTCGATTCGAGCGCTCGGCGCAACGTACGTTTTGCGCCGGCAATCTCACCCAGCAGAGGACCGCGGCGCTTGATGTGGGTGAGTCGGTCGATGAAGTAGCGGTCGCGCAAGGTCCAATGGTGTTCCGGCCGAATGGCGATGTCCCAGGGAAACACATTGCTGCGAGCGGATGCCGCCACCACGTCGCCCAGAACATTGCTCAATTCGTCGTACGAATAGCCCAGCCGCTCGATCAGCGGTCGGCCCAACGCCTGCAGATACGATTGTGCGAAATGACGCGACTGGGGATCAGTCGCGAGCCGCTTCCACTTGTCGGCATTCGCTGGCGAAGGTCGCGTGTGGCGCACGATGCCGATGTGGTCGTTCATCTTGCCCCGCGGCATCGGGGTGGTCGAGTAATCCAACATCTTCGGATCGAACGACACGCCGAGCGAAGCACATAGCGCTGCGATCGTGTCGTCGGGATGTGCGACGAACTGCTCGTAGCGGACAATGGTCGCGCGTTCGCCGAGTGCCTCGATTCCGTCTAGGATCCGCTGCGGTGCGACCAGCAGGTCATCGTGGAACTGCGCGAGCTCCGCGTATCTGGCGCCCACGTAGGAAGCGAGTTCCGACGCCAGAACCGCCAGAGGATTGCGCAGCAGAAAGATGAAATGCGCGCGCGGAAATATCCGGTACAGCTCCGGAATGATGTAGTAGTAGCGCGGCGTCTTGTCGAGAAAGAAGTGTTTGCCCGTTCGCGTCAGCGCGTTTTCGTAAAGGACGCGCGCGAAGGCGCGGATCGCATCGTCGTAGACGCTCGGACCGTCGGTGTAGTTCTCGAGGAACTCTGCAACGGCTTCGCCGGCCCATTGTTCGTTGTACTCGGAACGGTAGCCGTGGCCTTTCAACGCATACAACGGCTGGAGCATCAGCCATGTTTCGGCGGAGGTATGGATGTCTGGGTGGCCCGCAAGCACGCGCTGCAGCAGCGTCGAACCGGATCGAGGTTGGGATATGACGAAGATCAGGCGGTCGCCGAGATAGGGTTCGCGTGCCAATTTTTTGCCTCGTTCTACAGTCAAACAGTGCTGCCGCCCATCGGATCATAGCAGTGAATCAAGGCAGCGCGACCAACTCGCTGATCGCCACGCTGAACTCGTCATCCGCGACCCCGGCGTTCGGGTCGATGTAAACATTCTCTGGAACGCCGGTATCCGAAGCAGTGATGCGCACCGTAGCGGATTTGCACTGCGCAGAATCGACATGGCGATACAGCGCATCGATCGTTTTCAGGTTGGCGCGCACGTTGTCGGGTACGGCGACGCCGCCGCGATCGGTTGCACTGACGATTGTATCGTGGCGCACCGTCACGATGATCGGCTGTGTAGCATCGGGTGAACAAAAGCAGGTCTGCTGCCAGACAAATCGATATTTCTCGTGGTGGTGTGCGCGCCATGCGCGTTGCGCGGTGACAATCGATTGATCCGGTGTGCAGGTAGCATCCGTCTGGCAACCGGCGGCGAATGCGCAGAGCAGCACTGTTCCGGCGGCCTGCCGACGCATCGTCGACACGCGACCCGCGCGTGTCACCACGCGACCCGCGTGGGCCATCACCTGCCCCCCGCGCGTCGGCGCAGCGCCGCCAGTGCGAGTAGCAGTGGAATGAATTCGACACCGAACGCGCCACCACCTCCGCCGCCGCTGGACGCAGGCTGGGGCGCTGGCGCGATTTCCGCCGATGCAGTCGGCGACGGAGAGGACGTCCCCCCCGGTCCAAACGCCGCGACCCGATATTCGTAGGTCGTGCCGCGCACGACACCGGAATCGATGTATGACGCGACATTGGCCATCGTGGTCGCAATCTGTATCCACGCCCCCGCGCCGGTGCGGCGCTCGACGCGAAACCCATCTTCGTCGCTACTGTTGTCCAGCCACGTGAGATCGATCGAGTTGCCACTCGGCGTGGCGGCCAACATCGACGGTGCAACCGGTGGGTTGGTGGTGGAGACGGTCTGGCTGACCGCGTCATTCGATGGATCGATGTCTTGCACCCCGCCGCCGCTCGCCGCGACCGTGACCGCGGCGGCAACCGTTAGCGTGCTGCCGCCCGCGATGCGTGCGGTGGCTTCGACCAATCCACCGCTGTCACCGGTCGCACAACTGTAGCTCTGCGCGTCGACCGCGACTGTGCAGGGCAGTTGGTTGATGGACGCACTGACGAATGATCCGCCGGGCGCCGAGAAACTGCCGCTGACGCGGAGATTCGAACTGGCGACCGACGCGTGCGTTTCGGTGAGATCATAGTCCAGCGTAAAGTTTTCGTTGGCGCCGGCGCTGGTCGGGTTGCCGGGGCGCGCGACGAGCGCCGCGTCGACGGGATACTCGAAGCAGGCGCCCAGATCCGGCAGGGTGTCTATCTTGTCGGTGATCTCGGTAATGGAACACGATGAAAAGTGTGTCGCGTTCTGCGCCAGGGATGCCGACATGATGAATTGGTTCGGGGTACACGCGTTGCCCGGATCACCGTCGTGATCGGCGCCGAAGTTGTGGCCGATCTCGTGTGCGATCACCAGAGCAGTCAACCCGGTGCTCGGCAATCCGGCATTGAACACCACCTGCGTCGTGCCGGTGTTGTTCGCAGGGGAACACAAACTGCCCACATTGGAGATGCCGACGATGTTGGAGTCGAAGTTGCGGCCGGTCACCAGATGCATGATCGCGCGCGGGTTCGTGACGAATGGAACTTCGCCAGCATTTTTCTTGGTGGTGATGTCGGTCAGCAGGTCGTTCGCGTCGGTCGTCGTGCTGAACAGGTCGCCATCAAGAAACGTCATCGACAACGCATCGAACTGAATGTTCAGATCGTTCCGATAATAACCATCGACGATGTTCAGCAGCGCCGCGCCTTGATCCATATAGGTTGTCGGATAGCGCTGCTGAAAGAGCAGATCGAATACGATATCGAGTTCCGCGAGCAGGCAGACACCGTCGACAGTGGTGTCGCAGACCATCGCGAAATTGGCGGCTTCTACTCCGGCACTCAGCTGAGTTGCGAGCGAGGTGTTGCCGGTCGTGACCGCGGCCTCCGTTGCGCAACGCGCCGGCGTCATGATGGCGTTCGGTGATTGAGCATCGAGTATGAGGTCGCTGGATACACCGGACGGCGAACGCGCGTCGATCACGAAATGTTTGCCCCCCAGCGATACGATGCCTTGCCAGACCCCGCGAATGTCCGATACGCGAATCCAGGAACTGGCGATGCCGGTCAGTTCCCCTTCGTAATGACGCGCCTGTTGAGACCCGTGCTGGGGGCGTCGCGAGTTCAGACGGTGCAACAGGGCCGCGTTTTCGCGCAGTTGAGCCGGGTACGCCGAACCATCGATCACCACCGTGACAGCGCCATGCGCGAACGTGCCGGAACAAGACAGCAGCGTGATCGCGAGTGTCATCTTGAACCGATGCAGCCTGATCGAGGTCATTCTCCGGGCCGTGTTCGCATACGCAATGGAATCGTATAGAGGATGGACCAATCCGTTGCCGCGATCGGGATCACAGCTGCCGCGCCCGATCGCGCCACGCGTAGACGGTAACCAGGATCACCCCGGCCAGGTATCCGGCAACGTGCGCGCCAATTGCGGGCGGCCATTGCGTCTTCGTAAATAGCGCAAGACCGCTTTGCCACTCCCAGCCGGTTTTCAGCGCGACCAATGCGGCGAACGCGAACAGCCAACGTGGCGCGATCGCGCCACGCAGCGCGTACAGGGTGACCAGCAGTACTGTGTTCAATACGCCGGAGAGTCCGCAGTAGTAGCGCAACCCGACGTTGAACCAGGCGAACCAGCAATCTACGGCGATGATGCCCGCGACGATCGACAGCGCGTAGCGGGTTCGGTTCACGGACTCGCCGAGCCAACCCAGGCAGACGAACGCGAGCAGATTCCAGCCAATGTGCGCGAGGTCCGTATGCAGGAAATGCGCGGTCAGCCACGGCCACCAGCGCGGCTGAGCGCGATCGAGCACGAGGAGATCGAAGCGCGGCGTCGTCTCCGGCGCGGCGATATAGAAGACCAAGGCGACGATTGTCAGTGCCAGCGTGATCGGTGGGCCGCGCGCGGTGAATCGTTGGCTCAACGTTTCGAAGGTCCGTTTCGAGTTGGGAACCGGAGTGTGTCTGCCGCGGGGACCTGCGACAAGCTCGCGCAATGGAACGATATTCGATTTGCTGGCATCGTAGTGTCCAACTCGTCATCAGGAGACGATGTGGCACATTCATTGCGGTTTGGTGTTGCATACGATTTTCGCAATCCGCCGGATTCGGGTCTCGATAATCCATCGTTGTACGCGGCCATTCTCGATCAGGTTGCGTGGCTCGACGGGCTCGGCCTCGATCTCGCGTGGTTCACTGAGCATCACTTCGTGGATGACGGCTATCTGCCGTCATGGGTGCCGATTGCGGGCGCCATGGCGGCACGTACGAAACGCATCCGCTTCAATACCGACATCTGCCTGCTGCCGTTCAATCATCCGATTCGCCTCGCGGAGGATCTCGCGGTGCTCGACAACCTGTCCAATGGCCGCGTCGAGATCGGTTGTGGCATGGGCTATGCACCGCACGAATTTCGCGGCTTCGGTCTTCCGGTGTCACGACGCGTATCGCTCACTGACGAGGGTGTCGAGGTGCTGAAACGGTGTTTCACCGGCGAGCGATTCAGTTATCACGGCAAGCGTTATCGCTTCGACGATGTGCGTATCGCGCCCGGTTACGTCCAAGCAGGGGGTCCGCCGCTGTGGCTCGCGGCGATGTCCCGCGGCGGCGCCGACCGCGCGGCGGGCCATCGCACCCACTTCCTGCCGCAGGGCGCGAGAGATCAGGTGCTGGATCCGTGGCGCGAATCATTGCAGGCGGCCGGTGACGATGCGTCGCGGTATCGCGTCGGCATCATCCGGGGGTGTCTGGTCACCGACGACAAAGAACGCGATTGGCCGATCGTGCGGGAAGCGGAGCGTTACCGGATGCGCTTGTACAGCCGCTTCTTTGCGGAGGCGAAACAGAGTGGACTCGGTGGCGGTGAGTCGCCGATCCCGCAGTCGTGGATTGTCGGCGACGTGGATCACTGCGTTGCCGAACTCGTAGATTTCATCAAGACGTTCGGCGTCACCGATGTCGTAACGTGGGGTGTGCCGCCGGGTGTTGCGCCGCAGGACATGACTGCGAGCCTCGCGGCGTTTGCGACGAGGGTGGTGCCGCGGGTGCGTGCGGCGCTGGAGTAGCGTCGCGATCGCGATGCGACATCGACCTGGTTTCGTCCGAGTCGGAAAAGACGGACGTGCACAGGAAGACGGGCGCGCCACACTGATGGCTCAAGCGGGTACATCTTCGGAGGTGTGAGGCTCGAATGAGGAAACTGCTTCCAGCGCTCGCAATCATCGCCGCGATCTATTTTGGTCAGGGCCAGATCGCGCGAGTCTCGGGATTCGTCGACGGTACCGCATCGAACGACGGTCTCGTCGCCGCGGCCTATCGGGAGCACCGCAGTGGCATCCGCGTGAGCGGCGACGGTCGGGTAGTGAAAGTGCTACCGGACGATCGCGATGGCAGTCGCCACCAGCGGTTCATTCTGGATATCGGATCCGGCGAGACGTTGCTCGTTGCCCACAATATCGATCTTGCGCCGCGGATCGAATCGCTGGCGCGTGGCGACGACGTTTCATTCTGCGGTGTATACGAATGGAACGCTCGGGGCGGTGTCGTGCACTGGACTCATCGTGATCCGAGCGTTCGGCATGATGCGGGCTGGTTGAAGCACGCGGGTCGAACCTATCAATAGTCAGGCTGGTAATGGACAGGCTGGCATTGGAGAGACTGCAACAGCGACGGAGCGCGCCATGCATGCCACCGACGAACAACTGAGCCGCAACATCGAACGCGTAGCGGTGGAGTACCTCCTTCAGCGTTACTCCGGCCCCGGAAATCCGATGGGCGCACGGCTGCTGCGAATTGGCGAGACGGTTGCAACGAAGGTGCCGTTCCTCAAACAGAATGAGTTGATGAACAGCGTGCATCACCTGAACGAGGTGCGGATGCTGCCGCGAATTCTCGAGTTCTACGCTGAAACCCAACAACCTTGTTGGGTAGCGGTGCCTCCTTACATCCCGGTCGCGGTCACCGATGCATTGCTTGCTGCCGGGTTCCGTATCGAACGCTATGCATCGTCACTGGCTGCGCAAGGCGTGCTCGAACCGGTGACGAATACGGAGGACGTCCGCGCGATCGATCGTGAAGAACTCGACGTGTTTCTCGATACGATCAATCTCGGGTTTGGTCAGAACGCCGCGCTGCTGGCGGATCTGCGCCGCAACCAGAGCTTCTGGTGCGACGTGCCGAACTGGCATCTGTTTCTCGCGTGCGTCGACGGCGCGCCTGCGGGTGCGGCGGTTTTGTCGATTCACGGTGACGTCGGATATCTAGCGGCGGCATCGGTGCTTCCGGGGTACCGGGGTCGCGGATTGCAAACCGCGTTGATCGCAGCGCGCATACGGTGCGCAGTGTCGCAACACTGTACGGTCGTCAGCAGCGGGGCGGAGTGGGCCTCGCAGAGTCAACGCAACCTGCAGCGCGCGGGGCTGGCGATCGCTCACGTGAAGACGATCTGGACGAATCGCGCGGCCAGTGCGGCTTAGTGGAACTCCACGCTGAGGTTGTGGCCCCAGAGCGGCGGCGGGTCAGGACGGCTCCGACACGTCCCGAGAGCTCGACTCGATCAGTTCCCGCGCCAGCAACGCATACGAATGACGCCGCACCGCGCGGTCGTAAGTCCAGGTATTGATGACGAGTTCATCGAGGCCGAACTCATCGGCCAACGCACGCAGCTTTGCAGCCACCTGCGGCGCAGCGCCAACGAACGCTTTCTGGCGGGTGGCTTCGACGGTGGGCATTTCTTCCGCCGTAAAGCCCCGCTCCGCGATCACGTCGGGAGACTGTAGCGGCCCGAGTGCCCCCCGCAACCGATCGACGCGCCAGCGGTCTCGGCTCAGCGCGTGATGCTGCGCCTGTGCGGCTTCGTCAGCGGCAAGCGCCCAGACACACAAGGTTGCCTGCGGTTCTGGATGACGGGGGCTTGGCCGGTATAGCGAGCGGTAAAGATGCAACGCTTCCTCGGTGCCCTCGCCGTCGCTGAAGAAGTAGGCGAATGCATACGGTAGCCCGAAGTGCGCGGCCAGTTGTGCGCCGTAGTTGGAACTGCCGAGGATCCAGATCTCGGGCTGAGCGGGTCCGCGAGGGTGGGCCACCACGCCGCGATGCGTCATGCCACTCGTCCACGCGTGCAAATCGCGGACCTGCTCCGGAAACAGTTCGGCAGCGGCATAGGCATTGGGATTGAGCAGCAGCGCGGTCTGCATGTCTGCGCCGGGTGCGCGGCCGACGCCGAGATCGATGCGTCCCGGCGCGAGCGCCTCCAGAACGCGAAACTGCTCGGCCACCTTCAATGCGGAGTAGTGCGGCAGCATCACGCCTGCGCTGCCGAGACGAATCCGTCGGGTTCGGGCCGCAATCGCGGCCAGCAATATCTCGGGAGCGGTACCGACAATCGTCGGCAAGCTGTGGTGTTCGCTGAGCCAGAAGCGGTGGTAGCCGAGCGATTCGCAATATGGCGCGAGTTCGAGCGTGTCCCGGATCGCGGCATCTTCTTCCTGATGCGCGACGGCGATCGATTGATCCAGTACCGACAATTTCATCCGCACCAAGCCTTCTTGAACTCTGCGAATGCACTCTGAATGTCCCCCTCGAATTTTCAAGCTTTAGTTGGGGTGATGGGGGCGGATCTGCAGTGCGTCGGACACGCCGCAATTCCCGTCCCTGGAGGCTCGTCCGCGCCGTCCCTGGCGCCGGAGGGTCCGACGCATAGCAGATCCCCCCATCGCGACCATGCCCCACTCCTGCCTGATTGCGCGCTACGATCGGTGTCATGAAGCGCACCTGGCCCCGCATCATCGCGCACGCCGACATGGACGCATTCTATGCATCGGTGGAACAACTCGACGATCCGTCGTTGCGGGGGCGGCCGTTGCTGATCGGGCCGAACAGCCAACGCGGTGTCGTACTGACCGCCAGCTACGAGGCGCGCCCGTCCGGCGTTGCCAGCGCGATGCCGATGGCGCGCGCTCGGCGGCTGTGCCCCACCGCGCTGATCGTGCCGCCGCGGTTTGAACGCTATACGGAAATTTCGGAACAGGTGATGAGTGTATTCGGCGACTTTTCGCCCGATGTCGAAGCGCTGAGCCTCGACGAGGCGTTTCTCGATATGTCGGGTAGTGAGCACCTGTTCGGGCCACCGATGTCGATTGGACGCAAACTGAAAGATGCCGTGAAGGATGCCACCGGACTGATCGTCTCAGTGGGGGTCTCCGGCACCAAATACGTAGCGAAAGTGGCGAGCGATTTCGGCAAACCTGACGGATTGATCGTAGTGCCGCCACACGAGGCGATGCAATGGCTCGCACCGATGCCGGTGTCGCGATTGTGGGGTGCGGGCGCGAAGACACAGCAACGCCTGACCATGCTCGGATTCAACACGATCGGCGACATTGCCGCCGCGCCGGCCGAATACCTCGATGAACAACTGGGCTTGATGGGTCGTCGGTTCCACGCGCTCGCGCACGGGCAAGATCCGCGAGAGGTCGCGGTATCGCGGCGATCGAAGAGCATCGGGTCGGATCGCACGCTCGCGCACGACGTGCATCGTCGCGCGGACATCGTGCTGCATCTGCATCATTCGGCCGACGACGTCGGGCGACGGCTGCGCCGTCGCGGATATGTCGCGTCGGGTGTGCGCGTGAAACTGAAGACCGCCGACTTCAAGTTGCTCACGCGTCAATGCAGGCTGACTCGCTCCACCGATGTCGCCGCCAGTCTGCACGCGACGGCGCTGAAGTTGCTCGACGAGTTCGACGATCCGGGTCCGTTCAGGCTGGTGGGTCTTGCAGCGTATGACCTGGTGCGTATTGCCGACGACGCTCAGCTGGACATCTTCAGTGACGATCAGCGTCAGCGGCGTCTCGAGGCCACCATCGACTCGCTGACGACACGATTCGGCCGCGACGCGGTGCGCCGCGCGAGCGGTCTGCGAGACGGCGTAGTCAATCGCATCGCGCCAAACCTCGACTTCCTCGATGAGGAAGACGACGCCTGAGCACCACCGCGTCAGTCGAACAGGCGCTTGCCGCTCGCAAAGATCAGATAGAACACCATGCCGAACAGATAGATGCCGGCCGCGACCTGAAATACCAGCGTCCACGAATTCGTGTAACTCAGAATCAGGCCGCTGACGTAGACGCCGATGATGCCGGGTATGGTGCCCGCGGTGTTCGACAGACCCATCAGCACGCCCGCGTAACGTGGCGCCAAGTCGAGATGATTGACGCCGAAGCCGCCGGCCGCGCAGGCACCGAGGATGCTGCCCAGCGACATCAACGCGATCGCAGCCGGCGCATCGTGAATGTAGCCGACGAACATCAAGGTCGTCGCAGCGCCACCGAAGCCGATCGTCTGCATTGTCTTGCGCGCGGTGGTGACGTCCCAACCGCGCCTGATCAATCGATCCGCGAACCAACCGGCGACATTGAGGAACAGAAACGAGCACAGCGACGGAATGACCGCGAACAAGCCGACGGAGGCGAAGTCGACCCCGAGCCCTTTGGTGATGTACGTCGGCATCCATGCGAGCAGCACGTAGCCGCCCCAGTTGGTACAGAAATGCCCCACGATGATGGCCCACACCGGCGCGCAACTGAGGAGTTGGCGTAGGGTTGGGCTCTGCTGCGACTCGCTCGGATTCAACGCGATCGCGCTACGTTCGTGCGCGGAGATCGTCGGGTGCATTTCGGGGTTCGCAGTGATGCGCGTGTGCCAGAACCACCACCAGACAAGACCGGCCGTGCCGAACGAATAGAACGCCCACGGCCAGCCCCAATGGATGACGATGGCCGGCGTGATCAGCAGTGCGAATACGCTGCCCAGCGGGATTGCCGAGAAGATGACGCCGATCGCGCGTGCACTCTCGGCCTTCGGCAGCCAGCGGCCGAACAGGCTGTAGATCGATGGAAACGTGACACCCTCACCGATTCCCATACCGACCCGCGCGAACAGCAGCGCGGTGAGTCCGCCGAACGCGGCGAACGGGGTGAGCATCGTGAACAACGACCACGACACCACACCAATGCCGAGCACCACTTTGCCGCCGAAGCGATCCGCCAGACGCCCGCCTATGACCTGCGTTGCCAGATAGCCCAGGAAGAACGCGGATAACACAGTACCCTGCGTCGCCGGATCCCAACCGAGTTCGGCGGCCATCGGAATGATCGCGACCGAGATGTTGACTCGGTCCATGTAGCAGATGAACACCGCGCCAAACGACAACAGAACGAGCGTGTACCGTCGCGGCCAGTACTGTGTCAGCCGCAGCGCGGCGCCGTGTTGCTGCATCGACGAGATCTCCCCAGCCCCTGCGTGCGCGTCGATGGTACGTCAGTGGAGGGCCGCTGTCCGGAGACGCGTTCAGTGCGTGGGTTCGATGCCGATGTCCTTTAGCGCGGCCTTCAGCGTATTGATGCCGCTGTTGGTCTTGCCTTGCGCGCACAGGTCGGAACCCTCCGTACGCCGCAGTTCGGCCTTGCGGAGCTTGTCGGCCGTTACCGAGGACTTCTCCGCGACATCGTATTGCCGTTCGAGTGACGCGCATTGCGCGGCCGCCCCTTCGCCGGCTTCGGTATCGCGTGTCGGTACGCCAAGCGTGCCGAGCGTCGTGGCGATGTCCTGTGCAGCGGTGGCTGGATTGACCTTGCGGTCGATCGACAGGATCTTGCCGTCGGCACCGATGACGAACGTGACCCGGTTCGCGATGCCCATCATGTTCAGCACGCCGTAGGCGCGCGCAGTCGCTTTGGTCGGATCCGACAACAACGGAAAATCGGCTTTCTGTTCGGCCGCGAAGCCTTTGTTCTTGTCGATCGGATCGACACTCGCCATGAAATATGTGACGTCATAGTGTCGAATCAGATCGCCGTGCTCGGCTAGAGATTTGCATTCGATCGTGCAGCCGCTCGTATAGGCCTTCGGATACCAGGCAAGTACGACCGCCTGCTTGCCTGTGAAGTCGGCCAGTGAATAGGTCTTGCCGTCCGTACCCTCGAGCGAGAAGGGCGGTGCTGCGTCGCCCGCCGCGAGGTCCGTGGCGTGTGCTGTGGGGGAAAGCAGTCCGGCAAGACACCAGACGATCGACACGATGACGATGTGGCCCTGTTTCATGATCGCTCCGGTGATGGATTGGCTGCTAGAGGCCGGGTGTCTTCTTTGAACTCGTCAGCGAACGCGTCGCGGGATTCGCAACCGGGCTCGCCAGCGTCTGCGTCGTGCCATCGCACCAGCGGTTCTCCAGCGGGTGGCCCGTGATCAGATCGCTGACCCAGCCGACGAGACTCTGTCCTTCGCAGCGGGTGGTGTACACCGCGTCGGTCCGCAATACGACATGGCGCGTGCCGGGATAGATGAAGCTGTGGAATCCCGGTGCATCGATTCGTACCTCGTTCAGATTACAGGTCAACGGCTTGGTCAGGCGCGTGGTCGGCGTTCCCAACAACGACATGAAGCGGCGCTGTACGGCGTCGTTGGCAAAGTTCACTTGTCCGAGCCGCGCCTTTGGATGGCGTTGTGCTGCGGCGATGTAGAACGACTCGAAGTACACGCGCTCCGGATCCCGGTACACGGGCAGATCGGGCAGCCCGTCGAGCACGCCCCACTGGCGAAGCGCCGTGTTGGCACCAAGCGAACGATAGCCGCCGGCGGAATCACCGAGCGTGATCAATTGCGCAGCGGGCCAGCGATCACCGACCTCGACGCTCCAGTATGCCGCGCCGATCGCGCCGTCGCCTGCGCCGCTGACGAACAGCGTATTCGGATCGAATCCGCGTGATTTCAGCCAGTCCAGAGCGGCCAGGGTATTGCGGGCTCCCTCGTGCGCGAAATGAAGGGTCCCATCGGCTCGCGGATAGTCGACCGAGCGGCGGCCGATGTGCGCATCACCTGTGCATTCGGGTAACAGCACGACACTGAAATCATGCAGCGGATTGTCTGCACGGTTCGCATCGAACAGGCCGTGCAACCGGGGTGGGTGGGCGGCAAGCGTCGGCGGCGTCCTGGCGGTGGCGGCGCACAATGTCGCGTTCCAGCACGCCTCGCCGCCTTCGAACCAGATCGCGAGCTTTTCTGCGCTACCGCCGCGATACCAGAAATGCCAGGGGGAACCATCCCAACAAGTCGCGCCTTCGGGGGCGACCTCGACCCAACCATCCGCATCGTTGCTGCCGCCCTGAAGCGTTGCTTTGCCGGTTTCGGTGGCGCCGGCGTGCGTCCAACCGATGCTGAATAGTGACGCGACGCAAACCGCGCGGAGCAGATTTTGCAATGTTGACCACGACATGAAATGCAGCACTGCCTCGAATTGGAACTGCGCGCAGGATAGAGACGTTGCGGCCACGTCACAATCCGACCCTTGAAATGCGCCGCGTCTTCGGTCTTGATGTGCCCGCATGATGTTGCGCCTGTCTCTTCTACTGATGCTGCCACTGTGCCTGGGTCCGCCGATTGCACTCGCAACAGGCGAGCCCGCGACGGCCGGGTCGTTGGCGCGTCCCGCGTCATTGCAGCCGGCGATCGATTTCTGGCGCCGTGTCTACACTGAAATCACGACCAACGAGGGCTTTATTCACGACGATGAGCATCTCGACATCGTCTACGAAACTGTCCGACTGTCCAGTTCGAGTGACCGGGCTCGTCGGGCCTCCGCACGCAATGCGGCCGATCAGTACGTTCGTGCGCTGAAAGCGGTTGCCGGCGGCAAACGCCACGACCTCAGCGCTGCCGAGCAGCGCGTCATGGCGTTGTGGGGTCCGAACATCGATCCACGCGCGCTGGCGAACGCGGCCAACCGAGTGCGATTCCAGTTGGGACAGGCCGATAAGTTCCGGGCCGGCCTGATCCGTTCGGGCGCTTGGCGTCAATTCATCAGGAAGACGATGTCCGATGCCGGATTGCCGCAGGAGATCGCGTCACTGCCGCACGTCGAATCGTCGTTCAATCCGGCCGCCTACTCGAAAGTCGGCGCTGCTGGCATGTGGCAGTTCATGCGCTCCACCGGGCGGCGCTTCATGCGCATCGACAACGTCGTCGATGAACGCCTCGATCCGTACAAGTCGACCGCCGCCGCGGCGTTGTTGATGCGGCAGAACTATGAGGTGACCGGCGCGTGGCCGCTCGCAATTACTGCGTACAACCATGGCGCTTCCGGAATGCGGCGTGCCGTCGCGCAGGTCGGTACCGACGACATCGCGGCGATCGTAAGCAGGTACAAGAGCCGTAGTTTCGGCTTCGCGTCGCGCAACTTTTACGCGGCGTTGTTGGCGGCAGTCGACATCGACAACGATCCAAAGCGCTATTTCGGAGTGTTCGATCGTCATGCACCGGACAACAGCCGGGTGATGGTCATCCCGCAATACATCGACGTCCCCACACTTGTGAAGTCGTTGGGCGTTCCGCAAGAGAGACTGGTACCGATCAACCCCAGTCTCAGAGAGACGGTGTGGAACGGTGCGAAGAGGGTCCCGAAAGGTTATGAATTTCGCGTGCCGCTGTCGGCTGGCGATCCGAAGGTTCTGCTGGCTTCGGTGCCGCCCGATAGGTGGGATTCGAAGCAGACACCGGATCTGTTCCACGTCGTTCAGCGTGGCGAGACGCTCTCATCGATTGCGCCGCGTTACGGCGCGCGTGTGTCCCAACTCGTTGCGATCAACAACCTGGTGAGCGCGGCGCGGATCAGGGCGGGCCAGAAACTGATCCTGCCGGCCGGAGTTTCGCAGAGCGCCGCACCGCCGGCGGTCGCGGTTGCGGTTGCACTGGCAGATGCGCCACCGCCACCCACTGATTCGGTCGACGAAGTGGAAACGGTATCTGACGCAGACACTGTACCTGATACGGTCGCTGAAGCCGGTTCGGATATCGATGCGGACGCCGGCGACGACGCTGTCGGTTCAGGACGGGATCTGGCGACCGCATCGAAGGCGAAGGGTGGCAATGCGAAAGCTGTCGAAGCGGTTGCGATGGAGCAGCAGCAACTGGCCGCCGATCCCAGCGACTACACGGTCTCCGACGATCGCACGATACGTGTTCAGGAAGACGAGACCATCGGTCACTACGCGGATTGGCTCGGCATCCGGACGAGTGTATTGCGCACGCTCAATCACATGCATCACACCTCGACGGTGCGTGTCGGCGGGCGCCTGAAGCTCGACTTCTCCAAAGTGAGCACCGAACAGTTCGAAGCGGCGCGTCTGGCATATCACAGGGCGTTGCAGGAACAGTTTTTCGCAGACCATCAGATCGTCTCGACCAGCGAGCATGTCGTGAGGTCCGGTGAGTCGATCTGGGTGCTCGCGGGACAGCGCTACGACGTGCCGATCTGGCTGCTGCGGCAGTACAACCCGGATCTCGATCTGGCGCGGGTGAGGTCCTCGACGCGAGTCGTCATTCCGGTTCTGGCGAGCCCGGGCGCGTGATCGCCCGGCGCGTGGCGCTGGGTTTCGTCGCGGTGCTCGCCGTACTGTACGGCGTCTCGCCATGGCTGATGGCGCGTGCGTTGCCACCTGTGTTGGCTCGTTGGGGCATCGAGAGCAGCGAATTTTCGTTTGGCTATCCGCGCTGGCATGGGATCGACATCGCCGAGTTTGAACTGAAAACAGGAGACATGACGATTCTTGGCAGCCGTGCGCACGTCGCGTACGGCCTGGCGATCTTTCGGGGGGAGGTCGAATCCGTTGTGATCGATGCGCTGACGGTTCGCGTCGCGCGCAAAACCGAAACGCCGCTTGCCGCGACAACATCAATCGAGATGCCCGCGTTCTGGGCGTTGCTACCAACACGCCATCTGCGCATCTCGCAACTCGCGATCTCCAATGCCTCGCCGGCCGTGGCGGCACGCGGCAGCGTTTCGCTGGACCCGACCGAACTGCGGCTCGAGATGCGCATCGACAGCCCTCTGCTCGCGTTGCCGCTGACTGTTCGTGGGACCGCGAATCCCGACGGGCGCCTGGCGATTGGGCTGCTGGAGCAAGGTTCTACGAAACCGATCGGGATGCTGACCGGTGTACCTGCGGCGCGTAACGTGATGACGTTCGATGGACGCATTGCGCTATTCGGTCGACCGCTCTCGCTTGCGGCAGCCTACGTCGGCCTGCCGCAGGTATCGGGAAGCGTGCACGCAGAGATTCACGCCCGTGCACCCTGGCCGCTTTCCGCAGCCGATGCATGGAAGCAGATCAGTGGCACGGGTGGCTATCGGTTGCAGTTGGATGGTTCGGCGCCGGTTGTCGCTGGATTGAAGGCCAGCGCGGCTGGCGCGTTCACGATCGCCGATGGAAACGTTGAGGCACGGATCAACGCCGGTAGTGCGGTGCAGGCCGACGTGCCCGAGTTGGTGCGCGCCGGCGAGCGGGTAAAACTCGGGCCTCGGGTATCGGTGAAGAGTGATCGGGACGTCGAAATAGATTATGCGCAAGGCACTCTGCGCATCGGCGACGGCCTGATCGCCACACTCACAACGGCCGGCAAAACGATTGCGGTTCGGCCGAGCGGTGTATACAGGGCAGATCGGAGCTTCGAGCTTGCCCTCGCCGGACTCGATAGAGCGCCAATCGTGTCGGCGACCGGTGTGCCTGAAGGTGCACAGAGCGTATCGATGAAGGCGCGGCTTGTGTTGAGCGGCAAGGTGCTTCAGATCGTGACCGAGTCGCTCGGCCTGGCACAACCCCGAGGCCACGTCGATGCGGGTTTCGAAGGTACGGTGGGTTGGCCGTTGGTAAACGACGCTGCGCAGCAGAGCACATCCGGCCCAAACATGTCTGGAAAGGGGCGCATCGATTTGAATCTGGCCGGCCGGCTTTCGAAGCAACCGTTCGAAGTCTCCCTAAAAGGCACCTATGTGCTGGGCGAGCTGGTCAAGATGTCTTTCGATTCGGGCGTGCATATCGCACTGACCGGCGAAGGGATTGATGTATCCACAGCTCGGCGGCTGACGGTGATCTGGGATCCGATGCAAGCGCGCCTCAGCATTGATCCCGTCGATTTGAAGGTCGCATTGGCGCCGATCAGCGTCGGTACGCATCGAATTTCGTTGAGCCGCCTGTCGGTTGCCGTCGACCGCGCAGCACTCGATGGAGATACCCTCACCGGATCGGCAGAGGTTCGCAGCCACCCTGGATTGGATGCTCTGCCACTGCGCGTGACCGTATCTCACGATCTATCGAAGGCGACCGGTACGTTCTCACTCAGCGGGAACTGGCGGACGGCCAAGCCGTTGCTGGCGACCCAGTTGCCTGGATTTGGCGCGCCGTACGATCTGGACGAGGGCAGCGTTGCATTCGCGTTGGATGGTCGCTGGAACGCGTCGAAGGCGCTCGAATACAGCGCGAGAGGCCATGTCCGAATTGATGGACGCCGCGCCCACTACGAGGACTACGCCATCAGCGGACTCTCGATGGACCTGCCGCTGAAGATCGACACGCGGTCGTATGCGGTGGCCGATTCGAAGATTTCGATCGACGCAATCGACATCGGCTTCCCGTTGACGAACGTGTCGCTGGGTCTGGCGGCGTCGGACGGTATCGCTTCGATACGTGATCTATCCGGTTCGGTATTGGGCGGCCGATTTTCGGCCAGCAAATTCAGCTACGAGATCGCGAGCGACAAGAGCGCGCCAACGATCATCCTCAGTGGCGTTTCCCTTCCAGACGTGCTCGCATTGGAAGGCGACGATGTCAAAGGCAGCGGCGTGCTGGACGGAACGCTGCCGGTCGCCATCGATGGCGAAGCCTTCACGGTGCGCGGCGGGCGCGTCGCCGCGCGGCCCCCGGGTGGCACCCTGATGTACAAAGGGGCAGCTGCATCTACGATGGTCGCACAATCCGGATTTGGTTTCGCGTTCCGCGCGCTCGAAGATTTTCGTTACGACACCCTGGATGCAAACGTAGCGCTCGCGGCGGATGGGGCGCTGACACTTGGCGTCCGATTGCAAGGTCGCAATCCCACCGTAGAGCAGGGCCGCGTGATTCAATTCAATCTGAATCTGAACGAAAGCCTGCCGGCGTTGCTCGAGAGCCTGCGGGCCGCAGAAAACGTCACCGATCGTGTGGAAAAGCGCTTCGCTCGGTGAGTGTCGCCGGTCAAGCGTTGGTGATAGGGTGGCACCGCTGCACTTTCTGCACGCCTATTTCGGGGAATTTCGATGACGCGACCGAGGCTGTTCCATTGTTTCTGTTTCGTTTCGATGCTGGTCGCGCTCGGCGCGTGCACCCCGACCGTGAAGGTGGCGACGGACGAGCCGATCACGATCAATCTCAACGTCAACATACGTCACGAGATCCTGGTCAAGGTCGACAGGCAACTTGATTCCGCTATCGACCAGAACAGCGACATATTTTGAGGAGGCTGAACATGCTTCGACGGTTGGTGTGGCTATTCCTGATGCTGGTGCCGCTGGCGGCGGTCGCACTGACGCTCGACGAAGCGCGCGAGCAGGGATTGGTTGGGGAAGATTCGACCGGCTATGTAGCGGCCGTATCGCCGAATCCGACTCAGACCGTGCGTGCACTCGTCACCGAGGTGAACGACAAACGTCGCGCCGTATACGAGCGGGTGGCGAAGCAGACATCGACGGCGTCGGATCCGGTCACGGCGGACGACGTGGCCCGGATTGGCGCTCCGAAGCTCTTCGATAAGGCGCCGCCGGGGACGTACTTGCGTCTACAGGGCCAGGCGTGGCAAAAAAAGCCGTAGCGGGCCGATACCAGGCGGCGTCCGAATTCATTCACCGATTCCGCATCAGGCACTCCTGCATCGCGGACGCGATCAAGGTGCCGTCGGTCTGATAGATTTCGCCGCGGCTGTATCCGCGCGCCTGCGACGCGGAGGGACTATCGAGGTCGTACAGCAACCACTGATCGACCCGAATATCACGGTGGAACCACAGCGCGTGATCGAGGCTCGCGCGTTGCAGGCGCGCGCGATCGATGGGCCGATGCGGCAGCCGCGCCGTTGACATCAGATCCGAGTCTGATTGATACGTCAGCAGGCATGCGTGCAGCAGCGAATCGTCCTCGACCTCACCGTTGGTACGAAACCAGACACGTTTGTACGGCGGCCGCGCCGTGTCCTGCCGATGCGCCTTCCAGTCCTCCATCATCGCGATGAAGGCGGTGCGCCGCAGTGCTGGGGGCACTTTCGTCGGCGGGTCGCTCAGCACGGTTCGAGCCTGGTGGGTGACGCCGTCTTCTGGGCGCTGAAAAGACGTCGACATCTCGAAGATCGCTCGACCACGTTGAATGGCGACGACGCGACGGGTCACGAACGAGCGTCCGTCGCGAATCCGGTCCACGGACATCAATACCGGTATGCGAGGGTCACCGGGACGCAGAAAGTAGCCGTGCAGCGAGTGGACGCGTAACGATGCCGCCACTGTCCGTCCGGCTGCCATCAGCGCCTGCGCCATGATCTGACCGCCGAACACACGACCTTCGGTGTCGGAAGGATGATGAGCGCGGAACAGGTTCTGCTCGATCGACTCGAGATCGAGAACACGCAATAGCTCAGAGAGAGTCGGGTCCATGGGGCGGAGATTATAGATTGGGGAAAAGAACAGCGTATTGTTGAGCAGAACGCACAATACTTTTTCGAGATGCGTCATTGCGCTATCTGAGCGACATAATATAGTGGGGCATCAGCGAAATTGGCTTGTAAAAGGTGCCCGCGAGGAGGTTCAGCGCATGAGCGAAGCAGAGGTGCTACACCCGAACGGCGCTCTCGACCTGGGTTGGATGGACCGTCAAGGCGAGTGGGGCACCCATGCGGTGCCGGGCAAACAGGGCTTGACCCTTGCGAACATCCAGATCGGCAGCTACGGGGAACCTGACGAACGCAGCGACAATCAGACTGGTCGCCCGCGAGGTGCCACTCCACGCGCAAATTCCTATCGCATCGGCGGCTACACCGTGATGTCGAAGAGCGAAATCTGGCTCGACAACGCATCCTTCCTGTACGAAGAAGCGCTCCAGCGCCAGTGGAGTTCAGCGACGGATGTTCCCTGGCATACGATCAAACCGCTGCCGGACGACATCGAAGAGGCGCAGTGCCAACTGGCCACGTTCTTCACTGAAGTCGAGTTCGTCGCCGGGGACGTGCCGGCGCGTTGGATCGCGAGTACCACTCCGGATTTCTTCGAACCCAGACAATGCCTTTTGGCGCAAGTGATGGACGAGTCGCGCCACATGGACGTGTTCCGCAAGCGCGCGCTCGCCAACGGCGGTGGACTGATGCAAACCTCGGGCGGTACGGCCGGTGTCGTCGGCAGCATCGACCTCGCGCGCGATTTCACGGAGATGTCGTCGCGGCTGCACATTTCAGGCGAAGGCGCCGTGCTGACGATGTTCCGCATGGGCGAACTGATGGCATACAACGAGGCCGAAAAAGCGATGTACCGACTGTGTGCACAGGACGAAGCGCGCCACGTTGCGTTCGGCGTGATGCATATGCGCTATATGTCCGAGACGGCGCCACAACGTCGCGAAGAGATTCAATGCTATCTTGATGAGGCGGAACGGCAGATCCTCGCGGGCTCTCAAAATCCGGCGGGCACACAGACCGATTCCAGTGAAGCGCTGGCGATTCTGTTGGGGGGCGGCAAGGACAAGTACGATGAAGGCGTGCGCAAGCTGATTGCGATCCGCAAGCGCCAGGTTCAGGAATATATCAAGCGCGTCCGGTCGACGGGTTTCGGCGATCGATTCGAGAACGGCCGTTCCACGCTGGTCGAGTCGTTCGATCATCACGCGGCGGCGTGACACCGCAATTCGACCTCGAGCGGGGGAGTATGTGAGCGACAAGACCGCTGGCACTTCGGAACAGAGTATCGATTCGGGCGAAAGCACGGTCGGCGCAGACCATAGCGGCGCGCCGCTGCGACCGGCGCCGCCGAATCTGAAGTGGATGGGCAAATCCCATCAATGGGGAACGCGCGTCAAGCCGGGTAAGCATGGCTTGCGCCTTGGAGACCTGAACGTCGGCATCTATGGCGAAGTGCCGCCGGTTTGGACGGATCAGACCCGCGCACCGCGCGGCGCCGTTTCGCGGCGTGGTGTGCCTCCGCTGGGATACGCGATCCGAGACAAGGTGGACCTTTGGGCGGATTCCGCCGCCGATATGTATGAAGAGGCGATTCAACGGCGCTGGGCGCCGGCACTCAGCGTTCCCTGGGGCTCGGTAAAGGCTTTGCCGGATGATGTGGAGCGCGCCATCTGCCAGGTGTGCACGGAACTCTCCCAGTACGCGAACGCGGACGTCGAGAGCGTGACCCACTGGCAATCGCAAATGGCGTACGGTTATCACGAGATCAAACAGTTTCTGGCGACAGTGAGCTTCGATGGCGCGCGACACATGGAAGTGTTCCGTAAGCGTGCATTGTGTAACGGCGGTGGCCTCGGTCTCGAGGGCCCCGGCGAGGTCAACCGGATGATCCTCGAAAGTCGCGGTGGGTGGACCGAAGCAGTGTTGTATCTGTTCGTTGTTCGCGGCCTGTTCACGCAGACGCTGTACCGTTATCTCGAACGCTACGCCCACAACGACGCCGAGCGCGTGATCTTCGCGCATTGCCTGGAAGACAAGGCGCGCCATCTGACGTATGGCATCGACCACTTGCGCTATGCGATCAATCATCAGGATGATCAGAATCTGATCCTGACACAGCTGTGTATCATCGGTGAGCGCGTCCTCGTGCGGGAACTGAAGGATGTCGTACTGCGGGAAGCGCTCGCGATCGTGTTCGGCAATGGCATCGCCGGTGCCGAAGCGGGCATGCGTGTGCATGCGAGGATGATGTCCGACTATGTCTCACGTTATCTAGAGACATTGAAATGGTTGGGAATCGAACGGCAGATGATGTTCCCAGAAGAACTTTCCGCATACCTGAAGGCATCGTGAGCATGGCACTATTTCCCTCTACCGAATGGTTCGACGCGGTGCGCGCCGTATTCAACGCCGATGAGTCGTTTCAGGGCGGGGGGGGTGGTGCATGCAGTGCGCTGATGGGTGTGAAGATCGCCGATGAAGCATTTCTGATCACGTTCGAAGGCGCCGAGTGCAGCGGTGCGCAAAAGGCGCAGGACGCCGACCTGGCCGCCGCCGATTTCATTCTGGAAATGCCCTACGCGGATTGGCAGGACATGGTGCGCAATATTGCGCAGAACGGCCGTGCCGATTTGAATCACACACTGAACACGCTCGATCTCGGGCGTCCCGAGGGCTTGTCGCATTCGATGCATGGCGACCAGTATCGTGAAGACCTGTTCTTCCGATACAACCAGACGATGCAGTATTTCTTCGATGCATCCGCGCGCGTCGCAACCGAGTTTGCGGGGTAGACATGGTGGCTTCGTTGAGTCTTGCACTGCTGCAAAGCATGCGCGACGCGGTGAATACGGACCGCGACTTTCGTCGCTTGGGTTCCGCCGACGTGCGCGTCGGTCTCCGGATTGGCGAGAACGCATTCCTCGTTGAGTTCGAGGGATTCGAGTGCGCGGCAGTCAACACGATCGCCATCGAGGAACTGAGGGAAGCGGAATTCTATGTCGACCTCGATCAGGACGCGTGGCGGTCTTATCTGGCCGGACGTCGGGCGGGAACTGCGCCGAGCCTCGTCAGCCTCGATGTCGACGCGCCCAACGGAATCGTCAAGGGGAGCGATCCGCTCGGGATGCTCAAGTTCGAGCGATACCACCTCACGTTGCAGGCGTTCCTCGACACCGGGGCACGAATAGCGGCCTGACATTGGCAGTCTACGAGTTCCGCTGCAACGCATGCGATGGCATTACGGTGCACTGGTGCGCGATCGCCGATCGACCTTCGACCATCACCTGTGAGCACTGCGCAATGGCCGGCGCTGTCCGCATCGTGTCGCAGTCGTCGGTACGGTTGTCGAGCGCAAGCAAGGTAGCGAGACTCGATCCGAAATACGACAAGATGGTCGATCGCGCCATAAAAGATACCCCGCACGGCGATCCCGATCGGGTACTGCGGCGACTGAGGCCGTTCCCGAAGGATTCTCACGATTGAGAAAAGCCGGGACGGCAGCGCCGTCCCGGCGAAGCCCCTGAGGGAAGGTGGAGGGATCAGGGGAGTTCCAGATTACCGAGCCACCGTTTGTTGCTCGACGGCTGAATTCCCGAAATTGCGTAGGCGGATGCTGACACGCCGCGCTCCAGTTGTTGAGATTGGCGCTGTCCCGAATGACGGTTGTGGCGGAGGATCGGTGTGCCGGACACGCTATGAACCCATCCTCCGGAAGGCTGCAGAGGCGATTGAAAGGGCCAACGCCGATCACTACGATGCTTCGGAAATGACCCGATGCCGCCCCAACTGAGGTGAAGCGAATGCCCAGCCAGGAACTCGAACAGATGATCGACCTGATGGCCGATCGACCTGCGATAGTGGGCGGCAGCATCGACGAACAGCGTGCCGCGATGGAGGCGACGCTGTCCATCCTCGAGTTGCCGGCGAAGGCGATCGTCAATGCGACTCGCGTCGATGACATGGACGCGGATTGGGTCGCGATGCCGAATAGTGCGAACGGCCGCGTGGTGCTGTATCTGCACGGTGGTGGCTATGTGATGGGCTCACGCCGAACGCATCGCGAGCTCGCATCGCGGATTGCGGGTGAGGCGGCGGCGCGCGTGCTCGTGCTCGAGTATCGATTGGCACCAGAGCATCCGTTTCCGGCGGCAGTCGACGACGCTACCGAGGGATATCGTTGGCTGCGCAAGCAGGGCATTGCGGCGAGTTCGATCGCAATTGCCGGCGACTCCGCCGGTGGCGGGTTGACGCTCGCAACTTTGCTGGCGTTGCGCGACGCCGGCGAAGCGCTGCCGGCGTGCGCCGTGTGTCTGTCCCCGTGGACGGATCTCGAAGCCACGGGCGCCTCGGCACAACCCGGCGGTGCCGACGACCCGATGATCCCCGTCGCGGCGCTACGCGACATGGGCAAAGTCTATGCTGATGGCGCGCTGCGCAATCCGTTGGCAGCGCCGCTGTATGGGAGTTTCAAGGGGCTGCCGCCGTTGCTGATTCAGGTGGGTACGCGTGAGATTCTATTGGACGATTCGACTCGGGTTGCCGACAAAGCGCGCGCCGCCGGCGTAACGGTGCGATTAGAGATTGAAGAGGGTGCGCCGCACGTCTGGCAGGCGATGCCGAACCTACCGGAAGCGATCGATGCGGTCCGCCGTATTGGCGTGTTCGTTCGCGAACGGATTCCCGCGTAAGGTGTCGAGACCAGAGGGACTGCCGTTCAGTGGGCACCGCTGTGGAGCGCGTAGATCAGCGCAATGGTGAATGCCGCGCCGACGATCAAAATGGCGATGAACGTGCCGGTCGATAGCGTGGCCGCATCGTCCTTGGTATGCGGCGCGCTGGCAGGCGCCGTGGTGTTGGGCCCATTGCGGAACAGCACCAGCGCGACCACGATCACGATCATCGCTGGCACCAGAAATTCGATCACGTAGCGCATTGCAGATCCCCTCGTCCGTATACGTGCAGAATAATCCCGTCAGGCGCCCGCAGCCAATCATAGTTTCATCCGGTCGGTTCCGCGCGGCGCCTATTGATCGTGCGCGACGCGCAACCGTGCGTGGAAATACGTGCGATCGATCTCGCGGTCGAGCAGCGCGAGGTGCCGCTGACAATCGTCGATGAACGCGTGCAGCCCGGCGTCCTTCAGCGCGGTGACGTCGACCGCTTCGAAAAATCGTATGACGCGGTTGATCGCGGCCAGTGGTTTGTGATGGCGCGGCAGGGAACGCAGCGAAGAGCGGATTCGGGTGGTGCAGAAGGCGAGCGAACGAGGCAGTTCGTGATTCTTGAACAGAAACTGCAGCACCAACGGCTGTTGGATCGGCTCCTGAACCACGAGCTGGTAGGCTTGCGAGGCGTTCAGCGAACGCAACACGGAGCGCCATTGCAACTGACTGTACGGTTCCAGTGAATCGGTCAATTGCAGCATGTCGACCGATCGCACGTCGATGATGCGTGTCGTCATGTCGGCGCGCTCGAGAAACTCGCCGATACGCATGAAGCTCCAAGTGTCGCCATGCACCATGGTGCCCGATAGGAACCCCTCGATGTGCTGCACACGTCGCATCACACCTTCCATGAGTTCAGTGGTCCGACTGCGCGATTGCGAGCCGCCGGCCTGGTCCTTCGCATAGAGATACAGATCGTTGATGTATTCGAATGCGACCCTCGGCATGATCTCGCGAATGGTGCGCGCATTCTCGCGCGCCATCGACAACGAATTCAGCATCGACGCGGGATTGTGCTGCTCCGCTGCCAGATAGCGCACCACGCTGCGCTCGTCGGGCGAATCGTACAACTCGTCGAAGTGCGCGCGCGTGCCCATGATGTCGATCAGCGACGTCCATGCCAGTGGTGTCCGGCGCGGCAGATCGATCAGCAGGTTGGCGTTGACGTTGATGAGGCGCGCCGTGCTCTCGGCGCGCTCGAGGTAGCGTCCCAGCCAATAGATGCGTTCGGCCGTTTTCGACAGCGTATGTTGCTTCATTCTGTATCCACGACCCAGGTGTCTTTGCTGCCGCCGCCCTGAGACGAGTTGACGACCGTGGAGCCTTTGCGCATGGCCACGCGCGTCAAGCCTCCGGTGGTAACGTAGGTCGAAGCGCCCGACAGAATGAACGGCCGTAGGTCCAGGTGGCGCGGCTCGGCACCCTTGTTCACCAATGTCGGCGCCGTCGACAGAATCAGCATCGGCTGCGCTACGTAGTTGCGTGGATTGGCAAGAATCTGGCGTACGAATTTGTCGCGCTCCGCTTTGGTCGATTTGGGGCCGATCAGCATGCCGTAGCCGCCCGATTCATTAGCCGGCTTCACTACCATGCGATCGATATTCTCGACGACGAAATCACGCGACTCCTTGTCGACGCAACGATAGGACGGCACGTTGGGCAGGATGGCGTCCTGACCGGTGTAGTAGCGAATGATGTCGGGCGCGTAGGTATAGATGACCTTGTCGTCGGCGACGCCGCACCCCGGTGCGTTGGCAAGTGCCACGTTGCCGTTGCGCCACGCGCGAATGAGCCCGGGTACGCCCAGTGTGGAGTCGCGGCGAAACACCTTTGGATCGAGAAACAGATCGTCGATGCGCCGATAGACGACGTCGACCCGGATCAAGCCACCGATCGTTCGCATGTAGACACAATCGTCCTTGCCGACCACAAGATCCGATCCCTCGACGAGCTCGCACGCCATTGCCTGCGCCAGATAGGCGTGCTCGAAGTAGGCAGAGTTGTAGATCCCTGGCGTCAGGACGACCACCTCGGGACTCTTGATCTTGCGCGGCGACAACGACTGCAAGGTGCGCAACAACTGATCCGCATAGTCATCGATCGGCAGGATCCGCTCGTCTTCGAACAGTTCTGGAAACACCCGCTTCATGACGTTGCGGTTCTCCAGCATGTATGACACGCCCGAAGGAACACGGAGGTTGTCCTCCAGCACGTAGACGCGTCCATCGGCGTCGCGCACCAGATCGCTGCCACAGATGTGCGACCACACGCCGTGCGCCGGGCTGACGCCCATGCATTCCGGGCGGAAATCTTTGGATTTTTCGATCAGTTCGCGCGGCACCACGCCGTCATTGAGGATACGTTGCTCGTGATAGAGGTCGTCGATGAATTGATTCAGCGCACCCACACGCTGGGTCAGACCCTCGGCGATCACGTCCCACTCGCGCTTGACGACCATGCGCGGAATGATGTCGAACGGCCACTCGCGATCGATCGAACCGCTGCCCTCGCCGGTGTACGTGGTGAACGTAATGCCCATCGTTCGAATCGCGACCTCCGAAGCGGACTTGCGCGCGACGAGTTCTTCGTCGCTCATGCCGGCCAGCATTCGACACAGATGACCCGCCCCGGGGCGCGCCCGGCCGCGCTGCGTGATCAGTTCGTCCCACATTCCATCGGCTTGGTATTTGCGCCAGTCGATCGCCATGATTGTCCTTGTATCGATGCGCCATTCTAAGCGCCCGCTGCGCGATCCGGGCTAGAATGTGCCCGGTTTGTCACGGTTGGTTGCCGCCGATGTTAGATGGCTCCGTACATCCGGATTACGCCGACGTTGCAGCGGTACTGATCCGTCAGATTCCCAAGGATTCACCAGGCGGCAGTGCCGTGTGCGTGTATCACAACGAACGCAAGGTCGTCGACGTCTGGGGTGGTACGCGCGATCGCGACAACAACCTGTGGCTCGAAGACACCACCGCGCCGTCGTTTTCGACAACGAAGGGGGTGACGTCGACTTTGCTGCACATCCTCGTCGATCGGGGCCTCGCGGCGTACGACGATCCGGTTGCGAAGTACTGGCCAGAATTCGCAGCGCACGGCAAAGACCGCATCACGATCCGTCACGCGCTGTGTCACGAGGCCGGCCTGTACCGGATCGACGAGATGATCACGCACGCGGATGAGATTCTCGACTGGGACCACATGAAAGGCCTGATCGCGGCCGCGCGCCCGGTGCATGGACCCGGCGCAAAGCACGGCTATCACGCGCTGACCTACGGTTGGCTGATCGGCGGCATCATCGAGGCGGTCGCGGGCAAGCCGCTGCAGCGCGTTCTGCAGGAAGAACTCGTGGATCCATTGGGGCTGGACGGTATGTTCATCGGCATGCCGCACAACGAGTTGTATCGGCGCGCGAAGCTGATCACGCGTGACGGCGTGATGACGCCGTTGAAAGATAGCGGCGGCTGGAGCAGTTCGCTGCGTGAGTGGACGGAACGCGGTTTCGCAAAAATCGGCATCGAGTTTTCCGAGTTTCGCGCCGCGGTGGCACTGAACGAGCCGTTCGACTGGAATGCCGAGGCGACGGTCCAGGCGATGATTCCTGCGGCTAACGGTCAGTTCACGGCGCGTTCGCTGGCACGCATGTACGCGATGATCGCCAATGGGGGGGAACTGGATGGGGTTCGACTCCTGTCCGAGGCGACGATTCGTGAAATGGGGATCGTTCGCAGCAGGAAGCGCGACAAAGTGGTGTTCATACCGATGCATTGGCGGATGGGCTACCACCGCGCGTTCAGCATCGGCACGTCGGCACCGGCCGCGTTTGGCCACTATGGCTTCGGCGGCAGTGGCGGGTTCTGTGATCCGTCGCGGCGTCTGGCCGTGGCGTTGACGGTCAACAGTGGTGTCGGCTCCGCGTTTGGCGACGCCCGAATGATGCGTATGGCCCGTGCGGCTATCAAAGCCGTGGACCGGTTGCGTGGCTGACGGCAACAACGATCTGAGCTATGCGACGCTGGAACAGCGTCTGCGGGAACTCGGCAGCGTGGCGCATGCACAACGCATGTTGGGCTGGGACGAGGCGGTGATGATGCCGGTTGGCGGCGGTGAACGCCGCGGCGAAGCGCTGGCGGCGCTGGCCGGGATCGTGCACCGGCAATTGACGTCCAGCGAAACCGGCGACCTGATCGCCGCTGCGGCGCAGGAACGCGACCTCGATGCATGGCAGCGTGCGAACGTGCACGAGATCGAACGCAGTCGATTGCGCGCTACCGCGTTGCCGGATGCGCTGGTCGTCGAGCAAACGCTTCAAAGCACGCGCTGTGAGCAAGCCTGGCGGGTCGCCCGTAGCGCCAACGACTGGCGCGGCATCGAGAAGCCGTTGGCCGAACTCGTTCGGTTGACGCGCGATGTGGCGAGCGCTTTGGGCGACGCATGCGGACTATCGCCGTATGATGCGCTGATCGACCAGTATCAGCCCGGCTTGGGTCAGGTGCAGATCGATCCGATCTTCGACGAACTGCGTGATTTTCTGCCTGATTTTGCCGAGCGGGCGGTTGCGCTGCGACGGCAGCCGAGGCCTATAGCCGGGCCGTTTCCGCGCGCATGTCAGGAAGCGCTGGCTCGTGAGTTGATGGGCGCGCTGGGCTTCGACTTCGAGCACGGACGGCTCGATACGAGTCATCATCCGTTCTGCGGCGGCGATGGCGACGATACGCGCATCACAACGCGCTATGACGAGCGCGATTTTCTGTCGTCGATGATGGCCGTGTTACATGAAACCGGCCATGCGCTGTACGAACAAGGTCTACCGCGCGCGTGGCGTGGATTGCCAGTGGGTAATGCGGCCGGCATGGCAATACACGAGAGTCAGTCGCTGTTGATGGAGATGCAGGTGTGCCGGAGCCGCGAGTTTCTCAGCTTCGCGGCTCCGATCATTCGCAGACAACTCGGTGGCGCCGATGCTGACGCCTGGCATCCCGACAACCTGTACCTGGCGAGCACGCAAGTGGTCCGCGGATTGATCCGCGTCGATGCGGATGAGGTCACCTATCCGCTTCACGTCATTCTGCGCTACGAGCTGGAGCAGGCGTTGCTCGCGGGCGATCTCGACGTTGCCGGCATCCCGACCGCATGGGATGAACAGATGCGCCACTATCTTGGGCGTTCGACATTAGGCGACGATCGCGATGGCTGCATGCAGGACGTGCATTGGTACGCGGGTTTGTTCGGCTATTTTCCGACCTACACGATTGGCGCAGTGATCGCGGCACAGCTCTTTGCAGCCATGCGAGAACGTCGGCCCGACACTGTCGATGCCATTGGCCGGGGCGATTTCGTCCCGCTGCTGAGCTGGCTGCGCCAGAATGTTCATGGGCGCGGCCGCCTGGTCGACGCCGATCAACTTCTCGTCGACGCGACTGGCTCACAGCTCGACACGAGCGCATTCAAGGCGCACCTACAGGCGCGTTATCTCGAAGCGTGATGCTGGCATGAACGTCGGGGCTTTGTGCATCAGCGTAGTCATACTCATATCGCTGAACACATTCGAACACGCAGAGGCAAGCGAGTTGCCGGAACCGAAATCCTCCGATCTCGACGCGCGAGTGGGCTTCATCCTCGATCATCCGTTACCCGAGTCCGAGTACTCCGAGTCGAAGCGTTGCGTGTTCACCAACCGCTACGACTCGGTCGAAGTGCTCGACCGCCGACATCTGCTGTTCAAGGGTCGGCGCGGTGCGATCTGGTTGAATCAATTGCGCTTCGATTGCCTCGGACTCCGCAGAGACGCCGTGTTGGTGTTCGAGGCGCACGATCAGAGCCTGTGCAATCAGGACAGTTTTCGCAGTGTGTCTCGGGGGGCGATGATCCAAGCGTCTGACCTGATGACATCGACAGACGCTTTCGGCGCGCATTGCGTGCTTGGCGACTTCGAACCGATTTCGGGCGCGCAGGCAGAACTGCTGCGTGTCGCGCTCGCGAATCGCGCTAGCGCATCGAACAGTCGCAGAACGCCGCCTGTGAAAGCGCCCAGCGCCGGGAAGGCCGAATGAAGAGGGCGCCGACCCTAAGCGCCGAGCACAACTTCGGCCAGCGAGCGGAGCTCTGTTGCATTGCGCGCCGACACCAGCAACGACGTCACCGGCGTTTCCCGCCACACCGCGAGGCGGTCCTTGATTCGGCCGAGCGGACCAACGAGCGATATTTCGTCGGCCAGTTTGGTCGGCACCGCGAGCGCAGCCTCCTGCTTCCGACCCGCCAGGTACAGCTCCTGGATTCGATTGGCTTCGGCTTCGAAGCCCATGCGGGAGACCAGTTCCTTGTGAAAATTGCGCTGCTTCGCGCCCATGCCGCCCACGTACAGCGCCAGCATATTCTTGATCGGCAGCAACCCCTTCTCGATATCGTCAGTCACGTTGACGACGACCCCTTGCGAGATCTCGAATCCGGGACGGGCCCTCGTCAGTGACGCGCGGTACACCTCGTTGCGAAACGGCGAGTAGTACAGCGGCAGCCAGCCGTCTGCGATTTCAGCCGCCAGCGCGACGTTCTTCGGCCCTTCGGCGCCGATAAAGATCGGCAGGTCCGGCCGCAGCGGATGCACAATGGATTTCAACGGTTTGCCGAGCCCCCACGCGCCCGCGCCGGTATACGGCAGCGGATAGTGGGAACCGATATTGGCGACCGGCGCTTCGCGGCGCAGCACCTGGCGGATGATGTCGATGTATTCGCGAGTGCGCGCCAACGGTTGGCTGAACGGGGCTCCATACCAGCCCTCCACAACCTGCGGCCCGGACACGCCGAGTCCCAGAATCATGCGGCCGCCACTGAGGTGATCCAAGGTCATGGCCGCCATCGCGGTGGCGGTGGGCGTACGCGCCGACAACTGGCACACCCCTGTTCCGAGGCGGATGCGTTGGGTATTCGCGCCGATCCAAGCGAGCGGCGTCAGCGCGTCGGAACCGTACGCTTCGGCTGTCCACACCGAATCGTAGCCGAGGCGTTCTGC
Organism: uncultured Gammaproteobacteria bacterium; assembly: GCA_963812255.1. Classification (GTDB taxonomy): domain Bacteria; phylum Pseudomonadota; class Gammaproteobacteria; order Pseudomonadales; family Azotimanducaceae; genus DATJGR01. The sequence continues at coordinate 365,198 of CAWEUM010000003.1, read as the reverse complement.
TTCCTGAACGAGTGCGACGAACCCGGTCGGTGGCGCCGAACTCCAATAGCCCAGCTGCAGGCCCAGTTTCAGATCTGCCATAAAAACTGCCTCGTTAGCGGGTGATGTCGAGCAACGAAGTATAGCCAGCTATGCACTGCGGTCGCTGTCGGTACCGGAGCTTTCATGCGTTTCAGCCGGCGATCGACGCCAAATGCGCCAACGTGCGGCCGAGATCCGCGCGATTGCCGAGGAAGTCGATCCACGGGTCGTGCTTGCGCGCACTCAAGCGCCGGCGGGCGTTCTTGATCGTAAACCTGTCATTCCTCAATCGACTCGTCAGTTCCTCCCACCGCAGCGGCATCGAAACGCCGGCACTGGGTTCGGCGCGAGCGCTAAACGGCGCGACCAACAAGCGGCCATGGCCGTTCTGCAGATAGTCGATGTACACCTTTCGTTCGCGACGCCGTACGCTGCGCACGATCGTTGCGATCTCACCACAGCGGTCGACAATGATGCGTGCCAACACATGCGCAAGTGTGCGCGACTGTTCATGTGTCAACTGATTGGCCAGCGGAATCAGTACGTGCAGGCCTGATGCACCACTCGTCTTCAGATAAGCAGGCAGTTCCACCTCGAGTGCAAGCTCGCGAATCGCGCGGGCCACTGAAATAACGGACGCGAACGGCGCATCCTTTGGATCGAGGTCGAGTACGCACCAGTCGGGGTGTGCCAGATCGCTGACCCGGCTGTGCCAGGTGTGGATCGGGATCGTCCCAAGATTGATCAGGTACCGCAGTGACGCGGCATCTTCGACGATGAAATAGTTGACCTCGCGCTCGGCGCCTTCGCTCCACAGGGTTTCGCGCCGAATCCACTCGGGCACGAACGCCGGTGCGTCGCGCTGATAGAACGATTTGCCATGGATGCCGTCTGGAAAGCGTGTCAGCACGAGAGGGCGATCTTCGAGATAGGGAAGCAGCCACGGGGCGATCGCGTCGTAGTAGTCGACGAGGTCCCCTTTGGTCAATCCCAGTTCCGGATAAAACACCTTGTCGCGGTGACTGATGATGACGCTGCGTTCGTCGACGTTGATTCTCGGCGCCGGCGCCGGCTCATCGAACGCAGATATGCACTCGTCGGCGCGTTTGTCGGCGCGCATTCTGACGAATACGGGCTGGCGCAAATGACCCGCCGCGGTGTACTCGCGAAACGCCACTTCGCAAACCAGTTGCGGAATCACCCAATGACCGGCGTCGGCGTTGAGCGGATCACTTTCGGGTAGCGATCGTAGCAGCGCGTCCACCTCTTCGCGTCGGGCGCCGCTGAGCCCCGAACCGACGCGCCCGACCGGGGTGAGCTCGCCGCCGCGATATTCGGCCAGCATCAATGCGCCGATGTTGTGGCGGTTCGATCGTTCCGGTGTCCAGCCGACGATCACGAAGTCGCCGGTGCGGCGCGTGCGCACCTTGATCCAATCGGACGACCGGCCGCTGTGGTAGCGACTTGCGGCGCGTTTGCCGACGACACCCTCGATGCCGAGATTCTTTGCTGCGGCGAATGCGGCGCGGCCGTTCGCGTCGATGTGCTGGGAGTAGCGCACCGGCCCGGCGCTCGGCAATACGCTTGCGAGCAGCTTTTTGCGATTGATCAAAGTGAGCTCGCGCAGGTCGTGATCCATCGCCTCGATCAGATCGAATGCATACAACATCGCGGGTTCGTGGCGGCTGGCCGCGACGATCTGGGAACGACTCGATAGCGCCGCGCGCGTCTGCAGCGCGGAGAAACTCGGTCGGCCGGTGCTGTCGTTGACGACGAGTTCACCGTCGATCAGCAACTGCGAGTAAGGCAACATCGCGACCGCGTGCGCGATGTCCGGAAACTGATCTGTCAACGACAATCCATTGCGTGACAGCAGACGCACGCCGTCGGTCGACTTCTCCGCGAACAACCGATAGCCGTCGTACTTGAATTCGAATATCCAGCCTTTGCGGTCGAACGCTTCGCCACTGTGTGCCGCTGCGCTGGCGAGCATCGGCGCCGGCTGGGTTCGACTCCTGTGCAATTTCGGCGCTTGATGACGCTTCAGAGCACGCAGCAGCTTCGTTTCGTGCGCCCGCGGGGTTGCCATTTCGGCCAATGTGAGCCCGGACAGGACCGAATCATCGGCATAGCGGTGGGTAGCGGACCGTGCCTGATCGTCTCGTTCTTTGATCAGCAACCATTCTTCTGCCTTGCGCATTCGCACGAGGGTCCATCGACCGCGCAATTTGTGGCCGTTCAGGTCGAACAACAGCTTGCCTTTTTGCCACCCCTGAACAAAATCGTTCAGCGGCGTCCAGACTCCGCGGTCCCATACAATGACGTAGCCGGCGCCGTAGTTGCCCGGTGCGATCGCACCCTCGAAATCGGCGTACTCGATTGGGTGATCTTCGACGAGCGCGGCAAACCGTTTGTCGGCGGGATACGCCGATGGACCTTTCGGAACCGCCCAGGATCGCAGCACCCCGTCGATTTCGAGTCGGAAGTCGAAGTGCAGATGCCGCGCCCGGTGTTGCTGAACGACGAACAGGCCGCCGATCGCGGCGGTGGATTGTGGCGTCGCACCGAATGGTTCGGCCGTGGCGGAGGCGTTCCGCTTGTCCCGGTACGTGTCGAGTGGGGTGCGCGCCTTGCTCGGTTTGCGTGCCGTGGGGGCCTTTCTTGAGGGCATCAGAACGCTGCGCTATAGTCCCGCGGTCGCCAGATGTGGAAACGAGACGATGGCAGCGCGCGCAATTGCTTCCGGAACGATTTCATTTGGACTGGTGGCGATCCCCGTCAAGTTGTACTCCACGGTCGATACGACAAAGGCCGTTCATTTCAACTACCTGGCCAAAGACGGCTCGCGGCTGAAACAGCAATACGTTCGCGCGTCCGATGGCAAAGTAGTCGAGCCGAATGAGAAGGTCCAGGGATACGAGTTCCAGAAGGGCCAGTATGTGATGTTCACGCCTGACGAACTGAAGGCGATGAACGTCGAAGCCACCAATGCCATCGATATCGCCGAATTCATTCCGCTGGAGGACGTCGAACGGATCTTCATCGAGAAGGTCTACTACCTCGGCCCCGACAAAGGCGCAGCGCGTTCCTATCACTTGTTGCGCGCGGCGCTGGACGACACCAAACGCGCGGCGCTTGCGAAATATGCGGCACGCGGCAAGAGCTACCTGGTCCTGATACGCCCGATGGGCGAGGGCCTGGTGATGGAGCAACTGAAGCATCTCGAAGAACTGCGACCGTTCGCCGACGTGCCGCTCGAGACGACGTCGATCGATCCCGGCGAGTTGAAACTCGCGATTCAGATCATCGAGCAACGCACCAACGAGCATTTCGAGCCGGAGAGATACACCGACGAGATCCGCTCCCGTATTCTCGAACTGATCGAACAGAAGGTCGAAGGCAAGGAGATCTCCGTGCCGCCGGAAGAACGGCCCGAGGCGAAGATCATCGATTTGATGGAAGCATTGAAGGCGTCGGTGGCAGGTGCCGCCGGCGGCTCATCGGCAGGCCGCCAGCGCAAGCCTGCGCAGCGAGCGTCCAAGAAGCCCGCGACCACGAAGAAGAGTACCAAGCGAAAGAGCGGATGACCGGCTACGCGACCCGTGACGTTTCCGAGCTGATCGGATTCAACGCGGACCAGGTCCGTCATTACGTCCGGCGGGGTTTGTTGACCCCGGAACGCGGCGGTCACGGCGAGTACCGATTCTCGTTTCAGGATGTGGTGCTGTTGCGGACGGCAAAGGGTTTGCTCGACGCTAAGGTGTCTTCGCGCCGCGCCCATCGAGTGCTGCTGAAACTGAAGGCCGAACTCGCGACGGTGAAGTCGCTTTCAGCGGTACGGATCTTCGCCGACGGCAACAACGTTGTCGTCCGTGAAGACAGCTCGGTCTGGAATGCGGAATCGGGTCAGGGCCACCTCGATTTCGCGGTCAGTGAACTTGCAGACAACGTTGCGGCACTGGGTCGGCGCAAGCAAGACGCGCTCGCGGCAACGGCAGAACTCGATAGTGACGACTGGTACAACCTCGGGCTCGATTTCGAAGAGATCCAACCCGATCGCGCGCCCGAGGCATATCAGAGGGCGATTTCGCTGGATCCTAGCAACGCCGACGCGCACGTGAATCTCGGACGTCTGTATCAGATGAAGGGGCAACTGAAGACGGCACGCCGCTGCTACCGGAAGGCCATCGAACTGGTCGCGGACCATCAGCTTGCCTTGTACAACCTCGGCACGCTATTCGATGAACTCGAAGAACTCGATACCGCGGCCGAGTACTACCGTCAGGCACTGCATATTCCCGATGCGCACTACAACCTTGCGCGTATCTGCGAGATGCGCGGCGATGAACTCGCGGCGCTGCGGCACCTGCGCCGCTATCAGCAACTCCTCGAAGCGGTCGACTGACTCGCCGCAAGGCGGGTCGAATGGTTGGCCCAGCAGTGCGCCAAGTGATTTACGTCAAGTTGACGAGCGGGATCAGTCGCGAGCGATCGAAGCGGCGCCGACCCCACCGGATCAGCGCGGCAAACGAGGCGGCAAGTCCGATCAGCGCCAGCACAATCGTCGTTGCGGCGGACGCCGGAGCGGCGGCAAACGACCCGATCTGGAATGCGATTACCGCGAAGCAATACGCGGTCACCACCGACCAAAGGGTGCTGAAAGTTGCCCAGAATGCACCGAGTTCTTTGTAGATCGCACCGATTGTGGCCGCGCACGGCATGTACAGCAGAATGAACACTAGATACGCGAACGCCGCGAGACTGGTGGCGAACAAACGTTGCATCTGTTGAATGGTCGTTAGCGCCACGTTCTGTTGTTTGGCTTGTGCGGCGGTGTCGCCCAGATCGCCCAGGTTGAGCCCAAGCGGATCGGCGACGCGTTGTGCCAGTGTCGCCAGGTTGGCCGGTACGCTCGCAACGGCCGCATTCAATGTGGCCCAAAAATCGAAGCCGGCTTCGCGCTGATCGATGCCATCCAGGTTTTCGTACAATGCGTTCAGCGTGCCAACCACTACTTCCTTTGCGAATACGCCGGTGAAGATACCGACGGTTGCGGGCCAGTTCTCGTTTGCGATTCCCATAGGGGCAAACGCCGGTGTCAAGGTGCGGCCGATCGCCGACAGCACGGATTTGTTGGTGTTTTCGTTACCGACGCTGCCGTCCATGCCGACGGTGCTGACCAGATTCAAGACGATGACGACGGTGACGATCGCTTTACCGGCCCGCAGCACAAATCCCTTCAGGCGCTGCCAGGTATGCATCAGCAGGCCGCGCAACGTCGGCATGTGATACGCCGGCAGCTCCATAACGAATGTCGAGGCGGCGCGCGGCAAGAGATAGCGACGCACGATCAGCGCAGACATCACCGCAACGGCGATGCCGAGCAGATAGAGCACGAACACCAAGTTCTCACCGTTTGTCGGAAAGAACGCAACCGCAAACAGCGCATACACCGTCAACCTGGCGCCGCACGACATGTACGGCGCCATCAATGTCGTGAGCACGCGGTCGTGTTCGCTGTCCAGCGTGCGCGTCGCCATCACCGCCGGTACGTTGCAGCCGAAGCCGACGATCAATGGCACGAATGATTTTCCGGGCAGCCCCAGCCGCCGCATAAGCCGATCGACGATGAATGCCGCGCGCCCCATGTAACCCGAGTCCTCGAGGAACGACAGAAACAGGAACATGCAACCGATGACCGGGATGAACGTCGATACCAGCCGCACACCGCCACCCACGCCATCGGCCAGGAACGCGCTGAGCCACAACGGCAGCCCCATCCATACGTAGATCTGGCGCGGGCCTTCCACGAACAGCGCGAGGCCCGACAGGTCGAAGAAGTCGATGAACGCGCTGCCGACGTTGATGGTGAACATGAACATCAGATACATCACGCCGAGAAACAGCGGAAATGCGAGCACGCGATTCAGAAACACCGCGTCCAGCATATCGGTGACGGTGCGGCGAACTGGCGTGGTATGCAGCGCACCGTCCAACAGTTTGTCGATGGCGTGATAGCGTGCGACGCTCAAGCCGTCGCTACGCGTAGCGATGTCGCCGAGCATATCGACGCGGCCGATCCGCTGCGCGACCGCGTCGTCGCCTTCGAGCAGCGCAGCGGCGACGAATCTGCGATGGCGCGCCACGCCACGGTCGCTGAGCTCGCGCGACAGCGTTGCGAGCGTCGTCTCCAGCACGTGGGTCAACTGGATGCCGCGCTTTGCCTGTGAGCCCGTGGTGTCGGGCCCCGCATTGCTGATCGCGCTCTCGATGACGTCCCTCAGTGTGCCGATGCCTTCGCGGCGGCTGGCGATCAGCGGCACGACCGGAGCACCGATCGCGTCGCCCAGGCGATACGGGTCGATGTGCATACCGTGTCGATCGGCGACATCCATCATGTTCAGAGCGACGATCACCGGAATGTCGAGATCGAGCAGTTCTCCGGTCAGATACAGGCCGCGCGCGAGGCTCGCTGCATCGACGACATTGACGATCACGTCGATGTCCGCGTCGAGCAGAAAGTCCCGGGCGATGCGCGCGTCCTGCGCGTCGGTCGCATTCACCGCGAGCAGGCTGTAGATGCCGGGCAGATCGACCACTTCGCAGCGCGTGTCGCCGTGGCGGTAGTGTCCGGACTTGCGTTCGACGGTGACGCCGGGCCAGTTGCCAACGCGCTGGTGCGCACCGGTGAGCGCGTTGAACACCGTCGTCTTGCCGGCGTTCGGATTGCCGATCAGCGCGATCGTGGTCATAGCGGTTCGAGCAGCAGGCCGTGCGCTTCGCTGGGTCGCAGCACCAGGCACGCGCCGCGGAACTGAATCTCGACGGGATCGCCGAGCGGCGCGAACCGCGCTACTTTGATCCGCGTCCCCGGAATCAAGCCAAGGCTCAACAGGTGGCGGGCATACGGGGTCGACGCCTCGTCGAAACCGACGACGCGTGCGCAATCACCCTTTTTGAGCTCGGATAGCCGCACCTTCTCGACACCGTGCCGCAGTAGTGGGATTTAAATAGAAATCGTTCTCATTTGCAATAATTGAATTGTGGAAGATCGGCGCGAACAAAAGGTCCGGCTGGGGGTCACCACGTTGCTGGGTGCACGGATCAGATTTTCTTGCGCTGGCGGACATACAGCACCAATTCGTGATCGACGAGTTCACAGCCGTGCTCGGACGCAATTTCCCGTTGCAACGCTTCGATGCGGTCGTTGACGAATTCCGTTACCCGCCCCGTATCGACGTCGACCATGTGATCGTGATGATCGTGCTTCGACACTTCATACACGGCACGCCCATCGTCGAAATTGTGGCGTTCGACGATGCCGGCGGCGACGAACTGGGTCAGCACGCGATAAACCGTCGCCAGGCCAACCGACTCGTCGGCGCCAATCAGATGCTTGTAGACGTCCTCTGCGCTCAAATGATGCGGTTCCGCCTGTTCGAGAATCTCGAGCACACGCAGCCGCGGTGTCGTCACCTTGAGTCCGGCTTTGGTGAGTTCTGAGCGGGTCAACGGCGTTCCGCGGGGGATATCAATCGAATCCGCACATTAGCAGTTGCGCTTTGCACTGCCTAGCAAACCCCTTCGCGAGTGCTTGGTGATATTGCGCCGACCCGTCGAACGCGGTATCCCTGCGCATCGAATCAAAGTTCGGGGGCAGCATGATCGACCGGGAACTCGACATCCAGACGGCCGATGGCCTGATGAACACGTTCATTACGTATCCGGAGGAGGGTGGCCCGTTTCCGGTGGTGCTGTTCTACATGGATGCGCCGGGCAAGCGCGAAGAATTGCACGCCATGGCGCGACGGATCGGCACCGCCGGTTACTACGTTGTGTTGCCAAACCTCTACTATCGCACGGAGCGCAACTTCGTCATCGATCCGAGCGAGGCGACGCGTGCGCGCATGTTCGAGTTGATGAATACGCTCAACAGTCGTCTCGTCAACGAAGACACCCAGTCGATTCTCGACTTTCTCGTTGGCGAAGAGCACGCAAGTAGCGGGCCGATCGGTTGCGTCGGCTACTGCATGAGCGGGCCGTTCGTGCTGTCGGCCGCGGCTGCATTCGCGCCACGGATGGCCGCTGCGGCGTCTTTCTATGGGGTGCGTCTGTGCACCGATGCGGCGGATTCGCCGCACCGAACAGCAGATCGGATCACCGGCGAATTGTACGTCGCGTGTGCGGAGACGGACTCATGGGCGCCACCCGAAATGATCGAGGCGCTCGGCGCCCACCTTGCCAAAGTGAACATCCGGCATCGCATCGAGTGGTATCCGGGCACGCAACACGGTTTCGCGTTTCCGCAACGGCAGGGCATCTATGATGCGCGCGCCGCCGAACGGCATTGGGAGCGCATCCATTCGCTGTTCGAACGCAACCTCAAACGCCCGTTAGCGCGTTGATCGCGGTGTCATCGAGGCCCGCGTGACGGGCCGCCTCGACGATGCCCGACCATGAATTGTCGTCGATGATGATGCCGTCGCGATTGCGCGCGACGAATGATTCGCGTTCGGGATCGCCGGGTACGCGCACCCTGTCGAAACCGCGCGCGGGCATCGTCGAAGTGATGTAGTCGACCATCGCGAATACTTCCTGTTGAAACGCATCCCGATTGCCGAATGCAGCCGGATCGAGGACGAACATCAGCATGTGGTTGACGATCGTGCCGGGCCGTTCGCGGGCCGGCTGTGCAGTCCACTCGCCGGCGAGTGCTCCACCCAACAGTTCACACATCAGCGCGAGTCCGTAGCCTTTGTGTTTGCCGAAGGGTCCGAGTGCACCGAACGGTTCGCGGAACATCACCTCCGGATCGTTGGTGGGTTGGCCCTGCGAGTCGACCAGCGCGCCGTCTTCAACGGGCGTGCCTTTGAAGTGTGCCACGCGTACTTTGCCGAGCGCGATCGCGCTGGTCGCCATGTCGAGCACGACGGGATCCTGGCCGTCGCGCGGCACGACACAGCAGAACGGATTCGTCGTCATGCGCCGCTCACGCCCGCCCCACGGCGACACCTGCGGTTCGTGACCGACGACGTTGACGAAATGCACCGACACCAGGCCGGCGCGCCCACAGCGTTCGCCGTACGCACCGATCCGGCCAAGATGATGCGCGTTGCGCAGGCCGAGACATACGACACCGGTCGTCTTCACCCGTTCGATCGCTAGATCCGTGGCCTCGCGGCCAACGATCTGGCCGAAGCCGAATTTTCCGTCGACGAGCAATACCGCGCCGTTGTCGCGGACGACCGCTGCGTGCGCGTTGACGTCCAGATGACCTACGCGGATGTTGCGAACGTAGGCCGGGATCATGCCGACGCCATGCGAATCGTGTCCCTTCAAGTTGGCTTCGACGAGATGCTGCGCCACGTCCAGGGCGACGGATTCGGCGGCGCCGGCGTGCGTGAAGAGTTCGCTGGCAAAGCGCCGCAGCGCATCGGGTCGAATGTGCATGACGGTAAATCCTCGCGGGAGTTCGCCGTAGTGTTGCCGTTTCCGAAGCGCTATGACAAGGTGAAACGAAGCGGCAGATATCGGGGCAATCGCGTGCAGGCACTCGCCAAAGGATACGGATTGATCGAGGGTCCGGTCTGGCATCCGCAGCGCGGGCTGCTGTTCAGCGATGTGTTGTTTGGCGGTGTGTTCGCACTGTCGCGCAACGGCGAGGTCAGCTCGGTATTCGAACATCGCCGCGGTATCGGCGGGATGGCGCTGCATGCGGCGGGTGGTGTCGTCGTCAGCGGCCGCAACGTGTCTTACAAGGGATTCGATGGCGGCGCGACTGTGACGTTGCTGGATTCGGATCCCGATCACGGCAATGTCGGCTACAACGATCTGACGACCGATGCTAAGGGGCGCGTCTACGTCGGATCGCTCGGCTCCAGTCCGGTGTTCGCCGATGGTCGCGCTCCGCAATCCGGCAATCTATATCTGATCGATCTGGACGGTCGAGCGCGCATCGTTGGGTATGACGTGCAACTGACCAACGGGCTCGGATTCGCGCCCGATGGACGCACGCTGTATCACTCCGACAGTCGCCGCCGCAGCGTGTTCTGCTATGCAGTGGAGGATGACGGCGGCCTCGGTGAAAAGCGGTTGTTCGCTCGGCCGGAGAACGGTGTGCCGGACGGCCTCGTGGTGTCGATCGATGGCAGGGTGTGGGTGGCGCTCGCGGGTGACGGCCATGGTGTTGCAGTGTTCACCGCGACCGGCGACGTTGCCGGATTCGTCGAAATCCCCCAGCCCATGTGCACCAGCGTGTGCTTTGGCGGTGACGATCTGCAGGATCTCTACATCGTGTCGGGTTCCGAAGGCTCCGGGTCGGATCGTGGCGGCGCGGTCTATCTATATCGCAGCGATGTCGCCGGCGTACCGGTCGCGCCGGCACGAACCATCATTCCGTCATAACGATCAAACGAAGGGGCAAGAGCATGCAGAAAATCGAAACGGGTACCGAGCATCTGCTGGCAAATGAATCGGACGGTGTGGCGATTCTCACGATGAACCGTCCGGAACGGCGTAACGCACTGTCGGGCGAGATGCTCGATGGCATGGCGCGCGCACTCGACCACGCAGAACGCTCGGCGCATGTGCGCTGCATCGTGCTGACGGGTGCTGGCGGTGGGTTCTGCGCCGGCGGCGATGTGAAGGGCATGGCGGCCGGTGGCGGCGGCAGCAACGGTCCGACGCTCGACGAACGCATTCACGCGCAGCGACTCTCGCAGCGCAATACCGCGGGGCGCATCTATCTGATGCCGAAGCCGGTCATCGCGATGCTGCCCGGTCCGGCGGCGGGTGCCGGCCTGTCGCTCGCGCTGGCGTGCGACATGCGTGTGATGGCCGACACCGCTGTGATCACGACGGCGTTCGCGAAGGTCGGCTTCAGCGGCGACTACGGCGGCACCTTTTTTCTGTCGCAACTCGTCGGCAGCGGCAAGGCGCGCGAGCTGTATTACTTGTCCGAACGGGTCGACGCGGCGGAGTGTTTGCGGTTGGGCATTGCTAATCGGGTGGTTGCTGCGGCGGATCTGGAGCGCGTGACGCTCGATATCGCGCGGCGCCTTGCGGCCGGCCCCACGGTCGCGTATCGATACATGAAGGAGAACTTCAATCGTGCGTCATCGGCCGATGTGATCGAATGCCTCGATCTCGAGGCAACGCACCACATACACACTGGATTGACGCAGGACCACCGCGAAGCGGCAAAAGCCTTCGTCGAGAAGCGGGAACCGACCTTTTCGGGTCGCTAGCCAGATAGGCAGCGTCTACTGCTGCTCCGGCAATCGCGCCTCCAGCAACTTCGAGACGGTATCCATCAGGTTGATCGGAAGTGGGAACACGACCGTTGAGTTCTTCTCGCCGGCAATCTCGACCAGCGTCTGCAGATAGCGTAGCTGCATCGACATGGGCTGGGTCGCGAGCTGCGCGGCCGCTTCCACCAGCTTTTGCGCCGCCTGGAATTCACCTTCGGCGTGGATGACCTTGGCGCGACGTTCGCGCTCAGCCTCGGCCTGCTTTGCAATCGCGCGGATCATGCTCTCGTCGATGTCGACATGCTTGATCTCGACGTTCGCGACCTTGATACCCCATTGATCCGTCTGCTGGTCGAGAATCTTCTGTAGATCCACGTTGAGTCTCTCGCGCTCGGCGAGCAGTTCATCGAGTTCGTGCTGGCCGAGCACCGAACGCAATGTCGTCTGCGCGAGCTGACCCGTCGCTTCGATGTAGTTTTCGACGTTGATGATCGCGCGCTCCGGGTCGACCACGCGAAAATACAAAACGGCATTCACTTTCACCGACACGTTGTCGCGCGTGATCAGATCCTGGCTGGGCACATCCATCACAATCGTGCGCAGATCGAGCTTCACCATCTGCTGTACGACGGGAATCAGGATGATCAGGCCCGGGCCCTTGACCGAATAGAAACGCCCCAGCATAAACACGACGCCGCGCTCGTATTCGCGCAGCACCCGTATGGCGCTGAACAACAGAAAGGCGGCGAGTGCGATCAGAATTCCGGAAAAGATCTCCATCAGGTTTGCTCCTGTGGTTCAACCGTGAGAACGAGACCGTCGACTGCGACGACTCGCACCTGTGTGTCCTTGGTCAGCGGCATTGCCGCGGACGCCTCCCAGATTTCGCCATACAGGCGCACCAGACCGCGCCGCGAAAAATCCTCCATCACCATGGCCGGCGCGCCGACCATCGATTCGCGACCGGTGACCACTTTGGCGCGGCGCGATTTGACGGCCGCGCCGACGATGATCAGGAAGAACGCCACTGACGCCACCGCAAACGCGGCGATGATCGGAATTGACACCTGATATCCGGGCAAATCGGTATCCATCAGTATCACCGAACCAATCACGAATGAAACTGCGCCACCGACGCCAAGCACGCCGAATCCGGGCGAGAACGCTTCCGCCACCATCAGGCCCACGCCGACAATGATCAATGCGAGGCCGGCATAGTTCACGGGCAGCATCTGCAACGCGTAGCCTGCGAGCAGCAGACAGATGACCCCGATGACTCCCGGTACGCCGGTGCCTGGGTGGTAGAACTCCAGAATCAGTCCATACATGCCGATCATCAGCAGAATGTAGGCGACGTTCGGATCTGTGATCAGCGAGAGCAGTTCATAGCGCCAGCCAGGTGTCACGCGTTTGACGACAGGGTCTTTCAGGTCGAGCGTGACCGTTCCGCCCTGCACCTTGATCTTGCGTCCGTCGAGTTTGGCGAGCAGATCGTCGAGGTTTGGCGCGATGAGATCGATGACATGGGCAGCAAGCGCTTCGGATGCGGGCAGGTTTGCGGCATCTCGAACGGTTTCTTCAGCCCAGTCCTTGTTACGTCCGCGCAGTTCGGCGAGACCGCGAATGTATGCCACCGCGTCGTTGACGACCTTGCGCTCCATTGTCGTGCCTTGCGTCTGCTGCTCGTCGCGGCTTTCGTCCCCGGATTTGTCGGTCGGCTTGGGTGTTGGTTGTGGTTTGGATCCAGGCATCGGAAACGGCGACTCGCCGCCGATGCTGACCGGGGTCGATGAACCGATATTGGTCGCCGGTGCCATCGCGGCGATATGGCTTGCGTACATCAGATAAGTGCCGGCGCTCGCGGCGCGCGACCCGTTGGGTGCCACGTACGTTGCAACGGGCACCTTCGAGGCGAGGATTGCCTTGATCATGTCACGCATCGACCGATCGAGCCCGCCGGGCGTGTCGAGTTGCATGACGAACAACGCGGCGTCGGCCTGCTGCGCGGCGCGTAGATTCGAGATGAAGTAATCCGCCGTTGCCGGCCCGATGGCACCGTCGAGTTCGAGCAGCCAGACCGATCGACCGGATGCGAACGTGGTGGTCGCGCTGCCCAGAATCGCCAGGCCGATGAGCAAACTGCTCGCCAGGCGCACACGATTCAGCGCGCGAAACCGCCACTGCACTTGCCGTCGAAGTTGACACATGCCCCAGTGTAGTGCGCGGCGGGTGCTGGTGCATTCAGAGTTCGCGGAGGCGTACCAACCACGCGGCCAGCAGGCGTCAACTGTCGGCGTTCAAGCCACGTTCTGCCAGCCATTCGGGATTGAACAAACGCGACTGATATTTTCCGCCTCCGTCGCACAGCATCGTGACCACGGAGTGGCCCGGACCCAGATCTCGCGCGACCCTCACTGCGGCGGCTAGGTTCACGCCGGTCGATGAACCGAAAAACCAGCCCTCTTTGCGTAGCATCCGATACACCATCGAGACGGTGTCCTGATCGCTGATCTGCACGGCGTCATCGATCAGCGTGTCCGCAAGATTGTCGGTGACGCGGCTGTTGCCGATGCCTTCGGTAATCGATGGTCCGGCGCTCATGACGGCGTCGCCGGTCTTGACGTAGCTGTACAACGCGCTGCCTGGCGGATCCGCCAGCACAATTCTGACGCCCGGATTGTGCTCCTTCAGATAGCGGCTGACGCCGGCGAGCGTACCGCCGGTGCCTACCGCGCACGTGAATGCGTCGATTTGGCCTTGGGTCGTACGCCACATCTCTGGCGCGGTCGATTCGTAATGCGCGAGTCGATTCGCGATGTTGTCGAACTGGTTGGCCCAGACAGCACCAGGTGTCTGCGCCGCATAGCGTCCCGCCTGCTTCTGATAGTTCAGGTCGTCCTTGTACGGAACCGTCTTTACGACACGAACTTCGGCACCGAGCGTGCGCAGCAGATCGACTTTCTCCTGTGACTGATTGTCCGGCATATAGATCACGCAACCGTAGCCGCGTGCATTGCAGATGTGCGCGATACCAATGCCGGTGTTGCCCGCAGTGCCTTCGACGACGATTCCGCCCGGTTGCAACGAACCATTCTGCTCGGCCGCGCGGATCATCCACAACGCCGCACGATCTTTGACCGAACCACCGGGGTTGAGGAACTCCGCCTTGCCCAAAATCTCGCAACCCGTCTCGTCCGACAGTGTTGCGAGCCTGATCAACGGCGTGTTGCCCACGGTTTCGATGAAGCCGTTGCGCGTGGTCATGCGTATCCGCAGAGTGCAAAGATCAGCGAGTCTAGCGGGTTGGTCCGACGGACCAAAGAACAGCTCGGAATATCGACATATCGCGTTCTGGCGTCGTGCCTCGGTCGAATCTCTGCAGCCGCGTTCAAGTCCCAACCGTGATCGCCTGCTCTGCGCCGATGACCGATTGCCGGTGGCAAATGATTTGTGAACCCGAACGCATTAACCCCGGAGCCGCTCGACTAACGTTCGTTTTCCGAAGATGTACGCGTTTGTGCGCGGATACAACGAAGATGCTCGAGCGCATCAAAACGAGGATTGAGAAGGCACAACGGTTCAAGGACTGGGGATCGCTGTCGCGGAAGGTTGGTTGTTCCACACCTCATCCAGCCGCCGTGAGCAGTCGGCGATTCCCGGTTCTTCTTCTCAGCGCGATCGGTGCGCGGCGAAGGATTCTGATTGGCATGACCGGAACGGATCCCGGTCGAGTCATTGCGTCACCAGGGATTGGTGCGCAAGGGGGCGCTGAGCGCCCAATAGCGATCCATGTCGGTAGTTCGAAAGCCCGACCGGAACGGAGACCGGGCGCCACAGCTGTTGCAGCAGTCGGCTGTGCAGAGGCTTTCGACGACATGATCGATCGCGTACGTTTGACTCTACCGGCGGTCGCGAGCGGATAGCGGAGCTGTAGCGATGTCGAGGTGTGGATAACAACGAAAGGAAATGCCATGAAAATCCTAAAGCTGATTGCGGCCGTGTGTATCTGCGTGCCCACACTCTGTCAGGCCGTCGCCGTTTCCGACGTTGCGCCCGACTTCACATTGAAAAGCGTCGACGGAACGAACACGCGCTTGAAGGAATTCCGCGGACAGGTCGTGCTGATCAACTTCTGGGCCAGCTGGTGTGGACCCTGTCGCCAGGAGATGCCGCTGCTCGAGCGTATCGATGAGCGCTACAAAGGCGCCGGGTTCACCATTCTTGGGGTGAATGTCGAGGGCAAAGCCGGTCCTGCAAAAGAAGTCGCGAGCAAGGCAGGCGTGACGTTTCCTGTGCTCGTCGATGAAGGTCAGAAGGTCAGCGAACTCTACGATCTCGAGTCGATGCCAAGCAGCATCGTCGTCGATCGCGACGGGGTCGTGCGTTACGTCCATCGCGGCTACAAGCCCGGTGATGAAACTAAATACCTCGAAGTGGTCAAGCAACTGATCAACAAGTAGAACGATCACACCGCAGAGGAATGACCAGATGCAACGGACCGCATTGATCGTACCCATGCTGCTCTTGACGAGCTTGCTGGGGATGTCCGCGGTCGCCGACGATGCGGCGACCGATGTGGCCAGCACGTCCTCCGACGCTACGATTTCTGCTGCGACTGCAGCGACAGCCTCGCAACCAAAGCCCGAAAGCACCGCCGCGCTCAGTGGCCAGATGGAGGACATCAAGCACAATCTGATCGAGCTCAAGCGCGATCTCGTGGTGCTCGAAGAAGACCTGCTGTACCCGGCGAGTTCGCAGGTGGCGGTGTTTCTGTCGATGGACGTCGGCAAGTTCTTCGCGCTGGACGCGGTGACTTTGAAGCTCAACGGCAAAGACGTTACGCATTATCTGTACACACAGAAGCAGGTCGACGCGCTGTTTCGTGGTGGCGTGCAGCGACTCTACGTCGGCAACGTCAAGCAAGGTCGGAACCAACTGACGGCGTTCTTCACCGGTCGCGGTCCCGAAGGTCGCGACTACAAGCGTGCGACCACCGTGACGTTTCAGAAATCATTCGAACCCAGCTATGTGGAACTGAAGATCTCCGATTCGACGGCGAAATATCAGCCCGAGTTCGTCGCGACTGTTTCTCCGTAACGAGTCGCTGCAGGGATGATGCATGAAGGAGTATCTGTGCGGCTGGCTCTTGAGCTGTTTGGTCACGGCGCAGCCGGTGACCCCGTTGCCGGATCTGTACTACGGCACGGTTCTGTATGACTACTACCAGGACAACCCCGAACAGGCGCTGCTCGACACGTTGATCATCGAGCGCCGCGGCGTCGTCGGCGCAGACCCGGTCCGATTGCAGTTGGCGAAAGGTAGTTTCGCGTTTGCCGACGGTATGTTCTCGATGGCAGAGAAGACCTTCGCCTCGGTCGGCGAAGGCGAGCTGACTCCGCTCGACAAGATGCGTTTGGCGTTTCACCTCGCACGCGAAGACTTTCGCAAACAGGATTGGGCGGGCGTGCAGCGTAATCTTGTGAAGATCGACTTGGGCAAGAGCTGGCTCGGCCATGAACGCATCCATCCGGAGGTCGAGTTCATGCGCGCCGAAGTTGCCACCGAACGCGGCGACTTCGCTGCGGCGCAAACCGCGATCGACCGCATCGATCCAAAGCAGGCCTTTCGCGCCTATGCACTGTTCAATCTCGGTGTCGCACTGCGTTCGGCAGGTCACCCGGAGCAGGCGGAACGGGCATTCGCAACGCTCGCTGCGATGGACGTCTATTCGAGCGACGCGTTGGACCTCAAGCAGCGCGCCTTGGTGGCGCTGTCGATCGTCAAACGGCAGCGCACCGAAGCGGCGTCAGCGGAGTCAGTACTCGACGGTTTACCCGCTACGGGTCGCTATCGCGATCTCGCGTTGACATCGTACGGGGGCCTGGCGATGGACAACGGCAACTACCAACTCGCCGCGCGGATCTGGTTGTCGTTGAAGCAAGACGCATACTGGTCCGAAAGCAGCGCGACTGCGCAGCTTGGCTTCCCGATGAGCCTCGAACACCTGGCGTCGCGCGACCTGGCTCTGACGAACTATCACGCTGCGGAAGCCAATTTCGAGGAGCGCCTGACGGAACTGAAGAACGTCGCAACGCGCGCGGAAAATCCCGCTTGGATCGGCGGGCTTCTGCAGGTGTTCGCGCAGCCCAACGGTGACGACTCGACCACGCAGGTCATGAGCGAATGGCGCAAGACGCTCGGCCACACCGACTGGTTGGAATGGCTCGCGACAGAAGACGTTCAGGAACTGTTGAGCGAATGGCGGAAATTGCGCGAGATGCATGACTGGTTGGGCGCGTTGCCGGACGAATTGTCCACGTTCGATGCACTGGCAACCGAGCAGCGCCGCCGCGCCGCGACCGCACATGACATGATCGGTCAAAAAGGTTTGGCGGACCGACGCACGGAAATCGCGGCGCAGATCGCGCAGATGCACGCACGCATCGACGCGCTGCAGCATGCGGCGCCCGAGCGTGCGCAATCGTGGATGCTGGCGCTGGCGAATCCCGATGAGGCCAAACTGATCAACGACTTGAATTCGAAACGCGCGCTGCTGATGCGAACGCCCGGCGACCCAACCCGGGCAGGCCTGTTGGCGCGAATCGACCATCTGGAAGGAATCGCATTCTGGAATCTCGTCGATGCGCGTGAAACGCGGTTGCGCGACGCGCAAAAGGCGGTGGCGGCAACCGAGACGTTGCTGGCGGCTATCGACGCGAAGCTCGCGCGAGTCGCGAACGCGGAAGGCGTCATTGCCCTGGGTGTGCAGACAGACTTTCTGGGATTTCAAACCCGAGCCGATGCACTCACCGCACAGGTGAATGTGGCTATCGCAGACCGTCAGAAACGCCTGGGTGATCAGATCAGATCGGGTATCCATGGTGAAATCGCGCAAGTCGAGCGCCAGCTGCTCGTCACCCGTATCGCGATTGCGCGGGCAACCGACCAGCTCGCACAACAGACGAGTGGAAGCGGCAAATGAAGCGCCTGATTGCGCTTGTCTGCACCCTGGTGGCACTCGGCGGTTGCCATCTGTTCGGTGCAGGTGCGGGCAAACCGCTCGAACAGAGCGGCCCGGCGATGGCCGATGTGGTGAAGCGTTTGCCGAGCCTCGAACTGCCCGAGGTGCGTGTGCCGCCGCCAAGCCGGGACGACGTGATCGCCGCGTATCAACGCGTCTACGGCTCGGTGCCGGACGCGCAAGAGAACCAGGCTGTCGGCAAGCGGCTGGCGGATCTGGAAATGCAGGTCGGGGAAGATCGTGATGCCGCGGGTGAGGCAGCGCCGTATCGGGCCGCCATCGCGCTGTACGAAGATCTGCTGAAACATCCGGACGGCAACGACGTAGACCAGATCGTCTATCAGCTGGCACGTGCATACGATGTCGTTGGTGATCACGCCAACGCCAAACGCTATCTCGATCGGTTGATCGCAGACTACCCGGATAGTGCCTATATCATCGAAGCCCGATTTCGCCGTGCCGAGATGGCGTTTTCGACCGAACGCTACGTCGCGGCCGCCGCTGACTACGGCTTTGTCGTCGACCGCGGCGCATCGAGTAGCTATTGGCTGAATGCTAACTATATGCTGGGTTGGTGTCGCTTCAAGGATTCACAATTGGACGCGGCACTCGACAGCTTCTTCGTCGTGATCAACGCGATCACCCCGAATGATGCCGATCCCAACCGCGGCGCGCAGGAACTGTTGGAGGATGCGCTGCGCGTGAGTGTACTGGCGGTGTCATATCTGGACGGGCCCAAGACGCTCGCGGCACACATGGACAAGCTCGACAAGCCCGCTTGGCAGCACCGTGTCTACGAGCGCCTCGCCGACGATTTGCGTACCAAGCAGCGCTATCTCGACAGCGTTGCGGCGCTCGAGACATTCATCGTCAACAATACCCTCGATCGCCGTGCGCCGGTGTTCAACAAGCGCATTATCGATACGTTGATCGCCGCCGACTTCCCCAGCGAAGTGCGATCGCGCAAGGAGGACTTCGTCAAGCGCTACGGCGTGCACAGCAAATTCTGGGCAATGTACGGCGATGAGGATCGCGCCGAATACATGCCGAGCCTGAAAACGTATCTCACCGAGCTCTCGAGGTTGGCACACAGTGAGGCCCAGACGAGCCATGCCGTATCCGACTATCTGAAGGCCGCGGACTATTACGAGCAATTCGTTGCGACGTTCCCCGACGATCCGGCGGTGGCCGAAAATCTGTTCCTTCTCGGCGAGGTCTACACCGAGGCGAAACAGCCGGCGCGTGCAGTGGCGGCGTATCAACGAGTGGTTCACGAACACCCCGATTACGCGCGCGCCAACGAGGCCGGCTACGCCGCGATACTCGGCCTCGACGAAGTGCTGAAGGGCCTTGGCCCCAAAGATCGTGAACTTTGGCAGCGGGTCAAGATCGATGCCCAGATCGAATTCGCCATGAAGTTTGCGGACGACCCAAGGGCCGCTGAGGTTCAGGCTGCTGCTGCGGATGCATTGTTCTCGCTGGCGCAGTATCAGCAAGCGATGGATCTGGCGGAGCATTTGATCCGCACGCGCAAAAATCTGGACCCCAAGCTTGCCCGCACAGCCTATGTCATTCTCGGACACGGCGCGTTCGAACTTGGTCACTACGCGGCCGCGGAAAGCTCGTATCGGTCGCTACTGCAAATTCCCGGCGGTTCACCGCCCGATGTAGCGGCAATCAAAGAAAAGTTGTTGGCGTCGATCTACAAGCAGGGCGAGGCCGCAGAGAAGAGTGGCAACACCGACCAGGCCGTGCGCAATTATCTGCGCATCGCCAACGATGCGCCGGGTTCTGACCTTGCCGCGAAGGGACACAACGACGCGATTGCAGCGGTCGAGGCACAGGGACGGTGGAAGGAAGCAGCGAAGTTGCTGGAAGACTTTCGCGCGCGTTATCCCGACAGCCCGTACGGTGCCGACGCAACGAAGCGGTTGGCCGGACTCTACGAGAAATCCGAAGAGTGGACTCAGGCGGCCGCCGAATATCGGCGAATTGCCGACACGGACTCGGATGTCAGCGTGCGCCGTGAAGCGCTGTACCACGCTGGCGAACTCGATCTACAGACCAACGACGTGGCCGGCGCCATCGAAAGCTTCGGCGAATATGCGCGGCGCTACCCAACGCCGCCCGACATCGCGCTGGAGGCAGCGCAGCACGTGGATGAGCTGTATCAGCGTTTGGGCGATTCGGACCAGCGTCGCCTCTGGTTGCACAAGAAAATCGAAATCGTTGCAGCTATGGGTGGCACGGTGCCCGATCGAGCCAAGTATCTTGCCGCCCAAGCGCAGTTGATTCTTGCCGACGATGCTCGAGCGGCGTTCGACGCAATCGCGCTTGGTGAACCGCTGGCGAACAGCTTGAAACTCAAACAGCACGCGCTGAAGGATGCCGTGGCGGCCTACGAGAAAGCGGCGTCGTATGGCGTCGCCGAATTCGCGACGGCATCGACGTACCAGATTGCCGACATCTACGCCGCGTTGTCGCGCACCCTGATGGCGTCTGCGCGGCCCAAAGGTCTGACGGATATGGAACTCGAACAGTACCAGGTGCTACTCGAAGAGCAGGCCTATCCGTTCGAAGAGCAGGCGATCTCCATTCACGAGCTCAACGCGCGGCGAAGCTGGGACGGCGTATACGACCAATGGGTGCGCAAGAGCTTTGAGGCGCTTCGCGCGCTGGTACCGGCGCGCTTCGACAAACAGGAGTTGCAGGTGGGTTATGTTGACACGATACGTTGAGTTGCTGCTCTTCTGCGCGGTGCTGACCGCCGCCGCATGTAGTTCCACACCGCGTGATGTGCATTCGGATGCGAACGCGCAAGGCGCCGCGCCAGTGGCCGCGGTGGACGGCAAATCGGAGGCCTTGTTCGAGCAGGCGCTCGATGCGATCCACGCCAAGCGCTTCCCCCAAGCCGAAGTACTGTTGAAACAGTTGACGGCGCGCGATCCGACTCTGTCGGGCCCCTGGGTGAATCTCGGCTCCGTGTACGAAGCGCTCGGCGACAATGCTGCGGCTGAGAATTCCTACAAGAGGGCCATCGACGCAAACCCGAACAGCTGCCCGGCCTACATCGATCTCGGCGTGTTGGCGCGCCGCGCTGGCGATTTTCTCAGCGCCGAGTCCAACTATCAGGCGTGCGTCGCCCATGTGCCGAACTATGCCGACGCATATCTCAACCTCGGCATTCTGTACGAGCTCTATCTCGGCCGGCTCGACGACGCGCTGAAGGCCTATCAGAAATATCAAACGCTCACGGATGCGCCGGATCGGCGTATCGCCGGCTGGGTGTCCGATCTACAACGCCGCCTGGCAGGAAACGAATCATGAGTGTGCCCCTCAATGTGTCCGTTCTCACGGCCATCATCACGTTGACCATCAGCGCCCACGCAGCCGCGGATTCGAACGCGAAACCGAACGAACGCATTCGACTCGATGAGACCGTGATCTCGGGTAATCAGGAGCTACCAAAGGTTTTGTACATCGTGCCCTGGCAGGATCCGAGCGGTATTCCGAAGATCGAAATCGATCCGAACTTCACGGAGCACGAGGTATTTCGCCGGCTCTATCCGCCTACGTACAAGCGCGAACTGGAGTACTACGACTCGCTGAAGGGGTCGCAAGGTAAAGATTAGCGGGCACGATTCATCCTCGATCAAAGCGTGATCTCAGACAACCCAGGCCCGCGCAAAGTCCTGTAAACAGTGCGGTGCAGAACTCGAACTGCGGAATAAGCCAACCAGGAGTATGGAGTAATGGACGTCTACACAACGGTGGTCACTTTCTTTCAGAAGGGCGGCGTGTTCATGTATCCGATCGCCATTGTCATGGGTGTCGGCTTGGCTATTGCGCTGGAGCGCTTCGTCTATTTGCTGAAGGAGACGCATGCCAACCGCCGCGACTACGCCGCGATCCTGCCGTTGTTGAAGCAGAGCCGTACGCGGGAGGTAGCGGAACTCGCTAGAAAGTCGAAGTCGGCGGTCAGCCGCATCGTCGCCGACGGCCTGGCACGCATGAGCACTACGCGACGACGACAGGACATCGAGTTTGCGATGGAAGAGCAACTGCTGGAGGTGCTGCCGAGCATCGAGCGGCGCACGCCATATCTGGCGACGTTTGCCAACATTGCGACATTGTTGGGTCTGCTCGGCACCATTATCGGTCTGATCGCGGCATTCACTGCGGTGGCAAGCGCGGATCCGGCGGAAAAAGCGGCACTGTTGTCGTCGAGTATCGCGATCGCCATGAACACCACCGCCTTCGGTCTGATCGTTGCCATTCCTCTGTTGCTGCTGCACTCGATGTTGCAGAGCAAGACCAGTGCCATCGTCGAAAGTCTCGAGATTGCCGTCGTCAAATTCCTGAACCTGCTGGAAGAGCGTAGCGAGCCGGCGCCGCACGCCGCCCGTGCCTCCGCTGGACCGCAACCCCGAGGGGCGGCTGCGGCGAAAGCTTGAACGGTCACGGCTGACGGAGACGGAACATGCAACGCGTGAAAATGCGGTGTCACAGACACCGTGAAGAGGCTGAGCTCGAAGTCACGCCCTTCATGAATCTGATGGTCGTGCTGGTGCCGGTACTGCTGCTGTCGCTGGTGTTCACGCATACAACGGTGATCGATCTCGACTTCCCGGCGGGTGCCGCGGCAGGCGAGGTCGACCCGAATCTGGTTCACCTCGAAGTCGTCGTGCGCGACGACTCTCTGGTTGTCGGTGATGGGCGAGGTGGTCCAATCAAGACCCTGCCGCGCGTCAACGGCAAGTACGACTTCGATTCATTGACGCTGGTAATGCAGGAACTCAAACGCCGCATGCCCGAGAAGCGCGACATTACAATTCTGTTGGGACGCGACACCGACTACCAGACGCTGGTTTCGGTCATCGATCGGGTTCGGTCGTATCGGACGGTTCAGGCGCTTCAGGTGGTCAATGCAGAACTGTTTCCGGTGATCTCGCTTGGCGACACGCCGGCGCCTGCTGTCGTTGCGAGTGCGGGTTAGAAGTCATCATGACAGCACATCGACTACAACTGCGCCGGACGGCACAGAAGAAACGCACCAAGACCGCGACCTTGAACCTGGTGTCGCTGATGGACATTTTTACCATTCTGGTCTTTTTCCTGATGGTCAACTCGTCCGAAGTCGAGGTGCTCGAGACGAGCACGAAGATCAAGTTGCCAGATTCCGTATCGGAACAGTTGCCACGAGATCGGCTTGTCATATCCGTCAGCAGCGACGACATCGTCGTGCAGGGCCGACCGGTAGCGGCGGTCGCAGGGCTCTCGGACAGCAAGGAACCGTTGATCGCGGGTCTGAAGCAGGAGCTCGACTATCGTGCGGCGCGCAAAGGTGCGATGCCGCAGAACGGATTCGACATCACGATCATGGGCGACAAGGCGATCCCATACTGGCTGCTGAAGAAGATCATGCTGACGTGCCAGGCGTCCGATTTCGCGCGCATATCGTTGGCCGTGAATCAACTTGTAGGTAGCGGCGATGGGGCCAAACCGGCTGACGCGACACCGGGAGCACGCTCGTGAGTGCTGCAATCGGTTTCAATCAATATGACCTGCCGTGGACCATAGGCGTCGACGAAGGACGTCGTTTCCGACGGCTGCTGAGTACGATCGTTGGATTGGTGGTTGTGTTCGGCGTCGTCATGCCCTACCTGCCCGTGCCGGTCGTCGAACGCGCCAAGCTGGAAGAACTACCCCCGCAACTCGCGCGCATTGTCATGGAAAAGCGCGAGATCGTCGTCCCGCCACCACCGCCCATACCGCAGGTGAAGCCTGAGCCGAAACCCGAACCCGAAAAGAAGGTCGTGCAGAAGGTCGTCAAACCGAAGATCGAAAAGCCGATTCCGCAACCGACCGTAGCCGACGCGCGTGAGAAAGCAGCGGTGTCGGGGTTGCTCCAGTTCAAGGATTCGTTCGCCGACATGCGCGATGCCGTGGATGTATCGAAGCTTGCCGATTCGGGCTCGATCACTCGTGGCGCAGGCGAAGCGGCCACGATCGACCGCTCGCTGCTGACATCGAAACATGCCACGCGCAGCGCCGGCGTGAACGTCGCAGCGCTGTCGCGCAACACAGGCGGGGTTGCGCTGTCCGGCCGCGAGACGACCAAAGTCGATGTGCCCGCAGGCGCGAAGGGCAGCGGTGGGAACAGGCAGGTCGATCGAAACCGGCCAACGGATGCACGCAGTCGCAGCATCGAGGACATCCGCCGTGTGTTCGATGCGAACAAAGGTGCGATCTTCGCGATCTACAACCGCGCCCTGCGCCAGGATCCGTCATTGCAGGGCAAGGTGGTCCTGGAACTGCAGATCAATCCGGCCGGACGTGTGTTGACTTGCAGAGTGGTGTCCTCGGAGCTGTCTGACGACAGCCTGATGGCGAAACTCGTCAGTCGCATTCAGCTATTCGACTTCGGCAAGCGCGATGTCGGCACAACGACGATCAGCTATCCGGTGCAGTTCCTGCCCACATGATAATAGGGCCAGCCCCCAAATGGGGCTCAAAGCGAGCCTGTCCCTATTTGTCCGTGTTCGCGACGAGCGAAACGGAGACGTCGATCTTGTCCGCTACGCGCAACGCACCGCCGAGGGCGCTGAACGGTTCCAGGCCGAGGGTTGCGTGGTCGATCTCGAAATCTCCTCGAATCGAAAGTGCGCTGCCATCGCGGTGCCAGCGGACGTCGACCGGCGTCGTGGCGGTATGCCCACGCACGTCGATCGACAGCTGCACGCGAGTCGTTTCCGCACCGACGTGGTTCGGCGTCACATGAACTAAAATGAACGGCGCCGCCTCGGTATCGAGCACTTTCGGCCCCAACATGTTCGCTCGGGTGCCCAGAATGTCGGATTCTGATGGTTGTGTCGCGAAGTTGGGTCCTGCCGCAGCGCGCGCGGTCGCATCGTCAACTACGAGATCCGCGACCGCCACGAAGAGATCTGCGCGCGCGTCGGTAAGGTCATCCGCAAGGTAAATGAAACCGTTGATGGGGCCTTCGATGACATGGTTATGTCCCAGCGCCGCGAGTGGACCGCTGCGATACACCTTCACGGTCAATGCGGATAGTTCAGGCTCCACTCGATACAGTGAAGCCCGTGGAACGTGTGCGTAGAACGCCGCGGGGAAGCCGACGGGCAATCCAGCCGCAGGCGGGCGCGTCGTCGGCGCACGCGGTGCACATGCGGAGACCACCAGTAACAGCAGTGCAGCACATACGGCGAGGGTCGTTTTCATGCGCAAGACCTACCACACCGATTAGGGCAGCAGAGCCCCGCCGTCGACATCGATCGTGGTGCCAGTCGTGAACTCGTTGCGCAGTAGGAACAGCACCGCTTCGGCGACCTCATCGGCGGTTCCGGCGCGCGGAATGACGTTGCGCGCGGTCGCTTGTTGCAGGTATGCCGCTCGCTGGTCCCCGGTCGCGGCGAACATCGGCGTGTCGATGACGCCCGGCGCGACGACATTGATACGGCGCGGGGCCAGTTCCGGCGCGATGGCGCGAACGAAGCCTTCGACCGCGTTGCCGACCGTGGAAATCGCAGACATCCCCGGCATCGCTTTGCGGGCCGGGAAGCCGCTGATCAGCACGATGGCGCCACGTTCCGACATCAGTGGGGCACCGAGATGCACCGAATTCACGTACCCCCAAAGTTTACGAAACGACCCCTGGAACTCATCGAGATCCATCGCCAGAAACGGGCCGGTGGCACGGCCTCCGCCAGTGGCTGCATTGACGAGGATGTCGAACGGCGCGAGTTCTTTGAACAACTGCTCTAGGGCCGCTCGATCCAGTACGTCGACGGACCGACCCGTGACGTTCTCCGCGATGGCGCGATTGACACTACGGCTCGCTGCGGTCACCCGCGCGCCCTCGGCCACGAGTTGCGTGCAGACAGCCAACCCGATGCCCGACGTGCCGCCGAGTACGATCGCGCGCTTGTCCTTGAGTTCCATACGGTGCCCTCAGATCATGTCGTTTGAATTGATGCGCCGGCCGCGAAGGCCGCGCGCGCGGAGCAACGCAACGATACCCTTCGGGCCAATCAAATGCGCGGCACCGACCAGCACGAACGTAGTGCCGGGCGTCGTCAGATAAGTCGTCACGTTCGCCGCCATGCGAACGTTGCGATCTTCGAGCAGGCGCCGCATGAACGCCTGAATCTGCGGCGAGTCGCCCGATTGCAGATCGAACAGACGGCGGAACTCCAGATCGTTACCGGACAGCCACGCAGCGATCATTGCCGAGATCAGCGAGTCGATCGTGGCCATCTGGTCCAGCGTATCCGAGAGTATCTCGTCCTGTACCGGCATCGGTGGACTGGTCAACACCGCGAGCTGTTCTTCGAGCGTCTCGAGTTCCAGGATCGGACGATCACCGACGGCGCCGATGAAATGCTGTTCGAGTCCGAACTCTTGCAGATACCCGAGTGCGTTGAGGCGCGCGACGGCGAGCTGCGTTGCGAGTACGGCGGGCTTCAGTGACGCAACGCTCGAGAGCGCGATCGCTTGCGATTGCAGATGAGCCGTCAGTGTCGTGAAGGTCGCGGGATCAAGCACCGAAGCGAGCGTTTGTCCTGTGGGCAGCAGGGCGTAGCGGCCAAACACGTCTCGAAGGACCTTCGACGAGAGGTTGTTTGTGTTGACCTCCACGACCAACTTGTTGGCGTGTCGGAATGCCGCATCGAACTGCTTTGGCAGTGGCAGCAAAGACGCCTTCATGACGTGAATCGAGCCGGCCAGATACACGGTCGAGGCGCCCGTATCGAACCGCCACAAGGACAATGGGTGCGCCGACGGCGGTACGTAGGCGCGGATCTGTTTTGCGGTGGTGACGAGCGCATCATCGAGGCGCCGTATTTCGCACACGTCTGGCGGACGACTCCGAGCGCGACAACGCATCAACGCCGCGGTACTCGCGCTCTGATCGCTCGGTTCGCTGGATGCGATACCGCGAACGGAAGGATCGTTCACAGCCACCGCCAATGCCTTGTGTGCTGGCATCGCTGAATAGCCGGTGGCCCCATCGGGTGGACTGCCCGACGCGGGAAGCATCCCGTAGAGGAGCAAGCAGGCGGCGGCTCGCCGCAGGTTCATGCGGAGGTAATATCGTGCGGCTCGGCGCCCGCCTCGACAATCATTGCCACGACTTCTTCGAGCATTGCATCAAGTGCCGTGGTATCCGTGCCGCGCATGACCAGCGTAGTGCCGTATCGCGCCTCGCGCGTGAACGGATAGCTGCCCAGATCAATCAGCGGATAACGTTCTTGAATTCGGCCGAGCGGTGCCGCGATCTGACTCTCGCCCAAATACACGGTGACGGACCGGGCTCGCACGACGGCGCCGCCGCGAAGCTTTCCTTTGAGCGAGGACAACATGCCCTGCATCACGATCGGGATACCAGCCATCACATACACGTTCTCGATGAAGAATCCCGGTGGGCCGCCGCTGGGATTGTCGATTAGCCCCGCGCCTTCCGGGACGCGTGCCATCAGCATCCGGGCGGCCATCACATCCGGTGGAACCGGTCGACTTTGGATCAACCGTGCGATCTCGGAATGGATGACCAGTTCGCGACCGAACGCCTTCGCTACGCAATCGGCCGTAATGTCATCGTGGGTCGGTCCGATTCCGCCGGTCGTGAATATGTAGTCGTAACGCTTGCGTACGGCGCGCAGCGTATCGACGATTTCCGATTCAACGTCCGGCACGACGCGCGCTTCGCGAATCCGGATGCCCCATTCGTTGAGCTTCGCCGCGATGTGGCGCAGGTTCGTATCCTGCGTGCGCCCCGACAGGATCTCGTTGCCGATAATCAATACACAGCCGGTTACGACCTGATTTTCCATTGCTGATGCCGAGAATGAACGATCCAGCCACATCGTAGCACCGGCCCTTCGGGGGAATCACCATTGCGCGAACCGTGACTGAGATCACGCCTTTCGCAAACGACCGAGTTTCGTCAAGTGCCCGGCAAGTCTTTGATAACGATTGTGTTGGTCGGAAGCGTGACTGACGAACGTGTGATGGCGCGCAAGCAATCGCTTGCCTGGCTATGTAAGGATATGTAAATTCCCACCGCAGCGAGCTTGCTGTGGCGGCCACCACAACGGCACTGGATTGCCGCCACAGCGATCCGACTAGGAAGGTCTTCCACCCATGCATTTTTTCTCGCCATCGCCCGCTCGGATTCGCTCGCGCTCACTGTCGATGACCCTCGCATCACTGTTGCTCGCAGCATGCGGGGGTGGTGGTTCGGGAAGCTCGACCAGCCAGGCACCGGGTTCGCAGAGTCCACCGACGGTGAGTTTGTCGGCGAACCCGTCGAGCGTGCCGTCCGGGGGGACCACCACACTGTCGTGGAATTCCAGCAATGCCGACACCTGCGCCGCGTCGGGTGCCTGGAGCGGCAACAAAGGGGTGAACGGCAGCGCTTCAAGTGCCGCGATCTCTGCGAATTCGACGTTCACATTGAACTGTAGCGGCCCCGGCGGTGGTGCCGTTGCCAGCGCGACGGTCACCGTTTCGACCAGCACATCGCCATCTGTACAACTCAGTGCTTCACCGCCGGGCGTCGCGCCGGGTGCGACGACTACGCTGAATTGGAGCGCAGCCAACGTCACGAGCTGCACGGCCTCGGGCGGCTGGAGTGGATCGAAGCCCCTCACCGGTTCACAAGCGACCGCGCCGTTGAATACCGATCAGACCTATCAACTCTCGTGTAGCGGTTCAAACGGCAACGCGTTGGCCATGACCACGGTGACCTTGCGCAATGCGGAGCTCACCTGGACGGCGCCGACAAAGAATGTAGACGGCTCACCGGCGAATCTGACCGGCTTCAAGGTGTACTGGGGGCCGGGTTCGCGTAACTACACCCAGAGTGCCAACGTGAGTGGGGCCGGCACGACGTCCTACACCACGGCGCTCACGCCCGGCACGTGGTACTTCGCCGTGGCGGCCGTGGATGCCAGCGGAGAGAGTGCAAAAACGAACGAGGTCTCGAAAACCGTCTTCTGACGGCCGATTCCGCCAACCGTTCGTCGTCCCAAATTATTCCTCTGAGTCGTTCGACGTCTCCAAACCGTCGATCCGATCACGCGTTCACATTTTCCCTACAAGTAACATCAATCCGGCAGACAAAGACGACGGACGGTGAGGACGGCCGCCCGCGATTCGACTGCGCGAAGTCAGGCTGACTGACGCGCAGCGCTGGGAGGACTCGGATGCGGTGTCAAGGGATTGGCGGCTGGGGCCGCGCGGTGTCGCTCGGCTGTATGTTGACGGGAATTGCTGCGTGCGGTAGCGGAAGTCAGGGCGGCGACGCGTCGTCGCAGATGCTTCGCAACGACAATCCGATCACCCTGTCCGGCAGCATCGGCGATGGTCCGGTCACCGGTGCCACGGTCACCGTTCGCGATGCGCGCGACCAATCGGTGGTCGTAGGCGTCAGCGACACCACGGCCGGCTATGAAATTACGGTTCCGGCGGGCACCGCATTTCCGATTACTGTAACCGCGTCCGGCGGCACAGACCTCGTCAGCGGTACCACTCCCGATTTCGATCTGACTGCCGTCCTCCCGGATCCGACGATCGACCGCGTCAACGTCTCGCCCCTCAGTTCTCTCGCTTTGGCCGTCGCGAAATGTGGCGGCCAGCTCACAAACGATAGTCTGGCCAATGCGTGGACGCTGTTGGATGGGCACGTCAGCATGGGACTCGATCCGACCCGCGTCCCCGACCCGGTACATGGCGCAATCGACGCGAGCACCATCGCAGACGTGGTGCTTGCCAATGAAGCGCTTGGCGAGACGCTGCGGCGTACCTCGGCGGCGCTGGCCGGAACCAGCGCGGAAGCGGACCCCACGACGCTGATCCGGCGAATTGGTTGCGATCTTTCGGATGGTGCCATCGATGGCGCTGGAGCCGGCGCGGACCCTCGCTCCGCCGCAACGTTCGCAGCCGCGAGTGCGGGTGTCATGCTGGAGGTGATCGCCGGGACATTGCAGGTGAACAGCTCGAATGTGATGGGTCCGATGGATGACGCGATCAGAACAGTGCTGCCGGGAGTCGATCCCTCGGTCACGACCCTCAACGTACCCGTTAGCGAAGGCCTGGTGCAGCAGGCACGCGACGCATTGACAGTCTTGATGAGTACGCTGCCCGATCCCGAACTGTCGAAATACGCGATTCTTCTGGGTGGTGCGTCAACGGACAACGCGCGTGCGGAGGTCAACGGCGCGGTCACCAATGCCGATCTGGTGACGCTTGACGGACTCGCGGCACGTGTCGCGACGTCCGACGACACTGAGATCGCAACGATCGCCGGCGCCGCGAATGCGCAATCCAACGCAATGCCGCCGGTCGTCTCGTTCCAAAGTACACCGGAGACTGTGGATCCGGGCGCCGCAGCGCTGTTGTCGTGGTCATCCAGCGGTGCGCTGCGCTGTGAGGCGTCGGGCGACTGGTCTGGCGAACAACCCAGCGAAGGCACGCTGACGACAGGGACGCTGCAAACCAGTCAGACGTTTTCACTGAGCTGTGTCGGTCTCGGAGGTGTGACGTCACAGAGCGTGACTGTGCAGGTTGCGTCGGCTCCGCCGCCGACGGCACCCACTACAACGCTGACCGCGAGTCCTGCGTCGATCGCCAGCGGTGCGTCCGCGCAACTGTCGTGGAGCACAACCGCTGCGGCATCGTGTATCGCGTCCGGCGGGTGGTCGGGCGCCAAGGCGGTGAGTGGAACGCAGAGTGTCGGTCCGCTCACAGCGAGCACAGCTTTTTCATTGACCTGTTCCGGCGCCGGCGGCACTGCTTCGGGTACCGCGACCGTAACGGTACAGCAGGCGGCAGCGCCACCGTCGCTGACACTGGCAGCCTCGCCGCTGAGCGTTGTCAGCGGTGGCAACTCCACGATCAGTTGGAGCAGCGCCAACGCGGCGAGTTGCACGGCAAGCGGTGGATGGAGCGGTGCCAAGGGATTGTCCGGATCGGCTACGGTAGGGCCTCTGACGACGCCTCAGACATACACGCTCGCCTGCACCGGGGCAGGTGGAACCGTGAATCGCTCCGTGTCGATCGACATCGCAGCACCGGGTGCGCCTACGTTGACGTTCAGCGCCTCACCGACCAGCGTCAAATCGGGTGCATCGTCCAGGCTGACGTGGAGCACGACCAACGCGACGAATTGCACGGCATCGGGAGCGTGGACCGGCACCAAATCGACCTCGGGCAGTCAGAACACGGCTTCGCTGACGGCTGATGCGAACTACACGCTGACGTGCTCGGGAGCGGGTGGATCCGTATCGCAGACGGCGGCAGTCAAAGTGCTTCCGCCGCCAACGCTGACGTTTGCAGCGTCGCCCGTAAGCGTGCAGTCAGGCGCCGCCGCACAGCTGACGTGGACCGCAACGAATGCGACGAGTTGCACTGCCTCCGGTGGATGGAGCGGTAGCAAAGCAACCTCCGGCGCTCAAAGCACTGGCGCGCTGAGCGCCGCTAAGACGTACACGCTGACGTGCACAGGTAGCGGCGGTTCGGTGGCGAAGACCGCATCGGTGACGGTGCTTGCTGCACCGACATTGACGTTCAGCGCATCGCCGACCAGCGTGCAGTCTGGTAACGCCGCGCAGCTGGCGTGGACCGCAACCAACGCGACGAGCTGCACTGCGTCGGGCGGTTGGAGCGGCACCAAATCGACGTCCGGTTCGCAAACCACTGGCGTGCTGACGGCCGACGCGAACTACACGCTGACGTGCTCGGGTGCAGGCGGCTCGATATCACAGACAGCGGCAGTCAAAGTGCTCGCTTCGCCAATACTGACGTTTGCAGCGTCGCCCTCCAGCGTGCAGTCCGGCGCCGCCGCACAGCTGACATGGGCCTCAACGAATGCGACGAGTTGCACCGCGTCCGGCGGATGGACAGGTAGCAAAGCGATGTCCGGAACTCAAAGCACGGGCGCGCTGAGCGCCGCCAGTACCTACACGCTGACCTGTACCGGCAGCGGCGGTTCAGTCGCTAAGACCGCATCGGTGACGGTGCTTGCTGCACCGACGTTGGCGTTCAGTGCGTCGCCAACCAGCGTTCAGTCCGGTAGCGCCGCGCAGTTGACGTGGACCGCCGCAAACGCGACGAATTGCACCGCGTCCGGCAGCTGGACGGGCGCCAAATCGACGTCCGGTTCGCAAAGTACCGGCGCGCTGACGGCCAATGCGAGCTATACGCTGACATGCTCGGGTTCCGGTGGATCGATTGCCAAGAGTGCATCGGTTGCCGTTGCGCCCGCACCGGCGCCGACTGTCACGTTGTCAGCATCACCCGGTAGCATTCAGTCCGGGTCGTCTGCGCAGCTCACGTGGAGCACGACGAACGCCACCAGTTGCGTCGCGAGCGGATCCTGGACGGGTAACAAAGCCACATCCGGTAACCAGAGCACAGGCGCTCTGACCACCAACTCGAGCTTTACACTGACGTGCTCCGGCGCCGGCGGTAGTGCGGCCAAGACGGCGAGCGTCACCGTAGCTGCCGGCACTCCGACGGTGAGCCTGTCGGCGAGCCCGCCTGGCGTCGCCAAAAACGGTTCGACAACGTTGAACTGGACCAGCGCAAACGTCAGTAGTTGTAACGCCTCTGGCGCCTGGAGCGGATCGAAATCCACCAGCGGCTCGCAAAGCGTGGGGCCGATCGTAAGTGATTCGACATTCTCGCTGAATTGCGCGGGCGCGGGCGGCAATGCGGTGGCGATGACCACCGTCAGTGTGCGTGAGGCCGTGCTGTCATGGCAGGCGCCGACGAAGAATGTCGATGGTTCGGCGTTGACGAACTTGTCAGGCTACAAGATTTACTACGGCACCTCTTCGAAGAACTACACGCAGACCGTGAGCGTCTCCGGCGCGTCGACGACGACGCGAACGCTTTCACTCGCCCCGGGCACGTACTACTTCGCGTTGACTGCGCTCGACTCCACGGGCGGTGAGAGCAGCAAGACGAACGAGGTCAGCAAAACGATCAATTAGATCGGTTGGCGATCTGGATCGTCTAACTGGCAAGACGCGTGCGCCGGATTCGTCGGGACCGTGGACTCCAGTCCAAGCTGTAGCCTGTCAGCGAGCAGGTGTCGGGCATCTTTACAGTTATTCGATGGCGGCCCTTTGATCTGTCGTGATTTTATACGGGTTGCCGAATGAGGAGACTACCCGGTCGGGTTCAGTCTATTGTTTTAAAAGGATATTTCAAACTTGGCATGCAAAGTGCCTGAGTTCTTCCGCGTTCTTAGTCTTGAGGAGGTGAAATGAGCAAGCTTTCTTTGGCGTTACTTGTCGCGACGGCACTTTGCTGTGGACAAACGTACGCGAATCCGGTGCCGTGGACGGTTTCGGGAGATGACTTTTTCGGTCATCCGTCGGGGTCGTTCACATTCGATGCCACGAGTGGGTTGTACAGCGCGGTCAATGTCACGAGCCAGTTTTTTGTCACTTATACCAGCGGTGTTGGAGACAACCAGAATCTGAACATGGGGAATTTCTTCGCGTTCTTGAATCTGCATTTCCTGTCACCGTTGACTGACGCGGGTGGAAGCGTCTCGTTTACTTCAAACGAAGGCACATTTGGCCACGTCATTGCCAGGGGAACCGGGGATGCAACTGCCACGGCGGTCCCGGAGCCGGGAAGCCTGATGTTGTTGGGCGTGGGTCTAGCAGGGCTTGCGTTCCTGCGGCGTCGCAAACAAGCGGCATAGCGGCCCCGTTTCGAATCGAGACCGGCCTGCGGGCCGGTCTTCTTTTGTCGCGCGGAAAACCTGCCAACCGACGTCGGGTCGCGCCGGCCCAACCCGCCTCTAGAGCTAATTGCGCTTCAGTTCCTCGGCCAGCTGCAGTGCAGCTCCGCGCTCGGCAAACGAGTCCGTCGCCAGGGCCGCTTCAACCGACAACAGTGCCGCCCGGTTGCGCCCCGCCTTCTGTTGCGCCATGGCCAGATGGTACAGCACACTCGGATTTCCTGGCTGCCCCTTCGCCGCCTTCTCCAGCAATTCCACCGCCTCGCTTGCGGAGCCGGGCTTGTCGCTTTGGACCACAATCCAACCTAGCGTGTCGCTGATCTGGGGATTGTCAGGGGCGGCCGAAGCCGCCTTACGGGCAGTCGCCTCGGCCCGTGGATCCTTCGCTTCGAAATACAACCAGGCCAGATTGTTCAGAGCAACGGGGTCGTTGGCGTTCTTCGCCAGCAGCCGCTCGTAATCACTGATCGCTGCCGCTCCATTGCCGGATTCCAGGCGAACCGATGCCAGTTGACGCGCGGCATCCCCATCGTTGGGGTTCGCCTTCAGCCACGTTTCCAGCGTGACGACGGCTTGATCGGCGTGGCCCTGGTTGGCTTGCGCCTGGGCAAGTTTGGCGATGCCGCGACGCGATCCCGCTTGGGCCGCCTTCTTGTAGAGTTCGAGCGCGGCCGCGGGCTTGCCGGCCGCGAGCGTGATATCCCCATTGAGCTCGGCTACCAGGGCAGGGTCGGCGCCCGCTTTCTCGAGACGCGCCAGATAGGTGCGCGCTTTGTCGGTGGAACCGGCCGCTGTCTCGATTTGTGCCAGCGCCACGAGGGCCTGCTGTTTCGTGGCCGAATCAGCGAGCGCGTGCTCGAGTGTCCCGCGCGCGAGATCGATGCGTCCCGCGCGCCGCTGCAAATCGCCGACGGGCAGCCGGTAGGACGCCGCATCGGAGGGTACCTGGTCCAGGAACGCCTGCAGCCGGTCCAGGTAGCGCCCCAGTTCTGCCGCGTCGTTTGCTTGCGCCATAACCATAGCCCGGATTAGCCACACCTGCGGGGTGTCGGACTGAATTCGTTCCGCCTCGGCGGACACGTTTTGCGCGAGGGGTACATCGCCTCGCTCCAGTGCCAGTCGCACTAACACAAGCCGCGGCGCCAACGCGGAAGTGTTCGCCGCACGCGCCTGTTCGAGCAGCTGTTGAGCCTTGCTCTTGTTGCCCCGCGAATACTCGAACTCTGCGAGCGCCACCAGCGGCGCGATACCGGTTGGATTCGCGGCGACGCTCTGCTCGAGGTGTCGGCGCGCATCGGCCGGTTTGCCTTCGGCCTGATCGAGCTGCGCCAGTTCGAGGGCCGCCTGGCTGTATTTGGGATCAACCTTCAGCGCTTGCTCGAACGCGGTTCGCGCGGCGGCTGGATCCTTGCGGGCTCGGTGCACCGCGCCGAGCAGGTAGAACGCCAACGGGTTTGTCCTGTCGCGAGCCAGCATTTGATTTGCCGCCGCGAGCGCTGGGTCCAGTTTGCCGCTGCGCACGTTCACCAGCACCCGCATCGCGTCCGCCTGCAACGCAACTTCATTCGAAGTCGTGACCACTGCATCGAGTTCGGCCAGTGCGCCGGCGTTATCGCCGGCCGCGGCGAGGCTCATCGCGAGCTGCGTCTTGACTTCTGGCGCTTCCGGCGATGCCTTTGCCGCAGCGCTCAGATAGCGCGTGGCTTCTTTGAGTTCGCCGGCCCGCAGGTGCGCGGTGCCGAGCAATGCGAGGTCGCCGCCTTCCGTGAGCTGGCCCGCGACCGGTTGCAGCGCATCAACCGCGCCCGTCGCGTCGCCGGCTTCCAGCAGCAAACCGGCCAATGCCTTGCGTGGTCCGGGATTGTCGGGGTCCTGCGCGACATAGCTGCGCAGATACTGTACCGCCTGATTCGGTTGTCCCTGCGCGTACTTGACGTTTGCCAACGCCAGCAGAGAAGGCGGGTAGTTTGGAACCACGGCGAGCGCTGCGAGCAACGCATTCTCCGCATCGTTGTAGTTCTTTTCCGACAGCGCGATCACGCCTTTCAGATTCAGCGCCAGCGGGTATTTCGGCGCGCGCTTCAGCACGCCGTCCACGATCGTCTTGGCGTCGTCCATCTTGTTTTCCAGCATGCGCGCGCGCGCGAGCCCTAACTGTGGCAGGAAATCGTTGCCTGGCAACCCGGCCGCTTTGTCGAAGGCCGCGCTGGCTGCCGATGCGTGTTGTTGGTTCAGTTGCACTTCGCCAAGCGTCAACCACAGCCGCCGGCTCGTCGGCACGGCTTTCACCCCGTCGTTGAGTACGCGCGTTGCCCCAGCGAAATCGACTTTCGGCGGCGTCAGCGCGAGCTGTGCCAACCCCAGGTAC
Organism: uncultured Gammaproteobacteria bacterium; assembly: GCA_963812255.1. Lineage (GTDB taxonomy): Bacteria > Pseudomonadota > Gammaproteobacteria > Pseudomonadales > Azotimanducaceae > DATJGR01. The sequence continues at coordinate 328,761 of CAWEUM010000003.1, read as the reverse complement.
GCGCGGGGCAACGCCGGGTTCGCCTTGATGGCTGCGTCGAAGTCGGCCCGCGCGCGGTCGAACTCACCACTGGCCAGCAATGCCTCGCCCCGAATCGCCTGATACCGCGGAGTCACGGTCAGGTTCTCGAGTTGCCCGAGTACCTCCTGGCGGCGGCCGAGATCGATCTTCGTCTCGAGCAGCGGTGGCAGGACACGATCCGCGGCGATACCGAGATCCTGGGCGCGACTCAATTCCTTCAATGCGGCATCCGGTTCGCCATATTCCAGATACGTTTCGCCGAGCGCCAAACGCGCTTCGGCAAGGTTAGGATCCTTCTGCAGCGCATTCTTGAATTCGATGATGGCTGCGGTCGTTTTGCCCTCCGCGCGATATGCCATTGCTTTGGTCAGATCCTGCTGAGGTGTCGACGCGCCGCAGGCGCTGATTGACGCAATCACCAGAGCGCCGCCGAGCAGGTTTCTCAAATCTCGTCTGCACACACCCTCGCCCCCCTTCCAGAACGAGTGGATCTTAGCCCGGTTGAGCCGTTGTTACATGCGACCTATGCTCCAGCCATCCTATGTGAAGGCATTGAGAGACCCTCGTAGTGTCCGCGCGAGTACAAACCAGCCAAGGTTTCATACATTGCGTACGTCCGTAGGGGCTAAAGTGGTTGGCGTTGGGTATGCGTAGCATGTACGCGGAAGTCGCATGATCAAGATTCTCAACGTCGCCGGGGCGCGGCCGAACTTCATGAAGGTGGCGCCGCTCGTCCATGAGATGAATCGGCACGCGGACCTCACCCACAAGCTGGTTCACACAGGCCAACATTACGATGTCTCCATGTCGAAGGTCTTCTTCGACGATCTCGATATTCCGGCGCCGGACATCAATCTGGAGGTCGGTGCAGGTGAGCGTTCGGCGCAGATCGAGCGGATCATGACGCGATTCGACCCAGTTGTGCGTGCGGAGCGGCCAGACGCGGTGCTCGTGGTCGGTGATGTGACCTCGACGATTGCCTGCGCGCGCGTCGCGCGGGGCCACGGTGTCAGGGTCGTGCACGTGGAGGCGGGTCTGCGCAGCTTTGACCGATCGATGCCCGAGGAACTCAATCGCGTGGAGACTGATCAGATCTCCGATTTTCTGTTCGTCACCGAACCGTCGGGCATGGCGAACATCGAGCGCGAACGGCTGGGCGGCCGCGCGTATCTGGTCGGCAACGTCATGATCGATTCATTGGTGGCACAGCTCGAGCGCGCGCGCAGAATGAACGTCAGTGCGCGCTTCGAACTCGGGCGCGGCGGCTATGTAGTCGCCACCTTCCATCGACCGAGCAATGTCGACGACGCGGTTGCGCTGCGGGGGGTCATCGACATCGTCAAGCACACCTGCGCGACCATGCCGATGGTTCTGGCGCTGCACCCACGCACGCGCCAATCGTTGGAGCGCTTCGGCTTGCTGGATTGCCTCGAACGCATTGACAGACTGCACGTATCCGAACCGTTGGGATACCTCGAATTCATCTCGCTCGTCAGCGGTGCCGCTGCAGTGATCACAGATTCCGGCGGTATTCAGGAAGAGACGACGTTTCTGCGCGTGCCATGCATCACGATGCGCGACAACACGGAACGACCGATCACCGTGGATGTCGGCAGCAACGTGCTCGCGGGCACGCAGCCGAGCGGCGTGAAGGCGCAGATAGATTCAGTGCTCGCGGCCGGCGCGCCGCGTAGTGGCATTCCGGAATTTTGGGATGGAAAAGCGGCGGTGCGCATTGTTGCGCGATTGCGCGAGGAGTTGGCGACGTGAATCAGGCAGCAGATCTCGACAACGGGGCGTTGGATGTCCAGCAGCTCGTGCAGATGGTTCAGCGTCATGCATTGGGCATGTGGCGGTACCGGTGGGTTGCATTGGGGGTGGCGTGGTGCCTGTCGGTCATTTCCTGGGTCGGAATCTACCTGTTGCCTGATCGCTACGAAGCCTCCGCGCAGGTGTATGTGGATACGGACAGCGTGCTGCGACCGCTGCTCAGGGGTCTTTCGGTCGAAAAGGACGTGATGAACGACGTCACTCTGATGACGCGCACGATGCTGACGCGACCGCATCTCGAACGCGTCGCGCGCGAAGCCGATCTGGATCTCGCCGCGAAGAACCCGCGCGAGTTCAACGCGGTGCTCGCGTCACTCGAGCAGCGGATCAAGATTGCCCCCACTGGCGCGAACATCTACACGATCAGCTTCGAAGATCAGAACCGTGCCACCGCCGTCGATGTCGTCGACAAGTTGCTCGACTCGTTCGTCGAGGACACATTGGGCTCGGGACAGGAAGATTCACAGCAGGCCGAAAAGACGCTCAAGGCGGAGATAGCAGACTACGAACAGCGTTTGAATCAGGCGGATGATCGATTGAAGGAGTTCAAACGCAAGAACGTCGGCCTGATGCCAGACGAACGCGGCGACTACTATTCGCAGTTGCAAACGGCGCAGGCGGATCTGGCCGGCGTGCGGCAATCGATTCGCGTTGCCAACGGCAAGGCGGCGTCCCTGGCGCGTCAACTCGAAGGCGAAGAACCTGTGTTCGGCATCATGGGCCAGACAACGGGCGTCGGGTCGTCGACTGATGCTCAGATCGCGTCGCTGGAACGAAAACGCTCTGATCTACTCGTCGAGTACACGGAAAGGCACCCCGAAGTCGTCCGGATCGATCAACAACTGAAGGAGCTTCGTGCGAAACAAAAGACCCAACTGGCGTCCAAATCCCCCGCCGACCTGCCGATGGTGACCAATCCGCTCGACATCAACCCGGTGTATCAGAATCTGAAGATTCAACGCAGTAACGTCGAGGTCGATCTGGCCAGTTTGCGCGCAGAACTCGCGGACAAGCAGGCGAAGGTCGATCGCCTGAAGAAAATGGTGGATGTGATTCCACAGGTGGAAGCCGAACTCAACCGGCTCAACCGGGATTACGACGTGGTCAAGTCGCGCTACGCGCAAATGCTTCAACGCTGGGAGGATCTGCAGACGGGAAAGCGAGTGAAATCCGGCACCGACCAGGGACAGTTTCGGATCATCAATCCACCGTTCGCGCCGATCGATCCGGCGGGGCCGCCAAGACCGCTCTATCTGCTTGGCGCCTTTGTCGCATCGTTGGGTGCTGGCCTCGGGGTCGCATTTCTGCTGAACTTGCTGAGCCCGGTGTTCCACCGCTCGCGAGAACTCGTCGATTGTGGCTATCCAATTCTAGGGTCCATCACTTTGAATCGATCCGCTGAGGCGTTGGCAAAGAATAGGACTGAAAATTTTGCACTCGTCGGTGCGGCGGTGGTGTTGGTAGCTTGCTTGGGGATGGTCATCTTCCTGGCGACCCCGGGGTCGCGAATCTTGCGTGACCTTGTTTGACCCGCCTAACGTCGGAAAGTTACCTCCAGCCTCGATCTGCGAACCAGCGAGTGGACTCACCCTCTGAGTGCGATGCGCATGGCGCTTGCTGTAACTGAAGTTGCGGACGATTGCCGCGCGCGTTGGGACGCGTTTGCGGAATCGAACCCAGCGGCTTCGCTTTATCACGATTACCGGTGGCGCGACATCGTACGCCGGGTGTTTCGTCGTGAGACGTGCTATCTGGCCGCGATCGAATCAGATGGAACTTTTCGAGGAATTCTTCCGCTGGCGCGCCTCAAGAGCGTTCGTATTTGGCGATTTCCTGGTGTCATTGCCGTACTTCAACTATGGGGGCGTGCTTGCGGATTCGATTGAAGCGCGATCGTCGCTGCTGCTTGGTGCGGCGGATCTTGCAAAGCGAATGGGTGTACAGCATATCGAGTTTCGGCATACGGCCGATGTTTGGTCGCAGTTGCAAAAGCGCACTGACAAAGTTGCAATGCAGTTGCCGCTCCCTTGTGATCCGGACATTCTCTTCAAACAACTCGGCGCCAAGCTACGTGCTCAGATTCGTCGACCCACCAAGGAAGGGGCGAGTGTTGCGGAGGGTGGCGTAGAACTGGTTGACGACTTCTACTTGGTCTTTGCGCGGAACATGCGCGACCTCGGCACACCGGTCTATCCAAAGCGATTGTTTACAGAAATTGGCTTGGCCTTTCGGGATCAATGCAGAGTGTTCGTGGTGTTTGTGGCGGGTCAGCCGGTCGCTGGTGCTTTCGTGCTCTGCCACCGTGATCGCGTCGAAGTTCCCTGGGCGGCATCGCTCAAAGAGTCGAATCGCATCGGCGTCAACATGGCGTTGTATTGGTCGGTCTTGAAATGGTGCATTGCTCGAGGAGCAAAGCTGTTCGACTTTGGGCGTTCGACCATTGATTCAGGTACCTACCGCTTCAAGGCGCAGTGGGGCGCAGAACCTCAACAGCTCTACTGGCACTACTGGTTGCCTGAACCTGAAGGCCGATTGCCTCAAATTCGTCCGGACAATCCTAAATACGCGATGCTGGTGAGGCTTTGGCAACGCCAACCTGTCGCACTCGCGAATTTGATCGGGCCATACATCGTGAAGAATCTGCCTTAGTCGATCAATCCTTTGTGACATGGGTAGGACACCGACATCCGCTCCGATGTGTAGTTGCGCGCTTTGTTCACAACGTCATTAACCTGTTCGGGCGCGCCATGGATAGAATGCGGATGAGCCTTCCTTGGTCGCGATCGAATGTGCGGAATCGTCGGAATTGTGCGGACCAATGCGAGGCATGCGGACGATTGGGGCGCCGCAACGCGGATGTTGGATCGCATCAGGCATCGCGGTCCGGACGATGAAGGAATCTATCAGAGTGGCCCGCTAACATTTGGTATGCGCCGACTTTCAATAATCGATCTGGAGGGTGGGCACCAACCGATCGCGAATGAAGATCGTAGTGTCTGGGTCGTCTGCAACGGAGAGATCTACAACTTTAGGGCCGTGCGGCGTGAACTCGAAGCATGTGGGCATTGCTTCTCATCGAGATCGGATACCGAAGTGATCGTACACGCTTACGAGGAGTGGGGTGATGCCTTCCTCGATCACCTCGAAGGCATGTTCGGCTTCGCGTTGTGGGATCAAAGGTCGTCTCGGCTCTTGCTCGTTCGAGATCGTCTCGGCATCAAGCCGGTGTATTACTCGGTCGACAACGGACGCCTGATTTTTTCGTCTGAAATCAAGTCGCTGCTCGTTTTGCCAGATACGAAAGCGGAAATCGATGAGGCTGGGTTGCTCGATCATCTGACACTCGGCTATGCAGTCGCGCCAACAACGATTTTTCGTGGCGTCAAGAAACTGGCGCCGGCGGAGTGTCTCGTCTGGGAACACGGTGGGATTCAAAAGCGGTTCTATTGGCGGCTGCCAGATACAGTGAATAACGTCCGATCAGAGTCTGAGTGGGTTGATCGGATTCGCGGCGAACTCGATCGGGCAGTCTCCGATCAGATGGTTGCGGATGTTCCCATCGGTGCCTTTCTCTCCGGTGGCGTCGACTCGAGTGCGCTGGTTGCGATCATGTCTCGGAAATCCACTACACCGGTCAACACCTACTCGATCGGATATTCAGGCTCGTCGACTTCGGATTACTACAATGAACTCCCCTTTGCGCGTAGCGTTGCTGAGACATTTGGCACCAGGCATCGGGAGATCCCGGTTTCGCCTGACGTTGTCGAGTTGCTGCCGAAACTGATCTGGCACGTGGAGGAGCCGGTCTCCGATACGGCGATTTTGACCACCTACCTTGTGTCCTCGCTCGCGGCTCAATCTGTCAAGGTGATCATTTCTGGTGTAGGAGGCGATGAACTCTTTGCCGGATACAATCGCTATCTGGGAGACTACTACGGCTCGACATATCGACGCTTGCCCGGGTGGTTGCGCAGTAGCGTGATTGAACCTGTCGCCGAGCTGCTGCCAAGTGGGCGGACCAATCGACTGCTGGACCTGGCTCGCTACGCGAAAGAGTTTGTGCGTGCGGGTCGGCTGGATTGGAGCGGGCAATACAAGAGCTACGTGCGGTTGGGTCGACCAGAGTCGCTTCACGCTTTGTTCGAAACAAGTCTACGGAGTGATGGTTACGACGCGGTCGCGAACGCAATTTCATCTGACGATTCGTTGCAGCGCCTCTTCGCGGTTGACGCACGCACGCAACTCCCGGAAATGCTATTGCTTGTTTCAGACAAGATGACGATGGCCACGTCAATAGAATGCCGCGTTCCGTTGCTCGACCAGCGGCTCGTGGAACTGGCAGCCACGATCCCATCGTCAAAGAAGCTTAAGAATGGACGACCAAAACACCTGTTCAAGGACGCTGTTCGAGAGTTGCTGCCGGCCGGGGTTTTGCAGCGTCGAAAACGTGGATTTGGCGCTCCGATGGGCGCATGGCTCTCTCGTGAATTACAGCCTTTTCGTGCAGAGCTTCTGGGTTCAAACGGGCTGGCGAAGCGGGGGTTCCTCGACGATGAGGCTCTGAAAAGCATCTGCCGGAACCACGACGCGCGCAGGACCGACTATGCTGACCTCCTTATGACACTCGTCAACCTAGAGATCTGGTGCCGGCTCTTCCTCGATGGCTCGTCATGCGCTGACGTCAGTGACTCTTTAGCGTCGCATTCGAAGGTCGCGTGACGCTCGCGACCTCGAACAGGTTTGTCTTCATTGACCCACGAGTTGGAAGAGCGATCGGGCTGGTAAGTTTGATTTGCTTTGTGCTTTTCTCATATTGGCCCACCGTTTTGTCTATGGCTTCGATGTGGGGGCTGTCGTCGTATCGCCATGGCTACCTGATTCCGCTAGTGAGCTTGATTCTATTGTCGCGCGAGCGCGAGACGTTTGTTTCTGTGCCGTGGCGGGGTAGTCTGCCGGGCCTTGGTATGCTTGCGGTTTGTGTGTGGATTTGGCTAGTTGCGCGGGCCGCGCTCGTCCAGGCGGCCGAGTATGCTGCAGTTGTAGCGATCCTGAATGCGGCTGTTTGGGCCGTCGCCGGTTTGCCCGCTTATCGGGTTGTAAGGTTTCCATTAATCTTCCTGGCCTTTGCTCTCCCAATTGGCGACATCGTCATTCCTGCCCTCATGCAGGTGACTACGGATGTTGCAGTGGGAGGACTTCAGATGGTCGGCATTCCCGTATTCCGGCAAGGGATGTTGGTAACGCTGCCTGGTGGCGTCTTCGAGGTCGCCGATGTCTGTAGTGGGTTCAATTATTTGAATGCGGGCCTCGCGCTTGGGGTACTCGTCGGGCACGAAATTTTCGTCTCCTCGATCCGTCGAGCTGTCTATTTCGCAGTTGTCGCAGCATCGTTCATCGCAATCAATGGGCTGCGAGCATTCATTGTGATGGCCGTGGCCTCGGCAACAGATATGCACCTGCTTGGTGGAAAGGACCACATCCTGTTCGGTTGGCTGCTCTTCGTCGTCGCTATGATTGCTCTCTACTTCGTCGCGGAACGCTACTCAGACCGTGGGTCGAGACATGGCGATTAGGATTAATCTGATGGCGTTCGCGCTCGCCGCGATCGGACTGATTAGTTTGGGTCCGTTGAGCAAGACAGGTTTGGCGCCAACTGACGCGAAACTCTCTGAGATGCCCCATCTTTTGAAATGCGACGCTGCAGTGTCGTCCGATCGATGGCGACCAGAATTTCGTGGAGCAGATCAAACGGAGTATCGGGAATTTGAATGCCAGGATGGAACGATTGATGTCTTGGCAGCGCTTTGGCGCACACAATCGCCGGGCAAGGAAGCTGTAAGCGAGCTCAATCACGTTGTCCCAAAGGAATTACGTTTTGTCACGACGTCGTCGAGAGCCGAGACGCCTTTGGGTTTCCACGTTCGTGAGCTGATCGTTCGTGACAACGAAAATCCGTTAGTAATTTGGACCTGGTATGCGATCGGAAATCGTCCCGTCGCGAGCGATCTTGAGGCGAAGGCTCTAGAGACGTTCAATGCCGCATTGTTTCGCCGCGAACCGACAGCAGCGTTCGCCGTTCGTGCGAGCGCCGCGACGGTGAGTCACGCACGCGAGCTTCTGTCCGAGCACATCGCGTCGATCTGGAGCACGTATCTCATGAGTCGGTCTAAGGCATGAGCGCGCCTCTGATCGCCCATGTCGTGCACCGCTTCGATTTTGGTGGACTCGAGAATGGGTTGATCAACCTGATCAATCTAATGCCGGCTGCGTCAGCCCGACACATCGTGATTGCGCTGACCGAAGCGACTGAGATCCAACTACGAATCAAAAAAGCAGACGTTCGAGTCTATGTGCTCGGAAAGCAGTCTGGAAAAGATTTTAAAAGCTATGTCCGACTCTACCGGCTTCTGAGGCAATTGAAGCCGGACATCGTGCACACCCGAAATATGGGCACACTCGATTGCCAATTCGTGGCGTGGCTGGCTGGTGTGAAGCGGCGGATTCACGGGGAACACGGCTGGGACATTTTTGATCCCGACGGGCGTCTCGCCAAGTACCGGTTGATTCGAAAAGTCCTGTCCCCGCTGATTGAACGCTTCGTTGCGCTGTCGGAAGAACTCGAGCTTTGGCTGTTGCGAGACGTGCGTATCTCAGCCGCCAAAGTCATCCGGATCTGTAACGGCGTTGACACACAGCGTTTCTTCTCCCGGGCACATGGTCCCTTGCAAGTGGGACATTGCATTGTTGGCAGTATCACGCGGTTCAGTGAAATTAAAGACCCGCTCAATGCGGTGCGTGCATTCGTCGAGTTGAACAGGGTTCGTCCCGGCGCCGCGAGGCTGCTGATGGTCGGGGATGGCCCGCTCAAGGAGCAGGCAGAGGGCATGGTGGTGGCAGCGGGGCTGGAGCCGTTGGTGTGTTTTGCAGGAAGCGTGCTCGATGTAGCTCCGTACCTCGCGAAGATGGATATCTTCGTGCTCGGTTCTCGCCGGGAAGGGATCTCGAACACCGTGCTTGAAGCGATGGCCACGGGGCTGCCGGTGGTGGCAACCAACGTCGGTGGAAATGTCGAACTCGTGGATGATGGTGTCACCGGCTCGATCGTTCCACCACAGTCGCCGCATGATTTGGCGACCGCCATTGCGACGTACATAGACGATCCGGAGATGGCTCGGCGCCATGGCGCAGCCGGCCGGAAACGTGTGGAAGACCATTTTTCCATGGAGACTATGGTCACGAAATACACGCAGGTGTACTGCGTTGCCGATCGGACGGACTGGAACTAATCGCCAGCGAACATGTGCGGAATCACAGGAATCGTCGACTTGGGGGGGAAGCGCCCGACTGATGAGGGGTTGTTGCGGCGCATGACCGCTTTACTTTCTCACCGTGGTCCCGACGGCGAGGGGTTCCACGTAGAACCTGGCGTGGGTTTCGGACATCGTCGTTTGTCGATCATCGATCTCGACGGAGGCAAGCAACCGCTTTACAACGAAGATCTCACTGTTGTGGTCACATATAACGGTGAGATCTACAACTTCAAGGAGCTCGAACAAGAGCTGCTGAAGCTAGGTCACAAGTTCCGTACCCGCTGTGATACGGAAGTAATCGTGCACGCTTGGGAAGCATGGGGCCCCGCTTGCGTGGAGCGCTTCAATGGCATGTTTGCGTTTGCGATTTGGGATCGTAAGCGGCAAGAGCTTTTTCTGGCGAGGGACCGCTTGGGAGTGAAGCCCCTCTACTACGCCGCCCTCAATGATGGACGAATACTGTTTGCTTCGGAGCTGAAGGCGATACTTGCCTGCCCGGCGGTTGATCGGCGAGTCGACCCTCGAGCGGTAGAGGAGTATTTCGCCTTTGGATATGTACCCGACCCTCGCACCATCTACGTCGGCGCCGCCAAGCTCGAGCCCGGCTGTGTGTTACACGTGAAGCATGGCCAGTCAACCCTGGCGCAAAGGCGCTATTGGGACGTTCCCCTCGACCAGCCCGCCAAGGGAAATGCTGACGACCTGATTGTCCAACTGAAGGCATGTGTCGCGAAACGACTGGTCGCTGAGGTTCCGCTTGGCGCCTTTCTATCTGGCGGAATCGATTCCAGCGCGATTGTGGCGATGATGCGTGAGATCGGTGTGGAACACTTGCTTACGTGCTCGATCGGGTTCCGTGAGTCGCTGTATGACGAATCACGCTACGCGAGTTTGGTCGCACGCGCGAAGTCGACTGATCATCGTATGGAGATTGTTGCTGCGTCGGACTTCGGTTTGCTGGATCGGCTGGTGTCGTTGTACGACGAACCTTTTGCGGACAGTTCTGCTATACCCACGTATCGCGTATGTCAGCTCGCACGCCGCCATGTCACCGTCGCGCTGTCCGGTGACGGTGGTGACGAGAACTTCATTGGCTATCGGCGTTACCGGTTGTTTGGTATGGAGGAACGGGTAAGGGGGCGGCTGCCGCTAAGGCTGCGCCAAGCGGTGTTTGGCCCGCTCGGACGCGTCTACCCTAAACTCGACTGGGCGCCGCGGGTGCTTCGTGGCAAAACCACGTTCCAATCTCTGGCTCGGTGCTCGGCGGACGCCTACCACCACACAATCTCCATTTGTTCCGATGAGATGCGAGCGAGCCTGTTCTCGAATCGGCTCAAGGCTGATCTGCAGGATTACCGCGCCAAGGATGTGTTTCGTCGTTATCTCGCGAACAAGGAGTTTTCTGATCCTCTGCGTATGGTGCAGTACCTAGATTTCAAGACATATCTGCCGGGAGACATCCTGACCAAAGTAGATCGCGCAAGCATGGCACACAGCTTGGAAGTGAGAGTCCCGTTCTTGGACTACCAGTTCGTTGAGTGGACGGCGCGATTGCCGACCGAGGAAAAACTCAAAGGGCAGGAAGGCAAGCGAATCTTGAAGAAGGCGTTAGAGCCGTATCTGCCGAAAGAGGTTCTCTATCGTAAGAAAATGGGCTTTGCTGTTCCCCTCGATGGTTGGTTTCGTGACTCGCTGAAAGAAAGGATCGAAGCAGCAATTTCGGGAGATCGATTGCGAGACTGTGGGCTGTTCGATCCCGCTTATCTAAAGAAACTCCTCGAGGAACATCGTTCGGGCCGCCGCAACCACAGTGCTCCGCTCTGGTCACTTCTAATGTTCGACGGATTTCTCCGGCAATCGGATTGATCGTGCGTTTGCTAACGGTCACTTCGCTGTATCCGAATGCGATTCAATCTGAGCGTGGACTATTCGTTCGTGAGCGGTTGAGGCGCTTGCAGCAACATCACGATGTCGAAGCGACGGTTGTCGCGCCCGTTCCGTGGTTCCCTTTTGCCTCCCCACGATTCGGTGAATACAGCGCATTTGCGCGCGTTCCTCCGTTTGAGACTGCGGTTGAAGGGATGATCCTTCATCCGCGCTACTTCCACCTACCTCGCGTGAGTGACCTCTTTTCGCCGTGGTCGTTTGCACACGCCGTGTTGAGGGAGATCCGACGCCGTCGCATACGCTTCGATCTAATCGATGCACATTTCTTGTTTCCAGACGGCGTCGGAGCAGTGTTGGCAGCACGTAGTCTTGGGCGCCCGGTCGTGCTCACTGCGCGAGGATCCGACGTCAATCTCATAGCAAAGGAGCGGATTGCAGGGAAATGGATCTCTTGGTCGATTCGCAATGCTGACGGGCTTGTTGCCGTGTCCCGCGACCTCTCGGACGAGTTGCGTCGACTTGCAGATCGTGACGACGTCGAGACGATCGCGAATGGAGTCGATCGCGAGCAGTTTCGACCGAACCCGGAGCGGGAGGCAATACGTCGAAGGTTGGGGATGCGCGGCTTTACGGTTTTGTCGGTTGGAAATCTCATCGATCTCAAGGGACACCATCTGGTGATTGAAGCGTTGCTGCAGGTAGCGGAGGCTAGGCTCGTGATCGCTGGAGAAGGTCCAGCGCGGGCTCAGTTGACGCAGCGGGTCAAAGCACTTGCCCTTGAACCTCGTGTGCATCTCCTGGGTTCCGTGCGGCAATCGCGATTGGCTGATTACTACTGCGCAGCCGACGTGCTGGTTCTGGCATCGAGCCACGAGGGCATGCCGAATGCAATTTTGGAGAGCCTTGCATCGGGCACGCCCGTTGTGGCGACGTCGACTGGAGGCGCGCGTGAGGTGTTGGCAAACGCGAATGCGGGCAGGTTGTGTGAGCGAAACCCAGACTCGATCGCAGAGGCGATCCATAGTCTACGCGCCAACATGCCTACCCGAACTGCCGTGTGCGCTACGGTCGATCGATTTGACTGGGGCGTGTGCGCGGATCGGATCCATGAGCTGTTCGGACGATTGGCGTCAGGATCAACAGAATGAAAGTCTTGCATCTGCTGGATCACTCGCTTCCTACTCAGTCAGGCTATTCCTTCCGTAGTGATTCCATCTTGCGGGCGTTGAATGCACGCGGTGTTCACACCGTTCAAGTTACTAGCCCCAAGCACGACGGAGGTGATGACTATGCGGGGCTACGATACTCACGCTCGCGACATATCGCTGGGACCAGTGCGTTCGCGCAAATGCAATGCGTAGTTGAAGCGAGGCGCGCATTGAGAACTCTTGCGGCCACAGAACGGCCTGACATCGTGCACGCGCATTCGCCGTGTCTGAATGGCCTAGCGGCACTTGGTTTGGGTGTGCCAGTGGTCTATGAGATGCGTTCATCCTGGGAAGATGCGGCGGTGTCATCCGGCAAGACGTCTGAGGGTAGTGTCCGCTATCGCTTGTCGAGGCTCCTCGAGACTCAGACAGTCGCTCGCGCGGATGCTGTGGTGGTGATTTGCGAAGGGCTCAGAGCTGAACTCCGCTCGCGCGGTATTCCGGATCAGCGCATCGTCGTCGTCGGTAACGCGATCGATTCGAAGACGCTGGTAGCAGCCTCGTCGGGGGCGATCGAAGCACTTCGCGTCAGGCTTGGATTGGTTGACCACATCGCGTTGGGTTTTTTTGGAAGTTTTTTTGCTTGGGAAGGTCTAGATCTATTGCTTGAGGCGCTGCCGAGCGTAATCACCCGAGTTCCGGCCATACGACTTGTCTTGGCCGGCGGTGGCGAGCACGAGACGCACCTGCGAGAAATCGTTAGGTCAAAACAACTCGAAGCGTATGTTCATTTCGCTGGCCGAGTCGAACACGACGAAATCCCAGCGTATTACGGTGCGATCGACTTGATGGTGTTCCCGCGGCATAAGCTGAAGATCACCGATATGGTGACACCGCTCAAGCCACTGGAGGCGATGTACCTGGGTGCAATCGTCGTAGCGTCCGATGTCGGTGGCCATCGCGAACTTATTCGAGACGGTGAAACGGGCTATCTGTTCAGACCGGGGAATGTTGATGCTCTTGGTGCGGCGATCGTCAGTACGATCGAAGCACGACCGCATTGGTTGGAGATGCGTGCGCATGCCCGTCGGTACGTGGAACACGAACGGACCTGGGATCACATGGCGGGAAATTATGAGAGTCTGTATAGGGGGCTGCTTGGACGATGAATGCGATGCTCGCGAGGCGCGCCTTCGATCTGGCATGCGGCATGGCACGAAGTCGCCGGCTCCTGATATTTTCGTTTCATCGAGTGTTGCCAGCGCCAGACGCACTCCTGAGCACGGAACCGACGGCAGTAGATTTCGCGTCTCGTTTGGATTGGATTGGCAGCTATCTGCAGGTGCTACCGCTTCCAGCAGCCGCGCAAAGATTGCGTGAAGGTAGTCTGCCGACGCGCGCGGCATGCATTACTTTCGATGACGGCTATCGGAACAATGCTGAGATTGCTGGGCCCATGCTCGATAAGAAGGGCATGCCGGCTTCGTTTTTCATTGCGACTGGCGCGATTGAACGCGGCGCGATGTGGAACGATCTCGTTATTGAAGCAGTGCGCCGCTGCGGGCGGAACCTCGACCTGGAAGAGTTCGATTTGGGCGTCATGCACATTCCGGATGAGCACGCTCGCGGCCAGGTACTGTTACGGGTGCTCGAACGACTCAAGTATTTGCCGATCGCAACACGGGCGGCGATCGCAGATGCGCTGCATGCGCGGCACTGCGGCACCACACCGCAACTCATGATGACGCAAACGCAGGTTCGCGGACTCGCCAGGAAGGGCCACGATGTGGGCGCACACACAATGACTCATCCCATTCTTCAGAAGGTGGATGTCGATCAGGCGCGAGCCGAGATCGAAGGGAGCCGGGATTGGCTGGCGAAGGTTCTCGGTGTGTCCCCTGTTTCCTTCGCGTATCCCAACGGACGTCCTGGTATCGATTTCGATGAGACCCACATGCGATTGGTAGGCGAGGCCGGGTTTCGGTGCGCCGTGTCAACGAGGTGGGGTTGTGCGACACCACGCTCCAACATTCTGTCTTTGGAGCGCTTTGCACCGTGGGAAAACTCTCGGTCCGGATTCGTCAGCCGAATACTGAAGACCTATGCGAGTTCGTACGTTTGACCTCTCCCCCCCCCCCAAGCAGGTACCGAACTCCGTTGAGAGTGTTTGCCATGGTGACGTTGGCCCCTTAACGAGACCGTTTTGATCTAGAGATTGGCCGCCTCCAAGACCGTTTGGTGACCTCGATTAGCGTACTCACTTGGGGTCAGATGACCAAGTGCCCCATCACGTTCGTTCGTCAGCGCTCCCTGTCAACCTGGCAACACAACTCATGCACGAACGTGCAACTGTTGCAGCATTGAACGCGGCTGCAACTACGCGGCCTCTGAGATGTGAGGTATTCATGACGGTCATGGAAACATCGACCCGTGTCGTGTCCGTCCACTCCAACTTGTATCGTTCGCGATCTCCAAGGAAATCGTATTCGTGCATACCCTCCTCGAAAATCTTGCGCATCAGTTCTGCCCTAAGAACGAGGCCGGGAGATAGATCACGATATCGCTGGTCAAAACTCGTCTTGAGGCAATAGACACGTCTTCCGCCATCTACGCCCATATCATACGCGACGGGTTCATCATCCAGTGTCAACAGCGTGATCATGGCTTGGCCGTTGCGTGCAAAGATCTCTATAAGATTTCGGTAGAATTGCATCTCCCATGGCCGACTCATCAATGATGTTCCATCGTCAGCCTTCCAACTCTGACATTCCACCTTTTCAACAGCATCGAATGCGGCTTCCATCGACTCTGGGTTGCGAATGAAATCGATCCGGCACCGCCGACCTTCGTGGAGTTTGCGTGCCTTTCGCTTGAGGTTTGACCTAAAATTCGCAGATTGGCGGCGCAAAAAGGCATCCCACGTGCAATCAATCGCTAGATACGGAGGGGCCTTTCCGACAGAGGTCCCAATTTTCCATCCAGACTCAGATGCAGCCGTTCCCCAAGCCGCGTGGAACTCGCCGTTCTGGCTCAACTGATTCAGATCGACTATATCCCAATCGATGCCGCAACTTTCGAGTCCTGCGATTGCCAGCGCCACCCGAGCTTCAGCACTCCCCTGTCCTAAGATTTCTTGGTGAAGGGCATAAATGCTGAGCAGAGGTTTGACCATGCGCACGCGCAGTCCACGAACCCGCACGTGGAGGTAGCGAAATGGCCACACGCAAATGGTCTTCTCCTGTCGAAGACTTCGAAGGACAAAAACCTCCTCTATTGGTACGTCGTGTGCGGCAACAAGCGCGGCGGCCCATTCAGGGTAGCAATCTGGTGGTGCACCAAGTTCGAGGGCCAGCCCTCGCCAATCACCAAAGATTTCGCCACCAACCTGATCCCAAGCCGTGAGGACGTGCCGGATTCCGGACGCAAGCGACGGCCCCCGTGGGGCAAAATGTGAGGGTAACTTCACTTTTTTTACACTAGCTATTGCTTCGCCCCAACAAGCACGGTGCTCGGCGTCAGAATATGGCCAAGGATCCTCAGCGCCGGAGATCGACGCAAAATGTGGATGATTAGTCTTCTCGGGACTGATTGAGACTGGAGGTCAATCAGATCGAAGCGATCGGCTGCTACCACGTCCATACCTTCCAGGAACCGGCTCAGCGAACGAGGGCTAAACCAGTTGACTGCCGGATATTTGGCGTAGTTGGCCAACTGAGGGAACTTATCGATTGTCAACTGGACGAGCCGTTTCTTGATCGGATCGGGATACCAGCTATAGAAGGGTAGATTGAACTCCTGTTGAATCGGACACAGGACGTTGGTAGTAGACAGATACAACGTCCCGCTTGGGCGGAGCACCCTCACTGCTTCCGTCAGGCACGACTTCCAATCCTCTACGTGTTCAAGCAGTTCTGGTAGCAAGCAAACGTCGAACCGATTGGATTGCCACGGAAGATCTGTCGCTGAACCGATCTCGAAGGAGGCTTGTTTGCCAAAGCTGGCATTGCGACGTGCGGCGATGGCTATCAGGTCTTGGCTAATGTCGACCCCATTGACGCGATGGCCCTGCTCAAGCCAGACGCGAGCCTGGGTACCGGCATTGCAGCCGATATCGGCGATTTCTAATTCTTCAATCGGAAGCCCCCGCTCTCGCCTGAACCTGAGCACGGCCGCCATAATCCCAGTGGCACGCTCGGCCGCTCGGACGCTGGCGCTTTCCCGCGCATAGTATTGGACAAAGCGAGGGTCGTTGCCGTGTGCGTCTTGCATCAACGTAGCGCCTCAGATGGCGATGGCCTTGGATTCGGCAACACAGTCGACTGGACAAATTTCGCGATATGGTCGAGTGCGTATCTAAACTCCGTCTGATCGGACAGTGTGTGATCTGCGTTTCCAATGCGGACGAGTTCGGCGCCCGCGCCGATCAGAGCTCGCCGCCATTCGCGAGAGCTATTGATCAGCCCTTGGAACTCCTGTGCGGTCAAATCAGATTCACTGAGAAGTATTTGTACGCGACCGCGGAAAGACCTGAGCCCAAGCGCCATACGGTCAACGTAGCCCCCAGTCGAGCGTCTCCCAATTGCTTTCCTCGCATGCGTGCCAAGCGACAGGATCGATTCCAGGATGTTCAATCGACCGGTCAGAAGTTCCTTCCAGAATTGAGCTTGTCCTAGTCGCTTTCCATAGTAGTGGCGCATGCGTGCCTGTGACTCACCGACCTCTGTCCTCACCCAGGGATTGAGCAGTATCAGCCCTGTTACGCGTGGATCAAGGTGTCCGTATAGAGCTGCCGCGGAGGCGCCATCGCACAAGCCAAACAGTACCACTTGGCCGCCACGGTTTGCTTGGCTGGCCGTATCGACCGCGCACCGAATATCATCCTCCACGGACTCGAACGACGTGAAAATTCCGTCACTGTCACCCATCCCGCGGCAATCAAATCGCAGCACCGACACGCCCAGCGAGGCAAGTACGCGAGCAATCTCGACGTACAAGCGGTGGCTACCGACCCGGTACTGTGGGCCACCCACGATCATGACGATGGTCGCTTTCACCTCCAACGCTCCGCAATGCCAGATGCCCAGCATCTGGGCCCCATTGCAGCACATTGTCACTGCACGCTCGTCAGTCATGGACCATGTTTCGTTCGAACGCCTGCGAGGTTAGCTCGACCACTCGTTCGTTGCAGAGCGTCTCGACAGAATTCCAGTACGGTTCACCCTTGAGAGCAAATTGGGTGAGGGTTATCGATCCACATTTGGTAGTTTGCTCGAGCGTCTCCGATCCAGTGCGCTTCACGTCGATGGAAACCGCGTTCCCCAGCGCGCTCGTTGCCAGCGAATCTAGATTCCCCTGGCTAAGCGGAGACGCGACCGTTTGGGTAAGTTCGTAGCCCGACACTCGCAACACTTTTCCGGAATCTATCTGATCCATTAACGATTCGACCGTTTCCCGCACGCCCTTGTTGACTGAGTTCGAAACAACCCGCACTCGCAGAAATTGGTTGAGAAAGGATCGGCCATTCTGCACCGGTTGCCAGAGTACACTCGCCCGAACCGACGCGACCTTTGCCGCGAATTCGGCTGCGAGCAACGCGCCTGTGCGAACGCCCAGCAGCCCGCGAACCTGTAGGCCCGCTTCGTTCGCCCAAGCTAACGACGAACGAAGATCCTCGAGCCATTGCGACCAACTCGCATCGCGAAACTCACCTTCGCTATCACCGGTTCCATACAGATCAGGATTTACGAGCGCGATACCGGCCAAATTGAGACGCTGCCCGGTCACCGTCAGCATACGTCGGATCTTGTTCATCTCGTCGCCGAACGCCGGAGCAACCAGGACCGCGGGGCATTGAGGTGTTCGATCGGGTCGCCTGACGGTAACGAAAAGGCGCCCCGCTGAACCATCGATGAATTGTGCGTGTAGCAACGGCCAACTCGTCAAATTCGCTGTTTCAGAAACTGGGCGAGTGAACCCACAGTTGCGAATGTATCCGCTGACACATCGTCGTCGTCGATGGTTACTCCGAACTCATCTTCAAAGAGTGTCAGAATTGCAACAACTGCCATTGAGTCGAGTTCTGGAACGCTGCCCATGAGCGGGCTATCTGCCGTAAGCGCGTCTGCGCGTTGGCCGAGCTGCAGAGTGTCGCGCAAGATAGTCTTAACCGTTTCGATCATCGCTTCCTCTCACTCAATTGACCCGAGCCGTTTCCCAAGTGGTGTAAGTCTCGCCTCGGAACGCCTGCCAGATGCCCCAGAAGCTCGCAATGTTGACCAGGCAGAAGTAGTAGGGGATATACAGCAGCGGGGGTAGCTGGCTTCGTTCACGCCTTACACACGCGAATATTGCGGCACCGTAGAATGCGGCTTGGATTATCAGAGTCAGCCAGTAGAACCGCGATGTATCGAGCAAGGTCATGTTGCTGACTAGCACAAGGATCAGAAACATCGGTACGAGCCAGCGCAATAGCTTGTGCGAGATGAGCGCCACTGCGAACCAGCCGAACCGGAGTGGGTTGAGCATGGCTGGCATTGACATGGTGGCACGCCAGGCACGATTGACGATGCGGACTTTCCGACGGAACTCCTTACCGAAGTCATCGGCGGCCGCCTCGACCGACTGTGCGGAGCGGCTGTAGATGCAACGATAGCCTTGGCGTACGACTTGGAGTGGATTAACGAAATCCGACAAAGCGTCGGGCGGCATCGGCGTATACAGCGATTTTCGAAGGGCATAGATCGCACCATCGCCACCAACAACAGAACCGATGTGGCTCTCCATTTCCTTCAGCCAGGTTTCGTAGCGCCAGTAAAGACCCTCCGACCGTTGCGCGTCGGTATCGCCTGACTCGTAGGTCGACTCACCGATGACGGCCCCCACGTTGGGATTCGTAAATCCACGCACGAGCGCCTTGAGCGCATCAAGCCGGTACATCGCATTCGCATCGGAGAAGACCAAAATCTCTCCGTGTGCTACCGACACGGCGCGGTTCAATCCCTCGGTCTTGCCGCCCCGTTTGGGCATTCGGAGCAACCGGACCCTCTGCATTTCGAACTCGCGCACAATTGCATCCGTGCGGTCGTCGGACGCGTCGGAGACCACCAGCACTTCGAGCTGAGATGTCGGATAGTCGATCGCAAGCGTGTTTGCAATCTTCTGACGGATGGACGCTTCTTCGTTGTACGCGGAGATGACAAGCGTGACTATCGGCCAACTCGCCGGGTCCGCGTCTCGCCGGCGACGGCCCAGTAGCCGGCTCGCAAGCCAAAGTAGCGCTGGATACGCAGCGTACACGTAGACCACGATGCTCAGGGCGAACCAAAAGAGGATTTCGGTCATGGTGTGCAAGCCAGTGAATACGGTTCGGACCGTATGTCGGGGCGAGAATTATAGCGTCCGTATGCGCCGTCGCATGTTTGAACGATGTAGTGGGTTGTGGTGGCCGATCTCGGCATCACATTGCGTCACATCCAGAGGGCAAGCACTCTGGTAGCCTTGCGCGGCGCATATCGAGATTCAAAATGTTTGGTGCCTTCTCGAACCGAGGCGGTCTATCGGAACGCACTGGAGATGTCGTCCGACTCAATTTCGTAGAGGTCATCCTCGAAGGCGAACCGTCATGGATCGACGGCGTTCGAGCCCCTGCGTGCGCTGAATCGATCGCGCGAGCTTTTCTTCGATCCGGTCTCCAGTGTCTGGCGACGCTTGATGGCGGATTCGCGTTGGCGATTGTCGACTTGCGGACAGAAACCCTGCACCTCGCGATCGATCGTATGGGCATCAGCACGCTTGCCTGGCACCAAAGTGGGGACAGCGTGACCTTCGGAAGCTCCCCGCGCGCCGTTGCGGAACGGGCGGGAGGCCGACCCGTACTGCGCGCCCAGGCGCTGTATGATTATTTCTTCTTCCACATGGTGCCGGCGCCCACAAGTGCATTCGTTGGAGTGCAAAAGCTGCGTGCCGCGTCCGTACTGAGCTTTAGCGCGGCGGGTCGCGAGGAAGCCATCTATTGGCGCCCAGACTTCAATCGGCGCACCGACGCGCGTTTCGAATCCCTCCGGTCCGACCTGAACGATTCGCTGCGCAACGCCGTGGATTGGGCGTCGCGTGACCCAAAAAGCGGAGCTTTTCTCAGTGGCGGCCTCGATAGTTCGACGGTGAGTGGAATGTTCGCGGCCCTGCGGCCGGGCGCTAAGACATTTTCCATCGGCTTTGGGGAGGAGGGCTACGATGAGCGTTTCTATGCCCGAATCGCGAGCCGTCATTTCGAATGCGAAGCGCACGAGTACGTAGTCACGCCCCAGGATGTACTCGCCGCCATTCCTATTGTCGCCGGCGCCTATGACGAACCGTTTGGTAATTCGTCGGCAATCCCTACCTATTTTTGCGCGCGGTTTGCTCGTCAGCACGGGATGGAAACGCTCCTGGCGGGCGACGGCGGCGACGAAATTTTCGGTGGCAACGAACGTTATGCCCGCCAACGACTGTTTGAGATGTTCCAGCGGATGCCCGCGCCGTTGAGGCGGACAGCGATCGCGCTCACGCGCGGCATTTCCCCGGAGAGTTGGGTGATGCCGTTGCGAAAGCTACGCAGCTATGTTGATCAGGCGAGTATCACTCTTCCGGAACGTTTTGAAACCTGGAACTTCGTCCACCGGGAGGGAGGGAGTCTTCTCTTCGACGATGCTTTCATGCGAATGATAGATCCGAGAGCGCCACTTTGTGCCATTGAGGAGACGTACACCGCGATCGAAAGTCCAGACCTACTTGATCGAATGCTTGTCTACGATTGGAAATACACGCTCGCCGACAACGACCTTCGCAAGGTGTCTACGATGTGTCACGCCGCGGGCGTTGAGGTCCGCTACCCAATGCTCGATGCGGCGGTGGTGGACCTGTCGCTCCGCATACCAACTGCCATGAAGATGAACGGCTTCGAGTTACGCAGCTTCTACAAGCGCGCCATGAAGGGGTTCTTGCCAGACGAGATCCTCGAAAAGAAAAAGCATGGCTTTGGTCTTCCGTTCGGCGTGTGGCTCAAGACCCATGCGCGATTGGCCGAGTTCGTTTACGAGAACTTGAAGCGATTCAATGAGCGTGGTGTGGTCAGACCCGAGTTCATCGACCGTCTGATTGCCGAACATCAAGAAGGTCACCCGGGCTATTACGGCTACATCATCTGGGATCTAGTCATGCTCGAGCAGTGGCTTGAACGGCTGCCGGACGCCACATTCAGTGCGAGTTGAACGTGAAGGCGTAGTCATCTCGAGGCACATCATCGCTGTGAAGACAGGGGCAGCGCTCTACTGAGACGCGTCGCTCACTTCTTCATGATTGCAATGGAGATGTGAGGAATGTAAGAGAATAATTCTGCCAGAAGGCCGCTTGGCTCCTCTCGTCGTGATCATGGAGTAATGAATGAAGAGAAGGGAAATCTTGATCGCGTCCGCGGGGATGATAGGCGCTGCGATGCCTGGACTCCTACGGTCGCAACCGTGCACGCCATCAAGTTTGACTTTGCAGGGCGGGCAGACCGTCGATTCGCCTTGTGGCATGGGTGCAGAAGCGGACTGGATGCTTCGCTCCACCGGGCCCGGAGTTGTGTGGACGCACGATTTTCGGAACGACGCCGAAGTGAACAACTTTCGGTGGGACGGCGGAATTGGAGACGATCCCAATGGCGTACAGACGTCCAATATCTTTCGTCAGACCGGCGACGGGATAGCGGGTACGCAAGGTGCCTGCATACAGATCACCACAGCTCCAGGGACTCAGGGGCCGGGCATCTGGTGGCGGCCCCTGTCGCCACTGACAGGTTCTGGAAATGGGAGGGGGTTCGACGATCCTGGCGCAAATGGTTCGATTGCCCCGGAATCATTTGCACCGAACGCGAACTACGGTGGAAGCACCACAAACGCGTGGGGTAGTCGGGGACTCTATGGTCCTGGGCCGGGTAGCGGTTTCGACGGAACGGAATGCTACCTGCAGATGAGAACGAAGATATCTTCCAGTCGGTACGATCCATCGAATACAGGGAACTATGGGCGTGGGAAGCTGGTGTACTTCTCGCATGCCTATCGGACGCTGACATCACAGGAAATCGTCACGGAGAATCGAATCGACAAGACATGGAAGGCATATCGAAGCGGCAGTCCGGAGATCGAGCCTTCGCTGCAGTACGGGTCCGATTCCGGGACTTTATTCAAATGGAAACCGGACGAGTGGTTGACGGTCTTGTACTACTGGAAAGGCTTCGTGACCCCGTCCACGAACAACATTTTTCGAGTTTGGGTCGCTCGGCCAGGTCAAACGGCTTACACGAAAATCTGGGACACCAGCCAGATGCATCTCGAGACCTTTGATTATGACAACGGGTGGAATGCAATTTGCCTGTGCAACTACATGAACGGCGACGTGTGGCCTGCCGGCGGCTACGTTAGGCACGCGCAGATCATTTTTTCCAAATCGACGATCCCGTGTCCGCAGGTCTGAGTCCGATTGGCAATCTAGAGGCTACACAGGGTTGCACGCGAAAACCGAAATGTTGCGGAACCCCCTTCAGGAGTAGTCGATGAAGCGTAGAGCATTCCTTGCTGCGTCCGCCGGAGTTGCGGCGGCAATGCTTCCCAAAATTGGCGCAGCGATGCCTTGTCCGCCGCCGGCCTTCGGAGTGAATGATGAGGGAACCGTGTCAACGGCGTGTGCGACGGGTCAGCAACCGGCACCCGTATGGTTCGCGTCGCTGGCCGAACGGACATGGACGGATGTTGCCGGCGGATCGTCATATGGCGGAGCCTCTTGGCAGAAAGGCGCCCGACTCGCGGATGTTGCACCTAACCCATTGCCGCCTGGGGCCGAAGGACAATCCGCAATCATCAATGACTGGGCTGGTGGTGCCTCCCTACAGAGCCGCGGCGAATATCTGAAAATCTGCGAAGGCGGACATAACGGCTACTATGGAAATGAGATTTATGCCCTCGGTTTGAAGGCAGAGGCTCCAGGTGGGTAAGGATTTGGGGACCGACGCCTAACGCTCAGATCTCGACGAGTGATTTCGCGTACAACCAACCGCACGTCGCCAACTCCGACAACACGCCTCGCACGATGCATGGCTGGTTCAATCGGCAGGCCACAGAGGGGCCAGAAGGTGACCGACTGTGGACGCTCGCCACGGACGCGACTCCGACTGGCAACTGGACAACTGATTGTTGGTCGATCCCTCGGGCAAATCTCGGAGCAGGGGTTTCAAATCCTGGCCTGTGGACGTATCACGGAAGATTGTGGCCCACGTTGCCCGGTTCGCCAGGAAGCGGTTTTGGATATCAATCCGGGCCATCCGGGTATGACCCAATATCAAACCAGATCATGGTGGCCGGTGAATTCGCGGTAGGGGATGGGGTGCGCAGAATCAACGTCAGTACATGCGTTGGCGCTGGCAATCAATCGACGAACGGGCCGCTTGTTCCAGGTGCCACGGGATACAACGTCGCTCTGGGCGGCAATCCGTTTTCGAGCGCTTGGTCGGTTGTCACGCAGAACACCTCACCACGCTGCTGGATAGTTGGTTCTCCCAACGACAATCTGATCTACGTTTGGAACCTCGATGCACCTTCGACGTTTCGGAAGAAATCCACCAGCGGTGGCAGTGTTTCCGGGACCGCCGGAGCGGGGGCCTTCTATTCCCCGACCAACAGGAAACTCGTAGTTGGCGGGGCCAATATCGGGACAACGCTACGCACGCTCACGATCCCGTCGGACCCTTGGAACGCGAGTTCGGGATTCTCCTGGGGAACGATCGCGTCGGCCGGCGGTTCCATCGCTACGACTGGGCAATTCAATGGGACATTTAGCGGATTCCAGGCAATTCTGGACATGGGCAATGGGCAGGCATGTGTGGTCATGCACACGCGCGACGTAACGCAACCAACTTATGTCTATAAGTTGCCCATGTCATTCTAGGCGCAACGATGCTGGATCGCCGGCGAACTCTCGATACGCAGTAGCCGACCGCTACATTCGAATCTACAATCTGCTCACTTTGTGTGTTTGGCGGATCTGCGCTGAACGGATCGAACGATGCTCGAAGTGATGAGCCTTAGCGCAAGAACCCGTAAAGAGAAGAGGCGTGTGTCTGTTCCATTGGCGACGCTTGCGGTGTTGCTATGGGCCTCCAGCGCGGTCGCTTCATCGGTGAATCTTGAGGGCTACTGTGCGCCCTCCGACAGGGATCCATCCAAGTTGAATGACTACCGCAAACGGGATTCGACACCTTTTCTGACTTGGAGCATCAAGGACAACTGGGCGAACCACACTGGTCCCGCCACTGAACGGATCCAATCAGGTGAATACTCACATCGTGTAATGGCGGACCTTGCGTTCACTCTGGGTGGATGGCCGAATCATGTACGCGCGCTACAAGCGTTGGTTCAGTACGATATCGGCGGTGGCAAACACTTCGAGTTCCCATCGACCTTCTGCTACTTCACGCGAGCGTTGGAGTTTGCGCCGAATGATGTCGATGTACTTTTGCTAGAGGCATTTTGGCGCTGGAAGCTCGGTGACTTGAAGCAGGCTGTGGCGACCTACAAGAGCGTGCTGTCGATGGATCCGTCATCTGCTGAGGGTCACTATCATTTGGGGCTTCTGTATATAGAGCTTCGCGACTATCCCAAGTCGTTTGCGCAGGCCAAAGAAGCTTACCGACTGGGCTACCCGCTGCCCGGCTTGCGGGACAAGCTTGCCGCCCTTGGATACTGGCACGACTAGCCATTCGCGTTCCAAGGATTTGGCTTGCGCCCGACGTCGTTGGAACGTTGTGCAGCTTGGAGAAAGGGTCCGCGCTACGAACTAACGACCTCACTTGAGCCAATACATCTTCGTCCAAGTTGGAACGGACCCTTCCGCTACAATTCACAATTGCGGTCGATGTGGATCTGGGCGAAGAGGCAGGCGTGCTCAAAGGCGGAGCGAATGACCAAGGGCTTTTCGAGCGACGCGGGCGAGTAACGTCGTGATAATCGTCATTGTTCTTCCAACGTACAACGAGCGTGAAAACATCGAGCCTATGGTTCGCGCGCTCATGAAGCAGTTTGCGACCATTTCGCATGAAATGCATGTGCTAGTAGTTGATGACAACTCGCCCGATGGTACTGCCGTGGCAGCGAAAGAGCTTCAGCGCGTGCACGCGAATCTGCATGTCTTGACTGGCACCAAGCACGGACTGGGCGCTGCTTATATTCGTGGAATGCGTTACGCATTGGATGTGTTGCACGCCGACGCGGTGATGGAAATGGACGCCGATTTCTCTCACCGGCCAGAGGATGTTCCGAGACTAGTCGTCAACCTCGAATACGGTGCGGACTTTGTAATTGGTAGTCGATATGTTCCCGGTGGAACGATTCCGCCGCAATGGGGCCGGCTGAGACGCGCGAATTCGTTGGTTGGAAACATCGTTGCCAGGTATGTGGCAGGCATTTATCGCGTACGCGATTGCACGGCCGGGTTCCGTGCAATTCGATCGTCGATATTGAAACGGATTGATTTAAAAGGTCTGCGAGTTCAAGGGTACGCGTTTCAGGTCGCTCTTCTTCATGCTGCCATCGCTCAGGGTGCACGCGTCGTTGAGATACCGGTCGACTTCGTAGAACGAACCCGTGGAACTTCGAAACTCGGGCTCAAGGACATCGTAGAATTTGTTCTCAACGCATGGTGGATACGCTTTGAAGCGTCCAAAACGTTTGCCAAGTTTGCCTTGGTTGGGGCGAGTGGCGTTGTTATAAATTTGGGCGTGTTCACGCTCTTGATGATGGCAGGCATGCATAAGTATGTTGCTTCCCCGATTGCGATCGAGGCCTCCATCGTTTCCAACTTCTTGTTGAACAACTACTGGACTTTTCGATGGCGCTCAAACCCAGATCGTATCCGAGTACGGGGCCTGAAGTTCAATGCAGTTTCGCTAGTCGCTTTGATCGTCAGCTACGGGACGTTTGTGGTTCTCTCTTCGATCTTTCCTGACGTTGCTCCGCAGATACATCAGCTCATCGGTGTGGTACCGGCGACACTCGTCAACTACTTCATGAACTCGCAATGGACGTTTCGCGAAAGGCTCGGCACCAATGTTGATGCGTCCGAGGTTCCGTGAGGCGACGCACCGTGTTGTTGATCGCGTATCACTTCCCGCCATGTGCGATGAGTAGTGGAGTGCAAAGGACATTGGGTTTTTCTACACACTTGCGGAAATCGGGATGGGATTCGGTGGTTTTAACGGCGAACGCGGCGGCGTATGAGCGGACGAGCTCGCATCAGTTGGACGACATCTCATCAGACGTAATCGTGTCTCGGTCTCTTGCGCTAGACGTTGCGCGACAGCTCGCGATTCGTGGCCGCTATTGGTCTCGCCTTGCGTTGCCGGACCGGTGGTCGAGTTGGTGGTTCTCTGCAGTACCACGTGCTCTGAGCCTGATCAGGCAGCACTCGATCGACGCAATTTGGTCAACGTATCCGATCGCGACCGCGCACGCGATCGCCTTTACAGTTGCCAAGATCACGAGGCTTCCCTGGATTGCTGATTTTCGCGATCCCATGGTTGAAAGGATTGGCAGTACCGGTGAGTGGTTTCCGAAAGACGCGGCACTTCGGCGAGCGCGTCTCAACGTGGAACGTAAGGTCATCCGAAGCGCGTCGCACGTCGTGTTCTGCACCGAAGGCGCACGCACCATTGTTGCCGATCGCTATCAAGATGTTCGGATTCCGGGGCTCTCGGTCATTGGTAACGGGTTTGAAGAGGGGACGTTTCAGAAAGCGGAAGCATTGGCGGGGATAAATCGGGGCTCTCCGAAGCGTGTGCTGCTTCACAGCGGAATCATCTATCCAGGAACGGACCGCGACCCCGCGGCGGTTTTCGCTGCGTTGCGGGTGCTCGCGCGAAAGGGCGTCATATCGAAGGACACCTTTGAACTGAGACTTCGAGATCCATCGAACCAGGACCTGCTTCGGAACCTGGCGATCGAACACGATGTCTCCGATCTGGTGACTATCTTGCCCGCGTTGCCATACACCGAGGCATTGGCCGAGATGATGACTGCTGACGGTCTCCTGCTGCTACAGGGATATACCTCGAATCCCGCCGTTCCGGCGAAACTGTACGAGTATCTGAGGGCGGGCAAGCCGATCGTTGCTTTGGTTCATCCCGAGGGTGATACAGCGGCATTGTTGCGTCATCTAGGCATCAGGTCAGTGGCACCCCTGACGGATCCCGTTGCGGCGGAGCGGCTCATCGTTCATTGGATCAGCAATGGGCCAGCGCTTCTTGGGGAGTTGCCGAGCAAGACGGTCGTCGCTGACTATTCGCGGGAGAGAATGAGTTTGAAGTTGGCGCAAATTCTTGATGGGACTGGAAGCGGCGAGGCGTTTGGACGCTCTGGGACGCGATAGCGGATGTTGAGCCCGCATCCAGTACTTCGAATTCGCGACTGCTCGTTTGGTCGCAAACGCGTTCATGCGCTGTTCGATCAGACACGAGTGGAAATGGCGTACAGTGCGCGCAGCGCGTTGTATCAGCTCTGTGTTGAGGTTCGCGGTCGAACGCGTGCTCGGTCAATCCTGATGCCTGGCTTCCACTGCGCGTCCATTGTCGAAGCCGTCGTGCGTGCTGGATTTCAGCCGATCTTCTATCGTATCCGCCGCGATCTCTCTATCGACTATGAAGATCTTTTCAGCAAGGTTCATCGCGACGTCGCACTGATTCTGGTAATCCACTATTTCGGATTTCCTGCCGACATTTCACCGCTTCTGCGGGAACGGAAGCAGTTGCCCTGTTATCTGGTAGAAGACTGGGCGCACTCGTTCCTGCGGGGCTCTAGCCTGCGACTCCGCGGCGAGCTCGGAGATTTCGCACTGTTCAGTTTCTATAAGCTCTTACCAATGCACGTGGATGGGGGAATCCGGATAAATCGCGATGACTTCCCACTAAGACTACGCGAAGATCGGCCGGTGCCCGACGCAGCATGGTCCTGACGAAGCAAATTGCCGAGCAAGCGATTGAAAATTCCGATTCGAGGATGTTGAAAAACGTCTTCCACGTATTGGAGGATCGGCGACTTGCGTGGAAACGCGCTGCAAACCGTGAAAACCCTCTGGAGGCGACGAACGAGGCGAACATCGAATACATCGACGCAAAACTACCATGGATCGCCCGGTGCATTTTCGAGTCCAGCAACTTGGCTGATGTTGTGACCGCGAGAGCGGCTAATTTTGAAATCTGGTCAGCTCGCCTCGAGGAGCACGATTCGCTTCGCAAGGTGCGAGCGTCGTTGCCCGCGGATGTGTGTCCGTGGGCGTATCCAATCCTCATCGAGCATCGATCTCAACAGGACATCCACCTCCGGCGGCGTGGTGTTCCGGTATTCACGTTTGGCGACACACTGCATCCGGAGCTGTCTCGAAGCGACAAATTGACACGCGATGATGCTCGATACCTGTCGGAGCGTTTGCTACTCCTTGGTGTACACGAAGGGTTGAGCGCAAGAGAAGTAGAAGAAGCTGCCGAGACCGTCAACCGATGGCTCGAAGCGCGGCCGACTCTTGGAAACGCCCTGAAGTGACCGACGCTGATCCAAAATCGGGCAATGGTTCGTCAGCCGTCATCCCATGGGTAAAGATCGACGATTCATTGCGTGCGACGTGGACGAGGCTCGTTGAAAACATGGATCTCGATCCCACCCTCGAGCCTGGCTGGAGCGAACTGATTGCGGAAGCGATCGGTCACGGTACACAGTCTCTGTCAGTGATGGTCGAGTTTGATGGTGACGCAGTACTCTCCGCAATTGTTCCGTTCTTTCGGGGGAGAACGAGAATGGGCGGAATTCCGTTGGCGGTTGTGCGGCCAGCATCCGACATTTTTTCGTATCACGCCGAGTGCGTATGTCTGCGCGACCCCCGCAGTGCGATCGAAGGGCTTCTGTCCGCCACACCGAGGTGGGACGCTTTTCAGTTCGCCAATGTGGAAATCTCTGGACGGACCGCGAAGGCGATTGAAACCATTGCTGATGCCAACAACTTTGTTGTCTGGCGCGCGGAAGGACAGGCATCTCCGTACATCAAAATC
Source organism: uncultured Gammaproteobacteria bacterium (assembly GCA_963812255.1). GTDB lineage: Bacteria > Pseudomonadota > Gammaproteobacteria > Pseudomonadales > Azotimanducaceae > DATJGR01. Next base: position 299,458 of record CAWEUM010000003.1, on the reverse strand, counting down.
AATCAATCGTGGGAGGATTACCTAAAATCACAGGGTAAGAAGTTCCGATACAAGCTTCGGCGCAGAATGGCGCTGCTACAAGAGAGACCGGATTACGCATTGAAATGGTATCGCGACGAAGATGACGCGATACAGTGCCTCGACCATATCCTGCAGGTCGAGTCGCGGAGCTGGAAGGCTCTGGCGAAGACCGATATTCCGTCGAATCCGATAGAGCTGAGCTACCACCAGCGCCTTCTTCCATACCTGGCGCGGGAAACGTGAATTGCTGGCCGCTGTTCTTTACGTCGACACCACACCTGTCGCCTATGCGCTGTGTTGCAACCATAGAGGATGGATCGGATTGCTGAAGACCTCGTTCGACGAGTCGTTCAAGGAGCACTCCCCAGGGGCTGTCGCGATGGATGCGACCATAGAGTATGCATTCCGCAACCGTGCTCGTGAATATGACTTTTTGGGCAATCCGGATGCGTACAAGCTGTCGTGGACCTCTGACGTCAGAAAACACACGAACTATCTGGTCTTCTCCAACCGCGCAAAGGCTCGTCTGGTCGGCAACCTCAAGAACCTCAAGGCTTGCCTTGAGGGGGTTCTTGTAAGAGGCGCGCGGATTGGGTCGAGTCCTAGTGATCACTAAGGCATGCGAGCAACAGTCAGACGCCTTTCATTGACGCTGCTTGGCGCAAGCGGTCTGTTTGCGTTGGTTTGCTTCGCCTATGTCATTTTGCATTTGCGCGGTTTCGAGTGGCAGCCACTTCTAGGTTTCGCGGGGTGGCGTGGTGCAGCGTTCGTCGCGTTTCTCGTCGCTGGCCTCGTCGTCCTGACGTGGTCCTGCATCGCAGGGGCACTGTGGCCGAGAAAGAGAGCGGCGGCTGTAGTTGCTGGCAAATGGACGTTCCTGACGGCCTGGCTGATTGCAGGATTGTGGTTCGCCGATTGGGTCTTTATGGATCCTCCATTCTCAGTCCGGCTGAGCGAATGGTGGAAAGGGCCAGAAGCCGAACTGAATGCGGAACGTCGAACGATTGCGGCTGCGGTCGCCAAGGCTAGGACGGAGGGCAGCATAGCGGCACTGGTGTCCCCGGGGCAGCATGCAGACGAAGAGCGACTCGCGATCATCCTGGCTCGCGTTGAGGTCAACAGGCCAGCAGTGTTTGCGCGTACTCCGATCGGCGCCGTGATCCGTAAATACGCTGATCAATACGGTGTGAGCCCCGTTCTTCTTCTCGACTGGACCTACATCGACAGCTTTTATGGAGAGGCTCCCGCTGGACCGATGCCTATGTTCGCGGGTGGTCTGAATCCGGAGACGTTCAGGGACCTTGTTCAAGCGCACCTTCCGCCATGGCTCATAGAAAGTCGAGTTCGCGTGGCACTGATTGAAGGCCCCTGGTTCGAGTATTTGTTTCCGGAGCCGTTCGCCAACAAGCTTCGATACGCGGTTCAGAAAGCCACCTACGACATTGCGATCTCGCCGTACATGAACAGCGTATTCTCGGACACGTTTTTGATTCTCGAAGAATACAAGGCGGAGTTTCCAGAAATCTTCGAGCGCAGCGCCGACGACCCTCTGGCGCAATCATTCCTGGCGCTGGAAAACGATGCGTTGCTGAAGCCATACGATGCGCCGTATCAACATGCCGCTCGCGACTCGGAATATTACGATCGTCATAGAAACGATCTCATGACATTCGCGAGAGCGGCGGTTTATCGGCTCACCGCCGACTTCGAATTTGCGACGAAGGTGCAAGCGCTGGTTGCCAGGTACTACGCGGATCAGTACGCAAGACGCATTGGTGCAGCCCGCTGGGCGGAACTCTCTGAGCGCCAGCAGACTTCGTTGTTGGTAATGCTGAGAGATGTGTACACGCCGAACATTGGCAAGTTGTCCTACAACCTATACATGGTGCCGGAGCTGAACTGCACGCCAATAGACTTCATGGCGGGTGAGGTAAACAGCGATTTCGATGCCGTCAGGCGGGCAGACAGGACTTGGCGGCCCCGGCATAGTGAACGCTTGTGGGGTAGTACTGGGTTGATGCTGCGGGTGCTTTCTGAGGTGTGGGATGTTACGAGCGGTACACCGCTCCCCGGGGTCGTATCGCCTGACACCGTTGCAGACAGCCTTCGCGTTGTAACGAGAAACAATGAATCGCGGATGCAGCAATAGTCTACGGATCGCTTGGAACGGCTGAACTGGTGACTTCGTGGGTTTAACAGCGATCGTGTTTGCCGTCGCCTTTTTCGGCGGCTGTGTTTTGGCTTTCGCTCGTCATCCAGTATTTGGTTTGGTGACGTACCTAGGCGAGTTCTACATACATCCCCCCGCCCGTTGGTGGGGGCAACATCTTCCAGATTTGCGATGGTCGTTACTGGCGGCCGTGGTCACGTTACTCGCCGTACTGCTGAGGCGGAGATCAAACGTCGGCATCCCGTTGTTCAGACATCGGGTCATGATCTGGCTGATCGTGTTTTGGGCGTGGTTGGTGTTTCAGTCGTTCTGGGCGCTTGAACCAGATCTTCACCTGGGATTGATAATCCTATACGGAAAGTATGTCGTACTTGTCGGTCTAATCTATGTCTGCTTGGACTCAGAGCGGGCCCTTCGCACGTTTCTCTGGGCAAATTTGCTCGGGGGTGCCTATCTCGGATGGCTTGTGTTCTCTGAGTACGGGGGCGGGCGATTTGAAGGATTTGGTGGCCCGGGGATAGACGACGCCAACACCGGTGCGCTTCAGATGGTCGTCGTAGCGTGCACGGCCGGAGCTCTGCTTCTTGCTGAACGTGCGCGTTACCTTGCGGTTGTTGTTGGGATCGCGCCTTTCGTCATGAACGCGCTTGTAGCAACCATTAGCAGAAGCGGATTCCTTGAATTGTTGAGTGCCGGCATAGCCTTCAACGTACTGGCACCTGTGAGGTTCAAATGGCCCGTTCGTCTTTTGTCGCTACTCGGACTCGTCCTGTTCGTCATGTTGACGAACCCCGTGTATTGGAAGCGAATCGCTTCCCTTCAATACGCCGGAGAAGAGGTACAAGGAGTTGACACCGGCGCGGGTAGGTTGGTGGTGGCGGAAGCTCAATGGAAGATGTTCTTGAGTCATCCCTTTGGGTGCGGCCATCGGTGTACCGTGACGTTGAGTCCCAACTATCTGGATGACAGAGACCTGACGGGGCCGCCAGGCCATCGAGGACGTGCTTCGCACAATACGATGATGACAATGCTAGTGGAGCAGGGAATCCTGGGGGCGCTGCTGTATCTGGCGCTCGTCGCATGGACCGTAAAGTCCGTGATGAAGCTCAGGCGAATGGTCGCGCGTGAAAAGGGCTTCTTGCCAAGCGTGTTCCCGGGCGTTGCTGCGATCTTAGGGGCAATCCTGATAGGAGATCTGTTTGTTGATTATTTGAAGTTTGAAGCGCGCTGGTGGTTCATTGGTGTGACGATGGCGCTACTCAATCAACTCAGTATGCGTCGAAGCGCCGGTATTGCTGCCGCGCCGTTGCCGGACAGTGCCATAGCATCAGACGCAGCCGTTGCCAGCCAGCATCAGTTGCGTTGAAGCGTCGCGTCGCACTTCATTTTCGAGTGAACCTTGTACTTGGGCTTTGAGTTCGGCAATCGTGTCGTCACACTCGAGAGTCAAGGACGATTTCAAGGGGAGGTGGATGACTCAAGAATCCGCTCGGGCTTGCCGTAAATCCGTAGGCACCCGATTGAAAGACGACGACCAGATCGCCCACGTCTGCGCGCGGCAGCGTCATCTTGTCTGCGAGAATGTCGAGCGGCGTACACAACGGCCCAACGATGGAGACTTCCTCCATCTCGGCATCCGATGGAGGATGCGCGAACGCGACAGGGTAGTTGCGCCGCAGCACTTGGCCAAAGTTCCCCGATGCGGCCAGGTGATGGTGCATCCCGCCATCGGCAATTAAGAACGTCTGTCCGCGCGAGACCTTCCGATCGATCACTTTGCAGACGTAAAGCCCAGCCTCGCCGACGATGTACCGGCCCAGTTCGATGACGATGGCGCTCTGTCTGTGCACATGTCGAAGCGCGGCAGAGAGTTGCTCCAGATGAGCGCCAATTGGCGCGATATCCAAAGGCGCGTCGCCGGGAAAGTAAGGGATGCCGAAACCTCCGCCGAGGTTGATGAAGTTCGGCGCAGCTGGGGCATCGCGACTCAGCTCCAGCGCTAGGTCGAGCGCCTTGGATTGCGCGTCGCAGATCGCGGCCGCGTTCAGGTTCTGGGAGCCGCTGAAAATATGGAAACCCTGGAAGACACAGCGCGCGGGGTCCAGCGACCGAAGCACGTCGGGTACTCGCTCTGCGTCGATTCCGAACGGTTTGGCACCGCCGGACATGCGCATACCGGATCCCTTCAGTTCGAAATCGGGATTCACGCGAATCGCCACGTTGGCCCGTCGATCGACCGTGCGTGAGATTGCGTTGATACGCTCGAGCTCGGTTTCAGATTCGATATTGATGACGATCCCCCTTTGAATTGCGTGCTCCAGTTCCGCCTCGCGTTTGCCGGGTCCAGCAAAGCTGATCTCCTGCGGGGGTATGTTGGTTTGCAACGCGACGGTGAGCTCGCCGGATGACGCCACATCGATTCCATCGACCAGACGCGATATCAGTTCGACTACAGCGGGATGGGGATTGGCCTTCATCGCATAATGAAGTTTGACCGCGGATGGCAGGTGCCTGCGCAGATGCCCGATGCGTTGTCGGATGCGTTCTGCATCGTATAGGTAGATCGGCGTGCTGCCGACTTCGAGAGCGATTTCGGAAACCGGACGACCGCCAACACAGACCCAGCCCGCGGCATTGCGGAATTCGTCGGTGTCGAGATGATGGGTGCCGCGTTTCAAGTTCCCGTATCCGCGATTGTCTCGGCCGTCGAGGCCCTCAATATCACACGATCAATCTTACCGTTGGCATTTCTCGGCAGATTTGCCGTCCAGTCGACGCGTGTCGGCACCATGTATAGGGGCAATTTGGTGCGGTACCAGGCCAGTAGCGATTCGGTGGGTGCTGGACCCTCGGATGATTGACTCGCGACGAGCACGATCGCTTGTCCAAGCGTCGGGTGCTCAATACCCAGCGCAACTGCTTCTTTAACCAATCCCGAATCGAACGCCACCTCTTCGATTTCGGTCGGGCTCACGCGGTAGCCGGAGGTCTTGATCATGTCGTCCTGGCGGCCGATGAAATATAGATATCCTTCGTCGTCGTACTTCACGGTATCGCCGGACCAGACTGCGATTTCGGTCATCGGCAAACCGCCTGGCAGTTCGGGTGCTGGGCGAAAGCGCTCTGCAGTCTTGGCGGGATCGTTCCAGTATCCAAGCGATACCAGCGGACCACGATGAACGAGCTCACCCGGTTCATTGACGCCGCACGGTGTTCCATCGGCGCGTACAACATGAATCTCGACGTTTGGAATTGCCTTGCCGATCGAGTCGGGCCGACGATCCACTTCCTCAGGCGGTAGATAGGTGCTGCGAAATGCTTCGGTGAGACCGTACATCAGGTACGGCTTCGCAAGCGTGAACGTCGCGCGCAGTGCTTTGAGTGTCTCACGCGGCATGCGACCACCGGTGTTGGCGAAGTAGCGCATCGCACGGGTGGCGTCCGGCGGCCACGTCTGCCGTACGAGTTGCATCCACAATGGCGGCACGCCGGTGATCCCTGTCACCGCATGTGCAGCGCAGGTATTCACGACATCTCTGGGCAGCAGGTAATCGAGCAGAATCACTTGAGCGCCAACACCAAATGCGGTGGTCAGCTGGCTCATCCCGGCATCGAAGCTGAGCGGCAATACCGACAGGATGCGATCTTCTTCGTTGTTGTTCAGATAGCTCGCGACGCTCTGGGCACCGGTCACGATGTTGCGATGCGACAGCACCACGCCCTTCGGTCTGCCTGTGCTGCCGGACGTGTAAAGGATCGCGGCCATGTCCGTTTCGAGCGAAGGCGAAAGATGGGTTGCGGATGCCGACGTGAGTTGAGACCAGGCGAGAGTTGTCAATCGGTCATCGTCGACGGGCCTATCGATGAGAAAAAGGAAACGCAGGTCTTCACACCGCGACAGATCGGTCTGGAGTGATTGATACCTCCCCAACGATGTGACTAAGGCTGTCGTGCCCGAGTCGCGCAGAATATGAATGACTTGGTCGGACTTCAGAATCGGATTGATTGGAACGAACACGCAGCCGGCGTGAGAGGCGGCGTGCATTGCCAGAACGTACTCCGCAACTTTCGGCAGGTAGATGGCAATACGATCGTGGCGACGAAGCCCGAGATCATGGAATGCGCTACCGACGGCCGAACTCGTCATCATGAGTTCGCCATACGAGACTGAGCGGTTTCCCACGCTGAATGCGATGCGTTCCGCGGACGTTTCGGCGGTATGGCGTGGCAGTTCGTGAACTAGGCGGGGATGTCGCAGCACAATCTGGCCTCACTTGCCTTGTCGCCCGACACCATCGACTTCCCGGTTACCCGTCGTGTAAGGACATAGATATCGTTGCGGCCGAATCGGTTGCAGGTGCGCCGGTAGTTCAGATTCATAGCGCCGACACTCGATTGTTGTATCAGCTCGTTGGTGGTTGAAGCGTGGCCCAGCACGCGCGCTTTCGAGTCTGCCGCGACACGAGTTCGGCCAGCGGCTGAAGAAACCAGCGCGAGCGCGCGGCGATCCCAGGATTGAGTCTTGCGAGCGCCAGCGCAGCGCGAGCCTTGGCTGTAAGCAATTTGGCCAGTTCTCCTTCGGCACTTTGCACATCGATTTCCTCGAAGAGTCGCTTCAAACATGCCAGATCCTGACGAAGTTCCAATGTAGGTCGGCCCGGTGGTAGATCGGCAGGAATGTCACGATTGCCGGGATATTTGTAAAACTCGGGCCAGAACCGACGCAAACATGCCTGCTGAAACACTGTCACATGCTTGTGCGATGGTTTGAAGCTGAACAACAACGAGAGGTAGTCGAAATCGAGATAAGGGCACGCGATGACGTGTCCGGCGGGTGTCAGCTGCTGGGACCATGCCGATGTAAGACGTCGTTGGCGCAGCAGGATGAACGCGAATTCAGCCATGTTGGTACGGCCCATGAAGGGCCGGAGATAGCTCTCGATATCGGATACGACGTCGCCCGCCGTCGGCCACGCGCTCTTGGCGAGATAGGGGTCGAAGTAGTTCGTCACGCACTCTCGCGTAATGAGCGCCAGATCCTGCTGAGTGGATTCGTACATACCCGACATGCGGAATCCGGGGTTCCCCAGGATGTCCCCCAGCAATCCGTCGAAGAACAGGCTCGGATGGCGCGGTAGTTTTTGCATGAGACCGATCGCCCATGCGTGCATGTAACTTTCGTTGTCGAGCATGATTCTTCGCGCGACATCATATTCTGCATACTGGCCGGGTGTGCCCGGCTCGACGATCGTGTGGCGGAAGTGCAAGTCCGACGCCATCGCCGCAGCGTAGGTTGCATCGAGATCGCGAAATTCCTTTTGACGAAAGCGAACCGTCAGCGCGTCGAAGTCGACGCCGCACGCAAGCAAAGACGCGAGTATCCGGCGACTGTCGTGTCCGCTGCTGAGTGGCAGCGTGACGTGTTCGAAGTTGAGTTGGCGGCATCGCGCCATCGCGGTTTGAAATGCATCTTCGACGTCCTGCAGAGCATGTTCATCGATTTCGCGTGACCCCTCGGGGAGTCGGTCGAAGTTGAACCATTGGCGCTGTTCGAAGGCTGTCCCGTTCCATGTAACCTCCGAACCTCCGGGAACGCGCCTGATTTCTCGGTCGAGACTTCGATCCGAAGCGATGAATCCCGTCTGGATGAGTGTTCGCCAAGCGAGATAGTCAGGCTGGTCTGCTTCAATGGCCAGAAATCGAGGATTCGACGAAAACAGCAGCGTTTCGTTCCAGACGCGATAGTAGAGCGGCCCCATGCCGAGTACGTCGGTCATCAACGTGATTGTTGATTTCGAATCGTCGATGATCGCCACGGAAAATACGCCGTTGTGCACGCTGCGTCGGTGCTCGATCCAGTACGCCTGGATCGCGAGAGGCGTGGAATACGAGTGAATCGGCGGATCGAGGACATAGCCTCGAAAGGCAATCGTGTGCGGTGCATCGGGTGTCGTGCTGATCAGCGAACGCTTGTCGCGGTGAAGCGGCGATGTGTTGCTCGCCAGCAACCAATTTTGGCCGGTTGCAACTCGGGCTTCGATACCTGCGGGGGCCGTCGGCACCATCACGTTAACGGATCGCCTCGGGTGCCAGGCGCCAAAGAAGACGTTCTCGGCCAACTGGGACGGTGCCGCAGCCGGCCACTGAAATTTGATGTGCAGCCTTCTTTCAACCGGGTTTAACAGAAGCTCGGCGCCTCGATCCATGGATTCTGATTCGATTCTCACGACAACGGACGAGCCTATCAGTCAAAGGAGCGCGCGTCTCGACTAGGAGATACGCGGCTCGGCGTAACTGATTCGTCTGATCACACTCGGGAGAATGTCGGGGATCCTGTGGCTTTCGCAATGATACGAATCAATATTCTCGCTGGTCATGAGCACCGGATGAAGCTTGTTGTTGGTATTGCGTGTGATGGCGACTTCGCCGGTTTGGATTCTCGAATCGCCGCCGGGAAACGGTCGAAATGCGATGGTCGTCGGTGACGCGCGTTGCGTCATGTGCACGCCATCGATGATCCCACCAAACAGGCGTTCCGAAACGCCGGTCACATGCTGATATCGTACGATGCGCTCCAACGCTTCCGCCTTGTCGCAACGTCGACCGAGGAATCGCTCGACATTTTCCAGCTCTTTGTCGGATATGGTATCGCGTTGAGCGTGCGCGACATTGGATGCGACGCGGTACTCTGCGGTATCGAAGATCTCCGATTCGACCAATACGTCGACCCATTCGCTCATGCCCAAGTCTTGAATGAGGTGCCGGAGTTGGCTGCAGTATCCGCTGGTACGGCTGACAGGAACGTCATTGATCAGCAGCGCGCACAGATTGTCGATGACGAACGAGAACTTGATTCCGAGATCGTACTGCGTCTGTACCTTTCGATTGAAGGACGCGATCTGCGCCAATGCGAAGACTTCAGCCAGACCGACGTCGAAGACGAGGTTTGCGTCGCCTGGCCGCACCGTGGCGTGGTATCCGCCCCCGATGTCGTAATAGAACGCGAGCGGTTTGCCGCCGCGTGACGCACGCTCGAAGTAGTCAACTATGGGTTCTCTGTATCGGGCGGCCCGTGACTTGCTCAGATACGAAAACTCGCGACTCGTCAGTGTTGCGAAAATCTGGTCGGGTAAGTCATCGGGCTTCTTACGTCCAGAGACCTGCCCGTCTTTCGTAACGGCGAACTTGGCCATCACCTTGCGCAGATAGGTCTTCACCTCGGCACGGATATCGTGACCCGAGTCGCGGGCTCCGATGATGCTGCTCAAAGTTGCTTCGGGAGCAGTGTGCTGCGACGTATCTGCCATGCTGTCTTCCACACCCTCGGTGACCAAGGTCGAGCGCGTTACTCGATCGTCCTAGTCGAAAAACAGCGTCCTTGCCCGGATAGATCCAACACGTAAGAGTAACCAGTCCACCCGCAGGGCGTGTAGCATGAATGTAATGTGCCTACGCTGTACGCTCGGCAAATACCCGACTAACGCCACCCCATCGTAAGGAATCCGCGCATCCAGGCGCGATGCATCTGCGTTCGGACATGGGTATTCAGCACGCGAACGCAGGCGGCGAGCCCTGCTTTGCGCAGCGAATAGTAAGCGCTGAGTATCAGGTGCGCGGCTTCCGCGCGGCAGCGACGAAAATGGGTCCGTCTGAGCAGCGCGGCGTCGTTCAGGCAACTCGAGTACGCAGCCATCTTGGCCCTGATCTCCTCGGCTTGCTGAGCCTCTGCCATGACGGTGGCATTGTCGTGACGAATGACGGTCGGATACAGACTGTAAGCAATACGTCTGCGCGAGTCGGTGGCAAACTCGATCGTCACGCTCAACAGAGCGCCTTCGTGTACATCGCCGGCGCGTGATTGCATGTAATCGCTACCATGCACCGGGAAGACCAGATTTCCGAGCGAATAGGCGATCAACGCACCCTGGAACTCCTCGATACCCTGCAACGTATGAGGGTGATGATGAATGACCAAGTCTGCGCCGCATTGTACCAGCCATCGAGACAGGGCCACTTTCCACGGCGCCGGATGGTTCGTGAACTCCAGGTCCGCATGGATGCAGACGATGGTGAGATCGACGGAGGATTGCACCCGATTCAACGCCCGCTTGAGTCGTCTGCGAGACAGTGAGAAGACGCCGGGATGGTTGGCGCGAGCCGCATAGTGTGACGCATCGGTTGCGTTGATCACGGCGATTCGTACGCCGCTTCTTTCGAGGATCAACGGTGCCGCTGCATCCTTGGAATTAGCGGCGACCCCAACGGTCGCGATGGATTGCGAATTCAGAAAACGAGTGGTGAACAGCAGCGATTCGCTGCCGCAATCCAGGATGTGGTTGTTGGCGAGGCAATAGACATCGAATCCCGCTTGCGCCAGATCACTACAGTCGCTCGCCTGAACCGCCATCGAGCCCGCGTTTTGCGCATCGTCGGGGGCGATGCAGAACTCCAGATTCGCGATCGCGAGGTCATGACCGCCGGTGAGTTGCGCGCATGTTTGAATCGATACGGCGCGCGCCGCTCCCGTGGTGGCCGCACGCTCCACCAGGCAGACATCACCTGCGAACGCAATTTTCAGTTTCACCGGGAAGGCGTTACTTGAAATCGGGATTTGAGATACTGGAACAGTACCGTCTCGGGTCCCTGCTTCGAGCGGCCCAGGTACCTCAACGCCGCGAGCGTTGCGACGAACATAACGAGGCCGAATACCACCTCACTTGCCAATGCGATCACCGGGGGGAAGTTGGCGAGCATCATTTGAAGTCCTGTCAGTTTGAGCCCCAACGCCATCGCAGCCGCTGCCCCACCAATTCGCCAACTCCGTGCCAACAGCATGCGCACGTCGAGAATGCCGGCTCGATCCTGAACCAAGAGGGTCAGCAGCATCTGGCAGAACGAAGACGCCAAAACGCCCCATGCAACACCGATCATGCCACCGTAATGGATCCCAGCCGAGACGCCAGCCACCCGAAGCAATGTGCCGAAGTAAGCGAGCTTACCGAGCAGGTCGACGCGTCCAAATGCCATATAGGCGGACGCAGATACAGAGAACACAGCCCGCGTAATCCCGAACAAGGCAAGAATCTCGATCAGTGGAATCGCGTTCAGCCACTTCTGGCCCAAAACGATGGCAGTTATCTGCTCGGCAAGCATTGACACCCCTATTCCGGCCGGGATCGCGACCAGCATTACCAGACTCACCGTGCTGAAATAGAGCGACCGAAACTCGACCGGATCGTCGCCCAACTTGGACAATCCCGGCATCAGCGCCCGCGCCACCGGCATTGCGATCTCGGTTGATGGCGTACCTGCGATTTCATAGGCAACGGTGTAGATGCCGACGTTTCCTGCGGTGGAGAAGCGGCTGAGAAGAAACACGTCGAGCTTGTTCGAAACGGCACCGACCAACTCTGCACCGAAGATCCACTTCGAGAAGTGGAACAGCGGGCGCCACATCGACAGAGAAAATCGCGGCCTGAAGGATGACATCAGATAGCTTGTGACCACAGTCGTGGCCACCCCGGCCAACACACCGGCGACGAAGGCCCAGTAGGTTCGCCAGACCATCGCGACCGTGATACACGCGATAAACCCGACAACCTTGGTCCAGAGTTCGAACTGGAAGTCGCGGGTGAAGTCGAGATGTTTGCGGAAGTCGACCGTACCGATGTTGGCGAAACCCTTTGCGAACGAAGCGAGGGCATAAAACGAGATGACGGCGGCGAGGCGTGAATCATTCAGGAACAGAGATGCGGGATATGCCACCGCCAGAAGCACCGCCGCATTCGCCGCGCCGCGCACGACGTTCATCGTCCAAACGGTGTTGTAGTGGGCTGCAGATGCCCCCTGGTTCTGGATGAGCGCGGATTCCAGGCCAAAGGCGGTGATCATTTCGACGAACGAGTAGAACATTGCCGCTTGCGCGACGATGCCAAAGTCGTCCGGAACCAGAATCCGCGCCAAGATAATGACGCTGACAATACCGAGCAGCCTGATGCTCATCCGCATCGCAACGGTCCAGAAGGTACCGCTCGCGACCTTGCTGCCGAGGGTTCGTTGTTCGGTCATCGATGCTTCTGCGGCCTTTCCCGTCACGGAACATTACGCCACGGACCTTCGGAATGAAGCCGGACTTGCACGGTCCCGAAGTCTGTGAGTTGACCCGTTGCCGAGGCCCCTACATCATCTGAGGGTGGACATTTTGAGTGTGTAGTGTCGGACCTACAACCGTGCAGTTGTATCGGGCTCGCCGGGGACGAGTGTCGCGAGGCCGCAGATGGTTGATTCATTCTTTGTTCCCGACTCTGCGCGTTCCGGCAGCACGCTTCTTGCGAGCATGGCGTTGCCTCCAGCTCCGCCACCTTCACCCCAGCCTGCATCAGCACGCCGATGATCCTCTCTTCACTGAATCGGGACTTCTTCACTAGGAGTTGTCCACACGGAAAACTCTACCTCCGCCTGGTCCGATTCGTCAGGAGGTTACAAGCGAACTCGAGACACGCCAGCCGACAATACGACGTGCGAATGCATCAATGAAAAGGCCACGTAAACAAACCCGATTGCAACGACGATTGGCTGTGCCGCGGAGACCTTGCGTAGGTAGGTGCGGCAAGCAGAGCGGGATCAGGGTCGACGTCAGGGTATGACGAGCGATGACCGCGACCGACTCGAGGCTCTGGAACGTAAGAACCGCGAGCTGCGACGAGCCAATGAGATACTACGTAAGGCATCCTCTTATTTTGCCCAGGCGGTGCTCGACCGCCGAGCGAAGTGATGGCGTGGTTTATCGACGATCATCGAGATGCGTATGGGGTCGAGCCGATCTGTGCGGTACTGCTGATCGCCCCATCGATGTACTACGAGCACAAAGCACGTGACCATGATCCGACTCGGTTGCCGCCGAGGCGGCAACGTGATGCAACGTTGCGCCGAGATATCCAGCGAGTCTGGGATGAGAACTTCCAGGTCTACGGCGTACAAAGTGTGGCGACAGCTGAAGCGTGAAGATGTGGTGGTGGCACGGTGCACCGTCGCTCCGCTGACGCGTGATCTGGGCTTGCGAGGCCTCGTTCATGGTCGTCGTTCAAAACCACGATCCCGGATGAAGCCCTTGATCGACCGGCGGATCGCGTCAACCGCAACTTCAAGGTCAGCCGGCCGAACGCCCAATGCAGGGTGTGATCCCGTTCGTGCTCGAAAACCATCCGTACCGCCCGTTCCCGGATCTCCGGGGAATACCTCTTCGACTTGTTCATCGCTCCGTCCTCTCAAGATATGGAGCCTCCGAAAATCTCGGCACGATTCAGTAGTTCGGTTGTCAATTGCCAGCGCAATTGACCCTTGATGGCGGTCCGCGGCATTGAAAACGAGTTCGGCGAAGAGGCGTGGATGCTGCTGCGTGCGTTTCACGTTGCGGATATCGAATTCAACTGCCAGGGGATCGCGAGCGACATGGGGAGACCTGGCAAAGCATGACCTGAGCCATCCATCGTTCAGGAACGCAGCTTCTAAAGTGATTGTCGGTTCAGTTTACGCACAGACATCACCCATCATTCGGCACCGTCTCAGGTTCCAACCATGCCAACGAACCGTCTCGATCGCACCCTGGGTCAGGGGTTAAGGACGCCCGGAGCTCCTCCGATGAGTTCCCAACTGCGGTCCTGTTCTGACACAACGTCTACCGATATCGGCCATTTGATACCGATTGCAGGATCATCGAACCGGATTCCGGCCGTGTTATCTGGAGGGTAGGCTGAAGAAGTCATATAGCAGAGCTCGGTTTGATCCTCCAAGCTCAGACACCCATGCGCACATCGTTCAGGGATGTACAAGGCCCTTCCGTTCTCGGCGCTCAAACATGTTCCGTACCAGGCCAGGTAGGTTTGGGACTCGGGGCGCAGATCGACGACAACGTTGAACGCTGATCCGCGCGTGCAATGCACTACTTTGGCTTCAAATCCCGGCGCGACCTGGTGATGTAACCCTCTCAGTGTGCCCTTAGTCTCGCAGGAAGCCATGTTCACCGCCAAAGGCACGAAGTCGACACCGTGTTCGGCGAAATCTCGTGCGCACCAAGCTCTCGTCAGCCGCCCACGTTCATCCGCGAGGGGGGTTGGGATCAGAACACGCGCCCCACTCACAGTGCATTTTTCGTACTGCATGTCCCCGCCTCCTAGAGAGAATTGTGTTTCAGTATCCTGCTAGCCATTGCGAATCAAAGCGGCGACCGAATCGAACTGATCCGCGAGCAACTTGCGTTGAGCCCTTAGCCTTCGGGCGACTTCCGGGGCCAGGTCGTCCCATTGTGCAGTTAAGCGAAGGTAGTGTTCGCGTAAATCCTCCCACTTGAGGCCAACGAGGTCGACGCAGTAGGTATCGCACCCCATCTGAGCCATGGCTGCGCGCGTCTTCTCGTGATATGCGATACCGAGCGTTGGGCATAGTGACCCTAATGACAGGATGACACCATGAAATCGACTTGCGACGGTCACGTCCGCAGTGGCAAAGAGGTCGAACAACGAATCGAGCGAATCGATTCGCGGGGTCTCTACATTGGCAAGAATCCGCGATTTGTCTTCAGCGCGCGAGAGCATCGCGTCGACGATGTCGCGAATCACCGGTGGGTCCAGGTTGAGCTGAGTTGGAAACAGTGCGACTTTGATGTCCTGTTGGATCAACCATAGTGAGAAGACCGCGAGGGCTTCTACATAGCGTTGATAATTCGTCGAGCCCCCGCCGACCCAATAGTCGGCATCTCCGAACGGTACGGGATTGATTGCGACCATTCGCACCCGAGGTGCCAGCAAAACACGGTCCTTCGGGTGTCGGCAAATGCCGTAGGCAAGATCGGGGGCAAGGCGGTTTGAGCCCGCGACACCGAGTGCCTCGACCAGGTCGATCGATGGTTGGTCGCGGAACGAACGGTAGTCTGCCAGGCGTAATGCTGAAGCTGCAAATCGTCTGCCCAGCGATGTTCGTATTGGGCCCGCGCCGCAGCTCAAGAACGCGACCCGGCTGCCTCGTAGCCTGGCTAGGAGCGTCCACGTCAACAGCGTATACAGATGCCCCCACGGACCGTTGATGTAGTCGATCAGTTGCTGGGAGCCAGCGACCAACAGCATGTCGAGGCCGCGAACTCGCTTGGATGACCTGAAGAGAAATGGAATTTCAAGCAATGCCCCCTGTGTGGATGACACGAGCGACTGTCCCTGCTGCGCGGTTCGATAGATCCAGGAATAACGCTTGATGAGACGTTTGAGCAGCGCGAAGCTGTGTCTAAATCCGACGCGCTGGCTACCTTCGGCCTCTGATTCGTCCCTGGAACTACCGTTGTCGCTGTGCGAATCGCGCGGGCTCTTGGATGGTGGTGCTTGACCCGAGCGCGTAAGCGGATATGCCGTCAATCCGTGACGCAGTGTGGTATCCGCCGGATTGGCAGTGTAGGCGCGAAAAATCGCGTTCGGCAGTCGATCGCGTAGCCCGACGATCGTGCAAGCGATCAGCGCTTCATCGCCCAGGTTACGGTTACCGACGTGCCCGAGAATTCCAATGTTCAGGCAGGTATCGGCTGGCTTGTTCACTTTGTAGATTGGGTCTCTCTCGGGTCGGCCCTTTCAGGTCCGAGGAGTTGCCGAGGCTGGCCCAGCGATATGTCGCGCTGCTTCCAAAATCTCGCGGCCCAAATCGTCCTTGGACCAGTAGGCCATTTTTGCGAGGTAATGTAGTAGCCGCCAACGCTCCCGCAGTGAAATGGGCGCCGTCATCGCGACACGGCACAGACTCAGATGGTACCTCCAACTAGGCACCAAGGCCGACGAACCGGGATTTGGATGATGGAACCGCTGTACTTCTTCGCGCGACATCAGGTGAGTCGACGATGCCGGGTCCATTCGTCGGTAGAAGAGCGCACTGGGCACGAGGAGAAACTCGCCAAGGAGTGCGAGATGACCAAAGAGTACCAGATCAGCCCCGCGAAAATTCTCAACCAGCCTTGTCTGCCGTAGTGCCTGCAAACGAATCAATCCATTCATCGGATTGTTCAGTGCGAGTCTGGATGCGAGCGTTTTGAATCGTTCCGAAGGAGAATCACCAGTCAGCCCGAAATCCGCCTCGTAATCCGTTGCGTTCTGCAAATCTCCGGAGAAGAGTTTTGTTTTCGGGAATGATAGAGCCGCATCGTCATTTTGCTTGAGCGCCGCCACGCACTCTGACAAGAACGTTGGAGCGCACCAATCATTCGATGAAGCCCACTTCAGATAGGTCCCATTCGCAGCGCGCGCAACAAAGCTCCAGTTTGGATTTGCGCCGATATTTCTTGATTGACGAGCGAGACGGATACGCGAATCGTTTCTTTGGTACTCGGACACGATGTCCAAGGTACCGTCGGTAGACGCATTGTCGCTTACAATCATCTCGAAATCGCCGAATGATTGACCGAGCAACGAATCGAGCGCCATCGCGATGGTCGTAGCGCCGTTGAATACCGGCATCCCAATGGTGACCAACGGATTTCGAGTGCTCATAGGTCGTTCTGACGATTTGCCGTGGGTGGGCTAGTAGCGACTTCAAACGTTGGATCGCGCTCTAGGGTTACCGCTTCAACCGTGCCAGAACGATCAGACAATACCCTAGCCCCAGTCGCTCCTTGAGCCGCTCAACATGGTCGCGTCCAATGGTCCCCGCGAGCAATTCGTTCAGCTTGTAGGAATTGATGATTCGAAGTATGCCCTTGTCACCGAGAACGATCTTAGAGCCCGTCCTCAAAATCTCGAATCTGGAACGCAAGAGTTGTTTCAAACCGCCCATGGTCAACCATTTCTTAATGTGGGCATCCGGATCGCGTTCTTGCTCCCATCGATCGATTACGAACTTGTTGGCGGTCGTGATGACGAGGTAGCCGCCTGGTTTGAGGGCGTCGACGATGTGATTGAGGTAGTCGTGCTGATCTTCCACATGTGCCACAACCTCCTGCGACACCACAATGTCGAATCGCTGTCGATCGAGAGAGGTTTCGTACAGATTCCCGGCCATGAAATTGACGTGCGGATACTGCCGACGCGCCCACCCAATTGCCGCGTCGGATAGATCAATCCCGGTTGCGATTCCCAGGTGCGATAACTGTTCGGTGAACCAACCCGTTCCGCAGCCGTAGTCGAGGATCTGCGGCCGTGTCAGATTCAGCGATCTGATCAATGACAGGATCTCATTCCCGCGGCCGATCTGATACCCGTTGGGCAACGCATTTTTGTTCCATCGTTCGTCCCAATACTCGCGCTGCTCGCTCACCGACGGAGTGTATCCACCATCTGCCGATTGCAATCTGGAAGGGGTCATCGCGATTCGTCCGTCCCACTACGTGCGCAATCGTAGCCTCTGAGTCTCCATAAACTCAAACCCGCGTCGGTGAACGTTACGTCACACCGATGAGTCCACGCTACGCTGCGTTGGACTCCCGCGGCGGTCGGATCCGATGCAATGCGCTTTGAACGAAGACCTGAAGGTTTCTTTCCGGGCCGTCGGGTCTTCCGCGTACGCACCATGTGAGCGCCGTTAGACAGACGTATGTTGCTGCGCCAACGACTACCTCGAGCAGTAGCCACGCGGCGGCGTCAGACGGGGGCATTGAGGCGGGATCAGCGGGTGAAATCGTTCGAATTAAAAGTACCATGACAACGGAGGCGACTGTTGGCCCGGTCACGGCGCGCAGGAATGTGGAAAAGGGCACACCAATGCGGTGTTTCACCTGTCGCAAGTACAAGGGTGTCGTCAAAACTGACGTCGACAGCGCGGCGTACGCGGCGCCTACCACACCATAGGTTGGCGTCATCGACAGCAACAACGCGATGAGAATGATCACATATACCGCGCTCGGTAAAATCGTGTCCCGGGGGTGTCCGCTTGCGATGAGCTGCGTGCAGATCGAAGAATGAAAAAGCAGCAGAGCTCCGTTGAATGCGAGGATCTCGATGAGCGGCGCGCAATCCAGCCAGCGATCGCCGAGCATAACTGGCACCAGCAGTGGCGCAATGGCAAAGATTCCGGCTGCGGCGGGAAGTGCGAGCACTGCCAGCATACTGACGGCGTTCGAATAGGCGGCTTTTGCGCCGGGCTGGTTCGCCAGTCGGGCGAATCCGGGAAGGAGCGCCCGATTGATGGGTGCAGACAATTCGGTGGTCGGGAGATTCGCGACCTCGAAACTGATGTTGTATTTCCCGAGCAAGTCGGCACCACTCAACCGCCCAATTACAAAGTCGCTGGAACGCTCCTTCAAGAAGCCGGTGATGTTGTTGATTAGGAGCCACTTCGAGAAGGTGAAAAGGTGAGCGGCCCCGGAAAGCGAGAGATGTGGTCGAAATGGGTGCACCGCGTAACTCAATGTCGTGCCTGCGAGTCTGGATACGAGCATGCCCGCGACCAACGCCCAGTAGCTGTGCGTAAAGAACGCGAGTGGAACCACCACCGAAAATCCGACGAGCTTCTTCGTGATCTGATAGACGAATTCACGCCGAAACTGCATCTCCTTCCGGAACGCCACGACTCCGATATTCTCTAGGCCGGAAATCGTTGGCCCGAGAGCGAGGACGCACACGACAAGATGGACACTCGGCTGGTTGTAGTAGGTTGCAATTGGTCCCGCACTGGCCAGCATCAACAGCGTGATAACGATTCCCAACGCGACGTTGCATGTCCAGGCGGTGTGATACAGACGATCTGACGCATGCTGGTTTTGAATGAGTGCGACGTCGAAACCGAACGCACTGAGGAGCGCCGCCATCGCGATGAATGAGCCGGCCATGGCGACGACGCCGAAGTCGGCCGGCGCGAGTAGGCGTACGAGAATCAGGGTACTGAGAAGTCCGAGGCTGCGTTCGAGCAGTTTGAATGCCACCATCCACACAGCCCCGCTGGCCATTTGGGCTTGTACGTTTGATGGCATTCAGCGATCCCGGGTTAAACGTACTTGGAGCGCGAATCGGGTAATGGATGCTCCGAGCTCACTGCGACGGAATTTCCCGAAGCAAGCCGATCTGAATAAGTGCCGCCGCCGCCGCCGCGAGCATACCGATTGACAATCCGGACTTCGCGGCGGTGTCCAGAAGGGACGCGGTGCCGTCCGACTGATTCAACATCCAAAGGAGTGCCATCTGGTATTCCTCAACCCCTGTATAGTACCCGCCGGTTGCGCGATACAGCCCGCGCCGGCCCAGCTGAGGCTCGCCTTTGGGTTGCAGATTCACATAGCGAATATCGTTCTCCAGCGCTTCAAAGATTTTTAGGCACGCGAGCCATGCATCACCCAATGCGGTGGGACAGATCGCATCTGGATTGTCGGCGGAGGTGTGATTCTCTATCAGCGTCGCGTCCGGGCTGCGCGACAGACCACCGACGGGTAAGTCGATTCCGGGTGACCCGAACTGACGTTCGTCGAAACCCCAGGGCGAAAACTCAAGAATCTGTGAGCCGGAAAACTGGCTATTGAGGATCAGCGTGGCAGCTCGGTCGATCGCGAGTTTGCCGGTGCGGGTTTTCTTGTAGAAAAGTGGATCCCTGTTTCCGAGCAGTGCCAGCACGATGCCATGCCGTATCCTGTGAAACCGGGATTCGTTCAGGGCGAGCCACGTGATCGAGCCGATTGTTGCCGGTGCGAACACGAAGCGATAGGTAAAGTGCGTTTCCTTGTCGCGAAGAAAATCGGCGAGATATGTGGCAACTACCACGCCCGAGAGATTATCGTTTGCCAAGGACGGGTGACAGTCATGCGTGAAGATGAGTATTTCGTCATCGCTCGCGCCTGTGTGGACATGTTCAGCCAGCGTGAGACTGCCGGGCTTGATTGCGGAACGAATCACTGCGCGATAGCGGCCTGCGGGCAGATTCTGTAGCACTCGATCGGCCAGGCAGAACCCCCACGCGGGTGTGTAGAACGAATTTCGATACGGCACCCAATCCGGGTAGTCCGGAAGCGAATGGAGATGTGGGCGCAACTCATCCAAGGAAAGCGTCACGTCGATCGGGGTGCTGTAGCCGACCACATGCAGGTTCGATTCACTGAAGGCCGCGAAGCGTTGGCCGCTCTCGTGTTCGATGTAGGCGTCATCGATTGACCACTCGTTGGGGACCGCCCAGTCGAACACCGGGGTTCCGCTGGGTACCTCGGTGACGTTCAGGCCGATCAAGCGATCGATGCGACGCACCGTAGCGCGCAGTCCTTCGCCGGTGATCGAACGCGGCTGCGGAAAGAGTTCGCGGATCAGCGCGAGCATCCGAACCCCCGCCTCGGACGTCTGCTCCGACATGTCTTCCGTCAGGCGGAGGCGCTGAATCGTGTTCATCACATGAGCAACTTGCGGGCGTGAAACGCCTCGGCGAGTCCGCTCGCCGATCGGCATTCGAGCCCACGCAGGTGCATGATGGCTTCGAATGTAGCCGAGTTGAACCAGTCCTTGCTGCGCTGCGACGCGAAATGACGCTTCAGATGAGCCACCTTGCGCCGTGCGACGGAAGCCGGGATCTCCACGTAAAAGTTCGTCGGCTTGAGGTCGCCCTCATACTTTGGAATTTCGTATTCGAGAATCATCTGATTTCGCCAGGTATTCCATGTCAGCTCGGAGACTAGACGGTGATCCTGGTGACGATCTTCGAGCCAGTGAGTGAGCACCACGTCGGGGTTCACGCGCAGCTTCAGCTTCTCGAAGAAGTCTTTGACCTCCGCGTACTGCGCATTGAGGTAGCCATCCTTGAAATCGCCGACGACAATTTCGGTACGTCGCGCCTTGCGCAGCAGCGCCTTTGCACTCCGATGAGCCTCCTTGTTCCGCTCCGTGAGCGCGGTCATCACAACCCAGGTGATCGTGACTGCCGGATGATCTGCGAGCCACGCCAAGATGGTGCCGCCACAGCCAATCTCGAGATCGTCACTATGCGCACCAATGCAAAGCACGTGCAACGGGGTCTTGGATTCCTTTGAGATGCGTAGTTTCAGCATTTGCAAGCTACAGCGATGAGCCGACGCCTTGCATCATCCATGGACATTCGCCGCGTGCTTCCATACGGTCGAGCTTGATCTTGTCTTTGAACGTGTCCATCGCGGCCCAGAAACCAGAGTACTTGAGCGCGAAAAGACGGTTCTCTGCGATCAGTCGCTGGAAAGGCTCTTCAACCAGTTCTTCGCCTTCCTGCAGGTAGTCGAAGATCTCGGCCTTCAGACAGAAAAACCCAGCGTTTATCCAATAATCAGACCGGCTGACGTCTTCGATTCGTTTGACGATGCCGGTCGCGTCAGATTGGACCGCGTGGAAACTCTGCGACGGACGTACGGTGACAATGCCCGCGATGGCAGAGCTCTCTTGCACGCGACTGACGTAGTCGTCCAGCGGCAGATCACTAAGTCCATCGGAATAGTTCGCGAGGAACATGCTCTCGCCTCTGAGCAGATGCCGGACTCGCAGCAATCGTTGACCCAGATTCGAATGCATACCCGTGTCCACGAAGGTGATTTTCCAGTTGTCGATGCTGCGGCCATCTCCCAATAGTTCGATGTTGCGGCCACCGTTCGTCATGGTGAAGTCGGTCGACATTGCTGCCCGGTAATCGAGGAAGTACTGGCGAATTAGATCGCCCCGATAGCCGAGACAAAGGATGAAATCATTGTGACCAAAGTGTGCGTAGTAGGACATCAAGTGCCACAGGATCGGCCTGAATCCAACATTCACCAGAGGTTTTGGCATGGTTTCCGAGTGCTCTCGGAGACGTGTTCCAAGGCCTCCACAAAATATGACTACCTTCACCGCGCAACCTCCGCGACTCGCCACGACCCTGCACGTTTCATGGTTCAACCCGGCGCATTCAAAACACTCTAACTTCGGGGATCGGGACCACAAACTGGCCTCCCCATTCGCGGATATACGCGGCGGCGTTCGATATCTCGTCCTTAAGGTTCCAGGGAAGAATCAGCACGTAGTCGGGACGTGCATTCTGAATATGCTCCGGCGCGAGAATGGGGATCCGGGTTCCGGGTGTGTATTTGCCCTGCTTGTAGGGATTGGCGTCGACGGTGAAGTCCAGGAAATCGGTTCGAATCCCGCAATAGTTCAGCAGTGTATTGCCCTTGCCAGGTGCGCCGTAGCCGACGACGGTTTTTCCGTCCTGCTTTGCTCGGATCAAGAAAGCGAGGATATCTCGCTTGATCGCCTTCACTTTCATGTCGAAGCCTTCATAGGCTTTCGGCGAACCGAACCCCTGCTCAAGTTCTCTGTGATGCAATTCGCGAACGCGATCCGTGATTGGAAGTTCGCTGTTCTCCGTGTGCCGTCCGAAAATACGTAGCGAGCCACCATGTGTTGGCAATTCCTCAACATCGAACAATGTGATGCCATGATGTGCAAACACTCTTTCGACAACGATGAATGAGAAATAGCTGAAGTGTTCGTGATAGATCGTGTCGAATTGATTCTCTTGAATCAGACGCTGCAGATGGGGAAACTCCATCGTTATCACGCCGCGCGGCGCCAACAGGATCTTCATGCCGCTCACGAAATCGTTGAGGTCGGGTACGTGTGCGAGCACGTTGTTACCCAACAGCAGATCCATTCTGCCTTGCTCGCGAGCGATGTCTGAGGCAGCCTCATGGCCAAAGAATCTCACGATAGTGGGAATGCCGTTCTTGACGGCGACCTTGGCGACATTCGCTGCTGGCTCGATTCCCAGTGGCGTGATACCTCGCTTGAGAAAATGCTGGAGCAGGTACCCGTCGTTGCTCGCGATCTCCGCGATCTTGCTGGCACGCGTTAGACCGAAGCGGTCACACACCATCTCGGTGTATCGTCTCGCGTGCTCGACCCAGCTCGTCGAATAGGATGAGAAGTACGCGTATTCAGAAAAGATATTGTCGGGTGAGACGAATTCCTGGAGTTGGACTAGCAAGCACTGATCGCATACGAACGCGTGCAATGGATAGAAGGGCTCCATTTGATTCAGCTGATCTGCGTGAATATGTGTCTGGCATAGCGGGGACATGCCAAGGTCGACAAACGAAACGGTCAAAGGCGAGTGGCAAAAGCGACAGTGGGACGCGTTGGCGACGGGTATTCGATTGAGACGTATGGCCTGACTATCTTGCACGGTTACCTCAAGCATCTGCCCGAGAGGGTTGGAGAATCAATTCGCATTGTCGCGTGCCTGGGCACGCTCGGTGGACACACCTTGTAATGGAGTTGTCGCTACGGCGGCAATCCGATTGATGCTCTGGGATCCGTGGAGCCCATTTGCGGTTACTCCACCCGCACGTCCGTGGGCGGATTGGGAACCACTGGGTCGTTCGAGTCTGTATATAAGTCAGGGCGGGTAGAGCCAGCCCAGGTTGGATTGTGGCCGCGACCGCTTTTGTCGGTGATGTCCGACGGCGTCGGATTGATGCTCATGTACCAAACGTGATTTTGCCCGTCGGTCGTAGCCAGCGATTCCGAATTCCCCTCGGCCACGATATCGGCTTGGCTCAAGGATTTGTCGAAAATCTTTATGTGACGGATAACTCCGGACATTCGTTCGTGGCCGTATTGGGGATACCACGGTGAATCGCCGAACGTGATCTTGGCCTGTCGCGGTTGCGAGTTACCGTAGCTGGCGTCAGAAGTGGATTCGATCCAGTTGCTCGAGTTGTTCGGAGCCGAAAGGTCAATGAAGAATCTGGCGGTCTTGGTTCCATTGGCGTTGTACGTGATGCGAAGAGCCTGCGTGTACCAACGGTCTGTCACCAACGAATGAACAGTTCCGCCGCTCTCCGGTTCAGACCCTCCCCCTGTTCCCAGCCAGTCTGATCCGTCGTTCATGCCCGCCAACTCCCACACGTGCTTGGGGTTGCTCGATCCGCCTCGCGGTGGATAGGGGTAAGGATGCCCACCGTAGTACGCGTCATATGCGGGTGTGCCTTGGTTGAAATATCCATCGCCCCGGGAGTACCACATGGTCACGTAATATCCATTCTGCTGGCGCGGACGATATTTCCAGATGTAGGTCGCGCCGGCGTTGGCGGGCCCCCAAATCGGAAGTCCCTTATTCTGGGGATCAGACCACTGAAAGGCTACGAAGGCGTCCGCGGGGGCATCGCCATTGGACGGAAAGTTCAGCCCTGTCGCGGAGTAGGCGTTGAATGCAAACGCAATGAGCGCAAAGGAAATAATAGAAGAGGAGACATCGCGCCTCTGCATTACTGGCAGGAGAATAGATCTCATGCTCGTCCTCCAAAAGATGTCATCCTAAAACGATCAGATTCGGCAGGTTCGAGCAGATCCTCCAGATTTGAACTACTTCCCAAATTCCTATCGCCTCGATCTTGTCTTTAACACGCTCGCGTTCAATTTCCAGCCAGCTATCTCCTTGCTTGTCCGATGAGCGAGTAGAAGACGCTGATCGCGCCAGCCCATTCATCGTACTCCTGGGACGCAACATCGCTGGTGCGTTTGCTATACGTGGTCCCCGCGGCCACCGTCAGGTTTCTCCACCCGGTCCACTCGAGCCGCAGCCCGGTGTCGTAGTTGTCTTGGTTGCTGCTGTCCTTGAAGTCCGCCTTCGAGTAATTGACAAACAACCGCCCTTGCACCGTCGGCCGCAGCGCACGACTGATGCCCAGCGTCACGCCCTTCGTGTTTTGGTCGGGTTGTACGAGCTGGCCAGTTTGAGGGGCGTTTTCGTACGTCTGATCGTCGATGTATCCGGTGAGATCGACGGTGTTGTAGCCGAATTGGGTCGTGACGCCGAGCGACCAGGCATCGAGTGTGTACGGCGTGGTGACGTTCGTGTTGTCGGTGAGTGTTTGGCCGAAATCCGGAATACCGGTCGCTAGATCTGTTGACTGGTCCTGCAATGACCTTGTATACGACGCAACGAACGTCGTGATGGTGGTGGCGTGCCACGTGATGGTCGCGTCGCCAATCGTCGCCGACGGGTTGTCGCTCAGGTGCTTGCGGTCGAACTCGGAATAACCGATCCGGGTCTCGAGTTCGATCACATCCAGTTTCCCCCCGCGTACGTATTGAAGGTCCGCAGTGCGGCCGACATAGTCGACCGAACGGGAACTGTCGTAGTTGACATCGCCGACGGACCCGTTGAGCTGTATTCGATCCGTAACGTTCAGCGGAATGACGTACGACACGGTGCCTGTCTGCCGTTTGCTGTCGGTCTCCGTCTGGTGCGCATTGACGATGGAATATTCGTAGCGCAGATCGACTCGGTGGTTGCTGAAACCGGGCACCGTGAGCGTCGCGCCTCCGGTCGTCGTGTTGATTACCTGCTGGTTCGTCGGCACGTTCGCGGCTTGCGAATTGATCGTCGTCAGGGTGCTCTCATTGGCTGCGTCGAACGTCAACCGATCCGCGATCGCGCGCCATGTTAGGAGTGCCGTTCCTTGAGTGTTGGTCTGATCGTTGAACGTGTCTCGCTGGTGATACTGCCGAGAGATGCTGTAGTCGGCCGATCCCGACAACGATGGGCCTTCCTGTACTGCGTACACCAACAGCTCCGGGGTCTGAATCCACTCGCTGGTCTCGTTGTTGGCGGTGAGCGCGGTGTTGTCCGTGTACTCGGCCGTATATCCCGCCTGCACGTTGAGGTCCACAGCGTATGTGTGGGTCGAGATGGCAGCGATGCCAACGACGCACAGGCATCGCGGAATGATTGAAAGGGCGTTCGTCATGCTCGTTTCCCCTTACGAAACACGGATGGACGGAATCATTTAGAACAGACTCAGAATAAGCGCTCCGGCACGGCGATCAGGTCGCCGGGCTTGACAGCATAGTTGGTGCTCATGTCCGCGCCTTTCAGCAACCGGTCCAGGCGAACCTTGAGGTGTTCCCCCGAGGCGCGATAGAGCACGGTTCCCGACGGATTGGCGAATTCGTTGACGCCTCCTGCTTCCAGCACCACGTCCAACACGGTCATTCCGTTTCGATACGGCATCGATGTCGGCGTAGTCACGGCACCTGTCACCCTGACGCGGGTCAGGTATTCGTTGCTGCCCATCCCGACGACCGTTGTCGTCACAATGGGATCCCTGACGTATTCCGCCAGCGCAGCCGCGACAACCTTGCTCACCTCTTCCGGCGTGTGGCCGCCCACGGCGATGTCGCCGGCGACGGGCACCGTGATCTTGCCGTCGGGACGCACGGTCACGCCAACCGAGAGGTCTGGATTGCGGTACACATCCACCTTCAAGTTGTCGCCGATTCCGATTCGGTATTCCTTCGTGAATGCGGGTCCAACGGAATCGTCTTTCGGCGGCGGTTTGACTGCTGTACTGCAGGCGCACAGCATCGTGAGAAAGACCACCCACGCCGTTCGATGTCTGGATGTGTAACGCATCGGGACCCCGGTTCGAGACATTCTTGGTGTGCTTGGATAATAGTCGCCGATGCGTCGTTTGGACACCGTTGCCCGGCCCGACTGTGCGACGGATTTGTTGGAGTGAAGGAGTCGAGTACGGGAACGATGGTTACATCAGGCGACAACCACGCGACAGACCTAACGAATCGACTGGGTGAGAATCGGTCCGACAAGACGTTGGCTCCAACCGGTTCTAAAATTTGGGAGGCTCATTTGTGGAGAACCGCAGGAATGAATCCGCAAGGACCTGGTTTCGCTCTCATCGCATCTTTCGTGCGAACGAGGCCTGGTACTTCCATACGCGCGAGGGAATCGATGTCGGTCCGTTCCGATCCGAGTTCGAAGCCCAGGTCGAGGCGAGCATCCTGAAGCACGTGCTGAAGCGGGCGCCGTCCTCCAAGGACGCAATCTCTGCGATTCGCGAGTTCATTCTCGATGCGCAGACGATCTCGGCGGATCTCACCGGATTTACGGACTACGTGGAAACAGAAGGGCGGTTCTAGAAAGGGGGTTAGAGCGCCTTTTGCTGCAAAAGGCACTCTGACCCCTTCGCCTCCGCCGAAACGAGATAGACGCTCTCAAGGTGCTGCTTTCGCCGCCTCCGATCGCTCGATGATCGTCCGAGCGCGCGTCAAGTGCGGCACGTCGACCATCTGGCCGCGGAATCTGAATACCATGTTGCCTTCGCGCTGCGCCGCTTCGAACGCGGCGACCAGCTCGCGCGATTCCGCAACCTCACCAGCCGATGGCGTAAACAGCTCGTTGACGATCGGAATCTGATCCGGATGGATCGTAATCTTACCCGTGTAACCCATCCAGGCACCTTCCTGGCAATCGCGCCGCAATCCATCGGTGTCCTTGATATCCACATAGACGGTGTCGAGCGGCTGGACGCCTGCCGCTGTCGCGCATAGTAGTGTCTGGATGCGGCAGTATTTGAAGACGTCGAGATAGTTGCCGGCGTCGTCTCGGTTACGCCGCGCGCCGATCGCGGCGGATAAATCCTCCGCACCCCAGGACAGCGCCGTGACCCGCGGGCACTGTGTGAATGTCGGCAGGTTGAGTACACCTTGGGGTGTCTCGGTGGAAACGAGTATCAACTTCACTGAACCCCGCGTGAATCCATACTCCGACTCCAGCGTTTCCAAAGTCAGATCGATCTGCTCGATGTCGGCCAGAGTTCGAACCTTCGGTACCAGATACGCATCCGGCGGCGTCTGCATCGTCACGCGCAGATCGTCCAGCCCCCACGGTGTATCCAGTGGGTTCATGCGAACGATACGTTCCTGGCGACCGAAGTCCACATCGCGCAGCCAGCCGCCGACGATGTCGCGGGCCGCGTCTTTGCGGTCCGGCGTGACGGCGTCTTCGAGATCGAGGACCAATGAATCTGCGGCGAGACCGAGTGATTTCGTCAGCAGCTTCTCGTTGGCGCCGGGGACGAAGTGAACCGAACGCCGCAGACGATCATCAGCCACGTTCGGGACGCCGCATCATCATCGCGCCGCGCACGCATGAACAGACCAACTCGCCACGCTGATTGATGCCTTGATGTTCGAAGGTGACGATGCCGCGGTCCGATTTCGAGCTGGATTCGCGTTTCGAAATAACGGTGGTGTGTGCGGTAATCGTATCGCCAATGAACACCGGATTCGGAAACGTCGTTTTGTCGAACCCCAGATTGCCGAGCGTAGTGCCCAGGGTCGTGTCGCCGACGGACAAGCCGACGATCAGCCCCAGAGTGAAAATGCTGTTGACCAGAATCTGGCCGTGCTGGGTGCCACGCGCGAACTCGGCATCGAGGTGCAGCGGTTGCGGATTCAGCGTCAACGCCGTGAACAACAGATTGTCGGTTTCCGTCACCGTGCGCGACGGCTGATGGGTGAACTCGGCACCCACCTCGAATTGCTCAAAGTACTGACCGGCCATCGCGGCGCTGGCTCCAAGGGGACGGCTGACTTTAAGCTGAGGCCGAGGTGATTGCCAACCGAGGAGCGTCGATGGACTTCAATGAGAGCGAAGAGCATGCGTTGATTCGCGCTGCGGTGCGCAAGGTGTGCGCGGACTTTCCCGACGCCTACTGGTCGCGGCTCGATCAGGCGCACGAATTTCCATGGGACTTTTATGACGCAATGGCAAAGGCGGGGTGGATCGGTGTCGCCATTCCGGAAGCCTACGGCGGCAGCGGCAGGGGGATTGCGGAAGCCTCGATCGTGCTCGAAGAGGTGGCCGCTTCGGGCGCGGCGATGAATGGCGCGAGCGCGATTCACCTCTCGATTTTTGGTATGCACCCCGTGGTGCGCCACGGCAGCGAGGCGATGAAGCAGGCCTATCTGCCACGCGTTGCAAGGGGCGATCTGCACGTTGCGTTCGGTGTCACCGAACCGGATGCGGGCACCGATACGACGTCGATCAAAACCACTGCGCGGCGCCTGGGCGATCAGTACATCGTGCGCGGACGAAAGGTGTGGACGACGAAGGCCCTCGATTCGGAGCGCGTGTTGTTGCTGGTTCGCACGACGCCGCTCGAGCAAGCCGCGCGACGCACCGACGGCATGACCCTGTTGTTGGCGGAATTGCAGCGCCCCGAGGTCAAGATCTCGCCGATCGACAAACTGGGTCGCAACGCGGTGGCAACCTGCGAAGTGGTGTATGACGACTTGCCGGTGCAGGTCACCGATCGGATCGGTGAAGAGGGCAAGGGATTCCGATACTTGCTCGACGGACTCAATGCCGAGCGCATCCTGGTTGCGTCCGAAGCGATCGGCATTGGTCGCGTAGCGTTGCGTCGAGCGGTTGCGTACGCCAACGAGCGCGTGGTGTTCGGCCGGCCGATCGGCCAGAACCAGGGTGTCGCGTTTCCGCTCGCCGAGGCGCGCACGCGGCTGGACGCAGCCGAACTGATGGTACGCAAGGCCGCGTGGAAACTCGATGCCGGCGAACCGTGCGGCGCTGAGGCGAACATGGCGAAGTGGCTGGCGGCCGATGCCGCGTTCCAGGCCGCTGATCAGGCGGTGCAGACGCACGGCGGATTCGGCTACGCGCGCGAATATCACGTGGAGCGCTACTGGCGTGAAGCGCGGTTGATGCGGATTGCGCCGATCTCTCAGGAAATGATCATGAATTACGTGTCCGAGCACGTGCTCGAGTTGCCGAAGTCATATTGAGACGTTTACCGAGTGGATTGGGTCGGCACGAGCGGTCACTTCGCGATCACAAAACCACACCGCTCGTACGCGCCCACGTCAATCTTCCATACCTTCGCCCGCGACCGCGCCGACACTGGATGCACGTACTCCCTATCCGGATCGGGCAAGCCCAACGTGACGGGGTCGACGCCGGCGTCCACCGCCGGCGATGACGCGTTGATCGAATAGTCGCCGTCGCGCGGATCAACCAATCCGTTGTCGGCGCGATCCATATTGCCGATCAGCTTGCCGGCACCTTCGAGCCGAACGAGTGGCGCGCCCGCGAACAGATTGTTGACGACGAGCGCAACAACCGTCGCACGTCGGTTGTCGATGGCGAGTGCATTCAGATATCGGTTGTAGAATGTGTTGTTGACGATCTGCAGTGCGTTGTCGTCGTAACGAGAATTCTCGGTGCCGTACCCGATGATGGTGCGATTCACGGAGCTGGCGCCATGGTCGATCACATTGCCGATGATGAGGTCGCGGCCGCCGTCCGGCAGATCTATGCTGCGGCTCGACGTACCGGTCGCGTGATCGGCGAGATAGTTGTAGGCGATGACGGTGCGCGCGGCGCGGCTTTTGAACAGGTGTCCCACGTTGGATTCGTGCGAATAGTTGAAGCGGAATATCACCTGTCCGGAGACACCGACGTACACATTGTGCGCCTGGCCTTCGCCGTCTCCATTGCGCGCGAATTCCGAGTATTCGATCAGGATGCTGCTGTCCGGATGGCCGTTGCTGGTCAGCAGCCCATCTTCGCTGTCGTGCAGGTAAACGTGCCGCAACGTCAGATTGCGCCCCATGAAACGAATCGACGCGCCATTCTTGTTGTGGCGGCTGTGTGCCCCGGAAATTTCCACGTTCTCCACGGTGACGTCGTTGCCGGAAAACAGCCAGACGTCGCGATCTTCGACCGATTTTCCCGCGGCGCTGATGTGCGGCCGACCGCCGACGCCGCGCACCGTGAGATGGTTCTGATGCCATTGCGCGACGGCGCCGGAATAGTCGCCGGCGGCGATCTCGATGATCGCGCTGTCGGGTGCGGTGCGCGCGGCGGCCTGCAATTCTTGCGTCGATGAGACCGCGAAGACCACCGCAGCAGTCGTGGGCGGTGTCGTGGGTTGGTCCCATGTGTAGAGGTTTTCCGGCGGCGACCTTGCGCAGTCGTGCTGAGCGCGCGCCCGTCCCGCGGCTGGATCGGCGTCCGCCCAGGTTCGAATCTTCGGCAGATTGGCGTTGTCGAGCGCCGCATACAGCAACTGGAACGCCGCGTCTGACGGCTCTGCTTTGGCGCGCGTCGCCAGAACCTGCGCGCGTGCGACGGGCTCTTCCGGAATTGG
Source organism: uncultured Gammaproteobacteria bacterium (assembly GCA_963812255.1). Taxonomy (GTDB): domain Bacteria; phylum Pseudomonadota; class Gammaproteobacteria; order Pseudomonadales; family Azotimanducaceae; genus DATJGR01. The sequence goes on along the minus strand of CAWEUM010000003.1, from coordinate 268,361 downwards.
CAGTGCGTCGAGTTCCGCGATCTTGCCGGCCAGTCGCAGCGCTTCCGCGCGCTCAGGTACGAGGCTGCGCGCAGGTGTACCGCGCTCGATGGCCTGATCGATCAATACCTCGGCGAGGTCGCCGCGACCTTGGTCCAGATAAAGGCGCGCGAGAACGATGCGTGGTGCGGGATCACTCGGCGCCGATTCGATGGCCTGGCGCGCGGCGGCTAAGGGATCAGCCGGCGTCTCGGTACAGGCAGCGAGCAACAGCGCAATGACAGCCGCTGTCGAGCGCATTCATTCACGCCCGCCGTGCCAACCGCTTGCGTTTGTGCTGAACGTAATCGACCAGAATGTATTCGCCGAGCTTCTCGGGGCTCGTATAGAAAACGCGCCCGCCGTTGATCTTCGCAATCTCGTCCATGAACTGCTTCAAATACTGGTTGGCGTCGAGCATGAAGGTGTTGATCGCGATGTTCTTCTGCGTGCACAGCCGCACTGCGCGCATCGTTGCACGGATCGTTGCCCGCGTCGGCGGGTAGGCAAATTGCGCGTGGCCGTTCTCGAGATGCGCGGTCGGTTCGCCATCGGAAATCATGATGATCTGCTTGGTGCCGGTGTTGTGCCGGGCCAGAAGTTTCTCGGCCAGTAGCAATGCGTGCTGCATGTTGGTGCCGAGCACGTACTCGTCCCATTGCAGATACGGCAGGTCGACGGGCTTCAGTTCCTTCGCGTACGCAGCGAAGCCGATGATGTAGAACGTGTCCTTCGGATATTGCGACGTGATGAGATTGTGCAGCGCCAGCGCGACCTTCTTCGCAGCCTGGAACGAACCGCGCAATGCCATCGACCACGACAGGTCGACGAGCATCGCCGTCGCGCTCGACGTGATCAGTTCGGAGCGATAGATCTCGAAATCGTCCGACCGCAGCTTCACCGGTGTGCCCGGTCCTTCGCGGTCCATTGCGTTGCGGATCGTCCGCGGCATGTGCAGGTGGAACGGATCGCCGAACTCGTACGGCTTGGTTTGCTCCAGACGCTCGCCGAAGCGGCCTTCCTCCGGAATGGCGTGATTGCCGAGGCTCTGCCGACGCAACCGTGCATAGATCTCGCCGAGCGCCTTCTGACCGATCATGCGCGAGCCGCGCGGCGTGAGTTCGTAGCTGTCGCCGTTGGGACGGATGTAGCCGGCGTCTTCCAGCGCATCGAGCAGCTTCTTCAGATCGTCGAGCGAATCCTTTGCGTCTTCGCCGAGCAGCTTTTCGAGCTGATTCGAATCGATCGAGTCGAGATCGCCCTGACGTTCCGCGTCCTGCACCTGATCGATCATGTCGTCGAGTTGGTGCATCTCGTTCATCAGCTTCATGGCTGCTTCGAGATCGAGTTCTTCGTCGCCGCTGAACTTGTAACGCGCGCCGTCCGGGTTCAGGAAATCCATCTCCTTCGCCAGCCGGCGCAGTTCGGATTCCAGTTCCGGATCGCCGAATTTGTCGTTCATCAACGATTGCAGCTGCGCGCGCTGCTCGGGGTTCAGTGAGGCCAGCAGCGACTGCGTCGCCGCCATCTGCTGGCGCATGCGTTCCAGTAACTCGTCGAGCGATTGCGGCGGGTCGTCGCCGAACATGTCGCCAAACCTGTTCATGAAGTCTTCGAAGCCCGGGTCCTCGCCGGCGATCTTCTTCACCAGCATCTCGTTCAGCGCTTTGATCATCTCCTTCATGCGGGAGATGTCACCGGCCGACATCTCTTTGACCATCCGCTCGATGTCGTTGAAGAACGTCTGTGCCATCGCGCGGCGCAGCTGGTTCAGCAGTTCGAGGAATTTGCGCTGTGCGTCGGGATTGAGGAATTCGTGCTTCTCCAGCGCCTTCACCTGACCCGCCGGATCCGGCGGCAACGCGTCGAGGGCCTCCTTCGCGCGTTGTGCGATCCCCTTCATCAGATCGTCGGAGAAGCTCGCCTGTTCGGTGCCGTCGGTTGCGTCCGACTTGTCTTTGTTCAGCCACTCGTCGATCCGCTCGCGTTCCATCGCGAGCACTTCGTCGAGCTGCTTCTTGATGTCCTTCATGATCCCGGAGAGGTTGTAGCGGTCGAGGCGCTGCTTTTTCTGCTCGCGCAGTTTGCGCAGCATGTCGCGCAAGCCCTGACGGTAGCCGCCTTGCGGCATTCTCATGCCGCGCGACATCAGGTTGCGCATGGCCCATTCGAGATCGCCGTATTCCATCAGGTCGTCGGCGATTGCGGCGAGCACGTCGTCGGGATCGAGCGGCAGCCGCTGGGTGCCGTCCCACAATGAGAAACGCTGGCGAACGCCCGGCTTGCGCATGATGTGATCAGCCCATGTAGGAGGCGCGGCCGTCCACGCTGTATTTGTTGAGCAGTTTGTGCAGATGCAGGCCTTCGAGCACGAACTCGATTGCGGTGGCGCGCATGGCTTCGCTTTCACCGGCGAGCGCGCCGACGACGTCGCCGAGGCCCTCCACCTGTGCCGCGATCTCGGCGTACTCGCGTGATGCTACGCCTTCGCCCACTTCCACCGAAAGGCCGTCGTTGAACGCGAGCGCCACCGCTTCGACGTCATCGATGTCGAACGTGCGATCGAACACCGCCTTCACCGCACCCTGAATCAGGCGGTCCATGATGCGCGTCTCCTGACCGTCTTCCATCGCCTCGAACTCCACCTTGCCTTGCAGCGACGGCACGATGAACGGCAGATCCGACACGCGCGGCACCACTTCGGTTTCGCCGACACGCAGCGCGCGCCTGAATGCATTGGCCAGCAGCGCTTCGTAATTCGCGACGCTGGCGCGTACCGACACGCCGGAGCGCTGGTTCACGTCTGGCGATTGCCGCGCGTGGTGGGTGATCTCGGCGACGATCTGCTTCATGAACACCGGCACGTTGACGCGGTAGTCGCCCATGTCGAGGTGCAGCGCTTCCTGCTCCATGATCTCGATCTCCTGGTGGAGATCTTCGGGATAGTGGGTGCGAATCTGCGCGCCGTAGCGGTCTTTCAGCGGCGTGATGATGCGACCGCGATTGGTGTAGTCCTCCGGATTCGCGGTCGCGACGAGGAACACGTCGAGCGGCAGGCGCACCCGATGACCGCGGATCTGAATGTCGCGCTCCTCGAGCACGTTCAACAGCCCGACCTGAATGCGTTCGGCGAGGTCCGGCAATTCGTTGACGGCAAAGATGCCGCGATTGACGCGTGGCAGCAGGCCGTAGTGGATTGTCAATTCGTCCGACAGATAGCGGCCTTCGGCGACCTTGATCGGGTCTACCTCGCCGATCAGGTCTGCAATGGTGATGTCGGGCGTGGCGAGCTTTTCGGCATAGCGCTCGTCGCGGTGCATCCAGCGGATCGGCGTTGCGTCGCCTTTCTCGGCGACGAGTTGCTTGCCTTGCGCAGAGATCGGATCGAACGGATTCTCCGGAATCTCGACGCCGTCGAGCACCGGTGTCCACTCGTCGAGCAGCGACACCAGCGAACGCAGGATGCGCGACTTTGCCTGGCCGCGTTCGCCGAGCAGAATCAGGTCCTGGCCGGACAACAGCGCGTTCTGCAATTGTGGCAGCACGGTTTCGTCGTAGCCGACGATACCGGGAAACAGCCGTTCACCTTCGCGCAGCTTCGCAATCAGGTTCTTGCGCAACTCTGCCTTGACCGGTAGTACCCGATAGCCGGAAGACTGCAGTTTTCCTAGGGTCGCGGGTCGCTCGGCCAATGGCGTGCTCCAGTTCGCTCGGGTTCGGGCGAGTATATCACCGGCTTCGCGCGCATCACGTCGACCGGATGGTGACTACGTCGACCGGATGGTCGATCACGTCGACCGGATGGTGGACTACGTCGACCGGACGCTTGATCAACGCTGTCAAAGGCTCTGCGTATTCGTCTCGATGCCGAGCATCAAGCGGCCGACGGTTTCCAGCGTGCTCGGCGCCACCATGATGTGCTGTGTGGCGACGTGCACGTCGCGAAAGCGGCGCTGCAGACCGCTGCTGTCGTATACCGAACTGCCGCCGGCCAGCGTGTACATGGCGTCGACCACGCGCACCGCGGCCTGCACCGCGTGCGTGGTGGCCAGGCGCATATCGCGGCGTTGATCGACCGGGATCGGCTGGCCTCGTAGCGCTTGGGCCCACGCGGCGTCGATGGCTTCGTAGTAGTACGCCCGCGCGGCGCGTAAGGTCGCCTCGGCGCCGGCCACTTCCATCTGCGCGTACGGCCGGCTCGCGAGCGACGCGCTGCTGCCGGCGCGAACTTTGCCTGCGGCAAGCGCAACAAGCTCGTCGATCGCACCACGCGCGATACCGAGCGCGACCGCGCCGATACCGAGCGCGAGCAGACTGAACTGCGGAAATTGATACAACGGACGTGGCGGGTTTTCGTGAATCAGATAGCCGACAGCGCGCGATTCGGGCACGAACACGTCGCGCACTTCGAAGTCGAGACTGCCACTGCCGCGCAGCCCGCTGACATGCCACGTGTCATGAAACTGAATCTGCTCCGGCGCGAACACGAGCATGTGATTGCGCGGCGCGCCGCTGCGCGTGCGCAACAAGTCACCGTCGCGACTGAACGTGCAGCCGCCCAGAACCCACCGCGCGTTCTGCGAACCCGAACCCCACTGCCAGCGGCCGCTCACGTTGAAGCCGCCGTCGACGATTTGCGCTTTGCCTGACGGTGCGAATACGCCGCAGATCAATGTCTCGGGGTCGTGGAAGATTTGACGGGCGGAATCTGCAGGAAGGCGCGCCAGCACGGAACCGCTGGTGGCGCCGATGAACGCCACCCAACCGCACGATGCATCTGCTCGCGCCAGCGTTTCGAATACGCGCGATGCGTCGGCCGGCGGCGTTTCGGAACCGCCGTATTCGGTCGGCACGAACATGCGATAGAAGCCGGCGGCGGCCATTTGCTTCGAAATGTCAGCGGGAATTCTGCGGGCTTGCTCGATCTCCGATGCGCGCTGCGCGAATGTCGGGGCGAGGCGCTGCGCGGCGGTGAGGAGTTCGTTCATCCCGGCGCCGCGCCCCACCGATTTGCGTACACCAGCTTGTCGGGTCCGCGCCGCCGGATGGGACCGTGTCCCGTTGCTTTGGGATAGCCCATCGGAATCGCCGCAGCTGTGCCCCACGGCTGCGGAATCGCGAGAATCGAGCGGACTGCCTCTTCGTGCTCACACAACAGCGTGGTCAGCACGCAGCCGAGCCCTTCTGCGCGGCACGCGAGCATCAGATTTTGTACGGCGGTGTAGATCGATCCGCCGCCGACGACGGAGACGCGATCGAGCTTTGCATCGGTGATTGCCATGTTCTTCGGATTGAAGCAGAACACCGCAATCGCGGGTGTCTCGTGAAAGTGGTCCGCGAGGTAATCGCCGGCGGCGAGCGTACGCATCTCTCGCGCGCGGTCCGCTTCGGCCAGCGCCCCGAAGCGCTGTTCGTAGACTTTCGCGAATCGCTTCCAGGAACTCGCATACAGCGCGCCGAGCGCGGCCTTGGGTTTCGGATCCGTCACCAGCACGATGCGCCACGGCTGCGCATTGCCGCCGGTTGGCGCCCACGCAGCGGCTTGCAGCACGCGGCCCAGTACATCCGTTGGGATCGGGTCGGGTTTGAGCCGCCGCACCGCGCGCAGGGTGCTCATGGCCTCATACACATTGGGTATCGTCACAGCATCAGTGTCCTTGAATATGCGTTTTCATGAGGTTGCCCGATGGGTCGGTTTGCCGAGCAACCGGTCGGAAATGATGCGCAGTTGAATCTCGCTGGTGCCTTCGAAGATTTTGGTCAGCCGGGCGTCGCGCCAGTAGCGCTCCACCGCGTGCAGCTTCGTGTAACCGGCGCCGCCGAAGATCTGCAGCGCATCGGAGGTCACGCGTTCGGCCATTTCGCTGGCGAACCATTTCACCATCGCCGCTTCTTTGTCGCATTTCTCACCTGCATCCATGCGGGTCGCGACGTCGTACATCAATGCGCGCGCTGCTTCGATTTCACTCGCCATGCGCGCGATCTTGAAGCGGGTCTCCTGAAAGTCCGCGATCGGCACGCCGAACTGCACCCGCTCGTGGGCGTAAGCCATCGCGTCTTCGAGCGCGCCGCGCGCGAGGCCGATTGACCGCGCCGCGGTGTGCGCGCGGGCTGAATTGAGGAACGAAACGGTGTTCTTGAAGCCTTCGGAATCACCACCGGTGATGATGTTCTGTTTCGGAATACGGCAGCCGTCGAATGCGAGCTCGTACGTTTTCCAACCGAAGTAGCCGATTTTGGGAATAGGCGAACCGGCGCAGCCTTTCGGCAGTGTGCCGCGTTCCTTTTCGATGATGAACGTGCGCAAACCCGCGTAGCGGACCTCCTCGCCGGGCGCTTCGACCCGCGCGAGCAGTTGGATGTAGTCGGCGCCGTCTGCGAAGGTGCACCAGTATTTGTTACCGGTGATGACCCACTCGTCGCCATCGAGTACGGCGCGACAACTCACTGCGGCGAGGTCCGAACCGACGCCAGGTTCGGACAGCGACACCGCGGCGAGATATTCGCCGCGCGCGGCTTTGCGGGTTTGCTCGATCCGCTTTTCGAGCGGCCAGCCGCCCACGGCCATCATGCCGCCGGCGCGCGCGATGATGCTCGCCACGCTCATCCAGCCGCGCGCGAGTTCCTCGGCGATCAGGCAGTACTCGAACACGCCGAGTCCGAGACCTCCGTGTTCCTCGGATGTGCGGATACCGAAGTAGCCGAGCTCGCCCATCTTGCGGCGCAGCTCCATTGGAATGTCGCCCTGCACCGGGTCCAGCTCGTTGGCGACCGGCAGTACTTCTTTAGTCGTGAATTCGCGTGCCGCCGCCTGAATCATCAGGCGCTCTTCTGTGAGATAGGGAGATGTCATCGTGCCTCCGGGGAGAACGGGGTCAGGGTCGCTCTGACCCCTGTCTTACATGCCATACAAATCGGCGCGGTCGAGCAGGTTCTGCACGATACGGATCGATGCTGCGTCGATCATCACGCCGTCGACGTTGATCGCGCCGAGGCCCTGTTCCAGCGCTTCGGCATACGCGGTCTTTTGTTTGCGCGCCGCGGCCACCGCATCCGGCGCGGGCGAGAAGACTTGTTGGGCGATTTCGACCTGACTGGGGTGAATGGCCCACTTGCCGACCATGCCGAGCGCGTGGGCGCGTTCCGCCTCGCGCCGGAAGCTGTCGGGGTTGCGAAAGTTCGCGTACGGTCCGTCCACGGGATCGATGCCGTTCGCGCGGCACGCGATCGTCATCTGATAGCGCGGGTAGTGCCACACGTCGCCGGGGTAGGGGCCGGACTCGCCGACCGAGAACGCCTGCATCTGCTGGCTCGCCGAGTAATCGCCCATACCGAAGATCAGGCATTCCAGGCGGTCCGAGCACGCTGCGATCTCGTCGACGTTCATCATGCCTTCCACTTCTTCGATCAGACACTCGATGCCGATCCGATGCGGCAAACCGAGTTTTGCTTCGAGTTGATCGAGCAGCAGGTGCACGAACATCACGTCGTGCGCGCTCTTCGCCTTCGTCAGCATGATCGTGTCGAGCTTCGCGCCGGCGCCGGTCACGACTTCGATGATGTCGTCGTGGCACCACTGCGTCTCGACGTCGTTGATGCGCACGCACACGGTGCGCGGCGTCCAGTGCAGATCGTTCAGTGCCGCGACGATTTTGCCGCGCGCGGCGGGCTTCGCGTTGGGCGCGACGGCGTCTTCGAGATCGAGAAAGACGTGATCGAGTTGCAGAGCAGCCGCCTTGGCCATCATCTTTTCGCTGCTGCCGGGTACCGACAGCTGGCAGCGTCGTGCGCGCCGCACGCCGCCTCCATCGCGAGACAAGACGCGAGAAGAAGCGCGGGAAGGTGCTCGAGAGGTCATGAGATGGCTCCGTTTTGTTTCATGAATTCGATGTCGGCCGCCGAATAGCCGAGCTCCGCCAGAATCTCGTCCGAGTGTTCGCCCAACAGCGGCGCACGGGTGCGAACGCCGCCTGGCGTCGCAGTCATCTTGATTGGCGTACCAGCGATGTAGACGTTTCGTTCGAGCCCGGGCTGTTCGACTTCCGCCAGCATTCCTCTGACGCGTACGTGCGGATCGGCGAAGATATCGGCAACGTCGTGTACCGGCCCGAACGGCACGAGGCCGCCGAGACGGGCCTTCAGTTCGGCCTTCGTCAACGTAGCGGTCCAGGCCGAAATCATTGCGACGACCTCGGCATTGTGCGTCACGCGTGCTTCGTTGGTCGCGTACTCGGCGTGATCGACGAGATCGGCGCGACCCATCGCACGCGCCAACGGCGCCCAGAACTGATCCATCGGGCAGGCGATTGCAACCAGCCCGTCGCGCACCGGGAACAGGCCGAACGGACACAGCAGCGGGTGACTGTTGCCTTCCGGGCCGGGTATCTTCGACGTATACGAATACTGATAGACGATTCGCTCGCAGAATGCGAGCACCGCATCGTACATCGCGACGTCGACGAACTGCCCCTTATCGGTCTTGTTGGCGCGGTACACCGCCGCCATCACTCCGAATGCCGTCAGCGCCGCCGGCAACGTGTCTCCGACACCGGGGCCGATCTTGGTTGGTGAACCTTTCGGGCCGGTGATGCCCATCATGCCGCCCATTGCCTGCGCGATCACGTCGTACGCCGGCCAATCCACGTAGGGACTCTCGCCGGTGCGCGGGTCACCAAAACCGCGAATTGCCGCATACACGAGCCGCGGATTGATTGCGGCCAGCGATTCGTAGCCGAGATCGAGTTTGTCCATGACACCGGCTCGATAGTTCTCGATCAGCACGTCGGCATCGCGCACCAAGGCGCGCAGCGCGTCCTTGCCGGCTGGGCTCTTCAAGTCGATGCCGATCGATCGTTTGCCGCGATTGATGCTTTGAAAGTACGCGCCATACGGCGTCCGGCGACCCACCTCGGTGGGATAGGGCCCCATGCGGCGGGTGCCATCGCCGCCGATGGGTTCCACCTTGATGACGTCGGCGCCCTGATCGGCGAGCAGCATCGTGCAGAACGGCCCCGCCAGCATCATCGTCAGATCGATGACCTTCAGGCCTTCGAGCGCGCCCGGCATGTCAGCGGACCCTGTTCACGTCAGCCCTTTCCACGTCAGCGAAGTACACGTCAACGGATGGGGCTTCGGCGTTTGATCAGCACGCGCCGTTCGCCTTCGAACACGACCTCGTCTTTCTGATTCACACCCCAGTGCTTGAAGGTCACGATGCCGGCGTCGCCTTGTTCTGCATCGGATTTGCTCAACACCTCCGTAAAGGCGTACAGCGTGTCGCCGTGGAAGACCGGCGACTTGAGGCGGATCTTGTCGAGCGACAATTCGGCGAGGGCGTTCTCGCCGGTATCCTGCATCGCCAGGCCAATCACCATCGCGATCGTGACGCCGCCGAACTGCACCCGCTGCGTCCAGCCGCGTCCGCCCATCGCCGAGCGCTGCATGACGTCTTCGTTGAAGTGCGCGTCCGCCGTGTTCAGCACCATCAACGTGATGCCGACGTTATCCTGTTCGCACATCGTCTTGCCCCGTGCGTGGCGCATCACCTCGCCCGGCACGAAATCCTCGAAACAGTTCCGGGTACCCGTGAGGCTCATGCTGCGCGCCTCATCCCGAATTCCCTCGCTGGCGAACCAGATTAGTTCGATTGAACTCGATCACCGTTTCGCCGTGTTGATTGCTGCCCGTGGTGTGCCACGTGACGATGCCGTAGCCGGCCTGTCCCTTCGATGCGCGCGCGTTCAGTACTGTGCTGCGCGCGATCAGCGTGTCGCCGACGTACACCGGTTTGACGAAGGCGCATGCATCGACGCCGAGAAACGGCCCGCCACCTTCGGACAGATCCTCGACGCTGAGCCCGAACACCGTATTGAAGACGAGGAGTGGGTTTACGACGGTGCGCGGATGCCCCAGCGATTGCGCGTACGGTTCATTGAAATACAGCGGACAGAACGACAATGTCGACGTCGTGAACGCGGCGTTGTCGCCGGACGTGATCGTGCGTCCCCAATGATGCTCGAACACACGCCCCTCGGTCATGTCTTCGTAGCGGTGGCCTTTAGTGATCAGCTTGGCGCGGCTGCGAAAATCCGTCTCGCTCATGGGTGGCCTCCGATCAGGCTCCAGAACGAATCGAGGCGTCCTTCATTCTCGAGATGCCGGCACGTCTCGGCCAATCGGCTCGCCACCGCGCGACCCAGAATCGGGTCGACCAGTGCATGAAATTTTCCGATCAACTTGTTCCATTGCGCATCGAGATCGATCAACGGGATGCCGACGTTCGTCTCCGTCTCGAAGCTGTGCTCGCCAATGTGAATTCGCACCCGCGACTCGGCGCGCGCGTTGGGCCACGCCACCACGCTGACCTTGTCACGCAGCGCGACGAGCTGCGGATCGCGCGTCAATTCATCGGTGTAGGTTTGGATACCGGACGTCTCGCGGCCGGCGAGCGCCATCGCGGCGGTAAAGCGCAGACTGAATTTGGCTTCGAGCCCGCTGCGCGGCTCGGCAATGTTGCACACATCGAAGTGACCCTCGTTGACGGTCAGTTCAACCTCGGTGATGTCGTTGGGTGCGATGCGATGCGTGTCGATGAGTTCACGCACCGCTTCGATCGACGAATGCGTCATGTAGCAGGCGGCATGGTATTTGAAGCACACCCCAGGCAGATAGCTGTCCTGCGTCAAGGCCTGGTTGAACCGCTCGACGGAGGCGCTTCGCGCTTGTGTTGCTGCGAACCCTTGCGGCGTTTCCAGAATATCGGTGCGGCTGGTGAACCCACGCGCAGCGAGCCGCGCAGCCTGTACGCCGGTGGCCGCTGCGTGGCCGGCGTGCAGCGGCTTGCACATCGTGCCGAATTGCGACTTGAGGCCTGCGGCCTGCGTGCCGGCGATACCGAGCGCGCGGGCCGTGGCATCGGTGTCGAGCCCCAACAGATTCGCGGCAGCCGCCGCGGCACCAAAACTGCCGAGCGTGCCGGTCGCGTGCCAGCCTTCGGCGTAGTGTGAGCCGCCGATGTAGCGTCCAATGATGCACTCGGCATCAACCCCGGCCGCAAACGCAGCCAGCAGCGCATGCGCCCCTTTATGGTGATGTTCAGCGAGCGCCAGCACCGCAGGTGCCACCGGAACGGTCGGATGACCATTCATCGCCAGGTGCACGTCGTCGTAGTCATGCGCGTGACCCGCGGCGCCGTTGATCAGCGCTGCCTGTTCGACGTTGGCGCGCGTGCCTCTGCCGATCAACGCGGCCTGCTCGTGGCCGCCGAGATCGTCGGCTTCAGCCGCGAGGATCTCGACGAGCGGTTCCCGTGCGCCTGCGATGGCCACACCGATGAAATCGAGCAGACACTGCTTCGCGACCGTTTGCGCGGCGGCGGGCAGTGCGGTGTATCGCGTGGCGCCGATGCGTTCGGCGAGCGCAGCAGTCGGACCCGAAATGTCGGTCATGCAGTTCCCCCATGAAGGGGGGAACGCTAAACCAAATTTGCTGAGTGCGAAAGGCGCCCCGGCGATCTCGGTACTGCTGCGCACGGTGCATCGTCGTTGCCTGCATCGGCCGGCACCGAGGGGTTCAGTCTGACTAAAGGGCGGCGTGCGCCGAGAACTGGGGCGGATGGGCACCCAGCGGCGCGGGCGGCAGCCGCCATTCGACCCGAACACCGCTCAACAGCACCGGCGCGCGCAGATGTTCGAGCGGCCCCCACGCGGTGTCGATGCGCTGGCGCATGCGATCGAGTTCGTCATCGGCCAGTGGCATCACATCCGGCAGTTGCGTGGCGCGGCCGAGACTGCGCAGCCACATGCCGGTGCGCGCGAGCGATACGCGCACCGCGTACGAGCCGCCGTGCTCGGCGCGTTGCAGCAGCGCAGCCATCACGCCGTATGCCGCGAGGTAGCCCGTCGTGTAGTCGGTGACGGCGGCGGGCAACAGTTCGGGCCGCGCGTCGTCGTGCACATCGTGTCCATGCGCGTGGGCGATGCCGGTGACTGTCTGAGCCAGTTGTTCCCATCCCGGTCGGGTCCGCCACGCCCCGTGGTGGCCGTAACAGTTGATCGATACGTAGACGATGCCGGGCCTCGCGGTCACCACCTCTGTCTCACCGAATCCGAGCCGCTCGAGTGCGCCACTTCGATAGCCCTGCGAAAACACGTCTGCGCTGCCGATGAGCCCGCGCAATGTATCGCGGCCGGATGGGGACTTGAGATCGACGAATGCGGTGCGTTTGCCGAGCCCCGTATCGGCGACGAACAGCGGAATCGACGGCAGCTGTGCGGCCCCGATGCGGAGCGCGTCAGCGCCGTACATCGCGAGCGTTCGCGCGCACGTCGGTCCGGCTAGAACGCGGGTCAGGTCGAGCACGCGGATGCCGTCGAGCGGCCGATTGCCCGAGGCCGGAAACGGAATCGGTGGGGAATCGCCGATTCGAACCACCTCGACCACGGGCCGTGCCGCGAGCGCGATACCGGCGTCGCTCGCGTCCCATTCGTCCGCATCACGCACCATCGCACCGCACAGGCCGGCGACCGCGATGGCATCCTCGAGTTCGCGCCCGGTTCGTCTGCGCAACGCCCCGGCGACTGCGTCGCGGTCGTCTGCAACGTTCAGCAACTCGAGCAGACCTTGTGTGTTGTGCGGAAACCCGGCGTGCAGGTAGATGCTGCGTCCGTCGCGTGTCGGATAGAAACCGGCGGCCGCGGTGCGGCGTTCCGGCGCGACGCGCATCGCCGGCGCGCGATCCGGATCGGCAAACCGTTGCATCGCGAAGCTGAGCAGCGACGCTTCTGCTTGGCGCCGGTTGACGCGTACTTCGGCCTGTCCGCCGGTTCGCGCCGCGTGAATAGCCGCGGCCGCCACGCCGCCGGCCGCCAGCGCCGCGGCTGCTGCGTCGGCAGCGGCAAAGCGCGTCCGTAGCAGCGGCGCACCGGGCTCGATCGTCGCGGAGCCGCGCAGGCTCTGATCCTGCAGTAGATCTTGGAGGGCCTGCTGGGCGTCGTCGGCGTGGGGCATGGGTCGTATCCAAATGAAGGGGCCAAACCGGTTTCATTTTAGAACGCGGTGGAGGACGATCCGAACTATGTTGCGCTGTCTGTCGTGCATGGGTGTGTTGCTGTTGCTGGCCGCGTGTTCGACCACGGCGAGCCGGCACGCTGCGGTCCAGCAATCTCCTCTGCTGGACGGTCGGGAGCTGTTCGGTGAAACGGTGCCGGTCGCTCAGGAAGCAGACATCCTCGGTGTCTCCGATGCGATGCGCGCCTTCGTAGACGCGCATGGCCGCAACATGGCGGTCGACTGGCTGCGCATGAAGCGCCTGCTCAGGGGCATGCGCGATTCGGGATATCTGAGCCTCAAATACGACACCGACAAAACGATGACCGCGGCGGAAACGTTTGGCGGTCATCAGGGCAACTGTCTGTCGTTCACCAACCTGTTCGTCGCGCTTGCGCGTGAGGATGGTCTCGATGCGCAGTATCAGGTCGTCGACGTGCCGCCAATCTGGGACGCCGCCGACGGCTGGGTGATGTTGAACAACCATATCAACGTGATTGTCCACAACGTGCGCATGGGTATGCCGGACCAGGCCGTTTTCACGCGCGACTATGTCGTCGACTTCAATACGCCCGACTTCCGGGGGTCGTTTCCGCGGCAGGTCGTCGATGACCGGGTGGCGTTTTCGCTGTTCTACAACAATCGCGGTGTCGAAGCGATGCGGGCGGGCGATCTGCGCGGTGCGTTCGCAAATTTCAAACTTGCGATTGAGAAGAGTCGTCGGGTCGCCGGCGCATGGGTGAATCTCGGCGCGCTGTATTCGCGTCAGCAGCATTATGAATTTGCCGAAGCGGCGTACCAGCACGCATTGAGCGTCGATCCCGACGAAAAGTCGGCATTGACGAATCTCGCGCGTCTTTACGAAAAGCTGGGCGACAAGCGTCTCGCAGCCGAATACCGGGCGCGCATCCATTCGTTCGAAGACCGAAATCCGTACTATCACTACGAGCTGGCGGAGACAGCCTATCGCGACGGTGACTACGACCGTGCGCTGAGTGAGATCAAACATGCGATCTCGCTGAAACGCGACGATCACCGCCTGTATTTCCTCGAAGGTCTCATCCACTACCGGCTCGGCGACGTGGCCGATGCGCGTTCGGCCATTGCGACCGCCGAGCGCGTCAGTGACGAAGCCGACGTCAAAGAGCGCTATGCGGGCAAGTTGGCGGCGTTGGGGTTGAACAACGGTTGAGTCCAATCCGTCGATGAAGCGCCCAACCTTCGACGAGCTGATTGCGCGTGGCGTGCAGTCGTACCAGGCTGGACACATGGCGCAGGCGCTGGTGGAGTTTCGTGGCGCGTTGAAACTCCGTTCGCTCGATGCCGAAGCGCAGAGTCTATGCGGCCTGACGTTGGTGCGTCTGGGCCGCTATGGCGAAGCGGAAGCGCCGTTGCGCCAGGCGGTGAAGCGGGAACCCGGCGAAGCTGGATTTCGGTTCAACCTAGTCGAGCTGCTGCAACAAACCCGACAGTTCGATCGTGCGGCGGATGAACTCGACGCGGTGATCGCGAAAAACCCGGGATCTTTGCACGCCTGGGTGAAGCTGGGTGACGTTCGGATGGCTCAGGCGCACGCGGCCGATGCGCGAGCCGCCTACGGGCAGGCACTCGAACTCGACCCCGAGGGGTTCGCAATTGCTATCAAGCTGGCGCGTGCGTGCGCCGCACTGCAGGACACTGCGGGTACCCGCGCCGCGCTCGACACCGCAGTTCGACTGCGGCCGAACGACCCCGCGACGCTTCGTCTTCAGGTCGAGCATGCGATTGCCGAGCGCGACTGGGCCGCGCTCGAAACACGTGCGCGGTCACTGACCCAAACTCACACGAATGAAATCGTTGGCTGGTATGGACTGTCCCGCGCGCTGTTCGAGCAGGGCCGTTACCGCGCGGCGTCGCAGGCATACCAAGGGGTGCTGCAGCGCGCCGGCGAGACCGCAGACAACCTGACGGCCTACGCCAGAATCTGCATGCACGCGCAGGATTTTGCGGCGGCCACCACGGCGCTGGATTGCGCTGAGGCGGATGCGCCCCAACTCGCCGAGATGCTTGCGGCGAAGGGACTCCTGCTGACGTATTTTGGTCGGCTCGAAGACGCGAAGACCTACTGCTTGCGCTGCGTGGAACAGTATCCCGACAACGTGCCGGTTTACACGCAGTTGAGCCGGCTCAACCACGGTCGCTTCTCGGATCGGCAGATGAGTGACCTGCGGCGACTATCCGAAGAGGCGACGCTACCCGTGGAGCATCGGATCAGCGCAGCGTTTGCGCTAGCCGACGGCTACGACGCGCGGAATGAAATCGAACGCGCGTTCGCCACCTATGAACGCGCCAACGCGATGGGCGCCAGCGTAGTGGACGCTGAAGGGATGGCGTATGACGCGCGCCGCAGCGAGGCACGCACCGAAAAGCTGACGGCCCCGATCGTTACCAACGATGTGGAAGAGGGGCGTGCACGAACACCGACGCCGATCTTTATCGTCGGCATGCCGCGTTCCGGCACCACATTGGTCGAGAGCATTTTGTCGGCGCACTCGCGCGTGAAGGCCGGCGGTGAGCGGGGGGCGATGCCATTCATCGTGGGCGAGTTCCTGGCGTCGATCGACGACGCCGCTGCGCGCGCGCCGGCCTCCGATGTCACGCGTCGCTGGATCGATGGGTATTACGCTGAACTACCAGACCTTGCCGGGGCAGATCATTTCACCGACAAGCATCCGCTGAATTTCGAAGCGGTTGGACTCATCGCCCGGCTGTTCCCGAACGCGAAGATCATTCACATTCGCCGCGATCCGCTCGAGACGGGGTTGTCGGTGTTTCGCCACGAGTTCACGAAATTCTGGTCGTTCGCGCACGGTCTCGAAGACATCGGCCACTTCTACGGTCAGTACGCGCGATTGGTGGCGCATTGGGAGCATACGCTGCCGGATCGATTCGTCACGATCCAGTACGAAGACCTCGTGACGGATTTCGATGTGCATGCGCGAGGGCTCATCGCGGCCAGCGGGCTGGAGTGGGAGCCGCAATGCCTGAATTTTCAGGCGGCGGAGCGGGCGATTTCGACGTTCAGTGCGGTTCAGGCGCGCGAGCCGGTGACGCTGCGTAACGGCAAGGCGGCGCTCTATGGAACCCATCTCGGTCCACTCGTCGCGGCGCTCGAAGCTGCAAACGTGGATCTGGAGACGGGTGCGTTGCGGGAAGGCTCTCACGCACCGACAGCCACGCTGAGGCGCGGCCTGTCTCGTTTGAGGGGGCTGTTCGGTCGGACAGGCCGCGACTGACAAAACAGGCGAAAAAAAGGGCGCCGTCAGGCGCCCTTTGCGAAGTGGCGGATCAGATCACAGCTTCACGCTGATGACGCCGAAGTAGTACAGGCCCAATACGTCGTAGGCCCCCGGGAACGTATTGCCGTTGCCATCGGTTGCCGGACCCGCATCGCCGCCCACCAACTGCGGCTTCGTGTCGAGCAGATTATTGACACCGGCACGGAGCGTTGCCGTATCGTTGATCTCCCACTGGCCGGCCAGGTCGAAGTAGCTGATTGGCGCCAAATTGGCATTGCCGCCATTTTGTTTGGCTTCACTCTGGTAACGCCACATCGCGCTGAGCTGCACACGCCATGGCGTATCCCAGGTTGCGCGCAGGTTGTTGCGGATCTTGAAGATCGGTCCGGTGCACGGGCTTCCCCATCTGCCCAGGCATTGCTCCGTCGGCGTGCCCTTGATCTCGGTTTGATCCCACGTATCCGTGTAGGTCAACAGATCGTTGAGCGTGACGCTGCCCCAGTCGTTGATATCGAACGTGTACGTGGTCGCAACGTCGTAACCCTTCACCACATACTTCGCGATGTTGAGGTTCGTCGCAGTGATGTATCCACTGGTTTGCAGGTTGCTGCCGATCCACAACGATTCGTTGTTGTCGCCGCGTTTCACGTTGTTGCAATACTGGGCGTCGCCGGTATCCAGACATTGGTTCAGGACGAATTCCGGGCTCAGAAACGAAATCGCTTTCTCGACTTTGATGTCGTAGTAGTCGACTGTCAGCGTCAGTCCGTTGAGGAACTCAGGCGTGAACACGAAACCGGCAGAGTAGGTGTCCGATACTTCCGGCTTCAGATTTGGGTTGCCCCCTTGCAGGTAATTGTACTGGGATGCCGGAGAACTCGCGATGCTACCGAACTGACCGGCTGTAACCCCGGTGCGCGCGCATTGAGCCAGGTTGTAGCCCGCCGCGGTGACGCCGTTGGTAAGTGGTCCGCCGCACGGATCGGAACTCATTTCGAACAGATTCAGGCCTTGTGGGAGGAACAGTTCCTGCACGTTCGCTGCACGGACCGCGCGGTTGTAGCTGGCGCGGAACTTGATGCTCGGATTGACCGCCCAGGTGCCGGCGTATTTATAGGTGTTGGTGTTGTCGCCGGTCGAGTAGTCGGAGTACCGATAGCCGAGATCCAATACGACCGAATCCGCGAACGGTGCGCCTTCGATGAGCGGAATGCTTACTTCGGTGAAGAATTCCTTCACGTTATAGCTGCCATTGACAGGTGTTCGCGCACCGCCCTGGCCGGCGCCGTCGCCGCTCTCGTAACCCTGGTCCGGATCGTATTTCAGACTCTCGTTCCGATACTCGAGACCGAACACCGTCTGAACTCCGCCATCGGCCCACGGCAGTTTGACGCCGTAGTTCCCGAGATCGCCCGCCACATAGCCGGAGTAGATGCGCTGCTGCGTATTGCCGTTGGCAAACAGCGGCAACACCAGGTAGTCGATCTGGTCCTGCGTCACGGCGCCCTGAGTAAAGATGTTCCAGGGCACACATTTGGTATCCGAACCGTCGACGACCGATTGGCAGACCGGTTGGCCGAATGTCGGCGAGTTTGGATCGGGATCGGTGACGACGTTCAGCGCCCGCGAGATTCGCGTGGTCGACATGTCGTTCTTGTACGTGTCCTGCATGACGACGGTGGAGTATTGCCCGTACGCGTCGTAGCGCCACGTATCGTCGATCTGGCCCTTGAAGCCGAACACACCGCGGTAGCTCGTGTGCCGCAGGTCATCCTGGCGCGGGCCGCCTTCGACGTTGCGACGACCGATGTAGATCGTTTGCGAATCGGTGGGTCCCAAGCCGAAGTCACCGCACAGTACCTGAGCCTGTTGCGCCGACAGCAGCGGATTGCCGCAACTGATGGTGCTGGTCGTGGGTGCGACGAAGAAGTCGCCCGACGGGGCGATCTGCGCCACCGTGTGATCGTCCATGAAACCGAACTCGCCGTACGCCTGCACCCGGTCGGTGATGTCGTAGTGCGCGAAGAAGCCCGCGGTGTAGCGCTGGTCCGGACGCTGGAAGTAGTTCAGAGCGCCGTAGTTGTACAGATCGGAGACCCCGTCCGCGGCGCCCGTGGGCACGAACTCGTTGCCCTGAACCTTGAACGCGTAGGTGGCGAAGTCGGAAAACGTACCCCATGGGGTAGTCGCCGAGCCGCCGCAGCCGTCGGACACCGGCGTATTCAGTGCACACGCGCTATAGTCGAGCGATCCTTGCAGCACTGGGTCGATCTTGCGATACGTACCGTACACGGTGATGTTGCCGCGGCCGTCATCCAGATCACCGCCCATGATGATCGACATGTTGTTGATGTCGCCCTGATACTGGCGATCGGACGGCTGCCGGAAGCCCTGCTCCGCGAGGCGCTTTGCCATCCCGCTGTTGTTGTTGTCGTGGGTAGACTGGCTGAACTGATAGTCGAACTGCACACCCTGGAAGTTGTCCTTCATGATGAAGTTGACGACACCGGCGACGGCATCGGAGCCGTACGCCGACGATGCGCCGCCCGTCAACACATCGACGTGGTCGATGAGGCCCGCCGGAATTTCGTTGACGTCGGCCCCGGTGCCGCCCTGAATCGGCGAACCCGCCGGCAGACGACGTCCGTTGACCAGCACCAGCGTGCGGTCGGCGCCGAGTCCGCGCAAGTTGATGGTCGCGGTGCCCGTGGACCCGTTCACCGTCCCGGAGTTCTGCTGCGAGAAGGCTTGCGGGATGTTCTTGACCAGATCTTCCACGCGGGTGGCGCCGGTGAATTCCAGTTCCTGGCCGCTAATCTGCGTGACCGGGCTGGAGGAGATCACGTTCGGCTGTTCGATGCGCGATCCCGTGACGATGATTTGTTCGGGCCCCTGTGGTGCGGCCTCGGCTCCCTGCACAACCGTCGGCAAAACGCCAACGACGGTGGTCAGTCCCAAGGCGGCCCTCACAGCAATTGTGAGAGGTCTTTTACGGAACATTTTGATAATCCTCAAGTTATTTGTGTTTTCGGGCCGGCACTAGGTTCCCCTGCCGCATACCCTATGAACACATAGACGAATAACTCTGAAGATCCCTCAACAAATTGGTAACAAGTCGTGACACTCGTGAAACTGAATCGCCGAATTTGCGCCGCGAAGCCGACTACTCAGCCGGTGCGACGCCCACACTGCGGCCCGTTTCGACGATCTTCATCCAATAGAGACCGAAATATTTCTGATAGATCTCGACTTCTGGATCGCTGAGCTTCGTCCGGTAGGTGCCCGACAAGCGTTGCTTCCACACCTGGCCATTCTTCAATCTGAACAGCGTCTTGCCATTCCAACCGGTGAACGCGCCGTCGATCTGGCTGTGGATGGTCGGCGAGGGCGTATCGACCGCCTCGCGCTTCACCTCGGGGCTCGTCTTGCGCACGATCGGGGCCTCGTGCGCCGTGTAGCGCAGCAACCATGCATTCAGTGCATCGAGTTCACTCGGGCTGAGCTTCGCGAGGCCACTCGCCTGAAACTCTTCGGGCGTCATCAGCTCTTGTACGTTCGGTGTGTCGGCAGCAACGAGCGCAGCGCCGAGCGCGCCGAGCAGCAGTGCGCGGCGAATCCATGGGGTCGGGTTCATTCGACGCTCACGGCGGCGCACCGTGCGATGTTCGTGATATGCACGTCGCGCATCTCCGTCAACGCATCGCGCAACACGGCATCCGCGATACGCGGCAGCGTTTCGTCGATCATCCGCACGACCGCGGATTGCCCGCGATCCAGCAGCTTCAATTTGGCGGCGAGACCTTCCCGAGCCTGCAACTTTTCGTAGAACACGCCAGTGGTCTCCGTTGGCGTACCCTCGAGACGCCGTATCTGCTCGCGCAGCATCACGCAGTAGCGGCCCTCGTCGCGGGCGACCTCGTGCAGCAGTCGTTGGAGTTCCGCGTCTGCCGTCTGCTTGGCCATGTCCACCAAGCCTTGTGCGCCGGCACGTTCGCCTTCGAGCAGACCATTGAGGAATGCCACGGCATCTGTGCGCGGCAACGGATCGAGTTCGAATTCGTGCGCGTAACACACCGGTGATGCGTAGGGACGGACTTCGTCCTGATCTAGGACTTCGTCCTGATCTATAGGGTGATTGCGGTCGCGGTCGTCGGTGTTCATGGTCTCGCCTCCGGTTCCGGTGAGATCGTTCAGGCTATTGGCGATCTCGGCTATGGTAACCGCTACGGATTGATCGAAAGGCGTGACAATGCGGCATGAGTACTGCGCGGAGATTGCGCTCGCCGAGGGCGAGACGCTGCCCGGCACGGCCGAGGTGGTCGATGTCTGGATCATGCTCGAATACCTGCCGTCGTGGACCGCGAAGGCGACCATCGACAATACGCTGGCGCCCGCCACGCGCGCGTGGCTGGCCGGCTTGTCCGACGCCGTCGTCGCACGCGGATTGAAACCCCGCCTGCAGTGGGTCCGACGTCCGGGACTCGATCACGCGACAGTCGCGCTGATGATCGCCGCCGGTGGTGGATTGCACTGCATCGAAGGGGCCGACTACGACGCATTGGCGACGCATTCACTCGACGATGTGCTCGCGGTTGCCCCGCTGACTGGGCGCCGCTATTTCGTCTGCACGAACGGCAAACGCGATCTATGTTGCGCGCACTTTGGGCTGCCGACATACGCGGCGCTACGTGAACGGGTCGGCGATCGCGTCTGGCAGACGACCCATGTTGGCGGCCATCGATTCGCGCCGAACGTGCTGACCCTGCCTCATGCCGCGCTTTACGGACGCGTGCAGCCGACCGATGTCGATGCGTTTGTCGAAGCAATCGAGCACGATCGACTGGCGAGCCCGTGGTTGCGCGGGCGTACCCACCATCGTCCAGAAGTTCAGGCGGCCGAAGCTGCGCTTGCGGCGAACGGCTTCGATGTGTCGGGCGACCCGTCGGTGCAGCAGATCGATGGCGGCTATCGGGTTTCGTTCGGCACCGGTGCGGTGGTTGTGCGTCCAGGTCCAGCGCGCGAGGTGTTGGCGAGTTGCGGGGATGAACGCAAACCGGTCGTGCCGTGGCTCGTCAGCGACGTTGGCCAATGAATTCTCGAACGGCGCGATTGAAGCCGACCGGATCTTCCATGTTCACGCCGTGACCCACGGCGAGATCGACGATCGACAGATGCGGCATCTGTGCGCGTGCAAATTCGCGATGCACTGCGAAACGCGTTTCCGCGGTGCCGCAGATCAGGAGCGCCGGTACAGCGTTCTCCGTCACGCGCCCCCGGATGGTCGCGTTGGGATTGGTGTAGCGCAGCGTGTTGGCGACGCCGGTCGGGCTGAGCGCAGCCGCTTCGCGCATCAGCGCGTCGTAGAGCTCACCCGGTAGACGCTTGGCGTGACGCGGATGCACCGGCATGCGCTCGATTGCATCGATGCCGCCGGCTTCGACCTTCTGTGCAGCGTCTGCGGCACTGTTGCGCCATGCATCGACCTGCAGCGTATCGGCGAAGCCCGACGTCGAATTCGTGAAGACATGTCCGGCGATGCGTTCGGGGTGCGTCAGCGCATAGCGAATCGTCAGACCGGCGCCAAGCGAGTAGCCGCACAACCACCAGCGTTCGATGCCGAGCCGCTGCCGAATCGATTCGAACTGCGCGACGTATGCATCCGGGTGATACAGCGAGGGGTCGTCCGGCGCCGGCGATTTGCCGTGGCCCCATAGCTCCACCACGACCGGACGCGCGACGCGCGCCAGTTGCTCGAGGTTCGGCCGCCACTGCGCGCGCGACATCAGAAAGCCATGCATCAGCAATAGATGCGGACCGCGGCCGTCGTGTAATTCGAAGTGCAGTTGCATGTGGCGAGCGATTCTTGACGAAGCCAGCATCCTAGATCAGTGTGCCCAATCCGCAAATCACCTGGCTGTGAGCCGAGAGAAACACGCATGGCGAAAGCACCGCCAGAATCGGACGCGCCGCAGGTTGCCCAGCCGGCATTGACCGCGCCCGAGATCCGACGCCAGCCGGTGTCGGTGACGCGCCAGATGGCGGCGTCGCTACCGAATCTGCGGGCAATTGCCGAATCACGCGGGTTGAAGATCCATCATCTCGGCGCCGGCTATCCGCATCCCGAGGCGACCGATCCGCGCGCTTTTTTGGCCCACAAAGCCGCGTACTACGAACACCTGCGCGTACGCGAAGGGCTCAACGACCCGGTGGCGCTGCCCGAATACCTGCGCGAGTCCTATGCGTACACGGACACATTGGGACCGAAGCATCCGCGCGAAGCATTCGCGCAGGTTTACGGTGCCGACTGGAACCTTTCGATCGATCCCGCGCGCCTCATTCCAACCGTTGGCGCGACCGGCGGCATCAGCCTGGTGTGCTCGCTGTTCGAACGGCCCGGCAAGCCGCTCGCGTACATCACCGATGCCCCGACCTACGCCGGGTTCCTCGCGCGCGCAATGCTGAATCGGCGCGCGACGGTGTTCAGTGTAGAGATGGACAGCGAAGGCCCGATCGTTGCGCGTGTGCGCGAGCAGATTCGCGCGGCGCGGGCGGCCGGCTACTTCGTGCCCTTCTATTACTCGGTGCCCGACGGCCACAACCCGGCCGGATTTTCGTTCAGCGATGCGCGCCGGCGTGCGCTGCTCGAGGTCGTCGAAGACGAGGGCATTCTGATCCTCGAAGATGCGCCGTACCTTTACATCAACTACGCGGCGGCGAACGCACGACCCAAACCGTTCGTTTCGCTCGCGCCCCAGCGGACGATCCATCTTTTCACGGGTTCGAAGATCGGCTTCCCGGGTCCGCGCGTCGGATTCATCTATTCGGATGCGGTGTTGTCGATCGAAGGCAATCGGGAAGTGCCGATCACCGAACTGCTGCTGACCGAGGCGAGTGCCGACATCCTGTTTCAGAATCCGGAAGCGTTGCACGGTTTCGACGCCCTGTTGCACGACGATGCGATGCAGCGGCGCACCTCGCTGTGGCCGGTGGCCGACGAGAAACTGAAAATCTATCGCGAGAACCGGCGCATTGTGCTGGACGGACTGCGGGACGAACTCGGCGCGCATCCGGAGTTGTTCCGGTGGACGTATCCCGAGGCTGGGTTTTTCACGGTGTTCACGTTTCTGAATCCGGCGGTCACGACGGACGATGCCTTCATTGCGCGGCTGGTATCGGAATACGGTGTCGTGGCAATTCCGATGTACGACTTTTATCCGGCGGATGCGCGCCAGCGCAATCCGCGCGCCGGCCTCGATCAACTGCGGCTGTCGTTCTGCTTCAGTGAGAGCACCGGCGCGCAGCGCCGGGCGGATCTGCGCGAGGCGGTCGCCGCATTTGCTCGCGCGGCGCGCGTCGAATCCGGCGTCGTCGCCTAGTTCGGCGAATGCTCGACATGAAACGGATCTGCGTTTTTACGGGGTCGAGTCTCGGCGTCAATGCCGCGCATCGCGCCGCCGCGGCCACATTCGCAGATGTGCTGGCCGCTCGCGATATTGAACTCGTCTACGGCGGAGGCTGTGTGGGTCTGATGGGCGTGCTGGCCGATACGATGCTTGCGTGCGGCGGCCGGGTGATCGGCGTGATCCCGCACGCGCTGATGCAGCGCGAGGTGGGCCATCGTGGGCTGACCGAACTCACGGTCGTCGACTCGATGCACGAACGCAAAGCGACGATGGCGGCGCTGGCCGACGGCTTCGTCGCGTTGCCGGGCGGCTTCGGCACATTGGAGGAGCTGTTCGAAATTCTGACGTGGGCGCAGCTCGGCCTGCACGGGAAGCCGTGCGGCGTGTTGAACGTCGACGGCTATTTCGATTCGCTGCTGAAATTCCTCGATCACGCGGTGGAGCAGGGCTTCGTGCGCTGCGAACATCGGGATCTGCTGCTGGTCGACGATGACCCGCAACGGTTGCTGGCGCGTTTCGAAGACCATCGGCCGCCCCGTATCGAGACGTGGCTGCAGCCGCGTATCCAGATATGAGCCCGCAGATGTGAGCCCCGTAGATGCAGGCGTTGGGGGCATGCAGATGATCCTCGTCGTCACCACCGGCGGCACCATCGACAAGGTGTACTTCGATGCAAAAAGTGAATTCGAAGTGGGTCGCTCGATGGTTGGCGATCTGCTGCGCGAAGCGCATGTTCATGTGCCGTTCGAAACGCTCGAAGTGCTGCGCAAGGACAGCCTCGACCTGACCGACGCCGACCGTGAAGCGATTCGCGACACCATCGCCGCCGCGGTGAATACCCGCGTCGTCGTCACCCACGGCACCGACACGATGACGCAGACCGCAGCCGTGCTCCGCACGATCGCTGGCAAGACGATCGTGTTGACCGGCGCGCTGTCGCCGGCGCGTTTCGCCAACACCGACGCGGCGTTCAACGTCGGCATGGCATTCGGCGCCGTGCAGACACTACCCCCCGGCGTCTACATCGCGATGAACGGTCAGGTGTTCGACGCCGCGCGCGTACGCAAAGATCGCGCAACGAATCGCTTCGTCCTCAAAAGGGGGGCAGAGCGACTCTGACCCTCATTTCTTCTTACGGCGTCAGCTTGAACTCGACTTTCGTTTTCACGCCGGTGGTATCGACCGGCTTGCCATCGACGAGGCGCGGCGCGTAGCGCCACGATTGGATCGCGCTCAGGCCCGGCGCGCCGAAGGCGTCGCTGCCTTCGGTCTTCAACAGCTTGGGATTGCGTACCGCGCCGGTTGCGTCGATCGTGAATTCGATCAAGGCGTAGCCATCGCGGCCCTTCGCATCCGCTGGATAGTCCGGCATCTTGCTGTAAAGCGCCTTGGGCTCGGTGTTGCCGTTCCACGGCTGGACCCGAGCAACGGCGATGCAATGCGGCGTCGCCTTTTCGGACTCGCCGAGTTCCTCATACGTCACCACGAGCAACGCATGCGCCGCTTCGGTGAGCGGGTCGGTACTGGTGCCGTTGGTTGCGGCAAGCACTTCGTTGAAATGCGGCTCCGCAGCGTGCGGCTTGTTGACGGCGAGTTCGTATTTTCCCAGCCAGAATGCGGCGATCAGCAAGCGTGAGTCGGTCGCTGCGACCTGCTTTTTGTATTGCTTGTAGCCGTCGTCGAGATAGTCCTTCGATGTGTCGACATTTCCGTCGCGAAGCAGGTGAATGCCCGCCTCGACGTTCAGATGGGCCACCAGCAGATCCTCCGGCTTGGACGTGTGTTCGGCGATGTCGATCGCCTCGTCGAAATATTTGCGTTGTTCGTCCGGATTCCATGCGCCATTGGCCTCCGCGCGCGCCATGATCGGATCGACCATTTCCTTCGCGTCCGCACCATAGTGCTTTTTGTACAGATCGATCGCCCTGTCGAGCATCTCGATGGCCTCTTTGCGATGGCCGGTGCGGGCCAGCGTGTCGCCATAATTCAGCGCCAACGCGGCGCTGTTTGCGTGATCTTCACCGTAAAGCTGTAAACCAAGTCGATAGGCCGTCGCCGCGTACGGCAGCGCCTCCTTGCGTTTGCCATCGGCGACGAGCTGCTGGTAGTGCTTGTACGCGTCGAGAAATTCCGTCTTCGTCGCCGGCGTGATGGGCGCCGATTCCGTGACAGCCTGCGTCGGATGCGATACGCCATTGCTCGCTGCCGCGTCAGCCGCCGCGACGTGACCGCACGCAGCCAACGCGAGCACAGCCAGGACGATGCGAACGATTCTGCGATGCATAAGGCGCTTCTCCATTGACGAGCCCCCATGAGCTCCGACGCGCCACAGTCTAGGAAGCGATCGCAGACGCCGCAATT
Organism: uncultured Gammaproteobacteria bacterium; assembly: GCA_963812255.1. Taxonomy (GTDB): domain Bacteria; phylum Pseudomonadota; class Gammaproteobacteria; order Pseudomonadales; family Azotimanducaceae; genus DATJGR01. Next base: position 242,254 of record CAWEUM010000003.1, on the reverse strand, counting down.
GCGGTGATAGACTCCAAAGCTCATCGCGCCGTGAAACGGAGGCAAGAATGGCTTACGACCTCGTCATCAAGAACGGCAGCGTGATCGACGGTTCCGGTGCGCCGCGCTATCGCGCGGATGTCGCGGTATCCGGCGGTCGGATTGCGGCAATCGGTCGTATCGATTCAAAGGCGCGTCAGACGATCGATGCCGAGGGTCATGTGGTGACGCCTGGATTCGTCGACGGTCACACCCACATGGATGCGCAGGTATTCTGGGATCCGATCGGGTCGTGCTCCTGTTATCACGGCGTCACGACGGCGGTGATGGGCAACTGTGGGTTTACGCTGGCGCCGTGCAAATCCGCGGACGCGGATCTGGTGTTCCGCAATCTCGAACGCGCCGAAGACATCTCACGCGAATCGATGCTGGCCGGCATCAAGTGGAGTTGGGAATCGTTCCCGCAGTTCCTGGACACCGTCGACGGATTACCGAAGGGCATCAACTACGCCGGGTACATGGGCCACTCCGCGTTGCGCACCTACGTGATGGGCGAGCGCGCATTCGTCGAAACGGCGAGTGAGGATGATCTGAAGCGCATGTGCGCGCTGGTCAAAGAAGCGTTGCAGGCGGGCGCGATCGGCTTCTCGACGTCGCGTACACACAACCACATCACCGCCGACGAACGTCCCGTTGCGAGCCGCGTTGCCGACTGGCGCGAAGTGCGCTCGATCGTCAACGCGATGGGTGAACTGAACAGCGGCATCTTCGAGATCGCCGGGGAAACGCCCGGTCGCGATCCGCAGCGCATTCGGGAGTATTTCGATCGGCTGAGAGATCTTGCGGTGGAATCACGTGTGCCGATCACGTTCGGCATGTTCTCGGTGCGCGCGGCACCGGATTTCTGGCGGCCGTATTTCGAGCTCGCCGATGAAACCACCAACGCGGGCGGGCGCATGGCGATTCAGGCCCATTCGCGCGCCTTGAATGTGTTGTTGTCGTTCGAAGGCTATACCCCGTTCGACAAATGGGACGTATGGAAAGACATTCGCTGTCTGCCACTCGCGCAGCAGAAAGAGAAGCTGCGCGATCCGTCGATCAAGCGCGCGTTGGTCGACGTGGCATCGGCACCGTACACGGGTCCGCGCATCGTCGGCGCTGAGGCGCGGCCGCCGGATTGGGATTGGGTATTCCTGATGGACACGATGTCGAACGAGCCGCAGCGCATGTCCGATATCGCGCGCGAGCGCGGCGTGCACCCTGCCGAAGCGATGATCGACATCGCGCTCGAGCACGATTTCAAGGTGTTCTTCCGGCAGCCGATTGCGAATGAAGATCAGAGTCACGTGCTCGAAATGATGAAGCACCCGCGCTCCGTCGTGACGTTCTCGGACTCAGGCGCGCACGTCGCACAGATCATGGACAGTTCGTTGCAGACACATCTGCTGTCGCACTGGGTGCGCGAAAAGCAGGCGTTCACGCTGGAAGAAGCGGTGCGGCTGATCACGTTCGATACCGCCTCGCTGTGGGGGCTGCACGATCGCGGTCTGCTGCGCGTCGGGATGGCGGGAGATTTTGCCGTGTTCGACCCGGACACGGTGGGTCCGCGGATGCCCGACGTCGTGCACGACCTGCCCGCCGGTGCAAAGCGCCTGAAGCAGACCGCAGACGGCATGTTGGCGACGATCGTCGGCGGCGAAGTGCTGCTGCGGAACAACGAACACACCGGCGCGTTGCCGGGCCGGCTGATTCGCGGACCTCTGGCGACGCAAAATGGGGCTGCACGAGGATAGGAATATGGCGAAATACGATTTGATCATTCGTGGCGGCAACATCATCGACGGCACAGGTGCTGCATCGAGTTGCGGCGACATCGCGATCAATGCCGGCAAGATCGTTGCGGTCGGTGACGTGGTGGGCGGCGCGGCGCACCGCGAAATCAAGGCCGATGGCGCGATCGTCACGCCGGGCTTCGTCGACATACACACGCACTACGACGGACAGGCCACGTGGGCGTCGCGGATGGCGCCGTCGAATCATCACGGCGTGACGACGGTGGTGATGGGCAATTGCGGCGTTGGCTTCGCGCCGGTGAAGCGCACCGATCACGATCTGTTGATTGAACTGATGGAAGGCGTGGAGGACATCCCGGGCGCGGCGCTGCACGAGGGATTGTCGTGGGCGTGGGAAACGTTCCCGCAGTATCTCGACTATCTGTCGCAGCGACGTTTCGACATGGATATCGCCGCGCAGTTGCCGCATGCGGCGCTGCGCGTGTACGTGATGGGTGAGCGGGGCGCGAATCGGGAGCCGGCAACTCAGGACGATATCGCGCAGATGCGCATACTCGCGCGCGAAGCGGCCGCCGCCGGCGCGATCGGTTTTTCGACATCGCGGACGTTGAATCACCGCAGCAGTACCGGCGCGCCGACACCGTCGCTGACGGCGGAAGCAGACGAACTCGTCGGCATCGCAATGGGCTTGAAGGATGCCAATCACGGCGTGCTGGAATTGATCTCCGACTTCGGCGATCTGGAGGAAGAGTTCGGCATCGTCGAGCGGATGTCGCAGATGAGCGGTCGCCCCATTTCAATCTCGTTGGCGCAAGGCCTATCGCCGAACGGCTGGAAGAAGATCCTGGGCCGCATCCAAAGCAATGCGGGTGCGGGGCATGTGATGCGCGGTCAGGTGGCGCCGCGACCCATTGGTATCGTGCTCGGCTTGTCGACGACACTGAATCCGCTGCTGATGCGGCCGTCGTACATGGCGATCGCGAAGCTGCCGCTGCCGGAGCGGGTGGCAAAACTCAAAGATCCAGCCGTGAAGGCGAAGATCCTGGCGGAAGAACCGGCGTCGTCGTTTGCGCGTCTGAAGCGGCTGGTCGGCGACTTCGACCGCATCTGGCTGATGAGCGATCCGCCGGATTACGAACCGGCGCCGGAAACCGCGATCGGGCCGCGCGCCCGCGCGATGGGGCGCGCGCCGCTCGATCTCGCCTACGATCTGCTGCTCGAAAACGGCGGCACGCAACTGCTGTTCAGCCCGTTTGCAAACTATGCGGAATTCAATCTCGATTGCTGCCGCGACATGATCTTGAGCGACGACTGTGTGATGGGGCTCGGTGATGGTGGCGCGCACGTCGGCACCATCTGCGATGCCAGCTTCTCCACCTATCTGCTCGCACACTGGGGGCGCGACCGCACACGCGGCGAGCGCATCGATCTCGCGACGTTGGTGAAGCGGCAGACGCACGACACCGCGCGCGCAGTGAACTTATTCGACCGCGGAGTAATCGCGCCGGGTATGAAAGCCGACCTCAACATCATCGACTACGACAACCTGCGCGTCCGCGTGCCACAGATGGTTAGCGATCTGCCCGCCGGAGGATCCAGATTGGAGCAGCGCGCAGACGGTTACCTCGCTACGATCGTCAGCGGCGAGGTGACCTACCGCAACGGCGAGGCGACCGACGCGTTGCCGGGTCGGCTGGTGCGTTGATCGCGACCGAATTAGACCGTTAGGAGTTCTGCGCCCGTAGCTCAGCTGGATAGAGCACCTGGCTTCGAACCAGGTGGCCGGCGGTTCGAATCCGTCCGGGCGCGCCACATTCTGGTGGCTTGCGGAGTTAGCGATCACTGACAACTCGGATGATTTCAGACAAAGCTTCAGACAAAAACTAGCGAGTCGCGACAACTATTCCTGGAACTCGGTCGTAAACACGCTTCATCTTTTCGCTTCGATGACCGCTGGCCTTCTGGGAGTGATCCGAAACGCCTTTGGCTTTCAGGTCATGAAAGGTGAAGGACTCTGACAGCCCCCCCCCGGTGGCTCTGGGCATTAGGTAGCGTTCTCGCGTGCCAGTAGTATCCGTCGATAGGCATCACCGAATATTCCCCGGATGACCGTGGGCTCTACCGAGGCAACCTCAGGTCGCGATGTGTTCGTCAGCTACGCGTCCCAAGATGCGGCGATCGCCAATTCCATCGTCGAGTCCCTGGAACAGCGTGGACTCCGCTGCTGGATTGCACCTCGGGACGTAGCTCCAGGATCGCTGTATGCCGATGGCATCGTGCGGGCGATCAACGACGCAAAAATGCTCGTGCTGGTGCTATCCGAACACGCCATCGCCTCGGCGCATGTTGGTAAGGAGATCGAGCGAGCGTCGTCGAAGGGCCGCCCGATCCTAGCGATTCGTGCCGACACAGCCACGCTAAGCCCCGCATTCGAGTATTTTCTCAGCGAGAGCCAATGGATCGACATGGGGACCGATGGCGCGGATAAGGCAACTGCGAAACTCGCGGAAGCGGTCGGGCGTCATGTAGATGGGGCTGGTGCAGCACAACCGCAGACGCGGCTCGATAGGCCAGGAGCGAATCTCCCAAAGGCCGCGTCGGCTGCGAAATGGGTGGTATCTGGCGCCGTCGGTGTCCTGGTGCTTGCGGTCGGCTTGTCAGTCGTCGAGAAATCTTGGCTGTCGAAGCAAATCCCAAGCGAGCCACCGGGTCCTTCAGCCGCGTCGACGACCACCCCTGCTGCGACTGCCACGATCTCCGAGAAGTCCATTGCCGTTTTGCCGTTCACGGACATGAGCGAGAAGAAGGACCAGGAATACTTGGCGGATGGGATGGCCGAGGAGATCCTGAATCTGCTTGCGCAGGTTCCCGATCTACTCGTTCCTGCACGAACCTCGTCGTTCTACTTCAAAGACAAACCTACGCCGATTCCCGAAATCGCCCGAACACTGGGAGTCGCAAACATTCTCGAGGGTAGCATTCGGCGATCAGGTGACCATCTACGCGTCACAGCACAGCTCGTTCGAGCGGACAACGGCTATCACCTATGGTCGCAGACCTACGACCGCGAACTGAGCGACATATTCAAGGTGCAGGATGAGATTGCCGACGCAGTCGTTCAGGCGCTGCAGATCAAGCTGATGGGTGGCGAACTGAATCGTCAAAGAGGGGGCACACAGAACCTTGAGGCATACCAGTTGTACCTACGGGCGAAGAGTGCAATCAACGAGGGCAATGCGCCGTCCATAGACGCCGCAACTGAATTTCTGGAGCAAGCGATCAAGCTCGACGCGAGCTACGGCCTGGCCTGGTCTGGGCTATCGCTGGCTGTCACGGCGAAGACTGATTATGGGTCTACCGAGGGCCAGCGAGACGGCTATGAGCACGCACGACAGATCGCGCTGCACGCATTGCAAATCAGTCCAGATCTTGCAGAAGCGCACGCTGAGCTGAGTTACATATATCGAACCTTGGACTGGGACTGGGAGGCCGCTGAGAAGGAAGGGCGCCGAGCGCTTTCGATTGATCCCACTAATCCAGATGCGCTTCAGATCTCTGCATGGCTCTCTTGCACGCTCGGTCGTTGGGACGATGCGGAGCGACAATTGCGCTTGGCACTTACGCGCGATCCACTCAACACCATTGTGATCTGGACCCTCGGAACGACCCTGTACAACGCTGGTCGCTACACTGAGGCAGAAGCACTGTTTCGAAGGTTGCTCAAGATCGCGCCGCGGTTCACCGAAGCACGTTGGTCGCTCAGCAAGACGCTGCTAGCGGCACGGGAACCGGAAGCGGCGCTCGCGATCACGCAGCAGGAGACTAACGAGGGATATCGAATGCTGTTCCTACCTGTAGTGCTGCAGGCAACCGGCCAGAAAGCGGAAGCGGATGAGGCGCAGAAGGAGCTGATTGCGCACTGGAAGGAACTCGGTGCTTATCCTGTGGCCAGTGCCTACGCCTATCGCGGTGACGACGATCTCGCATTTCAATGGCTCGAGCGCGCGTACCAGCAACGGGATATTGGGCTTCTCACAATCCTCGGCGACCCGCTGTTCAAAAGCTTGGTCGATGACCCACGCTACAAGGCACTCCTACGCAGGATGAATCTGCCGGAATAACCGCACTCCAGCAATACATGGGTGACGTGTAACCCCTTATTTTTCCGGTCCAGCTGGTCTCCTGATCGTGCTGCGACCAAATCACCGAAAGCGCATCCGTCTCCAACAATCGTCATCGGTGGTGTCCGAACGACAATCTCCGAGGCGATACGTACAGCCGGAGTCAGCGTCGAAACGTACAACAGCGGTGCTCCAGCGCGTAAATCGTGGACTCACGTTGGAAGAAGCGATTGAACACAAACTCTACGGGCGGTTGCCAGGAGAGCAGCGATAGAGGTCGTCAGTCTTTGGCTCGCATTCGACGTGCCAACCGTTTCCACGTATTCCTCTACGCATTTATTTGCTTCCAGATTGCGGTCAGATCGAGACCGCGTGCGACCGTCGCGACCACCAAATCGCGACCGGAGGCGCTCTGCCTTGTTCGCTGTTACTTGCCGGACTGGGCGAGACGCGCCTTCTGCATCGGTATCAACACTTCTTTCGGCGGTTGTCCGAGCGTGTCCGCGCTTTGATCAATTCGCGCCGCCAAGAACTTGCATCCCGCGGGGGAGCATGTGCCGATCAACTGGGAGAATATTGCCGTCGAAGGCCTCGTAGTGAGCCGTGCAGGGGAGAAATCCGGCGATTGAACGATCCACGGCCCCGGCGTCAAATCCAATTGCCTGCTCTGAGGATCGTAATGGCCATAAACATAGTAGCTTCCCGCTGGCCTGCCGGCCTTACGCGGCGACGAGAGTGTGACGGTGCCCCATGTCCATCCATCGCCCCAATCGCTCAAGACCAGCTCGAGCGTGGCGGGTGAATCGCACCCGAGACGGTATATACGCGATTGCGCAATGATCTCGGACACGGTCGCGCGCCGCTCGATATGGTCCGTCATGAAATCGTGTTCGCCGAGCCGCCTTTCTACGCGATCGTGCGTCAGATGATCATCGACCAGTACAGCATCGCCGTTGCAGCACAGCGAATATGAAAGAACACCGGAGACGTCACCATTCGCGTCGACGTACTCGAAGAGCGCCTTTCCCACCTCGAAAATAGCGAGCCATATTCAAATTCTCGAGTGTCGCCATCCCGCGCGGCGCCCCCCTCGGCCTTGATGCAGAGCCATCGCTCACCACTCGAAGTGTTGATCTGCGCTTCGGCATTACTTCTGGCCGGCGACATGCTAAGTGTGGTCGCCGCGGCTATTGTGGTTGGATATGACCTCGGCCCTCGCTTCAAACACAAGAATTCGACGAAGGCCGGATGGAAGAGTTGAAGGAAGCCGAACTTTTCTCAATGCTCAATCTGTTCGGTGGGCGACATGCCGAGTTGAAGGCAGTCGGTCGGCGTGTGCCCCAGGCTGGGAACCTGGGTGTCGGGCACGCCGACTCGACCATTGCGCGTTCGAGCACGTTTCGGCGCAAGTTTCACTTGTGATGATCTTCGCATCGGACGAAACCGCCGGCCACCTGGTTCGAAGCCCGACGGATGCGCTAAGGGGCACCACTCCCCACCATAGTAATCTCTGAACGGGCGGTTCGCCAAAGGATGCGACCAGCGCCTGTTTCGTAGCCCCAAGATCGCACGATTAAAGTACGACGTAAGCTGTTCTTTGCGATGTGCGGCAGCCAACTGCAGCATCAGGTCGGCGGCCGTGATGAACCGCGTCTTGATGCGCGCCATCACCGGGCGATACACCAGCGCCGAGGCCAGGTGCGTCTTGCCGACTCCGCTCGGGCCGAGCAAGAAGATGTTCTCGGCACGTTCGATGAACGACAGACTCGCCAGCTCCTGGATCCGCGTCTTTGGTGCGCCGCTGGCAAAGTTAAAGTCGTAATCTTCCAACGACTCGATCGCGGCCGGCAAGGTAGCGAACTTGAGCAGCGTCTGACGCGCGATACGTCTCGCCGACAGCGAGCCCGGGACCCTGTTCCGTAGGTCAAGTAGGAAAGTGCGGAATCGCCTCCCTCAACAGCGCGGTCGGCAGCTGGATGAATGTCGTCGGCTCCGCGATCTGGATTTCGACAAACTGCTCCGCATACCCCGGATCGTAGTTGAGCTGAAACGCGAAACCCGCTTTGCCCGAGTATGTGTACCAGCCAGACGGATCGAAGTACTTGACCTTGGCGATCGCAGCCCACGGAACCCTTACGGGTGGAAAAAGCAGCGCAAAGAGCCGAATTGCCGAAACGTACAAAGCTTGATCGTCGGATCTTACTCGCACGATGAAATTCAGCCGAACTTTGGACCTTCGGTAATTCGGATCGTCAAGCCCGACGGTCGCTAGGATGGCGGTCCGACATGTCTGCGATGCGTCTGTCATCGTCCGAGCCGCCGGATACTTGTGCCACAGGTCGCGCCAACCGGTCTGGCGGACAAAAAGGTATGCGATTAGGCACAGGACCCCCGCAGCGAAAGCCACGCCGGCAACAATAATCAGAAAGGTGGGGAACCGTACGTATTGAGCCGCCAGAACGCTGAGAAAGACAATCGAGACAAACGGCAGGATGAACTTGGAATTGTCGAAGGTCTTACGCGCCATTAGGTGTCTCCTAGTGGTCTCCTTGGATCCAGCCCACACGGATCAGCAGTGGGCCGAGCACAACCAGTTTGGACCTCTTTCCGTTGGGGGTCTTGTGACGAACCCCAACAGATCTTGATAGCGCTTACCCCGGTTGTGGCGGCGTTGTTGGGAGCGTCGTCTCCTGGCCCGGAATCGGTCCCGACGGTTCGTCTGGAGGCGCAATGCATTTGGTAGGGGCAATGTTTTTGCAGTCCGCGTAGTCACGACAGACCCGGTCATACGTGTGCCACTGATCCCAATATTGCTGGTCGAGCTGGTGGATGTCGTTGACAGTCGCGGGCAGCTGGGCCGGCAGCGACTTGACGTAGCTGACAAGCTGGTTTCCAAAGGTCGCCTGGAGATTGACGTCCAAGTGCGCTGAACCGTCACCCGTCGACGGATTTCTGCTAGATGCGTGCCTAAGCCGAAACGACCCTCGAGCGGTTGTCGTCCAGGTCGCCGTGCATATTGGTCGCGAGTCACCTGGACAATGACCCGTATCGTAGTGGAAGTGTGCGATGAACGTGCCGTGCCAGACCGGCGTCTTGGGCATATTTCTCGCGAGGTCGAGGCAGCGCTCGCGTGGCACTTTGGGGGGTGGGGGCGCAGGCGGTGGTGGAAAAAGCTGGTCTGGAAGGGATGGCGGCGTTTTGGGCCCGGAATCGTCCGTTCCGCCTGGCGGTGTGGGTGGGTGGGACTCGTTGGCCCCGATGGTGCTTCCGGCATTCGACTGTGGGGGGTTCGCCAGATGCAACCAGTCGACGTCTGAACGCGCGAATGAGTCTTCCTCTAAAACCACCTCAGTTAAACTCACGCCTACCAAATGTCCGGCGCTGACGCGGCCGCTACTCAGAATGACTTCGTCTGTCGTGGGGGGATATGGGGGTCGGAGGCTTACCACTACCGCGGAAGCCGATCCAGGCGATGTCCCGTTCGGCGACAGAGCCAGTATCGAGCCTACAGCGGTCGCCGACGCAGCCGCTCAGCTGGCGGATCCGAGTGCTGCCGTCTCGGAACATCGAGCTGCTTCCGTGGGGATGGTACGGCGCATTGGACGTGCCCTGATAGTTGTGACCGCCGTCTTTGACCACCAGACGCAGGTCGTTGTCGCGCGCAAAATTGATCGCCTCAGTGATGTCGTTGGCATTTCGAGCTGCAACCGCGAACGCGCCGGGCTGACTCGTCCATGCATCGACCTACCCCAATGTCAGGGTCGGTCCAGGTTCGTCGCCGATGTGGTATGGGTTCTTCAGGTTTTCGGCGACGAGCTTTGCCGCGGCTCCCGTGAAGGCCCCTCGACCAGCTTGCGGCCGTCGAGCGGCTTTATCCACTCTTGGGCTTGGCCCGTAGCGACGGAACGACGGAGAGTGCCGCGAACAAACCCAGAGCACCAACGATATGGAGGAAAACTCCGGGTGAATACAGCGACATAGTTCCTCCTCTCGCCTGACGAATGGTTAAGAGGCGGCGGGTTGAAAGAGTTCGATGGGATTCCCCGACGGGTCGTTGAGCACGATCTGCGCGCCGCCCGGGCCGGTCACGATGTCGCTTCGGAACTCCACCCCGGCGTCTCGGAGGCGGGTGACTTCAGTCGCGATGTCGTCGACCAGGAGGTGGATGCGGTTCCAGCCGCCGGGTCCTGGCTTCGCGCCATCCGGCATCGGGCGCCCTGCGGAGCTGGTCGGTCCGCTGAGCAGGAGCCGCAGGTTGCCGCATTTCACGTCGGCGAACGCGGGTGGAAAGCTCGTCAGCACCTCGAATTCGAGGCGTTTCGTATAGAAGGCGACGGCCTTGTCGACGTCGTCGACCATGTAGCGCACGTTCACGATCTCACTCGGTTTCATCAAGGCGTCTCCGTGGATGTCAGTGGGCGGACCTTCGATCGTTGATTGCGGCGAGCAGGAACCCGATGCGGGTGTCGAGTTCCGATGCCGTCTGCCGGAACACCGGGTAGCTGGCGTCGTCGTCGGTCTGGCCGGCCGCCGGGTCTGGGATACTCCAGTGGACGGTGTCCGGTCGATGGGGAAACTCGGGACACACCTCGCGCACCCGATCACACAGGCTGATCACCCAATCGAAGCGTTGGCCAGCGAACCGGTCCAGATGTTTCGACCTGTGGCCGGCCAGCTCGATGCCGTGGTCGTCTCGCATCACGCGCACCGCATTAGGGTGCAGGGGCTTGGGATGGCTGCCGGCGCTGTAGGCCTTGACCGCTCCGTTGGAACGAGCCCGGGCCAGTGCCTCGGCCATCTGGGAACGCGCGCTGTTGCCGGTGCACAAGAACAACACCTTCGCCACCTTGCCCGGGCTAGCATTGCCTCGGGACGGCGGCGTGAGTCGCAGGCCAGGGTGGAGGGCCCCGCCGGTCTCAGACATCAGATCACCCACGCGGGTCAAATCGACCGTGTAGTAGGCGTCCCGGCGATCGGCCGAACTGCGCCGCGCCGACACCAGACCGGCATCTCGCAGCTTGGCCAGGTGGTACGAAACCAGGTTCTGCGGCTCGCCGACCAGGTCCATCAGCTCGCTGACCATGCGGTCGCTCCGGGCCAGCTGGGCCAGCAGCCGCCAGCGCAGCGGATGTCCCGCCAGTTGCAGGAATTCCTGAGGCGCCAGGGTCGGCTGAACCTGATTGCCCATACTCACCCCGCGTACAACAACGTCGCGAGCCCCGCCGATAGCACGATTGCCGCAATGACCCGTAAAGCGGCGTCGGAATCCACGTCTGTCCAGCGCAATTGAGCATGTCGAGCGCACATCCCCAACCTCCTTCAAAATGCACCACTCGACGTGGTGTCGAGCGGGCGTTCTTGTGACGTCTGCAATATACATCAATCAGATCAGATGTATCAATTGCATTTGATTTATTTTGAAAAGATGGCCACTCTCTTTGGTCGCCGACACCGGCGGGATCCGATTCTTCGATCAACATCTACCCGCTCGCGATCGGTAGGCACAAGTTTTCGCCCTCGACCAGGCAACTCCATTCTCTGTCGAGAAGACGAACCGCAGGTGTTCACCGCGCTATTCGTGGGCGAGACGCCTGATCTATCTCGACGATTTCCGAGTATCGACGGGGCCACTTACGTCCATACGCACACGGGTCGAGCCGACACGAGATCCCGCCGACGTGCACGTATCCGGACTCGAATCCGACGGCGGCGGTCGCTTCTACTGCGGAGGCGGCCATAGCGGCAAGGTTCGAGTAGTGCGTGCACCGGAGTAAGGTGAACTACAGTGGTCGCATCGTGTCCGCCGACGTTGGAATACTGATTACATGCCGAAGTACGCACCAAGCAGCACCCAGGGCGAGTTGCCGGACCGCGTGCGTGAGCGCGTGGAAGCGGCGCTGCGCAGTCACGTGCAGAACTGGCGACGTCCCGACACCGGTCTCTCGGCAGCGCATCGATTCATCGTTGAATTTCGTGACGGCGCCCGCGCCTTCGTCAAAGCGGCGACGACGCCGGAAACGACCGCGTGGTTGCGCAATGAATACGTCGCGATTGAACGGGCGGAACGGTTCGCTCCACGGGTCCTCGCGTGGATTGACGAGACTGGCGAACACCCGATCCTCGTGACGGACTACTTGGGCGGCCATTGGCCAGCTAGCCACGCCGGCGTGAACTGGCGAGGCGGCGATCTCGAGCGCGTCTTCTCGACCTTGGGCGAGCTAGCGCTCGTGTCCGCGCCGGAGAGTCTCGACAAGCGCATCGCACCAACGACCCAACATTGGCGCGCCATCGCGGACACCCCGAGTTCATTCTTAGACCTTCGGATGAGTTCACGCGAATGGTTTGCGAACCACGTCGGTGAAATCGCGGTAGCAGAGGAGAACTTAGATCAAACGGGCGCGTCGTTCGTCCACGGCGACATGAGAAGCGACAACATTTGCCTTTTGCCGGACGGTCCGCGCTTCGTCGACTGGAGCAATGCACGAGCAGGCGCGGCGCATACTGATTTAGCCACGTTTCTGCCGGCCGCCCATCTCGAAGGGGGGCCAGCTCCGCACGTCGTGTTGCCTGACGGTGCGCCGTGGGCAGCGATGCAAAGCGGCGATCTCGTTCTTCGCGCAGTGGATCAACAGTCCAATGCACCGCCCTGGTTGCGACGGGTCTTTCGCCGCCTTGCCGCGATCAATCTCGACTGGACGATCGCGAGCCTCGGACTACCTCCACGAGACGGAGTCGCTTGGCGCGACGCGTAGTTCACTCAGCATCGGAGTTCCGTCTAGGAAAACCAATCGAACCGGTCCCGCGCGTGGATGTGGTGCGCCCGCACGGACTCAAGCAGGGATTGCAGTACCAAGTGCCCACTCAGGTGCCCAATCTATCGTCACTCACCGTCACTCAACATGATCTACGGTGTTAATAAACCGCTGCCAAACGTTTGTTTCGATCATGTTGAGCTACGCTGGATCACCAAATCCGTTCATTGGAAATCCGAGCCGACCTGCGGACGGAAATTCCGCGTGTCAGCAAGGGGAGTTAGAGGTCCGGCAGAGCTCGCGAGATAATCGCTTCTATTACGTCGCCTTTTGCGTTGGCGTAGTGCTGGACATGACGCCAGACCCGTCGCGCGAGTTCGGTTTTTGTTCGCTCGTAGAGTTCGTGTTCATCGGGATTCGCACGGCAACGGTCGCGGAATGCCAGCATCCGCGTGATCTCGTTCGAGCCTGCCGTGAAGACGTGAAGGTTCACGTCAGGATTTGATCCTTTCATGACTCGGTGCTCCTCCCAGGCGGGTTCGCGCAAATGCAGGCGGTATCCCTGCGCGGTGAGCGCGGGAACGTAAGTGTCCTCGCTCGCTGAATCCTTCACCGCAAGAAGGATGTCGATGATGGGTTTCGCCGGCATGCTCGGAATTGAGGTAGAGCCGACGTGTTCCAAGACGACAACCTTCTCGCCCAACGCAGTGCGGATTGTGCCTTCCTCGACAGCATATTGAAGAGGCCACTCTGGGTCGTACGGGAAGATAGGAATCGTTGCGTTGTGCGGAGTCACCGCACCGGAAACCCGCAAGGCCGCCATCTCTTCATCGGTCTCGGGCCTTTTCGTCATGGCAATCCATGCCTGGATCAATTCCAACGGTCAATTGTGGGCCCACTCAGGTGCCCAATCTACCGTCACTCAACGTGATCTACGGTGGTAAGAAACCGCTGCTAAACGCTTGTTTCGATCACGCTGCGTTACGCTGGGTCACGAAATCAATTCATTGAAAATCCGCGTGTCAACATCGCCAATGGCTATTGTCAACGTCGGTTGAAAACTGACCCCCCCTTCTGATGCAAATCGTCGGAGTAAAACTGACCCCCGGCACGGCGTTTGTCTTTGAGCCGATAGCTGCCGCCACGGATGCGGTCAATGTCGCATCGTCTGCCAACGCGGTCGCCCAGTCGGAGAACGCGAGGTTCGAGGTGATGATGATCGAGCCGCGTTCGTAGCGTTTTGCGATCACCTGGAACAACAAGCTGGCTTCTTCGCGGCCGAACGGCAGATAGCCGAGCTCGTCGATTACCAGCAATCGCGGACCGAGGATCGGCCGCGGTGATGAAGCGCGTCTTGATACGCGTCATGACGGCCCGATAGGCGAGTGCCGAGGCCAGATGCGTCTTGCCGACGCCGCTCGGTCCGAGCAGCACGATGTTCTCAGCGCGTTCGATGAACGACAGACTCGCCAGTTCCTGGATCTGTGCCTTCGGAGCGCCGCTGGTGGCCTATCGCCGGTGCGCTCGCAAGACAAGCGCATGTTATCAGGTGGCTACGGCCTACCCGACCGATAAAGACGAGTGCGGATCCAGAACTACCCCGCAGGTTCGCGCTGACGAACACGCAGAAGCGTGGAACCCTTCCATCTTCGAGGACTCGAGATCATCATCCACCAAAAGCAGCGTGCGATCCGCGCTGATCCTTGAAGTAGGGCAACGATTGATGTAGATACCAGCCGACTTTGCAGGCTCGCTTGACACCCTGTCAGTTCAACTATCATCGTGCTGAATTTGTGCCTCGGATCCTGCAGCATCGCGGCTCGTGTACATCTTCTGGCGCACCGCCGAAGGAAACTCCTATGCTCACGCTCGAAGTCCGCTCCCTGCTGGAGTCCCCGATCGTTGGGCGGCTCAGCGTGGTTGATCCGAACGGTTATCCGCACACCGTGCCGCTCTGGTACGCCGTGGACGGCAACGACATCGTGATGATCAGCGACCGCAACACGCGCAAAGTTGCGTTTATCGGATCGAACCCGAAAGGCATCGATTTGCATTGGCGGCGGTGAGGCTGCCGATGGCGAGATCAGCGCGGGGTATCTCTTCAAGGGCGAGTGCACGACCGAAGAAGACCCGAACTACGAATGGCTCAGGCGGATCACGCTCCGCTACCGTCCGCCGGATCAGGCCGAGAAAGACATCGAGCAGTGGCGCACCCAACTCGACATCATGGTGATACGCCTCGCTGTTGCGAAGGCGGTCAAGGTCTACTAGCCAGCCTTCTGCTGGGATGCGTTCGCGTAGCGACTGTGTCTTGGGGCGGATCGCCTCGCCGACTTTGCCGACCTTCCATCACGTCCGTTCGCGTGATGCGACAGCGCTCTCAAACTCGACTCTGGCTTCGGCTTCGCTGCGCACTCACGCGGTACTCGGCCGTCGGGCTCCGGGGAAGTCGGCTCACCGAGCGGACGATGCCTGTGCCGCCAGATACGGAATCAAAATCGACTCGAGAATGCCCCGCGCGTAGTTGACGTACCAGACCTCGGGGAACGTCAGCACGGATGGCAGCTCGTTGTTGCGTGGCAGGCGACGCTTGTCGCGCAGAGTAGAAAGCGCGAGCTTGAAGGCAGGTTCGTCGCCCAACATCAGGCTGATCTTCGCCCAACAATACATCTCAGCCGCGTCCGTTTGGCTGTTGGTGACGCAATCGAGCGAAGTGTCGATCTCAGTGAGCATTTGCTCAAGTTTGCGATGCTGGAATGCCGCCGACAGTTCGAGTTCGAGCCTATGTTTTTCGTCGTTGTTCGAAGCCAATGCGGCTTCGGCACCGGCGAGTTGCTCGACCTCTACGGGATTCTGAGGCGGCAGCAGCTGCGCC
Organism: uncultured Gammaproteobacteria bacterium; assembly: GCA_963812255.1. Taxonomy (GTDB): domain Bacteria; phylum Pseudomonadota; class Gammaproteobacteria; order Pseudomonadales; family Azotimanducaceae; genus DATJGR01. The sequence continues at coordinate 226,734 of CAWEUM010000003.1, read as the reverse complement.
AGTAATTCGACGCGGGATTTCAGATCTGCTGCGATTGCCAGCCGGTCGGGCTTCGAATGCCAGTCGAAGTTCTGAGGGGAGATCAAATCCCATGTACTTGCGGCGTGGGCGTCGCATGGATTCCCGCCCACAACGACGAACCAGACCCACAAAAGAACCGGTAGGAAATGCTGTTGGGGCGGCATTGCAGTGACCAGAGAACCGCGAACGTTGAACCGACGGTAGGGCTTCGGGCGTCGGCTGGCAACCGAGAGGAACATTCGAGGATCAGGCGACGCCGGCTCGAAGCACCTGGGGCGGCGAACCGAAGCGCCAACAGTTCGATGTGAGTTGTACCAGCCCAACCGTAAGTGCCATGCCGACGCCAGGCAGCAGTGCGGCGTTGAGCGTGCCCCAGGCCTGAGCCGCATAGCCAATCGCGAGCGAACCGATCGGCATGCCCGCGCTCATCGCGAACGCGTAGATCGATAGCAAGCGTGCGCTCAGTTCGGGCGGTGCAGATGCCTGAACGATGCTGCGCCCCATCGTCATCGTCAGCCCGCCGCCGAGACCCCACACGAAGCTCAGAACGAAGAAAGCCCAATACGGTGGGCGCAGATACAGCAACGAAAGCACCGCGCTGCCGAACAGCAGCGCAAGCATGAACGCTCGTCCCTCGCGCTCGATGCCGCGGCGGCGCATCAATATGGCAATCACGACGAGCGTGCCGGCCATGTTCGCACCGAACGTCATCGACAAATCGGCAGCGCCGCCGTGATAGACATCGCGAATGATGAGGGGCAGCAGCACGACGAAGCTGCCGACGAAGAACAACCCCAGCGCGAACGTCAGAATCAGCACCGGGCGAATCCGCTCTGAATGTAACGCAAAGCGCAGCCCGGCGCCGATTTCACTCAGTGGGTGGTGGCCTCCACCCGACACCGGGTTGCTGCCCGGGAGTCGCGCGCACGGAATCGCGCCAAGTGCGAACATGGCGGCGGAGAGCACCAGCAGCGCAGGCGCGCCGACGCGTTCGGTCATGCTGGCGAGCATGTATCCGACGATCTGCGCGCCGAACTGCAGGCCGATCACCAGCACGACGGTGCGTTGAATGTCTGCACCCGCCACACGGCTCAGCATCGCGTCGCGCGGCGGACCGGAGAACACACCCGCGACGCCGCCCAGCAGCGCAAGACCAATGAGCGATTTGAACGTCAGCGCATCCGCGGCAATCAGCCACGCCATGCCCAATTGCGCCAACGCCACCAGCAGGTGCGTGAGGATCAGAATGCGCCGCTGTTCGATGCGATCGGCGATCAGTCCGGCAACCAGCAGCAGCAGCAACGCGGGCAGTTGGATAATCATCTGCGCGATTCCGACGCGTTCCGGCGGCTCATGCAGGGCCACCACGACGAGCCATGGGAACAGGATGGTCACCACGCCGCTCGGCACGAGGAACGCTATGTTCGCGAGCAGATAGGCGCGCAAGTCCCGGTTCACGATAGCTCCTAAGGCCACGAATCCGGATGCGAGACAACGCGCGGCCGGCGCGCTACGTTAGCGCATTCCGATCCATCAAGAACACCGCCTATGCAGTGTGTCGTCGACAACCCGGACAAGCATCGCTTCGAATTGGAAGAGGGGGGTCACGTGGCGTTTGCGAACTATAGGCGGCGTGGGTCGTTGTTGGTGATTCCGCACGTCGAGGCGCCACCGGTGCTGCGTGGCACGGGCGCGGTGGCGCGTTTGATGGCAGGTGTACTCGAGCTCGTGCGCGCGCGTGGCGAGAAGATCGTGCCGACCTGCTCGTATGCGGCGGCGTACATGCGGCGGCACCCGGACCAGCAGGACCTGCTGGGCTGACGGTCTGTTTCTTCACGGCGATTGCCCTGTCGGACCCCACCGACCAGAATGCGCGGCTTTTAGCGTCGAGGTGATCTGAATGAGGTCAGGGAAGGCGACCGGGAGATCGGGCGGTGTTGGCATGGGTGCGCTGTTGTCCGTTCTCATCACACTTCCGGCGCCGTTCGCGCAGGCTTCGTTCCTGCAAGGTGATGCCCTCGACACGATGGCCAACGTGATCGCGTGGCTGGTACTGATCGTGATGCCGGTCGGATTCATCGCCCTGTTCTGGATGGTGCATGTGCTGCCGGAAAAGATTGCGGCGAAGCGCCACCACCCGAACAAGGACGCCATCCACGTGTTGTGTCTGCTGTCGCTGGTGTTCGGCGGATTGCTTTGGCCGCTCGCCTGGCTGTGGGCTTATTCGCGGCCGGTCGGCTACAAACTCGCCTACGGCACCGAAAAGCACGAGGATTACTTCGTCGAGCAGGGCGAACGTGCCGCGCGCGGCGAACTCGAGGCCGAACACGCGACGCATCTGCGTGAGGAACTCGAGATGTTGGGTAGCCGCGGCCAGCTCACGCCGGAACTGAAGCGCGTTCTCGAACGCCTGCGCACGGGCGGTGCTGCCCCGGATGCGAATACAGCGGTCGGCGCCGGCTGATGGAAGCGTTGCTGCTGGCGATCTATTCGTTTTTCGTTTGGCTGATCTTCTTCAAGTTCAAATGGCTGCCGTGGAACACCGCCAGCATGGTTATCGTGATCACCATTCCGATTGTCGGGATGGCCGCGATGATTCTGCTGCTCAATGTCGTCGCGCCGTCCAGCTCGGATGTGCGAGTGGTCAAGTACGTCATTAATGTGGTTCCACAGGTGAAGGGGCGCGTCATCGAAGTGCCGGTCGAACCCAACCGACCGGTGCAGAAGGGAGCGGTGCTGTTTCGCATCGATCCCACGCCGTATCAGGCACAGGTAGACGTACTGCGCGCGCAGCTGGTCAATGCGCGCGGCACCGCCAACAGGCTGGGTGAGGGGCTGAAAGCATCGGTCAGTCGCAGCGGTGTCGTCCGCGCGAAGCTCGAACTCGCCCGACTTCGTGTAAAGGAAAACCGGGCGCTGGTGGCATCCAACGCCGGTGACCGTTTCGCGTTCGAAGAAGCCGAGGCTGCGGAGAAACAACTGCAGGCGGAACTGGCCGGCGCGATTGCGAACGAGGGCGAGGTGCGCGCCCAACTGAACGCGACCGTGGACGGTGATCCGGCGGAGGTCGCGCAGATCAAGGCGCAACTCGCCAATGCCGAATGGGACCTGAGCCAGACGACCGTGCTCGCGCCCACTGACGGATATGCGATCAACGTGCAGTTGCGCCGCGGATCAATGACGGCCGCGGTGCCGATTGCCCCGGCGATGACGTTCGTCGAGAACGAGTACCGGGTTTACGGTCTGTTCCAGCAGAACGAGCTGCACCAGGTGGAGCCGGGCAACGAGGCAGAGTTCACTTTAGCGACCCACCCCGGCCTGATTGTAAAGGCGACGGTGGATTCCGTCGTCTGGGCGCAGAGTCAGGGTCAGATCGCCCTCAGCACACAATTGCCGGAGACCGGCGCGGTACCGAGCGCACCGGGGCGCTTTGCCGTCAAGTTCGCGGTGGATCCCCGCCAGGCTGATTTGTTCTTTCCCGCCGGTGCAATAGGCCAGGGTGCGATCTACACGAACCATCTGCACATGCTGCACGTGATCCGCAAGGTGATGCTGCGGGTCGGCACGAAGCTCGATTACCTCGTCCTGAAGTTGCACTGACATGTACGGCGGCATCGCAGCCTCGTTGTTCCGGCGTCACGCCCTGCTCGGATTTCTTGGCATATCGGTCGTGTCCGGGTTGAGCGCGTGCGCGCTCGAACCGGTGCCTGAGGCGCAATCGCTTGCCGAGCAACGCCTGTCAAATCTGACGCTGCCGCCACAGTGGACCGAGGAGTCGCCGGCAGGATCTGTATCCGACAACTGGATTGCGACGCTCGGCGATCCCAAGTTGACGGCGTTGGTGGCCGAGGCGATTCGATACAACACCGACATTCAGATCGCGGCCGGCCGTGTGGCGCAGGCAGTCGCGAATGTCGAAGTCGCTGGCGGTGATTTGATGCCCTCTGTGAGCGTGCTGGGTCGCGGGGGTGGCAAGCTCGGTGGAGATGGATCGGGCATGACGGGTTGGCTGATCTCGGCATCGTGGGAACTGGATGTGTGGGGTCGCGTGCGCTATGGCAGGCGAGCTGCCGAGGATCAATACGCATCCATGCGGGCCGATGCAGCGGCTGCTGCGCAGTCGGTCGCCGCACTGGTTGCCAAATCCTGGTTCCTGACCATCGACGCAGAGCGGCAACGCGACGTCGCGGCCGAGATGGTCGCTGCTGCCACGGAGTTGCTGCGGGTCGCGCAGGCGCGCCAACGCATTGGTCCCGGCAGTGAGCTGGATGTGACCGAGGCGCGGGCATCACTGCAAACCCTGCGCGATTCCGAACGTCAGCTGACCCTGGCGCGGTCGCAAGCAAAGCGTTCTCTGGAGGTGCTGTTGGGTCGTTATCCGGCCGCCGAGATCACGGCTGGGTCCAGGTTTGCGGCGTTGCCCGCGCCGCCCGCCGCTGGCGTCCCGTCGCAACTTCTCGAACGGCGTCCCGATATCGTAGCCGCGCAACGGCGGGTCGATGCGGCCTTCGACCAAGTCGGAGCTGCGGATGCTGCGCGCCTGCCGCGCCTGTCCCTCAGCGCGGGGGCTACATGGATCGACAGTGAACTGTTCGTATTGAAGCAGCGCGACGAACCCGTCGTCAGCGGCGGCGGGTCGCTGTTCATGCCGCTGTTCAATGGTGGTGCGCTGAAGGCTCAGGCAGAGGCGCGCCGGGCGGAGCAGGCGCAGGCAGCGGCGGTGTGGGCGCAGGTGAGTCTACGCGCGTTCAACGAGGTTGAGGGCGCACTCGCCACGGAGGCGGCGCTGCGTGACCGCGAGCAGCTGTTGATCGCGGCGGCACGTGACAATGACGCCGCGCTGACCCTCGAACAAGCGCGCTATCGCATCGGCAGCCGCGACGTACGCGCGGTGCTGCGGCAGCAGATGAAACTGTATGCATCGCGCAGTGCGCTGCTGCGGGTGGAGGCTGAGCGCCGTGTCAACCGCGTCAACCTGCATCTCGCCCTCGGCGGCGGATTTTCCGAATACCCGGCGCTGCAATCCGCCGAAATGGCGCAACGGGAGACGGAGTGATTCATCTTGAGCATTGATTGCGGTTGATTCGGGCTTAGTTGTGGTCGTGATGGGGCGGATCTTCTATGCGGCGGACACGCCGGAAGTCCCATCCCTGGAGGCTCGTCCTGCGCCATCCCTGGCGCAGTACGGTCCGCCGCATAGAAGATCCGCCCCATCACGACTCGAGCGACACGCTTCGTTCAGGGGAAGATCGGGTCGGAGTGATTCTTCCAACCAAGGCGCGGCGGCTCCACGCCGAATGAAGCACTCTGACCCCCTGCCGTCAAACGGAAGAATCGGCTGCATGAGCCGAAAGAGACCTTTTAAGCCTGCACTGCCAACGACTTGCCGTCGATCGCGCGGATCGATGGTCGTGTTGCCCCGACGAGCAATGTCACAAGCAGGAACGCGCTGGCGCCGAATACGATCGCGGTCACCAGCGTAGTCTCATTGGCGATGGCCCCCAGCAGCAGACCGCCCAAGGGCATCAGGCTGTACGTGATCGAGTGAATGCCCATCACCCGTCCGCGTAACGCATCGGGTACTTCGAGCTGCATCACCGTCATCGCGCTGATCATGAACACGGACGCACTCGCCGACGAGGCGAACGCGGTCAGCAATGCAAACGCATACCAACCGAACTGAACCGCGAGCGCGAATCCGTAAAGCGACACGGCCGACAGTAACGCACCGGCAAGCAACACCAGACCAAATGCCCGTGCTCGCTGCATTGCGCCGATCGCCAGCGTACCCGCCACCGATCCGACGCCGGTGGCGGAGAGTAGAAATCCATACCCGGTTTCACCGGCATCGAGGCGCTGCGCGAAAGCCGGCATCAGTTGCATGTACGCGCTGACGAAGAACATGCCCGCGTACGACAGCAGGATCAGCCAACGGAACAACTCGTGCGCGGTGATGAAATCGATACCCTGGCGGATCTGTTGGAACGTCGAGCCGCTGCTCGAGCCGGGTAGTGCAAGACGGATTGCGCGCATTACGCTGAACATCACGACGAACCCGACGCCGGCGAGCGCAAACAGAAACGCGGTGCTCGTGGCCGCAATCAGCACGCCGCCGAGCGCCGGCATGATCATTCGCGTGGATTGCCACAATACCGAATTCAGCGCCACCGCCGACAGCAATCCGGGCCGTTCGATCAGGTGCGGGAACAATGCTTGCCGTGTCGGCCACTCCACCCCGGAGATCAGCGATGTCAGCGCGGCAATCGTCATGACGTGCCAGAACCGAACCTGACCCGTTGCATCGAGAATAGCGAGTAGAAACAGCAGCGATGCGGTCAAAGTCGATGTGACGAGAATGATCTTGCGCTTGTCGAAGCGGTCGGCGACGACGCCGCCAAACAGCGACATCAGAATGTTCGGCGTCGCGGCGGCCGCGCCGAGCAGGCCGAGATCGAGGGCGGAGCCGGTCAGCCGGTATACCAGCCAACCCTGGGCCAACGCGACGAGTTGCGTGCCGCCGACCGACGCGAACGACGCGAGCCAGTAACGTCGGTACAACGGATATCCGAAGGCAGGGTAGCGGACCAGGAACGCGTTCTTCACGGTGTGATTTCGAATGGTGAACGCTCAGTAGACGGTGAAACCGGGTGACCGTGCAAGCCGCCGCGTGCCGTCGAACTTCGCGGCCGTCGTTCGGTGTTGCGAAACGTCAGTCGGTGTTGGCGTGCTGCTGTTCGTATGCGTCGAACTCTTGCGGCTCGATCACGCCGTTGGCGTTGGTGTCGATCTTCGAATAGCGGTCTTTTGGTCCGATCACGGGCGCAAACTCGGAACGGTTGAGCACCCCGTCGCCATCCTTGTCGAGCCGCTCGAATTCGTTGATCGGCGGCGGCCGCGACGATGGTGCTTTCTGCGCCGCCGGAACCGGAGGAGCGGGCGGTGCCGTTTGTGTGATCACCCGTTCGTTGGCCGACAGGTGCGCGGTTTTCGTGCCGCTCTCGATGGTCGCGCTGCCGGTCTTCGGCAACGCCTCAGTTGCGGGTTTGGTGACCGACGTCTCCCCTCGTGTCTCCATTGGCGGCGCTGTGCGCGCCGCTTCAGCCCGCGCTACACCGGGCGCGCTCGGCCATCGACCGTCATCGGCAAAACGGGTGGCATCGCGCAGCGTGCTCGGGTCGGCTTCGAGCCGCAACACGCCGTCGTCGGTGCTCGAGCGATCCAGCGCATCGGGCGCCACTGCGATCAGATTGTTCTCAATCAGAAAGCTGCCCACCGAGACGACGATGTAGACGATCTTGCCGCTGCGTTCATCGATCGCGAAATCGCGCACGGTCCCCAGCGCCTTGCCGTCCTGCGTAACAACCGCGTGGCCCAGCCAATCGCTGGCTCTGTTGAGATGGGTCTCGGCGTGGCTTGCGGATGCGGCCAGCGCCAGCCCGGTGAACAGAAGTGCGGGTAGCGTTTTGGGGGGGTTCATATGCGGTCGAGCATCGCCCACGCCGTGGTCGAGTTCAAGCGACGAGGCGTGACCGTCGTCACGCCTCGCGTGACGACCCTCATCATCTGTGCAACAGTCCGACCTGCACACATTGTATTTCGAGCGGGGGCTACATGAGCCAGGCAACCGTGGACGACTCGGACAGCGTCGCTTGGACGATGCCGCTGGCCGACATCGACGTCAGCCGTGCGCAATATTACGGCGACGACAGTTGGAGGCCGTACTTCGCGCGGCTGCGGCAGCAGGACCCGGTGCATTACTGCCGCGCGAGCAGCAATGGGCCGTACTGGTCGGTCACCCGTCACGCCGACATCAAGACGGTGGACACCAGTCCCGAAGTGTATTCGTCGGAAGTCGGCGGCATCACGATCGGCGACGAAGATCCAAACGAGATCGAACTCGAAAACTTCATCGCGATGGACGAACCGCGCCATAGCATTCAGCGCAAGACGGTCGCGCCGTCGGTGGCGCCGCGCAATCTGGCGAACCTGGAGCCGCAGATCCGCGAACGGGTCATCGACATCCTCGACAATCTGCCGGTTGGCGAGACGTTCAACTGGGTCGACGAAGTGTCGGTGGAACTCACGGCGCGAATGCTCGCTGTGCTGTTCGATTTTCCGTACGAAGACAGACGCAAGCTGGTGTATTGGTCCGATCTGACCACGGCCTCGCCGCAGTTGATGGGTGAGGCGGGCGCATCGGTCGACGTGAGGCGCCGGGCGCTGCAGGATTGTGCCGACACATTCGCGCAGTTGTGGGTGGAGCGGGCCGCGCAGGATCCCCGCCCTGATTTGATCTCGATGCTGGCGCACGGCGAATCCACGCGCGACATGCCGTCGCGGCCAATCGAGTTCCTAGGAAACATTCTGCTGTTGATCGTCGGTGGCAACGACACCACTCGCAATACGATCAGTGGCGGTGTGCTGGCGCTCAACGAATCGCCGGATCAGTACGCCAAGCTGCGCGCCCAACCGCAGCTGATTCCGAACATGGTCGCCGAGATGGTTCGCTGGCAGACCTCGGTGATTCACATGCGCCGCACGGCGCTGCGCGATACGCAGCTCGCCGGCAAACGGATCCGCGAAGGAGACAAGGTGATCATGTGGTATCTGTCCGGCAATCGCGACGAGACCGTGTTCGAGAACCCTGACAAACTGATCATCGATCGGGAAAACGCTCGCTCACACGTATCGTTCGGCTTCGGCATTCACCGCTGCATGGGCAACCGGCTCGCGGAAATGCAGTTGCGCGTGCTGTGGGAGGAGATCATGAAACGCTTCCACACCATCGAGGTGGTTGGCGACGTCGTCCGGCATCCCAACAATTTTATTCGGGGGATTGCTGAATTGCCGGTGCGGATTCGCCCGTTGTAGCCAGCCAGGATGGTGCCTTCTTCGCGCTCGGCGACGGATTCCATTGGGTCGCAACCACTTTGAATGCATCGTTCCAGTGCAGCAGTTCGATGCGTTGCGCACGGAACTCCTGCGCCGACGCGCGCGACGGCAGCACGTAGCATTTCGTCAGCCCGTGATATCCGTGCGCGTAGGCGAGATAGTCCGCGAATTCGGGTCGGACGTCGCGTAGCGGGTCTTGGAACACGGGGCTGACGTACGTCGTCCCGTCGGGTACGTTGCCCGACGCGCAGAACTCGTACGGGATCGACGGTGCTTGGGCTGCGCCGCTGCCGGTCGCGGACGGGGTCGTCGATGCAACGGCCATCGACGCATACAGCAACAACATCGCCGCGCCATAAGACGCGAACGCCGAACGATCTTGCCGGGGTGAGTGTCTATACATGGTGCCACCTCTAATTCCTTCGTCTGTCTATTCATTTGAAAGCGAACGCGCCCGAAGGTTCGCCGCGGAGATGGAATGCGCAGTTCGATTCTGCTATTCAAGCAGTTCGTAGGACAACGAGATGGAACTGTGGGGACGTTTCCCGTGCATGGATCGGTGGCGCCGGGCTTCGAGGCGGCGCGCGATGTTTTCGAACGCAATTTTCGCGATGATATCGAGGTTGGCGCCAGCTTCTGCGCAATCGCGGATGGTGAGACGGTGGTCGATCTGTGGGGCGGCTACCAGGACCGGGCCTGCACGCGACCCTGGAACGAAGACACGCTCGTCAACGTCTATTCGACGACCAAAGGTATCGCGTCGATCGCGTTTGCCGCGTTGGTCGAAGATGGCTTGATCGACTACGACGCCCCCGTCGCGGATTATTGGCCCGAGTTGCGCGCGGCGCGCAATGGACTATCGGTTGGCCAACTGCTGTCGCATCAATCCGGCATATGTGGACTACGCGAGCGGGTCGAAATTGTCGATTTGTACGACTTCCCGACGATGACCGCGCGCATCGCCGCGGAAGAACCATTCTGGGAGCCGGGCACGGCGGCTGGCTACCACGCGGTGTTGTGGGGATATCTGCCGGGCGAACTTGCGTTGCGCGCCACGGATAAATCGTTGGGCAGCATTCTCGCCTCTCGGATTGCGGGACCACTTGGCGCCGACGTGCACCTCGGGCTGGATCGGAGCGAGCACGGCCGCGTCGCCGATCTGATCGGTCCCAATCATGCCCGCATTCAACCGGATCTCGCCGCACTGATGGCGCTCAAAATGCCGCCGCTGTACAAATACGCGCTGCAGAACCCGTCGATTCGGCCGTGGCAGGATGCATGCAGTGCGCCGTGGCGCAGCGCCGAAATCGCGGCGGCGAATGCGCAGGCCACTGCGCGCGGCATCGCGCGTATCTACGGCGCGCTCGCGCGAGGCGGCGAACTGCATGGCGTGCGTGTACTGAATGAAGCGACGATCGTCGAACTGTGCCGTGAAGAAGTGGGCGAGCAGGACGACCTGGTGCTGGGCCGGCCGCTGCGGCGCGGTCGCGGTGTCATCCTGAACACCCAGGGCATGTACGGACCGAATGCTGCGGCCTATGGACACCCCGGAGCCGGTGGTAGTGTCGGTTTCGCCGATCCTGGGCTGAAGCTCGGCATCGGTTATGCGATGAATCAGATGCAACCCGGCATCGAAACCGACACGCGCGGCAACCGACTGGTGGCTGCGGTTTTGAATGCGCTCGGTGCCGCTTAGAGATCAACAGGAGAGAATCGACATGACGAATGCGGACCGTAGCGGTCGATCATTGCGAATCGCATTGTTTGCGATCGCGGTTCTGCTGACAGGCGCTTGCACCGGCGCGGAAGGGCCGCGCCCCGACGCCGCACAGGCGCGACATCTCTATGATGCCGGCACGCAATTCGTGGATGTACGCACCGGCGCGGAGTGGTCCGCCGGCCACCTGAAGAATGCGCTGCACCTGCCGGTGGATCTGGTGGATGCGCGCGCGGCAGCGCTCCTGCCGCACAAGGATACGCCGCTGGTGCTCTATTGCGGCAGCGGAGTGCGCGCGCAGCGTGCGGCTCAGGAGCTTCGTCAGCTTGGCTATACGCACGTGACCGCCATGACGGGTGGCTACCAGGATCTGAAGGCGGCTGGCTATCCGATCGTCGATCACCCATAACGTCGATGGGTGTACCCCTGAATGGCTGGGCGCGTGCCGGCGATGGCTAAACGCGCGCTGGTCGTCGGCGCGGGGATCGGCGGTCTGACGTGCGCGCTGGCGTTGGCAAAGCGCGGTATCGAAGTCGATGTAATAGAGCAATCGCCCTCGATCGGCGAGATCGGGGCAGGCATCCAACTGAGCCCCAATTGCGTGCGCGTGTTGCATCATCTCGGTCTCGAAGAAGAACTGCGACGTGTCGCGTTTCGGCCGGAACGTATCGAAATGCGCGATTGGAATACCGGCAGGATCATCGCGACCAACGTGCTCGGCGCGCATGCAGTCGCGGCCTATGGATTTCCCTACTACCACGTGCATCGCGCGGACCTGCTGGCGGCGCTGATTGCCGGCGTACGCGCGGAGCGCAACGTTGAACTGCATGTCGCAACGCGTTTCGAGGCGTTCACCCAGGCGACCGACGGGGTCGAGATCAGCACCAACAAACAACGCTACGGTGGCGCGGTGCTGATTGGCGCAGACGGTATCCATTCAAACGTACGCGCCCAGATGTTCGGTGTTCAGACACCACGGTTCACTGGGCACGTCGCGTGGCGCGCACTGGTACCCGTTGAGCGCTTACCGCAAGAGTGGGTCGATTCCGTCGCTACCCTCTGGATGGGTCCGGGAAGCCATTTCGTGCACTACCCGGTGCGGTCCGGTGGGCTGGTGAATTGTGTCTGTGTGGTCGAAAAATCGGGTTGGGAGGTCGAATCGTGGACCCAGCGCGGCGAACGCGCCGAACTCGAGCGCGACTTCGCCGGCTGGCACGAAACCGTGCGCGTGCTGATCCATAACATGGATCGGGACGGCTGTTTCAAATGGGCGCTTTTTGACCGTCGGCCGCTGCCCAAGTGGACCGACGGCCGCGTCGCGCTGCTCGGCGACGCGTGCCATCCGGCGCTGCCATTCATGGCGCAAGGCGCGGCGATGGCGATCGAGGACGCCGCCGTGTTGTCGGACCTGCTTTGGAAATGTGCCGATGGGACGCGCGACATTGCGGCGGCGTTGGCACGTTTCGAAGCGCTGCGGCGTGCGCGCACGGCGCGAATCCAGTTCGGCTCGCGCAGAAATGCGAAGCTGTTTCATCTGCGTCCCCCGTTTTCGTGGCTGCGTAATCGTGCATTGGCCGCGGCAGGCGCCAACGCGTTGGACTGGGTGTTTCGCTACGATGCGCTGAACGCCGTGCCACGATGAGCCGGCGCGAGCGCGCTTGATGCGCGACGCGTCGAGGCGCGTACCACTCAGAGCGCTGGCGGTGATCATGTTGCTGGCGCTCGTGCCGTGCGTGATCGGCGTACGCGACCCCGCCGATGTCAGCGATTCGGTGTTGGAGAGTGAAACCTTCGGCGACGTCATGGTCTATGCGCGTGATGCGAATCCGGACAGCGTGGTGTTGTTCATATCCGGGGCTGACGGCTGGCGCGGTACCGTTGTCGACATGGCGCAGCAACTGCAAAGTTGGGGCGCACTCGTCGCCGGAATCGATGGGCGCGCTTACCTTGCGTCGCTTAGCGCGCGTCATGATGGCTGCGTGAATCTGGCTCGCGATCTCGCGCGGCTGAGCAGAACGCTGCAGCAGCGTGTCGGCGTGAGCCCGCCGCGGGCACCCAACCTGATCGGTCTCGGTGCGGGTGCCACCCTGGTGTACGCCGCGGCAGCGCAAGCACCGCGCGGTACGTTCTCTGCGGTGACCAGCCTCGGCTTCTGCGCGAATCTGCCGATGGCTTCACGATTATGCAAAGGGGCGGGGTTGCGGACGGCAACCAATCCTGGTCGATCGGGGATCGCGCTCGAGCCCGAATTGAACCTCGCGATGCCGTGGGTCCTGCTGCACGGCGATTCCGATGCAATCTGTCCGATCGGCGATGTGCGCGAATTCGCGTCTCATATTTCGTCGGCGAAGGTCGTCGCGATGCCGAACCTCGATCACGCGTTTGCGGGCGGCGACGGTTGGCTCGATCAGTTTCGCGATGCGTATTTGAAACTGGTGACTGCGACCGGGCAAACCAGCAGCCGGAAGAACGCGCTGCCGGCGGACCTTCGCGACCTGCCGCTCATCGAAGTTCCGGCGAAGGTCGGCACATCGCGGCGCATGGCCGTGTTGTTCACCGGGGACGGGGGTTGGGCGGGACTCGATCGGGCTATCTCTGAGCGGTTGGCGGCCTTGGGCATTCCCGTCGTGGCGTTGAGCACGCTGCGCTATTTCTGGTCTACGCGAAGGGCTGCGGATGCGGCACATGACCTGAAGCGGATCATCGATCATTACCTGACGGCGTGGCACAAGGACGAGGTGGTGCTGATCGGCTATTCGTTCGGCGCCGACGTATTGCCTTTCATCGTGGCGGATCTGACGCTGCCGTATCGCGCGCGCATTGCGTCGCTCAATCTACTCGGTCCGGCAACACACACGAACTTCGAGATTCACGTCGCCGACTGGATTCCGGGCAGCACGCCGGAAGGTACTCCGATCGTCCCGGAAGTCGACAAGCTGCAGGGCGTCAGGACGCTGTGCATATATGGCGCGGATGAGACAGACAGCGCGTGCCCGTGGCTGTCCGCGGCCGAAGCGCGCGCGCTGAAGATGCCGGGCGACCACCACTTCAACGACGATACGATTTCGCTGGTGCGGCACATCGTCGACTTCGTCGGCGCGGCCACCCCTGCGTCCAATCGTCAGTGAGGCTTCGATCCGGGCGGGAAAGACGCCAGGATTTTCGCCACCGCTTCGTTGATCAGCTCTTCGGATTTGTTCTGATCGGAACTCGAGATGCTCTTCTCGCCATGGCCGTGCCATACCGGCGCTTTGGCTTTCACATCGAAGATGTCGATCGACAGACGCCCCTTCGTGAATTGCTGCACGTCGATGTTCTGGTAGTAGGGCGCGCCCCACATATATGGGCGCATCCCATATCCCACTGCGTAGGGATTACCGGTGGCGCGTACCTCCTGCCGGGTTCCAATCGTAAACGCGACCACGAAATCCGCCTTGTTCGGATCTTCGACGAAACGAAAGCCCTTCGCCGTCAGGACGCTCTTCGTCGCGCGCATGAGGCGTTCTTGGACGAGAGGGTTCAGGCCCGCCGGTTTACTGACCAGCGGCGACTTCGAGACCCATGAGAACGAGTGATAGCCGCTGAAATTGAACCCCTGGTCGTAGTCGGTTTTGACCGTGATGCTCTCGCAGCCGGCTGCGAACGCACACACGAGAATGGCACCGAGTGCGTATGAAAAACCGGTTCGGGACGTTTTCAAGTCGAGATCCTCTTCTTGCGTTGAAGGTAGTCGCTTTGAGTACTGTTGCTTTGACGCAACGTCAATGAGTGGGCGTAGTCGCCAGCGGATCGATGCCGCGCGCGGATCCGTTGCAGCTGAGGCTGCGCCGTGGCGATGTTGTCTGCGATCATGCTGCTCGTTTCGTCGATCAGCGCATCGACGTCCGCCAGTTCGAACGACCCCGACACACCGCCCCAGACCAGGCGACCAGCGGCCAGCTTGGCCGCGAGCGCATCTTCGAATTTGATGCGATTGGCCTGTTTGGCCGCGACGCCCAGCACCATGAACACCGGCGCATCCGCCGTCGGACCAGGTGCGCCGCTGGCGACTGGGGCAGCCAACACGACAGCCAGCCCGCGCGCGGCAATCAGCAAACTCATCGTGCGAATTCGTGGTGTGTGACGCGGAAGGAGCATACGTGAAACCGCAGACGACGGCCAAGCCGTGGCGCGTCGCCAAACCGTGCCGCCTTTCGGGCGCGTTCCGTATATGTCCTGCTCTGCGTGCAAAGGAGGCTGCGTCTAATTAAGATGCCCGCCTTTCAAAGCAGGTAAGGGGGATTCATGGATCGCTTCATTACGATCGGTGCGAAGCAGATGGGGGGTGTCCTGCTGGCGCTCTCTTGTCTCTGCGGGTCCGCAGCGTACGCCGAGGAGATGAGTGTTGAGCAGCAGATCCAGATGGTCAGGACGCTCACCGAGGCGCAGCGCCAGGCGACGATGGCCGCCAACGTGATCCTCACGGAGGCGGAGAGTGCGAAGTTCTGGCCGCTCTATCGCGAATATCGCAACGAGATCATGAAGGTCAACGACAAGACGATTTCGCAGATCACCAAATTGGCGCAGAACCTCGACGATTTGACCGACGCGGATGCGAAGGCGATCACCGATGGCTGGCTCGCTACCGAAAAGCAACGCATCGCGCTGAAGGCCAAGTACGTTCAGAAATACGCGAAAGTGCTGTCGGCCGTAAAGACTGCGCGCGTGTTGCAGATCGAGAACAAGCTGGATGCGTTGGCGAGAGTCGGCCTGGCAAGGGCCGTTCCGCTGGTGACACCGCCGGCGTCCTGATCGAAAGGTCCGCGCCGCCGCCTGCGATTGCCCGATGCAACGAATCGATTGACGTCGCGGCGTGATCCGATGACGGAACCAACGAACTTGAGCAGTCGCGGTGCGGAGGTGGCGATCCGCATAGCCTTTCTTGCACTGTTGGTAGGCTGGTGCTTTGTCATCGTGCGGCCGTTCATTGGCATCATCGGGTGGGCGGTGGTCATGGCGGTTGCGCTGTATCCGACGTTCGACCGGCTGCGCGTCGCGTTCGGCGGTCGCACGAAATCCGCGGCCCTGCTGCTGACGATCGCATTCCTGCTGGTGTTCATCGTCCCCGCGATCGTTCTGTCCGAGACCCTTGTCAGCGGCGTCCGCGCATTGGCGACGAGTCTGCAGAACGGCTCGCTGGCGATCCCGATGCCGTCGGATTCGGTCAAATCGTGGCCGTTAGTCGGTCAACGAATCGCGGACCTGTGGACACTCGCGGCCACAAACCTGGATGCCGCGATCCTGCAGTTTCGCGGTGAGTTCGCCAGCGCGGGCCGATGGTTGCTTCACCAGGCGGCATCGACCGGCTTAGGGCTGGTTCAATTCTTCGTTGCGGTGGTGTTGAGTGGCATCCTGCTGGTCACCGCCAAAGCCAGCGAGAACATGAGCCAGCGGATTGCGCAGCGCGTGGTCGGCGCCAATGGCGAACAGTTCGCCCGGCTCGCGGTTGCCACGACGCGCAGCGTGGCTCGCGGCGTACTCGGCGTTGCATTGATTCAGGCGACGCTCACGGGGCTCGGATTTCTGGTTGTGGGCATCCCGGGCGCGGGACTGTGGGCGTTGATCGCACTGATGTTGTGCATTGTGCAGATCGGCCCGACGCTGGTGCTGATTCCGGCCGTGATCTACATCTTCTCGACCTCCAGCACTGCAACGGCGGTGCTGTTTACGGTGTGGTGCGTACTGGTTGCGCTGATCGACAATATCCTGAAACCGATTCTGCTCGGCCGTGGTGTCGATGTGCCGATGTTCATCGTCGTCATCGGCGCCATCGGCGGGCTGCTGACGATGGGCGTGATCGGTTTGTTCGTCGGCGCAATCGTGTTGGTGCTTGGCTATTCGGCGCTCGTCGCCTGGCTCGGCGACCCGGAGAATGTGGCGCGCCGCATTGCCGGTGAGTCGGCGCCGCCGCGGGAGTAGCGCGCAGGCGAGGTGTCGACCGCAATTCGACTTGCGCTATGATCGCTGTGTGGCCGCGGCAGGTGAGAGCCCAATGAGCAGGATCGATGTCTTGAGGACCGAACTGGGTGGCCCCCATCCGGTGGCCGCGAAGAAGGTCAAAGATTGTCTCGAGCCGTATGTACGTGCGTTCATCGAACACGCGCCATTTGCGGTGATGTCGAGCAGCAATGCCTCGGGTGATTGTGATGCGTCACCGAAGGGCGGCTTACCCGGATTCATCAAGGTGATCGACGATCGCACGCTGCTGATCCCCGACATCGGCGGCAACCGGCTGTTCCAGAGCTATCAGAACTTCGAATCGAATCCGAAGGCGGGGCTGCTGTTCATGATTCCGGGGATGGACGTCACGGTACGGGTCAATGGCCGCGTTCGAGTGGTCGAGTCGGCACAACTCGATGCGATGGGCATCGCGCCCGAGTTGCTCAATCCCGACGCCAACGCCGGGCTGATTCAAGGCCTGATGCTCGACATCGACGAAGCGTATTTCCATTGTCCGCGCTCGTTTCAGTTCGCCGAACTGTGGAATGCGGAAACGATCGCTGCGAACCGTGCGCGCTCAATCAAGGATCTGAAAGCATCGTAACAGGCGTCGTAGCAGACGGTCAGAGTCGTGTTGACCCCCCAAGGGGGTTGGCCCCCATGGGAGTTGACCCCTCTTGGGGGTGATTCATTCGTCTAGATTTTCACCTCGGCGCCGCCGTTCTCGGCAGAACGATACAGCGCGTCGATCATCCGTTGCACCATCAAACCATCGCGTCCGGGTGCCAACGTTGGTGAGTCGTACAGCACATGGTCGACGAAGTTGTTCATCTTGCGCCGGAACATCCGATCGACACGCTCATCGGCGTGCCATGCAGGCGATTTGTCGACCATATGGCCGTTCTCGTCGGTGAAAATCCGAGGTGGGTCCCAGGTGCCGCCACCTTTTTCTCCCATCAACTGAAAGCTCCAATAGTCCTTCTCGATGTGCGCTGCAAAGCAGGTTTCGATGTGCATGACAGTGCCGTCTGCGAAGCGGACGCGCCCAACCGCGAGATCCTCCACGTCGTAGGTCGCATAGTCCCAGCCCTTCCACATCGACTGCACTGTGTCCGACGGCTGATTGCCGATGTAGGTGAACATATCGGCACTGGCGCTGATCGGTGTTGGTGAACCGAGCGTGTAGTGGCACATTTCCAGCACGTGCACGCCGATGTCGATCAACGGGCCGCCGCCCTGCAGTTCTTTGCGGCCGAACACGCCCCAGTTCGGAATTCCGCGGCGGCGCAGCGCCTGTACCCGCGTATATAAAATGCGCCCAAACTGACCCCCGTCGGCAGCACTCTTCAGAAACTGCGTGCGCGAGTTGAACCGATACTGAAAGCCGATGACGAGTTTGCGTCCGAGACGCTCGGCCGCGGCGATCATCTGTTCGCCTTCGGCGGCGCTGCCGGCCAACGGCTTTTCACACAACACAGCACAACCGGCCTCCATCGCACCGATCGCGCATTCAGCGTGCAGCTTGTTCGGTGTGCAAACGCTGACGGCGTCGAGGGATACCTTTGCCAGCATCTCGCGCCAGTCGGCGAACGTCTGTTTGACTCCATACTTCGCAGCGTGCCGCGCCATCATCGAATCGTTGGGATCGGCGAGGGCGACGATCTCGACGTCATTGCGGTCCGCGAGATGTGTCATGTGCTCGCCGGCAATGCCGCCTGCGCCAATGAAGCCGTAGCGCAACTTTTTTTCGCCGCGTTTCGGTCGTGCTGTGGTCGTCGATGCCACCTTTGTGCCCCCCATGTGTTTATTCGAGCTCGATCGTCCGCCCTTGTTCGTGGGAGCGGTACGCCGCGTCCATCAGTTGCGAGAGTTGGACGGCTTCTTCGATGCCCATGCCGAACTCGGTCGGCCCGGCGCCGCTAATGCTGTCGATCCAGCGCGGAATCGGCATCGCCTCGTCAGGTGGCAGTTCTGCCGCTTTCCAGGCCTTGTCCTCGCCACTGCGTGTGCGGACATTACGTGGGCTGGACATCTGAAATCCGCCGCGGGTGCCGTCGATCTCCACGCTGTACGCGCCGCCCCAACTGACGAACGAGGTCTCGTTGATGGCGACGGCATTGTTGGTGAACTCGATGACGCTGACGGCATTGTCTTCCACGGCGCGTTGCGTAACGGAATTGAAGGTCGACGTGCAACGGCGCGGCGCGCCGAGCAACCAACGCGATAGATACATCCCGTGCGCGCCGAGATCGATCATCGCACCACCGCCGCACGTTTCGGGATCGAAGAAATGCGCGGGTAGCCAGTTGCGCAACGCGCCGTCGTGGGCGATGCGAATACGCAGCAAGGTGATGTCGCCGAGCGCACCGGAATCGAGCATCGCTTTCGCGTGCACCAGTGGCGCGATGGTGCGGCGGGGAAACGAGATCGTGAAGCGGATTGGTGACGCCCGCACGGCTCGGGCGATGGCATACGCGTCGGTGAGTTGCGTGGCCAGCACCTTCTCGGTGAAAACATGCTTGCCGGCCTGGGCGGCCCCGACGATCAGTTCGCGGTGCCGATTCGTTGGCGATGTGACGACGACGCCATCGATATCGGACCGCGCGAGCAGCGCCGGATAGTCGGCGACGAAATCGACGCCGAGTTCGCGCGCCCAGCGTTCGCCGCGCACGGGCTCTTCGTCCCAAACCGCCGCCACACGTGCGCCAGGATGCTCGTTGACCGCCTTTGCATACTCGTCTGCGTGAACATGCCACCGGCTCAGCACGGCGATTTTCAGTGGATCGGACATGGGTCACCTTTGTCTGGAATGAGTTCGGCTTTGTGCTGCGGTTGAGGCGTGTACAGACTCAGGGGCGCAACAGAATCGAGCCGATGGTGGCACGCGTCTGCAACGCCTGATGTGCCTGCGCTGCGTCGGCGAGCGCATAGTAGCGGGTGATGTCCGGCGAGATCGCGCCGCCCGCGACCAGATCGAACAGTTCCGCGGCCGCGGATTGCAGCATCTCGGGTGTCGCCGTGTAGGTGGCCAGCGTCGGGCGCGTGACGTACAGTGAGCCCTTCGCGGACAGAATGCCGAGGTCGACACCCGTCACCGCCCCCGAGGCATTCCCGAACGACACCAGTAGCCCACGTGGCGCGAGACTGTCGAGCGAGGTCATGAACGTGTCCTTGCCGACACCGTCGTAGACGACCGGAACTTTCTGACCGCCGGTCAATTCGACGACTCGGCCGGCTACGTCTTCGGTGGAATAGTCGATGATGTGCGTGCAACCGTGCGCGGCGGCGACTTGCGCCTTTTCGCTGGAGCTCACGGTGCCGATCATCGTCACACCGAGGTGCTTCGCCCACTGACACGCGATGAGTCCAACTCCACCCGCCGCCGCGTGAAACAGAATCGTCTCGCCGCGCCGTAGCGCGTACGTCTGGCGAAACAGGTACTGAACGGTCAACCCCTTCAACAGCATTGCTGCCGCCGCGTCGTAGCTGACCGAATCCGGCAGCTTGACCAAGCGCGCAGCCGGCACGTTGGCGGCTTCCGCGTACGCGCCGATCGGTCCGCCGCAATAGGCAACCCGGTCGCCTCTCGCAACTGATGTGACGTCCGCGCCGATCGCGTCGACCGTGCCGGCGGCTTCGACGCCGATACCGCTCGGCATGCGCAGCTTGTACAGTCCGGAGCGATGATAGGTATCTATGTAGTTGACGCCGATCGATTCGTGACGGACGCGGACTTCAGTTGGCGCGGGTGGCGGCAACTCCACCTGTTCGAGCTTCATCTGTTCGATGCCGCCCTGTGCATGGATCCGTACTGCGCTAATCTTCATTGATATTCCGAACGTGTATCGCGACTCTCCGTCGATGTACGCAGAGTTCGCCTCTAGGCGGGCAACGATAATCGGGTTCAAAGGTGTGGCACAAGATCGACTTGCGCTGATCCTGCGCGTTTGGCTGTGTTTGAGCCTGTCCGTTGCGTTGGCGGCGCTCGGCGCAACACCGGCCGCGGAAGATTCCCGTTGGAAACCGTTGGGCGAGTCCGACGGAGTCGCGGTGTACGTTCGGCCATTTGCCAACTCGGCGCTGCCTGAGGTGCGCGCAACGGCAACCGTTTGCGCGACGTTGCCGCAACTCGTCGCATGGGTCGAGGATACGGAGCGCTTCGATCGCTGGATCCCGGATACGGAGCAGGCGCGCCTCTTGGCCCGACCGTCGCCTCGCGAGCAGATTTACTACATCCGGACCTCGATGCCGTGGCCAATCAAGCATCGCGACATGATTTATCGCCTGACCGAAGTGCCAGTGGTATCGAGCCCATCAGAGGTCCGGGTCGCGATGGAAGGGCTACCTGACTATCTTCCGGCGTATCCCGGCGTGATACGGATGAGCAGTGTGAGCGGCGAGTGGCGGTTGCGCGGAGAGGGCCGTCGTACACACATCCGGCTCGACCTGCACATCGAACCGGGCGGCAGTCTACCGGCGTGGCTGGTGAAGCGGCGAATGGTGACCACACCGAGCAAGATGCTGAAGAATCTCGAGCGTGAGTTCGGCTCGGACTGTCCAGACGCGGCGGTGAAGTGAGCCGCGTATCACAGATATCAATCGAAGCATCCGCAGCCGTGCTGGGTGCGAAGCCGGAGTACTTTGCAAGGCGCTCGATGTTGATACACTCGCGGCTCCCATCCAGTCGAAAGGAGCCGACGCAAATGGCACTTTGGAAAGAAACGGACAAACCCGGTGCACCACCGGTTCCGAGCATTCCCACGCCCACCGCTGCGCGAGAACCGGATCGATCCCCGCCGCCGGCGCCACCGCGCCCGGTCGATACTCAGGCCAAATCTCAGCGTGTCGAGAAAGAGTCGGTCATAGCGGCCGGGCTCGCCATCGAGGGCAAGATCGAAGGCGCCGGTCATGTCCGGATCGCCGGTAACTTCACCGGCGATGTTCATGTCGAAGGCAATCTGACGATCGAGCCGGGCGCGAAACTAACCGGCGGCGTGCGCGCCAAGACCGTCGCGGTCGGTGGCGAACTGGAAGGCAACATCGACGCGGCATCGGCCGTGGAGTTGACGTCGACCGGTGTGCTCAACGGCGATCTCAAGGCGGGAACGTTGACGGTAGCGGCCGGATCGCGGATGCGCGGCCGGGTCGAATTCGGTTGGGATGCGCATCCGAAATCCGATAAGGACGGCGCCGGGGCATGACAACGACGCGTCCGGTTTCGCCGGGCAAGCGTCGAAAATGTCCCCACTGTCGATCCGAAATACTCGAAAGCGCGAGCATCTGTCCCGCATGCCGCCATCACTTGCGTTTCGGTGAGGCGGCCGAGCAGGCAGGGACTCGTGTTTCGGCATTGCATGTAGAGGGGACGCTTCGACACCCGGCAGGCGATACGCCGTGGGAGTACTCGGTCGTCATCGCAATTCGCAATCAGAAGGGTGAAGAAGTCGCGCGGCAGATTGTCGGCATCGGGGCGATGCAAGGGACCGATCTGCGGACATTCGATTTGAGCGTCGACGTATTCGTGCCACAAACCGTCAGTGCAGAGCCGGTCGCGTCGAAGGACGCATCGGCGCCGCCGGCATCGGCAGTCAGCGGCGCTCGGCGCGTAACACCGAAGCAGGGCTCCACTGTCAGTGCGACACGCGGTGCAGTGGTGCCGCGTCAAACTTCGACTGTCAGTGCGGCCAGAATTCTGCCGCGACGCCAGACATCGACCGTCAGCGCTTCGAGGATCATATCGACGCCTTCGAACAAGAACTCGGCCTCGAAAGGCGCTGCGTCAGAACACCCTGAGCCAAAGAGCACCTCGCAAGGGCCTTCGTCATCCGACAAAACCACGAACGGCGCGAATCGAGGCACATCGCGTACGCCGACCAGACCGTCTGATCGCTAACGATCCGAAAGCGTCGCGAACGGCATTTGCTTTGGAACTCAGCCACACCTTCTCCGGCAATCCACTCGACCGCGGCGATGCGCAGCGGCGCGATCCCGCTTGGCTCGAGGTCGCTGGTCAAAATCCGACGAGTCGCTTTCTACCGCTGGCGCACCTCAACGTGCTCGTTTGCGAAACTGCGCACGTTCGTCTGGGATGGTTGAGCCAGGCCGAGTTCGGCCGCCTCGGCATTGCCGCAATTCCGATCTTTCTCGGCTTGCTCGATGGGGTCGCACATTTCGCGATCGACGTATCGGAGCTTGGCGATGTAGTGCATGAACTGAATCTCGACGATACGTGGCGTTTCGAAGACGCCCGAATGGCAGCCATGCGGCTGGAGGCCGGCGAAACCGGCATCCTTGCGCAGAGCCGCTCGCAGGTCGGCTGGCATCGCAGCCACCGATGCTGCAGCGGGTGTGGCGCGCCGACGCAGTCTGCCCGTGGTGGACACGTGCGCATCTGCGGTGTCTGCAAGGCAGAACATTTCCCACGCACCGATCCGGTGGCGATCATGCTGATTCTCGATGGTGACCGCTGTCTGCTCGGTCAATCGCAAGGGCGGCTCGCGAATAGCGGCATGTACTCGGCACTGGCAGGTTTCATTGATCAAGGGGAGTCCATCGAAGAAGCGGTGCGGCGTGAGATCCAAGAGGAGGCGGGGGTCATCGTCGGCGCCGTGCGCTATCACTCATCGCAGCCGTGGCCGTTTCCGTCGTCGTTGATGATCGGCTGTCACGGACGCGCGCTGACATCGAAGATCGAAATCGACCCATCGGAAATGGCCGACGTGCGCTGGTTCCCTCGCGCCACAGTGGACGCGGCGCTGCGTCACGAGCATCCAACGTTGCGCCTGCCCGGACCGATCGCAATCGCGCATCACTTGATCAAGGCATGGGTCGACGGCGACGTCGACGTCTGAGTTCGACTGCGCTGCGCTCGCGGGCGGACCGCCTAGACTCGTATACTCGAATTCGTTCGAAAGTACGGGGAACACCTATCGCAAGACCCGAACTCGTGAGATGCCCGATCCCCTAGCGGGGAGGACGCCAGTGCCAGTGAACTCAGATGCACGTCTATCGATGGAAGGCGGCTGATGCCGCGTTACAGTGGCCGGAACAAGCAATAAACCCGGTCGTGGTCCGGATTCTGAGATGAAAGATGCTCTGATGAAGTTGGAATCGAAAGTAATCACGCTTCCTAAAGAAGCGGGGTGAATCGACCGCTCTCTGTGTAAGCCTGGAGCCTCGTAGAGACGGGGTAAGAACAAACCGAACCCGACTCCCGCCAATGCAATTTGCTTGGTCGGAGACGGGGATTTGGCGCGACACAATGAAAACGCGGGATTTGTTTGCGCGCGCTGTGGCGCGAGCGTTTTGCCGCTCACCAACGGTAGCTATCGAAACCATTGTCCGCGATGCCTGTGGTCAATGCATCTCGATGGAGCGCTGCCGGGAGACCGTGCGAGCAAATGCTTTGGGTTGATGGAGCCGATCGACTTCATCAAGGGACGCAAGCAGTTCCAGGTGGTACACCGCTGTACCCGGTGCGGGAAAATCCAACCCAACCGGATCGCGCGCGACACGGTTCAGGCGGACGACTTCGAGACACTTGTGAAAATCATGCAAAACGCACACGGTTCGACGCTAATGTAGTGCGCCGTTCTGTCTGGAACTTGATCGGTGATTGGCTCGGTTAACCTTTTCGGACAACAGTCTGGCGTTGAACGCCGGTGGAGTGGACGGTTGTCCGGCGTATCAATCCTCCGCCGCAACCGTCAACTCCATCGACGCTACGACGGCTCCGTGTTCGGAAAACGATCCATCCGGCGCAACGTCGGGAACAGCCGCATCCACAAGCCCGTGACCGCGATCGTTGCCGCGCCGCCGATGACGACCGACGGAACCAGTCCGAACCACACCGCGGTGACGCCGGATTCGAACTCACCGAGTTCGTTCGACGCGCCGATGAATACCGCGTTCACCGCGCTGACGCGGCCGCGAATTTCGTCCGGCGTTTCGAGCTGAATCAGCATGTGCCGAATGTAGACGCTGACCATGTCGCCTGCGCCGAGTGTTGCCAGCGCGAGCAGCGACAGCATGAAGTTGTTGGAAAGCCCGAACACGATGATGGCGAAGCCGAACACGGCTACGCCCGCGAACATCCGGCGCCCGACGAAGCGCGTCAGCGGAAACAGCGCCAGCAACGCGGCGGTGATTGCAGCGCCGACTGCCGGCGCAGTGCGCAGCATGCCTAATCCCTCGGGACCGGCGGCCAGAATGTCGCGCGCGAATACCGGCAGCAGTGCGGTGGCGCCACCGAACAAAACCGCGAACAGATCGAGCGAGATGGCACCCAGCACGACGGGCCGCGACCTGACGAAGCGCAGACCCTCCAGTACGGTGTGCCAGGTGGCCGGCTCACTGCTTCGCAACGTCTTCGGCAGCCGTACCGCGAGCATGAAGCCGACTGACACGACGAGCAGCGCGGTGACGATCGAAT
The DNA here is from genome assembly GCA_963812255.1 of uncultured Gammaproteobacteria bacterium. GTDB lineage: Bacteria > Pseudomonadota > Gammaproteobacteria > Pseudomonadales > Azotimanducaceae > DATJGR01. The sequence goes on along the minus strand of CAWEUM010000003.1, from coordinate 201,694 downwards.
AGACGGCCGCGGGTCCGGCAACGTAAAGCAGACCACCGAAAGACGGCCCGACGATCGTTGCAACGTGAAACGTCGATGAATTCAGCGCAACCGCGTTGCCGAACGTTTCACGCGGCACGAGGTTCGGCGTGATCGCTTGCGATGTCGGCATCGCAAACGCGCGAGCCGACCCAAACAGAACGAGGACAGCGAACACCGGCCACACCTCACGCGCCCCATACACGGTGAAGGCGAGCAAACACACCGCACAGGCGACCTCGACGACGTAGCACGCCGCCAGTATCAGCCTGCGATCGAACCGGTCGGCAATCTGGCCCGCTGGCAACACCAGCACGATGAACGGCAGAAACTGCGCGAGGCCGATCAGTCCGAGATCGAGCGGATCGTTGGTGATCGCATACACCTGCCAGCCCACCGCCACGCTCTGCATCTGCACCGCCAGGGTCGCGATGAAACGGGCGACGAGATACAGCGTGAAGTTGCGATGCTGCAGTGCGCCGAGAGCAGTTGCGGCGCTCATCTGGTGATCATTCGAATCGGATCCGAGACAACCGCGCCCTCACGAAGCATTGGCGGATATCGCACCGAGCGCATCAATCGTGGTCGTCAATTCGTCGAGTGTGTTGTAGTGCGCCGGCCCGATGCGAAGTGTACCGCCGTGCGTCAAGCCGAGACGCTCGATGGGTTGCAACGCATAGTTATGTCCGTGCGTCGTGAAAATGCCTGCTTCACCAAGGCGGCGCGCGGCGCCAGCCGGATCCATGCCGTCGGCTGTGATCGAAACGGTTGGTGCGCGTTGGTGCAGTCGTTGGGGATCACTGATGCCGTGGATCCGAACACCCGGCAGCGCGGCGAGACCGTCGATGAGGTAGCGCCCCAGGGTCTGCTCGTACGCCGCGATCGTTTCCATGGCGGCGCGCAGCAATCGACGACGACCGGCGAGATGGCTCAACGCAGCGTGGTGCTCCGTCGCCATCGAGTCGCCGACCCACGCGAGGTACTCGAAAGTGCCTAGCAGGCCGGCCATTGCCTCGTACGACGGGGTACCGGTCTCGAATCGTGATGGCAAATCGTCGCCGGACGCGCGCAGCTTGTACGGGCGCAGCCGCTCCAGCAGCGCTTCGCGCGCCCACAACATACCCAGGTGCGGACCGAAGAATTTGTACGCGGAACAGACCAGGAAATCGCATCCCAACGCTGCAACGTCGATCGGTCCGTGCGGCGCGTACTGCACCGCGTCGATCCAGGTGAGCACGTCCGCTTCACGCAACAGGGAGCACATCGCCCGAACGTCGTTGATGGTGCCGAGAACGTTGCTCGCGTAGCAGAACGCGGCGAAGCGCGTGCGGGGACCGATCAGCGCGGCCAGATCGTCGAGTTCGAACTGAAAGCTGTCGGGATTGAAGTCGAGGCACTTCAGGATGAGGCCGTGCTGTTCGGCCATGATTTCCCATGGCCGCACGTTGCCGTCGTGATCCATGCGCGACACGATGATCTCGTCGCCGGGGCGCAGCAGGTGCGCGATCGAGCGCGAGAACGCGAACGTCAAGGTGGTCATGTTCGGTCCGATGACGATTTCCCGATGCGATGCGGCGTTGACGAAATCGGCTAATGCCACATGCGCTTCGTGCGCGACGCGCGTGCTGGCGATCGATGTTGCGAACGGCATCGAGGAGTTCGCGTTGTCGTGGATCAGATGCCGCGTCATCCGCTCGATCGTCTGCTGTGGGACCTGGGTGCCGGACGGATTGTCTAGATAGATGCGTGGCCGGCCAAGGTCGGTCACCGCAAGGGCGGGAAAACAAGCGCGTACACGCTCGACTGACAGAGGCATGGCGACTCGGGATCTCGATTGGAAACGCGCGATGGTACAGGAATCGCGCTTCGCCGCCGCCAGATCGGCTTCCGCGTTTCCGGTTTCGTGGTTACGCTGCAGCATACGATCGGAGCGTATGGATGCTGACAGCTATGGAGCACGTTCTCGCCTATCACGACCCGGAACATGCATGCAATCAGGGCAGCCTGATCACGTTGACGAACGGCGAGCTGTTGCTCGGCTACAACCAGGAACGCGGCCGAGTACACGCCGACAGCGGCCAATCCTGCCTGATCAAATCGCGCGACGGTGGTAGAACCTGGGACACCTCGACGCGCCGGACGGTGTGGCCGTGGAGCGAGCACGTCGGCAATTGGGACTGTGCATTCGCGCAGATCTCGAGCGGCGAGATCCTGATGCACACCCGCGTTTGCAGCTTCATGGCGCCAACGGCGTTGAAAGGGGGTGCCGATCAGATCATGGGTGGGCCGCCGCCCGGTCGTCGGGAACGCCTGAAACGCCAGACCGGCTACGCGCTGTGCCGTTCGAGCGATGATGGCGCAACCTGGTCGGAGCCGATCCCCGTCAACACGTCGCCGATCGCTGATTCGGGGCTCGGCCCGTACATCGTCGGTGGCTCGGGTGCGGGGCACATCATCGAACTCGGCGACGGTGGGCTGTTGATGCCGCTGCACGGTACGTTCACGCGCGAATGGTTTGCGCAGGGTGGCGAAACGCCACGCGTGTTCCTGCTGCGTTCTGACGACGGCGGTAACAACTGGGAATACTGGGCCACCGTCGCGTACGACCCCGCCCATATCCTCGAGTGGGCCGAGGCGGGCATGACGCGGCTGTCCTCGGGTCGTTTGATCTGCCTGTTGCGCACTCAGGCGCGCCCACTGCGCTTCGACAATATGTGGTTCTGCTTTTCCGACGACGATGGCGCGAGTTGGAGCCGCCCCGTACGTACGCCGTTGTGGGGGTATCCGGCCGACGTGATCGAACTGCACGACGGTCGGGTGCTCGCGGTCTACGGCTATCGCCGCGATCCGTGGGGCGTGCGCGGCTGCATCTCCGACGATGGATCGAAATGGTTGCTCGATCACGAGTTCGTCATTCGCGAAGGCGGGGCCGCACCCGCGTCGGTCCGTCAGTACTGGCATATAGGGTACCCGACGGTTGCACAACTCGACGACGGCGTAGTCGTCGTCGCGTACCATCAGTACACCGACGGGTCGCACCCGATCCAGTGCATGTGGATCACCCGGTTCGGCGTGTGAGCGACATCGAGATCGTCGCGCTCACCGCGGATCAGTGGCTGGACTTGAAGCGACTGCGGATCGATGCGTTGACGGAATCGCCCGACGCGTTCTCGCCGACCGCCGAGGACGCGCGCTCTCGTGGCGATGGCTATTGGCAACGCGCCGCACGGCGCGCGGCGGGGACCGACGGGTTCGAGTTGTTCGTGGTTCGCCGCGATGGCGAGGCGTTGGGACTCGGATCGGCGCAGCGCGACGAAGGAGGTGTCGGACACATCGGCGCGATGTGGATCGATCCTGCGCTGCGGGGCCGGGGCATCGGTGCACAATTGTTCGATACCATCGTTGCGTATCTGAGCGGGCGCGGGTGCGCCGCGATCGAGTTGTCGGTGACCGAAACGAATACCGCTGCCCTCGCGTTGTACCGATCGCGGGACTTCGCCTTGACGGGTCAGTCGGAACCGTTGCGCGCTGGCTCGCCGCTGCTGAATCTGTTCATGCGTCGCGCACGCACCAACCCGTAGAGACTCACCGCCACCCACGCGGCTTCGACAACGAAGGCCGACAGGTTGAAGTCGAACAGCAGCGAAATCGTGATTGAGCCGGCGCCGAGCGCATTCAGCGCCGAGTACGCGACGGCTCTCGAGTCGAGGCGGCCGGCCTGGAGCGCGAAATACGTGCCGAGAATCAGCACGACGCCCAGGTTACCCACCAGATCGTGCCACGCATAACCGAACATTGACCCTCCAGTGCGGCGCTCTACTCGCGTTTTCGCAGTTCCGCTTCGTGGCGCATGTTGTCATCATTCGAACTCACCCGCTTGCTGGACATCGAGTCATGCAGCCGTTGCTCCCGGCGTTTTCCCTGCGCGATCAGGCCGACACGGATCGGTCGTTCCCGAATTCATCGTTTGCCGATCGGCCGGCGCTGATCGCCATGGTCAAAGAAGACTGCCCGACGTGTGGCGTCGTGATGCCGTTGCTCGAAGCCTTTCATCGCGCTTACGGTGAGACGCTCGACGTGCTCGTGGTCGGGCAGACGCAGGAAGGCAACAGCCAGTTGATCGAACGTCATCAACTGACGTGCCCGGTGCTCGACGATTCGCGTCTGAAGGTGTCCTTCGCGTACGACATCGACATGGTGCCGTCGCTGTTCGTCGCCGATGCACAGGGGCACGAGCAGCAGCGGCTGCAGGGGTTCGATCGCGCCGAATGGCAGGCGCTCGACGCGATGCTCGCCGCGATGGCAGGCGTGCCCGCCGCGCCGATCGATTGGCAGAGTCTGCCACCATGGCGGCCCGGGTGCGGTTCATTGTCGGTGGACCCGCGTTTCGCCGATCGCCTGCGCGCCGAGGCCGAGAACAGCCCGCTGCGCGCGCGCAAAATCGAGATCGCACCCCAGGACGACGAATTCGAATTCATGTTCGATCAAGGCTTTACCGACGGCCTGCCGGTGGTGCCGCCGACGCCGGAGCGCGTCATGCGGATGCTGTCGGGCACCCATCGCGATCCGCAACAGGTGGTCGCCATCGTGCCGCCGAACATGGGCGAGGCGACCGTCGAAAAGATCGCGATCAATGCAGTATTGGCGGGATGTCGCCCGGAATATCTGCCGGTCGTCATTGCAGCGCTCGAAGCCGTGTGCACCGATGCATTCAACATTCACGGCGTCATGGCGACGACGATGGGCGCAAGTCCGGTACTCGTGGTCAACGGACCGATCCGACATCGCATTGGCATGAACATGCGGATCGGCGCGCTCGGCCAGGGCAATCGCGCCAACGCATCGATCGGCCGTGCGCTGCGATTGGCGATTCGCAACATCGGCGGTGCAAAGCCCGGTGGCACCGAGCGCTCGACTCTCGGTAATCCGATGAAGATCACGATGTGTTTCGCCGAATGGGAGGAGCGCAGTCATTGGCCGCCGCTTCACGTCGAGCGTGGTTTCGCGCCGACCGACTCGGTCGTCACTGCGTACGCAATGACCAGTGGGCCGTCGCTGATCGTCGATCAGACCTCGCGCAACGCAGCGCAGCTCGCCGGCAGCATCGGCATGGGTATGGAATCGATTCACCATCCGAAGGCGCACATGCTGTTCGACGCGTTGCTGGTGGTCTGTCCGGAGCACGTCGACACGCTCGCGACGGACGGTTATTCGAAGGCCGATCTGCGTCGCCGCATCCAGCAAATCACCGGCCGCCCCTTACGTGAATTGGTCAGCGATGATCGATCCGGCGTGGGTATGAACGCGGAGAAGGCCAAAACACTGTCAGACGAAGCACTGGATCGGGAGATGCCGAAGTTCCTGCACGAGGATATGATCCACATCGTTGTGGCCGGTTCCGACGCCGGCAAATTCTCCGGCCTGTTTCATGGCTGGGTCGGCGGCGAAATCGGCTCCATCCCGGTGTCGCGGTTGATCGATCCGATCTGAGACGGCCGGCCTGAAATAGAGAGGAGTCCAAGGAGCATCCAATGACCACCATTCTCGATCCGACCAACGAAAGGACGCCGGTTGCACGGCAACTGACACCGCGCAGCGGCACGGTGTCGGGTACTGTGGCGTTTCTCGACATTTCGAAGCCGCGCGGCGACGTGTTGCTGGATCGACTCGAAGAACAGCTCAAGATCCGCGCCCCGGGTGTCGACATCCGCCGCTATGCGAAGCCGACGTTCACGAAGCCGGCGCCCGAGTCGCTGCGCGCCGAGATCCGGTCGAACAGCAACTTCGTCGTCGAGGCACTCGCCGACTGAGGTTCGTGTACCACGTGCAGTTTGCATGACACGGTGCATTTCGAGATCCACGGCATTCCGTCCGTGGCGATCGTATCTTCCGAGTTCGAGGAAGCCGCAGGCGTTCAGGGCAGGGCGCTCGGACTCGAGGCGAGATGCTGCTTCGTACAGCATCCGATTCAGGACAGAACCGATGCCGAGATGCGTCTGTTGGCCGATCAGATCGTTGACGGGGTGATCGCAGCATTGACCGAGCCCGTGTGAACCTCAGTCGTGGCCGGCGCCGCCCGATGCGGCGCCTAGCAGTCGCCATGGTCGCGCTGGCGTTGCTGGCTGCATGCGCCACGCAGGCACCGCTGCTGCACGACGTCGAGTTCTGTTGCGGACCGCTCGATCGTGGTGAGGGCGGTCCGCTGGCGACCTACAGTCTGAAACTGGAGGCAGTTCCCGCCTTTCTGGCGCCCACCTTGCGCGATGCGCTCGTCGCGGCACTCGACGCGAAGGGGTTGCAGCCAAGCCAGTGGCGGCCCGAAGCGCTGATTACGTTGCGGTTCAGCGAGGTGTTTGCCGACGCCGATCGGCCGCTCGCCCACGATGGATTTGGCGATCCGCTGTCGGCCCCTGGCGGAGCGAGTAAATTCGACGCGCGTGTGACAGTCGATGTTCGACGCGCAGCAGACGACGCGCTGGTGCTGCGAGGCACGTTGTCGCGCGAGCATGAGGAAGCGGTGGGCGAATACGATCACACACGTGACCGCGCACAGATTCGTGATGGGTTTGCACACCTGCTGGAACGCCTCCCGACGGTGGCGCGTCGGTCATGACCTCGCAACCGCTCGCCGGCCTCACGGTTCTCGATTTCGGCCAGATCTACAACGGTCCGTATTGCGGATTTCTGTTGGCGATGGCCGGCGCACGCGTCATCAAGGTGGAATCGCCGCAGGGGGAGAGCTTGCGCGGCCGCAGTGAGACGAGTTCGGCGAGTTATCCGTTCGCGATGCTCAACGCCAACAAAGACGCGATCACGCTGAATCTGAAATCCGAACGGGGCCGTGGGTTGTTGCGCGAGCTGGTTCGCAAGGCCGATGTGCTGCTGGAGAATTTCTCGCCGGGCACGATGGATCGTCACGGTGTCGGCGCCGAAGCGTTGCGGGCAATCAATCCGCGGCTGGTCTATGCCGCTGCAACCGGGTTCGGACGCACCGGTCTGCATCGCGACTATCTCGCGATGGACATCACCGTACAGGCGATGACCGGCGTGATGGCGATCACCGGCGACGGCGATGGACCGCCGCTGAAAGCGGGTCCCGCCTTGTGCGATTTTCTCGGCGGCATTCACCTGTACGGCGCAATCGTGACGGCGCTGTTCCAACGAGAGCGCACGGGCGCGGGGCTGGTCGTCGACGTCGCGATGCAGGATGCGGTGTTTCCGACGCTCGCTTCGCAGATCGGGGCATTGCATTTCCTCGGCGAACCTCCCACACGTACCGGCAACCGTCATGCGGCGTTGAGCCTCGCACCGTACAACGTCTATGCCGCGCGCGACGGTCATGTTGCGATCATCTGCATACGCGAGGGGCACTGGCGCAACCTGGTCGAGGCGATGGGTCGACCGGAGCTGTTGCTGGACCGGCGCTTCGCCGACATGCCGTCCAGAGCGGCACACATGGATGCGGTCGATGCCGTCGTAGAAGCGTGGACGCGCTCTCTCGATAAGGACGAAGTGTTCCGGATCACTCAGGCACACGACGTCATCTGCGCGCCGGTGCAGGATCTGCGCGACGTGCTCGACGACCCACACCTGCACGAACGCGGGATGTTGACGCGGTTGACGCATCCGCTGCTCGGTAACGCGGTTCTGCCGAGCACGCCGCTGCGCTTCGAAGGCGTCATACCGCCGGCGCTGCGTTTGAGCCGCGCGCTGGGCGCCGACAACGAAACGGTCTACGGCGAACTGCTCGGGCTGTCTCCCAACGACGTGGCGGAGTTGCGCGCGATCGATGCGATCTGAAAAAAAGGGGTCAGAGTTGCTCCGACCCCCTTTTCTCGTTCGATGCTTCAATCATGAACGTCGCGCATCGCTGGCATGAGCGCCTTCCGATATGAGCTGGTTAGCGCCGTGGTAACCTAGCGTCCATTTGGCGGAGCCATCCATGCCCACACAGTTCGATCCGATCGAAGACGTCATCGCCGGCATTGCGGCCGGCGAGATCGTCATCGTCGTCGATGACGATGACCGAGAGAATGAAGGCGATCTGATCATGGCGGCGTCGCGCGCGACGCCGGAACAAGTGGCCTTCATGATTCGTCATACCAGCGGAATTTTGTGCACGCCGATTCTCGAGGAGGACGCGAAACGGTTGCATCTGGATCCGATGGTGGCGCGCAACGACGCACCGATGAGCACGGCGTTCACCGTTTCGATCGACTATCGGCATGGATTGACCACGGGGATCTCGGCCGAGGAGCGCGCCAGTACGATTCAAGCGCTCGCGAACGGCAACGTCGGCGCGGCCGATTTTGTCCGCCCCGGCCACATCTTTCCGCTCGTTGCCCGCACTGGGGGCGTGCTCGTTCGATCCGGTCATACCGAAGCGGGTGTCGATCTCGCGAAACTCGCGGGTTTGCCGCCGGTTGGATTGCTGGCCGAGATCGTCAACGACGACGGCACCGTCAAGCGCCTGCCACAACTGGTGGAGTTCGCCGCCCAACACAAGCTGAAGATCACATCGATCGCCGACCTCATCACGTACCGGCAGCGACGTGAACATCTGGTCGAGCGCGTTCGTGAGTTTTCCGTCAACACGCCGATTGGTCCGGCGCGGGCGTTTGCCTACAAGACGAAGTTCGAGGATGCGGAGCATCTAGCACTCGTGTTCGGTCGCGTCGACAGCGGGCACGCGGCGGCGGTGCGCATTCATCGCGAGAAATTGGTGGAGGACATTTTCGGACCGCAGGGTGATCATCCGTCGCGTATTCTCGAAGTGGCATTGCGGCGCATCCATGATCTCGGCGGCGGCGTGTTCATCTATCTGCGTAGCGGCTTCGTCGGCGTGCCGCTCGACACGTTGACCAATCCAGCCGCACCGAGCCGCGCCGATGCGCGCCGCGCCGAGTGGCTGGAGATCGGCGTCGGCGCGCAGATTCTTCGCGACCTCGGCGTCGGTCGTATTCGCATCATTGCCGGTCGGGAGGTCGACTATGTCGGCGTGTCAGGATTCGGTCTCACGCTGGAAGGCACCGAGTTGCTCGGCGATTGAACTGTTGCGTGTTCACGAACGTGTTCACGAATGTGCTCACGGCGGTGTTCACGATAGTGGAAACCGCGCGCATTGCCGCCGGTGCCGACATAGACGATGCGGATATCGTATGTTCGCTGCCGGCATTGCCGGCACCGTACACGAGCGCGCACCTCAGCCACCGTGCTGTTGCCCGGCATCCGGGACATCAGTTCGGGTAAGTCGAGCCGCTCCATACGCCGGCAATCGATGCACACGGCGTGCAGTTCGAATTGAGTAACGAGATCAGCCAGGGTCACCATACTGTATGAATATACAGGATATGTCATGAGCGACCACCACCTTCCGGTTATCGCCATCAGCGCGGGTGATCCAGCCGGCATCGGGGCCGAGGTGCTCGCCAAGACACTTGCGGGTGGCGAACTGGACGGGCTGTGCCGGCCGTTGGTCGTCGGCGCGCGTTGGGCGCTCGACGCCGGCGCCGAGGTGGCCGGAGTCGCCTTGCCCGATATCCGATTCATCGATGTCGATGTCGCGCGTCCGGCTGGATTTCGCTTCGGCGAAATCTCCGCGACGTGCGGCACTGTGGCGGTGCGTGCCGTCGAGCAAACCGCCGGTATCACGGCGCGCGGCGACGCGGCGGCAATGGTCACCTGCCCGATCAACAAGGAAGCGGTGCACGCGGCAGGCTATGTCGACGACATTGGCCATCAGGAGATCCTTGGCCGGCTGACCGGCTCCAGATGGACGGCAACGATGCTGATGACACCAGGGCTACGGGTCGTGCATCTGTCGACGCACAAGTCGCTGATCGAAGCGGCGCGGTTCGTCACGCGCGCGACCATTGTCGAAAAGCTGCGGCTGACCCGCGACACACTAGCGCGCTGGGGTCTTGCCAATCCACGCATCGCCGTGGCGGCGTTGAACCCACATGGCGGCGAAGGTGGTTTGTTGGGACGTGAAGAGATCGACGAGATCGCGCCCGCGGTCGAGCAGGCTCGTCAGGATGGGATGCTTGTCAGTGGGCCGATCCCGGCCGACTCGGTGTTCAACCGTGCCATTGCCGGCGAATTCGATCTCGTGCTGGCGATGTATCACGATCAGGGGCACATCGCGATCAAGGTGCACAACTTCGCGCAGAGTGTCACCGCGACCCTCGGCATTCCGTTCATTCGCACGTCGGTCGATCACGGCACGGCATTCGATATCGCCGGTCGCGGCGTGGCAGATCCCGCCAGCCTGCTCGCCGCGATTCGTGCGGCGGTAACGCTTGCGCGCGGCCGCCTGGGATGCGATGGATTCTGATGCAATAGGTTGGCACACTCCGACGGTACGCACCAAAAACGTATTGAGGCAATTTGAGGAGAGGGACATGAAAGCCGCCGTATTCAGAGAAGTAAACAAACCGATGGAAGTCGAAGAGGTCCAGGTGTCCAAGCCGGGCCCGCGCGAAGTGCTGGTGCGCGCCGTCTCCGTCGGCGTGTGCCATTCGGACCTGCACTTTTTCAATGGTACCTATCCGGGGCAGTTGCCGATCATCCTGGGCCACGAAGCGGCGGGTGTCGTCGAGCAGGTTGGCTCGGACGTCAACTACGTGAAACCGGGCGATCATGTGATCACGTGCCTGTCGGTGTTCTGCGGGACCTGCGAGTACTGCCTGACCGGGCACATGTCGCTGTGTCAGGAACCGGCGCTGCGGCGCGGCCCGAACGAAGAGCCGAGGCTATCGAAGGATGGTTCGAAGCTGAATCAGTTCGCCAATCTCGGTTCGTTCGCCGAGTACATGCTGGTGCACGAGCATGCGGTAGCGAAAATTCGTCCGGACATGCCGCTCGACCGCGCCGCCTTGATCGGCTGCGGCGTCACCACCGGCGTTGGCGCGGTCATTCATACCGCCAAAGTCGAACCGGGTAGCACCGTCGTTGTGATCGGCTGCGGCGGCATCGGATTGTCGTGCATCAACGGTGCGGCAATTGCCGGCGCCGGCCGCATCATCGCCGTCGATACCGTGCCGTCGAAGCTCGATCTCGCGTTGAAGTTCGGCGCCACCGATGTCGTCAATGCGAAACAGACCGATCCAGTCGAAGCGGTGAAGGAATTGACCGGCGGCGGCGCGCACTACACGTTCGAGGCCATCGGATTGAAGGCCACCGCGGAACAGGCTTTTCGGATGTTGCGCCGTGGCGGCACCGCGACGGTGATCGGCATGATTCCGCCGGGCCAGATGGTCGAGGTACACGGCGCAGATCTGCTGACCGAGAAGAAGCTGCAAGGCTCGTTCATGGGCTCGAACCGATTTCGCGTCGACATGCCGCGTTTCGTCGACTTCTATCTGCAGGGCAAGCTGCACTTGGACGACATGATTTCGCGACGTATTTCGCTGGCCGACGTCAACGACGCGTTCGCGGCGCTTGGCACCGGCGAGGTCGCGCGCAGCGTGATCATGTTCAACTGAACTATTCGACAAAGGGGTAGTGCGTGCGCTGGGTTTCGTTCGAAAAAGCGGGTCGTGCGTCGTACGGCGTGGTTGTCGGCGACGGTATCGTCGACGTCGGCGCTCGCCGGGACCAGCGCACCCTGAAAGATCTGTTGGCAACTGGAGAGCTCGCGAGTGCCGGAGCGGAGGCGTCGAAGCAGCGGACGGATCACCTGTTGCGCGACGTGAAATATCTGCCGGTGATCACCCATCCCGACAAGATCCTCTGCGTCGGCATCAACTACAAGGCGCACCAGGAAGAAACGGGCCGCGATCCCACCAGCCACCCGACCATCTTCGTGCGTTTTGCTCAGGCACAGATCGGCCATGAGCAGCCGATGATCCGGCCGAAAGAATCGGAACGCCTGGACTTCGAAGGCGAAATCGCCGTCGTGATCGGCAAACGCGGCCGTCGCATTGCCGCTGCGAACTGGCTCGACCACGTTGCAGGCTTCAGTTGCTACAACGATGGCAGCGTGCGCGACTTCCAACGTCACACGACGCAGTTCACGCCTGGCAAGAACTTTACAGGCACCGGTGGTTTCGGCCCGTGGCTGATGACACCCGACGAATGCGGCGATCCCGGCGCGATGGAACTGACGACGCGGCTGAACGGCGAAGTGATGCAGAACGCGACGGCCTCGTTACTGATCTTCGGCTTCGCCGAGATCATCGCGTATTGCTCGACGTTCACGGATCTCGTGCCCGGCGACGTCATCGTCACCGGCACGCCTGGTGGTGTCGGCGCCGCACGCACGCCACCGCTGTTCATGAAAGCCGGCGACGTGATCGAAGTAGAGGTGAAGCCGATCGGCGTCCTCCGCAACGAGGTGGTCGACGGCTGAGAGAGGGTCAGAGTCGCTCTGACCCTCCGCGGCGTTGCGTCACCCCAACGATTCGGCGTTCGGCCGCCCGACCGCACCGGCCACCATGTTGCGTGCCTGTTTGGTGGAGGTCTGGGTCGGCTTGCCGCGCGCGGCGAAGTTGTAGGGTTCCGTGTCGATGTCTTCGAGCGTGATCTCGCCGGCGAGGACCTGCTGTTTCCACTGCTGATGCTGCGCCTCGCGGCCGTGGAATTCGGGCATCACTTTCTTCGCGAACAATTCCAGACTCGAGCAGATGTCCTCATGCGAGTTCTTGCCAGCCTGATTCAGCAGGATCACCTGATCCACATTGGCCGCTTCGAGTTCGAGCAATCGCGTTCGGATCGTCTCCGGCGAGCCGATCAGTTCGCTGCCGGTGCGCTTCTGTCCGGCCGGAGTCTGCTTCCACGCCTGGTAGCGTTCCCAGAAGTTGACCGTGCCGGGTTCGAACGGGCCTTCCTTGTTGTACAGCCCCAGCGCGAACTGAAAGAACGTCCAGCCATCGGCTTTGCGCCATGCTTCTTCGTCGGTCTCGGCGCACATGAAGCCCGAGACGACGGCAATGTTCGGATTGGTCTGGTAGTCGCAGAGCTTTTCGAGGTCGCGCAGGTAGGTGTTGTAATACGCATTCACCCACGCTTGCGCGGCTTTCAGATCGGCGAACTTGAAACACAGTGACCCCATGCCGCGGTGTGCCGCGTAGCGGATCGTGTCGAGTTGTGAGCACGCCACCCACAGCGGCGGATGCGGCTTCTGCAGCGGCTTCGGTACCACGGCCCGTTTCGGAAATTTGAAATACTCACCGTCGTACTCCCAGCCGTGATTCCAGAACATCGGCAGCACGCAGCGCACCCCGTCTTCCCAGACGTCGCGCTTGTCGCGAAAGCGCAGGTTGAACGGATGCAGTTCGGTGACCGACGCACCCTCGCCCAGGCCGAGTTCCACGCGTCCGTCGGAAACGAGATCGAGGGTGGCGACCTTCTCGGCTACACGGGCCGGATGATTCGTCGTCAGCTGGATGATGCCGTGGCCGAGGCGGATGTTCTTTGTGCGCTGGCTCGCGGCACCGAGGAATACCTCCGGGGCGGACGAGTGTGAATACTCTTCGAGGAAGTGATGTTCGACTTCCCACGCGTAGTCGAACCCCAGTGAATCGGCCAGTTCGATCTGGTCGAGGGAGTTCTTGAACAGGCGATGCTCGCTGTCAGGACCCCAGTCCCGGGGCAGCTGATGCTCGTAAAAAATTCCAAACTTCATGCAGATTCCTCCTCATATGACCCCAACAGATCAGCCGGTAATGGTGGCACCCGGTCCGTGAATCTGCAAACCGCACGCGGCTCTCGAGGGACATCCTCGGAGGATGGGGGTGCGAGGCTGCTCCGAGCCGTATTTGACGAATTTCACAGTTAATGCAGCCAGCCTGTTGATTTTCTCCATTTTTGTGTTCTAATTGCGGCTGAAAGATCTCTAGGGTCCAGGCAGCTGGACAAAGCCCGCGTCAAGCGGGCTTTCTTTTGCCCGCAACACAACGGTTGGCTGTCAGGACGACGCGTTGTCTTTGATGTGCACGTCGCGCTGCGGGAACGGAATTTCAATCCCGGCCGCGGCGAACGCCTGTGCGATGCCAGTGTTCACGCGGTCGGTGATCTTGTGGCCGATGTCGAACTCCATGACCCAGAAAAAGAGTCGGAAGTTGAGCGAGCTGTCGCCGAACGCCTCGAAGATCACCATCGGTTCGGGCTGTTTCATGATCTCGGACTCCGCATCGAGCACGCCGTAGAGCAACGATCGAACCCGCTCCGGATCTGTTCCGTAAGCGACGCCCACACTGGCCTCGAGGCGCCTGTGCCGATCGGACATGGTCCAGTTCACCACCCGGTTCGAAATGAGTTCGCCGTTGGGGACGATCACCTCGGAGCCGCTGAAAGTGCGTATCTGGCTCGCGCGCAGTCCGATGTGCGTCACCTTGCCGAACAGGTCGCTCAATTGGACGGCGTCGCCCACTTGTACTGTGCGTTCGAAGATCAGGATGAACCCTGACACGAAATTGTTGACGACGTTCTGAAGTCCAAAACCGATGCCGACGCCGAGCGCGCTGATGATCAGCGTCAGATTCGACATTTCGATACCAAGAATGCCGGCACCCAGCAAAATGCCGAGCAACACCATTGCGTAGTTGGCCACCGTCGAGATCGCCGCTGGCACGCCGCGCGGCAGCGCGAATCGAGGTAACACGTCATCGTGCAGCAGCACCTGTGTGATGCGCGATGCATGCACCGCGGCCCAGATGGCAACGACGAAGCCCAACGTTCGCCCGAGCGAGACCGTGACCTGGCCCAGGGACCATTTTGCGTTGAGCACGTCGCCAACCGCCGCGGTGAGGGGTGTCAGTGCGCGAAAGCTCGACAGGACGACGGTTCCCCACACGACGAACGCAGTGAGCGTCACCAGCCGGTGGATGGCGGTGAGTATCTTGCGGTCGTGATTGGTGACGGAACGCACGCCGCGCCCCTTCATCGAATGTACGCAGAGCCGCGCGACCTCGTCGACTACGAGCACCGCGGCATAGAGTCCGGCGGCCAGCGCTGCCGCGCGTACCGTGGCGCTCTGCAACAACATGGCGAGGTCGACGTTGCCCAGTACATTGAGCAGCAGGCTGACCACCGAGAGAACGATGCCAATCAAGTTGAGCCGCCTCACACCCGTGGTCACCCGCTTGGCCAGTTCGAGATGCGTGCCAACGCCGCGTGAGCGGGCCCATGTGAGCAGCGCGATGGTTACCACGCTCAGGAGCAGCAGCACCAGCCGTTGCAATACGATGTCGCGCGCGAATGCGGTCGACACCCGCTCGAGTAGAAACACCGCGGCGAGAGAATAAAGCGCCGGGTGCAAGCCGCGTTCCAGGTACAACGTCAGGATGCGCAGCATCGGCACGATCAACACGACTCCCAGGATCTGCGCCACGCTCGATGGGGCGTCCGGATATACAAACGGCGCTACCAGCAGCATCACGAGCAGGCTCGCCGAGAACGGACGCGACGTGCCGCGCGACGGCGGCGCGCCGACCAGCGCGGTGTCAAAGGTCTTCCGCAAGTAGATGACGAACGCAACGCCGAGCATCAACAACGCGAGATGCAATACGACGCGTGGCGCGGAATCGCGCACGAACTGCAATGCGCTCGGTAGCGCTCGCCCGACGAAGCGGCCCGATCCCGCAATCGACGCGTCGATTTGTGCCCCCGTCACGCGCCACAGCGGCGGCTGCTGGAGCTCGAACAGCGCCGCGGCGCGCTTCGCCTCGGCGCGAGCCAGTTCTTCCCGCGCGGTGTGCATGCGCTCGTCCAGAACCAGTATTTCGTTCTGCGACGTCGCGACCTGATCGAGCCTGTGCTGAGCGCTGTGGCGAGCCTGTGTCGCATCGGTAATGATCATATCCAGCCGGATGCGAAGCGCCTCCGGCAGCGCGCCGTCGTCCGCGCTGGCGCGCATCGCGGTGGCCCGCTTATGGATGTCGTCGAGATCTCGAAGGAGCGCTTCGAGTCCGTTGCCCAGTTGAGTCAGAGAGTTCCCGACCGCGTCGGCTGCCGCAGTGGCGGAGGTGATTTCCCGATCCGTATCGTGCATCGCGGCTTCGGTGAACGAGGTGGCGATCTCCGGATGGGCAATCAGCTGGCCGATGGTTGCGTCGATGCGCGTTTCTAGCTTCTTCAGTCGGTCACGCGGGCTGGCGACGTCCGAAGGTCCGGCGAGCCGCTCCTTGATCTCGAACAGACGTTGCGCGGTCTGTTTCGACCATTCGCCGACGTCGGTGGGAGAAGCGGCGGCAGCAGCCTTGGCAGGGGCTGGAGCGGAACCAGGCGTTGGCAGGGCAGCGGTCGCAGCGAAAGTGCACGTCATGCACAGCCATGTCAGCGCCGCGCCGACGCGCGCCGCGCGCCGAAACAGTTGGAGCCCGCGGCTCAAGGATGTCGCGCCAGGAATTCGCGCACGATCGCATTGAATTCGGCGGGCTTTTCGAAATAGGTCGAGTGTCCCGCGCCCTCGACCATCGAAACGCCGGCATTGATCAGTGCCGCAGTCGAAGTGAGCAGGTCCGGCGGAAATGTCACATCCAGTTCACTGGCGATCACATGCACCGGCACCGGGAACGGGTTCAGCCGCTCGGCCGCTACGAACGCTTCGCGCGCCATCAATGCCGCCAGTGGCATCGGGGTGGTATTGAATGCCGTCAGCGCAGTATACAAATAGGTGCCGCTCGGATTCGCGTCGCGGTATGGCGCGCCGAGCGTCATTGCCGTCAGATCACCACTGGGCGGACGCGCCGTCAACGTGCGCATCTGGTCGCGCAACGCGTCGCTGTAAATCGCCCCGGGTGTATTAGCCAATACGAGCGCGCGAACGCGCTCCGGATGGTTCACCGCAAGCCGTATCCCGGTCCAGCCACCCATCGATTGACAGACGATCGCAGCGCGGTCGATCTGCTCGGCGTCCAGAATCGCCAACGCGTCGGCATCGAATGCAATCGCCGAGAACGCGTCGGGCTCGCAGCGCGAGCGACCGAAGCCGCGATGGTCGAACGTGATCACACGGTGATCGTGCGCGAACGCGGGTACTTGCTGCCACCAACTGGCCGCATTGCCGCCGGCGCCGTGGGCGAACAGCAGCGCGGGTCCGGAGCCGGTGGCTTCGTAGTAAATCTCTGTACCTGATGTGCGTATGGTCGGCATGATGCGTACTCCCGTGACGCCGGCATTGTGCCAGAACCCCCAACGCTCGACCTCAGGTGCGCGTGCCCGTGACCAGGAACTGCGGCAGACAGGCCATATACGTGCCAGCATCGATGCTGCGCTCTGCTGCGCCAAGCAGCTCGTCCACTTCGGCGAGCGGCAGCGTTTCGAACGTTGCGATGTAACTGCGCATGTTGCGCAACACGGGCAACAGCGCGCCGGCGCGATCGACGATCGGCACGATGCGCACTTCGATGTCGCGCAGACCGGCTGCCTGGAATGCCGCCGGCAATTTACGGCCGATGTGCGGCTCGCGAAACGCAGGCGCCGCCGCAGCGAAGAAGCGGTCCACGGTGTCTTTGCCCCACGGCTCGACGATGACGAAGCCCCAGTCGCTGTCGATTGCGTGCAGGCGACCGCCCGGAGCGAGCACGCGTACGGCTTCGTCGAGCGTCGCGCGCAGGTCGGGGACGTACTCGAACACATTCTTGGCGATCACTACGTCGATGCTCGCCGTGTCGAGCGGCAGGGTTGCGCCGTTGAGCTGGTGAAACTGCGCGTTCGATATCGCCCGCTCTTTGGCACGACGCCCCGCATCTGCGACGAAGCGGGCGTTGATATCCACGCCATGCACGGCCCCCGATGGGCCGACGAGTTCGGCCAGCGCGAGACTCAGAAAGCCAGGTCCGCAACCGAGATCGAGCACCCGCTGTCCGGCAGCGATCCGCGCCGGTTCGAGCAACCTTTTCTGTTCGTCCCGCCACACGAACATCTGCTCGTAGCGTGCAACGCGTTCGTCTTCGATCACTTTCCAGTGGTCGGTGTAGAACGTACTGCGATCGCTCATGACAGCTCAGTGAGTGCTTCGAGCACCTTCTCGGGGTGAGCCTCGGCCTTCGGCACGCGCTTCCAGTGTTTGCGCACTTTTCCGTCGGGACCGATCAGCACCGTCGAGCGAATCACGCCCACGGTCTTCTTGCCGTACATCATCTTCTCGCCATATGCATCGTACTTCGTCATCACCGAACGATCGGGATCCGACAGCAACGTGAACGGCAGTTTGTGTTTGCCGATGAACTTCTGATGCGACGCTGCATCGTCGGCAGAAATCCCGAGCACGACGGTGCCGGTCTTCTGTATGTCCTTCCAAAGATCCCGGAATCCGCATGCTTCCTTCGTGCAGCCGGGCGTGTCGTCCTTCGGGTAGAAATACACGACAACGTTCTTGCCCTTGAAATCCTTCAGCGCCACAGTCTTGCCGTTGGCGTCCTTCAAATTGAACGCCGGGGCCGATTTGCCTTCTTCGATTGCCACGAGTGACTTCTCCTGTTTTCGACGAACCGCGAGTGTAGCTCAGCGATACCCCTCGGTGACCGGCCGGCGCGGCAGCGCCCACCACAACGCCTCGCAGCCCTTCGTCAGATCGTCGTCCCAGGCGATCTCGAGCGCAGCGACATTGGCATCGAGTTGATCGGCACGGCTTGCCCCGATGATCGCCGACGTGATGCCGGTCTGGCGAAGTACCCAACCGACGGCGAGGCTGACCATCGATACGCCGCGCTCGTGCACCAATGATTCGAGCGCATCGACCGCATCGAAGTACGCATCGTGCCAGTAGCGGTGCTGATACATGCCGCCGGCCGAACCCAGTGTGAATCGCGTCTGCGGCTGCAGGCCCGCGTCTCGCCGGTACTTGCCGGACAGCAACCCACCGGCGAGCGGATTGTAGGCAAGCACACCGAGCCCTTCGGCACGCACCAGCGGCAACAGTTCGGTTTCGATCTCCCGATACAGCAGGTTGTAGCGTGGCTGCAGCGATGCGTAGCGCGCGACGCCCATTCGGTCTGCGGCGGCAAGCGCCTGCCCGAGCCGCCACGCCGGATAGTTCGAACAGCCCACATAGCGCACCTTGCCAGCCCTCACCAGATCGTCGAAGGCGCGCAGCGATTCCTCGATCGGTACCCGTGGATCGAATGCATGTGCCTGATACAGATCGACGTAATCGGTCTGTAGGCGGGTCAGACTCGCATCGATCGAATCGACGATGTGCTGGCGCGACAGACCGGACGCATTGGGGCCGCGACGCATCGGCGCGTAGCACTTCGTTGCGAGAATGATCTCGTCGCGGTTGCCGCGTGATTTCATCCAGCGGCCGATGATCGCCTCGGTTGCCCCCACGGTGTCCAGCGAACCACCGAGCGGATAGCCATCGGCGGTGTCGAGAAACATCAGGCCGCGCTCGTAAGCGGCGTCGAGAATCTCCACGCTGTGTGCTTCATCGGTCTGAAAACCGAACGTCATCGTGCCGAGGCACAGCACCGGCACTTCGAGTCCATTGCGGCCGAGGCGTCGCGTCTCCATCGTGGCTGCTCCCGTGATATTCCACCGTGATGTCGAGAGCTTGGGACCGACGCCTGTGCAAAGCAACTTGACGCGGCTTTGCCCGCTGCTGAATAGTCGGTCCGTCATTCGAACAGGCCGCAATCACATGAGCAACGACAGCCGCTATCCGATCATCTCCGCCGATTCACACATCACTGAACACCCCGACACGTATACCGGTTACATCGATCGCGCGTTTCGCGATCGCGCGCCGCACGTGGTCGCAACCGCCGAGCACGGCGACGTGTTCGTCATCGACGGCATGGACCGGCCGATTCACCTTGGGCTGGTCGCGGCCGCGGGCAAGGCACCGGAAGACATCAACGAGTCCGGCGTGAAATTCGAAGAACTGCATCGCGGCGGCTGGGATCCCGTTGCGCGTCTGGCCGATCAGGATCGCGACGGTGTCGCCGCCGAAGTCATCTACCCGACTGTCGGCATGCTGCTGTGCAATCACGCGGACTTCGACTACAAGAAGGCGTGTTTCGATGCGTACAACCGTTGGATCGCGCAGTACTGCGCGTCGCAACCGCAGCGCCTGCTGGGCTGCGGTCAGAGCGCGATGCGCACGCCGGCGGAAGGCGTCGCCGACATCCGCGCGATCAAAGAGTTGGGCTTGCGCGGCGTGATGATGCCGGGCGATCCCGCGCAGGAGGACTACGACAGCCCGATCTACGATCCGGTGTGGGAGGTCGCCGTGGAGCTGGATCTGCCACTGTCGTTCCATATTCTGACCAGCCGGGGCAGCAGCCGCCCGCGTGGCCCACGCATCAACAGCTTCCTGTCGATCATCCGAGGCAACCAGGACATTCTCGGCACGATGATCTTCGGCGGTGTGTTCGAGCGGCATCCGCAGCTGAAAATCGTGTGCGTCGAAGCGGACGCGGGCTGGGTGCCGCACTACATGTACCGGATGGACCACGCTTACAACCGCCACCGCAACTGGCTCGGCAAGGGCGTCAACCTGTCGAAGGCACCGTCGGAATACTTCAGTGAGCATATCTACACGACGTTTCAGGACGACTGGGTGGCGTTTCGCAGCGCCGATCAGATGAACTGGCGCCGTCTGATGTGGGCGAACGATTTTCCGCACAGTGATTCGACGTGGCCGTGGTCGCAGCAGATGCTCGCAGAACAGTCGAAGCATCTGACGAATGAACAGCGCCGCGCGATTCTATGCGACAACGTCGCCGATCTTTATCGCATCGACCTCTCGACGTTGAAGGCCGCCGCGTGACCCGTACCGGTGCCGACCTGGTGGCCGAAGCTTTGGCGGCACTGCGCGTCCGCCATGCGTTCGCGATCGTCAGCATCCACAACATGCCGATGCTGGACGCGATCAACCGGCTCGGCTTCACACAACTCATCGACGTGCGCCACGAACAGGCCGGTACGCACGCCGCCGATGGGTATGCCCGTGCGACCGGTGAGATCGGCGTGATGATCGCGAGCACCGGGCCGGGCACGACGAACACGGTGACCGGTTTGTACGAAGCGGCTTATGCATCGAGCCGGGTGCTGCTGATTACCGGGCAGGCCGAGACCGGCTTCTATGGGCGCGGTCTCGGTTACGTTCACGAAGCCGACAAACAGGTCGAGATGTTGCGCAGCGTCGCGCGTGTGGTCGAGAGCCCGCGCACGGTACGTGACATCGCACCGCTGTTGGCGCACGTGGTCGCGGAAATGTCGCGCGGTCGTGGGCAACCCGGCGCGATCGAAATTCCGATCGATCTACAGTATGCCGAGGTGGGCGATCAGGCATTCGCCGTGCCGGCGGGCAACGTCGATGTACCCGATCCGGCGGCGGTGAGCGCGGCGGCGGAGGTCCTGAAGCGCGCGCGGAGGCGGGTCATCGTTGCGGGTGGCGGCGTGATTGCGTCCGGCGCGGGCGCGGCCCTTCTCGATCTCGCGCAGCGGCTCGGCGCACCGATCATCACCACCGTCAACGGACGGGGCAGCATTGCGGAGACGCATGCGCTGTCGATCGGCAATCTGTATCAGAGCCGTGCGGTCGCCAGCGCGCTGGCATCCGCGGATGTCACACTTGCCATCGGTACGCGTTTCCAGGCCGGAGTCGACGGTGCGAACCATCGGCTCGTGCCGCCCGGGCAACTCGTGCACATCGACATCGATCCGGGCGTGATCGGTCGCGCGCACCGCGCTGACGTCGCGGTGGTGGGTGATGCATCACTCGCACTGAATGCGCTGAACGAGCAACTTGCTGATGCATCGCCCAACGACGCGCAATTCAACGCAGCGTTGTTCGAAGTGCGCGACGGTGTGCGCGCGTCGTTGCGCGCGCGTATCGGATCGGACTATTCAGCGATCATGGATCGGATGCGCGCCGGGTTACCCGGTGACGCCAACGTGGTGCGCGACACGACGGTGCCGGCGTACAACTTCGGCAACCAGTTGCTTCCGATCCTCGTGCCGCGAACGTCGATGAGTCCAACCTCCGGCGCGATCGGTCCAGGGCTGCCGCTGGCAATCGGCGCGGCGATCGGCAGCGGCCGCCGCACATTGGTGATTCACGGCGACGGCGGCTTCATGTTTCATGCGACGGAACTCGCAACCGCCGCGCAATATCGGGTGCCGGTGATCGTCTGCGTGTTCAACGACCGCGGTTACGGGGTGCTGCGCGGCCTGCAGGCCAGCCGATTCGAGGGGCGCATCAACGAAACCGATCTCGGTTCGGTCGACTTCGTCGCGCTGGGTCAGAGCTTGGGCGTGCCGGGCCGGGTGGTGCGTTCGGTGGCCGATTTCGAGACCGGTTTTCATGATGCGCTCACGGCCGATGGCCCGTATCTCCTCGAGATCGACATGCTGGCGCTGGAACCGATGAAAGGCAGCATCGCGCCGGGCCGCTAACGACACATGGCGGCGAAAGGGTCAGAGTGACTCTGAACCCATTCGGCGCGGGTTCCATCTACCTCACGGAGAAGCGGGCATGGACCTTGGACTGAAAGGCAGGGGAGTGGTCGTAACGGGTGCCAGCCGCGGTATCGGCCGCGCGATCGCGCTCGAGTTCGCGGCGGAGAGCGCGAACGTGGCGATCTGCGCACGTGGGCAGGCCGCGCTCGACGCCACGCGCACCGAATTGGAGGCGCGGGATGTCACGGTCCACGCGCAGATTTGCGACGTGGCGGACCCACAGGCGCTGACGGACTTTTTGAACCGGAGTCGCGAACGGCTCGGCAGTGTCGACGTGCTCGTGAACAATTCATCCGGCTTCGGTACGTCGGATGACGAGGCCGGTTGGCAGATGAGCTATGCGATCGACGTGATGGCCAGCGTCCGTGCAACCTGGCAGGTCGTGCCGTGGATGGCCGCAGCCGGGCACGGTGTCGTCATTCACATCGCCTCGACATCGGGACTCGAAGCGGGATCGCCGCCGTCGTATGCGGCCGCGAAGGCGGCGCTGATCAGCCACTCGAAGACGCTCGCAGCAACGCTTGCGCCGCAGGGTATCCGGGTCAACTGCGTCGCGCCGGGTTCGATCGAATTTCCCGGTGGCATGTGGGAGCAGATCAAACAGGGCATGCCGGCAATGTATGAGCGCATTCGCGACAGCATTCCGTTCGGTCGTCTCGGTACTGCCGAAGAAGTCGCCGCGGCGGTCGTCTTTCTCGCCTCCTCCCGGGCGTCGTGGATATCGGGCGTCACGCTCTCCGTCGACGGCGTGCAGCACAAGGGGAATCTCTAGCAGCGGGCGTACCGCTGGCTCCGGTCAGATCGGTAGCGCCTGGCCGAATGACGATTGAACGCCGAACAATGTCGCCATCGCGCCGATCACCGAGATGATTGCTGCGAGCAACGGCTTTTGAATACCCGGTACAAACAGCAGCAGCGCGACGATGATCAACAGTCCGAATCGCTCCATGCGCAAATACACGGCGAGCGCGCCTGGTGGCAGGAAATACTGCAACACGCGCGAGCCATCAAGCGGTGGAATCGGAATCAGGTTGAATACCGCAAGCAGTACGTTGATGAAAATGCCGATCGCGGCGATCTGATACCAGGCCGACGCTGGCGGCAGACCGAACGCCCGGGCGAGCGCGAACGATGCCATCAGAGCGAGCGCAATCGCGAAGTTCGCGCCCGGACCGGCGGCACCGACCAGCGCACCGTCGCGTCGCGGATGATGCAATCGCGACAGGTTGACAG
Organism: uncultured Gammaproteobacteria bacterium; assembly: GCA_963812255.1. Classification (GTDB taxonomy): domain Bacteria; phylum Pseudomonadota; class Gammaproteobacteria; order Pseudomonadales; family Azotimanducaceae; genus DATJGR01. Next base: position 178,036 of record CAWEUM010000003.1, on the reverse strand, counting down.
GTACCGGCTTCGCGCCGCCGAAGATGAACGGCGCGCCGGTCAGCAGCAGTGTCAGCGGCAGCAGAATCGTGAAGAACGGATCGATGTGTGGAATCGGGTTCAAGGTCAGGCGACCGGCTTCGCGCGCGGTCGAGTCCCCTAGCCGGTCGGCCGCGAATCCGTGTGCTGCTTCGTGGCTGGTGATCGACAGGACTGCAATGACGATGACGCCGACCAGCGTAAACGTATCCATCGCGCTACCGATCCGATTGACGTGCGATCGATGCCGTTCGAGATCCCGGCGGCGGCGTCATCGGCGCATCGTCGGGTAACATCATGACGATCTCTTCGCTGATACCTATCTCGTCGATCAAAAAGCGTCGCCGTGCATCAATGGTGAGCGGTGTCGTGGTGACGTCACCGGATGCACCGACGATGACGCGTTTGCCGTCTCCGGCAGCGATGCGGCCCCGGTCGCGTACCAGGTTTAGATTGAGGCTGAAGTTGAACGGACTCCACGCTCGCGTCGCTTCGTGGAACCCACTGAACTCGGAAGCGGATACGTCGTATCGGTTGTAGCGACAGTCGAGCAGATCGGTTCGTCGCAGTGCGTTCCAGCGCACGGTGAAGTAGCCATCGACGTTACGCGCGTCCACGCCCCAGGCCGGATGTTCGACACGCGCGCCGGCACGCAGCGGCAATGGCTCGACGAACAGCATCGATGCGTCGACGATGTAGCGGTCGCCGTCGAAGTGCACGATCACCGAGCCGTGGTTCGGCGGCAGGTCCGGCGCCACCATCATCGTCGCCGCCGCGCGGTGCGCGTCGAATCCGATCGACACGAGCAGATCGCACAAAGCACCGTTGCCAGCCCAGCAGGTCGCACCAGTACCGTGCGCCAGCCACGCCTCGAAGAACTCGTTGGGCGCATCGCCGGGCAACGTTGCTGCATTGTCGGAACGGACATGGATGAGTTTGCGAATGTTGTCGAAAGGCACGCGCCGGCACCATGCCTGGTAGAGTTCGGTCAATCCGGTGAGGGAAGGTTCCGGTTGTTCGGCGAACCCGAGCCGTGCGAGCACGCGCTCGACGAGATCGCGTTTCAGAGCGGCGCTCGAGATACGGTTCGAATCTTTCAGTTCGCCGTTCATACGGCGCCATTTCCAATCGTGACGGGCGGCAAAGCTTAAACCAAAATCAGTCCGAGATGACTGGCAGTGCGCGGAGGTATTCCAGCAGCGATTGTGGTGGCGACTTCTCGTCGTGCCAGCGCTCGTAAGCATCGATGACCGCTGAGAATTCGACGTGGCGTTTGCTCAGCGTACCGGGTTGACCGCGTGAGCCGTCGTGTCCCGTGGCGCCTTCGTTGCCGGCGGGCTGCGCGGGTTGCGAGCCACGCACGCCTTTGCAGCCGGCGCCGCCGCGTCCACCCGGGCCACCACGACCTGCATTGCCGGGCTTGCCTTCGTTGGCGCTGACGCGTGGCGCCGCGTCGCCGTACCATACGGTAATCAGTCCCGCGGAGCCGCCATTGCCTGCGGCGCCACCATTGCCGCCGGTCTTGCCGCGCGCGGCCAGTCCATATCCGCGTGGCCCGCAATAACCATTGCGTCCAGCTGCGCCCGCATAACCTCGTTGGCCGTTGCCGCCGCCGCCGCCGTTTGCGGTTACCGTGCTCCGAGTGAATTCGGCAGCGGCAACATACGCTGTGCCGCCCGAACCACCGTCGCTTCCTGCGTCCCCCGGCCGGTGCCCGTTACGGCCATCCGCGCCGGAGACGTCGAATGAGCCATCGACGATATGCGGTGCGATCACCGTGAGTTCGCCGGACGGCAACCAGATGCGGCTGTTGGGCGCGAACACGATCTCGTTGGCGATCAGGAATGCCGGTCCGGTGAGCAGCACCTGGCCAACGACATGAATGCTTTCCGCGAGGATGACACCGTCGGCCGGGAGTTCGACGTGCTGGCTCGCATCCAGTGTGCGTGCGGCAACGACGCCGTCATCGTCACCGACCATGTCGCGTTGCGCATCGGGTGTATGTGGCCACGGAATCAGGATGATCAGCCACACGATACTCAACAGCGCGATGCCGAGCGGCCACGGGTGTGCCACAGCGAGGTCACGCCAGTGTTCTAGATTTGTGAGGTGGCCCTGCCGTTCCAATGTCGTGTCGAAGCACCTTCCGATCGCGTTATTGAGCCCGTTCGCGCCGGCCGCGTCCGCGATTGAACGCACACCCGCACCTTGTATCATGCACGCGTGGGTGCGTATCGCCGGTGCGATGGCTGTCTTATAGTCCGTCTGCTCATAGTCCTTCAGGATCTGGCACCGAATGGCGATTCGAATGACCAAACCATGGCGTGCGATCGATGATTCGGCACTGGCGACGCTACCCGGGCAACTCGGCGTATTCGAACTCGCTGACGCAGCAAACAAGGTGATCTACATCGGCCGCGCCGACGCGCGGAGCTTGTTCGGTTTACGCAGCGAAATCACGCAGCGCGTTGCGTCGATCGCTGCCGCGCGCGCGTATCGACTGGAAATCACCACCGCCTATCACACACGCCATCTGGAACTTCTGATGCTGCATCGCGCCGACCATGGCACGCTGCCGCAGTTCAACGAGCCGATGCCGAGTCTTGGCAGGCTATCGCCGCTTCAGTAGTGGCATGAGCGAGGTGAACCCATGAATCTGAATCCGACACCCGAGCAGGAACTGATCGTATCGATGGTGCGGCGTTTCGTCCGCGAGCAGATCGTACCCCTCGAACTCGGTCTGGATCCGGATGCCGACGAACTACCACAGGCGGACGCCGCGCGGCTGGTTGCGATGGTCAAGGAGATGGGCTTGTACGGGCTCGACATTCCACCCGAATACGGTGGGCCCGACATCGATTTGACGACGCGCACGTTGATTGCGTTTGAAACGTCACAACACCGGGCGGGTCTGTACGCGCCGTGTTACGGCGTATTCGGCGGTGCCGGCCTGGCGCAGCTTTTCGAGGCGAGCGACGACCAGAAGGTACGCTATCTGGAACCGATGCTGCGCGGCGAGAAGCGCGGATTCTTTGGTCTGACGGAGCCGTCGGGGGGCAGCGATCCGGCGCGCGCGATTCGCACCCGCGCGGTGCGCGATGGTGACGATTGGATCATCAACGGATCCAAGATGTTCATTTCCGGTGCGGACCGCGCGCACTTCGGGTTGGTATTCGCGCGAACCGATCCAGACAAAGGACGCGGCGGCGTGACCTGCTTCATCGTCGACACCGACACACCGGGATTCCATGTGCGGCGGATCGTCCACACGCTGCGCGCGGCACGCTATGCGACCGAGTTGTCATTCGAAGACATGCGCGTGCCGAACGCAAACGTGCTGGGCAAAGTGAACGGCGGCTTCGCGATCGCCAACGACCGGTTGTCGCGGCAGCGTATTCCATACGCAGCGGGCTGCATCGGTGTGGCGATCCTCGCGCATGAGATGGCGGTGGAGTATGCGGGACAGCGCGAGACGTTTGGCGCGCCGTTATCGAGCCGTCAGGCGATTCAATGGATGCTCGTCGACAACGAAATCGACATAGAAAACGCGCGCTGGCTGACGTTGGCTGCGGCGGACCGCGCCGAGCGGGGCGAAGCGTTCCGCAAACAGGCGGCGATGGCGAAGCTGGTTGCCACCGAAGGCGCCAGCCGGGTCGTCGACCGCTGCATGCAGATCTTTGGTGGCTACGGCGTGACGAAGGATTTTCCGTTCGAACGCTGGTATCGGGAGATGCGCATCCGCCGTATCGGCGAGGGGCCGAGCGAAGTGCAGCGGCACATCATTGCAAGGGACATACTCGGCGCATCGCTGCGATAAGCGTACCGCGTCGCGGACCGATGCCTGTTCAGCAGCGTCATCACCCCTGGCGTCTGCTGGGAAGTATATGTCCTGTGTGCCAATATCGAATGTGGTGGATCGGAGGCACGCTATGGGCCAGTTCGAAGCGAGTGCAAACCATGCAGAGGCGGAAATCGCGTCTGTTTCTTCTGCGTATGCGCCTTCCCTCGAGCTCACGAAAGGGCAGTCCCCGCCCATTGCCGCCAATGGGGGCTTGTCTTACATGTCGTTCGTCAAGGACGGCGATGCCGGCACCGCCGCGGCAACGCAGGCAGCGCTCATCCAGATTGCGGGGGGTCAGGGGCGGGCAGTCACGGAGATGCTCGACAACGCTGCCCCCGGGCCCATCCAGACCAAGTGGGGCATCGGATTTCGTCGCTACTCAGAGTGTCTGGAACATATTCGGGCGAACAGTATCGAAGCGCCCGATGGCGGCCTGGCGCTGCCGCTGCGCTACACCATTTTCGAGCAGCCGTCCTACTCGATCGTGTCGAGCAATGCACTCTGGCAGGATCCAGCGCGTGAAGCAGAGGCGAATGCGTTGCGCCAGGACGAACGGGACAACGCACGGCGAGCCCTCTATTTTCCGCAGGTGATGCGCGATGCGCGGCGAATCGAGGCGTATTACCCGGGTCTATCGCCGAACAGCCCCGAGTGCATGGATAAGCTTGGCATCGCGTTGACACACTGCGAATCCAAGTGCCAGAACTTCTACGACGCGGCGGAGGTGGAGCGCGTGTTCTACCCGGAGATGGAGCGGGCGCTGCTCGATTTTTTCCCTGACGCGACCGATGCGCTGGTATACAACCACGATGTGTTTGATAAAGATTATTCGGGCGATCGTACTGAGGACCAGGCTAACAAGAACCCCGGCGTCAATGCCCAGTACGCCAATCTCGTCCACAACGACCTGAACGACAACAGCGGCCGGGTGCGTTGTCGCGAGCTATTGACGAAAAACCTGCGCAACTTCGGGCGCGAGCAGCGCTACACAGTGGCGCAGGTCGAGGCAAAGATGGCGCGTCGGTTCGTGTCGATCAATCTGGCCAAGCCGATGGAAACCGTGCGGCAGAATCCCTTCGTGCTCTGCGCCTGGCCTTCATTCGCCGACCAGCCGTACATCACCAACTACCGCGTTTATGACGACCGTGTCGGTGAGACCACGCGCTTCACGTATCGCCCCGACCACGAATGGTACTGGCTGCCTGCACAGAATCCGACCGAGGTCTCGATGCTCAAGTGCTACGACTCTGTCACCGACGGTTCCGTCTCGCGCTGGTCGTTTCACACTGCGTGCATCGATCCAACTGCGCCGAAGAATGCGCCATGCCGCAAGAACGTCGTGGTGCGATCCTACGTCTTCTTTTGAAGCCCAGGCGGAGATTGGCGGACCCGAACACCTGATCACCCACAGCAAGGCGGGTCGCGTTCTTACCGCGCCACTCGATTTCTCCGGAGAAGTAGGAACCCGAGGCCGCGACGGCTTTTCGCGGCGCAGAACTCTGACCCCGATTCGCTCGCTATGCGGGGTTTTCGAGCGCCGCGCGCTCGGTCCGGCGCACCGCGTGACAGCTCTCGATCTGACGAACGGTTTCGGCCTTCGACCAACTCAACAAAGGCGCCATCGCGTCTGCGGCCGGCTGCAACGCATCGATTCCGCTGTCGAGATCGAAGTGCGCGCGGGCGCTGCGGCGCAGCCAGTAATCCTCGAGCGTCAGCGCGCCTTCACGTAACACCGCGTGACGCGCCTCCGCTTCGACACCGCCGGTCAGGCCGAGGGCTTCGTCGCCATACAACATCGTCAGGCGTTCGGCTTCCGGGGCTGTGAGGCCGTCTTTGATCAGTCGCTGCGTGAGCAGCGCGGGTGACGGGGTCACTGCGCCGCCAGGGAGCATTTCCTCCGCGGTGGTGCTGACGGCGCCGCTGTGTCCGAGCCGTTTCGCGCACAGATCGACGATGCGCTCGGCCATGCGCCGATAGGCGGTCAACTTGCCGCCTGCGATCGTGATGACCCCCGCCGGTCCTTCCATGACTTCATCGCGCCGCGAGATTTCCGACGGCGATTTGTTGCCGGGCTGCGCGATCAACGGCCGGATGCCGGACCACAACGCGATCACGTCGCGGCGTCCGAGTGGGGCTGACGTGAACACGCGATTGGCCGTGTCGAGCAGGTAGTCGACATCGTCGGGTGTGATTGTCGGCCAGTAGGCGCTGTCCGGATAGAACGTATCGGTTGTGCCGAGATAGGCGACCGCGCCGCGCGGTACGACGAACACACCGCGATCATCGGCGGCTGTCATCGTCACGGTGTGATTGATCGGCAAGCGTTGACGTGAGACGACGAGGTGCACGCCTTTGGTGAGGGCGAGACGGTCCACTGCGTCTGCGCGCTCGAGTTTGCGGATGTGATCGGCCCACGGTCCGGTCGCATTGACGATGACGCGTGCACGCACCCGCGTCGTGAGATCCGCCTGTATCTGATCGGCCACCGTCAGCGCTTGCGCAATACCGTTGGCGCATTCGATTGCCGTGACACGCGCATAGTTCGCGACGATCGCGCCGTGCTGCGACGCGCTGCGAATGTTCGCAAGTGTCAGCCGCGCGTCGTCTGTGACGTACTCGGGGTAGACGATCGCACCGCTGAGTCCTTCGGTTGCCAGCGCAGGTTCTTCGCGCGCCAACTGCGCGACACTCCATGACTGGTGGCGGTCGTCGGCTTCGACGCTGCCGAGTTTCTCGTAGGTCCACAGTCCCGCTCGGAATTTCGCGATAGCGGCGCGGTTGCGGGCGGGCACAATGAACAACGTCCGCCGCGCCAGGTGCGGGGCGATGTTACGTACCGTCTTGCGTTCGAGCGCTGCCTCGCGCACCAGTGCCATGTCGCCCTGCGCCAGATAACGGATGCCGCCGTGTACCAGTTTCGATGAACGGCTCGATGTGCCCGCGGCGAAGTCGCCTGCTTCGAGCAGGGCAACAGAGAGCCCGCGCATCGCGGCGTCGCGCGCGATGCCGGCGCCGGTGATGCCGCCGCCGATGACCGCGACGTCGAATACGTCGCCAGCGAGCGTACCGAACAGTTTCGTACGGTCGCGCAGATCCAGATCAGATGTATTCATAGGGATATCAGCCGACTCCGTGCGGCGCATTTGCGTTGCTGCAGTGCAGAAAGCCGGCGATTATACCGACAGTGGCGCCGCGCGCTTCAGGCGATTCTGGCGGGTTTCCAGCAGGCGCTGCAGGTTGCGAGGCCCCATGATCTGGATGCGCATGGGGTATCCGCCGGAGCGCTCCGAACCTCGGCCAACGCACGGCACGCCGATCTTCATGCCCGCGGCGGCCAGGATGCCGAACCGCGTAAACCGCGTTTGCCTCCCGAGGATGCGATATGGTATCCGCAATGTTCATGCGGACCGCAACCGGGTCCGGCAAATGCGCTGGCGCTGTCGCATGGTGCGCAACACAGGAGTGCGTGGCTGGATGTCTGACGTATTCGAACGGATCGATGCAACGCTGCGCGCATGGATCGAACGGCAGCACATATTCTTCGTTGCTACCGCGCCGCGTGACGACGACGGCTTCGTCAACTGTTCCCCGAAGGGCCTCGATTCGTTGCGTGTACTGGACGAATCGACCGTTGCGTATCTCGATCTGACCGGCAGCGGCGTCGAGACGATTGCTCATCTAAAAGAGAATGGTCGCATCCTCGTCATGCTGTGCGCATTCGATGGTCCGCCGCGGATCGTCCGGTTGCATGGGCACGGCCTCGTCGTGCATCCGGGTGACGCAGCGTTTACGGCGTTGGCTGCGCGGTTTCCGCCGCAACAGGGCGTCCGCTGCGTGGTCCGCATCGACGTGACGCGAATCAGCGATTCGTGCGGTTACGCGGTACCGTTGATGGACTTCGTCGGCGATCGGCAGGCGCTGACGAAATGGGCCGACAAACGCGGCGCCGACGGCATCGTCGACTACCAGCGCACGCGCAATGCAGAGAGTCTCGATGGCCTGTCGGGCGTCGATTGGCTTTGACTTGCCCCGACGCTGCTTCAGAATCAACAGGGTGTCCATCGGATGTTCATCGAGGTGACCGGCGTGACCAAACTCAACTACAGCGAAGCCGAACTCCTGAGCAATCATGAGTACGCGAAACCGCACGTCATCGGCGGGCGCCGTATGCACGGCGGTTTCGACGCGAACGGCACCTACATTCCGCCGCGCGCGAAGCTGCGCAACGAAGCGCTCGACGCGTGGACCACGGCGCTGCGGCAGCGCGGCGGTGATCTATTCGGCGCCGATGCATCGCTGTTGACCGGCCCCCGAATGCCGAACGTCGAACAGCAACGCATCCTGCTGCGTAACGGCCTGGGCCAGACGTTCTGGAATGGGCTCACAACCACCGGCAAGATCGAGGGGCGCGGGCGCGTACTCGCGGAGATGAAGTTCCCCGATCTGCAGAAGGTCATCAAAGAGGACATTTCGCAACTGGCGATCGGCCATCTGCGGCGCGGCCTGCTGGTGGCGCATGGGATCGATGAAGGCGGCGAGCCCGACAAAGGTATAGGCGGGCACGACGTGATGTGGTTCGTCGCGCGCGATCTGGTGTTCGATGCCGGCGCGTTCCCCGACATCGATCCGCCTGAGAGCATCAGCCGGCCCGAGGCAGGCAAACGCTGGATGCCGGAACTGCCGCCCGAATACGAAGGCATGCTGTCGTTCCTGATGAATCTGCTGTTGATCGAGTTTCGCGCTGAGATCGGTTTTGCGATCACGCAGAAGGTCTTTCGAACCCAAGATCTGTTCGTCGATCGTCGCGCCAATGCCGAAGAAGCGGCGGAGATCATCGAACGGATCCGCACCGATGAGGAAATTCACGTGCGCTCGCTGCGCCTCTACCTCGGCGAACTGCGTGAACTGACGTTCAAGACTGTCGACGGCGGCGAAATGCGGGGCGCGTCATTGATCGATCGATTCTGGGCTGGGCTCATCAACTGGGCCACCGTCGAGCAGCCACGCCTGGCGGCGCTGCAACAATACGAACTGATCAAGCAACGGATCCTGAAACACCGCGACGGCGAGCGCATCCTGCGTGATTTCGACGCGCTTTCGGATCTGAATCCGGCGGTCGCCGCCGCAGGCTGACCCTAACGCTTGTAGCTCACGCCCATGCCGGCTCGGGCGTCGGTGTTCACGCCGTACGGTGCGATCGGATAACGCAATCCGTTGCGTGACAGCGCCTCGAGGCCCGCGATCACCTTTGGCAGAAATGCCGGCGGCAGCGCGATCAACAGTTCGTCTTCCATCACGCCGCCGTAGCGCCGCTCGGCGAAGCAGGGGATCGATACGCTCGGCTCACCCGTCGCCAGCGCCCGCCCCCAGGAGTCCGCACACGCCGATTCGCCGACGCACCCCCAGTTGAGCTTCTTGTAACCAGTCCACTGTAACCCATTGATAAACAGAATCATTTGTGCCGGTGTTGCATAGATCAAACAGATGTCCGGCGGATTCAGACGACCGGACGCCAGTGGACTGACCGCCATCGCTTCGTAGCGCCCAAACGGCACCACGTCCATTGCGTGCTGATGCGCGCTCGACTCTTCGCGGTTCTCGAACCAGACCCCGGCCATGTTTTTGCCGGACAGCCACTCGTCGCTGCGCGCGCTCAACCCGATCACGGTGGAGCACTGTGCGCCAACCAGATCCTCGACGGTAATGCCGACGGTCCAGCCGTTGCGCGCGGCCTGGCCGACGATCTGATCCGTTGTGTGGATTGCGCTGGGACGACGAATCTTTTGAATCGCTTCCATCTCTGCGCGCGACTCGAACAGCTTCATGGCGATCGGCGTGGTGCGCAGGCGTAACAGCCGATTCAGATCGTCGACCAGATCGCCCCAGGCGAAATGCGTCTGATCGCTCGCGATGACGGAGCTTGTCATGGGTTTGTGTTCCGGTGATTGGGATCGTTGGACGATAGCGCAGCGCGTTGAGGGGCGCACCTGTCCGCTACGGCGGCGGCAGGCTCGGCAGGAAATTCGCGATCGCATCCACCAGACGCTCCGGCGCATCGAAATGCACCATGTGTCCGGCGCCTGCGATCCGCACGTGCGCGGCGTTGTGAAAGCACCGCAATCGTTCGGCCAGATCGTCGTCGGTGAAGCGGCCGTCCCAACCGGCAATCGGCATCTGCGCGGTCCAGTATTCGTGCGCAAGATCGGCGGTGACGATCAACGTCGGGCATTTCACCGCGCGCCAGCGTTCGCGGTTCAGCGCCGGATCCGTCGTCAGCCAGATCTGGCCGACGCGCTGATCGAATTTCCAGTACAGCTGGCCGTCGTCCGCAATCGAGGTTCCGTGTTCGGCCAGCCAATGCGCTCGATCACCTGACAGGCGTGGGTTGTTTGCGCGCAGGCGCTCGGCGGCGAATCCAACGCCCGGTAATGGCCGTCCGCGTTCGGCCAACTGCATCGTCGAAAGCAATTGCGCACGTTGTGCGAGGCGTTTCGCTTCGGCGTCGATTTCGTATGGCCGCTCGGGCGGACCGAGACCCTCGACAATCACGAGCCGGCTGACATGTTCCGGAAATAGCGCCGCGTGATGCGCGGCGATCTGCCCGCCGAGGCTGTGACCGACAACCACCGGCGCTGCGCGCGTGAGCTCCTCGATGACGCGGTAAAGGTCGTAAACGAACTGCGAGATCGAGTAGTGGCTGGATTTGTCGCTGTCGCCGTGTCCACGCAGTTCCGGCAGCACCACGTAGCGGCGCTCTGCCAGCGGCTGCGCGATCGCAAGCAGGCTCGCGGCGACGTCGCGAATGCCATGCACGAGCACCAGCGGCTCATTGCGTGGATCGCCGAGCGTGAACACGTTGAGCGCGGCGCCCGAAGACGCGACGCGGTGGCGCGTGGGTTCGGTCACTGCGATGCGATACGCGCGGCCGTGTGCGCCTGAACCACCCTGTTAGCGCTTCGCTTTCTGTGCTGTGAGCTGCAGCGGCTTGAACTGTGGCGGACGCCGTTCCATGAACGAGCGAACGCCCTCGCGGAAGTCGTCGCGCTTCAGGCTCTCGGCCATCAGCTTGTTGGTGTCGCGCATCGCATCGCCGAGCGGCATGTTGAGATGCCGGTACACCTGCTGCTTCATCACCATCAACGACATCGGCGCGGCGCTTGCGGCGAGTTGCTTGATGTAGCTGGCTGCCTCCGTGGCAGACGCGCCGGTGTCGCACAGGCGTTCTGCGAGACCGAGCTGTTGCGCTTCCACGCCATCGAACTTGCGCGCACTCCACAACAGATCCAGCGCCCGTCCGGGGCCGATCAGCCGCGGCAGTAACCAGCTTGCACCGTGTTCGGCGACGAGCCCGCGCTGCGAAAACGCGGTGGTGAATTTCGCGGTTTTCTCGACGAAGCGCATGTCGCACAGCAGCGCGAAGCAGAAACCGAGCCCGGCACAGGCACCGTTGATCGCGGCGAGCAGCGGCTTGCGAATAGACAGCAGATACGAATAAGTCACCTGGAAGTCGTCGCCCATGTCCGGATCGCCCGGGTCTGCCGCGAGGGGCGCCAGGTCGTCGGCGTTGGCGCCGGATCCCGACGACATATCGTTCAGCGCATTCATGTCCATGCCGGCGCAGAAGCCGCGTCCCGCGCCGGTCAGGATGATGCCGACGACGCTGTCGTCGCGCTCCGCCGCAGCGAGCGCGTGACGGATCTCGGCGAGCATGCGCGTGGTGAATGCATTGAGGTTGTCGGGCCGGTTCATTGTGATCGTCGCAACGGGTGCTTCGACCGAGTACAGGATGTGCTGATACATCGTGAATCCTCTGTGGCTATGGCAGACATGCGGGCAGGTATTCCGGAAAGCGTAGCCAATTCCGCAACCTCGCGCGAGCGCGTCGCGGACAGTACGGCGATCTTCGGCCGCATCTTTCGGTAACATCGCCGCCGACGTTGCACGACTAGAGTTTCGGATGAGTCGCGGATTGATGAGTTTTCTGGTGTTTCTCGGCGTGACCTTGCTCGGGTTGGCCATCGTCGCCTACCTGTTGGGCCCGAATATTCTCCGCTTCGTCTTTCATACCGAGCGGCGCACCGAGCCGGTGGTGCTGATCAATCTGCTCGATTTCGCGGGTCCCAAGCAGCAGGCCACCTACCGGCGTACATTCGAGCGGCCGGCCACCCTGCTGATCGAAGCGCTCGGTGGTCGCACGATCTGGATCGCGCGCGCGGAGCAGGTGGTCCGTGGCGATGTTCTCGATGGTTGGCCGGTGCTCGAACTGGTCGACTACCCGTCTCGGTCGGCATTCATCGAACTCGTCACGAGCAGTGACTACCGGGCATTGGGCGGCGCGCGTGAAAAAATGGTGAAACGCAGCGCGCTGCTGTCGGCGACGCCGGTGGCCGGGTACGACGCCATGTTCAGCCCACTTGGCACGCACGCCCAGGCGGTGCGTCTGATGGCCGGCGCGCATGACGATTCGATCGATCGTTACGACACGCAATGGTCGAGTCAGGATGCAACGATGCTTGCGCGCCATGACGGCAAGCTCATCTGGCGCGCCAGTTTGAACCCGTTGGTCGCCGACGCCGAGCAGCGTTTCGACGCGATCCTCGTGTACGGATTCACCAATGCAGCGCAGCGCGCGGCCTGGGCGCACGACACGGAACGCGAAACGCTGCAGACGCTGCAGCGGCGGCTGTTTCGCCGTGATGTGCTCGTGCTCGCCGATACCGTGGTGTCAGACACGCCGGGCAGCAGCGCACAGGATCAGCAAGCCGGGCCGATCGCGTCTCCGTCACTTTCGGCTCCGTCCGATGCGTTGCCGGCGACCGCGCCCTGAACGAATACCCGCACGGTGCGGTATGCATCGAACTCGTTGAGATTCGGTTGCGTGCGCGCGTCGATTTCGGCGACGAGCCGAAAGCCCGGCGCGGGTATCTCGGTGACGCGCGAATCGGCCACGACGACGCCGCGTGCGATACGTTGCGCGGCGGCGAGCAGCGGCAGATTGCTGCTGTCGTACAGAACGTCGGCCAGCAACGCCACGTCGAAATCGCCGCAGGCGTCGGCCAGACTCCGGCACGTGTCCAGGTATACGTCGTTGATGGCCGCGTTGGCCCGGGTCGCATCACGTGCGGCGGCATCACTGTCGCACGCGACCACTGATGCGGCACCGTTGCGCAGTGCCGAGATGCCGGCGATGCCCGAACCGGATCCGACGTCGAGCACGCGCCTGCCGCGCACCGACTGCGGGTGCAGATGCAGCCATTGCGCGAGGCCGAGACCGCTGCCCCAGCAGAGCGCCCAATACGCAGGTCGCTCGAGCACCGCCTGCATCACGTCGCCGGGCAGCGGGCCGATGGGAAAGTCAGCATTGATCAGCCCGAGCCTGATGCCGCCGCAGCCCGGCAACGACTGCACGACGATCCGGCCCATTGGTAGCGTTGCATGCAACGCATCGTTCAGCGTCCGTAGCGCATGCTCGACAAGCTGAATTGAGTCTGCTTTCATCGACGGCTTCGAACGGGGATACAGCCCAGGCCGAACGTCTGGTGCGGCTCGATCGTCGCATCGAGCGGGTCGTCGTAGTCAGCCCCGGAATCTAACGATAGGAGTAAGGGGATTCCCATGCCGATGATTCTCAATGAAGAGCAGAACATGCTCAAGGACACCGCGAAGGCGTTCTGCGGCACCAACGCACCGATCTCTCAGCTGCGTACACTGCGCGATTCCGACAGCGCCGACGGTTTCGATCGCGGCACATGGGCGAAGATGGTCGAACTCGGCTGGTCGGGTATCCCATGGCCGGAAGAGTACGGTGGTCTGGCATTCGGCTACAAAGGTCTCGGCGTCGTGACGCAGGAGACCGGCCGCACGCTCGCCGCGAGCCCGTTGGTCAGCACGGTCTGGGTGGGCGGCACGGCGATCAATCTGGCCGGCTCCCAGGAACAAAAGCACGAACTGCTTCCCCGCATCGTCAGCGGCGAGCTGATCGTTGCGCTCGCACTCGAGGAATCTCATCGCCACGCGCCTTTCCACATCGCAACCAAAGCGCGCGAAAAGGACGGCGTGTTCAAGATCAGTGGCAAGAAAACGTTCGTGCTGGACGGTCATGTCGCCGACAAGCTGATCGTCGTCACGCGGACGTCGGGCAAGAAGGACAGCCGCGAGGGGCTCACGCTGTTTCTGATCGATCGCAAGACGAAAGGCGTCAAGGTGACGCGCACGAAGATGGCGGACAGCCGCAATGCCGCAAACATTCAGTTCCGCGCCGTGCAAGCGGGGCGCGATCAGATCCTCGGCGAACTCGGCAGCGGCGCCGACATTCTCGAACGCACACTCGATGTCGCGCGCATCGGCCTCGCTGCCGAAATGCTCGGTTCGACCGAGGAGTGCTTCGAACGCACCATTGCCTACCTCAAAGAGCGCGAGCAGTTCGGAGTGCCGATCGGTTCGTTCCAGGCGTTGAAGCACCGCGCCGCCGATATGTTCTGTGAAGTGGAATTGTCGAAATCGGTGGTGCTCGAAGCGCTGACGGCACTCGACGAAGGACGCGATCCCGCAGAGATCGCCAAGCTGGCGAGTCTCGCGAAAACCAAGGTCGGCGAGACGTTCACGCGGGTATCGCGCGAAGGCATCCAGATGCATGGCGGCATCGGCATGACCGACGAGTTCGATATCGGCTTTTTCATCAAGCGTTCAGCCGTCGCCGAGCAAACCTTTGGCGACGCGAACTTTCATCGAAATCGCTACGGCGAACTCGAAGGCTACTGAGAACAGCATCGGGGGTCAGAGCGGCTCTGGCCCCTTGGGTCGGCGCATTGAACGCTCCGGGGGGATCCCTATCACGTGGCCGACCTGTGTCGGCATCTCGAGATGCCGGTGCGCCTGCATCATTGCTGCAATGCGCTGTTGCACGTCCGCGGGAAACGGCGCGGCCCGGCGCGAGGCCATGTCGACGTGCAGCGCTAGCTGTTCGGACGTGGCGGCCAGGTAGTTCTCGTTGGCGTGGTGCATTGCGCCAAACATGTGCACACGCTTCTCGTCCCAGTCGAGCAGTTGGTAGGTGATCCGCAATGGGTCCTCGAGTTGCACTTCCCGCGCGTACGTGACGTGCGCTTCGGCGATGAAGCACGAACCGCCGCTGCGAACGTACTCGACGCCGATGCCGAGTGCGTCGAATACGTGGTCGAGCGACTGATCGAACAGCAGGTTGTAGTAGGCCATGTTCATGTGACCGTTGTAGTCGATCCAGGCGCGTTCGACGCGACGCTGCGGACATACGAATGGCGCGGCCATGCAAGCCTCCGAACTTGAAAAGAGCGGCGAATGGCGACGATGGTAGGTGAAACGATACGGCGCCGCAGCTTCTGACCATCTGGGTTCGGCATTGCGGCGGTATGCCGATGTCTGCATCATCGAGCCCGTTCAACGGTGGGCGAGGGCATCGGGTGGATCCGACGCAGCTGAGATTTCCGACGAAGGTTGCGTATGGCGTGGGACAGGCCGCCGAAGGGCTGAAGAACGGCGGGTTCGGCATTTTCGTGCTGTTCTACTACAACCAGGTATTGGGTCTGTCCGGCACGCTCGCGGGACTCGCATTGGGTATCGCGCTGGTGTTCGACGCGATCAGCGACCCGCTGGCAGGATCGCTGTCCGATCACTGGCGTTCCAAGCTCGGCAGGCGCCACCCGTTTCTGTATGCCGCGATCATCCCGATGGCGGCGTCGTTCTATTTTCTGTTGTCGCCCCCCGAAGGGCTCGGCCAGTTCGGCTTGTTTGCATGGCTGCTGACATTTGCGGTGCTGGTGCGTGGCGCAATGACGATGTACTACGTACCGCATATCGCGCTCGGCGCCGAACTGACGACGAATTTCGAAGAGCGCACGGCGGTGGTCGGCTATCGCCAGTTCTTCGGCACCTTTGGCGGCTTGTTGGCGGTCATTATCGGGTTTGGCGTGTTCTTCTCTGCCACGCCGGAATTCCCACACGGTCAATTCAATCGCGCCGCATATCCGCCTTACGCGCTGACGTTGTCGATTCTGATGGCGCTTTCGATCTTCACGACGGCTCGCGGTACCCAGAGTCAGATTCCGCGGCTGCCACAGCCGACCGGCCGCATCGAACAACTCGATTGGCGTGGCGTCCTCGTGCGCATGATGCGGGAGGTGATCGATGCGCTGCGCAATCCGTCGTTTCGCTGGTTGTTTCTCGGCGTACTGATCGTGTTCCTGATGGTCGGCGTCGACGCATCGCTGAATCTCTACATGAACACGTTCTTCTGGGAATTGCGCTCCAATGATCTGTTGTATTTCTACATCGCCAGTCCGCTGGGTGTGATGGTCGGCGCGACCTTCGCGAGCAAACTGAACAAGCGGTTCGATAAGAAGCCGTCGGTGGTGTGGGGTACATCCTGGTGGGCCGTGTGCCAGATCGTGCCCGTGGTGTTGCGGCTGCTCGATCTGTTTCCGCAGAACGGTACGCAGGCGCTGGTCGTCACGCTGATTGTCGTGAAATTCCTGCAGGGAGTAGGCGTCGTTCAGGCGTTGGTGACGTTCGGCTCGATGGTCGCAGATGTCGCGGACGAGAACGAATTGCGTACGGGCAAGCGGCAGGAAGGTATCTTCTTCGCCGCCGTGTCGTTCGCCAACAAATGCACCACCGGTTTTGGCAACATCATCGCCGGGGTCGCGCTGGACATCATATCGTGGCCGCGCGGCATTCACATTCAAACCGCAGCAGACGTTCCGGCGCAAACGATCCATCAACTCGGTTTGTTGTACGGACCGATCGTCGCCGGCTTCGTCGTCGTCTGCGTGTGGTGCTACAGCCACTATCATCTGACGCGTGAACGGCATCAGGAAATCATGGTTGCGCTGGGCGAAAAACGGCGCCAACGAGCGGACGAAGCGGCATGACGATCACCGGTGCGGATCTCGCATACCAGGCATTGCGCGCGCTCGACGTGGAGCACGTGTTTGGCCTCGTCAGCGTGCACAATATTCCGATCTACGACGCGATCCTGCGGCGTGGCGGCATCACGCCAATCGACATGCGCCACGAGCAGGCCGCGGTGCATGCCGCCGACGGTTATGCGCGCAGCAGCGGCAGGCTCGGGGTGGCCATCACGAGCACGGGTCCCGGCGCTTGCAATGCGGTCCCGGGCCTGTTCGAAGCCGGGTTCGCGTCGTCGCCGGTGCTGATGTTGACGGGCCAGATCGACACCCCCTACCTCGGTAAGGGAAAAGGTTTCCTGCACGAAGCCGAGCGGCAATTGGAAATGCTGCGCACGGTTACCCGACGCGCCGAACGCGTGAATCGGGCCGATGACATCGCAGACGTGATCACGCGCGTTGCCAACGATGCGATGACGGCGCCACCGCAGCCCGGTGCGGTCGAAATCCCAATCGATTTCCAGTATCGGGACATCGACGCCGGCACGGTATCGATGCCGAGGCCTTCTGTCGCGACACCGAACCCCGCTGTGATCGCCGATGCGGCACGTTTGATCGCAGAGACGTCACGCAGGGTGATCTGGGCAGGCGGCGGCGTGATCAGCGGCAATGCCGCGGCGCTGCTGCAGCGACTCGCCGAAGCGCTCAACGCACCGGTGTTCACCTCTGCCAACGGCCGCGGGGCGATCGCCGAAGATCACGCGCTGGCAATGGGGCCGCTGACCGCGCAAGCGGAATTGCGGGACACGCTCGCCGGCGCGGAACTGGTGATTGCGGTTGGCGCGCGCTTTCAAGGCGGCGCGACCGCCAACTGGAGCCTGAAGCTGCCTGGACGGCTGCTTCACATCGATGCCGATGCGGCCGTGATCAATCGCAGTTATCCAGCCGACGTTGCGGTGATCGGTGACGCTGAGGCATCGTTGTCGGCCTTGCTGGCGGCGCAGAACGCAGAGCCTGGCGATCCGGATTTCCTGCGGCAAGCGCAGCAAGGCCGTGATGCTGCGCGGATGGCGATTCGCGCGCAGATGGGTCCCGACCATCAACGCATCATGGACGCGATCCGCCGTGCGTTGCCGCGCCAGGGAAATATCGTTAGAGATGCGACGGTGCCGGCGTACATATGGGGCAATCGATTGCTCCCGGTACTGACGCCCCGCACCTCTTTGTCGACGACATCGGCCGCAATCGGCCCCGGCCTGCCGTTGGCGATCGGCGCGGCCGTCGCAACCGGGGAGAAAACCGTCGTCATTCAGGGCGACGGCGGTTTCATGCTGCACATCGGTGAATTGGCGACGGCGGCGCAGTATCAGTTGCCGATCGTCGTCTGTGTCTTCAACGATCGCGGCTACGGCGTGCTGAGGGCGATTCAGCGGATGCGATTCGATGGCCGCACGGCTGGTGTCGATATCAAGACCCCGGATTTCGTTCAAGTTGCACAGGGTATGGGCGTGCATGCGGAAGCGGTCCGCAACGCAGACGAATTCGACGCCGCGTTCGATCGAGCGATTGCGCACAACGGTCCGGTGCTACTCGATATCGACATGAATGCGCTCTCGCCGATGGGTTCTCTGTTCGGACAACCGCGCAGGGCCTGATTGGCTGGAGGGGGTACCTTCATCGCAACTGATCACACCCCCGACAGCGGACCGGGATCCAGGCGGCGGAAGCGCAAGGCGAGTTTGGTGCAGCGACTGCAGGTTCGCCTCAGCGAATCCGTCGGTGAGGTGCGGAGCGCCGTCTCGGAACCTAAAGAGATTCCGTCGCGAATTCGCCATGGGCTGCTCAGGATTTGGCGAGTGCGGGGCGGCGGCTTTTACGGCCTCGGTTATGTCGTCACTTTCGCAGTGCTGGAAGTGCAGGCGTTCTTTGACAACTTCGAAGGTGACGGCGATCTCACCACGATGATCGTGCAGGAGGTCCTGGGATTCCTGTTCCGGTTCGCGTCGCAATCGTTCCTCAATGGATTCCTCGCGTTCGGTTGGCCGGTGTTCGTGATCAACCGTCTTGGACCATGGAGCATTGTTCTACTCGCCGGCGCCTGGTTCGCGTTCGACCGTTGGGGGAAACCGTGGGTCAATGCGCGGGTGCCGGGACTGGCGGTCGATGGGTCCGAGTCCAGTCGACAAGACCCGGATCGGTCAAATTGAAAGAGTCGCCAAGCATCATGCCGGCCAGTGCGACGTCAGTCGAACGCGGTGTGCTGACCGTGCGGGATCGGCGGGAAGCGCGGATCGGGCTGCCATGGAATCACGTCGGACGTGTCGGCTAGCCAACTGAACAGTTTGGCTCGCAGGTCGGTCAGCACTGCGTCATGCACGGCGCGCTCGTTGCCGGCCTGCAGCACATTGCGGATTTCCTGGGGATCGTGACCACGGTCGTAGAGTTCCTCACCTTCGTATTGCCGCCAGATGTACGTCCAGTCGCGGTTGCGCAGGCAGAATGCCTTGCCGACGAGCGTGGGGTCCTCGTGCTGAAGCGCACCTTTCAAGACGTATTCGCCGGACGGGCGCTCGAAAAGATGCTCGTCTTCGGCACGGAAGCCACCTTCGCAGCAGGCGAACGGGCGAAGCTCCGACTCCGGGGTTCCCAACAGCGATACGAAGCTGCGGCCGAAATGCGAGTGCGCAGCGTGGAGTTCGGCGAGTTCCAGAAGCGTTGGAAGCATGTCGACCATTTCCACGAACGCATCGCACACGGCACCACCGCGCGCATTGGGTCCAGCGACGATCAACGGATTGCGTGTCAGACAGGGGTCGAGCCCCGACGGCCACTTTTCCACGAGGCCGAAGTCACCGAGGTATTCGCCATGATCGGTGAAGAAGAACACGTTGGTTCGTTCGATATCTCCGTTCGCATCGACCGCCTCGAGTACGCGGCCGAGCTGCGCATCGACTCTCGATACCATCGCGTAGTATACCCGAGCGATCGCCGTCCAATCCTCGGCGGTCAAGGCATCCAGATGCGTTGCCTTGCGCAGTTCCGCCATGAACCGTGGCTTGCCGAGCGCGCGACTCGCGTCGATCGGCGGTGGCATGCGGGCGTCTTTGTAGAGCGTATGCCAATGCTCTTCGACTTCGAACGGGAGGTGCGGAAAAATCAGCGGTACGAATAGGCACCACGGCCCGTTGGGTTTTGTCTTCAACCACTCGATGGCGGTGCGCGTCGCGGCCTCGTCGAAATCGAGCCAATCTTCTGACCCAGGCCGAATACCGTGGAAAAACGCGTGGTAAAACGGCGAAGCCTCGGGATACTGAGGCCCCATCGTCATTTGCGTCCGCGAGGGCTTCGTCAGCCAGCCGCAAAAGTGCGTGCTTGCCTCGGTCACACCCGGTGCGAATACGTCGCCGCGATGGCCGGCAAACGCCACCTGGTAGCCGCCATCCTTCAAATAACGCAAAAGGTTCGGTTCGTGCGGCTGCACCAGGTGCGTCAGCGTGCGATGACCGCGCGTGTGCGGATACCAACCGGTCATCAGATTTACCCGCGACGGCCCGCAGACGGGATGATTGACGTATGCCTGGTTGAATCGCGTGCCACGTCGGGCGAGCGCATCGATATGCGGCGTTAGCGCGACCGGGTTGCCGAAGCATCCCAACGCATCGGCACGCAGTTGATCCGGCATGAACAGCAGCAGGTTTGGACGCACGGTGAATGTCGATATTCACTGTGGGAACGCTACGTTACACACCCGTTCGTCGCTGCACAACGCGGCGCGGTCACGGTTGCATGCGCGATTCCCGAACGATGCTGTCTGCCATTTCCGCCTCCGCTTCAGTGGCGCTGAGAAGTATGTCATCGTCCCCACCTTCAATGTTGGCCACCCGGCCGAGCACCATGTCGTGACAACCGACCCTCACTACGACGTCATCGTAATCGGCCTCGGTGCGATGGGCGCGGCCGCATTGGACCAACTCGCGCGTCGTGGTGCGCGTGTGCTCGGACTCGAACAGTTCGGCATTCCGCACGACATGGGATCGAGCGGCGGCGACACGCGCCTGATTCGCAAGGCCTATTTCGAACATCCCGACTACGTGCCGCTGCTCGAACGGGCCTATGCGAACTGGTCGGATCTCGAGACACGCTCCGGTGAACAGGTACTGCACCGCACCGGTGCGGTATATGTCGGTTGGCCCGATTGTCAGTTGATCGCAGGTTCGCTTGCGTCGGCCAGGCTGCATAGCGTCGCGTGCGAGGTACTGTCACAGCGCGACGTCGCGACGCGTTGGCCGCCACTTCGGGTTCCCGACCGCCATCGCGCATTGCATGAACCTGACGCCGGATTCGTTCTGGCGGGCAAATCGATTCGCCTGTTGTGCGAATCGGCGCTGCGGCACGGCGCTCAGGCGCGCGCAGCGGAACCGGTACTCGAATGGCGCGAGACCGACTCGAGTGTCGAAGTCACGACGCGTGTTGCAACCTATCGCGCCGCGCAGCTCGTCATCGCCGTTGGCGGCTGGACGAGTACGCTGTTACCGCTGTTGCCAACGCATCTCGCGTTGACCCGCCAAGCGCTGTTCTGGCTGTGGCCTCGACATGTCGAACGATTCGAACTGGATCGCTTCCCCTGCTGGGCAGCCCAGCTCGATGGTTACGAAGGGCTGTTCTACGGCTTCCCGATCCTGCCAGCGCGTATCGGAGGACAGCTTGGGCTGAAGATCGCGCATCACATGCGGGGCCCGCCGACTGAGGCCGGCAAGCTCGCGCCGGTTGATGCCGCCGAGTTCGACCCGGTGCGTGCCGCGCTCGCGCCACTATTCGGTGAAGACCTCGGACCGGTGGTTGCAACAAAGGCATGCATGTATACATCGACACCAGATCAGCACTTCGTAGTGGACCGCTATCCCGACAGTGAGCGTGTGATCGTTGCATGCGGCTTCAGCGGTCACGGGTTCAAATTCGCGTCGGTGATGGGTGAGGCGCTCGCCGACCTCTCGATTGAGGGGCGGACGGATCTACCGATTGATTTTCTGCGTCTTGATCGGTTCGAATCGAGTCAAACAAGAGGGAACGTCGTCGGATGAGCGATGAAATCAGTGTCAGAATGCTGAATCGAGGAGAGGAGCATGTCCTCACTCGCGTGGACCCGGACGTCTTCGACGACCTGATCGACCCGGTGGCGGCGAAAGTATTTCTCGAAGATCTGCGCCATCACATCGCCGTAGCAGTCGACGAAGGTGTGGTCGTCGGGTTCGCGTCCGGTGTGCATTACGTTCATCCTGACAAGCCGCGCGCCGAGCTGTTCGTCAACGAACTCGGCGTCGCATCCACACATCGCGGCCGCGGTCTTGGCAAACGGGTATTGAACACGCTACTCGATGCTGGCCGCGCGTTGGGCTGCAGCGAAGCGTGGGTGTTGACGGAGCGCGACAATGCGCCGGCGATGGGTCTGTATGCTTCGGTCGGCGGCGTCGAGGCCGAGCAGGATCCAGTGATGTTCACGGTCAGGCTCGATGCCGCCGATCGCTGACGAAACAATCGAAGAACCGCAGGAGGGCAACGTGATCAAAGGCAGCTGCTTGTGCGGCGGCGTGCAGTTCGAACTCATGCAAGCCACTGGAGGTTTCGAGCTTTGCCATTGCAATCGCTGCCGAAAGGTCAGCGGATCCGCGTTCATCGCCGGGGTCGGTGTCAATCGCGAGGACTTTCGGTTTGTTTGCGGGCAGGAACTGGTCAGGTCCTACGACGCGCCGATTCTCGATGCGCCGCCCGCGTATCGTTCGAGCTTTTGTATTCGATGCGGTTCGCCGGTGCCCGATCCATCGGCGACATCGGAGTGGTTCGAGATCGCGGCCGGACTGCTCGACGATGACCCGCAGCTACGCCCGATGCGGCACATCATGGTTGAGCACAAATCACCCTGGTATTCGATCGACGATGCGCTGCCGCAGCTCGATCGGGTCGCACTCATTGAATTCCGGAGCCGCACTCAGGGCTGACCGACGAATGCACCCGTGACGATCGCGAAACAGATTGGCGCAGTGTTGCTGCGCCCCTTGGTGTTAAATAGCTCAATCGCGCGATGGCTGGAACCCGTTCAAGTAGAGCGCGGCCTGGTCTCTGACGACCTGTACCCGCTCATGAGGCCATGGCATCATTTACCCAGCCTCTCGATGGAGATTCAGCATGAATGGAGCGGAGTCGCTGATCAGATCGTTCGTCGACGCTGGCGTCACGTGCTGCTTCGCGAATCCCGGTACTTCCGAGATGCACCTCGTGCAGGCGATCGATGCGGTGCCGCAGATGCGCGCGGTGCTGTCGCTGTTCGAAGGCGTTTGCAGCGGCGCGGCGGATGGCTATGGCCGGATGCGCGGCGTGCCGGCCCTGACATTGCTGCATCTCGGCGCGGGCCTCGGCAATGCCATTGCGAATCTGCACAATGCGCGGCGCGCGAGTACACCCCTCATCAATGTGGTTGGCGATCATGCGATTCATCACGTTGCGTACGATGCGCCGCTGACGTCGGATATCGAAGCGATCGCGAAGCCGGTTTCAGCGTGGATCAGAACGGCGACTGCATCGACGGTGCTCGCGGAGAAAGGTCGTGCCGCCGTCCGCGCGGCGCTGGCCGCGAATCCAAATCCGATCGGCAACGTTGCCACTTTGATAGTGCCGGCAGATTGCGCGTGGGGTGACGGCCGATTCACGGCACAGGGATCGATTCGAGCCGCGGCGCGGCCGCAAGTTCCGACCGACGTCATCGACGCGCTGGCCGGTCAGCTCAACGCGCGCAGCGTGCTGTTGCTGGATGGCGCCGCGCTCAGTGAGGCGGGTGTGCGCGCCGCCGGCCGCGTCGCTGCCGCCACGGGTTGCCGTCTGTTCTCCAGCACCTTTCCCGCTCGCGTCGAGTCGGGCCACGGTCTGCCGGCCGTCACGCGGATGCCTTATTTTCCGGAGCAGGTGCTCGATGTATTGGCGGAGGTACCGCTGCTGGTGCTTGCCGGCGCGGAATCTCCAGTCAGCTTTTTTGCGTACCGGAATCTGCCGAGTAGTCTCGTACCCGACGGGTGCAAGGTGGTGTGTCTGGCGCATCGCCACGACGACATCGTTGGCGCGCTCGCCGGTCTGGCCGACGAACTCGATGCGCCGCACAACGCCAACGGTATCGAAGCGGCGCGTCCCGATCTGCCGCATGGCGCACTCAGTGCCGCCAAGGTCGCCCAGATCGTGGCGGCGATGGCGCCGGAACACTGCATTGTCTCCACAGATTCGGGCGGCGGCGGTGCGGCGTATCCGGCGATGCAGCGCGCGGTACGGCATAGCTGGCTCAACGTGACCGGCGGTGCGATCGGGCAGGGTGGACCGGTTGCAACCGGGGCGGCGATTGCGTGTCCCGATCGCCAGGTACTCGCGCTGCTCGGCGACGGCGGCGCGATGTACACCATTCAATGCCTTTGGACGCAGTCGCGCGAGCGGGCGAAGGTGGTCACGGTGATCTATTCGAACCGCGCCTACAACATTCTCGAAGTGGAGTATCGCCGGCTCGGCGTCAACGACATCGGCGCCACGGCCGCGAGCCTGTTCGATCTTTCTTCTCCGGACATCGATTGGGTTGGCCTCGCAGCGAGCTTGGGCGTACCCGGGTCGCGCGCCGCAACGTGTGATGCGTTCGTGCTCGCGCTGCAGCGCGGGTTCGAAGCCGACGGTCCTTATCTGATTCAGGCGGATCTGGAATGACGCTGCCGCGACCTCCGTGCACTACAATCCGCGCCCCGACAATTCAAAGAGGTACATTGCGATGATTGGCTACGTGACGCTGGGGACGAACGATCTGACGCGCGGTGCGGCATTTTACGACGTCGTGCTTGGCGAAATTGGTGCAAAGCGTTTTATGGAAAACGACCGCATGATCGGCTGGGGCACCCAGCCCGGTCAGCCGATGTTGATGATTGCGAAACCCTACGACGAAAAGAAGGCCACCAGCGGCAACGGCACGATGGTTGCGTTGAACGTGGGTTCGCCTGAGGCCGTCAAAAAGGTCCACGCCAAAGCGATGGAACTTGGCGGCAAGGACGAAGGTGCACCAGGTCCCCGGGGCGACGGCGGGTTCCACGGTGGCTATTTCAGGGACCTCGATGGCAACAAACTCGTTGCCTTCTGCATGTAGGTTCCACTGCTCCACACCAAGTCGTCGGAATGCGTCTTTGCGTTTCGACGACTTTCTTCAGCGGGTCTTCGATGTCGGCTATCCGTCGCCCAACAATAGGTTAAACAGCCTCAGCCGCATCTGGCGTATGTCCGTCATGTTCGGGTGCATCCCCGGCTAAACGGGCCACTCGCTTGTTATGGATCGTGATCCCCGGCAGTGCGCTTAAGCCATGCGCGAAGATGCTCAACAGCACGGTCGCCATCACCGCAAGGCGGATCGTCGTCTCGCCCGGTAGGCTCGCTTCGTGTGCGAGTCCTAGCAACTGGCCGCCGGCCAATCCGACCCCCAGCCCGATCAGCGTGCCGTAACCGAGTTGTTCGATCAGAAACCGCATCAACACGATGCCAGCGCCTTCGGTAGTCTCCAGTGCCAGCGCGATGAACAACATCAGAAACGGCACTGAAAGCCCGTGGTTGAACCCGGCCTCGACGTTGAGCGCCTGGCGTATCCGAGTCGGCACCTTCGGACTGCTGACGATGACGGCGCCAAGTCCCGCGTCGGTTGGCGCGAGAATCGCCGCGATGATGCCGGCCTCCCATACAGACAGGCTGCCGAATAGCGTCATCGCTGCTACGCAACCAAATAATATCGTTAGAATCATGCCGGTGCTGAGCAGGCGGACTGTCAGGTTTCGATTGCCTGCCAACGACTTCAGACTGATGCGCGATGCGTCGGTGAACAACGTCATAAAGACGGCGAGAGCGAATGCGGCAACAAGCGCCATTGCGTGCAACCGTGTTCGGCTGAAGAAGAGCGATCTTCGCCGATCGACGTCGGCGGCGCGACACTTGAGGGTGCGCCGGCGGGGTTCCCGGGCGAAACACCGGTCGTGGTGCCTAACGTGTACACTCCGTCACGCAACAGGATGTGGAAATTATCATCGAGGTTCGAGACCGCTGGGGACTCCGAGCCCGACTTTCTTGGTGAGATAAGCCGATGAGCAGCGCCGCACCCGAAGGTTGGCACACCGTCACGCCGAGAATATTCGTACACGATACGGCCGGGATGGTGGAATTTCTGAGGCGCGTATTTGACGCGACCGGCGAGCATCACACATCGAGGCCGTCTGAGATCCGCATAGGCGATTCGTTGGTGATGGTTAGCGGTGACGAGGTTCGTGGCGCAATGGCCGCGTGTCTGTATGTGTATGTCGACGATGTCGATTCGACCTATCGTCGCGCGATCGAAGCGGGCGCTGCTTCGCTCGAAGCGCCTGTGCTGATGCCCTACGGCGATCGCCGCTGCATGGTGCAGGATTCGTGGAACAACGTCTGGCAGATCGCGACGCGCGAGGCGTTGCTGTAGCGGCTCGTGTTTTCGAAGGGATGATCAGGATGATGGCTGGGACCGAAGCAAACAGCATCCGCACGTTGACGGGAACGTGCATGTGCCGGGCCGTTTCGTATCGCGTCGCCGATGAGTTCGGGTACGCGATGAATTGCCATTGTTCCAACTGCCGCCGGACCACCGGATCTGCTTTCAAACCGTTTGCCGGTATCGAATGCAGCCGACTGCAAATCGTCGAGGGGAGTGGGAATCTGTTGATCGTCGGCGAATCGCATGCGCACGACGCACACTGCAAGGGTTGCGGCTCGCTGCTCTACTCCGTGGTTCGCAACGGTGAGTTCGTGCACGTTGCGATGGGAACACTGGTCGATGCGCCGGCCATTCGTCCGAGCGCGCATATCTTCGTCGGATCCAAAGCGGCGTGGTTCACGATCACCGACGACTTGCCGCAATACGACGAATTTCCGGAGTGACGCATCGAAAGAACCGAGTGTCGTCGCGACTGGACTCGCGATCCTAAGCGGTGTCTCCGTCGATCTTGCGCTGCAACCGTCGCATGCCATGCAACCAGCGTTCGAGATCTGCGTTCTTGTTGTTCATCCAGGTCTGCGCGATCGGATCTGTGAGGATCAGGAAGCGCTCCGCGCCGATCGCTTGGACCACCATATTCGCAACGTCCGCCGGTTCCTTGATCGGCCCAAGCGCGGGCGAATCGGCGTTGCCGAGCATCGGCGTGCGCACACCGAGCGGCGCCAGCAGCGATACGCGAATACCTCGATCGTGATACGTGATCGCCAGCCACTCGGCGAGTCCGACGACGGCGTGTTTCGTCACCGCGTACGTCAGGTTGCCTTGGCTCGTCAGGATGCCCGCCATCGACGCGGTGTGCAGCAGGTAGCCCTCGCCGCGTTCGAGCATCCCCGGTAGCACGGCGCGAACGGCATAGACGTGGCTCATCAGGTTGATCTGCCACTGATCGTTCCAGACATCTATCGGCGTCGTCAGCGGATTGCCGCCGGTCGCGACACCGGCATTGCTGAAGAACACGTCGATCGGCCCGAGGTCTTGTTCGGTTTGCGCGACGAGCGCATCGACGTCGGTTTCGCTCGCGACATTGCACGCGATCGCGAGTCCGCCGATCTCAGATGCGATCGCCCGCGCGCCGCTCCCGTTGACGTCGGCGACGACGACCTTTGCGCCTGCCTTCGCGAACGCGCGGGCGGTGGCTGCTCCGATGCCGCTGGCGGCGCCGGTGATGACCGCAACGCGATGTCTCAGGTCCATGTGAATGCCTCTGTGATTCGCCGCGTCATGCGGGCGTCTGCTTGGTGGCGGGTAGCGCTGCTCCGGAACGGCTGTTCGAACAGGTCGCGTAGACGGTGCGCGGCCCTATAGCAGTTGCGTTCGAGGAAGCCGCGTTCCTCGGATGCCAGGCGTCCCGCGGTCATATTTTGGCGTCCAATTCGGGCGGACACACATATCGGGCCGACACGAATGTAGCGCGAGCAGGGCATCGATGGAAACACCTGCTTCAGTCGGCATGTGTTCCGTCAAACAGATCCATTGGAACCCGAGTTCGATGTAGCGTTCGACAACGTTTTCCAGCGTGTCTCTGGCGTGACTGCAGAGCGCGCCGCTATGACCGCCGTGGACAGAGACTCTGGTTGGGGCGCTTTCCATGTGCGCAGATGCTATTGGAGACGAGGCGGGACAATCTATGCGCACGATACGCAACCCTACGGTTGCGTTATTGTCGAATCGGAATTAGTCTATGTGCAACCTGGAGGTTGCACATGACAAACGCCACGGATCGCATCGAAAAATCATTTGTACTGCGTGCGCCCCACGCACGGGTGTGGGCCGCGATCAGCGACGCCCGCCAGTTCGGCAGTTGGTTCGGAGTCGAATTCGACGGCGAATTCGCAGCCGGTGCGCGCATTACCGGACGCATCGTGCCGACCACTGTCGACGCGGAGGTCGCAAAATCGCAGGAGCCCCACAGTGGCACTCAGTTCGAATTTCAGATCGAGTCTGTCGAACCGATGCGGCGGTTTGCGTTTCGCTGGCATCCATATGCGGTCGACGCGTCGATTGATTACACCGACGAACCGACTACGCTGGTGGAGTTCCAGCTCGCAGCAGTGGGAAACGACACCCGCGTCACGATTACGGAGTCTGGTTTCGATCGCCTGCCGCCAAACCGTCGCGCAGAGGCGTTCTCGCGCAACGAGGCTGGCTGGGCGGCGCAGACGCAACTGCTGACGAAGTACTTGATTCGTCGGTCGTGAACGCCGCGCGATCAACCAGGTCCCGCCCGCGCGCTACACGCCTGAGCGACGCGGGACCCGTGTTTGCTGCACTGGGCGATCCAACCCGGCTCGCGATCGTTGCGCGCCTATGCCGTGACGGGCCGCAATCGATCGTCCGCTTGACCGACGCCGCAGACGTGTCCCGGCAAGCGGTCACGAAACATTTGCGGGCACTGTCGCAGGCGGGCCTGGTCAGCAGTACGCGCGCGGGTCGCGAGCGTGTCTGGGAAATCGAGACTCGGCGTCTGGCCGAGGTGCGTGGTTACCTTGAACAGATTTCGGCTCAGTGGGACGCGGCCATCGACAGGTTGCGCGCGCTGGTTGAAGATGAATCTCCGCCTCGGAGATGAACACGAACTGGTATGGGCGGAGTCTTTTTCAAAGCCAAGGACCCGATGGCGCTGCGTGCCAGGTACATAGCGCACCTCGGCATCGACGTTCAGGATTTGGGCGGCACCAACTTTCGTTGGACCGACGCCGATGGCAACGCGACAGCGGGTGCGACCGTCTGGTCGGTCAGATTGGCGGTGCCAACGCGACCGACAAGGCCGCGTCGACCGCCAGTCGTCAGGTGCTATCAGTCATAGCGCAGTTTCGGATACCAGTCGCTGCCGCGACCGTCTGGCGTGGTATCGAGAATGATCCAGAGCGGATTCATGTCCGGCGCATTGTGCGGGTCCTGGCCGGGATCGGCGATTTCCGGGCCGCCGTCGGCACTCCAGAAGTGTCGAATGATGCCATCCCTTCGCGTAAAGACCGTGTATGCGGGGATGTCGGCATGCCGGTCACCAGCATAGGTGTGGGTGAAGTCGCCGCTCGGGTCGGAATAGAGCGCGAGATGCCTCCAGCCGCGGTCTTTTGCAAATTGCTCGAGTCGCGCGATCGGCGAACGGCCGACCATCGCGAGGCCGACGCGCTGCTGCAAGTGAGGCGCCGCGCCGTCCCAGGAACTCATCTGGGCCGTGCACATGGGGCAGGGCTGTTTACGCTGCGGGCCGTACATGAAGTTGTACACGACGAGTGTGTCGTGAGCGCCGAACAGATCGTTGAGCCCAACTTCGCCGGTGACGCCGATGAAGCGGAAATCCCTCGTCACTTCGCCGCCTGGAGGCAGCGCCCGGCGCTGCGCGGCGACCCGCGCAAGATGACGCCGCAGTTCAATTTCCTCCGCCAGCAGCGCAGTGCGCGCGCGGCGGTATGCGTCGCTCTCGTTGGGGAATTGTGTCTTGCTTAGCTTCGCCAGGTCCTCTGCTGGTGCGAGCGGAGTTTCGGTAGACATTGTCATTGCTCCTTTCTGAGTTGCGGTCGTTGGATCAATCGCGGTCGGGCGCGCCCAACGGGAAAAGCGGGCGGTAGGGCGGTGCTTCGTCCACGGCGCGTGCGAATGAGGGTCGTTCGAGCAGTCGCTGCCGATAGGCGCGGACGTTGGCGAACGCGTCGCCAATGCGGTGCGTCCAGTCTGCGTAGAACAGAAACGGTGCGGCGGCGCAATCGGCTAGGCTGAATGTGTCGCCCGTCGCCCACTTGCGGTCGGCCATCGTTCGGTCGAGCCAGCGATACGCCGTATCCAGCATCGCACGCGCGTCGTCGACGCCTTGTGGGTCGCGTTTGCCGGGCTCGCGCAGGCTGTCGCCTACTATCTTCTGTTGCGGTGTGGAAATGAAGTTGTCGAAGAATCGGTCCATAAAGCGCACCTCGAGTGCAGCAATCGGATCCTGTGGAATCAGGCGGACTAGGCCCGGATGACGGAGCCCGAGATACTCGATGATGACAGTTGCCTCCGCTACTGTGCGGTCTCCGTCGACGAGCACGGGGAATTTTTTGAATGGCCACAGCGCTTCGAGTTCGGCCATTGCCTGCGCACTGTCAGGTGCGAGCATGCGGAACTGGAACGGTGTGTCGTTTTCGTACAGCGCAATCAATGCCTTCTGACAGTACGAGGAGAACGGATGGGCGTAGAGCTTCAGGGACATACGGACTCCAGGAGGGTTTACGTGGGTTTACTCAATCGACGTATCAGCGTTGGCGAGATCGACAGAGTCGGAGACAATCGGAGAGAAATTATCGATGCGCATGAGGGCTTCACGCCAGGCATGCTGCTCAATGGCAGGAGCTGATCGATGACACTGCAGGATCTTGGCGCACTCGGTGATCTGATCGGCGGTATCGCCGTTGTCATCACGTTGGTCTATCTGGCGCTGCAGATTCGGCAGAACACTGCGCTGATCACGGCGCAGACGGTGCAGGCATCGGTCGATGCAACGCAACGCGTGCTGCTGTTTCGCGCGGAACACGCGTCGTTGCGGGCGGTGATACGCAAAGCCAGAAGCAACGGCGATCTCGACGCGGACGAAACCGAACTGCTGGTGAGCTATCTGCAGGCGGTGTTCATGAATTTCCAGGCGCGGGTGCAGCATCACTCGCGCGGCGTGTTCGATCGTTCGATCAACGAATCCTACGAGCTGATTCTCGAAGACTATCTGAACCAACAATACGTCCAGCGCTGGTGGCACTATGCGAAGCCGTTGTTCGGCGAGGTGTTCCGCGACCATTGCGATCGCATCATCGCGTCGCTTCGGGCCGGCGCGCCGGCGCCGGTCGCCGACTGGAACGTGGCGGTCGGCTTTCGCGATCCGATGTCACCACTTACGTCGAAGCCGCCCACCGATCCGCCTTGATTGCGTTGCTCGCGGACGTCGCGGGTCGATTTTTCTACACAGAGTGGAGATTGTGGCGATGAGCGAACTGACAATCTGGACCTATGACTGGGTGCCCGACGGCCCTCGCGGTTTCGTGCGCGATTTGAGGCTGCGATGGGCGTGCGAGGAAGCGGAACTCCCATACATAGTGCGAACGGTTCCGTTCGATGGTCGCGAGATCAATCATCTCTCCCGCCAGCCTTTTGGACAGGTTCCTTTCTTGAGTGACGGAGAACTGCAGATATTCGAAAGCGGGGCTGGTCTGCTGCACTTGGCCCGGAAAACCGACAAGCTAATGCCGCGCGATCCCGTTGGAGAAGCACACACACTGCAATGGGTGATTTCCGCGCTCAACTCGATCGAGATGGTTACCGTACCTTGGTGGTATCTGAAAATGTCCGGCAAAGAGGACAATGATCTCGCAGGGTGGACGAGCGAGCGCCTCCAGCAACTCGAGAATGTTCTGCGCGAGCGAGATTGGCTCGCGGCAGGCAGGTTCACTGCTGCGGACCTGTTGATGACCGATGTCCTACGCGTGTCGGCGGTCCGTTCTTTCGGCGACCGTCCGGCGACCGAAGCGTACATAACGCGTGCGACGAAACGGCCCGCATTCAAAAAGGCTTATGCCGATCAGATGGCACATTTCGACGCGGCCGACGAGAAGCGGGCATAGGTGCGAACCATCTGGCAAGGGACCGAGTTGACGATGCCAAGCGGGGTCAGGCCCGCAACGCCCGGTGATGCCGATGTGATCGCGCGAATCTACAACCACTATATCGACCACACAGTCGTGACATTCGAAGAGCTGCCCGTGGCGCCGAGCGAGATGGCGCGTCGTATGCGCGCGCTCGAGGCAGCTTCACTGCCTTGGCTGGTGCTCGAACGCGATGCGGGCGTGGCAGGCTACGCGTATGCCGGTATATGGAACGGACGCTCCGCGTATCGTTTTTCAGTGGAATGCACCGTCTATCTGGATCCCGCGACGACTGGAAAAGGATTGGGTACCGAGCTCTACACGGCGCTGTTCGCGATCCTGCGCGAGCAAAAAATGCACAGCGTCATCGGCGGCATTTCGTTACCGAATGCGGCGAGCGTTGCGCTGCACGAAAAATTCGGACTCAAGAAGGTGGCGCACTTCGCTGAAGTCGGCTTCAAGTTCGGCCGGTGGGTCGATGTAGGCTACTGGCAAGGGAGGCTCTGAATCTCCGACGCATTCGAACATGACGAAGACGCTTTGACTGCCTACCAGTGCGCCGGCAGCTCGACCAATCCCCTCAGTGTGATCGTCGGTTTCCACTTCGCGTTCGTCACATCGTCGAGTTCCAGTGACGGCAGACGGCCCAGCAGTTCCGAAAATGCTTCGGCGCCTTCGATCCGCGCGAGCTGCGCACCGAGGCAGTGGTGGATGCCGCCGCCGAACGAAAGGGGACGAATGTTCTGCCGGGTGACGTCGAGTGATTCCGGGTTTTCGTAGACCTCCGGATCGCGATTGGCGGCCCCAACGATCGTGACGATCTGCGCACCGGCATCGATGTGATGACCGCATATCTCAGCGTCTTCGAGTGCAGTGCGGCCGCTCAACTGCACTGACGAGTCGTAGCGCAGCAGTTCCTCGATCGCACCCGGAATCAGCGATGGGTCATTCTGCAGCAGTTCCAACTGATCCCGGTTTCTGAACAGCGCAAGCAAACCGTTGCCGATCAGGTTCACGGTGGTCTCGTGGCCGGCGCCGAACAGCAGCGAGATATTGGCGCTCAGTTCTTCGCGCGTCAGCTTGCCGTGCTCGGTTTCCGACTGAACCATGGCCGTCAGCAGGTCGTCGGCCGGTTCGCGCCGGCGGCGCGCACACAGATCGTCGAAATATTGCTCGCTTTCCAAGGTCTCGCGGTTCACGCGCTCGAGTTCCGCGGGCGTCATCGGCGTAGGGTCGAGGATCCGGCCCGCGTTCTCGTCGACCTCGGTGAAGCGATGTCGATCGGCTTTCGGAATGCCGAGCATCTCGCAGATCACTTCGATCGGCAGTTGCCGCGCGAATGCGGTCATCAGATCGCCGCTGGACGAGTCTTCCATTCTGTCGACGAGATCCTTTGCGATCTGCCGGATCTGGCCCCGCAGCTTTTCGATGCTGCGTGCATCGAACGCGCGTACAACGAGTTTGCGCAGGCGCGTGTGGTCCGGCGGGTCGGCGAACAGCATCATCCGCGACAGGCTCGCGTAGGCGGGCACCGACATGTAGTCGTCGCCATAGCCGGTGCGCATGCGCCGGTCGTTGCCGATGCCGAAACGTTTATCGCGCAGCACGGTCGCGCAGTCTTCGTAGCGCACCGCAATCCAGTCCTCGGTACCCGGCAGATGCAGGAACGGATTGGTTTCCCGAATCATGCGGTAGGTCGGATACGGATCGTCGATGAACTCGGGCGTGAACAGGTTGCCGAGCACCGGGGCGGTCGATTCGCTCATGATTGGTCCTCTACAGAAAGGTCGCTGCCGCGTCGAGAAACGCATCGGGTTTGTCGAGCGGCACCGGATGACCGGAACCCGCGACCTCGACCAGCCGGCAGTCCGGGATCGTCTGGGCCATACGCGCTGCAACGGGCTTCGTCAGAATGTCGCTGATTTCACCGCGCACCAGCAATGTCGGCACATTGATGTTCGCGACCAGGCGCCAGCCCTCGTCGGCGTTGATGCCTGTTCGCGGGTTGGCGGGATCGCGTAACGCCGGGTCGTAGCGATAAGTGTGTTGGCCGTCTTCGCGACGCATCAGCGAATAGGCGATGCGATGGCGTAGGTGATCGTCCGGCGGAATCGGATTGTCGGCACGCGCCCGGGCATACGCCTCGTCAACCGATGCGAAGACGTCGCTGCGCACCACGCCGGCCTGAATGCGCTTCAAACCCTCGGTATCGATCTCCGGCGCGATGTCGACGATCACCAGTTTGCCGAGCGCGGTGGGGCGTTTGCCGGCATAGCCGATCGAGACGAGACCGCCCATCGACAATCCGAGCAGCGCAAAATTGGACAACTGCAGCGCCGCTACGAAGGCTTCCAGGTCGGCCACCATCTCGGGTGTGCCGTAGGCATTGCGCGGTGCCCACTGTGTCTGGCCGTGGCCGCGTTGGTCCAGCGCGAGCACGCGATGGCGCGCCGACA
Source organism: uncultured Gammaproteobacteria bacterium (assembly GCA_963812255.1). Lineage (GTDB taxonomy): Bacteria > Pseudomonadota > Gammaproteobacteria > Pseudomonadales > Azotimanducaceae > DATJGR01. The sequence continues at coordinate 143,645 of CAWEUM010000003.1, read as the reverse complement.
TCGCGCGCGCAAAGTGATCCCATGATCGCGCGTGACCGGTGTAACCGTGCAGCAGCACGAGATCCTGCGCGTTCGGGTTTCGCGAGGCCCAATCGCGATAGGCGAAGCGCAGACCGCGCAGTTCGATCATTTCGTCTCGCACGTTGTCGGCGGAGGCCGTCGCCATGCCTCTACAACCGCTCGATGATCGTGCCGGTACCCAGACCGCCGCCGCAGCACATCGAGATCAAACCATAGTGCCCGTTGGTACGTTCCAGCTCGTGCAGCGCGGTCGTGATCAAACGCGCGCCGGTGCTGCCGGTCGGATGACCGAGCGCGATTGCGCCGCCGTTCGGGTTGACCCGATCGGGATCGGGCCGATGAACGCGTTGCCACGCGAGCACGACGGATGCGAATGCTTCGTTGACTTCGAACACATCGATATCGCCGACGGTCAGGCCGGTCTGCGCCAACACTTTTGCGGTAGCGGGAATCGGCCCTTTCAACATCGTCACCGGATCGACCCCGACCAGTGTCGTGGCGACGATACGCGCCCGCGGCTTCAGGCCCAACGATTTAACCGCTTTCTCTGATGCCAGAATGATGGCGGCGGCGCCATCGGAGACCTGGGAGCTGGTGCCGGCGGTATGAATGCTCTGGCCGGGTACCGGTTCGAGTGCGCGCAGCGCTTCGATGGTCGTGGCGCGCAGTCCTTCGTCGCGTGCCACGGTGTGGCTAGCGCCGGTCGGCTTGCCTTCCTTGTCGAGGACTGGTGCGACGACGGGCACCACTTCACGATCGAAATGACCAGCGTCCCACGCGGCGATCGCGCGTTGCTGGCTGCGCAGGCCGAACGCATCGGTATCGTCGCGGGTGATCTGATATTCCTCGGCGATCATCGCCGCGCCCATGAACTGACTGGTCGGCTGATAGTGGGCGGCATAACTGGCACCCATCGGCGCGCCGCCCTTCATGTTCGAGCCGAGCGGTACGCGCGTCATCATCTCGAGGCCGCAGCTCATCACGATGTCTTCCAGTCCGGCGCCGATCATCGCCGCGCCTAGTGAAGTGGCCTGCTGGCTCGAGCCGCATTGCGAATCCACGGTCGTGGCGGCCACTTCCAGCGGCAGCCCGGCCGACAGCCACGCCACGCGGGCGATGTTGAACGACTGCTCGCCGACTTGCGACACGCAGCCGCCGATCACCTGGCCGATCGCGCTGGCGTCGATGCCACTGCGTTGCAGCGCGGCGAGTTGGACTGCGCCGAGCAGGTCGGCCGGCATCAGGCCGGCGAGGCCCTTGCCGCGCTTGCCGATCGGGCTGCGTACCGCATCGATGATATAGACGTCTTGCATCGCTGAACTCCTGACGAATGGTGATGGCCGAGATCGGATGTTATCGCACCTGATGCGCCGCTGGCGGTTCGGCGCGGGCACGCGTTAGTCTTGGCCCGCCGCCACAACGCCTGATTTGCCATGGCCGTCGAGATGAGCCGTTTCGCAACCCGGTCACCGCCGACGTTCGATTCCCCGGCCGCCGAGCGCACACATCGACTGCAGCGCCTCGCCGCGGCATGTCGGATTTTCGGACGACATGGGTTCTCCGAGGGACTGCTGGGACACATTACCGTGCGGGATCCAGAGCACGCCGATCTACTGTGGGTCAATCCGGTTGGGGTTTCGATGCGGCAGATGCGCGTCTCGCACCTCGTTCAGGCGAATCATCGAGGCGAGGTGGTGGCGGGGCGCGGCTCGGTGAATCCGGTGGGGCTGTTGCTGCATTCGGCGATGCACCAGGCGCGACCGGACGTCGTGGCGATGTGTCACGCGCACGCGCTGGCGGCATCGACGTGGTCGGCGTTGGAGCGACTGCTGGATCCGATCACGCAGGACGCCTGTGTCTTCTTCGACAATCAGGCTCTGATCGTCGAGCCGCGCGCTGCGTTGGATCCGGACAGTGCTGCGCAGTTTGCCGCCGCGTTCGGCAACAAGCGCACGGCGATCCACGCCGGCCACGGCATCTTCACCACCGGGCAGAGCCTCGACGAGGCCGCGTGGTGGTTCGTACTGATGAATCGGTGCTGCGAGGCGCAGCTACTGGCTGAAGCAGCCGGCACGCCGACGCACTGGCCGCCGGAAGCAGCGCGCAGCCTTGCCGCATCGTTGGGGTCGCCGATGTTCGGCTGGTTGTCGTTTCAGACGCTGTGGGACGAGATCATCGAGAGCGATCCGGATCTCATCGACTAAACGGGGTCGGGGCGATACTGACGACCATCGATCGCTACTTCTCTGCGGTACGCCGCCCCTCAATGTAGTCGTCAATGAGTTCGTGATAGCGACCAATGCGCTTCTCCTGATCCGACAGATACACGCCCTTGAATCCACGCGAGCGGAACCCGGTCTGCTGCGTAAGAAACACCCGCATGTCGTCCTCGATGGCGGGTCCGATCGATTCGGTCGCATAGTCGATCATCGTGACCTCCGCTTCCGGGCCCTCTGCGAGCTGCCGACCCATCGTCCACTCCCGGTGTGCAATCGCTGCCGGGCTGGAATACCACCAGTTGTCGAACAAGCACTGCTCCGGATCATTGTAGTGCGGCCGCGCGCGCAGGAAGTGGAAGCCGTCGGACCACACCGAAACCGCGAAATTCGGGAACAGCGTGTAGTGGAAAGCATCGGTCAACTGCTCGTTGGGCACGTTGGCGTAGTGTTTGTAGCCCCGCGACGGACCCAGTTGCCGCTTTGCGTTCTGCAGTGCTGCGCGGGTCGCCTCGGGCCGTCCTTTGAAACCTTCGGGATCGATGCCCCACTCGCGCAGCGTGCTCGCCAACGGTTCCATGATGTTTCCTTGTTTGTCCGTCTGGCCCGAGCCGTAACCGCCTTGCATCACCATGCGGTTGTGTCCTTCGTTGGAGAGATCGAAGCGCGTTTCCTTGTAGTACGTATTGATGTTGCTGGTGATCTTCTTGCGATCGGTATCCGGCGTTGCGGCCATGTGCACCGTGGGTACGTGGTAGGACTCGTTGAAATTGTCCAGCACCACCTTCCAGTTGCACGGCACCCACGCCGATTTTGCCGAGGTGCGTTTCCAGGTTTCGAGTTCGAGTTGGCTCCAGACATCCCAGATCGGCCCGAGGTAATCCTCCAGGCTCATGCAATCTTTTTCCATGTTCACCCACACGAACCCCGCAAAGGTTTCGCACGCGAGTTCTTCGAGGCGCACGTGCTTGCACGGGTCCCCCTGGGGGAAGTCTTCCCGGTCAGGCGCAAAGTTCAGTGAACCGTCGGGCATGTAGGCCCAGCTGTGATAGCGGCACACGAAGCGCTTGGCGTTGCCGATGGGCGCATCAACCAGTGGGTTGCCGCGATGCTGGCAGACGTTGTAGAAGGCCTTCACGCTGCCATCCTTCTGCCGAACCATCAGGATCGATTCGGGGCCGACCGTCTCCATCTGCCAGTCGCCGGGATTGGGTAGCTGGGATTCACGGCCCAGCAGCAGCCAGACCTTGGTCCACATGTGCTCCCATTCCTTCGCGAAGAATTCACGAGACGTGTATCGATATCCAGGAATCGTGTGGCCTCGGGTCGTTTGTACCGGCCACGAATCGAGTTCTCTGAGGGTCCGTACGTCGGACATGGCTGCCTCCTCTGTTGCGAATATCACACTCTTAGCTGCTGATTCGAATAGTGCGCGAGTCGGCCCGCAACATCCATCGTTGGATGAGGTCGGGTGTCGTGCTGTGACGGAGGTTCGAACCGGGCTGCAAGCATCCGGCGGTGCAACGGCTTGCCCGACGACGAGCTGCTGAAGCTCGAAGGGCATCAGGACCGGCTGACGGGCTTGGTCCAGGAGCGCTACGCGATACGCGCGACGAAGCGGACCGCCAGGTGAAATGGTTCTACGCGGAAGTGACGAACAATTCGATGACGTGATTTTGGCGTTGATCGACGCTGACGGCTGTGCCAAGGCGCAGCAGAAGATACGCGGCGCGTTCCAGAATCCGGTAGAGGAAAATCCCAATGTCTTAGAGTCGCTCGCGGGGTCTGCGGTGAATCGGTTCAAGCAGCGAAGAGGATTGTTCCACGGCGGTATCCGCGACGTCTCTTTATGCCGGTTCAGTAGCGGCGCCGAAATAGTTCTATCAACGTGTCGTGTTCGCGTGCGGAGCGCGCTATCCAGCAGTCGAACGCGCATACTCTCACGGATGTGATGGAGACCTGGGCGGGTACATGCGTGGCTTCCTCCTAGCGCTGACGGGGTTGCTGTACGCGGTGTCGGTATCGGCCGCGACGTCGCCGTTGGTGAGCGCGGAGATCGCGGCGCTGTTGACGCGACTGGAAATGTCGGGCTGCCAGTTCAATCGCAACGGTACCTGGTACAGCGGGACCGAAGCGAAGGCGCATTTGCAGCTCAAACTGGGCGCAGCAGGTTCGTTTCAGAGCGCTGAACAGTTCATTGCGCGCGCCGCCTCGAAGAGCAGCATGTCGGGTGAGCCGTATCTCGTCAGGTGCGGGATTTCCGCCCCGATTCAGAGCGGTCAGTGGTTGATCGCACGATTGCAGGAGGTTCGCGCGCCTCCGCCGAAATGCGCTACTCAGGATGCAGCGGGTGCAGGCACTGCACAGGTGCAGCCGGAGATCCCGGCGCCTGATGTTCCATTCGCGCCCGCGCCGCCACCGTAGGTTCGTAAACAGCGATGTTCATCGCAGTGCTCATGGATGCTGCGAAGCTGGTGCTGATCGCAGCGGGCTTTTATTTTGGACTGGGCATTTACGTGTTTAGCGCTCGACCGCAGTGGTCGCAGCCGTTCGAGAAGCGTCGGCTGGTCGTTGGGGCGATGATCGTGCTCGCGGTGCTGATTCTGGACGTCACCGAAGATACGATAGGCGGCGATTCCGGCCCGATCGATGGCGCCATCCTGCTGTGGGTTCACCGGCTCGTCCCGAGCGCTCTTCACCCATTCTTCGCGGCAGTGACATTCACCGGCTCGTCGACCGTGCTGGTTCCCCTGACGGTCGTCGCCACACTCGCGCTTGCGTTGGCGAAGCGCCGCTACGAAGCGCTGTTGTTGTTCGCGTCGCTGGCGACGAGCGCGTTGATGATCTACGCCGTCAAGACAATCGTCGGCCGCGATCGCCCGGCGCTCTGGGCGACGGAATTGTATTGGGGTTCGAGCTTTCCCAGCGGACACACGCTCGTCGTCGCGAGCTTCGCGACAGCTGCGTCGCTCTGCGTCAAGCGCATCCGGCCGGCGATGCAGCGGTACGCGGTGTCGATTGCGCTGCTATGGACGTTGCTCGTTGCGATGTCTCGACTGGTCGTCGGTGTCCATTGGCCGACCGACGTGCTGGCAGCCGCCTGTATAGGCGCCTTCATCCCGTTGGCGATCAGCCTTGCGCTGGAGCTGACGCAACCGGCCTGGGTTCGGCAGTCGTGAGGAACGTTCGAGATCGGTGGGATCATTCTCGGGCGCGAATTCGGACAGCAGATGCAGAGGCCCCACGCTGCGGACCTCGCCGCGTCGGACGAGATTGATCTCGCGAGTTGCAAGCGTCGGTCGATGACGCTGCGGAGCAAGGAGCAGTCTGCGGGCCCATGGAGCTGCCTGCTCTAGTCGGCAACCGGCGAGCAGCTGCCGCACGATCAACCCGGCGTACGCCACCAGACAAACGATTGCTTCGAGATCGCAGAACATCGCGGCATGCGTTCGCAACGCGATGCGCGAATCAACCGACGTTGCTCCAGATCGGCGAGCGCCACCAACGGCGGTTTAACGACCGCGAGGAGAACGCCGTAGAGATGACCGCAACCGGAGTCGGTCCACAGACGATGTGTTGGACACTTCCATGCCTATGTACGAGACCGCACCGAGCGGGCGCCTATACCGGGTATCTACTGGCACGCAGTGAAATCTCCAATTCGAACAAGCGAGGAGCGCGAAAATTGGTCGCAGCATGGCTTCCTCGAGCATGTCGTTACGGATGTACGGACAGGGCACGGCGGAATTCGGTAACTGGAAGTAGAGCAACGTCAAATGAAGTCGAAAGCCGACCAGCTCAAGGGCCGCGGGTCGAAGCCGGGTTCGAAGCTCGAGGCTAAGTCCGAAGCGATGGACGATCTGAAATCCCTGCCGCTGGCGGAGGTGGAGAAAAAGCTGGGCTCGTCGCCGGACGGTCTCACCCAAGCCGAGGCGGCAGAGCGGCTGACCCAGTATGGGCCGAACGAGATCGAAGAAAAGAAGACCAATCTGGTCCTGAAGTTCCTCGGCTATTTTTGGGGTCCGATCCCGTGGATGATCGAAGCGGCCGTGATCCTTTCCGCGGTTGCCCAGCATTGGCCCGACTTCGGCATCATCCTGGTTCTGCTCCTAGCCAACGCCACAGTCGGTTTCTGGGAGGAACGCGAAGCGGGTAACGCCATCGATGCCCTCAAGGCCAGGCTGGCGGTGAAGGCCCGCGTTATACGCGACGGCAATTGGGTCAACCCGGCCGCGCGCGAGCTGGTGCCGGGCGATGTTATTCGTTTGCGTCTGGGCAATATCGTGCCGGCGGATGCGCGCCTGCTGGACGGTGATCCCATGTCGGTCGATCAGTCTGCGCTAACCGGAGAGTCCTTGCCCGCCACCCGCGAACCGGGCGACGCGGTGTTTTCCGGTTCGATCATCCGCCGGGGTGAGAGCAGCGCGCTGGTGTACGCCACAGGTGAGAACACCTACTTCGGTAAGACAGCGCAACTGGTGCAGGACGCGCACACAGTCAGCCATTTTCAAAAGGCGGTGTTGAAGATCGGCAACTACCTGATCGTTCTCGCGGTGGTACTGGTGGCTACGATCATTGGGGTCGCTATCTTCCGCGGCGATCCGATCCTCACCACCTTGCAGTTCGCCCTGGTGCTGACCGTTGCAGCGATTCCGGTGGCGATGCCCACAGTACTGTCGGTCACGATGGCGGTGGGTGCACGTCTGCTGGCCAAGAAGGAGGCGATTGTCAGCCGCCTGGTCGCCATCGAGGAACTGGCCGGCGTGGACATATTGTGTGCGGACAAGACCGGCACCCTGACCCAGAACAAGCTCACCTTGGGCGATCCATTCAGCGTGAACAGTATCCCCGCCGAGCACGTCATCCTCGACGCCGCGCTGGCGTCGCGCGCGGACGACAAGGACACCATCGACCTGGCCGTGCTGGCGGGGCTCAAGGATGACAGGGCCCTGAACGGCTACGAGGTGGTGCATTTTCAGCCCTTCGACCCGGTGCACAAGCGGACCGAAGCGACCGTCAAGGGCGCGGACGGAAAACAATTCAAAGTGACCAAGGGCGCACCGCAGGTGATCCTGGCGTTGGCCGCCAATGCCGCTGAAGTCAAGTCCGCTGTCGACAAGGCGGTCAACGAATTTGCAGCGAGCGGCTTTCGGTCATTGGGCGTCGCGCGGGCAGGCGAAGACGGAAGGTGGATGCTCGTCGGCGTGTTGCCCTTGTTCGATCCGCCGCGGGGCGATGCCAAGGCAACCATCGCGACTGCGTTGGCGATGGGCGTGAAGGTCAAGATGGTGACGGGGGACGCACTCGCCATCGCGAAGGAAACCGCCAAAAAGCTGGACATGGGCGCGGATATTCTCGATGCCTCCAGCCTGGGCGATTCGAAAAAGCGGGAGACCACGCAGGTCGCCGAGTCGATCGAGAAGGCAGATGGCTTCGCCCAGGTGTTTCCCGAACACAAGTTCCACATCGTGGATGTGCTGCAGAAACGCGGCCACATCGTCGGCATGACGGGCGACGGCGTGAACGATGCCCCTGCACTAAAGAAGGCTGATTGCGGCATCGCCGTATCGGATGCGACTGATGCCGCGCGCGCGGCGGCGGCCATCGTGCTGATGACGCCGGGCCTGTCAGTGATCATCGACGCGATCAAGGAGAGCCGCCGCATCTTCCAGCGGATGAACAGCTATGCGATCTACCGCATTGCCGAAACACTGCGCGTGCTGTTGTTCATGACGCTGTCGATCCTGATCTTCAACTTCTATCCCGTGACGGCAGTGATGATCGTGATGTTGGCGTTACTCAATGACGGCGCCATCCTGTCGATTGCGTATGACAACGTGCACTACAAGGATCAGCCCGAGGCCTGGAACATGCGCACGGTGCTGGGAATCTCCACAGTGCTGGGCGTCTTCGGGGTGGCGGCCGCGTTCGGCCTGTTTTATCTCGGTGAGCGTTTCTTTCATCTCGACCACGCGCACCTCCAAACACTCATGTATCTGAAGCTTTCGGTGGCGGGGCATCTGACGATCTTCCTTACGCGCACACGCGGCCCGTTCTGGTCCATCCGACCCGCGCGAATTTTGTGGGCCGCCGTGCTCGGCACACAAATCGTAGCGACGTTGATCGCGGTCTATGGGTTGTTCATGACACCTCTAGGCTGGGGATGGGCGGCGTTCGTTTGGGGTTATGCCCTGGTATGGTTCCTCGTGAACGATCGCGTGAAGCTGCTCGCGTATCGGATTCTTGGTCCAGTCAAAGCTGGAGCCAAACCTGGCTCCAATGCCGAGGACGGGCCGGAAGCAAAAGACAAGATCAAACCTGCGACCAACGCCGATGCCAAACGCGAAGTTAAGCCCGAATCCAAAGCGGAGGCGAAGCCTGACGCCGAGGACGAATCGAAACCTCAGGCGAAACCCGAAACCAAAGGCGCTGACACCAAGCCTGAAGCAAAGGTCGCGCAGAAGCCGGATGCCAAGGGTCAATCCGAACCTGTGGCCGAGCCGAAGCCTGAAGCCGAGGGCAAAACAACTTCCGATCTGACACCGCAGATCGCCACACGGGCGTATGAGCTCTATGAGGAGCGGGGCCGACGGGAGGGTCAATCAGTTCAGGATTGGGAGAAGGCGGAGCGGGAGATTCGGAAAACTGACTTCAAGGCAGCGGCTAAGCCTGAACCCAAAACCGAACCCGAGGCCAAAGCGGAACAAAAGCCTGAAGCCGAAGCCGAGCCCAAGCCTGAAACCAACGCCAAGACACCGACCGATTTGACACCGCAACTCGTCGAGCGAGTCCACCAACTCTACGAGAAACTGGGGCGCAAAGACGTTGAAGCCGTTGAAGAATTGGAGAAGGCGGAGCGCGACCGGCGTAATGATGAACCCGATGAGTGAGCAGACGCCAATATTGCCGCTGATCTGGCCGAAACGATGCAGCAATATACCGCGGGCCGCATGACCGCATTTCGCGCTGACGGGCATACAACGGCGCGGCGGCAACGCATGCTTCGCAAGCAGCTGTCTCCCGACTTTCTCGATCCGGCGCACGAGTGGCGTCGCCTTTTTGCTGAGGCCTGGGGCACGTTCCTGCTGGTCGTCGTCGCTGCGGGCGGCGGGGTAGTTGCCGCCAAAAGCGGTGGCGCCGTCACCTTGGGCATGATCGTGGCCGCACCCGGACTCATGGTGATGGCGATCATCTACTTCATGGGTACGGTGAGCGGAGCGCACTTGAATCCGGCCGTCACGTTGGCATTCGCCGCGCGGGGCAATTTTCCTTGGGCTCGGGTGCCGGGCTACGTTCTGGCGCAGATGATCGGCGCCATCGCGGCGGCGTTGTTTCTACGGGCTATGTTTGGCGCCGTCGGTGCGCTGGGCGCCACCGTGCCGGGACATGGCATCAGCAACACAGTAGCGCTGACGATGGAGGTGGTGCTGACCGCGGGGCTCGTGAATACGATCCTGGGTACGGCCTCGGGGGCGCGCAACATCGGTGCCAACGGCGCCATTGCAGTGGGTGGATATATCGCCCTTGCGGGTCTTTGGGCGGCGCCGATCAGCGGCGCCTCGATGAACCCGGCGCGATCATTGGCGCCGGACCTGGTGCGTGGTGATCTCGGCACCGCGTGGATCTATGTGGTGGGACCGGTTCTGGGCGCGCTGATAGGCGTCGCATTCGAGTGGATATTGAAGGGCAAGCCCACCACTGCCGGTGCGTTTGCGGCGCAAGGGTCGCTCGGGGTTGATGATTCGACGCAAACATGAGAACCACAAGGCCAATCGACGAGGCAAGTCGAAGACCAATCGTTGCGATGCACTGCTACTGGCGCGACCGCACAGGACGCGCCGATTTGCCTGTGTATGTGCTATGAGTAAGGAATGAAGAAGAAAATCGATTCCAGTGATTTCCGCGTGCCCGAAGACAAGACCGTCAACCTCAAAAAGTGGCCGACGCTGGTGAATCCCGTGTACAAGTCGAAGAAGAGGTACGCCAAACTTCTCCGGCAACACGTCGAGGCGTTGAGTTCGCTGCAGCGCCTTCACTATGCCTCCAACCGTTATGCGGTACTGCTGATCTTTCAGGCGATGGACGCGGCCGGAAAGGACGGCGCCATCCGGCACGTCATGTCGGGAGTCAACCCGCAGGGATGCCAGGTGTTCAGCTTCAAACACCCCAGTGCTACCGAACTCGAGCACGACTTTCTGTGGCGAACGACCCGCTCCCTGCCGGAACGCGGCCGCATCGGCATTTTCAACCGGTCCTATTATGAGGAAGTGCTCATAGTTCGGGTGCATCCGGAGATTCTGCGCACACAGCAACTGCCGGACGCACTGCTCGACGACAGCGCCATCTGGAAGGAGCGCTATCGTTCGATCGTGGACCTGGAAAACCATCTCTACCGAAACGGGACGCGAATCATAAAGTTCTTTCTTCACCTTTCGAAGGAGGAGCAGCGCAAGCGATTCCTCGATCGCATCGATGAGCCGGACAACAACTGGAAATTCAGCCTCGCGGACATCCACGAACGGGGATACTGGGCGCAGTACAGAACGGCCTACGAGGAATGCCTGAGCGCGACAAGCACCGACCACTCGCCCTGGTACGTCGTTCCCGCCGATGACAAGAAGAATGCCCGACTGATCGTTTCCCAGGTCATCCTCGATGTGCTGAGTGAACTCAAGATGAGCTATCCCAAGACCACCGCGAAACGTCTGGAGGAACTGAAATCCATCCGCGAGCAGTTGGCGAAGTAATGGAGCGCGCCAAGGCGATTCTTGGAACGTTCGAGCCGTTGCATCTCGATCTGCATGAAGCTTCGGGTGCTGCGGTCGCCGCCAAATAGTGTCTCGCGGCCCGGCGGTTTCGTTGGGGGGCTGCCCGCGCTGTACCGTTCGATGCCGTCTTGACCTGGCCAGCGCTGCTGATAGCCACCCGCGCTTGCTCGGCGTTGCGTGAAGTCAGACGCGTCGTCGATGGTCGCATAGCTCTACACGTGCTGGTCCACTAACCCCAACGCACCCGGCTGATGTTCACGTTGCCAGCCATCCGCCGCCGAAGCCCGCTCGCCGCAAGCCTTCGACGACGTAGGAGGAGCCTCGCATGAGTCGCCACAACAGGCCCGTGCGATGATTCTCGATCATCAAAACGATTGGCCCCTGGTTGATGCCGAAGTGCCAAGGCGACACCCAGCCGTATGGATTGCTGCGCTTGTCCGGGTAGGTCGGATTGAACGTCGCCTTGAAGCCGCATTCATTGCCGAGCTTCAGGTCCACCTCATGCACCAGATAGTCGATCGCCGGTAGCACGATCTCCGGTGCGAACGGCAGCGACGCCACCACGGCCCATGGCGCGATGGTTCCGTCGTCCGGTCCATACGGTGCTCCGCGCGCCAGGTAATCGAAGAACTGCCTCTGGATGCCGTTCACTTTGATGCTTGCAGGGCCGGGACCGTCGCTCGCGGTGATTCCCCAGCAGTTTTTGCCATACCCTGGGAACTGGAGTGGATTGTCGATCGCGTATTGCCGCTGTACGTAAGTTGCGCGCCGGGTGTTCTCGAAGTAGTCGATACCCCCATTACGCATGAACGCGTCTTGAATGCCGCGAAAATCAATCCAGATGTGCGAGATCTGATGAGTGAACAACGGCCCCGCGTACAGGTAGTCGTAGCCGTAGCTGCTTTTCCAATCGTAGGTCGAAGCCCAGGCGGTGTAGCTTTCCTGCGGTAGCGGATGCGTCGGCGAGCCGAGCCCGAGGAGATACAGGATCAGCGCCTCGTCATAGCCTTCCCACCGATATTCGAGAAATCCACCTTCGGGTTTCCATCCGTGCGTAACTGTGGCGCTGCCGTTTTGTGCCCATGTCCAGTCGACGCGCCGATAGAGTGCGTCAGCAAGGCGCCGTATTTCATGTTCGTCATTCGTATCCGCATCGAAGTACGCCCGCGCGACCAATGCACCGGCTACCAGAATGGCGGTGTCGACAGTTGACAGTTCACATCGCCACGCGCGCCGCCCCGTCTGCATGTCGAGAAAGTGATAATAAAAGCCGCGATGTCCGGTCGCGTCCGGCTCAGGGCCTTGTGGGCTGTTCCAGAAGAATCGGAGCGTGGTCAGGATTGTCTCGATCGCTGCAGCGCGCGTGATGAAGCCGCGCTCGACGGCGACCGGATATGCCGCCAACCCGAGGCCGGTGGCGGCAATGCTCGCCGGCCAGTTCGGTGCGGTCTTGTCGAGCACCAGCCCGTTTTCAGGATTGGTCCAACGCAGAAAGTAGCCGAAGGTATCGCGTTGAAGCGATTCCAGTTCGGCGTCGATCGAGGGAGGGTCAGTAGTCATGGAATTTTCTCGGTTTCCGCGGCAAGATTGGCCAGCCTCGTTGTGGGCACTATGCGATTCGGTAGGTACGTATAGCACACTACTAACGGTCTCACCGAGTCGCGGCTGGTGTGATTTTCAATCGGAAAGCGGCGGCAGATCGCGAGGACGTATCACTCTTTCCACATTTGCCGGTTGGTCTTCCTCTACCGACCCAATCGTCGGACACCGCTATGTAGCGTTCGATTCCGCACATACTGATCTGCTCTGGTGTGGTCAGAATAGCGACCGATGGCCCCGCGGTCAGTGCGTGGGGCGCACGCAAGGATGATTGAACAACCAATTAGCGTTCGAAGGCCGACGCGCTCAGGAGGCGGACACATGTTACACACCGAGCACGATCTACGTGATTGCCCCATTCGCGCAACCGACGTCGAACTGGGTCATCGGTGGGGATGATCATGTGCACGAAAGCATCATTGAGACCACGCAGCTCGAGCGGGCCATCGAAAGCGCCGACGGTTTCGCCCAAGTGTTTCCAGGGCACGGGTCGGCGCATAGTGGCAAGCGAGCCATGAACACGAAAACGCTTTCGGCGGAAGATTTGCGCCAGATCGATGCCTACTGGCGTGCCGCCAATTACCTTTCGGTGGGCCAGATCTATCTCCGCGACAACCCGTTGCTGAAGCGGCCGCTCGCGCTCGCGGACATCAAACACATGCTGCTCGGACACTGGGGCACGACCCCGGGTCAGAACTTCATCTACGCGCACTTGAACCGGGTGATCAAGAAACACGACCTCGACATGATTTACGTTGCCGGTCCCGGTCACGGCGGCCCCGCGGTTGTAGGCAACACCTATCTCGAAGGCACGTACAGCGAGATCTATCCGAACATCAGCCGCGATGAGGCCGGGCTTCAGAAATTGTTTCTTCAATTTTCGTTTCCGGGCGGAATCCCGAGCCACGCATCACCGGAGTGTCCGGGCTCGATTCACGAAGGCGGCGAGCTGGGTTATTCGCTCAGCCATTCGTTTGGAGCGGTGTTCGACAATCCCGACTTGATCGTGGCCTGCGTGGTCGGCGACGGCGAGGCCGAGACAGGCCCGCTGGCAACGGCGTGGCACTCCAACAAGTTTCTCAATCCGGTTAACGATGGTGCCGTACTGCCGATCCTGCATCTGAACGGCTACAAGATTGCCAACCCGACCATACTTGCGCGCATCGGCCGCGAGGAGCTGGAGCAATTGCTGCGCGGCTATGGCTGGAACCCCTACTTTGTCGAAGGTCACGAACCGGAGTTGATGCACGAGGCCATGGCCGCGACGCTCGATGCGGTTGTGGAGGAGATCAAGCGAATCCAGCGCGATGCGCGCGCCGACCGCAATCTCGCACGTCCCCGGTGGCCGATGATCGTGTTGAAGTCGCCGAAGGGTTGGACGGGACCAAAGGTCGTCGACGGCCTGCAGATCGAAGGTACGTTTCGCGCGCACCAGGTTCCGCTGTCTGATCCGGCTACACATCCGGAACACCTCCTGCTGCTGCAAGAGTGGCTCGAGAGCTATCGCCCGCGAGAACTCTTCGACGAGCAGGGTCGACTCAAGGCGGAGTTGGCCGAATTGGCGCCGGAAGGTGACCGGCGCATGGGCGCGAACCCTCACGCTAACGGCGGCATGCTGCTGCGCGACCTGCGGATGCCGGATTACCGCGAATACGGGGAGATCGTGTCAGTGCCGGGCCAGCGCGGCATCGGCGACACGCATGTGCTCGGACGATTTCTGCGTGACGTCGTGAAGTTCAACGATGAACAACGCAATTTCCGTGTCTTTGGACCGGACGAGACGCTCTCGAACGGTCTCGAGTCGCTGTTCGAAGCGACCCACCGTCAATGGGACGCAGCGACCGAACAAAACGACGAATTTCTCGCGCCCGCAGGACGCGTGCTGGATTCGATGCTCAGCGAGCACCAATGCGAAGGCTGGCTCGAAGGCTACCTGCTCACCGGACGGCATGGACTCTTCAACTGCTACGAAGCGTTCATCCACATCATCGATTCGATGTTCAACCAGCACGCGAAGTGGCTGAAGGTCACGCTGCATCTGCCGTGGCGGCGGAAGATTGCCTCGTTGAACTATCTATTGGCGTCGCATGTGTGGCGCCAGGATCACAACGGCTTCACTCACCAGGATCCCGGCTTCATCGACCACGTCGTGAACAAGAAGGCCGATGTCGTGCGCGTCTACTTCCCTCCGGATGCGAACTGCCTGTTGTCCGTGATGGATCACTGCCTGCGCAGCCGGCACTACGTCAACGTCGTGATCGCGGGCAAACATCCGGCGCCGCAGTGGCTGACGATGGAAGCCGCTGTCAAACACTGCACCCAGGGCATCGGCATCTGGCAATGGGCCAGCAATGACCAGGCCGTTGCGCCCGACGTCGTCATGGCGTGTTGTGGCGACGTGCCTACGCTCGAAACGCTCGCGGCCGTCTCCATCCTGCGTGAGCGTCTGCCCGAGCTGAAAGTCCGCGTGGTCAATGTCGTCGACCTGATGAAACTGCAGCCGCCGAGCGAACATCCGCACGGTTTGAGTGACATGGATTTCGACGAATTGTTCACGAAGGACAAACCCGTGATCTTCGCCTTCCACGCATATCCTTGGTTGATCCATCGGCTGACCTATCGTCGTACCAACCACGACAACATCCACGTCCGTGGTTACAAGGAGGAAGGCACCATCACCACGCCGTTCGACATGACGGTGCTGAACGATCTGGACCGATTCCACCTCGTGATGGACGTCGTCGATCGTCTGCCGCAGACGGGCGACGAGGGCATCTATCTGAAGCAGCAACTCAAGGACAAGCTGATCGAGCACAAGCAGTACATCGACAAGCACGGCCAGGACTTGCCGGAAATCCGCAATTGGACCTGGAGCAAAACCGGATGAGTGCACGAGCGATTGTCGACATTGCCCGAGCATTGATCGCTGACGGTAAAGGGCTCATCGCGATTGATGAGAGCAATCCGACGTGCAACGCGCGATTTGCCGCGTTGGGGATACCCCAGACCGAGGAGACCCGGCGCGCTTGGCGGGAATTGATTGTGACGACGCCTCGGCTCGCGGAGAGCATCAGCGGCGTGATCCTGTACGACGAGACGATCCGCCAACAGAAGAAGGATGGCACCCCATTTGTGAGAGCTGTTACCGGCGCAGGAATCGTCGCGGGCATCAAAGTCGATGCCGGTGCGAAGGCCATGGCGGGGCATCCCGGAGAAAGGATATCCGAAGGCCTGGACGGCTTGCGCGAACGCCTGTCCGCTTACTTTCAGATGGGCGCGCGCTTCGCGAAGTGGCGCGCAGTGATTGCCGTGGGAGACGACATTCCCACTCGGGGGTGCATCGAGGCGAACGCACACGCACTGGCGCGCTATGCCGCGTTGTGCCAGGAAGCGGGAATGGTGCCCATCGTGGAGCCGGAAGTGCTGATGGACGGCGCACATACTTTGGCGCGTTGCGGCGAGGTTACCCGGGAGGTCCTGCAGGCAGTTTTCAATCAACTTTACAGACAAGGCGTCGTGCTGGAGGGCATGATCCTGAAGCCCAACATGGTGCTTCCGGGACTGGTGTGCCCAAAGCAGGTGTCGGTTGACGGGATTGCGGACGCCACGGTCGAGTGTCTCTTGCGAGCCGTTCCCGCGGCCGTCCCCGGCATTGCGTTCCTGTCGGGCGGTCAATCCGCCGAGCTGGCGTCGGCTCGTTTGAATGCCATGAATGTTCGATTCAAGTCGAGAACCCCATGGGCGCTAACGTTTTCGTTTGCCCGCGCGATCCAGCAACCAGCTTTGGAAATCTGGCGCGGCAACGCGGACAACGCAGTGGCAGCGCAGCAGGCGTTGTCCCATCGAGTCAGATGCAATAGGGAAGCGCGTCTTGGCGAGTACAACGTCGAAATGGAAACGACATCGGCATGACGGAGAGGCGCCTGGCCACGCGCCTGTACCGCACCATTAGCAACGATTCGCAAACTACTCGAACACCGCCAGGTGAAACTCGCCGACGGAGAGATGCTGGTGCGGATACTGTTGGAGGGGAAGAAAGTGAATCGGTTCCTTGTTGAGGAAGAGGTGAACGTGCGAAGTCGGGAATCTTCGAAAGCAGGCGGCCGAATATGTCTGCGACGACGAGCTTGACGACGGTCGACACCATCCTCGCCTTCAACGCCGGGTCGGCTACACTCAAGTTCGCCGTGTATCGCTTCCCGGCGACTGGTGAGAACGGCGAATGCCTGCTCCGGAGCCAAATCGACATGGCGCCGGGAAGCCACGCCGATGCAGTGCGGATGGCGCTGGCGACGGTCGATCGCGAAGTTCGAGGTTGCGCGATTGCCGCCGTCGGACATCGCATCGTGCATGGCGGTACGGACTACACCGAAACGATTGCTGTCGATTCCGGTGTTGTATCTCGCCTCGAGGCGTTGCTCACGCTCGCGCCGCTGCATCAGGCACAGGGGCTCGCGGTCATCGAGGCGGTGCAGGCGGGGCGACCGGACGTGCCGCAATTCGCATCGTTCGACACGGCATTTCACTCGACGATGCCCGAGGTTGCCCAGCGCTTCGCGCTGCCGCGGATTTGGTTCGATCGCGGGGTGCGTCGTTACGGTTTCCATGGGCTGTCATACGAATACGTGGCGCTCAGGCTGCGCGAGCTGTGCGCGGCGAATTCGGTGCCGATGACGCGCGTCGTCGTCGCACATCTCGGGAGCGGGGCCAGTCTATGTGCGATGCAAGCCGGTAGCAGTGTCGCAACGACGATGAGCTTCACGCCGACCGACGGTCTGATGATGGCGACGCGTAGTGGCGCACTGGATCCGTCAGTGGTGACCTACCTGGTGCGCGAACACGGTTTGACGGCCGCCGATGTCGACCGATTGCTGAATCTCGAGTCAGGGCTGCGTGGTGTCTCTGGTGTGAGCGGCGATCTTCGCGTGCTACTCCAAAGCGACGCGCTGGACTCGAAGTTCGCGGTGGATCTGTTCGTTCACCGCATCGTCGTCGAGACCGGTGCGATGGTTGCCGCGCTCGGCGGCGTAGACGGCTTGGTGTTCACCGGCGGCATCGGCGCCCATCAGCCGATCATCCGCCAGCGCGTGTGCGACGCGCTCGCGTGGCTCGGCGTCGACTGTGACGGTGCGCGCAACGCAGCGGCCGCCACGCGGTTTGACAGCGGGCGCGGTCGTGTCGCGCTGTGGAACATTCCGACCGACGAGGAATCGATCATCGCGCGCCACACGTCGGGTGCGTTGCGCGCGCAAAGGTCCGTGGCATAACCCGTCGAGGCAACCGCGTGGGTTGCCGCGTCGGTGGCATCTATCCCTGTGGTAGTGAATCAACCCAGCGTGCTGCAAATTGCCGGCGGCTTCCGTGACACTTCGCGGCGCTAGCCGAGCCTGTTCGCGATCCACGCCTGAGTCGTCGACAGTCGGTGCGACGCCAGACGGTCTCGGTCTGTGCGGTCTCGAACAGAGAAAGGTGTCTCCGCAAGCGAACCTGTGCAGCGTTTCACTCGAATCTGTCCACAGGAAGCCACCATGAAGATGAACAACTTACTTGCCATGACAACTCTAACGATGCTTTGCCTCGGCGCAGCGGCGACATCTGTTGCCGCCACCAAGGCCGAGATCGACCAACGGGTCGCTGCGACGCTGACTGAATTCAACGCGCTAACGCCCGCCAACGAGAGTCTCGAAGGAAAGGCTGCGGGCATGCTGGTATTCCCGAAGGTCACGAAAGCGGGTATCGGCGTGGCCGGCGAGTTCGGTGAGGGCGTGCTACAGATCGACGGCAAGACCGTGGGTTATTACAGCATCAGTTCTGCTTCGGTCGGTCTCACGCTCGGGCTCGCCAAGCACAGTGAGATCATCATGTTCATGACTCCGGAATCGCTCAGCAAGTTCACCAAGAGCGATGGCTGGTCAATCGGCGCCGATGCAGGTATCACCGTCGTCTCGATGGCCGCGCGCGGCGAGTACGACAGCAAGACCCAGCAGAAGCCGATCCTGGCATTCGTCTTTGCCGAGAAAGGCCTGATGGGTGACTTGTCGCTGGAAGGCTCCAAGATCTCGAAGATCAAGGACTAGATCAGGACGGAATGCCGGCGCTCATCGTGAGCGCCGTTTCGTTTCAAATCTGGGCTACTACGGCTATCGCTACTAATGGGTCGGCGGCGGGCTATGGGGGCGGAGGCGCCTACCCGATCCCGTTGATGACAGACTACGTCTCGCCGCCGAATGCGACGCGGCACCAAGATGACGATCCTCATCTGCGTAGCGGCAACGCCGTCATGCACTACCGCATAGAGACCCGAGGCAGTGAAGGACGCGCCTCCACACGACTCCGCAGCGCGACTCGATCATGAGCAGGAAGCACGCATCTACAAACACGCGTTGGATGGCCGAGCGATCGTAACGCGGAACAACAGCCGGCTCGTCCCGCGAAGACGTTGAAAAGGCTCGATGCCAAGTGCGATGCGCAACTGCTGAAATCCGATCATTCGCACCAGGAATAACGCCGATAAGCGAGCGCATCCGGTTGAACCTCGCTCGAATCGGTCTGCGGGATTTCGCCGGCGCTTCAGCTGGCGGCAGTTCCGAACTCGAGGTTGCCACTCGTGTCGATGTGGACCTCTACGGAGTGCTGCTGTCGATCGTCGAGGAGCGATACGAATTGGACCGCTTGTACCACGCCATCGACGATGAGTCCGACGTGACCCGGTTCGGAGCCGCCCCGCGCATCGACGCGTTGCACCGCGATGTCGTAGTAGGTCTCGCGATACCGGTAGCGCAATTTGTATTCATTCCATTCGGGCGGCATGCGGGGCACGAATCCCAGCCGATCCCCTTCGAGCCGGAGTCCGAGCAGCGACTCCACGATGAGGCGATACATCCAGCCTGCCGATCCGGTGTACCAGGTCCAGCCGCCGCGTCCGGTGTGCGGCGCCAGCGCGTAGACGTCAGCGGCAATGACGTACGGTTCGACTTTGTACCGTGCTGCGCCGGCAGCGCTGAGAGAGTGGTTCACAGGATTGATCATGCCGGTCAGTTGCCACGCCCGCGTAGTGTCGCCGATCGCAGCGAATGCCATGGCAGTCCAGATCGCACTGTGCGTGTACTGGCCGCCATTCTCGCGCACACCGGGGACGTAGCCTCGGATGTAGCCGGGGTCGAGGTCGGACGTGTCGAATGGCGGATCGAGCAGCTGGATCAGCGCGGCCTCCGGACGAACGAGGTGTTTGTAGACTGCATTCATGGCGCTGCGCGAGCGTGCAGGATCCGCGGCGCCGGATAGCACCGACCAACTCTGCGCAATCGAATCGATCCGGCACTCGATGTTGTCGACGGAGCCGAGCGGCGATCCGTCGTCGAAATAGGCGCGTCGATACCAATCGCCGTCCCACGCATTCGCTTCAATTCGCACCTTCAGGTCACGTGCCTCGGTGTCGCAGCGTTCGGCGAACGCCGTGTCGTCGCGCCTGCGCGCGAGCGCAGCGAACTCTTGGAGCACGTGATACAGGAAGAACGCCAGCCAGACGCTTTCGCCCTTGCCGTGCATGCCGACCCGATTCATGCCGTCGTTCCAATCGCCGGAGCCGATCAGCGGCAGTCCGTGCTCGCCGAATCGCAGCCCGCGAAGAATTGCCCGCACGCAATGCTGGTAGATGCTGGCGCTTTCGTCGGAGCGTCCCGGCAAGTCGTAGTAGGAGTCGTCGTCCGCGGGGACCGCGCGGCCGTCGAGGAAGTGTGCGGTCTCGTCGAGAATCGACGTGTCGCCCGTGGCGTGGACGTATCGGCACGCCGCCAGCGGAAGCCACAGGTAGTCGTCCGAACAGTGCGTGCGTACACCGCGCCCCGTCGGGGGGTGCCACCAATGCTGAACGTCGCCTTCGACGAACTGGCGGCTCGCACAGAGTGCGATCTGCGCGCGCACGAGTCCCGGCTCGGCGTGCACCAGCGCCATCACGTCCTGTAACTGATCGCGAAAACCGTATGCACCGCCCGATTGGTAAAAGCCGCTTCGCGCCCAAAGCCGGCATGCCAGTGTTTGATAGATCAGCCAACCATTGGTCAGCGCGTTCAACGCAGCGTCGGGCGTGTCTACCTGCACCGCCGTCAGCGTGTGCCGCCAATACCGCACGACGACATCGAGCGCGTCCTGTGCGGCGGCGATTCCCCGGTGGCGCTGCACAAGGTGTCCGGCCGCCTCGGCGCTGTTCGCTGCACCGAGACGAAACACGATCTCGTGTTCTTGTCCGTCCGCCAGGTCGAAGACTACTTGGATCGCGGCGCACGGATCGAGACCGGCGCCAACGCGGCCGCTGAGGCGCGTTCGGCTCATCGCTGCGGGATCGCGCAACGTTCCGTTGCGGCCGAGAAATTCGGCGCGGTCACTGGTGACGCTATGCGCCGCATCGTCGACGTCGAAAAAGGCCACCCATCCGGCGAACTCATTGTTGTAGGGATTGCGGGCCAACAAAGCACCGGTCTTGAACTCGATCGAAGTGGCGACGTGCAGCGCCGACTTCGCTCGCAGGTCCCCCAACACCCACTCGACGTAGCCGGTCGCGGATAAGCGGCGGGCGCGGCCCGATTGATTGGTCACCTTCAGAGAAGAGAACTTGACCGCTGTGTCGAGTGCCACGAACACGGTCAACTCCGAGCGCAGGCCGTCCTCGACGTGTTCGAACACGCTGTAGCCGAATCCGTGCCGGGTCACATAGGGACCGGCGCCACCCCGCGGGGATGAAGTAGGCGACCAGAAGTGGCCGGTCTCCTCGTCGCGAAGGTATAACGCTTCGCCGTTCGACTCGTCGACGGGATCGTTGTGCCACGGCGTGAGGCGAAACTCGTGCGCGTTGTCGCTCCACGTATAGCCGAGACCGCTTTCCGAGATGACGGTGCCGAATAGTGGATTGGCCAGCACGTTTGCCCACGGCGCCGGTGTCGTGTCACCGGGGCGTGGTGCAATGACGTATTCGCACCCGTCGTCGCTGAATCCCCCGATGCCGTTGGCGAGCAGGAGATCGTGCGTTGGCGAGACCTCGACTGCGGCCGTTCTCGGACGATGGACCCGGGTCGGGACGAGCAGCGAGGGTCGCGCTTCTGCGGGGCCCCGCCGGTTGATCTGGTCGGCCAGCGTTCCACGAGCGTCGCTGATGATGGCGCGCGCGACGGATTCGAATAGATCGCGGTCCTCGGGGGACATCTGTTCAGTGCGTCGAACGAATATGCCTCCGGGTCGATCGACGAAGTGCGCTTCGACACCGGCCGCGATCAGGCCGACAATCTGTTCCTGAAGTTGCTGTCGGTAGCCATGACGCTCTTCGTTCCAGATCACCAGATCCACGGCGAGTCCCTTCAGGCGCCAATAGGCGTGCGCCTGCACCAGCTGCCGTACCAGTTCGATGTTCGCGGCGTCTGCGATCTGCAACAGCACGATCGGCAGGTCGCCTGAGACGGCATAACCCCAGAGACCGGATTGTCCGCGCTGGTTTCGAATGAGAACACCGGGCGCGGCGCGCAACGATGCGTTGGCATAGATCACGGAACTGGCCAGGCGCGCGTAGAGTTGTGAATCGGCCTCGGTGGCATTGAGTTGACGCAGCACCACTTGACTGTGCGTCCACGTCAGTTCGAACTCGCGATCGGCGAGCGGGCGATCCTGATACTTGTCGACCAGATGCAGGACGGCGTCGTGGGTCCCGGCAACGCCGGACACGACGTCGATCGTGACCGTGGCTCGAGCTTCGATGATCACCCGCTGTCGGATCGCGACGATCGGATCCAGTACCGAACCTTGGGTGTCCGACAGCGCACCCGCGACGGTCATCGCAAGCGGTGCTGCGACCGAACCTCCGCGACCGATGAAGCGCATTCGATCGGTTTCGAACGAGATCCCGGTGGCATTCGCGCCATGCACGGTCATCAGATGGAACATCCACGGTACCTGCTCGTTGGGGGAACGTGGCCTGCGCGTGCAGAGAATGGCGCGGGGGTCCCGCAGAATTTCCGTTTGCACGAACAGGTTGCTGAATGCCGGATGCAGCGCGTCTGCCGCGGCGGGCGCAAGAACGACTTCCGCGTAGCTCGTTATCTCGATTGTGCGCGGCGTCCACGACCGGTTCGTGATATGCACCCGACGCATTTCGATATCGTCTACCGGCGATACCACGATCTCGGTGTGCGTCTCGAGGTCGAGATCCCGGCGGCGAAACTCGGCGCGCCCTTCGGAGAAGATCGCCTCGTAATGATCGGATTGCCGTAGCGTCGGTTGATACGCCGTCGACCAGAACTCGCCGCTCGCTTGGTCGCGCAGATAGCAGAACGTGCCCCAGTTGTCGCAGGTGGTGTCCTCGCGCCAGCGGGTCACTGCCAGATCCTTCCACCGACTACTGCCGCCGCCCGCGTCGGTGACCATCACGTGGTAGCGGCCGTTCGACAGCAACTGTACCTCGGGCGTTGGCGCACCTGGATTGGTCAGCACACGCACCTGCATTTCGGGGCCGATCGAGGTCGTTCGGATATCGTCGAATTCTTCGGTGCCCGAGTGAAACAGCGTGACCCTGGGAATGCGTTCCTGCAGCAGCGGCAATGTCGCTTGCAACGCGGGATCCGACACGAAGCGCCTCTGCATCGGCCGCCCCAGCAACAGATACGCGTACGCGAGCAGGCTCATCGCCTGATGGTGGGCCATGAATGACCGGACCACGCCGCTGGACTCGCCGCGTCGCAAGCGCGACGGGGTGAAATCGATCGCCTCGAACAATCCTAGGCGTCCTGCCATTCCGCTGTCGGACAGACGCTGCAGGTTGAGACACGCGGCCTCGGGCGCCACCATCAACGCGAGCGCCGAAGCATAGGGAGCGACGACGAGATCGTTGCCGAGCCCGCGCTTCAGGCCCAGTCCGGGAACGCCGAACGCGCGATATTGATAGTTGAGCTGTACGTCTACGGCGTTGTAGCCACTCTCGGACATGCCCCACGGCACGCCGCGTTGGCGGCCATACTCGATCTGTCGTTCGACAGCGGCCGAGTAGGTCTGATCGAGGAGCGTATGCTCGTAAGTCGGCATGACCAGCAGCGGCATCAGGTATTCGAACATCGAGCCGCTCCATGCCAGCAGAGCCGGCGTCCCGCCGACGGACGTGAGCTGACGGCCGAGTGCGAACCAGCTTTCCTTCGGCACCTGTCCCTGCGCGATGGCGACGAAGTTGCACAAACGCGCTTCCGAGGCGAGGAGGTCATAACAGCCGTCATCGCGGCGGTGCTCTGTTGCGTTGTAACCGATCACCAATTGGCGGCGCACTTTGTCGAACAGGAAACCGTAGTCCATTGCCGCGAGCGCTGACGTCTGCAGCACCAGTCGATGGATCGTTTCTATCACCGCCGCGGCGCGATCTGCACTTTGCGCGACGAGCGTGCGTATCGCGTCGGATGGGTGTCCGACTCCGGACGTTGTGCCGTTATCGCGCCCGGATTCGTCTGTTGGCGGGCCAACCGAGGCGAGCGCCGCTAGTTCGCGAAGCGTCGGGATGGTCTTCGCCCCCGGAATCTCCGCATGAGTCGCGAACGTTTGCCCCAGCCACGGTGCGAGCACGACGAGTTCGTCGCGCAGCCCGGCGCACTGTCGTGCGAGTGCCGCCGCCCAGACGCCGGTTTCGTCGCTGCCGTCGGCGGTTGGAATCGCAGGTAGTTCCGCTGCTAGAGCGCTCGAAAGCGCGACCAGCGTTTGCAGACAGTCCCATGCGCCGGGCAGCGTGGTGGGTCTTACGGCGGCAGCTGACGTGAGCGCGGTATCGAACGCCGCAACGTGCATGCGTGTATCGTCACCGACGGCCTCGAGCAGGATCGAGAACGTGTCGCGCAGGCCTTCGAGCCAGCGCGCATTGAGAATCGGTGCATCGCACAGCGCGGCGACTCCCGGTCGCAGTGTCAACAGGTGACCGGCGAGGTTGCCGCTGTCTACCGTCGAGACATACAAAGGCGACAGAGGCGTTCGCGTTCGCGTGTCGTACCAGTTGTAGAAGTGACCGCGAAAGCGTTCCAGCGAATCCATTGCGTTCAACGTGTCGGACGTGCGCGTCAGTAGTTGTCCGATCGACAGATAGCCAAAGTCATGTGCCGTCAGGTTTGCGAGCAGCGCGAGGCCCATATTGGTGGGGGAGGTTCGATGAGCGATCGTGGGGGTTGGCTGATCCTGCACGTTGTCCGGTGGCAACCAGTGATCGTCGGCGCCGACATAGGTCTCGAAATACGCCCAGGTCCTTCGTGCCAGAGCGCGCAGGAACTGCGTCTGATCGCTCGTCAGCGCGGCACTGCGACGCTGCAACGGTCGACTCATCCACCACGCGACGGCGGGCGATGCGGCCCACAGCAACAGAACCGGTGCCGCCACAGCCAATGCCATGGGATGTGCGATGCCCAGTCCGACGAACGCGGTGGCGGCAATCGCCGGGGCGATCGCCATCGATCGATACGACGCGAACAAGTCCGCTCGGTTACGTTGCTCGAGCGTACGGTCGAAGGTGTTCGATGGAATCCACTCGAGCAGGCGCCGATGGGTGATCAACATCCGACCAATCGTCCGCACGATGGCGTCAAGACAGAAGAACGCTTCGTATGGCAGGAACGTCAGCGAGAGCAGCGCCTGCACGAGGTGCCGTCGAGCGGTGCGTTCGACCGCGGCCAGATGCGGTGCCAGCGGCAGCTCAGCAGGTCTGTCGGCAAGATCGGAAAACAAGCCGATGACCGTGGGTGTCAGCAGGATTCCAAGCACCATCGCGGTCCAGAACCAGGTCGGCGACAGCGTGGCCCATCCGAGCAGCAGCAGTGCCGTGAGCGCGACCGGAACGAGGCTACGCCGAAGATTGTCGAACACCTTCCATTGCGACAACATCGACAGCGTATTGCGTTCGCGACGTCCATCGGGTCCCGTCACACGTCGCCGCAGCCATCCCACGAGTTGCCAGTCGCCGCGGATCCAGCGACGGCGGCGGGCTACGTCGGCGCTGTAGCGCGCGGGAAACTCTTCATAGAGTTCGGTGTCACTCAACAAGCCGGAACGGGCGTAGCAGCCCTCGAGCAGATCGTGGCTGAGGATGCGGTTGACGGGAAACCGTCCTCGCAGCGCGCGTTCGAACGCGTCGACGTCGTAAATGCCTTTGCCGATGAATGAGCCCTCATCGAAGATGTCCTGGTACACGTCAGACACGGTCCGCGTGTAGGGGTCGATGCCGGGTTCGCCGCCGTACACGCGCGCATATCGCGATCGATTCGTGGCCGGCAGGCTGGCGGAGACGCGGGGTTGCAGGATCCCGTGGCCCGATGTCACCACCCGACGATCCGAGTGCTTCCCGGTTTCGTCGAAGCTGGGGATATTCAGCGGGTGCGCCATGGTGCCGACAAACTGGTGCGCCGCATCACGCGGTAGTTGCGTGTCCGTATCCAGCGTAATGACGTACTTGATCTGCGCGAGGATATCGGTGGCGCCGACGACCAGCGAAAATCCGCTTGCGTCACCGCCGCGTAGCAGCGCGTTCAGGTCGGCGAGCTTGCCGCGCTTGCGTTCGTGTCCCATCCAGATCCGCGACTCCGCGCTCCAGCGACGCGGTCGGTGAAACAAATGGAAACCGCCGCCGTACTTTTCATTGAGTTTGTTGATATGCCCTTCCGTCGCTCGCAGCAGGGCTGCGTCGTCAGGCAGCGATTGTTCGGATGCGTCGAGGAAATCGGTCAGCAGTCCAAAGTGGAGGCGCGGATCGCGATTGGCTAGGAAACGCACTTCGAGGGCTTCGACCAGTTCCTCGACGTTCCGCGCGCTGCTGATCATCGTCGGAACGACTACGAGCGTGCGCGCGTGCTCGGCGATGCCGGTGGAGAAATCCATCCGTGGCAGGGAATGCGGTTTCACCCACAGCGTCGCGAGCCAGTTGACGATCGTCACGGCCAGCTGACTGCTTGCCACGAGCGCGAGCACGGCCACCAGAACGACGACTGCCGTCTCGGCGCCCACGCGATGCGCATGGGCGACGAGGCCGGCGGTGAAAGACGCCGTGATGAACGCGATTGGAGTGAGGTAGGCGGACAACGGAAACCGTTTGCCGAACCGCGGCAACGCGCGAGCGATGGAGTCGGCAACGCCCGCCGCACGTTCCAATTCGGCGACGCCGGCATCGATCAAAAAATAACCGACGTGCGCAGTCCGATCCGGAGCGCCGCGAGCGATGGCGTTGGCCCGCGCCAACTCGATCGCCTGGGCGGCCACCTGCGCTTCGGTGAGCCGACCCGCCTTGGCGATGCGTTCGGTTGCGTGGCGATAGCGGTCTCGTGTGGCAAACTCCATCGCCGCGTAGACGCCCGAAGGATCTTCGCGGAGTGATTTTTCCACGACGCTCAGCGTCTCGACGAAGTTGCCCCAGTCGATCGCGCTCAATGTGCGCAGGCTGCCGATGCTGTTGCTGATCGATAC
Organism: uncultured Gammaproteobacteria bacterium; assembly: GCA_963812255.1. GTDB lineage: Bacteria > Pseudomonadota > Gammaproteobacteria > Pseudomonadales > Azotimanducaceae > DATJGR01. Next base: position 116,581 of record CAWEUM010000003.1, on the reverse strand, counting down.
CTGATCCGATGCCTGCCGCTGGTTCTCCAGCAGCACCAGCTGTTCGATGGTGAGATGGGATTCGGCGAGCTGTTGTTCGATCCACGTCAATGCAAGCGCCAGTGGAGCGCTTTGCCCTTGCAGTCGGCGCGCCAGCTCCGCGACGAACGCACTTTCCATCGGAGGCGCCGACCGCGCCATGTCGGCGATGACGACGATGAGGCTCTTCGGATCCTGTTCGGCCGTCTCCATCATGCGATCGGCCCAGGCATTGGCCAGATCGCGCTCCTCCTTGCCGAGCGCAACCCGCACACCGACGCGACGCAGATTCTCGATCAAGGCGAGCCGCAGCATGATGGGAATTGCCCAGAGTTCGCCGAGCTTCAGCGGGGTGACCGATTGGTAGGCGGCGACGAAACGGGTCAGGCTGTCGGCGTCGACTCGGCCGTCACCGTGGGAGACGGTCTCGAGCGCGAGGTCGTACACGCGCGGCAAGCCCGCCGACGGGCCCAGCGCCAAACAGGGGAGTTCCTGGCTGTAGCCGCGAGGGAAATGCCGCTTCGCGGTAGCAATCTGGTCGGCGACGAGATGGAAGTTGTCGAGAAGCCACTCGCCCGGAGGGCTGACCCGATGACTCGCCGACACCGAGTCCGTCAATCCTCTGCAGACGTCGATCAGTACCGATTCGTTCGCCGCCAGGCGCGACAATAGCTGCGCGGGGCTCTTGCGCGGAGTCAATTGGTGCGTCGAAGCCAGGGTCCGCCCATAGCGTTCCATCTGGTCGGCGCTGAGGATTTCCGATCGGAGCGGCGGTTCCTCGACGGGCACCTTCGGCGCAAAATCGCTGGTGCGCAAACGCGACCCGAACCGAGTCAAATGCGCGAGTATCGACTTGCTGTTCATCGCCAATTGCGCGTCCCTTTCTTCGCCAGTGCGGTCATCGATCCCCGAGTAGCTCAGCTACCGGCTGCGATGGCTCGATGTGTTCGGAGATGATCTTGACGATGACGATGATCGGTACGCTGAGGAGCATGCCCCAAACGCCCCACAGCCACTGAGTTCGAATGCCGGCGGGTCGACGATCACGTGCGGTGTGGTGTTTTCGCGGCGCTCCCGGTCCGGTTGCTGCCTGCGTTGTGGTCTTCTCCATTTGTGTAGCGGTATTCTGCATCAGGTTCATGGTCTCGATCTCGCGAACGTGGATGTGTGCTAGCGCGTTGGATTGCGGGCCGGGGCGTTCGATCGACGTGGGCATGGCGTGGCGGTGCGTCTGCGCGGGCTGTTGGGCTGGAACGGTCCGTCATCCGATTAATTCAATTGCACGTCGTCCTTGACTTAACTCACGCTCTCAACGGTTCTCGCGATTTCGACCGCCTTGGATTTCGACGATCGAGGCGACGATGAAGTAGCCTACCGGACGGGTGATCCCGTTCATATCGTTTCCTTCGAGTCCTCTGTGAATCGTCATGATAAAATGTGCGCTTCCCGGGCAGATTGCGTCGGTACGCTGTCGCACATATGCACGGCCGAGGTCGCTAGATGACCAACGGAATATTCGAGGGGAGACACAATAGCGGTGGCGTACGGAACGCGGCGGTCGATGCGACCTGATATGGCGGCGGTGGGTGTGCGGGAATGTCGCGGCAGGACGAGAATACGGCGGTCGGCGCGGGTGTCGGAGCGGTCGGCGGCGCCTCTCTGACGCGCGGCAGCGCGCTGGGAACAGTTGGAGGAGCCGCTGTGGGCGGCGATACTACACCGAGCCGCGCCGTGGTGCTGCTCCAACGCGGACCGCGAAGAGTACGCGCGAATCTTCGGTTGGCATCCATCGCGGTTCGACGCACATAGGTGCGAAACGCGTGCGCTCGACCTATCCTCTAAGCATCGAACGTCAGCGATGTTGCGGAGGGCACCATGAGCCGAGAGTCCCGTTTACACATCCCGCATCCACCTGCACGTCCTGGCGCGAAGCCGGATTTCAGCTATCTCGCGACGTCGCCGGCTGGCGCCGTCAAACGCCCGGATGTCAACGCGAAGGTGGGGGACATCGAATACCTCGCCACCGAGATGGTCCGCGTGCTCGATGATCAGCACACCGCGGTAGGCCCGTGGAACCCCCATCTCGATCCGACCGATCTGCAAATCGGGCTGCGCCACATGCTGCTTACACGGATTTTCGACGACCGCATGCTGCGTATTCAGCGCCAGGGCAAAATTTCCTTCTACATGAAATCAGCCGGCGAAGAGGCGGTATCGGTGGCGCAGTGCATGGCGCTGCGTCCGGCAGACATGCTGTTTCCGTCCTATCGCGTGCAGGGACTGCAGATCGCACGCGGCCGCAGCCTGGTGGATCTGATGTGCCAGTGCCTGTCGAACACGCGCGATATGTGCAAGGGTCGCCAGATGCCGGTGATGTATCACTGGCGATCCGGCAACATTTTCTCGGTGGCGGGCAATCTGACGACGCAGTATCCGCAGGCGGTCGGTTGGGCGATGGCGGCGGCGATCAAAGGCGAGGATCACATCGCCGCGGTATGGATTGGCGAGGGCGCGAGCGCAGAACCCGACTTTCATCACGCGCTGACGTTTGCGGCGGTCTATCAGGCACCGGTGATTCTGAATCTGGTCAACAATCAATGGGCGATTTCGACGTTCCAGGGATTTGCCGGCGGCGAACGCATGACGTTCGCGATGCGCGGCCCGGGTTACGGCGTGTCGGGCGTACGTGTCGACGGCAACGATTTTCTCGCTGTGTACGCGGTCACCCAGTGGGCGGCTCAGCGCGCTCGTCACGGCGCCGGGCCGACGTTGATCGAACTGGTGACTTATCGGGCCTCGGCGCACTCCACCAGCGACGATCCATCGCGTTATCGGGCTAAAGAGGATGCCGCACAGTGGCCGCTGGGCGATCCCATCGAGCGGCTGAAAAACCATTTGATTGCGATTGGTGAATGGTCGGACGCGCGGCAGCGCGCGATGGAGGCGGAACTCACGGATCTCGTGAATGCGTCGTGGCAGGAGGCGATCACCTACGGAACGATGACGGAGCCGCCGGCGCTCGACCGTGATCTGATGTTCGAAGACGTCTTCAAGGAAGTGCCGCCGCATCTGAAGAAGCAGCGCGATCAGATGAAAGACCTCCTGAAAGAAGAGCCGGAGCAACGCTGATGGCGCAGATGAACATGGTTCAGGCGATCAACTCTGCGATGGATATCATGCTCAGTCGCGATCCGGACGTGGTGCTGATGGGTGAAGACATCGGCTACTTCGGCGGCGTATTTCGGTGTACCGACGGACTGCAGCGCAAGTATGGTGATTATCGCGTGCTGGATACGCCGATCGCCGAAGGCGGTATTCTCGGTGCGGCGATCGGCATGGGCATCAACGGGCTGCGGCCTGTGGTCGAGATTCAGTTCGCCGACTACATCTATCCGGCGTTCGATCAACTAACGAGTACGTTGGCGCGCATTCGCTATCGCAGTGGCGGTGACTTCTGGGCGCCGGTGACGATTCGCACACCGTGCGGCGGCGGTATCCGCGGTGGACAGACGCATTCGCAGAGTCCGGAGGGAATTTTCACGCACGTCTGCGGCATCAAGGTGGTGATGCCTTCCAACCCATACGATGCAAAGGGATTGCTGATCAGCTCGATCGAAGACGACGATCCGGTGCTTTTCTTCGAACCGAAGCGACTCTACAACGGCCCGTTCGACGGCGACCCCAACAAGCCCGCTGTGCCGTGGAGCACGAAGCCGAAAGGCGAGGTGCCGGAAGGCTACTATACGGTGCCGATCGGCAAAGCGGAGGTCGTGCGCAAAGGCAGTGCCGTCACGGTGCTGACCTATGGCACGCTGGTGCACGTCGTCGAAGCCGCGGCGCGCTCGGCAGAGATCGATGCGGAGATCATCGACGTACGCACGATGGTGCCGCTCGACGTCGATACCATCTGCACGTCGGTGAAGAAGACCGGACGCTGCGTGATCGCGCACGAAGCGACCGGTTTCAGCGGCTTTGGCGCGGAACTGTCGGCGACGGTGCAGGAAGAGTGTTTCTGGTCGTTGCAGGCGCCGATCACGCGCGTTACCGGATGGGACACGCCCTATCCGCATGCATTCGAATGGCAGTACTTTCCGGGTCAGGTACGCGTGATCGCGGCATTGCGTTCGGTGCTGGAGGCGGCTGCATGAGCCGTTATGAATTCAAACTGCCGGACCTTGGCGAAGGCACCATCGAGGCGGAGATCGTCGAGTGGAAAGTGAAGCCCGGCGATCGGGTCACCGAAGAGGATGTCATCGTCGATGTGATGACCGATAAGGCGAACATCGATCTTCCATCGCCGGTGACCGGTACGGTGATATCGACCAACGGTGAGCCAGGCGACATGATCGCCGTTGGCGCGACGTTGATCGTGTTCGAGACGGATGCCGCCACCAGCGTTCAACCAAAGCGAGCGGTCACGAAAACAGACGAATCAGCACCTTCTGGGCGAACGGCGCACCCGAAAAAAGTCGATCAATCGACCCCGAAGGTGACGACCGTGGCGAGCGCCAGGCGTAGAGCCGACGATGTCACCGGCGACGACCCTGATGAGGATTCGGAACGTGCCGGTGAAGTACGCGTGCTGACGTCACCGTCGATCCGTCGCCGCGCGCGCGAGGCAAGCATCGATCTGACCCGGGTCGACGGATCGGGTCCGGGTGGCCGCGTCACCAACGAAGACTTCGAGGCGCATCTGGCCATTCGGCGCAGACAGCCGCGCGCGGCGGATCCGAACATACCGTCGAATCCGAACGCGGCGCGATCGAGCGCCGGCGATGTCGAAGAGGTCAAAGTGATCGGTGTTCGCCGCGTGATCGCGCAGCGCCTGAGCGAAGCGAAGCGCACGATCCCGCATTTCGCCTATGTCGAGGAGATCGACATCACCGAACTCGAATCGTTACGTGCGCACCTGAACCACAAGCACGAGGAGAACCTGACCTACCTGCCGTTTCTCGCACTCGCGCTGGTGCGCGTGTTGCCGGATTTTCCGCAGTGCAACGCACACTACGATGCCGAACGCGGCGTGTTGCTGCGCCATCGGCGCGTGAATCTCGGCGTGGCGACGCAGACACCCGAGGGATTGAAAGTGCCTGTGGTTCGCGATGCGCAGAAGCTGACGGTGTGGCAACTCGCGCAGCAAATCCGCCGCGTCAGCGAAGCGGCGCGCAACAACACCGCGAAGAAGGACGACCTCAGCGGCTCGACGATCACGATCACCAGCCTCGGCCGGCTCGGCGGCATTGCGTCCACGCCGATCATCAATGCACCGGAGGTCGGCATCATCGGTGTCAACAAGGCGGTTCAGCGGCCGATGGTCGTGGCCGGCGCCGTGGCGATCCGGCTGATGATGAATCTGTCGGCGTCATTCGATCATCGCTTCGTCGACGGCTACGACGCCGCCGCGCTGATTCAGGCGCTGAAAGACTGCCTGGAACACCCGGCGACGATTTTCATCGACTGAGAAACGCTCAGAGCGACTCTGACCCCCTGCTCACTGCGTCAGCGCTTCTGGCCGATCAGCATGGAGCACTCCGCCGACGTTTTAGCCGGCGATGCCGAGGATGCGGTAGTCCTTTTCCTCCTGTCCGGGCGGCGATGCGCGTCGTGAAGGGAAGTTGCGGAAGTCCCGCGAATGAAGAAAAGGGGTCAGGGCGACTCTGACCCGTTACTTCAGCGTCCGCGATACGTCGGCTTGCGACGTTCGGCGAAGGCGTTCGCGGACTCCTCGGCGTCGGCCTTCGCGCGCCGCGCGATACCGCCATATCGCGTCTCGTTGGCGGATGCTTCGGCGAAGCCGACTTCGAGTCCAGCCTGGATCGCGCGCTTGGTCACGCGGACCGCTGCGGGCGGCAGATGACAGATGCGTTCGGCCAACTCGTTGGCGGTGGACAGCAACGCATCGCTCGGTACCAGGCGATCGAGCAGGCCGATGCGATACGCCTCGTCGGCCTCTACGCGCCGGCTCGTCAGCGATAGATCCATCGCCCGGCTGAGGCCGACGACGCGCGCGAGTAGAAACGACATACCCCCTTCGGGTGGCAGAGAACGCTCCTGAAAAACCGTGACGAAGTGGCTGTCCGGACAGCCGACCCGCATGTCGCATGCCAGTGCGAGCGAGAAGCCGGCACCGGCGGCGACGCCGTTCACTGCGGCGATCATTGGCTTGTCGACGCCGTAAAGCGCTTTACCCTGGCGGCTGATCCAGGAATCTTCTTCGAGCAGTTCGTTCAGCGGCCTGGCGCCTTCGTCAGGCGGCGGGCCTTGCAGATCCGCGCCGCTGCAGAAGCCGCGTCCCGCGCCGGTCCAGATCGCAGCCCAGATGTCGTCGTCCGCTTGAATGCGCGCGATCGCATCGAGCAGTGCCACTTTGTCCTGATGATCGATCGCATTGAGGCGCTCCGGCTTGTTCAGAGTCACGGTAGCGATATGGCGCGTTCGGTCGAGATCGAGGATCAGGTGTTGGTACTTCATGGTGCGGCTCCGGCGAAGAATCGGCACATATTATGAGCGCCGTATTGGACGCGAACCAACGCCCCAAGCGGGCTACACTGACGGCGGGCCAGACATTTGGCCCGCCCCCAAACTGACCCGGGCCAGCCTATGAAAGCATCCGACCTGTTCGTGAAGTGTCTCGAGGAAGAAGGTGTCGAGTACATTTTCGGCGTTCCCGGTGAAGAAAACGCCGATTTCATGATGTCGCTCGCGCAGTCGACGAAGATCCGCTTCATTCTGACGCGGCATGAACAAGGTGCCGCGTTCATGGCCGAAGCCCACGGCCGGTTGACGGGCAATCCCGCCGGCTGTCTCGGCACGCTTGGCCCGGGGGCGACCAATCTGATCACCGGTGTGGCCGACGCGGACATGGATCACGCACCGGTGCTGGTGCTGACGGGCCAGGGTTCGACGCGGCGCCTGCACAAGGAATCGCACCAGGTGATGGACGTTGTCGGCATGTTCGAGCCGGTCACCAAATGGGCAGCCAGCGTTCGCCATCCCGACAACATCCCCGAGATGGTGCGCAAGGCCGTTCGAGTGGCCCGCACCGAAAAGCCCGGTGCCGTGCTGTTGGAGTTGCCGGAAGATCTCGCGAAGCTCGAAACCGACGGCAAACCGCTACCGGTCACTCGATTTCGACGCGCCGTTGCCGACGACAAGGTGGTCGGTCGTGCGTTCGACATCCTGCGCAGTGCGAAGCGGCCGGTGATCATCGCCGGCAACGGCTGTATCCGCCGTCGCGCGAGCAAACAGTTGCGGCTGCTGTGTGAAAAGACGGGCATTGGCGTTGTCAGCACCTTCATGGCAAAGGGTTGCGTCGACATGGATGCCGACTACTGTCTATACACGGTCGGTCTCGGTACGCGCGACCGCATGAATCTGGTGATCGACGACGCCGACGTCGTCATCACGCTCGGCCTCGATATGGTCGAATATCATCCGCGGTTGTGGAACCCGGACGGCGACAAAGTGATCATTCATGCCGATTTTCTGCCAGCCGAGATCGACGACAAATACATGCCGCGCGTCGAGCTGGTCGGCGATCTCGCGCATTCGCTGTGGATGCTGAACGAACGCATCGATGCGAATGGCCCGCTGGCGTTCGATCTGTCATTGCAACACAAGACACGCAAGGACATGTGGAGCGACATCATCGAATTTGCCAACGACGATACGGAGGGGCTGATCCGGCCGCAAAAGGCATTGTGGGACGCTCGGCAGGTGATGGGTCCACACGACATCCTGTTGTCCGATGTCGGCGCACACAAGATGTGGATTGCCCGGCTGTATGCGTGCCACGAACCGAATACCTGTCTCGTGCCGAACGGCTTCTGCTCGATGGGCGGTGCGTTGCCCGGCGCAATTGCTGCGTCGCTGGTGTTTCCGGAGCGCCGCATCCTGGCCATCAACGGTGATGGCGGCTTCATGATGAACGTTCAGGAGATGGAGACCGCGCGCCGGCTCGACAGCAACATCGTCGTGATGGTTTGGGAGGACGGCGGCTACGGCCTGATCGCATGGAAGCAGACCAACGAGTTCGGCCATCACACCGATCTGTCGTTTGGCAATCCCGACTGGCTGCAGCTTGCCAGCGCATACGGCTGGAAAGGTCATCTCTGCGCGAACAGTCGGGATCTGAAGGACACCCTCGAAACCGCATTCAACGAGGCCGGACCGAGCCTCGTGGTGATACCGATCGATTATCGCGAAAACGCCCTGCTGACGAAGAAGCTCGGAGAAATCACGTGCAAGAATTGACGCTGACAGCAAAGCACTGGGGACTGATGCTCGAAAGCTCGGCCGCACCGGCGGGCAAAACAACGCTTGTCGCCCCGTACGACGGCGCGCAAATCGCAACCCTCGATACCGCCGGCGCGCAGCACGCCGAAGACGCTCTCGAAGCCGCGCATCGGCTCTATGTCGACCGCCGCGAATGGTTGCCGCTGCATCGCCGCGTCGAGATTCTCGAGCGCCTGGCGGTGCTGATGAGCGAACACGCAGAGGTACTGGCGCTGGAGGCAGCGCGTGAGGGTGGCAAGCCGCTTATCGACTCGCGGGTCGAAGTCAGCCGCGCGATCGACGGCGTGCGGCTGTGCATCGAGCACGTTCGCGGCCACGCGGGCGACGTGATTCCGATGGGCACGACGGCAGCGTCCGCAGGTCGCGTTGCGTTCACGCAGAGAGAACCGATCGGCATCGTCGTTGCAGTCAGCGCATTCAACCATCCCCTCAATCTGATCGTTCATCAGGTGTTGGCCGGCGTCGCCGCGGGCTGTCCGGTGATCGTCAAGCCGGCCAGCACGACGCCGTTGTCGTGTTTGCGGCTGGTGCAGTTGTTGCGCGCCGCGGGTCTGCCGAATGCGTGGTGTCAGGTCGCGGTGGCCGGCCGCGTGGTCGCGGAGAAACTGGTGACGGATCCGCGCATCGGCTTCTTCAGCTTCATCGGCAGCGGCGAGGTGGGCTGGTCGCTGCGGTCGAAGCTCGCGCCGGGCACGCGTTGCGCACTCGAACATGGTGGGGTGGCTCCGGTGATCATCGGCCCGGACGCCGATGAGGCACTTTCGATCAGTGCGGTGTTGAAAGGTGGCTTTTATCACGCCGGACAAGTGTGTGTGTCGGTGCAGCGCGTCTATGTGCCGCGTGCGCAGGCGCGCGACTGGGCGCAGGCGTTGGCGGAACGGGCGACGAAACTGCGGATCGGCGATCCGACCGATGCCGCGACCGAAGTGGGTCCGCTGATCCAGCATGGCGAGACGACGCGTGTGCATCAATGGGTGAGCGCCGCGGTGGCGGCGGGTGCGCAGCGCCTGTGTGGCGGTGAACCGCTGACGCCGAGTACGTATCCGTGCACCGTGCTGCTCGATCCGCCGCTCGATGCAGACGTCAGCCGCAAAGAGATCTTCGGTCCGGTCGTATGCGTATACGGCTATGACGATATCGACGCGGCGTTTGCGCAGGCGAACGCACTGCCGTTCTCGTTTCAGGCGGCCATTTTCACGCGCGATCTCGACACGGCATTGCGCGGCTTCAAGCAGCTCAATGCGTCGGCCGTGATGGTCAACGATCACACGGCGTTTCGCGTGGACGGTATGCCGTTCGCCGGGCTGCGTCAGTCGGGGCTCGGTGTCGGCGGCATACCGTATACTATCGACGACATGCAGATCGACAAGATGATGGTGATCAAGTCCGCCGTTCTGTAGGCGGCCGCGCTTGCCGATCGGCGCGGCAATCTGCAGAGTACAGTGTTTACTTGAAGACGTGGTTAGTATGAAAGAGAACGCTAACGGCGGCGTCGCCGATCCACAGGTGCTCGCGGATCACTATCGCGCCCTGATTGAAGGCCTCGGCGAGGATGCAGATCGTCCCGGGCTGCGCGACACACCGCTGCGCGCTGCCAAAGCCATGCAGTTTCTGACGCGTGGTTACGCGCAACGCCTCGAAGACATCGTCAACAACGCGCTGTTCGAGTCGAAGATCGACGAGATCGTGATGGTGAAGGACATCGAACTGTACTCGCTGTGCGAACACCACCTGTTGCCGTTCATCGGCCGCTGCCACGTGGGTTATCTGCCGAACGGCAAAGTGCTTGGGTTGTCGAAGATGGCGCGGATCGTCGACATGTTCGCGCGCCGATTACAGATTCAGGAGCAGCTGACCCAACAGATTGCCGAGGCGATCATGAACAGCGCCGGCGCGCGAGGCGTGGGTGTGATCATTGAGGCGCGGCATCTGTGTATGGCGATGCGCGGCGTCGAGAAGCAGAACTCGGTGATGAAGACCTCGGTGCTGCTCGGCAGTTTTCGTGACAACGCGCCGACGCGTTCGGAGTTCCTGCAGCTGATCGCCTGACGCGACCGTATGCGTCGCCTCTGACGTGCTGCTAGCAACGTGATGGATCATCTCGAACACAATCGCAGCGCGTGGAACCGAGATGCGGCCGCCGGTCGCCGTTGGTCCGTGCCGGTCGACTCGGACACGATCGCGTGGGCGCGCCGTGGTGTTTGGCAGGTCATTCTGACGCCCGATCAACCGGTCCCCGCCGATTGGTTTGGATCGCTGTCCGGTGCGCATGTGCTGTGCCTTGCGTCATCGGGTGGACAACAGGCACCAATACTTGCGGCGGCCGGCGCGGAAGTCGTCAGCTTCGATCTTTCGGATGAGCAACTCGCGCGGGACAGCGAGGTCGCACTCCGTGATGGCCTTTCGCTACGCACGGTTCGTGGCGACATGGCGGATCTGTCGGCGTTTGCCGACGCGCGTTTCGATTTGATCTTTCATCCGGTATCGAATGTATTCGTGCCCGATCTGGCACCGGTTTGGCGCGAGTGCCATCGGGTCCTGAGACACGGCGGTGTGCTGCTCGCAGGCTTCATGAATCCCGCGTTCTTTCTGTTCGATCACGACGAGGCAGAGCGCATCGGCGAACTCGTTGCGCGCTACCGGTTGCCTTATCGGGAGTTGGGTGATGCAGCCGATATCGCGCAGCTATCGGCGGAACGAAAAGCGCGATTGGAATCCGGAGACGCGTTCGAGTTCAGCCACAGCCTGCAAGCGCAGATCGGCGACCTGCTGGCCGCCGGATTTCATCTGACTGCGCTGTACGAGGACCATTGGCAAGGCGTGGCGACCCCGCTCAATGCGCTGATGCCCACGTCGATCGCGATGCGTGCCGTCAAAGTTCGCTGACAGGAAAACGGGGGGTCCGAGTCGCCCTGACTCCTTGAACGGATCAGGCGGCGAACTTTTCCAGGTGATGATCGGCATTGCCGAACTGCGCGTCGATGACCAGCAGCCGCTTGAAGTAGTGGCCGATGCGCAATTCTTCAGTCATCCCCATGCCGCCGTGCAGTTGCACCGCATTCTCGGCGATGAAGATGCCGGCCTTGCCGACGAGGTGCTTCAGCGCGTGAATCGTGCGCTGCGCGCTGTCGATGCCCTGCGCGGATTCCAGGGTCGCGCGGTACAACAGCGATTTGCACTGTTCGTATTCCATGAACATCTCGACCATGCGGTGCTGCAACACTTGAAATTCCGACAAGGCGTGGCCGAATTGTTGCCGCTGCTGCGTGTACTCGACGGTGTCTTTGTAGAGGATCTCCATCGCGCCGACGGCTTCCGCCGACAGCGCCAGGATCGCATTGTTGGCGACCGCCTGCAAAATCGCGATGCCTTTGCCGACCTCACCGATCACGCGCTCGCGGCTGACGCGCACGTTGGTCAGCTTGACCTCCGAGGCGCGCAGGCCGTCTACCGTGGGGTAGTTGTCGCGCTCGACACCGTCGGATTTCGCATCGATCAGAAACAACGTGATCCCATCGCGATCGACCTGACCGCCGGATGTGCGCGCCGAGATCACGATGTGATCTGCGGTGGCGGCGTTCTGCACTACCGATTTGGTGCCGTTGAGGATGAACTCGTCGCCGTCGCCGTCGCCGTCGGCTTTGGCTGTGGTGACGACATCGTGGAGGTCGAAACGAGCCTGTTCTTCGGCGTAACCGAACGCGAGTTGCCGGGTACCGTCGATGACGCCGGGCAGGATCGATTCTTTGATCGCCTTCGAAGCGCCGCGTGCCAGCGCGCCGCCACCGAGCACGATGCTCGCGAGGTACGGTTCCACCACCAGACCCTTGCCGAACGATTCCATCAGCAGCATCGTTTCGATCGGTCCGCCGCCGAAACCTCCGTCGGCTTCGGCGAACGGCAGCGCGAGCCAGCCGAGTTCAGCGAACGACCTCCAGTGGTCTTTCGAGAACCCCGGTTCCACGTCGGTGATCTTGACGCGCGCCTCGAGGGAATAGTTGTCGGCGACGAAGCGCTCGACGCTGTCTTTCAGCAACTGCTGTTCTGAACTCAGATCGAAATTCATCAGATTCTCCGCTTACTTCTTGCCGCTCTTGATGCCGAGCACGTTCTTCGCGATGACGTCCTTCTGCACCTCGCTGGCGCCGCCATAGATCGTGTAGGCCCGGCTCGACAGATAGCTCGCCATACCGTTGCGTGCGAATTTGGGTCCGACCGGATGACCCCAGCCGGCAGAAAAAATGCCGCCTGCCTCGACGGTCAGTTTCGCGATGCGTTGCTGAATCTCGGTGCCCTTGAGTTTCATGATCGACGACTCGGGGCCGAGCGCACCGCCGGCGGACGCCGCCGCGAGGCTGCGCAGCTCGGTGAATTCGAGCGCCATCAGGTCGACCTCGAGCGCAGCGACCTTCGCGCGGAACGCCGGTTCGTCGAGCAGCGATCCATTGCCGCGTTTGACGCCGCTGGCCTGTTCCTTGAGTTTCTCCAATGCAACGAGCGAACGCGAAATGCCGGCAAGGCCCGTTCGCTCGTGCTGCAGCAGACCTTTCGCGTAGGTCCAGCCCTGACCTTCTTCGCCGATGCGATTTTCCACGGGCACTTCGACATCGTTGATATGCACCATGTTGACGGTGTGTGAGCCGCCCAACGTGATGATCGGTTTCACTTCGATGCCCGGCTGCTTCATCGGGAACAGCAGGAACGTAATGCCTTCCTGGCGCTTGCCGGTATCGGCGGTACGCGTCAGGCAGAAGATCCAGTCGGCGATGTGCGCCGCGGTCGTCCAGATCTTGGTGCCGTTTACGGTGTAGGTTTTGCCGTCGCCCGACAGCACCGCCTTGGTCTTCAGAGCCGCGAGGTCGGAGCCGGCACCCGGCTCGGAATAGCCCTGACACCAGTTCACCTTGCGCGCGCGGATGTCGGGCAGGAATCGCTGTTGTTGTTCCTTCGATCCGTAGCCCATCAGGATCGGCGCCAGCATGCCGACGCCGAACGGCATGTCGAATGGCATCATCGCCGTCGCTGTTTCCTGTTCCCAGATGTAGTGCTGCGTCGGCGTCCAACCCGGACCGCCGAATTCCCTGGGCCACTTCGGTACGTCCCAACCGCCTTTTTCGGTCGCGTTGGCGAACCACTGTTCGCGCCAGACGGTGTAGTCAGTGCCGGGTTTGTACGCGTTGGTCTCGAGGAACGCACGCACGTCGTCGCGAAATTTCAGATCGTCGGAGGAGAGGTCGATGTCCATCGAATGTATGGCTCCGCTGGGCAAGGGATCGAGCAACTCTAGCGGATCACCGATTCTTTTACTAGAACATCATTCTAGATTAGGATTCGGTCCGATGGCCGCAACGATCAACACGACGATCAACACGTGATCGACAAGAAGCCGAACAATTCGTCGCGCACAAAGCCCATCCGAGCGACTACGCCGGCGCGACGTGCATCGATTCTGAAGGCAGCACTCGATTGCTTCATCGGTCATGGCGTGGAAGCGACGACGATCGACGACATCGTGCGCGCGTCTGGCAGCAGCATCGGCAGTCTGTATCACCACTTCGGTAACAAGGAGGGCGTAGCGGGCGGGCTCTTCATCGACGGCATCCAGCGCCTGAATGCCGATCTGTTGCGCAAGCTGAAGCGCTGTAGCACCGCGGAAGACAGCGTCAGGACGGTGGTCACTCAGTACTCGGATTGGGTGACTCGAAATCGAGATATGTCTCGTTATCTATTGAATTCAAGAGATATTTCGTTTACTCCTGAGACGAAAGAGCAACTCCGCGAGATCCATCGCAGCCATATTGGCGAGGTGTTTCGCTGGTTCGGCCCGTACGTGCGCGATGGGCAGATGAAGGCACTGCCGATTGATACCTACGTGCCGATCATCAGCGGGCCGATTCAGGATTACACCCGATACTGGCTCGCCGGACAGGTGAAGGAGTCGCCGGCGAAAGTGAAGAGCGTGTTCGCCGATGCGGCATGGAATGCGGTGCGGCGGTGAGCCATCGCGATCGGTAGTATCGTTTGGTCGATTTGATGAGGTAACCCGATGATTTCAGCGAACGAACATCCGAAGCAATTCATCGACGTTCTCGGCCGACGCATGGGGTACGTCGAGATGGGTAGCGGCGATCCGATCGTCTTTCAGCACGGCAACCCAACCTCGTCGTATCTGTGGCGCAACATCATGCCGGCGCTCGCGAAGCAAGGCCGTTGCATCGCACTCGATCTGATCGGCATGGGTGATTCGGACAAGCTGACGCCGTCGGGTCCCGGTCGTTACACGCTGGCCGAGCATCAACGCTATTTTGACGCGGCACTGGACGCGCTGGCGGTTGCTAAGAGCGTCACATTGGTGATTCACGACTGGGGGTCTGCGCTCGGCTTCGATTGGGCCAATCGGCATCGCGATGCGGTGAAAGGCATCTGCTACATGGAGGCGATCGTGCGACCGATGTCGTGGGAAGAATGGCCCGCTGCGGCGACACCGGTGTTTCAGGGTTTTCGCTCTGCAGACGGCGAAGACATGGCGTTGACGAAGAACGTGTTCGTCGAACGTGTGTTGCCCGGTTCGGTGCTGCGCAAGCTGACCGAAGCCGAGATGAACGTGTATCGGCGGCCGTTCGCCGAGGCGGGTGAGGGGCGCCGTCCGACCTTGACGTGGCCGCGACAGATTCCGCTCGGCGGCGAACCAGCCGATGTGGTGGCGGTGGTGCAGCACTACGCGGAATGGCTGGCGCAGAGCGACGTACCCAAGCTGTTCATCAACGCTGATCCCGGTGCGATTCTGATCGGTGCGCAGCGCGAGTTCTGCCGCAGTTGGCCGAATCAGCAGGAGGTCACCGTGAAGGGCAACCACTTCCTGCAGGAAGATTCCCCGGATGAGATCGCGGCGGCCATTTCGAGCTGGCTTAAGAAGATCGGCTGACAATTTCGTTGAGGCTTGAACAGCTCATGCCGACGATTGCGATTCGAGACGCAGTACCGGCGGACGCCGCAGCCGTATTCGCCGTCGAGTCCGCGGCGTTTGGACGGCAGGATGAGGCGCGCATCGTCGAGGCGATCCGGGGTACGGTGGATGAAGCCGGATCGTTCCTCGCGCTGGAGTCACGCTGCGTCATCGCGCACGCATTCTTCTCGCGCGTGCGTATCGAGGGAACGGAAAGGGCACGTGCCGCTGCGCTCGGTCCGGTGGCAGTCATGCCGAACCGGCAACGTGAAGGAATTGGCGGCAGGTTGATCCGCCATGGTATCGACGCGATGCGAACGAATTTCGATCTGTTGTTCGTGTTGGGTGATCCGCGCTACTACAACCGTTTCGGGTTCGAGCTCGCGTGTGAGGCGGGGTTCGGATACGCCGAAGGTTTCGAACGCGCATTTCAGTTCATGCGATCGGGCAGCGAACGGGGCACTGGCGGGCGCGTCATGTATCACGCTGCGTTCCAGGCGTAGCGGTCAGATCCGTTTCCCTGCTTCCCGTCACTGAGGAAGGTGGCTGCCGACCCGCAACCACCAGCCCCGCGACAATCGCAGCCAGCCCGACGAACGACGTCACGTGCACGTGCTCACCCAACACGCGATCGATCAACAGCAATGAGATGAACGGTGCCAGAAAGATCAGCTGCGCGACACGGCCCGCGTGTGCGGTGCGGCGCAATGCCTGTTGCCACAGCAGGTACGTCACGCCCATCTCGATCAGACCGACCCATGCGCCGAAACCGAGCCGTCGCCAGCCGAACGACGGCAACCCGCACGTGAGCTGGCACGCAACGCCGATTGCGATCGCGCCGGCTGCGAAACTCACGGTCATCATCACCAACGGATCGTCGCTGGCGCGCACCGTGAGAAGCCAATAGATCGCCCATACCAGCGTGCTGCCGAGCGCGAACGAAACACCGAGTGAATCGACATTCGAGAGTCCGTCGACGTCACCCTGCGACAGTAGAATCAACACGCCGGCATAGCTGACCAGCATGCCGAGAAACATTCGCCACGTGATGCGCTGGCCGAGCACGGGGATCGCAAGCAAGCCGAGCGTAATCGCCCACGTGTAGTTCAGCGGCTGCGCAATCTGTGCCGGCAGCCGATCGTATGCCTCGAGCAGAATCAGGTAGTACAGAAATGGATTCAGCAGGCCGAGTGCGCCAAGGCGCAACCAATCGCGTGGCGCGAGGCGCGCGAAATTCGACCAGCGCCCCGAGACGAGGCTCGCCAGCGCGAAGAACGCGCACGAGATGGCGGCGCCGAACCACAACAGCTGCAGCGGTTTCAGTTCCGCGAGGCCCAGCTTGAAGCCGGTTGCGACACTCGACCACAGCAGCACCGCGCCGATGCCATACAGCGCGGCGCGGCGTTCGTCGGGCACGCGAGCGTTAATCAGTTTCTCCAGAGGGTCGGGACGGTTGCGTGGATGCAGTTTGAGCCGTCACGGCGTCTTTGGCATGCTGTTGGCTTGGGCCATGTTGCAGTGAGGTGGATCATCGTGGACTGTGACGGCCGGCTCAAGCAGATGATTCGCGATAATCTGGCGCAATTTGCGGTGGAAGCGCGCGGCGATCATCGCCATCGCGCGGCCGCGGTCGCAATCACCGTGGCCGACGAAGCGCACGGAGCCGACCTGTCGGGGTTGCCGTCTTTCACACAATGGCAATCACGCGCGGCGCTGATCCTGACGCGGCGCTCGTCGAAGCTGCGCGATCATGCGGGACAGTGGGCATTGCCTGGCGGCAGAATCGATGTGGGGGAGACACCCGAACAGACCGCGCTGCGCGAAATGTCGGAAGAAGTCGGACTGACGTTGGATGCCGACGCGGTACTCGGACGGCTCGACGACTTCGTCACCCGCTCCGGTTATGCAATCACGCCGGTGGTGGTATGGGCAGGGCCGGGCCACACGTTGCACCGCAATCCGAGCGAGGTCGAGACGATCCATCGCATTCCGGTCAACGAGTTCATGCGCGCCGACGCGCCATTGCTCGAAGCGCAGGAAGGAAGCGATCAGCCGGTGCTGCGGATGCCGGTTGGCGACAGTTGGATTGCAGCGCCCACCGCGGCGATGCTGTTTCAGTTTCGCGAAGTGTGTATTGCGGGCCGCGCAACGCGCGTGCACCACTACGAGCAACCGCACTTCGCATGGCGCTGACGCAAACGCAGGTGCCAACGACTGTGCTGACGACGCCACCGAATCTCGATGACGCGTACCCGCTGACGCAGGATGCGATTACCGCGTTTCGACGCGCGGGTCACGTGTGCGTGCGCAAGCTCGCGAGTGTTGGCGAAGTGGCTGCGTATCGACCGTTCATCGATGCGGCGACGATGGCGTATCGCTACGACAAGCGGCCGCTCGAAGCGCGCGATACGTACGGCCGCGCATTTGTCCAATCGACGAACCTGTGGCGTCGTGAGTCTGCAATTGCCGGATTCACACTGGCGCGCCGGTTTGCGCGCGTGGCAGCGGAACTGATGGGCGTGGACGGCGTGCGGCTGTATCACGATCAGGCGCTGTACAAAGAACCCGGCGGCGGCTACACGCCTTGGCATCAGGATCAGACGTATTGGCCGCTCGACACGTCGCACACGATCACGTTGTGGATGCCGCTGTGCGACATTCCGCCGAACGTCGGTTCGATGAGATTTGCGTCCGGCTCGCATCTGTTCGGGGATCTCGGCATGGCCGGCATCGGCGACGATTCTCAGGCGTACTTCGACGCGTTGATCGCGCGGCGCGGCTTCGATGTCGAGAGCCACGGCGGGCTGGACGCGGGCGATGCGACATTTCATGCCGGCTGGATGATCCACGGTGCCGCCGACAACCCGTCGACGACGATGCGCAGTGTCATGACGATCATCTATTTTGGCGATGGCGCACGCATCGCGGCGCCGAGCAACGATGCGCAGCGCAACGACCTGAAATATTGGCTAGCGGATCTGCCGGTGGGCGCGCTCGCGAACGGCCCGAAGAATCCGTTGCTGTGGCCCGGCGTGCCGGTAGGAGTTTGACGCTTCGCGTGGCTTTGCCCACACTCTGCCGTCCTCTTAACACCTAATCAGGGAGCGATCATGCCGATTAAAGAAGGTGACAAGTTGCCCGCCGCCAAGCTCAACATGTTCAAGGACGGCAAGCCCGCCGCGGTGACGACCGAAGAACTGTTTGCCGGCAAGAAGGTTGTCGTGTTCGCCGTGCCCGGCGCGTTCACGCCGACCTGTTCAATGGCCCACCTGCCGAGTTTTGTCGTCAACGCCGACAAGATCAAGGCCAAAGGTGTCGACAGCATCGTCTGCCTGTCGGTGAACGACGCGTTCGTGATGGACGCGTGGGGCAAATCCAAGAACGCAGAACATCTGCTGATGGTCGGCGACGGCAACGGCGATTTCACGAAGGCGATCGGGCTCGAGATGGACGGCAGCGGATTCGGTCTGGGTACGCGCTCGCAGCGCTACGCAATGATCGTCGACGACGGCGTGGTCACGAAACTCAACGTCGAAGCGCCGGGCAAGTACGAAGTTTCCAGCGCCGAAGCGATCCTGAAAGCGCTCTAAGTGGAAAAGGGGTCAGAGTGACTCTGACCCCTTTTCCTACTCCCGCACCCTGATCAGGCATTCCTGTGCGGCGGTGGCGACCAGCTCGCCGCGCGCGTTGAAGAACTGACCTCGCACGAAGCCGCGCGCGCCCGACGCACTCGGGCTCGACTTCGCGAACAGCAGCCACTCGTCGGCGCGGAACGGCCGATGAAACCACAGCGCATGATCGAGGCTCGCGCCTTGAAAATTCCGGTCGCCGCCGCCGGGGCTTCGGCCATGCGGCAACATCGACGTGCTCATGAAATCCAGATCCGACATGTACGCGAGCATGCACAGGTGCATCTCGGGATTGTCGGGTATCGGATCGCGAGTTTTCAGCCAGGTGTGTTTGTACGGCGGTCGCGCCGCGTTGTGAATCATCAGAATGTTCTCGACCTGACGACTGTCGATCGCGTCGAAGCGATACGCGAACCGTTTCACGTCGGGCCGCGTCCTGGCGATCTCAGCGTAGGCCTCCTTGTCGGAGCGCAGTGATTCCGGCGACGGCACATCCGGCATCGGCACCGAATGTTCGAGGCCCGGTTCGTCGCGCTGCCACGACGAGGACATGCTGAAGATCGCGCGACCGTGCTGAATCGCGGCGACGCGCCGCGTGGTGAAGCTCTTGCCGTCTCGGATCCGGTCCACTTCATAGAGGATCGGTGCGTTCCAGTCGCCAGGTCGCAGGAAGTACGCATGGATCGAGTGCAATTGGCGCGCCTCGCCGATGGTGCGGTACGCCGATGCAATGGCCTGCGCGAGCACCTGACCGCCGAAGACGTGCTCCGACTCGGCCGCATTGCGTCCGCGGTACAGATTTTCTTCGATCCGTTCGACATCCAGCAGATCGAGAATGTCGCGAAGGATGGGATTCATGCCGGATGCTTACGCGGACGGAGCATGAATTGTATGATCTCGCGCTCTCAGCAACCACAGACGAGACTGACGATGGCCAAGTTGAAGGTTTATGGCGTGGCACAGAGCCGCGCCGCGAGGGCATTGTGGATGGTCGAGGAGTGCGGCGTCCCTTACGAACACGTGGCAACCCATTTCGCCAAGGACACGAAGTCCGACGCGTTCAAGGCGCTCAATCCGAACGCACGCGTACCGGTGATCGACGACGACGGTGTCATCGTCTGGGAATCGATGGCGATCAATCTGTATCTGGCGAAGAAGTACGGGGGCGAACTGGCGCCGAAGGATCCGGTCGAGGAAGCGCACGCTAATCAGTGGAGCTTCTGGGTGATGACCGAAGTCGAAAAGCCGCTGCTGAGCGCGTTGTTCGCGCGCACTGGCATGATGGGCAGCACGAAGGACGAAGCGCAGGCGATGAAGTATTTCGAGGAACTGACACGGCCGCTCGACGTGTTGAATGGGCACCTGGCCAAGAACGCATACATCCTGGGCGATCGTTTCACGGTGGCAGATCTCAATGTGGCCAGCGTGTTGAATTGGGCGCCTATCGGAGGGTTCGGTCTTGCGGATTGGCCGAAGGTGGATGCGTGGCTCGCGAAGTGTGCGGATCGGCCGGCGGCCAAGAAGGCGCGCGGCGGCTGATCGGTTCGCTCGCTTTGCGGGAGCTGATGGCGCGGCCGCAATGCCGCGCAGCTCCTCAGCTGCCTTCCTCGTTCATCTGGTGCCCCGGGATTCGATCTCACGCATCGTGAACACATGACGCAGTTCCAACCCCTCGCGGCGAAGCGCCTCGGTGCCGCCCATCTCGCGATCGATCACGCAGAGTGCAACCAACGGTTCTACGCCGTCGGCGCGAAGCTTGGCCAACGTTTCGAGAATCTGCCCGCCGCTGGACACCACATCTTCGACGATTACAACATTGCGACCCGATAGCTCCGGTCCTTCTGCATATTTGCAGGTCCCATGAGTCTTCGCTTCCTTGCGTATGTACGCCGCGGGGATACCTGTCGCGAGACTCAGACCGGTCACGACAGGAATCCCGCCCATCTCCAATCCAGCAAGGATTTCCGTGTCTTTCGGTATGAGCGGGGCCATCAACTCAGTCACGGCTTCGAGCAGTTGCGGATCTGACTCGAAGAGATACTTGTCGAAGTACGTGCTGGAGATCTGACCGGATCGTAGCCGGAACTCACCCGAGAGCCTGGAGGTCTCAAGAATCCTCTTTGCTACATCCATCGCGATACTCTATCGGCCTGTCGTTGGCATGACGATAGCTCGGGGATCGACTGCTGTGATAGGTTTTCCATCTCCGTGGCGACTCGCTGGATCTTCATATGCGCGGACTCGATATAGAAGCTCATCCCATTCACCTCGGAATGGGCGCGACCGCGGAAATCGAGCCGGCGTTCACCGGCGCGATGGAGTGGTATGCCGCCTACACCCAACGTCATGCCGACGATGGCGCCGAAGGCCGTCTCGTCAGTATGCATACGTTCAGCGAATCGTGGGACATGTGGGAGATGCATCCCCACGGCAGTGAAGTTGTGCTTTGCACGAGCGGTTCGATCACGCTGCATCAGGAAACGAAAGACGGAGCGGCAACCACTGTGAGTTTGGGTTCGGGGCAATATGCGGTGAATGAACCCGGTACGTGGCACACGGCCGATGTGAACGGCAACGCAACGGTGCTGTTCATCACGGCGGGCTTGGATACTCGGCATCGTCCGCGCTGATTCCACGACAGCAGACGGCTAACGGATCTTCTGAGGCGCTGTCGCCGCGAAACCAATCCCCAAACCAAACGTCAGTGCCGCCACCGCAGCGAATGCGGTCCCGAACGACCAGAGCTGCGCGATGCCGCCGATATAGATGATGAAAAGGAGCCCGCCGCCATACTCCGCCATCTTTGCAATCGATGTGACCGTGGCCCGCGCCGATCCTTCGATCTCGTTCTGCAGGCGTGTCTGAAGCAACACCTCGGCGGCCGCCGACGCGGCAAAATAGCCGCCGATCGAAACGATCAGCCACACGCCATTCGCCACGACGGTCGCAGCGAGGCCCAGCGTGCCGAGTGCAAACAACCCTGATATGGCGCGCAGGGATTGAAACGGCAATCGGTGTGACAATTCCATCCCGAGCGTTCGGGTCGCGAACGCAGCGGCATACACGATGCCAACGTTGCCGAGAGAGAGTTTCGGGGTTTCGGTCAGAAACGGACCGATGTACTCCTCAGTCACGCCATACGCCGTCACCAGTGTCGCGAACATGGCTGCGATGCGCAGTACGACGCGATTGTTGCGCACCTGTGTTGCCCCGTCGGCGAGTGTCCCGAAATAGCTGCCGCGGAGCGGTTCGGTGTGAACCGCGCCGCTTCTCGGCGGCTCGACGAAGACGATCGACGCGAGCAGCGATGACGACCATGGCGCCACGATCGACAACAGCAGCGGCAACGTGTAGCCGTGTTCCGCGATGAAGCCGCCGCCGGCGAGCGCCGTTGCGACGCCGAGACTGTGCGCGATCGAACCGCGCCCATAGATGCGTGCGAAACTCGCCTGTTCGCCGCGAGTGTGGAGCGAGTCGTACAGAAACGATTCCGATGTGCCCGACGATAGGCTGGAGCCGAATCCCCACACGATGAAACCGAGCAGGTAGCCCGAGAAATCCGGCACCAGCCACCAGAGGATGAAAGTGCAGCCCTTCGCCGCGCCCGCGAGCACCAGCAGCCGCTTGCGCGAGTACCGGTCGGCGAGGACCCCTGACGGTACTTCGAACAACAACGCGGAAGCCGACCAGACGACGAACAGGATCGACAACTCGATCGGCGAAATTCCGTGCTCGCCCATCATGATGGCGTACACCGGGAAGATCAGCACCACCTCGCGCAAGTAGCCGTAGGCGTACCAGAGCGCAGCGAAGCGTTGCGTGGCGGTCACACTGCTCCCGAGAATGCGTTGAAGTAGCTGCAGTGACGCACAGGCTGTCGCGAAAATGATGCGGTGGTATGGTAACGGCTTGGCTGCTGCGTCACCTGGGGGCGAGACGTCCATGCAGATCGTACGTGTCTACACCGGCGCCGACGGCGAATCGCATTTCGAAGACATCGATGTCGAGTTCGACGAGAGCGGAGCGTTTGGCCGCATCTCGAAGATGGTCGCGGCGCGCGGCGTGATGTTTCGCGAGGTCGATGGCGACTACGACCTCGATTTCCACAACGCCCCGCGGCGTCAGTACGTCGTGAATCTGACGGGTTCGGTCGACCTGATCGTTGGTGACGGCACCCGTCGCAGGCTGGGTCCGGGCAGCATCCTGTTGGCCGAAGACACGACGGGGCGCGGCCACAAGAGCCAGGCCGTGGCGGGCGAGCCGAGAACGT
Organism: uncultured Gammaproteobacteria bacterium; assembly: GCA_963812255.1. Lineage (GTDB taxonomy): Bacteria > Pseudomonadota > Gammaproteobacteria > Pseudomonadales > Azotimanducaceae > DATJGR01. The sequence goes on along the minus strand of CAWEUM010000003.1, from coordinate 93,423 downwards.
GTTTGTTCATACCGTTGGCGTGAGTGGCTGGGAGGCACTGATGCAAGGATTAATGCCGGCAATGATGCTGTCGCTGATGTTCTGCGCACCGATCGCGGCGCGCGCCGAGCCGGTGCCGTACGCGCCGACGGCGGAGGACGCGGTGCCCGCCGCCATTCTCGGCAAAGGCAAGCCGCTGCTCGGCGATTCCGTCGGCTATTTTCCGGCTAATCCCAAGGCACAGGGTTATCTCGCCGTGCCGGCGGGCAAGGGCAAACACGCTGCGGTGTTGCTGATCCACGAGTGGGACGGCCTCGGTGAACGCGTGCGCCAGGTCGCCGATGCATTCGCCGCCGAGGGCTATGTTGCACTGGCGGCCGATCTGTACTCCGGGCGTACCGGTTCGAATCCACAGCAGAATATGGCGCTGGTCAATGAAACCCTGGCGCATCCCGAGCAGTTGATTGCCAACCTCGACGCCGCCGTCAAATTTCTGAAAGAGCGTACGGACGTGAGCGGCAAGATCGCGACCATCGGCTGGTGCTATGGCGGCGGCGTAGCACTACGGTTCGGCATCGATGGCGCCGATCACACAGCGGTTGCGATGTTCTATGGCAACCTGCTGGACGATCCGGAGAAACTGAAGCAGATGCATCATCCGCTCTACGGGACGTTCGCCGGACTCGATGCGAACATCACGCCGGACGCGGTTGCGCACTTTGTCGCGGCGCTGCGTGAGGCGGGCGTCAAAAACGACGTGCACGTGTACGACAACGTCAAGCACGGTTTCTGGCTGTATGTCGATCGCGATCCGGATGCGAACTACGAGCCGGCACTGAATGCATGGCAGCGGCTGAAAGCGTATCTCGCGCGGACTTTGCAATGATGCACCGGCGATGATGCGGCGCAGGAACCTGCTGCTGATAACAGCCGATCAATGGCGCGGCGATTGTCTGTCCGCGGTCGGGCATCCGGTGGTGCGTTCGCCGCACCTCGATGGGCTCGCTGCACAGGGAGTGCTGTTCGAGCGGCACTATGCGAACGCGGTGCCGTGCGGGCCGAGTCGCGCATGCCTGCACACCGGCATGTATCTGCACAATCACCGCTCGAGCACCAACGGCACGCCGCTCGATCGGCGCTTCACGAACTGGGCGCTGGAACTGCGCCGCGCCGGATACGATCCGACGTTGTTCGGCTACACGCACACCGCCCCCGATCCACGCTACATGACCCAGGACGATCCGCGCCTGCGCACCGACGAAGGCATCCTGCCGGGCATCACGCCGGTCGTCGACATGGCGACGCACTGCGGGCCCTGGCGCGAGTGGCTGACACAATTCGGCTATGCGCTGCCGGACGATCACGGCGCAACGTATGGTCAGCGCGCGGCGCAACATCGCGATACTGACGGACCGGCTGATGTGCCGCGCCCGTCTCTGTTCGCTGCGCAACACACCGACACATGGTTTCTGGTGCAGAGCGCGATGGATTACATCGGTGCGCAGGCAGGTACCGAACCGGGTTGGGCGGTGCATTTGTCGCTGCGCGCGCCGCATCCGCCATGGGTTGCGGCCGAACCCTACAACGCACGTTATCCGCTGGGCACGCTGCCGCCCTGCGTGCGCGGCGACGACATCGACGCCGAAGGCGCGCTGCACCCATGGCTCGCGGCGCATCTCGCCTCCGGCCGCAATGCATCGCACACTGACGCGACGCGCCACAAGATGCTACAGGCGAGCTACTACGGTTTGATGGCCGAGGTCGACGACAATATAGGCCGTCTGTTCGCGCACCTCGAATCACTCGGTGAGTGGGACGATACTCTGGTGATCTTCACGTCGGATCACGGTGAACAGATGGGCGATCACTGGTTGTACGGCAAGACCGGATTCTTCGACCAGTCGTACCACATTCCGATGATCGTCAGGATGCCTGACGGTGTTTCGCAGGCGCGCGTGTCCGCATTTACCGAACACGTTGACGTAATGCCAACGATGCTGCAATGGCTCGATCTCGACGTTCCGCGGCAGTGCGATGGCCACAGCCTGATGCCGTTTCTCGCCGGACGGGGCGAGCCGCGAGACTGGCGCAGCGCGGCACACTGGGAATACGACTTTCGTGATGCGGGCTTTGCAGATGCGCTCGGACTGACAATCGAGACCTGTTCGCTGAACGTAGAGCGCAGCTTTGATACGAAATACGTGCACTTCGCCGACCTGCCCCCGCTGTTGTTCGATCTGCGCAGCGATCCTGGCGAACGCGTCAATCTCGCCGGGGATGAAAGTGCCCGGGCGCGCCTGGTGGAGTGTTCACAGCGCTTGTTGTCGTGGCGGATGGGGCATACGGACAAAACGCTGAGTCATCTACGCGTGACACCGGCGACGGGACTCATCGACCTGGGCATAGTGCCCCAAGAGGAGGCCGTGCATGAGTGATCTGAAAGGGAAAGTTGCGTTCATCACCGGTGCTGGATCCGGTATTGGCCGCGGCATCGCGGAGCGTCTGGCCCGCGATGGTGCCGACATCTTCATCGCCGATATCGACACCGACGGCGCCGAGATGACGGCGAATCTGGTGACGCAGCTCGGCCGCCGCGCGGTGCTGGCAAAAGCCAACGTCGCCTCGCACACGCAGATGCAGGCCGCCGCTGTGCAATGCGTGGCCGATTTCGGCCGCCTCGACATCGCGCTGGCGAATGCCGGCATCGGCCGCGGCGGTTCGGTGCTCGAGATGGGCGTCAAGGATTGGCAGGACCAGATCGACGTGAATCTGACCGGTGTGTTCCTGACGGTGCAGGCGACCGCGCAGCAGATGGTCAAACTCGGCAATGGCGGACGCATCGTCTGCATTTCGTCGCTCGCCGCCGAGAACACCAGCGGGCCCATGTTTGCTTATTCGGCGACGAAGGCCGGTGTGCGGATGATGGTGCGCGGCTGGGCGCAGGATCTCGGTCCGCACGGCATCACTGTCAATGCAATCGGTCCCGGCGTCATCGAAACACCGCTCGCGCGGGGCCTGGCGGGCGATCCCGGCGGCGCGATCCGAACCCATCTGGAAGCGCGCACGCCGGTCGGGCGCGTTGGGCATCCGGCGGACATCGCCGGGCTGGTGAGGTTCATGGTCGGCGCCGACGGTGAATTCATGAGCGGGGCATACGTGTTGATGGACGGCGGCTTGCGCGATGCGCGGGCGGGCTGGGAACCCAATGAGAATGCGTTGGACGAAATGCAGCGGCACATGGCCACGGCGCAACTTCGGCGCGAAAAAATGCAACCGTTGATCGACGAACGCTGAGCCGTTCGTGCCAACGATATTGCGGGGAGACATTCGATGAACAAACAGATCAGCTACGAGCAATTGTTGTTCGAGGTCAATGACGCCGGGGTCGCGCAGATCACCTTGAACCGGCCCGAGGCGATGAACGCGTGGACCGCGACAATGGCCGCAGAACTCACCCAGGCGATGCACCGGTGCAATGATGACAATGCGATTCGTGCGGTCGTATTGACCGGCGCGGGCGACCGCGCGTTCTGCGCCGGCGCCGACCTCGGCCGCGGCGGCGGTACGTTCGGCGGTAGAGACCGTCCGAACGACGCGCGCAATACGGCGCCGCCCGCGCTGTATCCGTATCAGATCAGCAAGCCCGTGATCGTTGCGTTGAACGGTCACGCCGTCGGCGTCGGCATCACCTATCCGATGCTCGCCGACGTGCGCATCGTTGCTGAGAACGCCAAGATCGCGTTCGCGTTCGTACGCCGCGGCGTGCTGCCCGAGCTTGCGTCACACATGACATTGGCGCGCGTGGTTGGCCTGTCCCGGGCGGCCGAGTTGCTGTTGTCGGGCAAGACGATCAGTGGTGTCGAGGCCGCGGCGATGGGACTGGCGAGCCGCGCGCTACCGCAAACCGAGGTCTTGCCCGCGGCGTTGGACATGGCGCGCGACATCGCCGCGAATACCGCACCGGCTTCGGTTGCGGTGACGAAGAAATTTCTCTGGGACGGGATGAGTCTGAACGTTGCCGATATGATGCGCCGGGAGAATCCGGCGTTCGCGTGGTTCGGCAATCAGCCCGATGCGCGCGAAGGCGTGCAGTCGTTCGTGGAAAAACGCGCACCGAAATGGTCGTTGACACCGTCCGACGTGCCGAAGAATCTGATCGAGTAACTGGCTGAGGAGGAAATGACGATGCAAGTAGGTATGGCAACTATTTTTCAGAACCCGGAAAACCGGATCAGCGACGGCGAGGTGTATCGCAACGAATTGCGTTTGGCGAATCTGGCTGAACCATTGGGGTTCGATTCGATCTGGGGCGTGGAGCACCATTTCACGGACTACACGATGTGTCCGGACGTCATGCAGTTCCTGACGTATATGGCCGGCCGCACCCAGCGCATCAAACTCGGTTCGATGGTGGTGGTGTTGCCGTGGCACGATCCGATACGTGTTGCCGAAGAAGTTTCGATGCTCGATCACATATCCGAGGGGCGGTTGATTCTCGGCATGGGTCGCGGCGCCGGAAGGGTCGAGTTCGAAGGCTTTCGCGTACCGATGGACGAATCGCGCGAACGATTTGTGGAAGCGGCGCAGATGGTGCTCGCCGGGCTCGAACAGGGCTACTGCGAATTCGACGGCAAGCACTACAAGCAGCCGCGCAAGGACATCCGGCCGAAGCCGGAGAAGACGTTCAAGGGTCGCAGCTATGCGGCCGCGGTGTCCCCCGAATCGGTGGAAATCATGGCGCGCCTCGGCATCGGCATTCTGGTGATCCCGCAAAAGCCGTGGCCGATGGTCGATGCCGAACTCGCGGCGTATCGCGAGGTCTACCAGAAGGTCAACAACGCACCCGCCCCGGCACCGATCATCGCGGGGTGGGTGTTCTGCGACGAAGACGAGCAGCGCGCCCGCGAAAAGGCTGTCCAATGGATCGGCGGATATTGGGAAACGGCGCGTAAGCACTACGAGTTCGGCGGAGCGCACTTCGCGAAGACGAAAGGCTACGAGTTCTACGCCGCGATGTCCGAATCGGACCGCCGCAGCGCGGACGAGATGACACAGATGTATCTCGATCTACAGGTGTGGGGTACGCCGAAGATGTGCATCGACCGAATTCGGCAGACCTGCGAGAAAACGCGTTCACAAGCGTTCACGTCGGTGTTCAGTTACGCCGGGATGCCGTACGACGAAGCGGAGCGCAATCTGCGTCTGTTTGCGGCCAAGGTGCTGCCGGCATTGCAGAACGACGTCGAGTCCGCCGCGGCCGGCTGATCTGCCGCCCGCAAATGTTCAGCGCGACGAGCGGCTTCGACCGCTCGTTGGCGTTTGCGTCAGTTTCGAACTTTGTTCATGATTAGCCGCCCCGATCAGTCCGGTCGATCCGAGTGAGCTGATAGAACGGGTCCGAGAGTGTTCGCGAGGAACATTTCGTGTTGGCAACGTTGGCAGAATTCGAGCGCGCACCGCGTATCCTGCGCCTCAACGTGGCGGGTCAACCCATAGAATGGTCGACCTGGCAGGATGCCGTTTGCCTGTATGCGCGCGAATTGGTTCTGTGGTCACTGGGTGACCCGATTCTGGAAATCCGCGGCGGACACTCGCGCTTCGACGGTTCGCAGTCGCACATGGACGTTCACAGCATCATCGCCTGTGAAGGCCGTGTGGTGCCGCCGCTGCGGCATGTGCCGCCGTTGACGAACCAGGCGCTGTTCCGCCGCGATCGCAACATGTGCCTGTATTGCGGGCACCACCATCTCGATCGAGAGTTGACCCGCGATCACGTGGTACCGCGTTCGCGCGGCGGACGCGACGAGTGGGACAATGTCGTGGCGGCGTGCCGTCGCTGCAACCATCGTAAGGGCGATCGGTTGTTGCACGAACGTCACATGGAACTGCTCGCATTGCCGTACGTGCCGAACTTCGCGGAATACCTCGCGCTGATCAACAGCGGCCGGATCCTCGGCGATCAGATGGATTTCCTGAGGGCGCAGTTCGGCGCCGATAGCCGTTTGCTGCACTGAGCGGCGGCCGTAGTCCACCGAGCCGTCAGGATCGCGTCGCGTAATTCGCCAGCACGTGCGCGACGCAACACGTGACGCGCTTGCCCGTCTCGATGTCGAGGAACTCGTTCGGTCCGTGCGCGTTCGAGTGCGGCCCCAGCACACCCGTCACCATGAACTGCGCATTCGGGAATCGATCTCCCAACATCTTCAAGAAGGGGATCGTGCCGCCCATACCCATGTATCGAACGGGTTGATCAAAATAGCGTTGTGATGCGTCTGCAAACGCTTCGGCGAGCGCTGGCGGAACCTTCGGTGCCGCCCAGCCTTGTTGCGCGCCGTCGGAGATGAAACGTACGTGCGCGCCGTACGGTGGATTGGCTTCGAGTAGCGATTTCACGGCGCGTTCGGCCACACCACCATCGAGCGTCGGTGGCAGACGGATTGACAGCTTGGCCGATGTCGATGGCCTCAGCGTGTTGCCGGCCGACGTGACCGGCGGCGCGCCGGACAGTCCCGTCACGCTCAACGTCGGCCGCCAGGTGTTGTTCAATACCAATTCGACCGCGTCATGCGCCATCGGCGTCATCGCCGATTGCCATGGATAGCGATCGACGATCACATCGCCGAGCGTTTCGACGAGTCCCCGCGCGTTGGCGCGCGTCTGCGCATCGATCGGTACGTGCAGCGGCTCGATCATGCGCCCGGTCGTTGGGTCTTCGATGCGGTCGAGTAGACTGCGCAGGATCCGAAAGCTCGACGGCACGATGCCGCTCGCGGCGCCCGAGTGCACGCCCTCGGTGAGCACTGACACTTCCAATGTGCCAAGCAGCAGGCCGCGCAACGACGACGACAGCCACAACCGTTCGTAGTCACCACATTCGGCATCGAGACAGATGACCAGATCCGGCGTGCCGATACGCGCGCCGAGATGTTCGAGATAGGCCGGCAGATCGTAGCTGCCGCTTTCCTCGCAACCCTCGATCAGCAGCACGCAACGGGGTATCGGCAAGCCCTGCTGCTGCAGTGCCGCGATCGCGGTGAGACTCGCGAACGTCGCATAGCCATCGTCCGCGCCGCCGCGGCCGTACAGGCGCCCGTCGCGAATCACCGGTGTCCACGGACCGAGACCGTTCTGCCAGCCGGTGAATTCGGGTTGTTTGTCGTAGTGGCCGTAAAGCAGCACCGTCGGCACGTCGGGCGACGATCCTCGGATCTCGCCGAACAAAACCGGGGTGCGGCCCCGGAGTTCGACGATCTCGAGCGCGAGGCCGTTCACGTCGCTGGAGCGACACCAGTCTGCCAACAGGTGGATAGCGTCGCGCATATGGCCGCGCGCGTGCCAGTCGGCATCGAACATCGGTGATTTGTTGGGGATTTCGATGTAACGGCACAACGTCGGGACGATGCTCGAATCCCAGGTCTCGCCGATCATCCGCTCGAACGATTTCATCACAGCCTCATGTTGAGTCCAACGAATCCACGACGGCCGGGCGTCGCATAACCCCAGACGTCCTGATAGTGCTCGTCTGTGGCGTTCTCGATACGCCCCGTCAGTTCGAAATGGTCGTTGAATCGATAACGTGCCGTGAAGTGTACCAGCGTGTACCCGTCCAGCTTGAGTCGGGTCACGGGGAATGTCGCAAAGTCGTCGTCGTAGTGGTCTCCGACATAGGCGGTGCCGAGTTCGAACATCAACCGATCGGGCAGGGGATCGAAGTCGATAACCACCCGGCCGCTGTTGTGCGGCCGACGCAGTTCGTCTTCCTGCTTGCCACCTTCATCCTGCGTTGAATCGATGTACGTATAGTCGGCGCGTACTCGTGTCAGTTCGTTCAACCGCGCACGGACCGACAGTTCGATGCCGTCACGGTGGCTCTTCCCGTTGGTATTCAGCGCGGTGAAGCCGGGCGCATTCGCGTCGAATACGAACCCGTTGATTTCGTCCTGGAGCCGATCATGGAATCCGGTGACGCGCAGACGGACGGCGTCGCCGATGAATTGTTCGACGGTGAGGGAAGCGCTGCGCGAGTGCTCCGGACGCAGATTCGGATTACCGATGAACGTGTCAGGTGTGAATCCGAAGCGTTCGACGAAGGTCGGATTTTTCGTGCCGGTACCGGCGCCGAGAAACAAAGTCGTGCCGGATGTCGCGATCGGAATGCGCAGCGCCGCGCGGTACGTGTTCGAATCATCGAAGTCGCTGTTTTCGTCGTGGCGCGCGGACAGCGAGACACTTACCCGATTCCAATCGAGGACGTATTCGCCGATCAGGCTCTTCGTATCCATGTTTTGATTCTGATTCGGGTCGCCGAACGCGCCCGCCACACCACGCTGGTTGAAGCCTTCGCTCGCGTATTCGTAGGCCCACGTCAGCAGATTCGATGTGGATCCAACACCGAAGCTGTAGTCGCCCTGATAGCCGTATTGATTCTTGTCGCCGTCGGAGGAACTGTCGCGTGCGCCATCGGTGAGATTGTCGTTGCGCGATTCGTAGTGCTTCACCGACACGCGGTTGCTGAAACCGGTTGGTGAGTCGATGCTTGCGGAGATGCCCAGCAGTCGTTGACGAACGTTCAGCTCCAGATTGCCGTCAACGGGAACATAGTCCGGGAACGGAGTCGGGTCGTACTCGCTCTGCGCGTTTACCTGGCGGGCAACCAACGTCACCGTCTGGTATTCGCCGGTGTAACCGGTGTTCAGATGAACTGTTGTGTTTCGATAGCCGTCGTCTTCGCCGCCTTGGGTGGCGATATTCGTCCCAGCGGTTTCGGTGTGGCGCGCGTTCACGGTGTAGTACCACGCGTCATTGCGCTGTGCGAGTTGGATCGACTCGCGCGCGGTGTCGTTCGAACCGCCTTCGATCCAGACGTTGCCCACGTTGGCCCCGGGCGCCGGTGTGGTTTCGAAGTTCAGCACGCCCGCCATCGCGTCGCTGCCCCACAACGCGCTCTGCGCGCCCGGCAGAACTTCGATGCGCGTTGCGCCGATCAGATCGAGGTTTGCAAAGTCGACCGACGCGCCGAGCGCAGGATCGTTGATCGCGATTCCGTCGACCATCACGAGCAGCTGATTCGCCTCGGCGCCGCGGAACCGGACTTCAGTAACGCTCCCCGTGCCGCCTGATTGGCTCACCGCGAAGCCCGGCGCGCCGCGTAAGAGATCGGCAGGTACGCCGGATTGACGGGCATCGATTGATGCCTGATCGATGATCTCGATTGGCGCAGGCGCGATATCGACGGGTGTTTCGGTGCGTGTGGCGAGCACGGTGATCTGCTCGGTTGGTTGGGGTTCTGCGGCGCGGGTAGCGATCGGAACGAGAGATACGGCAACGCCGCATGCCGCCGCCATGTTGCGGACAACGTTTGACCTGAACATGCGATGAAACCTCGATGAGTCGCTCGGACCCCGCGCGACGTGTCGATTTCGCGGCACGTCGAAACGCCCGCGTCCCATTCGGGCCGGTCTCCGGGCTCGTCGCGGCGATCTGTGTGTACAGACGGCAGGAGGGTCGCCTTCCCATCGTTGAAGACAGTGGCGTCAGACCCTCATCGCGGACTTACCGTTGCGGGGGCAGCATCGGCATTGCGGGGAGCAGGAGACAGGGTCAGAGTCGCTCTGACCCTTTATCTCCACCATCCCGTCGCGCACCGATTTCCCGATTATCCGAGGTCGATGAGGGAACACCTCACGGCCTCGGCACCTGAACGCCGCGCGAGTATAGCGAGCGGCGCCATGCCGTGGACAATGAAGCGTGCGCGTTGGGTACTTGAGTTGGATTCAATGGCGCCGTCGGGGATCGCGTGATGGTATTGCGCGTGCCATGAATCGGAGCAGGATCCCGGTTTGAGGATTGTGATGAAGAAGATGTCGATCGGATTGGTCGGCGACCGAAGCGATTCGGTGGTTGCGCACCATGCAATTCCGATTGCGCCCCAACTCGCCGCAGATGCGCTCTGCAGGTCACCCACGATCGGGTCGTGTATCGGAAGGGGGTTGAATCCATGACTCGCATCGTAATCGGCGTCATCGTCGGATATATCGTTTGGACGGCGCTCTGGCTTAGCGGCAATGCTGCCCTCTTCGGTGCGGCCGTCGATTCCGTCGAAAAAGAGCAGCCCTTCACCGCGACGGGCCCACTTGTCGGGGCGATCGCGTTGAGTCTGGTGTGTTCGTTCGTTGCAGGACTCGCAGCGGCCAGGGTCGCGAAGCAGCGGGCCAATGTCGCGGTGCTTGCCATGGCCGTGCTATTGCTGCTGACGGGTATCGGAGTTCAGGCCGGCGTCTGGAAACTGATGCCCCTCTGGTATCACCTGACGTTCCTGGCACTGATCGTGCCCACCTGCGTGCTTGGCGGCCGACTCATCCCCAGATAGCGCTACGCCAACGATGGCGTCACGTTGCGATGGTGTTCGTCACCCGCGATGTGGAATCCCCGGGAACCACCGACAGAAACGCGCTCATCAGTTCCGCGCTCGCCACCGGGTCCCGTCGCGCTTGTCTTCGAGTTCGATCCCCTGCGCGAGCAATTCGTCGCGAATCTCATCGGCCAGTTTGAAATTCTTCGACGCCCGCGCCGCATTGCGCGCAGCGATACGTTCCTCGACATGTGCCGTGTCGAGACCACACGCCGATTTGAAATGCGCCTCCGGGTCTTCGGTCAGCAACCCCATCAACCACGCGCCAGCGACCAACTGATCGCGCAGCGCACGCGACTTTGCAGGGTCGTTGGCGCGGTGCATGTCGCCGACGATGCCGTGCATCGCGGCCAGCGCTCCGGTGGTGTTGAGATCATCGGCGAGTGCCTCCGCCACTGCCGGCGGAAACGATTCGATCGGCGCGTGCTTGAACTGATCCGGACGCGTCGCGTTGCCGTGTGGAGTCTCGAGCAACGCCTGATACATCCGGTCGAGACTTGCTTGAGCCTGATTCAGAAGATCGTCCGACCAGGCGAGCTGTGACCGGTAGTTCCCCGACAGCAGCGCGTAGCGCAGCACTTCGCCGCCACGGCGATCGAGCAGTTCGCGCAACGTGATGATGTTGCCGACCGACTTCGACATCTTCTCCTCGCCCAAAGTCAGCATGCCATTGTGCAGCCAGTAGCGGACGTAGGTCTCGCCGTCGTCGACACAGCGCCCCTGCGCCAGTTCGTTCTCATGGTGCGGGAATGTAAGGTCGGAGCCACCGCCGTGGATGTCGATCGTGGGTCCCAGGTGTTTGCGGATCATCGCGGAGCATTCGATGTGCCAGCCCGGACGGCCGCGGCCCCACGGGCTTTCCCAACCCGGCAACTCCGGTGTCGACGGCTTCCACAGTACGAAGTCCTTCGGGTCGCGTTTGTACGGCGCCACTTCCACTCGTGCTCCGTCCAGCATGTCCTGCAGTGAGCGGTGCGACAGCATGCCGTAGTTGGGATCGGACTGTACGTCGAACAGCACGTGACCATCGGCCGCATAAGCATGACCGCGCTCAATCAGACGAGCGATGAACGCGGTGATTTCCGGGATGTGGTGCGTTGCCCGCGGCGTGAGCGTCGGAGGCAGGTTGCCGAGCCTGCTGATGTCTTCGTTGTACGCAAGAGTGAAACGCTCGGCAAGTTCCGCGATCGTTTCGCCGCCGTCGATTGCGGCTTTGTTGATCTTGTCGTCGATGTCTGTGACGTTGGCTGCGTAGCGCACCTGCGGATACGTCGCCGCCAACAATCGATACAACACGTCGAACACCACTGCCGGACGACCGTTGCCGATGTGCACGAGGTTGTACACCGTGGGTCCGCAGACGTACATCGTCACGCAGTTCGGGTCGAGCGGTTCGAATAGTTCCTTGCGCCCGGAGAGGGTGTTGTAGAGTTTGATATCCATTGGTACTACTCCGTCGAGGAGTCAGTCGAGCGGTCAATCGAGTGGTCAGCGGCACCGTACATGTCTTCGGGGCGGCGCTCGGGTACGTCGGTGACCGTCACGCGTTCCCCATTGACTTGCAGATAAAAGCAGCGGCGCTGTCCGGTGTGGCACGCCGGACCGTGCTGCTCCACGCTTAGCAGCAGCGCATCGCCATCGCAGTCGATCCGCAAGCCGCGAAGCAGTTGGATGTTTCCGGAGTCCTCGCCCTTGCGCCACGGCCGGTTGCGGCTGCGTGAGTAGTAGCAGACACGTCCGGTCGTCAGTGTTTCCTCGAGCGTCGAACGATTCATATAGCCGACCATCGCCACTTCGCCCGTATCGTGGCGTTGGGCGATGGCCGGGATCAGGCCGTCCTCGGTGAATCGCAGCGCATCGAGCACGTCGCGCAACGCAACCGACGTACCGGACGGCGCGGCCTCGAGCCGTTTGAACAACGCATCGGTCATCGACCTACAGTACCGACTCGAACGTCTCGAGTTCGGGATGCCCGAGATACGTTCCCTTGCGCGGATTGGCTTGCGCGTGGGCCTTGCGAAATGACTCGGATTGAGTCCACGCGACGAATGCCGCGCGCGATTCCCACACGGAGTGCGATGCATACAGCGTATGCGTGTCGCTGGTTGCGCCTTTCAATAGATGAAACGTCTTGAATCCCGGCACGCGATCGAGGTAACTCTCGCGTTCGCGCCAGACGGCCTCGAAGTCGTCTTCGTGTCCGGGAGAAATCTTGAAACGATTCATTGCGATGAACATGGTGGAGATCCCGAGATCCTTCGGTGATGACGGTGCCCTGAGTCAGCGGCCGAATTGAGTCGCCAGATGAGCATACACCGCGCGCAACCCCATCGCCTCGCCGCCCTGCGGACGTCCCGGTGTGCTCGCAGTATTCCACGCCATCAGATCGACGTGTGCCCACGGCACGCCCGGCGTGACGAACGTTTCGAGAAACAGGGCCGCGGTGATCGCGCCGCCATACGGCGCGCTTGCGCTGTTGACCAGATCCGCGGCCGAACTGTCGAGCAGTTTGCGATAGGGTTGATGCAACGGCATCCGCCATAGCGGGTCGGCGACGTCGCGGGCCGCGTTCAGCAATCCATTTGCCAATTCATCGTCATTGCAGAACAGCGCCGGCACATCGGTGCCGAGGGCAACCCGCGCCGCGCCGGTCAGCGTGGCGAAGTCGATGATGAGGCCGGGATCGCTCTCGCACGCCAGTGCCAGCGCGTCGCACAACACCAGCCGCCCCTCTGCGTCGGTGTTGTCGATCTCCACCGTGGTGCCGTCGCGCGACGTGATGATGTCGCCGGGACGAAATGCGTTGCCTGCGATGGCGTTCTCCACCGCTGGCACGAGCACGCGCAGCCGCACCGGCAACTGTTGCGACATCACGAGACGCGCGATCCCGAGCACATGCGCCGCGCCGCCCATGTCCTTCTTCATCAACCGCATGCCGTTTGCCGGTTTGATGTCGAGGCCGCCGGAATCGAAGCAGACACCCTTGCCGATCAAAGTGACGCGCGGCGCCGCCTCGTCTCCCCATGTGAGGTCGATCAGTCGTGGCGCATTGGTGCTGGCGCGGCCGACCGCGTGAATCGTCGGAAAATTCCGGGTAAGCAGATCGTCGCCGACGATCAAGCTGCAGCGCGCGCCAAACGCTTTCGCGAGGGCGACAGCCGCGTCTGCCAGCTGCTCGGGCAGCATGTCGGATGCCGGCGCGTTGATCAGGTCGCGCACGAACGCCGTCGCGTCGAGCTGATCGCGTAGCAGCGAGGCGTTGCACTGGCTCGGCACGATGAGCTGCGCCGGCAAACGTTCAGCCGCCTTGTAGCGGCCGTAACGATAGGCACCGAGTCCCCAGCCGAGCACGGTCAGGTCGGTTGAGTTCGACGCCAGTGTCTGCGCGCGATAGACCCCGGGCGGTAGTCGGAACGGCAGATCGCCGATGGCATACAACGGATCGTTGCCGACGATGGCGAGCGCCTCTGCACCCTCATCTGTCGGAATCCACGCCAGCGTGCCGGCCTGATTGCGAGGCCCGGTCGCGGCAATCCATTCGCGCGCACGCGTCGGCTGTTCGGCGATCCATGTTGCATAGTCGTCGCTGCGCACGATATGCAGCGGCGTGGCATTCGAATCGGTGTCGAAGCACAAAACGGTGTCTGAAGGGGCGATGTCGCTCATGTGGGAAGTCTGTCAAACCATCCTGATGGGAGTGGCCGCGGTGTTCGCCGATTCGAGTCCGAGGTTGTTCTTCTCGAGAATCCGATCGGCGCGATAGCTCGAGCGCACCAGCGGACCGGATGCCACTTCGATGAAACCACGGGCGAGGCCCCATTGGCGATACCGAGCGAATTCGTCTGGATGTACCCAACGCGCGACCGGCAGATGGTTCAGCGTCGGTTGCAGATACTGACCGAGCGTGAGGATGTCGACACCGCGCGCACGCAGGTCGTCCATCGTCAGGCGGATTTCGTCATCCGTTTCGCCGAGACCAACCATCAAACTCGTTTTCGTCAGCACGTCGCTGCGGTGGCGCTTGGCATGTTCGAGCACGCCGAGCGTTTGTGCATAGCTCGCGCGCGGATCGCGCACCGGATGCGTCAACCGTTCGACCGTTTCGACGTTCTGCGCGAACACCTGCAGGCCCGAATCGACGACGGTCTCGACGGCGCGCGCATCGCCGTTGAAGTCCGGGGTCAGCGCCTCGACGGCGGTCGTTGGGTTCATCGCCTTGATGGCCCGCACGCATGCTGCGTAATGGGCGGCGCCGCCATCGGAGAGATCGTCGCGATCGACCGACGTCAGCACGATGTAGCGCAGCCTCATCAAACGCACCGCTTCGGCCGCATTGGCAGGTTCTGCGTGGTCGAGCCAACCGTTCGGATTGCCGGTATCGACCGCACAGAAACGGCACGCGCGGGTGCACACCGAGCCCATCAGCATGATCGTTGCGGTGCCGTTGTTCCAGCATTCTCCGATGTTCGGACAGTGCGATTCCTCGCAAACGGTGCTCAGACGATGCTCGTGCACGGTGCGTTTGACCGATTCGTACTGTTTACCGCTGCCGATGCGCGCACGCAGCCATGCAGGCTTGCGCTGGCTGATGCGAACCGTCCCCGGATCGCCCTTGATGCCGTTTTTGATGGCGTTGAAGCCTAGCGGCGTCCGGAATTTTTCGCCGCTCTTGGGTTGATCGCTCATGCCGCCATTCTAGCCGGGTATGCGGATCGCGCCTATTCGGACCCGAGTAAGCCGGCTACCATCCGGGCGAGGCCGATGAAGGGGAGACGATGCAACCGCCACCGTTGACGAATCGCATTCGCTGGTTGTACGGGTTTGGTTCGGTGGCGTACGGCGTCAAGGACAACGGCTTTTCGTATTTCCTGATGTTCTACTACAACCAGGTGCTCGGTTTGCCCGGGTCTCTGGCGGGTATCGCGATTCTGATCGCGATGATCTTCGATGCGATCTCCGATCCGGTGGTCGGCTTCTGGTCGGACAGCACGCGTTCGCGCTGGGGACGCCGGCATCCATTCATGTACGCGTCCGCAGTGCCGGTCGCGATCGCTTACTTCTTCCTGTGGAATCCACCTGTTGCGCATCTGTCGCAATTCGGCCTGTTCCTGTATCTGACGGCCGGCGCAGTGCTGGTACGGCAGTTTATCACGATGTACGAAATTCCGAGCACCAGCATCGTCGCCGAACTGACCGAGAACTACGACGAACGCACGCGGCTGCTGTCGCTGCGTTACATGTTCGGCTGGATCGGTGGGTTGCTGATGGCGCTGTTGATGTGGGGCGCGCTGATGGTGGCAATGGGCATCGATAATCCAACGACCTTCGAAACCTACGGCGCGATCGGGGCCGTTGCGATGTTCATTGCCATCGTCGCGTCGTCAGCGGGATTGCACGGACACATTCCGTATCTTCGCCAACCGCCGGTGCGTGCATCGCATCGGCCGATGCAGATCATTCACGACGTCAAGGTGACGTTGTCGAACCGGAATTTCCTTGCGCTGTTTCTCGCTGGTCTTTTCGCGGCGATCGGCGCCGGTGTCAGCACGAATTTCAATACGTATATCAATACCCACTTCTGGGAGTTCAAGCCCGAGCAGGTTCGCTGGATCATCCTGTCGCTGTTCCTCTCCGCCGGGCTCGCGGCGAATCTCGCGCCGCGCGTCACGCGTCGTTTCGACAAGAAGGCGAGTGCGATCGGCATCTATGCGATTTCGATCGTGTTCGGTTCGGCGCCGGTGCTGCTGCGCCTGGCCGGGTGGTTTCCTGCCAATCACACGCTGTGGCTGTTTCCGGTCATGCTCGTGCACCAGATCCTGGAGGTGACGTTGATCATCATGTTCGGCATCATCCAGTCGTCGATGCTGGCGGACATCGTCGAGGACAGCGAGATGTCGACCGGGCGGCGCGAGGAGGGGTTGTTCTTCGCGGCGCGCACATTCGCAGCGAAAGCGACATCGGGTATCGGCGCGCTGATTGCGGGCATCACGCTCGACCTGATCCATTTTCCGCGCGGCGCAGCACCGGGGCAGGTGCCGCCCGAAGTCATTTTCAAACTCGGCATGGTCTACGGTCCGAGCCTGATGATCCTGTATTTCCTCGCGCTGTGGTGCATCACCTACTACCGCATCGGGCGCCATGATCACGACGGCCGGGTGCAGACTTTGGCGGAACGTGCGGTCGACGTGATACCCCTGAAGAAGCGCGTCGGCGAACGATGACGGTCCGCCAGGCGCCGCGATCATCCCAGGGGGCTGGTGAGGGGGTCAGAATGGGTTATGCGACGCGGAGCGTCGGCTGCCTGTTTTGGTGAAGCACTCTGACCCTGTCCTTCTCGGGAACGAAGCGCATCACAACCCCTTCGTCGCTTCATCTATTTCGGCGTCGGTGACCGCCTGAAACTGCAGCGTGTGCAGCGTGTAGTAGAGGCCGCGTCGTGCCAGCAGTTCTTCATGGGTGCCGAGTTCTTCAACGCGTCCGTGATGCAGCACGAGCACGCGGTCGGCTTCCTGAATCGTCTGTAACCGGTGGGCAATCAGAATCGACGTGCGCGCCTCGGTCAGTTTGCGCAGGGCGTCCTGGATCAGCAGTTCGGTTTCGGTGTCGATGCTCGCGGTGGCTTCGTCGAGCACCAGAATTTCGGGGTCTGCCGCGAGCACCCGCGCGAATGCGAGCAGTTGGCGCTGGCCCTGGGACAGATTCTGGCCGCGCTCGGATAATATGGTGTCGTAGCCCTCGGGCAACGCCGTGATGAACGTATCCGCGTTGACCGTTTGCGCCGCGGCCCGCGCTCGCTCGCGCGATATCGCCGGATCACCGAGAGCGATGTTGTCGTAGATCGATCCGGAAAATATATGGAAGTCCTGCAGCACCACGCCGACGCGGCGGCGCAGGTCGCGCGTGTGGATGTGGTTGAGGTCGATGCCGTCGAGAAAGATCTGGCCATCGTCGAAATCGTAAAACCGTCCCAACAACCGAATTAGGGTGCTCTTGCCAGAACCTGTAGGACCGACGATTGCCAGCTTTTCGCCCGGTCGAATATCGAATGACACGTCGCGCAGCACCGGCACGCCCCGATCGTACCCGAAGTCGACGTGGCGGAACTCGAGTTCGCCGCGTAGCCGCGGCGGCAGCGGTTCGGGCTTCTCCGGTTCGTGAATTTTCTCGTCCCAGTCGAGTGCCTGGAAGATGCGTTCGCCACTTGCCATCGCGCGAAACAGAATGTTCGTCTGTTCGCCGAGCACGACGATCGGGTGGAACAACATGTCGATGAAACGCGTGAACAGAATGACGCCGCCCAGCGACACGTGCTCGTGCAGCACCGCGCCGGCGCCGTACCAGATCACCATCGCCAGCGCGATCGACGAAACGCTGTCGGTAAACGCGCCATACAACGTTTCGATGCGCATCGAACGCATCTCGACCTCGCGGTTAGCCGCATTGATGGTGCCGTAACGGTCGAGGTTGTAGCGCTGGCGTTCCGATAGCTGCACCACCTGCAAACCAGCGAGGTTTTCCTGCAGATTTTGATTCAGCGCCGACACCGACTGCCGCACCAGACGGAACAGGTAGCGCGTCTTCTGCCGGAACGCATACGTGACGCTGCCCATCAACGGCATCACCAGCAACATGATCAACGTCAGCTTCACATCCACCGCGAGCATGATCGCCATCGCGACGAAGAACGGCACGAATTCGCCGATCAATGTACCGATGCCGCGCAGTAGTTCGTAAAGCGCTTCGACGTCGTTGGTGATCCGGGTCATGATCCGGCCAACCGCGACCCGATCGTAAAAAGACGACGGACGCGTTTCGAGATGGCGGAATAGATCGAGGCGCAGATCGCGCAGACCGTTGATCACCGCTCTGATCAACGTCATCCGATGGTAGTGACCGGTGATAGCCCAGCCGATCTGCAGCAGTGCGAACAATATGCAGGCGCCGGCAAGCGGCGGGACGTGTAGCGTATCCTGCAGCCATTGGCTGACACCAATCATGCCCATGTCCGGCGTTACGTTCTTGTGATTGCCCATGATGACGTGATCCACCACCACCACCGAGATCACCACCGGCAACAGGACCTGTAGCGCCGATGCGAGCAGGATCAACGCCGAACTCAACACGACGGTTGCGCGATAAGGTCGGATCCACCGCAGCAGACGGCGCAGCAACTGCAGGTTCAATGCGCGGCCCGACAGTTCCGCATCGAACATCGCGTGGTCGCGTTGTGGTGGCCCCGGGGGTGCGGCGTCGACGGTCGACTCGCTCACGCCGGCGTACTCGCAGCCGCGTAATCGGCGGCGTCGGCACCTTCACGCTGAATGCGTTCGAGTTCCGCGTAGGGGCCGCCGCGTGCCAACAGATCTGCGTGGGTGCCCGCTTCGACGATCCGTCCGTCTTCGAGCATGATGATACGGTCCGAGTGCCGAGCTGTGGACACCCTGTGCGAGACCAGCAAAGTCGTCTGACCCCGGCGCAGACGTTTCAGCTCCGACAGAATGTGTTCCTCGGTCTCGGTGTCGACGCTCGAGAAGCAGTCGTCGAGGATCAGCACCGGCGCCTGACGGATCAATCCGCGCGCAAGTGTCGCACGTTGCTTTTGCCCACCGGACAGCGTGACCCCGCGCTCGCCGACGATCGTGTCGAGCTGTTCGGCGAAGCCCTCGACGGTCTCTTTGAAATCCGCCGATGCGGCGGCTTCCCAGATCAGATCGAGCGCGCGAACTGGATCGTCATAGGTCAGGTTGTCGCGTAGCGGTTCGCCGAACAGGAACGGATCCTGCGGTACCAGCGCAACCTGGGAGCGCAACTGCGCCAACGGATAGTCGCGCACGTCGTGACCATCGATGAACACGGTATCAGGCGGCGGATCGAGCAGTCGTACCAGCAGTTTCAACAATGTCGTCTTGCCAGCGCCGACGCGGCCCATGATCGTGACCGACTCGCCCGGCTCCACCATCAACGTGATGTCGTTCAGTGCCGGTTCGCGCGCGGCGTAAGCAAAGCTCAGATGTCTGAACTCGATCGCGCCGCGAACCTGCGCGGGCGTGTCGCCCGTCGGTGCATCGTCGATCTCCGGTGCCAGATCGAACACTTCGAAGAGCCGGTCCGATGCGACGGCTGCGCGCTGAAAGAGATTGACGATGAAGCCGGCCACGCGAAACGGTTGCACGACCATGTTCACGTACATGAAGAATGCCGCGAACGTCCCGACAGTGATCTTGCCTGCCAGCACCAGGCTGCCGCCGTAGCCGAGAATGACGATGGAACACACCGCGGCGAGAGTCGGCATCCAGGCGCCCATCAACGAATTGATCTGCGCCTGCCGATAGAACGCTTCCGAGTACTGCTGATTGGTGTCGGCAAAACGTTCGATCTCGTTGTTCTCCTGCACCATCGCCTGAATGGTGCGGATGCCGGACAGGTTTTCCTGCACGTGTGTACCGAGATCCGACATGCGGTCCTGCACGGCGCGCGAGGACACGCCCATCTCGCGCGACGCGTACCATGCGTAGAGAAAAACGAACGGCAGCGGCGGCAGGATCAGCGCCGTCAGCGCGGGCGAAAGGTACAGCATGAAGCTGAACCCGACGACCGTTGCGAATACCAGCACCACCAGCAGGATGCTGCCCATGGAGATCAGTCGCTGAACCAGGCTGATGTCGGCGATTGCGCGGGTCATCATGTCGCCGATCGTGAACTTCGAGAAAAACCGCGCCCCCTGATGCTGCAGTTGGGCGTACAAGCGCTCGCGCAGATCAAACGCGACGTTGAGACCGACGCGGCGGACCAGAACCCGCGCCTGGCTGACGACGGCGAATCGCACGACCACTGCGACCACGATGCCGAACACAGGTATCAGCACATTGGCGGATCCGGCTGCGATCGTATCGATACCGTGCTTCAGAAACAGAGGGATCGCGGCTTCGAATATCCGCGCGACCAGAAACGCGAAGATGCCCGCGCCGAGCAGCACGCGATGGGGAGTCAGAAACGATTTGAGCCGAAACAGCGAACGAAACATCTCTCCCCTTGATCGTCGAATTGGATCAGTCGCCTCGCAGCAGCACGCGCGACTGCTCAGAAGTTCGCGTTATGCGGCACTCGCGGAAACGGAATGACGTCGCGGATGTTGTCCATTCCGGTGACGTACAACACCAGTCGTTCGAGGCCGAGGCCGAATCCGGCGTGCGGTACCGAGCCGTAGCGGCGCAGATCGCGATACCACCACAGTTCCTCGCCGAGTCCGTGCTCGGCCATGCGTGTATCGAGTACTTCGAGACGCTCTTCACGTTGGCTGCCACCGATGATTTCACCGACACCCGGTACGAGCACGTCCATGGCTGCCACGGTACGGCCATCATCGTTGAGACGCATGTAGAACGCCTTGATGTCTTTGGGATAGTTGACGACCACCACCGGTCCGCCGATGTGACGTTCGGTCAGATAGCGTTCGTGTTCGGATTGCAGATCGAGCCCCCATTCGATCGGAAATTCGAACCGCTCGCCGCAGTTCTCGAGAATCGTGACGGCTTCGCTGTAGTCGATGCGCATAAACGGTGTGTTGATCAGATGTTCGAGACGCGTAATCGCGCCCTTGTCGATGCGGTCAGCGAAGAAAGCCATATCGTCGGGACGTTCTTCGAGCACCTGCTTGAAGACGGTTTTGAGAAAATCCTCGGCGAGATCCGCGTTCGCGGCGAGGTCGGCAAAGGCGACCTCGGGTTCGATCATCCAGAATTCGGCCAGATGCCGGCTGGTATTGGAATCTTCCGCCCGAAAAGTCGGGCCGAATGTGTACACCTTCGACAGCGCCAGACAGAAGCTCTCGACATTCAGTTGACCGGACACCGTTAGATACGTCTGGCGACCGAAGAAATCCTGTTCGAAGTCGACGCCGTTGCCGGCACGCGGCGGATTCAGCGCGTCGAGCGTACTGACGCGAAACAGTTGTCCTGCGCCTTCGCAGTCGCTCGCCGTGATGATCGGCGTGTTGACCCAGACGAAGCCGTTGTCGTGAAAATAGCGGTGCACCGCTTGCGCGATCGCGTTGCGCACGCGGGCGATCGCGCCGAACGTGTTCGTCCGCGGCCGCAGATGCGCGACGCTGCGCAGGTATTCGAACGTGTGACGCTTCTTGGCGATCGGATAGGTCTCAGGATCGTCGATCGCACCGATGAGCGTGATGCGCGTGGCGTGGATCTCGCGATCCTGGTGTTTGCCTTGCGATTCGACGACGGCGCCTTCGATTTCGACCGCGCACCCGGTCGTGAGCTTGACGATCTGCGATTCGTAGTTCGGCAATGTCGCTGCGGCGACCGCTTGTAGCGAATCGAAGCAGGAACCGTCGTTGACCGAGAGAAACGCAAAGCCGCCTTTCGACGTGCGTACGCTCCGCAGCCAGCCGGCAACGACGATGTCACGACCGATTGTGATCTGCTGGTTCAACACGTTGCGAATGTCGGTACGCGTCATGGTGGTCCGGTCTGGCGATGCGCGAACAGCGTAGCGCCCGCAGTGTGTGCCGTAAAAAGCAGGAAATGATAATGGATTTCATGGCACGATGGGCAGACGTCATGTGGTTGACGCATCGCGTCGCGGCGACCGATGCTTCAGCGTACGGGAGGGAATAGATGCAAACGCGCGTTATCGTCGTCATCGTCGCTGCCATCGTGATAGCGATCGGTGGGGGACTGTGGTGGTGGAAATCGCAATCGGCCGCGCTGCCGAACATGACGTCGACGGCGCAGCAGACACCGGCGCCGGTCGAGGCACCGGCGACTGCCGAAGCAGAACTCGGTGAAGTGCCGGCAACGCCGGAAGTGCAGAACACGCAACTACCACCGCTCGACTCGAGCGACGACTACGTTCGGGAGCAGGTGAGCCCGCTGTCACCCGCGATGGCCGGTTGGTTGAAGCAGGATGACCTGGTGCAGCGGTTTGCCGTCGTCATCGACAATGCGGGCAATGGTGACTACCCGCGCCGCCAGCTCGGATTTCTGGCGCCCCAGGGGAAATTTGCGGTGACGCAGCAGGGTGATCGACTGTTGCTGGACCCCGCCGGATACCACCGCTTCGACGCCGCTGTCGATACCGCGGTCAGCGTAGCCCCGCAACAGGCCGTTGCGTTGCTGCGCACCTTGTCGCCTCTGTTGGCCGAATCGTTGAAAAGTCTCGGCGCGAAGGATCCCGACCCGGTGGTGGCAATGCGCCAGGCAATCGATATCGTGCTGGCGACCCCTGATGTGGAGGGCGACATCGAACTCGTTCAGCCGAAGGTCTACTACCAGTTTGCAGACAAGAAATTGGAAAGCCTCAAACCGTTGCAGAAGCAACTGCTGCGGATGGGACCGCAGAACCTGGAACGCATCAAGAATTACCTGATGCAGATCAAAGCTGATCTTTAGGGCGGGGAGGAGAGAGATGTCGCTGGCCTCGGAGTTCAAAGAATTTGCGATGCGGGGCAACGTCGTCGACATGGCGGTGGGGATCGTCATCGGAGGCGCATTCGGCAAGATCGTGTCGTCGTTCGTCGCCGATATCCTGATGCCGCCGCTCGGCGTGTTGTTGGGAGGCGTCGACTTCACGAGCCTGGTGGTCACGTTGAAGGACGCCGTTGGATCGACACCGGCCGTGACGTGGAACTACGGCAATTTCCTTCAGTCGGTCGTCGACTTCATCATCATCGCGTTCGCGATCTTCATGGTGATCAAGGCCATGAATACCTTGAAGAAGAAGGAAGTTGCGAAACCCGAGGAACCGGCCAAGCAATCGGGCGAAGAGATTCTGCTCACCGAGATTCGGGATCTGCTGAAGAATCGCTGACCGGGTCTATGCGAAGATCGGAGCGAAACGGCGTGTGTGCGTTCAGGTAGTCGATGTCCTGCTGCACGTAGTTTCGCTCCTCCTTCAGATACCGCGCGATCGCATCGCGTAGCCCCGCGTCGGCAATCCAATGTGCGCTGTAGGTCGCCTGCGGCACATAGCCGCGGGCCACTTTGTGCGGCCCCTGCGCGCCGGCTTCCACTCTTGCCAAGCCGCGGCTGATCGCGAAATCGATCGCCTGGTAATAGCAGGCTTCGAAGTGCAGGAAGCGATGATCTTCGATGCAGCCCCAATTGCGGCCGTACAGCGCATCGCCGCCGATGAAATTCAGCGCGCCGGCAATGTACCGGCCGTTTCGTTTGCACATCACCAATAGAACGCGGTCGGCCATCGCCTGCGTAACGAGGCTGAAGAAGCGCCTCGTCAAGTACGGACTGCCCCATTTACGATTGCCGGTATCGGTGTAGAAGTCGAAGAACGCATCCCAGTGGTGTTCGCGAAGGTCCGATCCGGTGACCCATTCGATGTCGATGCCGGCTTCGACGACTTCGCGGCGTTCGCGTTTCAGGTTCTTGCGTTTCTTCGATGCGAGATCGGCGAGAAAGTCGTCGAACGTGGAGTAACGCTGATTGTGCCAGTGAAACTGTTGATCGACGCGCTGCAGCAGACCGATATCGCCAAGGGTGCGCCATTGTGCTTCCGGTAGGAACGTCAGGTGCAGCGAGGAGACGTCGGTTTGCCGCGCGATCTGCACGCATGCGGCGATCAATTGCTGCTCGATGGTGTTCTGTTCGGGACCGGGCCGTGCCAGCAGTCGACGGCCGGTTGCCGGTGTGAACGGCACGCTGATCTGTAGCTTCGGATAGTACTTGCCGCCGGCGCGATGCCAGGCGTCGGCCCAGGCACCATCGAAGACGTACTCGCCGCGCGAGTGATTCTTCAAGTACATCGGTACCACGCCGACGATGGCCGCATCGTGCTCCTCGAGTACCAGATGAAACGGCTGCCAACCGGTGCGCGACGTTACGCTGCCACTGGCTTCGAGCGCGTGCAGGAAGCCGTGATCGAGAAACGGGTTGTCGGGAATCGCTCCCCCCGGATTCGCGCACGCATTCCACGCGGTGGCCGGAATCTCGGCAATCGAGCGGACGATGCGGGCGGTGCGGCCGGCCGTGCCGGATGCTTCAGACGTCACGGCGCTATCAAGAACTCAGAGGCTGGTTGGTTGCACTACAATAACCGATTTGCGCAGCAACGGAATTCGCCGTGGCCCGATCCGAGGATCTCACGACCGGTCTGGTCGGCGCGCATCTGATGCGGCTGACGGTGCCGATGTTCCTCGGCATCTCCTCGATGATCATCGCGTCGATGATCGATACCGTCTATATCGGTCGGATTGGTACGCAGCCGCTCGCAGCGGTCAGCTTCTCGTTTCCGATGGTGATGGGCCTGTCGTCGATTTCGATGGGGCTCGGCATCGGCGCGACATCGATCATGTCGCGCACACTCGGTCGGGGCGATCGAACGCGTGCCTACGTACTGGGTACACATACGTTGCTCCTGGTGTTGATCCTCGTCGTAGCGCTCGCGCTGATCGGTCGCATCTTTGGACCGCACCTGTTTCGTGTTATGGGCGCCGACGATGTCATGCTGCCGATGGTCACCGCCTACATGAATATCTGGTTCATCGGTCTGCCGTTGTTCGCGCTGCCGATGGTGGCGATGTCGATGCTGCGCGCGCTCGGCAATGCGCGGATTCCGGGCATGTTGATGACGGGGGGTGCGGCGGTGCAGGTGATGCTGGCACCGGCGCTGATCTTCGGCTTGCCAGGCATTCACGATGGCATCGGATATCTCGGATCGGCCTGGGGATTCGTGATATCTCGGTCGCTGACATTTTGCGCGACCGTGTACGTATTGACGCGGCGCGGCATGATTCAACCGTTGGGCGACTGGAGCGAGGTGTTTCAATCGTGGCGCGAGGTGCTGCGAATCGGCGTGCCGTCGATCATGACCAACCTGATCGGCCCGGTATCGATGGGTGTCGTGTTCGGATTGCTCGCCAAATACGGCCACGCGGTCGTCGCCGGATTTGGCGTCGCGGTGCGGATCGAATCGCTCGCGCTGATGATTCTGATGGCGCTGTCGTCGAGCATCTCGCCGATGGTGGGGCAGAACTGGGGTGCCGGCCGTCATGAACGAATCGACGCCGCGTTGAACTTCGGCTACCGGTTTTCGTTCGGCTGGGGTGTGTTCATTTTCGCGGTACTGGCTTTGTTCGGGCGCGCTATCGTCGGCGTGATCAATGACGACCCGGCCGTGATCGATGCCACTTATCACTATTTGCTGATCGTCCCGTTGACGTACTCGATGATGGGCGTGTCGATGGTATCGGGCAGTTGCTTTGTCGCGTTGGGGCGGCCGATTCCATCGCTGATTCTGACGATTACGCGGATGTTCTTGATCTACGTGCCGCTGGCGTTGCTCGGCGACCATCTGTTTGGCTATCGGGGTATTTTCGGTGCGGCCGCAGTGGCCAACGTCATCGTTGCCGGCGCAAGCTACGCGTGGGTCACGCGCATGCTGCGGGATATGCGTGCTGCATTGCCGGTGGTTGGCGAGCCGGCACCTGTCAGCGTGTCGTGAGCCGCGAATCAAAACACACCTGCCTCCAATCCCGCGGCTAGCGCCATGCCCAACTCCTTGCAGTGCTCGATTGCCTCGGTGGTGACGTCGCCGCGCACGATGATCGGTTCCTGCACTTCCCTCAGCGGATAGCCGTTGGCGATACGGCGAATTGCGCGAATCGCGCCGCTGCCGTCGTTGCCGGCGCTGATGAACACCGCATACGGCAAGGACTGGATGCGGCCCTCGACTCGATAGAAGGTTCTGTCGAAGAAATCCTTCAGCGCACCCGACATATAGCCGAAATTCTCCGGTGTGCCCAGCAGTAGGCCGTGCGCCCATAGAAGGTCGTCGGGGCCAGCGTCTGCGGCGCGCAGAAAACGCACCTCGACGTCTTCGATCAACGGATCGCGCGCGCCGTCGAGCGCCGCTTGCGCCATCGTCCGCGTGTGTCCCGTCTGGCTGTGGTAGACGATGAGGAGGTGGTGCGGCATGGCGCGCAGTATACTCAATGCACCTTTTCGAGCAGCGAATACCCTGCCATGTCCGTGACGGTGGCCGACATCAAGGCAGCGCAGCAGCGGATTGCTTCCGAGATCGTTCTGACACCGCTGGAATACTCGCATACGCTTTCTGCGCTGACCGGCGCACAGATCCATCTCAAATTCGAAAATCATCAGTTCACCGCGTCGTTCAAGGAGCGCGGGGCGCTGAACCGGTTGCTGGAGCTGACCGAGACGCAACGACGCCGCGGTGTGATTGCGATGTCGGCGGGCAATCATGCGCAGGCGGTGGCGTATCACGGCCGCCGCCTCGGCATTCCAACCTGTATCGTGATGCCGCGCACGACACCGAATGCGAAGGTGGAGCAGACCCGCGTGTTCGATGCCGAGGTGATTCTGCACGGCAACCATTTCGACGAAGCGCGCGCGTTTGCCCTGGAGGAGGGCCGCCGCCGGCAATTGACCTTGGTGCATCCATTCGACGATGCGGCGGTGATTGCCGGCCAGGGTACGCTCGGGCTCGAGATGATGGCGCAGGCGCCCGACCTCGATGCAATCGTCGTGCCGATCGGCGGCGGCGGTCTGATATCAGGTGTTGCGATTGGCGCCAAGTCGGTGAATCCAAACATCGAAATCATCGGCGTGCAGACCGAACGCTATCCGGCCGCGTACGAGGCGTTTCACCGTATGGCGATCAACGTACCCGGCGGCGGCACGATCGCCGAAGGTATTGCGGTGAAGTCACCCGGCGCGTTGACGATGGAATTCATTTGGCGCTATGTCGATGACGTCGTGCTCGTTGACGAAGCGAGCATCGAACGTGCGGTGTTCAATCTGCTGGAAATCGAAAAGACCGTCGTGGAAGGGGCGGGCGCCGCCGGGCTCGCGGCGGTACTGCGCACCCCGGATCGGTTCCGCAATCGGCGTATTGGCCTGCCGCTCTGCGGCGGCAACATCGACATGATGATCATGTCGTCGCTGCTGCAGAGAGGCCTCGTGCGCAGCCATCGGCTGGTGCGGCTGCACGTCGAAATCGACGATGTGCCGGGCGCACTCGGCAAACTCACGCAATTGCTCGGCGAGCTGGACAGCAACATCATCGATATCGCGCATCAGCGCGCCTTCAGTGGCTCGTCGGTGCGGGCGGTAGTGGTGGATCTGACGTTGCAGATGCGCGGTGAGGAACAGGAGGACCAGGTACTGCATGCGCTGAAGGCGCAGGGGCTGGACGCACGAGTGGACGACGGAGACAACGGTCATGACTGACAACGCGCAGCGCGACATCGATGGGTCGGCGATTGCGCCGGACACGCGTGGCATGAACTTCTATCGCGACGACGCGGCGCTGCGAGACCTGCTGGCACTATATCTACCGGATGATCTGCGCGCGCACCTCGCGCCGCACTTCGACCGGCTTGGCGGACTCGCGGCGGGTGAACTCGATGAGTGCGCGGCGCTGGCCGATCGTCATCCGCCAGTACTGCATCAACGCGACCGATTCGGCCGCGATCGGCAATGGATCGAATACCATCCTGCGTATCGCCGCCTCGAAGCAGCCGCATATGGCGAGTTCGGTCTGCACGCGATGAGCCACCGGCCGATACTGGGGTGGTCGACGCCGCTGCCGGCGGTGGCGAAACACGCCTTCACGCTGCTGTTCAACGAAGCCGAATTCGGCCTCGGCTGTCCGATCAACGTTACCGATTCGGCGGCTCACCTGATCCGGCTGTTTGGTGACGATGCCGTGAAGGCGCGGTTTCTGCCGCGCATGCTGAGCCAGGACATGGCGCAACTGTGGCAAGGCGCGCAGTTCATGACCGAGAAATCGGGTGGATCGGACGTCGGCGGACTCACCAGCACCGCAACGCGTACGCCTGACGGATGGCGCGTTCACGGCGAGAAGTGGTTCTGCTCGAATGCCGATGCAGCGGTGGCAACCTTGCTCGCGCGTCCTGAAGGCGCGCCACAGGGCACCCGGGGGTTGGCACTGTTCGCGATGCCACGTGTGCTGGAAGACGGCTCGCCGAACCGTTACCGCATCGTGCGCCTGAAGGACAAGCTCGGCACCCGCTCGATGGCGAGCGGTGAGATCAACCTCGACGGCGCCATTGCGTACCCGTTGGGGAATCTCGGCGCCGGCTTGAAGCAGATGGCCGAGATGATCAACTGGTCACGGCTCTCGAACGGCGTCAAGTCATGCGCGTTGATGCGCCGCGCGGTACACGACGCGTGGCAGGTGTACCGGCATCGCCAGGTATTCGGCACGCGCCTGCTCGATCTGCCGCTGGCGCAACGGCAGTTGCTGAAGATTCAACTGCCGAGCGAGCAGGCGCTGAGTATGAGCTTCTTCACCGCGGCAGCACTCGATGCCGCGGAGGGTCCGCGTCGGGGAATTGGGCGAGACGGTGGCGGTGCGAACGA
Organism: uncultured Gammaproteobacteria bacterium; assembly: GCA_963812255.1. GTDB lineage: Bacteria > Pseudomonadota > Gammaproteobacteria > Pseudomonadales > Azotimanducaceae > DATJGR01. Next base: position 64,659 of record CAWEUM010000003.1, on the reverse strand, counting down.
TGCGCGCGCGGTGCTGAGGCTGGCGACGCCGGTGTTGAAGATGCGCGCGACACGCGATGCACGGCGCGTCACCGGCGATGCGATGGAGGTACGCGGCGGCTGCGGGTACGTCGAGGACTTCGTCAATCCGCGACTGTTGCGCGATGCGCACCTCGGTTCGATCTGGGAAGGCACATCGAACATCGTCGGCATCGATGCGATCCGCCGGGCAGTTGGCCGCAACGGCTGCCAGGGCGCGTATGAAGCGGCGTTGCTCGACCGCCTCGATCAGTGTGGCGAACTGCCGACGACATTCATCGGGGAACTACGAGATGGCCTGCGTGATGCGATCGAACTGGCCGAGGCGGCCGATGCCCCTGACGAACTCTGGGTGCGCCAGGCAGTGACCGCGCTGTATCACGCCAGTTCGGCGATCCTGCTCGCCTGGGAGGGCTGCGAGACGGCAAGGCGTCGTGGCGATGCACGCCGCGTGTTGTGGGCGCGGCTCGTACTCGATCACCGTTTATACGCGCGCGGTCCGCTGATGCGCGTGGACCGGGGCCGCGAACGGGCGATTGCGGAGGCATTGCTGGGTGAGACTGCGTTGACGGTGGCGGATGTTGCGCCGTTGTTGAGCCGTCAGGGAAGAGCGCTTGGATGACCCTGAATTCGATCGGCTTCGTGGTCGTGATGGGGGCGGATCTTCTATGCGGACGCGTCGTAAGTCCCGTCCCTGGAGGCTCGTCCTGCGCCGTCCCTGGCGCAGGACGGTCCGCCGCATAGAAGATCCGCCCCCAACCACTCGAGCGATGCGCTTCGTTGGTTGTGCCGGACCGTGTTGCCCAGGGATGGCGCCACGCGAGCTCCCAGGGAGGGGTTCATGGCGTTTTCGGCGCTACACACGTCCACCTCCGCCCTGAACCATCGCCATCAGTTCTTCGTGTTCTCGCTCAAATCTCCTTGAAGTCCCCATGCCGTCCGGCGCCGCTGGCGAATCGCGCCGCACCGGCTTGCGTCTCGCCGGAACGGATCACTTCGCGACCGAGCCACGTCTCCTCGCGCAGCGCGGCGTCCACATCCTGCGACCATTGCCGGTACGACGATAGACGATCGCTGCGCAGGCAGCGCTGCGGAAAACGACTGAGTTCGTGTGCGAGTTCCAGCGCGCCGGCGAGTGCGGCACCCGGTGCGGTCAATCGATTGACCAACCCCATCGCTTTGGCTTCGTCGCCGGACACGCCGCGTCCGGTCAGAATCAGATCGAGCGCGTGGCTGTGGCCGATCAGACGTGGCAGACGGATCGTGCCGCCGTCGATCAACGGGACGCCCCAACGGCGGCAGTAAACGCCGAACACCGCGTCCGTCGCGGCGATTCGCAGATCGCACCACAATGCGAGTTCCAGCCCGCCGGCCACGGCGTGGCCTTCCACTGCGGCGAGCACCGGTTTGCTCAACAGCATGCGGGTCGGCCCCATCGGCCCATCGCCGTCGAGTCCGACGCGGTTACCGTCTCCGCTCGACACGGCTTTCAGATCGGCGCCGGCGCAAAACGTGTTTGCGGCACCGGTGAGAATTGCGACGTCCAGATCATCACTCGCATCGAAGCGCCGGAACGCATCGGCGAGTAAGCGCGCCGTCGGGCCATCGACGGCGTTGCGCGCCTGGGGTCGATCGATGGTGATGATTGCGCAGCGGCTGTCGATGTCGAAACGAATAGTCATGGTGGGTGTCTCCTGTTGATGAGCCAACGCATCACGAAGTGTCACGAAGCGTCACGAAGCGTCACGTAGTGCAGTGCAGCAGGTCGAGTTGATGTCGAGTTGATATAGTAGCGAACCTCATTGCAGCCGAACGGAGTCTTCTCATGCGCGTTTCCGAACCCCGCGTCCCACCGCTTCCGGCGGATCAGTGGGACGACACGGTCAAGGACATCATGAGCCGTTTCGACGGCGAGCCGCTGAACATATTCAAGACAATGGCGAACCACCCCGAATTGATGAAGCGTTGGCTGGTGTTCGCCAATCACATCCTCGGTAAGTCGACATTGCCGGTGCGTGAACGCGAACTGGCCATCCTGCGCATCGGCTATTTATGTAGATCCGGTTACGAATGGGGTCAGCACGTGCTGATTGCGCGCCGTGCGAAGATCACCGACGACGAGATTCGCAGCATCAAGGTCGGGCCGGATGCAAAAGGCTGGAGCGATGCCGATCGGCTGTTGCTGAAGGCGACCGACGAGTTGCACGCCGACGCGCACGTCAGTGACGCGACGTGGAAGGGCTTGGCGAAGCACTTCGATACGCGTCAATTGATGGACATCGTTTTCACGGTGGGCCAGTACAATCTGGTGTCGATGGCACTGAACAGTTTCGGCGTGCAGGCGGATCCGGGGCTGCCAGGGTTCGACGTTTAGTCAGGCAACAGGCGGGCAAACATGGTGGGACGTCTCGAAGGCAAGGTTGCGCTGATCGTTGGCGCTGGGCAGACGCCGGGCGCGACGATCGGCAACGGCCGCGCGACGGCGCTGCGTTTCGCGCAGGAAGGTGCGGCGGTATGCCTCGTCGATCGCCGGCTGGAATCCGCGCAGGAGACGCTGGCGATGGTCGTGGAGCAGGGCGGGCGCGGCATCGCGCACGAAGCCGATGTCACATCTGAAGCAGCCTGCGCCGGCATGATCGACGCCTGTGCGAAATCGTTGGGACGCGTCGATATTCTGCATAATAACGTTGGCATCGGTGCAGGGGATCGTGGTCCCAGCAGTATGACCGAAGCGGTCTGGGACCGGATTTTCTCGACCAACCTGAAGAGCGTGATGTTCGCCTGCAAGCACGTATTGCCGGTGATGCGTGCGCAGCGCGCCGGCGTGATCATCAATATCTCGTCGATTGCCGCGGTGTGTTCGGTTGGCATCGTGGCGTACAAGACGTCCAAGGCGGCGGTCAACGCCTATACGCAGTCGTTGGCGATCGGCAACGGCGAATACAACATCCGCGCCAACGTCATCATGCCGGGCTTGATGAACACACCAATGGCGATCGAAGGCTATGTGGCGGCGGGCCGCGATCGGGCGGAACTCATTGCGCAACGCGACGCGCAGGTGCCGCTCGGTCACACGATGGGCACGGGTTGGGACGTTGCCAATGCCGCGCTGTTTCTGGCCAGCGACGAGGCGCGTTTCGTCACGGGCGTTTGTCTGGCGGTCGATGGCGGACAGTCGGCTCGCATCGGCTAGGGTGAAAAGACCAACCGCTCTCGGAGAAGGCTGATGCATCGCGCGTCCCGGTTGAGAGCCGGGTTGGGCCGATTGAGATGCTTGGCAGCGGTTTTGCGCGCCGCCGCGACAGGCTTGCTGATACTGGCCGGTGTATCGCTGTTGAGCGGCTGCGGCGATCGATCCGACACGCCGGTCGTCGAAACCGGCCAGATCACGGTGGGCATCCGCGATGCAGCGGGTGACTTCGTCCACTACGCAGTGGATGTCACGTCGCTGCGGCTGCAGGATGCCAACGGCAATACCGTCGAAACGGTGCCGCTGACCACGCCGGTCGACTTTGGCGAACTCAGCGATCTCACGGAACTGTTCACCGTTGCAACGATTCCGGCGGGCACCTACACACAGGTGGTTCTCGGTCTGGATTTCAGCAACGCCCAGATCGTCGTTCAGGACGCGAACGGCAACGAAGTGCCCGCTACCGCGCGCGATACCGGTGGGAATCAACTGACCACGCTGACGGTCACGATCCAGTTGCCCGATGCAGAACCCGTGCGCATCGAACAGGGTATCCCCGCGGTCGTCACACTCGATTTCGATCTCGACGCGTCGAACACGATCGATCTTTCGACGAATCCTGCGCGTGTGACGATGCAACCGTTGCTCTCGATGGTGTCGGAATTCGAGCAGGACCGCGAACATCGCGCGCGCGGACTGCTGACCTCGGTCGATCATAGCGCCAACACCGTGACCTTGAACGTACGTCCGTTTCAACTGCGCGACGGGGAGTTCGGCAAGCTGACGTTTGGGATCGATGGTCAAACACGCTTCGACATCAATGGCACGACGCTGGTGGGCGACGCCGGCTTGAATGCGCTCGGCAGGCAGGCGGTGGATACACCCGTGATTGCGCGGGGCACGGTCACCAGTCGCACGTTGACTGCGACGACGGTGATTGCCGGTACCAGCGTGCCGTGGGCGAACGGCGATGTCGTCAGCGGTGTGGTGAGCGCGCGCGCCGGCGACACGTTGACGGTGAGGCGTGCCAATATCGACTCGGCAGACGGTACGCATACATTTCGCAATGCCTTCAGCGTGCTCCTTGACTCGACGACGCGTGTGAACGCGCTCAGTGCCGACCCGCCGACACGCAATAAGGACTCGATTTCGGTGGGTCAACGCATCGTCGCGTTTGGCACGCTGAGCAATGCAACGACACTCGATGCGAGGTCGGGCCGGGTGCGTATGGACGTCACGCCGTTGATCGGCGACGTCGTGCAGCTGAATCCGCTGGCTGTGAATCTCGACAGCCTGGGTGGTCTGTATGCCGGTGCGTTCGACTTTAGCAGCACCGGCAATGCTGTAGCGGATGCCGATCCGAGCCGCTATGTCATCGACACGTCGACTTTGGATCTCGCGAGTGTCTCGTTGAACGATCTCGCTGAGGTGCGCGGTCTGGTGCGTCCATTCGGCTTCGCGCCGCCGGCGTTCAATGCCCAGACGGTGGTCGACGCCGATACCGATTCGCTCGGCGCGTGGCTGATGGTGAGTTGGGGCGCGTCGGGCGGTTCGGCGAATCCGTTCACGAGCATCGCGCCCGACCGCATTGGCGTGGATCTGACCGATCCGGTGCACACGTTGAATCTGCTGGGATTGCCGCGCGAGGTGCTCGATAGTGCGGATCAGATTGCGTTGCTGCCATCCTCGGAGGTGCGAGGTGTGTACCTGTTGACCGCTCGCGGCTCATCGGACGTGCAGATGTTCCGTGATTTCGCGTCGCTGACGCCTGCACTCACCGATCAACTGGCTGCCGGCAAACGACTCGTCCGGATCGTCGCAATGGGCCGCTACAGCGCCGACTCGCTCGAACTGACGGCGCCCCGGATGAGCTTCGAGTTCTCGATGCAATGATTCCAACTAAATCACTTTAAAATAACGACATAACTTAATGAAAGAAAACAATAAAAATCTTCGACCGAGACGATCTGTGCTGTATATGCCCGGCGCCAATTCGCGCGCGATGGAAAAAGCACGCGGGCTTCTCTGCGACGCGATCATCTTCGATCTGGAAGACGCCGTGGCGCCGGATGCCAAGGACACGGCCCGCGGACAGGTTGCCGCGGCCGTGCGCGATGGCGGCTACGATTATCGCGAACTCGTGGTGCGCGTGAATGGTCTCGAAACGCCGTGGGCCGGCGCTGATCTCGCGGCGGCCTCGGAGTTGGCAATCGATGCGGTGTTGCTGCCGAAAGTCGAATCCGCCGAACAGGTGCGGGCATACGAAGGCTATCTTGCAGGCGAACGCGCAGAGTCGCTGCCTCTGTGGATCATGGTCGAAACGCCGCGTGGGGTGCTCGGCATTGAGCAGATCCTCGGCTCGAGTCCGCGCATCGAGGTCGTCGTGATGGGGACCAGCGATCTGGTCAAGGAGTTGCGCGCGCGACACACCGACGATCGGCAGGCATTGTTGGCGGCACTATCACACTGCGTGCTCGTTGCGCGTGCGTTCGATCGGGTCGCACTCGACGGCGTGCATCTGGACTTTCGCAATGCGGAGAGTTTCGAGCGCGTCTGCCGGCAGGGACGCGACCTCGGTTTCGACGGCAAGACGTTGATTCATCCGTCGCAGATCGAAGCCGCCAACGCCATGTTCGGGCCGAGCCCCGACGAGATCGATCAGGCGCGCCTGATCGTAGCGGCGTGGGGCGATGCCCAACGCGCGGGAAAGGGGGTGGCCGTGGTCAACGGTGCGCTGGTCGAAAATCTCCACGCGGCGGAGGCCGAGCGCGTGCTCGCGTTTGCGGAGGCGCTGGCCGGGAGATGAGGGGTCGGAGTCACTCTGACCCCCTTGTCTGAGTTGCTGCGCGCACCTGCGGCACGACCTCCTCGATATAGGCGTCCAGCGCGTCGGCGTTCCACGGCGCGCGTAGCGCGATATTCACTTCGGTCGCGCCGGCGGCGACATATTCGAGAATCCGATCGGTTGCTTGAGCAGGCGTACCCAGCAGTGCGCCGCCGGCGATGCGATCCGCCGCCGCGCCCCAGTCCTTCTTCAGACGCGCCGATTCGGCCGCAACCCCGTTCGCGTCCGGTGCGAGATTGAACGTCAAATTGACTGCGCGGCGCACCTGTTTTGGATCGCGCTGGCGGCGTTCGCACCAGCCGTCGAGCACGGCGCTGAGACGGGCGAATTCCCGTGGGGAAACATACGCTGCATTCCAGCCGTCGGCGTGTTGTGCAACGAGCCGCAGGGTGCGTTTTTCGCCAACACCGCCGATCCAGATCGGCAATCGCGACTGCACCGGTCGCGGCAGGCACGAGGCGTCCTCGACGCGGAAGTGTTTGCCGTGAAACGTCGTGCGCTCCTGACTCAGCATGCCGCGGATGATCGTTGCGGCTTCATCGAGCATGTCCAATCGATGGCTCAGTTCCGGAAAGTCATAGCCGTAGGCTTTTGCTTCCCAGACATGCCAACCGGCACCGATGCCGAGTTCGAACCGTCCGCCACTGATGTGGTCCAGCGTCGTCGCTGCCTTCGCGAGTAGTGCCGGATTGCGATAGCCGACGTAGAAGACGAGGCAGCCGAGCCGCGCGTGCTGCGTCTCCGCGGCCAGCGCGCCCAATGTTGCGAGCGCTTCGAAGTGCGGTTGCGTGCCGCCTGCCGGGGGCGCCTCGTAAAAATGATCCCATACGGAGATCCAATCGAAGCGCGCCTGATCGAGCTTGCGCCACAGCGCCCGCATCTGCGGCATCGTCATGTTCTGTTGGCCGACGTGTGCGCCCAGCGAGAGTGCCATTGCGATGTCTCCCTTTGAGGGTTGTGATTCGAACCGATCGATGGCGCAGAATACGCTGTCGAGCAGAGTGGTAGAAGAAAACAGTGGGAGCAGAAATGGGAGCGAAGACATGAGCGTAGATGCCGCGGCGCGGGACGCGCAGATCGACGAGATCCGTGCGTCGGTCAAAGCGCTGTGCGCGCGCTATGGCGAAGACTACTGGTTGAAACTGGATGCCACGCACGACTATCCGACCGAATTCGTACGCGAATTGACGACAGCCGGTTTCCTGACGGCGTTGATTCCAGAAACCTACGGCGGCGCCGGTCTCGGTGTGCTCGAGGCGGCGGCGATCATGGAAGAAATCAGCCGTTCCGGTGCGCATGCCGGCGCCTGCCACGCGCAGATGTACGTGATGGGATCGATCCTGCGGCATGGTTCCGATACGCAGAAGCGTCAATACCTGCCAAAGATCGCATCCGGCGAACTACGGCTGCAGAGTTTTGGCGTTACCGAACCCACCACCGGCACCGATACGACGAGTTTGAAGACTACGGCGCGGCGCGACGGCGACGACTACGTGATCAACGGACAGAAGGTCTGGATCAGCCGGGTCGAACATTCCGATCTGATGCTGTTGCTGGCGCGCACGACGTCGCGGGATCAAGTGAAGCGCAAGACCGAAGGGCTGTCGGCGTTCATCGTCGATTTGCGCGATGCGGTGGGCCGTGGGCTCGACGTCAGACCGATCAGCGCAATGATCAACCATCATTCGTGCGAGTTGTTCTTCACCGATCTGAGAGTCCCGGCGGAAAATCTGTTGGGCGAAGAGGGACGTGGCTTCAGGGTGATTTTAGACGGGATGAATGCCGAACGCATTCTGATCGCGGCCGAGTGCGTAGGCGATGGCCGCTACTTCATCGACAAATCGGTTGCGTACGCGAACGAGCGCATCGTGTTCGAGCGGCCGATCGGCCAGAACCAGGGCGTGCAGTTTCCGATCGCGCGCTGCTATGCAGACATCGAAGCGGCCGGATTGATGGTGGATAAGGCCGCGCGGCTGTTCGATGCAGGGCGCGATTGCGGCGCCGAAGCGAACATCGCGAAGATGTTGGCATCGGAAGCATCATGGCGCGCCGGTGATGTGGCGATGCAGACGCATGGCGGGTTTGCATTCGCGCGCGAATATCACATCGAACGCAAATTCCGAGAGACGCGCCTGTACCAGATCGCGCCGATCTCGACGAACCTGATCCTCAGCTTCGTCGCCGAGCACGTGCTCGGCCTGCCGCGTTCGTTCTGACGTGCTTCACTTGTCATGATGCGATCGGATGAGCCAACGCCCCCGCTCGCGGGCCTGCTGGTGGTGTCGCTCGAGCAAGCCGTGGCCGCGCCGATGGCGTCGTGCCGGCTAGCCGACGCCGGCGCGCGGGTGATCAAGATCGAGCGAGGCGATGGTGACTTTGCGCGCGGCTACGACCGTGCCGGCAACGGCAGTTCGTCGTACTTCAGTTGGCTGAATCGCGGTAAAGAATCGCTGGTACTCGACATCAAAGCGCCTGACGATACGGCGCTGCTGCACCGACTACTGAGCAGAGCCGACGTGTTCATTCAGAACCTGGCGGCCGGAGCGGCGGAGCGCGCCGGCTTCGGTTCGGCGTCGTTGTGCGCGCGTTATCCGCGCCTCGTTGCCTGCGACATTTCCGGCTACGGAGATGAGGGACCCTTTGCCCACATGAAAGCCTACGATTTGCTGGTGCAGGCGGAATCCGGTTTGGCGTCGGTATCGGGGCCGCCCGGACAGCCGGCGCGGATCGGCATTTCGGTGTGCGATATTGCGACCGGAGTCAGCGCTGCACTGGCGATTCACGAAGCGTTGTGGCGGCGTGAGCGGACCGGTTGCGGCGGACGCGTGGCCATTTCGCTGTTCGACGTGATGGCCGAGTGGATGACGGTACCGCTGTTGCATTACGACTACCTCGGGCGTGCGCCGCAGAACGTCGGCATGGCGCATCCGACGATCGCCCCGTACGGTGCATTCGACACGTCCGACGGTCACACGTTGGTCATCGCCATTCAGAACGATCGTGAGTGGCGCGCGTTTGCAGGACGCGTGGTGGGAGATCCGTTGCTGGCAACGGACCCGCGTTTCGAGACGAACGAAGGCCGTGTTGCTCACCGTGCCGAACTGGAACGTTCGATACGGGCATGGTTCACACGCATGCCGCGTGCGGCAATCGCGGACGCACTATCGGGCGCTCAGATCGCGTTTGGCACCATCAACGACGTGGCGGGGCTGTCTGCGCATCCGGCGCTGCGAAAGGTAGAAATCGGTGGCGAGCAGGGTGCGGTGCGGATGCCGGCGCATCCGGTAAGGGCTACAGGCTGGCCGGCGTATGGAGACGTGCCGGCTATCGGACAGCACTCCGATCGAATCCGGCAAGAATTCGGAGAAATGAAATGACGGAACTAACGGACTGGATTGGCCGCGCCGCAGAGCTAAATTGTTGGGTCGATCCATGGCGTGCGCAGGCATTGCACGCAACGCTCGATGCGACAGATGCGGTCCCCGAGGCCGGCGTTGCGATATGGCCCGGTTGGCACTGGCTGTATTTTCTGGATACCGCGCCATCGCGGGAGTTGGGCCCGGACGGACATCCGCAACGCGGTGGGTTCATGCCGCCGGTGCCGCTGCCGCGACGCATGTGGGCCGGTAGTCGGCTGGAATTCCTGGCACCGATTGCGCTGGGTGAAACGGTTCGGCGTGTCTCTCATGTGCGCGGAGTCGAAGAGAAGAACGGCCGCTCAGGCCAGTTGTGTTTCGTGACCGTGGAGCATGAGATCCGCAGCACCGTCAACGGCAAAACGGGCGTTGCGATCCGCGAGTTACAGGATATCGTCTATCGCGAGTTCGCACCCAAAGGCGTGGCGCCCGCGCTCCAGAGCGCGCCAGCGGACGTGCAATGGTGTCGCGAGTGGTGCTTCGATTCGGCGCGATTGTTCCGCTACTCGGCGCTGACGTTCAACAGTCACAAGATTCACTACGACCGCGAATACGTGACCCAGCAGGAAGGCTATCCGGGGCTGGTCGTTCACGGTCCGCTACTGGCGACGTCGATGCTCGAACTCGTGCGTGCGCAGATGCCCGATCGCACCGTCGCGAGGTTCGAGTTCCGTGCGATGGCGCCAGTGTTCGACGGACAACCCATACAGGCCTGCGGCCGACCGGATGGCGATCGCGTCGAGCTGTGGATTCGCGGCGCGTCCGGCGCGCTGCACATGCGCGGCACCGTGGAGTTTGGTTAGCGTCGCGTCGGCTGTGATATCGTCGCGCGGTCACAGTACGATGCATGAACGCGGTGGTGAACAACGCCGCGCGGAGCAGGAGCGTCCAGCATGTCGGCAAAACAGGAAGAACACGGTCTGACCAATCACGAAATTATCGTTTGCCTGGCAGGTGGTGCGATGCTCGGGCCGTTCAAGGCGACCTGGAGCCGGGAGATCACCAGCGACGTACGTGAACTGACCAAGGAGTATGACGCGTATCTGCAAGGCACCCCTCAGATGCGATTCAAATACCATCTGCACGATCCCGACAAGCGCGTGTCGCACACACTGATTCTGAAATTCGATCAGGTAACCGGCATTTACGATCGCGTTGCGCTGAACGGTTAGCCATGCCGTTTGCCGATCTCGCGGGCCCGCGCGTCTATTACGAACGCGCCGGAACGGGGCCGCGGCTGTTGTTCATCAGCGGTACCGGGAGTGATCTGCGCGTGAAGCCCGGCGTCTTCGAGTCGCCGCTCGGCCGTGCATTCGATGTGCTGGCGTACGACCAGCGCGGCCTGGGTCGCAGCGATAAGCCGGACGGACCGTACACGATGGGCGACTACGCCGACGACGCGTCACGTCTGCTCGACGCAATCGGCTGGGACAGCGCCGCGGTGATGGGTGTTTCGTTCGGTGGCATGGTCGCGCAGGAACTGGCGCTGCGACATCCGCATCGGGTTTCGAGACTGGTGCTCGCCTGCACCAGCGCGGGCGGCGCGGGCGGTGCCAGCTACCCGCTGCACGAGATCGCGCCGCTGCCGGATGAGGAGCGCGTCGCCTTGCAGATGTCGATCAGTGATCTTCGGCAGACCGCTGTTTGGCAGCGCGCGCACCCCGACGCCGTCGCCAAGGCGCTTGCGTGGGGTCGTGCAGCAGCGCTGCACGGCAGCGACGACCCCGCTCGGGTCAAAGGCGCGGCGCTGCAATTGGCAGCGCGGGCCGGTCATGACACATGGGCGCGGCTCGGTGAACTCGACATCCCGGTGCTGTTGTGCGCCGGGCGCCACGACGGCATCGCACCGTTCGCCAACATGCAAGCCATGGCCGCGCGCATTCGCGGCGCCGAACTGCGGGGCTATGACGGCGGCCATCTGTTCCTGATCCAGGATCGGTCCGCCTATCCAGAGATCATCGGCTGGCTGACGGATTGATCGACGCCGCGGAACTTCTGCGAAAGCCGATGGACTAATCGGATGTCTGTGAAGCCAACAGGCTTTGGAGACACCGTTGAACGCCCCGGCGACAAACGCTTCTCCCCCTTCCCAATCCCCTTGTCGCCGGGGCTCTTTTTTCGATCTCGGGCGCGTTGCGATTTCAGGAATCGTCGGATTCGGTATCGAGCGCGACTGTTTGGGCACCCGGGCGCCGAAGCAGCCAACGGGTGACGTAGAACCAGACGATGTGGCAGAGGAATGCCAACAGCACTGCGGCCACGAGGAGCGGCCACTTTGCAGCACCGATCAGCCACCACAGAATTCCTGCCGCGAGCAGTGGCACAGCGAGCCGCTCGAGGGCTGCGGCGCGCAGATCGAGATGGTGTCGGGCATCGAGCACGGCACACGCAGCCCCAAGCAATTCCACTGACAGTGGCAGCGCAACCAGGAATGCGAGTGCGTCGATCATCATGACGCGTCGCCGCGAGCGTCAAGGTCTGCAATGTCCGCGAGGAGGAACGCTTTGCCTTGCGTCGCATCGACACACAGGCGCTGCCCGCTGCGCAGCGAAGTCATGACGCCGGCAACATCCACCAGACAGGGAATTCCCAATTCGCGGGCGATCGTCCCCGCATGCGACAGGTAACTGCCCGTCTCGACGATGATTGCCGCGGCGCCGAGAAACAGCGGCGTCCAGGCCGGATCGGTGTAAGGCGCCACCAATATTTCGCCGGCCTGGATCTCACCGTCGGTCGCAGGATCGAGCACAAGACGCGCGCGACCTTCGGCGACGCCGGGACTGGCGCAGTGACCGATCAATACACCGGCAGCATGCCGCTGCGGCTGATAGTCGATGTTGATCGTCAGCGGTGGCTGGCTGCCGTTACGCCGCATGTGCGTCAGGCGTCGCCGTCGGACGCGTGCCTGCAGGCCGTGCTGGTCCTGCTCAGGAAGCGGGTCAGCCGTGGACAGCGCCGACAGTTCGTCCCACGTCAGATAGAACATGTCGTCGGCACAACTCAGCAATCCTTGTGTCAGCAATTGTTGTTCGCGTGCCAATAGCTTCGTGCGCACCGTTGCGAAGGCGAGCATCGTGTAGTGGCGCGTGTTCTCGCGCAGCGCGGCATAGTAGCGAATGCGCTCGACCAGCCAGCGGGCGATCCATCGCAGAGAGCGTCCTGAGAGCGCCGTGTTCAGCGCCACTTCGGCTTGGTCGCGGCGCTCCTCGGCCCGAACCGACAACGGTTCTGTGAATCCCTCTCTGAGCAGATTCCGAATCATCACGAACAACGGTGTCGGATCTTCCCGCCAACGCGGCGCAGCAAGATCGATCTCGCGCGTACCGCGGTGGCCGTACTTCGCAATGAACGATTCGAACGATGCGACGAACGGCGCGGCGGCAGGGTGCACCGCAAGCTGATTCGGCAGTTCTTCGAGCCGGTCGGACTGCAGCAACTGGCGAACCGCCGGTGTGCACTCGGCGACCAGCGCGGTTTCGCGCAGTTCGTCGATCAGCTGCGTCGAAATCATGTCGCGCGTGCCCGCGCAAAGCGGTGCAATCTGTGCCAGATCGAAGGACGAGGCGAATCGCCGCAACAACCATCGCAGGGCGGCCAGCAGAATGAAATATCGAGATGCGGATACATTCACCTGGAAAGGAAACTGCGGTGCCGCGGCAAATGGATTCGGTCCGGTCAACAACGCACGCAGGCTGTCGACAGCGTCCAGCTCCGGATCCGCCAGAACTGATGTACAACGCGCTCGAAAATCAGCCAATGTGGCGAACGACAGATGGCGGCTGCGAACCCATAGCAGACCGGTCGAGATGTACGCGACGAGGAGAGTGACAACGACCTTGAAGAGTCGCGGCCATCGAATCCGGTAGTCGCTGCGCTCGCTCTTCAGCAATGCGAGCTCGACGAGTTCGGTGTCGTTGACCTTGAGCGGAACCCATTTGCGCAGGCGGTCGAAATCGAGGTAATAACGACCGTCGATGAACTGGCCGAAGCGCGGCAGTGTCCGTCTGACGATATCGACGGTCAGCGGGGTCAGCGCGTCGGTGAAATTCTCCAAGACGGGTTTGAAGGCGACCCAGTGTCCGGATATCGGTCGGGAAATCCGGGTTACTGTGCTGATCGGTCGTGACTGCAACAAGAACAAAGTGCCGTCGGCAAACGCCCATTCGACGTCCTGCGGCGATCCAAGCGCCGCTTCGCACGCCGCGGCCAATTGGACGACCTCATCCACTTGGCCGTCGCTCAATGTAGAGGCGCGTTGCAGGTGGCGTGGAACGGTTTGCAGACGCGTGCCGATCGGGTCGAGCAGGTCCTCCGCTACTTTGTAGCGTTTGCTGCCGATTCGGCGTTCGATGAGTTCGCGCGAAGAGCGGTGCACCGTGTAGCAATCCGGGGTCACGCGGCCGTCGACGAGGGCTGCGCCCAATCCCCAGCAGGATTCGATGACGATCGCATCGCGCCGGCGACCTGTCGGATCGCGTGTGAACGCGACACCTGAGACGTCCGCCGCAACCATCATTTGTACGATGGCTGCCATCCGTACAGGTTGATTGAACCCCACCCGGTCGCGATAGCTTTCGGCCGCGTCGCTCCACGCGGATAACCAGCAGTCGACGATGCGTTGTTCCATGTTCGCAGCGTCGACGTAATAGTACGTCGCGTGTTGACCCGCAAAACTGGTATTCGGGTCATCCTCGCCGACCCCGGAGCTCCTGACGACACACATCGGCGGCCGACCACCGACCATCGGCATCGCCGCGTACGCGTCGCGGATTTCGCGCGCCAGGTCTGGATGCAATCGAACGCCACGCAATCGCGCCAACGCTGCGTTGTCGGGAGCGCTTGAAGCCGGTCCGGAGCCGTTATCGATTTCTACGCCGTTGTCGCGGAAATGCTCGACGAACGCGTCGGTGACAATGACGAATCCGTCGGGAACCGTATGACTCGCGGCGAGTGCCGCCAGAGTGCCCGCTTTGCCGCCGACCTGTTCCAGCCCCAGATCTGAGGCGTCTTTGAGCCGGACGACATAGTTCATTCGAGACCGATTCCTCGCGCACCGACGAAGTCGTCGAGTTGCGTCGGACCGGCAGGGACGCGATGGCGGCAGGGTACGAACGGAGTCATCGTCTGCTTCCAGGAGAAGCGGTGATTATACCGACCGCGAGCGTCGCATCACCTCGGATCGGTGCCGATCGCTATGAGATTCGAAGAGTACTGCCAAACAACGTTGCTTGGGCGCGCGGCGCGGTCGATCTACGACGCCGCACCCGAAGCATGAGAAGCCGACGTGGCGGTGCGGGCACCCATGCGGGGTCCGCTTGCGACGTCGTGATCGTTCGCCGTGCTCGGCACAGTGGCCGGAAGCTCCGGTGATGTATCGAAGACGACATCGACCTGCTGGTGCGGAACAACCAGCTCCTGCCCGACGGTGATCAGCGTTGCCACGTCCGGCAGTCCCGAAACCCACACTGCGCCGCCTTCGTCTTCGATGACCGTGACGAGGTTGAATACGACTCGATTGTCTGAATCGAGTGTTCGGACTCCGATGCGACCCGCATCGTCGAGTGCCAGCAACGCCGGGCTGATCCGCTGCGCCACGACAGTATCGATCGGAATCGAAATTTGCGTGCTGATACCGCTGCGCAGCGTGTATTGGGGGTTTGGCACCTGGATCTCGACCGGATACGTGCGCGTGGCGGTGTCACTCTGCTGTCCGATGAACGTCAGCTTGCCCTCTACCCGAGTGCCATTGATGAGCACGCCGTCGACGAGCGTTCCAAGTTCGAGCTTGTGAACGTCACGCTCCGCAACGCGTCCGACCAACAGCATCGGATCGAGGTCGATGATGGTTGCGCAGGCGGTGCCGGGTTGTACGAAGTCTCCGAGTTCGACCTGGGTGTCTTCCACCAGACCGGCAAACGGCGCTCGGACCTGGGTATGTTCGAGATCGACTTGCGCACGTGCCACTTGCGCTTTTGCGGTGGCCATGCGGGCCTTGGTCGTCGCGATCATCGTATTCGAGATCAGACCCTGTTTCGCTAGTTTGAGGCTGCCGTCATATTCGATCTGTGCCTGATTAAGCGCCTCGCGACCCTCTTCCAGCTTTGCCTGGCGGTCCTGCGTGGCAATGCGGCAGAGCACCTGCCCCTTTTCGACGCGCTGACCGCGTTCGATCGGTCGGGCGACGATACTGCCGTCGATCTCTGCCTTGACGGTAACCGTGCGTTTGTTCTCGGTTCGTCCCCGCAAAGGAACTGTCGCGGTTTGTCGTTGCGCGTGAATGATGCGCGCACGCACCCGGGTCAGCGGCTTGTCTTCGCTGCTCGCACTATGTTCGCGATTCTGTTCGGCCAACGTCGGTTGCGGTTGCAGCGTTGTATGACCGAACTGTCCCGATAGCAGCCATATCGCGATGAGGCCCGCAATGATGGCGGCGACGACGTAGGTTCGACGCACGGTGGTTCTCGATTCGGAAAGAGATCAGCAGCGCAAAAACGCTACCGAAAGTAACACATCTAATCGCGGGGGTCACCCGAGGGTGGGGCCGTCGGTACGGGTCGCGCCGGCGACCCGTACCAACTGATCGATCAGGCTTTCGTGCTTGGCCGCGCCGCCATCCGGTCGTACCACGCTTTGATGTTCTTGTTGTTCTCGTTCAGCGGTTGGCCCACCTGAGTGCCAAAACTCAGGAACGAGTACAGCAGGATGTCTGCCAGCGTCAGGCGCTTGCCGCAAAGGAATTCCTTACCGGCAAGCTGATCGTCGAGCCAGGTCACCTTGTCCTGCGCAACGCGTTTCAACCCTTCCGCCGCCTCGGGGATCGTCGGCATGCGCGACTTGAACATCTCCAAACCCTGGCTGTAACGAAAGCCGTTTGCGAGCGGCTCACAGATGTTGAGATCGACGCGACGCGTCCACATACGTGCTTCCGCCTTTTCTTCCGGCGTCGAGCCGATCAAAGGCTTCGCAGGAAATTTGTCTTCGAGATATTCGCAGATCGCGGTGATCTCGCTGAGGTACATGCCGTTGTCCAGTTCGAGACACGGCGATCCGCCCGACGGATTCTTCTTCAGGTACGCTTCCTGACGGTTCTCTCCCTTCACGATGTCGATTGCTTCGGTTTCCAGGGTGATGCCCTTCTCCGCAGCGAAGGTTCGCACCACCTGGGGATTCGGTCCGATGGAGTTGATGAGTTTCATGGTTGTGTCCCGTTGGTCGAATTAGGTTCGCGATGCATTGTAGCGAAAGGCGCTGCGTGCGCTACCACTCGCCGGTGTTCGGCATATCCTTCCACGGCGCTTTCCCCGGCAGCGGTGGGCCACGCTGCAGCAGTTCGATCGAGACATTGTCGGGTGAGCGCACGAACGCCATGCGCCCGTCACGCGGTGGTCGATTGATCGTCACGCCCGAATCCATCAATCGTTGACAGACGGTGTAGATATCGTCGACCGCGTATGCCAGGTGACCGAAATTTCGTCCGCCCGACAAACGTTCCGGATCCCAGTTGTATGTCAACTCCACTTGCGCCGCCTCATCCCCAGGTGCGGCCAGAAAAACCAGCGTGAACCGGCCGCCCGCATTCTCGGTTCGGCCGATCTCGCGTAGCCCGAGGTGGTCGCAGTAAAACGAAAGGGACGCGTCGAGATCGGTCACTCTGACCATCGTGTGCAGGTATTTCATGGGAATCCAAAAAGAAAAAGCCCCGGCAACATCTTATGTGTGCGCCGAGGCCAAGACCAGGAGTGTGTGGTCTAACGAAAGTTGGGGTAAACGAGAAGTTGTCCTATACCAGGACGAATGAACCGATCACCGCAATGAGCGTCGTCAGCGATGCACACAGCAGCCACGTTTCACTTCGAGTCAATCGTTCCATAGCAGTCTGAACAACCATCGTCGGAGCAGGATCCTACGCGGCAAAACTGCAAGCATTGTGGAACGCATTATGGAACGTTGATGGTCGATCATTCGGTACCGAGTTGATCCAGGCGATTGTATTGGCGCTGCAGCAGTTCGTGATACGCGTTGATGATGCTGCGCGGCGCCGGTCGACCGAAACTGCGGCGGGTCGCTAGATCCCGTCGAAGTTGTTCGATCTCGGCGATGATCTGCGCTCGGTCGAGATCAGCGCTCGAAATATCCATGAAAGATTGCCATCTGTGGCGTGCCGAACACGTTATCAAGCCGCCGGCACGGAGCGTGTCGAGTGTTTGTCGCCCGGCTGTAACGAGGTTCGTCTGATCGGGCGATATTCGGTCAGATGACGCGCTCGCGGCGCAACTGCGCGATCTGCACTGCGTCAAAGCCCAGGTCGCCGAGAATCTCGTTCGAATGCTCTCCGAGTTCCGGTGCCGGCCGAACCGCACGGCGCGGCAGGCCAGTGACGTTGACCGGGTGGTTGATCAATCGGTGCCGGCCCCGTGTCGAGCCGTCGTTCGGCAGGGTAATGCCGTTGGCGGCGACCTGTGAGTCAGATGGCAGGTCGTCCAGTGTGCCCATCAATGCGGCCGGGACATCGGCGTTGTGAAACAGCCCGAGCCATTCGGTGCTGGATCGCTCGGCGATTCGAACGCGCATGTGCTGCACCAGTTCGGCGCCGTGCTCGAGCCGTTGCTCGGGTGACGCGAAGCGTGGTTCGGCGAGCAATCTGGCCAACCCCAAAACGTCGAACAATGCGGCGATCTCCGCTGGCGTGCGCACCATCGTAAATTGCAGCCACCGGCCATCCGCCGCGCGGTATACAGGACGGGTGATCCCGATACGCGCCGGGCTGCGCCAGCCGGAGAAATCGGCATCGACCAGTTTCGCTTGCGCAACGCAACCTGCCGCCCAGATGCCGTTGGCGAGCAACGACGTGTGGACTTCGCTGCCTTCGCCGGTTCGTTCGCGGCGAAACAACGCCGTGACGATTGCTGCATAAAGCGCCACCGCACTCGGATGATCACCCATGCCGGGAAGCGATTGTGCCGGTTCGACGTCGCCGGTGCGTACCAGGTCCATCAATCCGGTGCGCGCCCAATAGGCGACGAGATCGAAGCCCTCGCGGTCCCGCTCCGGTCCGGCCTCACCGTACGCCGTCAGCGACGCATAAATGAGGCGCGGATTGACGCACTTCAGATCCTCGTACGTCAATCCGAACCTGCGGCGCATCGGCATCGGATGATTCGTGACATAGATGTCGCAGTCGGCGACGAGGCGCGTCAGGATCGATTTTCCGCGCGGATCTTTCAGATTCAAAGTCAGTGAACGCTTGTTGCGCGCGTCCATCATCCAGGTGTAGTTGACGTCCGAGACCGGCATTTGCGGCGCTGCGGCGAGCGCGCGATAGCCGTCACCGACATCCGGTAGTTCGACTTTGATCACGTCGGCACCGTAGTCCGCCAGGATTGTCGCCGCCACCGGACCGGCGATCCAACTCGCCACGTCGATGACCTTGATGCCTTCGAACAGCAGGTCCTTGCCCCGCGTTTCCATAGCTCCCCCAAGCGTTGCTGGCGCAACGCTACACGATCAACCGACGGCTGGCAGCCGTGGAGTGAGGTAATTGACCGCCACCCAACGATACGTCGGGTCGCCGAATGCCTGCGCCTGCGCCTGCGCTGAATACGCGAGCTTGATGTCGTGCTCATCGGTTGCTTTGGCGAGCCCGGCAATTGGTAGCGGCTCGCCCGCGGTGGGTAGCGGTGCGGCTGCGGCAGTGGGCAGCACCTCGAATTCAGGCGCGGCGATCGCCAGGTATGCCGCGGCAATGCCCGCGCTGAACAAGCGCAGCGACTGCGGACCCGCCCACGGCGCGCAGACGCGAAAGGCGTGGCTGCTGGTGACGAGGTGCAGTGCGAAGAAATCATGCGTTGTGTGGAAGACTTCGAGGCACGCGCGACTGATCTCTTCCAGCGTGTTGCTGTTGGCTCCCGCCGGCGCGAGTGGCGCGTTGCGGACGATGCGCTGATAGCGTGCGTTGAACGGTCCGCGTTCGAACGTCGTGTTTCGCAGACTGCGCACCGTGTGCAGAGGGTCGCGCCCGTGTGATTTCGATGGGCGAGATCGCGCGAGTTGCGCGAGTTTCGGATCGTCCCCGGTGATTGTCAGATAGGCCAGTCCCGCAGCGATTTCGGATTCCGCCTCGAATTCGATCCCGTAGCCCAGTCGAATCAGCGGATGGAATGCGTCCTTGACCCACCCGGATATCAGCCGCGGCAGGTGGCGCGCAACGGTTTCCTGCCAGCCGCGTCGCGCAATCTCTTCGTTGAAGAATGCCAGCAGTGCGGAATACGACGCGCGCCGGCCGATATGTGCCTGCCACCGTTTCGTATCAACGCTTTCGTCGAGGGGCGGCGCTGCGACGAGTTTTCCTCTGTAGTGTTCTGCGAACGTTGCGATGTCGCCATAGCCGATGCCCAAGCCGTGCATCGCCAGATATGCCATCGGTCCGTGATCCGAATTGTCGCTTGGTGGATAGTGAGGGTCGTATGCCGCGCCGTGGGTTTGCAACAAACGCGTCAGATTTCCGGGAAGGGTTCTTTCGGACATGATCACGGCACCTCAATTTTGAAAGAATAAACTTTCTAAATCTACATGCGGCGGATGATTTTTTAAACTGTTCTCTTGTAAAATCTAGCCACCAGCGAATGCCCTAACGATTGAAAACACAGGAGATCCGATCACGTGCCGAGCCTCATAGCCGGGGAACGCACCGCGGACCGGTTGCTGATGCTGCTCAAGACCCGCGGCGCCCAGACGACCCGCGCGTTGGCACAAGCGCTGGAAATATCGGTGCCCGGCGTCCAGCAGCAGCTCAACCGACTCGAAACCGAGGGTCTGGTGCGGTCGCAAAACAGGAGGGGCGGCGTCGGCCGGCCGGCGCTGAGCTGGTCGTTGACGGAGCTGGCGCTGGAGCGATTTCCCGACACGCATGCCGAACTCACCGTCACGTTGATCGAATCGATACGCAGCACGTTGGGCGAGGCGGCGCTGGAAGCCGTCATCGCAGAACGCGAGACAGCCTCTGCCGCGCGGTACCGCAGGGGTCTCGCAGGGCTCAAGACAATGCGGGCGAAAATCAGACGCCTCGCCGAACTGCGCAGCGCGGATGGTTACATGGCCGAAGTCGAATCGCTGCCGGATCGTAGTTGGATTCTTGCCGAGAACCATTGTCCGATCTGCGCGGCTGCGCGGAGCTGTCAGGGATTCTGCCGCCATGAGCTGGACATGTTTTGCGATCTGCTCGGCCCCCAGGTGACGATCGAACGCGTGGAATACATTCTCAGCAGCGGACGTCGCTGTGCGTACCGAATCACGCCGCGCGGCCGTTGACTGCGGCCGGCAATCCAAGGAGCTCGCGCGCGTCGATGCAGGTGGCTGGCCGCCTGCCGAGTTCGTGACAGAGATCCACCGCCGCCGCCACGAGATCGATATTGCGCCGGTTGTGATCCGGGTTCGGCTCCAGGCCGACTTGCAGATGGCCGCCGCGTTCGATGACGTATCGTGCGAACTCGCGGTGTCCGATGAGGTCGCCGCCTTGAATCGACACGAGCCACGGCAACGACCACCGCGCCAGCATTTCCAGGTATGCATCCAGCGCCGTTTGCGTCGGCGGCAGACCGAATCCGGCCCTTGTACCGCCGAAGTAGAACTTGACGAACGCGCTCGCGGGCAGCGAGCCTGCCGACAGGTAGCCTGCGATCACCCGCACGAAACCCGGTTCGAAGATCGAGATGCTCATGCCGAGGTGCAAGCGTCGACAGGTCTCGATCATGTAAACCGCATCGGCATAGGTGTTCTGGTAGACGAGTGACTCTGCGCGCGGCGTCCCGTCAGCGGCGAATCGGCCGATGTTGGTGGTGCCTGGATCGACCAATCCAAGATCGAGCAGACCGGTGTCGGCCAACGTCTCGATATGTGCGTAGCGACGACCGATCGTGATGTCGTGACCGCCACCGGCCATGGTTGGGTAGAAGATCGCGTCGCGATGTTCAGCCCGAATCCGCTGCCACGCTGCGATGTATGGCCCCGGCGAATGTTCGCCGCTGCCGCCGAGTACCGGTTCGGCGTTGTGGTGGTGAATGATCGACGCGCCGAGATTCAAACATGCAATCGCATCGTTGGTGATCTCGTCGATCGATGTGGGAACATGCGGGCTGAGGCGTCGTGGCGTGCCACCGTTCAAGGCGGCTTCGATGATGACCGGGGTGGGCACGCGCGCTGTCGCGTTTGCGGCTAAAGAATGAACTTCGGCAGCAGCTTGCGGATGTCGGTCGCACTCTGCTGGGTGACGTTCTTGTCGATCGCATGCGCGATCAGTTTCTCGATGTTGCCGTTCATGGATTTGCGCAACAGGCCGAGCAGATCCGGTGCGGCGACGATGAACAGCTGCTCGAATTGGGTGTTGACGCGGCCGGCTTCGAGCCGTTCGGCAATCTCGCGCGCGAACTCGAGTGCCTGCTGTTCGCGGGCGCTGTGTGCCGGTCCGAGCACGTGCTGATCGCTGGCACGACCGGGCCGGTCGCTCGTCAGGTCGCGGCCGTGCGCGCGCGCCTCGGGATGCACCAGATCTTCGAACTCGGTGAGCGGTCCTTTTGGTGTTGTGACTGTGAAGATGCGAGCACGTGACCGATCGGCAACAACGACCCAGGTTTTCCGCACGGCATCCTCCTTCGTTGGCGTCATCACAGCATACGCTGCGAAATGGGGTCGAACCAAACAGCTCAGCGGTAGCGTGCCAGAGCGACGTCCAACTCGCTGCTGCGATCCTCACGTATCCATGCCAGCACGAAGGATTGGATCGCCATCGCCATCGCGAGCGGTTCGTCGAACATCATGTGATGGTAGGTTTCCGGAATCGTCACGATCGGCAGAATACCGTCGCTGAGGCGTGCCATATAGGTGCCGCTCTGCGCGCCCGAGTCTTCGCTGTACTCACCCAGAATCATCGCTGAGCGGCATGTCAGCGCGATGAACTTGTCGCGTTGATCGGCACCCATCTCGAGATGATCGAACAGCGCCGGGTCGAACTTCCAGGTCCATCCGCCCTCGACGCGTCGCAGCGACTGGCGCGCGACATACTCGACGACGTACGGATGCTGGCACGGCTGCTCGGGAATGAGCCGAAAGCGCCCGAGCGCGGCATCGACATCCGCATACACGCGAGTGGCGCGTGGGGTCTTGGCTTCGCGTTCGGCGCGCCGGCCCCATTCGGTGTAGTCCTCAGGCGGGCTGACCGTGAAGTCGGCGAGAATGATTCCGCCAAGATGGTTGCCGTACGCGTGTCCGGTCTCGAGTACGACGAACCCGCCAAAACTATGGCCGACGACGAACGGCCGCGGTCCGAGTTCCGCCGCTTCGCAGGCAGCCCACACTTCGTCTGCGAATCCGCGTCCGGTGTAGCGCGCACGCCATTCGCTGTCGCCGTTGCCGGAGAGATCCAGCGCCACGACGCGAAAACTCTCACCCAGAAACGGTGCGACGAATCGCCACCATTCCAGGTGTGCGTTGCTGCCGTGAACCAGCGCGATGCCGGGACGGCCGCGTTCGCCCCATGTGCGATACGCGATCGATGCGCCGGCCACCGTGACGCGGCCGCTTTCGCCGGGATCGTTCAGCGCGCGTTGGAACCATGCGGGCCTTACGGCGGCAGGCCGGGCCGGAGAATCCGTCATGTGGTTACGTCGTAAATCGTGTTGGGGAATCTAACACGCATGCCGCGCTCTTTTGGAAGGAAGAACATGGGCTCTTTGGCGCGTCGCGCGAGCCGGGTACCATGTGCGGCTTTGTTTCGGCGCGAGCCCGCGTGATGGACCTGTGACGAGCTATTTCATACGGCGCGGGCTGCTGATCATTCCGACATTCCTTGGCGTCTCGCTGCTGGTGTTCACATTGACGCGGCTCGTACCGGGCGGCCCGATCGAACGCATGCTCAACGAAGCGGCGATGGCGGCACAGCCGGGCACCAGCGTCGTATCTGCTGGCGGTCGGGGCGGCAGCGTGTTGTCGAAGGAACAACTGAAGGACCTCGAGGCTTACTACGGCTTCGACAAACCGATCCTCGTCAGCTACGTAGATTGGCTGTCGAAGGTCGTGCGGCTCGATCTCGGCACGTCGACGCGCTATTCCGAACCGGTGTGGGACATCATCAAGAGCCGCTTTCCGATTTCGATGAGCTACGGCCTCGCGACTTTGATACTGACCTATGGAATCTGCATTCCGCTCGGTATCGTCAAGGCGATACGGCACAAAACCGTTTTTGACAACGTGTCTTCTGCGCTGGTGTTTTTCGGCTACGCGATTCCCGGTTATGTAGTCGGCATCGCGCTGCTGACTGCGTTTGCCGCGCAATGGAATCTGTTTCCCCTCGGTGGATTCGTCAGTGACGATTTCGACGATCTGTCGCGGCCGGAACAGATCAAAGATCTGCTCATTCATGCGGTGCTGCCGGTGTTGTCGTATGTTGCCGGCAGTTTCGCGGTGACCACATTGATGATGAAGAATTCACTGATGGACAATCTGGCGGCGGACTACGTGCGCACCGCGATCGCCAAGGGGATGACGTTCCGGCGCGCGGTCTTCAAGCACGCGTTGCGCAACAGCCTGGTGCCGATCGCAACCTCGTTCGGCAACAACATTTCGCTGATTCTCGCGGGTTCGTTTCTGATCGAGAAGATTTTCGATATCGACGGTTTTGGCCTGCTGGGTTTCGAGTCGCTGGTCGAACGCGATTATCCGGTGGTGATGGGCATCCTGGTGCTGTCGTCGCTGCTGTTCATGCTCGGCAACATTCTCTCGGACGTGTGCGTGGCGCTGGTCGACCCACGCGTAAAGTTCGGCAGCGGCGAAACCGGCGCATGATGCGTCTGAGTCCGCTGGCGCGAAAGCAATGGCTGCGCTTCAAGTCGATCAAGCGCGGCTATTTTTCGGCGCTGATCCTGGTCGCATTGCTGATCATGTCGTGCTTCGCCGAGTTGTTCGTCAACAACCGCGCGGTCATCGTCAGTTATCACGGCACGGTGTACTTTCCGACCTATGGCGCGTTTCTGCCGGGTTCGACGTTCGGACTCGGCTACCCCTATGAGACCAATTACCGGGACCTCGCGGAGCGTCTCGCAAGCGCCCGCGACGGCTGGGTGCTGATGCCGCCGGTTCCGTATAGTGCCTTCGAGAACGATCTGCGCGAGTCGACGTATCCGCCATATCCGCCGTCGATCGCTTCGCGTCACTACCTCGGCACCGATACGACCGGACGCGACGTGCTCGCGAGGCTGGTCTACGGATTTCGTATCGCGATCGGATTTTCGCTGATGTTGCTGCTGTGCAACTACGCCATTGGTATCGCCGTCGGCTGCGCGATGGGTTTCTGGGGCGGCGTCTTCGACCTTTTTTTTCAACGCGTCATCGAAGTGTGGTCGAACGTGCCGTTTCTATACGTGATCATGATCATCGCCTCGATCATGGTACCGACCTTCTGGACACTGACCTTGGTGATGGTGTTGTTCGGCTGGATGTCGATGACCTGGTACATGCGTACCTCGACGTACAAAGAGAAGACGCGCGACTACGTGATGGCGGCGCGTGCGCTCGGCGCATCGAGTCCGCGCATCATTGCCCGGCACATCCTGCCGAACACGGTATCGGTGATCGTCACGTTCATTCCGTTCTCGATTGCCGGCGGCATCACGGCGTTGACCGCGCTCGACTATCTCGGTTTCGGCTTGCCGCCGCCAACCCCGAGCTGGGGCGATCTGTTGTCGCAGGGCACGGACAATCTCGACTACCCGTGGATCGTAACGTCGGTGGTCTCGGCGATGATCGCGGTCCTGTTGATGGTGACGTACATCGGCGAAGCGGTCCGTGAGGCATTCGATCCGAAACAGTTCACCTACTACGAGTGAGAGAGGGACCAGTGAGAGGTATGAGTAGGATGGCCGAAAGCCAGCGCCATGAATGAGCGGTGGATGCGCCGCGCGTCGATTGCGCTGAGTCGAGCGTTGCTTGCCGCGACGATGTCGATGCCTGGGTTCGCTGGTGCCGCGCTGCCGGACGAACTGCCACCGAAGCTGGTCTGGGTCACCAACGACAGCGACCCTGTGTTCGCGTCACCGGACGCACGGCGGGGTGGTACGTTTCGCACCTCGATGAGTTCGTTTCCATTGACGCTGCGTCGGGTCGGTCCGGACTCCAATGGCGCGTTCGCAAACTATCTGCGCTTCAACCAGCTCGGGCTCGTGGCGTGGCATCCGGACACGCGTCGACCGATTCCGTCGTTGGCGTCGTCCTGGGCGTTCGATCCCAATGGTCGAACCGTGTACTACAAGATCGACAAGGACGCGCGCTGGTCCGACGGCGTCCCGGTCACGGCAGCGGATTTTCTTTTCACACGTGATTTCATGCGCTCGAAAGACATCGTCGCGCCGTTCTACAACGATTACTACACGACTCAGATCGTCGACATGCGGGCCTACGGCGACAGGATCGTCGGCGTCGAAGGGGCGTCGCCGAAGCCGCCCGACGAACTCATGTACGAATACAGTCCCGGCGCGGTGCCGCAGCACTTCCATCATCTCGACAAAGATTGGGTGGCTGTTTACAACTGGAAGATCGAGCCGAACACCGGCCCTTATCAGATCTCGGAGGTTCGCAAGGGCAAGTACATCGAATTCAAGCGCGATCCGAACTGGTGGGCGAACGATCGCAAGTATTACCGGCACCGGTTCAACCCGGACAAGATCCGGGTCAAGGTCGTGCGCGACTACAACATCGACTTTCAACACTTTCTCAGAGGCGACACCGACACGTTCGGATTGGTGCTGCCGCAGTTCTGGCACGAAAAGGCGAAGGGTCCGCTGTTCGACAACGGATACATCGCGCGCTACTGGTTCTACAACAATCTGCCGCAACCGGCCTCGGGCATGTTCCTGAATGAGGACGATCCCATTCTAAAAGATCGCAACGTACGCATCGGACTCGCCTATGCGATGAACTTCGATCGGGTCATCCGCACTGTACTGCGCGGCGACTACGCGCGTATGCAGACCTTCAACGAAGGCTACGGCGATTACGACAATCCGTCGATTCATGCGCGCGAATTCGATCTGGCAAAAGCGCGCGAGTACCTCGAAGCGGCGGGATGGCGCGATCGGGGGCCGGACGGCATTCTGGTGAAGAACCGTCAACGCTTGTCGCTGCGGGTGACGTACGGCACGCCCTATCACACCGATCGACTCGTGGTGTTGCGCGAGGAAGCCAAGAAAGCCGGCATCGATCTTCAGTTGTCGCTGCTCGACTCGGCCAGCGCATTCAAACAGATGCAGGAAAAGAAACACCAGATCGCTTGGATGACGTGGGCCAGCCAGGGTCTGTCGCCGTCCTACTGGCAGTTCTTCGACTCGGTCAACGCGCATGTTCCGCAAAGCAACAACCTGACCAACCACGATGATCCGGCGATGGACAAGCTGATCGACGCGTATCGCGCATCGTCTTCGAAGCCCGAGCGCGTCGAACTGGCGCGTCGGCTGGAGCAGATGATCTTCGACTCGGGCTCGTTCATTCCGAGTTTCGAGGTGCCGTATACGCGCGAGGCGGCCTGGACCTGGGTCAAATTGCCCAAGTGGCTCGGCACGCGCACCACCGATGCACTGTTCAACCCGCTGGAACTCTCGGCCGGTGTGTATTCGGCGGGCGGCCTGTTCTGGATCGATGTCGATGAGAAACGCCGAGTGCGCGCGGCGATGTCGGCGGGGGAGAAACTCCCCTCGATCCTCGAGATCGACGAAACGTACCGGATGCACGCGCCTTGAGCGGGGTCGTGCTCAATGTCGATTCGCTCGCGACGGAATTCGTCGGCGAGGCGGGTGTTGTGCGAGTCGTCGATGGCGTCAGCTTCGAGATCGCTGCGGGCCAGACGCTCGGCATAGTCGGCGAATCAGGCTGCGGCAAAAGCGTGACGGCTCTGTCGATCATGGGGTTGTTGCCGAAACCGGCCGGTCGGGTGGTGGGTGGCCGGGTCAGCCTGCGTGGCGAGGATCTGCTGCGTTTGCCGAAGGATGCAATGCGGGCTATTCGCGGCAAGCGCATCTCGATGATCTTTCAGGAGCCGATGACCGCGTTGAATCCGGTGCAACGCATCGATCGTCAGTTGATCGAAATCTTGCGACTGCACGGCGACGTTGGTGACCGACGCGCGCTGCGCGCACGCGCCGTCGAGTTGCTGGCCGAGGTGGGGATTCCAGCCCCGGAGCGTCGCCTCGACGACTATCCGCACCAGTTGTCGGGCGGCATGCGGCAGCGCGTGTTGATCGCGATTGCGCTCGCGTGGCGGCCGGATGTGTTGATCGCCGATGAGCCGACAACGGCACTCGACGTGACGATTCAAGCGCAGATACTGGAGCTGATCGAACGGCTGCAGCAGCAGCACGGCATGGCGGTGATCTTCATCACGCACGATCTTGGCGTGATCGCCGAAATCGCCGATCAGGTGATCGTGATGTACGCCGGACGCGTGGTGGAAAGTGCGTCGGTGCATACGTTGTTCGAATGCCCCCTGCATCCGTACACGCGCGGCCTGCTGGCTTCGATGCCGCAGACTCAGCAGCAACCGAAATCGCGCCTGCCGACGATCGCGGGCATGGTGCCGTCGTTGGCGGCGCTGCCCGACGGATGCCGCTTTTCGAATCGCTGCTCGCGCGCAACGGCCGCGTGCGGCGATGAGCCGGCGCTGCTGGAAGTCGACATCGGCCGCCAGGTTGCGTGTCATCATTGGCGCGAATCATTGAAATGAATACCCCGTTGCTCGAGGTACGCGGTTTGACGAAACACTTCGCCGTGCGCGGTGGTGTGTTGTTGCGCTCGCTCGGTGCGGTCCATGCAGTGGACGGCATCTCCTTCAGCCTGCAACGTGGGGAAACCCTCGGTCTCGTCGGTGAATCGGGATGCGGCAAGAGCACTGTCGGCAAGACGCTGCTGCGATTGCTGGAGCCGACGTCGGGCTCGATTTTTTTCGAAGGTCGCGACATCACCCGCCTGCGGCGCGCCGAATTGCGCGCGCTGCGCCGCGACATTCAGATCGTGTTCCAGGACCCATTCGAATCGTTGAATGCGCGGCATTCGGTAGGGCGGATTCTAGAGGAGCCGTTCGTCATTCATAGGCTCGGTACGGCGACCGAGCGGAATCGTTGGGTCGCCGAACTGCTGGAACGCGTCGGCCTGTCGAGCGAAGCGGCGCAACGCTATCCGCACGAATTCTCCGGCGGGCAGCGTCAACGCATCGGCATTGCCCGCGCGATTGCGCTGCGGCCGAAGTTGATCGTATGCGATGAAGCGGTGTCGGCGCTCGACGTCTCGATTCAGTCGCAGGTGCTTAATCTGCTGCTGGATCTGCAGCGGGAGATGAACCTTGCGATGGTCTTCATCGCGCATGACCTCGCAGTAGTGAAGCACGTCTCCGACAGGGTGGCGGTGATGTACCTGGGCCAGATCGTCGAGAACGCCGATGCGCGTGAAATCTATGCGCACCCACGGCACCCCTACACGCTCGCGCTGTTGTCGGCGATTCCGGTACCCGACCCGACCGATCGCGACACCAGGCGCGCATCGCGTATCGTGCTGGAGGGCGACGTGCCTTCTCCGATCGAGCCGCCATCGGGATGCCGCTTTCATCCACGCTGCGCACACGCCAGAGACGATTGTGCGATTCGCGTTCCGGAACTCGAGAAGGTAGGTAGGTCCACGGTGGATACGCTCGGCCCACGAGGCGAAGCCGCGGTTGCCTGCCATTACTGGCGCGAGATCTCGGCAGGAGGGTCAGAGCGACTCTGACCTCCGCAAGGAACCGTCCTGGCTTCGATACGGTTGCTATTGATGAATGCCGACCATAGAGTCGCCCACTGTTCCCCCCGGCGGATCAGTCGATGACCATACATGTGGCGCTGACGCATGAGACGCGCTACCGCTACGACCGTGCCATACAACTCGGGCCGCAGACGATCCGGTTGCGGCCCGCGCCACACAGCCGCACGGCGATTCTGAGCTATGCGCTTGCGGTGGAACCAAAAGGTCATTTCCTGAACTGGCAGCAGGATCCGTACGGCAACTTCCTCGCGCGCGTGGTGTTTCCCGAAAAGGTGCGATCGTTCGCGGTCAAGATCGATCTGGTCGCCGACATGGCGGTACACAACCCGTTCGATTTCTTTCTCGAGCCTGCGGCGGAGACGGTTCCGTTCGCGTATGAACCTCAACTCAAGCGCGAACTCGAGCCGTACCTCGATGTCGCGATCCCCGGACCGGCATTGACGGCCTGGTTGAAAGCGTTTCCGCGTCCGAATAAAAAACCGACTGCGGACTTTCTCGTCGACCTCAACAGGCGGCTCGCCGGTGAGATCGAATATGTCGTGCGAATGGAACCCGGCATCCAGACGCCACAGGAGACGCTGACCTTACGGCGAGGTTCGTGTCGCGACTCATCGTGGTTGTTGGTGCAGATCCTGCGGCATCTCGGCCTTGCGGCTCGGTTCGTCAGCGGCTACCTGATTCAACTGACCGCCGACGTGAAGTCGCTCGACGGTCCATCGGGTACCGATCGTGACTTCACCGACCTGCATGCCTGGGCGGAGGTCTATCTGCCAGGCGCGGGTTGGATCGGTCTGGATCCGACCTCGGGTCTGCTCACCGGCGAAGGTCATATCCCGTTGGCATGTGCGCCGCAGGCGTCATCGGCCGCACCCATTTCCGGGGCGCTCGAAGAGTGCGAGATCGAGTTCGAATTCAACATGCACATCGAGCGCATCAGAGAAACGCCGCGCGTGACGAAACCGTACAGTCACGCCCAATGGCAGAGAATCGACGCGTTGGGACATCAACTGGATGCGGAACTGAAGGCGTCCGACGTGCGCCTGACGATCGGCGGCGAGCCGACGTTCATTTCGATCGATGATCCGGACGGGGCGGAATGGAACACCGATGCGACCGGGCCAACGAAGCGGGCGATCGCGGCCGACTTGATCGAACGATTGCGCGCGCGCTTTGCACCGTACGGACTGCTGCATTTCGGTCAGGGCAAATGGTATCCGGGCGAGCAACTGCCACGCTGGGCGTTTGCATTGTATTGGCGCGGCGACGACAAACCGCTGTGGCGTGATCCGGCTTACGTTGCCGACGAGGCGGTCGACTACGCACCGACGACAGCGCAGGCGAGGGCATTGGCGGAGGGCATCGCACAACGTCTCGATCTGCCGGTTCAGGCACCGATGGCCGCCTACGAAGACCCCTGGTATTTCGCCGCGCAGGAGCGACGCCTGCCCGAGAATCTCGACCCCCTCGACAACAAACTCGACGATCCGATGGTACGCGAACGCATCGCGCGGGTGTTCGAACGCGGGCTGTCCACGCCGGTTGGATTCGTGCTGCCGGTGCAGCGTTGGCAGACGGCGGGCGGTCGTCGGCGCTGGTTGACCGAGGCCTGGTCGACGCGCACCAAGCGCCTGTTCGTGACGCCCGGCGAGTCACCGGTGGGCTATCGCCTGCCGCTGCCGTCATTGCCGCACCTAGCGAGCGCGGCGTATCCGCGCGTGGTACCGATCGATCCGTTCGAGGCCCGCAACGATCTCGATGAGCCCGACCCGCACCGTCAGCCGTACCTGCAAGGCGGCTGGACGCGTGATCACGATCGCGAACGTGCGCGGACCATCGCGCTCCAACGAGATCTCGAGGGCGCGGAGCCGGTTCGAACCGCGCTCGTCGTGGAGCCGCGCGGCGGCCACCTGAACGTTTTCATGCCGCCGGTCGAGACGGTCGAGGATTACCTCGACCTCGTTGCGGCGGTGGAAGATGCCGCTGCAGAATTGATGATACCGATCCACCTCGAAGGTTACGGACCGCCGAATGATCCGCGACTCAACGTCATCAAGGTGACGCCGGATCCAGGCGTCATCGAGGTGAACATTCATCCGTCGCACGGTTGGGACGAGATGGTCGCAACGACGACAGCGGTGTACGAAGAGGCACGCCTGACCCGGCTGGGTACCGAAAAATTCATGCTCGATGGCCGCCACACCGGCACCGGCGGCGGCAATCACGTCGTGCTCGGCGGACCGACCGCGGCGGACAGTCCGTTCCTGCGGCGCCCCGATCTGCTCCGAAGTCTGATTACGTACTGGCAACACCATCCCGCGCTGTCGTATCTGTTCTCCGGCATGTTCATCGGGCCTACCAGTCAGTCTCCGCGCGTCGACGAAGCGCGCCACGATGGCCTGCACGAGTTGGAACTGGCGTTCGAAGAGGTACCGGATCGGGAATGCGGAACGCCGCCGCCTTGGCTCGTAGACCGGATTTTCCGCAACCTGCTGATCGACGTGACTGGTAACACGCATCGCGCTGAGATCTGTATCGACAAGCTGTATTCGCCCGATGGCCCAACAGGTCGACTGGGGCTGGTCGAGTTCCGTGCCTTCGAGATGCCGCCGCACGCGCAGATGAGTCTGGCGCAGCAGCAGTTGCTGCTGGCGTTGGTGGCCCGGTTCTGGAAGGTCCCGTATCGCGGTGACCTGATTCGCTGGAGCACGCGATTGCACGACCAATTCATGCTGCCGCATTTCGTCTGGCATGATCTGGGTGAGGTGATCGCCGACATGAACCGCGCGGGCTATCCGCTCGAAATCGATTGGTTCGCACCGCATTTCGAGTTTCGATTTCCGCGCTACGGCGAAATTCGTTACGCCGACATTTCGCTCGAGTTGCGTCAGGCGCTCGAACCGTGGCACGTGATGGGCGAGGAGGGCGCTCCCGGCGGTACGGTTCGCTATGTCGATTCTTCACTCGAGCGGCTGCAGGTGAAGGTGAGGGGTTTGGTTGCGGAGCGCTTCGTGATCGGTTGCAACGGCGCCGCGGTGCCGATGACGCCGACCGGAGTCCACGGTGAATATGTCGGCGGCGTGCGCTTTCGTGCGTGGAAACCGGCGGCAAGTCTGCATCCGACGATCGACGTCGATGCGCCGCTGGTCTTCGATCTGTACGACCGGTGGACTTCGCGCGCCGTTGCCGGTTGCACCTACCATGTTGCGCACCCGGGCGGGCGCAACTTCGAGCATCTGCCGGTGAACGCATACGAAGCGGAGAGTCGGCGGTTGTCGCGCTTCTTCGCTCAGGGTCATTCGATTGGGCCGCAGCGCGAACCGCGCGCGCTCGATCGTAGCGAGTTCCCGCATACGTTGGATCTACGTTGGAGTTGAGTTGATCGACGCGGCCAACCAGAACCGTTTGGATCCGTTGGTGGCGGATTACCGTCCGCCGGCGGATGCGTACGACGAGATGCTGAATGCAGATGGCACGCTGCGTAGCCACTGGCTGACGTTCGTAGAGGGATTGACGGCGATGGGCAGAGAGGGCCGCATGCACGCGGCCGAGACCGCGGCCCGCATGCTGCACGACAACGATGTCACCTACGTTGCGCCGGGCAACAACGGCGACGCCGCGCGGCAGTGGCGGCTCGACATGCTGCCGCTGCTGATGGCGGGCGCCGAGTGGCATGCGCTGGAAGTTGGCCTGACGCAGCGCGCGCGCCTGCTCAACATGATTGTTGCCGACCTCTATGGGCCGCAGCAGTTGCTGAAGTCACGCTCGTTGCCGCCAGCGCTGGTGTTCGGAAATCCTCAGTTCCTGCTGCCCTGTCACGGCGTTGGCGCGCGTGACGATACGTTTCTGCATCTGCTCGCGTTCGATCTCGGCCGTTCACCGGACGGTGTGTGGTGGGTATTGAGCAATCGCGCGCAGTCGCCGGCCGGCGCCGGTTACGCGTTGGAGAACCGCATCATCACGTCGCGTTGTCTGCCGGACCCGTTCGAGAGTTGCAACGTGCATCGCCTGGCGTCGTTTTTTTACGGGTTCAGCGAGAATCTCCTCAGTCTGGGCGGGCGCGAGGATCACTTGGCGGTTGTGCTGTCGCCCGGGCCGAGCCGCAGTTATTTCGAACATGCGTTTCTGGGCCGCTATCTGGGCTATCCGGTCGTGGAGGGCGCCGATCTAACGGTTCGGGCGGGGCGCGTGTACCTCAAGACACTCGAAGGGCTCAAGCCGGTGGAGTTGATCCTGCGTCGCGTTGCATCCGATCAGTGCGATCCGCTGGAGCTGCGTGTCGATTCCGCGCTCGGCGTTGCCGGGTTGATGCAGGCGGCGCGGGAGAACGAAGTCGTGATCGCCAATTCTGTGGGCAGCGGCGTCGTCGAGAACGAAGCGCTGATGAGTTTCCTGCCGAGTTTGTCGCGGCAGGTGCTGGGCGAAGATCTGAAGATTCCGAGTGTCGCGACCTGGTGGTGCGGCAACCCGGCCGACCGCGCGCACGTCTTGGCGAATGTCGACGAACTCGTGATACGACGCGCGTTCGATTCGCGCTCGCTGATGGCGGGCGACCGCCGCGGCACCCAGACATCGGAATTCAGCGACCGATTGGCGTGGGCCAATCGGGCAATGATCGAGCGGCATCCGCAGCAGTTCATTGCGCAGCAGCGCATTCGGCTATCGACTGCACCTTTCTGGTCCGGAGAGGATCGCGTGCGAGCGGAGCCACTGACGTTGCGGGTATTCGTTGCGGCCACAAAGGACGGCTATCGATTGATGTCGGGCGGACTCGCACTGCTCACCCGGGACGGCGCGCCGGCATCGGCGTCCGAGTACGGCAAATCCGAGTACAGCAAAGACGTCTGGGTTGCGTCCGACGAATCGGTCGATAGGTTCAGCCTGCTGGGCCGTTCTCTGCAGTCAAGCGCGTTGCATCGGTCCGACCGTGATCTGCCGAGCCGCACGGCAGACAACTTCTACTGGCTCGGTCGCTATCTCGAGCGCGCCGAAGGCGCGATACGTTTGTATCGGAGTCTGTTCAGTTATCTGTCGGGCGAGAGCGCCGGCAACGACCCGGCGGCGCTCGATACGCTTGCGCGGTTGCTCGTATCGCAGGAGCGGTTGAGCGCGCGGCGCGCGCGCCGGGCGACCACCGACGGCGCCAGAGCGATGGAACAGGAGCTGTGGCAGGTATTGTTCGATCCGGAATCTCGCGACGGATTGGCAAAGGTGCTCCGTAACGTCGAGCGGACGGCAGACCTGGTGCGCGAACGGTTGTCGGCGGACGCGTGGCGCATCCTCGAAAATCTGACGCATACTCCCGAGGTGCCGTGGCGCGCTCACGTGATCGGCGATGCGGTCAAGCTGCTCAATACGATGATCCAGAATCTGTCGGCGATCACCGGCCTGATTCAAGAGAACATGACGCGTGGTTATGGTTGGCGCCTTTTGGACATGGGCCGGCGTATCGAGCGGGCGCGCTACGCGGCACGGTTGATTCGGGCTTTGACCACGCGCGGAGAGCCGGCCGAAAGTGGTGTGCTGAATCTCCTGCTCGAACTCGTCGACAGCACCATGACCTACCGCGCGCGTTACAAAGCGATTCCTCAATTGCCGGCGGTATTGGATCTGGTCACAGCGGACGAAACGAACCCGCGGTCGTTGATCTTTCAGATCAGCGAAATCGAGGCACACCTCGCCGTGATGCCGCTCGAGCAGGAATCCGGCCCTGTCAGCGACGCGCAGAAGATCGTCATCAGTCTGCTTGCCGAACTGCGCCTTGCCGACGTCAAGAAACTGTCGACGGTGCGCAGCAAATCCGGACTACGAACGCATCTGGATCGATTGCTGACGCGCGTGGAAGGGGGCGCCGACGAACTGTCGCAGGTTGTCGAAAGGACCTATTTCAGTCATTCGCTCGAACGCCAGATTTCGGGTTCGGGCCGTTCGGAAGAGTCGCTGTGATCTACGATATCGTTCACGACACGACCTTCGAATACGCGCGTCCGGTCAGCGTTTCGCACCAGTTGCTGCGGCTCGCACCGCGGGAATCGCTGCGTCAGAAGGCACTGCACAATCGGCTGATCGTCGAGCCCGCACCGGTGATGCGCAAGACGCGCAATGATTTCTTCGGCAACGAAATCACCTACATGACGGTGCAGACGCCACACGCGCGCCTGACCATCCGAAGCACGTCACGAGTGGAGGTTCAACGAATCGACGCTGCACTGCTTAACCTCGGACCGAATTGGGAAGATGTCGCCGCTGCGCTCGATCTACCGTCCAACAGGGCTGCGCTGGAAGCCAGCCAATTCGCGTTCGCTTCACCGTACATCGACATCGATGATGACGTAGGTTCGTTCGCGCGTGAGACGTTCACGACGAACAAGGCGTTTCTGCCGGCGGTGATGGAGTTGACGGCGAAGATCTACAGGGAATTTGTCTATGAAGGCGGCGTGACCGACGTCTGGACACCGGTCAGCGAAATTCTCGCAAACCGGCGCGGCGTGTGTCAGGACTTCGCGCATCTGGAAATTGCCGCATTGCGTAGTCTCGGGCTACCGGCACGCTACATGAGTGGCTATTTGTTGACGTATCCGGCCGAGGGGAAGGAACGCCTGGTAGGCGCGGATGCATCGCACGCGTGGCTGGCGGTGTGGTGTCCGGACTTCGGCTGGATCGAGTTCGATCCGACCAACAACATGATGCCCTCCGATGAGCACATCACGTTGGCGTGGGGCCGCGACTACGGCGACGTGAGCCCGACGACGGGGATCATCGTCGGCGGCGGTGCGCATACCGTCAAGGTCGCCGTCAGCGTACAGTCGGCTTCGACCATCTAAAGGAGCGACGCCGATGGCCGAGTTCGGTAAATCCAGTACCGCCGAGGATGTGACGGCGGGCCTCGATCTGAGCGGCAGGCTGGCCCTGGTCACCGGCATCAATTCTGGCATCGGGTTCGAAACGATGCGCGTACTCGCCAAGCGCGGTGCGCATGTGATCGGCACCGCCCGGAGGCTCGATAAGGCAACCGACGCGGCGCATCAGGTCGAGGGTGCTTCGATCACGCCACTCGCCTGCGAACTCGAAAGCCAGGTGTCGATTCGCGCGTGTGCAGAGGCGGTGACGGAGATCGGCAAACCACTCGATATCTGCATCGCCAACGCCGGCATCATGGCGCTGCCCAGGCTCGAGCAGGTGAACGGCATCGAGAAGCAGTTTGCCACCAATCACCTCGGACATTTCCTGCTCGTCAGATTGCTGCAGCCGCAGATCGAAGCCGCTCGATCCGCGCGCGTCGTCATCGTCAGCAGCGCGGCGCATGTACAAGCACCTAGAGTTGGCATCGAGTTCGACAACCTGAGTGGCGAGCACGGCTATCGCGCGTGGCGCGCGTATGGTCAATCGAAACTCGCGAACATCCTGTTCGCGAAGTCGCTCGCGCAGCGACTCGGCGGACGCAGTTCCGTCAATGCACTGCATCCCGGCGTCATCGGCACGAATCTCGGACGGCACATGAACCCGTTGCTGGCAGGCGCGCTTGGTTTGGCCATGCGGATGTTCAGCAAGAGCATTGCGCAGGGTGCTGCGACGAGCTGCTATGTGGCGGCACGACCCGAGGCCGGTGTGATTACGGGGCAGTATTTCTCGGACTGCGCGGTGGTGGAGCCGAGTCGGCAGGCTCGCGACGAAGCGCTCGCGGAACGATTGTGGGAGGTGTCGGAGAAGCTGGTCGGACTCGCCTGACGATTTCGCTCAGGCGACATCGCCGCGTGCCCACGCTCCTATGCCGGGCCGTCGCCGTGCGCCAGACGTCGCGCGACGTGAGATCGACGCTCTTGGGTAGCGCTCTCTGTATCTCTGCGTCGAGTTCGTTGCGCGGCATCGCAAATGGCGCCGGAAAGCGGTCCCAGGACGGGATTTCATCTGGTTCTGAAGCGTCGTTTGATTCCACGTTCGACTCATCAAAGTCAGGTAAAGATTCGCAGGAAGAAAGTAGTACACGCTGACGAGTCATCAACGCACGGGCACTACGGTCGACACGGTTTGGAGCGCCGTGTGCGTTCGTGCTCCACTCGGTACGCATCGGCCAACACATTCCGTGGCCACTAGAAATCACCGAGGGGAAGCAAATTGACATCGCGGCCATGGCTGATTCCCCACTGTGACCGCCACTGAACCGATAAGCGATTGTGCACCGCCGGACACCGGCCTGCTGTGTCTGGTGTTGATCGCGCGGTACCTTGGCACCGCCGCCGATCCGGTACAGCTTCGGCACCAGTTCGCCGAAGGCGCCGAAGCGCTGGACACGGTGGCGCTGTTGCGCGCCGCGCGCTACCTCGGCCTCAAAGCCAAACGGGCGCGCCGCACACCGGCTGAGCTGGCGCGTGTCCCGGTGCCGGCGATTGCGCTGATGGCGGACGGTACGCACGTCGTCCTAGGCCGCACGAGCGAGACCCAGGTACTGATCCAGGCGCCCGCACAACGGCAACCCGAATCGGTGCCGCGAGCGGACTTCAGCGCGCGATTCACCGGGGAACTGATTTTGCTGACCAAGCGCGCGCTACTCGGCAATGGTTCGGGTCAGTTCGATTTCAGCTGGTTCATTCCCGCGATCCTCAGATATCGCCGACTCTTGAGTGAGGTACTGGTCGCATCGTTCTTCATTCAACTGTTCGCGCTGGTCACACCGCTGTTCTTCCAGGTGGTCGTCGACAAGGTTCTGGTGCACAAGGGCTTGACCACACTCGATGTGCTGGCAATCGGCCTGCTGGTCGTGTCGCTGTTCGATGCAGTGCTGAACGGTCTGCGCACGTATCTGTTCTCCCATACCACCAATCGGATCGATGTGACATTGGGTGCGCAGTTGTTCCGGCACCTGATGACGCTGCCATTGGCGTACTTCAATACCCGCCGGGTCGGCAACACTGTCGCCCGGGTGCGCGAACTGGAGACAATCCGCAACTTCATCACCGGCAGCGCACTGACGTTGCTGATCGATCTGTTCTTCACTGTAGTGTTCTTCGCGGTGATGGTTCTGTACAGCCCGATGCTGACCTATGTCGTGCTCGGGTCGATCCCGTTCTATGTGGTCCTGAGCGTGTTCATCACGCCGATCCTGCGGCGCCGGCTCGACGAGAAGTTCATGCGCGGCGCCGAGAATCAGGCACTGTTGACCGAAGCCGTGACCGGCGCCGAAACATTGAAATCGTTGGCGGCGGAACCGCAACTGCAACGCCAGTGGGAGAACCAACTGGCCGGCTATGTCGGTGCCAGTTTCCGCGCCTTCAATCTCGGCAACGTCTCGAACCAGACCGCGTCGCTGATCAACAAGGTAGTCGTCGTGTTGATCCTGTGGATCGGCGCGCGGGCCGTCATCACCGGCGAGCTCAGTATCGGTGAACTGATCGCTTTCAATATGCTTGCGGCCCGGATCAGCGGCCCGATCCTGCGGTTGGTGCAACTGTGGCAGGACTTTCAACAAGCCGGAATCTCGATCGCGCGCCTCGGAGATATCCTCAACACGCCGCCGGAACCCGGCCACGATCCAAACCGCACGGTGTTGCCGGCCCTGCAGGGTCACGTGAGTCTGTCGCATGTGACGTTTCGCTACCAGCCGCAGTTGCCGCCGGTTCTGTCCGATGTCACCTTCGAAGCACGGCCGGGTGAAGTGATCGGCATCGTCGGCCGCTCCGGTTCCGGCAAGTCGACGTTCGCGAAGCTGATCCAGCGGATGTATGTCCCCGAGGCCGGCAACGTCAGGCTCGATGGCGTCGATCTCGCGTTGGTGCAACCGGCGTGGTTGCGTCGTCAGATCGGTGTGGTGTTGCAGGAGAGTTTTTTACTGAATCGTTCGATCCGCGAGAACATCGCGCTGGCCGATCCGGGCATTCCGATGGAACGGGTCATCCAGGCCGCGCAACTGGCGGGCGCACATCCTTTCATCGCGGAATTACCCGAAGGCTACGACAGTATCGTTTTTGAACAGGGCAACTCACTCTCCGGCGGCCAGAAGCAACGCATCGCGATCGCGCGAGCGCTGATCACCAATCCGCGCATTCTGATATTCGACGAAGCCACCAGCGCACTCGACTACGAATCCGAGCAAGCCATTGCGCGAAACATGCGTTTCATCGCCAAGGGCAGGACGGTGTTCATCATCGCGCACCGGCTCTCCACCGTGCGGCAAGTCAACCGCCTGCTGGTGTTGGAGAAGGGCCGCATCCTCGAAGAGGGCACGCATGAGCAGTTGCTGCAACACGGTGGCTTGTATGCCCGGTTGCATGCGTATCAGACGGCGGTGGCATGAACGATTCTGCTAATCCGACAGTGCGGCCGAGTCGCGCGCAGCGGCTGTTTCAGGCACTCGATGCACGACGGCGTCGTGCTCGCGTCGACCGCGCGTTTCTCCCGGCCGCACTGGAAGTCCAGGACACACCACCATCGCCTGTTGGGCGAACGATCATCGCTTCGATCATCATTTTGTTCCTGGTCGTGGTGCTGTGGGCGTGTGTCGGTCAGATCGACATCGTTGCCGTGGCGCCCGGCAAGGTCGTACCGAGCGATCGGGTGAAAGTGATCCAACCGCTCGAGATCGGTGTGGTGCGGGCGATCTATGTACGAGAAGGTGAGTCGGTCAAGCAAGGCGATGCGTTGATTGCGTTGGACGCGACGCAGGCCGAAGCGGATCAGCGCCGGCTGGTGGCGGAACTCGATGTGGCCAGAATGGATGTCGCCCGGCAGACGCAGTTCGCACGGTACCTGGATAGCGCTGACCAAAAACTGACGGATATCGAATGGCCCCCCGGTCTGCCCGCGGCGCAACGTGCGGTGCAGGCACGACTGCTCACCCAACAGGTCCACGCGTTCGCGGCCGAACGATCGACCCTCGAGAACCAGATCCGACAAGGTCGGGCCGAGCGCCGCGCAACGGCTGCCGAAATCATCAAGCTCGACAGGACTCTGCCGATCATCACGCAACGGGCCCAACGCCTGGCGACGCTACTCGCCAAACACCTGGTCGCGGAGTCGGATTATCTGCAACTCGAACAGGCGCGTATCGAAGCCGAGCAGGATCTCGCGAGCCTGCGCGCGCGTGCGGACGGCCTAGATGCAGCGTTGCAAACTCTGATCAGCCGGGAACGTTCGCTGCGCGCCGATGCGATGAAAGACAACCTGACGGCGCTGCAGAACTCACAACGCCATGTCGCGGTGCTGTATCAGGAACGCGTGAAGGCATCGAAACGACAAGCGCAGCAGGTACTGTACGCGCCGATCGACGGCGTCGTCACTGACCTGAAGGTGTCCACCGTCGGCGGCGTCGTCATCCCCGCGGAAAACCTGATGACACTCGTGCCGAGCGACGGTGCGCTCGAAGTCGAGGCGTGGGTATTGAATAAGGACATCGGCTTTGTCTCCGAGGACGATGCCGTCGAGGTGAAGATCGATACATTCAACTTCACGAAATACGGCGTGATCGACGGACAGCTCGTAGATCTGTCGAACGACGCACGTGCCGATGAGAGGCTGGGATTTGTCTATCGCGCACGCGTGGCGTTGCGGACGACCAAGCTGCTGGTGAATCGAAAATGGGTGAACCTGTCGCCGGGGATGACCGTGACGGCGGAGATCAAGACCGGTACACGACGGATCATCGAGTTCTTCCTGAGTCCCTTGTTCAGGTATCGCGATGAGAGTATTCGGGAGCGGTGAGCGGGTGAGTGGGCCTGTTGGGGGACCTCGCTAGTGGGTACCGTCATTCTCGGAATGTGGGTCGGCGGCGCTGCACTGGCGATCTCGATCTGGCGAGTGATGTGTCGTCGCGAAGCGCACCCGCGCGCCTTTGGGATCGGCGTTGCGGTCATCGTTCTCGCGCCACAGTTGTTCCTGCTTCCCTTTGCTCTCGTCGATTGGGTCCGATTCCACGAACGATGCGAAATGATGAGTTTGATGGTCCCTCCAATGATTCATACGGACAGGGTATGGATCGTAGATCCCGGCCCCCACATGAAGGAACTTCTCTACGGCGCGGTTGGCCGTTACGTAACTACCTGGCCTCTAGACACTTCCTGATCGCGCAGAACTCTATTCACTCTGGAACAACTGCAGCCCTCGACGATGTTGCAATGGAGGCCTCGCAAGGAAAAAACGCCTCTTGCTACGACAGGCGTCAAAGGCGAAGCCTCGAACTTGCCGAAATACCGCATCGACCGGCTCATCCGAATCGTCTGCACGAAATCACGACGCGACGGTACTCGATCTATCATGTTCGATATGAATTGTCGCGGAAGAGCGAAGTCGTTGGGGTATGGGAGGAGTATCGGCTGGGGGTCCGCGACCCACTGTCAGCATACCTGCCGATGTTTGCCTCCTGCGCGAGTGGCGACATGTCATTGAGAGATTGGGTTCGGGCATCAATTCAGACAGGAGTAGATGATGGATCGCACGATTGAAGACGCATTTGTTGGAAGTCTCATCAGTAGCGTTGTCTACAACGACGGGCTATCCGATCTGCTGCCGATCAGCTCGGAACAGGCGATGTCTTAGTTAGCGCTGACCACCCCAGGCGACGATGCATGATCCGGCGCTGCTCTCCTGCTCTGGCGGATTTGTTTGCCAGCCGATTCGATTTCGTTCTTGCAGCGCGCGACCCAGCGACATCTGGCTTCCAAGCCGCGTTGTTTCGTGAGAAGGCCACAGATCGATACATCCTGGGCATCGCCGGTACTGAGTGGGACTCCCTCAACACTGTCGTTACCGATTTTGTCAACGCGGATGTCGGTGGAATTTTGTTGTCGGGGATTGCCTACCCACAGTTCGAAGCGCTTGGATCGTTTCTAGAGGAAATCGCCAACTTGCCCGGAGTGTCTGCGGTTGATGTCGTTGGACATTCGCTTGGTGGCCACCTCGCGCTGCTCTCGGAAGTGCTACAACCGGATCTCATCAGTCGGGTCGTCACATTCGACGGCGTTGGAATTGGTTTGCAAGGTTTGCTTTCGCTTGGCGGGTCTGCCTTAGGGGAGCTTTCGGCGTTACCGGTCACGCGATTTCAAGTCGGTGGTGACGTTGTCTCCAACTTGCCGTTTGGTGCCGATCTGGTGCCCATCGTCAACTTCGGCGATGCAGTGCAGATTGCAACCGACCAGGAATGGTCGGGCCCGCTGGACGCTCACAGCTTTCGGGCAATCTCGACATCCTCGATGTACATGTACGTTCTCAATCTCATCGATCCGTCGATGACGTTTGATCGTGCGAATGCGCTGTATCGCGCTGCATGGAATGTCACACAAGCCTCGACAGAAAAGGTCGTAACCGGCCTAGCAGATCTGTTAGGCCTAGGATCCGAACTAGGTGACCAAACCGATAGCTCGTCGATCCGCTCGCGCCTGAGTTCGGGCGACGAACCGAGCCGGGCCGGTGCAGCTTACGAGGGCTTGACCGCGATCATCAGTCGGGTCAGCGGCGACGGTGCGAATCCACTGATCGGTGAAGTTCGGTCCCTGGTCGATGCCGGCCCCGCAAAC
The DNA here is from genome assembly GCA_963812255.1 of uncultured Gammaproteobacteria bacterium. Classification (GTDB taxonomy): domain Bacteria; phylum Pseudomonadota; class Gammaproteobacteria; order Pseudomonadales; family Azotimanducaceae; genus DATJGR01. The sequence goes on along the minus strand of CAWEUM010000003.1, from coordinate 21,858 downwards.
GTGTTGGCGATGGCGGAGGCAACCGACGTCACCGGTCGTAGCGTGCGTTACTCGATCCTGCATGGCCTGCCTTACGCGTTGATTCCAGCGAACACAAACAACACGCCTACACTGGCGGGGACAGCGGACGAGGTTGCGGATGGTTTCTCAGATCGCCAGGAGCTGCTAGACCGCGTCACCTTCTTCACCTCGCTGATGAAAGCAACGACGGAGGACACGTCAGTTCTCTTCGCGGCGACGAATCAGAAGACGATCTTGGAGGATCGTGTCCTCGGGGTGACGCTGCTGCAGGGCCCGCTGAACATCCCCTTTGTCTCTGGGGACCCCGTTCCGGCTTCGTACGCTCTCGCTTCTGACCGAGTAGCTTTCGGTACGGAGCAGGGTGACGTGCTGGTAGGCGGCGCCCACGACGATCACCTCTACGGCAAACGCGGCGCAGACGTCCTCGAAGGCAGTGGTGGACGCGACTTCCTCTACGGCGGTGATGGCGACGACGTCCTGCGCGGCGGCGAAGGCGACGGTGACGCGTTAAGCGGCGGCACAGGCAACGACACCTACGAATTTGTCTCCGGCGATGGCCGCGACTCGATCATCGATTTCGACGGCGCCAACGTTGCGAAGATCGATGGCCAGACGCTGGCAGAGCTGTACCCGGTTGTGGGGATCAAATTGTTCGCCACCGACGACGGCGTGAAGGTGTACCAGGCTGAGTTCGCACCGGGTCGGCACGACGTCTTCCATCTGGATGATTCGATTCCTGGTTCGGAGATTCTGACGATCTTTCGCGCCAACGGAGATCAGCTCAAATTCCTCGGCTACGCACCCGACAACAACTTTTCGCTGGTGCTACCGACCGTTCCTGAGACCAACGCGCCGCCGGAGCTGGTCATCGACGGCGAAGTCTTCCTTGCTGAATCGGATCCCGGCTACCCGACCAACTCGGCCGATCACACCGGCACATCACTCAACGACGAACTCAACGGTGGCTTCGCCGCCGATTCGCTGTCGGGCGGCGGTGGCGACGATCGCATCAACGGCTTCGGTTCCGTAGACGTTTTGTTGGGCGACAGTGGCGCCGATCGGATCGACGGCGGGGACGGCAACGACACGATCGTTGGTGGGGCGGGTTCCGATTTCGCGTTGGGCGGGATGGGCAACGACACGCTCGTCGGCCACGAGAACGTATTCACAGCAGGCTTGTTGAGCATCCCTGTCGAGACGGATGTGCTCGATGGCGGTGACGGCGACGATGCGTTGAGCGGCGGCGAAGGTGACGACTTCCTCACGGGTGGTACGGGGATCGATGCGCTGCACGGAGGCGGCGGTCGGGACATCCTCGCTGGCGGCGACAATCGCGACGTCATGTTCGGGGACTCGGCGCTGTTACACGATCAGGGGTCCGTGGTGAGCGATGTGATCGACCCTGACCATCCGCCGGCAACGACAGTGACGTATCACGACGCGGCGCGCCTGTTTGCTTTGGCGCCGGTCGCCGGCATTGCATACGACGACCTCATCGATGGCGGTGCCGGCAACGACATCCTGTTTGGCGAGCTCGGCAGCGATTTCATCAACGGCGGCATTGGCAATGATGTGATCGAAGGCGATCGCACAGTACTGTTCGGCGTGGCGGCGCTCGACGAACCGCTGCATGGTGACGACATCGTATTTGGCGGTGCGGGTGATGACCGGATATACGGCAACGGCGGCAACGATGATCTGCACGGTGGTGCCGATGACGATCAGGTATTCGGACAGCAGGGCAACGATAGCCTCGCGGGCGATGATGGAAACGACATTCTGCGTGGCGGATTGGGTAACGACTTTATCGAGGGGGATGCCGGTGCAGACATCATTGCCGGCGATGAAGGTGACGACATCATCGAAGGCGGTGCGGGCAACGATGCACTATGGGGTGACCGCGACACGTTTCTGCTGGGCTCCGATCCCATCGATCCCACGTTGGAAGGCAACGACCGGATTTCGGGCGGTGCCGGTATCGATCAGATCCGCGGCAACGGCGGAAACGACGAGTTGTTCGGCGACGCCGATGACGATCTCGTATCCGGTGGGGCCGGCGAGGATGTCATCGGCGGCGGTGATGGGGACGACGTGCTGTTTGGCGATCTCGGTGACGATTCCATCAGCGGCGGTGCGGGCCTCGACCGCATCTTTGGAGGCGAGGGGATCGATACGATCGACGGCGGAGCGGAGCGCGACGCGATCCTCGGCGGCAAGAACGACGACGTGCTGTTCGGAGGCGCTGGAGACGATGCGCTGATCGGTGACGAGGGCGGCGATGAAATCCACGGCGGCGACGGCGACGATTTCATTTCCGGTGATCGCAGTTCGAGCATCACATTCGGCGAACCGCCGCCGGATTTCGACGTGTCATTGGCGGGCAACGACGTGATTTTTGCTGACGCCGGCAACGACGAGGTCAGCGCGGATGAAGGCAATGATGTGATCCACGGCGGTGAGGGTGCGGATACGCTTCATGGCGGCAGCGGCAACGACAGCATATACGGCGACGACGGCGACGACATCGTCGTCGGCAACGATGGCGATGACGTCATGCTGTCCGGCGGCGACGGCACCGATCTGATCGACGGCGGCGAAGGCAACGACATGCTCAGCGGCGGTACCGGCAACGACCTGTTGCAGGGCGGATTCGGCGACGATCAGCTGTTTGGGGATGAGAACGACGACGTCTTGCGGGGTGGCGGCGGTGCCGATGCGCTGGCTGGCGGGTCTGGTAATGACCAAGGATCGGGCGGCCCGGGTGAGGACGCCATCGACGGCGGCAGCGGCAACGACATCTTTTCCGGCGGCGATGGCAACGACGTCTTGGTCGGTGGAACGGGTGACGACGTTCTGGACGGCGAGGCGGGCAATGACACGCTGGAAGGCGGCGCGGGTTTCGATCATCTGTACGGCGGCGCGGGTAACGACACGTTTCGATTCGCGCGCGGCGCCGGCGTCGATGTGCTGCATGTGGTCGATACGCAGGGCGGCGTTTCCCAAGGCGCAGACCGCATCGAATTCCTCGACGACATTGCGTTTGGTGAACTGCAGTTCGCGCGGACCGGCATGGACCTCGTGGTATTGGTCGGCGGCATCGACGATCGGATCATCGTGCGCGATTACTTCGATAGCGCCGGACACATCGCCGATCCCGCCATTCTGAGTGGATTTTCATTCGGTGATGGCAGCAGTGTCGATCAGGCTTCGATCGTAGTGGCGCTGGCGGGTTTATCAACGAATCAGGCTCCGCTGGCGGGCAGTGCGACGGTCTCGGTGGACGAAGACGGCGTGTTGGTCGGCACGTTGCCAGTGACCGATCCTGAAGGCGCGCCATTGCGTTTCCACGTCGTCGATGGCCCGGCGCACGGCAGCGTGACATTCGACGCTGTGGGCAATTTCACGTACACGCCCGCAACCAATTTCAACGGCGGCGACAGCTTTGAGTATTCGGCGTTCGATGGTGTGAACACCGCAGCCGGCGCGATTGACGTCACCATCGCACCGGTAAACGATCCCGCGCAACTCATCGGTACTCACTTCCGCACGCCGCTGGATGCGCCGCTTTTCGGCGCGCTAATCGCAACCGATGTGGATGGCGATGGAGTCACGTTCAGTCTCGACGTCGGCCCCAGCAATGGCAATGCAAACGTCGCCGCCGATGGAACGTTCACCTACACGCCCAATGGCGCATTCACCGGCAACGACCCGTTCACCGTGGCAATGTTCGACGGTACGGTGACAGTTGCCGCGCCCGTCGCGGTCACGGTCAAATCGCAGCAAACACTCATCGTGACGACCTTGGCCGACGAATCGAACGGCTACGACGCGAGTCAGCCCGTAGGCGCCGACAATCAGCTCAGTCTGCGCGAAGCGGTGGGGCTCGCGCTCGATGGAGACGTCATCGAATTCGATCGGGGGCTGCTCGCGGTGGACACGGGTGTCGCTGTCGTTTCTCGGCGCAACGTCACCGTCGAGTTGACGCAAGGCGCGCTGGCGATCGACAAGGCAATCACGATCGACGGGGACATCGATGGCAACGGGGGTCCAAACGTCACGATCAGCGGCGTCAACCAATCCCGAGTGTTCGACGTAGCGGGCACAGGAACCGGTGCGCTGGTGCTGACGGGCCTGCGCATTGCCGACGGTTTTGCGGAGCGCATTCAGGATGCCGACGACGGATCCGGCGGCGGAATTCGCATCGCCAACGGTATTGTTGAGGTGCGAAATAGTGTGTTGACTCGCAATGTCTCCTGGGCGAATGGCACGCCTCGCGCGACAGACCGTGGATTGACCACCGGTGGTGGCGCAATCTTCAACGCCGGCGCTCTCTCGGTCGTCAACAGTACGCTGTACGACAACAGCGCGCCGCAAGGTAGTGGCGAGATGATCCACAACAAAGGCCAACTCACGATCGGCAACTCGACCTTGTCGGACAACAATGTCCAGCCGCTCGATCCGCTCAACGAAGCCGGGCGCACCTCGTTTGCGCTGATCTTCACCGAGTCGGATGTGCTGGTTACGCACAGTACGTTGATGAGTGGCGGTCTGGAGCCACTGGATGCATTCGAGGTCAACGTCGATCCGGCCGTCGATGATGCGCCATCGGTTCAGGTTGGACACAGCATTTTCGACAATGCCGCACCCGCAGATCTCGTCGATGACGGATTCGAGCGTGACGATGAGGGCTGGGGAAGCGGTGGTGCCGCGGTCGTATCGCTGGGTCACAACTTCGTCGGCAACGGCAGCCGCGGACCTACCACGATCGTGTCCACGGACATCTATGGACCGTTTGCACAATCACGCTTGAGTGCGCTGCACGACAGCGGCAACGGCATCGCGTTGCACAGTCTGCTCGCCGGCAGTGATGTGATTGATGCGGGCGCAGCGGCAGGCGATATCGGCGTGCAATCGTCGGCAACCACCTGGCTCGTGACCACGCTCGGTGATGAACTCGACACGCAGGGTGAGGTCGGCGCGGGCTTGAGTCTGCGCGAGGCGATTGCGTTGGCACGGGGCGGCGACGATATCCGATTCGATCCGTCCCTGGCGGGCGGCACCATCGACCTGTCGTTGGGGGCACTGATCATCACCGAGTCGGTCACGATTTCGGGCGACGTGAACGGTGACGGCCGCGCCGACATCACGCTCGACGCCGGTGGCCGAGATCGCGTCCTCAAAGTCGATCTCGATATGACGCGAAGCCGCGTCGCGCTCGATGGCTTGAATCTCGTCGGGGGCGTTGCGAACGACGGCTCGAGACGCGCGGGCTTTTCCAACGAATTCGGCGCCCGCGCCAGTGAGTTCAGCCGCCTCGGCGGTGGCGTGTTGCTGGAAAACGGCGAACTCGAGATCCGCAACTCGACCATCTCCCACAATGCCGCGGAGGCGGGGGGCGGCATTTTCAGCAACGGTACCTTGCGCCTCATCAGCAGTGCCGTTTCGAACAACCGCGGCGGCGGTCTCTACGACAACCACGGCGGTCAGGGCGAGGCGGGACTGGATCTGTTGCGTGTCGGCGGCTACGCGATCCAGAACTCGACGATCGCCAACAACGTCGGTGACGGCATCTTCAATGCCGGTGCAACGCGCGCCGTGAGTCTCGAGTACAACAACGACAGCTACCAGTTTCGCAGCGCGGGCTTCCAGATCGCCAACTCGACAATCTCGGGGAACACCGGCACCGGGGTGTCGAACGAACACTTCGGCTCCGTCGCTATCGAGAACTCGACGATCGTACGCAACGGCAATGGTGGTGTTCGCGGCGGCTCATTTGATCCATCGAGCGGATTCCCGCCGCACATCGAACTGCACAACTCGATTGTCGCGCTCAACGTCGAGACGACCACCTCGAGTACGACGACCTATCCCCCTGCGCCGACGCCGGACCTGAGTTTCTACCTGGGTTCGCGCAGCGCCGCGATGCAAAGCAGTGTGATCGCGAGCCTCGACGATCTGTTCGATCAGGGTATCGGCGTTGTGTTCGATGCCAACCAGCAGTCCATCAACGTCGATACCCCAGCGACGGACTACAACGCCTATTTCCTGTCCCAACAATCGGCGTTTGCGGGGGTTGTCGAAATCGAGAACGTGTCGCGGCGTACGTCCAGCAATTTCAACCGAACCGACGATCCCCAACCAACGGTCACCGTCATGACCGCGACCACAGCACTCGATGCGGATGGCAACGGTGTTGTGAGTCTCGGTTACAACCTGATTGGCCAGCGCAGTTTCGTGAATGCGATGACTACCGATCTGCTCGGTGTCGACGAGACGTCACTCGCGCTCGACCCGCTTGCTGTCGTTGCCGGACGCCCCGCCGTACATTTGTTGGGCGCAACGAGCGTTGCCATCGATGTGGGCGATCCGGTGACGAACGGCAGCCTGCGATTGACCGACCAACTCGGCAAGGGGCGCGTCGCCAACGGCCGCGTCGATGTCGGTGCCGTCGAGTATGGCAGCGTTTCGGTGGCGGCCACGGCAGCCCCGAGCATCGTCGTCGACACCGCCGCGGATGTCATCGACGCAACTGACGGACTGACGTCGCTGCGCGAGGCTGTCTATCTGGCCAATCAGAGCCTTGTTCCCGCGTCGATCACGTTCGATCAATCGCTGCTCGGTGCAACGCTGACGTTAACGAGTGCGATCGCCATCGACATCACCCAAAGCATGACCATCGACGGTGACATGGACGGCGATCTCCGGGCCGACGTGACGATCAGTGGCGATGCGAACGGCAGCGGCGTTGCGGACGCAGGTGACACGCAGGTGCTGCGCGTGAACCTGACCGATCCGAACGGCCGGGTGCTGCTGACGAGTCTCAACTTGGCGCATGGATTCGAGCCACGGCCGGGCGAGCACGATTTCACGTCAGTTCGGGATGAATCCATTGGCGGCGTCCTCCACATCGCTGGCCGCGGCGACGTGACTTTGCGCGACAGCCACGTGTTCGATGCGGACGGCGATGAGTTCGGCGTCGACGAATTTGGCGCGTATGGCTTTGTGCCGTCGGTGGTAGGTGTCAACCTCGCCGACCCAGACCTGGCGGTACACATCGAGTCGTCCACCATCTCGGACAACCCCGATGCAATCGGGCTCGCCGTATCCGGCGGTCAACGCAACCGCGATGGCTCGCTGGAACTCGTCAACAGCACGCTGTCCGGAAACGACATCGGAATCGATTTGCGTCGTGCCGACATCGATGTTCGATTCGGCACATTGGCAGACAACGGCAGCGGGGCGATCCAGTACGGACCTTTCGAATCGGGTGCGCGGTTCAGCTACTCGATCATCTCTGGGGCAGTGCTTGGTCAATCGTTTGGGACTGAGAGCCTCGGCTTCAACCTGTTCGCTGACGGTCCCACGCCAACGGTCGACGGCGGCGCGCAGACCTCCGATATCATCGGCGGCGTCAGTGACCTGGCTTCGCTTGCAGACAACGGCGGACCGACTCCAACCCATATGCCGGGGCTGCTCAGCGATGCGCGCAACGGCGGCGATCCCAGTGCGGTGACAGGCGTCGACGGCATACCCGCGACGGATCAGCGCGGCATGGTCCGCGGAGTCGATCAACTCGATATTGGCGCAGTCGAGTTGGTTGGTAACCTCGTGAATTCACCACCGACCGTGACGGGCGAGATGGCCACCACGGTACGTGATGTTGTGATGATATTCACCACAGCAGAACTGTTGGAGAACGATGGGGATGTCGACGGTGATGAACTGACCCTTCTGAGCGCCGACAACGCGCTCAATGGAACGGTTGCGTTGGCGAACGAGGTGCTCACATTTGTGCCGACACCCAATTACGTCGGATCTGCGTCGTTCGACTACGCGGTTTCGGATGGGACCGAATCGCGCACTGCGCGTGTCGATCTGAACGTAGTGGCGCCAATTGGAACGGTGATCGCCGGGACACCGAACGCGGACAATCTGGCGGGCCGAAACGGCGCACAGACCATCCTCGGGCTCGCCGGCGACGATGTGATCAGCGGTGGTGCGGGCAACGACCGGTTGATCGGTGGCACCGGTGCAGACCTGTTCGATGGCGGTCGCGGCAACGATGCTTTGTATGGCGACGCGGGAGATGACACGTTCAGCTACGCGGGTGATGGTGGGGGTTTCGATGCAGTGTGGGGTGGCAGTGGCTTCGACCTGCTGCAAGGCGGAGCGGGCGACGACGTGTTCGGGCTTACCGGACTGGATGCGGAGAGCAGCGTTGAGCGAATCGACGGTGGCGCCGGTTTCGACGTCATCACCGGTGGCAGCGGCGCGCAGACGCTCGACTTCTCCAATGTCGAACTGATCTCCATCGAGCGCATTGACGGTGCGGCCGGCAACGACGTGATCACCGGTTCGGCGGGCGCCGATGTGATTGTCGGTGGTGCGGGTAACGATACGTTGGACGCCGGTGTCGGTGACGACACGTTGGTGTACGAAGGCGCAACCAATGGTTTCGACACCGTGTCAGGTGGTCCTGGCATCGACGTGCTGCAGGGCGGTGCAGGTGGTGATGTCATCGGACTCACCGGGTTCGATCGCAGCGGGATCGAAAGAATCGACGGCGGTACCGGTTTCGACGTCATCACCGGTGGTAGCGGCGCGCAGACGCTCGACTTCTCCAATGTCGAACTGATCTCCATCGAGCGCATTGACGGCGCGGCCGGCAACGACGTGATCATCGGATCCGCCGCGGCAGACGTCATCGTCGGTGGCTCAGGCAATGACACGCTAGATGGTGGTGGCGGTGATGACATCCTCCTCTATGAAGGGGACGTGAACGGATTCGACACGGTGTCCGGCGGCTCTGGTTTCGACGTGCTGCGAGGCACCGTGGACGACGATGTCTTCGGGCTCACCCGCTTTGATTCGAACAGCGGCATCGAGAGAATCGATGGTGGTGCCGGCAACGACATCATCAGTTCGGGTAGTGGCGCGCAGACACTCGACTTCTCGAACGCCGAGCTGATGTCGATCGAACGCATCGACGGCGGCGCTGGCAACGACCAGATCACCGGTTCGGCCGGCGCAGACGTCATCGTCGGCGGCGCGGGCAACGACGTGTTGGACGGCGCCGCCGGCGACGACACGTTGCGCTACGAAGGCGCCAGCAACGGCTTTGACACCGTGTCAGGTGGCTCTGGCTTCGACGTACTACAAGGTGGGACTGGCGACGATGTCATCGGCCTCACCCGGTTCGATGCGAACAACGGCATCGAACGCATCGACGGTGGTATGAATACCGACATCATCAGCGGTGGCAGTGGTGCGCAGGTGCTCGACTTCTCGAATGTCGAGTTGATGTCGATCGAACGCATCGACGGCGGCGCTGGCAACGACCAGATCACCGGTTCGGCCGGCGCGGACGTCATCGTCGGTGGTGCGGGCAAGGACAGGCTCATCGGAGGGATTGGTGCCGATTGGTTGAGCGGTCAATCTGGCGCGGACACCTATCGCTTTGCGCCCGGCTCGGGTGTCGACACCATCGATGAGCAGGGTGCGCTGGGCAACACCGATGTGGTTGCGTTCGATGGTGACGTCACGAAGGAGGATCTTTGGCTGTTCCGCCGGGACGACGATCTGGTGCTGGGTCAGGTCGGCAGGGATGATGCAGTGACGATCGAGAACTGGTACGCAGAAGATACGCAACAGATAGAACGGATCGAAGTTGCAGGTTCGGTACTGCTGAGCAACCAGGTCGATCAACTGGTAGCTGCGATGGCGGCCTTTGCGCCCCCCACCGGTGTCGGTGGCGTGTACACGCAGGCGATGAACGATGATGTGTTGCCGGTGATCGCGGCGGCATGGCAAGCCGGCGGTACCGCAAGGCCGAGCGCCGGATGAACCCGTTGACCACAGCGGAGCGCTAGCCAAATGGCGGTACGGCAAGTCAACCGCTAATCGCCCATTCTTCCGACGCCACACCGTTTGCATACAGCAGCGGAGACGACCCGTGGCGGCCCCTCAAAGCGGTGTTCCATCGGCCGCGCGACGTTGCACAATAGCGCCATGAGCGAGTTGCCGGGCGGCGGCCATACAGTATTGATCATCGTCGCGCACGCCGACGACGCCACGCTGTTCTGCGGCGGAACGTTGCGGCTGATGGCGGATCGTGGCGCGCGGCTCGTGATGCTGCGCGTCACCGACGATCGCTACGACTCCGTCGGAATGAGCATTGCCGACACGATTGCAGCGAACACGGCTGAAATGCGGCGTGCCACAGACATCCTCGGCATCGACGAGATCATCGAACTCGGTTGGGAAACGGACCGCCTCGGCGACGCGAGCGAAGTTGCGCTGCGCGAGCGCTTCATCTATCACGTGCGCCGCGTGCGGCCGTTTGCGGTGATGTCGTTCGATCCGTACGGCGCATTTCACGAAGACAACCAGGACCACATCAAGGTCGCGCACGCGGTCGACGAAACGTACTGGACGGCGCAATTCGACAAGCATCATCCGGAACATTTCGACGAGGGTCTCGCGCCGCACGGCGTTTACGAGCGCTGGTATTTTGCGCGACGGGTGGTGGAGGTGACCACGCCGGTGGACATTTCTTCCACCATGGATCGCAAGATCGATGCCGCGCTCGCACACGACACGATGCTGCGCCACTACGTCAACCAGCTGCGCCTGCAGGCCAAAACGGGTGGTCACGAGATTGCAGCCCTCGAACGCGCGCAACGCGGCGAGTTGCGCTTCTTCATGGAACCGTTGATCCGCGGCAGCGCTCAAGCTACCGGACGGCGGCACGGTCTACCGATGGCCGAGGAGTTCAGAGTGGTGCGTTTGGGCGGTATGGAACGCGTACTCGGAATCGGAGAGAGGGAATAGGATATGGGTCGACTCGCGATCACCGGCGGCACGCCGGTGCGCAACACGCCGTATCCGCGCTGGCCGCAGTGGGATTCGACCGAGCGCGATAAATTGCTCGACACGCTCGAATCCGGCAATTGGTGGGCGACCGAAGGATCGAAGGTACCGGGGTTCGAAGCGGCCTGGGCGCGGTTCACGCACACGCGCCACTGCGTTGCCGTTACCAACGGTACGCACGCGCTCGAGGTGGCGCTGCTTGGGTTGAATATCGGCGAAGGCGATGAAGTCATCGTCACGGACTACACGTTCTTCGCATCGGCGTCCGCGGTGGCGTGCGTGAATGCCATACCAGTGCTAGTCGATGTCGATCCGCGTACCTTCTGTATCGATCCGGAGGCAGTGGTGGCGGCGATCACGTCGCGCACGAGGGCGATCATCGCGGTACATCTGGCCGGACATCCCGCAGATCTCGATCGGTTGACGTCGCTCTGCACGCGGTACGGGCTCGCGCTGATCGAAGACTGCGCACACGCGCACGGATCGGCCTGGAACGGTACGCCAGTCGGCGGCTTCGGCGCGGCGGGCACCTGGTCGTTTCAACAATCGAAGCTGATGACGGCCGGGGAAGGGGGCGCGATCACGATCCAGGACCCGCAGGCGGCTGCGTCGATCCGATCATACACGGACTGCGGTCGGCGACCGGGGCAGTGGTTCTACAAACACTTTGCGTTGGGTGGGAACTACCGCATGACCGAGTGGCAGGGCGCGATGCTGCTCGCCCAGCTTGAACGATTTCCACAGCAACACCACACGCGCAATGAGAACGCGCTGTATCTGAATGCGGAACTGTCTAAGCTGCCCGGGGTAATTCCGCAAGCGCGCGACCAGCGCACCACCGCGCAGGGCTATTACTGCTACATCGTACGCATCGACGAAGCACAGTTCGGTTTGGTTCGCGACGCGATCAGGCCGGCCTTGGAGGCCGAAGGCATCCCGATGACGGCCAGTTATCCGACGCTGCATACTCTGGACGCATTCGATGCGGCGAATGGATTCGCGCCGCGCCACCGCGACCGCAGCCGCTGGCCGCGCTACCGGGCACTCGATCTGCCGGTTGCGAGTAGAACAGCAGCGACCACGTTGTGGATCAAGCACCAGGTGTTGATGGGCTCGCGCGACGACGCTTCATGCCTGATAGAAGCGCTCGCCAAGATCCGCACGCACGCCGACGAGTTGCGCGATAGATGACGGCAGGGCTCATTCGCATCGAAGAACGATCCATTTCCGAAGTGCTCGCGGGAATCGGCCGCTATACGGCGTGCGTCAACGAGCCGCCGTGGTCGGCAGTCGCCGCGGGCGTGCCGGCACCTGCGCGGGTCATCGATGCGCGCGTGATGGACATCGAATTCCTCGAAAGCCTGCTCGACGGCGAACCCGATTCCGAAGCGGTCGTCGGCCTCGGCGGTGGATCGGCGCTCGATACCGCGAAATTTGTGGCATGGAAGACCGGCAAGAAGCTGATTCAGATACCATCGATCACGTCGGTCGACGCTGGCTTCACCGATGCGATTGGGGTGCGCCGCGACGGTCGCGTGCAGTACATCGGGTGGGTGTTGCCCGAGTACGTGGTGCTCGATGTGGACCTCGTGCGGTCGGCGCCGAAGCGGCTGAACCGGGCTGGGGTCGGCGACGTTTTGTCGTGCCACACGGGATTGTGGGATTGGCGATACGCGGTCGACCGCGGCGAAGGCGTTCCGTGGGACGGGCCCGCGGCATCGCTCGGCCGTCAGTTGCTCAAGGAACTGGAGGAGCACGTCGACGCGATCAACGCTGTCACGCCAGACGGGGTGCGGTGGCTCGCGTCGGCGTATCAGCGCATCGGCGCCGCGTGCTGCACATTGCGTCACTCGCGGTTCGAGGAGGGGTCGGAGCATTTTCTCGCGTACGCATACGAGCACCGTACCGACGCGCATCCGCTGCACGGCGAACTCGTTGCGATGTGCGTCGTTGCGATGAGCACGCTACAGGCCAACGATCCGGATTGGGCGCGCGACGTGGTGGTGCGCAGCGGCGTATCCGCGAATCCGGCCGATCTCGGCATCAGGCACGACGACTTCGTCGGGTCGTTGCTGTCGCTGGCGGACTACGTGGATCGGGAACGACTCGATCACTCAATCGTCAACGCCGGAACGATCGATGCAACGGCGGCGCAAAGGTTGTGGGATGCGGTGCGGTCGCTGCCACGTCAGTGATTCAGTGTAGCGGCAGGATACTGACGAGAAACTGTTTGGCTACCGAACCTTCGCACCGTTGAGTTCCGGCGGTACGCTGTCGAGGAGCGATGGAAGAGTATGGCGACGGAAACGCCTTCTCGAATCGACGTGAACTGGTTCCAGAGTGAGTTTGTTTGTCGGTCGTACATCAACTTGTTCGATCGATACAGGAAACCGGACGGCCTGAAGGTAAATGACTGGGATCGACCAGGCACTCGGGGGAGGCAGCGGGAGAGTCGATTGCACTTGCGTCGCACTTTGGGAGGTACTGCGATTTTATGGGAATGTACAAAAACGCAGTGTTTTTGTTGGTCGGAGTGAGAGGATTCGAACCTCCGGCCCCCACGTCCCGAACGTGACTCGTAGCCCAGTAGCGCCGCGGGGTTGCGCATAAGTCATTGATTATACTTGTCCTGCGTTGTCCATGTTGTACTATCCGTTTGGACTAACTGCACTTCAGGTGCACTTTGGACCCCAAGACTCTCACCGCCAAAGAAACTGCTTACGACGTCCGGGATCCGCGCGTGCCCGGCCTGTTGATGCGGGTGCTGCCGACCGGCAAGCGCGACTGGTACTACCAAGTCGCCCGCGGCAAGCGCGTTCGGATCGGACCCTATCCGCTGGTCAACGCGACGATGGCGCGCGCTGAACCTCAGAAGATACTGCAACGACTCGCGCTCGGTGAGGACCCAAAACCGGAGTGGCTGCGGGCAGCGATCCTGGCGCCTAAAGGCGTGACGCTCAAGGAATTGGCCGATGCCTACGGAATCGAGTTCAAGGCGCTGAAGCGCGCGCAGGGATTCGAGCCCCGGTCGCTCGAAGTACTGACGACGATCATCAACGCTGTCGGCACGGAATTCGCCGCAACCTTCGACGTGCGAGCGTGGCAAACGTCGTTGGTCAAGAAGCGCTCTGCCAAGACGGCCAACCGAAAACTCGACGCACTGCGATCGCTGTACACCTGGGCGCTCGCCAAGGGATTGGTCGAATCGAACCCCACCGACGGCGTGAAGCGGCTGAAGGTCGGCAACGTGACGCGAGAACGAGTGCGGATTCCGGACACAGCTGCCGAGGCACGCTTGCGGAGGGCGTTGAAGGGCTACGCAGCGACAGCCTATGTGTTCGCGCGCAACACGGGGTTGCGGTTGGGAGAGCTGCGTCGGTTGCGTCGCGAGGACATCGACGGCGACCGCGTTTATGTGCCGGTCGCCAAGTCCGGCAAGGGTCGCTTCGTGCCGCTGAATGCTACCGCGCGTAAGGCGCTGGCGAAGTGTCCCCGCGACGGTTTGCTTTTTCCGCACGCCTTCAAACGCGCCTGGCTAAAAGCGCGTACTGACGCAGACTTCGCGTTCACTTGGAACGAAGCAACGCGACACGCTTTCGTGAGTGCGTTGCTGCGCGCCGGCGTTGCGCCGTTCACGGTCTCGAAACTGGCCGGGCACGCCGACCTGTCGATGCTCAACGTTTACGGCCACGCGTTGCATGACGATTTGGCCGCCGCTGTCGAGAGACTCGCGTCGTAAAAGAGCAACGGGATAGAAGGCTGCACGGACAGTCGTTCAATTCGATCGTATCCGAACGCTGTTCTACTGAAGCACCCCGCGCAATCACTTCATAAGAAATTCCGCCGACCCATGAAGCCATTTGTTGTTGTGCAGCGCGAATGGCGCCCTATCGTGGGTGTCCTGCAACGACTTCGATCGAGCGAGGACACCATCGTGCAAGCCCCCATGTCAATGCGCGAAGCGGCCGAGACCCTGGATGGCGGCAGGACGCGCATCTATGAACTCATCGCCTCCGGGTGGTTGCAGACTTTCGTCATCGGTGGACGGCGCTACGTCACTCGAGACAGCTTCGAAAGGATGATCGAGGCCGCGCAAAACGGCGTGGATGTCCTCGTACCGAAGACGATGGGCATGGCGCCAATGTCCAAGGTCACGCGTCGAAGGCAATGACAGGGATGCGAAAGGCGTTGAGGCTACGCGGCGTCGGTATACACGCGTATCGACGAGTTGGAGAGTTGATCGCATTCAAAGGATTCCCGGCGGGCACACCGTGCACGTGTGGGCCGTAGCGGGGCAACGCGGCAGGACGAGCGCACCGAAGTGTTCGGGGCAGTGATCCCTATCGAAATCCAAAAGCTCTCTATGGCAGCAGCGGTCGGTGCATTGCTCCGACCGGAGACCCTCGCACTCGATGCGTTGATGGAAGCGACGGTCACCCGCGTTCACGGCGAACCGGTCGCTAACGACGCGATGCTGTTTGTCTGCAATCGCCATGAGGTCATCCCTGACAACCTGATTCAGGATCCGACCCTCGAGCCGGTCGACAAGCTCGTCTGGATGGTGGTCAAACGACACGCAAGAGGGGCGGGCAGCTCGAACTTCCCGAGTTACGCCAAGATCTGCGAGAAGGCGAACATCGCCTCGAAGACGACCGTCGTGCGCTGTGTGGCGATACTGCGGATCGCTCGGTGGCTGACACTGTGTGCGCGGTTGCGCGAACCGTGTGGACGGTTTCGACGCAACATCTATGCGTTGCACGATGAACCCTTGCCGCTCCCCGATACGCTGCATCTCGATCCGCAGTACACGCAGTTCCTCGATGCGTCGCTGACGCACTCACACGCCCGCGTGCGCACCGTTGCCCAGGACACGCGCGCGGCGCTCATTCTTTCCAACGTAGGGCAAACCGAAGTCAGTGAGCGCCTCGGCCAAAACTCGAAAACGGAGAAATTTGTGACGTTACAAAATCTGCAACACCGTAGTAGTAGTTCTTTATGTATACGAGAGAAGACAACTACTACAGAGGTTCCAGATTCTGTAACGCTGACCACGAACGAGCGCGGCGAACCTCTCACGTATCCCAGTCGCTTTTCGGCGAACCAATGTGATCTGGCGGGCCGCCATTTGGCGGCAGTACCGGCGGAGATGCGCCAACATATCCTGGATGAGGCCGAAGGGCGCATTTGTGCCGAGCGCCGTGGCATGCCCACGGTGTACGACGATCTGCGCTTCCTGGCGTCGCTGTGTCGTGCCGCATTGAGCGGTGAGTTTCAGGCCAATCTGGCGTTTAGTGTCGAGGCGGAGCGTGAGGCGAGGGCACGCGAGCGCGAACGCCCGATCGTGTCTCCGGTGGACACGCGGCCTGATCGCGCAGCCGCCAATGCGACCGCTCGATCGTCACTCGCCGAGCTGCGCACGGTGCTCGGCATGCCCAATCTTCAGAGTGGGCTCAGTGAGTCCACGCCCGAGCCGTAACAGATTCTGTAACGACCGAGTCAAGGTGCGCGTCCTTTTGTTGTGTCGATGGAGCGCGAGCGACGGTTAGCCACCGGTTCCACCCGGGTGTGGATCGAGCGCGGAACAGAATCTGTAACGGTCGACGCTTGGGCTCACTGGGCCCAAGGGCTCCTGAGACCCACTGCCAGTGACGAGGGATCTGCCCAATGCGCTACGGAATTTGGCGCGGGAAGCTGCGCTCATTGAGTGCAAGGCATGGACCACGGACGCGACCGACACAGTGCGAGCTCGCAAGAAAGGGCGAGCCGAGAACCGATGCGGCGGAGCGCACATCACATGCGCGCAGCCGCGACAGCCGAAGTCACGCGACGCGGTTGTACTCGAGACGCGTACCGAAGGCGCAGTAACGACTTGAAGCAGGGATCGCGACGGGCGAATGCCCGGCGCGATCCGTGCAACGACCCGAAGGTGCCGTCGTCACTACGAAGCGCAGCGGTGTAGTGACGACGGCCACACGCCAGTAATCACGCGGCCCCGCGGTCGGATTTCGAAGTGACAGCCGCGGTTTCGGTGCCCAAACTGCATGCACTGACGATTTATACGCGGCCACTGCGTTTAAAGTGGCAGGTCGATCCAGCCTGGCGTAAGCCAACCGGACAGCGAAGCAGACGCTCAATCACTGCAACAGCGACATCGAGAACCGTGCAATGTCGCAATGACCGTCAAGGTCATCGGTTCATCGTCGAGACTCAGGATCTTCGATCCGTTCGTTCAATTCGGGCATCGGCCCATCTTCCTACCGAGGTCGAGCGATTCGCCTTTGGCGATCGCGAGACCATTCATCAACCCCGCGGCTCCGCCGCATCATCCAAAGGAGGTGACTTCAGAAAACCACGTTCGAGATAAGACCTGACTGTGTAGGTCCGTTGGTTCTGGCGCAGACGTACTCTTCAACAGAAGAGGCCCTGTGTCGCCGAAGATCGGCACTGTCAGGTCAGGGAGTGGTGTCCCACGATCATTACCGTGAAAACGGAACTCGTTCAGCTACGGCTGCCGAGTCGATCAGAAACACTTACCGGACTGTTCGAGCACCGTAGCGACCTGAACCACCAACGTCCACGTTCACTGCCGCTTCGTGTGCCGGTTTTCGATGCCGCCTTCGATGCATACAAGTGCATTCGACCACCGCGGTGTGGTGATCGATGCTCACGATAAAGAGGGCCCAGTTCGACTTCGATCTGCCTTCGTGCTTTGGCACGCTCACGACCATGTTCTACCCCGCACTGGCGGTGCTGCCCGTTGTGGGCATCGCCAACCAACACCTCTACGGCAGACACTGTCCGGAACAGACGGCTCCTGCGCCAGCCATGATGACGCAGCTGCTTGATACGATTGTGTTGCGCGTGCTGCGCTGCCTGGAACGTGATGGTCTGTTGATCCGAGATCCGGAACAGCCCTGGCTCGATCTGGAAGCACGTGATGTTCTCGATGCATTGGGCGCTGCGTCGATTGAATACCGCATTGCCGTCGGTCCACACGCCGGGCGTAAGGTCTTGACGCTCAAGCTCGCCCCAGCTGCGGCCACGTCGAGTGTGCCCAAACCGTTCACGGTGGCGAGAGACGGATCCTCGTCGAATGCGGCGACCTGCCTTGGTCGCGACGACTCCAGCCGAGCGCGATTAGCAAAGCAAAGCAACATGACTCTCATAGTTCTGCGCACGACGAAACGAATGCAAATGCCTCGGGAAGAACCTGCAAGACATCTGCCCACCGATTTCGCGGATCTGGAGACGATTGCCTTCAACCCTGCACGTTGAATGAGATCGCTGAATGCTTGTGAGGGTGCGCTTATGACGAGCCTTCGTTCGACAAGTGTTCGCTGACGAACCAGCACTGCAGCTCATTGGTGCGGACGACATCGCTGACGAGGAGGTCGTTGGTGCCGTCGTCGCCACGCTCGGCTGCCTCGCGCGCGAGCGCGCGTGCCTCGACCAGAATCAGCTCGTGTGCAGCGCAGAGTTCGTTCAGTTCTGCGCGCGCGCCCTCCCGGCCTCGGGGCGCGCGGCTCGATGCTCCGGCTTTCGGCTGCAACGTCGGCCGCGAGCGCCAGCGTGACGCCGCCCAGCGTTTGCACGCGCTCTGCAATCGTGTCAGCGAGCTCAGCCTGTTCGGCATAGTGTTTGTCGAAGAGTAGATGGAGCTGATAGAACGTCACGCCCGACGTCTGCCAGTGATTCTTTTTGTACAAATCTCGGAGGCTCAGTGTATGCGCGAGCATACGGTTCAAGGCGGCAACACTTTTGTAGCGAATCTCGGGTGAGCCGCCGATCCTCGTCGGCGAGAGTGCGCCGAAACCCTGAACCACATCTTCCGCGCTCATCTCACTCTCCTCAAACTTGGACCTGTATCGATCTAACGTGCTGTTGATTGCGACCTACGACGAACGTGATCGCCGCCGATGGCGCGCCGATTGCGCTCGAGCGCGGGGACTCTTCGTCAGTGAAGAACCGTTTGCGGAGGCGATGCGGTGCGGACGATTTATGGTCATTCGCTGATCTTCACAAATCCGCGCTGAACGAGCTCGATCGTCCGGGCCATGGCGTCCCGGTTGACCTTGATGTCCGGCAGGAGGTCGGCCTTGCCCCAGCCGTTCGCGCGCGCCGTTGCGCCGCACAGCTCTACCTTCACGCCGCGCTTCACCAAATCGGTTACTAGATCCTTGTAGGGGTTGCCGGTCGCAATGTGCCGCGAGACGTTGTACGTGGCGTCGTTTAGCGTCACGTGCCCGGCGTTGGTGTGGAACACGGCGATCACATCCGATACCGCGCCCCACTCGGCGATGTCGCTCGTGATCAGCTGGAGGCGGAATATCGACGCAGGCAAGTCGCCTTCGAATTGCAGCCCGCCAATGCTGTGCACGGATTTGACGTGCTGAAGAGTGACCGGTACGTCGATGTCTAACGCCTTTTCGGAAATGATCATAGTGAATCCTCAGATTGCGGTAAGAGGCGCCTTGCGAAATCGTCGCGATGCCACGACCGACGCGATAACTGATTTTGCGACATGGGCCGTCGCCGTTTCGGGCCTCAGAGGCCGCGATAGACGAGCGCGGTAAAGAGGTTGCCGCTGATGATCGATTGGCCCCACTTACCGTCGTAAGTTGCCGTGGGCTGGGCGGCCTGTACCTGTTCGAGGCTGAAGCCCTTTGCCTTGAGGTCAGCAACTCTATCGCGGATGTCCACCAGCATGTCTCGAAAGGCGCGAGAGCTGGGTGCGGTCTCCGAACGGCCCATGGCCCGGGATCACCCGGGTCCGCGCGCTGGCAAGTTCCAGATTCTCGTTCGCAGCCTCGATCATGCCGCCAATGCTCCCGCCCGCCACATAATCGATGAACGGGTACATTGCGTTCCAAAAGGTATCGCCGGTTATCAGCACGTCAGCGCGCTTGAAGGAGACCGATAGGTCGCCATCGGTATGGGAATGCATGTATGGTCGAATGATCACCGTCTCGCCCGCAAAACTGAGAGTTCTCGCGCCATCGAGGGGAACGTTGGGAAGGTCGGACTCTGCAACTGGCGTGAACGTGTGACCCCATTCCTCGACTCGGATAGTTTGCGACAAGCGCTCTATCGTCTCGCGGCTCGCCATGAGCTCCGCGCCTTTACGACGCACCCAACCATCGCCGTCGGAGTGGTCCCAGTGCCAGTGAGTGAGGATCGCATAGCGAAGCGGTCCGCTGTTCAACCGCGCTAGGGCTTCCTGGATCTTGTGCTGCGAAACCGCGATGCCGCAATCGACGATCAAAAGCCCGTCGCTTCCGCTCAGGACACCGATGTTTCCGCCGGAGCCCTCAAGCATGCTGACGCCGTCTCGCACAACCTGCACCGAGATCGGTGATGCTGCGGCGCCGATGATGGTGCTGTATGGCGTGGCCGCCGAGGTCTGTGCGGACGCGCGGACAGTGTTGCCGAGCCGAAAAGACAGATACCGAGCACAACGCGCGCCGCGCGTCGGGTCACCATGAAGTCGTACATACCCAGCCTCCGAAGAAACTATTGCGATCGGTCCGACACCAATTGCGGCATTCAAGACGAATCGTGCTCGAAGTTCCGGCGCGCTCTCAAAGACAGCAACGCAGCGACACGCCGTATGCGCCTATGCCTGGATGAAGGCGAGGATCTCCGGATTGATGATTTCCGGATGGGTCGCGAACATGCCGTGCGGCAGGCCCTTGTAGACCTTCAGCGTGCCCTGCTTCAGCAGCTTGACGGCAAGCGCCGCAGCATCGGCAATCGGCACCATCTGGTCGTCGCTCGCCGTGCATGATCAGCACCGGCACGTCGATCGCCTTCAGGTCCTCGGTGAGGTCCGTTTCCGAGAACACCTTGATGCACTCGTAGTGCGCCTTGGCCCCGCCCATCATCCCCTGGCGCCACCAGTTGCGGATCAGGCCCTCGACACCTTCGCGCCGGCCGGTTGAAGCCGTAGAAAGGGCCGGTCGCCACATCGAGATAGAACTGCGCGCGGTTGGCCGCGAGCGCGGCACGAAGCCGTCGAAGACCTCGATCGGCGTGCCGCCAGGGTTCTTCTGCGCTCTTCACCATCACCGGCGGCATGGCGCTGATCATCACCGCCTTGGCGACGCGGCCGCTGCCGTGGCGGGCCACGTAGCGCGCGACCTCGCCGCCACCGGTCGAGTGGCCGATATGGATTGCGTCCTTCAGGTCGAGCGCTGCCGCGAGTTCGGCGACATCGGCGGCATAGGTGTCCATGTCGTTGCCGGTGTCGGTCTGGGTCGAGCGGCCGTGCCCGCGCCGGTCATGGGCGATGACCCGGTAGCCCTTGTCGAGGAAGAACAGCATCTGGTTGTCCCAGTCGTCGGCGCTGAGCGGCCAGCCGTGGTGGAACACGATCGGCTGCCCCGAGCCCCCAGTCCTTGTAGAAGATCCGAGTTCCGTCCTTTGTGGTGATCGTGCTCATCATCGGAGGTCCTTTGTGTTGAGTTGGATGGGTGGTTCGGGCAGCTCCGGCAACCGCCGCCAGAGCCGTCACGGCAAGCGCGGTCGCGACGGGCAGCTGCAGCGGCGCCTTGCAGGAAATTGCGGCGCGATGCTTTGGAGGCAACTGAACTTGTCAGCGTCTTGGTCATTGGTTTCTCGGGGCTCGGGCCTTCGTCATGATCTGAGGCGACTAGCGGATTGGACCTGCCATCGCCATCAGTCGCGGACAGGCGCGGTGGCGGCGAGCCCGCGGCCAGTTGTCGGCCTACCGTCGATGGTTTCGTAAACAGCCTTCGTTCTCGCGAGCATATTCATCAGCGACTTTGGTCCCTCGAAAGGCCTGCCGCCGACAGCACGCCAGCCATCCGTATGTTGTAGTTCGATCAGGACCCAAACGACTTCGCGAAAGGTCTCGGAGCCTTCGAACCTGACCATCACGTCAGTAATGGCGGCAGCCATTGCGTGTTTCTCCTCCGGTGTGAAAACACCCTCGACGAGCTTGACGTTGAC
>CAWEUM010000002.1:0-542422 GCA_963812255.1 uncultured Gammaproteobacteria bacterium | reverse complement strand
TTTTTCAGTCAATAGGTGCAATGCATCAAAAATGTCCCTGTTTTCTATTAAGCTCAAATCCTGAATTTTGGGTTTATGTGATTTGGAAATTATAAGTGAATGTCCATCCTTGAGGGGAAATGCGTCTAAAATTGCTATTGAATGTTCAGTTTCATATATCTTTCTAGCTTTAATATTTCCATTAATTATTTCACAAAACGCGCACTTGTTCATCGAATTCATAATCATATTTCGTGCAACTGTTCAATAAATGATTATGATCACTATATTTAATCAAGATTAATAAAATTGGATGAAAAAAGTAACCTATGGGAAAAACTATAGTCCATGAAAGACCATTGACTACAATTGTGATGAATGAAAATATTGCAAAAGTACCTAGCGATCCCCACAGACTAAAAATTTTAGATTTTCTTTATCATAGGAACCTCTCGACTAAGGATTTATTTGATTTATTAAAAAGAGCAAAATTTAACATTGCCATGACTACTTTGAGACATCACATAACCATACTGAAAAAAAACGGTTTGATAAGTGTTTATAAAACAGAAGAGGTTAAAGGAACCTTAGTAAAATGCTATAAAGCTAATGTAAAGATGCTGGCTTATGAAAACTATCCATTTGTTTCGATCGTGAGAGATAACAGGGAAATTATTGATACACTATATCCAAAATTCTATAAAGCCATCAAGAAAATCCTGATAACTGAAAAAAATTTGATGACAACTATTTCATCCGAATCAAAATCTAGATGCCGAATTTGTAAAACTTTTCATTATGCCGAATTTTTGATTTTCATGATTCTGAATATGATAATAACGAAAGTTTTACGAAAGTTATTGAAAACCAGGACCAAACCTGAGACGTAATTGATTTTCATTCACAAAAATAGGGTACTTATGTATTCTCATCATCAATTCATCATGATATACTTTCTTACCTTTTTGATCCAGGTAAAAAAGTAATATGTAATTTACAGGTACAAAAAAAGTCTATAGTTGACATAGTTTACAATGTCTATATACCTCCAATAGGGTTGGATATTGCTTAATTGTTAGGAATGCCTATAAAAATACAAATAAATATCTGCCCTAATCGTTAACCACTTTTGACTATTAACGATAAGAAAATGAGTTCAATATGGGGCATAAAATCAGTGTTCCTGAACACTAATAGATATATTTTAAAATACCAATAAGCTCATATTTTATTTATGTCGCCTTTGCTTCAGGTCAGGAATGTAAACAAAACTTTTCCAATTCATAGGAATATTTTCCACCTTTTATCTTCATCAAATCCAGCCAGAAAGGCAATTGATAATGTGTCCTTTGATTTGGGACAGGGTGAAGTATTAGTTATAGCCGGCGAATCTGGTTCTGGAAAAACTACACTCGCTAAACTCATAATGGGTGCTTTAATCCCAGACGATGGTACTATATCCTTTGAAGGGAATGACGTTCACTCTCTAAAAAAAAGGAAGACATTTTATTCGATGATCCAGATGATCCATCAGGATCCCTATAGTTCCCTAAATCCCCACATCAAAATAAAAGACATAGTCATGGAGCCACTAAAAATTCATGAGAATAAATTAAGTCGTAACGAAAAAGATGAGAAAGTGCGTCTTGCACTACGTAGGACAAGACTTGAACCCGTTGAAGAGATTTTGGAGAAATATCCAACCATGCTTTCAGGTGGTCAAAGACAACGTGTTTCAATTGCGAGATCTATTGTAAAAATCCCAAAATTAATAATAGCCGATGAACCTGTTTCGATGTTAGACATTTCTGTTAGAGCTGAAATTTTGTCATTATTAAATGAGTTAAGAAAGACTCTGAATATTTCTATTATTTATATCACACATGATTTAGCAACCTCGAGATTCATTGGTGATAAGATTGGGATTATGTTTGCTGGAAGCATCGTAGAATATGGAGAAATTGATGAAGTGTTACATAATCCACTTCATCCGT
This sequence comes from uncultured Gammaproteobacteria bacterium, assembly GCA_963812255.1. Lineage (GTDB taxonomy): Bacteria > Pseudomonadota > Gammaproteobacteria > Pseudomonadales > Azotimanducaceae > DATJGR01. The sequence goes on along the minus strand of CAWEUM010000002.1, from coordinate 540,449 downwards.
ATACTTGGATGTTATTGGATGCGGTTACCTTTTCAACCGGTGAATCTAGATTCTATAAGAGCTTCGGGGGCATAAATTTATCTGAATTGCCATTAAAGGGATGTAAATTTTATAATAGGTGTAAATTATCTTTTACGGATTGTACTAATGATATAGAAAAATTTGATATTAGTAAGAAACATTCTGTTTCTTGTTTCTATTATAGAAACCTAAACCTAAATCAAAATATTAATTAGGATTCAATTTATCCATCGTTTAATTACGTGTTACTCTACTTCTAATTTGACTTTGCTTGGATGATTGTACTTTACCACTTGAGATATTCCATTCTTTGGATAAACCCCAAATATTAAATCTGATTTTGCTACTGTGGAATCTTTGAGTGTTACCATTATAATTTGATTATTGACAGATCTAAGTAGTAGTATTTTTGATAGCCTTTCAGTGTTTTGAGCATCAAGATGGGCATCTACCTCGTCCATTAAATAAAATGGAGATGGTTTTAGCGATTGTAATGCCAGGAGGAATACTATTGCAGCCATTGTTTTTTCACCTCCAGACAAGGATGTAGATTCCCTGGCAGGTTTATTGGGAAACTGTACCATTAATAAAATCCCACCAGAAAAAATGTTATCGGGATCCTCCAGTTCCAAATAGGCATTACCTCCGGTAATATCGGAGAATGTTTTTCTAATGTCATCATCAACTTTCTTAAAAGCATCAGTAAATAGATTTTCTTTTTCTTTACCTATTTCTTCTATGAAATTCACAATTGAATTTCTCTCTTCTTCAAGGTGGTTTCTTTTATCTGATAAACCTCTGTATCCCTCTATTATCTCTAAATAAGTTTCATCTGCTCTAAAATTTACTTTATCTCTTATATTTTCGTATTCTTCTTTCAGTTCGCGATATAAGTCGTCTACATCAAAACTTTCCAACAAGGATTTGTGACCTAATCTCACAAGATCGTTAGTTTGATTCATTTTTTGATATTCCAGATCCAGGATATCTTTTCTTAAAAATCCAGTATCTTTTTCTAATTGATTTGATTCTTTGCCAAGTTTTTTTTCCAGTTCGGTTAACTTCTTGATCTCTGTTTCATACTCTTGTAATCTTGAGTAGGTGGTGCCTGTTGCTTGAATTATTTCATCTTCCTTTTCCCTCAGAGTTCTTAATTCTGATTCTATATCCTTTCCATCTGATGTGGCTTTTTCTAGAATCCTATTTCTCTCAACCTTTTCTATCTTGATTTGATCATCTTCTTGTATGGATTTATTATGTGCCCGAGTAGTATTTTCTATATTATTCTTTACCATCGAATGTGTTAATTTCAATTGATTTAATCGGGTGTTTATGATATCTAGTTCACCAACAATTTTGCGTCCGTCTTCTTCAATTTTCATTATCTTTTGCATGTCAATCCTTTCATCTGTATTTTTTATTTCAATATTCATTCTACTATTAGTATTAGTAATAATTTTGAACCTCTTTTTAGAGTAGTTAAAATTGCGAAAAAGATCATCCAAATGTGTACTATGTTCCTTATTTATATCATATAGTATATTCAAATTTTTAATATTTGTTATAAAAAGATTTTCTAAATCATTGATGTTTTTTGTAATATTGGACTTTTCTAAAGTAAATGTATCCAGTTTCTCTCCAAAGGATGTTCTCTCATTATTCAGCATATCAAGTTCCGCAATTCTTATTCTTGTTAATTCTTGTAATTTTTCTATATTGTTTCTTAAATTTTCAATAGAGTCAGAAAGAAGTAAATCCTTCGTAACATCTGCAATTTTTGATCCATAATCAAATTGCATTAACGACAAGTTAGGGAAAAAAATTTCTCCACTCTTTGACACGGCTTTGAAACCATTATTGGATAATAAATATGCTGTCAACGGATTCTTCGTAAGAATCGTGTTTCCAAATAAAAATTCGGGTAGGTGTTTTACTTTGCTTGAAACAAAATCTGAGAGAACTCCCAAAATCGATGGATTATCTTCAATGTCTTTTATCTTCTCTCCACTAAGTAGTTCGAGCGGAATTATCTTTAGAAAATGTATCCCTTTATTTTTTGAGAATTCTGCAAGTGTAATCATACTTTTGATGTCTTTTACAATTACAGCTTTCATCCATTCGTTTCCGGATGCTACTACAGCTTTTTGATATTTCTCATTCCATGTTATTAAATTAAATACGTATCCTATTACATCTAAATTCTTAAAATCTTTTAATAGGGTTGCAATCGCATAGTCCTCAGTTAAACTATTCTTTGCTAGGTTTATTTTCTCTTCGTATTTAATGATCACTTTTTCTGCATTTTCTATTACTCTTTTTGAGATATTGGTTTCAGCAGTAGCTTTGAATAATTTATTATCAATTGTTTCTTTCTCGTCTCCCAGTCTTACTTATTTCCTCATCGATCTCATTAATTTTTGATCTTTGAACTCTGAATAGCACTTTGAATTTCCTGATTCTTTGCAAGGAACTTGTGGATTTGTGAGTCATTTTCTTTTATCTTTTCGGAATAATTTTTGATGTTTTCTTCAAATCTGGCTATGGTTATTTCAATTTTTCCTTTTATGAGGATTAATTTGTTTATTCTATCTGTCAAGAAATTCTTGTATGTTATCTCACCTGAGTTTATCTTGTTAATTTCATCTATTTCTTTGGTTTTCTCAGATTTTTTCTTTCTCAACTCATTTTGGATTTCTTCATCTATCTTGATCTTGGATTCAATATCTATTAATTGATTGTTTAATTCAATCTCTTTTTCTCTAAAGGTTTTTTGCTCGATCTCATTGGTTTTCGCCTTTTGATTTAATTGGTCAAAATAATGTTCTGCCTCTTTTATCGTAGCTCTATTTCTTTCGTATTCATAGGCTACTGTTGATAGTCTTTTCTCATTTTTTGTTCTTTCACTGCTTGCAGAATTGGCCTGAACCAAGAATAGCTTTTCTCTTGACTAATGTTTTCGATTTGAGTGGTTACTTCTCCTAGTTTTTTTGAAACCTCTTGACTTTTAATTTCCTTAATTTTTTGCTCTTCATTGAATTCTGATATTTTTCCAGTTAGATTATTTATGCTTCCGGACAGTTTTATCGCTTTTAGCCGGTTAATTTCTGATTCTATTTGCAAATATCTATGTTGATCGTTTCTCTCTTCTTCTAGCTCATCAATCCTGTTCCTTACTTCGTCCATTTTAGCCAATGCTATTTCAAGCCTTCTGTCTGATTCCTCGAGTTGTTTATAGGCCTGATCTTTCTTTTCATCAAAATATGAGAGTCCTACTATATCTTCGATTATTTTTCTCCTTTCTTCTGAATTCAGTTCTGATATTCTGGTAATCATCCCTTGTTGGACTATATTCAGTTTATTAGGAGATGCGACCACTATCTCTAATAATTCCAAGATATTATTTCTCGATACTCTTTTTTTATTCAAATAGTATTGACTTTCTCCAGTGTTGACTCCGGACATTTCTCTTGTTATGGTAACAAGATTGTCATCCACTGGGAATTCCTCTATCTTCATTGTCAAAAGTTACACTGACCTTAACTATTTTATGAGAATTATTATTTGAACTACTATCATGAAAAAGTGATTGAAATTTGTCTACACGAAGGGCTTTTGGACTGTTCTCCCCTAAAGCGAATATTATTGCATCAAGAATATTGCTTTTACCCGATCCATTTGGTCCAGTTACAGCTATTAGACCTTTTTGAAAATTTAGTGAAATATTCTTTGATCCAAACGATTTAAATCCAAAAACATCTAATTTTTTAATATAGACCAAAATTATATTATATTTGGATGTTTTCTTTCTTTATTATTTCTTTTTTTTATGAGGTCATTTTTGTATATTATTGTCATTATTTTGTTGCTTTTGAATAGTTATTATTTTGACATTTTTAGCGTCATTGGTGTGTCCAGGTTTATCTAGATTCCGTAACCCTAATACAACCTTATCGAATGTGATTAATTATTTTAAAGTCATGCTCAGGTATTAATGACATTATTTTTCTAGAATCCTGCTCGTTCTCCACAATAATTTGAATAGTTCCATCCTGGCTCAATTTAGACATGTAAGAATGAAGTAGATTTTTTAGTATCCTTTCTTTATTGACTCTTTTTTCAGAATTATCACAAAAGATTGTGATCATGAAATTATCAACGGATTTATCTTTTATGAAAGGGAGAATGTTGTCCGGGTTGCCTGGAAGAATCTCTAAATTCTCTATTTGAAGCCCGGATAATTTGGTTTGTGTCTTAATTATTTCATCTTTATCTTTTACAATTCCTATATGATATTCGTTCTTATTTTGAAGAGCAGTGTTAATTAAATAATCGCAATTACTGACTATCACATCCATGTTTATTTTTTCATATTTTGTTTTAGCATCCAAAATTAGATTATTTATTTTGTTTGATGGATTTCCCTCGTGAAAAAATTGATATACATTGTCCCATTTTTGTCTGAAAACATCTGGAAAGTTTTTTCTTGATATTATGTCCTTGAATAATGAACCTTCTGAAAATAACGATAAGAATCTGTCAGTTCTAGAAACAGCTCCTACCAATGGAAAATCTAATTCTTCGTACAATTTTACTACTCTGTTCCATGCTAAAAGAGGATCAGAACTAAGATATGTTACTGATAAATCAGCTAATGATAGAATTTCTGCAATTAGGTTAATTTTCTCTACGGAAAACTCTTGACCATCTATCTCTTTTAGTAACTGATTAAAATTGTTATATGCATTTTCATTAAAGGGATAGTCTGTTCTCCAGATTAAGGCTTCAACTATTTTACCTTCAATTGTTGCTTCTACTGTAGTTAACATTTCTGGATGAGTAGTAGCAAATTCCTGTGCCTCTACCAAAGGAGGCGATTCATGTTTTCTAAAAAACCTAACTAGTTCTTCGCTATTTAGCATAAAAATATGCATCATGAATTCTTTTTCTTTTTATTTCCGCTATGGTGCTTGCTACTGTGGGAACTCTTGAATACTTTAAATCATAATGTGAGGTGCCTTGCACCGGATCGTAATCATGTAACAATGCTGCAACTAACATTATTTCATAGTCTCTTTTGGTAATCGTGTAACCATGAATTTCCTTTGGTAACATGTTTAGACTCATATATGCGACTTCTAGAGAATGATGTAGATTATGATATTCACTCGATCCTTCTCCTAAGCCTAACTTATCATATTCTTTTTTTAGATATTGGGTCAATACATGCAATTTAGTCAATGATTCCTCATTGATGCCTATGGTTCTGGCTTTTATCAAAATAGATTCAATTAGATAATCTAGAGATAAACTTGAAAGATTTTCATTCGTGTATTGTATTTGTCGCTTTTTAGCACCCGGAAGCATTTCTTTAATTTTACTGTACACTATCCTTATGGGTAGACTTTTGTTTAGGTATGTAGAGAAGGATGTAAGAATATTTCCAGAATCTTTCAGAACAGGTTTTTCTTTGAAAATTATTTCATCAATTATTTTGGGTATGTTTTTGTTAACATCTGAAATTATGTTTGTTACTGTATTTATTTCTGTTTGAGAGAAAATGTTAAATCTTTTATATTCTGTGTTAATTACTAGCCATTGCGGAATTATAATCCTAAATATCGCATTCTTATTATCAGTTGATTCATTTTTCTTTCCTGGAGAATCTACCTGATTGAATTTTTTTAATATAACTACTATGTTACCTTTTCCTCTTTTAAAAGGGAGATTTACATCCTTTGTCACTTCCAGCTTTACGTTCTTGTTTATTTTCCGCAACTCCAATAATATCTTCCAGTATTTTCCTTTATCAAGCCAGTGGGGTACTTCGTTTTCCCTATCCCAAAAATCTACTAAACTATGATAAGCATATCCGTCTTCTAAATGATTTGTTTCCGGATTGAGTGTTTTATAGTCATATTCTCCTATAAATGGATCTACTTTACGACATAAATGCCAGGTATTCTTTATCAATTTTGTAGTGAGATCAAACTGTGATTGTGCCATAAGACCCCATATACAACCCAGCGCGCTAGTTATAGTGAATAGTACGTTGCTCCAATCTCTATTCCAATCAAATTCCTTCTCAAAAAAAAGTCTGATACTAGCGGGATGGCGAAAATACCTGTTGTGATCATCGAGAGCAAATGATAGTGTAATGAAAAAACCAACTCGCATACTCATAATAGGACAAATTAAAAGTCCATTTCTTACTCGACTCGCCTACATTCAAATCAATTTTCCACCCCAAATGGAAATTGGGTTCTGTTTAAGTTTCCATTTATTAATATTTAACTTGAATTATCCCTCTTTCTATCTTATTAATGTTATTTTTGTATTACCTCCTGTTGATACTAAAAATTATTATATCAACATGTACATATGACGAAATACAATAAAAAGTTAGGAAACTACTTTGAGATTTTGAACTAGTATTAGAAATTGGTAGGAATACTTTGAAAAAATATTGTAGACGCCATTAGGAAATATTCATTTGTTTCGCTTTATTTGCTATATTTCTTATAATGTTCTTCGATGCAGAAAGCTGACTTTGGGGGTTAAATATTACTTCTAATTCCTCTTTGCTTACATTGTTGATAATTTCTTTTTCTTTTATTAAAGCATCAAAAAAATGTTCTTGTTTTTCAGCTGCATTAAAGGCTATTGATTGAATGTCTCTATATGCTATGAATCTCGGAATACCTTTTAATACCAAAACTTGTAGGACAAATTCTGCAAATATTTGACCCTTGGTCAATTCTATGTTATTTACTATTTTTTCCTTGTTTATTTTTAAACCTGCTATGATCTTTATCATTGTGCTTATCATATCATCCACCAGGATGGATGACATTGGAATAATAAAACGTTCATTAGCCGAATTTGATAAATCTCTTTCATGCCATAATGCTATATTTTCTAAAGAAACGTTCAGATTTGATTTGACGATTCTGGCCAATGAAGAGATTCTTTCGCTCTTTATTGGATTTTTTTTTACTGGTACTGCGCTACTTCCCATTTGTCCTTTCTTAAATGGTTCTTGAACTTCTCCGATCTCCGTACGCTGCAAGTTTCTAATTTCGATAGCTATTTTGTCTAATGTTAATGCTATTAGTGTAATTGCGAATAACATTTCTGAATATCTCTCCCTTGGAATCACTTGCGTTGCAGCTTCGGCGGGGAAGAGGTCTAGTTTCTTTGCAACTATTTTTTGAACCTCTAATGCATTCTCTCTCATCAAAGATCCTGTTCCCACAACTCCTAGGGTTTTGCAAAGTAGAAATCTTTTTTTCCCCTCGTCAATCCTTATTAGATGGTCAAGTAATTCATTTGACCAAATAGCAAATTTAAGTCCAAAGGAAGTAATACTTGCATGTTGGCCATGAGTTCTACCTACCGCAGGCAAATCTTGATGTTCTATTGATTTTTTTAGTAGTTCTTTGATTAGCTGGTGCAACTTTGATTCCAGTATCTTAAATACGTCCCGCATCTGCATTGAGGTACTACTATCTACCACATCATTACTTGTCAAGCCATAATGAATCCAAGGTTTTGAACTTTCTGAACATAACTCGCTTATTGCTTCTACTATCGCTGCAGTATCATGATCGCTTATACTTTCTAATTCTTTTACTCTTTGTACTGTTATTTTATTAGATGAAACAACCTCTTCTATATTTTTAGAAGCTTCCATCGGAATTATCTGTAATTCCGCCTGTGCATTTGCAACTGCAGATTCAAAAATTAATTCATAATTTAGTTTTCTATCCTCTTCAAAAATGTCTTTCATTTCTTTCGTTCCATATCTTCCGCTATCTATAGGTAAAATAGGCATTAGTCTAAAGTCAGATATTGATTATCTAATTTATTATTTAGGATGATTAATATTTGACAAAATTAAAATATTTATCATAAAGAGAATAATGTCTGGTTCATTAGTAACAAAAAATGGTAAGCATTTGGTTAATAAAATTTCTGACTATCAATTTCAGATATATAAAGAAGATTCGCGTGGGATGAATGTTCCTGTAACAATATTTGCGAATGATCTATTGATATCTAAAATGGCCCTTGATCGAACACTCGATCAAGCGGTCAATGTCACAACCCTGCCTGGGGTAAAAAAACATGTAGTTGTACTTCCTGATGGTCATGAAGGATATGGATTTCCTGTGGGTGGCGTGGCTGCATCAGATTTAGAAGAAGGTATCATTAGTCCTGGTGGAGTAGGTTATGATATTAATTGTGGAGTCAGACTGATTAGAACGAATCTTGTAGAATCTGATGTTCATTCTAAACTCAAAATTCTAGTTGATTCTCTATTTTCTTCTATTCCCACAGGTGTTGGAAGTGAGGGGGCTATTAAGCTGACCAGCTCAGAGCTGGACGATCTACTCATTGACGGCGCAAAATGGTCTGTAGAGAATGGTTATGGAATAGATACCGATCTTGAATCTTGTGAAGAGAATGGAAGAATGAAAGGAGCAGATCCTATAAATATTTCAACTAACGCCAGAAAACGCGGTTCAATGCAACTAGGGAGTTTGGGTTCGGGAAATCATTTTCTTGAGATCCAAAAAGTGGACAAGATATATGATGAAGAAGCGGCCAATACAATGGGAATTAGAAAAGAAGGAGAAATACAAATTTTAATACATTGTGGTTCCCGTGGATTTGGACATCAAGTTTGTAGTGACTACCTACGGTTGTCAGAACAAGCTATGAAAAGATATAATCTAAATGTTGTAGATAGAGAATTGGCGTGTGTTCCTAATACATCAGTGGAAGGAGAGAGTTATAGAAAGTCCATGTTTTCTGCACTAAATTTTGCTTGGGCAAATAGGCAAATGCTCACTCACTGGACGAGGAAGACATTTCAACGAGTTCTTCAATCTAAGCGAACAAGATCTCGGCATGGAATTGGTATATGATGTATCTCATAATATTGCAAAGGTAGAACGTCATAGAGTTGATGGGGAAGGCTCTCGTGATTTAGTAGTACATAGAAAAGGCGCAACACGTGCTTTCCCTTCGGGAATGGAACAACTACCCGATAAATTTCGATCTGTAGGACAACCTGTTATTATTCCAGGGTCCATGGGTACTGCAAGTTGGGTTCTTTTGGGCTCACCTAAATCAATGGATCTTAGCTTTGGATCAACGGCTCATGGGGCAGGAAGAACTATGTCAAGATCAGAAGCAAAAAGAACTTATACGTTAGATGATGTGAAGAAAAAGTTAGAATCACGGGGCATATATGTTAAATCTTTAACTAAAAATGGATTGATTGAAGAATCTCCCGATGCATATAAAGATGTCGATATGGTTGTCGATGTGTCCCATAAGGTGGGGATTGCCACAAAAGTTGTTAGATTAGTCCCTCTAGGAGTTATTAAAGGTTAAATTGGACGCCGACAAAAAATCAGGCATGGATGATCCAGATCTTGAATTAATTAAAGCAAGAAAGATGAAAAAGCTACAAGAACAATTAGCCTCCAAAGAAAAAGACAAGATAAATTTGGAACTCCAGAATAAAACAAATAAAAATAAACCAGAAGGAATCGATTCTGAAAGGAATTTCTTGTTGCGCTATCTGTACGATAGAGGTGACGAAGTCTTAAAACTTGCTGAACAGCAATTTCCTTTGCAAACTAAAATTATTATAAAAAGGTTAAATGAATTGATTCGATTTGGGGAGATTTCTAAAATATCGGGTGGAGATCTGCTTGCAGTATATAGATCATTAGGTTTGAACATTCGAGTTGATACACAAATTTCCATATCTGATCATGGTAAAACGATAAGTTTCTCTGATAAACTGAAAAAGTCTAATGATGCAGATCAGGATTCTGATGAATTACTATAAGTACCACCTTGTTTAATTTAAGATACCTTTCTTATAAAGAAAGATTGGACTTTTAGGGAAATTAACTATCGGTTTCTATCCTACTGTATCTAAATAATTAAGTACAAAATTAACTAAATATAACTAAAACTAAAACAAAAACAAAAAAAAGATTATGGAACTGATCTGCTGTAGAGTTTTCCTTCTAATGCTAGTTTGTACATTTCTGCTACATAGGGGTTCCTTGCAGGAGTTTCGGCGCCAAGTTCCACCAAACGTGCGTATACCCTAACTACATAGGCCAAAGCACCCATGAAAGCTACTACTACACCCATGTTAAACATCCAGTGGTTAGGTACTGAAAATATTTCTTCAACAAACCAAAAGTGCCACATTTCATTGATACCAATAGTGAACATGGTAGCTAAATAACCGATAATGGTTATCTTTAGACCAGTATTCATTGAATTGTTTGGTCCTCTTAAAGCTGGTACTCTCCTGTCATACATTGCAACAAATCCCCAACCTAGTGGGAGTGCAATAAAGTGACTGTATAACCACCAATGAGCTGGTGTAAATGCACTGTCTCTGATGGCTGTTTGGTGCAATGATCCGTCAACAAAGTTGTCTACTTCTACTGATGCAGCAATAGACCCTAGCATAATGACCATTATATAGATCTTTTTTAGCCTCTGGATTTCTACTTCCTTTGGAATTAATGCAGGCATTTGTGCCATTTTACTATCACTATGTCTTCGTCGATTAAATATATAAGATGTGAACTAAAATATTTATAAATAATACTAGAAATTGATGGAGTATTATTAAATTATTTAATTATTAGTTAATTAATTAACTAAATTTCTGATGTTTTATCAATATTGCCAAGCTTATCTTCAATGATTATCAAATTTGATAAACAAGATGTTCTTTTCTATGAAATAATTGGGTCAACTCTTTGAACGGTTAGCGCATGATTATCTGTCAATGTATCTGAGATAATTTCTGTATCTCTAAGTAATATTTCGGAGCCATTGATATCAATTTTCTGATTTGTATTATTCTCTGAAATCTTATTCTTGATAATTGACAATGGATCAACAATTTCATCGGGATCAATATGGAAGACAGCCGTGAAATTACTTATTTTGTTCTTATCTTTTGATAGAATTGAAAAGTCTGTTTTCAAATATACAACTTCTTTGTTTAAATCATCCAAAGTATTTACTGTGTGAAGTACATCCACGTTAATTAGATTACCAATTTCGGATTCTTTTAGAATAATATTTCCATTCTGATTATTTAAAAAGTTATTTACCAATAATCCATTATCAACAGTGATTTCTAGTTTTATAATACCCTCTGTGAATTTTTTAGATAAAGCCGCGATAGACTTAGTGCATTTTTATCCTGGATTGGAAATATTTTTGCGCAATTAATATTAGCAATATTTTCTGAGAGGAATATTTAGAATGTTGAAATTATTCTTGACTTGCTGATCTATTGCAATAGCCTTCCAAATTACAGTTATTGGATAGCTTTTCTTGTTGAATATCGTAATATCCGAATCGTATTTTCCGGGTCTCAATGGACCACTATCGTCACTTATTGTACCGCAATTAAATCTTGCATAGTAGTTTACTGTTTTATAGCTTTCTATATCGTTACTTGGTTGACTTGGTTGACTTGGTTGACTTGGTTGACTTGGTTGACTTGGTTGACTTGGTTGACTTGAAGCCAATTCCATAGTTAATGTTCCACTCGATCCTAAAACCATAGATTGAAGAATAAAAACGACTAATGTTACAGTAAATATACATCGGATCATTATATAGACGAGATTATTTCGTCGATATAATTTTTTTTATTTTATTAATCATTATATATTCAAAACTCCTACCTTATTTTATGAAGTTTCTACTTTCGATAATTTTGATTTTTAGCTTGATATCTAGTCCTTTGTTAACTTTATTTGTTTTTTCTAAGAGTGTATATGGTGATGGACTTTTCATAGAGGAATTATCTGCGTCATTTGGTGATAGGAACGCAGATCTGCTGATAAAAATGAATCCACCCACAGTAACCACAGAGACGATCCAAGATCAAGCCCAGAAGCCCACCGTTCAGTTTAAACTACTTGATTCAAATACAAACCAGACTTTCAAAGAGGTTACTTATTTTATTACGATTGAAAAGGACGGGAAACCTTTACTTTCTGATTGGTTCTTTAATCCTGGTGGCGACTTGTTAATACAGATGCAACCAAGAAATCAAAGTCACATATCCGTTTATGGTGAACTTGATCCCATACTAAATGCATATACTAGTAGAGGTGAATCACCGGTAGTTGCTTCTGGACCAATATTTCTTGGATGGGGGTTTGTATCATTTTATAGTCAGAATTGTAACCGTAGATTATTCTCGAACAATCTTGCCAGATGATCAACAACCTGTATTTGATGGTTGGCTTAGTATTGGAGCAGCAAAGAATGCAAACTTGACTGTAGACGGTAAAACAATTCCAACTAAAGTTCTTTCTTATTATGATGAAATAGGAAATATAACATACAATCAACCATCTAATTCCATCAACTTTACTATGCCATTTAATTATGACCCTAAGAGACTAGATGATCCTAAGAACACTGTATTTGTTCATCAAGAAGTAGAAGTCCCAAAACCTAGTGTTCTATCCGCTGACGGTGCATACTAAGGTTATGCCAATGGAAAAGATGTTACAAATGTTTTGATGGTCGATGGAAATAACCAGACAAAAGATATCATACATTTCATGCTTACTAAACCAATTGTACAACAAATATCCAACGAATACTTGAAAAACATAAATCAAACATCTGAGACGGAATCATGACTTTCTCGCTGGTTCCATCTAAAAATGGATCTATGGCAATGGGTGGTGCAGTGAATTAAACATACCGATGATGACGAAATAAAAGCAGTTTTGTCCGAGTTTCATACAATAATGGAAAAATATCGATTAACAATCTGGAGAAAATTTTAATTTCATATTAGTCATTGAAAAGTATATTTTAAGATAATTAATCAATTCAGTACAATAACAATTTATATTATGAATTTTATTAAGAAATAAATTTGGGTAATCAATTCTCTTTTCTTCCTTTTTTGCTTGTATTATTTCCACTTGCCTTGATTTTTACTTTTTCACTATTGTTTTTCTCTTCTGATCTTGGGTTAGTTGCACCATCTGCAAATCAGGAACCTATATTCTGGAATCATGTAGGATTGGCACAAGGCATGAATTACAATAATTTACTCTTATCCGTTAATACTCAAACAGCTGGGGTGGAACTGATGAGGGATTACCATCGATCAACAATTCTAATACCTTTTATACAAAAGGATTATTGTCCACCGTATTATTCCCTGATAATAGTGATATAAACCAAAATTTATCCGGACCTCCCTACTCCCCTACATCTTTGAATCAAACTTCTGAATCCATTGTTTTCCATAGTTTTCAAAAACTGGTTTCAGGAACTTGGTCTTTGAATGTATCAAGAGGTTTAGTTACAGATTTTCATGCCAATTTTAAATTGCTTACCGTAAATGGTATCGAGAAACATTTTATAGAAATACTCAATTTTCAAAATAGTAACGGCTCTTCTATTACTTTTAATCAATTTTCAAATACTCCGATAAACGGATTTGCTGACATAAAAATTGATGATGAGCTATTCCAAAGTAAGTTTCCTTTGACAATTCAAATATTTAATATTAATACTATTGTCTTGACTATCAAAGATGAAACAGTAAGCAATATTTTCTATAATAATAATTTGTTGGGCATTACTGATTCCTTTAAGAATTTCAAAGGTGACGAACTTTTGATTTTTGAGGATGAAAAATAACAATAGTTTCAAAATTATTACATTGGTCGCAGTCAATTATTTAATATAACAGAAATGTACATATAGTAGAATATGGTCGAAAAAAGAAATAGTGAAAGAATAAACGACGAGGATGTTGTAAGTGCTCTTTCCAGCGAAAGCCCTGAAATTTCTGATAACGATTTAGAATCAAAACCTATCCCTACTATTATTGATGATTTAGATATACAAGATATTCCAGGTATTGGACCAACTACCGCAAAAAAATTACGTGATGCCGGTGTATTAACTGTGATGGACCTCGCAGTTACAAGTTCAGAAGAACTTTCTGTGGAGATCAACTCTTCAAAAGAAAGTGCAGCCGCGTTCATTATTGCTGCTCAACAACTTTTACGAGATTCTAATCTTTTAGACAAGGAATTTGTTACTGCAGATGTTGCATTAGAAAAAAGAAAATCATTGTTGCGATGTACAACTGGTTCAAATGCTTTGGATAAACTTCTTTTGGGGGGTATAGAGACCCAAGCCATTACTGAATTTTATGGTGAATTTGGTTCTGGCAAGTCTCAAATTTGTCATACTCTATGTGTGACGGCTAGTCAACCAGTTGAAAATGGTGGATTTGGAAGTGGTTCCATATATATTGATACAGAAGGTACCTTCAGACCTGAAAGAGTAGATCAAATAGCTGTGTCTAGAGGACTTGATCCAACTAGCGTTTTAAAAAGTATCGCAGTTTGTAAGGTTTACAATAGCTCTCATCTTGAATTGATCATAAAAGATCTTGGAAAATATATTAATGATTTTAAGGCCAGACTTGTTATCATAGACAGCATTATATCTTTGCACAGGGCAGAATTTGCAGGAAGAGGCACCCTAGCCGATAGACAGCAGCGACTCAATTCTATGTTACACAAAATCATTAGACTTGCTGAGATTTATAATATTTCTGTGGTTATAACAAATCAGGTTCAATCTTCACCAGATACCTTTTTTGGAGATCCTACAAAAGCTGCAGGCGGAAATGTATTAGGCCATGCCTCAACATATAGGATTTATCTGAGAAAGTCAGGTGAAAATCGAACCGCTAAGATGATCGACTCTCCATATCATCCATATTCTGACACTAAATTTACTGTAACTGAGAAAGGTGCAGATGATTTGGAAGAAGAAACAAGTTCAAAGAGAGGGAAATTAAAGGAATAAATCTAATCTTTATCTTTATCTTTATCTTTATCTTTATCTTTATCTTTATCTTTATCTTTATCTTTATCTTTATCTTTATCTTTATCTTTTCTTCTTTGTTGTTATTATTTGAAGACATAGTAGTATCACTCTTTGTGTCTTTTTCTTTACTATTGTGACCTTCTTTTGGGGTATTATGAACTAAAATAATAATTGGAGGCATTGATATCCGATCAATCATAATACTAACACCATTCTTTTTATCATAATAGTCAAAAAATCCTTTATAATAGAAATAGTGGTTGTTTAACATATTAATTAGAATAATAGCATTTTGATACAGTGCCAACAAGGTTTTCCTCTGTTCAATCAATTCCGAATTTTTGTTTTTTATTTCATCAAGAAAATGGCTTTGGTGTTTGATTGCGGCTTTGATTCCACTATATTTTTTTAACTCATCTATGAAAGTTTTATAGCCTCTGCCTTTATCGGGAATATTTTTAACGTTCGTGTTTGATTCATTTTTGTTATCCTCATTATTGTCTGTCTTTGCTGTTTCTAGCAGATAATTTTGAAACAACTGATTCATATCTGTGATCTCCTGTTCAGTAATACCTTTCTGGTAGAGAGAAAGAAGTAAAGGTCCTATGAATGGTTGCATGGAGAGATATTGTCTGCTCGTATTTAGTTGTGCATTTACCAGTTACTAGTTCATTTCTTTTTTCCTTGACTCTGTCCTCAAATTTGAGTTTGTCATAGTAATTATCTTCGACATCTTTCACAAAATAAGCAACGGGATTTTCAATCATATCAAAATCCTTTAAAGGATCGCCTCTATTTCTTGCAATTTCTGAAACCGTCAACCATAGTTGTTGAAGTTCGTCAATTCCAAATTTCATTGTCTCTAATTGCTTATATATGTCGAAATTTTTTCTATGGACATCTAAAACAGATTGATAGAAACTAATATTGTTATGTAAAATGGTTAGTTGTTTTTGATACGCTTTAATCTGGGCCTCGTTCTGCGCTACTTCCCACCTTAGCTTTATGGCTTTGTTGTATTCAGCTACTATACTAGTAACATCATATCCATTTTCCTTAAAATCGCTAAATAATTTGGTGATTGGCTCTAGATCTTTTTTTAAATCGATCTCACAATCTTCCCTTAATATGTTACTAAGTTTTATAAATGTATTATGAAGTCCGATGATGGATTGTCTTTCTTGTTCTAATTTCTCAATTTTTTCTAGTAGTTCTCTCTTTTGTAATTCAAATTGATTGATTTCTTCTCCTATCTCTTTTTCCTTTACGGACAGAATCTCCAAGTTCCCTCTTCTTTTGTTCAATAAAATCTGAAACGACCGAAACAAATGTCAAAGCTCTTTTTTCACTATTTTGATTTTTATTTTTATTTGATGCCATTTTCATATTTTTTTTACTACTTCCATACAGGTATCCATAATTTTCAGATGAGAAATTAAGTAGGTCAGTTATCCATGTAGTAACAACAATAGGAGTAATGCCCTTCTCTTTACATTTTTTATATATTTCATTAACAAAGAAAGCCAAGCTCTTCTAGATCTGAATTTATATCATCGTTTTCAATTGTTATTCCTAATCCTTTCAATAGTTGTAAAAATCTGAACCCTTTGATGCAATGTTTTATAGTCATCCCTGACTTTCTTATATTTACAGCAAATCGTCTTAATTCTTCAATATCTGGAACTGCAATTCTTTTCTTCCAGTCATTTACTTTATTAGACACAAATCCGGGTGCTACGCCAGTTTCTTCTGCTATTTCGTCCCTAGAGTGTCCAAGTAAATAATTCTGTATAATTAATTCTCCAATGTGGCTACTAATCAATCGCTTTTATCCGAGGTTCATGAGATTTATATATTCCGTCATTTCAGTCAATTTTGACGTCATTTCCGTCAAAAAATTGATACAGAAAAAGAAAGCCTGTTTAGGTTGTCTTGAAATTTGTTGACTAATCGTCCATCCACTATTTCTGTCAACACTTGTCTGACATCTAGCGTGGTAGTAATTAGATTTCTCCATTAATCACTAAAAATAAATATTCCATATGTTTGATGATATTTGATAGGTTGATCAGAGCGTTTCCTTGTCCCACTCATCTTATTTGTTATTTAGTCACTACATAAAGGTGCTCGAATAATCATCTATTCTATTTATTGGTAGTCACTCAGTTCGATGGTTGTACCAATGTATTTCAAATAAATTAAAATATGTCATAGATGAAAAGCTTGTATGACTAAAGTTGAACCGACCCCAATTACATTTCCTGTTTTTATGGTTTTAGGTTTGGTGTAGCCATGTTTCAAATACATCAACAACGAGATTATGCTCAGAATGAAAAGTTTGGAATTGGTGAAAATCCGGTTATTTCAGCTGGAAAAACAATAACAGACATCACATGGCTAGATAAAGATGATCTAAATGTGGCTATACTAAATCTCAGGTAGATGAGAAAATGGTAAACGGCAAAAATAAATGGACTAGGTTAATATCCGAATTTCTTAGCCGATGATTAAAGAAATTACATGACGACCACCTCAAGCACCACCACCATACCTAATTATGGTAATGGATTTCTCATTTCTATAGTTACCTGTGTAATCATAATGGTGATTTTTTTTATATACTCTAGAAACACCTCTCCTGAAAACACCATTTTTCTTTCTCCATCTCTATATAATCTTGCCATCGCAGTTTTGATTTCATTTTTTGCATGCTTGTTGATATTTGTTCTAGGGATTAAGAAGGCCCTATTCTCGAGTAAAAATCGCGAAACAGATAGATCAATACTAATTTACTATTTACAAATGCCTTTCAGAAACAAAATTTATGTAGTTATTTTTATCCTTTCATCTTTTGCTTATTTTATCTTCTTTGGATTCTTATCCAACATGTTTATTTTGTTTA
The DNA here is from genome assembly GCA_963812255.1 of uncultured Gammaproteobacteria bacterium. Lineage (GTDB taxonomy): Bacteria > Pseudomonadota > Gammaproteobacteria > Pseudomonadales > Azotimanducaceae > DATJGR01. The sequence continues at coordinate 522,589 of CAWEUM010000002.1, read as the reverse complement.
ATGAGGATGGAACTGTTTTTTCTTTAATCCCACCAATTTTAAGCTCAAATCAAAGTCACCACAACAATTCTCAACATGGTAATCATTCAATGCTTGATCATGAATCAAATTATCTTCAATCAATCCCAGCTTTACAATCAGGAGAATTAGAGTTACATGCAGCACATCCTAATCATATGGTTGATATTTCTAAACTTGATATTGAAAAATCCATTAATTCTGAATTTGATTCTATGACTTATCCTGCTTATAGATTGATTATATGTTGTAACAATTTTGGCTATGTTCCAATGTTGACCATCTATATTGGCAGTAACTTTTCTTTTCTACTAATACCGCTTAATTTCTTTATCGGGATTATAATTTCATTATTAGTAGGACTTAATATTTCACTGAACCTCTTTGTAATTAAGCAACTGCAGATAAATTTTAAAAATTTGTCAAAAGGCAATCTCTTTAGTGGATTAGGGTTAACATCGGGTTTATTAATTGGTTGTCCTACCTGTGCGGGTAGTCTTTTATATTCTATAATAGGTTTTAGTTCATTGATTACCTTTTCGTCATTGAGTCTATATCAGATGTTTTTTGTTGCTATCAGCATTCCTTTTCTCATCGTATCATTGCTCATAATGACGAATTTACTACGTAAAAGACTATGTAATGTTTGTAGATAAATGGTGAGAATAATACGAATAAATAATATTCATTAGAATTATTTAGTTTAAACATCTCGATTAATAACTTTGAATTTTAACATATTGTTATCAATCCATGATGTCAAAAGCAAATTATCATACGTTTCAATAACAGGGGAGTGTCCTTGTCCAATTAATTCTCTCACAGGAGAATCTGAGTTCATTATTAATGAATTCACTTTAGTTAGATATATGAGGCTGGGTCATAATTCCAAACGAATAAAGCTAGTCTTATAGAGTATCATATTTTGTTTGAAACAAATACTAACTAAAAGACTAGCCAGTTATAGTTCGTCATCCATTCTAATTAGTATTTTGTATCTTGTTGGATTGATTGATTGGTCCATAGTAATTCTTTTGTCAAATCCCGTCATAAAAGAAGAGGTAGACCTTATGTGTACTCGCCAACCATCATCCTTCGATGCTTTATAGTTCGTATTTGGTTCAGACTGGATTCAAACAGATCACTGCATCATTTTCTATGCTTGGATTTACCTTATAACAAAAGAATGATGAAAGCATGTGGGTTATCTGTTTATTACCTGCCAAGCAGACGGACATTTGATAGGCGGTTAAAGACTATCTCTACCGACATCAAAGAAAGGATATCAACTATGGGAAATCTGTTTGTTTCTGAAGGATTGGTCAGACCATATGTTGTTGCAACAGACACCGCCCTTTTAAAATCAAAAGGTAAAGTATGGCACAAGTCATCGATGAAAGATGGAGTAGTTCCATGTTCAGGAATTGATACAGATGCTAAATGGGGATACAGTCATACCAAAGAATGGGTATTTGGATACAAACTGCATATGATATGTAGTACTGATCCTTCTTGTACAATAATACCCCTATCAGCCGATGTTACAACAGCCAACGTATCTGACAAACCTGTTTATCCAGATGTAGTATCATGTCTATCTCCAGAAACGCTAAAGAAGATTCATTATATGGTTGCAGACCCTGGATTCAGCGGTAAGAAACTGTATGATTTTAGCATGGATAAGGGATTTCAACTTGTCTGCCCTGTTAAAAGATACAAAAATACACCAGTAGAAAGACTGAAACTGGTTGATTTTTATGAATCGGCACTGGGTCAGGTAATTTATTCAAGGAGAAATATATCCATAGAACCTCTGATTGAACATATCAAATCAGTCTTTAGAATAGACCCAGTACCTGCGAGAGGACTTGATAAGGTACGAGGTATCGTATTGTTATCCGTATTGCTCTACCAGATACTTGTTTATTACAACTGCAAGGTACTAAAGAACGATAATCCAAGAAGAGATATCAAGTATATGATAGGCTGTTAGTCTGTTTGTTACAAATGGTTGGATGATAATATTAAAATGATTTATGACCCAGCCTCAGATATATGTCGTTTTCTGCTCCAGAGATTTCATTGTGTTTTACATGTCCATTGTGCTCTGTTGCATGATTCGTCTAATTTAAGAATAATTCATATTTCATGCCTTGACTAAAGAGACAGAAACTTGTTATACAGAGATACTTTAAGCCTTAGTTCCTGTTTCATATTTTCCATTTTGGTAGAATAAACATATTCTCCAAACATTCTTTTTAAATATGAGAACACGGTTTCAACAATCCATCTCTGTCCATAGCTTACCATGCTGTCTTTCCATTGTTCAAAGTTGTTTCTCCGTTGTGCTATTACAGACAGATTCCTAAAATCGCAGGGCGTAGCAATCGAGAAAGTCGGCGGCCTCGTCTTTGTTCATGAAACCGTGCGGATCCAGCCCATCATAGGCATGTCCCGGAAGCCGACACATCCAGTTGGGCGTCAGCAGTTTCAAGGAGCACCAGCGCTCGCGGCGCCAGCGCTGGCCGACCTCGCCGCGCTCAAAGACGACGTGATCAATGCCGCGTTCGCGCAAAACGAACGACGTGGCAAGACCGGCCTGGCCCCCGCCGACGACGATCACGTCGACGCGGCGGGAGCCAACCGGCACTGCGGTGCGCAGTGGCTGCTGCATCACTTCACCGATACCGTGACGTTGCCCGGATTGGTGATGATGTCGTAGACGGCCGAGCGCTTCTGGGACTGAGCGACCAGCGCCTCGATCTCTTCACGGGTGGCGTCCGCGTCGATATCGAAAGCAACCCGGATGTCGCTGAAGCCGTTGCGTACGTCGCTGTCGATGCCGAGGATCCCGTAAAGGTCCATATCGCCCTCGAGCGTCGCCTTTACCGAGCGAAGCTGAATCCCGCGGTTCTGTGCCACGCTGGCGACACCGGCGGTCAGGCAACTCGCCAGACCCACCATCACGTACTCGACCGGCGTCGCACCGTTGTCTTCAGACGCGAAGATCTCCGGATGATCGGCATTGAACGTGAACTCGGTCTTGTGGCTCTGTTCCCCGCCGAGGCCGGAGAAGCCCTTTACCGAAGCGGCGCAGTGAGTTCCGTTTACCCAGTCGCAGGTCGCGCGCCAGGTGAACTGGGCAGCTTCCGGCGCGGCGGTCAGTGCTTCGCGTGCCTCGAGCAGGGCCTGCACGTTGACGCCATTGTCTACGTTGGATTCGCGTTGTTGCGTATTGGTCTTCATTGCAATCATTCCTGTTTAAGTTGTCGATTTGTGTTCGACCGCTTGGCTGGTTGCCTGAGGCTCAGCAGCGGACGGGCGCACTGTAGGTATCCACCGATCCGCGTACATGAGGAACGCTTGAATGTTTCATGAAGACGTTCTTCAAGCTTTCGCCACACTTCCGTCAAGCTTGCTCGGAGCCGACTGATTAGCCTTGCTGAAATCCTTCAACACAGGTGCGGATCATGGCTCTCTACGAAAACGTTCTGGACACAATCGGCAATACTCCGATTATAAAAATCAATAAGTTAGCGCCGAAGCACGTCAATCTGTACGTCAAGGTCGAAGCCCGCAACCCGATGGGATCGGTGAAGGACCGGATGGCCCGCGCGATCATCGAAGCGGCGGAGGCGTCCGGCGAGCTGAAACCGGGTCAGACCGTCATCGAAGCCACCAGCGGCAACACGGGGATCGGCCTCGCCATGGTCTGCGCCCAGCGGGGTTACCCGCTGGTGGTCGTCATGGCCGAGAACTTCAGCATCGAGCGACGCAAGATGCTCCGCTTCCTGGGTGCCAGAGTGGTGCTGACTCCGGCCGCGGGAAAAGGCAGCGGCATGCTGGCCAAGGCAGAGGAGCTTGCGCGAGAACACGGCTACTACCTGTGCCGCCAGTTCGACAACGAAGCCAACGCTGACGTACACACGGTGACGACCGCCGCAGAAATCGTTGCGGATTTCGCGGGCCAGACGCTGCATTACTTCGTCACCGGCTTCGGCACGGGCGGAACGCTCAAAGGTGTCGCCCGGGGCCTGCGCGCGCACTCGCCCGAGACGCGGATCATCGCCGCGGAACCAGACAATGCTCAGGTGCTTGGCAGCGGCACGCCGCAACCGCGCGACGCCTCCGGCAAGCCCATGGGGTCACATCCCGGATTTCGTCCACACCTGATGCAAGGCTGGAGCCCGGACTTCATCTCCGGGTTGACCGAGTCGGCAGTCGCCGCGGGGTACGTGGACGGCATCGAGCCGGTATCGGGTGAGTTCGCCATGACCTGCGCCCGCCGCCTGGCCCGGGAAGAGGGCATCTTCGTCGGCACGTCGAGTGGCGCCACGTTCGCGGCCGCGCTGGCCGTCGCGGCGCGCGCACCCGCGGGCAGCAACATCCTCTGCATGCTCCCGGATACCGCCGAACGCTACCTCTCCACGCCGCTGTTTGCAGACATCGAGGCGGAGATGAACGAGGCCGAGCTGACGCTGTCGCGCAGCACACCCGGACACCGCTTCGACACGGCTGCCGCCGCACCAGTCGCAGCCGCGCAACCGGTGCAGGCGGATCCGGCCATTGAAGCCCGGGTGACGGAGATCCTCGAGAGCAACGCGGTGGTCATGTTCGCGCTCGAGTGGTGCGAGTTCTGCTGGTCGGTGCGCAAGCTGTTCGCGCGCGCCGGGATCCCCTATGAGAGCGTCGACCTGGACTCCGTCGCTTACCAGGTGGGTGAGCTCGGCGGCAAGATCCGGACGGTGCTCGCGAATCGGACCGGCCAGGTCACGATTCCGCAGATCTTCATCGGCGGCGAGCGCGTCGGCGGCTGCACGGAAGCCTTCGACGAGTTCAAGGCAGGTCGTCTGCGCGAAAGACTCGAGGCGGCGGGCGTGACGTTCGACCGGGATTGCCGGATAGACCCCTACACCCTGCTCCCCAACTGGTTGCACAAGCGCAACGTCGCATAACCGGTGGCTGAGGGCTCAAACCATGCAAACGACGAGCGTACCGGTCATCGACATCGCGCAACTGCAAGCGCCGGAAACTCTGCGAACCCTCGATCTGGCCTGCAGGGACTGGGGGTGCTTTCAGGTAGTCAACCACGGGCTCGACAGCGCGCTGTCGCAGGCCCTGCTGACCCAGGCACGGGAGTTCTTCGACCTGCCTATGGAGGCGAAACGCGGCATTCGGCGGACGGCCGACAACCCCTGGGGATATTTCGATGAGGAGCTCACGAAGAATACGAAGGACTGGAAGGAGGTGTTCGACTATGGGCCGGCAGACAAAGACGGAGAACGTCCCCAGTGGCCCGAGCATCCGGCGGGATTGCGTACCGCGCTGGTAGCCCATTACGAAGCCTGCGAAGCCTTGGCTTTCCGGTTACTGGCGGCGATATCGCTCAACCTCGGTGTCCCTGAGCAGTTCCTGTATCACGCGTTTCTCCCGACCCACTCCAGTTTCGTGCGCATCAACTATTATCCAAGATGCCCGAATCCCGAGCGGCCGAACGGGTTGAACCTGCCGAGCGCGGGTTACCTCGGCGTTAACCAGCACACCGACGCGGGTGCAGTGACCATCCTCCTACAGGACGACCGGCCGGGGCTTGAAGTGCTTCGCAACGGGGTATGGAACCTGGTGCCTAGCGTTGAAGGCGCGCTGGTAATCAATGTTGGAGACATCGTCCAGGTCTGGTCCAACGACCGCTACCGGGCTGCGTTGCATCGGGTACGCGCGAACGCCGCGAGCCAGCGTTTCAGCGTGCCGTTCTTCTTCAATCCCCGTTACGACGTCGACTACGCGCCGCTGACGACGACGCTTGATCGGGGCGCACGTTACCGCCCCATCAACTGGGGTGAGTTCCGCCGCTTGCGTGCGGCCGGGGACTATCAGGATCTGGGCCAGGAAGTCCAGATCGATCATTTCAGAGCTTAGTGCCTCCAGGGAGCCGAGGAGACTGACCATGGCATTCGTCGAGTTCATCCCGCCGGAGCAGGCCTCGGAGCAGACCCGTCAGATGTACGATCGGCAGGCCGGCTTCTTCGGCTATCTGCCGAACTACGCCACGGTGTTCGGAATGCGACCGGAGATCATGCCGCTGTGGGCGCATCTACAGGCGGGGATCAAGGCTCACATGCCGTTACGCCGGTTCGAGCTGATTGCGCTGGCAGCCGCCCATGAGCTGCGCAGCACGTACTGCTGTCTGGCGCACTCGAAGAAACTGATGGCGACGTTCACGGTTCCCGAAATTCGCATGATCGTCCTCGCCGACGGCGAAGGTGTGCTCTCCCAGTCCGAAATGGCCGTGGTCAGACACGCGCGCCTGGTCGCGCGGCACGCGGATCGCGTCACTGCGGCCGACATCGGTCGGCTGCGTGACGCCGGCTTTGATGATGGCGAGATATTCGACATCACCGCAGCCGCCGCCGCGCGAGCTTTCTTTACCAAACTGGTCGATGGGCTTGGCGCAGAGCCTGATGCCGTGTATGCGGAGCTGGATCCCCAGCTGCTGGAAACAATGATCGTGGGACGCGATGTGGCCGCGGCGGCGGGGGATCAGGCGGATGCCAGGTTTTTGAGCCAGCCTGACACCTCGTCGCGGATCCGTTCGTAAGGTTCCCCGACCGATGATTTACGACCGAAACCGATCCGGTCGTACAGCTGACGGTAAAGACAGATCGTGTGATACATCTGAATCGGCATACCGCCGTCGCGAATCGAGCGCAGCCAGAGCCGAGCGCGGTGTCGATCACCTGTCTGTTCAGCCAGCAGCGCGGCCGCCACGAGCATGTCGGGAAACTCATCCCGGGTCGCGCGATTCAGTTGTTCCTTCACCAGCAGGCAGATGGCCGCAGCTTCGGGATGCTGATGATTCGCCGCCAGCACGCAGGCATGGAGCAGGCGGATGCCCCAGAAAGAAGGCGCCGCCGGGAACTTCTGAATCCGCTCGATCCACTGCATCGCATCCTCGGGCTGATCCAACAGCATGCAGGTCGTGACGATGCCTATGGCGTTGTAGGTGGGGTTGTCCACGGCCCCGGGCGCGGCCTCGAAGCGCTCTATGATTTCCAGGGCAACCCTCAGCGCGCCTTCGTAGTCACGTTTCACGGCCATCAGCCAGGCACGAAAGCAATTTCCCGCGTCGGCGATGGACCGGTTGCCGAGCGAGTCGCCAAGAGCGATCGACCGACGCAGCTGTTCGAAGGCGAGATCCGGGTCGACGAAAATCGTACTCAGAGCGTTCATCAGCAACGCGTTTGCTTCCAGTGCGGAGTCGTTCAGCGCCTGCGCGAGCTTGAGGTAGGCCTCACTGTGTTCGATGAGCATGGCGGGCGATCGATTCGCCTGCCCGGCAAGACCGGCTGTGGCGTGCAGGCGCGCCGCCCAGTAGGGCGAAGGCCCGCTCGTCAGGTAGCTGCACGCGCGTTGCAGCCGGTCGCGAGCTCGACCTCCGTGATCGAGCTGGATCATCAGGCCGACGCCGCTGCATAGAAGCATCGCGGACTCCATCTCATTCCGTTCCCGAAAGAACGTCTCGGCTTTTTCCAGATCCGCGTAGTGTGCAAAGCACCAAGCCGCCTGGGTCAGGTTCTCGAGCTGGTCATCCGGGAACCGGCCGAGCCGCCGAATACACCAGTCCGCATGGCGCCGCGCGTTGTCTTCCATCGCGCGGGTGCCGAGTTGCTCGACAGCGAACAGTCTGACCGTCTCCAGCACGCGCCACCAGCCGCCCGCACGGGCGGTCCGACTGATGAGTGCCAGATCTACCAGCCGCGCGAATGCTGCCGAGGGAAACGCGTCGAGGACTTCTTCAACATCTGACAATTGAAACTGTTCCGGGAAAGCGCTCAGCTGACCCAGCAGGCTGATCTCGTTGGGTTGCAGCATGGCCCAGGTATCTTCCAGAACACCCAGCAGGTTGGACTGTCGCCCTGAAGCTGAGCGCTCCCGACCGGCCAGAAGCTCGAAGCGCCTGTTCAGACGTTGCGCCAGCTCTTTGAGAGACAGGTGGCGTAACTGAGCCGCCGCCAGCTCGATTGCCAGCGGGAGGCCGTCCAACCGCGTGCAGATGCTGCGCATCAGGTCTTCGTCGGTAGCCATATCCTGCACGCCGTGGCGGGCTGCCGTGGCCCGGAACAGTTTCACCGCGGGCGGCAGTTCGCTCTCGGAGGATGTCGCCAGCGGTTCCAGTGGGAAGCGGAACTCGTCGGCCAGCCTGATCGGGTCGCGGCTCGTCGTCAGGAAACGGGGGCTGCGTGTGTACTCGAGCAAAGCATCCAGAAGATCGGCTGTTTCGTCACGCATGTGCTCGCAGTTATCGAGGATCAACAGCAGGTCGCGATGTTCCAGCGCCTGAATGAGCTGCAACCGGGTCGGGCCAGGCTGGAGGGCCAAGCCGATCGTGTTGGCGATGCCCGTCTCCAGCGCATTCAGATCGGCCAAGGGAATCAGATCGACGAACCACACGCCCTCACTGAACCGGGATACGCTCTCACGGCCGACTCGGGCCGCGAGCCGCGTTTTGCCCGTTCCACCAATTCCTAGAATGGTTGTCAGGCGGTGCGCGGCCATCGCCCCAAGACAATCGCGAACGTCTTCGTCACGGCCGAACAGCGGTGTGCGTTCCCTGGGAAGATTGTGCAGGGCTGCACCGTCTTGCGCTGCAGCCTCGTCACCCACTTCAATGCGCCGTAGTTTGGCGACGAACTGATAGCCACGACCGCGGACCGTGCGGATGATGCGCTGCGAGCGGCCATCGTCGCCCAGCACCCGACGCAGCGCCTTTGCCTGGGTAGCCAATGCGGCATCGCTGACATGGCGATGACCCCACAGCTCATCGAGCAACTCTTCTCTCGAGACGAGCCTTCCGGATTCACTCGCCAGATAAGCGAGGAGCGCGAAGTTCTTCGGTTCCATCTGGACCGGCCTGCCCCCACGAAGCAGTTCCAGGGTATCGAGGTTCAACTGAAAATCTTCGAACGTCAGGGTGCCGGTGTTCAGCATCAGTGGTACCGCCAAGGAGGCTTGCTGATCGGCGCATTGTTGTCGCTGCCGGAGAGGGAGTCCATTCACTCCGTGCGCACTCGGTGCGCAAAGCTTCGTGAATCAAACTGTTCCGGCGGCGGCTACCCCTTTCTGACTCTGTTGGGCATCGGGTCGCAGTTGTCGCTCCACCAATAGCTCCGGTTCGGCTCAACGCGGCGCCAGCTGGACGTCAGGAGCTCGAATGCGAGTTTCTTCATGCGACAATCTCTCCCGATGGGTATCGCGATGGGCAAGCAAATTTCGCCACGGCCAATGGACTACTTCGTATGAACGCGACGATCAGCGCTCTGATTGACGAGGTCACGCAAATCGGTGCGCTACCGGGGGTGGTGGCCGGCGTGGCTACGGACGCTGGCGTGGTGCATCTCTCTGCACATGGTGTGCGTGAACACGGCAGCTCAGTCCCCATCACCACCGATTCGGTGTTGTGGATTGCATCGATGACCAAGGCGGTGACGGCGGTCGCGGCCATGCAATTGGTGGAACGCGGCGCACTCGACCTGGACGCGCCCGCAGGGGAGGTCTTGCCCTATCTCAGCCGCGTGCAGGTATGTGTCGGCTTCGATACCGCGGGACAACCCCAACTGCGACCGCCGCGTTCGCCGGTGACATTGCGTCATCTGCTCACGCATACGGCCGGATTCGTGTACCCATTCTGGAACGCGGATCTGCTGCGTTATCAGGCCGCCGTCGCCGCACCCGCGCCAGCTGCAGATCGCGATACGGCACTCGAAATGCCGCTGTTCTTCGACCCCGGACAACGCTGGGAGTACGGCATCGGTATCGACTGGGCAGGTCGAATGATCGAGGCGGTCAGCGGCCAGCGACTCGGCGCATACCTCGCGCGGCATATATTTGCGCCGCTGGGCATGACCTCCACGCGCTTTGGTCCGTCGGCCGCACTCGGACTCAGACAGGCAGCTCTGCACGCGCGGACGCCGGACGGGTTGATGCCGATTCCCCCGGTGATCCCGCCGGATGCGCCGTTCGATGCGGGCGGGGCGGGTCTGTATTCCACGGTACCGGACTATCTGCGCTTCCTGCAGATGCTCCTGCACGGTGGTACATTCGACGACGCACGAATCCTTGCGGCCCAGACAGTTGCGACGATGAGCGGCAACCACATCGGGGCACTCCAGGTCGCTCCGTTGCGCACCACCAACGTCGCGCTTTCCAACGACTGCGATTTCTTTCCCGGGATGCCGCAGAAATGGGGACTGAGTTTCCTGATCAATACGCAAGTGTCCGCCGAGGGTCGTGCAGCAGGCAGCCTGTGCTGGGCGGGACTCGCCAACAGTTACTTCTGGATCGACCCTACCCGGCGCGTGGCGGGCGTGCTGGCAACCCAGCTCCTGCCGTTTTTCGATCGCGACGCCGTAGACCTGTTCAGACGCTTCGAGCGAGCCGCTTACGGCGAGTTGCGCCGAGCACGATTGAGTTCTGAGTTCGGGCTGTGACGTCGACGGATGTATTCCCTTACCTCCGCAGGAAACGCTTCGCCCGCAACACATCCGAGGCCTCTGACGCACGATGACCATTGAAATCGATCCGATCGGCTATGTCAGAAATTCGCGCGCCCAAGTGGAAGACGACGCATGGGGTGACGTCACCTCGCATATCGAACTGACCGGTGGGTTCGACGGTGATGCGTTCGCCGGACTCGACACTTTCTCCCACGCGGAGGTGCTGTTTCACTTCGACCGTGTTGCTGAATCGAAGATCGTTCGCGGTGCGCGCCATCCGCGAAACAATCCGGCCTGGCCGCTGACGGGTATCTTCGCGCAGCGTGGCAAGAACAGGCCCAATCGTCTTGGCTCGACCATCGTCGCGATCATCGCTGTGCGCGGCACGACGCTCGAAGTGGCAGGACTCGATGCGGTCGATGGCACGCCGGTGATCGACATCAAACCGATGCTGCGCGAATTTCTGCCGCGTGGCGATTTCCGCCAACCCCCCTGGGCGACCGATTTGATGGCCCACTATTGGGGTACGGAAGCCCCATGAGGCAAGATGCGGCGGCGCATGAAACACGCGACCAGCACATCGCGCTCGCGACACCGCGGACGAAGTGGGTCGACCAGTTCGATTTGGTGGAGCTAGACTAACAACCGCAAAAAGGGGAAGACTCCGATGCCGCGTTTCGCGAGTGGAGGAACGGCGATGAGGCGATTGCTTGCAGCATCTGTCGCCGCGTGCCTGCTGGGCCTGGTCGGTGGTATTTCGGAAGCGCGTGGCACAGATACGCCGGCTTTGGCCGGATTGAAGGCCCGAATCGAGTCCGGAGAGATTCCCGGTGTTCACAGCGTGCTCGTGCTCGTCGACGGCAAAACTGTCGCCGAGTGGTACTTCAGCGGAAGTGACGAAACGATCGGCGAAAATGGCCCGATTCCGATCGAGGACGTCGTATTCACTCCCGACACGCTGCACGACCTGCGCTCGGTGACGAAAAGCGTGGTCTCCATCTTGTTCGGGATTGCGTACTCGGACGGCGCGATCAAGGATCTCGACGCGCCGGTGTTGAACTATTTTCCGGAGCTTGCCGAATTGCGCACGCCCGACCGCATGAAGGTGCGCGTGCGCGACGTGTTGACGATGACATCGGGATTGCACTGGGACGAACATACGTTTCCCTATACCGACGTGCGCAACTCGGAAATCGCAATGGACATCGCGGCCGACCCGTATCGGTATGTGCTGTCGCAATCGATCGATTCCCCCCCGGGCGCGCGATTCAACTATTCGGGCGGGGACGTCGCGCTCGTTGCGGGCATCGTCACGCGGGCGACAAAGACGCCGATTGAGATCTATGCGCAACGCATGTTGTTCGGTCCGCTCGGCGTTGCGCGATTCGAGTGGTCTAAAAGCAACGGCATCCCGCGCGCGGCGTCGGGTCTACGCCTGACGACGCGCGACATGGGTAAGATCGGATTGATGATGTGGCGGGGCGGAGCGTGGGGCGATACGCAGATCGTGCCGCGCAGTTGGGTCGGCGCCTCGACCTCCGCGTACGTACACGTCGAAGGTGATCCGGTGTGCGGTACGAACTACGGCTATCTGTGGTGGCTGAACGGCGGTTGCGCGAGCACGCCGGCAGCGCCGTTCTTTGCCGGTGTCGGCAATGGCGGGCAACGGATCTGGGTGGTGCCTTCGCGCAAACTCGTCGTCGTGTCGACCGGGGGTCTCTACAACGACCCGAACCAGGCCGAGGCGGCCACGGCACTGCTCACCGGCGTGTTGGCGGCGATAGCGCGCTGACATGGCCACCATCATCGGCATCGCCGGCAGTCTTCGAGCCGGCTCGTACAATGCCGCGCTATTGCGCGCGGCCGCACAGGTCACCGTCGGTGCGTCAGTCGAAATCGGATCGATCCGAGGCATTCCGTTGTATGACGGCGATCTCGAAGCATCGACCGGCATTCCGCAACCCGTCGTCGAGCTGAAGGCGCGCATCGCCGCGGCCGACGGTGTGCTGCTCGTGACGCCCGAATACAACAACGGGATCCCCGGCGTGTTCAAAAACGCGCTCGATTGGCTGTCGCGGCCGGCGGCCGACATCGGCAGCGTATTCGGCGATCGTCCTGTCGCCGTGATCGGCGCATCGCCCGGGGGTTTCGGCACGATCCTGTCACAGAATGCATGGTTACCGGTCTTGCGTACGCTCGGCATGCGACCGTGGTTTGGTGGCCGCCTGATGGCCTCGCGCGCGCATACGTTGTTCGACGCAGGCGGCGAGTTGACTGACGCTGCGCATCGCAAACAGCTGGCCGATTTCATGCGCGGCTATGTCGAGTTCATCCACGCAACGGTGTACTGACACTCCGAAACTGCCGGGACAAGCAGATTCGTTTCGAAGATCAGCGACTCCCGGATCAACCACCGTTCGTGTGCAACCTCAACACTGTCTTCTGCTGCGGTCGTCCGCGGACGCAGATGGCGCGCGCCGGTCAGGTCGTTACAGTCAGCGGCAAACTCCGCAGGCGAGAACCGGTCGCTGCAAAAATCGCATTTGCGACCGCCGGCGCGATCGGCGGCGTGCCGGGTTCGCCGATACCGGTTGGCTTCTCCGTGCTCTGCACGACGTGTACTTCGACGATTGGTATCTCGTTCATCCGAAGTAACGGATAGTCGTGGAAGTTCGATTGTTCGACCGCACCATCCTTGATCGTGATCTTGCCCCTCAACGCTGCTGTCAGGCCGAATACCACCGCGCTTTCGACCTGCGCGTACAGCTGATCGGGATTCACGACGATGCCGCAGTCGACGGCGCAAACCACACGTTCGACTTTCACCGCACCGTCGACGATTCTGATTTCGGCGATTTCGGCAACGACGGTGCCGAACGACTCGTGCACGGCAATGCCCTGGTGCGTGCCGATCTGAGGTGCGCCCCAGTTGCCTTTTTCGGCGACCAGATCGAGCACACTCAGATGCCGCGCGTTGTCTGAGAGCAGTCTGCGGCGGAATTTGTACGGATCGTCGCCGGCCTTGTGCGCGAGCTCATCGATGAAACTTTCGACGACGAACGCATTCTGCGAATGACCGACGCTGCGCCAGAAGCCGAGCGGAACGCCCGGATCGTAGAACACGTGCGCGATGTCGACGTTCGGAATCGCATACGGTTGATCAACCGCGCCCTCGTGCGACGTGGGATCGCGCGTCTTGACGATCGTGCCCGCCGCCGCCGTCAACGAGTTGGTGAGCCAATGCGGGAGCCACTCCGGCGCAACCTTGCCCATGATCGGCAGCAACGAACGGAACATGCTGGGCGCAACGATCTTGTGTGACCAGCTCTGCACCTGACCCGCGTCGTCGAGTGACGCTTTCATCACGTTGTACGTCGCGGGCCGATAGAAGTCGTGGCGCATGTCGTCTTCACGCGACCAGATCAACTTGACCGGGCGACCCACCTGCTTCGATACGAGCGCGGCTTCCGGCACGAAGTCGGGAATACCGCGACGGCCAAAACCGCCGCCCATCAACGTCGTGTGTACGGTGACGGCTTCGCGCGCAATGCCTAGTGCGTCAGCGGCCAGCGCCTGCGATATGTCGGGTGCCTGGTTCGGGGACCAGATTTCGCATTCGCCGTTGTGGAACGACGCGGTCGTGTTCTGGGGCTCCATTGTTGCGTGCGCGAGGTATGGCACTTCGTAAACGGCGTCGAACACCGACGCCGCGCCTTTGAGTGCCTTCGCGGTATCGCCTTCGTCACGAATCGTGCGGCCGTCCTCCTTCGCCACTTCGACCCACGCGGCGCGGATGCCGTCGCTGTCGAGCCCGCCGAGCGGGCCGTTGTCCCAGGTCACGTTCACGAGGCGCGACGCCTTCGTTGCGTGCCAATAGGTGTCCGCGACGACCGCGACGGCGCCGTTGACGGAAAAGATGTCGACCACGCCGGTCGACTTACGCGCCTGCGTCGCCTCGAACGACTGGAGCGAGCCGCCGAAATGCGGATTGCGCACCAAGATCGCAACGGCCATGCCGGGCACGTCGACATCCATTCCATAGATCGCGGTGCCGGTGCTTTTTTCCGGACCGTCGAAGCGGCGCAGCGATTTGCCGATGTATTTGAAATCGGCGGGATCCTTCAGCGTCGGTTTCTTCGGCACCGGCAGCTTCGCCGCGTCATCGGCAAGTTCGCCGTAGGTAGACGATTCGCTCGTGCCGATCCGCAGCACCCTGCCGTCGTCGGCCTTGCATTGATCCGGTTTGATGCCCCAACGAGCGGCCGCTGTCGCAACGAGCATCTCGCGCGCCCGCGCGCCAGTCGTGCGCAGAATGTCCCACCGGACATTCACCGACGTGGAGCCGCCAGTGATCTGAATCGGATCCTGGAACGCTTTGTTCACGGGGGCGAGTTCGATGATGATCCGGCGCGGATCGATCTCGAGTTCTTCGGCCAGGATCGTCGGCAGCGCGGTCAACACGCCCTGTCCCATTTCGACTTTGTCGAGTTGGAAAATCACTTCGTCCTGTGGCGTGATCTGCAACCACGCGTTGGCCTGAAACGAACCCGCGCGGGCGTTCGGCATCGCGCGCACGGGCTGGGTCGAATACACGCCGAGTACGAGACCACCGGTGACGGCCGCGGTACCTGCGAGAAAGCGACGGCGATTGACGTTCATCTGGGTCATGACACGCTCCCGGTCAACAGCGCGTTCGGGTCGAACATGCGTACCGCAACGTCCGACGTCAAAGCGTTCTGCAGCTCGGCGGCCCGATGGATCGCGGTGCGTATGCGGTTGTAGCAACCGCAGCGGCACAGGTTGCCGCTCATCGCGCTTCTGATTTCGTCATCGGTGGGGTGTGGCGTCTGCGCGAGAAGCGCGCTCGCCGCCATGATCTGGCCGCTCTGGCAATAGCCGCACTGCGGAACGTTGCCTTCGATCCACGCCTGCTGAACCGGCGTCAGGCCGTTCTTGCCCAGGCCTTCGATTGTGATCACGGCTTGGCCCTGCACGCTGCCGAGCGGGGTCTGACAGGCTCGAACAGGGCTTCCTTCTAAGTGCACCGTGCACGCTCCGCACAAACCGACACCGCAACCGAACTTCGTGCCGGTCAACTTCAGGTTCTCGCGTAGTGCCCACAAAAGCGGCGTGTCGTCTTCGACGTCGAGGCGAACGGTTTCGCCGTTCAACTTGAATTCGATCATTTAGAAGGAACCATGCATTGATATCTGGCCAGTGGACCGTAGCGAGACCTGGCGCGTCAACTGTTGCCAACGACTAGTACCAATGGGGCAGGGCAAGTGGTTTGCCAGCTCAACCCCGCACCCGGACGGCACTACGCATGTTGTGTTCGAGCCGATCGAGTTCCCGGCCCGGCGCGCGGCACTGGTCCTTCGGCGTCGAGCCGAGTGGCTTACTTCGCCGCGACGATTCCCGGTGGCTGCCACGTGCCCCTTCCAGGGGGAAGGATGGATGGGTCTTCGGTCTTGGGCCAATAGAGGCGCATTACGAGGTAGGCCGTGTCGTTGGGTGCCGGAAGCCAGTTGGATTCCTTGTCTGCGCCGGGACTGTCTTTCTGGATGTAAATCGTCAGCGATCCATCCTGATTGGTCTTCATGTCTGGCAACATTGGCGAGTTGATGAGATAGCGATTGATCGGATTCTCGATCAGCAGCTGGCTCTTGCCGTCATACATGGTGACTGACCAGAAGGCGTTCACCGGCGGGAACTGTCCGGCGGGGAAGGTGAGCGTGTACTTGTGTTTGCTGGTATCGATGGTCTCGCCATTGCTGTCGTTGCGCGTCGCCGGATACATGGCTTCGGCAGGGTCATTCGCGTAAATGCCGCCTCTTGCCGTTGCCGCGCGCTTCAGCCAGTCGCCATGGTAGAAAGCGTTGTCGCCACCGGCCAACCCACCGACGTTCCAGCCGTTCTGGACCTTGCCGCCATTGGCAACGAGCGCGCTCACCTTCTCCGCTCCTGCCTTCATTCCGAGCAGAACGGCCGCCTTGTGTTCGGCCGAGAGATCCTTGAAGTCGAACGTCTTGCGGGCGCCGATGCCGATGGTGGCCAGCCTGGCGCGGATCTCTTGGTTCTGCGCCGTCTCCGGCACGTATTGCAGCGCGGCATCGAGATACTCGAAGAAATTGTCCTTGATGCCGTTGGTTGTGGCGGGGATGAAGTCGATATTCGGCGCGGCAGCCGGTGCGGGTTGACCCAGGAAAACCGACAGCGGTTGCACCTTGTAGCCTGCCTGGACCTTTACCACATTCGGCATGTCATCCGCATTGAAGAGCTGGGTGCGGAAAATCGTCTCACCGAACGGCGTGCTCGAGTAGAACACCTTCTTGATACCTGCCGGTGTCTCGCCCTTCCAGTCGGGGCCAACGACCAGGTAACTACCGGCCTGCGCCCCCGTGGCGCGGCTGCCGATATAGCCGTAGTTGTAGGTATTGCCATCGACCAGTTGTACGGAGTAGTAGCGCTTCTCGTCCACCGCCGGAACCGAGATCACCATCGGCTCGGCTCGCAGGTCGAGCCATACTGCTGAATAGGGCGTATCGCTGTTCGGCGTGACCACCGCCGTGTCCTTGTAGGTGAAGACACGGGCTTCGTTCTTGATGGTATTGAACGGCGCCTTGAACTGCCCGGAGTCCTTGTCGATTGCGAACTCGTTCATCACCGCGTAATTCATCACCAGCGGCAGGCCGAAGATGAAGGCTTCCTCAGCGATGGCCTTGGTTTCCTCGATCCCCGGCGCATCGACGCCGGCCTGCTTGTCCGCCTGGTCCGCAGCACTCACCGGGTCGTCTTTCTTGCCGCAGCCTGCTAACAGCACAACGGCGAACACGCTTGCGGCAGCCAGCTTTCCAAAAGTCCTGAACGATTTCATTGATGCTCCTGTCGCTTGATGGATCGCCGCAATGGTTGTGTGAGGGTTGCTCACTTCACGGTTTCCAGGCTGCTTCCAGCTGCCATCCAGTGCCGCTTTGGGTGGGTTCGCTCGAAGGAAGGGTTAGCTTTCATCGACGATCATTCAATGCTGGGTGACGACTATTGGTTCGCCCTTGGTAATTATCATCGTGTGCTCGTATTGCGCTGATAAGTTGCCCTGCACTCCAACCAAAGTCCATCCATCGGACGTCTCGGTCACCACGCGGCTCTTTGTTGAGAGGAAGGGTTCGATGGTGATCACCATGCGATCTCTCAAAATGCGCGTGTCCGTCGGATCAAAATACCCAGGAATGTGCTCGGGTGCTTGATGAAGTGCACGACCAACCCCGTGGCTACCGAGGTTCTCGATAATCTTGAAGCCGTATGTCTTCGCAGTTCGTTGGATTGCAGCGCCGATGACATTGATGGGCTGGCCAGCGCAGGCCCGCTTCGTGGCTTGCTCGAGGGCCATGCGGGTGGCATGGCACAAGCGCGTCTTTTGTGAGTTGGTCGGGGGCACAATTTTCGTTCCTCCAGTATCGGCGAAGTAGCCTCCGAACTCGGCGGAAACATCGACGTTCAATACGTCGCCAGGGCGAATCAATCGATCACCTGGGATGCCGTGTGCGGCCTCCTCGTTGATGCTGATGCAGGTTGAGCCCGGGAAGTCGTATGTGAGCCTAGGCGCCGATCGTGCGCCGTGTCTTTCAAGCAATTGCTCACCAAGTGAATCTAGCTCGCGCGTGGTCATGCCGGGTTCGGCAGCGTCGAGCATCTCCTGAAGCACGTACGAAACGATCTTGCCTATGCGTTTGAGCGCGGCGACATCATCTTCGGTTTCGATGGTCATCTGATCTCCAATCTGAATACCTGAGACTACCCGAAAACGGTTGTACCCAAGCCGAGAAAGGGGCCGGATCGAACCGCGGGGCTGTGGGTCCAGTAAACCGCGCCGAATCTCCCGGAGACTCCTGGGTTTGAGTCAGGCCACCACGGCTGACTCGTCGGATTGATGGTACGCGAGCTCGAGTTCCGCCGGTTGCACGTTGCCGATCGGTTCCAACAACCGTCGGTTGTTGAACCATTCAACCCACACCAGCGAGGGGGATTCGACATCCTCGAAATTCTCCATGGACCTTGCTGACGGATCAACTCAGTCTTGCATAGCGCGATGATCGACTCCGCCAGCGTGTTGTCGTATGAGTCACCGACACTGCCGAACTGCTTAGTTCAAGGAGTCGTTGCAACACCGGTTGCTTGAGCTGTGGATAGTAACTCCTCGAGTGCTTCGACTGGCGCCTTCCATCCGAGGGTTTTGCGAGGCCTGCTGTTGAGAGCAGCAGCCACTGCGTCGAGCTCATGCTCGCCATATCGACTGAGGTCGGTACCCTTCGGAAAGTACTGCCGCAATAGCCCGTTGGTGTTCTCGTTGGTACCCCGTTGCCAAGGACTCCGTGGATCGCAGAAGTAAATCGCCAAGCCGGTGTCGATCCGCAACTGTGTATGTTGGGCCATCTCCGCACCCTGATCCCAAGTCAGCGATTTGCGGAGCTGTTCCGGCAACGTGGCGATCTTCGCAGCGATGGCATCGCGGACAGCTTCGGCACCATGGCCGGCTAGCGCCGGCCCGTTCTTGGCTCTGGTGCTTGAGGTATGTCCCGCCATCGGCAGCAAATGCAGCAACATCGTGAACCGTGTTGTACGTTCAACCAAGGTGCCGATCGCAGAGCTTTGCAAGCCGATGACTAGGTCGCCTTCCCAGTGACCAGGTACAGCGCGCTCAGCGACCTCGGCCGGCCGCTGGCTGATCATCACCTCAGGAGCGATGAAGTTTTTTCCGCGCTGCTGTGTTCTGGCACGTGGCACCCGCAGAGCCCGACCGGTGCGCAGGCATGCGGATAGCTCGCGCCGCAGCGCTCCGCGGCCTTGAACGTAAAGTGATTGGTAGATGGCTTCGTGGGAGATCCGCATAGTCTCGTCATCGGGGTAGTCGATACGCAGCCGGCGACTGATCTGCTCTGGACTCCAGCAAGTGCCCCACCGTCGGTCCGCACGGCGGCCGTGACGTCGCCCCCTCCAGGATACGTTGGGTCCCAAGATCGGTCGGCCCTTGGCATCCGTGACCGCGCCTGCAAGCCTGTTTTGCACGTAGAGTCGCAGTGGTTCGTTCTCCACGAGCTTGGCAGTCTTGGGGCGCTTGGCAGCCCGCTCGGCTTTCCACTGCGCAACCGTAGCGCGGTACTTCAGTGTACCGCCACGAGTCTCTGCATTACGACGCAGCTCGCGCGAGATTGTCGAAGGTGATCGGCCTAAGCATCGGGCGATCTCGCGAATTCCACACCCCTGAGCTCGCAACAATGCAAGCTCCTCGCGCTCACCAAACGACAGATAACGCTTCGAGCCCGGCGCCAAACTGATCGACGGCATTCCACCAGCCTCTCGAAACCACCGCGTCCCCACCGGCTGCGACACGCCGCACGCTAACGCGGCGGATTCACTCTGCATCCCTTCCGCGATGCACTTCCAAAACGCCTGTCTGGCTTCACGCTGATTGACGCATGGCCGACCTGGCGAGCGCATTGGCTCCCGACCTGTCTGCTGCGTTGTCCAACCTCTTGGTCGTCCCATCTAACACCTCCCATCTGGAGATGTTGCAACGACCGATGGAATCCGCCCTGTGACCCCTGGTCAGAGTGCAAGGGGCCTCGATGTTGCGGTCGACGACCGCCATACTGGTTTTCCCCCCCGATTCAATGGACGGCTTGGTTAAGCCTAAAATGATCGAGCCATTCGCTTGAAGGAAGCCCGCACCCGATGAGAGCGTTGTATTACGTGCGATGGATGTGGTGGCTGTGCGTGCTCGCCACATGCGCCTGCACGGACCCGGATATCATCCCTGCCGATGAGGCGCAACGCGTGCTCGAGGGCGTGCGTCCGGCGTCGAACAAGCAATTCGGCTCGACCCGGTTTCGGCTGACGCAGAACACGATTCAGGTCGATGTTGGGTTCGGGCCCGCGGGTCCAACGGCGAGCCTGCTGCTGGACTCCGGCGCGCCCATGACCATCGCCGCGCAATTGTTCGGCGCGCTTGGGCTGGAACCAGCCGCGACGGTGCGGTTGGCCGGGCCGGAGGGCGGCCGACGCATTGCGCCAGTGGCGCGCATCCCAACGGTGACCGTGGCCGGCGCCACGTTTCACGACGTGGGCAGCGTTGTCGGATGGGTGAGCCCGCCGAACCAAGTCGCGTGCCTGTCCGGCGATGGCCTGTTGGGTGCGAGTCTCCTGCAGGCCGCAATCTGGCAGATCGACTTCGAAGCGGGAACGCTCACCGCAACCGGCTCGCTCGGCAGCCTGCCGGGCATCGACAGTGCCGTTCGAATTCCATTTTTTCGCGCGGATGCGTCCGGCTCGCCGCGCATCGACGTCGGGGTCGGTAATCACGACCACGTGTCGTTGCTGGTCGACCTGGGATTCAACGGCGCGTTCGCGATGCCGGCAAAACTGTACAAGAGCACTGGCAACCGTTTCGCCAAAGACGCGCCCGTTGGATTGGGTGACACCGAGTCGACCGCGTTCGGTGCGAGGGCATCTTCGGTGCGTGTGGGACGCGTGCGCGAACTGCGGCTCGGTGACCTGACGCTGCGGGACATGGCCGTGCTTTCCGGCGGCTCGGTTTCCGACTTCCACGTCGGTATCGGCTTTCTGCGTCACTTCAGAGTGACCTTGGACTGGCTGAACAACAGTCTCTATCTGGAGCGCCGCGACCCGGTGGCTGAGCTCTATGACGAGTTCGAAACCTACGGGTTCAAGCCGCTACTTCGCGACGGTGTGCTGGTGGTGGGCTCGCTGTGGCGGGACAGCGGCGCGGCGCGCAGTGGTCTCGCGGTGGGTGATCGCATCGTCGTACTCGATGGCCAGCCGACCGAGGCCGTCGAGTTCACGGCGTTCTGCCGCATCCTCGATGCGATCGGTACGTATGGTTGGAAGCGCGATCCCATCGCGGTGACGGTCAGTCGCGATGGACAGCGCAAGAGCATGTCGATCGAGCGACGCTCGCTGTTGTGATTGCATTCACGCGCCGTCTACCGACCCACTCCTGATGCATTCCCTGGCGAATTCAGTAGCACTTCACCTTCGCAGCGCAGTCGCGCCATACTTGACCGCGACTCGCGAAAACAGGACTGGACCATGAACGAACTGACGCGTCGCCAGATGTTTTCACTTGGTGGTGTGATGGCTGCAGCGCCGCTGCTGGTCGGCGTTGCAGCGGCTCCATTGACGCCCGCGGTTGTCCCATCGGGGCGCGCCGACGGCGTACGCACCGGAGGCTCACGCCGGATTGCGTTGTCGAGCGGCCACGAAGTGTGGGTCAAGCAGGTTGGCAGCGGCGACATTCCCGTCCTCACGCTGCACGGCGGCCCCGGCTTTCCTCATTACTACTTCGAATGCTTCGAAGACTTCCTACCGCGCGACAAGATTCGCTACTGGTATTACGACCAACTGGGCTGTGGATTTTCCGATCGCCCGGACGACCCGGCGCTGTGGACGGTCGAACGCTTCCGTCGCGAGGTCGAAGAAGTGCGCGCCGGCCTTGGTCTCGATCAGTTCGTGCTCTATGGCCAGTCGTGGGGTGGCATGCTCGCAATCGAATATGCGCTGGCGTATCCCCAGCACGTGTCGCGGCTGGTTGTATCGAATATGACCGCCAGCATTCCGTCCTACGCGAAATACGTCGCCCAGTTGCGCGACGCCTTACCGTCAGACATCAGCGCCACGATGAAGAAATTTGAAGATGCCCGTGACTATGAAGCGCCGGCGTATCAAGAGTTGTTGCAGACGAATCTGTACAACAAGCATCTGTGTCGATTGGATCCTTTACCGGAACCGGTTGCGCGCTCATTTGCGAACTTGAACACCCAGGTCTACAACACGATGCAGGGTCCGAGTGAGTTCACGATCACGGGCAACTTCAAGCACTGGGATCGCTGGGCCGATCTGCATCGCATCACGGCGCCCACGTTATTGCTGGTTGGACGTTACGACACGATGGCCGTGGTCGATATCCAGCGGATGGGAAGTCTGATCCCGAACGCCCGGGTCGTGGTCTGTGAAAACGGCAGTCATCTGGCGCTGTATGACGACCAGGTGGCGTACTTCGATGCGCTGGTGCCGTTTCTTTTGGATGCGCCGACAGCCTGAATGAGTCGCGGATCGGCGGCGGCGAATGGATTCAGTCTTCGGGATGCGCTGCCATGCGTTTTGATCCAGCCCAGCGAGACGAACAGCAGTACATAGATTCCGGCTGCAAACACATAGGGCGGTGCGGGATCGAACGGTGTTGCCAGGCGCAGCAATGTAAACGGCCGCAGAACGATTCGCTGCACGACGACGCCCTGTGGGATGAGCGAGCAGGCCGCCGACAGCATCGTCGCGAAGCCGGTTGGCGCGGCTCTGCCGCGGCGGCTTCGGCAAAACCGCCACACGAACAGCCGGTTGAGCAGTGCCACGCCGGCCATCACCCACAGCGGTGTCAGCAGCGACAGCACAGCCAGCCTGCGCACCGCGGGTCCAAGAATGGGGCCGAGATTGTTGGCGGCGCCGGCAGCGCCCATCCCCTTCGTGCGGTTGGTGAGGTCGGTAATGTCGGGCATGTAAGTTTTGGCCGCGGGCATCTCGAAGATCAGCGACTTCCGGATCGACCACCGCGCCTGTGCGCGTGCGGCCACGACAGCGACCGGCCGTTTGCCTGATGCCACATCCCTGGCAAATTCAATAGCTGCTTCACCTTCGCTGCACAGTCGCGCCATACTCAGCACGATTCGCCAACAGGTGGTTTATGCTCCCTATCCTCACGACATCGTCGGTTTGTGGGAGGCGCTCAAGCGACGCGCCCAGCGCCTCGGAGGGAACACGGGTCCGTTTTTCCCGCGTTTCATCGGCCGGGATGCGTTCATGTTGTCCGCAGACCCCTTCGCTGCAGGCCGCGTTCAACGAATGGCGCGCCGACAGCGGTCGTTCGATGGCGGAGATCTCGCGCACGCTCTCGTGTACGGTGGGGTGACGGTGACCGCAGATACGAAACACGATATCGATCAACTGCTCGCCGCGGGCCGCGTCGTGCGGGCGGCGTTCGAACGGATGAAAGCCGCAGCCGCGGTCGGAGTGTCGACTGCGGAACTCGATTCGATCGCGGCGCGTTATTTTGCGCAGCACGGCGCGCGTTCGGCACCCCAGGCGATGTATGACTTTCCGGGCGCCACGTGTATCAGCGTCAACGAAGAGGCGGCGCACGGCATTCCGGGGCCACGGCGCTTGCGGGCGGGCGACATGGTGAACATCGACGTGTCCGCAGAACTGAACGGTTACATCGCGGATATGGGCGAATCGTTCGTGATCGCGCCGGCGGCGGCGGATCGGGCGCGGATCTGTCGCGCGGTCCGGCACGCGGTCGCCGAAGCGTTGCGGCGCGTTCGGGCCGGTCGTTCGTTAAACGTGATCGGTCATACCGTTCAGCGGGTCGCGGATCGCTACGGTTACCGGATCGTTGCAAACCTCGCAAGCCACGGTGTCGGCCGCAGCCTGCACGAAGAACCCAGTTACGTGCCGCACAATAATCCGCACGAACGTCGTGTGCTCGAACGCGGCATGGTGCTGACGATCGAACCGTTCTTCACGACCGATGACGAAGACGTCGTCGAAATGGCAGACGGCTGGACGCTGACGTGCGCAGTGGGCGAACTCGTCGCGCAGTTCGAACAGACGCTGATCGTCACCGATGGCGCGCCGATCGTCGTCACGGCCTGAGACGCCGGAGCATTTGGTGTCGGCATATATCATTGGAGACCTTGAAGCGCCGCACCCAACTGCATACAGCACCACATTCCTCTACCATCTGCGAATACCCACCTGGAGATGGGATCCGTGCCCCTGAATCTGAGTTTCGGCGCCGAGGACGAGCGCCTGCGCAATGAAGTCCGCGCATTTCTGCAAACCGAGCTGACCAACGACCTCATCGAGGCGGGCGGACGTTGCTCCGGCATGTTCGTCGATCGCGACACCGCGCGGACATGGCAGCAGAAGCTGCACAGACGCGGCTGGGGCGCGGTCCACTGGCCGGTGGAATACGGCGGCACGGGCTGGTCGCCGGCGCAGCTGTTCATCTTCCGAGAAGAGTGCGCGCGCGCCGGTGCGCCGAGCGTGCTGAACCAGGGTGCGTCGCTGCTGGCGCCCGCGCTGTTCGCGTACGCGAACGATGCTCAGAAGGCGTACTACCTGCCGCGCATACTGTCCGGCGAACACTATTGGTGTCAGGGCTATTCGGAGCCCGGATCGGGATCGGACCTCGCGAGCTTGAAGACGCGCGCGATTCGCGACGGCGACGACTATGTCGTCAACGGCAGCAAGATCTGGACGACGCACGCACACTTCGCGGACCACATCTTCTGTCTCGTGCGCACGAACGTCGACGGACGCCCGCAACAGGGCATTTCGTTCCTGCTGATCGAGATGAGCACGCCCGGCATCCGGGTCGAGCCGATCATCACGCTCGCCGGCGATCACGAACTGAACCAGGTCTTCTTCGACGACGTGCGCGTGCCTGTGGAGAACCGCGTCGGGGACGAAAATCGGGGTTGGACCGTCGCCAAACATTTGCTCGAATATGAACGCGGCAGCGGCGGCGTTGCCGCACGACTCAAGGCGTCTCTGAACGAACTGAAGCGCGTCGCCGCTCACGCAGCAAACGGCGCACCGGCGTTGATCGACGAGCCCGCGTTCGCCCGCCAGCTGCAGGCGCTGGAGATTCGATTTCAGGCGCTCGAATTCATCGAACTCGCGACACTGGCGCGGCTCGTCGCTGGCCAGCATCCCGGATCCGGCGCATCCTCGCAGTTCAAGATCGCGTCGGTCGACGTCGAGCAGACGATCAACACGTTGCAGCTCGAAGTGGCCGGCTACTATGGCGTGCCTAACCACACGCGTATTTCATTGAACGATCACGACGAACCGCGCGTAGGTCCGGCGCACGCGGAGCTCGCCGGTGCGACGTACCTGACGAGCCGCGCCGCGTCGATCTACGGCGGTTCACACCAGATTCAACGCAACATCATCGCCAAATCGGTGCTGGGCCTCTGACCGCGCGTCAGCTGACGGCTTACCTAA
This sequence comes from uncultured Gammaproteobacteria bacterium, assembly GCA_963812255.1. GTDB lineage: Bacteria > Pseudomonadota > Gammaproteobacteria > Pseudomonadales > Azotimanducaceae > DATJGR01. The sequence goes on along the minus strand of CAWEUM010000002.1, from coordinate 497,003 downwards.
GGGGTGTTCATTGCGATCAACACCTAGCCACTTGTCAGTACCCAAAATGGTCAAGGAAATGACGAAACTGGCTCTGTTGATCCTCTGTGTTGCGCTTGCTGGCTGTATGTCCGCCGGTCCCAAACTCGTGAGCGGCTCCCGCACCAACTACAACGTGGTTTTGCGGCAGGCGGACGACCAACAGATGCTGCTGAACCTCGTCCGCTTGCGCTACCGGGATCAGCCCATGTTCCTTGAAGTCAGCGCGCTCAATACTCAGTTCTCCATCAGCAACGAGGTCAATGCCAACACCGTACTTGGCCAGGGGGACAGTTACCTGGGTGTCGGGGGAAAAATCGTCGCTCAGGAGACCCCCACCGTCTCTTACACACCGCTGAAGGGTGCCGACTTTGTACAGCGCATACTCACACCCATCAGTGTGGATACGCTGTTTCTACTGGACACCTCGGGTTGGAGTTCGGAAAGACTATTCCGCCTTCTGGTGGATGAAATGAACAATGTCGGGAACGCCCAGGGTTCCAATGGTCCGACGCCGGCACATGCGCCTGCCTACAAGGAATTCAAACGCCTCGCATTCCTGTTGCGCCAAATGGGATTGGACGGTCTGGTTTCAGGTGGCAGTTACAAGAATCAACGGGTACTGAGCTTTGAACCCGAAGCGCTTAATCGCCCCGAATATCTCGAATGGTGTCGCGCTCTCGGTCTGAACCCGAGCAAGCGGATTTTTCCGGTTATTCTGGCCGCCGGGGATGGTTCTGATGGCAGCATTAACCTGAGCTTCAGGTCTTTGGCGGGAGTCATGTATTTCCTGTCCCAATCCGTCCAGGTCCCAGAAAAGGATGTTGCGGCTGGTCGTGTAACAGTCACCACTGACGACGCAGGTCAACCGTTCAACTGGCAACAAGTCACCGAGGGCATGCTGACGATCAAATCCAGTCCCAACCCACCGGACAACGCTTCAGTTGCGGTCAACTACCGCAACAGTTGGTTTTACATCGACGATTCAGACCTGGATTCAAAGTCTACTTTTGTCCTGCTGGGTCAGGTGTATCAGCTGGAGGCGGGCAATGCCAAGAGCATTGCGCCGGTGCTGACTCTTCCGGTTGGAAACTGAGCCGCTATTCGAGCCAATCGAGTTGCGGCGTTGGTCCCTCGCCCGCGGGCAACTTGGTGAGATACCGCACACCCTCTGGTGCTGGCCGATTCAGATCGGGACGGCGTTTGGCGAGTCTGCGCGAAATGAAGTAGTACTTGGCCAAGTGCAATCCTTACCCGTTCACAGCGCCAGCAAGGGCGCGACTTCAACGCCGGTGGTCGGCGTCAGCGTTGCAACCTGTGCGCGCATGCGCTCGCGGGAATCGCGGTCGAGATGCAGTTCGGTGAGCAACTGCTGGTAGCGCGCGTGCTGTTTCACATCGTCTGCGAACAGGCACTGAAAGACCGTCCGCCTGTACGCGATCCAATGGCCGTTGTACACGCCATATTTGGCGACCACCTGGTCGAGCGCGTCGAGCCCGGCCTCAGCCTCGCCCATGGCGAGCAGCGCGAAGCCACGCATTTCATCATTGACGTCGCCGCGCAGGGCAGCGGCAGCCAGATGATCGGGCTCGCCGCGCTTCCAGCGCATCACTGGGGCAATGAACGCGTCCGACCAGCCGTCCACGTCGGTGTGGATATGCTGCAAGCCCTGCAGATCGCCCAATGCGAGTTGGGCGATGGTCTGCCACAGATCGAAGATCGCGAATCCGGAGTGGATTGCGCGGACCCTCACGGCAAGCGAGATCGCCGCCTGGTAGATCCCCAGCGAAATGAGGCAGCCGCCCTGGTGGGCCAGATCAAGAATTCGGCCGGGCTCACCCTCACGGTCGATCAGCTGGAAGTAGGCGAGCGCCTCACGCGGCAGACCCCCGTGCGCCAGTGCAGTTGCATAGCAGGCGCGCGCATCACGCCATCCGCTAGGATGCGGATAGGCATGCACGCGATGCCCACGTGTGATGGCTTCGCGGCCGCGCCGCTCTAGCGCGGCCATATCGGTTTCCAGTTCCACCTGAATATCCCAGGCGGCCGGGCTGCCCGGTGAATGCAGCTCCAGCTGTTCGAGCAATCGATTCGCTTTTGCGCGCATGCCTGCGTACGTCACGCTCTCCGCCATTCTCGCGTATTTGAGTGCCAGCTCGATGTAGGCGCGTGAGTAAGTGGGATCCATCGCGATCGCACACTCCAGCAGCGCTATGCGATTCAGCTCACGGAAAAGCGCGCGTGCGTCGAGCTCATTGGGCGCCGATTCCGCTTTCGAATAGAGATCGTACGCAGCCTGATTGCGCGGCGCGTTGTCGAGGGATGGTGTGGCTTCCCCCTTCAGTCCCATGTGGCGACGCAAACCCTCGACCACACTGTTGGCGATCTCCGCCTGCAACGCGAATACGTCGTCGATCTCCCGCAAGAAGCGCTGCGAATAGATGGTGAGTCCGGTCGCCACTTCCACCAGCCGCGCCGCCACCGCAATCTGCGTTCCTGCGCGCTGCACACCGCCTTCGAGAACCACAGTTGCGCCCAGTGCTGTGCCAATCTCGCTGGTACTCATGCGCGCACCTTTGAGCGCAAACGTATCCGTTGCCGACACCACACGCAGGCCCTCGATCGAAAAGAACGCGTTCATGAGGTCCTCAGCGATGCCGTCGCAGAGATAGGCCATATTCGTTTCCGGGGTGCGGTCGGCAAGTGCCATCACAGCGATGATGATCTGTGCCGCGGACGCACCGGTCGCTTGAGCGCTCTCAGGCCGCACCTAGGCCAGCTGGGAGATTTTCTGAATGAGTCCCTGGATGCGATCGTGGTCCTGCTTCGCCGGCCAGTCCCTGAGCGTAGCCGTCTGCATGCGGCGAAATGCCAGTGGCAGGCGAACGTCGTCGATCAGAATCGGCACGAGCACGCCGCGATTGGCCGCGTCGGTGGCCTCGTTTCGCACCCATTCGGAGCTCACCGATTGTGCCGACCAGACCACGACGACGCACAGCGCCGCGTCCAGCTCGCGTTCGATCACCACATCGAAGCTGGAGCCCATTTCGATATGACGATCCCACCACACGCTCAGGCCCTGGGCTTCGAGTAACGCAACGAACGGCTCCACGCGGTGCCGGTCTTCCGTTGCGTACGAGACAAATACCTGAGCCATGCAATCTAAGCCAAACGCAGAGTCCGCATTGTGCCGTAAGGACACCGGCCGGCGCACGACCGCATGCAGGGGTTCGTCAGTGGCAGTAGGGGTGTGATATGCATCACTCAGTCGGATTCAGGCAGTACGTATGTTGGGCGCATGACTATCGCGCAGAACGCCGCGCTGCGGCGACACGGCACCAGAACTGAACCGACCGATCGGGACAACTCCGCCTGGAGTCTGATCGGCGCCAACCTGCTCTCGCTGGTGATTGGTGTGTATGAAAGGATGGACGCTGATCGATCTGATGCTGGTGTACTGGCTGCAGAGCGTGATCATCGGCGTCAGTTATTTCGCGCGCATCCTCGCGCTGGACAAATTCTCCACCGAGAACTTCACGATCAATGACCGTGCCGTTGCGCCGACGTGTGGGACGAAAATTCAGACGGCGTGTTTCTTTGCTGTGCACTATGGGTTGTTCCACGTCGTTTACTTGATCTTCATCCTCAGCGAGACCTCGCTGGCCGCCATTGCCGATCCACAGCTGTGGATTTGTGCGCTCGCCTTCGCAGGCAACCACGTCTACTCCTACCGCTACAACCGGGACGCCGACGGGCGCGGTACGCCCAATATCGGCACGCTGATGTTCACGCCGTACCTGCGCATTCTCCCCATGCACCTCACCATCGTTTTCGGGCTGATGTCTTCGTCGCTGTTTGGTCTTGCCTTCTTCGGCACGCTCAAGACAGCCGCCGACGTCGCGATGCACGCGGTGGAGCATCGCGTGCTCGGGCGAACGTAGCCTTCCGACGGGATGCGTGACCTGCCAGCGGTGCATGATCTGACAGCGCCGACGGTTCACTGAAGGTCACGTTCGCTGCGCAGTCGCGAGATGCTCAAATCTCTTTGCTCACCTTTCCCGGGTTGCTACGGTGGCAAACTAAAACGCGCCACGAGGCGCAACGGGGTAATACGCCATGCCTATCTCCGGGCCACCGCTGGACGGACCCGTCCGGCTGCATGAAATCCTCAAGACTGGCCTCGCCATGAAGGCGGACGCGGATGCGCTCGTGTCGCGGCGCCAGCGCTGGAGCTGGCGCAGGCTCGATGACGTATCGAGCCGCCTCGCTGCGAGCTATCTCGGCCTGGGGCTCGAGCCGGGAGACCGAGTCGCCTCGCTCATGCCAAACCGGACGGACTTGTTGGTGCATTACATCGCCTGCATGAAATGTGGCCTGGTCGCGATGCCGCTCAACTACCGCTATATGGCACCGGAGATCGACCACGCGCTTTCGGTCGGCGGACCGAAGATCCTGCTGTCGCATGACGAGCGGCGCGATGATCTGGCGCTCAGCAAGCTTGCGGGCGCGCTGCCGCTCGGGCGGATCAGCTACGACGATGCCGGCGGGAGCGACAGCGCAAGCTTCAAGTCACTGGCCGAAGGCGCAGCGCATCGCGATTTCGCCGCCCCGAGGCCGCAGGACCCCGCGATCATCTTCTTCACCTCCGGCAGCACCGGGAAGCCGAAGGGGGTCGTCCACAGCTTCGAGACGCTCGGCTGGATCATCGCCAGCGCCGTCGCAAGCTTCGAGATGGGTCCCGACGACGTCATGATGCCGGCCGGGTCGGCCTCGCATGTCGGCGGCCATCACCTGTCGCTGATGACGTTGGCCGCCGGCGGCCGAGTGGTGATCGCGCGCAGCGTCGACGGCGACGAAATCCTCGCGCTGCTGCGCGAGGAGCGGCCGACCAAGATGTGGATGCTGCCGTCGGCGCTTTACGCGCTGACGCGCGACCATGGCGCGCGCCGCGAAGATTTCGCCTCGATCGAGGCCTGCTTCTCGGGCGGTGACATGGTCTCCGACGCGTTGGAGGCGGAGTTCACCGCATTGAACGGCATCGCGATCGACGAGGATTACGGCATGACGGAGATAGGCATTCCGACCGTGACGCCCCCGTACGCGCAGAAGATTGGTTCGGTCGGGCCGATCGCACCAGGCTATCAGGCATCGCTCCGCGACAGCAGCGGTCATGAGGTGCCGACCGGCACCGACGGGCGGCTCTGGATCAAATTCCCGGGCAATATGGTCGGCTACCGGAACAATTCTGAGGCGACGGCGGAGGTGGTGATCGACGGCTGGCTCGACACCGGCGATGTGATGAGCGCCGACGAGGACGGCTACCTCCGGTTCCATGGCCGTCAGAAGCAGATCATCATCCATGACGGCTCGAACATATGCCCGCAGGAGGTGGAGGCTGCTCTGCTGGAGCACGACGCAGTCTCCGGCGCGGGCGTCGTTGGCGTTCAGAGCCGCATGCACGGTGAAAACGTGCGTGCTTATGTCACTCTGGGCGCTTCCGCACCTCCGCCCACAACGCAGGACCTCATCCGCTTCGCCCGCGAGCGCATCGGCTACAAGGCGCCGGAGGAGATCGTCGTGCTCAATGAGATGCCGCTCAACGCGACCGGCAAGATCGACCGTGTGACTCTAAAGAAGATGGCCGCAGGAGCTACCTCACGGACTGAAGACAGTTTCGGCAGGAAGGCCCACTGAGACTGTCAGTCGTAGCGAGCGCTTTTCTCGGCGTATGCGAACCGCTCGATTCCGGTGGCCTCACGCAATCCGCGGGTGGCTTCGGCCGTGCTCTCATCCAGCGGAATACCCGTCGCATCTGCGACGCGCGTGATGCCGTTGAACGCGGCCGCGACGGTCAGCGCGTCCACGGTCTGCTGCGTTCCCATCGCGAGCGCTGCCGCACGACGCACCTCCGCCAGATGCTGCCACTCACCACGAACGGTGGCCTCGACGAGTGCCCGCAACCAGTCCCCATGTTGGACACCGGACGCGCCCGACTCGCGGGTCACACTACCGAGTTCGGCGGGTTCCCCGTCACGCTGGCTGCTCGCACGGAGCAGCATCGTGTGCGACGTGGTTCAGTAGAAACATTCGTTGATGGCGGACACGCGCGCCGCCACGAACTCCGCCTGCGTCTGGCTGATCGACAGCGGCAGCGCCTGCAACGCGTAGTGAGGTCGGAAGGTACCGAAGAACAGTTCCAGCGCGCTCGGCACCAGCCCCAGCGCCCGCGCGATGTTGGGTACCTGCGGCAGTCCGGCACTGCCCATCGCCGTTGGCGCGTCGAGGAGCGGCAACCACGCGCCCGCATCGACCGCGTGCGCGTTGTACTCCCCGCGCGGGTCCCCCGGTTGCGGCGCGGGCAACGCCGGGCGCTCGAGGCCCAGGGCGCGATGTAGCGTGTCGATGATGACGGAACTCGCCACCACACTGACAACCTCGACGTATGCGGCTGGACTGACGCCGTCATTCAGTACGCCATCGAACCAGGCTCGGGTGAGACGGCCCGGATCGGTCACCAGCCGGTGGATCAGTTCGACGATCGGATCGTCCAGTTTCGCGTTGCCCCGGTGCGCGCCCGAGACGGCATTCGGGCTCAACGCCGACGTGCGCTGCGCACACAGCGGGCAGTCGAGCGCTTCGCGCGCCGAGCGCACCATCTCGGCTCGAGCGGAACCGCTGAAGAAGTCTCCGGCCACCCCGATCCGGCGCCATGCTGCCGCGTGCGCCTGTTTAAGGTTGTCCCGCAGCAACGAGTCGGATGGATACATGAACGCCCTCCCAGCGTGATTGCCTCAGTCTAGGGTCACGCGAACGGGTCGGGCAAATTGCCCGGCGGCGTCGGCGCCATCCGCAAAGCGCCGCAGCGTTTCTTTTCGATCGGTCGCGATCCGTTCCCCCCGCAGCTGAAGGAGATCTGCATGGCAACGACCGTAGAGTACTACCTCACCGACTAGGCGCGATGGATGTTTGGCGAAGTCATGCCACGCTGGCAGTGCTCGCATTCCACCGTTCGATCAGCGCCTGATTGTTCGCATCCCACGGATGGAAATCGGCGCGCATGAACCCGCGCCAGTCCGGTATCACTCGGCGCAGAATCCCCGAACGGCCGAACAGCCACTTCGTGCCGCCCCACCAGATGGACGGCCGCAGATGCAGACCGTCGACCCTCAGCATCATGCGCATGCCGGCGAAGACGTGACGGAACAGCTGCAAAGTCTCTACCCGCAACATTCTGCGCAGCACGCGTCGGCTGCCACCGGCAGCGATATAGGTGTCAAACGCCACGGCCTTGTGTTCGAGCTCTTCGACCGCATGCCAGCGCCACATCGCCGCCATGTGTGCATCCGCGCCATCGAGCCAGGCGGGATTCGTTAGCAGCGCATTGCCGAGAATGGCGGTCAGGTGTTCGGTGGCCACCGTCGCAGCGAGTCGCGTGATCGGTTCGAGGTGGGCGTTCGCCCACGCGGTCTCCGCGTCGAGACGCCTGTCGACGAACGTGGCGTCGTAGCCGCGCGCATGGCAGAAAGCCTCGTTGAACTGCGCATGTTCGCGGCTGTGAATCGCTTCCTGGCCGATGAAGCCGCGGATCTCCTGGCTGAGCTTCGGTTCGTCGATGTCACCCTGGAATGCACGCACGCTGTCGATGAAGAATCTCTCGCCTTTCGGAAATGTCAGCGACAACGCATTGAAAAATCCAGTGCGAAACGGATCGCCGCCATGCCAGTCTCGGGCGGCACAATCCGTGAGATCGAACTGGGGGTGGCGTGGCGCGATCGACACTTCGATCGGCGTTCGCGACAACGACGTGTTCATGCAGCGGGCTCCGTACTGCGTTGCAAGCGTCCATAGTACTCGACGATCGGTGGAGTGTTACCTCACCGACTAGCGGAGCGCGTAGCCAGAATGATGTGCGATCCCACGTCGAGTAGGCGCGGTTGCCGAGCCCGGTCAACGGTCGGCAGCGGGGGCGTGTTGGATTGAGCCATGTCAACGAGCTCATCGGCAGGTGAGTCCCGCTCCCATCGTCTGATCCTGCGTTATCCTTCTGCGCATGCTCGAAACGTTCGGACCCTCTCTCTACTCGGCCGATGGACCCGCTGTCTCGTTTTTCGGCTTCCCGTATCCCACGCGAATGGCGGTGGCGCGACTCTCCGATGGCACTGCGTGGGTCTGGTCTCCAGTGGGACTAAACGACGAACTGGCCGATGCGGTGCAGGCCATTGGGACGGTGCGCTACATCGTCTCGCCGAACAAGCTGCACCACCTGTTTCTGAAGGAGTGGGCGGACCGTTGGCCTGACGCGCGACTCTACGCACCACCCGGACTGGTCGGAAAGAAACCTGAACTCCGCTTCAGTGCGGAGCTCGGTGATGAACCGGACGCGGCATGGGCGGCCGACATCGACCAGGTCGTCTTCCATGGTTCGTTCGCAATGGAAGAAGTCGTATTTTTCCATCGCCCGTCACGCACAGTGATCGTCTGCGACCTGATTCAGCGGTTTCCCGAATCACAGGTGTCAGGCTGGAAGGGACAACTGATGCGGCTCGATGGTCTCGTTGGCGATCGCGGCAGTACGCCGCGGGAGTGGCGTGCGAGTTTTGTCCGGCGCGGACCTGCCCGCCACGCGCGCGAAAAGGTCATCGGCTGGCAGCCCGAACGACTATTGATCGCCCACGGCAATTGCGCACAGACAGGCGCGACCGAGATAGTTACCGAAGCCTTGCGCTGGATATAGCGTCACGGCTAGCAATCATCGAGACGCCGCGGCCTGCGCACGAAGCGCTTCGATCGCCTCCGGCGCCGTCGTGCTTCAAGCGGCGCTACTCCGCGGCGCAGACACCGCAGCGACTCGAATCAGCGCAACGGTAGTGAGACATGCATGTATGCGTGATCGTTGGGATCGGCACTTGCGTCGAAGCCGAGTTCGCTGCACAGGGTCAGCATCCTGCGGTTCTCGCGCAGCACCATCCCGAAGATCTCGCCGATGCCGCGGCGCCTCGCGTACGCGATGATTCGCTGCATCAGCAGCGTGCCGAGGCCGCGGCCGGCCAGCTCGTGGCGAACCAGCACTGCGAACTCGGCGCGTTCGAGGTCCGCATCGGCGTGAATGCGCACGACGCCGAAAAGCTCGCCGCCCGGATTCGGGTCGATGAGCACGAGGGCCATTTCCCGGTCGTAGTCGATCTGTGTGAAGCGTGCCGCCAGCGGATGCGGGATCAGCTGCATCCGAACGAAGAACCGCAAGCGGATCTCTTCGGGCGTCAGCTTCGCGAATGCGGCATGCAGTGCCGGTTCGTCTTCCGGCCGGATCGGTCGCAGCTGCAGCACGCGGTCGTTGAGGGTGACGGTTTCCTCGAGTTCGCTCGGATAGGGCGAGATCGCAAACCGCGCCGTGCCTGGGCGCTGGGCGATCGTCACACGCACCCGCGCATCGAGTGCAATCGCGCGCTCGGCATCCACCAGCAGCGGATTGATGTCCAGCTCCACGACCTCCGGCAGGTCGATCAGTAGCTGCGAGACCCGCAGCAGGGTCATCTCGATCGCGTCGAGGTTGGCCGGTGGCAGCCCGCGGTAACCGCGCAGCTGTTGGAATATGCGCGTGCCCATCATCATTGCGCGCGCCAGTGCCACGTTCAGCGGCGGCAGACCGAGCACGGTGTCGCCGCGTACCTCGACCGCGGTGCCGCCGTGACCAAACAGCACGACCGGGCCGAATTGCGCATCCTCGTGTGCACCGACGATCAGCTCGATACCGTGCTTCGCGGTCACCATCGGTTCGACCGTGACACCGAGTTCGCGCGCATGTTCATGCAGCGTTCGGACGCGACGCAGCATCGCCTCGGCGGCGCTGTGCACCGCCGCCGCGTCGGCGAGATCGAGGATGACACCGCCGACGTCGGTCTTGTGGGCAATGTCGGGCGAGCTGACCTTCAGCGCCACCGGACCGCCGATCCGCTGGGCTGCCGCTGCGGCTGCCTCGGACGAATCGCAGCGAATTGGCTTAACGATGTCGATTTGGTACGCATCGATCAATGAGCGTGCCGCCAACGGATCCAGCCAGCCGCCGCCGGCGGTGAGCGCCGCGGCGACGATCTCGCGGGCGCGCTGTCGATCCGGCGTTATCGCCTGCGGCAGCGATGGCGGCGTTTCCAGCAATGACGCCTGATTGCGCTGGTAGTTGACCAGATACATGAAGGCGCGCACCGCGTCTTCGGGGGTGTCGTAGCTCGGCACACCGTGCGCCGCAAACAGAGCGCGCGCGTCGCGCTGGTGATCGCCGCCGACCCAGCTCGTCAGCAGCGGTTTGTCGCGGCGCGCCGTATCGGCATCGACGACAGCCTGTGCGCAGTCGGCGCTCGATGCGACCGCCACCGGGCAGTTCAGCACCAGCGTCGCATCCACGTTCGGATCCGCGATCACTATATCCAGTGCGGCGCGATAGCGGGCCGCGTCCGCGTCGCCGATGACATCGACCGGATTGCCGCCCGACCAGGCCGGCGGGAGCACGGCGTTCAGCTGCGCGATCGATGCGTCGGTGAGCTGCGCGAGACGGCCGTGCTCGTCGACCAGACGATCCGTCGCGAGAATGCCGAAGCCACCGCCATTCGTGACGATCGCCAGCCGATCGCCGCGCGGCTGGCGGCCCATCGCGAGCATTTCGACGGCGTCGAACAATTCTTCGAGCGCAACGACGCGCAGCATGCCGGCACGCTGGATCGCCGCGTCGTACACGGCGTCGGAGCCAGCCAGCGCGCCGGTGTGCGAACGCGCCGCGCGTGCCCCTTCGCTGTGTCGTCCGGATTTGCAAATGATGACCGGCTTGCTGCGCGCTGCCGCGCGTGCAGCCGACATGAACTTGCGCGCATGCGTGATGGCTTCGACGTACAGCAGAATCGCGTGCGTGGATTCATCGCTCGCGAGATAGTCGAGCGCATCGCCGAAATCGACGTCGGCCATACCGCCGAGCGACAAGAGGTGCGAGAAGCCGATGCCACGCGCATGTGCCCAGTCGAGCACGGCCGTCAGCAATGCCCCGGACTGGGTGACGAACGCGATTCCGCCGGCGCGCGGCGTCAGCGGCGCGAAGCTGGCGTTGAGGTGTGCGCCCGGCACCAGGATGCCGACGCAGTTCGGGCCGATGATGCGCAACAGATGTGGCTGCGCCGCGGTCAGCATCTGCTGCTGCAGCGCCGCGCCGCCCGCCTGGGCAAGCTCGGCGAATCCAGCAGAGATCACCACCGCGGCGCGTGTGCCGCGGCGGCCTAGCGCATCTATCAGCGCCGGCACGGTCGTCGCCGGCGTCGCGATGACGGCGAGGTCCGGTACGCTCGGCAGATCGGCAACCGAGCGATACGCCGGCACGCCGAGCACCGAATCGCGGTTCTGGTTGACGGGCAGGATCGGCCCGGCGAAACCGCCATCGAGCAGATTCTCGAGCAGTTTGCGTCCGATCGAGGTGCGTCGTTCGGATGCGCCGATCAGCGCGATGGAGCGCGGCTTCAACGCGAAATCGAGGTTGCGTATCGACATGGGGTCAGAGTGCCTGGTTCGATGCGAAAAGGCACTCCGCAGGCGCCGCCGGAAGTCGGCGCTATCAGCAGTATGCTAACGATTCACTGAAACTCGGGAGTAGGCAGACTCGTCTCGACGATCAGCGACTTCCGGATCAACTACCGCGCGTGTGCGCGTTCGGCCACGACAGCCACCGGCCGTTCGCCTGATGTCACATCTCTGGCAAATTCAATAGCTGCTTCAGCTTCGCTGCGCAGTCGCGCCGAAGCTGATTGCGCTGAGCGGCTTGTGGTGGTGGGTTTTTCTGCACATCGCACCGTCCGCCGGCTGATAGCGCCGACGTCGCCGCGAATCGGTTTTCACCCATGCTTCAAACAGCGGTTCGCGTCGCTTCGCGAACTGCGCGCTCCAGCTGCGTATGCCCCATCGCGCCCGGCTGCTGCCAGACCAGTTCGCCGCCCTTGAACACGGCGAAATTGGGGATGCTGCGAACGGCGAAACGTGCGGCCAGGCGCGGCTGCTCTTCTGTATTCACCTTCAACACGATCGCAGCCCCGGCGAGATGCTCGGCGGCTTGCTGTACTTCAGGCGCGACCGTACGACAAGGACCACACCACGGTGCCCAGAAATCGACGAGCACGGGCACATGCGCTCCATTCACGATGCTGTCGAACTCACTCTCGTTCGCTTCCAGAGGTTTCGAAAGCGGTGGTAGCGCGGCGCGGCACGCACCACAGCGTCCCGTATCGGACAAATGACCGACCGGGATCCGATTCGGCCGGCCGCAGCTTTCGCAGGCGCGCAGTACCGTCACGATTGTTCCTTCAGGCGCACGATGCCAAGCGCCTTCAAAACATATTTTTCGTAGATCGGCTCCGAGTTGCCGCTCTTCATCTTAGCGATGAAATACTTCTCGAACGCAACCTTCGCGAGACGCACCCACTTGCCCTGCTTCGCCCACGTCACGTTACGCGGTGGAATCTGGGGCAGCGCCACGAAAGCCACACCATCGTCGCCGAGATCGGCAAGACAGATCGCGTTCCACGTGGCCTTGTGGGTCACCGGCTTACCCCCTAGCAGTGCTTTGATGTTCTCGACGCTCGCGGTCGTCATGGACTCGATCATATACCCGGTCTTCGGCGCGCCAGTTGCGATCGGCGTTGCCTCAACGGGCGGAATCGCCACGCATACGCCGGTGGAAAAGACGTTGGGGTACTTCGGGTTGCGCTGGTGCTCGTCGATCAATACGAAACCGCGCGGATTGCACATGTCTGTGACCGCGGCAACCGCATCCACACCCTTGAAGGCTGGGATGAACATCGTGAACCGCGACGGCAACTCGTGCTCCTTCACCAACTGCGCCTTGTCGTCGTGCTCGGCCACGCGCACGCTGTCGGCCTTCGCCTCCAACAGTTTGCCATTGGTGATCCATTTGATATGCCGCTGCCGTAGCGCCGACTCCAACAAACCCTTCGAATCACCGACACCGCCTAGACCCATGTGACCGATGTAGGGTTCGCTCGTGACGAACGTCATCGGCACCCTGTCGCGGATTTTACGCTTGCGCAGGTCCGCATCGAGGATCAGCGCGAATTCGTACGCCGGCCCGAAGCAGCTCGCCCCTTGCACCGCGCCGACCACGATCGGACCCGGATTCTTCAGGAATTCCTCGTAGCGCGACCACGCATGCGCGGCATGCGGTGTCGTGCAGACCGACACGGTATGGCCGTCGGGACCGAGCCCCGGAATTTCGTCGAATGCAAGCTTCGGACCGGTGGCGATGATCAGGTAGTCGTAGGCAACCTGCTGACCGTCCGCGAGCGTGAGTCTGTTGCTCGCGGGATCCATCGTCGTGACCGACTGCGCGATGAACTTGATGCCTTTGTTCTGCAGGCGCGGCACGAGTGGCACCGTCACCTGCTCGGTCTTGCGCCAGCCTACGGCCACCCACGGGTTCGATGGCGTGAACTGGAAATGGTCGGTTGCGCCGATCAGCGTTATTTCGTGCTGGCGCCCGAGCACAGCATGCAGATCGTACGCGGCCGGAAGACCTCCCAATCCCGCTCCCATCACCACAACCTTTGCCATCGCCTTCACTCCGCGTTCTGAACCGGTATATTAGTTTATTCTAATTTATTGACTACACACTTACCACCATGCCTCGAGGCATCGTTGACGAGCTTTCGTTCGCGGGAAACAGCCCATACCGGATCGGCGTGCATGCCGAGCCCGCGGCGGGCTGCGCGGAGTGACGATCGAACCGCTGAAGCTCAACTGCGCGTTCTCCGGCCTCGTCGACTGACCGCTCGCGCTCGTGTTCATCGCGGGCGGACTGAGGGAGTTTTTTGCTCTGGAGAAGCGCCACCGCGATCTGGTCGGCCTGAATGCGACTACGACGCGGCGGGTTCGGCCGCGCGGCGACCGCGCTGCATCAGCGACACATACAGCAGCGGCACGACGATGAGCGTGAGTGCGGTACTCACCAGCAGGCCGAAGATCAACGCAATGGCCAGGCCGTTGAAGATCGGATCGTCGAGGATGAACAACGCGCCGAGCGTCGCTGCGAGCGCGGTCAGCGCAATCGGTTTCGCCCGTACGGCACAGGCTTCGACGACCGCGTCGCTCAACGCATGACCTTCGGCGCAGGCGCGCTCGATGAAGTCGACCAGCAGGATCGAATTGCGCACGATGATTCCCGCGAGCGCGATCATGCCGATCATGCTGGTTGCTGTGAACTGTGCACCCAGCAACGCATGGCCCGGCATGACGCCGATCGCCGTCAACGGTATCGGCGCCATGATGACCAGCGGCATCACATAGCTGCGAAACTGCGCGACGATCAGCAGATAAATCAGCACCAAGCCCATCGAATACGCAAGGCCCATGTCGCGAAACGTCTCGAAGGTGATCTGCCATTCGCCGTCCCACTTGATGCCGTAGCGCGTGGTGTCGAGCGGCTGTCTGAAGAAATTCTGTTGCAGCAATTCACCATCGACGGGATCCGCGCGCAGTTGGGCCGCAACTCTGAACATTCCGTAGAGCGGCGAGTCCTGAGCGCCGGCTTCGTCTGCAAATACGTAGCTCAGCGGCACTAGATCCTTGTAGTACGCGGTCTGCTGCCAGCGCCCCGGGATCTCACGGACGAGCTCACTGAGGGGCACCAGTTGCGCATCGACAGTGCGCACCTGCAGGCCGAGCAATTGTTCCATTGAGGCCTGATCGCCGGCCGGCAGTCGCATCCGAACCGGCACGGCGTAATGCGAGTGACCGTCGTGCAGGTACGTGACGTCGCTGCCCGCAACCGCCGTGCGCAACGTGTCGGCGATCGTCTGCTGACTCACACCGAGGCGGGCCGCGCGACTACGATCGACCACCAGCACGTCGCGTCGAGCATCGGTTTCCACAGAGGTGTCTACGTCCACCAGTCCCGGTGTCTGGGTAAACAGGTTGCCCAACGCCAGCGCCACGCTGCGTACCTTGTTCGGATTCGGCCCGTACACCTCGGCCACCAACGGCGCGAGCACAGGCGGCCCGGGAGGAACCTCGACCACTTTCACCGAGGCGTGAAACGGTTTCGTGATTTCGACCAAGGACGCTCGAACCGAACGGGCGATCGCGTGGCTTGCGCGATCCCTTTCGTGCTTCCCCAACAGATTAACCTGCAGGTCACCCTGGTTCGACCCATTGCGCAGATAGTATTGCCGCACGAGACCGTTGAAGTTCACGGGGGCAGCGGTGCCTGCATAGCCCTGCACGCCGACGACTTCGGGCACCTTTATCAGCTCGTTGGCCAGCGCCTCGAGCAGCGTATTGGTGTCCTCCAGTGCAGTACCTTCCGGCGTGTCGACGACCACCTGAAATTCGTTCTTGTTGTCGAACGGCAGCATTTTCATGATCACCGCCTGTATGACTACCAGTCCGACGGATAGCAGCACGGCCAATGCGATGCCCGCGAACAGCAGCCGGCGGCGTCGCTGCGCGTGCTCGCCGGCGAGGAATGGCCGCATCAGGCGATCGAAGAACGCATAGCTCGGCGTCAACGTGGCGTCGCGCGATGCGGCCGCCGCGGTGTCGCCGTGCGCACCGCCGAGCAACCGCAGCGCGAGCCAAGGCGTCACCACCAGCGCGACCATCAGCGAGAGCAGCATGCCGGCCGACGCGTTGATCGGTATCGGCCGCATGTACGGGCCCATGAGGCCACTGACGAACGCCATCGGCAGCAATGCCGCAATCACCGTCAGCGTGGCCAATATTGTCGGGCCACCGACTTCGTCGACGGCTCGGGGAATCGCGTCGACCAGCGGTGCATCGCTTAGCCGGCGGTGCCGGTGGATGTTCTCGACGATTACGATGGCATCGTCCACGAGGATGCCGATCGAGAAGATCAGCGCGAACAGCGAGACGCGATTGATCGTGAAGCCCATGAAGAACGAGGCCGCGAGCGTGAGCGCCAACGTCAGCACCACCGCAGTGCCGACGACCACCGCTTCGCGGCGACCGAGCGTGAACAGCACGAGGAGCACGACGGACAGCGTCGCGAAGATCAGCTTCTGAATCAGCTTGTTCGCTTTTTCCGTGGCAGTCGCGCCGTAGTCCCGCGTAATGTCGACGTGCACGCCTTGCGGAATGATCACGTTGCGCAACGCCGCCAGCCGCTGTTCGATCGCCCGTGTGATGTCGGCGGCATTGCTGCCCGGCTTCTTCGAAACAGCGATCGTCACGGCCGGTACGATACCGGCCGCGGATCCGGGTTGTCCGTGGCCGGCGATGCTCCAGACGTACTGCGTCGGCAGATCGCCGCCGCTGTGAATCTGCGCGACATCCGACAAGTAGACCGGCTCGCCGTGGTGCAGTCCGATGACGAGCGCCGCGACCTGCTCCGCGTCGCCGAGAAATGTGCCCACCGTGAGTGGCACCACCTCGCTGTTGACGACACGCTCCCCCGCCTCTGTGACAACGTTGGTTGCGCGCAGCGCGGTAGCGAGTTCTACGATCGTCAGTCCGTGCGCAGCGAGGCGCGGCGCATCGAGCGACACCAGCACGGCACGCTGCGGCGCGCCGATCGTGTACACATCGCGCGTGCCGGGAATGCGCTTCAGCTCCGCTTCCAGACTGTGCGCCACCTCGGCGAGTTCGGTGGCGCCGCGCTCTGGATCGTCGTGCCAAAGCGTCACGCTCATGATGGGCACGTCGTCGATGCCCATCGGACGAACCAACACCGGACCGGCGCCGAGACCGGGCGGCAGGAAGTCCTGATTCGAATACACCTGGTTGTACAGGCGCACGATCGCATCGCGACGCGGCAACCCGACTTCGAACTCCACCGTCACGACCGCCATACCGGGACGGCTGACGGCATAGACATGCTTCACGCCTTCCACTGCAGCCAATTTCTGCTGCAGCGGCAATGCTACGAGGCTCTCTACATCTGCGACCGCCGCGCCCGCAAACGGTACGAATACGTTGGCGAAGGTGACGTCGATCTGCGGCTCCTCTTCGCGCGGCGTGACCCATCCGGCGACGAGTCCCAGCAGCAGACCAACCAGCGCCAGGATCGGCGTCAGCGGGTTGTTCTGGAACGCGCGCGCCACACGTCCGGAAACACCCAGACTCGCGGAAGAACCCGGGCGCTCGGAACGAGGCGGCTGCGCGGAAGCGTCGGCCATTGTCTGTGCTCAACGAGCCGACGTGGGCGCAGAGCCGCGCGCAAACCACGCGATTGCATCCGCCGCGTTCGCGACCACTTGCTCGCCTTCGTGCAGTCCCGCGTGCACCTCCACCTGATCACCGTGACGATGACCCAGTCGGACCTGGCGAAGCACCGGTCCACCCGGCCGCAATACGTACACCGCCGTCAGCTCGCTGCGCTGTACGACCGCGCGCGTCGGCACCAGCAGGCGCGGCTCTGTACCGACGAGAAACGCGACCTTGACGGTGGTACCCGGATTCAGCGAAGCGCCCGCCTCCGGAAGCGCCAGACGCACCTGAAACGAATGCGTCTGCGGATCCGCATACGGAAACACCGTGACGTCGGTGGCATCGATGCGCTTTGTTCCGTCCGGATCGAGCAGGATCGCCGCGGTGTGATACTTGCGGATCGCGTCAACGTCGCTTTGCGGCACGACCACGTTCACCCGCATCGCACCGAGACCGATACCGGAGATCAACAACTGACCCGGCCGCACCGACTCGCCCACCTCGACATAGCGGCGTGTCACCACGCCGGCATACGGCGCCCGTACCACCGTGTATTCCAACTGTTGGGTCGCCGCGCGCACGGCGGCGTTTGCAGCTTCCAATGCGGCGCGCGCTGCATCGCGACGCGCGACGGCCTGATCGTACTGTGCGCGCGCGACGAGCTTGCGCTCGTAAATGTTCTGCGTACGCGTGTAGTCCGCTTCCGCTTCGTGGGCAGCCGCCTGTGCCCCGCGCAACTGTGCTTGCGCCTGACGCAGTGCCGAGCGTTGCTCGACGTCGGTGAAGCGCACGATCATCGCACCCGCGGGCACCTTGTCATCGACGTCGAACGGCAGCTCGACGACGCGGCCGGCGGTTTGCGCAGACACGGTTGCCTGATTGACGGCCTCGACGACCCCGTCCCACACGCGCTCACGCGGCGCCGCACGCAGCGCGACTTCCACGGATTCGAGCTGCGCAACTGGCGGAGCGGATGTAGCTGACGGTGCTTCTCGGCCGCATCCGACCAACCCCACGACGCATACGAGCAGCATTGCCAGAGACCGATTCCCAAGCGACGTCGTGACATACGGGCCAAGAACAGGACGGACGGGCACTCGAAACGGCCTACCTTATGTTAGATATTTCTAATATACACACTCGGATGGAAAATGGCTTGTACCGACGTCGATCCGGCCGCTAGCGCCGGATACGATCGCGCGGTCCCAACACCTCAAATTGCGCAAGGCAATGACCGTGACCCGATCGATCGCTATCGCTGCCCGTCAGTTTCAAGCCCGGCGCCATCCGTCGGCACGCTGCAGCACCTGCTCGACGTCACTGTGTTGCGTGTGCTGCGCTGCCTGGAACGTGATGGCCTGCTGATCCGAGATCCGGAACAACCCTGGCTCGATTTGGTTGTGCCGCTACATCACCCGACCGGCCCTGGCGCTGGAACGGCTGAGTACCAGCAGGGCAGGTAGTTTGTCAGCTCAAGACCGCGTACCGGGACGGCACCACACATGTTGTGTTCGAACCGTTCGAGTTCCTGGCCAGACTGGCGGCGCTGGTGCCTCGGCCACGCGGCAATTTGGTGAGATACCACGGCATCCTCGCCCCCAACGCCAAAGACGATCCTGTTGCGCCGACTGCACCGATGACGTGGATGGAGAGACTCAGGCGGGTATTCGCAATCGATCTGTCGATCTGCCTAGACCGTGGCGGTCGGCTGCGCGTGATCGCAGATGTACGCCGCCCGGACATCATTCAGAGAATCCGAACGGCCGTCGCACGGCACGTCGCCCGACAACAGGCGCCGCCCGAAGCTGAAAAAAGCGTGAGAAACGCCGTCGCAAAAAACCCTAGTCGGATCGACCGAGCAATAATCCCGGGATCGGATTACCAGCGTGAAAAACCGGCTTGTCATGTGTCTGTCTTTTTCCCGCTCTATTTCATGTGCAGCGGAGACAAGGCGACGCAGCACGTGAAGCATTGAAGCTCGCGCGCCAGAGGGTTCATGTCGGGAGTTCGAGTCTCCTTTCCCGCTCCATTTTGATCGATCGTTCCTGCCGGACCTCGTACGTCATCGATCGTCCGATCCGTGCGGCGGACATTCCCGTCAACCGGACGAACGGTGCTCAACCACATCCACGGCCGCTCTGAGCAGATCGCGGCGACTGATCTGGCCCACGAGTTCACCGTCCTGCAGCACCGGGAAGCGTCGCCGATGGGAACTGCGGAAGCGTTCTGCCAATGAATAGATGTCACTGGACCAGTCGACCGTTTCCACCGGGGACGTCATGAAGTCGGCGACCAGCCCGCGCGGCTCGTCGTAGTAGCTGTCCTGCACTACCACTGCAAGCAGATCGGTTGCGGACAATACGCCTACCAGACGGCCGAATTCGTCTATGACCGGGGCGCCCGATATCCGGTGTCTCAACAGCGTGCGCATCGCGTCGACAACCGAGTCGTTCGGTTTCAACGTCACGATGCGTTTCGTCATATAGTCCGCGATCTTGACCGATCTCATCCGAACCGCTCCCAAGAGTCCCTCAGTGCTTGATACGCGCGGATCTTCGAGGCGTCAACTGCAGGTGAGGTCGCGACTGTGTAGAGCGGTTATATTCCTCGGCAACCGGGATACTGGCGTATCGTCATGGCGACCCAATTCGACCCTTTGCGATCGCATCTTCCGCTGATCGTCTACATTGACTTCAAAAGCCCCTACGCGTATCTAGCGAAGGATCCGGCGTATGCGCTCGAAGACGACCTCGCAATAGAGATCGATTGGCGCGCGTTGACGCTCGACATTCCCAGCTATCTGGGCTCGGCGCGCCTCGACGCGAACGGAAAGGTGGTTGAAAGCCAGCGTACGCCGCAACAGTGGAGCGGGGTGAAGTACGCATATCGGGACGCGCGGCGCTATGCATCGTTGCGCGGCTTGACGATCCGTGGCACGACGAAGATCTGGGACTCGTCGCTTGCCGGCATCGGGATGGAGTGGGCGAAGGGGCAGAGCCGCGCGGTCTTGCGTGGCTACATCGATCGCGTTTACGAACGCTTCTGGAAGCGCGAACTCGATATCGAAGATCCGGTGGTCATCGAGCGCGTGCTTGCAGAGTCCGGGGCGCAGCTGAAGGGATTTCGGGATTATCGAACAGGTGAGGGACGCACCAGCCACGATCGAATGCAGCAGCAGATTTTCGAAGCCGGTGTGTTCGGGGTGCCGAGCTTCGTCGTCGACGGCGAATTGTTCTTCGGTCGCGAACATCTTCCGCGGATTCGCTGGCTGCTAACCGGAAAACGCGGCTCGCCGCCGGACATCGCCTATCGGCATTTCCCGCGAGGCGCAGCGTGAACAGTCCGACATCGCAGATCGATGCACCGCCCCTGGTTTGCGTTGATTTCAAGAATCCAAAGGCGTATCTCGCGCTGCGGCCGACGTTCGCGCTCGAAGACGAACTCGATATTGGATTCGATTGGCTACCGCTGATCGTCTCGCCGATCTCGCGCCCGCACGCGGTGCGGCCCGACGAGGATCGGGGGACGCGGCATCGCCGCATGCGCGCCGAGTACAACGAACGCGACTTGCGTCGCTATGGACGCGTATATGGTCTCGAACTCGGAGATCTGTACCGCAATCCGGATGTGTCGGTCGCGAGCATCGGGCTGTTGTGGACGAAGCAGCACGCGCCAGAGAAAGTGCGGTTGTATCTGACCACGGTGTTCGACCGCTACTGGAGCGCGCGGCTCGAAATTGGAGACGTCACGGCCATCGGGCGACTGATGGACGAACTCGTCATCGACACGGTAGGTTGGACCCGCTATCTCGAAGGAACGGGACCGCAAGACCTGGATCAAATATCAGCAGAGTTGCGTGAGGCAGGATTGTTCGATGTGCCGGCATACCGCGTCGGCGGCGAGATATTCTTCGGTCGACAGCACCTACCTATGATCCGTTCGCTGCTGAGCGGCGGGCAGGAAGATTTTGCGGACCATCGCGAAATGCCTGTTTAGCGAAGTGCCGATCCGGTGCAGCGTAGAATTGCGGCGTTCTCACAGGTTCACGATGGAGCAGACGATGCACGAGACGGGCGCCATTCCGAATGTCGCGGCGGTCGCCGACCGGCTGGCCATTCACGACGTGCTGGTGCGCCATAGCCGCGGTGTGGACCGCGCGGATTCCGAGATTCTAAAGTCAGCATACTGGCCAGATGCGGAGGTGGCGTACGGTGCCTTCAACGGCACCGCGCATACGTTCTGCGAACGGCTGCCGCAGATGATGCGCGCGTTTCGATCGACGCACCACGCGATCGGCAACGTCGCGATCGACATCGAAGGCCCCGAGGCACGCGTCGAAACCTATGTGACGGCGCGGCACTATATCGCCGATGCGAGCAATCCCGACCGGGAGATGACGTTCTTCGGCCGCTATCTGGATCGAATGCAGCGACGCGGCGATGTGTGGAAGATCGTTCACCGGCGCGTCGTGATGGACTGGAATCAGAATTGCGAAGCGTCGGCAGAATGGCACGGCCCGCCGTTCGACGGCCTCGCGCGTGGCACGCGGGACCGCGACGATCCTGCGTATCGGCTCTGAGATTTCGTATCCTGAGTAACCGCACAGCGATCCGGTCGGAGCAGTTGTGATCCGAGCGCTTGCCGGCCTCGCGTCGTTGTCGATGTGCCTGACGGTGGTTGCGCCGGCGGCCGCAGACGTCGTACTGGAAGGTGTATCCGCCTCACAGGCCGCCAACATCAAAGCCTTCCTGAGTCTCAGCGATCTCGACTGCGATGCGCCGCCCTGGTTGGTTCGCTGGCAAGGCCGTCAAGCCCCTGCGCAAATCACTTCGGCGCTGGAAGCGCTCGGCTACTACAACGCACGCATCGTCGACACCCTCGACTTCCCAACGGATGGCTGCTGGCGCGCCCAGTTTCGAATCACGCCCGGTGAGCCCGAGATCGTGCGTGAAGTGGACATCAAGGTCGATGCGCCGCTGGTGAACGAGGTATCGATCGCACCGCTTCTGGCGCGCGCCCGCAATCTGAAGGACAAGCAGCTCAATCACGAAACCTACGAAGCCATCAAGCGCGGGCTGCTCGAAGCGGCACGGACGCGGGGTTACTTCAGCGCCGCATTCAAGACCAGCGTCGTGCAGGTCGATGTGCAAAAGCTGCGTGCCACGGTGGTGCTGGATCTGGTCGGTGGTCCGCGCTACGCGTTTGGCGACATTGAAATCATCGGCGACTTCCTGGCGCGCCGCCTGGTCGATACGTACATCCCGTTTCATACAGGGGAACCGTTCGATGCCGAATTGGTCACGCGGCTGCGCCGCAATCTCGCCGACAGCGGCTACTTCGGCCGCAGTTTTGTCAGCGCCGATCCGGACACCGCGGTGGATCATGCGATTCCGATTCGCATCGAGCTGTATCGGCGATCGCGCGCGTGGACGTACTCGCTCGGTGCCGGTTACGCATCGGACACCGGTCCCCGAATCCGTGTGGATGCAGAGAACAATCTGCTCAACGTCAATGGCCACCGCGCGTCAATCAAATCGGTGATTTCGACGCAGAATTCATCGCTCGATATGCAATACCGCATTCCGCATATCACGCCGCTGAACGACTGGTTCATCTTCGACGCCGGGTTGGCGCACCTCGAGTCGAACACCTCTTCGAGCAACATCAAACGGGTAGGTGCCCGGCACACCTACGAACGCGGGAAATGGGTCGAGACAGATTTCGCCGATCTGACATACGAGGATTTCAAGATCGCCGATCAGTACGGTGATAGCCGGCTTGTGCTGCTCGGCACGACGTTGAACTGGCTCTGGCGCGATCGACCCACTCGTCCCACCGAGGGTTATCGCATCGACACGACATTTCGTGGCGCGTCGCAGGCGTTGGGATCGGATACCGACCTGTTCCAGACGATTGTCTCCGGCGAAATCATCGAAGGCCTGACCGATACCATCAGGGTGATCATGCGATCGAGGGCGGGTTGGACGTGGAAGGACAAGTTCAGTGATCTGCCGCCGACGATTCGCTTCTTTGCCGGTGGCGCCGCCAGCATACGCGGCTACGCGTTTCAAGGGGTCGGCCCCGAGCGGGATGGCAACGTCGTCGGTGGCAGCCGCTTGCTGACGGGTTCCCTGGAATTCGATTATCAGTTTCGAACCGATTGGGCGGCCGCGTTGTTCGTGGACAGCGGTTCGGCGTACGACGACGCCCCGCACTTTGTCACCGGCGTTGGCGCCGGCCTTCGTTGGTATTCGCCGGTCGGCCCCATCCGTATCGACGTGGCGCATCCGCTGGATGATCCGTCGACGCAGTTGCGCTTCTACATCACGATCGGACCGGACCTGTGAGACGCGTGTGGCTGGCTGCATTTGCAGCGCTGTTCGGCGTGCTGATGTTCGCTACGGTGTTTGTGGCCGTGCTGGCGTTGAGCAACTCCGGTACACGCTGGCTGATCGAACGGGCCCTCGCGCTGTCGGGCGTCAATGTCGAGACAACCGGTATTCACGGAACGCTGCTCGAGGGTGTGCGCGTCGATTCACTGCGGCTGAAGTTCGACACCACCGACGTCGACGTGAGCGCGCTCGATGTCACGCCCGCCTGGGCCGTATCGTTCTTTCGCGACAGGCTGGTCCTCGAGCGTCTTGCTGCGGCTTCGGTTCGCGTCACCACCACCGGCAAGTCGAAGCCCGAGCCGCTCGCGATCGAGCTGCCTGCACTGCCAATCGCGATCGATGTTCGTGCGGTGCGGGTAGATCGCATCGACGTCGACGGCCTACCCGAGGACGAAATACCGGCGCTGGACGGGCGTGTCGGGTTCGACGGCAAGGTGTACGCATTACGTGATCTCGATGTGCGTGCGACGGCGTATCGAGTAGCCGGCGACATCGTACTGACGCCGAGTGTGGATGTGCCGACCAGCGCGGCGTTGACTTGGCGATTCGCCGATCGCGCATTGGTCGGGAAGATCGAGCTCAGCGGTACGCTGCGCACACTTGCGGTTGAGGGACGCCTCGAAGAACCGGTGAAGGCCGCCGCGAGCGGGCACGTGTTCCTGTTGGGAGAAGTGGAGCCGCGATTCGACCTCGATGCGAGCCTTGCGCGCTGGACGGCAGGCGAGGTGCAGGTGTCGGATGTAAAGCTGCGGCTTGCTGGAACGCTTCGTCAATTCGAAGCGCGTGCCGAAGCGGATATGATGACTGCGGACCTGCCGAGCGCGCACGCTGCCGCGGATGTCTCCGGTTCTATCGACGCGCTGCAGGTGAACGCGCTTTCGCTGACGACGGAGCAAGGCCGCGCCGTTGCACGGGGTCGAATCGAACGAATCCCACAGATAGCCGCCGATCTGTCCATCGACGTGGTGAATATCGATCCAGGACTGGTGTCGCCCGTGTTTTCTGGCGCGCTGTCGGGTCACGTCGATCTCGGTGCGCGCGGCGATGATCTGACGTTTTCGGTCGACGCGCTGTCAGGAGAACTCAACGATGCTCCGTTCGATGCGGTGGGATACATCAGTCGAACACGAGGCGAATGGAGCGCACGAGATGTCCGGCTGCGCGCCGGCCCCAATCGCGTAGCGATGACGGTTGACTGGAAAGGAGAACGGATCGAAGGCAACGCGCAGTTGGATCTGCCGAACCTCGCGACATTGCTTCCTGACCTGCGCGGTGATCTGACAGGCAAGGTCGTGGTGACCGGTACCCGAGAGGCGCTCAATGTCGATATCGCTGCGGATTCGCGAGCGTTGAGCTTTCGTGAGTGGTCGAGCGCAGACGCGCGCATCGTGGCGAACTTGAAAGGACAGCAAGCCGTCAACGGCCGCGCCACGATCGCGCGGTTGTCGCGTGATTCGTTGCACGTCGACCGGGTCGAACTCGCCGCGCGCGGTTCGTTCGATGCGCTGGAGGCGACGCTCGGTTGGAGCCTCGAAGATCAGCGCGGCTCGATGAACGTGTCGGCGAATCATGCCCGCGATCGATGGAATCTCACGATCGCCGAAGGCGCCCAGCTCACGCTGCCCGGAGAGCTGTGGCGTCTCGATCGGCGTTTGAGTGCGACCTTCGGCGACGGGACGTTCAACGTCTCGGCGCATTGTTGGGTACATCCTGCCGGCACGGGCCGCGTCTGTATCGACGACGCACAAGCGCATGACGATGTGGTGAGTCTCGTCGGTACCGTCGAAGCGCTGCCGCTCGACGCGCTGTCGCTTCAATTCGAGGATGCTCCGCGCCTGACGGGGTCTGTCTCTGGCCGTTGGAACGTTGCATCGAGCTCGGGCCGATGGCGTGGCACCGCGGCGCTTCAAACCGATGATTTGAGACTCGTTCAGGACGTTTCGCAGGGCGCCTCGCAGGGCGGGGCGCGTGGCCTGGAATTGCCACGGCTGAGCGCAACGGTCGATCTGGAGGACGACCGCACAAAGGTGCGGATTCTGGCAAGAAATGCCGACACGCAGGTGCTCGATGTCGCCTTGAATGTGAATGGATTCGACGCGGATGCCGCCATCGACGGTCACGCGACGGTGACGATTCCGGATCTCAGTTTCATCTCGACCTTCACCCGACGTATCGGCGACCTGGATGGCGGGCTGAGCGGTGGTTTCGATATCGGCGGTACGCTCGATGCGCCGAGTGTGTCTGGCTCGCTGGCCGTTACCAACGCCCGAGCGGAGCTGACGGAACCGCGTATCGAACTCAGTTCGTTGAATCTCTTACTGAGGCTCGACGGTTCGCAGCAGTGGAATCTGCGCGGTACCGCGCAGAGTGGCAAAGGGCACGTGGAGATCGATGGTGCACTGGTCGATCCGCTGCGCGAGACGCGCCGGTTTCACGCGCACGTCGATGCGACCGATCTGCCCGCGAGCATGCCGGACGTCGAGGTTTCCCTCGGCGGCGGCGTTGACGTCGATTGGCGACCGGGACTGTTCGCCGTGAAAGGACGCGTCGTGATTCCGCGCGCAAAAATCACGCTGAGTGAACTACCGCCGGGAGCGGTCGAGGTGAGCCCCGACGTCATCGTCGTCGACCGCGTCGAAAAGCGCGCCAACGGGTCGCGACTGCAAGCGGATCTCGAGTTGGTCTTGAAGGACAACGTCCAGTTCGCCGCCTTCGGGCTGTCGACGCACCTCACAGGCACGCTGCGGTTTCGGCAGTCGGTCGAAGGTGTCGTCCGCTTGAACGGAACGCTGAACTTGATTGACGGCAGCTACACCGCGTTTGGCCAGACGCTTGCGATCGATTCCGGCCGGCTGACGTACACCGGGTCGCCGCAGGTCCCATACGTCGATGCGAGTGCGTCGCGTACGATCAACGAACCGACGCGGACGGTGAAAGTGGGGGCGCGAATTCAGGGGCCGGCCGATGCCGTCGAGACCACGCTGACATCGGATCCGGCGATGTCGGAGGCGGAGACGCTGTCATATCTGGTGATTGGCCGACCGTTGAGCGGAGCGACGGCCCAGGAGGGCAACAACATGATGGGTGCTGCCATCGCGCTGGGGCTGAAAGGCGCAGCCCCCGTGATCAAAGAAGTCACCAGCGCGCTCGGTCTGGAGGAACTCACTGCCACGGGCGGCAGTACCGAAGATTTGACGGTGATCGCCGGCAAGCGTTTCAGCGATCGCGTGTTCGTGCGTTACTCCTATCAGACGTTCACGCGCATGAGCGCGATCCTGATCGAGCTGATTCTGAGCCGGCGCGTGTCGCTCGAGGCCACCGCTTCGGACATTCCGGCCATCGACGTGATCTACAAAGTGGGCGAGAACAACTGATGCGAGAGGGTGTGTGCTCAGTTCGTGCGATTGGCCATCGCGCGGCGCTCGAGTTCCTCCAACACCATGTCGGCGCACTCCTCGAGCAGCAGTTGGTCGTCTTTGTACAGCAACAGCAGGCGAACGAAACGTTTGACACGGTCACGCCCCAAAGCGTGAATTGCGGCAACCAATTCTCTATCTTCTACCTGCGTCGCTAAGCGGATCATCACCACTCACCGCTCCCGGTCGTCCCGACCTTACCCCCGTGCTGATGCAACGTAAACCGGTGCGCGGCGGGCCCGCCATCCGTGGAAGTACGCAGTGTCGCGCCCGTCGGGCCTCCGTTTCCGACCGCTCATCGGATGTGGTTGACTGGTATCGGGGCGTCGGATGTAGTTGAGCGTTGGCAAAATGGTCTCCCAACTCATGCCCGGCGCCAGCCATACAGATCTTCCGCTCGGAAAGTCGACCGCTTACGTGACGACGTATACCCCGTCGTTGCTGCGCTCGATCGAGCGGGCGCCACTGCGCGAGCCGTTCGGCTTCGCCGGGCCGCTGCCGTTTCACGGCGAAGACACCTGGAACTGCTACGAATTTTCGTGGTTGAACCCCAAAGGGCGCCCCCAAGCGGGCGTTGTGAAACTCAAGGTTCCATGCAATTCCGGCGCCATCGTCGAGAGTAAGTCCTTGAAGCTGTACCTCAATTCATTCGCACAGACCGTATTTGCGACGCGCGCCGAGGTGATCACGACCTTGAACTCGGACCTTTCGCTCGCCTTCCGCGCGTCGGTGATCATCGATCTGATGGACGCGAATCAGACACCGGAGCCGATCGCGCAGGTGCCCGGCCGCTCGCTGGACGATCTCGACGTCGATGTCGAGGTGTATCACTGGTGTCCCGATCTGCTCGAGGTTGATGCAGGCGCCGTAACGGTGCGTCAGACGCTGCACACGCACCTGTTCCGAAGCGTCTGTCCCGTCACCGGACAACCGGATTGGGCCAGCGTCGTGGTGCAATACGTCGGACATCGCATACCGCCGGAGGCGC
Source organism: uncultured Gammaproteobacteria bacterium (assembly GCA_963812255.1). GTDB lineage: Bacteria > Pseudomonadota > Gammaproteobacteria > Pseudomonadales > Azotimanducaceae > DATJGR01. The sequence goes on along the minus strand of CAWEUM010000002.1, from coordinate 468,981 downwards.
TGCTGCGCTACCTCGTCTCGTTTCGCCATCACGAGGCGTTCCACGAAACCACGGTTGAACAGATCTTCGTCGACCTCATCCGGCGCTGTGCGCCCGAACATCTCACCGTGTACGCGCGGTTTCTGCGCCGCGGTGGCATCGACATCAATCCATTTCGCTCCACGAACGAAACCACGGCGCCGTCGATGCGACTGGCGCGTCAGTAGTTGAACGGTGCCCCGTTCGCGTGCGCTATCCACAATAGGACCCCTGGGGTAGGATACCGGCCCTCGATGGCGACCCACTCCGGTCCCCTCGCGACGATAAGTTGTGAACCCCGTCAGGCCTGGAAGGGAGCAGCGGCAGCAGCGGACTCGAGCGCCGGGGTGTGGCTGGTTTGGGTTGCCACCCTTTATTGTTCGAGCGAAATTGGAGAGGTGTCCGAGCGGCTGAAGGAGCACGCCTGGAAAGTGTGTATGGGGTTAAACCCATCGAGGGTTCGAATCCCTCCCTCTCCGCCAAGTAGCCAATCAGATCAATGGCTTAGAGCCATTTCTTCGAAAGTCCCAACATCATTACCATCAAACCGGGTACCGCTGCATGCAGTGGTTGGACGGCGAACCGCTAGCCTTCGTAACGATCCAAACGAACCACAACGGTGTCTTCGTTGTCTGGAGAAATGAATCGAACCCAGCGATCCGCCAATCCATATTTTTCACGAAGCAAATGGTCAATCCTCGGGTGCAATCCCGGCATTGCATGCGCGCGATACCGGAGTGTTTGGTGGCCGCGTACGAGTTCAACGACCGGATCGCCATCGAAGCGTTTTTTCCACGCCGCGCCCCCACTATGCAGCCATGATGAAGCACCGTCATCAACGATCCAAAGCCGTGTTTCCTGCCAGGAAGCGTCTGGACGTTGTGTTCGTAGAGTGACCACCTCGCGCCCTATCTCAATGAATGCCAAGTGCGTGAGCACCACAACAATCGCGATGCCGGCAAGCACTGCAGATCCGATTAAGAGCGATCTCACCACTTGGCCTCGCTTAGTTGCCTAAAACGACTCGCATCAACCGTCAACCAAAGTGGCGGGAAGTTGCCCATGCAGATTTGATGACAGCCGATCGACTGCAACGCAGATGTGTTGCCAGAACCATAATCGGCCAGCATCCTTGCGGCAAAAAGATAGTCGCCGATACCCTTCCAATTGATTCCATCGGAGCAGGTCTTCATGCCAAAGATCGACGTGTCCTCCATCCCGGTGCGTTTAGGCACTGGATACCCTGACCCGTTCAATGCTGCCTGTGCTGAACGCGTGCGCCGAAGGTTGGGTGACGCGGGAGGACTTCGTGACTTCGGTGTAAACCTTATGACGCTGCCTCCCGGAAGATGGTCGAGTCAACGTCATTGGCACAGCCATGAGGACGAGTTCGTCTATGTTCTCGAAGGCGAGCTCACGCTTGTCGAAGACGAAGGGCAGACAATGCTACGTCCTGGAGATTGCGCCGCGTTCGCAAAGGGCACCGAGAACGGTCACCATCTGAAGAACCTTGGTTCTAAGGTGGCCGTCTACTTGGAGGTTGGTTCACGGCAGCCGGACGATCTCACCACGTGCTCGGACATCGACTTGAAGAGCCACAACAAGGACGGACGGTTCGTTCACAAAGACGGCGCGCCATATCCGTGAGGTCCGTGCATGAGAGAGGTACGATCAGTTGCGCGCAGAGCTCAGCGTAACCCCCGCGCTCAACCGGACCCGAGACGATTTCTATTCGAAGCGACGACTTCTTCGCGTGTCCGTCAGGTGGCTCCGAAACGGTCGCGCAATGTAGCCGTATGATTGGATTTGATGGGCCGAATTGGAGACAGAGTCATGATCGAAGCGTCCTGCGACTGCGGCGCGGTCCGTATGGAAATCGACGAGGCACCGCATGGAAGAGTTGTTCCTCAAGTATCGTAGCGATCAGGGTGAAGTAGATGGTGCTGGATTTGTGTCAGACGCAACGCGCTACCACGGATCCGAATTCGGCCTTCCCAATCCGTGAATTCGGCACATAGCAGGTGTTTACGCGGCATTGATTTGTGGCGGGCACGATGATCGTACTGAGGGCAACTCTGAAGGTGCTTAGGACACTGCCTCAGTCGGCGACCGATACGGACGTGTCGGATACGGCTTTGGGTGATTGGTACGTCAACCGAATCGCAGTTGATCGTCAGCCGCTTCTCCTTCTCGTAAGCGCCAAGTCACTTCTGGCGATTCTGACTCCTGCCAGAGTGGTCAAAGCGTTACCACGTCGCGTCGGCGAGTTGGTAGCGAACCGGCTGGAACGTCTTGGCATGAATGAACTTCTGATTCGCGCAGAACTTCGGGCGATGGATTTAGCAGTTGTTGGCCGGACGCGCGATCGTTCGGTCACTGGACAGATGGTCGATTTCGCGAAGGCAATTCCGTACTACATACCGATCGGGGGGCTCAATGACTCGACGCTCCGGTTAGCCGAGGATAGGCTTGCAGAGACGCCTTGCCGAAGCAGTCGGTCCAATGCGGAAACCATTTGGCCGGCTAGAGAAACAGCTCGGCTGTTGACTGAGCATTGGCCCGGAAACAATGCGGTACATTGATCTGCCGCCTAACAGTTACGCTAAGCGTCAATAGCCACGACCGGTACCACCGCGAATCCGGCCTGTCGCTCGAAGGCGCGATGTCTTCGAAGACTGGTTGGGCAGGTGTCTAGATGATTGCGGCGTTTAGCTGTTGCAGCCCGACTATTGCCGCGACGACGCGTAACCAGCCGGTGCAGTTGACGCGATCGGTGGCTGACATCATATTTGTTTTGCAAAGCCGCCATCCGCTGGCGCTACTGAACGGCGACGTTACGCGGCAAGTGCCAGCTTCGTAGTCGGAGATCGGAGTGAGCAGGGTAGCAAGCTGTTCGTGCGAGAAACTGCGCTTGGTTGCTGCAGGGGAACCATATGCGACGGTTGCGTGCCATTGCACTGCATGTAGGAAGCGAACCGGCTCGGCATTTGGCGTTGGCGTCTACTTCGAAAAATCGGCTGTCTCGATCTCAGGCGAGGCCACACGTTACGAACGAGAGGTGGCTGGCCGCATCTTCAGTTCGTTCTTCTGTCCGAACTGTGGAACTTCAGTCTATTGGGAAACCGAACTGCATCCTAATGGAATGGGTATAGCTCTAGGTTGCTTTCAGACACCGGATTTCGTTCCTGACCGCTCCGTGTGGGAAGCCGCAAAGATGGACTGGATTGACTTGGGGTCGATACCAGGACACATAGAAGGTGGCCGAAGTGAACGAATACGCTAAGCCGGTGGATAACATAGAGTTGAAGTGGACGTGCCAAGTCGCTCCGGCGATCTGCTTTCGCATCGCACGAAGCGCTTTTACCAGCAGCTCGATGCTAACCGAAGGATTCTTGCGCGTGCATTGAAGCGCCATCCGGCTGTCTTGATATTCCCTAGCCGGGATCTGTCTCGAGAATCCGAAGCCTAAAAGCAGCATGAAGCAGACCGACCAAAGCAGCTTATGTCGAACGTTAGGCACCTGAAGTGATGCAGCGCGTCGTTTTTACAGGCGGCCCTGGCGCGGGTAAAACGACTGTACTGGAGATTTTACGGGATAAGGGATATGCAGTCGGCGCAGATGCCGCTCGATCTATCATTCGCGAGCGCAAGGCAGCCGGGCTCAGCCCACGACCGGAGCCGAGAACATTTGCAGAGCAGATTCTAGAGAAAGAGATTGCCATGTATTTTTCGGCAACCCGCTCGCAAACGTTCTTTGAACGCGGGGTGTCTGAAGCTGTAGCTTCCCTCTTCGGCGCCGGCGCGTTGGATGACATCTCTGCGGAGCGGTTGATGGATAGGTATCGCTACGATCACATTTTCTTGTTTCCGCCTTGGGCGGAAATCTATCGCACCGACGCCGAACGCGACCACACATTCGATCATTCAGTTCGAGTGTGCGAATCGATCCGTAGATGGTATCTCCGATTTGGCTACGAAATTGTTCAGGTACCATTGGATTCGGCGCACGCCAGAGCCGAGTTTATCTTGGCGCGTGCGACAGGTGCCTAGCGATCGCATGCAACCGACCAACCAAAGGGCCATCAGTTTTGCATGCGCCAATGTGCCGCCTGTTTGGTGCCTGATGCGTGGTGTTATGCGTCTTGGGAGGCTGTGTGAGAGCAGAAACGATAGAGACCCTGAAGCCGTTGCTTGATGTCCTACGTGGATATTCAGTGCTGGAAGAAGAGCGCACTGCGTCGTTCCATCTCGATGGCCGGGACTTCATCCACTTTCACGACGATGAACCAGAAGGACTTGTCGCAGACGTGCGTCTAGCCAAGGGGCGAGTTCGAATGCCCGTATCAACAAGGTCCGAGCAAGCTGAGCTAATGGAGCAGATCGAACGCAAGCTAGGCAGCCTGGAACAACGTGCCGAGAGGGCTGAAAGCCGGCAGAAGCACGGACGGAGGCGCGACCAATAACATGAAGTTGAAGTTGATCAAAGAACCTGTCACGCGGCTTGCGTGCGCAATCCGAGCGCCAAAACCGCTTGGCAGCTTAACTTGGTGATGGACGCGAGCCGGAGTACTACGATGCCTCACATTCACAACATATATGATGCGGAATGGAAGAAGGAGGAAACTGCGAGGGGCGGCGTTTGGAAATATGTTGACCTGAGCGGTGAACGACTTGGGGCCAGAATTGAGGAGTTGAACCCTGGAGACACATCTAGTGTCCACCACTTTCATACCTCGGAAGAGGAACATGTTTTGGCGCTCGAAGGAAACGCGACGCTGGTGCTGGGTTCAGAGAAGTTTCCTGTCAAACCGGGCGACCACTTCTGGTTTGCAGCAGGCGCTGAGGAAGCCCACCACATCGAAAACACTTCCAATGAGGCTTTTCGATTTTTAGTTTTTGGTGAGCGAAATTCTCACGATGTTGTGGTCTACCCGGAGCACCAGGTCATGTTGGTGAAGGGCCTCGGCTTCAGACAAGTTACCTACCGTGATGTCAAAGGTGAGGAAGACGATTAGTGGCGTCTAGTAAACAGTTGAAGCGGACGTGGCAACCCGTCGCACTTGCATGGACAAATGGGTTCATCGAAGCGCACCCGCGGGTTGAGAAGTGAGCGGAGGGGCGCGATGAAGGTGGCGATCGGGATTCTACTGGCGTTCGCAATCGGTGTGGTGTGTCGTCTCACGACATTGCCGCTTCCGGCACCGCCAGCGCTGATCGGCGCATTGCTCGTGGTGGCGATGAGCGTCGGCTACGCCGTAATGGATCGATACGCCACGCATCGCGAAGCGCGAAATCGGGCGCGTTGCGGCGGCCCGACGGGTGCAACGGCCGTTCGGCCGACGAACGCAAAGTGAGCGAGCTATTCGGGCTGATACTCGGCCTCGGAATCGGCGCTGCATGCCGATGGTTCGACATTCCGGTGCCGGCACCGCCGCGGATCGTCGGCGCGCTACTCGTGGTTGCGATGACGCTGGGCTTCATGGCCGCCGATTTCGTGCTCGCGCGTTGACGCCAAGATCTATGCGCAACTCAACGTCATGGCTGTGGTTGTCGTTGGCCTGTCACTGTGGCGCTCCGCACTCAGCTACCAAGGGTGGCACGTTCGTGCAATTCGAAACGACCCTTTTTCTGGATAGTGTACCGGTACGCAACGGAAGGTATTGGTGATGGCTTGCTCAAGACCCAGGCGAAGCGAACGATGCTCGAGTGGCAACACGACTGTTTGAAACCGTGAGGATTCATTGTGGACTTGATCGAACCGGTCACTGCTGCCGACCACCAGCGAGGATTCGCAGATGCGCGCTGCCTCATCGTAGAGTATGGCGACTTCGAGTGTCCGAACTGCAAGCAGGCTGCGGCGGCGGTGGAAATGCTGCTGAAGCGATTCGAGGGGGAGGTTCGCTTCGTCTATCGACATTACCCGCTCGAGCAGGTACATCCGCATGCGGTGCAGGCCGCTGAAGCGGCTGAATGCGCGGCCGCGCAAAGACGCTTCTGGGAAATGCATCAGCTGCTGTTCGAAAATCAGCGCCAACTCGAACTTGATGATCTGCGAGGCTATGCACAGCGTCTCGGGCTCGACATGACAGGGTACTCGCAGGAGATGACGGACCACACACATCTGGCACACGTTCGTAAACACATCGAGAGCGGCCGTGGGAGTGGGGTTCGCGCCACACCAGGATTTTTCATCAATGGCACGCGGCAGGATGTGTCGTTCGGTTTACGCTGCTGTTCGATGCAACGGAGGCCGCGCTGAAGCGAGGCTGATTCATCGCCGACAGTGAGGAAGTGCGCGTGAAGCAGCAACCGCCGACCATCGAATCGCGTCGTGAGCAGATGTTCCCGACGTTGAGTGAGACTGAGGTGGATCGTCTGCGCCGATTCGGAGAGCAGCAGACCTATCGGGCCGGATCGTTCGCGGCGAAGGCCGGTGATGTCGCGCCCGGCCTGCAGGTGATTCTCAGCGGCGAGGTGCTGGTCGCGCCGCACGAAGAGCACATGCGCGATCAGCCGATCGTGACGCATGGTCCGGGCAGCTTCATGGGCGAACTGGCCCAGCTGTCGGGTCGACCGTCGCTCGTCGATGCAGCGGCGATCACGGATGTGGAAGCGATCGTTGTCCCGTCGCGGCGGCTGCGCGATCTGATGATCGAGGACGCCGATCTCGGCGAGCGCATCATGCGCGCGCTGATCCTGCGCCGCGTCGGTCTCCTGGAGCGAGGTGTTGGCGGACCGATCATCGTGGGTTACGCAGTACACCGAGACGTGTTGCGCCTCGAAGGATTTCTCTCCCGCAACGGCCACCCGCATCAGCGCCTCGACCCCGATACGGACGACTGCGCAAAGACGCTGCTGGATCGTTTCCAAATAGCGGTTGCGGATCTGCCGATCGTGTTGTGCGCTCAAGGCCAGTTGTTGCGCAATCCCACCGAGGGCCAACTCGCGCGTTGCATCGGCATGGACCGCGCCATCGACTCGGCGGTCGCATACGACGTCGCGATCGTCGGCGTCGGACCTGCCGGTCTTGCTACTGCCGTGTATGCCGCGTCGGAAGGGCTAACAGTGATCATGATCGATCGCCGCGCCTTCGGCGGACAAGCCGGTGCGTCCGCGCGGATCGAGAACTACCTGGGCTTTCCCACCGGCATCAGCGGTGTGGCGCTGACGGCGCGCGCCCATAACCAGGCCCAGAAGTTCGGCGCCGAAACGGCGATTCCGAACGAGGTATCCGCGCTGGACGACGCCATGTTACCGACCGGGCCTGGATTTGTTTTGGGCCTGCCGCGCGGTGAAACGGTACGCGCACAAGCCGTCGTGATCGCGACGGGCGCGCAGTATCGGCAGCTCGAAGTGGACAACCTGGTCGACTATGAAGGTATCAGCGTGCACTACTGGGCATCGCCGCTTGAGCGGCGCTTGTGCAGCGGCGGCGAGGTTGCGTTGATCGGCGCGGGAAATTCCGCTGGGCAGGCAGCAGTGTATCTGTCGAGTCAGGTTGCTAAAGTTTCGATGATCGTACGGGGTGCTTCACTCGAAGCGACCATGTCGCAGTATCTCTGCGCACGGATCCGCGCGCTCCCCAACGTCGAAGTTCTGCTGCAAACGGAGGTTGTGGAACTCCACGGCAAAGAAGGCGCCTTGCACGAAATTCGCTTGCGAAATCGTGTCAGCGCGGCTGAGCAGAATTGTTCTGTGCGGCATCTTTTTCTCTTCATTGGCGCGGATCCGAACACTAAATGGCTCGCACGTTTCGGCGTAGACATCGATAGCAGAGGTTTCATTCGCGCCGAAGCGTTGGCGGGAGGGGGTCGCCTGCCGTTCGAGACCAACCATTCCGGCGTATTCGCCATCGGCGATGTTCGTGCCGGATCGATCAAGCGGGTGGCTGCCGCGGTCGGTGAAGGTGCACAGGTTGTTGCGGCGCTGCACGTGTATCTTGCGCAGTCGCGCAACGTGTCGAGTCCTATCGTTGGTCGCGTCACGAAGGTGGCCAATGTCTGATTCATGTGAACACAAAAGGTCGATTCGCGCTGTCACACCCAGCGCGCTCGGTTGCGAAGAGTGCTTGAAGATGCACTCGGAGTGGGTGCATCTGCGGATCTGCAGGACGTGTGGTCACGTCGGTTGTTGCGACTCGTCGCCGCAAGGGCATGCAACGAAGCACTTTCGGGCTAGCGGCCATCCGATCATCGAGGGCTACGATCCGCCGGAAGGGTGGGGTTGGTGCTACGTCGATGAAGTGTCGTTTGATCTTTCGGATCAGATGACACCGCACAACGGACCGATACCGCGCTACGTCTGATTCGGCTGCCGGTCACGTGACTCGACCCACGGTGCGTGTCTGTCGCTCATGCCGGTGGATGCTTCGAACTGGATGCAAGCGCCTGCAGAACAGCGTCCGGACGGATAGGGAGATGGCGAACGCGTGCGCCGACTGCAGCGAAGATCGCGTTGCCGATCGCCGGACCGCCAACAGTGGTCGCGGGTTCGCCTAAGCCAACCGGTAGTTCTGTGCTGGGGATGAACTCCACCTCTACTTCGGGGACATCCCGCATTCGCAACGGCGTGTAGGTATTCAGATTGGTGTCCTTGACGAGCCCGTTCACGAATTCGGTCCCTTCGTGCAGGGCCATGCTGGCGCCCCATAGTGCGGCACCCTCGACCTGCGCCAATGCGCCGTCGGGATGCACGACAGTGCCAGCGTCCACGACGAGGGTGAGCTTTTCGAGCGTGACCACACCGGTACTCCGATCGACCCGCACCCGTGCGACGCAGGCGGTCCACGTCGGCATGTCACGCTCTTGCCCGAACGACGTTGCGATGCCGATGCCTGTGTCCTTGGGCAGCGGCGTGCCCCAACCGGCTTTTTCGGCTGCGCGCTTGACTACATTGGCTTGACGAGCAGCGCCCCCTACTGAATTTGGTGAGCTGCCGGCATTGATCCCTTTCGCGTCGAGCAAAGCGATCCGGAATGCGACCGGATCGGCCCCGATTTCATAGGCGGCTTCGTCAATGAATGTCTCGAGCGCCCAATTTGTCCAGCCTGGCCCTACCGAGCGTAGCCAACCGGGACGAAACGTGTCGTTGGCGAGATCATTCGGGATTGCGCGAACGCGGTGTGCGCCCACGGAGTACCAGTGATCTGCACCAGAAATCGCGAATGGATCGTACGGTACGCCGTTCTCGCCTTTGGGCATGAAGCTAGGCAGCATCACTTTTGTGGGCCAACCGGCGGTTGCCTGGTGATCCATAGCGATGACTTGGCCATTGTTGTCGAACGCCATTCGCAAACGTTGTACGGATGGCGAGCGCGGCGAGTCGAACAGCGCGTCGTCGGCACGCGTGAGCACCAGCTTGACCGGCTTGCCGAAGGCCTTCGCCGCAAGCGCCCCGGGTACGGTGTAGTCGCCGTTGAGGCGCCGGCCGAACCCACCGCCGATGAGATACGTGCGCATCAGTACTTTGTCCTCGCCAACACCGAGCGCCCTGGCGAGTACAGGCAGGATCAACGACTGCCACTGATTGCCGGCATGTATTTCCCAGATGCCGTTCTTTTCGAACGCGAGCGTGTTGACCGGCTCGAGCTGGAAGTGCAGCACGGTGGCCGTCGTATAGGTTCGCTCTACAGTGGACTTGGCCGCCGCGAACGCTTGATCGAAGCCGTCATGTTCTACAACCAGAGAACCCCCACTCGGGTCTTCGATCAGTTGTGTGCCGCGCGCGAGGATGTCCTTCTCGGATACCGTCGTTGCATCGCTCAAAGTCCACACTACCTGGACCTGGTCGGCCGCACGAATCGCGGCCGTGAATGAATCGGCGAACACGACGACCCAGCCGGGGACCGTTCCAGATGGATCTTCGAGCGCGACCGACTTGATGTACCCCTTAACGGTCTTGGCCGCCGTGTCGTCGATTGAGAGGACGCTTCGAGCCGTTGCGCGTCGGTGGAAGCTTCGGACGCGCGAATACCATCCCTTCTACTTCCGCGTCGATTCCATATCGCGCCGAGCCGTTGGTTTTCGACGGGATATCGATCGCGTCTGTCTGAAGGCCGATCAGCCGGCGATCGCCCGCCTTCTTGATCGGCATCGCGGCCAGTTCCGCTGCCGAGTACACGCGCGTGAGGTTGCCTTTGCGCACGATGTCGGCGTAGCTGATGGATTTGCTGCCCGCTCGCACGACACTGTTGCGCGCGATGCAAGCGGATGTATGCGCGCCCAGCAGCTTCGCGCCTTCTTCGATCAGCGTGATGCGACCGGCTGCACCCGCCTGGCTGAGCAGCGCGAAGCTCTGCCAGACCGACCAGCTTCCGCCGGTCACCATGTATCCCCACTTGGGATCGGTGTCGACTGAGTTGATGCGCACCGAACTCCATTCGGCCTCCAACTCGTCGGCAACGATTCGCGCGAGAGCCGTGCCGATGTGTTGACCCATTTCCGCACGGATGACATTCACTGTAGCGAATCCATCGCGATCGATCTGATACCAGATCGTCGGCTCGAAAAGATTGTCCGCGATAGCAGTCCTGGGATCGGCGAACACCGCACCAGGATGCGCGAACGCCAATGTGAAACCGGCACCCGCCGCACCGATCAGCAGCGCGCGCCGCGATAGCCCTGAGCCTTCTGAGCCGCCTGCATACTTTAAGAACCTATTCATGGGACGCTGCACCGGTGGTTCTCACCGCCTCCATCTCGGCGGCGGCGAGTTTGATGGCCTTGCGAATACGGATGTAGGCCATGCAGCGACACAAGTTGCCGCTCATGATGTTGTCGATGTCCGTGTCCGTCGGCTGCGGATAGTCCTTCAGCAGCGACGCTGCCTGCATGATCTGGCCCGACTGGCAGTAGCCGCACTGGGGCGTCTGCGTAGCGATCCAGGCCTTTTGTAGTGGGTGTTGCCCATGAGCGTCGAGACCCTCGATCGTTACGACGACCGAATCGGCCACGCTGCGCAGCGGTGTGATGCACGAACGCACGGCCCGACCGTCGACATGCACAGTGCATGCGCCGCACATCCCGATGCCGCAGCCGAACTTGGTGCCTTTGAGCCCGACTGAATCGCGGATGACCCACAGCAGAGGCGTATCGTCGGCGATGTCTACCGACACCGATTGGCCATTGATCGTTAAGCTGGTCATGAACGCATGACTCCGAGTGATGTTGTCATCGTGTGCCTTCCTGACTGCGTATCGCGGCGACAGCCGCCGGCAGGTCTTTCCAGGCGGGTTGATCCGTGCGGGTGCGACGCAAATACGCAACCAACGTAGTGATATCCGTATCGCTCAACGATTTCGCGAAGCCCGGCATGAACAGCACCGCCATGCCGTCGTTCCTGCTGATGCCGTTCAGGATGACGTGAATCAAGTTGGCCGGATCGGGTCCGGTGAGTGCACTGTTGAGTGCCAGTTCGGGTCGCACCTCCAGCGGCGTAGTGCCACCGTTGTAGTGGCACGACGCGCATGCGGCGACGTAAAGATCGGCGCCGTCGTCGCTGTCGTTGCGCGCGTCGCGATGTGCGAGCGCCATCGCTGTTGCCAGCGTCTGCCCGGCTTCGCTCTTGCGTGATTCGGAACCGTTGCGATCGGCGAAGTATGTGGCGATTGCACGCACGTCGCTGTCCGGTAGTTTCGCGAGGCCTTGATGAACCACTGGGGACATCGGCCCTGCGGCGCTGCCGTGCAGCGCGGTTGCGCCGGTACGCAGGTAGCCGGACAACTCGTCGCTGGTCCATGGCATTGGCGCGGGGTTCGCGGACGTCAGCGCGGGTGCCTGCCAGCCGTCCACCATCGCGCCGGCGTAGGCGGCGCCGGTCCTTTCCGCTCCCAGTCCGTTGCGCGGTGTATGACACGCGCCGCAATGGCCCAATCCCTCGGCCAGGTACGCGCCGCGGTTCCAGTCACCGCCCTTGGTTGCGTTGGATTGGAAAACGCCATTGCGAAAGAACAGCAACTTCCAGCCCGCTTGCAGGGCACGAACGTTCAACGGGAACGGCAGGCTGCTCGGCGTCGCCTCGGCACGTACCGGCTCGCGCGTCATGAAAAATGCATAGAGCGCGTGGACGTCATCGTCGCGCACCTTTGTGTAGTGGTCGTACGGAAACGCCGGAAACAGATGCGAGCCATCGCGGGCGATACCTTCGTGCAGCGCGCGCGCAAACGCAGCCTCGGACCAGCGCCCGATACCGGTGTCGGGGTCGGGTGTGATATTGGTGGAGTAGATCGTGCCGAATGCGCTGTGCAGACCGAGGCCGCCTGCGTAGGGCTTCCCGCCCGCTACCGTATGGCAGACGACGCAATCGCCGACACCCGCAAGCACTTCGCCTTTCGCGACGATGTCGGCTGGGAAGGTTGTAGCGGAAGCAGGATCGATGGGGTCCAGGGCTCGGCGCCATGCGAAAGCAAAAAACAAGATTGCAATCAGGACGAATCCGAATAACCCGACCCCTATCCGTTTGCTCAAGGCGATCTCCTGTAGGCAATTCCGGAAGGTCGTTGAGTCAGCCGGCAGAAGGATTGCCGGAAAACAGCAATTTGGATTGTACCTGACTGCCGTCGTTCGTTTGGTGATGCTCTCCTGTCGCTTCGTAGCAGCACGCACGGCCAAGTTGCAGCACGCGCGTGCAATCGCTGCGGCCCAACCGCCCAACGTCACCAGCAAGCTCTGGCTGATACCGTGGGTCGAGCTCTGCCCGGTATGGAGAACCGACGATCTCTCGATTCCACTCTGTAAGGGAGAAAAATCCGTCGTTGTGCTCCTGAATCCGAATGCGATCGACGCACGTGCAGCGGTGTGTTACTTGAGGAAGTCCGGAGCGTACGTCACACGTGCGGGGTACCGTGTACCTTTGGCGCCCGGGGGCAGTCGAAGCTACGTTGGGGAAGTGAGGGCGGACGTCAGGGACCTGACGCGCGACGAATGAGCTGACCTACTTCGAAGCTATACAGTGGCTTGGGCGCTTGTGATCGCCGATCAGAACGTGTTTCCGTCAGTGGCGTTTTACAGCGATGTTCGCGGGTTTCAACAGGAGGCGTACCCCATCGACTGTGACGATCCCTCCGTCTACCCCTTCATTTGCGAGTTCTACAAAGGGCATCAATCCGATATCGATCCAACGGCATGCCAGCGCGAGAGCGTTTGTGGCCGCATTCAAACCCCAGATCGGCGACACGCCGCATGCGCGAAGCGGAAGAGGCGCCACCCACTCACGCCGTCGGGCCCACCAATGAGCTACGATGCGTCGTTCTCGAACATGGGAGGTCATTCATGCGTACGTCGATCGCTTGGTTGTGTGTCGTCAGTCTTGGGTTTGCCGCAGGCGCTTGGGGCGACACCTCGAACGGTCTCTACGTCACCGGTCTCGGGGAAGTCAGCAAGGAGCCGGACCTCGCCCGCTTCACGTTCGACGTGGTCCGCCAGGGAACCGATGCAGTCGCCATGAAGCAGGACGTTGATAAGGTCACTGGCGCCGTCGTAGCGCTAGCCGAGAAGCTCGGCGTCAAACGCGACGACATTACTGCGGCCGTGATTCAGGTACGTCCCGAATATCGTTACGTCGACGGCCGTTCGACGTTGGAGGGCGTCACAGTCAGCCGCACGATCCGCGTGGATCTGAAGGATCTGCGCCGCTATGGGGATCTGACCGACGGCGCGATCGCGGCCGGCGTCAATCAGTTGCAGAACGTCGAACTCGATTTTGCCGATCGTGCCGCGCTCGAGCTGCAGGCGCTCGACGCCGCGATCGAGCATGCGAAGAGCGAGGCTGAACACGTCGCGAGCCGCCTCGGCGTTCGCCTCGGCCGCGTGCTCGAAGTTCAGTTGCAGGATACCGGTTCGGCGATGCCGATCCCGTTGGGTGTGGCGCGCGCAAAAGCCGCGGTAGCAGACGACTTCCGTCCCGGCACGTTACGCGTCGAACGGCGTCTGCAGGTTCGTTACGAGCTGGTCGTTCCCTGATTCGTACCGAGCCGATCGGTCTGTTTCGCGACCTCGAGGCGATACTCGCGATGGCGGATGGTTCCCCTTCCAGAATCCGTTGGGCCGTGAGTTCACGTATTGCAGCATGCAATACGCACCTATGTTCTTCCTTCATCCTCGCCGTAAATCGACGCTACTGCTCCCAGCGGCGGCGGTATGAGCAAAGCCGCGTTGGAGTTTCGCTGACGTTGACGCATCAGCAACATTGATCGAGAATCCGCGCTCCTGCTGCTCGCTGGAAGCACCCCGTGAGAACTCCGTTCGGATCGATCCGGTCACCCCTCGGTCCGGTAGTCGTGTTCTCGTTCGTACTGATTAGCGGCTGCGGTAGCGGTAGTAGTGGCGAAAGTCCGATGTTCGAGGACCCGCCGGTCGTCAGCAGCAGCGGTGGTGAGCTTGCCCTGATGCTCGAATCGTTGCCCACGTTGATAGAGATCAAGAAGCACGATTTCGCGATCCTCAATACATTCAATGGGACCTACACGCCGCCGACGCTGCGAATGCAGCAGGGCGACACGCTGCACATCACGCAGGTCAACCATCTGCAGAACCTGCCCGTGAACTTCCACAGCCACGGTGTCGTCACGACGCCGCTGGCGAATGGCGACAATGTCTTCGTCACGGTGAGTCCAGGAGAAACGTTCGATACGGTGATCCCCATCCCGCTCACCCACTCGAGTGGTATGTACTGGTATCACCCGCACGTACATCCACACGTGAACGAGACGCTCTCCAACGGTATGGCAGGGGCGCTGATCATCGGCGACATCCTCGCGCCGTTCCCGGAACTCGCGGGCATCACCGAACGCGTCATGGAGTTGAAAGATCTGAAGCTCCAGGACGGCGAGGTGGTCGAAAATCCTGATCCTGACGGCCCAACGCGTCGGACCATCAATGGTCTTTTCCAACCGAGAATCACCATCGCGCCGGGCGAACTGCAGTTCTGGCGAATCGGCAACATGAGTGCGAACATTTTTTACAACCTGCAGATGGAGGGCGTCACGTTCAACGTGATCGCGATCGATGGAAACCTCCAGAACCAGATCACCGTTGCCGACACATTGCTGCTGGCTCCCGGCAATCGCATGGAAGTGCTGGTGCGCGGTCCAGAGACGGGCAAGTACAAGCTGATCGCGCTGCAGTTCAACACTGGCCCCGATGGCGATGCCTACCCGGAGCAGGTGATGGCGACGTTAGAGTCACAGGGCCAGCCCGTGGTGCCTGAGATTCCATTGCCGACCACGTTTCCGTCGCCGCCCGACCTGCGCCAGGAGACACCTGACGTCACCAGAACCGTCGTCTTCGACGACACCAGCGATCCGAACGTGTTCGTGATCGACGGCCAGGTGTGGGACCGGGATCGTGTCGATCAAACGGTCGAGCTGAATAACCTGGAGGAGTGGCATCTTCAGAATGCCTCGGCAGAGTTTCACGTCTTCCACATCCATCAGGGCGATTTTCAAATCACCGAGATCAACGGCGTAGCCCAGCCATTCATCGGCTATCAGGACGTCGTGAACCTGCCGGTGGCGCAGGACAACGGGATGCCAGGCGAAGTGGTGATGCGCGTGCGATTCGCGCCGCCGATCGTCGTCGGTGAGTTCGTCTACCACTGCCACATCGTGCAACACGAGGATCAGGGCATGATGGGAAACGTCGTTGTGGAAGATCAACTCGCAAAGGCGATCAAAGCTGCTGCGCCGCGGGATCTGATTGCCGAGGCACTGCCCCCCGTGCTCGCCAACTACTGGTGCGATCCGAAGGCGAGGGCTGCGCAAGCGCGCCAGAAGTCGTGATGCCCCCACGCATATTCGTTGGGCCGGACGCGTGCTGCTAGCCCGCCGAAGCGTTCTGCTGGCGCTTGTTTTCAGCTCGGCAATGACGGCGTGTTCAAAACCGAGCGAACACGCGGCCGTGGTTTCGACGACGACCGTCGCAGCCAAACCGGCGTCGAAGGCGGAACAAGAAGAGCAGGAAGATCTCTACGCGATCGGTAGTTGGCTCGCGCGCAACCTGGCGGGGGTCAAGATCACCGAGAAGGATCTCGAACCGCTGCAGCAGGGTCTGGCGGATGCACTGCTCAGACGCCCGCTTCGCGTCGACCCGAGCGTCGTCGGCGAGCGCGTCACGGCGTTCCTCACCGATCGTCGTTGGGAAACCGCCGCCGATGAAAAGCGCGCCGGCGCACCTTTTATTGCGGCTGCGAAAGCCGAACCCGGCGCGGTGGCATCGGCCACCGGCGTTGTTTATCTCAGTCTGTCGGAAGGCCACGGGGATCCGCCGGCGTTGACCGACCAGGTGAGGCTCCACTACAGAGGCATCCGTCGCGACGGGTCGGTGCTCGACGATACCTACGCCCGCAACACGCCGGGCGTGTTCGCGTTGACCCGAGTGATTCCGTGTTGGACCGAAGCGTTGCGGCGCATGCGTCCAGGCGGCAAGGCGAAAGTGACGTGTATCTCCGATGTCGCTTACGGCGACCGCGGCTTGCCGGGTAGTGTGCTGCCCGGCGCGCCGCTGCAGTTCCAGTTCGAGTTGCTGGAGATCGTTCCGCCGGGGTCCAAGTGATGAACCGTACCGTCGCGGCCGTGCTGGTGCTGCTCTGTACAGCGTGTGGATCGAACGAGCACCACGGTGTGGGCATTGTGAAGGACGCGCGCCCCGACTTACGGCAGGTGTTGCTGCAACACGACGACATTCCCGGTTTGATGCCGGCGATGACGATGAACTTCGATGTGGCGGATCCCGCGCTGCTCGACGGAGTTGCCCCGGGTGACCAGGTACGCTTCACCGTTCAGGCCGACGGCTCGCATTATCGGATCGTCGCAATCGAACCACTGCAGGTATCGGGTGATGAAACGCACCCGCAAACCGACACGGCCGAGGGATTCGACGACGTTGCACCGCAAGACGATCCCGCGCCGCCGTTCGCATTGACCGATCAGGACGGCAACTCGGTTTCGATAACCTCGCTGCGCGGCACGTCGGTGCTACTGGACTTTGTGTACACGCGCTGCCCTGGACCGTGTCCCGTTCTGACGAGCATGCATGTAGCACTGCAGAAGGCGATTCCGGAGGCTCTGCAGTCCAGCGTCCGCTTCGTGTCGATCAGTCTGGATCCGTCGAACGATACGCCCGCGGCGATGCGCGACTATGCCGTGGCGCGGGGCGCGGATCTCACCGGCTGGTCGTTCCTGACCGGAGAGCCGGCGCAGGTCGATGCAGTACTCGAAAGCTACGGCGTTGGCGCGGTGCGCGAGGCATCGGGCCAGATCCAGCACATCGTCGTAACGTTTCTGATCGATGGACGCGGGCGGATCGCCAAGCGCTACTTCGGGCTCGACCACGACACGAAAGAATACCTGCACGATCTGTCCCGGGTGACGCGCGAATCGAGCGGCTGAGCTCGCGCACTCGACTCACTTTCGCTTCGATCCCTTCGGCCCGCGTTCGGCTTCGGCGGATGCGATGGATGCGCACGTCATCGATCGTTCAGAATCGGTGGGGGGACCGAGTCCGGAATGAAATCACGAGCGAGGCTCTTCAGTCCGTTCTGCACGCCGATGATCCAAACGGTCTTCGAGGGAACATGGTCTTCGGCGCTGAACGATATTGTCCCGGTGACGCCTTCGAAATTCTGGGTGTTCTCCAAGGCATTGAATACTCCGCGCTTGCCGCCGTGCGCTCGACGCAACGCGTTCAGCATGAGGCGCGCTGCGTCGTACCCGAGCGCGGCAAATGCGTCGGTGGGTGGGGCGCCGTATGCGTTGCGATACGCGGCTATGAACGCCTTCGCGGCGGGCGTACCCGTCTGCTCCGAAAGCCAGGCATGTGTCGTGAACCAGACATTTGTGGTGGGCCCCGATGCGCCGTCGAGAATCTTGGGGGTGTCCAGTCCATCGCCGCCAAGAATGGGTTGTGTGACGCCGGCCGCTCGCAGCGAGGCCACGACGTCGCCGATGCAGTCGGGAAGCCCCGCGAGGTAGACGAAGTCCGGCTGCTGTACCATTACTCGCTGAGCCAGCGATGTGATGTTGCATCCGCCGTCGTACGACGCATCCAGGGTAACGTTGCCGCCGAGCTGCTCGAACCGGGTTCGGAAATAGCGGGGCAGGGTGCGCGTGTATTCGGACGTAGAATCCCAGAGTATCGCAGCCCAGTTTCCGAATTGCCCTTGCCCGAACTCCGCGGCAGCCGCCGCCTGTGCGTTGTCGCCGAACGGCGTGAGAAAGACACTATTGCCAACCACCTCGGGCAGCGCCGGATCTGTCGCGCCGATGGACAGGAACGGAACGCGTATGCGCTGGAAGACCGGACCCGCCGCCAACACGGAGTCGTTATCCGTGAAGCCGGCAGCGATCGACACGCTCGAAGCCACACGTCTGGCGGCCGCTGCCGCAGTGTTGGGGTCCGATCGCGTGTCTAACAGAGCAACAAAGGGGATGGGATCGTGCTCGCTCTGCTGGAGTCCAAGCACGAAGCCATTCATGGCGGGACGACCTATGCTTGCCTGCGCGCCCTGAAGATCCAGCAGCGCCGCGATGGGTACGGTGCGCACGTGCTGATGTTCCGTCTGGTCGGAGGCGAACGCTGGGACTGCGGTCCAAAACAGGATCAGAAGGGGAAGCGTCAGGGGATGTGGGCGACGCATGGTGTTCTCCATCGTTCGGTTCGATTGTGGCCGCGCGGATTTCGCTGTGCGGGCCGGTGCTTTGCTAATATGTCCCGCCGTAGTATGGCTGTCCATTGATGCTCTTCAAATCGAATGGCAGGGATGCGGTGGTGGCGTTTCGAAGGAACGTCCGATCACTACGCCGCGCCGCGCGGCGCGTTGACCCCACCTGATGGGCGAGGCACTCACAATCGGCGGTGTCGCGTTGACGGCCTTTGCTTCTACGAATTTCGATAATCTTCTTCTGTTGATCTCGCTGCAGACGCGCGCGCAACCGCGGCTTCCAATATTCATAGGCTACGTCGGTGCCATCATCGTCGTTGCAGCTTTGGGTCTCCTGACCGCTCGACTCGCCGACGAAGTGTCGAGTTTAGAGTTGGGCTACCTTGGACTGCTTCCGCTCTCGATGGGGCTCTATCGTCTGCTACAGGCTTTCCGTTGGTCGAGTCGCGGCGCCCAAGTCCCGGCCGTCGCGTCCACCTTCGGAATCGTGGGAGTGGCGACGCTGACGATTGCAAATGGAGCCGATACGCTCGGGGTATTGCTACCACTGTTCGCCGAAACGCAGGAGCCGCTCACGTATGTTCTGGCGGGTACGGTAGTGCTCACCGCCGCGTTCTGGGTCGCGCTTTCCGGGTGGATCTCCGGACATCCGTGGGTGCGACTCAATATCGAGCGTGCCGAACGGTGGCTCGTACCGGCGATGCTCATCGTGGTCGGACTCTACATCTTGCTCAATTCTGCGACCGATACGGTACCTGGTGAGTCGCTATCGATAGGCGCGCCCGAACCATGAGAGACAAACCGCGTCAGACGTCACGGTTCCGAAGATTTCACCAGACCGATGTCGCAGTAGTCGGCGTGCTCGGTGCCAGCAGCCAATACTCCGAGCCAGCAGATCGGGAATGAACGAACGATGAAAAGTGTCCGACTCATACGCGCCGTTTCACAGGATAGGGATACCATCGCGAATCTGATGCAGTTGTACCTCCACGACCTGAGCGAATTCGAAAGCGAATCGCTCGATGCTCGCGGACGCTTCGACCCTGGTCGTCATCTTGAAGCCTACTGGACCGAGGATTATCGACACCCGTTCCTGATCAATGTAGACGGCGAACTCGCCGGCTTTGCGTTGGTACGCGAAGTCGAAATGGAGACTTACTCAGTTTCGGAATTCTTCATCGCAAGACGATTCAGGCGGTCGGGGGTCGGCAGAAGGGCAGCGGTGGATCTGTTCGATCAGTTCCGCGCTCGATGGTGGGTCGCGCAGTTACGCGGCAACGTGCCTGCTCAACAGTTCTGGCGCCGCGTCATCTCCGAGTACACACATGGTCGATTCTCCGAAGGATGGTCGGACGCAGAGCCGCAGGGACCGATGCAGAGTTTCGACAACCGACAGCGTACCGACGTGGTGATGAAGGCCGCCATTCCCGCTGACGTTCGCATGACGTCGCAACCGGCAGCCGGCTTCGTCGACTGGCTGTCCGATCGCTTGTATGAATTCAACTCCAAAACCACCGGTATGTTCGACGGCGAGATGCTGGTCGCCTCGATCGAGCGCGACGGTCGAACGGTCGCCGCTTTGTCTGGGCATACATGGGGCGGTTGCTGCGAAATCACTTACGCTTGGGTTGAAGAGGCCGCGCGTCGGAGTGGTCTCGGCCGCAGCTTGCTCGAGGCGGCCGAGTCGGAAGCACGTCGCCGCGGCTGCAGCCAGATCGTGCTGTCGACGCACAGCTTTCAGGCACCGCGATTCTACGAGAAGCTCGGCTTCCGGCGTGTCGGATCCGTACCGAACTACCCACTGGGCTATGAGCACATCAGCTATTTGAAGAGGCTGTGGTGACGCGCGATTCACGTGGGCAGAGCGCGATCAGGGTACCGCTCGTAGGCGACGGCCAACAAATTCATTGCCCCGACGAGGATGAGCTACCAGCGCCAACCGATCGCGACATCTCTCAACCGCTCGCCAGCGCGCGATATTCACCGAACCAGTTCAACACGCCGATTCAATGCCCGACCCTCTTCGGTCTGGTTGCTGGCCACCGGAGCGAGAAACCCCACGCCCGCGGCCTGCAGGCGACCGGGCTCAATCCCGAATTGGCGAACGAGAACGTCCAGCACCGCGCGCGCTCGCTGGCTGGACAGATTCTGGTTGTAGTCCGCGCTGCCCTGATTGTCGGTGTGGCCCACGACCCAGAGTGTCAGATTCGCATCGGACCCCAGCAGGCGCGCAATTTCCTGTAGTGCCGGCTGCGATTCGGGCTTCACGATAGCTTTGTCGGTATCGAACAGAATTCCATACAGCGCGATGTGGCCGCTTTCGTCGAGCCCCTTTGTCATCGCCTCGGCATCTACCGTCACCATCCGAGATTCCATGGGCGCAATCTCGATCGTGTCGAGTCGCACATGAATCATGTTTTGGGTAGGGCCACCAACAGAGTAGTTACGCACGACGTAAAGAGAGACGTAGAGATCACCTTCGTCACGAGGCAGCCGCGCCGCAATAAAACGCTGATCCTCTTCATTGCCCCCGAAGCCGGCGACGTAGGGAATCACCGCATGATTGAAGTTGCGTCCTCCACAGGCGTTGTTGCTGCACTCCCAGATGGCCTCGAACCCCGCGGCCTGCAGTTCGTTGCGATAGTTCTGAAAGACCTCGAGCGTGCTGCGTCCCGGTGGCAGGCTGTAACTGCGCTCGGTCACTCTTCCCTGCAGTGTCTGCGTCGAGTCGAGGTTCTTGTCCTTGCCGCCATAGTTCGTCGCCGGCTTGATCATCAGAAAATATTCGTCGAACGCGGCTTCTTTGTACGCGTACAGTTCGGAGCCCTCATAGCGTTTGATCAACGGATGGTCCTTGCTGCCGGGTACGTCCGTCGCGTGAATCGACCCAGCGCAGAACATCGAAACCAGCAAAGCCAGACGAACCAACATGAGACCTCTCCGTACCGGACCAGCAACCGACATCATTTCGCGATCGAATTGCGATGGCAAGGCGACAACGCGGTGGCGATGCAAACCGATGAACAGTACGCACAGGCCGATCGATGCACGCGGGCCGTTGTCTGACCGCACTGACGTCACAACATTGCGATCGGATTCACTGGCGATCCGGTTGCGCGCTCGATGCGCAACGGTGCGACGGTAAACAGAAACGACCAGCGCTGCGCCCGCGCACACGCATCAGCCAGACGATCGAGCCGCAGATTGTCGAGCAAGTGGACGCCCATCGAGACGAGCGCACATTGATGAATCGGCATCCCCCACCCCTCGATGTCGATGTTGGGGAGCGCGTCGGACACGCCGTCACTGCCGAGCACCGAAACGCCGCGATCGTGAATCCACTCGACGCACTCGGGATGCATGCCCGCGAGGCCGTCCGCGATCGGACTCCACGGACCGTGTTTGGTGCGGCGCGCGTCGCGGCCCGTCGCGACGATCAGGATGTCGCCTTCGGTGACGTGCACGTTCTGGGCTCGTTCGGTGGCTTCGAGTTGCGCAACCGTGATCGCGGATTTTGCATCGATCCATTCCACGCCCAGCGTGCGCGGCACATCGAGCAGCACGCCGCGTGAGGTGATGCCGTCGCGGGCGCACATAATGCTGCCGCGCCGCGCTCCGGTGCTTTTCACTTCGGTGGCGGCGAAGCCGTTGTACATGCGGCCGTCGACGAACACATGGCACAGGGCGTCGATGTGCGTCGTCGCCATGCCGTGAAAGGCCACACCGACGAAATCCATCGCTGCTTCGAGGCCCACGCCGGGGATCACGCAATCGTCGCCGCCCTGAATCATCATGTGCAGCGCCGGGTTCGGATTTTCGACTGACGACTGGACCGCCAGTTCGCGCGCGCAACTGACGAGCTCGCCGCTGACGACTGCGGCCGCAGCTTCGCGCCGTTTGGCCGGCGTGATGAGATTCAGGGCGCCGTTCTCGTCTTCCGCGCCCCATCGCCCCCAGTTCTTCACGCGCTCGAATACCTCGCGCATACGGGCAGGAGTCCAGGCTGTAGTCATCGCATATTCCCCTTGTGGTTCTCTGTAGTTCTCGTTTCGTTTTCGAAAGTGGTACTTTGCGGGTCGGGCACGCGCGCTGACAACCCCATGGAAAAACAACCCGGCAAAATCATCTGCGGACATCGTGAACTGCTCATCTCCGAAATGCATGAGCGCGCCTTGCGCGCGGCGAACGGGCTACATCGGCTCGGCATCCAGCATGACGATGCGTTTGCGGTACTGTTGCGCAACGATTTCCCTTTCTTCGAAGCGGCCTATGCGGCAAACCGGCTAGGTGCGCATCTGGTGCCGATCAATTGGCACTTCTCGGGTCCGGAGGTAGCCTACATCTTGCAGGACTCCGGCGCGAAAGCGCTGATCGCGCATGCTGATCTGATCGGGCCGATTCGAGAGCAGATTCCGGACTCCGTGCGTTTGTTCATCGTCGAGACGCCGCCGGAGATCGCGGCGGCGTTTTCGATCCCACAAGCGCGCCACGCGCCGTCAACTGACGATGTGGCGTGGGAGCATTGGCTCACTCAGTTCGCGCCGCTGCCGCAGGAACCCGTTGCATCCCCCGGCAGCATGATCTACACATCGGGCACGACCGGTCGGCCGAAGGGCGTACGTCGGAAGGCGCCGAATGCCGAAGAAGCCGTTGGCATGGGCAAGATGGTCGACCTCGTCATGGACTTCTCGCAGCCGGATATCGTTGCGCTGTTGACGGCGCCGATGTATCACGCGACCCCCAATGGATTCTTTCGTCGCGCGATCGATACGAACTCGACCATTGTCGTTGAGCCGCGCTTCGACGCGCAGCGCTATCTGGAGCTGATCGATCGTCACCGAATCACGCACGCATACGCAGTGGCGACGATGTTCGTGCGGCTGCTTCGGCTACCCGATGCGGTGCGCCACAAATACGATGTCTCATCGCTGAAAGTCGTTGTGCACGGCGCCGCGCCGACTGCGCCGGAAGTAAAACGCCAGATGATCGATTGGTTCGGCCCCGTGCTGCTGGAACACTATGGCTCGACCGAACTCGGCGCTGTCGTGTACTGCGACTCACACGATTGGCTGAGTCATCCCGGGACTGTCGGCAAAGCCCTGCCACACGTCGAACTGAAAGTGCTCGATGCGCAACGCCATGAAGTGCCAAACGGCACGCCGGGCGAGATCTTTGCCCGGTTCAAGCTGTATCCGGATTTCGTGTATCAGAACGATCCGGAAAAGCGCGCGGCAATGGAACACGATGGCCTGTGGACGGCTGGGGATATCGGCTATCTCGACGACGACGGCTTTCTATATTTGTCGGACCGCAAGAACGACATGGTGATATCAGGCGGCGTGAACATTTATCCGAAGGAAATCGAGACCGAGTTGTACGAATTGCCCGGCGTTTTCGATTGCGCGGTGTTCGGCATTCCCGACGACGAATTCGGCGAGGCGCTGGCGGCGGTCATTCAGCGCACCAAAGGTGCGGCGCTGGACGCGGCGCAGGTGCGTGCGTTCTTGAGTGAACGCATCGCCCGGTACAAGCTGCCGAAAATCATCGAGTTTCGCGATGAATTGCCGCGCGAAGATTCCGGCAAGCTATTCAAACGTAAGCTGCGCGACGAGTTTTGGCGCGCGGCAGGGCGACAGATCTGAGAAAACCGGTTTACAAAGGAGCATCGATAGCACAATGAGTTACGAAACCATTCTTACGAGCAACGACGACGGTATTCTAACGATCACGTTGAACCGCCCAGAGCGACTGAACGCGTGGACGTATCAGATGGGTGGGGAACTGGCGAGCGCGATCACCGACGCCAACGACGATGATGACGTGATCGCGATCGTCGTGACCGGCGCAGGGCGGGGTTTCTGCGCCGGTGCGGACATCGAAGCGGTTTTCAAGGCGCAGGCCGATGAGCGTGGCGCCTCGCGTCAGGGTGCGCGAACCGGAGATTGGGTGGAGTTGGTGCGCGCTTCGAAGCCGATCGTCGCGGCGATCAACGGCGCCGCGATCGGCGTCGGTCTGACGCAGATCCTGCCGATGGATCTGCTGATCGCCTCGCGTGGCGCGAAGCTGAGCGTCCGGTTCATCAAGATGGGCCTGGTACCGGAACTCGCAAGTTCGCACTACCTTGCGCTGCGGGTTGGCTTTGG
Organism: uncultured Gammaproteobacteria bacterium; assembly: GCA_963812255.1. Classification (GTDB taxonomy): domain Bacteria; phylum Pseudomonadota; class Gammaproteobacteria; order Pseudomonadales; family Azotimanducaceae; genus DATJGR01. The sequence goes on along the minus strand of CAWEUM010000002.1, from coordinate 444,166 downwards.
CGCCGCCAGCGAACTGATGCTGACTGGCAAGACAATTGTCGCGGAAGAAGCGCACGCGATGGGTCTGGTCGACAAGCTGGTCGATCCGGCCGATCTGTTGACCGCCGCGAAGGATGCGGCGCGCGCGATGGGTGAAAACCCCCAGGCGGCATTGCGGATGGTGAAGCAGTTGCTGACGCAGAACGCCGCGGAGGGCGACACGCGGCTGGTGCAACAGCGCGAGATCGCGGCGTTGACGCAGTGTTATGCGTCGCCCGAACACAAAGAGGCGATCAGCGCGTTCCTTGAAAAGCGCGACCCGGACTTCAAGGCTGCTCGCGCCGGGTAACCCACCCCGCGCGTGGCGTGTGGCGTCGGCCGGGCGTGGTAAGTCAACGCGTGCTCGACATCGGGATGCGTTCGGAGACAGAACGTCTCCTGGAGAACGGTTCTAGTAAAGAGGTTGCTGCGCGAGGCGCTCGAGGCGGCGTCGCTGGGCGCGCAGCCTCGACTCGATCTCTCGGGCATAGGCGGCCAGGTCGATGTGTTCGAACCTTCCGGCGAGTCCTTCGGCAAGCCTTTCGGCAACGTGGTCGCGTGTCGCTGCCAACCACGTGTCGCGCGTCGCGGACCACTCGGCCAGGGTGGCGGTGAAGGCTTCGTATTCACGGCTGATCAGTTCGCGCAATTCGACCGCGAGCCCGTCGCCACGTTCGGCCTGCTTTGCCACGCTGACCTGAGCTCGACTGAACTGCATATCCAGTCGAGCCTGCTCGATGACGACCGACGGTGTGACGCGCAGCTTGCTCGTGAGCCCAAGCATCGACATACCGCGGATCAGCCACTTCGTTGGATCCCATTGCCACCAGCGAACGCCATTGCGGTAATCGTTGGCAAACAGATGATGGAAATTGTGATAACCCTCGCCATAGGTGAACAGGGCGAGAATCGGGTTGTCGCGCGAAGTATTGCGATCGGTATACGGCTGCCGGCCCCAACCGTGCGCCAGCGAGTTGATCAAGAATGTGACGTGATGATTGACGACCAGACGCAACACACCCGCCAGCAGCAACGTGCCCCACACGTCGCCCGACAGGAGCCCGACGAGCAGTGGCAGCGCGATGTTCATGGCGAGCACCAGCGCGACATAGTGACGGTGTTGGAACATCACGATCGGGTCGCGTTCCAGATCTTTGACGTACTTGAAATCCGGTTCGCCGCTTGCGTATTTGCGCAGCATCCAGCCAATGTGCGAGAACCACATTCCGCGCCGCGATGAATACGGGTCGCGATCCTCGTCATCGACGTAGCGGTGGTGCGGGCGATGGCCGGCGGCCCAGATGTAGATGCTGTTCTGAATCGCCATCGCGCCGAACAACATGAAGAACAGGCGAACCGACCAATGCGCTTCGTACGATCGATGGGCCCACAGGCGGTGGTAGCCGGCAGTAATCGACAGCCCCGAGGCGAACAGGAACAGCGCGAACCACACCCAGCTCGCCGTCGAAAACCCGACCAGAAATCCATACAGCGGGACCCCGACCACGGCAGCGATGAAGGTTGTCGAGAACAGTATGGTCGTGACCCAATCGATCGGGGCGTCGTTGCTCATCGTTTCTCCAGGGTCGGGCATCGCGCAGAGTGCCTGCGCAGTCTACCGGGGACGCCGCGGCGCGGGCACCCCACGCGGGCGATTTTCGTGAACCGGTCCTCGGGCGAGATGGCTGTCGATTGGCGCACTGAGGCCCGCTTCGTTGCGAACGTCAAGCAAGCGCTGCGCTGTGGGTCCGCATCGTCGGCGTATACGTGTCTCTGCCGGACCGCAGTGCAATCCCGGGGCGCGCATCGGTGTGCTTGCCGTCACGAATGATCTGCACGCCGTTGACGAATACATGGTCGACACCATATGCATCGGCGTAGATGCGCGGTTCGTTGCAGGGCAGGTCCGGGCGCATGTGCACCGGACCGGAGCCGACCGTCTGCGGGTCGAATACCACGATATCGGCGTGCCACCCCGTGCGGAGAACGCCGCGTTCGCGCAGGCCGAACAGCTCCGCCGGCACCTGGGTCAATTGATGCACCGCCTGTTCGAGGCCGATGGCGTTGAATTCACGTACGCCGTTACCGAGCACCTGGGTCGAGAATGCGAACGTGTCGATCATGTCGAGGTGCGCGCCGGCGTCCGACGCGCCGATTACGGTCCGCTCGTCCAGCCACAACTGCCCCCGAACCTTCCACAACGCTGTGTCGCCGCCGACAGCCGGCGGCATGAATGCGGTGCGCAGACCTTCGGAGATCGCAAGATCGAGCATCGCGTCGAACGGCGTCTTGCGTTGTTCGGCAGCGAGGTCCCCAATCGTGCGGCCCTCGAGATGCCGGTTCTCGGGTTTGAAGACGGAATGCACGGTGAGTGCCGACCAGTTCGCGAGTCCGCGTAGTGGCCCCGATGCGCGCGCACTCTCGTCGAGCGAGCGACGTCTCTCCGGATCGCTGAGTGCCTTGATCCGGTCTTCGACCGACAGCCGGAACAGCGTGTCCCAGCCGGTCAACGCATCGAACACGAAGCCGGCGAACAAATTGATGCGCAGCGTGATCGGCTGGGGGATCGTCAATGCGCGCACGTCGCCGCCGTTGCTGCGCGCGTAATCGGTCGCGGAGAGTTGGTTCTCCATCGTGTCCGGGTCGCCTGCGTTCAGCGCATTCCAGTTCAATGGGCGTTGAGCGGCACTCGACAGATCCGCCATCAGTTGGATGATCTCCTGCGAGAAGCGGCCGACCGCCGGCAGAAACTCCAGCGACGTGCCTTCGTAGTCGCGACATACGCGTGCGAGTTCGATGAGCTCGTCACGGCTCGCGTGGCGCGACGGCACAGGATTGCCGTCTGCATCGTTGTGCGTTGGCGAGACGGTCGATGAAAATCCCATCGCGCCCTGTGTCAGTGATTGCGCCAGCAGCGCCTTCATTCGATCGAGTTCGGCTTTTGTTGCCTGATGCCCGACCGCGCGCTCGCCCATCACGACGCGGCGAATCGCGCTGTGCCCCGCCATGAATCCCGCGTTGACGCCGAGATTGCCGTCGAGTTTGCCGAGGTATTCGCCGAACGTTTCCCAGTCCCACGGTACGCCGGCTTGGAGACTGTTCGCCGGCATGCCTTCGACGCGCGACAACATGTTGAGCAGATAAGGTGCGGCGTCTTTGGACAGCGGCGCGATGCTGAAGCCGCAGTGGCCGCCGAAGATCGTCGTTACGCCGTGATAACACGAGGGGCTCAGCGCGCCGTCCCAGAACACTTGCGCATCGTAGTGGGTGTGTACGTCGACGAAGCCCGGCGATACGACACGGCCGTTGGCGTCGAGGGTCTGTTTCGCTGCGTCGTCTACGCGGCCGATCGCGACGATGCGACCGTTCTGGATACCGATGTCACCGTCGAACGCGTCACTGCCGGTGCCGTCGACGATGCGCCCGTTGCGAATGATGAGGTCGAGCATGAAACATTCTCCTGTGCTGATGCCAAGGCGATTCGGTGGCGACCCCGGCAGCATAGCGCCAAGGCCGGGGTACTTCGATCGGATGATGCGCGGGCGTCGCCAGGCGCGGGATCGCTGTCGCCCATAAAGCGTCTATTAGGGTGCGGTCGCATCAGCGGCCGTTGCCGAATGAACCGGCCGCTGTCGAGCGGCGCCCGGTACCCACCACGGGCCTTCGCCGAACGAGACCAGTATTGCGGCGCCAAAGCAGCAGAAACCCGCGATCGTCATCCATGTCGACCATCCGAAAGTCTCGACGACCCGCGGGAGCCCCAGGTTGAGAAACAGACCCGAGACCGGCGCGAGCGTCGCAGTGATGCCGAACGCGCGCCCGACCCCGTGAGGACTGATGGCCTCGGCGGTCTCCGAATAGATCGCGCACCAGGCGGGATAGATGAAGCCCGCACAGAAACCGGTCGTCGACCAGACCAGCGCGAGCGTCGCGTCCGGCGTTCCTATGGGAATCTGCGCACCGACCAGAAAGCATGCGCCGGTGGTGATGCCACCGAATGCGGTGATCGTCTTGCGCACCTGCAACCGATCAGACAACCAGCCCGACAAGAACACGCTGCAGGTGAACACGATCCAGAAGTAGGAGGTAATGCCGGCCGCGCGCGCCGGTTCGATGTGATAGTTCTGCGCGAGATACGTCGGTACGTAGGCCGACACCGTGACGTACGTCAGCGACCAGAAGACGATCGTGAACGACAGCGCCCACAAACGCGGGCTGCGATAAACGGCGCGGCCCTGATCATAGTGATTGTCGAGCTTGGTGACGGCGGATGCCGTTTCGACCGTCCCGACAGCGAGCGTCTGCTGGGGAATTGCGTCCACGATCTCCACGACGCGGCCGCGTATGCGCGCAGACAGATCACGATAGAACACATAGATGATGACGGCGGTGACACCGCCGAGTGCGGCCGCGATCCAGTATTGTGAACGCCAGCCTGGCCAGATCGGCAGCGTGTGCGCGGCCACGGTGGTAGACATCAGCGCGCCGATCGTGAAGGCCAGCGATACCCACGAGTAGACCATCGCGCGCCCCATACGAGGCGTCAGATCGCGCGACGCGGCATGAACGGCCGGGCTCATACCCGCCATCATGAAACTGCCGGCCATCGACAGGCACGCGAGCACGATGAACGACGGCGCGAGTGCGCCGGCGATGGAAATCACCACGTAGCACACCACCGGCCAGATCATCAGCGGACGTCGGCCGAATCGGTCGGCTGCACGGCTGAGCAGCACTGCGCCGGCGCTATAGACCAGTCCCGCGAGCGCGGCAACGTAGCCCCATTGGGTCAACGACTTGTCGAATTCCGCGAGCACGTAGACCAGCACCGGCCCAGTCTTGAGTCCCTCGTACTGCTCCACGGCCCATCCCAGCACGATCAACGCGAGCAGCCACCAGCGCAATGCGCCGGATGGCAGAAAATCGATCTCCCTGGTGTGCAGATAGGACCAGAATCGATCGCCGCCAGCGCGTTCGGATTCGCCTTTCGACGTGGTCCCCGTCATGCAATGCCCTGCTGCGCGTGGCTGAGCGCCGTAAGATAAGCTACCCGCGATGATCTGTCTCATTTGCGTCTTCGCGAGGTGTTGTCGTGCGCGGTAGCGCGGAGAAGACTGTGCGGAGCCGGAGGCGGCGCAAGCGCCGGCGAGTGCTGCGCGCAGTCTGGCCCAGCGCGCCTTTGCGGCGCCGTTGGGTCCGCTGGTTTAGCCGCGCACCAGTTTATGCACAGGTTGCAACCGTCTTGACTGCTCTATTGATGATGTGGGCCGTGGTCAATTGGATGTATCAGGTCGTTCGAAAGCCGACCGAGTTGTTCTTTCCGGTCAGTGGTGTGCTGCACAAGACCCCGGCCGAAACCTGGCGAGCCTACGCGCCGATCTTCCGCGCGCATGCGACGGCAACGATGACGCCGGCGTTGCTTGCGGCGTTGGCGCAGGTGGAGGGGTCTGGCAATCCGGTCGCCCGGACCTATTGGCGCTGGGCGTTGACGACAGATCCATGGGACGTGTATCGACCCGCCTCGAGCGCGGTGGGCATGTATCAGTTCACCGACGCCACGTTCGCCGAAGCGCGGCACTATTGCATTCACGACCACCACGTCGTGAAAGACGGGCCTTGGCACGCATGGCGGTCATGTTGGTTCAATGGATTGTACAGCCGGGTGATACCGACCCATGCGGTCGAAATGGCATCAGCCTATCTCGATTTCAATGTGTCTCGTGTGTTGCGGCGGCATGGCATTCGCTCCGCAACACTGGGCCAAAAGCAGAATGTAGCCGCGCTGATGCATCTATGCGGCGTCGGCGCCGCCAACAGATACATCGCGCAACACCTTCGGCTGACGCCGGACCAGCACTGCGGCAGTCATCTCGCGTCGAGTTACATCGCTCGCGTGACGGCGATGCAGACTCTGTTCATACAGTTCGCCGAGCAGGGCTTGTAGGCCGAAGTCACGACGATGCTGTCGGCATGTCGAACGGCGTCGCGTCAACGAAACGGCGCAGTACGTTCCCGGTGAGGCGCGCAATGTCGTTGTCGTAGCCGTTGCTGGACAGCGAACCCGCGTAGGATATCGAGCCGCTGCTGAACACCGCGCCGCCCGCGGCCGTTTCGAAGAACGTCATGTCGGCGCGCACGTCCGCATCGTTCGCGAGTGGCCGCATCATGAAGAACTCTTCCTTTGCTCGCAGCATGCCCGGGCGGTGTCCTTCGGAAGTTGCGATAACGAGCGCGTGTGCCGGCGAACCGAGCGATGTGTCGTATCGATCGATCTCTTCGCCGGCAGCGCCGCCCCCTTGCGTGCCGTGATCGCCAATGATCTGAAGATTTTCGAGACCCGCCACGATGAACGCGGCGCGCGCATCGAGGGCATTGGCGGTGACGCGATAGTGCGTTCCGCCGTCGAATCCCTGCGCCGCGAACCCGACTCCAACGAGCTGATTGGGTGGCCGACCGATGCGGCGCCACAGGCCACCATATTCGCCGGTAAACGCGTGATAGTACTCACCGGGTTCGGCGATCCATGCGCGTGTACCGTCCTCGGCTCGGCGCACCTCAATGATCGCGGGATCATCCGGGCAGTACGCGATGCGCCAATAAAATCCGTTGCCGCCCATGTACATCAGGCGGCCGCCCGCTGCGAGCCAATCCTGCAGGCCGTCGAGCATCTGTGTGGAGTGATACTCGGGATGCGTGCCTGTGATCACCACGGCATAGGGCGCAAGCAGATCGGCTCCCTCGCGGTGCAGATCCTCATCTGTGACCACATCGAACGGTTGGCCGATGTGGTGCAGCCACGCGAGCAGGTTCGTATCCGCAGTGAACGACCACGGCATGCCCTTCGGCTTCAGGTTCAGAACTGGCCGCAGTCTCGAGGAATAGTGGACGCCGCTGCCGTCGCGGTGGTGATCGTACAGCGAACAGCCGACGTCCGGGTGCGCGAGCAGATACGCGTCGTTGGCGTTCGACGGTTTACGGTGCCCCATGATGCCGCCGGAGAAGGTCAGGCGCTGATTGGCATATGCGATATATGTAGCCGTCGCCGCGAGCACCGCGACCGGCGACCGATGATGATGCGCTGCCGGCCTGACGAAGAACGGAACGTAGTCTTCGCTGCCTTCTTTCGTGAGCTTCACGGCATAGACCCCCGACCTCACGTCGTCCGGAATCCGCCAGGTGATGCTCGGGTTCCACTGCGCGTCCACGAGGTCGTCGTCGTGAAAATGGATCGCCGCGTACTGCGATGGATCGTTCCGCCAATCGAATACGTCTCCGCGCCAGCTTGCGCCCCTCACTGCGCGTGTTGGCATCTGGCGTACAGAGCCGTGGCGGTCGTGTCCGGATACGTCGACGAGTGCCTTCGTTTCGACGCCGAGCGAAAAGTCCCACGCGCCGTTCAGACCGGGTCGGCTCGGCCGGGCCAGGTCCAGATCGATGGCCGCCGCGTCGACCTCGACGGCAACACCGTAGATCCGTACGGATTCGATGCGCCCGTTGAAGTGGCCGCGCCCGGGCGCTTGACGGGCCAGTTCCCAATCGCTGCGCGGGATTCGGTGCGACCGTACCGAACGCGTCGTCGCGAACGCGGCCGTTTGTTCGCCGGGTCCCTGCGGCAGGCAATCGACGCGCACCAGGAGTTGCTCGTCGAGGCTCACCACGAGCCTATGCCACCGGTGCTGTCGCAGTGCCACGCCCACCTCGATCCTTTCATCTGCCACGACGACGTTCAGACCAAACGCGCCGATGCCAACGCTGAAACCGGCGCAGTGCGCCAGCGTCTGCTCGTTGGATTCGAGCAACGTCGGATAGAAATAGCACGCAAACGTCAGCGCGCGACTCTCGGGCAGATCCGGCAGTACTGCGTAGGAACCCAAAATCAGTGGCTGATGGACACCCGCATAGGTGCCGGCAAAGGAAGCCGCAACTGCGATTTCGCGGAATCCGGTGCCATGTGGTCGCGCGTCGCCGCTGATGAGCTGCACCAGCGAAGCGTCGAAATCTCCTGCCGGTTCGCAGCTCACGAAAACCGAGAGCGTGTCGCCGGCGCGTACAGACAGCGGGTCTGCGTAGCCGACGATATTCTTAGTCGAGTAATCGGTCATGGGTTATGCCTGTAGCGGAGTAACCCTGGGCAAGACGAAAATCGTGTCGACCTGTGCCGCCAGGCGCACCGCGACGCCGGAGGATAGTCCGTTTTCCGAAGCAGATCCGGAAACGGCTGACTGTCTTCGCCGCTTCCATACTCCAGCCGCGTCGATGCGTGCGTCTTCAGCCAGTGGTATGTCGCTGATCGTCGGCTCACTCCGAGACTGAGTCACTCGATTTCAACAGGTTGTATTTCTTGAGGTAGCCGCGCAGCTGGTGATAGGTGAGTCCCAACAGTTCCGCGGCGCGGCGCTGGTTGAAGCGACCGGTTTCCAAGGCGCGCTCGAGCAAGTCGATCTCGAACATCTGCACCGTTTCCTTGAGGTCGAGCGGCAGGGTCGCGTCGCTGGCGGGGTTCGGTGCCGCTGTTGGGATATTGCCGCGCGGTCGGAACGGTGAAGCGAACGGGTCGAGTGTGATTGCGTCGACCGGCTTCGCCGCATCCGGATTGCGGTACACACAGCGCTCGACCACGTTCTTCAATTCGCGCACATTGCCGGGCCAATCGTGGTTCAGCAGCACGTCGCGGGCACGTTCGGTGAAGCCGGGGAACAACTTCTGGCCGAGTTCGGTTGCCATGTTGATCGCAAAATGCTCCGCCAGCAGCGCGATGTCGCCTTGGCGTTCGCGCAATGGCGGCAACGTGATCACATCGAATGCGAGCCGATCGAGCAGATCGCGCCGAAACGCGCCTTGCTCGGCGAGCCTTGGCAAGTCCTCGTTCGTTGCTGCAATCAGGCGCACGCTGACGCGAATGGTTTTGCTGCCGCCGACCCGTTCGAATTCGCCATATTCGATGACCCGTAGGATCTTTTCCTGCACCAACTTCGAGGTCGTGGCGAGTTCGTCGAGAAACAACGTGCCGCCGTCGGCGCGCTCGAACCGTCCGCGGTGATTGCGCGACGCACCGGTGAACGCGCCCGCTTCGTGACCGAACAGTTCGGTCTCCAGCAGAGAATCACTGATGGCCGCGCAGTTCATCTTGATGAACTCGGCATCCCAGCGATTGGACAGGTAGTGCAAGCGCGCCGCGATCAGCTCCTTGCCGGTCCCGCGCTCGCCGACGATCAGCACCGGCTTTTCGAGCGGCGCGATTTTCGAAACATCGTCGAGCACCTGCAGAAATGCGGGTGACTCACCTAGCAGGCGTTCGATCTCTCGTTCCATCGCGGGATTCTGCCAACTGTTGGCGATATCCACCATGCTTGCAGAAGAAGAAGCCCCGCAAATCGTACTAGATCGCGAAATTATTATCTAATAATCAATGACTTATGCTGATTGATCCAAGCTGGCACGAATGCTGATAGCAGAACACCAACACCGGAACGAGATCCATCGTTTCGGATCGACAAGCCCAGGAGGCACCATGAGCATATTTTCGCGCATGACGGACATCATCAATTCCAATCTGAACGCCTTGCTGGACAAGGCCGAAGATCCGGAAAAGATGGTCCGTCTGATCATCCAGGAGATGGAAGAGACCCTCGTGGAGGTGAGAACTACGTCGGCTCGAATCATCGCCGATAAAAAGGAACTGGTTCGTCGTCGCGATTGGCTCAAAGGGGAGTCGCTCGAGTGGGAGCGCAAGGCCGAAGTTGCGATCCGCAAGCGGCGCGACGACTTGGCGCGCGCCGCACTGGTTGAACGCAACAAGGCTGGCGAGAGCGCTGATTCCGCAAGCCGGGAACTCACGTTGCTCGAAGAGACACTGGCAAAGCTGTCGGAAGATACGGCAGCGCTGCAGCAGAAGATCAAGGACGCCAAAACACGTCAGAACGCGATTATCATGCGCGGTAAAGCCGCCAAGACACGTCTCGGCGTGAAGCGACAGCTCAACGACGCGAATCTGGACGATGCGATCCAGCGCTTCGAGCAGTACGAGCGGAAGATGGATGACATGGAAGGTCAAATCGAAGCATTCGATCTGGGACAACGCACGTTGGCGGACGAAATCAAAGATCTGGAAGGCGGCGAAAAGATCGATGAAGATCTCAAAGCGCTCAAGGCGCGTGTCGGCGGCCCATCGCAGAGCGGAACGCCGGCTGCAGGCAGCACGCAATCCAACTAGGAGCGGTGATGAACGATGTCGTTGTCGCATTCTTTGTCCCGACGATCGTTTTTCTCGTCATCGTCGCGCCTTTGTGGATCCTGATGCATTACCGCAGCAAACAACGCGACCGAACCGAATTGTCGGCGGAGGAGCGTCAACTGCTCGAACTGCTGTCGGTAAGGGCGGAGCAGATGGGTGAGCGAATCGAGACGTTGGAGTCGATACTCGATGACGAGACGCCGGGCTGGCGCGCGCGGCTCTCGGCGAATGAATACTCGAAGGTGAATTCGTGAAAAACGATCGAACCAAATCGCAACCGGACGACGACGATCGAAATCATCGAGGCGACTTTCAGCGCTCGGTCGAGCGGCTCGAGAAGGCCGTTCAGGGATTCGTCGCGGCGACGAACGAACACGTCAGCAGCAAAGCCGCCACCTTCGTCGACGATACCGCCGCACGGCTCGAACGCGAACTACGCGATCGGCGTGGATCCCGGGGGTACGATTCAGCGCGCGATGACTTTACGCAGGAAACCGATTTGCGATTCGAATCGCGTCGGGCGCGACGCTATCGGCGACGTCAGCAACGCTGGCGCGATCGAGCGGCCATATCGGCGGGCAGCGCCGGATACCGGACATCGAGGCTGTATCTCGATAAGCGGCGCCAGCGCGTGGCGGGCGTTTGCGCCGGCTTCGCGCGGTACTTCGGTGTCGAGGTCTGGGTGGTACGCGGTTTGGCGATCACCGGCTTGATATTCATGCCGTCGGTAGTCATCCCCGCATACATCGTAGCCGCAATCTTCTTGCCGAAAGCGCCCAACGGTGTGTCTTCAAATGATGCTGAGGAGACGCGCGCGGATCACACGTCGCCGGCACCGGAACTCGGTCCGCAACTGTCACCCCGACGCAGTCTGCGCGGTGTGCAAGCCAATCTGGATCAGATTGAACTGAAGCTGCGGCGCATGGAGTCACACGTGACGTCGGGCCAGTACGAACTGCAGCGCGAACTCAAGCGAATTGACATCTGACGGGGCGATTTGATGGATTTCTTCACGTTTCTGTTTCTGACCGTCCTGATCGGCTGCTCCATTCCGCTGATGAAGTTGTGGCAGGACGGCCGAAAAGCGCGCTCACTCGATGGTGGCGAGTCCGCCCAACTGCAACGTCAGGTAGATGCGTTGCAGCAGCGTGTCGAAGTGCTCGAAAAGATCGTTACCGATCAGAAGTACCAACTGCATCGCGAACTCGCCTCGCTTGACGATACGCCGTAGCGGCTACGCCCGGCTCATCCACTCCGGAGCGCCTGCATGCGATCGGGAAAGTCGGTGAAGATGCCCGATGCGCCGGCCGCCTTCAATTGCATGGCGATGGTCGAATCGTTGACAGTGTAAATCAGCGATCGATAGCCCCGTTCGGTGATCGCTCGCAACCGCTCTTCGCTGGCGAGTTTCGCGCCGAGGTTGATCGACCACGCTCGCAGCGACGTGGCGATGTCGAACATCCGTGGCGAAGCGCGATGAAACAGCGGTGCGACTCGGGTGTGAGGAGACGCTTCGACGAAGCGTGCCAGTTCGCGGTGATGAAACGACGACACCAGAGTCTGTACGCCCGTATGCGCCGAGATGCATTGCGCAACCGGTGCTGCGCTGCCGTCCCCCTTGAGTTCGACATTGACGATGGCCCGGCCGCCGACCAGCGCCAGTACCTCATCCAAGGTCGGAATGCGCTCGTCCTCGCCGGCGTCCAGTGTGCGCAGCACATCGAACGGCGTGGAGGCAACGTAGCCATGCCCGTTGGTGGTGCGTTCCAGCGTTTCGTCGTGGATGACGACGAGCCGACCCTCGACGCAATAGACATCGAGTTCGACGGCATCGACGCCGATGTCGAGCGCGCGCGCAAACGAGCGCAGGGTATTTTCAGGCTCGAGGCCGGAGGCGCCGCGGTGTCCGATGATCATAAATGGTTCGGCAGAACGCATGCGGTGACAGTGCGAGGGACGGACACCTACAATAGCATCGCATCGGCGCCAGGATCGTATTGACGCGGCGAGGCGTCGCGACAGCGTTGTTGAGGATCTCGCGATGAGTTACCAGGTGTTCGCACGCAAGCTCCGCCCTGCAGGGTTCGATGCCCTCGTGGGTCAGGATCACGTCGTGCGTGCGCTGACGCATGCACTCGACAACGAACGCGTCCACCACGCATACCTGTTCACCGGGACTCGCGGCGTCGGCAAAACCACGATCGCGCGCATCTTGGCCAAATGCCTCAACTGCGAGACCGGCGTCACGGCGACGCCGTGTGGCGTGTGCAGTGCGTGCCGTGAAATCGCGGATGGCCGCTTTGTCGATCTGATCGAGGTCGATGCGGCATCGCGCACGAAAGTCGACGATACACGAGACCTGCTCGACAACGTGCAATACCTGCCGACACGCGGGCGCTACAAGGTGTATCTGATCGACGAAGTGCACATGTTGTCGGGACACAGCTTCAACGCGCTGCTGAAGACGCTGGAGGAACCCCCACCGCACGTCAAGTTCATGCTGGCGACGACCGATCCGAAGAAGGTACCGATGACGGTATTGTCGCGCTGCCTGCAGTTTCAGCTGAAAAACGTGCTACCTCAAATCATCTCGGGCTATCTGAGTGAGGTGCTGACGCGGGAGTCCATCGAGTTCGATCAAGCCGCGTTGACGGCGCTCGCCCGCGCCGCACACGGCAGTATGCGAGACGCGCTCAGCCTTACCGAACAGGCGGTGTCTCATGGTGGCGGGAAAGTTCGCGAGCGGGACGTGCTCGAGATGCTCGGCAGCATCGGTCACGACGAAATCGAACCGCTGCTGAGCGCCGTGCTGGCGTCGGACGCCGAAGCGGTTCTGGGGCAATGCCGGATGCTGGCCGAACGTGCCGTCGATTTCGCAGAGGTACTGGGCGCGCTGCTGGAGATGCTGCATGAAGTGGCCATTGCGCAAGCGGTCGGTGCGCGCGAAGACGACACCGAAGAGGATGGGGTCGTTGCACAACGTTTTGCGGCGGCGATGAGTTCCGAAACCGTGCAATTGTTCTATCAGATCGTGCTGCTCGGTCTGCGCGACCTGTCGCTGGCGCCGGATCCGCGCTGCGGATTCGAAATGGTCATGCTGCGGTTGCTTGCCTTCGAGCCGCTCGACCCACCGCTCGCGACCCGAACAGTCGCGCCAGGCAAGGCGACTAACGGCCGCGATGGGGCGCGCGGCAAGCCCGCGGCCGATTTGCCGCGCAGCGGACCCGCAGCTGCGGCGAGGGCGCCGGCGATGGGCGACGATTGGTATATCACGGTGCAGGCACTGGAAATCGGCGGAGTTGCGCGCATGATCGTCGAGAATGCCTATCCGCTCGAGCGCATGGGTGATCGGTGGGTATTGTGTCTGGACGATGCGCACGACACGCTGCTCAACGATGCGCAAACGCGTACCATCGAACGCGCGCTCGGTGCGTGGATCGGACGCGAGCAGAACGTCACGATCGTCACCGGCGAGCCACCTGAGGAGACACCGGCAGTGAGGTTTCGGCGGGAGCATGCAGAGCAGCATGAACAAGCGGTCGCCGCGTTGCGCGAAGACGTCACGGTGCGTTCGTTGATGTCCGAATTCGACGCGGAACTGAATCTCGATTCGGTGCGTCCTATCAAATAGGCACGCAAGCAAAGGCGGCACATGAAAGGCATTACGGATCTGATGAAGCAGGCGCAGCAGATGCAGGAGCGCATGCAGGCGATGCAAGCGGAACTCGCACAGCTCGAGGTGACAGGCGAAGCAGGCGCCGGAATGGTGAAGGTCACCTTGAACGGACGGCATGAGGCACGCCGTGTTCAGATCGATCCCAATATCGCGAGTGAAGACCGCGAGGTGCTCGAAGATCTGATCGCAGCCGCGATCAACGACGCTGTGCATCGTGCCGAACGGATGCAACAGGAAAAGATGGCCAGCCTGACCGCGGGGCTCGGGCTCCCCGACGGCTTCAAGTTGCCGTTCTAGCGATATGTCACGCGTTTGATGCACATCAGTCCGTTGATCGATCGTCTGATCGAAGCGTTCCAGGTGCTGCCCGGTGTGGGACCGAAGACGGCGCAGCGCATGGCACTTTCCGTGCTCCGCCAGCACCGCAGTCGCGCGCGTCAGTTGGCGGATACGTTGATCGAGGCAATCGACACCGTCGGATACTGCCGCCGCTGTCGCACGTTCAGCGAACTCGAGTTGTGCGGGATCTGCGGCGATGAGCGGCGCGATCAGAAGACGCTGTGTGTTGTCGAGTCCGCGGCCGATATATTTGCCATAGAGCACGCCGGTGGATATCGCGGCGTTTACTTCGTGCTGCATGGACGGCTGTCTCCGATCGACGGGATCGGTCCTGAGTCGCTTGGTCTGGACGCGCTGGCCGAACAGGTGGCACAAGGTGAGCTGGAAGAAGTCATTCTGGCGACGAACCCAACGGTTGAGGGCGAAGCCACCGCGCACTACATCACCGAAAGCCTGCGTCACGCGCGCGTGCGCTTGTCGCGGATTGCGCATGGTGTGCCGCTCGGCGGTGAACTCGAATATGTCGATGGTGGCACGATCGTGCACGCGCTGACGGGTCGACGCAGGATCGGGGGTATCGATTGACTCACGCCCAGTACGGCTACATCGACGACGATAGTGACTTCGTCGCCGCGGTTGCGCGCTGGAGGCAGTGTGCGGTCGTTGGCATCGATACCGAATTCATTCGCACTCGGACGTTCTTTCCGATCGCGGCGTTGTATCAGGTTGCGACGGATGACGAGCTTGCAGTGGTCGATCCGCTTCGGATCACGCGTTGGGCAGAATTCAGGTCATTGTTGGAGGACGCATCCATCGTCAAAGTGATGCATGCGTGTTCCGAGGATCTGGAAGTGTTCGCGCATCACTTCGACGCAACTCCGGCGCGTCTGTTCGATACCCAAGTGGCATCGGGGTTTCTCGGCGCAGAATTCAGCCCGAGCTATGCCAATCTGGTTCAGCGCTATACAGGCGTTGTGCTCGACAAACACGAGACGCGCTCGGACTGGCTGGCGCGTCCTCTGCGTGAGGAGCAATTGCGCTATGCGGTCGAGGACGTGGTGGATCTGCTCGCGGTGTACCGGGCTCAAGTCGCCGATCTGACCCGGCTTGGGCGGCTGGCGTGGTTCGGCGAGGAGATGGAGCATCGGGTCGGCTTCTCGCTCGTCGATCCGGATACCTGCTATCAGAACGTCCGCAAAGCGTGGCGATGCGATGCACGCCAGCTCGCTCGCCTGCGTGCGTTGTGTGCGTGGCGGGAGCGCTACGCCCGCGACAAGGACCTGCCGCGCGGCCATGTGGTGAAGGATGATCAGCTCGTCGAGTTGGCTCTACAACGCGTCATCGATCGCGACGCCTTGTACGACAGTGTTGAACCCATCTCTGCGCGTCGCCACGGAAAGGAACTGTTGGCGTTGATCGGGCAGGCGGATGCATTGCCGGAGGAGGCGCTTCCGGTGCCGCTACCGGCACCGTTTACGACCTCCGAAACGCGGGCGTTGAAGGAACTCAAAGCGATTGGTGCGGAGCGCGCCCGCTCGCTCGAGATGGCCGAGGAACTGTTGTCGAGGCGGCGCGATCTCGAGTCCTGTCTGCGTAGCGTGCGCGCAGATGGTCGGTTGCCGGCCAACTTCCGGGGCTGGCGACGCCAGCTCGTCGGTGAGATCTTTGCGGCGAAACTGACCGAGCCCGCCGGCGCATGAGGCACGTCATCGTCTACAAGAGCGTCCGCGTCGCCGACATGTATTTGTTCGTCGATCAGCACGAGGGACTCGATCGGGTTCCGGCAGCTTTGCTGGCGCGCTTCGGCACACCCGAGGAAGCGATGAGGCTGGAGTTGACCCCCGAGCGCCGCCTGGCGCGCAGTGAAGCGCCCGCGGTGCTCGATGCGATCGCGACACGAGGGTTCTACCTGCAGCTCCCGCCCAGCGTCGATGGATTTCAAGCGTGACTGATACGGCGTTCTGGCGTACGAAGCGGCTCGACGAACTGAGCAGTGACGAATGGGAAGCGCTGTGCGATGGCTGTGCGCAATGTTGTCAGCTCAAGCTCGAAGACGAAGACACGCATCGCATCGGCTGCACGAATGTCACCTGTCATCTGCTCGATGTTGACAGCTGCCGCTGCACGGACTATTCGCAACGCCACGTTCGGGTACCTGATTGCATCGAATTCGATGCGCAGGCGGTGGCCGCGCTGCACTGGTTGCCCGAAACATGCGCGTATCGGCTGCGTGCCGAAGGCCGCGAACTGATGTGGTGGCACTACCTGCTATCGGGAGATCGCGATTCGGTGCACCGTGCCGGCATATCGGTGCGTGGTCGCGCGATGTCGGAAGCGCACGTGCATCCGGACGACATCGAACAGCGCATCGTGCATTGGATCGAACCGAAGCGGAGTGGAGCCTGAATGGACGACGTCGTTGCGTGGGGCGTTGTCGCCCTCGCGGGTCTCGGAACCCTTGCGGGCGTGTTCGTGCTGACCCGTTCGATTCCGAACCCGTGGCTTCGCTCGCTGCTGCGGTGTCTGGCCGCCGTCTGGCTGATGTTGCCGTGGCGGATCGAGGTGGTCGCCGGCCACTATGCACCGGCCTTTGTCGTCGCGCTGTTCGAAGGCGTGTTTCGCGCCGACGGCAATGCACGTCCGGCGCTGACTGCGCTCGGGTTGGCGAGCCTGTTCATCCTCGTGCTGTTTCTGATAGTCGGCGCGGTGCGTCGGTGGCGCGCAGGTGAGCCCGATGCCGCACCTGTGGTATCGGCGTCGCCAGCGCAGGATCGTTGGCGTGGCCCCCCGGCGACGGGAGCGCCGGGTCCGCGGTCCGACGCCTAGTGGTTTCATGCGGCACGGGTGCTTGCTTGCTATGCCTTTGGGCGGCAATTAAAGTACTCGATTCCTAATTCAGCTCACTTAAACGAGACATCAATCGATGATTTTTGACAGCACCGCCACGTACATTTCCACCGATGAGTTGAGCATGGCCGTCGATGCGGCGGTGAAGCTGCAGCGTCCGCTGCTGGTCAAGGGTGAGCCCGGAACAGGCAAGACGCTCCTCGCAGAAGAGATCGCGTCGACGCTGGGTATGGAACTGATTCAGTGGCACATCAAGTCGACGACCAAGGCACAACAGGGGCTGTACGAATACGACGCGGTCACCCGGTTGCGTGATTCGCAACTCGGTGACGAGCGCGTCAAGGACATTCGCAACTACATCAAGAAAGGCAAACTGTGGCAGGCGTTCGAATCGTCGAAACGAGTCGTGTTGTTGATCGACGAGATCGACAAGGCCGACATCGAGTTTCCCAATGACCTGCTCCAGGAACTCGACCGCATGGAGTTCTTCGTCTACGAAACCGGCGAAACGATCAAGGCGAAAGAACGGCCGGTCGTCGTGATCACGTCCAACAACGAAAAGGAACTGCCGGATGCATTCCTGCGGCGCTGTTTCTTTCACTACATCAATTTTCCGGATCGCGAAACGATGCAGGCGATCGTCGACGTGCATTATCCGGAGATCAAAAAAGATCTTGTCAAAGAAGCGATGGACATTTTCTTCGATGTCCGCAAGGTGCCGGGAATGAAGAAAAAACCGTCCACCTCAGAACTGATCGACTGGCTGAAACTATTGATGGCCGACGACATTCCGGACGAAATTCTCACCAACCGCGACCCGAGCAAGGCGATCCCGCCGCTGTACGGCGCGTTGGTCAAAAACGAACAGGACGTGCATCTGCTCGAACGACTGGCGTTCATGAATCGCCGCAACAGCCGCGGTTGAATGGCCGCACCGTTCGTGCGGTAGGAGCTTAGACGTGTTGATCAACTTTTTCCTGACGTTGCGCAAGTACAAGTTGCCGGTGACGTTGCGAGAGCTGATGGATTTACTCGCGGCGCTGCAGTTGCGCGTTGCCTATGCGAACATCGACGACTTCTACTTGCTCAGCCGCACCTGTCTCGTCAAAGACGAAAAGAACTACGACAAATTCGATCGGGCATTTTCGGCATATTTCAAGGGTCTCGAGGACTTGCACGGCATGCTGGAATCGTTGATTCCGGACGAGTGGCTGCGGCGCGAATTCGAGAAATCACTGACCCCGGAAGAACTGGAAAAGATCAAATCGCTTGGTGGCCTGGAGAAGCTGATCGAAGCGTTCCAGAAAGCACGCGAGGAAGAAGAGAAGCGTCAAGCGAAAGAAGGCAAAGAGGGCAAAGAGGGTCAGGAGGGCGACGATCCCGAGCAGCAGGGGCGCAAAGGAGCCGGTGGACTCGGCAAGGGTAAGAAGAAGAAAGCCAAGAAAGTCTGGGACGAGCGCCAGTATAAAAACCTCGACGATTCCGTCGAACTCGGTACCCGCAACATCAAGATCGCGCTGCGACGATTGCGCAAATTTGCGCGTACCGGCAAAGACGAAGAACTCGACATGCGCGGCACGATCCGGGCGACCGCCGACAACGGCGGGATGCTCGATATCCGCATGCAGCCGGAGCGCAAGAACACCGTCAAGGTTCTGTGCTTCTTCGACATCGGCGGGTCGATGGATGCGCACGTGAAGATCTGCGAGGAGTTGTTCTCGGCGACCCGCACCGAATTCAAACACCTGGAGAGTTACTACTTCCACAATTTCATCTACGAATCGGTGTGGAAGGACAACCGTCGCCGCATGAACGAACGCATGGCGACGTTCGAGATCCTCAACAAGTATGCGCACGACTATAAAGTGGTGTTCGTCGGTGACGCGACGATGGCTCCATACGAAATCACCCACGCCGGCGGCAGCGTGGAGCATTGGAACGAAGAGCCTGGTGCCGTGTGGATAAGCCGCTTCGCGCACCTGTATGACAAGCTGATCTGGATCAATCCAACGCCGCAGGAGACCTGGGAGTACTCGAACTCGGTGGCGATGACGCGTGAGCTGGTCAACGGGAACATGTATCCGTTGACGATCCGGGGTCTCGAAGAGGGCATGAGCGCCCTCACCAAGTAGGCGCACCACACCGGACACGCAGGTTTGAGCAACGAATTTGCGCATGATTCGGTGATGTTGCGCGACGTGCGCTCGCTCGAGCGTGCATTCCGCGACGATCGCGAACGCGCTTCAGATGCGCTCGGACGCGCGCAGCAACACCTGCAGCAACGACGCGCCAGCGTGCCCAGCGTGACGTTTCCGGAAGTGCTGCCGATTTCCCGTCACGTCGAGGAGATTCGTGGCCTGCTCGACCGGCATCGCGTGGTGATCGTGGCCGGCGAGACCGGATCCGGAAAGACCACCCAACTGCCGAAGCTGTGCCTCGCGGCCGGATATGGCGTGCGAGGGCTGATCGGTCATACCCAGCCGCGGCGAATCGCTGCTCGCGCGGTGTCGCGTCGCATCGCGGAAGAACTCGCGGTGGCGCTCGGCGAGCAGGTGGGTTATGCGGTCCGGTTCAGCGATCAAACGTCGCGCGGCACACTGGTCAAGGTGATGACCGACGGCCTGCTGCTCAACGAGATCAGCAGTGACCGTTGGCTTGCGAACTACGAACTATTGATCATCGACGAAGCGCATGAACGCAGCCTGAACATCGATTTCCTGTTGGGTTACGTCAAGGTTCTGCTCGGTCGGCGCCAAGATCTGAAGGTGATCGTTACCAGCGCGACGATCGACGTGGCCGCGTTCTCGAAGCATTTTGCGGACGCGCCTGTCGTGCAGGTGGGTGGGCGCGGCTACCCGGTGGAAGTCGTCTATCGTCCGTCTGACGATACCGATGCTGATCTCGACCAACAGATTCTCGCGACAATCGGTGAGATCGAACGCAAACCGGTGCAACGCGCGAGCGATGTGCTGGTGTTTCTCGCCGGCGAGCGCGACATCCACGAAACGTCGAAACTGTTGCGGCGTGAGCTGCGCGATCGCTATGACATTCTGCCGCTCTATGCACGCTTGCCGGTGTCGGAACAGCAGCGGATCTTTGCGTCGGGCGGAAGGCGCCGCATCGTACTGGCGACGAACGTTGCCGAAACCTCTCTGACGGTTCCGAACATCGGCTTCGTCGTCGATCCCGGCTACGCGCGGCTGAGCCGATACAGTTATCGCTCAAAACTGCAAAGGTTGCCGATCGAGCGGATATCCCAGGCGAGCGCCGATCAACGCAAAGGTCGTTGCGGCCGCATCGCGCCTGGCGTTTGCTATCGGCTCTACGCAGAATCGGATTACCTCGCGCAACCCGCCTTCACGGATCCGGAAATTCGGCGCACCAATCTCGCCGCGGTGGTATTGCAGATGCGCGCGTTCGGTCTGGGCGACATCGAGACCTTTCCATTTCTGGATCCACCGGAGCCCCGCGCAATTCGGGACGCGCTGACCTTGCTGACCGAACTCGGCGCGCTGTCGGACGGTCGTTTGACACCGGTCGGCCGCGACATGGCACGATTGCCCATTGATCCGCGTCTCGCACGCATGCTGCTGGAGGCGGCAAAACAGAACGCCACGAGCGAACTGCTGGTCATTGCGAGCGGTCTCGCACTGCAGGATCCCCGCGAACGGCCGCTCGATTTCCGTGCGGCCGCCGATGCTGCGCACCGGCAGTTCGTCGACAAACGCTCCGACTATCTGGGTTACTTCAATCTCTGGAACTGGCACGAAACATCGCGCCAGGAACTCACGTCGGCCGCACTCAAGCGAGCCTGTCGTGAACGGTTCCTGTCGTTCCAGCGGATGCGCGAATGGCGCGATTTGCATCGACAACTGTTGCTTGCGGTGCGGGACCTCGGGATGCGTCCGAACACCCGGGCCGCGAGCTACGAGGCGATCCATCGATCGATTCTGGCCGGGTCACTGAGCCTGGTCGGTTTGCAGGACGAGCGCGGTGACTATCTCGGTGCGCGCGGCCTCAGATTTCGGATCTTTCCGGGCTCGGCACTCGCATCGATGCGCCCCAAATGGCTCGTTAGCAGTGAAATATCCGAAACCCAGCGAATCTATGCGCGTTGTGTTGCGGCAGTAGAAGCGGCGTGGATCGAGGCGGCTGCACAACGTCTGGTGAAGCGCAGCTACAGCGAACCGCATTGGGATCCGCGGCGCGGGGAGGCAGTCGCATTCGAGAAGGTCTCAATGTTTGGATTGCCGCTGGTCGAGAAACGGCGCGCCAGTTTCAAACGGATCGATGCGGCTCAGTCGCGCGAGATTCTCATCCGTGCAGGCCTGTTGGCAGGAGCGGTGACGACGAAAGCCGAGTTTTTGCACCACAACCTGGCGCTGGTTCGCGAGGTCAATGCGCTGGAAGCCAAACAGCGCCGCCGCGACCTGCTGGCGTCGGATGACGTGCTCGCCGCTTTCTATGACGAACGAATTCCGGCAGATGTTTGCGACGCGAAGCAGCTCGAGTCCTGGCGCCGACGCGCCGAACTGCATGATCCGAAGTTGCTGTTCATGTCGCGGGAACATGTGCTGCAACAGCTCGACGCGAACATCGAGGATGAAGATTTTCCATCTGCATTGGTGTTGCAGGACGTCGAGTTCAGGCTCAGGTATAGCTTTGCGCCGGGCGCGCCCGATGATGGGGTTTCGCTACAGGTTCCGATCGGGCTGCTCGCGCACGTCAGGCAGGAACCGCTCGATTGGTTGGTGCCCGGATTGCTCGGGGCGAAGTGCGAAGCGATGATCCGGTCGTTACCGAAGGCATTGCGCCGTCCGTTGGCGCCGGTGCCGGAGAAGGTCGAGGCGATCGCCCCGAAGCTGTTGCGCGCCGACGTCTATCGACGCGGCCGTCTCGAACGAGTCCTCGGTGAGCGCGTTGACGGAATGTACGGGGTGCGCATTCCGCTCGATGCCTGGCGTGTCGATGTGATCGATGCGCACCTGAGGATGAACGTGCAGGTACGCGATGCCAAGGGGCATCTCGTCGATCAGGACCGCGACCTCGCGGCGTTGCTCGGTCGCCTGCGGACGCGGATCACGCAACGTCTCGATACGCAGCACGTTCGTGAATCTCTCGAAGTGCATCGGTTGACGCATTTTCCGGACGCCGAAGTGCCGTCGCAACGGGTACTCGACGACGGCGAAGGGCGTTTGATCGTCTATCCCGCGCTGTTCGATCGGGGTGATAGCGTATCGTTGGTGATGACAGCGTCAGCTGCCGAGCAGCGTCGCGCGTCTCGCGACGGGTACTCGAGGATCGCGTTGCTGAACGACCAGAAGACGACGCGCACATTGCGGAATCTGCTGAAGAAGGAACGCGATTTGGGATTGCACTACGCGTCGCTCGGCAGCGCCGAAAGGCTGGCCGATGAACTGTTGCGCGCGTCGGCGTGGTACACGTTCTTCGACGCGGACGAGTTGCCGCGAACGGCGGCCGAATGGGAAGCTCGTATAGCCCAGCGGCGCAACAGGTGGCCCGGCCGTTTCGAAACGCTGCTTGGTCTGGCAAAAGAGATCATGGCTGCCCGCTTCGAGGTCGTTCGGGCGCTGGATGAGGCGAAGTCGCCTGCCTACGTTGATGCGGTACGCAATATGAGCGCACAGGTCGCGCGATTGGTGCCAGCGGATTTCCTTGGGCGCATTCCACTACGGTATCTGAAGGAAATTCCTCGCTATCTCGAAGCGATCCAGCATCGGCTAGGTGGCTTACAGGGTCGCATCGCGAAAGACGCGCAGGCGAGCGCCGAAATTGCCGCGTTCGAAACCCGCCTTGATCGTGTGGTCGACAAGCTCGGTGAGCGGGATGATCTGGCTGATGTTCGTTTCGAGATCGAAGAGTATCGCATTGCAGTTTTTGCGCAGCGGCTGCGAACCCGAGGCAAGGTGTCGGCGAAACGACTCGAGTCGACGCTGGTACCGCTCGAAGAAGAAGCGGGTATGCGCTGAGTTCGACCAGGCGAATGCATGAGCTATCATCGTGCGTCGAAGAATGTGACGTCAGGGGCGGGCATGTTGAAGCGTTGGTTGCTTTCAGGGGTGTTGCTGATGCTCGCCTGCGGCGCGGTGGCAGACGATGGTTCGAGTTCCGGCACGTCGGATCCGTGGCAGGGCCTGAACCGCAAGACCCAGGCGTTCAACGACGCGGCGGATCGCTGGGTGCTGAAGCCGGTCGCCAAAGGCTACGCGTGGATCGTGCCTAACCTGTTGCGGCGCGGGATCGGTAATTTCTTCACCAATCTCACCTATCCTGTCGTCATCGTGAATCAGTTCCTGCAGGGCAAGCTCCCTGAAGGTGCCAGTGACGCCGGACGGTTCATCATGAACACCACGCTCGGCATCGGCGGTTTGTTCGATCCGGCTTCAGGCGCCGGCCTGCCGTTGCACGAGGAAGATTTCGGCCAGACTTTCGCGCGGTGGGGGTTCCATTCCGGTCCTTATCTGGTGATCCCGTTTCTGGGACCCTCGGATGTGCGCGACGGCATCGGATCGATAGGGAATTACGCAGCCCAACCCGCGTACCTGATCACCAACAACAACGTTGCGTACGGATTGACGGCGCTGTACTTCATCCAAGGGCGCGCCAATCTGCTCGATGCCGAACAGTTGATCAGCGGGGACAGGTACATCTTCATGCGTGACGCGTACCTGCAACGGCGTGAATACCTAATCAAGGACGGACAGGTCACCGACGATTTCCTCGATGAAGATTGGAACGAGTAGCGGGGCATGTTTGCGACGTGGCGGTCTTGTGATCGAAGGAACGAAGGAGTAGGGTGCGCGTCCCATATCAGGGCCATTTGCTCGCCACTTCGATGACGCAGCACGTATGCCCTCGGTGGGAGTTGCATGACCCTCTTGGTAGTCGACCCGGATGACGTGACGGCGTCAGCCCTCGCACATTCACTCTCGCAATTGGGGTTCAGCGTTTCGCAGATCGCGAACGCCGCCGAACTTCCGGAGCACCTTGCGCAAGAGCGCCCGGAACTCGTCCTGTGCCCGTACGTGAACCGGCTTGCACACCCGTTTGCGCTCGCGGAAAGCATCCTGAGGCAAGATCCGACGCTGCCGCTTGCAATTGTTGCCGACGCAGAGCTCGACAAGGGTGCAGTCATCGAGGCATTGAGGGTAGGCGTGATTGAAATCGTCGAGCCGGGCGATCTAGGCGCCGGCCTGGGACAGCAACTCGACCGGGCTATCAGCCGCGGCGGTCACGTCACGTTGCTCGCGGCGCCGACCGCGGCCGAAAACGCGCAGGCACGCATACAGCTGCGCGAGTACCAGCGCGATCAGCGGGCGGGTCGCTATATTCAGATGGGGATGCTCCCGCCCAGTCCGATGGCCATTGATCGTTACCGGTTGCGGCACAAGCTGTACCCGTCGCTGATGCTGAGCGGTGACTTTGTCGACTACTTCCGCATCACCGATCGCCATTTCGCCTTCTACATGGCTGACGTTTCGGGTCACGGTGCGTCGTCCGCATTTGTAACGGTTTTGTTGAAAAACTTCTCGCGGCGGCTGCGCCGCGAGTACCGTCCCAATATGCTGAAGGCTCCGGGCGAAATATTGGCTGCGTTGAATCGGGAGCTTCTCGACAATCAGCTCGACAAGCACGTGGCAATATTCATGGGTGTCATCGATCTGGTCGACGATACGATGGCCTACGCCAATGGCGGCCACTTCCCGACCGCCATCGTTTGCGACGACGACGGCTGCCGGTTTCTCGAATCGACGGGCAAGCCAGTGGGACTGTTCGAAGGGGTAACATGGACGTCGAGCCGAGATTCACTCAGTTACCCGCTGACACTTGCGGTGGTCTCGGACGGTGTTCTGGAGATTCTGGGGTCCGTGCCGCTCGCGGACAAGGAACAGCGCCTGCTGGAGGCGGTCCAACAGACGCACACGCACGGCAGGGAGCTGTGGCAGGTTCTGGAACTCGATCAGCGCGATGCCGCCGCACCGGACGACATCGCGTGTCTGGTCATCACCAAAGAGGCCTGATGTGAACGCGCTGGTGCACAACGGTCGGATTCTGGTTGCGCACCACGATGGTGTCTACCTGATGAAATTCGTCGGTGACGTTCGTGTGACGCTGTGCGCCGCAGTCGACGTATTTCTCGATGCGATGCTGTCTGACACGGATTTCAAGTCGGTGGTTGTCGATTTGAGCCGGACGATCGGAATCGACAGCACCTCGCTGGGGATCCTCGCGAAGCTATCGATACGCGCGCAGGAACGCTTCGGTTTCATGCCGACTTTGGTGTCGACCAACTCCGACATCACCCGTGTCCTGAAGACGATGGGTTTCGACGATGTGTTCCACATTATCGAAGAACCGTTGCAACACACCGAACAGTTCGGCGAACTGAATCCGCTGGATTGTAGCGAAGAAGAGATGCGCAAGCGGGTGCTCGACGCGCACCGAATCCTGATGTCGATGAACGAGTCGAACCGCGAGAAATTTCAGGACCTCGTCGAAACATTGGAAGCCGCCGCGCGCTGACGGCGTCGCAATCGCGGAATCCGCGTACGGTCGCGCTAGCGAGATACTCGGAGATTTGCCAGTATGTGCGCCGCGCGGCTGCAGCGTGCAATTCACTAGGGGGAAACGAGATGGTCGTATTGTCGATGCCGCGGATTCTTGCCGCCATGTTCGCTGTCGCGAGTCTGATCTGTTCTTCGACAGCATTGAGCGCCGATCCGCCGAGCGTCCTGCCGAATGGCCTGCACCTCGTGAAGCACACCAAATTCGCGTTGGTCTACGTCAAACCGGGTGCCAGCCTCAAGCCATACACGAAGTTTGCGATTCTCGAGTGCTACGTCAGTTTCAAACCAAACTGGCGTCAGGATATGGAAACCGACTACGACATTCCGATCACCGACGATCAGATCAAACGGACCGAGACTGAAGTGGCTGCCGAGTTCAAGAAGGTGTTCGTCACGCAACTGGAGCAGGGCGGATTTCAGTTGGTCGATGACGCGGCACCGGACGTTCTCGTGCTGCGTCCGGCGGTCATCAATCTGACGGTCACAGCGCCGACGGATATGGAAGCACCCGGTGCCACCACGTTTGCCACATCGGCCGGTCAGATGACATTGTTCCTGGAGTTGTACGATTCGGTAACCAGCGAGTTGCTGGCGCGTGTCGTTGATCCGGAAGCATCGCGAGACTATGGATCGTTCATCTGGCAGTCGGGCGTCGGCAAGATGGCCGCTGCAGACGCGATCATGACGAAGTGGTCGGACACGTTGCGTCAATATATGGAAGCCGCGCACGATGCGAAGTGATTCGAGGCCGATGATCGTGCTGCTCCGGCAGGTCGTATTCCTGGTGCCGCTGTGGCTGGGCGCTGCAGGGCCGGTGCTGGCCGCCAACGATCAGTTGTACGTCTATCCGGCACATGGTCAGAGTCCTGAACAACAGCAGCAGGACCAATTTCAATGCTATGAATTCGGCAAGCACGAAACCGGCTTTGATCCGATGGCCGCCCCACCGCCGGCCCCGACAGCGCCCAAAAAGCATGGCTTCTTCGGAGGCGCATTTGCCGGCGCGCTGGTTGGCGTTGCCGTTGGCGCAATCGCCGGCAACGCGGGCGAAGGTGCGGCGATCGGTGCTGCCAGCGGTGGATTGTTTGGCGGTATGCGCAGCCAGCAACAGCGAAATCAGGTGCAGCAGCAACAACAACAGCAGACCGCGCAGCTTACCGCCGAACGCAGCAACTACAATCGCGCCTACTCCGCGTGCCTGCAGGGCCGTGGCTATACCGTCGACTAGGAGGAGGCATGAAGCCAATCAGGTTTTTGGCATCGAGCGCGGCTGCCATGTTGGCGTGTACGCTGGCGTCGATGGTCCACGCAGCCTCCGCTACGCCGTTCGACGGCAAGACGAATCTCGTTTGCACGGTACAGCAGTTGTTCGAGTGCGACAGTTACGCTGGTTGTCATGGCGTCGCCGGGGAGGTGGCGTTTCCAATTCGGCACCTAGACGTGGATTTTGGCAATCACGCGATCAAGATCGAACATCTCCAGGCCGATCTGACGAGCCCCATCGCTCGCTCCGAAGTCATAGAAGGCAAACTGGTGTTGCAAGGCACCGATTCGGGTTTGAGCGGAGAGGTCGATGGCGGCGGCTACACGATGACCGTCAACCAGCGCTATGGCACCATGATACTTTCCATCGCCGGACAGGACGCTGCGTTTGTCGCGACGGGTGCGTGCATATCCCGCAACTGACCGCCGATCGGCCTTTGAGTTAGCGCGTCAGGACTTGCGCGCTTCGAGCTTCGCTGCAATGAAATCGTCGTGAGAAACGTACAACAGATCTGCTATGCGGCGAATCGTGTACTCCTCGTGTACGCCGACGGCGCGATCGGTTCCGGCGAGACGCCACAACAGGACGATCAGGTGGCGTTTGTCGTCCATCGACAGCGATTCATTGACTGAGCGAGTGAACGGGTACATCGAGATCGCCTTGTCGTGCTCCGATTTAGCTCGATCGACCAGCGATTGGACCTGGTCGGAGGTCAGACCGAACATCGATTGGATGGCTTGGCGTGTTGCCTCGAGTTCGGCGTCGGTAATGTTCTGATCCGCCCAGGCTACTTCGAGCAGTAGCATTGCAGCCGCCATCGGCGCGGCCTGTTCCACTGCGACATCGTCGTCTGTGGTCGGGTCTTGCTGCAGCAATGTCCTCAAGCGTTCGAACATGACGCAAGGCTCTCCTCAAAGATCGGTTCATCCACCATTGCGGCCGCATCCAGCAGAACGTGCGCGCCCGCATCCAAGCCAGGTGCGTGCTCCGCCAAGTGTCGGCGATATCGCCGCGCGCCAGGACATCCGTTGAACAACCCGTGCAGGTGCCGCGCGATGTCATGCAGCCGCGCGCCGGCAGCGACTTCCGTTTCGATGTATGGCAATAGCCGGATCAATATGTCGCACCGGCGTGCGGGCAGCCGCGTACCGAACAGTTCGTGGTCGAGTGCCGCCAGCAACCATGGATTGTGGTACGCGGTACGCCCAAGCATCACGCCGTCGAGGCTGCGAAGCTGCGTCCGAATATCTGCGATGTTTTCGAGACCGCCGTTGACGACGAACGCCAACTGCGGAAAGTCGCGCTTGAGCCGATCCACGCGTGTCCAGTCGAGCGGCGGAATCGTCCGATTCTGTGCCGGACTCAGGCCCTTCAGAATCGCCTTGCGCGCATGCACGATGAAGACGTTGCATCCGGCGGCCGCAACGGTGGCCACGAACGTCGCGAGAAAATCGTAGTCGTCGGCATCATCGACACCGGTTCGACATTTCACGGTGACCGGAACATCGACAGCCGCACGCATCGCGGTGACGCAGGCCGCCACCAGCTCCGGTTCCCGCATCAGACAGGCGCCGATGCGTGCGTGCTGGACACGATCGGACGGACAGCCGACGTTTAGATTGATCTCGTCGAATCCAGCTTCCGCGCCGTAGCGGGCGCACGCGGCCAACGCATGCGGGTTGGCGCCGCCCAGTTGCAGCGCGACGGGGTGCTGTTGGGTGGAGAACCTCAGCAACTTTTCGCGCGGTCCGTTGAGCAATGCGCCGGTGCTGATCATCTCGGTGTACAGACGCGCGTGCGGTGACAGCAGACGGTGGAAGTGCCGGCAGTGCCTGTCGGTCCAATCCATCATGGGCGCAACGCACAGGCGATAGGGCGACGCGGTTGTTGCATTCATACGAGCATGGATGCCAACGTTGGCATGGATACGCAATTCGGAGAAAGCCAACTATATCGAATGTGCGTGGCCCTGTGATGAGTTGCCCGGTTCGAGTGGATCGATAGCAATCAGGTTCTCAACGTCGGCAAAGCGTCATCCTTCGGCACGAACAGCAGCGCGAGACCGTTGTTGCACCATCGCTCATGCCGTGGTGGTGGCCCGTCTTTGAACACGTGGCCCTGGTGCCCCTCGCACCGCACGCAATGATATTCGGTGCGCGGCAGCACCAGTTGGAAATCCCTCTTGTTAGCCGTGTGTCCAGCGATGGACTGCGTGAAACTGGGCCATCCGGTGCCGCTGTCGAACTTATAACGGCTTTCGAATAGCGGCAGGAAGCACGCGGCGCAGACGAAGGTACCCGCGTGCTTTTCGTCATTCAGCGGGCTGCTGAACGGACGTTCCGTGGCTTCCTCGAACAAGACTCTGTAGCGCGCCGGTTCGAGCAGCGCCTTCCATTCAGCGTCGGTCTTGTCCAGCCGCCCGATGTTCGTGTCGATTTTGGTTGTGGCGTGCAGGCGCCTCGTTAGCATCGGTCCAGTGACCAGTGCGACCAATGTTTGCAGAAGTGCGCGGCGTTCCATACGACTGTCCCCGGTTGTACTCGAAGTATTTGGACCTTTCCGAGTCGAATTCGTTTATGTATCTCCGGCTGCGCCGATGCCGGCGTGCCGCCCAAAGACCGCGCCAGACGTGAGACCGGTGCCGCCCGGGTAGTTGAAATAGAACAGCCCACCCAGCAGCTCTCCAGCGCCGTAAAGGCCCGCAATCGGTTCTCCGTCTTCACCGATCACGCGCGACCGTGCATCGATGTGCAGCCCGCCGAAAGTGAACGTAATCCCGCAGGTAACCCCGTATGCCTCGAATGGGGGCGTGTCCAACGGATTGGCCCAGTTCGATTTCGGGAGGGTGAGTCCGCGCGTTGCCCGCCCGTCCTTGCGGGTTGGATCGAACGGTATCGAGCGATCCACCGCCGCGTTGAATTCGTCGACCGTTGCGCGAAATCCCGCCGCGTTGATGCCATCGAGTTTGGCCGCCAGTGAATCGATCGTCTCGGCCGCGACGCGTGTGACCCGACGGATGCGGTATTCGTCCCGCAGCAAGTGGGTCACTTTCGCGTCGTATACCTGCCAGGCAATCTGATTCGGCTGAAAAAGAACCTCGCGGCCATACTTGGCGTAGGTGTAGTTGCGGAAATCAGCGCCTTCATCCACGAAGCGCTTGCCGGCCGTATTGACCATGATGCCGAACGGATAAGAGTGCTTCTGGAATCCGTCGCCCACGTCGAGGTCGCCGAATTCTGGCGAATTGGCATCCCAACTCACCGCATGGCAGCCTGACCAATGACCGCGCGCCGCAGCACCGACATCGAGCGCCATGCGGATGCCGTCGCCGGTATTGAAGCGGGTGCCGCGAACGCGCGCAAGATCCCATCCCGGGCCGAGATAGCGTGCCCGCCACGCTGGGCTCGATTCGAATCCACCCGCGGCGAGAACCACCGCGTTCGCATCAATCAATTCGTCGCGGCCGGCGTAGTGTACGCGCACTCCGACGATGCGCCCCGATTGGATCGTCAGGGCAGTTGCCCGGACCCCGTATCGTAGTGCCACGCCGAGACGTTGTGCGGCCGCGGTCAACGCATCGAGGAGCCCGGCACCGCCGCCCCAGGCTTCAATCGTCAGGCCGCCCCAGAATCTAACGCGACCGTCGATGTCGAATGATTGCCGGCCGTACAACGGTAGAAATCGAACACCATGCGATTGCATCCAGCGCAGCGTTGTCAAGCTTTCGCTGACGAGATGCTCCGCTAGGTCGGGATCGCACCGATACTGCGTGACCCGGCCCATGTCGTCATAGAAGTCGGCGGCTGAGTAGCAGGAGAAGTCCGTGCGTGCGATTTCAGCTGTCGTAAGGTCGGGCATCAAACGAACGAGATCCTCTACGCCGTTGTAGACCGATCGCATGGCGCCCGCGGTGAAGCGCGTGTTGCCGCCGCGCAGATCGAACGGGGCTCGCTCGAGCAAGGTGACGCGGGCACCTGACTCGGCCGCGCCGATGGCAGCGCACAGCGCGGCATTGCCACCGCCGACGACTACGACGTGTCGCGACATTGGTATTGCGCAGTGAGCGCATCGAGCGCTGCAACTCTTTCGCGGATCAGCGGAATCAGCTCGCGCCCATACTCGTCCGCGTCGGCGACCGGATCGAAGCCGCGCAGCAGCACGCCAGCCACACCGATCTCGTAGTATTTCGCAATGGCGTCGGCCACCTGTTCCGGTGTGCCGACTAGCGCGGTGGTGTTGCCAGATCCTGCTGCGGCCCCGGCAACCGGCGTCCACAAACGTTCATCGTGGACGTCGCCGCTGGCGGCAAGTTTCACGAGGCGGCGTGCGGTTTCGGCCTCGGGTTCGTGGTGGCGCGCGCGGGTGTTTTCCTTGACACCGGCAAGGATCGTCTCGGCCTTCTTCCAAGCGGCGCTTTCGGTCTCGGCGATGATCGGTCGGAAGGACACATTGAACCGCGGACTGCGTCCATAGGCCGCTGCGGCATCGCGAATCCGTGAGATGTTTGCGGCAGTTGCTGCACGCGGTTCGCCGAACAGCGCATATACGTCGCAATGTTTCGCACCGACACGGATTGCCGCTTCGGAGACACCACCGAACCAGATCGGCACGTGCGGTCGCTGCGTGCAACGCACCTCGGAATACGCCTTCTCGAAACGGTAGTAGCGACCGTCGTGGTCGAACGGCGCGTCACGCGTCCACATAGACCGCAGCACGTGGAGATATTCGTCGGTGCGTGCGTAGCGTTCGTCATGGTCCAGCCAGTCACCGTCGCGGCGCTGGTCGGCGTCGACCCCGCCGGTGATGATATGCAGCCACAAACGCCCCCCAGTGACGCTGTCGAAAGTAGCGGCGGTGCGTGCTGCAAGTGTCGGAGCGACGAATCCTGGCCGGTGAGCAACAAGGAACTTCAATGTGCGCGTTCGGTGCGCACAGAATTGCGCCACCTGAAATCCTTCCGCCGACGCTGAGGAATACCCCACCAGGACCGCGTCGAATCCGGACCGCTCATGCGTGCGAGCGAACCCCGCAAGGAACTCGGGATCGATACCGCCACCGATGACATGCACCGCCGTGTGCGCCGCCGGGGCGACGCCAATCATTCCGATAATGTTGATCGGCATGCTGCTCAGGCCGGTAACGGTGTGTAGCGCAGCATCACGCGAGATCCGTCCTTCAGGCCCTTTTGGAATCGTGGCCCCCAGACGAGCCACTCGACGTTATACTTCGCTCCGAACGCCGCGAGCACCCGCACTTGTGTCGCTGCGTCGCGAACGAGTGCGCCAGCCGCGAGCAACTCCGGCGCCTTCCGATACGCCTGGGCGGCGCGCTTCCAGGTACCGAACTCGCCGACCCACATTCGAGCGTGGGTCAGCCCCAGCGAGATGGCCCGGGCGCGCCATGCCTTAGCGCTCGTCACGACGCAAACGTCGCCGTCGTCCATCGCGAACCACACTTCGGCGTGACAGGTGCTTTCGGCTCCGCTCTTCTTTAATGGGGTGATATAGATAACGTCGGATTTCTGAAGAGCCTGTTGGGTCGCATCTGTCATCACGGTTGCGGTGTGTGACCGTGTTGCACCCAAGGCGAGTGTGGCGCCGGAGAATTTCAGAATCGTTCGTCGACTGATCATACTCGTCCATCCACGCCTATCGATGGTCGAGTCTTTTACCGCAAAGATTCGGGTGGCCACAACCTCCCAAATGTCCCGACCGGTTGCGCTGTTAACGAGTGGTGATCAGTAGTTGCATTGCGCCGGCGGCAGTTGAGTGCGCAGCTCGTTGCCGGCGCCATCGATAGTGACCTCATAGCAGTTGCCACTCAAATCGCGCAACAGATGGCGTCCTTGTGCTGCACCGGTGCCCTGATTGGTGGGAACGGCTGGTTGCGTGTAAACGGTCGTTTGAGCGTTGTGATAGGCATTCGTCAACAGCGAGCCGACCAGAAGCCCCCCCACCAGGTACGCAGCAGAGTCGTTGTTATTGTTGTTGTTGTGGTGTTGATAGTAGGGATACCCGTAGTAGGGATAGCGTACGGGGTGGTAGGCCGGACGGTAGGGGTAGTATCCGCTCGAATAGCGAGGGTAACCGTTCCATCGGTAGTTGTTGGCCCCATTGTAGCGGTAGCCAGCGTGGGCTGGTCGATGGGCTGGACGGTATCCCGATCCTGCATGGCCCGGGTTGTATCCCGGATTGTGGCCGTTGTATCCGGGGTTGTGCCCCCGCGCTCCGCCCTGGTGACCGCCTCCCATCGAAGGATTACCGTGACCGTGGCCACGGCTGCCGCCGTCGTCCGCCAGAGCCGGGTTGATTGTGACGAGCGCGATTGCGATGGCTGCGAATATGAACCGTTTCATTTTTTATTTCTCCGCGCAGATACCCGCGCATTGCTGCTTATGGGGTGGATTCTGACCCAGGTATCCTGAACGCAAGATGAACGCCGAACCGGAGCCTCAGAGATTGGCAGGCCGTAGGCTCTCATCGTACATCTTGACGAAGAACCCGCGCAGCGACACTTCGGCTTCGGCTTTCGGCATAAGCCGCCGGTCTTCCATCATCTGTGCCATATCGCGCAGGCTCCTCCGCCCGTCGATCATCGACATGATGAATGCGTAGATCTGGGTAGTAGTCGTCTGCACCTCAAATGCATCCAGAAGCGGTACCGGCCGGTTTGTCTGGATCAGCCACTCCGGTACAGCGGCGTGGCGCGGCGGCGTGGTAACACGCTTCCGTTTCGCGGCCGACGTCGTTACAACACGCTCTGTGCGGCCGTGGCGACTTGCGGGCGAACACATGAACGGAATCGTCGCCTCGACGACGTCCGCTGCGCTGAAACCCGCGTCGGAGATCATCTGCACAGTTTCCTCGACACTGAAGCAGAGCGCCGGATCGGCGTGAGAGAAGCGCAGGGAGCCGAAGTTCACCCAATGTCCGTCCGAACGCAGCAAGGCATTGATGCGTCGCGCGAGTATCCGCAGGTCCTCATCGAGAATATCCACCAGCCACGGCGTCACTACCGCGTCGAACGCTTCGTGTCGAAACGGTGCCCGCAACGCGTCGGCCAGCACGCAGTGAAAGCCGTCGCCTATGGACGCCGGGGCCGCGAGTTCGCGAAGAATCGCAACGTCGCCGATATGCCGGGGCGCCAGCGGAAATTCATGCAGCGGGATTCGCGCGCCATGGACAATCTGTTGAGTCACCATAGACAGCAAGGGATTGACGTCGAGCGCGACGGTGATCCTGGGCTTCAGTCGCGTATGAAGATCGTATGCAAGCCTGCCGCCACCGGCTCCGAGCACGAGCAAACGCGCGCCCGAGAGTGACGGCAGCGCGTCTGCGACGAGATCGTATGACGCCTCGTTCTCTTCGTTGCCCCAGCACCAGTCGCGGTGCAGATTCGCGTAGTAGGTCGTGAGACCCTGTGTTGGTGGTATGCGCGTACGCAGCGCGAGGTGTGTTTCGAGCTTGGCACTTAGGTCGATGATGTTCAGCGGCTTCAGGAGTACGGCCAGTTCACTTAGGTGAGCGCGCTGTGCACGAACCAGATTGTCGAGGCGCTGCCTCGTCAAACGATGCAACTTGGTCGAGTTGAGTGAGTGCGCGGTGCGTGAAGCAGCGGCTTCGCAGTGGCGCAGCAAGTGGTGCGTACGGGTACGCCATTCGGCCAATGCGGCGCTCGGTTCGGCGAACAGCCATGGAACGCCACCGATATCGGGGTATTCCACGTGGCACGCTTCACAGCGCAACGGCGGCCCGGCCGTCAACGATTTCGCGCAGCGAGGGCAGGCCAGCACGTCTATGAATGTGTCCAAGTCTGTGCGAATCATCCGACAGTCCCGGTCGGTTGAGTTTGGCGCTGCTGTGCTGCCGCACACTCTACGTACGGCCATCCAATATTGGATCGGTCACACCGGGTTGGTGATCACCCCACTAACAATCGGTTCAAACGCCGTCATCGTATCGAACATCGATGGTGGCAATCCCGCGCCAGGCAGCCCTGAGAAATTCCCTTGCTCGCCGTGTAGTGCCATGTAGTTCAGCACTGCCGTATACGACAACAAGTTCACGTTGTTGGCGGCAGGGTGCGACATTGTATCGACGGAGCCATCGTCCTTCATCCAGCCGATCTGCTGGTGGCGCGCCTGCTCTTGGACGTTACCACCGATGAGTTTGGAACGACGGTTGGGGTTGTACACGAGGAACCACGTCGCCGCCGTTTGCTGGTTGTCGCTCGTCCACTCGCCCTTGCCACGCCCATCGGTCGAGTTGTCGATTGCGCCGCTGCTAGACAACGAGCCGTCGGAGAAGACATACATCATGAGTGGCACCCCAACGGTCGCTGCGTACTGCAGACAGGCACCCATGCAAACGCCGGCCCGAAAGTCTTTGACTTCGCCTTCTGCCCGCTTGCCGCCGTGATAGTCGTAGCCACCCATCTGGATCGTGCCAGCGCCGGCAAATCCGTTGATGACCATTTTCATGACCGACGCCGTCTTCTGGAACTCGCGTTCCGCATCGAATTCGGCCTGGGTAAATATGCCGGTTGTGCCCACAATTTGGGGGTCACCCGCCGGATTCAATGTGCTCGGGTCTCCGAAACGCGCCGCAAGATCGGCGCTCTTTAGATAGCCGCAGCGCACGAGATCCTTGACGACGTCGTCAGCATGTACGACGGGATCACCACCCATTGGACCGATCGCGGTCATCTTTGCATCGCTGATCCGGTAGATGGATTCCATGACAGCGACGGCATCCTGTTGGCTCAAGACGCTCGTCAAATCGCCTACATCAACGAGACTCGTGACGTCGCTGGGCCGGTCCACCTTGGTAGGACGTTTGGTGACATCAACCAACATCGCCGGTGACATCGAGTTGCCGCCTGAGTCGGAGTTTGATGATCCGATCAGCGACAGCAACGAGCCGTCGGCGCCTGCTCTGGCAATGCCGTACATCGGATTGTGCGGATTGTTGCCTGTGTCGTTCTCGGAACGCGCCGGAATCACTGCGCCGTTGATCAGTTGCCGCACGGCGGGATCCTTAACACGGGTCATCATGCCGCGCAGATACGCACTGTCCGAATGAAACGCGAGGCCAAATTCCGTGTTGACGAAATCGTTGGTGCCAGTCGCCGGATTGGCGATCGACGGTACCATGTCTCCTGGCAGGCCTTGCTTCGAGTACCCGTCGGTTGACAGGAAGTCCAATTGCCCACCCTGCTTGCCGATCAGTACATTGGAGCCGGCTGTGTTTCCACCACCCGCCAAGTCGAAGCAGATGAACGGGATCTTGCCCGCGCCGGCGGTCGCGATCCCGCACTGTTGGGCCAACGCCGCGAGCGTGGGGTCTAGGGTCACTTCCGCGGCGCGCGCTTTGCCGGAGCCGAGACTGAGCGTCGCGCCGCCGATCACGATCCCCGAGCCCAGAATGAATCCTTGCGAGAGAAACTCGCGCCTGGTTCGCGGCCTCGGATGATCGGGATGTCGTATCGGGTCGTCGTAGCGTCGAATGTGTTTGCGTCGTGTCATGGTGAACCCTCGTTACTGCATCCGCCCGTTACTGAACCAGCATCGCGGCGCTACCCAACACCGATGCGCACGCCGCCTTGACGACTCCCTTCGTGTCGGCGCACTTCGAACCACTGCAACTCACGAGCTTCCCGATCAGGCCGCGCACTTCGTCTCCGGTAGCGGTGACATCGGGCTGTGTGCTGACGTTCGTGCCGACCATCTTGGCCAACAACGGATTGATAACCTGGTCCTTCTTGGTATCCGTATTGAATGCGGTAGATACCCCCGCAGAGAAATCGAATGGCGAGAAATAGGCGGCATTGCCGTCGACCAGCGCGCTGCAGTACGAAATTGCTAGCTGCGTGATACCCATTTGCTGCGATGAGAGGAAGCCTTCGATTCCCGTCGAAGCCGGCAGTGCTTGATAGACGGCGTCGAAGGTGGTCTTCACTGCCGGCTGTGTGGTTGCTACACCTGTCACAGCCGACATCGTCGCGTTGATCTCGGCGAAGTCGCGAATGCCGTAATCAGGGTCGCGTGGGACGTCGACTGGCGGCGGCGGTGCCAGAACCGCCTCGGTGTAGTCGTGTGTGCTCGTTTTGTTGCCCAGCGTCTCGAACGTCAGAAAGAACTCGTCGTTTGCAGGGCCTTTTTCGAGCGTGATCACAGTGCCGAGTTGCGACAGGTATTGACGTCCCTGCGGTGCGTATTGTGCGTCGGTGATCGTCGTGTCGACGTTCTTGAACGCCTGCCCGACCGGCGCTTCTCGGCCATTTATGCCGATGCGGATACCTTTAACCGGAATCGAACCCGGCGTTGCTGTGCCGTCCAGCAGCATGAAGAACGGCGCGCGGAACAGATAGCTGTACGAATCGAACTGACTGACCTCGAATACGATGTATGCATCGGGTTGGCCAACGTAGTCGCTGACGTTGAACAACAGGTAGTACTTCTCGCCGACGCCGACGTCAAAATTCTGCTTGACCTGTTCTCCCGTCAAGGCGCGATTGTGGATTGCAACCAGTCGAACCGTTCCAGCCCAGCGGTTGGTGTTGTCGACTTCGCTGCCTAGCGCAAACGCAAATGTGTTGTCCCAGTCGGTCAGCAGGCCGCCGGGCACCGCGTCGAGATCATCGGTAAACTTGCCGTTGACGTAGATGCGGCGCCCGTTGGTCGGATCGTAGGTTGCAACGACGTGCTGCAGTGTCGCCTGCAGATCTTCGTCGTCTGCCGACGTCGAGTGCCGTGGCTCACCGTTCTGATCTGTCTCGGAGGTGCGGTTCAGGAAGTCGTACTGATACAACGTTTGCCCGAGGGTGAAGTTGCGGCTCGATACACCGCCAGAGTACGAAATGATCCGCGCCGGTCCATCTTGCGTGACGTTGGCTGGTGCCACCCACGCTTCGATGGAATATTCGCCGGTCGACTTGATTAGATCGTGAAGCTTCTTGCTGGCGGTGGTAGAGGCTTGTGCTTTGCCGCTGGTAAAGGTGACTCCCCAACCTCCGACCCAGCTATACGCACCCGACAGGGTCAGGTTCGCGGCTGGTTCGACACCGCTTGTATCGAACACTGTATTGTCTTTGCCGGTTTTGAACTCATACAGCGCGATCACATTGGCTTCGTGACGGCCTCCGCTGGACGCGACGATTCCGTCGGTGAGTTTCAGCGCCTTGCTGGTAACCAGAGACGCATCGACCACGGTGGGGTCGATCGCATCCCGCATCGCAGTGATGCCGGCCTCCATCGCAGCTGCGTTTGCGGCGCAGTCGCTCCAGCAGTGGTGCGACTCCTGACCTAGACGCAGTACGAAGCGTGAGTTGGGCGGATCGTCGAGATTGATCTTGGTTTGCGCCGCGGCGTAGGCGACATCGACATCGCTGCTTGCGAAAAAAGGCGCCTGCGGTATCGCGGCGTCTTCTTTGTGACAACCGACGCAATACTGGCTCAAGTACGGGTCATAGACGTTGGTTTTGAACAACGTGGAGTCGGCCGGGAAGTTTCGGCTCGAGCCCGGATCCTGCAGCGGCGGCGCCTTGAACTGAATCGTCTTGCCAACGCCGCCGAGCGTGCCGCCAGCCCACGCCTCGATATACGACTGGATGATGTCACCGCAGGCGTCGTTGCTGGTCAGCCAGCAGTTGTGACCACCGCGTACTTTCAACACCATCCGGGAATTCGCCGGATCGGTGAGATTGACGACGCTGTTGGCCGCGTCATAGGCGAGATTGATGTCGTCAGTACGAACGAAGCGCGGTGCCTGGCTCGGGTTGTGGCAAGTGCCGCAGCGATTGTTCGGCACCAAGTTATCCCAGACATTGATCTTGAAGCGCTGCACGTCGGCCGTCTGTGGCGCTGGGCCGCTATAGTTAC
Source organism: uncultured Gammaproteobacteria bacterium (assembly GCA_963812255.1). Lineage (GTDB taxonomy): Bacteria > Pseudomonadota > Gammaproteobacteria > Pseudomonadales > Azotimanducaceae > DATJGR01. The sequence goes on along the minus strand of CAWEUM010000002.1, from coordinate 405,322 downwards.
TAAAGACCGGTGGCGTGGTTTGGGGATTCTGAACCGTGGCCGCGCCGCTGCCGCTACCGCAGCCGGAAGTGAGTAATGCGGCGATGGTCATGCAAGCAGCAAGTGCGATACGTGTGACAGCGGAGATTGTGTTGGCGGTATTCATGGCGAGGTCTCCGCTCAGTTACCCATGCAATACACGGCGGACTCAGCGAAGACCTTTCGCAGGTTATATCCGCCAGCTTGGAAATCGCCGACCATCGTGGCGACCTGATTGCGGTCGTTCGCATCCTGCGGTTCGCGAAGGCAGACGTTCTTGAATACTTTCTTCACCTGGCACTGTGCAAAGGCTTCGCTATTGGCGAACTCCTCGCCCAGCGATTTAGCACCGTCACCTGATCCGGGCAGCCCGCTGTCCCAACCGAGCGCGGCGTTTGGGCCTTCGCGCCAGTAGTTGTCCCAGTGGTCGTCCATCGTGATGTAACCGTACGGGAACGTCGCGGCGTTGTTGTGGTATTTCGCCGCGACCCGCGTGTTGGTGACCGGATCGATGTCGTTGGTGTTGTTGTACTTCAGAAATCCCGCATCCGCGTTGGGGTCGGCGTCTTTGTCGTACTGAAAGTTGTAGTACGCGAATGCCTGCGCCATCGGGTCCATGCCGGAGTGGCAGCCGATGCAGTTGTTCAGAAACACGCGGGCGTCACCCCCAGGGCTGCGAGAGACGTCCTGACGGATTCGATCCGGTGCGCGGGACGTGTCATGTACCTGCTCCATGTCGCGGCACATGTAGTTGATCATCGTGAAGCGGAACATCGCTCGATTGGTACCGTTGATGAAGAATGCTTTCGACGCGGCGCGCGTCGTCAGGACACCGGCCGTTGCGATAGCAGGTACGCCGGTCAGATTGCTCTGCGGTGTGGTTCCGGTGAGCCTTGATTTGAGATCGACGGCTTGGGCCTCCGCCGCTTCGTAGTGGTTGTTACTCGTCGTCGAATACGGTGGATTGACGCCGCTGACGGTATACAGAATGTCGCCGAATAGAACTTCGCGGAAATCTACGTCGTCGCGCACTATCCCGATGACGGTCGCAATGTAGTCGTTGAGTGGCACGAAGACGCTCTGATCGCGGTTTGTCCACGGCGCAACGAAGTTCTTCAGCGTGACGTTGTAGAAGGCGGGACTCTCGGTTGCCAGCATGGCCGCGTCGATCGCGCTCTTGCCGTTCCCACCGGCAATGTCGGCCGCCATCGTGTCGAGGGTCGCTCCCGTCGGTGGCACGCCGGCTATCCGATCGTGAATGCGCTTCGCCTGATCCCGCTCGTCGGCGCTCACGCCGAACGATCCGAATACGGCAACCAAGGTCAGCACGAGGAGCAGCGCGCGCTTTGAACAGCGGCGTTCCGGCGTTTCGCGCAGCACGTCAACCATGAGGCACACTCCTGTTCATCGGATCGCCCTTGCTTGGTTCCGCGGCAAGCCGACGGGCGTTTTCGAACTACTGCCGGCCACCTATCCATTGATGAGCACGAGGTGCCACCAGGTCCCGATGGGTCCGGATAGCTGTCCCATTAGGCTCCGCGAATCGTTGTCAAACTGCCGTGACCCGCGGCACGTTTCGATCAGCCGATTGATATGCGAAACGGCGTGGGACGCGGCCGCTGTCGATCAACTTCGATGCAATCGTTGATGGTCGCTCGCCTGTGCGTGGCTTCACATCTTCACGGCATCGCGCGTGGAAGAATCCGTTGGGCATACGGGTAGCTCCATAGTTGAGGTCGATCGATGGCGCAGGCACACGCATTGCGACTGCTCCGCGCAATACTCTTCTGCCCCATCGTTGGCATGGCTCTTTACGCTTGCGGTGGTGGGGGAGGATCTAGCGGCCTGCTCGGGGGTGCCCAGAATCCAGATCCGGCCGTTCAGGACTTCCCGGTCGCCTATGTAAAGCGTCCGTTGTTGCGCGATGACATGGGTGCGTTGCAGACGTTCGATGTACGTGATCCGACCGCATTTATGCCTGGCGCGGAGCTGTTTGTGCGCGATCGCGCGTCGCCGAGTGCGACCGAAGTCGGCGTGACAGCGGGTGTGTTTACCGACGACGCCATGGGCAATCCGCCGCTGTATGACGTGAAGGATCTGTCGTCGTCGTTCGATGGGACGCAACTAACGTTTGCAATGCGCGCGCCGGAAATTCCGAATGCAGATGCTGCCGAACAGCCCACCTGGAACATCTGGGTTTACGACGTCGAAACGAAGTCACTTCGCCGGGTGATTGCGTCGGATATCACCGCCGAGATTGGCCAGGACGTTGCGCCTCACTTCCTCCCGGACGGTCGCATCGTGTTTGCATCGACCCGCCAGCGTGACGCAAAGGCGATACTGCTCGATGAGGGTAAACCTCAGTTCGCTGCGCAGGAGGAGAGCCTGAAGGAACCGGCGTTGGCGTTGCACGTGATGGATGCCGACGGCACGAACATTCACCAGATCTCATTCAACCAGAGTCACGACATGGACCCCTCCGTGCTCGCCGACGGTCGCATCGTGTACGCGCGGTGGGACAACATTGCTAATCAAGATACGTTCAGCCTCTATACGATGAATCCGGACGGCACCGAAGAGCGCGTGCTGTACGGCGTTCACAGTCACGACACCGGGCCGAACGGCGAACGCGTGGAATTTGTCGAACCGCAAGAACTACCGGACGGCCGCATCCTGGTCAGCCTACGGCCATCGAGCCCGCAGTCGCATCTCGGTGCTGCGCTCGTCGCAATCGATACCGTGAATTATGTCGAACACGATCAGCCGACGTTCACGAGTGTGGGAATGGCGGCGGACGCCCAGGAATTGCTGGTTCCGGGCGATATTCAACTCGACGATGTGCCATCGCCGCGCGGGCGGTTTGCGAGCGTCGCGCCGTTGTACGACGGATCAGATCGATTGCTGGTCACGTGGAGCCAGTGTCGACTGCTCGATCCCGCCAGCGATCCGATCAATCCGACCATCGTGCCGTGCACGACCGAGTTGCTTTCAGTGCCGAACATCAAAGAAGCGCCGCCGCTATACGGCGTGTGGATGTTCGATCTCGCAGACACCACGCAGCAGCCACTGGTGACGCCGCAGGAGGGGTTTGCTTACACCGAAGCCGTCGTGATCGAGAGCAGAACGCCGCCGGTGGTGCGCCTTGACAAAGTCGCTGGGCTCGACCTTGATCCCGATCTCGTCTCCGAGAGCGTCGGCGAGATCGATATTCGCAGTGCTTATGATCTCGATGGCACCGCGTCGGCGTCGATCGAGATGCTGCGCGATCCTGCGATGACGACCGCGTCTCAGCGCCCGGCGAGATTTCTGCGTGTGGTAAAGGCAGTGTCGATTCCCGACAAGGATGTCGTCGACTTGGACGGCGCCGCTTTCGGTGTCAGCCGGTCACAGTTAATGCGCGAGATTATCGGCTACGCGCCGATCGAGCCGGACGGCTCGGTAAGGATGAAGGTGCCGGCGAACGTCGCGTTCGGCATCGAAGTGCTCGACGAGAACGGACGCCGAATTTCGCAACGCCACCAGAACTGGCTGACGGTTCGGCCCGGTGAAGTCATGCAATGCAATGGTTGCCATACCCGGGCCAGCGAAATGCCGCACGGCCGGCCGGATGCCGAAGCCCCATCCGCAAACAGCGGCGCGCCAGCCGATGGATCGCCGTTCCCCAATACCGATCCCGCGCTGTTCGCGAACGCCGGCGAGACGATGGCGGAAACCTACACCCGAATCCACGGCGTGCCGAATCCGGATGTCGATATCAAATACGACGACGTCTGGACTGATCCGAACGTTCGCGCCAAGGACGCCAGTTTCGAATACAGCTATTCAGCACTGACGACCCCCGCGCCGGTCGATGCCGGTTGCGTAACGAACTGGTCGGCGAGCTGTCGCATCGTCGTCAACTACGAGGCGAACATACACCCACTGTGGGACGTGCCGCGTGTCGCCGCGGACGGCGTGACAAATGTCACCTGTAATACGTGCCACTCACCGACTGACGCCGCTGCGATGGCGCAGGTTCCGGCGGCCCAACTCGATCTTTCGGATGGTCCGTCGCCAGACGAAGCTAAGCAATTCAACAGTTACCGCGAATTGCTGTTTTCGGACAACGAACAGGAATTGCTCAATGGCGCATTGGTCGACCGCCTGGTTCAGGCTACCGATGCGAACGGCGATCCCCTGTTTCAGATGGACGGAAACGGCAACCTCATTCTCGATGCCAACGGCGATCCGATTCCGGTACTCGTGACCGTTTCAGTATCGCCGCCATTATCGAGTGCCGGCGCGTTGGCGAGTCCACGGTTCTTCTCTCTGTTTGGACCGGGTGGCAGCCATGCAGGCTGGCTGACGAGCGAAGAGTTGAAGCTCATCTCGGAGTGGCTGGACATCGGCGCACAGTATTTCAACAACCCGTTTGCGGTGCCCCAGGCCTGACAACACACTTCATGCGGGTTGCGCCAGCAGCAATCTCGTAGAGGACAGGGACAGTGATCGGCCGGAAAAGGATGACGGCAAATCTAATCAACGTTTCGCTGCTAGGTGTGGCACTGCTGCTCGGCATGCCGGCGGCAGCGAAGTATCAGCCCGATGTAGTGGTGGCCGATCCGTACATCGATCTTCACACGGGTCCTGGGCGTGGCTATCCGATCTTCTATGTCGCAGCTCAAGGCGATCGCGTCACGATCCTGAAGCAGCAGACCGAGTGGTACAAGATTCGCACGCCGCGGGGCAAGGTCGGCTGGGTAAATATCACACAGATGGCCAGCACGCTCGATCTCGACGGGCAACCGATTGATTTCCCATCGTACGGCGTAGACCAATTCAGCAAGCGGCGCTGGATATTCGGCTTCGGTGCCGGCGACTTCGATGGCGCGCGAATCTTGAGCGCAACGACAACCTTTGCGTTCACGCCCAATATCAGCGGCGAACTTGCCGCCTCGCAGATTTTGGGCGATTACTCCGACGGATACATGGGCACGGCAAGTATTGTCATGTCGCCGTTTCCCGAGTGGCGTGTGTCACCGTTTTTCGAAGTTGGCACCGGCATCATCCACGTGAACCCGCAAACGACGATCGTGCAATCGCAAGATCGCACCGATGAGATCGCACATGTCGGAGTCGGGGCAGATTTCTATGTCAGCAAGCGTTTCATTTTCCGCGCGCAGTACAAGCGCCACACGGTATTCACCAGTCGCGACGAAAACGAAGAGATCGACGAATGGACAGCAGGATTCAGTTTTTTCTTGTAGCAGCGTTGCTTGGATCGATGACGGCACCAGCCGCGTTCGCGGCGCAGCCTAACGATCTGGAACTCGAGCCTTTGGTGGTACGCGAGCCGGATCGTCGCGAAGTCAATATCAACGAAATCGACTCGGAGAATTTCGAGGTGGGTGGATATGCGGGTGTCCTGGACGTACAGGACTTCGGTTCCAATCCAGTGTACGGAATTCGCGCCGCTTACCACATCACCGAAGACTTCTTCATCGAGGGTCTCTACGGGCGCAGCGAGCTCGGCAAGACGAGTTTCGAACGCTTGTCGGGCAATGTCGAATTGCTGACCAACGACGATCGCCAGTTCAGCTACTACAACGTGGCGCTCGGCTACAACATTCTACCCGGCGAAGGTTTCATAGGTCGCAAGTATGCCTTTCGCGGTGGGCTGTATCTCGTTGCGGGGGCTGGCAGTTCCGATTTCGCGGGCGACCAACGTTTCACGGTCAGCGGCGGTTTCGGCTATCGCATGGCCGCAACCGATTGGCTGGCGCTGCGGATCGACGTCCGTGACTACGTATTTCAGTCGGACCTGTTGGGTAGCAACGAGACATTGAACAATCTCGAGTTCACCGGCGGTCTGACGGTATTTTTCTAAGGGTGCATAGCGGATGAATCGCAACAGTGTGTTTCTGTTGGTAATGTTGTTCGTCGCGACGGGCTGTACGTCGATGAAGCCTTGGGTGAGTCCGTATCAGCGGAACAATCTCGCCGATCCGATCATGAGCTTCAGCCGCGATCCTGTCGCGACCTCGTACATGGCACATGTGTACGAGGCGCGCACCGGCGCCCGCGGAGCCGAAGGTGGAGCGGGAGGTGGCTGTGGTTGCAGCTAGGCGCCTTCGTCTTGCAGCACTTCTCGTGCTGCTGCCGTGGACGGTGCATGCGGCAATCCTGCCGGAGGATCGAGCCGATGTGATGTATCACGGCTATGACGGTGGCGGTCTTCAAGTCAGTGGGCCCTCGGTTTTGATCCGCAAGGGCTTCAAGGACAAGGTATCCGTATGGGGCAATTACTATGTCGACATGATCAGCAGCGCGTCGATTGATGTCGTTGCGACCGCAAGCCCCTACAAGGAGACGCGCCACGAATACAGCACCGGGATCGATTACCTCAGTGGCAAGACGATGATGGGCGTCGGCTACACATACAGCGAAGAAAACGACTACATCGGCAACACCGCGCGTTTCAGCATCAGTCAGGATTTTTTCGGTGACCTCACCACGCTGGGCATCTCTTATGCACGCGGTTGGGATGACGTCATGCGCAACGGCGATCCCAGCTTCGAAGAACACACGCATCGGCAGGACTGGCGAGTGGATCTTTCGCAGGTTCTCACGCCGAACATGGTACTGAGTCTCGGCTACGAAGGCGTGACGGACGAAGGCTATCTGCACAATCCCTATCGCAGCGCCCGTTATCTCGATCCGTCGTCGTCCAAGGGCTACAGCTATGAGGCCGAAGTGACGCCGGGAACGAAGACGTCCAGCGCCTGGGCGATTCGTACGATGTACTACCTCCCGTACCGCGCGTCGGCGCGAGCCGAGTATCGCTACTACACCGATACGTGGGGCGTCGATGCGTGGAACATCGAACTCGGCTACGTCCAACCCTTGTCTCACGGGGTGACGCTGGACTTGCGCTATCGCTACTACACGCAAAGCACTTCCGATTTCTACAGCGATCTGTATCCCCGTCAGGATTCGCAGAACTTTCTGAGTCGGGACAAAGAGCTGTCGGCGTTCTCATCGAACATGATCGGGCTCGGGCTGACCTATTCAATGGGCGCGAACTTGCTTCCGTTCTTCAAACGCGGTGAGGTGAGCGTGTTCGCCGACTACATGCAGTTCACGTACGACGACTTCCGCGATGTGCTCAAAGGCGGGACCCCCGGTGATGAACCGCTCTACAAGATGGATTCGACGATCCTGCGCGCGTTCGTTTCATTCTGGTATTGAGGATCAGCGTTCCGACCGGCTTGCCGTATAATTCGCGGCCTTTCATTCCATAGCCGGAAGCGTGCAATGGTCGTTCGCACAAGGGTGGCACCTTCGCCTACCGGAGATCCTCACGTGGGTACTGCCTACGTGGCGTTGATCAACCAGGTCTTCGCGCGTAGCCAGGGTGGCCAGTTCATTCTCCGAATCGAAGACACCGACATCGCGCGCAGCACCCGGGCGTCCGAACGGATGATCATAGACGCGCTACGCTGGCTCGGGCTCGATTGGGACGAAGGTCCTGATGTTGGCGGGGCGTGTGGTAGCTATCGGCAAAGCGAACGCAAAGACATTTATCGCGAGCATGCGCAGCGCCTGCTGGATGCGGGCCACGCGTTTCATTGCTTCTGTACGCCGCAGCGACTCGAGCAGCTGCGCGCCGACCAGACAGAGCGCGGCGAAAACACCGGCTACGATGGCCATTGCCTGCCCCTCGATCGCGCCACTGTGCAACGCCGCATCGCGGCTGGGGAGGCTTGTGTCGTTCGCATGAAAGTACCCGGCGAAGGCGTTTGCCGGTTCACCGATATGCTGCGTGGCGAAATTGAGATTCCGTATTCACAAGTCGACATGCAGGTGTTGATCAAAGCGGATGGCTATCCGACCTACCACATGGCGGTCGTCGTCGATGATCACCTGATGCGAATCACGCACATCCTGCGCGGCGAGGACTGGATCAGTTCGGTTCCGAAGCACGTGTTGTTGTATCAGTATTTTGGCTGGGAGCCGCCCCTATTCTGTCATCTACCGCTGCTGCGTAACCCCGATGGCAGCAAACTGTCCAAGCGTCGCAATCCGACCAGCGTCAACTACTATCGACGCGCCGGCTATTTGCCGGAAGCGCTGATCAACTATCTCGGCCGGATGGGCTGGTCGATGCCTGATGAGCGCGAGATGTTTGGCCGCGACGAAATGATCTCAGCGTTCGACATCAGGCGGATCTCGCTTGGTGGACCGATATTCGATTTTGCCAAACTGAACTGGTTGAACGGCCAGTACATTCGACGCTTGACGCCGCATGAATTCCTCGATCGAGTACACGACTGGGCGTTTCGCGACGACCAGCTCGAACGACTCGTTCCTCTGGTTCAGGACCGCACTGAGCGGTTGATCGATCTGGTTCCGCTGGCCGGCTATCTGGTCGGCGATCGAGAAGCCGTGACGGCCTCCGATTTCGCGCACAAAGATCTTCAACCCGACGACGTCAAACGCATTCTGCAGTTCGTGCTGTGGTGGCTGGACGCGGTTCGCGATTGGAATCGTGATGTGTTGCATGCTGGCATCGCACAGCTCGCGGGTTCGATGCATTTCAAGATCCGCGACTTTTTGTTTCCTTTGTTCGTAGCGATCGCTGGGCGCGCGGTCGCGTTGCCGCTGTTCGATTCGATGGAAGTCCTCGGCGCCGACCTGACACGTGTGCGGATCCGCGACGCGATCGAAGTGCTCGGTGGCGTTTCGAAGAAGCTTGCGAAGAGGTGGGAGAAGGACTATCGCGGCTTGGTTGACACCCCTACGGACGCCGCCTAACATCGCCAGCCTTCGCGATTTCGGGGCCATAGCTCAGCTGGGAGAGCGCTTGCATGGCATGCAAGAGGTCGACGGTTCGATCCCGTCTGGCTCCACCAATGCCCGATCCAACGCAGTCCAACCAAGTCCGTAAGGCCCAGCAAACATAAGGCTTCTGGCCTTTTTTGTTGTCCAACGCAATCCAGATGAGAACATTGCGATCCGGCATCCGGTGGGGGCAACATAGGGGGCAACCGACGCAGCCTCAGTACCAGTTGCCCCCAATGCCTCTGACAGACACCGCGATTCGCAAGATCAAGCCCGCCAAGAAACCCATCAAGCTGTTCGACGGTGGCGGCCTGTATCTCGAAGTCGCACCTGCTGGCGGCAAGTGGTGGCGATTGAAGTATCGGGTCGCTGGCAAGGAGAAGCGGCTGTCGTTGGGCGTCTATCCGGATGTGGGGCTGAAGTTCGCCAGAGATCGACGTGACGACGCGCGGAGGCTGTTGGCCGAAGGCGTCGATCCGGGGGAACATCGGAAAGCCACCAAAGCCGCGAACGGCCACGTTCGCGCAAACACGCGGTTGGCGCAGATACGCGTGGAAATCAGAACAGTGGAGGATAGATTCGCATCAATCGTTCGTAAGGTTGTCGCCGAGAAGCGTGGCATCACTTTGCCCTTACAGGAGGTTGGGCCACACAGGAGGTTGGGCCACCGTGTGCGTTCCAGATTGGCTGGCGGCCGCCGGAAAAGGCGCCACGATAGCCACTGCCGGCACCTCTCCCACCGTTGGAGCACCGGGCAATCGTCGCCCAGTCGGTATGACGATCGACACCTGTCGACACATAGCGTGTCGACACCTACTGTCGACCACGAGCAACGAGCCATGAAGAAAGGCCTAGCTCGATCCTGAATGAAGGTGTGAATCGGCAAAGGGGTCTCGGGTCGAAGCTTTTCCTAATAGGCCGGACCGGGCACACCCCGATTTCGAAGGCGACTGGTCCCATTCGGGTCCGTACAGGGTGGTGGCGTCGACCGACAGCAATCCCGGGTGGTGGCACGGGCTACGCCAACAGCTTGTCGGTGTAGTTGACTCCGGCATGCCTCACGCCGCAGCGGGTTCCTCCATCCCCTCCAGCGTCGCGACGGCTTCGGTAACACGGCGTGCCCAATCGTCCTCCACTGATACGCCGAGGCGTTGCCTCGCCATCAGCGACGCTTCCAGCTGTGTCCGCCAGATGGTGTACGCGGCAGGATACGTTTGTAAGAACAGCGCCAAAGCAGTAACGTGAATCCCTTGGCGACCAGTGGCCTGCGCCACACTTCTACGAAACGCAAAGAAATGGTTGAGAGCACACAACTGCACAAGCTCTTCGAACACAAACTGCTCTGACGCACTCAATTCGCCACCGGCATTCCCCTTTACCCACACGTCGGCGTGCTCCATGAACTGACCGCGAAATTCGTTGTTCTGCCCTGAGCTTATGGTGTAGAGATTCGCTTCCGACTCTCTTGTCGATGCTCTGATCTGCAACGCCAGATAGGCCAACGTCACGACCACCGCCAGCGCGCCGATCATCTCCCCAACCGCCCCCAATCGCGTCCCAGTTCATCGCATCCCCTCCTGTGTGGATGGGGAGAGGGTAGAACGGGACGCGCCATCAGGGAATGGTCAGGCAGACTGAAGCTCGGAAGCGGGCTCACTTCCTGCACGACGAAAATGTCCGCGTTGGTCTGGAGCAACGCCGCGAACAACCCGAGCTGTGTGCTACTAAGGCGGCTGTGTCGAAAACTGACTGAGCATTGGATCGCTGAGCCGCCGCACCCGCAAGACGATCGACGAACTCGAGAAAAGCTGGATCGTACGCTTCCTTCTGCCTCGACCATACCCACGCGCACCCTGGCTCGACGATTGAAGCTGAGATCGTCGCCGATGAGACTGGAGTGCCTGCAAGAAATGCTCGCCGAGATCGCCATGCTTAAGGCACGGGTCGACGCGCTGGAAGGATTGTCGCGCGCTCAGGCAGCACGGGTCGACAACGCCCTCGGCAGGCTGTCGGGCATGGCCGCGCGTGACGTCGAGGACGACCAGGCTGCATTCGACAAGAAGGCATATCAGCGTGAGCGGATGCGCAAGCGCCGCGCCGCCAAGAAGACGTAAAAAGGGGACAACATTGCCCCTTTTTGAATGCGTGAACGGTGCTGTGAGCGGTGTGAATCGGCATAGGGGTTCCAGATCGCGGCGTTTTCTAACAGATTCGACCCCGGCACACCCCGATTTCGGGCGCGATGGGTCCCATCGGGTCCGTGACAGGGCGGTGCCTCGCAGTCGTTAACTTCGACATATGCAAGCGCGCCGAAGCCGTCATGGCTCTACGACCCACTCCGGTGCCGCGAACTCACCGATCACTCTCACGTCGACGAACTCGGCCTGGCTCGCAATGATCTCTTGAATCCGGGCATCCACATTCGCTTCCATCGCATCGCGACTCGCCTTCGAATCCCACGTTGCTATCGCCAGCAGCGAGTTGGGGTCGCCGATTTTGCGATGCAGACGTGTACCACGCGCACCGGATGCGCGTTGAATCAGCTTGCTCGCGGCAACCCAGGCGGCCGCGTACTGCTCGGCCGTGTAGCCAGGCTTGATGTGAACTTCGAAAATGAAATGCATCGGTGGTCCTCCATGCGAACGGCAGCACACCCTGGACGTTCGGCAACGACACCTATCAGTCTCGTTGATGGCCCAGCACATCAAGGCGCAACACTAGGTTCCGCTTCCATGCGTAGTCGCGCCATCTCCATCTCGGGGCAGCTACCCGCTCACGCTGCCTGATCCTCGAACAAGCAACGCCGAGGATGCATAGTTCAGGGACAGACGACGCGCCCTCGTATTTCTTTGCGATACTTTGACGTGCAAGTGTTGTTAGGCGGCTCTCCAGAGGCATACCCACATGGCCACACTGAGACTCAGGGAGCGCAATGTCTTGGAGGAATTCCTAGAGATGGGAAACGGCCATGTCCTCAATTTCAGCGATCGCACGTTCGCAGCGTTCTTTCGGGAGTTCGGCATCGAAATCGACGGCTCTCCATACGTCGCCGGACATAGTGGCTCGAAGGCAAACCGTATGCGCAGTTTCTTCGCGCATGCCTCAAACGAATCGGTCGGAGTGATCGTCACAGAATTGATCGAGTACGCTGAGTCGTACCGGCCAGGCCATCTGGGGACGGACGCTTGTCGAACGATCGCAGCCCGATTGTGTGCGAACTCACGGTCAACTGAGGGGCGTCCGGAAGCAGCGGCCCAGCCTGATGCCCCCCGTGTGCTCTTTCGTACAACGGAACGACCTGTTGAGGTCTTTTTCTCATATGCGCATGAAGATGAAGGTCTCATGGACACCGTCAGGCTTCAGCTTGTTGTGCGCGAGCGCATTGGCGAGATTGTTAAGTGGCACGACAGAATGATCCCTGGCGGTGACGAATGGAGGCGCCGCATCGACGAACGAATTGAGAGAGCGCACGTCATCCTCTTGTTCGTGAGCCCACATTTCCTTGCTTCTCGCTACTGCTACGAGATTGAGGGCCAGATCGCCCTTCGTCGCCACTGGCAGGACTCGGCTCGAGTGATTCCGGTGTTCCTGCGGCCTTGCGATTGGATTGTCACGCCATTCGGTGAGCTGCAGGGGTTCCCTCGAAATGGCGTACCGCTTTCACAGTGGGCTGATCGCGATCAAGCGTCCCTCGAAGTTGCGAGAGGCATCATGGACAGCATTCTGTAAGGCGGTGGAGCGGAGCGGCCTAACTCACGCCCTGAGGGGCTCCGTCAAGCTTTGTAGTAACAGTGGATGGTGTGAGGAGCGATGAACCACGACGTTTGAGAGCGTTGAGGTATGTGGACTGGTCGGACGGCACCCGAGACGGCAGCATGATCGGGTCAGCCACCTTCCTGTTGTGGCTCTTCGCGTCAGGTGACGAAATGCTGTCGAGATGAATCTAGATCGGTTCGATACGGCCAATCTGACGCTGAGGCCTTTCACGAAGGAAGATGCGAGCGCCGTCTTCGCGTACTGGAGCAGCGATTCGGGGTGGGAGCGATTTAACGCCAGCGTGCCCTCGAATTTCACGCCATCCGATGCAGAAAGATTCGTTGCCGAGATGAGCGCGAGAAGGCACTTTGCGGAGCAATCAATTCGTCAAGGGCCGATTCCGCGACGAAGCGGTGTTCGGTTTGCTACGCGAAGAATGGATCAGATGAGACGAGTAAGCAGCGAAGGACGGACATCCAAGAGCCTATTGCGCTTAGCAAGCCCCGATTTCGACTCGTGGAAGACACCGACTATGATTACGCCCTCACATAGGACCCGAAACCATGAACCGCAAGTTCGAAGCAGCGATGGACGGCTTAATCGCCCGTGGCGGACCCGGCGTAGCCGTAGCCGTGCACCATGGGAATCAAGCGCCGTACCTCGCGGGCCATGGTCTCGCCGACGTCGAGTGGGGAACTGCAATCACCCCGGACACCGTCTTTCGAATCGGCTCGGTCACCAAGCAATTCACGGCCGCCGCAATCATGCTTCTCGTGGAAGAACGGAAGCTCGCTCTTGATGACAGTATCCAATCGGTGCTCTCCGACTATCCGGCGCAGGAACGCCGCGTCACGATCCGACACCTGCTGAACCACACCTCCGGGATCCCAAACTTCAACACACTGCCAAGCTTCCCAGAGCGGACCGACTTGACGTTGAGCGAGGTGATCCGGCTCTTCAAGAATCTACCACCCGACTTCGCACCGGGAGATCGCTATGTCTACTCCAACTCGGGCTACGTGCTCCTCGGCGCTGTCATCGAAGCGTTGTCTGGGATGGCATACAGGACATTCCTGCTGGAGCGATTCTTCCGGCCGCTCGGCATGCGGCAGACGCGATATCTCTACGACGAACCGATCGTCGCCAAGCGAGCGAGAGGTTACAGCGTCGGCGCCAAAGGGATTCAGAACACGCCCATGATGTCGATGACGCTTCCGCACGCGGCAGGCGGATTAGGCTCAACCGTGGTCGATCTCGTGACGTGGGGGCACGCGCTTCGGAGCGGTCGAGTCGTGTCGACACAATCCTATGCGTCGATGATCCAGCCCACTCGGCTAAACAATGGCTCGCTGAGCGAATACTGCTTCGGCCTCAACTATTTGAAATTCAGGGACCGGATTGCGATCACGCACTTGGGCGGCATCAATGGCTTCGCGGCGATCATGACCCACTTCCAAGAAGATGACCTGACTGTGGTGGTTCTCTCCAATCTGGATACTTTCCCAGTCGAGCAAGCTCATCTGGTCCTCGCGCGTCGGGCGCTCGACCTGCCCGATCTCGTTGCGCGTCCACGCATCTCCGTTACAGCCGAAGAGGTCGCGCGCTGCGCGGGTTCGTACCAATCGGAGTTGGTGCCATGGTACGCGCCGTGGACGTTCGTAGCGGATGACGGGTTGCTCACCGCCCCGTTCCCAGTCCCGAACAGCCGATTTGAGCCCTTCACTCCGACGGAGTTTCAGTGCGTCGACGACCCGGAAATCACTCTGCGTTTCGACCAACCCGGCGCGACCGGCTATGACCGCGTGACGTACGAGGGTCCGATGAAGTGGCCGTGGCAGGCCTCTATCGCCACCCGGGTCGCACCTTCGTAAACCATTGGCGTCAGCCAGATCACAAAGAAATGAATTCCTGCATCGCACTTTCGAATCGGATCAACCTCACCACTTTCACCGACCTGATTCGCTTCCCTTCCAAGCAACGCAAACCGCGTAGCGACAGGGCGTCGTCGTTCGGTATCCGATAGTTCGAACGATACTAGATACACGCTGCTCCTAACCTGCTTAAAACCGATAGTCACTAAATCTGCATCGCGCGAGAATGTTTGTCGTCCAAACTTGCACCGAAGGGTGCAAATCTAGACTACGCGTACTGCGTAGGAAGTTGTTCAAACAACTCCACTAGGGGGCGCTGATAGGTGCCAGGGCTAGTTTTCGCTTCTCCGAGGGTCCTGCATCGTTTGTCATGGCGGGCACAACTGCGTAGAGGATGTTCCAACAAAATCCTGAGGGGGTCCCACATCGCGACCTTTCTTACGAACACGACCCCCGCACACCCCGATTTCGGGAACGACGGGTCCCATCGGGTCCGCGACAGGATCTGTTCGCCGCCAACTTATTTGTAAACGGGCTCCTACAACGTGCCCCCTTCTCAACCACGCAGCATTAGCGTGTGCCACTGATAGGATGACGCGGCGGTCATCAGGTGCGTAGATTACTGGGGTCATCAGGCCCAAATCTTTGCGTCCGGTGAAGTCGCCAACGAAGGCGAGCTGCCACCACATGTTCCGAGTCATCGCAATGACTACAACCAAAGCAAATTAGGTGACACGCGCGTGTACGTAGTGACCGTGTACCCGGAGTCGAGCTCCGACTATGTAGCGGAGTTCTACGCCGGGCTGTACGACCTGCAAGTCGCCGGCGTCGTTGACCTTCGATATGGCCGGCGCCGTGCACACGGGAACCGTCCCATTAACAATGAGGCCATCCTCTGGCTCGAGGTGGAGGTCGCCCGCACGTCGCGGCCGATAAAAGTCTGCATTGATCCGGCTGATTGGCACGACATTGCATCGATCGACGATCTGGCGGTGGCAGATGTGTACTTCAAGCGAAGCTATCGCGGTACTTACGTCCACCAGCTCCCCACTGACCTGCGTAGGAAGGTGGTGCCGCTGGGTCTCCACTACGGATGCATGAGCCGCAATGAATCGCTCATTTCATGTTTCAAACGGGTATTGGCTCTCCACTCAAATAGTGGTGCGATTGCGCGGACGCCGATAAGGACATTTGCGAAGGTGCTGGCGAGCCCGACCAAACTGCTCATTAGACGCAACGGCTACGCTGGTTTCGGAAATCTGCCGCCATTCGTGGATGAGTTTGAAGTAGCGTCCGATGTGTCGACACGGCCAATGATCTTCTATCGCACCCGTGTATACGGCCCGCAGGAGGCGCCAGATACGTATCGATCTGGGCGTTCGGATGAGATCAACGGCCTGAGAGTGGCCACAATTCGGGCGCTGCGGAGTCACTTCGGCGATCGTTTCATCGGGGGATTGCGGCCATCGCAGTTTGCTGAGGAAACCTATCCCGATTGTATGTTTCCTGACGACCCTGGCCTGCTAGGGCATCTGGCACTCAGCAAGACGTGTCTAATAAACGTGAATACCGCTGGCCTTCATGATTCGACCAGTTGGAAGATCCCAGAGTACATGGCGGGATCGCGGTGCATCGTCAGCGAACCGTTGACGTACGAAATGCCGGTGCCGTTGCGCGAGCGAAAGCACTATCTGGCTTTTCGTACGCCGGAAGAATGTGTTCGCGCATGCAACGAGCTGCTCAATGATGCGCAGATGGCAAGTGCAATGCGCAAGGATAACTTTCTCTACTACTTGGAAAACGTCAGACCCGCGCAGCTGATGCTGAGATCGCTGGAGACGGTGTTCCAACATTCCTGCGCAAACGCAACACAGAGTCCGTGAGGAGATCCTATGAAAGCGTTAGTCACAGGTGCGGGCGGGTTTATTGGCAGCCATTTGGTTAAACGATTGAAAGACGAAGGCTATTGGGTGCGCGGGGTGGATCTCAAATCACCCGAGTTTTCGGCAACGACGGCAGATGATTTCGTCATCGGGGATTTGCGAGACCAAGTATTTGTGAAGCGCGTGTTGGACCAGCCGTTCGACGAGGTCTATCAACTCGCGGCTGATATGGGAGGGGCTGGCTATATTTTCACGGGTGAGCACGACGCTGACGTTCTCCACAACTCGGCGCAAATCAACATTAACGTCGCCCGCTTCTGTCAAAAGGTTGGCATCGGCAAATTGTTCTATTCATCGTCAGCCTGCATCTACCCCGAGTACAACCAGACGGACCCGGACAATCCTGAGTGTGCTGAGCACTCCGCGTATCCAGCGATGCCGGACAGCGAATATGGCTGGGAAAAATTGTTTAGCGAACGGCTTTATCTCGCGTATCACCGAAACTACGGAATGAATGTTCGTATCGCGCGCTTTCACAACATCTTTGGCCCGGAGGGTACGTGGCAAGGTGGGCGTGAAAAGGCGCCGGCCGCTTTGTGCAGGAAAGTGGCGGAAGCGTCGACCCCCGGTGATATTGAGGTGTGGGGCGACGGCAATCAGACGCGATCCTTCCTCTATATCGACGAGTGTCTCGAGGCAGTAAGGCGTCTCATGCGATCTGAATTCTGCCAACCCATCAATATCGGGTCCGAAGAGATGGTGTCGATCAACGCCCTCGCCGACATGGTTATTGAGATTGCTGGCAAGCAGCTGAAGTTGCGACACATTGCAGGTCCGCTGGGTGTGCGTGGGCGAAACTCTGACAACGCACTCATTGCAAAGGAATTAGGATGGCAACCGTCCTACGGCCTGTACGAGGGATTGCAACGTACCTATGCATGGATTGAACAACAGATCCAACCATAGCAGGTCGGAACTGTGCAACGAGATAGCGGAGCAGTGACGCCTTCCCTAGATCACCCCTCTTGATGGCGCAGCCAAGCGCGGTCGGCATGTTACCGTCTGCCACTGTCCTGAGGATGTCGCGGATGCCCACTGTTTTCTCGCGTCATGCTCCGCTTTCATTAACTATCTA
The DNA here is from genome assembly GCA_963812255.1 of uncultured Gammaproteobacteria bacterium. GTDB lineage: Bacteria > Pseudomonadota > Gammaproteobacteria > Pseudomonadales > Azotimanducaceae > DATJGR01. Next base: position 387,839 of record CAWEUM010000002.1, on the reverse strand, counting down.
AAGGCTCAGATGTAGTCAGCCGACGCGGTCAAGGCATGCGATAGATTGATCGTGCAACTTCGGGACGTTGGTGCGGCCGAAGCTCGAGACACCATCGAAGCGTTCAAGACGTTTCAACTACGACGGCAGACCTAACCCCTGAGTCGCACCAGCGCGATGCCCCGATACTGACGCCGAGCATGAATGCGATCGCCCGCTCTTTTTGCGCATGTCCTTCCTCTGGTCCCATGCCCAAGAACGTTAGACACATTGCGCGCGCGGGCTATCAAAATCAGGACACACATCGGCTGATCCATCGAGTACGCTCCCCAAGCCGCGCAGTGGCGGCCGGCGATCCTTCCCCCGTTTTCCCTTCTCGCCGTCTCGCCACCGCCGGACCGTCCAGGGCAGTTGCTGTTTCAAATGTCAGCTCCGGAAGGATCAGTGGCGCGTGCCAGTCTCCGCCCGGATCGATTGAAGCGTCACGGTGACCGCGAACAACATCGATCTCACGGTGCCGATCGACATCATGCGAGCGCGCTCCACGGTCGCGTATGGGTTTGCCTTCAGTGCCTGGACGTCACGTTCGGCCGCTTCGGCTGCCATGCGTGCCGCCACCACAAATGCTTCGAGCTCGTCGGCGGCATCGGCTGCACCGATCATTGCCATTCTCCGTCGGGATGACACGTCCGATAGTAGCGCTGCAGGTTGGTTCCGAAGAACGACTCGTGTTCGTTCACTCTTCGAAATGCGAGGTTGCTAGCATCAGATCTGGTGCGCCACTCGTCGAAGGCGACATGCTTTCGAAGCGCAAATGCGCGTTGAGCGCGGATGCCGTAGATGGTTCGCGACGACGAAGCGACGACTCCAGCCGACATAGGCTTCCTCCGTACGCTTCGCCAATCCGAGCCGACGCGCCGGCGCGCGAACGACGCCCAGCAAACGGTGGCAAGCCCATGATCTTTGGCCCAGTGATCAAGTTAGGCGTCTCTGTTTTGTGGTTGGTTTCGAGCGTGCGTGCCGTCGTCGACGATCCCGATCTCGATCGCGACTTACCGGCTGTTCATGGTTCCCGGCATGGGCCATTGCGCGGGCGGCACGGGCCCTGATCGGTTCGATGCGCTGAAGGCGCTCGATGCGTGGGTCGAGACCGGCACGCCGCCGGAGACAATCATTGCGTCACGGTTCGACGCTGCCGGCGCGATCGATCGCACGCGCCCGCTGTGTCCGTATCCGAAGGTTACCGTGTATCGTGGGGAGGGCAGCACCGACGACGCCGCGAATTTCTCTTGCGCGGCCTCGCCGCAATAGGGACCCGAAGGGACGCCCATACGGTTGTCGCGCTGTTGCACGCGGCGTACGGTTCACCGTGTTCTCCATGGCTACCGCTAGATCAACTCTCTGCACCGCGCACATGAGGATCAAAACATGATTTATGAAGTTCGTGATTATCATTACCGTCCCGACATCATCGACCGCTACAAGCAGTGGGCGCGGGAAGCGGTTGTCGTCTTGCGCGACAAACTCGACGTGGTGGGATTTTGGATCGACGAGGCCACGTTCAAGCCCGAGATCACGGGCCGCGCGCCCGTCAATTCCCCCATCGGCGCTGCAAACGTTACCTGGATCATCCGCTGGGACAATAAAGAAGCGCGCGACGCCACCATGCGCACGGCCTTTACGGGTTCGGCGTGGGACGCCGTAATGGCCAAGCATCCAGATCCCGAGGGCTACCTGCAGATCTCGTCGCGATTTATGGAGGCTATGTAGGCGACGATCTTATCGCCCCGGCAGGGCGCTTCCGCCATGGTGGGTCTCGGCAACGCGTCGCCTGAGTCGCCAGCCGACCACGGCACCGGCGATGATGATCGCCACCGATCCCAGCATGATCACCCGCAGCACAGCGCCGGCGCCCATCATCAGCATGATGAAGTCGAGTGTGCCCGTCTGCGCGAAGACCCATTCGCCTGCTATGGTGCTTGCCAGACTGGTGTCACCCGTCTCCAGCACGACGATGCCATCGCCGTTGGTGGGATTCAGGCGCACTGCCGTGTTGATGGCGGGATTGTTGCTGCCATCGTGGCCGATGATGTAGTCGTCGTTGCCGACGGGCGCGAACAACATCACGCCCAGTCCCCAGATATCGGCACCATATGCCGCGGCCTGCGGTTGACGCATCAAACGCAGCGTATCGGGCCGCAGTACACCCCGGCCGATCGGCTCGCCAGCCTGGCCAGGGAAGTGCGCCTGCACGAAGCGAGTCATATCCGCGGCGGTCGTGTACAGCGACGCTGCCGCCTTCGCTACGAATTGATAGTGGATTGCCTGCTGTCGGTTCGTATCGAAGAAGGTGGCAACGTCCGGCGTGGCTGCATCGACCGTGAACGATGAACGCTGCATCCCCAACGGGAGAAATACGGCGCGCCGCAGATAGTCTTCAAACGATTCGCCTGTCACCTCCTCGATCAGCAGCTGCTGAATCAGATAGCCACCACCCGAATACTGCCACTGGGATCCAGGTGCCAGACCCACCCGAATGACGCCACTGTGTCCATGGGATGCGTATGGATGGCGCAACGCCTCTTCGAGACTGGGTAGCTCGACGCCCGGCGGGTAGCCGGCGAACCCGAGCCCATCGGTCAGGCCGGCCGTGTGGCTCAGCAGCCGTCGCACCGTTACGCCGTCGATGTCGAACTCGGCTTCAGGCAGCGTCCACCGCGACAGATAGCGCGAGACAGGTGCATCAAGATCGACCCTGCCTGATTCGACGAGCGTCATCACAGCCCAGGCAGTGATCCACTTGCTGAGTGACGCGACTTGAAACAGCGTATCGGGACCGACGGCAGCGCCCGTTGACGAGCAATACTCTTCGGCAACGGCGCCGCGCTCGATCAGCCGAAATGCGACGTTGCCGCGATTGCGCGCGTCGAACTGGAAGTGCACATCGGCGCAGGCTCGTGAAAGCCATAGTGACCAACGAGTCTCTCACGCCTTGATGAATCGGATCTACGTGATCGCCTAACTCCGCCCGATGCGTCTTTGCGCATCGGCCAGATCCAGCGCGGTGAAGTGCTGGGCCCTTTCGGGACTCACCCAAACGCCGACGACTTCACCGCCAAACGACTTGTCACACAGCTTGGACCCGTTGCGGACCTTTGGCAGCTATAACTAGAATCGCGAATCCGCCCGAGAAGGACGGTCACTGTTGGGCTATATCGACCACACCGAAGGCCGGCATTTGTTTGGCCTCGACCCGCGCGGATACGACGAAAGCAGACCCGACTATCCCGAATGGATCTTCGAAGAGCTGAGCAGAACCCACGCTTTATTCGACGGAGCAGCGACGGTCGAAATCGGCCCAGGATCGGGTCGTGTCACCCGGCGACTTATCGCACACGGTGCCAACCCGATAACGCTCGTTGAACCCGACGAACGTTTCACCCACATGCTTTCGCTCGCAACCCGCAACAGCACCGGAACCTGCACCGTGCTGCATGAGAGCTTCGAGGATGCGCCGCTAACCGATAGCAAGTTTGACCTTGTGGTAGCTGCTACGTCCTTCCACTGGATCGAGCCAGAAAGCGGGCTGCGGAAGGTGCGCCGGATACTCAAAGACGGTGGCGCAGCGGCATTGATTTGGAACGTTATTCAGGATCTAGACAAGAAAGATCCTTTCCATGATGCAACTGAGCAACTCATGGCGTCGCTCCCGGTGTTCGGTGCCCCAAACTCAATCCCGTTTCCGCTCGATCGAGCAGCCCGCGAGGTAGAGGCAAGACGAGCTGGTTTCGAACGAGTCACGTATTCGGAATCACGCTGGTCATTCGTTCTCGACACCTGGCAGGTTGGCAAATTGTACGAGAGCTTCTCGCACATCCAACGGCTAGAGGAAGCCGCACGCTCGTCCCTGATCGATCAGCTCAAGAAGATCGCCGATGATGAGTTCGGCGGTCGTGTGGAACGGAACGTAACGTCGTGCCTCTACCGATTGTCGTGAGGTCGACGTGTGGCCGATAGCTTGGCGTCGCCCAAACGGACGCCAGCTTACCCACTGCTACGGGGTCGGTATGCAAGGAGCGGGTCCCATCTGGGACTGTGGCAGATGGTTGCAGTCTCCTCCTCTAGCGACGGCGCTGCGGTGCGATACTCTGACGTCCAGTTGTTGTTAGAGCGCGCGGAAAGGTACGAACCTAGATCGACAATGAACGAACAAGGCGAACAATCAAAACGAATCGCCAAGCTCTCGTTCGATCGTATCCACAGAACGAGCTGGCCAACCTACTTGAGTGGTCAAAAGCTGTAATTTCGGTACGGGACACAAGCTTTCCGGCTCATAAAAGGCTATTCCAAATTTGGCAAAGTCACTAAGCGTTTGGGAGTCGCTAGAGCATTTCTGAAGCACCTCGCCAGCGAGCTGAAAGGGATCGGTTGGGACGATCGAACTACAGCGATGCGAGGCGTGATGCCGCGTTTGGCGGCGCCGTCGCCGTCCCTGTAATCCTACTGGGCGCTGGAGCAGGTGCAATGATTAGTGCAATCGTGGACGATCTAAGTCGTGGCAAGTAATGGTGCGTTCTAACCAATCACTGGAGCGGACCCAACGTGGCGTCATGTTGATTGCGTGCGATGTCGCCGATGGTTTCCGATCGCCCGACCTGGCGACGTGAACGAAGTGGATTTCGCCGTTGGCGTGCCCGACATCGAGCGAGATATTCGCGCGGCCCTCGTCTAGACTCGGAACCTTTGTGCGAGTCCAAGCGATGTGCATCGTTCGGAGGCTGCTGCGCTACGCCGCGTTCCTCGCCGTAGCGCTGCTCTTCGCAGGAGCCGCCTATCAATGGATTGAGTCCGCCCGCGACGCGAAACGCTTCCCGATGCCGGGCGAGCGCATCGACATCGGCGGACGCGCGCTGCACCTGTACTGCTCCGGTGAAGGCCCGGTCACGGTGTTGCTCGAGAACGGACTCGGCGGCGACTATTCAGCGTGGCGTCTCGTGCAGACTTCGCTCGCGCAATTCGCCCGCGCCTGCGGCTACGATCGTGCCGGACTCGGCTGGAGCGACGATGCCGACCGCCCGACCCGCGCCGAATTCGTCGCCGACGACCTTGCCCACCTGGTCAAGGCCGCCGCGCTGAAGCCGCCGTTCGTTCTGGTCGGCTGGTCGGCCGGCGGCGTGTTCGTGCGTCGCTACTACCGCGATCATCCCGACGGTGTGATCGGCATCGTGTTCGTCGATTCGTCTCACGAACAGCAGGTGCGCCGGCTCGGCGAACCGGGCGACGCCGAGCAGAATCGACGCGACGCGCTACGGCAGCTCGATCTCTGCCGCGCGCTCGCCTGGAGCGGCGCGGTGCGCTTGTCGGGCGCAATGCAGCAGATCGTCGCGGCGCAGCACCTGCCGGACGATCTCGCCGCGGAAGTCGTCGCGATGGCCAACCGCACGCACTATTGCGCCGGCGTCGCACACGAAATGCAGGGTTTTGCGTCAGACATCGAGCAGACCGAACCACCCGCTTCGCTCGGCGATCTGCCGCTGGTCGTGCTGACACGCGGACTGCCGAGTTCGCCGAAGGACTTCCCGATGCCGGTGTCGCTGGAATCGCTCGATCGGATGGACCGCAACTGGATGACGCTGCAGAACGAACTGACGGCACTGTCGAGCCGCGCGTCGCATCGCGTCGTGAGCGGCAGCGGCCACGCGATTCCGATGCAGGCACCCGACGCGGTCGTCACGGCCGTGCGCGACATCATCGACGGCCGCATCGAATAGCCCGGACCGATCAGAGCGTTTCGCCGGCGTGGTCCAGCCACGCGACCAGCGCGGAATAGCCGAGCACCAGCACGATCGTGCCGACGAACAACCCGATGACACGCATCGACAGCAGTCCGCCGATCGCCCCGAGATGATGAAGCAGAGTTCCGATCTTTTTGTGCCCGGGGCGGGGAGCGGCTTCTGGAAGAACGATCGAGCCTTTCTCAGCAACGGCACCAATGGTCAGTGGCGGGGTGTCCTCAGCGAAGAGCGTAGAACGGTACGCGCCTTCAGGGAATAGTCAGCGGGCTGCGTAAATGATCTCTCAATATGGCGGACCGGTCTGCACCGAGATACTGGCCGCTTACTGAGTTATGCCTCGAGGTGGCTCATCGTTCCGTGGCTTCCTCCAGCACCATGAGCGAGAACGTGAAGATGGCTATACCCACAAGCCATACCAGACCGAGCAGATAGATCTCGTACGCGTAGTCCAGACCGAAGCCGCCGCCGACTGCGAGCTTGAGGAGAATGACGGGGACTGAGACCACGGAAATCGTCAACTCCAACGGACCCTGCGGTCTGATCACCTTCTGACGGAATATCGACGCCGTGAAGATCCACAGGTGGTACGCGCCAAACAAGCCGCAGCAAGCACGCCACGTCGTATCCTCCGACCATCCGACCCCAGCAATCAGCTCGGGAAGGTATGCAAATATGACGTTTCCCAGCGTCACAAAAAAGAAAATCGACAATGAGGTGTTTCGCAAATTGATGGTCGTTCCGCATCAAGACGACCATCAGGCCGACGAATCCCGCGAACGTAGCGGACACCTCAGCGATGGAGTGAAACGTGTCGAAACTCAATGGCCCCTCCATTTGAAAGCCCAACAGCTCGGCGGACTCGCGACAAACCGCGCCGCTAGTCGCTGCCTTGCTGAAGCCAGGCGATATTCTCGCGAGACAGTTGCTCACACATCATCGAATCGTAGGCAGCGAAAACCTCGTCGTTGAGTACGCCGCGCCACTGACGGTGCGATCCCTTGTGCAGAAATCGGGCGTCGCCGGCCCACACGCCTCTGCCCGCGCGCCGAACGTAGCGATCGAAGTTCTTCTTCATGGTCGCGATCATTGGACATTTCTTGGGCCAACCTTTTAGAGGGGTGCGGATCTGTCAACGAATCTCAGCCATTTGTATGTTCTCGGGCCTGCACCCCATGCCTGGATCGGTTGTTCACGGTAGAAAGCGAGTAGCCTTCAGGCAATCGGGCGTGGCGAAACCAAAGCGGGGCAGCGATGTCGTTAGAGGCGTTCAAGCATGCAGCGTCGGACCTGTATCAAGGCGAGATCACCGGTGAAGTGTCCGTGAATCTGCTGCTCAAACGATTCACCACGCCCAGACAGCAGTATGTTCTGGGTACGACACTGCAGCTCGAAACCGAAACGAAAGCTCGTTTACGGCCAGCCGCGTTCGAGCTTGGCGTGAGTCTCGAAGAACTCGGCGAGTCGCGGCAAGCGGGCACCGCAATGGATTCGATCGTCGATGGCCTCGGTTGGTGCGAGGCCAATACGAAGCTTGCCGAGGCGCTCACGCCAATCGTCGAGCGCTATCGCGCGATCGCCGAAGCAGCCCCGGCGAAATATAAAGAGTTGGCGCAGTCGATGGTCACACACGAACAGTCGATCAAGCGCATGGCCGAAATGGAAGCGGCGGGTATCGAGAGCGGCTCGTTGGATGATGTGATTCGACAACTCGTCTTCCCGTTGCCCGAACCGAAGTGATCGAGGCCGTGGTGTGAGTTGTTGGGACGGGAGAGCCGTTCGAGTGCCGTGGTACCAAACCCGTCGAAGCAGATGGCGCACCGCTGCACACGCTCTGGAGCATGCTGCCTTGTCCGCTCGCACCTCAGGGAGTATGGTCAGGGATTCTCGGGGGAGAGAAGTAACCTGTCGTTCTGACCTTTGAGTGCCCATCGCGTGTGCTCGCTGAGTCTTGAGGGCTGCAGTACTGCCGCCGGCAGATTTCCGATCAAACAAATCGCAGAGGGAAGACTCATGAAAAGACTGATCCTGTTGCTGGCGACGCTGTGCGCGTCATATGCGTTTGCGGATGTATCCGTGGTGCGTGAATGGCAACCCGAGCCCGGCCACGCGGCTGAAATGTTCCAACGCGCCACGGAGGCGAAGGCAATACACGAAAAGCTTGGCGCGGCGGTGAGCATCTATACCGATCAGGACAACCACATGCACTACGTGTTGGGGTTCTCCGATTGGGCGGCGTGGGCAAAGTTTGCCGCCGCGTCGGCGCGCAGTAAGGAATGGATGGCATTTCTGGCGAAGCTGAATACAACCACGCCGTCTGCAACCAGTGTTGGCGTGTTGTTCCTCAATCAGCCGCTCGTCGCAAAAACCACGCCCGTGACGGTGGTTCGCAAGTGGGAAATGGTACCCGGCAAGGGTGCTGCGTTCATGGCACTGGCCCAGGAAGCTGCCGGCATTCAGGCCAAGCTTGGCGCAAGCCCCGGCATCAACGTCGATGAACTGGGCAATGTCTGGTATGAGACGGCGTTCGACAGCTGGGAGGCGTGGGCCGCGTTCAGCGCCGCGATGGCAAAGAGCGCTGATTGGGCCGCGTTCATTGCGAAGGCGAACAAGGATCCCTCAGCGAAGCTAACGCGGGTGCTTCGCCTGCAGCAGTACAGTCCGCCCCAATAGGCAGACGTTGGGACTGCTGGCGCCGTGGCCAGCGGTCCCACGGTTTCTGTTTCGCTCATCTTTACGGCGCACCGGGCGGCAGCGACCATTCCAGGTTCAAGCCTTTGTTTGGGACCTCGCGGACGCCGCGCGGATCATCTATCTCGACCTACGAGGCTGCGGACGAAGTGGCCCAGCACCTAGCCCGCTCAAGCTCCGATACCGGATCTGCTCCACGCCGTGAAAGGCTCCGATTCCGAAGGAGGTGGCTGATGTCGTTCGCAGAGTTCGCGCAGATCGCCGGCAATCTGGGTGAATTGCTTGGCGCATTTGCAGTGTTCGTGACGCTGGCATATCTGGCCGTTCAGGTTCGCCAGAGCAACAGACTCGCGATCACCCAAACAAACTATGCAAGCGCGACGGCGCTGCGGGACGAACTGGGGGCATTTCTGGATCCCCTCACGTTGTCCGGCGCGTTGCTCAAATCCTGTGCGCAACCGGACGAGTTGACTCCGATCGAGGAACTCAACATGGATGCATGGCTTCAGCTCTCGTTTCATATGCGCGAAGCCGAGTACTACGAGTGGTGCAACGGTACGCTAGCGGACGAACGATGGGGCGCGCTGAGGGAGATCATGCGAATCAACCTGCAGTCTGCCTGGGCGGCGCGCAGCTGGTGGAAATCGATTGGGCGCGTTTCCAAATCCAACGAGTTTGCAGAATACGTAGACGCGCTGACTAAGGACGAATCCCCGGCTCGGAGTTATCAGGAGCTGATCCACGGTGGACCGGCCGGCGATTAGCTGCGCTGATGTAACCGCGCACGCTGCAATTCGGCCGTGAATTGTTTGCCACGGGCGCGGTCTGCCACATACGCGTTCATTGTCGGGCGGCGGCCCAGTCACTCACGTAGCGCCATGTGCCGTCGTCGTCCTGGTGCCAGATGATCACGTAATCGTCGGCGCCACTCGCCCATGTGCCGTCTTCGCGTAGCGTCTGGTAACTCATGTGGCCCCTTTCGAGAGCGTGATTGCCCGCGAGCGGTTCGACGGTCTCGGTCGTGAGAGATGAATCCTTCAGAATCGGGAAGGAGCGGTTGAACAGCGCTTCTATTGCCGCGCGCCCGACGATTGGCTTTGCGCCGGGGGCAATGAGCACAGCGTCAGGCTCGTAATTCGCGGCCAGACGGCCCGCGTCGTGTGCGTTGTAAGCAGCCGCCCATTCGTTTTCGCGCGCCTGAATTGTTTTGGTCAGCGACTCGTCCGCCACAGCCGGCGCTGCAACCATGATCGAGCACAGCCCGATCAGCAATGCGAATTGGTGGTGTTTCATACTGGTCCCTCCCCGGACGTCCAAGCACCAGCGAGGCTACTCGCGTGACGAGCGCCGAATCAAGAATGAGAAGATGGCCCATCGGTCGGAGAGGATGCGGCCGCCTCGCGGTCGAGGTTCCTGCTTTCATCGAGAATCTTCCGAGTGGCGTGCTCGGTAAGAGCGGGATCAGTTCCATCGAGTTCGGCATCGATTGCTTTGACGAATTCCGGCTCGAAGGAGAATTGCCCGGCAGTCTTCCACCAGATTCGCCCAACGCGGAAGCCAAGGTTGCCCGCGGCAAAACGTTTTGCGTAGGCCCAACTTTCTTCGGACGCCAGACCTGCATCATGGGCGCGCCAAGTGCTCTGTGCGGTGAGCATAACGTTGTTGAGGTAGGACCACAGCTGGCCGATCTGCGCTTCAGTCAGCTTCGCCGGATGGAACAATGCCGTTGCGTAGGCGATGTGCGTTGTGTCGCCCATGTTTGCGAGCTCTCCGGCGTCCATACCGCGATCCAGTTCAATCGCGTTCTGGAGCCGGATGGTTTCGGTGTTGAAGTTGATTTGAAAGGCGACCAGCAGCAGCCCGCCGATCACACCGAAATTTGCCAGGAGCGTCAGCCACTTGTTCACAGCATCGAGATTCATCTCGTCCCCCCTCGGTTGATGGTCTAAGCGAGGCTAACATTGGATTGAAGCGGCGGTGCTGGCTCGTATGGCGTGAGCCGAGATGTGCACGCTCGATACCATCGGTCGTTCACGCCCCTCCGCTGAGATAACCTATGTGCGCAACGAGGGGGCAGGGGTATGGCCTGGACGATTCAGGACCTGGGTGCGCTAGGAGAATTCATCTCTTCGTTGGCTGTCTTGATCACGCTCATTCTGCTTGTGGCTCAGGTGCGGCAGACGAAGCAGGCAATCCGGGACAACAGTTACATCCTGAGCGCCCAACTCATTTATGAAACCTTCGACCTGGCCGCGACCAGCGAATACTTGTCCCGCGCCAACGCTAAAGATCATGCCGGGCAGACGCTGACGGCGGATGAGGAGCTCGCGTTGATCAACTATTGGCGATCGCTGATCCGCCGCGCCGAAGCGTTCCACTACCAAAGCCACAGGAATCTGGTGTCTGCCGATCGACTGGCTCAATTCGGCGAGCGCTTGGCGAGAACGCACGACGCAAGCGCTCGGTTTCGCGAGGCGTGGGCACGGGATTTGCCGACGATGACGGAAGACTTTCGCGTCTGGGCCGAGTCCTATTTCGCGGAACAATCAACAGCCCAAAACTGAGGGGACGCGCATATGGAGCTGATGGATGCGGCCAATCTGTTGGGCGACCTGGGAGACTTTGTTGGTGCGGTCGCAGTCGTTGTTACGCTGGTCTATCTAACGGTTCAGCTACGGCAGAACACGGCGGCGCTCAGGTCGAATTCCTGGCAGGCGATCCAAGACGCCGAGCAGCGATTCGATACGTTGCTTGCGGGCGATATGGCACTCGCGGACATATGGCGTCCGTGGCGCTGCCAACGGACTCGATTCGTTTGAAGATCCAGCCGAGCGATTTCGGTTTTTGCTGACCGCGAAGCAGTTGGTCGACCTGTTTCAGACGCATCACTACCAGCACGAAGCGGGGATGATCGAGGACGAAATGTGGGGAACGTGGATCACTCAATACGAAGAGGAACTCGCCAACTCGCCAGGATTTCGAGACGTGGTCCGAGAGCGTTACCAGCACTTGCGCCCGTCGTTCAGAATATTCGTGCACCAGCATTCGTACGGCGGCAGCTGATCAGTGACCCTCAGCGCGACGATTCTCGAATGGGCTGCGCAATGGGACGAGTATCCAAGGCTGATGAAGATTTCGGAGTTCGTTCAAGCGACCTAGTGTACTTGTTAGGGCCGTGCACGGCGATGCGTATCGACCTGATCCTCGGTCAACGCTTGCATACGCGCTCGGAGAGGGGTTTCAATCAGGACAATCGGATGGTGTCGGCGCCGCCAATCAGCCGCCGCGAGCCGCCCGAGTCTCGCGTGTAGAAACGGGTCGCATGCAAATCGGATCGGTCGAGGGGCGTAGCAAATGAACCAGAGAGATTCGAGCGATTCGATGCGAATTGCTTCCCGAAAAAATGGCCGATAACGGTGTGCACGATGCGCCGCGCCAGGAGCGCGACGCGGATCTGCGGGGCCGCTGGGTCAATCAGAACGACTCCGTGCTCTGGATCGAAGAGCAATCCGGTGGCCGCATCAGCGGTCGCTTCGCATCCGCGAAAGGTCGCGCGGCAAAGGGCGCAACCTATCCCGTGCACGGCTGCGTCAACGGCGAACTCGCAAGCTTCGCGGTGAGTTTCCGCTGCGATGATCACAACCTATCTGCGATCACGAGTTTCTCTGGACGCTACGTGCGATCGTCCGACGGCATAGAGCGGCTTCATACGCTGTGGATACTGGCACGCCAGTACGAGGACGAAGCGCGTGCGAAACCGACACACGTCTGGAACGCGTTCATCACAAATGCCGATGTCTTCGAGAAGCGCGAGGAGCCCATCGCTTAACGCGCCACGGTGGACGCGGTTCGTTTGCAGGTCGGCTCAGCCCGCGATGTCCGTGCTAATCTGCCGTCCAGTCGGCAGATCTACTTGGAATCGAAGGAGTCACCATGGAGTTGAACCATCGCAGAACCGTAGTGGGCTTGCTGAGCCTGATCGGCCTGCTGACGGGACCAACCCTAGCCTGGAGCGAGGGGACGTTTGTGCGCAGCTACGACGGAGACGTCAAACATCTGATCAAGCAGGCGGTGGACGGTGAACGCCAGTTCGAAAGATCGCTCGACGGCAAATTCAAAAACAGTGTGCTGCGCAGCCCGACCGAGGAGGTCAGCGTCGAGAAGTATCTGCAGGACTTCCAGCAGGAACTGAAACAGTTGTCCAATCGGTTCAGTCAGAAATATTCCGCAAGCGCGGAGGCGCGCGCCGTCCTGAGCCGTGCAACGACCATGAACACGTACATGCGTGAGCACCCGGGCGTGAAGGGGGCGAGCGAGTGGGATCAGTATGCCGGAAGCCTCAGTGCGCTTGCCGGGGCCTATGACGCGACGTTCCCGCTGGGGCCGGACACTGTGGTCCGGCGCGTTGGCGACAAAGAACTCATCGACGCCGTGAACGCAGCGTCCAAACAGCCGCAGAACGTGGACAGCGCTCTGCAGAAGGCGAAGAAGAATTCGCCGGCGCTCGCTGCGATCACCGAAGCGGGGTCGAAGGATCTCGATGAATTGGCGGCGGCTCTGAAAGTGCTGAAGTCACGCTTGTCTTCCAAGAAGCCGGCAACGGCGGAAGCGCGCCAGGTAATCATCGTTGGCGATCGAATCGATGCGTTGCTGAGCAGTGCTTCGGCGCCAGCGTCGGTGACGACCCCATGGCAAGCGGCCAATAGCGATCTCAACACGATTGCCCAGACATTCGGTCTGACGCGCCCGCTCCCTACGAAGCCTTGATGTTCACGAAGCCAGGAGTCTCATCATGAAGGATTTCACCGGTAAACTAGCGGTAGTTACCGGCGGTGGCACCGGCATGGGCCGCGAACTGGCGCGTCAGCTCGCTCACGAAGGATGTCATGTCGCGATGTGCGACATGTCCGACGAGAACATGCGCGAGACGGAACGGTTGTGCCGCGAAGCAGCACCATCCGTGCGCGTGACCACCCACCACTGTGACGTGTCTGATGAAGCGCAGGTGATCGAATTTCGCGACGCGGTGCAGCGGGCGCATGCAACCGAACACATCAATCTGTTGTTCAACAATGCCGGCATCGGTGGTGGTGGCAGCTTCCTGATCGACGATCGCGACGAATGGGAGCGTACGTTCGGTGTCTGTTGGTTCGGCGTGTACTACTGCAGCCGCGCGTTCATGCCGCTGCTGGTCGCCAGCAGCGAGGGCTATCTCGTCAATACGAGCAGCGTCAACGGATTCTGGGCGACACTCGGACCCATGATCTCGCACACTGCATACAGCGCGGCGAAATTCGCCGTGAAGGGGTTTTCGGAAGCGCTCGTAACAGATCTGCGGCTGAACGCGCCACATGTCAAGGTCGCGGTGGTGATGCCGGGCCACATCGGGACTTCGATTGCGATCAATACCGGTAAGGTGTTGGGGCGACCGGCGCCCAAAGACATGAGCGCAGCCGACGTGGCCGTGATACGCAAGCGGATGATCGAGCGCGGCCTACCGGTTGGAAACGAAACCGACGATCAGATTCGCGCCGCCTTGGAGGCTCAGGCGAACGATTTCCGCGACAAGGCACCTCTCACCGCCGCGCAAGCGGCGACGATCATACTGGATGGGGTACGCAACGATCGCTGGCGGATTCTCGTCGGCGATGATGCGCATGCGCTGGACGTAATGGTGCGCGAGGCGCCCGAACAAGCGTATGAACCCGAGTTTCTGACGTCGTTGCGCGGTCGGGGACATTTGAACGCGCTGACACGCTGACGGCACCACGAGTAATCCGTTAGACGGACGCGAATGCGTAGAATTGGTCCGCTTGACAGTGCCAGAGCAGCGGCATAAAAAGGCGCTGCGTTGCGCCGCACACCGCTTAGCGCTCCGAGGTTGACGACTTGTGACGGTCATGGCTGGCGAGACAGAAGAAGACGAGGACGACTACGACATGCCGCTATCGGGAGAGGATCTCGATGACTTCGAGAGCGAAGGCGAAACGGAGGAAGACAATCTCGTGCTCGATCCACGCGAACGCGCAGCAAGATCGCTGGAGATTCGCCGTGCGATCGAATCGCGGATCGAAGAGCGCAAGATGCGCAGCGACCTGGACTATCTCGAAATCGATGACGAGAAAGGCGACGATCTGGATCTGGATGCCTGAGTCGGCCGGGTTGCACCCCGGCCGTTGAAGTCGCCTGGCCCCGTCCCTGCGGTCAGGGATCTGATATTACTGGGTGGCGGACACAGTCATGTGCTGGTGTTGCGCCGCTTCGCGATGCGTCCGCTCCCAGGCGTGCGCATCACACTGATTGCGCGGGAAATTCACACACCGTATTCGGGGATGCTGCCCGGCTATGTTGCCGGGTACTACCGCTACGACGATATCCACATCGATCTCGGTCCACTGGCACTGGCGGCCGGCGCGAGGCTCATCGCGCAGGAGGCGGTCGGGATTGATCTCGCCGCCCAACGCGTCGAGTTCGAACACCATCCCGCGCTGCGGTTCGACGTCCTGTCGCTGAATTGCGGCGCGGCGCCGGGCTTCGGTTCGCTGGAGCCCACTGCAGCGATGATCCCAGTGAAGCCAATCGGGCGATTCCTGCCTCGCTGGCATGCGCTGCTGGATTCGCTCCGAGCTCGTTCTCCAGGCGAGGCGCCGGCGCGCATCGTCATTGTCGGCGGCGGTGCGGGCGGGGTTGAGCTGGCGTTGGCCGTGCGGCACGCGCTGGTCGCGATCTCTTCCGGCGCGCGCGTGACGCTGGTCGGCGCAGCCGCGCAGCTGCTCGAAGGTCACTCGAGCCGGGTGCAACACCGCTTTGCCGCGTTGTTGACGGCTCAGGATATCGATGTCGTGACCGATTTCGAGGTGACCGATATTGATGCCGTCGCGGTCAGCGATCGACGCGGTCGGCGCGTGAGCGGCGATGCGTTCCTTTGGGCGACCGGAGTCGCGGCGCCCCAATGGCTGCGAGGTACAGGTCTCGCACTCGACCCTGCGGGTTTTGTGGCAGTCGATCAAACCCTGCGTTCGGTATCGAACGCACAGGTGTTCGCAGCAGGCGATGTGGCCGCAATGCTCGATCAGCCTCGCGCGAAGTCGGGGGTGTATGCGGTTCGTCAGGCGCCCGTGCTGGCAGAGAATCTTCGCCGCGCGTTGCTGGGGGAGCCATTGCGATCGTTTCGCGCGCAGCGCCGAGTACTGGCGCTGATCAGCGAAGGTCGACGCAGCGCGACCGCATCGCGCGGGCGCCTCACTGCACACGGCGAGTGGGTCTGGCGCTGGAAAGATTGGATCGACAGACGTTTCATGAGACGTTTCTCGAACCTGCCGGCGATGATGGCCGTCGGGTCCGAAGTCGCCGATGCATTCGCGGCCGACCTGCCGCAGCCGATGCGTTGCGGGGGCTGTGGAGCAAAGCTCGGCGCGGATCTGCTTGGCAACGTCTTGCGCCAACTCCAACCGAAGCAGGACCCGCGCCTGGCAATCGGCATCGGTGACGATGCGGCGCTGTTTGACGTGCCGGGAGGCCAGATCGTCCTCAGCGCCGATAGCTTGCGCACGATGCTGGACGATCCCTACGAGTTCGGCCGCATCGCGGCGCGACACGCCTTGAACGACATCCATGCGATGGGTTGCACGCCGGTGACGGCGTTGGCACTCGCGAGCGTGCCGCTGATGGGCAGGGCCCAGATGGAGCAGGAGTTGCTGCACCTGATGTGCGGCGCAACCGAGGTGTTGCGCGAGGAAGATGTGTCGCTGGCTGGCGGACATTCCAGCGAAGGCAACGAACTTGCACTCGGGTTTGCGATCGTCGGCGACGTCGCTGCGACCGCGATGCGCAAGCAAGGCCTTACGATCGGTGATGCGCTGGTGATAACTCGGCCGATTGGCAGCGGCGTATTGTTCGCCGCCCAGGCGCGCGGTCTGGCGCGAACGCGCTGGATCAGGGCCGCGATCGAAACGATGGATTCGTCCAATGCCCCGGCGGCACGGATATTGCGTCAACACGACACGGGCGCGTGCACGGACATCACCGGATTTGGTTTGGTGGGTCACCTCGGCGAAATGTTGCGTGCATCGGAGGTCGCGGCGGACGTAAATGTTTCAGCCGTACCGTTGTATGAAGGTGCATTGCAAATGATGCATGCCGGTGTGGCCAGCTCGCTGCAGACAAACAACGAATCTGCGCTGCGCGACTTTGTCCTGGATGGGTGTGTCGCCGACGCGACGCGGATTCGCCTGTTGGCCGATCCGCAGACCGCCGGCGGCCTGCTAGCGGGATTGCCCGTGGCGCGCGCGGAAGCATGCGTTTCGGCGTTGCGTGCAGCGGGCTATCGGGAGGCTGCGATCATTGGACAGGTGGTTGCGAAGGGTGCGCATCGAGGCACACTCCGTTTTCGCGAGGATCGTGACGAGCCCTAGAAGAAGCTGGCCACGGCGGGCCTGAATCGATCCATGTCGACCAGAAACGAATCGTGACCGTGAATCGACGGCAGCGCCTTAAAGCTCATATCCGGAACCGTCGTCTCGAGCGCGTCGGCAAGCGCCTGCTGTTGATGCAACGGAAACAGAAAATCCGACTCGACTCCGATCACGAGCGCTCGATCGAGTTGCAGACGCGACATCCCGCCGGCGACGCTCCCACCATGATCGGCCACGTCGAACAGGTCCATCGCGCGCGATAGGTACAGGTAACAATTGGCATCGAACGCCCCGGTAAATTTGTTGGCGTGCGCTTCCAGATACGATTCCACTTCGAAATCGATTCGAAACGGCCCGTGATTGGTGACCTCGTCGGTGGCGCGTTCGCGGCCGAAGCGCTGCTCCCATTCCTGTGCCGATCGATAGGTGATCATGCCGAGTTTGCGCGCAAGCCGCATACCGGTGATCGGTCCTTCGTCGGAGGCGTAGTGACCATCGCACCAGGCCGGATCCTTACGAATGATCTCCCGCTGCAACGATCGCAGGGCAATCGCGAAAGGCGCACTCCGACTGGCGGAGGAGATTGAAACCAGCCCCCGAGACAAGTGTGGAAACAGCATGCAGAACGCGAGCGCCGTCATGCCGCCCATGGATGCGCCGACTGTTGCGAACAGCGATTCGATCCCGAGCGAGCGGACGACTTCCGCGCCGGCCCGCGCGATATCCTCGATGCACAGTACCGGAAACGTCAACCGGTATGCCCGGCCGGTCTCCGGATTGATTGTCGCCGGGCCGGTCGATCCGAAACAGCTGCCGAGCGAATTCACGCAGATCACGAAGTAGCGATTGGTGTCGATGGGCTTATCGGGCCCGACCATGTCTTCCCACCAGCCGGCTGCTGGATCCTCGGGCGAAGACGCGACGTGGGCCGACGGCGACAGCCCAGTAAAAATCAGCACCGCATTGTCGCGATCGCGGCTCTGCTGGCCCCAGGTTTCATAGGCGATGACTGGATCCTTCAAGCGGCCGCGCGTCATCGCGAACGTGCCAGTCAGCTTGAGGAGTCTCCGCGCCGTGGTCATGGTGTCATCGCGGTCGTAGAAGGTCCGGCTTTATAGCAAGTCGCCGGCGGACCCGGAAGCCATGAATTCGGTGTTCGATGGTTTCTTTTTTCGCACGCGGATCTGGGCATTCCCGTGCGGTCACGTACAATCTAATGTCGATCCGATTGGCGGCGATATGCTTCAGCGACTGGATCCGCAGGTTCCACCGATCGCCTCGGCGGAATACGTCACCGCGCGTGCGGCCGCGCACCACCCGGATCGGCGATTCGATGCCGCAGGTTCGTTGCGGGGTCCAGTTGCCGTGCTGGTCAAGAATTTCCAGTATGGCGGCACCCAGCGAGTGCTGTTGCGGCTGGCAAACAAGCTGCGCGCATACGGGCACGCCGTGCACGTCGTGAGTCCCGGCGACGGGCCGCTCGCGGCCACTGTCGCTGCCGATATTCGATGCATTCACCTCGAATCAGGGAGTCGCGCTCGCGCTCGCGCGCTCGCCCTGCGAGCTAATCCGAATGCCGCGTCGCAACTGTTGCTGCCACTGGTGTTGCCGCTGCATCCGGTGAAAGGGCTTCCATTGCTGGCGCCGCTCGGCGCCTATCTGCGCGATGCACAACCGAGCGTGCTGATCTCGGGGACCGCAAGCCTGAACGTGGTCGCGACCCTGGCAAAGCGTTTGGCGCGGTCTGAGACTGCGTTGATCCTGACGGAACACGTGACCACCGACCAGCGACGCATTACCGACCGCCGGTTGGCGCGCCGATTTCTGCCCGATCTGATGCGCGAGACGTACCGGGACGCCGATGCGATCGTGGGGGTGTCGACCGCTGTCACGAACGATCTTCGCGCGCTGCTGCGTGCGCCTGCTGAACGGGTGCGTTGCATTTACAATCCCGCGGTTCCCGGTGATGTGCAGTCGTTGGCGCGAGCCCCCGTGCCGCACCGGTGGTTCGATGTCGACCAGCCACCCGTCGTGCTATCGGTCGGGCGCGCCGGAAGGACCAAGGACTTCACCATGCTGGTGCGCGCGTTTGCGCAGCTCCGCCGAGGCCGCCCGGTGCGTCTGGTTCTGCTGTCTTCGGCCAGCGCCGGCTCGGCACAGGCGCGACAGCTTGCCGAACTGCGTGCACTGGCCACCGAACTGGACGTGGCGGCGGATTTCGAAATCCTGGATTTCACTGCCAATCCATTTGCGTACATGGCTCGCGCGGGCGTGTTTGCGTCGACGTCGACATCGGAGGGCTTCGGTAACGTCGTTGCCGAGGCGCTTGCGTGCGGTTGCCCGGTTGTCAGCACCCGCACCGATGGACCGACCGAGGTTCTCCAGGATGGTCGGTATGGTCGTCTGGTCCCGGTTGGCGATATCGGCGCAATGGTTGCGGCGCTGGCTGAAGCACTGGATGGCCCTCGCAATTCGGCGGAACTCGTGATCAGGGCGGATACTTTCAGCGAAGAACGCGCAGCGCGTGCCTACGAGGCGCTGTGTCGCGAAGTCACCGCGGGACAACCAGCGCGTTGCTGAGCAGCTAGACGCGTGATCGTCGATCGGAAATCGACTGAGCTTTACATCAGCGCCGGGGCTGCGCTTGCGAGCCTGGTGTTGTCGGTCATCCATCTCCACTTCGACCCGCTGCCGAACCCGGACGCCGTGGGCTATCTGGGGGCGGCGCAGGCATGGCTCGACGCGGGACCCTCGGCCGCGGCAGCGGTGTATCCGCTGCCGCTGTATTCGATTCTGATCGGGTCGCTGCACGCGCTGACGGGGTTCAGTTTGCTGACGAGTGCGCACTGTTTCGATGCGGTATGCATCGCGCTGCTGGTCGTCGCGCTGCAACGTCTGAGCCGGGTATTCGGTGCTGACGTGCGGGTTCAATGCGTTGTAGTGGTGCTCGCGTTGCTGTTGCCGGAACTCAACAGCTATCGCAGCTTCCTGCTGCGAGACTTCGGCTATTGGCTGTTTGCGACGTTGTCGCTGACCTGTCTCGCAGGGTATTGGGAAAAGCCGAAGTTGATGGGCCTGATCGGCTTCAATGCCTGCTGCGCCATCGCGGCGGGATTTCGCCTCGAGGCGATTCCGCTGTTCGTCGCGGTGCCAATCGCATTGTGCTTCGGCCGTGAGCGGCGCCCGGTCGCGGCGCTGCTGCTCTACGTACCTGCGATGGTCGGCGTCGCAGCAGCGCTTTTCGCGGCGTTGCTGCGGCCGGATTCGTCCGTTGGCGGCTGGCTGGCCGAAATCTTCCGAATCGCTGGCGCGTCGTTATCGAGCCTGCTCGAGCATAGCCGCTTGCAACTGGCCGGCTTCGGAACGCATGTGCTCGATCCGCGGTTCCACGACTATGCAGCCTTCGGGCTCGCAGGCGGGCTCGCCGCTATGATCATCGTGCATGTGGCAAATGCAGCTTCGTTGCCGTTGTTGGCAGTCGTAACCGTTGGCATTGCGCGGCGTACCTTCGGAGACCTGGATCGAAGCCGAGTGCCGGTGCTTTGGATGGCGGTGGTGATCGCGCTCGGCGGCTTGGCAGCGGTGTTGCTGCTGCGCGGCATCATCCAGACGCGCTACGCGATGCCGGTAGCTCTGCTGATTGTCGTTGTTGCTGCGTTCACAATTGACGCTTGGTACAGGCGTGCGATCGACCGGCAAGCGCGTCGGCGTCTGCGGTGGCTGGCGATGCTGACGTTGGTGTATTTCGTGGCCGAGAATGCCTTTGCGTTGGTCAATTCGAAACAGAATTTCGTCGATACCGCGGGCTGGCTCGAGCGTCATACGCCGCGTGACGCGCGAATAATCAGCCCCGACTTGCGGATCGTCTATCTTGCGGACCGCGCAGTCGATTGGCGCGCACAGGCGCATGTCGGGCGGACCGCGCTGGACGTGTCGCGAATCGGCGCGTTCGACTATCTCGTAGTGCCGGTGACGTCCGATCGGATCGATGCGCAAGACGAATTCGAGCACGATCCGCACTTGCAGCGGGTCGCCCGCTTTGTCAATCGTCACGGCAACGCAATTCGTATCTACCGCAGACGATCGCTCGCCAAATAGCTGTGTCGCTAACCCGGATTGCGGCAAAAGTCGGCGATCGCGACGGCAGTGTCCCGGCTGATGTCGGGACACGCGATCGGAAAGATTTCCGTGCCGTGGATCGTGCCCATCACCTGCTTGCAGCGCGCGGTGACACCGGCGCGCAATAGCAGCCGGTAGAAATTGACACCTTCGTCGCGCAGCGGATCGCACTCGTTCACGCTGATCACCGTCGGTACCAATCCCCTGACGTCGTCTTCCGTCGCGAATCCGGGCCAGGCGAGCGGATTGCGCCGTTCGAGTTCGTCGATGCCGTAGCCCATCGCGCCGCGATTGTTGTGCAGGTTCAACAGGATGCCGTTGTTTTCCGTCGATGAAGGGTTTTGCGGCAGTGGCCACGTCCCGGCAATGTAGGGGCACAGCGCGTACAGTCCTCGAATCAGATGCAGCGCCCCTTCACGATTCAGTTGGAGGCCCGTGGCGAGGGTCAGATTTCCGCCGCCGCTCTCGCCGGCCACGATGATGCGAGTCGCATCGATGTTCAGTTCTGCCGCGTTGGCCGCAACCCATTTCAACCCGGATACGCAGTCGTTGAGGCCAGCCGGGAACGGTTCGACTTCGGGCACCGACGACGGGGTCAGCGCGTTGCGGAAGTCGACCATCGCACAAGCGACGCCTTGCGCCGCGATGATCCGCCCCCATGCGCGGTAGTTGCCGTCGTAGCACGACATCGACTGCATGCCGCCGCCGTGGATGTAATAGACGCACGCCAGCGGCTCGGTCGCGTTCGGACGGATGAACCGAATGTTGATGGTGTTGCCGTCGGGTTGCGACGTGACGGCGTGTTCGGTCACGGTCAATCCCGCGGACGGCGCGATGTCTTCACGATCGCACATGTCGAGGAATCCTTTGAGGCCTTCCGCGGCGGCGACGGCCTCCGGGCTATTCACAGCCGCCAGCAGTTCCTCGCGGCTGTCGACGTTGCCTTGAGCGCCGAAGTCCATAGCGCCGAACAGCGCCTTGATACGCGGATCGATTCTCGGGTCTTCTGTGATGCGTGCGTTGGTCATCTGAACTGGTGCCTCCGGAACATGAAAAAGCGAGTCATGCCCATCTTGCGTCAAACGCCGCCGGTGTTCCAGACGGTTTCATGATGGCGTCGCTTCGCCCAAGCTCGCGTCCGCTGTTAGGCTAATGCGCGGCACATCGACCGACAGACACTCGAGACGCAATGCACTCCATCGAAATGAACGATCTGGTGAAACGTTTCCCGAATCAGGACCGGGATGTGATTCATCGGGTGTCATTCGTGGTTCCCGCACGCGAGTGCGTGTCACTGCTCGGACCCTCCGGCTGCGGTAAGACGACATTGCTGCGCCTGCTGATGGGCATCGAGCAACCGACGTCCGGCACGTTGACGATCGACGCAGCGCTCGCCGGTCATTTGTCGTACGTATTCCAGGAGGCGCGCCTCGTGCCGTGGCGGACCAGTCTGGAGAACGTGCAACTGCCGTTGGAGCTAACGGGAGTGGACGATGCAGGAGAGGAGGCCGCGCAGCTGCTGACGCTGCTGGGTCTGGGTGAGCGACTGCTACATTTTCCGCGCGAGCTGAGTGGCGGTATGCAGATGCGCGTTGCGCTCGCCCGCGCGCTGATCACCAAACCCAAGGTGCTTTTGCTCGATGAACCCTTTGCGGCGTTGGACGAGCGCACGCGGTTCCGCCTCCAGGACCTGCTGCTCGACCTGCGCGGTCGCCTCGACCTGCAGTACGTCTTCGTGACCCACTCCATTTCCGAAGCGGTCTATCTCGGCGACCGCGTGCTGTTGATGGACAAGACGGGTCGAATCGCAACCGATCAGCGCATTGAGTTCGACGATCGCGATCAAAGGTTGAAGGTCACAGCACGATTCAATGAAACCGTCAGCGCATTTTCTGCACAATTCGCGGCGCTGGAGGATGATGAATGAGCGTCTGGCTACGTGACAAAATGCCAGCGTGGCTGTTCCTGTTCGCACTGCTGGCGGTATGGCAGATCGTCGTCGGTCGCGGCTGGATCGATGCGTACCTGTTGCCGGCTCCGAGCGACATTTACGCGACCACCGTGGAACTTTGGCCGGAAATCTGGAGCGCCACCCGATCGACCCTCGGTTCGATCGTCTGGGGGCTCAGCGCGAGCTTCGTCGTCGGCGTTACGCTTGCGATTGCGTTTTTCATCGTGCCGATTCTGCGGAAAGCGGTGCTGCCGTTTTGCGTGTTCTTCCAAACCGTGCCCATCATCGCGATCGCGCCGCTACTGGTGATCTGGTTCGGCTTCGGTGGTACCACTGTCAAAGCCTCGGCGTTCATCGTTTCGCTGTTTCCAATTCTGGCGAACACATTGACGGGGCTTCAGGAAACCGACCCGCTGCTACGCGAGGTGTTTGAACTGTACAGGCCTTCGAAATGGAAGTTGATCACGAAGCTGCAGATTCCGTCGGCGATACCGTACATCTTGACGGGGCTGCGAATATCGGTCGGCCTTGCGACGATCGGAGCGATCGTCGGTGAGTTCATCGCCGGCGGTGGGCTCGGCAGCCTGATCGATTCCGCACGCACGCAACAGCGCGTGGATCTGGTCTTCAGCGGTGTCATGGCGTCGAGTCTTCTGGCGCTGCTGCTGGTCTTGTCGATCGACCTGGTCAGCGGCGTGCTGCTGCGCCGCCGACCCTATACGAGGAGTTCGTGATGCTCAAAATTCGGTTGATGATTCTGGCGATCGGCGTTGCCGTCGGTATGGCAAGCGAAGGCGCAGCGGCGCCGATTCAGCTTGCGTTGAACTGGAAAGCCGAACCGCAATTCGGCGGCTTTTATGCGGCACAGGTCAACGGTCTGTACAAGCGCAACGGTCTCGATGTGACGATCATCGAAGGCGGATCGGGCACCCCGACGATTCAGATTCTCGGTGCCGGCAAGGTCGACTATGCGGTGGTCTCCGCGGACGAGGTAGTGATCTCGCACGATCGCGGAGCGAAGAACGTGGTGGCCCTGTTCGCGACGTTCCAGACCAACCCACAGGGGATCATGACACATGCGGCTCGAGGTTTCGGGTCCATAGAAGACGTGTTGAAATCTAAGGGCGTCTTGCTGTGGCAGGCCGGGTTGCCGTATGCGCGGTACCTCACCTACAAGTACGCACCGCTCGAGGTCACCACGGCGCCGTATCTCGGCGGCATCGGCAATTTCCAGCACGACCGGATGCTGTCGCAGCAATGCTTCGTCACCAGCGAACCGTTGACGGCAGCGCGTGCGGGGCTTTCGGTCAAAACGTTTCTGGTCGCGGAGAGCGGCTACAACCCGTACACGACAGTGCTGGTGACGACGCGCAAACATCTCATGGCGCGCCCGGAGGAGGTCAATCGCATTGTGGCCGCCGTGCGCGCCGGATGGCAGGCGTATCTATCCGATCCGACACAAACCAACGCGATGATGGGCAGCCTCAACAAAGCGATGGATGCCCAGACATTTACCGACAGCGCGCGCGCGCAGACGAAACTGATCCGCCCATCAGGCGACGCAAAGCTCGGTGCGATGTCGCTGGCGCGCTGGCAGACGCTGATCGATCAGCTGAAAGCGCTCAAATCGATCAAAGGGCGAGTGAACGCTACGGATCTGTTCATCGACCGCTGATACGTTATCCACAGGAGCGGGTTACGCGCGCGAGCGGCCGATTGGAGCCAGTCAGCGACAGTACGATGTCGATTTGCTCCTGCCCGACGTCTTTCAGTTTCAATCGTAGCGTGCGCCGTTCGCGCATGTCTTGTAGGAACTGCTCCTGAATCGCGTTAGGGACGACGACGGCGTCGCCAGACCAGGTGACCCTCCAGGTTCCAGCCTGAACCGCCGATCGATCGAATTGCCATGAAACCGCGCCCGACAGCGCGCTCGGATAGTCTCGCAGTATGAATCGGGTATCGAGCAGATCTGTCGCCGTCCAACAGCGAACCCATGCATCCAGACTTGCGCCGCCGTGCAGGCTCATGGTCGTTCGCGCTTCGCTGATCGACCCGCCCCGGTGGGTTGGGTCTGGAATGAGTTGTCCGACCCATCGGCCTGCGTCCACTCCAGCCAGGACTTTCGGAGCCGGCGACAGCGCCGTCGGCAAAACGGCCGCGCAGATCAACACGCACTTTCGCAGCCGACCGGATTGGCTCCGATACGCATCGAACAACGCACAAAAGACTTGTTTCATCCAGATACACCGTAACGCACGTCGACAGTCTCCGCGAAGACAGGGATGGACCAATGATCTGTCCAAGCGAAATTCTACCCTGGGCACTACACTAACCGGCTGTATCGATACTGCCGTGAGCAAGAATGATTGGGCCGCTGCGCACACCCCGGGACGACGCCAATTCGCCCGCAACCAGGAGAGAGACATGAAATCACCGATCTGCGACATGCTGGGAATCGATTTTCCGTTGGTCGCGTTCACCCACTGCCGCGATGTCGTGGTGGAAGTATCGAAGGCAGGCGGTATGGGTGTGCTCGGCGCGGCAGGACACAATGCGGAATCGCTGGAAATCGAGTTGCGCTGGATCGACGAACACATCGCGGGCAAACCGTACGGCGTCGATCTGATTGCGCCGACGAGTATGGCGGCAACCGACGACGACACCTCCGAATCGATGCTGTCGCGTGTGCCGCAGGAACATCGCGACTTCGCCCGTAATATCCTTGCCCAGCATCAGATCGACACCAGCGATCTGTACCGGAATCAGCGAGCCGGTGGTGGCGGCTTCCTGACCAGCAAGCGCGCCGCGAACATCATCGACGTCGCGTTCGCGCACCCGATCAAGCTGATCGCCAACGCGCTGGGTGTGCCGCCGCGCTACATGCTCGAAATGGGCAAATCGCGGGGCGTTGCTGTAGCAGCGTTGGTTGGCGCGAAGGAACACGCGGTCAAGCAGGTGGAAGCAGGCGTCGACATTCTCGTCGTCGCCGGAACCGAGGCGGGCGGGCACTGCGGGGAGGTCAGCACCTTGGTGCTGGTGCCGGAAGTCTGTGATGCGGTGAGGCACTCGAACGTTGCCGTGCTGGCTGCCGGCGGTATCGTCACGGGCAGGCAGATGGCCGCGTGTATGGCGATGGGCGCGCACGGTGCGTGGACCGGTTCGATGTGGTTGACGACAACCGAGGCTGAAACATCGCCGGTGGTGAAGGAAAAATATGTCCAGGCGTCGTCGCGCCAGACAGTGCGCTCGAAGTTCCGCACCGGCAAATATTCTCGTCAGTTGCGCTCGCCATGGACAGACGCATGGGAATCGGAAGACGCGCCCGAAGCGCTGCCGATGCCCCTCATGTCGCTCGTCAGCGAGCCTGCGCTGGCGAAGGTGACCAAACTAGCGGAGAGCGGTCACACCGGTGCCAGACAACTCGCCACCTATTTCGTCGGACAGGGTGTCGGGCTGATGAACAACATTCAGGACACGCGCACCGTGGTGCGCGAGTTCATGGAAGACTATCTGGCCGCGGTGGAGCGGCTGTCGGGTACCGTCGAGGATTGAATAGAGGCATATTCGTTTAGCACTGAGACATCGGGAGGACGCAACCATGAGTCATGACCTAATCATTTCCGGCGGCACCGTCATCGACGGCACCAGCGCGCCCGGCGTGCGCGCGGACGTCGCAGTCGATGCCGGCCGCATCGCGCGTATCGGCGACCTCACGGGGGTTGCCGCTGCGAAGACGATTGACGCCGCCGGCAAACTCGTCACGCCGGGTTTCGTCGATCTGCACACCCATCTCGATGCACAGGTGGGCTGGGATCCGCAGTTGCGTTCGAGTTCCTACCACGGTGTCACCACGGCGCTGATCGGCAACTGCGGCGTCACGTTCGCGCCGGTCGCGGTTCAAAACCGCGCCAATCTCGCGAAGCTGATGGAGGCAGTGGAGGATATCGCTGCCGACGCGATCATGGACGGCCTGCCGTGGAACTGGACGACCTACGGCGGCTATCTCGACGCGATTCAGTCGTTGCGGCCGGCACTGAACATCGTCGGACTGGTCGGGCATTCGTCGATCCGCTACGAGGCGATGGGCGACAAGTCGATGGACGAGGGCGTGCAGGCCAGCGAAGACGAACTAGCGCAGATCGCCAAACTGGTGCGGGATTCGGTCGCAGAAGGCGCGGTAGGATTTTCCACGTCGCGGTTCCTTGGCCACAAAGTGCCCGATGGGCGCCTGACACCCGGCACGTTCGCCGATCTGCGCGAGACCGAGGCCATTCAGAAGGCGGTGGTCGAAGGTGGCGGAATCGGCGGGCTGTTCCAAGCGGCGCCCGATTTCCAAAAGCGCTACCAGACCGAGATGGAGATGTTCGAACGCGGCGCTGAACTCGGCTGTCAGGTCGTGTTCTCCGGAGGCGCCGGCTCCAAAGGGGATGGAGGTGTATCGCGGATGCGTGAGTTCCTCGTGCGCAACAATTCTGCTGGACGCCGCATCACGGGAATCTGTCATACGCGTCCCAGCGGTGCGCTATTTGGTTTGGCGAAGGCCTCACCGTTTAGATCGCCGGCGTGGAAGGCGCTGATGAGTCTGCCGACGATCGCAGACAAATACGCGGTGCTGCGTAATCCCACGACGCGTGCGGGGCTGATCAACGAAGCCAAACAATCCGGATTCCTCGTCCAACCTGCGATGCTGCATCCGCTCGGCGTCGGCGATACGCCGGACTACGATCTGGACCGCAAGGCCAGTCTCGCCCAGCTCGCCGAAGACGCGGGTGCTGATCCGGTCGATGTGTATGTCGATCGTCTGCTCGCTTCGGAAGGCCGAGAGCTGTTCAATCTGTGGGCGTTCGGTGGTGCGCTCGAAAACCAGTGGCAGTACATGCAGATGGAGCATTGCGTGCCGATGCTCGCGGACACCGGTGCCCACGTCGGTATTCTCATCGATGCCGATTCGCCGACGTTCCTGCTCAGCGAACTGACCCGCAAACGCGGCGTCTATTCGCTGCCGGAAGCGGTTCACCGGATCACCGGACAATCTGCGAAGGTGCTCGGACTGAAGCAACGTGGCGAGATCCGCGAAGGCTGGCATGCCGATCTGAACGTCATCGACTACGACAATCTCGACACCTGTCATCCGGAACTGGTACATGATTTTCCGCACAACGGCGCCCGCTTCATCGTCAGGAGCAAGGGTTATCAGGCAACGATCGTGGCTGGGCGCGTCGTGGTCGAGAACGGTCACCACACCGGCCAGCGGCCCGGCAGCGTCATACGGGAATTCCAACGAGGCTGATGACTGAAAACGGGAGAAATCAATGACCCGAAGCGAAGCCATTGCGACGCTCACCGCACCCGGACAGCCTTACGAGTTGCGGCGCGCGCAGATCAATGGTCAAACGCTGCGCGTGTTCGTGAACGCGCCGCGATCGTTGCGCGATTTGTATGTTGCGGCGTTGAGCGACGCGACTTTCATCGTCTACGAAGAGGAGCGCCTGACGTTCGCCGATGCATATCGTCATGCCGCCCGGATCGCCCACCTGCTGGTCCAGCACTATGGGGTGGAGAAGGGCGACCGAGTCGCAATTTCGATGCGCAACTATCCAGAGTGGATCCTCGCATTTACCGCCGTCACGTCGATCGGTGCAATTGCGGTTGCGATGAATTCATTGTGGCCGCCAGAGGAAATGGCGTACGGACTCGCCGACAGCGGCGCGAAGGTGCTGTTTGCCGACCAGGAACGTCTCGAACGATTCGCCCAGATGGAAAATCCTCCCGACGTACGAGTGATCTCGGTACGCGCGCCGGGTACCGACGCAGCCTCACCGGGTCTGGTGCACCTTCTTGAACCCGTTGGGGATGTGGATATGCCGGCCGCGGATGTCATGCCGGAAGATCCGGCGACGATTTTCTATACCTCGGGCTCCACAGGACACCCAAAAGGGGTCGTGTCGACGCACCGCAACATCGTTACGGCGTTGTTTTCCTGGGAACTCGACGCGGCCGTTGGCGCTTTGCTGGCAGGTACGGCCCCGACCGAGCTGCCACATCAGGCGGCTACCTTGCTCGCGGTGCCATTGTTTCATGCGACGGGCTCACACGCTGTGTATCTGCAGTCGTACCGCGCGCAGCGCAAGATCGTCGCGATGTACAAATGGGATCCGCAGTTGGCTGCCGAGCTGATCGAGCGGGAGCGGATTACGTCGGTGATCGCGCCGGCCGCGATGACCGGTGATCTGGTGCGCGAAGCGCAGCGCAGCGCGCGTGACCTCAGTTCGCTGTTGACCGTCGGCGGGGGTGGAGCGCCACGCGCGCCGGAGCAGGTGAAGCAGATCGGCGCATCGTTCGCCCGCGCATTGCCGAACACCGGTTGGGGCATGACCGAAACCAACGCGATTGGCACTGGCATCGGCGGGGTCGATTATCTCGAGCGGCCGTCCAGCTCCGGGCGATGCTCGGCGGTGCTCGATCTAAAGGTCGTCGACGAACGCGGCGACGACCTGCCCGCGGGTCAGCGCGGCGAATTACTGGTGCGCGGTACAACGTTGTTCTGCGGCTATTGGAACCGCCCCGAGATCAACGACGATATCTTCACCGACGGCTGGTTTCGCACCGGCGATGTTGCCTACCTCGATGATGAGGGTTATCTGTTCATCGTCGATCGGATCAAGGACCTGATCATTCGTGGCGGTGAAAACATCGGCTGTGGACAGGTGGAGGCTGCGTTGTTGATGCATCCGGCAGTCCAGGAAGCCGCCGTGTACGCGGTGCCTGACGAGCGGCTCGGTGAAGAAGTCGGTGCGACCGTGTACACGCGGACGTCGCTCGACGTAGATGTGCTGCGCGCGTTTCTAGGTGAACATCTGGCGCGCTTCGAAGTGCCGCGATACATCCATGCGAGCGAGGCGCCGTTGCCACGCACCGCGTCCGGCAAGATTCTGAAACGCCAATTGCGCGATGAAGCGATCGGCCGCGGAGCAACGGGGACATTTCAATGAAAGTGGTGCAGGCCATCGCTAGGGCCATGAAGGCGGAAGGCGTAGAGATCTTGTTCGCGTATCCCGTCAATCCGTTGATCGAAGCGGCTGCAGCGGAAGACATCCGCACGGTGATCGTGCGCCAGGAGCGCGTCGGTCTGCACATGGCGGATGCGTACTCGCGGCTGTCGTCGGGCGACAAGATCGGTGTGTTCTGCATGCAACACGGTCCCGGCGCCGAGAACGCTTTTGGTGGCGTCGCGCAGGCGTATGGCGAGTCGGTGCCGATTCTGGTGATTCCGGCGGGCTACCCACGGCGCATTGCGCACTACTACCCGAACTTCAACTCCACATTGAACATGCGGCACATCACCAAGTGGGCCGAGCCGCTGACGATGGGCAAGGCGATTCCGGAAGTGCTGCGGCGGATCTTCTTCCAGCTCCGCAATGGCAGGCCGGGGCCGGTGTTGCTCGAAGTGCCGGTCGACGTGTTCGGTGAGGATGTGCCGGATGACTGGGTATACACGCCGAGCTTCAGGGCGCGCAGCGCGCCTGACCCGGCGTCTGTTGCGGTAGCGGCCGGGGTGCTCGCGAAAGCGGCGCATCCGGTGATCTACGCGGGTCAGGGGGTGCACTATGCAAAGGCGTGGAATGAACTGAAAGCGCTCGCCGAGGAATGGAACATCCCGGTCACGACATCGATCGAAGGCAAGAGCGCGTTTCCAGAGAATCATCCACTGTCGCTCGGCAGCGGCGGCCGCTCGAATCCACGTGCGGTGAAAACCTTTCTTGCCGAGGCAGATGTGATACTCGGCGTGGGTTGCAGTTTCGCGTTGACCGGCTTTGGCGTGCCGATGCCACGCGGCAAGACGATCATTCACGCCACGCTTGATCCGATGGACCTCAACAAAGACGTACCGGCGCAATACGCACTGATCGGCGATGCACAGCTGACCCTGTCGGCGTTGCGCCAAGCGATGGCGGGGCCCAGCAAGGATGCTGCGCAGGCGCGCGCAGAAGTTCCGCGGCACATCGAATCCATTCGCGGCGCGTGGCTCGACGAATGGATGCCGAAGCTCACCAGCAACGAGACGCCGATCAACCCTTACCGGGTACTGTGGGAACTGAACAAGCTGGTCGACAAGCGCAACACCATCATCACGCATGACGCCGGCAGTCCTCGCGATCAGACCACGCCATTCTGGGAGGCAATCGAACCCCTCAGCTATATTGGTTGGGGAAAGACGACGCAGTTGGGGTATGGCTTGGGTCTTGCGATGGGCGCGAAGCTCGCGAAACCGGACCACCTGTGCATCAACGTCTGGGGCGACGCGGCGATCGGCTTCACCGGCATGGATTTCGAAACGTGCGCGCGCGAACGCATCGCAATTCTGTCGATTCTGTTCAATAATTTTTCGATGGCGATCGAGATCCCGATCATGCCGGTGTCACAGGCGAAGTACGGCTCCACCGACATCTCTGGTCACTATGCGGACATGGCAAACGCGTTCGGCTGTCATGGCGAGCGCGTCACCGATCCCAACGACATCGTCGCGGCGCTCACGCGTGGCATCGAGGCAACACGCAACGGCAAGCCAGTTCTGCTCGAATTCATCACCGCCAAGGAAATCACGATTTCGAACGAATAGTGCGGCCGCGTCCCCATCGGTCCGTCTAACTGCTGATCCGCTCGAGCGGGGGCAATCCCAGCGCCGCCCGATACGTGTTGTGATAGTGATGCAACGCCGGTTCGTTGCGACCGAAGGTGATGTAGCGCTGCGCACCCGATAGCGCCCCGACGTGACTGCTCGCCGCGGCGACGTAGTCTTCGCGTTGAATGATCTCGGCGAAGCCCAGTGCACGCGCCTCGGCGTCCTGAGCGTCCTCCTCGAAGCGCGGATCGAGCGCCATCTGATCGATCCGGGGATCGAGATAGAAGCTGATCTCGGAGTGACTGTCGTTCGGATCCTCGTGCTCTGGATAGACACGAACCAGCGTCGGCCCGGACAGACCAATGATGAGTTGAACGTTGGGATACAGGTAGTACACCGGCAACGCGCCGAACAGTACGTTCCACTGCTCCGGCGGTTGCGTGCGCAGCTGATCGATCGATTTCAGACACAACATCATGCGGTGATTGCGTTGGTAGGTGTCGTACAGCTGTACGTTGCCGTAGAAGGATTGCGCGAGCGTATCGCGATGCAGCGTATTGAAGTGGTAGGTCTCGCCGAACGTATCGATCGCGAGTTTCCAGTTCATCGCGTGCGGATAGGTGGTCTCGCTCTGATAGCGGTGTCGTGCGAGTTGCCACGAATTCAGTTCTGCGGCGAGATCGCTGCCAAGGCAATCGTCGATGTCGAGGATGGCGTTGGGATCGGGATGCAGCCACAGAAGGCCGTAGCGCTCCTCGGCGGGCAACTCGATCAGACCGTGGCAATTACGATCGACGGGCCCGAACTGCGACTCTTTGGGTACCGCCGTCAATTCGCCCCGAGCGCTGTATCCCCAGCCGTGAAACGGGCAATTGAATTGCCGTTTCGCGCCGCGGCGTGCATTTTCGACCATTGTGCCGCGATGGCGGCAGACGTTCAGAAACGCATGAAAGCGTCCCTGCTCGTCACGCGTCAGCAGCATCGGCTTGCCGAGTGCGCGCGACGTGATGAATGCGCCGGGTTCAGGCAGATCGCCGGAGAGGCCCATGACTTGAGGATACTGCTGAAAGAACAGGCGCCATTCGTTTCGTGCCATCTCCGGGCACGTGTAGCTGGTGACCGGATTGCGCACTTGTCCGCCGGCGTCGACATTGCTGCCGTTTTCCAGATGCGCGAGCAGACCGCGAATCACCCGGTGTTGTTCGCTTCGATGCATGGCTGTTCTCCGTCCAATCCATTGTTCGCACGGGTCACGGTTTCGGTGACGTATGGCGTGCGCGAGCCGTATCAACTATGACAACATCTGCGCCAAAGATCGCTTCCGACCCACCACATAATGGAGATCAGAATTGAACACGCGCGCAGATCAACACGCTACGGTAGATGAGGTTCCGTTGGAAGAAGTCGACGTAAGTCGACCTGAACTGTTCCAGAACGATACCTGGCGCCCCTGGTTTGCACGTCTACGGCGCGAGGCCCCGGTTCACTATCTCGCCGACAGCGCCCACGGCGCCTTCTGGTCTGTCAGCAGCCACCGCCTCATCAAGGAGGTGGACACCAACAACCAGGTATTTTCCTCCGAAGCGGGCGGCATTGTGATTGTAGACCCGGTGGTGGGTGATCCCGATCAACCGCAGGGCGAGAGCTTCATCGGGCTCGATGAACCGCGACATGCGCCGCAACGAAAGACCGTTGCACCAGCAGTTGCGCCGACCAACCTCGTGGAGCTGGAACCGCTCATCCGGGAAAGGGCGACCGATATCCTCGACAACCTGCCAGTGGGTGAGACGTTCAACTGGGTAGAGGACGTATCTGTCGAGCTGACGGGTCGGATGCTGGCGACCTTGTTCGATTTCCCCTACGAGGAGCGCCACAAGCTGATTCACTGGTCGGATATCACGACCGCGGTACCGGAAGTGACCGGAGACGACAGTATCGACATGAGCAAGCGGTATGACGAGCTGATGGAATGTGCAAGCGCGTTCTACCAACTCTGGCATGAGCGTGCCGCATCACCGCCGAAGTTCGATCTGATCTCCATGCTTGCGCATGGTGAAGAAACCCGCACCATGAACGAAGATCCCGGACGTTTCCTTGCTACGTTGCTGCTACTGATCGTCGGCGGTAACGACACGACACGCAACAGCATCAGCGGCGGGGTGGTTGCGCTGAATCAGTACCCGGATGAGTACCAGAAGCTGCGAAACAACCCGAAACTCATTCCCAATATGGTGTCTGAGATCATTCGCTGGCAAACGCCGGTCATCCATATGCGCCGAACCGCCCTGCAGGATATCGAACTTGGCGGGAAACGCATCAAGGAAGGCGACAAGGTGATCATGTGGTATCTCTCCGGCAATCACGACGAGGACGTATTCGAAGATGCCGACCGATTGATCATCGACCGCGCCAACGCACGCGCGCACGTCGCATTCGGCTTCGGCGTCCACCGATGCATGGGTAATCGTTTGGCGGAGATGCAGCTGCGTGTGTTGTGGGAGGAGATTACGAAACGGTTCCACACGGTGGAATTGATGGACGATGTGACCCGCCTACCTAACAACTTCATTCGGGGGATCAAGGACGTTCCGGTGCGGCTGCATCCGATCTAGCGCAATTGCCGACACGAATCTCGCCGCGGCTCGGAGAGGCGCAGCGGAACTGACCCCGTGTAGGAAGACGACCCAATGATCGGACGAACGCCATGAGCGATCGCGTTGAAACTGCGACAAGAACCGTGCGCGGCTGGGTTGCCGGGCGTGTACAGCGTGTCTCGTATCGCGCGACGCTCGCGCAGCAGGCCGGCGCGTTGGGACTGACTGGCTGGGTGCGAAACCTGCCCGATGGCCGCGTCGAATTTTTCGCGCACGGTCGATCCGATCGGGTGCGTGCACTACTGGACTGGGCGCGCCGCGGACCGAGACTCGCCCGAGTCGAACAACTGTATGCCGACGACGTAGACGAATCACCGCCGCGCGCATTCGAAATCCGGCATTGATGTATTCCCCGGTTGGTGCCAGCTCCCCTTGCTGATACCGCTTTCGACATCGGATCCGGTCGAACTTCGCCAAGTCGGGGGCAAAGCCGCTTCGTTGATTCGCCTGCAGCAGGCTGGGTTCGAAAGTGCCGCCTGGGGTGGTATTGACCACTCAATTCTTCGTTCCGTGGATGACCGAAGTGCAAGCGAGCAACCAGTGGCGGACTGTGGCTGCGATCGACGCTGCTCTAATCCGGCGAAATCCACGAGGCGCGCGTCGGCCTTGGCGATCTCGCGCGCGCGGATGCGCTGTATCTGATCAACTCGGTGCGAGGCTGGCGCACAGCACGGCTGCTGCCGAATTCATAGCAAATTTCGCTGAGCGACTGGCTTTCAAGCCTTGTGTGTCACGCGAGCGCGCGACCCGCTCAAGTCTCGTCGATGCGCAGTGCCATCATCGCCGGCAGGAACAACAGAACCAGTGGCACACCGGCGAACAGCCCGAAGATGATCGCAGTCGCCAACGGTTGCTGCAGTCCCGAGCCGCGGCTGAAGCCCAATGCCAGCGGTAGCAAAGTCAGGATGGCGATCAATGCCGACATCAGAATCGGCCGCAGACGTTTTGCGCCCGCCTCGCGGAGATCAGACTTATCGAGCGGACGCTCAGCCGGAATCTCCGCCAGGTAGAAGATGATGAGTTCGGACACCATGCCGATCACCATCGTCAGTCCCATCAGGGCCGAGATGTTGAGTTCGATGTCGGTGATCCATAGACCCAGCAACACACTCGACGCGGCCAGCAGGATGGTCGCGATCGCCGCCAACGACCAGTAGATGCGGCGGAACAAGACCGTGATGAGCAGCAGAGCAAGCAGCAACGCCGCGGCAAAAACCATCGCGAGATCGTGGAAGCTCTGCCGCTGCTGCGGATACAGACCGCCATATTCAACGCGGATACTCCTCGGCAGATCGAGGCCAGCCACAGTCTTGCGCACCTCGGTCATGGCGGAGCCGAGATCACGTCCGTCGAGGCGTGCCGTTACACCAATGAAGGGGGCAAGCTGCTCGCGTTCGAGCTGCTTTTGCCCGGCCGCGATCGAAATCGCGGCCACCTGGCGCACGCTGACGCGGTGACCATCCGGCGCGCGCAACGCGAAGTCGCCGATCTGATCCATACGCTGTCGCAGGTCGGCGGGTGCGCGAACCCGGACCGCGATCAACTGCTCGCCGACGCGCACGTCGGTTGCGATCTGGCCGTCCACCCACGCGGCCAGCTGATCGGCGATCGCCAGAGGGTCGAGACCGTGCTGTGCGGCCGCGCCGCGATCCACTTTTACATTGATCGCGCTGCCGGCAACCCGCAGTCCGTCGACGACCTCGACCACGCCGTCAATTTTGGCAATCGCGGTGCCGACGTGCGCGGCGGCCTTTTCGAGCGCCGACTCGTCGTCGCCGAACAGCTTCACTTCGATGGGTTGCGGAACCGCGGTGAGGTCGCCGATCAGATCCTCCATCAGTTGCGCCGTCTCGATCTGCAATGCCGGCACGGTGGTCGCCACCTGATCGCGTATGCCCGCCATCACCGCTTCGATGTTGCGCCGCTTGCCGCCTTTCAAGCGGATGAAATAGTCGCCTTCCGATGGTTCGGTCAGACCACCGCCGAGCTGCACGCCGGTGCGGCGGGAATAGCTGGCGACCTCCGGCGTCGAGGTAATGATCTGCTCGACCTGGCGCAGCATCGCGTCGGTATCCTCGAGCGCCGTTCCGGGTGGCGCGACGTAGTCGAGAATGAAACCGCCTTCGTCCATCTTCGGCATGAATCCGGATGGCACGCTGATGAAACACGCGATACCGATAATGCTGAGTATGCCGCCGATCAGTGCGGCAACCCGCCCCGGTCTTTGAAGGATCGATGCACTGGCGCGATCGTAACCGCGCAGCAACGGTGCCATCACCCGCTCACCGTGCTCCACCTGATCGGCATCCTGCTTCGTCAGCCAGCGGGCTGCGATCAGCGGCACGACGTATCGCGCGAACAGGAATGATACGCCGAGTGCCGCGACCATCGTCACCGCAAGCGATTTGAAGAACCCCCCGGTGACTCCGGAAATGAACGCGAGGGGCAGGAATATCAGAATCGTCGCACTCGTCGAGCCGACCAGCGGCTGGCTCATTTCAGCCGCACCGGCGAGCAATGATTGTGCACTGGCATCACCCTTCTCATGCAGCCGTCGCATCATGTGCTCGAGCACGACAACGGCGTCGTCGATCACCAGTCCGACGGCGGCAGCGATGCCGCCCAGGGTCATCATGTTGAAACCCAGACCGAGCAGCAGCAGCGCGATGCACGCCGCTGCGAGAACGGCCGGCAGCATCAACCCCGTCAATACCATGAGCCGCCACGATCGTAGGAAAAGTAACAACACCAGACCCGCCAATACGGCACCGATGAAGATCGCGTCCCGGACCGCATTGGCAGCGCCGAGCACCAGCTCCGACTGGTCGTAGAAAGGGGTTACCGTCACGCTGGGCGGCAGCGCCGCCGCATCGAGGCGCATCTGCACAGCCTTGACGATCTTGACCGTGTCGCCGCCCAGGTCTTGACGGACATTGATCAGAACGGCGGATTGACCGTCTGAATTGACCAACGTGTACACCGGCTGCGTGTCGCTGCGTATCGTGGCGACCTCACCGAGCCGCACCACACCCGCGCCGACCTTGCCGCTGACGGGCAGCGGCATGTTGCGAAGATCCTCGACGCCATTGATCTGGTCGTCCACCAGCACTAGAAACAGCTGGTGCTGATCATCGATGCGACCGACGCCCGTCACCGTGTTCTGCGCCGACAGCGACGCGGTGATATCGGCCAGAGTCAAGCCCAACGCGGTGAGGCGGGCGGGATCGACGTTGATCGAAAATTCCCGCGGCGCCCCGCCCAGAATGTCTACACCCGCTACGCCATCGACGGATATCAATGAAGGCAGCACCTGCAGTTCGGCGATCTGGCGCAGATCGACTGGCGTCAGGCTCGCCGACGTCAGTGCGATGCCGAGCACCGGAAAAATCGTGGGATCGGAACGCCGCACGTTGAAGCGAATCCCGGTCGGAAGATCGGGCAGAATCGAGGCGAGTGCGGCCTGGGTACCCAGTGTCGCCGCAACCATGTCCTGTCCCCATGCGAAATCGACCGAGACCTCGGCGGAGCCGCGGCTGGTGGTAGAGCGCACACTCTTTGCGCCAGGCACCGCGCGCAGCGCGATTTCGATAGGTCGCGTGATTGCCGCTGCCATCGCGGCGGGGTCGCGCTCGCCCGCTTCGATGGAGACGGTCGCACGCGGATAGCTGATGAAGGGAAACAGACTGACGGGGAGCTGCACCGCCGAAAAAATGCCCGCCGCGATGATCAGAAGCGCGGCCAGCCAGATCGCGGCGCGATTCCGTTCCAGGGCAGATTTCATTTCGATGGGGTCGAAGGCGATGTCGTGGCGGAATGTGCCGGCGGTTGAGTCCGCACCGCCAATCCGTCGCTGACTGCGGCGGCACCTGCGGTGACGACCTCATCGCCTTCCGAGATGCCCGAGAGGATCGCGATGCGGTCGCCGTCTTGACCGCCGGTGATGATGTCGGTGCGGTGCGCGATACCGCCAGTCACCGTGTACACGTACAGCTGACCACCATCGTTGAGCACGGCCTCGTACGGGATGGAGATGCCATCCTTCGTTCTTGACACGGTGATATCGCCCTGCAGCGGTTCACCGGGTGCGAGTTTGGCGGTGCCCGGAATGATTGCGATGATCGATGCAAGCCGCGTCACCGGGTCAACGACCGGGTCGATTGCGTCGACGTTCTGGGTGAGCACGGCGCCGCCGCTTGTCGGCGTGACGCGAATTGGATCGCCGGGCGAAACCATCCTCGCCAATAGTGGATCGATGCCGAAGCGCGCACGCACGTCACCGTCGGCCGTGACGACCGCGACAGCGGCACCGAGCGGCACAAGGTCACCGGTCGCAAAACCGACGCGGGTGACGGTACCGGCGATCGGCGAACTCAGTGCAAGACCACGTCCACGCAAGCTCGCTAGCGCCGCATCTGCCGACGTTGCCGCGGCGCGAGTGGCCTCTACGTCGGCGTCGCTGGCGAGCCCGTCCGCGCGCAAACGCCTGGCACGCTCCACGGCGGCGTCGGCCTGGCCGGCGGTCGCGGCGGCCTGCGCGATGATGACCTGGGTCGCGGGGCTCGGCGATAGTTTCGCTACCACGCTGCCCGCTTGTACACGGCTGCCGAGGGGTGCGGCGATCGTTGCGATGACCGCTTCGACCGGTGCAACCAGCGCGCGCTGTCCAGACGGGTCGGCGGCCACGTCGCCATAGACAGTGAGTGTCTCTGAAACAACGCCTCGCGTTGCGGTAGCGACGCTAACCAATGCACTGGGGGGCGAATCCGGTTGGGCCACCGGCTGCGAACAGGCGCTGCTGACGATGAACAGCATCACCGAAACGAATATCCTCTTCATGGATTCCACGTTTCCCTGGGCACACCGGTCAGCAGCTCCAGTGCAATGCTTTGTTCCGCGATCCCCTCTTCGATTCCGGTCAGCAACAGTTCCTTGTCGCGGAGCGATTGCTCGGCCGCAATCGCCGTCGCCACCGCCAGATCGCCGCGCGCGGCGGCGTGTCGCGTGGTCGCCACGAAATTCTTCAGCGCCGGAATCTGGGGCGCGATATCGCTACGCTGACGGTACAGTTCGGTGAGGTTGTCTCTGGCCGAGGCGAGCTCGGCACGGGTCTGAAAAAGCCGGTTTTCGTATTCGGCCTTCAATGCAGCGCGGGTTGCGCGTTCGATCGCGATCTTTCCCTGGTTTCGGTTCCAGAGCGGCAAAGTGAAATCGACGATCGGCCCGAGGAATCCGTTGTTACTGTTGTCGCGCGATGCGGCAATGCCGATATCGAGCGTTGGAAACTGGTTGATGATTGCCTGACGAACTTGCGCTTCTTCGGATGCGTAGCCCGCCTGTAGTGCGGCCAGATCGAGTCGTTGGGCGCGCGCGATCGCGAACAGTGCGTCCAGGTTCGGTGGCGGATTCGGCAATGCGCCCGCGGCGAGCTGCAACGGCCAGCTCGGCGGGAATCCAGCGAGGCGGTGCAGCTCGGCGCGTGATTTGGCGAGCGCGATGTGTGCTTGTTGAGCGCGGTCGACCGCATCGAGAAACGCCAGCCGCGTGGCGGTAAGCTGATCCGGCGACAGGTCACCACGACCGGCGGCACGCAGCGAGCGCTGCAGCAGGTCTTGCGCGCTGGTCCGGTTCGCGCGCGTCAGATCGGCGATCCGCTTCAGATGAACCGCGCGTACGGCTTCAAGTCGCGCCGCGCCGGTCGTTTGCCACTCCGACCAGGCCACGTCGAGACGGACTTGCTGTCGAACGGAACTCGCGGCCTCAATTCGCGCGCGCCGCGTCCGCAGCGCGTTGATATCCTGCAAGAGCTGTGCGCCGAAGGTGCCGCTGGCCGCGCTCGCGGGGCCGAAGACGACGAGCTCGGCGCTGAGCGATAAGCTCGGGTCGGGAATCAAGCGCGCGTCGAACAACTGCGCATCCGCCACACCCGCGCGCGCGCGCATCGCTTCCAGTTCGGGATTGCGGACCAGCGCGATCAGCGCGAGTGCGTTCGGGTCGAGCGGCGCAGCGAAATCGATTGGCGTGGCGTGCAGGTACGGGCGCTGGATGGCAGATGCCGCTTCACTCAGCGCTGCGGCAACCGGTGGCGCGAGCGTCGCGGCGTCGGTTTCAAGCGGGATGGCGTGGTAGGTGGTACACGAAGCCAACACGGCCAGTATTGCTGCGAGTGCGGGCCATGCCGGCGCGGCGTTTGAAAGACTCACCTTCAATGCGATGCTCGCGCTGTCCCGCGCGGAGTGGCGACGGCTGTGGTGCCGAACGCCACCGTGATCGATGTGCCGCTGCCGTCGCTGCTCTCGATCGCGAGCTGCCAGCCGATATGGTTGCAGACGCGCTGCACGATGCTCAAACCGAGGCCGCCGCCGGTATCGGCGGCCCCCGCGCGTGCGCGCCTCGTATACGCGCGACTGATTGCTTCTGGCGTCATGCCGCGGCCATTGTCGCGGATGCTGATTCGGTCGGACGTCAGACGAATGTCGATTGTGTCGGCCATCGAATGCTGGAGTGCATTGCGGATCAGATTGTTCAGCACGATAGTCGCCGCGCTCTGCGGAACCGACACCAGCACCGGATCGGCTCGCAGAATTCGCAACGCTTCGCCACGCTCCGGATAGTCGGCCGCATGCGACTCGATGAGCTGGGCCAATAATCGGTCGAGGCGCCAGGGTGCGCCGTCGGTGTTCGATA
Source organism: uncultured Gammaproteobacteria bacterium (assembly GCA_963812255.1). GTDB lineage: Bacteria > Pseudomonadota > Gammaproteobacteria > Pseudomonadales > Azotimanducaceae > DATJGR01. The sequence continues at coordinate 346,932 of CAWEUM010000002.1, read as the reverse complement.
CCGGATGCGGCTCGCGCGCGAGAAACAACAGCGCCTTCAGAACGTCGTTCATCGAGCGCGCGGTTGCCGCGATGCGTTGCAGCGGCGCCGCAGATTGTGCAGGCAGGGGAGGGCCATTTTGGAGTACATCGACCGCGCCAGAGATGACCGCGATCGGGGTGGTCAATTCGTGGGAAACGGCGTTGGCGAATGCCCGCTCGCGTTCGACGAATCCGCCAATACGTTCCAGCAATCCGTCGATTGACGCCGCGATGTCGGTGACTTCCGTGACCGGATACGTCTTGTCGAGCTTCGGTACGCGATCAGTGGCGGAGAGACCGCGCACCGATGCGGCTAGATCCAGCACGGAATGCGCGGCGCGCGCCGCGACGATTCGTGCGACCAGCCAGATCGCGATGCCGAGCAGCACCCCGAACAGCATCACCTGATTCCACACCGACTGCTCGAGGCCCTCGTTGATGCTGGTGTCGTAGCTCAGATAGCGGCGTTCACCTGCTGTATCGACGACGAGCACCGTGTGTTCGTCCCCATCGAGCATGATCTCGTCATGAAACCCGGGTTGCAGAGGCGAGAGAGAGGCGGGCACATCGTCTGCAGACGTCGATGGGCGACCTCGCGAATAGACGCGCAGTTGACCGTTGGCTTGTGCTGACGAGGCGGATGTGGCGCGTGCAACCCGCGTCGTTGTGAGTTGGCTCGCCGCGCTGTTCAGCATAGCGTGCCAGACCGAACGCTCGAGCCGCTCATTGACAAACCAGCTCACGAGCACGACGACCAACGTGATGCCGAATCCGAATACGATCAGCAAACGCGATACGCGGGTGCGCAAGCTGACTTCACGCATCGCCCGACGTCTCCGCGAGGCGATAACCGGTGCCGTGCACGGTATGGATCAGCTTCACGGCGAAGCGCCGATCGATCTCGCGGCGCAACAACGACATGTGTGAACGCAACAGATCGGCGTCAGGCACTTCGTCCCCCCAGATCAGATATTCGAGGCGTTCGCGGGCAACGACCCGCGGCGATTCACGCATCAGCAGTTCGAGCAGGCTGCGCGCGATCGGCCCGAGCTGAATTCGCTCGCCGGCGCGCCAAATCTCGCGTGTCTCGGTGTCGTAGGTCAGACCACCGATATCGAGGACGGGCGACCCCGCGACCTCCCCACGCGCGCGACGAATCAGCGCCTCGATGCGTGCTTCGAGTTCGCTGAGCGAGAATGGCTTGGCCAGATAGTCGTCCGCGCCGGCTTTGAAGCCGGTCAGTTTGTCGCTGACTTCGCCCTTGGCCGTCAGCATGACGATGGGCGTGGCGACATGTGCCTGCCGGCGCAGCCGCTCGCAAACCGTCGGCCCATCGAGCCGAGGCAGCATCCAGTCGAGAATCACCGCATCATAGTCGCGCGTTGCGGCGAGGTGCAGTCCCGATTCCCCGTCCGGCGCGGCGTCCATCGTGTAGCCGCGCCCTTCGAAATAGTCGAACAGGTTCGCGACCAGCGCCTGGTTGTCTTCGATCACGAGCAGTCGCATCGGCCATGTCCGTTGGCGTGCGGAGAGCATGCCACGGGTGATGTGAAAAATATGTCGCGAATGGGGTCCGCTACGCTGGCTTCGATACTTCGACAGACAATTGGCAGACTCTCCCTCTAAGTAACGACCAGGATCCATAGCGGCGGCATTTTGGCAATCGCGAAAGACCCAGACGATCGACCGCCAGTCGGCGAACTGCAAATCGCGCGCGACCGACGGTTGGTGCGCGGCATTCTGAAAGGCGATCAGCGAGTCTTGCAGGCGTTCTACGACGAGTATTTTCCTAAGCTGTACCGCTATGCCGCGCGACGCATGACCTCACCGCGCGATATCGACGAGGTCGTGTCGAGCGCGCTCGCGGTTGCGGCGCGACGCATCGAAACCTACCGCGGTGAGGCGACCCTACTCACCTGGCTGATTCAGATCTGCCGGCACGAAGTTGCGAAGCGTCACACGCTGCTATCGCGAGAAGGTCAGAAGATGTCGTTTCTCGACGACGACGTGCTGCGCGCGGCTGTCGAATCGCTGGAGGCCTCCGACCTCGACGAACCCGAAGCCGCCGCGTATCGATCTGAACTGGCCGCATCCGTCCAGATGGCGCTCGATCAGCTGCCGGCACACTACGCAGATGCGCTCGAGTTGAAGTACTTCGAAGGCTTCAGTTCAAAGGAAATCGCCGCACGCTTCGGCATTGGCGACCTCGCGGTGCAGTCGTTGCTAGCGCGGGCACGCCGCGCGTTCAAAGAGATCTGCAACCTCGCCTTGACGCTGGATGGCAAACCCGGGGACGCCTCGAAGGAGGGCGCGTGACGAGCCGCAACGACGACAGTTTCGATGACGATTTCAAGGACGACCTGATACCGCGCTTGTTTCGGGCGCTCGGGCCGAGGGCCCCACTGCCACTGGAGATGCGAAGCCGTTGGGAGGCCATATTCAGCACCGAGCTCGAGCGCCGCCTTGCTGCCAGAAAGCATCGGCGTACCCGGGTCCTAGCTGGAGGCTTTGCCGCGGCCGTTCTTCTGGTGCTGACCGGCTATCTGCTGCGTGCGCCGTCCGTGGCGCCCGATGCCGCAATCGCCGGCACCACGCAGGTGGCGATGGTGTCCGGCACTGTCGGCTTGACCGACGGCGCAGTGAGCCGCACGTTGGTTGTCGGTGACGAGTTGCGTCCGGGGCAGACAATCCGTACCGGGCCGCGAGCGCTGCTCGCGATGACGTACCGCGATACCGACGTCAGGATCAACTCCGGATCAGTCGTCGTGATGGAGCCGACGGGGCTCCAACTGCTGCGGGGAGAGGTCTATGTCGATGCCGGTGTTGTGCCGCGTCAGGGCCCAGCCGTGATCATCAAAACCCCGTTTGGCGCGGTGACGCACGTTGGCACGCAGTTCGCCGTTTCGATGACCGACGCGGACATGACGGCAGCGGTGCGTGAGGGCGCGGTGGCGTTCAGCGCGGGCGCCGAACATCGGACGATCAGTGCTGTCGATGGTGCGACTGAAATCGTGGTCTCCGCGATGGGCATCAAAACACGAGACGTTTCGAATACGGGTGGCATATGGGACTGGACCGCGGATGCCGCGCCGGGCTTCGTCGTCAATGACCAGAGTGCCGACGCATTTCTCGTCTGGGCAACCCGCCAGACCGGCGCGAAACTGCGCTATGCGGATGACGCGGCTCGATATCACGCCAAGACAGTGCTGCTGCACGGCAGCCCTCGGCCGGTTTCTGTCGTGCGCGGCCTGGATGTCATCGATGCGACGACAGACCTGGCGGTCGATGCGTCGGATCCAGAAGTAGTGCGTGTGAGTGTCCGTGGCGCTAGAAAGCGACGCTGACGCCGATTGTGGGTACCCAAGGCAACAGCGTCTCGTTGCTGCGAAACAAGCGTAAGTCGGTTGCGGACTCGTCGAACGAATAGTCGACGCCACCATGATTGGCGCGATCCAGCGCGTTCGTCACATCGGCCTGTACGGTGATCGAGGCACGACCGTAGTGCCAGGTATGACTCGCGCTGATGTCGAGCGACACATAGTCATCCAGCGTAGCGTTGTCGTAGATCGTAGCCAGTGGAACTTGTGTGCCAATCGGCACCGAGTCGGGCAGCCGCGAGGTCCGCCAGCCCGAATGCCATGTGATCCGACCGGATAGCGATGATGTGCCGCTCTGCCAGACGAGCGCTGCTTGGGCGGTGTGGCGTTGCGACCAACCGCGCGGCTCCCACCGCCCCCCGATTCGATCGTCTGCGTCCAGATAGCTATAGTGCAACGTACTGGACAGCGCAACTGTCATATCCATTCGCATCTGGACATCGACGCCGAGCACGCGCGCTCGGGTGCTCGTAATCGCGACGCGATCAGGCGCCAATTCAGGCAGCAGAACGAAGGGATCGAAGAGATTCTGAAAACGAACGCGGGTCGCCTCGTAGTCTTTGTAGTAACCCTCGACTTCGAACTGAACGTCAGAGCGAGGATTCCAACTGAGGCTACCGACGTAGTGATCCGATTGTTGCGGTGACAGGAAATGGTCCACTCCGTCGGTCACTTTCATCTCCTGGATGCCTTCGGGTTGGTAGTAGCGCCCCATGCTGAACCGCAGTGAAGTTGTATCGGTCGCATTCCAGCGGACGCCGAGCCGCGGCGACACCTGCGACGGAAAGCCGTTCGCGTAGTAGTTCTGGAAGTCCCATCGAATACCCGGCTGCAGTGCGATTCGATCGGACACCCAGAATTCGCCGGACCAGTATGCGCCGCCCGACCAGCCCGAGGGATCGGTGTGAATATCGAATGTCTTGATCTGCGGGCCGCCCAACAGTGCTCCGATGGGGCCACGATCGATCCGAGCAGCAGCGTCATACTGGCTCTGGCCGTATTCTGCGTTGACGCCGAACTCGATCAGACTCGTTTCGCGCGAATACGTAAAGTCGCTGCGCAGCACGTACTTTCGCGTCTCCTGACTATAACGAAGGAAACCGACGGACACGTCGGGCTCGATATTTTCTTCAGTCTTGTCTCGATCCGACGTCGCGTAGGTCAGCAACGTGGAACTGCGCAGCGAGTCGGAATGATTCACGTCGAACCGGGTGAACCAATATGTGGTATCGATATCGGATCCAGCGACCTCCTCGTCATCGGTGATGGAGATGTTGTCGCGCGACGCGATGAAACCGGCATATGCCTTGACTTGGTCGCTGAAGCGGTGGCCGACCCGAACGTAAGCGTCATCGAATTTGGGGCTTCCCCAATGTGGGTCGAGCCAATCCGCCAACAATTCCAGATTGCCGCGACGCGCTGACGCGAGCCAGTCCGTCGTCTTGTCGTCCGAAACGCCTCGTGTATTGGCGAATGTCGCAAGCACCGACACTCCCAGCTCGGTCCGTGGCACGATGTCCGTTTGATGGGTCGAGACATCGACGACGCCGCTCATGCGATTGCCGTATCGAGCAGGGAAACCGCCGGTGTAGACGTTGATCTCACTCACCAGTGCGCTATCGATACTGCTGAAGAAGCTCTGAAAGTCCTCCAGGTGATAGGGATCGAACAGCTCGACGCCATCGAGCAATGTGAGCGTTTCGTCATCGACGCCGCCTCGTACCAAGGGTTTGGCCGAAATGCCGACCGACGCCATGCCCGGAAGGGTGTTGGTTGTCCGCATCGCATCTCCGGCCAGGGTCGGAGTGGTGTCGAGTTCCTCCGCCGAAAGGGTGATCGCCGAGTTTTGCCCGATGCCAGAGGGAAGCACGTGACGCGAACCCGTAACGATGACATTTTCTATTCGTGTCAACGGCTGCAGCACCACCACGTCGTTGGCGGCGGCAGGAACTGATATCGTCTGCGAGTGATGGTCGTGCGCGTGTATTGTGACCGCGGCGGCCGATCTCGACGGCAGCTTCAGTTCGAACCTGTCGCCGGACGCGGTAGCGACGTGTGCCTTGTGGTCGCCGGGCGTTTGATACTCGATTTTGTCGATTGGTTCGCCTGACGCCGAGACGATTCGTACAGTCAGCGAGGAAGCCGCCGCCGGCGCACTTTCGACGAGCCAACTGTCGCCGCTACGGGTGAATCGAAGACCGAGAGCAGGCAGAGCCTTTTCCACGCTATCGAAATCGACCACGCCGATGCTGATGCGCTGGGAAGGCGTCACCAGATCGTTACTGTAGAAGATCTCGTAGCCCTGGGTGCGCAGAATCGTCAGTGCATCGATCAACGCGATCGATGCATCTGCTTTTGCGCCCAGCAGCCACACCACGCACGCGATCTGCACGATCATCCGCGCGACGTTTCGACGAAGCTTCGATCGGTCTGTCATGTGATCTCGAACGATGCGGGCGTGATCTGCGCGAATGCACTCGTCGGACACGATCGTGCGTGGGCGACAGATTTCCGAAGCACGCAGCCTCTTCTTCCTTTCAAGTGAGTCTTGCAGATGCCCGAGGGATGCAATGCGGTTGATGGTAGCGCGCGAGGTGGTCGTTTGGCGCGACTGATCTTCAGCAGCCTGCTGGACCGCCACGCGAAACGCTACGGTTGGTTGCGTGCGGTGCTGTTCCGCTTCGAAGCATCGATCGTTCTGTTGTTATGGTGGGTGTTTCGCGCGTTGCCCATTGATCGTGCCGCGCGATTGGGACGTTTCGTGGTCGGCGGCTTGGGGCCGCAGTCCGCGAAGGTGGCCATCGTGAAGGCGAATCTTTCGATTGCGCTGCCGAGCCTCGACGCGCACGCCATCGACAAGCTGGCGCGACGTACCTGGCGCAATATCGGCTCGGTGTTCGGCGAATATTCCGCGCTCGACAGGATCGTCGGCGATTCGCGTTCGCGACTGGAGATCGTGGATGGCTGCGGTCTCGAGACGTACCGAAGCCGTGAGCGCGCTGCCGTTTTCGTCGGCGCCCACCTTGCGAACTGGGAGATCATGGCGGTGGCGCTCGCACGCGAAGGCGTACCACTGCTAGGGTTCTACGGACCGATCCAGAACCCACACTTTGCGATGCTGATTAAACGGGTCCGCGCGAGCCTCGGCTATACAATGCTGGCACACCGTGACGCGAAACCGTGCCGTTCCAACGCGATACGTCCTGACCGGGATGATGTCGCATCCATAGTGAAGCGCCATTCAAACGATTCGAAATAGTACCGGCAGCACGCCGTGGCTGTGCAGTCCCTGCACCAAGTAGATCAGTGCGACCGCGACGATCGGCCAGAGCGCCAATGGGATTCGCGCAGAAAGTTGGCGGGTTCGCACCAGATAGTCTTCCGGCTCGGAGAAGCGCTTGAAAGACGGAACCAGTGCCGGGGTTGCAGCTCGATAAGCATCGAATGCGTCCCCATGATGCCGCCTGAGCGTGGCTTCCTCATTGCGTATCACGCGGCGATAGTGGAGTAGTGACGCGAGCATGAAGAGTATCGGCACGGTGATCGTACCGGTTGTCAGACACGCGCCGGCGCCGCCCAGAAGGTTGCTGAAGTACATCGGGTTTCGACACATCGAATACGGCCCGACGGTGATCAGGTGCTTGTTCTTGTAGCCCGCCTGATAGGTTGAAACCCACAGGCGCGACGCAAAGCCGATTGCGACCATCAGCACGCCAACGCTGAAGAACGTCTCGCTCACCAGATTCGTATTTCGCCAATGTGTGTCGGACACGATCCACACGCCCGCGGCGGTGATTGCCAGCAGATTGGCGCGATTCGCCTTGCGAAAGGTCAGTCTGTTCGTGTTGCTGGCAGAGAGCATCGAAGGCTCGGCAGACATCTGGTACTACTCCTGGTGTTTGCAAATTCAGCAATGGTTCGTCGATTCAGAATCGCCCGCGGCGACAATGGCTCGCGAACCGCAACGAGCACTTAGAGAGGTATCGTGCGGAAAATCTGTCGTGCCGGATTGAGTGTTCTGCAAACGACACAGATTCGAGGCGTGGGTGCGTGCGAGGCAGCCGAAATGAAGTGTTGGTGCGCGGACCAAGTAAAGCCGGCAAATACAAGTTGAAGACGAAGGCGTTCAGGCCGGTGGCGAACAACCGGTCGTCGCGAACGCGGCGCATGCGGGATTGGGAATCGATGGTGTTGCTCGACTTCACACACACTGCAACGGACCGTGTCTGTACTGAATCCCGCTTCGCGGTGCCGGGACGGTCGCGGATAGGAACCGAGAGACGCCGCCGTGCCGAAGCATCAAACAATTGTCCGACAGAACGACAGAAAATGTCGCTTAGCGATCTCTATAAAAGTGAGCGGCTGTCGTTTGGGCGTAGGACGGAGGATACGGCGATGACTCATACATACGTTTGGATTTCACTCGCTGCGGCGATTCTCATGTTCGGATCGGGCGGCCTCCGGGCTTCTCCAGGAGGTGATCAGAAGGTGTGTTCTGGCTCAGCCAAGGTATTGAGGACCGCCTGCGGTTTCGACAGCGCGGACAATTACCGGGTAATGGTTGCTTCGTGTATGAATCTCACCGACGCCGATGCGCGCAATAGTTGCCTCGATGATGCGCAGTCGTCCCGTGCCGACGACACGAGCAAATGCGGCGATGTATACGATGCTCGCCTCGAGGTTTGCAACGCGTTGGGCGAAGCGGCCTACGATCCTCCGTTCGGCCCCCCGACGGATCCGAGGAACCATCTCTTCGTCGATCCGCTACAGATCGGTGCGAACAACGCGAATCCTTACTTCCCGCTGATTCAGGGCAGTCAGTGGAAGTACAAGACGACGTATACCAACGAAGACGGTGATCGGGTCACCGAGCGGGATACTGTGACCGTGACCGGCGACACCAAGTTGATCGACGGCGTCACGTGCGTAGTGGTAGACGATGTCGTTCGGTCGAGCGACGGCACGATCGAAAAGACACAGGATTGGTTCGCGCAAGACGTTGGCGGTAACGTTTGGTATTGCGGCGAAACCTCACAACAGAAGGAAATCAACGACGGCGACCAACCGCCGAAACCGGAACTCGTCGATATCGAAGGGTCATGGAAGACCGGGCGTGACTACGGCAAGCCCGGTATTCAAATGCTCGCCGAAAAGGATCTCAAGAAAGGTAAAACCTACCGTCAGGAACTGCTGTGGGTCGATGCGGAAGATGTGGCGACGGTATTGGATGTGAACGTGAACGGACCCCTACCCAACGTCAACGGCGGGACCTTCCAGTGCAACGATGATTGCCTAGAGACTCGCGATTATGCTGCGATCGAACCTGATGCCAATGAGCACAAGTATTACAAGAAGGGCGTCGGCCTGATGTTGGAAGTTGATCTCACAAACGGTGCGCGCAACGAACTGATCTCGTACACGCATCCGTAGCTGCTCTTTGCCTCTCCGTGCCGGGGCTGGGGTCTCGCCGCGACGTGGCGACGGGTCGAAGACTGATCTGTTGCATTGCAGCGTTGCGGTGGGGCATCCGCCTGGCGTATCGCTGACATCGGCGATCACGCATAGCCGTCCGTTACACTCTGAAGAACGGGTGGTGTGTCGAACATGGACATCGTGAGCGAAGCAGGTCTCCAAGCTTGGGGACTCATCGTCGTGGGATATGCAGAATGATTTCGTTTCTGCAGGGGGGTACTACGCACGCCGGAGAGATTTGGACGGGCAGGTACGTCGAGGGGAGATCACTGCAGATGCCAGGAACCGCTGGTTGAGCCAACCCGGTACCGCGCCCCCTGGGGAACTCGCATACCGGGACGAATCGCTGACACGCATCGTCGCCAATATCGCCGCCGTGATCGAACAGGCCAGAGCACAGCGAAGGCCCATTGCCTATCTTCAGGCGGTCTACAGCCGCGAGTTCGATGTCCAACCGCCGTCCCTATCGCGAGATCCGAACCGAGAGCACTACCCCTGCAAACCAGATAGCTGGGGTATGGCCCTCATCGAACCGATCGGGCGGCTGGCCTTCGCGAATCATGCTGTGTCCAGTGAGAAGGTGATTTTCAAACACACCTTCGATGGATTCTGCGAGACGGAGTTATTGCGATTTCTACGTGAGTGGTACGTTCGGAATGTTGTGATCGTAGGGGTCGAGACGCACGTGTGTGTGCTGACGACGGCGCAAAGTGCGTCGATGAATCAGTTTGAGACAATCATCCTGGAAGATTGCGTATGGTCCGCCAACGAGGCGTTGGGCCAAACGGCATTGGCGATATTTCGAGATGCGTTCGGTTCGACGTCCCGCTCCGCTGCTATATGACTGAGGAGGCCGTTGACCCGTTGTGATTCGGGAGCTATGGTTTGCATTGAATTGAGTCCGCCGTCAAACCGCTGCTGAGGCGGTTTTTTTTCCGGGTCGTTGGTCGATTGACGCCGTCGACCGCTTCGGGCGCTTTCCTCGTGAGCATTTTTCATAGGGGAAAGTCATGTCGAACGCACCTACCGCGCACGGCTACATCGAAGACGCTGTCTATCCGTCGACCTACTTTCGCGAACTCTCGCCGGTCTGGTTGAACTACGTCGCCGCACTCGGCGGCGCTGCTCCACGCAGGCTCGACACGGCGTTTACGTACCTCGAACTCGGTTGCGGGTTCGCTCATTCGACGCTCGTTCACGCGGCGGCGTATCCGAGCGGGTGTTTCTACGCCTGCGATTTCAATGGGACGTGCATCACGGCCGCAAGGCGCCGGGCACAGGCATTCGCGATCCGTAACCTACAACTTCTGGAGTCCTCCTTCGATGCGCTCAGTCGGGCCGAATTGCCCCACTTCGATTTCATCGTGCTGCATGGCGTCTACAGTTGGGTTTCTGCGCAGGTCCGACGATCTATCCGGCGCCTGATTCGCGACCGCCTGGCACCCGGCGGTCTCGTGTATCTGAGTTACAACTGCCTGCCGGGTTGGGCGGGCGAAGCTCCGTTGCGCAAATTGCTGATTGAACTCGCGGCATCATCGAGGGGTGACACGATCGATCGCATCGAACACGCGGTGCAGGAGCTCGTGTTGCTCGGCAACGGCGGATTGCGATTTCTACAGGCCCATCCCGGACTACGTTCGGTAATCGATACGTATACACGCAGCCCTCGCGGCTATTTGGCCCATGAATTCCTCGGTGAGGCATGGGAGCCCCAGTACTCGGTCGACGTCGCGGACGAGATGGTCGACGCGGGCCTCAGTTACCTCGGCAGCGCAACGCTGACGAACAATCACGACGAGTTGATGGTGGACGCGCCGATTGGCGGGGCCATCGCTCGACTCGAAACCGCGCGCCAACGACAACTTGCGATGGATTTCGCCGTCGACAGGCAGTTCCGGCGCGACGTTTTCGTGAACGGCGCCAACACCCAACGTTGCGGTGTCGAGACCTTGGGCAAGGTCGTCGTCGGCTCTGTGGACGTCGCGCGAATCGGTACCACGCTACATCTTCCGCGCGGGGCGATTTCATTCGGCGAGAACTTCATCCGCGCGTTACAAGCCGCGATGAGCCGCGGATCGAGTGGATTGTGGGAGCTGACGGCAGAACTCGGTCGCACGCGAGGCTCGCACCAGCACATTCTGCGCAATCTGCTGTATTTGATTGCCGGTGGCGCGTTGACGCCATTCGTGTCGCCGTTTCGCGTACCCGCGACCCGCTCAGGACTGCGATTTTCAGGGGAAACCGTCAAAAGAATGTTTGACGTCGTTGCAGCAGGCAACGGCCGAAGCTGGATCGCGAGCGAAATCGTTGGTCACGGTATCGCACTGGAACCGAGCGAAGCGGCTGCCGTCATCGACATTGTGACAGGGCGCCAATGCGATCGACCGTCTGAGCTTGTCGAGAGAATGCTACGCGTGGGTCTCCTCGTAGAGTAATTTTGGAATCGTCGAGCGCTCGGTGTCGACATTTACGAGTTCTGCCATCGGGCGGACGCGAGCGGCGTCGCCAGGTACGACGACGGCGAGCGAAACGAGCAGAACACGTCGATGGACAGGCGTTCAGACATGATTCACCCGGTAAACAGATTCACGATACATTGTCGTCGAATTCTATCCGAGGTGTGGCGATGTCCTATCGATCCGGCTTCCGTCCCGGGTTGTTCGACGGCCAGACTCTTTTCATCGCCGGCGGTGGCGGCGGCCTCGGCCGCTGCATCGCGCACGAACTGGCTGCACTCGGCGCACGACTGGTGCTGGCCGGCCGCTCGCTCGAAAAACTCGAACGCACGCGCGCCGAAATCGGCGAGGACGGCGGTACCGTGCTGGGTTGCCACAGCGCCGAACTGCGCGACGAAGACGCCGTTCGGCAGCTCGTCAGCCAGACGCTCGAACGCCATGGCCGGATCGACGGCCTCGTCAATGCCGCCGGCGGCCAGTTCCCGGCGGCGCTTGCGAACCTCAGCCTGAATGGTTGGAACGCCGTGCTCGCCAACAATCTGACCAGCTATTTCCTGATGAGCCGCGAGTTCTACACGCAATGCTTCGCGCAATCTGGCGGTGCGGTCGTGCACATTGGCGCCGACCACGACCGCGGCATGCCCGGCATGGGTCACAACGGTGCGGCACGTGCCGGACTTTCGAATCTCACCTATACCGCGGCGGTCGAATGGGCCGCCGCCGGCGTGCGCGTCAACTGCGTGCTACCCGGCTTCATCGCAACGACCGGACTCGATCGCTATCCGGAAAGCGCCTGGGACAGCCTGCGCAGCGTCGTGCGGCGCGCGCCGCTACAGCGGCACGGCACCGCAGCGGAAGTCTCGGCGGCCGTCGTGTTTCTGATGTCCGAGATGGCTGCTTACATCACCGGCATCGAGCTGCGCGTCGACGGCGGCATGCACCACGGCAGCGGCGGCTTCCTTTTCCGGCCGGAAGCCGCGCGCAACGTCAAGGTATTCAACGGCTTTCATCGCGACGAACGCGCCGCACTGCTGCGCGACACCGATCAACCGACGGAGTAACTCATGGCGACGAAAAAACTCGACACCGTGCGACTGCAGAACATGGCCCGCGCGTTCATCGGCTCGGCGAGCCTGTTCGCCGCCATCGATCTGAAACTGTTCACAGCCGTCGCTGCCGGCGACAACACAGTCGAGAAATTCGCGCAGCGCGCCTCGATCGGCCCGATCAACGCCGAACGGCTGATGACCATGTGCGCCGCCAGCGGCTTGCTCGAGTGGCGCGGCGACCACTATGTCAACGCACCCGACGCCGAGCGTTTCCTCGTCGAAGGCTCGGCGAGCTACGCGGGTCCATGGCTCACCTTCACGCGGCCGTCGTGGGCACAGTGGGGGGAGTTGACCGAGCGGCTGCGCAATCCGGCGCCGCCGAAGGTCATCGGCGGCTACGAGAACATGACCGTCGACTACGCACGGCGCTATCACACCGCGACCGCCAGCGTCGGCTTCGGCGCCGGACGCCGCTTCGTCAAGCGGGTCGATCTGTCGCGCCGCCACAAACTGATGGATCTCGGCGGCGGTTCGGGTGCGTATTCGATCGTCGCGGCGCAGACGTGTCCGAATCTGCGCGCCGTAGTGTTCGATCTGCCGCCGGTGGTCGTCGTCACACAGGAATTCATCGACCGCAACGAAGTTGCTGATCGCGTCACGACGCAGAGCGGCGATTTCACGAAGGATCCCTTCCCGACCGGTTGCGACGTCGCGATTATGGCGAGCAACCTGCCGCAATACAGCCGTGTCATCATTCAGCAGGTGATCCACAAGGCGTTCGCGGCGTTGCAACCCGGCGGCGAGATGCATCTGATCGGCGAAATGCTCGACGACGACCGTCGCGGCCCCGCCGACGCCGCACTTTGGGGACTGTACGAAACGATGGCGAACAGCACGGGCATCACGCACACCTGCGGCGATTGCATCGGCTATTTCGAAGCTGCGGGCTTCCGCAAGATCGCCGTCGATAATTTCGTTCCGGCTATTCTGGTGCGGGTGTCGGGCGTCAAGCCAGGATAGCGCGGACAATCTCCAACTGTAGCGTCTGAAGGGAATCCGAACGGCCGTCGCGCGGCACGTCGCCCGACAACGGGCGCCGCCGGAATTCAGCGCGATCAGCAGTATGGCAACGGTATGTGAACAGTGGCTTGACCTGTCTGCAGGGTACACGTCGTAGGGTCCCAGCGGCTGCGCGCGACCAGAGGCGCGCATCCGCGGAACGATTCCAATGGCCTACGCTGCAATCCGATGTTTCGTATCCACAGGACTGACTAAGGAGGTTTCTATGATTTGGCGAGGTGCAACTATCGCCGCTTTGTGTCTGGTGATCGCTACCCCGGCTCTTGCCGCAACCGATGAGAACTCGCCCGAAACAGTGCAGAAGCAGCTCGAGACCATGCAGCAGACCATGAACAAGATGCACTCCACTAAGGACGCCAGCGAAGCCAACGCGTTGATGCAGCAACACATGGCGCAAATGATGGCGGGCATGCAGATGATGCACGGCATGATGAGCAGCGGGATGATGGGTGGCGGTCAGTCAGGCGGCATGATGGGTGGCCAGTCCGGCGGCGGCATGATGGGTGGTGGTCAGTCCGGCAGTTCGACGGACGGCGGCCAGCAGTCCAATGCGATGTCGAACATGCAGCAGCGCATGTCGATGATGTGGATGATGATGAATCAGATGATGCAGCAAATGCAGGGGCAACAGCGACTGGATCAGGAGAAGAAATAGCGCGCGCGGACCGACCATGTGTCATTTCCTCCTGGTGTTGCCACTGCTGGCGCTGCCGGTCTGGTGGCTGCTGCCGCTGCGACCTGCGGCAGAGATCTACAGCGTGATATCCGTCCTCAGCGGCGCGATGTACTACGTCACACTGCGCATGATGCATACGCCGCGGGCGATGGATCCGGATCTGATCATCGGTGCCCGCGGGCGGGTGGTCACGAACGACCACGGTCGCCTGCAGGTGCAACTCAAGGGCGAGATCTGGTACGCACGCGGCGGCGGCGACCTGAGCACGGGTGACACGGTCGAGGTAACGTCGCGCCACGGCCTCACGCTCGGCGTCAGCAGGCGGAGCGACTCAGTTCACTCGTCGGATTCGTGAGGCGACTCGCCTGCGTCGTCGGCATCTTTCATGCTCGTGCCGGCGCCCACGCGCAACGGGAGATACCACGGCATCCTGGCCCCGAACGCCAAGCATCGCAGTGCGGTGCTACCGAACCCGTCGCGGCAGAACCGGCGACGCCGCACGCGTGCACACGCTCCGGTACAGGCGCTGGGTGGAGTTCGTCAAGACGACCCTGCCGCACCAACCGCACCGATGACGTGGATGGAGAGACTCTTGCGAGTGTTCGTGATCGATCTGTCGATCTGCCCAGACTGCGGTGGCCGGCTGCGCGTGATCGCGGATGTGCCCGACCAGGCATCATTCAAAGAATCCGAACGGCCGGCGCAGCGATACTCAGCCCGATTCACCAACAGGTGGTGGTTTATGCTCCTGATCCTCCTCTGCATCGGTTTAGCGCCGTCCACGCTGCTCCTGCGCTTGTTCCTTCTCGACGATATCCGTGAGCACATTCGCCTGCCGAACGTGTAGATACAGCAGATCATCCAAGGTCATGATGCCAACCAAGTTGCCCGAATGGTTGACGACCGGCAGTCGACGTACTCCGTGAACGCGCATGCGCTCCGCGGCATCGCTCAGATCCTCGGTGTCCCGGGCAATCACAAGGCTCGAACACTTGACCATCACGTCGCCGACGGTCGTTGCGGCCGGATCGAGGTCCTTACCGAGTACTTCGATGACGATGTCCCGATCGGTGATGATGCCTGCGGGAGCGCGCGCCTCATCCGGATCGTCTACGATGATGAGATCGCCGGTGTGGTGTCGCCGCATTATCCGAGCGGCTTCGAGAATCGTCGTGTCCCGCGTGCAGACCACGACATCCAATACGCAGACTTGACTCAATTGCACTTTACGGTCTCCGTCCAAGTAATTCGCGCGCCGTCCGGCGCACGCCATCGATTGTCATTGCGCCAGCAGCTTCGCCATCGATAGCAAGCCCGAATCCAATGTCCGTTTCTCCGAAGCGACGCGCACCAACGGCGTCGACACAACCTCCCCAGCAACGACGCACATCATCGCGCCGTGCTCTCCGATCGACAGGCGATCCATAGCGGCCGCGCCAAGCCGTGTCGCTAGCATACGATCAAACACGCCGGGATTGCCCCCACGCTGCACGTGGCCCAGTCGCGTGACACGCAACTCGAAGCCGAGTCGCGCGCCGTGCTCACGGAAGTACCCGTCGAGCCGTTCAGCGTTGTACGCGGCCCCTTCGGAAACCACCACAATCGCGTGCGACTTGCCGCGCTGGCGACACGACCGAAGTTCGGCGGCGATGGTTTCAGGATCGGCTTCCACCTCGGGGATGACAATTGCCTCCGCACCGCCGGCGATCCCGGCGATCAGACCGAGATATCCACAATGACGACCCATGACCTCCAGCAGAAAGGCTCGCTGATGCGACGCCGCGGTCGTGCGCAGGCGATCGATTGCTTCGAGCGCGACATCGAGTGCGGTAGTAGCTCCGATGCTGATGTCAGTACCCGGCAGATCGTTGTCGATCGTCGATGCCACACCCACCACGCGAACGCCTTTGCCCGACAACGCCAGCGCGCCCGCCTGGGAACCGTCACCGCCAATGACGATCAGGCCCGATATATCGTGGCGGGCGAGCACGTCGGCCGCCTGCTGCTGTCCCGCATCCGTGCGCATCTCCGGACAGCGGCTCGAGCCGAGGAACGTACCGCCGAGGTGGATGATGCCGCCCACATCGCGCAGACCCAGGTTGACGAGATCACCCACGAGCAATCCGGCGTAACCGTGCCGCACCCCCAGCATCGTGTAACCATGGGCGATGCCGGTGCGCACGGCTGCACGAACCGCGGCGTTCATCCCCGGCGCGTCACCACCGCTGGTCAGTACGGCGACGCGGTTCATGTTGTTGTCGCTGCCATCGTGTTTTCCATAGTTGCCTCGCTAAAGAAGAGATGGGACACACGCCGAGTAGCGAACGGCACTCGATCGTGCGGCGCGGCCTAAGCCGCCGCCCGTTTTTCTCCCAGCCGCAGTCCTCTGGCATCCCCATTGTTCTGGAGGCTGACGACACAGAGATAGGCGCTCAGCAAGGAGGCAGCGCCAAACACCGCGACCACCCCGAGTGCGAATCCAGCGGGCCAGAAATGGTTCCGCCACCACTGCGGTGTAACCTGCGACGCAACCCCACATCAACACCAGCAAAATGCGAAAAACGTTCATTGCTCCCGCCCCCTCTTCGGCAACGGCGCACGGGCGTCTTGAGGCTTCGCAAGTCGGTCACGCCACGCGCCGGCGCGAATAATGTCACACAACGCCACCGAGGCCATTCTCTGGCCGCGCGTACTGCGCTTCGATTTTCAGATTTTCGAGCCGAAGCCCAAGTGCTGGAACCCGGTAGCCTAGCACTGCTCGGCGCGGGCCAAACTCTCCAACATATTCGTGGTACGAATCGCCCGTCGATGCGCAATCGGTAAACGCAGATGGGCAATGCGGGCTTCGAAGTCGTCGAGGAAGCAACGCGTCGCCGATGGCAGTTCAGCCTCAAAGCGTTTGACGAACTCATCACGCGTCAACCGGCCAACGCCCGCAACGTCGCTGCTCGTCTCGGCCCGCAACGCGACCGAGCTGCGCGCGCTGGCGGAGGTCGTGTTGGGCGCTAACGTTTCTACAGGCGCTGCTTCACGACCAGCAGGACCTGCATGGACTGAACGTCCGGACCATCCACCAGCGGGAACGCCAGGTCGATGTGCAGCACACGGTCCTGACGGGTTCGAGTCGACTCGAAGCGCAACCCGAACCCGGCATCGGCAAGTAGGCCATAACCGTCACCGTCGGGGCCGTCGGAAAACCACGTGCGTCCCGCATCGACGAACGTCGCAAAGCCGACGCGCACGATCCGCGCGAGGTAGATGTCAGGGAAATAGCGTTCTTCGACGCTGACGAGGTAGCTGCGATTCCCCCATTGATATCGGCTCGGGTAACCTCGCAAGCCCGTATCACCCCCGCCGAGCAGTTGCTCGTCGGTCGGCAAATTGTGAACCGCCTGGCCGATGATCGTCGCCGCGAGACTGAACCGGCCGGTCTGATGCTGGCGATAGATCGCATACGCAGTCGCCCACACTTCTTCGGACCGATTCAGTTCGAAGTTCCAACGACCGGCGAGTCGGCCGCCATAGAAGATCAGGTGCTTGTCCTGTCGTCGGATGCCGTCGCGATAGTCGGCCTGGAGTACGAGTCGGCTCGCATCGTCGCCGCCGAACGCCGAATCAGACCATCCGAGCAGCACGTTGTACTGACGACCGAGGTCGAGGTCTTCGGTGCGATCGATGCGATCGACGTTCACCGTCGTGTCGAACTGATCCTCGATACTCGAGAACCCGACCCACGGGTACGCGAGCTTGCGATCGGCCGGCAACGGGTTTGGCGGGACGTGGCCCGACAATGCGCTGAAAGTGTGGTCCTCGTAATTGAACCCCGCGCGCCATCGCCACGTGTGCCCCTCATGTTCACCGTTGGAGATGCCGCCGCTGAGGCGCATTTGCCGGAGGTCCTGACCGAACTGTGCGAATTTGTCACCCAGCGAATACAACGCCTGTTCCTCATCGACCTCTTCTGCGCGGACGCGGAGCGCCCATCGGGCGTCGAGCGAATAGAATGGCCGCCCGACATCGACGACATGACGCGAGCCGTCATCGTTGTTTTCGAACAGCGTTTCAAGCTCGACGCGCGAACCGCTGACGTTCGGATTCCGGTAGTAGATTCCCTCGCCTTGCCGGTCGGCATCCTTCGTGAAGAACACCGACAGCGTTCGACCGGCACCGAACAGATTCGTGTCGGTCATGCCGTAGCCGTATGAATTGTCGCCGCCGGAACGCGAAAAATCGGCATCCGGCGTCAGCGTCCAGACCTCGCGGGCGACCACGTCGATGTCGAGGCGATCACCGCACAGGCGCCGCGGTATGACGCGCGCGTCATACAGGAACGGTTTCGCGCGCAGGATGCGCTCACTCTCGAGGATCGACGAGACGCGAACCGGTCCGCCGCTGCGAAACAGCACGGACTCGCGAATCGCCGATGGTCGTGTGTGAATGTGCCATCGGTCCGCCCACCGATAGACCATCCGGTCTTCCGCAGGATCCGACGTGTTGAAGATCGGTTGAATGACGATGCGTACGTCGCCCGTGACGTAGGTGCGGCCCAGCTCCAGCATCCGCGTTTCTGCCACGTCGTCTCGGACGTCGAATCGATAGTGCTTCAGCTGCGCCTCATCCAGCGTCGTCAAATCGGTGCATTGCACATCCGCCGCGAGGGCGGCCGCAGCGTGTCCGACGCTCAGCAGCGCCGCGATTAAATTGTGTACGGCTATGGCTTTGTCTCGCTCTCTCGATGCGCGGGCTGGGTACGCGGCTCACTCACCTTCGGATGCCTCGGACTTGCGCACCGACCGAGATCGGGTGGGCGACCGCGCATCACGAACACGCAACGGTCGCTCGGGAGTAGTCGGATTCCGGCAACGGATGGTCGAGGATGAACGCGATCTGAGCGTCGAGTTCGGTAGGCCTCGGGGGCAGGTTGCCGCGATCGGCGAAATCGATCTGGTCAAACGACCAGAACGCGAGCGGGTAACGTGTATCGGAACAGCCACGAGCGGCGTTGCTCGTCGACCTGCAGCCAGAGTCCGGCACCCTCGGCATAGCGGCCGGGCTTGCTGATCGTTCGAACTTTGGCGGCGCTCATTCGGTGAATCTGCCGGCCTATCGATCGACACGCAGGGGTGCTCAAGATGTCGATAATATACGATAACTTCTGAGAGCCTGGTAGAGTATTTCACCCAATGAATTCGTTGGTAAAGGAACGTTTTTGGAATTCTTGAGAGCTTTCTAGACACTGATATTGCGGAAGAGGCATCCGTTGGGATGCCGCGAGCTGTCCGGTCTAGACCCGCAGGTCACAACGCAGGGGTACATTTGGGGGTACCTTGTCGATCGCATTCTGAGCGTCGAAGGTAACTCTGCCGACGTTCGACTTCCAGATGATGATGTTGCCGAATCCGTCAGGCCGCCAAGCTTTGAGGACGGTGTTCATCAGTACAGGAGGCAAGCTTGGCGACCGCACGGCTAACAAATTAATCGCGCCGGACGATGATGGGATTTTCCATCGATCAAACGCCGCGTCGGTCCTAGCATGCCCGCGATTGTTCAGCAGGAGACCGGCATGCGACTCATCAGGGAACGCGATCGACGAATCAAGACCGGTGTACCGCGATCGACGTGGTATGCACTCATGGCGCAGGGCAGGGCGCCAAAACCCGTCAAGCTCGGTCCGCGTTCTGTCGCGTGGATCGAGGACGAACTCGAGGCTTGGATGCGTGGACTCGAAACGAAGCGGGAACGGACCTCCTGGTAGTGGACCGCCGTTGGCTTGTCGGTCCGCTTCGCTCGAGTGCCGCTTGAATGAGCGAGAACTTACCCGATCGCGACTTCATCGAGCGGACGACCGCCGCGCTTGTGCGACAACAGCAACGAGAGCGCGGCGGATCGGGAACTGATCGGGAGCACACCAATCGACCTCGATCCATGCTGATATCGCGACGCGGTGACGAGATCACGCCGCAGCCGATCGATTGGCTTTGGCCAGGGCGCATTGCGCGAGGGAAGATCACCGTCGTCGCAGGCCATCCGGGTACCGGAAAGTCACAGGTCACCTCAGCAATTGTCGCGACAGTCACTCGCGGAGGGCGATGGCCGGTAGACGGGGCACGCGCACCGGAAGGATCCGCCGTGATTCTGTCCGCCGAAGACGATGCCGCCGACACGATCATGCCGCGTCTGATCGCCGCGGATGCTGAGGTAAGTCGGGTCCACATCGTCGAATCGGTACACGCGATCGCCGCTGACGGAACACCTGGGATACGAGGCGTCGACCTCGGTCGAGACATTTCTGCGCTGGAGGCGCTGCTCGAGTCGATCGGCGATGTCGTACTGATTGTCATCGATCCGATCACGGCGTACCTGGGTCGTACCGACAGTCACGTCAATGCTGAAGTCCGCGGATTATTGATGCCGCTGACCCAAATTGCGGAGCTGTATGGCGCGGCGATCATCGCCGTCACGCACTTACGCAAATCGGCCGCCTCGGAAGCGCTGCTGGCCGTCACCGGAAGTCTCGGCTTCGTCGCCGCATCACGCGCCGCGTACCTGGCCGTGAAGGACGCGTCGGATCTTACGCGGCAACTGTGGTTGCCGGTGAAGAACAACCTCGGACCCGAACTACCCGGACTCGCCTATCGGATCGTGCCGTGCGAGATCGCCAACGGCGTAGCCACGTCGCGCGTCGAGTGGGACGCTGAGCCGGTGACCATCACCGCGGACGGCGCGCTGGGTGCGCATGCGGATCACGACGAACTCCGCACCGAAAGGGACGCTGCCGCAGAATGGCTGCGCGGGCTGTTGTCGACCGGTCCGGTGCTCGCTCGCGAGGTACAGGCGGAAGCGAGATCGGCCGGCCATAGTTGGGCAACGGTGCGGCGGGCCAAGGACGTCATCCGCGTGCAGGTAAAGCGCGATGGCTTCGGCAAGGGCGGGGCCTGGCGCTGGAATCTGCCAGCGACTGATGTTGCCACCATAGGCGCTATTGAAGCGGGATGCGAAAACCTGAGCGCCTATGAATTCTATGGAGATAGTGAGCGCCTATGCGACCCCATAGATGCTCAATCCGAGTCCATAGAATGCAAAGACGCTCAGCTTTTCGCGCCGGGGTACGTTGAGCAGGCATGCGCTCGCTGTGACGGCGAAGGCGCATAGCGCAGAAATTCTGATTGCCTACGCGGGTGAAACTCGATGATCGACGCTCACGCGAAAGCGGGGCGAGTTCGGCTTCGAACTGCCAGCGTGCTTTGTCACGCTCGCGACCATGTTCAGCCTCGCATCGGCGGTGCTGCCCGTTATGGGCATCGCCAACCCGCACCTCTACCGCCGTCATCGCCCGGAACAGACGGCGCTGTATCCGGTGATCGAAGCGAACCTGACGCCGTTCCTCGAGTATCTGCACGAGCGTGATGCAGCGCTGCCACGCTTCGTCACCGACGAGTTCAAGGACTACCTGCGCTGCGGTCGCCTGGAGTACGGGTTCATACGAGTCAAGTGCGATGGCTGCCGCCACGAGCACCTGGTGGCATTCTCCTGCAAACGGCGCGGCTTCTGCCCGTCGTGTGGCGCGCGCCGGATGATCGAGACCTCGGCGCACCTCATCGACCACGTGCTGCCGGCGGTGCCGATCCGGCAATGGGTGCTGGCGTTTCCCTGGCCCTTGCGGCTACTGCTGTCGACGCGCCCTGCTACGGTGAGCCGAGTCCTTGCGATCGTCACCCGCGCCATCGAAACGGCGCTGATCCGGCGCGCCGGAAAGACACGCAAGGGCGGTGCCTGTGGCGGGATCGTCACGCTCATTCAGCGCTTCGGCGGTTCGCTGAATCTCAATGTGCATCTACACATGCTTGTGCTGGATGGTGTCTACGCTAACGACCACGGCAAGCTGCGCTTCCAGCCGTCGCCGGCGCCTGCGCCTGCCATGATGACGCAGTTGCTCGATACGATTGTGTTGCGCGTGCTGCGCTGCCTGGAACGTGATGGCTTGCTGGTTCGAGATCCGGAACAGCCCTGGCTCGATCTGGCAGCGCGCGATGCACTCGATGCATTGGGCGCTGCGTCGATCCAGTACCGCATTGCCGTCGGTCCACACGCCGGGCGTAAGGTGCTGACGCTCAAGCTCGCTGCACCGGCGGCCGCGTCGGGCGTGCCGAAACCGTTCACGGTGGCGAGAGACGGGTTCTCGTTGAATGCGGGGGTCGCGTGTGCGCCACACCAACGTGACCGGCTCGAGCGCTTGTGCCGCTACATCACCCGCCCGGCACTGACGCTGGAACGGCTGAGTACCAATGGGGCAGGGCAGGTGGTGTATCAGCTCAAGACGCCGTACCGGGACGGCACAACACATTTTGTGTTCGAGCCGATCGAGTTCCTGGCCCGACTGGCGGCGTTGGTACCTCGACCACGCGGCAACCTGGTGAGATACCACGGCATCCTGGCACCGAACGCCAAGCATCGTAGTGCCGTGGTGCCGAGCTCGTCGCGACGAACCCGCCGACGGCGCGCGGCTGGACACGCTGGGGTGCAGGTGCCGGGTGGCGATCGTCAAGCCGACCCTGACGCACCGACTGCGCCGATGACGTGGATGGAGCGACTGAGGCGGGTATTTGCGATTGATCTGTCGATCTGTCCGCATTGTGGCGGTCGGCTGCGTGTGATCGCCGATGTCACCCGTCCGGACATCATTCAGAAAATCCTGGAACACGTCGCGCGACAACAGGCGCCGCCGGAATTCAGCGCTAGGCGCTAGCAGCGGTTCGATAACGGTTCACTGAAACTCCGCAACGTCCGGAGTAAGCAGACTCGTCTCGCAGATCAGCGACTTCCGGATCAGCTCCAGCACTTGTGCGCGTTCGGCCGCGATGTCCATCAGCCGTTCGCGTCATTCCACATCTCAGACGAATTCAATAACTGCTTCCGCTTCGCCGCGCAGTCACGCGATACGCAGCCCGATTCACCAACACGTAGTTTATGCTTCTTATCCTCGACTACAAGAATTACACCAGGCGCAGTTATTTTCGATCCCTTACGAAAACTTCGATGTACTTCTTGGCAGAGGGGTCAACTTGTCTGTGGATGCACTGACACGCAAGTTGATCCAATCTCCAAGGGGTGGCTACTGCTTTGAGTTGAACGGTCTCATGCTTGCTGTGCTTAAGGCCGAGGGTTTTAGTGTCCGCCCACTCTTGGCGAGGGTACACATAACAGGCGAACCAACTGGGCGCGGGCACCAGATTTCGCTAGTAAACGTTGAGGGGCATGATTGGATTGTTGACGTAGGTGTCGGCAGATTTTGCCCTAGATCACCCATCCTGTTTGAACATCACGTTGAAACTACACATCTTGGTACTCCGTATCGGATAGTTCCGCATGAACTAGGGCATATGCTGCAATTGCAAATGAAGGAAAATTGGCAAGACCTCTACAGTTTCGATCTGACTCCGGTTTTAGATGCAGACATCGACTACGGCAACCACTATACGTCGACGCACCCTTCATCAATCTTCACTCAGATGCGAGTTGCGGTTCTAGGGCATCAAGATGGCCAAACCATCGTGTTCAACGACAATTTAACGAAAGTACGAGGCGAGCGAACCGACCGCCAAGTTTTGCCTGACGATGACCGATACCTGGAAATTCTGTTTGAAGAGACGGGAATATTTCTCGACGCTCCCTACGAACAATTGCCGCCTCTCTTCAAACAAGCCATCTGAGTAGGATCGTTCCACGCCCAACTTAAATTTCGTTCTACGGCAGCTTTGGGTCGAGGCTGTGTGAAATCTCTCAGGCGCAACACAAAACATGCACGAGAGTCCCCTGAAAACGGATTCAGCGAACACAACCTCCCAACAAATCAACTCTCGTGCGCGGTTTTGGTCGAATAGAAATCGCGAGATCGTTTTCACACAGCCTCGGCCGTTAGCCGCCGCTTTCCGTTGGCCGGTGCCGCATCAGGGTCTACGCTCTACCCATCCACACGGGAGGGGATACGATGAATTGGGATGCGATTGGGGCCATTGGAGATTTTGTCGGGGGAGCCGCGGTTATCGTGACGCTGGCCTATCTGGCGTTGCAGATCAGGGCATCGACAAGAGAGTCGGAAGCCAGCGCCTTTACGATAACCGGCGAACAAGTGAACGTGATTCGAAGTCAGTTGATGGAGCATGCCGAGGTCTGGGCCAAGGCCAATTCTGGCACCGAATTGAGCGCTCCAGAACGTATTGTGTTTGACCAACTCGTGGAGTCGCGCGCCGATCATCATTTCTTTGCGTTCAGTAGAAGCGCGATCCGCGGCAGTGGTCGTCAAGGAATTCACGTTTCTGCTCTGGCGTTGCTCTTTCACCAGTATCCCGCTGCCTACGCAAGTTGGCGGACCTACAATCAATCGCTCACGCAGTCGCGGCAACGGCTCGGCGTGCCAACGACGATTGCAAGCGAATGGGTTCGAAGTGTGACTGATGCCGTGACCGCGCTGGAGGGGATGAGGAGCCCGCCGAGGCATGAGAAGGCAGCGCCCGGCATTGCATTCGGTGATGGTGATGTAGGTTAACGCGCGACCGTCCGCTATCGGCTGCACTGTGCCAGGACGTCCGCTTCCGACCCGTTGCCGACGTTCGCTAGTTCAACATCTGAGGTACTCTGGCGCTCAACTACCATGAGGAGAGGTGGATGAACTGGGACGTGATCGGCGCGGTTGGTGAGCTCTTAGGCAGTATTGGTTCCCTTGCCACATTGATTTACATCGCCGTTCAGGTTCGAGATGCAAAGCGCGTGAACCTGATAAATACCTCCGCCGAGTTTACGGACAACGTCGCTCGCCGCATCGTCGAGAATCCCAGGTTGGCCGAGATCGTTTCGAGCATAAACTCAAAAACCGGTTACGTTAACCCACCGGTCAAAGCGGCAATGGAGGAATGGGATCTGAGCGCAGCGGATGCATTGATCTGGGCGCGTTACTGGGGATCAGTCTGGCGGGGATTCCACTCGCGATTTGAAGCGGGCTCACTGAATGACCGCTCGCTTTCTACTTTTCTAGAAAATCCTCAGTCGATACTTTTTCTACGAAACACAAAACGAACGTATAGCTCAGCATTCATAGAGAAAATAGATTCCGTGAATCCGGGAGTCTTTCAACTCAATTCATGAACTCCGCTGAATGTCTTGATGTGGCCGGTTTCCGCCATCGAGAGCCGATGTCTGCTTTCCGATAGCGGTCACTTTGTGCAGACGCACATTTTGACTGCTTCCGACCCATTCCGGAACCTCCCGCGCGTCGACGCGGTTCTTATTCCTGAGTGGCTTCCTCGAGCACCATCATCGAGAAGATATAGATGGCAACAAAGACCAGCCACACCAGACCCAACAGATAGATCTCGTACGCGTAGTTCACGCCGAAACCGGCACCGACGCTTCTTATCCTCGATGACCGGCGTACGTCCCGTGTGATCGATCAGTGTCGCGGTCATAGGTGTGTTGCCCCTGAATCGAGACCAGTCAAGTACCGTCGCACCGAGTCCACGCGCTCGTCAAGGTCCGTTCGGGAACCACAACCGAGCTCGAGGATGGCTTTCTGGCAAGGCCGGATCGACAACTGGACTCGTGCCGGGGCCGGGGGCTTCATTGACTCTCCGCTCATTGGCGCATTACCGTCCGGATAACCCGCCGCTCGTGTGTTCCGGAGGACACCATGGCATATGATTACAAACACCTTGCGGTCGCGATTGATGGTCGCCTTGCGACCGTAACCGTCAGCAATCCACCCATCAACCTGATCACGATTCCGCTCTATCAGGAGCTGTCGGCGCTCTCGAAAGAACTGGCGCTGGACCCCGAGCTCTCGGTCGTGGTGATGAAGAGCGCTGATCCGGATTTCTTTCTCGCCCACTTCGACGTCTCGGCGATTCTGTCCTTCCCCACGGACGGCGCCGCGGCCCGCGAGTTCGAACTGAACGATTTCCACGGGATGTGCGAGCGCTTCCGCACCATGAACAAGGTAACCATCGCACAGATCGAGGGGCGCGTCGGCGGCGGCGGTTCCGAGTTCGCGTCGTCCTTCGATATGCGCTTCGGGGTGAAGGGCAAGACCAAAATCAATCAGATGGAGGTGCCTCTCGGCATCCTCCCGGGTGGTTGTGGTACCCAGCGCCTGCCCCGACTGGTCGGCCGGGCCCGAGCAATGGAGATCATCATGGGCGGCGACGATCTCGATGCCGAGACCGCAGAACGCTGGGGCTATCTCAATCGCATCTTTGAAGCCGACGCGATTGCCCCCTTTGTCGACTCGTTGGCACGACGGATCGCTGCGTTTCCCGTACCAGCGGTGCGGCTCGCAAAAGAGAGCGTGAACAACGCCGAACTGCCGCTGGCGCAGGGGCTGTCGCTGGAAGCTTATCTGTTTCAGCGGCTGGTGCGGGAGCCGAGCGCCCAGGCGGCGATGAAACGGTTTCTCGAGATCGGCGGCCAGACCCGTGCGGGCGAACTCGAGGTAGGCAAGCTGGTGACGAAGATCTGGCGATGACAACCCCATTCACGCGGTTGGTCGGCTGCCGGGTACCGCTGCAGTCGGCAGCGATGCCGGGTGTCAGTACCGTGGCACTGGTGCGCGCCGTGTGCGCGGCGGGGAGTCTTGGCATGCTGCCGGCGACGCTGCTTCGGCCGGAGGTGCTGGAAGGCGAACTGGCCGCGCTCGGCGAGTCGGTCTTTGGGGTCAATTTCCTGATGCCGTTCCTGGATCCGCAATGCCTGGACATTGCCAGCCAGCACGCACGGGTCGTGGAGTTCTTCTACGGTGATCCAGATGCGGCGCTCGTACAGCGCGCACGCCGCCACGGCGCGCTCGTATCGTGGCAGGTTGGCTCCGTGCGTGAGGCGCAGGCGGCGGTCGCGGCTGGTGCGGACATCGTGGTCGCGCAAGGCACGGAGGCAGGCGGTCACGTGCGCGGGCAATCCAGCGTCTTGCCCCTGCTGTCGCAAGTGCTCGACGCTGTTTCAGTACCCGTACTCGCGGCCGGTGGTCTCGCGACGCGGCGCGACGTCGCGGCCGTGACGGCTGCGGGTGCTGCAGGGGTACGTGTGGGTACCCGGTTCGTCGCCAGCCGGGAATCCGGCGCACATGCAGACCACATTGCACGCATACTCGCGGCCGGGCCGGGTGACACGACGCTCACGCTCGCCTTCTCCAATGGCTGGCCGGATGCGCCGCACCGCGTGCTCAGCTCGAGCATCGTCGCCGCCGAGCAGATTACCGAGGAGGTCGTGGGCACGCTTGTAATCGGCGATGCCGAGCTGCCGGTGCCGCGGTTCTCAGTCATGTGTCCCAATCGGGACACCCATGGACACATCGAAGCCATGGCGCTGTACGCGGGTGAGTCCGTTGCCAACATCGACAGCATCCGGACGGTTGCCGAGATCGTTGCGGAGCTGTTCCCGGAATAGCCGTGTTGCAAACGACTACCGGATCAGACGATCCGACTGTCGTGCTTGCCCCAGTAGCGATCTTTGATCAGTCGTTTGTACAGCTTGCCGGTCGGCAGGCGCGGCAGTTCGGCCAGAAAGTCGATCTGTCTCGGGCACTTGTAGTGGGCAATGTGTTCGCGCGCGAAAGCGAGCAGTTCTTCGGCGAGCTGATCGTCGGCTTCGATGCCCGGCGCAGGTTGTACCACTGCCCGCACTTCTTCGCCCATTTCCTCGTTCGGGACACCGACCACGGCTACGTCGGCAATCTTGGGATGCACGATCAGGGCGTCTTCGATTTCCTGGGGGTAGATGTTCACGCCGCCCGATATGATCATGAAGGTGGCGCGGTCGGTGAGAAACAGGAAGCCCTCGTCGTTCACATAGCCGACGTCGCCGAGCGCACTCGAGTTGGCATGCCGGGGATGCTGAGCGCCCTTCGTTTTCGCATCATCCTTGAAGTAGGCGAACGGCATCTCAGGCAGCTCGAAGTAGACGAGGCCGCTGTCACCGTTCGGCAGCTCGTTGCCGTCTTCGTCGCAGACATGGATGACACCGAGAACCGGCTTACCGACGGTGCCCGGATACTTCAGCCAGTCCTCGGGGCCGACATGGGTCAGTCCGTTCAATTCAGTGCCGCCGTAGTACTCATAGATGATCGGCCCCCACCAGTCGAACATCTGTTGCTTGACTGCCTTGGGACAGGGTGCGGCCGCGTGAATCGCCACCTGGTGCGATGACAGGTCGAACTGCGTTCGTTGCGCGGCTGGCAACTTGAGCATGCGCGAGAACATGGTCGGGACCCACTGGCTATGGGTCACGCGGTGTCGCTCAATGGCCTGCAATGCCTCCACGGGATCGAAACGCTGCATCATCACGACCGTGCCGCCGAGCGCCTGGGTGGCGGTGGTGAACCCGAGCGGCGCCGAGTGGTACAGCGGCGCCGGCGACAGATAGATCGAGCGTTCATCGAAACGCCACAAGGCCCTCTGCAGGGCGCCGACTGGCCCCGCATCGTCGCGGATGCTGTGTCCCGGCAGCGGTCGCAGTATGCCTTTGGGTCGTCCGGTCGTGCGGCGGGCTCTTCGGCCAGCGGGGCGGCCGGATATCCCGCGATTGCTTCCTCGTAGGCGCCAAAGCCATCGAGCGTGCCGTCGACCATCAGAAACGTATGACAGCGCGAGGCGTGTTCGGGCAAGCGTTTCGCAACGTCGGCCCAGCACTTGTGCGCGTTCGGCCGCGATGTCCATCAGCCGTTCGCGTCATTCCACATCTCAGACGAATTCAATAACTGCATCCGCTTCGCTGCGCAGTCACGCGATACGCAGCCCGATTCACCAACACGTAGTTTATGCTTCTTATCCTCGCGATAGCGCACCACTGTGCAAGTGTTGGCGAAAATGCCGAGTCAATTTCCATCTCAGGACGTAGACACATCGAAGGTCATCCGACCGAACAAACCGATACGCTTATCATGGACCATAGCGTCTGACTCAGGCGCCAAGCAGCGTGACACCGACCGCAGCGCTCGCGGCCCGGAGCTCCTCGTCGAGTGTCGCCAGCGGCAAATCAAGCCGCCGAGCGAGTTCGAGATAGGCAGCATCGTAGAGCGTGAGCCGACACTGTTCGGCCAACTGCAGCGTGGTTGTCCAGGCATGACGGTCCGTTTCGGCATCGATGTTCACCTCGAGCGCCTGCAAGTCCGCAATCGACGCATCTCGGAACGCCGCGGTGATCCGTTTGCGCTTGACCGCCATCTGTAGCGCATTTGCAACTTCCAGTCGCCAGAGGGATGGCGCTACCGCGCCTGACTCGGCCACGTGATGGAGCACCGCGTCGGCAGCCGGGGAACGCTCATCCTCGAACAACCAAGCCAGGGTGATCGAGCTGTCGATCACCAGACTCAAGGACGACCCTCGTTCACCAAGTCTTTGATCTTCAGATCGCCGAGCGTGACGCCGACACTGCGGGCACGAATGTTGGCAGCGGCCTTGTTCGCTTTCGCCCGGTCGAAGCCGGGTTCCGCCGGCACAAGTCGCGCCACCGCTTTGCCGCGCCGAGTGATCAGGACTTCCTCGCCGTTCGCCACCCAGTCGAGCAAGGTGCCCAGCTTGTTCTTGGCTTCAAAAGCGCCGACTTCGCGCATGACGTGCAACCCAATTAAACTAGACAACAGTCTAGCTTATACCATGGACAAGCCGACGGAGCTATATGAACCATATATGAAGCAGACGCCGCGCCCGGGGTTCGGGCTTTTCGATCGTTGGTGGTTCAGGCCGCTACGGTGTTCGAAAAGTTCGGTGAGTGTTTCTGATCGACTCGGCAGCCGTAGCTGAACGAGTTCCGCTCGCGCGGTAACGATCGTGGGACACCACTCCCTGACCTGACGGTGCCGATATCCGGCGACGCAGAGCCTCTTCGGTAGAAGAGAACATCTGCGCCAGTACCAACCGACCTACACAGCCAGGTCTTCTTTCGAACGTAGGTTTCTAGAATCACCTCCTTTGGAGTTGTGCAGCGGAGCCGTGGGGTTGATGAATCGTCTCGCGTCGCCCAATGCGAATGGTTCGACGTCGATAGGAAGATGGGCCGATGCCCGAATTGAACGACGGATCGAAGATCCAAACTCTCGACGATGAACCGATGACCTTGACGGTCATTGCGACATTGCGCGGTTCTACGATGTCGCGGTTGCAGTGATTGAGCGTCTGCCCGCTGTCCGGTTGGCTTACGCCAGGCTGGATCGGCCTGCCACTTTAAACGCAGTGGCCGCGTATAAATCGTCAGTGCAGGCAGTTTAGGCAGCGTTAACTCTAGCGTCACTTCGAAATCCGACCGCGGGGCCGCGTGAATACTGGCGTGTGGCCGTCGTCACTACACGGCTACGCCTCGTAGTGACGACGGCACCTTCGGGTCGTGGCTGGATCGCGCCGGGCATTCGCCCGTAACGACCCCTGCTTCAAGTCGATACTGCGCCTTCGGTACGCAGTTCAAGTACGACCGCGCGCGTGATTCCGCTGTCGCGGCTGCGCGCATGTGGGGGGCGCTTCGCCGCCATCGGTTCTCGGCTCGCCCGCTTCTGACGATTGCACTTTGTTGCGGCCTCCGTTGTCGAGTGGCTGAGTGGGCTCAGTGGGCCCACTCACAGCCGTGCTGAAATTCATCACGCCTATCGCGACCGGTGTCCGTCCCGTTCGGGCGCTCTCGCGGCATTTCGGTTGCGCGGTTGTCTGAGGAGTACTTGGGCTCACTGAGCCCACCGCGTTTGTCGGGTTTGAATTTTTCACGTCAGTGCGCGGAGGGAATTCTGTTCGCGCGGGAATCTCGCGAACGATCGCTCGTTATCTTCTTCACGACGCATTCCTGATCTTGACCACCTTGTCGGTTGTCGATCCCGGTTTGGTATCGATGTAACGCGCCCAATCGTTCATGAGCCCCACACGCTTCTCGAACAGATCGCCGCGCCGATACGACGCCTCAACCGCGCTCGACACCGCGTGCGCGAGCGACATCTCACGGACTTCGTGCTGATAGCTTGTCTTCTCGGCAGCCCAATCGGAGAACGTGCTGCGAAACCCGTGCACGGTTGTCGCGACCTTCATGCGCTTCAGCACAGACGACATAGCGGCGTTGGAAAGCGGCCGCTTCGGATTCGCGGCAGGGAACACGTAGACGCCGCTCAGCGTCTGCATCGATTCGAGAATCTCGATCGCCCTGGTGCAAAGGGGCACTGTGTGTGCCTTTCCCGCTTTCATGCGCGCTGCCGGAATCGTCCATCGTTTCGCGTCGAGGTCGATCTCGTCCCACTTGGCGCCGATCGTCTCGGCAGTGCGGGCGGCGCACAGGATCGTGAATTCGAGCGCCGTCGCTCCCACACCGGATTGCTGGCGCAGCGTCTGCACGAATCCGTGGATTTCTGAAAACGGCAACGCTGCGTGATGTACGACCTTCTGCACCTTCGACGGTTTCGCGAGCAGATGATCGAGGTGACCTTTCCAACGCGCAGGGTTCTCGCCGGTCCGGTAACCGTTAACCTTTGACCAGTCGAGGATTGCCTCGATGCGGCCGCGCACGCGCACGGCTGTCTCGTTGGTTGTCGTCCAGATGGGCTCGAGGACACGCATCACCATGCCGGTGTCGATATCCTGAACCGCGATCGTTCCGATGATCGCATCGGCGTGAGCTTTGAGCGACTGTGTCCACTGGTTGGCATGTTTCAGGTTCTTCCAACCAGCGCTGTGCGACGCGATGTACTTCAATGCGGCCTGGCTGAAGGTGATCGACTTGAGCTGGTCCAGACGCTGCGCTGCGCGCGTCGCACGGCGATGCGCGAGCGGGTCAATGCCATCTCGCAGTTTCGCGCGCAGCTTTTGCGCCTCAACGCGCGCGTCAGCGAGTCCGAGACTCGCGACGGGTCCCAGCCCGATCTTCCGTCTGCGACCGCCGAACGTGTATCGGAACAGCCAAGACCTGCGTATCGCGTCGACCTGCAACCAAAGGCCGCCGCCATCGGCGTAGCGGCCTGGTCGGGTGATCGCCCTGACCTTGGCGGCGTTCAGTCGGTTAATGTGTCGGCTCATCTGGGGGTACACATGGGGGTACACCGTGTGTCCAGAATGTACAGGAACAGCGCAGACGGCGCTAGCGCACAAATATCAATTAATTTGCTGGTTTATTGAGGTTTTTGCGGACGTTTTGGGAGCTTTCTGGACGCGGTTTTTGCGGAAGAGGCAGGAGTCGAACCCACCAGACGCGGTTACGCGTCTCAACGGCTTTGAAGGCCGCGCGCCCCGCCGGGGACGGTGCTCTTCCACGGCGAAATATATCATGCACGCTTCAGCGTCGAGCTATTGCCGACGATGCGGCGCAGATCCCCGTAGCGCCTTGTGAACCCGCAACGATCGAAATACTCGAGCACATCGATGGCCAGGTTGCGGCCGATCTGCGCTGCGTCCCGAAACTCGCGCGCCGAGAATCCATCTGGCTTCGACTCAGCCAACCGCTCGACGATTCGTGACAGCGTATCGATCTGCTGCGGCAGCAACACGCGGTGATCACCGATGCGAACGAGAAAGCCGAGCTTCGCCATCTTCGCCACGAATCCGTCGAGCGTGCGCAGCGGCATTGCCAATGTCTTCGCGAGGTCGCCGATGCTGGGCGGTTGTTCACTGCCGCCGATCAGCGATTCGATCCGGCGCAGCAGCGTTGCGTCGTCAGGCGGTAGTGCGGGGCGATGTTCGCGCTCATGGTAGTGGCCGCCGGTCTCTATGACTCGTCCGCTCGATACGAGCGCGGCCAACGCGTCGTCGAGCCACTGCTTCGGCACGATCGCCATGCGGCGAATCTGGTCGGCCTTCAATCCTTGACTGTGCGGCGCGGCTTTATGATATGCGCCGATCTGACCGTGTAACGCATCGAGCGCATCGAGCCAGCGTGAACGCGAAACCGCAAAGGTGCGACCACTGCGAACGAGTTCGATCGGATTGACCGCGGCCAGCGCGGCTGCGGTTGATCCGGTGGAGAGATTTCGAACGCGCCGAAACGAATCGAGGTCGACATCGCCGAGTTCGAGCAGATCCCGCAGGGTTTGGATCGGATCGGCTGAGCGTTGAATCGCGAGACGCGCGAGACGGGCCGTCGCGCGGCGCGTTTTGTCGGGCGGCGTGGCGTCGACGACAACGCCGCCGCCGATCGTGCGCTCCCGCGCGTGGTCGCGCAGCACCACGTGATCGCCGTGTTTGGGACACAACGGCGTCGCAAGCACGAGTTCTACCAGCGCCGACTCGCCCGCCGCGAGACGCGCTGATTGGAGCAATGCCAGATGTCCTTCGGCGTGACTGGCCGCATGATAGACGTGCACCGGCAGCCAATGCTTCAGCGGCCGGGGAAAATCGGCGAGCACCGAAAGATCCACCACGATGTTCCGGGTCACGGCAAAGGAGTCCGGTTCGATCAGCCAGTCTCCGCGTTCGATCTGAGCCACGGAAACGCCCGCCAGATTCACCGCGCAGCGATCGCCCGCTGCAGCGCGCTCCGAGGTGCGGTCAGAGACGCGCAATGTGCGCGCGCGTGCGGCGATCCCACGCGGCGCAACGACCAGATCGTCGCCTGTGTGCAGTGTCCCGGAATGAACGGTGCCGGTGACAACCACGCCGACACCTTTGACAACGAAGGTCCGGTCGACCGCCAACCGGAATGCACGGTCGAGTTGCGTAGTTTGATGGGTTTGCGCTGCGGCTGCGATGCCGGCGCGGACTGAGTCAATTCCGATGCCTTCGGTCGAGGAGACGTTGACGATTGTGCTCAGGTTCAAACCGAATTCTTCTGCGAGTGTGGCGACCGACGCTCGTACTGCCGCCGTGCGGTTCGGGTCCACCCGATCGACCTTGGTCACCGCTGCGATACCGCGGGTCACACCCAGCAGTCTCAGAATCGCGAGGTGTTCGCGCGTTTGCGGCATCGGGCCGTCGTCGGCGGCAACCACGAGCAGTGCGTGCTGATGCGCGGCAACGCCCGCGACCATGTTGTGAATGAAGCGGTGGTGGCCGGGTACATCTACGAAGCCGATTCGCTGTCCGTCGAACTCGGCGTAGCAGAAGCCCAGGTCGATGGTCAGCCCGCGGCGTTTCTCCTCTGCCAGGGTGTCCGTGTTGATGCCGGTCAATGCTTCCACGAGACTCGTTTTGCCGTGATCGACGTGTCCCGCGAGCGTGACGATCATCGCCTACAGACCGTCGAGGTTCGACGACAGCGCGTCGGCGTCGTCGACCGCTCGCACGTCGAGCCACACCGCGCCATCGTGGATCCGTCCAACGACGGGGGTAGGGAGGCGACGCAGCCGGTCGGCGAGACGCGTCATGTCGGTGTCCGACGCGGCACGGATGGTCACCGCGGCGCTGGCGAGCGTTGCTTCTGGCAGCGCGCCGCTGCCGATCTGACAGCGGCTCTCTGCTGCGGTCACGGTGTAAGCGGGTTCGAGTTTTTCTGCAAGCACTGCGGCAATTCGCGTTGCCAGAGCATTCAGTTCCTGAAGCGGACGTGTCAGTGTCGTGAGCAGAGGTAACTCTTGGGCCAGTCGTTCGGGATCCTGATACAGCCGCAGCGTGTGGTGCAGGATCGCCAGCCGGAGCTTGTCGCAACGCAGCGCACGCTTCAGCGGATTGCGGTTGATTGCATCGATTAGCGCGCGGCTACCGACGATCAAACCACCTTGTATGGATCCGAGCAGCTTGTCGCCGCTGAATGTGACCACATCGGCGCCCTGTTCGAGCGTCTCGCGGACGGTTGGTTCGTGCGGCAGACCGAACCGGGCGAGGTCGATCAGCGCGCCGCTGCCGAGGTCGACCGCCAACGGTAGCTGACGTTCGCGCGCGAGTCGACCCAGTACCGGGGTCGTGACGGACGCCGTGAAGCCCTCGATGCGATAATTGCTGGGATGGACTTTGAGCAACAGTGCGGTCGAATCATCGATCGCGTTCTCGAAGTCGCTCACGCGGGTACGGTTGGTCGTGCCGACCTCACGAATGTGACAGCCCGCGCGCTCGATGATCTCAGGGAGCCGAAAACTACCGCCGATTTCGATCAACTCACCGCGTGATACCGGTACCGTCCGCCCCAGTCCGAGCGTATTCAGCACCAGCAGCAGCGCCGCGGCGTTGTTGTTGACGACCGTTGCAGCCTCGGCGCCGGTCAGCGCGCGGAGCATCGGTTCGATCGCGGTGTCGCGATCTCCACGGCGGCCATGGTCGAGGTCGTACTCGAGGGTCACGGGATTCACCGCCGCTTCGACACCGGCCTGGGCCATGGCGCGGCTGAGCTGCGCACGTCCGAGGTTCGTGTGGATGATGGTCCCGGTCATGTTGAACACGTTCTGCAAACCCGGACCAACGTATTGCGCGAGACGTTGATCGACAGCGTCGCGATAGCTTTCCGCGTCCGTCGCCCACTCGGGTGCGGTCATTTGGCTGCGAATCTGTTGCTGGATATCGCGCACCGCCCCTTTGACGAGTTCCAATCCGTAGCGTGCCACCACACCAGACAGCGCCGCATGCCGGATCACTCGATCGACGCTTGGCAGGCGTGCGCGTTCCGACATCGAATGTGCCTCACGGATGGATGCACCGCTAGTCTACTCGCAAGCCCCATTTGACGAAGGTAGTATCGCGTCGATGGGCGTGTCGCCTCGTCTCGTGTTTCCCGGAGCAACCCTATGACGCAATTGAGCTATTCCTCCGGACGGTCGGATACGGGACTGCTGGGGATCACGATCGGCGACATGCTGGATGTGACCGTAGCCGAGCACGGCACCAACGAGGCGCTTGTGGCGCGTCACCAGGGAATTCGCTGGACTTACGCTGAATTGGGTGAACGGGTCGATGCGCTGGCGCGCGCATTCATGGCGCTTGGCGTCGAGCGCGGCGAACGGGTGGGCATCTGGTCGACGAACCGCGTCGAATGGACGCTGACGCAGTTCGCAACGAGCAAACTCGGGGCCATCCTCGTCAACGTCAATCCGAGTTATCAGGCCTCGGAACTGGAATATGCGTTGAATCAATCGGGCTGCCGCTACCTGGTGCTCACGGACACGTTCAAGACGACTAACTACAACGAGATCCTGGAAAGCGTTGCGCCCGAGGTTTGCAACGGTTCGGCCGGTGCGCTGAAGCTGGCCCGGTTGCCGCAACTCGAGGTCGTCATCACGCTCGGCGCGCCGCGTGCCGGCATGATCACGTGGTCCGACTTGATTGCACGCGCTGCGGAAGTCAGCGCGGAGGCATTGGCGACGCGCCAGGCATCGCTCGATTTCGACGACCCGATCAACATCCAATACACCAGCGGTACGACCGGTTTTCCAAAGGGTGCAACGCTGAGCCATCACAACATTTTGAATAACGGTTACTTCGTGGCGCGGCTGATGAATTTCAGCGCGCGCGACCGTCTGGTGATTCCGGTGCCGTTGTACCACTGCTTCGGCATGGTGATGGGCAATCTCGGCTGCGTCAGTCACGGTGCAACGATGATCTATCCGGAACAGGCCTTCGACGCAGACGCTGTATTGCACGCGGTGCAGGAGGAACGTGCGACGGCGTTGTACGGCGTGCCGACCATGTTCATTGCCGAACTGGCGTTGCCAAATTTCGCGCAGTTCGATCTGCAATCGTTGCGCACCGGGATCATGGCGGGCGCGCCGTGCCCGGTGGAGGTGATGCGTAAGGTTCAGTCGCTGATGAACATGCGGGAGGTCGCGATCGGTTACGGGATGACCGAAACGAGCCCTGTCTCGACGCAGACGCGGATCGGCGCGCCCCTCGAAAAGCAAGTCGGCACCGTCGGTGAAGTGCATCCGCACGTTGAAGTCAAGGTCGTCGACCCGGACACGGGTCGCACGTTGCCACGCGGTGCACTGGGGGAATTCTGCACCCGCGGGTACAGCGTGATGCTGGGGTACTGGAACAATGACGGGGCAACGAATGCTGCCATCGACACTGGGCGGTGGATGCACACCGGCGATCTGGCCGTCATGGACGAGGACGGCTACGTCAACATCGCCGGACGAATCAAGGACATGATCATCCGCGGCGGTGAGAACGTCTATCCGCGTGAGATCGAGGAATTCCTCTACCGGCACCCGAAGATCGAGGAAGTTCAGATCATCGGCGTGCCGGATCCGAAATTCGGTGAGGAATTGATGGCGTGGATTCAGATCGCTCGGGGCGAGCAGCTCAGCGAGGCCGACGTGAAGGCGTTCTGCCAGGGCCAGATCGCGCGCTACAAAATTCCTCGCTACGTCAAATTCGTTGATGCGTTTCCGATGACGGTGACCGGCAAAATCCAGAAATTTGTCATGCGGCAGCAGAGCATCGACGAACTGGGCCTGGAGTCGGCGCGAACCGCCTGAACCATCTTGGTAGCGAACGCGCGTGCTTTTCTTTCCGCGCTCGACGTGTAGTCTGTTGCGCACGCCACTGCAACGGGTGATTCGATGCCGCAACCGACCGATACCGTCGTCGCATTCATCGGCCTCGGTGTGATGGGCTATCCGATGGCCGGTCACCTGGCGCGGAACGGATACCGCACGCGCGTCTACAACCGAACCGCGTCGCGAGCCGCTGCGTGGGCTGCCGAGTACTCTGGTGATGTGTGCGACACGCCCGCTGCGGCAGCGCAGGGCGCAGACATCGTGTTCATGTGTGTCGGCAACGACGACGACGTGCGCGGCGTGGCATATGGGGAGGACGGGGCACTTGGCGGACTGCGGCGGGGGTCGGTGCTCGTAGACCATACCACTGCATCGGCCGAACTCGCGCGCGAACTGGCAGCGGCTGCCCTGCAACAGGGCGCAGGATTTCTCGATGCACCGGTGTCCGGGGGCGAGGCGGGTGCGCAGCGCGGTCAGCTAACGGTCATGGTGGGGGGTGACGCGGAGACCTACGCGCGCGTCGAGGGCATCTTGAACTGTTACGCGAAGTCGGCGCGGCTGATGGGTCCGTGCGGTAACGGTCAGCTGACCAAGATGGTCAATCAGATCTGCATTGCCGGCGTCTTGCAAGGTCTCGCCGAGGGACTCCACTTCGCCGAGCAGGCGGGTCTCGATGTGGTCTCGGTCGTGGACGTGATTTCAAAAGGCGCCGCGCAGTCGTGGCAGATGGAGAATCGATCCGCGACGATGGCGAAGCGCGAGTTCGATTTCGGTTTTGCAGTCGACTGGATGCGCAAGGATCTCGGTATGAGCTTAGCGGCGGCCCGGCGCCTCGGCGCGCGGCTGCCACTCACCGCACTGGTCGATCAGTTCTATGCGGACGTGCAGGCCTGGGGCGGTGGCCGTATGGATACATCGAGCCTGATCGAGCGCT
The DNA here is from genome assembly GCA_963812255.1 of uncultured Gammaproteobacteria bacterium. Classification (GTDB taxonomy): domain Bacteria; phylum Pseudomonadota; class Gammaproteobacteria; order Pseudomonadales; family Azotimanducaceae; genus DATJGR01. The sequence continues at coordinate 308,500 of CAWEUM010000002.1, read as the reverse complement.
TGAGCCGCTAAGCGCTGGCGACCCAACGCTCAGCGTTGCGCGACGCTGACGAAGTCGCGGCGCTTTGGTCCGGTATACAACTGGCGTGGCCGACCGATCTTGTACTTCTGGCTGACCATTTCGCACCAGTGCGCGATCCAGCCCGGCGTGCGGCCGGTGGCGAAGATCACCGTAAACATTTCGGTCGGAATGCCGATCGCCTTCAGGATGATGCCGGAGTAGAAATCGACGTTCGGATACAGGCGCTTCTCGATGAAGTAGTCGTCCTCGAGCGCGATCTTCTCGAGCCGTTGGGCGATCTGCAGCAGTGGATCGTTGTCCACGCCGAGTTCGGCGAGGACTTCGTTGCAGGTTTGCTGCATGACCTTCGCCCGCGGGTCGTAGTTCTTGTAGACGCGATGACCGAAACCCATCAGACGGAACGAATCGTTCTTGTCTTTCGCGCGCTTCACGAACTTGTCGACGTTCTTCATGTCGCCGATCTCACGCAGCATGCTGAGCACGGCTTCGTTGGCTCCGCCATGGGCAGGACCCCACAACGCGGCGATACCTGCAGCGATACAGGCGAACGGATTCGCGCCGGTCGATCCGGCCAGGCGCACGGTCGATGTGGACGCATTCTGCTCATGGTCCGCATGCAATAGGAAAATGCGGTCCATTGCCTTGGCGATAATCGGGTTGACCTGATATTCCTCGCACGGCGTGCCGAACATCATCCGTAGAAAATTCGCCGCATATCCCAAATCGTTGTTCGGGTAAACGAACGGCTGACCGACCGAGTACTTGTAGCTCATCGCGGCCAGGGTCGGCATTTTCGCGATCAACCGATGCGCGGTGATCTTGCGATGATCGGCGTTGTCGATGTCGAGCGAGTCGTGATAGAAGGCCGCCAATGCACCGGTTACGCCGCATAGGATTGCCATCGGATGGGCGTCGCGTCGGAAGCCGCTGAATAGGTTGCGCAGCTGTTCGTGGACCATCGTATGGTTGGTGATGGTGCGGTCGAAATCGGCTTTCTGCTTCGCGTCCGGTAGTTCGCCGTTCAACAGCAAATAGCACACCTCGAGGTGATCGGAACTCTCGGCGAGTTGCTCGATCGGATAACCACGGTAGAGCAGCACGCCGGCATCGCCGTCGATGTAGGTGATCGCCGATTCACACGACGCGGTCGAGACGAATCCCGGATCGAACGTAAACAGCCCTGCCGGAGCGAGTTGCGCGATGTCGATGACGTCCGGCCCCAACGTCCCGCTCAACACAGGCAAGTCGATCGGTTTGGCGGCGTCGTTGATCGACAGGCGCACACTCTTATCCGCCATGGGATGGCTCCTTGTTGGGGAGAAAAAGGCAAGCAAATCAGACTATAGATTGCTGCGCTTCGATGTCAATGAAGCCGAAGGCGGCGCGCGCCGGCTCTGATTTGCCCGCCGCTTACGCGTAGCATGAGCGCTGCGATTCGTTGTCCGCCGACCGGGCATCGACTATCATCTCGGACTGCGTTGAACACCGTCGCGCCTCAGACAATTCGCACGGGTCTGCGACACGGCGTCTCAACACGGCATTTCCCAGGGGTTTCGCAACATTGGCTTCCGCAACATTGGGTTGAAGGCATGAACACGGACCGCCCGATCTATCTTTCGCTGACGCAGTTCAAGTTTCCACTGGCAGCGGTTGCGTCGATCGCGCACAGAATCACCGGCATGCTGTTGTTCATTGGAATTGCATTCCTGCTGTATCTGCTCGATCTGTCACTGACATCCGCGCAGGGGCTCGAAGACGCGCGGGAACTGCTGGCACAACCGCTGCCAAAGCTATTGCTGATTGCCATCGTCGCCACATTGATCTATCACTTCGTCGCCGGTATCAAGCATCTGTTTCTCGATCTGGATGTGGGCGACACGATCGAGGGCGGCCGCCTCGCCGCGCAGTTGACGATTCTGATCTCGATCGTGTCGATCGTACTTGCAGGTATCTGGCTGTGGTAACCAAGGTCACCAACGTCACCAGTTTCGGTCGCAGCGGACTATCCGATTTTGTCGTACAGCGCGTTTCGGCGGTCATCATTGCGTTGTACGTGTTGAGTCTCGCTGGATTCTTTCTAGCCAACCCGCATGTCCGTTTCGAAACATTGAGTGGGTTTTTTGGCAGTCTGCCGATGAAGATGTTCTCGACGCTCGCGGTGCTGGCAACCGCCGCGCACGCATGGATCGGCATGTGGACCGTCGGCACCGACTACGTGCGCGCGCACTACTTCGGCACGCATGCGACTGCGTTACGCATCATTTACCAGTTTGGCTGTTTGTCGATTCTGTTCGTCTACGTGCTGTGGGCGTTGCAGATTTTCTGGAGATCCTGATCGATGCCGAGTATTCGCAAGATGGAGTTCGACGGGGTCATCGTCGGCGGCGGCGGTGCCGGCATGCGCGCGGCGCTGCAGCTGGCGCAGTCCGGGCTGAAAACCGCGGTGATCACGAAGGTGTTTCCGACGCGTTCACACACGGTCTCCGCGCAGGGCGGCATTACTTGCGCGATCGGCAGCGACGATCCGAACGACGATTGGCGATGGCACATGTACGACACCGTCAAGGGTTCGGACTACATCGGCGATCAGGACGCGATCGAATACATGTGCAGCGTCGGTCCGCAGGCCGTGTACGAACTGGAACACCTCGGGATGCCGTTCTCGCGAACCGAATCTGGACGCATCTATCAACGGCCGTTCGGCGGCCAGTCGAAGAATTTCGGTAAGGGCGGGCAAGCCGCTCGAACCTGTGCAGCGGCCGATCGCACCGGTCACGCGTTGCTGCATACGCTCTATCAGGCGAACCTGCATGCGAAGACGACGTTTCTGAACGAATGGTTCGCGGTCGATCTGGTAAAAAATCAGGACGGCCACGTCGTCGGAGTCATCGCAATCGAAATCGAATCCGGCGACGTAGTGTACGTCGCGTCGAAAGCGACCGTATTTGCGACCGGCGGCGCCGGGCGCATCTATGCATCGACGACGAATGCACTGATGAATACCGGTGACGGCTTGGGGATGGCACTGCGCGCGGGATTGCCGGTACAGGACATCGAAATGTGGCAGTTCCATCCAACCGGCATCGCCGGTGCCGGGGTGCTGGTCACCGAAGGGTGCCGCGGCGAAGGCGGCTACCTGATCAACAAGGACGGCGAGCGATTCATGGAACGCTACGCGCCCACGGCGAAGGATCTCGCCGGTCGCGACGTCGTCGCGCGCTCGATGGTGCTCGAGATTCTCGACGGCCGGGGTTGCGGTCCGAACGGAGACCATGTGCTGCTGAAGCTGGATCACCTTGGGTCGGAAGTCCTGAACAGCCGCTTGCCGGGGATCCTCGAACTGTCGAAGACGTTTGCTCACGTCGATCCGACCAAAGAGCCGATTCCGGTGGTGCCGACGTGCCACTACATGATGGGCGGTATTCCAACCAGCGTGTCTGGACAGGCGTTGACTCAGGACGCCTCGGGTAACGATCGAGCGGTCGAGGGATTGTATGCGGCGGGTGAAGTCGCCTGCGTTTCCGTTCACGGCGCCAATCGACTGGGCGGTAATTCGCTGCTTGACCTGATCGTGTTCGGCCGTGCCGCTGGACTGCATATCGAAGAAGTGTTGCGCCAGGGTGTTGTCTACCGCAGCGCCAGCGACAGCGACATCGAAGGCGCGCTGCGGCGGCTGAATCGATGGAACGAATCGACGAACGGCGAATCCGTCGCGACGCTCAAGGCCGCCTTGCAGACGACGATGCAGAACAGCTTCGGCGTGTTTCGAACCGAAGAACACATGAAGAAGGGTATCGTTGCAATTGCAGACCTGCGCGAGCGGATCGCCGCGGCCCATCTGGCTGACAAGAGCAACGCGTTCAACACCGCGCGAATGGAAGCACTGGAACTCGACAACCTGCTCGAGGTCGCCGAAGCGACTGCGATTGCCGCCGAGTTGCGACGAGAGAGTCGTGGCGCGCACGCGCGCGACGACTATCAGGATCGTGACGACACGAACTGGCTGTGCCATTCGCTGTATCTGCCGCACGACAAAAGCGTTGGCAAACGTGGCGTGAACTTCGCACCCAAATCGGTCGAGCCGATGCAGCCGACCGTTCGTCAGTATTAGCAACAAAGAGCACCCTATGAAAGTCAGCGTGTACCGATACAACCCGGAGACCGATGAAGTTCCGCGGATGCAGGACTACTCGATCGATCTGCCGGCGGGCAAAGACCTGATGGTGCTCGACGTGATGGAACTTCTGAAGGCGCAGGATCCGTCGCTGACATATCGGCGCTCGTGCCGGGAAGGCGTCTGCGGTTCGGATGGTGTGAACATGAACGGCAGGAACGGACTCGCGTGCATCACACCGGTGTCGGAAGTCGCCAAGCGGGACAAACTGGTGCTGCGCCCGCTGCCGGGCCTGCCAGTGATTCGCGATCTAGTCATCGACATGAGCCAGTTCTACCGGCAGTACGAGAAGATCAAGCCGTACCTGATCAACGATCAGCCGCCGCCGGCGCAGGAGCGCCTGCAGTCACCTGAAGACCGCGCCAAATTGGATGGTTTGTACGAGTGTATTCTGTGCGCATGCTGTTCGACGTCGTGTCCGTCGTTCTGGTGGAACCCCGACAAGTTCATCGGCCCGGCGGGACTGCTGCAGGCGTATCGATTCCTCGCCGACAGTCGGGATACCGCAACCGCAGAGCGACTCGCGGAACTCGATGATCCGTTCAGTGTGTTTCGCTGTCGCGGCATCATGAACTGCGTCGCGTTCTGCCCGAAGGGTCTCAACCCGACGCGGGCGATTGGCAAGATCCGTTCGATGCTGTTGCAGCAGGGTACCTGAGAGCAGGTTCTGCACCTTCGCGATGACGGCGCGCACCGCGGTGAAGAGACCCGCCGCGGTGCGACCTGTTAAACTTGCCCCTAACGAATAAGCCACGGCGATATGGGCGGCGATACGGATGTCGGAATCATTTCTGGAGCACATGCAGAAGACCTCGCATTTGGCGGGGGGCAACGTCGCCTACATCGAATCGCTGTACGAAAGCTATCTGGAGAATCCAAACGGCGTCCCGCCGGAATGGCGCACGTACTTCGAGAAGCTGCCGAAGGTGGACGGGGTGATTGCGTCCGATGTGCCGCACAGCACCGTCATCCGGCACTTCGAATTGATCGGTCGAAACCGTCTGCGCGCTCGGCCCCAATCGGTGGCCACCGATGTTGCGAACGAGCACGAACGCAAGCAGATGCGGGTTACGGAGTTGATCTTCGCTTACCGCCATCGTGGCCACAAGCGCGCCAGCATTGATCCGTTGGGAATGATGGAGCGTCCGCCGACGCCGATACTGGACCTCGCCTATCATCACTTGTCCGCCGCCGATCTGGATACCGTGTTTCAGACCGGCTCGTTTTTCTACGGTGCCGACAAGGCGACGCTGCGGGACATTGTCGCCGCGCTAGAACATACCTATTGCGGCAGCGTCGGCGCCGAATACATGCACATCGTCGATGCCGCCGAGCAATTGTGGGTGCAGCAACGTCTGGAAAGCGTGCGCTGTCATCCCGAGTACGGCGATGACGTCAAACTGATGATTCTCGAACGACTGACGGCGGCCGAAGGGCTGGAGCGTTATCTGCAGAACAAATTCCCCGGTACCAAGCGATTCGGGCTGGAAGGCGGGGACAGCCTGATTCCGATGCTGCACGAAGCCATCCAACGCGCGGGGTCGCACGGTGTCGTCGAAATGGTCATCGCAATGGCGCACCGCGGACGCCTCAATGTACTCGTCAACATTCTCGGTAAGCACCCGCGTGAGTTGTTCGACGAGTTCGAAGGCAAGCTGCCGCTGACGCAGGTATCCGGCGACGTGAAATATCACCAGGGCTTCTCGTCGAATGTGATGACGCCTGGCGGCGAGATTCACCTGGCGCTGGCGTTCAATCCTTCGCACCTGGAGATTGTTGGTCCGGTTGCCGAGGGTTCGGTGCGTGCGCGTCAGGATCGTCGTACCGACTACACCGGCAATCTGGTGGTGCCGATCCTGATCCACGGTGATGCGGCATTCGCGGGGCAAGGTGTCGTCATGGAGACGTTCCAGATGTCGCAGACGCGCGGCTTCAAGACCGGCGGCACGATTCACGTCATCATCAACAATCAGATCGGCTTCACGACCAGTCGCCAGGACGATGCGCGCTCGACGGAGTACTGCACTGAAGTTGCGCGGATGGTGCAGGCGCCAATTTTCCATGTGAACGGTGACGACCCCGAAGAGGTGCTGTTCGTCACGCAGGTGGCGGTGGACTATCGGATGCAGTTCCACAAGGACGTCGTCATCGATCTGGTCGGCTATCGCCGCCGCGGTCACAACGAAGCCGAAGAGCCAATGACGACGCAGCCGCTGATGTATCAGCGCATTCGCAAGCAGCCGACGACGCGGACCATCTATGCAGACAAACTCGTCGCCGATGGCACGATTACACAGCAAACGGCCGATCAGATGGTCGAGACGTATCGGGACGCGCTCGATTCGGACGAGCACGTCGCACTGAGTCTAGTGTCGAAGCCCAATACCGGGTTGTTCGTCGACTGGACGCCGTATCTCGGTCACCACTGGACCACGCCGGCCGACACGCGTTTCCCGTTGAAGAGCCTGCGCAGGCTCGCGTCGCGCATGGAGCAGTTGCCGGACGGCTTCGTACTGCACCCGCAGGTGCAGCGACTGATCGAAGACCGTCACAAAATGACGGCCGGTGCGTTGCCACTGAATTGGGGCTATGCAGAGAACATGGCGTACGCGACGTTGCTCGACGAAGGTCTTCCGATTCGCCTGACCGGGCAGGATGTCGGCCGTGGCACGTTCTCGCATCGGCACGCGATGCTGTACAACCAGAAGGATGGACGCCGCTACATCCCGTTGAATCATCTGTCGGAAACGACCCGCTTCGACATCTACGATTCGCTGCTTTCTGAGGCGGCGGTGCTCGCATTCGAATACGGCTATTCGACCACGATGCCGACCGCGTTGGTCTTGTGGGAGGCGCAGTTCGGTGACTTCGCCAATAGCGCGCAGGTCGTGATCGATCAGTTCATCACCAGCGGTGAGCACAAATGGATGCGCCTGTGCGGGCTCGTTGTACTCTTGCCGCACGGTTACGAAGGCGCTGGCCCGGAGCATTCGTCGGGTCGCATCGAACGCTATCTGCAGATGGCGGCCGAGCACAACATACAGGTGTGCGTGCCGACGACGCCTGCGCAGATGTTCCACATGCTGCGGCGGCAGGTGAAGCGTCCGTTGCGCAAGCCGCTGATCGCGTTCACGCCGAAGAGCCTGCTGCGCCACAAGCTCGCAGTGTCGACGCTGGAAGACCTGGCCAACGGAACATTCGAACCGGTAATCGGCGAGATCGATGAACTCGATGCGGCGCGCGTTTCGCGCGTCGTGTTGTGCGGCGGTAAAGTTTACTACGACCTGCTCGAGCGGCGGCGCGACGACGACACTAAGGATGTTGCCATCGTCCGTCTCGAGCAACTCTATCCGTTTCCGGAGCAGGAACTGGGGCAAGCGATTGCGCCGTATTCGAATCTCAAAGACGTCGTCTGGTGTCAGGAAGAGCCGATGAATCAGGGCGCGTGGTACGCGAGCCAACATCACATGCGGCGCGTGATCTTGAATCATGCCGAAGACTTGTATCTGTCCTACGCCGGTCGCGAAGCATCGGCGGCCCCGGCCGCGGGCCACATGCAACTGCACGTGCAGCAGCAAGCGCGACTCGTCGAAGACGCGCTGTATGGCTGACGTACCGATGCCGTATCGATGCCGTATCCACGAAGTACCGCCGCTGCCGCCTTAGAACACCCAGAAGGATGATTGAGTGACCTTAGAAATCAAGGCTCCGAGCTTCCCCGAATCGATTGCCGACGGCACCGTCGCGGCATGGCATAAACAACCCGGTGATACCGCGCGTCGGGACGACGTGCTGGTCGAAATCGAGACCGACAAGGTGGTCCTCGAGATCGTCGCACCTGCGGACGGCAAGCTGGAAAAGATCCTCAAGAACGAGGGCGACACGGTCCTGTCCGAAGAGGTCGTCGGAATGTTCGCCGAAGGCGCCGGCGCAGCGCCTGAAGCCTCTCGCAAGGACGTGTCGGCAGACGTCGCGTCGGAATCGAAATCCGGTCCAGTCGAACACGATTCGGCCACGGTCAGCCCGGCCGCAAGGAAACTCGCCGCCGAACAAGGTGTGGCACTGGACCGGGTCGACGGCACCGGTAAGGACGGCCGCGTGACCAAGGAAGACGTGTTGCGGGCAGCTTCTCAGAAGCCCCCTCGCCGCGAGCCTGTGACGGCGATATCGGTACCGAGCGCGCCGCCGACCGCCGAGGAACGCGCGGAACGCCGGGTGCCGATGACCCGATTGCGCGCCAGCATTGCGCGACGTCTTGTCGAGGCGCAACGCACCGCGGCGATGCTGACGACATTCAACGAGGTCGACATGCAGGCAGTGATTACGCTGCGCACCCGGCACAAGGAGGAATTCGAGAAGCGCCACAACGGGGTGAGGCTCGGTTTCATGTCGTTCTTCGTGCGCGCGTCGGTCGAGGCGTTGAAACGTTTCCCGGCGGTGAATGCGTCGATCGACGAAACCGATATCGTCTATCACGGCTACTACGATATCGGCGTAGCGGTTGGAACCGATCGAGGCCTGGTCGTGCCGGTGATCCGCGATGCCGATGCACTCGGCCTCGCGCAGATCGAAGAGCAGATCCGCTCCTATGGAGAGAAGGCGCGCGACGGCAAGTTGACGATCGAAGAGATGTCCGGTGGTACCTTCACCATTTCCAACGGCGGTGTATTCGGCTCACTGCTGTCGACACCGATCTTGAACGCTCCGCAGACCGCGATTCTGGGGATGCATAAGATTCAGGAGCGACCGGTCGTCATCGACGGGCAGATCGTCATTCGGCCGATGATGTATCTCGCAGTGTCCTACGATCACCGTTTGATCGACGGCCAGGAAGCCGTGAGATTTCTGATCACCATCAAAGAACTGTTGGAAGATCCCGCCCGGATCCTACTGGACCTGTGATGCCCACGCTATCGGAGTACTTACGATGACCACTGGATACGATGTAATCGTCATTGGTGCCGGTCCCGCCGGGTACCATGCAGCGATACGCGCCGCGCAACTCGGTATGACGACCGCGTGCATCGACAAATCGCTGGACGCGTCTGGCAAGCCGGTGCTTGGCGGAACGTGTTTGAACTGGGGCTGCATTCCGTCGAAGGCCTTGCTCGATGCGTCGCACAAGTACGTTGAGGCGCGCGAGCTGTTCCCTGCGATGGGCATCAAACCAGCCAAGATCGAGCTGGACATCAAGCAGATGATGTCGCACAAGGCGGGCGTCGTCGCGAAATTGACCGGCGGTGTTGCGGCGCTCTACAAGGGCAACGGTGTGGAGTGGCTGCCGGGCGTCGGAAAGCTGCTTGCGGGCCGCAAGGTCGAATATCAACCCGCGGACGGCGATGCGCGGGTACTCGACGCGAAGCACGTGATTCTCGCGCCGGGATCGGTGCCGGTGGAGATCAGCCCAACACCGCTTGCCGACGGAATCGTCGTCGATTCGACCGGTGCGCTCGAGTTCGACACAGTACCGAAACGGCTTGGCGTCATCGGCGCGGGGGTTATCGGTCTGGAACTCGGCAGCGTCTGGAATCGGCTGGGCTCCGAAGTCGTAATGCTCGAGGCGCTGGACGATTTCCTGCCGATTGCCGATGCGCGAATCGCGCGCGACGCAAAGAAGATCTTCGAAGAGCAGGGACTCGACATTCGCCTTGGCGCGCGCGTGACCGGATCGTCGGTCAAAGGCAAATCGGTAACTGTCACCTATCAGGACAAAAGCGGTGAGCAGAAGCTCACGTTCGACAAGCTGATCGTTGCAGTCGGGCGGCGACCCTATACCAAGGGTCTACTCGCGCCCGACTGCGGCTTGCAACTCGATGAGCGCGGATTCCTGTTCGTGAACGATACCTGTGCAACGGAGGTGCCGCAGGTGTTCGCCGTGGGTGATTGCGTGCGCGGCCCGATGTTGGCGCACAAGGGTATGGAAGAAGGTGTCATGGTTGCCGAGCGCATTGCCGGCAAGAAGCCGACGGTCAACTACGATTGCATCCCGTGCGTGATCTACACCCATCCGGAAGTCGCCTGGGTGGGTCGCACGGAACAGGAGGTGAAGAGCAGCGGGGAGGCATACAACGTCGGCAGCTTCAATTTTGCCGCGAACGGTCGCGCGCTTGCTGCAGCCGATTCTCAGGGCACAGTCAGGATCGTCGCCGACGCGAAGACCGATCGAATACTCGGCGTGCACATTCTCGGACCCCAGGCGTCGGAGTTGATCGCGCAGGCGGTGATTGCGATGGAATTCTCAGCCAGCGCCGAGGATCTCGCGCTGACGATGTTTGCGCATCCGACCCTATCTGAAGCGGTACACGAAGCCGCGCTCGGGGTCGCGGGTCATGCGATACATACGATCAATCGAAAGAAGAAAACGTAAACGTAACGGAAGCCATTCATGAATCTGCACGAATACCAGGCAAAAGAGCTGTTCGCGGAATATGGTCTGCCGGTGTCGACAGGCTATGCGGTCGATTCACCAAGCGCGGCGGTGGATGCTGCGAACAAGATCGGAGGCGATCGGTGGGTCGTCAAGGTCCAGGTTCACGCCGGAGGCCGCGGCAAGGCCGGCGGCGTCAAACTCGTTGATACGACCGCGCAAGTCGAAGCATTCGCCAAAGAGTGGCTTGGCAAGCGGCTGGTGACGATTCAGACCGACGAACAGGGTCAGCCGGTCAGCAAGATCTATGTCGAGAGTTGTACCGACATCGACCGCGAACTCTATCTCGGTGCGGTCATCGATCGCGCAACGAAGCGCGTGGTCTTCATGTCATCGACCGAGGGCGGCGTCGAGATCGAGAAGGTCGCGCACGACACGCCCGAGAAGATCATTCGCACGCCAATCGATCCGTTCGTCGGCGCGCAACCGTTTCAGGGCCGCGAGATTGCATTCGCGTTGGGGCTGAAAGGTGCTCAAGTCGGCCAGTTCGCGAACCTGTTCGTCAATCTCTCGCGGCTGTTTCATGAGTGCGATTGCTCGCTGGTCGAAGTGAATCCGCTGGTCGTGACTGCTGCAGGCAACATTCATTGTCTCGATGCAAAGATCAATATCGACGCCAATGCGATGTACCGACAGAAACGGCTCGGTGCGATGCACGATCCGAGTCAGGAGGACGAGCGAGAAGCGCTCGCAGCGAAGTTCAACCTCAACTATGTAGCGCTGGACGGCAATATCGGCTGCATGGTCAATGGAGCGGGCCTGGCAATGGGCACGATGGACCTCGTCAAGACGCACGGCGGTCAGCCGGCCAATTTTCTCGACGTTGGCGGCGGTGCGAGCAAGGAATCCGTGGGTGAAGCATTCAAGATCATCTTGTCGGACTCGAACGTCAAGGCGGTGTTGATCAATATCTTCGGTGGCATCGTCAGCTGCGCGACGATCGCCGACGGCATCATCGGCGCGGTCAAGGAAGTAGGGGTCAACGTGCCGGTGGTTGTGCGTTTCGAAGGAAACAACTCCGCAAAGGGGTCGGCGCGGCTTGCCGAGAGCGGGCTCAACATCATTGCTGCGAAGAGCCTGGTGGACGCCGCGAAGAAAGTTGTGCACGCGGCCGGAGGTAAGGCATGAGCATTCTGATCAACAAACGCACCAAGGTGATCTGTCAGGGTTTCACCGGCGCGCAGGGTACGTTGCACAGCGAGCAGGCATTGGCTTATGGCACGAAACTCGTCGGCGGCGTCACGCCGGGGAAAGGCGGCACCCAACACCTCGGTCTGCCGGTGTTTGATACTGTCCGCGATGCGGTGGAGGCAACCGGTGCAACCGCGTCGGTCATTTACGTACCGGCGCCGTTCTGCAAAGACTCGATACTCGAAGCCGTCGCAGCCGATCTCAAACTCGTCGTGTGCATCACCGAAGGCATTCCAACGCTCGATATGTTGGCAATCAAGGCCCGGCTGTCGGTGAGTAAAACGCGTCTGGTCGGCCCCAACTGTCCGGGCGTGATCACGCCTGGCGAATGCAAGATCGGCATCATGCCCGGCGACATCCATCTGCCGGGACGCGTCGGCATCGTGTCGCGGTCGGGGACGCTGACGTACGAAGCCGTCAAGCAGACGACCGATCGCGGCTTTGGTCAGAGCAGTTGCGTTGGAATCGGTGGTGATCCGATTCCAGGTAGCCATTTCATCGACATCCTGGCGCTGTTCGAGAAGGACCCGGCCACCGAGGCGATCGTGATGGTTGGCGAGATCGGCGGAACTGCCGAGGAGGAAGCCGCCGCCTTTATCAAGGATCACGTCAGCAAGCCGGTCGTTTCTTACATTGCCGGCGTGACGGCGCCGCCCGGTAAACGCATGGGTCATGCCGGCGCGATCATCGCGGGCGGGAAAGGCACCGCCGACGAAAAGTTCGCTGCATTGAAGGCTGCCGGTGTGACGACGGTGCGGAGCCTGGCAGAGATCGGTGGCGCATTGGCGAAGGTGACCGGGTGGCAGTGATCCGACTCGACGTCCGACCTCGGTTTCATCTCGAAGTCAGTCTTGATTTGGCGTGCATCGTCCCCATAACAGCGGCTGCTGTGGATATGACAGGAGGACGGTGATGGCGCAGGCGGATCAGTCTGAACAGACACTGGGGTTTCAGGCGGAGGCCCGCCAGCTGCTCCAGTTGATGATTCACTCTCTGTATTCGAACAGAGAAATTTTTCTTCGCGAACTCATCTCGAACGCATCCGACGCGGTAGACAAGCTGCGCTTCGAAGCACTTGCCGATGCAACTCTGATGGAAGACCAATCCGAGTTGCGTATTCGCATTTCGGTCGACGAAGACGCGAAGACGATCACGATATCCGACAACGGTGTTGGCATGTCGCGGGAAGAGACGATCACGCATCTCGGCACGATCGCGAAATCCGGTACAGCGGAGTTTCTATCGAAGTTGTCCGGTGACAGCAAGAAGGACGCGGCGTTGATCGGACAATTCGGCGTGGGCTTTTACAGCGCCTTCATCGTAGCGGATACCGTTGATGTTTTGACGCGGCGCGCAGGGGAGCCGGCTGACGCGGCGACCCGGTGGCGCTCGAATGGTGAGTCGGATTTCACCGTTGCGGCAGACGTCAAATCGACCTGTGGCACCGACGTGACCCTGCACCTAAAAGACGATGCGAAGGAATTTGCGGACGCCTATCGGCTGCGCAGTGTCGTACGCAAGTATTCCGACCACATCGGCGTGGCGGTCGAGATGGTCAAGCAGGCGACCTCAGCCGAGGACGCCGACAAGAAAGACAAGAAGAAAAAGGCCGAAGTCGAATGGGAAACCGTCAATTCGGCGAAGGCGCTGTGGACGCGTCCGCGCGGCGATGTCAGTGACGACGAATACAAAGAATTCTACAAACACATTTCACACGACTACGAAGATCCGCAGACATGGAGCCACAACAGAGTCGAGGGCAAGCTCGAATATACGAGCCTTCTGTATCTGCCGAAGCATGCGCCGTTCGATTTGTGGAACAGAGACGCGCCCCGTGGTCTCAAATTATACGTTCAGCGTGTCTACATTCTGGATCAGGCGGAACAGTTTCTGCCGCTGTATCTGCGTTTCATCAAGGGTGTACTCGACTCGAACGATCTGCCGCTGAACGTATCGCGCGAGCTGCTTCAGGAAGACGATCGGGTGCAGACGATCAAGAGCGCATTGACGAAGCGGGTCCTGGACATGCTGGCAAAGTTGGCAGGATCCGATGCAGAAGCGTATCGGAGCTTCTACAAGGACTTCGGCGAAGTGTTGAAGGAGGGCCCGGCCGAGGATTTCACGAACCGCGAAGCGATCGCGAAGCTGCTGCGATTTTCGTCCACGCATACAGACGATCCGGAGCCGACGGTTACGCTCGAAGAGTACGTCGCGCGCATGCAGCCGGACCAGAAGGAGATCTACTACATTTGTGCGGACACCTTCGCGACGGCAAAAAGTTCGCCTCAGCTCGAATTGCTTCGCCAGCGCGGCATCGAGGCGTTGTTGCTGCACGAGCGTCTCGATGATTGGCTGATGTCGACGTTGACTGAGTTCGATGGCAAACGGTTTCGTGATGTCACACGCGGTGATCTGGAGCTGCCGGACAAAGGTGACGATGCCAAGGACGAAGAGACGGACGCGGCCGGCGACGATCTGATGAGACGCATCAAGAAGGTGCTGGGTGACCAGGTCGACGCGGTGCGGCGTTCGAAACGATTGACCACTTCGCCGGCTTGCCTGGTTCTGGATGAGCATGCGATGGGTACGCAGATGCGCCGCATCATGGAGGCGGCGGGACAGTCCGTGCCGGATTCAAAGCCGAATCTGGAGATCAACCCGACGCATCCACTCGTCAATCGACTGGACGCAGAGCAGGACGAGCAGCGATTTGGCGAACTCGCATTGCTGTTGTTCGACCAGGCTGCACTCGCCGATGGTGGCCAACTGCGTGATCCGGCGGCCTATGTGACGCGCCTGAACACATTGCTGCTCGACCTGCTGGGCCGCAACGGCTGACGGTGCGTTGAATCCATCCGACGAACTCGAAAGCGTTGCCGACTATCTGCGTTGGATGACGACGCGACTGGCGCGTTCGGAAGCCTTCTACGGACACGGTACCGACAATTCATGGGACGAAGCGATCGCGCTGTTGTGCGGTCATTTGAAGGTCGCCCCGGACAAACTCGAGTTCATTCTGTCGGCCAGGCTGACGCAGCGCGAACGTCGTGAACTCGGGCGCGTGCTCGAGCGACGCATCGTCCACCGCGTTCCGGCGCCTTATCTCGTCGGTGAAGCGTGGTTTGCGGGTCGCCGGTATCTCATCGAGCCGGGTGTGCTGATTCCCCGATCGCCGATCGCGGAACTGATCTCGTCGGAGTTCGCGCCGTGGTTGAGTCGTTGGCCCGAACGCATCCTCGACCTCGGCACCGGATCCGGTTGCATCGGGATTGCGTGCGCGCATGCATTTCCCGACGCAGATGTGGTGTTGTCGGATGTCGACGATGCGGCGCTCGCGCTGGCGAGTCGCAACGTGGCACTGCACCGCCTTCAAGAGCGTGTCAGTGTCGTGCGAGCGGATGTGTTCGACGGCTTACCCCAATCGGCATTCGATCTGATCGTGACCAACCCGCCGTATGTCAACGCGGCTGACTTCGCCGATATGCCGGCGGAGTATCGGCACGAACCGGCGGCGGCGCTGGCCGCCGGGCGCGACGGACTCGACCTGATCCGACGCATTCTGACCGGTGCTCGGAACTGGCTCTCCGACGATGGGCTGTTGGTCGCCGAAGTCGGTTCGAGTGCGGAAGATCTGGTTGCGGCGTTCCCTCAGCTCCAATTCATCTGGCCGGAATTTCAGCGCGGCGGACATGGTGTATTCGTCCTCGAGGCACCCGGGTTGTCTCGATTGTGATCAGCGCCGATACTGCGCGCGGCCAACTGGACGACATCGATGGCAGGTAACACATTCGGTCAGGTCTTTACGGTCACGACGTTCGGTGAGAGCCACGGGCCTGCGATCGGTGCAATCGTCGACGGTTGTCCCGCCGGCCTGCCCCTCAGCGAATCTGATCTGCAGCGTGATCTCGACCGACGTCGGCCAGGCCAGTCGAAATACACCACGCAGCGCCAGGAGGCCGACGCGGTACGCATCCTGTCGGGAACATTTGAAGGCGTGACCACCGGAACGCCGATCGGGCTGGTGATCGAAAATACCGATCAGAAAAGTCGTGACTACAGCAACATCCAGGACGTATTTCGTCCCGCGCACGCGGATTTCACCTACCAGAAAAAATATGGCATCCGCGACTATCGGGGTGGCGGTCGTGCGTCGGCCCGCGAAACCGCAACGCGCGTTGCGGCTGGCGCAATCGCCAAGAAATATCTGGCGCAGCAATTCGGCGCAACGGTGCGCGGTTACCTCGCGCAGATCGGACCGATTCGGCCCGAACAGATCGACTGGGAGGAGGTCGAACGTAATCCGTTTTTCTGTCCGGATGCCTCCGTGGTGGCCGATATCGCAGACTTCATCGACCGGTTGCGCAAGGATGGCGATTCGATCGGTGCCCGAGTCACGGTGGTGGCCAGCGGATTGCCGGTCGGATTAGGCGAGCCCGTGTTCGATAAACTCGACGCCGAGATCGCGGGCGCGTTGATGAGTATCAATGCGGTCAAGGGCGTCGAGATCGGTGCGGGCTTCGCGGTCATCGAACAGCGCGGCACCGAACACCGGGACGAAATGTCGGCGTTGGGATTCGAGAGCAACAACGCCGGCGGGGTGCTCGGCGGTATTTCTACCGGTCAGGACATCGTGGCGAGCATCGCGTTGAAGCCGACGTCCAGTTTGCGCCTGCCTGGCCGGAGCCTGAATGAGCGCGGCGAAGAGGTCGAGGTGGTGACCACCGGCCGCCATGACCCGTGCGTAGGCATTCGTGCCACGCCAATCGCCGAAGCCATGTTGGCGCTGGTGTTGATGGACCACCTGATGCGTCAGCGTGCGCAGAATCCGAGCTGGCTCGAGCGCGTCTGATCCCCACAGTTGGAACGTTAGTCGGCAAACTCCAGCAACACACCGACGAACGCATTGGCCGGATTCGATGGTGTCCTCGCCGGATTGGTAACGATGCCCAGATCGCGCCCCAGCAATTCGCAATCGACATCGAGCCGCGTGAGTGGCGGCTCGATCATCGTTGCAGGCAGCACGCTCCAACCGAGCCCGATACCTACCAGCATGCCGATGGTCTCGAGATAGTTGGTGGCCATCGCAGTGTGCAGCGGCAATCCAGCACGGGCGAAACGTTCGGCGACAATGCGCCCAGTGAAGGTGCCGAGACCCGGCAGGATTGCGGGAAACGTCGACAGGCGCCGCAGCGGTATGCGCTGTTGGTCCGCGAGTGGGTGATCTTCGGCACCGATGAACGCCAATGGATCGCGCCACAAACGATCGTAGTGCAGCTTCGGATCGGTGACGGGTGAGAGCGTTACCACCGCAAGTTCAGTCGCGCCGGTTCGGACGAGTTCGTGCGCGGCCTCCGAGTCGACGAAGTCGATGTCGAGTTCTACTTCAGTGAAGCGTTGCGAGAACGACTTCAGGACCGGCGCGAGTCGGTGCAGGCCAACGTGGTGACTGGTCGCCATCGAAAGGCGTCCGTCGATGCGTCGGTCGAGATTGCGGAGCAATACTTCCGTATCGGAGAGTTGGCGCACGAGTTCCAGCGCCCGGGGCCGCAGCAACGTGCCGGCTTCGGTGAGATACACGCGCTTGCCGACACGGTCGAACAGGGTCACACCGAGCCCCGCCTCCAATGCCTGGATCCGCTTCGAAATCGCCGGCTGCGTGAGGCGCAACTGCTCGGCGGCGCGCGAGAACGAGCTTGTCTCGGCGACAGCGATAAAGGCTCTCAGTTCATGCCATTCCATAATCGAAGATATGAAAATAATGAATTTGTCTTATCCAAGGTGCGATCCTACCATTGGCCGTTTTCCAAAGAACGGAGTCGTGCGTGGCGCAGACCCTCTACGACAAGATCTGGCGCGATCATCTTGTAACCGAAAGAGATGACGGCACCGGGATGATCTATATCGATCGACATTTATTGCACGAGGTGACGTCGCCGCAGGCTTTCGAAGGGCTCAGGTTGGCGAGCCGCCGGCCCTGGCGGGTGGGGGCCAATCTGGCAACGCCAGACCACAACGTGCCCACTACGTCTCGTGATCTGGGTGTCGCCGGAATCTCCGATGAGACGTCACGTATCCAGGTCGTAACTCTCGATCAGAACTGTCGCGACTTCGGGATCGAACAGTTCGATATCGGCGACGTTCGGCAAGGCATCGTTCACGTGGTCGGACCCGAGCAGGGCGCAACGTTGCCGGGCATGACAATTGTCTGTGGCGATTCGCATACCTCGACGCACGGTGCATTCGGCGCGCTGGCGCAGGGAATAGGCACGTCCGAAGTCGAGCATGTCCTGGCGACCCAGTGTCTGATTCAGCGCAAGACCGGCAACATGGAAATCCGGGTCGGCGGTCGATTGCCCCCCGGCGTCTTCGCCAAGGATCTGGTCCTCGCGGTGATTGGTCGCATCGGGACAGCCGGCGGCACCGGGCAGACACTCGAGTTCCGAGGAAGTGCGATCGATCAGCTGACGATGGAAGGCCGCATGACCGTTTGCAACATGGCGATCGAAGCCGGCGCACGTGCGGGGTTGATAGCCGTGGACGATGTGACGATCGACTACTTGCAGGGCCGACCGTTCGCGCCGAAGCAAGCGTTGTGGGACGTGGCGGTGGAGTATTGGCGCACGTTGCATTCCGATTCCGATTCCATATTCGACCAGTCGGTCAGCATCGATGCCGGGTCGCTCGAACCTCAGGTGACATGGGGCACATCGCCCGAACTCGTGGCCGGCATCACCGAGTGCGTTCCAGACCCCAACCACTTTGTCGAGTCGGCGCGCCGCGAGACCATGTCGCGCGCGCTGCAGTACATGGACCTCGAACCCGGGCGCCTTCTGCGGGAGATCGAACTCGATCGCGTGTTCATCGGTTCCTGCACCAATGCGCGCATCGAAGATCTGCGTATTGCGGCAGAAGTCGTCCGCGGTCGGGCCGTATCGTCGCGGATCAAGCAGGCAATGGTGGTGGCGGGATCAGGCCTGGTGAAGCGTCAGGCGGAGCAGGAGGGTCTTGCGAGAGTATTTGTCGATGCGGGATTCGAGTGGCGCGACCCAGGCTGCTCGATGTGCCTGGCAATGAACGCCGACCGGCTCGAAGCGGGTGAGCGCTGTGCGGCGACGTCGAACCGCAACTTCGAAGGTCGCCAGGGCCATGGCGGTCGTACGCATCTCGTGAGCCCCGCAATGGCTGCCGCGGCTGCCATTGCGGGACATTTCACCGATGTCCGCGAATTTTTCGGAGCCAACCAATGAAACCATTCACGACGGTGTCTGGCACGGTGGTGCCACTTGACCGCGCCAATGTGGATACCGATCAGATCATTCCCAAGCAGTTTCTGAAGTCGATCCGCCGCACCGGCTTTGGCGACAATCTCTTCGACGCTTGGCGCTACCTCGATGAAGGATCGATGGGGCAGACGCCCAATGAGCGGGTTATCAACCATAACTTCGTGCTGAATCAGTCGCGTTACCAGGGGGCATCGATATTGCTCGCCCGCGCGAACTTCGGCTGCGGATCCAGCCGTGAACACGCCGTATGGGCGCTCGAGGAATACGGCATTCGTTGCGTGATCGCGCCAAGCTTTGCTGATATTTTTTTTAATAATTGCTTTAAGAATGGCGTATTACCAATTGTTTTTGAAGAAGAAATAATCGAAGAGCTGTTTGACGCGGTGGCCCGAATAGACGGGTATGCTCTGACGGTGGATCTGGCTTCGCAATCGGTTGTATGTCCGGTCGGAACCGAACTGCCGTTCGCGATCGATCCACATCGCAAAGAGTGCCTGCTTCACGGACTGGACGACATCGCACTGACTCTGCTGGCCGCAGACGCGATTCGCGCCTTTGAGGTGCGCCATCAGGCAGCGCAGCCATGGATATTTGAAGTTAGTCGATAGGAAATGACCCTAAGTGATTGAAAGTAAAAAAAGCGTTCTGGTCCTGGCTGGCGACGGAATAGGGCCGGAGGTCGTCGGCCAAGCGGTCGAGGTGATGCGGATGGCAGCGCGTGCCGCAAACATCGATTTGGCGTTGAGTGAGGGGCTGTTGGGCGGTCGAGCGCTTGACGAGACTGGTTCGCCGTTGCCTGCTGAAACACTGACGGCGGCGCAACGCGCGGACGCCGTTCTGCTTGGAGCTGTCGGCGGTCCGCGATGGGATGGCCTGCCGATGACGACACGTCCCGAGCGGGGACTGCTCGGACTGCGCGCTGGCATGGAGTTGTTTGCCAATTTGCGGCCCGCGCTGCTGTTCGGGCCACTGGCCGACGCCTCGTCGCTGAAGCGCGAACTGGTTGATGGTCTCGACATCCTGATCGTTCGAGAGCTGACCGGTGGAATCTACTTCGGTGAGCCACGTGGCATCGAAACGGTCGACAATCTGCGCCGCGGCTTCAACACGGACGTCTACGACGAAACCGAGATCGCGCGCATCGGGCGCGTGGCGTTTGATCTGGCGCGGAAGCGCGGACGGCGTGTGTGCTCGGTGGACAAGGCCAACGTGTTGGAAGTCACGCAACTGTGGCGCGACGTCATCATCGAGGTTGCCACCGATTACCCCGATGTCGAGCTCAGCCATCTGTATGTCGACAACGCTGCGATGCAACTCGTACGTCAACCCAAACAGTTCGATGTATTGGTGACTGGCAACATGTTCGGCGACATTCTCTCTGACGTTGCTGCGATGCTCACCGGGTCGCTCGGTATGCTCCCGTCTGCGTCACTCGGTGCCGACGGCAGAGGGTTGTACGAGCCGGTTCATGGATCGGCCCCGGACATAGCGGGTCAAGGCATTGCTAATCCGTTGGCGACCATTCTGTCCGTCGGAATGATGTTTCGTTACACGTTCGGCGCCATCGAAGTTGCCGCGCGAATCGATCGCGCGGTGCATCGGGTGCTCGAACAGGGATTGCGCACCCGTGACATTTTTCCGGGTCCGACGGACGGCCTCACGTGCGTGGGGACCGAAGAAATGGGACAAGCAGTATTGAAGGCGTTTGCAGCAGGAGATCGGTAGTGCGGCAGGTCAACGTTGCGGTGGTGGGTGCGACAGGTGCCGTTGGCGAGGTGACGGTGGAGATTCTGGCCGAACGCAAATTTCCGGTCGGCGAACTGCACCTGCTGGCGAGCGAACGTTCCGAAGGCAAGACGCTTCGTTTCGGCGGCAGATCGATTCGAGTCAAGCGGTTGGATGAGTTCAACTTCGAGGGCGTCGATATCGGCCTGTTTTCGGCCGGCGCTGCAATTTCTGCCGATTACGCGCCGAAGGCGGCGGCGGCCGGTTGCGTCGTCATCGACAACACCTCGCAGTTTCGTAATGACGACGCCGTCCCGCTGGTCGTTCCGGAAGTCAATGCGCATGCGATCGCGCAACGTGGGTCGCGGGGAATCATCGCAAATCCCAATTGCTCGACGATCCAGTTGGTGGTTGCGCTGAAACCGCTCCACGATGCCGTAGGAATCGAGCGCATCAATGTTGCCACGTATCAATCGGTCTCGGGCGCGGGTGCCAAAGGCGTGCGCGAACTCGCGAGCCAGACAGCGGACCTGTTGAACGCCAAGCCGATCCACCCACGGGCGTTTCCGCGGCAGATCGCATTCAATGTCATTCCTCACATCGATGTATTCCAGGAAAACGGCTACACCAAGGAAGAGATGAAGATGGTCTGGGAGACGCGCAAGATTCTGGAGGCGCCCGATTTGCTGGTGAACCCGACGTGTGTTCGCGTGCCGGTCTTCTACGGACACTCGGAAGCGGTACACATCGAGACCCGCGACAAGATCAGCGCGGCGCGCGCGCGCGAACTATTGTCCCGCGCGCCGGGTGTGTGCGTGCTGGACGAACGGCAGAACGGCGGGTATCCGACTGCCGTCGTCGATGCGGCAGGCAAGGACGCGGTGTGCGTCGGTCGCATTCGCGAAGACATCTCACATCCGCGTGGACTCGATCTCTGGATCGTTTCCGACAATGTCCGCAAGGGAGCGGCTCTGAACAGTGTACAAATTGCGGAACTTTTGCTAAAAGAACAGCGATAAGTGTTACTTACTGCACTCTTTGAACACTGCTTCTAAGTTACCTTTTTGTTCGGCATCATGTCGGCGCCTGAGGGCGTCCGATCGCGATGAAAGTCGCTGTGGAGAGTGACGTCACGCGGGACGTTGGAGCGGGTGTACACAATTGGTTTCGTACGCTCTCATGACGGACCGAATCGATTCACGGTGGAATCGGTTCACGGATAGCGCGGCTCGATAAATCGAAGGACGGTACTATGGTTCGCAGGTTGGCATTCGGTTACGCCCTGATTGCAACCGTCTGGTGTGCTCAGGTTTTTGCCCTTGGACTCGGTGACATCAAGATCCACTCGGCACTGAACCAGAAACTCGACGCCGACATCGATCTGTTGGATATCCAGGGGATGTCTGAATCGGAGATCCTTGCGCAGTTAGCGACGACGGAAGACTTCAAACGGGTGGGCATCGAGCGGTTCTTCTTCCTGACCGGTCTGCAATTCCAAGTTCGAGTAGGTGACCAGAATCATGCCGTGCTTCATGTCACCAGCACGCAGCCGATCACCGAGCCCTATCTGAATTTTCTGGTGCAGGTCGTGTGGCCGAACGGGCGTCTGCTCAAGGAATACACGGTTCTGCTGGATCCGCCCATGTACAAGGACCAAGCCGCGCCCGCGGTCGCCAGCCCGGGTCGCAGCGACCCCGGCGGAGGATCCGCCGGTCGCGTCGAACGGACACCGACCAGACCCGATTCACAGGTTTCCCTCAGCAGTGCCCCCCGTTCGAACCCGCCAGCCACCCAGTCCCTACCACTCGATCGTTTGACCGGCGATAGCTATGGGGTCACCGATCGTGACGATACGCTGTGGCGAATTGCGCAACGCACGCGACCAGCGGATGGAATATCTGTTCAACAGAACATGCTCGCGATCGAACGGCTCAACCCGGAAGCGTTCATCGGCGGCAACATCAATCTTCTGAAAGCTGGGTATACCCTGCAGCTGCCGAAGGCTGCTGATGTCGCGGAGATTTCGGCCACCGACGCGATCAGCGAAGTGGCGGCTCAGAATGAAGCTTGGCAAGCCTATCGGCGCGGCGAGGGACTCACGAGCGTCGCCGCGGCTGGTCCGGAGGCGCCTGCAGACGCAACGTCACAATCGCTAGCCGGTCAAGTTGATGCGACCGCGCCCAAAGCATCTCAGGCTGCAGCGTCCGGCCCCGAGGGTGAATTGCGGATCGTGGCCGGTGACGCAGGCGAGAACAGCTCGGCGGCTGGTGGTAACGCTAGCGATGCGGCGGCGATCCAAAGCGAACTGGCAGCCGCGAAAGAAGAAGCTGAGCGTGCAGCGCGAGAGCGCGATGAGGCGGTATCGAAGCTCGACGATGCGACCTCACAAGCCGAACAAGCGAAGCGCCAGATCGAGGTCAAGAATCAACAGATCGCGCAGATGCAGGCACAACTCAAGGCAGCCAAACAGGCTGAGGCGGCTGCCCCAACGCCGGCCGCGGCGAAACAGGACTCCGGCGGTATCGCAGCCATTCTCGCGTCGCCGTTCGTCCTGGGTGGCGCTGCACTCGTTGTGGTGCTTCTGATCGTCGCGGGATTGCTACGCGCCCGCGGGCGCCGCGAGGCAGACGACCATCACCTCGAATCGTTCGATGAAGCCGAACCGATACGCAGGATGCCGGCCGTGAACGCGCCACGTGATCTAGCCCTTGAAGATGATCAGGCGGAGGCCGAAGAAGAACTGGAAGAGTCGCCGCAGCTTCGGGACGAAGACCTCGAGCACGACCTGGCACATCACGAAGGTGCGCAGACGAGTGACGTCATCGGCGAGGCGGATATCTACATTGCCTACGGACGCTATCCGCAAGCCGTGAGCCTGCTGCTGGGCGCGCTGGACGAGGATCCGGACCGTTCCGACGTTCGCGTCAAGCTGCTCGAGGTCTATGCGGAGACGAAAGACGAGGCCGGCTTCGAAACTCAGATGACGGAACTGTTGGCACGCTGCGACGACAACGAACTGTTGCTCGAAGCCCGCGAGCTCGAGACCAAGCTCCGTGAAGATGGCCCATTGCCGGACGCTGTGGCGGCTGTGGCGGCTGAGGCGGCTGAGACGGCGAGTTCTGCAACGCCTGATGACTTTCAGCTCGATCTCGAAGGAGAGGACGAGACGCCTCGAGCGGAATTCGATGATGATCGATCGGATGGCTTCGCCGAACGGGCGGAAACCGCGTCCGACGATCTGGGTGGTGATCTCGGCATCGATTTCAAAGCCGACGCGCAACCAACGCTGCTGCGCCCGCAAGCATCCGCCGTACGCCCGGAAACTGACACCGGCGACGTTGCGGTTGCCACAGATGATGGCGACGAGTTCGACCTCGAAGATCTAGAGTTCGAACCGGCCGCGCGGGCAGAAGCGTCTCGCGAAGCGGAGGCGGCCGAAGAATCAGACGACGCGTTCGAGTTTCTCAACGAGGAAGACGCCGCGACGACCAAGCTCGATCTGGCGAGAGCCTACATCGACATGGGGGATGAAGACGGCGCGCGCGAAATTCTGGGTGAAGTGCTGCAGGAAGGCAGCAACGATCAACAAGCCACCGCAACCGAATTGCTTGCCAAGCTGGGCTAGTGAGGTCGGTCGCTGCAAACTGAACAGCAGCCGAACGCGCACCAGTTCGCGCTCGGAGTCGAATACGACGGAAGCGCCTTCCACGGGTGGCAGCGACAGATTGGCCAGCGCTCGGTTCAACAGTCCCTGGAAGAGGCGCTGTCGCGCGTTGCCGACACACCAATCAAGTTGTCTGCGGCCGGCAGGACCGATTCCGGCGTGCATGCAACCCAGCAGGTTGTGGCGTTCACGACTGGCGCGACGCGTCCGCTCTCAGCTTGGATCAGGGGTACCAACAGCCTTCTGCCGAACGATCTCAGTGTGCGTTGGGTGGTGCCGGTACCGGGGCACTTTCATGCGCGCTTCAGCGCGATAGCGCGAAGGTATCAGTATGTCCTACTCGAGTCGGACCGCCAGCCGGCGATCGCCCGTCATTATGTAACGTGGTCACCGGTGCCTCTCGACGACCGCGCCATGCATTCGGCGGCACAATCCCTGTTGGGTGAGCACGACTTTACGTCGTTTCGCAGCGCCGCATGCCAGTCCAGGTCCCCTTTCCGATGCGTGTTCTCCGTGGCGGTACGTCGATTCAACGACCTCGTTGTAGTCGACGTCACAGCCAACGCGTTTCTGCAGCACATGGTCCGAAACCTCGTCGGCGGTCTGCTGCAGGTTGGGCGGGGTGAGCGCGGCACCGCGTGGTTGGGTGAAGTGCTGATGGCGCGCGACCGGGCGCTGGTTGGCCCTACGGCGCCGCCGACGGGTCTGTATCTGGTCGACGTCCGCTATGCGGCGGAGTTCGAGTTGCCCGCTGCGCGACCGCCAGCAATTCTCCGGGCTGCTGGCGACGTCTGGTAGAATCACCGGCCTTTTTTCGGGCTCTGGCGAATGCGGGTTAGAGCGAAGATCTGCGGGATCACGCGTTTGATCGATGCCGAACTGGCCGTGGCGGCTGGTTGTGATGCGCTGGGTTTCAATTTTCATCGCGCGAGTCCGCGGTATGTCTCACCGGAACGGGCTCGGACGATCATTGCAGGCGTACCGCCCTTCGTGACCTGCGTTGGATTGTTCGTGGACGAGTCAGTGAGCAGCGTACAGGCCGCGGCAACCATATCGGGTGTCGGGCTCCTGCAGTTCAACGGCAACGAAACCGATACCGAATGCGCGTCGATCGAGTTGCCGTTCATCAAGGCAATTCGAGTATCCGGACTGATCGACGTGTTGGCGCTCGAGCGGCGCTACCCGAACGCCCGCGCACTGCTGTTCGATGCGAGCGTGCCTGGTCAAGCCGGCGGAACCGGCAAGACGTTCGATTGGTCGTGGTGGCCGGACGCGAGTTCAAAGCCGCTGATCCTCGCCGGAGGGCTGACGCAGTTCAACGTTGCAGAAGCAATCGAGCGCACGCGCCCCTTTGCAGTGGACGTCAGTAGCGGCGTCGAGGCGGCAGTGAAGGGTGCTAAGGATCCGTCGAAACTGAAACAATTCATGATCGAGGTGCAGCGTGCGCAGCGAGGGAACTAACGATCTGTATCAGGCGCCGACGCGCGATGGGCATTTTGGTCGCTATGGTGGTCGATTTGTCGCGGAAACGTTGTTTCATGCGCTCGATCAACTCGACAGTCTGTACCAGCAATTGAAAAGCGATCCGGACTTTCAGCGCGAGCTTGCACACGATCTCTCGCAGTATGTCGGTCGCCCCACGCCTCTTTATGCAGCGGAACGCCTCACGCGTGAGTTGGGGGGGGCGCAGATTTTCTTGAAGCGAGAGGACCTGAACCATACCGGCGCTCACAAGATCAACAATACCGTCGGCCAGGCGCTGTTGGCGAAAAGAATCGGCAAGGGTCGAATCATTGCGGAGACGGGCGCCGGGCAGCACGGCGTGGCGACCGCCACGGTCGCGGCGCGGCTGGGCCTGAAATGCAGGGTCTACATGGGTTCAGAAGACATCAAACGCCAGAGCCTGAACGTGTACCGAATGAAACTGTTGGGTGCTGAAGTGGTACCGGTTACGTCCGGGTCGCGCACGTTGAAGGACGCCATGAACGAGGCGATGCGGGATTGGGTAACGAACGTCGACGATACCCACTACATCATCGGTACCGTTGCAGGCCCGCATCCGTATCCAACGATGGTGCGCGATTTCCAATCCGTCATCGGGAACGAGGCCCGGGCGCAGTGCCTGCAGCAGACCGGCCGACTGCCTGACACTCTGGTCGCATGCGTGGGGGGTGGATCGAACGCGATCGGATTGTTCCATCCGTTCGTCAATGACTCCGCCGTTCGGTTCGTCGGTGTCGAGGCGGGCGGTCTCGGCCTGGCTTCGGGGAAGCACGCTGCGTCACTGTCTGCTGGCCTGCCCGGCGTGCTGCACGGCAATCGAACCTATCTGCTCGAAGACGATGATGGCCAGATCATCGAGACCCATTCGATTTCTGCCGGACTCGACTACCCGGGTGTCGGACCTGAACATGCCTACTTCAAGGACATTGGCCGCGCAGAGTACGTCTCGGTCACCGATGAGGAGGCGCTGTCGGCATTCCGCTATGTGACTCAAGTCGAGGGAATCATGCCGGCGCTGGAATCGAGTCATGCGCTGGCCTGGGTTCGCGATTACGCGCCGAGCGCGTCGCATGATGAGATCATCATCGTCAATCTATCCGGGCGCGGTGACAAGGACATCCTGACAGTTGCTGAACTCGACGGGATCTCGCTGTGAACCGCATCCAACGATGTCTGGATGCGTTGCGCAGTTCGGGACGCAAGGCCCTGGTTACGTTCGTTACCGGCGGCGATCCGGATCCGGCAACCACGGTGGCTGCCATGCATGCGCTGGTGGACGCGGGCGCGGACGTCGTCGAGGTCGGCATACCGTTCTCGGATCCGGAGGCGGAGGGTCCGGCAGTTCAACAGAGTTCCGAACGCGCGCTCGCGGCTGGCACCCGTTTGCTCGACGTTCTGGACATGGTCGCTGTGTTTCGCCGGCAGGATGCAGAAACGCCGGTACTGCTGATGGGTTATCTGAACTCGGTGGAGCGAATGGGCTATGTACGCTTTGTCGATCGCGCGACTGCCGCCGGCGTGGACGGTGCGATCATCGTCAATCTTCCGCCCGAGGAGGCCGGCGAACTGCTTCAGGTTATGCGCGCGCAGGACCTCAATCTGATCTTTCTGATCGCGCCTACCACGACCCCGGCGCGGATTGAGCTGATCACGCAACAGGCGAGCGGATTCATCTATTACGTTGCATTGAAAGGGGTAACCGGTGCCAATCATCTGCGCACAGATGGTGTCGCCGAACAGGTCGCACGCATCCGCGCACATACCGATCTTCCGGTCATGGTGGGTTTCGGTATCAAGGACGGTACCGCGGCGCACCTGGTGGCACCGTTGGCTGACGGTGTGGTCGTCGGGAGTTCGTTGGTGACCACGATGGCGAGCAACCACCCCAACGAGATTCCTGAGGTGTTGAAGGGACAGCTGCGGGAGATTCGCGCGGCAATCGATCAGCCATGAATCAATGGACGCTTGCCGATTGGCTCGCGCACGCCGAACGCGTTCATCCGGTCGGGATAGACATGGGATTGGATCGCGTCCGTCGGGTCGCGCAACGCCTCGACGTCTTGACGCCCGCACCGCACAACGTGGTCATTGCGGGAACCAACGGTAAGGGGTCGACCGCGATCTATCTCGAAGCGTTGCTGTTGGCGAGCGGACGTCGTGTTGGCACGACCTTGTCGCCGCATCTGCATCGCTTCAACGAACGGGTGCGAGTGGATGGCGCGCCCGTGACGGACGACCTATTGTGTGATGCGTTTGTGACAATCGAACGCGCGCGCGGAGAAATCACGCTGACTTACTTCGAGTTCGGCGTTCTCGCCGCGTTGTGGGCGTTCCGGCACGCTGAGGTCGATGTGACGGTCCTAGAAGTTGGACTTGGCGGCCGTCTCGATGCGGTGAACGTTGTCGACGGTTCGGTCACTGTCATCACCAGCATTGGCATCGATCACGTCGGCTATCTCGGCGCCGACCGGGAATCGATTGGTGCTGAAAAAGCCGGCATTCTGCGCGCTGGCGTTCCGTGCGTGTACGGTGAGGCTTCGATACCGTCGAGCGTCGAGAACGCTGTGGACGCCCTGCGATCGCGTTTACTGCAATTCGACGTCGATTTCCACGTCTGCAGCAGTCGGGGCGGCTGGCACTTCGATGGGCATCGCGATGCGGATTGCGTCGCGTATCGTGATTTGGCGCTGCCGTCGGTCGCGCTCAGCAATGCGGCCACGGCCTTACAAGCCTTTCTACTGCTGGAACCGGCTGCGCCGATTGCCGAATATGTCGCGGCGGCGTCCAGCGCCAGACTTCCTGCGCGCTTCGAGCGATTCGAGCATCATGGCGTGCCGACCATCGTCGACGTCGCGCACAATCCGCACGGTGCCGCATTTCTCGGCAAACAACTTCAGAGGGAGGCATGTGGTGGCCGCACAATCGCAGTTGCGGGGTTCTTGCAAGACAAGGACGCAGCGGGCATCGTTGCCGCCCTCGCTGGAACGGTGAACGAATGGATGTTCGTCGCAACCCAAGGTCCACGTGGCCAGAGTGCGGCACAATCCTCGATCAAGGCGGCAATGACGACACGCGCTTCTGCGTCGGAAGGTCGGCTGATCGATGTGTTCGACACACACGCAAAGCGCCTGACGGAGCATGATCGCATCGTCGTGTTTGGTTCATTCGATCTGGCCCAGCGGGCGCGAGAGGTTCTGTTGGGTGGGACCAGCGAAGGTGACTGAGCGAACCCGCGATCGTGTCATGGGGGGCGTGTTTCTCACGGCCCTGGCCATCATCGTGCTGCCGATGTTGTTCGACGGTGCCGGAGTCCAATCTCCGCCGGCGCCGGCGTTGAACGCGGCCGCGGCGGCGTCTGCTCCGGTTGCCGCGATGGATCCGGCGAACCTCGCAAACGCCGATGCGCTACGCAAGAGAATAGACGCCGAAGGATTCGACAAATCGACCGCGACTCGGGTGGGTGATCCAGTGTTGACCACACCCCGCCAGCGCGAACCGGAGACGCTGCCCCCCGCATGGGGCGTGCAACTGGCCAGCTTTACGGATCGCGCCAAGGCTGTTGCGCTGCGCGATCGCCTGCGCACCGATGGCTATCAGTCCGTGCTGACGGATGCAAAAGGTCTCACCGGCGTGTCGACTCGCGTAGCGGTTGGCCCGATGGTGGATCGCGACGATGCATCGAAATTGCAACGAGAACTGGAGAAACGCTACGGCATGGACGGTCTCGTCGTCGTGTTCGAACCATGAAGCGCCATCGTCTTGGCAGTCGTTGACTATGTCGTCGTCGGTGTCGTCGCACTATCGGCGATCATCGGACTGGTACGCGGATTCGTGCGAGAGGTGCTGTCACTCGCGATCTGGGTTGCGGCGGTGATGTTGGCAATCGGTTTCTCCGGTGACCTTGCGGCTTGGTTGCCGCCGCGCATTGAGGGCGAATCGTTGCGTTTCATCGTCGCGTTTGCCGGCATCTTCGTCGGCGCGTTGATTGTCGGCGGCATCGTACAGTGGCTGGTTAAACGTCTCGTCGAGACTACGGGGTTGTCGGGTACCGATCGCGTTCTCGGCTTCGTCTTTGGCGGCTTGCGCGGCGCGGCCGTTTGTATCGTTGCGGTGATTGTGTTGCGACCGTTCGCCGCGGAGCAACCGTGGTGGCGGAACTCGCACGCGATCCCTGTGCTGAGTGCGTTCGAATCGGATCTGATGCGAGTGGTTGCGTCGTTGGGCGACGCTGTCAACGCGCTTCGTGAGAGGCATTGAAGGAGCCAGTATGTGCGGTGTAGTCGGAATGGTCAGCGGATCACCTGTCAACCAACAGATCTATGACGCGTTGACGGTTTTACAACACCGCGGACAGGACGCGGCCGGCATCGTCACCTGTGACGGAGCCACACTGTTTCTGCGGAAGGGCAACGGGTTGGTGAGTGATGTGTTCCATCAACAGCATATGCAGCGGCTCGTCGGCACGATGGGCATAGGGCATGTCCGCTACCCGACCGCGGGTAGCTCCAGTTCGGCGGAAGCGCAGCCGATGTATGTGAACTCGCCCTATGGCATCACGCTCGCACACAACGGCAATCTGACGAACTCGGAGCAACTCAAACAGGAGTTGTATCGCGAAGACCTCAGGCACGTGAATACCGGTTCGGACTCCGAAGTGCTGTTGAACGTGTTCGCGCACGAACTTCAGCGTGTCGGTGGGCATCGCCCCGAGCCGGACCACATATTCGAGGCCGTGCGCGGCGTGCATCGCCGGTGTCGCGGTGCGTTTGCGGCCGTGGCGATGGTCATCAGTGGTGGAATCATCGGCTTCCGCGACAAATACGGCATCCGCCCGCTTGTCTTTGGTAAGCGTGAAGGGGAGCGTGGCACCGACTACATGATCGCCTCAGAGAGTGTCGCGCTGGACATGCTCGGCTTCGACTTGATTAGGGACGTCGCGCCGGGCGAGGCCATCTACATCACGGCCGGGGGCGAGCTGTTCACTCGAATCTGCGCAGAGAGTCCGATGCATACGCCGTGCATCTTCGAGCAGGTGTATCTGGCGCGTCCTGATTCGATCATCGACGAAGTATCGGTCTACAAATCGCGGCTGCGCATGGGCGAGAAGCTGGCGGATCGCATCATTGCGAAGTACTCGCGAAGCGACCACGACATCGACGTGGTCATCCCTATACCGGATACCGGCCGCACCGCAGCGTTACCGTTAGCGTACCGGCTTGACGTGAAGTATCGCGAGGGTTTTGTCAAGAACCGATACATCGGTCGAACGTTCATCATGCCGGGACAGCAGCAGCGCCGGAAGTCGGTTCGGCAGAAGCTGAACGCAATCGAATTGGAGTTCAAGGGTAAGAATGTGCTGCTCGTCGAGGACTCGATCGTGCGCGGCACCACCAGCAGCCAGATCATTGAGATGGCACGGGCGGCCGGGGCGAGAAAGGTTTATCTGGCGTCTGCGGCGCCTGCCATGCGATATCCCAACGTCTACGGGATCGACATGCCGGCTGCCGGCGAACTGGTTGCCTACAACCGCACGGAGGAAGAAGTTGCTCGAGTGATCGGCGTCGATTGGCTCATCTATCAGACAACGGAAGATCTTGTCGACTGCGCGGTTGAAGGCAATCCGCGCATCACGCGTTATGAGTGTTCGGTTTTTGACGGTGATTACGTGACGGGAGACATAGACGATAACTATCTCGAGCGACTATCGTTGCACCGTTCCGACCTGATGAAACAACGCCGTGAAGTCGACTACAGCGGTGATCACTCAATCATCGAGTTACACAACCACGCCTGACGCGTCGACGCATGATGTCATCGAAACCGTCATCGCGTGCTTGGGCGACGTGCTGCTCGGCAAGGAACGTCAGATCAAACTTGCACTGGCGTGTCTGTTCGCGCGCGGTCATCTGCTGATCGAAGATCTCCCAGGTATGGGCAAGACATTGCTCTCGCACGCCTTAGCGCGCGTGTTGGGCCTTTCGTTCAATCGCATTCAATTCACCAGTGACGTGCTGCCCGGCGACATTGTCGGGGTGTCGATATTCGATCGCGAACAGAACGCGTTTCGATTTGTTGCGGGTCCGGTCTTTGCGCAGGTGGTTCTGGCGGATGAGGTGAATCGCGCAACGCCGAAGACGCAGAGCGCCCTGCTCGAAGCGATGGAGGAAAAGCAGGTCACAATCGATGGTCAAACCCGACCGCTGCCGGAACCCTTCTTCGTCATTGCGACGCAGAATCCGAGTACCCAGACCGGGACATTCCCGTTGCCGGAGTCGCAACTCGATCGGTTTCTGATGCGAATCGAAATCGGCTACCCCGAGCCCGATGCCGAGCGCGAGTTGCTACGCAGCGGCGATCGGCGTGAGGTGCTCGATGCACTGCAGCCGATAGTCGACCTCAGTCGCCTGGTGCAGATACAGGCCGCGGTGGACGCCGTCAAGACGACGGATCCATTGATCGATTACGTGCAGCGTCTGGTGCATTTCAGCCGTCACGAACCCGAGTTTGCGTTCGGGCTTTCGCCGCGCGGTGCATTGGCCCTGTTGCGCAGCGCGCGCGCGTGGGCGCTGCTGCACAAGCGCAGCCACGTCGTCCCGGAGGACGTACAAGCGGTGCTGCCGAGCGTCGTCGAACATCGGCTGCGCTCCGCCGCGGACTTCTCGGGCCACGGTGGCGGCGCACTCGCGCAGAAGCTATTGTCCGGTGTCGATGTGGTTGGCTGAAGGCATTGGCGCGCTGAGCCATGGCGGTCGAACTCAACGCGTTTGAACGTTCACCTCGGTTCAGTCGCTGGCTGGATCGACGGATTCCCCCAGCACACCGGCTCACGCTGAGCCAGCAATCGATTTTCATCTTTCCAACGATTACCGGGTTCCTGTTCGGCGGGTTGATCGTGCTGCTGATTCTCGGTGCGATCAACTACCAGAACAGCCTGGTGTATGGCGTCGCCTTCACGTTGGGAAGTTTGTTCCTGGTGACCATTCTCTATACGTTCAGAAATCTATCGGGACTGACCGTCGAACTGATTTCTGCAGGCACCGGATTCGTCGGCGAGGACATCGAGTTCCAGGTCCGCGTTTCACGCCCGAAGGGAAGTGGACGGGAAGGAATTCAACTTGGCTGGGTCGGCGCGATCGCCCAATGGGCGGAGGTTTACGATAGCGAAGCGAGCATCGTGCGGTTGTTCGTTCGCGCCGAGCGTCGCGGCTGGCTGGTTCCCGGACGTCTATTGATTGAGACCCAGTTTCCTCTTGGTCTGTTGCGCGCGTGGACGTGGGTCGACTTCGGTGCGCGCGCATTGGTGTATCCACAGCCGCTCTTCATGGATCCGCCGGAACACGTGGTGCGCCGCGGTGACGACGGAGAGTTGATGGATCCGCAGGGCAGCGATGACTTCACCGACATGCGCCCCTATCGATCCGGTGACCCGGTTCGGCACGTGATGTGGCGCGTATATGCGCGTTCCGATCAACTCGTGATCAAGGAGTACGCGAGCTATCTGGATCCGCGCTTGATACTCGATTTCGAGCGCGTCAGCGGCGGCGTAGAAGAGCGTCTGTCACGATTGACGGGCATGGCGTTGAATGCGGCGCGTTCGGACAGAGAATTCGGGCTCGTCCTGCCCGGTACGAAAGTGGGTCCAGGCCTCGGGGACCAGCATCGAGACTCCATCCTGCGAGCGCTTGCGTTGTATGGCATTGCTTAAACGTAGCGACGCGACCGGGGCGCTCGGTGTCGGATATCAGATTCCGCGCAACAGCCTTGCATTGTTGATGATCGCTCAGGCTTTCGTGGTTCTGCCCCATGCTGCGCACATTACACTGTGGATCGTGGCCGTTGGATTGGTCTGCGGGTACTGGCGATGGATGGTCTTTCAGGGCCGTTGGGACTATCCGCGACGCTGGGTCAAAGTGATGTTGGTCGTCGCATCGGCCATCGGCGTCGGCGTCAGCGGAAAAAACCTATTCAGTCTCGAGACCGCGACGGGGCTATTGATCGTCGCATTTGCGCTGAAGCTCGTCGAAATGAAGAGTCGGCGCGACGCGTATGTCGTGATCTATCTGTGCTACTTCATCATTGCAGCCGAGTTTCTCTTCGATCAGTCCATCGGCATTGCGCTGTACGGCACGCTGGCTATGGTGATCGCGACCGCATCGTGCGTCGGTCTGCATCAGCTGCATACGCGCGTCAGCGTGTCGACGTCGTTGCGAACGGCCGCTGTGCTGGTCATGCAGGCGGTGCCGCTGATGCTCGTTCTTTTCCTGTTCTTTCCGAGGGTTGCGCCACTGTGGTCTGTTCCGCTGCCTGGCGGCACGCGTACAGGCATCAGCGAAGCGGTGGCGCCCGGCGACATCGCAGCGTTGACGCGCTCGAATGACATTGCGTTCCGAGCAGTTTTCGATGGTCCGGTGCCTGCGCTACGGGATTTGTATTGGCGCGGCCTGGTCTATTCAAATTTCTCGGAAGGTACCTGGACCGTCGGCGGCTACTCGACGGCACCTTCGGACCAGCCGATGCACGCCGACGCGCGCACTGACTTCGCGCCCGACGTCGCGCGTATCAGGCCGCTGTCATATCAGGTGCTGTTGGAACCCACGCAGGCGTCGTGGTTGTTTGCGCTCGAAGTGCCAATGCCGGTTGAGCATACGACCGAAATGACCCGGGATTTCCGGTTGGTTGCGGACGAACCGGTTCACAACGTGTTTCGTTATCGCGCTCGTGCATACCGCGGTGCGGTGACCGATCTGGAACTTCCGGATTGGCTGAGACGTCGCGAGACACGCCTGCCCGAAGGCGACAACCCGCGCATTGTCGCCTTTGCTAAAGCGTTAGCGGCTCGCAGTGGGAGACCCGATGCGTTTCTCGCTGCCGTGTTGAGTTACATTCGAACCGAACCGTTCTTCTACACGTTGAATCCGCCGCCGCTCGGCAAAACCGGCAGCGTGGATGCTTTCTGGTTCGATTCTCGCAGAGGCTTTTGCAGCCATTTTGCCGGCGCGTTCGTCTATCTCGCCCGCGCAGCAGGCATACCGGCGCGAATGATCGGCGGTTATCAGGGTGGCGAGATCAACCCGGTGACCGGACATCTGGTTGTACGTCAATACGACGCCCACGCATGGGCGGAGGTATGGCTCGAGGGCCGCGGCTGGGTACGGATTGATCCGACGGCAGCGGTTGCGCCGGCCCGCATCGAGTCCGGGCTCGATGCGGCGCTGTCGGAGACGGATCGCGCGGTGCTGTCCGCGGTGACCGGTGGGCGCTTCGGCGATATTCCCGGACTCAAAGACGTGCTGTATGTGTTCGAATCGATGCAGCATCGCTGGAATCTCTGGGTCGTTGGCTACGACACCGAGATGCAGACGCGTTACCTCGCCGATGTACTGGGAAAGGTAACGCCGACGCGCGTCGGATTGGCGATGCTGTTCGGGGGTGCGGTCAGTTTGAGTTTGGTCGTGTTGAGTCTGTTCTGGCGACGCCGTCCTACTCCGGTCCACCCGGCACAGCGGGTGTTCCAACGCTTTGCGCAGCGAATGCAACGCAACGGCTTGACGCGACGAGCGGACGAAACGCCGGCGCGCTTCCTGCGACGCGTCGACGCGACGCGCAATCGTGCAACCACCGATATCGCGGTGCTGATCGATCATCTCGACGCGCTGCTTTACAATCCGGACGTCGCGTGTAGCCAACAGGCGTTGCGCACGTTGCGGCGCGGACTGCGCCGGCTGCAACTGGATGTGGTGCTGCGTGCTCGAACATAGTCCGGTCGGAAACCATGGCGAGAGTGGGACGTTCAACACCGTGCGTGGGCATCTGTTCGACCACCTACGGCGATCTGGTCTGTCGCGGGTGCAAGCGGTTCGCACACGAAATCGTTGCCTGGAATGGTTACAGCGACGATCAGCGCGCGCGTGTGTGGCGTCGATTGCACACGTTGCGAGACCAGGCAACGGCAATGTTCATTGACGTGGCTGACGCGCGTGTCTTGCGCGCCGCTGGATTCAAAGCGGGGCTTGCTCGCGACGCGGATATGTCGCTGTTGGCGTTGGGGTATGAACTGCTGCGCCGTACCGCGCGCGATCTCGATGTGCTGAACGAGATTGGCTTGCAAGCCGTACGCGACGAGATGTCACAACCGCTCGCGGTGCGCGATGCAATCGATGCAGAGTTCCATCTGCGTTCCAGCGCCTACTTCGAGCGCAGCTTCCGTACATCGATCGATTCGTGATTCGCCCCCGAGGCACCTCGGAGACCACTGCTTCGGAACCGGATTGCGCGTTCAAGATTCGGCGCGGCCGCCACGCGGGATCCGCAGCAGGCTGAATTCCCGCTCAAAACGCAGTACCCATCCGCAACGTTCCCAGTCACCGAGTACGTAGCGGGTGACGCGGCCGTGGGCATTCGTGTGAATTCCGGGGCGATGCGTGTGTCCGTGGACGACGATGTCGGCGCGATGGGTGGAGAGCGCTTCGGCGATCGCATCTTCGGTGGCGTCCATGATGTTTGCAGCTTTGTTGGCGTTCGTCGCGCGACTCTCGCTGCGCATTGACTCCGCAAGCGCGCGTCGATCGGCAAGCGATCGCCCTAGTACGTTGTCTTGCCAAGTCCTCGATCGTAGTACCGCGCGAGTCTGCTGGTACGCGAGGTCGTCGGCGCACAAAGAGTCGCCGTGACACAGCAGCAGACGTTTGTTATTGCGCTCGACTACATAGGGATCCGCAATGAGTTCGAGTCCGCAAGCGTTTCCGAAGGTCGGGCCAATGAGAAAGTCCCGGTTGCCATGCATGAGATAGACGTGGCACTGGGAGCCGGCCAGCCGCAGGTTCGCGCGTAGCGCGTCGGCAAACGGCGAATCGTCGTCATCGCCGACCCAGACTTCGGTCAGGTCGCCCAATATGAAGAGCTCGTCGCAGTGCGCGGATTCATATCGAAGAAAGTTCCGAAATGCCTCCAAGACGTCCGGCCTGGAGGGGTCGAGATGAAGGTCAGAAACGAAACTGCATCTCACGTATGGAAATGCTCGGCGGCGTACAGCGTGTTCTGCAGGATCGCCACGCGCGTCATTGGCCCAACACCCCCAGGAACCGGTGTGATCCAAGCTGCGCGCTCGCGCGCCGAGTCGAACTCGACGTCGCCGTGCAGGCGTCCGTCGGCATCTCGAGTGATGCCGACATCGATCACGATCGCGCCGGGTTTGATCCAATCACCTTTGATCAGGTCCTGTCGTCCGGTCGCGGAGATCAATATATCGGCCATCCGAACGTGCCGCGCGATGTCGCGCGTGAATTTGTGCGTGGAGGTAACGGTACAACCGGCCAGCAGAAGCTCGAGTGCCATTGGCCGTCCAACGTGGTTCGAGGCGCCCACGATGGTTGCCTCGAGGCCCCGGATGGCAATGCCGGTGTACTCGAGCAGTTGCATGATCCCCTTCGGCGTACAGGACCTGAGCACCGGTTGACGCAACGCGAGTCGTCCGATGTTGTATGGGTGAAAGCCGTCGACATCCTTGTGTGGCGAAATACGCTCGAGGATGTCGGTGCCGTCGATTTGCGGCGGCAGCGGCGTTTGGACCAGGAATCCATCGATGCTCGCATCGGCGTTGAGTTCGTCGACGTGGCGAATCAGCTCGGCGTGGGGGGTGTCAGCCGCGAGAAACCTCACATCGGATTTGAACCCGACTTCCTCGCAGTCGCGTTGTTTGCCGCGGACATAGATCAACGACGCCGGGTCGTCGCCCACGAGGATGACGGCGAGGCCGGGCGCCCGTTCGCCCGAGGCGATCCGTGCGCTGACCTCTACAGCGATGTCTTTGCGCAGTCGACCCGCAATTGATTTACCGTCAAGAAGCTGGGCCGTCATTGTCGGGGGCGCCGTGTGTCGCCGGAAGGATTTGCGCGAAATTCTACACTGCGGGCTGGTGCGGTGTGCGCGACTCGCCCTGTTTGACGCTAAAAATAGCCCTGAGTATCATGCGACCGCGCCAGGTGCGGCAGGCGATTCGAGCTGGCTGCCGATCGCTCCTTTGGTTTTGGTTGGTTTCGATCGGGGTATAGCGCAGTCTGGTAGCGCGCCTGCTTTGGGAGCAGGATGTCGGGAGTTCGAATCTCTCTACCCCGACCAATCAACCCCGTCAGGGTGCGGTCAAGAGCGCCCGTAGCTCAACCGGATAGAGCATCGGCCTTCTAAGCCGAGGGTTGAAGGTTCGATTCCTTCCGGGCGTACCAGGATGAAACACCGCCGTGAGGGCGGTGGGTAGACGCTGGTGGACGTAGCTCAGCTGGTAGAGCTCCGGATTGTGATTCCGGCGGTCGCGGGTTCAAGCCCCGTCGTCCACCCCATCTTCGACACGCGCTTCGCAGCGCTCATGCGGTAAAAGGCGGCGCCGCCGAGGCGTACGTATTGCGGTACATCGAGACACGCTGCAAGCAAGCGAGGAATGAATAGGACATGCAGGTCTCCATCGAAACTACGAGCGGTCTCGAACGCCGAATGACGATCGTCGTCCCCTCGGAAACGTTTGAGCGGCAAATCAGCGATCGATTGAAATCGACCGCACAACGTGCCCGATTAGCAGGTTTTCGACCGGGCAGAGTTCCGGTGAAGGAAATTCGCAGGCGCTTCGGAAGGGAGGTCCGTCAGGAAGTCGCGGGTGAGTTGATGCAGAGCACGTTCGTCGAAGCCATCCAACGGGAAAGGATGGCGCCAGCGGGTTCGCCGAATCTGGACGTACTACAGATGGCGCCAGGCGAAGATTTTGAGTTCGCCGCGACTTTCGAGGTGTATCCACCGATCGAACTAGCGCCGTTGGCGCGCATCGACGTCAAACGTCCGCACGCGGAAATTACCGATGCGGATGTCGACAAGATGATCGAAAACCTCCGCGAGCAGCGAAAACACTGGCATGCAGTTCAGCGAGAAGCCAGTGACGGCGATCGCGTCACGGTCGATTTCAAGGGCGTCATAGACGAAGTCGCATTCGACGGCGGCAGTGGCGAAGACGTCGCGTTCGAGCTGGGTGCGAACCAGATGATCGAGGATTTCGATCATGGCGTGCGCGGCGCGAAGACCGGTGATGCCGTCAGCTTCGAGGCGACGTTTCCGAACGACTACCGCGTCGAATCCTTGGCTGGCAAAACGGCTCGGTTCGACGTCACTGTCAAGGAAGTCGCGGAAGGGCACCTTCCGGCGCTCGACGATGATTGGTTCAAAACCTTCGGAATCAACGAAGGTGGCTTGGAGGCGCTGCGTGCCGAAGTGCGCGGGAACATGCAGCGTGAACTGGATTCCGCGGTAAAGAATCAGCTCAAGCGACAGGTGATGGAAGAACTGAGGCGTTTGCACGACGTGCAATTGCCGCAGTCCATGGTTGGCCGCGAAATCAGCGCGTTGAAGCGACAGATGGCGCAGCAGATGCAAAGTTACGCGGGCGATGACGACCATCACCATGAACATCACGAGCATGACCAGACCGACCACGATCATGCGCCGCGCGTGCCGGACCTGCCTGATGACCTGTTCCGCGGCGAGGCCGAGCGTCGCGTCAAGGTCGGGCTGGTGGTCAATGAACTCATCAATACCCATAGTCTGACCTCCGACCCCGCGCGCGTACGCGCGCGCATCGAGGACATCGCCAGTACCTATGTTCAGCCCGAGCAGGTCATCAATTGGTACTATAATAACCAGGCGCAACTGTCGCAGATCGAAATGGCCGTGCTCGAAGATCAGGTGGTGGAACACATTCTGGAGAGCGCTACCGTCAACGATATCGATAGCAACTACGAAGACATTATCGGTGGCCGCGCGCTGCCGCCACCCGAGGATCAGCCATCCTCGGAGCCCGTCGCCGAATGAGCCGTGTATTACCTGCACTGAGGAGAAACCCGATGTCCCGCGATGCCTATGAAGCATCTGAACAGACGACGAGCCTTGGTCTCGTGCCGATGGTGGTGGAGCAATCGGCGCGCGGTGAGCGCGCGTTCGACATCTACTCGCGGCTGTTGAAAGAGCGAATTATTTTTCTGGTGGGACCGGTCGAGGATCAGGTTGCCAACCTCGTCGTCGCGCAGATGTTGTATCTGGAGTCGGAGAATCCCGACAAAGACATCCACCTGTACATCAACTCGCCCGGTGGTTCGGTCACGGCCGGCATGTCGATCTACGATACGATGCAATTCGTGCGCTGTAGCGTCAGTACGATGTGCATCGGACAGGCGGCGAGCATGGGCGCCTTCCTCCTGGCTGCGGGCGCCAATGGCAAGCGTTATGCGCTTCCCAACTCACGCATGATGTTGCATCAACCGGCTGGCGGATCCCGGGGTGTTGCTGCGGACATCGAGATTCAGGCGCGCGAGATCGTATTGATGCGTGAACGCCTGAACGCACTGCTGGCCGAACACACGGGCCAGAGTCAGGAACGCATCACCCACGACTCGGATCGGGACTTCTGGATGAGCCCCGACGAAGCCGTTGAATACGGGCTGGTCGACTCGGTCCAGCGCCCGCGCAAACCGCTCGCCAAAGTGGTTGGGCAGTAACACCCAAACGACGACGCAAGGCTTGAAAAAGCGGCTGTTTCCAAGCAAGGTGTTCAAACCTTTGCGTAGCCGAGGCAATTGAATGGCGGACGATCACAGCGGCAGGAGCGACGATTCGAGCAAACTGCTGTACTGCTCTTTTTGCGGCAAGAGTCAGCACGAAGTCCGGAAGCTGATCGCCGGCCCGTCGGTTTTCATCTGTGATGAGTGTGTCGAGCTGTGCAACGACATCATTCGCGAAGAAGTCCAGGAAAGCGGCAGCGGTAGCGACCGCAGTAAGCTGCCGGTACCGCAGGAAATCCGCACGATCCTCGATCAGTACGTCGTGGGGCAGGATCACGCCAAGAAGGTTCTGTCGGTTGCGGTACACAATCACTACAAGCGGCTCAACTACAACGGCAAGAAGGACGACGTTGAGTTGTCCAAATCGAACATTCTGCTGATCGGGCCGACGGGTTGCGGCAAAACATTGCTGGCGGAAACGCTGGCGCGGCTGCTCGACGTACCCTTCACGATTGCCGATGCGACAACGCTGACCGAAGCCGGCTATGTTGGTGAAGATGTCGAGAACATCATTCAAAAATTGCTGCAGAAATGTGAATACGACGTCGAGCGCGCGCAGGTTGGAATCGTTTACATCGATGAGATCGATAAGATCTCGCGAAAGTCGGACAACCCCTCGATTACTCGCGATGTGTCGGGCGAAGGCGTACAACAGGCATTGTTGAAGCTCATCGAAGGGACGGTCGCGTCGGTTCCGCCGCAGGGAGGCCGCAAACATCCTCAGCAGGAGTTTCTGCAGGTCGACACGACGAACATCCTTTTCATCTGCGGGGGTGCGTTCGCCGGCCTGGATAAGGTGATCATAGATCGCTCCGAGAAAAGCGGCATCGGCTTTAGTGCGGTTGTGAAAGGCGAAGCCGACAAGCAGAGCATCGGCGATACGCTGCGTCAGGTCGAACCCGAGGATCTCATCAAGTACGGTTTGATTCCGGAGTTCGTCGGTCGTTTGCCGGTGGTGGCGACGCTGGAAGAACTCGATGTCGACGCGTTGATGCAGATTCTCACGGAGCCGAAGAATTCGCTGACCAAACAGTATGGCAAGCTGTTTGAGATGGAAGGCGTCGAAGTTGATTTTCGCGACGATGCGTTGCAATCGGTTGCCGAAAAGGCGATGGAGCGCAAGACCGGCGCGCGTGGATTGCGGTCGATTCTCGAATCGGTGTTGTTGGATACGATGTACAGCCTGCCGTCCGCAAAGAACGTGACCAAGGTGGTTATCGATGCAAGCGTCATTCGCGGTGAAAGTGCGCCGATGCTGATTTACGAGAACGTCGACAAGGCCAAGGCAGCCCCTGAGGATTGATCACGATTGCGACCGTTCGAAGGGGCCACTTGGCCCCTTCGGCGTTTATGTCGCGTTACAATCGGCGCACAAGATCCCACCGGGGTCGATCTCGCGGCTCATATGCTCTCGGGAGGTTTGATTGAAGCAGGTGACGATGAAACGAGCTGCGAGTGACTTCGCGCCGGAAATTCCGGTGCTCCCTCTGCGCGACATGGTGGTATATCCACACGGCGTGCATCCATTGTTCGTCGGGACGGAGAGTTCGATCCGCGCGCTCGAAGCCGCGATGGCAACCGACAAACAGGTGCTGCTGGTCGCAAAGCGCGACGCGGAGATTGAACGGCCGGCGCGTGAAGACTTGTTCGATATCGGGACCGTCGCAACGCTGTTGCAGCTGTTGAAGCTGCCCGACGGCACGGTAAAGGTGCTGGTCGAAGGAGGATTTCGCGCTCGCATTCTCGATTTCGACGATGC
The DNA here is from genome assembly GCA_963812255.1 of uncultured Gammaproteobacteria bacterium. GTDB lineage: Bacteria > Pseudomonadota > Gammaproteobacteria > Pseudomonadales > Azotimanducaceae > DATJGR01. The sequence continues at coordinate 266,159 of CAWEUM010000002.1, read as the reverse complement.
CGGCGAATACATGGCGGCCGATGTGCAATCGCTCGTGGAGCCGGCGCCGCCCGCGGCCGCAGAGGCGATGGTTCGTTCGCTGATGAATCAGTTCGAGCAGTATGTGCAGCTTTCGAAGAAAGTCCCCGAGGAGGTACTTTCCTCCCTGGCGGGTATCGACGAACCCGGACGTCTGGTGGACACCATCGCCGCGCAGATGACGCTGAAAGTCGAGGATCGACAGCGCATCCTCGAGACCGTTGAGATCGAGCAACGTATCGAACGCATCCTGGCGTTGATGGGTGCGGAAATCGATTTGTTTCAGGTCGAAAAGCGAATCCGAGGACGCGTCAAGAAGCAGATGGAGAAGAGCCAGCGAGAGTACTATCTGAACGAGCAGATGAAGGCCATCCAGAAGGAATTGGGTGATCTGGAGGAAGCGCCGAACGAGACCGATGATCTGAAGCAGCGAATCGATGACGCGGGCATGTCGAAGGAAGCTCGCGACAAGGCGCTGACGGAACTGACCAAGCTGAAAATGATGTCACCGATGTCTGCCGAAGCGACGGTCGTTCGCAGTTACCTCGATTGGATACTCGGTGTGCCGTGGAAGAAACGTAGCCGCGTTCGACGCGACCTTGCGCAAGCGGAGAGGATTCTCAACGAGGATCACTACGGACTCGAAGAAGTCAAAGAAAGAATCCTCGAATACCTCGCGGTCCAGGGACGCGTACAGCGGGTGAAAGGACCGGTTTTGTGTCTGGTCGGTCCGCCTGGTGTGGGCAAGACGTCGCTGGGCGAATCGATCGCCCGCGCGACGAACCGGAAATTCGTTCGCATGGCACTGGGCGGCGTGCGTGACGAAGCCGAAATCCGAGGGCATCGTCGCACCTACATTGGGTCTCTGCCCGGCAAAGTGCTGCAGAAGATGGCCAAGGGTGGCGTGCGCAATCCGTTGTTCCTGTTCGACGAGGTCGACAAGATGGGCATGGATATGCGGGGCGACCCCGCCTCGGCGTTGCTCGAAGTGCTGGATCCCGAACAGAATAATACGTTCAACGACCACTACCTGGAGGTCGACTACGATCTCTCCGACGTGTTCTTCGTCTGTACGTCCAACTCGATGAACATTCCAACAGCGTTGCTCGATCGCATGGAAGTGATCCGCCTTCCCGGCTACACGGAAGACGAGAAACTCAACATAGCCAAGCGCTATCTCGTCCCGAAGCAGCGGCGATTGAACGGCCTCGCCGCTGCAGATCTCGAAATCGGCGACGACGCACTCGTTCATCTGATTCGCTTCTACACGCGAGAGGCCGGCGTTCGCGGTCTAGAACGAGAAATCGCAAAGCTTTGTCGCAAGATCGTCAAGGAGCAGGCGCTGGGATCAGTGGTGACCGCGAAAGATATTTCGCCCGATCTCGTCGAACACTACAACGGCGTCAGGAAGCACAGCTACGGCCGCGCCGAAGAGCACAATCAAATTGGCATGGTTACTGGGCTCGCCTGGACGCAGGTGGGTGGCGAATTGCTCAACATCGAAGCGGTGGCCGTGCCTGGCAAGGGCAAACAGACCAAGACCGGCTCGCTCGGCGATGTGATGCAGGAATCGATTCAGGCCGCATTGACGTTCGTCAGGAGTCGCGCGCGTCTGTTGGGAATTGCACGCAATTTCCATGAAGTGAACGATCTACATGTGCATGTACCCGAAGGCGCTACGCCAAAGGATGGTCCTAGCGCGGGTATCGGAATGTGCACGGCGATCATCTCGGTGCTCACGGGAATTGCTGTGCGTGCTGACGTCGCCATGACAGGTGAGATTACGCTGCGCGGTCAGGTTCTTCCCATCGGGGGCCTGAAGGAAAAACTGCTCGCGGCGCATCGAGGTGGCATCCGAATCGTCATTATTCCCGATGAGAATGCGCGCGACTTGAAAGAGATTCCGGACAATATCAAGCGCGATCTCGATATTCGACCGGTGAAATGGATGGACGATGTCATGAAGATTGCGCTCGAACGCATGCCCGAAGCCATTGCTGAACCGATTGTCGATGGTGCGGCAGCGGCGGTGGGCGTACCTGCAGCGTCGGTATCGATCAGCGCACATTGAACCGCAACGCCGACAGGCACTGTCCTTGACAGTGATTTTCTAGAGTTGGTATAAACCACGCCCACTTCCCGCTGAGTCATCAGCACAATCGACCGGCATCCCTACTTTCATCCCGAGGACGAAGAGTGAACAAAACAGAGCTCATAGATAAGATCGCGGAATCCTCCGACATTTCCAAGGCGTCGGCGGCGCGAGCGTTGGAATCAATGCTCGATGCGATTACGTCCGCATTGAAGGATGCCGATCCCGTCGTCCTGGTCGGCTTCGGAACGTTTGCTGTCAAAGAGCGTGCTGCGCGCACCGGGCGCAATCCGCAAACCGGTGAGCCAATTGCGATCAAGGCGGCTCGCGTTCCCGGATTCAAACCAGGTAAAGCGCTGAAGGATGCGCTGAACTAATTTGATACGGCGTCTCCGGTCGCTGATCGGAAGCCCGCGGTTTTCAATCGAAGGCGCAGATTCTGCGCCTTTTTTCGTTTGTTGGAGCTGATTTCCAATGTTGCAAAAGATGCGGGAGCAATCGCAAAGCACGGCGACGAAGATCCTGCTCGGGATACTCATCATCGTGTTCACGATGTTCGGATTCGGCGCATTCGAAGCCTTCATGAAAACTGATCCTCCCGCAGCAAAGGTGGATGGTGTAGACATTAGCCAGTCGAGACTGGCAATGGAGACGGACCGTCAACGGCAACGGATACTTGCCCAGATGGGCGAACACGCTGATCCGGATCTGATCGATGCAACCCGGCTGCGCGGTTCAGTTCTGGACGGTCTGATCAATCAAACGATCCTGATGGAGTACGCAAACGACGCTGGGCTACGCGTGTCGCCAGCCGAGGTTGACCGTGTGATTGTCGGAAATCCCCAGTTTCAGGTGGCGGGCAAGTTCGACGCGGACCTGTACCGACGGCTGCTCGCCAACGCCGGGCACACGCCGCCGACGTTCAGAGCTGAGCTGACTAACAACTATGCGCTGGCGCAGCTTACCGATGCGGTCAGGGAAACGCCATTCGTAACCGATGACGAAGTCCGCGACGCAGCGCGGCTGTTGGCGCAGAAGCGAGATGTCGCATACCTCATGTTCACGCCCAAGCGCTTCGAGAAAGACGTGAAGATCGGGGACGATGATGTAAAAGCGTACTATCGAGCCCATATGCCCGATTTCATGACTGAAGATACCGTAGATGTCGACTACGTAAAGCTGTCGGCGGGTGAACTTGCGAAGTCCGACGAATTCGCGCCGACCGACGCGCAGATTCAGGCGCAGTACGATGCCGATGTGAAAGCGTTCAAGCCGCAGGAACGTCGCCACGTCGAGCACATCCTGCTGCAGGTCAACGCTAGCCGGACTGCGGCAGCGGCGAAGGCGGAACTCGCGGCGATCAAACAGCGGCTTGCACACGGCGAGCGATTCGAGGACATCGCGCGTAAGGTATCTGAGGATCCAGGTTCGGCGCAGAATGGCGGAGATCTGGGATTCATTTCCAAAGACGCGTTCGCGCCGGAATTCGATAAGGTGGCGTGGTCGCTCGACGTAAACGCGGTATCGGATCCCGTGCGCACCCAGTTCGGCGAACATCTGATCAAGGTGCTGGCGATCAAAGATGATCAATACCCCAAGCTGGACGAGGTTCGCCCGAAGATCGTCGAACGGTTGCGTGAGGACGCGGCCGAAGAAAAGTATCGCGCGAAGGTGCGTGATCTAGACGAACTCGCGTTCGAATCACCAGACGCTCTGACGCAGATTTCGAAGACGGCCGAACTGCCGATTCGGCATGCGACCGGTGTGACAACGAATGCGGGTCCCGCACCGTTCGATGCACCTGAATTGCGCAAGGCGGCGTTCGGCGACGATGTCATCGCGAAAGGTTTCAACAGCCGGGTCATCGAGGTCGACAAGAACGCCTATGTACTACGCGTCGAAGGGCATCGTCCTCCGGAGCAGCGCTCGCTCGCCGACGTTACCGATGTGATTCGAAAGAAGCTGGTACACGAAGCGGCAGTGGATCGTGCCCGCGAAGCGGCTGCCGAAGCGGTTGCGCGCGTCGCCAAGGGGGAGGCCGCGGCTGCGATCGCCGCGGCGTACGGGATCGACTGGCACGTGGCCGGCTCGATTGCCAGGGGCGCGCCCGGGGTCGATCCCGAGATTGTTAGTTCGGCATTTCAGCTACCCCGGCCGACCGGGAATGCGCGGTCGGTGACTTCGACCGGACTCGGCAGTGGAGATGTCGCCGTGGTGACCGTCAGTTCCGTCAAAGACGGCGACTACGGCGCGTTGACGGATGTGGAGCGGGCTTCGATACGGGCGGAGTTGGCCAAGCGTGTTGGCAACGAGGAATTTACCGGCCTGTTCCTCACACTACGCGACGCAGCGGCTATTGATCGAGGCTAAGCGCCCGTTTAGCTCCGGGCGCGTTCACGATCACGATACGGCTCGCTTGTTCGAGATATGCAGTATCAGCCGTTGACCCGGCCGCAGAATGTCGGTCGGATCGACCGAGTTCCACACCGCGATCGCGGACACCGACACGTCGAACCGATTCGCGATGCGCGATAGTGAGTCGCCGCGCCTCACCGTGTACGTCAGCCGTCGCGTCGGAGATCGTGCTGATCCTGCGAGCATCGGATTGACCGGCAACGCGGTGCGTTGAATGGCGGCGACTGCAATCAACAGGGTTTGCTTGGGACGGATCAGGTTGCCGCGGAGCCGGTTGGTGGACCGAATGGCCGCGGTGGTCGTTTTGTAGTGCTTCGCGATTCGCGAGAGACTGTCGCCGCGTTTGACCACGTGCCGTTTCCACACCACGCTCTGCTTCGGATAGCGATCGAACGCGTCGCGAAAAGCATCCCGGTCGGAAACAGGAATCCGTAGCCGGTAGGGCATGTCCGGTGGTGTGGCGGCGCGATTGAGACCAGGGTTGAATCTAAACATTTCGTCGATCGGCAGCGCACCGATGTTGGCGAGCACGGCCAGATCGACCTGATCGTCGAACTTTGCGGTCACAAACGCGGGTGCGGTGTCGATCTGCGGCAATGACTCCGTTTCATCGTCGGCGATCAGGTGGGCAAGCGCGAGCAGTTTGGGGACATAGCTTTTCGTTTCGGACGGCAGATCGAGATCGAAGAAACCTGCGCCGGGCGCGGCGGCCATGGCACGCCTCACTCGACCTTCGCCGCTGTTGTAGGCAGCAATTGCAAGCAACCAGTTGCCGAACTCCTCGTGAAGATAAGTCAGGTAGTCCAGTGCGGCGGCGGTCGAGTCGATCGGATCGCGGCGCCCGTCGTACCACCAATCGATCCTCACGCCGTAGTGCTTCGCGGTAGACGGGATCAGTTGCCAGAGACCGGCTGCGCCGCTGGGTGACGAAGCGTAGGGATTCAAGGTGCTTTCGATGATCGGGAGCAGCGCCAGTTCGGTGGGAAGCTGTCGCCTCTGTACTGCGTCGACCACATACGCCAGGTAGCGGCGCGCCTGTGTTTCGATCGCGGGTATCAGCGGCATGCCGTCGAGATACGATTGGATTGCGCGCTCGACCGTTGGCTCGCTCGTTTCGTGATCGAGCGCAAAGCCATCGCGCAACGCATTCCACACATTTGCGGGAACGGGCGCACGGTCCACGTCCACAGTCGGTTCGAGCTCAACGGGATTGAGCCGAGGAGGTGTCTTCACAGCCACTGCAGGAACAGTAACTCGATGTTCCGGAACGCCGGTGACGCTGTCGCAACCGTTGAACGTGATCGCGCAGAGTACCAACCACAGACGCGCACCCAACCACGCCCTCGATCGCGCCTTTGACATTGTTGCGCAACCTCCCTGCTGTCCCCACAATGTGACTCGACATTGGGGAAAGCCGCCCGTTGATTCAATCTTGGCCGGATGAGCGTGACGACTAACGAGATGCACGGTCTCGCGAGCTGGTTCCAGAGCCCGCTGGGGACCACGGTGCTGCAAAAGGAAGCCCGTCTGTTGGCGCAGGGGGTACGCCGCTGTCATGGCGATTCGATGCTTTGGCTCGGTCCGGTCCTGGTGCCCGGTATCGAACTGGAACGATGTATGGTCCGCCACCGCTTCTACGGCGCGCTGCCTGGATTCAGTCCGACTGCGAGCCGTGCTTCGAGCGTCGGCACCTTTGTTGGCAACGTGGAAGCGCTTCCATTTCCCCCAGGCTCACTCGACGCTGTGGTTCTGCACCATGCCCTGGACTGTTGCGAAGACCCGCGCTCGGCAATGCGGGAAGTGTGCAAGGCGCTGCGTCCAGGCGGCCGGCTGCTGATCTGCGGGTTCAACCCGTTGAGTCTTTGGGGCGTGCGCCGCGTGCTGGCGCGTTTCCATGACGATGCGTTCAGCGATGTCCGGTTCGTCAATCCATGGCGAATGCTCGATTGGATGGCGTTGCTCGGTATCGAAGCGGACGAAGGTGTGCGTTACCTGATGTTTCGTCCACCGCTTGGGGTCGGTTCCTTCGAACGATCGTGGTGGGTTCGTTTGCGCGGCGCACTGGAGAGATCGAGGCTTCCTGTGGGCGGTGTGTACTACGTGCTCGGCCGGAAGAGCGCAGCGGGAACGACACGCTTACGCGGCGCCGCTTCGTTGCGCCCGGCACCGCTCGCGCCGGTCGTGGTGCCGCACCCAACGATGCGCAATCCTCGGTGAGGGATCTGTTGGTCGAAATCTTTACGGACGGCGCCTGTCGCGGAAATCCCGGGCCGGGCGGATGGGCTGCGCTATTGCGCCGCGGCGCGCACGAGAACATGTTGAGCGGAGCCGAACCGGCGACCACCAACAATCGCATGGAGGTGATGGCTGCGATAGCGGCGCTGCGAACGCTCGATCGAGAAAGCCACATCCGCGTCACGACCGATTCGCAGTACCTACGTCAAGGCGTCACGAGTTGGATCAAGCGTTGGAAGACCAATGGCTGGCGTACGGCCGCGAAGCAGCCCGTGAAGAATCAGGATCTGTGGATTGAGCTCGATAAGCTCGCGCAGACGCACCAGATCGAATGGCGTTGGGTGAAAGGTCACAGCGGGCACATTGAGAATGAACGCGTCGACGCGGCCGCGAACGATGCAATCGACGTGCTGCTCGCGCAGCCGCGAAGTGGTCGCGCCCGATGACGCGACAAGTGGTTCTCGACACGGAGACCACAGGGCTCGAAGTGGAGCACGGCCATCGAATCATTGAAATCGGCGCAGTGGAGCTGATCGATCGAAAGATCACTCGGCGGCACTTTCATCGCTACGTGAATCCGCAACGTGAGATCGACGACGGCGCGCTCGCGGTCCACGGTATCACGCAGGACTTTTTGGCAGACAAACCGAGTTTCGCCGACATCGCGGGCGACCTTCTTGCGTTCATCGGTGGCGCCGAGTTGATCATTCACAACGCGCCGTTCGACATCAGCTTTCTCGATGATGAGTTGTCGCGTCTCGGCGGATCGAAAGTTCGGGTTGAACAGACATGTGCGGTCGTCGATACGCTGACGATGGCGCGTCACAAGCACCCTGGGCAGAAAAACAGTCTCGATGCGCTGTGCCGACGCTACGGTGTCGATAATACCCAACGGGCACTTCATGGTGCGCTGCTCGATGCGGAAATTCTCGCTGACGTATACCTGATGATGACGGGCGGGCAAACCGCCTTGTTCGTGGTAGACGAGACGGAAACGCCATCGAACGGTTCTGACGTGTTCATGTTTGCGCGCTTGCCTGCCGATAGACCGAAACTCCGGGTCGTTGTCGCGAGCGACAACGAACTCGCGCGCCACACGAACATGCTCGACCAAATCGATCGGAGGGCACCGCGCGGCAGCATCTGGCGTTCGGGATCCCTTGCGCACGGGGGTGTAATTGATGTGGCCACATGATCCAGATGAATTCGAATCACTGGTGCAGACCCCTGCGGATCAGTCCCATGACGATGCGTGGTATTTCGTGTTCATTGGGCAGGAAATTCTCTGTGTGTCGGAGAATGGATCGCCGCGACCGATCCTCGCCGACGAGATGCGCTGGCTGGAAATCGAAAGACACGCAGAGATGTTTCTGGGTCGCTACCAGGGCCGCTCCTGCTTTGTCGTGGTAGCGTCAGGACGGCCACAACAAGGATACGCGTTGCTGGGGCTGCGGGCGTGGCTTGGCCGCGTCGCAGCGCCGATTTTCTATCTCGCGGGCCGCGCGCAACAGATTGCCGATTGGGAACGCGATCATCGATTTTGCGGACGTTGCGGCACGCGTATGGAAGACCATCCGGTCGATCGGGCGAAGCGATGCGTGGAGTGCGGGTTGATCAGCTATCCGCGCTTGTCGCCGAGCATCATCGTGCTGATTCGCAGAGGCGAGCAGATGCTGCTCGCGCGCAACGCGAATTGGCCCACAGGCATGTATTCGACCCTCGCCGGATTTGTCGAGCCGGGTGAATCCATCGAGCAAACCGTACATCGAGAAGTGTTCGAGGAAGTTGGACTCCAGGTGAAGAACGTTCGCTATCGCGGCAGCCAGTCCTGGCCGTTTCCAAATTCGTTGATGCTCGGATTCCACGCGGACTATGTCGGCGGTGAAATCGTCTGTCAGGAAGGTGAGATTGCCGACGCGCGTTGGTTCGGCTACTCGGATTTACCGGGTGTACCGCCGGGCACGGCGATATCGCGCTGGTTAATCGACGATTTCATAGAAGAGATGGTCAATCGTTCGGCGTAGGAGGCAGGCTTCGGCTACCGAACAGTTCCATCAGTCTGAACGCGATCATCAGGTAGCCGTCCGAGCGAAATCGGCCGTGCATGAACGCGTCGATCGCGTTCGCTTCGCCACGAATGATCGCGACCGCCGTCGCAAGGTCTGCGAATTGGAATGCCACGTCCGGCGTTTCCGGTCCGTCGGTCACCGTCAACGCGCCATCAGCGACCCGCAGCAGTAGATGTTCCTCGTTCGAAACATCGAGGCGAATACGCATATCGACTCCGATCGCGGCTTCGGGTCGAAAGCGCATACGCAACTCGTTGGCGAGATCCGTCAGTGTCATCGGCGAGCATCAGACACGTCCGGATGCGGAGCGTCAAGCTGTTGGTGGTCGGTAGTTGGCGAGGCGTTGCCCGATGTCCGACTTGCCTGGACGCTCGCCGCACGGAAGAAGTAGAGTACGCGCCTTTCCCAGAACCAGCCCGCACATGGAGCACCTGTATAACTACCTCGAGTTCCTCGCGAAAGCGGCGACCGTCGTCGTTGCCGTGATCGCAGTCATCGGCATCGGCGTGTCGATGGCCATGCGACGGAACACCGCCGAGCCGGGTCATCTCGACGTGCGCAGGCTCAACGATCGTCTGGACGACATGAACCGCGTACTGAGAGAGGCATTCCTGCCGCATACCGCGTTCAAGAAATCGATCAAACAGGAAGATCGTGCGCGGAAGAAGGCAGACAAAGGAAAGGCGGCACCCGACGATCGCCGACGCATTTATGTGTTGGATTTCGATGGCGACCTGCAAGCCTCGAAGGTCGACGAATTGCGCAACGAGATCACCGCGGTGCTGACCAGTGCCCGCGACGAGGACGAAGTGCTCGTTCGCATCGAGAGCCCTGGCGGTATGGTGCATGGGTACGGTCTTGCCGCCTCGCAGCTCGAGAGAGTTCGCGCGCGCAAGATTCGCCTCGTCGCAGCGGTCGACAAGGTCGCCGCCAGCGGCGGTTACCTGATGGCCTCAGTATCCGATCACATCATCGCGGCGCCGTTCGCACTGGTCGGGTCTATCGGTGTCGTCGCGCAGGTCCCGAACGTCCACCGTCTGCTGAAGAAGCATGATGTCGATGTCGAAGTGCTGACCGCCGGCAAGTACAAACGCACGCTGACGGTGTTCGGCGAAAACACCGAGCAGGGACGGGCGAAATTCGTCGAGGAACTCGAAGACGTTCACGCGCTGTTTCAGGAGTTTGTTCAAGCGAATCGGCCGCAGGTTTCGGTTGAAGAGATTGCGACAGGTGAAGCCTGGTATGGTCAACGCGCGCTGGCGCACCGGCTCGTCGATGAACTGTCGACGAGCGATGCGTACCTGACGCGCGCATGCGAGAATGCCGATGTATTCGAGGTGCGTTGGATCGAGCACAAGAAGCCGATCGAGCGTGTGCTCGCGCAATTCGTCGAAGGCGCCCGCAATGTGTTGGCGCGGTTCGGCTGGGTCTGACCAAAAGGATCTAGCAATGTCTATGTTCAGTGCATTAGTGGTCGAGAAATCCAGTGATGGAAAATTTTCGCGCCAAGTGACCGACCGAGATACCGAATCCCTCCCCGCGGGCGAGGTTTTGATTGATGTACGATACTCGTCGCTGAACTACAAAGACGGCCTATCCGCAACGGGCAACCCGGGCGTAACGCGTCATTTTCCGCACACACCCGGAATTGATGCGGCGGGCACCGTCGCGCAGAGCGCGGTGACGCAGTTCAAGCCCGGCGACGAAGTTGTCGTGATCGGATTCGATCTCGGCATGAATACGTCCGGTGGATTTGGCCAGCGAATTCGGGTGCCCGCAGCTTGGGTCGTACCACTCCCGTCCGGGCTCGACCTCGAGCAGAGCATGATTCTCGGCACGGCAGGATTTACCGCGGCGCTGGCGGTGGACAAGCTCGAAGCATCGGGTATGCGCCCGAGCGGCGGGCCGGTGCTGGTGACCGGTGCCACGGGCGGGGTGGGTTCGGTCGCGGTTCTGTTGCTTGCAACACTGGGGTACGAAGTAACCGCGGTGACGGGAAAGGTTTCGCAACACGATTACCTCGGGGCACTCGGCGCGCGGGAGGTTCTCGCGCGCGAAGCGCTGACTGAAGGTGCGGATCGGCCGATGCTGAAGGAGCGTTGGGGCGGGGTGGTTGATACGGTTGGTGGCGAGATGCTGTTCAATGCGGTCAAATCGCTACGCTACGGCTGCAGCCTCGCTGCGTGCGGGTTGGTGGCATCGCCACAATTCGCGGCAACCGTGCTGCCATTCATCTTGCGCCACGTCAACCTGCTCGGCATCGATTCGGTGCAGTTGCCGCTCGATGAGAAGGCGCGCGTATGGAACAAGCTCGCGGGTCCGTGGCACCTCGAGCATCTCGCGAAACTCAAAGTGAATTTCTCCCTGCAGACGATCTCGAACGGAATTGATCGTATTCTCGCCGGCGAGATGGTTGGACGCGGCGTGCTGGATCTACGCGCCTGAATAGATCCGTTGGCGGCCGACTCAGTTGCGGCGCAGATGCTCGGATACAGCGATCGGGCTAGGGTAACGAAAGATCACGATGTACGTCGAAATGACGAACGTCAGTACCGTCGCCCCCTGCACCACATGCGACGCTGCATTACTCAACAGCCCGATGCTGGTTGCAAGATACGCAACCAGCAATGAAAACTCGCTGGTCTGTCCGAGGCGCACGCCCGCTTCCCACGCGACTTTCGGGGAATCCCCTTGCGCCGCGATCAACCAACGGAACACCACGGGCTTGAGTATGATGAACAACGCGGCGAGTGCCAGCGCAGGGAGCGCGACCTGCAACATCAGGTCGAAGTGGATTGCCGCGCCGACCGAGAAGAAGAACATCACCAGAAAGAAGTCGCGCAGGGGACGCAGGCTTTCGGCGATGTACTGTGAGATCGGGCTGGTCGCTAGAGATACGCCGGCAACGAATGCGCCAATTTCCAGCGACAACCCGATCAGTTTTGCGCCGCAGGCGACCGAGAGGCACCAGCCGATGGCTGCGAGGAAAATGAACTCGTGGAATGCCTCGAACTTGTGGATGAGCGGCAACACCAGGAATCGCACGACGACCAGCGCTGCAATCACCAGCGCCGGCAGTGCGACGAACACCTCGACGATGCTTCCGAGCGCGTCGGTTACCGAAGCATCTCGGCCGGACAGAATGATCAGCGCAAGGATCGCGATCAAATCCTGAATAAGCAACAAACTGACCACGAGTTCACCGATGTGGCGGTGGTGCAGCACGGTCGTAGGCAGCAGCTTCAGCCCCACGATCGTGCTCGAAAACATGCATGCCGTCCCCACCACGATTGCGTCGATGGACGAGAAACCGAACGCGAACATCACGGCGACGGCGGCCGCAAAGAAGATGGCGGAACTCACCAGTGCTGTGACGATCGCCGAACCAACCATGTTTTTCAGCTTCGCGGGCTGCAGATCGAGGCCGACTAGAAACAACAGAAAGATGATGCCGAACTCCGAGATTTCGCGAACCATCGATGCATCATTGACCCAGCCAAACCCATGAGGGCCGGCGATGCCGCCAACGGCGATGTACGCCACGAGCAATGGCTGGCGGCTATAGAGTGCTGCTGCGGCCAGGACGGCCGCGCCGGCAAAAATGAGGAAAAACGATTCGACAATCCCGGCGTGCATGGGCGGTCAACAGTGTGACGTTGAATGAGTATGACAGCCGACCGATCGCTCGACACGGTCCGACAAAGTTGCGGGAAATTCAGCCGCGTGCAACGCGACGAAAGGCGGGGCGAGGATCGACGACGGATCCCTGATAGTACTCGGTGTATGGATTCATCGCCGCCAGCGCAATGGCCGGATCGTGACCATCCGGAAGTTCGTAGGAATCGAAGCCACAGCGCCGCATATAGTGAAGCACGTCCTCATGCACGTTGCCGATGGCACGCAGCTCTCCTTTGAAGCCAAGACGCGTTCGCAGCAGCGCGGCAATCGACAGGCCGCGACCGTCGTTCACTGTGGAGAATCTGATTCCGATCAACGCAACCCGGTTGAGAAGCGGCACGAGTTCGTTGGGGTCAGCGTCACCGTCAACCCATATGCCGATTTCGCGACCGGCCACGAACAGTGAGTCCACATGTGTCAGTGCGCATTTGGCGGGCACGATGCTGCGCGTCGGTACGAGATCTGCGCCGACGTCCTCGTGCAGACCCCAGTCGTTGGGAACGACCCGACCGTCCCTAATGAGACTCGGCATAAACCGTTTCCTTGAATGGCTTGATCCCGATGCGTCGATAGCAGTCGAGAAACTGCTCGCCAAGTTCACGGTGTTCGACGTAGACGTTGAGCAGCGCGTCGATCACGTCGGGGACGGCGACCCGCGAGAAGGAGGGCCCGAGGATCTCCGCAATCGATGCGCCGCGTCCAGCATTGCCGCCGACCGAGATCTGGTACCACTCCTCGCCTTTTTTGTCGACGCCGAGAATACCGATATTGCCGACGTGGTGATGGCCGCACGCGTTCATGCAGCCCGAGATGTTCAGGCTGATGTCACCCAGATCGTACAGATAGTCGATATCGTCGAAGCGCCGCTGAATCGCCTCGGCGATCGGGATGGATTTGGCATTGGCGAGCGAACAGTAGTCGCCGCCCGGGCAACAGATGATGTCGGTCAGCTTGCCGAGATTCGGAGTTGCGAGCCGCTGCGCGCGGGCCAGCTTCCAGAGCGTGAACAGGTCCCGCTGGGGCACATCGGGCAGCACGAAGTTCTGATCGTGGGCGATACGAATCTCGCCGAAGCCGAACCGCTCCGACCAGTCCGCCACGGCGTCCATCTGAATGTCGCTCACGTCGCCCGTCGGCACGCCCGTCACCTTCGTCGACAGCGTTACGATCGCGTAGCCGGATTTTTTGTGAGGGGCAACGTTGGTGGCCACCCAACGGCTGAACTCAGGTTCAGTCAGCCGAGTAGCCGCGAGACTCGGGTCGTCGGTGAGCGTCAGGTATGCAGGCGGTGTGAACGATGCCACTGCTCGATCGATTTCCTCGTGCGTCAGAGTGGTCGGGCCGTCCTTGATGTGTTCCCACTCGGCATCGACCTGATTGCGGAACACCTCGGCCGAGAGTGCACGGACGAGGATTTTTACTCTGGCTTTGTGTTTGTTGTCGCGTCGGCCATATCGATTGTAGACGCGGAGGATGGCTTCCAGATATGTCAGCAGGTGTACGTCAGGTAGATTCTCGCGAATCAGACTGGCCAGAATCGGTGTGCGCCCCAATCCTCCGCCGACACTGATGTCGAAGACGACCGCGTCATCGATACGACGCGCCTCGATGCCGATGTCATGGATCGCAATCGCGGCGCGATCGGTCTTCGCGCCGTTGATCGCGATCTTGAACTTTCGTGGCAGCCAATCGAACTCAGGATGCGCTGTGGACCACTGGCGAATCAGCTCGCAGTACGGCCTGCCGTCGACGGTTTCATCGGCCGCGACGCCAGCAAACTGATCGGAGGTGACGTTGCGTATGCAGTTCCCGCTGGTCTGGATCGCGTGCATCTGAACGGAGGCGAGGTCGGCAAGAATGTCAGGCACTTCAGCGAGGTCGGGCCAGTTGAACTGCATGTTCTGGCGTGTGCTGAGATGCCCATAGCCCTTGTCGTAGTAACGTGAAACATGCGCGAGCATGCGTAGCTGCCGAGAGGAGAGCGTGCCGTATGGGACTGCGACCCTGAGCATCGGCGCAAGGCGCTGAATGTAGAGACCGTTGCGCAGCCTCAGGTGCAGAAAGTCTTCGTGCGATAGCTTCCCATCGATGTAGCGGCGCGTCTGGTCGCGAAACTGCGCGACGCGTTCATCGAGAAATTGCTGGTCGAACTCGTCGTAGCGATACATGGGTTTAGCGGAGTCTGGGTATCGGTGCCGGTAGGCCCGAACGTTACCAATATGCAGGGCCCGAACGAACTAACCAATGTCTCTATGGATAGAACGCATTGAGGCGCCGGGACGCCTGATCTAAACTCGCGCGCGTTTCCACCCAGACATCCGAGGTAACCGTGTCCGATTCCGAACAGCAGCCAAGACACTGGAGTGACGAAAAGGCGGATGTGGTTGCGGTACTGACGATATTTCTGTCGCTGATACTCGCCGCGATTCACTTCATATCAAGCCAGTCCTGAGATCGGGTTGGCGTCAATAGGCCAAGTTGGGTCTGAGCCAGCGCTCGACGGCCTCGACTGACTCGCCCTTGCGGCGCGCATAGTCTTCGATCTGGTCGCGCGCCAGCTTGCCCACACCGAAATATCGCGCGTCGGGATGCGAGAAATACCAGCCGGCGACTGCGGCAGCGGGAGACATCGCGAAATGTTCCGTCAATGCCATGTGCGCCCGTTGCGGCTTCAACAGCTCGAACAGTGTGGTCTTCTCGGTGTGGTCCGGGCATGCGGGATAGCCGGGTGCCGGTCGAATCCCCCGATACTGCTCGGCGATCAATTCATCGGTGGTCAGGTGCTCGTCCGCGCAATACCCCCAGAACTCCTTCCTGACGCGCTCGTGCAGACGCTCTGCGAATGCTTCCGCCAGCCGGTCGGCCAATGATCTGACCAGGATCGCGTTGTAGTCGTCGTGAGCGCGTTGGAATCGGGCGACGACTTCGTCGATCCCTGTTCCGGCGTTGACGGCGAAGCCGCCCACATAATCCACGTGCGGCGCCGGAGCGACGAAGTCTGCCAGCGAGAAATAAGCACCTTCGGCGCCCTTCTTCGACTGTTGGCGCAGATGGTGTAGCGTGGCCAGTGGCGACCCGTCGGTGTCGAACAGCACGACGTCGTCGCTACCGTGCCGCTGCGCGCGCCAGAAGCCGACCACACCGTTTGCGCTGAACCAGCTCTCGTCGATGATTCGCTGCAGCATGTTCTCGGCGTCTTCGTAGACGGCGCGTGCCGCTTCGCCAACTACTGGATCGGTCAGAATCTTCGGGAATTTACCGGCTAGTTCCCACGTCCTGAAGAACGGTGACCAATCGATGTAGCGGGCGAGTTCCTCCAATGGATAGTCGCTGAAAAGGCGCGTGCCGAGGAAGCTTGGTTTCGTTGCGCGAAACGCAGTCCAGTCGATTGCGGGTCCCCTGGCCACCGCTTCGGCATAGGGCAACAGCACGGTTTTGTCGGCACGCGCGCTCGAGCGTACGCGAATCGCTTCGTATTCCTGTTTGACGCCGCTGACGAACGCGCCGCGTTGTTCGCGCGAGAGCAACGTCGATGCGATACCCACACCACGTGAAGCGTCGGTGACATATACCGTCGGTCCGCGCTGATAGGCGGGTTCGATCTTCACGGCAGTGTGTGCCCTGGACGTCGTTGCGCCGCCAATCAGCAATGGGATATCGAAACCCGCGCGCTGCATTTCCGAAGCGACGTGGACCATTTCGTCGAGCGACGGGGTAATCAGCCCGGACAATCCGATGATGTCTGCATTTTCGGTTCGTGCAGTTTCGAGGATGCGTTCGCACGGCACCATCACGCCGAGGTCGATGACTTCATAGTTGTTGCACTGGAGCACGACGCCGACGATGTTCTTGCCGATGTCGTGCACGTCGCCCTTCACCGTCGCCATGACAATCTTGCCTTTAGCCTTGGCGCCATCTTCCTTCTCGGCCTCGATATACGGAATCAAGTGAGCAACCGCCTGTTTCATGACACGGGCACTCTTGACGACTTGCGGCAGGAACATCTTGCCCGCGCCGAACAGGTCGCCAACAACGTTCATCGCAGCCATCAGCGGTCCCTCGATGACATCGAGAGGGCGTTTGGCGGCCAGACGTGCCTCTTCTGTATCGGCAACCACGAACGCGTTGATGCCTTTGACGAGCGCATGCCGCAGTCGCTCGGCGACCGGCGATTTGCGCCACTCAGGATCGTCCGCAACCGCGCTTGCGCTGCGAGTGGCGTATTCATCGGCAATCGCGAGCAACTGATCGGTGGAATCGGTGCGACGGTTCAGTACCACGTCTTCGACGCGGTTGCGCAGCGCAAGCGGGATCTCCTCGTAGATGCCGAGCTGGCTCGCGTTGACGATACCCATCGATAGTCCGGCGCGGATCGCGTGATACAGAAACACCGTGTTGATCGCTTCGCGTACGGTGTCGTTGCCCCGGAACGAGAACGACACATTGCTGACGCCGCCCGAAGTGTGCGCGTATGGAAGGTGCGCCTTGATCCACGTGCACGCCTCTATGAAATCCACGCCGTAGTTGTTGTGTTCCTCGAGACCCGTCGCGATCGCGAAGATGTTCGGATCGAAGATGATGTCTTCCGCCGGAAATCCGACCACATCGACGAGGATGTCATAGGAACGCCTGCAGATGTCGATTTTGCGCTGCAGCGTATCAGCCTGCCCGTTTTCGTCGAACGCCATGACGACGACTGCCGCACCATAGCGGCGACAACGTTGCGCCTTGTCTATGAATTCTGCTTCGCCTTCTTTGAGACTGATCGAATTGACGACCGGCTTTCCCTGGATGCAGCGAAGGCCCGCTTCGATTACGTCCCACTTGCTCGAATCCACCATGATCGGCACGCGCGCGATATCCGGCTCGGTGGCCACGAGGTTGAGGAATTGCGTCATCAGCGCGGCGCCATCCAGCATGCCTTCGTCCATGTTGACGTCGATAATCTGGGCGCCGTTGTCCACCTGGTCACGCGCCACGTCGAGCGCCGTCTCGAGCGCACCCTCGCGAATCAGCTTTTTGAAACGCACGGAGCCGGTCACGTTGGTGCGCTCACCGACGTTGACGAACAGTGAAGATTCATCGACGACGAGCGGTTCAAGACCGGCAAGACGCAGCTTTCGATCTTGCTTCGGCAGTGCGCGCGGCTTCACGCCGGCGACGGCGGCGCTGATCGCGGCGATGTGTTCGGGTGTCGTGCCGCAGCACCCGCCGACAAGATTCACCAGGCCCGCGGTGGCAAACTCTCCAATCAGTCCCGCCATGTACTCGGCCGCCTGGTCGTAGCCGCCGAACTCGTTCGGTAGTCCGGCATTCGGGTGGACGCTGACGTAACAACTTGCCGCATGCGCGATCGATTCGACGTGCGGCCGCAACTGTTCGGCACCCAATGCGCAATTCAACCCGGCGATCAGTGGCTGAGCGTGCGCGATTGACAGCCAGAAGGCCTCTGGGGTCTGGCCGGACAGCGTGCGTCCGCTGGCGTCTGTGATAGTGCCGGAGATCATCACCGGAATCCGCTCGCCGCGCCGCGCGAACTCCGACTCGATCGCAAAGATGGCGGCTTTCGCGTTCAGCGTGTCGAAGACCGTTTCGATCATGATCAGATCGACGCCGCCGGCCAGCAGGCCCTTCAGCGCTTCGGAGTAGGCATCGACGAGCGCAACGAATGTCACGTTGCGACCGCCCGGATCGTTGACGTCCGGGGACAGGCTCGCGGTTCGGTTCGTCGGCCCTAGGACGCCCGCGACGAATCGGGGTCGGTCCGGTGTCCAGAATTCGTCGGCGGCCGCACGCGCGAGTTGGGCTGCGGCGCGATTCAGCTCTTCGCAGATGTCCTGCAGCCCGTAGTCGCCCTGGGCGATCCGCGTCGAGCTGAAGGTGTTGGTCTCGATGATGTCCGCGTCAGCCGCGAGATACGCCCGGTGTATATCGCTGATGATCTCGGGGCGAGTCAACGTCAGAAGATCATGGTTACCGCCGAGCGAGTGATCATGCTTGGCGAACCGGTCACCGCGATAATCCGCTTCTGCCAGCCGATGCCGCTGGACCATGGTGCCCATCGCGCCGTCGACGACGAGGATGCGTCGATGCAGCGCGCCGGCCAAGGGGCTTGAAGTGGTCATCGAAAATCCATCAGACACACGAACCCGCCATGCTACCGGCCGTGAACGTGAACGCAATGGAAGTAATTTGCGGTCAACATGAGCTGCGTTCATCCTAGTTGGCGGCAGGTTCCGGCCGGTGAAGGAGGCTCAGCCGCATCGGCCAAAGCCACTCAGAACGGTCTCACCACCCCGAAAGGAGCGTCAAGATCGATTCACTGGGCGTGGACACGCTGGCCACGTCGCATTCGATTGCGTAACATACCCGACTGATTTAGTCGGGTATGTTCCATGATCGAAATTTCAAAAACTGCACAGGCATATCTGCGTGAATTGCTGGCAAAACAGGAGCACGCGGATATTGGTATCCGGGTGTTCGTCAGCCAACCTGGTACCCCGCACGCTGAAACCTGTATCGCGTATTGCCGCCCCGGCGAAGAGCAGAGCGACGACGTACCCGTCAGCTATGACGGCTTTACGGCCTGGATCGAAAAGCGCAGCGAGCCTTACCTCGAAGGCGGTGTGGTGGACTATCAGGACGATCGCATGGGTGGCCAGCTGACCATCAAAGCGCCGAACGCACGCGTGCCCAGTGTCGGCCCTGACGCGCCGCTCGAAGACCGTATCAACTACGTGCTCTACAACGAGATCAATCCTGGGCTGGCATCGCATGGCGGCCAGGTCACGCTGATCGAGGTTGTCGACGGCAACACTGCGGTGCTGCAGTTTGGTGGCGGCTGCCAGGGATGTTCGGCGGTCGACATCACTTTGAAGCAGGGTGTCGAGCGTTCGTTGCTGGAGCAGATTCCGGAACTGGTCGCAATCAAAGACAGCACCGATCACAGCATCCGTGAGCACGCCTATTATCAGTGACCCGAATCGGACACGTCAGGCCGCATCCGATCTCGCGCCCTTACGCAGTCGTTTGGGTAGAACGTCCCCCAACTCAAACGCCAGTTCACGCAACAGACTCGCGGTGGTCTGCCAGTCGATGCACGGATCGGTGACCGATACACCATAGGCCAGTCGATCCAGGTCTTTGGTGAGCGTCTGGTTGCCGGCGTTGATGTTGCTTTCGATCATCAGGCCGATGATCGAACGATTCCCGGCCTTGATCTGTGCCGCTGCGTCCCGCGCGACAGACACTTGACGAAGCGGGTCTTTGCCGGAATTCGCGTGGCTGCAGTCGATCATGATGTTTGCCATCAGGCCCGCCTCTGCGAGCGCCCGCTCACACGCGGCGACGCTGTCGCGGTCGTAGTTCGGACCGCCATGCCCTCCACGTAGCACGACGTGTGCAGCGCCGTTGCCCCGGGTATGAATGATCGAAACCTGGCCTGATTGGTTGATGCCGAGAAATCGATGTGGTTTCGACACGGACTGAAGTGCGTTGATGGCGACACCAAGGCTACCGTCGGTTCCGTTCTTGAAGCCGACCGCAGACGACAGGCCCGATGCCATCTCGCGGTGGGTCTGTGATTCGGTGGTGCGTGCGCCGATCGCGGACCATGCGATCAGTTCCTGCAGATACTGCGGTGAAATCGGGTCCAGGGCCTCGGTGCTCAGCGGCAGGCCAAGCTCCGCGATTCGCAGCAGAAGCCGTCGCGCGATTCGAATACCCTCTTCGATATGAAACGTGTCGTCGAGGAACGGATCGTTGACGAGCCCCTTCCAACCTACGGTCGTGCGCGGTTTTTCGAAGTAGGCGCGCATGACGATCAGCAGTGTCGGTGCCACCTCGCGCGCGAGAGCTTCCAAGCGTCGGGCATAGTCTTCCGCGGCGTGGACATCGTGAATCGAGCACGGCCCGACGACGATCAGCAGACGGTCGTCGCGCCCGTTGAGAATGTTTCGGACCTGCTGACGCGCGTCGCTGACCCGCCGACGTATGGCGTCAGAGACCGGTAATTCCCCCTTCAACTGCGCCGGGGTGACGAGCAGTTCCTGTGCCACCACGTTCAGATTTTCGAGTTGTTCCACGTTTCACCTCGTAAAAAAAAACCCCGAGAGGCGGCTGCCGATCGGGGTTTTCCCGGGGGCAACCTGCGTTGCCCTCCCATTCACGGGTCAGGCCACGCTAATGCACGAATGCGTAGCCAAACCAATACGTAGCGGCGCGACGAGCATCCGGAGACTCGGTCGATGCGATGTGGCGCGTGTTCGCTGCGTGATCCATAGCGGCGGATTCTCGGCGCCGTTCGCAGGAAAATCAAGGTCCCCATCGCGTTGCCGTTGGCTTCGGGTCTTCGATTGCATCACGCCGACTCTTCGGCGTCGGTCGGTGGATGCCACACGTAGTTGGCTGGCAGGATTAGGCGGCGACGATTCGGTTGAGTCGCGTCGAGCGTCGGCTCAGTTTGCCGAATGATCTGTGCCTGATCGGCGACGGTGGGCCAGATGCCTGCCAGCAACGAACGCGACGGTGGCCGGCGCAACACGTCGCCATCTGCAGGGAGCGCCGCGAACAGATGCAGACTGTGCCGCGCGCGTGTTGCGGCGACGTAAAGCAGGCGGGTCTGCTCGTGACGGTCTCGATGGCGCTCCTCGTGTTGCAGCCACTGATACACGCCACCCCGTCTTCCGATACCCGGCACTCCGAGCAATAGATGGTTGCCTTCGGGGCGCCAGAGCACCGTTGCTGGATCGTCAATTCGGTTGACCTTGTGCAAACCGGGCACGAATACATGATCGAACTCCAGACCTTTGGCGCGGTGGATCGTCATCACGTTGACTGAAGCGGTGACGTAATCGGTAGTCGCGGACGGCTCGGCGAACAGACGTGCCACCGAACGTTCGAGACGGTCGACATCGAGCGTCCGCGCATGCCCCTCATCTATGATGTTCAGAAAGCGCTCGACGTGCATTGTAGCGTCGGCGATTTCATAGGCGTCCATACCGCCAAGTCCGATGAACGCACTCTCGATCCATGCTCGTGCCCGTATTTGGCTACGGTGCCGTCGTGCACGCTTCAAGAGGGGGCGAACCCGTCGCAAACGCGTCTGGCCGTCGCCGGACAGGGCAGGGTGACGCACGTCGTCGCGGACAAACGCTGCAGGCCCGTCTTCAGCCTCGGCGACGATTTCGAGATCGTTCAGTGTCAGGCCGACGAACGGTGCGCGCAGCAGCGCGAGCCATGCGATTCGATCATCGTCTGACGAAAGCGCTCTGGCGAGACTCATCAGGTCACTGATGACGGGGGATTCCGACAGCGAGTGAATATCGGTGCCAACCCATGCGATTTCGCGCGCGGTGAGTCGGCCCATGACGGACTCCATGTGCATGCGGTTGCGCGCCAGGACGGCAACCGATTCGGTCGGATGCTGCGCGCGAACGCGTTCGATGTGTTCCACGAGAATGCGCGACTCGTCGTGTGCGCCGTCGTCGCGGTCACACGCAATGAGCACGATCTCGCATCCATCGTCGAGCCGTTCCCCGCGCACAGCCGTCGACGGCGAGAACGCCACGCGACCGAGCACCGGATCATCGATGGAACCGAATGCCGCCGCGAACGTGGTGTTACACCAATCCACGAGCGCAGGCGAAGAACGAAAGTTGCTGGTCAGATCGATCGGCTCCAGTTGCAGTTCCCCGATTCCGTGGCGTCGGGTCCGCTGAAACAATGCAACATCGGCGTCGCGGAATCGGTAGATCGACTGCATCGGATCGCCGACGATGAACATCGATCGCGTCGCGTCGCTCGGCCACTCCTGAATCAATCGGGCGAGCAGTCGATACTGGGTAGCCGACGTATCTTGAAATTCATCCACCAGTAGATGCTTGATCCGATAGTCGAGCGCGAGCGCCAGATCTGTTGGCGACTCGGCTTCGCCGAGCGCGCGGTGTGCAGCGAATGTCAGTTCCGCGAAATCTACTACGTGATGTTTGCGAAACACCCTGCCGAGTTCCAGACCTGCCAGCGCAAGCGCTGTCGCGACCGCGACGATTGATTTGACTTCAGTCGGATCCAGGTGTGTGTTCGGTAGGGTACGAAGTGACGCAATCCGCGCAATCAAACCGTCCTCGGCCAAATCGTCGATCAATGACCTCAAGCGCGCCTTTGATGAGGTGTCATTGGAACGGGAGCCGAATCCCTGCGCTTTGCCAAGTCGGGCTCTGGGGTTACCGTCCTGCGTCGCCACGAGTTCTGCGACGAACCGCCACGCCTCGATGCGCTCCAGGCTACGGCTAGTCCATGGACGGTCGAGACGCGTGGCGGCGTCAGCCGCACATTCGTTCAAACGGACGCGGAGATCCTCATTGAGATCGGCTTCGATGTCTTCGATTGCAGATCGATGCAGCGACTCGATTCCAGCTTCGATCGTGTGCGCTATCGCCGTGGATCGTGCGCGTTCGTCGACCCCATTCGGCCGATCATTGGTTCGACCCGCGAGCAATACTGATCCGACCACACCGAACCATTGATCGCGCCGCGCGAGCATCGCGATCATTGCCGCACGGACGCGCGCGTAATCGTTGTCGAAGAGTTCGAGCAGTCCGATCAGATCCGAATTGAACGGATCGGGCATGTCGAGTCGTTGGAACAGCCGACCGACTGCGTCTGCATACAGCGCATCCGCGTCTTCAACGACGTTGAGGCGGTCGCCTAGGCCGCTCGTGATCGGTAGTCGGCGAGCCAGGGCTGTGCAAAGTGCGTCGATCGTCTGGATCCGCAGACGTGACGGCTGCGTTTCCAGGTGCCAGCCGAGTGAGCTACTGCGTAGACGAATCGCCTCTGCGCGCGCGCTGCCGTCGTCCAGAAGCGCCAGCACGCGCGCCCGCATTTCGCCCGCGGCTTTGCGCGTGAATGTGATGGCGAGTATTTCTTCAGGCCGATCGACGACGGCGAGCAGGTTGACGAACCGCTCGACCAGCAATGCGGTCTTGCCGGATCCGGCGGGTGCCTGTACGACGACGGATCGAAGAACATCGACCGCCCGCGAGCGTTGCCGGTCGTCGGACACGTCTCCGGGTAGCGAGTCAGTCGAATGCAAACCGGCGGGTCTCGCGAATGCGGCACAGCGCGTGAAGATCGCATTCGCGACATGCTTTCGCGTTGCGCGGGTCGACATCGGCAGCCCCGCGTCGAAAATCCTCCGCAAGCCGCGTCAGATGATCGTTCCAGGCCCGTTTGAGTTGCTCCCAGCCACCAGCAAACTCCGTCGGCGGAGCATCGAGCCGGATATCCGGGGATTGCTCGAAGCGCTTTTCGGACCACCCGCTCAGGCGGCATTCGTTGCGGCGAATGCGAGCGAATCCGATTGCGATGCACGCGGGTATGCTCAGTGCGTACATCGGTAGTTGTGGTTCCTCGAGTCGCGCGCCGAGGACCGCATTTGCAGACGTCACGCCGGTCTTGTAGTCCATCACCAGCATTCCTTCGTTCGAATTCACGGCATCGATTCGGTCGATTCGCAGACGAAATTCAATTCCCCCCAACGAGATTGTCGTGGCGTGTTCGTTGGCGACCACGCGAAACGGCGGTCTCGCCCGTTCGACCTCGAGCCATTCGAGCAACAGATTCTTCAGGCGTACCCGCTCAGGCAATCGAAGCTCGGCCGGGAGATGCTGATAGCTCGCCAGCGCAGCGGACACGGCCGCGTCGAGACTGGTCTCGAGCGCCTCTGCATCGAGTCGATTCGGGTCGATCACCGGACCCAGACGGTCGAATAGGTTGCGTAGTGCGGCGTGGATCGCGACACCGAGTTCGACTGCATCCGGGTACGAATGCGGTGATCGCCGCGTGGACGCGTGAAGTCGGTGGCGAGCGAAGGCACGAAACGGGCAGGCCGACTGGTCGCGCAGAACACCTGTGCCCCGATTGCGCAGCCGACCCATCTGAATGGCGCCTACGTTGGCCTCTGCGCGCTCCTCCAGTCGAACCGATCGCCGCCGCATCAGGTATGGGTGGCCGGAGTGCGATATGTCTTCGTCCAGGGTGTGCAGCGGGGCTTGCAGGTCACCGACGAGTGGACTCACGTGACCTTCGGTATCGTCGCTTGGGTTCGAGTAGCTGAACACGACCGTATCGGCAGCGTGCTGCCAGTGGTGGATCATTCGTCGAGCGAATGCGATCTCTCCTTCAGCGTCCGAACGCACTACATTGGCGGCGCGTAGTAGTCGCAGCGGGACGTACGGGTTCGGTTCCGGTGCGCCGGGCCAGTCGAGGTGATTGAGCCCAATGACCCGCAAGTGCGTGAATTGGAGCCCGACCGTCTCGAGATAGCCGAGCACCTGAAGCGCTGCCCGGGGCCGTTCGGGGGCAAAGAGCCGATGATCTGCCGCGTGCCGAATTTGGCTGATCATCGCGCTGAAGTGGCGGGGCCGCATCAATCCTGTATGGGTCGCCAACTCATCGAGCAGTTCGAGAAATGCCTGATGCGCCTGGTAAGTCTCGCCGGAAAGCCGCGCCAGATTAGGCCAGCCCGCTGCCTCTAGAATCGCGTGCATTTCGGTGATTGCGGTATCGAGCCCCACCAGGCCGATTCGTCGCGCGCGATCGACAAGTTCGCGCAGGAGCGCGTTACGCGCATGTGTCGCAAATCGACCCGCGTCGAAGGATTCGGGTAGCGCCGAATCCAGAGCTTTCGAAGGCGACATGTCGAAGCTGAGGAACGGCGAGCGCAGGATCCGTGCGACATGCGGGTAGAGAAACGGCTCGAAAAGCCAATCGAGGAAATCAAGTGCGTCGCTCACCACGCCAATGGTGCTCAATGCGACGCCGCCGGAAACATTGTATGGACTCGTTGCGGGTTCTGCGTCGCTGTCGTGCGGTCGCAAGATCGCATCGAGTTCACGTACGACGCGATCGTGTGATGTCGTTAGATCCCGTACCGCGATACCGATCGTCGTTGGTTGATTCGCAGTCAGCAGAATTTCCTTCGCCCAGTGGACCGCGGCTCGCAACTCTTGTTGGGCGTTTCCTGCAGATGCGATTGCGAGACGGCTCGCGAGATCCTGCCGCATGGTATGTACGCGCACCGAAACGCCGCGGCGCTGCTGTACGTCGAGCAGGCTCTGCAAACTCGGCGGCACGACATCGAATCCGAGCAATAGCAGCGGTTCGGCGGACAACGATCCATTTTCCACTGCATCTGCAATGAACGATGTCAATTCGGCTTCGGACGTCCAGTGGCGGGCTTCTGCTTCTCGCCTGAATGCTTCTATCCAGCTACGGAACAACCGATGATTTTCGTTGTCGTTGAATTGCGCCAGGTCTCCGCTCAGCCCCCAGTCATGAACCAGGCGCCATGCGTCTGCGATTCGCTCATACAGGCCTTCCGCATCGAGGTCGGCAGATGGCGGGCAGCATTCGAGCCACGCCAGCCGCTGAGCGCTCGGGCTCAACAGTTCGACATCCACCGCCCCCAGGTGCTGCAGTGCCGCGAATTTCTCGCGCAGGTATTCCGTTAGCGTGAAGATCGGCGCGCGCGGCTGCGTCGTCGTCGAAAGCGCACTCTGATGTGCGCCGTACGCATCGATCAGTGCGCGTTTCAAGCGCTCGCTACCGGTCAGCACGGTGCCGTTCGAGCGAAATTGCAATAGAACGTCGTCGAGCGTGATCAACGGCTTCGATTTCATTCGCGGTGCAAGTGCGGACGCACTATACGATTTCCTTCAAACGCGCGAGTCGATTGTAGGAGTGCTTCGCGTCGCTGCCAAACCTGTCGGGCGATCGGCTACAATACGCAGCCTTCCGAATCCGCTTCACGTTGGCGGCGCCCTTCGTCCGAGATCAACGGTCTTGCAAGTTCAACCCGAGTAAGGTCAAGCCTGGTATGCGCGAGTCAACTGCCGATACTGCCGTGCGCCCTGGACGGGTCGGTTTCGTGAGCCTGGGCTGCCCGAAGGCGCTTGTGGACTCGGAACGGATTCTGAGCCAGCTGAGAGCAGACGGCTACGTAACGAGTCCAACCTATGACGACGCAGATGTGGTTGTCGTCAACACCTGCGGATTCATCGATAGCGCTGTGGCCGAATCTCTGGAGGCCATCAGCGAAGCAGTTTCTGAGAACGGCCGCGTGATCGTTACGGGCTGTCTCGGTGCGCGCGCCAATTTGATTAAGGATCAGTTCCCGCAGGTGCTTTCGATCACCGGTCCCGCCGCGTACGAAGCCGTTGTGCGTGCGGTTCACGACGCCGTTCCGCAACCGACGCCAAATCCGCTGATCGATCTGGTGCCGGGAACTGGCGTCAAACTCACGCCACGCCACTATGCATATTTGAAGATATCGGAGGGATGCAACCACACGTGCTCGTTTTGCATCATTCCATCTCTGCGCGGCAAGCTCGTGTCGCGCCGAATCGGCAGCGTTCTCGACGAAGCGGAGGGGCTGGCGAGGTCGGGCGTCAAGGAACTACTGGTGATTTCTCAGGACACGAGCGCGTACGGGTTGGACCTGAAATATCGTACCGACTTCTGGGGTGGACGACCCTTGCGCAGCGACATGATCGCGTTGTGCCGGGAACTCGGTCGCCTCGTGCCGTGGGTGCGGCTGCACTACGTCTATCCTTACCCTCATGTCGATGAACTGTTGCCGTTGATGGCGGAGGGTCTGGTGCTCCCGTACCTCGACGTACCGATGCAGCACGGCGTTCCGCGCATTCTGAAGCTGATGCGCCGACCGGCGGCGTCGGATCGCACGCTGGAACGCATCGCGCGATGGCGAGACGTCTGTCCGGATCTGACAATCCGTTCAACCTTCATCGTCGGCTTTCCCGGCGAGACCGACGCCGAATTCGAAGCGTTGCTGGCATTTCTGAGCGATGCCAACCTGGACCGCGTGGGGTGTTTCGCCTATTCAAACGTGGATGGAGCCGCGGCGAACGAACTACCGGATCCGGTTCCCGATGCGCTGAAGCATGAGCGGTTGGAACGATTGATGCTGCATCAGCAACGAATCAGTGAGCGCCGCCTTGCCTCCAAGGTAGGAGGTCGCCTCCAGGTCATCATCGATTCGATCGATTCCGATCGTGCAGTCGGACGTTCTCGTGGCGATGCGCCCGAAATCGACGGATGCGTTTACATTGATCACGTCGACTGCCGGCCGGGTGATTTGCTGGACGTCACGATCACCCGCGCCGATACCCATGACCTCCATGCAACCACCGCGACAGCCTGATTCTTTGATATTCTCTGCGGGACTTCGCAACGGACATTCGAACATGTGGTACCTCATCGAGGATTTCTTCGATCAGAGCTGGATCGTGAAACTCTTCATCGCGTGGGGCTGGTTGGCGGTCGTCATCATGCTGGCATCGATCGTTTCAACATTCTTCCGCGGCGCTTGATCGTCGATGTGGCTGTCTCGCCTCTCCCAACAGCAGCGGGTGACGTTGTTGGGGCTGGCACACAACGTCGTTGTGTCGGACGGACTTCTGGATCCGAACGAGGAAGGCATGCTTGATGAATTCAAGCGGGAAATGGAACTCAATCCTCAGACCGAGTCGCAATACATCGAACTCAACGGCATCGATCGCGTTTTCGATTCGCGGCAATCGCAGGCGATCGCGATGCTCAACCTGTTGCGCCTGTCTTATGCAGACGGCGCATTTGAAATCGAGGAAGAATGCCTGCTCAAGGAAGTCGGCCGCGCGTTCGGACTACGCGACTCGGAGTTTCAGCTGATGGACAACTGGGTGCGGCGCTTCATTGCATTGGAAGAGGAAGCCCGAAGTTTCATGTAGCCATTGCTTCATGTCACGTTGCGGACGATCGATTCCGCCAGCATCTTCTCCAACTTCTCCAACTCAAGTTCGATGTCGTCGCGGTCGAGTTGGATCGGCGAGCCCGTGCGGAACCGAATTCCGCAGCGGAACGAGCCGTTCATCGTGAAGCGGCAGTGATGCGCGGCGCCAACGATCCCATCGAGGCGCATACCGGCATACCTCAAGGCTAAGTAGAGGGGCTTGTTGACCGGAATGGCGCGTTGCAGTACGACCGTAACCCCGAATCGGTTGAAGTCCACGACATCGGCTTGATGGGTTCCCAAGCGATGCCGAACGGAAATCGACGCCTTCATGTCGGCGACGGGAAAGCGTTCAAAACTGCGACGTTCGGGGCATCTCGACATAAGCGGAAATGCTATGTCACACCCGCCGTTGCAGCTGTGATGACCGCCACAGATCATTGGTCTTTGATGAGAGTGTCCTTCGCCCGGTTCAACAAGGCCGCGAGGTAGGTCGAACCGCCCCTGTCGGGATGCAG
Organism: uncultured Gammaproteobacteria bacterium; assembly: GCA_963812255.1. Classification (GTDB taxonomy): domain Bacteria; phylum Pseudomonadota; class Gammaproteobacteria; order Pseudomonadales; family Azotimanducaceae; genus DATJGR01. The sequence goes on along the minus strand of CAWEUM010000002.1, from coordinate 237,344 downwards.
CTTTTGAATGAGCCGCCGGTGGGCGGCAACGATGTCGTCGCGGCTGGCTCCATCCGCGAGTCCCAGGGCCTCCAGCGCTTCGCGTGAGCTCATCACCTGGCCGGTCGCGCCGGGTTGATCCCGCCCGTTGGTACGCCAACCAGGGTCGTGATGGTCGAGGTAGGTTTCGATCAGTCGTTGCGAATCGTAGTCGTTCACCTCTGCGAGCAGTCCGAGCAACTCGGTGAATGCCAGCTCGCTGAGAAATCGACCCCGATTGCGCCCCAGCAGGATTTCTCCATCCATGTGGCCCGAGGCGTGATGCAAGGTCATGCGAACAAACGGACTCTCGGTTGTGGTCGTATCGCCCGAACTGGTGCTTTGCGTGGACGCGTGGCCGCGCGCGGCGCCACTGCGCATCCCCGGCAATACAGATCCGAGCCACGGAATGAATCGAGCAAATCGGCCTAGTCGCTGCACGAACGGAAGGGCCGCGGCAAGCGCGGCGACGATCCAGTTCAGGCGTCCGGTCGCGGCGAGTCCAACGACGACCACCACGAACAGCGCCGCTGCGAGGGTGACCACAGTCGCGCGGATGTTCCAGGCGCGTCGGATCCACAATGAACGAATCAATAGGCCCGCTATCGTTGCGGCGACCAGTGCCGCCATCACACCCAGGATCATGACGGTTTGACCTGACGGAGCAGCGCTCGACCCTGCGGGCCCCCCAGTCTGCGTGCATAAACCTCGAGCGCAGCGCGTCCGCCGGTTGCAAATTGCGCGACGGCGCCCAACAGACGCCGCAATTCGTCCGGGCTGCGGCCGTCGAACGGGACATGCGCACCGCCGGTAAGCCGGGCGATCGATGTAAACACTCGGCTCGCGTTTCGGTCTGTGCCTTCCTGAAAAATGAATACCGGGAGCGCGCGAATCGCAAGTTGTCCGGCCAGCCGCAAAGCGTCGACCTCATCTTCTTCGAAACAGTCTCCGATGAATACGAGGGCGCGCGCCGGGTGGCGAGAGGCCTCGTTCTGCGCATGTTCGAGGACTTTGAGAAGCTGCGTTCGACCGCCGCGGCAGGTCACACCAATCATCTGATCGTGCAGCGCAGGCGATGTCGTCGCCCAGCCGCTTGCAACGAACTCATTCAATCCTCGGTAGTAGCACAACTGAATCGCGATGTTTCCAACCCGCGCGGCTTCGGCGAACAACTCCGCGTGCAGTTCGCAGGCGAGATCCCACGTTGGTTGCCGACTTGCGGTCGCGTCAATCGCGAACAGCAGCCGGTGTGTCGATCGATCGCTCGGCAGTCTTGTGCGCGATGCGTCGATCAGGAACTGATCCACGGTGGTATGAGTTGAGGCGCGAGTCGGTTCCAGCCCTCGGCCGGGTGGTCGTCGCGTGCTCATAGAAGCGACTTCTCGGAAGTAGACAACCCCCTTATCATGACACGGTTGTGCAACGCTGGAATTCTTCGATGGAAACCGCGGACGTATTGCGGTGGTTGGAGGAGCTTCGCGTCGAGCATCGAGATCTCGACGAGGTCATCAAGTACATGGTTGAGACCCACCATACCGACCATATGAGAATTCAGCGCTTGAAGAAGCGGAAGCTGAAACTCAAGGACATGATCACCAAACTCGAGAGCGAGTTGATTCCCAACTTGGACGCCTGACCGACATGGCATCGGCGCAATCGACCAACCGTGTCTTGACGGTCGCCATCTCGTCGAGAGCGCTGTTTGATCTGGAAGACTCGAATCGAGTCTACGAAGAGCAGGGCCTCGAAGCGTATCGCCAATACCAGATCGCGCACGAAGACGAAGCGCTCGAGCCTGGGGAAGCGTATCCATTCGTTAGAAAACTATTAAATATCAATAAATTATTGGAATATGTTCGAGTAGAAGTAATCCTTTTGTCGAGAAATTCAGCCGATACCGGTCTACGAATCTTCAACTCCATCAAAGCACACGAACTCGACATCAGCCGCGCCGCATTCTGTGGTGGGGAGCGACCCTATCGATATGTTCAGGCGTTCAATTGCGACCTCTTCCTGTCGACCGACTCGGACGACGTCATACACGCTCTCGACAACCAGGTGGCAGCCGCAACGCTGCTGGCGTCGCGTTCGCCAGGAAATCCCGCACCGGAGCTGCGCATCGCCTTCGACGGCGACTCGGTGCTGTTTTCCAATGAAGCAGACGAGATTTTCCGGCGAGACGGACTCGATGCGTTCGCCGCCACCGAGCAGGCCGCGGCGGCGCGGCCGCTGGCGGGCGGACCATTCAAGAATTTTCTGGCGGGTCTGCATCGATTACAGAGCGAGTTCGATGGTCGTGCGTGCCCCATTCGCACCGCTCTGGTCACCGCGCGTGCCGCGCCGGCCCACGAACGGGTCATTCGAACGTTGCGAACCTGGGATGTCAGGCTCGATGAGTGTCTGTTCCTCGGCGGCGCAGACAAGACGCAATTTCTGCGCGCATTCGGGGCCGACGTTTTCTTTGACGATCAGGAACAGAACTGCGAGCGCGCGTTGGGACACGTCGCGTCGGGCCACGTTCCCCGCACCGACGACTGAACCGGACGAAGGCGCGCCGAAGGCTTGCTATCACCGTCAGAAATAGTTGAAATTGCTTAAGACCATCGCGTTATAAGTGCGGGCGACAATATGAAACTCCAGCAGCTCCGATATATCTGGGAGGTGGCCCACCATGACTTGAACGTGTCGGCCACCGCACAGAGCCTGTATACCTCGCAGCCTGGAATCTCGAAGCAGATCCGGTTGCTCGAGGATGAGCTCGGTGTCGAAGTGTTTTCGCGTAGCGGTAAGCACCTGACCCGCGTTACGCCGGCTGGAGAGGTGATTATTCGGATTGCCGGAGAAATGCTTCGCCAGGTCGAAAACATCAAACAGGCCGCGCAGGAATTCAGCAATGAGCGCAAGGGTAGCCTCGCGATAGCGACCACGCACACGCAAGCGCGCTACGCGCTACCGTCGGTGATTCAGACGTTTCGCGCGGATTATCCGGAGGTCGTTCTACATATGAATCAAGGAACACCGTTGCAGATCGCAGAGATGGCCTCGGACGGCACGGTGGATTTCGCCATCGCCACCGAGGGCAGCGATCTGTTCAGCGACCTCGTGCTGATGCCATGTTATGCGTGGAATCGATCGGTGGTTGTTCCGAAAGGGCACCCGCTAGTCGATGTCACGCCGCTGACACTCGAGGCGGTTGCGGCGGAACCAATCGTGACTTACGTATTCGGATTTACCGGTCGCTCGAAACTGGATGACGCATTCACGGATCACGGATTGTCTCCGCATGTCGTGTTTACCGCGACTGACGCGGACGTCATCAAGACCTACGTGCGCCTGGGATTGGGTATCGGCATCATCGCGACCATGTCGTACGACGCGGTTCACGACGCCGACCTCGTCGCGTTGGATGCGAGCCATCTGTTTCGACCCAGCGTGACTTACATCGCGTGCCGCAAAGGCTCGTTCATGCGGCGGTTCATGTTCGACTTCATTGAGTTGTTCGCACCGCACCTCACGCGCGACGTGGTCGAGCGGTCGTTGGCGTGCACCAACCGCGCGGAGCGAGAGGCCATCTTCCAGGGAATTAAATTACCTGATCGGTGATCTTTAGATCAGATCTAAATCGGGGTTCGCTGCGAGCAGCAATTGCGCATCGTCAGTTTGGTCAGCCGCATTCAGAATTTCTTTTAGAAATTTTAGAAATACGGTGTAAATAACTGTTTTACCTTCTGTTTCAATGACGAAGAATGGCGCGCGGTCGACTCCGAGCTGAGCTGCGAGCCGCATACCTTCGGAGTTTGGGTCGCGCTCGTCCGCAACTACTACCCGTTCGATTGCCGGCCAGTACTGACCTTCGGTCAGGCGAGTCTCGACATCGCGACACTTGCCACAGGGTTTACCATCGGCAAGCACCTTCTTGACGAACGTGATCTTTCTGCTGGACATGCTTTGTCGAGGCAGCGTGGAGACTAGCCGACGATCTTCACGGCCCGAACGTTCTGCAAGTGCAGGCCGCATTCCTTACTGCCGGCAGCCTCCCACCACCAGCGCCCGTTGCGTTCGTGCTCGTGCGGGCCGACCGGACGCGTGCATGGCTCGCAGCCGATGCTCATGAATCCGGCGTCGTGCAGCGGGTTGTAGGGCACATCATTGTTCCGGATATAGTCCCAGACGTCGGCTGAAGTCCATCCGGCAAGCGGATTGAATTTTACGACGCGGTGATCGACAGTCGAAAACGCCGCGTCCTCCTGTTCGAGGGGGACATCGGTGCGGGTGGTGCTCTGATCGCGACGCTGGCCGGTGATCCAAGCATCGAGTTTCAGCAGGTGTCGTCGCAATGGCTTGATCTTGCGGATCGAGCAGCATTCCTGGTGTCCGTCGCGATAGAAGCTGAACAGGCCCTTGCGACCGACCAGATCCTGCACGTCCTGCGCGTCCGGCATCAGGAGTTCTATGCGGATGTCGTAGTGTTCACGCACACGCTCGATAAAACGATATGTCTCCGGATGAAGGCGACCGGTATCAAGGGAAAAAACTTGAAGATCGGAGCGCAGCCTGGCTGCGATATCGATCAGCACGATGTCTTCCGCACCGCTGAAGGAAACCGCGATTCGGTCCGTTTCGAATCGCCCAAACGCGTCGGCTATGACCGATTCGGCGCTGCGTTCGACGAGCGCTTCCAGAGGCTTGGTATCGATCGACCGAGCGGCCATCCCAGTTCTTCAAATTAATGTGTGGCGCGAGGTTAGCAACCTCCCTTCTGCGCCAAAAATACTTTGTGCTTCTATGCTTACAACGGTAGGGGTGTCGTCTAAGATCGCGCCTGATTCAACCAGTTGGGGAGACGATCCCCATGAGAAGTCGGGGTCGTTATGGATGTCTTGTGTCTGGACCTGGAGGGCGTTCTCGTTCCGGAGATCTGGATTGGTGTGGCCGAGCGAACCGGGATCGAATCGCTTCGAAGAACCACCCGCGACGTTCCGGTATACGACGATCTCATGCGGTTCCGCCTTGGCGTGCTGCAGCAGCACGGGATCGATCTCGCAACGATACACAGCGTGATCGAGACACTCGACCCGTTGCCCGGCGCGGCCGAGTTCCTGGACTGGGCGAGAGGCAACTACCAGGTAGCAGTCGTTTCCGACACGTTCTATGAGTTCGCGCAACCGCTTATGGCGAAGCTGGGATGGCCCCTGCTGTTGTGCCATCGTCTGGAGGTCGCCAACGGGCGGATCGTAGGCTATCGGATTCGCCAGCCTGATCCAAAGCGACAGTCGGTGAAGGCGTTTCAATCGCTCAAGTTTCGAGTTTTGGCGGCAGGAGATTCGTACAACGACGTCGCGATGCTGGAGCAGGCCGACTCCGGATTCTTCTTTCGTTGCCCGCCGGCGTTGGCGTCGGAGTATCCGCAATTCCGTTCGGCGCAGAGCTATGAAGTACTTCGGCAACTTCTCGACGCTTGAATTGCGCGAACGCCTCTCGGCCGTTCGCCAGACTAACGGCGTTCCGTGCGCGTTGGCGTATCATGGCGCTCGCGCTCGACAAGCTCGCAGAGTTCGCGAAGCGATTGGTGTGTCGCGGCCTGTTAGGATCCGTACATGTCGAGTGCGCCAAACCGCAATGGAGATATCTATGACAGCTCAGACCAGTGCTGGACGCCGCTTGCGCGATGCGCTCACGACAGAGCATCCGCTGCAGATTGTCGGCGCAATCAACGCGTACACGGCAATGCTCGCTGAACGTGTCGGATACAGGGCCATTTATCTCTCGGGTGCGGGTGTCGCCAACGCATCGTTCGGATTGCCGGATCTTGGCATCACATCGCTCGAAGACGTCCTCGAGGACGTTCGCCGCATTACCTCGGCGACGAGCTTGCCGCTGTTGGTCGACATCGATACGGGGTGGGGCGGTGCGTTCAATATCGCCCGGTCGATCAAATCGATGACGCGGGCGGGCGCCGCGGCGGTTCATATCGAAGATCAGGTGGCACAAAAACGCTGTGGCCATCGCCCCAACAAGGCGATTGTGCCGACAGGAGAGATGACGGACCGAATCAAGGCGGCCGTCGATGCGAAAATCGACGCTGATTTCATCGTCATGGCCCGCACCGACGCACTTGCCGTCGATGGCTTCGATGTTGTGCTGGAGCGCGTTGTCGCATTCGTCGAAGCAGGTGCCGACGCGATATTCGCCGAAGCGATGACCGATTTGGACATGTACGCGAAGGTCGTCCAGGCTGTGGACGTGCCAGTGCTTGCGAACATCACCGAATTTGGACAAACGCCGTTGTTCACCACCGAGCAGCTCGGCAGTGTCGGCATCGCGATGGCGCTATATCCATTGTCCGCGTTTCGAGCGATGAACCTGGCGGCGTTGAACACATACAGATCGATTCGGACCGAAGGCACGCAGAAGAACATCGTTGGGACGATGCAGACGCGAGCAGATCTGTACGATTTTCTGGGATACCACGACTACGAGCGCAAGCTCGATGAGTTGTTCGAAAACGAGACGAAGGAGGTGAACTGATGGCGACCGAAAAGAAGTTGAGCGGCGCGGGCTTGCGCGGTCAAAGCGCAGGCGAAACCGCCCTGTGTACTGTCGGCAAGACCGGTACCGGCCTCACGTATCGAGGCTACGACATTTCCGGATTGGCCGACGGGGCAACATTCGAGGAGGTCGCCTACCTGATCCTCTATGGCGAGCTTCCGAACCAAACCCAACTCGAAGCCTACAAGTCGAAACTGCGAAAGCTCCGGAGCCTGCCAGGCCCGTTGAAGGAAGTACTCGAACACATACCAAAATCCGCGCATCCGATGGACGTGATGCGTACGGGGTGCTCGTTCCTCGGTAACGTTGAACCCGAGGGGGATTTCTCGCGCCAGCTAGAGGTTGCCGATCGACTGCTATCGACATTGCCCGGGATCATCAACTATTGGTACCGCTTTTCTCACGACGGCGTCCGAATCGACACCGAGACAGACGAAGACTCGATCGCAGGTCATTTCCTGCATTTGCTGCACGGCAAGGCGCCTAGCGCTCTACACCAGCGCGTCATGGACGTCTCGCTCATTCTGTATGCGGAGCACGAGTTCAACGCATCGACGTTCACGGCACGAGTCTGCGCATCGACACTGTCCGACATGCATTCGTGCGTGACGGGCGCGATTGGATCGCTGCGAGGTCCGCTGCATGGCGGCGCCAACGAAGCGGCGATGGAGTTGATCGAAAAGTTCAGCTCTGCGAGCGACGCAACCGCCGGTATCAAAGGCATGCTGGCGCGCAAAGACAAGATCATGGGCTTCGGCCACGCTATCTACAGCACTTCGGATCCACGCAATGCGATCATCAAAGGATGGTCTGAGAAATTGTCGAAAGAGGTGGACGACAAAGTTCTCTTCGCCGTGTCCGCCGCCGTCGAGAAAGAAATGTGGGACGAGAAGAAGCTGTTTGCAAACGCGGATTTCTATCACGCGTCTGCATACCATTTCATGGGCATTCCTACGAAGTTGTTCACGCCGATATTCGTTTGTTCGCGTGCCTCCGGTTGGACTGCGCACGTGATGGAGCAGCGGTCCAACAATCGCATTATTCGGCCGAGCGCGGATTACATCGGTCCCGAACCTCGCGCCTTCGTCAAGTTGTCGGACCGATAGCAGGAGGATAAGCATCAGATGAGCGCCAATGTGGAACTCAACGTGCGTCCGGAGCCGGACCAGGAACTCGTCGACATTGCAGAGTATGTAAGCAGCTATCGGATCGAGAGCGACGAGGCCTATGACACCGCACGCAATTGTCTGATCGATACTTTGGGATGCGGTTTTCTCGCTCAGCGATTTCCGGAATGCACCAAGCATCTCGGTCCGATCGTGACAGGTACGAGTGTATTGAACGGAGCCCGGGTTCCAGGAACGCAGTTCGAGTTGGACCCCGTCAAGGCGGCCTGGGACATCGGCTGCATGATTCGCTGGCTCGATTTCAACGACACATGGCTCGCGGCGGAGTGGGGACACCCTTCCGACAATCTTGGAGGAATTCTCGCGGTCGCGGACTATGTGAGCCGAACTCGCGTGGCGGCAGGTAAGGCGCCACTGGTCATGCGCGACGTGCTGACCGCGATGATCAAAGCACACGAAATCCAGGGATGCATCGCCCTCGAGAACAGCTTCAACCGAGTGGGCCTGGATCACGTGCTGCTCGTTCGGGTTGCGTCGACTGCCGTGGTAACAGAAATGCTGGGTGGCGATCGTGGCCAGATCATCGATGCGTTGTCGCATGCGTGGATTGACGGATCGTCGCTGCGCACGTATCGGCATGCACCAAATGCCGGTCCGCGTAAATCCTGGGCCGCAGGCGATGCGACCAGCCGTGCAGTGCGGCTGGCGATGCTGGTGTTGAAGGGTGAGATTGGCTACCCGAGCGCGCTGACGGCCCCGGTATGGGGTTTCTACGACGTCTCATTCAAGGGGCAACCGTTCAAGTTTCAGAGACCGTACGGCTCCTACGTGATGGAGAATGTGCTGTTCAAAATCTCGTTTCCTGCAGAGTTCCATGCGCAGACGGCCGTGGAAGCCGCCGTTGCTTTGCATCCGAAGGTCGTCGGGCGGCTCGATGAAATCGATCGCATCGTCATGACGACGCATGAATCGGCGATCCGTATCATCAGCAAGACCGGCGTTTTGAACAATCCGGCGGATCGCGACCACTGCCTGCAATACATGGCGGCGGTCGGACTGCTGAAGGGCAACCTCGTTGCCGAAGACTACGAGGACGACGTTGCGGCTGATCCACGCATCGACCGCTTGCGTGAATCGATGGTCGTGGAAGAGGATCTGCGCTACAGCCGCGAATACCACGAACCCGACAAGCGATCGATCGCAAATGCGATCCAGGTGTTCTTCAATGATGGGAGCAAGACCGAAAAGGTCGTCGTCGAGTATCCCATCGGCCACCGTCGTCGCCGCAAGGAGGGTATTCCAATTCTGGAGGAAAAGTTCCGGCGCAATGTTGCATTGCGTTTTCCGGGACGTCGAACGGCAGAGATCTTCGAACTGTGCAAGGATCAGACGCGGCTCCAATCGACGCCGGTCAACGAGTTCATGGATCTGCTGGTGATTTGATCCAGCCTCAATTTGAGCGGGCTACGCCAGGGGGCCAAAACCGCGTTTGACACAGAAGAAGAGGGCGGCAATAGCCGCCCTCCGTGCGTTTCGCCTCAATGCAGATCAGTGCGCCTTGCGGAACTGCGCTTCTTCGGTCGAGCCCGTCAACGCGGTGACCGAGGATTGACCGCCTTGGATGACCTGTGCGACGTCGTCGAAGTAGCCTGTGCCCACTTCCTGCTGGTGGCTGACGAAGGTGTAACCATCCTCGGCGGCCGCGAACTCGGCTTCCTGAAGTTCGACGTATGCCGACATCTGGCGCTCTACATAACCCTTCGTCAAGGTGTACATGTTGTACCACATGGAGTGGATACCCGCTAAGGTGATGAACTGGAACTTGTAGCCCATTGCTGCGAGTTCCCGCTGAAATTTCGCAATGGTCTTGTCGTCGAGATTCTTCTTCCAGTTGAACGATGGCGAGCAGTTATACGACAACATCTGATAGGGATATTCCTTGCGGATCGCTTCGGCGAATCGCTTGGCTTCATCGAGCGACGGTACCGCTGTTTCGCACCAAATGAGATCTGAGTACGGCGCGTATGCCAAGCCACGCGAGATCGCCTGATCCAGTCCTGGGCGCGTCTTGTAGAAGCCTTCAGCGGTCCGCTCGCCTGTAACGAACGGCGCGTCCCATTCATCGATGTCCGAAGTCACCATGTCGGCCGCATTCGCATCGGTACGGGCCATCAATATCGTTGGCACATCGCAGACGTCCGCGGCCAGCCGCGCCGCGATCAGCTTTTGCACTGCCTCCGATGTCGGCACCAGAACCTTGCCACCCATGTGGCCACACTTTTTGACGGATGCGAGTTGGTCTTCAAAATGCACGCCTGCAGCACCGGCGCCGATCATCGCCTTCATCAGCTCGAATGCATTCAGCACGCCACCGAAGCCGGCCTCGGCGTCGGCAACGATCGGGGCATAGAAATCGATGCCGTCATCGACTCCCTTCGACCATTGAATCTCGTCGGCGCGGCGGAACGCATTGTTGATGCGGTTGACCAACGTCGGAACCGAATTGACAGCGTAAAGAGATTGGTCGGGGTACATCGTTTCCGATGTGTTGTTGTCGGCGGCGACCTGCCATCCGGAACAATAGATCGCCTTGATGCCGGCCTTGACCTGTTGCACGGCCTGGCCACCGGTAACTGCACCGAGGGCGTTGATGTAGTCCTCTTTCGTCATCAGATCCCACAGCTTGTCGGCACCATGAGCTGCAAGGGCGCTGCGATGGGGAATCGTTCCGCGCAGTTTGACGACGTCTTCGGCGCGATAACCGCGTTTGACACCTAGCCAACGCGGATTCTTTTTCCACTCCGATTCGAGATCTCGGATCTGTTCAGCGCGTGGCTTGCGTGGTACGAAATGCAGCGCCATTGGGTATCCCTCTTATTTTGCCAATGAAAGCGGGGCATTCTAGAGACACGAAATAGAAAGAACAGTGAAAGTATGAAAACTAACACTTGCCCTGGTGGAATGCATCGGGTCGTCGATTACAGCGCCTCGTATGCAGGCAGAGTCAGGAAGTCGGCGAGTTCCTCCGAAGTGGTCAATCGATCCATCAGCTCGGCAGCCTCACGGAACTTACCGTCCTGGTATCGTTCTTCGCCGACTTCATCGCGAACGACCTGCAACTCTTCGTTGAGCATTTCGCGAAACAGTGACGTCGTAACAGCCTTGCCGTTGGCGAGTCGTTTGCCGTTTTGAATCCATTGCCAGATCGACGCGCGGGAGATCTCTACGGTAGCGGCGTCCTCCATGAGTCCGTACACGGGAACGCACCCGGTACCGGAAATCCAGGCCTCGATATATTGGATGGACACTCGGATGTTCGTGCGCATGCCTTCTTCAGTCCGCTCGCCATCGGGCACCGCCAGAAGGTCGGCCGCAGTCGTGATTGCATCCTGGCGGCGCAGTTCGTCCAATTGATTCGTATGGCCCTGCGGGATGTGTTGATCGAACACTTCCATTGCGAGATCCGCGAGTCCGGGATGCGCGACCCATGTGCCATCGTGTCCGTTGGCTGCCTCCAATGTCTTGTCGGCCCGCACTTTTGCCGCGACGAGTTCGTTCTGCTTCGGATCCTTCGTCGGGATGAATGCCGCCATGCCGCCCATCGCCAGCGCGCCGCGGCGATGACAGGTTTTTATCAGCAGCCGTGAATACGCGCTGAGGAAAGGCTTGTCCATCGTCAATGCCTGGCGATCGGGGAGAACGCGATCGGGATGCTTACGCAGCGTCTTGATGTAGCTGAAGATGTAATCCCACCGTCCACAGTTCAATGCCACTGCGTGGTCGCGAAGTGCGTAGAGAATCTCGTCCATTTGAAACGCTGCGGGCAGCGTTTCGATCAAGAATGTCGCTTTGATCGTTCCGGTCGGCACCTTGAAACGCTGCTCGGTGTAGACGAACACGGAATCCCACCATGCCGCTTCTTCGTGGCTCTGAATCTTCGGCACGTAGTAGTAGACGCCACTTCCGTTGGCCAGCCTCGCTTGGTAGTTGTGGAAGAAATACAACCCGAAATCGAGCAGGCAGTCCGGGGATTCGTTCGCCGCCGCTCCAGCCGACATGCTTTTCGCTCAAATGCAAACCGCGCACTCGTGCGATCAGCACCGCCGGATCCGGATTCAGGCGATACACTTTGCCGTCGGGGTTGGTGAACTCGATGGTGCGCCGATTCGCGTCGCGCAGATTGATCTGCCCCTCGACGACGTTCGCCCACGTCGGCGCAAGCGAGTCTTCGAAATCGGCCATGAACACGCGCACATTTGCGTTCAGCGCGTTGATGATCATCTTGCGATCGACGGGACCGGTGATCTCCACACGTCGATCGAGAAGATCATCGGGGATGCCGGCAATCTTCCAATCACTGTCGCGAATCGCCCGCGTCTGCGGGAGAAAGTCCGGTGTCTCCCCGGCGTCCATACGTGCTTGAAAGGCGACGCGTTCGTCCATCAGTCGCGCCAGTTCGGGCTGGAAACGCTCGACCAATTCTGCAATGAACGACATCGCCTCGTCGGTGAGAATTTCTTTGTATTCCGCGGTCAGCCGGCCACGGACCTCGAGTCCACCGACGGTTTGAGCCTCTGCGGTCATCGTCATGCCAGGCACTGCTAGAAAAAAAGCGGGGCGCAATCATGCCCCTTGATTTGCGAGGGTGTCAATTTGACCACCATCACGTCCACCGACGTGGGCGCGTATGGTGCCGCGAATGGGTTCAAAACGGGTTCAGAGACTGAGTAGGCGCAGTTCGGGATCATCGCTGCTGCGTTCGTGAAGCACGGTGAACTCGTCTATCAGTCGGCGCGCCTCGACCGGGTCGTGTGGGTTGCACCAACCCTCATACGTGTCTCGATCGGATCGCAGCCAGACCGCATCGTGATCGACTACCACGAAACTGCGCTGCACAGCGGTGTCATCGGGAAGGCGGCGCATCTCGATCTTGCTCGGCAATCTCCTCGCCAGTTCCAAGAGCGGGTGCGCAGCTTCGGCAATCATCTTCGTATCTTCAACCAGGATACTGACTTTCGCTGAGCGGCTACGGCGGGCGAGTGCCGAAATGGCCGCGAGACACTCAGCATGGGCGAACAGCGCCGAGTCCAACGTCGGGCTGAGGACCAGAACCGTTCGACGCCCGCTGTTGATCAGATCGATGAGAGCCTCTCGACACCCGAACCTCGGACGTATGGGTCCTGTATGCGTCGGATCGCACGTCCCGCGTCGAACCCTTCGGGTTGACCAACGGAAGTCCCTGGTCGCGCGCGGACGACTCGAATGGAATGGGCAATACCATCTCCATCTCGAGGTGCGGAATTCCGGCTTCGATCATCTGCACTCCGGTCGGCACGAATCCGGTCTTACGATAGAACCCCTCGGCGTGTTGTTGGGCGTGCAGGTACACTCGAGTGGTGCCCCTGGCGATCGCACAGTCGATCGCGGCTTCGAGAAGTTTTCGACCGATGCCCGTGCTTCGATGATCAGCGACGACCGCCATCCGACCGATCTGGCCCGAGGGAAGCAGTCTTGCCGTGCCCAACGGTATTCCCATTTCGTTGAGCGCGATGAAGTGCGCCGCGCCCTCGTCGAGACCATCCCATTCGATGTCCATGGGAACGCCCTGCTCTTCAATGAACACGCGGGCGCGGATCGCACGCAGCTTTTCCTTGTAGCTGGACCATTCGACTTCGATCGCGTGAACCGGCATCTAATCGATCTGCTTCGCGAGCACCGCGGCGAGTCCGATGTACTGCTCCGGCGTAAGGCCCGCGAGCGACGCGAGGGCGTCGGCAGGAAGCGGCAGCGACTCGAGCAGCGCGGCAAATGACCGTTGATCGAGTCGGCGGCCGCGCGTCGCGGCCTTCAATTGCTCATAGGGTTCCTTTAGTGCGTGTTTGCGCATGACCGTCTGAATCGCCTCGGCGAGGACTTCCCAGCTGTTCGCCAGATCCTGTGATATCGCCGAAAGATTCAATTCGAGTTTGCCGATTCCCTTTTGTGTCGAGTCGTACGCGACCAGACAGTAGCCCAGCGCGACGCCAAGATTCCTCAGCACAGTCGAATCGGACAGGTCGCGCTGCCAGCGTGATATCGGCAGCTTCTCGCAGAGGTGCAGCATCACCGCATTGGATAGACCGAGATTGCCCTCGGAGTTCTCGAAATCGATCGGATTGACTTTGTGAGGCATCGTGGACGATCCGGTCTCGCCCTCGATACGACGCTGCCCGAAATAGCCGATCGATATGTATCCCCAGACGTCGCGATTGAAGTCGAGCAGCACCTGATTGAACCGAGACAGCGCGTGAAAGTACTCGGCAATGTAGTCGTGTGGTTCGATCTGCGTGGTTAAGGGATTGTAATCAATTCCCAACGACTCAACAAAGGTGCGCGAAATGCGAGGCCAATCGACGCCGGGATACGCGGCGACGTGTGCATTGAAGTTACCGACCGCTCCGTTGAATTTGCCGAGTATTCGTACCAACGCGAAGCCGGTCCGCTGTCGTTCCAGGCGCGCCACGACATTTGCCAATTCCTTGCCCATCGTGGTAGGGGAAGCGGCCTGGCCGTGCGTGTGGCCCAGCATTGCAACATCTGCGTATGAATGCGCGAGATCCCGTATCGACGCTATGAGTCGGTCCATCTGTGGAAGCAATAATTGTTCGCGCGCGTCCTTCAACGTCAACGCGTGCGCGAGGTTGTTGATGTCTTCCGAGGTACAGGCGAAGTGAACGAATTCGATGTGGGGTTCAAGGTCCGTGCAGTGGGTGAACCGATCCTTGACGAAGTATTCGACCGCTTTGACATCGTGATTGGTCGAGCGCTCGAAGGCTTTGATGCGTTCGCCGTCTGCCGCGCTGAAGTTCGCATCGATTGCAGCGATTGATTCGGCGGCGCGACTAGATAGCCGTGGCAGTTCTTTGATGTCTGGCTCGCCGGCTAGATGGGCGAACCAGCGCAGCTCCACGCGCACCCGGTATCGCTGCAAGCCAAACTCGCTGACGAGCAGCGCGAGTTCTTCGAGCCGCGCTCGGTAGCGTCCATCAAGCGGTGATATGGCGGTCAGTTGATCGAGGTTGGTTCTCACGGGTCGGATGGCGTGGCTAACGCATTCAACGTGTTGCGCATGGTAGACCGGCGCAACAGCAGGTGCCAGCGACGTCCGCCGGACTGATGCCACAACCACGCGCTGCGAATCCCCGCGAGCAGCAACGTTCGAATCTTCGCGGCGACCTCGTTGCGTTGCAGAATTTCCGGCGACCCCGCGACATGCACGCGACGATCAAGCGTGCTGATCGTTCGTTGGTAGAGCGCCGACAGGGGCATGAACACAGACTCGTCGCGGGTCTGCGCAGTTGCGCTCAACGCTTCGATGCCGTCGCGAAGGGTCTGAGTGATCTGGCTGTGCCGCCGTAGCCGAGCCTCGATGTCGATGAGTGCCATCACGTATCTCAGCGCCGGCGCCAGATCGATGCTGGGCTTCGACAGGAGCGCCTGCGCAGCGGTGATACCGCTGCGCAGTTCCGATACGGATCCGTAAACGTCGTCAATGGTATCGGGCTGCGTCGCGAAGATGCCGTTGATCAACGGCTCGATCTCCCGCGAACTCGTCGCGAGTCCGTGAGCGGTGCGATGCACCAACGCCGCAGCCTGACAGATCGCGGCGAATGCGATGCATTGGTCGCGCAGCGCGATCGTCACGCCGCGATTCCTGCGCGGGAAGCAAGCCTGCCGTGCGAGTCGATGACACCACCCCCGAGACACTGCGTTTTCGCATACAGGCACACATACTGACCGTTCGCGATCGCGCGCTGAGGTGTATCGAAGTCGATCCAATAACCTCCGTCAGCGCGTCGATGCACCGTACAAGGCTGATCGGATTGCCGATACCGAACCTTTGCAGCGCATCGGTAGGGCAGCGACGGAGGTGTCGCGAGCCAGTTGATCGCCGGCGTCGTCAGCCAGTCACTCATCAGATCGGCCGGTTTCTGTGACACCACGAGTGTGTCACTGTCGAGATCCTTGTCGACGACGTACCAGGGCATTTCGCGCCGTCGCGTCTGTCCGCCGATGCCCAGTCCCTGCCGTTGGCCAATCGTATAGTGATGGAGTCCGTGGTGTTCCCCGTAGCGCCTACCGTCTGTGCCGACGATCGGCCCCGGTTTGGCCGCGACGTAGCGAGCCAGAAAATCGCTGAATCGTCGTTCCCCGATGAAGCAGATGCCGGTGCTGTCCTTACGGGAATGATTGGGGAGATTCGCGTGCCTGGCGCGTGCACGAACCTCGGATTTGTTGAGTCCCCCGAGCGGAAACTCGCAGGTTGCGAGCTGCGCCCGCGGTACCGAATTGAGGAAATAGGTCTGGTCCTTTTCGCCGTCGATCGATTTGTGCAGTTCGAAGCCATCGCGGCCGAATCGACCGCGCGCATAGTGGCCCGTGGCAACGCCTTCGGCGTCCAGTGATCGGGCATAGTCGATGAACACATTGAATTTGATTTCCCGATTGCACAGCACGTCGGGATTCGGCGTGCGTCCGCACCGGTATTCCGCAAGGAAGTGTTCGAACACACGATCCCAGTATTCGGATGCGAAATTCGCCGTATGCAGCCGCACGCCAAGTCGGTGTGCAACTTCGCTGGCAGCATCGTAGTCGGCTTGGGCAGTGCAGTATTCGGTGCCGTCGTCTTCGTCCCAGTTCTTCATGAACAGGCCCTCGACGCAGGCGCCGCGCTCGAGCAGCAGCAGCGCTGCCACGGATGAATCGACGCCGCCGGACATGCCAACGATGATCTTGCCGCGCTTGGATGGGTCCACTTGTATTCGGTGAATCGACGAAAAATGGGATTTTACCGAGTCTGTTGCGCGGATTCAGTTGATTCGCTCTAATCCCGACGGTCGACGATCTTGCGAGAGTATGCACGTGCCTCAGTTCTCTCATCTCAACCCGGCGGGCGAGGCCCGCATGGTCGACGTCTCTTCGAAAGTCGCGTCGGACCGAGTTGCGCGCGCTGAAGCGCTGGTGCGGATGCAGGCGCGAACGCTGGATGCAATCTTTGGCGGCGG
Source organism: uncultured Gammaproteobacteria bacterium (assembly GCA_963812255.1). Lineage (GTDB taxonomy): Bacteria > Pseudomonadota > Gammaproteobacteria > Pseudomonadales > Azotimanducaceae > DATJGR01. The sequence continues at coordinate 220,606 of CAWEUM010000002.1, read as the reverse complement.
CATGCCCAAGGGCGACGTGCTCGCGGTGGCGCGCATCGCGGGCATACAAGCGGCCAAACGCACAGCCGAGTTGATTCCGCTGTGTCATCCGCTGTTCTTGACCAAAGTTGCAGTCGATTTCACGCGCAGTGACACGACCACGCTGCGAGTCGGCACGGAGTGCAGAGTCACGGGTCAGACCGGGGTTGAAATGGAAGCGTTGACGGCGGCATCGGTCGCCGCGTTGACCGTTTACGACATGTGCAAGTCGGCAGACCGGGGTATGACGATCGAAGCCATTCGGTTGCTTCACAAGAGCGGTGGTAACAGCGGTGAGTGGGACGCGAGCGCGCCATGAAGATCAAAGTCAGATTCTTTGCGGCACTTCGAGAGGCGGCAGGTTGCGAAGCACTAGATGTTTCGGTCCCCCGCGGCGATGTGATTGATTTGTTAGACGCATTGCGAGTTCGATTGGATAGCGCAGCGTTCGAAGCGCTACGCGCACCCAATGTTCGAATCGCCGTCAATCAAGAGTTCATTGAAGGCCGCTGCGCGTTGGGCGATGGCGACGAAGTGGCTTTCATGCCGCCGATCACAGGCGGCTGAGGATCTATGTACCGGCGCATTGCGATTCAACAGGCAGACTTCGACCTCGGTCGAGAATGGTCCGACCTGAGAGCTTCGCTGTCGGGCCGTGCCGGCGCGATGGCGGCGTTCTGCGGCATCGTGCGCGATCAATTCGAATCGGATTCAGTCTCGAACCTTTACCTCGAGCACTATCCGGGCATGACCGAGAAGAGCATCGATTCGGTGCTCGACCGCGTTGAATCGCGCTGGCCACTGGATGCCGCGGTGGTGATTCACCGCGTCGGTTCGCTGGCGCCGGGCGACCAGATCGTGTTGGTTATGGCGACGTCCAGGCATCGTCAGGCCGCGCTGGAAGCGTGTACCTACGTGATAGATTCGTTGAAGACGGAAGCGGTGTTCTGGAAGCGCGAAGGACTCGCATCCGGCACGCGGTGGATCGAGTCGACGCGCGCCGACCGGCAACGTTCGACTGATTGGCGCGAGGAAACCTGATCGGATCGCCGGCTCAGTGCGCCTCGAAGTTGCGGTGCTATACTGCCCGGCTTTGCGGAATCAGGGAGTGGCACATGGGCTATCAACACATCAAGGTTCCGTCCGACGGAGCGAGAATCACTGCGCTTGCGGACGGCTCGCTGACCGTTCCCGTGAATCCGATCGTGCCATTCATTGAAGGCGACGGCATCGGCGTCGACATCACGCCGGTGATGAAGGCGGTCGTCGACGCGGCCGTGAAAAAAGCCTACAAGGGCGCGCGCAGCATCAAATGGATGGAAATTTACGCCGGAGAGAAGTCCCTGGAAGTCTACGGCGAAGATCAATGGTTGCCAGAGGAAACGTTGACCGCAATGAAGGAGTTCGTCGTCGGCATCAAAGGTCCGATGACCACACCGGTCGGCGGCGGTATTCGTTCCCTGAACGTCGCCCTGCGACAGGAGCTCGATCTGTATGTCTGTCAGCGTCCAGTGCGCTGGTTTACCGGCGTGCCGAGTCCAGTTGTGCATCCGGAAAAGACCGACATGGTTATTTTCCGGGAGAACACTGAGGACATCTACGCGGGCGTCGAGTGGGAGGCTGACAGCGCCGCGGCGACGAAACTGCTCGCATTCCTGAAGAACGAGATGGCAGTGACGAAGATACGTTTTCCTGAACACTGCGGGATCGGGATCAAGGCGATATCCGAAGCAGGAACGAAGCGTCTGGTGCGCAAAGCGATCCAATACACGATCGATGAAGATCGGTCGTCGCTGACGTTTGTCCACAAGGGCAACATCATGAAATTTACCGAAGGCGCGTTCAAGGATTGGGGGTACGAACTCGCGCGCGAGGAGTTCGGCGCGACACCGCTCGATGGCGGACCGTGGCTCGAGTTGAAAAACCCCAAGACCGGACATCAGATCGTATTCAAAGACATGATCGCCGATGCCATGTTGCAACAGATACTGACCCGCCCGGATGAATACAGTGTCATCGCGACGATGAACCTCAACGGCGATTACCTGTCGGATGCGCTCGCGGCGCAGGTTGGCGGCATTGGTATCGCACCGGGTGCGAACATCGGCGATCCGGTCGCGCTGTTCGAAGCAACGCACGGCACCGCACCGAAATACGCGGGACAGGACAAAGTGAATCCCGGCTCGCTGATCCTTTCGGCAGAAATGATGCTACGTCACATGGGATGGCGCGAGGCGGCGGACCTGGTGATCAAAGGCGTTGAAGGTGCGATCGCAGAAAAGACCGTTACGTACGATTTCGAACGATTGATGAAGGGTGCCAAGCTGCTGAAGTGCTCTGAGTTCGGGCAGGCGGTCATCGCCAAGATGTGAGTCGATGCGACTAGGCGTACTGGCCGCGTGACGGGGAATTTTTGAAAGCGGGTTTCGCTGAACGGTCGTCGTCTCCGCAAGATGAGCGCTCGATCGGTGGTGCAGGCCCAACCGTTGAGTCGGATTCGAACGAACGGATGTTTACGGCGTGCAGACCTTTTGGGCCGTGCTCGATGTCGAACTCGACGTCCTGGCCCGCTTTGAGCGTTTTGTACCCGTCCATCTGAATCGATGTGTAGTGAACGAATAGATCTTCGCCGCCCGCTTCGGCAATCACGAAGCCGTAGCCCTTGGCGTTATTGAACCACTTCACTTTTCCTGTCGCCACGCGACTCCTCCCCTTCGAAGCTTGCCAACTGCGCTGGCACGCACCTGACACCCAAGCAAACTCCGGCCCCGCTCAGACTGTCCCCCTAAATTAACAGTGAGTCAAGGTCGTTGCAGACCCCGCCAACCATGTCGTCACCCCAGCCGAGCGGAAGATCGACGGTCGCGTGCTATTATGCAGTTGTGATCGATGAGCCTCGGATTTCGTGACTGCGCGTGTGATCCATCAAGCCGATCTCCGACTAAACTCGTCGAGTGGTCGCGGATCGGGTAGCGAGGACCCGGAAAGAGACTCCGGTGTTGCGACGGCAACTGCCAAACCGAAACTCGCGCGTCCGCCGATGTACAAAGTCATCATCCTCAACGATGACTACACGCCGATGGAATTCGTGGTACATGTATTGGAGCGGTTTTTTGGTATGAATCGTGAGAAGGCGACGCAGATAATGCTGACTATTCACACGAGCGGTAGCGCGGTGGTAGGTATATTCCCCAGGGACATTGCTGAAACCAAATCTGAGCAGGTCAATCAGTACGCCCAGGAGAATCATCACCCGCTGATGTCCAAGATTGAGATGACCGACTAGGTAACCCGTAGGAACTCCTATGCTGAGCAAAGATCTCGAAGTCACCTTGAACCACGCCTTCAAGGAGGCGCGCTCGAAGCGCCACGAATGGATGACGGTTGAGCATCTGCTGCTCGCGCTACTCGACAATTCAGTCGCGGTCGAGGTGCTCAAGGCCGTGGGCGCGGACATCGATCGGCTCCGTAAGGAGCTGCACGAGTTCATCGAGTCGACCACGCCGCTGATTCCGGCGGGTGATTCCGAGCGGGAAACACAGCCGACGTTGGGCTTCCAACGCGTCCTGCAGCGTGCGGTGTTCCATGTTCAGTCATCGGGCCGCAAAGAGGTGACCGGTGCTCAGGTGCTCGTCGCGATCTTCAGCGAGCAGGAAAGTCAGTCCGTGTATTTTTTGAAGCAGCAGAACGTCGCGCGTATCGACATTGTCAACTACATCGCGCACGGCATCTCCAAGGTCGTCGGCGAAGAAGGGGCCGGCGAATCGACGGAGCAGGACGAAGAAGCGGCTGCTGGCGGTGAGGCAGGGCAACCGAATGCGCTCGAATCGTTCGCGACCAATCTGAACGAACAAGCACGCAAAGGCCGCATCGACCCTTTGGTAGGGCGAGACGCCGAGCTCGAACGCGTCATTCAGGTTCTGTGCCGGCGCAGAAAGAACAACCCGCTTTTAGTGGGCGAATCCGGCGTAGGCAAAACCGCGATTGCGGAAGGTCTGGCAAAGCGCATCGTCGATAAACAGGTGCCGGACGTCGTAGCAGAGGGTACGGTGTACGCGCTCGATCTCGGTGCGCTGCTGGCGGGGACAAAATATCGCGGTGATTTCGAAAAGCGCTTCAAGATGCTGCTCGCCGATCTGAAGAAAAAGCCGAACGCGATTCTCTTCATCGACGAGATTCATACAATCATCGGCGCGGGTGCGGCGTCCGGCGGCGTCATGGACGCGTCCAATCTGCTCAAGCCGATCCTGACGTCCGGCGAGTTGCGCTGTATGGGGTCGACTACGTATCAGGAATATCGCGGAATCTTCGAGAAAGACCGCGCGCTGTCGCGTCGATTCCAGAAGATCGACATCACCGAGCCGAACGTCGACGACACGTACCAGATCCTCAAGGGATTGAAGTCCCGCTTCGAGGACCACTATCACCTGCGTTACACCGACAAAGCACTGCGCGCCGCGGCGGAATTGTCAGAGCGCTACATCACAGACCGCTTCCTGCCGGACAAGGCCATCGACGTCATCGACGAAGCGGGTGCGGCGCAGAAGTTGTTGCCGCCGAGTCGTCGCAAGAAGACCATCGGTGCGACGGACGTCGAACACGTTGTCGCGAAGATCGCGCGGATTCCATCGGCACAAGTCACTTCATCAGATAAGGAGGCGCTGCGCGACCTCGACAAGAAGCTGAAGATGGTGGTGTTTGGGCAGGACGAAGCAATCGATATGCTTGCGGCGTCGATCAAGTTGTCGCGTGCGGGCCTGAAGTCTGGTGAAAAGCCGACTGGATCGTTCCTGTTTGCTGGACCGACCGGAGTGGGTAAGACCGAAGTGTGTCGTCAGCTGGCGATCATCATGGGCGTGGAACTGCTGCGCTTCGACATGTCCGAATATATGGAGCGCCACACGGTCTCGCGTTTGATCGGCGCGCCGCCGGGATACGTCGGCTTCGATCAGGGCGGGCTGCTGACTGAAGCAGTCACGAAGCATCCGCATTGCGTGGTGTTGCTCGACGAGGTGGAGAAGGCACATCCGGAAGTGTTCAACCTGTTGCTCCAGGTAATGGATCACGGCACGCTGACCGACAACAACGGGCGCAAAGCGGATTTCCGAAACGTCGTACTCGTGATGACGACGAACGCCGGTGCCCAGGAAGCGAGTCGCGCGTCGATCGGATTCACGCACCAGAATCATGCCAGCGACGCGATGGAGATCATCCGGAGAATGTTCACGCCGGAGTTTCGCAACAGGCTCGACGCGATCGTTCAATTCAAACCGCTCGGCAACGAAATCATCAAGACGGTGGTGGACAAATTCCTCATCGAACTTCAGGCGCAGCTGGACGAGAAGCGTGTGCAGCTGGAGGTTGACGAGCAGGCACGTGATTGGCTCGTCAGAGAAGGTTACGACGAGAAGATGGGCGCGCGACCCATGCAGCGACTCATTCAGGAGAAGATCAAGCGACAACTGGCCGAAGACATTCTATTCGGCGACTTGTCCGGAGCGGGTGGCACCGTATTCGTGACCGTCGTCGATGGCGAGCTTTCGTTGCGGATCGAATCGGCTCGTGCGGCTACCGCGCGCGAAACGTAATCCGGCCTTTGGTCAGATCGTACGGCGTGAGTTCTACTTTGACGCGATCACCGGTGATCAGCCGGATGTAGTTTTTGCGCATCTTTCCGGATATGTGTGCGGTGACCACGTGGCCATTGTCGAGTTCGACTCGGAACATCGTATTGGGAAGGGTATCCACGATGGTCCCTTCCATTTCGATCTGTTCTTCCTTCGCCATACTCTACGCGCATTCCAAAAAGCGTCGCGCATTCTGCCGCAAGCTCTAACGAAAGGCAAAACGACGCGGCTCAAGACGATCGCACCCAACGATTCCTGACCAACAGTTCGATGGGGCGATAGTCTGTTTTGTAACGCATTTTGGGGCTGTCGCGGACCCAATAGCCCAAATAAAGATACGGAATACCGTGGCGCGCGCAATGTTCGATCTGCGCGAGCACAGCGAACACGCCGATGCTGCGTTTGGCCAATGACGGATCGTAGAACGTGTAGATCGCCGAGAGGCCGTCGGGCACACGATCGGTGACCGCAACGGCGACGAGCTGGCCGTGTTCTTCCAGGACGAGAAACGCCGAGTTGCTCCAGCTGCTGTACAGAAAGGATCTGAATTGATCGGGGTTTGGCGGATGCATGTCGCCGTCGGCGTGCCGCGCGTCGATGTAGCGTGCATAAAGTTCGTAGTAGCGTGGGGAAAAACGCGCGTCGCGCAGGCTTGCCGTCACGGTCGCGTTGATGCTGCGTACCCGCCGGAATCGGCGTGACCACCGGAAGTCGGCGACCGGTATTCTGACTGGGACGCACGCGTTGCAACCGTCGCAGTAAGGGCGGTAGAGATGGCTTCCGCTGCGGCGAAAACCTGCGTGAGTCAACTTGCCATAAAGTGTCGCGTCAACGACCTGGCGCGGATCCAGAAACAGCGTGCGCGCAGTGCGATGATCAAGATAGCTGCATGGGTGCGGCGGCGTCAGAAAGAATTGCTCGTCACGTGTATCGTCATTCATCGAATCGCCACGGTCCGCGACGCGTAATTTGAGGTGGATTATCGCGCAGACGAGCGAGGAATTCTCGGCGCGGCATGGTGACGGCGCCAAGTGAACGAAGATGTGGGTTCATGATCTGGCAGTCGATCAGTTCGAAGCGCCAGCGAGTCAGTTGCGCGGCGAGGCAGACGAACGCGACCTTCGATGCGTCTGTGGCGCGCGCGAACATCGACTCTCCGAAGAACATTCGTCCAATCGATATTCCATACAGTCCGCCAACGAGGTCTTCGCCGCGCCAGGTTTCTGCGGAGTGGGCAAAGCCGAGCCGATGCAGCTCCCGATATGCGTCTCGGATCGCTGGCGTGATCCACGTGCGGGTGTCGCCCTTGCGCGGTTCGGCGCACCCGACAACGACCGCGTCGAAGCTGTTGTCGAGCGTGACTCGGTATTCGTCGCGCGTCAGCCTGCGTCGGAGACTTCGAGATACCCTCACGGCATCCGGTGCGATTACGGCGCGCGGGTCGGGGGACCACCACAGGACCGGGCTCGTGTCATCGCTGTACCAGGGGAAGATGCCCTGGGCATATGCGCTGAGTAGCCTCGATGGTGAGAGATCGCCTCCGATCGCAAGCAAGCCGTTGGGTTCCTTCAGGGCCCGTTCGGCCGGCGGGAACGCTGCATCATCGGTTGTGAGCAGAACGGGGCGACGCACGCGATCAACCCGATTCCTCGGGTCTGCGCTGCGCCAGAGCGTCGAGATAGCGTTCCGCGTCGAGTGCTGCCATGCAGCCGAAACCGGCGGAGGTGATCGCCTGGCGGTAGACATGGTCGGCAACGTCGCCCGCCGCAAAGACCCCTGGAACGCTGGTTGCCGTGGCGTTGCCATCGAGACCGGTCGCAACCTGAATGTAGCCACCGCGCATGTCGAGCTGCCCCTCGAAGATGCCGGTATTCGGCGTGTGACCGATCGCAATGAACACGCCGGTCACGTCGAGATCCCGTTTGGCATCACCATCTGTACTGCGCAGGCGCGCACCGGTGACGCCGCTTTCGTCGCCCAGCACTTCGTCGAGGTGATGATTCCACACCAGTTCGACATTGCCTTCGCGAGCCTTTTCGAACAGACGGTCCTGCATGATCTTTTCGGCGCGCAGCGTGTCACGCCGATGAACCAGTACGACGCGCTTGGCGATGTTTGCCAGATACAGGGCTTCTTCTACGGCAGTATTGCCGCCGCCGATCACTGCAACGTCCTGACCTCGGTAAAAGAATCCATCACAGGTGGCACAGGCCGATACGCCTTTGCCCATGAATGCCCGCTCCGATGGCAGGCCCAGGTACTTCGCCGTTGCACCGGTCGCGATGATCAACGCGTCGCACGTAAAACGACCGGTGTCGCCAACAAGCTCGAACGGGTGCCCGTTCAGATTCACTTGGTGAATCTGATCGTGCACCGTTGCGACGTGAAATCGTTCCACGTGTTGCCGCATCCGATCCATCAACTCGGGGCCTTGCAGGCCCGTTGGATCGCCGGGCCAGTTGTCGACGTCGGTCGTCGTCGTAAGCTGGCCGCCGATCTCGATACCCGTGATCATCAGCGGCGCCAGATTCGCGCGCGCCGCATACAGGGCCGCGGTGTATCCCGCCGGTCCGGATCCAAGAACGACCAAGCGGTGGTGCGTCGTCGCAGTCATTGGCTGTTGGCCCCGTCGGCTCGCGCGCCGGCGGCGATCATGACGTCGATGAACGGTCTGCCGTGGCGGTGCGCGGCAATGAACTCCACGAAGCATTGGCCCTGTTCGTTTTTCGCGTTCAGGTCGTGTCGGGCTTCGCGAAAGAAGCGAATGAACCGCGCGAAATCGTCGACGCGCATACCCCGGTACGCGTTCAACAGCAACACGAAGTCGGGATCATCGGTACACGGTTGCGCCGTGTGAACGAGGAAACTCTTGACGCGCGCATCGTCCCAGACTTCGTCGGTGATGCTTTTCTTGTCCGGCCGCATTGCGAGGTGCTCGAATGAAAAGGCGCCTATGATACGCGATGGTCGTGGCGTGCCAAGGCAGACTCTAAATTTGTTCTAAGAAGGTTTAGTAACGCTCTGAAATGAATGAGGAATTTGTACCGGTCGGATGATGGATGTACACTGCCTCGCAAATCATTGCGGTGTCAATCGTGGGTACTGTGCGATCGATGTCTCCGGGCGCGCCCCTTAAGGAAGTCGGCCTGATTGCGCTGCTTGCGGTGGCGCTGCTGACCCTGCTCGCTTTGCTGTCGTATTCCCCTATGGATCCGGCGTGGTCGCTGCGCGGCACAGGATTGTCCGTCAGCAATCTGGTCGGGCGCAGCGGCGCGTGGGTCGCTGACATTCTGTTCTCGCTGTTTGGAGTCATGAGTTACATCGTGCCGTTTGCGCTTGTGGTTGCGGGTCTGCGGACGGCGCGCCTGGTGGCGTGGGACTGGCCACTGGTGTCGCTGCGTGTTGCCGGCTGGCTGATCGGCATCTTGTGCGGTGCAGTGCTGGCCAAACTACACGTTGCGTCGTCGTTGGGCCTGCCGGCCGGCCCCGGCGGCATGGTCGGCGGCTGGCTGGTGCAAATCGGCATCCCATCGCTCAATTGGGTTGGACTGACACTGGTAGCGCTCGTCGGCCTGCTCACCGGCGCGCAAACCGCCATCGGATTTTCGTGGCTCGCGGTGGCTGAGCGAACGGGGGCATCGATCCACCATCTGGCGGCTCAGGTGATGCGATTCGTCGACTATTGGCGCGATCGATGGGTCGAACGTCGGGAGCGGCGTGCGGCCGCGCGCAGAATGAGCAGTCACCGCGAGGTGGCGCTGGAGACGCAGCAGCGTCTTCGGGTGGCAAAGAAACCGCCGGAGATCCGCTCGTCGGTGCAGGAAAAACCGGCAGCAAAACCACGTCAGAAGCCACTGTTCGAAATCAACAGCTCCGCCGAATTGCCTGAGTTCTCGCTGCTTGATGATTCGGACGAGGGCCATACGGCCGAGTTTTCGGGCGAGTCGCTCGAAGGTATGTCGCGATTGCTCGAGTTGAAACTCAAGGACTTCGGTGTCGAGGCCGAGGTGGTCTCGGTTCTGCCGGGACCGGTCGTGACGCGATTCGAAATTCAACCCGCTCCCGGATTGAAGGTCAGCCGCATCAGCAGCCTCGTGAAGGACCTGGCGAGGTCGTTGGCCGTGATCAGCGTTCGAATCGTCGAGATCATTCCGGGTAAGTCCGTTGTCGGCATCGAAATTCCGAATGAACAGCGCAGCATCGTGCGACTCAAGGAAATCATTACGTCGGAAATCTATCAGGCGTCTAAGTCGCCGCTGACGCTCGCGCTAGGCAAAGACATTGCCGGTGAACCGGTGATTGCCGACGTCACCAAAATGCCGCACCTGCTGGTGGCCGGGACGACTGGTGCGGGAAAATCAGTCAGCGTCAACGCGATGCTGCTCAGCATTCTCTATAAGGCCACGCCCGAGCAGGTACGGTTGATCCTCGTCGATCCGAAGATGCTCGAACTGTCCGTCTATGAAGGCATTCCACATCTGCTGACACCGGTGGTCACCGATATGAAGGAGGCAGCGCAAGCTTTGCGCTGGTGCGTCACGGAGATGGATCGCCGCTATCGGTTGATGTCTGCGCTTGGCGTGCGCAACCTGGCAGGCTACAACCGTAGAGTGGACTCGGGTGACGTGAAAGATCCGTTGTGGCCGGTCGAATCCGGGCTGGACGCGCCCATTCTTACGCACCTGCCATTCATCGTCGTCGTGATCGACGAGTTCGCAGACATGATGATGATCGTCGGTAAAAAGGTGGAGCAGTTGATTGCGCGGATTGCGCAGAAGGCGCGTGCGGCCGGTATCCACCTGGTGCTTGCGACTCAACGTCCGTCGGTCGACGTGATTACCGGATTGATCAAAGCGAACATTCCGGCTCGTATCGGGTTCCAGGTGTCGTCTAAAATCGACTCGCGCACGATCATGGACCAGGGCGGCGCCGAGCAGCTGTTGGGACATGGCGACATGTTGTACTTGCCGCCCGGTACCGCATTGCCGACACGCGTTCACGGCGCGTTCGTATCGGACGAAGAGGTACATCGCGTCGTCAAGGATCTGAAAGCGCGGGGTGGCCCGGACTATCTCGCGGAGGTGCTGACGGACAGCGGCGACTTCGGTGAGTTCGGCGGGGAGGGAAGTGCCGAGGATGGTTCAGGCGCCGAGCAGGACGATGCGCTCTACGACGAGGCCGTAGCGTTCGTTCTGGAGACGCGGCGCGCCTCGATTTCGGCGGTACAGCGCAAGTTGCGCATCGGCTACAACCGGGCTGCGCGCCTCGTCGAATCGATGGAAGCAGCCGGTGTCGTCAGCGGCATGAACACCAATGGCTCGCGCGAAGTACTGGCACCGAATCACCGTGACTGATCGCCAGCTATTCGGGCGGTACAGCGTAATGGTCGCGTTACTGTTGGAGTCGCTTTTCGTATTGTCGCTGGCACCTGTCTTGTCACGGTCGGCGCAGGCGGCCGACACCACTGCGGCCGACACCACTCGGCCGAACAATTAGCGGCGCTGCTGGTGCCAGTGCTGCGTCTGAAGGCGGACTTCACTCAAACGGTGCGCGGTGCGCGTCGCGAGGTGCTCCAATCCGCCGAAGGCTATGTATGTATCGCGCGTCCTGACCAATTCAAATGGGTGTTGCGGGACCCGTACCCGCAAACGATCGTAACCGTCGGTGACCAACTGTACGTGTACGATCCCGACCTCAAACAGGTGCAGGTCAAGCCGCTTGCGCAGGCACTGACCGGCACGCCGGCGCTGGTGCTGTTGGGGACGTCGGCGCAGATCGCAGCGCAGTTCGCTGTCGCGCGGTCAAACGTCGACGGATCGGAGCAGTTCGACCTGACGCCCAAGAACCCCGACGCCGTCTATACCGAGATTCGGATGACATTCCATGCGCGACGTCTCGCACGAATCGAGATCGTGGATTCGCTGGGACAACTCACCGATGTGAGTTTCCATGATCTCGAAATCAACAAGCCGTTGGCGCCCGATGAGTTTCAGTTTGTGGTTCCGCCGGACGCAGACCTGATCGGCGATGTCGCACCCAAACCCGCTTAGCGAACCGCTCGCCGCGCGCATGCGACCGCTGAGCCTCGATGAGTTCGTTGGCCAGACGCACCTGCTCGATCCAGGTCGGCCGCTCGCCGCGCTTGCAGCACGCGGTCGCATACATTCGATGCTGCTGTGGGGACCGCCCGGAACGGGCAAGACTACGCTGGCGCGACTGCTCGCGGATCGCGCTGGTGCGGAGTGGATCAGCATTTCAGCGGTGCTGGCCGGTGTGAAGGACATTCGAGCGGCTATCGAGACGGCGCGCGCAACGCTCGAACGCGGGCAGACGACCGTTTTGTTCGTCGATGAAGTACATCGATTCAACAAGGCCCAGCAGGATGCGTTTCTGCCGCACGTCGAGGCGGGAACCGTCGTTTTCATCGGTGCAACGACCGAGAACCCGTCGTTCGAGGTCATCGGTGCGCTGCTGTCGCGCGTGCGCGTGTATGTGCTGAAGCGTCTCGAGGAATCCGCTTTGAATCGTGTGCTGGATCGGGCGCTGTCTGATCCAGGACGCGGTCTGGGCCGCGACGGCGTGACGGTCGATGACGATGCCCGCGCGTTGTTGCTGGCAAGTGCTGATGGCGATGCGCGCAGACTACTCAATGTTCTCGAGATCGCGGCCCAGCTGGTGAGTAGCGACGCGCGCGTGACCGCCGCCAGCGTCGCCGACGTCATCGGTGCGCGGCAGCGTCGCTTCGACAAGCGCGGGGATGCGTTCTACGATCAGATTTCCGCGCTGCACAAGGCGGTCCGCGGCACGTCGCCAGATGCCGCGCTGTACTGGCTGTGCCGCATGCTCGATGGCGGCTGCGACCCTGTGTACATCGCGCGTCGAGTCGCCCGTATGGCCAGTGAAGACATCGGTAACGCAGACCCACGTGGCCTGCAGATCGCGCTTGCCGCGTGGGATGCCTATCTCCGTCTGGGCTCGCCGGAAGGTGAACTCGCGATCGCGCAGGCCGTCTTGTATCTCGCATGCGTGCCAAAAAGTAACGCGGTGTACACGGCGTATGCGGCCGCACGCGCCGAAGTCGCGTCCGGTCCCTCGTATGACGTGCCGCTGAGGTTTCGAAACGCGCCGACGCAACTGATGAAACAACTCGGTTATGGCGCCGACTACCGCTACGCGCACGACGAAATGGACGCATTCGCGGCTGGGGAGCAGTATTTCCCCGACGAAATGCAACCCGCCAAATACTACCAACCGGCCCCGCGAGGTTTCGAGCAGCGAATTCTCGAACACCTTCAACGATTGCGTTCGGGGGCGACTTCGCGAAACAAGAGCTAACAGGGTAACTCGATGGCATTTTTCGGATTCATCAGCGTAGGAGTCGGCGCCATGCTCGGGGCGTGGCTGCGCTGGGGATTGAGCATGGTGTTGAATTCCTTCGTGCCGACGCTGCCGCTCGGCACACTTGCAGCGAATCTGATCGGTGGATATCTGATGGGGTTCGTGGTCGGTTACTTCGAATACTTTCAGACGCTCTCGCCCGAAATGCGCCTGTTCGTTGCCACAGGGTTTCTGGGTGGTTTGACGACATTCTCGACGTTCTCGGCGGAGACGACCGTGCTGCTGATGCGACAGGATTATCTTTGGGCTGCGATGATGGTCGGTGCGCACGTCGTGGGTTCGCTGGCGATGACCTTGCTGGGAATTGCAACGTTTGCAGCGGTCAAGGGATGGTTGACGAGTTAACAGAGCGCAAAAGACATAGATACTTGCACGCCACGACACTACTATGTCGCGCCCAAGTAGCCATTGGCCGCCGGACCCGTGTTGCATGGGTTCGCCGATCAGAACCTGACGATGCTGGATCCAAAATTCATTCGACGAGACCCGGAGTTCGTACGCGCGGCGCTTGCCCGGCGAGGCTACCTGTTCGACGTGCAGCAGTTCCTCAATCTCGAGTCGCAGCGTAAGGCGCTGCAACTCGACAGCGAACGCTTGCAGAACGAACGGAATGCGAAGTCGAAGGCGATCGGTCAGGCAAAGGCGTCGGGGCGGGACATCGCGCCGCTGCTCGAGGAGGTGAGCGATCTCGGAGCGAGATTGGATGCGGCCAAGGCTGCATTTCAAGCCGTGCAGAGCAGTCTGAATGACCTGTTCCTGGCGATGCCGAATCTGCTCGATGACGGCGTGCCCGACGGCGTCGATGAAAATGCGAACGTCGTTCTGCGTTCATGGCGCGAGCCTGCCGGGTTCAATTTTCCACCGAAGGATCACGTCGATCTCGGCGGCGAAGCGCTGGATTTCGAGGCGGCGGTTCGAATCAGCGGCGCGCGCTTCGTGGTCATGCGCGGTGCGCTGGTGCGACTGCAGCGCGCACTGACGCAGTTCATGCTCGACCTGCATTCGACAGCGCACGGATATACCGAAGTCTACGTGCCGTATCTCGTCAACGAAGAAGCATTGTACGGCACCGGACAACTGCCGAAATTCGAACAGGACCAGTTCCGCGTCGCGGGTGACGCTGGGTTGTATCTGATTCCAACGGCTGAGGTACCGGTCACCAATCTGTACCGGGATCGGATTCTCGATGCCGACCAATTGCCGATTCGTCACGTCTGTCATACGCCGTGCTTTCGCAGTGAAGCCGGCAGCTACGGTCGAGACACGCGCGGCATGATCCGGCAGCACCAGTTCGAGAAGGTCGAACTCGTACAGATCGTCGCACCCGAGCAGAGCCGTCAGGCGCACGATGAATTGACTACGCATGCCGAAGCCGTTCTGCAAAGCCTGGAATTGCCGTATCGAGCGGTGGTGCTGTGCGGGGGCGACATCGGTTTTGCGGCGGCAAAAACAATCGACCTCGAGGTCTGGTTGCCGGGTCAACAGCGCTATCGAGAGATTTCGTCTTGCAGCAACTATCTAGATTTCCAGGCACGACGCATGCACGCGCGTTATCGGGATCGGGAAACCGGCAAGGTGGAACTGGTCCATACGCTGAATGGTTCCGGCCTGGCGGTGGGTCGAACGCTCGTCGCAGTGATGGAAAACTACCAGGACGGCGACGGACGGATACACATTCCCGACGCGTTGCGGCGATACATGGGGGGCGCGACGACGCTGGATCTGCGCGACTGATGCGATGGACTATCTACCGCTCTTCATCGATGTCGCCAAAAAGCGCTGCCTGTTGGTCGGCGCAGGTGAGGTCGCTCGACGCAGGCTCAGATTGCTGCTCGATGCAGGTGCATACGTTGTCGTGGTGGCGCCGGACATCGATCCCGAGGTGATTTCGATGTGCGCGGGTCATGGCGAGATCCATGCCCGTCGGTTCGAGTCCGATGACGTCGTCGGGACAGTGCTTGCAATCGCCGCAACCAACGACTCGGCTGTCAATCGCCACGTTTACGAAGCGGCGCAACGCCATGACGTGCTGGTGAACACCGTTGACGACGCGACCCTATCGTCAGCGATCGTGCCGGCGATCGTCGACCGCGATCCGCTGCTGGTCGCGATTTCGACCGGTGGACGGTCGCCGACGCTGGCGCGCCGTGCGCGGGCGTTTATCGAGGCGCGCCTGCCGCCACAACTCGGTCACGCTGCGGATACGCTGGGTCGATGGCGGACGCATGTCGCACGGGCGATTCCGGATGTGCGTTCGCGGCGTAGATTTTGGGACGATGTGCTCGACGGACCAATCGCACAGGCGATGTATGACGATCGAGTGGATCGCACCGATCTGCTGATTCAGGAACGGTTGCAGAATTGGGATCGTACCGCTCTGGGCTTCGTGTCGCTGGTTGGTGCCGGGCCCGGCGATCCTTCACTGCTGACGTTGAAGGCACTGCAGTGTCTCGAACGCGCCGATGTCGTGTTTTACGACAACCTCGTGTCTGCCGACGTCGTGGCGATGGCACGCCGCGATGCGCGGCGCATTTATGTCGGCAAGCGTCGAGCGTTCCACGCGATTCGACAGACGTCGATCAACGAGATGTTGGTGGAAGCGGC
Source organism: uncultured Gammaproteobacteria bacterium (assembly GCA_963812255.1). Lineage (GTDB taxonomy): Bacteria > Pseudomonadota > Gammaproteobacteria > Pseudomonadales > Azotimanducaceae > DATJGR01. The sequence continues at coordinate 204,959 of CAWEUM010000002.1, read as the reverse complement.
GCGCGCAGGTGACCGCGTGGTGCGCTTGAAGGGAGGCGATCCATTCATATTCGGACGCGGCGGTGAGGAAATCGAGACGCTTGCGGAACGGGGTATCGAATTCGAAGTGGTGCCTGGCATCACCGCCGCGCTGGGTTGCGCGAGCGCCGCCAATATTCCGTTGACACACCGGGATCACGCCCATTCGGTACGTTTCGTCACCGGCAATCTGACCGGCGATCGCGTCAACCTGGATTGGCCGGATCTGGCGAAATCCGATCAGACGTTGGTCGTTTATATGGGACTGCGCGGTTTGCCGGAAATCTGTCGTGAATTGATCGCGCACGGAATGGACCCGACGATGCCGGCGGCGCTGGTTAGCCGCGGTACGCTGCCCGACCAGCAGGTCATCGAGGCGAGCGTCGAATCACTCGCAGCGGCCGTCGCCAGCGCCGAGACGCACGGCCCAACCACGTTGATCATCGGTCGCGTCGTGACGCTGCGCCACCGCCTGCAACCGCGTTAGAGACAATTGGTGGGTCGTGGGAGCCCTGCAATCTTCGCCGCGAGCTTGGCCGGACTACCCGGAAACAACGACAGCAGGTAGATGCTGTTGCCTTTCTCGGTGTCCAGCCGCTGCGCGACCAGTTTCACCAGCGGACGCATCGATGGCGAAACACGGGTCGTTTCGTAGAAGTCGCGCAGAATGTCGATGACCGCCCAATGCGCCGGCGTTAGCGTAACGCCTTCGCGCAGTGCCAACTCGACTGCGACGCTCGGGGTCCAATCGCCGAGTTCGAGCAGATAGCCTTCCTTGTCGAAGCGCATGGCGTCAGCTCCAGCTGACGATCGGCTGATGCGCTGCAACCAGATCGACAAACGCTCCGTCGTCGATCTGGCGAATCTGTTCCGCAATGCGGTCGCCGATCCCGCGCGTCGCAATGTCGTCGGCCAGTGCATACCACGACAGATCTTTGCCATGCGACGGTGTGTGCGCGAAGACGGATGAAACGGCGCACAACACGCCGTTGCCGATCAGCAATACCGAGTCGCCGGGCGATGCGCAGCGCAGGCAATTCGACAGGGCCGCGCCGCCGACGTCTGGTATATGGAAGATGTGCAAGGTCGCCATCAATCCGGCACTACGACGTCTTGGGCGGCGATCAAAGCCTGAATACCCCGCCGTGACAGCGCCATGGTAGGAAGCACCAGTGCGTCGAGGGCAAGGCCTCGACGTCGAATCGCGGTCTTCTCGACATAGATATCTCTGATGTCATACGTCGGTAGCGCGCGATAGCCTCGCACGCCGTTGTCGGGCGTCGTATCGGTTTGGAGAAGCTGATAAACACCGTCGCCGACGAACAGCACCGAGATCTGTTGTTCGAATGCTGCACCGACCAACACTTCGTCGAGCACCTCCAGTGCCAATGCGCCTCGACGAGGCGGATGCGCAATGAGAAACAGAATGCGGCGCCGTGTCATGCGCAGAACGTGACGAATCGGTCGGTTTCGATCGCGGCTTCGATCAGCTGTCCGAGTCCGACAATCTGGAACGGCGTTTTGACATTTGCTGCGATGCGTTCGTAGCGGTCCGCGTCTTCCGCGCTCAACACGCCCCGGCGCAGTGCCGCGGCGACGCAAACGGCCAGTTCGATACCATTCTCCATCGCGAAGCGCGCCCAATCGGCGGCGATATCGGGTTCGCCCTGCGGCGAAACGACCAATGAATTCGCGAGGTTCACCCCTGCGTGGTAGAAAAACACCCGATGGATCCGATGACCCTTGGCCAGCGCGGCGCGCGCAAATCGCAGAGCTGTTCGAGGCGATTCGCTATTCGCTGCATCCCCGTGGACGGCAATCGCGTAGTTCACGTAACTTATGAGGCTCGTATCGACTGGTCCGGCATGATATGCGTGTCGCGGATGCGAGGCGAGGGTACCGTCCGCGACTGCGCGCTCAGGTGTTGTTGATGTAGCGAGTGTGGGAATTTGTATGAATGCTGTTGAGCATGCCGACGCGATCGTTCTATTTGGTGTCTCGGGTGACCTTGCACATCGCAAGATCTTCCCGGCACTGTACAAACTCACCGCGCGCAACCGTTTGAATGTTCCGGTGATCGGTGTGGCGCGTGCTGGCTGGAGTCTCGAGAGACTTCAGGCCCGCGCACGCGACAGCGTGAACACGTTTGTGCAGCATCCGGACCATACCGTGCTCGATCGGTTGACGGCAAACTTGCGCTACGTCGACGGTGACTACAATGATCCGGCCGCGTTCACCGCGCTGTATCGCACGTTGGACGGTGCGCAACACCCGCTGTTCTATCTCGCCATTCCGCCGAGCATGTTTCCAACCGTATTGAATGGACTCGGCGAATCGGGGTGTGCGTCGGGCGCACGGGTCGTGGTCGAGAAGCCATTCGGTCGCGATCTGGCGTCGGCTCAGGCGCTGAATAGCGACCTGCACCGGTACTTTGCGGAGACGGCTATCTTCCGTATCGACCACTATCTCGGCAAGGAACCGGTTCAGAACCTGCTGTACTTTCGGTTCGCGAATTCGTTCCTCGAGCCAGTGTGGAATCGCAACTTCGTCGAAAGCGTGCAGATCACGATGGCGGAGCGATTTGGCGTCGCGGGTCGGGGCCGCTTTTACGAAGAGGCCGGCGCGATTCGAGATGTCGTGCAGAATCATTTGCTGCAGGTTGTGGGTCTGCTGGCCATGGAGCCGCCAGTGAGCGGCGATCGTGACTCGATGCGCGACGAGAAGGTCAAGGTGTTGCGCTCTATGCGTCCGCTCAGCAGCCCCACCCTGGTACGCGGCCAGTATGCCGGGTACCGCGATCAACCGGGCGTCTCGCCCGGCTCTCAGGTGGAGACCTATGCAGCGATGCGGCTTCACATCGACTCGTGGCGTTGGGACGGTGTACCGTTTTTCATTCGCGCCGGTAAATCACTGCCGGTCACTGCGACTGAAGTGATCGTTCAATTGAAGCGGCCCCCGTCATCGGTGTTCGGCGAACCGATGCCCGGTTCCAACAATTACGTGCGGTTTCGGCTCGGTCCCGATGTCGCAATAGCGTTGGGCGCGCGAGCAAAAATGCCCGGCGAAAACATGGCCGGTCAGAACGTGGAACTCTTCGTCTGTCACCAGCACAGCGATGCAATGGATGCCTACGAACGACTGATTGGAGATGCGATGCTGGGGGACGCGACGTTGTTTGCCCGCCAGGACGAGGTCGAAGCGGCCTGGCGCATCGTCGATCCGATTCTGGCGTTGGAGTCGGATGTACTACCGTATCCGGTGGACAGTTGGGGGCCGCCGCGCGCGGATGAGATGATGGATTCGTTTGGTGGCTGGAACAGTCCGAAACGCGTTGACGCCGAGTCGCCTTCAGCACGGCCGACGAATGCCGCAAAGAGGCCATAAGCTCACATGCCGATAGACGAACTGTCGCATCGGTGTGCTGGCGTGCTGTGCCATATCACATCGCTGCCAGGCCCGGGTGTTACCGGTACGCTCGGCCGCAGCGCGCAGGAGTTCCTCGATTTCATCGAGCGGGCGGGTCTGTCGGTCTGGCAGATGCTTCCGCTGAACCCACCCGATCGACATGGATCGCCGTACCACAGCGCGTCGTTGTTTGCGCTGCACACCGCGCTGCTCGATCCCGGTCTGGACCTGGCGAACGAGGCAAGACTGGTGAAATATGCTTCGACGCACGCCGATGCTTACGAAGCGTTCATCGCCGACCAGGCGTACTGGCTGGACGACTATTGTCGGTACGAGGTTGGGTCGCGCATACATGGAACCGATTGGGCGGTTTGGCCGGACGGCCTGCGCCGCTACGATGGCGATGCACTGGTTCGATTAGATCGCGAGTATCGCGCAGACCTCGAAGGATTGCGTCTGGCCCAGTTTGCGGTGGCGCATGGATTCGCAGCGTTGCGCCGCGAAGCGGCGTCACGAAGGGTGCGACTGTTTGGCGACATGCCGCTCTACCCGGCGTTCGACAGCGCAGATGTCTGGGCACATCAGGATCTGTTTCAGTTGGACAATCGACAGCGGCCACGATGTGTTGCGGGCGTACCGCCTGACTACTTTTCCAAGACGGGTCAGCTATGGGGCAACCCGGTGTACGACTGGAATACGATGGCCGAGCGCGGATTCGTCTGGTGGGTCGAACGCATGAAGTCCCAGTTGCGGGTGTTCGATCTCGTACGAATCGATCATTTTCGCGGTCTGGAATCGTATTGGGCCGTGCCGCCCGATGCGAGCAGTGCCGCGGCCGGTTCATGGCAGCCGGCGTCGGGTCGCGCGCTCCTTGCGAAGCTCCACGACAGCTTCGACGAGCTGCCGGTCGTTGCCGAAGATCTCGGCGTCATCACGCCGCAGGTCAATGCGCTGCGGGATGAATTCAGTCTGCCCGGTATGCGGGTTGCGCAGTTCGCGTTCAGCGGAGATCCCGACAATCCCCACCTTCCGGTCAATTACGTCGAGAATGCCGTGGCGTACACAGGCACCCACGACAACGACACGACCTTGGGTTGGTATCTCAGTCTGGATGAAACGACGCGCAACGAAGTCGATCGGTTGGCGGGGACCGATCAGCCGATGCCGTGGCCATTGATCGAAATGGTGCTTCGTTCCACAGCGAATCTGGCCATTGTGCCGATGCAGGATTTCTTACGACTCGACGGTGCGCACCGAATGAACACGCCTGGCATCCCGGAAGGCAATTGGGCTTGGCGCTTCAATACGCGGCGTCTGACCCGCGACCTCGCAGCGCAAATCAGGTCGTCGCTGAGGAGGACGGCCCGGGCGCAAGAATGATTCCGGCGAGCGGCGGCAACGTCAATACCAGTGACTGCGGGTAGCCCACGCTGGGAATCGGCTGCGTCGTGCGACCCCCGGCGTTGCCGAGGTTCGAGCCACCGAAGTACGCGGAGTCGGAGTTGAAGAGTTCGCGGTACGCGCCCGCCACGGGTGCGCCGATGCGATAGTCATGGCGCGGAACCGGTGTGAAGTTCAGCACGACGATCACGCGGTTGGGGCCGGCGCGTCGCTCGAAGGAAATCACGGAATGACCAACATCGTCGCAATCGATCCATTGAAATCCGGTCGGATCCGAATCCAACGCGAATGCGGGTTCGTCTCGATAAAGAGCAGCCAGCGTTCGCAGCAGTTCGAAGACGCCGCGGTGCGGCGCAAAGTCGAATAGCTGCCAGTCCAGTGTGCCATCGTAGTTCCATTCGTCTCGTTGGCCGAACTCACCACCCATGAACAGCAGTTTTTTGCCCGGCATCGTGAACTGATAGGTGAACAACAGGCGCAGATTGGCAAAGCGCTGCCAATCGTCGCCAGGCATCTTCGACAGCAGCGACGCTTTGCCATGCACCACCTCGTCGTGCGACAGCGGCAGTACGAAGTGCTCGGTGTAGGCGTACAACATGCCAAAGGTCAGATTCCTGTGATGATATTTTCGATGGACCGGATCGATCCCGGCATAGGCCAACGTGTCGTTCATCCACCCCATATTCCATTTCAGGGTGAATCCCAAACCGCCGGTGTCCGTCGGTTGTGTCACCTGTGGCCATGCGGTCGACTCCTCGGCAATGATCATGGTTCCCGGTGATTCGTGGTGCGTGACCTGGTTGAGTTCCCTGATCCACGCAATCGCTTCGAGATTCTCGCGTCCGCCGAATCGATTCGGCACCCAGTCACCTTCGGGGCGCGAGTAGTCGAGGTACAACATTGATGCGACCGCATCGACACGCAAGCCGTCTATGTGAAACTCGAGCAGCCAGAACAGCGCGCTGCTCGTCAGAAAATTGCGCACTTCGTTGCGGCCGTAGTTGAAGATCAGCGTGTCCCAATCGCGGTGTTCGCCACGGCGCGGATCTGCGTGCTCGTACAGCGCGGTGCCGTCGAATCGTGCGAGCCCGTGGGAATCGCGCGGGAAGTGCGCCGGCACCCAGTCGAGCAGCACGCCGATGTCGTTCTGGTGCAGATGATCGACGAACCAGCGAAAGTCGTCCGGTGACCCGAAGCGTCGCGTCGGCGCAAAGTAGCCAAGCGTCTGATAGCCCCAAGATCCGTCGAAAGGATGTTCGGTGATCGGCATCAGCTCGACATGGCTGAAGCCGAGCGCCTTGACGTGGACCGCAAGATTTCGCGCCAGTGTTCGATAGTCGAGAAAGCCGCCGTCTTCGGCCCGTTGCCAGGATCCGAGGTGGACCTCGTAGATCGATATGGGACATTGCGCGGGTTTCTGTCGATGGCGCTTTGCGATCCAATGATCGTCTTCCCAGCGATATTCCGAGGGGGCGGTGATCACGGATGCAGTCTCGGGCCGTAGCTGAAATTCGCGCCCGTAGGGATCCGCCTTCAAGGTAATCGCACCGCTGTCGCGATTGCGAATCTCGAATTTGTAGCGCGCGCCGGCAGCAACCTCGGGAATAAACAGACACCAGATTCCACTGTCTCCCAGCACGTTCATGGGATGGCGGCGTCCGTCCCAGTCATTGAAGTCAGCCACGACGCTGACGCGTTCAGCGTTCGGGGCCCAAACCGCAAAGCGGATGCCGCTGAATCCGTCGACCACGACCGGAACGGCGCCCAGCACGTTGAACGCGTGTCGCAGCCGGCCTTCGTTGAACAGATACAAATCGTCGGCGCTCAGGTCGGCCCGAAAGCTGAAGGCATCGAGTTCAACGTGCGTTCGGCTCGCCCGGTCGAGCCAGTGCAACCGGTAGTGGATATCGATCTCGGCACTCGGACCGCGCCACTGGAATAGCCCGGGCCAGCGCGTGAATTCGAGCGGCGGCCCATTGGCCAGCTCAACCGCTCGAGCTTCCGGAATGAACGCCGTGACCAGCGCTTTGCCTGCGCTCCGCCTGCAGCCGAGCAGCTCTGACGGCCCGTGATCCCGCCCCGCCAGTAGGCGTTCGATTCGGTGCGGATCGATATTCAGCTTCATTGAGACACTGGCTGTCGGTTGCCGATCAACGATTCGTACAGATCGAGGTAGCGCAATGCGCTGGCGCGCCACGAGAAATCGCGGGCCATGCCGTTGCGCTGGATTGCGCGCCACCTGTGTCTGTCGTGGTATGCCTCGACGGCGCGCCTGATTGCATCCAGTAGCGCATCGGGGGTAGCAGACTCGAAGAAGAACCCCGTTCCGTCGCGACCCATGACGGCATCGACAGTATCGATCAGCCCGCCGGTTCGGCGCACTACCGGTACGGTGCCGTATGTCTGACTGTACATCTGATTCAGGCCGCACGGTTCGTAGCGCGACGGCATCAGGAAGATGTCTGCGCCGGCTTCGATCTGATGCGCCAGTCGTTCGTCGTGCTGCGATACGTACGCGACGCGACCGGCATGTCGTCTGCCTGCGGCATGCAATGCCGCTTCGATCGCGGCCTCGCCATTGCCCAGCACGACGAGCTGCGCCGGCAGCGATTCCAGCGAATCGATCAGCGACAGAATCAGATCGATGCCTTTTTGATGGACGAGCCGACTGACGACACCGAGCAGAGGCACGTCGGATGCATCGAGGTCCAACGACCCTTGCAGGGCGCGCTTGTTGATGAGTTTGCGTTCGAGGGTGGTCTCGGAATAGCGTGCGCGCAAAAGCGGATCGATCGACGGATTCCAGACGGTGCTGTCGATGCCGTTCACGATACCATGCAGCACCGTCGCGCGATGACGAATCAATCCATCGAAACCGCAGCCGTATTCGGGCGTTTGAATCTCTCTGGCGTAACTCGGGCTCACGGTTGTGAGGCGATCGGCGAACGCAATGCCGCTCTTCATGCAAGACATCGAGTCGTGGAACTCGATACCGTCGAACGACCAGAACTCGGCAGGTAACCCGAGGCGCTCGAAAGTCGCGCGGTCGAAGTTGCCCTGGTAGGCGAGATTGTGAATGCTGAAGACGCTCGGTGTGGGATTTGCCTCTCGCCGGAGCCACGCTGCCGCGAGGCCCGTCTGCCAGTCGTTCAGATGGACAACGTCGGCGTGAAACCTCAAGTTCGTTGGCCGTGCGAGCCACGCAATCGCGAGGGAAAACAAAGCGAAGCGATCGGCATTGTCGGGCCAGTCTCTACCATCGCCGGCGAGATACGGATTGCCGTTGCGACCGAATAGTTCGGCACACGCGACCAGCCAGATCCGTTGGCCCTGCGGCACGTTGGTTTCGAGCACTTCGACGTCGTAGCGGCCCAGCCGGGTACGTGCGATCGAATGGGGTGTATCGACGCGCGCCAGCAGATCGCCGTAAGCCGGCAACACCACGCGAACGTCACAATCAAGAGACCGCAGCGCTGATGTCAGGCCCCCAGCGACGTCGGCGAGTCCACCGGTTTTGACCAACGGTGCCATTTCACTGGCGGCGAACAGGAGACGCAGCCTGCTCATGAATTCCTCCGGGGGATTGGCCAGGGAAGCGTCGTGCGCGGCGCACCACGCTAAATCCAGAGCATTCGACCCATCTCGAATGGATGCGACAACAGAGGGTGATACGGGTACATCCGGATCTGATAGGTTTGCTGACCAGAGAATGGAGGAGCCAATTCGAGCCGGAAGGCCGTTTCGCCTTCCGTATCGGAAGAAACCTCGATCGCGTTGAACGTCTGCGACTCGTGGCCGACTTGGTTGACGACGCACTCCACGCGCACGTCAGTCGGCGTCAGACCTGCGAGTTGCGCTCGCAGATCGACGGTAATCGCCTCGCCGTGTCCGATGTGCCCGGGCGGTGTGTCGACACGCTCCAGGCGAACGCCTGGCCACTGTTCCGCGATGCGGCGTTTCCAGTCGGCAAGCAGCTCCGCGGCGTGATCGCGACCCAGCGCGCAGTTCTGCCGCGCCGCCGGACGGTAGAGATTCTCCGCGTACTCCCGCACCATCCGTTCGGCATTGAAGTGGGGAATGATCGTGCGCATCGAGGCTTTCGCCATGCGAATCCATTCGCGTGAGGCGGTCGATTCGAAGTACGAAGGGATGACGTGATTTTCGATCAGATCGATCAGGTCGCGGCCCTCTTCGCGGAATCGATAGTCGCTGTCCCACCCGAGATCGTGTGGCTTGATGGCCCAACCGTTGCTGCCGTCGAATCCCTCCGCCCACCAACCATCGAGAACCGACAAGTTGATCGCGCCATTGATCGCGGCCTTCATGCCGGATGTCCCGCTTGCTTCGAGTGGGAACTCCGGATTGTTGAGCCAGACGTCAACCCCCGCGACGAGCTTTCGAGCCAGCGCCAGATCGTAATTCTCGACCAGCAATACCTTGCCGATGAATTCCGGCTTCATCGACAACTCGTAAATCTGTTCGATCAATCGTTTGCCCGGTTCATCGTGAGGGTGCGCCTTTCCGGCGAAGATCAGTACGACCGGGCGCGCCGGGTCATCGAGCAAACGCGCCAACCGTTCGCGTTCCGAAAATATGAGTGTTGCGCGTTTGTACGTCGCAAATCGGCGTGCAAACCCGATGACGAGGACGTCTTCGGCCGGCAATTGCAGAAGCCGCGTCGCGCGATCGATCGTTGATGACGCCACACCGTTGGCTTCATGCTGCAGACGCAACCGTCTATCGACATCAGCCAGCAACTCGCCGGTCAACTCCTGCCGAATACTCCAAAACTGATGGTCCGGAATGGTATCGATGCATGACCAATAGTCGGGCTCCGACAACCGGACACGCCAATCGTTGAAGCGGACATCGAACAGGTTTACCCATTCGAGCGCGAGAAACGTTTGTAGATGAACGCCATTCGTGACGAACGCCATCGGGTTTTCGTTGGGAGGTATTTCGGGCCACGCATAAGATTCATTTACGGACGCGACCAGTCCGTGGACCTTGCTAACGCCATTGTGATGGCGCGAGCCGCGTAGAGCGAGTGACGTCATGTTGATACGGTCCGCCTCTCCGTTGTGCCCGAGTTGCAGCAACTGACTGCTATCGAATGCAATCGACTGCAGGTACGGTCCCAAGTGCGCCTCGATCACTCCCAGAGAGAAAACGTCATGACCGGCGGCGACCGGCGTATGTGTAGTGAATACGGTGGCAGCGGCAACGTGCTCGAGCGCGGCTGCGAATGCTAGACCCTTGGCGATCTTTTCATGACAGCGTTCGATGATCTGGAACGCGGCGTGCCCTTCGTTTAGATGCCACACCGTCGGCTGGATGTTCAGCGCGTTCAACGCACGCACGCCACCGATGCCAAGGACGATTTCCTGCATGACGCGAGTCGATTCGTCACCGCCATAGAGCCGGTGGGTAATGGACCGATGTGTATCGCGATTGGCCGGCAGATCGCTGTCGAGCAGGTAGAGCATCGTATGTCCCGCGCGGCCGCGCCAGATGCGCAGTTGCACGTGTTCGTGACCGATCGGCACCGTGACGATGATCTCGTCGCCGTTCCCATCGCGCGCGAGTTGCAGTGGAAGATCCTCGAGACGTGTGGTGGTGTACTGCTCCACCTGACGGCCGCGCGCGTCTATGCGCTGCTCGAAGAACCCCTGGTGATACAACAGCCCGACTGCGACCAGCGGTACGCCGAGGTCCGATGCAGCCTTGCAATGATCCGCTGCCAGAATGCCGAGACCGCCACTGTAGAGTGGCAGGCTTTCGTGAAAGCCAAATTCGAAGCAGAAGTACGCAACCAGATCCTGCTGCGGATCGAGGTGCTGACCGAGATCGGCGGGCATGCGTCGGGTGTGATACGCATCGTATGCGGTGACGACGCGCTGGTATGCATCGCGATATGCCGGGTTGTTCGCGGCTGTATCGAGATCGGACTGCGCTAGTCGCCGCAGAAACACGCCGAGGTTGCCGCTACAGGTGTCATACAGTTTGCTGTTCAGTTGCCTGAACAAATGGCGAAGGTCCCGATCCCAGGTATAGATCAGGTTCGACGCCAGTTCCGGCAGTCGCGGCAGTTCTGCCGGGATCTTCGGACGAACTTCGAGAGAGAATTGGGTGCCGCTCATGTGACCCGGAATTCTACCGGTACCTGGTTATACTGTCATCGCATCGCGGGCCGTTGGATCACCAGCCCCTTGCATTGCCTAGCCGCCACGTTCACTACCGAGCCGGTGCAGTTCCCAGATATGAAACTCGACGCTTCGCAACGCTATGTCAGTCGATTGACCCACCGGACGCTCGCGCTCGTTCTGGCCGGCGGCCGAGGGACTCGGCTGGGGGAGTTGACCGAATGGCGTGCGAAGCCCGCGGTGCCGTTCGGTGGCAACTTTCGGATCATCGATTTCACGTTGTCCAACTGTATCAACTCGGGCATTCGGCGCATTGGCGTGTTGACTCAATACAAGGCGCACTCACTGATCCGCCATGTGCAGCGTGGATGGGGATTTCTGCGCGGTGAGTTCGGAGAGTTCGTCGAGCTGTTGCCGCCGCAGCAATGGCTTGACGACCGCTGGTATGCGGGCACGGCAGACGCCGTGTTTCAGAATCTCGATATCGTCAAACGTCACGCACCGGAATTCGTGCTCATCCTCGCTGGCGATCACATCTACAAGATGGATTACGGTCCGATGCTTGCGCGGCACATGGAAAACCAGGCAGATTTGACGGTCGGTTGTGTTTCGGTGCCGTGGGAACGGGCGAATGAATTCGGCGTGATGGACGTCGACTCGGCGGGTCGTGTCAACGCGTTCGACGAAAAGCCTGACAATCCCGCACGATCTCCCAACGATCCAACGAAGGCGATCGCGTCGATGGGCATCTACGTTTTCAATTGCGACTTCCTCATCGCGCAATTGCACAACGATGCGCAGAACCCGGCATCCGTACACGATTTCGGCAAGAACGTCATTCCAGAGCTGATCGATTCGTGTAAGGTCTACGCGTACTCGTTCGACGACCCCGACGGCGGCGACAGCTATTGGCGTGACGTCGGTACGATCGATGCGTTTTGGGAGTCGAATCTCGAACTTGCGCGGGTCGTTCCGCCGCTCGATCTCTATGACCGCGACTGGCCCATCTGGACCTACCAGGAACAACTGCCGCCGGCCAAGTTCGTGTTCGACGACGCCGATCGACGTGGTACTGCGGTGAACTCGCTCGTCGCCAGCGGCTGCGTGATTTCCGGCGCGACCGTGTCGCGCTCGCTGTTGTTCTGCAACGTGCGCATCGACAACTTCGGTGTTCTCGACGAGGCCGTGGTGTTACCCGACGTGACGATTGGGCCGGATTGCCGGATAAGTCGCGTTGTTGTTGACAAGGGTTGTGTGATTCCGGGCAATACAGTTATCGGCGAGGATCTGGATGCGGATCGGACTCGGTTTCACGTCACCCCGACTGGCGTCACTTTGGTGACGCCATCGATGTTGGGGCAGCGTTATTCGGCGAAGGCCATGTAGCGGACCTCTGTCGCGGTCTCACCGCGGGTGCGTATTGTCGCCGCGTTGTAGTGGGTCGCGCAGGGCCTCGCCGTCTTTGACGAATTCCAGCGATATCGAATTGATGCAGTAGCGAAGATGAGTGGGCGGTGGTCCGTCGGGGAACACGTGACCCTGATGGCTGTCACACCGGGCACAGCGGGTCTCGATCCGGATCATGCCGTAACTCGCATCACGCACCGCTACCACGTTCGATTCGTCAATCGGCGCATAGAAACTGGGCCAGCCGGTACCACTTTCGAATTTGGTAGCAGCTCGAAAGAGCGGCAACCCGCACAGGCGGCAGCAATACACACCATCTACTTTGTTGTCGAGCAATCCGCCGCAGAAGGGGGCCTCGGTGCCGTGCCGCAACAACACGTCGGCTTCCTCACGCGACAGGCTCGCCTCCACGGACGCGCGTTCGCGGTCGTTCGGGGGAGTCAGGTCGAACGTGGATTGCGGCGCATGAGCGGGCTTGTTCATAGATTGCTTCCTCTGTTTCGAGCGCCGTCGCCAGCGCAATTGATGTGATTGCCGCGCAGCCGACTAGAGAATCTTTGCAATGTCCTGTTCGATGCTCTCGGGCGTATCGGTTGGCGCGTAACGCTTGACGACGTGACCGTGCTTGTCGATCAGAAACTTCGTGAAGTTCCACTTGATGGCTTCCGTTCCGAACAATCCGGGCGCCTGCTTCTTCAGAAATCGATATATCGGCGTCGTGTTGGTGCCGTTGACATCGATCTTGGCGAACAACGGGAAGCTCACGTCGTATTTCAACGAACAGAAGCGCTTGATCTCCTGTTCGTCACCGGGTTCCTGATGTCCGAACTGGTCGCACGGAAATCCGAGCACGACAAGGCCCTTGTCTTTATGTCGTCGGTAGAGGCCTTCCAAGCCGGCATACTGCGGCGTGAACCCGCATTTCGATGCGACGTTGACGACCAGCAGGGTTTTGCCCTGAAAGTCCGCGAGCGCGTGGTCCGTACCATCGATGGACTTTGCTTCGAGCTCATACAGGTTCTTCATTGGCGTTCGATCGACTCCATCCGGATCCGCCCCCGAGCGCAATAGATACTACTCCAATGACGCACTACCGCGAGGGGGGCGGGATATTCGAACGCGCTGCGGTCTATTTGCCGACGGTCCCACCTGCTTCGGTACATGCCGATGCAGACGACTTCTCGACGAAGCCCATGCCCTTACAGGAGCCCTGGCCCTTGCAGGCATTCTTGTCCGTCTTACAATCGTTGTGGCCCTTGCAGGAGTTGATGCCGTAGCAATGCACCCCTGCCTCCATGGCGCCTTCCGCGGCGAAGGTCGGTAGCGCCGCGAACGCGCTGACCGCTGCAAGTGCGAGCGCAGCGCCAGTCAATTGTCGTCCGTTCATGATGTCTCTCCTCTGTGTTCAATTGTTTGAATGCGTTACCGGTGATGTCACAGGCTTGCACGAGATGAACAGAGAACGTCTCCCGACGTGGGTGTTCGACCTATGAGTACGCCGGCGCGCTCGGAAAGGTTACACCCCCTTGCGGTGAGCTGTTTGGGCCGCGCGCTCCCCGGGGTAGCCAAGCCCCATCGCGTGGCGGCGCCGCGTCGGTGCGGGCGATCCAGAGGCAGATAAGGTGCATCGAGCTAGTCGTCCCACATTCCGAGGAGATGCGCGGACGCATCGATCCTTACTTCATGACTCGCGGGCACGTTGTCTCGCGGATCCTTTTCGGGCGGCCACGCCCGCGATTCAAACGCCGCCAACACCGAAGGTGTTAGAAAGCGGCTGCGTGCGCCATATACATGCTTCTCGCCCCAGCGATGTTGTTGGGTGACATAGAACTTGAGCGGCGCTACCAGCTGAAGATCGCGTTTGGCGCGCGTCATCGCCACATACAACAGACGGCGCTCTTCTTCGATCTGTGCCGGGTTGCCCGTGGCGAACTCGTTTGGAAAACTGCCGTCATTGACGTTCAGGACAAACACCGAGTCCCATTCCTGACCCTTCGCGGAATGGACAGTCGATAGAATCAGGTAATCCTCGTCCTTCAGCGGTGGGCCCGCCTCATCGCCGGTTGCCTGTGGTGGATCCAAAGTCAACTCAGTGATGAAACGTTCGCGCGATGGCGATTGCATGGCGATCATTTCGAGCTGTTCGAGATCGCTCTGGCGCATGGGTGCGGCATCGTAGAGCCGTTGGAGGTGCGGTTCGTACCACTGCCTCACGCGTGTCATCTGTCCGGCCCATTCGCGCGCATCATTGAGTTCGCGAAGCAGCTGAACGAGCGGCGGCCAGTCCTGCTCGGCAGCAGACGGTACGCGAAAGCCGGCCAACGATTGCAACGCAAATCCGGCACCTTCGAGCGTTGCAAGACACCTGTCAGCAATCGCAGGGCCGATGCCAGGCAACAACTGCAGTGTTCTAAAGGCGGCGAGGCGATTGCGGGGGTTGTCGATCCAACGAAGCACCGCCAGCACGTCCTTCACATGTGCAGCCTCGAGGAACTTGAGGCCACCGTACTTGACGTAGGGGATGTTGCGACGGCTGAGTTCCACTTCCAGGGCATCGCTGTGGTGGGCGCTGCGCATCAGCACGGCCTGTTGCCTCAACGCGGTGCCTTGTTCGCGCTTCTCCAGAATCTGTTCCACCAAGTACAGGGACTGGCAGCGATCGTCTTCCACGGTGACGTACAACGGCTTTTGCGCCGACGGTTGTTCGGAGTGCAGGTGTTTCTGATACTGACGCGCACCTTCAGCCATGAGGACGTTCGCGGCATCGAGGATTGGTTGTAGTGAGCGGTAATTGCGATCGAGCGTGATAACTTGAGCGCTCGGCGAGAACCGGGTGGGGAACTCCAAGATGTTTTCGACCGCCGCGGCGCGAAATGAATAGATCGCTTGCGCATCATCGCCCACTACGCACAGACCCGAGCCGTTCGGCTTCATGGCCAGCAGAATTTCCGCTTGGAGTGTGTTGGTGTCCTGGTACTCATCGACCAATACGTGCTCGAAGCGTTCGTTCAATTGGTTCGCAACGGACGATTGCTGCGTCAGGAGGTGCCAGTAGAGCAGCAAGTCGTCGTAATCGAGCAGGTGCTGCGTCTGTTTTGCTTGCACATAGGCGCGGAACAAACGCGTGAGTTCGTCTCGCCATTCTGCGCACCAGGGATAGTTGGCTTCTAACGACTGCGCAAGGGTGCCCCGCGTATTGATGCGATGAGAGTAGATCGCGAGGCACGTGTCTTTGCGCGGGAACCGCTTCGATTGTTTTGCAAATCCCAACTCATGTCGCTTGAGATCGATCAGATCGGCGGCGTCACCCCGGTCGATGACGGAGAAGGAACTATCGATGCCGAGTACGTGCGAATACTCGCGCAATAATCGATTTCCGATGGAATGAAAGGTGCCTGACCACATCATGCGTGTAGCGTTTACATGAAATACCGCTGATCGGGGTGCGGCGCGCAACGCAGCGTGGGCAATCCGTTCCGCGCGTTGAAGCATTTCCTGAGCCGCTCGGCGTGTGAACGTTAGTAGCGCGATGCGCTCCGGTGGTACGCGGTGCAACAGTAGGAAGGCAACCCGGTGCGCGAGCGTATTGGTCTTACCTGTACCGGCGCCGGCGATGATGAGCAGCGGGCCGGCCGCTATACCCTGCTGCAATTGCGTAGCGCCGAAGCTGGCGGCTTGCAGCTGGGCTGAGTTCAGGCCGAGCCCGAAAACCGGCGATTCGGCGCTGATGGGAGTGTCCGCTGTGTCGATCATGGTGGATACTGTATACACTTACAGTATTGTCTGCAGCCGTCTCGAATCGCCGCCGCCGGCAACTCGCGGTCGCTCGATTGCGATGCCACATGACGTCGGGTGTTTTGGTTCTGTTTCGCCGAGGCGACCCGAATTGTCTCGGCGCGGACATGATCTGGAACATTGCACGCGCGGCGAGCGCCCGCGGATAATCTACATTAAATTACCACCGCAACCAATTGTAAAAGTTAGAAAAGTCATGAGTGAATAAGAGGCGGGAAAGTGCGGTCGGGCGCAATGCGTGCCATCGATTCCGCGGCCATGAACGACCACCGCAACGCATCGAGTCCGACGATGTTCTTCACACGAAGAGGCACATCCAGATTCGACGCGGGCTCGGTACTGACGAAAAGCACCCGGCGACCCTGGTCCGCCAACAGGACCGCGCTGGCGCAGGCGAGCGGTAGTCGGCGAAGTCGGTATTCTGCTGCTCGCTGCCCATGACCGGTCCATCTCCTTTCTGACAGCCGGTTCTCGTCGGTGCTGCCACGACGCCGGTCAATCCGAGTCGACCTGATCCGCGGCAGCTTCGCTTAGGACCTTCTTGCCGGTGACCATCGCAGAAACGAGGTTGCCGCCTTCGCGCAATTCGGTGAGCACTACCGCGCCGACGTGGATCAAGCTGAACGCGAGCAACACATAGAATCCATAGTAATGCACCGCGCTTACCGGTTCGCGTAGGGCGCGCATGGCATCGTAGGCGGCCTTGTCGTATGTGTCCGGGCTGTATGGAGCCAGCGTTGCGGGATCGATTCCGGGCGCGGCGACCCATCCGGCAATCAACGAACCGATGGGCGGATAAAAAAGATCGGTGCCGGCGAGGATCAAGCCGGTGATCGTTTGCACCAGTAACAGACAGAGTAGCAGTGTCACTGCGAGGCGACCGACTGGATTGTGCCCAAGGTATTGGCGCGGCCGTCGAGCAAGGAAATCGGCGACGTAGTGGCGGACATCGGTCGTGTAGCCGTGTCCGCCGGGGAGAATGGCCCGCCAACGTGCATGCCTTCCTCCGATGAATGCCCAAATCAGACGCCACAGCAGATTCACGGCGAGCACGTAGCCAATCCACACGTGCACCGTCTTCAACAGGACCTTTCCATCGTTCGTCACGCCTAGTGCCTTGTCGTTGAGAATAGCAACACCAACTGCGATCAATCCAAGTACGCACAGCACGTTGATCCAATGGAACAGTCGGACGCTCACGTCCCAAACCGGATAGGCTTTCATAGCTGTCATTCGAACCTCTTCACGCAACGCATTCGGCGCGAAGGTTGGCGCACAGCGCGCCTCGCCGATTCTATCCGCGACATAGGCAATCCGTTGGCGCAGGCGGAATGAAGTGCGTAATCCAACTCGCCGGGGCGCTTCCAAAGTCAGGCGCTGTTTCCACTTGGATTGTCTCAAACAACACAATAGGCACGCTCGCTGCAGTGGTTCGGAATTGCCGTCGGGTTGAGCATTTCGACCGGTTAGTCAGGATCAGTCGATGAGGTCGCCGGGCGTCGGCGGCAGCCGTGGCATTTGCTGCGCCGGGAAGGGGCCGGAAAGAACTTCGAGGAACGACACGATGTCGGCAACCTGCGCGTCGCTCAGCGTCTTGTTGAGTTGCGTGCTCGCCATGATCCGCACAGCCTCCTCGATCGTGTGGACCTGGCCGTTGTGAAAATACGGTGCGGTGTAAGTCAGGTTGCGCAATCCTGGCACCCGCCAGACGTTCTTATCGGCGTCGTTCTTCGTCGCGCTCGCGCGACCGGTATCGCTGAGAAAATCGTACTTCGCGACGTATGGACTGTCAGGATACGTCGGGAACTTCATGAAGAACCCGGTACCGACCGGTAGCGCCGGCCCACTGAACGTCGGGCCTTGGTGGCAGGTCGTGCAACCGACGTCGGCAAACGTCGCGAGGCCGCGGGCTTGCTGCGCAGTCAGTGCCTTCGCGTCTCCCTTTGCGTACAGGTCGTATGCATTGTTCGGGGTGATCAGCGTGCGCTCGTAGGCCGCTATGGCCTTGGCCGCGTTGTCCATCGTGATCACGTCGCCGGCGCCGAACGCCTTCTCGAAGTACGGTTTGTAGCCTGGGATCTTGCGGATGCGGTCGATGACGGCATCGAGATTCGGCATGCCCATTTCGATTGAATTCGCGGGCGGACCCTTCGCCTGATCTTCGAGCGTCGCGGCGCGACCGTCCCAGAACTGGGTCGACAGGAAGGCGGCGTTCCAGACCGTGGGTGCGTTGCGACCGCCGACGTGCCCATGCACGCCGATGGACGTCGGCCGGTGGTCGTCACCGCCTTCCATCACATTATGACACGAGAAGCACGAAATCGTACCGGTCGAAGACAAACGCGGATCGAAGTACAGCATCTTGCCGAGTTCGACCCGAGCGGCGGTCGTCGGGTTGTCGGCAGGGGCGGGCGCGCTTTCCGGTAGCGGCTCCCAGCTTCCCCCTGCGGCGGCTGAATGCGGCGAAGCGAACAGCATCGAGGCCAGCACGAATAGGAGGTTTGCGCGGAGAGGCATGATCGACTCGTGGGGATTGACGGACTTCACGGTAACCGCGGGAAATCGAGACTTCTGTTCGTTTCCGAACCTATCGCTGCGCTGCGCGAAAAAAGTAGGTACGCCCATTGGTTAATCGTAGGCTGTCGATGATTGCGTTTTTCGATCGCGTCGAGCGCGCCGAACGGCAGGTGAACGCGGTTGGCGATCGCCCGGCGAGCGCGCGCTCGTGACGCACATAGTCTCGGTGACTCAATGTGATGACTGTGGGAATTCGGCTTCGTTGATTCGTG
Source organism: uncultured Gammaproteobacteria bacterium (assembly GCA_963812255.1). Taxonomy (GTDB): domain Bacteria; phylum Pseudomonadota; class Gammaproteobacteria; order Pseudomonadales; family Azotimanducaceae; genus DATJGR01. The sequence goes on along the minus strand of CAWEUM010000002.1, from coordinate 186,001 downwards.
CTGACTAGTCAGGATTCGATTTGCACTACCTTTCCAAGACGGCGTCGAGCACGGCTTAGTGGAATTGGTGGCAGGACTTCAAAAAGCCGAATGAAATCATAAAGTTGTGGGCAGTGGCGGAGGGGGAGGGATTCGAACCCTCGGGGCGTTGCCGCCCGCTGATTTTCAAGACCAGTGCTTTCAACCGCTCAGCCACCCCTCCAATGAAGAAATATCAGTCAGTTGCCGCGACTGAGTGCGTCGGTCGGCGCGCGTTGGTAAGAGTCTGGTAAGAATCGTTCAAGCGCCGCGTCGCGGGCCGAGGATTCTAGCATCGAGTGCTTCGATTTCATCAGCTGAGAGCGACTCGAACAGGTGCCCGTAGACGTCCATCGTGACCGTAATAGGAACTGTCGCCGGCGCGCTCTTGCACAACCTTCGCGTTCCTCCCGCGGCGAATCCAGTTCGAAATTGCGGTATGGCGCAATGCGTGTAGCCGGGTAACAACGCTCGCCGCCTTCGCAAGGTGGGTCACCCGCTGCGAAAGCACGACCGGCATGGCACCGACCGCGCCGATGACATGGGCCATACTCAGCACGATTAGCCAACAGGTGGTTTGTGCTCCCTATCCTCCGCCATAGTGCGCTGCTTCAAGGAACAGGCAATCCCATGCAATCCGCCCCCGTTCGCCTGATTGGCAGCTACCTCTCACCCTACGTGCGCAAGGTACTCGTTTGCCTCGAGGTGAAGGGCCTCGCGTATGAGATCGATCCGATCACGCCGTTCTTTGGCGATGATCGGTTTGCCGGGCTGAGCCCGCTACGGCGCATTCCGGTGCTCATCGACGATGCCGTGACGCTGGCCGATTCGTCGGTGATCTGCCAGTACCTGGAAGATCGCTATCCGGCGCCGCACGTGTACCCCCAGGACATTGTCGAACGTGCCCGCGCGCGCTGGTTCGAAGAATTTGCCGACAGCCGCATCGGCGAGGTGATCATCTGGCACTTGTTCAATCAGCTTGTCATTCGCCGGTTCGTCTGGGGCGAAGCGCCAGACGAGGCCGTCGTGGCGCGCGCGCGGACTGAGGAATTGCCTCAGATCCTGGACTATCTGGAGGAGCAGCTGCCACCCAGCGGCTGCCTGTTCGGCACGCTATCGATTGCGGATATTTCGATCGCCGCGTTCTTTCGCAACGCCGCCTACGCGCGCTACCAGGTGGATGCCGCACGCTGGCCGAACAGCGCCGCGTATATCGCACGCGTACTGGGCGAGGACGCGTTTGCAAAGCTGCGCGCCTTTGAAGATCTCTGCGCGCGCACACCCATCGCGCAGCAGCGCGACGCGTTGCGCGACGCGGGCGCTCCCATCAGCAACGATACGGTCCTCGGGGACGTTCCGCGCCGCGGTGTCCTGGAGATCTAGCAAAGCGTTGCGCGGCAAATCGATCGACTGCAGCGTTGCGCTGGGTGGCGGCAAGTGCGTCGATGCCGGTAAGGGCATCGAGTTCCGGCTCGATGTCCCGGTTTGTCTCGATAACCCGCGCAGCGAAGTCACCAGCGCGCTCGAACAGGTCGTCGAAGCCAATACGTTGTTGAAGAGTCACAGGGCCAGCGCTTAACCGAATCCGTTTGGATGTCGTGATTGCCAAAGCCACGCGTCGCGACACATCGCGTTGAGGTCGAACTCGGCAGTCCAGCCGAGCTCGCGGCGCGCCTTGGTAGTATCGGACCAGCACTCGGCGATGTCGCCGGGACGTCGAGCGACGACGCAATAGGGAATCTCCCTTTCAGACGCTTCCTCGAAGGCGCGAATGGCTTCCATCACCGATGAGCCATGGCCGGTTCCGAGATTGTGCACGCTCAGTTGTGGACCCTGGACGGCAAGATAGTCCAACGCGGCGAGATGGCCGCGTACGAGATCCACGACATGGACGTAGTCGCGGACGCCGGTACCGTCGCGGGTGTTGTAGTCGTTGCCGAATATGCGCAGATGCGGTCGCCGACCCACCGCCACCTGGGCGATGTATGGCAACAAATTGTTCGGTGCGCCGCGAGGATCTTCGCCGAGTTCGCCGCTTGCATGCGCGCCGACCGGATTGAAGTAACGAAGCAGCGAGATACGCCACTCGGGATCCGACGCGTGCAGGTCGTACAGCATCTGCTCGATGATCAGCTTCGAGCGCCCGTATGGATTGGTCGCGTTGGTCGGTAGATCTTCAGTTACCGGGACACGCGCGGGGTCTCCGTAGACCGTTGCCGATGAGCTGAACACCAGGGTTTTGACAGAGTGCGCCTTCATCGCGTTGATCAGATGCAACGTGCCCGTTACGTTGTTTTCGTAGTACAGCATCGGTTGCTCGACGGACTCGCCAACGGCCTTGAGACCGCCGAAATGGATGACCGCGTCGATCGGGTGCGATGCGAATACAGTATCGAGGCAGTTCACGTCACGCAGATCGCCGCGAACGAATTCCAGCGGGCGATTTGTGATCCGGCGTACCGCATCGAGCGACTTCGCGCTGCTGTTCGATAGGTTGTCGAGCACGATGACGTTGTGTCCGGCGTTCAAAAGCTCGACGCACGCGTGGCTGCCGATGAACCCGGCTCCCCCGGTTACGAGGACGCTGCGGTTTTGGTCAGTCATCATGATGTCCGAGTTGATATTTCTCGAGAAGTCCGTACAAGGTCGGGCGCGAGATGCCAAGCAGTCGCGATGTCTGCGCAAGGTTGTTCTTGGCGCGCGCGAGCGCTCGTGTAATGGCTTTGATTTCGGCCTGGTCGCGCGCCTGTTTGAGCGACAGAGGCAATGTCTCGTCCTCTAAGTCGATGGCTATGTCGATGTCGAGATCATGCCGCGTAATCCGTGCCCCGTCGGCCATGATGCTGGCACGCTTGACTCGATTTTCCAGTTCTCGAACGTTCCCGGGCCAGTTCCAGCCATGCAACGCGGCCACTGCATCTTCGGAAAACGAGATCTTCCGATCCGGCGCGAAACGCTGCAGAAACGCGCGCGCGAGCAGCACGACATCGTCTTCTCGTTCGCGAAGGGGAGGGACGTTGACGGTCATCTCGGCCAACCTGAAGTAGAGATCGTCCCGGAATGTCTTTTGTGCCAACATTTCCTCGATGGGGCGATGGGTCGCACACACGATGCGGACATCTACATTAATCAGCGCGTGACCGCCGACGCGCTCCAGAGACCGCTCCTGCAAGAACCTCAGAATCTTTGCCTGCAGCGGCAGCGGCATGTCGCCAATCTCGTCGAGAAACAACGTGCCACCGTCAGCCATTTCGATGCGTCCGTGTTTTCGCGCCACAGCGCCCGTGAACGCGCCTTTTTCGTGTCCGAACAGCTCGCTTTCCAGCAGGTTCTCCGGAATGGCGGCGCAATTGATGGCCACGAAAGGGCGTTCCCGGCGCAAGCTCAATTCGTGCACCGCGCGTGCGACAAGCTCCTTGCCTGTGCCAGTCTCACCAAGGATCAAAACGCTTGCATCGGTTGGCGCGACCCGTTCGATGAGCCGGCCCATGCCCTGCATTTTCGGGCTACTCGAGATGATGCCGGCCAGTGGCGTGGGCGTTTGAGCCGCCGCGAGTCTGCGGTTGTCCTGTTCGAGGTCCGCAAGGCGGAATGCGCGATCGACGACGAAGCGTAGCGTGTCGGCATCGATGGGTTTGCGGTAGAAATCATACGCACCGGCGGCGATCGCCTGCACCGCGTGATCGTGTTCTTCGCGTCCCGTGATGACAATGATCTTGCAATCCGGAAGTAATGCACGAATCGTGTTCAGGATGCTGAAACCGACTTTGCTGCCGCCCGGATCGGGCGGCAAACCGAGATCGAGGGTGACGACCTTGGGCGGGCTGCGTCGCAGCGCCGCAACTGCATCGGTCTCGTTGGCGGCGATTGCGATCTCATAGTCTGTATCGGCGAAACACCAGCGCATTTGCTTCTGTAGTCCCGGGTCATCCTCGATGATCAGAAGTTGGCGCGCATTCATGTGAGCGCTTCAACCCTGCTCGCCGGAGCGAGCGGCAAGCGCAGCGTAAATTCGGTGCCTACACCGCATTGGCTGCGTACTGAAACGTCGCCACCGAGTGAGCGCACGTACTCACGGCACTGGTAGGCGCCGACTCCGATTCCGGAGACGCCTTTGGTGGTGACAAAAGGTGCGAATAACTCCTTTTCGATGAATTCTGCTTTCATGCCGTGACCGGTATCAGTCACTGTCACGGTCGCCCAAACGCCCGCCGCCGCGACACGAATCTGTACCGTGCCTTTAGCAGGCGTTGCATCCTGGGCATTCTGTACGACATGACTCAATACGGCGCGCAGTCGGTCAGGATCTGCTCGGATCGAGATCGAAGTGGCCGACTGCTCGATCTTCGGCTGTGGTTGTTGTGTCATTCGATCGTGAACGGCCTGCTTGACGACTTCGATCAAATCGACGTCCGTTGCCGTCGACGTTGGGTCCTTCGCGCGAAGGTGATCAACCAGCTTGGTCATGCGCGCGACGGCGTTTTCGGTTGTCGTCAACATATCATCGATGAACGCGGGATTACGTTTGTGTCGCTCGGCGTTGTGAAGCAGCAACCCCAGTTGGGCATTGACGGTCTTGAGGTCGTGAATGACAAATGCGGACATCTGATCCATCGCCCGCAGCTGCTTGGAGGCGGACAAGACGCTGTCGGCGTGTTGCAGCGCGAGAAATGCGGCCGTTTGTCGGGCGATGACCTTCAGTATGTCGTAATCCTCCCAGGTCAGCGTCATCGGCATCGACGGTGGCCCGATTGCGATGATGCCGAAGAGCCGCTCCTCGACAGGTAGTGGCACGAGAAATCGCGCGCCTTCGAGCAGGTTGAGATCGACGCCGAGCTCCAAACCGTCGTAGCTGGAAGGCGATCGACGGTACTCCTCGAGATCGACGATCCAACCCAGTCGATCGAAAAATGCGGCAGCCGAGCGCGAACCAGCGAGCGATAGTGGCCAGCTCCATTGGCCGCCGCCGATCTGCGCCACCGGGAGCAGAACGTTTTCATTCGATAGTCGCCAGTACGCGCCTGCATTGGCGTGGAGGAGGTCCTTCAGTGCGTGGATCGCCCGCGTTCCCAAACCTTCGTCGACGTCGATCTGGGTCAACTCGCGGGTCACTCGCAGCCATTCGTCGCGATAGTCGTACTTGTATTTGAATAGATTGCGGGTGATCGCCATCCGAAGCGCATTGCGAACCTGGCCAGACACCGCGACTACGACGAGACCGATCAGGCCCGCGCAGACGAGGAAGACTTGAAAGACATCGCCCCATTCGCCGCCAAAAAAGCGGACGTAATAGCCTGCCGTGCCCATGATCAGGAGATAGCCGCCGGTCAACAGCAGTGAACCCGTGCGGAAGACGAAGCTGCGTGAAAGGTTCACGTTCATTGGATGCGATGCGTTGCGCAGCGACGCGATGCAGATGAACGGTGCCGCGACCGCATAGATGTATCCCTGCGGCGCAAGCAGTTTGAGATTCGTCGCGCTGAACAACAGCGCGTCGGCATAGAGCGCAAATCCGTACGTGAACACGATGCCTAGACCGATGATCAGAAACTTGATGTTCCACTGATGATCTCGACGTGTGTTGCGCGCCACCTGCTCCAGCGTGACGATCCCAACGATGCAGAAAAACAATTTCAGTAGCAGCGGCCAGTCGAGCGCATCGAAATATTGAGGTAGGCTCAGCGTGAACAGCGCAACTGCATACACGACGGCGGTCAGGATGGCGATTCCGGTCTGACTTCGATAGATCGGATTTCGAAATCGCTCGACGTCGATGCCCAGAATTCGAGTCAGCAACGCAATCCAGGCCGCATACGCGGATATTTCGACCATGTCCGTGACCGGCCGCTGTCCCAACGAAGCGAACGCGCCAAACCACGTCATCGTCAGTACCGAGGCGATCAGTGCGGCCCGACCGCTGATACGTTTGGACCAGCCGTAGATGAAGAAGATGACGAGAATCGCATACGCAACCAGCCCGATCAGGAGTCCGCTTTCGGCGACGGTCTCGAGTTGGCTGTACACGACCTACCCGCCTTGGTCTATGCCGTAGAAGTCTCGATACCAGTCGACGAAGCGGGCGACGCCGACTTCGATCGGGGTCCCTGGCTGGTAGCCGATGTCGCGCACCAACGCGGTCACATCAGCGTAGGTATCAGCGACGTCGCCAGGTTGCATAGGCAGTAGGAGCTTATCGGCTTTGCGGCCCAAGGCGTCTTCGAGCACTTCAATGTATCGAAGCAGTTCGATCGGGTTGTTGCTGCCGATATTGTAGAGGCGATAGGGCGCCGATCTGGAAGCGCCGGGTGATTCACGTTTGTCCAATTCAGCCTCGGCGACGGAGGCGACCGGAACGCGGTCGAGCACTCGCACGACGCCTTCGACGATGTCGTCGACATAGGTGAAGTCACGCCGATGATGGCCATGATTGAACACTTCGATGGGCTTACCGGCGAGGATGCATCGCGTGAAATGGAACAGCGCCATATCGGGCCGTCCCCACGGACCATAGACCGTAAAAAACCTTAGCCCGGTCGTGGGAATCTGAAACAGATGGCTATAGGTGTGCGCCATCAATTCGTTGGTCTTTTTCGTCGCGGCGTACAGGCTGACCGGGTGATCCACGTTGTGGTCGACCGAAAACGGCATGCGTTCGTTGGTACCGTAGACCGAACTCGACGACGCATACACCAAGTGCCGAGTACCAATGTGTCGCACGCACTCTAGTACGTTGAGAAACCCGGTGACGTTTGCGTCGATATAGGCTTGCGGGTTCTCGAGTGAATATCTGACTCCGGCCTGCGCCGCCAGGTGCACCACCCGATCGGGACGTTCGCGCTCGAACGCGGCACGAAATGCGGATTGATCGGTGATGTCGATCGTCTCGTTCTGGAACCCTGTACGGTCGAGCAGGCGTTCGAGACGTGCCTTTTTCAGCGCGACGTCGTAGTAGTCATTGAGGTTGTCGATGCCGACCACCGTGTCGCCGCGATCGAGCAATTGCGTGGCGAGGTGGGAACCGATGAACCCCGCGCTTCCGGTAACGAGGACTTTCACGGCGTGTTCAGAGCCGAGCCGTCGTGCACTGCTTCGGAAACAGATGCTTGACGTCGAAAATCACGCACTGGGCCTTGCCGAGGCCACGAATCGCCTCGATTCCCATCTCGCGGAATTGATCATGTGCGACGGCGATGATGATCGCGTCGTAGTGGTCTTGTGGCAGCGAATCGATCATCCGCAGCTGATATTCTTCGGCCGCGTCGCCGGCGTGAACCCACGGATCGTGGACGTCCACGTCGGCGCGGTATCGCTCCAACTCCCTGACGAGGTCGACCACGCGCGTGTTTCGAATATCGGGACAGTTCTCTTTGAACGCCAATCCGAGGATCAGCACCTTCGAGTCCACGACATGAATCTTGCGTTGGGTCATGAGCTTGACAACCCGGTCCACGACGTGGGTACCCATCGAATCGTTGATGCGGCGGCCAGCGAGAATGATCTCGGGGTGGTAGCCAATTTCCTGCGCCTTGAAGGTCAGGTAGTACGGATCGACACCAATGCAATGTCCGCCCACGAGCCCGGGACGAAACGACAGGAAGTTCCACTTCGTGCCCGCCGCGCGCAGCACTTCCTCTGTATCGATGTCCATGCGTTCGAAGATCAATGCCAACTCGTTGATCAGCGCGATGTTCAGATCGCGTTGAGTGTTTTCGATCACCTTGGCGGCTTCTGCGACGCGGATGCTCGACGCGCGATGCGTACCGGCGCCGACGATGGAGGCATAGAGGCGGTCGACGAAGTCGGCCGCTTCGGGAGTAGAACCGGAAGTGACCTTCATGATGGTCGTCAGCCGATGTAGCTTGTCACCCGGATTGATGCGTTCCGGGCTGTAACCGGCGAAGAAGTCGCTGTTGAGGCGCAGCCCCGACGTGTGTTCGATGATCGGCAGACAGACCTCTTCGGTCGCGCCGGGATAGACGGTGGACTCGTAGACAACGACATCGCCGCGTTTGATGACTTCGCCGACCGTCCTGCTCGCCGAGCGCAACGCGCCAAGATCCGGTCGCTTGTAGGCATCTATCGGGGTTGGGACCGTAATGATGTAGACGTTGCAGTCGGCGATATCGGGCAGCTGTGTCGAATAGCTCAACTTAGTCGCTGCAGCGAGTTCTTCCGGACTGACTTCGAGCGTTGAATCGCTATTGCGACGCAACTCCTCGATTCGGCCGCCGTTGATGTCGAACCCGATCGTCGGGTATCGCCGCCCGAATTCCACAGCCAGGGGTAAACCCACGTAGCCCAAACCGACAATTGCGGGGCGCACGTCGGCGAGATCTGTAATCAGCATGTCCAAGCCATCCGGTGTTTGGGTGTATTATGCCGAGGACTCAGCGGCCAACTGTGACGAGCTTGTAGTCCGAAGTAAACCGACCGGCGGTTCGCGTGCGTTACAACGCTTTACAGGCGTGGACGTAGGACGCAGGTACAATTCGTGCATTCCGCGGTAGGTGTATCCATGAGCACGATTGAACGAGCAGCGGCTCGACTGGGATCCATCGGAAAGGTCCGGGGTGAACCGGTTGTGCACGAGACATCGGCAACCGCTTTGGCCCAGGATGATTCGTCGCCGGAGGATCGGGTCAACGGCGAGGTGAGCTCCGGGCAACCCGAAGTTGGCGCATCTTCGATTGCGTCGCCTCGTATCGGCGGCGGATTTTGCGAGATCGACGTCGACGCACTGACGGCCGCCGGTTTCGCGACCCAGCAGAACGTCAATGTCGAAATCGCCGTGGACCTGCGACGCATCAAGCGTCCACTGCTGATGGCGATCAAAAAATCTGCGGCGCTCGGGCACCATGATCTGCCGCATAACCTGATCCTGATCACGAGTGCGTTGCCGGGTGAAGGCAAGACGTTCGTGTCGGTCAATCTGGCGCTGAGCGTTGCGGTCGAGCTCGATCGAAGTGTACTGCTGGTGGACGCAGACGTCGCGAAAAACGATGTCGCTCGAGTGCTTGGCGTAAAATACGAGGTCGGGTTGACCGATCTACTTGGACGCCGAAATCTGCATACGGAGGACGCAGTCCTGCAGACCAATATCGAATCGTTGTCGTTTCTTCCCTCGGGCCGAGTATTGCCCAATGTCGATGAGTTGTTTGCCAGCGACAAAATGGCCCGACTGATGCGCGAGCTTGCGGAACACGACCCAAATCGGATCGTCATTGTAGATGCGCCACCGCTCCATGCCGGAACCGAGGCTTCGGTGCTGGCCCGAATGGTAGGCCATGTGATTGTGCTCGTCGAAGCAGACAAGACGCCGCAGGCAACCGTCACCGACGCATTGCATCAGTTGAAAGGCTGCGAATCCGTCAGCATGGTTCTGAACAAGACGCGGCGGCACTCCTCCGATCACATTGCCTACGGATACGGTTACGGCTACGGAAGCCAAGGGAGCTAGCAGGGATGTACCGGGAGTTTTTTGCGCTGACGGGAAAACCGTTTCAACTTTCGCCCGACGCGCGATTTTTTTTCCCCAGCAAAGAGCACAAGCGTGCGCTGTCCTTTCTTCAATACGGCCTTGGCCAGGGCGACGGATTCATAGTCATCACCGGCGACATCGGTACAGGTAAGACGACGTTGGTCCAGACGCTGCTGTCGGACCTCGATCCCAATGTCGCGGTGGTTGCAAACATCGTTACGACACACCTGAAGGAAGACGATCTGCTGACGTTGGTCGCGTATCAGTTCGGGCTTAAAGCGAGCGGTGCCAACAAGGCCGCATTGCTGCGGGATTTGGAACAGTTCTTCCTGCAGCGGGTGCGCGAGAACAAGCGTGTACTGCTGATTGTCGATGAGGCTCAGAATCTGCCGCCGCAATCCGTCGAAGAGCTCCGGATGTTGTCGAACTTTCAGTACCAGGCCAAGCCGCTGGTGCAGGTATTTCTGCTGGGTCAGGAAGAGTTTCGTGCGACGTTGCTGTCCGAAGGGTTCGAGCAACTTCGGCAGCGGATCATTGCAACGTACCATCTCAATCCGCTGGATGCGGAAGAGACGCGCACCTATATCGAACACCGGTTGGGACTGGTGGGCTGGAGCGCGGATCCGACATTCAGCGACGAGGCATTCGAACACATCTACGAATTTACCCAAGGGGTTCCACGACGCATCAACAACCTGTGCGACCGCGTGCTGCTGTATGCATTCCTGGAAGAGTTGCACGAGATCGATGATGAAGTGGTGCGCACGGTCGCGGATGAAATCGGCAACGAATTCATAGGTGCCGATCTGGACAAACCCAAGATGGTATCGCCGTTGGCGGAGTCCCCGGCTCAGCCGCTCGAAAGCATGGCGCGGATGATGTTCGACAAAGCCAATGTTCAGCAGCGACTCGGGTCGCTGGAGCGTGCGGTGGATGCGTTGGGCCACGGTCTGAAGGAGGAGCTTGGCGATATTCGCGAATTGCTCGTCGAATTGGTGAGAGAAGTCCAGGCGCAGCGCGCCAAGGTCAGCGAATTATCGAAGCGCAAACGCGTTTCTTGAGAATCCTCAATCAGTGAAAGTCGCGCGATGCGAATCGCTGTGTATCGTTGGTTTCTCCGAGAGTCGCGAGCAACGCCGTATGATCGATCACGTGCCCCGCGATCACATGAATCACTTCGCCTTCGCGTTCGACTTTTCCGTTGATCTGCAACAGTTGTCCTTGTAGCAGTTCGGCCCGATAGTGCTCCAACACCGAAGTCCATACCAGCACGTTGATATTGCCGGTCTCGTCTTCGAGAGTCAGGAATACGACACCCGATGCCGAACTCGGTCTTTGCCGGCATGTGACCAGACCGGCGACCCGAATCAATTGGCCGTGCCGATAGCTGCCCAGCTGCAGCGCGTTGCGGCAGTCGAGCAGGGAGGTGTGATCACGTAGTAGTTGCAGCGGATGCGGACCCAGGGTCAGGGTCAAGTAACTGTAGTCTGCGAGCAGGTCCTGACCGCGCGTTGGAGCAGGTAATTGCACCTCGGTTCGATAGGCATCTTCGCGATCGGCAACCTGCCACAAAGCGCTCGGCGGCTGGATTGCAGCGACATCCCAATGCGCCTGATAGCGGTGTCCCGACAGACTGGCGAGCGCGCCGGCCCGGGCCAGACAGGTCAACTCGGTTGTCGAAAGCGCTGCGCGCATCGCCAGGTCTTTGCTGTCGCGGAAGGGTTGCTCCGATTCGATGCGTTTCCCGGCTTCCTGACCGAGTCCCTTGATCAGACGCAGCCCCAAGCGAAGTGCACCTTGTGCGCGACTGACCTGATAAGGGCTCTCGAGCGGTTTAGCACGAGCCTCCAATCTATGGTCCCAACCGCTGCATTGCACGTCGACCGGACGGGATTCGATGCCGTGCCGGTGTGCGTCCTGAATCAATTGAGACGGCGAATAGAACCCCATCGGCAGGCTGTTCAGCAGACCGCAATAGAATGCCGCCGGCTCATGGCGTTTCAGCCATGCAGAGACGTATACCAGCAGCGCGAAGCTGGCGGCATGGGATTCCGGAAAACCGTATTCGCCGAAGCCCTTGATCTGTTCGAATACGCGTTGGGCGAAATCACGATCGTGGCCGCGCGCCAGCATGCCATCGATCAGCTTCGCTTTGAACTGCTCCAGACCGCCGCGCCGTTTCCATGCCGCCATCGCACGACGCAGCTGGTCCGCCTCGCCGGCACTGAAACCCGCCGCAACCATCGCAAGTTCGATCACCTGTTCCTGGAAGATCGGAATGCCGAGTGTACGCGCAAGCACGCCACGGACCGCTTCGTTGGAATAGGTCACCGGTTCCAGCCCCTGCCGGCGACGCAGGTATGGATGCACCATGTTGCCCTGGATCGGCCCCGGCCGAACGATGGCCACTTCGATGACGAGATCATAGAAGGTACTGGGCTTGAGCCGTGGCAGCATGCTCATCTGCGCACGCGATTCCACCTGGAATACACCGACGCTGTCACCGCGTTGCAACATCTGATAGGTCTGCGGATCTTCCGGCGGAATCGTCCCAACACTCAGTTCGATCCCGTGAAATGCGTTCAGGTGATCGAGCGCCTTTCGAATCGCGCTCAACATACCGAGACCAAGCACATCCACTTTGAGCAGGCCGAGCGCTTCGAGATCGTCTTTGTCCCACTCAATCACCGTGCGGTCTTTCATCGCTGCATTTTCGATCGGCACGAGCTGCGCAAGCGGTCCTCGCGAAATCACGAACCCGCCGACGTGCTGGGACAGGTGGCGCGGAAAACCCAGAATTTCCTGCACGAGAATCAGGAACTGCCGCACAGTTGAACTGTTCGGGTCGACGCCGGCCTTGGCACAGCGCGCCTCCAGCACATCGTGCTTGTCCCACCACGCGAGCGATTTCGCCAACAGATCCACGAGGTCTAAGGTCAGGCCCAGCGCCTTGCCGACATCCCGGACTGCGCTGCGTGGACGGTACGTGATCAGCGTGGCGGCCAGTGCTGCACGATCCCGACCGTAACGCTTATAGATGTACTGGATGACTTCTTCACGGCGTTCGTGTTCGAAGTCGACATCGATGTCGGGCGGCTCATCGCGTTCGTTGGATACGAATCGTTCGAACAACAGATGCAGGCGCGACGGATCCACCTCGGTGATGTTGAGGCAATAACACACCGCCGAATTGGCCGCCGAACCACGGCCCTGACAAAGGATGCCCTCGCTGCGCGCGAACTCGACGATGTCATGGACCGTGATGAAGAAGTATTCGTACTTCAACCGGCCGATGAGTTCGAGTTCGGCTTCGACCAACGCTTCGACGTCTTCGGGGATACCATCAGGCCAGCGTCGCGCGGCACCGGCCAGCGTGATCTGACGCAGGAATTCACTCGGTGTCAAATGCGGCGGAACCAGTTCTACTGGATACTCGTAGCGCAATTCATCGAGCGAAAAACGACACCTCTCGAGCAGCGTCACCGATTCCTGCAGCATCTCGGCGGGATACAGCGTACGCAGTCGGACAATCGGGCGCAGGTGACGTTCGCGGTTTGCGTGCAGCGTGGTCCCCAGCGCTGTGACTGATGACTTCAGACGAATCGCGGTCAATACATCCTGCAACGGTTTGCGCTGTGCAACGTGCATGTGCACGTCGTTGGCCGCAACGATCGGCAGGTCGAGCCGCATCGACAGTGTCAATGCGACTGCTGCGAGGTCGAGATCGTTGCCATTCTGCAATAGCTCCAGCGCGATCCACAGATGCGGTATCGCGCTACGCAAACGACGGCCCTGATCGAGCAATACATTCATCGTCGTGGTCATCGGCACCCACAGCACAAAGCACTCCGCGACACCCCAGCTCAGATCGTCGATGGACAGCCGGTAGCTGCCTTTCGGGCTGTCGTGGCGCGCACGGCTGATCAAGGTTGACAGTTGTCCGTATGCGACGCGATGGGGTGCCAGCAGTACGAGCTTGATCCCTTCGGCCAACAGAAACTCGGCCCCGATGACGAGTTGGATACCCCGTTGCTTCGCTTCGACATGTGCCCGGACAACGCCCGCCAGTGAGCATTCATCCGTAAGCGCGATACCGCGATAACCGAGTTCCGCCGCGCGGGTGATCAGCTCATGAGGATGCGATGCGCCAACTAAAAAGCTGAAATTGCTTTTGCAGTGCAGCTCGGCAAAAGCGTCAGGCGAAATAGCCATGGATGAACCATGCTCCCGTTCCGTCGACGAATACCCAGCATTGCGCGCCATCGGCATGACGTGCGACGAAGTAGTCACGTTGCGCCGGGTCATGCACGTTGGCCGACGCCCACCACCCGGTGTCGATTCGTTCCGGCCCCCGCAGCAGAGCCAGATGACGACGTTGCGCGGGCTTCGGTTCGGCAAGAAGCCAAAGCGGCCGGCGGATTGCCGCTCCTTGCGGAGAGGGGAGCGGCGAACGGATCTCGGAGGCTCGCATGAGTTGAGTTCGTACGCTCGGCGCCGCCGGCTCCCATGCGAGTTCGGGCCGGTGATGGTCATTCAGCATGATGCCGGAACAGACGCCATTTCCGAGTCGCGCTTTGAATTGATCGATGAGTTCGCTCGAAGAGTGTCTGGCGTGCGCCGTCCGGGCGAACAACGATGCACTTTCTGTTTGCCAGGGTGTGAGCCGAATCGAGCTTAAGCGCAGCGAAAGCACTTCATCGGGCAGCTCCAGCACGTCGAGCTTCAGCCGGCTGATCGACAGCAAGGTCTGCTTGTTTTGCTGAGGCTGCGCGAATTCAATTTCCATTGCAGCGGCATGCGAGTTGCCCTGCGAATTGAATGGCACAAAGAGCCAATTGATGCGCGTCACCCCCAACTGACGGGCGATCAGCCAGTTACTGAGATCCTGAGCGAGGCGTTGCATCGGGAAGGCCAGTGTTTCCTTGTTCGAAATGCTCTGCAGGAAGTTGATCTCGGTCGTGAAGCTGGCTGCCGGGACGATATAGATTCGCGGATCCGGGCGCTGTCCCGATAGACGCTCCAGATAATCGAGCAGCTTGGCGCCGAAACGGCGGCCTAGTTCAGCGGCGGGTAATCTGAATAGCTGGCCGAGTGAAACGATACCCATATTCGACAGGCGTTCGATCGTGTCGTGATCGCATTCCGTATGCTGTAAAGAGATTCGCCTCAATGATGCAAGGACTGCTTTCCTGACTTCATCCGCCGCGGGCCATCGAGGCAACTCGGCATGTTCTCGAGCACGCGCCAGTGCGAGCGCCGCTAGAGGTGTATTGGCAATGCCGATTTCGATCCGATGTCCGAATTCCCCAAACAAGTTTATCAAGGCGCGCTTCAATCGATACAGGCCGCCGAACAATTTCAGACTGCCGCTGACCTCGAGCAGAATGGCCGATGGTTCGTGGATACTGATGCTGGCGCTGAATCGATATGCCGCATCGGCGAGGAAGCGCAACCGTTCATGCTCTGCAGCGGCATCGCGACAGAAGTGCGCGAGACGATGACTGATGCTATGAGCCGTCGCGAGACTGCTGCCAAGCACAACGCCTTGGCCTTCGGCCGCCCCATTGCACGCCACCACGCGATTGTCCTGTATCAGCACCGTCGGTTGATCATCATCCGGCATCCGTCGAGTGCATACCTCGAGACCCAGAGCTGACAGCTGCACACAAAACCACAGCATATTTACAGGCCGCTTGTATGCGCCGATTGCGTGTTGCACAACGCCGTAAAAGCGCTAATGGATCGGATGGATCGTAAGCTTCGTGCTCGCCACTGCGTCAGTTGTTGGCGAAGATCGCTGCGCGTGATCCGTGACGTGCGATACGCGAGTTCCAATGTCAGCCGTTCGACGGGCCAGCCGCCGCGGCGTTTCAGAATTTCGATGCTCGAATGATCTGGCGTCGCTGTTTGCCGTATCAGAATGCGTAGTTCTGCCATCGATTGGCGCTGCGCGGCGGTGCTCGGGCGAAACAGCACGGTCAGAGATTCGCCGCGCCTGGCCGACAGTTTGAGCCGCCGCACGTCTTTTACCGTGAGCCTCGATTCGTCGAGCCAGGCGAGCGCCGCGCTACAACTGCCCGATTTGACGGCCTGCTCGAGTGCCCATAGCGCGTCTAGGTGCGTTTTCGGCTGCACCAGCAGCACTTTGCCGATGTCGATGCCGATTTCGGCCAATGCCGGTGCGTAAGGAATGTGGGGCGGATTGATCCAGACTATCCAGCGCGCTTCCCGGGCGCTCAGCTTTGCCAGCGCCGGCGCCAGCAGACGTAATTCGCCGATGCCCATCTGGGCGGACAGCAGCTCGACGAGCCCGGCCTTCGGCCAGCCTCGATCTGCCAGTAGGGCATCCAGCATCGGATAGCCGGTACTTATCGTGCGGGTATTCGGCTCGATGCGACCCGCACGCCACAGATCAGGGTGGGCGAGCAGCGCCTCCGCAGAGGCAGTGATAGCAGCGGAATGCTCTGCCATGATGGCTGTTGTCAGGCATGCAGGGTCGATCAAATTACCTGTATGAATATACAGTATCAAGTAGTTTTGGTGCCCTTCGCTTCAATGACGCGCTAACGTGCAGTGCTCTCGTTCCAACAAGCGGTCCAAGTAGGCCATCAGATTGGAGCACTCGCTTAGAAGTCCGTCGGCGCAACCCCAACTGAGGGTGTATCCGACAATGATGTCCGTGACCGAAAAGCGATCGTCGACAAGATAACTCGTCTTTCCGAGGGCGGTATTTAGCGCTGCGGCGCTCCTTTTGAACAACATCGAGTTCTGTTCGATTATCCCGGGTACGTGCTGGCTCTCCGGCAAGACAAAATCGATAGAGTTGATTTCACTGCTTTGGACAAAGGCTTCCATCTCGGTCAGCACAAAGCTGACCCACTGATAGTGCAGGTTGCGTGACCAGGTACCCGGCTTGGCAATCAGCTCCTTCTCCGGAACCAAGTCGGCAATGGCGGTCACAATCGCGGCCGACTCGAACAGTGGTCGTCCATCGATTACCGCGGCGGGCAGTTTGCCGAGTGGATGGACCTTGCGAAGTTCTTCGCTGCCAATAATCTCGACTTGATTGCCAACTGACTCGTATTCCAAGCCAGCCTCCAACAGTGTCCATCGAACGCGAGCCGATCGAGTAGGGCCCAGTTCGAACACTTTGATACGTGCCATTGGCTTCTGCTCCTCGAGGCGTGATACCGCAGGATACCGCTTGCACGACGTATGACCTCGTCATAGCATCGGCAGCGTTTTCGAACAGGTATTCGCGATGCGCGTGATCGGCACGATCGTTGAAGAGGAATCGGGCAAACCGCTCCAGGGTCTGCAAGTCCGAGCATTCGACAAGGACGTATTCTTTGACGACAAGCTCGGTGTCGCGATCACCGATGCTGCTGGCGCATTCAGAATCGACTACTCGTCCCTGGACTTCAGTCTCGTAGAAGGCCTGGAGACCTCTCCCGAACTCTACGTTCGCGTTTTCGACGCGACCGGCAAAACGTTGCTCTACACGTCAAAGAAGGAAATTCGCCGGAACGTCCAGGTCGAGGAGCGGTACGACATCAAGATTCCAAAGGACAAGCTCGCGTAGCTAACGTCCGACGTCATTCCCGCGCCCGATACCGTAGTAACTGAAGCCGAGCTGGCCCAGATAGTTCGGGTCATACAAGTTACGTCCATCGAAAATTACCGGCTCCAGCAGGCGCGATTTCAACGCATTGAAGTCGGGACTACGGAACTCGTTCCACTCTGTGATCACCACCAGCGCGTCGGCGCCTTCGAGAGTGGCGTCGCGGCGCTCACATAGCGTCAGATCGGCTCGATTCGCATACAGCTTCTGCGCCTGGATTCGCGCTGCTGGATCGTATGCGCGCACCCGCGCACCGCGCGCCCAGAGGCCTTCCATCAATGTCCGGCTGGGTGCTTCGCGCATATCGTCGGTATTGGGCTTGAAGGCCAGTCCCCAGAGCGCGAATGTCCGCCCACCGATCTCGTTGCCGAAATGCTGCAGAATCTTGTCCAGCAGAATGTGCTTCTGGCGCTCGTTGACGAGTTCGACGCCGCGGACGATCTCAGCGTCATAGCCGTTGGCTGTTGCCGTATGCAGCAACGCCCTGACGTCCTTCGGGAAACAGGAACCGCCATAGCCGGCGCCGGGATAGATGAAATTGAAGCCGATGCGTGGGTCGGAACCGATTCCGCGCCGCACGGCTTCGATGTCCGCACCGAGGCGATCCGCCAGATTCGCGAACTCGTTCATCAGGCTGATGCGCGTGGCCAGCATCACGTTCGCCGCATATTTCGTCAGCTCGGCCGAGCGCACATCCATGTGAAGGATGCGATCGTGGTTGCGGTTGAACGGTGCGTAAAGCTGTTCGAGCGCTCGCGTGCTGCGGTCGTTGTTCGAACCGATGATGATTCGATCGGGCTTCATGAAGTCGTTGATCGCCGCACCTTCCTTCAGGAACTCGGGATTCGACACGACATCGAATTCGATCCGAGCCCCGCGCTCCGCTAACGTTTCCGAGATTGTGCGACGCACCTCATCGGCAGTACCTACCGGGACGGTCGACTTGTCGACGATGATCTTAGGCGCGGCCATATGGCGCGCGATCGAACGCGCGACATCGAGGACATAGTGCAGATCGGCCGAACCATCCGCCGCGGTTGGCGTGCCTACCGCGATGAACTGGATGTCGCCGTGGGCGACACCCGCTGCCGCGTCGTTGGAA
Organism: uncultured Gammaproteobacteria bacterium; assembly: GCA_963812255.1. Lineage (GTDB taxonomy): Bacteria > Pseudomonadota > Gammaproteobacteria > Pseudomonadales > Azotimanducaceae > DATJGR01. The sequence continues at coordinate 167,782 of CAWEUM010000002.1, read as the reverse complement.
AACCGCAGCCGACCAGCATCGATATTGCCGCGGACCATCGAATCGAGCCCGGGTTCATGGATCGGAATTTCACCGCGTTTCAGCGCACCGATCTTGTCGACATCCACATCGACGCAGAGCACCTGATTGCCCATTTCGGCAAAACAGGTGCCGGTTACCAAGCCGACGTATCCGGTGCCAAACAGCGTGATGTTCAACGATACCTACTCGTAGTCTGAAAACGGCCGCTTACACTAGCAAGCCCGCACAGATGATTCGACGTCTCGGATGTAAGGCGCACCGACGCACCGGGATGCCGCTACAGCACTACTTCGATCAAACTCGGCCCGGGTGCAGCCAAGGAACTGGCCAACTGGTTGTTGAACTCCTCCGCGGTGCCGGCGCGGGTTGCGGGTACGCCCATGCCGTTGGCCAGCTTCACCCAGTCCAAATCGGGACGATTCAGCGACAGCATGTCTTGCGCCTTGCGGCCCGGATTGCCGGCGCCGACCCGCAACAGTTCGACCTGAAGAATCGCATATTTGCGATTCGCGAATATCACCGTGGTGACATCCAGCTGTTCGCGCGCCATCGTCCACAATGCTTGCAACGTATACATGCCTGCGCCGTCGCCTTCGAGTGCCAGCACGCGCCGCCCCGGGCAGGCGACGGCCGCACCCACTGCGGTCGGCAATCCTTGCCCGATTGCACCGCCGGTGAGGTCAAGCCAGTCGTGTTGAGGGGCACCTGCCGTCATCATTGGAATCGCGAACCCGGATGTCGCGGCCTCGTTGACGACGATCGAATCTTCCGGCAACAGACAGCCGAGCGCCTGGGCTGCACTTTGCGGCGTGAGTGCACCGCGCGGCAAGGCCATCTCGGCGCGCGATGTAGTCAGTGGCGTCGCCGTACCCGCGCCGAGTGCCTCACAAAGTGCTTCGAGGGCCGCCAGCGCATCCTGCTCGGGTGTCGCCAGCGTATGTGCGGTACAGCCGTCCGGTGTCAGCTCGCTCGGTTTGCCGGGATAAGCGAAGAACGTCACCGGCGCTTTGGTGGCGACGAGAATCAAATGACGATACGGCGCCAGCACTTCGGCCGCCTGTTCACCGAAATACGGCACGCGTTGTACATCCACACGACCGGCGCCGCGTGCAACGCGCGTCACGAATGTGTCGGCGAACAGTTGCGCGCCGGTGTTTTGTGCAATCCGGCTGGCAATCATGAGCCCGCGTTCGGTGAGCGCAGCGCCGTTCAAAAGCAATGCACACGGCTCGCCGGAGCGCAGCGCGACGGCAGCGTCATCGATGACGCCAACGCCTGGCACCACGCGGCCCGCTGCCGATACCGGCTTCGCGGGCCCGGATGCTGGTCCCCATGCCGTATCGGCAGGTAGGATCAGCGTTGCGATCTGACCGGGCGGGGTCAGTGCCGCTGCCACCGCGGCGGCACCGTCGGTGGCGACATCCTGCGACGAAGCCGATGCTTTGATCCACCCCGACACCGGTTCCGCAAACCCTGCGATATTCGATGTCAACGGTGCGTCCAGATGACGATGGTACGTCGCGTGATCGCCAACGACGTTCACGAGGGGCACCCGGGCTCGCCGAGCGTTGTGCAAGTTGGCCAAACCATTGGCGAGTCCCGGACCAAGGTGCAGCAGCGTGCACGCGGGTTTTCCTGTCATGCGCGCGTAGCCGTCTGCAGCCCCGGTGACCACCCCTTCGAACAATCCGAGCACGCTGCGCATACCGTCCTGCTTGTCGAGCGCGGCGACGAAATGCATCTCCGACGTGCCGGGGTTCGTGAAGCACACCTCGACGCCGCATGTGACGAGGGTTTGCAGCAGGCTTTCGGCACCGTTCATCGATGACTCCCAACAGTTGACGGACGACTCCCAACAAGAAGGCATCACGTGGAAAGGCATCGAGTCTACGGCAGCGTCGCAGCGATTCCCAACTGGTGTCGTAGCCGTCAACTGTTGCGGTCGCTTTGCAATCCGAGACCGATCGATTAGGCTCGCCGCTTGCTCGCCTCTGAAGGGATTCTGGTGCCCAACTGGGACTACGATTTGTTCGTCATCGGCGCCGGTTCCGGCGGAGTGCGGGCCAGTCGCATGTCTGCGCGCTATGGTGCCAGCGTGGCGGTCGCGGAGAGCCGCTATCTTGGCGGCACGTGTGTGAACGTCGGTTGCGTGCCAAAGAAGCTGTTCGTGTACGGATCGCATTTTTCCGAAGACTTCGAGGACGCGCTTCGCTATGGCTGGACGGGGGGTGCCGCGAAATTCGACTGGCCGACGTTACGCGACAACAAGACACGTGAGATCGAACGCCTCAACGGTATCTATCGCGATCTTCTGGACGGCGCCGGCGTCGAAATCATCACCGGCCATGCGCGGCTAAGGGACCGTCACACGATTCAGATTGACGATGGACAGACCGTTACCGCGGAGCGCGTATTGGTCGCGACCGGAGGCTGGCCGCATGTGCCAGACATTCCGGGTCGCGATCATGTCATCACATCAAATGAAGCGTTCTATCTCGAGTCGTTTCCCGAGCGCGTCATCGTCGTCGGAGGGGGCTATATCGCGGTGGAGTTCGCCGGTATTTTTCATGGTCTCGGCGCGGCGACAACGCTGTTGTATCGCGGCCCGTTGTTTTTGCGCGGATTCGATGACTCGGTTCGTACGTTCGTCGCGAACGAATTGCGCGAAAAGCACATCGATCTGAAATTCGATACGCAGGTCGCGCGCGTCGAACGCGCTGTTGGCGGAACCCGGCGCGTCGTGCTCACCGATGGTCGCGTCCTCGAAGCTGACCTCGTACTCTTTGCCACGGGTCGTTTGGCGAACGCGGCGGACCTCGGCTTGGCGGAGGTGGGCGTCGAACTCACACCGCGAGGCGCGATTGCGGTCGACGATCACTTTCGAACCAACGTCGACAACATCTATGCGATCGGCGACGTCATCGATCGCGTTCAATTGACACCCGTCGCGATCGCGGAAGGCATGGTCGTAGCAGACAATCTGTTCAACGGCGCCGACCGTGTGCTCGACTACACCAACATCCCAACGGCGGTTTTCTGCCAACCCAATATCGGCGCGGTCGGCTTGACGGAAGCGCAGGCAAAGCGGCAATACCCGAATCTGAAGGTATACGAATCGACCTTCAAGCCGATGAAGCACACTCTGACCGGGCGCAACGAGCGCACGCTGATGAAGCTGATCGTAGATGCCGATTCCGATCGCGTGGTCGGTGCGCACATGGTCGGGCCCGATGCCGGCGAGACCATTCAAGGTATCGGCGTCGCGCTGAAGGCCGGTGCGACGAAGGCTCAGTTCGACGCAACCATCGGCATCCACCCGACTGCGGCAGAGGAATTCGTCACCATGCGCGAGCCTGTCCGATGAAAACACGATGTATCGTTCCGGTTTTCGGCTTTCTGCTCATTCTTGCCGGTTGTGCCACCAAAGCAACAGAGTCCGCCGCTGACGCCTCGGCCAAGGCGCGCAACGTGATCTTGTTCGTTGGCGACGGGATGGGTATCGCGACGGTGACCGCAACGAGAATACTGGACGGCCAGCGTCGCGGCGGCTCCGGTGAAGACAATGTGCTGTCGTTCGAGCGCTTCCCGGATACTGCGTTGTCGAAAACGTATACCTACGACTATCAGGTGGGTGAATCGGCCGGCACGATTACCGCGATGATGACCGGGGAAAAGACGCGCAGCGCAGTGCTTGGTGAAGCCCCATCCGTGACGACGGGACAATGTGACGGCGCCGCCGCAGCGAGTATCCCGACCTTGCTCGAACAGGCAGCCGATCGCGGCTTATCGACGGGCATTGTCACAACGACGCGGATCACGCATGCCACGCCGGCCGGAACCTATGCGCATACTCCGAGCAGAGACTGGGAGTCCGACGTCACGACACCGGCGGAGGCGGAAGCGGCGGGCTGTCACGACATCGCGCGACAGTTGGTGGATTTTTCCCATGGTCACGGCATCGACGTGATCTTTGGCGGCGGCCGCGCGCTGTTTCTGCCAAGTGATACGGCCGATCCGGCGCAGCCCGATCAGCATGGCATTCGCGCCGACGGACGCGATCTGATTGATACGTGGAAGGCCGGACATCCGCAGCGCGTATTCATCTGGAACGCTATGCAACTCGCTCAGGTGCCAGTCGTTCCCGGTATCCAGGTCATGGGACTCTTCTCGATGGATCATCTGCATTTCGATGCCGACCGGGCGACGCAGGCACCCAGCGAGCCGACCCTCGCGCAGATGACGGCGAAGGCGATCGCGATTCTGGCGCAGAATCCAAAGGGCTACTTTTTGTTGGTGGAAGGCGGGCGGATCGATCACGGGCACCATGCGGGCAACGCCTATCGCGCGCTCACCGACGGTATCGCATTCGCCGACGCTGTGGCGGTAGCCGATCAGAGCACAGATGTGAAAAACACGTTGATCATCACCACTGCTGATCACAGCCACACGCTGATGATCAGCGGTTATCCCGCGCGCGGCAATCCGATCTTGGGCAAGGCCAAGGCGCCTGACGGCAGTCTCGAACTCGACGGAACCGGCAAGCCTTATACGACTTTGGAATACGCCAACGGGCCGGGTGCGCTCGAGGCATCGGACCAGCAACCGACGGGCACCAAACACTTTCCGCACTGGGCGAAAAATTTCGTCCCGGCTCCTGTTGAGCGTCCCGATCTGACGAATGTCGATACCACCGCGCCGGACTATCTACAGGAAGCGTTGATTCCGATGTCGGCGGAGACGCACGGTGGCGAAGACGTCCCGGTTTATTCCCGCGGCCCTGGCGCGGATCAGGTGCACGGCGTCATCGAACAGAACCAGATCTACTTCATCATGAAAAACGCATACGGCTGGCAATAGGCTCGCAGCGGCAACTCGATGCATCATCTCAGAATGAGAAATTGCATGCCTCGCAGAGTGCATACGTGTGCAGCGGATCGTCGAGACGCGCAAGGTCTCTGAGCGCGCGCGTCCAGTCCGACCAGCGGGCGGCCGTCGTGAAACTCATACCCCCCGCGATCTGTTGCAGCAACTGCTCGCGTGTCGAAAGTGGCTTTTGAATGAAGCGTACCTGATAGTCGGTCACGCCGACGCGCTTGGCGGCGGCCGCTATTGCATCGGGAAGTTGGCCCAGCGCATCGACGAGTCCAAGTTCTTTTGCTTTGCGGCCGGTCCAAACGCGACCTTGGCCAATCTCATCTACCTGCTCTGGCGTCATGCCGCGGCCACGCGCGACGAGGTCGAGGAAGCGCGTATACCCGCTCTCGACATTCGCCTGCAGAATGCGGCCCATCGTTTTCGAGATGCCGCCGAAAGGATCCAACGCACCGGCGAGTGGCGTGGATCCGACGCCGTCACGAGCGACCCCAATTGCCGCAAGGCTGTCTTCGAACGTCGGCACCATGCCGAAGATGCCGATCGAACCCGTTACCGTCGTCGGTGCCGCCCAGATTTCGTCGGCCGTCGCGGATATCCAGTAGCCGCCCGATGCTGCCACACCCGCCATAGATACCACGACCGGTTTTCCAGCTGCCTGTAGCTGTTCGATCTCCTGGCGGATCACCTCCGAGGATATCGCCGCGCCGCCGGGTGAATCGACGCGCAACACGACCGCCTTGATGTGCGCATCAAGTCGCGCGTTGCGGATCAGTTCGCACAGGCTGTCGGCTCCAATCGTGCCGCGTGGTTGATCACCTGGCAGGATCATGCCGCTGGCGACCACTACACCAATCTCATTGAGCGACGGAGGCTGCACGAGATGCGTGGCGCGAATGTAGTCATCGAAGTTGATCTGCTGAAACGTGCCCTCGGATTCGCCAACTTTCGTGATCAATCGCTTGCGCATTTCGTCCCGCGAAACCAACGCATCGACCAGACCGCGGTCGAGTGCTGCGCGTCCCATGTCGCCGTGCGCCGCCGCAAGGATCGCTTCGTAGTGGTCCACATAGTCGTTCACCTGATCGGGGGTCTGCTTGCGGTTGGCCGCAACCCGGGCGATGTAGTCGTGCCAGAGTTCGTCGATCATCGCGCGATTCGCTTCACGCGCCTCACTCGACATGTCAGCGCGTGTATAGGGTTCGACCGCTGCCTTGTACACGCCTACACGATAGACGTGGACTTTGACCTTCAATCGATCGAGCAGACCTTTGTAATAACTCTGATATGCGCCGAATCCGGTCAGCAGCACCTGGCCCATCGGATGCATGTAGATGGTGTTGGCGAACGACGCCAGGTAGTACTGGGCCTGCGTATAGGAGTCGCCGACTGCGACGATTTCCTTGCCCGCAGCCTTGGCCTCCGATATCGCGTCCCCCAAGCCGCTGAGGTGCGCGGGACTGACTCCGCTCAGATGCTCCAGATCGAGTACGACGACTGCGATTCTGTTGTCGGATTTGGCTGTATCGAGCGCGTCGATCAGATCCTGATAGCGCGTTTCGCCGGCAACGTCGTTCGGGCCGAACAGCGCCTCGAACGATGCCGATTGGGTCGTCTGTTCGACGATGGTACCCTCCGGCGCGATCACCAGCGCGGCCTTGTCGGGGACCGTGAGCCGTCCGCCCCCGGACACGAGCAGCGCGATCACTGCGACGACCAATACAGCGAACAGCAGATTGGCGACGAAGACACGGGTGGTCGTCAGCGCGCGACCTAGCCTGCTCAGCCAGCCTCGAACCGAGGATCCTTCAGCCATCGATGTTCCCGATCACAGAAAGGTCGCGATTCTCCCGACATCGACAACAAAATGAAAGCGCACATCGATAGTCCTTCAATCACTTGAGAGGCGGTAAGCGCTGTGCTGAAGTGGACCACCGTTGCAGGAATTTTGAAACGATGAGTCGTCAACCGTGAGTGAAGCGGATCGTGAAGTTGTCTGGCAATGGCGCGATGCATGCGACGCAGTCGGCGTACCCGCCGTTGACGGTCCCGATGTGCTCGGCGTCAGCATCGATACGCGCACGCTGAGCGCGGGTGATCTTTTCGTCGCCCTGCTCGGAGATCCCGGGCCGCGCTTCAACACGGACAGCCGAACCGATCGAGACGGCCACACGTACATCGATATCGCGCAACAGCGCGGTGCCGTTGGTGCAATGACGCACCGCGCGAGCGGCACTGAGCTGCCCGAACTGCGCGTTGCCGATACGTTGGATGGGCTGTGGGCGCTCGGCCGCGCGGCGCGCAAGCGATTCACCGGCCCGGTGTTCGCGGTGACGGGCAGCAGTGGCAAGACCACGGTGCGGTCGTTCCTCGCGGCAGCGCTCGGGTGCGCGCCGGTGTCCGGAAGTCTCAACAATTTCTGGGGGGTTCCGTTGTCGCTGGCCCGCACGCCGCGATCCGCGCCTGCCGCGGTACTCGAGATCGGCACCAATCACCCTGGCGAAATCGAGCCGCTGGCGAAGCTCGTGATGCCGAGTGTTGCATTGGTGTTGAACGTGCGGCCGGCGCACTTGCAGTATTTCGAGTCGATCGATGCGCTGCGGCGCGAAAAACTGAGCATCTGCGATGGCCTCGCCGACGGGGGCATCGCGGTGCTGCCTGATGATCTCGCCACGACGGGCACTCCGATACGGGCCCGCACGGTCACGTTCGGTCGTTCCGATGCGGCAGACGTATCGTTGCGGGAATATCGTCCGGAGACCCGTACCGCGACGTTTCGGATTGGCGGGAAGATGTACGAGGCACGGGTACCGGGCGGTGGCGAACATCGAGCGATGTCGTTGGCCGCGGTGCTGGCATGCCTCGTCGCGGCACAACTGCCGCTGGAACGCGCCGTGGCACTACCCGATTCCATCGTTCCGGAGGGTCGCGGATCGCGCATGTCGATTGGCGGTATCGAGATCATCGACGACAGCTACAACGCTAATCCGACCAGCATGACCGCTGCACTACGCGGACTCGCCAGCGAAGGCGCGCGCAGAACCTTCGCGATACTTGGGGAGATGCGCGAATTGGGCGAGGGCAGCGCGGAGTTCCATCGTCAACTCGCGCCGCACTGCGAACGAATCGACAGGGTCGCATGCGTGGGCGAGGGGATGGCGCCGCTGTGGGCGAGCCTGCACTCACGCCAGCAGTTGGCGCGCGCTGACGATGTCGCTGAATTGCCGCTGCAGCGCATGGTGGCCGAACTGCAATCGGGCGACGTCGTGCTCGTCAAAGGATCGAACCGGGTTTTCTGGGTCAACGACTTCGTGCAAAAGTTCAGCGCCGCACTCGCGCTCAGCTTGGCGGCGCGCTAACGCGTGTTTGATGACGGGTCAGGTGAGTTCGCTGCGGTTGTGCGGCGGTTCATCACGCGCCAATGTTCGATTGCAGACAATGTCACGAGCAAGCCCAGGACTTCGTGTACGCGTCCAATCGTAGACTGCCAGACATCGTCCGCGACGAAAAAGAGCATGAATCCGGACACCGACAGGATGGCAATGATGCACGTGAACAGCCCGCCGCTGATGCGGCGTCGACGCTGACGCCATCCTTCCGACGCGTGTCGTGCCATCACCCAACCGAACAGATACGCTAGCGCGATACTCAGTCCACCGTGGATTTTCAACAGCGTCGATTCCCAGGGATGCTGAACCGCACCGAACGCATTGGACGCTTCGAAAAAGCTGTGCAGCACCAGCCAGACGCAACCGCTGAGCCATACGCCGCCGAATAAGAGATAGACCGAAGATCGCAAGCGCAACGGCATGACGCGGCGTTGGACTTCTGAGTGGATACCGTACATGGGACCCCTCTCACGATGCCGAATGATCTGACTGGAGAGCCGCTTGCCATAGTGCAACGAGCCATCGGACACCTTGAGTAACGTGCTCGGAGGACAGCGTCGCACCAGAGATGTTTTTGATGTCGGTGCGGAATCGCAACTGCGCCAGTCCATGCTTGTCGGCAAACTGTTCCCGCCACGCGGCATTACGAATCTCGGCACCGTGGCTCTCTCGATACGCCATGATCTCGATCGTATGCAGCGCACCGTCTGCATCGATTCCGGTTGCGTACGTGATCAGATCGGCTCGACCGATCACCTCGTCTATGAATAGATAACCCAACAGCGAACCATCGCGAACCGCGCGCCAGATGCGCAAAGATCCGTGCCGAGGTTGCTGCCCCGCGAGCGCCGCGATCGCCCGCTTCTGCGCCGGACTCAGTGACAGGATGACAGGCTCGAACGATTGCGCCGCTGGAAATACTGCCCGTTGTGCAGCATCGATGGACAGATACTCGGCGGCAACGACTACGGTCGCCGGCAACATCAGCGCTGCACCGACGATGCCAAACAGACCCCGATCGCCGTCTGTCACTAGAACTGATATCCCAAGCCGAGGTTGATCTGATCACTCCCATTGCCGCCGCGGAAGTGTTGATAGTCGGCCTTGAGCACGACCCCTTGCGCGAACTGGAAGTTCAAACCGCTGGTGATGATATCTTGATCGGGTCCGTCCGATGGTGTCAGGCCGGGTGCGATGTCTGCATAGCTTGCAGCAGTATTGAGTCGCGCGAATCTGATGAACGGACGTATCGATGCGTTCTCCCAATCGAGCAGGTGATACGCGGTCTGTACATACCAGCCGAAGAAACCCTGCGGGATCAACGACGGATTGCCGACGAACCGGATGTTGACCTTCGCTGTGTTCGAGATGTGTCCGTTTGCATACAGTGCCGCCAACTCGAATCTGCCGGGTGTCCAGGTTCCGTGTGCTTCCCACAGCGTGACGGTGTTGTCGTCGAAACCCGCTTGGCCCTGAGATGCATCACCACTGAAAATCGATGCGCCAAGCCGCAATCCGGGGATCCCTGTGTAGTTCACCGCCGCAATCCCGGCAAGATCGCTGGCCTTGGCCAATGCGAGTTCCTGATGGATCGATCCAAGCGGCGACTCGCGCCCCTCGGGAGATGTCGGGTCCCACTTCGACAAATCGAACCCAGTCGTGAATCCGACATCCCAGCGGATACCCATGTCGGTGTTTCCCTGAATCAGCAGGCCACCTTCCCGCCAGGTCGTCGGAATGATCGCCGTCTCGACGCGATTGCGGAACACGCCGTAGAAGGCCGTTGGCTCATGGTTTTCATTGAGCAGGCCGCTTGGAATCAGGAACAGTCCGGCCTTGCCGAACATCCGATCGTTGAAAGCGCGCTCGATATACACCTGCTCCACCTCGACTTCGCCTGGATCGTCCGCGGAACTGATCGTGTTCTCGATTTCGAGTTCCGTCACGAGCCGGGTCCTCTCGTCAAACTCATTGTTCATGCCGATCACGAATCGGCTCACCGTCTCGGTCGCATCTGACGGATTATCTATGGGGCGGCCATAATCGACCTGTCCGTAGCCGAACCAGCTAAGCCCCGGGTTGACTGACGTCCTTTCGCTGGCGCCGCTGAAGGTTGCCGTCGTGTCCGGGGTGAGCGTCGAAGCTGGCGTGGTCGACGTCACGCGTTGATCTGCCTTCAGGCTCGTGAGTTCGGACCGCAACGCATCGACCTCGTCAGCGAGCGCCTGTAATTTCGCCTCGAGTTCCTGCTGCGTTGCTGCGCGAGCCGGCAACGTCGCGATTGACGCAGCAACGAGCGAAATCGCCAATGCGGGTCGAATGCAGACCGATAACCTGGACCTGTTGAAGACGTTCATGGATGGAAGACCTTAAAGGTTGAAAACTGTCGTTCAGTGTTTTGCAGGGCCAGCTCGTCGGCGATCTCGTCGGAGCCCAAAGCCGGCTGGCCGCCCGCTTTACGGTGGTACGGCGCGGTTCGCGCGATGTTGCGCAAGGTCGGCACTTTGAAGGCGCCGCGCAGCTCGCGAGCCGTCGCAAGATCGATGCGGAAGGGCGCGCACAGCCGGAGGTCGAAATAGGTCGGGTCGATTATTGCCGGGGATGCTCGCGTTGCGCGGGACGCCGAGGTTGTCGTAGCTGAAGTCGGTAAACAGGGGCGCCTCGCCGTCGACACCGCGTCCGCTGGGTGGCATGCGGCGCAGTTGCCCTTTAGCGGATTGTTGAACAGCGCCAGTCCGCGCAATTCCGCGTCGCTGAGCTGGATGTGTCCAGCGAGGAAGTCATCATATTTGCTGCTGAACGGCGCAAAGTCGGGGTCTTCGGTTTCGCATCTCGCAATGGCGGCGACGGCGCGCTCGAACGCGAGTTGCGGCTGATCGAAAATGTCAGCGCCGAAGAGGGCGATGAACTCGTCGGCGTACGTCACGCGACTCAGTTTGACGGAGACATCGCCGACGCTGTCATTCGCCATCTCGTGCTCGGCAAGAAACGGACGATGCGCTTGCTCCGCGGGTGAGTTTGCGCGGCCGTCGCGATTGAATCCCCCCGATGGGGCGCCGTCGCGGTCGAATGAGAACGTAGGCGTTCTGGCGGCATACATCAGTGACGGTGCATTGCGGAACCCCGATGTATCGAGATTCGCACTCGCGACCGGGACGGGCTCGTCGATTGCCGAGGCGAATGCATGTTCCGGGTCGTGACACGTCCTACATGGCACTGTGCCGCTGCCGGACAATGAGCAATCGGCAAACATTTTTTCGCCGAGTTGGGCGATCGGCGATGGTGTTGCTGCGGCGGGTGCTGCGGGTGGGTTGTTGGGTGAGTTGCCTCTTCGCCCCGCGCGCCGCCACCGCAACCCGCGACCCGCGATAGCACCAGGCCCGGCAGAATCAACGTGAACGTGTGGATGACCGATCGAAGCGATCGGACTCTCGTAGAAGGGGAAGACCATAACCGTGTATGTTCGGATTGAATAGAAATGATAATAATTATCAATTAGATTTGGAAGTGTCTTGAGATTCGTGCGTGATCCGAGAACATTTGTGGAGTGATAGCGATGACCACAGCGCTGCAGAGGTTGCGCCCCATGCTGGGTACGTTCGTGGCGATTGAGTGTTCGGGCGTAGATATCGGCAACGCGGAATCCGCGATCGAGACCGCGTTTGCGACGGTTGCAGCTGTAGATCGCCTCATGCATCCCATGCGCGCAGGTAGCGATCTGGCGGCCATCCGCAATGCCCGGCCGGGTCGATGCGTTCGCGTCCACCCGTGGACGTGGCAGGTGCTCGAGTTGTCGCGACACCTCAACGAAGTTTCCGGTGGTCTGTTCGATCCGTGCACGCCCAACGCAGCGGGACGGATGAACGATGTCGAGTTACCCGAGTCCGGTGTCGTCGTGTGTCGCACATCCGTTGCGATCGACCTGGGCGGTATCGCGAAGGGATTCGCAGTGGACCAAGCCGTGGCCGCGTTGATGAACGGCGGATGCGGTGCGGGCGCGGTTAATGCCGGCGGCGATGTCCGCGTGTTCGGGCCGCAGCGTAGATCGATCTGGGTACGCGTCGTCGCGGGCGCGTGGCCGATCACGCTCCTCGACCAGGCTTGTGCTGTCAGCGATGCGGCATCGACCGCCCGGCCACCAGAGCATCGCGGCTTTTATGGTTATCGTCGAACGGATGGGAACGCGGTCGCGCGGCCGAACCCTCAGCATGCGGCGGTTGTAGTGGCTCCTACGGCTGCGGTTGCCGATGCGTTGACAAAGATCGTGCTGTTGAGCCACGGGCCAGATCGAAGAGTCAGGTTGGAGTCAATCCTTGCGCCGCTCGGTGCTCGCTCCTTGACCGCAGCATAGCTCCCCGCCTGGGTGTGTGGTGCGAGAGGTGTCCATCGCGGTCGCGAAGCGAGATCGTTGGTTCAATCGATGCGGCAGGATCCGGGCGCGGAGCAGGGCAACTCGGAAATATCGGTGGGCAAATTTTCTCGAACTACAATCATGAAATCAATATAACGTATTGATAAAAAAAGCCCGGCGGTTCGCGCCGGGCTAGGTCTACTAGGAGTCACACACATACCAGAATGGTCGGCCATGGGGAACGGTCGGCCACTCATTCCGCCACCAGGGGTCGTTTGGGGGAGACACGGTGGCGGCTGTTGAAGTAAACCTGATTTTTGGCCGGCGGCCAGTGAACTGAGTCCAATTTAGACGATGCAACCTCATCGTCAAAGCCGCGTTGATTGCCTGTCCGAAAGAGGCCCTGCACCGGCTATCGATCGATCCTGTAGTATGTCTTTTCTCGAATGAGTTCCTTCGCCCGGGCCGCAAGAAATCTTCGAACATGATCGTTGACGCACAAGGCAGACGCTTTCGAAATCTGCGCGTAAGTCTGACCGCGGCATGCAATTACGCCTGCGAATATTGCGTGCCCAACGGCAGGCGATTGGTTGCGGCCGAAGACGAGCTCTCGGCCGAGCAGATGATTCGCGCAGTGGAACTGCTGGTTTCGGCGGCGGGTATCGAAAAGTTGAGACTGACCGGTGGCGAACCGCTCGTCTCTCCCAAATTCGATCGGTTTCTGCCAGCGGTCATGCGGCAGCCATTGCGCGACGTCTCGATTACGACAAACGGGCAGCTGCTGCAACGCAAGGCAGAGATCATTCTCGCGTCCGGTATCAAACGTCTCAACATCAGTCTGGATACACTGAACCCGCTTGCGTTTGCGAAGATCGCGCGAGGAGGCGACCTCGCGACGGTGCTGCGGGGCATCGAACTGATGCGCGAAGCGGGTGTCCGCTTGAAGATCAACATGGTCCCGATGCGTCACGCAAACATCGATCAGATCGTACCGCTGCTCGAGTTCTGCCTGGAACGCGGCATCGAGTTGCGCTATATCGAACTGATGAATATGGGTCATCTGAAGCACAGCTCCGATTACGCGCGTCAGTTCATCGGTCAAGCCGAATTGCTGCAGATGATCGGTGAGCGCTACCCATTCTCGCGAACCGACGCGGCCTACGACTCGACGTCCATCCGCTACGAAATACCGGGGGCCGGGGTATTCGGCATCATCGCCAACGAGTCAGAACCGTTCTGCAGCGCGTGCACCCGGTTGCGGCTGTCATCCAACGGTTTCCTGTACGGTTGCCTGTCCAATACACACCGGCACTACATCGGCGATCTGCTCGACTGGCCTGATCACCTTGCGCTGGCGCGACTTCAGGGGTTGCTCGTGAGAGCGCTGGCGGACAAGCAGTCGGCGTCTTTTCAGGGTGAGGTCACAGTGATGAAATTCATAGGTGGTTGACGGTGGTTTCGGCGCAAAGTCGGCCGTGACCGATCCTGATTCATTGTTCGCGCAACTCGAGGCGCGGACGCATCGAAAGCGGCCACCGGTATCGCAGTGGAATCCTGAGCGCGTCGGTTCGAGTGCGATGCGGATCGCCTCCGATGGTCGCTGGTTCTATCAGGAATCAGAGATTCGGCGTCCAGAGATGGTGCGATTGTTTTCGACGATACTGCGCCGTGATGCCGACCAGCATTTTCTGGTGACACCGGTCGAGAGATTGTCGATCGACGTCGATGACGCACCGTTCCTGGCGGTCGAAGTCGAGGCGACAGGCGAGGGAACCGCACAACGACTGGCGTTCCGGACCAACGTCGATGACTTTGTAGAGGCGGGTCCGGATCACCCCATACGGATGGCCGACTCCGGGACCGGCCCGCGCCCTTATGTACTCGTCAGAGACAACTTGGAAGCACTCATTGCCCGCGCGGTCTACTATCGTCTCGCAGATCTGGCGACCACGGGTCCGCGTGGACGAGCGGGCGTGTGGAGCGGTGGTGTCTTCTTTGCGCTGGAAGTAGGCTGAACGCTACATGTTCGGGTAATTCGGGCCGCCGGTGCCTTCCGGTACGACCCAGGTAATGTTCTGTGCCGGATCCTTGATGTCGCACGTCTTGCAGTGCACACAATTCTGCGCGTTGATCTGGAAGCGCGGGGCGCCGTTCTCTTCGACGACTTCGTAAACGCCCGCGGGACAATAGCGCTGCGCGGGTTCGTCGTACTCCGGAAGGTTACGGGCGATCGGGATGGACGGATCCGTCAACACTAGATGGCACGGTTGATCTTCCTCGTGATTCGTGTTGGACAGGAACACCGAAGACAGTTTGTCGAACGACAACACGTTGTCCGGCTTTGGATATTCGATCTTCTTGGCGTCCGATGCCTTCATCAGCGTGGCGTAGTCGGGTGTCGAATCGGACAGCGTGAATGGCGCCTTGCCGCGCATGATGGTTTGATCGAACCATGCGAACGCGCTGCCGAAGAACGTGCCGAACCTGTGGAGGGCAGGTCCAGCGTTGCGCGCCTCGTACAGTTCGTTGTACAGCCATGAGTTCTTGAACATCTCCGGAAAAGTCGTAAGTTCGGTTCCGCCCGGCGAACCGGCGGCAAGGGCGTCGAATATCGCGTCCGCCGCGAGCATGCCCGATTTCATCGCCGTGTGGCTGCCCTTGATCTTCATCATGTTCAGAAATCCGGCATCATCACCGATCAGTAATCCACCCGGTACCACCAACTTCGGCAATGCTGAAAGCCCGCCCTTGACGAGCGCCCGCGCGCCATAGGAAATGCGCTTACCGCCAACGAGATACTCGGCGATCCTCGGATGATGTTTGAAGCGCTGGAATTCGTCGAAAGGGCTCAAGTGAGGGTTGCGATAACTAAGATCGATGATCAGGCCAACCGCCGCTTGGGTGTTTTCCAGATGGTAGATGAAGCCTCCCGCAAATCCGCCACGCAAATGTTTCAGCGGCCAGCCGACAGCATGGACCACTTTGCCGGGCACGTGTTTGTCCGGGTCGAGGTCCCAGAGTTCCTTGAACCCAATCGCATAGTGTTGCGTGGTCGAATGCGCAGTGAGCGCGAATTTCTCGATCAACTGTTTGCCCAGGTTGCCGCGGCAGCCCTCTGCAAAGATCGTGTACTTGCCCAGCAGTTCGTAGCCCGGTTGATACGTCGGCTTGTGCGAGCCGTCAGCGGCAACGCCCATGTCGCCGGTCGCAACGCCGCGCACACTGCCGTCTTCGCCGTAGAGCACCTCGGCACCGGCGAAGCCGGGGAACAGATTGACGCCGAGAGCCTCGGCTTGTTCTGCGAGCCAGCGACACAGGTTGCCCAGGCTGAGCGCGTAATTGCCGTGATTGTGCGTCGGCTTGGGCACGAGCCAACTGGGCACCTTGATGCCGTTGGTATCATTGACGAGGTAGTACAAATCGTCGTGGGTAACGGGAGTATTGAGTGGCGCGCCGCGTTCGCGCCAATCCGGAAACAGCTCCGTCAACGCGCGCGGATCGAGGATCGCGCCGGACAAGATGTGTGCGCCGATCTCCGAGCCCTTTTCGATGACGCACACGCTGATCTCCTGCTCCGCATGTTGTGCGCGCTGCATCAGCCTGCATGCAGCCGCCAAACCGCCGGGGCCTCCGCCGACGATGACGACATCGAATTCCATCGATTCGCGTGTCAAATGGACTCTCCTGTCTATTGATGGGTGCTGCTGATGCGTCTTCGGGTGCGCCGAATAAAAGGATTATAGAGAACGGGCGGAGTGAACTCTATTTGGCAAGCTGGGACATGTTCGAAAGGGCAGCCTGCCTTGACCTTGCCGACGAGGGCAGGGGAGAATACGCCGCCTCCGGGCCAGCGAATCCGTTCCCGCACCACCAAATCGCAAGCCACTCTTCTGACGAGAGTCTGTTACGAAAATCCGTTACGAGCCGAGGAGCTGATGAAGGTACTGGTTCCAATAAAGCGCGTCGTCGACGCTAACGTGAAGGTGCGCGTCAAGCCGGACAACACCGGTATCGACCTCACCAACGTCAAGATGGCGGTAAATCCGTTCTGCGAAATCGCTATCGAGGAGGCCGTCAGGCTGAAAGAGGCGGGTGTCGCGACCGAGATCGTTGCGGTGTCGGTAGGTGCGACCAATTGCCAGGAGCAACTGCGCACGTGTCTGGCGCTCGGCGCGGATCGTGCGATTCTCGTACAGACCGATTCGGACACGCAGCCGCTGAGTGTCGCGAAGATCATCAAGGCGCTGTACGACAAGGAACAACCGCAGATCGTGCTGTTCGGGAAACAGAGTATCGACGGCGACAACAGTCAGACCGGACAGATGTTCGCGGCGTTGGCCGGCCTACCGCAAGGTACCTTTGCTTCGAAGGTGACCGTGGCAGACGGCAAGATGACGGTGACCCGCGAAATCGACGGCGGGCTGCAAACGGTCTCGATGGATCTGCCCGCGGTGGTGACCACCGACCTGCGCTTGAACGAACCGCGCTATGCGTCTCTGCCGAACATCATGAAGGCGAAGAAGAAACCAATGGATGTTGTCACGCCCGCCGACCTTGGCGTGGACGTCGCACCGACCTTCGAAGTGCTGTCCGTTGAGCCGCCTCCCGCTCGCAAGGCCGGGATCAAGGTCGACAGTGTAGAGCAACTCGTCGACAAGCTGCGCAACGAAGCGAAGGTGATCTCATGAGTATTCTCGTCGTTGCTGAACACGACAATGCCGCGTTGAAGCCGGTCACCCTGAACGTGCTTGCTGCGGCGGCTGCAATCGGCGGTGATGTGGACGTGCTTGTCGCCGGAGCGGACTGCAAGGCCGTGGCTGATCAGGCCGCTGCAGTCACCGGGGTTCGCACCGTGTTGCTGGCCGACAATGTCGCGTATGGGCATCAGCTGGCGGAGAACATCGCGCTGCTCGTTGCTGAGCTTGGTGCCAAGTATTCACACGTTTTGACCGGGCACACGACGGCTGGCAAGAATTTCCTGCCTCGCGTTGCCGCGTTGCTGGATGTCGCGCAGATTTCCGATATTGTTGCCGTGGATGCGCCGGACACGTTCAAACGGCCTATCTATGCCGGCAATGGGATCGCGACGATCAAATCCAACGACGCAATCAAGGTGTTGTCGGTGCGCGGTACGGGATTCGATCCGGTCGCCGCGACCGGTGGCGGTGCCGCGACGGAAAGCGTGGCGAGCGTTCACGATGCCGCGCTGTCGAGCTTCGTCAGTGAAGAGATCGTCAAGAGCGAACGTCCGGAACTCACCGCTGCGAAGGTCGTGATTTCCGGCGGACGCGGCATGCAGAACGGCGAGAACTTCAAAATGCTCGAGTCGATCGCCGACAAACTCGGTGCAGCGGTCGGGGCTTCGCGCGCGGCGGTGGACGCTGGTTTTGTGCCGAACGACATGCAGGTCGGTCAGACCGGCAAGATCGTTGCCCCGGATCTCTACATTGCAGTCGGCATCTCCGGCGCGATCCAGCACCTGGCAGGCATGAAGGACAGCAAAGTCATCGTTGCGATCAACAAGGACGAAGACGCGCCGATATTCCAGGTCGCCGACTACGGACTGGTAGCGGATTTGTTCAAGGCCGTGCCGGAGCTCGACAGTCTGCTGTGAGCCTCTCTGAGCCAGCGTCGGTCAATCGCGGGGAATTCTCTTGGCGGTGTACCAGGTCACTGGTCGGGCATGGTTGTGGACTTCGTCTGCTACGTCGAGGATCAACGCGAACAGCGCCATACGTAGCAGCACGCCATTGTCGGTCTGACGGAAGATCGCCAGGTTTGGGTTCTGGTCGAGATCGGCATCCAGTTCGTTTGCCTGGGAGCGCGAGTCGCGCGGCAGCGGATGCATGATCACCGTGTTCGGCTCGCAGTTTTCCGTGTAGACGGTCTGATTCAGCCGGAACAGCCCTCGATATCGGTCTGCCTCTTCCTGACTTGGAAAGCGCTCTTCTTGCGTCCGCGTCACGTACAGAATATCGACGTGGTGGATGCCCTTGGCGAGTTCGTTCAGCCGCGTGACTTGATGGCCCTGCGATCTTAGCGCCTCGATCACCTCATCCGGCGCTTCGAGACCTGGCGGCGAGACGAGATTGAACTGAACGTCGTCGAACTTTGCTAGCAGCTTGCACAACGAATGCACCGCGCGCCCGTAGCGCAGGTCCCCTACCATCGCGATGCGAAGGTGATCGATCGCGCCTCCGCGCGCCGTCATCTCCTTGCGTATGGTGTACAGATCCAGCAGCGCCTGGCTTGGATGTTCGTTGGGTCCGTCGCCGCCATTGATGACCGGCACCCGACTCGCTGAGGCGAATTCGGCCACTGAGCCGGCCTCCGGGTGCCGCATGACAATGATGTCGCTGTACCCCGATAAAACTCTCGCGGTATCGAACAGAGACTCGCCTTTGGCCAGCGATGATGCCTTGACCTCGCTGGTTTCGCGGACCTCACCACCAAGAAGGTTGAACGCGCAGCCGAAGGAAATGCGCGTTCGAGTGCTGGGTTCGAAGAACATATTGCCGAGGATCGCGCCTTCGAGCACCCGCGTGATGCGCTTGCGCTGGGCGTACGGCGCCATCTCGTCCGCGACCGCGAAGACCTGGTCGATCGCCGCACGATCAAACTGGTCAACCGACAGCACGTGACGTCCGACGAAGTTCAAAGCGCTATCCCGGCGAAAAAATCTGCGGAACGGTAATGAACTGGCGCCGAGTTCTCAAGACCTTTTGGCGGGCGGCGGGGCTACCCAAGGGTGGTCGTCCGGAATCCGGCGCAGAATTTCGGGCAATCCTTCCCAAAGGTATAGCAGCCGATCGAAAGCGTCGCGATTCGCTGCGTCTGCGATCCACTCTATGAATCGCGCGCGATCGAGGTCGGTTACGTCTTGCGCACGCAGGCGCGCGATCCAATTGACCGCTTCGTCGTCGTCGTTCTCGACGCGGGCTGAATTTGAAATCGTCATCGATTCACACGCTGTGCCGAAGGCGACACACCAGGGCGTTACCAGTATGACGATCCTCGCGGGAATCCCCTCAACCGTGGGGCTGCAATTCGATGTCGTTCGTCGCGTCAGGCGCTCAGTCTGTCGCGAATGTGGCGCAAAGCGCGCGCGATGTACTTTTCGACCATGCTCGTCGATACGCCCAGCTGTGCGGCGATGTCCGGATACGACATGTCACGTCTGCGGTGGAGTACGAACGCCTGGCGACAATCGGCGGGCAGGTCCGCAAGTGCGCTGCGAACCAAATCGATCGATTCCTCGGCCGATGCGGAGCGCTCCGCGGATGGCAAGCCCTCGTTGGCGTCACGAAGCAGCGTGTCGCGACAGAGGCGCCGCTCCAGCTGAATTCGGCGCACGCGGTCCACGCCCAGGTTCGAGGCGACCTGAAACAGGTACGCCTTCGGGTTGGCGAGCCGCTCGGGATGCGCAAGCCGATGCATCCTGAGCCAGGCTTCCTGGGCAATCTCGGCGGCATCTTCGCGATCGCGAAACCGGGCCGTGAGGAATTTCAGCAACGGGACGGATTGCTCCTGAAACAACTCCAGCAGAAATTCTGGGTTTTGATTTGGCACCGTGCGGAGGTGGTGGGGGGACGCATGCGATGCTAACACAGTCGTCGGAGACACGGCTGCTCGGCTCGTCATCTCACCGGCCCCGGTGTACCCAGCTTGATTTGGCGAGGCTCATCGCGTCGGTTTGCCGATGCCGTCATAGGCCGCAAGCCCGCTCACTGCTATGATTTCGCCGCTTTCGTGCAGGATGCACGATCTGCCGGGCACTGTCTGTATGAGTCAAATCGTTGAATCCGAAGGTAAAACGCGTCTGTTGCCATTTGCGTTTGCGCGGCGATTCGGCGTCGCGATCACGGCGACGGCAGGTGATAGCGGCCAACCGCTCGACGTCGCGTTCCGGAAACAGCCGGATCTGACTGTTCTGGCGGAGTTGCGACGTTTTGCCGGGGCGCCAATCACGCTGCGCCCGGTGTCCGACGACGAGTTCGAGTCGATTCTATCGGCGACCTATTCGCGCGATTCGTCGCAGGCGCGACAAATGGTCGAGGACATGGGAGACGAACTCGATCTGGCCAGCCTGGCGGATTCGGTCCCGGAAACAGAAGACCTGCTCGACCAGGAAGACGATGCGCCGATCATTCGGCTCATAAACGCGCTGCTCGCCGAAGCAATCCGCGAGAACGCCTCCGACATCCACATCGAGACGTTCGAAAAGCAGCTGGTGGTGAGATTTCGTGTAGACGGCGTAATGCGCGAAATCGTCCAACCTAAGCGGGCGCTCGCGCCGCTGCTGGTGTCACGCATCAAGGTGATGGCAAAACTCGATATCGCGGAGAAGCGGGTACCGCAGGATGGACGCATTTCATTGCGAATCGGTGGGCGTGAGGTCGATGTCCGCGTTTCGACCATGCCGGCCAGCAACGGCGAGCGTGTCGTGCTGCGACTGCTGGACAAACAGGCCGGGCGCCTGAACCTGAACAATCTCGGGATGTCTGATTCGACGCTCGCCCGACTGCAGGATGTGGTGCATAAGCCGCACGGTATCTTCCTGGTCACGGGTCCGACCGGTTCCGGGAAGACAACGACGCTGTACTCAGGTCTGGCCGAACTCGAAAGCGCAACCATCAACATCCTAACGGTCGAAGATCCGATTGAATACAACCTGCCCGGAATTGGCCAAACGCAGGTGAACAACAAAGCCGACATGACGTTTGCGCGAGGTTTGCGTGCGATCCTGCGTCAAGACCCGGATGTCGTGATGGTGGGCGAGATCCGTGATCTAGAGACCGCAGAGATCGCGGTGCAGGCGAGTCTCACGGGACACCTCGTCATGTCGACCCTGCACACCAATACGGCGGTGGGTGCGATCACGCGACTCGTCGATATGGGTGTCGAACCATTCCTTCTGGCTACGAGCCTGGTCGGTATGTTGGCGCAGCGACTGGTTCGCGTACTCTGTTCCGATTGCCGCGAGCAGGTGCGCGCTGACAGTTTCGAGTGCGAGTTCCTCGGCATCGACGTCGCCCGAGCACCGATGATTTATCGCGCATCGGGTTGCGAACTGTGTGGCCACAGCGGATTTCGCGGTCGGATCGGTATCTACGAGCTCGTTGTCGTCGACGACGCGCTGCGCGAGCGGATTCACGATCGTGCCTCCGAACAGGAACTGACACGCCACGTTCGTCACAGCTGCCCCGGGATTCGCGAAGATGGTCGCGACAAAGTCCTGAGCGGTGTGACCACAGTTCAGGAAATTCTGCGCGTCACGTTGGAAGACTGACCTGACATGGCGGCCTACGAATACATCGCCCTCGATGCCGACGGCCGTCAGAAGAAGGGCGTCATCGAGGCCGACAGCGGTCGCCAGATTCGGCAAATCCTCCGCGATCAGGGTCTCGTTCCGCTGTCCGTAGATGCGGCGACCGATCGCGCTGCCACCCCGTCCGGTCGGCATTGGCGCTGGCGGCGCGGCATATCTGCACTGGACCTGGCGTTGTTCACCCGCCAAATGTCGACGTTGCTTGCGGCGTCCCTTCCGGTTGAGGAAGCGCTGCGGGCCGTCGCTCAGCAAACCGAGAAAAGCCACGTCAGTGCGATGGTGATGGGCATCCGGAGCCGGGTCCTGGAAGGTCATTCGTTGGCATCCGGCCTCGCTGGATTCCCGAGCGCGTTTTCGCACCTGTACCGCTCGACGGTCATGGCGGGCGAGCAATCCGGCCGTCTGGATTCCGTGCTGGAGAATCTGGCCGGGTACACGGAGCGACGCTACGACTCCACGCGCAACGTTGAAATGGCGATGTTCTATCCGGTAATTCTGCTGCTGTTGGCGTTGGCAATCGTCGGCGGACTGCTGGTCTACGTCGTTCCTGGCATCGTACACGTGTTCGAGAATACGGGGCAGGCGTTGCCGTGGTTGACCGCGGCGCTGATCGGTCTGTCCGGGTTCGTTCGTGGCTACGCCTGGTTGATCGTGCTCGTTGGCGCCGGTGCCGTTTTCCTTATCAGGTGGCTCGCGCAACAGCCGGACATTCGTCTCGAATGGGATCGTCGTAAGTTCGACGTGCCTTTGGTCCGACGCATCACCCGAGCCAACAATTCGAGCCGCTACGCCAGTACGTTGAGTATCCTGACACTGTCCGGCGTACCGCTCGTCGAAGCGATGACGATTGCGGCTGAGGTCGTGGGCAACCGATGGATGAAGAAGCGCCTTACGGAGGCCACGCGTCGCGTCAGTGAAGGATCGAGTTTGCGCGTTGCACTCGAGGCAGCGGGAAATTTTCCACCGATGATGCTGCATATGGTTGCCAGCGGCGAAGCAAGCGGTGAACTCGATCAGATGTTGGCAAAGGTCGCCGACTACCAGCAGCAGGAACTTGAACGGCTGGTGACCACCATGGTTCGGATGTTTGAACCTGCAATGCTGCTGCTGATGGGTGGCCTCGTGATGCTGATTGTCCTGGCGATTCTTCTCCCAATATTGAGCATGAACAAACTGGTAACGTAACGATGTCCCGAAAGCACGCATCCGGATTCACGTTGATCGAGATCATGGTGGTTGTCGTGATCATCGGCATCCTCGCTGCACTGATCATTCCGAACGTCGTCGGTCGCGATGATCAGGCCCGAGCCACCGCTGTGAAGAATGATCTTCGCGCGGTCGCCAATGCACTCGAAATGTACAAACTGGACAATTTTCACTACCCGTCGACCGATCAAGGATTGCAGGCGCTGGTGACGAAGCCCAGCGGGTTCCCCGAAGCCAAAAACTACAATCCCAATGCCTACCTCAAGAAGATTCCAGTCGACCCGTGGGGTACACCGATGGTCTACATCAACAGCGGGGATACGTTCGAGCTTTATTCATTGGGCTCGGATGGTGCCGAAGGAGGGCAGGGCAAGGCGGCGGACATCCACTACGAACCGTTATGACCCATGAGCGCAATGAAGATCTCCGCACGCGGCTTCACGCTGGTCGAGATGCTTGTGGTCGTGGTGATCATTGGAATTCTTGCAAGCACTATTGTACTGGGATTCGTCGGGTCTGATCGCGAACAAAACCTGCGCACCGAGGCGGAACGACTCGCGACCCTGATCGAGATGGCACGTTCGGAAGCGGTTCAGCGGAATGAAGAGTGGGGACTGGCGATAGCCGCCACAGGCTACCGGTTCCTGGTTTTCGACCCTGCAAATCATCGCTGGGTCGAGCAGAAGAACGGTCCGTTTCACGCGCGCAAGACCGCCGATATGACACTGTCCGTCAAGGTAGACGAGTTGACGATGCCGGACGACAAGACAACCGGCGATGCGCCGAACATCATCATGTTCTCGAGTGGTGAACAGACGCCCTTCGAAATCGAGATCACCCCGCAATGGAAATCGGACCCGTGGCGCGTCGAATCCGACGGCCTGTCCCGCACGAACGCGCAACGCAGCGCGTGATCCAGCGCGGATTTACTTTGATCGAACTGCTGATCGCGGTCGCGGTGTTTGCTGTCGTTGCGGTGACGGTGTACACGCGCAGTGGCGATTCCATTCGACAGCTGGCCGGTTTGGAAGAACGCACATTGGCGTTATGGGTGGCCGACAACGAACTGGCAACCTTGCGTCTGTCGCGTTTGAACAGCGACACGCCGATGCCAACGGGGACCTCGGAGCACCAGGTCTCGATGGGTGGCCGCGAGTGGCGCGTCGAAATCCGAATCCTCGATACATCGAATCCGTGGCTGCGGCGTGCCGACATCGACGTTGCGCACGGCGAGACGCCTGACGCGACAATACAGTCGTTGACCGGCTTCATTGGTCGGTACTAATGACGTGATGCGACAGCAGCCAAGGTCACGCGGTTTCACATTGCTCGAGATGCTGGTGGCACTGGCGGTTTTTGCGGTGTTGGGCCTCATGTCGAGCCAGATGGTCAATCGCGTGCTCGACGTGCACAACGCGGCGATCGCGCGTGGCGAGCGCCTGAGTGAGTTGCAGCGCGCAATGCAATTGATGCAACGCGATGTGCTCGAGCTTGCACAACGCTCGGTGCGCGATGAACTCGGTGATTCGTTGCCGGCGCTGCGCAACGGAACCGACGTCGTGTTGGAGATGACGCGATTCGGTTGGCGCAATCCGCTCGGCCAACGACGCAGTGAACTACAGCGCGTTGCATACGTGCTTCGCGATGACATTCTGTATCGTTATTACTGGAACGTGCTCGACCGTGCCGAAGATTCGAAGCCGGTGATGCAGACGCTGTTGCATGGTGTATCGAATATCGAAGTCGCCGCTGTCGATGCCGGCGGCAACGAACATGCCTTCTGGCCGATTGGTGGCGACGGTAGTGATAGCGATCCGACGACACAGCTTGCGGCAATTCAAGTCCGCGTCACGGTGGCACCGTTCGGTGAGATCACGCGTTTGTGGGATGTCCCAGGGCCGTTCGTCGCTGCGGCATCGATTGGAACGGTTTCGCCATGACATTCCGCAACGAGCGCGGCGTCGCGCTCATCAGCATTCTGTTGATAGTCGCGCTCGTTACCGCGTTGATGTATCACCTGATGACCCGGCAAGCACTGGTTGTGGCGGAAACGCGACAACTGATTCGCGCCGATCAGTCGTTGGCCTACGCGCTGGGTGCCGAAGCGTATGCCCGACAGATATTGTTCGAAGATTGGAATAACCCTGCCGGGCGTGCGTTGGATACGCTGACCGAGGCATGGGCAGTGCCTCTGGCGCCGTTCGACATCGATGCGGGCACGCTGGAAATATCGATCCAGGATCTCGATCGACGGTTCAATCTCAATTCGTTGGCGGGCCAGGACGTCGCGAAGAATTTGGTTCGCTTCAAAACGCTTTTGGCAGCGCTGGGATTGGATCCGGTGGTCGCCGATGTATGGCGAGACTGGGTAGATGCGGATTCCGAAGCGATTGGCTTCGGTGCTGAAGATGGTGCGTATCTGGTTGCAAAGCCACCGTATCGAACGGCCAATCAACCGGCGGCGAGCACATCCGAAATCGCGCTGCTTGGCCTGCTGGATCCGGATCAAGTCAAGCGATTGCTGCCGTACGTCACAACGCTGCCGACGACGATGCTTAAGATCAACGTCAACACCGCCGATGCGCCCACGATCGAAGCGCTGTCGCCGCGCATGTCTCCGGCGCAAGCGGAAACCATAGTACAATCGGACCGCCACTATGAAGACGTCAACGTGCTGCTAGCGGAAGTTCCCGAGCTCAGCGACAGTGTCGACGCAATGACAGTCGTCAGCAGCTATTTTGAGATTCACTCCCGCGCTGAAATCGATGGCTACCGAACCGAACTCACCAGCGTGGTTTACCGAGACCGGACGACGGGGCATATGACGCTGTTGTCGCGAGACTTCGGAAAACGGTTACCGTCGATCGTCGAGATGCAAGAATCGCAGGATGCGGAAGCGGCGGGGGACGCGAAAAAGGACGGAGCGAGCTGATGCGGCTGTTCATTCGCATCACTGGCGCAAGAGCCATCGATGGTCACGAACTCGGATCGCTCGAATGGTTGCTCCTGGATCGTGAACGCGTGTTGGTCAGCCAGGGTTCGGGCGATTTGGCGATGCTCGATCGCCTGCTCGACCTCGGGGCGCTAAAGGAACCCCCGGACGCGGTTCTGTTGGTGCCGACGGAACTGTGCCTCTCGATGCGTTGCACCGTGCCTGGGCGTACCGTCGGACAAATGCGGCGCGCACTGCCTTATGTGGTCGAGGAATATCTCGCGGGTGACATCGACACGATGCACGTTGCGTCGGGAGCCATAAAACGAGGTGGCGCGGTCGACGTGACCCTCGTAGAGAAGGCTGTGTTGCAGGCTTGGTTGGAAGAACTCGCAGCGCACGGCGTGTCGGTGACGTACGCTGCACCCGACGCCGCAATGCTGACGGTGGCGGAGGGCGAAGTCACGTTGCTGTTCGACGGCGAACGAGTACTGGTGCGATCAACCGAGCAGGTCGCGGCGATCGACGCGGACGCTTTGAAACTGGTTCTGGAATCACTCGCGGCGAAGGCCGGAGCCACCGGAATGCGCTTTATCGCAGTCAACGGACGCGTTCCGGAGATCACCCGCGCAGAGGTCGCGCAAGCCACCGAGTATCCGATCGAATGGGTAGACACCGAGAGCGATGTCACGGTACTCGCGTATCTCGCGGCCGCGTTTCCAGGCAAGCCACCCGCAATAAATCTGCTTCAAGGAAACCTGTCACCGCCCAAGCGGGCCAGCGGCGCGTGGACTCGCTGGCGCAGCGTGGCAGCGCTGGTTGCTGTCTGGGTTCTCGTGATGGTTGCGAGCGAAACGGTCCGAGGTGCCTGGGCGTCGCATCGCGCCACCGTCCTCAAAGGCGAAATCGAAAACGTGTATCGAGCGTATTTTCCGAATGATCGGCGCATTCAGGATCCATATAAACAGATGAACGCACACATTGGCGGTAGCAGCGCCAGCGCCAGCGAATCGACATTTCTGTCGCTGCTCGGCCACCTTGCTGCGGGACTCTCGGCCAATCCAAAGGCCCAGCTACGGAGTGTTTCGTTCAACGACGGACGCGCGGAGCTCGGCGCAGAGGTTGCCGTCAGTGGCTTCGATTCTTTAGAAGCGCTCAAGACGGCCTGGAGTCATGAGGGCGTGGTGGTGGAAATTACGTCTGCCGAACAGCAGGACCAGCAGGTTCACGCACGAATCCGGTTGCGGGGAGGTTGAATGCTGCAACGAATCGATAACGCGTTTCGCCAATCCACAATCGGTCGCTGGCTTGGCACACTCGAACCTAACGAGCGCATGATGGTGACGTTGCTGGCTGGTTTTGTGGCGTTGCTGATCTTGTACATCGGAATCTGGCGGCCCCTCAATGAATGGGGTCAGCGGGCCGACGCACAGTATCAGCGCGAGATCGCCGTGCTTGACTGGATGCATCTGCACGAACGCGAGGCACGTGCGGCCAGTCAGCGCGCCGACACCGGACGCGGCTCCGGTTCGCTGTTGACGGTCGTTGCCAACTCCGCAGCACGCGCCGGCCTGCAGTTGCTGCGCTATCAACCAGAAGGCACTGGTGGTGTATCCGTCGTGCTTCAGAATCAACCTTTCAATTCCCTCGTTTCCTGGATATCCAAGCTGGAGCGAGAGGATCACGTCACGGTGAAGCAGATTTCGATCGACGGACAAAGTGAGCCCGGTTTGGTAAACGCAAGAATTATTTTAATATAAACAATGTATTACAGTTGTTTTATGATGTTTTACATGAAGTATTCTGTTGCGCCTTTGCGGGTACCTTGTCGGTTCGCGAACTGGTTCTCTGTTCCACTGACCAGTCAATCAATCTAACTGACCGTCCGTCGCCATAGACTCTGGTTCGAATAGGAACTGGCCAAGTCCAACGGGAGGGTCATTGGCAATACCACACGATCGCAGGGGAGACCCAGAAAAGGTGTTGAATGCACTGCACCACAACGTGACAGGTGAACTGCTTCGCCTGATCGACGGGTTCTACAGCAACATTGAAGATGGTCTCTTCGAATTGGCGTATCGGACCGGGGACGAGGGACAACGTCGACGCTGTTTTGACCTGATGCGTGAACTAAGGTTTCGACGCACCGGATTGGTCAAAGGATTTGCGCGTTCGATGGACCGTTACCGAGGGCTTTGGTTCGAACAAGATGAGTTGCTCGAGGCCGACCCGTCGATGAGTCAGGATCTGGACGCACTCATCATGCGAATGGCGGAGAAGAGTAGTTCACACTTTTCCGGAGTGTTGCAATGCATCGCGGAGCGCGCGGAGATCGCGACGGGACGGCCATTCAAGGGCGGTCACGACGTGCCGATTTCACCGCGTCGCGTAGCGCGCGCCTTCGTAATGTCGTGCCGCAGCCTCAAGCTCGATCAGGCATCTATCGAAATCGTGCAGGACTTGTTCAGCCGATTCGTGCTCGACGGATTGGGCAGCATCTACGGTCATTGCAACCTGCGTCTTCATGGAGAAGGCTACGCAACCGCGGACGAATTGGGGATCGCGTCCGGCGCGTGAGTTCGACTGGATTCTTCAGCTCTTGCGGTCGTCTGCCGCATTCGTGTTCGAATTCTTGGAATTGACTGCATCGAGCAACTGGTTGACCTGACCAGCTCCGCGCACGAAACGACCGCCGGCCTTTGTCTGCGCAAGCAATTTTTCCTGGATTGGTCGCACCATCTCGTCGGCTGACGGTCCGCGATGCCGGTGGCCGAACACATTGATCCACAAATCGGAACGCCGACCGAATCGCTGCACGCGACGAAAGTAAGTCTCTGGCTTTTCTCCGCCCGCAACCAATCCGATCAGCAGCGCGATGATCGACGCTGGACTCAAGAACAGATCTCGCACCGCTTCTGCAGCGAGCTTCAACTGGAACAGCAACACCTCCAGGATGAGGCGCATTCGAGCGTCGTGATGCGGAGGTATCGTGTCGGGATCACGCGGGTCGTTCATTCCCGGCGAGTCTAGAAGCCGCGGCCGCGCCTCGCAATGACGAAATTCATCCGGTATCTTCGCGCGCATGTTGCGACTTACACACTTGAGTCGAGGGCTGCTCCTGGCGGCGACGCTCGCGTTTGGGAGCCACGCGAGTGCCGCAGGGATGGTCGTATTGCAAACGGATTTTGGTCTCAAGGACCAGGCGGTCGCCGCAATGCGAGGCGTCATTCGCATCGTCGATCGATCGCTCACGATCGATGACCTCACCCACGAGATTCCAGCATACAACGTATGGGAGGCCGCGTATCGGCTGAACGCGGTCATCGATTACTGGCCGAAGGACGCCGTTTTCGTCTCCGTCGTCGACCCGGGCGTCGGAACGTCCCGGACATCCGTCGTGGCGCATCTGAAAAATGGCCAGATGATCGTCACGCCGGACAACGGCACGCTGACGTTGGCGGTGAAACGCGTCGGCGTGATTGGGGTTCGACAGATCGATGAGCGCAGACATCGGCTTCCCGGCTCCGAAACGTCGTACACGTTCCACGGTCGCGACCTGTATGCATACGTCGGAGCGTTGCTCGCCAGCGGCCGGTTGAAATTCGACGATGTTGGGCCGCTACAAACGGACATTGTAAAGATCAGATACGAGCAAGCAGGGCACAGTGACGGTCGAGTGTTTGGCGGCATTCCTGTGTTGGATCCGCAATTCGGCAACGTCTGGACCAATATCCCGAGCGCGATGTTGGATTCGTTGAACCTACATGTCGGCGACTCCGTTCACCTGATGATCACCGACGCGGGCACTGCACGGGTAGACATGACGCTTCCGTATGTCCACACGTTTGGCGACGTGCCCGTTGGCGAACCGTTGCTGTACATCAACAGCATCGGCATGGTCGCGCTCGCTCTCAATCAGAAAAGCTTTGCAGCGGCTCATGGCGTTGCATCCGGTCCAGCTTGGCGGGTCGAGTTCACACCGATCAAAACCACCAGGACTCATTGATGTGGTCTTGGCGATTGGCCAACGTCGAGCCATTATTTAACATAATATGTATTATGCGCATATTAGAATTGAGCCCGCCGGGTCCGTTAATTACATCGTTTGTGTAGACACTTCTCACAGCATCTACACAATGGCGCACTCGACACGACGTTTTTTCGGGGAACCGCCGAGTGCCTCACATCCGCGTTCTGCGGCACTACATCCACACCCCATACCTGATCATGGCGGCTTGCGAAGGCATCCTCGTTATTGCCGCTGTGTATCTGGGCTACTGGATTCGCTACCAGGATCCGGATATCGCTCGCCCCGACCATTTCCTCACGTCAATCGCCTACTCCTGCGTCGTGCTGATCTCGATGGTCGCTATGGGCGTCTACGGTTCGCACGTCCGCGAAGGTTACGTGGGCATGATGCTGAGGACCGCCGTTGCGGTATTCCTCATAGCCAGTATGGGTTCTGGAATCATTTTCTACTCGTTCCCGGATCTCGCGCTTTGGCGAGGCACATTAGCGATCACTGCAATTGTCAGTTTCGTGCTGATCGCAATATTTCGCGGTTTTGCGCTGAGCGTACTGGATCAGGACACGCTCAAGCGCCGCGTTCTGGTACTGGGCACCGGTGCGCGCGCCGAGAAAATCGCTTCGCGCATGCGTCGCCGCTACGATCGGCGCGGGTTCGTGATTCACGGGTATCTCCCGTACGAGCAAACAGCGGATCGCGTCTCGCAGCACGGCGGACGCATTCTGACGCTCGATGAGTCCTTGCACACGCTTTGCACACGCGAGCGGATCGACGAAATCGTCGTGGCCCTCGATGAGCGCCGGCGCAATCGCGTCAACAGCGCGGGTCTCCCGCTTGAAGAATTGCTCGAGTGTCGTCTGTCGGGAATCGACGTTTGCGACGTACAAGCGTTCATCGAGCGCGAAGCAGGCAAAGTGGATATCGAGTTGTTGCAGCCTTCGTGGATGGTCTTCTCGGACGGTTTCATCGGTGGCACCTGGCGCACGGCAACGAAGCGCACGTTCGACGTCGCCGCGAGCCTCGGGCTGTTGATGTTCGCGTGGCCGTTCATGCTGCTTGCCGCGCTCGCGATCTGGTTGGAGAGCGGCTTTTCGGGCCCGATTCTGTATCGCCAGCAACGTGTCGGATTGGATGGACGCTGCTTCGAAGTCACCAAATTTCGCAGCATGCGAATCGACGCGGAGGCCAACGGCGCAGCGGTTTGGGCGAGCATCGACGATCCGCGCGTCACACTCGTGGGCGGCCTACTGCGTCGTTGTCGAATTGATGAGTTGCCGCAGATCTTCAACATACTCAAAGGCGACATGAGTTTCGTCGGCCCTCGGCCGGAGCGACCTGAGTTCGTTGAAGATTTGAAGTCGAAGATTCCCTTCTACTCGCATCGGCATCGGATCAAACCGGGGCTGACCGGATGGGCGCAGCTGTGCTATCCGTACGGCGCATCGCTCGATGATGCCCGCGAGAAACTCGAGTACGACCTGTACTATCTGAAGAATCATAGCGTGTTGCTCGATTTGATCGTCCTGATTCAGACGGTTGATGTCGTGCTCGTCGGCGAGGGTGCGCGCTGAGACGCTGGTCGATGATCTACAACGCACTCACCGTCGATGTCGAGGATTACTTCCAGGTCTCCGCGTTTCGTGAGCAGGTCTCCGTCGAGGATTGGCCGCGATTCGAATCGCGCGTCGTCGCAAATACACACCGCGTGCTGGATGTGTTCGACGACGCAGGCGCAAGCGCGACGTTCTTCGTGCTCGGCTGGGTCGCCGAACATCATCCATCGCTGGTTCGCGAGATTGCAGGCCGCGGCCATGAGGTTGCATGTCACGGCTACAGCCATCAATTAATTTACGGTCAATCGCAAGCACTATTCGGCGAGGAAACTCGGCGCGCCAAATCGCTTCTGGAAGACCAGGCACAGGTCGCCGTCACGGGCTATCGGGCCGCGAGCTTCTCGATCACGGACGCGTCACGCTGGGCGCTGGATGTACTCGCCGACAACGGTTTCGAGTACGACTCGAGCATGTATCCAATCCGACATGACCTCTACGGAACGGCAGTACGTGCGCGAGGGCCACATCGCATCGTTGCACCGGGTGGGAAGACGCTGATCGAGTTTCCGATGACAACCCGATCGATCGTGGGAATGACACTGCCGGTTTCGGGAGGGGGCTACTTCCGACTGTATCCGTACCGACTCAGTGCGCACCTGCTCGCCCAGGTGAACCAGGATGCTGAACCGTTCGTCTTCTACATGCATCCGTGGGAGATCGATCCTGGGCAACCGCGAATTCGTACTTCAATGAAGTCCCGATTGCGCCACTACACCAATCTCGACCGCTTCGAGCGCAAACTACGCATGCTGTTGCGCGATTTCCGCTTCACGTCGATGGCGAACGTCATCGCGCAGCATCCGGAATCGCCAACTGCCTGATCGGTGTTTGCGATTCAGAGCAACCACCACGCTGCGCCTAACGCGACGAGCGTCGCAACGAATGCGATGGCAGCGATCAACCATGCCCGACCCTTTGCGGCGCCCGACTGCCGGCTTGCGGTGGGCAGCTGAAATACGCAATCAATCGGTCCGAAGCGAATGCGATCTCCGGACGTCAGAAAGTGCACGCTGATCTTCGCGCCGTTGACGAAGGTGCCGTTGGCCGACATCTGATCCGTCAGCTTCCAGCGATTGCCTTCGTTCTTGATGGTGGCATGGAATCCGGAAACACCGTCATCGCCAATGAGAATATCTTTGTCAGCGTCACTGCCGATCTGCCAGACGTTGCTCGCCTGATTCGCTTTCAGTTTGAGCATTTCACCCTGCAGGCTGCCCGACTTCACGCTCAGGTAGGGCGCATCGATGGAGTTTGGAACAACGATCCCGGGCGCGCGCTCCTCCTGTTGCAGCATCTTCTGCAGGTCCTTGGGGTCGAACAGCTTGGTGCCCTGCCCCTCCCTTTGATCCGGATCAGCCCAACTTCCCGGCGCTCGCGGCGCCGTGGCGGCCTTGGGGATCACTGTTTGGTGATCCGTCGCTCCGGTCCGCACTACGGTCTGTGCTTCCAACGGCGCAGCCGCTCCTGCCGCAAGCTGCCACCGTTCGGCATCGAAGCGTATCGAGTCTCCAGCGCGCAATTCGACCTGCGCCTCGATCTTCCGATCGTTGACGAACGTGCCGTTGGCGGAACCCAGGTCTTCGATCCATACGCGATTGTCTTTCACGGTGATCTGCGCATGTCGCCGCGAGGGGTGTCCTTCAACGAGCACGACGTCGCAATCGGGATTGCGTCCTGCGACGATTCGATCAGTCACTTCAACTGATTTCCCCGCGGGTCCTTTCAAGATGAATTGGCTCGTACTCATGTCGATCTCTGAGGTCTATGTGTGTCTGAACGAAAAAAACAGTAATGCGAGCAGAATCGCAGCGATGGCGCCCGTCAACGCAGGCAGCCACACTTGTGCCCGCAAGCGTTGCCAGAGCCGACGCCATGCCTTCGGTACATCATCGCTCGATACCGCGACGATCACTACGCTGATATTATCGCGTCCACCCTTCGCCAATGCCGCGTCGACGAGCTGTACCACAGCGTCATCTGGCGAGTGGCTGGCGCGCAGCAGCGCTGTCATTTCGTCGTCATCCAGTTCGTCGTTGAGACCGTCGCTGCAGAGCATCAACCAATCGTGCGGCTGCAGATCGACCAACGCCCTGGACGGGACCGGTTCACCATGTCCCAATGTCTGCGTCACGAGATTCTTGTGCGGATGCGCGCGCGTCTCCGCTTCAGTCATCGCGTTGGTCTCACGCAGCAGCTCGACGTACGAATGATCGCGACTGATGCGCCTGATCGCGCCGCGTCGCCATAGATACGCGCGGCTGTCGCCCACCCAGACGATCTCCCCTACGCCGCGCTGAAGGACGAGCGCGACGACGGTTGAGCCCATGCCCTGATATTCCGGCCGCTCCGCAGCGGAAGTCGCAATCGCGCGATGGGCCGCCAGTACAGAATCCGTCAGCGACAGATCGGTAGAGTCGATGAGCGTGTCTTTGACGATTGCGCTGGCAACCTCGCCGCTGGCGTGGCCTCCCATCCCATCGGCGATCAGCCACAGGCCACGAGATTCGTCGCTACCAATCGAGTCTTCGTTCTCGCGGTAGACGCGGCCCACGTGAGTATGTGAAGCGAACTGGACCATGCAATCTGCTACAGCGTCCCCAGCAGTGATTTTGCACTCGCAGAAAAGCGACCGGGCTGATACGCGGAGGCGTTCTCGACGGTTTTGAACAGCGCATCGAGGGATTTGCGCAGCCGGTTTTCATCGCCGAGGTACAGGCTCAGGCTTTCGACGCCGAGAAAGGTCTGCTCTGCCGCGGCGAAGTCTCCCATGCGTCCGGTCGCTGCATAGCGAACCAGACTCCGGCGCACGTCGGCAACCTGCGACTTGCTGAAAGCGCGCCCTGCCCAATCGCGTTCGTGCGCGGTAAGCCATTTTGTCAGCACGGCACCCGCCTCGCGAACGGCCGCGTCGTTGCGTTGTCCGGCGCGTACGTATCCGTTCATGGCTCGTTCAAAGGCGTCCGCTGTCCCTGGATCGAGCACCTGGGATGTTGCCAGCAACACCAACAAATGATCGGTCTGCAGTCGCAAACTCCCTGGAGCAATTCCCGGACCCGCAACACGTCGATTCCAGCGCAAATCGGACATCGGGTGATGGCAACTGTGACAGTCATAGAACGCAAAATCCGGATACATCGTCTGCGCGCCACGGAACCAATGCCCAGACGACAGCGTGACGACGCGCTGCGCATTCACCAGCTGACCCGTCAGCCAAAGGTTGAACGCTTCGATGTGGCCCTTGCGACGAATGTAGTCGTCATCGACGCTGTAGTGCGCGGGTTGATTGGTCGAGAACGCATCGAGTTCGAAGCTGAGTCGCGGATGCCCTGCTCCCATGATCCGGTGCGTCGCGAATCGGTCTTCGGCGCCGACGTGACACGATACACACAGTTCCGCACGCGCGAGCGGCTTTTCGGTTGGATACATCCCCTTTGCAAGATTATCGGCGTGTGTGGCCGTTGCCTCGGTATGGCTCTCTATCCAGCGCGCGCCACCGCCGTGGCACGCCTCGCATTCGACGCCATCACTGATTTGAAACTTGGGCCCGCGCTGACTCTGTTTGACGTTGTCGGTGTGACAATTGAGGCAGAGGTCCGAAGCCTGCGCGCTGGCAATACCGAGTTTTGCGGCGATTTCCTTCGACTGTGGCGTCAGTAGCGTTTGGTATGCGCGCGCGTGCCTGTCTTCGGCAGACCAGATGCGATACTCGTTCAGCCAGACGTTCTTGTCCTTCTGCCGTGTCAACTTGCCGTGGCACACGCCGGTCGCACAACTCGCGACGCCGAGATGAACATCGACGTCCTTTTCGACAGCGCCAACGCATGGCGCGCGAAGTAGTACTGTGATCGACAAGCACAGCGCGAGCGCAATGCTGGTTCGTGAAATCAATGCTTCAGCTCGACCAGGTTGTCGCTGACCGTCCACACCTTGCCGTCGTTGTCGATGTACATGCGTCGCATCTCTTCGAGATTCAACGGGCGCGATCCCAAACGGCCAAACACCGCAATCTGGTTTCCGGTTTCGTCGACTCCGCGATCGCGGTCGAGCCCCTTCGAAAGTGCCAGCGCCGGTTTGCGCGTTGGGTAGTTCGCAATCAGTTGTGGTTTCGGCTCGGGACTGAAGCCATAGAACTTCGGCTGCGACTCTGGCGACGTCAGTTGCAATACCTTCAGTCCGCCGGACCCGTCGGCCACGTAGCCGAACAGTGACGCATTGGTCGTCGCCACGACAATGTCACGCGAGTCGGTGAGTTGGCCGCCGGCGTTGAAGCGCATGTATTCCTTCAGCTGCTCGGGGCGTTCTGCGTCGACGATGACGATGCCCTCATTGCCGGCTGCTACGTACGCATAGGTACGAGCCACATACACGCGATGCGCATGGGCAATCGATATCTGATTGTCGGCGATCAAGCGCGGCGCGGTCGGTTCGGTCACGTCGATGACCTTCAGCCCGTCGCGATCGGTGACGAAAAGATATCTGAACTGCAGCGCGGACGCCTGTCCACCTGAAAGCGGAATCGTCGCAGCGACGCTCGGGTGCAACGGATCATTCAGATTCACGATGACGAGTCCTGCATCCGCCATGACATAGGCGTAGTAGCCGCCGAGCGTGACGTGCCGCGCGCCCTTCAGTAGCCCGCCTCCGTCCCACGTCAGCGCGCGCTTCAGATTGTTGTTGCGCGGTTCACCGTCCGCGAGCGTCGTCACATTCGTCAGGATCAGGCCTTCCTTCGCATCGGTAATCACCGCATAGCTGTAGATGGGATGGAATGCCTGCTCCTCGTTCGTCACGCGCATCAGCTCGCCTTGGTTGCGCAACGGATCGATCGGCTGATTGGTCGGCAGCGCAATGCACGTCGCATCGCTGCTGGAAATGTGAGTGTCCTGTCCCAGTCCGCTGAACGGCGCAGTGATGATGCGCTCGGAGACGCCCTTGTTGGCGATGCTGGCGACATCGTAAACCCGCACCCCGCCGCTACCTTCCGCGGCATACAGATACTCGCCCCGCAGTTGCAAACAGTTGACGGTACCAGCGCTGTGATGGTGCGCGATCTTCAAGCGGCGACCGTTCGCCTGATGCGCGGCGTACCAGTCCGGGTAGGCATAACGCTGCAGATAGCTGCCGATCACGGCCTGCGGCTCTTGCCACTCGGTGACTTGAACCGCGCTGACTTCGCCCGCTTCGCCGACCCACGCGTTGTAACCGACGAAATTCACGAAGTTAGTTCCGAACATCAATAGCTGCGCCATGATCGCGTTGTTGTCGCCGGTCGAAGATACATGGCAATCGGTGCAGGTTTTCGTTTCGGTCTTCCGTTCGGTGTGCGGGTAATGCGGATTGAACGCCTGAGAGCTGAAACCACTCGCCGCGATCGGCGGTTGCTGGATGTAGATGCGTTCGCGGTTCGCGTTCGTCGAAGACAGCACCAGCGCCGAAGACGAACGAACCGGGGCGATTTTGCCGCCCTTACCCGGACCGCGGCGACCCAACAGAAACATCTGGTCGCGCGCGACCTGGGGGTTATAGGAGGCGTAATTGCGCGTCTCGCCGCCTTCGTAGTGGTGCCGTTCGGTCTTCCAGTTCGCCTCGATCGGCAGATGACAGCCACCACAGCTGTTGGTCCACGACGTGTGGCAGGCGTAACACTCCATGTCCTTGTACGAGTGCGCGAGTTTGTCCGCGGAAACATCACCGCCCCAGTGTTGTCCCGTTGGATCATTCGACATCAGTTTCGCGCGCGCCGACTTGGCGTTGTAGGCCGGGCTGGCAGGGTCGACGCTGTTCTTGACCAGGCTCATCTTCCATTCGAGCTTCGGATTCAACATCGATCTTTGATACAGAGCGCCACCGATCCACTCGAAGCGCTTCCGTCCATCTGGCGTCCGAAGCACGCTCATGTCGGCGCCGCCACCGAGCGCGGCGGGCCCGGATGTGAATAGATTCGGATAGGTCTGTGCGGTGCCGTGGCAATCGATGCAGCTGATCTCGATGGATGCGGCGACCTCGCCGTAGATGTGGCCATTGCCATGAGCATCCTGCGAGAAATGACAGTCGACGCACTGCATGCCCACGTCCACATGTATCGAAGACAGGTGTACGGCTTTCTTGAATTTCTGCGGGTCTGAATCGCTGACGATATGTCCGTCAGCGTCGAGCAGATCACCCTTTCGATCGCGCTTGAACACGGCCCGGAAGTTCCAGCCGTGGCTGTGATAATCGGCGAATTGGGTGTCGCTGAGCTGTGGATTCAGGTCGGCAACCTTGCCGAGGAAATCGACATCAGCCCACTTTCCACGCGCCGCAGCCGCTTCGGGGTTGCGTTCGAGCACCTCATGAATTCTTTTGTCCGACGGGTATTGCTGTTCCTTCGGCCACATCGCCGGCGCATCCGACTCGTAGTCCCACATCGTGTAGCCGAGAAAACTGTTCAGGAACATGTTGGGCTGGTGCATGTGGCACACCATGCACTGGCTGGTCGGTATCGCACGCGTGAACCGATGCTCGAGAGGATGGCCGGACACATTGTGATCGATCGTCGGATCTGTCGTGACTGATGTGCCGTCGTGCCCATACTGCGCGTATTGGGCCGAGTCTCGAGGATCGCGGTCGTTCGCATAGACGACGTGGCACGACGCACAGCCCGAACTGCGGTAATCACCGGGCTGATCGTTGGTGCCGAGGAACCACGTGAATGGGTCGTTGAGCCGCGTCTTGGTGATGTTGATGACCGGAACCGCAATGCGCGCGCCGGTCCCCGGACCCCGGTTGGATTGACGAAAGTCTGGGCGTCCCGGCTCTTCGATTCGTTGCAGTTGACCCAGCGAATCGGGCAGGCCGGTCTCCGGGAACAGGTTTCCGATGTTGCGTCCGCCGCGCTCGAATATTCGGAAGATATCCCCGGGTTTGATGGTTTCCCACGCCGGTAACGGATACAGCTTCGGCAGAATGCCTGCCTGTTCGGCGTCACCTTGCAGCGCATCCGGAATCTTCGGACCGTACAGTATCGTTCCGACGCCATCGCGATCGTAGGATTCGCCGAGGAGGTAGTGCTTGTACGGCAGAATGCCGTTGTTGTACGAGGCACCGCCCCACAACATCGCTCCGGTCGAATGCAGGCTTCGGACCGAAGCCTCCACGATGTCGAGATGACAGGCGCCGCACGCTTCACGCGCGACCCGATAGTCTGACGGATTCACGAAGCGGACAAATTCGGGGCTCTCTTTGTTCAACAAGGTGTAGGTACGTTCGGGGTTTGCGCTGCTGGGCCACCGGTCCGGATATCTGGGCAACACATGGGCGCGATTCATTGCGCCGAGATAGATGGCGCTGTCTCGGGTGCTACCGTTCGGCACCACGACAGTCGCATCGCCGCCGTGACAGTCGGTGCAGCCGAGCTTCACCGCGGTACTCGTATGCATCGATGACCGATCCGTACGCGTATGGCAGGAGCGGCATCCGCCGCTCTTCTGCTCGACGTCTGCTACGCTTTGATTCTGCGGTGACGGCGCCGCTGTGTGATAGTCGCGTTCGACCGCGTGCGGTTCGTTGCCGTACAGCACGGCGCTCATCGTCAACGTGATGAACGCGACCACGGCACGGACGCGCGCCGCAGGCTGCCGGATGGTTTCGATCGGCCGCGCCATCAGAATGTCAGCACGAGATTGAACATGAAGTACCCCGGATCGTCGTTCGGATACAAGTCGTCGAATCCGTTGCCCGCAAACAAGCGTGCGTACGATGTCCGTAACACGATGTTCTGGGTCATCATCGGGCGGTACGTCAGCGCCACCGATACGTCCTGGCCCACCGATGAATCGATCGAACCCTGATTGCGGGCGACTTCGAGCACAGCCGTGTTGTCGAACCAGATCGAGTTCCAGTTCAGGGACACTCGCAACTGCGGCAATACGTCGAAATCGGCACCCAGGCCCACCAGCCAGATGCCGGGGTTGACGAAATTGGATTGGCCTTCGTCCTTCGACGAACGCAGGCTCGCCAGCACGCCGTTGCGGCCTGACAATGCCACTCTGCCGCCACCGATCAGCGGAACGGCTTGGCGGATCCAGTAACTCGTGTCAGCTCCGGCAAATTGGGGGTTCTCGAAGATCGCGTCGAACCCCTTCGATTTGTCGTCGAACGGATCGTCATCGCCGCTGCCGTAGAGAAACGACAGGCGCGGCCGTATCCAATCGATGTCGACCGATACCTCGGCAGCGGCGAACAGCGCGCTGATGTCAGAAGTCTTGTCGACGAACACCGAGTTGTCTTCGTGGCCGAACGCGTAGTACACCGATGTCGTCAGATTGACGCGGCCAAAGTGGCCATCGCCGTTGTAGCCGACATAACCCACGTCGTAGCTGCGCGGCCGTTCCTGACCAAACGAGGCCGGCCGCACGATGAACCCATTCTTGTCGTATTGGGCATCGTCGTTCTCACGGTTGCGGTTGTACGCGAGCAGCACCTGCGACGTGTAGCCCAACGCCGGCAGGTCCTGCCAGTAAAGGTTAGCGATGAAGATATCGTCGTCGCGTAGCGGTTGACCCAGATCGTTCAGGCCGCTGTTGGTGTCCTTCTCGATGCGCCGAAACCAGGCGAGGTTGTACTGGATGACGTTGTTGTGCCGGGTGCCGAACAGCCGAACGCCGAGTTGATTATCCTGAAAGAGGAACCCGCGGAAGTCCGATGAGAACGGCTGAATGCCAACACGGATGCTGTCGAAGTCGTATCGATCCGACACGTTGCGCAAATGTTTGTCGACAAAGGCGGCCTGGATTCCGACGAAGTCGTCGGTTCGGGTGCGACCGTTGCGCGGGTCGACGTTCACGCCCAGGACTTCGTCGAGCTTGGTGTAATTCACGTTGATCACCGGCGTGAAGCGGAACTCGTACTCGGGCGGTTTGAATACTGTGTCGCCCTTGTAGTACACGAACTCCATCGCGATGTTCTGGATCGCCGCGAACTGATCGTTACCGCCGAAGACATCGATCTCGCCCGGCGATTGTGTCGAACTACTTCCCACCGGCGTCGGCACATCGCGTACCTCTACGACGGAGTCGGAGAGCACGCCCAGATTGAAGAACCAGTCTTCGCCATAGACCGGCTTGTCTGCCTTCAGGACGTTGCGGTTGTACGGGTCGAACCAGCGATCGTGATAGCCGAGCGTATCGACAATGCGCCAGCGATCCGGAACCGGCACCGAAGACACGTAGTCGTCGATCGTCGGACGCGGAATCGGTGATACAGGGTTCGTGGCGCGCGCCTGTTCGGGGGCACGTACTCTCCCCTGACGTTGGTACGCCGGCTCCGCCGAGGATTCGCCCGGCGCAGTCTTGGACGCCTCGCCCGGACATTCGATCTCGACGAAGCCCGGCCGCCGTCGCGTGACGATCCGTCCGCTCGCGTCCTGATAGCACACATCAGCGCTGGCGATCGGAACATACAGCAGCGCCGCGAACTCGCACACGAGCAGCAGCGGCTTGGTGAATCGAGCACATCGAGCACGCTGGACCGTCGCGGTTCGCATGTCACTTGCCCTCGCACACGTTGGTCTGCGTGCTGTCGACGAACGGCGCTTGCGGGCACTGGACGTAGCGGAGCCGCACACCCTGCGGAGTCAGCGTGTCAGCGCGTCTGAAGGGCGGTGCGTTGCCGACGGCACCGCTCAGTTCGACACCCGCGTTGTGGAGTCCGAGGAACGAAACCATATCGTCCTGGTCTACGCCATCTCCGGACACCCCGATGCCGCCAATTAGGGTGCCGCCTCGATAGATCGGTGCGCTGCCAGGGAAGATCTGCACGCCGTTGGCAATTCTCGGATCGGTTCCCGGCCCCGTACAATTCTGGCCGACATCCGGGCCGCCGCCGAGGATGAACACGACATGCTGCAGGATCGAGTTGTTGACCAGATCGAACTGCAGGCCCGTGGAAAATGGACTCCACTGTCCCTGGGGTTTGCTGAACGGCCCGGGCGGCCGACTCTCTAATCCATCCGGAAAGAACGGCCGTGAAATGTTGCCGTTGGCGCGGTCGGTGAATGCGATATCGCCGGTCGTCAACGCGCTCGGATCGTTAAAAAAGGTCTGCGCCGCGGTGACGTAGTCTCCGATTTTGATCGTGATCGGCGCCGACTCGCCGATGACGGGGAAGAAGTAGTTGGCGTTCGGCAGGCCATCCAGAAACGACGCGGCGGTACTGGAAGAAAACAGCGCGGCGGTGCGCGCCTTCTGCAGCGATACGTCCGAACCGAAGATCGGCGCGTCTCGCGAGCGGACCATTCCCAGAATCGCGCCGTTCGTATCGACCACCGAGATGGTGACCCGCGCCGTGCTCCCGACCGGCCGCCTGATCTGCGCGCGAGCACGGGCCGCGACATTCAGCGCATTCGTCAGCAGCGAACGCACCTCGGCGGCGGTCAGCGACGCGGGACCAACGGTCGCCGCATCAGTTCCGGGGCGCGGCGGATAGCGAGCCACATTCGCGTCGTCGACGAATACATACGCGTCGCTGCCAGGAAAGTCGACGCCGCCGTCGGGTCGCACACCCGAAGGCGGAAACCCGAACGCGGTGCCGGCGCTGATCGCGGCACCGGTATACCCGTTCACCGCGATCAGCATGCCCTCGGCGGAATTCAGGTTCGCAAATCCCGGTGCGTCCTGCGGATTGCTCGCGAGTCCCCCGAAGCCGATATCGCTGAAGCGCAGCGTCTTGCCGTCAACCGTGATGCGGTCGGCCTGACGGTCCAACGGTGCCGCGAAGCCGTAGGTCGCCGCGTAGGCAATGGCTTCGTCGACGCTCACGTCGGTGTCGGTGATATCTGCATCGGCCGAGTACAGATCATCAGCGATGACACCCACGGCCCCGACGACCGTGCCGTCCTTGAACAGCGGAAATCCGCCAGGATCTGCAGACAGTCCGAGTGGTGACCGCTTTGGTCCCACATCGGGTGCGGTGCCGTTGAACCTGCCACTGAAGTCCGAGCAGGCCAGCTGCGAGAACTGAACACCGAACAATGGACCTGCCGGCTGATTTCGCTCGCCTGGATTGAAGTGATCCTGCACGATCTGCGAGGCGGTGCGCGACGAAAACGCGTTGCCTTCCGAGGACAAGTAGGCGCCGGTGACCGCTTTGGTGATCGCGGCCGCCGCATCGATCGGTAAGACAATGCCCTCCAGGCCACCGGTGATGTCCGATCCTCCGGCGCCATTGGGCTTGGTCGCGACAAGAACGTCGCGTCCCGACGCCATGCCAAGTCGATACACACCCAGGACGTTGCCGACGCGGTCCACGACCGCGATCGTCGCGCGGGTGTTACGTGCGTTGGCCTCGAATACCGCCTGCGCGATGATCTGGCCGACATCGCCAACTGTCAGCAGCGATGTTGCGGTTGCACAATTGCCGGAGCACCCGATCGGCGTCGGATCGGTGCCCACCGAACTGCCCCCGGAACCGCCACCGCACGCACTCAGCATCAGGCAGCACAGCCACCAACAGAGCTGCTTGGGCGACGAGTTCCTCAGATCCCGGACGTCCCCGCAGCGAATCGACATGCTCGATGACATTGCGATGCAAACCGTGCGCTAGAACGTCCCCCTCAAACCGATGGTTCCAACCCCTGATGAGATGTT
The DNA here is from genome assembly GCA_963812255.1 of uncultured Gammaproteobacteria bacterium. Taxonomy (GTDB): domain Bacteria; phylum Pseudomonadota; class Gammaproteobacteria; order Pseudomonadales; family Azotimanducaceae; genus DATJGR01. The sequence goes on along the minus strand of CAWEUM010000002.1, from coordinate 124,419 downwards.
GTTGAGTCCAAGCAACGCCTCGTACTGCAGGAAGGCGGATACGTTGTGCGCGAACTGAGTCGAAAATCCAACCGTCGCGATCGAATAGCTCTTGTCGGAGTTGTCGGTGCGGCTCGCAAAGTTGAGATCGTCCCCGGGCTGCGCAGGCAACGCGAATGCGTAGGAATACTTCACAACCCCGTTGCCGCCGTTGTACTGATATCGCCACTCGGCGCCGAGATACGGTACGAAGACGCCAAATCCGGTGTTGAAGCTGCGCCGCATCGTGAAGCCGAGTCCGGTCTCCGCGACATCGACATCCTGACCGACATACTTCAGCGCCAATCCCGGTGTGCTGGTCGAGCCGGTGTTGTCCCTTTCTTTCTCGGTGTAGCCGTCGATGTGCATGGCCAGATAGTTGAGCTTCACGTACGCGTCCAGCGAAAACGGTCCGTCCTCTATTACCGCTCCGCCAAACGTTAGTTCGGCGCCGGCCTGACCACTGTCCGTATTTGCGCGATAGCTGCGATTGATCATGAATCCGGGGGCTGCTGCGCGTCCTTGCGGGTTGGGTCCCGGAAGAAAGAATGCCTTGCGGTCGAGATCGTAGTCTGACGACGCATAGCCGACGATCGCGCTCATGAAATAGGCATCGGTATTGAAGAGCGCGTATCCGGAAAACGAATAGGTGGTTGCATCCACACTGCCGCCGGAAGACGGTGACGCGGGGTTGGCCGCCGTCGGGGAACCACCCGTCACGTCCGCCGTATAGTCCTGATAGCCAACCGCGATGCCCAGTACCATGCCGCTGTCGAACGCGTAGTCGACGCCGAGTGTGCCGCCATAGAAGTTGGAGTCGTAGCCATCTTCGTTGGGCGAGCGATCGCGATCCGAATAGCCGCCATTGACGTTACCGAACCAGGCCCAACCGATGTCTGCGTCACCCGCATCACCTGCGGCACCGCCGATCTGCGGAAACCCTGTGGCGCCTTCGTCGGGCTTGGCCAGTAGATTGATTCCATCCAGGTTCATTGCGAGTCCGGACGTGGTCGATCGAGCGCCGCGTCGGATCGCATCCATACGAGCGCCGACGCCGGTAAATTGAGCGTTGCTGCCGCTCTTGCCCAGGCGACGTTGAGACGACGCTTCCTCGCCGGAAAACTGGCGCACGGCGTTGTTTTGATTGTTTGGGTCGACGTACCCGTAGCTGTTCGCGGTCGGATTGTTCGGTGGGCCGAGCGCGAACGTGGTCACCATCTCGTTGCAGCGAAAGAACAAGTCTTGTTGCGGTCCTGCGAGGCTGGTACCGCCGGCCATTGCGAGCGACTTGCAGGTCGATTGGATCGCGTTGCCCGCGTTGACGAGCGTTTTGGACCCGCCCTGCTCGAGTATCGCGTCACCCAACGAGCCGGCGTTCGCAGCGCTCGTCAGCCACGCAAAACCACACGCCACGACGAGTCTTCGGATCTCCCCTCTCTGCATCTCCCCTACCCCTTCCTTTTATTCGATATTCGAGATCGAACCGCCCCATTATTCGAACCGCCCCTTTAGCAGACCGTTCGATCCGTCCTTCGGGATTCTACGCAAGAACACAGATGCTACAAGCCTCTTATCCCGACCACCTGCAAAATGGTTACACACACGCATCATGCATCCCGCGGCGCGCGATTGCTTAAGGCATTGCAACGGCGCAGAATTTTCCGTGTTGATGGAGCCGCTATTCGCAGGTGGAATTTGGGGTGAACGACGCGAGCGACCGCGCGCAAAAGACCACAGTCGTGCCCATTTCGGTGCAGCGCTCACTTTTGGTCGGTGCGATCCTTCGAGAACGTTACGTCCTCGAGCAGCTGCTCGGTGAAGGCGGTATGGGGCGCGTGTTTCTGGCGACCGACCGCGAGGTCGAAGGTCCGGATCGGTTTGTCGCAATCAAAGTACTGGGCGAGTTGTTTCGCGAACATCCGCAATCGCTCAGCGTCCTGCGCAAAGAAGCGACCAACACCCGCAAGCTGACCCATCCGAACATCGTTCGGGTGCACACGTTCGATCGTGACGGCCCGAATGTCTTCATCGTCATGGAGTACATCCGTGGCGAGTCCCTCGATCACTTCATCAGGCGCCACAAAGAGGGCGTCGCCTTTCGCGATGCGTGGCCGATTATTCGAGATTGCGCAGCGGCGCTGGCCTATATGCACTCCAAGGACGTCGTTCACTCGGATTTCAAACCGGGCAACGTCTTCTACTCGGAGGACGGCGAGATCAAGGTGCTGGATCTCGGCCTCGCACGAACGATCGACGAAACGGTTGCGATGGATGGCCGCACCCGCTTCGATCCCGCCGGCGCGTCGGCCGCGCAACCGTTGGGACTCACGCCGGAGTATGCCAGTTGCGAGATGTGGGAACCCGGCACGAAGCCCGATGCGCGTGACGACATCTATGCGCTTGGCTGTGTGGTCTACCAGCTCATGACTGGCCGGCATCCCTTCGATGGTCTCCCCGCGCCGAGAGCGCGGGCGCAACAGCTTGTTCCCACGAAGCCGAAGGGAATTCGGCGCCGGCAGTGGCGAACTCTGCAGCAGTCATTGTCTTTCGACCGCGCTGCACGCACGCTGTCTGTCGATCTGTTCCTGAAGGATTTCGATCTCGATCGACCGAAGGCGAACGCGACACCGTGGATCGTTCTGACACTGGTACTGGTGGTGTTGGCCGTCGGTGCAGCCATTCTGTTCCGGCCGCCTTCTGCCGATACGCGATTTGTCGACGATGAGATTGCGTCGCATCCAATTGGCGACCGGAAGGCCGCGAATCCCGACGACATTCTGGGCTGGAAGGGTCAGGCGCGAAATGGACTCGATCTGGCGAAATCGGCGTTCAAAACGAAGGATTACGCGACTGCGGCGTATTACCTTCATGATGGACCGACCAATGCCCGGTTCTCGTTCGGACGCCTATTGGCGAAATCATCGACACCACAAGACATGCGCGTCGGTGCTCAGGGAATGCTCGAGTTGTCGAAGTTGTATACGATTCCGGCGACTGACCTGCGCGCAACTAATCCGGAGGAGGCATTGCGCTGGACATGCCTCGGACTGCAGATCAATCCCTATGAAGAAGACCTTCGTTCGCTATACGGCGAACTCGAAAAGGCAACAGGTGGCGCAGCGACCGACAGCTGCGCCAAGATCGATTGGAAGACTTTGGGCCCGCCCTAATGCAAAGAGATAGTGCACGGAAGTGATGCGGGCATGGTGCGAACAATAGCTTCGAGGTAACAACGTGCATAAGCATCGATTGGTCTGGGGAACGGTCATACTCGCCGTTGTGGGTGCGACTGGGGTGGTAGGCGATGATCGCGCCAGCAAGCCGGAGGTTCAGGAGAACGTCATCGTCGCGTGCCTGCTGCCATCGCGGGTGCGCAGGCTGGGTGGAATCGTCTATCCAGAGCGGCGCCGGCTGACGCAAACGACCGCGAAGAAGTGCGAATTGCGAGGTGGCGAATACACTGCCTATGACCGCTCGCAACCGGAGAGCGCCGTGGCTTTCTTCGTGCCGCTGGCGAACGACGGTGATGCGAAGGCGCAGACGAGCCTCGGCGAGGTGTACGAGTATCTGTTCGATACCCCGCACTACGCGCAAGCGGCGCAGTGGTACCAAAAGGCCGCCGATCAAGGTGATCTCACAGCGGTGCGCCGGCTAGCCCATCTCTATGAATTCGGGCTCGGTGTCGAGAAGGACCCATTGCTGGCCACGAATCTCTGGCGACGTGCACTGGGTGCAAACGACGACTTCGTGTTGGCCTCCACGTTACAACAGGCGCAAACAGCCGCTGATCAACGCATTGCGTCGCTGACGGATGCGTTGCGCGCGCGCAACGCGGATGTCGAATCGTTGGGTCGTTCGCTCGCGTCGGCGCAGGCTAGCCTCGCGACCGAGAAGAAGTCGCTCGCGTCGGCAGAAACGAGCATCGCTGCGTTGCAAAGCAATCTGACGGCCGCGCGGACATCCCAAACAGGCGCTGATCCACAAAAGACTGCACAGCTCGAAAAGGAACTCGCAGACAAACAACGGCAGCTCGATGAACAACGCTTCCAGATCCAGACCAAAGAGATCGCACTCGACTCCCAGCAGGCCCAACTCGCCGCCAACTTGAAACAGGCCAAGCTCGAGAACGATCGCCTCAAACACGAACTCGGCAAGACCACCGCCGTCAGCGATGCGGATCTGAAACACTCCGAGGATCTGCTGGCGGCGCACAATGATGAGATCGCCACGTTGAAGAGTCAGCAACAGCAACTCGTCGCCCAATTGGCGGACCAGCGTGGAAAATTCGACGCCGTGGTTGCAGACCTTGCAAAAGCGCAGGCTGGGGCGGCAACCAATCGCGACGCGGTTTCGCGCGCTCAGTCACTTGAAGCCGAACGTCGCGAGCAATCGACCGCGTTGGCGCAAAGCGAAACCAAGGCGCGGGAACTCGAACAAAAGCTGGTGGCGGCGCAGTCGCAGGCGAGCCAACTTCAGGCCTCACTCGACGTGGCCGCGCACGAGCGTGAACGGCTGTCGGCACAAGTCGCCACCACCGAGGCGAGTCTCGTTGCAACCCGCGGAAATCTCGCAGCGGCCGAGAGCAATCTCGAGGCGCTGAGATCGGAAGTCTCCGCCGCCAAGCGGGAACGCGATGCGCTGACCGCGCGCGCCGCGACGACACCACAGCTCCAGGGCGAGATCGCTTCGCGCGACGCAAAAATCGAGACTATGTCTGCTGAAATCAACACATTGGCTGCGCAGACCAAAGCCCTCCGCGCACAGAACGATCTGCTCACCGAGCAGCGCGCGCAGCAGCTTGCAACCCGCGACTTCAGAGACGACCCGCTACCCGATACCTCACACATCCGGCTACCGCCGGGCACCCAGCTGGGCAAGAGCTATGCTTTGGTCATCGGCAACAACGCCTACCAGCACCTTCGTCATCTGAACTTTGCGCAGAACGATGCGCGTCGCGTCTACGAAGCGTTGAGCCGGGGCTACGGTTATAAAGCGGAGTTGCTGACTGACGCGACCGCGGCGGAGATTTTCAAGCGTTTCGCGGAGCTCGAGAGCAAGCTGAAGCCCAACGATTCCTTGATCATCTACTTCGCTGGTCACGGCGCACAGGCAGATCGGGTCAGTTATTGGCTCGGCGTAGACGCGACCGCAGACAAGTCGAGCTGGCGCGTGGCCGGTGTGTCCACCGACGATCTCAACAAATGGCTCGACGTCATCGACGCAAAGCATGTGCTGGTCGTGGCGGATTCGTGTTATTCCGGGGCTGGCATCGTCAGCATCGGTGGTATCAAACTGAAGACCCAGGACGTCGAGAAGCAGCTCCAGTTTGCGCTGGGTGGCCCGTCGCGGACGGTGATTTCGTCTGGTGGCAGAGATCCGGTGCCAGATGGCGGTGCCGGAGACGGCTCGGTCTTCACCAAGACGTTCGTCGGTTTACTCAACGAAAATCGCGGCGTCCTCACTGATGCGGAGATGTTCGCGCACTTGAAGGAACGCGTGGAGTTCGGCAGCAGCCCCGACGCTGGCGCGGTCCCGACACCGGTGTTCGGGCGAATCGAGAACGGTGGCCACGTCAGAGGTCAGTTCGTGTTTTTGAATCCTCGCGTGGAGGCCTGAACGCCACTTGATCGAGTATTCGATCGGGCGCCGCTGCAGCCGGTGATCCACTTCGGGGACGCTCGGGGTGATACGCGTGGCAACCGATGCAGGGCAGCACCACTGCGACGTTTCCTGCGCGGTCGCCGGCCTGATCGGAATGACATTGCACGCAGTTGTCGATATCGGGAATCAGCAGGTCGGCACTCTTGCCGGAGTGTTTCGCGTCGTGGCAACTCGTGCATGCCGCGTCACCGCTCGCGTCCTTCTGCGTCAGATGGCTGGCGTGATTGAAGCGGGCGTTCGGCAGGTAGTCCTTGACCAGGCGAACTGGATACACCTGAAAGCGGCTGTAGATGTCATCACCTCGCGTGTCTCCCACGTAGTGACATGTGATGCAGCCGCGCCGCGTGAATTGGTTGACGGCTTCGTCGCGCGTCTTGCGCATCGCGCACGCGAATGCGCTGCCGCTACAGGACTCCTGCTCACCGATTCGGTCTGGTAGCCGCCGCTTCGTTTCGGTGTCCGGGCGATTGTTAGGATCGCCGAATTTGCGCAGGTAGTGTCCTTCGATCGCCAGAATCGCCTCCGTTGGCTGGCCGTGCGGCAATTCGCGCATCGGATCCGATGGATCGAACTTCAGGTCGTGACAACTTCTGCAATGCTTCTCCATCGTCACCGGCAGGAAGTGTTCCTTGTCCGGTGCCAGCTGATGACAATCGGCGCACTGCAACGCCCCGCTGTCGCCGACCCGGCGAACCTTGCTGCCGTCGAGATGCACATCGTGCGGAAACTTGAGATTGGAGGACTCCTGCGCGCCCTCGATCGACGTGGCCTCGAATTGCCAATCGAACACCAGACCCGTACCGGCGGCCCGGTGCGACGAACGCAACAGGTATGCCTCGAACTTCGGATGCGTCGCGGCCGAGAACCCCGTGGTGCCTTGCAGCACCTTGATCGCCGTAAAACGCTTCGGGGTCGCGTGGCAATCCGTGCAGAGCGAATTCGACGACACGATCAAATGCGGCGGTACATTGTGCTCGTTGTGGCACGACGCGCAGCGGGTGTGCTCGAGCCCGACTTTCGTGGCCATCGTCGTTTCGATGTGATCGTGGGTACGGTCGTGGCAAGTAGTACATTGTGCGTCGCGCACGCGCACGAAGGGTACCGCGTGGCAGGCGTTGCAGTTGTCGCCGATGGCCAGCTCATGCGCAGGAAGCAACGCTCCGGTACTCCACTGCGCATCGGCCGGTACCCAGGGACGCTTCGCGTGGCCGTGATGCCAGACGAGCGCGCCGAGGGGCAGCAGCAATGTCAGCGATAGAATCAGTATGAACAACGACCATGCGGTGCGGCGTTTCGATAGCCAGGTCTGGTCGAGTTCCGTTCGAAAAGCGCCCGCAAAGTCGCTGCCCTGTGCGGCCGAGTTCGGTGTGATTTCCAGCGCCAGATCGAAGCCCGTAGGAGGCGCCACGAGCTGCAGACGGTGCCCGTCCAGCTCGAGCACGTCGCCCTGCGCGAGCGTCGCGCTGCGGAGCGGTTTGCCGTTGACGAGAATCGTCAGGCCGCGACGGCAGGTCACGCGGGCAGTGGCAGCATCCACCGCTCTGATCTGTGCATGGCGCGGCGCAATATTGGGGCCAATCAACTGCAGCGTCTGATCGGGCGCGCTGCCCACGTTGATCGTCGCAACGCTGACCTCGACATCGCTGTACTCGACGAAGCCATCGGAGCGCGCGCGACGTTCTCGCAGCAGGGCTTCCATGCTACCAGTACACGAAAGTCGAAATAATGTGAGCGGTCAGCGCTGCCAGAAGTCCCACCGTGATCGGCACGTGCACATACAACCACACGCGCAACCAGCCTTGCAGCCGAACATCTCTGCGCAGTCTGCGCAGGATTGTCTGACGGCGAGACAGCAACGACAACAAAGTCTGCAGACTCGCCGCCTCTGTGCGCTTGTTGGCGCGCGGTACCCTGTCTGCAACGAGATCGATGACTGCCTGCTGATCAACGTTGGCCACGGCCGTTGTCGCCGCACCGCTTGCAGCCGCTCTGCCCACAGCGTCGCGATCGCCAACATCAGCGACGAACCTCGATCCATCACGCCCCAACAGTTGCGCGAGGACGCCGCCGCCGAGCGTAGTTCTGGCGATGCTGCTCAGTACTGCACCGCGAACTTCCGGATCGCACTGGCGTGCGAGGTCGCGGCCGGTCTTGTCGAGTTCGAACAGTTCCGCGAACAGCGCATCGCGTGAGCCTCCGGAGCGAACGTCCGAAAGCAGTCGCGGATGAACCAGATAGGTGTACACGCCGAAGAAGCCGCTCACGACGACGAGACACATCAATACGTACGCAAGCGTGTGCACATTCCACCCGAATTGCGCGGCGCAGTGAAGCGTCGCGACGAGCACCAGCACGGTGCCGAGGTATATGTGTGCCGATGTCCACCCCTGCACACTGCCCATGCGCGATCGATAGCGCCGCTTGCGAATGCCGAGCAGACTGAGCCAGACGATCAGCAGCGCACCAACCGTACCCAACACGTAGCCCTGCCACGTGCCACCGTTGCGTGGCTCGTTGGTATCCTGAGAGGCATAGATCGCGATGCTGACGATTGCGATGGTGACGGACCACCAGAAATATCGTGCCTTGTGATATTTGAGAACGTTCTCGTGGATCACGAGCGGCGATCCGCGACCAGGTCGACGAATCGCTCCGGACCGATTCGCAGAGCAGCGCCGGTCGGGCATGCCTTGACGCATGCCGGGCCACTGGCGACGTCGACGCATGCGTCGCATTTGACGGCTTTTTTGCCGCGGGCCTTCGATGCTTCGCGCGGCGCGTAGTCGGGTATTTCACCGGGTCCGGAACCGCGCCCAAACAACATCCATTGCAGCAGGCCAGGCTTCGGCGGTGGCTCGTAGGCCATCTTGATGACACCGTAGGGACAGTTGACCTGGCAGTTCCCGCAGCCGATGCAGGAATCGTCGATGAAGACTTCGCCACTGCTCGAGCGGTGGATCGCGTTCGGTGGGCAATCCTTCATGCAGTGCGGTTGCTCGCAGTGGCGGCACGCGATCGGTATGTGGATCTGCGCAAAACTGTTGCCCGCGTCGCGATCGAGCCGGCTGATGCCGGCGTGCGTCTCCGCGCACGCCTTCTCACAGTTGTCACATCCGATGCACAGCGCTTCGTCGATGATCAGCACGTTGGTTGCCTCGCCGAGGCCCTCGTGCATCAGGAAGTCCATGATCGCGCCGGTCTCCGGGCGCATCTCCATCACGGCGTTTTCGACCGCGCGGCGGCTGGTATCGCGCTGCAGCTGCTCAAAATGCGTGCCGCCGAGTTCGACCAGCGCCAGGAACTCCGGGCGTTTCACTTCGATCGTTTCCAGCGCGACGAGCGCAGTCGCGGTTTCGCGGCGAACCGGATCGCCCATCAAAGCCATCTCGCCGAACGGATATCCCGAGCGAACCTGCGCTACCAGCACCTGCCCATGACGCGAAGCTCGATTCAGGCCCACGCCGCCCGATCGAATGAGATGCAGGCTGTCGCCCCGCTCGCCTTCGGTGAACACGACATCGCCGGCCTTGTACTGTCGCAATGCCGTGTTGGCTGCGATCTCGCGCAATTCCGCAACTTTCGCATTTGGCGCGAACTGACGCTGCAGTTCGCGCACGATGAAGATCCAGTCGATGCCCTGGCGAACTTCGTCGTTCGAATTCATCAACTTCAGCATCGTGCGCCGCGGCGTTTCGACGAGGATGCAGTTCGCACCGGCGCGCGCCGTTTCCAGGCGCGGCCTGCCCGACAGCAGGCTCATCTCGCCGAAGAACTGGCCCTGGCCGAGTTGCGTCATCCGAGGCGGCGCTCCCGGCACTTCGAGAATCACCTCACCTGCGGCGATCGTGAAGAACGACGTGCCGAACGCGCCGGCAGCATAGATTTCGTCACCCTCGCGAATGATTCGGGTGCTGCGCGGTGACGGCTTGCGCGCTTCGAGCTTCGCACGCAATGCCCGCGTCTTCGCTTGCGCCTCTTCGATTGCCGGCCCTTGCGGATAGCTGGCAATCAGATTGCTCTCGATGATCAGCTCTCTGAACGTCAGCGAATTCAGTTGCCTGAACATCGGAATGCGCTTCTGAAAGAGTTCCATCAGCTCGTCGACTTCGCGTTCGAACGGCAGACCGTCGAACTGATATTCGAGCAACGGATGATCGGCAGGGCGAATGTCGTTGCCGCGAATGAACTCGATGACGTCGTGGCCCTGGTTCATCGCCTGCTTGATCAGCGGGTAACCGGCCAGCGATCCAATGATGTAAAGGCCATCGACGTTGCTTTCGTATTGGCGTGACAGCTCCGGAATCGCCTCCGGCTTCGCGTTCGGGAACACAACTCCGGCACCCTCGACGAACGCGCGCGGCGGCACCGCGCCCAGCCGGCCAATGATCCGGTCCGCGTGAATCTCGAGCGGACCGGACGGCGTCTCTAACGTGACTGCCAGGCGCTTACCATCGCCCGGCTGAATCTCCTTGGTCTGAGTCTTGTACAAACATTTCAGGCGCGAGTTCGGATCGCTGCTCGCGGCGAGAATCAGCGCCAGATTGCCGTCTTTGGCACGACTGAATTCATCACGTCGGTTGACGACAAACACATCGTTCTGGCGCGCCAGCGCCAGCGCGTTCTCGATGGCGGAATCACCCGCTCCCACGACGATGATCGTCTCGTCGGAGAATGCCTCGGGATCCTCGAGATGGTATTCGACGCCGGGTAGGTCCTCGCCTTTGACGCCAAGGCGCCGTGGGTTGCCCTCGAGTCCGATCGCGAGAACCACGTATTCGGCGCTGATCGTTGCGCCGCTCGCCAACGTGATGACAAAGGCGCCTTTGCCGCCTTTTATCGAACTGACTTCGGTGCCGTAACGAACGTTGATCTGCGAATTCGAAACACCATCGCTCCACTTCTGCAGGATGCCTTCTCGGCTGCCTTCGGCGAATTCGAAATCACTGCGCAATTCGAGATAGCCCGGCTCCGCCATCACGTGTTTGCCTTTCTGATACCGCTGAATGGTCTTCGCCGGCGCGGCGTAGCCCTCCAGCAACACGTAGCTCGGTGCGGTGGCCTGGTTTTCGCGATCGTAGTAAGCGGCGCGGCCCGCAGCGCTCAACCCAGCGGGGCCGGATCCTACTATTGCGATTTGTACGGTTTCGGACATCGGCGATCAGACCGTCACACTTGTGCCCAGCCATTCGGCGTTCGACACGAGGTGACTTTGGCCTGCTGGGACGTGCCGTCCTTCAGAGTCACCTTTTGCGTGGTGACATAACACTCCGATGCCACGTTGACCTGTACCTCTGTTGGTGGGGTATTCGGCGTTGCCGCTGCAGCTGGCGGAAGAGGAAGAGACATATCCCGCGGGCCGATCAGATTTCCGAACACATAGCCGATTGCGACGTCGTTGCGGCCGATCATGTACCAGTCCTGACCGCGAACCTTCGCAATTGCGGTGATCGGTTCGCGAGACTTCAGCGATTCGACGATCGAATAGTTGGTGCCAGGGCCGCCACGAACATTGGCGCCGTTGGAGCCGACGACCTGATACGGCTCGCCAACCGCGTCCATGATCGGCAGGTTCGTGGTATCGACCCGATTCGGCTCGACGGCAATAGTCATCGGTTTCGGCGCGCGCATCTCGGTCCTCTGGGTCTCGACGGTGCCTGACGCGCCGGATGCCGGGTTCGTCCACACCTGCGGCTTGCCATCGCGCAACGATTGTTGTCGCGCCCCGGCAGCCATCTGGATGTCCTCCTGGGACATGCGCTTGACGAACTCGTCGCTGAATCCGGCGAGCATCGTCGCGGTCGCGTTGTGGCAAAGACCCCAACTGTCGGTACCGCAAATCTCACGCGTCGCAGTGGCGACGGGCGCCGACGTCGCAACCGCTCCGACCGTTCGGTTCATGACGGTACTGGCCGCCCCGCCGCCGACCTGGCTCATCACCGAGCCCATGAATCCCCCGCCCGACGTCGTATCGCAGCCGCTGGCCAATCCAGCGACAACGATCAGCAGCCACCCTCTGCGCATCGTCATATCTCCCCGCATGTGACTCGATACTACGGTTAGCTGGCCGCGCCGACAATTGCTCGTTCAGATATCGCACCGGCCTTCTCCACCCGCCGGTCGAATCCGTTGCGTGTGCAATAGCTGCGCTGCTGGCTTCGTTCGCGCTGGTCACCGTGAAGCGTTTCCTCCACGTCGATCAGAAAAGGACAATCCGGATTGTCGAGGCGGCGCGGATTGCTGAGGCGTATGGCGCCGTCGAAATCTCCACGGCTCCACTGGTATCCCTGCAGTGCCTCCTCGATTTTTGCCATCAGCGTCGGCAACTCAGCGCAGCCCTTCGTCAGACAATCGTCGAACTTTTCTTTGTTCGACGTGTAGGCCAGCAGCGCCCCGGCAATCTGGCTATCGCGGTAGTTGTCGATATCGTCGGGAACGGACCAGCCGGCGACGATTGCGCGCTCATCGTTTGGGTTGACCGTCGGCGTCCCAGGTTCGGTGCCGGGGTCTGGTGGTTTATCAGTCGTGCGCGACGTGGCGTCGTTCGAATCGCTCGATGTCGCTTCGACGGCTTGCGGAGCCGCGTTCGTGGCGGCTGGCGGTGTTTCGTCTTTGACTGATGATTGTGCCGACGAAGGCAGCGATGGCTGTACCGCCACGCCTGGCAACAGTCCCGCGTAGAACACAAACACGCCCGCGGCAAGCGTCGCCATCACCAGGCTTCCAATCGCGATCGGAAACCAGCGGCGCTTCGGACGCTGTGCCGATGCGGGGCGAACCTGCGTGACGGATTCATCACGTTTCGTGCCGGCTCGGTGCCCGGGCAGCAGTGCCGCGAACGCCGCCGCCGATTGCGGCCGGTCTTTCGGATCCAGCGCCAACGCCTGATCGATGGCATGCAGCAGTGGTTCGGAATAGCGGCCGGCGCCCATGGCCAGCGCGGTCGGTTGCTCGACGCCCTGATGGCGTGCGATCGCGTCCGTCGGCGCCGTGCCCGCGATCACCCGATAGGCGGTTCCCGCCAACGCATAAAGATCGCTCCACGGGCCCTGCTTCTGGGCGCCGCCGTACTGTTCGAACGGCGAATATCCCGCCGAAACGATGCTCGTCAATGCATTGGTTTGGCCCTGCTCGAGCGCGCGGCTGGAACCGAAGTCGATCAGAACGGGGCTACCGTCGCGTCGAATGAAAACGTTCTCCGGTTTGATGTCACGATGCAGCATCCCTTTCTCGTGGATCCGCGCCAGACCGTCGAGCAACGGTCGCAGGATCCGCTCGACCAGCAATTCTTCCGGCACCGACTCGGAGCGACCGAGCAGCCAGCGCTCCAGATCCTTGCCTTCTTCGTACTCCATCACCAGATAGGCTGTGCCATTGGCTTCGAGATAGCGAATCACCGCAACGATATTGGGGTGTTTGAACAGCGCAAGCGCCCGCGCTTCGTCGATGAATCGCGTCAGACCCCACGTAAAGACTTCTTGATCCTGCGGTCCGCGCGGTCTTACCGACGCCGCTTCATCGCGAAACGCGAATTGCCGCGGCAGGTATTCCTTGATGGCCACGTCGCGCTGCAGACGTTCGTCGACGGCTTTGTAGGTGATGCCAAAGCCGCCTTCGCCCAGTACCGACGTGATCCTGAAATCGTCCAGGTGTGTATCGACTGGAAGTGTCTGATCGCTCACGGTGAGACGGGGCTGAGCATGGGTGACAAACGGGTATGCTGAGGGGGCAACGATGCATGATCGATGCGATGAACGCCACCCAGCGTTTGCAGTAGTTTCGGCCACGCCTCGACCCAGCAGCAACGATGGTCGAAACCCGGAATCACTCGAATCTCGATTCGGGACCCGTCGCCGGCAAATCGCGCGGCGATCGCCGGCGGCACGTTGGTATCGCTTTCTCCAACGAAGTGAATCTGGCGCAGCGAGACGCGCCACTTCTGCACGTCCATCGGGTTCACCGAATCCGACAAGGCGGTGTAGCCGTGTAGCGCGGTCCACGCGTCGATATCGAGGTTCGTACCGATCGTCACGACGGTATCGATCCGCGAAACCTGATTGGCGACCAGCAGGGCCAGCACGCCGCCGCCGCTATAGCCGAACATCACGACCTGCGTCGGTCTGATGCGATCGAGAATCTGCCTGACCGCGCTTGCCATGCTGTCGACGACAGCCTGCGAATAGCGTGCCGAGGTCCACAAGGCCGGACCACACCCCGTGCTCTTCTCCAGCCCGTGGTAGCACGGCCGCCCGATGTAAATCGAGCCTGCAGGGTCTTCCAGCATCAGACGCAACGCGATCGGATCTCTGGGCGTCGGGTCGGCCGAAATTTTCGTGTGATGGATCCACGGTGTGCCGTCGCCGGAAAAGTAGATATGCAGTGTCGAGTCGTTCGCGTCCCGGGTGTTCGCGAACACACGATGCGATATCACCACGTGTTCGAATCCCTCGCCGTGAATGCGTTCGATCGCGGCGCCCGCACGCTGCGCGAGCGCCTCTGTGCGCTCGGTGGGCGTTGTCATGCAACCATGATTGAGGCATATGGCAATCACCCAGAACATCGGCGTGCGTCTGCTCGACCTGCACCGCTTCGTTGGCAGACGCGTTTTCATCAAGTCCTCGTTCGATCAAAATCGTCACGTATACTGCGCCGACGCGAACGCGGAGATCCGATCATTCTTCAGGCCATCGCAGAACAGTACGGACATCTGTTCGGCCCGTTGCGGCTGTTTGGCAGCTATCTCTTCCTCGCAGGCATTGCCAACGGATTATCGGTCATCCTTACGTTCTGGTTGTTGCCGAAGTACTGGCATTTGCTTCCCAAGGATCAGGGTCGCGCGCATGCTGTCCACGCCGAGATGAGCCTCGGCAAGCCGATGTCGGCCGGCGCAATCTTCGTCCCGATTTTCGCCGTCGTTGCCATTTTGGTCGTACCGCTGCAGTGGCCGTATATCGCCGTGATCGCGTGCATGCTCGTTGCGATGTACGTCGGCTATCTCGACGATTGCACACGCGGGGGCTGGAGCGAATACGCGCTCGGCGCGTGCGATCTGGCAATCAGCATCGTGGCCGCGATGGCCGTTTGTCGAATGACCGGCTTCGACGTGTGGCTGCCGTTCCTCAAGGCGCCGCTGCACGTCGCTCCGTGGTTGTTCGTGAGTGCCGGTTCGTTACTCATCTGGGTGACGATCAATTCGACCAATGCTACCGATGGCGTCGATGGTCTGTCCGGCAGCCTGTCGGCGATGGCGCTCGTGTTCCTCGGCACGATTCTCTACGGAGTGGTCGGTCACAAGGACGTATCGGCTTACCTCCTGCTGCCCCATTATGCAAACGGTCCGGCCTGGGCGATGCTCGCTTTTTCGATGATCGGATGTCTGGCGAGCTATCTGTGGTACAACTGTAACCCGAGTCTGGTACTGATGGGTGACGCCGGTTCGCGCCCCATAGGTCTGTTGTTGGGCGTCCTGGTCCTCGCCTGCGGCAATCCGTTTCTGGTATTCGTCGTCGCGACAGTCGTGCTGGTCAACGGCGGTACCGGCCTGTTGAAGGTTGCGCTGTTGCGTTTCTTTCGCATTCCGATCTTTCGCGACGTGCGTTACCCCCTGCATGATCACGTGCGCAAGAATCTCGGATGGTCCAATACGCAAGTGCTTGTCCGTTTCATGCTGCTGCAAGCCGTCGGAACGCCACTGCTGTTGATGCTGCTGCTGAAGCTGCGCTGAGCCGTTCAACCCAATCCGAGCACGAGCTTGGCCATGATGTTTCGCTGTATCTCGTTCGAGCCCGCATAGATCGACACCTTGCGCGTATTGAAATAGTCCTGCGCCACGCCATTGGCGTGCGCGGGTCCAACCGGTTGGAAGTTGTCGCCTTCGAGCGATGTCGATGCGTCGAATGGGTTCGCGTAATACGCGCTGACCTCGAGCGCCAGTTCGGTGATCGCCTGCTGCAACTCGGTGCCGCGCGTCTTGAGCAGCGAGGACTCCGGACCAACGTTCTGACCGGCCGCCAGCGCGCCTAGAATTCGCAGTTCGGTGAACTCCAGCGCGAGGATTTCTACTTCGACCTCGTCGAGGCGCGCCTTGAATGCTGGGTCGGTGTCCATTGCCGCACCTGCGCCGCTCGATTCCGTGGCGGCCATAGCGCGGATCTGTTCGAGCGCCCCCTTCAATGTCGGCGCGTACGCGTTGCCGCGTTCGAACTCGAGGAGGTATTTGGCGCACGTCCAACCCTTGCCCAATTCGCCGATCAGGTTTTCTTTCGGTACCACCACGTTTTCGAAGTAGACCATGTTGATCTCCTGCGATCCGATCGCAGGCGCATCCAACGTGATGATCGGATTGACACTGACACCACGCGAATGCATGTCGATCAGCAGAAAACTGATGCCCTGTTGTTGTTTTGCTTCATGACTCGTGCGTACCAGGCAGAAAATCCAATCCGCATATTGCGCCAGCGTCGTCCAGGTTTTCACGCCGTTGACGACAAAATGGTCGCCATTGTCTTCGGCCTTCGTACGCAGAGAAGCCAGATCGGAGCCCGAACCCGGCTCGGAATAGCCCTGGCACCACCAGACGTTGGTATTGAGGATGTCCGGCAGAAATCGGCGCTTCTGTTCTTCCGTGCCGAACTTCATGATGACCGGTGCCACCATCGTCATACCGAACGGCATCACGGCCGGCGCACCGATGCGGGCCCGCTCAAGATCGAAGATGTATCTTTGCGTGGCGGAGAAACCAGCACCGCCTTCTTCCTTCGGCCAGTTCACGGCGGCCCAGCCTTTGCCTGCGAGCGCTTTCTGCCAGCGTACATGGTCGTCTTTGGAGAGCCGGCCGAGCGCGCTGCGCGCCTGCTTTCTGCGCACGTCTTCGGGCCATGCGGTCGCGAGCCAGTTGCGCACTTCGAGTTGAAACGCACGGTCTGCGTCGGTGAACGACAAATCCACGTGAATACCCCTCCCGATCAGAGGCGCGGATTCTAACCCGGCGGAGCGCTGACGCGAGGACAACCACGGCATAATGCCCGATCATCCGGTGCTGACGGTGACGACATGCCTGTAGAACGAATCCACTCACGGTGGCTCGGCTCGCAGGCGAGCTTGATATGAAAGACGCGCCGAACATCAGCGCGGTTCGCGACTACTTCACGGGGTTGCAGGACTCGATCTGCGCGCGCTTGGAACAACTCGATGCGATGGGCCGGTTTCGCGGCGACGAAGTCGCATCCGCCGAGGGGGGCTTGTCCCGCCCCCGAGTGCTCGAAGAAGGCGCACACATCGAAAAGGCCGCGGTGCAATTCACCCACAGCATCGGTACGTCGTTGCCGGGCGCGGCAACCGCGCGCAACCCTGAGTTGGCGGGGCTGGGGTTTCAGGCGGTCGCGATCTCGTTGATCGTCCATCCTCGCAATCCATATGTCCCGACGACGCATATGAATCTGCGTTTCTTCATTGTCGCCGCACCTTCACCGGTGTGGTATTTCGGGGGCGGCTTCGATCTGACCCCGTACTACGGCTTTGACGAAGATTGCGTGCACTGGCATCAGCAGGCGCTGAATGCATGCGCGCCATTTGGCGCGGCGGTCTACCCCGAACTGAAGCAGGTGTGCGATGCGTATTTCCATCTGCCGCATCGTAACGAGCCTCGTGGCATCGGCGGCATCTTCTTCGATGATTGGACGCGCGGCGGATTTGCCCAAAGCTTCGCCTTCGTTCAATCGGTTGGCGACCATTTCCTGGCTGCTTATGTCCCGATATTCGAACGCCGAGCGCGTACGCCATATGGTGATCGTCAGCGCGCGTTTCAGTTGTATCGGCGGGGGCGCTACGCCGAGTTCAACCTGGCGATCGACCGCGGCACGCAGTACGGATTGCAGTCGGGGCGGCGCGTCGAATCGGTGCTCGCCTCGTTGCCGCCGTTGGCATCCTGGCGGTACGACTATCGCCCGGACACGGGCACGCCTGAAGCAGAACTGTACGAACGCTTTTTGCCGCCGAAATGGTGGGTTGGCGGCCCACCGCTTGTGGATAAGTCTGGGGATTAAATCGCCGCGTCCGACAAATGCGCCGGCTCGGTCATCTCAAAGTGACTAATAGGGTCGAATTAGATTATATGTTTCAAAGAGTTAAGAGCTCTTTATCAAAGCGATGTTCGTTAATGTAATCGAACGCATGATGCAAGCCTCCTGTGCATAAGGGTCGATGAACGGCCGAACTGGCTAGCGGCTTTCGCAGCGCACTTGGCCGCCACCTTGCCGCACGCCCTCTTCGATCTGCGTCCAGACACGGAGCAGGTTTTCGCCAAGAATCAAACGAATCTGCCTGTCGGTGTATCCGCGCTGCAACAGGCCAGCGATCAGATTCGGGTACATCGAAACATCCTTCAATGCGACCGGTAGCGTGTCGCCGACGCCGTCGAAATCAGAGCCGATACCAACGTGCTCGACGCCCACCAGCTTGGCGATGTGGTCGATGTGATCGACGACGTCGTCAACGTGTGCGTACGGGAACGGATGCTCCACGGCATAAGACTTGGCAAATGCCTTCGCCGCATCCGAATTCGGCTCGACGTTTTGCGCCGCCTGATTGCGCTTCGCGGCTTCATCGTATGCATCTGCCCACGAACGCGCCTTCGCCGTGTCGAAGGCACTGCCGAAATTCACCTGCACAACGCCGCCGTGAGCTGCAAGTGCTTTGATCATTTCGTCGCTCATGTTGCGCCGGAAACCGGGCGTGAAAAATCGCGCCGACGAATGCGACGCAATGACTGGGGCGTTCGAGACCTCCAGCACCTGCCAGAATGCCCGATCGGAAATGTGCGATACGTCGATCATGATGCCCAGTTCATTCAAACGCGCCACCAGCGTTTTGCCGCGAGGCGACAGTCCCTGCCATCGCTCGTTGTCGTCGTACGATGAATCGGCAAACGCATTGGATTTGGCATGCGCAAGCGTGACATAGCGAATCCCGCGTTCGAAGAAATGCTCGGGCGCATCGTCGCCGGAGCCCATCGGCCCGCCGTTCTCCATGCCCATCGGTAGCGAGATCAGACCTGCGGCGACGTTGTGTCGAACATCGGCGACGCATGTGGCCAGTGCGAATTCGTTCGGCGCGCGCTTGGCCATGTCGTCGACCTGGTCGATGAGTTTGTCCGCAAATGCGCGTCCACCACCCGCCTCGTCGACACTGGCCGGAATGAAGATCGACATGAACGGCACATCGAGGCCCCCGGCCTGTGCTCGTGGATAATCGAAGTCGCCGGTCGAAGCCGCGTGGGTCACGTCATCTCCGGTCATTTCGACGTGAATAGGCACGTCGATGTGTGTGTCGACGATCACTGCATCGTGCGCGATCCGAGTGGCGCGCTGCTGGAAATCGACGGGCCGTGTCGCGCAAGCAGCGAGCGCAACGACGACGAACAGTACGGTGTGGCGCATGCGGCGCATAAAGATCATCCGGGTTAACATCGATCACGAACTTATCATCTCCACCCGTCATACAGCCAGGAATGCACCATGAGCGCCCGTATCGTTGCGAGAGGTCTGCGATTTCCGGAAGGTCCCATCGCAATGCCGGATGGCTCGGTCGTGCTCGTCGAAATCGCCCGCAGCACGTTGTCGAAGGTGACCGCTAACGGCTCCGTTGAGGTGATTGCCGAGCTTGGGGGTGGACCGAACGGTGCGGCGATCGGACCCGACGGCAAGTGCTATGTCTGCAACAACGGCGGCTTCAATTGGACCGAGCGCGACGGCCGGTTGTATCCGGGGGAGCAACCCGACGACTACACCGGCGGCAGCATCCAGCGCGTGGATCTGACAACGGGAAGGTTCGAAACGGTGTACGAATCCTGCGACGGCAGACGTCTGCGCGGGCCCAACGACATCGTCTTCGATCGCGGCGGGGGATTCTGGTTTACCGATCACGGTAAAACCCGCCCGCGCGACCGCGACCGCACCGGTGTGTTCTATGCGCGGCCTGATGGTAGCCGGATCAGCGAAGCGATCTTTCCGCTCGAAGGCCCCAACGGAATCGGCTTGTCGCGCGATGAGGACGAGCTCTATGTCGCAGAAACCATGCCGGGACGCCTGTGGGCGTACAAGATCACCGCGCCGGGTAAGGTCGGCGAACGCCGTCTGTTGCAGGGCATCACGGGCTTTTACATGTACGACTCGCTTGCCGTCGACGCCGCGGGCAACGTGTGCGTGGCGACATTGATCAACGGCGGTATATCGGTTTTATCGCCCGGCGGTTCCGAACCCCGCTTCGTGCCGGTACACGATTTGCTGACGACCAATATCTGCTTTGGCGGCGCCGATTTGAGGACTGCCTACATCACTGCATCATCGCTCGGGGAACTGCTGGTGATGGACTGGGAGAGTCCTGGCTTGCCGCTGAACTTTCTGAACCATTGAAACCGCTAAGGGGTACAAGGAGATCGACATGGCATATCTGGATCGCGACGGCGTCCGCATCTACTACGAAGTACATGGCCGCGGCGATGCGGTGCTGCTCAGCCATGGCTACAGCGCCACGTCTGCGATGTGGGCGCCTCAGATCGATGCGCTGAGCGCCTCGCACAAGCTGATTCTCTGGGATATGCGCGGCCACGGAAACAGCGACAGCCCCACCGATCCGATTGACTATTCCGAAGCATTGACGACGCGCGACATGGCTGACCTGTTGGATGCGGTAGATGCGCCGACGGCGGTAATCGGGGGCCTGTCGCTGGGGGGCTACATGTCGTTGTCGTTCAACGTGGCATATTCCAATCGCGTCGACGCATTGATGCTGTTCGACACCGGGCCAGGGTTCCGCAGCGATTCAGGTCGTGAGGGATGGAATCGCGTTGCGGAGCAGCGCGCTACGGATCTGGAAACGAACGGTTTGGCAGCGCTCGGCACCAGCGGCGAAGTGAGCGTGAGTCGGCATCGATCCGCACAGGGCCTTGCCCATGCGGCACGCGGCATGCTCGCCCAGACCGACGGTCGGGTGATGGCGAGCCTTCCCTCGATTCGGGTGCCAACGCTGGTTCTCGTCGGCGCACTCGACCAACCGTTTCTTGCGGCAACCGACTACATGGCCGGCAAGATCCCCGGCGCCGCGCGCGTCGTGATCGAAGGCGCCGGCCACGCGTCCAACATCGACCGGCCGCGCGAATTCAACGCGGCGGTCACGCGGTTCCTCGAGCAACTTTGAACATCAGCGACGCCGAAGCAAATGAAGTGGATTGACCTGCGCTCCGATACCGTTACCCAACCGACCGCTGCGATGCGCGACGCGATGATGCGCGCCGAACTCGGCGACGACGTGTACGGCGAGGATCCGACCGTCAACGCGCTCGAGGCGCTGGCGGCGGAGCGGTTGGGCTTTGCTGCTGCGCTGTTCGTACCGACCGGCACGATGTCGAACCTGCTGGCGTTGCTGACCCATTGCGATCGCGGCGAGGAGTACATCGCCGGACAGCAGTCACACACCTACAAATACGAGGGCGGCGGCGGAGCGGTGCTCGGTGGAATTCAGCCGCAACCCCTGCCATTTCAACCGGATGGGACTATTAATCTCGACCTGATCGAGGAATCGATTAAGCCTGACGACTTCCACTTTGCGCGTACCCGCCTGGTGTGCCTCGAGAACACGCTGGCGGGCCTGCCGCTGCCGATCGACTATCTGCCGCGCCTGCGTGCCCTGTGTGATCGCCATGGCCTGTCGCTGCACCTCGACGGCGCGCGTCTTTTCAATGCGGCGGTCGCGCAAGACGTCCCAATCACGCGCCTGACGCCGGAGTGCGACAGCGTCTCGGTCTGCCTGTCGAAAGGCCTGGGCGCACCGGCGGGCTCGGTATTGTGCGGCAGCTCAGACTTCGTTCATCGCGCGCGGCGCTGGCGCAAAATGCTCGGCGGTGGGATGCGTCAAGCCGGCGTGATCGCAGCCGCCGGCATCCATGCGTTGAACGAGCACGTCGACCGACTGGTACAAGATCATCGCCGAGCGGCCGAGCTCGCAGCAACGCTGGGCGAAATGGACGCATTTTCCGGACGCGTTCGCAGCGCCACCAACATGCTGTTCGTCGAGCTCGGTGCACGCGAGCTGAGCCATCTGTCGAAGCATCTGGAGGGATCCAACATCCGCATTCGCGGGCCACGCTGGGTGATGCATCTCGATGTAGACGATGATGGCCTCGCGCGTATCGTCGACGCGGCGCGCCATTATCAGCCCGTTGGGCCCGCTGGCAGATAGACGATGCCGACAATGGCGCCGGTCATACAGTTGACGATCGTTCCGGAGATCAATGCTCTCGGGGCGAGTTGAAACAACTCGACGCGGCGGTCCGGCATCAACGCGCCGACGCCGCCCAACGCAATACCGAGGCTGCCGAAGTTCGCGAATCCGCACAATGCGTACGTCAGAATGATTCGGCTGTGCGCCGACAGATCCGCCACCGGGATCGCCGCCAGTTCGATGTAGGCAACGAGTTCGTTGAGCACGAGCTTGGTACCGAGCAACGCACCGCCCCGAGTTGCTTCGGCCCAGGGGATGCCGATCAACCACGCGATCGGCGCGAACATCCACCCCATCACGCGCTGCAGTGTCAGCGACTCGCCACCGACGACTAGCGACGCGACGATCGCATTCACCAGCGCGATCAGGCTCACGAGCACGATCAGCATCGCGCCGACGTTGACGGCGAGGCGCAGTCCGTCGGTGGTACCGCGCGTGATCGCATCCATCACGCTGACGTACGACAACGCATCCGCAACATCGCCGCCCTGTGTGTGCCGCGTCGACGGGATCATCACGCGCGCTACGACGATCGCACCAATCACGTTGACCACTGACGCGATCAGAATGTGTCCGAGCGCACCATCGATGACGCGGCCCAGAACGTTTGCATATAGCACCATAATGGAACCGGCCACCGTCGACATGCCGGCGGTCAATACGATGAAAAGCTCCGAGCGCGACAGATTTCTCAGATAGGCACGAATCACCAGTGGCGCTTCGACCATGCCGAGAAACATACTCGAGCCCGCGGCGACCCCGACGGCGCCGCCGACGCCGAGCGTGCGACGGAGCAACCACGCAAAGGCATTGATCACCAGCGGCAGGATGCGCCAATACCACGCAAGCGCGACGAGTACACTGAACACGACGATCTGCGGCAGGATGCGAAACGCGAATACATACATCGCGCCGTCGTTGGTCAAGTCGAACGGCGGATCACCGCCGCCCAGGAAGCCGAACACGAACGTCGTCCCGGCCCGCGTTGCCGCTTCGATGGCATAGACGAGATGGTTGGCGAGTAGCAGCGTGTTGCGCACCGGCGCAAAACGCAGCAACGCAACGGCCAGCACGAATTGCAGCGCGAGGCCGACGACGATTGCGCGCACACTCACCTCACGACGGTCTTCGCTGAGCGCCCATGCGAGTCCGAGCAGAACGAGGATTCCCAACGACCCTTGCATGCTGCGGCTTCCTGAAAAAAACGCGCTAGTGTACTTCAGTCGCCCGACGACGCGACCAGCGCCTCCACGAGACAAGGGTCAGAATCGGTCTGACCCTCCCGGCCGTTTGAGCACCCGTCGTTCTGCCGATACCATGTCGCGGCTATCGCAAGGATCGAATATGCCATCGGGTCGAATCATTCTGTTGAATGGATCATCGAGCGCCGGCAAGACGACGCTCGCCATCACGCTTCAGCAACTGTTGCCAGATCCGTGGCACCACATTGCCCTCGATCAATTTCGCGATGGACTCGGCGGACGTTATCGCGGGCTCAATTCGCCACCGGGCACGCCGGGTGCGCGGGGACTCAACGTAGTACCCATTGCGCGCGGTAGCGAGCTCGTCACCGAGGTGCGGTTCGGCGATCTCGGCAAACAGGTGCTGCGCGGCATGCGCCGCGCGGTGGCCGCGTTCGCGCGCGAAGGCAACAACGTGATCATCGACGACCTGATGTTCGAACCCGCATTCCTGTTCGACTACGTCAAGGCGTTGAAGGGATTCGAAGTGTTGTTCGTCGGCGTGCGCTGTCCGATGGACGTGGTGAACGCGCGGGAAGCCAGACGTCCGGGCCGTTTTCCGGGCACCGCAACATCGCACTTCGATCAGGTTCACCGTCAATGCGTCTACGACATCGAAGTCGATACCGGCAGCGCCAAACCGCGCGAGTGTGCGCAGCAGATCATCGCCCGCCTGAATGCAGTGCAACCTCCGGACGCGTTCGATCGACTGCGCGCCGTCTCGTTAGCCAGGTAGGAATCACACCTCACCGATACATTCGCTCGGTGGAGCGACGATTCCTTGTAGGATTTTCATTTCGCGCCGACCCCGTGCGATGCTCGTTAGTTGGCGGCGCGGACTGTTTGACACGCCGCTTGGGCGCGCGTACTCGAGCACGGAGATCAGCAACAGCCCGCTACTGGTCGTGAGTACCACCAATACGACCAATCCAACGACTGCCTTGAGGGGTAATGGCTCGGCGCGCGTGCCGTACATCGCCGCGGCTAGTGTCGCCGCGCTGCTTCGACCGCGGCCACCAATTCGTCGCCGGCGAAGGGCTTTCGCAGCAGACGGCCACCGTTGTGCTGTGCCATCTGGTCGAGATCGCCTCATCGCTGGCGGTAATGAACACCCGCGGAACGTCGATGTGTGCCCTGCGCATTCGCTCGCAGACATCGAAACCGTTGAGTCCCGGCATGTGCACGTCGAGCAGGACGCAGCCGGGCTGCTTTTCATCGAGGGACGCCAGGAACACCTCGCCCGATGTGAACTCGGCCACGCTGTAGCCGGCCAGGCGCAGCAAACGGCGCAGCGCCGTGCGTACCGGCGCCTCTTCGTCGACGACTGCGACATATACGGTCTTCACGCCACCACGGTAGCGGTCACGGGGGCGGCAGGATACTGGCCTTTAGTCAAACCCCGCCTCCCGACCGAGCCCTGCCCGAGCCACGATGTGCATCAATTCAGCTAACGACCTCGCCTGCAGGCGAGCCATGATCCGCCCGCGATGGTACTTGACCGTCTGCTCGACAATGCCTAGATCGAACGCGATCTGTTTGTTCAGCTTACCTGCAATCAGCTCGTCGAGCACTTCGCGCTCCCGCGGAGTCAATTGCTCGAGCCGTCGCCGCAGAATTTCCGTATCGGTGTGACTCCGGCGCGCAACGATGTGCTGATCGATGGCAGCCCGGATGGCCGCAGTCAGCGCTTCGCCTGCCACAGGCTTCGTCAGAAAATCGGCGGCGCCGGTCTTGATGGCCCTGACCGACATCGGAATGTCGCCGTGCCCGGTCAGGAACACGATCGGCAGCGCCTGCCCGGCATCGCGCAGACGTTCCTGCAGCGCGAGTCCGTCGAGTCCCGGCAGGTTCACGTCCAGCACCAGGCAGCCGAGGGCATTGGATCGCCATCCTTCCACCATCAGGCGACCCCGATGCGCCGCCACAATCGACTGGCAGATCGACAGACTAACGCCCATACCGCCTGGTTTGGTGGTCCAGAACATGTCGAACACGTGCGCGATCTCCGCTTCCGAAATGCCACGACCGTGATCTTCCACTTCGATTCGAACCCCGCTCTCCGTCGCGCGCGTGCGCAGAGTCAGTGTGCGCTGCTGCTCGTCGCCGCCAGCCATCGCGTCCGTAGCGTTGACGATCAGATTCAACAATACCTGCTGCAACTGCACGCGTTCGCCTTCCACCAGTGGCAGCGACGACGTGAGATCGGTGGTCGCGGTCACCTGGCGCACCACCAGATCGGACTTCAGCAGCGCCAGAGTCTCGCGGACCAGGTCGTTGACGTCGAATGGCTGCAACTCGCGAGCGCCATTCTTGTACAGCGCGCTGAGCCGGCGAATGACCTGCGCAGCACGGTGATCTTCGCTGATCACGTCATCGACGATTTCGCAGAGTTCATTGCGGTCTAAGGCCTTGCGCCTAAGCAGTTGCCGTGCCGCCTCGGCGTTGCTCAGGATTGCAGCGAGTGGCTGGTTCAACTGGTGCGCGATCGCAGCCGACAACTGCCCGAGCAGCGACACGCGCGTCATGTAGCCGAGCGCGGAACGGTCGCGCTGAGCCTGCAGTTCCGCTTCTTTGGCCTGGGTGACGTCGATGGCGACGCCGCGCAGGCGGCTGGCATCGTTCGGTTCTGCACGACGTCCGCGTGCCCGCATCCAGCGTACATGGCCGTGCTGAATAACCCGATACTCGGCATTGAACTCCTCTGTCCGCGTCCACCGCGCTTCGCACAGCGTTGTCGAGCGCTTCACGATCGGCCGGATGGGTCGCCTCGAGCACTCGATCAAAAGCAACGACCTGCGGCTCCTGCGACAACCGTGCATACATCTGCGCGTCATCGCTGTCGCTGCTGCCATTCGCCATGCGGTCGGGGGCCAGCCTCCAAATCCAGTTGCTGACCTGTGCCGTGCGCGCAGCAAGCACCATCCGCCGCTCGGTCGCCGCTAGCGCCGCAGCAGTGCGGCGCTGCAGACGACGCTCATACAGCAGCGCGACGATCAGCCCCGTCTGCAAAGCGATCACGGCAGCGCCAACGAGCACGATGTAGCCATACGCTTGCCAAAACGTCGGTGTTCTGAAGTGGACGATCGTATCCGCCGGAATCCGCGCGTCGTCGATACCCCCGGCGCTGCACCTGACGCCAATCGACCTGCAGCGTGGCCGCTGTCTTCGCTGGAGTCGAAACCGCGTCCGGCGGTGTCCCATCGAGCAGGCTGACGACCGCAGCCGCGGCCTCACGCCCCACTTCCGCATAATCCGGCATGATGCCGCCGACGATGCCGGTACCGATGAAAGTGTTGTACGGTCCGTACACCGGCGCATTGGCCACCGCGGCGATTTCGCTGGCCACTTCGCGAGGCGCGAAACGCTGCCCGTCGCCGTCGCTGAAATAGCCAGGGCTGAAGAGGATGGAATGGGACGGCAAATCGGCCACCTTGCGCAACAGCGTCTGCGTGGACAGCCCCGCCAGGAACTCCATCTCATAGCGATCTCGCAGCGGCGCCGTTCCCACGCGCAGCGCACGCTCGTTCTGCCGATCGATGACGTCTGCGCCGGTCACGACGACGATTCGCTATGTGTCAGGATGAAACTTCAACGCCTGCTCGATGGTACCGATCATGTCGTATTCGATCGGAATGCTGACGACCCCAGCCGGTAGCGGCTGCATCGATTGCAATCCACGCTTCGTTACCCCAACGCTTACCGAGGGCACTCCCGGAAACGGCTGCTGATCCAGTAAAAACTGCAGTGCGTACGTGCCGGCGGCGACGATGACCAACGGCGGCTGCACCGAATACTTCTCACGCAGGTATCGCAGCAGCGTGGCTTCATACCGATCGTTGGAAAATCGCGCGCGATCGAGAAACTCGGAGTACACGTCGACTGGTCGATGTGCCGACACCGCCAGCGAGGTGTTGAACGCGCGATCGGCTTCCTGGTTTGCCGGCAGCATGCGATCGTCGGAATAGACAACGAGCACCCTGTCACCCTCGGCGGCCAGCGCCGCGGGCGCGATCCATGCGCACATCAGCAACAGCAACGCAATGGCGGCGGCGGGTTTCATGCCGCCCCACTATGCCACCGCGCCCGAAGTACCGCGACGGGGAATCCCCGGATGGCAATGCGCGGCGTGGGCATGGCAGCCGGCCGCCAAGTCAGGTCAGGCTATTACTCGAACGCGAAGATCCGCTTCCAGTCGTTTTTCATGCTGATGACGGTCCAGCTGCCCTTCTGTGCCTCGCCGCACGGTCATCCGACGGTATCGTCTTGAACGGTTCCTGGTTCGCGCTGGCAGACACCGAGGTCGGTACGCCGAGTACACGCGCACGAAATCCTGCCCGCCGCCAGTAACGATGTAGGTCTTGTAGCGGCGTTCGGCGGCCGGCGCGGCGCAGAAAACCGACCAGTACCAAAGCCGTGCGCGTCGGGAAAGGATTCGGTGAACGGCTCGCCCCTCACCATAATGGTTGGGGCGCGCCAATGCGTTGCCGAATCCGACGTCTTCGTCGGGACGGTCCTGAACCTGCACGTCATTCGGATTATCGCGTGCGGAAGTAATCGGTGTGGATCGACCATCCCTGGTCGAGTAGACTTTATGAGAGTCTGGATCCGCAGTTCCAGCCCCGAGGCGTGGAGTCGCACGCGCATGCGGCGCACTCGCCTCATGCGGGACACGCACCGCATGCAATGCACGAGACCCACAAACACACGCAGCCGCATCACGCCACACCCGGAGTCGGGCCGGACGGCACTGCGCAATACGAAGCTTGATTCGCCTGGGGGGCCGCGCATGAAAATTGAAATCATCTCGCTGTTCCTGATCCTGTTCTCGGTGGTCGTGATCATTCTCGGTATCGTGAAGATTCACACGTATCCTGGAAGAATTGCGAAGGAACGCGGCCATCCGCAACTCGAAGCCATCGAAGTGACTTCACTGCTGGGCCTGATCATCTTCCCGTTGTGGATGCTGGCGCTGGTGTGGGCCTACTCGGGTGCGGTGATCGGGATACTGTATGAACGGCCGAAGCGCGCCGAGTCGACTCCCGCCACGCCGGATCCGCGCGAGGAGAGCCCCCCGTGACTGCCGACAACCGCATCGACTGCTGAAGACCACCTCGCATGGAACTGCTCATCACAATCGCGTACGCCTTTCTCGTGCGCCTGGTTTTTTTCGACTACAAACTGATCAAGTTCAATCTGTTCTGGAAGTTCATCGTATTCGGCATCTGGATTGCGGCCGCGATGACGGAGATCGTCTTTCTCGGACAGTACGCACCGTACAGCAAGCAGGCGTTCGTGCAGGCCTATGTGGTGCAGTTGGCCCCGGAGTTTGGCGGCAAGGTCACCGAGGTGTTTGCGCAGCCAAACGTGCCGGTGAAGAAAGGCGACCCGCTGGTGCAGATGGATCCAGCACCCTGGCAATACCGCGTAGACGAACAACTGGCCAAACTCTCCGGTGCCGATACGTCGGTTGCCACGCTGGAACAGTCGGTGCAGCAGGCGGCGGCCAATCTCGCACGCGTCGAAGCCAACCTGGGTCTGGCGCGGGTGACAGTGAAACAGGTCAGTGACGCGGCTGCGCAGAACGCTGCATCGGTTTTGCGCGTGGAGCAGGTGCAGAAGGAAGTTGTGGGTCTTGAAGCGGAGGCGCAAGGCGCGCGCGCGGCATTGCGATCGACGCAACTGGCGCTCGCCTCTCAAGCCGGTAAACAACCCACTGCGGTGGCGCAGGTGATGGCGTCGCTCGAGTCGGCCCGCTACAACCTGGAACAGACCACCATTCGCGCGCCGTCCGATGGGTTTGTTGCGAATCTGCAGCTTTACCCGGGCGCGTTCGTGCGTTTGAAAACGCCGATCATGACGTTTGTCAGCAGCGAGAAGCACTGGGTCGTCGCCAAGGCATTGCAGCAGGGGATGCAGCACGTGGCGGTGGGCGACCCCGCCGAAGTTGCGTTCGACATGTACCCGGGCGTGGTTTTTGCCGGCGAAGTGGAGAGCGTCACGTGGGCGAGCGGCAACGCGCAGGGCCAACCGGTCGGACGCATACCCACCGAGCAGGAGGTACGCGTACCGCATGAATTCGTGGTGCGGGTGCGGGTGATCGACGAGGATCCGCGCTACCCCATCCGATTTGGTGCCACCGCCATCGTCGCCGTTTATTCCAAGGCTTGTCCGGATTTTCTGAAACTCCTGCGGCAGATCGAGATTCAATCCGAGAGCTATCTCAAGTATCTGTTCAACCCTTTCTGATGATGATGCGCGCACGTCGTTGGTCGGCACCGCTGCTGCTTCTGCTGAGCGGCTGTATGGTGGGCCCTAATTATTCGCCACCCGATATCGCCACTCCGGATGCCTGGCACGTGGCCGTAGCAACGCAATTGGCGGATGGTTCGCACGCGACACTGCAAAGTTGGTGGACGATTTTCGACGATCCCGTCCTGAGCGGGTTGATAGAACGTGCGCGGGTGTCCAATCTGAACGTTCAGATCGCCGCTTCACGCATTTTGCAGGCGCGTGACCAGCTTGCCGCGGCGAGCGGTGCGCGCGTGCCGACGCTGGGTGCCACGGGTGAGGCCACGCGCAGCAAACAAAGTGATGATGGCGCGCTCGAGCAGGTGGCGCCCGCCGCTGGCTTCAATGCACAGAACCTCTATGCGGCAGGACTGGACGCAAGCTGGCAACTGGATCTGTTCGGCAAGATCCGGCGTGGCATCGAGGCGGCAGGTGCGCAGTATCAGGCGAGCATCGAGATGCAGCGCGACGTGCTCGTGACGTTGCTGGCGGACGTGGCAACTGCCTATGTTGCGCATCGCGAATTCGCCCGCCGTATTGAACTCGCGCAGGAAAACATCGCGGCGCAACAGGACGTGCTGGCGCTCGCGCAGGATCGCTACCGTTCCGGGCTCACCTCGAAGCTTGATGTCGTGCAGGCACAGGCGCTGCTGGCAACGACCCGCGCCGCCATTCCGGGGCTGATCGTCGACGCGCAGCGCGCGAGCAATCGATTGGCAGTGCTGCTGGGGCAGGACCCGGGCAGCTTGTCGGCCGAACTGCATGCGTCGCGATCAGCGCCCGCACCGATACCACACGCCGCCGAAACCATCGCGGCCGGCGTACCGGCAGACGTGTTGCGGCAGCGCCCGGACGTTCGCTCCGCCGAGCGCATGCTGGCCGCCCAAACTGCCAACATCGGTGTCGCCACGGCGGCGCTGTATCCCGACTTTTCGTTGACGGGCTTCTTCGGCCAACAAGCGCGTTCAGTCTCGAATCTCGCAGCGAGCGCCGGCAATACCTGGGGTGTGTCTGTGCCGGTGCAGTGGGCGCTGTTCGACGGCGGCATCATCAGAAGCAATATTCGCGTGCAGAAACAACTGGCCCGGCAAGCGCTGCTGAATTATCGCCAGACCGTGCTGGTCGCTTTGGAAGAAGCGGAAGATTCGATGCTGGCTTACGAGCAGGGGCAACGGCGCTTGCGCGCGCTTGCGGGGGCCGTGACAGCGTCGAAGGAAGCCGTTGCGCTGGTGACCGTGCAGTACAACACCGGCCTCACCGATTTCAACAACGTGCTTGTTGCACAACGCTCGCTATTCGAGATCGAGGAGAGCCAGGCGAATGCGCAGGCGCTCCTCGCGCGTTCGCTGATTGCGCTCTACAAGGCGCTGGGCGGCGGCTGGGCGCCAGAGCCAAGCCAATGAGAGCGTTTTGGCCGAGGAAACCAAAGAAGCTCGCGCCCGCCAATTGGGCCCAATAGAAGCTGCCGAGACCGTACTCGCCGATTTCGTTGGCTCGTCCAGACATCACGTGCCACATATCGTGAGCGCGAAAAAAGTTCGCTGAGCAACCAGTCGACGTTCGTTGTCTGGCAACCTACGGCTTCGGCACCCGCGAGTTCCTGAAGAACAATTACCTGTACCGCTGGGTGGCGACCATCGGCATCTATGGCAACACCAAGCAGGAGGCGATGTACCCGGTCTATCGCGTCGACGCAGACGGCAAACCGCTGACCGGCGCCAACCGCTACACCTTGCACTTCGCTCCGGGTGAGTATCCGCCGGTCAAGGCGTTCTGGTCGATCACGATGTACGGCCTGCCGCAGAGCCTGCTGGTGGCCAATCCGATCAACCGTTACCTGATCAACTCGCCGATGCTGCCCAAGATGAAGAAGGATGCTGATGGTGGGCTTACGATCTACATCCAGACCGGATCACCCGGCAAGAGCAAGGAATCCAACTGGCTGCCCGCACCGAAGGGAGCGTTCGCCATGTACATGCGCCTGTACTGGCCGGCACAAGCTGCCCTGGATGGCAGTTGGAAGCAGCCGCCGCTGAAAACGGTCAAGTGAGCCACCCTCACACCACCATCGCGACAATCCATCAAGCGACGGGAGCCTCCACGCCTGCGCATGGCGTCTCCCGCTTTGATCTGCCACGCAGCTTGACGGGATGTGCTGGGGCCCGCTGGTTTGCCGCGAACATCGCGCGCAGGTATTGCAAGCCGGGCGGCACGCGGTCCGCCGTCGACTTCAGCACCGCCCCTCTATCGTGCTGACTGGTCGCCCACGCGCTGCGCGACGAACGCGCTGACGAGAACCGCAACGACGATGGCCACGTAGAACTGGCCGGTGATTGCCTCGAGAATAGCCGTGCTGCGTGCGATGTCCGATACCGGCAACATGTCTCCGTATCCGAGCGTGGCCAGGGTGACGAAGCTGAAGTAGACCATAT
This sequence comes from uncultured Gammaproteobacteria bacterium, assembly GCA_963812255.1. Taxonomy (GTDB): domain Bacteria; phylum Pseudomonadota; class Gammaproteobacteria; order Pseudomonadales; family Azotimanducaceae; genus DATJGR01. Next base: position 92,504 of record CAWEUM010000002.1, on the reverse strand, counting down.
CGAACTGGACGACCTGCGTGCTTGCCGGCACGCCGTCCGGCAACGACAGACTGGCGCGGTCAAAGATCGTCAATAGCGTGTAGACCTGTGCGAAAAACAAGCCGGTGAGTTGATACACGACGATCGACGCAAAAATGCTGTCCAGATTCACACGCCTCGCCCGCAAAACAAAGCCGAGAATGCTTCCCGCACAGACCAGCAGCAGCAGCGTGTGAGCGCCGAGGCCAACGCACTTGGACGCGAACGCGAGAGTGTGGCGCGCGCCGAATTCGTCGACGAGGAGACCGACCACGGAAATACTCCACAATGCCCAGCCTATGCGTCGAAGCATGCGGGCGCCGGGCCTTGCCGCGTCGGCGACGAGTAGCGAATTCAGCAGCAGCAGAAACAGGATGCCCTTGATGAGAATGCCGTGCTTCAACAGCGGCAGGACAATCAGGAACACCGCGAAGCACAACGCCAGTTGCCCAAATCGAAAGGCATCCAATCTCGAGCGTACGGCTGCGATCGAACTCACCATCATCACGAATCCTTCAGCGCGCCATCGACTTGCTGCTGCAACCGCATGTACTCGGCGTTTTCCGGATCAAGCTCGCACAGTAGCGCAACGTATCGTCGAGCCGCCGCGTTGTCGCCGGCCTGCTGCGAGAAATACACCAGCCCCTGCAGCACGTCGCGGTCGTAGGGATTCACCTTGAGCGACGTCTGCAACACGGACAGTGCCTCATCGCGCAGGCCAGCGTCGCGCAACGCCACCGCGTACACATACGCGAAACGTCCGTCACCCGGTGCGAACTGTACGGCGACTTTGAATTCGTGCAGCGCAACCTCGCGCGCGCTCTGGCGCGTCAGTGCGAGGCCAAGCGCGTAATGCAGGGTCGCGGAGCGCGAATCCGCTTTGAGGCCTTGCCGCAGGATGACCTGGGCATCTGTCTCGTTGCCGGTGGCGCGATACACATCGGCGAGATTCACGTATGCGCCGACGAACATCGGATCGATTTCGAGCGCCTTTCGATATTGCGCGACCGCAGTCTCGGCGTCGCCGCGCGCCGCCGCGAGATTGCCGATGTTCATGTGGCCCTCCGGCCGATCGAAGTTGTACTTCTGCGCAGCCATGTATTCGTCGAGCACGATATGGAACCGCGCACGTTGTGCTTCGGTCAGCGCGCCATCGGGACTGCGAACCAGTCCGCGCGCTGCTTCGATGCGCACGCTGAGCACCGGGTCGTCGAGCAACGCCGGCAGCACGCGGCCCCGCAGACCAGGGTCGGTATTCGCAAGGGCTTCCACCGCGGCCTGCCGGACCGAGGCGTCCATGTCCTTCAGCGCGTGAACCACCGCGTCCGTGCTCTCCGGCGAGAGCCAGTTCGCAAGTCGATCGATGGCGCTGGCGCGCACGATCGCCGGCTGGGTCGGATCTTCGATCACCTTCACCAGTGCCTCGCGTGCGCCGGGTGCGCCGATCGACCCCGCGTGCAGTGCCTGGGCGAAATGCTGGAAGCTGGTCGGCGGTTTGCCGGTCCACTTCGCAATCGCATCCGCTGCCCACTGCGCGGATTTATCGGCGTGACAGTTCGTACACGCATTCGGCGTGCCGAGCTGCGCTGACAGATCCGGTCGGGGGATGCGCATCGAGTGATCGTGCCGCGGGTCGACCACCATGTAGGTGGTCGTCGGCATGTGACAGTTCGCGCACGCCGCGCCCGGCGTGCTTATCGCATGGTGGGTATGTGACGGCGCGTCGTATTTCGCCGCCTCGTGGCACTGCCCGCACACCGCGTTGCCGTCGGCTTTCAACTTCAGCGAGTGCGGGTCGTGACAGTCGGAACAGGTCACGCCTCGCGCGTACATCTTGCTCTGCAGGAACGAACCCCAGTCGTAGACTTCGGCGTGCATCTGGCCGTCGACCCAGTAAAGACCGTCGTCGAGACGTACGAGGCGATGCGTATCGAGTGGCGATCTGCCGTGCACGTAAGTGTCCGTCAGGCGGCTGCCGCGCGCGTGGCAGCGCGCGCATGTGTCGATCTCGCGGGTCGTTTGCCGCGGCACGCTGCGCCGGGTGTTGCCCCTCTCCGGAACGGATATCCACGTGACGCCCTTGCGCTCGTCGAGTGCGACCGCCAATCCCTTGTCGGCGTCGAACTTCCGCCAGTCGTCGCGCTTCTGCGCCCAGGCAACGTGGTTGGAGCCCGGGCCGTGGCAGGCTTCGCACCCTACGTTGATTTCGGCCCAGGTGGTGTTGTAGGTATTCGATTTCGGGTCGTAATTCTTCTTCAGATCGGTCGAGTGACACTCGGCACAGGTGAAGTTCCAGTTCTGGCTGTAATTGGTCCAGTGCAGCCAGTCCCCTGCCTTTACGTTGTCGTTGGGGTACAGATGAAACCAGCGTTGGCCGCCCTGCGTTTTCGGCCGCGAGTCCCACGCGATCGACAGCGCCTGTTTGCGCCCAGCGGGGAAGTCGATCAGGTACTGCTGCAGCGGATGCACGCCAAACGTGTAGGCAATCTCGTAGTCGTGCAGCGCACCATCCGGGCCGTCGGTGTTGACGATGAATTTTCCGTCGCGTCTTGAGAACGTCGATGTGGTACCCGCATACGTGAATTTCGCATCGTTGAAGTTGCCAAGCACGGACTTGTCGTTTGCAACCTGCATTGCCAGGTCGTGATCGGATCCGTGCCAAGCATCGTGTTCGGTCGCATGGCACCCCGTGCAGACGGCAGCACCGGCATAGTGAGGCGCCGCGGCTATGGTCGGCGAGGCCGGTACTGGCGCGGGGGGCATTGGCGCCGCCGGCGCGCCGGGGTGCTGCGTCCACACCAAGCCGATTGCGACCACCAGCACTGCAATACTAACGATCCATATCAGGCGCGCGCGAGCAGACTCCTTGGAACGTTCGCTCGAGACGGCCGCTTCGGCTGCGGGCGGTGTTCGCCCGCGCGCGCGCTTGTTCTTCTTTTTGCTCAATGGGTGATCTTTCGACGGAGCGCGGAGTGTAAACAAAACGGGCGGCTCTTCCGAGCCGCCCGCCTGGTTCGCGATCGATCCGGCTTTCCTGCTATCGGTCAGCCGAAACGAGAGATGCCGTTACTGGCCGGTACCTTTGGCCGCCGCCGACGCCTCGGCCATCTTTTTCGCCATCTCTGATTTCACCGCGTCGAGGTTGAAGCTCGCGCCGGTCTGCATCGGCGGAAATTGGAGGAAGGTCTGGATTTCCTTGGCCATCAACTGCTGGACAAACACGAAACGCCAGAATTCATACTTGAACCAATCGAAGTACTGTTGCGCGCCGTCTTTGGTTCCGTTATTGGGCCACCCAGTCCGTTCGAACGGATCCAAACGAAGGTTCGTGATGTACGGCACGTCGGGATGGGTTTTCTCACCCAGCCAGCCATTGGGCTGGTCGATGAAACGGAACTTGTAGTCATCGATACGCACCGCACCCACGGTGCTTTCACCGAGGTAGAAGATCTCGTGGCGCGCCGACGGGCCTTTGCCCGTGATCGCGGCTGTCTGATCGTAGCCGTCCAGATGGTTCTTGTACGTCCGGTCGCCGATCTTCTTGCCCTTTAGCAGTTCCTCGGTGATGTTCGGGTTCCCCGCCGCCGCCACAAAGGTCGGCAACCAGTCCATTCCGGAGAAAATGCCGTTCTGCACCGAATCCGCCGGCACATGGCCGGGCCACCGCAGCAGCGCCGGCACACGAAAGCCGCCTTCCAGCACCGTGCCTTTGCTCTGCGCGAACGGCGTTTGACCGCCATCGGGCCAGGTGAAGACCTCGGTGCCGTTGTCCGTGGTGAACACGACGATAGTGTTGTCGTCGACGCCCAGGTCTTTGAGTTTCTTCATCACCAGACCCACGTCGTCGTCGAGTTGTGCCATGCCGGCTTCTTCTATGCTCCAGCCGTTCTCGGCATTACGCATCCCCTCGTACTTCGGCGACAGATGCGTGACGATGTGCATGCGTGTCGGGTTCAGCCAGACGAAGAACGGCTTGCCGTCCGCCTTGGCCTTGTCCATGAACTTCAGCGCATAGTCGCGGATCTCGTTGTCGACGGTCTCCATACGTTTGGGGCATAGCTGCCCGGCATCTTCGATCTTCTGCTTGCCTACCTTGCCCCAACGCGGTTCCACCGTTGTGTCGTCGGTCGTCGTCGCCCACGTATGCAGCATGTTTCGCGGACCGACGACGTTCAACAGATTCTGGGGATAGTTTGGATGGCATGGGTCTTCCATCGCGTCGAGGTGGTACAGGTAGCCGTAGAATTCGTCGAAGCCGTGCACCGTCGGCAGAAACTCGTTGCGGTCGCCCAGGTGATTCTTGCCGAACTGGCCCGTGGCGTAGCCCATCGACTTCAAAATCGTCGCAGTGGTTACCGCCTCCGCCGGCAAACCAATCTTTGCACCGGCCTGACCGACGGTGGTCATACCCGTGCGAATCGGTAGCTCCCCCGTGATGAAATTCGCGCGACCCGCCGTGCAGCTCGCCTCGGCGTAATAGTCGGTGAACAGCATTCCTTCCTTGGCGAGTTTGTCGAGGTTCGGCGTTCGTCCGGCCATCATCCCGCGGTGATAGGCGCCAATGTTCCACATGCCAATGTCATCGCCCATGATGACGACGATGTTGGGTTGCTTGTCAGTCGCCGCCAACGCCGGCGCCGCAGCAATCGCCAGTATCGCGCTCGCGACCACTGCCGCCGCCGCGAGTAACCTCTTGAGACTCATGTCCGGACCCCATTCTTGATGTTGTTCACTTCAGATGTGAAGACCGTACGATCTTCCGCCCGCCTTTCTACCCGATTTCATTCGCCGCGTAACTAAATTTTAGGTCGGGCCGCCGGCAGCGCAGACGACAGCGTCGTCGCCACTTCATTTGCAAAGTCCGCCAACGTCTGGTTGAGCGTGCGCACGACGTCGCCATAGTCCCCGGGCCTAGATGCTTGCGCCGTACGACGCGATGTGCGCAGCGGGACGAGTACAACATCCTTGTAGGTCACGCATTCCCATTGCACGACGAGCACCGCCATCCCCGCGGCATCGGTGTCCATTCGGCGATTGCTTCGTGACTGCCTGAACCCGTTGGCGGGCGCCCGATCGGGCGCCCGCCAACGCTTGCCATCAGTCGCCTGCGGAACTGATGTTGCGCGTCGCTTTCATCTGCTCGATGACTTAATCCAGGTTATAGCTTGCCGGGGTCTGCAGCGCCGGGAACGTCCTGTACGTCTCGAGTTCCTTCAGCCAGAGCAACTGTCCGATCGGCAGCAGGTTCCAGTCATAGATGTACGCCGTACTCGGGGCGGCAAGTCCACCGCCATAGCCCAGCAAGGTCTTTTGATCCTCCGCAACCGCCTGCTCGAACGGGTCACGCTTGAGGTTGTCGACCTGGGTCCAGTGATAGGTGACGGTGCCCGTCAAGCCGCCCGTCGCGGTCGAAGGCGCCATGGTGTAGCAGAACTTCCAGTTCTTGTACCGAACCGCCGATGGCTGTTGGCCGGTGTAATAGAAGAACGTATCGCGTGCAGAATCCGCGTTGCCTTCGAGGTAAGCCCGCTGATCCACACCGTCGAGGGTCGTCTGGAGGATGCCTGGGTATTTACCTGCCTCGATCTGCTTCTTCAATCCGTCCCCTTTGGGGCCGCCGGCGATGTCTACGAAGGTCGGTACCCAGTCGAGCGAAGCGAAGATCTGGTCCAGAATCGTGCCGGGCTTGATGTGTCCCGGCCAGCGGATCATCGCCGGAACGCGCATGCCGCCTTCCCAGGTGGTGAGTTTGCCGCCACGGAACGGCGTGACGCCACCATCCGGGTAGGTGATCGCCTCGGCGCCGTTATCGGTGGTGAAAACAACGATGGTGTTGTCGAGCTGGCCCATGTCCTCGAGCTTTTTCAGCACGTAGCCGACGTTGTCGTCCAGCTGCTTCATGCCAACTTCGTTGATCCCCCAATCCTTGCCGCCCTTCTCGCCAAGCATGTCCATGTACTTCTGCGAGAACATGGTCGTGATGTGCATGCGTGCCGGGTTGTACCAGACGAAGAACGGCTTGCCGGTTTTCTTTGGGTCGTTGCGGTCGAGGTAGTCGATCACCTTGGCGGAGATTTCCTCATCCACGGTTTCCGATCGTTTCAGCGTCAGCGGCCCTTCGTCTGTGCAGGTCTGATTGGCTTCGGTACCGTCCTTCGATGTACACGAAACCACCGGGCGGGGGGGCGTCATACACAACGTCTTCATCGGATCTACCGCACCGGGGACCGGTTTGAGGCCGCGAACTGGGGTGTTTTCGCAAGGCGGAACGACGGCCTGATCGGTTGGTGCGCTGTTGATGTCGGGGAAGCTCACGCCCTGCATCGCGTCCAGGTGGTAGAGATAACCCCAGAACTCCTGAACGCCGTGAGCCGTCGGCAGCGATGCCGATTTGTCGCCGAGGTGGTTCTTGCCGAACTCGCCGGTGTTGTAGCCGAGGTCGAGCAGGAATCTGGCCAGCGCAGGCGTACCCGGCAAGAGGGAACTGGTCGCGCCCGGAAGTTGCGGCATGACCATGCCAGCGCGCAACGGATTCATCCCGGTGAAGAAAGCGGTTCGACCCGCCGTGCAACTCTGCTCGGCGTAGTAAGTCATGAACTGCGCGCCTTCTTTTGCGATTCGATCGATGTTTGGCGTTTCGCCGACCATGAGTCCACGGTGGTACGCCGCCACGTTCATGTGCCGATGTCGTCGCCCATGATGAACAGAATGTTGGGCTTCGATGGCGCTCCCAGCGCCGGCAACGCTGCAACCGCGAGCAACGCGCTCACGATGGCCACAGCCGCAAATGATCTTCTGGTGTTCATTTCTCCAATCCCTTTCGATTCCGTGATTCGTTCGACCAGGCGCCGTATCGCGCGCGACCCATTCCGTAAGGCGTTTTACACGGCCGAATCGAAAGAGATAACTGGCCTTTGGTTTAGTGCGGCTCGATGGGTATGACGCCGAACGACGCCAATTGGCCAGGTTTCTCGAGCCAAAAAAAACCGGCGCAGGATACTGCGCCGGGATTGGGACTCATATGATCGAACAGTGGAGCGGCGGCAACGTGCCGTTAAATTAGCGGGCCGGGAAGGTCCAACCCACGCCAATGAACATGCCGCTGACGTCGCCATCGAATTGCTGATACGTATTGTTGCCCTTCGAGCCATCACTCTCTTTGTAGTAGAGCTTTTTATAGCCAAAGCGTGCAGCGAAGGCGTTCGAGAACTGGTACTGGACCTGCGGCATCATCGAGTACGTCGTATCGGAATCACCCGAGATCCCGTACGCCAGCGTTGGATTGAAGCGCCACTTCTCCGAGATCTGGAATGATGGCCTGAGCATCACGACAGTGTCGGTGAGGTTGCTCTTGTTGCTGAACGTCTGACCGGCAATCTTGACCTTCGGCTGAAGGTCGGTGAGTTGCACACCGAACAGCACGTCCATCGTGTTCTCGCCAAACGTATCGAAGCGATAACCGGCGGCGTACGTCCCAACACCCATGTTGAGCTCGCCCTTCACCTTCGTGCCAGTCGGCACAACGACGCCGTTCTTCGTTTTGACGTCGTCGCTGAGACCGAGGTAGTCATAGTCGGCATACAGCACGAATCGGTTGTAGCTGATCACACCGAGACCCATGAAAGCGGCGTCGGTATTTTTGATGATGTCGCTGAAGCTGCGGTCGAAGTGCGCGGTCTGGCCACGGGCAGAGATCTTTCCGTCGGCACCCGCCGCCCAAAAATACGGCGTCAGCTCCAGACTGAGACCTTCGGTACGGGTCTCGTCAGCGTAAACGCTGGCAGAAAGCCCGACGATCATCAGCATGCTCGCTGCAGCCAAATGAAGCTTCATATCTCTTATCCTCTCCATGAACGATATCTTTGTTTGATGGGGCGGCTGGCAAGTTCACTCGCAAACGACCCAATTCCAGCGGCGCGCATCATACTCGAATTGCTGCGATGCAGGACAGCCCCGAACCTGCGATAAAGATTACGTATTTCTACTCACCGTTCTGAGGTCGGCCAGCCCAGCAGATTGACGCGCAGCCGCCCGGTGACGCACCATCGCGCCCGCGGCTCTCGAAGCCCGACGCCACTTTCACAAGGCAATCCAATCACTTGTATCGGACGTGAGCGGGGCACCCGCCGCCGGAGGATTTGCGTCAAATGGTCAATCGCACCGTCATCGCGTTGGTTGCGTTGTTGGTGGCTGGCTGCACCGCCATTGCGGTGCGCAACATGGATTCGCTCTATGGTTCGCAACAGGTCCGGGACCGTGTCGCGACCTCCAGCACCGATATCGATTTCGAAGAGGTACAGCCGATTTTCAATCGCCGCTGCCTGGTGTGCCACGCCTGCTACGACGCACCGTGTCAGTTGAAGATGGAAAACTTCTCGGGATTCGACCGGGGTGCGACCACAGCGCCGGTGTACGACAGTGCCCGTCTGTTGGAGGCGCCGCCCACGCGACTCGGCATTGATGCGCAGACCACTTTGCAATGGCGTGGCAAGGGCTTCTTTCCGGTGCTCAACGAGCGCAACCAGACGCCCCGGAACAACCTCGAAGCGAGCGTGCTGTACAACATGCTCGCGCTGAAGGCGGCCAATCCATTGCCGAATGGCGTTCTCCCGGACGGTCTGTTCGATTTCTCTGTCGAGCGGGCGCAGTCGTGCAGCACGCTTCAGGAGATGCCGAAGTACCAACGGGAACATCCGCAATGGGGTATGCCGTTCGGCATGCCTGCATTGTCTTCGGCCGAACTGGCCCCGGTGACGAAGTGGCTCGAGGGCGGCGCCAAAGCGCGTCACCCCGCCCCGCTCGCGTCGGCCTATCAACGCGGCGTCGACGCGTGGGAGGCGTTCTTCAACGGTCCCTCGTTGAAAGCGCAGTTGATGAGCCGCTACATGTACGAGCATCTCTTCCTCGCGGACATCTACTTCGACGACGTCGGCACCGACGAGCACTTCAAGATGGTTCGCTCGACGACCCCGCCGGGACAACCGATCGAGATCATCGCAACGCGTCGCCCATACGATGATCCGGGTGTCGCGCATCCCTACTACCGGCTGCAGCGCAGCACCGAAACGATTGTCTCGAAGACGCACATGGCGTACGCGCTTGACAGCAAGCGGATGCGAACCTGGCAGACATTGTTTCTGGACGCGGCCTATGCCGTCGATCAACTGCCCGACTACAAGCCCGCAGATGCATCGAATCCATTTCTGACGTTTCGCGCGATACCGGTCAAGAGTCGCTACCGCTTCATGATCGATGAAGCCCAATACACGATCATGGGCTTCATCAAAGGACCGGTGTGTCGCGGACAGATTGCACTGGACGTGATCGAGGATCAGTTCTGGGTCTGGTTCATCGATCCCGAGGTCGAAGCCGCGACCGCCGACGGCGAATTTCTCGCCACCCAGATGAAGGATCTGCGTCTGCCGGCGTCGGAGGGCAGCGACATCATTCGGCCGCTGCAATGGCGACACTTTTCGAAGATCGAGAAGGCCTACCTCACAGCGAAGGCCGAGCACGAGCGGACCACCTACCCGAATGGACGCAAGCTGACGCTCGAGATGATCTGGGACGGCGACGGCGACAACTCGAACGCGGCACTGACGGTGTTCCGCCATTTCGACAGCGCGACCGTCGTCAAGGGTCTGGTCGGCGTGGATCCGAAAACCGCCTGGGTGATCGACTATCCCTTGCTCGAGCGCATTCACTATCTGCTGGTCGCCGGCTACGACGTTTACGGCAACGCCGGCTTGCAGTTGTTCTCCCGCATGTACATGGATTTTCTGCGCATCGGCGGCGAACTCAATTTTCTGTATTTCCTGCCACCGGATGCCCGCAAGGCCGCGCTCGATAACTGGTATCGCGGCGCGGAAAAGTCGATCTCAGGATTTCTGCAGGATTATCAGGTGTTGTTCAGTCGAGACACCGGCATCCAGTATACCGGCGGCGACCCGAAGACCGAGCTGTACCGGCATCTGAAAACTCGAGTCGGACCGGCGCTGTCGCACTACTACAACCTCGATCGGATCCCGATGCCGCCGGACTTGCTGGGCAATTTGTCGAAGCTCGCCGCAACCAAAGGCGTTGCCGTGTCGTGGTTGCCGGAACTATCGATCATGACGGTCGAGACGGGCAAAGGTGCGCGCGCATTCACGCTGGTGCACAACGATGGACACACCAACGTCGCGACGATGTTTCACGAAGCCAAACGCCGTCTTCCCGCAGAAGACACGTTGACCGTGGTGCCTGGCTTTCTCGGTGCGTATCCGAACGCGCTGTTCAAAGTGCGTCAAAAAGATCTTGCGCAGTTCGCTGCTGCGGTAGCGAACTTGTCCAGCGAAGCTGACTTCAAGACATTGATGGACCGGTTCGGGGTACGCCGCAGCGATCCCGCGTTCTGGGCGCACAGCGATCTGATATACAACGAGGTCGAAGCGCTCGACTACTCCCACACGGGCGTGCTCGACTACAGCCGCATCGAAAATCGCTGAGGCGACCCCCAAGCAACTTACCGCGCGGGAGAATCGTTCACGGCGCGCGTCTGGTCGTCTTCTCCAGGGCCGAGTCAATCGCCGCGTTGATGCGCTGCTCGATGTATGCGAAGAACGGGTTGTACCGCAGCCGCAGGATTTGACTGGAGGAAACCGTCAGCACGCGGGTTTCGCCCCGGGGCTGCAGCGAACCGAGGCGCAGGCCCCGGTAGGTGTTTGAAGCAGACGCGCCGTTTCCATAAATCGGGTCGTCCGGCGCGAACGGAATCGCCACGTGCGACAGTGAATAGACGTTGGCAGGCCATGCGAGGTCGAGCGGCGCGGAGTCGATCTGTGCGGCGTGCGCACCCCGCGATTTTGCGGCTACGAATGCGGAGTCGGGAGCCACGTTGCTGACCGCCGTCAGGCGATAGTTCAGATCAACGTTCGATTCCAGACGATCGAGCGGCTTGTCTACGGTGGCCGGCATGAAACCCGCGAACACGTTGGAGCGGTTGACATCGAATATCACGAGTTCGCTGCGCGCGTCATCGAGTTCGTCGTAAAGATGCTGGATTGTGGCCGACGTATCGACTGTCGCGTCGGTCCACGACAGAAACGTGAGTACCGTAGGGAAGTTCTTCATGCGACCTGAACTGCGCGCCGCTTTCAAACCGTTCTGCACTGCGTCGGTGACCTGCCACGCCTGTTCCGCGGCATTCTTGGGGAAGGAGTTGTATTTGTAGGGATCGTATTCGGGTTCGATCGACAGCCAGCGAAACTGACCGAAGTACGGCAGATAGGTGAGCACGCGGCCTATGTTGGAAATCACCGCAGCCGATGCGATGCCGATCTCAGGCGAAAATAGCAGCAACGAATCCGGTCGGGCGAGACTTGCGTCGGACAAGGTATCGAGCGCGTATTTCACGGACAGCCCACCGCCGTTGGAGTAGCCGGCCATGAAGAATGGCAGTGACGCGCCGATACGGCTGCGAACGTGTCGCGCGCCAACCCGGCTCGCTGCCACCCAGTCTTTCCAGCTGACCCGCGTGAGCGCTCCTGGGATCGTGCCGTGTCCGGGGAGCCGCAGACCCAGTACGTAGAAGCCTTTTGCCCGAAAGATCTCGCCGATGCGACGCAAGCTGTAGGGAGAATCCGTCAGTCCGTGCAGCAGCAGAACGCCACCGCGAATGTGGTCGGGTACGAGTTCGAACGTCCTGTTCCAGTTCGGCTGCTGTGTTCGCGGGTCCTGAGTACTGCCGGAGAGATATCGGCTGAACAACGTGACATCACTACGCTGCACGTGGTCATAAACCTCGTGCTGCAACTGCTGAAAGAGCGCGTCTTCGCGTGCCAGGTAGTTCTGAAGGGTCGGTTGACCTACCGCATCGGCTGCGGTGAACTCGCGGTCGAGCACCGCAGTATGCCAGACCTCGAGCGGCAACATAGTGCGCGATTGAAACGCCCAGCCGACGACGGCACTCACCACGACGAGCGCCGAGATCCACACAGTCTTCCACAACAACGCGATCGAGCGCCGCATCGGTCATTTCCCCGCGGGGTATCCAGGTTCCAGTGTCAACGCTACCATCGCGGCCGCGCGCGGTCGTGCCTCTTCGATCGCGCGTGCTTTTTGGGATTTAGATTCAATTGACGATGCGCGTCATACGCGGACTGGGTGTTGTGCTTGCGATCGTGCTGCTGCTTGCTGGAGTAGCGGTGGCAAGCCTGTACACGGCATTCGGCCGTCAAATCGTTCGAGATGAAATGTCGTCGTGGCTCACAACCCGTCTCGCGCGCCCCGTGCGCATCGAAGGCGAGGTGACGTTGCTGCTGGGTCGCAGTCTTCAGATCAGCGCGTCCGATGTCCACATCGCGAACGTAGCGTGGGGGAGTCGCACCGACATGCTCGAGGCGTCGCGGGTGATGGTCGATGTCGATGCGCCTTCTCTGCTGAAGCGTTCACCGACATTGATCGTCAACGAAATGCGTGTTGACGGTCTGGATCTGCTGCTCGAACGCAATGCGGATGGCGACGACAACTGGCGATTCGATACGCGGCCGAGCCAATCGGAATCATCGTGGATGGCCGCACTGCCGTTCGTCGTCGAGCGGGTTGCGTTGCCCGGCGCGCACGTCGTATTCATCGGTCCGCGCCTCGATCGTCCGCTGGATCTGTGGTTCGCAGATATCAATCAACAGCGCCGCTCCGACGATATGTTGGACATCTCCGCGAACGGATCGGCGAATGGGACCAATCTGAGCGTCACGGGACAAATCGGTCCATTCGCCAATCTGATCGCTGCGAAGGCGTTCAGTACCTCGATCGATGCGCGGGTCGGTCAGATCACGCTTGCAATCAACGCTCGAATCGACGACCTGTCGCGACCGGTCGAAAGCCAGGTCGACGCTGAAGTGAACGGTCCCGATGCCGCGTACGTCGCATCGACCCTCGGCGTGCGCGATCTGGGAGACGGGCCATTCAAGTTGACGCTGGCGGTATCGCCATCGGCGGACGGCCAAGGCGTCCGCGGCAGCATCGTCGGCCGGATCGGCGAATTCGACATCTCAGGCGACGGTGAACTGGTCGACCCGATGAACATGGGCAAACTGACCCTTCGCACCGAGATCTCAGGTCCGGATGTGAGTCTGCTCGCGGGGCTCATCGGTTTTGATCTGCTTCCACCCGAACGATTTCGCCTGGCCGCGACAATTCATCGCACCGTGGCCCTGCTGCAAATCGATCAGGTGGACCTGGAACTTCCGGATAGTGCACTCAGCGTGCGCGGCAGCATCGCCAACATCGACAGGGTCGAGGGTCTCGATCTGACGGTCCACATCAAAGGGGCGTCGATCGAGAAGTTCCGCGAGCTGCTGCATGTGCCGGGTATCGCGACCGGACCATTTGATATTGCCGCCATCATGCGTCCGAACGGATCGGGCGCAGACATCCTCCAGCTCGACGCAACAACACTACTGGCAAAAGTTTCTGCTTCGGGCCCGCTCGGCGCCTATCCCGGATACGTCGGCACGCGTCTGAACTTCTCGGTGAGCGGAGCAAACTTCGCGCCGTTTGGACGACAATTTGGACTGATGGCACCGCCCCGATCGGCGTACTCGGCACACGGTCAGTTCGAATGGACGCCAATGGGCGCGGTTCTGCATGCGGCCTCGCTGAAAATTGGCGGCGACCAGCTGACCCTGGATGGCACGATCGGCAAAGCGCCTGCTTTCGACGGGGCCGTGCGCTTCGCCCTGCAAGGAAAGAGCCTCGCATCGGTAGCAGACTTTTACGGCTGGAAGGGACTGCCGTCGCAGGCCTACAAGGCAACCGGACAAATCCAGCGCCAAAGCGGTCGCATACGGTTGTCCGGTGTTGATGTCGCTGCCGCCGGCGCACACCTGCAACTCGGCGGCACGCTTGCGGGCTCGCCGAAGCAACCGACCACGCTGAGGTTCACGTTCGATGGCAACGATCTTCGCCCATTCCAGGGGATGGCCGATGTGACGTTGCCTGCCGGAACCTTTCGGATCCAGGGCGCCATCAACTATGGTGCGGGCCGCGCGCAACTGCAGGACGTCGCCTTTGCCGCTGCCGGAAGCAAGGGTGTCGTCTCGACGGACATCGGCTTGCCCCTTGGTGCGTCCGTCAGCTCGCAACCGAATCTGTTCGATGTCAGTGCGAGTGGTCCCAATCTGAGACTCCTGGTGCCGGATGCGCCCGAATCGGCCGTGGTCAACCAGCAATTCGCACTTCGCGCGAAGGGATCGTGGAGTCGGGACGGGTGGTCGTTCGAGACGCTGCGCTTCGATGCGCCAGGGGGCTTCATCAACGTGCAGGGGATGTTGGATCGGGCCCCGGACTATTCTGCGACCGAAATGAGTGTCCAAGGACGCACCGCGGATCTTGGCGCAACCGGTCGAATGTTCGGCGTTTCGCTGCCGAAACAACCGCTGGACTTCACGGCGACCATCTCAGGAACGCCCGATACATTCCGTATGCAACAATTGACCGGACACTTCGGTGAGTCGGACTTTGCCGGCAGTGTCGCGCTCGATCTGAAGGCGAAGCCAGATCTCAATATCCGTCTTCGCTCGAACTTTCTCGATCTGACACCGCTCTCCGACACGGTCGTCAACGGCACGACGCCGCCGACCCCGTACCCCGTTGATTCACGGGCGATTCCGAACATCGCACTGCCCGCGAACCTGCTCGACGAAGTAGACGCACAGGTTGCGGTTCAATCGGCAAAGACCCGGTTTCTGGGCGAAATATACGACGGGATGCAACTACGCGGCACACTGTTGCAAGGGAAGTTGACGCTCGACCCGCTCGCATTCGGCAGCGCCAACGGAAATCTGAAGATTCAACTCGCCATCGGCCCTGATCTGAGCACACCGAATGTACGTCTCGTCGTTACCGGTGACCACGTGCGCCTCGGCATTATCCCCGGCATAAATCGAACGGCCGCGGCAAGCCTGTACAAAGTCCAGATCAACGTCGGCGCGACCGGATTGAACTTGCGAGATCTCGCCGCGACGCTCAATGGCAAAATCCGGTTCGTCGGCAAGGGCGGCCGCGTGCCGAATTCACGCATCAGCACGGCGCTGTCGTCAGATTTCCTGAGCGAGCTCATGCGCACGCTGAATCCGCTGTCGAAGCGTCAGCCGTATACCGAGGTGGAGTGTCAGGCTTACCTGTTCGATGCGACCAACGGAATCCTTCGGACCGATCCGGCGATCGTCGTGCGCACGGCCGGTGTCGATATCATCAGCAACGGCCAAGCCAACCTGCGCGACGAGACCATCGACTTCAACTTCAAAACCGCAGCGCGCGGTGGTCTGGGGATCAGTGCCGGCGAACTGCTAAACAACTATGTGAAGGTGACGGGCACCTTCTCCAAGCCGCACTTGACGGTCGATGCAACCGGCACACTGGTTAACGGCGGCGCGGCGTTCGCCACCGGCGGCCTGTCGATACTGGCAACGACCCTGTGGGACCGGGTATCGCGCCAGAAGGATCCTTGTGCGTCTGCCGAAGCCGAAGCCGACCGACGTTCTGCCACCCAACAGAGCTGGTGGTAGGAACGCGGGACGGACTCTCGCTCGAAAAGTCGCTCGTGGCTATTGGATGCCGCAAGTGGACTTGATCTGCGCCATCTTCTTATCGATCGCCTTGTCGTAGTCGCCAGAAGCGATCTTAAGCTTGGTTCCCTCCGTCCGGGTTGCGGCACCCGCGACCAAACCGATCGGCGTAATGGCAGTGACACCGTCTGCGATCGCCCTGGCGGTACTCACTTTTTCGGAGTTCAACATGCGCAGGTCGCCTTCGGCGGTTGCACAGTTCACCGGCGCGGCTTCTTGTGCAGCCACGGCCTTCATGTTCGGCGCTGATTGACATCCAGCTGCCACGACGACCACCGCAGCCAGTAAGAATTGCACTTTCATTCTTCGTTTCCCCTTCCGTGTTAGGCGACCAAGCTCAACGAAACTCTGCCTCAGCCGCCGACGTTTTGCCAGCCCGAAATGCGCTCACCCGGGACCCGCGTGAGTCTTAGCCCAGCTTCGCCTCGATCAGTTGCAGGCGATCGTTACCGAAGTACATGTCTTCGCCATCGAGAAACATCGTCGGCGATCCAAAGCCACCACGATTGATGAGTTCTTCAGTGTTGATCCGCAGCCGGTTCTTGTATGTCTGCATCTGGATCTTTTCGAAGAACGACTCCACCGACATGCCGCATGCCGAGACGATACCGCCAAGCACATCGTCCTGCGAGATGTCAGCGAGGTCGCCCCAATAGCGATGGAACACGCGGCGCACGTAGGCCTGCAGACAGTCGTGCTCGAGCGCAACGAATGCGCCGCGCATCGCTTTCACGCTGTTGACGGGAAACACAGGCGGCGCACCGATCGAGATGCCGACATGGTGCGCCCAATCCTGCAGATCCTTCTGGTAGTAGCGCGCTTTCGCCGGAACGGGCTTGGCGCGATTCTCATACACACTCGGATTGATTTGATTGAACACTCCGCCCACCAGAATCGGTTTCCAGACGATGTTGAGAGCGCGATGTTGTTGGAGCTGACGATGCTCGATCTTCTGCAGCGATTCGAACGCGAGATACGTCCAGGGACTCGAACAATCGAAGAAGAATTCGAGCGTGTGCATGTGTTAAACCGCGTTCGATAATTCGAGTAGCTTAAATTGTTGACAGGCGTTCGCAAAGCGGGTGACATGACCTTCTTTCGGTTGGCGGAGGCAGAATGAAATTCACGTGGTTCAACCTGATGCCATGGCCGCATCTGCCCGATGATTTTCGCGAGAAGTACCGCTCGGTGTGGGTCGACATCCCGAGTTCGCTCTACGATCCCGTCAAGGGGCATGAAATCTACAACCTCTATCTCGACGAACTCGAATATGCCGAGACGCTCGGCTACGACGGTATCGGCGTCAATGAACACCACGCCAATGCGTACGGCATGATGCCGTCGCCGAACCTCATGGCTGCGTCGCTGGCGCGTCGCACATCGCGCGCGGCATTGGTCGTGCTGGGCAACTCGATCGCACTCTACAACCCGCCGATTCGCGTTGCCGAAGAGTTCGCGATGCTCGACGTGATCTCCGGAGGCCGTCTGCTCGCCGGATTTCCGGTCGGCACATCAATGGATACCAATTATGTTTACGGCGATATCCCCGCGCTGACGCGAGAGCGGTACGCCGAGGCACACGAACTGATCATGCGGGCATGGCGTGAACCGGAACCGTTCGCATTCAACGGACGCTACACGAAGCTGCGGTATGCGAACTGCTGGCCGAAACCCATTCAATCACCGCCGCCGATCTTCATTCCCGGTGGCGGCTCGCTGGAGACCTACGACTTCTGCCTCGACTTCGACTACGTTTATTGCTATCTGAGCTTCGGCGGCTACAAGCGCGCAAAACAGTTGATGGACGGCTACTGGCAGCGCGTCGCGGAGCGCGGCAAGGATATGTCGCCGTATCGCGCAGGTTTCGCACAGACGATCGTCGTGGCCGAATCCGACGCAGAGGCCGAGCGCGACTATCGCGAGCATATCGACTACTTCTACAACCGCTGCCTGCACGTATATCCGGGCTTTGCCGACGCACCAGGCTATCGGACCATCAAGACACTGAAAGCCAACGTCACGACGCAGATGACGCAACAGGCGCTCGGCGATGTGAGCAGCATGAGCTGGGACCAGCTGGTCAACGACGGTTACGTGATTGCCGGCAGCCCCGATACGGTTGCCGCGCAGATGAAGGAACTGATCACCGGACTACGGGTCGGCAACATCTTCTGCCTGATTCACGTCGGCAACATGCCGAAGGACAAATGTATGCGTTCGAGCAAATTGTTCGCCGAAGAAGTGATGCCGCAATTGCGCGACATGTGGCCGGAGTATGCGAGCGACGACCGCTTCTGGATTCATCCGCTGGGTGCGCAAGCCGATCGTCCGGCCGCTGCGGCAGTGGGAGGCTGACGCATGGATTCACGCCTTATCGATGTGGCCGGGCGTCATCAGGTTCGCGTGTACGAAGGCGGGCGAGGACCACAGCTGTTGTTCATGCATGGCGCGGGTGGCTTGCTCCCCAACGATCCATTTCTGGCGCGTCTGGAACAAACCTATCGCGTTACCGCGCCGCTGCTGCCCGGCTACGAAGATTCGGACAGCAGTCTGCCGTTGCGAACGATGCTGGACTTCACGTTGTTCGGCTTCGATGTGTGGGAGGCGCTGCGGCTCGAAGACCCGATCCTCGTCGGACATTCCATGGGCGGCATGATTGCGGCCGAGATGGCTGCAGTATCGAACGCGACGGTGCGACAGCTCGCGTTGATCTGCCCCGCCGGTTTGTGGCTCGATGACCATCCGATTCCGGATCTGTTCGCGAAGCTGCCGTTCGAATTGCCGGAACTTCTGTTTCACGATCCGGCCAAACATGCGGCCCTGCTATCCGCCGGCGGCGACTTCAACGATCCGGAGTTTCTGACGGATTTTCTCGTCGGCAACGCGCGTCGCATGGGCACCGCCGGAAAAATTCTGTTCCCGATTCCGGATCGGGGACTCGGTGAGCGCCTTTACCGCATTCGCGCACGTACCCAGATCGTTTGGGGCGCCTCGGACAAACTGATTCCGCCGGTTTACGCGGAGCATTTCGTCTCCGCCATCGCGGGTGCGAAGTTATCGATGATCGCGCAAGCCGGCCATATGGTGCCGTACGAACAGACCGATGCGGTGCTTGCGAGCCTGGCAACGTTGCACAACTGACCGTTTTCGCGTTGACCAACCGATGAAGCACCCTGTCGTCGACGACCTGGACATGTTGCGGAATCTGTTCGAGTCCGCGCAACGTATCGTGTTTTTCACCGGTGCCGGTATCAGCACGGAATCCGGCATTCCCGACTTTCGCAGCCCCGGCACCGGTTTGTGGACGAAGATGCGGCCGATCCAGTTCCAGGATTTCGTCGCGTCCGATTCGATCCGTCAGGAATCCTGGCGCCGTCGCTTCAGCGGAGACCGGACAATCGAGAACGCCAAACCCAACAAGGGCCACGAAGCTGTCGCGAAGTTGGTGCACGCGGGCAAGGCAACAGCGGTGATCACACAGAATGTCGACGATCTGCATCGGGTTTCGGGAATCGATTCCGACCAGATCATCGAACTGCACGGCAACTCGCGCTACGCGATGTGCCTCGATTGTCACAAGCGCTATGAGATGGTCGATCTGGAGCAACAGTTCACTGAGGCCGGCAGAATCGATCCGTGTGACGCATGCGGCGGCATCATCAAAAGCGCATCGATTTCGTTCGGCCAATCGATGCCGGAGCGCGAGATGCGGCGCGCCCAGGACCAGACGCTGCGCTGCGACCTGTTCGTCGTCGTAGGCTCGTCGTTGGTGGTCTATCCTGCCGCAGGGTTTCCGGAGCTGGCGAAGGAGATGGGCGCAAAGCTCGTCATCATCAATCGGGAACCGACGCCGCTCGATTCGATTGCGGATCTCGTCGTGCATCGCGAAATCGGCGCAACGCTCGCCTTCGCGGTCGGCATCAATTGACAATCCCGCTCCATTCCGGCGCGCGACGATCGAGCGCACGGACCGTCACGATCATCGTCAGCGCCGAGGCGGGACACCACCAGAAGAACCCGACACCGGCACTCGACAGCCAGGCCACGGTCCCAATCGCCACGCAAGATCCGACCAGGTAGCCCGCCCATCCACCGACCGCAACACGCGCCAGCAGGATCGTCGCAAGCAACTGACCATTGACGTAATTCGGTAGCTCGAACGTGAGATCGAGCAGACCGCGGCCGGAGAATCGCTGCAGATACAGCGCACCAGCGGCGAACATCACACCCCAGAACAGCAATGCTATTCGAGCTACGCGCATGTAATGCGCCGCCGATACTTCGCCTACGATGCGAGCGTAGAGGTTGGTCACGCTGACGTCGGCGATCTCGGTCAACGCCGTATCCAAGGTGGAGATACCAGCGGCGAATATGGCCGCGATGAAAAGCGCCGACATACCCTCGGGGATCGCGGTGACGATGAAATATGGAAAGATCCGATCGGGTTGCGCAGCGAGCTCGCTGAGCACGGCTGCCGGCAGGGGATGCAATGTGTAAAACAAGGTCAACGTCAGGCCGACGCCCAGCATGCATACCGGCGTGAGATAGAACAACGCCGCAAAGAGGTACGCCTTGCGCGCTTCGGTCGCATTGCTGCAGGCCCGTATCCGCTGCAGCGTGGCCTGCGAACTCGCCATCGCGAGGCTCAGCAACGACCCGCCGATGAGTCCGGCCCACAGCGTGTACGTTTTTTTGGGATCGATCGATGGATCGAACAACACCAGTTTAGCCTTGGCGTCGAGCATCGCGAACGCCTCGGCTGCGTTCAGATCGAGTCCGATCACCGTCCAGCCGATGGCGAACAGCGCGCCCGCAGTGAAGATGACGAACAGGATGAGATCGGTCCAGATGACCGTTTTCAATCCCGCCATCGCGCTCCACAGAATCGAGAAGCCAACGACGGCGACGATGCAGATCGCCAGTGACCAGTTGGTGACGACCGCGAGAACCAGTCCGGTTGTGAGAACCTTGATGCTGGTCGACACCACCGACAGCGCGATCCCGAGCGCGAGCGAAAACTGGCCGACGGCCGGAGTGAGGCGCGCGCCGATGTAATCGTATGTCGTGCGAACACCGACGCTGTCGTAGAAAGGCCTTGCGAACACCAGCGCCGTCAGAATCTTGCCTAGCATCAGTCCAAGCAGTACCTGGAAATAGCCCAGATTGCCGCCCGGCTTGAAGACGGCGGCAGGAACGGCAACGAATGTCACTGAACTGATGACTGTTGCGATAATCGATGCGGAGACCGCCCACCACGGCATCACACCGCCGCCTTCGAAGAAATCGTGGCGGTTCCGGACGGCGCCGGCCAGCCGGTGGCCCAACCACGTGACCAGCGCGGTGAGTCCAAGCAGGATCGCCAGGTTGAGTGCCGACACCGGTACTATCGCTGTGCCGCGATCAATGTTTCGGCGAAACGCTCAAGATCGGTGACTGAATTGCAGCGCGTCACGCGCGAGCAATACGGCGCGAACCGCAACATTTCCGAGTCGCCCTCACCCCAGTTCTCACGCGCCTCGGGATTGAGCCACAGCACACGCTTGGCGCGCTGCGAAATGGCCTTCAGGCGATCGGTATGAGGCTCGTAGTGATTGTTGCGCGCGTCACCGAGGATGATGACCGTCGAACGGTGATCGACATCGCGTAATGCCAGATCACGAAAGTCGAGCAGCGCGCGTCCGTAGTCGGTGTTGCCCTTTCCCCAATCGAACAACGCCTCTTCGATCGCCACTTCGATCGGTTTGTCGCGAAACTGGCCACTGACTTCGCCGAGACGGTTCGAAAACGCGAAGGTGCGAATGCTCGGCAGTACATCGGTCAGTTCATAGAGCAGATATAGTAGAAAACGCGCCACCCGACTCACCGAACCGCTGACGTCACACAGCGCGAACACCGTCGCCTTCTCACGCTTCTGCCGGCGCCATTTCAGATGAAACAGCGCTTCGTCGAAAGCCATGTTGGCACGCAAGGTCTGCTTGATGTCCAGCTGACCGCGGCGCGACTTGCGCCGCCGGCGTCGGTGGTCCCGCGCGAGTTGCCTGGCGAGTTGTTCGACTACGCGGCGGACCTCGCCGCGATATTCGGTCGGGATCTGGGTGAGATTCGCAGCCAGTGCGGCCTCCAGAATTGCGCGTTTGCCCGACGCATCGACGTTCAGGCGATACTGCGTATCGACGTACTGCTGAACTTCCTGCTTGATGTAGTGGCGCAGGTAACGCAGCGCATGGACGATTTCAGCCGTCAGTGCGTCGGGCGGTGAACTCAGCAACGCTTCGAGTTCGCGCGCACCCAACGCGTCTGCAACGTGGCCCGTGAGCGAAGCCTTGTCGCGCAACGTGCGCATCGTATCGATATCCGCATCATGTGCCGCGCGTTCCACCGCAACGGCCAGCGCGCCATGATCGCCGTGCAGGATCGCGGCGACGATCTCTCGCGTAGCGACGCTCAGATGAATCGCAACCTGATTCAGCGCGCGATCGCGGTCGATACCTCGAAAAAAACTCTGCTTGACGGGCGTGCGAAACGCGAGCTGCTCGAAGAAGCGCGTGAAACACTCGCCGAAATGCGTTTTCTCTTCGCGGGTTTTTGCCAGAACCAAGGAGAGTGCGTCGCGCAAGCGGGTCGGATCCGAGATGCCGATGCAATTCACCACGGCCAACGCATCGAGCGTTTCAGCCGGAGAAACGCGCAGCTCAGCGTGCCGCAACGCCGAAACGAATCGAGCCAGCGTGACATCCATAGCGGAACATTATAGGCCACGGCCAAAACAAAACGGGGCCGCCGAAGCGACCCCGTATGCCAGTTTAGTGCAGCGCGCTACATCAGCGCGATGCTCAGGCCGTCTGGTCGTACTCCAATGGTTTTTCGAGTTCGCGCCAATCGATGTCGCCGTCGGTCGCGAGGTTCTCGAAATCCATTACGCCCATTTCTTCGAACTTCGGCCTAATCCGGTCCGTCAACAGACCGATGCGTTTCAGATTCGGAATGATGCGGGCGTACAACAGATTCAGGAAGTCGGCATTCAAGCCGCGTTCGACCAACTGTTTGCGCGATTCGTCCACGTCCCAGCCGAAATAGCGAAACACGTCGGTGCCGATCAGCCGATCGCGACTGACGATGCACGCCTCGTAAGCGAACTGAGCGCGGTCTTCACGTTCCTGATCGGACAAGGTCTTGATGTACTCTTCGAGATAGTTGACACCGAACGTCACATGGCGTGCTTCGTCGCGAATGACCAGGTAAAGCAATTCCTTCAATACCGGATCCTGGGTGTCGTCCTTTGCCGAATGGAACGCCGCGAGCGCGAGACCCTCGAGAATGATCTGCATACCGATGAACTTCAGATCCCACCGCTCATCGGTCAGGATCTTGTCGAGTAGATCCTTCAGCCCTCTGTTGACCGGATAGCTCAAGCCCATCTTGCTCTGCAGATAACGGTTGAATACTTCGACATGGCGGGCTTCATCGAATGTCTGCGACGCGGCGTACATCTTTGCGTTGAAGCTCGGCGCGCATGACACCAGCTGCGAGGCCACCAGCAGTGCGCCTTGCTCGCCATGCAGGAACTGAGACAGCGACCAGGCCTGGTCGTGACGGCAGAACTCGATCTTGCGGTCGTCGCTCATCGCGTCCCACGGCGCATAACCGACCCACGGCGACGATTCGATCAGTTCGCGGCGCCGCACTTCCGGAATCGGCGGTGCCACGTGCCAGTCGGGTGTCTGGTCCCAATGCACGTCGAGGCTCGCGTTCCAGTTCAGCTGCTTGCCCAGTTCGTAGAGCTTGTTGATGCGATCGTCGGCAACGCGATAGTCCCAGTTGTAGGTGCCGGTCAGCGGCGTCTCGAAAATCTCGGCGACATGATTGACCTGGGCTTCCGTCATGCTGCCGTCATCGGCCGCGGGGACGGCAGATTCAAAGAAACGCACCTTGCGCGGCGCGGATTCGATATAGCTGATGGCCATGTGTCTCTCCAGAAATCGGAACTCGCAATGCTACTGACCGTAACACTATCGGAAAGGTTCGATCTTGACTTTGAATGATCAATTCCGGACAGTCGTCCGAACGCGCTTCGCTTTTCTTCATTGGTCAATTGGTGCCGAATGCGGCTGAAGTCCCCACTGAATCTGGAGGTTCCCGCGGTACCGGCGCGCAACGCCAAGACAATGCTCGAATCGGCGCGGCGCATCGGTATCTCTGGCGACGCAGTGCTGTGCGGGACGGGACTTAGAGACGACGACATTCGCGTACCGGCGGCGCGCATCACCTATCGAGCGTACCTGCGCATGCACCGCAATCTCGTCGCGCACCCCCTGCCGGCGGATTTCGGATTCGTACGCGGACCGTTTTCGATCGCCTCCTACGGCATGCTCGGCTACGCAATGATGTCGTGCGCCACGTTGCAACAGGCGATCCAGATCGCATTGAAGTATTACCGCACCGCCGGACCGATATTGGAGTTGACGTTCGAAATGAACGACACGCGGTTGGTCATTCGCGCCGACAATGTCTTCGGCCTTGGCGTCACGCAGTTGACGTTGGCCACGGAGGAGTTGTTTACGGCGTTTCCGCTACTCCTCGACGTACTCGTGGGTCAACGCGTCGCGCCGCAGCAAGTCGATCTCAGCTACCCGGCCCCGCCCCATGCGCATTTGTACGCGTCCCGATTCGATTGTCCGGTCTCCTTCGATGCGCCGGTCACCCAGTTTGTGCTGGGCGGCAACGAGCTGACATTGCCACTGCTGCAGGCGGATGCCGATTCGGCCGTCATGTTCGAGCGATCGTGCCGGCAACTCTTGCAGGAGATCGAGGGACACGACAGCCTCGCGAACACGCTGCGCCAGTTGTTGCTGGATTCTCCAGGCAAGCTCCCCGATGCGGCCACCGCGGCGGCACACTTGCATCTGGGCGAGCGCACGCTACGACGACGTCTCGCCGAAGAGGGAACAACCTTTCAGGCGATTCTGGACGAAGTCCGGTGCCACGTCGCCACCGACTACCTCCTCAGCACTCATCTATCCACGCAAGAGATCGCCGAACTGTTGGGATTCAGCGAAGCAACAAATTTCCGTCGCGCGTTTCTGCGCTGGACACACCGCTCGCCGACGAGCTTTCGAAGGCGCCACTGAACCATGCACCATGCGAGCCACGTATGAATCGGATCAGTGAACTGCCGAATGACGCCGTACAGGCGCTGCAGCGGCTACGCCCGCAGTGGCAGCTCGACACGGTCGGCAACATCGAGCCGCTTGCCGGTGGTTACGCCAATGACAACTACGCGCTGACCTATCGCGATGCGGACTATGTGCTGAGGCTCGCGCGATCGTCGCCCCCGCGGGTCGACCGGGCGTTCGAAAAGCGTCTACTGTCCGGACCCGTCGCGCTGTTGACGGCGCCGCTGGTCGCTTTTTCGCTGCCCGACGGCCATATGCTGACACGGCGCGTGGCGGGTCCGTTGCTGATCGATACGCAACCAGACAGCACCGCCATCGCTCAATACCTGGCGAGGTTGCATCTGCGGATGCCCCCGTTGGGACGCCGTTACGATCTGGTGCAGACGATCGCACGCGACTTGCGAATCGCTTCCGAACGCGGTGAGCTGCCACTGCCGTGGCTCGCGAAGGAGCACGAGTCCCTCTCGCGTACGCCGTTGCAGATCAGGCCATGTCACAACGATCTCAATCCGTGGAACATCGTCGTCAGCGCGACGGATCCGACGCGCTGGTGCACGCTCGACTGGGAGATCGCCGGCGACAACGACCCATTGTTCGATCTGATCTGTCTGACCGAAGGGCTCGGCTGGTCCCTTGCCGGAACAGATGCTTTGATCGAGACCTACCTGGAGCTGATCGAATCGACGCGCATGCCAACGACTCCGCAACGGCGCGCCATCCGCAAGCAATACTTCCTGCGAGAGTACGCATGGGCGCTGGCGCAACTTGCATGCGGCAACCGCCGTGCCGAAATCGAGGCTCAGCGCGAACGCAGCGTGGAAGCATTGAAGGAAATCAACGGCTGAGCCAACCGCGCACGGCAGCCGATGCCCGATCCAGCCGTTGACCGGGCGATCCGGACACTTCCAGGTATCGCGCGCCGAGTGAATCGAGCAGCGCACGATAGCGCGCATGCAGCGCCGGGCGATCTTGGGGACTCTCGCGCAATGGATCGAACACCCAGGGCATGTCCGGGGTCGGTAGCAGGTAGCAGCGCCGTCGCGGGCCCACCAGATCCGCGTTCAATTGCGTATCGATGCACGCATGGCTGCCGCCGAACCGAACCTGCCACCAGATCTTGATGACGACCAGATCGGTGTCCGCGAACAGAAGGTCTGCGGTGCCCGCGATCGCCGCCTCCGCACGATGCTGACCCCGTGCGATCGCGAGGACGTCGTCCGCGTCGTATCGCGCCCGCGCACCGAGGTATTCGCGTGCGTATTCCGGCACCCACGGCGCGTCGAACCGCTGCGCAAGTCCAGCGGCCAGCGTCGTCTTTCCGGCGCACTCCGCGCCAACGACCGCAACGGTCAAACCGCTGCTGTTTCCATCGACCTGCGCCATGCCCACCATCCCGCAAACGCCATGCCGATGTAGACACAATACAGCAGCGCGTACATCTCGATGCCCTTGTAAAGATAGATGCCCGTCGCGACCACATCGACGATCAGCCACACGATCCAGTTTTCGATGTACTTGCGCGCGGTCATCCACATCGCCGCGAAACTCATCGTTGTCGTTGCGCTGTCCCAGTAGGGTACTGCCGCATCGGTATGATGCGAGAGAAACCAGCCCAGTCCCACGACCGATATCGCTACGAGACTCAGCAACCAGACGGCGTCACGAAGCGGCGTGCGGCGGACGGGTACTTCATTCAGATCTGCTGGTCGTGTTGCAAACAACCAGTAGTACCAACCGTATGCATTCATCGCCACATAAAAGACGTGCAGTACAAGATCGGCGTAGAGCCGCGATCGGTAGAAAACCACGATCGATACGACCGAATACAAAAGACCGATCGGCCAGTTCCAGATGTTCTGGCGGATCAGCAGCACGACACACAACAGGCCCGATATGAGCCCCGTTGCCTCGAGCCAGTTCTGCGCCCAATAGTCGACTGTAAAGTATTCCACGTTCAGCTATGCGGACTCGGCGGCGAAGCCTGCCCCGCGTCATCTACCATTGCAAGAGGATGGGCGCCGCTCCGCGATCTCCACACGCTAACAGGCTAATATGTCGTCTTCGAATGTCGTCTGGACGCACCATGACAAAGCGTATCGCGATCGTCGAGGACGATCAGGATCAGCGAGCGAACTATCGAGACGCGATCACCAAGAAGGGCTACGACGTGTCCGCCTACGGGAGCCGCGAAGAAGCCCTCGCGGGCATCGAACGCGAAATGCCGGATCTCGCGATTCTGGACATCATCCTCGGCGAAGAGGTCGACGCCGGGTTTCAGCTATGCCGTGATCTGTTGGTGCGCGCACCCACGCTGCCGGTCATTTTCCTGACCGAACGCATCGGGGAGATCGACAAGATTTCCGGACTGCGGTTGGGCGCATGGGATTATCTACCGAAACCGATTTCGCTCGATTATCTCGCCGAACGCATATCGTCACTGTTGCGGATCAATGAAGTCCGCAACACCGCGAGTTCGAACGAAAGCACGACGGCACGTCGCATCGGCGACCTGACGCTCGATCAGGAGGCGCTGCTGGTGTCGTGGAAGGGCCAGCAGATCAACTTGTCCGGCACCGAATTTAGAATGCTGGCCAAGCTCGTGCGCGTACCGGGTCATGCCGTCAGCTACGAAACGTTGATGAATGCGACGATGCAGAGCCTGGTGACGAACAATACGATCAACACGCATATGCGCAACATTCGCAAGAAATTCGAGAAAGTCGACGGCGATTTCGCGTGCATCAAGAGCGAGTACGGTTACGGATATCGTTGGTCCACTCCATAGAGCCAGCTTGGCGAGACGACACCAACACCCATGAAGGTCGGCAACCGCATTCGTGGTCCCCGCCTTGGCACCAAGTTGCTGATGTGGGGATTGGTGTTGTTGATCGTGCCGTGGATCAGTTATCGGCAGTTGATCGGCATGGAGCGCCTGCTCATTCAAGGTCAATCGCAGGCACAACTACTGACGGCGGAAGGTATATCGACTTTGTTCAACGGCCGCGAGGATCTGTTCAACGACCTTCCGGTGCGGATTCAGGACTACGAGTCGCTGTACGCGCGGCCGCTGCCGAATCCGATTCGGATCGACGGCAAAGACAACGATTGGGAACAGGTATCGGAGAAATTTCTCAAGTTCGGCGTCGACAGTGAGCACAATCTTCGCGACGGCGGCTTCCAACTGCTGCTGGGCGAGCGTGGCGGACAACTGTATGCGTTCATGCGGATCAAGGACGACAAGATCGTCTATCGCAACTCCGAGTACCTACGGCTGGACAACGCGGATTCGGTTCGCCTGAACTTCATTCAGGCGGACGGCGAGGACGGCCGCATCGTCATTACGTTCGGGGCACCCGGTGTCACTACCGCGTATCGCGTCGACAAGGATTGGAAACGCGCGGTGACCGGGACACCGGAAAACCAGGTTCAAGGGAACATGGAACGGACTGACAACGGCATCGATGTCGAGTTCCGGATGCCCCTCACTATGCTCGGTTCGCGGAAATTCTTCGGACTGTCCTACGTCGATGTCGATGACCCCGACACGCGTGAGATCCGTGCAACCACCCAAACGCTGCCGTCAGCGGGCAAGACGAGTTTCAATCTCGTCGTGCTGCGTTCTCCCGAGGTATTGCACATCATTCAGAGCCTCGGTTACTCGGGCGCGCGAATTCTCGTCATCGACGCGCAAAACCGCGTTCGCGCCGAAACAGGCAGCTTCACGATGAGCGAGGACCACGACGAGACCGACTCGAGTTGGCCATTCGGGACGCGGCGCTGGTTCGACATCATCCGGCCGATCGTCCATCGCCTCGTCATGTGGCAGCGCTGGGGCGACGACGAACTCTCGTCGGATTCTCAGGCGGTCATCAACAAAGCGATCGAATCATCTTTACAGGGCAACCCCATTGCACTGCGCTGCCGCGTGAACGATCAGGAGATCATCATGGCTGCGCATCCGATCGTCTCACGCGACAGGATTCTCGGCGGCGTAGTCGTCGAGCAGAACATCGCCGACATTCTGGCATTCCAGCGCGCGGCGCTCGAACAGGTCATCGTGCTCTCGATCGTCAGTCTGCTGGTCGTATTCATCGTGCTGGTCTCGTTTGCCGGACGGCTGGCGTGGCGGATTCGCCAGCTACGACGTGAAGCGAGCGCCGCAATCGATTCACGCGGACGATTGCGGGCCAATGCGCTACAGAGCGCAATGAACTCAGGCGATGAGATCGGTGATCTCGCGCGCAGCGTATCGGGCATGTTGTCGAAATTGCAGCAGCACAATCAGTTTCTCGAGAACATGCCGCGGACGTTGCGTCACGAGATCAACAATCCGCTGAACACACTCAGCACGTCGTTGCAGAACCTTGCCGAAGAAAATCCGGGCGTTGCCGACAGCAAATATCTCGACAGCGCCAAGCGCGGCGTCATGCGTATCGGTGCGATCGTGCAGAATCTCGCCGACGCGGCGAATCTCGAAGAGTCGCTCGAAGCGGAGGAACTCGAACTCGTGGATATCGAGCAACTGATGGAGAACTACGTGGCAAACTGCCGCGTCGTACACAAGGATTGCCAATTTGCCTTTCGCGGCACCGGCCGTCCGGTTTATGCCCGCGTTTCCGACTATAGGATCGAACAACTGCTCGACAAGATCATCGACAACGCAATCGACTTCCACCGCCCCAACAGCCCAATAAAGGTTCAGCTCGACGCTTTCAAGGATCTGCTTAGAATCACCGTTGCAAACCGCGGCCCTACGCTACCCCCCGCGGCAGAGCAGACGCTGTTCGATTCCATGGTGAGCCACCGTGGCATCGAGGCGCGCAATCGGCTGCACTTCGGTCTCGGCCTGTATGTCGTAAGGGTGATTGCCGAATACCACGGTGGCAGTGTCCGCGGCATGAACCTCCCGGACGGGTCGGGTGTCGTGGTGATCGTTCAGTTGCCGTTGGAAAGTGCCGTTGCCGCGCCGGCGAAGGTCAACGGCGAAACGCCATCGGCGTCGAACCATTGACTCACGCCCGGAAGTAATCTGCGGTGAGCGTAGCCGGGCCGTCACATCGCAGTTCGCCACGTTGCACCAGATACATCACTGCCGACAGCACGCTGCGGCCGGCGGCGCGATACATGAACTCGGGTAGATCGACATACATCGTCGGCACCATGTCTTCGATCTGGTGTTGACCGCGTTCGATGCACGCGATGATCTGCTCCTCTCGCTCGCGGCGGTGAGCAATGAATGCCTTGACATGACCCTTCGGATCGAGGACCGCCGGTCCGTGCGTTGGCCAGTACACTGCGTCGTCGCGCTCGAGCAGTAGTTCCAAGCTCGCCATGTAGCGACGCATGTCGCCGTCCGGCGGCGAAATGATGCTGGTCGACCACGCCATGATGTGATCACCTGTGAACAGCGCGCGTTCCTCGCTCAGCGCGAAACAGGTGTGGTTCGACGTGTGACCCGGCGTGTACACGCATTCGACCGACCAACCGTCTGCGGCCAGAACCTCCCCGTGGCGCACCCGTATCGTGGGGTCAAAATCGTGATCGGCGGATTCCTCGAGCTTCACGCCCGAATCCTCTTCAGCCTCCGTTCCCGATCCATGCGGACCGAACGCATAGGTTGGCGCATCGGTATGTTCACGTAGCAGCGCGCAGCCCGGTGAGTGGTCCATGTGGGTGTGCGTGACCAGCACGTGGCTGATTCGTTCGCCCTCGGTGGCGGCGAGAATTGCCGCAATGTGCTGTGGATCCGCAGGGCCGGGATCGATGACCGCAACATCACCATGGCCGAGGATGTAAGTGCCGGTACCGTGCAGCGTGAACGGGCTTGGGTTGTTCGCTATGACGCGCCGAATACGTGGTGACAGTTCCGCCACCACACCATATTCGAACTCGAGTTCGCGCCGAAAAGGGATCTTCACACCCATCGTGAAATCCGCCGACCCAGAGGCGCCGAAGCATAATTTGCTGCACTGCGAAACGCAACGCGAGGCGAGGGATCGGTGTCGGTAGTATTCTTGCAGGACTGGATCGAGGTCCAGTCTCGATGTGGTGGTCGTAGCGACGCGCTTTGGATCGCGCAGGGGTACCTATCCTGCTAAGCGGCTCTATCAACAATGAGCCGGAGCGCTACATCATAGTCAACCACCGTGCGACTGGACCCCGATCTAGCGAAGCAGAATAGGCACCCCTGCGCGACCTCCAAACGTGGGTGCGAATTACCATGCAGCAATCAGCCCGAGCACGACCGCGATCACGCCAACGGTTCCTATGATCAGCCAGGCTCGGAGGTTCGAGCGCCGCGGTGCTGGCGAAGCGGGTTCGCGATACACGAATGTCAACCGGCCGATGCGTACGCAATCACCATCCGACAGCTGAGTCGTGTGAATCTCGACGTCGTTGACCAATGTTCCATTGGTCGAAATCAGGTTGACCAGTCGGGCTCCATCCGGCCGCAGTTCTAACTCCGCGTGACGGAGCGACACACTTGCTTCCGACAGGTGGATGTCCGCTTCCGGTGCCCGACCAATCAGATGGCGACCGAACGCCAGCGGGAACACGCGCCCAACCACGGGCGGGCTGCGACCGATCAACGCGGGTCCGTCAGGACTCGCCGCAATGGCGGCGGGCATCGCGCCGCTGCCGGTACCCAGCGTCGTCTGGGCAACTTCCGCGGTTTGAGGAGGCGCCGGCTCGGCGATGATACGTTGCGATAGCTCGAGCTGGTCCGGGGGTTGCCCGGGGGTTCGGATCGGCGTGAGGTCGGGCCCATCGCCGATGAGTTGAAAGCGCGCGGTATCGAACGCGATCTCATCACCATGGAACAGCCGCCACGCGCCAACAACGCGCTCGCCATTGACGAATGTCCCGTTGGCCGACGCCAGATCCTCGAGCCAAACCAGGCCGTGACGTGTGCTCAGGCGAGCGTGGTGTCGCGAAACATGGCCTTCGACCAGTTGCAGATCGCTGTCGGTCGCCCGCCCGACGTTCAGGTTCGGATTGATTTCCAGACCGACACCGTCCCGGACTCGATGCAACTTCCAACCGCACTCCGGCGCGGATGTCTCGGCGTCGAGTCGTAATCGATGCTGACCCAGAATCAATTCGGTGCCCGGACGCATCCCGATCGAGCCTTCAATCGGCGTCCGGTCAACGTGCGCGGCCGCGCCTTCGAGCACGATCACGCGCGGTCCGCGTTCGGTCGTCTCGATTCGCACGTGGAAGTCGCGCACATCTTCGCCGGCAATGACCAGGTCGTTATCGAGATGACGACCCACCGTGACACTACCGACAAGGGGGAACGTCGAATCCGGCTCATCGAGCAGCACCAGGGTGTAGCGCGGGTCATTCATTCTTATTCGAAACTGAACTGGACACTGCAGTTCACGGCCGGGCCACCGAAGTTCAGCTCTCCTGCGCCGCGAATACGCAGGACCTCACGACGGACGAAATGCGGGTGCGTGTCATTCGTTGGCCGAACAAAACTGCCATTCGTGCTGTGATCGCGCAACACGACCGCACCGCGATGCCACTCGAGCGTAGCGTGAAAGCGCGAGACTCGAGGATCGTCGATGACGACATCGCACTGTGGGTCGCGACCGATCGTCAGTTCCTGTTCGCGCGTCAGCGCCAACGGACCTGATTTGGTCTTCAACAGAAGGCGACGGCGGCTGACTTCCGTGCGTCGCACCGAAAAATTGAAATGCGTGGCCGTCGCCGGTTCCCAACACAAGTGGTAGATCGCCATCGTTCGTTCGGTGCCGCGCAGGCGCACCTGTTCGAATCGCCGACACACGTTGCGTAATTCCTGATTCAAACGGCTCTGCACCGTCTCGGAGATGACGATTTCGCGCGCGCGCGCGATCGACACCATTCGCGCGGCTATGTTGACGGTATCGCCGAACACATCGCCGCGCTTGTGAATCAAAGCGCCGGCATGTGCGCCGACGCGCAGCGGCAATTGCGCGTCGATCTGGATCGCGCGCAGCGCATTGCACGCGGCGTCCGCACTCGGAAACAGCAGCAGCAGTTCATCGCCGTTGCGCTTGATGCAACGGCCGTCGCCCTCCACCGCGCACGCGTCCGCCAGCGCCAACGCTTCATCGATACGCAGATGGGCGACTTCGTCGCCGACGCGGTGATACAACCCGACGCTGTCGACGACATCCACAAAAGCCACCACACGATGTCCCTTTGGCAGATCGGCTCCCTTCACTGATCACCTCCTTGGATACTCTCCGCCGCCCAACTATCACGCAGCGCACGCCAATCCGGCACGTCCGGTGTCACGGTCAGCGCCAGTTCCAGGTAGTGCTGCGCCTCGGCCTTCAATCCGGCTGCGTACGCCTCCCGCGCGACGGCGGCGAGGCGGCCGGCCGCCGCATTCAGCATTTCGCGGGCGCGAACGTTGTTTGGGTCCAGACGTCGTACTTCCAACAGGCGCGCGACTGCGTTCTGATCCGGGGGCTCTGTGATGAATCCATCGTCCATCATCTGCTGCGCTTCGTTGAGCAAACGCGTGACGTTGCCTATGCGTTGCTCTTCGGCGCCGAGTTTCGATTTCAACTCACGTATCGCGGCATCCGACAGACCGATTTCCGACGCGCGAGCGTTCAGTTCGCGAACCGCATCGATCTGACCGGCGGCCAGCATTTCGGTCGCGCGCGTCAACAGCTGCGCTACCACTTCCGACAGACCTTGTGTCGCGATGGCGTTGTTTGGATCGGTCGCAAGCACGCGGTGATAGATCTCGGCCGCGTTACTGCCTGGCGGGTTGATCAACGCGCCACTCGCCCGAAAGGCAGACGCTTGTTGCAACAGGAGTTGAATCTCGCGATGCGAACTGGCCGCCTGCTGCACCCGGTCGCGCACCGCCGCCACATCGGTGCTCGACGCATTTGCCGTCGTCGCGCGTTCGAGGAAGTTCATCGCGCCGGTGATGTCTCCGGACTCTGCGGCGCTGCCCGCAAGCTGCGCGTAGTGCTTCGCCAAGCGACTCAGTTCGTTTTTCGCAACGGTTTGATTGGGATTCAACCGCAGTGCTTCCTGATAGGCCTGGATCGCCGCGGTCGCGGACGGTTGATCATCGATACCGTGACTGCGCAACATTGCCTCGGTACTGCTCACCAGAGAGTCGGCTCGCTTGCGATCGGATAGCTTATCGAACAGCGACGTCAGTTCCTTGTCGTTCGGAAACACAGCCAGCGATTCGGTCAGCTTGGCTTCTGCCAGGGCCAGGTTGTCGGTGGCAAGCGCGTGCGCGATGCTGGCCTTCCATTGGGTGGCCAGATCCGAGATCGCGGTACGTGCCTGTTCATAGGCGGGATCGACCTCCAGTACCCGCCGATAGCCGGCAACAACGGCGGCGAGACTCTGATTCGGGTCGCCGCGCAGCGATTCGGCCTGCCGCCACGCATCGACCAGGGCCGGCTTCTCGGTAATGCCGGTCGTGTAGAGAAATTTCTCGATCGCATGATCGCGGTTCCATGGATACAGGTACGACCAGACGGCGGTGAAGCTGACGAGAAAAAGAACAATCCAGGGCCAGATGCGTGGTCGCGTCCGCTGCCGCTTTGGTCGTTGATCCGGTTCCGGTCTGATCGATCGCGTATCTCGTTGGGCGGGCATCGATACGCTATCGCCGATCGCCCTGATCTCCGCCGTGTTGACGACTTCGGTCTTGATCACGGTATTCGGTACCAGCCCGGCCGAACGCACACCGTCCAACGCTTCGATCACCTCAGCGCCGGTCTGAAAACGCGACTCGGCCTTCTTCGCCAGGAACTTGTCCACAACGCTCTGCATCGCGCTCAGGTGCCCGGGCAAGCGCGGAATGGGATCCTGCAGATGCCGGATGCCCACCGCGATCGCAGAGTCCGCTTTGAACGGCACTTCTCCTGTAAG
Organism: uncultured Gammaproteobacteria bacterium; assembly: GCA_963812255.1. Classification (GTDB taxonomy): domain Bacteria; phylum Pseudomonadota; class Gammaproteobacteria; order Pseudomonadales; family Azotimanducaceae; genus DATJGR01. The sequence continues at coordinate 57,802 of CAWEUM010000002.1, read as the reverse complement.
CATTCTGAAGAACACGACACCGAGACTGTAGATGTCCGAGCGACCGTCGAGGGCGCGTCCCGTGGCTTGCTCGGGGCTCATGTACTGCGGCGTGCCAACGACCGTACCGTGCTGCGTGAGGCTGACGCCGCTGCTGATGACGCGGGCCACACCGAAATCCGAAAGGACCGCCGAACCGTCTTCACGAAACAGAATGTTTTCCGGCTTGATGTCGCGATGAACGAAGCCCTTCGCGTGAGCGCTGTCGAGGCCGCGGGCAATGTCCTTGACGACCGAAATCGCGGCTTGCATGTGGAGTCCGCGCTTCAAGCGTCGATTGAGGTCACCGCCCCGCAGATATTCCATCACCAGGTAGTAGCATTGCTCGTTCACGCCCGCATCGTGTACCTGCACGATGTTTGGATGACTGAGCTGCGCGATGATCCGCGCTTCGCGCACGAATCGTTTACCAAACGTTGGATCGGCCGTGTATTCGGGCGAAACGACCTTGACCGCAACCAGCCGTCCGAACTTGCGCTGAACCGCAAGATAGACGCGTGCCATACCGCCACGGCCGATTTCCCGCTCGATGCTGTAGCCGGGAATCTCGAGTCGCGCTTCAGCCATTGGATCGAAGCGGGCGGATGTCACCATCAACAAGATGTCCCAGTACGATGTGTGCGGAAGGTATGTAAGACGAGCCATCCAGGCTCACGGCCGGCCCGAGGCCCTGAGCGAGACCATTGATGCAGGTATTGGCGCGGAACATCCACTTGCGGCCGTCTATCGTCAACTGGCAGCTCTTCACGTCGATCAACGGTTGTGCCAAAACCAGTGTACCGTCGCGCCACTCCTGAAATTCCGACTGGCCGTCGACGCTCTTCTTGACGCCGAAGCCGTCCATCTTGTTATGTGCGAAGTTACCTTCGTAGACTGTACCGTCGCGCCAATAGAACACCCCCAGCCCCTCCCTGGAATCGTTGGCGAACTGTCCCACATAGCGATTGCCATTCGGCCACTCGAAGCTACCGAGACCGCTTTTCTTGCCGTCGACGAAACTACCTTCGTAGCGACGTGCATCGGGCCAGAAGAACGTGCCATGACCCTGTAGTTGGTTGTCCTCGAAATGTCCCTCGTAGCGCTCGCCGTTGTGCCAGGTGTAAGTTCCCTGCCCTGTTCGTTTACCGCCGATGAAATCGCCTTCGTATCGGTCCGCGTTCGCCCAGACGAACACGCCGTGCCCGGTGATGTGATCCTCGACGAACTGACCTTCATAACGATTGCCGTCCGCCCAGGCGTAGCTACCCTGTCCATCGCGGAACTCGCCCATCATCTGGCCGTCGTACACATCGCCGTTGGGCATTTCGACATGTCGGTGTTCCGCCTCCGTGGCGGCCAACGCTGTGCCGACCCCTACCGTTCCAATCAAGGCAGTGCCAAGCAATACCGCACCGACCATTCGGGCCGCCGCGACGGCTGTCGCACCCGCGAGCCACTTCACGCAGACGTCTCGAACAGGCACCGATAAGTCTCTCTGAGCAGTTTCTTCTGCACCTTGCCCATCGCGTTGCGAGGCAGTGTATCGACGAACACGATTCGCTTCGGTAGTTTGAATGCGGCAAGTCCCTGTCTGAGTGACGCGATGATATCAGCCTCATCGAGCGAAGCCTCAGCGCGATCGACCACCGCAACGACCCCTTCGCCGAAATCGGGGTGCGGGACGCCGATTACCGCGGATTCGACGACCCCATCCAGCGCGTCGATGTGCTCTTCGATCTCCTTCGGATAGACGTTGAGCCCACCACTGATGACCAGATCGCTGTGGCGACCAACGATGGAAATGACGCCCGCCGCATCGATCGTCACCACGTCGCCGGTGACGAAATAGCCATCCGGGGTGAACGCCGACCGGGTCTTTTCCGTATTGCGCCAATACCCCGTGAAGACGTTGGATCCGCTGATCTCCAGTACCGCTGGTTCCAAGATGGCCGCGAGCGAGCCATCCTCGTGCCGCGCGCGCACGGCAACGCCGGGTAGCGGTACGCCAACCGTGCCGGGAAGCCGCGGGCCGGCAAGCGGGTTGGATGTGATCATTCCTGCTTCCGTCATGCCGTAGCGCTCGAGGATTTTCGATCCGGTTCGACGCTCGAATGCCGCAAACGTTTCCGCCAGCAGCGGCGCGGAGCCGGATATCCAAAGACGCAATGCCGTGTCGGACAGCGGAAATTCCGGTGATGCCAAGAGTCGGGTGTAGTACGTCGGCACGCCCATGAACACAGTCGCGCCAACCAGCGCGTTGAGCACGGCGGCATTCTCGAAGCGGGGAAGAAATCGCGTCGTTGCGCCCGACAGCAATGCGCAATGCAAGGCGACGAACAATCCGTGAACGTGATAAATCGGTAGCGCATGCACCAGCTTGTCGTCAGGCCTGAAACCCCATATTTCGATCAGCGCATTTGCGTTCGATGCAAGGTTACCGTGACTGATCATTGCGCCCTTCGAACGACCTGTCGTACCGGACGTGTACACGATGGCAGCGGTTTCGTTGTCGAGTCGATCGACGATTTCGGAATCTTCGCGCATCGACGCGGCCTGCTGGTCCATGCTGGCCAGCGTCGTCGCCTTCATCGACAAACCGGCTCTCGCGGCAATGTGTTCGACAGCTGCGAACCGCGAAGGCTCAACCACCATCAGTGTCGGTTCAGCGTCGCGGACGAAATATTCGATCTCGGCGTCTGTGTACCCGGAATTCAACGGCATGTAGATCGCGCCGGCTCGCAGCACCGCCAGATACAACCACACGGCTTCGATACTCTTGTCGATCTGCACTGTTACACGGTCGCCCGGACGCACGCCCATCGCTGACAGCACACCAGCGTACTGCGACGTGCGCGCCAACAGATCCGCAAAGGTGAAACAGCCCGCTACGCCGCAATCGAAAGCAATCGACTTAGACCACGTCGCCGCAACACGTTCCACCGAGTTGAAAAGATTCGCCATCAGCCACTCGTCATTTGGGCCCGCAATTGCCGGGTCGCCGCGGATTTCATAGACTCGCGCTTCCGCGACCGGCGCCTACTCTACTTGCACAGCCTGCTTTTCACCATTATTTGCCTGCTGATCGGCGTCGTCGCAGGGGGTCTCGGCGGCCTATTGGGCATCGGCGGTGGTGTCATCGTCGTGCCTGCGTTGATTTTTCTGTTCGACCACACCGGCGTGCTCGCCGGTCACGCGGGCGGCGGCAACGGCTCCACGCTGGTTGCGGTCGGCACCTCCCTCGCCAGCATCATCTTCACCAGCAGCGCGGCGACGATCACCCAGGCCCGCGCCGATATGGTCGAGTGGCAGATCGCGCGTCGTTTCACCCCGGCAGTGATCCTGACCAGTTACGGCGCCGGATTCATTGCCGCCACGCTCTCGCTGACCGCGCTGCGGGCCGCGATCGGGACGTTCCTTGCGTTCGTGTCCATCGTGATGCTGACCAATTGGCGGCCCGCGGCGCATCGGGTTCTGCCGGGCGCGATCGGATCAACGGGAATCGCAGCTGCTGCGGGCCTCGTCTCCGGAATTGCTGGAATCGGAGGTGGCAACGTCGTGGTTCCCACGCTCGTCTATTTCAACGTGGCGGTGCATCGCGCGACGGCTACCGCAAGTGTGTTGGGACTTCCCATCGCCATTGCGGGCTCGTTGGGATATGTCACGCGCGGCTGGAATGTCACTCGCCTCGAAGACGGCCTGCTCGGCTACGTCTATTTGCCTGCGCTGGCGTGCGTTGCCGCCGCATCGATGCTCGCTGCACCGATGGGGGTGCGGTTAGCCCATCGTCTGCAGCCGCTGCCGCTGAGGCGCGTGTTCGGTGCCCTCCTGATCGTTGTTTCGGCGCGCATGATCTGGACGGCGTTCGCCCCTTAGAACACCTGTCTTCGTGTCGTGTGTCAATCGCCGACCAAGTTCCACACAGAATGGCGCACTACACTAGGGTATTTGAATCGACGTAGAGTCCAGTGTTCGAATCTGTATTGCGTCCACGCGCTGCTGCGCAAGCACGTCCGAAATCACGACCACCTTCGAATCCGCCGGGAGCCTTTCACGTTCCATCAGCGCCTTGAATGCCGTTGCCAATGTCTTTTCCGGATCCGTCGAGAACGGCGTCCGGAAGGCGATCACCGAACGATTCAGCATCAGACGACGTCGCGTCTGGCTGTTGTTCGTGAACGCATAGATCGGCGCGAAGCGCGGCCGGCAATTGGTCACGAGGTCAGCCATGATGCCCCGCCGCGTGATCACCACGATTCCCGCTGCATTGATCGATTCGGCCAGGCGCGCGGCGGACACGGCCAGATGCTGCTTGTCGGAAGTCGCGATTAATTCCTGCTCGAAGCCCAGGCCAGGAAGCTTTTCGCTGGTGCGTGCGATTTCGTCGAGCTGTGTCACGCATCGTATCGGATAGCGCCCGATGCCCGTTTCGCCCGACAGCATCACCGCATCGACACCCTCGTAGATTGCATTGGCGACGTCTGTGACTTCGGCGCGCGTCGGTATCGGATTGCCGATCATCGATTCGAGCAGGTGGGTGGCCACGATGCAGCGGCGGCCGAGCACGGCGCATTTGCGTACGATGTTGCGCTGCAGGTTGGGCATCTCCGCGATATTCGTCTCTATTCCCAGGTCGCCGCGCGCCACCATGATACCGTCGGCGGCGCGCGCGATCTCGTCCATGTTGGAGACGCCCTCGCGATCTTCAATTTTGGCAATGATCTTAATTCCGTAGGCTTTCGCGCCGAGCAACTGACGCAACCGGGCGATATCGTCGGCGGAACGCACGAACGACAGCGCAATGAAGTCGACCTCGTTCGCCATCCCCCACTGGATATCGGCGACGTCTTTGTCTGTAATGGACGGCAGATTGACGCGAACGCCGGGCAGATTGACGTGGCGTTTGCTGCCAAGCGTGCCGCCATCCAGCACCCTGCATGTCAGATATGGCCCATCCTTTTCGAGCACCTCGAAATTGATCAGGCCGTTGTCGATCGTGACGCGATCACCGACTTTCACCGACGTGATCAGATCTTCGTAGTTGACTTGAATCGAGCGGTGTTCGACGTCGACTTCGCCACGCACCGTCAACGACACGACGTCACCTGCGTTGAGCAGCATCGGTTGGGCAACCACACCGGTTCGGATTTCCGGTCCCTGGGTATCGAGCAGAATTGCGACCGGATACTGCACCTTACGATTGAGCGTTCGTATCCATCCGACGATCTTTGCCGCGCTGGCGTGATCGGCGTGCGACATGTTCAGCCGCACCACGTTCATGCCGGCGCGCTGCATTTGCTCGAGCATGTCGTAGCTCGCGGTCGCCGGCCCGATCGTACAGATGATTTTCGTGCGACGAAATGTCATACGCATGAGATGCTGGAAAAATGGTGCGGCAGATTAGCACACCGAGCGCCGCGTCAGTCCGATGTGGTACGCCAGAAGCCCTCCAACGCGATTGCCAGTTCGTTGCTGGTTGCGCAAACGGGTTGCCAATGGTGCGGCAGATACGCTTGGTACTCGCTCGACGCAAAACGCCGGTCGATCAGGCACACGACGCCGCGGTCGGTATCGCGCCGAATGAGCCGGCCGGCAGCCTGCACGACGCGGGTCATTGCGGGTTGCTCGAAGGCCTGCATGCGACCGAACGAACCGAACACGCGGGCCATTTCGCTGCGCTCGAGGCTCGGTGGTGGCAGGCCGATACCGACCACGACGATTCCGATCAACGACTCTCCCGGCAGATCGATGGATTCGGTGAACACACCGCCCAGAACCACGAAGCCTACGATTGCACGGCCATCGACGAATGCGCTGATGAACGCCTCTCGCGACGCATCCGACATGCCGCGCGATTGCAACACGATTGTCTGCTCCGGGAACCACGCCGCGTATGCATTCGCTACACGCCCCAGGTACTCGAACGACGGTAGAACGATCAGATAGTTGCCATCTCTCGCCGTCACGATAGTCCGCAACGCGAGCAGCAGCTGCGGTAGCGTGGCGTCGCGCTGGCGATACAGGGTGCTGATGTCGGGTACCACGAAGACGCCGAGCCGATCTGACGGAAACGGCGATGGCAGGCGCAGCATACGGGCATCCGGCTGACCGTGCGCGCGAGCTGTCAGTTCGAAAGGCGATAGCGTTGCCGAGAATCGAACGTGGGCACGATATTCCTTCAGCGTCTCGGCAATCGATGTGCTCGGATCGAGGCAGCGTACGTCGAGCTCGATTTCGTGGCGTCTGCCGCGTAGAAAGACAGCATAGCGCTGCGAATCGAACCAGCTTGCCACTCGCAGCAAACGGAACAACCCGAACAGCAGTTCGGTGACGACCGCGTCTGTGGGTCGATCATCGCTCTCGGTCGTTAGCGAGTCGAAGAGCGCCTCGGCGGCGCGCAACAATGCGTCGGGGCGATCGACGCGGCACTCGAACGCGTTGCGGTCGAGACCCTTCTCGGCGACCACCGTGCGTCGCAACGCGGTCAGACGGCGGTCCAATGCGGCAGCGCGCATGGCCGACACGGTCGATAGTTTCGCGTGGGCGGCTGAGATCAGGCCGCGGGAGAAAGTCGTCGACAACGCGTCTCGAACGCGATCAAACAGTTGGTGCGCTTCGTCGATCAACAGCGCGATACGATCGCCGGTCACGCCAGCGAGCCGCTTCAGGCGCACCACCGGATCGAATACATAGTTGTAATCGCAAATGATCACGTCGGCCCAAACCGCGGCGTCGAGCGACAGTTCGAACGGACATACGTGGTGCGCCCGGGCGACCGAATCGATCGCGCTGCGGCTCATCGTTCCGGCCTCTAGCAATTCGGCAACGGCGGCCGGGCTGCGATCGTAGTAGCCACGCGCGTACGGACAAGTCGCCGGATCGCAAACGGGTTCGGGCATGAAGCAGATCTTCGCCTTCGCAGTCACCGTCACACACCGGACGACGTCGCCCGCGCCGAGCAATTCGAGACTCGCCTGCGCGGTCGCCTGACCGGTGGTCCGCGAACTCAGGAACACAATGCGATCGGTACACGCCTGACCCATCGCCATCAACGACGGAAACAGTGCGCCGAGTGTCTTGCCGCTGCCGGTCGGTGCTTCGAACAACAGAGCACCACCGTCGCGGACCGTGCGATACACCGCTGCAGACAGCGACCGCTGCGCGGGACGAAACGCCGCAAACGGAAAGCGCAACTGCGCGAGCCGCGAATTGCGGGCTGTGCGATGAGCGCGCAACGTGCGTAGCGACTGCGCGAGGCGCGTGCAACACCTTTGCATGAAGGCCTCGAGTGCCGCGGAGGACATGCGTTCGTCGAACGGCGTCACCGCGTCCGTGTCGGCATCGCAATACAGCAGCCGCAACAGCCATTCCCGCTCGGGTTGCTCGCGCGCGAGCAGCGCTGCATACAAGCGCAACTGGCCGCGATGTACGCTACCCGCGTGCGCGAACAACCGCGCAGGATCAGTGCGTGTGGTTTTGAACTCTTCGACGACGCCCTCGCTGATGTCACAGCCGTCCGCACGGCCGCTCAGCTCAAATTCGACATCGTCGTCGCGCCAGATCCATGCAACGGGAACTTCGCGCTGATAGCTGGCGTCGCGATTGCGCTGCAGACGCTTCTGAACATCGATGCCTTCCTGACTCTGCGTGGCATCGTCGTAGCGAAAATGGATGTCGCCTTCGCGGCAGGTCAACTCGGCGAGCGTGCGAACGGCGAGCTTGAGGCGCACGGGGGCGACAGACATTACCACTCCACGCGCAACACGAGTGCGGGCACGTTTGCCGTTGCAAAGAACTCGAACCACAAACGCTGTTCGCGGCGCAGTTGATCACCGGGGCCTTTCACCTCTACGAACTGATATCGGCCGCGTCCGAAGAACAGCGCCAGATCCGGAAATCCCCTGCGCGTCTGTTCGAGGTCGTCGAGCATGTAGTCGAACACCGCCAGCCAGGTCTGATTCGGCACCGCACGGCTCGCGCAGCCGATCAGCTGTGGATCAAGCGCGCGCCAATCAACCAACGCGTTGCCGATACCGCGTTTTGCGTACGCAGTCGCGCACACCGCTTGCGCGACTGCGCCGGCACCACGTAATGCCCCAAATCTCGATTCGATCAACTTCGTGCGCGCGCGGCGAAAGTCATGCCAGTACAGATCGACGGGACGATCCTGATAGGGATTCACGAACGCGGCGTCGACCGGTGCAAACACGACGTCCCAAAACGCCAGTCCGAGCATGCCGAGCGGCAGCCGATTCTCGAGGTGACGTCCACTACCGCCGTTGCGCGTCAGCGCCGCCAACGCAGCCGCTTCGACGTTCGTTTCGACCGGACCCGGCAGCCGCAGAACCTGCTCCGGGATTGCGCGCGCTCGCGCGCGTCCACCGACGCGAAACCTCTGCGCGAAGTAGCGTTCGCCCGCGCATAACGGTGCTCGATCGATTGCATCGAGCAGTGCGGTCGCGGCGACATCGTCGCCGAGCTGCCGCAACAGGCGCACGTGACGTTCTCGACCCGGCGCGCATGACGCGCGCGCATAGGCGCGCAGCGCTACGTCGAAATCACCGGCCCGTTCGGCGCAACGGCCAAGGCGATTGACAAGACCGCCGCGCAGCCGCTCGAGCGCGCGCGGCGTGCGAAGCTGCCACAAAGCGTCGAGAACGATCGTCGCATCTGTACGTTGCCAGCGCGTTTCCAACGCGCGCAGCGCCTCGCGCAGCGACTGCATCGCCAGATAATCGTCGAGTTCAGATCGATCACCGAACTGACGTCGTGCTGGATCCAGGTCATAAGATTCGAAGCGCACCATCCCGAGGTCTTCGAGCACCAGTGTGGCCAGGTCGGTGCGCGCGTCGCCGAAGAACAGAATCTGCACCGTTGCGATGAACTCGAGATCGACGACGCTACATACCGGATGCGCGTCGCCGACGCGCTCGCGGATACGCCAATCGGGATAGCGCGCCGCGACCACGGCGATCTGTCCATCCTTGCGTACGCCGCCACGGCGCAGGCATGCATGCGGGAAAGCGTCATCGAGCTCGACGCGCGTCAACGTCGCGAGCACCTGATCCGCTGGAACCGGTGGGTTTCGTTGCAGCAGTGCAACCATCTCGAGCTCCTCGAACGCCGCGGGCAGATGTGACACCTCGGAATAGTCGAGCGAATCGACGCGGATCAGCGGCCCTTTGCGCATCAGTAGCCGCGCGTAAAGACGCCGAGCATCGACCGACAGCGTCAGCACGCGGCTGAGGTAGTCGCGCTCTTGCGCCAGAAGGATGTCGCTATACTGTCGCGACACCGTCTCGACGACCCGAAGCAGATTGTTCGCGTAGTAGTCCGGAGGTGGTGGCACATTGGGGCGCAGTGCTGGCACGGCTGATCGTTGAGGCAGCAATGCACCGCATTATACGGATAGGTATGTATAGATTTACAGTATCGGGAGTCGACAACGCCGCCAAATGAACACATTCCCCTACTGCATAGCGGTTCCAGTGTCTGCCAAAGCGTTGACGGCGATCCTCGACAACGGCGGGCGCGGTTCATATCGAGACGCACATCCGTGGCTGATGGCCAAAGAATTGCTGCAGGCGGCTCGCGAGCAGGACGCGGTTCTCCCGTTGATCGTCGCCACGGATACGCCGCTCGCGCTGTCGCATTGGGCGAGGATTCGAGACATCGATGTCGACGAACTGCATAAAGGCAGTTGGGAGAGTCGCTGCGAATTCGAATCGCTGTGTGAGGTGAGCCCGATCTTCACCGAGCTCGACAGTCTGATGCTGAAGCCGGGCGACGATGCGCTGCGGCGGGAACAACTGGAAGGCGTGCGTCCGTGGCGTCGGGTGCTCGACGAACGGCACATTCGGCCCTACGCGATCTGTGAAACGCCGGCGTTCATCGATGTGGTGGTGCGCGAGAAGGGATAACGATCTGAATGTCTGGCCGGAGTCGAACGACGCCGGCGCGGGTGAGGCTCATTCGTTCGTAGCGTGTGAGACCTGCGGCTCGGGGTCATCGTGTTCGTCCTGAATGCGCAACCACACTTCCTTGCGATGCACCGCGGCACGTTTGGGCGCGTCGATGCCCAGATGAACCTGGCTACCCCGGATCTTCAGCACCTTCAGCTCGATGTCGTCGTCGATCATGATCGACTCACCAGCACGCCGGGTTAACACCAGCATCGCATATCCCTCGTAGAGTGGCCTGGATGTCCTTTCTCGCGGGCTCCATTTAACTCCGGACGGGCCTGGATGTTCTGTGAAACCCATGTACGTTTTGGTAAGACTTGAGTTACAGATCAATCCTCGACCGGGCACCACCGGGTCCCGCCCCATGGTTCTGTGACCATCGTCTCGTTTGCCGGTCCTACGTGCCAACGGCTCGTCTATGGCGCAGCTGAAAGTAGCTGCTTCGGGGGCTGGGTCGTCGAGGGCGAGGCTGTTTTTCAGGTCCTGCCTGGTCTAAATTTGGCGTCCGCGGACCACGCACAAAAAAGGGAACCTCAGAAGTGACGACCAAGCGAGAAACACGCGTCGAACGCGACAGTATGGGGGAACTCGCGGTACCTGCCGATGCGTTGTATGCGGCGCAAACTCAACGCGCCGTCCAGAATTTCCCGGTTTCCGGTATCCCGTTGCCACCTCGCTTCATCCACGCTGTCTGCCAGATCAAGAGCGCCGCAGCCCAGGTGAACGTTGGGCTCGGTCTGCTCGATTCGCACATTGGCGATGCGATTCAGGATGCGGCCCGCGAGGTGCGCAGCGGCGCGCACGACGACCAGTTCCCCATCGACGTGTTTCAGACCGGTTCCGGTACCAGCACCAACATGAATGCCAACGAGGTATTGGCTACCCTCGCCTCACGCACCGCCGGTACGACGGTGCATCCGAACGATCACGTCAACATGGGTCAGAGTTCCAATGACGTGATCCCGACAGCGATTCACCTGTCCGCGGCGCTCGCGGTGTCCGAATTGCTGTTGCCAGGCCTGACACATCTCGCGGCTACGCTCGAGAACAAGGCCGCAAGCGTCGCGGGCGTAGTGAAAACCGGCCGGACCCACCTGATGGATGCGATGCCGATTACGCTCAGCCAGGAACTCGGTGGCTGGGCTGCGCAGATCCGCAGCGGTATCGCCCGCGTCGCCTCCGTGCAAACTCGACTGCACGCGTTACCACAGGGCGGAACCGCAGTGGGTACCGGTATCAATGCGCATCCCGAGTTCGCAGCTCGCATCGCAACGCAGCTGTCGCGGGAGACCGGCTTGCCGCTGCGCAGAAGCGACAACTTCTTCGAGTCGCTGTCGTCGCAGGACACTGCGGTAGAACTGTCCGGCCAGCTGAAGGTCGTTGCGGTCAGCATCATGAAGATCGCCAACGACCTGCGTTGGATGAACAGCGGTCCGCTGGCAGGCCTCGGCGAAATCGAATTGGTCGCCTTGCAGCCCGGCAGCAGCATCATGCCGGGCAAGGTGAATCCTGTGATCGCAGAAGCCGCCACGATGGTCGCAGCCCAAGTGATCGGCAACGACACCACCATCACGATCGGCGGCCAATCGGGCAACTTTCAATTGAACGTGATGTTGCCCGTCATCGCGCTGAATCTGTTACAGAGCATCGAGCTGTTGGCAAACGTCTCGCGCCTGCTGGCCGATCAAGCGATCGCCGGTTTCAATGTCCGTCGCGACAATATCGACCTCGCGCTCGCGCGCAACCCGATACTGGTGACGGCGTTGAATCCGATCATCGGATATCAAAAGGCCGCCGAGATCGCCAAACGCGCCTACAAGGAGGGCCGCGCCGTCATCGACATGGCCGCCGAAATGACCGACCTCGACCGCAAGGATCTCGAGCGACTGCTCGATCCACAAAAGTTGACCGAAGGCGGCATTCAGGAGTAGTCAGACGACGTCCGATTTCTCCGGCGCATCCGGAGCAGCCAGTTCCGCGGACTCTTCCTCCGGCGCGTCTTCGGCAGCCTCCAGCAGCTCCTTCGAAAACGGTCTGCGGACATTCGCACCGAGTTCGCGAAAGTGCTCCACCTGACGCACCAGGTTGCCCTTCCCGCTGGCGAGCTTCTGCATCGCGATCTGATAGCTCTCGTCGGCACTGCGCAGCAGACCGCCGAGTTTGACCATGTCTTCCATGACGAGTCGCAATTTGTCGTACAACGCGCCGGCACGCCGCGCAATTTCCTGCGCGTTCTTGGTTTGTTTTTCGTACCGCCACACGTTGTGGATGATCCGCAACGTCATCAGCAGCGTCGTCGGACTGACGATGACGATGCGTTTGTTGAATGCCTCGGTGAACAGACCCTGATCGTATTCCATGGCCAGCATGAACGCCGACTCGATCGGCACGAACAACAGCACGAAGTCGAGCGAGCGGACCCCCAATAATCGGTGATATTCCTGCTCCGAAAGCCGCTTCACCTGTGCCCGCAGATCGTTCACGTGTTGCCGTAGCGCGGCATCGCGCAACGCATCGTCTTCGGCCGCAACCGCGCGCTCGTAGGCGATCAGCGACACCTTCGAGTCGATGACGATGTCTTTGTCGTCTGGCAGGTGAATGATGACGTCGGGGCGCTTCGCATCGCCCGTCTCGGTGCGACGTGTCGCCTGCAACGTGTATTCGTGATCCTTGCGCAATCCCGACTCGTCGAGCACACGCTCGAGCACCAACTCGCCCCAATTACCTTGAATCTTCTTGTCGCCCTTCAGCGCCTTAGCCAGGCTTTCCGCTTCCTGATTGATCTTGTCGCTGGCGCGATGCAAATTCCGAACTTCGGTCAGCAGTGACGCACGATCCTTCGATTCGGTGTGATAAACCTGCTCGACACGCTGTTTGAATTCGGCGATCTGCTCTCGGAACGGCGTCAGCAAGCCGTCCAGCTGAGTTCGGTTGTTGCGCGCGAACGACTGCCCCTGCTCCTCGAATATTCTGTTGGCGAGGTTCTCGAACTCCTGCTTCAATGCTTCGCTGGTCTGGCTGAACAACGCTTCTTTCTCTGCGAACGCGCGGGTCGTCTCGTCGAGCCGCGCGAGTGTGGCCGCGTTCTCCGCGATCAAACGGCGGTGATCGTCGCGGTTCGCGTCCAGCGACTGCACCGCGGCTTTCAAGGCCTGGTCGAGGCGGATATTCTCGCGCGTGCGCGCATCGAGACGTTCTTCGAGCAGATGCTGGTCGGCGTTCGCGCGTTCCGCTTGGCGCTGTATGCCGTCCTCGAACGCGGCGTGGGTGCGGCGCCTCAGTACCGCGACGCAGACCAGCGCCGACAGCACGGCGCCGCTAAGTCCTGCCAGCAACAACTGCGTGAGGTGCTCGCTCATCAGTAGCCGGTTTTCTCGACCGCGCCTGCTGTGCCGCCGCGCACGGCGCGAAGATCTGCGCCCGCGGCACGCGACATGAATCCGGCGTCGCTGCCCAAGGTCACGAATTGGAATCCGCCGCTCAGATAGCGTTGCGAGTATTCGACACTCGACGTATGAATGCCCACCGCGATGCCGGCTTCCGCACACGCCGCGCGGATGCGTTCCACCGCAGCGACATGTCTGGGATGATCGTTGTCGCCGATCGCCGGCAGACCCAACGCAAGCGCGAGATCGGACGGTCCGATGTAGACCCCGTCTACGCCGGGCGTCGTGACGATGTCCTGTAGGTTCTCGAGCGCCTCGGCCGTTTCGATCATCACGATGCAGGCGACCTCGTCGTTCGCTTCGAGCGAGTAGCCGCGTCCCCCATACAACGCCGCGCGAATCGGTCCAAACGAACGCAGGCCTCGAGGCGGATATCGGCACGCGCTTACGGCGCGTAGCGCTTCATCGCGATTGTTGACCATCGGCACGATGACACCGTACGCCCCGGCATCGAGCGCCTTCATGATTTCGTACGGCTCATTCCACGGCACACGGACGATTGGCGTCGTCTCGGTGGTTGAGATCGCCGGCAACATTGCCGTCAGGTCGGTGTAATCGATCAACCCGTGTTGCAAATCGACACACAGCCAGTCGAATCCGAGGTTCGCCATCACTTCGGCGGTGTATGGGTTGCCGATCGACAACCATCCACCCACTGTGGCCTGTTTGTCGCGCCACGCGCGCAAAGCCTTGTTTGCTCGCATCAATGTCCCCCTACGTTGAACGCGCCTCGGCGGCGCATGCGCTTGCTGGATGGCAGACTGCAGCGAGCCATCCTCTGCGTCAACGCGCAAGTCACATGAAAGTCTGCTGCGTGGCTGACACCCCACCGCTTCGCGTGTCAGAATTTCGAGGTCCACACTCCGCCACGAGCACGTCACGAGCAGATCGAGAGCACAGATGAACATCGCAAACATTCGAGCGGCATCTGCCCGCCTGACTGCACCAGGCCAGCCATACGAAATGATCCAGGAGACGATCGACGGCGTCACGTTTCGTGTGTTCAAAAATGCGCCGTCAAACCTGCGCGAGCTTTACCGATCAAGCCTGGTACATGCAGACAACGACTTCTACGTCTATCAAGGCGAGCGGTACTCGTTCGACGAATCGTGGCGTTGGGCCGCGCGTGTCGGGAATGGGCTGCAGAGCCGGGGCGTCAAGTTTGGCCATCGCGTAGGCATCGCTGCGCGCAACTACCCCGAGTGGCTGTTCGCCTTTATGGGGATCACGTCGATTGGCGCCGTCGCCGTCACGATGAATGCCTGGTGGTCCAGTGAAGAACTCGCATATGGCATCGACGACAGCGGCCTTACGCTGTTGTTCGCCGATGCGGAACGACTGCAGCGCGTGCTGCCATTGCAAGCCTCGCGCAAACTCGAACTGATCGCCATCCGCGCTGAAGGGCTGGCCTCCACGCACCCCAACCTGACGACGTGGCATCAGTTCATGGCCGACGCGGCAGATGTCATGCCGGAACCAGCAATCGCCGCCGATGCCAACGCGACCATTCTATATACGTCCGGTTCGACAGCGCATCCGAAAGGTGTGCTCGCAACCCATCGCAGCATTATTCACGCGGTGATGGGTTGGGAATGCGGCGCGGCCATTGCGGTGGAGCTGAACCCTGACCTGGCTGAGGCGACCCCGGCGTTTCCGCCGGCGATGATCCTGACAGTGCCGCTGTTTCACGTATCCGGTCTGAATGTGCAGTTCACGTCGTCGTTCCGCAGCGGCCGGAAACTGGTCGGCATGTACAAGTGGGATCCCGAGGAATCGCTGCGGCTGATCGAAACCGAGCGCATTACATCCTTCAACGGCGTGCCGACGATGTCGTGGGAAATGGTGCAGTCACCCAATTTCCACAAGTACGATACGCGCTCGTTGAAGTCGATGGGCGGCGGCGGCGCGGCGATGGCCCCCGAGCACTCGCGCCAGATCGCCAAGCAAATGCCGGCGGGTGTGCCCGGCACCGGCTACGGCATGACCGAAACCAACGGACTCGGCACCAGCATCGCGGGCGCTGATCTGCTGGAGCGCAGCCGTAGCTGCGGACGTCCCATTCCACCGGTCGTCACCATCAAAGTCGTCGATGCCAACGGCCACGAAGTGGCGCGCGGCGAGACCGGCGAGATCTGGATCCACGGCGCGATGAACTTCCGCGGCTACTGGAACAAGCCGGAGGCAACGCGCGAAACGCTGCGCGACGGTTGGGTATGCTCCGGCGACATCGGATACATGGACGAAGAAGACTTCGTCTTCATCACCGACCGCGCGAAGGACATGGTGATCCGCGGCGGCGAGAACATCGGCTGTCAGGAAGTCGAGGCCGTGATCTACGATCATCCATCGGTATCGGAATGCGCGGTGTTCGGCGTACCGGACGAACGCCTCGGCGAATCCATCGCGGCGGTCGTGATGGTCAAACCGAACATGGCCTTGCGGGCCGACGAAGTGCGCGCGCACGTTGCGGCGCATCTGGCACGCTTCAAAGTGCCCGAACACATCTGGATCCGCTCGGAACGGCTGCCGCGCATCGCGTCGGGCAAGATCTACAAACGCGGCCTGCGTGAAGAAGCCGTTGTGTTGCTGAAAGCCTCCCGTCGGAGTGCATCCACATGACACCACCTAAGAAAGTCGCCATCCAATTGCCGGCCATCGCTCGAGCGGGCGACATCGCCGAGCGCTACGCGCTCGAACTGGAAGCGCTGCACCCGATTGCCGATCTGGTCGAAGTACCCGGTGCGTCGGCTGCCGAGTTCCTCGCCGGTGCGGCTGATGCAGATGCGCTGATTACGTCCTGGGGCATTCGCATCGACAGCCAGATCATCGCCGGTTTGCAACGCTGCGTTGTGATCGGGGTCGGCAGCGTCGGGGTAGACATGGTCGACGTCGATGCCGCGACGGCCGCCGGAATCGTGGTGACCAACGTGCCGGACGTGTTCATCGAGGAAGTGGCTGATCACGCCATGATGCTGCTGTTGGCGGCCGGCCGCCGTACCAAGCAGATGGATCAAATGGCGGCGTCCGGAGACTGGTTCAAAGGCCGTCCACTGTTGTCGGCGGTGCCACGACTCATGGGGCAAACGTTGGGTCTGATCGCATTCGGCAACGTCGCCCGTTGCGTGGCGCGGCGCGCCAGAGCATTCGGCCTACACGTGATCGCGCACGATCCATACGTCAGCGAACTATCGATCAGTGCAGACGGCGTCGAGCCGGTATCGTTCGGCGAATTGCTCGAGCGTTCCGACTACGTATCGATGCATGCACCGCTGAACGACGAGACGCGCCACATGCTGTCGAGCGATGCATTCGCAGCAATGAAGCCGACCGCGGTCGTGGTCAACACCGGACGCGGTCCCACGATCGACGAAGCAGCTTTGATCAAGGCATTGCAAACAGACCAGATCGCCGCCGCCGGGCTCGACGTGCTCGAACAGGAGCCGCCCGCACGAGACAATCCGCTGCTCGCGATGCCCAACGTGATCATCACGCCGCACGTTGCCTCCGCTACGTCTCGCATGCGGCCGGAAACACGCCGCAGAGTCGGTCGTGAAGTTGCGCTGGTGTTGAAGGGCAAGTGGCCGATGAGTTGTGTCAATCCCACTGTGTTGCCACGTACGCCGCTGGAACGTTGGCAACCCTATCCAATGAATCGCGGACCGAATCGCTGAGGGGCCAAGCTACTGTTCAGGTGGTTTTTCACCGTCCGGCTGCACACGCCGGAACTGAACCAACAGCAGCACATCGTAGACGACCTTCACAGCACCGCCGATGATCAGCGGCCAGCCGAATGTCGATAGCGCAAACAGATAGCCCGCGAACATCGGGCTGATCGCGGCGGCGAGACTGCGCGGCACCGCCGTTGCGCTGGCGGCGGCCGGGCGCTCCTCCGGTGTCACGACCGCCATCACGTACGACGTGCGCGTCGGTACGTCCATAGACTGCAGCAAACCACGCCCGAGTAGCAGCGCGATCGCAGTTGCGAGGTTCGGCGCAAACGGCAACATGATCAGAAAGAAGTTTGCCGGCAGGTGCGTGAACACCATGGTATTGATCAACCCGAAGCGTTTGGCGATCGGCACAGCGATCAGAAACGAGATCGCGGAACAGATGCTGGACCAGAAGAAGATCGCAGCCGCCGTCGAAACCGACAAGCCGAAGCGCTGATACAACCATAACGCGAGCATCGACTGCACGAAAAAACCCGAGCCGAACGAATCGATGGCGAACAGCGCCATCAGCTTGTAGACGATGCCCTTGGACGGCCCGAGCGCTGCCGGCGCGGCGGTCGGCGCTTCCACCGACCCCGAAAGCTTGCGATAGAGTGCGAGCGCGCCGAGGCCGAGTACGCCATACAACGCGAACATGCACTGCGTCGCGGCGAGGTGATTGACCCCCCACATGTGATTGATTCGCTCGGGCACCGATGCCGCCAGAACGCCGACGCCGCCGAGCAGTGTGCCGATCAGGCTATAGCGCGCGAACAATGCGGTGCGATCGGCGGGATTGACCGATTGTGCGAGCACGGTTTGCTCGAGCGGCAGAAACAGACTGACGTCGCCGGCCGTCGGGTTGATCGTACCGACGAATGCGACGATGACGATCGGCCAGTACTCGGTCGATAGCGCGAACATCGCACCCGTTGCGAACATCAGGCAGCACGCGCTGCGCAACAGCGCGCGGCGCGAGAATCGATGTGCGAACTGACCGATCGAAAGTGTCAGCAGCGCCGAGCCAATCAACGTGCTGGTGATGATCGAACCAATGGCAAACGTGCCGAAGCCGAGTTCGAGCAGATAGGTCGGCAACAACAGCGCAACAAAACCGTCGGCGAACGCGCGAACTGAGCGCGCGGCGAGCACCCACCGCGCGTCGATCGATGCGCCAGCCGGAATCAGCCATGCGGGTAGGACGCTGGCGGTGCGAGACGCTATGCGAGCGCTTCCAATGAGATCTCGTCGGCGACGTGCTCCAGCACGAATGCGAGCGGCAGCTTCACGATCGAAGCCAGCTTGCCATCCATGCGGTAACAGCGGACTCGGCGCAACTCCGGCTGATGCCGAGCCACGACGTAACGGATGTTGCCAAGCTTGAATACCTGTCCACGCAGGTCTGGGAGAGTCATCTCCTTCCGAAGGATAGATATTTTTTCCATATTGATCATGAATAACAGTAAGTTAGATAACAATCAATAGAAACGTTCTTAAGCATCAGAAAACACGCGTATGAGGCCGGATCAACCGGTCCCATAGAGTTGGCTTACGACACAGGCCCAATACTCACGCGGACCCGCATCCGCAAACGTGTGGCGTGCCTGCCCAGCCGTGCACCATCGAGCCTTGCTCGCCTCGAAAAGAATCGCGTCTGGCACGATCGCTGGGTCGCCATCCAGCGCACCGCCCGGCACGCGTACAGCACCGTACGACGTCGAGATCGGCGCGACAGAACCACAGGTCTTGCAGAACGCGCGTTTGTTTCCGGGCGAAGATTCATAGGCGCCAGTGGCGTCCTCGCCCGCAAGCCAACGAAAGCGTGAGGGCCTGACCTGCAGATAGACGCCAAATTGACTGCCGGACACTTTCCTGCAACTTACGCAGAAGCAACCGACCGCCAGCACGACACCGTCGTTGTCGATTTCGAATCTAACGGCGCCGCAAAGACAAGATCCTCTGGCCATGACGAATCCCCTCCGAGTGACTCTGCAAGGTCCGGCAGTGTAGATCCACCGCATACGATCAGTTAGCATCCGCGGCGCCCAAACGCCAGAGTTCCATATGCGGTTCAGACTACGGCTGAGAGTCGACCAGGTCGCCGTCTTCGCCACTGCGCTCGTGCTCGCGTCGACGAGCAGTGGCGCCGACCAAAGTGCGAGCGATCTTGCCCGCGCAGTGCAGA
The DNA here is from genome assembly GCA_963812255.1 of uncultured Gammaproteobacteria bacterium. Taxonomy (GTDB): domain Bacteria; phylum Pseudomonadota; class Gammaproteobacteria; order Pseudomonadales; family Azotimanducaceae; genus DATJGR01. The sequence goes on along the minus strand of CAWEUM010000002.1, from coordinate 38,484 downwards.
ACCCAGTCGCCGACCTGATCAGCCTCCCGTTCCAGAACAACACCAACTACGGGCTCGGACCGGACGACGACACCCAGAACGTACTGAATATTCAGCCGGTCTGGCCGATCAGCTTGAACGCCGACACGAACATCATCACGCGCACGATCGTTCCCATCATCTCGCAGCCGAAACTGTTCCCCGGTGGCCAGAGCGAGGACGGACTCGGCGACGTGCAATTCACAGCGTTCTATTCACCCAAAAAGCCGACGGCGGATGGACTGATCTGGGGGGCGGGGCCTGTGATCGTCATGGACACCGCATCAGACAGGGTGCTCGGCTCCGGAAAATGGTCGGCTGGTCCATCCGTTGTGTTGTTGAAGATGCAGGGATCGTGGGTGATCGGCGCGCTGTTTCAAAACGTTTGGGACTTCGCCGGCGACAACGATCGTACGAGCGTCAATCAGTTTCTGATGCAGCCCTTCGTCAACTACAACTTTCAACACAGCCCGGGCCGTTACCTCTCCTTCTCGCCCATCATCACTGCGAACTGGGAGGCCAGCAACAGTGACACCTGGACGGTTCCGTTGGGCGCCCAGATCGGTCAGATCGTTCGCTTCGGCAAGCAGCCGATCAATTTCTCGGCAGGTGCCTACTACAACGTCGAGAAGCCGAAGTTCGGCGCCGACTGGACGCTACGCCTGCAGATGACGTTCCTGTTCCCCAAGGGTAGCTAACGAGACGTTCGAGGGGGCCTTCTACTCGACATCGAATCTGAAAGCGCTACCGTCGCGCCGGACGCGTCCCGCCGTGGGCGCTGAAAAATGCGTGCCGATCACCAACACTGGTTCTTCCGCGACGCCGGCCATCACTTCTCGGCGCATCGCCGCTGCGGCGAGCGGGTCGCTGTCGAAACTCGGGGACCAGTCCGGATGACCGAACTGACACGGATGATGGACCATGTCGCCGGTAATCATCGCGCGTTCACCGTTGGATTCGATGAGTACGCTGACGTGTCCCGGCGTGTGGCCTGGAGTCGGAGTCAAGCGGATCTCGGGCGTGATGCGATGGTCCATCTCAACCAAGGTCGCCAGGCCATGATCGAAGATCGGCTTCACGGAATCGCCCAGGATTGCCTGCTGCTCGGCATCGCCATCGCTGCTCCAGTGCTCGTATTCCTGACGGCCGATCAGATAGCGCGCGTTCGGAAAAGTCGGGACCCACTTGCCGCCGTCGAGCATCGTGTTCCAGCCGACATGGTCCACGTGCAGATGCGTGCACACCACGGTGTCGACTGACTCGCGCGCGCATCCGGCGGCTGCGAGATTCGCAAGGAAAGCGGTCTGCAGCGGTTCCCCGCCCAGCAGCGCGCGCGGTTTGTCGTTGCCAACACAGGTATCCACGACGAGATTGAGGCCCGGCGCCTGTACCAGCAGAGCGTGGATCGACAACTTCAGGTGGCCCTCTTCGGTGACGAAATGCGGATACAGCCACGGCATGTCGCGCAGCGCGTCCGGCGTCGCTTCCTGCAGAAAGGCGCCTTCCGCTGTGTATGGAATGGGTACTTCCATCTCGACCACGCGCGAGATCTTCACATCGCCAACTTGCCACTCGAGCATCGCTTCGGCCTCCGGGGTGAATCGCGCATCGAGTATGCTTTGACCCATGCAGCAGAGCAAACCGAACGTTGACTGCGATGAGTGAACGAGACGATTCGCTTGGCGTGTGGGCGGTGATCGCCATCGGTGTCGGCGGCATGGTTGGCGGCGGCATCTTCGCAGTACTCGGACTCGCGGTGCAGTTGGCGCATGGCGGTACGCCGATAGCATTTGCATTGGCGGGCGCGGTGGCGTTGCTGACGACACACGCGTACGTGCAACTCTCGGTGGCGTATCCGAGTCGTGGTGGAACCGTCACGTTCCTGGATCGTGTGTTCGGCTCCGGCATGTTCACTGGTAGCCTCAACGTGATGTTGTGGCTGAGCTACATCGTCATGCTGTCGTTGTATGCGTTCGCGTTCGGCAGCTACGGTGCGACATTTTTGCCCGATGCGTGGCAACCGATCGGTAAACACGTTCTGATCAGTCTCGGCATCGTCGCCATCACGGCGTTGAATCTGCTCAGCGCAGATTTGATCGGCAAAGCAGAGACTTGGATCGTCGGTGTGAAAGTCACGATCCTGCTGCTGTTCGTCGGGGTCGGGTGTACTGGCATCGAGGCATCGCGGATAGCTCCGGCCGCCTGGGCGTCTCCGCTCCAATTGGTGACTGGCGGCATGATCATCTTCGTCGCCTATGAAGGCTTCGAATTGATCGCCAACACGGCCGGCGACGCTCGCGATCCCGCGCGCACCCTGCCCCGCGCGTACTACACTGCCGTTGGATTCGTCATCGCGCTCTATGTGCTGGTCGCACTGGTCACGGTCGGTAATCTCCCTGTCGACAAGATTGTCGCCGCCAAGGACTACGCACTGGCTGAGGCCGCGCGCCCGTTTCTCGGCCACGCCGGTTTCACGCTGATCGTGGTCACCGCGATGCTGTCTACCGCATCGGCAATCAATGCAACACTGTACGGCGCGGCGCGCCTGAGTTACTGCATCGCGCAGGACGGTGAGTTACCCGCGGTGCTGGAACGCAAAGTGTGGGGCCAACCCATCGTGGGATTGTTGGTGACCGCGGCGCTGACCTTGATCGTGGCCAACGCGCTCGATCTGAGGAGTATCGCGACGCTAGGCAGCGCCGGGTTTCTACTGATTTTTGCCGCAGTGAACGCCGCCAACGCGCGTCGCGCGCGCCGCAATCAGAGCAACCCCTGGATATCCATCACCGGGCTTGCAGCATGCTGTGCGGCGTTGGGTGCCCTGATCTGGCAAACCACTGTGACCGCGCCGCACAAGTTGTGGGTGCTGGCGGGGATGATTGGCTTGTCGGTGGCGATCGAAGGCGCTTACCGTTCGGCAAGGCGGGAATTGAACATTCGAGACTAACGCGACAGCAAAGGCGCCGCCCACACGCTCATTCGATCGGTTTTACTGCATCCAGCGGATCGGCACCACGATCCTGCGCGTTCTTCGTCGACCTTTTCTTCGAGGTGGGTATCCGGACGGACATCCGGAACACCATCCAACGGCTGACCGTCTGCGTGAGCAAGCCTTTTATCGAGATTGCTTCGGTCAGCAGCCCGCAGCCGACGACCCCATCGCGCGGCGATTGCTCGGTGCCATTTGGGTCTCGAGTTCGTCCTCGCTGAACGGAAACCGAGCGCAAACATCGCCACGGTTGGCGACTCGAACATCGTGCTGAGCTTCATGGCCTGGGTCGACCAGCAACATGCGGATTTTGCCAAAGCGCGCAGCCTCGCTGTACGCGCCGCGAAACTCGTGTTGGAGGAGAGGCGCTTCACGTTGCCCGAACCGATCTATCGGCTGAGATTCGATGCGCCGGTTGCCGGCCGCACCGACGGTGTGGTCACCGTGGAAAACAAGATCGAAAGCACGCTCGATCTGCAGTCGAACGCGACACCCGCAAGTGATCGGCGTGAAGCGGTGTCGTCGTCCGTTTCGTTTGTGCGCTTCAGCTAGTGGACAGATCTTACGGTCCGAGGAACTCCAGAATCTCGTCTTTGCGCATCAATGCATCCTGGTAGCCCAATTCGATCAACGCCTCGACGTAGGGCCGCTCGAACAGCAGATAGCTCGCCAGGCGCCAGTTGCCACGCCATGCACCGACGCTCTTCAGCAGTGACCTGATGGTCCACGGCAACGCTTCCGCATGCTCCCGCGCGATGGCGCGCAAATCCCGCGAAGGAGCGACGGTCATGATGCCGATGTGCCTGATACCAACGCTGCTGCGCGCCTCCGCGGACATCGCCTTGAATATGTCGTTGACGTGACGAAGGCGTTCGATGTCGTTGTCGAGATTGTCGTTGAACGCGATGTCCAGTAGGTGTCCGGCCAGATAGCCCACGCTCGGATAGGTCGCCTGCCTGGGCACCGGATCGCGGGACGTATCACGTGTGCCGATCACGAGAATGCGATCCGCACCGAGTCGGATGGGCGGGCTGAGCGGTGCGGTGAGGCGCAACGAACCGTCGCCGAAGTACTGATCGCTAACGAGCCGTGCTGGAAAAAGAAACGGCAGCGCCGTCGAGGCCATCAAATGATCGATCGTCAACCGTGTGGCAACACCATCGCGTCTGGCGCGCTGCCAACCCGCCAACTCGGCCGCGCCCTGAAAGAACGTCACGACCCGGCTGTCGGCATAGCCGGACGCAGATACGGCGACCGCCCGCAATGTCCCGCTATGGATCGACTCGGTAATGCCGTCGAAGTCGACGCTGTTGCGCAACAGGGTCTCGAGCGGTGCGTTGTCGAGCAACGACCGTGGATGATCGCGATCGGCGAGGTGCAGTACGATCGATACCAGCCACCATATTGCGCGACGTGTGACAGAGACAAAATCGGTCACATAGATGTCACTGGCCCTCAAGCCTCTCCACATCGCCTCCAGGCGCGCGACACCATCGCGATAGCGACCGGCGGAACCCGCGACCGCCGCGGCGTTGATCGCGCCGGCCGACATCCCGACCACAATCGGAAATGGGTTATCGCTGATGCCAAACGCGGCGATCGCCTTCAGCACGCCGACCTGATACGCACCGCGCGAGCCACCGCCGGGCAGCACCACTGCGGTGCAGCGAGCCGATCGTTCTGTCGATGCCCCAACGAATCCGTTCATGCGCGAAGGATCCGTATCATGATTCGAGAAGCGCCGCGTGCAGCAACCATCGGTATAGATACTCCTTAGGTCCCGATGCGGGCGACAATCTCATGCGCCCGAGCGCCCGCTCGTGAAGCTCGGAAGGCCTGTCGGCGAGCCCGCCTCTCAACGCATAGCGCGCCAAAGCGAACCGGGAAGCGGATGCCTGCTTCAGCAGTTCGAGCGCGGGCAACAGGCGCTGCTCATCGTCGGTAAAATCGGTTCCGAATGGGAACGAAGGCAACAGCCCCTCGAGCTTCGCTGCACCGAGCGCGCGCTGAATACGCGTGGGCGTATTGTCGCGAAACTCAGCCGGAATTCGATACGCGGTGTCGATCTTGCCCGCTGCCTTGGCCGAATCGAGTAGCGCATCCTGAAATCGCGAGTCGGCAACCGACAGCATGGCCGCAACAACCTCGGCATCGCTACGACCGCGTAGTTCCGCAACGCCGTATTCGGTGACCACGACATCGCGCAGCTGCCGCGGAACCGTCGTGTGGCCATACGACCAGACGATGTTCGACACCACCGCGCCGCGGGTTCGGCGCGTGGCGTTGAGCGTAATCACCGAACGTGCACCGTCCAGGGCAAACGCTTGCTGAACAAAATCGAACTGTCCGCCGACCCCACTGACCGCCTGCCCCTCTTCGGTACCGTCAGAAATCACGGCGCCCAATAACGTCGCCATCATGGCGCTGTTGATGAACCGGGCGTGCACCCGGGCTTGCCGCCGCTGGGTAACACCACCGTACAGCGTGTTGGTGAAACTCACCGGCATCATTGCGAAACGCGCCCGACGTTCCTCCGTCATATCGCGCAGTGCGGTATAGAAATCACGCGGACCTAGAAAAAACCCGGCGTGCACGACGGCGCCATCGACGCGACGTTTCAAAATACCGGCTGCCTCCAACGCCAGAAAACCGTCAACGAGCATTTCGCTGGCGCCATAGAGCCCAGCATCGAAGGGTGTCATCTCCGATCCCGCGGGCGCGTCGGATACACGGATGCTGCGGGTGAGCCGTACGAAGTCATCGTTGCGTTGATGGCGCAGCAGCACGCCGTACGCCACCGCATCGCCGATCGAACCGATGCCGATCTGCAACGTCCCGCTATCGCGTATCAGACCGGCGCAGTGCAGACCAATCGCGTGATCGGCAAGACTGACCGGACGCTTTGGTGTGGAGAACAGTTCAAAATCCGTTGCCGGGCTATCGAGCATGAAATCGAATTCATGCACACCCACCGCCGCGGCGCCGCTCATGAAGGGCAATTCGCTGTTTACCTGCCCGGCCAGAATGAAATCTGCGTGCCCTTCGCGACGCGCTTCGATGAGGTCAGGCGTGAGATCCGGATTGCAGCTCAGGCTGTATTGCGCGCTAGCATCGATGTTGCCCGTGTTGCGCTTCGCGACGAGCTGCGCGACCACATTCACGCCCCTGTCGAGAATGTAGCCGAGCGCATCGGTGTAGTTGGCGCAGACGTAACTCTGCTGCGCACGCGGCACGCCCAGCCAGCGCCCCGCCAGAAAGAAAAACTCGGCGACCTCGATATTCGCAGGAAGCGATCCATCCCGCAGCGCGGCGGCATACGTCAGAGGCGGGTAGTTGCCGAACAGCCGCTGCAGCGCGGGGCCGAGAAATCGACTGTCCCATTCGTTGGACAGCGACGGTTGTTCCAATGTCAGCGCGGTAATGATCTTCAGGCCAATAGACGGATTCGCTGTGGCGCGCGCTACGAGCGCATTGACGATGTGATTCGGCTTACCGAGACCGAGCGGAATCGCCATCACGATCGCCCCGCCTGTTCTTTCGATGATCGCGTCGGCCAGCGCCGTGGGATCGGAGTGATACGACGGCTCGGGCGGCATCGCGCTTACGTCAGGCTATGCCAGTGCGGATCCGGTTCGAATCGCGGGCCATGCTGCCGCGCGAGCCGCTCGAGCGTGGCGATAATTTCGGCAACACCGCGCGCCCGCGCATAGTGCATCGGACCGCCGCGAAACGGCGCAAAACCGGTTCCGAAGACGATCGCGCCGTCGAGCACGTCAGCGTCGTCGACGACGCCGGTACGCAGACAGGCCGCGCACGCGTTGAGCAGCGGCAGCAGCAATCGATCGGACATTGCAGACGTTGGCGCTGCGGCGTGGCGCGCCTTCTGCGGATCGCCACCCTTCCATGGGTAGAGCCCTCGGCGCGTCTTGCGACCCAACTCGCCGGCGTCGACCCGCTCGCGCAACCACCCGGGTATCTCCGCCATCGGCGAATCGAGCGAAGCTTGCAGCGTCTGTGCGACGTCCACGCAGATGTCGAGACCGACCCGATCGGCCAGTTCCACCGGACCAACCGGCATGCCGAATGCTTCGGCCGCGAGATCGACCGTCTCCTTGGCGGTCCCTTCGTCGATCATCACCAACGCTTCCATCAGATACGGCATCAGCGCCCTGTTGACGAGGAATCCGGGCGCACTCGACACCGGTGCGGGTAGTTTATCGATCTGCCCGGCGAACGCGCGGGCGCGCGCCAGCGTCCCCGTCGCGGTGCTGGTGTGGCTGACAATCTCCACCACATCCATCCGCGCCACGGGATTGAAGAAATGCACCCCGACAAAGCGCGTCGGATCCTGCAGTCCACCGGCAAGGTGTTCCAGCGGAATGCTAGAGGTGTTGCTGGCGAGCATCGCCCCTGCCTTCATTCTCGGTTCGACGTCGGCGTAGATTGCGAGTTTCACGTCCAGCCGCTCCGGAGCGGTTTCCATGACGAGATCGGCGCGCCCCACACCGGTGCCGTTGGGATCCGGAATCAGCCGGTCCAAGACATCGCGCCTTTCGATACTGCTCAGGTGCCGGTTCGCGCAAAGGCGCGTCGCGCGCTTAACAACCGCGGCAATCTGGACCAGCGAGACATCGGACAGCGACACTGTGCATCCTTTGATCGCGCACCAACTCGCAATATCGCCGCCCATGGCACCAGCCCCGATCACGTGTACGTGATCGATCCGTTCGCCACCCTGCCCCGCAAGCGATTTCAACATGTTGCGCAGTAAATACACGCGAATCAGATTGCGCGCAGTATCGCTGCACATCAGCTTTGCGAACGAGGCGATCTCCGCTTGTCTCATCGCGTCGGCATCGCCGCCATGCGTCTTCCAGAGATCGATCAACGCGTGTGGCGCCGGATAGTGGGCCTTGGGCGCGCGCGCGGTCACTCTGGACTCCATCTGACGGGCTGCGATCACGCGGCCGGGAGTAGTCGTCAGCGCAGCATCGAACAATCCGTGTTCTGCTGGCGCGATCTTTCCCGCGACAGCGGCGGCCACCGCATTGTTGACATGGCGCTCCTGTGTGACCGCATCGACGATACCGAGCTTTTTCGCCCGCTCGGTGTGCGCCGTAGATCCCCTCAACATCATCGTCATCGCCTCGAGCGGATCGATGAGTCGAGTGAGGCGTACCGTGCCGCCCATCCCTGGGTGCAATCCCAGCATGACTTCTGGAAAACCGAAACGCGCGCCATCGACCGCGATGCGGTAGTCGCAAGCCAGCGCGATCTCCAGGCCACCGCCGAGACAATAGCCATGAATGACCGCGACCGTCGGATAATCGAGCGCGGCCAGTCGATCGGTAACGAGGTTTGCACGCTGCATCAGTTCAGCCACAGCCGCTTCGTCGTCGGTATCTTTGAAATCTCGGATGTCGGCACCCGCAATGAAGCCCGAAGGTTTTGCCGAACGAATAGCAAGCCCGCGCGGAGGATCTGCTTCGAGGTGGGTGAGGACCTCATCGAGTTCGCGCATGACCGCCTCGGACAGCGTGTTGGCCGACGCGTTTGCCCGGTCGACCAGCAACCACGCAATCCCGTCCTCAGCCCGCGTGAGACGCCAGTGTTCCAGTGCGTAGTCGGGGGTTCGGTCGGGACCGAGTTCCAACGAACGATCCGCGAGTGCCGTCAGCATGTCCCGAGTCATCGCAACACCACAGTCATTCTCATACGATTTCGATCAACATCGCGCCGCCTTGCCCACCGCCGATACATTCGGTCGCAATCCCGCGCTTTTGGCCGTTGCGGCGCAACGCGTTGACCAGATGCAGCACGATGCGGTTGCCGCTGGTGCCGACAGGATGACCGAGGCTGATCGCGCCGCCGTCCACGTTCAGCTTCGTACGGTCGATGCGCCCAATCGAAGCATCGCGCCCGAGTGTCTGCCGGCAGAAGTCGTCATCTTCGAACGCAGCGAGACACGCGAGCACCTGGGCCGCAAATGCTTCGTTCAGCTCCCACAGGTCGATGTCGTCGACACCAAGCGCCGCGCGATGCAACAGCGTATGGGTACACAGTACCGGACCGAGCCCCATGATCGACGGATCCAATGCCGACCATGCGCGATCGACGATCCGCGCTTTCGGCGCGAGCCGGTGCTGTTCGACCGCTCGCTCAGATGCCAGGATCAGCCATGACGCGCCATCGGTGATCTGGGAACTGTTGCCCGCCGTCACATTGCCCCATGGCGGTTCGAACACAGGCTGCAGTCGCGCGAGCACGTCGATAGACGTATCCGGCCGCACGCCATCGTCGCGTTCAAACAGCTCGCCGTCGCGCGTCACCGCCGCTTCGACTTCGCCGTCGAGCCACCCCTGCGATTGAGCGTGCGCGAGCCGCAGATGGCTGCCGACCGCATACTGATCGGCATCTGAACGGGCGATGTTGAACAAGTAGCCCACGAGTTCAGCCGTCTGTCCCATGTTCAGCTCGCTGATCGGATCGGTCAAACCGCGTTCGAGCCCGATCACCGGATCCAGCAGCGCGTTCAAAGGTGCAGGACCTCTGCCCGCAGCAGCCACTGCTTTATCGATCGCTCCATGCGCCGCCGCGAGATCGGCAAACCAGCGCACGGCTTCCTGACGATAGACCAACGGCGCGTGACTCAATGCTTCGGTTCCGCCCGTCAGAACCAGATCGGCGCGGCCGCCGCGAATCAGATCGCAGCCGGTATCGATGGATTGCATGCCGGAGCCGCAGTTGATCTGCACCGTGAACCCTGTCATGGCGGCGCCCATGCCAAGCCGCAGAGCCGAGACACGCGCGGGGTTCATCTCGTCTGCAATCACGTTGACGCACCCGAGCACCACTCGGTCGACCGCGTCGCGTGAAAACGGCTGCCGCAGTAACAGCGGGCGGCCGCATTGAACCGCAAGATCGACCGGCGTGAACGGACCGGGTCCGTGGCGTGCCTTCAGGAACGGCGTGCGTGCGCCGTCGACGATGTAGACATCACGATCGCCAGCGTTCGCCATCATCTGGCGGCCTGTGGTGATCGACCGGTGGCGTCGTCCGCGACGATCGCGGTACGGGCGAACGCGTCCGGCGCAAAATCATCCACTTCAATGACGAGCTCGATGGCGCGCTCGGACGCTTCCCAACGTTCCACCTCGTCCGCGGTAATCAGGCCAGCCTCACGTGCCACGCGGGCGTCGTCGACACCACCACGGTGAAGCTTGTCGCGAATCTCTTGAGTTTCCACGAGCAGATCGAACGCGTGTTCGAGGCGCGCCAGCCCGTCATCGCCAACGCCACGGTCGACCCCCTCCGTCAGTCGTTCGCGGGTATCCGACGGTGTCATCAACAACCCGCCGACTTCGAGCGTGAGTTCGTCGGGCGCGCCGCCGTTGCGTCGCGGCCACGTGATGAATCGTAGCAATCCTGCCACTGCGCGACTGGGTAGATTCGTCAGTACCTCATCGAGCCGGCGCTCGATGGTGCCGAAGCCTTCGAGCATGCACCAGTGCAGCACTGGAAAATCCGCGGCCTGACGTCCCTCGTCTTCCCAACGTTTGAGCGCGGCCGACAGCAGATACAGTTCAGATAGAACATCGCCCAACCGCGCAGAGAGCATCTCCCGCCGCTTCAATGCGCCGCCTAGGGTGATCAGCGCAACGTCGGCGGTCAGTGCGAACGCTGCCGAATAGCGGGACAACTGCCGATACAACGGCTTGGCCGGACCCGCCTCCGGCGCCGGTGCGAAGCGGCCACGCGACCAACTATGCGCCCAAGCGCGAAATGCCGTTTTGACGCTGTGGCGCACGTGAGCCGCAAATGCTTCGTCGAACGCGTCGAGCGCCTTCGTCTCGTCGGTTTGCTCGAGCGCAAGCATCTCGTCGAGCAGGTAGGGGTGACAGCGGATCGCACCTTGGCCGAATATGATGAGATTTCGGGTCAGAATGTTGGCGCCTTCGACGGTGATCCCAACCGGAACGCCGCGGTAGGCGTTGCCGAGGTAGTTATGCGGCCCGTCGATCACTGCCTTGCCCGCGTGCACATCCATCGCGTCATCGACCGACTCGCGCATTCGATAGGTTGCGTTCGACTTCATCAGTCCGGAGATCACCGCGAGCCTGCGTCCCTCATCGAGCCCGGCGCAGGTGAGCCTGCGACCCGCATCGAGCAGATAGGCACGGCCTGCAAGGCGCCCCAACCGACGGCCGACACCCTCGAATTTTCCAATCGGAATGTTGAACTGCCGCCGCACGCGCGCGTACGCACCCGTGGTCCGCGCACACAGCGCAGCGGCCGCTGCAGATTGCGACGGCAGCGAAATGCCGCGTCCGGCCGCCAGTGCGCTCATCAACATCGCCCAGCCTTTGCCGACGCACGCTTCGCCGCCGATGACGTGGTCCATCGGTATGAACACGTCCTTGCCCCAGTTCGGACCGTTCTGGAACATCTGCATACACGGTAGATGACGCCGGCCGATGGAAACACCGTCGAGTTCGGTCGGCACCAACGCAACGGTGATGCCGATATCCTCGACATTGCCGAGCACATGATCCGGATCGCGCAATTTGAACGCCAGACCGAGAAGCGTGCAAACTGGACCGAGCGTGATATAGCGTTTGTGCCAGTTCAGTCGGATACCGGTGACCGTTTCACCGTGCCACTCGCCGTTGCAGACGACGCCGCTGTCGGTCATCGCCGACGCATCGGACCCCGCGGCGGGACTCGTCAGTCCGAAGGCGGGAATTTCACGCCCCTCAGCGAGGCGCGGCAACCAGTATTCGCGCTGCTGGGGCGTGCCGTACTGCATGAACAACTCGCCCGGCCCCAACGAATTGGGCACCATCACCGTGACCGCAGCCGTCGTCGATCGGGTCGAAATGCGGCGGATGACCTGCGAATGTCCGTAGGCCGAAAACCCAAGCCCACCGTATTGTTTGGGGATGATCATCCCGAAGAACTTGTGCCGCTTCAGAAACGCCCAGACCGCCGGCGGCAGATCGCCCAGTTCCCAGTTGATCTGCCAGTCATCGAGCATGCCGCACAGTTCCTCAACCGGACCATCCAGAAACCGCTGCTCCTCGTCGCTGCAGCGCGCGGGTGGCGTTGCAAGGAGTTTCCGCCAATCGGGATTGCCAGCGAACAATTCGGCGTCCCACCAAACCTCGCCGGCTTCGAGCGCCTCGCGTTCCGTCTGCGACAGTCGCGGCAGAATGCCGCGCGCCCATTTGAAGACATGGCGTGTGACGAAGCGTTTACGAATGGAACTGGCCATCGGAGTCCTTTTATCGGTCCCGGTACGTCTTGTTATCGGTCCCGGTACGTCTTGGTACAGGTACTCACATTCTGCATTTCTTCACCTCTTCGTTTTACTGGAATAACAACGATGCAATGATGCAATAACGATGCCATCGATGCGATCGGCATTGCCCAACGGTATTACACGGGCGCGCGTCTTACCAGATGCCTCGCTGTTGTCGCTACCCGCAAGCGTACCGCGCCGACGCACGAAACGCGCGTTCGACGTAAACTCGAAACGACTACTCATTTGAAATCTCGTCGGAGGGCTAAACATGAGAGCGATGGTGCTGGACCGCCCGGGCGGCACGTTTTCGTTGCGTGATCTTCCGGTGCCCGTGCCCGGGGCGGGCGAGGTGCGCGTGCGCGTGCGGGCCTGCGGCGTGTGCCGCACCGATCTTCACGTCGTGGACGGCGACATCCGCGATGGCGTGTATCCGGTGGTTCCGGGACATCAGATCGTCGGCGTGATCGACGCGGTCGGCGACGGCGCGGCCGGTGAGATCGGTTCGCGGGTCGGTATCGCGTGGCTCGGCTACTCCTGCGGCGTGTGTGAGTTCTGTGCCAGCGCGCGCGAGAACCTATGCGATCACGCCGAATTCACCGGCTACCAACGCGCAGGGGGCTTCGCCGAATTCGTGGTTGCAGACGCTCGTTTCTGTTTCGGGCTGCCGCAACATGTCGCCGATGCGCAAGCGGCACCGCTATTGTGCGCCGGACTGATCGGCTATCGGGCGTTGTCGATGGCGGGCGATGCACAGCGTATCGGGTTTTATGGGTTCGGCAGCGCCGCACATATCCTCACGCAGCTTGCCGTCGCCGGCGGTCGCGAAGTGTATGCGTTCACCCGCGACGGCGATCTTGCGGGGCAGGCGTTCGCGCGCAGGCTCGGTGCATCGTGGGCCGGCGGATCCGGCGAGATCGCCCCGGCTCAGCTCGACGCTGCAATCATCTTCGCGCCTGTTGGAGCGCTGGTCCCGCTCGCGTTGCGCGCCGTCAAGAAAGGCGGCGATGTCATCTGCGCCGGGATCCACATGTCGGATATCCCATCGTTTTCGTATTCGATCCTGTGGGGCGAGCGTGGCATTAGATCGGTTGCGAACCTGACGCGCGAAGACGGTCGGCGCCTGCTCGATCTGGTATCGCAGGTACCCGTGCGAACAGAAGTGGAAACGTTTCCGTTGGCGCGTACGGCGGATGCACTCGCCGCCGTGCGCGACGGCCGCATCGAAGGCGCAGCTGTGGTGATAATCGACTGAAGTTCAGCGCGCGGCGGACAGGTCGGCGGCGCATCAACGCGACGCCGGTGGCCACGGGCGCGGAACAGACCGCTAGCTTGCGCCAGCCAGTTTTACCCACCCGGCACACCAACCTGCCGCCTTCACTTCGAAGCCAGGGAACAGTGCGCAACTACCCCCCTGCGTATCGACCGACTTGTAGTGCAGACAATTATCGCACGCCTCTTTGGAGCCAGATGGATAGCGTTTGGGATCGGCATCTGCGGCATCGTCCACGTATGCCAATGCTTTCGCAGCCGCATTGGTGCCCGGCAACGGAGTCAGCTCGTTGGTTGCGGCCCAAACACCTGTCGGGGCCAACAGCACCAACGGAATCGCGGCAACCAGTTGACGGCGCGATAGAGACAATTCAGCGCGATGGTCTGAGGACATCACGTAACCTCCCTTGAAAACAGTTCGAACACACGCTGCGCACCGAACGTGGGTGTGCACCTCCCACGCACAATGCGACGTCACCGCACACAGGGCAAGATCTATTCACCGTATCGTGAGGCAATCGGACACATCGGCCGTGCGCCATGATGGCATCGTTGGGCCTATTGGCGACCCGTCTTCGAAGTGGTACGAATCTTGCGGCTCTTTCAAGAACGCCGTAAATGGTTTGTACCCGATGACTGCCACAAGATCTCAACGTGAGCCGCTAAAACCCAACCAACCGCCGCAGCCGAGACCGTTGCCTGGTAAACAACCCGACCGGGAGAAAATTCCCCCGGAGCGGCCGGCGCCGCCGATTCCGCCGAAGCCACCCACGCCCGGCAGGGTTGGTGATCCGAAGCCGAAACCGATCAATTCCTCGCCGCTCAAAGCGTCGGACTCCGATCGCGAAAAGCCACCAGTACCGGACACCGAAGAACCGCCGGCCCCAGTGAAGGATCCGCGGCCGAGTTCGCCCAAAGTGAAGGAGCCGGAACCGCCGCCGGACAGACGGCTACGGGATTCGCCAATCGATCCGTGGTGCCAACGGTTTCAATTAGTCGCGGTACTGCGGCGCGATTCCGGCTCATCGCCACTGAGCCATGATCTGGCGGCACCGATCTAACAGAGTACATTGGCATCGACGCGCTTCGACCATCTGAGCGCGCACGTCCTGTTCCCAGGCTTTCAGAATGCGTTTGCGTATCGCAACACTTAGCCCGTGCGCTTTGCCCACAGCATTCGGGCGAATCGAACATACGTTGCGGATCGGCAAGGACCCGCTCCGGATCGAACGCAGGGACCCCGCGTATCGACCGGTCGCGCACCTCGGCGTCGGAGGCCTCATGGCGCACGAACAACACGTCACACGACGCATCGGCCAGCACCGGCTCCGCGGTGACCGAACCCAACGCGAGGTCCGATTCAGAGATGATCTCCTCGGCATCTTAGGTGCCGCCAACTGTGATCGTGCCGCACGGCGCGCCTGGTTCGACAATCAACCAGCGAAGGCGTTGGAACGCATCTTGCTCGGTTCCATTTGATGAACCCGGAAGCGCGAGCGATGAAACAGATCTCCCGGCTCATCGACGACACCGTCGTCGATGTCGACGGCAATCTCGTCGGTTGGATCGATGAGATGGTGGTCAATTGCGCGACAGGCCAGGTCGCACACGTGATCGTCAGACGATCGGCGCAGGCGCGGATATGGCTCGAGTGGTCCGAGGTCGCCGTGACATCTTGCGGCTTCGTACTCAAACCCTAGGTGGATTAGTGGATTCTCCGAATACGCCGCCGGAGGGTGTCCACGCGCCGCTCGAGAAAACCGCGAATCGGCTGTCGGAACCATTTCGCGATTTCATCGGTACCGAGAGTTCGTGCGGGTGGCTGCTCCTGTGCACGACCTTCGCAGCGGTGGTCATCGCCAATTCACGCTGGAACCACGCGTACTTCGACCTGCTACACATCGAGTTCGGTCTGAAGCTGGCCGGCGTGACGTTCCAAATGACGCTTCAACACTGGGTGAACGACGGCTTGATGGCGTTGTTCTTCTTCCTGCTTGGGCTCGAACTGAAGCGCGAATTGCTCGTTGGTCAGCTGCGCCAACTGCGCAATGCGTCGGCGGTGTTGTGTGCCGCAAGCGGTGGCATGCTGTTACCCGCAGCGCTCTTTCTAGCGGCTGCGGACACGCACGAGATCAGCAAGGGATGGGCCATCCCAGTTGCCACGGACACCGCGTTCGCGCTGATGTTGCTGGTGCTGTTGGGCAACCGGATCCCCGCGTCGGCGCGCGCCTTTCTGGTTGGTTTGGCAGTGGTCGACGACCTCGGCGCAATCGTCGTCATTGCGATCGGGTACACATCGCAGTTCGATACCGCACCTCTGATTCCGGTCTCTTTGTGCCTTGCGGTGTTGTTCGCTTTGAATCTGGGCGGTGTCAGAAGCGGTGTGGGATATCTTGTCGTCGGTGTGGTGCTGTGGGCGCTGTTTCTGCGGATGGGCCTGCATGGCACGTTGGCCGGCGTTGTGGTTGCGTGCGCCGCCCCGGTACGTCCGGCGATTGCCCGTCGATCGTTCGTCGAGAAGATCGAAGAGAAGATCGAGCGCTTCAAAGAAAAACACGACACTGCCACCGCGACAATTCTCGAACAACCCGAGCAGCACGACATCGCGCGCGACGTGTTGCACGTGGCATCCGAAGCCACCGCTCCGCTCCGCCGTTGGGAGACCCGACTGCAGAAGCCGATCAGCTTCGTCGTGATGCCGACGTTCGCGCTGATGAACGCAGGTGTCGCCGTGTCCGGCGATGCGCTGAAGGTCGCGTGGGCCAGCGGCCTGAGTACCGCGATCCTGCTCGGACTGCTGATCGGCAAACCGCTGGGGATTCTCAGCGGCATTGCGCTCGGCAAGCTGACCCGTATCGCGGAATTGCCCGCGACTTTGACCTGGCGGCACCTGATCGGTCTGGCAATGCTCGGGGGGATCGGCTTCACGATGTCGCTGTTCATCGCGACGTTGAGCTTCGCCGATCACCCTCAACTGCTCGAAATCGCCAAGCAATGCGTCATTGGCACGTCGGTACTGGCTGGTGTGCTCGGTTACGCATGGCTGCGTTGGGCCTGCCAGAACCCGTCATCGTGATGGCGGCACGCCTCCGCAACACGGCCTCGGCAACGCACATCGAGAATCGTGCCCAATTCCAGTTCATTGCGCTGCACGTTGCAAACCAATACACGCCTCCGGACCAAGGCACACGAGGCTGAGCAGTTCTTCAATGTAAAACTCAACCGATTTGTTGGTGTGGCCGGTGTAACCAACCGCAAAGTCGGCGCCGAGACAAATCTCGAAGTCGCCGCCGCGGCGACTCGCGACCACGCCCCCCTCCAATGCCGGCGCCCAGACCAATGGACCGTCCACCAGTCGCTCGACGTGTTTGGAAACCGGATAGCCACCGATCGTTGCGTTGCCGAGGGCCTCGAAGAAATGCGGCGCCAGCGCCACCACGTAGGGGCCTTCCACCCCGCGATCGCGCAGCGTTGCAAGTGCGCGCGACACCGCGCGAGGCAGATCGTCGACGTTGTCGGGCAGCAACAGCGCTCCGTCCCGCTTGATGGCACCGTCGATGTCGGCCCCCTCAAGACCGTCAAAAATCAATCTATCTTCCGCCAACGCTGCAGTGCGCGCCGCCGCACTGACCGCGTCGAGTTTCACACCCTTCGCGCCGCGCGCAAGCGCATCGAGCTGCACCCGTTCGACTTCGAACGGCACTTTGATTTCGACCATGCGATGTACCTGGCGCACGAACACACTGGCGCCCTGCACCAATGTGCCATTCGCGATTTTGGCTCCAGTTCCATTGACGGCCGACGTATCCCAACCGAGCGGATCGGTGACTTCGAACAGTTTGCGCGCAGTCAATGTGGTACGCAGCGCGTCGGTCGCTTCAGCATCCAGACATTGCCAGGCGTGCGCGGCTACGGGCGCAATGTCTCGTAATAGATGATCCATATTCGTAGTTCCAGTTAGAGCCGTGAAATCAACGAACGGATTGGCAAACGACCCGCGGCGTCGCGAAGAGGTTTCACAACGTCCTCGACATGCGTCCGAGTCACGATGGGTTCGTCGTTGAACAAATGTGCGCCGAGGTGATGGTCGACGCGTGCGTCGTTCCGCCGCATCCACTCCAACACCATAGCGGCGTGCTCGAGTTCTTCGTCCATGTTGTGCAACAGCACCTGCTTCAAGGCGTCGTCGGCGCACGCATCAGCACGTTGCCGATACCAATCGACCGCTTCGAACTCTTCGATCAGAGACGTCGTCGCACGGTGCATCTCGATGGTTGTGTCGGACAATGTGCTGCGGTCTCCATGAAATCCATCGCTCGCCATAGGTTTCAAGTCCTCTAGTCTAGATATGTTGTAAACGCTACAAGCCGAGCCTGCGTAGAGCGCAAAATCTACAAACTCTCAGCGCAGCGCAGCGTCCAGATTGCTCGACGCGAACGGCCAATTGATGTGGCCGTCGAGAAACGCATCAATGTAGCGCGCGCGTTCGTTCTGGTAGTCCAGGTAGTAGGCGTGCTCCCATACGTCGAGCGTGAGAAGCGGTGTGCGGCCGCTCGTCAGCGGATTGACTGCGTCGGTGGTACTGAATACTTCCAGACCACCGGTGACGCCGTTGTGCGCGAGCCATGCCCATCCCGAGCCAAATTCGTTCGCAGCGGCTTCAGCGAAGGCTCGCTTGAACGCGTCGACGCCGTCGAAGTCACAAGCGAGCAGATGGGCCAGTTGCTCCGTTGGCCCCGCCGTTTGCTTCGGCGATAGGCATTGCCAGTAGAAATTGTGGTTCCAGACCTGTGCGGCAAGGTTGAACACAGAGCCGTTACTGCTCGTGACGATTTTCTCCAACGACCAGTCCCTGCGCGCGTCGGTCAGCGCGGCATCAAGCTTCTTCACGTAACCCGCATGGTGTTTGCCGTGGTGTATCTCTACCGTGCGCGCGCCGATGAATGGTTGTAAGGCATCGGCTTCGAATGGCAATGGCTCGAGTTTGAATTGCATATCGATCTCCTGTTGTTTGTCTCTGAACGCTTATGCACAACGCTTATGCACGATGTGTTCCGGCCCAATGCCGGTAAGGGACAGCCAACCCAAACCAGATTCCGGCACGGTTCTTGTAACGATTCTTGTAGTAGTTCCTACGACAACGTTCCGCGAAGTCGTATTTATCGAAATGCACAGGAGGCATACATGGATTCCAAACAACAGGCGATGGTCGACAAGGTAAGCGCCAAGATTGACCAGGCGGAAGCAGAAGTGAGCCGGCTCTCAGCCAAAGCGAAAGAAGCCGACGCAGACGCTCGCCTCTCGCTGCAGAAGCAGATCGACGAACTGAAACAGAAGCGAAGTTCCGCAGAAGACGCGTTGAAGCGCGTACAAAACGCGACCGCCGACGCCTTCGACGACGCGAAGAAAGGCGCCGAAAAGGCTTGGGATGCGATGTCGCAAGCGCTCGACAACGCGACGAAGCGCTACGGCTAGCCGAACCCACGCCTAGATAGAGGTACTCCCGTTGGCACGCTGCAACGCAACGTTTGCAGCGTGCCATCTAGAGACTGCCGCAAACCGCATCAGGATTGCTGATCCCGGCATGATTCGTCGTATTCATTCAGGCGGTTGTATAGCGTTTTCAGCGAAACACCCAGCGTCTTTGCGGCTCGTTTCTTGTCCCCGCCGTTGGCTTGGAGGGTCGCGAAGATCAGTTTCCGCTCGGCGTCTCCGATCGAGTCGCCTAGCGCGATTCGCAGATATCCGTTCTTCGCCGCACCTGCATCGGGCATGCTTTTCTCGATGCCGATCAAATGGCGCGACTCGATGGTATCGTTGGCCAACACATAAGCACGTTCGATCACCGCGATCAGTTCACGGACGTTTCCCGGCCACTCATAACTTCCGAGTCGCTCGATCGCATCGTCAGACAGCGTTTTGTGCACGCCGCTTTCCTCACCCAATTCACCCAGAAAATAGTGCGCAAGTCCGATGATGTCGTCGCCACGGTCGCGCAGCGGCGGTAGCTTGATTGGAAAACTCGCGACCCGGTAGTACAGATCTTCCCTAAAGCTGCCTTGGGCGATCGCATCGGCCGGGTCACGGTTGCACGCTGCAATGATGCGGACATCGCTCGACAGATCGACTTCACCACCGACGCGCCGGAAGCTGCCCGATTCGAGGATCCGGAGCAGCTTGACCTGCAGTTCCAATGGCATCTCGGTGATTTCATCGAGAAACAGGATGCCCTTATCCGCGCGCTCGAAGAACCCGGCGTGACGTCGAGATGCGCCACTGAAACTACCCTTCTCGTGTCCGAACAGCTCGCTTTCGAACAGTTCCTTGACGATGGCGCCACAGTTGATCGCAAGAAAGGGCTGGTCGGCTCGATCGCTCATCTGGTGCAGCGTGCGGGCAACGAGTTCCTTGCCCGTACCGCTTGCGCCGACGATGAAAACATTCGCGCTCGTCTGGGCAACCTTACGAATGATTCGATACAGTCTTCGCATCGGCGGCGAATCGCCGCGCAGCAGACCGAATTGTACCGCGCACGTCGAGCGCGAATCCGGTAAATCGTCGCGATCGGAGCGTTCTGCCATGAGGTCCCGCAACAGCGTGGTGACCAGGTGGGCGTCGAACGGTTTGCAGGAAAAGTAAGTGGCGCCTGCCGCGATGCCGCGCCGGACGCGGTCCGGATCGTCAACGTCGTTCATCAGCAACAGCTCGTCGACGTCGTCGAGCAGGCCTTCTTCGAGTAACTCGAGACAGTCTTCCCCGCCGCAGTCGAGCACCACGAATGCCACGCGATAATCGTGCGCCAGCAGGCGAGCACGCGCGTCGCCAAGGCTTTCGGCAACGTCACAGACGAACCCTTGCGCCGTCAGCAACGACTCGAGGTGGTCGGTGTGGTCACCCGGTTCGTCCACGATCAGCGCGCGCAATCCAGTGTCACTCATACGCGATCGACTCGGTATCCAAGCCACGAAAATACCACGATTGCTTTGCGTTCGCTGACGGGTGAGATCGACCGGCCTGGATCTTGCACTTTCGTATCTGAGGTATGTCTGAAGAGATCCGGCGCATTGCACGCTGGCAGCACAGGAGGAGGCACTCGATGAACACCGAACCGCATCCGCGTGACACCTTCGTGTGTTACGGCGAAGCCTAGATGCTCGAGTGGAATGACACCCTCGCGTAACTGTTCCACGGACTGGCCGCAATTTCCGGTGTTCCGGAACTGGAGGCGGCCGGTACCGCGCACGGTGACGCGGTCTCCGAGAAGCTCAAGCAGATGTCCCGCACGATCGACGACTCGAGCGACATTTGAATAGACACGACAGCCAACAGGAGGCGACATGCTCAATGCGGCATCAGATCTGAAACATTTCGTGCTGGATGCGCGCGACGGCGAGATTGGACGTGTGCGTGATTTTCTGTTCGACGACCAATCGTTGACGATCCGCTATCTCGAGATCGACACGCACAAGTGGTTGCCCGGCAGGCGCGTCCTGATCTCTCCGCTGTCGGCGAGCTCACCCGACATCGGAGCGAAACGGATTCCTGTTGACCTGAGCAAGCATCAAATCGAGCGTGCACCCGGGATCGACACCGACCGTACCGTTTCACGCGACTACGAGCGGCGTTACAACCAGTATTTCAACTATCCGCCGTATTGGATCGGTGTCGGTCTGTCCAGCGGTGTCGCGCATCCCGCCCCGCTGACGACCCGGATCGACCGCCCGAAACCGCCCTCGGACGCCGACGAGGAGAACCACCTGCGCTCCGTCGACGAAATATCTGGCTACGGAATCGCCGCGGCCGACGGCGAACTCGGTCGAGTCCGCGACTGCGTGATCGACACGCATGATTGGGTCGTGCGCTATCTAGCGATAGACGTCCGAAAATGGCTGCCTGGCCCGACAGTGCTGTTGCCGACCCAATGGATCGAGCGAGTGTCCTGGTTGGAACGTTCCGTCACCGTCGATGTGCTACGTGAGCAGATTCGATCCGCGAAGCGATTCGAGCTGCCGATGTCGCGAGAGCAGGAAGCCGAACTATTCACGCACTACAGCAAAGCGCCGTATTGGAACGAGTAGCGATGGCCGTCGTCGCTTCGCCGTTACACGACATACACTGTCTTCGTATTGACGAATTCGCGAATGCCGAAGCGCCGGCTCCCGTCGGCGGCCCGCCGCCGAATATGCAGCGGGCGCCCGCAGCGACGCTGCGCTGTACCTGATCGTGCAATTCATCGCGCAGATCGACCCGCGCCATCGGGCCGAGATCGACGTCTCCTGCGATCGGATCGCCGATTCGCTTCGTTCGACGAATGCATCGGTGAATTGGTCGAGCACCCTCGACACCGCGACGAAGCGTTTGGCCGCGATGCAACGCTGACCCGTGTTGATCAACCTGCTATGTACGCACGCTTGTGCTGCGGCGTCGACATCGGCGTCTCCGACAATCACATACGGATCGCTGCCGCCGAGTTCGAGCACGGCTTCTTGATCACGTTGCCGGCCTGCGCAGCGATCGCGCGGCTTGCCTATCTCGCGCGCTATCAACAACGCCAGCTCGGTTTTGCGCTCACATAATACGTCGGACAAGGCGCTCATCAGATTGCTTCGGCGCGCGAACGACGTCTCGCGCCAGTCTTGAATAGGCGTCGTTTGTGGCACTCAAAATCCCATCCTATCTCGCGCGGCTGGTGTTGCGCGTATTCGGCGACTGTCTCACCGTGGTGGGATTCGTCCTGACGAGTTTCATCGCGTTGCTCCTTCAATGCGTATTCAGGACCATCCATGCAAACATCAGTCCTGCGCGCACACGACCGCGTCGGAAATGAGGCAGCACAAGTTTGCATCCATACCGCAAGGAGACAGCCAATCGAGAAATCGGCATAGTCTGAAACGATCACCGCTGTCTTTAGACGGGACCCGCATGTTCAGAAAGCTACTCATCGCCAACCGTGGCGAGATTGCAATTCGCATTATGCGCACGGCTGCCAACCTCGGTATTGCGACAGTCGCGGTGTATTCGCACGACGACAAGGATTCACTGCATGTCTACCGGGCCGACGAGGCAATCGAGCTGCCTGCCGAAGGCGCGATGGCCTATCTCGACATCGAACACCTGATCAGCGCGGCGCGGACTGCAGGTTGCGATGCCATCCATCCCGGGTACGGATTCCTCTCCGAAAACGAGCATTTCGCTGCGGCGTGCGAGGACGCGAGCATCTCATTCGTCGGCCCAACGCCTGCGACCCTGGCACGCTTCGGCGACAAAGGAGCCGCGCGGCAACTGGCGATCGATGCCGGTGTCCCGGTCCTGAAAGGTACGATGAGTGGCACCTCATTGGCGGAAGCAGCGGCGTTTCTGGACGACCTCGATCCGGGCGAGCAGATGATCATCAAAGCCATCGCCGGCGGCGGTGGCCGTGGCGTTCGCATCGTCGAGTCGATATCGGCTCTTGCGGATGCGTTCGAGCGCTGCGCGCACGAAGCGAAATCCGCGTTTGGCAACGACGCGCTGTATGTTGAGCAGTTCATGCCGAGAGCGCGTCACATCGAAGTTCAGATCCTTGCCGACAAGGCCGGCAACACGATGCATCTGGGCGAGCGCGACTGTTCGATCCAGCGCCGTCACCAGAAGATCGTCGAGATCGCGCCGGCACCGGCACTCGACCCCGCGCTGCTTACACAACTGCACGAAGCCGCAGTGGTGTTGGCCAGGGCTGCAGGCTATTGCGGTGCCGGTACGATCGAGTTTCTGGTCGATGCAGCGCATGAGACCTTCGCATTCATTGAGGCCAATGCCCGTCTGCAGGTCGAACACACGATTACCGAAGCGATCATGGACGTGGATCTGGTCGAGGCACAGCTGCGCATCGCTTCGGGTGCGAAACTGAAAGATATCGTCGCATCTCAACCGGTGCCGAGGGGTTGCGCCATCCAACTGCGCATCAATATGGAAACCATGTTGAAGAGTGGCTTCGTCAAACCGAGTGGCGGAACCATCGGCATATTCAGCCCGCCCTCCGGGCCTGACGTTCGACTCGACACATACGCATACGCTGGCTATCGCACCAACCCCAGGTTCGATTCGCTACTCGCGAAGCTGATCATTCACACGCGTAGCGATCGCTTTGCGGACACCGTTGCCGCGGCCTATCGATCGCTGTGCGAATTTCAGATCGTTGGGATCCAGACCAACATCGGTGTTCTACAGAACCTCCTGGTACTCGATGGCATCAAGCAAGCTGAGTTCCACACCCGATTCATCGACGAGAACATCGAAAAGCTGACTTCGGAGTTCCGACATCCCCAACACTTTGTTCACGCCGCCCCATCGACTTCGACAGGAGCACGCCAGGCGGGCGCCCGTATCGATGGCAACGATCCCCTCGCGATTCTGTCCTATGGGCAGGCAAAGACGAGCCCGGTCCCAATCGCGAACGAGCGACTGGATGACTCGTGGATCCTGTCACCGATGCAGGGCACCGTGATCGCGATCAACGTCGAAGAGGGACAGGAGGTCCCCGAGGGCATGACGTTGCTGATCATGGATTCGATGAAGATGGAACATGAGATCGCGGCCACGGTCAGCGGCGTCGTTTCAAAGATCAATGTCGAGATCGGTGACACCCTCTACGAGAAACATCCGCTACTGGCCATTGAGGCCATGGCCATCTCGAAAACCGCTCGAGCTTCTCGAAATGACGTCGACCTCGACGAGATCCGGCCGGACCTGAAGGAAGTGGCCGAACGACGCCAGACCACGCTGGACGAGAACAGACCCGACGCCGTCGATCGTCGCCATTCGAAGGGCCAGCGCACCGCGCGGGAAAACATCGAACACCTGTGCGACGACGGCACGTTCGTCGAGTACGGACAACTCGTGCTCGCAGCACAACGGCGCCGGCGATCACTCGACGAACTCATCGAGAAGAGTCCGGCCGACGGCATGATTACCGGCGTTGGTTCAATCAACGGAGGCTTGTTCGGAGATCCCGATTGCCGCTGTGTGGTGATGTCCTATGACTACACGGTGTTCGCCGGTACCCAGGGTGGCCAGAATCACCGCAAAACCGATCGGATGATCGGCGTCGCGGAACGCGGCCAGATGCCGATGGTGCTGTTTGCCGAAGGCGGCGGAGGACGTCCCGGCGACACGGACGGAATCGGCGGCGAGAGCACGACGACTTTTGCGCGGTTTGCGCAACTCAGCGGGCTCGTGCCGATGATCGGCATCACGACCGGCCGTTGCTTCGCCGGCAATGCCTCGCTACTCGGGTGTTGCGATGTAATCATCGCGACCGAACACGCCAACATCGGCATGGGGGGGCCGGCGATGATCGAAGGCGGCGGTCTCGGCGTGTTTGCGCCGGAAGAGATCGGGCCGATGTCGATCCAGGTTCCGAGTGGCGTCGTCGACATCGCAGTCAAGGACGAAACCCACGCGGTTGAAGTCGCCAAGCAGTACCTGTCCTATTTTCAGGGCGCGACCAAAGCCTGGGATTCACCCGATCAACGCTTGATGCGCAGGATCGTTCCGGAGAACCGGCTGCGCGCTTACAACGTGAAGTCGGTCATCGAAACGTTGGCGGACGTCGGCTCGGCATTGGAAATTCGCAAGGGCTTTGGGCTCGGTTCGATCACCTACTTCATTCGCATCGAAGGCATGCCGTTGGGCGTGATCGCGAACAACCCATCGCATCTCGGCGGTGCGATCGACTCCGACGCCGCCGACAAAGCCGCGCGGTTCATGCAGCTATGCGACGCGTTCGATATTCCACTGCTCTACCTCTGCGATACGCCCGGTATCATGGTCGGGCCGGAGATCGAAAAGACCGCGCTGGTTCGCCACTCGAGTCGCATGTTCATCGTCGGCGCCAACCTCTCGGTACCGTTCTTTACGATCATTCTGCGCAAAGCGTACGGCCTCGGTGCGATTGCAATGGCGGGGGGCTCCTACAAAACACCATTCTTCACGGTCGCGTGGCCAACGGGTGAGTTCGGGGGCATGGGGCTCGAAGGCAGCGTGAAGCTCGGCTATCGAAACGAACTCGCGGCAATCGAAGATCCAAAGGTACGCAAAGAGCGCTTCGACGAAATGGTGACCGCCGCGTACCAGCGCGGCAAAGCGCTGAACTACGCTTCGCTGTTCAGCGTGGACGACACCATCGATCCGGCCGATTCGCGACGTTGGGTGGCGAATCTGTTGAAGTCGGTCAGAACGAAGATGAACCGTGTGGGTAAGAAGCGCCCGTCGGTGGATGCGTGGTAGATGGTCGGATTCAGCCGCACACTTTACATGCTGTATGAGATTATACACATAAGGTATTGATATAAATTACTTATATTCTAGAGGTCAAGGCGCCTCTCCAAGCTATTGATTGGCGAGATCAGCAATGATCGCGCCAAGAACTGATACCCACAGATGTACCCGTAAGCGCCGACGATTGAGAACGGCTGCATGTAGATCGCGCACCTGTTCCCAGCCCAGCACCAGATCGACCACCGCGGCCAGGCGCACGCGATGCTGTCCGGTACGTCCGTCGAACCGCCACAGCTGTTTCAACGAGGCGCACTTATGCACTGCCGAACCAACGGAGATCGGCTTGTCCGAAACAGCGATCTGGAGCAGCGCGGCGACGCGCGGACAGTCACATTCAACAAGCGACCGCTGCTGATCGGCAGCTGCACCGCCAACACGCGCTGCACGCTGTTCGACGCGTGCCGCGTCAGCGGCTCATTCCAGCTCACCGGGATCGAGGAACAGCGCTGGTAACCGGATACTGCCGTGCCCCTTCTGCGGGAAATTCGGCGCCCCGGGGTCGCCCGGGTTGAGGTTCGACGCGGTGTCATCGGGAGGGAACAGTACCAACGATTCCAGGAAGGCGCGCAGCGCGACCTGCATTGCGGCCGGCGCAGCGGCGTAGAGATCTCGCGAGCGTTGCGCCTCGCCACCATGACGCAAAATGACTTCGTGCAGATTGATACTGCGTCCGTCGTGCCCATAGGGTGCTGTCGTGCCGACGCCCCACAGCGGTTCCGTCATGAACTCTCGTTGCAACGTTCCGTCGAAGTTACGCTCCCAGAATTTCGCACCGAGATCGTGACGCTTCAGGTCGGCGTAGAAATTTTCCACCACGAAGCGTCCGTGATTCGGTTTGCGCAACGGCGGCAGCGCGGGGTCGTCGGTTGTCTCATGAAAGAGCGGGATGGCCGTGGCGAACAGACCGTTGAAGATGCCCCGCTGCGGGTCGTACGCAGTGGCGACATCAGCAACGCGACGGTCGGCTTCGATGACGAGCGAGGGCTGGTGACAACTCGTACAGCCGAACTTCGACATGAGGCGTCGACCCACTTCGGTGACCGCCGTCCTTTCATACGTGGCCGGTTTGAAGTAATTCAGCAGATAGAACTCCAGGTAGTCGACCAGCGCGACATCCACCTCATTGGTGACACCGTCGCCGTCTGGATCGGCACCGGGATCGGTCGCCGCCGGCGCCTGCACTTTGTCGAGCGCACCGTCGATCACGAGCCCGCTTGGCGTCACGACCCTCCCGCCGGCAGCAGCGACGGCCAAGTCAGGATCCGGCGCCTGCAAGCCCATTTCGTCGCTGAGCGCGCCGACGATGAACTGGCGCATGCTGAACGCACCACCCTGCGCAAAGTACGGTCTAATTCGCAGATCCGCTTCGACGCCCTGTACGCCGCTGGTATTCAATGTGCCGTTGGGCTTCGCGACGAGACGGCCGAAACCGATCCCCTTGCTGGTAAGCAGCACCGTAACCGCACGACCCAGGCCCGCCGCCTGCGACAGCGCCTGCGCCCGCTGCGCGCGAAGGTCGGCGGTCATCTCGTCCGCCAACATTTCCTGCAGTCCGAGCCCGAACAGATGCGGCGCATCACGGCTATCCGGACGGGTGAAGACATCGCCACCGAATCCCGCAGCCCCACGCGGTCGGCCATGACAGGCGGAACAGCTATCTGCAAGACCCGCACCGAGTGCCGGCGTCGCGCGGATGTCACCGCCGATGCCGTCTTCGAGGCGCGGACCGAAACCCTGCGCCACGGTGAACTTGCGCTGAAACAGTTGACGGCCGCGTTTGATGGCCCGGAATGGGTCGCGGGCGATGATGTACAGCGAGGATCCGGGGAGTGTCGCGTCCCCGCGCCCCGCACCTATCTGCTCGTCGAGCGATTTCACGATACCTTCATTCACGGCATTCGGTGTTTGCGTCAGATCGGTGAGTTCGGCCCACCCAAACGGCGCCGCCAACACACTCACCACTACCGCCACCAATCGAAACAACCATCGGTTCATCCGCCCTCCTCCGCGCGCCGCCGAACTGGCGCCCATAACAGAGAAACCGCAAACGATGCCCATTTCCTGCCACCCATCGATTGGACGAT
Organism: uncultured Gammaproteobacteria bacterium; assembly: GCA_963812255.1. Classification (GTDB taxonomy): domain Bacteria; phylum Pseudomonadota; class Gammaproteobacteria; order Pseudomonadales; family Azotimanducaceae; genus DATJGR01. Next base: position 10,505 of record CAWEUM010000002.1, on the reverse strand, counting down.
TCGTTACAACCAGCGCATTTGCAGCGATGAGTCGCGTCGGGCATGCTTCCGAGCGCTCCTTTTTTGGTGCCTTGCGATGTTCAGCGAACCATCGGTCGGACCGCTGATCAGGACGGCTGAGAGCGGTGCGCCGGCATCGCGGGGAGTGCTTTTTGCCGAGCTGTATGCTCAGCTCAAGCGCGTCGCACAGCATGAACTGCGGCAAAGCGGCGGTGGCCTGACGCTTGGTGCCAACACGCTGCTGCACGAGACGTACCTGAAGCTGTCGAAGCGGGAAGGTCTCGAGTTTCCCGACCGTGCGCGCTTCCTGGCGTATGCGTCGCGCGCAATGCGCGGGCTGGTGATCGACTACGCCCGCCGCAAACGCGCCCGCAAGCGTGGCAACGGCTTCGAATTCACGGAACTGCCCACCGACATCGGCGCCACACCGTCCGATGCCGGCGATCTCGAGCGTCTGAGCGACGCGATCGACCAACTCGCTGCGCTGGATGCCGATCTCGCGCAGCTGGTGGATCTGAAATATTTCTGTGGCTATTCAGTCACCGAGATCGCTGCTCTTCGCGGCGTGTCGGAACGCACCATCATGCGCGACTGGGAGAAGGCCCGCATCGTGCTGCACCGCTTCCTGCGTGAATGACCGCGAACGCGTGCCAGCTTCGGCCGACCAATTACGGTTATGTGCGATATGGACGCGACCGAAAATGAAAATCCGGGAGTAGTCTCCCAGCTCACCTCTGCCGATTGGGCCGCGATCAGCCCGCTCCTCGACGAAGCCCTGGCACTCAATGTCGCCGATCGTTCGGCCTGGACTGGCGAGCTTGCTGCACGACATCCCGAGCATGCCGCCGCGATCGAATCGCTGTTGGCCGAACAAGCGCTCGTCGACGCGCAGAGTTTCCTCGCCGATGGTCCCGCGCTGCCATTCAATGGCAGGGTCGGTGAGGTGATCGGCGACTATACGTTGCTCAGCCCGCTCGGCGAGGGTGGCATGGGTAGCGTCTGGCTCGCGCGCCGTAGCGACGGACGATTCGAGGCGAACGTTGCGCTGAAATTCCTGAGTTCCGCCGTATTGGGTGACAAAGGTGGCGCCCGCTTCCGCCGCGAAGGACGTCTGTTGGCGCAACTGACCCATGCCAACATCGCACACCTGATCGACGCCGGTGTTACGCATGATGCCCAACCCTATCTGGTCCTCGAATACGTCGACGGACAACAGATCGACACATACTGCGACGGCGCTGGACTCGATGTCGACGCGCGGGTGCGGCTGTTCCTCGACGTGTTGGCTGCGGTCGCAGAAGCCCATCGCAAGCTGATCGTTCACCGCGACATCAAACCGTCGAACGTCGTCGTGCGTCGTGACGGCGTCGTGAAGCTGATCGATTTCGGAATCGCGAAGCTGATCGGCGAGACCGATCCCGGTGAGGAACCGCTCACCCGCGACGGGAGGCAGGCTTTAACACCCGAATACGCGGCACCGGAACAGATCCGCGGTGATGAGGTCACCACCGTCACCGACGTCTATTCGCTCGGCGTGCTTCTCTACGAACTGCTGGCCGGCGTGCGGCCGCTTTCGCGCGCCGAGAAGCAATCATTCGCCGCGGGCAACACCGAGATCGAGCCGCCGCTCGCGTCAAGCCATCTCGCTGCCGATCGCACGTCGTTTCGACGCCGACTCGAAGGCGATCTCGACAACATCCTCGCGAAGGCGCTCCACTCCGACGCCCGCGAGCGCTACTCCGCAGTCGGCGCCTTCGCCGACGATCTGCGTCGCTTCCTCGCCAACGAGCCTGTAACGGCGCACGTCGATACATTGACCTATCGCGCGCGGAAGTTCGTCCGGCGCCACCGTAGGACCGTCGCAGCGGGCGCGCTGACCACGCTCGCACTGGTGACAGCCACAATCGTCACCACGCTGCAGAGCATCGAAACCCAGCGCCAGCGCGACCGGGCGCAGTATCAGCTGCAGATTGCCGAAGCGTCGAACGACTTCGTGACGTCGCTGCTTTCCCAAGATGCATCCGACGCGCGTGGTCTGACGCCGGTTGAGCTGATCGATCGCGGCATGGACGCGATCCGGATGCGCTACGCCGACGACCCGAGTTTCTCCATTTCCATCCTGCTCCTGCTGTCCGGCCGATACATGGATCTCGGCCGGACAGACAAGGAGTACGCGGCGCTGCTCGAAGCCGAATCGATCGCGCGCAAGATCCACGATCCACGCACGCTGCTCGGCGTGCTGTGCAACACCGTAGAAACGGAGGTCGCCGCCGGTAGACGCGGCCGCGCGGTCGAGCGAATGACCGAAGCACGCGCGCTGCTCGCGAACACCACCGGCATCGAACCTGTGACCGAGGCGAACTGCCTGCGGCAAGAAGCCATCCTCGCGCGAGAAAATCTCGGCCAGGCCATCGAGTATCTCGAGCGTGCCAAGGCTGTGCTCGAGCGCAGCGATGAAACCCATGGCAACGTCTACGGCGCGATCTTCAGCTGGCTGTATACGTTCAACCACGCGGCCGGTCGCAATCTCGCAGCGCACCGCTACCATCTCGCGGAGTTAGCCAATATCGCGAAGCATCATCGGGAGCACACGGTGCAAGGCAGGCAGGCTCCAATCGCGTTCGCCTACGATTGGCAGGCCCAGGGGGAGGTCCGAAGGGCGGTCTATCTGTTCGAGAAGGCATTCCAAGACAGCGACGTGCTCCAGCTGAATCCAGTCGTCGGGCTCCGCTACGGGCGTGCACTGAGCCTCGTGGGTCGCCACGAGGAAGCGCTCTCTCGGATCGAAGCGGGCATCGCATTGGCGCGTTCCAGCGGCCAGATCGCCTACGCTCGCGGCGGCGAGCTCGATCGAGCGCAGGCGCTGCTCCGTGCCGGTCGCCGCAACGACGCGCAAGCCGCTCTCGACGCAGTCTTGCCGGAACTTGAAACCTCGAAAATCACCGAGCTGACGTCGCTCGGTTACGAATGCCAGGCGGAGATCCATTTTGGCAACGGTCGGCTCGATGCCGCCGAAGCGGCTGCAAATGCGTCGCTGAAGCGCCTCGGCTACCCCGGCAGTGCCTATGGATCCTGGCCCGCGGTCCCGTTGACGCTGCGCGCCCGAATCCGAACCAGTGCTGGACGGCCCGCCGAGGCAATCGAAGATGCGAGTGCTGCAGTCGAACTGCTCGAGGCCGATGTGGTGGACCCGCGGCAGAGTGCGACCGTCGGTGCCGCGCGCCTCGCATTGGCAGAAGCAGAACTCGCCGCTGGCGAAGCTGCTGCCGCGGGCGCCGATGCGCTACGCGCCACCGAGTCGCTGCGCAACGGCATCGGTGCCAACCGGCCGTCGACGCAGGAAGCAGAGCAGCTCGTCGAACGTCTGGGCGGATCTCACGCGTCGTCGGAGGATAGAAAGCATAAACCAGCCCTTCGCGACTCGGGCCGAGTATCGCGCGAAGCGCTGTGGCATCACACCGTCGTGGCCGAACACGCAAACGTGCGGTGATTGTTTTCGTCGAGTCGAATCTGCGGCTGCCGTAGGCGCTCGGATGTCGGTGCAACCTCGCTGAATTCGCACCTGCACAGAATTCCGGCGGGCGCCAGTGTTCGCGCGACGTGTTCCAGGCTTCTCTGAACAATCTTCGTTGCAATCGAGCAGATCGTCGCCCGCTGCGAGCTGTGCTCCCGCTCGTGCTCGAAAACCATGCGTACCGCCCGTTCCCGAATCTCCGGGAAATACCACGTCGACTTGTTCATCGCTCCATTCTCTCAAGAAATGGAGCCTCCGAAGATCCCGGCGCGATTCACGCGCATAAACCCTCAGATACGCGGCAGGAGCCTGCTCCACTGTGTCGCTTATACAGACGTACTCCAGAGACCCGCGACCGTGTCACGCCTCGGTCATTCGAGTGGTTCGAGTGGCTCGCAAACAAACTCGATTAAATGCCGGCACCCGTGATTCCGGGCGCCGACTTCAAGCATCCCCGAACGCACGCTATGCGGCGTCGGTCCCCGATCCGGGCGGCGGATATCGTTCCCGCAACCATTCACCGAAGGTGCGGCACGCGTCGGTCACGGTGAATATGCCGGCAAGGCGCCCGTGGCCCGTGACGATGGCCGCGCCGATGTGACGATGCGCCATCTCGAGCAGTACGGTCGACAGCGGCGTATTGACGTCCACTTCATAGGGGTCCGCGATGTAGGCGTCCTCCACCGAGAGGGTGCGCGGATCGGGATAGTCGAGCTCCGGGCCCAACAGAAGCTTGATGTCGCGATCGGAGATGATGCCGCACAGCTTGTGTGCGGAGGTCACCGGCAGATGGTGCACGTGATGCTCCAGCATCATGCGCCGCGCATCCAGCAGCGGCGCTCCAAGTTCCACCGCATACGGAAATGCCGTCATCACGGCCTTGATAAGAGGATCGCCCGTCATCGCATCCCTCCAGCTCCATTCCGCCCGTCATCAGGCGCCAGGAAGCGCGACATGACCAGTACGGTCATTCCCTTATTCGCGCGCGTTATGCTCAGGCAACCGAGATAAATCCGTCAATCGGGCACCTTCGAGTACAATCGCGCGCCTTTCTATCACGCGCGCGCATGAAAATACCCCAACAACTGCAGAGCCTGGTCGACGACGGCGTCATCGACGAGGTGATCCGTTCGCTGAAGAGCGGTAAAGAAGCTGCCGTATACATCGTCCGCGTCGGTGCCGATATCCACTGCGCGAAGGTCTACAAGAACATGTCGCAGCGCAGCTTCCAGAAGCGCGCGCAGTATCAGGAAGGCCGTCAAGTGCGCGGTAGCCGGCAGAACCGCGCCATCGGTAAGCGCACTCGGTTCGGCCGCAGGGAAGAAGAAGCCGCGTGGAAGAACACCGAAGTGGAAGCACTCTACCAACTGGTCGACGCGGGGGTGCGCGTGCCGGCGCCGCACGGCTACATCGACGGTGTGCTCGTGATGGAACTGATCACCGACGCACAAGGGCAATCGGCGCCGAACCTGGGCAGCGTCGAACTCACGCCCGAACGGGCGCGTGAGTATCACCGGCTGCTGGTCGCGCAGGTACGGCGGATGCTGTGCGCCGGCCTGATCCACGGCGATCTGTCCGAATACAACGTGCTGGTCGGCGCGGACGGACCGGTGATCATCGATCTGCCGCAGGCCGTGAACGCTGCCGGTAACAACGCGGCACGGGAGATGCTGCTGCGCGATGTCGGCAACATCACCGCGACGCTCGCCCAGTTCGCGCCGGACCTTGCCGCCACGCGCTTCGGCGAAGAGCTCTGGCATCTGCTCGAAACCGGCGCGCTGCATCTCGACAGCGTGCTGACCGGCGAATTCGTCGACGACGACAGCGCGGTGAACGTCGAGGCGGTACAACAGATCATCGAAGATGCGCGCGACGAAGCCCAACGCCGCCAGCGCGGCCGCGAAGAAGCGGAGGGCCTGCGCAACCCGGCGGTCATCGACGACGACCCCAATCCGGAGTTCTCCGCCGACAATCCGTAGCCGCTACTTTTCAAACGACAAGATCGATAGCGCCTCCCGCACCATCGCAGTATGGTCAAGCAGCGCAACGCATTCGTGTTGCGAAACTGGAAGGGGTGAATTTCGCGAATCTCCTGCGCGATGTCGTCCGCGTACTCGCCGCTGTCGTCCGGGAACATGCCGCCCTCCGGCGCCACGATGGCCTTCGGCGCGTAACCCTCCGACATCCAGTGCCGATCGCCCACGTGATCAGCGCTTCACGATAGTGCTCTCACAACGATTCGTTGCGACCCTGATACCTGGCACCGCTGCCGCTGCGCTGCAGGTACATCAACTACACACTATCGCCGTGTTCGGCGATCAACGTGGGCAGGCTCGGTGGCAAAGTACGTCGCCACCACTGCGTTGGCCGGATTGCCTTCGCAGCCTAGGTGACCGGTCCTTTGGCCGGCACGAGCGCATAGCGCGCCTGCAGTTTCTGCGATGCGCACCAGGTACCCGCGCTCGACACGATTGCGCTGATCGTCGCTCTTCCAACAGTCGTCACGGCCCTTGATCCAGCCGCGCTGCTCCGCGCGCAGCATCCGCGAGTGTTCGTTCGTGGCTTTGGCGAATGCGGCGGCCCAGACCGAGGTAAGCTCGCGGTCGAGCGCGGAGAGGCGCTCGTCATTGCAGATCAGCGCTTCGATGCCGGCTGCAGCCTGCTCACACACGAATGACGGTCCCTGTCCAACAGGCGGCGCAGTGGCGCCGGCCACGCCGGCGAGCAACACCATCAGCAGTGCACGGGCCACTCGCGCGTTTTTGGTTTGCTTGGCTCGTCGTAGGCGCCTATGGTCACAGTCCCCACCCACCGTGTGAAGAGGGAACGCGGCGGGTACCGGAGCGGCACCGCTCGGGTTGACGTGCGACAAGTTGTGCATGGATGCGATCAGCTGCGCGTCCTCGATCCCACCTGATGACCAAAAGGAACTAGCTATGCCTATCCTACGAGCAACCGAAAGTCGCATTCTGCCGGGCCGTCGCCAACAGTGGCTCGGAATGACGAGCGATCTGAAGAAGATCGTCGACAAGCACGGGGCAAGTCTGCGTGCGTTGGAGCTCACCTTCGGCGGTTGCCCCGGCACCGTCATCGTCTCGTCGATCCACGATTCCTGGGAAGCCGTCGCCGCGCGCAACGAAGCGATCACCTCCGACAAGGATTTCCAGGCCCTGATGGCGAGCGTCCCGAAGCTGCCCGGCTTCCCCTTCGCAGAACCCGTGGAGGTGCGACTCGCCGCGGACATCACCGACGAGGTCGGTGGTAACTCGGCGCCGCTGGAAAACGCCCAGGTTTTCCAGCTGATGAGCATGCGTGTGCACCCTGGCAAGCGCGCCAAACAGATCGACTTCATCCGGCAGATGCGCGAAGCGCGCAAAGGGGCGGGTGAACCCGTTGGCAACGTGTTGCAGGTTGCCGCCGGCGACGCCAACGTGCTGACGGTGGTGCGCCCCTATGCGAACCTGGCCGACTGGGCCAAGGACCGTGCCGCTGGAGAATCGAAGTCTGCCGCGGACGTGGCCAAGCGCGCTCAGGCCGATCCGGCGTATCCGTTCGCCGATCTGGTCGCGATACGGGTGTTCCGCAACATCACCAGTCAGCTCTGACCGAATACGCGGGCCCGCAACGGGCCCGCGCTCTGCGTGGGTCATAAGGTGGTCTGCTGTGAGCCATCGCGCATTGCCAAGCGGCAACGAGTGGTCGCATCCCTGTGCGAAGAACTCTACTTGCATCCCCAAGATGACGCATGAAGAACTCACGATTCACGTTCACGAGGAGCGCCCCGCTAAGCTCGCTGGTGGGCTGATCGTTCTACTCGAAGCGATTGATGATGGAATTGGCGGAGACCGCTGCTCACGAGATGCGCGCAGACTTGGCGTCAGATTTCGGAGGTGATGCGCCACGAAGCTGCTACCGAAGTTCGAAAACGATAGGCTGGCGGCCCACCGAACGTTCCGTGCGCTAGCCTGCAGAGGAGATCCGATGGGTGGAACAACAGCGTCCCAAGGAAATTGCCGCCAAACGCGGCCGGGGCGGTCGCCGCAAGGGCGAACGACGTGTCGCAGTGCGCGGCACTGACGATCTTTTCAAGCTGTTCAATTGCAGAGATGTCGATACGCTGCTGGCGACGCTGGACCAACTGCGCGTCCATGCGCACGTCAGCGGCTTTGGCGAGCAGCGGTTGGTCGCGGTCGTAGACCACCAGGTTCCGGTCGAACTGCGGGAGCATGCCGTACAGATCGCTGAAGCGGCGAGTGGCTGGGTGGGGTAGTTCGGTCAGGCGTCGCGGCAGATCGCCTTGATGTCGTCGTCGCTCAATACGTCACGGCAAATCCAGCGATTCCTTTGGGTTTTCGATGATTGAAGGACGTAATTGATGGTGCCCAGGGTGGGACTCGAACCCACACGCCACGAGGACACAGGAACCTAAATCCTGCCTGTCTACCAATTCCAACACCTGGGCGGCGACACGAATTGTACCCGAGCGAAGCTCCATTGAGCGGACCGCGACTATTGTTTGCTGTTCGTCTCCTTCGTCGTCATTCGGACGAACACCAATGGTAGATCCATCGCTTTCGTATAGATCGTCAATGTCGATCCATCGATCGTGAACCATTCCGCACCCACCAGCGCCTTGAAGTAATTCGCCTCCTGCATGCTGACCGCTTCTTCGCACATCATGCGTGTCGAGGCTAGCGGTCCGAACGTAATCGACTTACCGTCGACGGCGACCGATCCATTGAAACGATTGCACGAACCGGTTCCGTTGACATGGTTCATTTGCGCGAATGCCAGAGTCGGCTGGTTGCCTTCGAGGGCGCCCTTCGAACCCAACTGTTGCAACTGCCATGCGGTGCCGGCAAGCAATCCTTCCGGGGCAACGCTCGTAGACGGCTCCCGAGCGACGCAGGCTGCGAGCCCGAACAGCACGCCCGATGCAATCAACGCGAGCAAACGCCACGCTCGAACGTTCATCGTCCTTTCTCCGTGTTGTCATTGACAGTCGGCCGAGCTCAGGGCTGCGTCGGTCGGAACGATCATAACCGCTGAACCGGTTCCTGCGACACTCTCAACACAGCACAACGACAAGCGCCTCGCCGCGCCGCCGTGCCCCAACGATTGCACGCGCTCGCGGCAGTTGGCACCAATTTCGGCTGATGCATTTGCGCACCAACCTTCCAGATAATCTCTAGGCGACCCCGAATCGTCGTGTGGGCCACGTCGGTCGGTCGTGCGCTGCCCGGCGGGTCCACCGAACCATTGGAACACTTCAGCGTGCAGGTCATCTGCCTCGTCGCAATTCCGCTGATGATTCTCTGTGAAGCCGTCACGCAGACCATTTCCCAGCGGATCGGCGGGCAATTCCTACGCTCCGGTCTGGTGGTTTCTGCTCGTTGCGCGACCGATACTACGGTACGCTGGTTGGCGAGCAGGGGCGTCTGACGCGCAGACGCTGGATTCTCGGCGAACAGCTCGACAACGACGATGTACTCAACTCCGCCGAACTGGGTCCGGTTGCGGACACCTCCGCGATGTATGACGCGATTACCAAAGCGCGCAGCGTTCCCATCGCCATGTCGTCGTGGCTGCTTTCGCTGGTGCCGATCCTGCTGCCACTGATGATCGCCGCATCAACGCAAGTACCGATCAAGGAAATGCTGCTGAGACTCTTGACAACGATCGTGTGAATCTTGGCGGCAAACGACTTCAACGGAAGTGCGAAATCCGCGTCGAAGTCACGCGTCCGGTGTACCGAGAACCCCGAACTCAACCGGCGTTTTGACGTAGAAGACGTGTACACCCTGTTCGGTCAGGTAGTCGAAAAGACGCGTTGCCTCCTCTTCCGTGGCAGCCATGACCACCTCCTGCGGTTGGTCGGCCAGTTCGAAAAAATGCGCCGAGTGAACCCGCCGATGCTGTCCATACCCTTCGCTGGCAGAGAATATGGTTGCGCCACGCAAACCAAGTTCGCGCGCGGCGAGCATCAGCCATTCTGCCATCGGCTTACGTTTGAAGTGACGATCCTGCTGGGTGAAAAAGGTGATCTGATATCCATTCATTGAGGCCTCCGCCTCCACGGGGAATGAGCTGCGTTGAGTCGAGCCGCACTCAATCGACGAAATTGGTGCCCGGGGCGGGAATCGAACCCGCACAGCCTTGCAGCCGAGGGATTTTAAGTCCCTTGCGTCTACCAGTTTCGCCACCCGGGCGCGGCCGCGATCGAATTTCTTGGGCCATCTTACGACCGTCGCCTCCTTCCGTCCAAATCAGAATCCTCGCCGATCTGCGATAGCGACGCTCCAACGATTTCAAGATGTCGCGAAGAGTCGCTTGCGTCGTTCCTTTCGCGCGAATCGATGACCCGGTCGTTGCTTTTCGCCCCGTAGAATGCTCATCATGCCTGCGTTGATCTGATGCAGATCAGCAGCGAGGGGCAACAATGAGTGACGGCAACGTATCCGAGCCACACCCATTTTCCAATGCCGAGATGGCGGCCATCGCGCACCTGTATCGCGGCGAAATATATCGTTCGACGGTTTGGCGCACGCGGCTCGACACGACGACGAACTGGTCGGTGGTGACGCTCGGCGTCGCATTGTCCATCGCCTTCTCTTCGCCCAACGCCTCGCCGCTGCCGTTGCTGCTGGTGGGAATTCTCATTCTGCTGTTCCTGATGATCGAGACGCGGCGGTACCGCTATTTCAACGTCTGGCGGGCTCGCTGCCGTTGGATGGAAAACAATCTCTATGTGCCGATGATCGATCACACTGAAGCGCCGGATGCGGACTGGCGCAGGGTTCTGGCCAACGACTACCGCCGGCCGCGCTACCACGTCTCCTTCATCTCGGCGCTGGGTCGTCGCATTCGCCGCAACTATTTGTGGATTATTTCCATTCAAGCATTCGCGTTCGTCGGCAAGCTTCTGGTGCACCCAGGTTCGCCAACAACACTCGAGGAGCTGTTCCGCCGGGCGGACGTTGGCCCGGTTCCA
>CAWEUM010000001.1:0-219210 GCA_963812255.1 uncultured Gammaproteobacteria bacterium | reverse complement strand
CGCCCCGGACAGGATTTGAACCTGTGACCTGCCCCTTAGGAGGGGGCCGCGCTATCCTCTGTGCCACCGGGGCGAAAGCGAAAAATATCAATATGTTAGTTTCGTTATCTCGACTGGATTACAAGATTTGGTGCGCGATCTAGGAGACAGGCGATGCGCGACGAGTTTATCAGTGAAGTTCGTCATCGCCACCGTACATCCGCGAAAACCTGACGATGGTTCAGGTGTAAACAGTCACGCGATCAACGGGCTGCCATCTTTGCGCTCTGATCCTCCAATTGCTTTTCCTCATTGGCGCGCTTGATCGCGTACAGCCTGATGTTCTCGATCTGCGAGGGCCTCAGGTTCACCGTCCACGCGATCATGCCCCATTCTCTCAGGACCCGATCGTGGACGATCTGGTGCCGCACCCTCAGGCTGTTGATCGCAGCGGAATGACGAAGATCAGTATTGAGGCCGCTCCACGGCCGCATCGCTGTGGCAGATACCGCAGGTGTTGCTGTACAGATACGCCCCATCGGCGATCTGTTGGGAGGTTCCGGTGACCGGTGGCGGATCGAGCACCGTCTGCGACTGCGGCGCGAGGGGTGGCAGCTCAGCGGTGCCGTCGAGCTTGAACAACAGCATGCGGCTGACGACGAACCGAGCCTAACTTGTGCCAACACAGCATTTAACAGATCCCAGAGCCACCCCAACCCGCGAGGACGGCCACGTATTGCGTCCCGTAGACGGAATACGTGATGGGTGCCGCGATCACCCCGGTCTGCGTTTGGAAAGGTCCACAGTCTCTTGCCAGTTGGCACCGATTGTCTGCCGCCGCGAGCAGCCGCGCATCGTCGACCGCACCGACCTCGACGTCGCTGGCCACCGGCGTGGACGCATCGTTGGCGTGGGTCGCCTTGCCCCGGTGCGGGGTACCGGAGCACGCACCCAGTGCCAGCGCACTCAACGACAGCTACGCGCATGCGGTTTGAGAGCTTTAAAGTGATCTCTACCCCAGGCACGCTAGCTCGGTTGGTCAGTGCTCATCGCAGATGCTGGGAGTAGCGTGCCGGAATGTCGATACACTGATGGCTTTGATCACCGACAAGGGCTGGAACTGATGGGCAGCATTGCCGCGCAGGCCGATGTGGCCATCGACAACGCGATGGCGGGCTGGCTGCCTTCGGGGCTGCGCGTAGCGAAAGGCGACGAGGTTGCCTTATTTGCAGACGGTGATCTCGAGGCTGACGGTGTCGTCTTCGAGCCGCGGCACCTGCTCTGGTACCGCGTGGGAGACGACGGTGATGCAACCAACTTCGCTGCCAATCAGGAGACGTTCGTCGCGCCAGTGGGTGGCGAGATATTTCTGACGCTGCGCCCCTCCGGGCTGTACTGGCCCGATCGCCGTGGTACCTATCCCGAAGGCTTCATCGCGGCATCGCCGGTACCGGTGGATTTCCATGTCCGGCTGGTCCGCTTCTCCGGCACCGCCGCACAGGGCGTATCGGAGATGGCGGCCAGCGGTGACCCCGCCGCGACCGCGGCGCTCGCCGTGATTGCAGCGCGTAAACCGCTGCCTGCTGGCTTCGAACCGTTGTGGTACCTCGCACGGTCGAACGTTTGGGCTGATGGAGCCAGCGACGGTCGACCGGGTATCAGCGCCGATACCGACGATGATTTCGGCATCGTGAAGAAGGCGCTGGATATTCGGCTCACGCCGACCACCGAAATCACTTTCCAATGGCGTTACGACGCCGTTCCCGCGCTCGGCCCCGAAACGGAAGCCGGGTTCCACGATTACGTAAGTATCGCGGTCGAGTTCGACAACGGTCAGGATCTGACATGGATGCGCTCCGTCAGTCTGCCGGCAGGCAGTCACTTTCATTGCCCGCTGCCTTGGTGGGACACGCGTGAGACGCACTTCGTGTTGCAGAGTGGGGCAGCAGGACTGGGTGAATGGTCGAGCCACACGCGCAACGTCCTAGCGGACTACGAGGCGGCCGTTGGACGCGATCCCCCGTCACGCATCGTCGGTGTCTGGTTCATCGGCAACAGTGTGTTCGGTCGGCGGCGAGCGGCTGCGAGCTTTGCCGATGTGGCGATCATCGATGGGGATCAGCGTGTGAACATTTTTTCGGCCGATCTCTGACGGCCCTCCGCTGGGGCGTGCAAGAGATGCGATTGAGTGGTGTGGAGGTAATTTGCGCTCGGCACGGGCTCGGAGCAGAACCCATCCGACGCTACGCCACGGGGTCGTTGCCGGTCTATGCCGTGGGCGCGCGATGGGTTCTCAAGCTGTTTCCGCCCCACGACGAGCAAGGTGCGCTCATAGAGGAACAGGCGCTCATCGCCGTCGCAGGACGACTGCCGATTCCAACCCCACAGCTGCACGCCAGCGGCGAACTGGAAGGTTGGCGCTACGTGCTGATGACGCAACTCGAAGGACGTCTTCTTTCCGAAGCCTGGCCTGAGATACCCGCCGTCGATCGCGATCGCTTCGCCGGCGAACTCGGTGAGACAATGGCGACGCTGCACAGTATCGACACATCGAGCCTCGACCTGTTGCAATGCGACTGGTCGGCGTTCGTTGAAGAACAACGCGATTCGGCCGTCGAACGCCAGCGCGCACATGGTCTGGATGCGCACTGGCTCGACCAGATCCCCGAATATCTAGACAAATGGATTCCATCGCTGGAAGGGCCGAGGGGTCTACTCCACACGGAATTGATGCGGGAACATCTCCTGGTCGCACCCGGAGAGAACCGTTGGACACTGACCGGACTCTTCGACTTCGAACCCGCCACCGTGGGCGCGTCGGAGTATGACTTCGCCTCTTTCGGCCTTTTCGTTTCGGCCGGTGATGCGCGATTTCTCGGACGAACACTGCGTGCGTACGGGCGACCCGACGCAATGCAGGATGAGACGTTTTCACGCCGGATACTCGCCTACACGATCCTGCATCGCTACAGCAATCTAGGGTGGTATCTCGAACGGCTGCCGCCAGTGCGCAATCTTACGGAGCTCGATTCGCTCGCGGAGCGTTGGTTCGCGGTCGGGTAGCGATCAATGTCGGCGCGCCGCGAGAATGATATGCGACCCCGAATCAGCGAGGCCGGGCTGACGCGCCAATCGTCGTTCGACCTCTACCGCCGTTTCCCAGATGTGCGGGTCCGTCGCCACTTCCTCGAAGCGGGGATTGCCTTCGAACGTCGAAACGCACGAGCCCGCAGTTTCGAGAACCTCGCCATGCTGCGCGAACAGACCCGCCAGCTCGGCCACACTGTACAGATGCATCGCCGGATGCATGAGACCGGTGTGCCGAGATGGAAAAGGCGGAAGGTCGCCAGTGGCCAGAACATCCCAGAGACTCGCCTCGCTTGGTGAACCCAACACTGCGGTTTCGCCACGACAGACAACATTCGCGGTCGCGCCGTAGCGGCTCATCGCGCTGGCGAGCATCACGCCGCGCGGTTTCAAGACTCGCGTGAGTTCGGCTGCCGCTGTGTCGCGCTCATCGCGCACATAGGACAATGCGCCGCCGAAGCAGACGACGACATCGAAGGATCGATCTGCAAGCGTCGACATATCCGTGATGCTCGATTCAATGAATCGATCAACAGCGTCGGCGTGACCGGCCGCCTTGATCTTGTCGCGTGCGATGGACAGCTGACCCGGAGACAGGTCGAGCACGGTGACTCGCGCGCCGATGCGTGCGAGTTCGATGCTGAATCGACCGGGGCCGGCGCCAGCGTCGAGAACCCACATGCCGGGCCTGACGTAGCGATGTAGAAAGTCGGTGTGTATCAGAGCCTGCAGCCGGCCGTACGCGGTCTGCTGAAGACGGTTCCATTCCGCGAGCCCATAGCTGTCGTAGAAATCGCGCAGCGTGTTCGTTTCGATGTCTGTCATCCCAAGCATTCTGCGTAATCGAGCAAGTAGCCTATGGCGATAGCGGTTCCTGTGCATCACCCAATTTCGGCGCGCGCAGATACAATGCGCGGCTCGTGTCGTTCTCGAGAACTTTCGATGACTGCAGTGCTGGCGAACCGGCTCGATCGCCCAGTCGATGTCGCGCGCGATCATGTTCTAGGCAATCCCGACGCCACGATCACCCTCGTGGAATACGGCAGCTATGCCTGTCCGTACTGTCACGCTGCGCACGAGGTGATCGCGAATCTGCGCGATCACCTCGGCGATCGGATGCGATACGTTTTCCGGCATCGGCCGCTCACCGGCCATGCCGATGCGCAACGTGCCGCCGAGCTCGCCGAATACGCGGCGGCAACAACCGATCGATTCTGGGGCGTACATGATGCGCTGATGAAGCGCGGACCGAACTTCGCGCCGAGCGACTTCACGGATGTCGAGGCCGAGTTTGGCCTCCCGCCGCGCGATGAAGCGCACGCGCCGGTGTGGCGCGACGCAGAACAACGCGTGCGGACTGATCGCGATAGTTCCCAGCGAAGCGGGGCGCTGTTGACGCCAACATTCTTCATCAACAACCGGCGCTACGAAGGGGCGTGGGACGAAAGCACGTTGATGGAGGCGATGCTCGGCTCGCTCGGCCATCGTCTGCAGTCGGCGACGCTCGATTTCGTGCGGTGGGGTCCATCGACGGGGCTTCTGCTGCTGGTGATGTCGATCGTTGGCATCATCATCGTGAACTCGCCGGCAAGCCAAGCATTCCAGACGCTGTGGAACTCGCCGTTCGGCTTCCAGTTCGGCGGAGGGGTATCGACCTTGCCGCTCCGCGATTGGATCGACCACGGTTTGCTGACGATCTTCTTCCTCGTGGTTGGATTGGAGATCAAACGCGAGTTCACGGTCGGCCATCTCGCGACGCGACGTGCTGCGATGCTGCCCTTGGCGGCTGCCCTGGGGGGTATGGCGCTGCCGGCGTTGATCTATCTGCTGCTGATTCCAACGGGTCCGCTCGCGGTGGGGTGGGGTGTGCCGATCGCAACCGATACGGCATTTGCCATCGCGCTGATCGTGTTGCTGCGCGATCGGGTGCCAGTCGAATTGCGTGTGTTCCTGACCGCGGCGGTCATCGTCGATGACCTCGTGGCAATCGGGATCGTCGCACTGTTCTACTCCGCCGCGATCGATGTGCACTATCTGTTCGCGTCGATCGCTGTCGCGATGGCACTCGCGGCGCTGAACTACGTCGGTGTGTACCGACCGTTACCGTACGCGATACTGGGCGTTGTGCTGTGGGCGTGTCTGCACCACGCCGGTATCCATGCGACGCTCGCGGGTGTGATCCTTGCGATCGTGACGCCGACGCGCCCGCCGCCGAACCTGCGCGCGCTGGTCGCGCAAGCCGATACCGTTATTCACGGCGAGATCGAATACGCGACGGAGGGGGTATTGCGACACGGCCTCTCGGAACCGGCGATGCGCGCGCTCGATGCGATTCACGACCGAATCGAATCACCCGCCGACAAGCTATTGCGATCGGTGCAACCGTGGTCGAGCTACGTCGTTCTGCCGCTGTTCGCGTTGGCGAATGCCGGGGTGGTGTTGTCGTTGGAGATCGTCGAGGGGCACGCCGGGCTGATCGTGGCGATCGTCTTCGCGCTGGTGTTAGGCAAACCGGTCGGCATCATGTGCGCCGCTGCGCTCTCGGTGCGACTCGGCATTGCGACGAAGCCCGGGTCGTACACCTGGCGCCAACTGTTTGGTGCGGGCGCGCTTGGCGGCATCGGATTCACCATGTCGCTGTTCATCGCGGATCAGGCGTTCCCGGCGGCATCGGACTTCTCTGCCGCCAAGATCGCGATCTTCATTGCGTCGCTGACCGCAGGCTGCTTGGGCACGCTGTTGTTGTGGCGCAAGCCTCGGAATCCAGCACAAGCGGCGTAGACCGCGAATCCGGGTCGCTCAGATTCGCCCGGTGATGTAACCCTCGAGCTGCTCGATGACGAACTGCTTCTGCGAGATCATCGAATTGACGATGTCGCCGATCGAAACGATACCCACCATCTTGTCGAATTCGACGACGGGCAGGTGACGTATGCGCCGATCGGTCATCAATGCCATGCATTCCTCGACGGTCTCCTCCGGCTGCACATGAATCACGTTGCGCGTCATGATCTCGCTGACAGTCGTGGTGGCTGCCACTTTGCCTGCGAGAACCACTTTTCGAGCAACGTCGCGCTCCGACATGATTCCGACGATCGCTTCCTCGCGCATCACCAGCAGCGCGCCGACGTTGTATTTGATCAACAGTTGGACCGCGTCGAAGACACTGTCGTCTTCGCGTACCGTTGTGACGCCGCCTTTCTTGCGCCGCATCAGATCCCGTACCGTGATTTGCATCGCGTTTCCCCCAAACTCGACTTGGGGCGAGTCTGGCACCCGCAAAACGTCAGGTAAAGCCGCAAAACCGGGCGGGGCGGGGAGTGCTAGCGCTCGGCGTCTCCGCCCTCGGGACACTTGGCGGGATTGCCGCCGCAGACCTGGCACGACTGATCGCCACCGGACAGAGTGGCCATACCCCCGCACGACCCTTTGATCGGCTGCCGGCCGAACATGATTCCAATGCTCATCGCGCCGAATACCACTAGCGCAATCACGATGGTCAGCAGGATGGTTGTCATCGGACCTCCTGGGTCACTGCGCCACGAGCAGCGGCGCGAATGCATCATTGTAGCGCTCATTGAGCGCGCCGTTGTCGCGCCGAAGAATCATGTAGACCGCCAGACCGCGCGCGTTCGCCCACACCATGCCGCGGTCCGGGCCCAACACCATCAGCGTGGTCGCGTATCCATCGGCTGCCAAGGTGGTCGGGGCCACGACGGTCACAGACGTCAGATCGTGCTGTGCCGGCCTACCGGTGGTCGGGTCGATGGTGTGCGAGTAACGCTTGCCGGCAATTTCCTCCACGGCACGATAGTCTCCGGACGTCGCCACGCCGCTGTCGGTCACGGCCATCACCTGCTCGATGTTGCCCTTTGCCACAGTCGGCCGTTCGATCCCAAGCCGCCATGCGCTGCCGTCGGGCCGGTGGCCGTCGGCGCGCACCTCACCGCCGATCTCGACGAGATGGTTCGGCAGGCCGCGCTGGGTGAGCCAACCGGCGATCACATCAGCGGTGTAACCCGGTGCGATCGCATCGACGTCGATCTCCACGTCGGCGAGTCGACGAATGCGCGAACCGTCAGCGGAGATCTCGATGCGATCGCTGCCGAGGCGGGCGAGTGCGGTGGCCACGTCGCGATCGCTCGGCAGCGCGGTGCGCGGCTGGGCCGCCCCGAATCCCCATAGATTGACCAACGGTTTCACCGTCAGATCGAATGCGCCGCCGGAATCGTCGTGCAGTTGCTGCCCAAATCGAATGACGTTTGCCAGATGTTTCGGAAGCGTTCGCCAATGACCAACCGGTTCTCGGTTCAGTTGCGCGAGTTCCGCCGAATCGCGATACGAGCTGAGTTGCCGATCGAGTTCACCAAGTTGCGCTTCCATTCCAGCGCGCAACGCAACGACATCGAGCCGGGCTGGTCCGACGATGCGCGCACTCCACGTCGAACCCATCGTGAAACCGTTGAAGTCGTGCATCTGCATCCGGGGCTGCTGCTGTCGCTGCCACAGCGCAAACGCGGCCCACATCAGCAGCACCAGCGCGATCGAGAATCGCAGCAGCGCGTTTGGGGTCATGCCCAAAAACAAAGGGCCGGATAACCGGCCCTTTGTCGATTGCCCGGTGTCGTCAACCACCGAAGTCGTCGAAGAGTATGTTGTCGCGCTCCACACCGAGATCCGCGAGCATCTTCAGAACCGCGGAGTTCATCATCGGCGGACCGCACAAGTAGTACTCGCAATCCTCCGGCGCTGGATGGTCCTTCAAATACCGTTCATACACGACGTTGTGGATGAAGCCGGTATCACCGGTCCAGTTGTCTTCCGGCTGCGGTTCCGACAGCGCCAGGTGCCATTCGAAGTTCGGGTTATCCTTTTCCAGCTGATCGTACTCATCGTCGTAGAATGATTCCCGGACTGACCGTGCGCCGTACCAGAACGACACCTTGCGATCGGTTCCGATACGTTTGAGCTGATCGAAGATATGCGAGCGCATCGGCGCCATGCCTGCGCCACCACCGATGAACACCATTTCCGCTTTGGTATCTTTCGCGAAAAACTCGCCGAACGGTCCGTACACCATGACCTTGTCGCCGGGTTTCAAGCTGAAGGTCCAACTCGACATGATGCCGGGCGGCAATCCTTCGGTGCGAGGCGGCGGCGTTGCTACGCGGATGTTGAACTTCAGCACGCCGAGTTCATCCGGATAGTTCGCCATCGAATAGGCGCGGGTCACCATTTCGTCGGATTTCGAGCGGAGATTGAAGAATCCGAACCGCTCCCAGTCCCCGCGATATTCGGGGCTGATGTCGAAGTCGCTGAATTTGACGTCATGCGGCGGACATTCGAGTTGCACGAATCCGCCCGCGCGAAAGTTCACAACCTCACCTTCCGGCAGTGCCAGTACCAGTTCCTTGATGAAGGTCGCCACGTTGTCGTTCGAAACGACGGTGCATTCCCAACGTTTGACGCCGAGAAATTCCTGCGGTACTTCGATCTTCAGGTCCTGTTTCACCGCCACCTGGCAGCCGAGCCGCCAGCCATCGCGAACCTGACGCTTGTTGAGGTGGTTACGTTCGGTCGGTAACACGTCACCGCCGCCTTCGAAGATTTTCACCTTGCATTGGCCGCACGTGCCACCACCACCGCACGCCGACGAGAGGAACACGCCGCGCTCGGCGAGCTTGAACAAGAGTTTGCCGCCGGCGCTGGTGTCGAGACCGCGTTCCGCTTCGTTGTTGATGTCGATGTGCACATTGCCGGCGCTGACCAGGCCCGCCCGCGCCGTGAGAATGATCGCGATCAGCGCCAACACGATCGCGGTGAACATGCCGACGCCGGCGAATATGAGCGAGTAGTCGATCATGGCGCCTCCGGTGCTCGCTACAACTGCACGCCGGCGAAGGACATGAATCCCATGGCCATCAGGCCGACGATGATGAACGTGCTGCCGAGTCCCTGCAGGCCGGGCGGTATGTCACTGTACTTGAGCTTCTCGCGAACGCCGGCCAGAAACACGATCGCGATCGCCCAGGACAATCCCGACGCAAATCCGTATACGACGCTTTCGGGAAAGTCGTAGTCGCGTTGGTCCATGAACAGCGAGCCGCCCATGATCACGCAGTTGACGGTGATCAGTGGAAGGAAGATGCCGAGCGCGTTGTACAGCGGCGGAAAATACTTGTCGAGGCTCATCTCGAGGATCTGCACGATCGCTGCGATGACGCCGATGTAGGTGAGAAAACTCAGAAACGTCAGATCGATGTCACCGAGGCCCGCCCACGACAATGCGCCGGCCTTCAGCAGATGATTCAAGACCAGGTTGTTGGCGGGCACCGTGATGGATTGAACGACGATGACCGCGATGCCGAGACCCAGCGCCGTCTCGATCTTTTTCGACAGTGCGATGAACGAGCACATGCCGAGAAAGAACGACAGCGCCATGTTCTCGATGAACACGCTGCGGACGAACAGGCTCAAATACAGTTCCATACATCAACTCTCCGTCATGTACTGCTCGCGACGCGCGTCAGTGCGCCGCCGCACCCCGGCTGGCCGGCGCGATCACGAACTCCGGTTTCTCCTGCTGGTTGGTCTTCCATGTGCGCAATGCCCAGATCGACAGGCCGATCAGGAAAAATGCCGACGGCGGCAGCAACAGCAATCCGTTTGGAACGTACCAGCCGCCGTCCTTCGCCAGCGGCAGGATCTCGAGGCCGAACAGCTTGCCCGACCCGAACAGCTCGCGGACCGTTGCCAGCGACAGCAGCAATGCACTGTAGCCGAGGCCGTTGCCGATGCCGTCCCAGAAGCTGATGACCGGTGGATTCTTCATCGCAAACGCTTCGGCGCGCCCCATCACGATGCAGTTGGTGATGATCAGGCCGACGAACACCGATAGTTGCTTGCTGATGGAATAGGCAAATGCGCGCAGCAACTGGTCGACGAATATCACCAAGGTCGAAATGATCACCATCTGCACGATCATGCGAATGCTGGACGGCGTGACGTTGCGAACCAGCGAGATGAAAAGATTCGAAAAACCGGTCACCAACGTCAGCGCGATGCCCATCGCAAGCGCCGTCTCCAACTTGCCCGTCACCGCCAGCGCTGAGCAGATGCCGAGAATCTGAAACATGATCGGGTTGTTGTTGAAGATCGGCTCAATGAGCGCTTGCTTCGCAGTGGGTGTGCTCGCCATGATTTTGCCTGCTACGCGTTGTGTGCTTTCAGATTCTTGAGAAACGGCCCGAAACCCTGATCACCGAGCCAATACTGGATCAGATGATTGACGCCGTTGCTCGTGAGCGTTGCCCCCGCCAAGGCATCGACGAGGTGCTCTTTATCGAATTCGTTGGTCGGATCGATGCCGCCTTTCTTCAGGCCCGCGACGACTTTGCCGTTCGCATCATAAATCTGTTTGCCCGGCCAGAGGGCCTTCCATTTCGGATTGTCCACTTCGCCGCCGAGTCCGGGCGTTTCGCCCTGGTCGGTGAACGTGATGCCGACCACGGTATCGAGATCATCGGCCAGCACGAGGTAGCCGTACAACGTGGACCAGAGTCCGTAGCCGGAGATCGGCAGCACGACTTTCTCCTTATCGCTGCCAGGCTCCTGAATCAGATAGATCTTCGCGTAAAAAGCCTTGCGCTTGATCCCCGCGATGTCGAGATCGGCCGGGATCGGCGCGCTGAGCTTCGGATCTTTCGTCGCCACGCGTTGATCGTATGCCACCACATCGGATATGCCTGCCGCGGCAGCATCGACGAACTCGCCAGTGCGAAGGTCGACCAGTTTGACCTTGATGCGTTCTTTGAAGATCTTGCTGACGTCCATCTGCGGCTGATACAGGCCGGACGCCATCAGAATGTTGCGCTGCGTATCGAGATTCTTGTTGGCCGCCTGCAGCGGACGCAACGCCACGACCGAGCCCGCAACGAAAATCGAGCACACCAGACACACCGAAATAGCGACGATCAGCACGCGCTTGATGGAATCTGGATTGGATGTCGTTTCAGACGACATGTTCGCGCGCCAACCGTCGCCGGATGTTTGCCTGTTGGACACAATAGTCGATGATCGGCGCCGATAAATTGCCGAACAGCACAGCGAGCATCATGCCCTCCGGATACGCAGGATTGACGACCCGGATCATCGCGACCATGAAGCCGATCAGAATTCCATAGATCCACTTCCCCGTATCCGTCATCGCCGCGGACACCGGGTCGGTCGCCATGTATACGACGCCAAATGCGAATCCGCCCATCGTGAGGTGCCAGTACCACGGTAGCGCAAACATCGGATTGGTCGTGCTGCCGATCGAGTGAAACAGCAGAACCGATCCGACCATGCCGACCACCACCGCCGCCATGATCCGCCACGAGGCGACCTTGAGCAGGAGCATTGCGGCGCCGCCGATCAGGATCATCAGCGTCGAGGTTTCGCCGATCGAACCGGGGACGGCGCCGAAGAACGTGTCCGACCAGTGATAGCCAGCCTGTGTGAGCGCCGCGACACTGCCTTGCGCAAGATCCGCGCTCTTGGCGATCGCGAGCGCGGTGGCGCCGGTGTAGTTGTCGACTGCGGTCCAGACGGTTTCGCCGGTCATGTAGGCCGGATATGCAAAGAACAGAAATACGCGTCCCACGAGCGCGGGATTGAGGAAGTTTTTGCCGGTGCCACCGAACACTTCCTTGCCGATGACGACCGCGAAGCTGATGCCGAGAAATACCAGCCACAACGGAATCGTTGGCGGCAAGGTCAACGAAAACAGGATGCCGGTGACGAAGAAGCCTTCGTTGATCTCGTGGCCGCGTTTCCAGGCGAACAGACCCTCCCAGATGAATCCGCCGACATAGGTCACGATCACGATCGGCAGGTAGTACACGAGACCATGCAGAACGTTGGATGCGAGACTATGCGGATCGAATCCGGTGAGGCTCGCGACGAGTTCCGTCCGCCAGCCGGGGATCGGCTCGGCGCCGGTGCCTGCAGCGATCAGGGTGTTGGCCTGCAATCCGACGTTCCAGATGCCGAATATCATCGCCGGCCATGCACAGAACCACACGGTCATCATGATGCGTTTGAGATCGACTGCATCTCTGACGTGGGTCTGGCCGTGGGTGACGTTCGACGGGCTGTACAGCATCGTGTCGAACATTTCGTAGAACGTGTACAGGCTCTCGAAGCGCCCGCCCTTATGGAAATGTGGCGCGATTTTCTGATCAATGTAGCGGCGCAGATTCATGCTCAACCTTCGATTTCGATTCGGGTCAGCGCGTCGCGCAGGATCGGCCCGTACTCATATTTGCCGGGGCACACGTAGGTACACAAAGCCAGATCTTCCTCCCCAAGCTCGAGTGCACCCAACAGCACCGCACGATCCGTGTCGCCGACGATCAGATAGCGCAGCAGCGACGTCGGCAGAATGTCCAGCGGCATCACGTCCTCGTACGTACCGATCGGCACCATTGCGCGCGCGCTGCCATTGCTGGTGGTCGTCAACGGGAAGCGGTGACCGAATCTGAACTTGCCGGTCACCATATTGGTGACGCTGTGCATATCGCTGCCTGGCTGGATGTAGCGAAGCAGAAAGCGTTCGCGGCCTTCGCGCAACACCGTGATCTGAAATGCATAGCGCCCCAGGTATGCGACATTGCCTTCACAGACCGCGCCATGCAGCGCTGAACCGGAGACGATTCGGTTTTCGCCGGGAACCAGTTCGTCGCGCGTCAGATCGCCGGCGGCTGCACCGAGGCAGGTGCGCAGCAGTCGCGGCGACTTCACTTGCGGGCCGCAGAGCGAGACGACCCGACTGGAATCGAGTCGACCGGTGGTGAACAACTCGCCAACGGCGATGGCGTCCTGATAGTTGAGATGCCAGACGGTTTTGTTCGGCCCGACGGGATCCACCATATGGATGTGGGTGCCGACCAGTCCGGCCGGATGAGGGCCATCGAATTCCTGCTCGGAGACCCGTTCGGTATCGGTGATGCGATCAAGACCGCTGCCACGCCGGCGGCACACGTATGTGAGCCCATCGGTCAAGCGGCTGAGCACGATCACGCCGTGTCTGAATGCCTGTTCGCGGCCGTTCATCACCACATCGGGATCGGCTGCCAACGGATTGGTATCCATCGCGTTGACGAATATCGAATGCGGCGTGGTTTCCGGGTTGGGCACCTTGTCGTATGGACGCGTGCGCAGCGCCGTCCACAGGCCCGACTCGAGCAGGGTGCCCATCACGTCGTCGCGCGTGAGCGTCGAAAGCGCCGCTATCGGATGCGTGGTGAACGTGACGTCGTCGTCCTGCCGCGCATCAACGTCGATTTCCAATGAGATGAACGCGCGCCGTTCGCCGCGATTGATCGCCACAACCGTGCCTGACATCGGTGCCGTAAAACGGACGGATTCGTTCTTCTTGTCGGTGAACAGCGTCTGGCCGCGATTGACGCGGTCGCCTTCAGCGACAAGAAGAGTTGGTTTCAATCCGGGGTAATCTGCCCCGAGGAGTGCGACCCTGCCGATTTGCTTTACGTCTTCGATCTGCTGGACAGGCTCGCCCGCAATGGGCAAATCGAGCCCGCGCCTGATCCGAAACATAACTCGTCCTCTCCACACCGAGTCGTTCGTTATTTGTTCAACTTTATAACAAGCGGCGGCCCATCCGCTACGGATCACTCATGCTGGATCGTCCGACAAGTCACTTGACGAGCGTGATCGGCACGCTCGCCAAGTGCAATGCCTGTTGCGCCACGGACCCCAGCAACAGACTGTCCAGTGCCCCCATACCTTTGGTGCCCATGACGATCAGATTGCAGTGCGCGCTGCTTGCGAAATCCGCCAACACATGCGCCGGATCGCCGAATTTCCAATCGAAGCTGCAGGCAACGTTCGCGCGTTCGGCCATTGATTTCGCCGCCGCAGCGGCGCCCGACGCGAGCGTTTCGCGATGCTTAAGAATCGCATCTCTACCTAATCCGTGTGTCTGCGATTCCTCCACTGAGTCCTGCACGTTGAGGAGATGCAGGTGGGTGTCTCCAATTTTCTTCGCGAGATCGATTGCGAACTGCGCGGCGCGGTCTGCCCGTTCCGAGCCGTCCACCGCTACCAGGATGCGAAACATGACGAACTCCATCGGCTGAGACGCGGAGTCTAACTCAGTGGGGTGATCCGCCGGAATCGTCAGAAGGGTGCGGTGCTACGACGAGCGTGGATATAATCGTCGCAGTCCGCGACGGACTGCCCGGGGAGAATCAACGTCGATGCCTAATCCTGTCATGCGGGTCTTGTCCCGCGAACGCGGCCTGTTTGTGCTCGCGGCGCTGATTGCGATCGCCACGGTTCGATGGCTTGGAGCACCGATCGAATTCGCCCTGTTCGCGATGACGCTGGTCGGGGTTGCGCTGTTCCACCACGGGACGCTGTACGTTGCATTGACCGGTCTTGCGGTCGTCACGTTGTACAAGCTCGTGTTCACGGGATTCAAAACCGGTACCGGCCTGATGGGGCTCGCGCTCCATGTGGAGCACGAGTGGGTGATCCTGACGAATCTGTTCGGTCTGCTGATGGGGTTCGCGCTGTTGTCCAAGCACTTCGAGGAATCGCGGGTCCCTGCCGAGTTGCCGAAGTATTTGCCTGACGACTGGAAAGGGGGGTTCGCGCTGCTGGTCATCGTATTCGTGCTGTCGTCGTTCCTCGACAACATTGCGGCAGCGCTGATTGGCGGAACCATGGCCAGCGTGGTGTTTCGCGGCAAAGTACACATCGGGTATCTAGCGGGAATCGTCGCGGCATCGAATGCCGGCGGGGCCGGGAGCGTCGTCGGAGACACGACGACGACGATGATGTGGATCGATGGCGTGAGTCCCCTCAGCGTTGTGCATGCGTACGTAGCCGCATTCGTGGCGCTTTTTATCTGCGGGATTCCGGCCGCGATCCAACAGCATCGCTATTCGCCGATCAACAAGGACGCGCCGCCCGGACTCGCGGTGGACTGGGCGCGCGTCGCCATTGTCCTGATCATTCTCGCGGCCGCGATCACCGTCAACGTCGGCGCCAACACCGAATATCCCGAACTGCTCGATCACTTCCCGCTGCTCGGTGCGACGGTTTGGCTTGCGATCCTGGCGACCGCACCATTGCGCAAGCCGGATTGGTCACTGTTGCCGGAGACGTTCAAAGGTTCGATCTTTTTGCTGTCACTGGTCACCATCGCATCGATGATGCCGGTGGAAACGTTGCCACCTGCATCGTGGCACACCGCGATGGGCCTCGGGTTCATTTCTGCGGTATTCGACAACATCCCACTGACTGCACTGGCATTGAAGCAGGGTGGCTACGATTGGGGCATGCTCGCGTATACAGTGGGGTTCGGCGGCTCGATGGTGTGGTTTGGTTCGAGCGCGGGCGTTGCGCTTTCGAATATGTATCCGGAGGCAAAGTCGGTTGGCAACTGGGTCGCAAAGGGCTGGCACGTGACCGTCGCATACGTGATCGGATTCGTCGTGTTGCTGTCGATTATGGGATGGGAGCCCGCCGCAAAGCGCGGCGAGGTGCTGCCCGTCGAGGCGGCGGCGCAGCTAGGCCCGCTGCGTTAGCCTCGGTTCGGTGCGCGGTTGCGCGGCCCAACGACACTGTGGGGCCGCAAATGGTTCAGCATTCGATCACCGGTATCGCCGGGGGCCGTCCAATCGATCAGTGGCAGGTGCGCGGCCACACGCTCGGCAATCGAGTGCCAGTCGTGACACAACGCGAAGCGGCGGCACCGCTCCCGATCGAGCATCAAAGCGCGTCGCACCGCACGCCCAAGATCGGTATCCGGCGCCCCATTGACACCATCGACAACGACATCGACCGGACCGGTAACGGGATGCGCGGCCACCGGGGTTCCGCAAGCCATCGCCTCGAGCATCACCGGGCCGAACGTGTCAGTACGCGACGGGAAGACGAATACGTCTGCGGCCGCGTAAAAGCCTGCCAGATCGGCGCCGTAGCGGTAGCCGGCCCATTCGACAACGCCATAGCGCCGCTGAAGCTCGGCGCGAGCCGGACCGTCGCCGACGACGACCTTTGTCGCACCGATGCCGAGATCGAGAAATGCTTCGAGGTTCTTTTCGGTCGCGACGCGGCCCACGTACAACAGACGCGGCCGGGTTCGGCGACACCGTCGACGCGGCGCAAACCGGCGGGTATCTACACCACGTCCCCAGACCACGAGATGCTCCAGATTGCGCGCAGCGAGTTCGCGCCGGTGGGAGGTCGTCATCACCAGCGTGGCGCTCGACGGGCGGTGGAACCACCACAGATACGCATATCCGATTGAGATTGGACGTCGAGTTCGCGCGGCAACGTATTCGGGGAACTTGGTGTGCAGCGACGTCGAAAAAGGAATCGAGCGCCGCGTCAGCATCAGCCGCGCGGCGATTCCGAGCGGGCCTTCGGTGGCGATGTGAATTGCGTTGGGTCGCTCGGCGCGAATGAGGCGACCAATGCGCCACGGATCGATCGCGAGGCGTATCTCCGGGTAACTCGGCAGCGGCAGCGTTCGGAAAAGGCCCGGATGCAGCACCATTACGTCGATCCCACGCCGCAAAAAATGCCTGCTCACCTCTTCGAGAGTTGTCACGACGCCGTTTGTCTGCGGCTCCCATGCGTCACTGATCAGCACCAGCTTCAAGCGCGGGACCGTTGTGCAGTTGCCAGCGGAACGATACAGCCGGCGATTGCGTTCATGTCGTCGGCCCGGCGAATCAGGTGAAAGGCGCCGCTGTCGTCCTCCGCGAGCGCCGTGCAGGATTCGACCCAGTCGCCGCAGTCCATGTACCGCACGTCACCGTAGTCCGTGATCTCGGCATGATGAATGTGGCCGCAGATCACCCCGTCGTAGCCTTGTTGGCGACAATGATCAGTAACCGCTTCTTCGAAGCCGCTGACGAAACCGACAGCGCGTTTGACGCGACATTTCACCCACGCGGACAGCGACCAGTAGCCGTAGCCGAATCGTGCGCGCCACCGATTCAGGTGGCCATTGAGGGACAAAAGCCAGCGATACCCCAGATCGCCCAACAAGGCTACCCAGCGGTGGTAGCGTGTGACCACGTCATAAGCGTCGCCGTAGACGACGAGGAAGTGCTGCCCCGCGCGCGTCCGGTGCACGGCGGAGTCGACCAACCGAATGTTGCCGATTTCCGTGACGGAATATTTGCGGAGGAACTCGTCGTGATTCCCGGTCACGTAGGTCACGCGTGTGCCGCGCTTGGACAGCGTGAGGAATCTCCGCATCACGTTGGTGTGCGTCTGCGGCCAATAGAAGCTCTTCTCGAGTCGCCAGCCATCGATGATGTCGCCGACCGGAAAGAGTTCGTCGCAGGTGTGTTTCTTCAGAAAGTCGAGCAGTTCGTCGGCCCGACAGCCGCGGGTGCCGAGATGGATGTCGGACAGAAACAGGGATCGGAAGTGGGTTTTGGTCGGTGCGTGGATCGCGTACGCTGGTTTGGTATTCATCCACACAAGATTGCGGCATGTTTGTTGCGATACGGCCAAGGTCCTGTGAACATTCGGTGATAGTGGCGAGGCGGCGACATGGGACTTGGCGCACAAACGATGCGATGTTCGGGCGATGAATTCTGTCGGACGTGTGGTGGCTTCGAATTGCGGTTGCGCGCGGCGAACGGTAATGTCGCGGCTGCGTCGAGGTCTTCATCCGGTGCGACTCTCATCGAACCAGCGCAATTGATGCCGTGTTGACCTTTCCGCGACTCATCCTAGACAACGGCTCGCGCTCGGGGCGTCGAATCGGTCAACGTTTGGCCCGGGCAGGACGGCTAGCATCACTCACTGGGTTTCGCCGCCCCGAGACAGTGGGCAGGCGCGATCAGAAAAAACATAACTCAAAGGACCTGAGCGTGCGCCCTGATGGAAGTGTCAGACGATAATCAAGGAACGGGTTCGGCCGCCCGGGGGCCGGGACACGGTCTCCATAGACGTGTCAGCGTGGTGGCGTTGATCGCGGTCCTGCTCGTTGGGCTCGACTCGTCCGATCGTGTCGACGCGGTGGTCCCTTCGGCTCCACATCCGAACTACAGGCAACTCGTGTCGCCGACCGCTGTATTAGCGAAGTCCGGACTCTCGATCGATCAATTGATTGCGCAGGATTCAGGCTCCAACCGGCCGGTGCCAACGGCGATCGACCTGGACGTGCAATCCGGCGATACATTGATCGTGTTGCTCGCGCGCCTCGGCGTCACAGTGTCGGACGCCTACGCGGCGGTTCACGCGCTCAAGGAAGTGTTCAGCCCGCGCGACGTGCGTCCGGGCTGGACGTTGCGGGTGACGCTGCAACCCCAGGATCCGCCGCGACTCGCCGCGCTGCAATCGCTCGCGTTCCAGCCCAGTCTCGAACGTGAAATCAACGTAGAGCGGCGTATCGCCAAAGACCCGGATCCGTTTCTCGCCACGACGATCTCGCATCCGTTGCATCGAGTGAGTCGCCTTGCCAGTGGAATCATCAATGGCGGACTCTTCGATACGGCGATGGCGGCGGGCGTGCCTCACGACCTGCTGGCTGAGGCGGTCTCGCTGTTCAGCTTCGAGGTCGACTTTCAGCGCGACATCCGCGCGGGCGACGAATTCGAATTGTTTTACGACACGCTGAACAATGCACAAGGCGAGATGGCCAAATCCGGCGAGCTGTATTACGCCAAACTGGTTCTGAGCGGCAAAGACATGCAGTACTACCGCTTCACGCCGCACAGCGGCATCTCGGATCTGTTTTCTCCGGATGGCCATTCGATTCGCAAGGCGCTGTTGCAGACGCCGGTGGATGCCACACGCATCTCGTCGGCGTACGGTTTGCGCCGGCATCCGATTCTCGGATATACGAAGATGCATCGAGGTGTCGATTTCGCAGCGCCGTCGGGATCTCCGGTACGTGCGGCCGGAGACGGCGTCGTCGTCATTGCCGGCAGACGCGGCACCTACGGCAACTATGTGCAGATTCGTCACAACAAGACCTACAGCACCGCCTACGCCCACCTGAAGCGGTTCGCGCACGGCGTATCGACTGGTGCGCACGTGCACCAGGGTCAAGTGGTTGCCTATGTGGGTATGACGGGGCGCGCGACGGGTCCACATCTGCACTACGAAGTGCTCGTCGCCGGAAAGCAGGTCAATCCTAGAGGGGTGCGCTTACCGGCCGGCGAAACGCTGACGGGTGCGGATCTACGCAAGTTCAAACAGCGTGCACAGGAGATCGACGCGCAGCGCGCGAGCCGTGAGCTCTCTGGCGCCTCGACCGTCGCGGTGTCGGTGAGTTGCCAGGCGACGGAAGACATCGCGACTGTCGCGACCGCGACGCAGACCGGTTGCTGATGCTGCAGTGAATTCCGCGTGTTAGCCTCGCGCTACACACGCATCCACTCTCAGGATCAGTTATGACGAATGCTTTCGGTTCGGAATCGACAACGGACGAGGTGCTCGACGGCATCGATCTGCGCGGCAAACGCATCCTGGTAACAGGCGCGTCGGCTGGCCTGGGTGTCGAAACAGCGCGCGCGCTGGCTGCGAAAGGTGCCGCCGTCGTGGGTGCAGCACGCGATCTGAACAAGGCTCGACAGGCTACTGAGAATGTACGAGCCGCTGCGGCAAACGGCGGCAGTCTGTCGTTGGTCGAGGTCGATCTTGCGTCTCTCACCAGTGTGCGCGCCTGCGCGGATGCGTTAGTCGCTTCCGGACAGCGCTTCGATGTCTTGATTGCCAACGCAGGTGTGATGGCGTGTCCAAAGGGCATTACGAGTGATGGGTTCGAGACTCAATTCGGCACCAATCACCTTGGTCACTTCGTTTTGCTGAATCGGTTGGTGCCGTTGTTGGCACCGGCGGCGCGAGTGATCTGTCTCTCGTCGGCCGGGCATCGATTCGCCGATGTCGATCTCGACGATCCGAACTTCGAGCGCACCGACTACCACCCGTTCGTTGCGTACGGTCGTTCGAAGACGGCCAACATACTGTATGCGGTGGCGCTGGATCGTCGTTTGTCGCGGCGCGGCATACGTGCGGCGGCGGTGCACCCCGGCGTGATTCAGACCGAACTCGGCCGCCATCTCACGCCGGAGCTGATCTCCCAGATCATGCCGTCCGGCGGTTCGCAGCCGGCGTTTGTCTTCAAGACGATTCCGCAGGGTGCCGCCACATCCGTTTGGAGTGCAGTCGTTGCGCCGGCGCAAGCCGTCGGCGGCCGCTACTGTGAGGACTGCCACGTTGCCGACGTCACCGATGACCCGAACGCGCGCCAGGGTGTACGCGACTATGCGCTAGACGCGGCGCGGGCCGACGCGCTGTGGGAGAAAAGTGAGCAGATGGTCGGCGAACGTTTCAAACTGACCTCATAACACGATGAGGTGACGATCAATCCGCGCGATCTTGGGGGAGTCTGGCTCGCCCGGTCGTTGTCCAGACTATGCGTTGTATGGGCTCCTCTATTTCGATCGTCATCCCCGTCCTCAACGACGCCGTCGCTCTGGGTACGTTGCTGAGTGACCTCGACGTGATTTCGGGATTTGATGCGCAACGCATCGTGGTCGATGGCGGCAGCTCCGACGATTCCTTCGAACTGGCCTGCGGACGCGCCGACGTCGCGATTCGGACGGCGCGCGGTCGTGCACGCCAATTGATTGCGGGGGTCGGGTTGGCGGATGGAGATTGGATCTGGATGTTGCATGCGGATGCGCGGGTAGATGAACGAGCCTGGCACGCGATACGCGGAGCAATCGTGCAGCACGGTGCCGCTTGGGGGCGATTCGATGTGCGCCTCGAAGGAACCGCTGGGCTATTCCGGGTCGTCGAATCGGCGATGAACCTGCGCTCGCGATGGTCCGGTATCTGCACCGGCGATCAGGCTATCTTCGTACGTCGCGATCTGCTCGAGCTGATCGCCGGAATTCCGGATCAGGCGTTGATGGAAGACATCGAACTGACGAAGCGGCTTCGGCGCTACGCGCGCCCCGTTTGTCTCAATGCTCGGATCGGTGCATCGGTGCGCCGCTGGCAGCGGTACGGCACCATCAAAACGATTCTGTTGATGTGGCGTCTGCGTCTGCAATACTTCTTCGGTGCATCGCCGGAGTATCTCGAACGGGTCTATTATGGGCGCTAAGTTTCGCGAATCGCCGCTGGTTTGCGTGTTCACGCGCGCCCCAGTTGCGGGCCATGTAAAAACGCGCCTTGCACGCGTTGTTGGCGAATCGACCGCGCTCGAGGTGCAACGCCTGTTGCTCGAGCGAACGCTTGAAGCGGTCACCGATTCCGGTCTCGATGCCGAGATCTGGGTGGATGGTGATCCGGAGGCGCTGCCGACGCATCGGTTTTCTGTTCGGCATCAGTGTGCAGGCAATCTCGGCGAACGCATGCTCGCCGTCATCAGGGATATCACTGGCCGTGGCCGTGGCGCGATTGTCATCGGCAGTGACTGCCCGGTCTTGGACGCGGCATACCTGAACGCCGCCGCAGCTGCCCTGGAACGTGGCTCCGACGTGGTGGTTGGACCGGTCGAAGACGGTGGCTATGTGCTGATCGGCATGCGTTGTCCGCAACCCGAACTGCTTCGCGGAATGATCTGGAGCACGTCGGACGTCTTCGCAGAAACGATGCGTCGAGCAGCGGCCCTGGGGCTGGATGTCTCGGTGCTCGATCGGTTGTGGGACGTCGATGACGAAGCTGGACTGCGCCGTCTCGAGCACCTGCCTTCTACAGTGGCTCGGTTGTCCTGGCGATCTTCTGAATGAACTGTTCGAGGTGCCGCCGATCGCGTACTGGCATCGCTGCGAACTCGACCCCACACGCCAGCCGGCCGGTCTTTTTGTTGAAATCGTGGTGCCGGATGACGGTGCGTGCAGTCAATGCAAGCACCTGCGGAACGTCGATGTCGGTGCGCTCGACAATTTCGTTGTGTTGCAGCTGTGGATCGGACCCGATGTCGAACACCGCGCGGCAACCGCCTGCGGAGATGTCGAGGAGATAGCCCACTAGATCTCGATCGGTACGGTGCAACGTTATACGCGCGCCGTCCTTTGCTACGTTCAGCGGCAATCGGAACCGGGCCGCGCGCCGCCGCTGCTGGTACAACACTTCGCTGGGTAGGTTCAACACGAAGTAGGGGATACCGCGATCCTCGGCGATCCCGTGGACACGCAATTCATCGACGTGCGCGTAGATTCCGTCGACGCGTCCGGCGAGGCTGAACGGTTCGCGATCACGCATCAGGCGCAGGCCGGTGCGCGGCCGGATGTCTTCGAGCAGAAACTGTTTCGCGGTGACTTCCAGCACACGTGCCGTGTACTGATCTTCGGTCCTGCCGAAGCGCAGCTGCATCGGCGAACTACGGTCGCGAAAGATACGAAACACGCGCTCTATTTCGGCGCGATCGGTTAGATAGGTGCTCGCCTGAACACCGGTTGATGATTGGGTTTCAGTCACCGCGGCAACCCGCAGTCGGCCTGGGATCGAATCCGCATCGGTACCACTTACGAATCCTTGCGAGTTCAGAAGCCGATTCTCGTCAGTGGCAATCGATCGTACCGTTAACTGCGTTGGGTGACGGCGCGGCCGCCGCACGAAAGTAGGTAAAGTGTGAGGCGGTTCAGATTTGACTGGCCGCCTCGAGTCCGATCAGCCGAAGCGTCCGTGTGTCAGGCGTCGTGCGGGATCGCGTCGGTCGAGACGCTTTGCGCGTTGGTGCTGCAGCGTACGACGCAGGCGTTCGGCCGCTTCCCTGGTGTCGCGATCGGGTTGGGATGGTTGGGGATTCGAATCAGCTGGCGCGTTCATCTTCGATGCTCGAGTGGGTCGGCTAAAAATGCTGCCGCATCTTAGCGACGTGCACGAACCAATACCGTGATGCGACGCGCAGGGTGGAATCGTGGCGCGCGCCTCGCACGCACGCCATCGATTCTGTCATCGGTCTTCCGGCGCAACCTCGCTGAAAGCGTAGCCGAACGTTTCAATCTCGCGGGCGCATGCAGCATCGATAACGGCGCGTTCCGATGGACCCAACGTGGAAGAGTAGTGAGATGGCGCCGGCGCGGTATTCGGTGTGGGCAGACGTAGAGGTTGTGGAAGATTCAATAGATTGCCAATCGCTTCGAGTTCTGCTCCGAGGTGCTCGAAACGGACCACGCGGTCCACTGCCAGCGCCCCGTCGATCGAATAGATCGGGAAATTCGAAAAAATTTCGGGTGGCGTATGCGCAAAGTATTCGGCGATCGTTGGCTTTGGATCCAGTCCACGAGTGTGTTCCGTGTACAAGGCTACCGCTTTGTCCCAGGGATCGCGCTCAACGCAAAACTTGAAATAGTCGTTCCAGGTGGCCTCGCCGATGAGGTCCCGGATCTCCGCGGCGGGCAGGTGTTTGTCCAGCCGTGCGCGCCGACCGCGGAGCATCAACCGCAGCCAGTCGGCGGGCCGATACTGCGTCAATGCAAGTGTGTCATTCATACCCGGGTCATGCGGCCTTGGTGCCTCGTTGGCGCTTTGGCTGCGGGCGACAATGTCATCGTCGTTGCAAAATGCCGATAGAGCGGTTTCGATTGCTGTGCCGGAGGTCTGGCGGGTGTTGATGAAAATGAACCGATGTCGGTGGCAGACGATCATCCGATATGACCCGGTTCGCGTGAGATCATTTGCACCATCGTTCACGCCAGGCGGACGGCATCGCCGATGCGTATCGCGCCAGGCGATGTGACCAGCGCATAGACTCCGGCACACGGCAATGCGCCGAAATCGCCCACCTGAATTCTGTTGTGCGTGGCCAGCGTGCGCAGCACCTCGATATCGCGTGATAAGTCGCTTTGAGCCAGTGTCGTCATCACGCAGCGCGGATCGGGCATCGCAATACGAAGCCGCACATGCTCGCCGATCTCGAGGCTGTGATTCACCCAGGCGTTCTCCACAAATCCGGCCGACTGTGTATGCACGATCACGTTCATTCGAAAGCGGCGTTCATCGAACTGGCTCCGCGGCTGCAAGGTGTTCAAATGGTCGAGCGTCGCGGTGGTCAGTACGGAAAGCGGGAACGCATCGAGGAACGCGCCCTCAGGAACCGGTGACGGTGCGCCGATCTTTGCGAACAGTGCCGACCCCAGTTGTGCTTCGGCGACCGGCCCGAGGTCGTCGTTGTCGATGTCCGGGTGATGTTCGTCGATGGTGAAGTTGACCGGTGCATTGCGCGCCAACGACACGTCGCGACCGAAGAACCGCGAGAGTTCGACGTCGCAGTCGGCCGAATCGCTCGAGATCGTGCGCCCGTTGGGCAGGCTGATCCGAACGGGTGGCATTTCATGGCCCAGCCGCGGCGGTTCATCGAACGCAGCCCGACACGCGAACAGATCCGGATACGCCTTGACATTCTTGGCGCTGATCACTTTGCCGGATTCGCTTTCGATCAAACCGTACGCGCGATCACCGAGCAGGCCTAGCTCAGTGATCGTTGCGTCACCGCAGGGTGCGCCGAGCATCGACTTGACCGGAAAGCGCCACAGATTCGACAACTCGCCAACCGAAACGCTTTCCGACATGTTCGTGTTCTCCAAGACTTTGGCGGGGCACTCTAACGCGGTGCTCGCGCCATTCAAACCGCCGTGCCTATGCGATCAACCCTGTACGATAAACGAGTGACCCAATCGAACGAGGATTTGAATGTCGTTAGCGATTGAATCGGCTCGCCGCGCGTGCGCGTGGCTCATCGTGCTAGGTATCTGCGCCTGCACACCCTCGGCAACCGAGCAATTCCGTTGGCGCCTGGAGCTCGATTCAGCCGGAGGGATTAGTGGGTACGGGCAGGGCAACGTAGTCGTGAAATCTGACGGCCAAGTTGAGTCCTCTCGTCTGGGCCGCAGCTGCGAGGTCACACTCAAACGAGACGATCTGCGCGCCATTCAACAGGCAGTTGGTTCGGTTGCGCCAGGCAACTGGCAAACCGACTATCTGCCCGCGAAGCGTGAGGAGTGCTGCGACCGGATCACGTGGAGGCTCAACGTGACGCTGCAAGTGAGCGATGGCACAAAACGCACCGCACACGCGGAATGGCACGAGTCCGCGATGGCTCAATTGCCGCCGGACCTCAAGTCTCTCGCGATGGTTGCACAGCGCGTTCTGGATTTCAGCCTCAGACAGTGTGAGAGCAGCTGATGAGTGCGAGAGCCTGATTGATCAGTTCATCACTCGGGCGCCAGTGGTGAGCGTGTTTCAGATAACGGCGGACGAATGCGCTGCGCGCGTCGAGCAACGACGGATGTCGCGGTAGCGGTCGCAGGCCCGCATCGAGTCTCATCAGATACCCGTTCTCATCGAGCGCGAGGGTGATTGCATCGATCTCTTCGCAGACCCCATCGCGGAGTGTCATCAGCAGTAGATCGACTCGGCCCCCGCTGCGTAAGCTGTCGCGCAGATTGGCGCGCACCAGTGGCGTGCCGCCACGACAGAACTGCTCCCACGTTTCTGGCGCGATGACATGGACGTGATTTGGATCGATGCGTTGCAGCGCAATGGTCTGGACTGAGTGCATAGGATGTATCGCTGACGTCCAGCAGGTGGCGAGACGATAACTGGATATTTATCCAGTATCAAGCGCAGACGCTCGGTGTAGAGAAAGATCCTGCGCAAATTAGCCCTGCGTCCGCGCTCAGCTAGGGCACCACCGTCGTGCCGCAGATCTCGACGCGCGGCGCCAAGAGGCGACGTACTTGATCACGAGTCAGGATTGCGAGGAGGACCGTCAAGAGTCGGGATCTGCTCGAATCCATTGGTGTGCGAGCCGTCGCAACCGAGCCGATATCCCGAAATCACCGAACCTCCCCCGCACCGACGACTGATTTGGCGCGAGGAACTCGAGTCCAGCCCGCAGTGTCGAACACCGCGAAGCGCTTTTGTTCGCTCGCGGACAGATACTGTTACTCTCTACGAGTAGTGTGATCCTGATGGTTCATGCGCCAGCAGCTATGCCCGACAGCCCACACCAAAATCATTTGCTCGATGCCATGCCCGCCGCCGACTACGAGCGGATCACTTCCCATGCAGAACTGATAGCGATGGAACTCGGCGATGTCCTCTATGAGCCCGGAACAAAGATGCGGTACGTGTACTTCCCGACGACCGCGATCGTGTCACTGCTGTACGTCATGGAAGATGGTGCGTCCGCAGAAATCGCGGTCGTCGGCAACGAAGGTATCCTTGGCGTCTCGTTGTTCATGGGTGGTGACACGACGCCCAGCCGTGCGGTGGTACAGAGTGGTGGGCACGGATACCGGATAAAAACCGAATTACTTAAGAAAGAGTTCGGGCGTTTCGGCGCGATGATGCATCTCCTGCTCCGGTATACCCAAGCGCTGATTACCCAGATGGCCCAGACGGCCGTGTGCAATCGGCATCATTCAATCGACCAACAATTGTGCCGATGGCTGCTGTTGAGCCTGGATCGCCTGCCCGCGAACGAACTCGTCATGACTCAGGAGCTGATCGCCAGCATGTTGGGCGTGCGCCGAGAAGGTGTCACGGAAGCCGCGGGCAAATTGCAGCGCGCCGGATTGATTCAATATCAACGAGGCCACATCACCGTACTCGACCGCGCGGGTCTCGAATCACGATCCTGCGAGTGCTACCAGGTCGTCAAGACGGAGTCTGATCGACTCCTGTCTTATGTGGCTCGGTAGAGTCGTCACACCCTCAACCTGAGGGGAGATTTCGTAATATCCAGCGATGTCGGACTGTACGTCGCCATCGGTGCCTTACCGAACGGATTTGGACAAAGGAAACGCCGTCGTCTCCATTGGACTTCCCAGAGTGTCGTGGACACTCGGAGGTCTCACGATGAGGCACGTTCAAATGCCTCGGGACTGGATCAGGACGTATCCGGTCTCGACAACGTGACATCGTTCAGTACGTCCACGATCTAGAAACCGTGCTTGAGGAAGCAAGAAGGCCGACCTAATTCTTAGATCTGATTCAAAGACGCCACAGCAAACCTGCTGATCCATCGACCTCTCGCGTCCGCTGTGATTTGGCCCTACGCTCGCCGATCGATTTGGCTACCGTCATCCCCCGTCGGAGCGGTGTAGTTCATTGGCGTGCAGGTAGCCTGCTTGATCCTTGATCGCCTCAATCGAAGGATCAAGTTTCACGAGATCGGGCGGTCCCTCGGCGAGAATCTCATAGTTCGCATAGCCAAACTCGTTACTACGTGCAGCGTAGAACGTATCGCCCGATTTGTAGAACGCCATTGCAATCGGCGTCCCGGAGAGCTGTTCGACAACCCTGCCGTCGGCGATCGAGTACGGTGTGGCAACCGTCTGGTAGCTATTGCTGACAGTTACGTTCGTCGCGCTAGGTTGCGGCGTGTTCGCACCCACGTGCAGGGTCACCTGGGTACCGTTCGAATCGTATCGGACCTTGTACACTTCGCCGGTGACATCATTGCGCATCCAGTAGGCCTTGCCGATCAGAAGCGTCTTCAACTGGGCCTCAGTCACCGCGGTTGCTCCACTCCTCGCGAGATCGGCAACCGTGCGTCCTGCATCCGATCCGTTGCGGGCCTCACTGTTCGGCGTGTACCAGATGGGCGAGCTCCACGCGCGTTCGCGCACCGTCGAAGGCACTACATCGGGTGGAGCGATGCCGATCTGACGTGCCTGAATCGTGCTCCAACGCGGCGTCTCGATCTCAAGGACCCGCGCGTAGTAGAACGCGTGCAGACTCGGATCGAAGTCGGGGTCGCGCCATACGGTCCGCAGTTCGACGGAGCCTTCGGTGTTTGTGTACGTCGCCGTATTGAGGTCTACGGTGCTCGCCAGCGGCGGCACCTTGCCATTAAGCGGGTTGGGTTTGCGATCACCGGCCCAGACTACATCATAGACCTTCTCGAAACTTTGGCCGTGCTTCGACCACCCCTTGACGATCTGTATTCGGTCGAGATTGCCAGAGGTCGGATCTTTGATGGCCCAAAGCGCAAAACTTGGGGCTTGTCCAGAGCCTTTGAGCGCCGGTAGGTCAGCGCCCATCGGCACTCCTGCCTTGTAAGCAGATTTGACCCAATCCTTCTGATCGAACAGCGCCTTGTCGAATTGCCAACCGCCGAAGAAGCGCACCTTGATGCGCGGGCCGCTCGTGCCGAACGTCTCCTTCCGGTACATCCCATTCCAGATCGACGCTCGGGTGTTCGCCTCCGCCCAAACGCCTGTCAACCCGGCGGGGTTCTCCCAACGCACATCGGCGCCAGTGAAGATGTGTCCCGACATGCGAAGCTGGATCGTGCCGTCGTTGAGCCCGTGGCCACCGAAGAAATTGTTCTGGCGGTACGGCGTTCCGGTGTTGTGTGAGTCCGAGCCTCCGACGATGCCGAACTTGTACGGGTTGTAGCCACGCACGTCCTGCATCGCCAACCCATCCTTTAGCGCCTGCCGTGCGTAGCTACCCACGATGCGTGGGATCCGACCCGAGTCTTCGGGCAGTCCGATCAGGAAGCTCATGATCTCGTAATTGGCGAATTCGTCGTTCGGCGACAGCAGCGGATGGGTTTCCGACTGTCCCTTGATCTGTTTGATTTCGACGAGTCGCTCGTTGCGATCGCGCGATGCCGCCCAGGCGGCGTCGATGGGTCGCCCGAAACTGTCGACGTCCGTGGGATACATCCAGCCGTCGGACAGGTTTGCGTTGTGGGAAATGGCGAGCAGCTCATTGCCTGCTTTGCGTTGCCCGTCCATCCACTTCCAAAGATCCTCCGGGTGCCACGATTGCAGCGCACTGAAGGGCATGTTCGGCACCTTCGCGCAGTCGCGGAAGAAGATGTTGCGGTGCAGATTGCGAAAGTCGTGCTGCGAGGTGTATTCGTATGAACAGAACGCCGTGAACTTTCCCGGATGGTTGTTCTCGTTGGCGATCTCAACGTTCTGCTTCCAGATCGATCCCGCGATTTTGGGGCTCATCAACGCGGGAACCGGTTCGCCGGAGAGGAGCTTGACGAGGTACTGGAAGACGCGCTGGATATCTTGGGGGTTGTTCGGATCCTTGATGATCAGAGGCTGTGCCGCAGGGAGCTTGCTCAACGACGTGCCGGGCGTGTTCGCCTCTTTCGTGACACCGACATATTCGGAGTGGTCGGTGACGCCCATCCAGTCGAGCGGTGTCTCGATCTTGATGTCATAGCCGAGCGGATGCTTGATCGTCTCGCCTTGCGCATAACGCAGGGCGTCGGCTGGACCGGTGGCGTGGTTGCCGAACAGATAGGCGTCCAGCGACCAGCCGGTGTGTTGGTGTGTCTCGCCGAAGTAGGCGTTGCGATCCGGATTGCCGTCCGGAGCCGCCGAAACCGTAGATGCAGCAATAGAAAAAGCGGCCGTGGCAAGAAACGTCCTCATCGCTAACTCTCCTCAGCCGCGGGGGAAGCAACATTCTGCCAGATTCGTTGCCAAATCCCACGTATCCGAAAACGAAGCGGCGATGCGGTTTCAATCCCGCTGACAATCCGATCCAGTCGCTCGCAGGGCGGTTCCTTCAGTCGATGAAGGACTATCCACCGAGCCAGGCGCCCAGTTCATTCAACCTCAGTAAGATCGAAGAGGCGGTGAAATCGGGCCTCGGCAACTGAGGCTTCGGTCCGAGAACGTCGCGCGATCGGATCACGCGAATTCGCCATCGCCGTCGCGCGGCGGACCGATTGTTGTCGCTCTACAACTCGATCCGCATCACGACGCGTCGTTTCGAGGGTCGGCTGACTTCTTCGAACCCGGCTGCAGCGAAAACGCGCACGCTGCCCACGTGCAACTCACCCCACGTGATCACCTTCCCGGGTTCCGTGATCATTCCGTAGCCCTCGAGCGCGCCAGCACCCTGCTTGCGCGCGAAATCGACCGCAGCATGCGCCAACGCATAGCTGACGCCGCGCAGTCGATAGCCGGTGCGCGTGACGAAACAGCCGACCGCCCAGACTCGCTCGTCGCCTCTGTCCTCGTTCCGTCCCGCCCACGGCATCCGCGTCTTGATTAGATTGACGTAGGCGCTCCTCGGCTCCACCGAGCACCATCCGACAGGTTGGCCGCCGATGTACGCCAGGAGTCCGGTCGTTGCGCGCGCTCTGGGATTTCCGCAGCGCGTCTGTTCGCGTAGCCGCTCGGCACGCTCCTCGTCGGCTACCCAGCGCCACTCGGAGTTCGGGATCTTGAACCGCTGACAATAGCACTGGGCCGCGTGGCACCTGGCGCTGCCAACTACCAGCTTCAGGTCGTCCCAGGACACTTTGTTCGCGGGGACAACGACGATTGTCGGATCTATCGTAGGCAGGTTCGTTTTCATGTTGGTTCTCCGAGCATCTCGTCCGGCGTCGAATCAGCCGATCCGTGCACGGATCTCCCCGCGCTCTCGGTAGAGTTCCCAGAACGCGTTCGCGACGGTCGAGCCCTCGATGGCGTTGCCGTAATCCGATGGCGTGCCTTTGATGGCGCCAGCGATCATGACCTCGCCGACATAAACGCCGTCGCCCTTCAGCCGCTGCGCCAGCAATCCGACGAGCTTGTGCTTCGCCGCGTTGGCGAGCGCGAGCCCCATGAACTTCAGGTTGGTGGCGAGCGCGTCCGTTTGCGGGCTCAGTTCGCCGAACGCACCGTTCGTGACGAGAACAGCTCCTTCTTTCGTGCTCTTCAGATCGGGGAGCGCTTCCTGGACGGCGGCGAGAAGCCCAACGATAGCGACATCGAAAACGCCCCGCACCTCAACCGGGTCGGCAGTTGCGAGATCTCCCGCTTCGCCGCCACCAAAGGCATTCCAATGAACGATCGTGATGGAGCCGAACTCGGCGCGTGCCTTCTTGATGGCTTCGCGAACGGCGGCGGGGCGGGCCGCGTCGGCTGGGAATGCGGCTGCAGCGATCCCTTTTGCTTTCAGGGCGCGGATGCCCGCCTCGAGGCGTTCCTCGTTTCGGGCGACGAGCGCGACGGAGAAGCCCTCCGCGCCGAACTTCTCAGCGACGGCTGTCGAGACTCCCGGACCGAACCCGACGACGACGATGGTCTTTGACATGATCTCTCCAATGACGCGACCAGTGTACTTCGTCTTGCCGATCAGACTGCATTCGCGCGCCCCGTCGTCTCGCGCTCCGGCACCGAAACCCGATACGTTCGGCAACGCAGAAATACGTTCCGAATCCCTGTCTCAGTGTGTTCAAGGCTCCAATGGAGAAGTTCATGCTCAGTCACGTCGTGCTCGGGGTGGACGATCTCGAAAAGTCTAAAAGGTTCTACGACGCGGTGCTGGGTACGATCGGCTTCGCAGTGGACTCGGCTGAACTGGGTGATGCCTTCCAAGCCGCGGGCGTCGCCAATGGCGGTAAGACATGCGAAGACCCGCCCGGATACCGTGAGAAAGCGGCGGGCGAAATATATCTCGCGTACTTGGGCGATCCCGACGGCAACAGGATCTGCGCGCTCTATCGTCCGCAATGATCGATGTGCTCTAGGCGTCCGCGTCGCGCCTCGGCGTGGCGGACGCGCGCGATGCGATATCGCGCACGCGCCCGACCAGAGCAGCCAGCCCATTGCCGCGCGTCGGGCTCAGATGGCGCAGCAGATCAAGTTCCTTGAACAGGCCGTCGATGTCGTAGCCGAGAATCTGCGCGGGTGAGCGTCCGTCGAATGCGGCCAATACGATCGCGATCAGCCCACGGACGATCAGCGCGTCGCTGTCGAGCGTGAAGTACAACCGTCCGTCGCTCAGACGGTGATCGATCCAGACCTGGCTCTGACAACCGTGCACGATGTTGGCTTCGATTTTGAGCGCGTCGGGCATCGGCGGCAGTTCGCGCCCGAGATCGATGATGAATCGGTACCGGTCCTCCCAGTCATCGAAGAACGCAAAGCTGTCACGAATCTCGTCAGTGGTCGTAGCGGATCCTGCTTTCGCCCCGGTGTCGGTCATCAGAACAGCCCGAGTTCGAGCTGCGCCTCCTCCGTCATCATGTCGCGGTTCCACGGCGGATCGAACACCAGATCGACATCGACGTCGCTGACATTCGGCAACCGCCGAAGGCGCGATTTGATCTCATCTACGAGCACCGGCCCCATGCCGCAGCCCGGTGCCGTGAGCGTCATCTTGATGTTCACCCGATGCGGATCGTCGGAATCGATTCGACAGTCGTAGACCAGACCGAGATCGACGATGTTCACCGCAATTTCCGGGTCGTAGATCGTTTTCAGTGTCTCGTGGACTTGATCCTGATTGATACTGCCATCGGCATTGGGTTCATAGCTTTGGCGTTCGGTTTCGAAGCCGAGCGCATCGGCGTCAGCGCCGTCGATGCGCGCCATGTTGCCGTTGTAGACGATCGTGTAGGTGCCTCCCAG
Organism: uncultured Gammaproteobacteria bacterium; assembly: GCA_963812255.1. Classification (GTDB taxonomy): domain Bacteria; phylum Pseudomonadota; class Gammaproteobacteria; order Pseudomonadales; family Azotimanducaceae; genus DATJGR01. The sequence goes on along the minus strand of CAWEUM010000001.1, from coordinate 186,769 downwards.
TGTTTGCGTTAGGGTGACGAACGTCCCCCCGGGCACCATCACCGGCGTGCCCGTTGGGACCAATCGCGCGGGGCAGTCGCGCTTGACGACGACGAGGCGGCGTTCCATCAGACCGTGGCCGCCTTGGCGACTGAGAAGCTTTCGCCGCAACCGCACTGCGCTTCGGCATTGGGGTTGTTGAATTTCAGCGCCGCGTTGATGCCTTCGCGTACGTAGTCGATTTCCGTACCTTGAATCAGCGGCACGATCGCGGAGGCAACGAAGATACGCACGCCGGGTGCAACTTCGCAGATGAGGTCGGTGTCCGCGGCGGCATCCGTATAGCTGAGTTCATACATGTATCCGGAGCATCCGCTCTCGGCCACCGCCAATCGCAGCGCGTCACGTCCGGTCGCGGTCAGCTGGCGGCGAAGGTGCGCAACCGCAGCCGGAGTCATCGTGACGGTGGATGTCTTTGGATCATATGTCTGGATAGTCATCGCTCGGTCTCCAGCGGCATGAGCCGACTACTACAAAATCTGTTACAGAAACTCACGTACCTTGTCGATTCCGGCGACCAGTCGGTCTGCATCACGCTCGGAATTATACAGACAGAAGGATGCGCGCACGGTGCCCGGCACGCCGAGGCGCCGCATCAAAGGCATCGCACAATGATGGCCGGAACGCACCGCGATCGATTGTTGATCGAGTAACGTGCCGACGTCGTTCGGATGACTGCCATCGACGAGAAACGATGTGACGCCGATGTGGTTCCGCGCGTTGCCGACGATCTTCACGCCTTCGAGCTGGCCAAGCCGGGCACGCACGTAGCTATCGAGCTTCGATTCGTACGCGCACAGCGCGTCGGCGTCGATGGCGCGCAGATAGTCGATTGCTGCGCCGAGGCCAACGGCGCCCGCGATGTCGGGCGTACCGGCTTCGAACTTGTACGGCAATCGGTTGAACGTAGAGCGTTCGATGGTCACTGTCTCGATCATTTCGCCGCCGCCCTGCCATGGCGGCATGGCGTCGAGCAGCCGCTCCTTGCCGTACAGCACACCAATGCCGGTCGGGCCGAACATCTTGTGGCCGGACAGCGCATAGAAGTCGCAGTCGAGATCGATCACGTCGATCGGAAGATGTGCGGCGGCCTGGGCGCCGTCGATCACGACGATCGCGCCGAACGCATGCGCGGCAGCAATCATCTGCTTGATCGGGTTGATGGTGCCCAGCGCGTTGGATACGTGGCCGATCGCAACGATCTTGGTGCGCTCCGACAGCTTGCGCGCGAAGTCGTCCTGATCGAGTTCGCCGCGTTCGTCGATGTCGATCGCCTCGAGTGTCGCGCCGCATCGCTCGGCAGCGAATTGCCACGGCACGATGTTGGAATGGTGTTCCATCACGGAGATCAGGATTTGATCGCCAGGCGTCAGTTTCGACGTTGCATAACTCTGCGCGACGAGATTGATCGATTCGGTGGTACCACGCGTCCAGATGATCTCGTGCGCGCTGCGCGCGCCGACGAATTGCTGGGCTTTTTGCCGCGCGTCCTCGAACGCGGTCGTCGCGCGATCCGCCAAGGTGTGCGCGGCGCGGTGCACGTTGGCGTTGTCGTACAAATAGTAATCACGAATCGCGTCGAGCACCGGTTGGGGCTTTTGTGTGGTCGCAGCACTGTCGAGATAGGTGAGGGGCGACGCGCCGGACACATTCGTGGACGCCCGTGCAATCAGCGGAAAGTCTTGGCGCAACGCAGCGATGTTGGTGATGCTCTTCATGACGCGAACAGTCCCTGGTAGATCCGCAGCACATCTGCCTCGGCCATCCAGGGTGTTAGGCGGCTGGCGAGAAATGCGTGGGTCAACATCGCGCGGGCAGTGATTTCGTCGATACCGCGGGTACGCAGGTAGAACACCTGGACTGGATCGATTTGCCCGACAGTGGCTCCGTGGCTGCACTTTACATCGTTGGCGTAGATCTCGAGTTCGGGCTTGGTATTGATGCGCGCATTGCGATCGAGCAGCAGATTCTTGTTGGTCAGACGCGCGTCGCTGCGCTGCGCGCCGGGATGAATGTGAATTCGACCGTTGAATGTGAGCTCGCTCGAATCTGCCGCGATACCGTGAACGATCTGTCTGCTCACGGTATCCACGCCGATGTGCTCGACCACCACCTGATGATCGAGTTTGTCGCGTCCGCGCGTCGCACATGCGAGATCGATGTGGGCCGCAGCCTCTCGGTCTTGCAATCTGACGTGAATGTCGCTGCGCCGCGGCTTGCCGCCCATTGCGTGGCCGGTCAGCGTATACGTGGCTTGCGCGTCCACGTGTACCGATACCAGATACCAACTGGGTGGCGACGTGGGCGGCAGCACCCGAATGTGTTCCAGCTTGGCCTGTCTCGATATCCGGATATCCAGCACCGAGTTCGTCGGCTGATCTTCGCGACGCTGCTCGACGAGCCGCAACCGGCTGCCGGCGCCGAGTTCGATACACACGCGAGAGACGTTTGCGTTGGCCGTACCCGAGGCGAACCGCAGATCGAGCGTGCCGGCATCGACACCGGCATCGACCTCGATCACGAGTGCGTCTTCCAGCAGAGCGGTATTCAGGTGAGCCAGCGGATACCGCTCGAGATCGATCTCTGCGTTGAGCCCCGAATGCCGTGACGGTTCGTCGGAAATTGTCGATAGGTGTAGGCCGGCGACGCGCGCGATGGCCGCCACGTTCGCATACGCGCCTTGTATTGCGATCGGCTGCGCGCCAGCGAAGGTCAGGAACCCATCGTCCAGGCGGCTCTGTTGGGTTGTTGGCGCTTCGGCTCGGGTTGCGTCGCCGGCAAACGGTGGCGCGAAGAATGGCTGAATCGAGGTGTACTTCCACGTCTCCAGCTTGCCGCTTGGAACACCGTTGCGAACCAGTTCGGTGACGCTGCGTTTGCGCTCGTCGGCAAGCTGCGGTGTGCGCGCGTCGAGTTGCCTCGCGTACGTACGCGCCGCATCGATGAAGGATTGGACGTCCTGCATGGCACTCACGCCGCGTCGGTGATCCAGCCGTAGCCGTTCTCTTCCAGCAACAGCGCGAGACTGTGATCACCGCTCTTGACGATGCGCCCGTCCGCCAGCACGTGGACGGTGTCGGGTTTGATGTAGTCGAGCAGGCGTTGATAATGCGTCACGAGCAGGATCCCGTTGTCTGCGCTGCGAAAGCCATTGACGCCTGCGGCAACGGTTTGCAGCGCATCGATGTCGAGGCCGGAATCGGTCTCGTCGAGGATTGCAAGCTTCGGCTGCAACATCAGCAGTTGCAGGATTTCGTTGCGTTTCTTTTCACCGCCCGAAAATCCCTCGTTGACACCGCGCTTCAGAAACTCCGGGTTGAGGTCGAGCGATGCCGCGACCTCGCGCACCGTCTTCATGAACTCTACGGCAGATAACGGCGCTTCCTCGCGTGAGGCCCGTTGCGCATCGAGCGCCGCCTTCAGAAATTCCATGTTTGAAACGCCGGGAATCTCGACCGGATACTGGAACGCAAGAAAGACGCCGGCTCTGGCGCGCACTTCCGGATCGAGCTCCATCAACGATTTGCCGCGATAGCGCAACTCCCCGTCGGTGACCACATGATCGGGGCGTCCGGCGATGACGTTGGCGAGCGTGCTCTTGCCGGAACCGTTCGGACCCATGATGGCTGCAACTTCGCCGGCCGCGATGCTGAGGGTCAAGCCTTTCAGAATCGGTTTGCCGGCAACCGAAACGTGCAGGTTCTTCGCGTCCAGCAGCACTTCGGTTTCGCTCATCCAACGGCGCCTTCGAGGCTGACTTCGAGCAGCTTGCCGGCTTCGACGGCGAACTCCATCGGCAGCTCGCGGAACACCTCCTTACAGAAGCCGTTGACGATCATGCTGACCGCGTGTTCCGGATCGATGCCTCGTTGCTGACATAGGAACAGTTGATCGTCGCTGACCTTCGAAGTCGTCGCTTCATGTTCGACGATGGCATTGGGATGGCTCGATTCGATGTACGGAAACGTGTGCGCGCCGCAGCGATCTCCTATCAACAGCGAGTCGCATTGCGTGTAGTTGCGTGCACCGTCAGCCGTCGGCGAGATGCGCACGAGACCGCGATAGGCATTCTGGCTGCGTCCGGCGCTGATGCCTTTCGACAGGATGGTGCTGCGCGTGTTCCGGCCAAGGTGAATCATCTTCGTGCCGGTATCCGCTTGTTGGAAATTGTTGGTCAGCGCCACCGAATGGAACTCGCCGATGCTGTCGTCTCCGCGCAGCACCACGCTGGGATATTTCCAGGTGATCGCCGATCCCGTTTCGACCTGGGTCCACGATATCTTCGAACGCTTGCCGAGGCACGCGCCGCGCTTCGTGACGAAGTTGTAGATGCCGCCGCGGCCGTTCGCATCGCCCGGATACCAGTTCTGCACTGTTGAATATTTGATTTGTGCATCGTCCATTGCGATCAACTCGACGACCGCTGCGTGCAGTTGGTTTTCGTCGCGTTGTGGCGCGGTGCAGCCCTCGAGATAGCTCACGTAGGAACCGGCATCCGCAATGATCAACGTGCGTTCGAACTGGCCGGTGTTCTGCGCGTTGATCCGAAAATACGTCGAGAGCTCCATCGGGCAGCGCACGCCCTTGGGGATGTAAACGAACGAGCCGTCGCTGAACGTCGCGGAGTTCAACGTTGCGTAGAAATTGTCGCGAACCGGTACGACGCTGCCGAGATATTTGCGAACGAGTTCGGGGTGGTCCTGCACGGCTTCGGAGATCGAGCAGAAGATCACGCCGGCTTCGGCGAGCTTGGCCTTGAACGTGGTGCCGATCGAGACACTATCGAACACGGCATCAACGGCCACACCGGCGAGCATTTCCTGTTCGTGCAGCGGAATGCCGAGCTTTTCATAGGTGCGCAACAATTCCGGGTCGACTTCATCGAGCGATTGCGGCCGGTCCTTCTGCTGCTTCGGCGCCGAGAAGTAAGAGATCGATTCGAAGTCGATCGGCGGAAACTGGAGATGTGCCCATTTCGGTGTCGGCGCGGTGCGCCAGTGTCGGTAGGCGTCGAGGCGCCATTCGAGCAGCCAATCGGGCTCGCCTTTGCGCGCCGAGATGAATCGCACCACGTCTTCTGTCAAGCCGGGCGGCAGCGTGTCGGACTCGATGTCCGTGATGAAACCCGCCTTGTAGTCGCCTCGGACCAGGTTGTCGATCGTGGTGCTGGATTCGTTCATGGGCCAAAGTTGCCGGAATCGTTGCGGGAACAGCCATTTTAGCGTTCGCGTGAGGCGTAATACCAGACTAATTCAGTCGGGTATTCGCTCGATTCCGATCGGGAGTGCCAGAGCGGGTCTGAACAACTGCTTTTGCTGCCTCGATTTGCTGGGTGATGGACGAGTCGGTACCATCGCGCGTCTTTTTTTCTTCAAGGTCTTCGAAACCGCGATGCCGAAACTGGAGCGACTGCCCGAGCCACACATCCAACAGGCATACGGCGTCTATCTGCTGCAGTCACAGCACCGTCTGGTGAGAAGTCTGAAAAAGCTTTACGAACCGTCCGTTCATGGTCACAAGGCGTGGCAATCGAGCTTCATCCTGATGGACTACCTGCTGCATCGCCCATTTCGCCGCGGCAGCCGCGTGATGGAAATCGGTTGTGGATGGGGACCGGCGAGTGTCTTCTGCGCGAAGAAAATGAACGCCCGCGTCACTGGCGTCGACATCGACAAGGACGTGTTCCCGTTTCTCGAAGTGCTCGGTGCAATCAACGATGTGAAAGTCCGCTCGCTGCAGAGCCGCTTTGAAGATCTCACGGTGCGTCGCCTCGCCGAGGAACGCGTGGTAATCGGTTCCGACATCTGCTTCTGGGACAGCCTGGTCAAGCCGCTCTATAACCTGATTCAGCGCGCGATGAAGGCGGGTGTCGCGCGCGTCATCATCGCGGATCCTGGGCGACCGACGTTTTACGAACTCGCTGATCTGTGCCGCGAACGCTTTGTGGTCGAATTGCAGGAGTGGTACGCGGTGGAGCCGAATCACGCAACAGGTGAGGTGCTTGAAGTCAGGCCTACATAATAATCAAACAGTTATGACTTCTTTGTTAGGAAGACCCTCAACTGTGATGCCATGCTGCTGCAGGCCCCGGCCTGCACCCGCGCGATGAATGGAATCGGCAGGATGACCGCAGGCATGAAGCTGGTGCCGTTCGCATCGGAACTGACTTTGCCGACAGCTGTGCCGCGGGTCATGTCCCAGATCGACGCTTCGTAGGACGAGTCGTTTTCCCAGGTCAGAAATCCGAAGCAACCCGCGCCGGCCACCGACGCGCTGCATGTCATCGCGCCGGCCTGTGAAGTTCGGTGTGTGTTGCCCTCGATCCAGATGACATATCGCACTCCGATTAAATGGAGTTTGTCGGCGAGGATTGGTTGATTGACGATCTGCGGCAGCTCTGAGGTGTTCAACGGCGCCGTGCGGGGCTCGAACCACGGGAACATCGCGTCGACGAACGTCGCCTCCGGAATCACACCGACGCCGTTCGCGCCGCCGGACAGGTTGTTGCTGACACAGTTGACGAAGTCGTCCTCGGATTCGTTTGCGGCATTGTTGTGGCGTCCGAGCACCACCACGGATTCACCGTTCGAAATGCCGGTGGATGCCTGACGGATTTCCTGAACGGTGGTCGTTACGCATCCGGCGCAGCAGGCGGCTGCCAGGATCAGTGCGGTCCATCTCGATGTCACGGCCGTGGCTTGGCGGTAGCCGCCCGTCAACTCGTGCCTCCTCCGGATGGCGGACTGCGCGTATCGAGCCACGCATGGATTTTGGGGACTGACGTGAAGCGCAGCGACAGAAACGCGCCTGCATCGCGCAGTGCCGTCATGGTTGCCTGGCGGATTGCGAGCTTGTCGCTGTTGTCCATGAAGCCAAAATCTTCGCGGTTCGCTTTACCGTACGCCGTGAGGGGCCACTCGGCAATCAAGCCGCCCTGCATGTCGTACAAACGCATTCGGTACTTGATCCAGACTTCGTAGAAATCGCTCCGCGTCTGTGCCGGTATAGAAATCTGGAAATCCGCAATACTCGGCGCGAGCACCGCATCGAGATCGGTTCCGCTCGGTGTGACCGAATCCACCCGCACCGCTTTGACGAACATGGCGGAGCCGATCCTTTGAAACAGTTTCGACTGAATCGCGCCCACCTCGACCCGCCAATCACCGTGGTCCTGGATCTTCTCCTCGAAAACGTACTGAACCAGTGCAGGTTCGAAATACAGGCCGACCCGCACTGGCAATCGGTTCACCAACGGCGTTGGAATGTCGCCCTGAATCTGTACTTTGGCGCCTGAGCAGCCCCACAGCGCGAGAATGATCAACACGCCGGTGATGCATCGATGCACGCTCCGCGTGTTCGCCAACACAACGAAACGCTTCGACACACCCGAAACTGTCATTGGAACTCCGACAGGCCGACAAAGGTGCCGCCGTTGCGATACGTCAGCTCGCGCATCAGCGCCGCGAACCGGTACAGCGACGCCGGCGGCGACGATGCATGGAACAGCGTGGGCATGCCGACGGCGTTGATGCGCACCGGACGTTTGCCGTTGGCGTCCGGCGCGTTGATGCGATCGACTGTGTCGACGACCTCCTCGATGGAATTGCCGGTGAAATCGTCGCCGAACACGTAGACGCTGATGCGGCGATCGGGGCCTTGAAAGACGCGGATGGCCTTCTCGATGCCGACCACCGGACTCGATAGGCTGAACGGGTTGAAGGTACGCAATCGTTCCAGGATAGCGCGCCGGCGTGCTGGTGAATCCGGAATCCAGCGTCCGTTGTATTGCGGAAACATGTATTCGCCCTGGTCGCTCATCACCTGGATGCCTTTCAATGCCGGGTAAATCGCAAGTGTCTCGCTCAGCTTACGCATGACCATCTTCCACGCGTAGTTGTACATGCTTCCGGATGTATCGATGACGAATACGACGTACTCACTATCCACCGCAATGCCGGCGACGGTGTTGTCGCTGCGTTGAAAACCGGCGCCGAGCAGACGCTCCATCTCGTCGGTCAGCGACTGCTTTGCCTGGGCAAGCTTCTTCTCGGTCGTGACCGCCTCTTCCGATTCGCTCTTCGAGGTCTGATAGCGGCCGACGACGGTGCTGAGTTCCTTTTCGAGTTGCGCCAGCGATTCGAGATCAGTGTTCAGCTCGCGCTGCCGATCCGACAAATCGCGTGTCAGCTTGGTCGTTTCGCCGCGAATCTCGAACAGCGCGGACTCGCGCGCCGTGATCGTGCCGTCGAGGTGCGTTTGCGATGCCTCTAGCACTGTCGGCGGAATGAACTTGGTCGTCAGCAACAACAGAATCACTGCACCGAAGCCGCAACAGATGACGTCGAGGAACGACATCGACATCTCTTCGACCGGCCGACGCGGCCTCATGGCCAGTCCTTCGACGGCACCAGATAAGCACCTGTCGTCGATTGCGCGAGGTCCCAATACGCGGCGGAGGCAATCGGATCGCCTTCGAGTGGGAACATGATGACGTTGATCGGTGTCTTCGGCGGAAAATGCTTCGATGCATCGTGGAATAGATCGACACGCTGTCGGCCGCTGATCGTTGTGGCACGCGTTGGGCTCTTGCCGAGCGTGGGCAGGCCGTCCGTGATCAGATAGACATTGTCCGGTGCCGGTGACAGTGCCGACGCGGCGTTCGCCAGATTCACCAGGCTGGTTCCGCCCGCTGGGACGGTTGTCTTGATCGATTCGATTGCGCGCTCGAGATCCTTCGAATTCGACACGTCGATCCACTTGCCGGTGGTGCCATCTACGACCGATTTGGTGTCTTCGTTGAATGCGTAGATCTGAAACTGACTGTCCAGCGGAAACTGCGCCGTGAGCCATTCCACGGTACGCACTGCGCGACGCCACTTCGGCGCTTCACGCTTGCGGTCATCGCCCATGTTCCGACGCCGAATGACATTCACGATCGTGTCGTCAAGCATGCTCGCCGATGTATCGATGGCAAGCAGAATGCGCTGGCCGCCGATCTTCAAGCCCGTGAGGTACTGGCGATCGCCTTCGCCCATGAAGCTGCGCGCCTTGGTACCCTCGCTCTCCTTGGTCTTCGCTTCGAGGCGTTTGACGTCTTCTTCGCGGCTTTTCACATCGGCGCGAAGCTTTGCGAGATCTTCCCTCTGTGCAAGCGTTTGACCCTCTTGCGCCGCCATTGCCTCGCGTCTGTCCGCCATCTGCGAAAGAATTGTCAGACGACGTCTCGTCGACTCGTCCAGACGCCGTTGCGTCGCGTCGAGCGATTGGCGCAGCTGCGCGAGATTGGCCCGGCCTTGGTCGACTTCGAAATCGAGTTTGCGAATCTCCGACAGTTGTTCCCGTTTGGCCTTCACCACGCCGGGTTCCTGCACCTGGATCATCATGATGTACAGCAGCACGATCGCGCCGAATCCGCACGACATCACGTCGAGGAACGACATCGAAAACACATTGATCTGGCGCCGTGGCCTCACGGACCGGACCGGGTACGGATGAGTTGAAAACGAATGTCCGCAATCTCCAGCACCGCGCCTTTACTGAGCGTCGCGCCGCTTCGCGCGGCGTTGCCGTCGAGCATTGCGTGCACGCCGTCGCGCAGCTTCAGCTGGACCGCGCTGTTGCCGACGATGATCTGAATGGTGTCGTGCGGAAAGGCCGCCGGCAACTCGGGAAATGCGTCGGCGCCGAGCGACAGTGTCTGGCCAATGGCTACCGCGTCGCTGCCCAACAGAATGTGTGTGGGGCGCTCGGGCGGCAGACGCAACGCGGTGGGCGGCGGTGGCGCTGCCTCGCGTTCGAAGCCAACGGGCTGCGCCGGTAATCGGGTGACCAGGCGCAGCGCCTGCGGATCGGATCGGATCAGCGCTTGTTGCTGTGCTACGCCGCGGAACAGGTCCGTGCGATCCAGGCTCACCACGCGGGATGCGACCCGGGTGAGATGTTCCACCAGCCCGGGTAATCGCGCCGCGCGATGAGAAACGAACACCGTTGCGGCTTCGGCATGCCGATCCAGCGTCCGGTAGCGCGGCATCGCCTTGTCTATCAAGGCTTCGATACCGAGTTCCGCCCGACGCAGTGAGCCGTTGTGATCGACGTCGATGCTGAATTCCCGAGGTAGATCGGCACGTCGCAGCAACTCGTGCAGCTGGTTGTAGAGCTGCTGGTCGGTTGCGGCAATGCTGAGCGGGTCGAACCGCGCGTCGCGAACGAATCGGTCGGCAACGACGTTCGCCCACGCATCCAACAGATTCGTAAAGCCGAGCTCCGCGATCTCTTCGACGCGCTGTCGGGCGAGTCCCTCCGCCTTGGTGAATTCCGTTACCACCGCGCGATGCAACGATACGTCGAGATGCAGTACACGCCGCGGGCACGGATGCGCGATGCTGGCGACGAGTGCGCTGTCAGCGAGACCCGAGACGCTGATACCGGCTTGAGCAGTGATGCCGAGCAATAGGCCGAGTTGTTCGTTCGACGTCGTCCCAGGGGTGGCGATGATGAGTTCGTCATTGGCTCCCAACGTGGCCTCGGCGGCGAGTTCGACGAAATGCCGGTACACCAGGTCCGCATGATTTGCGGTGTTGGGACCACGCACCGCCAGAGGATCGGTGCTGAGCCTGTTCCAGTACTGGTTGTTGATCTGTCTCGGATGTAGCCGGAACTGCCGCATCGCCGGCTCGCCAAAACCGATCGTGCGGTTGTCGATCAACGCAAAGCCGCTCGACTCCGCCGCGATCTCGGCACCGTCCGCGCTCAGTCGTGCGATGCGTAGCTCGCTGTCGTTCAAGTCGAAGACGTAGGTCGTCATCGGGTTTCCGCGTATCAGATGTCGACAGGGTAGGCGACGGACATGTCTTCCGAAATGTTCTCGGATGGCTTGAAATCGCCGTCCGGGTTTGCGCTGCCGTCGACTTTGGAATCCGCTTTTGGCTTTGCGACGGTATCGGCGTCATCTTGCGTGGTGTCTGCGCTGGTGCTACGCGTGTCGTCCACGGTGGATGCTGTCGACGGCGGAGTGACGACAGCTGGGTCTGGCGGCACGTTGTGCGTAGCATCCGCTGCCGTGCCGGCACTGGACACGAACACCAGCACCAGCACCGCGATGCAGCGTATCGTCATGCTTTACTCCGCGAAGCGCGCGATTCGAAATCCCAGATCTGCGCGACCATCGGTTCCATAGTCTCGAAAAGTCAGCCGAAGTTCCGTAATCGTGCCGTGCATCCAGCTCGAGCCGCGAATGACATGGTATTCGCCGGCGCCCGGGCCCGTAGGATCGCGCTGCGGCTGATTGTTCGGGATCTCATAGAAGTCGTTGACCCATTCGGCCACGTTGCCGCCGATATCGAAAAGTCCCCGCGCGTCGGCCGGAAAGGTTGCAACCGGTGCACTGACGATCTGGTTGTCGTTGTACCCGAATATCACGCGACCCACCAGATTGCTCGCGGCGCGGTCTGCGTAGTTGCCGGATCGATCGGTGGGCGGGAAGTTGTCACCCCAGGGGAAGCGCTTCTCGGCTGCACTACCGGGGGCGGTCCGCGCCGTCCACTCCCACTCGGCTTCGGTGGGCAGCCGATAGCCGGTTGAATTTCGATTGAATCCGACGATCTTGCCGTCCGTCGTTTTGTAGAAAACGGGCAAGCCGGCGCGTTTGGACAGATCGTTACAGTACAGTGCAGCGTCGAGCCACGAGACTTTCGCAACGGGCTGGTCGTCGTTGTCGAGCTTCTGATCCTCGTAGACACCTGAGTTATGTTTGGCGTCGTATCGTTTGAATTGCGCGTTCGTCACCTCGGTTGTCGACAGATAGAACGCCCGCGTCAATGTGACCTCGCGCATCGTTTCGTTCGAGCGCCGGCCAGGTTCACGACGCGAACTGCCCATGGTGAATTTACCGGGTGAAAGCAGCACCAGTTCCTGGCCGTTGGGCGCCTTGATGCGCGGCTTCATCGCGGCCCGGCGAGCCTCATCCACGGTCAGCAATTTCACGTTGATCTGTTGGACCAGACCAGGCTGCGGCGTTACGGACGCGGAGTAGGGCGCGTAGTTCGCCAAGCGCACCTCGAGGCGCTGTGGCCGCGCCGGCAGCATCAGTGTCTGGCTGCCGCTGCCGTGCGACACGCCATCGATGATGATTTCGGCCGTCTTCGGTTCGGCCTGAATCGATACGCGACCCATCAACGGCGCGAGATCGACGTGCACCGACTGTTCTTCGCCTGAACGCAACTGGAACTGCCGCCGCGCGGTTTCGAATCCCGCGCGCGTGACCTGCATCCGATATGGCGTGCCCGGCATCAGCGCGAGTTCCAACGGCGTCTCGCCGCGATACGTGCCATTGATCGTGACCCCGGCGCCGGCGGGTTTGGACGCGATCGTGATCAGCCCGTCTGCGGCCTCCAATGCAACATCGGGCAGTGTCTGGTCCTCGGTCGCGACGACGTCGAGACGCGTGCGCCAGGCTTTGTAGCCCGCGCGCTTCAGCCGAATTTCGTGCACGCCGGCGACGATCTCGATCGCGCCGGGCGTCGTACCGGCCTCTTCATCGTCAACGAAGACTGTGGCCCCCGGCGGTTCCGAAGTTGTTGTGATCGTTGCCCAGTTGGGCAACAGCGTGGCCGAAAACGTCTGTTCCGCGCGTTTCCCCTTGACCGCAACCGTCATGTTTTTTGGCTGGTATCGCGCATTGCGAAAGCCAATTTCGTGTTTGCCGGCTGCGACGTCTACGGATTTCAACGGTGTGGTGCCGATCGCCTTTCCGTCCACCAGCACGTCTGCGGTAACCGGCGAGGTATCGAAGTCGATGCGGCCGGGCAGGGGCGTTAGCGCGAAATGAAAGGTTTGATTGCGCGCCTCACCGACCACAAGGGGCGCTACGAGCGGCTCGTAGCCTGTGGCCCGAGCATGTATCTCGTAGCGCCCCTCCCGCAGCACGAAGATGTCACCGAACGCGAGGTCGAAGCCGCCTTCGACCGAGCCGCTCGCATCGGACGGATCGAATACGAGCTGAACGGACTTGGCGGTAAAGATGAACCAGACGAACCAAGCGACGCCGAGCAGTACGACCGTCGCGACCAGTTGAACGCGGTGGGCATGCAGCCACGATCCGCGGCGCAGATCGTCATGAGTCGGCGTGAACGCGGCCGGGCGTATCAGCGGTTCGTCGGAAGACACTAGATCGTTTCGCGACAGATGATTTCGATGGGCGCCATGTTCGGTGTGACCACGACGCTGCGGCGCACGTCGCGGCGACCGTCTCGGCTGCCCAGCAGCACGTAGCGACCGGGGCGCAGCTCGAGTTCCTTGCGGCTGAATTTGCCCAACGCCCCGAGCTGCGAAATAGTCACTTCCGTTTCGGAGTCGGATGTCAATGTGACCGCTACGGGACTGCCCGCAATGATGAGGAGTTCTTGCAGACGACCCAACTGAGCCGTCAGCCGCGGGCCGGGATTCTCCACCTTCGCTGCGTCCTGATACAACTGCGTCGCCGCGGTGTACGTTCCATCTGCGGACAACGCTCCCGGATCGGCGATGGTGGCCTCGAGTTTCGCGTCGAGCGTAGCGCGTGCCCCGGCGCGTGCCCGTCCGTCCATCGCGAACTTGATGTTCGGATCGACGGTCAGCACTTTACCGTATGCGGATACCGCATCGGTCCAATGCTCGTCCGCCTCCGCGCGCAATGCGGTCTGGCGATACTTGTCGATATTGCTCAGCGTGGAGCGCTGTTCGACCTGATTGATTCCATCGCGCGCGGCGACATCGTCGGGCCGTTGGCGCAATGCGGCGTCGAACGCGTGTCTCGCGGCGTCGTAGTCGCCCGAGTCGAGCGCTGCGTATCCTGCCGATAGGACGCCTCGATGATCGAGATCGGCGACCCGCATTCGAGCCTTCTCGAGCGCCCCCTGCAGCCCCAGCGTTTTCGAATCGAGCTTTTCGATCGATCTGTATTGGGCAAGCGCACGGCGCCAATCGTTGCGTTCGACCGCCTGATCGGCTTCATCGAACAACTCGATGATCTGCGGCAGGCGCTTCGCCCGTTCGCGACTGGTCTTGATTCTCGGATCGTCCGGATACACGGTTGCGGCGCGGTCCAATGCAGCGTCTGCCCCATGCTCGTCGCGTTTGTCGAGTGCGGCAATGGCTTGTGCGAGCGCGTCGTTGAAGCGCGCTTCGCCTGCCTCGCGCAACTGATCGAGCGAGCTGACACCTTGCTCGTAGTGATTCATCGCCGCATCGAATTGTTGCTGAGTGAACAGCGCATCGCCGTCGTTCGCGAGTTGCTGCGCCGCGTCGAAGGCGTCGCCCGCCCAATTCCGCACGTGCATCTCGTCACCGAGCTTGATCTGCAGCTTGACGAACCGGGCCAGCATCTCCTGGGCGCGTTTCCGTTCTCGATCGATCTGGAGGGCTTCGTAGGGCGGTTTGCCCATGACAGGGGGCGCGGTCTTCGCCACGACTGCTGGCGCCGGGCCGGATTGCGAAGAAGGTTCAGCGGGTGGCGACGATGCCGGCTCGGCTTGCTCATGCTCCGGAAGATACAGGAATACCCACACTGCGATCGCGACCAGCACAGTTAGTGAAGCAGCCGTGAGGATCATCGCGATCGATATCGAACGGCGCGCGAGCTGGGCGCCTTGCGAATGCGTCAGCTCAACCTGCCGCGGTCTAATCGTGACGAATTCGTCGTCGCCGGGTGTCATGACACTAGGCGCCGGTGACGGGTTCGACGCTGGCCGAAGGGCTCTTGTCCGGACTGGCATCTCGCGTGGGTTTGGACGGCGCGTCGGGCAGCGCCAGACCGAGTTCTTTGTAGTAGATCTGCCGCAGAATTCGCCGCAGTTCCGTGTACTGCGCGTCGACCGTGCCGGTCAGACGGACCGTCTGGTTTTCCAGTTCGATCGTATGCGGTGTGATCTCGGCTTCGGCGGACGTGCCGAGCTCCTGCAGCACCTCGGAATGAATCTTGGCCTCGGCGCGCTTGTTCAGTGCGCTCTTGATGGTCGTAGCGCCGGCAATGATTCCGATCAGCCCCGCGGTCTGCGCGGTCGTGTCACCGCTGAATTCTCCGGCGACTCCGGCGCCAACCGCGGCGATGCCGGCGATCATGCGCGCTCGCGATTGCGCTTCAAGTTGGCGAAACGAGATCGCCTCTTCGTAGGATGCCTGGCGCCATCCCTGGTACGGCTTGTACATGGAACGTTGGTATTCCGCAAAATATTCGTCCAGCGTGTCGACGAAAGCGTATTCGCGCTCTCTCACTTTGCGAATTCGCCCCAGCATCGGGTCGTTAGGCGCGGGCAGGCGCTTGAGCGTAATCTGGCCTTTCTTGTTCGATTCGACATAGCGTGAAAACGCATCCGGCGCGAAATCGCGCGCAAATACCATCTCCGCAACCGTCCGGATCCTGGCGACATCGGCCGCTGTGAGCGTGAGTCGATAGATCTGCATGTCGTCGGCAATCTGTTTGTAGATCGACTGGAACGGATCGATGCCCTGCGGCACGCTCGGGTCGTACGCATACTTGCTCGCGAGGGACTCGTACTTACGTTTGAACCATGTGGTGCCACTCGAATCGATGACGGTCACTTCGAGTTGCAGTCGCGCGCCATCGGAGGCGAGGATCGTCCCGTGAACCATCACGTCGACAGCGTTGGTCGTTTTCGGTACGACGCGGACAGCCCCCCAGTTGCCGGTGCTCTGCAGCATGGTCTTGAGGGTATAGGCGATGAAATTGCCCTCGGCGCGGCGGACGTCCGGCGAGATGTTCTCTTTGATCTGCTCGTCGTAGTCGTCCGGGATGTTTGCATCGAACACGGAGACGCCGACGTCGAGCAACAATGCCTCGGGAACCGATGACGCGGCCTGTTTCGGCGGCGTCATGTCGACGCTGCGTACCGTTTCGCTGACGCAGCCGCCGACGATGAGCATCAACCAGACGAACCAGCTAAGGTGCGCGTACCGGTTCGACATTGCCGCCAGCCAACTGCTATTTGCCCGCTTTGTAGCGACGGTATTCCTCCCAGAGCTTCTGCTTCAGGACCGGGTCGGATTCGGCCATCGCGGCTTCACGCAGCTGGCGCGCCACGACATCGTCGTCACGCGAATCGGCCACGTCCGCCGGCATGCTGGCGACTTCGGCGTTTTTCACCGAAGGCATCGGCGGAGCGGGGCGTTCCGTGCCACCCGGTATCGCGACGCCGTCCGGCAGACCGCCTCCGCTGCCCCCCGAACTGCCAGCGCCGGCGGTACTCGCGCCGCCGCCGGTGGTCCCGGTGCCGGACCCACTGTTCTGACTCGACGTTCCGCCAGCGGCGCCGGCGCCCGCGTTCGGGTCTTCGATTGTGCCGGCGCTTTCGTTGGCGCGCGCGAGGATGGTGCCGTGCTCCGCCAGGATCTGGCCGTCGAAATCCTTCAGCGCCTTGTCCAGCTCGCCGTCGCCGGCACCCTTGGTGCCACCGCCCTGGGCGCCGCCGGATGCATCTGCGGTGGTGCCGGTGGATCCGCCGCCATCACCTGCGTCGGCGGCGCCTGGATTACCGCTGCCGCCGGTTTGGCCGACGGTACCGTTGCCGCCGGCGTCGGTTGTGCCGTCGCTGCCGTTGCCCGCGGCGGTGGGTTCCCCGGCCGAACCCGTCGTACCGGCGGTCTGGCCGGCACCGCCTTCGGTTGCGTCGCCGGTTGCGTCATTCGTTCCAGTTCCGTTCGAATCCGCGCTGCGTTGCTCGCGGCCATCCTGCGAACCTTTCGCGCCTGCATTCGGATCGAACGACGGCTGGCTCTGGCCGCCGCCCGATTGTGTGTCGCCTTGGGAATCCGCGGACCCCTGCTGAGAACCGGGCTGTTGTGAGCCGGACGAACCCGGCGAAGATCCGGTCGAGCCAGCGGTGGAACCCGGTGAAGGACTCGGCGAACCCGTCGATCCCTGACTGCCTTGGCTTCCCTGGCTACCCTGGCTGCCCTGACTCTGCGAAGGATTCGATGATTTCGACGAGGAAGAGCCGCCCGATGGGCTCGGCACGCTGGGTGATGATGGGCTACTCGATGGCGATTGACAGCCAGAGAGGCACATCGCGCCCGCGAGCAGCGAGCCCGAAATTACAAGCCGGTATCTGCTCATCGTTGGACTCTCCTGATCCGGGCGGCGAACGCACGACCTCATGGCGCGCGCCAACCAACATGCCAAGCAAAGCATAGTGTATTTGAACATCGATCCGACGCCGAGTTCATCCGATGGCGACTTCAAGGCGCAGCTTGCTTTACGCCCGCGCTGTCGCTGCGGTCCGGCGGTGTCGTGAGGCTTGCGGGGGCCGACTTGGGATAGTAGGTGAACGTGCGCCGATACACCTGATTCGGGGAGTCGACGGGTGTGTCACCGTCGAATCTCGGCCGGAAGCGCGCGACGCGCATACCGCGCCGAACCTTCAAATCCATCAGGCCTTCGGGTTCCGATGACAACGTCTTCAGATCGGTCACTTCCCCATCGTTGGTTACGGTGTAGCTGAGTTCGATATGACCCTGGGTTGGGTTCGCGCGCAGCGCCTCGGATGGCGCGGGCGGGTCCGGAGGTATCGGCCGGTAGAGGATCGTCGGCTGGCCGAAATAGACGGCGATTTGCTCCGCGTCCATCGCCGCGCGGTCGCGCATGATCTGTCGCGCATGGACGTAAACAGGCGTTGCGCGCGACGGCTTGTCGAACAACAAATACCAATCGGCGAGATCGATCTCTGCCAGAGCCACCGACAGCGGCGTCGCTTCTGGATCCGCAGAGATGATTTTGACCACTTCCAGCAATGCGGCTTCACCGGGACCGAACCGATTGACGATCGGCATGGGGTCGCCTTGCGAACCGTATAACGCGGCTGGCGGCAAGGCGCCGACATGTTGCGTCTCGGGCAGTTGAAAGGGCGGAAAGCGTTCCTCACGGTAGGTGTTCGCCAGGCCGCGCAGCGCGGGAATCAGACTGGGGTCTGTTGCGCCGTTGTTCCGCGCAAGAATCTCGACCGCGCGTTCATATAAACCGCGCGCGGCGAATACGTTGGTGGTGCGGTCGTACCACATTGCGAGGTGAAACAATGCCGGCACCAGCTTAGGTGAAAACGGACCGTAGTTGCGCAGCAATGTCTCATACGCATACTCCTGGCGGTCGTTCGCTTTCGCCGTTTCGCCCATCGACGCAAGCATGTTCGCCTCGCGATAGACGAGGTCGATTTGATCGACGGTGTGCAATCCGTCGGTGACGCGCGTGATGTAGCGCGCCTTTTCGTACGCCTGCAACGCCTCTTTGTATTTTGCCTCTCCGCTCAGCGCATCGCCGAGCATCGTCAACGGTTGGATCAGCGCCGGGTCGTAGCGCGATTTGGTTTGCTGTAGTTCCGCGACGATGTTGGAGAGCAGCGGTTCGGCGTCGGTGTATTCCTTCATCGCGAGCTGGTGGGAGGCAATTTCGACGCGCTCGCCGATGCTGTCGGTGCGCTCTGCGACGCTCGATACAACAGCAGACTCAGGTGTCGCCTGCACCTCACTGGAACTGGATTGTTCAGCGGCGCGCACGACGATACCCGACGCGGCCACGACGATCGCAAAACCCGACCAGACAAATTTCCACATGCGCAGAATGCTCGTGTTCGAAGGTTGGACCGCGGGCAGCAGTCCTGCGTTCCTCCGCGAAAGTCTCAGAGCCGTCCCCGACAAGTCAAGGATCGAACGCCGATGCCGTGCACGATCGCGAAGTGGCGACAGGTACCGCCTGCAGTCGTTTTAGCCCCCTGATAAGATCGCGCGCGAACACGGCGAGTTTGCCATGGATGACGCTGACGATTGTTTGGATGCCCGCGGGCTCGTCTGCCCGGAACCGCTGATGCTGGTGCGCAACCGCGTGCGCGAAATGCGCTCTGGGCAGGTGCTGTATGTGGTCGCAACGGATCCTTCCACGGAGCGCGACCTCACCGACTTCTGCCGGTTCATGGGACATCGGATGTTGAGTCACCAGATACGTGATGCGACACATCACTACCGTCTTCGCAAGGGGTGATGGCGGATATGCCGCCGCGATTCTATTTCGCCTACGGCAGCAACATGAATCCTGCGCGGGTGACGGAGCGCGGCGTGCGCTTCGATGCGATATGCGGCGCCGTGATGGATGCGGTTCGTCTGGCTTTCGACAAACAATCGCGCACGCATCCGCGCTCTGGCCATGCCAATCTGGCATACGACCCCGGCGCTCGGGTGGAGGGCCTGTTGTACCGTCTCGAGTCCGATGTCGAGATCCATCGCATGGATGCGTTCGAGGCAACGCCGATCAACTACAGTCGCGACGTCGTGCGCGTGCGCACGGCGCGTGGCGAAATCGCCGCCTGGACGTACTTTGCCAACGCCTCGGTGCTGCGCCGCGGCCTGCGTCCGGAGCGGGGCTATCTGAGCCACCTATTGGCGGGGCACGAGTATCTGTCGAGGTCGTATCTGGATTGGTTGCGAGGCATTCGTTGCGTCGATGAGTGATCAGACCGCTGCGCGTATTGCCCGCGTGTTCAACGCGGAGTTCTTCGACAGTCACCACACGCTGATGTCGGGCGGCGCGACCGAACCGTTGTACGAACCGGTTGCCGGAGCAACGCCGGCGCGGATCACCTACACGCGCAACTATCCGGCCAGTGCGTTGCACGAGGCGGCGCACTGGTGCCTTGCCGGACCGGGCCGGCGGCAGTGGCGCGACTACGGCTATCCGTATGTACCCGGTCCGCGCAGTGCGCAACAACGGGCCGGCTTCTTCGCGGCCGAAGCGGACGTTCAGGCACTCGAGGCGGTCTTCGCGCGGACGTGCGGCGTCCGCTTCGTCGTCAGCGCTGATGATTTCGATGCGTCAGCCGCCGAACTCGAACGCTTCGCGGGGGTCGTTGCGGAACGCACACTCGCGCGCGCTGCAAATTTGCCGCCGCGCGCGCGGCGTTTTTGCGAGGCGCTCGCCATGGAATTCGATCGTGAGTGAACGCATTGATTGCGTTGTCATCGGTGCCGGTGTCGTTGGGCTCGCTTGCGCCCGTGCGTTGGCTCGGGCGGGTCGCGACGTGCTGGTACTCGAGCGTCACGGCCAGATTGGTACCGAGACCAGCAGCCGCAATTCCGAGGTGATCCACGCCGGGATCTACTACGACACCGGCAGCCTCAAGGCGCATTTGTGCGTACGCGGCAAGACATTGCTCTACCAGTATTGTGAAGCCTATGGCGTCGAGTTTCGGCGCTGCGGAAAACTCATCGTCGCGACCGATGAGACGCAGTTCGAAACGTTGCGCGGATATCAGGCGCGCGCAATCGCCAACGGCGTTGGTGAGCTGCGCTGGGTATCGGCTGCCGAGGTTGCCGAACTGGAACCGGCGGTGAGCTGTGTCGGCGCAGTTATGTCGGAGACGACCGGAATCATCGATAGCCATGCTTACATGGAGAGCCTCGTCGGCGATCTCGAAGCGCACGGCGGCATGATCGCGTTTCATACCGACGTCTTGTCGGGTCGCGCCGAGCGCCGACGCATACGACTGCAGACGCAACAGTTCGAACTCGATGCCGCGTTCGTCGTGAACTGCGCGGGCCTCGCGGCGCCGGATCTCGCGCGTCGGATTGCGCAGCATCCGCCCGCGCTGTTGCCGAACGCGCACTATGCAAAAGGGCAGTACTACACATTGAGCGGACGTTCGCCGTTTCAACGGCTTGTCTATCCGGTGGCGGAGCCCGGTGGGCTCGGCGTTCACGTGACGCTCGATCTGGCGGGCCAGGCGCGATTCGGTCCGGATGTCGTCTGGATCGACGGCATCGATTACACGTTCGACGAACGCAATCGCTCGCGGTTCATCACGGCCATCCGTCGCTATTATCCGTCGCTCGACGAGAAACGCCTGCAAGCGGGTTACACCGGTATACGCCCGAAGATCTCTGCCGCGAGCGAACCAGCGGCAGATTTTCGTTTGCTGGACATGAAGAACCATGGCATTCCCGGTTTGATTCATCTGCTCGGGATCGAATCGCCCGGGTTGACCGCATCGCTGGCGCTGGCCGATGCAGTGTGTGAGTGCGCGGGCAGGCAAGACTGATGCTGCGCCTCGGGATCATCGTCAATCCGGTTGCGGGCATCGGCGGTCCTGCGGCGCTGAAGGGCAGCGATGGCATCGAGGTGCAACGTATCGCGAAGCAACGCGGCAGCACGTCGCGCGCTGGCGAGCGATTGCGTGCCGCGTTCGCACTTCTGTCGAGCCGTTCGTCTGAACTGACACTCGTCACCTGGGACGGTGCAATGGGCCATGATGCGCTCGTCGAACTGGGATTGAACGTCGAGGTGCTCGGTGCGCCGCAGCGCCCAAGCAGCGCAGCCGATACGCAGCGCGCCGCGACTGCGATGGTCACTGCCGGTGTCGATGTGCTGATATTCGCGGGCGGCGACGGGACGGCACGCGATCTTGCCGAGGTGGTCCCTCGCGATGTCCCGGTGATTGGTATCCCAGCGGGCGTCAAGATGCATTCGGGCGTGTTCACGGTGCGTCCGCGTGACGCCGCGGAGTTGATCCTCTTATTGCTCGACGGGGGGTTGGTGGCGGCCGAGCTTGCGCAGGTGCGCGACATTGACGAGGTCGCATTGCGGGAAGGGCGTGTCGCGACGTGCTACTACGGTGAACTGAGTGTGCCGCGCGTCGGCAAGTATCTGCAGCACGTCAAGTCGAGCGGACGCGAGGTCGAATCCCTGGTGCTCGCCGAAATAGCCGAGGCGATGGCGGAACGTATCACCGACCACTGCGGGTCGATCTTTCTCGGACCGGGCAGTACGGTTGCGGCGATCAAGAGACGCTTGGGTATCGAGCCGACGTTGCTGGGTTTCGATGTACTGCGCGATGGCCGGCTCGTCGTCGCGGATGCAGATGCGGCGGCGCTCGCGGCTCATACAGATGCGGACACGCTCGTCGTGCTCAGTTTCACCCGCGGCCAAGGATTCCTGATTGGACGCGGCAACCAACAGCTGACACCGGCGATCCTGCGGGCGATCCCGCGGCAGCACATCTGTGTGGTGGCGAGCCGCACCAAGCTGCTGTCTCTCGACGGCCGGCCCTTGCTGGTGGACAGCGGGGATGAAGAAGTGGACGCGCGCCTCAACGGCATTATCGAGATCGTTGCCGGCTACGAAGATTCTTTGTTCTACCGTGTCGCCGGTTGACGAAATCTTCGTGCCGGATGTGGGCTATTGACGGTATCCGGCGAGGAACTCGCCGAGGCGTCCGATCGCCTCGATCAGTTCTTCTTCGCGCGGTAGGAAGACGATGCGGAAGTGGTCGGGCTCCGGCCAGTTGAATCCGCTGCCCTGGACGATGAGGAGCTTCTCCTGCCGCAGCAGATCGAATACGAAGCGTTCATCGTCGCTGATGTTGAAGCGCCGCACGTCGAGCTTCGGAAACAGGTACAGCGCGCCGCTCGGCATCGTGCAACTGACGCCCTCGATCTGGTTCAGCAGCGAGTGCGCGAGGATGCGCTGCTGATACAGACGACCGCCAGGGCGTATGAATTCGGCGATACTCTGATAGCCGCCGAGTGCCGTCTGGATCGCGTGCTGGCTCGGCACGTTCGCACACAGCCGCATCGACGCGAGAATGTTGAGCCCCTCGATATAGTCGGTGGCGCGGTGTTTGGCGCCCGACAGCACCATCCAACCGGTGCGGAAGCCGGCGACGCGGTAGGTCTTCGACAATCCGTTGAATGTCAGGACGAGCAGGTCGGGCGCGAGTTGAGCCAGTGGCACATGCACCGCGTCATCGTAGATGATCTTGTCGTAGATCTCGTCGGCAAACAGGATCAGGTCTTTCTGCCGCGCCAGCTCGACGATGCCGTTGAGCAGCTCGCGGGTGTATACGGATCCGGTCGGGTTGTTTGGGTTGATCACGACGATGCCGCGCGTACGCGACGTGATCTTGTGCTTCATATCGTCGAGATCGGGTTGCCAGTCGGCCTGCTCGTCGCAGCGGTAGTGCACCGCCTTGCCGCCGCACAACGTGATCGCCGCCGTCCAGAGGGGGTAGTCGGGAGCGGGGACCAGAATCTCGTCGCCGTTGTCGAGCAGCCCCTGCATGGCCATGACGATCAATTCGCTGACGCCGTTGCCGATGTAGATGTCGTCGATTTCGACGTGTGGTACCGGCAGCTGCTGGCAGTACTGCATGATCGCTTTGCGCGCGCTGTAAAGCCCTTTGGAGTCGCAATATCCTTGCGATTCGCGCAGATGATGGATCACGTCGATGACGATCTCTTCGGGCGCCTCGAAGCCGAACGCCGCGGGATTGCCGACGTTCAGCTTGATGACGCGATGACCCTCGTCTTCCAGGCGCGCCGCTTCCTGCAGCGCCGGACCGCGGATCTCGTAGCACACGTCGTTGAGTTTGGTCGACTTTGCGATCGAGCGGAGCGGCGCCGGGGTCAATGCCGTGACGCGTTCGGTGTCGTGTTGGCCTGCCATGGTGTGATCTCGAGGTGACAGCGAATTGTAGCCAGTTTTAGGCGGGTTGACCGCTGCAGACGCCGGGATGAGCTAAACGGCAGACGAAAGGCCGAAAGAATTTGCGGTACAACGTGGGGGCTTTGAGCTACCCGCTCGCTCTGCGATGATGCAGATCTCGTGGAAGACAAGGCGATAGCGTGGCAACGCTGAGCGGATTGATCTTGACGTTGACGCAAACAGAGGCTCAGCAAACGCTGAAGATTGTCGGTGTGAGTTACGGTTATACATTGATCTGCACCGACGGTGAAGCCGAGCAGGCGCTGTCATTCGATGTCAGCATCGACATTCTGGGCAATGACCTGCTGCGCGACGACGTGTTGGCAAGCGGCGTGGATCGGCATCTCGTCGAGTGCGGCGGCACCGATCCAATCAAGATGCGCCGCAGCCTGCTCGTCGGGCAATCGCTGCTGGACGAGGACATCGGCACTGATGAAATAAAACTGCGGATATGTGTGCGCGACAGTTCCGGTGGCGAGGCATCGGCATTCACCGGCATCGTGCGCGGCAACTTCTAGCGGCGGACTCGTTTCGTGCGCCATTCTGTTTGGAACTGAATCGGCGATGCTGAAGAACAGCGTGGAGTTGAACGCCGATGGAATGGGCGGTTGTTCGCGCCGGACACGCCATGAATCCATCCCTGGGGGCTCGCGTTGCGCTTTCCCTGGCGCAACATGGCCCGGCGCGAACAACCGCCCACCCCACCTCTGTCGCGAGTCCACCCCTTCGCCAAACGGGTCTATGGGCAACGTTCGGCTTGGCGCTGCTCCGCCTCAACCGTCAACTCCAGCGTGCGAATTCTGAATGCACCAGAATTTTCCCGCACTGCGCTAGTAACCCACGGCAAGGCCTTCCTTGCGATGATCGGACGCACCGCAATAGCCGTTGGCGAGCCGGTAGATCAGTTGTGCGCCGCCAAAGGTAGATTCCCGCTCGTCGTAGCGCACGCGATGGCCGCGTTCCGCGAGTCCCGCGGCCACACGTTCGGAGTAGCCGTGCTCGAGTCCTACGCTGAAATCCGGATAGACGTGCCAGCGGGGCGCATCCGACGCGGCTTGAGGATTCTGTTGGTGATCGAAGATCCGATGAATCATCTGCACATGACCCTGGTGTTGCATGTGCCCACCCATGACGCCGAAGCTCATGCGCGGAAGGCCGTCTTCGGTGACGAAGCCCGGGATGATCGTGTGATACGGTCGCTTGTTGGGCGCTACGCAATTCGGGTGCGCTGGGTCCAGCACGAATCCCGAGCCGCGATTCTGCATCGAGATCCCGGTACCGGGAATCACGACCCCTGAGCCGAAGCCTCGGTAGTTCGATTGGATCATCGATATCATCAGACCGTCTGCGTCCGCGGCGGTGAGATACACCGTGTCGTGACCCACCGGCAACGGCACCGGTGGCAGCCGCGCAGCGGTTTCGTCGATCGAATTCGCGAGTCTCGATAGCGTCTCGGCGCCCAGCAGTTCGTCTGGTGTCACGCGCATCGCGCGTGGGTCGGCGAAATGCTCGAATGCGGCGCGGATTGCGATCTTCATCGCCTCGATCTGCAGATGCACGCTACGAACATCGTCCAGTGATAGTGCCGCCAGATCGAACCGAGCCAGCAGGGCGAGTGCAATCTGCGCGGCAAGGCCCTGACCGTTGGGCGGGATTTCGTGCAACTCGATGCCGCGATACGACTGCCGGATTGGCGTGATCCAATCGGCGCGATGGGCGACGAGATCTTCGCGGCTCAGCGTGCCGCCGGCCGCGTCCGAAGCCGCTACGATGCGCTGCGCCAGTTCGCCGCGATAAAACGCATCTCCGTGAGACTCGGCGATCGCCGCCAGTGTGGCGGCAAGATCCGGACGCCGAAACAGTTCACCGGTTCGCGGCGCACGCCCATCGACGAGGAAGTGTGCTCGCCACTCGGGAAAATCGGCGAAGTGGGGCGCCGAGAGACTCCAGTAGTGGGCGGTTTTCGGTCCAACGTGAAAACCGCATTCTGCGTAGTTGATTGCGGCCTCGAACAGGGTCGAAAACGACAGGCGACCAAAGCGTTCGGATAACGCAACCCAGGCGCTGACTGCACCGGGTACGGTAACGCTGTCCCAGCCAAGCGTCGGCATCGTTCGATGAGAGGCAAAACGCGTCGGGGTCCAGCCGGCGGGCGAGCGGCCGGACGCGTTCAGTCCCCAGACACCCTCCGAACTGCCGACGATCGCGAACGCGTCGCTGCCGACTCCGTTGTTGTTGGGTTCGACGACGGTCAGTGTGATCGCCGCTGCGATGGCCGCATCGACGGCATTGCCGCCGCGGCGCAGCACGTCGAGCCCCGCAACAGCCGCCAGCGGTTGCGAGGTCGCGACCACGTTGCGCGCAATCACGGGCATCCGTTGGGAGGGGTATGGAAACTGCCAGTCGATGTCGATCACCGGACACGCTCAGACGCGGCGAAGCGCGAACTCAGCTTGCCAGGTTCAGGTTTTGGCGGACGTGGGTATCGATGTGACGCAGGCAATGGAGAGTGTTGGCGCGCGTTGTGCCATCCATGCGGAAGTCGATGTCGTAGTAGTGCTTTTCATCGGCGGCGCTTGCGCTGCGGACGACACCGCCAAGTTCTTCGACGCGTAGATCGTTGACGATCAGATCCATGACCACATGCTGGCCGACTTTGAATTGCGCCGGCGTCTCGACTTGAATGCCGGAGATCGAAAAGTGCAGGCAATCGGCAGCGATTGGCCGCCGAAACATTCCGAGCACGCCCGTTCGATGGATCTGTACGTTGAGTTTGCCGCTGCAGACGACGTTGAATTGTCCGGTACTGGCCATGTCGACGTCGCTATAGACCTCTTTGTTACGTGGGTTTGCGTATGGTGCTAGACGCTTTGGCAGGTTAGGCCCCTAACTGATTGGCCGCAAGGTAAAAGATGTTTCTCACGTGTTTCCTGGCGGCTTGCGGCGCGCCTGATTGCGTGCCGCTTGCGGACACCATACCTTGCACAGGGCTCCGTTTCGAAAAAGGGAAGGGTCGATGATCGCGAAGGTGCAGCCGAACAAGATCGCCTATGTGATGGCCGAGACCGGTCAGGAAATTACGTTTGGTGAACTCGAGACGACATCGAATCAGGGCGCACAGCTGTTTCGAGCTCTCGGGTTGTCACCCGGCGATCACATCGCGTTGATGTTGGAGAATCACCCGCGTTTTCTGCAAATCTGCTGGGCGGCGCAGCGGGCAGGGTTGTACTACACGGCGATCAGCTGGCGCCTTCAGCAGCAGGAAGTGGAGTACATCCTCAACAACTGCGAAGCGCGCGTCTTCATCACCTCAGCGCAGCGACGCGACATTGCCGAGGCGTTGCAGGGACGCATTCCCAACGTGACGCACTGCTTCATGCTCGATGCGATGTTCGATGCGGTGGTGCCTGGGTACGATTCGTGGGAAATGGCCATCGCCGCGATGCCCGGCAGGCCGATCGACGACGAGACCGAAGGTCAATCGATGCTGTACTCGTCTGGCACAACCGGTTTTCCGAAAGGTATCAAGCGGCCGCTATCGGGTGCCAGGTTCGGCGAACACGATGCGTTGCCCGTGATGACAACGCTGTATGGCGCCGATCAGGATTCGATTTACCTCTCGCCGGCGCCGCTGTATCACGCGGCGCCCCTTGGATTTTCGATGGCGTGCCTGCGCAGCGGCATTCAGGTCGTCGTGATGGAACATTTCGACGCGGAGCGCGCGTTGCATTGCATCGAGCGCTATCACGTCACGCACAGCCAGTGGGTGCCGACGATGTTCGTCCGGATGCTGAAGCTGCCGGCGGAGGTGCGCGCGCGATATGACGTATCGAGTCTGTGCTGCGCGATCCATGCGGCGGCGCCGTGTCCGATTCCGGTTAAGGAACAGATGATTCAGTGGTGGGGACCGGTCATCTACGAATACTACGCCGGCACCGAGGGCAATGGCTTCGTTCAGCTCAACTCCCAGGAGTGGCTCGCGCACAAGGGATCGGTAGGACGCGCGTTGAACTGTACGCTGCACATTTGTGACGACGAGGGCATCGAGTTGCCGGTGGGCGAGCCGGGCACGATCTACTTTGGTGGCGGTGGCCAGTTCGAGTACTACAAGGATCCCGACAAGACTGCCCAGTCGCGACACCCGCATGGATGGTCGACGTTGGGCGATGTCGGATTCCTCGATGACGACGGCTTCCTGTATCTGACCGACCGCAAGCATTTCATGATCATTTCCGGCGGCGTGAACATCTATCCGCAGGAAGCCGAAAACGTCCTGATCACGCACCCGAAGGTCTACGACGTCGCGGTCTTCGGCGTACCGAACGAGGATTTCGGCGAAGAGGTCAAGGCGGTGGTGCAACCGGTCGATATGGCAGTGGCCGGCCCGGAACTCGAACAGGAACTGCTGGCGTTCTGCCGCAGCCATCTGTCACACGTCAAATGTCCGCGCTCGGTTGATTTCGAGGCGGAACTGCCACGCCACCCCACCGGCAAGCTGTACAAGCGGCTACTGAAGGATCGCTACTGGCAGAACCGATGAATCGCGCGACCGTACAATACCGTCAGGGGCGCCCCTTCAGAAGGTTGGCAGGCGAGTACTGATCGGTCAGCACGCGGGCGTGGCGATCCCAATCGGGTGCGGTCAGCATTGCCGCGGGGTAGTCGGCGATGGGAACCCCGTACGGACTCAGGGCGGGTACCAAAGGCTTGGCGGCGCGCAGTAGCCTCGCCTTATCTGCCAGCGGTCCGCGCCGGGCGATGATCACGCGGTTCGCGGTGTCGGCGAGTCTGAAGTTGTAGAATGTTCCGAAGACGCTCTCATAAGTAACTGATTCGTTTTGATAAAGCTGACTGATTGCGAAGGTATTCGACGCGATGACGCCGCCGTCGGCTAGCAGCTCACGGGTCTCCTGAAGATACTCCCGCGTCATCAGGTGCTCGGGAATGTAGTCGCCGTTGAACGCGTCGAGCATGATCAGATCGTAGCGCTTCGGTGCCGAGGCAGCGCGCTTGCCCCACACCCGCGCATCCTGTTCGAAGACTCGCATGTTCTTGGTTGGCGCGAAACCGAAGTATCGTCCTGCAACGACGACGACCGCCGGATCGAGTTCCACGATGTCGATGCTGGCTTGCGGATACAACTGAGCGAGTGCCGTGGGCAGTGTTCCACCGCCAAGCCCGACGACCAGTACGTTGGTCGGTGATGGATCGAGCAACAGCGCAGCGAGCATCATGCGCGTGTAGGGGAATACCAGACGCTTCGGTGCGTTCCGATCGACACATGATTGATTGCGCTGATCATGGCGTACCGTGAATTGCATGCAACGCAGCGCGCCGTCCTGCATCACGATAATGTTCTGATACAGAGACGTCTGGGAATGGATGACGCGCGCATCGAGGTGCGGTGCCGCCAGGATCGCTGCCAACAGCAACAGCCGCTTGCGTATCACGCGGGGCGCCCGGTGATGTAGCCGACCGCCGCGAGTACCAGCAAGGTGCCCGTCAGCAGCATCAGAATGGTATTGATCTCGAACCACAGTACCAGATAGAACGATGTCGCGAGTGTGCCCAGGGCGCTGCCGAGCGTCGAATAGAAGTACAGCGAACCCGCGACGTGACCCGAGTGATCGGTTTCAGTGACCATCAACCGTACGGCGTATGGACTGATCATGCCGAGTACGATTGTCGGCAACGTGAACAACGCTGCACCCGCGACGAGTGACCCGTACCGCGGATCCTCGATCCATTGGAAAACGACGCGCATCAACGCGTCGCCATAAAGGATGAGCGGACAGGTCAACGCCGCGCCGATCACGAACAGCGACGCAAACCGGCGCAGCGATGGGTCGTGGTTGGACAGCCGACCACCGATCAGATAGCCGAGCGCCAACGACAGCATGAATACCGTGATGATGCTGCCCCAGACATAGATGCTGCTGCCAAAGTACGGTGCAAGCACGCGTCCGCCGAGCAGTTCCAGCGACATGATCGCGAAGCCACCGCCAAAGGCGAGGACGTTGACTACGGCACGCTGCATGGCGCGAGAGCGCGCGAGTCAGTCCTCCTTCGCGACCGCATCAACCGGCGCTCCGCCGGTCTTCCAGTGGCTGAAGCCGCCTCCGATGTGACAGACGTTGGTCAGGCCCATGCGTTGCACCGTTTGGGTCGCAAGCGCCGAACGCCAACCACTCTGACAATAGAAGATCAGCTTTTTGCCGGACGAAAACACATCCTTGTGATAGGGACTATCGGGGTCGACCCAGAACTCGAGCATGCCGCGTGGCGCGTGGAACGCGCCTGGGATCTTACCTTCGCGGGTCAGTTCGCGTGGATCGCGCAAGTCGATGAAGGTCACGTTCGGATCGTTCAGCAGCGCTCGCGCGGCCGATGGATCCAGTGTCTCGATCTCACGCTCTGCATCTTCGATGAGTTTTTTGTAGCCGAATTTCATGACCTGCTGCTCCTTGTTCATGGCATGTTCCTGGTGCGCGAATCGCCTTACTGTAACTGACGCTCGCGCTACATTCTCAGTCCGCCGCTGGCGACGAGAATCTCGCCGGTGACGAAGTCGGATTCCGGCTGACAGAACAGAAAGATCGCATTTGCCGCATCCTCCGGCGTACCGGTTCTGTGCAGTGGTGTCAATGCCAGTTGTTGTGCAATCTGGTCCTGGGTGAGACCGACGCGATAGCTGCGCCCCGCGACGTCGATCTGCGGCGGATGGTTGTCGTATGGCTGAGTCAGCCGGGTGGCTATGTGACCGAACGCAACCGCGTTGACCGTGACGTTGTAACGGCCCCACTCTTTTGCAAGCGTTCGCGTCAAACCGATCAGGGCCGCCTTGCCGGCGGAATAGCCAACTTGCGTCGCTGCACCGAACAATCCCGATACGGACGACACGTTGACGACCTTGCGGCACGGCATCTCGACGCCGGATTTGTGGACCTCGCGCAACCAGCGGCCATACGCGCGCAGGATCCGAAACGGTACGCCGACGTGGATGTCGATCATTGCATCCCACTGCGCGTCGCTGTGATTGTGTACCGCACCGTTCCAGATGTAGCCGGCGTTGTTCACGACGATGTCGAGCGATCCACTTCGTTCGATGACGGCCTCGACCAGTGAGTCCGGCACGCTCGGATCGGTGAGATCTCCGGGTAATGCGCGACCGCCGATCAGTTTCGCTGTGTGCTCCAGTTCGTCTGCGTCAATGTCGTTGACGTAGACAGTCGCATCTTCATTGGCCAGTTTTGCAGCGGTCGCCAGGCCGACGCCGCGTGCCGCACCGGTAACGAGCGCAAACTTTCCCGACAAGCGGCCCGACGAGCTTGCCGTCGAACGCCCTGACGAGCTGGTTGTGGTGCTCACGATATGTCTCCTTGGGCATGGCGCGGTTCTGGAACGTAGCGCGCAACCGCAGCGCCGCCGAGAATCAGGAAAATGATCGATGTCATAAACACAGATTGATACCCCGCCACCGCCGCCAGCAAACCACCCAACAAGGGTCCAATGGTGCCCGCCGTCTCCGAAGCGGTGTTGGCGATCGCGATGCGTACCGGCAGGTCGTCGCGGGAACCGAATTCGAGCGTCATGTTCTGCGATGCGTTCTGAAATCCCTGCACAGCGGCCCCAATGCCGACGAACACGAGTACCGTAACAGGCAGATTGCCTGAAACGAGCATCAGCAAAACCGTCGATGCAACCCAGAGCGAAATCGCCGTCAGGAACGAAAAACGAAATCCGCGACGATCGCCGAGGGGTCCCCAGAGCAGATTCGAGAACGTACCGGACAACGTGAACGCAAACGTGAGAATTCCGAGCGTCGCACCCGACAGCGTCGCTGCCTGACCCTCGTGCAGGATGTAGAACGGCATCGCCATCCGTCCCATCGTTGCGATCGCCCGCGCCACAAAGTACGTCGTAAAAGCGCTGTCGCTACGCAGCAGCGACGGTACCTGCGCAAGCCGGGCGCGCAAGGCTTGTTTCGGTCGCACCGTCGGCGGTTCCGGTTCGCGCACGGCAGTCAAAGTCGACAAGCCAATGCTGGTGAGCAGAAACGCCAACAGGAACGTATATGAATAACCTGCGGCGGTCGGCGTGCTGCCCAGCAGATACTGGCCGCTGATCCACGCGACTCCGGCCGAGATGATGCCGGCGAGGAAATTGCGCATGCCGGTCAACCGGCCACGCTTCGAAGTCGGGATCACCTTGGCCATCAGGAAGTTGAAGATCACTCCCTGCATACCCTGAAACAGACCGAACACGCCGAGGAAAATCATCAGTGCCCACAGCGACCACGGTGTTGGCAGCAGTAGACCCGACAACGAAATCGCGAGAATCATTCCGCGCATGCCCCAGCCGGTGGAAAACGCGACCGGCAGTACGCGCTTGCGATGTTCGATCAGATTGGCACCGATCAAAGGTGTCAATGACATCCCGAACGACTGCAGCGCGCTCGATAGCCCCACCGCCAGGTTGGACCCGCCCGACAGCAGCATGATGTATGCGGGCATGAACGTTGGGGCGTTCATCAGACGGAACCCGGTCTGGCTGAGCATGCCGTGCGCGAGATGCGCCATGAAGTTGCGTGTCAGGTTGCGCTGAACCTGAATCTGGAAGCGTCGTTCTGCGCGTAGATCGGCCCTGTCGGTTTGGTCAGACACGTGTGATGCGCGTCATGAGCACCCGGCACGACGCCTGACGCCAGCAGTCACGCACTGCGCCCCGTCGTCAGTATTCGACCGTTTGCTGCGCGGATCCAAAAACATAAAATACTTATAAAACAGTATATTGCAATTCATTTCTAATTTGGCATGAAACCTGAAACGACGTTGGCTTGGACCACAGTAGTAAGGCAACACCACGATGAAAGGTACGCTGAGTCGTTATCCCGGCCAGTTCGATGCGTCACCGGATCCGCTGTACGTCGCGATCCCTCGCGTCGAGATCATCTCGGAAATGGCTCGCCGAGGCGATGACCGCGCCCTCAACGATGTGTGCCTGGCCGTTGCGATCGTTGCCGAAGCGATGAATGCGGCGTGGACCTCAGCCCGCGCGAACTGAGCCCGCCCAACTAGCGCCCTTGCCAGTTCGGCGGGCGCTTCTCCGCAAAGGCCTTCGGCCCCTCGACGAAATCCGCGCTGGACACCATTGCTTTGACCGAATCGTAGTTCTGCGTCATCGCATCCTGCAGTGAGGCGATGTCGAGTCCCCGATACACCACGTCCTTGCTTGCGCGGATCGATAGCGGGGCGCATTCGCAAATCTGCTGCGCCCACCGCTTTGCAGTCGCAAGCAGTTCGGACGGTGCAACCACTTCATTGACGAAGCCCAACGTCTGGCCTTCCTTCGCCGTGACGCGACGCCCCGTCAGGATCATGCCAAGCGCCTGCTTGGTGCCGATCTGTCTTGGCAAACGTTGCAATCCCCCGGCAAGCGCTGCAAGGCCGACGCGCGGCTCAGGCAAGGCGAACAGTGCGTTTTCCGACGCGATGATCAGATCACACGCCAGAGCGATCTCGAAACCGCCTCCCATCGCGACACCGTTGACCGCGGCAATCACCGGCTTGGCCAGATCGAATCGAGATGTCAGGCCGCCAAACCCCTTTGGCGTGGGCACGCGCTTGCCACCTTCGGCCTGGTGGCGCAGATCGTTGCCGGCACTGAACGCGCGATCGCCACGACCGGTGATGATCGCAACCCATGCGTCGTCGTCTGCCGCGAACTCGTCGAACAGCATGCCCAATTCCGCGTTGGCCGCGGGATGCAGCGCGTTCATTCGTTCGGGTCGCTCGATTGTGACGACAGTGATGTGGCCGTCCTTCTCGACGGTGCAAAACTCCGGCATGAAATCCTCCTCGGTTGGCTCTGTTTCGATTGCCTGATGGTGGATGGAAGCGGCGCTGGATGGAAGTCGTGATCGTGAAGCCAGTCAAAGGTGTTCGGTACGGTTGAACGCCGCGATCAGAGGTTCGGGTTCGAGCAACAGTTCAGTCACGCCGCAGTTGTCGAACTGGTAGTTTGTCCAGTGATTCGCGTCAGCGTCAAGCAAACTCGCCAGCGCAATCGCCAGCGCCGCCCCGTGGCTGACGACCGCGATCGGTCGCGGTGCCGCGTCGGCCGCATAAATTCGCCGGAGCGCAGGTACGATGCGTCTCGCAACGCCGCTCAACGAATCGCCGCCGACCGGCGCAAAATCGGGGTCATGCCGGATACGCTGGAAAAAGTCATGCTCCTTCTGCAGCGTTGCAAAGCTCGTATCTTCCAGTTCACCGATGCCGTATTCGCGCAGATCGTCATCGACGTTCACAGCCAGCCCGTACGCCTCACCGATCGCCTGCGCAGTGTGCAGGCAACGCATCATGGGACTCGTATAGATGGCGGCGAGGTCGCCCCATTGATCGTATACGCGCCGCGCAACGCGCAACGCCTGACGTCTGCCGTGGCGGGTCAATGGGCTGTCCGTCGCACCATGCCACCGACCGCGCACGTTGGCATCGATCTGGCCATGGCGGA
Organism: uncultured Gammaproteobacteria bacterium; assembly: GCA_963812255.1. Lineage (GTDB taxonomy): Bacteria > Pseudomonadota > Gammaproteobacteria > Pseudomonadales > Azotimanducaceae > DATJGR01. Next base: position 152,703 of record CAWEUM010000001.1, on the reverse strand, counting down.
TCAGCAGCAGAGAACGCGTGGGGCGATCGTTCGGCTGCGGCGAACGTTCTTCGGATGCCGCCAAGGGCCGCAGCAACGACCGATAGTCGTCGCGATCAGGCAAGGCATTCCGCCAGGAAATTGCACATCGTTTGCCACGATCGCCGGTCGGCGTTCGCGTCGTAGTACGCGCCAAAGGCGCGGTCCTTCGCCGCCGGATTGGTGAACGCGTGCAGCGTATTGCCGTACGCGTGGATCTGCCAGTCGGCGCCGGATTCGGTCAGTTCAGTTGCAAGCGCCAGCACCGCCGGCGGCGGTACCATCGGATCATCGTAACCGTGCAACGCCAGCACGCGCGCCTTGACCTTCGCGTTGGGGACCCCGTCCGCCGGCGTGAATAAGCCATGAAAGCTGACGACGCCTTGTAAGTCCGCGCCGCTGCGCGCCATGTCGAGCACACACAAGCCGCCGAAGCAGTAGCCGATGGCTGCCATGCGCGTTGCGTCGACCAGTGGGTGGCCGGCCGCGTAGCCGACTCCGGCGGCGAGGCGGCGCCGGAGCATGACGCGATCGTCGAGGAACGGTTGCATCAGCGCGGCATTTTCTTGCGGATCGGAGCCGCGTCGACCGCCACCGTACACATCCAGCGCGATACCCGTGTAGCCGAGTCCCGCGAGGTCGCGGGCTTTGCTCTGTACGAATTCGTCACAGCCATCCCAGGCATGCGCGATCAATACGGCGGGCGCTCTGCCCGTGCCATCGGGATGGGCGATGTATCCTACGCATTCGGTCGCGCCATCGTTGTAGCGAATCGTCTCAGTCTGCATCAGCTGTCCTCCTGTTGCGCAGCCGGGAGGTTAGGGGAGCCCGTCGACGACCGTCAAGGCACCGGGGTATGCGCCGGGCATCTGGTACACTCGCCCGGTTTTTGTCCCCCCGTAACGCCGTGTTTCATCCGTTGGCCGTCAACATTGGACTGCGCTATGCGAATTCGCGCAGGAGCTTCATTTCGTTCATCAGCGTCGTGGCGATTGCCGGCCTGGTGTTGAGCGTCGCGGTACTGGTGCTGGTGACCTCTGTGATGAACGGCTTCGAGCGTGAGTTGAAGGCGCGTGTGCTGGGCGTCGTACCGCACCTGATGGTGCGTGGTCTGACGCCACTTTCGGACTGGCGTGAAGACGCGGCGCGGATCCAGAAGTTGCCGGGCGTCGTAGGGGTGGCGCCGTCAGTCAACGGCAACGGGTTGCTGGTTGCGCAGGGAAGATCGTCGGGAGTCACGTTCAACGGTGTCGACCCGGCTTTCGAGGGTGAAGCATCCGACCTCGCAAAATATGTCACGAGCGGCGCCATGTCCCTGCTGGTCGACGGATCGTTCGGCGTGTTGCTGGGAAAGGGGATCGCGGAACATCTCAACGTCGTCAAAGGCGACTCGGTGACCGCGGTGCTGCCGGACGCCAGCGTGTCGCTGTTCGGTTTGATCCCGCGTCAGAAGAAACTGAAGGTGATCGGCATCGTCGATACACAATCGGAATTGGACCAGCGCTCCGCATACCTCGCGTTGAATGATGCGGCGCGCCTGTTCCGACTGGGAGATCGAGTGAGTGGCTTGAACGTGCGCCTCGCCGATCTGTTCAGCGCATCGGAGGTGGGCGCGGAAGTCGTCGCTGAACTGGGTTCCGAGCGCGTGTATGCCGTCACATGGATGCGCATGCACGGAAACCTCTATCGCGCGATCGAATTTCAGCGCGCCATGATGTTTCTGTTGTTGTCGTTGTTGATTGGTGTCGCGGCGTTCAATCTGGTGTCGGCGTTGGTCATGGTGGTGCACCAACGCCGTGGGGATATTGCGGTGCTGCGCACGCTCGGGGGTACCACGGGTACGATCGTGACGGCGTTTCTCGTGCTCGGCGGAATCATCGGCTTCGCCGGCGTCGGTTTGGGACTGTTGTTGGGAACCAGTGCGTCGTTGATGGTGCAGGACGGCTATCGGTGGTTGGAAGGTACCTTTGGGCTGCATCTGATGAGCCAGTACTTCATTTCCTATCTACCGTCCCAGGTCCGCGTCGTGGACCTCGTGACCGTCGCGTCGGTTGCTCTGCTGCTGAGCCTCGGCAGCACGCTGTATCCCGCTTTTCGTGCCGCCAAGCTGAAACCCGCCGAAGTGCTGAAGCATGAGTGAAGCGGCCGCGATCGAGTGCCACGCACTGGTGAAGACGTTTCGCCAGGGTCCAGCGGTACTGCCGGTGCTGCGGGGTGTCGAAATGGTCGTGCCGCGCGGCGAGCGGATGGCAATCCTCGGTCGCTCCGGATCGGGTAAGAGCACACTCCTGCATATTCTTGCGGGACTCGCTGATCCGGACTCGGGTGAAGTGCGCATCGATGGCACAAACGTGGGTCCGTTGAATCCAGAGGCGCGCGCGCGATTGCGCAATCGGCGCATGGGCTTCGTCTATCAGTTTCATCATCTGTTGCCGGAATTCAGCGCCATGGAGAACGTCGCAATGCCGCTGCTGCTCGGGGCTCACCGTGTCGCCGACGCGCGACGGCGCGCCGTCGACATGCTCGAAGCGGTCGGTCTCGGCGGCCGGCTCGATCACCGGCCGGGCCAGTTGTCGGGCGGAGAGCGGCAGCGGGTTGCGATCGCGCGCGCGTTGGTTGCAGACCCGGCCGTCGTGCTCGCGGACGAGCCGACTGGAAACCTCGATCAAGAAAGCGCAGACCAGGTGTTCTCGGTCATGCTCGATCTCGCGCAGCGGCGTGGTACCGCGTTCGTCGTCGTCACCCACGACGAAGATCTGGCACTGCGCATGCAGCGGCGTCTGTACCTCATCGATGGCCAGCTGATAGAAGGAACGTCCTGATGAGCCTGCCCGTCTCAGGCGCAACCTCGCTGTGGATCGGCTGGCGGTATCTGTCGATCCGCGGCCGGGCGTTCGTGTCGCTGATCACCTGGGTGTCGGTGCTCGGGCTGGGTCTGGGGGTGGCGGTGCTGGTCGTGGTGATCAGCGTGATGAACGGCTTCGACGAGGAGCTGCACCGCCGCATCCTCGGCACTGTTCCGCACGTGCTGTTGACACCCCCGAGCGAAACGGACGCGCTGGATCTTCGACGTTTTTCAGGAGTCGGCAAAGCGTTTCATTTTTTCGAAGCCGAAGGCATGGTGGCACGGAGTAGCGCTGTAGAGGCCGTTCAGGTTTACGGCGTCGACCGGGCGGGTATCGACGCGATGGATGCCGTCGCAGAGAAGGTGACCAGCGGATCGATCGACGATCTCGTGAGCACCCCGGGTGGTCTGGCGATGGGTGCGCCGTTGGCCATGCATCTTGGTTTGAGTGTTGGTGATCCTGTGACATTGGTCCTGTCGGCGCCGACGAACGACACGGTCGTACCGCGGCTGGAACGATTCACGTTGGTCGGGACGTTCGAAATCGGCGCGGATCTGGACTACGGCCTGGTACTCGTCGGATACGACGACATCGTGTCGCGTGGACTCGCATCGACGGGACGCATCGGAGTCCGCTTGAAGCTTGCCGAGCCGCTGAGGATCGACGCAGCCGTTGCCGCACTCAGAAAGATCGTCCCGGCGGACTGGCGGATCACCGACTGGCGTTCGAATTACGGCGCATTGTTTCGCGCGGTCCGCATGGAGAAAAGCATGATGTTCACGCTGCTGGTGCTGATCGTCGCGATTGCGGCTTTCAACATCGTGTCGGCGCAGACGATGCTGGTGAATGAAAAGCGCTCAGACATCGCCATCCTGCGAACCATGGGCGCATCGCAAGGACTCGTGCTGCGGCTGGTGCTGGTACAGGGCGTCCTCGTCGCGCTGGCGGGGATCGGGTTCGGTCTGGCGTTGGGTCTCGTTCTCGCGCATCACGTCACCGATGCCATCGCGTTGCTGGAATCGCTGATCGGCGCGCGGCTCCTCGACGGAACCTACTTCGACACGGTGCCGTCGTTGGTCATACCGTCGGACATCGTCACCATTGCAGCCGTGTCGTTCGTGTTCTGTTTGCTGTCTGCGTTGCATCCTGCGCGCCGCGCCGCGGCGTTGAACCCCGCCGATGCACTGCACGATGCGTGATTTGCCGACTCTCGATACGTCGACCTGCTAACGATCCCGCGATGCCGCGAGGATCCTTTTCCTTTCGCGCCTCGATTGGCGGCGTTCGCGCCACCGTCGCTTGACTCGGACACGCCACACAATCCGCACGATGATGAACGCCGTGATGCCGGCGACCCAGCCGCACAATAGCGAACCGAGTAGTAGCGGACGCCAGACTTCTTCCAGACGTTCGCCGAGCCAGTCGAGTGTGATATGCACTTCGGTCACCGTGAGCTGGCTGTTCAGCAGCCACGCGCCGAGCTTGTAGGCGAAAAAAAACACCGGACCCATCGTCAATGGGTTGTTCACCCACACCAGCGCGACGGCGACCGGCAGATTGCATCGCGCGACGATCGCGATTGCGCTCGCGATCAGCATGTGCCCGGGGAACGGTAGAAACGAAACGAACACGCCGATGAAAGCGGCACCGGCCACGGCGCGACGATGGAAATGCCAGATCTCCGGATTCTGCAGCCATTTGCCAAGCGGTTTGAGCGCCGGATGCTCACGCAATTTCTGGGAATCCGGCAGGTAACGCGAGAACGAGCTACGTGGCATAACCCTGTGACTACATTGCTGGGTTCGCAGCGCCGTTAGCACGGGCCCGCCTGCGATCGAAACGCGATTATGCCCGTTTCCCACACGCTGTTCATCGCGCCGTTGCTGGCGGGCTATGTTGCGGCGATGGCCGCGACGCCGCTGTTGCGGCTGACGTCACTCGCGTTGCCGATACTGCTCGGCATCGTCGCGGTGCCGCTGTTGGTGTGTCGCAGGCTACCGGTTGTCGCAGGTGCCGCGCTCGGAATGTTGATCAGCGTTGTGGCGGCGCACGATGCGCTCGATCACCGTGTAGCGGCTTGCGCCGCGTCGAGTTCGATGGTGGTGAGGGGCATCGTCGTCGGGTTACCGAAGGCGTCGCAGCAACAGCTGCAGTTCGATCTGGCATCCGACGCGGTCGAGCCGTGGCCGGCTTGTGCCGGAGCCACACCGCGTCGATTACGTCTGTCGTGGTTCGATGGTCCGGTGCTCGTGCCCGGCGAACTCTGGCAGCTGCAGATCAAACTCCGCAGCATTCACGGTTACCAGAATCCTGTCGGCTTCGACTACGAAGCATGGAATCTGGCGAATCGAATCGATGGCGGAGGCAGCGTCCGCTACGGCGAGCGCATCGCGGGCGCCGATACCTGGAGTTGGGATCGACTGCGGCTTGCGCTGCGCGAGCGCTACGCTTCGATTCCACTGGCGCACCGCGGGATCTTGCTCGCGTTGGTGACGGGTGACGGTGCGCTGATGAGCGAGGCCGACTGGTCACTGTTTCGTGAGACGGGGACCGTGCACCTGATGGTCATATCAGGGCTGCATCTCGCGATCGTTGCGGCGGCGGGTGTCGCGCTCGGACGTTGGCTGGCGCGATTGAGCCCACGCCTGATCAGACGCAGTGGCTGTGTGTGGCCCGAAATTGCCTGCGGTGCTGTGCTGGTCACGCTGTATGCGTGCCTTGCCGGGTGGGGGGTTCCGGTGGCGCGATCGTGGCTTGCGGTCATGATCGTGTTGCTGCTGATGCCGCTAGGTCGGCGGCTGCCGAGGCCGACAGTGTTGTTGTGGATTGCGACGGTGGTGTTGAGCTGCGATCCGCTCGCGCCGCTGCAGGCCGGATTCTGGCTGTCGTTCGGTGCCGTTGCGATTCTGGTCGCCCATTTTGCACCGAGGATCGAACTGCGTTCGGCACTGCGAACGCTCCTCGGCTCGCAGGCGGTGCTCGCGATCGGCATGGTGCCCGTGCTGATCGCGACGATCGGTGGCATCGCCTGGATCGCGCCGCTGGCCAATCTTGTTGCTTTGCCTTTGATCAGCATCGTCGTCGTGCCAATGGATCTGATCGTCGGTGTCATCGCTGCGAGCGTTGACACCGATCATGTCTGGCTGGCTGATGTGGCCGACTCGGTGGCGGGTTTCGTCGTGGCGTATCTGCGTGCGTTGGCACAGTTGGATTGGATCGGCTGGCGAGCGGCGCGCGGCGGATGGGTGATCGCGCTGAGTGTTGTCGCCTGCTGCCTCGTGGTCCTGCCGCTGTCGCGGCGCCACCGCGTGTTGCTCTTGCCGTGCGTGGTGCTGGCGGTGATACCGGTGCAGGCGCATTTGGGTAGCGGAGAGTTTGACGTCACCGTGCTCGACGTTGGTCAAGGTCTCTCAATTGCCGTTGAAACGCAGCGGCACCGATTGCTCTTCGATGCGGGGCCGCGCTTTCCGTCGGGGTTCGATCTGGGTAGTGCCGTGGTCGTGCCGAATCTTCGACGCAATCCGCGCGCGACAATCGACGCGACGCTGCTGAGTCACGCCGATACGGATCACGTCGGCGGCTATGCGGCCGTGGCAGCGGCCTTTCGTGTGCGTGCGCTGCTCGGCGGTGAACCGGTGCGCGGATTCGATGCAGTCCGAGGTTGCCATGCGGGGCAGGGATGGCAGTGGGACGGTGTGCGTTTCCGCGTGATTCACCCGTCGCACAAGATGGCCTCCGATAACGACCTCTCCTGCGTGCTGCTGATAGAAAACGGCCGTCGCCGTGCGTTGTTGCCCGGCGACATCACGCGCTCCAGCGAGCGAGAGTTGGAGCGAATGCTGGGTACCGAACGTGTCGACTTCCTTGTCGCGGCGCACCACGGCAGCCGCACCTCATCGACCGAGCCATTCGTTGCGATGACGCGACCGCGCATCGTCGCGATCAGCGCGGGATTCATGAATCGGTTCGGTCATCCGCATCCGGATGTGATCTGCCGGTTCGAGCGCGTGGCTGCACGACGCTATCTCACGGCCGAGTCGGGCGCGCTGTCGTGGCGCTCGGATCGACCCGCGCAAGTTGTGCAATGGCGCTACCAGGCACCCCCTTATTGGCGTGTTGGCAACCGATCCGACATACGCCGTCGTCGAGACGAATGGACGCCGCCGTCGAATTGTTCCGGGATCGATAAGGCCGGGAGACGGATCAGGCGAATCGATTCACCATGAGCCTGAGTTGCGCAACCAGTCGCGTCCTCTCGTCGGGGGCGAGAAAGCGTCCGATCTCGACGCGTTCTTTGCGTGACTGGACCTGGATTCGATCGCGATACCACGGATGTGGGGCCGGCTCGACGAGGAATCGAGCAAAGAAGCGCGAAAATCGATACACGCGCTCTGCATGTGTGTGGCCACGTTCGACAACCAGTTCATCGACGGAAAAGGTCAGCACCTCCTGTTGGTGGGTGCGCCGGACGCAATAGTAGAGGCATGCACTCAGCGCGCTCATTTCGAACACGCTGAAAGGCAGCACCAGCCAAAATCCACGCAGCGCGAACGATGCGGCGATGGTCAGGGAGACGCTCAGCATGCACGCAATGAAGTAGGTGTTCGCGCGCCAGGTCCAGGAGCGATTCGGTCGCAACACGATCCGGCCGATGTGGTCGTGTTCGTCGTAATGTGCCGCAATCATCGCGTCACCCGCGGTGCGACAGCTTTGCGGTCGCCGCCGTGCGTTGCGCTTCAGCGCGATCCAGCGCGAGCGCCGCGAATTCCCGCAGCAGCGGGTGAGAGAACGTCAGCTCTTCGAGGCTGAAGGTCCGGCTGACCCACTTTGCATGCCGGTAGCGCGAATCGTCGCGCAGCCTGACGCGATCGGAATTCGATGCGAAGCGATGAAAGACGCTGAACATGGCGTTTTCGCCCGCTAGCACGCTGTGCGCGCTGTCGATGCCCAGAACATCCTCGAGAACGAGGTCGTCGAGGCCTAATTCTGTCGCCAGATACTCGGTCAATGACGCCTGCCACGGCGTGCCGACGGTCAGGTAGTCGCCTGGGAACAGCCATTTGCCGTGACGTTGAACCACCAGCAGTTTGTTCTGATGATTCACGATTGCAGCGCCCTGGAACACCTGGAAGTAGTCGTCACCCAGGCGTAACTCCTGGCGCAGGCGATCGACACTCTGCCACAAATGCTGGCTGGTTCGATTGGTGAACTTGAGTCCGAGGCCTTCCTCGGTGACGCGTGCCACCTCCATGTCGACGGTGGGCGTCGGATTGGATTCGACCAGAGCCGCATCCAGCACAGTGACTTTGACTTTGGCCCCGCTGCGCAAACCGGTCGGACTGAGGCGCACGAAGATGCCGGTTTCAGAAATGTCCCGGGCGACGCTGCGGATCTTGCCGAGGCTGGGATGGGCCAATTCCACTTCGAACGGCAACTGAATGCGCCGGCTCTCGCGTTCGTCGTTAGAGAGATCCTGCGTATCGGTCATGGTTCGAGTTCGGGAAACGAAAGGATGGACGAATGTAGCGCGGGCTGACCTGAGTTTCCAGGCAGGGTTGCCCGGAAGTGCTTGAAAAGTGCGGCCTTGGACGCATCTACTGGGTTGGATCAATTAGCGGGCGGATCGACACATGCGTATGGATCGAATGACGAGTCGTTTGCAGGCAGCCCTGGCGGATGCGCAATCGTTGGCCGTCGGCCATGACCACAACTATGTGCAGCCGGTGCATCTGCTCAGTGTGCTGCTGGACGACAAATCGAGCGGCGTCACACAGCTATTGCAACAGGCCGGCGGCCGTATCGACCAACTCGAGAAATCGTTGGCGGCCGAGCTCGACAGCCTGCCGCGCATCGCCCAGCCCACCGGCGATGTCGGGATCGGTCCGGAACTCGCCAAACTGTTGAACCTGGCCGATCGTCAGGCGCAGAAGCTCGGCGACAAGTTCGTCTCGACCGAGATGATCCTGCTCGCCGCGTGCGAAGATTCCGGCAGCGTGGGGCGCGCGCTGCGCGAAGCATCGATCCAACGCAGTGCCCTGGAACAAGCCATCACCCAGGTCAGGCAAGGAGAACCAGTGCAGGATCAGAATGCGGAGGAGAGTCGTCAGGCGCTCGACAAATACACCGTGGATCTCACCAAGCGCGCCGAGGAATCCAAGCTCGACCCGGTGATTGGACGTGACGACGAGATCCGCCGGACGATCCAGGTGCTGCAGCGGCGCACCAAAAACAATCCGGTGCTGATTGGCGAACCCGGTGTCGGCAAAACCGCGATCGTCGAAGGTCTCGCGCAACGGATTCTCAACGGTGAAGTGCCCGAAGGATTGAAGAGCAAACGTATCCTTGCGCTGGACATGGGTGCGTTGATCGCCGGGGCCAAATTCCGTGGCGAGTTCGAAGAGCGGCTGAAGGCCGTACTGAATGAACTCGCGAAGCAGGAAGGCAACGTCATTCTGTTCATCGACGAACTGCATACGATGGTCGGTGCCGGTAAAGCCGAAGGCGCGATGGATGCCGGCAACATGCTCAAGCCGGCCCTCGCGCGCGGAGAACTGCATTGTGTCGGCGCCACGACACTCGACGAGTATCGTAAGTACATCGAGAAAGATGCGGCGCTCGAACGGCGTTTCCAGAAGATCATCGTCGATGAACCCAGCGTCGAAGACACAATCGCGATTCTGCGCGGACTGAAAGAGCGATATGAACTCCACCACGCGGTCGACATCACCGATCCGGCGATCGTCGCGGCAGCGCGTTTGTCGCATCGCTACATCACCGGCCGACAACTGCCGGACAAGGCTATCGATCTCGTCGACGAAGCCGCCAGCCGCATTCGCATGGAAATGGATTCCAAGCCGGAAGAGATGGACAAGCTCGAACGGCGCCTGATCCAACTCAAGATGGAACTGGAAGCGCTGAAGAAGGAAAAGGACGAAGCGTCCCGCAAGCGCACCGATGCGCTGAAAGAGACCGTTGGCGAACTGGAGCGTCAGTACGCCGATCTGGAAGAGATCTGGAACGCCGAGAAGGCAACGCTGAAGGGTGCGCAACACATCAAGGAGGAACTCGACGCCGCGCGTTCCGAGTTCGATACCGCGCGCCGCGCGGGTGACCTCGCACGCATGTCGGAACTGCAATACGGTCGCATTCCCGAACTCGAAAAGAATCTGGCTGATGCGATGGCAGCGGAAGGCAAAGAGACGCGGCTGCTGCGTAACAGCGTGACCGAGGAAGAGATCGCCGAAGTCGTGTCCAAGTGGACCGGCGTGCCGATCATGAAACTGCTCGAGGGTGAGCGCGAGAAACTGCTGCATCTCGAAGACGAACTGCACCGGCGTGTAATCGGCCAGGATGAAGCCGTCAAGGCGGTAGCCGATGCCGTACGACGTTCGCGGGCCGGGTTGGCGGATCCAAATCGCCCCAACGGTTCGTTCATGTTCCTCGGGCCGACCGGCGTCGGCAAGACCGAGCTATGCAAGGCGTTGGCAGCGACGTTGTTCGATACTGACGATGCGATGGTGCGCATCGACATGTCGGAATTCATGGAGAAGCACTCGGTCGCGCGGATGATTGGTGCGCCGCCTGGATACGTCGGCTACGAAGAAGGCGGCTTTCTGACGGAGGCGGTGCGACGCCGGCCGTATTGTCTGGTGCTGCTCGATGAAATCGAGAAGGCACATCCGGACGTGTTCAACGTGTTGCTGCAGGTGCTCGATGATGGCCGTCTGACCGACGGGCAAGGCCGCACCGTCGACTTCCGCAATACCGTGCTGGTGATGACGTCGAACCTCGGCTCGGAAGCGATACAGACGTTGACCGAATCGAATCGATACGACGCGATCAAACCCACCGTGCTCGGCGTGGTTGCCAAGCACTTTCGTCCCGAGTTTCTGAATCGAATCGACGATATCGTGGTGTTCCACCCGCTCGGACGCGAACACATGACTGCGATCGCCGAGATCCAACTCGACGCATTGCGCGCGCGCCTGAAAGATCAGGAGTTGGGTTTGGAGATCACGGCGGCCGCGCTGGAAAAGCTGACGGAACAGGGTTACGACCCGGTCTATGGCGCGCGTCCGTTGAAGCGCGCGATTCAACGTAACATCGAAAACCCGTTGGCGGGGCAGTTGCTCAGCGGTCGGTTCCATCCAGGCGATACGGTGCGCGTGGAACTCGACGGTGAAGCTTTCGGGTTCGAGCGGATTGCGCCAAAGGAGTAGACTAATGGATAAATATCCAGTAGTCTGTGGTTCGTCTCAATCGAAGCAGGCTGGGCCGATCGTGCGTCAGAACTCGCTGTCTTTGTTCGACGAGCTGCCATGCGCCGAGGCAACGGCAAGCGTCGCATCGGCAGCCCCACCGCGGCGCGACGCGCAACAGCAGCATTTGCGTGCGGCGCGTCGTCTGGCGCGCCAGATGAGGCGCTTCGCTGATCAATCCGCCGAGCAGGTGCATGCCGGCCAGCAGATTTGTCGGCATCTGGTTGCGATGCTCGAGGAAGCGGACGCGCCGACCGTGCGTCATTCGCGGCATTGACTGCGCGCCGCTGTGCGCGGTGCCTCCGATTCGCAATCCATCGCTTGCTGGCCGAGAGTAGCGTTGGCTACCATCTAATGGTGCTCACTCGATCAGGGACGACGATGATCAAGAAGTGTCTGTTCCCCGTTGCCGGTTACGGCACTCGCTTTCTACCGGCAACCAAAGCCATGCCGAAGGAGATTCTGCCGATCGTCGACAAACCGCTGGTGCAATACGGTGTCGAGGAGGCGGTCGAGGCAGGGTTGACCGACATCGGGTTTGTCACCGGTCGCGGCAAGCGCGCCATCGAAGATCACTTCGACGTTAGCTACGAACTCGAACACCAGATTGCCGGCACCGGCCGGGAGAAGCAACTCGAAGGTATTCGCGCGCTCATTGAGACGTGTACCTTTTCATATACGCGCCAGATCACGATGAAAGGCTTGGGTCACGCCATCATGACCGGACGGTCGCTGATCGGTGACGAACCGTTCGGCGTGGTACTCGCGGACGACCTCTGTTTTGGTGAAGGCACCGGCGTGCTTGCACAAATGACGAAACTGTTCCGCCAGTTCCGTTGCAGCATTGTTGCGATCGAGGAGGTCCCGGCCGGCGACACGAACCGCTACGGCATCATTGCCGGCGAGGCGTTGTCGGATTCGCTGTTTCGCGTCACCGATATGGTCGAGAAGCCCGCCCCCGAGAAGGCCCCGAGCAATCTGGCCATTATCGGTCGTTACGTTCTGACCCCCGATATCTTCGACATCCTGGAGCAGACGGAGCCAGGCAAGAACGGCGAGATTCAGATCACCGATGCGCTGCTGCGGCAGGCGAAGGATGGCTGCGTCATCGCTTACAAATTCAAAGGTCGCCGTTTTGACTGCGGGACCGTCGATGGTTATGTCGCAGCGACGAATTACTGCTACAAACGTTTCTTCGTTGACGAGGCCGCGCGCGAAGTCGTACCGATCGCGCGACGCTCGTAGACCCCCCGCGCATGGACCTCACGGACCGGCTGCTCGCCAATCGCTCGCTGATCCCGGTGGAATTGGAGGCGCCGCTGCCACTGGCAGATGTGCCGACACCCGCGTTGCTGCTCGACGAAGACGCGTTGATCCGGAACATCGCGCGCATGGCGGCGTTTCTCGGTGCCCGCGGAAAGGGATTCCGGCCGCATGCCAAAACGCACAAGTCACCCGAAATCGCGACACGACAGCTTGCCGCGGGTGCAGTCGGCGTGTGTGCGGCAAAGGTTTCCGAGGCAATCGTACTCTCGCGGGCGGGCGTCGAGCCGATCCTGATCACCTCGCCGGTTACCACGCGGCAGAAGACCGACGCCGTCGCGGCGTTGGTTGCCAATGGCGCGAGGATTCAGATGGTCGTCGACAGTATCCTCGGTGCACAGCTGCTCGACGCCTCGGCGCGCGCGCTGCGCGTCTCGATCGATGTACTGATCGATCTCGATCCGCGGCTCGGACGTACCGGGGTGCGCGAACTCGCTGATGCGGTTGAACTCGCGGCTTGGATCGCTGCCAATCGCCGCAGCGGTGGGGCGTTGCAACTGGTCGGCGTGCAGCACTATGCCGGACAGGTGATGCACATCGCGGGTCACGCGGCGCGACGCGAAAAATCGCTTGCCTGCTGGAAGAGTGCGATCGCGATCTGTGATGCGTTGCGTGAAGCAGGCCATCATCTGCAGATCATTTCTGGTGCCGGCACAGGTACCTATGACATCGATTGTGATGTTGCCGAGATCACCGATCTGCAGGTCGGCAGCTACGTTTTCATGGACCAGCAATACATTGATATAGGTGGACGCAGCGGCGAGCGGCTCGAGGATTTCGAAGTCTCGCTGACCGTCGCGACCACCGCGATCAGCCAGCCCGTGCGCGGCATGATCACCGTGGACTGCGGTTTCAAGGGCTTCGCATCGGAGTCGATCCCACCGACCGCAATCGATTTGCCCAACGTGCGCTATCGCTTTGCCGGTGATGAACACGGCATGCTGCTACTCGGTGAAGGCGCGCAGGAGCCGTTGTTGGGGCAGCGCATCGAGTTCGTGACGCCGCATTGTGATCCGACGGTGAACCTGTACGACTACTATTGGGTTCATCGAGACGGCTACGTCCACGCGCTGTGGCCGGTATCCGCCCGCGGATGCTCATGGTAATTGAGCGGCCGGGGTTGGCCGTCAGCGACAAACAGGGACAGGGGGTCGAGGCGTGTTGGATTTGATTCAAGCGGGCGGCTGGATGATGCTTCCGATCATTCTGTGCTCGGTAGTTGCCGCGGCGATTACGGTGGAGCGCTTCTGGACGCTGCAGCCGCGGCGAATCGCACCGCGAACGCTGCTCGCGCAGGTCTGGGGAAACGTCAAGAACAACGAGCTGGATCGCGAACGCTTGCGCGATCTTCGCAACAGCAATGCGCTGGGACAGATATTCGCGGCCGGCCTCGGCAATGCGCGCCACGGACGCGAGATCATGAAGGAGGCAATGGAAGAGGAGGCCAGCGTCGTGATGCATGAACTCGAACGCTATTTGACGGCGCTCGGTACGATCGCTGCCGTCAGCCCTCTGCTCGGATTGCTGGGCACAGTGGTCGGAATGATCAAGGCGTTTACGGTGCTGATGGCTGAAGGCACGGGCAACGCAAGTAACCTAGCCGGCGGCATCTCGACAGCGCTGATCACGACCGCCGGTGGATTGACGGTGGCGATCCCGGCGTTGGGGTTCTATCGATATTTTTTGCGTCGCGTCGACGATCTGACCATCTCGATGGAGCAGGAAGCGAGCAAGCTCGTCGAGATCATGCATGGCGAGCGTGAGCTCGACCCCCGGCAATGAAATTCCGTCGACGACCTCGCGCCGAGGTAACCGTGGAGCTGGTTCCACTGGTCGACGTCGTGCTGGTGCTGTTGCTGTTTTTCATGGTCTCGACAACCTTCATTCGCCAGTCGGAATTGAAGGTCAATCTGCCGGAGGCGAGCGCAAAACCGCAACAGGCTGACGATACGGTATTGGAGGTCGGTATTGGCGCTGATGGCGAATATGCCGTGAATGGACGGCTGCTGGTCGATAAACAACTGCCCACATTGATGCGGGCGATGCGCGAAGCCGTCGGTGGGGCAACGAGCAAGCGGCTCATCATCAACGCCGATGCGAATGCGCACCATCAGGCCGTAGTCCGCGTGATGGACGCGGCGGGTCAACTGGGGTTGATTCATCTGAGCATCACGACGCGTAGCCCGGACCAGGCGCGCTGAGGAAGCCAACCATGGGCGACTCGACGCGTTCCGTCGCCGGCGCAGTCGCAAAATCAACCGACTGGCGGATCTATCGCCGGCTGTTGGCTTACGTCACGCCGATGTGGCCGTATTTCCTGATCGCTCTGATCGGGTTCGGATTGGGGAATGGCGCGGAAGCGTACTTCGCGCGGCTGTTCGGCGACATCGTCGAAGCGTTTGCGCATCCGGGACCCAATGATTGGATTCGCTTTCCGCTGCTCATGCTGGTCACGGTACTTGTGCGCGGGTTCGGTGATTTCGCCGGCGAATTTTTTCTGTCGCGCGTGTCCTATCGCGTCGTGCACGCGTTGCGCATGCAATTGTTCGAGCAGTTGTTGCGCATGCCCAGCGCGTATTTCGACCGCAGCGCGCGGGGACACCTGGTGTCGCGCATCACGTTCAATGTCGTGCAGTTGCGTGATACCGCAACCGACGCGCTGAAGTCGGTGATCCAGGATGGTTCGAAGGTTCTGGTACTGCTCGGCGCGATGAGCTGGGCGAACTGGCGCCTGACATTGATATTCCTGATCATGGCACCTGTGGTTGCGTTCGTTGCGTCCTATGCGAGTGGCAGATTTCGCAACATCTCGCGGCGCATCCAGAACTCGATGGGCGATGTCACCCACGTGGCGTCCGAAGCCGTCAACGGCTATCGCGTGGTTAGAACTTTCGGCGGTGAAGCGTATGAACGCAACCGGTTCGAAAAATCGAGTCGAGCGAATCAGCAGCAGAATCTGAAGATGATCGCGACCAAAGCCTGGAGTACCGAGATCATCCAGGTCTTCGTCGCGGGCGCCTTGGCGTTGCTCGTCGGTCTGTTGTTTCAACCGCGCATCGCAGGTGCCATGTCGCCGGGCGATGTCGTCTACTTCATCGGCCTCGCCGGTCTTCTCGCGCGTCCGATTAAGAAACTGTCCGAAGTGAATTCGCGCCTGCAACGCGGGCTCGCCGCAGCGGAGGACATATTTTCGCAACTCGACCAGGAGACCGAGCGTGACGGTGGAACATTTTCGACCGAGCGCGTGCGCGGCCGGATCGAGTTTTGCAACGTCTCATTCGGTTACGAGTCCGGTGGCGGCAAGGTCCTGAAGAACATCGACCTCGTGGTGGAACCGGGACAACGGGTCGCGCTGGTTGGCCGTTCCGGTTCCGGAAAATCGACGATGGTCAGCCTCATCCCACGATTCTACGATCCCACCGAAGGCGTCATCCTGCTCGATGGTCGTCCGTTGACCGACTACACGTTGCGGTCTCTGCGCGATCAGATTGCGTTGGTCACGCAGGAAGTGGTGTTGTTCAACGATACGCTGGAACGCAACATCGCGTATGGTCGGCTCGCGGGATCGAGCACTCATGCGACATCGGAGGCGATCGCGCGCGCGTACGCAGACGGTTTCATAGAGGCGCTCGAAGACGGCTTGGAGACGATCGTGGGTGACGACGGTGTGCTGCTGTCGGGCGGTCAGCGGCAGCGCGTCGCCATCGCCCGTGCGCTGTTGAAAGACGCGCCAATTCTCATTCTCGACGAGGCGACATCGGCGCTCGATGCCGAATCGGAGAAGTACATCCAATCGGCGCTCGAAGAGGTGATGCGCGGCCGCACCACACTGGTCATTGCCCACCGATTGTCGACCGTGGAAAACGCCGATGTGATTCTCGTCGTCGATTCCGGACGCATCGTCGAGCGTGGCCGTCACGTCGATCTGCTCGCGCGCGGCGGCACGTACACAGAACTGTATGCGTCGCAATTCGCTGACCACGCGCCGGTCGATCCGAGAGCGATGGGGCCGATCTCGGCGCCGGCGCCTGTAATGCAAAGCGCCCGCAGCGAGATCGCGCTGGTGCCGCGGGGGATCGCGCGCGGTTGGTACGGGAAGGCGGCCTGGTCGAGGTGGTTGGCGCCGATCGCACGGCTCTATGGCGCTGTTGTGGAGCGGCGCCGATTCCGCTATCTGGCGGGGCGCGTGCAACGCTGGCGCGCGCCCGTTCCGGTGATCGTGGTCGGCAACATCACCGTTGGCGGTACCGGCAAGACACCATTCGTCGTCTGGCTTGCGCATTGGCTGACCGCGCGCGGGTTTCGCCCGGGTATCGTATCGCGCGGATATGGGGGCAATCGGTCAGCCAAGCCGCTGCTCGTAACGGCACAGAGTGATCCCGAGCAAGCCGGCGACGAAGCGCCACTGCTGGCGGCTCGGACCGGGTGTCCGGTCGTTGTCGCAACCGACCGTGTCGAGGCAACGCGTCGACTGCTTGAAATTCACACATGCGACGTCGTCATCAGCGACGATGGCCTGCAACACTATGCGCTGTCACGCGATATCGAGATCGTGTTGATCGACGGTGTACGTGGCTTTGGCAACGGCCGCTGTCTGCCGGCCGGTCCGCTGCGTGAGCCGGTTTCGCGGCTCGAATCGGTCGACTTCATTGTCGCCACCGGATGTGCATCGGGGTGTGTCGCGGTTGAATGGGTGATGCAGGTGGTACCGCGTGCGTTCATCAATGTGCGCAGTGGTGAGCGGCGCGAGATAGCTGCGTTTCCCGCGGCGCGCGTGCGTGCGATCGCCGGAATTGGGAATCCCGATCGGTTCTTCGATACCTTGCGGCAGTTGGAATTCGATGTGGACCCGGTTGCGCTCGAGGATCATCACCGGTTCGCGGCATCCGATCTCCAATTCGAGGATGCCGCACCGATCGTCATCACCGAAAAGGACGCAACGAAAGTGCGCCGCATGCGTGACGAGGATGTGCCCGAACAGTGCTGGTATCTGGAAATCGATGTTGTGCTGTCGGAGCCGGCGCAAACCGCGCTAGCCGAATGCCTGGCGAGCCGCGGCATCGTTGCGGCCGGGGCGCGTTCGAACGGGGAGGAGTGACGATGGCATACGATTTTTCGGTTGTGATTCCCGCGCGCTATGCTTCGACGCGACTGCCCGGCAAGCCGCTCGCGGATATCGATGGCCTGCCGATGATCGTTCGCGTCGCGCGTCAGGCGTTGTCGAGTGGTGCGCGCGACGTCGTCATTGCAACCGACGATGAGCGCGTTCTAGCGGTTGTGCGTGACCACGGACTCGATGCGATGTTGACACGCAGTGATCATGTTTCAGGATCCGACCGCGTGATGGAGGTCGTGGTAGCCAGAGGTTGGCGCCGCGATCACATCGTCATCAACGTACAGGGAGACGAACCGCTGATTCCCCCGGCTGTCATTGCTCAGGTCGCACGGTTGTTGATTGACCATCCCGACGTGATGATCGCGACGCTCTGCGAGCCAATCAGGGCCGTTTCGGACGTGTTCGATCCCAACGTGGTCAAGGTGGTGCGCGACACGACGGGACGTGCGCGATATTTCTCACGCGCGCCGATTCCCTGGCGTCGCGAAGATTTTGCCGCCGTCGATCTGACCGGGTCGTTGCCACCCAACGCATGGCGACGCCATATCGGCATCTATGGATATCGCGTGGCAGGACTGGCGACCTTCTGTGAACTGCCTCAGGCCACGCTCGAGAGCATCGAATCCCTCGAACAGCTACGGCTCATCGAAAACGGGGTCGATATCATCGTCGGTGAATCCATTGACGAAGTGCCGGGCGGCGTCGACACGCCCGCCGATCTCGAGCGCGTGCGTACGTTGCTCGCATCGCGTCGTGGCTGACGCGCCGGCACTGACGTTTACCCCGTCCGCCGAACTGGTTTCGGCACATGCACTCTCGCCGTGTGACGATGTCCTGTACATCCCGCGGTTCCTCGGCGCTGCGAACGGAATCGAGGCTGCACTCGTGACCGAACTCGACTGGCGCGAGGAATCGATCCCCATGTTCGGTCGTCGCGTGAAGGTGCCGCGGATGTGCGCGTGGTGCGGAGACGACGGTGTCGTGTATCGCTATTCGCGCACGGTTCATCGGGCCGGTGGCTGGCCGGAGCATGTTGAATCGCTGCGCGACGATTTACGCGCGCGGCTTGGCGTCAGGTTCAATTTCGTTCTAGCGAATTGGTATCGGACGGGTGCGGATGCGATGGGCTGGCACGCCGATGACGAACCCGAACTGGGTGACCGTCCCTGCATTGCGTCGCTGAGCTTCGGTGCCGCGAGGCGATTCACAATGCGTGCCCGCGACGGGATCGCGCGGCGTACCGAGTTGTTGCTCGAGCACGGTTCGCTGCTGCTGATGTGGGGTCGCTCGCAACGCCACTGGCAACACGCGCTGCCAGCAACAAAGCGCGCCGTCGGAGCTCGCATCAACTTGACGTTTCGCATTGTGACGCCGACGGTCTGATGCTACGCGCCGAAGTACAACTGCAGAACTTCAATACGTTGCGACTTGCCTCGACCGCGCAATATTTTGCCAGTCCGAGGGAATTGAACGAAGCGCGCGACGTGGTTGCCGAAGCAACTGCACGGGGCCTTCCGATCACCGTGTTGGGTGGGGGCAGCAATGTTGTCCTGCGACGGCGTATTCCCGGGTGCGTCATCATGCCGGCGTTTGGCGGAATCGATGTACGCCGGGACGGCGATGCGTTCATCGTGACTGCCGGCGCCGGGGTGATCTGGCATCACCTGGTGCGGTTTTGTCTGGGTCGGGGGATCTCGGGTCTGGAAAATCTGGCGTTGATTCCCGGATGCGTCGGTGCCGCGCCGATTCAAAACATTGGCGCATATGGCCTCGAACTACGCGAGCGGTTTCACTGCCTGACGATGCTATCGTGGCGCGATGGCGCTGTCATCACGATGGATGCCAAGGCGTGTGACTTTGGCTATCGAGACAGCGTTTTCAAACGCATGTCGTCGTCGAGGGGTTTGATCTGTACCGTTTCGTTTCGGTTGCCGGCGGCGTTCGATCTGCGCATTGCTTATCCAGACGTCCGCCGTGAACTCGCGATGCTGGGCGTTCGCCCGAGCCCCGTTGCAGTCGCCGAAGCGGTGACGCGTGTGCGGCGGCGCAAGCTGCCGGATGTGCGACGGGTGCCGAACGCTGGAAGCTTCTTCAAGAACCCGGTGCTTACCGCGGATCAGGTAAACCGGTTGCGCGCTCTGCTGGGCGGCATACCCACGTACGACGACCCGGGTGGCGTCAAAGTCGCGGCGGCCCGATTGATCGATGCCGCTGGATGGAAGGGCAAACATCTGGGGCGCGCTGCCGTATGGGAACGTCAGCCGCTGGTTCTGGTGAATCGTGGCGGTGCAGATGGTGCGGACATGCTGCGTCTCGCGCAGGCGATCCAATGCGATATCGCCGATCGCTTCGACGTCGAACTCGAGATCGAACCCGCGGTGCTGGGTATCGACCACTAGCGCCGGCGACTGCATCGCCGACGCGAGTGGGCTTCCTACACTGCGCTGGTCATTCCGGGCTGCGTTCGCTGATCACGCCTTCTTGACGTAGACGCGCTTCGCGCTCGCGTTTGCGCACCTCACGAGGATCGTTGGCGGCTCTGCCTGCGGGCTGTTCGGGCTCCTGTTCGAACGTCACCGCGATTGGCGATACGACCGCGATCGCCGGTGCCACGGCCTTTGGCTGACCCTCGGCTTCGACTGATACAACTGGGTCGGATTGGGCGGAGCTCGCGTTGGCCGTCGCGGCATCGATGACGCGTGGTGGTTCGGTGTCAAAAGCGGGTGCAACCGGCGAATTCGCGTGTTCCGGCGCGACAACGTCGACCGACGTTCCGATTTGCTGTCCGACGGGTCTGCCGTCGGTCTGGCCGCTCTGGTTACGTGCCACAGACGCCCGGTCCCGCCGCGGCCGTCGCTTACTCTGATCGAGATCCGGCGGTGTGCGGTCTTCGTCGACATTGCGGGTGCGGCCTTCGCGGTTGTCCTCGGCGCGCGGGCGGTCACCGTGTTCGTGGCGCGGCTCACTCGCGCCGTCTCGAACGCTTTCGCCGGCGGATTCCCGAACGGATTCCCGTACGGGTCCGCGGGTGTGAGGTTCAGTCGCGGTCGTCGGCTCATTTGGTTCAGATGATTGCTCTGGGCGCGGCTTGCGGGCCGAGTCGTCGTCAGCGCGGCGGCGTCGCTCGCGGTTGCGCGCGGTTGCCGGTTTGGCCGCGGATGTATCGTCTTTGGCGGTGTCGGGCCTGGCACTGTCTTGGCGGGCTCGGGCACCCCTACTGTTCCCTTCGGATGCCGACGAATCGGGTGTGCGTTCGGCACGTTCACCGGATTTCGGTCCCGAACGCGATCTTCCGCCGCGGCCACGCCGCGATCGCTCGGCAGATCGTGGCCCGGTACCGCCTGATGCGTCGGGTCGCCCGGTATCGTTGCGCCGCGATTCGGTCGTTTGACTGGCGGATCGCGATTGCCGGTCGCTCTGTGCGGGCGCCGGTATGGGGCCCGGTTGAGGCTCTTTCTTGAACAGTGAGCCGAATATCCGGCTCAACAGACCCGACTCCGTCTGTGCGGAAAGTGCCATCGGGACTGGTTGCGGTGAAGGCTGAGGTTGGACCTGTGGCGGTGGCGGGGCCACGGGTCGCACGACTGCTTCCTGCGGGCGCGCCGGGCGCTGCGGTTCCGGTGATCCAATAACGCCGTCGTCGGCGAGCGGCGCTTCCGCGAGCTCGTAGCTGGCAATGCTTGCTTCGGCGTCAGCCAGATCATCGCGAATGCGCTGCACTTCATAGTGCGGCGTCTCCAGCCGGTCGGTTGGAACGATGACCAGATGGGTGTTGGTGCGGCGTTCGATCTCGGCAACATCGCGGCGTTTTTCGTTGAGCAGGTACGATCCGACGTTCAGTGGGACGATCGCGCGAACCATAGAGCTGCGTTCTTTCAACGCCTCTTCTTCCATCACGCGCAGAATACCGAGGGCAAGTGAACGAACATCGCGGATGCGTCCCTGACCGCTGCAGCGCGGGCACAATTCTGTCGTGATCTCTTCGAGCGACGGGCGCAAACGTTGGCGCGACATCTCCATCAGACCAAACCGCGAGATGCGTCCGACCTGCACGCGCGCACGGTCGGATTCGAGTACCTCGCGCATTCGATTTTCCACCGCGCGCTGATTCTTGATGCTGGCCATGTCGATGAAGTCGATCACGATCAGCCCGCCGACATCGCGCAGCCGCAATTGGCGTGCGACTTCCTCGGCCGCTTCGAGATTGGTGTTCAAAGCGGTTTCTTCGATGTCCGCGCCTTTGGTCGCGCGCGCGGAGTTGATGTCGATCGATACCAGCGCCTCGGTCGGGTCGATGACGAGGCTGCCGCCAGACGGCAGGCGCACGGTGCGCTGGAATGCAGACTCGATCTGCGATTCGATCTGATATCGGGAGAACAACGGAACGTTGTCGTTATAGAGTTTGATGCGGTCTTTGAAGTTCGGCATCACCTGATCGATGAACGCCTGTGCTTCATCGTAGGCTTCCTTCTGATCGATCAACACTTCACCGACGTCGGAACGCAGATTGTCGCGGATCGCGCGCAGAATCACGTTGTTTTCCTGATACAACAGCGCTGGCGTCTTCTCCGAGTCGGCCGCTTTGCCGATTGCTTCCCAAAGCTGCACGAGATAGTCGCAGTCGGATTGCAGTTCTTCGGGGCTGCGGCCGATGCCGGCGGTGCGCACGATCACACCCATGCCTTCGGGCAGGTTCAGTTGCGATAGCGCATCGCGCAACAGATCGCGGTCATCGCCTTCGATGCGGCGCGAAATGCCGCCGGCGCGCGGATTGTTCGGCATCAGCACGAGATATCGACCGGCTAGGCTGATGAAGGTCGATAACGCTGCGCCTTTCGTGCCGCGTTCTTCTTTATCGACCTGCACGACCATTTCCTGGCCTTCCTCGATCAGGTCCTGGATGCTGCGTTTGCCTTCGGCACCTTTCTTGGTGAAGTAACTGCGCGAGATTTCCTTCAGCGGCAGGAAGCCGTGTCGTTCCGATCCGAACTCTACGAACGCAGCCTCGAGGCTGGGTTCCACCCGCGTGATGCGGGCTTTGTAGATGCTGGATTTTTTCTGTTCGCGGCCGCGGTTCTCGATATCCAGGTCATAGATTCTCTGGCCATCGACGAGCGCAACGCGAACCTCTTCGGCCTGCGTTGCGTTGATAAGCATTCTCTTCATGTTATGCGTTCCATTGTGGGCCTGATCGCCACAACGAATGCGCTGACGTTTCGGAAAGCAGGGCACGCGGCGCAGATCGCCACGGGCTTCAGTTCAGGTGATGTAAAAGCAGCGGAGACGGCGGATGAGCGGCTGCGTCTTCTTGATGCTCGGGGACTGAGCTATCGCTGTTCTGATACTGATTCGCTCCACATTTTTTGCGGAGCGCCTTCTTGTTGCAACGGTATGCGACGGTGATGAATGCCGCCGCAGTCGATGTTCTTTCCTCTCGTCAACGCGCTCGTTATGAATGTCGGCGCGTTGTCTTATGGCGGGGACAGATCGCTGTCAATTGCCGCCCTATGATGCAGAATGTCCTCTAAGTCAACGGCATCCTGCGTCAATCCCGTGTTTTGTCGCGTGTTCCGCTGCCAGACGCAGCGGGCGGCAAAGCGGACGGAATATAGCAGCGCCTTTTAAGTACTTCAATCGCCAGGAAAAGCATTTGTCGGAACCAGGCACAGATCCAACCGCAGGTCCTGCGCGCGCTGCGCGTCAGGTCGAGGTGGGTGATGCAGCCGGTCAACGCATCGACAATTTCCTGCTCGGCCAACTCGCCAGCGTGCCGCGCAGTCGCGTGTACGGAATGCTCCGCAAGGGGGAGGTCAGAGTCAACGGCGGTCGTATCAAACCCGACTACCGTCTGAGGGCGACCGATCTCGTCAGGATTCCGCCGTGGCACGGACCTGTGCCGGGCCAGATGCCGTCGCCGAACCGGAAGCTGCTCGATCAACTGGCTGCCCGCATCATCTATCAGGACACCAACGTGATCGTCATCGACAAGCCCGCGGGGACCGCAGTTCACGGCGGAAGCGGTATCGACCATGGTGTGATCGAAACGTTTCGGACGCTCCTTCCAAACGAACCAGGTCTGGAACTGGCGCATCGTTTGGACCGCGATACGTCCGGATGCCTGGTGCTCGCGCGCAACCGAGCGGCGCTGCTTGCGCTGCATACCGCATTTCGTGACGGGACAGTTGCGAAGACCTATGACGCGCTCGTTTACGGGGGTTGGCCGCGAAAGCTGCGCAGCGTTCGAGCGCAACTGGAGAAGTACGTCACGCGGAGCGGTGAACGAAGGGTACGCGTGCGCGCGAACGCCAAACCCGCACGTACCGAGTTCAGCCTTGTCGAAGGCGGCGAGGGTGTGAGTTGGGTCAGGGCGCATCCGCACACGGGCCGCACGCATCAGATCCGGGTGCATAGCCAGGTGTCCGGGCACCCCGTCGTCGGCGACGAGAAGTATGCGTCGCAACAGCAGCTCGCGTTGAGTCGGGCGGCGGGGGTGCGGCGGCTCTGTCTGCATGCGAGTTCGGTGACGGTGCCGGTCAATGGGCGACCGCGCCGTTTCGACGCGCCGGTGCCCGACGATTTCACCGAGGCGTGGCGGCTGCTGGCAGACACGGTTCGATAATGCCAACGATTCTCGATAGTTAGCGCTGTTCGGGGAATCGAATTGCTTTGACACCTCAAAATGGCGTCCCTATCATGCGCGCCTATGTCGAACCTGGCCCGCACGGACGCGGTCTCGCCGCACGAGTTGGCCCGAACGCGTGGCTCGTTCACCGGCGAGATCCCCGTAAACGCTTTTCCGCGACTCAGTGAAATTGTGCTCGCCGGCGACAGCGCGCGGATCGACTTGGCGTTCAGGCGCGACGACGAAGGCCGTTGTCGCGTGGAAGGTTTCGTGCGGTTTGCACCGACACTGGAATGCCAGCGGTGTCTCGAGCCGGTTGAGCGCGCGCTCGAGGTCGTAATCGATCTGTGCGTGGTGAGGTCCGATGAGCAGGCTGACGACGTTGCCGGCGCACTCGACCCATTCGTTTTGGTGGACGACCACGTGTCGATCGTGGATCTGGTGGAAGACGATATGCTGCTGGCGTTGCCGAGCCAGATTTGCGAGGCGTATGACGCATGTCCGAATCGACCGGAATTGAGCTATCCCGCCACCGAACCCGCGGGATTGAAGCAGTCCCCGCCAGGCAACCCGTTCGGGGTACTCGCGGGATTGAAGAATCGTAGCGATTGAATACTTATTTGCGACCATCGGAGCATTGAGCCATGGCGGTACAACAGAATCGAAAGAGCCGAGCGCGCCGCGACCAGCGCCGCTCTCACGATGCATTGAAGTCACCCACACTATCGATCGACCCCACGACTGGAGAAACTCATCGCCGTCACCATGTGACAGCGGATGGTTTCTATCGCGGCAAGAAAGTTCTCGATCGATGACTCGTCGTTCAGCGCGTCGCGTCGCTGTTCGGATCTGATCACGCGCGCAGAGAGTCCGTTTACGACTGAATGGGCGTGACAGCATGACCAATGGATTTGTCTTTCCCGGTCAAGGCTCGCAGGAAGTCGGAATGCTGCGCGACTTCCTCGACCGCGAACCGGCCGTACGCGCGTGCTTTGCGGAAGCCGAAGACGCAATCGGCGTCGCGCTGCGCACGATCGTGATCGACGGACCGGATGCTGAGCTCAATCGCACCGAGGTGACCCAACCCGCGCTGCTGACCTCGAGCGTTGCGTTGTGGCGCTGCTGGGTCGAGCACGGCGGCGCCGCGCCGTCGGTCATGGCCGGCCACAGTCTGGGTGAATATTCGGCATTGGTGGCGGCGGGTGCGATAGCGTTCGCCGATGCGGTCAAACTCGTCCACTTGCGCGGCCGCTTGATGCAGGCCGCGGTGCCAGCCGGTGCAGGTGCGATGGCGGCAATTCTCGGCCTCGACGAAGCCGAAGTCTGTCGATGTTGCGCCTCGGTCGGTGGGGTCGTGACGCCAGCGAACATCAATGCGCCGGGGCAGATCGTGATTGCAGGCGAGATGCAGGCGGTGGACGCCGCCATCGAGCGCCTGGTCGCGGCAGGTGCGAAACGCGCGATCAAACTTGCCGTCAGTGTGCCTTCCCACAGTCCGTTGATGGCACCCGTCGCGGTGGAGTTCGCCGAGGCGCTGGCGGAGACACAGTTCATGGCGCCCAACGTGCCGGTTGTACAGAACGTCGATGCAACCTCCAGCAGCGAACCGAACCAGATTCGCCTCAACCTCGTCGCGCAACTCTCCAAGCCGGTGCGCTGGACGCAATGCGTCGAGATGATGGTTGCCAGTGGCGCCACGGTGCTCGTCGAATGCGGCCCCGGCAAAGTGCTCAGCGGACTCATCAAACGAATCGATCGTTCAATCACCACCGCTGGGCTTGCGACGGCCGATGCATTCGATGCGGCGCTGGCAGAGGTCGGTCGTGGCTGACGCGCCACGCAAGTCCGCACTGGTGACAGGCGCCAGCCGCGGAATTGGCCGCGCCATTGTCGAGCGCCTGGGTCGCGACGGTGTGTTCGTGATCGGCACGGCGACCAGCAGCGAAGGTGTCGAATCGATTGAAGGACACCTCGCGCAGGCAGGCATAGCGGGTCGGGCATTCATCGCGCGCGTCGACGATCCCGCGTCAGTTGAGGAACTCAATGATCACCTGAAGGCAGAAGACATCGTCCCGCTGATTCTCGTCAACAATGCGGGCGTTACGCGCGACAACCTGCTGTTGCGCATGAGCGAAACCGAATGGAGTACGGTGATCGATACCAACCTGTCGGGTGTATATCGCTTGTGCAAACCGTTGTTGCGGGGGATGACGCGGGCGCGCTGGGGACGCATCGTGAATGTCAGTTCGGTGGTCGGCCGCATGGGCAATCCTGGACAATCCAACTATGTCGCATCAAAGGCGGCGATCGAGGGATTTACGCGGGCGCTTGCACAGGAGGTCGGCTCGCGCAACATTACCGTCAATGCAGTGGCGCCGGGTTTTGTTGAGACCGACATGACACGGGCGCTGACGGAAGAACAGAAACAGGCGATGCTCGCGCGCATTCCGTTGGGACGCATGGGCAACGTTGAAGAAATTGCGCATGTCGTTGCGTTCCTCGTGAGCGATGCGGCGGCGTATATAACGGGGGAGACGATTCACATAAACGGCGGGCTCTACATGGGTTAGGCGCGTCGTGAGCTTGCTTGAAGCGTGTATCCACCCTCTATAAACTACGCGCTGCCCTGCTGCAGCGCATTCGAACATTTGGGAGAAGGCTTAACCATGAGCAGTGTTGAAGAACGCGTAAAAAAACTGATCTGTGAGCAGTTGGGCGTCAAGGAAGACGAAGTCAAAGACGAAGCGTCCTTCGTTGAAGATCTCGGTGCCGACTCCCTCGACACGGTGGAGCTGGTGATGGCTCTCGAAGAAGAATTCGAGACGGAAATCCCGGATGAAGAAGCCGAGAAGATCACCACCGTCAAGGACGCCATCAACTACATTTTGGCGCATCAGTAGGATCTTCACTTTCGCTTCACTTGTCACGATCGTCAAAGCCGCATCTACTACCAGGTAGTGCGGCTTTCATCCATCCAATCTTCAAGACTGCCAACACCTGTCGATGTCTGGGGGTTTCGCTGAATGAGTAAACGACGCGTCGTCGTGACCGGCGTCGGCATGTTGACTCCCATCGGCAATACTGTGGCGGAGTCGTGGACGAACGCGCTGAACGGCGAGAGTGGCGCGAGCCTCATTGAGACTTTCGACACGACGCACCACACGGTGAAATTCAGCTCCTCGGTGAAGGGCTTCGACGCCGCGCTGTACATGGAAAGGAAGGAAGCGCGCCGGGTCGATCCGTTCATTCGTTACGGTATGGCTGCAGCGGTGCAGGCAATCTCCGACGCGGGTATCTCAGCGCATCCAGCCGACGGCGATCGGTACGGTGTTGCCATTGGTTCCGGTATCGGTGGCATTCTGACGATCGAAGAGACCCACTCGGTGTTGCTCGAGAGCGGGCCGCGGCGCGTGTCGCCGTTCTTCGTTCCGGCGAGCGTGATCAACATGATTTCGGGAAACGTGTCCATTCGTTACGGCTTTCGCGGCCCGAACATCGCGATCGTCACAGCGTGTACGACCGGTACCCACAACATCGGCTTCAGCATGCGCATGATCCAGTACGGCGAGGCCGACGTGATGATTGCGGGCGGTGCCGAAATGGCGACGTCACCGGTGACGCTCGCTGCGTTTGCGTCGATGAAAGCGTTGTCGACGCGTAACGATAATCCAGCCGCCGCGAGCCGGCCCTGGGACCGCGACCGCGACGGCTTCGTGCTGGGCGATGGCGCAGGCGTGCTGGTCCTGGAGGAGTACGAACGGGCCAAGGCGCGCGGTGCGCGGATCTATTGCGAGATTGTCGGTTTCGGGATGAGCGGCGATGCGCATCACATCACGGCCCCTCCGGACGATGGTGCAGGTGCTGTGGCGGCGATGCGCAATGCCTTGAACGACGCGAAGCTTGCGCCCGCCGACGTGCAGTACATCAATGCGCACGGCACTTCGACGCCGCAGGGCGATGTCGCTGAAACGCGCGCAATCAAGACATTGTTTGGCGCTGATACGAAGGTCGCGGTGCATTCGACGAAGTCGATGATCGGGCATCTGCTCGGTGCGGCGGGTGCCGTTGAAGCGATATTCTCGGTGTTGGCGATCCGCGATCAGCGCTCGCCGCCGACAATCAATCTGGATAACCCCGGCGAGGGCTGTGATCTGGACTACGTTGCAAACGTCGCGCGCGACATGCCGATCGATGCGGTGCTGTCGAACTCGTTCGGATTCGGTGGCACCAACGGGACGTTGATCTTCCGCAAGCTCCACTGACCGAACGGGCGGTTCGCGCCCTCGTGAATTTTCCAGGCCAGCTTCTGCAACCCGGTACAATCGCGTTCGATATCCTGGCCGTATCGGAGACGTGCTTTGGTCCGGCGTAGTGTCGCCAAGAACGCTGCAAGTAGTGTTGCAATTGGACTGTCGTTGTTGCTGCTGCTCGGAGTCGGTTGCGTTGCGTACCTGCATCATTGGGCCGCGACACCGTTGCCGTTGCAGCAGCCCGTGGTTGTGGAACTGCGAACCGGCGACACGTTCGGGCGATTCGCCGCGGAGTTGAAGTTGGCCGGAGTGATCAACGACACCTGGACCCTAACGACCTATGCACGTTGGGTCGGTCGCGCACATCGGATTCAAGCAGGCGAATATCGCATTCTGGTCGGAGAGACACCTGCGGGTCTGCTTGCAGATCTCGTTTCCGGTTCGGTGGTGACGTACGAGGCACTCATCGTCGAAGGGTCGACGATCATGCGCGTATTCGAACAACTCGCGCAAACGCCGAAGCTGGTCAACGATGTCGGTGCGACCTCGGTCGACACGCTGATGGCGCAACTGCGACTCCCGCCCGGTCATGCGGAGGGTCAGTTTTTTCCCGATACATACGGCTACAAGAAGGGCACGCGCATATCGGACATCTTGCGACGGGCGCACGCGCGCATGCAGCGCGTGCTCGCTCGTGAATGGTCCAATCGCGCCGCGGGATTGCCCTATGCGACGCCGCAGGATGCGCTGATCATGGCGTCTATCATCGAGAAGGAAACCGGGCACGATGCGGATCGCACCAAGATCAGCCGTGTTTTCGTGTCACGCCTGCAGCGCTCAATGCGGTTGCAGACGGATCCGGCCGTGATCTATGGCCTGGGTGACCGGTTCGACGGGAATCTGACGCGTGCCGAACTCGATGCCGAGAATCCGTACAATACGTACAGGCTGGCAGGATTGCCGCCTACGCCTATCGCGCTACCCGGTCTGGCGTCGATTCGCGCGGCACTGCATCCCGATGATGGTGACTATCTGTATTTCGTGGCTCGTGGAGATGGCACCAGCGAGTTCAGCGCGACCCTTCAAGCGCATCTCGCGGCGGTCAAGCGTTACCAGCTCGACGGTAAAGGTCCATGAGGCGAGGACGGTTCATCACCTTCGAGGGTACGGAAGGCGTCGGCAAGACCACGAACATGGATTTTGCTGCGTCGCTGCTGACCGATCGCGGGATCGGCTTCGTTCGAACGCGGGAGCCTGGTGGAACACCGGTGGCTGAACGCGTTCGAGCGATTCTGTTAGATCCACAGTCGGAGGCGATCGATTCCGAGGCCGAGTTGTTGCTGATCTTTGCAGCAAGGGCGCAGCATCTTGCGCAGGTCGTGCGGCCGGCAATCGAGGCCGGAACCTGGGTGCTGTGTGATCGGTTCACGGACGCGACGTTCGCCTATCAAGGCGGTGGTCGCGGGGTACCGGCCAATCGTATTGCGGCGCTCGAGCAACAGGTGCAGCGCGGTCTGCAACCCGATCTGACGATTTATCTGGATCTACCCGTCGAGATGGGACTCGCACGCATCGATGCGTCGCAGCGCGATCGATTCGAGCGCGAGCAGCAGGCATTCTTCGAGCGCGTACGGGCGGTCTATATCGCGCGCGCGAGTTCCGAGGCGCGGTTTCGGACGATCGACGCCGCGCGCCCGCTCGAAGACGTGCAACGCAGTATTTCCGATGTGTTGTGCGACTTCATCGACGGTGTGTCTTGAACCGCCTGCCACCGTGGCTCGAGAAGCCGTATGCCGAACTCGTCGCGGACCTCGACAAAGGACGCCTGCCGCACGCGCTGCTGATTCATGGGCCAGGCGGGTGGGGCGAATCGACGCTGGCGGAAGCATTTGCGCTACGGCTGATCGAACGCAGCGCCGACCGGAATGGTGCCGCCGAAATTGCCCACCCCGATCTGCGTTGGGTCGTGCCGGAGGGCGATGGCGGACAGATCCTGATCGATACGGTCCGCGACGCGGCGGAGTTCATCGTCAGAACGCCCCAGATTGCCCCGCGCAAAGTGGCTGTCATTCCGAATGCCGACGCGATGAATGGCCACTCCGCAAACGCGCTGCTGAAGACGCTGGAAGAGCCTCCGCCGAACAGCTATGTGATCCTAGTCAGCGATTCGGTGCGAGATTTGCTGCCGACCGTGCGCAGCCGGTGTCGATGGGTGCCGGTGCGGCCGGCCGGCGAGCCGTCGACTCGCACTTGGATCTCCGAACAAGCGCCGAATGCGAGTGCGGATACGATTGCCGCGCTGTGCTTCGAATACGGAGAGGCACCGTTTCACGTCGTGGCAGCGCTCGAGCGCGCTGCTCAACCAATCTCCAAAGCGTTGCACGCGGTTGCCGCCGGCGAAATTCATCCGCTACGCGCGGTCGAGGCGTGGGCGAAGCATCTGTCGCCGGAACTGGTCGAACGCTGGATGCGTTACGTTGCCCGGGCCATCGCGGCGCGACTTGCACCAAACGGGACAGCCGAGGACCCAATCGCGACGGTGCTCCGGCGCGTCGAGGAGCGGCCTCTGTTCCTGTTTTGGGAGCAGCTGGCACGGGATCGACAGCTGCTGCGCGGCACGACCAATGCCAACGCGCGGCTGATGTTCGAAACGCGCATGTTGGCCTGGCGGGATCTC
This sequence comes from uncultured Gammaproteobacteria bacterium, assembly GCA_963812255.1. Classification (GTDB taxonomy): domain Bacteria; phylum Pseudomonadota; class Gammaproteobacteria; order Pseudomonadales; family Azotimanducaceae; genus DATJGR01. The sequence goes on along the minus strand of CAWEUM010000001.1, from coordinate 121,593 downwards.
ACGACGCCCACGTGATCCGGCTCACGTTCGGTGCAATTGACATGTCCGACTGAGAAACATGATCATCCGCGCCCTCTGACCTCGGTGTACATTTACCCGGTCTCGGCTGGATTGACGACGCAATGGAAGCTCGACGCGGCGCCCGAAACGGAATTCTTTCGCTGGCAATCAAGGACAAGGCTGTTCTCTACGCCGCGTACATGCCGTTCGTTCGCAACGGCGGCCTGTTCATCCCGACGAAGAAGGAATACGAACTCGGCGATGAAGTCTTCATGCTGCTCAACCTCATGGACGAAGCCGAGAAGATCCCGGTCGCCGGCAAGGTGGTCTGGATGACGCCGAAGGGTGCTCAGGGCAATCGAGCGGCTGGAATCGGGGTCCAGTTCAACGACCAGGATGATGTGGCGCGATCGAAGATCGAGACCTATCTGGCCGGCGCGCTTCAATCGGACCGCAACACACACACCATGTAAGTTGTCAGGTGTGGGCCTCACGAACGAGGGAGCTCTTCCTCGTACAATCGATAGTGCGTCTCGACCATACCCATTTCGACATATGTCGCTTGCGCGCCGGTGTTGTCGCGCTCGACGTACAAGCGTAATCCGCACGACTCGGGATCGGTGCGCGCCGCGTTGCGGACGTGTTCATGCAACGCTCGGTACACCCCTTTGCGACGGTATTCCGGATGAACGTAGACGCTCTGAATCCACCAGAAGCGACCGTTGCGCCAATCGCTCCACTCGAAGGTCAACATCAGTGCGCCCGCGGGGTCGCCGTGAGCGTCGTCCGCGATCAAGTAGTAGCCCTCGGCGGGACGTTGCAACAGACCATCGATGCCGGCCTTGATGCGATCGAGATCGAGTGGCTTGTCTTCACTCTCCTGCGCCATGGCCTGGTTGAACCGTGCCAGTATCTCGATGTCGGACCGATTCGCGCGTCGCACGTGGTAGGTCATGCGAGCAGCTCCCGTTGCAGGAAACGCAAAATCGTTTCATAGCGGTGGATTGCGACATCGCGTTCCTGCAGCGCGTGTTTTGCGCCCGGATACAACATCAACTCGAAGGGAAACCGCTGTTCTTGCAGTACTTTCATCAGCGCCGTGGTGTTGCCGAACAGTACATTGTCGTCGGCCATCCCATGCATCAGCAGCAAGGCGCCACGCAGCGTATCAACGTGAGTGGATATACAACTGTCACGGTAGCCGTCTTGATTGGCCGCCGGTGTGCCGAGATAGCGCTCCGTATAATGCGTATCGTATAGGCGCCAGTCGGTAACCGGTGCGGTACTGATGCCTGCACGGATGCAACCGAGACCGCGCGCCATCAGCATCAGCGTCATGAACCCGCCGTAACTGTGGCCGATGACGCCGATGCGGTCAGGATCGACCCATGGCTGGGCCCTCAGAAACTCGATGCCGGTGAGCTGATCGGTAACTTCGACGTCACCAAGCCGGCCATAAATGGGGGCTTCGAATGCCTTGGCGCGATTCGTACCGCCCCGGTTGTCGAGTTCAAATACGGCGATACCCATGCTGGCGAACAGCTGACTCGTCAGCGGCGCCCATTCGTCGCGAACGCGTTGCACACCCGGACCGCCGTAAACGCTCACCAATGCCGGACAACGTCGCGACGCGCTGTGGTTGCTGGGCATGGTGAGCCGATACCAGAGATCCTGCCCATCGGTTGCGCTGATCCTGCCGAACGTCGGCGTTGCATGAGCGGCGAGATGAGGCAGGTATGGATGCCCCTCGGCCAGGGTGTTGGCCATGAGGGGGCGCGCGAACCGCGCGTCGGTCAGCGACCGAAGGATCAGGCATGGCGGCTGTTCGACGCTCGAATAGCGGTCGATGAACCACCGTCCGGTCGGGTCGACGATCGCGTCATGCCAGCCGGACGCATGCGTGAGGCGCTCGAGTTGTCCCGGCGCGTCATAAGCGACCCGAAACAGGTGCTGTTCGGTGGGCCGTTCGGTCCAGCCCAGTACGAGTACTTGGGACGTATCCGCATGCACGATTTCGTTGACCCTGCCACGGTCGCCACCCAATGCGCCACCGGTCAACGCAGTGACGCTGCCGTCGGTGCGATACAGATACGCCTGTGACGAGCCGCTGCGCTCGGAGGTCCAGGTGAAGGCGCCGTCGGCGAGGAAACGCAGGTTGTCGTGCAGATTGATCCAGCCGGGTTGGCGTTCGGTCAACAAAACCCGGGATGCCGCGCCGTCGAACGGGTGGGCTGTCACGCACAGCGTCCGCTGATCGCGGCTCTGCGATTGAACGACGATCGCATCGGCGCTGACGTTGACGCGCGCGAGGTAGTCGTCCGTGTTCGCCCGATAGTCGATCCATCGGACGATCCGAGTCTGCAGGTCGATGACGCCTAGTTCGACCTGCGCGTTGTTTGCACCGGCGTATGGATAGCGTTGCGCCACGGCAATCAGTTCGGACGCGGTGAACTCATAGCGATGCGTCACATCGATCATCGAGGTGTCGACACGTGTGAACACCAGCCATCGGTCGTCCGGCGACCACCAATGTCCATCGAACCGATGCATCTCCTCTTGCGCGATGAATTCCGGTAGGCCGTTCGTCACACAGTCCGAAGCGTCGTGGGTGAGCCGCTCTTCGCATTCGAGGTCGAAGTCGTATGCAAAGAGATCGCCGTTGCGCACGTAGCTTGCATAGCGGCCTCGTCGGGAAACGGTGAAGCCGGTCTGCCGAAGCCCCTCGCCCGTGATCGCGCGCAATGTCTTTGCGCCGCAGTCGAACAGGTGGACGGTCCCGCCGATCATGCAGCAAATGCACCGGCTGTCCGGCAACCATCGATAGTGCGTGATGCCATCGCTAAACTGCCGGCGTCGTTCACGCTCTGCTTTCTCGGCTGCGGTCAATTCGCCGCTTGCATGAACGAGACTCGCGTCGATCAGACACATCGCGGCGTCGTTTGCAATGTCGTAGCTGTACAGATCGAGTCGTTCGCGATCGGTCGGCGGATTCGCGAGATAGGTCACTCGAGTGCCGTCGGGCGCAAAACGTATCTGCGTCGGAACGCTGCCGTTCAGCGATGGACTGCTGAACAACCGCTCGGCGGTGAGGCGGGTCACTGCTGCTCAGCCGCCGCGAACGCGTCTCGTGTCAGATTGACCGGTCCGCTGGGCGTGACATGAATGTTGTCCTCGATGCGGATCCCCCCATATCGCAGGTAGCGCTCCACGATCGGCCATTTGACGTGCGTACCTGCCGGCGTTGTGCGCAGTTCATCGAGTAGCATCGGTATGAAATACAAGCCGGGTTCGATTGTGAACACCTGATCGGGCGCGATCTCGCGCGTCAATCGCAGCGCGCCGTAGCGCTCCGGCGGTGGACGCATGCCGCCATCGGGAGACATCATGTGCCCCGCGACATCGTGCGTCTGCAAACCGATCAGGTGGCCGAGCCCATGCGGCATGAACGCATCGGTGATGCGCAATTCGAATGCATCGCTGCCGCTGCACGAGACGAGCCCGAACTCGGCCAACAGTTCGCCAATGGCGCGGTGCATCGACTCGTGAAGGTCGAGATAACCCGAGCCGGGTTTGATCGACGAGATCAGTCGCTGTTGCGCGCCATCGAGTGCCCCGATGAGTGCCGCGAACTCACTGCCATCCTCAGCTGCGTAAGTCCGCGTGATGTCGCTTGCATAGCCGCGAAAGCGGCCGCCGGCATCGATCAGAAAGCTCGAACGCTGCCGCGGCGGCTCGCGATCGTAGTGCTGGTAGTGCAACACGCCGGCGTGCTCGTTCTGCGCAACGATGTTTGAGTAGGGCAGTTCGGTCTCGTTCTGCTGTGAAGCGAACAGGTACGCCTGGTGGATCGCGTATTCGCTGGCACCGTCGCGATAGGCTTTCAGCGCCGCGACGTGGCCACGCACACCGATTTGTGTGGCGCGCTGCATGCAGTCGATTTCGAATGTGGTCTTGAACGCGCGGTGGTAGTGCAGGTGGTTGAGCAGTTGTTGCGGATTGACCTCGGCGAAGGGCAGATTGGTCGATCGTGCGCTCGAATCACCAATCAGAGCCACTCGATTTTCGCGTTCCACCGCCTGGCACGCGGCGTCAACGAGCGCGTCGAGCGACGGGAAAACGTCCGCATCGATGGTGCCGCCGAGTTCTGGCGTCGTGGGCGGCTGATGCCAATAGTCGCGTTGCTGGTGGAAGAACAGTTTCGGCTTTTGCGCGGGCCGAATCAGCAGCAACGCATTTTCGCAGCCGCTTGCCTCCAGCCACTGGCTGAAGTGCGGGTTGGCGCGAAACGGCGGCGCCTGATCATCGAGGAAATAATTTTCCCGCGCGCCGGCGGCTACCAGTACTGCGTCGAACCGGTTCGCTGCCAGCGCCGCTTCCCAGCGTTGCTGGAGCGTGGCCAGATGTTGTTGATACGCGTCCATCGCGGCGGGAATTCTAGCGTGTACAATCGTTACATTCACACGTGTCGTTCAATGGAGGATTCATGCAGTCATTCGCCTACGCTGCGCCCGAGACGGTGGAGCAGGCACTTGAGGTATTGGGGGAACATCAAAGGGCGGGGCGCCGGGCGCAGGTGCTGGCCGGCGGAACCGATCTGATGGTACAGATGCGCGGAGTTGATCCGTCACCGCGCATGATTGTCGACATCAAAAAGCTGGCCGAAACCAATCGGCTCGACGTCGGCGCAGACGAGATTTACATCGGCGCGGCGATTTCGGGAGCAGTGTTGACCGCATCGCGAACGTTGACGGCGTGCCTGCCCGGCTTGGTGGAAGCGGTCGACCTGATCGGTTCCACGCAGATTCAAGGCCGCGCATCGCTCGGCGGCAATCTGTGCAACGCGTCGCCTGCCGGCGACACGATTTCCGCGCTGGTTGCCAACGCCGGCACATGCGTGATCGCGACTTCGGGGGGGCGACGCGAGATGGCGGCTGAATCCTTCGTCGTCGGCGTCGGCAAGAACGCGCTGAAACCGGGCGAGTTTCTGCTGGGCATCAAAATCAAACGCCCTGCGAAAGGAACCGCGGATGCATACCTGCGATTCATTCCTCGCACCGAGATGGATATCGCCGTGGCCGGTGTGGGTGTCAGCGTGACGATCGACCGCGGAGGTGTCTGTACGGCTGCGCGAGTTGCGATCGGCGCCGTTGCACCAACGGTTTTGCTGGTACCGGCCGCCGCCGACGCGCTGATCGGATCGAAACTGGACGACGCTGCACTCGAGCGAGCCGGACAGGCTTGCAGTGCCTCTGCCTCACCGATATCGGACAAGAGGGGTACCGCCGACTACCGCCGCACGATCGTTGCGGTGCTGTGCCGCCGCGCAACCCGAATTGCCGGGGACCGCGCCAAGGAGACACTGTGATGACTAAGATGCGTGTCGATACGAACGTCAACGGCGAGCGGATGGAGTTTCTGTGCGAGCCGCAGCAGTCCATGCTCGACGTGCTGCGCGACAACCTGGGATTGACCGGAACCAAGGAAGGCTGCGCAACGGGTGACTGCGGCGCCTGTTCGGTTTTGCTGGACGGGCGCCTCGTGTGTTCGTGCCTGATGCTTGCGGTCGAGAGCAGCGGACATCAGATCACGACGATCGAAGGCATTTCGCGCGGCGAGGAGTTGCACCCGCTGCAGCAGAAGTTTCTCGAGCACGCGGCGCTGCAATGCGGTATCTGTACGCCGGGCTTCGTGGTCGCCGCGAAAGCGCTGCTGGACGAGAATCTGAATCCGACCGAGGAAGAGATCCGCTATCACCTGGCGGGCAACCTCTGTCGTTGTACGGGATATGACAAGATCATCCGTGCGGTGCAGGACGCCGCGCAAACGTTGCGAGGAGAAGCATCTTGAGCGAAGCGAGAGAATTCAAATTGATTGGTACGCGCGTCGTGCGTCCGGACGGCGTCGACAAGGTCACCGGAAGGGCGAACTTCGGTGCGGACTTCAGTCTGCCCGGCATGCTGTTGGGCAAGGTGCTGCGGAGCCCGCATGCGCACGCGCGCATCAAACACATCGACACCGCCGCCGCCGAGGCGATCGAGGGTGTCTATGCGGTGTTGACCGGTGCCGATTTTCCGGGCGTCGGTCATGAAGAGATTACCGGTGGCGAAGGCGCCGGCGATTTTGCGGATCTCGCCAGCAATGTCATGGCGCGCACCAAGGTCGTCTATCACGGGCACGCGGTAGCGGCGGTTGCCGCCAAGTCGTCAGCCATTGCCGATGCGGCGCTCGCGGCAATCAAGGTGGATTACGACGTGCTGAAGCCGGTGATGGACCTCGATACTGCGATGGCAGAGGGCGCCACGCTCATCGACGAAAATCTGTTTACCGCCGGCTTGCCGGAGAAACCATCGAAGCCGAGTAACGTTGCGGCCTACATGGAACTCAAACGAGGCGATGTGGCGGCGGGCTTTGCGGATGCCGACGTCGTTGTCGAAGGCACGTATCGCACCCCGACGGTACACCAGGGGTACATCGAGCCGCACGCCTGTGTCGCCTCGATCAATCAGGGCGGTCAGGCGACGATCTGGTGTTGCACGCAGGGTCATTTCGACGTTCGTTCGATGACGTCGAAAGTGCTCGGCTTGAACGTCGCCGATCTCCGTGTGATTCCGAGTGAAATTGGCGGCGGGTTTGGTGGCAAGACGACGATCTATCTCGAACCGGTTGCGATGCTGCTGTCGAAAAAGTCGGGTCGTCCGGTGAAGATGACGATGACCCGCGACGAGGTATTTCGCGCATCCGGACCGGCGTCAGCCACCAAATGCACGATCAAGATCGGCGCAAAGCACGACGGCACGATCACGGCGATGTCTGCGTGGCTCGCGTACGAGGCGGGTGGCTACAAGGGCTCATCGATGGCGCCGGGCGCGATGTGTGTGTTCGCGCCATATAACGTGCCGAACTTTCTGATCCAGGGATACGATGTGCTGGTCAACAAACCGAAAGTGGCTGCATACCGTGCGCCGGGTGCGCCGCAGTCGATGTACGCCTGCGAGAGTCTGATCGACGATCTGGCGCGGCAACTGAAAATGGACCCGATCGAGCTGCGCCAGAAGAATGCCGTCAGGCAGGGTAGCCAAGCGGCATATGGTCCCAAATTCAACGCGATCGGGTTCGAAGCGTGCCTGGAAGCCGCGAAAAAGCATCCGAACTACAAGATCGAACTCGGACCGAACGAAGGGCGGGGCATCGCTGCCGGGTTCTGGTTCAACGCCGGCATGCAATCCAGCGCCGAGGTGCACATCAACGAAAACGGCACCGTTACCATCGTCGAAGGCAGTCCCGACATCGGCGGCTCGCGCGCCTCGATGGCGTTGATGGCCGCCGAGGAATTGGGTGTGCCGTACGATCAGGTGCGGGTACTCGTCGCAGACACCGAGAGCGCCGGATACAGCAACACGACCGGCGGCAGCCGCGTGACATTTGCGACCGGGATGGCAGTGATCCAGGCGGCCGGCGACATCATCGCGCAGTGCAAGCAACGCGCGGCGGCGACCTGGGGCATCGAAGCGGACATGGTCGATTGGCAGGACGGCCAGGCGATTCCGAAACCCGGCGTCAATGCCGACGTGAAGCCGTTGACCTTGGCGCAGATCGCTGCCAATTCGGGACGGACAGGTGGGCCATTGCTTGGCCGCGCATCGCTGAATGCGCGCGGGGCGGGTCCGGGATTCTCGATCAACATGGCTGACGTGCGTGTCGATCCCGATACCGGCAAAGTCGACGTGCTGCGGTTCACCGCCATTCAGGACGCCGGAAAGGCGATTCACCCGAGCTATGTCGAAGGTCAGATGCAGGGCGGCGCGTCCCAAGGGATTGGTTGGGCGCTGAACGAGGAATATATCTACGATGCCAACGGTGTGATGCAAAACGCCGGATTTCTCGACTATCGCATGCCGGTGGCATCCGATCTGCCGATGATCGACACACAGATTATCGAGGTTGCGAATCCGACCCATCCGTACGGCGTACGAGGTGTCGGCGAGGTACCCATCGTCGCGCCGCTGGCGGCGGTTGCGAATGCGGTGCGCGCGGCGACCGGCGTGCGTATCTACGATCTGCCGTTGTCGCCGCCGCGGGTGCTCGCGGCAGTGGAGGGCGCCAAAGGCTGAGGGTCGCGCGGTGGCCAAGGTGTTCTTTCCGGATCACCTGACGCAGTACACGGAGGGGGTTCGGGAGTTCGACGTGAAAGCGGAGAGCTTCCGTGAGCTCGTCGCGCTACTCGAATTGAAATTTCCCGGAATCACCGAGGTACTGATTGGCAAAGTCGCCGTCGCGATCGACGGCGACATTATCCACGATCCGTATCTCGACCCGGTCCAGCCGGAATCCGAAGTGTATTTTCTGCATCGCATCGACGGCGGCTGACGTAGGCGTTCGGCCGCGTATGATGCGCTTCTTCGGCAATGGCACAGCGGGAGATCGGTATGGCGCGAGTGGCAATCATCGGCGCGGGGAGTCTGGTTTTCTCGAGTCGTCTGAGCGCAGACATCCTGACCTATCCACATCTGCGCGATGCGCATTTTGCGTTGGTGGATGTCGACTCGGAGCGCCTCGCGTATGCCGGACGCATCATTGAGCGAATCTTTCGCGATGGTGGCTACGCGCAGGCGAGCTATTCGCTGCACAAGGACCGTACTGCTGCGCTAGTGGGTGCGGACTGCGTGATCATCAGTGTGCTGGTGGGCGGCTACGAAGCCATCGAACGGGAGATCGACATACCGCGCCGCTACGGTATTGATCAGGCGATCGGCGACACCTTGACGCCGGGCGGCATCATGCGCTGTCTTCGCACCCTGCCCCAGTTGTTGGCGATTGGCCGCGATGTGATGATGCAATGTCCGGATGCGTGGGTTTTGAATTACACGAATCCGATGGCGATGCTGTGCTGGGGCATGAAAGAGGCGCTTCCAGACATCAAATTGGTTGGCTTGTGTCACTCGGTGCAACACACCACCGCGCAATGGGCGCACCGACTCAACATTCCGCTCGAGGAAATTGACTTCGAATGTGCAGGGCTGAACCATCAGGCGTGGATCTTCCGATTCGAACATCGGGGGCGTGATCTGCTACCGCAGATCAGAGAACTCGCGATCACCCCGAGGCTGTGGAACAAAGACACGTCGCGGATGGAGTACGTCAAACATTTCGGTTATCCGGTGACGGAAGCGAGCGGCCACAATTCCGAATATTCGGCTTGGTTCAGAAAACGACCCGAGCTGATCGCTGCGTATTGTCCCGGAGGTGGTTGGAACGGTGGCTCGGGTTTCATCAAAGAGTTGTACAACCGCCCGGACTGGCGCGACGTCATGGAGAAGATGGCGGACGGGCGCGAACCGGTGTCACTCGAACGCAGCAACGAGTACGGCAGCCGCATTGTCAGCGCGCTGACCGGCGGCGAGGGGGAGAAGATCTACGGCAACGTAATGAACTCGGGGTACGTCGCCAATCTGCCCGATAGTATCTGCGTCGAAGTGCCGTGTCGGGTCGACGCGACCGGTATAGCACCGCTCACAGTCGGCAATATCCCGGAACACCTCGCGGCTATCAATCAGACCCAGATCGGTGTGCAGCGCCTGGCGGTGAAAGCGGCGCTCGATTCTGATCCGGAGCGTGTGTTTCAGGCGATGGCGCTCGATCCCCTCACGGGAGCCGTTGGGACGCTCGACGACATTCGCGCGATGACGGCCGAACTGATGGCCGCTCATGCAGAGTGGTTGCCCGCGTTCGCCAGCCGTCCGCTTGCCGCGAAACCCCGATTGGCTGCCCATGCCTGAGCTCGTCAATCTGGGCTCGTTGTGTATCGATCACGTCTATTCGGTACCGTCGGTCGTGCGAGCTGGCGAAACCCTGGTCGGCACCGCGCCCGTCCGCCACCCGGGTGGCAAGGGCCTCAATCAATCACTCGCTGCGGCAAAGGCCGGCGTGGATGTCGCGCATTTCGGTTGCGTTGGAGCGGACGGAATCTGGTTGCGTGGTCTGCTGGTGCAGGCGGGTGTCGATATACGCGGCGTACGCGTCTGCGACACGCACCCGACCGGTCACGCAATGATCCAGGTGTGTCCACACGGTGAGAACGCGATCGTGATCGTCGGCGGCGCGAATCGAACGATTCGACCCGACGATGTCGAGCGCGCGATCGAACGGGTTGGCCATGATGGATGGCTGCTCCTGCAGAACGAGATCAACGATGTCGAGGACGTGCTGCGTGCGGCAAAGGCTGCGGGTATTCGCGTGGCTTTCAACGTTGCGCCGGTAGATGGACGCGAATCGAAATATTCGCTCGATGCCGTCGATCTGCTGCTGCTGAACGAAATTGAAGCGGCCGCGCTTGCACGGGAAGCCGATCCACAGCGGGCACTCGATCGTCTGACGCGCGAACGCACCGATCAGCATGTGGTCGTCACGCTTGGGGTGCGCGGTGTGATCTACGGACGCGGATCCGAGCGCGTGCGATTGCCGGCATTCGAGGTGAGCGCGGTGGATGAAACCGGCGCAGGTGATGCGTTCATCGGTCATCTGATGGCGGCGTGGTTCGACGGCTGCATGCCGGTGCGTGAGCGATTGCGCCGCGCCAGTGCTGCGGGTGCGTTGGCCGTGTGTTTGCCGGGCGCGGCGGACGCAATTCCGAACTCAACTGCGGTGCAGCAGTTTCTCGACGATTATCGATCCACAGTGCAATGACCATTGCGGCGGCGTTCGCCGCTCAATTCAGAGAGTGTTTTGGGGGGCCGCCGGCAACGATGTATTGGGCGCCGGGGCGGATCAATCTCATTGGCGATCACATCGATTATTGCGGCGGACAGGTGTTGCCGATGCCGATTCAGTTCGGTACGACGGTCGGTGTGCGCGCCAGCCGAAGCGGCCGCATTCACGCCAAGAGCGTCAACTCTCCGGATGAGATCGAGTTTCGAATTGGTGATGATTCCAGCGTGCCGAAAGGGTCATGGGGCCGGTTCCTGTGCGGCGCCGTTGCGGGGTTGGCGAGAGCGCATATCGCGCTGCCGGGTGCAGAGATCCTTGTCGCCGGAGACATACCAGGTAGTGGCTTGTCGAGTTCGGCATCGCTGTCGATTGCGCTGTTGTCCGGATTGACGAATGCCATGGGACGCACCATGGCACCACTGCCGCTCGCGCTCGCCGCGCAACGGATCGAACACGAATATGTAGGCGTGCAGTGTGGCCTGATGGATCAAGCCGTGATCGCGCTGGCCAAACCGGGTGCAGCGTTGCTGTTCGACTGTTTTGACTACGAACATCGATCGATTGCAATCGACGATCCGAATATCCGTGTGGCCGTGCTCGGTACCGGTGTGAAGCGGCAATTGGTGCATTCCGCATACAATGCTCGGCTGCAACAGACGAAAGCTGCGGCGGCGGCCCTCGGTGTCGATCGCCGGGTGCTCGGACGCCTCGCATACGAGGCGTTCGAGGCGCGCGGTCGCGTGATCGGCGATGAGACGGTTTATCGACGCGCACGCCATGTCGTTGGCGAAGCAGCACGCGTCGGTGAAGCAGTTGTCGCGCTTCAATCGTGGGACTGGACCACGCTCGGACGCGTGTTGTCGCGCAGTCACGTCTCGTTGCGCGACGATTTCGAGGTGAGTTGCGCCGAACTCGACGTCCTTGTGGACGCGCTGTCGCTACAGTCCGGCTGCTATGGCGCACGGATGACCGGTGCCGGGTTCGGTGGAAGCGTCGTGGCGTTGATCGATTCGTTACACGTCGAGGCGGCTATGGCGAATGCGGCGTCGCTGTATGCGAATCGATTCGGTCATGCGCCGAGTGGATTTGTCGCGCACTCCGTCGGCGGCGTGAGGTCACGCGATGGCTGAACGGCGCTACAACGCGTTGTCGGGCGATTGGGTGATTCTGTCTCCCGAGAGGGTGAATCGTCCGTGGTCTGGCGCTCGCGAAGAAGCAGGGGCGCCCGTGGCAAATCGTTGGGAGAGTGATTGTTACCTGTGTCCGCGCAATAGACGGGCTCGCGGTACGGTGAACCCGGACTACCGCGGTACATATATTTTCGACAATGATTTCCCGGCGCTCGATGACGAATCCATCGCTGTGTCAGGCGCGGACCCGCTATTTCGTTTCGAGTCGATCAGTGGACGTTGCAGGGTATTGTGTTTCTCGGAGCGTCACGACACGACGCTTGCGGCATTGTCGATCGCGGAGCTAACCAATGTGATCGATGCCTGGCGCGAGGCGTATGTTGATCTCGGGCGCCAATACCGGTGGGTTCAGATCTTCGAAAACAAGGGCGCACTGATGGGTTGCTCGAGCCCGCACCCGCACGGCCAGATATGGGCGACTTCGGCGATTCCATTGGTCGTGCAGCGTGAGGACGAGCATCAGCGCAGGTACGCGATCAAAGATGGTCGATCGGTGCTGCTGCTCGACTACGCCAACAAGGAACTCGCGTTTCGCGACCGGTTGGTCGCTCGCAACGATCGCTGGATCGTCGTTGTGCCGTATTGGGCGGCGTGGCCCTTCGAAACGTTGGTTCTGCCGCTGCGCCATCGTCCGGATCTCGATACGCTCGATCCGCGCGACGTTGCAGACTTGGCCGCGATCCTCGCGCAACTGTTGCCGGCCTACGATCGCCTGTTTGGCGTCTCCTTTCCGTATTCGATGGGCTGGCACGGACGGGGTCGTGATCAGGGGAGGCATTGGCAACTGCACGCGCACTTCTATCCGCCGCTGCTGCGTTCCGCAAACGTACGCAAGTTCATGGTGGGGTTCGAGATGCTTGCTGAGGTGCAACGGGACATTACACCGGAGGAAGCTGCTGCGCGGTTGCGTGGTCTCGTTAGAGTTTGAAATCGAATCGGAGCACGTCGGACAACTCCGCGATGGCTTGATCCTCACTGGTGACTTTGATCGTCGTCATACCGAGTTGCTTCGCGGGTTTGAGATTGATGCCGAGATCATCGAGAAAGACCGCTTGTTCGGGCTTGATCCGAAGCCGTTCGCAGGCGCGCAGATAGAATGCGGGGTTCGGCTTCCGTATGCCTTCCTTGCTCGATTCCAGCACAAGGTCGAACAGGTCCATCACCATCTGAACCCGTGATGCACGCTCGCTGGTTCTCGCCATTCCGGCGCCTTGGCCGGATTTGACGTTGTTCGTCAGACACGCGACCTTGTAGCGTTGTTTGCAGATCTTCAGCACGTCGACCATCCGTGGTCGCAGATCGCCGGACAACAGTTCGAGCACGGCTTGCCCCGGGATGGGATGGCCGGCAGCACGGCTTTCGGCTTCGAACTCGGTGTCGAACTGGGCCGGCGAGATCGTGCTCGACTCGAGCCGTGCCCAGGCATTGTGTTCGGCATTGGTAGAGTTGATGCCGCGAATGAAGTTGCGCGGATATCCATGCTCCGCCTCGAAACGATTGAACGCATCGAACGGGCTGGTCGTCAGAACACCGCCAAAATCCCACAGCACCGCTTGGATCATCGATTGAACCTCCAAATCTGTTGCGCGTTTAGAACGTGTAGTAGCCGCCGTCGATCAAGAACGTATCCGCGGTGTGATAGGCGCTTGCGTCGCTCATGATGTAGACGGCGATGGCGGCGAAGTCCTCGGGTTGACCCCAACGGCGTGCCGGAATGCGCTTCATGACGTTTTCGACGAACTTACCATAGCCGAACGCAGAGGCTGTCATGGCCGTCTCGATCCATCCTGGTAGCACCGTGTGAGCCGTGACGCCGTAGCGGGCGTATTCGACCGCGAGTGCTTTGATCATTGATACCAGGGCGCCTTTGCTCGCTGCGTAGTGTTCGCCGCGCGCTTGCCCGGAAATCGCGGCGAGGCTGGCAGTGGCTACCAGCCGACCGCCTGGGTCGCCGCTCTGCGCGCGTTCGCGCATGTGAGCGGTCACGTGACGGAAGGTGTGATAGGTGCCGTCCAGGTTCACCGAGACAACCCGACGCCACTCGTCGAAGGTCATTTCATCGAAGGGCCGACCGCGCCCCCCGATTCCGGCGTTAGCAAAGCAACCGTCGATGCGGCCGTGTCTGTCGAGCGTTGCAGCAAAGGCGGTCGCCACAGCCGCCTCATCGGAGACGTCGCAGACGTGCGCCGATATGTTGGTGCCATAACCGGCGAGCCGTTCTGTTGCGGCCGTGTTCTTGTCACGATTGGTGCCCCAGATACAGATGTCGGCACCGGCCTGGGCCATCCCCTCTGCCATGCCGAGGCCGATGCCGCCATTGCCGCCTGTGATCAGTGCGACTTTGCCCGTCAAATCGAAGGGTGCGAAAGCCATGTGCGTCCTCAGTACTGTTGGTCGATGAAAAAGGCGCTGATCTGACGCGTGAGTTCGGCTGCCTGATCCAGTTCGACGACGTGGCCGGCAGCGGAAATCGTCCGGACGACAACGGGCCCACCGAGTCGCGCGGCGAAGCGTTGCTGATACGACGCCGGCACGACGCGGTCGTCAGCGCCCCGAATGAGCAGGGTGGGCTGGCGGATTCGGTAGAGGCGTTTCTCGATTCCGGTGTTGCCCATCGGAAACAAGAACCGCGCGGCGGCCTCCATCGAACGGGTGAGCAACAGACCCCATTCGACCGGATCTTCTTCCGGCGGCATCTGCCACAGGTGCTTCCACTGATCGGTATCGTTGCATAGCAGCGACGGCAGCACGGCGGGTCCCGGTCGCTGCGCCCAGATGTCGGTGGTCGGGTCGGTGGCGTCATACATACCGAACGGTGCGATCAGCACGAGACGGCGAATGCGCGTCGTTGCAATCGCCGCGACTTCGGCGGCGAGTGGCGCGGCGACCGAACTTGCGATCAGATTGATGGGTTCTGCTTCGCCTGGGGTGTCCAGTGCCTCGAGCAGTTCGAGCGTTGCAACGATCCACTCGTAGTAGTCGTCGAGATGGCGAAAATCCGGTGAACCAGGAAATCCCGGCAGCGACGGCGCCATGACGTGGTGTGTCGTTGCGAGCACGTCCAGAAAAGGTGACCAACGCGGCAATCCGCCAATGCCGGCGAAATACACGACTGGCGCGCCACTGCCGGATTCCAGCACGCGGCATGGATGCCCGGCCACCGTGACCGAGGATGCGTGCACGCCAGGCATCAGGCGCGAACCGTCACGCTACCGCCCTTGGCACCGCGCGATGTTCCAGGGGATTCGGCCACCAGCGGTCTTGCCACTGATCGTCGAACAGATCGCGGATCTGCGGCAGTACTTTGTCCGCATACAGCTTCGTGTTGTAGCGCACGAGGTCGTGATTCATGTTGCCGTATTGCAGCAGCAGCATCAGGTGGCCGACGTTCAGGTTGATGCAGACCTCGCGCAGTTTCTCGGCCACTTCGTCGGGACTGCCGATAATCACATAGCCGGCATCGACGATGTCGTCCCACGTGCGCGCGGAGGAACCGGCCGCAGCGGCGGCGCGCGCTTGCGCAGCGGCCTGCGCAACCTGCGATTGAACGCGCGCGCGAATCGTCGCTTCGCTCTGATAGCCGGCGGGCGAGGCGAACCTGGGGTCTACGTGCAGGCAACGCCCGTAGAAATATTCCGCAGGCTCTTTGTACAGCCGATATGCTTCCTCACGCGTCTCGGCCACGCCGACGAATTGCAGGAATCCGGCGCGATACGGGTTGCGGTCCTTGCCGAGCCGGCGCATCTCCTCCCAGAACCCTTTCATCGTCGCTTCACCGGCCTTGTAGCCGAAGTACGACAGATAGCAGTAGACATAGTCCATTTGTGCGCACCATTGCCACGTCTCGATGGACCCGCCGCCTGGGATCCAAACCGGCGGATGCGGCTTCTGCACCGGACGCGGCCAGACATTGACGTAGCGCAACTGGTTGTAACGGCCGTTGAAGGAGAACGTCTCCGCCGTGGTCCAGGCTTTCATGACGATGTCGTGCGCTTCGAGATACCGATCGCGAAGCTTGCTCGGATTCTGCGAATACGCGAACACGGTGTCCATCGGTGTGCCAACGGGGAATCCGGCGATCAACCGGCCACCCGACATGCAGTCGAGCATGGCGAACTCCTCGGCCACGCGCGTTGGTGGATTGTAGAGTGCAAGCGAATTGCCCATCACGCAGATCATCGGCGCATGGGTGCGTCGCGTGAGCGATGCGGCGATCAGGTTCGGTGATGGCATCAACCCATAGCCGTTCTGATGGTGCTCGTTGCAACATACGCCGTCGAAGCCTACCTCGCCGGCGTATTCGAGTTCATCGAGATACTCGTGATAGTGTTCGTGCACGCGGGCGCCATCGAGCAGGCGCGAATCGATGTCCACCCAAACCGACGCATGGGCGTCGCGAAAGTCGTCCGGAAGATCCTTGTACGGCATCAGGTGGAACCAGAGATTCTTCATCGTGGAGCCGTGTCGCGAAGTCGAAGCGGGATGTTAGTTCATTCGTTGCGAGTCAACCAACGGGGGTCATGTGGATATTCAAGGTGCTGTTGCGATCGTGACTGGTTCCTCGTCCGGCGTCGGCGCTGCCTGCGCGCGGCAGTTGGCCGAGCGGGGGTGTAACGTCGTCATCAACTACTCGCGCAGTGAAGCCGGCGCGCGCGAAACGGAAGCGGCCTGCCTCGAACAAGGCGTCGAGGCACTGGTGGTGCGCGCAGACGTCGCCGAAGATGCCGACTGCAGAGCGATGGCCGCCGCGGCCGATGCGAAGTGGGGTCGTATCGATGCGCTGATCAACAACGCCGGCACCACCAAGTTCTGCGCCCACACCAATCTGGAGGGACTCGACAAGCAGGATTTTCTCGACATCTATTCGGTCAACACGGTTGGCGCATACCAGATGACCCGGGCGGTGGAGCCGGCCATGAAACGCGGCGGGCGCGGCAGCATCGTCAACGTGGCATCGATTGCCGCAGTCATGGGCGTGGGCAGTTCGATCGCCTACGCGGCATCGAAAGGCGCTTTGGTGACGATGACACTGTCGCTTGCCCGAGCACTGGGTCCGGAGATTCGCGTCAACGCAGTGTGCCCCGGATTCATTCAGGGTGAATGGCTGAAGACTGGAATGGGCGCCGAGAACTACGAACGAACCAAGAAATTCCTCGAGGACACGACGCCGTTACGCTTGACGACGACGCCGGATACGGTTGCCGAAGCGATACTCTACTTCGTCGCTGGCGCAGACGTCGTCACCGGTGAGACGCTGATTCTGGACGGCGGCCAGCATCTCAATCTCGCGCCATTGGGGCGTCGTTAGCCCCGCAATCAGCGCCCTGAATTCGCGGTCGCGAACGTGCCCTTGGGTAGATGGCGAATATCTTTGCCTTCCACCAGATAGAGCACGTATTCGGAGACGTTCTTGGCATGATCCCCGATTCGTTCGAGCGCGCGTGCAACCCATATCAGGTGCAGATCGCGCTCCACCAAATCGGGGTTTTGAGTCATTGAGTTCGCCAGGTTCGCGATGACGGAGCGATACTCCTCGTCGACCTGTTTGTCGGCTGCGATCAGATCGAGCGCTTCGCGCGTGTCGAGGCGCGCCAGTGCGTCGAGCGCACGCGATACCATCGTGGTTGCCAGTTGTCCTAAGCGTGTTGTCTGACCATATATGCTGTTCTGATAGTCCAGCTTGGATAGTTCGCGCGCCATCTTCGCGATGCGGTTGGCTTCGTCGCCGATGCGCTCGAGATCGGTGCTGGACTTCATCACCGTTACCAGCAGGCGTAGATCGGTGGCGGTCGGCTGGCGGCGCGCGATGATGTGAATGCACTGCTCATCCAGTGTGACTTCGAAACGATTGACCTCATGGTCGCGTGCCGACACCGTGGCCGCGAGCTCTGCGTCATACGTCGAAATTGCCGTGATTGCGTCACGCAGTTGCTGTTCGACCACACCACCCATTTCCATCAGGCGGCGGCGGACGATTTCCAGTTCCGCGTCATACTGTTCCGAGATGTGCCGGCTCAATTCATGCGTCTCCGTTGCTGCGTTGAACTTTACTCGTTTGGGTAGCCACGGAACAGGCGCACTGCACAGTTCAAAGTGTCAACGTCACACAGCGGCGTCGCAACGACCTGGATTTCGGTCACATCGTGACAGCGGCACTCTGTGGAAAGATGCAGCAGAACCGACTTCCCTTATGTAGTTCACTTTCCACGCCGAGCGTCGCGTGGTGGCGAATCAGAACATGCTTGACGATTGCCAGCCCCAGCCCCGTCCCGCCACGAGCGCGCGATCCGGACAGGTCCACACGATAGAACCGTTCGGTGATACGGGTCAGGTGTTGCGTGGGAATTCCCGTGCCGTGGTCTTCAACCTCGAAGCGCGGACCTGCCTCGGATCGCTGCCAGCGCACGCAGATGTCGCCGCCGTCCGGACTGTAGCGAACCGCGTTGTCCACCAGATTGGAGAAGGCGCTGTGCAGTTCGAATTCGCTGCCGCGCAGACGCAGCGTCGAGTCGGCTTCGACTGTGATGGTATGACGTCCGGCGGACAGCTGCCGGGCGTCAGCGGTGATCGTCTCGAGCATGGGCGCCACGGCGACTACATCGACCTCGGCCTGCGATGGTTTTGGGCTCGATTCCAATCGTGTCAGCAGCAGCAAGTCGTCTACGAGGACCTTCATGCGCTGCGCCGGTGGAACCAAGCGCGCCATCAACTCGGACAGCTGCGCGCGGTCGAGCGATGCGTCATCCAGTGATTCCAGATAGCCGAGTATGACCGTCAGCGGCGAGCGCAATTCATGGGAGACGTTGGCAACGAAATCCTGGCGCATGCTGAGCAGGCGATTCAGCTGAGAAACGTCGCGCGCGAGGATCAGCATCCGCGTTTCGTCGATATCGATTCGGCGGACTTCCAATTGTAGATCTGAATGCGTGGCGGTGATCTCCACCACGCCTTCGGCGACCTGTCCGTTTACCAGCGCAGCGATCTGCGGATTGCGCACCAGCGAAACGAGATTTTGGCCGATGTCGCTTGCAGACAAGCCGAGTAGCGTCTGCGCGGCTTTGTTGAACAGTTCTATTTCGCCGTTGTGCTCGATCAGGATTGCACCATCCGGCAACGCCTCGGTCGCGGATCGCACGTAGTGCAATCGTGTCAGCAGCCGGCGCAGTCGGAGCCGCGACTGGCGCAGCCTGCGAAACACCCGTACCGTTGGCTCCTGCCACAACTCCATGGTGATGTCTGGACGCCCGATTGCACGCCGCGACCATTCGTGCAGATGCAGCATCTCGCGTGCGTGCGGGTGGACCCAACCGATCAATCCGACGACGATTGCGATCGCCCAGAGTTGTGAAATCCAGCCTGCGCAAAGAACTACAACGATCCACAGGGTCGTACGAATCAGTTCGGTTTTGAGACCGGCAATCACGCGAGCGAATCGCTCGCCGTACGAGTCAGCCGATAGCCGACGCCACGCACCGTTTCGACGAGCGAATCGAGACCGAAAGGCTTCAGCGCGCGTCGCAGGCGCAGCACATGAACATCGACCGTGCGCTCTTCTACATACACCGACCGTCCCCAGACGCGATCCAGCAACTGCGCGCGATCGAACGCGCGATCCGGATGCTGCATCAGAAACGTCAACAGCCTGAACTCGGTCGGACCAAGATGAACCGATGTCTCGCCGATCGTGACGCGGTGGCCCTTCAGGTCGATCTCGAGTGCGTCGATCTTCAGCAGCCCGTCGACGGCACCGCCAGCGCGTCTTTGCAATGCACGGATCCGCGCAATGAGTTCGCGCGGCGAAAACGGTTTGGTGAGGTAATCGTCGACACCGGCATCGAAGCCCTTCAGTTTGTCGACTTCCTCACCGCGTGCTGTCAGCATGATCATCGGCAGCTCGGCGAAAAGCTCGTCTCTGCGCAATCGCCTTGCGAGATCGATGCCGCTTGCACCCGGTAACATCCAATCGATGATGATCACATCGGGCAGCAAGGCGTCGAGCAATCGCATGGCTTCTTCGGCGCTGGCCGCGCCGACGGTCGCGAATCCCGCTCGGGTCAGCGCGAAGGTCAACATCTCGCGAATCTCCGGTTCGTCCTCGACCAGCATGATCCTCTGCATCGTCATCGATCCATTCTCACAGTTGATTCGAGCAGAATCGAGCCCGGCTTCATTGAACCAAACAAGCGGGCCGTAGTTTGCACCGGCAAGGTTATGGATTGATGACAGTCGGTGCTGCTGCTGGCGCCCATGGACGTACCGGCAAGCTCTGTATAGGCTTTCAGGCAATTCTGCAGCATGGGAGCAAAAAGCGTGGGACAAACCAGGCAGCTACGCGCCGTCGATGGATTCGCGTTCGGAGTCTACGAAGCGATGCCGGCCGCGAAACCGCGGGGTGGCATTGTCGTGATTCAGGAGATCTTTGGCGTCAATTCTCACATACGTGAAGTCACGGACGGATACGCAGCGGCGGGTTATGCGGCGATCGCTCCGCAGATCTTCGATCGAGTGGAGCGCAACGTCGAACTGGGCTACGAACAGCAGGATATGGTCACAGGGGTCGAGATCGCGCGCGGCAAACTCAAGATGGAACAGACGCTGCAGGACCTGCAGGCATCCATTGATGACGCGAAACGCTTCGGCCGGGTCGGTGTCGTCGGCTACTGCTTCGGTGGATTGCTGGCGTGGTTGTCGGCCTGCGATCTGAGCGGCGTGAGCGGTGCGGTGGCCTACTACGGAGGCGGTGTGGCGGGGCAGCTCGATCGTCACCCGAGCTGCCCGGTCATGATGCACTTCGGTGCAAAGGACGCACATATTCCGTTGACCGACGTCGAGAAGGTCCGCAAAGCGCATCCCGAGGTGGCGGTACACGTCTACGAAGCGGACCATGGATTCAATTGCGACCAACGCGCGAGCTATGACGCGGCGGCAGCGAGACTCGCGTTGAGCCGCAGTCGCGAATTCTTCGCAAAAACCGTCGGCTGAAGAAGGCAGTCTGGTGTTCACAGGAATCGTCCAGGGCCTCTGTCGCGTCGTGTCTGTCGGGAACGAACCCGGTCTGCGGCGTCTACAGATCGATCTCGGTGATCTTGCGGACGGGCTGAGCAGCGGTGCGTCGGTGGCCGTGAATGGCACGTGCCTGACGGTAACCACGATTGCCGGAGGCCTTGCAGGCTTCGACGTCATTCGTGAATCGATGGCGAGATCGAATCTTGGATCGCTGCAAGTCGATTGCCTCGTGAACATTGAGCGGTCGCTCAGATTCGGCGACGAAATTGGCGGGCACATCCTGTCGGGTCACGTCGCTGACGTCGCTACGGTGGCGCAGATCGATGCAGGCGAGAATGAGCGCACGGTCTGGTTCGATGTAGCACCGCAATGGCTGAAATTTATGTTCCACAAAGGATTCGTCGCCCTTGACGGAGCGAGTCTGACGATTTCGGCGATCGATCGTCCGCGCGGCAGGCTCTGCGTCAGTCTGATTCCGGAGACAATCGGTCGAACCACGCTTGGCAGCGTTGTTGTCGGGGAAAGGGTGAATCTGGAGATCGATGCGCAGACGCAGGCCATCGTCGCTACCGTGGAGCGTCTACTCGAGGACCCGGAGTGGCGCAGGCAGCTTCGGGCGTAGCTGGCTGGCAGACCAAGCTGTGCTAGGTCGGCTGACGGTGTAGCTGCCGCAAGTTTCCGATGACCGCTTCCAGGGCACGGTCGAACACTTGCGATTCATCGAGTATGACGAGCGTCTTACGCTTCAGTTCAACGGCAAGGGACATCCTGTTTCGCTCGGCTACCTTCATCCCGCGTCGGTTGACGAAGATGTATTTGCTGCCGGGTTGCACAATGGCTGCGAGCTTTGCGCGGAGCTTCTGACCGTCTTCCTGCGTCAACTCGACCCAGACGCCTTCGGTCAGTCGATTAATCTCGCGCACCATTTCCGGTTCGGGTTCGGCGGCCTCAACCGACTCGATTTCGCCCGGGCTCCTCAACACGATTTCTTCCATGAGGGGCAAATCCGGTACCTCGGCGTGCGGCCGGTCGTCTTCGAGGAATGCACGGTCGGACGCGGCGATGTCGGATAACCGATCCCGCAAGGTCGTCAGCGCATCCTCGATTTCGGTGGTTGCGAGGCCAAGCACCTCCATACCTTGCTCGACGCGTTCGAGCAGGCGGGGCCGGGTGCGATCACGGTCCTCGATGTCGACCAGCGTATCGAGCGGCTGAACCGCCCATAGCAGATCGTCGAAGACCTGTACCGCGTCACTCCATTCGACACCGTCGTCGCCGTGACGAACGCATACATACACCAGTACGCGGCTCCAAGTGTCGCTGATGAAGTGGCCGATCTCCGGCGGCAGCCGCAATCCGCTGGCCTTCTGGTTCAGCAAGCGTTCCACGGTCTGCTTGGCGGAAACGGTTTTCGCGCGTCCCGCTTCGACCTCTTTGACGCGTTGCTCTACGATCTGGACGCGATGGTGGTCCTGCTGAACGAAGTTGCGCAATTCGGCAACGAGCGTTCCGAATATCTCCGGGTCGTCGCTGAAGTTGTTCAGCACCCTCAGAATCACCGATTCGATCTTGTTGTACAGCGCGTCGCGTTTGAGTTCCGCGGCGCTGCTCCAGCCGATTCCGGCGCTTGACAGTTCGTTCAACAACTGCCGGGCCGGATGGCTGGTGCGATTGAAGAATGTCTTGTCCAGGACCGCGACCTTCAGCATCGGAATCTGTAGTCGGCCGATCAGCGCCTTCATTGGAATGGCAAGGTTGCGATCGTTCAGAATGTAGTCGAACAACATCCCGACCAGGTTCACCGTATCCTCATCGGTGCGGCCCATTGAACCGTCGGGGGCGCCCGTCACCTCGGACGCGCGGGCGAGAACCAGTTGCCGAAGGTCGATTGCGACCGGCACGCGATCGATATCGATCGGTTCGTGACTGGTGGCACTCTGAACCGCCGACAACACATGCATCAGTTCAGGTGTCGTGATGATCGGTCCCACGGGTCCGCTGTATTGAACCTGGCCGGAGCCGGCTCCGCTGGCGCCGCCGTAGTCACCGACGTTCGTTCCGCCTTGACTGGCGTGCGACGCCAACAGTTGCTGCAGTACCGTGAAGTTGTTGTCCGAGGCGCCAGCATGGGCCAGTGGCGTCGATGATCCACCTCGTGTTGAACTACCCGCCGCACTTCCTTGCCCACCGACGTTACCGACGCCCGGTTGTTCAACCCCGGTGGTGCGCGTGGACGGACGGTGATGCGCGCTGGCCTCGCGTTTCAGCACATTACGCAGGTCTGGTAGCACACCCGCTTCGGCGAGCAACCGGTTGGCATCCTCATACGCCTGTCCGAGGTGCTCCATGACGAATCGTTCGAACAGCTTCAGTAGAACGATGCGAACACGAATGTCGATCTCGATGCAGTCCGTTGCCGCGACGAAGGCGGCGCCGAGTTGGTGCGGTCCGAGAGGATTCAGTCGTTCAGTGACCGTTCGGTTGGGACAGAGCGCATCGATTCGTCGTGTCAACTGCATGACCGGCAGAGAAAACTGACTGGTCACTTTCGACACGATACCGGCGACGGCGACCGAAATTTCCAGGTCGTCGTTCTTGACCAACGACATCCCATCGACGGCGGCTTCGAAGTCAGGGACTTCCACATCTTCGGTCTGCGGCGTTTCGAACAAGGCGTTGAAGCTGGCGTACAGGTTCTGACCGAATTCGGTAATGATGCGTTTGCGCTGCACACGAATTTCGCGCATCGAGTCGAAGTACATGTGCTGATCGGCATCGTTGCGCGAGCGATCCGCCATCTCGAACAGTACATCGTCGGCGTTGTTGAACAGAGTCGACAGCAATCCGCTCATCGCGCGTCGTGCTGTTTGCCGTACGGAGTGAAGAATCGGCGGCAAGGTGTGGTTGCTGCGTCCTGCAGCGTGGTCAGGTGCTTTCAACGGCACCACTTTTGAGGACTGCGTCACTGCTTGTGTCTCCCACATCTATGCGCCGCTGTGTGCTGCATTACAGCATTGGTGTGCTCGTATCGACGGGATGCGGGTAGTGATGTGACTGCGACTCGTTTCACAGAACCCGTGAACTGGTCGCGACGGCTTGCTGATGCCGGTCGCGTCGGATGATCGATCCTGTTGGTCTAGCGCGCGCTGGCCTGCGCGTGATGTTCGCGCCAGTCCATGATGTCGGTTGCAGCGCCGGACTTCAGTTGCACGCCGATCACCCAACCATCGCGGCCGCTTGCATCCGGGTCGTTCGCCGGTCGCGTCCATCGGACTTCGCCCGCCAGAAAGAATTTGCCGGGCCGACTGCGGACATCGACCCACAGGTCGAGCAGCGCGCCTGTCGGAATAACGGTGTTGGTGCGGAACTGGATACCGCCAACCGAGAGGTTGATTGCGGTACAGGAAACGGTGGTCCCCACGAGATCCGGATCCGCCGCCGACAGTACGACCTGGACGAACAGCCGGTCGTCGCTTTCGATACGCGCATGCATCCGCTTGTCGTCGCGATTGCGCGACGGCCGATTGCGCAGTCGATCACGGGCGCTGCTCATTTCTATCACGTTGTTCTCTCTCATCATGTCAGTTCGAACTTGGTTGCACAGTTAAGCTGTGAGCGAGAATCGTGCCAAATAGTTTTCGTCATCATGAACATAGATAAATCAATATATTAGACTGTATACCTCTAATCATTTTTACTTAGGAGATACGAGCAGCGCAGGCCTGTTACAGGAGGGAAGTGACGAAATTTATCACCGTGATCGGTATACTCGCGCCGCCTCGTCTGACCTGTTGGCCATCATGCTCCGACCGTCTTTTGCCGAGCAACTCCGAACTTGTGAACAAATCAATAACTCGCTCGTCTGCGTGGGGCTCGACCCCTTGCCGGCATCAATGCCCGCCGGATATGAAGGTGCCGACGGTGCGTTCGCGTTCTGCAGCGCAATTGTGGATGCGGTTGCAGATCAGGTGTGCGCGTTCAAACCCCAGATAGCACACTTCGCCGCGCTTGGTGCAGAAACTCAATTGCGGGCGCTGATCAGATATGTGCATGAGCGCTATCCAAACGTTCCGGTCATCCTCGATGCCAAACGGGGCGACATGGGCGCGACAGCGGAACGGTACGCGATAGAGGTCTTCGATCGCTATCAGGCCGACGCCGTGACAGTAAATCCATATCTCGGACCAGAGAGCCTGCAGCCTTACCTCAGACGTTCGGATCGTGGCGTGGTCATCCTGTGTCGCACCAGCAATCCCGAAAGCGGCTGGCTTCAAGATTTTCCATCGGGCGACCCGCTGTACTTGCGCGTTGCGCGCGCTGCCGTCGACTGGAACAACGCCGGAAACGTGATGTTGGTTGTTGGCGCGACCTACCCGGATGAACTTCGCAAAGTTCGGCAGGTGGTCGGTGACATGACGCTACTAATCCCAGGAGTCGGCAGTCAAGGCGGTGACGTTGCTGCAGTAATTGACGCGGGCCTGAATTCGAACAGATCCGGCCTGGTCATCAACGCATCACGTAGTGTGTTGTATGCATCTCGAGGTGCCGACTTTGTGGACGCCGCGCGCAGCGTCACCCGAACATTGCGAGACGAGATCAATCAACTGCGAAATCGATCCTTGTAAGCAATCATCGTGCAGAAATAGATCCGCATACATTTGGTTTGATCGTGGATCTGCCGCCAATTACAAATGCCCTCAGCCGTAGCAAATCTGCTGCGCTACACTAGCGCCATTCCGGGAGACAACGTGCTGGGTCGAGTGACCGACCCATTCCTTAGGCCCCATCGTGCGCAGGGAGTCGCTATCTCCAAGACGATTCCCGGATGACGCGTGCGCTGCCAGAAGAACAACGAGCAGCGCACACAATGTGTAGATGTTTGGGCATGAGGAGACGCGCGGGGTGACGCCAGATGCGGTTCTGCATCGATACCAGCAGTTGGTATCTACGCCTGTCGTAGATACGGCAGCACTCTTCCGGCTGATCGCGACCGACGCGGACTTGCTGAATCGTTGGGTCACGAGCCTCGGAACACACGTCGAGCCTGAAGCAATAGCGCGTGCGATGCACCACCTCGAACCGGACTCGCTCGCAGCGATGGCGCGCGCGCAAATCTGGTCGGTGGTGCCGCTGGGCAATGCCGCTCGACTTGGCTTCGATCAGTGGCGGGGCGTACTGCTCGCATCCTGTGTGGCCGAGGCGCTTGTTCGTGAAGTCGGCTACCCGTACGCGGACGCAGCACGGTTGCGGACGCTGCTGGCAAGCTCTGGAGTGCAGGTAGCCGGCGATGAATTGATGAGCGAGCTCAGCGCGTTTCGTGGCGTTGCCCCGGAACTGCTGGCCGATGCCCACCCTTTGTTGAGAGCCTTCGCCGTCGCGGAATCGTTGGAGCACCATAGTTCCGGCGCGGCTGCACGCGTTGCGGCGCTGCTGTTCGGCCTCGATGGTCCCGGGTTCGATCGCTTACTGGATGCGGCCGAGCGACATTGCGCGGTACTGATCGACGCCGCAGGCGTCTCCGATGACGTCGACGACAGCTGGCTAGAAGCACTATGGGTCCAGGCGCAGCTTGCCGCGTTCTCGAACGTGCTCGCCCAGCAGGCGGATGAAAAATCGCTGCACGAACTCGCCGCATTGGTTACCCGCGCGCTGTTCCGACACGTGCCGCGATGCTTCTTTCGCAGCGCCGACACGCTGGTTGCTGTCGGAGATGACGACCTGGCTGCGTTGAAGATCTCACTCCATTCGACCAGCAGTGTCGCGCGTGCATGGCGCGACCAGCAGTCGATAACGGTCGAAGATGAAGCCGGCGCGACCGTGGTGGATCGTCAGATATTGCGCCGTTTGCGCACCGACCGCATGTATGTTGCGCCGCTCAGTGACGGTGAATCGCAGGTGGGTGTGTTGGCATTTCGGTTGAGCGACGAAGATCCCGCCGAAGCTTTGCTCGCGATGAACGGCTACGCGATCGAACTGGGTCGTTGGCTGGGTGCACTGCAACGTGATGACGAACGGCGTCTGCGCCAGCTGCGGGACTATCAATCGAGTCATGAGAAGCGCTTGCGCGAGATTGTCCACGAGGCCAACAACCCGTTGAGCATCATCCACAACTATCTGCACATTCTGGAGTTGCGACTGAAGGATTATCCCGAGACGCACGAACAGCTGCGTCTGATAGCCGGTGAGATTCGCCGTACGGCGGCAATCTTCCAACGCGTCGTTGAGTTTCCGCCGTTGGCGGTCGCCGCGGCCGAGAAGCCCGATGTAAACGCGCAGCGCGTCGATCTCAACGATATTGCGCGCAATGTCGTCGAACTCAGTCGCGGCCGTGCCGAAGCAGCAGGAATTGCAGTCACGCTGACGCTGTTCGAGGGCGGCGTACCCGTCCTTTCCGATCGAGACCGGATCATTCAAGTGATGACCAATCTGGTCCGCAACGCCATCGAGGCGATGGGCAGCGGCGCCGCACTGCATGTTGCGACGTTCAGCGGTGTATATCGTGCGGGGCGGGCCGGTGTCGAGTTCAGTGTCCGAGACGAGGGTCCGGGGCTCCCAGCGGCGGTTCTCGAGCGCCTGTATGAGCCCAAGACATCAAGCAAGGGCGATGATCACGCCGGACTGGGCTTACATATCACCGCTCGACTCGTTGCGGAACTCGAAGGCGCCATAGACGTTCGCACAGCGCAGGGCAGGGGTACGGCATTCGCGGTATTTCTGCCGAATCTGGAGGCATGAAGATCGGGTACCTGGGTTGCTCCGATCCAGTCGAGCGTCAGCCAAGCGCGTCGCGAATCATGTTGCGCGCGATCAGTGTTTGCTGGATCTGGCTGGTGCCTTCGTAGATTCGGAACAGCCGTACGTCTCGATAGAAGCGCTCGATACCGTAGTCTTCCATGTAGCCCGCGCCACCGAATATCTGCACGGCACGATCGGCGACGCGTCCGACCATCTCGCTCGCGAACAACTTGCAACAAGACGCCAGCATCGTGACCGATTCGCCCGCATCGCGACGCTTCGCGGCGTCGATCACCATGCATCGCGCGGCGTACGCCTCAGTGCGACTGTCTGCAAGCATCGCCTGAATCAACTGAAACTGCGCGATTGGCTGGCCGAATTGCTTGCGTTCCAGAGCGTAGTTGAGGCTGTCGTCAATCAAGCGTTCAGCGCAACCGACCGCTAGTGCGCTGATGTGGAGACGGCCTCGATCGAGCGTCTTCATCGCGGTTAGAAATCCCTTGTTGAGATGCGCGGTTCCACCCAGCAGAGCGGATGCGGGTACCCGACAGTCTTCGAAGATGACATCGCAAACGTGCGCCCCTTGCTGTCCCATCTTGCGATTTGCCGGGCCGAGCGTGATGCCGTTCGATGTTGCATCGACGAGGAACGCCGACACGCCCTTCGATCCCGTCGTGCTTGGATCAGTGCGGGCGAACACAGTGAACAACTGTGCGTGTGGCGCGTTGGTGATGTAGCGTTTTGTGCCGTTGAGGACATAGCCGCCGTCCTCAACGCGTGCGGCGGTCTTCAATGAACCGGCATCGGATCCAGCCTCCGGCTCGGTGAGCGCGAAGGAGCCGATGATCTCGCCACTTGCCATCTTTGGTAGGTAGTGTGCCTGCTGCGCCGCCGTTCCATCCATGACGAGGCCTTGCGACCCGATGCCGTTGTTGGTGCCGATGACCGAGCGAAACGCCGGCGATGTATGACCCAGTTCCATCACGACGAGACACTCTTCGGTCGTGGTCAAGCCCAGCCCGCCGAACTCTTCCGGAATCGTCATACCGAACAATCCGAGCTCGCGCATCTCGGCGACGATCTGCTCGGGGATCCGGTCTTCACGCGCCACCTGCGCTTCCAGCGGCACCAGACGTTCGCGAACGAATTTGCGCATCGTGTCGAGCAGTGCATCCAGTGTCGTCTGATCCAGGGCCATCGAAGTCTCCGCGAGCTGGGTCGGTCGGGTGGGCAGTCTAAACGTTGCCTCACACCAGTGCCTGCATTAGCCTTCGCCACCCCATGCTCACCCAACCGGAGGATCTCATCGTGAGTAACGGCCGCGCCGGATTTGTCTGGGACGATCCGCTCCTGCTCGAAGATCAGCTGACCGCCGATGAGCGGATGGTGCGCGACACGGCGCGCGACTACGCGCAGGACAAGCTGATGCCGCGTGTGGTGAGCGCGAACCGGCTGGAACGTTTCGACCGCGAAATCATGAACGAATTCGGGGCGCTCGGCATGCTCGGTGCCACGTTACCGTCAAAATACGGTTGCGCCGAAGTGAACTATGTCAGCTACGGTTTGATGGCGCGTGAAGTCGAGCGCGTGGATTCGGGGTACCGCTCGGCGATGAGTGTCCAATCGTCGCTGGTGATGCACCCGATCCACGCGTATGGGACGGAGGCGCAACGTGACAGATACCTGCCGAAACTCGCCACCGGCGAATGGGTGGGCTGCTTCGGCCTTACTGAGCCGGATCATGGCTCGGACCCCGGCAGCATGATCACGCGCGCCGAACGCGTCGGCGACGGCTTCGTGCTGAACGGTGCCAAGATGTGGATTACGAACTCACCTATCGCCGACCTTGCCGTCGTATGGGCCAAACTCGATGGGGTGATTCGTGGCTTTGTCGTCGAACGCGGCGCGCGCGGGTTCACCACGCCGAAGATCGAAGGCAAGATGAGTCTGCGCGCTTCGATCACTGGCGAGATCGTGCTCGATGACGTGCATGTTCCGGAAGACGCGCTGTTACCCAACGCGAAGGGTCTGGCGGGGCCGTTCGGTTGTTTGAATCGCGCCCGCTACGGGATTGCGTGGGGCGCGATGGGGGCGGCGGAATTCTGCTGGCACGCTGCGCGGACGTATACGCTGGAGCGCAAACAGTTCGGCCGACCGCTGGCCGCCAATCAACTCGTCCAGAAAAAGCTCGCCGACATGCAGACGGAGATCACGCTTGGCCTGCAGGCGTGCCTGCGTGCTGGCCGACTGTTCGATGAAGACCGGCTCGCTGTCGAGATCATCTCGATGATCAAGCGTAACAACTGCGGTAAGGCGCTGGACATCGCGCGCATGGCGCGTGACATGCATGGCGGGAACGGTATCTCCGACGAATTTCACGTCATCCGGCACGTCATGAATCTGGAGACGGTGAACACCTATGAGGGTACGCACGACATTCATGCGTTGATTCTCGGCCGGGCGCAGACGGGTCTGCAGGCGTTCACCGGCGCGTGATGCTCGTTCGATATCGCCGCGTTGACCGTGCGCGGCCTCGCGGTTGGATCGATGTCACCGCGACATCGCAAAGTGGAACGTTCGTGGAAATGCGTGGGAATCCACGATGTTGGGTTGTCCTGTCCTACAACGCGACATAGCTTGGTCCTTCCCCTGCCAAGACAGGGTCCAACAATTCAACTTGGGGGATGGCACATGATTCGAGTTCTGATTGTGGATGATCACCGCCTGATACGGGTCGGTCTCGCACGTATGCTGTTGGAAGCCAAAGGCATTACGCTCGTCGGTGAAGCCGATTCCGGTGAGCGCGCGCTGACGCTCGCGCGCGAGACCAAACCGAACGTGATCCTGATGGACCTGCGCATGCCAGGCATCGGTGGGCTCGAGGCTACCAGGCGAATACAACGGATCGACGCCGGCATCCGCGTACTCATCGTAACCGCCTGTGACAGAGAACCGTACCCAGCGCAGGCCATGAAAGCCGGCGCGGCCGGATACATCACCAAAGGCGCAAATGCCGAGGATCTCGAACATGCGATCCGCCGCGTATTCCTCGGCCAACGGCACATGTCGGATGACGTGGCGCAACAGGTCGCATTGCGTTCCTTCGATACGGCGCCGGAGTGTCCGTTCGATCAGTTGTCGAACCGCGAAATGCAGATTACGTTGATGGTCGTTGGCTGCCGGAAGGTGCAGCAGATTTCCCGCGACCTTCATCTGAGTCCGAAAACCGTCAACAGCTACCGCTATCGCATATTCGAGAAGCTCAGTGTGGCGAGTGACGTTGAACTGGCGCTGCTTGCAGTACGTCATGGTGTCATCGAGAGTAGCGGCAACGTGCCGACGCCGCAGGCATGCGGACGTATCGACAGCGCGGAACTGATGCTTGCTTGACGCTTGGCAGTCCGGTGCTTAGGGTCGCCGAATGCGCGATCCTGGAGTCCCCTTCGAAGCCGAACCCTTCCTGAAGCGTCTGCCGCAAAAGCCAGGCGTTTACCAGATGCTCGATGTCACGGCGGCAGTCTTGTACGTGGGTAAGGCGCGCAATCTGAAGAGCCGTGTGACGAGCTATTTTCGCGCCTCTGGGCTCAGTGCGAAGACGCTCGCGCTGGTCGCTCGAATCCACGACATCGAGATTACGCTGACTGCCAGTGAGACCGAGGCGTTGCTCCTCGAGCAGAGTCTGATCAAGCGGCTGCGCCCGCCGTACAACATCGTCCTGCGCGACGACAAATCGTACCCTTACATTCATTTGACTGATCACGATTATCCGCGCCTCGCATTTCATCGCGGCGCAAAGAAGAAGGGACGCTATTTCGGGCCGTTTCCCAGTGCGAGCGCGGTGCGCGAGAGCATTAACATCCTGCAGAAGCTGTTTCAATTGCGACAATGCGAAGACAGCTATTTCAAGAATCGTTCACGTCCCTGTCTGCAACATCAGATCGGCCGCTGCAGCGCCCCGTGTGTGCAATTGGTTGCGCCGGACGCGTATGCGGAGGACGTACGTCATGCGGTGATGTTTCTCGATGGACGCAACGACGCGATCCTCGAGGAATTCAAGACCGCAATGGAACACGCGGCAGCATCGCTCGAGTTTGAGCGGGCAGCGAAGTATCGCGACCAGATCGCGCAGCTACGCAAGGTTCAGGAGCAGCAGTACGTGCACGCCGCAAGCGGCGATGTGGATGTGTTTGCGGCCGCACTTCTTTCGGGTGCTGCGTGCGTGCAGGGCATGTTCATTCGCGGCGGCCGGCTGCTCGGGCATCGCACATGGTTTCCCCGCAACGAGCTCGCGGTAGACGGCGCCGAGCTACTGGACGCATTTCTCGCGCAATACTATTTCGGTGGCGGTGAGCGCGAAATCCCGAAAGCAATCGTTATCAGTCATCCGGTTGCCAACGCACCGCTGATCGAGGCCGCGCTGCGTGAGCGCGCGGGTCATCGGGTGGAATTGACATCCGGTGTTCGGAGTCAACGAGCGCGCTGGCTCGAGATGGCGCAGCAGAACGCGGAGTTGTCGCTCGGCTCCTATCTTGCCGACAGAAAAAACGTGCTCGCGCGGCTGGTCGACCTACAGGAGGCGCTCGGGCTCGAAGATCTACCCGCGCGATTGGAATGCTTCGATATCAGTCATTCGAGCGGCGAAGCGACCGTCGCTTCGTGTGTCGTCTTCGACCGCAATGGTCCGCTGAAGTCGGACTATCGGCGCTTCAACATCGAAGGCACCACGGCCGGCGACGACTACGGCGCGATGAACCAGGCGCTGCGACGCCGTTACGAACGCCTCAAATCAGGCGACGGACAACTGCCGGACCTGCTGGTCATCGACGGCGGGCCGGGTCAGTTGAACCAGGCGCGCACGGTATTCACCGATCTGCAGATCGAGGGTGTGCAGATTTTGGGTATCGCAAAAGGAACCAGCCGCAAGCCGGGTCTCGAGAGCATCTATCTAGGGGACCAAGGGGAGATTCCAATCCCTGCCAACAGCGGTGCAATGCACCTGCTGCAGCACATCCGCGATGAGGCACATCGATTCGCGATCACGGGACATCGACTTCGCCGCGGCAAAGCGCGCAGGCAATCGGAGCTCGACGGTATCTCCGGTGTGGGCGCCAAGCGCCGACGCGAGCTGTTGCGTCACTTCGGCAGCGTTGCGGCGTTGCGTGGTGCGAGCCGCGAAGAGATCGCGAAGGTACCGGGCGTCAGCCGGCGACTGGCCGATGAGATCTACGCGACGTTGCACGTGGAGTGAACTGCACCGTTAGAATGTGTGTCTGTCCTTCGCGCGCTTGTGCATGAACACGCCGATCCTCGTCACTATTCTGCGCATGGCGTTGATACCGGTCTTCGTCCTGATCTACCTGCTTCACGGGCGCTGGACGCACTTGGCGGCTGCCGCAGTGTTCGGATTAGCCGCACTCACCGACTGGCTCGATGGATACCTCGCGCGGCGCTTGAAACAGACCACGCGTTTCGGTGCCTTCCTCGACCCGGTGGCCGACAAACTCGTCGTCGTCAGCGCCATCGTGATGATGGTTGGCGACCGTTCGAGCGTGTGGCTGACTTTGCCTGGTCTGGTCATCGTTGGCCGTGAAATCGTCGTCTCGGCGTTGCGTGAATGGATGGCGGAAATGAATCGTCGCGGCGTTGTCGCAGTCAGTCGCTTCGGCAAGCTCAAGACCGGCGTGCAGATCGCGGCGATCCTCGTGCTGCTCGCATTTCCGCCCGGTTCCGACATGCGTTTGGTGGTGCTTGGGTATGTGCTGATCAATCTTGCTGCAGCGATGACGCTCGGTTCGATGATCGTGTATCTGCGCGCCGCCTGGCCAACGTTGCGTGCGGGGCTGGACCGCGACTGATGGAGTCCGACGGCGGTTCCGGGTGGCATTGGGATCAAGTAGAATCCGCCGCTCTCGACGGCTGGGTGGCAGAGTGGTCATGCCCGCGACTGCAACTCGCGTTACATCGGTTCGATTCCGTTCCCAGCCTCCATTAGCCTGTCTGACCACGTCCTACCTTGTCTTAAGAACGCAAAATATATCGACATTAATCAAGTAGTTGAGCGAGCTTTCTCTCTACTACCGTCCGCGAACCTCCCGAGTTTGCCTACGCCGCACGTTGCGTAGTTTGGCGTGAGCGTAGTTTGCTAGGTGACGTGCGCCTTCGGCGAGCACCCCCGGGTTGTCCATTTCTGGAATGCGGCGGTGGCGTATGCGCCACACCGCGTGAGCGGATCGAGTGGCTGTGTCGTTAAATCACCTTGACCGGCCTGGACGCTGGAACGGCGGAGCACCGATGGGGCAGGGCAGGTGGTCTACCAACTCAAGACGCCGTACGGGGATGGCACCACACATTTTGTGTTCGAGCCGATTCAGTCTTTAGCCGGCCCCAACGGAGTCGAACGTTGCACTCAGACGCTCGGCGTATCTGCCGATGAGTCATTCTGCTTTGGCAGCGAGAGGTCCTCGAGAAAGAACGCTGCGAGATCGTTGCGGCCCTCGACGCGCGCCTTGCGATACACCGCGGTCGCCTGTTGGCGTGCTGTCGCGTCGCTGATACCGCGCATTCTTGCGACATCCTTGTGAGACAGTCCCTTCAACAGCAGCAGCGCGACCTCCTTTTCCGCGCCCGACAAGCGCCAGCGACCAAACTGGCGATCGATCGAAGCGCCGAGACCCCGCAGCAGCGTCTGCGCCTCCTGGCGCCATGCGCGCGCCGCGGCATCGCTCGACGCGAGTCGCAGATCCAACTCCCGCGTGCGCGCCACCAAGGTCCATATCAGTACCGCGGCCGCAGCCAGCGCGATCAACACGACCGCCGCTTCCGCGATGACGTGATAGCCCGACACGCCTTCGTCGAGGTCACCCCACATATCCATCGCCGCGAGCAGCGCGATCGACGCGAATGCCGCGATCAGGACGCCGTAGCGCCATCCTTCAGATGTGACATCGACGATCTTCAACCGGGCGTTTTCCTCATCTGCAGGCGCGTATCACATCTGCAGGATCGCCATTGCAGCGTGCAGTCGTCAATCTGCCATTCGCCTCAACGGAATCGGAGCCGATCATGGACCAGCCCGTCGCTAGCGCCGAATCCCGCCAAGTGCGTGTCTGGGACCCGCTCGTGCGATATGGCCATTGGCTGCTCGCCGTTGGTTTTCTCGTTGCGTATCTGACCGAGGACGATCTGTTGACGGTCCATGTCTGGGCCGGCTATCTGGTTGGCGCCATCATTGTCGTGCGCATTGTCTGGGGTCTGATCGGAACCCAGCATGCGCGGTTCAGCGACTTTCTGTACTCGCCGCGCAGCTCACTCGAGTACTTCTTCGACCTATTGCGCGGGAGAGCGAAGCGTTACCTCGGGCACAGCCCTACCGGCGCGGCGATGGTGTTCGCGCTGCTCATCGGCATCGCGCTGACGACCGGGTCCGGCCTCATCGTGTACGCCTACGACAAGCACGCCGGCCCGCTGGCCGGACTGGTCGCATCAGATGCTTCCGAGTCGGTTGAGGCGTTCTGGGAAGAGGCACACGAGTTGCTCGCGAACCTGACGCTGTTCCTCGTGGTGCTGCACATCGGCGGCGTCGCACTCGCAAGCGTTTCCCACAAGGAAAACCTCGTACGCGCGATGATCAGCGGAAACAAACGAACCGACCCCTGACAACGAGGCACCCATTTGGGCTGCCTTGGAGATCTCGAATGAAGACACGCATGTTGCTACTGACGCTGTTCATTGCAGGTGCCGCTCAGTCGGCGTTCGCATGGGACGCGCTTCCGAATGTCGCGCCGGCGCCGGAAGACAATCCCCCATCGGCCGCTAAGGTCGAGCTCGGCAAGATGTTGTATTTCGACCCGCGCTTTTCATCGAACGGCACGATCTCGTGCTTCTCGTGCCACAACGTCATGGAGGGTGGTGATGACCACCGTCCGACGTCGATTGGTGTTCATGGCGAGAAAGGCGGCCGCAACGCACCGACCGTGTTCAACGCCGCGTTCCTTTCCGTTCAGTTCTGGGACGGACGCGCCGCCACGCTCGAAGATCAGGCGAAGGGTCCGGTCGTCAATCCGGTCGAGATGGGCATGTCGAACCTGACGGATGCGATCGACCGCCTTCGCGCGATACCGGGCTACCAAACCTATTTCGATGCCGCGTTCGGCAAAGGCAACAGCGTGACGATGGACAATGCGGCGAAGGCCATCGCGACCTATGAGCGCACGCTTATCACGCCGGACAGCGCATACGACAAGTTCGTCGGCGGCGACAAACAAGCGCTGTCGGTTGCCGCGCAACGCGGCATGACGTCGTTCGAGCGCACCGGCTGCACGAGCTGTCACTCCGGGGCCGCTTTCGCGGGACCCCCGCTGCCGATTGGAACCGGCTTCTACATGAAGCTTCCGATGTTCCCGGACGATGAGCTGGTCAAGAAATACGATCTCGAGAGCGATCTCGGACGATTCGTCGCCACCGGGAAGGACGCGGACAAGCACATGTGGCGCCTACC
This sequence comes from uncultured Gammaproteobacteria bacterium, assembly GCA_963812255.1. GTDB lineage: Bacteria > Pseudomonadota > Gammaproteobacteria > Pseudomonadales > Azotimanducaceae > DATJGR01. The sequence goes on along the minus strand of CAWEUM010000001.1, from coordinate 85,461 downwards.
GACGCTGCGAAACCTGGTTTACACGGCGCCGTACTTCCACAACGGCGCGGTGAAGACCTTGCCGGACGCGGTTCGGGTCATGGCGAAACTGCAGCTGAACAAAACGTTGACCGATGCAGAGGTCGCAGACATCGTCGCGTTCCTCGAAACGCTCACCGGTGAGTTCCCCGTTCAGACGATGCCTCGCCTGCCCCCAACACCAGGCGATCTACTGAACTGACAACCGTGGGCGCCGCACTCTGCTAGCAGGGCGTCGCCCAACGGTCCGTGTCCGGTCGAAGCAGCGGGCCGGCGGAAATGTCCGTCGCTCGGGCCTCATGCCGTGCGTTGTCTCAGCAATTCACGACACGCCTCTTCGCGGCCACGAACGATCCGCCGTCCGGAAAATGGTCCCGAAGTCGCCGTGACGACGGTGCATTGGTCCTCGTGCCGATCTATATGGTAGTAGATGACCACCCAATCGCCGGTCCGGCCGAGCGCATGCGCGCGCTTCGTATTGGAGAACAGCGCCGTGAACTCCCATCCGTCCCGAGCGCAGTGGTAGATCGGCAGCCAGCGCGAATGTTCGGGATTGAACCGTCGCGGCGCGATCTTCTCGAGTTCGCCGCGCGCCGCGCGCGCCCGGTATTCGGCATCCACCGCGAGAAGCGTCGCGACGCTCGGCCGGTCCGTCAACGGTCGAACAGGGCCGCGCGAAAAACGCCTTTGGCCGAGCATGCCAGCAAGCGCAGCGCGAATCGTCTCGAGCTTCTTGCTGCCGATTCCCTCGACTCTCTCGAGGCGGCCGTCGTGCGCCGCCAGTTCGACCTCCTCGAGTGTGCCGACACCGAGCGCGTCATACAGAACGTGTGCGAGTTTCTGACCAACGCCGGGCAGCCGCTGTAGCAGTGTCTCCGGTTCCACCTCACCTTCGAGCCGGTCGAGCAGCGCGAGTCGCCCGGTGTCGATGAATTCCGCGATCGTTCCCGCAAGGCTCTCGCCAACCCCTTCGATTGCGCGCAGCGCCGCTTCACCTCCGGCACGGTACTGCTCGGCAGCTGACCGATCCCACTCCTGCAGATGTCGCGCCGCGCGTCGATAGCTGGCGATTCGAAATGGATTGGCGTCCTCGGCCTCGAGCAGCTGCGCGATGCGCTCGAGACGCACCGCAATCGCGTCGTTGGTCGGCGTACTGGTCACCCCGGCGGGAGCCGCCGCGCCAGATATGCAACGCAATCGGCAAGCGTCGATACCTGCGCGTAATCCGCTTCGGGCACTTCGACACCAACCGCGTCTTTCAGCGCGACCAGAAAGTTGAGAAAGTCCATCGAGTCGATGTCGAGCTGGTCACGCAGGCTGGCCGCGGGATCGATGTGTTCGCCCTCGGCATCGGGCGCGACCGAGAACAGTGCCTGCAAAACGGCTTCTTCGAGTTGTGCTTTGGTCACAGCGCCTCCGGCTTGGCAAGATGTCGCGCGAGTGCAGAAAGCAGTCGTGCCCCTTCGTGGCCGTCGCTCGCGCGATGGTCGGCCGCCAACGTCGCCGTGACGACGCGTCGAACATACAGACCGCCATCGACGACCCACGGTCGGGTCATCACCGCGCCGAAACCGACGATCGCTACCTGCGGCGGATGGATGATTGGAAACATCGTCTCGACGCCGCTATCGCCGAGACTGGACACCGTGATCGTCGCAGACGACAGCTCCGAACTCTTGAGCCTGCCCCGACGAGCACGCGCGGTCGCATCCTTCAGTGCGGCCATCAGCGCGTCGATGTCGAGTGCATCCGCGTCGTTCAATGCGGGCGCCGCGAGACCGCCACCGCGCAGCGAGATCACGACACCCACGTTGACCGCCTGGCTACCTTCGAAGCCACCGTCTCTCCAGTGTCCATTCAGCGAGGGCGTTTCAGCCGCGGCCCGCGCGACCGCCTTCAGGAACAGCGCGCCATAGACGATGCGTTGTTCGACGGGGCGCTGCGCGTTGCGTCGTTCGAGCCAGGCAAGTGCCGGTTCGACGTCGATCGCATGCGCGAGATAGTAGTGGGGGATCTCGCGCTTCGAGCGGGCCATCGTCATTGCGATCGCGCGGCGCATCGCTCTCGTCTGGCCCCCCGGCGTTCGCTCGGCAGCCGGCTGTGGCACCATCGGCTGTGTACTGCGTGCAAACTGCTCCACGTCCGCGAGGGTCACCACGCCGCCGGCACCGGTGCCGACGACGCTATCCAGATCGATGCCTCGTTCACGCGCGTGCAGGCGAGCGGCAGGCGATATCTTGCGGCGGGTCGAGGATGCGGCGGGCTGCGCCGTCGCCGGTGTCGGCCGCAGTGGCGGAGCTGAGGAACGCGCTACCGGCCGATCCTTCATCACTGCGCGAGGTGCAACCGGCGCGGGCGTCTCGGCGACGGGCGCTGCCGGCGGCACCGGCACGGGCTCAGACACCGACTGATCATCGATCGCGGTGAGGCGCGCCAACGGCGTCCCGACAGCGACCTCGGTGTCCGGCGTCACCAGTAGTTCGGCGATGATCGCGTCGTCGAAAATCTCGATCTCAATCGCCCCCTTGTCGGTTTCCACGACCGCGACGATATCGCCGCGCCGAACCCGATCACCCACCTTCACCGACCACTCGATCAACGTCGCCGACTCCATGTCCGCGCCCAACGCCGGCATACGGAACTCAGACATCGCGCTTCACCAGCTGCCGCGCGAGCGCAACCACGTTCGCGACCTGTGGTGTGGCCGCGCGCTCCAGATGCGCGGCATACGGAATCGGTACTTCGGCACTGCAGAGACGCTCGACCGGCGCATCCAATTCGTAAAACGCCTGCTCCATGATTCGCGCGGCGATCTCGGCGGAGAGGCTGCCGCTTCGCCAACCTTCGTCGACGATCAACACGCGACGGGTCCGCTTAACCGAACCGATGATCGTTTCATCGTCGAGCGGACGCAGCGTACGCAGATCGATCACTTCCGCCTCGATACCGTCGTTGGCGAGCAAATCGGCCGCTTCCAGCACTTTCACCAGGCTGCCGCCGTAGGTGACGATACTGAGGTGTTGTCCGGGTCGCCGTACGATCGCGCGGTCGAGATCGGTCGGACCCGCACCATCCGGCAACTCACCTTTCATGTTGTAGAGCATCGCGTGCTCGAAAATCAGCACGGGATCCGGCTTCTCCAGCGCCGTCGGCAGCATTCCGAATGCGTCCTCGACGGTCGCCGGCGCCACGACGCGCAGACCCGGCACGTGTGCATACCAGCCTTCCAGGCTGTGCGAGTGTTGCGCGGCCAACTGCCTGCCGCTGCCCGTCGCCATGCGGATCACGATCGGTACGTTGAACGCTCCACCCGACATGTGGCACAGCGTTGCGGCGTTGTTCACGATCTGATCCAGCGCCAACAGACTGAAATTGACGGTCATGATCTCTACGATCGGCCGCATCCCGCCCAGCGCCGCGCCGATGCCCGCGCCGACGAACGCAGACTCCGACAACGGCGTATCGCGGATACGCTGCTCGCCGAATTCTTCGAGCAGCCCTTTGCTGACCGCATAGCTGCCGCCGTAACGGCCAACGTCCTCGCCCATCAGAAATACGCGCGGATCGTTCTGCATCGCAATCCGGATGGCTTGACGCATCGCCTCGCGATAGGTGATGACGGTCACGTGCCGCCCTCTGTTGGTATTGGTGGGATCACCGCAAGGCGTGCATTCTGCGCGTCCTCGCTGTAGACGAACTTCGTCAGCTCGTCGATTGATTCGAGCGTACCCTCGCGCGCGAACGCGACGGCGGCTTCGACCTCGACATCCGCTTGCGCTTCCGCGGCGGCCAGATCGTCGTGATTTCCGAGCCCCGATGCCTCGAGCCGTTCCACCAACGTTTTCACCGGGCCGTGCGCCTTCCAACGCTCTACTTCCGCCTTATCGCGATAGAGCTCCGCGTCGAACATCGAATGCGCTCGGAACCGATAGGTCCTGAATTCGATGAATGCCGGTCCGGATTCGGCGCGAATGCGCGCGACGGCTCTCTGGGCCGCCTCCTCGGTTTCGATCACATCCATGCCGTCGACGGCTTCGGATTCGATGCCGTAGCTCGCGGCCTTGGCGTGGATGTCCGTTTGCGATTCGGATCGCGCGAGCGCAGTACCCATCGCATAGAGGTTGTTCTCGCAGACGAACAGCACTGGCAGGTGCCACAACGCCGCCAGGTTCAGCGACTCGTGGAACTCACCTTCGGCGACGGCGCCTTCACCGAACACGCAACACGTTACGACGTTGCGGCCCTGGAGTTTGTCGGCGAGCGCGAGTCCGACTGCGACCGGCAGACCGCCCGAGACGATCGCATTGCCGCCGTAGAATCGCATCGCCCGATCGAACAGATGCATGGAGCCGCCGCGGCCGCGGCTCACACCCTGCTGCCGACCCAGCATCTCCGCCATCAGCCGATCCATCGCGATGCCGCGGGCCAACGCATAGCCATGCTCGCGATACGTCGCGACGACTGCATCTTCCGGCGACAGCGCATTCATCACGCCGACCGCAACGGCTTCCTCACCGATGTACAGGTGAAGGAAGCCGCGGATTTCCGACGCGCTGTAGAGCTCGGCGCACTTCTCCTCGAAGCGCCTGATGCGCACCATCGCGCGCAGCAGATCGAGCGCGTGGGACCGCGAAACCAGCGGCCTCAAGACGACGTCTCCAGCGTGGACGTATCACCCTCGGGCAGCCCCAGCTCACGCGCTTTGAGCAGCCGGCGCATGATCTTGCCGCTCTTCGTCTTGGGTAGCGATTCCTTGAATTCGATCTCCTTCGGGGCCACCGCCGGACCCAGCCGCTTGCGCGCGTGCGCGATCAGTGACTTGCGCGTCGCCTCGTCCGCGGCAAACCCCTTCTTCAGCGCGATGAACGCCTTGACCACCTCGCCAGCCACCGGGTCGGGCTTGCCGATCACGCCTGCCTCGGCGACTGCCGGATGCTCCATCAACGCACTCTCGACCTCGAACGGACCGATCAGATGCCCCGACGACTTGATCAGATCGTCCGCACGGCCGACGAACCAGTAGTAGCCGTCGTCGTCCCGACGTGCGAGATCGCCGGTCAGGTACCAGTCGCCGACGAAGCACTTCTTATAACGTGCTTCCTCATTCAGATACGTTCGGAACATCGATGGCCAGTTTGCGCGCAACGCCAGTTCGCCCTCGCGCCCGGTCTCACCGATCAGCTTCAAGCCCGTACCCGCGCGTTCGACGATTGCGGCCTCGATGCCCGGCAGCGGCTTGCCCATCGAGCCGGGCTTCACGTCCATGGAGCGGAAGTTCGCGATCATGATTCCGCCTGTTTCGGTCTGCCACCAATTGTCGTGGATCGCGAGCCCGAGGACCCGCTGCCCCCACCAAACCGCTTCCGGATTCAGCGGCTCACCGACACTCGCGACGAACCGCACGCTCGAAAGGTCGAAGCGCGTCGGCAGGTCGTCGCCTTGCTTCATCAGCATACGGATCGCCGTCGGTGCCGTGTACCAGACGTCGATCTTCTGCTGCTCGAGCGTGCGATACCAACGCTGTGCATCGAAATCTTCCTGATCGACGAGCAGCGTCGCACCGATCGTCAACGGCGCGATGATTCCATATGACGTCCCAGTCACCCAGCCGGGATCAGCTGTGCACCAGAACACGTCGCCCTCACGTAGATCGAGCGCGAATCGACCCGTGCTGTGGTGCATCACGACGGCGCCGTGCACATGCATCGCGCCTTTGGGTTTGCCGGTGGTACCACTCGTGAAATGCAGCAATGCCGGATCCTCCGGATCCGTCGGCGGAATCGTGAAATCCTCGCTGGCCGAGGCGAGCATCTCGGACAGATCGAGGCAACCGTCGGGCAACTGCTCGCTACTGTCGTCGCGAACGATCAACACGTGTGCAAGCCCGGGTAAGCGCGTGCGAAGTTCCGCGACCTTGCGCCGGTACAGCCGCGCAGTAGTTACGAGTACTCTTGCATCGCCAATCGACATCCGTGAATGGATCGGCTCCGGGCCGAACGCGGAAAACATCGGACAGAACACGTTTCGGTGCTTCAGCGTTCCAAGCGCGGCGATGTACAGCTCGGGAACGCGATCCGCCAGCACGAACACCCGTTCGCCAGGGGTGAGCGCGAGCTGCTCGAGCACGTTCGCGAATGCGTTCGAGCGCGCCGCGAGCTTGCGGTACGTGAAATCCCGCACGGCGCCCGACTTTGCGATCCAGCGCAGAGCAACGGCGTCACCGCGCCCGTGCGACACGTGGCGATCCACTGCCTCGTGCGCGATGTTGAGTCCGCACCCGCCCGGCAGCCCGTCGAGCTGCGCCCGCGCAGCTGACCAACTGAACGATGCGCAGGCCGCCGCATAGTCCTCGAGCACACACGCAACGGCCTGTTTTCCGGCGTGCTTGTGGATGATGTCGCTCACTACGTCGTCCTCCGGAAGCTCATGGCTCGTTTGACGCGCTCGCGAACGCATTCGCGAACGCAGAACACGATTCGCCGACACGTGGCTGACTCAGTTCCATCGTTCGATCTCCGTGGGAGAGTGAATCGTCACGATATCGAAGAACACGGCGGACGCCGCTACGTATTTCGCCGTACTAATACAGTCCCCTAAGAAATCGTCGGTCCAGCAAGACCAAAATTCACCCACAACAAAGGAGTCGTCGCAAGGTGGTTGCGGGGCATGACAAGACGTTGAAGAAGATACTGGTCGCAAGCGGCTCGCAAGAAGCGCTTCTGCAGGCGGCCGTGATCTAGCATTACACCGGCGCATCGGTCACGGCACTGCTTGATGGCATACGATCCTCGCGGACGCAACGTACGCAGGCAAACTGACCAGCGCCGTCACAGCGCAATTCGCTTCAACCATGCAGGTCCCTCGGAGCTGCCAGCCAGTGCAGGGTGCTCAGTCAAATCGCGCTCGGCGACGGCGGCGGCTCAAACGATCACTGGAGGTTTCCATCGGAGGCGATATCGCATGAGTCTTGGAAAGGTGCAAGCGCAATTACATCAACCGGTCGGCGATCTGCTGCTATTCGAGTCGACCGCGATCAACCTCTAGCTTGCCAAGCGATATGACGGCACCGCATTCCAAGGAACCCCAACGATGAAGCAATGGCGTGACAATGGAGCGGGTGGCGCACCGGCCCCGCCCGCAGGTTGTTAGTCGGATTCATCATCCAGTGCGTACACAGCGAGATACAGCTCACCGGCCTCGTGGCAAACCGACGCGGCTTCGACCTGACCGTCGCCGTCGAAGTCCGCACCCAGAGACGTGAACCCAGTGAGGTACAGCGTTCTGCCGTCTGGTGAAAAACCCGCAGCATTGACGATGTCGTGATGATCGCCCACGACAGTCAGAACCTGCCGCACGTTGCCGTGGTCGTCGAGAACGATGCTGAAGCCTTCGCGTTGATCGTCGCCGTCGGACGCGCGCTCGGGCACGCCGTCGTCATCGACGTCCAGCGCGCCGGAATACGCGCCGCTCAGCACGATGCGTTTGCCACGCGCCGCCACGTGTCTCGCCGGCGCCGTAAACCGTTTCGTCCAGATTCGATTACCGTCGCGCGTAACGCGCATCAGGTACGTGTTTACGTCGCCGTAATATTGCCAGATGCGCCCAGCCATGCTGTGGAACTCGAGATCGGGCATCCCATCGCCGTCGAAATCCGGCGCGGCTGCATAGTCGCCGAGGACGAGCAGGTCGCCATTGGTGGCAACGGCCAACGATGCAACCGTCTGCAGAGTTGGGCCCGATACGCCCCTGATCCAGCGCAGCGATCCGTCGCCGTTGAGCCGCGCGTAGAAGCCGTTGTATTCATATTTGAAGGCATCCTTCCGCGCGACGACCTCGGCCGACGTTTCCTTCGACACCGGTAGATCGGGCTTGCCGTCCCCGTCGAAGTCCGGCGCGCCGTTGCGATACACACCGGCCACATAGATCTCGTCATTCGGGCCGGTGGCGAGTGTCACCCCCCAGGCACCCGCGTCGCCGCCCGACGCGCGCCACCAGCGCGGTGTACCGTCCGGCGAAAACGACATGACCAACGCCTTCCCATCCTTGTTGGCCGGCACATCAATCTTCCAGTCCCCGTCGACGTCCACCGGGCCGCCAGCGGTCCCGATCAGGTAGGCGTTGCCGTCGCGGTCACTCGCAACGTCCCACATTCGATCGTCACCTGCGCTGCCAATCGCGCGGCCCCACATCAGCTTGCTGTCGGCGCCGTAGCGCGCGAGGAACCCATCGGCTCCACCCGCGGAGCGCAGCACCACCTGATCGCTCATCTGCATCCGTTCGGTGAACAGCCCAACCGCGTAGACGCCGTTCCGGCGATCTGGCGCAACGCCATCCGCCCGGTCTTGCTTGGGGCCACCGGGTCCACGCGTCCAACCCAGGTTCTGGTTTTCCGACAGCGTGACTTTGGACACCAGCGCGTCCGGCCTGCCGAACGTGGGGATATCGATCTTGCCGTCGTGATTCAGGTCGATGCTGCCGCGATAGCCGGCGATGAGCACACTGCCATCGTCGTCCACCCAGAGATCGGTGCCCTCGTCGGTGCAACACGGCCCGTTCATCGTCCGCACGTCAACGAATCGATATTGTTCGGGCTCGGCAGCCGCCACCGGCAGCGTTGTGAACACGCAGATCGATAAGCCGGCGGCGACGAACCGCGCCGGTCGGCGACCGACGCGCTGCCATTCAGGATTCTGCACGTTGCTTACTGCCGGACAGTTCTTTCTCGAGAAGCTCATCGCCAGGTCCACTCCTATAGCCGTTTCGCGCGTAAAACGCGTGCGCCCAGTCGCTCCGCAACAGGACAGGTACTTGGTCGCGTGTCACGCGTCTCACGTCCGGCACGTCTCGATCTCCCCTCCAAAAAAATGTCGCGCCCAGGATGCGCGTCGGTGTCACGGCGACAGCGCGGCGATCTCTGCCTTCTGCTTGCGCGTGAGACCCGAGCACACCAGTTGATAGGAATGCCCCACGAGAGTTTCGATCTCATCCGCCGGCACGTCGGCGTCGAGATGTACGCTGATCCAATAGCGTCGGTCCAGATGAGAGCGATGGCCGACGCCGGCGTACTGTTCCCGCAGCGCGTGCGCCAGATTCGGATCACATTTCAGAATCACGTTCTCGACGCCCTTTATCGACAGGATTGCGAACATTTTCCCCATGACCTTGTAGATCAACACGCTCGGCCCGGATGCGTTTGGCGCCCCCATCGGTTTCGCAATGGCGCCGGGCTTGGCTTCGATACAGGCCATCAGCGCAGCGGTTCGCCGGCCGAGGTCGAGTTTGGCCTGCGGCGGCGTCGCGCGACGATTGGTTTGCGGTCGTTTGCTCATGCCACCCTCGCGCGAGTCACGGAGATGTTCAGCCGGCGCCTCGACATGCCCAGAATGCCCACCGGCACTGAACTCCACAACCCGGGGAAATAGCCGGCCGCGGCCAGCAGCGCCAGAAGATGCTCTGGAGTTGTTCGAGCATGCACGCCGGCCACCGGCTGTTTACGTGATCCCGCATCTCAGGCGAATTCAACACCGGCTTTTGTTTCGGCGCGCAGTCGCGTGATACTCAGCCCGATTCACCAACAGGTGGTTTATGCTCCCTGTCCACTCACGAGCCGGGGGGCCGGCCCCATGCGTGCCGCGGTGGTCTACGAACACGGTTCCGTAGACAACATCATCATCGAAGACAATTACCCCGCGCCCGCACTCGAGGAAGGTTGGGTGCTGCTTGCTGTGAAGGCTTGCTCCCTCAACTACCACGACATCTTCAGTCGCCGCGGGATGCCGGGTATCAAATTGCCGCTCCCTTTGATCATCGGCTCCGACGTGGCCGGTGAAGTGGTGGAACTGGGTCCGAACTGTCCTGGAATTTCAGTGGGCGAACGCGTGCTGGTGGATCCGATCCTGCCCGCGGTTGGCATGATCGGCGAACGGTTCGACGGCGGCCGCGCAGAGTTCTGCCGCGCGCATGTATCGCAGCTGGTGCCGATACCAACCGCTGTGAGTCACGAGATCGCATCGAGCATTCCGCTTGCGTATGCCACGGCCCATCGAATGATGCGAACCCGTGCGAATGTCTGCGCAGACGACACCGTGTTGATACTGGGTGCCAGCGGCGGCGTAGGCACCGCCAGCGTTCTGCTGGGGAAAATGGTGGGCGCACAGGTGATCGCCTGCGCGAGCAGTCAGGTCAAGCTGGATCGACTCGAGGATCTAGGCGCCGATCATCTGGTGAACTACGTTGAATCCGATATGCGCGAACGTGTGTGGGATCTGGTGGGCAAACCACGGATTTCAGGCACGGGTGGCGTGGACCTGGTGGTGAACTGCACCGGCGGCGGCACGTGGACCGACTCGACGCGCTGCATGAAGGTGGGTGCCCGCCTAGTGACGTGTGGTGCTACGGCGGGCTTCGACGAATCCATCGATATCCGCTACGTGTGGACCTATGAGCACAATCTGATGGGCTCCAACGGCTGGCGCCGTAGCGATATCGAAGCAATGCTCGGCTACGCGGCCAGCGGCGCGCTCACGCCTGTGGTGGACAAAGTGATGCCGCTGCAGGACGTCAGGGAAGCGGAACGCCTGATGGAAGCGCGCGAAGTGTTCGGCAAGATCGTGCTCGTGCCGTGAAGAGCCTGGGCTCCGTGGTTCATATCGACAGCGATCAGGAGGCGTTGGTCGATCTGTCAGGTGCTGTGCAGCCTCGATCGTTTTCCTACGCCCAGCTGCAGCACCTGGCCAACGGCACGGCGGCACATCTGGCAATTGAGAAGGGCACACGCGTTGGCATTCTCGCGCAGAACTCCGTTGAGTTTCTGGCCATACTGCTGGGCATCATGCGCGCCGGTGGCGTAGCTGTGCCGATTAACTACAAATTTCCAGATTCGATCATTCGCTACATCGTGACAGACGCAGAGCTGCCGATCGTATATGCCGATGCCGGCCACGCCGGGCGGTTGCCAGCCGAAGTAGACGTGCGTGCGATGGCATGCGAATCAGCGGACCACTACCCCATAGTGCAACCGTTGGCGAACGAGCCCGGCATGGTGCTGTACACGTCCGGATCGACGGGTCGGCCCAAGGGGGTGGTTCTGTCGCACGACAGCCAGCTTTCCATGGCGGAACGATTTGGCGCACGTGTTGCAGGGCTGTGCGCCATCGTGGCCGCACCGCTGTACCACATGAATGCGATACTCACGCTGTTCATGTTTCTGCATGCCGGTGGCAAAGTCGTCCTGCTGCCCAGATTCGACCCGCGCATCTACCTGCAGGCGATCGAGACATACAAGGTCAACGCACTCACCGGCGTACCTACGATGCTGGCGATGATGTTGCGCGAAGAGGACCTCATTGCGTCTCTCGACTTCAGCTCGGTCCACGCCATCAGCATTGGCTCGGCACCGCTTTCCGAAACAGTGGCACAACAGGCGGGCGCTATATTTTCCAACGCCGCCATTTCCAACGGTTATGGCACAACAGAGGCGGGCGCCGGCATGTTCGGACCGCATCCCGATGGCCTGCCGCAACCCAGCGTCACACTGGGGTATCCACAGCCACACGTACAGGTTCGCCTGGTCAACGGAGCAACGGACAGAGAAGGTGTTCTGGAAGTGAAGACGCCAGCCGCGATGAACGGCTATCTGAATCAGCCGCAGAAGACTTCCGAGAAAGTAACGGCTGATGGCTGGATCAACACCGGCGACACGATGCGCGTGGACGACAACGGATTCTATTTCTTCGTCGGTCGAGACGACGATATGTTCAACTGCAGCGGCGAGAATATCTATCCGGGGGAGATCGAACGCATCCTCGAGAGTGATCCGGGTATCTCTGAATGCTGCGTGGTACCGCTGGCCGACGAAATCCGCGGCAAGGTGCCTGTCGCCTTCGTGGTTCGTGCGCCCAACTCGGCCATCTCGGAGCAGGCGGTCAAGGACATCGTGCTGGCCGCCGCGCCGGCCTACACGCACCCCCGGCACGTCGTGTTCATCAGCCAGATGCCGCTGGCGGGCACCAACAAGATCGATCGCAGGATGCTGGAGTCCACCGCCGCTGCGGAGATCTCGCGCAATTGACGTGTTCGCTCCGTCAGCCCGCGCTGCTGCCGAATGTGCCGCGGCCGACGGCGATGAGTTTACCTTCGTCGTTGACGACGTCCACATCGACCACGCCAACGGTACGGCCAACGCGTCGCACAGTGGCGGTTGCATGCAGCGAGGTGTTGATGGCGGGCCGCAGATAGTCCGTTCGAAAATTGACGGTTGGAACACCGTGCCCCAGCACCATGATCATCGCGAAGCACCCGGCCGTGTCGATCAGGGCAGCTATAGGGCCGCCATGGAATTGTCCGGTTCCAGCGCCCCGCTCGAATTCCGGCTTCAGCGCCATCGTCACCTGCAGGCTTTCCTCAGCCGGATCGATGCGTGTGATCACCATCCCGCTGGCGTGGATGAACGGTGATACATCCATATAGGATTGCAGCGCCTCGATGGTCATTGTTTCGGTCACGATTTCACCCGGATTCCCTGTAACGTGGCCATTATTGTCATTCTCGGCCCGGGGGCTCCATGGCAAAGCTGGACCACATCATGTACGCGACGTCGGATCTCGACGACGGCATCGCGGAAATTGCAGCGCTCACGGGTGTTGCGCCTTCGAAAGGCGGGGCGCATCCAGGCATGGGGACGCGCAATGCGCTGCTGTCGCTGGGCGCAGATCAGTATCTGGAGATCATCGCGCCCGATCCGAACCAGCAGCTACCCGGCACCCTGGGCGCGGAGCTGATTGAGCATGGTGGTTCAGGTATCCGCGGTTGGGCTGTGGCGACCAACAATCTTGCGTCGCTTCACGACAACGCCGCCAGGTTGGGCCTCGCGCCTCAGCCGATCATCGACATGACCCGCACGACGCCGGATGGGGTGCGGCTCGACTGGCAGCTGTTTCTGCTTCGCGGCAATCCGCTGCTGCCGTTTTTCATCGACTGGAAAGAATCGCCTCACCCGGCGGGCACGACGCCACACGGGTGCCGGCTTACGTTGTTTACGATCACCACCCCTGATGCGGATGCCATGCAATCGCTCATGACAGCGTTCGAAATCGACGCTGCAGTTGCAAAAGGTGCGGCGGGGTTCAGCGCGAAACTAAGAACCCCGCGGGGCGTGGTGGAACTGTGCGGCTGGTAGATCGGCGCCAGAGCGTCGATGCGTTCGTAACCTGACGGATCGGCAGCGGCGCGCTGATCGCATGGTTTGTCATCATGGCGGGCTTCCGATCGCTCCAGCTGCGCAGCAGTACCGCCGTTTGCGGCAGTCATCAACGGAATCGGGTGTGATATTTGGGCAGCGGATGATGCCGACGCCTGGGAGACGAAATTCACCGCCGCCCGCCACCCGCTCCGGAGTGCGCTCGATCGTGACACCGGGGTCTGCGGCGTGTGAATTGCCAGGATAGGCGACAATCAACAACGCGCCGGCGAGCCACACTACGCTTCTAATACGATTTGAATGCCGGTTTCGGCATTTCACATCTCTGGCGAATTCAACAGCGGCTTTTGTTTCGCCGCGCAGTCGCGTCATAATCAGCCCGATTCACCAACTCGTTGTTTGCGTTTCCTATCTTCGAGGAAACCTATGTGCCGAGGTGATCGCGCGGGCGGCGCCGAACTGATCGAGCACAACGACAATTCCTATGAGGCCCGGTGCGACGTTGGGGTTGGACGTCGCTGTACAACGAGCGGCGTGATGACAGACGTAGTCGATGCATTCCTTCCGAGTTGGCGACACTCCCATCAACTGACGTAGACTTCATCGACGTGGTTCCGGACAGCCGCTGGTCATGGTCTCTGCACGCACGATACTGACCCTTCGATAAGCAGATACGACACATGATCTGTGTGCAGGGCGTCTATGTCGACGGGCTGGAGCGTCGAGTCGCCGACTTTGGTCGAAAGCACGATCACTACGGCGGTGGCTTGGATCGGGACAGTTTGATTGCAGGACTCCGGCGCGCGGACGAGCGCTTGGACGGCCTACTCGAGCGACTTCGAAGCACCGATCAAGAGGCGTTCACGATCGAGTTCTATGGCCAGCAGAAGCTGGGGAGCTATTTGAACGTGTTGCTGCACCACGAGGCACTGCACCACGGCCAATGGAGTTTCTATTCAACGCCGGGTGAGTTCGCGACACCGCAAAGTTGGCAGCTGAACTGGGGCCTTTGACGTCATGGCCACGTACCGCGGTAGTTGCTTATGCAAATCGATCACTTTCGACGTCACCGGTCCGATCCATGGCGTTGGAAGCTGTCATTGTTCGAAATGTCGCAAGGTCTCGGGCACGGGTGGCAACGCTCAGTTCATCGTGCGAATGCGCAAGTTTCGATGGACTGCGGGCGAACACAACGTCACATCGTTCAAACGCCCCGACGGTTGGGGCACAACCCGGTGCCGGACATGCGGTAGCCCCGTCCCTGATACGTATGATGGTGGCGAGCGAATGTGGGTTCCGGCGGGACTGATGGATGACCATCTTCAGACCGATTTCAAGCAACACATATTTGTGGTTCACGCGCGGATTGGGATCGGGAATCCGCGGATGTCAAATACTACGACGAGTATCCACAGTAGGGCCGGCGCCGCTAACTCAGCCGTTGGACAGCTGAACCGTACGTCTGACCAGTGCGGCAGAACTATCCTCGCTTTCGAACGGCGCGACTCACGATGCGGCCAATCAGGTACGCCCAGCCCCTCAATTCAACCGTTGGGTCGAACATGAAGTATGGACTGTCGTTCAGACGTCGAATGCCATCGCCCAAACGTGCCAGCGCATCGTTCGAACTATACCGCTGCGCATGCCACCCGGAAGCCGGTGTGAGCGACCCACGTCTACGCATGCTATCGGAGCTCAAGGATGTAGCGGCGCAGGCCCGGCGCACCCATCGCGGCTTCGAAGTCCGGGTGGCGACGTTCGCCATCGAACACGAATCCGGCCTTGGCATAGGCACGCTCCGCGGCGTCGTTGCCGATCAGAAATGTAATCTGCGCGTGAGATGCACCGGCCTCCACACCGTCGCGCAATGCCCGCGCGAGCAGTTCTCCGGCTAGACCATGGCCCCGGTGGTCTGGCGCCGTCGCAACGTTTTCGATGGTCCACAGGCCATCGGCGCCATCGAATGTGCACGTGAAGATGTATGCGCCGCGTTGCCACATCACCCGCTGGCCGGCTTCGTCAATTCCGCGGCGGCGCGCCGTCCCCGCGATCGCGGCGCCGGAAAGCGGATACGCATCGCCAGCGCGGAACGCGCACAGAGCGGCCACCGGTGAATGGTCCAGCTCCGCGATCAGGAAGTGTGAGTAGTGCCACCACGAACGCACCTCGCTCACACACAGGTTCGCGATGAAGTCGAGGCAGTCCGCTTCCGGCCGGGCAAGGACGATGTCGAACCAGCCGCGGTCGAGCTGGGACCGGCTCGCTGTGAGGATCGACCAAGCCACGAAGCGTGCGTCCTGCGGTGTGGCGCGGCGTATTCGGGTCACGATTGCTCGACGAGGCTCAGGTGAGGCAATCATTGCGCTCCCAAGGCGTGTCATCAACGTACGCGAGAGGCACAATCAAAAGACCCGATCGATGTGAGATAGCGATGTTCGAAAAACTCTCGCGGCCAATCCGCGGCTCACGATCGGCTGCGGCCCTCGCCTTCGCAACACTGCTTGTCTCCCTCGGCGGACTGGCACTCGCCGCGCAGGACAAATACACCTTGCGAGTACCGAATGGTCTCCCGTTCTCCGACTTCAAGGGATATGAAAGCTGGCAGGTGGTTGCTGTCAGCCAGACCGGAGAATTGCTCAAGGTGATGGTCGCCAACCCCACGATGATCCAGGCCTACCGCGCAGGCGTTCCGGCCAACGGCAAGCCCTTCCCGGATGGTTCGAAGATCGCGCAGATCGAGTGGAAACCGAAGAAGAGTGCGGAAGCTCCGTTCGATGTGAAGATACCCGACAGCCTGCAAGACGTATTTTTGATCGAGAAGGACATCAAGCGATTCCCGAAGACGAAAGGATGGGCCTACGCGGTATTCGTCTACGATCCCGCATCCGACACGTTCCTGCCCGATGGGACCGGCGCCAATTGCGGCTTCGCGTGTCATAAGACAGTTGCGGCAAAGGACTATATCTTCACAGAGTACGGGAAGAGGTGAATGGCCGGGCGTCAGGGTCGAACGGAGGAGTGCTTGACGAAGATCAGAATCGCGGAGATGCAGCAGAAGGTAACGATGATGCTCGAATCGATGCGTATGAATTTCTAACGAAGTGGCGCAAATGCCGAACCTGGAGTCCTTCGTTGCAGTCGTCACCGGCGGGACGCGTGGTGTTGGCAAAGGTGTTGCCGATGCGCTGACCGATGCGGGTGCACGCGTGTACGTGACAGGTCGCTCCGTGAGTGCACGAGACGATGCCGCGTCGAACCGTCGCGCGGCCGACGAAGCAGATCGTTCGGGACGACATCTGGCCATTCGTTGCGATCATTCCGACGATGCCGATACCGAGCGTGCATTCGGTTACGTCGTCGATCGCGAGAGGCGGATCGACGTGTTAGTCAATGCCGCCTGGTCCGGTTACGAGCGGATGGTCGAAAACGGCCAGTACACGTGGTCGTTGCCATTCTGGGAACAGCCGACGTGGCGGTGGGACGCGATGTTCCACGGTGGTGTGCGCGCGGCATTCGTCTGCAGTGCGTACGCGGCGCGTCAAATGTGCACGAGGCGCAGCGGCCTGATCGTCAACATCTCGTACTGGGCCGCGCAGAAGTATCTCGGCAATGCGATCTATGGCGCGGCGAAATCCGCAACCGACCGACTCACCGCAGACATGGCGCGCGAGTTGTCCGATCAGAACGTGAGCGTCATATCGTTGTACCCCGGACTCGTGCGAACGGAACTCGTGATGCAGTCGGCCGAGTTTCTCGATCTGTCAAACTCGGAATCCCCTCAGTTTGCCGGTCGGGCGATAGCGCATCTGTGTGTCGATCCGCGGCGGCACGAGTTGACCGGTTGCGTCGTCGTCGCCGCAGCGTATGCCCGCGAGATCGGGTTTACCGATGTCGACGGTCGTCGACCTGTCCCGCTGACGCTCGAGAGCGCGTAGCAAACGGAATGCGGAAGGAAGATGGCGTCGGCAGTCCGCGCTGCAGTGCGTTCAAGCCCACCTGGGGCTTGCGCTGAGCAGTGCCGGATCTGAAGCATCGGCAGCGTCGCTCGGATGGCTTGATGAAATTGGCAGCGAAATTAGAATTCGCATGGCGCGGCATTGTTAGGTCATGGGGTTCCAGACGCCGAACATCGATCGCGTCGCCGCCGAGGGCGTGAAATTCACGGACTACTACGGCGAGCAAAGTTGCACGGCCGGCCGATCCGCCTTCATCACCGGCCAGAGCGTGTTCCGGACGGGCTTGTCGAAGGTGGGCATGCCAGGCGCCAACCAAGTCCTCCAGAAGCGCGACGTCACCATGGCGAAACTCTTGAAGGCGCAGGGTTACGCGACAGCACAATTCGGCAAGAACCACCTGGGCGACAAGGACGAGTTCCTGCCGACCAATCACGGGTTTGACGAATTTTACGGCAACCTCTATCACCTGAATGCGGAAGAAGAGCCCGAGCTGCCGGACTACCCGTCGCCCCAGGACTTTCCCAATTTCCGCAAGGATTTTGGTCCCCGGGGCGTCATTCACAGCTATGCAAATCCTGACGGCACCCAGAAGATCGAGGACACCGGGCCGCTGACCAAAAAGCGGATGGAGACCATCGACGATGACATTGCGGCGCGCGCCGCGGAATGCATCGACAAGCAGGCAAAGTCCGGCAAGCCGATGTTCGTCTGGGTGAACTTCACCCATATGCATTTCCGGACCCACACCAAGCCCGAAAGCATCGGCCGGGCCGGGCGCTGGAACGGCCAGTATGCCGACACCATGATCGACCACGATCGCAACGTGGGCACGGTGCCGAAGGCAATCGACGATGCGGGCATTACCGGCGACACCATCGTCATCTAGTCCACGGACAACGGCCCGCACATGAATACGTGGCCCGATGTGGCCATGACGCCCTTCCGCAACGAGAACCAGGAGGAGTTATTCTACTTTTCCGACGATGGCGACCTGACGCGCCTGCGCTACCACAACTGGAAGGCCGTCTTCGCCGAGCAGCGGGCGACCGGCACCTTGGCCGTCTGGGCCGAGCCCTTCATGCACACGCGCATTCCCAAGCTATTCAACCTGCGCGCCGATCCCTACGAACGGACGGACGTCACCTCCAACACTTACTGGGACTGGTACCTGGATCACGTGTATCTGTTGCTGCCCGCATCGACCTACGTTGGTCAGTTCCTGGCGACGTTCAAGGAGTTTCCACCCAGTCAGCGGGCCGCCAGCTTCACCATCGACCAGGCCATGGATTCGATGAAGGAAGCAATGTCGGCGCACTGATTCGTGCGACGTGGAGACTGGACATCGGGCTGGCCGTCAGCCGACCCATTGCCACGCGCGCGACCGATCCGTTGTGCACCGTGATCCTTCTACCGCAGGCAGGTCGTGTGCAGCGCGAAGAACTGCAGCTCGCCGAGTTCGCCGGGCAGACGCGCGTCGTTGTCGCAGGACTGGCCGGCCAGTGTGTCCGCCCAGTGCTGCGCGTCGTCGAGGAACTGCTGGTACATAGCCTTGCGTTCGGCCGCGGGACGCGCCGAAGGTTCGACTCGACGGGTATGCAAAGCCGCATCAAAAGACAGATGTTCGCACGGCGCGCACGTAGCCGCATGGGTCCATGTACCGGTAGCGAGGTCGAAGCGGTACAGCGCCACGAAGCGGTGACCGTGCGCGGCGATGAATCCCACTGCGCGGATGATGTAGTCGGCTTCGGCATCGTCCATAGCGTAGTGGAAACCGATCCGGCACCAGCCTGGCTTGATACCGCCGAAGCCCTGCGCGACGCAGGCGCGATAACGGTTGGAGCGCGCTGCGTCGATGCCGAGCAGACGATGTCCGTACGGGCCGGCGCACGAACACCCCGCGCGCGACTGGATGCCGAACAGATCGTCCAGCAGGGCGGTGAGCAGCTTCGGGTGCAGATACCGACCGGCGGCGTCCGTGATATTGAACGACACGACGCCGATACGCCGCACCGGGTCCGGGTTGCCGAGGATCTCGATGTTGGGCGTGTCCTGCCAACGCTGCAGCGCGCGACACAACAGCGCGTGCTCGCGGGTCTCGATGCGCTCGACACCGATCCAGTCCTTCACGGCGAACGCCAGCGCTGCCTTGACGATCTGCAGCGTGCCGGGCGTACCGGCCTTCTCACGTTCTTCGATGTCGCGGATGAAATCCTGGTCCGTTTCGCTGACGTAATCGACCGTGCCGCCGGCCGCGACGGTTGGCGCGAGCAACTCCTGATAGAGGCGCCGGTTGAACACCAGCACGCCGCTCGAGCCAGGCCCACCGATGTATTTGTGGGGTGAGATGAAGACCGCGTCGAGGGAGCGGTCGCCGTCCGCGCCGGCCGGCGGATTCATGTCGATGGCCTCGTACGGCGCATTCGCCGCGTAGTCGAAACACGCGATCGCACCGTGCTGATGCAGCAGCGCAGCGATCGCATGCACTGGCGTACGCATTCCGGTGACGTTCGATGCCGCCGAAAACGAGCCGATGCGCAAGCGACTCTGGTACTCGGGCGCGCGCAGCAGCGTTTCTAGATGCTCGAGATCGATGCCACCATCGGCGTTCAGACGCACCTCGACGACAGTGGCGAAGCCTTGTCGCCATGACACCTCGTTGGAGTGATGCTCGAACGGGCCGACGAAGACAACTGGCTGGTGCGCTCGCAGGTAGGCGTCGTAGACCTCGCTCTGCGTGGTACCAAAGCATTCGCCGTGCAGCGCGTTCAGCCGCGCGCGTGTCGCCGGCGGACAGTACACGCCGAGGATCTGCTGCAGCTTCGTGATCGCACCGGTGGCGCCGGTTCCAGTGGCGATGATGCGTCCGTCGGGGCCGGCGTTGACGGCGTCCTTGATGAGTTGTTCGGCCTCGTGCAGCAGCTGCGTCATGGTGCGGCCGCTGGTGTCATCTTCGGTGTGGGTGTTGGCGTAGGTGCGCTGCAAGCTCTGCAGATAGTTCTCGATGAACAGCAGACAACGGCCGGAGGCCGTGTAGTCGCAGTACACCATCAATCGCTCGCCGAACGGTGTCGCAAAGGTCGCATCGACACCGACGATCTGCTCGCGCAGATATTCGAAACTGGCTTCGTGCGGCATCGGCGGCTCGCGTAGCATGATTCGTTGCATTGTAGCGGGCGAGGGGGCAGAGTGCTTTCTGCGGCAGAAAGGCACTCTGACCTCTCTAACCCCGTTCGAGGAACACTGATCTCGCTACCTGATCGAGACCGCGGGCTGCTGCGCGGATTCACGGGAGCCACTGCTCGTATTTTACAACACGCGCATCTTCCGCTGTCACATCACGCGCCCTCTTGAAGTTGCGCCGAATCCTCAATCGTGATGCGACCGATACATCCACGGGGGTTCGAATGAGCCGGCCCAGATACCGATGCGCTCGCGCTGGGCATCGAGTTCTTCCTGTTGAATGTATTTCTTGCCGACGCCGACGGTGAGTGCGTAACCGTCGCGCACCCTCCGGCCCGAGAGGCTGTTGCGCCGGTCCGCGGCGAGATATTCGGTGGAGTTTTTCGGTGGCGGCGAACCCTCCGGGATCAGATTGCACGACGCGACGATGCGCGACTTACTCACTGCAAACAGCGGCAGACAAACGATGGGACGGTCTGAGACGAGCTGTTCGAGGTGACGCGTCGCAGCCCGTCCGCAGCTGTAGTCGGCACCATTTCGATCGAGGCAGGTCTGATCCGGTTCCATCGCATCGATGCCGATCAGCTGCACTTCGATGCCTTTGACGAACAGCGTTTCACCGTCGATCGCATTCGCCGGCGCCGGGCCGAGCAGACCGTCGGATTGGTCGCTGGGGTCGCGGAACTGGCCGATGATGTTGATGCCGGCGACACCGACGATCAGAAGGATCCCGACCAGCACCCCGCGTGCTCGGCAAACATCACCGCGGTGTGTTCGAGGCCGCCGCGCGGCTCGGTGAGCGCGACAACGATGCGCTCGACAACACGTGCCGCGAAGTGGAACTGTTGGGCGAGATCAGCCGCGCCAACGGCGTGGCGGTCACGTTCGGCCTCACCGAGAGCGCGCGCCGGCCGGATCTGTACAAGCGCGTGATCGACGTCTGCGAGCGCGAGAACGCGCGCGGCGCGAACCTGCGGCCGCAAACCACCTCGCGCGGCATCGGCGTGCTGTTCGGCGTCCATCACCGCACGCCGTACGATCGCTTCCCGGCCTGGCAGGCGCTGCGCGGCAAGCCGCTCGACGAAAAGCTCGCCATCCTGCAGCGCGATCGCGCCGAGCTGATCGCTGCAGTGGCGGAGACCGCCGACGGCATGCCGGCCGAGCAGCTCTATGTGCTGCTGCCGGACGACGTCACCTATCACAACGATCCGGAGCGCTCACTCGCAGCGCACGCGCGCCGCCGCAACACCAGCGCAGTGGGTGCGTTCATCGACCTCGCGCTGGAAACCGACGGCCGCGCCGCCTGCTACTTCGCGTTCCTGAATCAGAATCAGAACGCGGTGCGCGAGATGCTGCTGAATCCGACCGTGGCGATGGGGCTTGCCGATTCCGGCGCGCACGTCGGCCAGATCATGGACGCGAGCCAGCCGTCGTGGCTGCTCGCGCACTGGGTGCGCGACCGCAAAGTGATCAGCGTCGAGGAAGCGATCCGCCGCTGGACGTCCGACACCGCAGCGATCTTCGGTGTGAAGGACCGCGGCCGGCTCGCCGCAGGCGCTTTCGCCGACGTCAACGTGATCGATCTCGATCAACTCGCGCTGGAGGCACCCGAGTACGTCCACGACTTCCCCGGCGGCGCGGGCCGCTACGTGCAGAAGGCACGCGGCTATGCAGCGACGTTGGTCAATGGGCGTGTGTTCATGCGCGATGGCGAGCCAACGGGGGAGCTGAGGGGCAAGATGTTGTTGAGCGGCTGAAGCGTCGCCAAGCACGACGAGTGTTTCGATCGGCGTCGAATACGTATGCGCCTCGATGAATACACCACAGCGTTTGCGAAGCTGCGCGTCAACACTGCACGATCCACCAGCCCGCACAAACCGTGCATGCTGCTCGCTGTGCTCGATCTGGCCGAAGCCGGTGCGTTAGAAAAGAACGAGATCCGTTATCTACCGAATCTGCTCGAACGCTACGACGCCTACTTCGACATCGTGCGGAGTGCCACGGATCACGCAAACGCCTACTTCCCGTTCTTTCATCTGCGCGGCGATGGGTTCTGGCATCTGATTCCGATCGCCGGTCGCGAATCCCGATTGGCGGCGATGCGCACGGCCAGGAGTCATGCCGACATTCAGGAGAACGTCGATCACGTCGAGCTGGATGCGGATCTCTACCGATACGTGCGCGACCCCTCGGCGAGAGCTGCACTGGGCAACGCCTTGATCGAGCGTTGGTTCGCCGACAAAGCGTCCGAACTGAACCGCGCCATGGCCTCACACTCCGAAGAGGATGCCTACGAACTGACGCTGCGCGAAGGCACGCCGCCGCCCTACACGGTCGCGCCACGCGTGGGGCAGGCTGCGTTCCGCAACGTCGTGTTGCAGGCCTACGACTACCGCTGCGCCGCGACCGGCTGGCGGTTGATCGTGCCGGGCGCCTGGGGATTGATCGATGCGGCCCACCTGATTCCGTACGCCGAGACGCAGAACAACGATCCACGCAATGGCATGGCGCTAACGCCAACATTCCACCGTGCGCTCGATCAGAACCTGATCGCGCCAGGTCCCGATCTGAAGTGGCACGTGTCTCGCATCATCGAGACGCGCATTCCCGACAACCGGCCGCTGGTCGAGCTGGACGGGAAGGATGTGATCTTCTACGGGGAGGCGAAGTTTCGGCCGTCGCCGACGAGCCTGGAGTGGCG
Organism: uncultured Gammaproteobacteria bacterium; assembly: GCA_963812255.1. Lineage (GTDB taxonomy): Bacteria > Pseudomonadota > Gammaproteobacteria > Pseudomonadales > Azotimanducaceae > DATJGR01. Next base: position 62,408 of record CAWEUM010000001.1, on the reverse strand, counting down.
TATGCAGAATCTGAGAGATTACTAGATCGCTTCGCGCGACCAGCAAAGAGAACGAAGGGGTCGGATGAGGTCGGATACGTATTCGACGTGGCGTACGTGCACGACTTCCCCGGCGGTGCCGTGTTCATGCGCGACGGGTAGCCGACAGGCGAACTGAGGGGCAAGATGTTGCTGCGCGGCTGAAGCGTGTCGCGGCCGCGCGACTGATGCATCCAGCGTTTGCGCCACCGCGTGGAGATCGCGCGCGCCAGGCCATCGGTTATGCGCGAGCGCGTTTCCGCAAATTTGCCCTCATGTACTCCGGCGCCAGATCGAAGCCGTTTTCCCACACCACGGTGTCGTGCTCGACCTTGAGCGCCGCAAAGTTGGCGGGCTCGCGCAGATCGACGACGATCGGGCGCGTGTCCGCCGTCACCAGATCGCGCAAAGCCACTTCGCCTTCGACACCGTCGTCGAAGCGCACCCACAACGTGTAGTTCTGGAGTGCGCGTGCCTGGATGACCCAATTCACGTTGCGCTCCTCAGTCGAGCGGGGCAATGCGGGTGAACGTACCCTCCACCACTAGGGTCGTCCAGTTTCGCTTCAGCTCGCGACGATGCCGAACCGCCCATTCGGTTACCAGACCGCGATCAGGCTGGCCCCGTCGCTCGGGTACCCGTCCACACCACTCATGGCGTAAGCCGATGCCCCGAAGAGGAGGGTCGGATGTGGTCGGATACGTATCCGAACCTTCAGAAAGCCGACCCATGGCTCGCCAGTGGTATCCTCCAAACCCATGCGCGCCGACTCGACACCGCCTATCACGTCGCCACACGACCCTCGGTTGAGGCACATGGGAAAGGGCCAGGTGGCAGGCGAGGATCAGATCGACCAGATGCTCGCGGTTCCACCCCGCGAACGCCTGCGTTGCCTGCTCGATATGCTCGACTTCGAAACCCGCGCGCATCGCGCGCGCCCTGTTCCGAAGGAACGGTGAGTGCCCCGATTTCAGCCCGAGGAACTGCTCCGCATCTTGGAACGGCACGGCGTACGCTACGTCATCATCGGCGGAATCGGTGCGACGCTGCACGGTTCGCCGCTTCCAACCCGTGATACGGATATCTGTCCAGCGCTCGATGACTCGAATCTGGAATCGCTCGCCACCGCGCTCGAGGAAGTGGACGCGACGATTCGCACGGTCGACTCTCCCGACGGGCTGCCATTCGTTTGCGATGCGGCGTTTCTCCGGCAGATGAAGCTGCTCAACCTGACGACTCGATTCGGCGACCTGGATATCTCGTTCGAACCCGCCGGTACCGGAGGTTACGCGGAGCTCTCGGCGCGAGCCGTCGAGTACGATCTCGGCGACGGTCTGCACGTTCCGGTTGCGGCGCTCGAAGACATCATCCGTTCCAAAGAAGCTGCAGATCGAGATAAGGACCGCCAAGCGCTGCCAACCTTGCGCCTATTGCTTCGCAAGCTTCGGTCCGACCCACCCGGGAACAGCTGACCGATCGCGTGCGCACGAGGGGTCGGATACGTATCCGACCCCTCAGAAATCCCCGTCAATGATCGAACAGGACTCGATTAGCCCTTTGGGTGCTACGGAGCGGCTGAATGTCTCGCGTCCTTCGACGCCAAGTCGAGCCTTTGGTTTGCTACGCCGCCACTTCCACGTAGCAGGACGAAGTCGTCGAGCGCGGGATCGCTGCGCCATCTTCACGCATGCCGTCGATGTGTAGCGCCAGGGCTTCCTGCATGTTCCGGCGGACGTCATCCTCCGTTGCGCCCGTTGCAATGCAACCCGGCACGTCCGGTGAATAGGCCGAGTAGCCCGTGGGCGTTTCCTCGATGACGACCAGATACTTCATAGCTCCAGATCCGCCTGCTTCAGAACGCTCCGCAACGTACCCCGCGCAATATCATCATTCAAGTGTCCGGGAACCGTGACCCGTCCCGCCTTGCGGGCGTCCTTGAAATGGCGATGACAGCTGATGTATGTGGAACGACTCACAGCAAGCGCGCAGCTGGGGATTGCCGAGAAGCTCGTGCTCAATTAGGGGCTCGATTGGGCATTCTGCGACACCGATTCGCTGGCGATCGTGCGTCCACCGCGCCTGTCGCGGCGGGAGTTCCGCCGCCGAGTGAATGCCGTGATTGCGGCGTTCGACGGACTCAATCCGTACCAGAAGCGCGAATCCATCCTGAAACTGGAGAAGCTGAACGCCGCACTCGATTGCGAGACATCGGACGTTCTGTACTGCTATGCGATCTCAGCGAAACGCTATGCACTGTTCAACGTCGATCGGGATGGGGAGCCTGTCCTGCGCAAGGCGTCCGCGCACGGCCTGGGGCACCTGGTCGCGCCCTACGGTGACGATGATGATGAAGAGTGATCTGGAGGTTCGACGCTGGCAGCAGGACCTCTGGGTCCGGATCATCCGCGCGGCTCTGTATGGCAATCCCGACCAGTTACCACTGGACTGGCATCCGCCGCTGGCTCGGCCTGCTGTCATGAAATACGTTGCGTCGAGTCCGGCACGACTTCGATGGCTCAAGACGTGGAATGCCTGCAAGCTCTACGAGGATCAGGTTCGGCCCTTCGGGTTCCTGCTGGAGTTCACGCTCCGAAAGAGTTTCTTTGCCGAGTTCACGATGGAACCGGTCGAATCCGCCAAGCGCGTCCGTCCGAGGTCAGAAGAGATCAAGCCGATCGCGCCTTATGAGACCGACTCGGACAAGGCCCTTCAGGGTGTGTTCGATCGATTGAGCGGCAAACCGGTCGACATCGAGCAGCTCAAGACCTACGCGGAGTGTCTAGCGGACTATCACATCAGCCCGGAGAACAAGTTCGAGAACGGCGACTATCACGATCGTGGGCGCACTGAGCGGCGGCACGTGATCGCGACCAAGATCGTGCTCATGGGCAAAGAAGCGAATCGCGTTGATGACAGTGGTGCGGGCGATCCTCTAGCGTCCGCCGTCGAAGTGTTCAGTACAGTGGGCAAGAGCCCTTGATTGGGTTAAACGTTCGCGTTCGCGCGGGGCGAATAGCTGGATGAAGCGTTCTCAAACCAGCCTAGAGACGATGATGCGTTCCCGGTCAGGCGTAACGACATCTTGGGCCGCGTTGATGGCATTGCTGCTCAGCGCGTCCTTGTCGCACGGCGAAGCAGGTTCACTAAAGGTATCCGTGACATCGAGCACGCCGGGTGGACCCGAGATTCATGCACTGTTTCAGCCATCGAAGGGAGACAGATCGAGGTATCAACTTTCTTTCTTGATCCACGCGTGCCATCCGAACGTTTCAGACTACGCCGATGGTATCCACCAGACTCCGACACGTATGGTGAGGCGGGCGCTGGTTCCTTTCTCTACCGCATGCTGCCGCTCGCAAGCGATGGCCACAAACCTCCTTGTAAGGTCGAGATTGTCGTATCGGAGAACGATCGAGAAGTCGCGCGCACCACGATCCCGGTCGATGCGAACGATCATTCGGTTTCGGACAGCGCACAGCTTCAATTCGCTGTCGCGAATCATGTGGTTGAAAGTGTCGCGCCACCGTCGCCGCATCTCATCTTGCGAATTCTGCTAACCAATCCTAGTGATGGATTCCAAGTTGCCGTGCTGACATCGAAGGGCATCAGCGAGGCGTGCAAATCGCTTGTCGATTGGGATTACCGGACGCGTGGCGACCGAGGACTGGATCACGGGCTCTTCCAATTGCCCCCAAAGGGATGGGCAGGCGTGACTTTGCCACTGCGCGTCACAAGCCGAGACGCGACTTAGCACTCGTCCTTGGCGCAGGTTCTATGGTGCCGGGCACACCTTCCGCGTTGTTCCTGTTGGCCGGATTGGCATTTGGCCTTGGTTTCCTCGGCGCCGGGCTTAAGCTGTGGTCAAGTACGCGATTGACATAGAATTGTTGTGAGACCGCATGGGATTGGTCGCCGCGTTCGTGCGGCGGCCGAGATCAGTCGTTAGGTGGCAATCGCGATGGCGTCGATACCCTGCCCTTATTGCCCCATCTCAGATCCGGACGCGAGCATCGTGTTCCGGGACAAACTCGTTCTGTTCATGCAGAACCCGAGGCACCAGGGCGCTCTCCGATATTCCGGCGTCATCATCCCGATCGCGCATCGTTCAACCGTGTTCGATCTCACCGGGGACGAAGTGCGCGCCACCTTCGCGATGCTGCGCAAGGTGAAAGACTGGATGGATGCCACCTACCAGCCCGCGGGCTACAACGTTGGGTGGAACTGTGGTCATACTGCAGGCCAGGTGGTCATGCATGCACACCTGCACGTAATTCCCAGATTCCCGCAAGAACCGCTGGCCGGCCAGGGGATAAGAGCTCATCTCAAGTCGGAGGCGAATCGTTGGTAACGACGGCAAGCCGGAGACCCCAGCGAAACGAAACACGGAATTGAACTCGTCTGCGATGTGGAATGACGCGAAGCGCTGGTGGCTGGCGTGGCCGCACACGCACACGCGTGTACCTGACTCGGAAGTCGCTGATCGCCCAGACGAGTCTGCTCGTCCCGGCGGTTGCAGGGTTTCAGTGTTGCCATACTGCTGATCGCGCTGCGGGGCGCGGTCGGTGCAGCAGTCAGGGTCCTGACGATTTCCCCCCAAGCGCCGCGACGGCAGTGTGGCCGGGCGTGCAACATCGCCTTCGCTGCGGCGGGTTCGGTACCACTGCGCGATGCTTGGCGCTGGGCGCAAGGATGCCGCGGTATCACCATGTTGCTGCGTGGCCGAGGCATCAATGCCGTCGGCCGGGCTAGAGACTCAATCGGCTCGAACACAAATCGCCCTGCCACGCCATCCGCGCACGCGGCTCGTTGCCGCAACTGGAAGGGGCGCCGAACGCTATACGGCGTTCACGACCGACGCCGGCGCGTCGGCATTGACCCGCGGCCCCGATTTGTGGCGCAACGCCTACTGATGTCGCGCAGATTCACTTCACGACGATCGTGCCCACCATCTGCGGATGCAACGAGCAAAAGTAACGGTAGCGTCCGGGTTTGCTGAACGTCGTCACATAGCGATCGTCGGTATCGAGCGCAGGCGATCCCAGCGGCGAACTCGTATCGGCGCCGGTCACGGTATGCGGTACGTCGTCGGAATTCACCCATTCGACGGTCGTGCCGACCGGTACTTCGATCGTGGCCGGCGAGAAGGTGAAGTTGGCGATCGTCACCAGCGTCGGCGCGGAGTCCGCTGTCGCTGTGGCAATCGCAGCGTTCACCACGATCGCGGCGAACCATCCGAACAGTTTCTTGGTCATTGCGCTCTCCTCGTGATGGGTCGTTACGCCAGCAGCGCCGCATCGCGGATGGCGGTGGTGTCGGCGCGTCGCGTTACGGTGGTGATGCCCAGCACCGCGTGCAGCAACGACGGCTGCACCTGCAACGGACCGGGTCCAGCCGCCGTGCCCGGCGCCGGCTGCGGGAATGCCGTCGAGCGCGCCGTGTGGAACTGCACCTGACCCTCGATCTTCTGCATGACCTGATGGATGTGACCGTTCAGCACCGTGACCGAACCGAACCGCTTCACCAGAGCGAGCGCCTGTGTTGCGTCGTCGGTACCCCAACCCCAGTCGGCATACACGGTCCACAGCGGCATGTGCGCGAAGACGACTAGCGGCGTGCTTGCCGAACGGCCGCGCAGATCGTCCGCAAGCCAGGCGAGCTGCTCGTCGCCGAGGCGACCGAAGCCGCCCGCCACCAGATCGATCACGTTCACCAACCCGACGAAGTGGGCGCCGGCGTAGTCGAAGCTGTACCAGCGCCGCCCGCCACCCACACCGAAGCGTTCGAAGAACGCGGCGCCCCGGTCGCCGATCACGTCGTGTTCGCCTGGCACGTAGTGCACCGGGCAGTCGACGCCGCCGACGATCTGCGCTGCCGCATCGAATTCGGCGGGGCGCGACAGGTGACTGACGTCCCCGGTGTGAATCACGAACGCGGGCTTCGTCGGCAGCGCCCGGACCTGCGCAACCGCCTGCATCAAGGTCGCTTCCGGATGAGGATTGGCGTCTTTGTTGAAGCCGATGTGGCTGTCGCTGATCTGCACGAAATTGAAACTGCCCGCGGCCAAGCCCGTCGCGTCCGAACCTTCAGACAGGCCCGCAGCGCTCAGCACGCCACCGCGCATCGTCCACAATACGCCGGTGCCGGCCCATGCCGCGCACTTGAGCAGACCGCGCCGGTTCAGCGTGACGCCGTCGCGATCGTCGTCGTTCGGAGGAGTATTCTGCATGTCCGTGGCTCCATGATTGGTGTGCGGGGAAGACCCGCGGTCAGGCGGCGTTATTCAATCGGGAATAAATTGACCGCCGCGCCGGTCTAGACAACGGCCGACGGTGTCGGCGCGCGATGAAAAAACATGATCGGAATGGACGGGGCTGTCGTTGGCGCATAGCGATGAGAACTTCGCGAGGCTGGTGCACGCACACCTCGATGCCGCCTACAACCTCGCCCGCTGGCTGGTTCGCGATCCGGTACTCGCCGACGACGTCGTGCAGGACGCGATGCTGCGGGCGCTGAAGTACTTCGCATCGTTCCGTGGCGACAACGCGCGCGCGTGGCTGCTGGCGATCGTCCGCAACACCGCGCTGTCGCGGCTGCGCGCCGACGCCAGAGCGCCGCGCAGCGTGCCGCCGGACGATGCGATCCTCGAACATGAGACTGCGAGCGACCCTGCCCACGGCGGACCGGAGACGATCGCGATCCGCGAGCAGGACGAACGCAGGATTACCGCATTGCTCGACGCGCTGCCGGTGGACCTGCGCGAATGCCTCGTGCTGCGCGAGCTGGAGGAGTTGTCTTACAAGGAAATCGCCCGTGTCATCGACGCGCCGATCGGAACCGTGATGTCGCGGTTGTGGCGGGCGCGCCGGCTGCTGACGCAATCGGCGGGCGCAACGGAGACCGTGCGATGAATGGTCCGGTACCGTGCGGACAGGAGCTGCTGCTGCAAGCCGACTTCGATGGCGAGCTCGACGCGGCCCAGGCAGCGCAATTCGCCGCGCACCGCGCCCAGTGTCCGCAATGTCAGGCAGCAGCGGAGCGCCTGGCTGAGGCGCGGGCGCGCATGCGTGGGGCACCCCGCCACGCTGCTCCGGCGGAGCTGCGCGACCGGGTGCTTGCCGGAATCGCGCCCGCCGCGCAATCGGCGGTGACGGCGATACGCCCGCGGCGCGTGCGCAGCGTCTCCACATGGCTCGCCGGAGCGCTCGGCGGGGCGCTCGCCGCGACCTTGTTGGTCGCGCTGCTGGTCAACCGCGGCAGCGGCATCGAAGATCGCCTGCTCGACAGTCATCTGCGGGCGCTGCGCTCGCCGGCGCTGCTCACCGACGTCGTGGCGAGCAGTCACCACACGGTGAAGCCCTGGTTCGCCGGCAAACTCTCCTACGCACCGGTGGTGAAAGATCTCGACGGCTACACCTTGCTCGGCGGTCGCGTCGACGTCGTCGACGGCCGCCAGGTTGCGGTGATCGTCTATCGCGCTGGGCCCCACGTCATCGACGTCTTCGAGTGGCCGGCGTCGGCAGCATCGACTCTCCCGCTGGGGGCATCGCGCGACAGCGGCTTCAATCTCAGGCACTGGACCGATGGTGACATGACGTTCTGGTGTGTATCGGATCTGGCGCCCGAAGAGCTGGACGCGTTTGTCGCACACTGGCGGCGTGCGACATGAATCGAGCTGCGCAGGCGACTGGACTGTGAAGCTGCGAACCGGTGAACCGTGGATGTCTGCGAAGGCGTACGGCCATTCACTGCGTGGACTGACGTTGAACGTCGTGGTGAAAGACATCGATGTCGCCCTGGCGTTTCAGCGCGACGTGCTGGCTGCTCGCATCGTCTACTCGGACCCCGATGTCGCGGTCTGCGCTGGGTATGGATCCGAGTGGATGCTTCACGCCGAGCACAGCTATGACCACCATCCATTCGGCAGCGCGCTGTCGGCCGCGCAATGGCGTGGCACAGGCCTCGAATTGCGGCTACATGGCTGTGATCCGGACCGTGCCGAGGCGGCGGCTCGGCGCTTGGGATACGAGGTCCTCGCGCCGAGTGCGGACAAGGGTCACGGGCTGCGCGAGGTCTTCCTGCGCGACGCCGACGGATTCACTTGGGTGCCGGATATCCCAATCTAAACGGCGCTGACCGTTCAGACACAGGCACCCTGCTCGACACCGATTGATTGGCCCATGCCAGGGCCACGTCGCTCAACAGTTCCATCTTCCACGAGACCGCGGGAATAAATCGCCCGCGAGTGCGGTCTTGCGCACATCCGAGTTCGGAGCAGTCGGATACGAAAGCCGGACACGGTCCACACCAGCGGCGCGACGAGTTGAAGCCGACAAGCCGCCGCCGGCACTCACACGTGACGCATTCACTGACAGATCGATATTCAGGAGAACCGACGACATGAGAAAAGAGCATGCAATGGCGACGCAACGGCCGGGAATCATCGCATTCGCGATGCTGGTGAGTGCGCTGGCGGGCTGCGGCGGCGGCTATGGCGGCGGCGGGTCGGGGAATTCTGCGCCGACGGCGTCGCTCATGGTCGACCCAATGACCGTCACGCTCGGACAGAGCGCGACGCTGACCTGGTCGTCGAACCCGGGAACGAGCTGTACGGCAAGCGGTGCCTGGGACGGCACCGAACCGGCAACCGGCGCGGCGGAGGTGACGCCGGCTGAAACCGGCGCCCTCATCTACACGCTGACGTGTTCCGGCGGTCCATATGGCGGCAGCGCCACGAGTTCGGCGACGCTGACCGTGGAACCGGCGAGCGCGTATACGACGACGGGCCTCGTCGAAGACAGCACCGGCGGCGCAGCCGTCGCAGCGGATGCGCGCCTGGTCAACCCGTGGGGCATCGCGTTCGGACCCACGACGGTCGCCGCCGTCGCGAACAACGGCAGCGAGACGGCGACGCTCTACGACGGCGACGGCCAGTTCAGTGCGCTCATCGTGCAGTTCGCGTCGAGTGCCGACGCAGCGCCGTTTGCGCCGACCGGCATTGTGTTCAACGAGGTTTCGCTCTCGCCATCCGGCAACGCGGACTTCGTGTTGACCGGCGTGGACGCCGATCACACCGGTCCGGCTGCGTTCATCTTCGCCGGTGAGAGCGGCCAGATCGCGGGCTGGTCCCCCAACGTCGATAGCGCACCCATCACGGTGTACACGGCCCAGGACGGCGCGGTATACAAGGGCCTGGCGATCGCGAGCGACGGCAACGGGCCATTCCTGTACGCAGCGGATTTCGCGAACGGCAAGATCGACGTATTCGATGCAACGTTCGCGAAGCAGGATTCGACCGCCACGCATTTCGCGTTCCGCGATCCAAACCTACCGGACGGCTACGCGCCATTCGGGATACAGACGGTCAAGAGCGGCGGCGCGACCCGTATCTACGTGAGCTATGCAAAGCGGGACGCGGACGAGCCGGATGAGGAGGCACCCGGGGCTGGCCTCGGGATCGTCGATGCATTCGATACCGACGGGAACCTGCTCCAGCGACTGGTCGCACAAGGCGGCAGGCTGAATGCGCCCTGGGGCATGGCGCTGGCGCCACACGACTTCGGGACCTTGAGCGATGCACTGCTGGTCGGCAACTTCGGTGACGGCACGATCGATGGATACGACCCGGCGACGGGACGCTATCTCGGCGCGGTAACCGATGCCACTGGCATACCATTCGCCGTCCCCGGACTGTGGGGCATTGCATTTGGCAACGACGCCCTGAACCAGCCGCATGCGACCTTGTTCTTTGCCGCCGGCACCAACGACGAGGCGAGCGGGTTCTATGGGCGCATCGATCTCGGCGATGGGCCGCCGGCGCTCGGCACACCGCCCGCGGTGACGCTGATCGTACCGGACGACGCGCTGAGCGGCACCGTGACGCTGACCGCCAACGTCGACGACACGCTCCCGATCATCAGCGTGCAGTTTCTGGCGAATGAGCGCGTGCCGATCGGTACCGCGACCAGCGCGCCGTTCACGGTGCAATGGGACACGACGACCGTCAGCGACGGCGAGACGACCCTGCGCGCGATCGCTACCGATGACAATGGCAACGTCGGCAGTTCAGCGAACCTGTCATTCTCGATCGCGAATGGCGGTGCGCATTGACGAGGATCGGTCCGCAGGCAGCGCGCACGTGCGCACGTTCGATGGCGCCGTGCGACGCCGTGGTGCAGCGATGCTTTGATCTCGGACAGGCACGCACCAGACTAGCTTCGCATGCCGCCCGGAGCACGCCGATGGCCGAACCGCTCGCCCCAATCGCAATCAAGGTCATTTTCGAGGACCACTACTTCCTGCTGAACATCACCGGCGAGGGGCCCTTCGACATCACCTTCCACGACGGTACGGGCGGACGCCTTGGCGATCACGCGACGTTCGAGGCGAAACCCGGCACCGTTAACCTCATCCGCAAGGGTCACATCGAGACCGCGCACGACCGCGGCGACGAATACCGCGCGATTCTGGTGGAACTGAAGCCGCGCTAGGAGGGGTCGGATACGTATCCGACCGGGGTAAAGGGATATACACCCGAAAATAACCCACATTTCGCGCGCTCGCCCGGACCCGACCTGGGCCTGGTGCGGGATGCGAGCCAGCAGAGCGACTCGAATAGAGTTGAGCCAAGGGGAGTGCGCGCCCAACCGAACTCGAACGTACTGCCATGAAGCCGCTCGAGGATATTGTCCAACGGGCGGTCGATGGCGCGCCTGCCGATTGCCATGACGGCAACCGTCAGCACCCCGAACGCGATCAGCTCGGGTAGCTCGAAGTCGGAGATTGACGCCCCGCGCTGCACCGCGGAAGTGAGCGTGAACGCAATGCTGTTACCAAAAAACACCGACCAGCTGATCATCAGAATCGAGCTGCCCGTGCCGAACTTGAGCGGCCGGTGATTGTCCGGGTGAAAGATGTTCAGTACCGGCGGATTCAGCGTGAAGATCTCCTGCATCGTCTGTAGCGGCATGTGGCTTTCATTGAGTACCTGATCGAGCATGCGCAGGTGGTTCGCCGTCAGCCACAGCACGAACGACGCGAAGCCTAGGCTCGCGATCGGCAGAATCGACTTCGGCACCTGATACTCGCCGATGTAGATCGAATCGGATGCTACGTTTGCAGGCAGTTGATTTAGCCCGCCAGGAGTACCGTGAGGATCGTGCCGCCGATGCTGATCCAGAAGATCGTCGACAATGCGTCGATCGAGCGAATCAACGACGACGCCTGAATGCTCAGCGGCTGGACCAGCGGAACCGTGTCCCTGCTTTGCTCGGGTTGCGGCGTATCGCTCAAAGCGCTACCCGTGTGCGCTGACGCGGCAAAAGCGCGTTTATCAATTCGTAGTGCTCGTCATTCGGTGCGCCTCTGCGGACTTTTGCAACCGTAAGAATTGGGATCGACCCTGTGTTTTGTAGGTATCCGGCCGAGGCCACCCTCCGATACCGTAAAAATACCCACATTCGGCATGCGGTGCGAGGTGGACGTCTTCGGCATGAACGACAGCAACCCTCCAAATCCGAGAAGTCTCGTCACCCGCCGTGCCTTATTGTCCAATTCATGCTCAATGATGTGCCGCCATCCAGAGCGCAACTGCAAAACCGAGCAGACTCAGCAAGACTAACGATGCAACGATGGCGCCACTGCGACGCCAACCCGCGAAAGCGATCGCGTAGACTGCCTTCAGCAGATTGTTCGACGATGCCGCGATCAGAATGGCGACGGCCGCCGCGCCGAGCATCATTCCAGCGACGCCGCCTTGAGCGAGGCTCAGCACGAACGGGTCGATGTCCGTTACGCCGACGATCGCGGCCAGCCAGTACACACCGACGTTACCGAACGCCTTGATCACCCAGGTGGAGGCGATCGAAATGACGACGAACAGGATCGCGAAGATCAGCGCCGCCGGGACTTCAAGCGGATTTGACGGAGGCGGCGACTCGGCTGGACTCGAAATGTCCTTCTCGCCAAGCCGCAGACACAGTCCTGCCAGTGCCAGACCCAGGCCGCACAGCAGTACGAGCGGCACCAGCAATTCGTGCGCGATCTGCCAGTTGAAGATTGCAACCACGATCAGCAGCCGCAGATACATCAGCGCAGTGGCGAGCACAATGCCCGCCTGATGCTGGCTGGTATTGTGCGTCTCGTCGTGCAGACGTTTGGCGAGCACCACGGTGGTTGCAGTCGACGAATACAGGCCGCCGAGCATCGAGGTGACGAACAGACTTCGGCGCGCCGACAGCACTCTCTGCAGCAGATAGCTGCCGTACGACAGCGACGACACGACGACGACCGCGAGCCACACCTGGAATGGAGTGATCGGTGTCAGAGACGTGACGGATTCGTTGGGCAGCAGCGGCAGCACGATGCCGGTCAGGATCAGGAATTGACCGAGCGTGAAAATTTCGGGGCCGGGCAGCGATTGCGCGAGCGCGTGCAGCCGCTCGCGCGCCTGCAGCAACAACACGGCGGTGACCGCGAGGCCGAAGGCGACCCACGGCTCGAAATACAGCGCCACCGGGCCCAGCAGATATGCGACGAGGTTGCACAGCGGCACCATGATGCCGTCCAGCGTGATACCGCCGACGGCGCTGTCGCGGTTGTCGTCCTGCATGACCTCGGCCTGGTAGTACGGATACAACCAGATGCCGAGCACGATCAGGCCGACGCAGAACGCAATCGCGTAGTGCGGCTCGAGCGCATACAGAAACGCACCTGACAGCGAAATCAGCGGAAACGTGCGGATGCCGCCCGGACGACTCTCCTGCGACTTCGCGTAGAAGCCCTCGAATGCCAGCCCGAGGAAGAACGACAGGCCCAGCAGCATCGACACTTTCCACGGCGACACGGCATCAACTCCTGACAGGCCAACTGAGTACCTCGGCGATCACGCGCAGCCTAACGCCACAGTCGGGACAGATCGACAGATCGATCGCGAACACCCGTCTGCGTCTTTCCGAGCAGGCTGCTTGCCGTGAACGGCGGGCATGCCTGCGCAGCGCGCATCGGCACCACGCCGTGCAGAGTTACCGAATGCGCTCGCAACACGAAAAACTCGTCGAGTATGTCGACGTCTTGGAATTGTGCTTCGATCACGGTCCTGCTGTGAACGCGCAACGGCCTGCGATCGTGCACCGCCCGCGAGATGAGCGCGCAGTTGCGATCGAGGCCTCAGCGATGCAATGAACTGCCGAGCGTCTGCAGAAACCGGCCGTGCGATGCGCCCCCATGTTCCAGGTGCCGATACGCGAACAACTTCGCGGCGTCTTCGATGAAGATCCACGCGATGCAATACAGCCATACACCGCCGATATACGTCCACGGGATCGACGCTACGAACCAGCCGAAGCCAACGATCAAAACCGCCAGCAGTTGGGTACCGAATATCGCGCCTAGCAGAATCGGCGCGGGGAACGGGCGCCGCCAGAACGGACGCCGGCTGCGCGCGACGAACAGCGTCAGATGTCCGGCGACCGCGAGCTTCAGGAAGATCACCGACTGCAGTTGCGCGAGGCCGATACTCATCCACGAGTGCGCGATGATCAGGAGTCCGAACGTCTCGATCACACCGATACCACCGAGCAGCGTCGCCACCGTCAACACGCGCGGCATCTGCCAACGCACCGGTCTGGGATCGAGCCACGTGTTGTCCTTGGCGATCGTCATGATCGGCAGATCGTTCAGCAACGCCAGCAGAATGATCATGACGGCGGTAATCGGATAGAAGTTGTACACGAGGATCGTCAGCACCATGAACATCATGATGCGGATCGTCTCGGTGATGCGGTAAATCGCGTACGAATTCATGCGCTCGAAGATGCGCCGGGCTTCCTCGACCGCCTGCACGATCACCGTGAGACCGGGGGCCGTCAGCACCAGATCGGCGGCCGCGCGCGCCGCGTCGGTGGCGCCGGATACCGCAATGCCGACTTCCGCCTGCTTCAGCGCCGGCGCGTCGTTGACCCCGTCGCCGGTCATGCCGACGAGGTGGCCGCGCGCCTGCAGCACCTTGACGATTGCGTACTTGTGCTCCGGAAACACCTGCGCGAAGCCGTCGGCGCGTTCGATCTGTTCGCCGCGCCCGTCGGCCAACGCACCCAGGTCACCTTTCATCAGCGCGTCGGCGATCACGATGTTGGTGCCGAGTCCGAGCGTGCCTGAGATCTCGCGGGCGATCGCGAGGTTGTCGCCGGTCACCATTTTCACGTCGATGCCGTGGCCTTCCGCTTCCCGGATGATCTGCGCGGCGTCGTCGCGCGGCGGATCGAACAGCGGCAACAGTCCGAGGAAACGCCACGCCTGATCGGCATCGCGCTGCGCGACGCCGAGCGTCCGGTAACCCTTGGCCGCGAGTTCGTCCACCGCCTTCTGCGCGCGGCGTTGATCGTCGCCTGCGACCTTTGCCAATTCCAGAATCACCTGCGGGGCGCCCTTGCTGACATCGAACGCGTTGCCGTGCGCGTCGCGCACGCTCGCCTCGGTGCGCTTTCCGACCGGGTCGAATGGCACAAACCTAACCTGTTGGTAGCCGGTCAATGCATTGGCATCGTCCAGCCCAGCGAGCACCGCAGCGTCGATCGCGTCCTGGTTCTCGGCTTTCGAGGCGAGCGCCCCGGCAAGGATCAGCGCCCGCGCATCGCTCGCCGCGAACACAACCGGATCACCGAGCGTGAGCACGTTCTGCGTCAACGTGCCGGTTTTGTCCGAGCACAGCACATCCATCCCGGCCATTTCTTCGATCGACTCCAGCCGCGAGACGATTGCCTTGAGGCGCGAAAGTGCCACGGCCCCAACCGCCATGGTGACCGACAGCACCGCCGGCATCGCGACCGGAATCGACGCGACGGCCAGAATCAGCGCGAACTGCACCAACTCGAGCAGCGGCCAGTGCCGCTCGAATCCGACCAGCAACAGCACGGCGACCAGCGCCAGCGCCAGGTAGATCAGGTAGTCGCCGATCAGCAGTACCGCCTTCTGGAAGTGCGATACCGAGTGCGCTTCGCCAACCAGTTTCGCGGTCTTGCCGAAGTACGTGCTCATGCCCGTGGCGGTGACGACCCCGAGCATTTCGCCTTGCTTTGCCACCGATCCCGAGTACGCAACATCGCCCGCATGCTTGTCGACGGGCAACGACTCCCCCGTCAACGCCGACTGATCGACGCTGAGATAGTCGCCGTCGAACAGGCTCATGTCCGCCGGGATCACGTCGCCGAGGCGCAACCGGGCGATGTCGCCCGGCACCAGCGTGCGCGCCTCGATCTCCTGCCACGTTGCATCACGCAGCACGCGCGCCTTCAACGCGAGCTTCTTCTTGAGCTGCTCGATCGCATTCCCAGCCTGGTATTCCTGCCAGAAACCGACCACCGCGTTGAATACCAGCAGCACTAGAATGATCACGAGGTCGGGCCAGTGGCGCACCGCCGCCGACAAGATCGCTGCGACTTCGATCATCCACGGGATCGGCCCCCAGAAATAGCCAAGGAACTTGAGCCACGCACTGTTTCGCGCCTCCTGCAGCTCGTTGTAGCCGTACTGGTCGAGTCGTCTTGCGGCCTCGCTGGTGGAGAGTCCATCGCGGCTGGTCTGCAGCTTCGTAAGCAGCGCAGCGTCCGTCTCGTGACAGTCGCTCGGTGCCGCTGGAATGTCTTGGCTCATGTTTGTGCAGTCCCGGGCAAGATGATCATGATCGACGATCCGCGCGCGGAAACGAAGCCGCCACGTTCGCCCCATCACGACATCCGGGTCCGGCACAAGTTCCAAGACAAGATCAACAGCGAACGTTGCTCGCAGTGACCGCGGCACCTTCAGAGCGTTGCTCGGTTCGCGGCGAGCTTTGGCTCGTCACGAACCGTGCTTGGAGTTGGCTCGCCGCCTTCGTCACATCGCTCAAGTGCGACTGCGTGGCGTGACTTCCGCTGTCGCGGCGGCGCGTATTGCGGAGTGTTCAAGTTAGACCGCTTCGCATGCGGGCCCGTACCTTGTAGAGATGACTCGCATTTGAAGCGAGTGCGAGGCATACCCAGACGGCGCTCCAGATCGCCGCCTCGCGACTCGAGACTTCGTGCGCGTCGCGATGGAGCACGCCGAGGTCGAGCGCGAGCATGGCGAGAACGAATGCGGCGAATGCGAGCTAGAATGACCAGTATTCGGTCATCGGAAAGAAGAGGATGTCCGTCATCGCATTTTTCGTATCAGATACTCGGTAATCCCGAAGAGGTTCACGAATGCGGCAAAGGCAAATTCCGAAAGGCCTGCGAAGCGCTGATTCCCGCCCTCGGTCGATCGCCGAGCCAGCGAATGATCGATATCGTCAGCGCGACGTCGAGAACCACGCGAAACGTCTTGGCGTCACGTCGCTCATTTCCTGGAGGATTCAACGATGGCCGCATCCGTCGACGTGTGCACCGCGCGGCTTCGACAGCCTCGCGCCGAGTGCGGCGATCGCTGGACGCGCCAACCGCGACATCGAAGAATGGTTGGCTGCGCCAATGCGCTGATGCGGCGCGCAACGCTGCTCATTCTGCTGGCGCTGATCGGAGTCTGCCCCGCGATGGCCATCGAAGAACCCGGTTATGAGGTCGTCCGCAAGGCCGACGGATACGAACTGCGTCGCTATGCCGGCTACTGCGTCGCCGAGACCGAAGTTGCGGGTTCGCAGACCGACGCCGGTAACGCCGGATTCCGCATTCTCGCGAAGTACATCTTCGGCGCGAACCAGAGCCAGCAGTCGATCGCGATGACCGCGCCGGTCCTTCAGGCGCCATCGGAAACGATCGCGATGAAGGCACCGGTCATGCAGCAACCGGGCGCTACACCGGGTACCTACGTTGTGCAGTTCACCATGCCGTCGAAGTACACGCTGCAGACGCTGCCGAAACCGAACGATGTACGCGTGCGGTTGCGCCAGCAGCCTGATCGGTTGGTCGCAGTGCGCACCTACAAAGGCGGCTGGTCGCTCGCGCGCTACGGGGAAGAACTCGCGGCGTTGCGCGACGCGATGCGGCGCGATGGACTCATCGCGATCGGCGAGCCTCAGTGGGCGCGCTACAACTCGCCGTTCAGCCTGCCGTTCATGCGCCGCAACGAAATCTGGCTCGAGATCGACATGCAGTGATCGAGCGGCTGATACGCGCCGACAATGTTTCGCGCGCTCTTAATTGACCGACGGTCAGTTATGATGATCAAATGACCGTGAGTCATTAATTGCGGTCATCATGGCCGAAGCCACGTGGAAGCGCGCACGGGACGACGGGCAGCGCCAGCAGCGCCGACAGGCGATCCTCGACATTGCGAGCGAGCTGATCGCGCGCGAGTCGTTTCCGGACATCAATATGGCGGACGTGGCGCGCCGGGCGGGTCTCGCGAAGGGGACGCTATACCTGTATTTCCCGACCAAGGAAGCGCTATTCCTGACACTGACCGAAGCGACGCTCGAGGCCTGGTTCGCGAAGGTCAATCAGGCGGTCCACGGCCGGATTGCGCGAGATGAGGCGGTGCGCATCCTGGCGGCGGCGATCGATGAGACGCCATTGCTGCCGCGCTTGCTCAGCATTCTGCACACCGTGCTCGAGCACAACATCGGCGATGTGCACGTCCTGGAGTTCAAACGGTTCCTGCGCGGGCGCGTCGTCGAGCTGGGTGCGCGATTGGATACCGCGCTGCGCTGGCCGCGCGGTTCCGGCGCGGCCGTGTTGGTCAGATTGCACGCGGTCGTCATCGGCCTGCATCACATAGCGTCGCCGAGTCCGGCGGTGCGGCGCGCGTTGAAGCGGGAGGATCTCGCGATCTTTCGCATCGACTTCGCACAAGCGCTCACCGACATGCTGCCGCTCATTCTGCGGCCCATTTAGCTTCCAACGAGGATCGATCCGATGAGTCAATCGAACGACCGGCCTACCGTACTGGTCACCGGCGGATCCGGCTTCATCGCGAGCCACTGCATACTGAATCTTCACGCCGCGGGCTTCGCGTTGCGCGCCACGTTGCGGTCGCTCGGCCGCGCGCCTGCAATCGAGCAGGTGCTGCGCGAGGCCAACGGCGCAGCCGTGCCGATCACCTGGTTCGAAGCCGATCTCGGCGGCGACTCCGGTTGGCGGCAGGCGGTGACGGGCGCCGACTATGTGCTGCATGTCGCATCGCCCATTCCGCGCGTCGCGCCGAAGAATCCGGCCGAACTGATCGAACCGGCCCGGGACGGGGCGTTACGGGTCCTGCGCGCCGCGGCTGCCACCGGGGTTGAGCGGGTCGTGATGACGTCGTCCACCGCTGCGATCGTCTACGGCCGTGGCAACATCGACCGGCCGTTCACTGAGGCGGATTGGTCGGATCCCGATGGTGCGGACAATTCTGCGTACACCCGCTCCAAGACCTATGCCGAGCGCGCAGCCTGGGAGTTCATGAAGACCGACCGCAGCGGCATGGAACTGACGACCATCAATCCCGGCGCGGTCCTAGGACCGGTGCTCGAAAAGGACTACGGTACCTCGGCGGAGATCGTGCTGAAGCTGTTGAAGGGCGACTTTCCCGGCATGCCGCGGCTCGGCTTTCCGTTGATCGACGTGCGCGACGTGGCGGACCTGCACGTGCGTGCGATGACGCATGCCGATGCAGCCGGAAAACGTTTTCTCTGCGCCAACGACTTCATGTGGATGGAAGAGATCGCGGCGGTGCTGAGCGACCACCTGCCGAACTACGCGAACAAAATGCCGAAGTTGCGCCTGCCGAACTGGGCGGTGCGCGCCGCGGCGCTGTTCGATCCGGTGACCCGTGGTGTGACGTTTGAACTCGGCGTGCGGCGCGATTGCGACACGAGTCAGGCGCGCAAGATCCTGGGATTCGCACCGCGTTCGAATCGCGAAGCTATCGTTGCTACGGCCGATAGTCTGTTGGCCCAACAGTTGGTATAAGGGGGTAGATGTGAGCAAACGCATCCTGATCACCGGTGCGTCGTTAGGCATCGGCAAGGCTGCCGCGTTGGCGCTCGCCGCAGCGGGCATCCTGATCGCGGTGGGAGCACGGCGTCCGAAGTTGCGGTACGTCGCCCGCGGCGAGCTACGTGCCACTGATCGCACTGCGCGATCTTTTGTCGGTGCGAATTCTCGACGTGATTGTGCGCCGGGTCGTCGGCCTCTGAGCAGACCCGGCGCGCTCGATGGTTCGCCAACGAGGGCAGACGATAGAACTCGTCAAGGTGGTTGACTGAGGCGGACTCAAAGTGGCGGAGGGTGAACCTGACGCTAATACATTGCCGAAGGGACGGACGTGAAGAGTGCAGACATGCAGGGCTGGTTGGGTACGGCGGCTGCGCTGGCGGTCGGCGCCGCAGTAGCGTTTGCGGGCGGACAGGACAGCGTGTATTGGCACGGCTGGCCGTTGTTCGTGTGCTGCGCGTTTGTCGCGTACGCCGTGCAGTGGCTCGTGTTCGTGCCGTCGTTCCTGGCGCATACCGAACACTTCTTCGATCTCACCGGCTCGCTGACATATCTGACGGTGATCGCCTTGGCGCTGTGGGCCGGCACCGGCGACGATCGCGCCGGCGTCATCGCGCTGCTGGTCGCGGTGTGGGCGGTGCGCCTCGGCAGTTTCCTGTTCTCGCGCGTAAGACGCGAGGGCGCCGACGGCCGCTTCGACGAACTGAAGTACTCGTTTCCTCGCTTCCTGATGACTTGGACGATCCAGGGTTTGTGGGTGCTGCTGACGCTAGCGGCCGGTCTCGCGGCAATGACAGCAACGCAATCGGTACCCATGGGCGCGCTGGCCTGGGTGGGTGTGGGGTTGTGGTTCGCGGGCTTTGCGATCGAAGCCGCAGCAGATGCACAGAAGCGCGCATTCAAGCGTGATTTACGGAATCAGGGTCGCTTCATCACGACGGGACTGTGGGCATGGTCGCGGCACCCGAACTATTTCGGCGAGATCACCTTGTGGCTCGGTGTTTGCGTTGATCGCGGCGGAAGCACTTTCGGGCTGGCGATGGATCACGATGGTCTCGCCGCTGTTCGTATTCGTGCTGCTGAATTTCATCAGCGGCGTACCGTTGCTGGAGGCGCGGGGCAAGCGGCGCTGGGGCGACGATCCCGAATACCAAGCGTACAAGGCGCGTACGCCGGTTCTGGTGCCGCGTCCACCGCGCGGCCGCAACTAGCCGAGCGTGGTTAAACGGCACCATCAGCCACGCTCAGCGCAATTCTGGCTTGAATGTCCATGAAGTACTTCGGCAGCTCGGCGTGACATCGCCGAGCTAGGCTCCGGGCACGGCTTATGCTCGCGGCTGATCGGCGCATGTCGCAACCGCCGCGTCCCGACGTCGTTAACGAGTATGTCGAGTCGCGCCATCGCCTCGAATGCCGAATGCACAACGGCCTCATTGGCCACATCGAACGGGGGTGTTGCCGCCGATCCGCCCGACTGAGTGAAGGCCTGCGCAGAACATTGGCCGCGGTCCGACCATTCCGCATGGCGTGTCGAGATCCACGGGTTTGCTTTGAGCGCCGGCTGCTGTTCCAATCTCACCAATGTTGTCCTGGGGAGACGACATGACGTTCGCCGATCTCATCTGGGCAGGTCTACGCCGGCGTCCAGTCAGATCTATTCTCAATGGGTTGGCGATAGCCGTGGCATTTCTGCTGTTTGGCATGATGCACGGTGTGGTGGCGAGCCTCGATACCACGATCGCAAACTTAAGTGATTCGCGTATCCACATTGTCGGACGCGCGAGCGATGCCGTGCGTTTGCCGTTAGCGTACCAGCAGCGGATCGCGTCGATCGAAGGCGTCACCAATGCTATGCCGATCGATTGGCTTGGCGCCTACTACCAGAACAACACGCAGTGGTTTCCGATACTAGGCACCGATCTCGAGGCATTTCTCGTCGCCTACCCTGAAATCGATCTGCCCAGCGATCAGCGTGAGGCGCTGCGAGAAACCCGCGATGGCATCACCATCGGCGCAAAGATTGCGGCACGCTTCAACCTGAAACTCGGCGATACGTTGCCGATGACTTCGGTCGCCTGGACCAACGCAGACGGGTCCAAGAACTGGCCGTTCAAGATCGTTGCAATCCACAACACCGACCCCAACTCGGACCAGGTTTTTGCCGACCGGGCGTACTTCCATTACGAGTACCTCGATGGCGGTCGCGTCGAAGAGACGGGCACCACGTCGAGGTTTATCGCGACGATAGGCGACGCCAGTGATCTGGATGACGTCGGTAAGCGCGTCGACGATGCGTTTGCGAACTCCTCCTACGAGACCAAGTCGATGTCGGAGAAGCAGTTCATCGCGCAAGGTATTCAGGAACTCGGCAACCTGAGCCTGTTCGTCGATTCGATTCTGGGATCGGTGGTGTTCGCGCTGATGTTCATGACCAGCACTACGATGATTCAATCGGTGCGGGAACGCATACCCGAGTTCGGGGTGCTGAAGTCCCTCGGCTTCACCGACGGCGCCGTATTCCGAATCGTGCTCACCGAGTCAGTCCTGCTCAGCCTCGTTTCGGCAGCTGTCGGTCTGACGTTGGCTGGACGAGCGTTCCCAGCCGCGCTGCAGGTGATTGGCATGCAGTCGCTGCCGCTGCCGGCCGACATCTATGTCGAGGGGTTCGGTTTGGCACTCGCCATCGCCTTTGCAGTTGCTGCCTGGCCGGCCTGGCGTGCTCGGCGCCTGAGCATCGTCGAGGCCATCGGCGGGCGTTGATGCTGCGACAGACGATCCGTATCACGGCGGTCAACCTCCTTGCGATCGTCAATCGTCCGGGCCAGTCCCTCGCGGCATGCATCGGGGTTGCCAGTGCAGTCGCCGTGCTCGTTTCGGTGCTCGCGATGGCGACGGGAATCGAAGCCACTCTCGAGCGCGCGTCGCGAGAAGACCACGCGATGGTCCTGCGTGAAGGTGCGACGAACGAGGGTTTGAGCAGTTTGCCGCGTGAGGCCGAAGTCGCGATCGAGAGTGCGCCGGGCATCGCCCGATTGCCCGATGGGAAACCTGCCGTGTCCCTCGAAGCTGTCCTCGCTGCGAGGTTGCCGGTTCGAGATAGCGATCGGGTAGTCAACGTGGCGCTGCGAGGCTGGAACGAGACCGGCTTCGAACTCAATCCGCAGCTGCAACTGATTCGAGGGCGGCCGTTCAAATCCGGCGTCTACGAACTCGTCGTGGGGCGGTTGGCATCCCGAGAGTTTGCCAATCTGGACCTGGGCGGTGAGATTTCGATCTACGGCGCGACGTGGAAAGTGGTTGGTGTTTTCTCGAGCAACGGCGACATCCACGAGTCCGAGATCATCGCCGACGCACCAACGCTGATGTCCGCCTCCAACCGCACCTTGTACAACACAGCGACGGTCCGCATGAAGTCGCCGGATGTGTTTCCGCGACTGGAATCCGCCCTGAAGGCGGATCCACGCGCGCTGGTCGATGTCCTGCGGCAGCAGGACTACTACGAAGCGCAGTCGAAGAATGCATCGTCGCTCTTCTATGTCGTCGCCTATGTGGTGGGTTCCATCATGGCGGCGGGCGCATTGGTTGGCGCGCTCAACACGATGTATAACTCGGTGGCGACGCGAACCGTCGAGATTGCGACGCTGAGAGCGCTCGGGTTCGGATCTCTTCCGATCTTCGTGTCGGTCGTCGCTGAAGCAGTGGTGTTGGCGGTGATCGGCGCGTTGCTTGGCGCTGGCGTCGCCTGGTTCCTCCTCAACGGCGTCGCCATCAGCACGAACGGGGCGGTGCTGGAAATGGATTTCGGCTGGCGGCTTTTTGGCACCGGTATGCTCTGGGCATGCGTTGTCGGCCTCGCCGGCGGTGTCTTGCCGGCATGGCGGGCCGTGCGGCACTCGGTTACCGATGGGTTGAGGGTCGTCGTGTGACGTCCTTTACCGCGAGACTAGCACTCTTGCATTCAAACCGGCCCTTCAAACGCTCAGCATCCGATGCGGGCAAGCGAATCTGTCGAACACCGCTAGCGATCCCGTGATCTATTGGGTTCGTCTCGATCGATGTACAGCCGCTATGGCGCGCTCGTTTGACCAGCGAGCCGAATTCGGTAATCCGGTTCGCCGGGCCCGCGACGGGAGTATTCCTGCTTCGCGCAATCTTCCACCGGACAGGCTGCTTTCGGCGCACACTCGCCCTCCAAGTAAAGAAACGCATATCGGGAAGGAGCACCGCAGAATGAGCACCGAGATCATCGAGACCCAGGAACAGCAACGAATCGGTTATCCAGTAGACCTTCGTTTGGAGGTTGTAGAGATGTACCGTGCTGGCATCGGTATGAAGCAAATCGCTTCATCCCTTCACATCGCCGGTATGGCGCCAAAGCAGATTCTTGATGAGGACTTGTCGCAACTGGAGCGGCAAGAGATTCAGGCGTCCAACCGCCGCCTAAAGCAGGACCATCACGAACACGTGAACCTGGTCGCCGGCTCGTATCTGCGCAGGGCATGGACATGAAAGCGCATCTTGGCCCGAATGCGGGACGGCTACCTTCATTGTCTCTGGTGTTCGGCGGCGCCGTCGAACCAACCCTGGGTGCGGTTCGCGAATGCGACCAGTGACAGCATCACTGGCACTTCTACGAGTACGCCGACGACGGTGACGAGGGCAGCGCCTGAATTCAGTCCGAACAGACCAATGGCCACCGCAACTGCGAGTTCGAAGAAGTTCGACGTCCCGATGAGTGCACACGGCGCCGCGATATTGAACGGCACCCGCCATAAACAGGCCGCGCCGTAGGCGAGTGCAAAGATGCCGTAGGACTGAATCAGCAATGGCACCGCAATCAGACCGATCAGTGCCGGTTGCTGGAGAATGACGGTCCCCTGAAATCCGAATAGCAGAGTCACCGTCGCGAGCAAGCCGACAATCGAAAGCGGTTTGATGCTGCTGGTGAAACGCGCGATTTCGGCGACAACCTCACTGGTGGTGTCGGCGTGACGCGTCAGACGCGTGCGCGTGATGGCGCCGGCAATCAATGGCACGACGACGTACAGCGCTACCGACAGCAGGAGCGTTTCCCACGGCACTGCAATGTCGGTGACGCCGAGCAACAGCGCCACGATGGGCGCGAACGCAAACACCATGACGACATCGTTCAGCGACACCTGCACCAGCGTGTAGGCCGGATCACCCCCGGTCAGCTGCGACCAGACGAAAACCATCGCCGTGCACGGCGCGGCGCCGAGCAGGATCAGCCCCGCAATGTATTGTCCGGCGTTGACGGGGTCGATGAGATCAGCGAACAGATGGCGGAAGAACAGAACGCCCAATGCGGCGATCGTGAACGGCTTGATCAGCCAGTTCACCACCAGCGTGATCACGAGCCCCTTGGGGCGCTCCTGAATCCGCGTGAGGCTGGCAAAGTCCACCGCTACCATCATCGGATAGACCATGAACCAGATCAGCGCCGCGACGACGAAGTTGACCGAGCCATATTGGAGGGCGGCGAGGAATTGGAACACGCCCGGCAACAGACTGCCCAGCGAAACACCAGCCACGATGCACAGTGCGACCCACAACGATAGATAACGTTCGAAGGTTCCCATCATCGACGATCCGACCGATTGCTAGCGGGGTCCCTGGCCATCGTCGACCTTGACGATCGTACCCGTAACACATTCCGACGATGGCGATACCAGGTACAGCAAAGTGCTGTCGAGTTGTGCCGGATCACCCAGGCGTTTCCGCGGAAACGCCTGGGTGATGTCGCCGATCCGCTGCAGCATGCCGTCCATCATTTCCGACGCAAACGCGCCCGGTGCGATGCAGTTGACGTTGATGTGGTAGCGTGACCACTCCACCGCCAACGCTTCGGTCATGCGCGCGATGCCGCTTTTCGTTATCGAATACAACGCGGCACCACCGCCGCTGTAGTTGAATGCGCCGATCGAGGAGATGTTGACCATGCGTCCCGGCAACTCCTTCGCGATCAGTCGACGGGCCACTTCGCACGACAATATGTACGGACCGCGCAGGTTGGTATCGAACACCGCATCGATCAGATCGATGGACATTTTGTGCGCGCGCTGCGCATCCGGGATGCCTGCGTTGTTTACCAGAATCGTTACGGTGCCAAGTGCAGCCTCGGCATCCGCAACGACCGACAGCACGTTGTCGGTATTCGTCATGTCGAGACGCAGCGGCACGCAGGTACCGCCGAAGCCGCGGATTTCCTTGGCGAGTTCTTCTAGACGATCCGCGCGCCGCCCGGTCAACGCAACCTTCGCGCCGCACTTCGCCAACACGATTGCAAAGCGCCGGCCGAGGCCCGATGTAGTGCCAGTGACCAGCGCGACCTGCCCTGTGAGGTCTGTCGTGAAATTGGGAGTCTGGAAGTCGGTCATCCGCTGATTCCGTACAAAGGAGTGAGCGCGAGTCTGAGCGATCACCGCAACGCAACCAACCCCCGCGCCGCGCAAATCTTCTCGCCGCGGGATCGTCGAGTTCTGTATCGTCGATCGCTATTTTGATCGGCGCGATTGCGTCGGACGTGCGCGCTCTGCTTGACATGACATCGAGGTAAGGCGTCACCGGTGGTGTCAAGCGTTCAGAGATGGCCAATCAACGCAGCGGTGAACGACGTCGTCGAACCGTTGCCGTGGAGATCGGGCGTCCGCACCTGACCGTCGCCGAGGGTCGTGCGAATGGCGTGCCGCACCCGCGCCGCCGGTTCCGGCATCTGCAGATAGTCGAGCATCATCGCGGAGGCCAACATGATCGCTGCCGGGTTCGCGATGTTTCTGCCAGCGATGTCGGGTGCGCTGCCGTGCACCGCTTCGAACACGCCTTTTGCGTCGCCAATGTTGGCGCCCGGCGTTAGACCCAGGCCGCCCACCAGACCGGCGCACAGGTCCGAGAGGATGTCGCCGAAGAGGTTCGTCGAGACGATCACATCGAACCGCTGTGGATTCAGCACGAGCTGCATCGCGCAGTTGTCGATGATCATCTCTTCGTACTTGATGTCGGCGAACTCGCTCGACACCGCCCGCGCGACATCAAGGAACAAGCCCGACGTCGTCTTCAGAATGTTCGCCTTGTGCACGACGGTGATCTTCTTGCGACCGTCGCGGTGCGCCATCTGGAATGCGTAGCGAAGCAGACGGGTCGAGCCGCGACGGGTGATGACGCTCTTCACTTCGGCGCGTTCGCCATCGTCACTGAGCGTCTGTCCGACGCCCGAGTACAAGCCCTCCATGTTTTCGCGGACGATGACGATGTCGATCCCGTCGTAGCGCGACTTCACGCCGGGCATTGTCAGTACCGGGCGAACGTTTGCAAACAGGTCGAACGTCTGCCGAAGCGATACGTTGATCGACGAGAAGCCGCGGCCGATCGGCGTCGTGATGGGACCTTTCAGCGTGGCCGGGTTGCGCGCGATCGAATCGAGCGTGGTCTGCGGAATGAGGTCCGCGCCCTGTTTCAGGGCGGCGAGACCCGCCTGGGCAACCTCGAATTCAAGCCCGCATCGCAACGCGGTGAGCAACTCGAGTGTCGCGTCGACGATGTCCGGACCGATGCCGTCGCCGGGGATCACGGTGATTCGTTTGGCTGGCATTCAGACGCACTCATGCGGAAAGGCGATGTCATTCTACCGATGAACCGGCTGGCGCTTTCGAGAAAGTCTCGTTGGCAACGCGTTCTACCTAGCAACCTTCAAGCCATCAGAAACGTCGGGGGAATCGCGCGTTGGGGCGTTTTCCGCTACGGCACACAAGGATCATCCCTTATGCGTTCAGGCAAACGAGCCGTGCTGAACCAAAAAACGAACTCGACGACGGGTTCAACGGGTAGACCGCTTCAACGCCAACGACCGCATCTTGTCGCAGAGCAGAAGTAGGAGTTAGGTGACAGGCGCGAGTACATGAGGCGTGAGGTGGCCTTGCTGCTGCCTGCCGTTCGTCTGGGCTGAAGACCAACAAGTTCGCCTGCGTCAGCTCGAGTACGCCTTGCTGTGAGCGAGTTCACCAACCAGGCGGGATATTGGCCGCGCGGTTTTGCCGCCCGCCGGCCGCGAACGATACCGACACCAGCTGTGAATGCGGAAGTGTGCTGTGAAAACCCTGTGCTCGGACCTGCCCAACGGACTGCCAGAGGGGACGAATCCTGCGCTCCACGATCGCTGGCTGTGCTTGACGCACCCAGCGGATGACGTTCATTCTTAACGCGCAAGCGCATCAGCCGGGATCGACATTTATCGCCGAAAACTGACACAGAATGCTGCGAGATGACGGCAAGATGCCGGTGCGAATGACACATTGCGTAGGCGGGCGCAAATTTGTAGCATCGGTTGCCCGTTTGGTTGGCGCCAATCCAACATGCGCACCAACGGTTTGATCGGACCTATTGAGATCGATGGGGGAGAGACTTCGGTGAACCAATTTGTTCTGCGCACCAGTGCGCTGCTCGTTCTGTTTGTGCTGTGTTTCGGATCGAAGGCGTTCGCCGCGGGCGCGGAGATCGAAGAGATCGTCGTGACGGCGCAGAAGCGCGAATCGAATCTTCAGCAAACTCCGATCGCCATCACTGCGCTGACGCAAGAGCAGATTCAGCTCAATCGAATCGAGACCTTCGGCGATGTCGCGTTGCACACGCCGAGCATGAGCTACACGGAATTGCAGGGATTTTCGCAGACCGCCATTCGCGGCGTGGGGACAGATCTGACGAACCTTGCGAACGAAACAGCGGTCGCGATGTACGAGGACGGCGTGTACCGCGGTGCGACGTTTGCGCAAACGGTCCCGCAGTTCGACATGGAACGCATAGAGGTTCTGCGTGGGCCCCAGGGTACGCTTTACGGTCGAAACGCAACCGGTGGCGCGGTCAACATCATTACGCGGCTACCGTCCGACGTGCCGGAATTCAACGCCTCGCTCACCGGCGGCAATTACGATCGCATCAGAGCTGAAGTCGGCGCATCCGGTCCGCTGACCGATGGGGCTTCAGGCCGGTTGAGTTTCGTGACGGACAGTCACTCCGGTTTCACCGACAACAAGACGCTGGGTCATTCCGAGGGCGACGACAGCCTGAAGGGTGGACACGCCGCGTTGGCGTTCAATTTGAACGACACAACCGATCTGATTCTGCGTGGCAACTACACCCGCGATCACGGCAGCACCGGCGTGTTCATGGTGCGTGAGATATCGCCAACCGGTTTGGCAACCGGTGCAATCTCGCCGGACAATCTCGGCGGAGTCCTGACGTTTCCGCAACCGGGGCTCGGCGGATTGAGCCTTGCTCAGGTGTTCGGTTTGACTTTTCCGCAGGCGGGTCCGCCGATCGTCGTTGACCCGGACAAACAGAATTCCTACACAGAGCAACCCACCAAGAACAACATCAAGCAGTATGGCTATAGTGGCACACTAACGACTGAGCTTGGCGGCGTTACGGCAAAACTGATTCTCGCGCACGAGAACAGCAAGTGGTTGCGCTACATGGATGTCGACGGTACCGATATTCCGATGTTGACGCAGGATGGTCAACAGGCCAACCGCCAGAACACCGCGGAACTGAACCTCTCGGGAAACTACTGGAACGACAGAGCAACGTGGATGATTGGTGGCTTCTACTTCCAGGAAGACGGCAATACCCACTTCTACTATGACCTCAACGCACTGCAGCAGACGTACGAGGCGCTTTTTGGAATCTTCGGACCCGGCGGCGCGCCGTTGCCACCCGGCAGTCTTGCGGCGTTCGGGGTGCGTTTGAAGACCGGTCAGCCGTCGGCCGCGCCATTCCTCGATTTTCGCGGCAATCAGAACAGCAAGTCGTGGGCGACTTTTGGTCAGACGACGATCGACATCGTCGATAACCTGCACCTGACTCTCGGCGCGCGCTATACGGACGACACCAAGGACATGCATCGTGAGCTATCCAATAATCTCGGCGGCGCCCCGTGTGATCAACACATCAATCAGGAATGGAACGAAACCACCGGTACCGCAATCGTCAACTACGACTTCAGCGACGACACGATGGTGTATCTGAGCGTATCCAAGGGGTTCAAGGCTGGCGGATTCAACGTGTCCGAATGCCAGGGCGCATTCGATCCGGAGACAATCTGGGCGTATGAGGCGGGCATCAAGACGCAACTGTTGGACAAGCGTTTGCAGTTGAACGCAGCGACGTTCGTCTACAAGTACGATGACATCCAGGTCAACCGTTTCGTCAACAACGCATCGTCCATCACCAATGCCGCTAAGGCGAATATCTACGGTGCGGAACTGGAGTTCGTTGCGTTGGTCGGTGATGGTTTCGAATTCGATGGTGGCGTGACATATCTATCGACCGAATACAATGGCGGTGCGACTTTCAGTAATCCCATTACCGGCGGTCCGCCGATCAGCGTAGACGGGAACGATTTGATGCGCTCGCCGCCATGGAAGCTATATGTTGGCGGCCAATACGAATGGGAAACTCGATACGGGCGATTCACCGCTCGCGCGGACGTCGCCTACTCCGATAGCTTCTACTTCGACGTCTTCGAGGCATCGCTACCCAACCAGCAACAGATGGAGCAGGACGCATACACGATTGCGAACGCCCACCTCGCCTGGGATAGCAACGACGGCAAGTACTCGGGTCAAGTGTTCTGCCAGAACATTGGCAATGAACTCTACGCCTTCTCGTCGCAAGCGGTCGGCACGACCGGATCGGTCATGTCGCAATACTCGTCGCCCAGACAATACGGCATACGCGTGTCGATGAAGATGGGAGGCAAGAATTAGGTTGTCCGGTCGCCTCACGTCAACGATAAGCCGGTAGGATCCGGACTGTAGGTATGATCGCTGACGATCTGTCCATCCGCATTGAACGTCAGGATGACACATGCGTTGAATGTAAGGCTGCCGAAGATACCTTCGCATTCGACCGCGACCGAGTTGCCGCTCGCGAACTTTTTCAATACGCGTAACTTGCGATCGACCTGATGCTTCTGGATCGCATGCTCGATTTCGCGCAGCCCCGAACGACCGTGAAACACCGAGCCTGCAAGCATGTTGTGGACCTCGCAGTCTGCGGCGTAGCACTCGTCGATCATCCGATCGACGGCGTTGTTGTACGTATCTTCCCAAAGGTCGACCATCGCTGAGTTGCGCTGTTCGGTCGGTGTCACGGGTATCTCCTGATCATGTGTGATTACCAAGCGATTCCACGACCCGTTGTCGCGGTGGAATCGGATCCGGCAGTTGTTTGGTTGTCGGCGAAAGCCAAATCCGCAAAGCGTGGACCCAAACGGACGGGTCTCTCGTCCAGTCTGCGAGATCGGCCAGCCCGTGATAACCTTTCATGATGGCGCGATGCAGATGCGCATCAGCGCGCATGCCCCGCTGAATGATCACCTCATCGATCTTTTCCGCGATGTGATCGCCGAGGCTCAAGCGTCCACCGGACAGCTTTGCCCTGAATTGCTTGTAGCGATTGCGATCCATCGCCAGCGTTGTCGTCCAGTTCGAACGGAACGACCGCTGCATGGCGGCTTCGTAAGCCACGATTCGACGCACCGGATCGCTTTCTCGCGCGAGAATGTCTGCGAGAGCATGTGCCTGTGTGAATCCCCACGTACAGCCGCGACCGTATTTCGGATTTGTTCGGACCGCGGTATCGCCGAGAAAGAATAGGTTCAGGACCTGAGGCGCCGCATCGATCACGGTGGTCCGCCAGAACGAATCGAGCGCACCGAATCCGTATACGATGTCGTTGACCGGTTCAGCGAACGTTGGGTCGATCCAGCCGGCCGCCCGCGGAATCAGACGGCAGAAAATCTCGAATTTGCGCGGATCCTTGACGGCCTTGTACAGGACCGGATCGTCCTTCCACACCGCGATGGTGACCGTGAAAAATCCGTTGTCGGCCGGCAGCATGCCAATCGTGTAGTCCGATGTAATAATTGCCGGTAGGCCATGTAGTGGCGCGTACTGCCGCCCCGGAAGGAGACGGTAGTGGCGGGTGAAGTACACATCGCCCGATTCGTGTTGCTCGTCGCGGATATCTGCGCCGGCGCGACGCAGATCCTGGGCGAGATTCCCGGAACGTCCCGACGCATCGACGACGAACTGGCCCCTCAGTTCGTCCGTCTGCGCGTGGTCGCGGAGCACGCCAACGCCCAATACATTGAGCGGCTCGCGCTGCACGTCTATCAAGAGTCGTTCGACTTTACAGTTCGAGACGACCTCGACCCGCGATAACGATTCGACGTAGCGCCGGATCACGATTTCAAGCGTCGATCGGCGGCTGACGAACGCTGTAAGTTGCGCGTCGCCGGGCTTGGCCGCGTAATTCGACTTTGCCGCGGGATGAAGTGTTTCGCTGAACGGAAGCTCCCAAACTCCGGATCGCAACAGCGCATCGACGAGATCGGGGTGGTACGCGTAAATCAGATTGCGAAGCCCGCCCATGAGGAAGTGAGGGTGCGGAATCTGCGGTGCGCCGCGCCGCCGCCAGGCAGTTTCCGCAGCTGGGTCGAACTCCGGGGGCGGCGGAGCGTCGCGTTCGAGCAACTGGACCTCGAATCCCTTCGCCTGCAATGCGAGCGTTGCGGAGAGTCCGCCAATACCGGCACCCACCACGATGACCTTCGTCATGATCTCAGCGGCGGCCGCGAATGAGCCGGCCGGGGCGCGCGCCGGTGTCTTGGTCGTTTTCCCGTGTGACGACGCCGCGCACGATTGTGGCCAAATATCCGGAAGAATGCTGCAGGAAACGCTGACCTCCTGCGGGCAGGTCGTGGACCATGTACGGTTGCCCGAGTCTCAGCCGATCGAAATCGATGATGTTGATGTCGGCGCGTTTGCCGATCGACAGTGTGCCGCGATCGCTCAGCCCATAAAGCGCCGCATTGTCGCCGGACTGCTTCTTGATCGCTTGTTCGAGGCCCAGTCGCTCGCCTCGCCGATCACGCACCCAGTGCGTGAGCATGTAGGTCGTGCTCGATGCGTCGCAGATCAGGCTGCAGTGCGCGCCGCCGTCCCCCAGCCCCACGACTGTGTTGCTGTCGCGGAGCATGCCGAACAGTGCATCGTGATTGCGACGCGCGAAGTTCAACGTTGGCAGTAACAGCATCGCGCGACCATCGTCTTGCAGCATCAGATCGTAGATACGTGCCTGCGGGTCGACGCGGTCTCGGCGCGCCTGTACCGCCACGGCGGTGTCGAGGAGTGGCTCATAGTCGATCGGGTCGCCCAGTGGAAAGATGTCTTCGAGCGATTGACCGATGATGAGGTGGATCGCGTCGTTGATTGATGTCGACAGTGGCGGCAGATCTGATTCCGCCAGAATGGCGCTTCGGATCTCCGGCGCGCGCAGTGCTGCAGCGCGTTGCGCGAGCGGCAGATCGGCGATCTTCAGGTAGGTTGGGCGCCGTTGAAAAAGGTGATTCGATTGCAACCCGAGCAACAGCCCCCCGGGCCGTGCCGCAGTCTGGGGGAACATTCGCGCACCGTCGGCATTGCTATGTGCGACGAAGTTCAGCACGTGCTTCCACGCGTCAGGGTCTTCCTGAAACTCGACGATCAGAAACGTGATAGGCAGCCGCGTCTTTTTGGATAGGCGCGCCATCCAGTCGAGTTCGACATCGAGTCGGGCTTCGTCCGCGCCCAATCGCATTCCGCCTTGTCCGACCGAGCCGCCGGGAACGAGTTCGAACACTGCCCCCGACGCAGCCATTGCTTCGCCGATTGCAAAGACCTCTTCTTCACCGGCGAAGGTACCGGGAACCGGCAGCCCTCTGATCGATTGATGGCCAAGGATTCTAGAGGTTGAGAAACCCAATGCCCCTGCAGCGAGGGCATCCTGCACTATCGATGCCATCTGAGTGATGTCTGCCGCGGTCGACGCTTCGTTGTGGACGCCGCGCTTGCCCATTACGTAGACACGCACGGCGCCATGCGGCACTTGGGTGCCGATGTCCATTGCCCAACGTCGTTGCGCGAGCACGTCCAGGTACTGTGGGAACGTTTCCCAGTTCCATTGGATTCCTTCGTATAGAGCGGTGCCTGGAATGTCCTCGACACCTTCCATCAACTCGACCAACTCCGATTCACAGCCGGGTCGGACAGGCGCGAATCCGACGCCGCAGTTGCCCGCAATCACGGTGGTTACGCCGTGGCTGGCAGAGGGTTCGAGGGATTCATCCCAGGTCGCCTGGCCGTCGTAGTGCGTATGAATGTCGACGAAACCAGGCGTTACGATTGCTCCGCGAGCATCGATTACCCGTTGCGACCGACCGCCCAGGTTTGGGCCGATATCGGTAATTCGCCCGTCGTTGACAGCCAGGTCGGCAACGTAGGCAGTTCGGCCGGTGCCGTCGACGATACGACCGTCCTTGATAAGCAGATCACGCACGGCATTGCTCCAATGCGAGGTTCGACGGAGCGTGCGGCTGATGCGCGACGGTGTCAACCATCGGAAAGCGCAAAACCAAGTATGAACTCAATGTCATAGGCAAAACGCGCTAGAGAATGTGTTCCCTGCTACGTGATCCATCGATTCAATCCGGTGAGAGACCCTTTGCGACGTCGATTCGGGCGATGTCGATGGTCTCCGTAGAAAATGCGCGATAATCTTACGCATTGTTGTCGTGGCATCCCCAATGTCGAAGACTCCGGACGAAACCGATCTGCAAATCATCGATACCCTGCGGCTCGATGGACGCACGTCGAACAAGTCGATCGCGAAGCGTTTGGGCATATCTGAAACGACCGTTGCGTCGCGTATTCGAGCGATGACTGAGCGCAATGTCATGCGCGTCACGCTGCAGCGCGACATTCACTCGCTCGGCTATCAGTTTCAGGGATTTCTGGATCTCTACGTGTTCGGCAGGAGCGTCGACGACGTCTGCGCGGAAATCGCTGCGATCGATGGCGTGTTGGTGGTCGCGTTGTATCTGGGAAGCCCTGACATCGTGGTGACGTTTGGCGCGCGTGATCGTGCCGACCTCGCGCGTATCGTCAATGGAGAGATAGCGCACGTTCCGGGGATTCAGCGCCTCGACTCTTACGTGGCGCTCGAAATAAGGAAGTACGAGTCGGGTTACGCAGCGTTGGGGGAGCCGTGATTAGAACTGATGATGTGGACGAGCAAATCATGGCTCTGCTGCGCGAGGACGGTCGATTGAGTAACCGTGAAGTTGCCCGTCGGCTCGATGTCTCCGAAGGTACAGTTCGGCAGCGGTTGAAGAAGCTCGAGGACGCGCGCGCCATTCGGATGGGTGTGGTGGTGGATCCGGGTAAGCTGGGTCTCGGACTTTCGGCGACTGTTCTGGTGGCGGTCGAACCGAGCCGCCTTCAGGGGGCGCTTGACGCGTTCAGTCGCTTACCCGAAGTCTCCTACGCGGCCTCGATTACGGGGTCGTTCAACCTGTTCGTGTTGATCACCACCGTGGATATTCAAGCGCTTCGCGAATTGGTCAATGCTCAGATCGAACGTTTTACGGGTGTTCACCGCGTCGAGGTGCGTCCTGTTGTGGCGACGCTGAAGCATGAGTATCACATCATTGCGATACCCGAACGGGGGTCGGCGCGGCGCTAGCGTCGTGGGTCGGATGCGATCGGTGGGGGATCGAAACGCTTTGCATAGAAATGGGAGTTTGTGATAACCAATGG
Organism: uncultured Gammaproteobacteria bacterium; assembly: GCA_963812255.1. Taxonomy (GTDB): domain Bacteria; phylum Pseudomonadota; class Gammaproteobacteria; order Pseudomonadales; family Azotimanducaceae; genus DATJGR01. The sequence goes on along the minus strand of CAWEUM010000001.1, from coordinate 27,817 downwards.
GTGGTTAATTCAAGTGAATTCGCCGGTCGGAGAGGGGAGACGAAGAGATGAGCAGTCTGCTGAAAACGCAATATTCGAATCTGGGGTTCGATCCGGATGCGCTGCGCGAGAAATATCGTCAGGAGCGCGACAAACGGATCCGCCCTGAGGGCAACGAGCAGTACATCGAGGTTGACGGCAAGTTCGCGCATTACGTGGACGATCCGTACGTCGAGCCGGGCTTTACGCGGGAACCGCTCACGGACGAAGTCGATATCGTCATCATCGGTGGCGGCTTTGGCGGATTACTGGCGGGTGCGCGTTTTCGCGAAGCAGGACTGAACAATTTCCGCATCATCGAAGCGGGCGGCGACTTCGGCGGCACGTGGTACTGGAACCGCTATCCCGGCGCGCAATGCGACATCGAGGCGTACTGTTATCTGCCGCTGCTCGAAGAGCTCGGCTACATCCCGAAAGAAAAGTACTCGTTTGCACCGGAGATCTACGAGCACTCGCAGCGCATCGCACACACGTTCGAGCTTTACGACACCGCGTGTTTCCAGACCAAAGTGACTCATCTGGAGTGGGACGAAGGCAGCGCGCGCTGGCTCGTCTCTACAGACCGCCACGACGCAATGAAGGCGCGCTTCGTCGTGATGGCGACGGGTCCGCTGAATCGGCCTAAACTGCCGGCCATTCCGGGCATCGAAGAGTTCGAAGGCCATACGTTTCACACCAGCCGCTGGGATTACAACTACACCGGCGGCGATCACAGCGGTGGATTGACGAAACTCGCCGACAAACGCGTTGCGATTATCGGCACCGGTGCAACCGCTATTCAGTCGGTTCCGCATGTCGGCGCGCACGCCAAACAACTTTACGTTTTCCAACGTACGCCATCGTCGGTGGACCTGCGCGGCAACAAGCCAACCGACTACGAATGGGCAAAATCGTTGAAGCCCGGCTGGCAACGCGAACGACGCGAAAACTTCAACGCGATGGTCACGGGACAGCCCGCGGAAAGAGATCTCGTCGCAGACGGCTGGACGGAGATATTCCGCAATCTCGCGAGCATGATCCCGAAGAAGAGCGAAGTGCGTGTGTCGCCCGAAGAAGCAGCGGCGCTGGCAGAACTCGCGGACTTCAAAAAAATGAACGGCATCCGCGAGCGGGTGGAGAAAACGGTACAAAAGCTGGACGCTGCCGAAGCGTTGAAGCCGTGGTATCGGCAGTTCTGCAAACGCCCGACGTTCAACGACGAATATCTGCCGACATTCAATCGCCCGAACGTCACGTTGGTGGACACCAGCGGTGCACAAGGCGTCGAACGGATCACGAAGAGTTCCGTGGTCGCGAACGGTGTGGAGTACCCGGTCGACTGCATCATCTTCGCGACGGGTTTCGAGGTCGGCACCGCGTGGACGCGGCGCGCCGGATACGACATCGTCGGCAAGGATGGACTGCATCTGAGCGAATTCTGGGCCAACGGAATGAAAACGCTGCATGGATTTTCGAGCCCTGGTTTCCCCAACTGTTTCCTGATGGGGCTTTCGCAGAACGGTTTGTCGGTGAACTTGACCTCAGTGCTCGACGATCAGGCTCAGCACATCGGCTACATCATCAAAGAAGTGATGCGACGCGGCGTACGATATTCACAGCCGACCGAAGAAGCCGCCGTTGCGTGGGTGGCGGAGATCCGTAAACACCAGATCAACAATCAGGCGTTTTTCGAGGCGTGTACACCGGGCTACTACAACAACGAAGGTCACGTCGTACGCGGTGGCGGGTTGGGCGGCGAGTCGTACGCACCGGGCGCAAATGCGTTCAACGCGCTACTCGCGAAATGGCGCGACAAAGGCGACCTCGAAGGTCTCGAACTCGGCTGACGGCACAACGCGGCGGCAGGGCCGAGAACGGAGCGCCGCGGGACGTCGTCGACGATTCGCACGACGCTCGCGGGGCTCGATACAGGTCTCCGCCGGGTGTGGTCGAGTCAACTCCGTGCGTGCGGTGTCCTCAGGCCAGCGCCTCGTACGCCATCTTTTCGAAACGTTCGAACAGGTCCGCAGTCGGCAGGAACTGATAGCCGAACACGTGTGTGAAGAAGAGTCCGATGAGTTCTTCCTTGGGATCGACGAAGAACCACGTGCCGGCCGCGCCGCCCCAACCATAGGTGCCGGCGGAGCCCGGCATGAAGCTCGACTCGATGCCTTTGCGCACACATACACCTAAGCCGAAGCCGTAGTTCGGACCCACGGCGAGATCGATGCAGCGATCGCCGATGTGGTTCGTTCGCATCAGTTCGACCGTTTTGCGGCCGAGCACCCGGACGCCGTCCAGTTCGCCGCCGTTGGCGAGCATCTGCGCGAAGCGCGCGTAGTCCCACGGGGTCGAGAGGAGGCCGCCGAACAGTCCGTTTCCCGACATCAGTTTTCGATTCGATCGGTCGGCCTTTTCGGTGGTTTCGGGTCGGTCGCGGATCGCCAGTTTTCCGGTCAGATCCCATTGATGGTCGGTGACGAGCCGGCCGAGATCGGCCTGGCGGCAATAGAACGCGGAGTCGTTCATGCCGAGCGGGCCGAGGATCTTCTCCTGGAACAGTGCATCGAGACTCATGCCCGAAACGCGCGTCAGCAACAACGTCAGCACGTCGAAGTCTGAACCGTATTGCCACGTATCGCCCGGATGCGAATGCAGCGGATTGGCTGCAAGCGCCGCGACGAGTTCATCGTAGTTCAGCGCTGGATCGTTGAAGCGCGTGTCGCCCGGCGCAAACCCGGTGCCTTCCCATGCGCGCACGAGCGTCGGCCAGTGTACGGCGGGCGTACGTCCCATCGACGGCAGACCGGACGTCATCGTCAGCAGATCGAAGATCGTAATCTCGCGCCGCGCGGGTTCGACGCCGGCGACGGTGCGTCCGCGCACGCGGTCCCGCGCCTGGTGATACGCAACCACGCTTGGATTCGCAAACTCCGGAAGCCATTTCGAGATGGGTTCGTCGAGCAGGAACGCGCCTTCTTCGAACAGCGTCAGCAGCACGGCCGCAGTCACGGGTTTCGTCTGCGAATACATACGGAACAAGCTGTCGATGCCGAGCGGCGCGGGGCGTTGCATGTCGAGTTTGCCCGTCACGTGCGCGTGCACTACCTTGCCCTTGCGCGCGACGAGCGAGATCGTTCCGGGCACGTCGTTCTTTGCCACGGCCGCATCCATGGTTCTCCCGATTCGGTCGAGGCGCTCTGGCACGAAGCCGAGTTCGCGCGGATCGCCCATGGGTAGTTCTTTGGTTTTCGCCATGATGGCTCCTGACAGTTCCAGCGGGCGGCTAGGCGAGCACGCCCTTTTTGATCATTTCGTCGATCGTTGCCGCGGGTATCCCGGCTTCGGTGAATACCTCGCGCGTGTGCTGGCCGGCATCGGGCGCCGGTCCGCGTACCTCGATCCCCGCGCCGCGAATGTGGAACGGCGCGGAAATGATCTCCATCTCGCCGCCGGTTGCGTGCACGATCGTCGAAAACGCCCCGGCTTCGCGCAGCGCGGGGTCGTCGATGACCTCATTCAGCAGCGCGACGGGTTCCCAGATGAGCCCGGCCACATCGAGTTTCTGGCGCCAGTATTCGAGATCATTCGCCGCGAACATCTCGGTGATCTCCGGAACGAGCGAGGGGCCGTGTTCGGCGAGACCAAGCAGCGTTTGAAAACGCGCATCACTCGCCCACTCGGGTTTGCCGGCCATCGTGCAGAACTTCGGCCAATACGGCAGCGCCGACGGCATCACGAGTGCGAGGTAACGACCGTCGCGTGTGCCGTAGAAATTCCAGATGGGATTCACCGGCGCTTTTTTGCTGGTGCGCTCTGGTTCTGTGCGTTGGAAGAGCGCCGTCGTCACGTCGCTTGCGAGCGCCCAGATGCCAGTTCGCTGCAGCGTGATTTCGACGTATTGACCCTTGCCGGTTTTGTCGCGCACGCGCATCGCCGCGAGGATTGCCGCGAGCATGTTCAGGCACGTCGTGCGGTCGCCGAATCCGCCGCGCGAAATCAGCGGACCATCGTCGCGGTCGCCGAATACACTCATCGCGCCGGAGCGCGCCCAGAACGCGGTCTGATCGAACGCCTGTCGATGACTGTCCGGGCCGGTGACGCTGAAGCCCGCGAGCACAGCGTAAACCGCGGACGGTGACAACGCGTGGACGTCTTTGTCGGTCAACCCGTACTTCGCGAGCCGCGGCGCGGTCAGGTTCGTGATGAAGACGTCTGCGTCGCGCGCGAGGCGGTAGACGAGTTCGAGTCCCTCCTGCGATTCGAGGTTCACGCAAACTCCGCGTTTTCCGCGGTTGTCGAACTGGAACGACGGATGGATGAAGTCCTCGCCGAACATCCCCTGCAGCGTGCGCCGATACGTGTCGCCGCCGGGCGGTTCGACCTTGATCACGCTTGCGCCCATGTCAGCCATCAACGCAGCGCAACTGGGTGCCGCGAGCCAACTCGCTACTTCCAGAACCCGGATGTCTTCGAGTGGTCCACTCATGTTCTCTCTCCGTTTGCTCGAACCCGAGTGGAGCAGGGTTCACGCGCGGTGCGTTGGTGTCAAGGGAGGTGTCGAACGAGTTGCCCGCCTGCAGTTGGCCGATCGATCTGATGCCGATCTAACGAGCCAGCTCGGCCGCGGCCCAGCCGTCGGATACACCGGCGGGTACGCCCCGGCGATTCACGTCCGACAGTCGGTTGCGCCGGCGACGTCATCGAGCGGTTCTCCGCGTCGACTTGCGTACGATCTTCGTCACGATCCAATGGTTCTTGCCGAGCCGACGCGTGGGTGCGAACCCTTCGCGCTCGAACATCGCGAGCGTTCCATTGTGCAGGAACGTGCGCGAAACGGTCCGGCCTTCGACGTCTTCCGGATAGCTCTCCACCGTGCCGCCGCCGAGCCGCGCAATCTCGCGCAGTACACCGGCGAGCGCGGCGGCGGCGACGCCCTGGCCGCGGCATGTCTTGTCGACGAAGAAGCACGTGATGCGCCAATCCGGCAGCTCTCTCACGCCGTCGAGGTAGGCGCGTCGATGTTTGATGCGCGGTAACTCGTCGGGCGCCCCGAACTGACACCAACCGACGCAATCCGCACCATCGTATACGAGCGCCGCGTGAGCGCGCCCCTCGCGCACACGGCACGCCTTGTCCGAGCGATTCTGCGCGGGTGTCTTGCCCCGGCCGACCCCCTCCGGGTGAAAAGCCATGCACCAGCAACCGCCCCAGACGCCATTGTGCCGCTCGACCAACCCCGCGAAATCGGGCCACGTCGTCGCATCCAACCATTTCACTTGCAGGTGCGTCATCGTCGCCGCACCGCCTCCTGCCGGTGAACTGTTCGAACACGTCCTCGACGGGCTAACTGCACAATCGATCATGTGTCATGCGCGGTCGTATCCAGAACCCGTATCGCCGAGGGAACGCCAAACGGTGCAACGGTATGCCGATGGGCGAAGCGCCAGTGCCGCGGATCGACGAACGAATCCAGGTCGACCGGACGGCAGCCACCGACGAGCGTCGGATTGCGGCGGAACACGGCCGTCCACAGCCATGTGACGATTCGCGACGGTACGCGGACTCCTGTGGCCAGGCTCACGAGACAGAGTTTACCGTGCGGCGCCAGTGCGCGGCGCGCCTCGGCGAAGAAGCGCCGAATGTCGGTATCCGAGAGCAGGTCAAGGACGTACGTCGACACGACGCGGTCGACCGAATGATCCGGAAGCGGAAACTGCACCGCACCGTCCGACGCGACGACGCGCGCCCGCGCACCGAACTGCGTGATCCGGCGCCGCGCGATGCCGATCATGATGGGGCTGACGTCGCAGCCGATATAGGTGGCAGGCGCGGGCAGATGGTTCAGCAGAAGGCGTGCTGCAAACTTTCCCGTACCGCAACCGAACTCGAACACGTTGAGCGCATCCTCGAATCGGGCATGGGTGATCAGCTCGGCGAGCGCCGGGTTTTCGTAGAAGCCCTGCCAGTCCTGCTTCGTGCCCAACCGATCGTAGAATGCCCGAGCGGCGGCCGGACTCAGTACGTGATCGTCATCGGGCATGTCGTTCGGTCCAAAACGCTGGCGAGCCGTTTCCGGCACCTCGCGGCAGAATGAAGTATGGATCACAATCCGAAGAATTTTGGCAAGCACTTTTTGATTGCGATCGACCCATTAGGACGAGCTGGTCGCGCGTTGGACGCCGGTACCACGTGTCACAGCTCGAAGACGTCGTCGTATTCGCCGTTGGGTGGGGTCTCTCGCTCTTCCGGCACGAAAATTTCGTCGAGTTCCATGCCGCAACGATAGCTTGCGCAAATGACGTATACGTGAACGCCGCTGCGGCGAGTCCCGCCTTCACCGCGGCGCCCGTGTCGGGCATGATGTTCGGCGCCGGGACACAACCCAATGAGACGAACTGCAATCCTCGGCATGGGACGCATGATGCCGCGCAAACTGACGTGCGAATCCCACGACACGCTGGAACTCGTGGCGGTCAACAACATGGCCGATCGGCACGAGCATCCGCTGCATCACTTTACGCGCCGGCTGGTGGCGGGCCGCGACGAATACCGCCGCGAGACGTACCGGCGGCAAGGCGTTTGCACGAACGCCGCAGCCGTTGGCGCCGATGCGATAAGGGACCTCTTTGTTGGCTGCTGACGCCCACGCGATACTGCCGCCGCGACCCGCGGCGCCCCTTATGGTTGCCGTCAGCGACTGCCTGACCGGATCCGAAGTCCGTTTCGACGGCGGTCACAAGCGCTCGTCGCTCCCGCATGACAAGCTCGCAGGATTGTTCGAATGGCGCGGGATCTGCCCGGAGGTGGCAATCGGGATGGGTGTGCCGCGCGATCCGATCCGGCTGATGGGGGACCCGGCAGCACCGCGAGCACGGGGCATCAAGGATCCGGCTGTCGACGTCACTGAGGCGCTCGCGGCCTATGCCCGGCGCGTGCTGCCGATTCTCGACGATGTCGCCGGCTACGTGTTCATCAAGAACTCGCCGACTTGCGGCTTGTACCGCGTCAAGGTGTACGCGGCCGACGGCGTTGCGCCAACACCGAAGGGACGTGGCATCTTCGCTGCTGCGATCGTCGCCGCGCGGCCGGCATTGCCGGTCGAGGAGGGTGGTCGGCTGGAAGATCCGGTGCTGCGCGAGAATTTCGTTACCCGAACCTTTGCATTCGCACACTGGCAACGTTGTCTGGCGAGTGGGCTTTCGGCGCAACGCCTGATCGCATTTCACAGCGCGTACAAGTATCTGCTGATGGCACATAGCGTCACGCACTATCGCGAGACGGGCCGACTGCTGGCCGATCTGTCAGGCGATCTCGAGGCGACGACGACGGCCTACATCCGACTGCTGATGGCGGGTCTCGCCAAGCCGGCGACCCGCGGCGGCCATGCCAACACCCTGCAGCACCTGCAGGGTTACGTCAAAGACGCCCTCGACGGTGCCACGCGGCGCGAGCTCGCAGACTCGATCGACAGCTTCCGCCGCGGCGAGGTGCCGCTGATGGCGCCCCTGACGTTGCTGCGCCATCACTTGCGACGCCATCCCGACGCCTATGCGCTGGGGCAGATCTATCTTGAGCCGCATCCGCCGGCGGCCGGGTTACGGCGCGAGTTATGAACGGGCAACGCCGCTGGTGACGCACCGCAGCCTCGTCTGGTTCCGCAACGATCTGCGCGTCGACGACAATCCGGCGCTCGCTGCCGCGCGCGAACGCGGCGAGGTGGTGGCGGTATTCATCCCGGCGACGTCGCAATGGCGCAGCCACGGCATGGCTGGCAACCGGCTCGCCTTTCTGCTGCGCAATCTCACCGCGCTCGCGGAGCGTCTCGCTGCGTTGAACGTACCGCTTTTGATCGGGCGCGATGCGCCGTTCGCCGAGCACGCGTCCCAGTTGATTGATTGGGCATCCGAGTTCGGTACCGATCGGGTGTTCTCGAACGACGAGTACGCACTCGACGAGCGGCGTCGCGATGCCACCGTGTCGCGAGCGCTGCGTGCCGCCGGCATCGCGTTCGTGCGTGCAAGCGGCGCGGTGATCCTGCCGCCGGGCACGATCGTCACGGCCGCCGGCGCACCGTACACAGTGTTCGCGCCATTCAAACGACGCTGGCTTGCGGCGTTCGATATCGGCGCCGTCGGCGTACCCCGAGCGCAGCGAGCGAGCGACATCGCGTCGTCAGCGTTGCCGGATCAGTTCGATGGGGTCGATGCGGGCCGGCTCGCCGAGTTGTGGCCGGGTGGTGAACGCGCCGCGCAGGCGCGTCTCGCGCGCTTCGTTGCGGACTCGATCGACAGTTATCACGAGGACCGGAACCGGCCGGATCGGGACGGCACCAGTCGGCTGTCGCCCTATCTCGCCGTTGGCGCAATCTCGCCGCGGCGCTGTCTCGAAGCGGCATTCGCGGCGGGTTCCGATCACCCCGGCGTCACAGCGTGGCGCGACGAGTTGATCTGGCGCGAGTTCTATCAGCACGTCGCGGCAGCATTCGACGATCTCGGGCGCGGGGCGGCGTTCCGTCCGGCAAACGACCGTGTTGCGTGGCGCGACGATCCGAATGCGTACGCCCGGTGGTGCGAAGGCCGCACCGGCTATCCGCTGGTCGATGCGGCGATGCGCCAACTCAACGCCTGCGGCTGGATGCACAACCGGCTGCGCATGCTCGTCGCGATGTTCCTGACCAAACATCTGCTGATCGACTGGCGCGACGGCGAACGCCACTTCATGGACCTGTTGGTGGACGGCGATTTCGCTGCCAACAACGGTGGCTGGCAGTGGAGCGCATCGACCGGCACCGATGCGGCTCCGTACTTCCGTATCTTCAATCCGCTGACGCAGGCACGGAAGTTCGATTCCGACGGTACCTTCGTGCGGCGCTGGGTGCCGGAACTCGCCCGGCTGCGCGGGGCTGCGATCTTCGAACCTTGGAAGAGCGGCGCAGCCGCCGACTATCCGACGCCGATCGTCGAGCATGCCTTCGCGCGGCAGCGGGCACTGGCGGCGTTCAAACGCTCGTAAGGCGACGCTCGTGCGGTTGCCACGGCGCACCCAGTGGAAAAGCCCTCATGTGTAACGGTTCGCCCTGCAGTTAGAAACCTCGGCAACGGCTCGCATTCGCCGTCGGTACACGTTCTCGTTGCGTTTCGTCTGAAGGCTGATCGGGTGCCGTTCTCGGAGGCACGACTGGATTTGCGGCTCAAGTGCGTGGTGGACACGTCGATTTGAGCCTTTGTCGAAAACAATCGCTTGCATTGCGTGCGCATATAGCGCAGCGTGCGCCCGCGATCTTCGTTTTGGCCTGCCTTTAGCTACACGTCCGCACGTTAGGGACGCGCGTTTCAAGTCATTCGCTATACCCAGATTGTTCGTTTCCGCGTCCCGATTAGTACGCGGGTTTACTTATGGAGGCCAAAATGGCTATTGGAACCGTTAAATTCTTCGATGCTACCAAGGGCTTTGGATTCATCCGGCCTGAAGGCGGAGATAAGGATGTGTTTGTTCACGTGAGCGCGGTACAGAACGCGGGCATGGACACACTGACCGAAGGTCAACGCGTCAGCTTCGAAGTCGTCACCGAGCGCGGCAAATTGGCTGCGAGCCAACTCAAGGCGGCCTGAGTCTCGAACGAGTCTCGCGCTAACGGAGAAACCCGGCCTCGTGCCGGGTTTTTCTTTTCTGTGGATACAGATCGTCGGGCGGCGCCGCAGCTCGCGAACTACGTCTCGCAATTTGATTGCCGCAGCCGGCTCGCCAACGGCGGGCTCTGGCGACGGTGGACGCGGCGCACGCCGGACGGTCTCGTGGCGCGGTTGGGCGCTATGCGTTCGCGCCCACGTTCGGTCGAGCTACCCTGCGTCGCTGCGCAGCGTTCGTCCGAGACGCCGAGCTGTCATGGTCAGCGCTTCGCGGTACGCCGACTTCGGTATACCTGGGGCATCGCGCCGGGCGGAATACCGGACGTGCTTCGGGCGTCCCGGTCTACACTCGGCGGCTGGCTGAAACGTACCTCTCGCGCTGCACCGCGAATTCCGCCGAAAAAAGACAGACGGGCGGTTTGGCGGTATGGTCCGTGCCGGGGAGAAAACTCAGGGGAATGAGAATGCCGATCCGCTATCTGAAGATCGTGCTCGTTGCGTTCGTGGGGTTGCTCGGCTTGCTGTATGTCGCTGGTAACGTCTCCAACTGGAGCGCCGGTGTCGGTGCGGTTGCGTATGTGGTCGGCATGGAGGGGCACGAGATCTACGCTACGCATATCTTTCCGCCGGTCACGCATCCTGCCCTGGTGACGATCGGCTATCTGCTCATTCTGCTCGGCGAACTCCTCGTAGGCCTGCTGTCGCTGAAAGGCGCGTGGGACCTGTGGGTCGCGCGGCACGCCGGTGCCGATGCGTTCAACGCCGCCAAGACCTATGCCGTGCTTGGCACCGGCATGGCGATGGTCGTCTGGTTCGGCGGCTTCATCGTGGTCGGCAGCGCACTGTTCCAGATGTGGCAGACGCAGGTCGGGTCGAATTCGTTTCACGATGCGTTCATCTTCGCGACGATGGGCGGGCTGGTCCTGCTGTTCGTGAGCCGTCCCGACGTCTGAAGCACCAGAGGGTGTGAGGCTGTCGGTTCACCGACTGGACATGGCGACTGCGCGCAACTGACGGTGAACCCAAAGTGATTTGCGCCCGACGCAGCGTCACCGGCTGACAGGCGTGATGGATGCGTCGGCGCAACACGTAGCAGCGAAGAGGCACTGACGATCCGATCGCTCACGGTAAAGTTAGCTGGGTGGAAGAATCCTGGATCCCGGGTTTCATTGCACTGTCGGTATCCAGATTTGATTGATATATTAGATTCATCTAAATTAAAAATATTCAAACGAAAGAAAACGAGCGGATGAAAGCAACTGCGAAGGATCTGAAGAAGATGCAGCGCCGGGCCGGCGAAGCGGCCGACATGCTGCGCGCACTCGCACACGAAGCACGTCTGCGCGTGTTGTGCGAACTGGTCGACGGCGAACGCAGTGCCGGCATGTTGGTGGCCACATCGGGTCTGAGTCAGTCGGCGCTGTCGCAGCACCTGGCGAAGCTGCGCGAGGAAGGTTTGGTTGCGACTCGACGTGAGGGCCAGACGATTCACTATCGTCTCGACGATCCCAATGCGGTGCGCCTGTTGAGCACGATCTATGAAATCTACTGCAGATGATTGCGACCGATCTGTTGACGGTCGGCTCGGGCAGCATCGTCGGCTTTGCGCTCGGACTATTGGGCGGGGGTGGTTCGATTCTCGCCGTGCCGCTGTTGATCTATGTAGTCGGCATCGGTTCGACGCATCTTGCGATCGGCACGAGTGCACTGGCCGTCGCCGCCAACGCGTTTGCGAATCTGATTTCCCATTCACGGGCCGGTAACGTCAAATGGCCTTGTGCTGTGGTATTCGCCCTGTCGGGCATGGTGGGCGCCGCGGCCGGCGCTGCGCTCGGCCGGGCGGTAGACGGCCAGCGGTTGTTGTTCTTTTTCGGCTTGGTCATGATCGCCGTCGCGTTGGCGATGTTGCGAACGCGCGCCGCGGTGGGCGACGCATCGGTCCACATCAACCCGACGATTGCGTGGCGACTTGTTGCGACGGGCGTGATGGTCGGATCCGTTTCCGGATTTTTCGGCATCGGCGGCGGATTCCTGATCGTACCGGCAATCATGCTAGGCAGCGGCATGGCGGCCATCAACGCGGTGGGGTCGTCGCTGTTGTCCGTCGGCGCGTTCGGCCTGACGACCGCAGTGTCGTATGCGTTCGCGGGTATGGTGGACTGGCGCGTTGCGGCTTTTTTCGTGCTCGGCGGAATTGCTGGCGGAATTGGCGGCGTGACGCTCGCGGGCCGTCTTGCGGCACGTCGCGCCGCCCTGACCCGGGTCTTTGCGATCGCGGTCCTGGTAGTGGCCAGCTTCATCCTTTGGCGCGCCGCGCCGGCATTGTTTGGCTGATTAGGATCTCGTCGCAGCCAACTGCCCGGTCGAACCGCGAATGGATCAGGGCGGTTGTACAACCGTATCGTAGAGCTTGAAGCCGGCGTCGAAACGGCGATTGAGCACGTCGAATGCGGTCTTGTGGTCGGCCATCGTGCCGAACGGCTCGTGCCATTCAGATGTTCGAGACAACCATGCCGCGCCCCGGGCACCTGCGCATCATTGCAGTTTCCGTTTTTGTGATGCGGCGAGCGGGCGTAACTGTGAATGGCGGCGCTTTCGTACCACGCCGCAGCGCCTAGCATGGCCGCACGGAAGCGGAGCAAGGAGACTCCGATGCGAGTTGTTCTACTGTGCCTCGTGACGCTGGCGCTCGGCGCCTGCCATAGCACATCGGTTTCGGAAAGCCAGTGCATCGCTGGCGATTGGCAGACGGTGGGCTATCGCGACGGCGCCGCCGGTTATCGGTCGAGCCGGCTGCTCGAGCACCAGAATGCCTGTGTCCCTCATGGCGTCATCCCGAACCGTGATGCTTACATGCTCGGTTGGGAACAGGGCGTTCGCGAATACTGTGAACCGAACAACGGTTACGACGTAGGCGTGCGCGGTGCTCCGTACTACAACGTCTGTCCTGATAATCAGCGCGACGCCTTCCTGGATGCCTACCACCAAGGTCGCACGCTCTACGTGGCGCGCGTCGAGGTGGTCGACCTGCAGCAGGCGATCGCGAGCCGTGAGACGCGTGTCACCGAGATCAAGACGCAGATCGTCGCGGCTGCAACACAACAACTCGATCCGACGCTGACGCCGGCGGCGCGCGTCGATCTGCTGGCCGTCACCCAACGGCTTGCCGAAGAAAAAGGACGCATCGAATCGGAGTTGCCGCGGCTGCGTCAGGAACTGGCGTCCAAATCGCAGCAGCTGGCGTCGCTGGGCGGCTAGCGAACTCAGCACCGGTGATCTCGGCAGGAGTACGCCGAGGACGCCCGCGTTGGGCCGGCGATGGATCGGCGCCTGCCGGTCGTCCGGAACGTCTTCTAAGCTGTCGAGGCTGCAGCGATACGCGCTTTGATCGAGTCGCGCGACGCCTTCAGTATCCGGTTGGAACGTGCCGGATCGGTGGCGACACGCGACAGCGACACCGCCCCGACCATCTCGGCAATCATCGACAACGCAAAATCCTGCGCATCCGCGACGCCGATTGACTTCAGCAACGCAACGACCGCTTTCGTGATACGGTCGCCGCCTTCGGCAAAACGCTTTCGGGCGATTTCGGGCATTCGCGCGAGTTCTCCCGACAACGTCGGCAATGGACATCCCTGGCTCGTATCGTCGCGATGTCGCGCCGACAGATAGCCGTCGACGAATTTAGTCAGCCCTTGCGCCGGGTCCACGCCGTCGGTGCGCGTCACGAAGAGTTTGTAGCGATCGTCGAACATCTGCGTGATCGCCTGCGCGACCAGGTCGTCTTTCGACTCGAAGTGCGCATAGAAACCGCCGTGCGTCAGCCCCGCTTTGGCCATCAGCCCGGCAACGCCGATCCGGTCCGGTCCTTCTGCGCGTATGGCATTTGCCGCCTCTCGCAGCACGCGCTGGCGCGTGCGTTCTTTGTGTTCGGTGTCGTAGCGCATCGGGCGCCTCCGTCAGATCCGTGAGTGATTCGATGATCCCAGCCTATGAATGATGTCGATCATATCAAACGTTCTAGTGAGCGTCCGCGACCCGCGACGGCGTTGTTGTGCGCGCGGGGGATGGTCGCGCAAACGGCACCATCAGGAGTGCCGCGAAAAACATCCAAGCCATCAGCCTGAACACGTCATCGAACGCGATCGTGAGCGACTGTCGTTCGACGACACGATTCAGCATCCCCTGAGCGAGCAGCAACGCGTGCGCCGGATCAGGCGTCACGGATGAGAATCGCTGTGCGAGTTCACCGACGATGTCGTGCGCAACGCCTTCACCCCGGCCGAGCATTTCGTTGAACCGGAATCCCTGAATACGCGCGTAGTCCTGCAGCCATGTATTGACGATCGCGATGCCGATCGCACCGCCGAGGTTGCGCATCAGATTGAACAAGCCGGACGCCTGCCGAAGTTCCGGTCCCTGGAATTCCGACAGCGCCATACCGACGCTCGGCACGATGCACAACATCACTGCAAAGCCGCGCACGACTTGCGGCCAGAACAGTTCCGCAAATCCCCATTGAGCCGTCATGTGGGAGCTCAACCACATGCTGAACGCGAATAATGACAGACCAATCGGAATCACGATGCGGCGATCGACCGTTTCCGACAAACGTGCTGCGACGAGCGTGCTCGCAATCTGCGCGATGCCGACAATCCAAACCGTGAGTCCGATCTCGAGACTCGAATAGCCGCGTACCCGTCCGAGGTACACTGGAATTAAATACGTCGATGCATAGATGCCGAAGCCGATCACCAGATTGAAAATACATGCAAATGCAAACGTCGGTTTGCGAAACGGAGTGAGCTTGACGATCGGCGACGCCGAAAAAAACGAACGCTCCAGGAACAACATGAAACCAACGAACGAGAACCACGCCGCGATCTGAATACGTGAATCGTCGAACCAGTCGTGCAGCGGCCCTTCTTCGAGCACGTATTCGAGCCCCGTGAGAAAGATCGCCATCGCCGCCAGATGAATCCAGTCGATGCGCCGGAACATCGCCGGGTTCGCCCGATCGACGCGAATCACGATCACCGCGAGTGTCGTGACCACGATCCCCGGCAATACGTTGATGAAGAATATCCAGCGCCAGTCGATGGACTCCGTGATGAGTCCGCCGACGGTGGGACCGAGCGTCGGCGCAAGCACCGACACCATGCCGAGGATTCCGGGAATCAACGCGCGTTGTTTGCCGGAGAAGATTGTCATACCGACGACGAACACCGACGGCACCATCGCGCCGCCGGTGAAACCCTGCAACACACGGAATGCGATCATCGATTCGATGTTCCATGCGAAACCGCACAACACGCTCGAGATCGTAAACAGCGCTGCAGACGCCGCGAACAACCAGCGCACCGACATCGCCTGACCGAGGAACGCTGAAAACGGAATCATCACGAGCTCGGCCATCAGGTAGGCCGTCTGTACCCAGCTGATTTCTTCCGGACCTGCCGACAACCCCGCTTGAACTTCGTTCAACGATGCGGCGACGATCTGGATATCGAGCAGCGCCATGAACTGCCCGAACGCCATCACGCCGAAGATCAAAAACTTCCGTGCGCTAGGCAGCAGCGCGGGATCGATCATCGCGCCGTTCACGTTCCGGCCAAATGGGATCGAACCGGCCACGGTGCTCATCTGATTCGTCTGCTTGTCAAATGCCGATTGTTAATATTATTATCGTCATATAATGATGCGCAAGAGCAAACGCTCCCGATTTCAAACGAGGCCGGAAGGGAAATGAACGCAACGGTCGATACAACCGTGTTGGAACAAGCCACTCGCAACGGCGCGAGCGCCGCGCCGGAGCCCGTGGCGTCGCCCACAAATTCGAAAAGACGAGCGATCGCCGCGGCCGGCATTGCGCTTCTGGTTGCAACCGGGGGCGCAACTTACATCGTGTTGCCGGGTTCGACCGAAAGCACTGACAACGCTTATGTCACCGCCGACGCAACGTCGGTTGCACCGAAAGTTCGTGGGCTGGTCGCCGCAGTGCTGGTCCAGGACAACCAGCACGTACGCGCGGGGGATCCGCTTGTTCGCGTCGACCCCGAGGAATTCGACGCACGTGTTGCGACCGCGAAGGCCGATCTAGCCGATGCCAAAGCCGGCGTCGCGGCCGCGCACGCCGCATTGATCAGTCTCGATGCTGAACAGAACCTCGCCGCTGCAAGAGTACGCGCGGCGCAAAGTTCGATCAGGGCGTCGCGTGCGCAAGCCGATCGTGCGGTCGGGGACCGACGACGGTACGACGCGCTCGTCGAAAGCGGCGCCGTCTCCGTGCACGACGCAGCGAGCGTCACAGCGACGGCGATCAGCGCGGAACAGGACGTTGTACGATCAGTTGCGCTGCTCGACGTTGCGCAACAACAGGCGAGTGTGACTCGAGCCAAACGCGCCACGCTCGAGGCGCAATTGCAGCAAGCCGAAGCGACCGTCGGACGCGCGCACGCAACGCTCGAACTCGCGCGGCAGGATCAACGACACGCATTGATCGTGGCGCCAATCGACGGCGTCGTCGGCAACCGCCAGGTGCAACGAGGCGACTTCGTCCAACCCGGTTCGCGACTGATGACGCTGGTGCCACTGCAGGCGGTCTACGTCACTGCGAATTTCAAGGAAACCCAAACCGAACGGATGCGGGCCGGCCAACGCGCGACGATCAAGGTCGATGCAATGCCGGACCGTCCGTTGACCGGCACCGTCGACAGCTTCGCGCCAGGTTCCGGTTCGCAGTTTTCACTGCTGCCGTTCGAACCCGGCACCGGCAACTTCACGAAAGTCGTACAGCGTGTGCCGGTACGGATTCGCTTCGACGCCGGGCAAGCAGCGGTCGATGCATTGCGATCGGGGTTGTCCGTGACCGCAACGATTACGTTGTCCGATTGATCTGGCGCCGCAACAGGGATGTCACGCGCTTCAAAATGTCAGAGCGCTGCCGAACCGTGTTTCAGCCAAGTGTCGAGATCCGGGCTGAGGCGTTGCCGTGCCATCTCCTCGTAGCGTCGGCTCTGTGCATCGGTGAGCAAGCCGCGCCAGCGCTCGTTCTGGCCTTTGTGAAAGAAGTTGCCGGCATCCTTCCACAAGCCCTGCGTCGCGCCTGGTGCCATTTTCCCGGCATTGGTCTTCATCGCGTCGAACGACACGCCACGTAGCAGGTCGGGCCAGATCGCCTCGTCGACCGGAATGCCGAGGTACGCGGAGATGCGTCGCATCTCACCGTCCAGATCGCGTTTCAGATCGCTGAAATGCACGAACAGGATGTTCGTCAGATGCTTGAAGTCCCACCAGGTCTGCGCATGATGAAGGTGTGACCAGAACGGGAAGCCGTCGCGTTCCCAATCGAACGAGCCGCGCGTGAGCCACGTATCGAAAGCGGGCCGAGCCTCTTGCGGCGGATACGGCAGCTCAGGACCTTGCCGGTCCGGCGCATTGTTCAGGCCGTCGATTGACTCCTGCGTCATGTTGTTCCAGTGATTCCACATCGACGCGAACACGTCGCGGCCGTCGCGACCGACGAAGATGTACTTGACGTTGTCGTAGTAGCGCGCGCCGTCGAGGGGGCAGTGGGTCTTGATGTAGCGGCGGTGTCGGAGTCCCTCGAGCTGAGAAATGACTTCGTCGATCGGCGCGAAATTGGCATCGATCCACGGCGAGAGTTCATCCTGAGGAACCGGTGGTTGTGGTTGCTGAAACACCAGCGCCGCACAGATGCCCTGCATCCAAGTCGTACCAGCCTTGTACGACGTCGTGATGATGATGTCGCCGTCGCGCGGCTCAAAACGATCCCAGCGCTCGCCGTTCATCACCGAGTTTCGATACGTACGCGTTCGTTGCGGAAGATCGCCCATCATCCTCTCCTCGTTTGAGTTCGACGTCGGCGCAATGTACCTGTATGAGGGTAGGCTTACGAGCATTTGAACGCCGCCAGCCGTGATCATCGAATACCGGAATCCGCATCCGCCCGATCCATGCTACGGTTGCCGGAGATCCAACTAACAAATGAGGGAAGGCGATGAATACGGCAGTGGTCACGCTGGACGGTGAGCAGACGGAAATCGATGACGCCGCCGTTACGTCTCTGCGCGCTTCGCTGCGAGGCACCTTGTTGCAGCCGTCGGATGACGGATACGACACCGCGCGGTGCGTATGGAACGCCAACATCGATCGCCGACCGGCGCTGATTGCACGCTGCGCCGGAGTCTGTGACGTACAACGGGTGGTAGGCTTTTCGCGCGACAACAACCTGAAGCTATCGGTGCGTGGCGGTGGACACGGTGCACCCGGTTACGGTACTAACGACGGCGGTGTGGTGCTCGATCTGTCGCTGATGAAGGGTATCCGCGTCGATCCAACGACCCGCATCGGGCGCGCCGAAGGCGGCGCATTGTGGCGAGATCTGGACCACGAAACACAGGGCTTTGGTCTCGCGACGACCGGTGGCACCGTCTCCAACACGGGGATCGGCGGATTGACGTTGGGGGGCGGCCTCGGCTGGTTGCATGGTCTGCATGGTCTGACGATCGACAATCTTTTGTCGGTGGACCTTGTGACCGCAGACGGGTCGTTTCTGACCGCGAGCGAAGCGCTGCATCCGGATCTGTTCTGGGCGTTGCGCGGTGGCGGCGGCAACTTCGGTGTAGCGGTATCGTTCGAATACCGCCTGCATCCTGCCACGAGTGTGTTTGGCGGATTGATGCTCTATCCCCTTGCGCGGGGACGGGAGGTGCTGCGGTTCTATCGCGACTTCTGTCCTGAGCTGCCGGATGCAGCCGGTCTCGCCGCCGGCTGTCTCACTGCACCAGACGGCACGCGGGTGGCCGCACTGGTACCGGGGTACACCGGTGATATCGACGCGGCGATCCGCGCCTTCGCGCCGATCAAGGCGGCGCTCGGCGAGCCGATCGCCGACCTGGTCGGACCGATGAAGTATTGTCAACGTCAGTCGCTGCTCGATGATCCGGGCGCCGTGCACGGCTTGCATCGGTATTGGCGTTCCGCGTTCACGCGGCGACTGAGCGACAAATTCATCGATGCGATGGTGGACGGTGCCGGAGACTTCGGATCATCGCGCGACGCGTTTCTGCTGTTCTATTTGAATGGGGCAGCGACGCGCGTGGCGCCGGATGCGACTGCATTTTCCGCCCGCGAACCGCAATGGGACTTCGACGCGATCGGTTGCTGGGAACGCGCGGAGGAATCGCCAGCGCGTATCGGTTGGGTGCGAGAGTTCTGGCGGCGTTCCGAAGGAGAACTGGATCAGACGGTGTATCTCAATCACGCGTCCAGTGACGACGATCCAGAGAAGATTCGCGCGTCGTTCGGTAGCAATTACACCCGACTGCGGCAGATGAAGAGGAAATACGATCCGGACAATCTTTTTCGTCAGAATGCGAACATACCGCCTGCGATGGAACAGGTGTAGGCGTCCTTCGCAACGGGCGGTACGCTCGGCCTGGTGCTGCGTCAGCTTCGCCTGCGACGCTGCCAGGCCAGCATCTCACCCACAAAGCCGCGCCGGAACGCCACCACGCACACGACGAATATCACGCCGATGATCACGCTGACCCACGATCCGGCGCGGTCGGCCAGGAAGTCCTGCAGTCCGCTGATCGTGAATGCGCCGAGGACCGGGCCGGCAAAGGTACCCATTCCCCCCAACAGTGTCATAAGCACCACCTCGCCAGACAGTGACCAATGCGCATCGGTGAGTGACGCAAAGCCGAGCACCACGGCTTTCAGCGCGCCGGCCAGACCTGCAAGCGCCGCCGACAAAACGAAGGCGAGCAGCTTGTACCGATCGATGTCGTAGCCCAGCGACACGGCGCGCGGTTCGTTCTCACGGATCGCCTTGACCACCTGCCCGAACGGCGAATGGACGACCCGCACGGTGAACAGGAAAACGCCGACGAACACCGCCAACACGAAGTAGTACATCACCAGCGGTTCGGCCAGCGGCAGCACGCCGAACAGCATCCCTCGCGGCACACCCTGCAAACCGTCTTCGCCGCCGGTGAACGGCGCTTGAAGCCAGACGAAGTAGATCATCTGGGCCATCGCCAGCGTGATCATCGCGAAATAGATGCCCTGGCGGCGAATCGCGATCAAACCCATCACCAGCCCGAGTGTGGCGGCCAGCGCTGTGCCGGCCAGAATGCCGAGCCCTGGTGGCAGGCCGGCACTGCGCGTGAGCCAGCCGGTGGCATAGGCGCCCGCACCGAGGAATGCGGCGTGTCCGAACGACAGCAAGCCGGTGAAGCCGAGCAGCAGATTGAACGCGCAGGCGAAGATCGCGAAGCACAGCGCCTTCATGATGAACAATGGGTAAAGACCAATGAACGGGGCAATGCCCAACAGTGCCAGACCCGCCAGCCAGATCCAGCGGGCGTGGCGCGCCTGCGTTGCATCGTTGGGGTTCATTGCGCGTCCTTACCAAACAGCCCGGACGGCGAGATCATCAATACCACCGCCATGATGACGAACACGATGACGTTCGATGCTTCCGGGTAAAATACTTTTGTCAGCCCCTCGATCAGCCCGAGCACCAATCCGGTCAGTATCGAGCCGAGGATCGAGCCCATGCCGCCGATCACGACGACGGCGAACACGACAATGATCAAGTGGCTGCCCATCAGCGGCGTCACCTGGATTACCGGCGCAGCGAGCACACCGGCCAGCGCCGCGAGTCCCGCGCCGAACGCGTACGTGAGCATCACCATTACCGGCACGTTGATGCCGAAGGCCTGAACCAGCGCAGGATTTTCGGTCGCGGCGCGCAAGTAGGCACCGAGGCGAGTGCGTTCGATGAAAAACCAGGTACTCAGACACACGCTCAGCGATGCCAGCACGATCCACGCTCGGTAGTTAGGCAGGATCATGAATCCCAGGTTTGTGGC
Source organism: uncultured Gammaproteobacteria bacterium (assembly GCA_963812255.1). Taxonomy (GTDB): domain Bacteria; phylum Pseudomonadota; class Gammaproteobacteria; order Pseudomonadales; family Azotimanducaceae; genus DATJGR01. The sequence continues at coordinate 7,266 of CAWEUM010000001.1, read as the reverse complement.
GCCGCGCAGTAGGTCAGGTACCGGGTACGATTGGCCCGATACACCGAACCGTTCCCGCATCACGCCTTCGGCAATCAACGCCAGACCGAACGTCAGCAGCAGGCCGTAGATCGGGTCGGTGTCGTATAGCCGTCGCAGCAAGGTGCGTTCAATCAGCGCGCCCAGCGCACCGATCAACAACGGCGCCAACAGCAGCGCCGCCCAATAGCTGATACCGAGGCGGTCCATACCGATCCACGCGACGTACGCACCCAGCATGTACAACGCGCCGTGCGCAAAATTGACAATGCCGAGCAGTCCGAAGATGACGGCCAGTCCAAGGCTCAGCATCGCGTAGAACGAGCCATTCACCAGACCGAGTAAGAGCTGGCCGAGAAATGCCTGGATGGGTATGCCGAAGATATCCATTTAGGTCAGATGACGAACGATTATCGCTCCCGCCGCGTTGACGCGGCGACGCGTATCCCCTTGGTTATGTCGTTATTTCCACAGTTTGCAGGTTGAATCCGCCTTGGACGTGAACGCATCTTCGCCTTTGATGGTGGTGACCACGTTGAAGTAGTCCCACGGCTGGCTCGACTGCGCCGGGGTCTTTACCTGCATCAGGTACATGTCATGCACCATTCGGCCATCGGGACGTACGTAGCCACCGCTGGCATACATATCGTTGACCTTGTGCTGGTGCAGATAGGTATTCACCTGTTCGCCGTCGTCGCTGTCCAGCGCCGCGACGGCGTCGAGATAGCTGCGCGCTACCGAGTAGTCGGCGGCTTGCAACGATGAAGGCATTCGCTTCATCTTCTCGAAGAAGCGGTGGCTCCATGTGCGCGTCTCGTCGTCGCGATCCCAGTACCAGCTGCTCGTCAGGTACATGCCTTGGGTGGCGTTCAGGCCAAGCGCGTGGATATCGTTGATGAACATCAGCAATCCGGCGAGCTTCATCGTCTGGTTGATGCCAAACTCGTTGGCGCCTTTGATGGCATTGACGGTGTCCCCACCGGCGTTGGCGAGGCCGAGAATCTGCGCCTTGCTCGACTGTGCCTGGAGCAGGTAGGACGAGAAGTCGCTGGTGTTCAGCGGCGCGCGTGATTCGCCGACCACGATGCCGCCTGCCGCTTCGATCACCTTGGCCGTATCCGCCTCCAACGCATGACCGAACGCATAGTCGGCGGTCAAAAAGTACCAGCTCTTGCCACCGGCCCTGACCACTGCGCTGCCGGTGCCTTTGGCCAGCGCGACGGTATCGAACGCATAGTGAATGGTGTAGGGCGAACACTGTTCGTTGGTGAGCGCCGACGTCCCGGCGCCTACCACGACGATCGGTTTTTTCTTCTGCGCGGCCACCTTGGCCATCGCGAGGTTGACACCCGAGTTGGTTCCGCCGATCAGAATGTCGAGATTTTCGGTGTCGAACCATGCGCGCGCTTTCACCACGCCAATGTCTGGCTTGTTCTGGTGATCGGCGACCAGTAGTTCGATCTTCTTGTTGCCGATGGCGCCGCCCATATCGTCAATTGCCATCTTGATGGCGGCGACGCCACCTGGACCGTCGATGTCGGCGTACAAGCCGGACATGTCGGTGATGAAACCGATGCGGATGACGTCCCCGGAGATCTGCGCCCGCGCAGCCGCGGCAGCGCCCAACATCGTCAGAACGACGATGCCGCAGGTGGCGGTGATTATTTTCAAATTCATCTTGGACTCCTGTGAACGAGCAAGGATAGCCGATGATGTGGCTCAGACGCCGAGGTACTGGTGAAGTGTTTCGGTGCGTCCCGGCAACTCATCACGCGTGAAGGTCTGGATCACCTGGCCATGCTCCATGACCAGGAACCGGTCGGCGAGTGGCGCGGCGAAGACGAAATTCTGCTCGACCATAATGATGGTGTAGCCGTGCGTGCGAAGCGTCATCACCATCGCCGCGAGCTTCTGCGTGATCACCGGGGCCAGGCCCTCGGAGATTTCATCGAGCAACAACAGGCGCGCACCGGTGCGCAGGATGCGCGCGATCGCCAGCATCTGCTGCTCGCCACCCGATAAGCGGGTGCCCTGGCTGGACGATCGCTCGCGCAGATTCGGAAACATGCCGTAGATCTGCTCGACGCTCATACCGCCGTCCCCCAATACCGGCGGCAGCATCAGGTTCTCCAGCGCCGATAAGCTCGCGAAGATGCCGCGCTCCTCGGGGCAATAGCCGATGCCGAGGCGGGCGATCGCGTGCGTGCGCATGCCCACGGTTTCAATGCCCCGCACCTTGATCGACCCCGCGCGGCGGCTGATGAGCCCGAGCACCGCGCGTAGTGTGCTGGTACGTCCGGCACCGTTGCGCCCGAGCAATGTGACCACCTCGCCTTCGTCGATGCGGAAGTTCATGCCGTGCAGCACATGTGATTCGCCGTACCAGCCGTGCAGATTCGCGACTTCAAGGAAAGGCATCGTCATCAGCGCGCGCCTGCTGATTCCGCGGGCGCGCTGCCCATGTAGGCTTCGATCACCGCCGAGTTCTGCGACACCTGCTGGTAGGATCCCTCGGCCAGAACAACACCGCCTTGCAGCACAGTGATGTTGTCAGCGAGGCTCGATACCACGCTCATGTTGTGTTCGACCATCAGCACCGTGCGGCCGTCCGACGCGTTCCTGACGAGACCACAGATGCGGTCGACGTCTTCACTGGCGAGGCCTTGTGTGGGCTCGTCGAGCAGCATCAGTCTCGGCTCCAGTGCCAAGGTCGTGGCGATTTCCAGCGCGCGCTTGCGGCCGTACGCCAGTTCGCCTGCCGCGGTGTGTGCGAAACGCTCGAGATCAACCTGGTGCAGCAACTCGATTGCACGCGCGTTCAGCACGTGCAGGCTGCGTTCCGCGCGCCAGAAATGAAACGAGGTACCGAGCTTGCGCTGTAACGCCACGCGGACGTTCTCCAAAGCGGACAAGTGCGGAAACACCGCCGAAATCTGAAACGAACGGATCACGCCACGCCGTGCGATTGCAGCCGGTTGCTCCCGCGTGATGTCGATGCCGTCGAACACGATCTGGCCAGAGGTGGGTGCCAAAAATTTCGTCAACAGATTGAAGCATGTCGTCTTACCGGCGCCGTTGGGGCCGATCAGCGCGTGAATACTGCCATGGCGTACCCGCAGGTCGATGTTGTTGACCGCGACGAAACCCTTGAAGCGTTTGGTCAAGGCGCGGGTTTCGAGGATCCACTGTGGCGCGCTCACGCGCACGACCGGTCTGTTAGCGAGCGTGAATGTTGCTGATCGAATGCAAGCATTTCCATGGAATCGGCTCTACAACATCGGCTCGATCGGCAGCCAACGAGCCAGCTTGGCTTGGATGCGTCGCGTGAGGCTGGCTTCAGGCTCGCGGTGGTATGTGTGCGTGCCATCGCTCCAGCGCAGGCTGCCATTCGCGTCCCGGTCGACGCGCCAGGCGCTCGACGGCGCGCACATCTCGTCGAACAGCTGCGCCACCTGGGCGGCAATCGCCGGATCGGTCAGCAGCACCCCCTGCTCGCAATTCAGCGATATCGAGCGTGGATCGAGGTTGAACGAACCAACGAAAGCAACGCTGTCGTCGATCACCGCCGCCTTGCTGTGCAGGCTGGCGCCGGACGAGCCGAATAGACTCACGTTGGTCTTGCCGGATACGTGGCGCTCCGGCTTGAGTTCCCACAGTTCGACACCACCGTCGAGCAACCTCTTGCGATATTTCGCATAGCCGCCGTGTACGGCGGCAACGTCATTTGCGGCCAGCGAATTGGTCAGAATCCGCACGCGGCGCCCCGATTGTGCTTCGTCTACGAGCTGCTTCGTCCCACCCTTTCCCGGCACGAAATACGGCGAGATCAACACCACCTCGTCGCGCGAGGCGCTGATCGCCGCACTCAGGCCTTGCAACACCGCTGAACTCTCGAGTGGCGGCTTCCTTTGCGCGGTTTTGTCGGGCGCGTCGCTCAGCACCTGCCATTTGGCGGTCCACTCCATGGGCGCCAGGCGCGCGCGCCACGTCTGTGCCGCATCATGACTGGCGATTGCCTGTGCGTACGGATCGTTTTTCGCCTGGCGCACATACGCGTCAGCCTCTATGCGCAGTGTCGCGAGCGCCCCCGCGTTGACGTCGTTGGGACTTAGGCTCTGGATCGGCTGAACCCTATCCGAGTTCCAGTATCGATCGAACGAGTCGCAGAACTGCCGCACCGCGGGCCCGACGATAGCGAGGTCGAGATCGTTGAAGTTGACGTCGTCGCTGGCTGCGAAATATTCATCGCCGATGTTGCGCCCCCCGGTGAAGACGAGGCGGTTGTCTGCGATCCAGGTCTTGTTGTGCATCCTGTGGTTGATACGCGAAAAGCTCGTCAGCGCCTCAATGCCTTTGGTGAGCAGTCCGCTGCGCGATACAAACGGATTGAACAGGCGCACGCTGATGTTCTGGTGCGCAGCCAGCGCAGCCAAGGTGAAGGTTTTTGACCGTGCATCCATGTCGTCCAGCAGCACACGTACCCGCACGCCGCGATCGGCGGCATCGAGCAGTTCGAGTGCCAGCAACCGTCCCGTGAGATCGTCGTGCCAGATGTAGTACTGCACATCGAGGCTGCGTCCGGCCGCGCGGGCCGACAGACCGCGCAATGCGAACGCGTCGACGCCTTCCGACAGCAGACGGAAGCCCGACTGTCCGGGATGATTCGCGAGGGCCGGCGCGATGATCTGGTCGAGTTGCGTGTCGTCGTCAACAGGAATTGCCGTCACGGGCGGTGCCTGTGCGGGTGATGGCAGGGACGGCATCCCTGAGCAACGAACAGTATCGCCACAAGGCGCACGGCTGCGTACATAGTGGGAGCCTATCCAACCAATCGGATCAATCGATTTCAATATTGACGCGAATCGAATCAGTGTAGTCACCGTCATGAAAGCACGGAGAGCAAAATAATGAGTACCGAGCAGAACAAATCCACCACGACCGATGCAGGAATTCCAGTGGCCAGTGACGAAAACTCCCTCAGCATCGGTGCGGACGGCCCGATCGTGCTGCACGATCACTGTCTGATCGAGCAGATGGCGAACTTCAACCGCGAGCGTATCCCGGAACGCCAGCCTCACGCCAAGGGTGGACTCCGATGAAGATGACTGGGGCCAGGCAGGCACATTGGTGCGCGAGGTGATGGACGACGACGCGCGGCGGCGATTAGTGGACAACATCACCGGCCGCCTGAAGGCCGGTGTTTCCGCGCCGGTGCTGGATCGAGCGCTCGAATACTGGCGCAACGTCGATGCGAATCTCGGCGACCGCGTAGCGGAGAGCGTGAAGCGCAAATGAGCGGCACGTGGATGATCGTCCGGCCGGAGTCGGATCGTTGATTGGAGTTCGATCAGTCGTCGCATTACTCGGATTGTTGGCAGCGGCCGTGACGATCTTGGCTCATGCCGGCGTCGGACGCGGCGAGCGCTACGCCGGCGCCGTTTGGGCGTCGCGTTCGCCGGTTCTCGCGCAACATGGTATCGCTGCGACCGAACAACCGCTGGCGTCGCAAATCGCGATCGATGTCCTGAAACGGGGTGGCAGCGCGGTGGACGCGGCAATTGCCGCCAACGCCGCACTCGGACTGATGGAACCGGTACTCAACGGTATTGGTGGCGATTGCTTCGTCATCGTGTGGGATCCGAAGACACACAAACTCTACGGCTACAACGGCTCCGGCCCGTCGGCGAAAAGCCGCGATCTGGCGAGTATGAAGACCCAGGTCAGGGCCGCATACGCGAAGGCCGGAATGCCTGGCATCGATCACATCCCGAGCGTGGGCTCGTTGCCGGTGACGGTGCCCGGCACCGTCGACACTTGGTTCGCGCTTCACGAGCGGTTTGGCAAGCTGCCGATTGCCGACGATCTGGCGCCTGCAATCGCATACGCGACGAATGGCTTTCCGGTGACGCAACTCGTTGCGAGGTACTGGGAGGGCAACTTCTCCGCGTTTGAGAAACGCAGCGCACTGATCGAGGAGAGCACGAACGCGCGCGAGACGTATCTGATCGATGGTCATACGCCGGCCGAGGGCGAGGTGTTTCGCAATCCGGATCTCGCCCACACGTTGTTGGTGATTGCCAAGGGCGGGCGCGATGCATTTTACAAAGGCGCCATCGCACACAGGATCGACGGGTACTTCAAGCGCATCGGCGGCGATCTACGCTACGCAGATTTTGCTGACTATCACGGTGAATGGGTGACGCCGCAGTCGGTGAATTATCGTGGCTACGACGTCTACGAACTGCCGCCGAACGGGCAGGGATTCGCGGTATTGGAAATGCTCGACCTGCTCAAGGGATTCGATTTGGCGAAGATGGGTGTTGGCAGCGCTGACGCGATCAACGTGATGCTCGAAGCCAAGCGTCTGGCATACGAGGACCTCGCCAGGTATTACGCGGATCCCCGCTTCGTCGATGTTCCAATGAAGGGGCTGCTCTCCAACGCGTATGCAGATGAGCGTCGCAAGATCATCAAAGTGGGGCGCGCGGATCCGAACATCGGGCCGGGCGATCCAAGCTTGTTCGGAGGCGACACCACGTATTTCGCGATCGCGGACGATGACGGCATGATGGTGTCGATCATTCAATCGAACTATCGCGGCATGGGATCGGGGCTGGTCGCCGATGGACTCGGCTTCATGTTCCAGGATCGCGGCGAACTGTTTTCGCTCGACCCGAAGGATGCGAATGTCTATGCGCCAGGTAAGCGACCGTTTCACACGATCATTCCGGCGTTTGTGATGAAGGACGGAGCGCCGTGGATGTCGTTCGGGTTGATGGGCGGCGACATGCAGCCGCAGGGACATGTGCAGGTGCTCGTGAACATGATCGACTTCGGCATGAACGTGCAGGAAGCCGGTGATGCGGCGCGGTGGCGCCATTACGGCAACGCCGAACCGACCGGCGAAGCGTCTCAGGGAATCGGTTCGGTGGAGATGGAGTCGGGATACGATCCGGCCGTGAAGGCTGAACTCGCGAAGCGCGGCTACAAGATCGTGCCGGGCACGGGCGCATTCGGCGGCTACCAGGCGATCCGCTACGACGCGAAACAACACGTCTACTGGGGGGCGACGGAGATGCGCAAGGACGGCGAAGTGGTCGGCTACTGAATCGTACCGGTAGCCGCGCTCATCCCATTCCGCCACCCGTATTGCCACCCCATTTTCGACCGTCGGCGGCGCCACTCCAAAGTGCGATCGCGGCGAGGGTCGTAACGTATAGCGCGCCGACCGAGAGCACGACCTCACCT